>NZ_CM178722.1:5023558-10047117 GCF_058673395.1 Streptomyces sp. HUAS MG56 | reverse complement strand
AGCAATCGCGGCCAGAACCAAATACGTGAAGGTCCACAGGGAGTTCCTCCGGGCCCCTAGAAAGGGTCGACGGTGGATCTTGCCTCTGTGCAGTCCGGGCTGCTGGAGAGGTTCCTGGACACGGATGTGATCCCCGCTGCGGAGGTGGCAGCTCTGCTGAAACGGCGGGGTGTGCTCGATGGGACGCCGGAGTTCCTCGACGAGGAGACGCAAATGCCGGTGCCGCCGCTGTGCGACTACGGCAGGTATCTGTCGACAGCCTTGCTGGACGAGACCACGCTCAAGGACTACGGGCGGGCGGTCGGTCGGCTGGATGCCCAACTCGTCGGCCTGGGCAGCGACGTGCTGTCGGCGGTGGAGTCGGATCTCGTGTCGTACCGCGACCAGCGGACCCGCTGGCAGGAGAAGCCGATCGGCGCCTCGACCTGAGGCAAGGAGTCGTTCGTCCAGGACGACCTCTACAGGTTCCTCGTCGATCGGGGGCTCTTGTCGCACCGGTCGGCGAGGGTGGCGGCGCGTCCGCTCGCGGCGAAGTACGTGATCAGGCCGAGCGCGAAGACGTCCAGGGCCGGGGTGACGTCACTGCCCATGGCCTGCTCGGGCGACATGTACGCGGGCGTGCCCAGGCGTACGTCCGTCCCGGTGAGCGCGGTGGTGTCGGCGGCGCGGGCGATGCCGAAGTCGATGACGCGGGGGCCGTCGGAGGCCCACGTTGGACGGCTTCAGGTCGCGGTGGATGATGCCGGCCGAGTGGATGGTCTGGAGGGCCTCGGCGATACCGGCCGTCAGCTGGAGGACCGTACATGTCGGCAGCACGCCGTGCTGGTACACGGCGGACGCGAGGGAGGGACCGGGGACGTAACTGACGGCAGCCAGGGCTCGGCCCTCGGTGGAACTGTCCAGCACCGGCGCGGTGTATGGCCCCTGCACCCGCCGCACTCGCCGGACCGCTTCGCGAGACGACCGGGCCGGTGGCCCCGGCCGGGGTACCGTGCACCGCCTGCTGCTGCGCATCGACAGCTAAACCTCAGCCTTGTCCCGCATATTGACTGCATATCAGGGAACGTCAGGTGTGCGCGCGTGTCACTCTGGCCGTGGTGGCAGCGATGGACTGGGGGGATCGGTGACCGTCGACAGGGGCGCCAAGGATGTGCAGGCGCGACCGGCTGTGTTCGTGGGCCCGCATCAGTTGCTGCGGCCGCTGGGCGAGGGTGGGATGGGGCAGGTGTACCTGGCACGCTCTCCCGGGCTGAGACTGCTCGCGGTGAAGGTCATCCGCCCCGAGTACGCCGGGGACCCGCAGTTCCAGCGCCGCTTCCAGCAAGAGGTGGAGTCCGCGAGGCGGGTGACCGGCTTTCACACCCCGCCGGTGGTGGACGCGGAGCCTCGTGGCCGCCAGCCCTGGTTGGCCACGTCCTACCTGCCCGCTCCTGATCTCAGCGAAGTGATCACGCGGTTCGGCACCCTCAGCGAGGCGGGATCACGGGCACTGGGAGCTGGGCTTGCCGAGGCGTTGGCGGCGATACATGCGGCGGGAGTGGTGCACCGTGACCTCAAGCCGGGCAATGTGCTCATAGCCCGGGACGGGCCACGCGTCATCGACTTCGGCATCAGCCGTGCCTTCGACGCCGTGCACTTGACCCGTACGGGCATGGTGTGCGGCACGGCCGGGTACATCGCCCCCGAGCGAATCGTCTCCGCGTCTGTCGCCGATGCAAGGGCAGACGTCTTCTCACTCGGCTGCCTGCTTGCGTACGCACTCACCGGCCGCACCCCGTTCGGTAGCGGCGAGCCCGCGGAGATCAACCGGCGGGTCGTGTACGAGGAGCCCGAACTCACCGCGGTGCCGTCTGCACTGCGCTCGCTGGTCGTCTCGTGCCTGGACAAAGATCCTGCCCGACGTCCCACGCCGACGGCCTTGTTGGGTGCCCTGGCTCCGGCCGATCCGGCGATGCTGCTGAGCCCGGGGCTGATCGCCGACCTCGACGCCCGGGAGAGGCAGGCTGAGATCGACCTGGCCGCGCCGCCCGCCGATCCGCCGGCGCTGCCGGTGCGGACATGGCAGTCGCTCAGCCGCCGCGGCTTGTTCGGCCTCGGCGCCGGGCTCGGCGCGGCGGCGGCCGTCGCGGTGGGCGTACCGCTGTTGCTCGGCCGCCGGGCTGCGACGGAGGGCAATACCAAGATGGTGGGCAAGTCCGCGAATGCCTGGGGCGCCGCCGCTAAGGTGCCCAGCCCGCTGCCCGCAGGTCCGGCGCCGTTGTGGAGCAGCTCGGTCGACGGCCTGATGGACATTCAGACGGCCCTGCTCGGCTCCACGCCGGTGTGCTGGGCCGAGGGACAGGGCGCGCTCGGCTTCAACTCCTCGACGGGACGCCGACTGTGGTCGCAGCAGCGCACGCAGTTCTTCCAGGCCCAGGCCGGCGAACTCTACGGAGCCACCGGGGACTTCGCGAGCCTGGTCCGGCTGGACGCATCGGGCGCGGCCCACAGCGGCCCGATGCCCGTGCCCGCCGCTAAGCGCTCGGGCGCTGCGGCCAGCATCCAGGCCTTGGGCGCGGACAGCCGGACCGTGGTGCTGGCCTACGAGCCCACCCTCGGCGGTCCCGGCGTGGTCATCGGGGCCGATCTGAGCGGCGGTCAGGTGCTGTGGCGGCACGACCTCACCCAGGACTTGGCGGTGGACTCGGCGCGCAACTCGCAGTCCCTGCTGAGCGGTTCGGGCAGTTCATTGGGCCTGGTCGCGGACGGCCGCTGCTACTACCAGGACGGCGGCACCATTCGCGCGGTGGACCTGCGGACCGGGACAGCCCGCTGGCGGGCCGCCGGCGTGGGGCCCGCAGCCTCGACCACCATGAGGCTGCTGCGTACCGGCAGCTTGCTGCTGGCCGTGCACGGCAACGCGGTCACCGCCCTGGATCCTGGCAGCGGGCGGCAGCGCTGGACTTCGCCCACTGCCCCGCAGGGAGTCTTCGGCTGCGCGCTCAGCGCGGGCAGGCTACTGCTGTCCGGCGCTCTGGGATCCGCGTACTGTCTGGACACCGCAACCGGCAAGGGCCTGTGGCACTCCACCGTGGCGGTGACGACTGCGTCGACCATGGGCACGGACTACCGGGCGCCCTCCGCCGGCACCGGCTTCTTCGCCGTCCCGCTGGTCCACCTGCCCTCCGGTGTGGCTGTGCTGAACGCCGCCGACGGCGCCATCCGCTGGGTGGCGCACGGGACTTCTACCGAGGGACACTGGACCACCGCGGCCTCCGGCACGTCGCTGTACGCCGCGTCCGCCACTGCTCTGCACGCCTTCCGGGTCAGCGGAGCATGAGCGAGGAAAGGATCGGCCCGTACCGGATCCTGCGCCGGCTCGGCGCCGGTGGCATGGGCGCGGTCTACCTCGCCACGACCGACAGCGGGCGGCCCATCGCAGTGAAGACCGTGCAGCAGCAGTACGCGGCCGACGCCGAGTTCCGGCGCAGGTTCACCCAGGAGGTGGCAGCGGCACGGGCGGTCAACGGGGCCTACACGGTGGCCGTGGTGGACGCCGACACCGAGGCGGAAGTCCCGTGGCTGGCCACCGAGTTCGTGGCAGGCCCCTCGCTGGAGGAGGCCGTGGCGCGGCACGGACCGCTGGAGGGGGCTGCACTGCAGGTGCTGGGCGCGGGGCTGGTCGAGGCGCTCGCCGCGATCCACCGGGCCCGCACCATCCACCGCGACCTCAAGCCCTCGAACATCCTGGTCACCAGAGACGGTCCGCGGGTCATCGACTTCGGCATCAGCAAGCCGACGGTCGAGGAAGGGGCGCAGACCGCGAGCGGCGCGATCATCGGAACGCCCGGGTTCATGTCGCCCGAGCACGCGGCCGGCAAGGAGCTGACCCCCACCAGCGATCTGTTCTCGCTCGGCGCGGTGCTGGCCTACGCCGCCACCGGACGCGCACCCTTCGGCTCCGGCCCGCCCGCCGTGCTGATCTACCGGGCTTCTGAGGAGCCCCCGGATCTCGACGGGGTTCCGCCGGAGCTGGTGGGACTGTTGGTTCGCTGCCTGCACCGGGACCCGGACCGGCGGCCCGCGCAAACCGAGCTCGCCCAGGCATTCCGGTACGGTCCGGCGGTCGGCACCGACTGGCTGGGCGTGGCCGAGCAGAGCGTACGTCGGCGCGAGCGTGAACTCGACCAGGTGCTCAAAGACCCGAACGGCACCCGGCGGCGACTGCTCATCCTCGGCGGCGCACTGCTCGCCACGGCGACGGCGGGCGGTGCTGCCTGGGCGCTGTGGCCGGGCCCGGCTGTGGCCGGGGACGTGCCCCGGCGGACCTGGACGGCCGCGCTCCCCCGGGCCGGCATGGCCTTGATCGGGTGCGGGCCGACGGCAGTGGTGTGCGCCGACCGCACGGGCGTGGTCGGCTATGCCCGTTCCGGCGGGCGGAAGCTGTGGAGCTCCACCGCAGGCGCGGGCATCCTCCCGGCCAGTGATGGCAGCCGGGTGTGGACCGTTGGCTCCGACGGCTCGGTGCAGGCGCAGGACGCGCGCACCGGCGCCACGCTCTGGCGTTCGACCGACACCGTCCCCGGCGCGCAGTCCGTCGCACTACCGGTGCCGGGCCTGCTGCTGGTGACGGGGGAAGGCGGCGCGCTGCACGCCTTCGACGCGGTCAAAGGCGGCAGGCAGTGGACCAGTTCGGCGCTCGGCACCTCGTACCGTCTCCAGGGCATGGCCTCGGCCGGAGTGCTGGTCATGCAGGTCAGCGGAGACCTGAAGGGGGCGGTGAACGGTGACTATTTCAACTGCCGGGTGCTCGATACGGTGACCGGACGACAGCGCTGGTCGCTCAACGTCCCGGAGCTGTACGCCCCGCCGAGCGGCAGCCGGCTGTACGCGCTGACCTCGAACCGCGTCCTCACCGCGCTGGATGCCAGGGACGGATCCACCGCCTGGAGCCGACCCACCGGGCTCCCCCCGGCCTCGGCGACCATGACCGCCGGCGGCTACTACGGTTCGCTCTCGCTCCATCAAGGAGTCCTTGCCTGTGTGCCGGCCGACGAGGGTGCGAATGCGAAGGAGAAGATCGCCATCGCAGCCTTCGGCGCAGCACAGGGCCTCCAGCTGTGGAGCGGCTCGCACACCGGAACCATCACCGGATACGCAACTGCCAATAACGTGCTCGCGCTCGGCGGGCCGACGGGCGTAACCGGCACCGCCCTGCGTACCGGGCGCACCGCATGGACCTGGCACTCGGCGCACGGCGCGGCCACCGTACAGGCGGCCACCGGGAAACTGTTCCTCGTCACCGCACCCACCGCGGCCGGGGGCTTCACCCTGCAGGCGCTCGCCGCCGCCGACGGCACCTCGCTGTGGCACCAGGAATTCGCCCGGCAACAAGGAGACCCGCGCGTTCTTGCCCAGGGATCGGTCCTGCTGATCGGCTACGGCACCGGGCTGACCGCCTATCACCTGCCCACCACCTGACAGCCTTCGGAAGGTGCACAACAAGATGGACGACATCGAGGACACCCCGCCTGCAGCAAAGCCGTTGCCGACCGTCGCCGCCACGCAACTGATTCCAACTCAGCCCACCCCGGCGACCCTACCGGACCAGGCCGACCTACGGCCTGCCGGACCTACTCGGCGCTGGACCTGGCTACTCGGCGGTATCACAGCCGGTGCAGGCGCCGCAGCACTTGCACTCAGCCTGGTGGCCACCCTCGTGAGCCCGGCAGCAACCACGCCGGCGGCCGCAGCGAGCACCTCGACCACAGCACCGTCCTCCAACTCGGCAAAGCCTACCGATGCGCCCTACACCACGCTGGCCAAAGGCTGTTCGCTGCTGCGCCCCGCCACGATCGCCCACTACGCCAAGGGGGCCACGTGCACCGCAGGAAGCACCGTCGGGGGCGAGACCAATTCCAGTGGGGTCTGGGCGACCAAGGATTACCGCACCGGCTATGCGTTCGTGCAGGTCGAAGTCCAACTGGCCCCGCAGAGGGAGAGCGTCTACCAGCAGATGCTGACCGTTGACCGGTCGACGTTGCCCACCAGCGGCATGAAGATCGCCGACGATCGCGCGGTTCCCGGCCTCGGCGACAAGGCGGCCCTGCTCTACAGCACGGGATCCGGTGCCGGCCGGGTCGACCTCGTGGTTCTCCAGCGCAATGCGCTGATCTCCATCAGGTACGAGGGAGCCACTCTCTCGGGTTCCACCCCGACGCCCGTACCGAGTGCCACCGCCGAGACCGCTGCCACTGCCTGCGCACGCGACGCACTGGCCACGCTCACCGCTTCTTGAACTCAGTCATCACCTGCCCCCGTCCTCTCCCGGCGTGACCTGGTCAGACGATCAAGACCGCAGACTTGTGCCCGCGACCAGCCTGAGCATCTCTACCGAACCGCACGCCAGAGCCTCCGACCAGGCATGTTCGAAGATGGCGATGACTCTCTTTACTTGCTACCGATCAGGAACGTCGGCGGGCGGCGCGCTTGGCGACTGCTTTCGTCGGCGTCACGCGGGTGAGCTGGCATGTGGCGGCGGGGGGCCTTCAGCTCCTCGCACAGCAGCGGGCTGCCCCTCGGCGTCGGCGGTGATGCGGTGAGTGATCACGGTATGGCGTCGCCTGAGGCCGAGTGCGGTCCCCTCAAGCATCGCGTGCAGCATTGAGGAGCGCCAACCATGCCTGTCATGATGTTTGAAGGCTGAGCGGGAGGAGCATGATGCGTGAGCTCGTGTATCTGTCTACGAACAAACTAGGTCAGTTTGTCCCTCAGCTTCAAGCAGCTTGGCCCAGTACGCGACTTCGAGTCACAGCGCCGTTCGTAGAGGCCGAGGTGCAGTCCGCTCCAGAGGCTTCCGATCCTCAAATAAAACACCTGAGCAGAACCGTGAACCATATCAAGCGGAACGCGAAGTGGTTCACGGATCCGGACGTATTCCCTGGACAGTGGATCGCCTTTGCCGCGCCATTTAACTATGTAATATTCCCCGGCAATACACTTCTCTTTGTGGACTTGCCAATCCGAACTGAAGAGTATTCCACGGGTGGGGCAATAAGGCTCCTACTCCACGGGAGCGCGAAGAACCTCGCAGCCGGGTTGCAACCCGCACAAGTTACGGAGCTAGACGATAGGAGCGATTCCGATAGCGTCGATATTGCAGTTCGAACGTGGCGGGGAGGTACGTCTAGCGATGCGTCGCGGCACGAACCAAGCAGCGGCCCTGGCTACGTTCAGATAGTAGACGCTAACACTATGAATCTACTAAGGGCAAGAATGGGAGAGGGTGAAAGGGAAACGGAGCGCGAACTTGAGGGAGGGGACCGATTGCATGCTCGCCTTCGTTACGATGGATCGGATGATTTGCATGTCACGGCAGCCCAACCTTTTGACCTAATAGGTGCCACGCGGCTACTCATCAACGATCTCGACAGGCAAGTGCTTGCAGACACCGCAGCATGGATGTCTGGCTATGCGCGGGTTACCGCCTGTCGTATTGTGACGAGTGACCCTCTGACGGGTCCTCGGGGGTGCGTCGTCGCCAGCCCGCTTTATGTGGAACGGGTGCCAGACCCTTCCTCCAGAAACCAGCGTTCTCCGCGCCGCTTCCTGCGTTGGAGGCGCGGTGCTTGAAGGAACGGGTCGGGTGCGCAACGCGCGCTCCAACCCCTGCTCAATCTGTCCCACGTCCGTCTCTCCAAGCGGCCAGCCGGCAGGGCCAGCACCCCGCAGTCCGTGGCGTCAGTTCTCCCATGTCATCTGCCCCCGCCTGGCAGTTTCTGCGTTCTCGGGACAGCGCTGGCTGACGCAGGCTACGAGCTCTTGGGCGAGCACCGGCGACAAGCTGGCGGCGCGGGTCACGGCGGACGTCGCCGGAATCCCAGTTTTGCCCTTCGGGTGCCGACTCCCACCGAGAGGGAGGCGGGAGAGCCCGCCGGATGGAGGTACCGCTGTGATCGTCCGGCTCTGGGTGGTCCGCTCGCCGGTCGCGCGCTGGAGACCACCTGGAGCCTGTCCGCCCACACCCAGACGGCCATGGAACGCACCGGCCGGGCCCGCGTCGACCAAGAAGTACTGCGCTGGGCCTTCGGCTGTCTCGGCTCGGGCGCATAGGTCCGTCGCCACGCCCGCGCCGTTCTCCAAGCCCATCGCCTGCCATGTCGGACGGGGAACCGGGAGTCGTGCTGCTGCCGGTCCCACTGCCCGCACCCGACGCTGCTATGTCCAGCGCATGCCGATCGCTGTCAGCTGCTCGTGCCGCTCGGGGGAGAGGCTCCCTGCCCTGCTGCGTTGGTTCCCGATTCACGACCCGAGCTTGAGGTCTCGTTCCTCCTGGTCCCCGTTGTCGCCGGTGAGGATCCGTTCGATGTGTCCCCTGGGCACTCGAAGATGTCCTTCGCGTTCGTAGTACTGGCGGGCGGCGGTGTAGTTGAGTACCCACCGGTCGGAGTGCTTGCGGCGCGGACGGGGCTTCTCTTCCTCGGTTGCGGGTTCGATGCCGAGGACGTGTACGCACATCCACTGCTGCACGGCGGTGAGTTTCTCGAAGGCGAGTTGCTGCTGGCGTACCCAGCGTCCGAGGTCCTCGCCCTGGCGCACGGCCTCGCCCGGCGCGGTGGGCAGGGTGCCGCCGACGTCCAGGTGCCGGCGGACCAGGTGGAAGGCGCGCTGCCATTCCACGGGCCAGGTGGGGCACCAGGCGGGGTCGATGTCCTCCAACTGCTCGCACCGCTCCGGGGCCAGCGTCCCGGCGCGGGTGTCGGCTCGCGCGTTCTTCAGCCAGATGCCGACCTTGTGCCCCCGGTAGACGGCGTCGAGCGGCGCCAGGAGGTGCCCGTTCTCGGTGGCCCACCCGCGTGCTGCGGTGAGTCCTTCTTCCCATGCGACGTCGCGGTGTGACCAGCGCGTGGACCTGGCCCGGCACCTGCTGGAGGGCACTGACCTGCCGATCGACCACATCGCCGAGCGTGCCGGGTTCGGCACGGCCGCCTCACTGCGCCAGCACGTGCGCGCCGCGATCGGCGTCTCGCCGAACGCCTACCGCCGGACGTTCCGGGCTGCCGAGACGACCGAGACGACGGCGTGACGCGGCCTGATGTCGGCGCGGGTGCGGGTCGATGAGCCGCGCACGGAGGCGGACCGGGTTCTGGGCGAACTGGCGGAAGCAGAGGCGGTGTTGGAGCGGCGGGCCATTGCCCGTGCGCAGTTGCCCGAGGCCCTGGCTGCGCCGGAGCCGGATGCCGCGGAGCGGCCGTGTCCCGTGCCGGTTCCGGCGGTGGTGAGGGTCCCGGTCGCAGGGGCCGGCGGTGCCCAACTGGCGGGAGGGCCTGAGCGTGGAGGCGCTCGCGCCGGACTACCAGCGGCTGGTGGGTGTCCCCTGCCCGGCCTTTACGACCCCACCGGGCCGGGCAAGCTGCTGTTCGCGTTCTTCGCAGCGATGGCAGAGACGGAGCGGGAGAACATCCGGGAGTCGACGCTGGAAGGGCTCGACACCGCGGCACGGAAGGGCAAACACGGTGGCCGGCCACCGGTCATCACCGACGACATGCTCCACACCGTGCTCCGCCGCCGGGCGAACGGGGAGTCGGTCGAGCAGATCCAGCCCGACCTGATCATCCCCACCGGGAAGCGCAAGGGACAGAACCCGTCCGTCGCCAGCATCTACCGGGCGCTCGCCGAGCATGCCAAGCGCGAGGCATACCCCGAAGCCATCGAACAGGCACACACCGACTTCGCCGCCCTCCAGCCCGGGCACGCCAACGACGGAACCCGCTCGCTGACACGGCGCCGCGTCAGCCGCTACCGCTAATTCCCGTTCCGACACCAGTAAAGCCCGTGTGAGACCCCTCGCCACGTTCAGGCATCCGCCACCACGTAGCCGAGCAAGCGGGCACGGTCGGCTACCGCCTCGAAGCCCGCCACCGGATTGAGCACACTGACCGTCCGACGGTCCAGTGGGGCGCCCGACAGGATCGCGGCAACAGCCTGCCGGTCCACCGGCCGTTCGTAGTAGTCCTCAGCGTCACTGCAGACGGTCTCGGCACTGCCGTCGGTCAGCACCCTGAAAAGCCAACCGGCCCCATCCGACTCCCCCGGCGCGAACACCACCGGACCGCATCGCCACGAAGCCGCATCCGCCTCGCGCCACACGCACACCGTCGCGTCAAAGAACCCCTCGAACTGCAGCTCCGGATCGGCCGGATAGTGCGCCAGCGCAGCAGGCAGACCCTCCAGCAGCCCAGGCCAGTGCGCCCTGGGCCACTCACGCCACGGCGTGGCATCGCTTTCATGGTCGAAACCGTAGAGAAAGACCCCGCCCGGATCGAAGACGACCCCGTACAGATCACCGGAGCCGTTCTCCATCGTGGCCAAGTCCACGCCCGCACGCCAGCCCGGGAAGTAGTCGTGCCTCGGAGCGGAACCGCCGAGCACAACGTCGAGCAGCGCCAGCGCCCGACAACGGGCACGCAGGACGTCGGGATCGGCCAGCACGGACACGAGCTCGTGAACATTCATGGCGGACATTGAACAGGCCGCCGCTGACAGCCGGCCGAGCAGCCTGCACCTCAGGGCAGGAGCGTGCCCATCGCGTCAGCGAGGAGTGAGGTCTGGCCGCGGCCGCCGTGGCCAGCCCGACGACCACGTATGGTGACCGCTGCGCCGGCCTCATCCGAGAACTCGCGACAGTTGAATACGCGAGCTCACCAGTATAAAGCAGTGACGCCCGATCAGCTTGGCAGCTGAAACAGCGTGCGCAATGCCAGGTCGGCCACTTGGTGCAGCTGGTCGCGGGTGCAGCCGCTCGCCGCCTGTACGGCGATGCCGTCGGTGATGGTGTACACCAGCCGGGCGAGGACGCGCGGATCGGTGTCTGCCGGGAGGTCGGCTGCCTGCTCGAAGCGGTGGCGGAGCGCGGCTTCGCCACCCATTCGCCGTGCGATCACCTCCTGGCGGATCGGTTCGGAGTCCGGGCCGCAGGCGTGGACGCTGTTGACGCTCAGGCATCCGTGGGGAGTGTTGGGCCCCGTGGTCAGCGCGACGGCCCCGAGGAGCAGCCGTTCGATGACGGTCTGCGCGGTGGGCGCCTCCAGGGCCTCGGCGGCAAAGGCTCCGGGGCTGGTGAAGTAGCGGTCGAGCACTTTTCGGAACAGCTGTTCCTTGTTGCCGAAAGCCGCGTACAAACTCGGCCTGTTGATGTCCATGGCCGCGGTCAGGTCCGACAGGGACGTCCCCTCATAACCCTGCCGCCAGAAGACCTCCAGTGCCCGGTCGAGCACGGTTTCCGGGTCGAAGGCGCGTGGGCGACCGCCTGACATGCGGCACCTCCTCAAGTTTTTTACCTATCGGTACGTTACCCCTTGAATCCCGGCTCCGGCCCCCCTAGTTTCGTATCGATCGGTACTGAACTAGGGAGGGCACATGATCAGGGTCGGGGTTGTGGGAGCGAGCGGCTGGGCCGGTGCATCGCACCTGCCCGCCCTCGCCCGACTCGCCGCGTTCGAGGTGACCGCGGTCGCGACGACCAACCAGGCCAGCGCCGACAAGGCGGCGGCTGCCCACGGCGTACCACGCGCCTTCACCGATGCCGGAACCCTTGCCGCTCATCCCGACGTGGACCTGGTCGTGGTGTCCGTCAGGGCGTCCGGGCACGCGGAGGTGATCAGGGCCGCGCTGGAGGCGGGCAAGCACGTCCTGTCCGAATGGCCGTTGGGCGTGGACGCCGCGGAAGCGGAGGACCTCGCCCGAGCGGCCGGTGCGGCCGATGTCGTTCACGCCGTGAACCTGCAGGGGTACCAGTCCCCGGACGCCCGGTACGTCGCCGACCTGATCGCCGCCGGCACGATCGGCCGACTCGAATCGGCCGCCCTGGTCGCCGCCGGCGACCCACTGGGCGGCCCCCGGATCGCGCCGGAGCTGGCATGGTCCACCGACCCGGCTGCGGGCACCTCACTCCTGACCATCATGGCCGGCCACTTCCTGGCCACCCTGGACCGGATGGCGGGCAGGCTGGTCGAGGTCTCCGCGAGGTTGCCCCGCCCGCACGACCACGTCGACGTCACGGGAACCGGCCGCACGGTGCCCAACGGCGTGCCCGCACAGGTAATGCTCCACGGCCTCCTGGAGAACGGCGCCACCGCGTCCGTCGCAGTACACGGAGGCAGTGGGAGCCCGGACGGCTTCCTCATCAAGCTCGTTGGTTCCGAGGGTACTGTGACGGTTGCTCCCACCCGACCGGGCACGTACATGCACTGGACCGACTGGGACATCCGGGTCAACGGCGAGCAGGTGCAGGTGCCCGACGACTACCGGACCGTCCCCTTCGACCCTGCCGGTGGACCAGTCGCCAACGTCGCGGCCGTCTACCAGGAGATCGCCCAGTCGATCGCCGAAGGGCGCCGACCCCAACCCGATTTCCACACCGCCGCGGCCCATCACCGGGTACTCGCGGCCATCGAACGCGCCGCAGCGACCGGCGCCACGGAAAAGGTCTGGTGATGATCCTGACCTGACCCCTTCCGAGATGACACAAAGTCACCGACAAGCCCGCCCCCATGACGAACTGACGACAGTTGAATAGGCGAGCCCACCAGTAAGGCCACCCCTCCCACGATCACAGGGGTGCCTGCTCATACGTGCCTAACTTGCCTTACATCTGCCCAACACGTTGACCTGCAGAGGCAGTTGACAGCACTAGATAAGGGGCGCGGCTATTACGCGCTCTGCCTACTGCTCACCTGGGCGGTCTACCTGAGGGCCGTCGGCGGGGAAGCCGGCGGGGGTGCGAGGCGAAGGGCTGCCTTCGGACGGCTTCTCGGGGTCGGGCGGGAGCGGTTGGCTCTTCTGCCTGCTCTCGGAACTCAGCCGTGGTCCCTCAATGTAGTAGCGCGGGGCGGCTTCCCCGTCACCGGCCGGGAGTGACCCCGCCGCTCCCATCAGGTCTGTCAGGCTCACCGCCGCTTCCGTGAACGCCAGTGCGGTGGTGGCACGGAGGGCGTCCTGGATGCGCACCGAACTGACCTGCTCGATGGCGGCGAGGCCGGCGATGAACTTCCGTTCCTGCTCGTAGTCTGACCGCAGTTTGTCGATCATCTGCATCATCGTGTCCCGAGCCTTGTCGGCTCTGGTGAAGAAGAGGACACTGACGGCTTCGTTGATGATGCCGACCACACCGGTGGTGGATGCGGAAACGGTCGAAGTGCCCTGGCGAAGGGCCTGGATCAGTGCCACCGCCAGGATGGCGAAGCCAAGGATCGCGAAGGTGACGCTCAGGATGAAGCTGGTGCGGGCCTGGCTGTAGCCCTGGGCGTAGTACTTGGTGATCAACCGTGCCTGGCCCTCGTTCTGGGCGCGAGTCCAGTCGGCGAGTCCGGCGGCGCCCTCGGTGATGTTGACCACGTAATTGCTGGAGACTGAGTTCCGGTCGAGGTCCTCGGCAGGTGTGGCCTGGGTGGCCGCGGTCTCGCCCCGGTCGTCGGTGGTGGCTGCTCGCTCGGAAGGGTCCACCGGGGTGAGCCCCAGGGCTCGGTTCAGTTCTAGCTCGATCTGCTCGGCGCGGCCCCCAGTCCGCCCGTCGAGCAATCCGAGCGCCCACGAGGTCAGTGTGAATACTCCTGGGAATCCGATGATCAGGCCAAGGGCAAAGATGAAGTTCGCCAGCGTCGGTTCGAATCTCGAGTCCACCTCCACCTTGCCGAAGGCGAACGCCGACGACACCGTGAGGACCCCGACGGACACCAGTCCGACAGCGAGGTAAGGCGGGGTCATGCGGCCACGAAGTTCGGGCAGCCGCCAGGAATTGCGTTCCTTTTCCGCCATGATTCCCCCGGATTGACGTGAGTTACGAACAGGAACCTCCGCGCGGAGCGCTCACCGGTCGCCGACGTCCACGGTACTCGGTGCCGTTACGGCTGGTTCCTGGGCGGGCGGTCGACAGTGGGAAGGTCCGAACGAGGGCACCGACCGGGCGGGCGTCCGTGCGCTGTAGACCACCGCGACGACCTGACCCAGCTGCGCACTGCGCAACCACGTTCTCCGAGTCGACTGATGTTGAGGGCCGCGACGTGGCGGCGGCCGCTGACGACAGGCCCATGCTGGTGGGCAGGCCCGGCTCAGGTGTTCGGCAGCTGACCCTTTTCCGGCTCACCAGCGGGAACCGGTTCCAGCACCGCGACGTCCATGGGGCCGGCAAGCGCGTCCGCGATCTCCCCGCCCAGCGCGGCCAGCACCGGCCCGGCCGAGTGGGCGTCGAGAGCGGCTCGGTCGGCCCGGTTCTCCACGGCGGTGACCCGGTCCTCGCCGGCGTGGGCGGCGTAGAGCAGGCAGCCGGGCTCAGCGTGCACGGCGGCAGCGTGCCGGCGGAATGCCACGAGCACGTCCTCCCGGCGGCCGGGCTTGGTCCGGAGGGTGGCAACGACGATGGGCAAGGAACCTCCTTGGGATGGGACCGGTCCGTACTCACGGACGCGACCTTGGTGGTCTCAAGGAGCCAATGCCAGGCACGGGCACCCCGACCTTGCCCCGGTCCCCGTCAGAGTGCTACGCGGGCCCATGCAAATGCTGCGCTACATCCACGACACCGCCCTGCGACCATCCGACCAGCACCACTACCAGGAGCAGCCCCAGGTCCTCGCCGCAAGCCTTGGCCTCACACCTGACAGCCTCACAGCACACCCCGCCCACCTGGGAAAACAGGGTGTGTGGCTCACAGCAGGAGCCGGGTGTCCGCGAGCGATGGCGGTCAGAGGACGGTGCCGTGCAGGGCGCGGCGATCGCCGGAGATCGCGTAGCGGCGGGCGGCAAAGCCGTGCTCGGGACTTCGATCATCAGCTCCCCGATCGCGTACGTGTTGGCGGCGAGTTCGTCGACGACGCGGCGGAATTTGACGACTCATTGTGGCGCACTGAAAGGACGATTCGCCTGGTGTCACACAACCGTACTGAAGGGAAAGCCGTCCGCGCGGGCTGCCTATCCTTCCTGCATGGTGCAAGGAATCAACTGGCCGAGTCTTGCCTACGGCATCCGCATGCCGGGCATAGGCATCAAGGAGTTCGAGGCCGACGGCAAGTGGGGCATGCAAGAGCTCTCCGAGCTGGGTCTGCTGGTACCCCTTCCCCTCAACTCGGAGGGATTCTACGACGCTTCCCTCACGGCGCCGTCGCTTGAGGACGTGCTCTTCGTCGCGGACTGCATCGCGTTCGACCACGACTCCCCCACGGTCGTCACCCCCCTTCAGGAGCCGGCCACTGCACCCTACGAACCAATCGGGCACGAACGCCCGCGGCTTCCCGCCAATCGCACCTACCGTGACACCCTGGACTCCGTCGCGCAGCAGGCCCACGAGATCCGGTACACCGACATGCTGCGGCTCCGGTACGGCACGTACAATGATCCGCTAGCCCGGTTCAACCGCCGGTTCGCGGCTCGCACCGAACCGCTTGCCCTTTACGCCATGGCCATCAGGCACGTTGACCTGCTCGCCGAGTACATGGGGCTGTACCTCGTGCTGGAAGCGTCACGGAGCAGCAACGGCATGGACTTCATCACGGACCACCTCGATTCCCTCGAGGGGCACGACTTCGGAAAGCTGCTGACCATTCCAGCATTTCTTCCGCAACACGCCGAGGAGCCCGTCGAGGTGTTCTCCGTGCTCAAAGAACGGGCACTCGGTCGCGTGGAGGCTCTCACAACAGCCGGCATCGATACCGCCAAGCACCTCTACGCCATCCGCAACGGCCTGGCACACGGCAAGAAGGATCTCATCCTCAACGACTTCGGCAACGCAGTCGATGCCGTGGCAGCCGACCTGCCCCTGCTGAAACTCCTGGCACGTATCGCTGTCGAACACGGCTGACCGCCCCTCAGTCTGGCTCAGCCGAGGACCGTGAGGCCGTCGCCGGTCCCAGCGAAACCGCATCCGCGGCCGTGGCAACTGCTGCCGCCGCGCGCCTAGGGTGTCGTGCCCGGTGGTTGCAGGATCGGGTTCCAGGCGAACCAGCCCAAGTTCTCGGCGCCCAGTTCCCACGGGGACTCCAGCAGCAGTTTCCGGGTTGCCTCAAGGTCCGCGGTGACGGGAGTGGGAGCGGGGCCGATACGGGTCATCAAATCGCCTCGTGCGTGCCAGAACTCCTCGTCCTCGCCGCACAGCCGGCGCGTCGCCGCTTCCACGCAGGCAGGCCATTTCGGCATACCGTAATGGTCATCGTGGGTCCCGATCCGGGGAGCGCCGGCGAAGACAAGGAAGCCCTCCGGCGGCAGTCTCTTCTCGAAGTGCCTGAACATGTCGATACGCTGTTTCACCTGCTTCTTGATCTCTCCGAGGAACCCCCAGCCGAAGTCCGTCAGGGACCCCTCGCATCCCGGCCAGACCATGTCCCGGTCCAGGACCAGGTCCTCCAGCTCATAGAGACGGAACTGGTCATCGGAGCCCAGGACGTCGAATGCCTGCCGGGTGAGCCAGGTGTTGCGGGCGAACATCGTCCCGTCGTGCAATGCCTTGCGCCGGCTGGTCGGCCGGGAGGCGTGCGCGTCCTCAATCGGGCCGTTGCGCCACACCGACAGGACGAGCCCGTGAGCCGCTGCCCACCGCAGTCCGTCCTCCGCCTCGAAGACGCCCATCTCCTTAAGGCGCTGCCGTGCCCAGTTCAGCGCATCCTGGAGGTCCTCGTCCACCGGCGGCCTCTCCCCCATGGTTCCCCGCCCCCTCTGTCTTTTTTTTCTTCGCTGTTCGTGTCATCCGCGCGATGCGGCGCCCGCAGGAAGAGCCGGATCGTACGCGGCCTCGCCGGCACGCCCAGGTGCCGTCTGCGCCAGCCGTGGCGTCCGCCGGGCCGCTCTCAGACGGACCCGGGCTGCTGGAAGGCCGTGCCGAGCGCGCTCAGTTGAGCGCGGCGGGCCTGCATGAGTTCCTCCGGTCGGCGCAGGGCAATGTCCAGGAGCCATACCCCGCGGCGGAACGGCTGGAAGCCGATGCTCTCCCACAGTACGGCGATCTTCTTCTTCGCCTGGAGCCGATAGGCCTCGGTGACCTGCTCGCGGTCTTCGGGGTACTCGCCCATGCCGGGAAACACGGCTACCGCGCAACAGCCCCCGGACAGGCGGCGGATCGCCTCGACGGCCAGCGCCGGGCCCAGTCTGAAACCCCTCCACGCCTTGTCGAGGCTGACGCGGTCGAGGATCAGAAGATCACCGACGGGATGGTGTGACCGCTTTCTCGAACGCGGCGCTGTAGCCCGTGCGTCCGGACCGGCCAAGGACGGCGGAAACGATGACCTCAAGATCACCGGATTCGGCGTCCGCCGCCTCCCACCGGTTGTCGCCGGTGTAGTCACGTAGCCTCCACAGGACGAGGTGCCCGATCTCGGTGCCCGCGGCCGGAGCGTGGCCGCCCCCTGCTTCTTCATCTTCCCACTCCTCGTCGCCCGCCATCCCGTAAGTGACCGCGACGTGCCAGGGTTCCAGAATGTCCTCGTAGTCGTACGGCACCGCGGGATGTCCGTGACCGTAGTGAAGATGAAGACGGGCGGGATCGCCCGGGAGTTCACTGACCGGCCGTTTCGGCATCGCTGATGTCATGGCCCAAAGAGTAGGAGCGGACACTGACACCCCACCGGGAAACGGTACGAATGAGACCACGGCCGCGGCTTGACCCCAATTGGGCTGAGCCCCTTCACAGTCCCACCTCTTGACCTGGATCGACCCGCCAGACCACCCCTGACCAGCACAGACCAATCCACCAGAACCACCTAGCAATGCGGTGAAGTCGCGCCGCAGCAGGTCGGGCACCGGCGTGGCGGACGGTTCGGGCACGGTGGTGACCTGGCGCTTGCGCAGCCGCAGCCCGGCGATACCGTACTTGCGCATGGGGCTTCCACCTTGATCGTGGACACCGGTTGTCATGCAGCGATGGCCAGCGTAGTTGATCTCTGTTCGAAGGCGACCGGCGCGAGGTAGCCGATCGTGGAGTGCCTGCGCCGGTGGTTGTAGAAGCCGAGCCAGCGGAAGACCGCGAGCCGGGCGGCTCGTTCGCTTGGCCAGCCGCGCCGGTCGGGAAGGATCTCCCGCTTGAGCGAGGCGAAGAACGACTCCGCGGCAGCGTTGTCCGCGGAGGTGCCGACCGCTCCCATGGACCGCCGGATCCCGGCCTGGCGGCAGGCGTCGGCGAACGCCTTCGACCCGTACTGGGTGGGTTCAACCAGTCGTTGCAACACCGGGTTGTTGGATCGAGCGTAGCTGCTCGGCGAAGACCTCGGCTGGGGTCTTCCAGCCGAGGATCTTGCGGGGGCGGTTGTTGATCGCCAGGGCGACGGCCTCGAGGTCCTCGGCGGACCACTGGCAAGGTTGGTCCCCTTGGGGAAGTACTGGCGCAGCAGCCCGTTGGTGTTCTCGTTCGTCGGGCGCTGCCAGGGCGAGTGCGGATCGGCGAAGAACACCTTCGTCCCGGTCTCGAGCGCGAACTGGGCATGTCCGGACAGCTCCTTGCCGCGGTCCCAGGTCAGGGTCTTGCGCAGCTGCTCGGGCAGGCGCGTCATCGACGACGTCAGGGCGGCGTTCATCGCGGCGGCGCCGTAGCCACCGAGCGACGGGCCGTTCTTCACGGGCGGTCTCTCGCCCCAGCCGTCCAGCCGCGGGAGGTGGACCAAGAGCGTCGAGCGGCTTGAACGCTCGACGAGCGTGCCGATCGCAGACCGGCCTGTGCCGATGATCAGATCGCCCTCCCAGTGCCCGGGAACGGCTCGGTCGGCGGCCTCGGCGGGCCGCTCGCTGAGGACCACATCGGCGGTGACGTGACCCTGTGGCTTGTTCCGCGTCCGGGCTCGTGGTTCCCGCAGCGCACGTCCGGTGCGCAAGCACGCGACGAGGTCGCGCTTGAGGGCTCCGCGGCCCTGGATGAACAATGCCTGGTAGATCGCCTCGTGGCTGATCCGCATGGACTCATCATCGGGGAAGTCGAGCCTGACACGGTGGCTGATCTGCTGCGGGCTCCAGGCCGTCGCCCACCGCCGATCTGCTCGGTGGGGCTTCATTTTGCGGCCTTTCCACTCGGCAGCGTCCGGCCCCGCCACGGCTGTGCCGTCAGCAAGCCGCACGGTGCCGTCCAAGCGCTCTTGGACATACTCGCGCAGACGGTCGTTGGTGACGAGCTTTGCGACCTTGGGGCGCTTGGCGGCCTGCTGCGTCTTCCACTGAGCGACCGTCGCGCGGTACTCCTGCTTGCCGCCGCGCGTGGCGGCGTTGCGGCGCAGCTCACGGGAGATCGTCCCGGCATCACGCCCCAGGGCGCGGGCGATCTGGCGCACCCCGGCGCCCTTCGCGCGCAGGATCGCGATCTCCTCGCGCTCCTCGAACGACAGGTAGCGGCCTGTGGGCTCAGCCAGCGGGATCGGCGGCATGCCGCCAGCGTGACGAAACCATCGGGCACCCACCGGCCACGACACACCGACCGCCAACGACGCCTCCACCGTCGTGACCCCGGTGGCGATCAGCCGCCAGAACTGGCGCTGCACCACCCGCGACGGGTCCGGCCGGCCAGGCGAGCGCATCGCCGGCCGAAGTGCCCGATCAGCACGCCACTGCCGACGCGCCCCCTTGGGAACATCGCTGGTCTTCAAACTCCAGTCCGCCGTGGCCACGCCGCACACCTCCGAGATCAGGGTGTTGCGACGACCAGTTGAATCCGCCCTGAGCCCCGTGATCGCTGTGGAAAATGACGCCGTCCACCTGGGTGCCGCGAGTGCGGACGGCCGCGTTGAGCGCGTCGATGACGAGCTCGGCCCGCATGTGCTCGGCCATCGACCAGCCCAGCAGGCGACGAGAGAACACGTCGATGACAGTGGCCAGATAAAGGAATTTCCCGCCGGCGACGGGCAGATAGGTGATGTCACCGACCCAGGCCCGGTCGGGGGCGGACGCGGTGAAGTTCCGCCGCAGCAGATCGGGCACCGCCTGGGCGGCGGGGTCCGGGATCGTGGTGCGGTGCCGCCGCTTCAACCTCCGCCCCTGGATGCCGTGTTGGCGCATGAGCCGCTCGATGCGCTTGCGGTTCACCATCACGCCGCCCGCGCGGAGTTCGGCGGTGATCCGCTTGGTCCCGTACGTCTTCCCGGACTCTGTGTGCACCTTGCGTATCCGCCGGGCGAGCGCGGCGTCGTCGGCCTTCTTCGCTGCGCGGGCCGGGGCGGTCTTCAGCCACCGGTAGAACCCGGACCGGGACAGATTCAGCACGGTGCACAGCCGCTTCACGCCAAAGGCGTCGCGATGGTCGGCAACGAACTCGAAGCGGCTCACCAGTTCGTCTCGCCCGCAAAATGCTTGGCCGCCCGACGCAGGATGTCACGTTCCATCTCCAGCTCGCGGACCTGCTTGCGCAAGGCCGCGATCTTCGCGTCCTTCGCGGACTCCGCGACCGCCTCGGGCCTCTCGGCCTTCTCCGCGGCCTTGATCCACTGCCGCAGCGTCTCGTGGTTCACGCCGAGCTCGGCGGCGATGCGTGAGACAGGCCGGCCCGACGAACGGACCAGCGCCACCGCGTCGGCCCGGAACTCCGCCGGGTACTTGTGGGTCCCCACCCGGGAATCCTCTCCCTGGACTCAAGATCCAGTGTCGAGGTGTCCACGATCAAGGTGGAAGGCCCCATGACCCGTCCGACACGCTTGTGGTTCACGTACTCACCGTCACCGCGCAACTCGGCAGTGATCCGGGGCCGGCCGTAGGTGCCGTCCCACTCGGCGTGCACGGTCCTGATCCGCTCGGCGAGCGCTGCATCGGCCCGCTCACGCGCGGCGCGGGCCTGACGGCCGGCCCGCCATGTGTAGAAGCTGGAGCGGGCGACCTCCAGCACGTGACACAACCGCTTCACGCCCCAGGCGTGGTGGTGGTCCTCGATGAACGTGAAGCGGTTCACCAGTTCATCTCGGCGGCGAAGAACTTCGTCGCCTTGCGCAGGCTGTCCCGTTCGGTGGCCAGTTTCTGGTTCTCCTTGCCCACGGTCTTCAGCTCCGCGCGCAAGGCCGCTATCTCGGCCTCCAGCTCCTGTTTCGTGGCCTCGCTCACCGAGACGTCCTTCGTGTTGGTGCTCGTCGTGCCGCGCTCACCACAGCGGGCCCGCTCGGCCCGCACCCAGTTACGCAGCGTCTCCCGGCTGACGCCCAGGTCCTTGCCGATGCCCTCGAAGGTGTGGCTCGGGTCCGACGGGTACAGCGCGACGGCGTCCGCCTTGAACTCGGGCGAGTAGACCTTCATCACCATAAGAGATCCCTCCTCCCCGGCCCCTACCGGGCCGGGTTCAGAGGTGTCCACCACTCGGGGACAGGTCCCGTTCTGGGCTGGGGGGCATAGCTGCCAAAGGGTGACCAGGATGCATGCAGAGAGGCAGTGCGCGCGATGACGCGGGCGTGTCGGCTCGCGGGGGACGCAGGCAAACATTGCGTGGCGAGTAAAGTGGATCATGCTGGCTGACTTGTCGTGCCCCTGACTTATCGTCACAATCCCGTATGGCTCCATTCAGCGCGCGTAGATTCGCGCGCCCTCGCGCGCCTCCGACACGGGAGTGCCAATGAAGAGATCGAAGAAGTTACTGCTGCCCGGTGTCGCCAGCCTCGCCCTGCTGTTCGGCGGGGTGGAGAGCGTGGCTCACGGCGTCGGGATCGCTGACGCCGCCCACCACGCGACGGGTGTCGGCTCGTGCACGCTGAAGGGGTACAACCCGGCGACGACCCCCCCGAACGCCAAGAACATGCCGCTCGGCAAGCGTCCGATGACGTACAAGCCGGACGACTTCGACTGCTCCGGCGCGAAGTTCGCCGCGCCCGGCGTGGAGTTCGCGAAGTTCCCGCAGCCCAAGAACTTCAAGATCACCGACAAGAGCGTCGTGCAGACGGTCGGTGGCCATCAGACGATCATAGGGAAGCCCGCAGCGGCGGTGAACCCGCTGGCGCCGTACTTCCCGCCGTTTCAGCACTTCGTGATCATCTATCGCGAGAATCACACCTTCGACGACTACCTCGGCGACTGCGCGACAACGATCGCCGCCGGCTGCAACGGCCAGGTGGAGAGCACCAACCACATGAGCTCCGTTCCGGACCTGCACCAGCTGGCAAAGACTTACTCGCTGTCCGACTCGTACAGCACCGGCGTCCAGCCGCCGTCCGGCCCCAACCACTGGTTCCTGTTCTCGGGGCAGTCCTCGTCCAGCAGCCAGCAGCAGTCCTACCCGTCGAACGGCACCCAGTTCGACCGGTTCCTGCAGAGCGACCAGGGCCCCACGGACGAGGGCACCAGTGCCTGCACCGCTCCGTCCGGCACCAGCAGCGGCACCAGCCCGTACTCGATGATCGTGAACGGTGACATCTACTGGATGCTCAACAGTGGCAGCGGCTACTGGAAGAACCCGGCCGACGGCAAGATCGAGGTCCTGCCGCCCAACCGTCCGGGCACGACCATCCCCGAAGAGCTGCACACCAACGAGTACACCTGCAACAACCAGAGCATCCCCGACAGCACCGTCTCCGGCGACTACCTCAAATTCGTCAACCAGTACGGGATGCCGGCCTACAACTACGTCGAACTCTTCAATGACCACCCCGGCACGTACCAGGACATCGCCGGGAACGACACCGCGACGAACAACATCGTCAGCTCCATCATGAGCAACCCGACGTACAAGAACAACACGCTGATCGTCGTCACCGAGGACGACACCCAGAACGGCAGCAACGGCCCGGACCACGTCAGCAACACCTACCGCGTGCCACTGCTCGTCATCGGGAACCCGGCCTACGTCAAGCAACACTACGTCTCGCACGTGGCGTATACGACGGCCAACGTCCTCGCGGCGATGGAGCGCACGATGGAGAACGTGCACTCCGGCGTCATCGACCCGAACAACAACCTGGGCGCGTCCACGTTCCCGATGACGACCGCGGACCAGGCCGCGCTCGGCGACCCGCTGGAGGACTTCTGGGTCCAGGGTGCGACCCCCCTGTCCGCGAGCGCCAAGGGCTCGCCGACCACCGGCAACGCGCCGCTGACGGAGAACTTCACCGGCTCGGCGACCGGCGGCACGGCCCCGTACACATACAGCTGGAACTTCGGTGACGGGTCGACCAGCATGTCGCAGAACCCGAGCCACACCTACAGCACCGCGGGCACCTACACAGCGACACTGACCGTCACCGACAGCGCCTCGCCCGCCAACACCGCGACCTCGCAGGTGACGACCACGGTCAGCGCCGTCGGCAACCCGCTGGCCGCAAGTGCCTCGGCCACCCCGACGTCCGGCCAGGTGCCACTGAACGTCGCCTTCACCGGCACGGCCACCGGCGGCACTCCGGCGTACAGCTACAGCTGGAACTTCGGTGACGGGGCGACCAGCACGTCGCAGAACCCGAGCCACACCTACAGCACCGCGGGCACCTACACAGCGACACTGACCGTCACCGACAGCGCCTCGCCCGCCAACACGGCATCCTCGACGGTGACCGTCACAGCCGACCCGATTGCCGCGACGCCACCGGGTGCGCCCACCGGCCTGACGGGGACCGCAGGGACCGGACAGGTCTCGCTCAGCTGGACGCCACCGGCCAGCACCGGCGGCGAGAACATCACCTCGTACAAGGTCTACCGCGGCACCTCCAGCGGCACCGAGTCGCTGCTGACCAGCGGCGGCTGCAGCGGACTGGGCGCGGTGACCTCGTGCACCGACACCGGGCTCACCACCGGGCAGACCTACTACTACAGGGTCACCGCGGTGAACGGCGTGGGCGAGGGGGCACAGAGCAACGAGGCGTCCGCCACCCCCACCGGAAGCACCGGGTGCCAGGCGAAGCAGCTGCTCGGCAACCCCGGCTTCGAGAACGGCAGCTCCAACCCGGCTCCGTGGACCGCGTCCTCCGGCGTGATCAACAACTCCTCCTCCGAGCCGCCGCACTCCGGCAGCTGGGACACGTGGCTGGACGGCTACGGGACCACCCACACCGACACCCTGTCGCAGACGGTGACTCTGCCGAAGGGCTGCACCTCGGAGCAGCTGAGCTTCTGGCTGCACGTGGACACGGCGGAGACTTCAACCACAACTGCCTACGACACGCTCAAGGTGCAGGTGCTCAACAGCTCCGGCACGGTGCTGGGCACCCTGCACACCTACTCCAATCTCGACCGCATCACCGGATTCGCGCAGCACACCTTCGACCTCTCCCCCTACGCGGGACAGACGGTCACGCTCAAGTTCACCGGCGCGGAGGACTACGAGTACCAGACCTCCTTCGTGCTCGACGACACCGCGATCAACGTGCAGTGACCAGCGCCACTCGGTAACGGCCCCCGTTCCCCCAGCGGGACGGGGGCCCACTCGCTCGCCAGCTGAGGAAGGAACGGATGGACACGACGATCGCAGTGAGGGGACACGGCATCACCAAGGTCTTCGGTGACGTCGTCGCGCTCGACCATGTCGATGTAAGCGTCGCGCAGGGTCAGATTTACGGCCTGGTCGGCCCGAACGGTGCCGGAAAGACCACGCTGCTGGGCCTGATGCTGGGCCTGGCCGTCACCGACGAGGGGGATCTGGAGATCCTCGGCACTTCAGTGGGCCGTGGGCTGCCGGCGCCTGACGGTGTCTCCGGATTCGTCGACGGACCCGGCCTCTACCCCACTCTCACCGCGAAGCAGAACCTCGCGACGCTGCTTTCGCTGCAGCCTGATGACTCGCTCGCCGGTGATGTCGGCGATGCTCTGGAACAGGTCGGACTCACCGAGGCCGGCGATCAAAAGGTCCGCGGCTTCTCCCTGGGCATGCGCCAACGACTGGGACTGGCCGCGGCCTTGCTGACCAAACCGCGCCTGCTCGTGCTCGACGAGCCGTCCAACGGCCTGGACCCGGCGGGCAAGAGGCAGGTGCACCAGGTCCTGCGACGGCTCACGGCCCAGGGCGTCACGGTCGTCCTGTCCAGCCATCGGATGGACGATCTGGAGGCGCTGTGTTCCGAGGTCACCATCCTGGCCAAGGGGCATGTGGTGTTCTCCGGCCCGCCCAAGAAACTCACCGATGACAACCACGAACTCGACTACCGGCTGCGCGCCCTGGATCCGTCCGCCGCGCACGCTGTCGCGGCCGCAACGCCCGGCGTTCGCGTCGTCCAGGACTCCGACGGCGTGGCGCGACCGGACAACGACGTGATCGTCGTACGCGCGCGAACGGCTGCTCTGGACGAACTCCTGGCGCGGATCGTGCGCGCGAACATCCCCGTGCGCGAACTCGCGCCCGTCGTCTCGCCGCTGGAAGCAGCCTTTCTCTCCCTGACGGACCAGCTCGCCCTCACCGGGCAGGAGACCGACCAATGACCACGCCCCTCGCCGACGCCCCCGCCGCCGGAGCCGGCGCCGCGCTGAAGCCCGGGACGGCCGGCAGACGCCCGGTTCCGGTGGTCCGGATCCTGCGGATGGAGCTGGTCAAGCAATTCTCCGCCTGGCGGGTGCGCCTGCTGGTGCTGCTGTGCTGGCTCGGTCCAGGCCTGCTGGTGTTCGCGATCGACCAGCAGAACACCCTGCCGTCCGATACCCTCTTCGGCCGGTGGATGCACGCCACCGGCTGGGCCGGACCGTTGGTGGTGCTCGGCGTCGCCGGCACATGGGCCCTGCCGCTGGTCACGTCCGTGGTCGCCGGCGACGTCTTCGCCTGCGAGGACCGGCTGGGCACCTGGCGCCACCTGATCATCGCCGTCCGCTCGCACCGGCGGATCTTCGCAGCCAAGGCGATCGCCAGCGTCACCGTGATCGGACTGCTGGTAGCCGGCCTGGCCGTCTCCAGCATGCTCGGCGGACTGCTCGCGGAGGGGAACCAGCCGCTGGTCGGCCTGGACGGCCACCTGCTCACCGGCGAAGACGCGGCCGGCAAGGTCCTGCTGGCGTGGGTCTGCGTACTGGCGCCGACACTCGCCCTGGCCGCCATCGGGCTGCTCGGGTCGGTGGCCCTGGGCCGATCCCCGATGGGCCTGCTGCTGCCCGTGATCGCCGCCCTCGGGATGCAGACAGCGCAGATGCTGCCGCTGCCGGTCACGGTGCGCCTGGCACTGCCCAGTTACGCCTTCATCTCCTGGAACGGCCTGTTCACCGATCCCCAGCAGCTGGGGCCGTTGCTGATCGGCATCGGGGTCAGCCTGGTGTGGGCGGTCGTGGCGACGGCACTGGCCTGTCTGCTGTTCCTGCGCCGGGACTTCACCAACCTCAACAACGACGGCGCCGGACGCAGGGCGCTGACCTTGGGTGTCCTCCCACTGGCGGGCGTGCTGGCCGCGACGGTCGGTGCCGTCGCCGTCGGGACCGGGGCGGGCGGCTCCGGCATCACCCAGGACAAGGTGCAACGCTCGGTGGCCACGGTCTTCTCCCACCTCTACCCGTCCCAGCAAGAACAGATGCACCAGCCGGCGGTCACCGCAGCGCAACTGCAGACCACAGCGGCCTGCGACAAGAGCGAGGGGCTCGGAGCGCAGGCAGGGCCGGGGAACGACTGGCGCTGCACCGTCTCCTGGAACGTCCCCGGTTACAACGTCACCGCCCAGGCCATCTACCAGGTCGATGTCACCCCCACCGGGCGCTACATCGCCGACGGGGACGGACCGGTGCAGGTGAACGGGTACTTCCTGATCATCAATGCCGGCAAGCCGACCCCCAACCCCCTGTGGCAGTTCGACGGCAACGTCGACCTGATCTCCGATCACTGAGTCAACTGGTCACCGAGCCAGCCGGGCGCGAGAGCCCACCGGGTCTCGCGACCCAGCCGGCCCGCTTCCACCGCCGCGACGGCAGGCTCGGTACCGCGTCCGGCGCGCAGCAGCGAGGCGGCGGGGTTCGGCACCAGCGAGATCAGGCCCGGGTCCCAGTTGCCGATGGCCCGCCGCCCTACTGATCTCTTCGGATTGGTGGCGGCTGGTGGGTGAGTGTGAGTCCGGTGCCGGCCAGGCAGCCGTCGATCAGGTCGGGGCGGAGTTGGATGTGGCGTAGGCCCCGCCGGAGGGTGCGTTCGAGGTGTTCGTCGTCGGTGAAGGCGGTGTTGGCCAGCGGGCCGCGCCGTAACAGCGACCAGTCGCCCTCGACCGGGTTCAAGCCCGGTGCGTATGAGGGCAGTTGGATGATGGTGAGCCAGTCGTGCGCGGCCGCGTAGTCGCGCATTCCGGCGGCCCGATGGGTGTTGAGATTGTCCCAGATCAGCACGATGGGTGCCTGGAGCTGGTGAGCTGTCCAGGATCTCGGGCTGTTCCAAGGCCGCGAAGTGCCCGCCCTTGTCGGCCTCGCCGTAGTGGATCAGATTGCTGTAGGTGTCTTCGATCCAGCTACGCGGCACGCGTGGGATGTCCCTCGGGAAGACGGTCACCGCGACCGGAAGCGTCACCCGCTACCGAGTGCTGCTGGCGCTGCGCCGTGGCGAGTACGGCGAGGCGATCCACAGCCTGCTCGGGCCAGTCGATGAGCTCCTCGCCGACCTCGTGAAACGAGGCCAGGACACCGACGTGTTCGCACAGCACCTGCCGGCGGGCAGTCTGAGTCAGGTTGCCTACGGCGTCGTGTTCGCCATCGCGGACAGCGACCTGTCCAACGGGACCCTCGGCGCCCAAGCAGCGACGATCACCAGCCTGCTGATGCTGGGAGTTCCCGAGACGCACGCAATCGCCCTCGTGGGCGACCAGCCCTGACCCGCAACACGCAGAATAATGACTAATTAGATTAGGCTGGCGGGAGAAGTCAGCGACGCAACGCAGCGCGCCCGGCCAGGTTCACGACCGCAGGGATCTCGGTTCCCACGTGGGCGCCCACCGAAGTGGCAGGCAACACCATGCGGTGGACTGTGGGATGAACCCGGCGAGACGCCACAGGTCTGCAGCCACCAGGTACAACGATCTCGCGGTCCGCTACGGAGCGACCGCGCTGCTCGCAGCCATCACAACAAATGGCTGAGAGCAGCACTTTCGCAACGAACCTAGAAGACTGCGAGAGGATTGGCCGGGAGCCCGGTCGCGCCGTGCACGGGAATCGTGCCAAGCGCGAACAGGAAACTGTATCGCCCGATTTCGGCGCATACCCGCGCCAGCTCACCCACGTTGACGCAGTCGATCAATGGCATTCCAAGCTCGGCCAGGGCGATGTTGTGCAGGACGGGCGATCCGCCTGACGGTCCAGGGAGCTTGTCGCCGATGTCGCCGGCGTACAGGCACACTTCACGTTCCGCCATCCACTCGACGGCGCTCAGCGAGGTGGTGGGCAGGGGGCCGAAAGGATCGTCGGCTGCGACCCATCCCCCGCGCACAACCAGCGCATCACCGGACTCGACCCGCACTCCCTGTCGCTCCTCGGCCGCCGCGAGGTCGTCCGCGGTCACGACATGGTTCTCCGCGAGCCGCTCTCCCGGCGCCAGGTCGAGAAATACCCCCCGGGTCACGATTCCGTCGACGAACGCTGACGATGAACTCCGGCTGACCGTCGCCCCGGCAGTTGCCTCGGCGACTGAAACACCGGGGTAGACGGTGCCGTCGACCGGTATGTGCGCCAACGCGTCGATGTGCGTCGAACGCGCATGGTGGACGTTGATCAGCAACACATCGGTCAACGCCGGGGCGGGCGAACCGGTGAACGTCATCGTTTGCAGTACTGCGGCCGGCATGCTGTGCTCGGCGAAGGCGACCGGCGCGGCTATGGGTACCGGTGTGATCGGGTGAGCCAAGGAGACAACACGACCCGTCATGGCTTCGGCCACGCCGCGGACACGCGCAGCGGCCGTGATGAAATTCAGGGTGCCTCGGTCGTCGTCGGCGCCCCAGCGGCCCCGGTTGGTCAGCGGCCTCTCTCCTTGCGGCCGGGCAACTTCGTTTGTGTCCATCTTTCCTCACAGTTCAGAGTTGACTTCGTAGAGGTGCTGGCTCAGTGCGGCTCAGCCGACCTCGTGAATGTCGGGGACATCACTTGGCCCACCGGACAGTGGTCTGTCTTCCCGCTCCAGGCAGGCACGCTTGGTGCCGTGTCAAGGAGTCGACCCCGAGTTCGGCCTGCGAGTTCACGCGCGGGCAGATCACGTCGTCCTGCTGCTTGTCAGCCCGCAGCCAAGAGTCGCCGGACCCAGGCCCTTCGGGTCGCCGATGCGGTCTGCGAGAGCGCAGCTTGTGGCGCGATGCCGTCGAACCCGTGGAAACCGCCCGGCCAGACGTGCAGCTCGGTCTGGACGCCGGCCTGCAGCAGCCGAGCGGCGTAATCAATGTCCTCGTCGCGAAAGGTCTCGACAGAGCCGACGTCGATGAAGGAGCTGGGCAAGCCGGTCAGGTCGGTCGCCCTCGCGGGCGCCGTGTAGATGCTGACGTCACTGCCACCTCTGCGTTCGCCGAGCAACGCGTTCCATCCGGTCATGTTGCTGGTGGTGTCCCAGAGGCCCTCGCCGTCCAGTTCCTGGCTGCTCGGTGTGAGGAACCGGTCGTCGAGCATCGGGCACATGAGCAACTGACCCAACAGCTTAGGGCCACCGCGGTCGCGTGCGAGAAGCGCCACGCCAGCCGCGAGCCCGCCGCCGGCGCTCGCTCCGGTGACCACGATGCGGTTCGGGTCACCGCCTATCTCCGTGGCGAGTCTATGGGTCCCCAGCAGACCCGCGTAGCAGTCCTCGATCGGCGCCGGGTCGGGGTGCTCCGGTGCCAGGCGGTACTCCACCGACACCACGATGGCGCCGATGTCGACGGCCCAGTCCAGCACGCCGCCGGCTACGGTGCGGTTGGTGCCGATGATCAAGCCGCCGCCGTGCATGTAGTAGAGGATGGGCGCTCCTGCCGCCAGACCCACCGGCTTGAGGACGAGGAGCGAAACCTCCGGAGCACTCTCCGGGCCGGGTACGGACAAGTTCTGCAGTTGGACCGTCCCGTTGCGCGTCAGGAGCTCGTCCGGGACCGCGAACATGGGCTTGGTCCGCAGTTCCTCGATGTCCTCGGGGGTAATGGTCGGTGATAGGTGCTCGTGTACCACCGTCAGCACTGCGGCGAGCTCAGGGTCGAGCGGCGGGTGCGTCCTGGCCATCGGCGATTCCTCGGTTCAGGGGGCGGTGATCTTGTCGGAGAGAGGGGCGATGATGGTGTCGGCAACCCAGCGTGCGACGCCGGTCGGGTAGGGCGCGCCTAGGCCGAGCACGATGTGGCTGAACCCGCCATCGAGCGCCGCGCGGATGGTGTGGCGGGTGTGCTGAGGCCGATCGTAGGAGACGGGCAGGACGATGGATCGGGTGATCTCAGCCGGGTTACGGCCAGTCTCCTCGCACAGCCGGTCGAGCGTGGCGCTACGTTCGATCGCCTTGTCGATGCTGCCGCCGGGCATGTTCCACCCGTCCGCATGCTCGGCAACCACGCGCAGCGTCCGGGTGGCCTGGCCGCCGACCAGGATCAGGGGGCGGGATGCTGGACGGGTTTGGGACTACAGAACGCACCCGTCAGCTGGTGGTACTCGCCGTGGAAGTCGAATGGTGCGGTTTCGGTCCAAAGTCTGCGGATGATCGTGCACGCCTCGGCGAAGCTTCCGACCGCGTGGGCGGCATCGTGGAAGGGAAGGCCGTGAGCTGCGTACTCACGCCGGGCCAACGGCACGTCGGTGCGAGAACCCGCGCCGATACCGAACTCGAGCCTGCCGCCGGAGACGGCGTCGACAGTGGCGGAGATCTTGGCCAGCATGGCCGGTGGGCGGAACCTGTTGCTGGTGACCATCACCCCGAGCCGCAACCGCTCGGTTTGGGCCGCGAGAGCGGACAGCAGTGTCCAGCCCTCGAAGGTGGGCCCGTTCGGGTCGCCACCGAGCGGCATGAGGTGGTCGAACAGCCAGGCATGCTCGATTTGAGGGATGCCGTCCGCCTCGTGCCAGACCCGCAGGATGTCGTCGTAGGCGACCTGCGCCGGGGCGGTCATGATTCCGAAACTGGATTTACCGGCCAGTGCTTCGAGTCGATGCTTCCCAGCGGGTCGGCGGCCGCAGCCAGAGTCCGACGGGCGGTAGGCCACGCGTCGTTGTCCAGGCCCAGCGCGGTACGCAGATACGCCAGGGTGGCGTGCTGGACGAGCGCGACACGCTCGGAGCTTTCGTCGGTGGTGCGCGTGTCGTTGGCTCCCTGGATGCCGCCGAGTCCGTGTTCCGCGCCGAACAGGGTCAGCAGATCGGTGGCGCCCGGGCTGAGGCGGTAGCCGTCGGTGAACCAGTCCGGACCACGCACCGTGAGCGGGGACTGGTCCGCGTCGCCGGCGACCATAAGACTGGGTGTCTTCAGCTCGGCGAAATCAGGGTTCATGAACGGGAAGTACCGGGTGGCGAGCGGGCTCAGGTCGGCGCTGCCGGTACCGGGCAGGCACAGCAGCACGGCCGCGCTGACTCGCGGGTCGGCCATGCTCTCACCGGGAGTGCCGTCGGCGTCGACGACCCGTGCGCCCGCCAGGGTGCTGGCGGTCTGTGCGCCCCAGGAGTGTCCGGCGACCGCGATGCGGTCGTGGTCGATGCGGTCGGCCAGCCCGGGCACGGCGGCTTCGATGGTGTCGAGCTGGTCGAGGACGTGAGTGAGGTCGTCGGTGCGGATGCGCCAGATGAGCGGGGTGCGCGGGTCGTCGGGGGCGAGGCCGAGGGAGTCGAGATGTGTTGGCTGGATGACGACTAAGCCGCGGGCGGCCCAGAAGCCGACCAGTGGTGCGTAATCGTCCATGGTCAGGGTCATGCCGTGCGAGAGGACGACGACGGGCAGGTTGTGGCCGGCCGTGGGCGCTGTGACCCGTACCTGCACGTCCTGGCCGCGGTCCGGAGCGGGCAGCGCGATCGGGCTGACAGAGATGACTGAGGCGGTGAAGGCGTTGCCGCCGTCGACTGACGTGGTGCCGCTCATGTGGTGGATGCCTTTCTCAATATGCCCAGTGGGCTCGTGCGGCGCGGCGTCTGGCATCATTGAAAAAGTGGAGCGCCGCTCCGGATCAAAATACGGAGCAACGCTCCGTTTTGCAAGTAGGAGGTGTTCACGATGTCCACAGCCGACAGTCCGCCAGCAACTGCAGGTCGCAAGCGAGCAGACGTCCGCCGAAACGAGCAGAAGCTCCTGGACGCAGCTGCGGCCGTGTTCGTCCGTATGGGGGTCCACGCTCCCGTACGGGAGATCGCAGCAGAATCAGGCCTCGGCATGGGCACCATCTACCGCCACTTCCCCACCCGGGCGGACTTGGTGGTCGCGGTCTTCCGGCACCAGGTTGACGCACTCGCCGCAGCTGCCCACGCGGCGCAGACTGCCGATGCCCCCTACGAACTCCTGCGGCAGTGGGTCCATCAATTCGCCGACTTCCTCGTCACCAAACACGGCCTCGCCGAGGCGCTGCACTCGGACCGAGCCGGATTCGAGAGCCTGCACAACGAGTTCGTCGAACGCCTGCTGCCCGTGCTCGACCAACTGCTGAAAGCGTCCGCCTCCGCTGGCTACACACGCGCCGACGTACGGGCCTACGACTTCATGCTCGCCATCGGCAACCTGTGCATCGGAATCGAAACCTTCCCCGACTACCAGGCCCGCCACATGATCGACCTGATGCTCGCCGGCCTTGCCCAGCCCGCCCCGGCACCGACAGGCAATGAGGTGAGGTCAGCAACTCGGCCTTGACGTGCTCCCTGCCTAAAAGAGGTCATCTCACTTAGCATGACATTCACTTGGAAAAACCAAGTATCACGGTTACGCTGCCGCTCCATGATCACTAGCGGTGGAAACGACGGGTACGAGTTCTCTACAGACCCGGATCGCCTCGACGTGGAACTAGTGCACCGTTGGCTCTCGACGGACGCGTTCTGGGCCCTGGGGCGTTCCCGGGAAACCGTCGAAGAGTCGGTGCGCGGGTCGCTGAACTTCGCCATCTACGACGCCAGCGGCGACCAGGCTGCCTACGCTCGCGTGGTCACCGACCGTGCCACCTTCGCTTGGCTTTGCGACGTTTACGTTGCCCCCGCCCACCGCGGCAAGGGACTCGGGACGTGGCTTGCGACAGCGGTTCGCGACCACCTTGCTCCCTATCGGCTCAAGCGCGTCCTCCTGTCGACCCTCGACGCGCACGAGATCTACGCGAAGGCCGGTTTCGCCCCGGTACCGCACCCGGAGAACTTCATGATTCTGAACGCCGAGGGGTGAAGGGAGCGGACAGCCTGCGGTAGCAGATGAGGGTGCAGGCGATGCTGGTGAAGGCCAGGAAGTGGGCGGCCTGCGGAAGGCCCAGTAGTCGTCGAGGTCGCCGTTGCTGGTCACGGCGCGGAGTTTGAGGACGGCTTCGGCGCCGTGCAAGCCCCAGCGGGCGCCGGTGATGTCGAGGCGGTGATCACTAGCCGTGAGTGTCGGGCAGGCGCCGCGGGGCTCCGCGGCCAGCCGTCCCTGCAGCGTAGGTGCCCCGCCGACGGGGGAAAGGCGGGGCAGGATCAGTGTCGCAGCCCAAGCCCCGCCCCGCGCGGTATTCGCCGCACCCGTGCTTCTCAATGGCTGAGTCCGTGCGCTCGATCAGCCGTCTTGCTGCCGTCCGAGGATGGCGGCGAGCTGGTCACGCTGCTGCTCTTCCTCGGCCACGACCTCGGCGAGGATCTCCCGGTCGATGTAGCCGTCGACGGCCTCCATCACCAGGCGCTTGAGTTCGGCCGGGTCCAGTGCCTCGACCTCCCACTGCACGGGACGACCGACGTCGAAGCCGTAGTGGCGGGCGAATCCGGGCCAACGCGGATCGTCCCGTTTCCCCTCGGCCGGCGGCAGCTGATACTCGCGAACCTGCCCGTCTGTCGGCAGGACTCCGCTCCACCCGTTCCCAGCAGCCGGTGCGCTGTACCCAGTCGCGTTCGATGTCGGAACCGCTGGCGTCGAAGTCGCCGATGTTTCTCCGGGGCGCCGCGAGCGTGCGGTTGGAGTTCACGCAGCTCAGAAGCAGTCGAGACGACCATAGCGGGTGCAACACGTGTGGTGCACGCAAGCTCGCCGGACGTTCAGTCTCAGAGTCGCCACTAGCGAAGGTCGCGGCCGGTATGGCACATCGGTTGCGGTTGATGCCAAGCCCATGATCATGGACCTGATGCCAGTTGCGGACGAGCTTGTCGCATCTCGGTGTTCGGCATGGGTATGGCCGCGATCTCCGCGGAGACGGTCTCCTCGCGGACCGGAGCGGCGCGCTCCCTGATTCCCCCGCGTCGCGGCCTCGCAGACCGCGCGGCGTTGGTTCGGGGCGAGATTCTCTCGACGACGGTTCACATGGCGGCATGGATGCCCGCCGGCCTCTTCCTTGGACGCCTGACCCCACGCCGCACGGTCTTCGTCGTTGGCAGCTGTCGCGCTGTGCGAACAGTACCGCGTCACCACGCGCGGCCGATCTGGAAAGGAGAGGTCGGCGCCGGTCAGGCCGTGGCGTTGACGTCGGCCCAGTGGACGGCGTGTCCGGGGTGGCCGTGCTCGCCATGGGCGGCTGTGATGTGGCCGATGATGTCCATCCCGCGGCCGTGCTCGTCGGGGGTGCCGCTGGCGGCCCAGTCGCCCTCCCTGTCGGCGGGGCCTCCGTCGGAGACCTCGATGTGCACCCGGCGGGTGTCCGCGTCGCGGTTCAGCGCGAGGTTCAGTGGGGGCTGGGCGTGCTCGACGGCGTTGGTGACGAGTTCGGAAACGGTCAGCAGCACTGAGTCGGCCGCCTCCTGGGGGACACCCCACCACGTCAGGAGCCTTTGGGTGATCCTGCGGGCCTCTCCGGCGGCTTCCGGGCGGTGCGCGAGGGGCCAGGCACCGCCCGTTGCCTGTCGCGACCTCCGGGTGACGCCCCGCTGCAGGGGGATGGTGGGCGCGTAGGTGCAGGTCATGATCATCACCTCTTCCGGCGCCACGGTGACGCCCGGGACTCCAGGCTCCTAACGGCCTGTATCCACTTATACCATCTCTCTATATAGTTTGCCTATATAGAGAGATGGTATATATCTCGAGCCGAGGATCTTGACCTGGTGGACGACGAGATTGCAGCTGGCCGGTAATCGGTATCGCACGCCGTCTCTGGGTCACCGAGGGCACCGGCGAGAAACACGTGCGCAGCATCCTCGGCAAAGTGGGCCTGTCCGAGACCGACGATAACCACCGGCGGGTACGAGCCGTCCTGACCTTCCTGCAGGCCCCCTGATCCCGCGCCGAACAGGACGCGGTCCGGCGACACCTCCGCGGTGCGGGGGAACGCATGGACATGGCAGCTGCCCGCCAGGCCGCGGGGCGCCCGGAACCGGATCAGCATGTCGGCCGCTGTCCCTTCTGACGGCCCGACCCGTCCAGCGGCCACTGGCTCCCCGGTGCCTAGGTCACAGTGGCAGTGCAGGGCGCTCGTCCCGGTCGGTCGTCGACTACCCCGCCTGCTGAGGTCGTCGCGAGGGGGCTGGTGGAGGTTGCCGTGGGTGTGGGCTCGCCGCGGTTGCGGATCAGGGAGGTGGCCGCGGCGGCGAGGGCCATGGCGATGGCCAGGGTGAAGACGACGACCAGGCCGTCGTGGAAGGGCCGGGAGATCAGGTGGGGGAAGAATTCCCGCCCGGTCAGGATCGCCGTGTTGGCTCGAGGGAGGTGGTCGAGGATGGCCGGGCCGAGGAGCTGCCGGACGGGGTTGTAGCCGAGGAAGGCCGAGAACAGGACCCCCACCGGCGGCAGCGTGGCGACGGCGTGAGCGGCTGGGGCGGGCACGTGCTGGGCGGTGAGGCCGGAGCTGAGGGTGTGCGGCAGTGAGCCGGCGAGTCCGGCGACCATCAGGGAGAAGAAGACCCCCATGGACAGCACCGTGCCGGCGTTCTGGAAGGTGGCGCGCATACCGGAGGCGGCGCCGCGGGCGTCCGGCGGAACGCTGGACATGATGATCGAGGTGTTCGGTGCTGCGAACAGCCCGTTGCCGAGGCCGTTGACCAGGACCAGGGCGGCGAAGAGGCCGTAGGGGAAGTCGGTGGGCAGGAGGAGGAGCCCGGCGAGGGAGGCGGCCATCACGACGCATCCGGCGACGGCGAACGGCCGCGCGCCCCATCTGTCCGACAGGGCTCCGGATACCGGTCCGGCCGCGAGGAAGCCGATAGTGAGGGGCAGCAGGTAGATGCCGGCCCACAGCGGGGTGCGGGCGTAGTCGTAGCCGTGGAGCGGCAGCCAGATGCCCTGCAGCCAGATGATGAGCATGAACTGCAGTCCGCCGCGGGCGATCGCGCCCAGCAGGGTGGCCGCGTTGCCGCCGGCGAAGGCGGCGTCGCGGAACAGCCGCAGGGTGAACATCGGTTCGGCGACGTGCGCTTCCACGATGCAGAAGACGGCCAGGGTGAGCGTGCCGCCGACGAGACCGGCGAGCACCCAGGGGTCGGTCCAGCCCATGGTGTGTCCGCCGTACGGCTGGATGCCGTAGGTGATGGCAGCCAGCAGTGCGGTCAGGCCGGCGCCGAAGGTGAGGTTGCCCCACCAGTCGATGCGTCCCGGAGTACGCGTGCCCGTCTCGTGCAGCGACTTGTACGCCCACACGGTGCCGATCAGCCCGATCGGCACGTTGGCCCAGAAGATGGAGCGCCAGTTCCACTCCACGAGCGCGCCGCCGAGGACCAGGCCGATGAACGTGCCGGCGATGCCGGCGACCATGCTCACGCCGAGGGCCATGCCGCGCTGCCGGGCGGGGAAGGCGTCGGTGAAGATGGCGGTCGAGTTGGCCATCAGCATCGCACCGCCGACGGCCTGCACGATCCGCCACCCGATCAGCCACAGTGCACCGGCCGAGCCGTGCAGCGGGTCGACCGAGAGGATCACCGAGGTGACGGTGAAGATGACGAATCCCGCGTTGTAGATGCGTACCCGGCCCCGCATGTCGCCGAGTCGGCCGAGGGTGACGACCAGCACGGCAGTGACCAGCAGGTAGCCCATCAGCATCCACAGCAGGTAGCTGACGTTACCCGGCCGGAGCGGGTCGAGACGGATGCCGGTGAAGATCCCGGGGAGCGAGATCAGCACGATCGAGCCGTTGATGGTTGCGATCATCAAGCCGAGCGTGGTGTTGGTCAGCTCCACCCATTTGTAGCGGGGGTGGTCGGCGCTGATCCAGGCACGGCGACCGCGGGGACGGACGCCGGGGGCGGTACCACCCGTAGGGCGGGGGTCTGGTCGGTGGTCACCGGCTGCCTTCCCTCCTTGTTTCCTGGGGGGACGAGCGAGTCAGTTCACGGTTGCCGGGCTGAGCGCGGGTGTGGCCGCGAAAGCCGTCCAGGGAGCGCGGTCGACGACCAGGCGGCGCAGCGTGCGCACCTGGCGCGGAGCGTTCCAGCCGAGTACGCCGACCACCCTCCCGTGGTGCCCGTAGGCGGCGGCGAAGTGGCCGTCCGCCGGGTCGCTGTAGACGATCCGCATCTCCGAGTCCGGCGGGAAGATCCCGAACGCCTGGATCCTGGTGTCGTACTGGTCGGTCCAGAAGTAGGGCACGGGAGCGAACGGAGTCGCGTCGCCGAGCAGGTTGCCGGCCACGGCCATGGCCTGTTCGGTGGCGTTCGTCTTGTGCTCCAGTCTCATGCGGGTGCCGAAGTGCGGGTTGACCCACGAGGCGACGTCGCCGGCCGCGTAGATGCCGGGTGCCGCCTCGCACATTTCGTCGCACTCCACACCGTCCCTCAAGCGCAGCCCCGAACCCGACAGCCAGCCGGTCGCCGGCGTGGAACCGAGGGCCAGGACGACTACGTCGGCCGGCAGCGTGGTGCCGTCGCCGAGGTCCACCCCGGTCACCCGGCCGCCCACTCCGTGCAGTCTGCGCACCCCCACCCCGCAGCGAAGGCGGGTTCCGTGGTCGCGGTGCAGGTCGGCGACGAGCTCGCCCACGCGGTCCCCGAACGGACGTCGCACTGGGACAGGTTCCGGCTCGACCACGGTCACCTCCAGGCCCATGACCCTGGCCGCTGCGGCGACTTCGGTGCCGAGAAATCCGGCGCCCACTACGACCACCCGGGGCCCGGCGAGCAGCGCGGCCCGCAGGGCCAGGGCGTCGTCGAGGGTGTGCAGGACATGGACTCCGGCCAGATCACTGTCGGGCAGGCGCCGCGGGGCCACACCGGTGGCGATGACCAGCCCGTCGAAGCCGGCGCTCTCGCCGTTGTCCATGTGCACCCGGCGGCCCGGGACGTCGAGGGCCGCGGCGCGCTGTCCGAGTCGCAGATCGGCCTTCAGCCGGTCGAGATCCCGCAGGGTGCGCAGGGTGGCCCGTTCAGGCTCCCAGGCGCCGGTGAGGATTTGCTTGGACAGTGGCGGACGGTCGTACGGCGGACGGGACTCGTCGCCTATCAGGGTGAGTTCACCGTTCCAGCCGCGGCGGCGGAGGGTCTCGGCCGCGGTCAGGCCGGCGGCTGAGGCTCCTACGATGACGATCCTCTTCACGCCTCCGCCCCCTGTTCCTCTGCTCCCTCTTGTTTCACCCAGATCGCCTGGGCCGGGCAGAGGGCGACGGCCTGCCGGACATCGTCCGCCAGGCTGTCAGGCGGCTTCTCGGTGAGGAGTACGACGATGCCGTCCTCCTCGCGCTGGTCGAACACCTCCGGTGCGCTCAGCACGCACTGCCCGGAGGCCACGCACTTGTTCTGGTCGACGATCACCTTCATCGGATCCTCCTTTCACGGGGCGGCACTTGGCCGCGGTCACCAGGTGACGGGCAGTTCGTAGACGCCATAGACGTTCCCGTCGTGCTTGAATGGGATCTCGTCGGGATCCACAGCGAGCTTCAACGTGGGGATGCGGCGGTACAGGGTGCCGTAGACGACCTGCAGCTCCACCCGGGCCAACGGCTGGCCCAGGCACTGGTGGACGCCGAAGCCGAAGGCCACGTGGTGGCGGGGGTTGCTGCCGATGTCCAGCCGGTCGGGGTCGTGGAAGGCTGCAGGATCGCGGTTGGCGACGTCGCTGGAGAGGACGACGCCCTCGCCGGTGCGGATGGTCACGCCGCCGATCTCGATGTCCGCCAGGGCCACTCGGCGGCGTCCGCTGTGCACGATGGTGAGGTAGCGCAGGAGCTCTTCGACCGCCGAGCCGAGCGTCTTCGGATCGTCGCTCTCGCGCAGCCGGTCAAGCTGGTCCGGGTTCTGCAGCAGGGCCAGGGTGCCCAGCGCGATCATGTTCGCAGTGGTCTCGTGCCCGGCGGTCAGCAGCAGCATCCCCATGCTGGCCGCTTCACGCCGGGAGAGCTCACCGGCCCGGACCCGCTCGGCCAGCGTGGAGAGCACGTCGTCGGCCGGGTGGGCGAGTTTGACGCCGATCTGCCGGTCCAGGTACTCGAGCAGCTGCTGTGTGGCCACCCGCGCCTGCTCCACGGTGCTGGTGGTCTTGATCAGGATCTTGCTGTTGGCCTGGAAGAAGTCGTGGTCGGCATACGGGACGCCGAGCAGCTCGCAGATCACCAGCGACGGCACCGGCAACGCGAACTCCTGGACCAGGTCCACCGGCTTGGGCCTGGCGAGCATGGCGTCGATCAGGCCGTCGACGATCTTCTGAATGGCAGGCCGCAGCGTCTCCACCTGCCTGATGGAAAAGGCCGCGGTCACCATCCGGCGAAGCCGGGCGTGCTCCGGATCATCCATGTTGATAAAGGTCCGCGACTGCCTCCGACGCTCCTTTTGGGCCGGGCTCAGATGGGGGTAATGCGGGAGGTCGCTCTCCGAGCTGATCCGCGAATCGGCCAGCAGAGCCCGTACGTCGTCGTAGCGGGTGACCAGCCACGGGGTGCTGCCGTCCCACAGCCGCACCCGGCTGATCGGGGCCTGGTCCTGCAGGGTGTGCAGGGCCGGCGGCGGATCGAAGGGGCAGCGGGCAGCCCGGGCCATGGGGTAGTCCGGTACCTGCGCCGACGGCGCATCGGTGCCGGGTGCCGAGAAGGTGCTCATGGTCTCCGCCCTTTCCGTAGTCGGATATGGGGGCAGTGCGGGGACCGGGCTCCGCCGCGCGGGGCGCGACGGAGCAGCGGGGACGGTCCCGCCTGCGGGAGGAGACACCGAAGAGTGCAGCCAGGAGGCTCAGGAGGGTGATTCGCCGCCGGAAACGCGAGGTTGCGAGGCGGATCGGACCATCCGCCGCACGATGGGCAGAGCCGTGCGCATGGCCTCGCCCAGCGCCCGCACGTCCTGTTCGGGCAACGCGTCCAGCATGTCGCCGACTCGGGCACACTGCGCGCGCCGGCGCTCGGCCATCAGCTCTCGCCCGGCTTCCGTGATGGCAACCAGGCGGACCCGCCCGTCCTCGGGATGGGTCACTCGAGTGGCCAGGCCCTGGTCTTCCAGCCGTTGTACCAGGGCTGTCATCGACGGTTGGGCGATGCCTTCCGCCGCTGCCAGCGCGGTCAGCCGGATCGGTCCTTCCTGCTCCAGTCGGCTGAGCGCCGCGGCGGTGGTCAGACTCATGTTCTGCCGCTCGGACAGAAGGTGCCTGACCATCCCGGTGGCCAGCTCGCTCAGCGCCGCCGCCACCTCCTGGTGACTCTCTTCAGGTGTCTCATCCATGCCCTATTTATATCCTACATCTATATTTTGTATCCATATAGAAGAGTGATGTAAATGCGGCCGGACGCGTCGCCGGTCTCCGACCAGAACACGGCAGGTGGCCTGCGCCGGGAGATCAATGGCCCCTGCGGCGACCAACTGCTGATCTGCCCCCGGCGACGGCAACCTCCAAATCATCGAGCCCGCACGCAATGTGACCGGCGCGTACGCGGCGCTCGCCGATGACCTAGCCGAGGACGCCCACCCGGTTCCCGACTTCGCGCACGCACTGTGCCTGCACCGGCCGCCATAACAGCGGCCGGCGGAATTCCCCGTGGACGGCCAGTTACGAGTCCCCGCCGGGCGGCCAGTTGGACCCGCCGGCTGCCGGTCTGATTGTTCTGCGTAGCCAGCATCGGAGGCATCAGGAGCAGCCGGTAGCCCTCTCCGTGTCAGGCCACAGCCGGTGACCGCCCGTGCGGGCAACCCGGGACGCCGTGTCGGTACCGTCCGAATGGCCCGGCTAGTTGCTCGCGCGGAAGATGGGCCAGCCGACCTCGGTGACCAACTCGTCCTCGACGGTCACATCGACGGGGCTGCGCAGATAGAACTCGCGCAGCGGGCCGTCAACACTGATCTCGTGGCGCGCGGCATGGGTGCCCAGGTCGCCGTAGGTGAGATCTATGGTCTGCAGGGTCCCGTGGTGAACCGCGACCGCGAGTTCCGCGCCGGGCACGACCACGGCGTCGATCCGGCCGACCGGGCGAACCTCACCGTCGAACGGGACGAACACCAGCGCCTGCCCGTGCTCGTCCTCAAGCAGCTCATTCGCGAAGAGACCGCCCATCGGGCCGGTGGTGCGCAGTCCGCGGGCGGTGGTGAAGCCGTGCAGCTCGCCCAGCGCCCCCTGCCACCAGCCCGCGAGGTCCTGGCGGTGGATGACCTCGCGGATGCCGATGGCCGCCTGGTCACGGACCGTGCGGTATTCGATGGTCGACCCGTGCACGGGCCGGGCCAGTAGGTCGCGCAGCGATTCGACGGCGCTCTGCGCCTGCGCGAGCCGGTTCTCCAGGCGCGCGAGATGCGCGGCGATCAGCTGGTTGCGGGTGCTCACGTCCTCGGCGGCCAGCACCGCCTTCACGTCCGCCACCGGCATGTCCAGGTTCCGCAGGCGCACGATCACCTGAGCGGTGGGCACCTGGTCCGGGGAGTAGTACCGATAGCCGGTTACCGGGTCCACATCGGCCGGCGTGAGCAGCGCGACGTCGTGGTAGTGCCGCAGCGTCTTGACGCTCAGATGGGTCGCGCGGGAGAACTCGCCGACCGTCATGCCCGTGTGCATGGCACCAGTGTCAACCCTCCCCCAACTGGAGGGTCCAGCGGACGATCTCCGGTTGACCCTCCCGTGCAGGTAGGCCCCAGGGTCGGCGGTAGGCGCCGCACAGCGCCGAGGCCTTACGAGGAGACTTCCCATGAACACCAATACCCAGGCCACAGCTCTGCCCGATGTTGTCGCCGCCTATATCGAGGCGGTCAACGCCTTCGACGCGGACGCCGTCCTGGCGACCTTCGCCGACGACGCCGTGGTCAACGACGCGAGCCGCGAGTTCGCCGATCCCGCCTCGATCCGAGCCTGGCTGGACCGCGAGATCGTCGGTGACAAGGTCACGATGAAGGTCACGGAGTTCGCGCGTCACGGCAACCTGATGGTTGTGCGGGCGCGCTACGACGGCGAATACGACAAGACGAACCTGCCCGACGAACTGGTGCTCACCAATTACCTCACGGTCGCCGACGGCAAGATCACCTCGCTGGTCATCGTGCACAACCAGCCCTCTCCCTACTGAGGGCGGCTCCCCGGCGATGGCTGACCTGGCTGCCCCCGCCTCCGCGCGGTGCTCGGGCCGCGCGCTCGCCGGTACCGGGCCGAGTCCGTCGCCATTCGTGGAAGGAACATTCCATGAGCACACTGGTCACTGCCGAGCTGTTCGCCCAAACCGGCCGCGGCGACGACGTCGCGAAGCTGCTGTTGGACATCCTGGGCGAGAGCCTTGAACACGAGGGCTGCGAAGACATCCGCATCCTGCGCGACCAGAACGACCCCGACCACGTGACCGGCCTGACCCAATGGACCGAGGCACACAACTACACCGACTACCTCACCTGGCGCACGGAGCACGGCTTCACCGCTACCTTCGAGGCCATGCTCACCCGCCCGCTGGTGATCCACTACTACGACGAGATCCACCAAGGCCAGGGCATCGCAGCTCGCTGAGAGCCCCCACTCGGGATGAGACTTGCCCCGCTGCGTTACGCCAGCACCGGGAGCTCGACCCACGGCTACTCTGCGTGATCGCAGGGAATCTCAACTGGCAACTAACACCGCCACTGACCGACCCGAGCCACCCCGCAGTCCGCTGCCGCGCCCGAACGCGGTGCAGACGTGGCTCGCCGCGTCAGCACTCGCGCTCATCCCCCACCGTCGTCTCGTACGCGCGCAGAGTGCCGCAGAGTGCCGACGAAGAGGTGGCGATCGCACCCGCCACGGAGCGGCCGACGTGAATCGGGCATGTCCACGCGTCGACCGCCCGGAAGGAGCCACGCGAGCCGGCTCGAAGGCCTCCTGCCACGTCGCCGGACGGCTTCCCGATGGGCGACGTCAAGCAGCAGCCGAAGACGTGAGGGGCCCGCCTTCCGGCCTGCGGCCCCCTATGCGACCATCGCGCTGACCTGCCGTTGAGTTGGCAGCCAGGTGTCAAGGCTGGTCATCGTCTAGCGGCCTCCGGCGGCCCCGAGACCCGCCCGCTCTCACTATCCGACGACAGGTTCCAGGATGAATACCGGGAACTGCCGCGTGGTCTTCTTCTGCATCTCGGCGTATCTCGGAAAGACAGCGACCGCGCGTCGCCACCACTCGGCCCTCTCCTCGCCTGTGGCCTCATGGGCCGTCATGTCCTGCTTCACGGGGCCGTCCTGGAGTTCGACGTGCGGATCGGCCTTGATGTTGAAGTACCACAGCGGATGTTTGGGGGATCCGCCCAACGAGCCGACTACCGCATAGCGCCCGTCGCACTCGACGCGCATCACCGGCGCCTTGCGGATCTTGCCGCTCCTGGCGCCCCGGGTGGTCATCACCACCACGGCCCACCCCGTGTCCCACAGCGTCGTCCCCCTTGTGCCGCAGGAGTCCTCGTACACCTCCACCTGCTCGCGCACCCACTGCGTCGTGCTGGGTTCATATGCGCCCTCGAGAGGCATGGCATCCGTCCCCTCGTCGTCGGGATGTCCTCACCCCGAATAGAACGCCGGTACGGGCATCAGATATTCCAGACATGGGCGACCTCGCAGGCGGGCCTCCCGCCCGCGCGCCGGGCCCGGCCTGTCACCCGTCTTCTGAGACCATCGCTCCGAGAACCCACTGAAGCTCGTCGTCACCTCGGGCAAGAACCAACGGCAAGCACCCCCGGTCGCCACGACCTGCCCCATCCTCGCCGATGACGGCACAGTCCAGCTCACTCTGTGAGCGTGACCTTCCGGCCCGCGCGCGCCGCCTCTCGGATCCGCTCCAGCATGCGGTGTCGCCGTACGGCGTGCCGGAAGCCGGGAACGCCGACCTCGCCCGGCGCGAGGCTCCCGGTGATCTGGTCACGCAGAAGGGCGTACTCGTGGGCGACGTTGCAGGCGGGTTCGGCGGATCGCTCGGTCCATTGTGTCAGCGACCGCTGATAGCGGGCGGGAACCGGAAGTTCGGCCAAGGTGCCGTCCTCTCCCCGGGCGCCGTACAGCCGCAGCCCCCCGTACCACCACTGAGCCTGGTCGGACTTGACGACGAGATCGCCGTCCGTTCCGTTGATCTCCCAGTGAAACGCGGTGGCACGGGACGTCCCACCGCGGATGTGCAGCGCAGCCACGGCCCCCGACTCCAGCACCCCCGTGACAGCGATCTGGTCTTCTGCGCTCTTGGCCGCGACCGCCCCGCTCGTGCCGTGGACGACCTCCGGGCGCAGGTTCTCGATATGAGCCGACACCTCGCCGAACTCCCCGAGCACCATGGTCAGCGCGTCGACCGAGTGCCCGAAGGGGATCGACAGCAGCGTGGCGCCGCTCGAGACGTCCAGCACGTACGCATAGTTGTCGTCGTACGTGGCGCCCCCGATCCAGCCCGACCCGAGCATGCTCGTCGACAGCACCCGCCCCACATATCCGTCGGCGACCAAGTCCCGCAGATACCGAAGCGGCGGAGCCGACCGGGCCTGCAGACCGACAGCCGTAAGCATCCCCCTGCGATCGGCGAGGTCGGCCAGTTCCTCGGCCTGCGCGAGGTCGGCACCGAGCGGCCACTCGCTGAACACCATCTTCCCCGCTTCCAGCGCGGGGCGGATGAGCTCCAAGTGGTGCGGAACCTTCACCGTCACCACCACGAGATCGACCTCCTCACTGCGGGCCAGTTCCTCCGCGCTGCCGAAAGCCAACGGCACCGCGTACTTCTCGCCGGCCGCACGCGCCGACTCGGCGCTGCTGGCACTCAGCGCCCGCAACTCGTAACCGTCGAGCCCGGCCAGCGCCGGCACATGAGCGGTGGCCGCCCAACCGCCGCTCGCGCTCAGCCCTACGACACCGACGCGGATCGGCTCCCGATGAGGGGGAATGGACGTCATATGCACCCCAGGGTTCGCAACCGCCTGCTCTCTCACCTCAAAACGGCCCATAGCCATGACGGACACGCTCAGAGCATCACGTTCAGCCACATGCCGATCGGTTCGCCATTCGTCAAGAGCACCACAACTCAACCGAACGGACCGGCGCCAGCCCCGCCGAAGTGAGGACGGCCCCAGTCCTAGCGGTGGTTTGTTGACGGCGGGTTCGTCCGGGAGTAGGTCCTCCGGTGGAGGGGTCAACTACGCTCTGGGGAGCCCGAGATGACGAAGAGGCTGCCGTGCCCGCCGACACCTGGTCCACTGGAAGCGTACGCTGTCCGGTTCGATGACCTCTTCTCCACGCTGGCTCAGCGCCGGGGGTTTCGCGAGTACCTGGCCGGGCTGCTGCTGCCGCGGGACCGCAACAAGACACTGACCTGCCTGGCAGGTACGGAACCCGTGGTCGGCGCCCAGCACGTGGTAGTCCAGCGGCTGCAGTTCTTCCTCTCCGAGTCGACCTGGGACCAGGACACGGTCAACGTTCGACGGCTGGAACTGCTATTGGCCGACCCGGCCACCGCCCCGCACCCGGGCGGGGTGCTGGTCGTCGACGACTCCGGAGACCGCAAGGACGGTAGCGCGACCGCGCACGTGGGCAAGCAGTACCTCGGCTCGGTCGGGAAGATCGACCGCGGCGTGGTCACCGTGACCACGTGCTGGGCGGACGAGCGCGTCCACTACCCACTGCACGCCGTCCCCTACCCCCCCCGCCCACCACTTCCCGCACGGCAGGAGTGAGCCCCAGTTCCGTACGAAGCTACAGATCGGGGTGTAGTCCTGGCCCGTCAGGCTGCAGAGGCAGGGGTGTCTTTCAGGGCGGTGGCAGCCGATTGTGCCTACAGCGACCACGACCGCTTCCGCCGCGAACTGTCCCGCGCTCACCTGCCGTTCGTGATGGCCCTCAAACGAGGCCACGGCAGCTGGCAGTACAAAGACGCCTTCCGGCCGGTGGATGCGGCCCCCGAACTGGCCTGGTGGGGTCCTGAGCAGCCCGGCGACTGGCAGCCGGTCACCCGCGCTTTCCGCGATGGCCCCACCACCTGGTGGGCCGCCGATGCTTCCTTGGGCTGGTGGGGACCCAACGGCGCGATCCGGCTGGTCGTGGCCACCACCGACCCGGCCACCCTGCCCGAGAACTCCACCTGGTACCTGGCCACCAACATGCCCCGCCCCGGCTCACCCCGCGAGCAGCGCAGCCGGCACCCGGCCGCCAACCTCACCGAAGTGGTGAGGATCTACGGGCTGCGGCACTGGGTCGAGCAGAGATACAAACAAGTCAAGGACGAGCTCGGCTGGGCCGACTTCCAAGTCCGCTCCGACACTGCGATCCGCCGCCACCAGTCCCTCGTGAACTGCGCGTTCAGCTTCTGCTGGAACACCTGGTTCGCTCCACCCCCGCCCTCTCCAACCCAGCAGCCACTCGGGCCTGACACCCTGCCAGGCCCGTTAGAGAGGGGAAGAACCCGAGTCCCAGCAGCCCCGGCCCGCCTGCTGGCCCCAGGCACTCCGGGCCGTCCGTGGCTGGCCGACGCCCTGGTCCACGCTGCAACGCTACTGGCGAGCATGGTCGGCGAAGCCCCCGCCCGCAGCACTCCGGGAACTGATCAACACCGTCGGCAGCGGCAGACCTCTTGACCTCTACTGCCCGAGCGAACAAACCACCGTTAGTCACTCGTTGGAGCGGCGTCGGACGCGTACGGAACTTTGTGTAAGTCCTCGGATTTCACTTGGTGTTGAGCCGGTCCTCGAAGAAGAGTGAGAACTGGTTCAGTGCCTTCTTCCAGTGTGCCGCGACGTGGTTGACATCGCGTGCTCTGGGGGTGATCTGCTCGCGGACGGCGAGGTAGAGCACCTTCAGCGCGGCTTGTTCCGAGGGGAAGTGGCCGCGGTTGCGGGTGGCCTTCCGCAGCCGTGCGTTGATCGATTCGATCAGGTTCGTCGAGTAGACGACCTTCCTTATCTCCGGCGGGAAGGCGAGGTAGGGGGTGAATTCGCTCCACGCGGCCTGCCAGGTCCTCACGATCGCGGGATACCTCTGGCCCAGCTCGCCCGCGGCGAAGTCGGCGAGGGCCTGCTCGGCCGCCTGCTCGGTCGGGGCGGCATAGATGGCCTTCAGCTCCGAGACGAGCTTGGTGTGGTGCTGCTTGGAGGCGAACCTCAGCGAGGCACGGATCAAGTGGATCACACATGTCTGGACGGTGGCTTTGGGCCAGGTCGCGGTGACCGCGTCGGGCAGGCCCTTCAGCCCGTCGCAGGCCACGATGCACACGTCCTCGACGCCGCGGTTGCGGAGCTCGGACAACACGGTCATCCAGGTCGTGGCGCCTTCGCCCTCGTCGCCGGCCCACAGGCCGAGCACGTCCTTGCAGCCGTCCATGTCCACCCCGACGGCCAGGTAGACCGGCCGGGAGGCCACGGACCCGGAGCGGATCTTCACCCACAGCGCGTCGATGTAGATGATCGGCCAGACGGCGTCCAGCGGTCTGTTCTGCCATGCGTCGAGCTCGTCGGTGACGGCGTCGGTGACCTTGCTGACCAGGTCCGGTGAGACCTGGACGCCGTACAGGCCGGCCAGGTGCGAGCGGATGTCGCGCACCGACATGCCGCGGGCATACAGCGACAGGACCTGCTCGTTGAAGCCCGCAAGTCGCCTGGCGTGCTTGGGTACCAGCTGAGGCGCGAAGGACCCGTCACGATCCCTCGGAACGGCCAGCGTGACCGCGCCGGCATCGGTCAGCACCGTCTTCAGCGATGTGCCGTTGCGGCTGTTGCCCGAGCCGCGGCCCGCGGGATCGTGCTTCTCGTATCCGAGGTGATCGGTCATCTCCGCGTCCAGGGCCCGCTCCAGCACGGCCCGGGTCACCTCTGTCAGCAGCCCGCCGTCACCCAGCAGGGCTGCGCCCGAGGCGTCGGCGCGGTCCAGCAGCCGCTCGACGACCTCATCCACGAGCTTGTCCTCGGCCGGTTCGACGGCCGGGATCTCGTTGTCGTTCATGTCCGTCCGTCCCGGCTGGCCAAAGGCCCCAGGTCAGAGCCCTGACCAGCCTGTCACATCACGGACTTACACGATCTTTCAGACACGCCCGCGGCGTCGGCGGCGCCGGGTGGTGGCGAGCATTCCGAGGAGCATGAGCAGGCCGCCTGCTGCGATCAGGATGTGTTGTGTGCTGAGCAGGCCGGTGCTCCAGCCGGCGGCCGTGTCGTCGCGTGGTGCGGGGGCGTCTTTGCGGGGTGTGGTGGAGGGGCTGCCGCCTTGCGGGCGGTCGCGGTCTTCGCCGTCGTTGTCGTTGTGGTCGTTGCAGTGGGCTTCGGGGAAGGGGAAGGCGCGTTTGTGGTTGTCGTAGGTGTTCACGAGGAAGAGCGGGTGCACTCTGAAGAAGTCCTTGATGGCGAATGCGTACTGGGCGGTGGTGGTGCTGGGGTAGTTCACGTTCAGGTACTTTGCGACGGTGAAGCTACCCAAGGGTTGCTCCGGTGACCAAGGGGTGGATTTCGGCGTGCCCTGGAGGACGAGGGCTTCCGGTCCGCGCCGGCCGTTGGTCAGGAACGCTCTGAGGGTCGGGGAGATGAGGACAACGCGGCGGTGGCTGTGGCAGTCCCGCCAGGGGTTGCGGTGGTCGTGGCCGCCGTCTCCATCACGCACCCGCAGGGAGGCGGGCGTGTGCCGTAGGGGTGCGAGCGCGGCGGCGCCGGCCGGTGGGGACGCGAGAGCGATGGCCGCGCCCGCCAGTGGTGCTGAAACCCAGGGGCGATGGTTCATCCCGTGACCTCCATGAGTGGCGGACGCAGGCGGCCACCTGCTGGCCTAAATGTCCGAATCCTGGAAGAACGTATGAGAAATCAGCTCGTCATATGACGAACGTCTTCAGGTGCCGTACTACTTGTCACTCAACCGCAGCAGTCCCGGACGGAAGGGTCGGGTTGTGGGCGGCTTCGGCCGGGTGGGGTATCGGCCCGCCGAATTGAGCATGTCTGCGCATACATACAGGACACCCCTGGTGGTTGCTGCAGGCGACAACACTCGCACTGTGTCACATATCGCACGAATTAGGTTAATCTCGCCGTGAATCGAGGAAGTGCCAGGCTGCTGTACCCAAGTGCAGTAACAGTGCGGAGTGCACCATGACTGAACGCATCACCACCTTGCTCACGGACCTGCCCGCGTTCAAACAGCGCCTGGGCCGCACCGGGGTATGGCTCGCGTCGTTGTCCACGGTGACGGCGGACGAGGAGCGGCGTGCCGTCGCCGCCATCGAGGACCTCGGCTACGGGACGCTGTGGATCGACGAGCCCCCCACGGGGAAGGAGGCGCTGACCCATGCGGCCCTGCTGCTGTCCGCAAGCCGGCGCCTGATGGTCGCCACCGGGATCGCCACCATCTACGGACGCGACGCAACAGCGGCGGCCAACGGCGCCAGAACCCTGCACGAGGCATGGCAGGGCCGTTTCGTGCTCGGCCTCGGCGTCAGCCACCGGCCTCTCGTCCGCGGCCGCGGACACGACTCCAGCACACCGCTGTCCGACATGCGCGCCTACCTGGACGCGATGGACGCCACGCCCTTCGACGCATCGATCTTTGAGCCGGTGCCCCGCGTGCTCGCCGCGTTGCGCCCGAAGATGCTGAAGCTCGCCGCCACCCGGGCCCAGGGCGTTCTCCCGTACTTCGTCACACCCGAACACACCCGCCGGGCCCGCGCAACCCTCGGCCCCGACCCGCTGCTCGCCCCCGAGCAGGCCGTGGTGGTCGACACCGACCCCGAGCGGGCGCGCGCCACCACCCGCGCCTACGCGGCCGTCTATCTACGCCTGCCTAACTACCTCAACAACCTGCGCGAACTGGGCTTCACGGACGCCGACTTCGACGACGGAGGGAGCGACAAACTCATCGACGCGGTCGTACCCTGGGGCACCCCGGAGACGCTGGCCGAGCGCATCCGGGAGCACTACCAGGCCGGCGCCGACCATGTCGCCGTGCAGCCCATCGCCGACACCCTGCAGCAGCAACTGCAAGACCTGCGCCTCCTCGCCCCCGCCCTGATGCCCAGCTGAACCCGCGGGGCAGCCGCTCACCGGGGGCAGCCCTCACGCGGATTTTCCCCATCGGCGAAGACCGAGGACCTCCGCGCTCAGCCATCTGAAGTGCGCGACCTGGCAGGGGAAGACCCCGACGATCCGGCCGGGGCGCTGGATGGTGACGAACTCGTCGAGGGGCAGGTCGCTCTTCTTCCACCGCTCCGTGCAACCGGTGCACATTCCCTTCTGGTGGGCGTAAGGACATCTTGTCGCAGCCAGCCACGAGGCACTCCTCACCGCTGAACTGGGGGTGCGAGCGAGGCAGCACCAGAACCCGGACGTGAGGATCCCAGCTGAGCAGCTGCAGGAACTCCGGTTGGACGGCGCCCATGAGCCCTGTGGTGACCGTGTCTTCTTCAGCCCCGTGTTGGGGCGTTGCGACTGCCAGGTTCACCGGGCCTCCCCCTCAGTCAGGCGGGGCGAAGCCACGCGGTCAACGGCCGCGCGCAGGCGAGTTCGGTCCGGATGAAGGTAGGGACGGGGTGAGGCCGGGTGCTTCTGGCCCAGCAGGGCCTGAACCTCATCCAGCGTCCCGCCAGCATCCACGACGTTGCTGGCCATCGCATGCCGGCACATCCGCGGCTCAACCTGACGGCCCAGCCTCGCCCGTCCCGACAGCGACTCGCACAGCTCTCCGATCGCGCCGGTGGCCACCGGCGAGCCATAGGGCGGGCGGAAGAGGTTGACCAGCAAGAAGTCGCTTCCGCCCTCCCCAAGGATCTCGTAACGCTCCACCGCGTACTGGTCTGCGGCCTGCACCACCAGGAAGTCCACCGGCATCACCCACGACTTCCTCGACTTCGACCAGGCGCCATTCACGTTCTGCCGCCGGATCACGTGCAGATGGGGCCCCTCGACATCGCACCCCAGCGAGCGCGAGTCCATCGGCAGGTGGACATCACAGCGGTGCAGCCCCGCGACCTGTCCCGGACGCAACCCCACCCGGGACAGGAGCAGCACGATCAGCCTGTCCCGGGCTGACCGACAGGCCCGCAGCATCGCCACGACTTCCTCGTCGCTGGCCCGGTCCACTTCCGCCTCCGGCTCCTGCAGCCGGTGACGAGCCCGCAGCCGATACCGCATCCCACCGCTCTCGCCCTGTGCCTCCACCGGCAAGTCGCGGTCATCCCCCAGCTCGTAGAGCTGCTCAAGGACCCAGGCTGGCGCGACCTTGTTGACCACCGCGTGGAGCAGGAACATCCGTACCGCGGTCAGCACCTTGTTGATTCGCGCGTCCCCGCGGACCGGCTTTCCTCCCGGCCCTGGGACCACGGCGTGGCGCTGGCCACCGTTGCCCGGCGCCCACCGCAGCCACACCATGAACAGCCCCATATCCCGGGCCGCGGTCGACCAGTCCCGCCCTGTGCCCGCGCACCAGCGCAGGAACAAGGTCACCGCCCCGGCGTACGCCTTCGTTGTCGTCTCTGCCCGGCCCCGCGCCAGGCGTACCTCCCTCAGGAATCGGTCCGCCTCCTCGACGACCTCCAGCTCGTCGTCCACCACGGTCCAGTACCGGGTCCCCGACGGCATCAAGACAAGAAAAGTTTCGTACATTCGTTCCCATGTTCCATGTGTCGATCGCAACGATCCACTACAAGTGCCACACCCCCGAGAACCGTCGTAATACACCAAACGACAGCAGGAGGCGCAATGTCATACCACAGCCACCAAAACCCCAGAGAACCCGACGATCTCCTCGTCGCCCAGCAGGACCTCACGCAGGTGCGGGCCGCCCTCGCAGACCTGATCAAGAATCTGCCGTACCCCGTCAAGCCGATGGAAGCCTGGCAGCGGCCCGACGGCTACTGGCAGAGCACGCCCCGGTCCTACCCGGACTCGCCGGGCTGGTCGGAGCACGAGCAGAAGGAAGTCACGACGCTGCGGGAGCGGGAGCGAGACCTCGCCGCCTCGATCGTCACGCACGCGTTCTGGGAACACATCGCCCTGACCGACCTGCCCGAAGCCCGCTCCCAGCTGAAGCACACCCGCCGTGGGGACGGCGAGGGCCGGGAGGCACAGTAGCCGTGGCGGAAACCCCGTCCAGGCTGCCCATCTCGGTCGCCCTCCCGCGGAGAACAGACCATCACCGGTGGGCTCGGCGCGGGCAGCCCTCCGCCGACGGGTGCAAGTAGCGCCGCATCATCTGCGGTCATGGTGCCGGGACTTGGCCACGGCGTCGGCGTGCTCGCCCCGCCGCGCCGAGGGCGCCGAGCCCGGGATGTTTCCATTCGTGCAGGTCCCAGCCCACCCCCGTGCCTCCACTGGCAGCTCACCCGGGGCTCGGTCACAGGCCCTCGCGGAGGCGGACGAACCGTACGGTGCGGTGCCGCGTGGTGCCCACCTCGACTTCGACGAGCACCGCTGTGGTGACCCGATGCCCTCCGCCGGGCAGCGCTTCCCCGATGCCGCCGGAGAGCGCCCTGCCGACCGTGGCGCGCTGCCCGCTGTCCAACTGTGCCGTCTGGGCGAGGGTGCCGTCGGGGAGACGGACGACGAGGCAGGCGGGCCGGGCCGGGGCGCCCGCGATCGCCACGATCTCCGTGTCCACGGTGTCCACGTGCCACTGGTAAAGGGCCGTTATTCAAAAGCTGCGCTATTCCTAGGACCACGCCTTGTCCATGGGCGGTCACTGACCGAATCCTTTTTGTCCGGCCGCCGGCATGCTGCCCGCCTTCTGGAGGCTCGTCCGGAACGCTCGACCCCCGCTGCACCTTGCCGTGGGTGGCGTATAACGCGGGGTACAGCGGGGGCGGTCGATCCGTCATCGCTTCGCCAGAGACCGCGGACTGCGCTCGATCGGGTACTCAGAGCGTGCACGCGACGGCTGCGACGGCCATGGAATCGGCGGGGCGTGATACGGCAGAGGGAGTGCAGGGCCAAAGGATCTGTTCAGCCAGTTGCAAGACTGGGCACGGTCGAGTGCGTCTCCAGTTGCAGTGTCCCTGTTCGGGTTCTTTACTAGTAGGTACAAATCTATCTAAACCATGCGGTCCGTGAGGTGGCGTGAAGGCGGACGGGCATGGATCGCCGCGTGTCGGTGCGCTGTGCTCTCTGCAGGTCTCCGGGTGAGCTACATCGAGGAAGAAGCCGGCATCCTGGGACAGCTTGATGGCAAGGTCGGTTTGTGACTGCTCGACCGGGATCGGTCTGGCTATAGCCCGGTTCGTCGCCGAGGGCTCCACTGTCCACCTCACGGGCCGGAGCAGAACCGAGCTGGATGCACCAGTGGAGTCTCTCGGGGACCGGGCCGTCGGTATCCGAAGCGATGTCTCGAATTTCAAGAAGCGACGGCGGCAAAGCTAGGAAGTCGTGTCCCATGCTCGCGATTTACCTCACGCAGTTCGGGGAGCCGGAGAAGAGACTGAAGGTGGTGGACGTGCCCGAGCCCCCGGCTCCCACCGCCGGACAGGCGCTGGTCCAGGTCGAGTATGCCCCGCTTGACCACCATGACCTTCTCTTGGCGCAAGGTGTCTACCCCGTACGCCCTGAGCTGCCGACAGCCATCGGAAACGAGGGCGTCGGGACGGTCGTGTCGGTAGGGCCCGGCGTCATCGAGGTCTGCCCCGGCGAGAGGGTCCTGCTTCCCTTCGGCGTCTTTTCCTGGTCCGAGCGGGTCGTGGCCGAGGCAGCAGACCTGACCGTGGTGGACAAGTCCATCAGTCTTGAACAGGCAGCGATGCTCACCATCAATCCCGTCAGCGCGGGGCTCCTGGTCGGCCTGCGGGACCTCCCGGCCGACTCCTGGGTGGTGCAGAACGCGGCCAACAGCGGGGTGGGCCGGTCGGTCATCGTGTTCGCCAAGGAACGAGGGCTGCGCACGATCAACATCGTGCGCCGCGCGGAACTCGTGAGCGAACTCCATAACCTCGGTGCCGACATCGTGGTTGTCGACTCGGCGGACGCCAGCGCGCGCGTGCGGGAAGCCATCGGATCCGATCCCGTGCTGCTCGGCCTTGACGGTGTCAGCGGTGCGGCGACCGCACTATTGCTGGACGTACTGACCGACGGCGCCCTGCTGGCGATCTACGGGTATCTGAGCGGCCGGCCGTTCACGCCCGATCCTGACGTACTGGGGACGAAGAACATCACCACGACGGAATTCTGGATGTACCAGGACGAGTTCCTTCCCCGGCTTCCGGCTCTGAACGCGGAGTCCGCGCGGCTGGTCTCCGAGGGAAGACTCGTCCTGCCCTCCGCGCCCGTCTACAAGGCGGAGGATTTTCCCGAGGCGCTCGCGTACTTCCGGGAGAACGGCAAGGTCCTGCTGGACTTCAACCCGCATCGCGCGTAGGCGCAGCCGCACCTGCTGCCGAAGCCGGGACCATCCCGGCAGGAAGCAGTCGGAGCCGATCACATAGCCGCTGCCGGCGCGCCGGCACGATCCCCGGCACACGATCAAGGAGGTGCAGCATGGCTGCACAGAGCACCATCGGCATTCTCGGCGCGGGAGAGATCGGCCGGGCCGTCGCCGACAAGGCCATCCGTCACGGGCACGAGGTACTCATCGGCAACAGCCGGGGCCCGGAGACACTCAAGGCGGTCGTGGAGCAGCTGGGACCGAAGGCCCACGCGGTGACGGCCGAGGAGGCGGCGCAGCCGGACCTCGTCTTCCTCGCGGTGCCGTTCTCCGCAGTGCCGGACCTGACCGGCCTTGCCGACTGGTCCGGGAAGATCGTCGTCGACACGACGAACCAGTTCGCCGCGGCCAACCCCTGGCGGGGCCGCTACGACGTCGGCGACCTCACGGGCAGCGAATGGGTCGCCCAGCGCCTGCCCGGCGCGCGGATCGTGAAGGCGTTCAACACCCTGTTCGCCGCGTTCATCGCCGCGGACCCCCAGCACGAGGAAGGCCGTCAGGTGGTCTTCTACGCGGGCGACGACGCCGACGCGAAGGCGGCCGTGGCCGGCTTGCTAGGCGAATTTGGATTCGCCGCCCTGGACCTCGGCGGGCTACGGGAGGGAGGCCGGCTGATGCAGCTGGACGGCCCGCTTAGCGCGAAGCACCTGCTGCTCCAGGACGCCGGCTGACGCCCCGGCCAAGCCCCATACACACCAGCGCACAGGAGGAGAATCATGAACCGTCGTGTCGTCTGGACCCGTAGCGGGGCGCCCGCCGACGTCCTGACCGTCATCGAGGAGCCCGAGCCGGAAGCACCCGTGCACGGTCAGGTCCTCATCCGTGCCACGGCCTTCCCGGTTCACCCTGGTGATCTCCTGGGCCTCGATGCCTTCCCCGCGACGGCTGCAGGGCCGGTACCGATCGGCGTGGAAGGGACCGGCTTGGTGGAGGCCATCGGCCCGGATACGCGCGTGGCTCCGGGCGTCGAGGTTGGCGGCCGTGTAACAGCCTTTCCCCTGCCGGGTGGATGGTCACAGTGGATCCTGGCGAACGCTGAGACGGTCGTCCCCGTGCCTGATGAGCTGTCGGACGAGGTCGCCGCGCAGATGCTGACGAACCCACTGACCGCGGTGATGCTGCGCCGTGAGGCGGAGCAGCACGTGGCCTTGGGATACGACGGCTATCTGGTGCAGGCCGCCGCCGGCTCGTCGGTCGGGCGGCTGGTAACCGGCGTGATGCAGTACCACAACGTGGGCCTGGTCAACGTCGTCCGCAGTGACCGCGGTGCCGCCGAGCTGCGCAAGCGGTTCCCGGACGTCCCGGTCGTTGCCACGGAGAATCCGGGCTGGGCCGACGAGGTCCGCAAGGCAGCCGGCGGCCGCCCGCTCAGTGTGGCCTTCGACCCTGTCGGCGGAAAGCTGACGGAAAGCCTTCTGGACCTGTTGGCGCCGGGCGGCAGACTGATCATTTACGGGGAACTCGCCGACGAGCTGATCTCGGTGCATGCGTCGACACTGCTGCACCGCGCGCTGACAGTGCGGGGCGCGACCCTCGGCCGGTGGCTGTTGGAGGCATCCGCCGAGAGGCGGGCATCGGACGCGGTCGCCGCGACACTGATCGCGCTGGCGTTCCAAAACCAGTTCGACGTGGCCGCTACGTACGACCTCGGCGAGCTGGCCACCGCCGTGAAGCACGCGCTGCAGCCCGGCAAGGTCGGCACCGTCCTCATCCGCCCTTAGAGGTCGTCTCGATTGGTGCGTGTGACCTGGGGCGATGGCTCTGTGGCCCTGGTCTGCCGAGCTGCCATGATCATCTCGTCGTGTTCCATGGTGGGAGGCAAGAGATGGCGATACTGCTGCCCGATGGGCTGGCTACGCCGGCGCTCGTGGTCGATTCGGATGTGCTGGAAGGCAACATCTCGCGGATGGCTGAGGCTTCGCGGGCTCAAGGGTTTGCCCTGCGTCCGCACGCCAAGGCCCACAAGTGCGCGCAGATCGGGGACCTTCAGCTTCAGGCCGGCGCGCGCGGGCTGTCGGTGGCCACGATCGGCGAAGCCGAGGCATTTGCCCGGGTCGGCGTGGACGACCTGTTCATCGCGTACCCCGTGTGGCTCGATGCCGACAAGGCTCAGCGGCTGCGCCGATTGGCTGACCGCGTTGCTCTGAGAGTCGGCGTGGAGTCGGTCGAAGGCGCGCAGCGGCTGGGGAACGCCGTGCGCGGCAGCGACCGGCCCGTCGAGGTACCTGTCGAGGTCGACAGCGGGAGCCGTCGCACAGGAGTGCAGCCCCAAGTGGCTGGTGAGGTGGGGAAGGCGGCCGCCGATACGGGACTCAATGTTGCCGGTGTATTCACGTTCCCGGGACACGGCTACGGTCACGACGCGCAGGCACGTGAGCGCGCCGCACGAGACGAGGAGCGCACGCTGGGCCAGGCTGCACAGGTCCTGCGGGATCTCGGGCTCGGCGTCCGTGTGGTCAGCGGCGGGTCGACGCCGACGGCGGGGCAGTGGCAGCCGGGCGCAGTGAACGAGTTGCGGCCAGGTGTCTACGTCTTCAATGACGCCACCCAGCTGGCCATCGGCACCTGTGGGGTGGAGGACCTGGCGCTGGTCGCTGCGGCAACGGTGATCAGCGTTCCCGCCCCGGACCGCTTCGTGCTGGACGTCGGCAGCAAAGTCCTCGGCTCCGACCGGTCGCCTTGGGTGACGGGCCACGGCTACCTGCCCCAGTTCCCGCAGGGATCCATCACCGGGTTGTGGGAGCACCACGCCGTGGTCCGCCTTCCCGAAGGCGTAAGGGGGCCATGCCCTGGGGCGGTGGTCTCTGTCGTCCCCAACCACATCTGCACGCCGGTAAATCTCGCCGATGAGCTGCTGGTCGTCCGAGACCGCCAGGTGATCGACCGCTGGCAGGTCACGGCACGAGGGGCCAATACCTGAGCTTCACTTCAGGCGGGAGAGACGGCGGTAGCAGATCAAAGTTGCGGCTATCCCGGCGAAGGCAAGGAAGTGTTCGGCCTTGCGCTCGTAGCGACGGTGGAGTCGGCGGCACCCGGCCAGCCAGGCCACCGTCCGCTCCACGGTCCAACGGTGGCGGCCCAGCCGCTGCGATGACTCGATCCCCTTGCGCGCGATACGCGGGACGATGTTCCGGCCGCGGAGCCAGCGTCGCAGGTGGTCGTAGTCGTACCCCTTGTCGGCGTGGAGCTTGGCAGGCCGCCGCCGGCGCGGTCCACGGCGGGAGCGGATCGGCGGGATACCCCTAACCAGGGGTTCCAGTCCCTGACTGTCATGGGTGTTCGTGGCAGAGATGCCGATCGAGAGGGGCAGACCGGACCGCTCAGTGATCAAGTGGATCTTCGAGCCCTTCTTGCCGCGATCTACGGGATTCGGACCCGTCAGATCCCCCCTTTCGCCGCCATTGCCACGTAGTTAACCCTCGGACAGATCTGTCAACGGCCCAGGGAGTGGCGGGTCGTGGTGGATCCATGAAGTGGCGAGCCTGTAGGTGCCGTGATCGGGTTTGTGAAGGAGTCCTTCTCTGGCCCACCGGCTCAACTGGGCACAAAGGCTGTGGAAGTTGGGATATTCAAGCGCGTTCGCGATTTCGCGGACGCGCCAGGTCCGGTGTGGGTCGGTGCGCAAGAGCTGAAGCGTGCGGTCTTTCGTGCCCGTCCTGGCCAGCGCGGTGGTGGGAGTCCGGGCAGCGGCCCCCGTGCCTTTTGATGGGAGGTGCGTGTCGGTGGGGCTGTGGATGCTGATCGCCAGGTGGGTGATGTTCTGGCTGGTCAACGGCCGACACTCGGTCGGGCTCAAGGGGTAGCGAGAGAGCGGGCACTTCACCCTGCGCGCACTCATGCGTGGGCGGCGCCTGGGAAGCAGGGCTGTCAGGACGGCGTTCGTGAGGACGCTGGTCGTATCGGCGGCCCGGTCGGCGGGCAGGACCCCGGAGGCGGTGATCAGCTGGTTGCGGGCGGCCTGGAGGGCAACGGTGAAGCTCGCCCGGTCCGGGTCTGTTCCCGGGGCGGATTCCGTGGCGTCCACCATGGCCCTGCGCAGTACCTGGTAGAGCGTGAGAAGTACCCAGAGCTCCTGTTCGAGTCCGGACGGATCGCAAGAACGCAGCACTCGGCCGGTGAGCAGGGTGTGGCGCAGGGCGTAGAAGGCCGATTCGACTTCCCAGCGTTCGTGATAGAGACGCGCCAGGGCGTCGGCGGGGTCGGTGCGGTGGTTGAGCAGTGTGGTGGCCAGCCAGTAGTGGTCGCCGATGTGCTTCCCGTCGCTGGTGGTAGCGGTGATGTGAGCTTCGATGATGCGGAGCTTGAGACCGTTGAAGCGGGTCAGGAACGACCCATCGGGCAGGGTGGCCAGTACGGCCGGACGGCGGCGCGGGTTGAGACGGACCAGGAGCTGGGCGCCGGTGTCGGATACGGAGGTGAGGAACGCATCCGCGTCAAAGCCGCGGTCGGCGAGCAGCAGCATTCTCGGCGTCAACAGCGGCAGTAGCCGCGTGGCATAGGCCATCTCGCCCGTGGTCGATGGTCCGAAGACCGCCCCGAGCAGGCCACGGGTGCCTGTCTCACACAGGGCCAGCAGGCGCAGGGCCGGATAGCCGGCCATGCCCCGGTGGCGGCGGATCTTGTCGAGAAGACCGCGGATCTGCGGCTGGTCGGGGGCCTTGAGAGAGCTGCAGCCGTCGAAGGCGACGGTCCGCCACCGCCGGTAGCACACGCCGGGTGTCGTGGGCTGGGCCACGGGCCCGGCCATCACCTCGAACAGCTCCTTCAGCGGAGCTGGCCCCAGACTGCGGCGAAGATCCCGAAGACTCTTCTCCGAGGGGCGTTGAAGAGGAAGTCCTTGCAGGCCAGCGGTGAGTTTGTCCCACACTCGGGCGTACCCCAGGGAAGGGAACAAGCCCAGCGCCAGGAGGAAGTACACCCCGACCCGTGAAGGGAGCTGACGCAGCCGCTTTTGGACTTTACGTGTTCGCGCCAGCACGTCATCGACCAGCTCGAAGGGCACGTACGGGGTCAACTCGCCCAGGTGGCCAGGTGCATAGACACCTCCGGCCACGGTCACAGTACGGGTCAGCATGGTGGTGGCAGACTGGCAGGACACGGGACCTCTCGTATCAGGAAGACCTTGACCGGTTTCCCTGCTCTATCAGAGGTCCCGTTCGTCACAAATCCGCCATTCTCGCTTCTGAAGACGCGAGTTGACGGATCAGGCCGAGGGTTAACTACGTGGCATTGGCCCTGAAAAGGGGGGCCTGACAGGTCCGAATCCAGTAGATCGAGGCAAGTACGGTTCGAAGATCCACTTGATCACCGAGCGGACCGGATTGCCCATCTCCATCGGCATCTCCGGCGCCAACCTGCACGACAGCCAGGCCCTCGAACCGCTCGTTCGCGGCATCCCGCCCATCCGCTCCCGTCGCGGTCCGCGCCGACGACGGCCGGCCAAGCTCCACGGCGACAAGGGCTACGACTACGACCACCTGCGCCGATGGTTACGCCAGCGCGGCATCCGGCACCGCATCGCCCGCAAAGGCATCGAGTCCTCCCAGCGCCTGGGACGCCACCGCTGGACCATCGAACGCACCATGGCCTGGCTCGCCGGATGCCGCCGCCTGCACCGCCGCTATGAACGCAAGGCCGTCCACTTCTTGGCCTTCACCAGCATCGCCTGCACCCTGATCTGCTACCGCAGACTCACCAAATGAGATGACCTCTAAGACACCGTTTCTTATGGTGCGTCTGAGCACGCGTGCTGGAGGGCCGCGAAGGCCGCGTTGGCGGAGTCAGCAGGGAACAGTCGCAGGACGGTGGCTCGGTTCGGCGTCGTGATGACGTAGTGCCGCGCCAGGTAGGAGAGATCTCCCCAGCTTTCTCGGGCATGGGCGCGCATCAGGACATGGCCGCATCTCGTGCAGGTGATCCAGGGGACGAGGACGAGACCGGCCAGGTCCTGTTCGGCCACACCTGTTGCCTCATGGACGGTGCTTCCGTGGCCTTCGATCAGCTTCAGGTGGTCCGGTGTGCCGTCATCACGGCACTGAAGGATCTGGGGTGTGAGGGTCTCCCGCTCGCCCCAGGTCTCTGCGAGTACGGAGATCTGGGCCCTGGCCATCTCGCTGATCGGCACCTGGTGGCCGAGGATGCCGGAGACGAGCAGGCCAAGCCCTGCCTCCTGTTCTCCGATGTCCCAGCAGTCTTTGACTTCCTGGGCTTCGGCCTTCGGCAGCAAGGCGGCAAGCCGGTTCCAGATGACGGCATCGTCGGTCACCTGGCAGACGCTACCGGCCGGCGCTGACGCCCAGACGCCGCAGGCAGATGAGCATGACCGCGATTGCAGTGAAGCCATTGTCGCTGACCAAGCCGGGCAAGCGGCCGACGGCGCCGGACTTCGTGCGCCGGGACTTCACCGCCGAGGAGCCCGACCTCGTCTGGTGCGGCGATCTCACGGAGATCGACACGAGCGAGGGCAAGCTGTACTTGGCGACGGTCATCGATCTTTTCTCCCGCCGCTTGCTGGGCTACGCCATGGGCGAGCGGCATGATGCGGAGCTGGTGGTGGCGTCGCTCAATATGGCCGCGGCCACCCGCGGCGGCGACGTATGCGGCGTGATCATGCACACGGGCAGGGGCAGCGAGTACACCTCTCGGCGCTTTCGGCGGGCGTGCCGCAAACTCGGCGTGACCCAGTCCATGGGCCGGGTCGGGTCATGTTTCGACAACGCAGTGAGCGAGGCGTTCAACAGCGTGCTGAAGGTCGAGTACGTCCACCGGCATGCCTTCCGCACCCACACCGAGGCCCGCATCAAGATCGCCACCTGGATCACCGACTTCTATAACGCCAGGCGGCTGCACAGCGTGTGCGGGTTCAAGAGCCCGATCGACTACGAACGTGACTACCGAGCCACCCTCGCGGAGGGACTGGCTGCATAGATCGTCTCCACGCTGCGAGGGGATTGACAAGACCCCTGGTCGGGCGGGAGCACCGATGCGAGGTAGCCCTGGACCACGCATCCTGCACCGTGATCCGATGGCGTGATGACATCGTTCTGGACGGGCAAACGGGTACGCCTGCGCGGCATCGAGCCCGACGACTGGACCGCGTTCATGCGCTTCGCTGAGGACGAGGAGGGATTGGGAGACCTGCTGAACCCACCGCGTTCCGCAGAGAGCCTGTGCGCCTGGTCGATGGAGCAGGCCGCCGCCAAGTCCGACGGCGACTGCTTCCAACTCGCCATCGAAGCCGTCGACACAGGGGAACTGGTCGGTGCCGTCGGCTCACACCAGGCCGACCCACGTGCGGGCTGGTTCGAGTACGGGGTCACGATCGGTGCCGATCACCGGCGCAAAGGCTACGCGGCAGAGGCCGTGGTGCTGTTGCTGCGCTTCATGTTCGCTGAGCGGCGCTATCACAAGTGCGAAGCACGGATCTTCGCGCACAACGAGGCATCGCTGGTGCTTCATCGTCGACTGGGTTTTGCCGAGGAGGGCCGCCTCCGCGATCGCGTGTTCCTCGCTGGCCGGCACCACGATCTCGTCGTGATGGGCATCCTCGCCGGCGAGTTCAACCGACTCCACTCGATGAGCGGGGCGTGAACTGGTCAAGCGGTCCAAGGTACAGCAGCTGCCGGAGCTGCTGCCGGGCATCGCGGAACTGATCGTCTTCCCCGTGACCGCGTTGTCCGACGACACCCGACGCCTGCGCCGACTCCTTCGTCCTGGACGAGGTCGGCATAATCTACCTGATAGCGATCCGCGCGTGGGCCACACACGCCCCCGCGGCCGCCGCGCCGGGGATCGCCCGCACCATCGCACACTTCGTCAGCCAGATCCTCACCGACGCACCGACGGACGTCGTGCGGGCTCTGCAGGTGCTACGCGATGAGCAGACGGAGCGAGCCCGCGCGGTGGTGGACATCGTGGTGGCTCTGCACCGGTGACCGCACCAACGTGCGGGTGGGTGCGCACCACGATGCGCACAGCCGTCCGTCAGTGCGCATCCACTCGGTGGGCCGTGCGTACCAGTGAGCCTCCGTCAACTTGAAGACGCATGTCAAAGGGCTGGCGTGACGGTCGCCCCAGGTTCTCACGCTGGTCGGAGGCGGTAGTCTCCGGACCGCCGGTGTCAGGACCAGGCGATCTCGCCATGGCGGTCGATGAAGCGTCCGGTGCCGGCGCCGGGCTCTTCGGTGGCGAGGGCGACGATCGCGTCCGTGCCCTCGGTGAGGGTCTGGGAGCCGCTGTGACCGTTTATGTCGGTCGCGGTGTAGCCGGGGTCGGCGGCGTTGACGCGAATGCCCTTGAGCCCCTTGGCGTACTGCGTGGTCAACATCGTCAGCGCCGCCTTCGAGGAGGCGTACAGCGGCATGACGACGTGCGACTCGGACCGGCCGGGGTCGTGGGTGAAGGCGAGGGAGCCCATGCCGCTGCTGACGTTGATGATCACGGGGTCGTCCGAACGGCGCAGCAGCGGCAGGAACGCGGTGGTGGTGCGGACCACGCCGATGACGTTGACGTCGAGGACGGCGCGGGCATCCGCGGCGGTGAGGTCGCCGGGATCACCGAAGGGACCCTGGACCCCCGCGTTGTTGATCAGGACATCGACCCTGCCCTCGTGCTCGGCGACGTCCGCGGCGGCGGCGGCCACAGACGCGTCGTCGGTCACGTCGACGGGGACGAAGCGTGCGCCCAGCGCGGCGGCGACTTCCTCACCCCGCTCACGGTCGCGGGCTCCCAGGAGAACGGTGTGACCGCACGCGATGAGGCGGCGGGCGGTCTCGCGGCCGATGCCCTTGTTGGCTCCGGTGATGAAAGTGATCGTCATGCCTTCGATGGTTGCCTGGACGAGGGAGCCGGACCAGGGACGCTTCGACGGTGGGAAGACCAGTACCACCCTCGCGCCCCCGCGTGTGATCGGGGATGCAGGAGGATGAAGAGCATGACGACGACACCCCCCGGGGCCGGGCTGGGCGCCGCGATCCGCACGTGGCGGAACCGGCTTCCCCCGTCAGCCGCCGGGCTGCCGGTCGTCCGCAAGCGTCGGGCCGTCGGGCTGCGGCGCGAGGAACTGGCCGACCTGGCCGGAGTGTCGGTCGACTACGTCGTGCGCCTGGAGCAGGGGCGGGCCACGACACCCTCGGCGTCGGTGGTGGCGTCCCTGGCACGCGCCCTCCAGTTGTCCACCGCCGAGCGGGACCACCTCTACCGGCTGGCCCAGATCGTCCCGCCGGCGGACGGCACGATCAGCGATCATCTCCCGCCCGGTATGCAACGAGTGCTCGTCCGCCTCGGAGACGTACCGGTGGCCGTGTTCGCGGCGGACTGGCAACTGGTGTGGTGGAACCACGGGTGGGCCGTCCTGCTGGGCGACCCCTTGGCCTCGCCGCCGCGGATGCGCAACTTCGCCCGCGACAGGTTCCCGGTGGGCGCCGATCACACCCCCCTCGCGCTGTGGCCGGTCACCGATACGGACCCCGACACCACCGACGCCGCCCTCGTCTCCGACCTGCGCCGCGCCACCGGCCGCTTCCCCCGGGACAGTCGCCTGGCCGCGCTGGTGCGCGACCTGAACGCAGGCAACGAGCGGTTCGCCGAGCTGTGGGCGAAGGGAGAGGTGACCTCGAACCGCGAGGTCCGCAAGACGGTCGATCACCCGTCGGTGGGCCCGGTCACGGTGGACTGCGATGTCCTGACCGACGGCGACACCGAGCTCAAGATCGTCATCATGACCGCCGCGCCGGGCAGCGAGGACGAGACCAAACTCCAGCTCAGCACCGTCGTCGGCCCACCGGCCAGCACGCGCAACTGATCCGCCCCGCGCGTCGGCCGGCCGGCGGCTCACGGTCCCCTGTCAATCGCTTCGCGTCGTGGGGAACCTTTCAAGCGGCCAACTCCACGGAAGGGGTCGGCAGTGGGGCACGGCACGACGAGACGCCCTTGGCCAATCGCCGGACCCGTCGAACACGGCCTGAACCTCGTCGCATCGCCGGTGCGCACCACTACATCGGGTGCACTCAGTAGCCGGCCTCCCGGCCGCGGTGCGGTCCGGGCTCCTGCGGGCGGTGCGCCTGCTGGTCGTCCTCGCGCACCGAGTGCACTTCGTCGGCACCGTCCCGGTCGGCGAAGCGGCCCATGGTGGCGCGGGCCCGGTCGGCCGCCGCGGTGAAGACGTCCCGGAGGTGGCGCAGCCGCTTGGCCGTGGGATCGAGGGCTTCCACGTCGGTACGGGACTCCCGCAGGGCCCGCAGCGCCGTCATGTCGACCGCCTCCTGCCGGCCGGCCTCCGGCTCCGGGTCGCCGTGCCCGGGGCGGCGGCCGAGGGCGCGAGCAGCTGCTCGGGCATCGCCGCCTGCTGGTGCGCGACGACGTCGTCCTCCCGGCCCCGCACGCCGGCGTCGGTGATGGTGCGCAGCTTCTCCCGCACCGCCGCGCCGGCGAGGACAGCCCGGTCGTAGCTCAGCGGGAGGCGGGGGATCTCCCACTCCCCCGCTGTCTGGTCCGGGGTCCGGGGCGCAGCCGGCGCGCTGGGATCGGCCGGGGGCTGCCGGTCCGGGTCAGGCGCGGGGGTCGGTGGGCGGCGCCGGGCAGGGAGGTCGGACAGCGCCCACCGTGCGGTGTAGAGGCGGTAGCCGGTCTCCAGGCCGCGCACGGTCTTCGGCTCGCTGATGTCCAGGCAGTGGGTGGAGATGGCAGCGGCCACGATCTGGTCGTCCAGGCCGGGGTCGCGGCGTCGGCCGCGCAGAACAAGGGCGAGGTGGCGGCGGGCTTCGGCGAGCAGGTGCCGGCGGTGGAACCGGCCGCCGTCGTTCATCACGAACACCGTCGCGGTGACGTCGACGGCCGCCAGGGCGACGTCGACCACGGCGGCGACCCGGGACCGGATCTCCGCAGCCGCAGCACGGGCGTACTCGAGTGGGGAGGTGATGACGTCGACGGCCACCCCGGAGGTGAGGATCGCGCTCACCTTCCACCACACGCGCAGCTGCGCGAGCAGCCGGGCCTTCTGCTTCGGCGGGCGCGTCATCTTCGCGGCGACCCCGTTCAGCTTGGCGCGGGCCCGCTCGGAGACCACGGGCAGGAAGTTGGGCTCGCCGTCGTCGTCGACGGCGGTGACGTACTCACGCTCCAGCTCTGCCAGGCAGGCGGCGATCTGGTCGCTGCGCCGGGATGTCCAGCGGATCAGCCCGTGCGGCACCCCGGCAATCTCCATCACCGGCCGGCGCCCCGGCGTGACGGTGCGCGGCTCGGTCGCCAGCCCCAGCACCTCGCAGACCTCCGCGGCCACGATCTCGTTGTAGAGCGCGGACGCGGCGACGGTGTTCTCGTGCAGCGCCAGGGTGTGGATCGAGCCCCACTTCCCGTCCAAGCGCTGCCCCTTCACGGACAGAAGCAGATGCTCATGGAGCAAGGGCATCCCCGACCGTGCCTCGTAGTGGCGGAATCGGGCGGCGACCAGACCGCCGGGCGGCCGTACCCGGTAGATGCCGTTCTTGCCGTACCGGATCACCGCCACCTCGTCCTCGATCCACTCCAGTACCCGCTCGATCGCACGCTCGTGCGCGGCCTCGATCACCCGCCGGGTCTTGTCATCCCCCAGCGCCCACTACGACTTCCCGGCCGAGCACTGGATCCACCTGCGGACCACCAATCCGATCGAGTCGACCTTCGCCACCATCCGCCTGCGGACCAAGGTCACCAAAGGAGCGGGCAGCCGGGCTGCCGCCCTCGCGATGGTCTTCAAGCTGGTCGAGTCCGCCCAGAACCGGTGGCGCGCAGTCAACGCACCCCACCTCGTTGCCCTGGTCCGGGCCGGCGCCCGCTTCGAACGCGGCCGGCTCGTCGAACGCCCGGAAACCCTCGCAGCATGACGAGCCTCGACTGATCCACGGGACCTGTCCGACAATTGCCCCTGCCGGACTCCCTCAACAGACAGGCGAGCAATCGTGGGCGAATCGCACCCGCTCCTGACGTTCTTCATGGCCGCCGCCGACGGTTGCTTCCCGCCTGCCGACGGCCGGGTGACGATGTTACCGCCCCTGCCTGGGGGACTTGAGTGCTCGGTCGCCTTCACCGGCCACGCTGTCGTCGCCACCGCCCTGACCAGCCAGGCCGTATACGCCCAAGGACCGGATGGCTTCGGTGCGTCGCTCTCGCCGGACTTCCTGCGTCACCTGGCCGGCTCGAAGGGCTGGATCGACGTCACCGACGCGACACTCACGGCCCGCGGCACGGGCGGCCCGCCGCGCCTGGCAGAGCTGTCCGGTGCGGATGACCATCCACGCGTCCGCCATGCCCGGGAGCTGCGGAAGAACGTCAAGGTCTACGGTGACGAACGCGGCCTCATCACCCTGGCCGACGGTCTCGCCGGGCGGCGCGAACTGAGTATCGAACTCCACAACGTCCAGGACAGCAGCCAAGGACACGGACGGTCACTCCTCACCGACGCCCTTTCCCTTGTTCCGGAAACCGAACCGGTCTTCGCCGCCGTATCCCCCGGCAATGCCCGCTCCCTACGCGCCTTCCTCGCCTGCGGGTTCACACCCATAAGCAGCGAGGTCCTGCTGCGTCCCGAGCGGGAATAGCCAGACGCATGCCATGAACAGGACCCCAGACCGCTCGCCTTCGCCAACGATCCACAAGTATTGATGCGATGAAGGGGCGAAGCCCCGCCCTCCGCGGGTGGCCTGGGTAGACGCCAGTCACCCACTACGTGACGGCGAAGGAGCCCCAGGTGAGCGAGTACGACGGACACCAGTACGTCGGTGTCGACCTGCACCGCAGGCGGTCCGTGATCGTGCGTCAGACCGACGACGGTGTCCAACTGAGCGCAGTACGCATCCTCAACGATCCCGTGGCACTCGGTCTGCAGATCGAGAAGGCCGGGCCCGATCCCGACGTGGTCCTGGAGGCCACCTACGGCTGGTACTGGGCAGCCGATGTCCTGCAGGCCGCCGGGGCACGGGTCCATCTGGCCCACCCACTGGGCGTGAAAGGCTTCGCGTACCGGCGCGTGAAGAACGACATCCGCGACGCTGCGGACTTGGCAGACCTGCTGCCGATGGGGCGGCTGCCGGAAGCCTGGATCGCGCCACCGCAGGTTCGTGAGCTGCGCGAACTGGTTCGCTACCGGGCCAAGCTGGTCGCACTGCGGTCCGGGCTGAAGTCCCAGGTGCATGCCGTGCTGGCCAAGGCCGGCGTACTGATCCCGGCATCCGACCTGTTCGGCATCGACGGCCGAGCCCGACTGGAGCAGACCGCGCTGGCCGGCCCGTATGCCCAGCGCGTCGCGTCGTTACTCAAGCTGATCGACGGACTCGATGCTGAGGAAGCCCTGTTCAACGGTCGCATCGCGGAGCGGCTTCGTGACCACACGGGCTATCGGGCCATCCAGCAGCTGCCCGGCATCGGCACCACCCTTGCGGCCGTGCTTGTGGCTGAGATCGGCGACGTGCACCGGTTCGCCTCCGCCGACCGGCTGTGCTCGTGGGCGGGGCTGACCCCGCGGCACTACGAGTCCGACACCGTCGTCCGCCGCGGGTACGTCACCAAACAGGGCAGCAAGCTGGTGCGCTGGGCCGTGGTAGAAGCGATCCAGCGCAAGACCACCCCCAAGACCACCGAGGACCGGCCCGGATCGAGGCCCGCCGCGGCAGGAACATCGCCAAGATCGCCGCGGCACGCAAGCTGCTCACACTGGTCTACGACGGGCTGTGCGACGGACAGATCCGCGCCCTGGCCCACCAGGCAGCGTGAGCACCTCGGACGCGGCAGGCGCGCGGTCGGGCAATTGTCTGACCCCCTGCACGGCGTGGTCGCGGTTTTGATCGACCCCGCCTGTCGCACGTCGCACCGCTCCATGCGGCCCCGCGCCACGAAGGAATGACCGGCAGCCGAGCACGGCCCTGCCGTCACCCCATCAAGGGCTGGAGAACAACGACCCCCACGACCGCACATCCGGCGAGCAGCCCCATCCCACCCGCCGTCACCATTCCACCGACGGCGAGCCGATCAACGCTGCCCAGAACCACCGACAACCATCGGAAACCCCTGCTTGACACACTCCGCCCCTTCACGGATGACAATTACTCTGTTCGTCAAGCGCGTCCCCCCTGACGGACACCGAGTTGCGGCCGGGGAACGCGCGATCGACGGCGAACCTCTTCGGACTGCCGATGTTCTACCAGTACGGGGTGGGCTCAGCGGGGTTCGGGGCCTGGCGGAGCTGGCTGTGCACGTCATGCCCACCAACTGGGTACTCGGGAACGAGTACGAGGGCTTTCCACTGATGTACAACTGGCGCATCCTGCCCGACTCGCCTCCCGAAGGCTTCGCCGACGAGTGCGGGGGCATCGACGGTGCGGTCGCGCACTGGGAGGGCTCATCGGCCGTGCGCGAGCGTCTGGAGGCCATCGGCCGGTCTTCGTCCAGCCTGGTGCTCTTCCTGGAACACGCCCCGCAGGCACTCGCCGACTGGCTGCACGGCCACCGGACCCGGCTGTCCGGCGCTGTTGGCCTGCGCGTGCTCGCGCTGACCGATCCGGCGGTGTTGCACGAGCGGCACTGGGTTCTGCGCGTGCGGGCTGCCCCCGAAGCCGCTGCGGAGGTCGCCGAAGCCCTGGCCAGGCGTTCCGACACCAGCTGGATCAGTCTGTGTTCGGTAACGGGGGGGACAGAGATCGTCGCGTCAGCCTGCGGTGACGGTGTCGAGTCGCCGCTCTTCGAGGCGCTGCCGCGTACCCGGCACATCCTCGATGTGCGGGCGCACGAGGTGCTGCCCGTCTTCTATGGCGGTGCCGGTCAGCCGTTCACCAAGCAGGGGCCGCTCACGGAGACCCAGGCAACCCGACTTGCGCGACACGTTCCTCCCGCGGTCGGACCGCCGCCGAAGGTGGATGGGACCAGCCGCCGCATGCTCGAGGTGCTGCGAGCCGACGGACGAGCGCCGATCGACGAACTGACGGCCGCCACGACCGCATCGGCGAGCACTGTCCGCCGTCGGCTGCACGAGTTGCGGGCCGGCGGCGTCCTGCACTTCGACGTCGATGTCGACCTCGCCGTCTTCGACGTGCCGGTGCGCACCATGCTGTGGCTCACCATCGGGATCGACGAACTCCCCGCCGCGGGCACCGCGCTCGCCGCCAGACCCGAGGTGGCGTTCGCAGCCGGGGTCACCGGGACCAGCAACCTGTTCGCGAGCGTCTCGACACGGGACACATCCGCGCTGTGGCAATTCCTGACGTCAGTCCTGGGGCGGCTGCCCGGCGTGCGGGACGTCGAGACGGTGACGGCCTTGTGCCCGGTCAAGGGCGCCGTCGCCTTCTTCCCCCGTTCGCCGACGCGCGCATCGCGGCGTACGCAGCCCCGAGCCGGGTCACCGCGCGGACCCGCCGCACGGTGACCCGGTGCTTCAGCCGGCCGAGTCGGACAGCGGGTGGCACGCGACGAACTCGCTGACGACGCGAGCCATCAACACGGGTCCTCCAGCGGCATGGCGTGGGTGGAGGCGGCTCTGGCCCGGTGGGGCGTGCCGAGCCGGTCGCCCCCGCCTCCGACGACGAGCAGAGACGGCGCCCGAACGGCGTTCATCTGCGGCGCACCGAACTCCCACGCGGCGAATGCGGCCGATTCCCGGGTGAAGAAGTAACGGCTGCATTCGACGGCATCGGCGAGCCCCTGCTCTCCGAGCCGGTCCGCGAACAGGCGGCGCACGCCCGGCCCGCACACTCCGGTGAGAAAGGCGTAGAACGCCGCTTCCCATGCACCGGTCGTGGCCGCGGCGATCGCGGTCGCCGTTGCCGGACTCGCGGGCTCGTCGTCCGCCCGGGGCAGCGCGGGCTCCAGGAGGATCAGCGAGACGACCAGGTCCGGGCGGGCGTAGGCCAGGTGCAGTGCGATGTCGGCCCCGGCGGAGTGGCCCACCAAGTGGGCGCGCGGCAGCCCCAACTCCGCCAGAACCTCTGCGCAGTGGGCGGCCTGCGCGGGCACTCCAGCGCCGCTCGTGCGCTCCTCGCTGCGGCCGTAGCCGACACGGTGGATGACGATGCGTCGGAAATTTGTCATCTCGCGCGCCATGGGCGTGAGCCAGTCGGCGCACAGCGAACCGTGCAAGAACACCACGGGTTCGCCCTCGGCGACGTCGTCGAAGACGATGGAGGCATCAGGTAGTTCGAGTCTCATCGCGCGACCTGCCTCAAGCGCGGGCCGGGGCGCACAGCCCGTCGATGAAGCCGCTCACCTCGGTGAAGAACCTCACCGGCTGCTCCAGTTCGATGAGCTCGCCCGCGTCCTCGAAGACGGTCAGCCTCGCGCCCGGGATGCCGTGCATGAGCTCCTCCGACAGCGGAAGCGGCGTGCAGAAGTTGTGCTCGCCGCACAGCACCAGTGTCGGCTGGGTGATCTCGCCGAGCCGTGAGAACGTATCGTGTGCCGCGATCATGTCGATCCGCGCCAGGCCGATCCGCCGGTCGTCGGGGTGGGCTGGGAGCGCGGCTGCGCGGTCGATCCACTCCACGACGGCCTCAGGGTGCTCACGGGTGTACCGCGGGCCGAACAGGAACAGCGAGTAGGCGGACAGCAGTTCGTGCCTGTCCCACTCGGCGGCGAGCCTGTGCCGCACCTCGAACTCACGCCTGGTGAAGGCGTCAAAGCGTGCAAACGTGGAACTCAACGTCAGCGAGCGCACAAGCCGCGGATGTTCCAGCGCCATGTACTGCGCGATGGCGCCGCCCGTCGACGCACCAACGACATGGACCGGGCCGACGCCGAGTTCCTCGACGAGCGAAGCCGTGTCGGCCGCGAGCTGCAGAGTGGTGTAGCCGTCGAGAGCCCGGGTTGAACGCCCCGGGCCCCGCTGATCCGGCAGAATCACGTGGTACTTCTCGGTGAAGCGGGCGATCTGTGTCCCCCAGCTCGCGCCCACCCCACCCAGACCGGAGACAAGCAGGACCGGCGGGGCCTCCGGGTCCCCGTGGGTCTCGTAGTGAGAGAAATACCTTGCAGGTTCAGGGTGCTCATGCTGCTGTCCCTCGCGACTCGCGTGCTGTTCCTTCGACACGAGGCAAGCACTGGTCCACCGGTATGCCACCCTTGGACCGTCAGTTTGAGCGACATCCGACAGCTACTTGCCATCGACGGGCGAAAATCGACACACCCTCCGCCGACCGGCGAAGCTGGCGTCGCTCGATCTCGCCCATGCCCTGTACTGCCGTACGCCTGTGGTGGAGCACGACTGCGCCGCCTTCCGCCTCGGTCTGCTCCAACTCACCTGCAACATCGACTGCTTGAGCCGACCCAAAACCTCATGCCGGCATTCGTCCACGGGAACGGGGTCGAGCCCGTTTCATATCCGCGCGGTGTGCGGAGGGCCGTTCGGATGGTCGCCTTCATCGCGGCTGATGTGCTTGATGGCGGCGCGCCGTTCGCCCGCGATGCGTTCGGCCTCGTCGTGCTCGGCGGGCAGGACGAGGGCGCGGGCCGGTTCGGTGAGGATGCCGGCGCCGTGCCGGACGACGCCGAGGTCCCGCACACGGCGGCTGGGCCATACGTCGGCCACCTGGACTGTCCCGGCCTGGCGCACGGCGAGGGACACGGCCCCGGGTTCCTGGATCAGGTGTTCCTGGGAAAAGCTCTCCCGTCTGGCTGGGCCGGGCTGTAGCCCTCGAAGCCCAGCCCGACGTGGCGGATGGCCTGGCGGCTCATCCGGAGGTCTCGGAACGCGTGCGAAGCAGTACGGGACCTGTCTTTCCGTACGCCTCAGTCAGTCGCGTGGGCGGGAGGCGGCGGGCTCGCCCGCAGGCTGTACTTCCTCGGTTGCAGCCCAGGTGGCAAGGAGTTGCAGGGCGTCGTGGTCGGGGGTGCCGGGGGCGGCGCTGCAGGCGGTGAGGGTCAGCCCGGGCTGCGCGGGCAGTTCCATGGCCTCGAAGTCAAGGGTGAGTGTACCGACGGCTGGATGGTGGAAGGATTTGCGGCCGGTGTGGTGCAGGCGCACGTTGTGTTTGGCCCAGGCGGTGCGGAATTCCTCACTGCGGGTGACGAGTTCGCCGATGAGTCCAGTCAGTTCGGCGTCGTGCGGGGCGCGTCCGGCTTCGGTGCGCAGCAGGGCGACGGTGGTGTTGACGGACTCCTCCCAGTGAGGGAAGAAGTCGCGGCCTTGCGGCAGGAGGAACTGCGAGCGGGCGATGTTGACCGTCCGGGCGGTGGGGTCGGGGAACAGGGGGCGTAGAGGGCGCGGCCGAGAGCGTTGGTGGCCAGGATGTCCAGGCGGCCGTTGCGGATGAAGGCCGGTGAGTCGGTCATGGAGCGCAGGACCCGCAGGACGCTGTCCGGGAGCGGGCCGCGGGGCCGCCTGGTGCGGCGGGTGAGGCGTTTGACGTCGTCGGTCTCCCGCAGGGCGTCTGACATGTCGTCCGAGCGTTTCACGATCTGCCGCGTGATCTGCAGTTTCTCCTTCGCCAAGGTGGGGGCGGCTTCACCGTCACCTTTCGCACCCTGACGGCAGAGCACCGATCGACCCGCCGGCACCTCGCCCACGGGCTGATAACGCGCGCCTTCCGGTTCCTTCATTTTCGGATGAGGTCAAGTCGGGATTTTCTCCTCGGATTGTTCGAGAACCAACCGGGAACCAACCGAGCAATCGACCACCGGCACAGGGTGGTACTGCTGGTCCTATCTACGCGTCTGGCGGTGGTCGCCTCTGGAAGCGGATCATCATTCGTGGGAGGCGACCCCGCCGAAGGTCGCCGACCACGGCCGTCCGGGCCCTGGGTCCAGCATGGGCAGGGCACACCACCCGACCGGCAGGCCACCCGACCTCGTCTCGCACCGGAGAAGTGATGGCTGACACCGCGAGATCCGCACGAATCACGGCCAGCTGGGCGGGGGTTTTGCCGGGGCCGCCGCGGTATTGCTGCTGCACACTGTCGGAACACGCTCGGGCGCCGGCCGAGTGCATCCGGTGATGTACCTGGCCGATCATGACCGCTATCTGCTCTTCGCATCAAAGGCCGGCTCCGACCGTAATCCGGACCCGTACTACAACCTGCTCGCGTATCCCGAGGTCCGCATCGAGGTGGGCGACGACGTGGTCGCCGTACGGGCCCTGGAGTTGAGTGGCGCCGAGCGCGACGCCGCGTTCACGGAGCAGGCCCGCCGTCATCCCGGTTTCGCCGGATACCAGCGCAAGACGCATCGGGTGATCTCTGCCGTCACGCTCATCTCCACGGGTGGTGAGGGCGGCCCAGCACCCGCCGACCGCACAGAACGGACATCGTCGTGAGCATGGCCTACCTCGCGCAGCCTGATCAGCAGCAGAAGCTCGAATGGCTCGACGGCGGTCAGTTCGCCGTGCTCCTGGACAGCTCGGCCACCGACGGACAGCTGACCGTCGGACGGTTCAGCGTCGCCAAGGGGGAGGCGCCTCCGTACCACGTGCACACCCGTGAGGACGAGATCTTCATGCTGATCAAGGGCACCGCGCTGCTGTGGTCGGACGACCAGGAGATGGAACTGTCGGAGGGCGGCATCGTCTACCTGCCCAAGAACGTCCCCCACGGCTACCGGATCACCTCCGACACCGCAGACCTGCTGATGATCTGCACCCCCGGCGGCATCGAAGGCATGTTCCGGCACGCCGGGCGCGACATATCGACCGCACGGCCCGAGGGGTTCGAGATAACCGAAGACCGGATGGCCGAGGCCGCCGACATGTACGGCCAGATCATCCTCGGCCCGCCGCGCTGAGTGCCGGCCCACCCACCGCTGCACCCATCCCGAACGAACCGCACGAAAGGCACAGCCATGTCCGGGCAGCAACGCCGCGACCTCGACGAGATGCTTCGGCATGCTCCGCTCGACGTCGGAGGCGACGTGGCCGAAGCACGCGCCGTCTTCCACGAGATGATGACCTCGATTCCACTGCCTCCCGATGTCACGACCACCCCCGGGCAGCTCGGCGGCATCCCCGTCGTCACCGTCGACACTCCCGGAAGCGATCCGGCCGACGTGCTGCTGTACTTCCACGGCGGCGCGTATGCCATCGGCTCGGCGTCTGACGCGGCGGGTCTGGCCGCCGATGTGTCCCGGCGCTGCGGCGCCCGTGCCGTCTGCATCGACTACCGGCTGGCTCCCGAGAACCCGTTTCCCGCGGCCGTCGACGACGCCGTGGCCGCGTACGGCGCGCTGCTCGACCAGGGCATCCCCAGCGACCGGATCGCCTTTGTCGGTGAGTCCGCGGGCGGCGGTCTGACCGTCGCGACGCTGGTCGCCCTCAGGGACGCGGGCCTGCCGCGGCCCTCGTCCGCCACGGTGTTCTCGCCCTGGGCCGACCTCACGGTGTCCGGCGCCAGCGCGACCGGCAAGGCCCACCTCGACCCCGCACTGACCCCGCAGGCCCTGCGCACCCGCGCCCGCGACTACCTCGGCCGGACGGCCGGCACCGAGCCACTGGCCAGTCCTGTCTTCGCCGACCTGACGGGCCTGCCACCGCTGCTCGTTCAGGTGGGCTCGCACGAGATCCTGCTGGACGACGCCGTAAGACTGGCCGCCCGCGCCGCCGACCACGACGTTCATGTCGAACTCCAGGTCTGGCCCCAAGTCCCGCACGTCTTCCAGGCGTTCGCCGTGATGCTCGACGAGGCGGGCGAGGCACTGCAGTCCGCCGCCGCCTTCGTCCGGGCCCACTGGGCCACCGCCAAGAGCCCCACCGAGGCCGCGCCGGTCGCCTCGCTCCAGTCGTGACCGCGACCGTCTTCCGCGCTCCGGAAAGGCCTGGAAAGGAACCATTATGGTCGATGTGCATGTGGCGCCCTTCGAGACCGAGGTCCGCACCCGCGCGGGAGATCTCGTCCGCGCCGATGTCTACCTCCCCGCCGACAGCGAGGGGCCGTTCCCGGTCGTTCTCGGCGCCTCCCCGTACCAGAAGGCGCTGCGCCATCTGCCGGCGCACCCGGTGTTCCCGTTCATCGAGTACGGGCCCATCCAGCTCTACCTCGACAACGGCTACGCCTACGTCGTCATGGACGTACCCGGAACCGGCCGCTCCGAGGGCACCTGGGACCCGGTCTCGCGGGGCGAGGGCGAGGCCATCCACGACATGATCGAGCACGTCGCCGCCGAGCCGTGGTCGACCGGTGCGATCGGCATGATCGGCATGTCCCACTACTGCTGGAGCCAGTGGAACGCCGCACGCACCCGCCCGCCGCATCTGAGGACGATCGTCGCCTACGACGGCGCCACCGACATGTACCGCGACTGGATGTACCACGGGGGCATCCCGATCCAGGGCTTCCTGAGCACCTGGCTGTTCGGCTCGGTGCTGGTCCAGCACGAGATCGAGGGCATTGACTTCCGCGTCGGCGGCAAGCAGGACTTCGTCTACGACATCCTCTCCCACCCCCTGGACGACGAGTGGCATCGTCGGCGCTCGCCGTTCTGGGAGTTGCCGCAGATCGACATTCCCGTGTTCTCGATCGGCGTGTGGGGGAAGGCGGCGCTGCACCTGCGTGGCAACTTCTACGGTTTCGAGCGCGTACGGGGGCCCAAGAAGCTGCTGGTCACGCATCCTGGCAGCTTCGCCGCCGCGCAGAGGTACTACTTCGACGAGGACTTCCACCGCACCGAGTTGCTGCCCTGGTACGACCATCACCTCAAGGGCGCCGACAACGGTGTGATGGAAAAGCCCGACGTCCGCTTCTACGTCAACGGCGCGGACGCCTACCAGTCGGCGCCCTCCTGGCCGCCACCGGACGTGCGCACCAGTACCTTCTACCTCGCCGAGGAGCACAGCGGCGCCGTCGTCTCCCTCAACGACGGAACGCTCAGCGAGGCCAAGCCGGTGGCGGACGAGGCGTCCACCTCCTGGTGCTACCCGGATCCCGAGTGGATGGCCGGCGTCACCGTCTTCGACAGACACGGCGTCCCCGACCACGTCGCGCGGGTCAACACCTTCACCACCGCTCCCATGGACAAGGACCGCGAGTTCACCGGCCATGCCACGCTGACGCTGCACGCCTCCTCGGACCAGACCGACATGGACGTCTTCGTCAAGCTCTCCCTCGTCTCCGGTGACTCCGGCGCGGGGCTGCCGATCAAGGTCAGCCAGGGCTGGCTGCGTGCCTCCCACCGCGCCGAGGACCCCGAACTCACCAGTGACATGCGTCCGTTCCACCTGCACAACGGCGAGGATCCGCTGGAGCCCGGCAAGGTCTATGAACTCCACGTCGAACTGCTGCCCCTGTCGTTCCTGGCCTGCGAGGGCGACCGCATCCGCCTGGAGATCACGAACCAGGACTCGCTGATCACCGACGCGCCCATGACCCACTTCTACGGCCAGAAGGCCGGTACCGACACCTATCACCACGACCGGCTGCGCCCCTCGGCGCTGCATCTGCACGAGCGCCCGCGCCCCTGATGGTTTTGCCCAGATGTGGGAAAGGAGGACTGCTGCCGGCGGGGCACCTGAACGATGATGACCGCATGGCCATGACCAACAACTTCGGCATCGCCCTGCGAGGCTGGCGGGAGCGCTTTTCGCCCTTGGCGGGCGGGCTGGAATCAGACGCCGACCGGCGCATTCCCGGTCTGCGCCGCGAGGAACTCGCCCGCCTGGCCGGCCTGTCGGTCGACTACGTGGTGCGGCTCGAACAGGGCCGCGCCCGCAACCCCTCCGCCCAGGTCGTCACCGCCCTGGCCAGAGCCCTGCACCTGGGCACCTCCGAGCGTGACCACCTGTTCCGCTGCGCCCATCTCGCGCCGCCATCCAACGGCGACGTCTCACTGCACGTGCCGTCGAGCGTCCACCGGCTCATCCGGCAAATGGGCGGCGCGCCGGTCGCGGTCTACGCCGCCGACTGGACGCTTGTCAGCTGGAACCGGATGTGGACCGCCGCCATCGGTGACCCCCGTACCTACAGCTGGAACCAGGGAAATCTCGTCGCCGGCATGTTCCGCTCCAGCGACGGTCACCGAGTCGATTCCATCGCCGCCTGGCCAGTACGGTCCTGGGCCGGCGACGAGGACGAGGAGGAGGCCCTCGTCGCCGATCTGCGGGTCACGGCAGCGGCGTACCCCGACGACGCCCGCCTCGCCTCCCTCGTCGACCGGCTGCTCCGCACCAGCCCCCGCTTCGCCCACCTGTGGTCCAACGGCACCGCCGGCCTCCACACCGGCGACCGCAAGACAATCGAACATCCCAAGGTGGGCGACCTGACCCTCGACCTCGACGTCCTCATGGTCCCCGGCTCAGATCTCCGTATCGTCGCCTACACGGCCGTCGCCGAAACCGACGACGCCGAGAAGCTGGACGCTCTACGCGCGGACTCTCACCAGTAGTTCATCGAACTCGTCGGTAGGTGGGGATGAAGACAGGTCCACCCGTCGCAGGACGGTGGCGGGGCAACTGCCCTTCGGGCTGGGGCGGAGGATGACCGCTCGTCGCCGGTCCGCCGTCACACCAGGCGACACCCACCCCAACGGCCCCATGAGGCCAGGCCTGATGCTCGATCAGATGCCAACCCCTGCACAAACTCCCAAGTGCGAAGCGCGGATCTCCGCGCACAACGACGCATCGTTGGTACGTCATCGTCGACTAGTACTCCAGCCGTAGTTCGGTATCTGGGCTGGTCAGCGGCCTGCTGGCGTGGAGTGTAGCGGGGCGCCAGGCGGGCGGGACGGACTTCCCCATCGCGCCCCACGAACGAGTGCCCTGCCGCATGCCCGTGTGCTGGTGCGAGCAGTCCCTCGACATGCACAACGATGCGCCGGTGAGTGTGTGGGATCGGGAACTCGAAGAACTCTTCCTGCAGACCGGGAGCCGCTTCACTCGGATCGAACCCCGCAGGCGGATGCGGGACTACGTACCTGGCCTGCTCGCTCCGGTCAGCCGCAAGAACGGGTGGCAGCTCGCCGAGTGGGCCGGCCACGCCACCCCGGACGGACTGCAGTAGCTGCTCTCCCGTAGCCGCTGGGACGCCGACAGTGTCCGCGACGACCTGCAGCAGTACGTGGCCGACCAACTCGGCTGTGACGACGGCGTGTTGATCATCGACGACACCGGCTTCATCAAGAAGGGGACACCTCCGCCGGAGTACAGCGCCAATACTCCGGCACCGCCGGACGCACCGAAAATTGCCAAATCGGCGTGTTCGCCGCCTACGCCACCAGCCGGGGACACGCCCTCGTCGACCGTGACCTCTATCTGCCCAGGTCCTGGACCGACGACAGCGACCGCTGCCAGGCCGCCCACATCCCCGACGACCGTACCTTCGCCACCAAGAACGCCCTCGCCCGTGACATGATCCGCCGGGCCCATGCCTCCCTGCTGCGCTTCCGCTGGGTCGCCGCGGACGCCGCCTACGGCCAGGACAGCCGCTTCCGCCGGTTCCTCGAAGACGACCTGAAGCTCCACTACGTCGCGGCCGTCCCCAAGTCCCAGCAGGTCCACGGCCCGCGCATTGAGGACCGTATCCGCCGTGAGGCCCCGCCGGAGGCATGGCAGCGCTTGTCCGCCGGCCCCGGAGCCAAAGGCGAACGCTGCTACGACTGGGCCGGCGCCCTCCTGCCCGTCGTCGAGGAACGCGACGGCGACAAGCCCACCCGCAGGCGGTGGATGCTGGCCCGCCGCAGCATCACCGACCCCGAGGACATCGCCTACCTCCTGGCCAGCGCTCCGCTGGACGCCACCCTCGCCGACCTGGCCCGGATTGCCGGATGCCGCTGGAAGATCGAAGAATGCTTCCAGTCCGCGAAGAACGAGTGCGGCCTCGACGAGTACGAGGTCCGCCGTTACACCGGCTGGTACCGGCACATCACCCTCGCCATGCTCGCCCACACGTTCCTTGCCGCCATCGCCGCCCAGGAACGCGAAAGGGGGCCCCGGCGACGACACGCCCGATCTCGTGGACCTCACACCGGCCGAGATCCGCCGTCTCCTGGCAGCTGAACCCCCGCGCCGCCGCGCACACCACAACCACACGCTGACCTGGTCACGGTGGAGACGGCGGCACCAGGCACGCGCCCGCCAGAGCCACTACGAACGGCGCGGCTACCTATTCGCCGGGGCGCGATGGGGAAGTCCGTCCCGCCCGCCTGGCGCCCCGCTACACTCCACGCCACCAGGCCGCTGACCAGCCCAGATACCGAACTACGGCTGGAGTATTAGGCGTGCATTTCTTGACGCTCGGCATCGCGGATGGCACGAGCGGCGTTGATGAGACCGATGTGGCTGAAGGCTTGGGGGAAGTTGCCGAGGGCCTCTGCTGTGGTTGAGTCGGTCTCCTCGGCCAGCAGGCCGAGGTCGTTGGCGTGTGCGAGGGCGGTTTGGAAGGCGTGTCGTGCACGGGCGGTGTGGCCGGTGAGAGCGAGGGCTTGGGCAAGCCAGAAGGTACACAGCAGGAAGGTTCCTTCTTCCTCTTGTAGTTCGTCGGTGAGGTAGCGGCGGACCAAGCCGTTGTGGTCGGTCAGGTGTGTGGCGATGGCCAGCACGGTGGACTGGATGCGGGGGTCGTGTGGTGGCAGGAAGCCGACGATGGGCAGCATCAGTGCGGAGGCGTCGAGGTCGTCAGTGTCGAAGGCCTGGGTGAAGGCGCCCAGGTCGGGGTTCCAACCGCGCTGTTCGATGGCCTGGCGGATCTGGTCGCGCTCGTGCTGCCAGTGGGGCAGGCGTTCGTCGGCCTGGAGCGCAGGGGCCAGGCTGATGGCGCGGTCCAGGGCGACCCAGCACATCAGTTTCGAGTGGAGGAAGTGCCTGCTGGGTCCGCGTCTTTCCCAGATGCCTTGATCCGGTTGGGCCCACCGTAGGGCGGCTGTCTCGGCTGCCTGGAGCAGGAAGGTGCGGGTGGCTGGGTCGAGGGGCTCATCGGGCGGAAGGGTCTGGGCAGCGGCGTCGAGGAGTTCGCCGTAGACGTCGAGTTGGCGTTGGCGCCAGGCGTCATTGCCGATCCGGACGGGGCTGCTGTTGCGCCAGCCGGTCAGGTGGGGCAGGGGCCGCTCGCTCAGGTCACGTTCTCCGCCGATGCCGTACATGATCTGCAGGTCGGCGCCGCGGTCGAGTTGGGTTGCCGCGGCTCGGGCGAGGAAGCCGAAGAACCGGTTCTTCTCCTTCTCGCAGGCGGCCGTGGCCAGTGCCTGAATGGTAAAGCTGGCGTCGCGGACCCATGTGTAGCGGTAGTCCCAGTTGCGCGTTCCGCCCGTCTTCTCGGGCAGAGAGGTGGTGGCCGCGGCGACGATGGCCCCGGTGGGAGCGAAGGTCAGGGCCCGTAGCACGCGCCCGCTGTGGCTCACTTCGTCCTGCCAGGGGCCGACGTAGCCGCGGTGGAGCTTCGACCAGGAGCGCCAGCCTTTGACGGTGTCGGACATGCGACGCCGGATCCGTCCCGTCCGCCAGGCCACCGACTCCCTTTCCCACGCCGTCCCGACGTGCAGGGCGAATCCGAGGCGGTGTCCCGCCGAGAGCGGGATTCGGCCGTGGGCCGTGGAGCCGCTCATCCGCAGGTCGACGGGGCTCGACAGGAGCAGAACATGGGCGCCCCCGTACGCCGCAAGCCCACCTGGCACGGCTGAGAGGAGTGGGTGGACGAGTCCGAACTCCGGGCGCGGCGCGTAGGCGATCTCGATGTCCATCCGCCCTTCGGTGCAGGTGATCTGCCGCAGCAGCATTCCGGGGGAAGCGGTGCCGAGCGCGTGCCCGCGTTCGCGCCGTCCCAGGGCAAGGGCATCCCGCAGGACCGCAGTGCCGCCGGTCGTGCGGAAGACCGTCTCCAGAACGAGGGTGTCCTCGACGTAACGGCGGCTGATGTCGACCGAGCCGGTGACAGGGCGGATGGACCAGTGGCCGGCGTCCTCGTCGAGGAGTCGGGCGAAGATCGCCGGGCTGTCGAAGCGGGGCAGGCACAGCCAGTCCACCGAGCCGTCGGAGGTCACCAGCGCGGCCGAGCGGCAGTCGGACAGCAGGGCGTGGTCACCGATCGGTCGCGCACTCATGCGTCGCAGCCCGTCCACCTCGGGCCGGACGCGGCCCGGCCGGGACGACGTGAGCAGTCGCCTGCGACGCAGGTCTCTCCAGGTGCCTGACGGGTGACATGGATCCCAGCGTCCCTGAACAGCGGATTCACCTCCAGCCAATCAGCACGATCGGTGGATCGCACGTGCCGGTTGCCGACGTTTGCTCCGAGCGAGTGGCACGAGCTGGTGCCGCGCTCGGCGTGCGTCGTGTCTCCCCGCCGCGGCGTGGCCGACCCCGCGTCATCAGCGAGGTCCCGAGGCCGAATCCGGGTGGCCGAGGGCGAGGAAGCGTCGGTGACCGTATCCCCACTGGTTGGTGACGCTGAGGGCAAGGTCGGCGGCGATCCTGTGGAGCGCTGGTCGTCCGAGCCGTGCCCAGGGGAAGAACGGACCGTTCCGGCCGTGGAGGTCCTCGAACCGGGCGGTGCACTGCTGCTCGACGTCGTCGGGGTCGACCTCGACGACGAGGCGCCCGGTGGGGGCGATGAGTCCGCCGCAGCGGCGCAGCAGGCCATGAGGGTCGCCTCCGATGCCGATGTTGCCGTCGATGAGCAGCACTGTCTGCCAGCCGCTCTCGGCCGGCAGCTGGTCGAAGACCGATCGACACAGTGCGAGCCCGCCCAGAGAGGTGGTCAGTGCGACCGCCCGAGGCGCGATGTCGACCCCGAGGGCGAAGACTCCCCGGCTCAGGAGTGCCCTGCACATGCGGCCCGGGCCACAGCCGACATCGAGGACGGGGCCGACGCAGCGTTCCAGCACGGTCGTGTCGGCCGCCGTGGGCTGCTCGTGCCAGCGGTCTACCGGCATCCGGATCCGGCGCCCGTCGGCCAGCCGTAGGTACACCGGTTCTCGGCCGGGTCGCAGGGCGAGCGCGTAGGGGTCCTCGTCGGCGTCGTACAGCTCGTCCTCGTCGGTTGTCACGGTGCTGCGCCATGCCCTTTGGCGGGTCGGTTCTTGTCGCTGCGGCCGGCCCGCCTCAGGCGGCGCAGTCTCATCGCGAAGACCACGGCGGAGGCAGCGAAGAGCACACCGGTGATCGCCAGCCATCGGCCGAGGTAGACGCTGTCCGACAGACCGGTGTCGCCGGGGTAGGGGACCGCCAGACGGAAGACGAGGGGGAACCAGACCAGCAGGAGCAGACCGGACAGGAAGGCGGGAACACGCAGGTAATTGATCCACGGCACCCTCGGTCCGCCGGCGGCTCGGTGCCGCAGCACGGAAAGGGCCGACAGGTCGGCCAGCGAGTACAGGGGCAGCAGGATGAGGTCGTGGAGGATCGCCGCACCGACGAACCAGATCGCCACCTCCCAGGGCCGGACGGCGAACAGGCGCACCATGGCGTAGCCGGTCAGGGCGAACGAGGCGACCAGGACGAGCAGATGCAGCGGGCCGGAGCCGTACCAGCGTGCGAATCGTGCCATGGTCACGCCCTGAAGGTGAGCCGGTGGACCCACTTGGTGTTGTTCACGCCGGGGTTGGCCGGGACGATGATGCGGGCCGGGTAGCCGTGGTCGAGTGAGAGATGAGCGCCGTTGACGCGGAGGGCGAGCAGCGCTCGGGGGTCGTGGATCTGGTTGCCGCGCAGCACCACCCGGGTGAAGGGGCCGGGCGGCTGGATCGACTGGACCAGGACGCTTGCGGCGTCGGGCAGTCCGGCCAGAGCGGCGAGGTCGGCCAGCCGCAGGCCGCTCCAGTGCTGGTCCTCGGTGGACCATCCCTCCACGCAGGCGATCGGCAGTGCGGCGGCGTGCTGGGGCAGCGCCAGGAGCTGTTCGCGGGTGAAGACCCGTGGCGCTCCGCGTCCGTGGACCTCCAGCCGCCAGTTGGGGCCGACGAGCGCGGGGGTGATGCCCACTTTGGCCGCCGTCTTGTTGATCTGGAAGCTGTTCGGGCCGCTGTCTGGGTCGCGGTTGTGCGGTGCGAGCAGCGCGGTGGCGCGCAGCCGGCCGCCGATGCTCTGTCCGGCGGTCACGACGAACAGGAGCAGCGATCCCGCTCCCACCATGCCCACCGCGCCGCGGCGGGTCATCGTGGGCGGTGCGGGAGAGGCTGCCACCAGGCCGTCGGGATCGGGTGGTTCGGGCACGGTGTGGGCGAGGTCGGTGCGCAGTTCGGCGCCCAGGCTGCGCGAGCGCAGTGCCCGGATCATCCGGCCGATTTTGAGGCACACGTGGACGACGAAGGCGGCGATGAAGACCCAGGCGCCGTAGAAGTGCAGGCGGTAGAACGAGCCCGGGAAGACGTAGTAGAGCTGGATGTTGACGATGCCGGTGACGAACTCGAAGATGACACCGCCGACCAGCATCAGCAGGGAAAGCCGCTCCAGGCCGTGGGCGATGGAGCGTACCGGCAGCCATTCGAACAGCTTCGGGATCACCGACCACAACTTGGCCAGTAGCACCGGCACCAGCACCACGCCCAGCGTCACGTGCACGCCTTGGAGCAGCCGGTACAGCCAGTACGGATGCGTGGGCCAGCTGAAAAGGTAGAAGCCCAGGACACCCTTGTCGGCAGTCTCGTCGTTGAGGGGGCTCAGGTCAGGGTTGTAGGAGGCGTAGGAGAGCAGCCCGGTGACGAAGAGCAGCGGGATGCCGATCAGCAGCACCAGGCCGAACACGGACGTCAGCCAGGGGCCGCGGATGGGACTGCGCCAGAAGCCGGGGCGGAACGGTCCCGGGGGCGGAGGAGCCTGCTCGGCCCGGCGCACGAGGGCCCTGGTACGCGCGGCCCCCTTGGTGGCCCGCGCCGCCGCGGCAGCACGAACGCGCTCGAGGCGCCCCTGCGCGTGACCCTCGTCCGATCCCCGCCGCTGCGACCCGCCGGAGCCCGCAGCCGGCGGCCGTCCGCCACTGTCCAACGACTGCCTCCCCTATACCCAGACCGTCTCTCAACGTGGGCATCGAACCCCACCGCTCCATCAGGGCCTGTCAAATCGTCAGCCACACACCGGCGCAGATCGGGTCGACTCTCCGCGCCTGTCGTGCATGCGGGCGTCTGCCGTCAGCCGAATGGTTGACCCGGCGCTCCGCACGGCTCGACGGGTCGCACGGCGGCCCCATGATGGTGGGGTGCGACGCCTCAGCGCACGACGCAGCGCCACCACCTGGCTCGGCCGCACCGCGCTGACCAGGGAAGCGTGCTGGTTCGTCGTGATCGCGGCGAACCAGACCAGGGTGTCGGGACGGATACAGGTGCCAACGCTTCATCGTCCGTGTCGCCCGTACGATGATCGCGTGACAGCCCGCCGCGCCCTTGGCGCCGGTCCCCAGGCCCCGCAGAACATCCGCGCGGCCCAGGCCGATCTCCTCGACGTCCTCCCCGGGGTCCGCCTGCCCGACCTCGATCAGCTGCGAGCCCGTGGGGTACTCGGCTCCCACCCGGCAACACCCCCGGCGCCCCGACGGACCCTCGGCATCGGCGGCAGCGCCGACGCTGGCCCCCTTCACCTCCCCTGACGCCCCAACCGGTGCCGCGTAGTCCCGGGCTTGGAGCGTCCGGCTTCGGCGGCGCGGTTGCGCCAAGGCGTCTTCGGTACGGGCTCTTTCCAGACGTTGTCCGCACACCCCAGCAGATCACTGCCCAGTTGGGCAGACTGGGCAGGCAGAGAGAGCCGCCATCTGGCCCTGAACTGGGGGAACTTGTGATCGTCCGGCGATCCCTAGACGACGATGAACTGGCCCAGCACCTCGCCCGCCAGTTCAACATTCCACTGGACTGGCCCACGGACGGAGGGCTGAACACCGGGCAGGTCGCGAAGATTGCTTCCGCGGCAGCCTGCGACGTCTCATACAACCAAGCGGCCAACGGTCATCTGGTCGACCTCTTCGCCGCGCTCCCTCTACCGGGCGCGCCCGAAGGCAATGAGATCTGGGGTGCCCTGGGAGATGCGGGAGGCAGCGCCGCTCTGTACATCGTCCCCGACAACGCGGGCGGTCCGTTCTTCGACCGCCTGATCAGGGGGAACGAAGTGGGCATTGCCGACCGCGCGCTCAGTTTTCTCGCAGAGCTCGACGACCAGCAGCGCGACGCCGTGCCCGAGGTGATCGGCGACGCACTGGCTCACGACACGCCCGTAGCAGGTGGCCGCTACCTCGGGCAGTTGTGGCTGCGTGACGCCGAGACCACCGCCTGGCATGTTCTGCTCGCCAGGCGCCGACTGCACGAGAAAGAGGACGACCGCTAGCGATTCCTCGAAACGTGGGGCAACGCCTGAAAGGACTGATCGTCGCGGGATAGCCAGCGTGGTATGTGTTCGGGCGAGTAGGCGCCGTGCCCGGCTCGGTGCACGGCAGCCGGAACCGTCGGCGCACCGCCTGCGCGCCGTCTTCGCTCGCCACCATGCTCCCTGCTCCCTCTCCCACTGCGAACGGTTCCAGCCCCGCACCCTGACCGCAGCCGTCCAACCCTCGCACCAAGGTCCGACGGGCGCGGTCAGGCACTGCTATCCGTCCACGCGGACCTTGCCCGTCGTGTACGTGAGCCCTCTCCTCACACCCTCACAGCCTCACGGGTCAGTCAGTTGACCTGGGGAAACGGGCTGTGAGGCTTACAATCTCCACGTTTTCGGGCAGGTCCAGACGCTGCTTGCGCGGCTGTGGGAGGAACACGGCTGGGCCGCTGGACAGCAGGCCTCTGTTGTGCAGGACTTGGGCACGGCCGCGGCACCAGAGCGAGCAGAACGCCCGTTGCCGGCGCCCGGATTCGAAGGGCTGGATGCACACCGGACAGTGACCCGGAGCGGCGACGGGCGCCAGACGCGGCAGGAGCTTTTCGCCGCTTACACCCGCGCGACGCTCAGCCGGTTCGGAATGGACGTACATCAAGTGGCGCGCGATGCCGTGCGATTTCCCCGCATGGGACCGCGTGTATGCGTTCTTTCGCAGGTGGAGGAACAGGGGCCTGGCCAGGGAGCCCCACGACCGGGTGCGCGGGCAAGCCCGCGCACCCGAGGGCCGGGACGTGGAGCCGACCGCGGCGATCATCGACTCACAGTCGGTCAAGGGCTCCGCCTCGGTGCCCGCCGCGACGCGCGGCTTCGACGGCGGCAAGAAGATCAACGGAAGGCGCCGGCACGTCATCACCGACAGCCTCGGTCTGCTGCCACGCCCTGACCCTGCTGCGCACTGCGCAACCAGGTTCTACGAGTCGACTGATGTTTAGGGCCGCGACGAGGGACACGACCCATTCCCAGGGTATGCCGTCAGCTGATCCGAGCAGCGCGAGCATCACGCCTATGTGGAAGGGCAACGCATGAGAAGAAGGCCCCCACATTCACGGGGAGCCCTCTTCAGTCAAGCGCGGTCATGCGGCACCCGGTCGTGGGTGCAGCGCGGCAACGGCCACGACATCCTCCGACGCCCGCCCAGCCGGATGGGCCCTGCGTGGTCAGGGGTAGATGGGCCCGTAGGCGCCGGTGAGGTACGGCAGCTGACCCTTTTCCGGCTTACCAGCGGGAACCGGCTCCACCTGGACCTTGTCCGTCTGCATGCGTCGGACGCCGATGCCGCCTCGCCGTTCTCTTGATCTCACCGATGACGAGCGCCATCACTTCACCTCTTCGTCGAGTTGCCGCGGGTCAGCGGCAGGAGTCGGGTTCGGGCGCGGTGCGCCCCTCTGGACCCAGGCGTACAGGACGTCGCCGGGGCAGGCGGTGGGGTAGCCGTCGCGATGGCCCTTGATCTCAGGTCCCGCAGGGCCGTGAATGCGGCAGTAGTCGATCGCGTCCCGCATCCCGTTCAGCTGGGCGTCGGTCGGGTGGGTTGAGCCGGATGCGCCGAGCAAGGCGGCGACCGCGTAGTGGGCCTCGTTCAGCGGGACGTTGCCGTTCGCGCTGTTGCGGCGTACCAGGCCGCGGCCCTCGAAGACGTAGCCGTGCTCGCACACCACGAAGCTGTAGCCGATGTCGGACCAGCCGTCGACGTCCATGTGGGACGCCTGGAGCTTGCGGACGTAGGCCGGACACGTGTCGTGCTGGCCGAACGTGTACGGCGTGCCCAGGTAGTGGCACTTCGTGCCCTTGCGCGGTTCGTGGTACGGGATCGATCCGTTCGGCTCCCGCCACGGCCGGGCACCCCATTGCGCGCGCGTGACAAGCTTCATCGAACCTCCTCGTCGAGCTTGCGTCGGTCGAACTTCGGGGGCGATGAGGAGGCAGCGAACGACAGCGCCCAGGCCCGGAGTTCGGCCGTGCTGCTCAGGTGGCAGTAGTCGCGGTCCACTCCGGAGGCGCTGTACTGGTGGAACAGCCATGGAGCCTGGATCCCGGGCCGGCCGGCGGGAAGGCCGGCCCGGGATCCAGAGGAAGTCCTGGTAGAAGCCGGTGGTGTCGACGCCGCGCCAGTAGTCGGTGTTGCAGTACATGCCGACCGGGTTGTGCGGAAGCTTGGCCTTGACGTACCGAAGCCAGGATTCCTTGTACGCACGCTGGTCGTTGAGCGAGACATTCTGGTTCGCGGTGTCGTAGCCCTCCCAGTCGAGGACCACCAGATCGCCGGGCTTCCATGCCACCTGGGCGAGGAAGTAATCGGCCTCTGCCTGCACCGAGTCGCCCATGTGGGGGTAGTGGTAGCCGCCCCGCACCAGCCCGTTGGCCTTCGCGTGATTCATCTGCAACGTCCACTCGGGGTTGACGTACCCCAGGCCCTCGGTGACCTTCGTGAAGGCGAACGAGAGGCCGCTCGTGGCCGGCGTTGCTGACTGGTACGACGACCAGTCCTGACCGTAGATCCCCATCGCGCCTCCTCAGCGCCAGATCCCGAAAGCTAGATGCCCGAGCAGCCACACCAGAACCGCGGCCAGGAGCAGGTGCGCGACGCTCCACTGCCAGACCGGGACACCCTCGCGGACGCCGAACCAGGTCCACACGGTCCACGACAGGGTGTTCTTCGGGTTGGTGAACAGGGCGTAGCCCTCCGGAACGCCGAACAGGACCACCAGCCATGACAGCCAGTACCACTGCCATCCGGTCGTGCCGCACCCTGCTTCCCGGCCGCAGCCTGAAGCATGTGCTGATGGATGGCGTCGAGGCGGGCGCGGGCCCTGGCCGCGACGTAGGGGCTACGAATCACGAACAGGTGTTGTCCTGCTTCGACTCGCCGCCCTCCGACCAGTTCGTCGAGCCAGTGATGAGGTCCACGCCGTCGATGACGACCTCCTTGAGATGCATGATCGCCCCGCGCTCCGAGCGGCCCACTGCGATCGACGACGCCGGATACGCCTCCTCCGCGAGGAGGGTGCGCTCGTGTACTCCGCCGGCCTGGCTGGAGTCCAACGTCAGCTGCACGCTGATCGTCGGGTCCTGAAGCTTGGTCTTGATCAGGTCGGCAAGCTCCTCGTCGTCGAAGCCATACATGGCGATGGTCAGGCTCCGCTGGGCAGAGCTGATCAATGACGGGCCATTGACCTGCGGTGTTGCCGAGGTACGCAGCGCTACAACCACCGGGCTGTCGGCGGTTGCTGCGCAATCGGCGGCTGTGCGACGCCTTCGGGTGTCACGGACGGTGAGAACGTAACTGACCGGCCCGGGGTGCGCACGAATGCTTGGTGGAGGTCCCCGTGATCGCTGCACCGGCGTGGAGATCCGCGGCGCGATGGGCGGGGGCGTCGTCGGTTTCACTCGGCGCAATAGCGACTTGGAGGTAGTCGCCGACCGACGCCGGCTGGCTCAAGGTTGCCGTCGCCTCGCTCGAAGATGGCCCCGCGCCCTGCACCCCGCCCGCCGCCGTCCAGATCGACGCCGCATCGCGGTCAGCCCCTTGCGGGGCGAGTGCCGAACCACTGGGCGGCGGCCCGCTCGAACGTGTCGGGGGCAGGGTCGTGATCGTCCGCCCAGGCGACGATGCCGTCGGGGCGGATCAACACTGCGCCTAGCCCGAGGTCGTTTCCCGCCGGGCCGGCGGCGTAGCGGATTCGACGTCCCCAGTGCACCGCCGAACCGCGCAGCCGGCGGTCGGTGCTGAAGTCGAGAGCGACGCCGCGTCCGCCCTGCATCAGGTCGCCGAGGCGCGTGCCGTCCTGGAGACGGAGGTCGGGGGCGTTGCGGCCGACCAGCGAGTGCTCGCTGTCGAGGTCGTGGCGGATCGACGATCCCGAGAGCTTTTCGAACACGTAGGTCGTTCCGTCACGGGAGGTGAGCAGGTCGCGGATGATTCCTTGGACCGCCTGGGCATGCGGGTCGGGCTTCATGACGGCCACTTGTGCGCGTGACCAGCTGAGCACCTGGGCGCCGACGGGATGGCGCTCGTGGGTGTAGGTGTCGAGAAGCCCGTCGGGCGCGTGTCCGTGTACGGTCGCTGCGAGTTTCCAGCCCAGGTTGACGGCGTCGCCGATGCCGGTGTTGAGGCCCTGTCCGCCGAGGGGGGAGTGGCTGTGGGCGGCGTCGCCTGCGAGCAGGACGCGGCCTCGCTGGTAGGTCGTGGTCTGCATCGAGCGATCGGTGAAGCTCGAGGCGAGGTGGACCTCATCCAGCGTCACGTCGGTGCCGGACACACGGCGCAGCACGGCTTGGAGATGGTCGAGGGTCGGCTTCTGCGAGCGGTCGAAGGCGCCGCCGTCGAAGTCCATCATGCCGATGTGCCCCGGTGCGGAGATCTGGATGTACAGGCCGGTGGGGGTCAGGTTGAAGCCGGGGCGCAGCTTTTCGGGGTCGGCGATGGTGGCGAGCATGGCGTAGCCGGTGAACTGCGGCTCGGTGCCGACGAAGGTGAAGCCCGCCAGCTCACGCACCGCGCTGTGTCCGCCGTCACAGCCGACGCCCCAGCGTGCCGCGTATGCGTGCCCGCCGGCGTGCACGGCTGCGCTTTCGTCGCCCTGCGTGACGGCCGAGACCGTGACGCCGTACGTGCCCCTCGTCGAGCATCTCGGACGTCAGGTCGCCGCGCACCCGCCGAACACGCGGACGATGTCGATACCAGCCGAACTCCAACCGCAACTGATCTACCTCGATCTCCACCACGACCTCCGGTTTGACCGGCCGAAAACGCACCGGATCCGCGCCAGGCAGTCCGCCCACAAGGCGCGGCCGCCAGGGAGAGCGAGACGGCGCGTGAGAAAGCCCGGAGACGGGCGGACGGTGCCCCGCCCTCCCCACCCCTTCCACGGGCCGACAGGACCGCACAGGCAGCGCGGAGGCCCGCCGACGCGCAACAGGCTCCAAACAGCCCAAGATGCGGGATGAGCTCAGTGGGCCGGGCCGCGGCGACCGTCACGTCAGAGCGCTGATCCCCACGACAAGCAGGGCCGTGATGAGGGTGAGAGTGCCTCCGAAGGCTGCGCCGACGCGCAGTAGGGCGGCGGGCAGGGAAGCGCGATCCATGCGGGCCAACAGGCCAGCGCCGACAGCCGCCAGAAGCGCGAGGAGGGCGGAGGCGAGGACAGCAAGAGCGAGCAGAGTCAAGGCCGTTGGCGACGCAGACACAGTTCTCTTCCGTTCAGTAGCGAGCGCTTTTGTCAGAACGAATATGGCGAGACGGGCATGCGCGGACGTACAGGTGGACGAAGATAAACGGGCAGGTTCCAACGGGCCAGAGATGACCAGGAGGAGAGGTCGAGTGGGTGGGCACACACGGGACGAGCTCGCCGAACTCAAGACGACACTGCGGCAGCTGCGGGCGGAGCGCCGGTTGACGACGTCCGGGCTGGAACTGCGGGCGGGGCTGGGACACACGACCGTGAGTTGGGCGCTGAACGGCTCCACCATGCCCAGTGAAGCCACGGTTGTCACACTGACCCGCGCGTTGCGGACGGACGCTGCACCGCTGCTCGCGCTTCGTCGCAAGGCTCTGCCATCCCGCACGCCACTGCGCAGATCCGCTGGCCAACGACATCCTGGACCGGGCCCACCCGAACAGCGACGCCAACGCCCTGGTCCCTGCCCGGGTAGCGGATCACCCGCCCGTGGTCGGGCCGAGGTAGGTGCCGCCGGAGACATCGATGGTCTGGCCGGTCACCCAGCGCCCCTGCGGACCCGCCAAGAAGCCCACCACATCTGCAACGTCCCCCGGCTCACCGATCCGTCCGAGCGCGGTGATCGACTCAAGTCCAGCCATCGCCTCGGGAACGCCGGTCCACCCGGCGGTCATGTCGGTCAGCACCACCCCGGGTTCGACCGTGTTCACCGTGATCCCGCGCCAGCCCAGTTCGTTGGCGAGCGACGGGCCGAGGGCCGCCAGCGCGGCCTTGGTGACGGTGTAGCCGATCTGGAGAGGATTCGCGATCCGGGTGGCCGCCGAGCCCACGTTGACGATCCGTCCGCCGTCCCGCAGCAGCGGCAGCGCCCGCTGAACCACGAAGATCGGCGTGCTCACGTTGACCGCCAGAAGCCGCTCCCACTCCTCCTCAGTGAGCTGCCCGATCGAACCGACCGAGTGGATACCCGCATTGTTGACCAGGATGTCCAGGCCGTCCGCACCGTGGTCCGCCAATCCGGCGGTGAGCCCCTCGAACAACGAGTCCACCGCACCACTCTCGCCGAACCTGGCCTGCACCGCGAACGCCCGGCCCCCGGCCTTGCCGATCAGCGCCACCGTCTCCGCGGCGCCCGCGTCGTTGCCGCCGTAGTGGACCGCGACCAGCGCCCCCTCGACGGCGAGCCGCAGAGCGACCGCACGCCCGATCCCGCGCGAGCCGCCTGTCACCAGTGCGGTCCTGCCGTCCAGTTCCCCCACGATCGCCTCTCCCCTCGTGCTGCCCCTACCGAATCCGGGACCGATCTCGGATACATCCGAAGTTCCGCGCCGCCCAAGAAACGAAGGTGTCCAAGATCAGTGTGTGACGACCGATCTGAACACCCTCTAGACCGCTCTGTACGTGAAGACCGACGACGAGATCCGGGGAACGCAACGGCTGCTCAGCGCCTCCGAACTCGTCTGCACGGCGGTGCACAGACGATCCTCGGCTACCACTCCCATGCTCGCTGCGCTACGCGTGCAGGCACCTGTGGGGGCGCTGGGTTGAGATCAGGGGCGGGGCCGAGGTGCTGACCGTCGTTCTGCCGCCCATGGCACCCGACCGTTTCAGCCGGGACATCATCCGCGTCCGCCCGCAGAGGCTCATCACCTGGAACCTGGGGGGGCGGGGCGCCGCCGCCCGCGGCGTCAGGTGACGTGAGGCCGGAGGCGTCGCCTCAGTCCCGCAGCTGGTTGGGAGTAATCCATGGCTGAATATCATCGCCCCGACGAATCCTAGGGGGCCAGGCCGGCCAGCACTACCGAGAGTTTTCGGCGGAGCTGCCGGGCGAGTGCACCGGCCGGCTGCGGCGAGTTCAGCCAGTGGTTGAGCGTGCCGAAGTAGCAGTCGGCCAGCACCGCCGCGGCCAGCTCCGGCTCTGCGGCCGGGTCGATCTCCCCGCGCTGCCGGCCGAGTCGGATGGACGCCGCGAAGGCATCCGCGATGGGGCTGTCGTCCATCACCGAGACGAAGCGGGACGAGCCGGCGAGCACCCGCTGGGTGAGTAGGAGCTCGCGTTCGTTGAACTCGGCCAGCACGTCGAGGTAGCCGGCGAGTTGGTCGGCGATGGACCGGTTGCGGAACTCCGCCTCGTCCAGCATGTGCCGCAGCCGGTTTCGGCGCCGCTCCCCCCAGCCGTCCACGAAGTCGCTCTTCTTCGCGAAGTGGTTGAACACCGTCTGCCGGGAGACGTCGGCTCGTGCGGCGATCTGGTCAAAGGTGGTGGTCTCGAAGTCCTGCTCGGCGAAGAGCTGCAACGCGGCGTCGAGGATCTTGTCCCGGGTCCGGAGCCTGCGCTGTTCCCGTCGGCCGGGCGGGGCGCCAGCCGTCGCGCCCGCCCTCTCGTCTCTGACCATGCCGCTCCCTAAAGCACCGCGTCCTGCCGTCCCAGAAAATTATACTTCAATCCATAGTTGTACTTGAGTACAGTGTCATCATGGCAAACCCTCCCTACGCCAGGGGCCTGCACCGGATCGGTCCGCACAGCTACGCGTACCTCCAGCCCAACGGCTCCTGGGGGCTGTCCAACAGCGGGCTCGTGACCGACGGGGACGAGGCGCTCCTTGTAGACACCCTGTTCACCCCGGCCATGACCGAGGAGATGCTCCGCGCCATCACCGCGCGACTGCCCGGGATGGAGATCACCACCGTGGTCAACACCCACGACGACGGCGACCACGCCTTCGGCAACCAGCTCTTCGCCGATGCGACGATCATCAGCAGCGCGGCAACCGCCGCACACATGCGCACCGCTCCCTCGGTGGCGTACTTCCACGACCTCATCGAGCGGGCCAGGGCCGGGGAACCGGGTGCCCTGGGTGGCTACATACGCCACCACCTCGGCTCGTTCGACCTCTCGGGGATCGAGTCCACCCCGGCGAACGTCACCTTCTCGGGCCGGCGCGACGTGACGGTCGGACGGCTCCGGGTGCGCCTGACCCAGGTCGGACCGGCCCACACCGACGGAGACGTACTGGTCGAAGTGGTCGACGACGGCGTGCTGTTCACCGGCGACATCCTCTTCGTCGGCAGCCACCCCGTCATCCACTCCGGCCCAGTCCGCCGCTGGATCGAGGCCTTGGAGCTCATCGCCCACCTGAACATCGACACCATCGTCCCCGGACACGGCCCCGTCGTCGCAAAGCCCCACCTGAACCGGTTCCGCGCCTACCTCGAGCACGTCGCCGACCACGCGTCGCGCTCACACAAGGCCGGTCTGAGCGTCACCGAGGCTGCCGCCGCGTTCCCCATGGCTGACTACGCGGACTGGTCCGACGCCGAACGCCTCGTGCTCAACATCGCCGCGGTCTACCGCGAACTGGGCATTGAGGACGGCGACTTCACCTCGCTCCTGACCAAGGCGGCCGAATTCTGGGCGGCCGCGCGGTGACCGACCACAACGCGCCCCGGATCCCGCCGCTGCCGTTCCACGAGTGGAGAGAGAAGACCCGCGCCACCCTCGATGCGAACCGCGACACCCCCGTCCTCGCCCAGCTCCTCGCCGGCCGGCCCGCGCCCAATGTGCTCGCCACACTCGCCCGCCATGACTGGCTCTTCGGGATCGCCACGCCCTTCCTGGCATCGGTCACCGCGGGCGAGATGCCACCCCGTGACCGGGAACTCCTCATCCTGCGCACCGCGCACAACACCGGCTCCACCTACCAGTGGTCGCACCATCGCCGCCTCGCACGGGCAACCGGCCTCACCGAAGCGGAGATCGACCGGGTCGGCCAGGGGCCGGACGCGCCAGGCTGGTCCGCGACGGACGCCGCGCTCCTCCGCGCCACGGACGAGATCGAGCGGGACGCGACCGTCGCCGAGCCGACCTGGCAGACCCTGGCCGCCCACTACAACCGCCGCCAACTCCTCGAACTCCTCTACCTCGTCGGCGCATTCCGCATGCTCGCCTCCATGCTCAACAGCTGCCGCGTCCCGCTCGAACCATGGGCTACCTCATGACCCGTGACGACCTCACCATCGACCACAAACCGGTGCCGACGGGCCGGCAAACCCCCGCCGGAGCAGCGACCGCGGGGCACCCGCTGCCGCGCATGCCCCGCACCCTCCCGCGCATCCTCGGTCTCGACGTGAACGGCATCGGCCCGGACAGCGCGGCGGCCTTGCTCATCGCAGCCGGTGACAACCCCGAACGCCCCGACAGCGAGGCGTCCTTCGCCGCCCTGTGCGGCACCAGCCCGGTTGACGCGTCCTCCGGCAAGCCCCAGCGCCGCAGACTCAACCGAGGCGGCGACCGCCAGGCCAACGCTGCACTCTTCCGGATCGTCCTCAGCCGCCTGCGCTGGGATGGCCGCACCCAGGACTACATGCGACGGCGCCTCGCCGAACGCAGGACACGCCGCGAGATCATCCGCTGCCTCAAACGCTACGTTGCACGAGAGATCTACCGGCTCATCGTCCCAACGAGACGATCACCGAGACTGACAAGCTCATCGAGGGCCGCTTCCGCGAGCACGAACTCGCCGAAGTAATCACCTCCGTGCCCGGCATCGGCACGACCCTCGGCGCCGAGTTCCTCGCCGCCGTCGACGGCAGCCTGGACGCCTTCCCCACCCCCGACCGGCTCGCAGCCTTCGCCGGCGCGGCACCCGCTCCACGCGACTCCGGACAGGTCAGCGGCGACGACCACCGGCCGAAGAAATACCACCGAAGGCTGCAACGCGTCTTCTACACCTCCGCACTCATCAGCATCCCGAGCGATCCCAACTCCCGCCGCTTCTACGACAGGAAGCGCGCCGAAGGGAAACTCCACGTCCAGGCCGTCCTCGCCCTGGCTCGCCGCCGCGTCAAGGTGCTCTGGGCCCTCATCCGTGACCGACGGTGCTATACTGTCACACCATCAGTCACTCATGCCGCCTGACTTCCAGATTGGGAAGCATCAACGCCGCCGCGGAGAGTTTCTGGGCCCGGCTCAAAGAGGAAATCGGCACCCGAATCTGGCCCGACCGGGCCACCGCCCGCGCCGAGGTCTTGAACTTCGTCGAGACCTTCTACAACCGCCGCCGCCTGCGCAAGCACAAGACCTTCGGCTACCTCACCCCAGCCGAGACCGGACAGCGGCATCAACGCACCCTCGCGGCATAAACCATCGAGTGTCCGAGATCACGGGCAAACTTCAGGTGGATGCGTGACGGCCGGGTTCGAGGTTGTGGCGCCGATGCGGCCGTTTCGCTGGTCGCGGACTGAAAGGCCCACCGGTCAGGCGACCTTCTGACGTTGGGGCGTCTTGCGCATCTTCACACCGCCGACGATGAGCGCCAGCCCCACGGCGACGACGCCGAGGTAAGCGGTGGGCGGAAGGTCGACCAAATTGTGCATCCAGCCCCACTCCATGCCGAAGAAGGTCTGCGAAGCGAAGCTGACAAGCCCCTGGGCTCCTACGACGTAGCCGATGCTTTCGACGGTGTATCCGATGGTGGTTCGCACGAGTCAACTCTTTCGCAGCGGTGCCGCGAGATCGCCCTCCACCGGGACGAAAAACGCACTAGTCCAAAAGATGCAGTCGCGTGCGGTTCCAGTCTGACGACACCGATGGCCGGCCGTGAGTGGTACGAGGGTTCCGGCGGCACTCTGATCCGCAGAGCCGGGTCACGGCCTGGCGGCCGCGGCTCACCGGGCGACGGGCATAGGCGGTGCGCTGGTCACCGGCCTGGTCCGGTGGGCCCGGTCGGGGCGGGGGCGGGCCGGCGGGCGCCGGCCGGAGCTCACCGAGGAGGCCGCGCTCGCCCAACGCCTCCACGCGCGCGGGACAAAGATCTCGACGATCCTCATTCTGGCTGGTCAGAGGCGCCTTCTGCTGAGCTGATCACCTGCCGGACAGCCCGCTTCATGAAGGTGCGAGGCTAACACTCGCCGTCCGACAGCGCGGACAATTCATTTACGAGGCGTGCGGTGGTGAGCGGCTTGTCAGGATCGGGGTTGTCGGCCTCGTGTTCGACCAGCCAGCTGCCGTCGCTCTGCTTGACGACCCGGACGGCCTCAAGGGTCGGGCTGGGGTCGTTCGCCCTTAGCTTCTTCCACACCCATACGCCGATGCCGGCCGGGTGTGCGCAGTTCGCGGGAACGTTGACGGTGTCCCCGTCCGCCGCAACCACTGTGCTGGCGTCACCGTGGGGGTGACGGCCTGCCGCCTTCGCGCATTTGTCTGCCAGGGTGCCGGAGCCCGGATGGGGGTGGTCGACGCTGTCCACGCCCACCTCCACTTTCTGGTAGGCGGGGGTCATCAGCGCGCACTTGCCCTTACCGTCCCCGGTCGCGTCCGCCTTGTAGAAGGCGACGGCCACGTCGTTCGGTGTCTGTGCCGGCGCGTTCGAGCCGGCACAGCTGCAGGCTCCGAGCGCGATGGCTACAGCAAGTCCGGTCGTACGAGCAGCCCTGCGTGCCATGCCCATGTGAACCCTCCCCCGATCCACCGGCCACCGCGGGTACGGGCGGGAGGCGGGTGGTGTGTGCGTGATCTTTCTTGATCATTTTTAGCATGGGGGAAATGCTCAGCAGGGCCGGGGCGTTGGGAGTCCGCGGAATCGGGAGGATGTCCGGCTCACGGCTGCGCGCAACACCCTTTTCATGGCGTTTCGTTCATCTTGCGCTGCGGCCGCGGGCAGGGTGCGGCGCCCTCGGGGCACGGTGCTTACGGCTTGGGGAGCAATACTGATTTCGGCGCTTCAGGGTGATGGTGATGGGAGGTCGAGGAAGAGTCCGGTCCCGGCAACGAAACCGTCGAGGAGATCCGGGCGGTACTGGAGGCGTTTGAGTCGGTTGCGGACGAGGGCCTCGAGCCGGTCGAGAGCCACGCTCGCGAGGTTGGCGAGACTGCGTTTGACGTGGGCCCACAGGTACTCGACCGCGTTCAGTTCGGGTGCATAGGAGGGCAGGATGAACACCGTCAGCCACTCCCGTGCCTCGATCAGCTCGCGCATGGTGTGGGAGACGTGGGTGTTCAACCGGTCCCATACGAGCACGATCGGTGCCTTGACCAGCTGGTGCATCCCGTCGATCAGACGGATGTAGTCGTCCTCGGACAGGCTGCGGCGCTCGCCCTTGCGTCCGGTGTGCAGGCGCAGCCGGTTGCACAGCCAGGTCCTCGAGCCCGGACGCGTCGCGATCAGCCCGGCGACGGAGACCCTCCCCGAACGGCGGCCGGACACTCTCACGACCGGGGTGATGCCCCGCCTGCCCCAGGTGCGGCCCTTCGGCGGCCTGCGGGTGAACCCGGCTTCGTCCTCGAAGCAGATGAAGCCGTCACAGGCCGCCCGGGCGCTTCTATCTCCCCCCCCCACGTCGCCTCCTTCCACACGGCGATGGCCTGCTCGTCGCGTTCCGCGGCTCTGCGAGCAGGAACCTGCGGGGTGAACCCGAGACGGCGCATCAGCCGGGTGGCCCCCGAGACGCTGTAGGAGACGTGGAACTTCCTGCCGATCAGCGTCGCACCCGCGCACCGGTCCACACCTGGTCTTGGTCCCAGCCGTGCGCAGCCGGCCCCTCCTCCAGGTACGCGGCCAGCTTCTCCAGGCAGCGCGGGGACAGCCGGCACCGCGATCCGCTCGGGCCACGGGAGGCCAGAGCCCGAACACCGCCGTCCCGCCATAGCTGATGCCATTGATAGGCCGACTTCGGGCTCACCCGCAGGCGCCGTGCCACCTACAGCGGCTTGATCTTCTGCTCGAACAGCTCGGCCGCCTGATTCCGTACCGTCTCCCGGCGCCGCCGTCCCGCAGCAGACAGCCCGCCCCCATCCCCATATCTCACACACCACCAGATACAGCCAGCACTGCCAGCCCATCAGGGACTTCGAGCGAGTTCACCCTGACGAGCCGCAGTCAGTAACCACCGCAGCCGCGTGGCCGACCTTAACCATGAGGCCTTTGGCCGCTGACCCCCGAAGCCGAAAGAGAACGACATGCCTGGACCGGACCTGCCGCCGGCTACAGCACCCATGACGGTGGAAGCACTGCTCAGTCGGTGGCCCACCAGCGCGCGAAAAGTAGAGCTGATCGACGGGGTGCTCGTCTTCGCCGGTGACTTCGACCAACGGGACCTGGAGACGGCACAACGTACCTACCCGCACCGTCGCCCCGTACTCAATGCCGACGGCGGCCTAAAGGTTCATCCTGCAGGACCAGGTGATCCGGCGCTCCTGGTCGCCGTGGATCGCGCGGAATAGGCGATTGCGTCACGCCGCCCGAGCAGCCTTCGTGTTCTCCTCGACGCCAGAACCCGCGCACATACGGCTGCGGCCTGCGAACACATCAGGTGTTCGCAGGCCGCAGCCTTCAGGAAGATCAGCTGATTCGGATGGCGTCCGGGTTGATGCCCTGCGCGGGGGCGAGAGTGAACAGGACCGTTCGATCGTGTCCAGACGCTGGGCGATCGACCGCTCCCCCGGCGTGCCGACGGCGTTGGTGAGGGAGTCGATCTTCCCGAACGCCGTACGCAATCCTTCGCCGCGTGGCGGCGCGTCACTCACCATGTCAAGCTGTCACCCGATCGTGCAGCAGACCTGGCGGTCTGCCCAAACGAGCGACTTTCTCATACCTTGTCGATATGGACTGGACACCGCTCCTAGCCACGCTGCTCGGTGCTGTGATCGCAACAGGCTCCGCCTTGCTAGTTGAGGCCAGAAAGGAACGCCGCGAGGACCGGGCCGAGTGGAGGCGCAGCAAGAGGGAGCTGTACGGGGCCTACCTCGGTGTGCTGGCCCAGGCGCGCAGCGAACTTCAACTCATCATTCTCCAAGGCACGATGTCCGAGGCCGAACGCAAGATCGCAGCCAGGCAGAGCTTCGCAAAATGCTATGAGACCCGGTACCAGCTTGAGGTGTTTGCCCCACGCGCCGTTGTTGAGCCAGCCCTGGACTACTTCCGTAGCGTCCGTCGGGCAAGGGATGCGACCATACGCGGTGCCTCAGACGAAGCAGACGGTTACGAACACGCCTTTCATGAAGTGATGGAAGCGCTCATCGCCGTGCGCAGCGCAATGCGCCTTGACATGGATACCGACAGACTTCCTGCCGACTGAGCCTCCGACCTGGCCGATGAAGCCCACGCCGGTGACATCCCCGAGGACACAATCCGCGCCGTGGCCCCATGATGAGCCGACCAGAGTCGGCGTACGCCCGCCGCCGTTCTTCTGCGCCGCCACCTTGGCAGCGCGCAGTGCGACGCGAACCAGGTCGACTCTGTTGTACTGCGGGTTCTCAGTCATCACGCCACCTCCCCGGCCAGCTCCTGGACTCGGCGGACACCACAGACGCTGTGGGACGGCAGAGGCTTGCGGCCGCACTGCACGGATCCGTGCCGGCCCGAACAGGTCTCCTGCCCGGCCGGTGCGGCGACGGGCGTGAACACGACGACGGCGGCCAGCGCAGCGGCCTCCTCGCGGCAGAGCTTGCACAGGCCGTCCTCGAGGGCGCGGCCGACGACGATGATCCGGGCGCCGCAGTCCCCGCAGGATCCGCGCGGCGGACCCTCCAGCACGCACGGCGCCAGGACCGGGCCCGGGTTGCAGATCGCGTCGTCCAGCACGCAGCCGGCGCAGCGTCCGGCCGGGCCGGGACGGGTGCCGTGGTCGGGCCACAGGCCCTGCTTGATGCGCTGGGCACGCCGTCGGGCAGCGGCCTTGTCCCTGCAGATTGGCACTCTGGGGCGGCTGTCAGACCCACCAGCGATGATGACCCCATGACGAACTGCGCGATCCTCTGGACCGACTCCAACGGTGTCCCCCGATCCTCCGCTGTCGCCTACGACAAGAAGAGCGCCGGCCGGCGGAAGGCCGAGCTTCAGGGTGGCGGCTGCACCGAGGTGGAGATAGTGGAGACGAAGCCCGGCACACTTCCCGAACCGCGGGGTTGACACAGCAGCGGCCGCCTCGACGGGGGATGCGAGACGGCCGCTGGAGCCAGTGTGGCACGGAGGCCTCGAGTGCGGGGCAGGCCGCCGGCCTTCCTCGATCAGGGCCGCGCAGGGGCACGACGGTAGCCGTCCGACGCCGGCACGGCGTCGCGGTCGGCTCCGGGACGGCGGCTGCCGCGGCGGAGCCAACCTTCCCGAGGCGCCAAGTCAGCAGGAGGGTTCGCGCCGGTTCTGCTCGTGCTTCGCCTTGCGCGCGGCACTGACACCGCGCAGGCGCTCGGTGACTTCGGGCAAGTGCTCGAGAGCCACGGTCACCAGCGCGCCCATGACGTGGGGCGCCCAGCTTGAACTCGTCGCGTAGAGCAGCCACGGCGCGGTCCAGATCCTCTGCGGTCTCCTTCGGTAGTTCCCAACGCCGCGTGGCAACGGTCTCTGCCCTCTCGGCCAGTAGCTCGGCGCGAAGCGCAGCCACGGCCGCGTCATTTGCGCCGGTGCGCTTGGCATGCTCAAGCTCTTTGGCTGCTTTGGCCTCCGTTGCTGCCTGGGGGTCGTCCAGGCAGGTGCAGCCCAGACGTCGCGCGGCTGCGAGCCTGAGTTCCTTCCTGCCACTGTCCAGCTCGTTACGGAATGGCTGGAGCGCCCTGCTCAAGTCGGTGGGTGCCTGCGTGCTCCAACTGGGCCGGCTGAACGCGTAGAGGAGCTTCGTCCAGTCCCCTGCCGCGTAGGCCTTCATGACCGTCCGGTACGAGCCGCTCGCTCAACGACACCACGCGAAGATCATCAGTGGTACCGGTCTTCCACGCCTCGATGACCAGATCTGACGCCTGAGACCCCTCAACTCCTGTGCACCGCATGAGGTTTGTGTGATCCTTGCCCGTTGCGGGCACAGGAGTGGGAAGATCACCGCCTGACGGGAGAAACGCGTGGACACTTCGGTCTCCGACGGGGATCGAGGACCGGAAGGGAAACCGGCGTGGTGCTGGACATCGTTAGGCTGTCCGTCAGCGGCGGCGCAGCGGAGAACGCCGACCTGGCCGGCTGGCTGGACGAAGAGGACGCCCTGCGCGGGCACGTGCGACGTGTGGCCGGACCTGTCCCCGACGGGGCTCTCGGCGGGGAGCTGCAGCAGTTGGTGGTGGGCCTGACCTCCAGCGGGGTCACGACGGCCGTGGCCAGCGTGGTCGTCGCCTGGCTGAGGCGTCGTACCGGAAGCGTGTCCGTACGCGTCTCGGGGCGGGACGGTTTCGAGCTCGAAGTGCACGCGGATCAGGTCCGGAACATGGACGCCGGGCAACTGCGCGCCCAGGTCGCCCAGTTAGTGTCGGCGGCGTGGCCCGACGGTGCCGGGCGGGAGCCGGGCGAGGGCGCCGACGGTGAGTGAGGTCGACGACGCTCCCGCCGGGGCGGACTTGGGCGCGCTGGCCCGGCCGGGATCACGCGTCCTGCTCGTGGGGACCGGCTCCCACGCGCCCGGATCGCCGTTGCCCTCCGTTCCCGCGGTGGAACGGTCGCTGAGGGCGCTGGCCGCGGCTCTGCGGGAGCGCAGCGGCGTGCCGGACGAGAACCTGCGTGTCCTGGTGGATCCGTCCAGCCCGCTGGAGTTCGGGGAGGCGGTCGACCGGGCCGCGGCGGAGGCGTCGGACGCCTTGCTGGTGCACGTCGTCGGCCATGGTCTGGTGGGGGCCGACAACGGGCTGTACCTGGCGACGTGTGCCACCGACGACCTGCTGGACGGCCTCTCCTACAAGGCGCTGGCGTACCAGGCGCTGCGTCAGGCTGTCCAGCGCAGCAGCGCTCGTGCCGTCGCGGTCACCCTGGACTGCTGTTTCTCCGGCCGCGCCGAAGGCCCGCTGGGGCCGCCCGCACTGGACGCGGTCTTCGAGCAGACTCTCGTGCGCGGCGGCTTCCTGCTGGCCTCCACCGCGCGCGAGGAGCACGGACTGGCCCGCTCCGGCGAAGAGTTCACCGCGTTCACCGGTGCCCTGATCCGGCTGCTGCGCAACGGTGATCCCATCGGGCCCGAGCAACTGACACTCGATCACGCCTACCGCCACCTCAACCGGGTGCTGCCCGAGCAAGGCGCCCCGAGGCCACGCCGGCACAGCAGCGACCAGGCCGGGGAACTGGTCCTGGCCAGAAACCCCGCCTACCACCCCCGCCGCCCGGCGCTACCTGCCGAGGAACCACGCGCCTCGGGTGCCGAGAAGGTCGCGGCACCGTGTCCCTTCCGGGGTCTGCAGTCCTTCGGAGCCGAGGACGCCCGGTACTTCTTCGGCCGGGACGAGGCGGTCGCGGACGTCACCCACCTTGTTCGCGGCGGCGGTCTGATCGCGGTCGTGGGGGCATCCGGCAGCGGAAAGACGTCCCTGCTGCGCGCCGGGGTGATCCCGGCGCTGGAGGCGCGCTCCGAAGGGTGGAGAGTCGCCACCATGAAGCCCGGCACCGACACCCCGACGACACCGCTCGCGCAGTACTCCGCCGCGCTCGCCGGCCACGACCGGGCCATGCTGCTGGTCGACCAGTTCGAGGAACTCTTCACCGCGGACGCCACGGAGGACGAGCGTGAACGGTTCGTCACCGGCCTCGCGGCACTCGCCGGCGGCCCGACCACCGTCGTCATCGCCGTCCGGGCCGACTTCTACGAGGCGTGCACGCGCTACCGAGCGCTGGTCAGGGCCCTGGAGGGCCGTCAGGTGGTCGTCGGCCCCCTCACCCCTGAACAGTTGCGGGAGGTGATCGAACGGCCGGCCAAGGCCGCCGGGCTGTCCCTGGAGGAGGGGCTGGCCGACACACTGCTCCACGACGCCCGGGTGTACCACGCCGGAGAGCACACTGCCGTACTGCCGCTGCTCTCGCACGCGCTGCTGGCCACCTGGCAGCAGAGGTCGGGCACCCGGCTCACCCTGTCCGGGTACCGGGCCACCGGCGGAATCGACGAGGCGGTCGCCCGCACCGCGGAAGAGGCGTACAAAGCCCTGGACCCCGGGGACCGGACCCACGTGCGTGGCCTGCTGCTGCGGTTGGTGCGCCTGGGCGAGGGCGTGGAGGACACCCGCCGCAGACTGCTCCTGGGCGACCTGGCCGCCCCCGGCCACCTCGATGCGGCCCGGCGGGTCCTGCGGGCCCTGGCCGAGGCCCGCCTGGTCACCGTGGACGCGGACAGCGCCGAGATCACCCACGAGGCGCTGCTGTACGCCTGGCCGCGGCTGCGCGCATGGATCGAGGAGGACCGGGCCGCCCTGCTCACCCTCCAGCAGCTCTCCGACGCCGCGCGCGCCTGGGACCAGGCCGGACGGCAGGATACGGATCTGTACCGCGGGCCCCGCCTGGACGCGGCCGTCCAGGCGGCGAGCGGGCAGCAGGCGAACGACGGCACGGACGGCGTCCTGGGCCCGGTCACCCGCGACTTCCTGGACCGCAGCCTGGAAGACCGGGACAGGCAGCAGCACGCGGCGCGGCGTGCTCGGCGCACCCGCCGTGCGGTGACCGCCGTGGTCTGCGCCCTGGCCCTACTGGCCTCCGTGGTGACCTTCATCTCCGTGCGCGAACACCGGCAGGCCGCGCACCAGGCCGCCCTGATCCGCTCCACCGACCTGGCCGCCGAGGCGAGCGCGCTCAGTGCCACCGATCCGGGTCTGGCTGCCCAACTCGCCGTCGCCGCCTACCGTTCCGCACCCACCCAGGACGCCACCACCCAGCTCTACACCGCGCTCGCCACGCCACTGGACCGTGTCGTCGGCGACACCGGCCACGAGGTCCTGCGGATCGTGACCCGACCGGACAGCGATCTGGCCGCGGCCGTCAGTACCGACGGCTCCGTGCGTATCTGGGACCTGGTCACCCCCTCCACGCCGGTCCTGAAGGCCACGCTCCACACTGCGGGAGCGGCGGCGATCGCTCTCGCGCCGCGCGGCAGACTGCTGGCGGGCATCTGCCCCACCGCGCATGACCTGTGCCTGTGGAACCTGGCCAACCCTCGCCAGCCCAGCGTCGCCGGGCGCCTGCCACGACCCGCCGACATCCCGCGCGGCCATCTCCAGATCAACTCGATGGCCGTCAGCCCGGATGGGACGCTGCTGGCCGCGGCATCGCCGATCGGCACCACACTGGTCTGGTCGATCACCGAGCCCGCGCACCCCCGTCTCGTCGCCGAACTGCCGACCCCGACCAGCAGGAAGCCCGAGGACGCGCTGAGCGCGGTCGCGTTCTCCCCACGCGGCACCCTGCTCGCCACCACCATCCTGGGCGGCAAGACCCGGCTGTGGAACCTCTCCCGTCCCTCCGCACCGGCCGCCACGGCCACGATCGCCAACGGATACGACGCGGTGGCCTTCAACGCCGACGGCACGCTGCTGTCCGCGGTCGGGGACAGCGACTTCGGTCTCTGGAGAACCGACAACCCGTCCAAGCCCCGATCGGTCAAGGTCGACCAATATGCCTTCTCCGGCTCGGATCTGACGAACCTGATGGCGGTGGCCTTCAGCCCGGACGGGGCCGGCCTGGCGGTCAGCGGCCTGGGCAGCTACCACAACAATGGCCAGATGTGCCTGCTCAGCCTCTCCCCGGCGAGGCTGACGAACTCGGCGTCGCCCATATGCACCCCGACCGGCTTCGGCACCCTGGCCCTGGCCTACACGCGCGCAGGCGCTCTCCTGAGCGGAGGCCCCGACGGCGTGGTGCGGTCGTGGCGCACCGCTCTGCCTCGGGCCGAGGACGTCGGCTCCATGTATCTGTCCGCTTCATGGGACTTCAGCCGCAGCGGACACCTGATGGCGGCGCCCGTCTCCTCCTCCCCGTCCATCGGCATCTGGGACTCCTCCGTCCCGCGCCGCATCGCCACGGTCAAACTCGCGGACGAGGTCCAGCAGGCACAGTTCATCGGCCCGTCCGACACGCTGCTGAGCGTCGCGCATGGTGGCCGGGTCCAGCTGTGGGACCTGCGCGATCCACACCATCCGGTACAGGGCGCGTCCCTGGGCACGGCGAACTTCCCCGCCGACGGGGGCTTCATCGTCTCTACGGGTGTCTTCGCGGACAGAGCGGGTGATCTGGTCACGGTCCCCGGCGGCGACGGCCGCGTGCACCTGTGGCACATCACCGACGCGCGCCACGCGGCCGAGGCCGGTTCCTTCCGCCTGCCCCACCCTGACGACTGGAGCGGCATCCTGAACGACGGCCGCACCGCCCTGGTCGCCACCCGGAAGGGCATCGAGTGGTGGGACACCAGTGACCCCCGGCATCCGGTCCACGGCGACACCACACGGCTCGCGCACGCGAACGAGGAGAACCTGATCGCCCAGGGCAACGTGGTGGCCGTCGCGACCCCGCAGCAGTCCGCGTCCAGCGGCGCCGACGCCATCCGCCTGTTCCAGGTCTCGGCCGGCAAGGTGCGCGCGTCGAGCAGCGTCCCAGGGCCCATCGGCACGGTGGTGCAGATGAGCGACGACGGCCGACTGCTGGCAGCCACCGGCAGCAGCGACAGCACTGTGCGCCTCTGGGACATCAGCGACCCCCGGCAGCCGCGCCCCCGCGCCACCGTCCGCGTCCCCCAGAAGACCGAGGGCATCGCGCTGGATCCGCACAACCGCTTCATGGCCGACTGGAACGGGAACGACGGGATCCAGCTGTGGGACATCCATGACCCGGCCCGGCCGGTCCTCAAGGCAACCATCCCGACTCCGCAGTACGACGAGGGCGCCGCACAGCTCGAGTTCCTCTCGTCGGGCAGCGCACTCGCCGTCGCCCGCAGGGACGGGGTCTCCTTCTTCAGCTCGGACCTCGCCGGTCTCGCCGACAGGGTCTGCTCCTACACCGGAAAGTCCATGCCCGAGACGCAGTGGCACAAGTACGTCCCCGGCATCCCCTACCGCGACCCGTGCCCGAGCCATGAGCAATGAAGTCGGCGCCGGCGTGTGCAGTCCCGTCGTCGCCACGACTGCCGACTGCAGCGCAACAGCGCCCAGCACATCCGAGTCGGCCAGTGAGGGCAGAGCGTCCCGTTGTCCGGAGGCCGACAGTTGCGGCGTCGTCACCGACCAGCAGGGTCTGGTCCTGGCACTCGCGCGCCCACTTGCGTGATCTTCGCGTGATGTCGCTGAGCGACCGGGTACGCCCTCAGCTCGCAGGCCATTCCTGCCAGCGACATCACGCGCCGAATCTGAGTAGCTGGTGCCGCCCGCAGTCGGCAGGTCAAGGAGGCTTCGGTCGAGCGTGATCAGTTCTTGGATGGTGGGTGCGTTTCGATGCCGTAGAGGCGGTGGGTCCGTTCATGTCCGAAGGCGATCGGCATGCTTGAGGCGGACCAGTCATCGAAGATCTTCCGTGCACATCCGACAGTTCGAACGAGAACCAGTGAGGATCCGACACCTTCACTGCGACAGGACAGTTGCTGTCCTGTCGCACTGAGCATGTCTGTGGATCTTGGGTTGTGCTGCTGGATTGCCAGGTGTTGTGAGAACGCTCTGCTCGCGGTTCTCAGTGCAACTGGCTTCTGCGGAATCGTGGGTGGCCTGCGAATCGGTTGTGAGGGACTGCCAGGGGGAGGAAGGCGGAGCCGTCCCGGGGCCGACGTAGGCTCACGGGTTGTGAATCAACTGGGTGAGGTTCGAAAGACGCGCTATCTGGTCCTTCACGACTATGGGATGGGGGGCCTGTGGTGGTGGGTGTGGGCTGAGTCCGCGGAGGAGATCGTGCGTGTCTGCGCCGAGGTCGAAGTGGTCACAGACCCGGAGGCCATCGAACGCGCGCAGACATGGACGTTGGAGGAGGTCCACCTCGACGCACCGGATCCGAACCCGCTGTCCAGGTTCCGCGCCCAGCGGGATGCCCAGCGCGGCCAGCCTGGTTTCGGCGTCTTGGCGGGACGGGACCGTGTGTACTTGCGCTGGCAGGAAGGCGGCGACGAAGAGATCTTCCTGATGGAACTCGGTCCGGACGGACGGCGGTTGCGGCAAGTCGAAATCGGCTCGGACGGCGGTGCTGTCAAGACGAGCGTGGAAGACTGGCCGCTCAACCCGCCCTGTGACCTGTATGACCCGCAGTATGCGTCCCTGGAGATCATGTGACGACTTCGAGGAAGCATGGCACCGGGCTCGCCGTGAGTCGCAGGGTTGATCAGCCGGGTGCCTGGGTTCGACGCTGGCAGAAGTGCCGGTAGAGGGGGTCCTGGGTTCCGAGCGTGGTGTAGATCCGGGCGAATCGTCTGCTCAGCTCGGCGGTCGTCGCCGAGTAGAGCTCCTTGGGATCGGGGGCGGTGGTGGGCGGATCGAGGATCAGGTGCGTCAACACCACGATCTCGGGGAACGCCGCGAGGTGGCTGCGGTCCTCAGCCGAGATCTTCTTGCTGACAGCGAGTGCTTCGACCCGGTCAAGGCGATCGGTCCACTCTTTCCCGAGGTCGATCGGCATTCCGGAGGCGGACCAGTCCTCGACGATCTTCCGCGCCAGGTCGAGGGCTCGCCTCGTCTGCCGGTGGCGGCGGGCGAGCTGCTCGAGTCGTCGCTGGGCCTCGATGACTTCCGGTAGGACGCCGAGCGGGATGTCATGAGTGGAGCGGATCCAGAGCTGATGTCGCGTGCAGAGGTGGACGTGGGCGGGTGAGAGGGTGATGACCACGGAAGCGGTGGGGCTGCGTCGGGCAGTGCAGCAGCGGCAGGGGCGGCTGACCAGGTGTTCCGTTCGCCGCTCGGGCTCCTGCTGGCTGAGGAAGTCGGCGAGCGCGGGCAGGGCCCTGGCGAGGCCGGACGTTGGGCGGCCGGAGAGTGCGGCCAGGCGTTCGGGCGAGGGGGGGAGTCCAGCCGGCCGTGGTGTTGCTGAGCGGTGAGAACTCCGGCGGCAGCGGGCCCAGGAGGCGGGCAAGGAAGCCTGCTGGACGGTTGTTGGCGACGGCCAGGCGGTGGAGATAGGAACCGAGGGTCGCGTTGTGGACGGGGCCGAGAGCGATGGGCAGCTGGCGGAGTCGGTCAGGCTGCGTCGGCATCCGGCCTCCGGCGGCGGGGCCGCCGCTTGCGGCGGTGTTCCTGATGAGCGTCCTCGGCGGTCTGGTCGACTTCGATGGCCTCCAGTGTCTTGCGGGTGATGGCCTCGCTGCCGTTGATGATGGCCTCAAGGGCGGCGCCGCGGACGAGTTGGGAGAGACTGCCGATCGCGCCGTCGGTGCGTTCGTGGAGATAGCCGTCGAGTTTGAGCAGGCTGCCGGGCCTGTGCCGGTGGAGTCGCAGAGCGTTTTCGAGCGAGGCGATCAGGTTCCGCCAGTTCTGCCGCTGTGCGGTGGTGCCGTAGGCGAACGGTTCGGTGTCGGTGACGGTGTATCGGCCGGCGATCTGCTGGCCCCGGACCCCGCTGAACAGGCCGCTCGCGGCGACGTCGATGCCGGCGAGTACGAAGGTGGCAGGGATCCGCTCGGACAGGTATTTGAGCTGGTCGGAGGCTTCGGCCCCGGCCTGGGTGGCGAGGTTGAGGTTGTGGATCTCGTCGACGAGCGCGAGTTCGACGCGCATTTTGATCAGCAGGTCGCAGACGGCGTTGGTGATGGAGGTCTGCGTCTCTTGCCGGACGACCGGGAGGCCCAGGAACCGGGCGAACTCGATGGCGAGCACCTTCGGGGTGGCCCGGGGCGGGACAGTGACGTAGACGACCGGCAGCCGTCCCGCGGCGGCCGGGCCGAGCCGTTTGCGGACCAGGAGTTCATGGCTGCGGCCGAGTTGGGCGATGGCGGTCGTCTTGCCGGTCCCGGCCTGGCCGGTGACGATCAGCCCGCGCCGGCCGGAGATCTGGTGCCGGTTGAGCGGGACCAGGCGCCGTCCGGTGGTGAACACGTTGCGGACGGTGGGGGTGGCCACGATCACGAGCCGGGAGTGGTAGTCCAGCCGGGGCTCGTTGTAAGCGAGGCGCTTCTCCTCGGTCAGGGCCTTGAAGGCCCGCAGCGAGAGCATGGTCGGGCAGGCCGGGGCGTCGTCGACGAACTGTCGCCAGCCGTCCTTGGTGGTCAGCGGGTTGTGCTCGTCGTCATGGGCGTCAGGCGGAGTCACCACAGCGGTTTCCCTTCCTCTTCCAGGGGGTTGAAGTCGCCGAACGGGGTGACCGGCGCCTCCTCCGGCCCTTCGTCCTCGCTGTCGTCCGCATCGGCGGACCGGGCGGACGGGAGTGCGGGCCGTGCGGAGGCCTCAAGGGCTGCCCGGGTGCGGGCCATGACCTGCTCCGATCCGGCCGGCGGCTTCCCCGCCCTGCGCAGCAGCTCGGCCAGGACCTGGGCAATAGCGGTCTCGCTGGTGTCGTCGCGGCCCTGGTCGGTGAGAAGCTGGCGTGCGTGGCGCCAGGTGAAGTCGGCGAACGGAGCCCGGACCATGGGCAGATGGGTCCACGGGACTTCGATCCACCGGCGGCTGTCGCTTCGCCGTACCCAGATGCGGGAGACGTCGTAGGGGTCGTAGCGGACCTCCCACAAATCCTGCTTGCCCGTCACCCCGGACGGCTGCCTCCGCAGCCGGTTGAGTTCAGGGCTGTCGTAGGTGCGGTAGTTGACCTTGATGCCGTAGTCGTTGACGGCTCTCCAGACCGCGGGCAGCAGTTCGATGTAGTCCTCCGCCGACAGAGCGACGGGCAGGTATCCGGCGCGGGCGACGGCGATGGCGTACGACTCGTTCGGCGACAGCGTCCGCCCCGCCATATAGGGGTTGCGCAGCCCCTCGTGGGGACGCTGCTGCCAGCAGATGATCCACTCGTCCAGGAGGTCCTGGAGCTGGGCGCGGGTCCAGACCGCCTCGGAGGCCGGATCGCTGCCGCGGCGGGTGACCTCGGAGCCGGTGTAGCCCGCGACGTACTGGCAGAACAGCGAGTTGATCGACGCGAACGTCCTCTCCACGATCGCCCGTCGGGGTCCTGGGCCGGGCGAGCTGCACCGAGATCCCCAGCAGCGTGCAGGCGGAGGAGAACGTGTCGGAGACGAACACCTTGCCGCGGTCGATCACGATGGTGTCCGGGACGATGACAGACTTGGCCGCTGCTTTCTCCAACCGCGCGTCCACCGCCATGAGCCGCTGGTGCGGCAGGATCGAGTCCGAGATCGCCAGGGTCTGGCTCCAGCCCGGACGCATCGGCTCGGGAACCAGCATCCTCGCCAGCAGCACCGCGGCGTCGACGCCTTTCGTGCCCGCGGGCCTGAGCAGGGCCGCGCAGATCGTGCGCGTGGTGACATCGACCGCGATCGTCAGTTCCGGGCGGGCCACGACACCGTCGTCCAGCACCGCCATCACGTCCAGCCGCGTGGAGTCGATCTGCACGATCTCCCCGGGACGGGAGGCCATGGACGGGGTGAACGGCCCCAGGGGCCGAAGAGCCCGCTGACGGCGAACCGTGGCCGACCCGAAGGACTCGTTGTTCTTGGCGAGGCTGTTCACCAGCCGGTAGAAGGTCGCCCTCGTCGGCAGGAGCTTCACCGCTTCCTCGCCGTGCTTCGCAGCGAGGATCTGCTCGGCCCGCAGCACGAGCCGCTTGCGGTCGCCCGTCGAAAGGTCCGTCTGCCCGGCCAGTGCCTCGGTGACCGCCTCGACGACGCGCTCGTCCGTCCTTCCGGTGCCGGGGACCGGGGCCGGTGGTTTCCGGGACCGGCCGTCCACCAGTCCCCACAACCCCTCGGCCTCGTAGCGCTGCCGCATCCGCAGGAAGGTCCGCTTGCTGATCTGCTGCCCGCCGGCTGCCAGCTCGGCGACCTTCGCAGCTTCCCGCTCCATCAGCGTCCGCCAGGCCGGGTCGTACTCGGGCCAAGGAGACGCCCTCCGGAGCGTCCGGAGGCAGCCCAGTGAGCACTTCCACCACGTGCTGTTCCCAGAACCGGGCCTGCTCGACGGCCGACGGCGGCAACGCGTCCACCAACGCGAACGGCGGCAGGACTCGCTCCGGGACCGCCCCCGGCCCCCGGTCCAGCACCTCGAAATCGGCGGCCGCCATCACGTAGCCGGCAGCCATGACACTGGTGTCGCCCTCGTCGCTGAGCAGTCGCAAGGCCGTTCCCTCCAGCCCGATGACCTGCTGGTTCCGGCCCTCGAACCGGATCCGGTCCCCGACCCGCAGAACTCCGCGTGGCGCCAGTTCAGCCATGACTCACCGCCGCGCAGCCGATCATGGAGCCGTCTCCCAGCGGCACCGCCAGGTCAAGACGCAGGTCACACACCACAGCAGGTGGTAGAGCGTCGGCAGGACGGACAGCGGGTCCCCCACTGCCTCGGCACCGTCCATGAGCAGCCGCGGGTCGTCGAAGGCGTCCATGAGCCGTTTCGCGACGTCGCCGACCCGGTTGCGGGGATGCCGATAGCCAGACAGCCAGCGGACGTTGGCCATCTCCACCGGATCGGGCTCGTGCACCAGCGCGAAGGACCAGCAGCCCATCTCCTGGCACATCGCCTCGGTCGCCGTGAACTTCACCGCGTCCTCCGGGCCGACCCGGTCCGCCGGCCGGACATCGACGACCAGGCCCGAGCCGTCCTCCAGACGTGCGAAGTAGTCCGGCGTATGCGAGAGCCGGCGCTTCTCCCCCTGCCAGGTCACCCGGAACGGCTGCAAGGCCAGCCCAGCCACCCGCCGGTCCTGATCGAGGAGCATGGCCCGGTCCCGCTCCAGCCACGACTCGAACCCCACCAGCGACTGCGTCGTCGCAGCCCAGTACCAGCCCGTGAAGTGCCGCTGCCCGCGGTACGACGTGAACCGCCGCACCGGGAGCACCGACTCGAACCGAACCCGGGATACCGCCTCCAGCACGGACTTCCGCAGCCCGCCGCCCCCGCCGTCAGCCCACTCGACATCGACCAGCCCCAGATCCATCGCCACCCCCGGCTCCGCGTACCTGCCGAAAACGACCGTGACAGGTACAGCGAGAACCGGACCAGGAAAATGAGATCAAACCCCACGTACGGGGCAAATGCCATCGCTCAGCGCGCGACGCAATGAGAATCCGACAGCGCGAACGAGAAGCGGTGAGAATCCGACAGGCTCAGTGCGACAGGACACCAGTTGCCAAGGGAAGCGCGCAGCACACAGCATCGTCGGTGACAACAATCTTGCCGATGTGACAGCTATCGTGCTTCGGCTCAGGACACCACGAGTTCAACCTGAGTAACTACCCGGCCTTGGGTCAAGCCCATCTTCTAGCCGCCGCGGGCCAGTGCGCGCCAGATGGCCACCGCTGCCGCGAGCTGGGCGAGTAGCCAGGCGACGTGTCCCGAGAAGCCACGGGTCTGGTAGACGGACAGCAGCAGCGCGAAACGGCTGGGCCAGTACTGCCGTTCCTCCCTGAACGTCGACGTGTCCATCCAGATGCTGGTGAGCGTCAGGATGGACAGCATGAGCACGGAATAGAGAAGCAGGGTCAGATTTCCGACGCCCACGTGGGTGGCCTTGTTGAACAGAATGGCCAGGCAGGCGGGCACGGCGTAGGCGAAGGTCAGGCTCCAGGCGCGAACGGGACTGCGACGGCCGGGGAGCAGGCGCCAGAGCGCGCCCAGGACAAACCCGGAAGCGGCCCACGCCACCTGATAGGCGATGAGACTGGCGAGGACCTCGGGGATTCCGGTGGGTTGGTAGGAGAGCTGTAGCAAGGTCCAGGGATCGTACAACTGCTGAAAGAGCAGGGCTCCGGTGGCCGGAACTCCGAAACAGAAGGCCAGACGCGCGGTGCGCGTGGCATTGGTCCACCAGTGGCCCTCGGGTCCCCAGGCCAGGGCGGCTTCCAGAACGGAAATCTGCGCGGGTGGGTTTTTCCGTCCGCAGCCGTCCACCACCCACTGGCGCAGCCCGTGCAGCTGATCCTCCAACTGCTCACAGGTGACGGTCCCGGCTCGCCCTTGGTCCAGTAGTTCCAACTGGTGGTTGAGGCGACGGTACTCATGGGCCTTGGCCATCAGCTCACAACGGTGTTTCCTGGTGCTCAGCCGCTTCATGTAGAAGGCGTCGCCCAGCTGGCTCAGTACTGACCACCGCCGCCCTACCGCGAGAACCGCGAACAGCGAGCCGATGTTCAGAATGAGCCAGATGCTGTACTGAGCGCTGTTGCCCGCCAGGGTGGCACCCTGTAGACCAGCGGTGAAGGCGAACACCACCGCGGTGAGCAGCAGGTCTGGCCCTTCCGGGCCGAGGGTGCGCTTTTTCTGCTTTCGATCGGACGGGCTCCGTGGCGTTTTGGCACGAATATGCAACAGGCCAAGGAGTGCGATACCCGTCAGGACCCAACTGTAGGAGAAGATCCACGTCAGCTCGGTGAAGGGGTATTTTCCCAGGTACTTGCTGACATATGCCCCGTGGTTGGCTTCAGTGTTCTGGTCGGTGAGCCAGGTGGTCCGCCTCCATTGGTTTTCGCTTTCCCAGCCGAGGTATGCGAGCAGGCCCCCGGCGACCGTCCCGAGCAGCGCGGAGAGGACGACGACACAACGAACCGGCGAACTGTCCCATCTGGCGGTCCAGGAGGCTGGGACGAGTGCTCCCTCACGTCCGAAGCGCCAGGCCCACGCGGTCATGGCGGCCAGCCACAACCACACTGTCGCCAGGTCCATGAGGATGTAGCCGATCTCGCCGGAGACGCTCACCGCCCTCTTCGACACCAGGGTCGACGGCAGGCCGAACAACTCGGGTGCCAGGACCACGAGTAAGCCGACCGCCGCCACGGCCGAGGTCGCGCCGATGACGGCGCGGGCCAGGCGACGCCGTCGGTCTTCGAAGGCACCGGACGCGTCGGCCGTGCCGTACACGGCCGTGATCCGCACGCTGCCGCCCCAGGGACGGGCGACGAGAACGAGTGTCAGGCCAGCGGCAATGCAGACGAGGGCGTACCACTGTGGGCCGACCCGGTGCTGATGGTTGAGCAGAATCAGCATCAAGGCGACCGCAGCGCTGAGCATGGCCCACTGCAGAACGGTCTGCGTAGGGCCGTCGCCGGTCCCGCTGCTGGTACCGCCGCGCCGATACGCGCGCTGGGTGCGAAGCGCGGCCAGCGCAAGCACGACGGAAGCGGACACCCACCAAGCCGCGACTCCGGCCGTGCTCCAGAACGACTGGCCGAAACTCAGGATCCAGGAGCGTTGCCACGGCAGGTCGACTTCCAGCTCGATACTCGTGGGCGGCAGGTTTATCCATTCCAGCTTTTTCTCGGTGGAAGAAGATGCCCTGCCGGAGATGTCACTGAAATGCAAGCCGCCCAGATAGGCGTCAACCCGCTCCCAGTTGGCTTTCTGGAGAGTCTGCGGGTGGAGGAGAACCTGCCACTTCTCGCTCTTTTCCCGTTTGATATCCCAGGGGCCGAGCAGGATTTCGTTGTAATCCTGGATCAAGGCGAGAGAGTCATACTTCACCTGGACCTGTCCATTTTGGGTGCTCACGACCGGGTTCTCGATGCGCCACTCCTCCGAGTGCTGCGCATTATCCGATCCGCGCAGCAGGCAGTGCATCGCTTGCTGGTATTCTTTGGAATCTCCGTTGAAGGTGAGCCACCTTGCCCAACGCCACTCGGTCAGGGGCAACTTGATGTTTACGTCGGAATAGATCCTGACGTAGTCACCCTTGGGATTCTGGTCGAATCGAATCGTGGCATCGACGGTGCTGATCTGATCGAGTCGATTCTCCGAACAGTTGACACTATGAGTTTGCCGCGCCTCTGCGGCAGGGCATCCCCACCACAGCATGGCGGCAGTCATCAACAGCAAAAGCCACCGCCACTGGATCCCCTTCGTCACCCCAAACCTCCTCCCTGGGGAAATCGAACTTATTCGCCTGTCATATGCCATCCCCGCTGACACGCGGCAGGAGGTCCGGCAGACCACTCCATCGGCCGGTGCTCTCGAATTGCAGGGAACCGGTCAGTGGCAGATAATGAAATCTGGTTACTGTCAACTATTTGACGGAGGGGTCATGACCGACACATCGGTGTCCGTTCCGACGAGCCCTCTTCCCCGCTTCGAGGAAGCCCAGGGGCTGGGGCCTCAGGACGCGGAGTTCGTCCGGGATCTGGTGGCGGTGCTGGCCAGGCACGGGAACCTGAACCGATTCGGCCTGTGCCTTCTGCACGACCACTTCCCGATCGCCGCAGGCGAGGTCCTGGTGGAGACGAACGACTCCAGGGCCCGCACGCTTCAGGCTCACGTGGAGAAGACGGGCCGCACACGGCACACCAAGGCCTCGCAGTGGCGCTTCCTGCCGCACGGCGAGAACGGTCCGGGTGCGGAGCGTGACGGAGGGGCGTACGAGGTACTCCAGTTGTGCACCACGCTCGACCTGTGCCCGGGGAACGAACACAAGGGCGAGCATTGACCGCGATCGCGGAGAAGAACGCTGCCCTAGAACTCCCCTAGTCGCGTTTGAGATGTTGATCAAGGTCGTGAAACGATCTTGATACGGCTCGTGGAGATCTGACGGACGGACAATGGGCCCGACTGGAAGCGGTGTTGCCGCCGCTTCCGAGGATGGGCCGCAAGCCCCGGGACCGGCGGCAGCTCTTCGACGGGATCTGGTGGCGAGCCCGCACGGGCCCGCCGTGGCGGGACGACCCGAGCGGTACGGCCCGTGGAAGACGGCATACACACTGTTCCGGCGTTGGCAGATCGACGGGACCTGGGCCCGCATCCTGAAGCAGCGGCTCGGTGCGCGCGACCTCCTCGACGGTCAGCACCTCCGCTCCGCCGAACTCCGTGACGGTGACTGCCCTTGTCCTCGCTCATGTCCGTCTCACTGTTTCTTGTGCCGGGACCGCGGTCCCGGCACAAGAAGCCCAGCGAGCAGCTGCTCGCGACCGGCGCGTTCCCCGAGGAACTCGCCGCAGCGCTGGACCGGATAGGGCCGCAAACCCGCATCGTCAGCCTGCGCACCTCGGCCTTCCTGCTCGCGGCGGCCGGTCTGCTGGACGGTCAGCGGGCCACCACGCACTGGGCGCTGTGTGACGCGCTGGCGCGGCTGTTCCCCGACGTCGACGTCGATCCGGACCTCCTGTTCGTCGACAACGGACGCATCCTTACGTCCGCCGGCGGAGCGGTCGGCATCGACCTGTGCCTGCACCTGGTCCGTCTGGACCACGGGGCTGCGGTGGCCTCGGCCGCCGCGCGGCGCTGCGTCGTGGCGCCGTGGCGCGGGGGCGGGCAGGCCCAGTTCATCGAGCACCCGGTTCTGCAGGACACCGACCGTTCCACTTCGGCGACCCGGCAGTGGGCGCTGGACCGGCTGGCCGAGCCGGTCACACTGGAGGACATGGCCCGGCACGCGCACATGAGCGTGCGCACCTTCACCCGGCGGTTCCGCAGCGAGGTGGGCAGCAGCCCGCTGAAATGGCTGGCGCAGCGGCGGCTGGCGCACGCGCGCCTGCTGCTGGAGTCCACCGACCTGACCGTCGCACGGATCGCCACCGTCTGCGGCTTCGGCGACCCCGTCGCCCTGCGCAAGCACTTCCACACGTACCTGGGCCTGTCACCACTGGCCCACCGTCGCGCTCACAGCGCACCGGAGCCGATGACGCCACGGTGACCACCCAGCCGGGTCGGGGCTGCGACAACGCCCCACCCATCAGCCGGCGCGTCGAGTGGCTCCTGCTGCCCTCTACCACCACTTCAAGGGCAAAGTCGCGGACATCATGTACCGGGTTACCGAGGGCATCGTGGATGACATGGACCGTGTAGGCGGCGGTGCCTCGCCGAGTACTGCAACGGCACGCGGAAGACGGTCTGGCGATCGCGCCCACGGGCTACACCGTGGGTCTGTATGGTCTTCGGCTCTGGTCCGTAGTCGGTGGTGACGCCGAGTAGCCGCCTCGGTCATGACCTTGTGGTGGATATCACATTCACCACCGCCTGGCAGCGGGTCGCCCAGCTGCCGGCCCTCATCTGACGGTCGGCCACCGCCCCGACGACGCCGCAGAGGAGAGCATCGCACCACCCTCGGGCCCGTGGGACCCGACGACCCGCAGCGTCACGCGACGGCCAGTCCCGACACGACGCGGGACATATCGGGCAGCCAGCCGCTCACGACGCCCCCGTCAGCCCTTAGAAGAATCGAGGTCGACACCAAAATGATCACGAACCCCCGTGCCCTGCTATCCGACCCTACCGGCTGATCGCCAACTCTCCACGCAATCACGGAACTTGACGGAGCCCTGCGCACAGCTGGCTGAGCTTCGCGGTCGAGCCTCACAGCCCACGGCCGCTTCCAGCCCGAACGCCTCCGCGTGCTTGATGCTGTCTTCCCCGGTCGCCAGGTGAGGCGCCGTTCACCGATACTGGTCCTGTTACGGGAACTCATGGCCGCGGTGGCCTTTGCTGAGGACGGCACCGACACGCGTGGCAGTGCGGGAGGTCCGTGATGAGCATGGCGGGACGGCACGGCACGCATGCGGTGGTGACCGGCGGCGCCGGCTTCGTGGGATCACACTTGTGCGCGGCGTTACTGGGCCGGGGGTACCAGGTGACCTGCGTGGACGACTACTGCACGAGTTCGCCCGCCAACATCGCCCATCTGGCGCAGCATCCCGGCTTCTTCGTGCAGTGCGCCGACGTCGCCGAGGGTCTTGAGGTGGCACGGCACACGGATGTGGTGTTCCATCTGGCGTCGCCCGCGTCGCCCGCGGACTATCTACGGCTTCCGGTGCACACCCTGGAGGCGGGGAGCCTGGGGACGCGTCATGCTCTGGCCCTGGCTCAACGGGACGGCGCCCGGTTCCTGCTGGCGTCGACCTCGGAGGTGTACGGCAATCCGCAGCAGCATCCGCAGAGCGAGGGATACTGGGGCAATGTCAATCCGGTCGGTCCGCGCAGCGTCTACGACGAGGCGAAGCGGTTCGCCGAGGCGCTGACGACCGCGACGGCGAGGGCGTGCGGCGTGAACACGGCGATCGTACGGCTGTTCAACACCTATGGTCCGCGGATGCGCTCCCACGATGGGCGCGCGGTGCCGACCTTCATTCGCCAGGCGTTGGCGGGGCAGCCGTTGACGGTGACCGGGGACGGTCGACAGACGCGTGCGCTGACCTATGTCGACGACACCGTTGCGGGCATCCTGGCGGTGGCCGACTCGGAGCTGGCCGGACCGGTCAACATCGGTAGTGACGTCGAGTTCACGATGATCGAACTCGCGTATCTGGTGATCGATCTGACGGGCTCGCGGTCCGGTGTCGCGTTCGTCGACTGTCCGATCGACGACCCGGTGGTGCGCTGCCCGGACATTACCCTAGCACGCGGCAAGCTCCGCTGGGAGCCGCGGACCTACGCCCGGGAGGGACTCGCGCGGACCATCGCCTGGTTTCGGGATCACCCGGCGGCGTGAACCGCCCATCGCTCTGTGCTCGGTGGCCCGGTCACGCCTGGAAGGGCACGTAGGCGTACCAGGGGCGGGAGCACGTGCGGTGCGGACGCCGCAGGACGGCGATGCGGTGCACCTCCCCCTCAAGGGTCCAGTCCAGGTTAGCGACGAAGTAGGCGATCGCGTCGCGCACGGCCGGCAGGTTGTAGTCGTCGACCAGGACCAGACCGCTGCCGCGGATCAGCCGGTCGAGATAGTGGAGGTCCGCGAAGACTCCCTCGAAGCGGTGGTCGCCGTCGACGAAGGCAAGGTCCATGCTGCGGCCCTCGCCGACCAGGCGCGGTAGTTCCAGGCTGGAGTCGCGGGGGCGGAAGTCGACCAGGTCGGTAAGGCCGACGGTACGGACCGCGCGCAGCCCAGCGCAGTGGTAGCGGTTCGCCTGGTGGGGATCGAGGACCACGTGGCGAGTGCCGGTGAGACCGTTGCGTCGCAGGCCGTCGCACAGGTACAGGGTGGAAATGCCGTTGGCCATGCCGGTTTCGATGGTGCGTTGCGCGCCTTCGGCGAGCACGGTGCGGCGCAGCACGTCGCCCTGTTTGCGGTCGATGCTGACGGGGTGCAGCGACACGGGCACACCGTCGTCGCCCAGGACGTAGCCGCTGCGCTCGGCGGCCTGGACGTAGGCGTCGACGGTGGTGGGCCAGTTCATGGAGTGCCATCCTCCCGTCGGAGTTGGAAGTAGTCGCCCGCCCAGCGTTTGAGGTCGGCGCGGGGCCGGGCCCACTCCCAGCAGCCGTCGGCGCCCACCCGCAGGTCCCGGTCGGGGTCGAAGGACAGCTCCTGCAGCCGCAGGGTCGCCTGGGGGTAATTGCGGTCCTGCTGCCAGCCGTGCCACAGGCTCAGCAGGCTGCCGTCAAGGCTGCCGAGGGCACTACGGATGTGCGGGTAGGCCGTGTGGGCCCAGGTCTGGTAGTGGCGGCGCAGCGGGCTGTCGTGCAGCTCCGCGCAGGTGTTGTGCCAGTCGCCGACGAAAGCGTGGGCCATCAGGTGGTCGCCGATGCCCGACAGGCAGGCGTCGTACAGGCCGTGCTCCTCGATCCAGTCCCGGCGGCCCGCCCAGCCGTATCCGGTATGGCCGTGATCGACGTAGGTGGACCAGGACAGGGGGTCGGGGTCTAGGTGGAAGAGATGAGCGAAGGAGAGCAGGACGTCGCCGCGCAGGTGATAGGCCGTCTGGCCAGCGGCCAGACGGATCACCTCGGTGAAGGGCTGGACGACGGTGTACTGCGTCAGCAGGTCGGAGGTGCGGGCGAGCCAGTCGGGCTCGGAGAAGAAGACGTCACCGTCGATCCAGGCCAGCTTGCTGAAGCTGTCGGGCAGGGCGCGAACCAGGAGGTTCAGCAGCCGTTCCTTCTGCCACAGCACGCTGTTCGAGCGCACCTGAAGAACCTGCTCGCTGGCCGGCAGCTCGAAGGGCCGGTCGCCGAAGGCGCACTCGACGCACCGCCAGGCGGCGCCCGAGCGGTGCAAGGACTGGAGGAAGGACAGGATGTTGCGTCGGCGCGACTGATAGCCGCACGGGTTGAAGTACGAGGTGAGGATGCAGATGTCGGCGCGGGCGCGGTAGTGCTCGGCCGGACGCGCGGTCAGCGGGATCCGGTGGCCGGTGTGGCCGCCGGGGCCGGCTTCGCCGTGGTCGAGCAGATCGCGGGCCCAGGTGGGCACCGAGTTCTCGCCGGTCAGGTGCCGGTGCCCGGCGCGGCGGCGAAAGGTCCAGGCGGCGAGGGCATCAGCGAGGTCCGCCAGGGCGCCGACAGGCAGCTCGGACAGCCGGGCGTTCGGGTCGAGTCGCACGGACACGGCCAGGGTGTCGAAGGCTCCGTCGGGCTCTACGGGCGGCTGCTCGCGCTCGCGCACGGCCTGGAGGACCTCGCTCACCCGGGTGTCCTGGGCATCCTCGGTGCCGAGGTACGCGACGAGCGCGCGGCAGCCGGTGTCCTCGTCGGGGAAGACGGCGATGCCGTCGTCCTTCCCGACGGCGCCGTAGTCGCGGGTGAACCGGTTGCTGGGGAGCAGGCCGGGGTTGCAGGTGCGCCAGGCGCGGCTGCCGTCGACGCGAAGCTCGCCGGGCCTGAGCACGTACTGCAGCGGGCCGTGGCGGCCGGCGGCGATCGCGTCGCTGGATCGGGCCAGCTGTCGAGCGAGTCGGTCTCGCAGGGCACGTACGGTGTCCTCCGGGGCGAACAAAGCCCGGGCACTGTACTCCTCGGCGAGTTGTGCCTGCGCGGCGCGACCGGTGGCGCGCAGTCGGTCCGCGCAGCGTGACAGCTCATCGGCCTGGGCGCGGTGGCGCGGTGGCGAGCCCAGGGTGGTCGGCCAGGCGGTCGGCGGGGTGGTGGGGCCGGTCACAGTGCGCTGTCCTCTCGGCGACCGTAGAAGTAGGCGCTGACCTGCTCGTGCAGGGCGGGCTTGTCGGACGCCCAAGCGAAGACGCCCTGGCCGTCGGCCGCCAGGTCGCGTCGGGGGTCGAAGTCGGCGGCGGTGAGGATCCGCAACCGCTCGAAGTAGCGGCGCCTGGCGGCGCTGCCGTGCCACAGCGTGGTGACGGCCTGCGGTACCCAGCCGACCCGGCCCTGCACTCGATGGTGCAGTTGGAGCGCCCAGCTGCGCCATGACTCGCGCAGGGGGGCGGGGAGCAGACGGGCCAGCGGGTGCTCGAAGTATCCGTAGGCGGCCAGCGCCAGCATGGTGTCGGCGCCGCCGACGATCATCGTGTCGAACAGGCCTGATCCGGCCAGTAGTTCGCGGCGCGCGGCCCAGGCCACTCCAGGCTGGGCCAAGGACAGGTGGAAGCGGAAGGGGTCGGGCACGTCGGAGCCGACTGCGCAGGCGATGCCCGGCCCGCGTAGCTTCCCCGCCTTCGGCGTGCCGTCGGTGGCGGGGCCAGCCTGGAGGACCTCGCTGAACAGCTGGATCAGGTCGAAGGACTCCAACAGCGCGCAGGCGTGGGGATACCAGTCCCGGTCGGGGAAGAGGACGTCGGCGTCGACCCAGGCCACTTTGTCCACCGTGGGCGGCAGGGTCGCCATCGCCAAGTTGAGCAGGCGCTCCTTGTGCCACATCACGTGTCGGCCGGTCAGGCGTAGGTGCCAGGGGTCGTCGGCGGGGAGCTCGAAGTGCCCGTCGAAGCTCAGCTCGATCATCCGGTAAGGGACCCGCAGGGCGCGCATCCCAGTCAGGAAGGCGTGCAGGTTGGCGCGCCGGGTGACGTATTGGCATGGGTTGAAGTAGCAGGAGACCACGGCCAGTTCGCCATCCAGGCGGGCGAGGCGTCCGCGGACCGGTGGTGGGGGGGCGGGTCTGGGGCGCATGGTTCGCGGCGCCCCGGTCAGCACGGCACGGCGGCGAGCACGTGGTCGACGTAGCCGGGATCACCGCTTCCCTGCGGCCGCGCGGTGGCCGGCACCCGCTCCCACCTGGCGGTCCCCTTGTTGCTGCCGGCCGGCACGTCCACCACCAGTCCCCCGCCGGCGTCCAGCACGACCCGGAACTCGTGCAGCGGAAGTCCGAAGGCGTCCTGCCCGGCCCAGCCGTTAAAGCCGCGGATGGCGTCCAGTTCGAGCTGTCCGAGCTGCGCGGGAGCCACCGCGAAGCCGCTGGAGGTGAAGGCGGGCACGGTGACCTGCACAGGAGGCAGTCCGTGGGCGGTCCTGGCCGCGTTGAACGCCGTCACCAGGGCCTGGAAGCTGTGCGTCGCCTGCACCCGGGCCGGGTAGCCGCGAGCCTGGGTCAGCTTGCTGGTGAACTGTCCGATTCCCGCGGTGACGTTGGCCCGCCAGCTCCACACCTGGTCGTCGGTGGGCCTGGGGTTGGTGAGCTGCATGACGCCCACCCCGCCGGCGTTGTCAGCGCTGAACAGCGGGCAGCCGGAGGTGCCTCCGTCCGCCTGGGCGTCGAACTGCCGGCAGCCCGACTCGTGGCGGGCGATGCGCCGCAGCACGTCGTGGGGCAGCGCCGCGTGCAGGGTCGCGGCCGGCGGGTTGGTGCCCACGATGGACAGCTGCTGCGAGCGCGCGGTCAGCAGGCGGCCGCCGACCGTCGCCTGGACCTGGATGGCAAGGCGTCCGCCACGTACCAGGGGGAAGGCGATCGTCAGCGGGGTGCCGTGCGTGGTCTGCGTGATGGCCGGCGGGTTGATGGTCCGGTGCGGTCCGTGCCGGCAGGCGCTGGCGTCGAAGGAGATCTGGACCGTCCAGTGGAAGTCGGTGGCGGGGGTCGGATCGGGGGTCACTCCGGTGACCCGGGCCTCGGCTACGACGGTCGGCATCTGTGCGTTTCCGGTGATTGCGAAGGTCTGGCCCGCTGTCGGGCGCTGCAGGACCAGGGTGGGCGTCGGGTGCGGGCCGCCGGTGGGACGCGGACCGCCACTCGGCCGAGGGCCGCCGCTGGGATGCGGACCGCCACTGGGCGTGACCGCCAGTTCCAAAGGCAGCGCGCGGGCGGGAAACTCCGACACGTAGGGCCAGTCAAGGGCGAAGCGGCGGGCGTACCAGAACTCGTCCCGGCTACGGCTCCCGTGCAGGTAGGCCCGCTCTTGCTCGGCGCTGACCTTCGCCCGGTCGAAGGTAAGCCAGGCACGCGCCCACAGGCTCTCCGGTAGGTCCTCGGACACCTCCGGATGGCGTTGCGCGGTGGCTTCCAGCCACTGCCGCCAGGTGCCTTCGGTGTAGTTCTTGCGCGCCATTCTCAGCTGGTTGGCCAGGAAGTGCTCCGGCGGTACGTCGTAGTTGTCGAAGGACTGGCGGAACCGGTGTCCGATGGTGGCCTCCGGATCGTGCAGGATCGGATGACCCATGAGCCAGCACTTGAGGCCGAAATCAAGATCCTCGACTCCCCAGAACAGCATGTCCCGATCCATCCCCCACAATTTTTCGTACAGCTGACGGCTGATCGCGAACGCACATCCGATCAGGCTCGGGGACTCGTACAGCCTGCGCCGCCCCAAGGTGACGGCCGTCATGTCCGACAGGTCCAGCCAGCCGCAGTCGAGTGTGCCCAGATCCAATCGGTAGCCGTGACCGGCCTGCAGCGGGTCGTTGATCCATCGCTCGGCGTCCAGATTCAACAGGCGCGGCGTGGCCACCGCCTGCCCGTCGGTGCGCTCTACATCCTCGACCAGGCGCCGCAGCGAGCCTGGCTCTGGCTTGGTGTGACCGTCGAGGAACACCAGCACGTCTCCGCGTGCGGCGTCGGCTCCCATCGCCTTGGTCGGCGAGGCCCCGCGGCGCCGTGCGCTGTGCACGGTCCGGACGACCGGAAGACTCCGCTCGACCTCAGCCACGGAGTCGTCGTCCGACGCGTCGTTCGCCACGACGATTTCGGCGTATAGATCTTCCAGCACCTGAATACAGGATCGGACGGTGCGGAAAAGCGCGGGGCCCTCGTTGTGAGCAGAAATCACCAGGCTCGTGTGCATGATTCCCCCATGCGCCGAACTGCCGTCTTCAGTGTGCGACTACCGTCTGTGCCTGAGTCATCGAGGCAGGTGACCGCCGGCCGGTGGTACCGGGGCTAGGAACCGTCCAGGTGGACGTAACTTCAACGTACCGGCGAGGCTTGCGTTTGTCGCGCTGTACCGGGCTGCTGCGCGCACGCGAGACGACGGTGGGAATCGTCGCCGTCGGGGCGGAACGGGGAGCGGCTGCCAAGACAGTTGCGCGGGGCCAGGGTTAACCTGGTGCGGCATCACGCTTCGGTCACGTACCGCTGACCAGCACGCTCACCGAAATGCCGATCTCCGTCATTGCCTCGGCGTACTGCGCTGGCTACAGGATCGGAGCTTCTTCCTCATCCCGTTTCTAGAAGGTAACTGTTCATCAGCTTGGTGCCGGCCGCTGAAGCTTGACGCTGAGGTTTGCGATATCCGGCGCCTCGGCGGCCGGTTCTGCCGAGAGGCTGGAACCTGGCTCTGCCGAGATTGGAGCCTGCGTGAAATGGACTGTTCGACCCATCGTGTCGCCGTTTTCGGCGCGGGCTACATGGGACTGGTGACCGGGGCGTGCCTGGCGGACCTGGGCCACCGAGTGGTGGTGCGCGACATCGACCCCGATCGGATCGACCTGGTGTGTCGCGCTGCGGTCCCGTTCCACGAGCCTGGGCTGGGTGAGCTGATCACCCGCAACGCCGAACGGCTGTCGTTCACCCTGGACGCGGCCAAGGCGCTGGCCATGGCTGAGGTCGCCTACGTGTGCGTGGACACCCCACCGGGTCCGGCCGGGGACGCGGACCTGTCGCGCGTGTGGTCGGTGGTGGACGATCTCAAAACGGCCAGCCGCCTGAGGGCGGTGGCGGTCAAAAGCACCGTGCCGATCGGCACCGGCGAGCGGGTCCGGCAGGTACTGGCTACCGCCGGGCTCGCGCACGTCGGCTACGCCGCGAACCCGGAGTTCACGGCTGAGGGCCGAGCGGTCAACGACTTCCTGCACCCGGACCGGGTGGTCATCGGGGCGGACGACCAGGCCACGTTCGAGCTGATCGCCGACCTGCACCGGGGTGTCGAGGGGCCGATCGTGCGGATGGACGTGCGCTCGGCCGAGCTGGCGAAGCTCACCAGCAACGCCCTGCTGATGACAAAGATCAGCTTCGCGAACGAGATCGCGACCGTGTGCGAGTTGACCGGCGCAGACGTGCGGCTGGTGATGGAGGCGGTCGGCCTGGACCACAGGATTGGCTCGCACTTCCTGGGCGCTGGCCTGGGGTGGGGCGGCTCATGCTTCCCCAAGGACGGGCTCGCGTTGAAATCGCTCGCCAACGACAACGGCCACCACCTGCAGCTACTGAACGCGGTCATCGAGGTCAACAACCTTCAGCCGCGCCGGGCAATCCAGCGCCTGAAGGCCCTGATCGGGACCCTCAGCGGCAAGCGGATCGCGCTGCTCGGTGTGGCGTTCAAGGCGGGCACCGATGACATGCGCGAGGCCCCGAGTATCGTGATCGCCTCCCGCCTGCTGGCCGAAGGCGCCGAGGTGCACTGCTGGGATCCGCTGGCCCGCATCACCGAAGCGGAGCCCTGGCAGGCCGCCACCCGGCACGAGAGCGCTCTGGCGGCGCTGGAGGGCGCGGACGCGGCGATCATCGTCACCGAGTGGCCCGAGCTGAAGGAACTGCCCTGGCAGGAAGCCGCCCACACGATGTGCCGCCCGGTGCTCTTCGACGGCCGCAACCTGCTGGACCCGGCGCGGATGCGCGAGGCCGGTTTCACCTACCTGTCAGTCGGCCGTCCCTGACCGAGACTCAATATCGCCACACCACGTCGGCGTCCAGCTGAGCGCGCTGGGCGATGAGGCTCTCGCGCAGCGCGACCTCCTCGGCAGAGAGCGGGTCGCCGTGACGGCAGATACGCACTCGCACCAGGCGCCGCTACTCCACCAACCACCAGGTCATCATCGACGCCAACACCCGGCTGGTCGTAGCGGCCGGACGGCCCGTGCCCGGCAACCGTCACGACGCCCGCCCACGCCTACCGGGAATCCGGCGTGGACCGTGCTGTGAAGAAGGCGCTCGTACTCGGCGACGGCGGCTATCGCGGCACCCCTGCGCTCATCCCGCGCTGGCCGCGCAAAGACCGACCACCCACACCTGAGCAGCAGGCCGACAACACTGTCCAACGCCAAGCAAGGGCCGGTGTCGCAGACGCCTTCCCCCGGATGAAAACCTACAAGATCCTCCGCGACCGTCGACTACGCGGCGACGGCGTTCACCAAGCCGTCCTCGGCGTGGCCCGACTGCACAACCTGACCCTCGCCGGGTAAGCATCCATCTCGGCCCAAATCCAGCCCGGCCATGACCCAACACAGACTTACGGGATGTCGTCTATTTAGTGCTGCAAATCGTCCGGCACCGGAACGGCTCCCCGACCATCGGGCACAGTAACGATCATCATGACTTTTCCCCTGGACGGCCGACGGAAAGCAGATAAGCACCCGTCAGCTCATGTGAAAATTCACCGACTTAGGAATCCCGGCTCGGCCCTGCCCGCGATACCACGCCGATGGAGCTCTATGCCAAATTCCCTTCCGTCGCGCTCAGCCGTCTGCCCGCATTGCACATCTCCCGGACCGAGAAGCGGACCAGGGACGCAGGCGCCACAAGGGCTTACTACGCTACCGAACTCTCCCAGCAGCAGGAAATTCACAGGCCCCAATACTCGACTTACCGAATAATCCCGGCAGCGAGAGCAACTCCCCTTGGCTGGGTCTTTATTCAAGGTCGATGCCCAAACGTCCTCCTCTCGCTACCGGGTCTCGCCTTACTGTACCTTTCCCCCTCCTCCTCGAACTCCTCTTCCGCCTGATCACCCTCTGGGACTTTCCATTGACCGAAATTCACCTTCGCTCTGGGATTCATCCTGGGCCTGCCAGAAAGCGGCGAGTTCACCCTCCTGGTGGGTCATCGACAAAGTGATGCGTGGTAGAAGAAAGGGAATGGACCTTCGACTCCCGCGTAGGCTGGGCGGCGCCCTGGCATGGCTGAGGCGCGAGTATCACGCTCGGTACTTCCCACTGGTGATGCTGCAGTCCTGCCTGGCGGCGGGCTTGGCTTTGATGACCCTGGCCTGGTCGCTCTACTTCGTCTTCGCGGTCGCGCTGGCTGCGTTCAAGCCGGTCGCCTGGCTGGCGGCCCTCGAAAAGAGGTGCCAGGACAACGCGCTCTCCTGCTCCTTCGCCTCCGGGTTCCTGGCACCGATCCTCTCCCTGGCGCTGGCCTATGCGTTCTTTGTTATCTGGCGGGTGCGCACGGTCCGGCGGCCGATGATGACCAGAGCTCGGCAGTGCCCGGAGGACCTGGTGGAGACCGCTGGGCGGCTCACCCCTCCGGTGGTCGGCCGGGACGACTTGTGTCAGGTACTCGCGGACAGCCTGCACGACCCCGATTTGCGCCGGCCACACCTGCTGGTGGGCGGGGTGGGCGCGGGGAAGACCGCCGTGTTGGTTCAGCTGACCAAGCTGCTCGCGGACCGCGGCGCGGTCCCTGTGCCGCTCCGGCTGCGGGACGTCCAGGAGCCGGAAGCATTGGACTTCCGGAAGCTGGCCTACCACCGGTTCATCTCGCAGGTCCAGCCCAGGCTGTACTCGGACGGCGAGGGGGAGAAGGTGTGGCGGCGGCTGTGCCGCGACGATCTGGTGGTGGTACTTGCCGACGGTCTGGAGGAGTGCCTGCAGAGCGGTGACGTCAACAACCGCGACAACGTCATCCGGCTTGCAGTCCGCCGGGCCTGCGAAAACGACCTCCCGCTGGTCATCACCGCCCGGCCGCATGAGGCATTACGTACCGTAGCGGCCGTCACCATGGAGCTGGAACCGCTGAGTGAGCAGGCCGCGCTGGACTACCTCGCCGGCTCCGGGGCGAGCGGGGAGGACCAACGCAGGCTGGACTGGGTCGTGACCACGGCCGAGGTCACCGAGTCACCGATCTACCTGCGGATCGCCAGCACCTTGCACCGCGTCGGCCTGGACCGGACCGGTTCCCGGTGGGTGGAGCACCCGCTGGACACCCGGCACGCCGACCGGGCCCGGTTGCGGTGGCAACTGCTGGACACCTGGCGGCAGGCCCTAGTCGCCGGCCACCTGTTCCCCGAGGCGCAGCTGGACGCCCAGCAGCGCGCCCGGGCGATGGCGACGCTGTCCGCGCTGGCTTGTGTCGGGCTGCGTAAGGACACCCTGGACGTCGGCTTCAGCGACTTCCTCGGCCCAGTACCGGAGCCGCCGAGCCGTACCGCGCCGCCAAGCCCGTACCACGTGCTCAGGAAGTGGCTGGAGAAGGAACTGGGCCGCACCGTGTCGAGCTCCGACCTGCTGGCGGCTGCGGCGGTGGGCGAGCAGTTGGAGCTCGTGGAGGTGCATCCGCGTGGCATCCGCTTCCAGCACAGCATCGTTCAGGCCTTCCTGGGCTCGCTGGTGCTGCCCGAAGTGCTGGCCGATTCGGAGGACTACCTGAGCCAGGACCTCAACGATCCGCTGTGCCAGGACGACCCCGGGCGGGAGTTTCTGATCGCCGCCGTGCTGGCTTCACGGGCCGACCCGCCGCGCCGACTCGATGGCCAGGCCATGGTCCAGCGTCTGCTGGGTCGTGCTGACAGCTGCGATGAGGCTCGAGCGATCAAACTCGTCGACGCCTTCGCAGCCGCCTTCGAGATCGACTGCAGCACCGCTGACCCGAAGATCGGGCAGATCGCGGAGCGGCTCAATGAGCGATGGGACAATGTCGCGGCAGCCAGCGACCAGCGGAGCTTGGAGTCGGCCAAGTTGCGCTTGGTGGGGTGCTTCGGCGCAGCGGCCCGGGCGTTGTCCGAGCGTTCGGTCCGCGAGGGCGACCGTCGACTGGGAGAAAAGGTCCGCTCGGCCTACCGGCAGCTGTACACGATCGGCTGTAAGGAGCGGTGCTACCAGGTCCGCTTCACCATCGCCCAGGAGCTCGGCGCGGGCGGGGCGGACGCCCGCGCAGAACTCCTGCCGGAGCTCTGTGAGGCCTGGACGGCCGGGACGGAGGTGCTCACCAGCAGCACCGAGCAGCAGTGGAACGGGCTTGTCATCTGCGCATGGGTGACTCCGCTGCTGGTGGGACCGACGCCGGGGGAACCCCCGGATTCTTGGCGGCAGCTGGCGGGGTGGCTGCAGGGGTGGGGACGGTCCGACCGCGGACTGCTGTGCCGCACTGCCTCCTTCGAGATCGCCTTGGCACAGGGCTTCAAGTTCGCGGCGAACCGAGGCCCGTCGCATCCGGACGCCCCGAAGTGGGCCCGTGCGGTGCTGGCCGAGGCAGCCCTGGGGATGCTGAAGCACAGCCGGTTCTGGTTCACCCAGCTGACCCTGCTGCAGGCGCTGGCGCTGTGGACACTGTCCGAGACCGGGCGGCATCATGCGAGCCAGGGACACGGCTCGCACCCGGCGGACACCGTGCGCCAGTGGTGCGAGCTGATCAACGAACACGGTGTGCCGGGCCGCAACGAGTTGCACCCGTTCGTCGCCCGCGCCGCCAGCCTGGCAGTACGGGCGATGGACGAGGGCGCACCCGAGCAGTTCCTGTGGATCGACGAGGCCGGGGTGCTCAGTAAGGTGGGTTCCCGGGCGAACGTGCCGATCGAGCGGCGCGGACTGTGGATCCCCCGCTCGACCGGCTGGGTGGCGCTGGTCCCTGAAGCCCGGCAGTTGGTCGCCGACGTGATCCTGCTGCTTACCCTCGCAGACCGCGGCACCGCGCCGGACGAACGCGAGCGCCACCTCCAGAGGACGGCCCGCAGCGACCTGCCGCCCTGTCTGGGTGTCGACCGCAGCACGCTCAACCTGCGGCTGACGGTCGGCGGGGCCGACACCCCGCTGCCAGGGGACGCCTGCGCCGACTCCTGCGAGTTCCGCCTGTGCCCGTACCCGCCGAAGGGCACCGCCGGCATTCGAGCCGAGCTGACCGAGGCGTTCAGCCGTCAGCAGCGGGTGCACCGTCCGGGCGGCCGCCCGGCGTCCGTCGCCTACAGCGGCATCCGCGCATTCTGGCAGGAGATGATCAGCCGTGCCCGCGGCCTGCCACGCCGGGACTGACCCCCGCCACCGCAGCATGGCACCTGATTGCCTACGCCTCGAAAGCAGACATAAGCGCCGGTGACCGCGGTCATGGAGAGCTCGCCGGACACATGGGGATCCGCCTGGGTGCGCGCCAGCCGCAGCAGTGCCAACGAGCGCCTTCCAGGCTCCCCCGCACGCCCCTGTGGGCTGTTTGTTGCTTCTGTCCCACTGGACAGGTCTGGTGTCGGAGTGAAAAAATCCAGGAAAAGGGATAAAAGGGACTTCAGTAGCGGCCTCGCGGCAGGGTCAAGCTGACAGCGACCCGATGGGCGCGTTCTAGGTTCAACGCAGCGCGCCGCAGGCTTGCGCAAGGCGCGGTCCACCGGGACATGTGGTCGGCTTGGCGCGGCGGTATTCGCTGGTGCCCAAGCGACGCATGGCGACAAACAGCACGGCAGCGCGACCTGTGGCAGGGCTGAAGACTTCCCGCTTCAAGGACGACACCCGGCATCACCTGGCCCTCCCGCCCTCGACAGGCTGTCGACCTACTGAGGACTGCCGCAGTGGAGGGCGTCGCCATCTCATCAAGATCGATCCCACGTCCCGCCCGAGAGCGCGGGCCGGAGGCGCCGCCGGAAGTCAAAGATCTACCAGCAGTTCACTCACCATGTGGGGAGTAATGATGGCTCGCGTAGCAGGAAAGCTCGGAAAGCTCCTTCCTCAGTTCCCGGTTGCTCTAAAGGAACTGACGGTCTACGCAAGGACTCCGCTGCCCGATCCGCCGCCCTCTGTGGACTGGGAGGGCAAGGTCAGCAACTGGCCGATGGACGGCAACAACCAGTACGGCGACTGCACGATGGCCGCAGCAGCCCACATGATCCAGTCTTGGGAGGCCCAGACCGGGACGAACGACCTGGTGCCCACCGAGCAGCAGGTCGTGGACGAGTACTTCAAGCTCACCAGGGGCAATGACAGCGGCCTGGTCGAGGCTCACGTCCTCAAGGCCTGGCAGCGTGCCGGTCTGTGGGACAACCGGGTGGTCGCCTACGCGCCGGTCAACGTCCATGAGCTGACCGCCCTCAAGCAGGCCATCTACCTGTTCGGTGGCGCCTACGCCGGAATCCAGGTGCCCGCAAACGCGCAGCAGCAGTTCGCCGATCGCAAGCCCTGGACACTGGATGCCGGCTGGCAGGAACAGCCGATCGTGGGCGGGCACGCCATCCCGCTGCTGGGCTACGACGCCAACTGGCTCTACGCGATCACCTGGGGCGCGGTGCAGCCCGTCGCCTGGAGCTGGTGGTCCACCTATGCGGATGAGGCCTGGGCCATCATTTCCCAGGAGTTCAAAGAAGCAGGCGAGGTCAACGGCATCGACCTGGCAGCCCTCGAGGCGGACCTCCAGCTCGTCTGAATCCACTTCTTTCGCCGGAGTGCGTACGCCGTGCCGAAGGCGGCGGTCACCACATCGACATCCACATCGTCGATGCCGTCGAACACGAGCGAGTACCAGAACGTTGCGTCGGCCTGCATGACCAGCACCGTCACCGGCTACGGCCGACCGTGGCGGGGTCAACAGCAGACCTGATGGAGCGTCACTCCCGCCCGTCAGATGGTGGGGCGTACGCGGTCTCATGCGGATCCGATCCCTCGCAATCGAACACCGAGATGACTCTCCGCGACCGCTCCCCAAGATCTGTGCCAGAACCGACTTAGAAGTGCTTACAAACACAGCAGGGCCCCGGGGGGAAGGAGAACCATCCGGGGCCAGTCGTCTGCCGTGGCTAGTGCCGCATCAAGCAACGTTCGCCCTGTGGCGTATCTGAATGAGGAGTCTGGTCAGGCTCGCCTCACCGAACAAACTCTCGCCTCCTCGGGCTCCGGTGGGAAGACCTCGACCTCGGCGGCGGCACCGCCAGCATCCGCCGCACCCTCCAGCGAACGCGGAGCGGCGGCCTGGCCGGTCTACCGACCAAGACCATCAGCTCCGAGCGGCGCATCGTCCTGCCGGCCTCCTGCGTCACCTCCCTTCGCGCGCACCGCAAGCGTCAGGTCGGGGAGCGAGACCGGGCTGGCATGGGTTGGCAGGACAGCGGGTTCGTCTTCACGCGCCCGGACGGGCACCCGATCGAACCCGCCACCCTCACCCGGCACTTCAACGCGCTGTTCCACGAGGCGAACCTGCGGCCGATCCGGTTCCACGACCTCCGCCACTCGACCGCGACGCTGCTCCTAGAGCAAGGCGTCGAGCTCGCCGTCATCAAGGAGCTCCTGGGCCACGCCCACATCGGGGTGACCGCAACGGTCTATGCGCACGTCCGCCTCCGCCTCCAGCGCCAGGCCATCGACCTCCTCGGCCACCTCACCAAGCCCACCGCCGAGGGCAGCGAGGGCGACGATCCGCCGACTTGTGCAGCAGCCGTCCGCTGACGTTGCCGTCAACTACTGCCGTCAGACACTGCAGAGGCCCCACCAGAAACAAAATCCGGCGGGGCCTCTGACCGTTTCCCAGACGATTGAGTTGGCTTCTACAGTTGGGCCTCCAAGGCCGAACCAGGGAACGCAAGCCAAGCGGGATTCAATTCATCCTTCGCTGATAACCGTAGGACGCACGCCGCTGATGAGATTGTCCATAGCCTGTGGCATTCGGCCAAAACTGGCGACCCACGTTTCGATCAGATAGATCTCGCTCTGCTCGTCAATGCCGAGGAAGTATCGACCCATATCAAGGACTCCGATTGGGAAGAGCGACTTCCCAATCTCTTCGCCCCATTCGAGGAACCTGTCCTCTTCGCCGGAGCACAGAAGCGGGTCAAGTTCGAAAGGCTCACGCGCCCGATTGACTCCGGGGCCCGAGATGTCGACCACAAGGCCGCCAAATTCGGCCAAGAAGGCCCGAGCCGCATCGTGGGCGACCACCCCAGCCACCCCCAGGGCAGCCACCCACGACGACGTATCTACCTGCCTTCCTGCGTGCCATCCAGCATCGCGGAGGACTGTCCGCGACTCAGGCGAAAGATCGTTCACTACCCTATCCCCTCAAACGTGATATCGAATGCGTCTTCGAGGGCTACGCAACTATCACATGGCCCGACAGACATTCCATGCATTGGATTATCGGTCGAACTTCGCACGATAACCGCCGCAGCACGAGATCCGGCTGGGTTGAATCCATCGCCCAGAGCATCCGATACGCACACTGCCAGCCCGCATCTTCCATGACCAACGCCTCGTTCGCCCTCAGGAATATCATCCAGAATGGCTTGAACGTCGGGGTGAAGCTCGGGAGCCACACCACGAATGCTAGGACTCGAATAGATCTGACCCCCCGGCAGCTGAAGAGCCTCTGCCACTGCCGGTCTCGCCTTACCCGGCGTGATTGTCGATGCCGTATCAGCCGCCGCTCGTGCAGCTCCCAGTACCGGGCAACTATCCGGACCATTGGAATTGTGGACCAAGATCGGGATGCCGCCCGCCACCACATAGTACGTGTGGAGTTGCTGGACAGTGAGGTTCCAGCAGTTTTCCGCACCGGGGGTGGCGCGGGTAGCGGTGACGTAGACATGGCCATCGGCGGCAGTGTTGAGGGCATCCCCGTGGTGGAGCTGGCCAGCGGGGACCCAGCTGTGGGTGGTGTCGTCCCAGAAGGGGTGGTTGGCGGTGGTGTGAAGGGTGGCGGTGTGGCCGTCCTTGGTGTGGATCGTGACGTCGAGCAGGTCGTGGTCGTGGTTGATCCACACGTGCTGGACGGTGCGGGGGCCTCGGTGTTTGCCGGTTGTCGGGTCGCCGGCTTCTACCTTGTCGCCGGGTTTGACCGTAGCGATTGCCTTGGTCTTACCGTGTGCCAGCAACACGCGGGTGGACGGGCTGAAGCTGCAGCCACCCTCGCCGGTGCCGGAGGCCCCGGTGTCGGGTCGGCTGGGAGTTGCGGCGGTTGCTGTCGCTTCTTCCGTGGTCTCGCTGACGACGTTCTTGACCTCGGCCGCGGCCGCAAGGCCGTCCTGGGTGTCGCGGGCACCGGCCAGGGCGGAGACGGCTGCCTCGGGGGCATCGTCGCCTCCGCTGGCAGCAAACTCCAGCAGGACGGTCGTGGCTTCGCCGGCCCTGTACGCATCCGTGTTGGTGTGCGCGTGCACGGTGTGCGCCACCACGTTGCGTGGCTGTACGTACGTCGGCGGGCCCCCGCTGCCCGGGGCCATGCCATTCCCCACATCATGGGGGAGGTTGGCCATCGCCCAGCCGGGGTTGAGTTGCTCAATTTGGTTGATGAACTTGTCGAGCACGCCGGCAATGAAGTCGCGGAGAGTTCCCGACGTCGGCGGCCCGTTTTCCGCCATCTGCTGGGCGTCGACGACATCGCAGCCGAACTTCGACCCGACGTTGCAGGTTGGGGCAGCGGACGGAGCCGCTGTGGTGCCTCCGCTGGAGGTCGTGGTGCCGCCGCTTCCTCCCCCGCTGGTGGTTGGAGAGTCGTCCGTTCCGCCGACTGAGCCGTGTTTGGGGCAGGCCGGGTCGTCCCCCTCGCCGCAGGCCAGGCGCAGGCCGGTGGGGTCGCTGCCGGTGCTGGGGTTGTCGGCGGCGTAGGAGTAGCCGCTCATCTGGTTGGGGTCGCCGGCCTCCATCAGGGGGTCGGCGGTGAGGAAACGGCCCTGGACGGGGTCGTAGTTGCGGGCGCCGAGCAGGTCGAGGCCGGTGGTGGGGTCGGCGGGTTTGCCGAGGTAGCCGTGGTTGTCGGCCCAGGTTGTCGGCTGGGGGCCGCGGGGGTTGCCGTAGGGGTCGAAGTAGCGGCGGGTGACCGCCAGATTGGACACGGCAAGGTTTTCCGTCGCCGTTCCCTGAGCGTTGGAGACGTCGTAGGTGAGCGTGCCGTCGGAGGAGCGTACTTCGGTGATGCCGTCCGGGCCGGGGTAGTACCGCTGTCCCGTGACTGTTCCCGCGCCGGTGCTGAGGGTGAGTTGTTCGGCGCCTCCGAAGAGGTAGAGGATCTTGCTGGTGGGTGTGGTCTGCAGCAGCAGGCTGCCGCCGGCGTCGTAGAGGTAGCCGGTGGTCTGGTCCTTGCCGCCGGACGGGGTGGTCACCGAGGCCGTGCGGCCCTCGGCGTCGTAGGAGAAGGACTGCGCGGCGCCGGGCAGAACGGTGCCCGCCGTCAGGTTCGTCCAGCGCTGCGCCGACGTTCCGTTGCAGGTCCAGATCTGCAGCTGCGTGCCGTTGGTGGTCGAGGACGACGGATCGTCCAGGCACTTGCCGGAGGCGGTGTTGACCAGCGAGCCGTTCGCACCCGCCTTCCACTGCTGGCCGGCGGCGCCGTTGCAGGTGTACAGGTCGGTCTTGGTGCCGTTGGTGGTCCCGTTGCCCGATGCGTCGAGGCACTTGCCCAGTACGCGCACGGTGCCGTCGGTGCCGATCGTCCACTGCTGCGCGCCGGAGCCGTTGCAGGTCCAGAGGTCGATCTTGTTGCCGTCGGTGGTGCCGGAGGAGGAGTCGTCGACGCACAGCTTCGTGCCCGAGCGGGTCATGCCGGAGACGAGCGGGCCCGAGGTGGTGACGGTACGGGTGTGGGTGTTGCCGGCGTTGTCGTAGGCCGGCGTCATCGTCGCCGTGCCGCCCGGCCCGGTGGTGGTGATCTTGGTGGCGGCGTTCGCCAGGGTGGCCGCGGACGTGCCGTTGCCCGGGTAGGTCGCCGTCTGGGTGACGTCGTTCGCGGTGTTGCCGGAGGTGTCGTGCTGCACCTGCTGGGTGCGGTCGCCCAGCGCGTTGTAGGTGTACGACTGCCAGTACGGGGCCGGGCCGCCGACGGTCGAGGCCGCCGGGGTGGCGGTCGTACATCCTCCGGTGCTGCCGACCCCGGACGAGGTCACACCTGCCGTGTCGGTCCAGGCCGTCGTCAGCCGGTTCAGGTGGTCGTAGGTGAAGCACTGGGTGTCCGTGGTGCCGCCGGACTGGGCGTTGGAGACGGCGGTGATGTCCCCTGCCTGGTTGTAGCGGTAGTCGGTGATGTCCAGTGCGGAGGTGGCGCTGGTCTGCAGGTTGACCTTGGACTGGGTGACGCGGCCCGTGGCGCCGTCGTAGGAGAACTGCGGCTCGACCTGTTCGCCGTACAGCCCCCACCGGGTGTCGGTCACCTGGCCGAGCGGGGTGTAGTCGGTGGTGTCGAGGTAGGTGTTCTTGCCGCCGAATCCGTCGAGCAGGCCCTGCAGGTCGTAGCCGTAGCCGACGGTCTCGGAGGGAAGGCCGCCGTCCGCGCTGTAGTCGGTCTCGGAGAGCAGCCCCATGATCGGGCTGTAGTGGTACGTGACGGTGTAGGTGTTGGAGTTGCTGCCGGTGCCGTTGCTGGGGAACCCGGTTGACGTCGGGATCGTGGTGGAGGCGCCGGTGGGCCGGTAGTCGGTGGTGTAGCCGGTGACGGCCTGGGTGTAGGCGTCTCCGCTCGTGCCGCCGACGTAGCGGGTCGAGGAGGTGGGGTATCCCTTGGCCAGGGTGTCGTAGCTGAAGGACGCGAGTTCCTTGGCCGGGTCCGGGGTCGCGGACCAGGCGCCGGAGTACTCGGCGGTCTTACGGTCCAGGGCGTCGAAGGTGTACGAGAGGGTCTGGCCGCGTGCGTCGGTGGTCTGCTGCAGGTTGCCGAGATTGTCGTACTTGTCGAACGTCGAGGTGCCGGTGTCGGGGTCGGTCTGCTTGGTCTCCTGCCCCAGCAGGTCGTAGCTGTAGCTCCAGTTGTTGCCCGCGTTATCGCTCATCGTGGCGACCTGACCGGCGGGTGTGTAGGTATAGCTGGTGACCACCGCGTCGGAGGCCTTGCCGGTCGGCGTGGCCGTGTCGTTGTACGCCCAGGTTGCGGTGGTCTGGCCGATGCCGTTAGTGAAGGACGAGGTCGCCGTGCCCCCCGATGCGGGAGTGGTGTCGGTGCGCTCGACGCCCGGGTACGCGATGGTGGACTGCCACTGCTGCGCACCCATGGACCACAGCTGGGTCGCGGTCGTGCGTCCCTGACCGTCGTGGACGGTGACCTGCTGCGAGGGCACCTGGTTGTCGGCGGCGACCCACATGGTGGTCGTCGGGGAGGTGCTGCTCTCGTAGTAGGAACCGTTGGCCTTCCGTGCCCAGCCGTGGCTGTCGTAGAAGGTGTCGGAAATCAGCCGCCCGGCCTGGTTTTTGGCTGTGGTGGACTGCGTCTGGCGCAGCTGCAGCATGCCGTCGTAGATGGCGATGGCGGTGTTGTAGGTGCCGTCGTCGCGCAGGGTGTTGGTGGTGACGGTGGCGGGTGCGGTGCCGTTGACGGCGTAGGTGAAGGTTCTGCTGGCGCTGTCCGAGGTGGAGCGCCCGGGCAGCCACAGCGCGGTGCGGCGTCCGAGTGCGTCGTAGGCGATGGTGGTGGTGCGGCCGTTGGGGTCCGTGCTGGTCGTGGTCAGGCCGCGCAGCGGGTCCATGGCCGACGTCGTGGACCAGTTCCGTGGGTTGGTGGTGACGACCTGGGTAGGGAGTTGCCCGGTGGTGGGGGTGAAGGTGGTCTTGGTGGTGTTGCCGGCCGCGTCCTGGACCTGGGTGGCGCGCCCGTAGGTGTCGTAGGCGGTCGCCTGCGTCGTGCGGTAGGCGGGGGTTGCGCCGCTGTAGCCCGTGATGACCTGGGTGGCGGTCAGGTCGCCGGTGGTGCTCAGGTGGCCGAATGTTCCGGGGTTGGCGACGGTGCCGTCGCCATCGTAGAACAGCAGCTTGTCGGAGATGGTGGTGCTCGTACCCGGTGTGGTGCCGCAGGGGCCGGCGACGGCGAGGATCTCGTCCGGGTAGGAGCGCATCATCGGGTTGCCGCCGGGCGGGGTGGCGTAGCTGGTGGTGGCGCACTTCTCCTGGGAGGCCACGCTGACGTCGCCCTTGGCGGATGTCGGTGACGTGGCCGGCCAGTACCCACTTACAGGACGCCACAACGGAGCCGAGGAGTCGGCCCACGGCATCGCTCTCGGCTGGACGGTTGCCCGGCGCAACGAGCACAGCGACGCAGCCTCGGTTACCACTTGGAGCGGACAGTACCTTCCGGGTGAAGAGCAGATCTTCACCACCTGGCTACTTACCAGGTCAACGGATACTGGGGACACCTGGAAGGCCACAATGGTCGGACAGGACAACTTCACACGTCAGAGGCCCACCGCTGAGGACGGGTCTGCTGGGAGGCCGACCGCCCGGCCAGCCTCCGGCACGCTGAAGCCGCCGATCAAGGCTGTGGGCAGGTAGTGCAGTTTGGGAGCCATACGCGCCATTGGGCCCGCCCCACCGGCACCCCCGGGCCATCGGTGAAGTCCTGGAGCTAGTCCAACTCGTCGAGCCGGCGTCGCACCTCAGCTGCTTCGTGCCGCAGGTGTGACCACATGCTTCTCTCCAATTCCGTCGGCAGAGGCGGAGGAGGCGTTAGCCCGTGGGCAACCCAGTTGCGGAGGATGCGTGCTACCCCTGCCCCACCGAGCCTCCTAATCTCCCTCTCTGTCAGCGGAGGCGGGGCAGGCAGGGAGGTCAACTCTGCGGCCGTGAGCGGCTGTGGATCAAAGGACCTCAGCAAAGTGGGCCTCGCCTCAGGCAGCGACGTGCTGACGAGAACGCGAGTCTCCCACGCACACCCAGCTACACCGATGGCTGACCGGTGGTCACTGAGGTTTTCTCAGCGACCTTGTGATGGGCTCTCTCAGCCGACAATGCGAGATGTGGCGAGGTCGGCGAGGATCTGATCCACGGTTTGGTGGGGTGTCTGGTTCGACGTGTCCAGCCAGAGCCCGCGGCGCGGGGTGTCCTGGCGTAGTGCGTCGTCGAGGATGTCGACCGTCCAGGGGCCACCGTAGCCGTTCTTGTGGCGGCCGGCCTCACGCGTTGCGACTGCTTCCGGGCGGGGGGCAAGGACGACCAGATACAGGGGCCTCGTCGTCACGGCGTCAAGGTAGGCGTCCAGGTGCTCGCCGAGAACAACGTCTTGGACGACGACCGTCCATCCCGCCTGCGCGTACAGGTCTGCGACCGCAGCGGATGCCTGGTAGCGCAGTCGCAGCTGCGCCCTTGCCTCAGCGGTCGGCTGGGGCGTGAACTCCTCGCGACCGGACACGATCATCCGCCGGAAGCCGTCGCCGCGCAGGTGCACAGAGCGAGGGAGCCGCTCGGCCAGCAGCTGGGCGATGGTGGACTTTCCGGACGCCATGACGCCCGTGACGAGCACGACCGCGGAACTGAGCTCCTGCACTGTTGGCCCCTGTTGTGGTGCACCTGAGTCGGAACTGCCGTGAAGCCCCTGGTAGGACAGGTCTCACCACAAGATCATGTCCGTAACCACCGGAGGCTTCACGTTGGTCACCTATGTTGCCACGCTCGATGTCCCCCGCCAGGTCGTGGACTACCTCGCCCGGTTGCTGGCCGCGCACCGTCGCCGGATCGGCACTCCGCGGGGCTCGCGGGCGCTCGGGCCGTTCCGGCAGGCTGTGCTGGTGTTGCGCTGGTTCCGGGAGCGCGGCTGCGTGCACTGCTTGGCGCGCGACGCCGGGATCTCGCAGGCCACCGGCTACCGCTACCTGCACGAGGGCATCGACGTCCTCGCCGACCAGGCCCCCGACCTGCACGACGTCCTGACGCGCTGCCAGGAGGAGGGAATGACGCACGTGATCCTGGACGGCACCCTGATCAAGTCGGACCGCGTCCTGGGCGAGCGTGAGAACGGCAATGACCTGTGGTTCAGCCAGAAGCACAAGGCGTTCGGCGGCAACGTTCAGTTCCTGTCCGCCCCGGACGGCACCCCGCTGTGGGTCTCCGAGGTTGAGCCCGGATCGACCCCCGACATCACCGCGGCCCGGATCCACGTCCTGCCCGCCCTCTACAAAGCGGCTACCCGGGGCCTGCCGACCCTGGCCGACAAGAGCTACATCGGGGCGGGCATCGGCATACGCATCCCCGTCCGCCGCCCGAAGGGCCGCTCCGAGACAGCGCTCCACATCGACATCCGGATGACGAACGCCCTGATCAGGCACGTCCGAGCCCTGGGCGAACGTGCCGCTGCCGAGCTCAAGGAACGCTGGCGTGCGCTCAAGCGCATCACACTCAGCCCCTGCCGCATCGGCGACATCACACGCGCTGCACTTGCCCTCAACCAGCGTTGGAAGTGATCTTCATAGAGAAAACCTCACTCGCTCGCAGTGGGCGTTGGCCCTCGGCGCGCGGACCGGTGTCTTGATGATCTCGATATCCTCGTCGTGAAACACCGCGTCGAAGGCCTCGGTGTATTTGCTGTCGCGGTCTCGGATCAAGAAGCGCAGCGGGTCCATGCTCGCGCCGAGTTCTGCGGCCAGGTTGCGGGCTTGCCGGGTGGCCCAGGCAGCGGTCGGGTGTGCAGTGACGCCGGCGATGTGCAGGCGCCGAGTGTGGTGTTCGAGGAAGACCAGGGCGTACAGCCGGCGCAGGCCGATGGTGTCAATGTGGAGGAAGTCGCAGGCCATCACACCGGCTGCCTGGGCGGAGAGGAACTCGCGCCAGATGGGGCCAGCGCGGCGCGGGGCCGGATCGATGCCCGCCACGTGCAGGATCTCCCAGACGGTCGAGGCGGCGATCGGGTGTCCGAGCCGGACCGGTTCGCCCTGGATCCGGCGGTGTCCCCATCGGCTGTTGTCCCGGGCGAGGCGCAGCACGAGATTCTTCGGGGCCGCATGGGTGGGCGGCCGTCCCGGCCCACGGCGTCGCCCGGAGTAGTCCCAGCGGCGGGCGATGAGCCTGCGGTGCCAGGCCAGAAGCGTGCTGGGCGTGACCGGGAAGACCTCGGCCCAGTGGCGGCGCGAGATCAGCGAGGACAGGGCCACGAACCAGAGGCGGTCCGCAGACCCGTACCGTATTGGTCTTTGCAGCCGGCGCCGTAGCACGGCGTTCTCGTGCCGCAGGACCAGCAGTTCCGCCTCCTTCGCGCTCTGGCGCCGCAGCAGCACCGCCGGAACAGACAGAAGATGCCGAGTGACCTGGCACACGAGCGACACGATCACTTGAGCATGGCCGCAGACCAACACCCCGGGGCGTGGCGCTTTGACCAGCAGCGATGAATATCCGAGCCCGACACCACCTCGCCGAGCCTGTATGGAAGACCACGGACACCCCAGTTCCGGCGCGGTCAGGTCCACGAGCCCGCGGGGGCACTGGAGCGTCCGGGGCGACAGGGACGGCGACCGGCCGGACCGACCCCCGGCGACGGGCCTGGGCTGCCGGCTGCGCCCCAGGTCCATCATGGAGTGCAGGACGTGGACCGGCGCAGTCCGTCGGGACTGATGCGGCGGTCCCCCACCGTTATGCGTGCGGTTTCTCCGAGAGCGTCCTGGTGAAGTGTGTGACGGGGCGTTCCAGGGGTTCGCCGTCGACGCTGATGTCGACGGCCTCGTTGTAGAAGGCGAGGAGTCCCTTGATCGGGCCGACTGCGGGCAGCGGGTCCGGGTAGCTCCATACGACGTTCGCCGGGATGTCGGACTCGCCGCGCCAGGACCAGTACTCCGCCGTGCCCTTGTAGGGGCAGCCGGTGTTCTGTCCGGTGGGCTCGAGCAGGTCGAGGCGGACGTCCTCGCGCGGGATGTAGTAGCGCGTGGGCAGGCCGGTCTCGAACAGCAGCACGGGGCGGTGGGTGTCCGCGACGACCGTGCCGTCGATCTCGACCACAAGGTGGCGGCTGCTCGGGATGGCGTCCACCCGTTTGTGCGGGTCACGGGGATGGACGAAGATCTCTTCCTCCTCCTCGTACCAGTGGTCGAGGCCCCGGCCGGTGCGCCGGAACCATTCGAAGGCGATGTGGTCGGCGAGGTCGGCGGCCGGGAAGGTCCAGGCGGCGTTCTCCAGCAGGTCGCCGTCGGCTTCGAGGTCGTAGAAGATCCGTGAGCCGGTGTGCGTACCGGTCGGGGGGTTCTTTGCGGGGCGGAGCAGGTCCTCGCGGACCTCGGTGCGCGGGAAGGCGTACAGCGGGACGGGGACACCCGGCTCCCAGACCAGGACGGGGTGCCGGCTGTCGACGACCGTCACCTCGCCCTTGCGGCCGCGTACCCAGCGCTCGCTGGGCTCCCACAGAAGGCCTTCCGGGGTGGTCCGCACGGCCTGTGCGGTGGGGAACGTGGTCATGAGCGGCTCTCCTCCGGCTGGCTCACGCGGTGACTTCCGCGACATAGGGGCGGTTCTCGCGCCAGGCCGCGAGCTGCTCGGGGCGGCCGAACACGCGCAGGTACTCCTCGACGTTACCGCTGGCTCGTTCCCACACCGAGACGGGTTCGAAGTCGGAGCCGTCCGGGTCGGCGAACTCGGGCAGCGGCGCGACGAGCGTGTCCAGGCTCGGGTGGACGAAGACCGCAGAAGAGCGCCGGGTCACCGAGCCACCGGCCACCACACGGTGCCGCCCGGGGCGCAGCCGGCCCTCCGTCCAGTTGGTCAGCAGGGTGCCAGTGAACACCTGGAGGGCATCCGGCCGAATCGGTACGGGGTCCCAGGTGCCGTCGGGACGCTGGCCCTGCAGGCCCGCGTAGTCGCCCTCCTGATGGAGCACCGTGAGCACGGAACCGTCGGCGTGTTCCAGGAGGAGGAGCTTCTCCTCGTCCGACGCGCCCTCGTGCGGCCACTTGGGGTAGTTGTTGACGACCACCGTCGTGTAGACGTCCTCGCCGAGCGGGAAGGCCTGCGCGGGGACGTCCAGCACGCGCGCGTACAGGCCGAGGACGCGGCGGGCGACGTCCACGAAGGCGTCGTGATAGCGCTGGGTGGCCGCGCGCAGCCCGGGCTCCTGCGGCGGCCACACGTTCGCGTGCTCGTAGAGGGTGGCGTGTTCGGCGGACACCCCGGCGGCCCTGGCCGCGTCCGTGTCGTCGTACTGGGCGATGCTGAACCGTTCGAGCTCCAGGCGTCCGAAGTCGTCCGGCCACTGCCGCCAGCCGCGGTAGGGGTGTCCGGTCGGACTGGCCAGTCGCTCCTTCTCCGCGCGCGGCAGGTCGAGGACGCGGCGGAAGCCGTCGTCGAAGCCGGCGATCACCTCGGTGGGCACACCGTGGTTGACCACCTGGATGATGCCGATGGTCTCGGCGGCGGTGCGCACGGTGGCGAGCAGGTCCTCGGGGGCGTCGGCGGCGAGGGCGGCGGCGAGATCGATGACGGGGATGTCGTCCGGCATTGCTCAGGCTCCTTCGGGATTCAGTCGGTCAGGGGTCGCAGGGCGTCCGCGAGGGACTGGGGGCCGGCGTGGACGGTGACGATGTCTCCGTCGGGTACCTGGGCGCGGAACCGGTCGAGGGACACCGCGTCGAGCGGGCCCCCCTCGGTCCGGATGAGCAACGGGGCCTGGACGGTGGCGAGTTGCTCCCAGAGCGACTCGTCGTCGAGGGTGGTGGGCGCGTCGGCGGGCAGGCTGCCGAGGTGGTGGCGCCAGGACCAGGTGCCGTCCGCCGCCCGCTCGGTCTCCAGTTCGGCGGTGCGGGCCGGGTCGGTCGCGCCGCGCTCCTCCAGCCAGCCCGCCGCCTCGTCACGGGTGGCGAACTCCGGGCTGGGTTCGGGCCACAGCCGCAGGCCGGGTGACGACGCACCGGGCAGAACGTCGATGAGGACGAGGCGCCCGGCGCTGCGCGGGAACTTCGCCTTCAGCGCGATCGCGGCCAGCCCGCCGAACCCGGCGCCCACGACGGGCACGCCACCGGGCGCGAAGGAGCGGACGGTCTCCTCCAGCGTGGACGCCAGCCGGCGCGGGCGGTAGTCGCCCCGGCCGCGCCTGCTGGAGCGGCCGTGTCCGGGCAGGTCGAGGGCGACGGCGGGCCGGTCCAGGGCCAGCAGCATGTCGTCCCAGGAACGGGCGCTCAGTCCGGCGTCGTGGAGGAGGACGACGGTGGGCTTCTGCGTGTGCCAGAAGATGCCGCCGACGTGGCCGCCGGTGGCGACGGTCACCCAACGGCGCTGGACGACGGGGGCGTTGGCCAGCCCGGCGAACTCCTCGGCGGCGGTGCTCGCGGGCGTGTTCACGGTCGTGGGCGTATTCGCAGTCGTGGTTGCAGTCGTGGTCGTGGTCATCAGGGCTCCCGGTACTCGGGGCGGTCATGGGGTCACAGGAGGTCGGCGGCCACGCCTGGCGCGGCGGTGGCGGGAATCCCGGCGGGCAGGTCGGAGAGGTCCAGGTGGCAGCGCACGACATGGCCCCCGCCGAGGTCGTGCTCCGGGGGCGGCACGTCCTCGCACAGCCCGGTGATGCGGCGCGTACAGCGGTCGGCGAACCGGCAGCCGCCCGGTCGTGTCGAGGCGTCCGCCACGGCGGCGGGCGGGCCGGCAGCCACCGGGCGGGAGGCCGCCTCGACCAGCAGGGCGGTGTACGGGTGCGAGGGACCGCGCAGCACGTCGGTCGCGGGCCCCTGCTCGACAACCACCCCGCGGTACATGACGGCGATCCGGTCGGCGAGATGGCCGACGACCGCGAGATCGTGCGAGATGAAGAGGTACGACGTCCCTGTACGGTCCCGCTGGTCGGCCAGCACTTCGAGCACCGCCGCCTGCACGCTGACGTCCAGCGCGGACACGGGCTCGTCACAGATCACCAGATCGGGTCGGCCCGCGAAACTCCGGGCAATGGAGACGCGCTGCTTCTGCCCGCCGGACAGTTGCGCCGGGCGGCGGTCCAGGAGGTCGGCGTCGATGCTGGTGCGCTCCAGCAGGGCTTCGAGGGACGCAGCGGAGAGTTCTCCGAGCGTGGCGAGCGCTCTCCTCAGGACGGTGCGCACGGTGTGGCTGGGATTGAGGGAGGCGTCCGGGTTCTGGAAGACCATCTGGATGCGCGGGCGTACCTGGGCATCACGCCGGCTCAGGCGGGCGGGGAGCGGTTCGCCGCGTAGGCGCAGTTCGCCCTCGCCGTCGGGGCCGAGCCCGGCGACGGCCCGGGCGAGGGTGGTCTTGCCGCTGCCGGACTCCCCCACCAGACCGAGAACCTCACCCTCGCGGATCGTGAGATCGACATGGTCGACGGCGACGGTGGTCCCGAACCGCCGTACCAGGTCCCTCACTTCCACGAGGACGGCGGCGGACTCACTCGGCTGTGCGCCGCGCCCTGCCGTACGCGCCCCCGTGCCGGCCTCCCCCGGATGCAGGCAGCGCACCGCCCGACCGGGTACCGCCTCCGCGTCCAGCGCAGGTTCGGCCGTCCTGCACGCGTCCTCCGCCAACGCGCAGCGCGGCGCGAAAGCGCAGCCCGTCGCGGCCTCGCCGGGTAGCGGCAGCCGGCCGGGTACGGGCCGCAGCGGGCGTTCGGCGCGCGTCGCGCCGAGCACCGGCACGGCCGCCAGGAGGCCGGCGGTGTACGGATGTGCCGGAGCGGCGAGAACCTCGCTCACCGGCCCCGCCTCCACCAGCCGCCCCGCATACAGCACGCCCACTCGATCGCACATGCGGCCGATCAGTCCGAGGTCGTGGCTGACGAAGACCACGGCGGCGTCGAGTCGGCTCCGCAACTCCCCGAGCAGGCCCAGCACTTCGTGTTCGACGGAGGCGTCGAGGCCCGTCGTCGGTTCGTCGAGGATCAGCAGGCGGGGCTGTGCGGCGAGGGCGGCGGCGATGACGACACGCTGCTGCTGGCCGCCGGAGAGCTGGTGCGGGTAGCGGCGGGCGAGCCGCTCCGGGTCGGGCAGCCTCACCGTGCGCAGGAGGTCGACGACGCGCTCGGCGGTCTCGGCTCGCGACTGACCGCTGCCGCGCAGGACTTCGGCCAGTTGGGTGCCGATCCGCATCGTCGGGTCCAGCGAGCCCGCGGCGTCCTGGTGGACGAAGGCGAGCCGGGACGCCCGCCATTGCCTCAGCTGCCGCCCGCCGAGGCCCAGTACGTTGGTGCCGTCCAGCCGTACGGCACCGCCCAACACCGTGCCTCCCGGTGCGAAGTGCCGGGCGAGCGCGTACGCCAGGGTCGACTTGCCGCAGCCCGACTCGCCGACCAGGCCGAAGATCTCGCCGGGGGCGACCGTGAACGACACGTCGTACAGCACCTGGTCAGGACCGTAGGCGATGCTCAACTCCTTGACGACAAGCCCCTGTTCGGCCGTTCTCATGTCTCGACTCCCGTGGCTCGTCGTGAGGTGTCCGCGACCAGGGCGACCCCGACCACCAGCGAGACGATCGCGAGGGCGGGCGCGAGGACCGTCCACGGCGCGTTGCCGAGCCACACCCGGTTGTCGGCGACGGCGGCGCCCCATTCCGGTGAGCCCGGGGGCTGACCGAGGCCGAGGAAGGAGAGAGTCGCGGCGGCGAACACGGCGTCGCCGAGCCGGGAGGTGGCCTCGACGTACACGGTGCGGCGGACGTTGGGCAGGATCTCGCGGCCGAGCAGCGACCACAGCGGCTCACCGCAGAGCAACGCGGCCTCGACGTACGGCTTCTCGCGCTCGACGAGGGTCGCCGCCCGTACGCTGCGCGTGACCAGCGTCGTCAGCGCGGCCGCGACGACGAGGACCAGTACCGCCGTGGAGCGGCCGAGCAGCGCCGCGAACAGGACGGCGGCGATCACGGCGGGGAAGACGACCAGCGCGTCGACGATCCGCATCACCACCTCGTCCAGCCAGCCGCCCACACCCCCGGCGAGCAGGCCGATCACGGTGCCGGCGAGGACGGCCAGCGCGGTCGCGGCAGGCGCCACTTCCAGGACGGGGCGTGCCCCGGACAGCATGCCGGAGAAGACGTCACGACCGAACTGGTCGGTGCCCAGCAAGTGTTCACCGCTCGGTTCCAGGAACCGGTCCTGGGGGCGCTGGACGTCCGGGTCGTACGGCACCAGGTGCGGCCACAACAGCGCGACGGCGGCCCACAGCACGATCAGGGTGGCGCCGAGAACAGAGGCGAGAGGCAACCGCCCCACCCGTCCCAGTGGCCGTAGAACGACGGTCACAGTGCTCAAGCGGCACCCCCGAGGCGTATCCGCGGATCCAGCAGCCGGTAGACTACGTCGGCCAGCAGCACGACGAGCATGTACAAAACCCCGAGCACCATCGCGCTCGCCTGCAGCGTCGGCAGGTCCTTGTCTTGCGCGGACTGGAGCAACAGGGCGCCTGCTCCTGGGTAGTTGAAAAGCAGCTCCACCACGACGATGCCGCCGAGCAGGTACTGCAACTGGACCCCGAGGGCGCTCGTGGCCGGCACCGTGGCGTTGCGCAGGACGTGCCGGACGACGATCCGGGCGGATCCGGTCCCGCGCAGCCGGGCCGCGCGCACGTAGGGGCCGTCGACGACGGCGATGGTGCTGGCGCGCACGTGCCGGGCGACGTAGCCCGTGCACACCAGCACCAGCGAGATCGCCGGCAGCAGCAGGTGCCACAGGGTCTGGCCCAGGCCGTCGGCCCCGGGCTGGGTCTGTGCGGACGCGGGCAGCCAGCGCAACTGCACCGAGAACACCACCAGCAGGACGACCCCGGTGACGAACTCCGGTGTGGCGCCCAGCGCCAGGGTCGTCGCGGTGATCGTTCGGTCCAGTACCCGGCCGTGGTACAGCCCCGCGATCAGACCGAGCGTGAGCGCGACGGGTACCAGCAGCACGAACGCGAACAGCGCCAGGAACAGTGAGTGGCCCAGCCGCTCCAGGAGCAGCCCGCGGACCGGCACGTGCAGGGTGTACGACGTGCCCCAGTCGCCGGTGACGAAGTGCCCGAGCCAGCTGCCGTACTGCACGACGAGCGGCCGGTCGAGGCCGAGTTCGTGGTTGAGGGCGCGCACGGAACTGTCGGACGCCTCGCGGCCGAGGACGGTGCGGGCCACGTCGCCGGGCAGCACCTGGGTGGCGAGGAAGACCAGGAGCGAGACCCCCAGCAGCGTCAGCGGTATCGCGGCGAGCCGCCGCACCAGGAACCTGGTCATGTCTCAGACCCGGGAGACGGCGGTGAAGTCGACGTACTGGCTGGGGTGGGCCTCGACGCCCCGGAATTTGTTGCCGTTGTAGGCGCGCGCCGCGCCGCTCCAGTACGCGATGACGATCGGCACGTCCTCGTGCAGGGCCTTGGCGATGATCTCCGCCTGCTTGCGCCGTTCGGCGTCGCTGGTGGCGGCGTCATAAGCCTCGGCGGCCGCGTCGAGGGCCTTGTTGGCGTACTTCGAGCCGTTCCACACTCCGTTGCTCTTCACCATCGGGATGATGAACTGGCTGGGCACCGCTCTGCCCGCCCAGCCGACCAGGTTGGCGGTGGTGAACAGCCACGGCGTGTCCTTGGCCTGGTCACCGCCGTAGAACTCCTTCGAGGAGCGCTGGTCGAGGTCGACCGTGATGCCGACCTCCTTCAACTGGCTCTGGACGGTGACCGCGAAGTCCTTGTTGGGCGGGTCGAAGGTGAGGGTGAAACGCAGGCTCTTCAGGCCGGCCGCCCTGAGCAGTTCGGTGACCTTCGCCTTGTCCTTGGCACGCTGCTCGATGTCGGTGGGCGCAGCCGGGAACAACGGAGCGAACAGGTGATCGTTGCCGAGGTCACCGAGTCCGCTGCCGGCGGCCTGGCGGACGGCGGGCCGGTCGAGGGCGTAGGCGACGGCCTGGCGAACCTCCTTCCGGTCGAAGGGCGCCTTGTCGACGCGGAGGGTGAGGACGGTGACTCCGGTCCCCCTGACCTTGTCGACGGTGATGCCCCCGCTGTTTCCCAGGGGTTCGACCAGCGCCGGGCGGCTGAGGAACTGGGCGTCGATGTCGCCGGACTGCAGGGCGACGAGGTCGGCCTGGTCGTCGGCGTAGAACTTCACGTCCACGCCGTCGAGGTAAGGCCTGGGGTTGTCCCAGTACGTCGGGTTGCGGGCGAAGGAGGCGCCGGTGGAGACGTCGTAGGACTTGAGGGTGAAAGGCCCCGTGCCGATGCCGTGCTTGGCGAAGTCGTCGGCGTAGTCCGACTTGAGGATCACCGCGTTGTAGTTGCCGGCCGACACCAGGTACGGGAAGTCGGAGAAGGGCCGATCGAGGGTGAAGACGACGGTGGAGTCGCCCTGGGTGCTCACGCCGCCTGCCTTGAGGACGGTGTCGAACGCGGACAGGGCCGCCGACTTGTTCTTCGGATCGAGCAGCCGGTCGAACGAGTCCTTCACCGCCGCGGCGTCGAGCTTCGTGCCGTCGGAGAAGGTGACGCCCTCGCGCAGGGTGAAGGTCCACTTCCGGGCGGACGTGTCCGAAGCCCACTTTGTGGCCAGCCGCGGCACCAGCTTGAAGTCCTTGTCGAGCCAGATCAGGTATTCGGCCACTAGCTGGTAGAGGGCGATGGCGGTTCCGTCGTACGCCGTGACCGGGTCGAGGGCGGTGGGCGGCGGCGGGGCGCCCACGCGCAGGGTGCCGCCGCGCCGGGCCGGGCCCGTGGCCGACGCCGTCGCCAGGCCCGACGCGTCGTCCCCTGCGCCCGGCGCGCAGGCCGCGAGCAGGGCGGCCAGGGCGCCGCCGGTCAGGGTGAGGAAACCGCGGCGAGAGGGGCCGGCTGGCAGGACGTCCTGCCAGCGCTGGGGCAGTCCGTCGGCATCGGATGCAGACATGGGTTCTCCAGGGAACGACCGACGGCACGGCACAACCTGGGGGAGCTGTACACGGGCGTGTGCGGTACAGGCAGAAAAGTGACAGGTGAGGAAAGGCGGAACGCGAAGAACGCACGGGGCCGAGTGCCGTCAGACGGCCGGCGCGGTGCGCTCGGTCGGACGCCTCAGCGCCGCGGACAGGCGCATGTGCCGACGCGCAGCAGATCCACGTGGATCCTCCTGGTCAGCAGCGTGTTCGCGGTCACGAGTCATTAATAACAGCGCGGCTCGGCGGTAGACAATGCGGGATCTGTTTCAGAATCGAGAAACTCTGCCGCAAAACTCCGCCCATAGACTTCCCGGCATGACCGACTCCCGCCGCGCGCCCTCGCGTCTCGCCGCCGACTGTCGCCGCCACGGTTGTGACGACCACCGGCCGTCTCCGAGGCACGACAAGGGAGTTGCTCGCAATGCAGTCACCGGCGTACATACGGCCCTATGGGCCTTCGGGCGGCACGCCTGACACCGGTCACTCGTCGATCGACGAGTTGCTGGCCCGCGCCCGCACCCGCCTGCGGCGGCTGCCCCCCGGGGACGCGGCCGGCGAACTCGCGGACGGCGCCCTGCTGGTGGACGTCCGGGCGGACATGGTGCGGCGCGCCGAGGGCGAGATCCCCGGATCCCTCGTCATGGACCGGAACGTGCTGGAGTGGCGGCTGGACCCCTGCAGCACCTGGCGCATCGAGGAGGCCATCGACCATTCCCTGCGCGCGATCATCATGTGCTCGCAGGGGTACATGTCGAGCATGGCCGCCGCGGGCCTGCACGATCTCGGACTGGTGCGGGCCACGGACATCGTCGGCGGCTACGAGGCCTGGCGCGCCGCGGGCCTGCCGGTGGTGCCCGGCGGCACGCTGCCCGGCTCCTACGTCGCCGCCGCGCCGTCCTCCATCAGCCTCGACCCGGGCGGCCAGCGCATGCTGGTGGACGGCGCTCCGGTCGCTCTGACCCCGCTGGAGTTCCGGCTGCTGACCGCCCTCCTGCGCGGCAACGGCCGGGTCATCACCCGGGAGGACCTGCGCTCGGGGCTGGGCGAATGGGCGGGCAGCCGCAGCCGCTCCGTCGACCTGCACATCCACCGCATCCGACGCAAACTCGGCCCGCGTGCCGCGGCTCTGCTGACGACGGAACGAGGCGTCGGCTTCCGGCTGCGCGCGACGCCGGCACCGGCCGAGGGCGGCTGACGGCACAGGTCACGCCCGCCGCCGCGCCCTCCTCGCGGGCCCCCTTTCCCCGCGGAGACGATCGCCTTGTGCTCGTTGAGGGCGTCACGGAGCGCCGTGACCGTCGAGAGATCGGGGGTCGCCGTGACGTTCGACGCCCTCTACGACCGCGCCGATGTGGCCGGTGAGCTTACGGATGGACACAGGCATGAGGGAGTCCTTCCAGGGAGGAAGCGGGCGCACACCTGAGAGCTGGGTGCTCGGTACGGAGAGCGGAGAGCAGAGAGCGTGAGTGAACGGCCGACTCGCGAGCCGATCGACGGGAGATCGGGCAGTCGGTGCGATGGCGACGCAGGGGAGACCGAACCTCAGCCTGCGCGGACAGCGCGGAGAGGTCAGGCCGGAGGAGCAGTCGCTCAGGAGGCGGACACGGCGAACCCACAGAGCGGCGCTGCATTACGGGCGGTTTCGGACCACCTCCGCACGACACGCACCGTCGGTGCGCACCGGTTGCCGCCGGGGACCACTTGCCGGGTCAGCGACAACAAAACGCGCTGGAGACGTGCGCCAGATCGATGTGGCGCCGCCGAGTGGCCTCCACGCGCGGGTTCATGGCACGGGAGTTCTACAGACGTCCACCACGTGGGTCAACGACTTTCCGGACAGGTCTCGCATAGCGGACACGGGACCGGTGTGAACGCTGCGGGCAACCGTACTTGCCTTTGACGCGCGCGTCAGGGGCTAACGTCTGCGCGCCCGCACCGGCCGGTCATCCCGCTCGGCCCTCTTCGCTTCTCCCGAACAGGAGCCCCCCATGGCCACTCCCCTGCCGTCCGCCACCCGCGAGGTCCGGCTCGTCACTGCCCCTGAGGGGCTGCCCGGCCCTGAGTATTTCACCGTCGTCGAGCAGCCACTGCCTTTGCCCGGCCCCGGACAGGTCCTCGTCCGCAACCGGTTCTTCCTTGTGTTCCCCGGGCTGCGCACCCTGATCGGAGGCGCGCCCATGGGTGTGCCACTGCCGCCGCTCCACGCCGGTGACGTGCTTCTCGGCCCGCTGTCGGCGAAGTCGTCGGCGCGGGCCCGGGCATTCCCCTGCGGCCGGGAGACGCCGTCACGCACCTGCTCGGGTGGCGCGAGCACGCGCTGGTTGCCGCAGCCGACTGCACACCGGTCGGCGATGTGCTGCCGGACCCGGTCGCCCGCCTGTCGTCGGGGTCGGCCGCCTACGGTGCGCTCACCCGGCTCGCCGACGTCCGTCCCGGCGACACGGTCTTCGTCACCGGGGCGTCGGGCGCGGTGGGGACACTGGCCGGTCAGGTCGCCAGGCTGCTGGGTGCCGGGAAGGTCATCGGCAGCACCCGTTCCCCGGCCAAGGCCGAGCGGCTGCGCACCGAGCTGGGCTACGACTCGGTGGTGGTGTCCGGCGACCAATCCCCCACGCTCGCCCTGCAGTTGGGCACTGCGGCGCCCGAAGGCATCGACGTCCTGGTGGACACCGTGGGCGGCGAGCAGCTGACAGCGGCGCGGCGCCCGCGTCGCGCTCGTCGGCGCGCTGTCCGGCTAGGAGCGTGTCTCAGTAACCAGCCACCAGTGCGCCTTGGGGCGTGAATCTCGTGGCATGGGTGGGGCGCCGGATAATCCGGCGCCCCACCCATGCCACTTCCTCGGCCACGCCTGTTAGCCTCCTCCATACCAAACCTTTTGGTATGGAGGAGAGGTCAAGGTGGGTGCGGAGAGGTCGGCGTGGCTGGACCAGGGCTTGACGTTGCTGGCGGAGCAGGGTGCGCCCGCGGTGACGCTGGATCGGCTGTGTGAGCGCATGGGCATGTCGAAGGGCGCCTTCTATCACCACTTCGGATCGATGCCGAAGTATCGGATCCGATTGCTCGACCACTTCGAGGCCAAGTGCACCACGGCGATCATCAATGGAGTTGAAGCGTCCGACACGCTTCCGGCCCGGGAGCGGCTGGCCAGGCTCCTGGCTGAAGTGACCAAGGACGCCGGCCCGCCACTGGAGATCGCGATGCGGGCCTGGGCGAAACAGGATCCCGAGGCGGCGCGTGTGCAGGAGCGTGTCGACGCAACCCGCATTGGATATCTGCGGGATCTGTGCGAACAGGCCGGCCATGGCAGACCGGATCAAGTGGCCAAGATGCTCTATCTGATGTTGGTCGGGGCGGAGCACCTCACGCCCCCGCTCCCGAAGCCGGAGCTGCGCGGCATGTACGAGCTGCTGATGCCGCTCCTGGACCGGTCGGCCTCCTGACTTCGTCGGCGATCGAGATGGATCCCTCACCCGACGTTCCCGGAAGGAACACAGCGTCATGAATGCCTCCGCCCGCCCTGAATCCCGTACATCCAACGCCAGAGGTCTCCGTCTGTGGGTTCCCCGCCTGATGCTCACTGCCGCAGCGGCGCACATGATGGTGGGCGTCATCGCCTCGTACGCGTACTGGAGCGGCATCGTCTCCGACGGACTGTGGAACACCGTCCGCAACGACAACTACACCCGCATGATGGCCCTTTGGTTCATGATCAGCGGAGTTGCCTTCTTCGGCCTTGGGCTCCTTTCCAGAAGAGTCGTGATCGCCGTAGGCGCGATGCCCGTGGAGACCGGATGGATCCTGCTGGCACTCGGAATCCCGGTGGCCGTACTGGAACCGGTCTCAGGTGGCTGGTCACTGATTGCCATCGGCGTGCTGGCGGTGGTGGCGTCGCGGCGCGACAGTGGCATGACGGACTCCGACCGATCGGGCGGTCGACGAGCGGGAGGAACGCTCGCTCCAGGCGCGGCCCCACTCAATACCGCGCCCTCTGAATAGGTGCTCTGCACCAGTGTGCGGTTCGTGATCATTCATGCGGGATGATCTCGGCATGAGTAGTGGCGATGGGCTGTTCGAGGTCGAACCGGTCGAGAAGAAGCAGCCGCAGGGTCGTCCGGCATCCGTGGACAAGACGTTCCGGGACTTCGACCCGCACCAGGTCCTGCTGCTGCCCCCGTCGCTGGACGACTGGCTGCCTGAGGATCATCTCGCCCGGTTCGTTGCCGACCTGGTCGACGAGGTGCTTGACCTTTCCCCGATCCTGGCGGACTACACCGAGAAGCGCGGCTACCCGCCCTACGATCCACGGTTGATGGTGCGGCTGCTGATCTACGGATACAGCACCGCTATTCGTTCTTCGCGGGCGATCGAGCGTCGTTGCGTCGATGATGTCGCGCTCCGGTTCCTGGCTGCCGACCAGGCCCCGAACTTCCGCTCGATCGCCCGGTTCCGCCGCCGCCACTTGGATGCGCTGGCCGACCTGTTCACCCAGTCGCTGCACCTCGCGCAGAAGCTGGGCATGGTCAAGATGGGCCGCGTCGCGCTGGACGGCACGAAGCTGGAAGCGAACGCCTCCAAACACAAGACGATGAGCTACGGCCGCCTGGTCGACAAAGAAGAGCAGATCGAGGCTGAGATCGCCGAGTTGGAGGCGAAGGCTCGACGTTTGCTGGCCGACGCCGAGGCCACCGACGACGCCGAGGGCCAGGTCTTCGGAGTCGACGGCAACGAGGCGGACCTGCCAGCCGAGCTGGACCGGCGGGAGAAGCGGCTCGCGAAGCTGCAGGCCGCCCGCGCGCAGATCGAGGCCGAGGCCGCCGACAAGGCCCGTCGCCACGCAGAGGACAAAGAACGCCGCCGCCAGCAGCGCGCCGGCACCAGCGATGAGCAGGCTGTCGCTGACGCCGGCGAGAAGGCCGCCGCGAAGGCACGGCCGAAGCCCAAGACCCAGGCGAACTTCACCGACCCTGACTCGCGGATCATGAAGAACAGCGACGGCGCCTACATCCAGGCATACAACGCCCAGGCCGTCGTCGACGAGCAGCATCAGGTCATCACAGCCGCCGACATCACCACCAACGCCTCGGACGCGCTGAACTACACCACCATGCTGGACCAGTCCACCGCCAACACCGGCATCCACCCCAAGCAAGTCTTGGTCGACGCCGGATACTGCTCCGAGACCAACCTCGAAGCCGCACCGGACCGCTAACTCGACTGCGACACCAGCACGTTCATGGCCACCGGCCGTCTCGGCCACGACGAGCAGGTCCTGCCCGCACCCCGCGGACGCATCCCCCAGAACGCCACGCTGAAAGAGCGCATGGCTCGCAAGCTGCGGACGAAACCCGGCAAGGCTGCCTACAGCCGCCGCAAGGCCATCGTCGAACCCGTATTCGGCCAAATCATGACCTGCCGCAGCGGCCGCCAACTCCTCCTCCGGGGCGAGGACGGAGCCCGCGGCGAGTGGCGACTGCTGGCCGCCTGCCACAACCTTCGCAAAGTCTTCCGGCACGCCGGAACCACCGGCCTCGCCACCCTGGCCGGCTGACCGACCGAGCCTCGCAGCTCGTCACCGGCCCCCACCCGGTCGCCCCCCCCACGACCCGCACCCCGACCGCCCTCACGGCTGTCCGCGGGGCGGCCGCGACCGACCCAATCAATCACGGCCGCCAGCCGCTCACCTGTTACCGAGACACGCTCCTAGCTGTCACCACACCGGGACGGTGACAGCGCTCCGGTGGAGATCGACACCCTCCGCGTCATCAACCAGGGGATCACGCTGCGCGATTACAGCGGCATCGACCATCCCGAGGTGACGGAGGAGTGGGCCAAGCGGTTCGGCGGCTGGTTGCGCTCCGGTGAGATCTCCTTTCCGCATGTGCGGATCCCGGGCATCGAACGGACCCCTCCTGCGTTGCAGGAACTGTTCGAGGGGCGGCATTGCGGCACCATCGTCGTGGAGCTGCGGGCCCAGTGAAACGGACCGAGGCGAGGTCGGGATGCGAATCGGAGACGCGGCGGCAGCGGCCGAGACCACTCCACGAGCCCTGCGGTTCTACGAGGAGCGCGACCTGCTGCCCCCACTGCAGCGTACGGCCACCGGCCAACGCCGATACGGGCCGGACGAGGTGGCCCGCGTCCGCGTCATCCGCGAACTGCTCGGCCTCGGCCTCACCGTCAAGGACCTGCGCGGCATCGCCGACCGGATCCAGCGCCTGGCCGGGGACCCACAACTACGCTGCACGAACACCGACTCGGCCTCCCCCGGCTCCCACGTGATCGCACACCGGCTCGCGGCCATCGACGCCGAAATCGACCGCCTGACCCGCCTGCGCACCCTCTTGGCGCAGCGGACGGGCCGGACTTGATCCTCCGCACGAGGCAGGCGCAGGCAGCAAGGGCGTCGGCTCACGCTCCGCGTACCTCGCCGCCGCTGCCGTCGAGCGGGAGAGGCGACTCGTGTTCGGCCCCGCCACCCCGGGGAAGCCGGGCACACAGGGAGGTGGTGGGCCGGGGCGGCAGTGCCGGAAGTGGCCAGGAGGGCGGTGGGGTGAAGTCGCACCAGGTTCCGTCGAACGGGAAGGCACCGGTTTCCGCCAGCCGGGCCACCCGACGCCCCTCCTCGCGGATGTCCTCGGCCTCGCGCGACGTCCAGTAGGAAGGATGCCCGGTCTTGTCCGCGAAGGACTCCTCGTCCTTCCACTTCCAAGTCCCGTCCGGTCGTACGGTGACGTCGAGCTCCAGGTCGAACACGTCGATGCCGTCCGTGTTCCGTCGGCGATGCTCCAGGTTGACGTACCAGCCGCTGAAGCCACCGTCACCGTCCGCTGACGAGAACAGCCACCAGACCGCGTGGCAGGCCTCGCTGGGCTGGTGGATGAGGGCGTTGCCCTGGTGCCAGCGCCCGGTTTCCAGGGGATACCCGGTCGCCGGCCGCTGTTCCGGTGGCACGTCTCCCAGATGCACGCCCGTCGGCAGTGCGGCCCGCCACACCGGCGAGCCCACAGCGAGCCACAACAGGAGTCCGTCCGTGCCTGAATCGACAACCCGCACGGGACACCGGGTGCTCAGGTGACCGCCGAGGAACAGGCTCAAGTGCAGTACATGTCCGGGTTTCATCTGCATGCGGATCCTGGTGTCAGTGGGAGGAACAGGCTCGCGGTCCGATGCACCGAGGGTCAACGCTGCGCAAGGAGCCCTCCGGCGTTCTGCAGGACGTACCGTGCCACGTTCGTGCCGAGCGTGATCCCTGCCTCGTCGGCCGACCGGGTGTGGATGCCGGAGAAGACCCGGGCGTCGACGTTCTCGTCCGAGAGCTGCTTCCAGGCGGTGTAGGTCCGGGTGACCCCCGGCGCGGTGGGGCTGGTCAGATCGAACGGGGCGGTGCGCGGCCCGACGAGTGCCGACAGTACGGTCCCCGCGGCGCCCGCGTAGGTGTTGTGGCCGCTGGGGTAGTCCGGATGCGCGGGGGTGGTGTGCAGCGGCGTCCAGTTGGGGTCGGAGTCGATGGTGCCGGTACGGATCGCCGTGACGGGACGCCAGCGTTCATAGGCGTACTTACTGTCGGAGGTGGCGATCTGCGTGTCCACCAGCGCCACATGGAACAGCGCGACCAGCCGCGCCTGCCCCGCGATCCCCTGATGTGTGCGGGAGAGCGCCACACGCAGCGGCTCGGTGTAGAGGGTGAGGGAGGAGCCGAGCCAGAAGGTGGCGGTCTCGGTCTGGCGGGCGCTGCGCACCGCGCTGTTCGCTGCGCCGTACGCCCGCACCTCCACGAGATCGGCGGCATAGCGCTCGGAGTCCAGGGCGGGCGGCGGGGCGAGCCGGAACTGGCTCTGCGTCTTCAGCAGGAACGGCTTGGCGAGACGGTTGCCGTACTGGGCTGCCGGCGCGTAGTCGGGTGGCGTCGGCTGCCACACACCTGGCGCCGCCGCCTTGACGGGATAGGGCGCGTTGACCGAGGCGGGGTCGAGACCGTCGCCCTGCCTCGACGCGAGGACGAGGTCCGCCTGCCGCTCTCCCGCCGCGACGCCCCGCTCCTCGGCCGGGCCGTCGGGAATCGCGTCGAGGGTCTCCTTGAACTTCGCGTCGAGCTGCTCCGTTCGGCTCGGGGCCAGCGTCACCAGCGCGCGGTGCACAGCCGCGGCGAGCGCCGCCTCCTGATACGCGCCGCGCTGGACGCCCGCAGGCACGCTTCGGGTGGCCCTGGCCGCCGCGAGCCAACTGACGGCCCAGGTACGGCTGTTGGTGATCTGAGTGGACGCCCCGGCCGTCGCTATGGTCTCGGCTGTGGCGTCGTACCAGGCGAGCGCCGTGGACGTACCGCCGGCCGCCGAGGCCTGCGGAACGGCGACGGACGCGGTCAACAGGGCTGCCGCGCCGAGGACAACGAGGGCGGGTCGGGTTCTGGTCGAACTCACGTGTACTCCTCTTGGGTTTCGGTGGGGTAAGGGAGCCGACGGGGTGCGGCACCCGCGCCACGGGTGGTCAGGTCGTCTCCTTGGAGCGGGGGACCACGACGGTGCGGTTCGCCGACGCGGGTGCTGACGGGCCGGGTGGTGTTACGGCGCGGCGCAGAAGGGACAGCAGCAGAGCCACGGCAAGCAGGCCGGCACAGACGAAGGAGGCCAGTGCGTACCCTGCCCGGGGGTGGCCGCCTCCCGGCGGACCGGACGCGGCCTGCAGGTACACCGCAGGGACGGCACTGAGGCAGACGGCCGCCGCAATGCGCTGGGCCATCTGCAGGATGCCGCCACCCACTCCCGCCGCATCTGCCGGAGCGTGCTGGAGCACCTGGGTCTGGTTGGGCGAGACGGTGAGCCCTCCGGCGACGCCGGACATCAGCTGCGTTGCGGCCAGAGCCATGGACAGCACCGCCGTCGGCATGCAGAGCACGACCGCCGCCCCCGCCAGGGCGGCCCCGATGCCCAGGGTCAGGCCGACGGTCACCGTGCGCGGTCCGATGCGCCGCACCAGCCGCCAGGCGAGGGCCGAGGAGATGCCCATCCCGACCGCCCCGGGGAGGGTGACCGCCGCCGTGAGCAGAGCGGACAGGCCGAGCCCGTCCTGTAGGAAGACGGTGAGCACGAGGACCGCGGCCAATGAGGAGCCGAACTGGGCCATCGCGACGGCCGTGCCCAGCACGTACGGCTTCGACGAGGTCAGCGCCGGGTGCACCAGCGGCTGACGGCCCCTGCGCACCCGTAGGCGTTGGTGCACGGCGAACACGGCCGCCAGTGCGCACACCGCGCTGCCCCACAGGATTGCCTCTCCCCTGCTGTCCGGAGTGCGGATGAAGGGCACCATCAGCGCCAGCGTGCAGCCGCAGAACAGAGTGAGGCCGAGGAGATCCAGTCGGGAGTCGCGGGCGGTGCGCCGCGGCGGGGGTAGCCAGCGGGCCGCGAGGGCCAGAGTGAGCACGGCGCACGGTGAGCTCAGCAACAGGCAGCACCGCCAGCCCGCCTCGGGTCCGAGCCCCGCGACGAGCGCACCACCGAGGGGCGGTCCGAGTGCCGTGGCCACACCGCCGGTGACCGCGTACATACCCAGCGCACGGCCGCGGGCCACACCGCTGAAGACGTCCTGAATGGTACCGATCACCTGCGAGTTGACGAGCCCGGCCGCCGCACCCTGGACCAGCCGGGCACCGATCAGGGTCCCCGGCCCGCCGCCGGTCGCGGCCGTCACCCCGGCCGCCAGGAAGACCGCCACTCCGGCCATGAAGAGACGCTTGCGGCCCTGCAGGTCCCCGAGGCTGCCCCCGGGGACGAGGGCCAGGCCGAAGGCCAGCGAGTACCCGGCCACGATCCACTGGACGTCCGCCCCAGTGGCCCCGATGGACTGACGCATGCTCGGCACCGCGATGTTCAGGACGGCCTGGTCGAGCAGGGTCGTGGCGCCCGCGGCCATGCACACCAGCAGCACCCGTCGTGCGGCGCGGTCGTCTCCCGGGAGCATCTACGCCCGCCGGGACGGCCGCGGCAGGCCCAGGTGGTCGCGCAGGGTGTTGCCCGTGTAATAGGTGCGGAACAAGCCACGCCGGCGCAGCTCGGGGATCACTAGCTCGGCGAAGTCGTCCAGGGTGCCCGGCAGATACGGGAAGATCACGTTGAAGCCGTCGGCGGCGTGGCCCTGGAACCACTCTTCGATGTGGTCGGCGATCTGCTGGGGCGTGCCGGTGATGGTGCGCTCGTCGTTCGCGACGCGCCGGACGAGGTCGCGGATGGTGAGGTTGTTGCGACGGGCGTCCTCGTAGATCTGCTGCTGGGCGGTGTGCGACTGGTTGGAGACGGGGAGTTCGGGCAGGGGGCCGTCGAGCGGGTGGGCGCCGAGGTCGAAGCCGCCGAGCCAGTACGACAGGTCGGCCAACGCGACCTGTGGGGGCAAGAGTTCGGTGAGGCGGGCCAGTTTGTCGCGGGCCTCGGACTCGGTGGAGGCGGTGACGACGGACAGGGCCGGGAGGACCTTGAGGTGGTCCGGGTCGCGGCCGTGGGCGGAGGCGCGCTCCTTGATCTCCGCGTAGAACTCCTGGGCCCGGCCGAGGCCGTTGATACCTGAGAAGATCACGTCGGCGATGCGGGAAGCGAGGTTCTTGCCCGACTCGGAGGCACCGGCCTGCACGATGACCGGGTGACCCTGCGGCGGCCGGGCGATGTTGAGGGGACCGGCGACCTTCAGATGTTTGCCCACGTGGTTCAGCGCGTGCAGCTTGGCAGGGTCGAAGTAAACGCCGCTCGCCTGGTCGTGGCGGAAGGCATTGTCCTCGAAGGAGTCCCACAGGCCCGTCACGACGTCGTGGAACTCCTCGGCGCGGTCGTAACGGGTGGCGTGGTCGAGATGGGCGTCGAGGCCGAAGTTCTGGCACGTGCGGGTGCGGCGCGCCATCCGCCGGGCCATCGACAACGCCGGTCTCATCAAGGCCCTCGGCGGCCCTTCGACGAACCGTCGGCCCGCCTCCAGGCCGCCCGCCAGTTCGAAGGCGAGGACCGCCCCGGCGCCGCGCGGCAGGTACCGTTTGGCCGGCACGTGCCAGGGACTGGAGGACAGCCCGGGGTAGTGCACCTGCGAGACCTGCGGCTGCTGCTCCAGCCACTCGGCGAGCGTCTGAGCGTTGGAGACGTGCCGTTCGATGCGCAGGCTGAGCGTCTCCAGGCCCTGCAGGAGCAGGAAGCTGTCGAAGGGAGAGACGGCCGGCCCCAGATCCCGGACCAGTCGGGTGCGCAGCCGCAGCGCGTAGGCGAGGCCGAGGTCGGAGAAGGAATCCCAGAACGACAGTCCGTTGTACGTCGGATCCGGGCGGGTCAGCCCCGGCCAGCGGTCGGGATCGGCGCCGAAGTCGAAGCGCCCGCTGTCCACGACGGCTCCGCCGATGCCGGTGCCGTGGCCGGACAGGAACTTGGTGGTGGAGTGCACGACGATGTCAGCGCCGTGCTCGAAGGGCCGTAGCAAATACGGCGTGAGCACGGTGTTGTCGACGACGAGCGGCACGCCGATCTCATGGGCGATGGCGGCCACCGCGTCGAGGTCGAGGACGTTGCCGCGCGGGTTGCCGAGCGTCTCCCCGAAGAACGCCTTCGTGGTGGGGCGCACGGCCGTGTACCAGGCGCCCAGGTCGTCTGGGTCGTCGACGAAGGTGACATCGATGCCGAGGTCGGCGAACGTGTGCTCCAGGAGGGTGCGGGTGCCGCCGTACAGGGACGAGGAGGCGACGATGTGGTCGCCCGCGCGCGCCAGGTTGAGCAGGGCGAGGCTCGTCGCGGCCTGGCCGCTGGCCACGGCGACCGCCGCCGAACCGCCCTCAAGGGCGGCGATCCGCTCCTCGGCCACGGCGGTGGTCGGGTTCGACAGCCTCGTATAGGCGTGGGTGGTCAGGTCGGCCAGTTCGAAGGCCGTGGCGGCGTGCGCGGTATCCCTGAAGACATAGCTGGTGGCCGGGTGGATCGGCACCGCCCGCGCGCCGGTGGCCGGGTCGGGTACCGCTCCGGCGTGCACCTGCCGGGTCTCGAAGGCCCAGTTGCTCATCGGTTCTCTCGCTTCTCCAGTACGTCGGACCACCAGCGTTCGGCGACGCGTGGATGGGAGCGAAGCCAGCCGACGACGGCGTTCTCCCCGAAGGCGGCCAGGAGCGGGTTGTCCGGGTCGTCAGTGACACCGCGACTCAACGCCGCTAGTTGCGGGGGGAGTTGGAGCGGCTTGACGACCGCGTCGAGGCGCGGGCCGAGGAAGAAGGGGATCGAGTAGCGGTGCACGCCCGACTGCGGGCTGACGACCCGGTGTTGAGTGGCTTTCAGATAGCCCTGGGTGGCGATCTCCAGCATCTCGCCGATGTTGAACACGAAGGCATCAGGCACCGGTGTCGCGTCGATCCACTCGCCGTCCTTGAGCTGCACCTGGAGCCCGCCCACCTCGTCCTGCTGGAGCAGGGCGAGATAGCCGTAGTCCTTGTGCGGGCCCACACCCTGGTCGGCATCCTCGGCAGTGCGCGGCGGATAGTGCACGATCTTTACGTGGACGGCCGCCTCGTCGTCGAACCACTGATCGAAGTAGCCCTCGTCCTGTCCGAGCGCGGCCGCGAGGGCCCGCAGCACCTCACGGCTCACCCGCAGCGCCTCCGCCTGCCAGCGCAGCACGAAGTCCCTCAACTCCGGTAGCGCGGAGGGCCATTGGTTGGGGCCGATCAGACGCAGGTAGTCGGGATCGTCCGGGCCGACATCGAGCGCTTCCCGTTCCGGACCGATGTCGATCTGCTCACGCCAGTCGGCGCTGCCCGCCGTGTACTCGGTTCCGGTGCGCGTATACCCGCGGAACTGGGGCGAGTTGAGGTTCTCGATCTCCAGTCGCCGCTTCTCGGGCAGCGCGAAGAAGGTGCGGGCCGCGCTCAGCACCTCGTCCCGCAGTGTCGCGGGGACGCCGTGCCCGGTGACGTAGAAGAAGCCGACTTCGTGGGCGGCGGAACGGAGTTCGGCGAGGAAGGCGTCGCGGTCGGCGTCCGGGGCACGGAAGCGGGAGATGTCGATGACGGGCAGGGCTGTGGGCTGGGCCATGAGGATTCCTTCGCGGCACGGCAGACCGGCTGCGCATCACAACTGCCCAGGGACGCGGGCTGGTTGAGCGACAGAAGCGGGATCAGGCGGAAAGGGAGAGGGTGCGGGTCGCGAGCCGTGGAACGGCGATCAGCAACAGACCTGGTCGAACTGCTCGGCGCGGCGGCTCACCCAGAACGGGTCGAGCAGCACCATGTGTGCCGTGCCAGTGGTCGCCATGACCGGATCAAAGCACACCCGGGAAGATGCGTCCACCACACAGCCCGCAACGTGAGACACCACCACCGCTGTCCTGGTGCATCCCGCCACCGCTGTGGTTATCTGGCTCCATGACCGTGCTCGTGACCCGCCGCCACGTGGACTACGTGCGTGTCACCACCACGGGTTGTTCCGCCGCGAGCTGATGCCGCGCTCCGGCTTCTGACCAGCATCTTTCTCACCATCTCACGCTGGCCGCTGCCCTCCGTCGGGGGCGGCTCCCAGCGCTGCGGTTCCCTCACGCCTTCCCACTCTCACCCTCCGCACAGGGAGAAGCACCATGAGCCAGCCCATCGACTCCGTGACCGCCGGCCACACCCCCGAGGAAACGTCCGCCGGGCCCGACACTTCAGCATGGTCGTTCGAGACCAAACAGATCCACGCCGGTGCCGCACCCGACCCGACGACCGGCGCGCGGGCAACGCCGATCTACCAGACGACATCGTTCGTCTTCCGCGACACCCAGCACGCCGCCGACCTGTTCTCGCTGGCCGAGCCCGGCAACATCTACACCCGCATCCACAACCCCACCCAGGACGTCTTCGAGCAGCGCATCGCCGCGCTGGAGGGCGGGGTCGCGGCGGTGGCGCTGTCCTCCGGACAGGCCGCGGAGACCCTCGCGATCCTGACGCTGGCGAGCGCGGGCGACCATATCGTCTCCAGTACCTCCCTGTACGGCGGCACCTACAACCTGTTCCGGCACACGCTGCCCAAGTTCGGCATCGAGGTGTCCTTCGTCGACGACCCGGACGACGCCGAGGCCTGGCGGACGGCGATCCGGCCGAACACCAAGGCACTGTTCGCGGAGACACTGGGCAACCCGCGCGGCAACGTGCTGGACGTGCGGGCGGTCGCGGACGTGGCGCACGCGGCGGGCGTGCCGCTGATCGTGGACAACACGGTCCCGACGCCCTACCTGCTGCGGCCCATCGAGCACGGCGCGGACATCGTCGTACACTCGGCGACCAAGTTCCTCGGCGGACACGGCACCGCGATCGCGGGTGTCGTCGTGGACGGCGGCACCTTCGACTTCGGCGCCCACGCCGAACGGTTCCCCGACTTCACCGAACCCGACCCCAGCTACCACGGTCTCCAGTACTGGCCCGCCCTCGGCCCCGGCGCCTTCGCCATCAAGCTCCGGGTGCAGTTGCTGCGCGACCTCGGCCCCGCTCTCTCGCCGCACTCCGCGTTCCTGCTGCTGCAGGGCGTGGAGACGCTGAGCCTGCGCATCGAGCGGCACTCCGCGAACGCCCAGGCCCTGGCCGAGTGGCTGGAGCAGCGCGACGAGGTCGCCGCCGTCCACTACCCGGGACTCGAATCCAGCCGCTGGTACGAGGCCGGGCAGAAGTACCTGCCGCGCGGTGCCGGTGCCATCGTCTCGTTCGAGCTGCGGGACGGCATCGAGGCGGGCAAGCGGTTCGTGGACGCCGTCGAGCTGTTCAGCCACCTCGCCAACATCGGCGACGTCCGCAGCCTCATCATCCATCCGGCGTCCACCACCCACAGCCAGTTGGACGAGGCACAGTTGACGGCCACCGGCACCTCCCCCGGGCTGGTGCGGCTGTCGGTGGGCATCGAGAGCCTAGCCGACCTCAAGGCAGACCTGGAGGCAGGGTTCCGCGCGGCCAAGGGCGCGTCCTGAACACCGTACTGACGCCCTCCGAGGTCCCCCTCCCGCCGGCCACCGGGGCCTGGCGGGAGGGGGACCCACCCGGGCGTCGTCAGTGGTACGTCCGCGAGAAGCCGCTTTCGTTGGAGGCGGGCGGCGAACTACCGGGCTTACGGCTGGCGTTCGAGACCTGGGGACGGCTCGCGGCGGACGCCTCCAACGCCGTCCTCGTCCTGCATGCCCTCACCGGGGACAGCCACGTCGTCGGCCCCGCCGGACCCGGCCACCCCACCCCCGGCTGGTGGGACGGCCTCGTCGGACCGGGCCGGGCCCTGGACACGGACCGCTGGTTCGTCGTGGCGCCGAACGTCCTCGGCGGCTGCCAGGGCAGCACCGGGCCGTCGTCGCTCACCCCTGACGGCCGCCGCTGGGGCGGCGATTTTCCCTTCCTGACCCAACGTGACCAAGTCGCTGTCGAGGCCGACTTGGCCGGCGCGCTGGGCATCGCCCGTTGGGCGCTGGTGGTCGGCGGCTCGATGGGCGGGATGCGGGCACTGGAATGGGCCGTGTCGTATCCCGAGCGCACCGGCGCCCTGCTGCTGCTCGCCTCGACGGCCGCGGCGAGCGCCGAGCAGATCGCCTGGGCCAACATCCAACTGCACGCCATCCGCGCCGACCCGCACTGGCGCGGCGGCCACTACCACGACACCGGTCAAGGACCGCACGCCGGACTCGGCCTGGCCCGACGGCTCGCCCACGTCACCTACCGCAGCGAGCCGGAACTCGCCGTCCGCTTCGGCCGTACGCCCCAGGGCACGGAGGACCCCTGGAGCGGCGGCCGGTATCAGGTCGAGTCCTATCTCGACCATCACGCCGCCAAGTTGGTGCGCCGCTTCGACGCGGGCAGCTACGTCGTCCTGTCCGAAGCCATGAACAGTCATGACGTCGGCCGGGGCCGCGGCGGCGTGCGCGCCGCCCTGCGCCGGGTGACCGCCAGAACGCTCGTGGCCGGGGTCGACTCCGACCGCCTCTATCCACCGTCCCAGCAGGCGGAACTGGCATCGGGCATCCCCACCGCCGATGACCTCCGGCTGATCGAATCACCCTGTGGCCACGACGGCTTCCTCATCGAGGTGGAGCAGGTCGCCGCGCTCGTGGGAGAACTCGTCCGCTGAGCGGGTCCGGAAGGTCCCGGCTCGCCGAGCGGCTCAGCCGCCGAGTTCCAGCGGCAGCGCCGGATCCTTGGACCACTCCTCCAGCGAGCCGTCGTAGACGGCGAGGTCGTCCCGGCCGAGGAGAGTGAGGGCGAGTGCCGTGCCCGCGGCCGAGATGCCGCCGCCGCAGTACAGGACGACCGGTGAGTCGGCGCCATGGAGGACCGCGTCGGCGCGGGCGGCGAGTTCGGGGCCGGGCAGCACACGGCCCGCGGAGTCCAGCAGATCACGGCCCGGAAGGCTGCGGCTGTCGGGGATGTGGCCGCGGCGGCTGTAGCGGGTGGGAGCGGAGCCGTCGAAGCCGCCGGCAGGCAGGGCGCACACCAGTGTGCCGGGACGGTCGCCGCGGCTGATGGCGGCCACCTCCCCGATCCCCACCCACAGTTCTGGACGCGGGAGCGGGGTCAGAGGCGGCACAGCCGGAGCCCGGTCGATGTCGTCGCTGATGTCGTCGCTGCCGACGAGCGGACGCCCGGCCGTCTGCCACGCCTCCAGGCCGCCGTCGAGGACGGCCGCCGGCACGGAGATCGCCCGAAGCATCCACCACAGCCGGGCCGCCCAGATGCCACCACCGCTGTCGTACGTCACGACCGTGTCGCCCTCCGCCACACCAAGCCGCGCGAGCGCGGCGGCCAGGGCGTCGGGGGACGGCACGGCGAAGTGGTACGGCGCGTCGTGGTCGGAGAAATCGCCGGTGAGGTCGGCGTGGCGGGAGCCGGGGAGGTGCCGTTCGGCCCAGGCGGCCCGGCCGCTCGCACACCGGTAGTCGCCGTCGTGCCTGGGCGAGGGCAGCAGGGCGGTGGCGTCGAGAACGACCACGCGGGGGTCGTCGAGACGGGCGGCGAGCCAGGTGTCGTCGACCAGGGGGCCGGGCAGCAGGGAGGTCATGGCGGCCGATCGTACGCCCGTGAACTGGGCGTCTCGCCGGTCGATCGAGGTCATCCCATATTTCGAACCGCGCTTGCGCGGCGTCCCGGGTATGCCGTTAAGGTTTCGGCCATCTACGCGGGAGCCCCTACCCGACCGGGCTGAGAGGGCGTCTGGGATCCGTTCGTTCGAACGTGGTCCCCATGGGGACGCCGACCGCACCAACCACGCCGGCCAGGCGTCCCGCGTAGGAGTTCACGTGTCAGCAGCAGTCGAGCCGAAGCGGCCGGTGCCCCACACCCCGGTGCGCTGCTCCTGTTGTTGTCGCTGACCCGCCTCACGCCCTTCTCACCATTCACCACCGCGCGCTCGCGCACCTCCTTCGGAGAACCCCCATGCCGCACATCCGGGTCATGCTCGACTATTTCCACCCTTGGCCGAATTCAGCCGGTCTGTACGTCTCCCGTGCCCGTGGCTGGTTCGCGGAGGCAGGGCTGGACGTGGAGCTGGTCGTCCAGGATCCGGGACGCGGTGACACCCTGGAGTATCTGGGGCAGGGCGAGGTGGACTTCGGGATCTTCCCGCCGAACCGGCTGCTGGCCCGCCGCGCCGCGCGCGCCCAGCCGCTGATCGCGGTGGCTGCGGTCAACCACCGTGGCCTGGAGGCGATCCAGACCACGACCTCGACCGGCATCACCCGTCCCCGCGACCTCGCGGGCCGCCGTCTTGCCCTCAACCCGACCCCGCGCGGCCGCGCCATGGTCCGGCACCTGGTCGCGGCCGACGGCGGCGACCCGGGTGCCGTGCTCCTCGTCGACGCGGGCACCCGCGAACTGACCGTGGACGACATCGAGGCGGGCGAGGCCGACGCCACCTTCGGCACCTACTGGTCCTGGGACGCCCTGCGCGGCGACCTGCCCGAGGAGCGGCGGCTGACCTGGCCGGTGGACGAAATCGGCGCACCCCGCTATCACAGCTACCTGCTGGGCACGAGCGAGTCCCTGCTCGCCGAACGGCCGTCGCTCGTACGGAACTTCCTCGCCGTCACGGCCCGGGGCTATGCCGCCGCCGCGCGTCAGCAGGACGACACCCTGACGCTGCTGGAGGGCGTGATCCCGTACTTCCCGCGCCCGCTCATCGCCCGCTCGCTCGCGCTGATCGCCCCCACCTGGACAGACCCGGACGGCCGTTGGGGCTTCATCGACGAGAGCCGGATGGGCCCCTACGCGCACTGGCTCGCGGAGAACGGCGCGATCGCGCACGATCGCGACTGGGACAGGTCCTTCACCAACGGCCTGCTGGACGTGGCCGCGTGACCTTCCTTATCCGTCGCCTGACCGTCGACTTCAAGCGGGTGGCCAGCGCGCTGTGTCGGGTGTGACCGCCTCGCACAGCCTGCCTCCCCTCCGTACGAAGGACCCGTCATGCACCGCCGCACCCTGCTGTCCGCGATAGCCGCGACCTCCCTGCTCGCCGTCACCACCGCCTGCTCGACCGACGCCGACTCCTCGGCCGCCGCGAAGGACGGCACCACGACCGTCACCCTCGCCCTGGACTGGACGCCCAACACCAACCACACCGGCATCTACGTCGCCCAGGCCAAGGGCTGGTTCAAGGACGCCGGCATCGACCTGAAGATCGTGCGCTTCCTTCAGTTTGAACAACGGAACGTCGCGGACGGTAAAGTACCTGGTCGTTCGGACCGCCGCGGGCCACACGTGCCCGTCATCCATCGGCGACTCAGCGAAGGTCTCGGCGACGGGAGGAAAAGTCAGCCGCCACGACGCGAGGGTGCGGCTCATCGTGGTCTGGGCGTCCTACCGCTGTGTCGTCCCACGCGCACGGTCCATCAGCCGAGCAGCGAAGTGCCTGACCGACGCCGGGCGGTGAGGGTGCCGCATACGTCTCGGAGGACGATGCCTGATCACAGGGACCGTATTCTGTCGGCGGCCTCACGGACGATCTCGGCGGGCTGTGCCGTGCAGAGGCGGACACTGGGCTCGGCGTCGTTGAAGACGGTCCCGGGAAGCCCGATCACACCGCGGCGCTCTCGAACCAGGGGCGGCTCTTCGTACGGACGATCTCCACCCCTCGGCCAGCGCCCCGGAGGCGATCCCGACGTCGATGGCCGCGTGCAGCAACTGAGCTACCGCGCAGTGGAGTTGGGGGCCTTGGAAGGTGAAGTGGTGCGGCACAACGCGGTCGGCGGGCACGGGCACCGACTCCAGGCGGACGGTTCCGCTGGCGGTGGTGCGCTGTCCCATGCCGTCCCAGTCGTCCACGACCGTGAGGCCGGGCGCGTCGCGCGGGACGTACGCCACGTGCAGGGCGTCGTCCTCGGTGCGGGCGAGGACGGGGATCCAGTGGGCGAACAGCGCGCCGGTGGAGTAGTGCTTGACGCCGTCGAGGACGTACGACCCGCCCGGGATCCGGGCGAGGCGGGTGCGGATGTCCTGGACGTGCTGGGTGCCCGCCTCGGACTGGGCGTTGCCGAACCGCTTGCCGGCCAGTACCTCGCCGAAGAAGAACTCCTGCTGCTCGTCGGTTCCCTGCCGGCGCAGCACGTTGACGTACACGAAGTGGCTCTGCGGGATCTGGGCCAGGCTGGCGCCGGCGGCAGCAAGCAGTCGGAAGATCTCGGCGAGCGTGTCCGCGCGGACGTCCGCGCCGCCGAACCGGGTGGGCACGGTCACGGCGAGCAGCCCGGAGGCGGACAGCCGCTCCAGCTCCGCGTGCGGGAGCCTGCGCCGCGCGTCCCGATCGGCGGCGCCCTTGCGGAATTCCCCGGCCAGCTCCGCGGCCACGGCAAGGGCCTCGGCGTCGTTACCGAATGCGTGCGCGACGCTCATCCGGCGGCCGCCAGCAGCGTCGTCCGCCCGCCCAGCGCGGCCGAGAACTGGTCCGTGACCTAGGCCAGCGCCTCGGCCGATCCCGGCGCGACGGTCAGCGTGCCGTCCTCGCTCACCGTGATGTCCTTGTCGAGCGTGAACCAGCCCGGCGTGATGTGGGCGGGGCCCATGGAGGCCAGCACCGGGCGCAGGGCGTAGTCGATGGCCAGGACGTGGGCGGTGGTGCCGCCGGTGGCCAGCGGGAGGACCGTCTTGCCCGCCAGGGCGTACTGCGGGAGCAGGTCGAGCAGGGACTTCAGCAGTCCGGAGTAGGCGGCCTTGTAGACGGGGGTACCGATCATCACCCCGTCCGCCTGCTCGAACAGGGCGGTAGCCCGGACGATCGCCGGGTGAGCGAAGTCGGCCCCGAGCAGCGCCTCGGCAGGCAGGGTACGAGCGTCCAGCGCGATCACCTCGTGTCCCTGCGCGATGAGCCGCTCGTCCAGGTGGCGCAGCAGTCGAGCGGTGCGGGAGGTGGCGGAGGGGCTTCCGGAGACGGACAGGACAGTGGCCATGGAAAGGACCTTTCGGTTCGTCGTTTCGTGTGCGGGCCGCAGTCAGGCGTGGGCGGCGGCGGGCTCGGACGCGGCTTCCTGTGCCTCCAGTTCGCGCACCAGGGGCAGCACCCGCTTGCCGAATTACTCGACCTCCTCCAGGTAGTGCAGGAAGCCGAGGAGAAAGAGGTCGACGCCGAGCCGCTTGTAGGCGACGATCCGCTCGGCGATCTACTCAGGGGGGCCGATCAGACCTGTGCGGAAGCCGTCGCCGCCGGTCGGCGGGGATTCTCGAACATCAGCTCGGCTGAAAAGCGTGACCCCGTCGGCACCATTCCTCCGCGAGCAGTTCGTATGAACGGACCCGGTCCGTGTGGTCGTGGGTGATGGTCGTGATGAGCAGCTCGTCCGCGCCCGTGGCCTCTTGGAGTTGTTCCAACTGGTCGGCCACCCGGCCCGGTGAGCCGACGAACTGGGTGTCGAGGCGGTCCTGGACGAGGACCCGGTCCTCGTCGGTCCATGTGTGGGCACGCGCTTCCTCCGGCGTCGGGTACTCGATCGCGCCCTCAGCGGTGCGGATGCTACGAACCCACAGGCCGTAGCCGGTGGCGAGTGCGCGGGCGGTGTCGTCGTTCTCGGCGACGACGACGTCCGCCGAGACGCTGATGTACGGCTTGTCGAGGAACTCGGAAGGCTGGAAGCAGGACCGGTAACCCTCCACCGCCTCCAGGACCGTGGCCGGGCTGACGTGGTAGTTCGCCGCGAACCGCAGACCGCCCCGGCCCGCGACAGCGGCGCTCTGGCCGCCGCTGCTGCCCAGGATCCACACCTCCACGTCGGCGCCCTCCCCCGGCACGATGTGTGCCTCGACGCCCTCCGGGGAGCGGTAGGTACCGGCGAGCAGGGCGAGGAGGTCGTCGATCTGCTCGGCGTAGTCCTGTGACTCGGCGCCCGGTAGCAGAAGCAGTCTGCGCTGCAGCGCGATGCGGGGTGAGCCGAGCAGATGTTCGAAGGAGAAGCGGGGCGGGATCAACAGGCCGTTCGGGGTACGGCCGTCGACGACCGGGGTCGCCGTCGACAACGGTGCGGCCGGCTGTCCTGGCGGGCGGCCGCCCGAGCGCCCCAGGCCCAGATCGAAGCGGCCCGGGTGCAGCGCGTCGAGCAGGCCGAACTCCTCCACGGTGGACAGCGCCGTGCGGTGCCCGAGCTGCACGGCCCCGGAACCGAGCCGGATGGTGGAGGTGGCGGATGCGGTCAGGGCCAGGACGACCGCCGGGGACGTACCCGCCACGCCCGGATTGAGGTGGTGCTCGGCGAACCAGTAGCGGGCATATCCGAAGCGCTCTGCCTGCTGTGCGAGGTCGATGGAGTTGCGCAGGGCGTCGGCTGCCGTCGAGCCGGAGGGAATCGGGACCAGGTCGAGGACGCCGAGGGCAATATCAGACATGGAAGGACTCCTGGGTGAGCGGTGGCGCCGGATGCACGGGGCCCCATACGAACGGCGGGTCCGGGATCTCGCGGCGCAGCACGGGGGCGACCTTGGACTGGAACAGCTCAAGGGAGGCACGATGCTGGGACTCCGTCAGCCCGCTCGCGTCGGCGTGCAGGTGGAGCACGGTGTGCCCGAACTGTTCGTGGTAGCGGTGCACCTTGTCGATGACCTGTTGCGGGCTGCCGATCAGAGCGGAGCTGCGTTCGGCGAAGTCCTCCAGGGTCTCGAAGACGACCGGCAGGCCGCCCTTCTTGAAGAACGCCAGGTTGGACTCGAAGACCGGCCGGTACGCGGCCATCGCCTCCTGCGAGGTGGGGGCGACGTAGATGCCCGCCGTGCCCGCGCCGACGGTGATCTGCGCCGGGTCGTGGCCGTAGTGCTCCCACCGCTCGCGGTAGTGGCGGATCAACTCGGCGTACGGCTCGATGGGGTTGGTGACGTTCGCCGAGAAGAGCGGGTCGCCGTAGCGGGCGGCCAGGTCGACCGACTCCTCGCTGGTCGCGCTGCCGTGCCAGACCCGGACCGGCTGCTGGTACGGCCGCGGCCACACCTCGGCGTCCGTCAGCGGGGGACGGAAGCGGGTGTCGGCGGTCACCTTGTCCTGGCGCCAGATCTTCCGGAAGACCTCGTAACTCTCGGCGTTGCGCTCCCACTGGTCCTCGGGCGTGACGTGGAACAGGTCGCGCTGGGCGGCGCCGTTGCCCTTGCCGATGATCAGGTCGAGGCGCCCGTCGGACAGGTGGTCGAGGGTGGCGTAGTCCTCGTACGCCCGGACCGGGTCCAGCAGGCTGAGCGTCGTGACGGCCGTGAACAGGCGGATCCGCTTCGTCAGGGCGGCCACATGGCTGAGTACGACGGTCGGTGAGGAGGAGATGAACGGCCGCTCGTGGCGCTCCCCCACGCCGAAGCCGTCGAAGCCCAGCTCCTCGGCGAGCAGCGCGTTGTCGAGGACCTCGCGGAAGCGGTCGTGGGTCGGCTTCTGTACCCCGGTGATGGGGTCCGGGCGGTGCACGATGAGTGTGATGGCGAGGAACTTCACGACGCCACCCGCCCCTCGCCCCGCAGGTCGTCCATGGGGGTCCCCCCGCTCGAGCGCAGCCGCACGTGGGGGAGGGCGAGGCCGAGGTGGTCGCGGAGGGTCGGGCCCTCGTAGTCGGTGCGGAAAACGCCATGTTCCTGCAGCAGCGGGACGACCTTGTCGGCGAAGTCGTCCAGGCCGGTGGGGGTGATGTGCGGGACGAGGATGAAGCCGTCACTCGCGTCCGCCTGGACGTATTCGTTGATGGTCCGGGCGACGGTCGCCGGGGAGCCGATGAAGTTCTGGCGATTGCCCGTCTCGATGACCAGGTCGCGGATGGACCAGTTGTTGTCGGCGGCCAGCTCGCGCCACTCGCGGGCGGTGGCCAGCGGGTCGCGGTACATGCGGACCTGGGCGCGGCCCTTTGAGATGTGGTCGGCCCTGACGTCCGGGTCGAGGTCGGGCAACGGGCCTTCGGGGTCGTAGGAGGACAGGTCCCGGTTCCAGACGAACTCCAGGTGCTTGAGAGCGGTGGCCCCGCTGACCTGCTGTCGGCGCACCTCCTTGGCCAGTTCCCCGGCCTCTTCGTCCGTGTCGGCGAGAACGAAGCTCGCGGCGGGCAGGATGAGCAGTTCGTCGTGGCGGCGGCCGTACTTGGCGAGGCGGTTCTTGACATCCGTGTAGAAGGCCTGGCCGCCCTCCAGGGTGGCGTACCGGCTGAAGATGGCGTCGGCTCCGGCGGCGGCGAACTCGCGGCCCTCGTCGGAGTCACCGGCCTGGAAGATGACGGGGCGGCCCTGCGGGGAGCGGGGGACGTTGAACTGCCCGTGGATGTCGAAGTGCCGGCCGCTGTGGACGAAGGAGCCGGCCTTCGCGTCGCTCAGGAAGACGCCGGTCGCCCGGTCGGCGACGATCTCGTCGCCGTGCCAGGAGTCGAAGAGCTCGTGCGCCGTGGCCAGGAACTCCTTGGCGCGGGAGTAGCGCGCCTGCTGCGGCAGGAAGCCGCCGCGCCGGAAGTTCTCGCCGGTGAAGGCGTCCCAGGAGGTGACCACGTTCCAGGCGGCGCGGCCGTCGGAGAGGTGGTCGAGGCTGGCGAACTGGCGGGCCACCTCGTAGGGCTCGTTGAAGGTGGAGTTGATGGTACCGGTCAGGCCGAGGCGCTCGGTGACGGCGGCCAGTGCGGCCAGCACGGTAAAGGTGTCGGGGCGGCCGACGACGTCCAGGTCGTAGATCTCGCCGCCCTGTTCGCGCAGCCTGAGTCCCTCGGCGAGGAACAGGAAGTCGAACTTGGCGCGTTCGGCGGTCCGCGCGAAGTGGGCGAAGGAGCTGAACTCGATGTGGCTGCCGGCGGCCGGGTCGCTCCACACGGTGGTGTTGTTGACGCCGGGGAAGTGCGCGGCCAGATGGATCTGCTTCAGCGGCTTGCTCATAGTGGGTGCGGTCCTTCGGCTCAGGCGGTGGCGGCTGCGGCGTAGCGGTTGGCGGGGCGGGGCAGGCCCAGCAGGCCGCGCAGGGTGTCGGCCTCGTAGGCGGTGCGGAAGGCGCCGCGGCGCTGGAGTTCGGGGACCAGGCCCTTGGTGATGGCGGGCAGGTCGTGGCCCGCGACCGCGGGGCGCAGTCGGACGCCACTCAGGCCCGCCTCCGCCAACTCCTGGAGCAGGTCGGCGAGTTGGACGGGCGTACCGCTGAAGATGCGCGCGTCGCTCGTGTACGGCTCGCCCGCGAGGGCGTCGAGCCGTGCGCGTCGGTCCTCGGCGGCGCCCTGGTCGTCGTCGAGGAAGACCACCAAGTCACCGAAAACATGCAGGAGTTCGGCCGAACGCCCGGCCGCCGCCTGCTCGGCACGGATCTCGGCGACGATCGCGCGGGCCTGGTCGGTGTCGTGCGGGGTGACGTAGCCGACGTCGGCCTGCCGGGCGACCAGCCGGTACGGGACGGTCTGGTGGGCGAGGGAGGTGACCAGCGGCTGGCCCTGCGGCGGGCGCGGAGTGATGGACGGGCCCTTGACGCTGAAGTGCTTGCCCTCGAAGCCGATGTAGTGCAGCTTGTCGCGGTCGACGAAGCGGCCGGTGGCGACGTCGCGGATCTCGGCGTCGTCCTCCCAGCTGTCCCAGAGCCGGCGCACCACCTCGATGTAGTCGGCGGCCTCGTCGAACAGATCGGTGAGGCGCTCCTGCCCGGCCGGCGTCTGCAACTCCTCGAGGTTGATCGGCGGGAAAGCGCGGCGGCCGAAGTGGTCGGCCTCGTGCGGGCGGGCGGAGATCTGCACCCGGAGGCCCGCACGGCCGGTGCTGACGTAGTCGAGGGTGGCGATGGCCTTGGAGATGTGGAAGGGCTCCGTGTGGGTGGCGATCACCGTCGGCACCAGACCGATGTGCCGGGTGAGGGGAGCGATGCGGGAGGCGATCAGTAGGGCGTCGAGTCGGCCGCGGACCTGGTCGGTGCGGCCGTCCAACTCGGCATAGTGCGAGGACTGCAGGCCGAGGCCGTCCTCGAGGGTGACGAAGTCGAGCAGGCCGCGCTCGGCCTCGGCGACCAGGCCGGCCCAGTATCCGGCGGTGAACAGGTCCCGGGGGCGGGCGGTTTGCTCGCGCCAGGAGGCGGGGTGCCAGCCGGTGCCCTCAAGGGCGACGGCAAGGTGCAGGTGGGATGGGGGAGTTGAGGCCACGAGGGTGCCTTCCTGGAGGTCCGTACGAGATCACCAGCACCCGGGAAGCGGGGCGCATGGCGCTGGGGAAACAGGATCAGGAGCTACAGAGGGCGCCGGCCACGCGCTGGAGGTCGATGTGGGGCCGGCTGTGGAGGCACACGGCATGCAGTACACGTGTCACCGCGGACCACCTCCAAATCATCGCCTTCGACAAGGACAACGGCACAGCTATGCCGTTTCTTCCAGGACGGCGGCTTCGGTCCGCCGTACGAGCGAGAAGTCCGTACGGCGGCGCAGGGTGAAGCCGATCGACTCGTACAGCCGGATCGCGTTCGCATTGTCGGCCCTGGCGTGCAGGAAGGGCCGCTCGCCGCGCTCCTTGATGCCGGCCGCGACGGCGCGGACCAGGCGGGTGGCCAGACCCCGGCCGCGATACGCCGGGTCGGTGCACACGGCGCTGATCTCGGTCCAGCCAGGTGGATGGAGACGTTCGCCGGCCAGGGCGATCAGGCGGCCGCGGTGGCGGATGCCCAGGTAGGTGCCCATCTCGACGGTGCGGGGCAGATAGGGACCGGGTTCGGTAAGGGCCACCAGATCGAGGATCTCGGGCACGTCGTCAGGGCCGAGCCGCACGGCCTCGGGGTCGGGCTCCGCACGCAGGCCGGTGTCCACGAGCTGGACCCCGTGTCCGGTGCCGACCACCTCCCAACCCTCCGGCGCCTCGGTGACGCCCCGCACCGAGGCGGTGCCACCAGGGCCGACGAGCGCGGCAAGGTCGACCCAGGCGCGCGGGTCGTGCTCGTCGGACACGGCGTTGAAGGGAGCCACGTCCTGGTGGTAGCGGGCGGCCTGGCCGATGCGTTCGGCGAAGTGGGCGTGGGGGCCGGTGAGTGCGGCCCAGGCGGGGTTGTCCAGGATGTGCGAGGAACTGGCGTCGAGGGTGGTGACGGACATGGTGTGGCGCTCTCCGGGGTGGGGCTCGGGGTGTCCGGCGCGCGGGGACTCCACCGCGGGGCGGTGGAGTCCCCGGCACGCGGTGGTCAGGAGTTGTCGAGCGGCAGGCCCGGCGGGTTCACCTCGGACTTGGCGACGGCCTCGTCGGAGAGGTTGTACGCCTTGAGCCACTCCGCGTACTGACCGTTCTTGATCAGGTAGTTGATAGCGTCGGCCAGCGGCTTGGCGAGTCCGCCGTCCTTCTTCGCGGTGGCCGCGATCAGGCCCTGCAGGCTCGCGCCCGCGCCGGAGTAGGTGCCCGCGGTGCGGGTGGCGTTGGGCGTGTTGGCCACCTGGCGGTTGTGGTAGGCGAAGCCGGGGTTGGGACCGAAGGAGGCGTCGATCTTGCCGCTGTTCAGCGCGAGGTAGGTGCTGGGGCTGTCCTGGAAGTACTTGACGGTGAGCTTCTTGCCCTCCTTGGCCAGCTTGTCCTTCCACTCCAGGAGGATCTTCTCCTGGTTGGTGCCGGAGCCGACGGCGATCGTCTTGCCGGCGAGGTTCTCGTAGTTGCCGTCGAAGTTCCAGGTGCTCTTCTTCGGCACGATGAAGGCGAGGTTGTCCTGCCGGTAGGAGGCGAACTCGTACTTCTTCTTGCGCTCCTCGGTGTCGGTGACGTTGGAGAAGGCCACGTCGACCTTGCCGCTGTCGATGCCGACGAAAAGGTTCTCCCAGGTGGAGTTCTTCACCTCGGCCTTGAGCCCGAACACCGCGGCGACCAGGCGGCCGAGGTCGGGCTCGGAGCCGGTGAGGGTCTTCTGGTCGTCGCCGACGTATGCCAGCGGCGGGAACCCGGCGGGCAGGGCACCGATGCCGATCTCCAGTTTGCCGCTCTTCTTGACGGCGACGGGCAGTTCGGCGCTGATGGACTTGACCTCGGAGACCTTGATGGCGGTCTGGGTGGCGGCGCCGTTGGAGACCCGTCCGATGACAACCTCGCCGGACTTGGCGGCGGTGTCGGTGGTGGTGGCCGCGTCGCTGTTGCCACCGCAGGCGGCGAGCCCGGTGGCCAGGGAGGCGACGGCCGTCGCCGCCGTGATGCCGCGTATCAGGCTGCGTCGGGTGAAGTGGGTGGGCATGGCCGTTCCTTGTCGCTGGAGGTGATGAGGGTGGCGTGGGGGGAGGTCTGGGGGGCGTGGCGGGTCAGAGGACCTTGCTGAGGAAGTCCCTGGTCCGCTCGTGTCGGGGTTTGTCGAGAACCTCGGAGGGCGGGCCCTGCTCGATGATCTTGCCGCCGTCGATGAAGACGACCCGGTCGGCGATCTCTCGGGCGAAGCCGATCTCGTGGGTGACGATGACGAGGGTGGTGCCGCTGGTCGCCAGGTCCTTGATGACGGCGAGGACCTCGCCGACCAGTTCGGGATCGAGGGCGGAGGTGGGCTCGTCGAAGAGGATGACGCCGGGACGCAGGGCGAGGGCGCGGGCGATGGCGACGCGCTGCTGCTGGCCGCCGGAGAGCTGGCGCGGGTAGGCGCCGGTCTTGTCGGCGAGACCGACCCGGACGAGCAACTCGCCGGCCAGTTCCCGAGCTTCGGACTTGGTGAGTTTCCCAGTCGCGACCGGGGCGGCGGCCACGTTGTCCAGCACGGTCAGGTGCGGGAAGAGGTTGAAGTTCTGGAAGACGAAGCCGATCCGGCCGCGCTGGGTGAGGATGGCCCGCTCGCTGAGCTCCTTCAGCCGCTCGCCCTGCCGCTTCACGCCGATCAGCTCGCCGTTGATACTGACGTAGCCGATCTCGGGCTTCTCCAGGTGGTTGATGACCCGCAGCAGGGTGGACTTGCCGGAGCCGGAGGGGCCCAGGATGACGGTGACCTCGCCGGGGCGGACGGTCAGGTCCACGCCGTCCAGTACCCGGTGGGTGCCGTACCACTTGTGCACGTCGTGGACCTCGACGGTGGCGGCCTCGACGCCGGCCAGGGCTTCGAGCGTCTCGGTGGTCATACGGCAGCCTCCCGGCGGATACGGGCCCGCAGGCCGGAAAGGCCGGTGCGGAGCTTCTGCAGCGGCGTCGGCGGCAGGCTGCGGGTGGCACCGCGGGCGTAGTGCCGCTCGACGTAGAACTGGACGACGGACACGATGCTGGTCAGGATCAGGTACCAGACGGTGACGACCAGCAGCAGCGGCACGATGTCGCCGGGGTAGGTGGAGCCCATGGTCTGCGCGGAGCCGAACAGGTCGAGCAGGGAGACGTAGAAGACCAGCGAGGTGCCCTTGATCAGGCCGATGAGCTGGTTGACGTAGTTCGGGATGATCGAGCGCAGCGCCTGCGGGAGGACGATCCTCCGGAACTGGTAGCCCTTCGGCAGGCCGAGCGCCGCGGCCGCCTCGTGCTGGCCCTGGTCGACGGAGAGGATGCCGCCGCGTACCACCTCGGCCGCGTAGGCGGCCTCGTTGAGGCTGAGGCCGACGACGGCGACGACCATGTCGGTGGCGAGTCTTGACTCGTCGAAGGAGAAGAAGGCCGGGCCGAAGGGGACGCCGACGCTCAGCGTCTTGTACAGGGCGCTGAAGTTGTAGAGGAAGATCAGCACCACGATGAGCGGGATGGAGCGCAGCGCCCAGACGTAGGTCCAGCTGACCGCGCGCAGCACCGGGCTCCTGGAGAGCCGGCCTAGTGCGAGCACGATGCCGCCGACAAGGCCCAACACCGCGCTGTAGGCGGTGACTTCGAGGGTGATCAGCAGGCCGTCGAGGATGGTGGGGCGCAGGAACCAGTAGCTCCAGCGGTCCCACTGGTAGAAGGGGTTGGTGACCAGTCCGTGCACGAACTGGGCGACCAGGACCAGCACGCCCGCGGTGAGGATCCAGCGGCCTGGCCGCCGCAGCGGAAGAACCCGCTGGGCTGTGAGGGGTTTTGACGGTTCGCCGGTGGACGGCGCCTTGGCGAGGGTGACGGTGGCACCAGGGGGTTCACTCATGGTGGGCTCCGGCTGGGTGGGAACACCCCGGAAGCACGGCGGCATGCGGCGGCGCACACGACGGCGAGGTACCGGGGGGCGGGGAGGGCAGGGGGGCACACCGCGGGCGCGGTGTTCGTCAGCAAGTGCCGGGGCTGCGGGGAGGTGTCAGCCCAGACAGCGGGCACGGCCCGGTGCGGTACACAGTGCGCTGTTCACGCGGAGCAGATCGACGGCACGATCGGCGACGAGCAGGTTCACGTACGACGGCACGCAGCCCGGGGAGCGGCGGGCGGCCGTCCTGGGAGCTGCGTACATGGTGTCACCGTCACTGTTCCGGCCCTGGGGCCTCGCGCTTACCGAAACTTCATCGGCCGGGTCGTCACCTGGGGCACCCCACCGCGGTGGGAGGGTTGCCGGTCAGCAAGCCAGGGCTTGTCGCTGACGCTCATGACCGTTCTGGGCGGTAGTTAAGGCAACGGCCCGAACATTTGTCAACGCCGGTCCACCAGGTGAACGGCCGGCGGTAAGGAGTCTGGGTATTGAACCTGTGCCGGCCCAGGCCGGTCAGTCCGGATACTCCGGTCCGACCGCGGTGCGGGCACCGAGAGCCCTTCCCCTGCCCCAGCCGAGTTCACGCCGGTACCCGCCGAGCAGACCGGATTCCTCGAGCTGTGTCACATCACGGAAGCGCAAGCCCGGAGCGACCGCGGTCACCAGCGGGGCGGCGTACCGTGCCTTCGGCCGGCAGAGTGCGGCTGCCCCTTGCGCATCGCCCGCTGCGCGTCAGTGGTGGCCCGGGCGAGCCGGGCGTAGACCGGCTCCGTGAGCAGCGTCCCCGCGATCACCGGTCGGCCGCGGGCGCTGCCCGCGCCCTTCAGTACCGAGCCGTCGGCGCGGTAGAAGGTCACCCAGGAACAGCAGGCGGTCTTGGGGCAGCGACGTGCCCTTCGGGGCGATGGCGTAGGCGTTGGAGAACTCCATTGGACCGCCGCCGAACACCAACACGTCCGTGGACAGGGTCTGTTCCGGTTCGGTGCTCGTCATGACGCTGCGTCCCTTTCGTTGCGGGGCTCAGAGCCTGAGCCGACCGGTGCCGAAATCGCGGCCGACCAGGCCGTGAGCGCCGCCGCGAGGCCCCAGACCACAGCAAGGGCCCAGCCCGCGCCGACGTCACCCGGGCCGAGGAAGCCGATCCGCTCGACCTGGACCAGCCAGAAGACGGGGTCGAGGCGGCTCAGGGCGTCCCAGAACGCCGAGAAAGCCCAGCGGCAGCAGAATGACCGACTCCATGGAGTAGACGTGATCGAGGGAGCTCGCGTGGCCACCCGCGAACACACCGACCTGCGCGGCGACCAGAAGCACCCGAGCGTGCCGGGCAACAGGGCGCGGGGGCGGGCCGGTGCACCGCCGTGAGTGAGCGCAAGTGCCACCGCCAGGACGCCCGCGCCCACGACGATGCCTCGGGCGACGCCGCCGCCCATCGGTGCCGCGTTGAACTCCCGCCACCTGAGCGGGCTGGCGAACACGTCGTCGACGTACTGGTCGTGGCGGGCCTCGAACAGGCTGGTCGTCCCGTTGAAGAAGCCGACGTTGGCGATGGCCTGGGTGAAGAGGCCGGGCACGATGAAGCTGCCGTAGCCGATGCCGTCGATCGTGTCGGCGTGCCGGCCGAGGGCCGACCCGAAGACGACGACGAACAGCACGGTCGACAGCACCAGGCCGACGACGCTGTAGCGCCAGATCGTGAGGAAGCGCAGGACCTCGGGCTCCAGGAGCCAGAGGAACGGCGACCGCTCCGCCCTGAACGGTTCGTCGAACGCCGGGAAGGCCGGGGTCTCGGTGCCGCTCACAGGGCGACCTCCGCCGCCGTGATCACCCGGTCGTAGACCTCCGACATGTCCCAGGCCGCGCACCGCTCCCGCAGCGGGACGGCGGAGCCGCGGTCGACGATCCGGCCCGCGCGCAGCAGCGCGATCTCGTCACACAAGGTCTCCGCCTCCTCCAGGTAGTGCGTCGTCAACAGCACAGTGGCACCTGCGGCGTTGTCACCATTGACGATCCGTCAGATCCCGGAGTGCAGCTCGACGTCGACGCCGGCCGTCGGCTCGTCGAGGATGAGCAGGCGGGTCGGAGCATGAGAGCCCGCGCGAGGACGAGACGCCGTAGCATGCCGCCGGAGAGTTCGTAGGCGCGTACGCCGGCCTTGTCGTCAGGGTGGAACGGGGCGAGCAGTTCGTCGGCGCGCCGGGCGGCCGCCTTCCGGCCGATGCCGTGGTGTCCGGCGTGGTAGATCAGGATCTGCCGGATGGACAGGAACCGGTCGATGTTGATCTCCTGCGCGCCCAGGCCGAGGAGCCGACGGGCCTGACGGCTGCGGTGGTCGTGGCCGAAGGCGGAGAAGGTGCCGGCGGTGGGTCGGGCGATGTTGCACACCCAGCCGATCAGCGTGATCTTCCCGGCGCGCCGTTCGGGCGGAGCAGGCCGAAGAAGGCGCCGTCGGGTATCACCAGGTCGAGCCCGGCCGGCGCTGTGAAGCCGTCTTCGTACGTCTTGCGAAGGCCCTCGACCCGCAGTGCGGGCGGACTCCCGCCGCTCCGGGAAGCGGCGGGAGTCGCGAGCGGGTCAGCCATGGAACTGGTTCGCCGGGACCGGGAGCCCGTAGTGCTCACGCAGGGTCGTGCCCTCGTACTCCTCGCGGAACAGCCCCTTGCCGCGCAGGATCGGCAACACATGCTCCACGAAGGCCGCCAGGCCCGACGGCAGGGCCGGAGCCATGATGTTGAACCCGTCCGCGGCACCGCCCTCGGACCAGGCGATGATCGTGTCCGCGATCTGCTCGGGCGTGCCGACGAACTCGAAGTGACCGCGTCCGCCGCCGAGCCGGGAGATGATCTGCCGGACCGTAAGCCGTTCGCGCACCGCGAGGTCGATGATCAGGTCGGACCGGCTCTGCGAGCCTTCCAGCGTCGGCCTGGCCAGGATGAAGTCCGGCAGAGGCTTGTCGAGTTCGAAGACCGACGGCTCGGTCTCGAACACGGCGCCCAGCTGACGCAGCCCGTACTCTGGGACACGCAGCTCGTCGAACTGCCGCGCAGTCGCCCGGGCCTCCTCCTCGGTCGACCCGATGTACGGGACGATGCCGGGCAGCACGATCACACCGTCCGGGTCGCGGCCAGCGGCCCTGGTCCGCGCCTTGATGTCGGCGTAGAAGGCGGCCGCGCGCTCGTACGTCGTGTGCGCCGTGAAGATCGCCTCGGCGTGGCGGGCCGCGAAGTCCTTGCCGTCCTCGGAGGAGCCGGCCTGGACGAGCAGCGGGTAGCCCTGCGGTGGCCGCTCGACGTTGAGCGGGCCGGCCACCTTGAAGTACCGGCCCCGGTGGTCGAGGCGGTGCAGCCGTGCGGGGTCGGCGTAGCGTCCGGTGGTCCTGTCCGTGAGGACGGCCTCGGACTCCCAGCTGTCCCACAGCGCCTTGGCGACCTTCAGGAACTCGTCGGCGCGGGCATAGCGTTCGGCGTGGCCGGGGCGGTCGGCGAGGCCGAAGTTGGCCGCCTCGTCCGCCCCCGCCGAGGTGACGATGTTCCAGCCGGCCCGGCCGCCGCTGACGTGATCGACCGACGCGAGTCGGCGGGCTAGGTTGTACGGCTCGTTGTAGGTCGACGACACGGTCGCGATGAGGCCGATCCTGCTGGTCACCTGGGACAGCGCGGTCAGCAGCGTCAGCGGTTCAAGCTGGCCCGGCGGCCGGAACTCGCCGGTGCCGATGAGGGCTGGGCCGTCCGCGAGGAACAGCGCGTCGAACTTGGCGCTCTCGGCCAGGTGCGCCAGCTCGATCCAGTGCCGCAGGTCGAAGTCCGCACGGGGATTGCTGTGCGGGAGCCGCCACGCCGCCTCGTGGTGACCCGCCTCCATGAGGAAGGCGTTGAGATGGAGCCGACGCCGTCTCGCGCTCATGAGGTGACCTTGAGCTTGGAGCTGTCGTAGCCGGCCGGCAGGAGATTGTCGGTGATCGACTTGACGTCGACTTCCTTGGTGATCTGACCCGCCTCCAGGAAGGCGTCGGCAAGCCTCTGCTCCAGCTCGATGTCCGGCTGCTCCACCGGGGTCACCCGGTTCGAGTAGGCGGCCAGGGACGCCTTGGCGTCGGCAAGCGGAATGCCCTGCTCCTTCGAGAGCGCCTGCGCGTACTGGTCGGGGTTCTTGACGGCCCAGGCGAACTCCCGCGAGAGCCTCTTCAGTACGTCCGTGAGCGCAGCACGCTTGGTCTTGTCCTTCAGCGACGTGTCACTGGCGACGTAGTAGCTGCTCGTCTGGTCGATCGGCGGGAGACCCTTCACCAGGATCCGCGCGCCGTTCTTGACCGCGATCGCGGACTGCGGGTTCCAGATCGACCAGGCGTCCACCTTGCCGGTGTTGAACGCCGTAGCGCCGGCCGCCGGGTCGAGGAAGGCCAGCTTCACGTCCTTGGGGGTGAGGCCGACGCTCTTCAGCGCGTTCAGGGCCAGGCCGTGGGCCGAACTGCCCTGTGGAACGGCGATCTTCTTGCCCTTGAGGTCGGCGGCCGTCTTCAGCGTCGAGCCCTTCGGCACGATGATGTTCTCGTTCGACTGGGTCGGCGTGAGCGAGCGGTTGACGGCGACGACCTTGAAGCCGTACTCCTTCGCGGCTCCGGTGATCGGCGGCACGTCGCCGACGCTGCCGAGGTCGATGTCGCCCGAGGCGGCGGCCTGCACGAGGGGCGGGCCGTAGGTGAACCGGGCGAACTTCACCTTGTACGGCGCGTTGTCGAACACGCCGGTGATCTTCGCCAGCTCCTGGCTGCCGTCACCGCCGTTGTCGCCGATGGTGAAGGTGTACTTGCTCCACTCGGGGTGCTTCGCGTCGCTCGCTGCGACGGCGTTGCTCAGCGGCGCGGCGCTGTCCGAAGACGACGATCCGCAGGCGACGAGGGTGCCCGCCAGGGCGAGCGAGCCGACGGCGCCGATGAGTCTGGTGGTCCTCTTTCGCATGGGTTGTCGTGCTTTCTGTGCTTGGGGGAAGAGTGTTCGGGCAGGTCAGTGCTGGCCGGCGAGGCCGAGATCTTCCAGGAGCCGGGCGCGGAGTTCCTCGCGTGCGACGCTCGCTTCGCGTTCCGCGGCGGAGAGGTGAACCTCGTGCGAGGTGCCGATGCGTCCGTTGCTCATGACGACGATGCGGTCCGCCAGGGCGATCGCCTCGTCGACGTCGTGGGTGACGAGCAGCATGGCGGCGTGGTGCTTGGTCCGCAGCGCCCGTACCAGGTCGTGCATGCGCAGCCGGGTGATGGCGTCGAGGGCCGCGAACGGCTCGTCGAGCAATACGAGTTCGGGCTCCGAGACCAGGGCCCGTGCGAGCGACACCCGCTGGGCCTCGCCGCCGGACAGCTCCTTGGGCCACGCCCTCTCACGGCCTGCGAGGCCGACCTCGGCCAGCACCTTGCGGGCCCGCTGTTCCGCGTCGGGTCCGTGCAGGCCGAGCGTGACGTTGCGCAGGACCCGCTGCCACGGCAGCAGCCGGTCGGCCTGGAAGACGATCGCACGCAGTGCCGGGACCTCGACGCGCCCTCCGTCGGGCTGGTCCAGTCCGGCGAGCAGCCGCAGAAGGGTGCTCTTGCCGCAGCCCGAGGGGCCGAGCAGAATCACCAACTCCTCGTCGGCGACGGTGAGGTCGAGGTGGTCGAGCACCACCCGGTCACCGAACCGACGGACCACCTGCTCGACGACGACTCCGGTCTGCCGACGGGGCTCCGTCGCGATCGTGCTGCTCATGACGCCTCATAACTGGGTCGCCACCGCAGCAGCACCCGCTCGAGAGCCCGGACGAACTGGTCGGCGAGCAGACCGAGGAGCGAGTAGATCACCAGCCCCACGAAGACCTGGTTGGTCTGCAGATAGGTCTGCCCCTGAGTGATGAGGAAGCCAAGTCCCTGGTCCGCGTTGACCGTTTCGGCTGCGACCAGACCCAGGACGCTGTACGCGAGGGAGAACCGGAGACCGACGAGGAACCCCGGCAGAGCCCCGGGCACCAGAACCCGCGTCACCAGGCGCCAGGTGCCCGCGCCCGTCGTCCGCGCCATCTCGATCAGCCGCTGGTCCACGCCCCGGATCGCGGCGAACAAATTGAGATACATCGGCACGCCGGCACCGAAGGAGATCAGCAGCACCTTCGTGAGTTCGTCGATGCCGAACCACACGATCATCAGCGGAAGCACGGCCAGGAGGGGGATCGTGTTGAGTACCTGCACGAGGCCGTTGAACAGATACTCACCGCTGCGCAGCAGCCCGCCGAGCACCCCGGTGACGATCCCCACCGTCAGTCCGATCGCCAGACCGATGCCGGCCCGCTGCAGCGAAATGGCCACGTCGGGTCCGAGGACGCCTTGTTGCCACAGATCGGCGGCTGACCTCACGATCGAGGTCGGCGCCGGGGCGTAGGTCTTCGACACCAGTCCGGCCCGGGCGAGCGCCTCCCAGGCGATGAGGATCGCGACCGGAGTCGTGTAGATGCCCAGCGGCCAGCGCAGGCGCTCGCGGAGTGTGCGCAGCAGCGTCCTTCGGCGGGCGTCGCGCGGGAGGAACACCTCGCGTTCCCGCGCGTTCGTCGTCCCGGGGTCCGGGCCCTTCACGACGGCCGGTGCCGCGATGCGGACCTCGGTCATGCCGCCACCGCCAACACACTGCTGTAGTGCGAGGCGTCGCCGCGGAGTTGCTCACTGCGGCGGCCGTCGACACCGGTCGGCACCTCACCCGCGACCGTCACCCGGTTGAGGCGGCGCGGGTGGTCGTCGTAGTTGTCCACCCCGTAGTGCTGGGTGATCCGGTTATCGAAGATCAGCAGCTGGTCTCGGGACCAGCTCCAGCGCAGGATGTTCTCCGGACGCGTTACGTACGACTGGAAGATGCGCAGCAGATCGGCTGAGTCGCTGCCCGACAGGCCGACGATCCGCTTGGCGAACCCGCCGATGAACAAACCGCGTTCGCCCGTCAGCGGATGCACCCGCACGACCGGGTGCTCGGCCTCGTAGGGCGTCGAGACGAAGATGCGGTCGTACTCCTGCTGTTCGGCGGTCGCGGCTGCGGGACGCGCGTAGTCGTACTGGTTGGTGTGTACGACGCGCAGCGTGTCGGCGAGGGCGCGCAGCGGTTCGGGGAGGTCGCGGTAGGCCGCGGCGGCGTTGGCGATGAGGGTCTCGCCGCCGTAGGGCGGGATCACGACGGACCGGAGCGTGGTCAGCTGCGGCGGGTTGACAACGAAGGTGACGTCCGTGTGCCATGCGTTGGCCTTGGAGGTCTCGTTGTCGACGGCGAGCACGTTCGTCGTGCCGTCTGCCGCCGGCACGTTCGGATGAGCGGTCGTCAGCTCGCCGAACCACCCGGCCACACGCTCCTGGTCGGCGTTGTCGAGCCGCACGTCGTCGAACACGATCGCCTTGTGCTCGTTGAGAGCGTCTCGGAGCGTGGTGATCGTCGAGAAGTCCGGCGGCGCCGCGAGGTCGACGCCCTCGACGACTGCGCCGATACGGCCGGTGAGCTTACGGATGGACGGAGGCATGAGGGGGTCCCTCCCGGACGGATGGGCACACCAAGGCGTGCTGGGCAGCTGGATGAAGGCGCTGATAGCGCGCAGGACTGATCGGCCCGGCACGCGGAACGCCGAATCGGCCGGGCCGGCGAGAAAAAGCATGGTCGCAGGACCGCTACGGCCGCGTTCTCAGCGACCGAGTCGGCGTACGCGAAGAGGCTCCCGGCTCATACGAAGCGGAGAGCTCACAGGAGGTGGATACGACGATCCGGTGGGAAGCATCGCAGTGCGGGCGGTTTCCGCCTCAGCCCGGCACGCGCCGACTACGTACACCGGCCAATGCCGGCGACCACTTGCCGGGTCAGCGACAACAAAACGCGCTGGAGACGTGCGCCAGATCAATGTGGCGCCGCCGGGTCAGGTCCACGCGCGGGTTCATGGGACGGGAGTTCAGCAGACGGCCACCACGTTGGTCAATGCTTTCCCGGGCAGGTCTTGCATTGCGGACACACAGAACCTCTGCGCTTGTCGACGGCCGCCGCTCGGTACTGCTCGCCCACCGTCGCCGACAGCCGCACGGGATCCGCTGAGTCGAGGCGCAAGAAGGCACGCAGGCGTCCCAGTGGTACGACGCCCCTCCGCTATGTTCGACCTTGACACTCGCGGGGGCGGACGGCGTACGTTGAAATGGAGGTTCCTGACAGCCGGAGGCTTTGATGCACGTACTGGGCGCGGCACCGCGCGGTGCGTGCACCGGTGCACGGCTCATCACCCGGCGGCATGTCGACTACTGCCGAACCTCCTCCGCCGTCTGTCCTTCCGTACACGCCTGACCCCTGGCGGCCGTCCCGTCGGCTGTCTCGTCGTGGCCCTGTGGCCGCGAGTCCTCGTGTTTCCCGGAAGGAACCCCATTGACCGGCCCCGTCCTGCACGTCGCCGTCGAGATCGACGGCGACGGCGCCCACCCCGCGGCCTGGCGCCGCGCCTCCCACTCCCCCGATCAGTTGCTCACCCGGCGCCGCGTGGCGCAGGTCGCCGCCATCGCCGAGAACGCCGGGTTCACCCTGATCACCCTGGATGACGGCGCGCTGCCGCCCGGCGCCTCACCGGATCCGGTGGGCCGTATCGGCGCGGTGGAGCGGGCGGCCTTCGTCGCAGCGTCCACGAGCACCATCGGGATCGCGCCCGTCGCCCCGGTCACGTATGCCGAACCCTTCCATGTCTCCAGCCAGTTGGCGTCCCTGGACCACATCTCCGCCGGTCGCGCCCGATGGGTGGTGACGGAGGAGGAGCGTCCGGAGGCGGCCCGTGTCTGGGGACGGCCCCTGATCGCCGACGCCGCCGCGCGGGTCCGGGAGTCCCGCGACGGCGTGGAGGTGGTCCGCGCCCTGTGGGACTCGTGGGAGGACGACGCGGTCATCCGGTCCGTGGCCACCAGCCGCTACCTCGACCGCGAGCGGCTGCACTACATCGACTTCACGGGCGAGACGTATGCCGTCAAGGGTCCGTCGATCGTGCCGCGCCCGCCTCAGGGGCAGCTGGTCGTCCTGGGCCGGCCGGATCGGGTTCCCGCCGCACAGCTCGACGTCGCTCTTGTCGAGGGACGCGACCTCGCGTCGGTCGCCACGGCCGCTGCCGCCGCCGGTACGCCCCGCGTCTTCGCCGAGGTCGACGTGGCGCTGGACACCCCTCAGGCCACGGCCGCCGAGCGCGTCGCCGACCTGGAACGGCACGCGGCGTGGAGCGACCGGGGAAGGCTGCGACACATCGGTCCCGCAGATCAACTCGTCGCTCTCCTGGGTGAATTGAGCCGTCACGTCGACGGCGTACGGCTGCATCCGCTGGTGCTGGACGAGGACCTGCGCGTCCTCTCCCGCCTCGTGCTGCCGGCCCTGTCCGAGCGGCGCCTTGTCACCCGTCCGCTGCCCGGTACGTCCCTGCGCTCGGCCCTGGGTCTGGAGCGCCCCGCCAATCGCTTCGCCGCCGCGGCCGTGGCCGCCCAGGAGGACGCCCGATGACCCGCACCGATCCCCTCGACGTCCCCCGGCCGCACGCCCAGCTCCACTTCGGGGTGTTCTTCCAGGGCGTCAACCACTGGACCATCTGGTCCGCCCCCGACAGCGGCTCGCAGATCGACCCCGCTTCCTTCCAACGAGTCGCCCAGACCGCCGAACGCGGCTTGTTCGACGCGTTCTTCCTCGGCGAGGGGCTGCGGCTGCGCGAGGTCGACGGCAGGATCCACGATCTCGACGTGGCCGGACGGCCGGACGCCATCACCCAGCTCGCGGCACTGGCCGCGGTCACCCGCCGTATCGGCCTGGTCTCCACCTCCAACTCCACCTTCAACGAACCCGCCGATCTGGCCCGCCGCCTGTCCGGCCTCGACTTGCTCTCCGAAGGCCGCGCCGGCTGGAACGTGGTGACCACGGACAACGCCTGGACCGGTGCCAACTTCCGCCGCGGCGGCTACCTCGACCACGCCGACCGCTACCACCGCGCCGAGGAGTTCCTCACCGTGGCCCGCGCGCTCTGGGACGGCTGGGCGGACGGAGCCGTCGCCGACTCCCCAGACGCGCCCGCCTGGTCGGCGCCCGGTGCCGTACACCAAGTACGCCATCGCGGGCCGCAGTTCGATGTCGACCTCGCCCCGACGCTGCCGCGCAGCGCCCAGGGCCACCCCGTGATCTTCCAGGCCGGGGACTCCGGCGAGGGACGCGATTTCGCCGCCCGTAACGCCGACGTCATCTTCTCCGCGCACGGCAACGACTTCGACGACGCACTGGCCTTCGCCGACGACATCCGGCGCCGACTGCGGGCGGTCGGCCGGCCCGACGACGACCTGCGGATCCTGCCGGGCACCGAGATCATCCTCGGCGCCACCGAGGAGGAGGCCCAGGAGAAGAAGCGCTGGATCCGGCTCCAACAGGTCACCCCGGCCACGGCGTTGGGGATCGCCGGGCTGCTGTGGGGCATCGACCTCTCGGACCGCGACGCCGACGGGCCACTGCCGAAGGAGGAGCCGGTCGTCACGGAGAACGACGGCTCCTTCGGCGCCCGGCGCATCGCCGACCCGCGGGTGGTCGTGGCCGAATGGCGGGCGCAGGCGGAGGCACACGGTTGGTCGCTGCGCGAGACCGTCATCGCGCTCGGCCCGCAGCGCGGGCACGTCGGCACCCCGTCCGGTCTTGCCGACAAGTTCGCCCGTTTCGTGCGGAACGGCGCGGTTGACGGCTTCAACGTCACGCCGTATCTCATCCCCGACGGCCTCGACGACATCGTCGACCTGCTCGTCCCGGAACTGCAGGAACGCGGGGTCTACCGCACCGAGTACGCTGGCACCACCCTGCGCGAGAACCTCGGCCTGCGCGAACCCCTCACGCACCGGTCCGTGCCGGACCGACGGCAGGCGGGCTGAGCACCGGGACAGCCCTTCCACTCAGGACTGAGTACACATGACTGACAAGAAGCTGTCACACACGGACCGGAATGCGGGTCCGGCCGACGCCCGTTCCGACTGACATGACTGTTGGAGTAGCGCTCAACGCTTCCGACGCGCCGAGCCAGGTCGATGCCACCGTACAACTGGCCCAGGAAGCAGCGGAGTTCGCTCTCACGTCGGCCTGGTTCGGGCAGACCTTCGGCGCGGACTCATCCCAGCTCGCGGCGATCGTCGGGCGGGAAGTGCCCGGACTGCAGGTCGGCACCTCCGCGATCGCCGTCTTCGGCCGCCACCCGCTGCTGGTCTCCAGCCAGGCCCAGACCGCCCAGGCCGCCCAGGCCGCGACCCACGGCCGCTACCACCTCGGCCTGGCCCTGGGCACGAAACTGCTGACGGAGACCGGCTTCGGCCTGCTCTTCAAACGCTCCATCGCCCGGCTGCGTGAATTCCTCACTGCCCTACGGCAGTTGACCGAGACCGGCACGGCCGACTTCCACGGCGAGCTGCTCACCGCGACCACCCCGTTCCCGGCGCGGGTACCGGGCGCCGAGCACGGCGTCCCCCTGCTGGTCGCCGCGATGGGGCCGCAGGCTCTGCGGGTCAGCGGTGAGCTGGCGGACGGGATCCTGCCCTACCTGGCGGGACCGCGCGCCCTGGCGGACCGCATCGTGCCCGCCCTGACCGCCGCGGGCGAGGCCGCCGGCCGCCCCGCGCGCAGGATCGTGGCCCTGGTGCCGGCGTGGTCACCGACGACGTGGACGCGGTGCGGGCCAAGGCCACCGAGAACCTCGCGTTCTACGAACAGATCCCGTCCTACGCCCGGGTCATCGAACTCTCCGGCGGCCGGCGGGCCGCCGACCTGGCCGTGATCGGCGACGAGAAGACCGTCGAGGCCGAGGTACGACGTTACCGCGACGCCGGCGCAACCGAGGTCGTGTTCTCGGGCACCGAGATCGCGGGAGAAGCCGACCGCCGACGCACCTGGCGGCTCCTCGGCGAACTGGCCCGCTGAGCACGCCGGTCGAACCGACGGCCCGACCGGCCCCCTGCACCCCCGTGACGAAGGAGAACCCATGACCACCGAGGCCACCACAACAGACCTCCACGCCTTCACCGAGAACTGGCTGGAGTGGCACCGCGCCCAGGAGGCCCGACTCGCCGACCCGCACGGGTTCCTGGCGATCACCGGCCAGCACTGGCTCGACGACCGGCCCCAGCGCTTCCCGGACGCGCCCGGCGCATGGGACACCGGCACCGACGGGGTCGTCGTGGACCTCGACGACGGCGAGGAACTGGTCGTCGACGGAACGCCGGTGCACGGTGAACACCGCTTCGGCTTGCTTCCCGAACACGGTGGCGTCAACGCCGTCTGGGGAGACGCCGTCATCGAGGTCGCCCGGCGCGGCGGGCATGACATCGTGCGCCCGCGGCACCCGGACGCGCCGCTGCGCACGGCCTTCACCGGAACGCCCTCCTACGCCCCCGACCCACGCTGGGCGGTGACGGGCCGCTACATCCCTTTCGACACGCCACGACCGACCACCGTGGGCGCCGCGGTCGAGGGCCTTGAGCATGTCTACGACGCTCCGGGCCGGGTCGAGTTCGAACTGGACGAGCGCCGGCTGTCACTCACTGCGTTCCCGGGACACGGCCCGGGTCGGCTGATGGTGCTGTTCACCGACGCGACCGGTATCCGCAGTGGGAGCTGCAGATCCGCGTGCTCCCCTTCAACAACCCCTTCGGACAGTTGCGCAGAGGCGAGGTCGACGCCATCGTCGCGTGGCTGCCTGTAGAGGAAGCAGATCTGACGGTCGGCCCGACCCTTCTCACCGACCACAGGATCCTCGCCACGGCCGAGGGCCACTGGCTGGCCACCCGCAGCCGAGTCACCCTCGAAGCACTCGCCGACTTCCCCTCCGCCTCAGCCGATCTCCACCTGGACTACTGGGAGGACAGTTACCGGCCCTTCCACACCCGCCGCGGCCGACCCATCGAACGATTGCACCACACCACCCAGGTCGACGACTTCATCACCCTGGTGGGAACCGGAGACATCATCTTCCCCTTCCCCAGCCACGTCACCCAGTACTCGCACCTGCCCGACATCCACTGGCAGCCCCTCACCGACCTCCCCCGCTGCATTACGCCATGATCTGGCCCACCGAATCGGACAACGAACTTATCCGCGCGCTCGCAGCCACCGTGCGCGACCTCGGTCCACTGCTCCTTTGAAGCACAGCGGCAGCGCGCGCCACGCACACCCGCTGACCAGCACGTAGATGATGGCCGCGAACAGCGTCTCATCAGGCGTGTTCGGCGTCCCGCCGCCCTGCGGCCGCACCCGGTCCGGCGGGATCAACTGCTCCGCCAGCTCCCACAACCCGTCCGGAACAATCCAACTCCACGTACCCCGCCCCATGACCAACCCAACGAGCCGCCACCACATAGGACACGGTCTTAGACCCCGGCCGCCCGACAGGAGCCACTCCCGTGACGGGACGCGGGCGGCGAAAACGCGGCGGCACCCACGTCGCCGCGCCGGGCCCGCGTGCGCGGGCGCGGCTCAGCTGGCGCTGCTGGCCAGGCGGCACATGATCGTCATGAGTTCGTCGGGCGGGGAGATCCTCATCGAGGAGGGCGACTTCCCCTGGCTGTCCGGGCGCTTCGTGCCGGCTGAGGGCTTTGTCGAGGTGAAGTCGCTGTTCGACCGCGAACTGGAACTGGTCGAAGAGGAGGACCTCGACGAGTGGGACGAGGTGGTCCGGGAGATCGGCGAGAAGCTCCAACTGGTCGCTCCCGCAGGCCCGGTTGCGGAGTTCTTACTGCATATCGACGGCGAGCGGGCCTGGTTCCGTTGGAGCGACGAGCCGTTCGACTGAGTGGCGGCCCTGCGGTCATGGAGCCTGCCGCAGTGGAACGACGTCGTTCCGGTGCTGGGGCGTGCTGGGCCGGGCGGCTTCTGGGGTGGCCAGCAGCGCGACGATGGTGACTGGCTGCTGGCAGTGTGGGCACTTCCGGGTCGCGGTCGGTTCCAGCGGGTCGCGGACCGTGGTGGGCTGCTGCCGCGAGGTCGTGCGGGCTGGTGGTGGAGGGGGAAGCTCGGTCCGGGTCGGAGGTGCGAGTGGTGGTGTCTGCCCGAGCCGTCGGGCCCGTTCCGCGTCGAGGGCCTGGCCGCGGCGTGCTCGGCCTTGCGGCGGCAAACCATCGGCGTGGTTCTGGTGGTGGCGAAGCCGGTGGGAGGGGCCGTCGATGCCGACCACGGTGGCCCGGTGCAGGAGCCGGTCCAGCGTCGCGGTTGCCATCGTCGACCGGCTCACGTTCAACGGAGCAATCATCCAGACCGGAACCGAGTCCTACCGTCTCACGCACACCCGCGCGCAAGCCGAACGGGCCAGCTGAGGTATCACCGACTCGGGGCGGTCCTACTCGGTGGTCGAAAGGCGTGCCTCACCGTTAGGCTTCGGGGCCGAACGAGAGAAGATCCGTATGGACCCCCGCCTGCCTCATCTGCGTCGGAAGCTCGCACAGATACCCTTCAGCCCTCTTCGCAGCCATTCCTTCGGCGAGGAGAAGCACCGCTTCCAGCTCGGGCCAACCGTCAGCCCGGCGAGGCTTGATGCTTTCGAGACTGACCGCGGAGTCGTGCTTCCCGCCCCCTACCGCGACTTCCTGACGTTCCTCGGCGCAACGGGAGCTGCGCCGTTCTACGGGCTTCTGCCCTTGAGCCGGTGCGAACTGTTCGCGATGGACCCGAAAGGGCCAGATGATGGGGCCCCGCGCGGCTTCATCACGGTCGAGGACCGTGCACGTCCAGGCGACAGGTTCCTGCACATCATCGAAGCAGGATGCAGCGACGTGGTTCTGATGGGACTCACGGGACCGCTGACCGGGCGCATCCTCACGGGCAACTCCGATGGTTTCTGGGGCCCCGACCTCTCTCCGGCACCGGACTTCATCGCCTGGTATGAACTCTGGCTGGACGAGATGGCGGCAGGCCACGACAACCGGGAACTCGAACTGACCTCTCCTGTCAGCCGCAGCGCTGAAAGGCGCGGGCGTCCCACCTCATAGCCGCTCCGGACGCCTCGGCCCTGGAGCCCTAGCTCAGACACCAACCGCAAAGTAGCGATCAGGCAACATGGCCGCAAGCGGTGTGGCGGCGGTGTTCTCCGACCACGGCCCCTCCCCCGCCGACGGCGCTTCGTCGCCCCCCCCACCGTCCAACCGGCGTCGGTGCCTCGCGCCCGTGCCGCCGCACCGGGGTCAGCGTCCCACACCCGGCCAGCCAGCACCTGATACACCAACCACCACCCCCTCCAGCGTCATCCGCGACCTGGCCGCCCTGCGCCAGCTCCACGCCGGCGAGTCGGTCATCCTCTTCGGACCGGTCGGGGTTGGCAAGACACACGTCGCCCAGGCTCTCGGTCACCTCGCGGTCCGGCAGGGTGCGAACGTCCGGTTCGCCAAGACCAGCCGGATCCTGGCCGAGCTTGCCGGCGGCCATGCCGACCGCACTTGGGACAAACGCATGCGGGAGCTGATCCGCCCCGACGTCCTGATCCTCGACGACTTCGCCATGCGCCAGCTGACCGCCGCCCAGGCCGACGACCTCTACGAACTCGTCTCTGAACGGCAAGGACGCTCGCTGATCATCACCAGCAACCGGGCGCCCAGCGACTGGTATCCCCTCTTCCCCAACCCTGTCGTCGCCGAATCGCTCCTGGACCGTCTGATCAACACCAGCCACCAGGTCATCATGAACGGACCCAGCTACCGCCCGAACAAGCGCCCTCGGAACCCCGCCGACAAGAACGGAACGGCAACCTCATAGGCCGGCTGACCGCAGGAGTCTTCGGACCGGCGCCTGAGCAATGAAGCCTCAGGCGCCCCTCGGCCCGGTCCGCCGACGCTAGTTGATATTGATGTTGAAAGTGGAGACCTTGCCGTCCGCAGCGGTCAGGGTGACCGGCCCAAAGGTGATGATCACGAAGGAGTTGCCTCCCGGCCCCTTGTAATAGCCGGTCGCCCCGGTGATCCGGACAGCCAAAGCCACGAGCGTCGACGCAGCCTGCTCATCAGCGTCGATCTTCGGCTGGGCAAGGGCGGGATGCCCGTTGCCTTCAGCCCAGTCCCGGAAGCGGCGGGCGTCACGGCTCATGTCGGGGAGGATGCTCTTGTTGGCCCAGGCCCACAGCCATGAGCCCGAGCCGGGGCTGAAGCTGCCGAGGATCTGCGCGGGTGCCGTCGCCGTCTTGTCGGGGAAGGTCCAGGTAATGATGCCGGTCGTCTGGTCCAGATCCCAGCGGTCCGCTGAACCCAGCCCCCAGGACATGTGGGCACGACCCAACTGTTCGATCATGTCTTCGCCCTGCAGCAGCAGGATGCTCAGGTCGGCTCGCTCCCCAGCCTGACCAGCACTCTCCACCTCATTGGCCCGCTTGAACATTCCCATGCCGCGGAGTCTGCCAGAGAGGCCTCCGCGCACGAGAACACCGCCGGCATCGCCCTGCTGGACGGGGTTGCCGAGCAGACCGACACGATCAAGAAAGCCCTGGTCGATCAGGGCTTCAAGCAGCGCGTCGTCGACCACGGCCGACAGCACGGCATCGACGTCGAGATCGTCGAACGCAACCCGGTCGACAAGGGCTTCGTCCCGCAGGCCAAGCGGTGGATCGTGGAGCAGACGAATGGGATCCTGATGTTCTACCGCCGCCTCGCACGCGACTACGAGCACCGGCTGGCCACCTCCCGCTCACGGGTCTTCTGGGCGATGACCTCCGTCATGGCCCGCCGCCTCACCGGCGCCACCCTCCTGTCCTGGAGGGCCGCATGAGCGAGAACCCACAGGTCAAAGCCGTCCTGGAGTACGTCGAGACGCACGAGCGCGAACTGGCGAAACAGGCCGCGCAACTCCGCGCCCGCATCGAGGAACTCACCGCACAACTGGGCGAACTCGACGCGGAGAGCGAGAACCTGCGCGTCACCCACAAGACCGCCCTCGCACTCCCCGCACCCACGCCCGCCGACGAGCCGGACCGCCCCGACGTCCCCGACCACCCCGCCTACCAGCAGATTCTCACCGCCTTCGCCGACACCCGGCAGCCGATGCGGGCCCGCGACCTGTGCCAGGCACTCGACCTGCCGATCGTCCCGAAGAACACCGAAGGCATCCGCTCCAAGCTGAAACGCCTGGTCGCCAGGGGCATCCTCACCGAACCCGAACCCGGCCTGTTCGCCCCGCCCGGCGCTTGACCCCCATCACGCACCGGCGACCAGCAGCCCTCAATCAAGCTCAACCGCGAAACGCCCACCCTGTCCCGCGCGGCCGGCAGGTACAGCCGCTCACCGATCAGCGCAGGCAGGCCCCGCCGTTCGGCTAGGCGGACCAGCGGCTCCAGGCCGCCGTAGGCGATCAGCGTCGGTTCGCACCTCTCTGTTTCAGGCCGCTGCCTGCGGCGATCACCGACCGGTGAATCCAGGTTCAGCGGGTTGCCTGGCACGTCGACCGGCGGCGGGGTTCGACATGGCCCAGCCTGCGGCGGATGGTGTTTCTGGGTGAATCGGGTAGAGCCGAACTGCATGTTCAGGCTGGCGGCACGGCGTGGTCGTGGATATGGGCGATCGCGGCGTCCAGGGCGGCTTCGAGGGCGTCGGTGGTGTGCTGGGCTTGCGCGAGGACGAGTCCGCCCTGCACTGCCGCCAGCAGGGCGAGGGACAGTGTGGTGGCGTCGGTCTCCGGCCGCAGTGTGCCGTTGTCGACCATGGCGGCCAGGCCGGCGCGAATCGCCTCGGACCACGCGGTGAAGCTGGCGGCCAGGGCGTCGCGCGCCCATGGATGGTCGTCGGACAGCTCGCTGGACAGGCTGCCCAGCGGACAGCCTCCGGCTCCGTTCTGCCGGCGGGCGGCGTCGACCACCACCTCGCGCCAGGACCGCAGCGCCTCGACGCTGTCGAGCCTGGCCAGCAGCGGTGCCTGGTGGGACAGGATCGCCTCGGACTGGAACGCGATGACCGCGCGGGTGAGGTCGTCCTTGTCGGCGAAGTAGTGGTAGATCTGCGACGAGCTGACCCCGGCGGCATCGCGGACCGCGGGGGTGCTGGTGCCCGCCACGCCGCGGCGGTACATGAGGTCGGCCGCGGCCGCGACGATCCGCTCGCGCGTGGCGCGGCCCTTCCGTGTGCTGGGCGCCTCCTGCGGTGCTGCGCGTGGCGGCATCGAACCCCCTCCAAGACTGGACTTGACTATCCAATCCTACTGGCCTTGGATTGGATAGGTCGATCCAATTCATGGAGGAGCAGCGAGTGAGTACTGAGCTGACAACGGTGCTGATCACGGGTGGAACCTCGGGCGTCGGCCGGGCGACCGCGCGACTGTTCAGCCAGCGCGGTGCCACGGTGATCGTCACCGGCCGCGACGAGGACCGGGGCAAGGAGGTCGCCGCCGAGACCGGCGGGCGCTTCATCCGCGCCGATCTCGCCGCACCCGAGGATGTGCGTCGCCTGGCCGCCGAGGCCGGCGAGGTGGACGTGCTGGTCAACAACGCCGGCTACTGGGAGTTGGGCCCGACCGCCGAGACCACCGACGCGGCCTTCGACGCGATGAGCGCGGTGAACGTCCGGGCCCCGTTCTTCCTCACCGCGGCACTGGCCCCGCCGATGGCCGCACGTGGTCGCGGGGCGATCGTGAACGTCTCCACCATGGTCGCCGCCCGGGGCGCCGCGGGTATGGCCGCCTACGGGGCGAGCAAGGCGGCCCTGGAGGCGTTGACCCGCTCATGGGCGGCCGAATTCGGCCCGGCCGGCGTGCGCGTCAACGCCGTCGCGCTCGGACCCAGCCGGACCGAGATCACCCAGAGCATGGGCGACATGCTCGACACCCTCGCGGCCGCCAGCCCGCTGGGCCGGGCGAACGAACCCGACGAGGTCGCCCGCGTCATCGCCTACCTCGCCGGCGAGGATGCCCGGCCGATCACCGGAGTCGTTCTCGCCGTTGACGCGGGCCGGGTCGCCACGCTGTGACCGTCCGCTGCTGACCGTTTGTCACTGTCCGTCCATAGTCGACCGCATTCGAGGGAGACATCATGATTCTGGTTACCGGCGCGACCGGCACGGTCGGGTCAGAAGCCGTGCGGCTGCTGTCCGCACGGCACCAGCCGGCCCGGGCGTTGGTCCGCGACCCGTCCCGTGTGGCGAACCGCACCGATCTCGCCGACGAGATCGAGATCGTCACCGGCGACTTCGACCGCCCGGACACGCTGGACGCGGCCCTGTACGGCATCGACACCGTCGTGCTGGTCAGCCCGGCCGTGCCGGCCCAGGAGATCGCGGTCATCGACAGCGCGGTCCGGCAGGGCGTATCGCACATCGTCAAGATCACCAGCAAGGCGTCAGCCGATTCCCCGGTCGACCGGCGCCGTGGACAGGCGCGGATCGAGGCGCACCTGGAGGCCACCGGCGTGGCGCACACGCTGCTGCGCTCCAACGCGTACCTGCAGAACCTGCTTGCGCTGGCCCCGGTGATCCGCCAGACGCGGGGCTTTGTGATGTCGGCGGGCGACGGACAGGTCGGGATGATCGACGCCCGCGACGTCGCCGCCGCCGCGACCGCCATCGCCACCGCGCCCAGCGGGCACGCGGGCCGCACCTACTGGCTCACCGGCCCTGACCTGATCACCTACACCGACATCGCCAAAGAACTCTCCGCGACACTGGGACACGACGTCGAGTACCGCCAGATCCGTCCGGACGAACACCGGGCGGCGATGATCAAGGCGGGCGTCCCCGAGCCCGTCGCGACCTCCAATGCCCAGGCGTTCGGGCTGATCGCCGATGGCGACGCGGCCTGGCTGACGGGCGACGTGGCGGCCCTCACCGGCACCGCCCCGCGCAGCCTGCACACCTTCGTCTCCGAGCACGCCGTGGCCTTCGCCTGAGCCGGGAGAGCAGCAGCGAGATCCGCGAATCCTGGGAGTGACATGACATCCTGGCTTCTCACCGGCCCGTCGCAGGCGTTCGGGCCTGAGCTGATCAGGCAACTGCTGGCTCGCGGTGACCGAGTCGCGGCCATCACCGACCAACCCGAGGACGTGGCGGCCGTGAACCGAGAGTACGGCGGCGCGGTGTGGGTCCGGGCCGTCACGGGAAACGACATCGACCAGCTTCGTGACATCGTGTCGGCAGCGTTCACCGACCTGGGCCGCATCGAGGTCGTCGTCTCCAACGCCACGTACGGGCTGGTGGGGGCCGCGGAGGAGTTCACCGACGCCGACGTGGTCGCACTGATCACGACCAATCTGACCGGGCGATTCGGCTCGCCCGCACCGTCGTGCCGCACCTGCGCGCGCAAGGTGGCGGGCACCTCATGCAGGTGTCGAGCATGGCGGGCCAGACCGCGATTCCGGGACTGTCGCAGTATCACGCCACCAAGTGGGGAATCGAGGGCTTCTTCGAGGCATTCGGGCCCGAGGTCGAGCCGTTCGGCATCCCCACGACACTCGTGGAGCCCGGAATGGTGCGCGCCCTGTTTCCCACCGCCATCCGCTCCGCCCCTCTGGGTGTCTACGCCGACAACCCCGCCATCATGCGCGGCAATGTTCCGGTCGAGGCGATGGCCGGAGACCACGTCAAGGTCGTAGAAGCGATGATCGAAACCATGCGGCTGGCCCACCCGCCGCGTCGGCTGCTGCTCGGCACGGATGCCTACGAGATGGTGCACGCGTCAGTCCGGTCCCGCTTGGAGGAAGTGGAACGACAGCAGCAGTCCGCGTCCCGGTCGGACTTCGCCGGATGGGTGCCCGAGAGCCGGACGCGCAGTACCGCCCGGCGTGAGTAGTCGGTGGCTGGCGGTCGACCTGCCCGACTTGGCGGCCATCATGACAACGCGGATTCACCGATCCTCGACAATCCACGCATGCCAAGTAGCGCCCTCCCAGCCTGTGAGTCGGGTCGCTCCCAGTCAGCTCGGCCGCCGGGAGCGACCCGACTCGCCTATTGGGCAGTTCTGATCACAGGCATGCCGAGGTCACCTTGCCGAGTAATTCTCGTCAGCCGCAACGCGCCGGCGCGTTTGTCTCGCAGGCACGACAATGCCCGGTCGATCCCTTCGATCTCGCCCAGCCATCCCTCGGCCGTGGCACGTGTCCGCTGCTGCTCCCCATCGGTTCCGAGTTCATCCAGGCGTACACGGCGCAACAAGCCACCGAGGACTACGGCCGCCAGGTGGCCGCCGAGCGGCAGGAGATGTTCCCGGGCGAGGACCAGCGGCGCGAGCGACCGGTGTGGCCCGAAGACGGCCCGAAACGGGCGGAACTCGCACGGCTGCGCGCCGAGCGCCACGCGCTGATGGACCGGATCCGAGCGCACCCGGTCATGGAGAAGGCCCGGACCGAGGGCTGCGCGAAGGAGACCGGCTACGCGCTGCAGAAGGCCACCCGCCAAGCCATGGCCACCCAGGACAGGACGAAGAACACGAAGGTATCCGCTCCAAGCTGAAACGCCTGGCCGCCAGGGGCATACTCACCGAACCCGAACCCGGCCTGTTCGCCCCGCCCGGCGCTTGACCCCCATCACGCACCGGCGACCAGCAGCCCTCACCCAAGCTCAACTGCGAAACGGACAACAGCTCACATCCCGCACTCTCAGATCGGTGTCATTTCCTCAGGCTGTCCAGCAAGCTGCGCCGGGCCTCATGACCCTGCATCGGCGGCCATCCGTTCCATCCACTCCCGCACCTTCACTGCTCGGTCGATGCGGCTGACGATGTCCTTCTTGGACGCCGTGTCCAAGGTCTCCGGGATCTTGTCGAAAGTGTCGGGAAGGACGTCGAGCAGACCCCAGATCTGTTCGCCGGTGCTGACGGTGAGCAGTTGCTGGCACCTCCACTGCAGCGGCGTCTCGGGACGGTGCGTGAGCCGCTGCACGAGTGTCGGGAACAGATAGTGCGTCGCCTCTGCAGCGAGGTGCTCTCGGAGCCAGTCGACCGGGAGTCGCTGGCTGAAGCCGTGCATGGCGGCCTCCTCGGCCAGGTCCAGGAGCTGAGCTGTGTCGACGGCTCGGACAGTGCGGGGAAGGGTCGGGGTCATGTTGAGATGATGGCAAGAAGCCCCGCGGCGCCGAGAGGTCAGCGGGGCCGGGATGCGATCTGCTGACGGGCAGGACCCCAGACATCCTCGAACTCCTCGGAGCTGAGTTGTTCGGGGTTGTGGCCTTCCCATTCCGAGACGGGCAGCTCGGCTGTGATCCCGAACTTGCTGCCGTACTCATCGAGGCAGCCGGCGTCGCGGGCCCGCTGCCACTCGGCGAGGGAGGCAGCTGCGATCGGGATCAGCTCAGGCCCTTCGAGTTCGACCTGCCGGACCACCCAGCCTTCGGCGTCGACCTCGAAGTAGAACCAGGTGTCTTCCTCGTCCCAGTAGCAGCGCATCCATGTGGTCACCAGGCCATGATGCCGTGCCAGATGCGCCGTGCTAATCCGCTTTGTCTCATGGTTGAGCGATGAATCCTGCGGATCGGTCGAGCTGGAAAGGAGAACCGACCCGGGTCGGATCCCAGCCTTGATCCCGTGCCTCTCGAATGCTGGCAGCAACGTGAGCCGGGCGAATGGGCTCCGTCTCGATGCCCAGCCCCTACATGCCCATCACCGGCACAACTGCAACAGGCCCAAACACGCGAGATTTCCGGACCGCATGATCTCGGAACCGAACCATCCGACCGGCCGTTTCACACACAAAGATCAGCAGCCAGGACCCCTCGCGTCCCCAGCCAACGCGGCAAGACCAGACAGGCAACCGCAGACGCGCGCAGAAAGTGGACCTGCGTGTCATCGGCCGGCGCGCGGATCCGTGGCGGGCGCTGCAGAGTGCATGCCCGAGGAGACCGTGTCTGGTATGTCCCGTGCCGGTGAACTGGGAGCTCGGAGGCGGCAGGGGCGGCCCGCGAGGGCTCAGTCCGTGAGACCGTCGCGCAGCAGGCGCCGGGCCACCTCAGTGCGGGCCGCGGCAAGTTCCGTGGCGATCCGCTCGGTCCGGCGGGCCTGCGGCACCACTGCCTGCCGCCACGGGCTCCCCGACGAGCAGGCAGGCGCGCCGCAGATGGGTCGGCGGGTGGGTGACGTCGACCTGGTGCCCGCGCAAGGCTCCGGCGCGTCGCTGCCGTTCGTACTCGTGCTCCGGGACGGACGCCGCGAACGCGGTGAGCAGCCCCCACAACTCGTCGGCTCGGGCCGTGGCCTCCCGGGCGGACCTCGACCCGCCGAGGGCGGCACGGTTGGCCTCGTTGCGCAACAGGACGCCGAGCGATCCGGAGATGAGCAACCGGTCCATGAGGCCCACCGCCGCCTGCGTGGAAGCGGTGCGGGCGGCCAGCCGGTCGGCGAGGTACTCGGCCCGCATCCCGGCCCGCGACGTCAGCCGAACGAGCAGCACCAGCACCCCACGAACCAGCAGGCGTGGCACCACGTAGAGGGCATTGACGGCCATCTCGATCGCGGACGGGTGCGGAAGCGGCCGGAGGGTGTGGTGCCAGAGAGACAGGGTCCGCACCGCCGTGCCCACCACCAGGCCGTTGCGCGTGTCGCCGTTGGCGTAGTGGGCCAGCTCGTGGCCGAGCAGCGCGATCCGCTCCTCAGGCGTAAGGACCTCCCACAGCGGCATGCCCAGCACCAGCAGCCGCCGGCCGCGCACACCGTACGTCCTGACGCCGGCGTTGATGCTCCCGTCCACGGCGATCGCGTGCACCCCCCGGGTGCCGACCGCCTGCGCCACCTCGTCTACCAGGGCGAAGAGTTCAGGCGCGTCGGCCCGCAACAGCACACCTGCCCGCCCCGGCGCGCGCCGCTTGATCTGCTGCGGCGCGCAAACACACGGGCTGAGTTCCGCAGCCGCCGGTAGGCCGTGCACTGATTGCGCTGGACGCGCATGCCGCTGCCCCGGCATGGGACAAGGTTGGCACAGCGTCTGACAGATCGTCTGGCGACCGGAGACCCCGGCACGTATGGCTGCCCGACCCGCGTGGAGGGGCCTCGCCGGTCTTCGTCCGATCGCTCTCAGTAGATCGTGACGGACACCCCGCACAGGCCGCGTGCGTCTGCCGAGGCTTGCCGCCACATCCGCAGTGGTCCGTCCAGGACGCTCTCCTCATCGTCGCCGTAGTCCAGCCAGTCCTGGTCCTCGGCCTCCGCGCGTTCTTGCGGGGTGAAGCCCAGTGCCCGCTCGACAGCAGGCAGCGTCTCGCGCACTTCGGCGGAGGTGAGCAGGAAGTTGCCGCACCAGCCGGGTAGGAGGACGGCCCTGTCGGGGCCTATGGCGTGGAAGAAGGATCTCAGCGCGAATTCCTTGCTCTGGACTGAGATGAAGAGGTCCTCCGCGCCGGTGACCAGGTCCCACACGTCCGTGAGCAGTGAGAAGTCGTCGTCGGGTGACAGACCGTCGTACATCTTCTGCACGTGCTCTCCGGAAGCGGTCAGCTCGTGGAAGGAGTTCAGTGCGTCCTCCTCCCTTCGGCAGGACTGGCCGAAGGGCTGCCACCAGGTCCGGAAGTCCGGCAGAGGCTCCCGGCGCCAGCTGTCCCAGCGTTCTCGTGCGGACGGCTCATCCCGCTCCGCGGCGATCAACGGGAGCAGCCGGGGAGCCAGAGCGCTGATGAAGTTGTCGTTGTGGGCGCTGATGGACCAGGCCGTGGTGATACCCATGTGCAGGACCGTACGAGGCGTCACTGACAAGCTGGGTTCCAGCGCCGCCGATCGGTGCGGGTAGGCGGGGCGCGGCCGATGCCGCTGACGGCGACCAGATCGACGGCGGCGAGGGTGAGGCCGGCCGCGCGCCGCCCGGTCGGTGCGCCGCAACGGGCGTGGACTCGAACCTGGCACGTTCTGCCGGTTGCCGTAGCATCGCATCCTGCGTGCGCCGCGAGTCCTGGTGGCCGCCCCATGGAGACTTGGCGGCATGCAAAGATCAGAGGGCTGGAAATGACGGATAGGCCAAGGCAGTTCGCCGGTTGGGACGAGTCAGCGTTCGACGTGTTGTTGCGTCTTGAAGGTGAGCCGTCACAAGAGGCGATGCGCGAGATCCGCAAGGATCGCGAACGTCTCGTGCGGCAACCGATGATCTCACTTCTCCATGACTTGGCATGGGCCGATCCCGCGTTCGAGGACCATTCTGTGTGGCGGTACGGGAAGACACCGTGGTGGTGGCAGAACCAGTCCGCTGTGGCACGCATCGCCCGGAACGTCGAGATCGGGCTGCGCTTCAATCTGGACGGCCTGCAAGTGCAGGGTGCGTGGTGGTACGCCGACTCCGATCAGATCAGCAGGTTCAGGGCGGCGGTCGCCGCTGAGACGAGCGGTTCCGTATTGGGCGATGTGGTAGCGGAACTACGTGGCAAGGGGTTTGAGATCACCGGGGACCTTCTGAAGCGCGCGCCCCGGGAGTACCCCACCGACCATCCTCGAGCAGCGTTGTTGCGCCATCGATCGCTACTCGCCGTGCGGTACCTCGGCTGTGACGAATGGCTGCAGACACCGAAGGTCGTCGACCACGTGCTGGCCACGCACGAGGAACTCAGACCACTGCTCAGCTGGCTGACCGACCACGTCGCCGCATGAGGCCCACCACCGGTCTCGGGTTGGCAGGGTTCATCGAGGGCCAGCGGCGACCGAAGTCGGGAAGATCAGGTCAGCAGCTCACCTTGATCGACGCCGAGGGGCCCGACGCGCCCGCTCCAGGTCCCGCTCCGTGCGCAACACCATCTCCAGGTCGCCCGTGCCACGGTGGCCGAACCCCGTCACGTCCCCGGTGAATCCAGGCCGATGTCTCCATCAAACCCGGGGCGATTCAGTTCCTGGTTACAGGCCGCAGGATCCGCGGTCTAGGTGGAAGTAGCGGGCGTTGGCCCAGCGGCACAGCCGGATGCCGACGGTGACGCCGAGGATGGTGACCAGGGCGGGCAGGTATCCGCTGGCGACCTGGACGATCGGGATTGCCGGGCACCCTCCGGAGATCGCCCAGCCCGTACCGAACAGCACTGCGCCGGGTATCACGCCGGCGTGGATGCGGCCCGGGGTGCGGCGGACTCGCAGCAGAGCGAATGCGCAGACGATGATCACGACGGCGCCGGCGAAGGAGAGGAGCATGCGCAGGTCCTGGAAGGTGAACATGCGGTTCAGCTCGGTGTAGTCGCCGAATCCGATGTTGGAGACGGTATAGCCGAGAGTGAGGCCAGTGACGATGTTGGCCAGGAGAATCGCGCCCCGAGTGCGCATCAGATCACCTTCCACAGCAGGAACGACACCGCGACGGCGGTGGAGAAGAACACAGCGGTCGCAACCAGGCTGACCGGGCGTAGTCGGCCGCAGCCGCTGAGTCCGTGGCCGGAGCTGCAGCCACCGGACAGGCGCGTGCCGAAGCCGACCAGCACGCCTCCGACGAACAGCAGGACGGTCATCGTGGTCGGATTGGCGGTGACCACGTTCCGGAATCCTGGGCCCATGTCGAAGCGGAGGTGGAACCGCCCGGAGGTGACCGCGGCGATCAATCCGCCGAAGAAGATCGATACCAGCAGGGCAGACTGGGTGACCAGTGGGGCGGGGCCCGGGCTCGTGGCCGAGGTGTCCTCGCTCGCCGTTAGTTCGGCCTCTGTTTCCGGCGGTTGTGACGTCCCGTGCGGATCCGACTGGGCGGTGGGCGCGGCGGGGCTGGTGCCGAAGTGCTCCGCCGTGGCTGCGGCGAGAGCGTCAGCCAGAGCACGCTCGTCGGTGAACTCTTCGTCCATCCGTTCCAGGCGGCGCTCCCTGCGCCAGTGCAACACGCGATCCCATGCAGACGACACCCCGAACGACCGGTCAGTGGCGAGGGTGTAGTTGATGGTGATCAGTGCGAGCCCGGCAGCGCCGGCCCACCAGGGCCAGTAGCCACTCATGCGGGGCCTCCCATCCATTCGGTGAACCGAGCCCACCAGCCGCGATTCGAGCTGGTCCCTTGCCGCGTGTGTCGAGATGGGCGGTCTGAAGGCTGAGGCAACGGTGGGGATGATGACGGTCGGTAATGCGAGACCGGTATCGTCGGAGATGCTGGCCCGAACTGGGCCGGTGCCGGCCTGAACTGAGCCATGGCCTCCGGTGCCGCGTTCACCGGTTCTGAGGGCTGTGGCGTACGAGCAGCCGGTGCCGAATGCGACCAGGTCGCGTTCTCCGGCGGCCAGGGATGGTGTTGTGGTGGAGGGGCCTGCTCTGGGCCGGCGGCTCCGGACCGGTCCTGGCCGGTGGCCGCGTCTTCAAGGTGTCGCGCGCGGGCTCCGTTGGGCAGCAGGCTGATCGGCACACGCTCGCCGGTGAGTGACACCTGGTAGCGCGCACAGCCGAGCCACTGATCCTCACTGTCGCAGTAGTAGTCGCGCCAACCTTGCAAGCTCGCCCTGAGCAAGGGGAAAAGGGGGCATCCTGCGGCGTGCGAGCAACTCACGTTGCTCCCTTCTGACCGGCGCACACCGCCCGTTTCGTGAGGGCGGTTGCCGTTCTCGGTCTCTCGCCCTCGTCGCGCCCGGGTCGACGATCTCAAAGGGCGCGGTGATGGCCTGTCATGATGCGGGGCGGTGCCTTCCTTTCTCGACCGGGCGAGATGGAACCATTGTTTTGGTGTCCCGAGCAACCTCAGGGGGACTCCCGGCCGCTACCGCTTGTCATCGCTGAGTGAGGGCGTGCCATGCGATATCGGGGCGTGACGCACCCTCAAGGCCGTCCCTGCCGCCGACGGGCGTCCGTTGTTCGTGGAGACAGTGCGCGTATGGGGGTTGTTTGTAGCGAAAATGTGAATCCACCTGTGACGAAACTGTTGATATTACTGGGTCCTTAATGAGGGCACCAAGGAAGGGGACTCATGTGCCGACGTACCGTCTGCCAGTCATGCCGGAAGGCGACCTACGAGGGCTGCGGGAGACACGTGGAGCAAGTGCTCGCCGGCGTGCCGACACCTCAGCGGTGCACGTGCCGGTCCGCGGAGAGCAAGCCTGTACATGCAGGGGAGCCAACGACTCGAACGGGGCCGGAACCGGGCGGGACGGTGCGGCGCACACACGTTCCTCGACGCATGGACGGTTCACCGGACCGATCGAAGGATGGCTGGTGGACCCGGCTCATCGCGTGGATGAAGAGACCGGCATGAAGTAAGCAAAGGCAGAGCGTGCACCCGCTGGACGGATGACGAGGATCGATGATTGCCCATACAGGCACTTATCTGCACGTTCGTGTGCCAGGGCAGTTTTCCGGACTGAATGCAGGAGTGTGATTCGGATGCCGCCGCAGTCCCCGTCCGCCGACATTCGCGTAATTCGTGGCCACTATGTGAAGGAGGTCAGGGTATTCCTTCACAGGGTTGTCGGTCTCGCAACCGTTCCCGTTCCCCCGTGACACTCCTGCCCTGCGGCGCGCTGTTGGAAGTGACCCCGAGCGGGTCATGGCGCCCATCCTCCGGGGGGAGGTTCGCAGGCGCCGACAGGCTGGGGCAGGCCCGGTTCCCCCCGTGCCGGGCCTGCCCCTGCTCCCCCAGCTCGGAGAGCCATGCGGCGCTGGGCGCCCCAGGGGTGTGACGGCCCGGCACTTTGGTGCGCTGTAGAAGTGGACCCAGAGACCCAGGGGCCCCGTGGCACCTGCTCGCGCCCTATTGCGAGCAGGTGGCCGCGCATGGGGGGGCAGGCAGGTGAATCCCCCGTCGCCTGCCTGCCCCATGCGCACCCCGGCGCCCGGTCCGAGAGGAAGTGTGCGTCGGCCAGGGCAACCGGGACCCGAGCGCCCGCAAACCGCCGGGCCTGGGGGAACGAGGTGCAACGCGATGATCGGGGTGGGTGTGCAGGGTCTGCTGGCGGACCGCTACGAGTTGCAGGAGCTGCTGGGATGCGGCGCGATGGGCGAGGCGTGGCGGGCCTGCGACCAACGCCTCGGGCGGCCCGTGGCCGTCAAACTGCTGCATGCCGAAGAGGCAGCGGATGCCGGCCTCAGCGGCGCCGCGGGCAGGGTCGGCACTGCGAAGTCCTGGGCGACCGAGGTAAGTTCCTGCTGCCCGGCGGGAAGCGCGAGACGTGCCCGGGCGGCGTGTGGCGAGCCGCGGAGATCGGGGTGCCAGTACTGCGGGGCCACAGAACGGCGTTGACTGCCAACTTCGCTGCCTCGCACGGGAACGGTGCGGCGAACCAACGTTTCACGTGACGTGTTCCTGGCGAAACACTCTAACCATGGGCTTATTTCCGATTATCGGTCATCCTGCTGTCGCTGTTTTCCGTGAGCCCCGGGGCGGGCGCCCCGTCCCGGGGCTGGGCCCGCGGGTCAATGCCGAGGCGCAGCGGGCCGCGCGCGTACTGGCCGGGGTGGCGACTCATGCCCGACCGGTCGAGCGGACCGCCGCGCTGCGACAGGCCGCTGCGGGAGCCGGTGAGCTGGTGGCCGCGCTCGCGGCTCTGGCCCCGGCCGTAGCCGGGGAGGACATCCCGGCGGAGTCGGCCAGCCAGTCGTACTTCCGGGTCCGTGAGGTGGAGCTGTCGGACCAGCAGGCAGCCCTGCACGGGGCCCTGGTCATCCACCGGGGTCTGGAAGACCTCTGCGAGGCTCCGCTGTCGGGTGCCGACCTGGCATTGGAGGTGGCCGGGATGCGGCAGTCGCTGCTCGACCTCACCGGCGCAGCGCCAGGCGCCGCCCACGAACGCGTTCCCGACACCCTCCTGCCGGTGGCCGACCCCGATCCCGGCACGGGACCGTCGTTGGAGAGCGCGTGGAGTGCTCGGTGGCTCATCGGGCACCAGGTCCACGTCCTGTTCAACCTCTGCGCCGCAGTCGCCGTCACCGACGCCACCGACCACCTGCGGCACGGCGACGACGAAGCCGCACTGGGGCGGCTGGCAGATGCGAGCGTGTACGTGAGCGGCTTCCCGGCGGCCATGAACCACGCCAGTACGATCCCGGCCGACTACTACATGACGGCGATCCGCCAGACCATGGCACCCCCGTCGACGGACATCCCGCTCAGCGGGCGCCAGCACCGCGGCTACAAGCTGTTCCGGGCCGCGATGAAGAACCTCCTGACGGTGCTGCCCGACCCCTACGAGCAGTTGGCGGCCCGCGCCCCCGAGCTGGCCGGGGTACGGGGCGCTCTCCTGGAAGCCGACATCGTGGATGCCGAACGGAACGTCACCCTCGCGTACTCGATGGTGCATCTGCGTCGCTCCATCGCCCAGCGCCCCGAAGGTCCCGACAACGCCGTCGCCGAACTACGACTCATGCGCCACCGCCGCGCGGCCCAGTACGCCCCCCTGATCCGATTCGGGGACCACTACATCGCCGACGCCGTGGCCTCCCTGCGCCACTCCTGAGCCCGCGCGCCCACCGTCCGCACACCCGGCAGGAGACCCGATGCCCGGCATCAGCGCCACCTCCCAGGCCCAGCGCGCTTTTATCCTCCCCTTCACCGACCCCGACGCCGCGGCCGTCGACATCGACCTTGCCCACCACCAGTCACCACTGACATGTGTCACAAAGTCTCGTGACGATGTGCCCTATCTGACGTCCAACTCGCCGGAAAAGCTGGATACATGAAGGTAGAAGCGGCTGGCGGCGGGGGTACCGCTGACGCCGGCGGTGATGGACGAGGTGATGCCGTGATGGCGCCGGTGCAAGTGTTGTTGGCCGACCATGAGCACCTCGTCCGGGGAGCCCTTGTCTTGCTGCTGTCCTTGGAGGACGACCTGACTGTTGTCGCCGAGGCCGCGACCGGACCGGAGGCGCTGGCGATGGCACGGGCGCACGAACCTGACGTCGCTGTCCTCGAGCTCGAGATGCCTGGTGCGGACGGGGTGAGGGTCGCCACGTCCCTCCAGGCCGAACAGCCAGGCTGCCGGGTGCTGATCGTAACCAGTCACGGACGGCCCGGGCACCTGGAACGGGCACTCGCGGGGGGTGTACGCGGATTCGTCCCGAAGACCGTCAGCGCGCAGCGCCTCGCCGAGATCATCCGTACTGTGCATGCCGGAAAACGCTACGTCGAGCTTGAGTTGGTCACCGACGCCATTTCCGCGGGGACTCACCGATGACCGGGCGGGAGACACAGTCACCTTTCGTCGGCCAGCCGTCAGGGTTGGAGCAGAGAACCGCCATGCGGCGGTGCTGCTCGCTCGAGACAAGGACTGGGCGCCGGAGCGTGGCTCAATTCGTCAAGGCAGCTCAGCCGCAAATCACAATTTGGAGGAAGTACCCATGAAGAAGGTCCCGTTCGGCCCTCTGGCCGCATCGATCGCGGCGCTTGGGACGGTGCTCGGTCTCTTCGCACTCCAGCTTCGCACGGACGGCTTCGAGCAGTACGTCGACTCTGTGGCCAGTGCCAGCGTCGTGATGTACGTCACCTCGTCCCTGATCGTGGTGACGTGGGTCCGCGCCCGTCGGCCGCACTCGGACTGAGCCCTGCCGCTTTCCATATCGCGCGGAGACGACTCGGCACCAGACGCTGGCCACCGTACTGGCCAGCTTCACCGTCCGGTACTGCGTCAGCGACGACCGCACCCACATGGTCTTGTCTCGACCGGCTGCCAGCGCTGGCTGCATTCATGGTCAGCCGCGTCCGGTCCGGCGCAACTTGGCTGATCGGTACTCAGATGGTGGCCGACGCGGGCCCGGCAGCGGCGGCACTCCAGTGAGCTGGGCCATCGCTGATCTCCTCGGTCCGTTGTGTGCCCGGTGGACATGGTGCCCCTCGGTCTGTCCGAGGGGCACCATGCTCGTTCACGCCCGGGAGAGGCGTCAGCTGGCGGATCCGATCCGCTGGGCGCCTTCCGGCGCTCTCGCCGTTCGCAACAGGCATGAGCGTGGATCCGTCCTGGTCGGCGAGCCGGTGGACGACGCTGGTCGCCGCATCGAGATGCGGCGTGTGGGTAAGAAGGCCGCGGGTCGGCTGCTGGACGGACGGGTGTGGGACGAGTTCCCGCGTCCGCGTGTCGAGGCTGGTGCTGTCGGCGCCTGACCGGGGAGAGCTGCTGGAAAGGATTCCGGATGGTGTTCTGCTCGGCGGGGACAGCAAGAGGCTCTCACCGCGGCTCTTCGCCACCGAGGGCGGGTGGACCGCGGCGCGGGACGTGAGCGCAGCGGTCCACCGCTTCATGGGAGGAATTTCGCCTCGGGGAAGGCCGCGCTCGGACCGTCGAGCAGATGCCCTCGGCGGTGTCGCAGGTTCAGGTCGAAGAAGGCGAGCGGGTAGGCCTGTTGGATCCGTACCGACCGGGCCGGGTCGAGGGTGCCGATCCAGTCCTGGATCTGCTGGTCGGTCATGCCGAGGATCTTGCCTGCCTGCGGGATCAGCGTCGCGTTGTCGCCGTATGAGTTGTGGATGGCCCCGTCGGCCTGGATGTTCAGCCGCCAGCCGCGAAGGTGCGTCCAGAACTCGGCGACGTCCGGCATGGCGGCCCGGGTGAACACGGCGGTCATCATCATGAACGGCCGGTCCAGGTCGGCGGTGATGGTCGGCTGCATCGGGCCGTCGATGCTGAGCCCGGCGCTAACGCGCCGGTCGGCGAGCATGGTGAGCGCGGTGGCGGTGCCGCCCTTCGACCACCCGAAGGCGCCGATGCACCGCGGGTCGAGGGCGCCGACCAGGCCCTGGGGCAATGGTTTGCCGTCGACGTCGGGGTTGCGACCGGCGGCGAGCTCCTCCACGCAGTCGAGCAGGAACCGGAGGTCCGCGGCGAAGTCCCTCGGGAACATCGGGACGTCGCCCGGGGTGATCACCCGGCCGTCGGGGAACTCCGTGAACGTGTCATAGGTGTGGTCGACGGTGATCACGGCGTATCCATGGCTGGCGAGTTCCTGGACCATGACGGTGTGGTCGCCGCGGTGACTGCCCGCGCCGTGCGAGTACACGATGACGGGCAGGCGGTGGCCCGTACGGTGCACGGGCGCGCCCACCTGCCCGGCCGTGAGCGGGCCGAGGGCGGGGTCGAGGGGAAAGCCAGCGTCCATCAGGAACGCCCGCAACGCTCCCTCGGTCATCCAGGGGGCACGCGGCAGGCCCTCCGCCCCGCGGGCGGGATACCAGACGCTGGCCATCAACTCGCGGTGATGCCCCGGGCCGGCCGCCGGATCCGGGCGTGAGGTGTCGACGAGGTGGAGCGGCACCGTGCCCACCGGGTGCGGTCCGGTGGGCGCAGGCAGTGTGAGTTGCGCCGGGCTGGAGGCCGTCGGAGCCGCCCACGCGCGGGATGCGACACCGAGCGGCACGGCAGTCCCGATTCCAGCGGTCAGCGCTGCCCCGAGCATGCGACGGCGCGTCATTGGTATTTGGCTGTTGGACGCCGTGACGGTCATGAATCCTCCCGAGTCTGGGTTTCTTGGACGGAAAAAGACCGGGCTCGCAGCCCGTGGCACTGGGTGTGGGGCGGCATCGTCATGGCCTCGCATCAGGTCCTCGACGTCGCTCCGCCGAGGCGGCTGCTTTCGGGCCGATCCTGATGTGGACGATGCCGCTGTCGAGGTTGATCGGCCCGCGGTAGGGGTCGCCCTCGCCTTCGTCGTCGCGCATCCACTCCAGACGCTGTCGCTCCTCCTGAACGTGGCGGGCGCTCGGAAGGAAGACCTCTTCGAGGATGTTCACCGCAGGACACTGCCTTGATCGGGCCGAGGTTCCCGACGCCGAGACGGATGGTCTGAAGAGATGTACATCGTCAAGGTTTCTGGCTATGGATGCAGAGACAACCGTTGTCGTGTTGCGAAGAGCTCCATCAGCCCCGGACGCCCATTGGAGGATGTCCGGGGCCGTAACGGGGAGTTGGCGTGTCAGCCGTTGCGGGCGGCCTCTGGGCCGGTGATGCGTTTGAGCAGGGGGAGAGTCGAGGCGATGATGCCCAGCGAGGCGACGAGGCCGAGGGCGACGAGCGCGTAGTACGCCGCGCCCGGCGACACCAGGTCGTAGTGCATCTGCGATTTCAGGAACAGGGCGGAGGCGGTGAAGGCCGTACCGATCGAGATCGCGGCCACTGCCAGCAGCGGCAGTGTGCTCTCCAGGCCGATGACCCGCTGCAGCAACCGCAGCGGCGCGCCGGTGAGCCGCAGCAACGCGAACGGGCGACGGCGATCCGACAGGCCCGCAACCACGCTCACCGCCAGGCTGCAGCCTGCGATCGGCAGGGTAGTCAGCAGCACCACGTTGGCCAATTGCCGCCAACCGGCCAGCTCTTGCTGCAAGTCGGTGCCCCAGTCGCCCACCGTGCGGGCCTGTTGCTGCGGGTAGGCGGTGGTGAGCAGGGTCCGTACGCGTTCCATGGCGGCTGTCGACCCGTCGGTGGCCACGTAGAGCATCTTCACGGGCAGCTTGGCGACGGCTGCGGTGCTGATCGCGGCGGCGGGCCACGGCAATCTCGGGTGCGATTGCAGGCTGACGAACGCGTAGAAGTCGACGGCCGTGACGTTCGCCCCGGCCGGGCAGCGGCCCACCATGGGAGTCTGCGCCAGGTCGGAGCAGGTCACCAGTGCCGGCGCGTCCGGGGGCGGATCACCCGGGTGGACTCTACGGTGCACCACCTTGCCGACGCCGTCGGGGTTGGTGTGGACGACTGCCACGCCCCGCACGCCCGGGATCGCCCGCACCTCGGCGAGCAGCCGTGTCGGGATGGCCCCGGCCAGCGGCGCCTCGCGGTCGCCGCCGTCCTCCACCACGGTTCGGGTCTGCCGGTCGCCGCCCAGCGTGCCGCGGTGGTCGTTGATGGTGCCGATGATGCTGACTGTCGCGGTGGTCACGAACAGGGCCAGGACGAGGCCACTGACAGCGCGGAAGCCGGCCTTCGGGTCGTCGGCGAGCCGCCGCACCGCGATCAGGGCGGCCGGGCGTCGGATGCGCTGGGCCACCGCCCGGGCGACGATCATGGTCAGCCACGGCCCGGCGATCACCAGGCCCAGCATCACCACCACGAAGCCCGGCAGGTAGGCCGCCGTCTGGCCGTTCCCGGTCGCCGGACGGCGACCGACGAAGACGAAGTAGGCCAGTTCGGCCAGGCCCGCCAGCAGCGGGATCAGCCGCCAGGCGCGCGGCGGGCGCGGGGTCACCCGGCGGGTCACGCCGAGCGGGGAGATGGTGACCCGGCGCAGTGCAAGGCGCGCCGCGATCGCCGCCGCCACCGGCACGCCGACGACAACGCCGAGGGACTGCGGGGCGCTGAGCGTCAGATTCGAAAGGAAGAACCGCTGCTGCCCGGTGAGCGGAATGGTGGCGACCAGCGGGCGCAGCGCGGCGTAGAGCCCGAAGCCGACCACCGTCCCGGCGGCCGCCGCCAGCGCGGACTCCACCGCCGAGATCACCGACACCTGCCGGGGAGTGGCACCGACCAGCCGCATCGCCGCGTACCGTTGTTCGCGCGTGGCGGCGGACAGGCGGGTCGCGGTGGCGATGAAGATCAGCACCGGGAAGATCAGTGCCCCGGCCACCACGGAGGAGATGAGCGTCAGCGCGTCGCCGCGCACGGCGTTGTCCCAGCACCCGTTGTCGCAGGGGGATGGCCGGCTGGTGGCGATGGTGGTGACCGCTCTCGCCCCTGGTGCGCCCTTGATCTGGGCGGGGCTACGGCCGATGACGGCGATCAGTGAGTCGGGGGAGGCCAGGGCGGCGTCGCCGATCGTGCCGGTGAGCCGCCCGGGGAAGCGGTCGCCCAGCTGGTCGGCCGGGGTGTCACGGATCAGCTTGGCCAGCGCGGGAGAGGCGTAATACTCGCCCGGCGCAGGCAGGTGCGTCAGGCCGGGCGGGACGGGCGCGGTCGGGCCGGTCGCGGCGACGTCGACCTCGGTGAGGGACTTGCCGTCGTAATAGTCGCCGTGCGGCCACCACCACAGCGGGTCCGCCGAGGCCTGCTCGGTACGGCCCGCGGCGCCGGTGTCGAGCCACACCTGCTGCTGGTTCGTCCGCTCGACAGCGTTCATGCTGGCGAACGTCGACAGCAGCAGCCCGACCCCGATGGCGACCGCGGCGGCGATCATGACCAGCCGGGCCAGGACCTCCCGGCCGCCGCTGACCGCGAGGCGGAACGCGAAGGCGATCACGAGGCGATCCGTCCGGTCGTGAGCAGGCTGGCCTTGCCGTCCCGCACGATGGCCTCCCGGTCGGCGTGCGCGGCGACCCGGGGCTCGTGGGTCACCAAGACGATGGTGGTGCCCTCCTTTTGGGCCGCGTCCACCATCAGGTCCATCACCTGCTCGCCGGTCAGCGAGTCCAGCGCCCCGGTCGGCTCGTCGGCGAACAAAACCTTGGGCCGGGCCACCAGACCGCGGGCCAGCGCCACCCGCTGCGCCTGACCGCCCGACAACTCCCCGGAACGGCGCCGCTCCAAGCCGTCCAGGCCCAGCCGGGCGAACCAGGGCCGGGCCTCGGCGAGCGCGGCCGCCCGGCGCATGCCGGAGAACAGCAGCGGCAGGGCGACGTTCTCCTCGGCGGTCAACTCGGGGACGAGCTGGCCGAACTGGAAGACGAAGCCGAAGGTGTCGCGGCGCAGGGCGCTGCGCTCGGCCTCGTTCAGGGTGTCGATGCGGTGTCCGTCGAAGTGCACCTCGCCCGAGTCGGGGGTGAGGATGCCGGCCAGGCAGTGCAGCATGGTGGACTTGCCCGAGCCGCTCGGTCCCATCACGGCGAACACCTCGCCGGCCTCGATGGCCAGGCTGGCGCCGCGCAGGGCGGGGGTCTCGCCGAAGGAGAGGGTGAGGTTGCGGGCCTCGATCAGGGCGGTCATGTGCGCACCGCCGCTGCGAGCGTGTCCATCCGGGCCGTGGTCAGCTCGATCCATCGTAGGTCGGCCTCCAGGTGGAACAGGCCGTGGTCGGCGAGCAGGGCGTCGATGATCGGGCCGGTGCGGCGCAGCTGGTGCAGCTCGTGCATCCGCTGCAGGTGGGCGGCCCGCTGGGTGTCGAGGTACTGCTGGGCGTCGCGGCCAAGCATCAAGGCCAGCACGACTTTGGTGAACAGCACGGTCTGCAGGTTGGGCTCGGGGGCCACCGGCTCGGTGAGCCAGGTCTCGAACTCCGTCGCCCCCGCCTCGGTGATCACGTAGCGCTTGCGCTCGGGGCCGACTCCGGGCTCCGCCTCGCCAGCAATGACCTTCCCGTCCCGCGCCAACCGACCAAGAGTTGTGTAGACCTGCCCGTACGGCAGCGGTTTGCCGCGGTTGAAGAAGGCGTCGTAGTCGCGCTTGAGGTCGTAGCCGTGACTCGGCTCCCGCTCCAACAGCCCCAACAGGGTGAGAGGAACACTCATGCGAGGACCATACACCGGAGATATACTTCGAGTGTATATCTGCTGAGAGTGCGTTCTGGTCCTGGAGCCTCGCGTCCGGTTGCCTGTCTCTCCGGCGACCAGCGTGTCGCCCTGAGTCGACTGTCAGAGACGCCGGGTTAGAGCTTTGGTCGGCTCCCGGTCGGCGGCTCGCGCGGCGCGGGTGCCGGCTTTGTGATCCGGACCGTCCGCGCACAACAACGCGTCCACGAGGTCGAACAGTTCGTCCCCGCGCGCGGTCAGGCAGTCGAATAAGTCCTCCCGGAAGCGTGACGCTTGCGCGAACGCCTCCCCGGGACCGGTGGCAGGCAGCAGACTCACCCTCACGGCCTTCGTTTCGATCGGTGCACCTTGGTCGGAGCACATGATCAGGCGAAGGCCGCTTCAATGTCCGGCAAATGCCCAGGTGAGTGATCCCGTTCGAGATGTCGTTCGATGCCAGGAGCCAGGCACGGGCGCTGATGCCTCAGCCAGCGAGCAGGGCCTGCATCCACTGGTCTTCGCGTTGCTCGATGTATTCGGCGTCGTTTCGCCAAGCGTCGCCGTGGCCTTCAGCCCACAGCCTTGCCCAGGGCTGGGCTCCTTGGGCCGCCTGGTCGCGCAGGAAGTCGTGCATGGAACGCGTACGGCACCCCAGTAGAGGCACCAACCGACGGCGTTCGGACTCAGCCAGACCGTAGGCGTCGGCGAAGACTCGCAGTCGGTCCGCCGCGTCCGGGCTCTGCCAGTCCGGATGCGCGGACAGCGGGATGAACCCGTGAATGGCGTATGCGACATCCCACAGGCGCGAGCCGGGACCTGCAGCGTCCCAGTCGATGAAGGCCCACCGCGCCTCGTCTGCGACCACGAGGTTCCAGGGGGCCAGGTCGTTATGGGCGATGATGTCACTGCCCTCAGCGGGGATCAGCGTCTGCCACCGCGCATCGGAGGGCGCCGTGAAGTCCTGCACGGCGTCGTGGAAGTCCCGGATCAGCCGTGCCACGCGAGCCAGTTGTCGAGCGGGTTCCATCAGCGAGAACCGGTCGGGCCAGACCACATCTCCCGGCATGAAGGTCAGGACCTCACGCCCCTGATCGTCAATGCCGAGCGGACGAGGCGCCGCGCCGAATCCCACCTCGTGCAGGTGGGCAAGCAGGGCATGCACAGCGGGTGTCCATGGTCCGGTCGGACGGCGAACGGTGTCCCCGACGCGAACGACACCATCACTGACGTTGCCACCGGACAAAGGCTGTTCATCATCGTGCCGCATCGATCCAGTGTGTCGGATCAGCTCGTCATGATCACCCCATTAAGGGGAGCGTCGGAGTAGAGACGGAGGTTAAAGAACTTCCCAATGACGATGTCAGGCCGCTGCTGTGACGGTTGGTAGGGGCTCGTAGCACTCTCCGTCGCGGAGCATGGCCCACAAGACGTTGGCTCGTCGACGGGCCAGGGCGAGCAGGGCCTGCTTGTGTCCCTTGCCCTCGTTCCGCTTGCGTCCGTAGTAGGCCTGGGAGGCGGCGCGCGCGACTGCCGGTCTACTCGAATCCGCAGGCCGCTTGGACGAGGCGCTCACACGGTTGGAACAAGCGTTCAACGCCGGAGATGCGGACGCGCAGAACCAAGCGGTCAGCCTCCTGCTCCGCATGAACCGCATGCAAGAGGTCAACGCGTGGGTCGAACGCTCGCTCGCTTCCGGCCGCACTGGGGTACTGAGGCAGGTCGCGGACCATCTGGCACTCTGCGGCCGCAGACGGGAAGCCCTGGAGTGGCTCAACCGTGCGGTGTCCTTCGGGGACACCGAAGCCTTTCGCGACATAGCCAGTCAGCTCGCGTACACCGGCCGGTTGGACGAGGCCCTCACTTGGTTTGACCGCGCTGCCGGCATCGGCGACGTCCAGGCGCTGCGCCTGGCCAGCGGGTCGCTGGCGAAAGCGAAGCGGTGGAGTGAGGCACTCACCTGGCTGCAGCGCGCGGCAGCGGCAGGACTCGACGACCGAGCCCTCGCGGTCCGTGCACTCACGCAGCTCCGCGCCTGGGCGGGGGCGTCCTGGACCCATAGCTTGGTGGTGACGAACAGTTCCTCGCGCGGGATGCCGCTGTTCTTGATGGCGTGGCCAACGGCTTCCTCGTTGTCGTAGGCGGCGGCGGTGTCCAGCAGCCGGTAGCCGGCCTCCAGGGCCTGGGTGACGGCGCGCTCGGTCTTGTCCGCGTCGACCTGGAAGACGCCGAAGCCGAGGATCGGCATCTGGACGCCGTTGTTCAAGGTGACGTGCTGCGCGGAATTCTCCTGGAAGGGACGGGTGGCCGGCCGATGGTGCCGGCTCAGCGAGTGGGTTCGGTGACCTGGGCCAGGACGCCGGTGGCGCCCATCGCGGCAGGCCAGCCGGCGTAGAAGGCGAGGTGGGTGATCGCCTCGGCGAGTTCGCCGGGGGTGAGGCCGTTGTCGAGGGCGCGGTTCAGGTGGCCGGTCAGCTGGGCGTCGCGGCCCAGCACCACCAGGGCGGCGACGGTGACCAGGCTGCGCTCGCGCGGGGACAGCTCCGGGCGCTGCCAGAGGTCGGCGAACAGGACGTCGTCGGTGAGGTCGGCGAGTTTCGGGGCGGTGCGGCGGACGAGGTCCGGCGCGATGCTCGGGTTGGTGCCGGTCATCCGCGTTCCATCATGCGCATCTGGGCCTCGTTGTGGGTGTCGCCGGCGGCCGGGGGCAAGCTGCTGAGCGCGGTGAGCTGGTCGTCGGTGAGGCGGACGGCGTCGGCGCCGGCGTTCTCCTCGACGCGGGCCACCCGGCGGGTGCCGGGGATCGGCGCGATGAAGTCGCCCTGCGCGAGCACCCAGGCCAGGGCGACCTGCGCCGGGGTGGCGCCGATCTCGGTGGCGATGGCGGCGACCTGGTCGGCCAGGCGCAGGTTGTGCTCGAAGTTCTCGCCGGTGAAGCGGGGGTTGTCGGCACGGAAGTCACTGGCGTCGAACTGCCCCGGATCGCGGATCGCGCCGGTCAGGAAGCCGCGGCCGAGCGGGGAGAACGGGACGAAGCCGATGTTCAGCTCCCGCAGCACGGGCAGCACACTGGCCTCGGGGTCGCGGGTGAACAGCGAGTACTCGGACTGCACCGCGGTGATCGGGTGGACGGCATGGGCGCGGCGGATGGTGTCGGGCCCGGCCTCCGAGAGACCGATGTGCCCGATCTTGCCCTCGGCGACCAGTTCGGCCAGCGCGCCGACGGTCTCCTCGATCTGGATGCCGGGGTCGACGCGGTGCTGGTAGTACAGGTCGATGCGGTCGGTACCCAGGCGCTTGAGAGAGCCCTCGACGGCGGCGCGGACGTTGGCCGGACTGCTGTCGGTGCCGCCCTCGCGGCCAGTGTGAGAGATCAGGCCGAACTTGGTGGCCAGCACCACCTGGTCGCGGCGGCCCTTGAGGGCCCGCCCCACCAGTTCCTCGTTGGTGTAGGGGCCGTAGACCTCGGCGGTGTCGATGAGGGTGACGCCGAGGTCCAGGGCGCGGTGGATGGTGCGGATGGACTGGCCGTCGTCGGTGCCGGCACCGGTGTAGCCGTGGGACATGCCCATGGCTCCCAGGCCGATGCGGGAGACGTCCAGATCGCGCAGTTTGGTGTGCTTCACGAGTGATCCTGTTCGTTCGCTGGTCAATGCCGGTTCGCCGAGCACCGGCTGCGCGCCGGCCGCGGCGCGGCGGCCGGTACGGGAAGTCCTGGGGTCTGCCGCGCCGCGGTGTTTCGTTCCGTGCGGACGGCGCTCGCGGGCGAGAGGGAAAGTCAGAGCGCCTGGCCGGCGGGGCGGAGCAGGATCTCGTTGATGGCCAGGTGCCGGGGGCGCTGGAGGGCAAAGGTGACGACCTCGGCGACGTCCTCGGCGGTGACCTCGGCGACGTCGTACAGCTCCTTGGCGCCCTGGCGGGTCGCTTCGTGGGTGATGTGGGTGGGCAGCTCGGTGGCGACGACGCCCGGCTCGATCACGGTGACACGGACGTCGGGCAGCAGCTCCTTGCGCAGCGACTCCGACCAGCCGTTGATGCCGAACTTGGTGGCCGCGTACACGCCGCTGCCGACGTTGGCGACCCGGCCCGCGACGGAGGAGACGTTCACGATGTCACCACCGCCGTCCTTGAGCTGGCCGAGGAACACCTCGGTAGCCGTGATCGCCCCGAGCAGGTTGACCTCGATCATCTTGCGGTAGTCCTCACGCTGCTCGGCCGAGAACGGACCCAGCAGCATGACCCCGGCGTTGTTCACCAGCACGTCCGTGCCGCCGAACTCCCGCTTCACCTGTTCGGCCGCCGCGACCAGGGCACCGCGGTCGGTGACATCGGCGGAGACGGCGATCGCACCGTCGCCGAGCTCGTCGGCGAGGGCCTTGATGCGGTCCGTGCGACGGGCGAGAAGCGCGACCCGGTAGCCGGCGGCGTGCAGGGACCGGGCGGTCGCGGCACCGATCCCGGAGGAAGCACCGGTGATGACGGCGACGCGCCCCTGCTTCTGGTCCTGGCTCATCGTATTTCCTGTCCTTCATTGTCACGTTGCGTGGCCGACCGCCCGATGGAGGTCACAGCCCCGAGGTCCGAAAGGTCCGGATCACCCCGACACGGCCATTCCAGCACCGCCCCGCAGACGGCGCGAGGAACCGCTTATACGTGTACTGGCAGTCACTCCTACACATCCCCGCACGGCCGTACCGTGGAGGCCATGGACAACCAGGCCGAGGTACGGGACTTCCTGCGCACCCGACGCGACCGCATCACCCCCGAGCAGGCAGGCATCGTCACCGGAGGCCGACGCCGCCTGCCCGGCCTGCGCCGCGAGGAAGTCGCCATGCTCGCCGGAATGAGCAGCGACTACTACGCCAAGATGGAGCGCGGCAACCTCGCCGGCGTCTCCCCCGAAGTACTCGACGCCCTCGCCCGCGCCCTGCGCCTGGACGACGCGGAGACCGAGCATCTGCACGACCTCGCCCGCGCCGCGAACCCTTCACCAAGCCGCCGCCGGGCCCGTCCCGCCCAGTCGACGGTCCGCCCCTCCCTCCAGCGGTTCCTCGACGCGATCACCGGCGCACCCGCATGGATCGTCAACCAGCGGGCCGACATCCTCGCCACCAACCCACTCGCCCGGGCCCTGCTCGCCCCGATGCTCGACGACCCGGACACCCGGAACAACACCGCACGGTTCATCTTCCTCAGCCCCGCCGCGCGCACCTTCTACCCGCAGTGGGAGCACGCAGCGGAAGCCTCCGCCGCGAACCTGCGCACCGCCGCAGGACGCAGTCCGCGCGACAAGGCCCTTTCCGACCTCATCGGGGAACTCGCGACCCGCAGCGACGCGTTCAGCCGCCGCTGGTCGGCCCACGACGTCCGCCTGCACCGCACCGGCACCAAGCACATCCACCACCCCGCCGTCGGCGACCTCGAATTCGTCTACGAAGGCGTCGAACTGCCCGACCATCCCGGCTGGATGATGTTCGCCTACACCAGCGCCGCCGGCTCACCGACCGAGGACCGGGTCAAGCTCCTCGGCAGCCTCGCCGCCACGCAAGCCGACGCGCAGGACCCCGCACCCGTCTCCCAGCCTGGGGAGACATGAGCCACTCCGGCGGCAGGGGTCAGTGAAACAGCCCTGTCGACAAGAACGCTCGGCGAAACCACCCCCTCGGCGGCTCAGCGCCGCGCGTCGCCCGGCGCCAACAGGCTGGTGAGATCCGCAATGGCCTCTGCCGAAGGCTTGAAGTAGCGGCGGACGTTCTCGACCTTCTTGTGTCGAGACTTGGCCATCAGCATCAGCTCGGATGCCCCCTGCTCGCCGAGGTGGGTCAGGGAGGAGTGCCGGTACTCGTGCAGGTCCCAGCCGGTGCCCGGACCCGCGTGCGCGGTGTGCTGGTCGAGCAGCACGCGGGCCTGGCCGTAGGACAGCCGGGCCAGGCCGGTGTCCGGACAGACGTCCCGGGCAGAGAGCACCTTCCCCGGGCCGGCGCGGCGGTGGGTGACGAACACCGGGCCGCGAGTGCGGCCCTTGAGCAGCCGCGACAGCAGCCGGGCGGTTCCCGCGTCCCAGAACACCGTCTCCAGCACATAGTCGGCGCGACTCGCACCGCGCCGGCGCACCTTCGGCTGGGCACCCTTCGACTTCACCGGCCACCGGCGCCCGGCCAGGTCCAGCTCCTCGATGTTGACGTCCAGGATCTCCTCGCAGCGGGCGCACGCCACGTAGAGCATCCGCCACAGGGTCTTCTCCAGCAGGTGGACGGCGCGGCGGGCCATCAGCCGGTCGATCGCCGTCTTCGAGCGCACCGGGGTGTCGGAGTCCGGCGGCGGCATCCGCTTGGCCCAGGCCGGGACGGCCGGCCCGTCGTAGCCGCGCTCGGCGCACCAGCCGGTCCAGGACAGCACCGCGGCGAGCGTTCCAGCTGTTCACCGCCGAGCTGCCCCAGAGCAGTTCCAACGCGCCGCCGATCTCGTCGTCCGCGACCGCGGCGAGCGGCCGGGCCTCGCCCAGGTGCTCGGCGATCTTCCCGACCGCGATGCCGTAGTTCCGGATCGTGTCCGGATTGATGAGCGAATCGAGGAAGGCGTCGGCTGCCGTCCGGACGGTCAGCGCCTTCCCGGGCGGCAACAGCAGGACGGGCACCGGCTTCCCCTTGACACAGATAACAGGGTCGCTTCGCGCAGCGGCCCGTCGGCGTCGCCGCAGGTCGTGATCGGCGATGCCGCAGTTAATAGGGCGTTATCTGTAGAACGACTCACGACCGGCCCAACACCGACGACCCGTCAGGTGCCCACCAGCGGCGATCCGGGCTTAGCGCACGATCTGGCGCGGATGTTCCTCAAGCCCCAGATCGCTCGCGCTGGTCACCCAGTCCACCACCGTGTACGAGCCAGCGTCGCCTGATCGAAGTCCGGCCCCACCAGAAAAGTCACTTATGGCCGTCCTCAGCAGGGGGTCTGGCCGGCGGGTACAGATCGGGCAGGTAGGGAGGTTGTCTGGGCACAAGGACGCAACGCCCACGGACGCGTCCACGGACCAAGGAGTAGACCGTGACGAGCGGAACCCCTGCCTATTTCACCGCCTTCCCCGACCTGGCGATGAGCCGGACCCCCTCCGGGGTGCTCACCCTGCGATTCCATACCCATCAGGGCCCCGCGACCTTCACCGGCCGGCTGCACACCGACTTCCCCCGCGCGCTGTACGAGATCGGTGAGGACCGGGACAACCGGGTGCTGGTGCTCACCGGTACCGGGGACCGCTTCATGACCGACATCGACGGCGCGAGCCTGGGTGACATCACCAAGCCCGCCCAGTGGGACCGTACCCTCAGTGAGGGCCGCCGCGTCATGCAGCGGCTGGCGGACCTGGAGCTGCCGATCGTCGCCGCCGTGAACGGCCCGGCCTCGGTACACAGCGAGTACGCCCTGCTCGCCGACATCGTCGTGGCCGCCGACTCCACCGTCTTCAGCGATTTCCCGCACCTGACCTTCGGGATCGTTCCCGGCGACGGCATCCACATCGTCTGGGAGGAGGCGCTGGGTCTGAACCGCGCCCGCCATCTCGCCCTCACTCAGGGCTCCTTCACCGCCGAACAGGCCGAACGCTGGGGCGCGGTGGCCGAGGTGCTGCCTTTGGACAAGGTCCTTCCCCGCGCCCAGGAGCTGGCCGAGACCCTGGCCGGCAGGCCGCAGCTGCTGACTCGCTACCTGGCTGTCACCCTGCGTCAGCGCATCAGCCGCCGGATCGCGGAAGGTACCCAGCTCGGCATGGCCCTGGAGGGCCTGACCGCGGCCGATCTCGCCCACCAGGGCTGAGAGGCCGGCCATGACGACTGGAGCGACCATGCAGCACACGACTCCCCTAGAACACTGGCTGGCGGCACTGCACGCCAGCTCGGACCGGCTCAACACCGCTGTCGGGAACCTGTCCGACGAGGACCTGTCCCGACCGTCCTTCGCCGACGGATGGAGCATCGCCCAGGTCCTGTCCCACCTGGGCAGCGCCGCCGAGATCTGCACCACCCTGGTGGAACGCGGACTCAAGGGCGACACGAGGGGCCCGCAGCGCGAAGACCTCCTGCCCGTGTGGGAACGCTGGGACGCCCTGCCCGGGCCGACCCAGCGTGCCGCCTGGCAGGAAGCCGACGTGCGCCATCTGCACCTGCTGGACGGGCTCACCACCGACCAACGCGAGAGTCTTCGCGTGCCGTACTTCAGCGGACTGCTCGGCCTCGCCGACTACGCCGGATACCGGCTCTCCGAACAGTCCGTGCACGCCTGGGACACCGCGGTGGCCCTGGACCCGGCCTCGACGATTCCTGCGCAGGAGGTGGAACTCCTGTGGCATCGCGTCGACCTGGTGGCCACCCGCTTCCGGGACGCGGAAAGCCTGTCCCGGCTCGGCCCCCGCCAGTTTGCGGTGGAACTCACCGATCCGCAGCGCATGTTGCTGCTCGATCTGGACACTGAACTGCACGTCTACCCGTGCGAGCCCGCCGAACCGGCCGGAACCGTGTCGGGGACCGCCGAGGCGGTGCTGCGGCTGGTCTACGGCCGCAACAGGCCACAAGACGGTGTCACGGTCACCGGCGCCGCCACGCTCGACGATCTCCGATCGCTGTTCCCCGGCTACTGAACCGACCCGCGCAGCCCCGCCAAGGCGCCGCCGGGAAGCAGATCCCCGGCGGCGCCGACCGGCGTGAGGCCATGCGTCCCGCAGACGCCTTGAGGAGACCCGAAGCCGTGATTTCCAGAAGAGTGCTGATCTCCGGCGCTTCACGAGGCATCGGCCGCGCGCTGGCCGACCGCCTGGACGCCGCCGGCCACCGCCCCGTCGGGCTGGCCCGCTCGGCCCCACCGGACTTCCCCGGAGAGTTCCACACCGTCGACCTCGCCGACCGCGCCGCCACCGCGCGCACCCTCGACGCCGTCCTGCGCGGCGGGGCCGTCGATGCCGTGGTCAACAACGTCGGAATCGTCCGCCCCGCCCCACTGCCCGCCGTCGGCCTGGACGACCTGCAGGCCGTCTACGACCTGACGGTCCGCACCGCCGTACAGCTGACCCAGGCGGTGCTGCCCGGTATGACCGCTCAACGCTGGGGACGGATCATCAACGTCACCAGCCTGGTCACCGTCGGCCTGCCCGAGCGCACCTCGTACGGCGCCGCCAAGGCCGCACTGGACTTCTGCACGCGTGCCTGGGCGGGCGAGCTCGCCGATGCGGGGATCACCGTCAATTCGGTTGCTCCCGGGCCGACCGAAACCGAGCTGTTCCGTGAGAACAACCCGCCGGGATCGCCCGGTGAGGCCCGCTACCTCGCCGGAGTTCCGGCTGGTCGGCTGGCCCAGCCCCGGGAACTCGCCGCCGCCGTCTGCTTCCTGCTCTCCGAGGACGCCGGGTTCATCACCGGCCAGACCCTGCGCGTCGACGGCGGCGCGAGCGTGGGATGACTGATCCGACGGCAAAGCGCCCCGTGTCCTGATCATCCGGGACACGGGGCGCTCGGCTGTCGGGATCAGTTGACGCTCTGTCCGCCGTCCACCATGACCGACTGTCCGGTGACGAAGGAGGCCCGGTCGGACAGGAGGAAGAGAACCACCTGGGCGACCTCGTGCGCCTCGCCGACGCGGCCGAGGGGGATGTTCTCTCCGTGCGGGTGGTACTCGGAGCCGTCCTCCTTCTTCGTGATGCCGCCCTCGGTCAGCGGTGTGCGGATGATGGTCGGGTTCACGGTGTTGACCCGGATCGCGTCGGGCCCGAGCTCCACCGCCGCCGCGCGGGCGAGTGCGGCGACACCACCCTTGCTGGCGCTGTAGATGGAGATGCCCGGGGTGCCGAGTTCGGCGAACACCGATCCGTTGACGACGATCGCCCCGCCCTCGCCCTGTCGCTTCATCTGATCGGCCTCGGCCTGCAGGTAGAAGAACGTGCCCTTCAGATTGCCGTCCATCAGCTGGTCCCAAGCCTTCTCGTCCAGCTCGGTCAACGGGCCGACCGCTGCGGTGCCGGCATTGTTGAAGGCCACGTCGAGGCGGCCGAAGCAGTCGACGACCTGCTGCACCACTGCCCGCGCGCCGCCGAAGTCCGTGGCGTCAGCCTTGACGAACAGCGCCTCGCCACCGTCCCTCGTGATCTCCTCGACCACGTCCCGGCCCGCATCCTCCCGGCGCCCGGTGATCGCCACCTTCGCACCCTCCTGTGCGAACAGGCGCGCGCTGACCCGGCCGATCCCGGACGTTCCCCCGGTGACCAGAGCAACCTTGCCGTCCAACATTCCCATGGTTCTGTTCCACTCCGTTTAGGAATTCGCTACATGCCAGATGCGGACCCGGCTTCGAAATCGGTGCCGACTTTTCCGGCCAGGTGCCAGGCCCCCGCATTGGGTGCCGAGCGGTTACAGCGTTCGCTTCTCCGACGGGATTCCATGAAAGCCATAGGCCGTCGCGATAACCGGTATAAGCTCGCCGTCTGCCGTCTGGAGAATCCGTCGGCAGATACTCCATTCAGCTGACTGCACAACAGCCCCGGCGTTCCCGGCCGATGCCCTGGCCCGGAACGGTTGCGGGGCCCCGTTACTGGTGATGCTGTGGATGTGCGACGGCGGTGCCTACTGCGCCGCTCTGAGCAGGCGGCGCGTTCCCGAGGGTGTGGCGTGATTACCGACGCAGCGGCCGTGTTCCCGTCCGTACGCCGATCACGTATCTCGTCATCAACGGAAGGAATCGGCCATGACGTCTGCATCCATGGAGGGGAAGGTCGCGCTCGTGACCGGGGCGACCAGCGGCATTGGCGCTGCCACAGCACAGGCGCTGGCCGAGCGCGGCGCGTACGTGCTGGTGGCCGGCCGTGATCCCGCCCGTGGCGAGAGCGTCGTGGGGGCGATCCGGGAGCAGGGCGGTAAGGCGGACTTCGTGAGCGCCGATCTGCGCGACGCCGAGGCGGTGCGACGGCTTGCGCACGACGCTCTGGGGCTGGGCGGCGGCCGGGTCGACGTCCTGGTCAACAACGCGGGCGTCTACCCCTTCGGCCTGACCAAGGACACGGAAGAAAGCCTCTTCGACTCGGTGTACGCGCTCAACGTCAAGGCCCCGTTCTACCTCGTGGCCGAACTCGCCCCGGCCATGGCCGACCGGGGCGGCGGAGCGATCGTGAACGTCAGCACCATCGCGGCCGCGCTCGGGTTCTCGGGCATGGCGCTCTATGGGTCGAGCAAGGCAGCAGTGAACCTCCTGACGAAGGCATGGGCAGCCGAGTACGGCCCACAGGGAGTGCGGGTCAACGCCGTACAGGTCGGCCCCACACGGACCGAGACCACCGCTGAGGCCGAGGAGGACCTGCAGAGCCTGGCCGCTCAGGCGCCCGCCGGACGGCCGGCGTCCGCCGCAGAGATCGCGGCCGCGATCGTGTACCTCGCCGACGACGCGGCGAGCAGCTTTGTGCAGGGTGCGGTGCTGCCCGTCGACGGCGGGCGCACCGCCGTCTGACCTCAACGTATCGCCCGGCCGCCTGGCCGCTGCGGGGATCAGTCGGTGGTGGGCTGCTCGAACGCGGCGATCAGGCGTCCCAGATCCTGCCGCCGCGAATCCGCCGGCCACACCGCCCACGTCCGGCGGATGAGAGGGTGCCCGACCAGCGGCTGCCACGTCACACCGTCGGGAATGGGCTGCGACCAGTCCGGCGGGGCCAGCGCGAAGGCCCGCCCGGCGCTGACGGCCGCCAGTTTCACCTCGGCGATCAGCCGCTGTCCCTCCGGCGCCTGAGTACCAAGGTCGAGGCCGTGGGTGCGCAGGATCGCCGTCAGCTCGTCGTACCAGGCGGGGCTGTCCGAGCGCGGGAAAGCCACCCATTCCAGCCGGGCCAGCGCGTCCAGCGCGATCCCTTCCGGCCCGGACAGCTCCGCCGCCTGGTCCGCGGCCAGCAGGACGCCCAGCCGTTCCCTGTTGACCAGCATCGCGTCGAACTCCTGCCCGGTGGGGCGCTCCCGCAGCAGTCCCAGGTCCAGCTCGCCGGCGTGCAGCGCGGCCAACTGCCCGGATGTGGACAGATGGCGGGCCTGTACCCGGGTGTCGGGGCAGGCCTCGGCCAGCTCGGTGAGCGCGGGGCTCAGCAGCCGCGAGGGGAACTCCAGCGGAATGCCGATCCGCAGCACGCCGCCGCCCCCACCGGTGTACCGGGCCATCGTCCGCACCACCTGATCGCGCCGGGCCAGCAGCGCACGTGCCTCCCCGAGCAGGGTGACGCCCGCGTCCGTGGGCCGCACACCGGTGCTGCTGCGCACCAGCAGCTTCACCCGCAGCTCCCGCTCCAGACCACCGACCGTCTGGGACAGCGCCGGCTGGCTGACGTGCAACCGTCGGGCCGCGGCCGAGAAGCCGCCCTCCTCGACCACTGCCACAAAGGCATGCAACTCCCGCAACTCCATGCCCCCATCGCATCACGCCGAAAACGCCGGATCCACCGTCGGCCACAGCCTTGGCCTATAGCGCCCATAACGTCCGGTAGCGGAGGCTACGGCCGCTGCCGTACCGGCGACGGTGAGATCGGCAGACCGCCCCGCGTCGTGCGCGGGGCGGGGCAGGAGCTACGCAATGCTGCCGAGGCGTGCCACAAGGCTGCAAGTAGGGGACCGCGTCGCGGCCTGGGGGCCCGTACGTCGCTTACTGGTCGGTGGGCCCCAGGGCCATGAAGCCGCCGTCTACGGGGAGGGTGACGCCGGTGATGTAGGCGGCGCGGGGCGAGGCGAGGAAGACGATGGCTTCGGCGATCTCGCGTGCCGTGCCAAGGCGTCCCAATGGCACCTTCGCCCCCAACGCCTCGAAGTCCTCCTGGCCGACCATGTCCGCCACGTTGTCGGTGTTCGTGTGGCCAGGGGCGACGGCGTTGAAGCGCACTCCACGCTTACCGAACTCGACAGCCCAGGCGCGGGTGAAGGAGTCCACGGCCGCCTTCGAGGCGCCGTAGACAGATGTGCCGGCCATGCCGGTCAGACCGGCGACCGTGGTGACGCTGACGACGCTGCCGGACCCCTTGGCCGCCATCTTCGCCGCCAGAGACTGGGTGAGGAAGTACGTGCCGCGTACGTTGGTGTCGAGCAGGGTCTCGAAGGTGTCCAGGCCCTGCTCAAGGGTGGGGGCGAAGGGGTAGGCACCGGCATTGTTGACCAGGATGTCCACCTCACCGGCCTCGTCGGCCAGGTGTCGGACCGAATCCAGATCGCTCAGGTCTGCGGCGATGAACCTGGCCTTGCCGCCCGCGGTCTCGATGGCCGCGACGGTCTTGGCGCCCTTGTCGGCATTGCGGCCGGAGACGATGACGGACGCGCCCTCCTGGGCCAGGAGGAGAGCCGTCTCCCGACCGATGCCGGACGTGCTGCCGGTGACGAGAGCAGTCTGATTCTCGAACTGCATGAGAAGCACCTTTCCGCAGGACCGGTACGGCCCCGCAGCCATTGGGTACGAAATATGTCGTGCCTACTCTCAGGCGCCTTCCGGATTCCGGCAAGCTGACCCGCAGAGCAGTCCAGCATTTCTAATTACTGACCTCTTCGCAGAATTTCCGGCCGCGATCGCCCCTACTTTTGACCGCCATAAGCAGTACCTTCATTCAGCGCGGAACGTGTCGAATTCTCCGCCCGCTCGGCATCTGGAACATGAGGGTTGACCGGGAGCACGGGTGGTCCGTGTTCTGGTGCCCCGCCTCCTCCGTGAAGTGACGCGAGTCCCAAAGCCTGCGCCGTGCGGAGATCGCGGCGGGGCCGCATCCGTATCCGACGCCCCGCATCTCCTCCGGAGCCCGCTGCGCCGATCACAGCGCCGCACACTCTCCCGTGGCCGGCCTGCCGGTCAGAAGCGGTGCTTATGGCAGCTCTTCGTGAGGCATAGGGCCGCAGGAGAGGAACTGTGCGCACCTCGCGGTTACATGATCCGTACAGCGCGCGGCTCCCCTTCCGGCTTGTGCAGGCGGCGGAATGGGCCGCCCGCCTGCGATCCGTTCAAGCCCGGGAAACCACCTGGATGTCCCACCCCATGGAGGTACCCCACGTCACTCCACAAATCTCAGTACAGCTCAGGCCTGGATGGCGAACTCCGAGGGAAGTTCATCAGTTGCGCAATCAAGAAAGCATCATCTGAACGGAGCCAGGGGGAAGGCCGGACCATGCGAGGCACGTCCGCTACAAAGCGCCCACTGGAAGAACTGGCGCAGGCATACCCGCCGCCTCCCCCGGACGCCCAAGTCCAGCTCACCTACCGGCCAGTGGCCGTGAACGGGCAAGCCGGATGGCCGCGGCCGGGCAGCGTCACCGCCTGGTGGACAGCCCTGGACAGCGCCACCCTGTCCCATGTGCGCCTGTCCGGAGCCCCGACGCCGCGCTGGGTGGTCTACGACCCCGACCGGATCGCTCTGCCGGTCGAAGACGGCACATAACGGTCCCGGCCGGCAAGAAGGTTGCCGGATGGCACAACAGTCGAAGTCAGCCTGGGCGACACACCCTCGGGGGAGGACGACCATCCATGGTGCATGGCGACGTTCAGCGGCGCGACGAAAATCTCCGGCTGGGAGCCACCGTGGCCGAGATCGAGGGGCTCCATACGGCCCTGCTGAAGACCACCTCCCCTGGACGGCGCCGGCGGCTACGAGCCGTGCTGTCGCGCGCCGCCGAGCGGCTCGCCGGTTGGCAGCCGCTCCCTGACCGGGGCGGGTAGCTCTGCCTGCGACTCCGAGACGTTCACGAGGATCGGTCGACCAATCCGGGGTCCCCGTGTTGGCGATGGCGGTTAGCCCACTTGAGGCGCACGCCCGGGAGATACCCATCTCGGCGGCGACGTGCGCGATCGGCCGGGTGCGGCAGCGTTCGATCAGGCGACGGCGACCTTCGATGGACAGTGGCGCATAGCGGCGAACCATCCGTGTCAGCTGGCGTCGAGGCGCATCGCGGCCGCGGTGTCCGTGGCGACGGTGAGCGGTCGGCCGAGTAGTTGGGCGAGGTCGGGGCTGGTGGTGCTGAGGAACCCGTGGCGGACGCTGGTCGCGATCGAGGCGAGCATCGGCGGCTGGAACGGCAGTAGCGTGTCGTCAGCGAGGAGTTGGGCCCGGTACTCCCCGAGCCCGATGGTCCGGTGCGCGACTCCGAGGGATTCGGCGATGCCGACGGCGGTGATCGGTTCGCCGACCAGGTCATAGGTCCTGCCGGCGTGCGCGGTCGGATTGCCGGCCACGACGGCTGCGGCCGCGGCCAGGTCCGCCCGCGCCACAGCGGCGAGCGCTCCGTCGCCGAACGCCGATTCCACGCCGTCAGCGGTCCAGGTCAGGAGCGCCCCGAAGAGTTCGGCGTAGAGCCCGTTGCGCAGGACCGTCCACCCAAGCCCACTGGACTTGATCAGCTGCTCGGTGGCCCGATGGGCGAGGGCGAAGCCAAGGTGGTCACAGCACCACGGCATCGGCCGACGGCGGGGCGGGGCGGAGCCACCACCGGACGCGTGCCAAGGCCGGAGCCCACACTCCGAAGGCTCGAGGCGAACTGCGGAGCGGCAGCCGGTCATCGGCGGCGCAGGTCAGCCGCAGAGATCCCACTGCCGTGCGCCCCTCGCTGTCATGATGGTCCGATGGACAACCAGGAGAGGACCGAACCTCCGCGGGTGGCCGATGAGCGCGCCACGCTGACCGGCTTCCTGCAGCGCCAGCGGGACACGCTGGCCATGGCATGTGCGGGGCTCACAGCCGAGCAGCTCAGGGAAAAGGCCGTGCGGCCCTCCGGCTTGTCGCTGCTCGGCCTCGTCCGGCACATGGCTGACGTCGAGCGGACCTGGTTCCGCAACGTGTTGAACGGCGAGCACAGTAACGTGCACTGGCCCCGAAGCACCGGCGGCGCTTTCGACGTCGACACCGCAGACCCGTCCGAGGCGTTCGCGATCTGGCACGAGGAGTGCGCCCGATCCCGCGACATCGTGGATGCCGCCCAGTCCCCCGACGCCACCGGGCGGTACCGAGACGACGTCTTCTCCCTCCGCTACATCCTCACCCACATGATCGAGGAGTACGCGCGGCACAACGGCCACGCTGATCTCCTCCGCGAGCGCATCGGCGGAATCGCCGAACAGTAGTGGACGGCGGGGGCCGGTCCCCTGACGGGCCCCGGGACGGCCAGGCGCAGCACGGTCGTCCCGGGCAAACGAAAAGGCGGGCCATCGGCCCGCTCGGGGAAGCCCCCCGCCAGGGCCTCTGCACAGGCGCGGGCCGGGGGTCGAGCGGCACCGGCGAAACAGCCCGGGGCCCGGATCCGAACAGGGCGTTGGCCGGGCCCCGCTGGGCCCTGCACGGCAGGGGTACAAACCCGGGACGGCCGGCCACAGGACCGGGACCGCCGACCTGGTGCGGGTAGACGCGGAGCGGGACCATGGCGCGGTCTCAGAGCCCCTGACGCGGTGAGCCTTGCAGCCCTTCTCCCGTTTGAAGGACGGCCGGAGTAGCTCAGCGCCTCGCATCGCGAGGTCGTTCTCGAATTCCTTGGAGGCGAAGCCCTTGTCTGCGATGACCAGCAGCCCCGGCCGGTCGGTGGCCAGATGCGGCTCGCGGTCCAGCATCGCGGCCAGCACTTCCCGCTCATCAATCTTCGGGTTCGCGAGTGCCCAGGTGATGGGCATGCCACTAGGAGTACAGACCAGGTACAGGCGCAGACCCGAGAAGAACCGCAAGTGAGAGGCGCAGTACCCGTATCCGGCCCAGCCGGCCATATCCGAGACCTGCTGGCCGCAGACCTGAAACGGTGACCGCGAAGTCCGGGGCCAGGTCCCATCAGCGCTTACGGGTACAACAGTCGCGAGAGTTCGGGGCGAATCTGCTCGGCGAGGTATGCGTGTCCGGCGTCCGTGGGGTGCACACCATCGCTTCCGATGAACTGGTGCGCGGATCCGGTAAACCACCCGCGGCGCACCGCGGACAGGTAAGGCAGGCCCAGTTTCATTGCTGCGGCCGCGACCGCTTCGTCGACCGGGTGCGAGCCGACTGGCTGCGGGTCTGAGTAGATCGGCCCGATGACAAGGATGCGCGTGTGGGGCAGTCCGGCATGGAGACGGCGCAATGTGTCTACCGCGGCGGTCTGGGTTTGTGTCGGGCCGACGTCGTTACGTGATCCCTCGACAACCACCAAGTCTGGCGCTGCCGCAACGGCGTCGTTGACCCGCTGCGTGTAGGGCCGTCCGCCCGGTTGCGTGCCGCCGGTGGTGTAGCCCGTGCCGCCCTGCCCGTCCAGACGTAGCGTGAGCCCCAGCCGATTGGCGACCAGCGCGGGCCAGCCTTGCGATCCGATCCCGCCCTGGTCACTTCCGCCGGCAATGCTGTCGCCCAGGACGAACAAGCGCAACTGTGCTGTGGTGGCGCCGACCGGGATATTGCCGATCATGATCAAGAGGGTGCCCAGCATGATCATTAGCACCGGTACGCGGCGCCGCGACCGACTCAAACGCTGGGACTTCGCAGATATGCCCATGGCGCTGAAGCTAATGCGCTAACCGGAATGTCACCAATGCACTACGCCGACGGGATGGCCGCGATGTGCCCGGGTGCGCGGACGGACCGGTGAGCGCATCACGCCGGAGCACCGCAACGACGGCCTCAGCCAGATGCCGCGGCTGACCGCCACACTCGTGGTGCGCCGCAGCGTCCGGCATCCGGATCGCGGGTACCCCATTCCGGTCCTTGGCGCAGTCCGTCCGGAGGGTCTGGTCAGTGTCGCGGATGTCGAAGCCGTCCGCCCGCAGCTGGTTCACCGCGGCGTCCATGTAGCGCGTGGTGAACAGCTCGAGGGCGTTGAGGACCAGGCCCAGGGCGCCGATCTGGTCTTCCATGCCGTCCTGTGCGTGCCGCGATGATCCCCGACAGCGGGCACTCAATCAGCCAGCAGCTCACCACGCCCATCCGACCCGCATACCGCGTGTGCTACACACCGGAGGTGTCTGTCCCCGACCATCCGGGACAGACACCTCCCGGGCGTTTGAAGTCGGTGGCCACCGCTTCCCCGGCTCATGTGCCCGGCACGTGCTCTCGCGGCTCGCGTGATTCCGGTACCCGCGTGGGTGCCAGGGCGAGGAGGGCCACGTCGTCGTCGATGGTGGGGCGTACGCGGAGAGGTCCTGCCAGAGCGCGGTGACGAGGTGTGCGCGGACGTGCCGTTCGGGCGCACGGCGGTCCGGGCGGGGACGGTGATGTCAGTCGGGGTCCGAGCCCGACCCCTCGTCCCACAGCGCGAGCGGTGTCGCACCGGTCCGGTAGCCGTTCTCGTCCAGCAGATGGCCGCTCAGTTTCATGGGCCACAAGGCGACCGTGCGGTCGGTGACGGTGAGGTCCGGGGCCCGGTCGGCGAGGCGGGTCTCGAAGCGCTGGGCGTCGTCGAGGGAGCGTACCCAGGCGACGAGGTGCAGTCCGCGCACCGGCCCTACTGGGCGATGCCGTCCACGAAGTCGAGGGGGAGTGGTCCCCACAGCGTGTGTTGCCCGCAGGTCAGCGAGCGTCACCGGATTCGGTCACCAGGCCGCGGCGTCGGGCCATCTCCAGCCCGGCCGCGCCCGGCCTCGACGGCGCCACCGTCCGCGTTGGGGCGCGCCCTGCCAGGGCCCCGGCAGGAGCCGCCGGCACCGGAGGAGTACGCACCTCGCCGAACAGCTCCGGGCGCCGGGCCCGCAGCGCCTCGGCCGCCGCCTGGATCTGCGTCTCGTCCGCGTCCACGTCAGAGATCAGCAGACGCTCCGCGTCCGTCAGGTCCTCACCCGACGCACCCAGCGCCACCAGTGCCCCGCGGCGCAGCGCCGACCGCTCCCGCTCAGCCGCCGCCTCCTCACGCCGGACGGCCTGCAACTCCCGGTCAGCGGCTGCCTGTTCGCGTCGCTCCGCGCACGAGAGGCCCGAGCGTGGTGCCTGTCACTGTCGGTGCGTCAGACGGCCGGTTCCCGGACGGCGGTGGGCTTGGTGGTGAGCAGGGCCGTGATCTCATCGGCGAGGTGCGGGCCGAGCTCGCCCCAGCCGTCCTTGTAGCCGTAGACGCCGGCCAGGGTGCGGGCCTCGTAGTCACCGTTCATGATCTCGATGTCGTTGGCGGTGATGAGTGCCGGGTGGGCGACCCCGAGGGCTGCCGAGACCTTGGTCAGCTCCCTGCGCAGGGTGCGCAGGTAGACGGCGGCCCGGGTGGCCTTCGAGGCCGGGTCGAGGCCGCGGGCCAGCCACTGGTTCTGGGTGGCGATGCCGGTGGGGCACTTGTCGGTGTGGCACTTCTGCGACTGGATGCAGCCGATGGACAGCATCGCCTCACGGGCCACGTTGACCATGTCGGCCCCCAGAGCGAAGGCGACCGCGGCGTTCTCGGGCAGGCCGAGCTTGCCGGAGCCGATGAAGGTCAGGTCGTCGGTCAGACCCAGCTCGGCGAAGGCGCCGTAGACCCGGGAGAAGCCCATCCGGAAGGGCAGCGACACCGAGTCGGTGAAGATCAGCGGCGCCGCCCCGGTGCCGCCCTCGCCGCCGTCGACGGTCACGAAGTCGACACCGCGGTCGCCACGCGCCATCAGCGCGGCCAGCTCCCGCCAGAAGCCCATCTCCCCGACCGCGCTCTTGACCCCGACCGGCAGACCGGTCTCGGCGGCGAGCAACTCGACGAAGTCGAGCATCGAGTCGACGTCGCTGAACGCGGTGTGCCGCGACGGGGAGGCGCAGTCCTTGCCGACCGGTATGCCGCGGATCCGGGCGATCTCCGGGGTCACCTTCGCGCCCGGCAGCATCCCGCCCAGCCCTGGCTTGGCCCCCTGCGAGAGCTTGATCTCGATCGCCCTGACCGGGGCGCCGGCGACCACGTCCTTGAGCTTGTCGAGGTTGAAGCTGCCGTCCTCGTTGCGGCAGCCGAAGTACGCCGTACCGATCTGGAGGACGAGGTCGCCGCCGTTGCGGTGGTACGGCGACAGGCCGCCCTCGCCCGTGTTGTGCATCGTGCCCGCCAGCGCCGCCCCCTTGTTGAGCGCCGTGACGGCCGCGCCGGAGAGCGATCCGAAGCTCATCGCCGAGATGTTCACCACGCTCGCCGGCCGGAACGCCTTGGCACGCCCGCGCGGCCCGCCCAGCACCTTGGCCGAGGGCAGCGGCGCCTGCGGGTCGTGCGCGTCGGGCAGAGTGCCGGCGAACGTGCGCTGCTTGAGGTAGGCGTGCCCCTGCACATGCTCGACGTCGACGTCGGTCCCGAAGCCGAAGTAGTTGTTCTCCTCCTTCGCCGACGCGTAGATCCAGGAACGCTGGTCACGGCTGAACGGCCGCTCCTCCTCGTTGGAGGTCACGATGTACTGCCGCAGCTCCGGCCCGATCGTCTCCAACAGGTACCGGGCGTGCCCGATCACCGGGAAGTTCCGGAGCAGCGCATGCCTCTTCTGGACAAGGTCGCGGGCAGCCAGAAGCGCCACTGCTGTCGCGGCGGCCGCGCCGATCCTCCGAGCGTGCATGACCGTTCCTCCTCGATGCACGACTCCATCGCCGTTCGGTGAAGTCGTTGTGTGATGTTAAGAGGGCGCATGGCCAGGCATGCGGTCAGGGGGTTGGTTCACGCTCGGGTCCACGTACTCCCGGTCGGTCACTGCCCGGAGGCGGTCCCTGGGTGGGTGCACCATCGTCCCAGGTAAGCCGTCACCTCCTCGGGACTTCGGGTCTGAAGGCCGATGTGCAGGTCGGGACGGACAAGTACCAGTGAATTGTCGGGCAGTTGGCGTGAGGGGTGTGTCGGGGACACCGCGCGGACGGTGACCGGCATGGGGCAGGAGGCCAGTGCCGGGGCGGGTGCGGGGCGTTCGCCGACCGAGAGCAGGGTCCAGTGCCGGTAGGAGAGCAGGGCGTGCAGGCTGTGTTCGCCACCGTCCGCCCAGACCTGCTGGTCGGGCATCCGGTCGCCGCCTCCGGGTGCCGAGAGCGGGCTTCCCCGGTGGTCCAGGTCCAGGTCGGCGAGTCGCCCGCGGATCCGGTCGGTCGCCCATCGGGTGCCCAGTACGTGACGGCCGACCAGGCGCATCGCCAGCAAGACCCGCCATGTGCCCGGCGATTCCAGCACGTCACGCCTGGTGCGGCGCATCACCCGCAGGGCGGTGCGCCGTTGCTCGGCGGAGTAGGTGTCCAGCAGCTCGGGCGGGGCCCAGCCGCGTACCACACTGGCCAGTTTCCAGGCCAGGTTGTGCGCACCGCGCAGGCCGGTGTTCAGGCCGCGTCCGCCGATCGGCGCCCACAGGTGCGCGCTGTCCCCGGCCAGCAGGGCCCGTCCGGAGCGCAGCGTGCGGGCGAACCTGTCCTGGAACCGGGCCCGGTTGGTCCACTCCGGCAGTGTCGGTGTGAGCCATACGTCGGAGTCGTGAGCGGCCCGCATCAAGAGCTGCCGCATCTCCTCGACGGTCACCGGGGTGAGTGGTGTCGCGTCCGGTTCGCGGGTGAAGGCGAAGCAGCGGTAGCCGCCTCCGGGGCGGGGCGCGCAGCCGAGCGACAGGTCCTTGTCCAACAGGAGGTAGGTGCGGTCCCCGTGGTACGGCAGCCGCCAGTCCACCTTCGCGTTGATCTGCGCGACCTGGAGGTGGCGCCGCGGGCCGCCGTCGAACGGCACGCCGACGGCCTTGCGCACCAGGCTGTGCGAGCCCTCGCAGCCGACCACCCAGGCACAGCGCAGCGTCCGCGGCCGGCCGTCCGCACAGCGGACCTCGACCTCGGCCGCGTCCTCGGCCACCCGGACCGCCGTCGCCTCGGTCGACCAGTCGATCGAGCCGCCCACCTCTCCGAGCCGCTCCGCCAGCAGCCTCTCCACCGCGTCCTGCTCGATCGAGAGCGGGTTGGGCCAGCGGGTGCCGCTCGCGGTCAGGTCGAGGACTCCGACCGTCCGCCCCTGGACGATCAGCTCCGTCGAGTTGAGCGGCACTCCTTCCTCGACGAACCGCTCGGCGCAGCCGAGGTCGGCCAGCACTTCCATGGCCCGGTGCCAGACGATGCCGGCGCGGGCCTCGCGTTTGCCGCTGTCCTGCTTCTCCAGGACCCGTACCCGCAGCCCGTACAGACGCAGTCCGACCGCGAGGGCCAGGCCGGTCGGTCCGGCGCCGACGATCACGACGTCGCAGTCGTTCCGTTCCATCTCACGCTCCCCCGCTCGCGACCTTCTCCAGGTCGCTCACCGCCGCCTGGATCGGTGGGAGGCCGAGCATCCGCCGCTGGGCGTGCCGGGAGCGTGCGGCCACCTCGGGGTCGTTCAGCACCTGCCGGCACACCGCGGCCACCTCGTCCGGCGAGGCGACACGGCGGCCCAGACCCAGTTCCTGCACCCGGTCGGCGTTGGCGGGCTGGTCACCGAAGCCGGGCAGCACGGCCATCGGCACCCCCGCCCCGACCGCCTCCCTGACGCTGTTGTACCCGCCGTGGGTGACGAGGAGTTGGGCGCAGCGCAGCAGCATCGGCTGCGGTACGCGGTCCACGAGGTGCACGTGGCCCGCCGTCTGCGGGCGCTCCACAGGAATGCCGCCGGTCGCCACCACCGCCTGGCAGTCGAGCTCGGCCAGACCGTCGACGACGGCGTCGAGCAGGGCCGGCACGTCCAGCACGTGGGGCGGGACGCTGGGCAGTACGGTCCCGATGGAAGCGAGCACCAGTGGCCGGTCGGCGGGGAGTTCGGCCACCCATGGCGGCAGTACGGCGCCGGGATCGATCTCGGCGGGTTGTCGGTAGCGGTACGACCTGCCGGTCGGGTGGCGGGCGAAGGAGAACTCCGGCGGCATGCAGTCCAGCCGGCCGTACCGGTGGATGGCGTCGGGGTCGTCCTCGGCCGGTAGTCCGAGTGCGGCTCGCCGCTGGTTGAGCTGCGGTTGCAGGGCCTCGGGGTTCAGGTGGTTGGCCGCTCCCGAGGGTGCGGCCAGGTGCGGCAGCCCGAGTGTCTCCGCCACCAGGTATCCGGTGAACTCGCCGCCGTCCCGCACGACCAGGTCGGGTGCGAACGCGCGGGCCACGGGCAGCAGCGCACGGTAACTGTCGATGAGGTGGGGTCCGGCGAACAGGTCGAACGCGCGGCGTTCGGGCGGTCCTTCGGCCTGCGGCGCGAAGGTGGTGTGCGGATCGGTCAGCAGTGGTTCCCGCCGCACCGGCAGGCTGTCGAACGGCCCGAGCAGATGGGCCGGGGCCGCGACGAGCACCTGGTGGCGCGCTGCCGCGAGCGCCGCGACCAGGGGCAGCACGGCATTCACGTGGGAGGACGATCCGGTGACGGTGACGAGGGCACGCATGGCGACAACTCCTGCCGGTGATCGGTCGGTTCGGTGCGTGGCGGACCGGACTGGCGGACCGGACCGGGGGCACGCGGATGGGAGCGGGGGAACGGCGGCCGGGCCCGCTCACGGATGCGCCCCTTCAGCGGATGGCGGTGGCGGTGGCACGGCGCGGCAGCCCGTGGAGAACGTGCGGTTACGTTCCGGGTATTCGGGCGGGCAGCGCGGCTGCGGCACGGCTGCCGAGGGCGCCTGTGCCGCCGGGCCGACTCGGGCCGGCGATGCGGGCCGGGCCGAACGTCATCGCCGCTCCCCGCGCACGGTGTCCACCAGGGCACCGGGGTCGGCCGGCAACTCGGCGCCGTGCCAGGCGACATGGCCGTCGGGCCGGACCAGGGCGTACGGGCTGGCGTAGAGCGGGGCCCGGGTCAGCGCGAACGGGACCCGGCGAGCGCCGAAGGCGCGTGCCAGTGCGTCGAGTGCGGGCAGGTCGGGGCGGGGGTCGGAGGCGACCAGGTGGAAGCCGTGACCGAACAGGTCCAGGCTGGAGGCCCCGTACCCCAGCCGGACGTGCGGGGCCCGGCCGCCGGCCACGAGGTCTGCGCACCAGTCGTACGCGGTGCGGCCGTCCGGGACGATCACCGGGGAGGCGTAGCGGTAGCCGAAGTGCATGTCCGGGGCCTCGAACTCGCGCCGTACACCGCTGCGTTCGATGGCCCGGGCGAGGCGTGTCCGCGCCGTGGCGCCCTGGGCGGTGTCGAGCAGGATCTCCGTGGGCAGGCGGCGGTCGAGGGTGCGGCGTAGGTTGCCGTCGGCCTCGGTCAGGCTGAGTTCGGCCACGGGGCGGCGCTCCTGCTCGTAGGAGTCGAGCAGCGCGGGACCCGCCCAGCCGGTGAGTTCGGCGGCCAGCTTCCAGCCGAGGTCGGCCGCGTCCGCGATGCCGGTGTTCATCCCGAAGCCGCCGGAGGGCGACAGTGTGTGGGCGGCGTCCCCGGCCAGCAGCACCCGGCCGTGGCGGTAGCGTTCGGCGACCCGGTGGGTCAGGTGCCAGACGTTGTCCGAGAGCACCTCGACGGGCGTCTTCAGGGCGATCGCCGACCGGATGGCCCGGATGGGGTCGGCCGAGGTGTGGTGGCCGACGGTCAGCCGGTACAGGTCCCTGCCGTTCATCGCCCGCAGCGGGTAGCGCAGGTCCGGGGGCTGGGTCAGGAAGTACACCAGGGCGCCGTCGGGGCCGAGTTGCTCGCGGAGCCGAGGAGCCCGGAAGAGTATGTTGCGGAAGACCCGTGTCGGGCGCCGCGGCGGTGCCGCGATCCGCAGGGCGGTGCGCACACGGGAGGCGGCACCGTCACAGCCGACGAGGTATCGGGCCCCGACGTCGAGGCGGCTGCCGTCGGCCAGGTCGGTGACGGTGGCCAGGACCTGGTCGTCGTCCTGGACGAAGGACTCCAGTCGGCACTCGCGCCGCAGTACCTCGGGTCCCACCGCCTCGGCGAGGAGCGGGAGCAGCCAGTGCTGCGGGCAGACCTGCTCGGGCTCCGGGGTGTAGGGCAGGGCCGGACGGGTGTCGGTGGTGCCGAAGCCGAGACGATGGATCTCGTGCCCGCCGACCGCTGTCACCCAGGCGATGTCGAGCGAGTGGTCACCGGGCCAGCCGGTCTTGCGAATCCGCTCCGCCAGGCCCCAGCGGCGCATCAGCTCCATGGACCGGGGGCCGACGGTGCCGACTCTGGGATGGCGTACCCGGCCGTCGGTGGTTTCGAGGACCAGGCAGGACACCCCCCGGGAGCGCAGGTCCAGGGCGAGTGCCAGCCCGACCGGCCCGCCACCGATGATCAGTACTTCGGTCTCGTTCACAGTGCCTCCGCGTCCCCGGGGAACCAGTCAGCATGAAGGGCCGTGGACTCCGCTGTGTTCAGGGGCAGTTGCTCACAGTTCGTGGTGCGCGCAAGAGCGGTCACCACATCGCGTCGATCGCGGCGTTCATCGGTCGGGGGGCGGCACAGCCAGCTGTCCGGACTCTCGCAAAAGTACTGCACCACAGGCTGATCCAAGGGCGGACCGGCCTGCCGAACAGTTGCAGGAAGGTGCGACCGGCGCAGTCACCTGATCGTTCACGCCGTCCGCGGCGGCCGAGCGCGCGGGCGCACCGTACCGGGACGCCTGGCTGCCCCGGCGGCGGCGAACCGGCCGGAATCGGCGCGGCCGAGCCGGGGACCGGCTGGGCCGTCTTCGGCCGCACCCGCCCGCCGCCCGGGGCTTCTGCGGGCCCACCGACTCCGGCGAGTGCTCCTCCCGGCACACCGGCAGCCCGCCCGGGGCACCGTCGGCGGTGCCGGCGTGGACGTCGCCACGCACTGCCGGCGCGTGCACCGGGCTCAGCCGCGCAGAACCCTCAGCGCCGAGCCGATGACGGCGATGCCCTCGTCGAGCTCGTGCGCGGGGCCCGCCGCGTAGCCGAGGACGAGGCCCGGCGGACCAGGGGTGATCCGGTGCCAGGACAGTGGGTGCGCCTTCACCCCTTGGGCGAGAGCCGCCGCCGCGAGGTCCGTGTCCCGGAGGCCGTCACGGGCACCGCCCGGTGGGTCGCCGAAGGTGACCGTCAGGTGCAGGCCGGCGGCCGCACCGTGGACATGGGCGCCGGGCAGGTGCCTCTCGATCGCGCGCAGCATCGCGTCCCGGCGTCGGCGGTGGCGTTGCCGGACATGGCGCAGGTGCCGTTCCAGCTCACCCGAGTCCATCAGGCGGGCCAGGACGAGCTGGGTCAGGATGCCGTTGCCGAGGTCGGCGTAGCGTTTGGCCGTCACGAGCGCGTCCAGCCGGTTCTGCGGTACGAGCAGCCAGCCCACGCGGAGCGCGGGGGCGAGCAGTTTGGACACACTGCCCGCGTAACACACGCCTTCGGGCATCAGCGAGCGCAGCGCCGGCACCGGCGGCCGGTCGTAGCGGTGTTCGGCGTCGTAGTCGTCCTCGATGACCGTACCGCCGTCGGCCGCCCAGCTCAGCAGCTCGCGACGGCGTTCGCCGTCGAGGACGGCACCGGTCGGGAACTGGTGGGCCGGGGTCAGCAGCACCGCCCGCGCGCCGCCGGCACGCAGCGCCGCGACGTCGAGGCCGGCCGCGTCCACGGGAACGGGCACGATCTCGTGGCCGACGTACTCCAGCTGCTGGCGCGCGCCGAGCGAACCGGGATCCTCGACGGCGATGCGCCGGATTCCGTCCGCCGCGAGGATCTGCCCGAGCAGGCCGAGGGCCTGCGCCACGCCCGCAACCACCACGACCTCGTCGGGGTCGGCGCGGATGCCCCGGTTGCGCGCCAGCCAGCCGACGACGGCCGTGCGGAGCGCGGGGGCGCCCCGGGGGTCGCCGTAGCCGAAGTCGGCCGGGGTGGCGCCCGCGAGGACGGCGCGTTCGGCGCGCAGCCAGCTCGTGCGGGGGAATGCGGCGAGGTCGGGGACGCCCGGGGAGAGGTCGATACGGCTCGGCAGGGCGCGCAGTGCGTCGACGACGCCCTCGCGGTCACCGGAGCCGAAGAGCGCGGCCCCCGGCCCCGGCGGAACCGCGCCGCGGACGCGGTCCTGGTCGCGGGGCATGGCCGTGGCGCGGACGCGGGGTGCGGCGGGCGCCGCCACCACCACCGTGCCCAGCCGGCCGCGGCCCGCGATCTGTCCCGACTCGGCGAGCCGCCGATACGCCTCGGTGACCACACCGCGGGTGACACGCAGTTCCTCGGCGAGCACCCGGCTGGCGGGCAGCCGTGCTCCGACCGGCAGCCTGCCGTCGGCGATGGCCGACCGCAGCCGGTCGGCCAGCCAGGCCGTACGCCCTCCGGGCGGCGCCTGGCCGATGTCCAGCTGGAGGAAGTCCGAGCCGACACCCGCCCCGGCGGCCGACGCGGCGTCCGCCGACGCCTCCGCCCCAGCGTTCGTGGCCGGGTGAGAGGTTTTGGACCCCTGTACCGATGGCACTGTGGACCTGCTCATGACGTCCATTGTGGAGGCAGCCTGGACGCCATGAAGACACCTACCGCTTCCTTCGCCCAGCTCTTGCCGGGCATGGTGGGGATGGCTCTGGTCGGCAGCAGCGTGACCGTCTCGCACACGCTCGTCGACGCCCCGCTGTTCACCACCCAGGCCGTCCGGTACGCCGCCGCGACCGTGATCCTCCTGGTCATGGCCCGGCTCACCGGTGCGCGCCTGCTCCGGCCGCGCGGCCGCGAGTGGCTGTGGCTGGCCGGGATCGCCGTCACCGGGCTGGTCCTGTTCAACGTGGCCGTGGTCCGGGGCGTCGCCCATGCGGAACCCGCGGTGATCGCCGTCGCGGTCGCCTGTGTGCCGGTGGTCCTCGGTGTGGCGGGCCCGTTCCTGGAACGGCGCAGGCCGAGCCGGCAGGTCCTGTGGGCGGCGCCCGTCGTCATGGCGGGCGCGGTGCTGGTCGAGGGCACCGGCCGCACCGATGCCGTCGGAGTGGCCTGGGCGGTCCTGGCCCTGGGCTGCGAGGCCGCGTTCACGCTGTGCGCCGTGCCTGTGCTCCGTCGGCACTCGCCGTGGGGTGTGTCCGTGCACGCGGTATGGCTGGCGGCCGTGATGCTGGCCGCCCTCGGCGCGATGCGGGAAGGGCCGTCGGCCGTGGGCGAGTTGACCGGGTCCCAGTGGGCGGCGGTCGGATATCTGGCGTTGCTGGTGACGGCGGTCGCCTTCGTCCTGTGGTACTCGACGGTCCGCGCCGCGGGTTCCGGGCGAGCCGGGCTGCTCACCGGCATCGCACCGCTCGCCGCGGCCGCCGTCGGCGCCGTCACGGGCAGCGGCACGCCGAGTCCGTCGGTATGGCTGGGCATCGCCGTCCTGATCCTCGGCCTGATCGGCGGCCTGCGCCCACGCGACGTCCCCGCCGAAGAGGCCACTGACCCGAGCCGTTCGGCCACGGCCGGTCCCCCTCCCCCGTCGGCTCGCCGCCGACGGTCAACTTCCGCACGCCGGTGACGACTTCCCGCGCATACGCCGCCGACGGCCGGGGCGCCCACGCGTCGCGTCACGTGGCCGGCCGCGGCGGACAGCCTCAAGCAGGTGACGAACGGTGACGAACGAGGACGTGTGCCGCCGACGACACCCACCGACAGGTCGTACCGATCGGCGACACCGTTACGCCGCCCTGTCCAGCCCTGGACCACGACGGCGCACGACGGTACAGGCCGGGTTCGTCCGCCGACTCGGGACCCGGTGCAGGGCTGACGGCGGACCGGAGGGAGTGGTGGAAGGAGGCGGAGGAGGTCGTCGTGAGCGGTCGGCCGGGTCACTCCCCCGGGCGCCCCCAGCAACTCATCCGGGGCCGGGCCCTCAGGGCATGCTCAGGAGCGCGGCAGGCAGAGGCCGGTCATGCCGCCCAGCCGCGCAGCGCGCTGAAGTCGACGGCCCGGTCCGCCTCCCGGTGAATCTGTACGCTCACGCGGTTGACCTCGGTGGGGACGTCACCCAACTCCTCCACGAGGCGGGCGTAGATGGGGGTCTCGCTCAGCATCCAGTTGGCGCCGTCGTGATGGTTCACTGCTGCAACACTCTCCCCGTTGGCTGACAAGGGCAGTCAGTGTACGGGGTGCTCCGAGGCACGTTCCGCGGTGGTGTGTGTCGAGGAGTCGACTCCCCCGGCTCCTGCGGCAGGTCAGTCACCCGGCCGGAATCGGAGCGCCGACCAGGTGTCGTCGATGGCGACCTGTCGCACGGGGCGCACGCCTTGCTCGGACAGGGCGGCCGCCAGGGTGTCGCGGTTCAGATCCGTTCCGAGCCTGCCGCCCTTCGGGTAGGCCACCCAGGCGAGGGCATCGCGCCGGGCGGCGCCGAGCGCGGCCTGCGCCCCCGCCCCGGGAAGGTCGCCGGCGGTGGTGACGAAGGCGAGCACGGCATCGGCGGAGGCCGCGTCACCCGTGGACTCGAACTCCAGCTGGACGTCGTCGGGCTTGCCCAGCACGACGACGCTCTGACCCGGCTTGATTTGCAGCTTGCTCATGACGGACACCCTCCGATCCTGCCATCCGGGGTACGGCGTCGCGCGGCAGGGGTTGGCGTGACACCGGATTCTGGCAGCTGCGCGCGGAGGGCTCCCCGGCATCGGCCGCTCGCGAGCAGGCACGGCTCCGGTCCCCCGGCTCCACAGACGGCTGCGGCCGGGGCGCACTCCGACTTCGCCCCCCCGAGTCGACCCGTCCACCGCTGAGCCTCGCGGCGCTGTCGCGGTGACCACTCGGAAGCGAAGGCGGAAGGGGAACTCCGGACGCGCTGCTGACGTACCGGCTGAAGCCCCTGTGGACGCGGGAAGGAGCGGCACCACCGTGCGGGGGCGGCCGGTGTCAGACCGGTTCGGGTTGCGGTTCCGGTGTGCGCACCGGGGCGGTCTCCGGCTCCCACTGTCTGGTGGTCCGCAGGTAACCGACGATCACAGAACTCATCGCCGCGATGAGCAGCGGTCCGAACAGCCACGGGTGCTCGGCCATCTTCGTGGGCAGATAGCGGTAAGACGCCAGGAGCGCGGCGAAGACGGTCGCCCCGTAGGCGACGAGCCTGCTGCCCGTCCGGTCCCAGCCGCGTGCGAACGCGCGCAGGGCCGCCTCGACCGTGAGCGCGAACACCGCGCCGGCGACGAGATCCACGCCGTAGTGGTAGCCGAATCCCAGCGTCGCGCCGAGCGTGGCGACGAGCCAGAAGGTGCCCGCGTATCGCAGAATTCGCGGGCCCTTGCGGGAATGCACGAAAATCGTGGTGGCCCATGCCGTGTGCAGGCTGGGCATGCAGTTGCGCGGGGTGATCTCGTCGAACGGTATGGGGTGCGGGGCGTTGATCGGCGGCGGTGTGTCGGGCCACAGGTTGGCCACCGCCCAGTTCCCGCCCTCGGCGCCGTACGCGAAGACCGGCCCGACCACCGGGAAGAGCATGTAGACGGCCGGCCCGAGGAGACCGATGACCAGAAAGGTCCGCACGAGATGATGGCGCGGGAATCGGCGCTCGGCGGCCACATTCCGCAGCTGGTACATCGCGACGACGACCGCGGCCACCGCGAGCTGGATGTAGACGTAGTCGAGAACGTGGGCACCGATCGGACCGGTGGCCCTGACGATCCGGCCCGCCACCCACGACGGGTTGCCCAGCGCGTGATCGGCGGTCGCCGCGTACTGGTCGAACACCGCCGGGCGGGTCTTCGAGGTGACGAGGAGCCAGGCGTCACCGGTCTTGCGGCCGGCCACCAGCAGCAGTCCCAGGCCGACGCCCTTCAGCAGCAGGACGCGTTCGCGCCCGGAACGGCGTGTGACGGCGATGACCGCATGACCCAGAATCACCCACAACGCCCCGTTTCCGAAGGGATGTCCGTCGGTGATCCTGACATCGGCCGCCCAGCGCACCACCAGGAGCACGACGTCGATACCGACCGCGACACCGAGCGCGACGAACCGCTGCCGCCAGGTGAGCACCACCATCGTCAACGCCAGACTGGCGTAGAGCAGAAACCCTGATTTCGGCGGGAATATCACCTCTTCCGCCTGGTTGGTGATCGGTCCCGGCAGGCCGTAATGACGCGCGGCGATCTCCAACGAGACGAGGAACCCGAGGGCCACCGCACCCGCCACGGCCCACAGCATCCCCCGTGGTCGGCGCCGATCAACGAACCTTGTTCTGCTGACTATTCGCGAAAGCACTCGCGATGTTCTGGATATCAATTATCTGGCCGATGTGTGAGTTGTCGATCAATAGGGCACTCGTCGTCCGGGGCGGCATGGCTTTCCGACGAGCGGCCGGCGAAGAGGTCACCTTCGCCGTGAGTTCGATCATGTTATCCGAGCGGTGCGGGTGGATTCCGTGAGCACCGGTTCGCACCACGTTTCCAGCGCTTCGTGCAGGCCGTCGCCCGTGGTGCCCGGCCAGGCGACGTAGCAGTCGGGGCGGAGCAGCAGAGCCGTTTCGAGGTGCGGGAGGGTCGCCGTGCCGACGTGCGGCGCTCAGCGGCCCGCGTCGAGGGTGCCGGTGGGGTCCAGGAGGACCACCTGTCCGGCGAGGCCGTTCGCGCGGTGCTCGCCGGACGATTCGGTGCGGCGTTCCAGGACCAGGGGGCGTGCGCCGGCCAGGGACAGCTCGCAGGCGAGCATCAGACCGGTCGGCCCGGCGCCCGCGGCAACGACGCCGATCACGGACAAGCTCCTTGACGGGCAGGGGACATCGGCCCGAGCACCTGCCGGGCTCTCCATCCGCAGTGGCTTGTCAGGGGGTGGGCAGGCCCGCCGTGAGCTGTGCGAGGGCGTCCGCGAGCAACGGCCCGACGGGGACCGGCGGATCGGTGCGGAGATGATGGGCCATGGCGGCGTTCGTCGCGGCCATGACCGCGGACGCGACGAGGTGCGGGTACAGGTCCCGCTTCGGGTCGGTGCCGGTGCGGTCGGCGACCGCCGCGGCGATCCCGGCTTCGGCGACGGCCCCGGCGCGCAGCATCTCGCCTCGCAGTGCCGGCTCCGCGAGCATCATGCGCACGCCCGCCGTCCACTGCACGGCGCCGGCGACGGGGTGCTCGGCGGCAGCCGTGTCGGGCGCGAACTGCGCCAGCACCGCGCTGGTGAGGGCGTCCCACAGCGGTTGTCGAACGTGCGAGGCGAGACCCCGGCGGCCTCGGCGATGTCCTCGACCTCGACGTTGTCGAGCCCACGCTCGACGGTCAGCCGCAGCGCAGCCCGACTGAGCGCGGCGCGCGTCTCGGCCTTCTTCCGCTCTCGCAACCCCATGGAACGACGGCAGCGAAAGATGCGCACCACGCAAAGATGCGGGAAGCGCAGGAGCTGGGCGCGGGAGAACGTCCGCATCGTGCGACGGACCGGCGCGTCAACGCCCGCGCGCATCGTTGCCGCGAACGGGCGACGTAGCCCTGCCGTCGGACGGGAAGTCATTTCGCGCGACTGTTCCACGGCCGGACATCAGCAGCGGACCTCCGGTCGCGGGCGGTGTCTCAGGCGGCGGGTCGCGGTCCGACGTACGGGTGTCCGACCAGGCACCCCAGCAGAGAGAGTGGGGAGTGGCACATGCCCGAAGTCACCATTGCCTACCCGACCGGAGCCCCGTGCTGGGTCGATCTGATGGCGAAGGACCAGTTGGCCGCGCTGGACTTCTACTGCGACCTGTTCGGCTGGCAGGGACAGGCGGGGCTGGCCGAGTCCGGCGGATACGCGGTCTGCGAGCTGGGCGGCAAGGCCGTGGCCGGCATCGCCCCGGCCCCTCCCCCGGCCTCGGCCACTGAGGGGGCCTCGGCTCAACGCGCCATGTGGATCAGCTACTTGGCCACCGCCGACGCGGAGGCCACCCAGGACGCGATCACCGCCGCCGGCGGCACCCTGCTCATCCCGGTGATGGACGGCGGCGCGCTCGGCCGGATGCTGCTCGCCCGTGACCCGCAGGGCGCGGTGTTCGGGGTCTGGCAGCCCGGCGAGTTCTCGGGCGCACAGGTGGTCGACGAGTCCGGCGCGCTCGTCTGGAACGAACTGCACACCGACGACGTCCACGCTGCCACGCGCTTCTACCAAGAGGTGTTCGGCACCGGCGTCGAACGGACGCCGGGGACCGACTCGCGCTGGGCCCTCCAGGCCGGCGGGCGGACCGTCGGCGGCGTCACCCTGCTCGCCGACGCCCCGCCGGACACCCCGGCACACTGGCTGACCTACTTCGCCGTCGGCGACGTCGACTCCACCGTGGATGCCCTGGTCAAGCGCGACGGCACCGTCCGCACCGCGCCCTTCGACACGGCCGCCGGCCGGATGAGCGTGGTCCGCGACCCGCAGGGCGCCCTGCTGGCCCTGCTCAAGCCGCCCACGCCGTAGCCGACCCGGCGCCGCCCTTATGCCATGTACCGCCCATCGGCTCCGCGGCGGCCGGCACCGTCTCGTCGCACACGGCCGGTACGACCGTTGGATTAGGCTGCCTGGCATCGGACGGCACCTGTCGTCACGGAGTGTCCGGGCATCCGGTAGCGCCGGCAGTCGCGTCGAGCGGAGGGCCCAGGGAGATGGCTGTACGCGAGCTTCGTCCGCACCAGCGTGAGGCGGTGGACGCGGTGCTGCGCGCGCTGGAGGTGCCGGCCGGGGCCACGGTGCCGGAGCGCGGGCTCAGGACGCAGGTGGTCATGGCGACCGGGTCCGGCAAGACGCTGGTCGCGGTGCGCGGTGCGGAGGAACTGCGGGCGGGCCGGGTGCTGGTCCTCGTCCCCTCGCTGGACCTGCTGGCGCAGACCGAGGCCGCGTGGCGCGAGGGCGGGCGCAGGGGCCCGGTGATCGGGGTGTCCTCTCTGCGCGGGGACCAGGCGTCCTTCCCCAACACGACGGACGTGGGCGAACTGGTCGCCTGGGTGCGGCCCTTCGAGCATGTGACGGTGTTCGCGACGTACGCCTCGCTGGGGCTGGGCACGCTGGAGCGCGCGCACGCCGCCGGTCTGCCCGGGTGGGACCTCATCGTGGTGGACGAGGCGCACCGTACGTCGGGGCGGCTCGGCAAGCCGTGGGCGGTGGTGCACGACAACACACGCATTCCGGCGTCGCGACGGCTGTACATGACGGCCACTCCCCGGCTGTGGCAGCCCGACGACGAGGGCGAGGCCGTGGGGCAGGGTGTGCCGGGCGAACTGGTGGCCTCGATGGACGACGATCCCGACGGCCCGTTCGGCAGCCGGTGCTTCACCCTGACCCTGTCGACCGCCATCGACCGGGGCATCTGCGCCCCCTACCAGGTGGTGTGCGTCGACGTCACCGACACCCAGCTGCAGGCGGCCCAACTCCTCGGGATGGAGGGCCGTTCCGACGCCGTGCGCGGAGCCCGCCTCGCGGCACTGCAGACCGCGCTGGTGAAGGCCTGCGCCGAGGAGGATTTCCACCGCACCCTCGTCTTCCACCACCTGGTCAAGGAGGCCGAGGCGTTCGCCGCCGGCCTTCCGGACGTCGCCCGCAGACTGCACGCGTCGGAACCGGCGCGGTATCCGGAGCGGGTATGGGCCGAGTGGCTGTGCGGCGACCACACGCCGCAGCACCGCCGCCGTGTCCTGAGCCGGTTCGCCCACGGCGGGCGTGACGACGGCACGCCCGTCGGCAAGAGCTTTCTGGGGTCGGTGAAGGTGCTGGGCGAGGGCGTCGACACCCGCACCTGCGACAGCGTCTACTTCGCCGACGTCCGCGGTTCCCTGCCCGACCTCGTCCAGGCCGTCGGCCGTGCCCTGCGCATGCAGCCGGGGCAGGGCAAGCTCGCCTCCCTCGTCGTCCCCGTCCTCCTCGGCCCCGGGGAGACACCGGACTCCATGCTCACCTCCCGTGCGTACGACGGGCTGGCCAAACTGCTCACCGCGCTGCGGGCCCACGACACCCGCATCGTGGAGCGACTCGCCGAACCACAGGCGCAGAGCCAGGCCCAGGGCGTCCAGAGCCGCACCGCCGCGCAGGACGGCGAGGCCGGCGAGGACGACGGCCCGCTGTCGGCGCCGGCGCGAGCGCTGCTGAGGTTCAGCACGCCTCGCGATCCCGCGCAGCTGTCCGCGTTCATCGACCTGCGGGTCCTCAACCCCGAACACACCCACTGGCGGCGCGGCGTGGAGGCCTCCGTCGTCTACACCCGGCTCCACGGCGATCTGCGCGTGCCGTTCACCTATCGCGTCCCCGACAGCGACGGCCGGGAGGCCGAAGCGGAGTCGGAGCGGTGGCCGGCCCCGCTCGCGCGCTTTCCGCTGGGACAGTGGATCGCCGACGCCCGGCGCTCGCACGCGCGGGGCAACCTGGCCGCCGAACGCGTCCGGCAGCTGGACAAGCTGGGCATGGTCTGGTCGCACTTCGACACCGCGTGGGAGGAAGGCCTGGCAGCGGCCCGGGGGTGGGCCGCCGACAACGGGCACCTCCTGGCTCCGCGGGACGCCACCCACCAGGGCTACAAGGTCGGCATCTGGCTGAAGAACCAGCGGGCCGCCGCACGCAGGGCACGGCAGGACGAGCAACTCGGCGCCGGCGGAGCCCTATTGACATCGACGGCCGGCGCGCTGTCGACGGCACGTCGCGAGCAGCTCGATGACATCGACCCCTCCTGGTGCCCCGCCTGGCCGGTGGAATGGCAACGCTGCTTCCATCTCACCCGCCGGCATCTCGAAGCCGGCGGGGAACTGCCGACCGCTCCCGGCCTGGTCCTGGTGCAGGGCGAAGACCTCGGGCGATGGGTGCGCGCGCAGCGGCTCGGCTTCGACAGGCTGAGCACCGTACAGCAGTGGATGTGCGCACACGTCCTCGGCATCGAGCCCGCCGCCGAGGACGAGAAGCCCGCGCCGCGCCGCACCCACGCCGACCGATGGACCGTCAACTACACCGCCGCCCAGCAGTATTACCGGCGTGAGGGCCACCTCCGCGTACCCAGAAAGCACGAAGAACGCATCGTCCTCGGCTCCGGCCACGCGAGCGAGGACCGGCAGGAGCGTCTCGTCAAACTCGGGGCGTGGATCAGCAACCAACGCAGCAGGGCCGGAACTCTCTCCCCCGAGCAGGTCGATCGGCTGTCCGCCATCGGCATGCGCTGGACGTAGCCGAGGCGTCCGCACGCCCCCCAGCCCCCGTCGGCCGCGCCGGACCGGAAGACGGGCCGTTGGGCCCCACCCGGCGGCCGGGGCCGGGTCGTTCGGCCCTATCGGGGCCGGGGGGCGGTGTGGCGATCATGTGGCGGCAGCCGGGAAGGGCTCGTCCATGTCCCCCGTCGAAGGCACTTCCCGGCTCGCCGCCGACATGAGCACAGGGGAAGGACGCCGTCCGGTGGACGAGGCACAGATACAGCAGGTGGGAACCGGGAGCCCGAAGGCCGGGGTACCCGTGGCCGGGAAGGCGGCCGGACGGACGGCACGAGCGGCGGGCAGACCGGCGTGGGCGCAGTGGCTGACGACCACCGACCACAAGAGGATCGGGACGATGTACCTGGTCACGGCCTTCGCGTTCTTCATCGTCGGCGGCGTGATGGCCCTGCTGATGCGCGCCGAACTGGCCCGGCCGGGTCTGCAGATCATGTCGAACGAGCAGTTCGACCAGGCGTTCACCATGCACGGCTCGATCATGCTGCTGATGTTCGCGATGCCGCTGTTCACCGGCTTCGCCAACTGGATCATGCCGCTGCAGATCGGCGCCCCGGACGTGGCCTTCCCGCGCCTGAACATGCTCGCCTACTGGCTGTTCCTGTTCGGCTCGTCGATCGCCGCCTTCGGCTTCCTGACGCCCGGCGGGGCCGCGGACTTCGGGTGGTTCCTGTACGCCCCGCTGTCGGACGCCATCCACTCGCCGGGCCTCGGCGCCGACCTGTGGATCATGGGCGTGGCCCTGTCCGGCTTCGGCTCGATCCTCGGTGCGGTCAACTTCATCACCACGATCGTCTGCATGCGGGCGCCGGGCCTCACGATGTTCCGGATGCCGATCTTCACCTGGAACGTGCTGCTGACCGCCGTGCTGGTCCTGATCGTCTTCCCGGTCCTGGCCGCCGCCCTGTTCGCGCTGGAGATGGACCGCAAGTTCGGCGCCCATGTCTTTGACGCCGCCAACGGTGGAGCCCTGCTGTGGCAGCACCTGTTCTGGTTCTTCGGGCATCCCGAGGTGTACATCCTGGCCCTGCCGTTCTTCGGCATCGTCTCCGAGGTGATCCCGGTCTTCGCCCGCAAGCCGATGTTCGGCTACATGGGCCTCATCGGCGCGACCATCGCCATCGCCGGCCTGAGCGTGACCGTATGGGCGCATCACATGTACGTCACCGGCGGCGTTCTCCTCCCGTTCTTCTCCTTCATGACGTTCCTGATCGCCGTGCCGACGGGTGTGAAGTTCTTCAACTGGATCGGCACGATGTGGAAGGGCTCGCTGTCGTTCGAGACACCGATGCTGTGGACCACCGGCTTCCTGATCACGTTCCTCTTCGGCGGCCTGACCGGCGTGATCCTCGCGTCCCCGCCGATGGACTTCCACCTGTCCGACTCGTACTTCGTCGTCGCCCACTTCCACTACACGGTCTTCGGTACGGTCGTGTACGCGATGTTCGCCGGATTCCACTTCTGGTGGCCGAAGATGACCGGCAGGATGCTCGACGAGCGCCTCGGCAGGATCACCTTCTGGACGCTCACGGTCGGCTTCCACACCACCTTCCTGGTCCAGCACTGGCTGGGCGCCGAGGGCATGCCCCGCCGTTACGCCGACTACCTGGCCGCCGACGGCTTCACCGCCCTCAACACCGTCTCCACCATCGGGTCGTTCCTGCTCGGTCTGTCGATCCTGCCGTTCTTCTACAACGTCTGGAAGACAGCGAAGTACGGCAAGCCGGTGGACGTCGACGACCCCTGGGGCTACGGGCGTTCCCTGGAGTGGGCCACCTCCTGTCCTCCCCCGCGGCACAACTTCGTCTCCCTCCCCCGTATCCGCTCCGAGTCCCCGGCCTTCGACCTGCACCACCCGGAGATCGCCGCACTCGAACTCGACGGGTCGGCGAGGTAGACCATGCCGCAGACCGTTCTCGCCCTGGGCGCCACGACCGTGACCGCCTCCGGCTGCGTCTGGTACCTGCCGGCCCTCGCCGACCTGCGTGCGGGGCCCGACCGGCCCGTGTCCCGGCGCAGGGCGGCTGCGGCCTGCGTCAGCGGCTGGAGCACCGGCGGCGTGATCGCCGTCCTGCTGCTCCTGGCCGAGGCGTGGTGGATCCCCTGCGCCGCGGCCGCCGCGGGCATGCTGCTCACGGCCGGCCTGCGGATCGGTGCGGCGGTGGCACGGCGGACCGAGTCGCGCGAATCCGCCCGCCACTGGGGCGAGTTGGGCCCCGTCCGCCCCTCGCCCCCGCCCGACCGCTCCCGGTACGTCGTGGCCGTCCTCTTCGGCACCGGCCTGGTGGCCGCCACCGTGGCCGCGGTCCTCAGGGTGCCGGGTGGTTGACCCGGTCCCGGCCGTGGCCTTTCATGGCGGACATGGCTGAGGGATCACGCAAAGCGGCGGATCCGGTCCTCTTCTTCGCCACACAGGAGGAGTGGGAGCGGTGGCTGGAGGAGCACCACGCGGATGTGCCGGGCATCTGGTTCAAGATTCCCAGGAGCGGCTCCGGGGCCGACGGCGTCGACTACGCGACGGCGCTGGAGTCGGCGCTCTGCTTCGGCTGGATCGACGGGCAGAAGAGGAAGCTGGACGAGCGGCACTGGCTCCAGCGCTTCACTCCGCGGCGCCAGGGCAGTAGGTGGTCGCAGATCAACCGTGCCAAGGCGACCGCTCTGATCGAGCGGGGCCGGATGCGGCCCGCCGGTCTGCGCGAGGTGGAGCGGGCCAGGGCGGACGGCCGCTGGGAGGCCGCGTACGCGGCGCAGAGCAGTGCGACGGTGCCCGACGACCTCCGGGCCGCCCTGGACGCGGTGCCGGCGGCCCGCGCCTTCTTCGCCACTCTGGACAGCCACAACCGGTACGCGATCCTGCACCGGGTCGAGGCCGCCAGGAAGCCGGAGACCAGGGCCGCGCGCATCGCGAAGTTCGTCGCCATGCTGGCCGAGGAGAAGAAGCTCCACCCCTGAGCCTGCCGAGGGCACCGCGCTCGCCGGACGTGTCCTCACCCGGCGACGGGGTCGTCCCAGCGGATCCGGTGGTCGTACTGCCAGGCGGTCCTCTCGGGAGTGGCGAGGCGGGCGAACAGGGGCAGGAGCGCGTCCCGCAACACCCGGCCCACGGGTCCGGCCGCCTTGCCGCTGTTGGTGCGGGCGGCCTGGGCGATGACCCGTTCGACCCGGGCACGGCGGCAGCGCTCGTAGGCGGCGAAGGCCTCGGGGTGGGGCAGGTCCCGCAGCGCACGGGCGAGTTCGACGGCGCTCTCCGCGGCGAGGGAGACACCCTGGCCGGAGCTGGGCGAGGTGGCGTGGGCGGAGTCGCCCACGAGCACCATGCGGCCGCGGTGCCACTGCGGGACGTGCGGGAGATCCTCCATGGGGCCGGAGGTGATCAGGTCCTCGGGCCGGGTGCGCCGCAGCAGGTCCAGCGCGGGGACGGTGTCGTGGGCGAAGGCCTCACCCAGCCGGCGCAGCCACTCCTCGTTCGAGGTCTGTCCGGTCTCCTGCCACGTCAGGTAGGGGTGGGGCAGGTTGGCGAACCAGACACCGGTGCCGTCGGCGAAGGTCTGGTAACCGAAGAAAGCCCGTCGGCCGAAGGCCATGTACATGCGGTCGCCGGTGGGTGGCAGCCCGGCGCCGTCGACGCGGGCGCCGAAGCCGAGGAGTCCCGAGTAGCGTGGCCGGGGAGCCGCCGGGTCGATCAGCCGCCGCACGGTGGAGCGCAGGCCGTCCGCACCGATCAGGATGTCGGCCTCCTCACTGGTGGTGCCGTCGGCGAAGACGGCCCGGATGCCGGTGCCGCTCTCGCGGACGTCGACCAGTCGGTGTCCGTGGTGGATCTGGACATCGTGTTCCCGGGCGAGGTCGTAGAGCCGCCGGTACAGGTCGGCGCGCCAGCTGAACTGCATGGGCTGACGGATCTCGGTGATCACCCGGCCCTTGTGGTTCTGGAGCACGATGGCGTTCATCGGGGCGCCTATCCGGTCGAGTCCGACCAGCCCGAGGGCGGCCCGGCCGTTGGGGGCGACGCCCAGGGCGCCGCCGACGCCGTCGGCGGTGCCGGTGTGGGACTCGTGCACGGTGGCCTCGATCCCGGCCCGGCGCAGCGCGAGGGCTGCGACCGGGCCGGCGATGCCGCCGCCCACGACGATCGCGGTGCGGGTGCGGGACATGTCAGCGGGTCCTCTCGCGGGTCGGGTCGTCGACGGTGGGCAGGCCGCCGTCGCGGTGGGCGCGGCGCAGGTCGTTCAGGTAGGTCCGGGAGCACATGGCGGTGAGCTGGGCGGTGCCGCCGCGGCGGATGCGGATCTCGCCGTCGCCGACCGCTCCGGTCAGCAGCAGCCGGGCCGGACCGGTGCCGGCTTCCGCGTCCTTGACCCGGCCGCGGCCCGAGAAGGCGAGGTCCCAGCTGTCCACGGCGACGGCGTCGGGCAGCAGCAGGGTGAGGGCGGCGGAGCTGAGGTCGAGCCGCACGGTGACCGGCTCGTCCCAGCCGATCCGGGGGGAGCGGAGGTCCAGGACGACGGTGGCGCGGCGGGCGCGTACGTCGAACTCGGTGGCCTCGGTCCAGTGTCCGAGGTGCTTCACGGTGGCGTGGTCCGCGTGGATGCGCTCGGCGGACGCGAGCGGGGTCGCTGTCGTCATGCATTGATAGTTGCAGTGAAACTAGTATCACGTCAACTAGTTCATCTGAGATTGGCTCGGGTAGGCTCCGGGCATGCGCAGCTCCCCTCTCGGTCTCACCGTCCTCTCGCTCCTGCACATGCGACCGCTGCACCCGTACGGCATCCAGCGGCTGATCAAGCAGTGGGGGAAGGACCAGGTCGTCAACGTCAGCCAGCGGGCGAGCCTGTACCGGACCATCGACCGGCTGCTCGACGCGGGGCTGATCGCCGTGCGCGAGACCAGCCGGGACCAGCAGTACCCGGAGCGCACGGTCTACGAGGTGACCGACGCGGGCCGCACCGCGACGCGGGAGTGGCTGCGGGAGATGCTGGTCGCATCGCGGGCGGAGTACCCGGAGTTCCCCGCCGCGCTCTCCTTCACCATGATGCTGCTGCCCCAGGAGGTCGAGGCCGACCTGTCCGCGCGCGCCGCCCAAGTACGGGCACATCTGGCCGAGTTGGAATCCGCGGCCGAGGGCGCGCGCGGACTGTCGCTGCCGCGGGTCACGATGCTGGAGGACGAGTACCGCCGGGCCGTCCTGACCGCGGAGCTCGACTGGCTCGACGCGGTCACGGCCGACCTCCGCTCGGGCGCGCTGACCTGGGACTTCGAAACGCTGGCGGCACTGGCCCAGGCCTCGTCCTGAACCGTTCGGCCCGGCCGGCGCCGACGCGTCGCCACACCGGGACCGCACGGGCGTCACGGCGGTCCAGCGTCCGGCGCGAGCCCAACTGCCCGGCACCAGTTGACCCGTGCCGCGCCCCTTACCCCGGGAAACCTCAGATCTACCGCAAACCTTGATCGACACGGTTGCCCGGCCCGCAGCTGTTTGCCAGGGTTTCGCGCACCCCCCACCTCCCCGCCATCGACCCCCTCGCAGGAGGGGCGAATCCGGAGGACCCGTGACGACCCGTCGTACCCTGGTGACCGCCGCGTCAGCGGCTCTGTTCACCCTCCCCCTGCTCCCCCGCACCGCCGCCGCCTCGTCCTCCACCGCGCGGCGGGAGCCGTCGCCCGGTCTTCGGTCACCCGCGAAGCAGGCCGTCGCCGTCGGCAGCGGAGGTGCCGTCTCCAGCGTCAACGCGTATGCCACGCAGGTCGGTATCGACGTGCTGCGGCGTGGCGGCAACGCCGTCGACGCGGCCGTCGCCACCGCCGCCGCGCTCGGTGTCGTCGAGCCCTACTCGGCAGGTGTCGGAGGCGGCGGCTACTTCGTCTACCACAACGCCCGCACCGGTGCGGTCCACACCATCGACGGCCGGGAAACCGGCCCGGCCCGCATGCGGTCCGACTCGTTCACCGACCCCGCCACCGGCAAAGCGATCCCCTTCGACGAGGCCGTCAACTCCGGTCTGTCCGTGGGTATCCCGGGCACCCCGGCGACCTGGCAGCAGGCCCTCGACGCATGGGGCACCCTCTCCCTGGCCCAGGCGCTGCGCCCGGCGACCCGGATCGCGGACGACGGCTTCGTCGTCAACGACCAGTTCCGAGCCCAGACCCAGATGAACGAGGCCCGGTTCCGCGACTTCACCCCGACCGCCCAGCTGTTCCTGCCGAACGGCCAACTGCCCGTGGTCGGCACCCTCTTCCGCAACCCGGACCTGGCCCGCACCTACCGGGAGCTGGCCCGGTCCGGCGTGGCCGCGATGTACCACGGCGCCATCGGGCGCGACGTGGTGCGCACCGTCCAGCACCCGCCGGTGGCGCAGGGCTCCACGCGCACCGTGCGCCCCGGACTGATGGAGCGCTCGGACCTCGCCGCCTACCGGGCGATCCTGCGGGAGCCGACCCACACGACCTACCACGGCCTGGACGTGTACTCCATGGCACCGTCCTCTTCCGGCGGCACCACGGTCGGCGAGGCGCTGAACATCCTGGAGAACCTCCACCTGTCGCCGGCCGACACGGTGCAGGCGCTGCACGACTACCTGGAGGCCAGCCGCATCGCGTTCGCGGACCGCAACCGCTGGGTGGGCGACCCGGCGTTCTCCGACGTCCCGGCGAGGGAGCTGCTGGCCAAGGAGTTCGCCAAGGACCGCGCCTGTCTGATCCGCCCCACCACGTCGCTGACCAGCCCCATCGCCCCGGGCGACCCGCGCAACCCGACGGGCTGCACCGCACCGGGCAGGGGCAGCCAGGAGCCGTACGAGGGGCCGTCGACCACCCACCTGGTGGCCTCCGACCGCTGGGGCAACGTCGTCTCCTACACGCTCACGATCGAGCAGACCGGCGGTTCGGCCATCACCGTTCCCGGCCGCGGGTTCCTGCTCAACAACGAGCTGACGGACTTCGACTTCACCCCCCTCCAGGAGGGCGTGCCGGACCCGAACCTGCCGGGCTCGGGCAAGCGGCCGCGCAGCAGCATGTCACCGACGATCGTGATGCGCGACGGCAGGCCCGTGATCGCCGTGGGCTCGCCCGGCGGCGCCACCATCATCACCACCGTCCTCCAGACCCTCGTCAACCGCCTCGACCTCGGCATGAGCCTGCCGGAAGCGGTCGCCGCGCCGCGCATCTCGCAGCGCAACCGCACCACGACCGAGGCCGAACCCGCCTTCCTCGACTCCCCCGAGCGCTCCGCCCTGGAAGCCCTCGGTGAACAGTTCGTGCTCGCCCCGCCGGCCTTCACCCCGTCACCCGAGATCGGCGCGGTCGCCGCGCTGGAGTTCGGAGCCCGCGGGAAGGTCACGGCGGTGGCCGAGCCGAAGCGGCGCGGCGGCGGCGCGGCGATGGTGGTCCACCCGACCTCCTGAGTCCTCGTCGGGCCCCCGGTCGGCGTGGCGTCTCGGCTTCGGCGTGCGCGGGCGTTCAGAAGGTGAGGACGGGCTTGATCGTCCTGCCCGCGCTCATGTCCCGCACCGCCTCGTTGATGTCCGTGAACGGATAGGTACTGATGAGACGGTGCAGCGGGAGCCGCCCCTCCTTCACGAGCCGGACGAGGGCGGGGATGAGGGTCTGGGTCTCGCTGTCGCCCAGGGTGAGGCCCACGATCCGCTTGCCCGGCAGCAACCCGTTGACGTCCAAGGCGACTTCGGTGCCGAAGGGCGGAGCGCCGACGACGACCAGGGTGCCGCGGGCCGCGAGCGCGTCGGCTCCCTGGCGCAGTACGGCGACGTTGCCCGTGGTCTCGACGACACCGTCGGCCCCCTGCCCGTCGGTCAGCAGCGCGAGTGCGTCGCCGAGGTCGGTCTCGGCCGCGTTGACGGTGTGGGTGGCGCCCAACTCCTCGGCGAGTTTGAGGCGTTCGGCGAAACGGTCGACGGCGATGATCCGGGTCGCGGGGGTGAGGGCGGCGGCCATCACCGCGGACAGCCCCACGGCTCCGGCGCCGAGCACGACGAGTGTGCTGCCGGCGCGGGGGGTGAGCACGTTCCACACGGCGCCGACCCCGGTCTGCACACCGCAGCCCAGCGGGGCGACGGAGCTGAGCGGCACGTCGGGGTCGACCTTCACCAGGCTGCGCCGGTCCGCCAACGCGCGTTCGGCGAAGGAGGACTGGCCGAAGAAGTGCCCGCCGAGCGGGATGCCGGCGCGGCTGACGGTGCTGGTGCCGTCGGCGCGCCGGCCGCCGACGAGGTTCAGCGGGAGCCAGGTGGCACAGTACGCGGGGTGCCCCTCGCGGCAGTTGCGGCAGCCCCCGCAGGAGGTGAAGGACAGCAGCACGTGGTCGCCGGGCCCGACGTCGCTCACACCCGGGCCTACGGCCTCGACGACACCGGCTCCCTCGTGGCCGAGGACACCGGGCAGCGGGAACGGCAGGCCGCCGCTCGCCACGCCGAGATCGGTGTGGCACAGTCCGGCGGCGACCATGCGGACGAGGGCCTCGCCGGGCGCCGGGGTGTCGAGTTCGACGTCCGCGAGGGTGAAGGGCGCTCCCCCGGCCTCGACCACGGCGGCACGCGTGGTGGTGGTCATGCGGTGAACTCCTTTGCTCGGGCGCTCAGTCGAGCGAGACGACGACGGACTTGACCTTGCTGTAGGAAGCGAGGGCCTCGGGGCCGTACTCGCGGCCGAATCCGGAGTCCTTGACCCCGCCGAAGGGGACGGCGGGGTCGAGCACGGCCCAGTCGTTGATCCAGACGATGCCGGCGTGCAGTTGCTCGGCGACGCGGTGGGCTCGGGCCAGCCGGCTGGTCTGGACACCCGAGGCGAGGCCGTACGGCGTGGAGTTGGCGAGCGCCACCGCCTCGCCCTCGGAGTCGAACGGCTGGACCGTGAGGACGGGGCCGAAGAGCTCCTCCTGGACGACACGGGAGTCGTTGGAGAGGCCGGTGATCACCGTGGGCCGGTAGTAGTAGCCGCCGTTCAGGTCGAGGCGCTCGCCGCCGACGACCACCCTGGCGCCCTCCTTGCGGGCCAGCTCGACGTACTCCTCGACCTTCTTGAGGTGTTTCTCCCCCGCCATCGGTCCGACGACGGTCCTCGGATCGCGCGGGTCCCCGACGGGGACCTGCGCGACCGCCTCGGCGAGGATGCCGACCAGGGTGTCGTGCACCGGCCGGGCGACCAGCAGCCGGGGGCCGGCCATGCAGAACTGGCCGGTGTTGAAGACGAACCCCTTGATGATCGCGCCGACCGCCTTCTCCAGGTCGGCGTCCTCGAAGACGAGGTGGGCCGCGTTGCCGCCGAGTTCCATCATGACGGTCTTGAGTCCCTCGCCCGCGACGCTCGCCACATGTCGGCCGACCGCGGTGGAGCCGGTGAAGGCGACCTTGTCGATGCCGGAGTGGCGCAGCAGGGCCTCGCCCGCCACCGGGCCCGTGCCGGTGACGACGTTGACCACCCCGTCGGGAACGCCGGCCTCCTGCAGCAGGCGGGCCATGCGGAGGGCGCTGAGCGGGGTCTCCTCGGCGGGCTTGTGCACCACGGTGTTGCCCGCCGCGAGGGCCGGGGCCAGTTTCGAACCGGCCAGGATCAGCGGGAAGTTGAAGGGCGTGATGGCGGCGACGACGCCGAGCGGCTCCCGGCGGGTGTAGGCGAGGGCGCTCAGGGGCGTGTCGCGGGTGGCGCCGTCCTGGCTCTGGGCGAGGGAGGCGTAGTACTCGTAGTCGTCGGCCGCGTTCGTCACGTCGACGGCGCCGCACAGGGAGATCGGCTTGCCGACGTCGAGGCTCTCCAGGGCCGTGATCTCCTCGGCGTGTTCCCGGATCAGCTCGGCGACGCGGTGCAGCACGCGACCGCGTTCGCGGCCGCTCATCCGCGGCCACGGTCCGCGGTCGAAGGCGTCCCTGGCCGCGCGTACGGCGGCGTCGACGTCACCGGCACCGGCGTGCGCGACGGTCGTGACGACCTGTCCGGTGGACGGGTCGACGACCTCCATGCGAGCGCCGTCCGTGGCCTCGCGCCACTGGCCGTCGATGAACAGGTGCCCGGGGTCGATGTCGAAGGTGGTCGTCATGGCCTGCTCCCCAGCGTTGATCGCCCGATCGCTGAAATTTCAACCAACAGGATTCCTGTTGGTCTGGAGTCTGGTGAGCGACAGGTTTCCTGTCAATGGTTCGGGGCTCGCCTTCGGTGGCTCGCTACCGTTCGAGGGCCCTTGACATGAAACGGCCCACGTTCTATCCAGGCTGTGAGGAACGTGATCCGGAGGTGAGCCGACGATGGAGCGGGGCCGGTTGCCGGACCCGGATTCCGCCCGGCTGCACGGCCTGCTGGAGGAGCGCACGGCCGACCTGCAACGGGTGAAGGCCGAGTACGACAACTACCGCAAGCGGGTGCACCGGGACCGGCTGGCCTTGGGCGAGGCCGCCGTGGCCAACGTCCTGCGCACCCTGCTGCCCGCCCTGGACGCCGTCGACCGCGCCTGCGCGCACGAGGCCATGACACCGGGGTTGCGGGACATCGCCGACACCCTGCGAACACAGCTGGGATCCCTGGGAGTCGAGGCCTTCGGCGAGGAGGGCGACGCCTTCGATCCGGCGTGCCACGACGCCCTCACCCATCACGCCTCCCCGGACGCGGACCGGCCGATCTGCACGAAGATCCTGCGCACCGGCTACCGCCACGGCGCCCGACTGCTCCGTCCGGCCACCGTCGAGGTCACCGGGCCGCAGCCACCCGCGGCCAACCCGCTCGGGCCCGATCCAGGGCACCGGCCATTCGGCGCGACAGCGCACGCAGCCTGCCCGAGCCTCACGTGTGCAGGGCGTGATCATCGACGTCAGTGACGGCCTCGGCTGGCGCCAGGGTGTGGAGGCATCGAGCATCGGCGCGGCCCGGCGCAGCCTCACGCCACGGCCTCGCCCTCCCGACCGTCCGTCCGTCCTTCGCGGATACGGCGAGCAGGCAGAACGGAGCGGACGGCCCCAGCTCGACGCACGCCACGTGGTTGCCGGGCCGCCACCGCCACGAGGTCCCGCCCGCCGTGACCGCGCGTGCGGAGGCACAGGACGCCGGGGACACGGAGGCCGCCGCGCCGCACCCCGCGCAGGGCCCACCACCCGTCCCCTTCGACCGCCCCCCGTTCCCTTCAACCGTCACCCGCCGCACCGCGGCCAGCGGCACACACACGTCCCCGTGACGCATGGCCACCCGCTCCCACCGGACCTGCCGGACGACCAGCTCATCACCGTCGGCCAGGATGCGTGCCCGGAGTTCGCCGAGACACGGCGCCTCACCCTCCGGTGCGGCGCCCATGAGACCGTCCGTGGCGACCACACCGCCGAGCCATGGACGGCTACTGCCCGTCCTGGAGGTCCGAAGAGGCCCGGGGCCGGTGGGACGGACCAGACGGGCGGCCGGGAGTCACATAGCCGTGGACACGCGTGGACGGCGTATCGGGGAGCTGCGGGGCGAGAGGCCCGGCGGCGGCGAGGGCGGCCTGCGCACCATCCGGGTCACCGCGGCCGGAATCCCCCTCCCGGTGCCCCGGCGGCGAGCCCGCACGGCGGGCCTCGACGGCGAGGAGGACGAACCAGACGGCGACGCTCACGAGGTGGATGCGCTGGGCGATGCCCTGGCCGCCGGGGTGTCCCAGATAAGGGCCTACGGTGGCGATCGCCGATGCCATCGACACCGGCATCAGGTACGGCGCCCACCGGCCCGCGACCTGTCCCGGACGGCCGGGGGCAGCACTGGCCGTGACAGCGCGGTCCGGGACAGGGCGGTCCTGATCAGGACGGCGCACCGCAAGGCCGAACAGCGCCATGGACATGAACAGCGCGCATTCGACCAGACCGCTGGTGGTGGTGTGCTGGAAGTTGTCGGGCGGGCAGCCGTGCTCCACCGACGGCGCGCATCCCATCGGCAGCAGCACGTCCAGGACGGAGCAGCCGCCGAACACCCCGACGGCGCTCCAGCCTGCCAGTGTCAGGCCCCATGGCGCGGAGCGCGCGGCCAGCGCCGCGGCGGCGATCAGTATGGCTGCGCAGGAAAGTTCCACGGTGCCGAACAGCACCCGGTGCGGCTGATCGGCCGCGAAGGTCTCGCTGACATAGGAGCTGGCCTGCGGCAGACCGGTGGTCACAAAGAACTGGAGCAGCCAGTCGTTGTAGAGAACGGCAGCGACGCACAGCAGCGCCGACGCGGCCGTCGAAGCCGCGCCCCGCGCCGGACCCCATGTCACATGAACCAATTCCGTCGAGCTCGCACCGGTGCCGTTGCCGTCCGAAAGTCGTACGGTCATTTCCGTCATTACCGCCCATACGGTACGCGACGGCGCTGCGGACACGAGGGATCGACGTGCGTGGTGAATTCCCGGCACGACCGCCGGTCCGGTCGCCCTCGGCTGGAAGGCGACCGACGACAAGGCCCTGCGCTCGGCGCGACTGCTGCCCCCGGCAGCTCCCGCACGTCCTCGCCGGCCTTCACTCCCGTACTCCTCCCGGAGACCTCCGCCACCGGAACCGGCACCTGGATGTCTCCATCAAGTAGCCGGAACCAGAGCCGAGTTCATCATGCGCGGTCGCCCCGGCAGTCCCAAGTCCGTGGCTGCCGGGGCGATCTCATGAGGAGGTCGGAGTAGGGTCGCGGCATGAGCGACCTCACGGCCCGGGCCATCAGCACCGCGCGACTGGACCTGTTGCCGCTGCGCGTCGAGCACGCCGACGAGATGGCCGAGGTGCTGTCCGATCCGGCCCTGCACACCTTCATCGGCGGTACGCCGGACACCCCGCAGGCCCTGCGCTCGCGCTACCGGCGCCTGACCGCGGGCTCCCCCGACCCGGCCGTCTCCTGGCTGAACTGGGTGATCCTGCTCCGCGACGAGTCCTGTCTCACGGGCACCGTGCAGGCGACGGTCTCCCCCTCCGAGCACGGCCTCACCGCGGAGATCGCCTGGGTGGTGGGCACACTGTGGCAGGGCCGGGGCATCGCCTCCGAAGCGGCCCGGGGACTCGTCGACCTGCTCGGCCGACTGCCGGTGCACACCGTCGTCGCACACATCCACCCCGAACACCGGGCTTCCGCGACGGTGGCCACGACAGCCGGACTCACCCGCACCGACACCTGGCACGACGGCGAGATCCGATGGCAGCGGGACATGCACAGGGCTTGACTCGGCGGACGGCGGACTGCAGGCGAGAGGCGGCCGCCGAAAATCCTCTCGAAACACCGTTCGAGGACATGACATGATGCGCGGCATGACGATCAACCGAAAGGTCCATGCCGCGTAGCCGGCCGGGACAGCTCCGGGCCGGCAACTCCGGCCGCCGGACGCGGAATACGACACCCGTCATCGACGGCTTGTCCTCACGCGCGCTCTCGGAGATCTCTTGTCTTGAGCGCACCCGCAATTATCTGCGCCCAGGAGACGTCAGCTCAGCCGTGCGCCTGTGGCAGGGATACGTCCATCGTCCCGCACGTGAACTGTGGCGGGACCAGGAAGGGGGAAACACGCACTGGGACTGCTGCGACAGTCCTCTCGAAGCCCGCGCTCTGCTCGACACCGTGATGCGGGCCCTGTCACCTCGAAGCGCTCGCGAACTGCGCCGCGTCATCGGCCGGTTCGACGCCGTCTGGAGCCGGGCGTCACCGCCGTACGACGCAGGGGGAGGGTAGAGCCGGAACCGGATCACCGGAAGTAGAGGAGAATGCGCCCGGTGTTGCCCGCGTCGACCTCGCGCCGGATGTACAGCTTCCGGATGTGCTTCTGGTCCAGGAACGCCAGCACGCGGGCCCTGAGCCGCCCGGAACCCTTGCCCGGGATGATCTCCGCGACGGGCTCGCCCGCGTGGTTCGCCTTGAAGAGGAACTGACGCAGCGCCAGTTCGATGTCGCGGTTGTTCCGGAAGATGGGGTGGAGATCGAGCGACATCACAGGGAGCCTCCTGGTGCTGCGGGGCTTGCGCCGACCGCGGGGCGGACCGGACCGCCCTCGCGGTCCCCGGGAAGCCTCCCATGGGCACGTTCGATCCGACCTCCCCCGGCACCCACGGGCCGCCCCCGGAGCACCGCGGACGTCTGTGATCAGTGCCCGGAATCTCGCGTCGGGTCGAGCGTCTCCTGATCCGGCCGGGGTTTCGTCTGCGGCGGGAACAACAGATCCTCGTACGCGTCCAGGGCGAACACGACGAGCATGACCATCACCGGCACAAGCAAGGCCACCACGATCATGACGCCTCCCGGCACAACAGTGATCACGGGATGGGCAACGGATCCGCCTCCAGCTTGCCCCAAACGGGCGAACACGGCATATCGGACCGACGGCGGCGTGAGCCGTTCGGGTGACCCCGCCCCCGGGCGGTTCGACCGCCGGGCTGGTCACCGGCATGTCCCGCGCGCCCTGCGACCGCGCCGTACCAGCTGTTCGCAAAGATCAATGCCGGGCGCACGGAGTCACCGCGCGGGCGGGAAAGATCGTTAAACATCGCCCGCGGCGCATCCGCCGTATCCGCCGACGCGCAGTCGGTGCGAAGCCGGCGCCACGTCGGTGCGAAGTCCACGGGCGATACACCGACGGCCTGCTACCGAAGTCGCGGGGGGAGCGACTTTCGGCTGTCCGCCCCGATCGGAGCGCGCACTTTCGGCGCAGCCGTGCCGACGCCCGGCCGATGCGCGCGGCCACCTCCGCGGGCCACCATCGTGGGCATGAAGAAGGTGCTGGAAGTCGCCGGGTTCATCGCTCTCGTGCAAGGGGTGCTGGGCCTGGTGCAGGAGTTCACCCACTGGCACGTCGGCGTGGTGGGGCGACTGTCGTTCCTCCACGGCTACGAGGCCGTGGTGAGCTTCCTGCTGATCGTGCTGGCCTGCGCGCTCTTCGCCACGGCCGAGCGGCTTCGGCACTGACGGCGCGCGGGGCCGGAACGCCGGCCCGGCCCGGGGCGTCAGGGAGCACCGCCCGGCCTCGGGCCGCGGTAGCCGGGCCGGTAGGAGGCGTCGATGCCGACGTCGTAGCGGACCCGCGGGTTGGTCCTGTTGCCGCGTACGTGGGCGCCCGTGGAGTGGATGGCCGGGCCGATGGGGTGGTCGGTGGCGGCGGCGAAGGTGTTGCCGACGACGGTGACATGGTGTACGTCCTCGAACATCAGGGCCTGCGACGCCTTCAGGGTCTCGCAGTAGTTGCCCCTGATGACGAAGTCGAACGTGTGGCCGTGGCCGTCGCCCTCCCCGTCGTTGGGACCCTCGGCCATCGCGTCCGGCGCCCTGCCCTCGGCCACCTCGGGCGCAAGATAGCGGGGCTTGCCGCGCACCGTGACCGTCGTGGTGTGCGTGCCGGTCCGGGTGACCTCGCTCCACAGGGCCACGCGCGATCCCGAAGTCCGTCAGCCGGGCCACTCCGTCCTTCGTGACCAGGATGTTCTCCGGTGTCACATCGCCGTGCACCAGGCCCTCGTCATGGGACTTCGCCGGCGCGCCGCGATCTGCCGTCGATCGAGCCGGCCTCCTGCGGGGTCAACGGTCCCCGCTCGGACGTCAGTTGGGCCAGGCTGCGCGAGGGGACGTACTCCATGACGATCCAGCAGGCGTCGCCCTCGGCGGCGTAGTCGAACACGGCCACGACGTTGGGGTGGTGCAGCCGTGTGGCGTACCGCGTCTCCTTCATCAGGCGCTGGGCCGCTCTGGAGTCGTCCGGGCGGGCGCACTTGACCGCCACGCGCCGGTCCAGCAGTTCGTTCCGGGCCTGCCAGACGACGCCCATCCCGCCCCGGCCGATGGGTTCATGCAGCCGATACCGGCCTCCGACCCTGTACCCGGCCTCCGGCGTCACCGGCACCGCCCCGCTCCGTGTCCCCACCGACTGCCCGCAGCGCGACGAGCGTCTCGGCTGGACGGGCGACACCCAGCTGTTCTCCCACACCGGCCTGTACAACGTGGACGCCGTCGCGTTCCTCAGCCACTTCGAGGACATCCTCGTCGACTCCCAGCGGACCTACGGCGCGGACCACGCCCAGTTCACCCATGTCGCGCCCGGCAACCGGTACAACTCGCCGGAACCGGCGAGCGGTTGGTCGGACTGCGGCGTCGTCGTCCCCTGGACGGTGTGGCAGATGTCCGGCGACACCACCGTCATCGACCGCGGCTGGACGGCGATGACGGCGTACACGGACTGGATCCGCGCACTCACCGGGGACGGTTGCACCGGGCAGGGCGCGATCTACGGCGACTGGCTCGCCTTCCAGCAGACCAGCACCCAGCTGATGAGCGACGTCTACTGCGGTTACAGCGCCCGGCTGATGGCGGACATGGCGGCCGCCACCGGCCGTACCGCCGAGGCCCGCGCCTACCAGGACCTCTTCTCGCACATCAAACGGGCCTTCATCACCACGTACCTGAGCACCGAGGGCGGCGTCCTCGGTGCTCTCCGGTCTCGGCGACGCCTCGCCCGTGACCCCGGGCGGCACCACCAGGACGGAGGACAACTCCCGGACGGCGCTGCGGTGGGTGCTCAAGCTCGGCTTCTACGACACCGAGGCCCAGCGCCGCCAACTGGTCACGCTGCTCGCCCCTCCCCACCTCCGACCCGTCCGGTGTCCGTGAGGGCAGGACTCCCGTGTCCCGTGTCCGGGGCGTCCAGTACCTGGGCTTCACGGACGGCACCGCCTCCTACCGGCTGCCCTCCGGACACTACGAGCTGACGGCATCGCACGAATGATCACTCGCGCGCCCGAAGACCGGTCTCGGTCCGCAGGCCTTGTCCGTCAGGGAAAAGTCAGTGGGACCCCGAGCGGTGATCCGGGGCTTCCCCGATGTACGGCGCTCGGCGCGGGACCATGCTGGCTGTATGACGAAGCGTCACCCGTACACACGTCGCCCGGCCCTATGGCTCCGCGCCTTTACCGCCTGCACCGTCGCCGCCCTCTGCGCCCTGACGGCCGCCCTGCCCGCGCAGGCGGCCGTCCCCGCCGGCTCCTCTCCGCCCCCCGTGCGGAAGCCGACGCTGCCGGTCCCCTCCGGCCGGTACGGCGTGGGCGCGGTTCCCCTGCACCTCGTGGACCGCTCACGCCCGGACCCGTGGAAGGCCGGCCGCAAGCACCGGGAACTGATGATCACCGTCTACTACCCCGCGGCCCGGACCAACCACCATCCGCAGGCCCCGTACATGCTGCCCGCGGCCGCCGCGCACTTCGACAGCGTCACCGCGGACGGCCTCCTCGGGCTGCACACCACGGTCGGCCGCACCGACTGGGCCGGCACCGTCACCCATGTGGCGGCGGACGCACCCGTGGCCACCGGACACGGCGGGCGTCTGCCGGTGGTGCTCTACTCCCCCGGTCTCGGCGAACCCCGCACCTGGGGCACCACGTTGGCGGCCGATCTGGCGAGCCACGGCTACGTCGTCGTCTCCATCGACAACACCTACGAGTCACCCGAGGTCCAGTTCCCCGACGGCAGCCTGGCGACGATGTCGCCGCCCCCCGTTTCCCAGGCCGACCCCTTCATCCGCAAGTCGCTGGCCGTCCGTGTCACCGACACCGGCTTCGTCCTGGACCAGCTGCGCCTGCTGGACAGCGGCCGGAACCCCGACGCGGACGGCCGGCGGCTGCCCGCCGGTCTGACCGGGGCACTCGACCTCTCCGAGGTGGGCATGTTCGGCCACTCGCTGGGCGGCACCGCCGCCGCCCAGTCGATGGACTCCGACCACCGGATCTCCGCGGGCATCGACATGGACGGCAACCTCACCAACTACGACGGCACGCTCATGCCGGTCGCCCGGCACGGTCTCGACAGGCCCCTCCTGCTGCTGGGCAAGGACGGCAGGACCGACACCGGGCCTGGCTGGCGGGCGTTTCGCGAACACACTCCGGGCTGGACCCGTCAGCTGACCCTGCTCGGCTCGGAACACGCCTCGTTCACCGACGCGGAGGCGCTCGTACCCCAGCTGCATCTGCGGCGCGCCGACCGGATCGACGACATCGGCACGATCGACCCGGGCACCGCGATACGCACCAACGACGCCTACATCACGGCGTACTTCGACCACTGGCTGCGCGGCCGCTGCGGGAAGCTGCTGGAGGGGCCGTCGGCGCGGTACCCCGACATGATGTTCGTGCGCTGAGGGACGCGTGGCTACCCGGCGTGGCCGTCGGAGCGCCTGCGGTGGAGGGTGAAGTTCTCGAAGACCGACAGCTCGCCGTGCGGCTTGTTCACGTTGTAGTACGTCACATGCATCCGGGTGGTGTCGCCTGCGTGCCGGCCCGGGTCGACGGTGAAGGCCGCGAAGCCGTAGGGGTGTTCCACGTCCCGGACACCCATCCAGACGGCCTGCTCCTTGGTGTAGGCAGAGGTGCGCTTGCCGTTCGCGCCGGCTGTCGCCGACACCGCGGTGATCACTTTGGCGGTCCCGTCGGTGAAGAACTTCTGGTTCGTGGTCCCCGAGACCCCTCCGCCGCCGAGGATCATGTGTACGGTGCCCAGCCCCGTGTCGATGGAGTCGGTGCTCCCGGAGACCGGGCGGGGCGTGAGTGTCTCACTGCCCGTGACGACTCCGCGGACGGCCAGCGAACGCTCGTAGTTGTGTTCGTGACCGCACAGGACCAGGTCCACGCCGTACCGGTCGAACAGGGGACCGTACTTCTGGCGCAGGCCCAGGTCCGCGCCGTTCGCGTCCGAGGAGCTGATCATCACCTGGTGCATGGCGACGACCACCCAGTCGATGTCGCGGGAAGAGCGCGCCGCCTTCAGTTCCCTCTCCAGGAAGGCGAGCTGGCGTCCGCCGGAGTAGCCGCTGATGTAGACGTCGCCGCCGTCCTGGAGGCAGTTGTCGTCGTTCTGGAGCACGATCACCCGCACCGAGCCGACCGTGAACGCATACCAGAGACCCGCGAGTTCCTCGTCGGTCTCGGTGGAAGGGAGGGAGAAGTAGGTCTGGTACGCGCCCAGGCCGAGCGGGCCGTTGGCCTTCTCGATCTCATGGTTTCCGGCGGCCGGCATCCAGGGGCGGAAGCGCGCCGAGCGGGTGTTGTTGGTGAAGAAGTTGTTCCAGGTGCGCACCCGGTCGACATCGAGGTTGGCGTAGCACAGGTCGCCGTTGAGCAGATGGAAGAGCGGTGCGACCTGCTCGATGCCGGTGACGATGTCCTTGGTCGCGGGCGTCGAGTTCGCGTCGAGGGCCGCCGTGCCGTTGGCCGCCCAGGTCACCTGCGGAGCGGACTGGTCGCCGAAACTGGTGAAGGTGAACGGCATGCGTCCGCGAGGCGAGGTGCGGAACGTACCGCTGTCGGGCGTCGTCCCCTCGTGGGTGGCGAGGTAAAGGTAGTCGGTGCCGGGGGTGAGCCGGTTCAGCGAGGCGTGGTGGACGTAGACCGTGCGGCTGGATGTGCCGTCGACGTAACTGACCGTGCGGGCCGCCGCGCTGGACCCGAAGCCGTGTTCCAGCGTGCCGTAGTGGACCACCGGTCTGGTCACCGGCCGGTCGGTGATCCACGACACCGTCATCTGGGTCCGCGGGTCGGCCCCGAACGTCAGGTGGAGTCCCTGGACCGGAGACGCGCCGGACGAGTCCGCGGTGCGGTGCAGAGCCGGGGCGGTGACCGGGGCGGCCTGCGCCGTGCCGGCTCCGAGCAAGGGAGTGACGGCCGCGCCGGCCCCCGCGGTGCCGAGGAGGCTCAGCGCGTGGCGCCGGCTGACCCCCTCGGATGCCTTCGGCGTCCCGTCCGGTGTTTCGGCCTGTGTGGTCATGGAGCCCTCCCTGACGCGCAGTTGAGCTGACGACCACCGCACACTGACGCTCCTCTACGGCGCCCGGGTGAACACCGCATGGCCACCTGGTCATGACGTCCGCCAGGCGGATTCGGATATTCGGATTCAGTAAGGGAATATAGGCCAACGCTCACCTTCCTTCTTGAGCGAGGCACCGGGCGTCCCCGTACTCACAGGTGCGACACAAGGCGAAGCCGGCCGCGATCAGCGTCGGTCGACTGCCCGTCATGAAGGGATACCAACGATGTCCTTCGCGAAGATCACACTGGCCAAGAAGGCCAAGAAGAAGGAATCCGGTGCCGCCAAGGCCAAGCACCACAAGAAGCACCACCACCGCAAGCACAAGAAGGCCGCTGCCAAGTAGCCGCGCATCGCGGAACACGACCCACACAGGCAGACCGTGCCGGGGTCCGCACGCACAGCACATGTGCACGGCGGACCCCGGCACGCCGTCGGACCGGGCAGCGCCCAGGAAGTGTCGGCCATGCACATCGCTGCACCCAGCACCACGCCCGTGGCCGGTCCCGGGGCGGGAGCCACGGCCGATGCCCCGTCACCGTCATCGTCTCCAGCGTCTTCATCGCCCTCACCGTCGTCGTGGCCTTCTTCCGTGTCTTCGGCCCCCTCGCGGATGCGCCACGCCCGAATCTCCCCGCTGGCCGCGTTCCGCACGTTCTGGCCGCTGGTCAGCGTCAACCGTGCGGCCGTACTGGTGTCGGCCGTGCTGCTGGTGGTCGCCGCCGGGTGCGACGCGGGCGCGATCGGCATCGTCGGGGTCCTCACCGACGACGTGCTCACCCCCGGCGACCTCGCCGCCTTCTGGGGGCCCGCCACTCTCTGGCTGGGGCTCGCCGTGGCCGGTGCGGTCGCCTCCGCGGCGGGCGGCTATCTCGCGGGCTGGACCAGCGAGCACTTCCTGCTCGGCCTGCGCGACCGGGTCTTCCAGCATCTCCAAGCGGTCCCACCGGACGCCCTGGACCGCTTCGGCACCGGCGATCTGGTCGCCCGGCTGACCGGCGACATCGAGACCGTCGAGTCGTTGGTGGCCTCCGCGCCGGTCGAGCTGATCACCTCCGCCGCCGGGGCCCTGGTGTTCGCGGTGGCGGCCTTCTGGACAAGCTGGCAGCTGGCTCTGATCACCTTGTCCGCCGCCCCGTTGATCTGGTTCGGCGCCCGGTGGTTCGGCACGTTGATGCGCTCCGCCACCCGCGCCGAACGCGACAGCAACGGCCGCCTGGCCACCCTGCTGGAGGAGAGCCTCGCCAACATGCCCCTGGTGCAGGCCTATGGCCGCCAGCAGGCCGAGCGCGGCAAGGTGCACCGCGAGGGGCGCAACTGGATGCGGGCCGGACTGCGGCAGATCCTGCTGTCGTCGGTGTACGGCCCGATGGGTGAACTGGTCGAGACCGTCAGCGTGCTGGCCGTGATCGGCGCCGGAGCCTGGCAGATCTCCGAACACCACCTGAGCGTCGGAGGCCTGCTCACCTTCGCCGCCTTCCTCGGCTATCTCCACCCCAAGCTCCAGGAACTCGGCGAAATAGTCGTCAGCGCCTCCTCCGCGACCGCCGCCTGCGAACGCCTCATCGAGGTGCTGCGCACCGGAACGGTCCGCGACGACCCCCCTCGGCCGGAGGCCCCGCCGCTCGCCGAACCGGTGCGCGGCGCCGTCACCTTCGAGGACGTCGGCTTCTCCTACCCGGGCAGCGGCCGTCCCGTGCTCAACGGAGTGCGCCTCGACATCGCCCCCGGCCTGCTCGTCGCGGTCACGGGACCGAGCGGCACCGGCAAGTCCACCCTCGGCAAACTGCTGCTGCGCTTCCACGAGCCGTCTCGCGGCCGCATCCTGCTCGACGGCCGGGACATCGCCGGGCTCCCGGTCGACGAGGTGCGCCGACAGATCACCCTGCTTCCGCAGGACAGCATGCTCTTCGACGGCACGGTCCGCGAGAACATCCTCTACGGCCGCCCCGACGCCACCGAGGCCGACATGATCGCCGCGGCCGTCGCGGCCGACGCGCACGGTTTCGTCAGCACGCTGCCAGAGGGTTACGACAGCCCCGCCGGCAAACGCGGCAACAACCTCTCCGGCGGCCAGCGCCGCAGGATCGCCCTCGCTCGGGCCATGCTGCGCACGGCGCCCGTGCTGATCCTCGACGAGCCCACGGCCGGACTCGACGACGACTCCACGGCCCGGATCATGGCGCCGCTGCGCCGCCTCACGGCCGGACGTACGACCTTCCTCATCACCCACGACCTGCGCCTGACGGCCCAGGCCGACCTCGTCCTCCACCTCACGGACGGCACCGTGGCCATGACGACCCCGGGCCTGTCGGCGAGAACGAGCCCGGAGCCAGAGCCCGAGGCCGCCTGAGAACGAGGGGACCGCGGGGGCATCAGGACTCGACCGCCCGCGGAGCCCGGCGAACACCGTGTGTCCGGGCGCCTCTCGGTCACACTCCGATGAAGCTCACGGTTTCCGCCATGTCCGCCCGTCCGGTACGCAGCCGTGGCACGCCTTCCTTCTCGAACCCCACCGAGACACCGCAGAACAGTACGAGCCCGTCGTCGGCTCCGACGGTCCGGTCGACCGTCTTGCGATACATGGTCCACATGACCTGGGGACAGCTGTGCAGCCCTTCCGCCCTCAGCAACAGCATGACCGTCTGCAGGAACATGCCCGCGTCACCCCATTGTCCGGGCCCCATCGTCCGGTCGAGGTAGCAGAACAGCACGACCGGCGCCCCGAACGCCTCCGAGTTCAGCGCAGCGATCTTCTTGGGTCTGTCGGGGTCGTCGCGCTCGATTCCGAGGGCCTTGTACCGCTGGGCGGCGGCAGCGGTGAAACGGTCCAGATAGGGCGAGGTCAGTTCGGCCGGGTACATCGGATACTCCCGCTCGTCACCGGGGTCTCCCGCCAGCGCCCTGGCCGTCGCACGCCTCTTCAGTTCGGCCAGGGGCTCGCCGGCCACGACGTACACATGCCACGGCTGGAGGTTCCCGCTCGACGGAGCCCGCGTCGCCGCGGCCAGCACACGTTCGAGTACCTCTTTGGGCACCGGCTCATCGCTGAACGCCCGCACGGCCCGTCGACTGTCGACGGCCTCATACACATCCACGTCTTCCCGTCCTTCCGCTCGACCGCAACCCGCCCCCACCGTATTCAGCGGCGTCTTCGGCGAATTCGCGGGCACGGCGTCTGTCCACTCGCCCGAGAACGGACGACGACAACGGGGCGACGGGCGGGTGTGGGCGGTAACAGCTTGGCCAACCCCTTTCCGCGCGTTGGCCGCGAGTTCACCATTCACCCCTGATGTGCTCCTCTGTCCTGGGCAGAGAGTAATGGGCGGCCTCGCCCTTTGCCGGGGCCGGGGCCGTCCCTACGGAATCCGCTCTCGCTCAAGAAAGGGCATTCATGCCCGAGTTGACACGCCGTAGACTGCTCGGGTCAGCGGGCGCGCTGGGCGGCGCCGCGGCCCTCTCCCTCCTCCCGCCGAGCGTCCAGAAGGCCGTCGCCTCCGGACCCCCCGCACACGGCTCGCTGCACGACGTCGAACACGTCGTCATGCTGATGCAGGAGAACCGCTCCTTCGACCACTACTTCGGCACGCTCTCGGGTGTCCGCGGCTTCAGCGACCCGCACGCCCTCAGGCTCGGCACCGGCCGCAGCGTCTTCTACCAGCCCGACGCCAAGAACCCGAAGGGCTATCTGCTGCCCTTCCACCTCGACACCCACAAGTCGAGCGCGCAGGCCATCCCGTCCACCAGTCACGCCTGGTCCGTCCAGCACGAGGCGTGGAACAACGGCAAGATGGACCGCTGGCTGCCCGCGCACCGCAAGGCCGACGGCGTCAACGGCCCTTACGTGATGGGCTACTACACGCGCGAGGACATCCCCTTCCAGTTCGCGCTCGCCGAGACCTTCACCATCTGCGACAACTACTACAGCTCGGTGTTCGGCCCCACCTGGCCCAACCGCCTGATGTGGATGACCGGCTCGATCGACCCCGACGGCACCCACGGCGGTCCGGTCATCAGCAACGACGCGCCGACGCCGTACCGCTGGAAGACGTACGCCGAGCGCCTCCAGGCCGCCGGTGTCAGCTGGAAGGTGTACCAGCAGGACGACAACTACGGCTGCAACATGCTCGAACAGTTCGCGGCCTTCCAGAACGCACGGCCCGGCTCGGAGCTGTACGAGCGCGGCGTGCGCAAGCGGCCCGCGGGTACCTTCGAGGACGATGCCCGACACGACCGGCTGCCGGCCGTGTCGTGGATCATGCCCACCAGCTACCAGTCGGAGCACCCCGACTACCTCCCCGCGGCCGGCGCGGACTTCGTCGCCTCGAAGATCGAGGCGATCGCGTCGAACCCGAAGGTGTGGCGCAAGACCGTCTTCATCCTCAACTACGACGAGAACGACGGTCTGTTCGACCACGTGGCCCCGCCGACCCCACCTCGCGGGACCCCGGACGAGTACGTCCACGGCCTGCCGATCGGTGGCGGGTTCCGCGTGCCGGCCATCATCATCTCGCCGTGGACCGTGGGCGGCTGGGTCGCCTCCGAGGCCTTCGACCACACCTCCGCCCTGCGTTTCCTGGAGCGGTTCACCGGGGTGGCGGAGCCGAACATCAGCGCCTGGCGGCGCGCCGCCTTCGGGGACCTCACCACCGCCTTCCGCTTCCGCGACGCCCGCCCCCGCCCGCCCCGGCTCCCCCACGACACCGCCGAGCAGTTGCACAAGGCGAAGGAAGAGGTGGCCACGCTGCCGAGACCGAAGCTTCCCGGAGCCGCCCAGTCCTTCCCCCGCCAGGAGAAGGGCCACCGTCCGCACATCTGAGAACGGCCGGAACACTCAGCCCCTGCCGCCGACAACGGCAGGGGCTGTCCCGCGTTTCACGACGAGGCCGGTGTGCGGACCGCCTGGCGGCGGGTGAGGTGGGTGAGGGTGTTGCCGCCGGGGAAGGCGGTGCGCGCGACGACGTCGAAGACTGTCGGGTCGAAGGCACCGTCGAACGCCGGAACCCCGGCGCCCGCGACGACGGGGTAGCTCTTGATCACCAGTTCGTCGATCTCGGGCAGAACGGCGCCGGCGAGCTTGCCGCCGCCGCAGAGCCAGATGTCCAGTCCGGCGCCGTCCTCCCTCTTGAGGTCGCGCACGAGGGCGAGCGGGTCGCCCGGTACGACGGTGACCGCCGGGTCGATGTCGGGCTTGAGGGTGCTCGACACCACGTACTGCCGCAGGTGCGCGTACGGACTGGTGACCCCCGCGTCGAGGGCGGGGCGATAGGCGCCGAGGCCCATGACGATGGTGTCGAAGTGCCGGTTCGGCACGTCGGCGAGGCCGAGCGGGGCGCGAAAGGCGGACGGGACCGTATCGGGGTACAGCGCGTTGGTCCAGGCCGAGTACGCGGCGGACTGCTGTTCGTCACCTGCGGGGAAGAAGTCGTACTCGCCGCCGGGGCCGGCGATGCGGCCGTCGAGCGAGACGCCCACGTAGTACACGAGCTTTCGCATCTTCGGTAACTCCATTCATGGCACTTCTGATGTAGTGCTTTGAATGTAGTACTACACTTGAAGTGGTGTCAAGAGTTCACCAGGGCACCCGCGTGCCGTCCCAGGAGAAGAAGCCGCCGGTCGGCCCGTCGTCCGGCAACAGCGCCAGCCGTACGGCACCCCGTGCGCCCTCCTCCGGATCGCCGCCCCGAGCCCTGGCCCGCGGATTGAGATCGGTGGCCCGGGCGCCGGGGGCGAGCGCGTTGACCTTGAAGGGCTCGCCGAGTGTCTGCGCGTAGAAGACGGTGAGCGCGTTCAGCGCGGCCTTGGAGGAGCGGTATGCGGCGCCGTAGCCGTTGCCCGGGGTGAACTGGGGGTTGGGGCCGGTGCTCCAGGACAGCGATGCGGTGCCGCTGGTGATGTTCACGATGCGCGGCCGGGCCGAGCGGCGCAGGGCGGGAAGGAAGGCGTTGGTGACGGCGACGACGCCGAAGACGTTCGTCTCGTAGGTCTGTCGGAGGTCCGCGAGGCGGGCCTCGGCGGGCGGGTCGAGCGTGACGGCGACACCGGCGTTGTTGACCAGTACGTCCAGCCGGTCGACGCGGGCCGCGGCGCGTGCGATGCCGTCCGCATCGGTGACGTCGAGGACGAGCGGCCGGGCGCCGGAGCCGATCGACGCGGCCGCGGCCTCCCCGCGCCCCGCATCACGGGAGCCGACGTACACGGTGCAGCCCTCGGCGGCGAGCAGGCGGGCGATGTGGTGGCCGATGCCCTTGTTGGCACCGGTGACGAGTGCTGTGCGATCGTTCATGTCAGCCACGGTTCCCCGGCCGGCACCGTCCTGCCAGGGATCACCTGTACCAGGCAGGACGAGGAGGCAGCGGCATGGCGAGGCAGGAACTGGCCCGCTTCCTGCGGGAACGCCGGGCGGCCCTGAGCGCGCGGGAGGTCGGTCTCCCGGAGGGCGCCCCGCGCCGTACGCCCGGACTGCGCCGGGAGGAGGTCGCGGAACTGGCGCACATGTCGGTCGACTACTACGTCCGGCTCGAACAGGCTCGTGGCCCCCGCCCCTCACCCCGCGTCCTGGACGCGCTCTCCGGCGCACTGCGGCTCGAACCGGCCGAGCGCAGTCATCTGTTCCAGCTCGCGGGCGCGGCCGCACCGCCTGCCGCACGCCTCGTACGTCAGGCGCGGCCGCAGGTGGCACGGCTGCTCGAACGGCTGCCCGCGACCGCGGCGATCGTCACCGACGCCGCCTACGGTGTGGTCGCCTGGAATCCTGCGGCCCGGGCTCTGCTGGGCGACGACCTGGCCCGGCACACGACCAACCTGGCCCGGCGGCGCTTCCTCGGCACGGGGCAGACGTACGAGACCTCCAGCACACGGGAGTTCGGGGCCGTCGCGGTGGCCCGGCTGCGCCGGGCGGCCGAGCGCTACCCGCAGGATCCCCAACTCACCCTTCTGTTGGAGGAGTTGCACGCGCAGAGCACGGAGTTCCGCAGGATCTGGCAGACCCACCCGGTGCATGCGCCGGGCCACCGGGCCAAGACCCTGGACCATCCGGAGCTGGGCAGGCTACAGCTCAACTGCGATGTGCTGCTGGTGCCGGAGGACGACCAGGAGGTGGTCCTGATCACCGGCGCCCCCGGCTCACGCTCGGCCCGCGTCCTGGAGTCCCTGGTACCGCACAACGAGGGTTCCACGTCCGCGCGGTAGGCCTGGACGACGCGCTCGTCCACCCGCTGGCTGTGACGCGGGTACAGGAGCCACCTCTCGCCCCCGACAGGGTCAGGGGGCGTCGCCGACCCAGTCGAAGCGGCACCGGTCGCCGGGGCGCGGGGCGTATATCGCACGCCCGCCCGCGCCGAACCGCCCCAGTTCGGTGGCGAGGGCGACACTGGCGCCCAGGTCGTCCGGCGTCCGGCCGGTGATGTCGAGCAGCAGCCCGTCCAGCGGGCCGCCGACCAGCTCGACGTAGCGCTGTCCCGGCCGTGGGCCCGGGTCGTCGTGGTCCTGGCCGTAGACCCGGCCGCGCAGCAGCTGCTCATCCTCGCTGTCCATACCGGCCAGCCTCGCAGCCACCACTGACAATGCGGGTGCCGTCGTGGCCGATCCACCCGCCGTCGTCGGCCGTCGTCGGCCTGACGAGTGGTCCGTGGCCTGTCGTGGCACGGCTCGGCGGAGTTCCTCGGGGCATCGTCCGGGCCCGACATGCAGGCGAGGCACCTCGGTGAGCGACGCGGGGGCTCACGCCGGGGCGAGGCCCTCGCGCAGGCAGACGACCGTGTCCCGGACGGCTGCGGCACACAGGGCTCTGAGCGTTGCCGCGTGATCGGCGGTCATCAGCCGCTCCAGGCCGTCGAGATCGGTGAAGGTGTGGTCGTCGTGCTCGGGGCTCAGCCGGATCGGGGTGCCCTCGTCGAGGACCCCAGCATGGAAGTAGCAGTCGAGGACCGGTCCCGTGCCGCCGACGTCGGCACGGTGGTCGATACCGATGAGCCTCGGCACGACGTCCAGTTCGACACCCGTTTCCTCGCGCATCTCCCGGTGTGCCGCCGTGCAGGGATCTTCCCCGTGATCGAGCATTCCGCCCGGCAGCCACCACGTACCGGCACGCGGCTCATCCGGTCCGTAGCGGAGCAGGAGGACCCGGCCTCCGCTGTCGCACACGAGGACGCACGAGGCGATGAGCGCCCGGGGCTGTGTCCTGACCCATTCCTCTCGTGGCAACCACGCCCCGGCGGTCGCGTCCACGGATACGTCACGTGCGGTCATCGGCACCCTCCAAGATCACTCTGCCCCGTCCCACCCGCCCGCACGCCCCGACTCACGGGTGACACACAGAACGTCTGTCGCACCGACCGCAGCCGGCTCGCCGGACCGCCGGACGCCCCGCGTGCCTGGGCCGGTCACGCCTACACACTCGACGGACCGGGCGGCTACTCCGGCCGCTGCCTGGCCGCGCTGGTCGACTGCTTGCGCGGCAGGTTCGGCTGCACCGCCCCGACGACCCTGCTCCGGCGGAACGCCGCGACGGCCCGCGCGCACCTGTCCCGGACGCCGACGCCGCACGGCGAGCACCGCGACCGCTCAGCCGACGGGCTCGATGCCCTGGCCGAGGGCGGCATGCACGTCACGCTGGCCTGAACGGCAGCCCTCACGGGGTCCGTGTTCAGGCCTTCGGTGCGGTGGTGTGGCGGCTCAGGAAGGTGAAGGCCGCCGGGTACAGGCGCGTCCAGGTGTTGTAGTTGTGGCCGCCGCTCGGCAGCACCATGGTCTGTGTCCGGACCATCGTCGGCGCGGCCTCCTTCACGAACTGCTCGATGTAGTGCGGGGGGCTGAGCCGGTCCTCGGCCGACGTGGCCAGGAACAGGTTCACCACCGCCTTGCTGCGCTTCACCATGTACGTGGGGCTGGTGCGTTCGCGGGAGACCGGGTCCGAGATCACGCTCGTGTCGCCGGTGAGCGGATCGGGATCCAGTGCGGCACCGGAGCCGAAGACCTTCGGGTACGCCAGCGGGAGGCGCGTGGCGCAGAAGCCGCCCGTGGAGAAGCCCATGAGACCCCACCCCTTGGGTCCGGCGACGGTACGGAACTGCTTGCTGATCAGCTCCGGCACGTCACGCGCCATCCACGTGGCGACCTTCCGGTTGGGCTGGTCGGTGCAGTCGGTGTCGACGCCGCCCGGGTCGACCACCGGCATGGCCAGGATGAAGGGGTGCGCGGCGCCCGACTTGACCACGTTCTCGAAGTCCCCCGGCATGCCGCCGTGCTCCAGCCAGGACGCCGGGCTGCCCGGCACGCCGTGCAGCAGCATCACGACCGGGAAGCGCGTGTGACGGTACTGCGGCTGGTTGTACTGGGGCGGCGTCCAGACGATCACCTGTCCGGACAGCTGCGAGTGCTTGCCACGGAAGTAGGTGTCCAGCACTCCCGTGGCACTGTGGGTGAACTTCGCACGGTCGGCCGGCGGGCCGGGCATGGCGACGGCGGCTCCGTTGTCGTTGCCCAGCAGGTCGTCCCAGGAGGCGTACAGACCGTAGTCGTTGTTGATCCAGGTGGCCATCACCGAGATCGCGGTGAGCTGGCACAGACCGATCATCACCAGCCGTAGTACCCACCGCACCGTGTGGGGCCCTCTGAGCCGTGCCCAGAGCACCATGGTGCCGGCCACGCACACGATGGTGGCCACGATCAGCAGGACGAAGAACGACGTCCCGGTCAGGCTCATGGACAATCCCCCCAGCAGGTGAATCTCGGACGGTTGTAGCCGCGCCACGGAATCACAGGTGAGCGCCGTTGATGAAACCGTGACCCGGGCACGGTCGGACGCCGTGGACCAGCATGAAGACCGATTCGCGATCAACTGGTGAGACGTCTGCGGCCGCCCGTGCGTTCCACGCCCGAGCCGGTCTATGGGGCTGTCGCCTGCTTATGAGAGGCAATGGGTACGTCTGCGATGATGTGCCACACCGTGCCGGTCGGACGTTGAGGGGGAGGGGGCGGGGGACGTGTCCGCACAGCGTCGTCGATCGAGGGTGCTGTCCGTGTTGCCCTTCGCGGTCATGGGCGCCGTGGCGCTGGCCGACGTCGCGACCGGACCGTCGCTGGGTTTCCTGCCGCTGGTGGCCGTGGGGCCCGCGTTCGCCCCGCTGGTGGGCGGCTGGCGGCGTACCGCCTGTGTCGGCGTGATCGCGCTGCTGCTGTGCTTCGCGCTGGGCTGGTACGACGACATGACCACGCCACGCCGTGGCTGGATGGTCGTCGGCTCCGTCATCGGCGTCACCCTCGCCGGTCTGGTGGCCGTGTTCCTGCGCCGCGAGCGGGAGGCCGAACTGGACAGCGTCCGGTCGATCGCCGAGGCCGCGCAGCGGGTGCTGCTCAAGCCCGTGCCGAAGCTCGCCGGCCGGCTGCGGGCGGCCGTCTCCTACACGTCGGCCGTGGCCGAGGCCCGTATCGGCGGGGATCTGTACGAGGTCGTCGCCGCACCGCAGGGTGTACGGGTGATCGTCGGGGACGTGCAGGGCAAGGGGCTGGAGGCGGTGGAGACCGCGGCGCTGGTCCTCGGCGCGTTCCGCGAGGCGGCCCTCGACGAGGCGGACCTGGTGGAGGTCGGCGGCAGACTGGCCCGCTCCGTCGACCGGCAACTGGACGGCGAGCGGTTCGTCACCGCCATCCTCGCCGAGGTGAGCGCCCACCAGGTCACGTTCCTCAACTTCGGCCATCCGGCCCCGATGCTGGTCCGCGACGACGGCACCCTGGATCTGCCCGAACCGGAGTCCTACGCGCTGCCCCTCGGCCTGGGCGCGCACGGCACCGCCGACCCGCAGCCGTACCACGCGGCCTTCCTGCCCGGCGACCAACTGCTGCTGTACACCGACGGCATCATCGAGGCCCGCGACCGCGGCGGCCGTTTCTACCCGCTCGCCGAACGCGCCCATCTGCTCAAGGACCACGATCCCGAGACCGCTCTGGAGACCCTCCGCCAGGATCTGCTCCAGCACGTCAGCGGACCTCTCCAGGACGACGCCGCGATGTTGCTGCTGCGCTACCGGTGAACGCCGTCGAGCACCGGCCGACGGCCGTGGCGGCGACCGGTCCGTCCCCCCACATGAGCCAGGTCGGCATCGCCGGGGTGACCGCGCCGTCGGTGATCAGCAGGGCCGCGCAGCCGTAGCGCGAGACGTTCACCACCACGGCGGCATTGCTCGGCGCCGGCAGACACCAGATACAGGGAGCGGCGCCCCCCGCCCCGCGCTCGACGCAGCAGTGCGCCGACCCGCTCGCCGTGTTCCCGTTCCCGCGATGTCAGAGGAGTTCTCACCACGACCGTGATACTAATACCGGTATAAGTATTGGAACGACGTGCTGCGGGGAGTCACGCACATGGTGGAGATCAAGACCGATGCCGCATTGGACGCGATGCGGGAAGCCGGGCGCGTGGTGGCCCGCGCCCTGGCCGCAGCCCGGGAGGCGGCCGGGGTGGGGGTGTCCCTGCGAGAACTGGACGAAGCGGCCCGGTCGGTCCTGGACGAGGCCGGGGCCGGCTCCCCGTTCCTCGGATACCGGCCGTCCTTCGCCCCCGTGCCCTTCCCTGCCGTGATCTGCACATCCGTCAACGACGCCGTGTCACACGGCATCCCCACCGGCTACCGGCTGCGCGACGGCGACCTGCTGAGCATCGACTGCGGCGCCGAGCTCGACGGCTGGACGGGCGACGCGGCCATCACCTTCACCGTCGGAACGCCACGCCCCGGTGACCTCGATCTGATCGACGCCACCCAGCAGGCCCTCGACGCCGGCATCGCCGCCGCCCAGGTGGGCAGTCGCATCGGCGACATCTCCCACGCCATCGACACCGTCGCCCGCAAGGCGGGCTGCGGCATGCCCGCCGACTTCGGCGGGCACGGCATCGGCCGCCGCATGCACGAAGACCCTCATGTCCCCAACCGCGGCCGCCCCGGCCGGGGCTTCCCCCTCCGCCACGGGCTGGTCCTCGCCATCGAGCCCATGCTCATGGCCGGCGGGCAGAACACCTACCGGACCGACATCGACGGCTGGACCCTGCGGACCACCGACGGCAGCAGGGCCGCCCACATCGAGCACACCGTGGCCATCACCGACCAGGGACCCCGCGTCCTGACCCTGCCCTGACGCCGCCGTACCTGACTCAAGTGACGGCAGCCGAGGGTGTGTTGTACGTCCTGGCCGTGTCGCGACGAGCCGAGGCCGATGTACGGGTTTCTGACCACCCGATCGGCCGGTGCGTCCGGCGCTCCTCGCCGTGCTCGCGGCGTCTACGATCCGTGCCCGTGGCAGAGGTACCCGATGAGTTGATCAAACTGGAACGATCCGCCGAGGAAGAGCGCGCGAAGCTCGCCGGGCTCGACGGCGAGGAGTACGAAGCGCAGCTGCGTCGCTGGCGGGAGGCGGCCGAGGCGGTGCAGGCGGCCGTCACCGCGCATGCCGCGGCGACCGGAACCAGCCGGTTCGAGCTGGAGAAGTCCGTGAAGGAGGCTTTGCGGCACGCCCAGGAGGATCCGGCCGTCGAATAGCGGGCACAGCGCCGCTGCCGGGGTTCGTCGCCCTCGGCGCGCGGCCCGAGTGTGGCGACCGCCGCCGGTCAGCGGTCGGCGTATGCGGGAGGGGGCGGGCTGCGCATCGTTGCGGAATCTGACCGCCGCCCGCGTCCACCGCCCCCCGTTCACCGTCCGCCGATCCAACGGCATCGGCCCCTCGGCCTGCTGTCGGCACGCGAGAGCCCTCGGCCTCGCCGAAGGGCTCTCGCGCCGTATGTGGGGTGGATGGCACGGTACGTTCCGGTCGGACGGGCTACGCGGTGGGCACCGGTGCCGGGCTCTCGTCCGCCGTGGTGATCGCCTCCCTCTTCACGAGCGCGTCGAGCGCGTAGGCGCCGGGGCCGAGGCAGGCGATCAGCAGGAACGTCCAGCAGAACAGGACGGCCGGCTCACCCCCGTTGACCATCGGGAACAGCGCGTGCGGCTGATGGACGCTGAAGTAGGCGTAGGCCATGGAGCCGGAGCAGACGACGGCCGCCACCCGGGTGAACAGGCCCAGGGACACCAGGACGCCACCCACCAGCTCGATGACCGCTGCCCACCATCCGGGCCACTGGAGGGTGGGCACGGTGCCGCCGCCGTGGGAGCCGCCCAGGACTCCGAACAGGGACGCCGCGCCGTGGCAGGCGAAGAGGAATCCGGTCACCAGCCGAAACACGGCCTGCACGACCGGGCGCGCGGTGCGTAACGTCGTTGCGAGCGAGAAGTTCATGGGGGTCACTCCTCAGTTCGGGGAAACCTGGCGGCGGACTCAAGTTCCCGCATGGACATGACACTCCACATCTAGCGCGGTGTGCAGGTCCGCACCAGCAGCGGGAAGCTCTGGGTTTCCTCTGAGCCGGGCGTGCCTTCCCGGAACGTACGCGCGCCGCGCCGCTACCGCCGGCGCTCCATGACGTCCGCCACCACGCAGCTGACGTTGTCGGGACCGCCGGAACCGTTGGCGAGGGCGATGAGGTCGCGGACGGCCTGGTCGGGCTCCGCCGACTCGGTGAGCACCTGGCGGATCTCGTCGGCCGGTACGACGCTGGACAGACCGTCGGAGCAGAGCAGGTACCGGTCGTCCGGCCGGGCGTCGTGCAGACGCATGTCCGGGGTGCCGTCGGCTCCCTGGCCCAGCGCGCGGACCAACAACGACCGCTGGGGGTGGCAGGCGGCCTCCTCCGGGGTGAGACGCCCTTCGTCCACCATCGACTGCACCAGGGTGTGATCGTGGGTGATCTGGAACAGCTGCCCGTCGCGCAGCAGGTAGACCCGCGAGTCGCCGATGTGGACGAGAGCCATCTGCGCTCCGGTCCAGAGCATCGCGGTGAGGGTCGTCCCGGCCGCTTCGACGGAGGAGCCGGTGCCGGCGACCCCCTGCACGGCCTGCCGGGCCCGGTCGACGGCGTCTTCGAGGACGTTGAGGAGGTCGCCGGCCGGAATGCCCTCGGCCTCCAGGCCCTTGAGTGCGTCGACGGCGGCCCTGCTCGCGGGTGCGCCTGTGCGGCCGCAGCCGTCGGCGACGGCGAGCAGGTGTGCGTCGGCGTAGACGGTGTCCTGGTTGCCGTCGCGGACGAGGCCGGCGTCGGAGTGTGCGGCGTACCGGATCTCCAGGGGGTTGGCGGTCACGGCCATGGTGGGCTCCTTCCAGGTCAGATGGTCGATGAGGAACGTGGCAAGGTCCCGTCGTGCGGCGGTGTCGGCCTCCACCCGAGCCCAGAACGCCCGGATCTCCTGGGCCGCCTGGTCCGCCTCCAGCGTGCAGACGCGCTGGATCCGCGCCAGGGGCATGCCCAGCCGCCGGAGCCAGGCGACCAGCCGGGCCCGGCCCAACTGGTCCGGTGCGTACAGGCGGTAGCCGGTCACCGGGTCGACGCGAGCGGGTGCGAGCAGGCCGAGTTCGTCGTAGAGACGCAATGCCTTCGGGGAGAGCCGGGACGCCTTCGCGAACGCCCCGATGGTCAGCCACTCCATGCCCCGCCCCTCCTCGTGCCGGGCACGTCGCCCGGCCCCACCGATGCTGTGGCCTCCCCCAGGGTGAAGGTCAACCGGCCCGCTCCGAACGGACCGCGGCGCACGCACCGATGACGTCGTCGCGCGTGCGGATGACGTCGTTCACGTCCGGTAGGCGGCCTGCGCAAGCCCGACGAACGAGTGGGTCAGCGGGTTCGTGTCGCCCTCGTTCGTCGCCACCACGACGCGGCTCGGCGGCATGTCGGCCAGCGGGACCACGGTCAGCTCCGCGGGGAGTCCGTGGCCGAGCGGGGCCATGCCGACCGTGCCGTTCCAGAGCACGGCGTGCAGGCACTCCTGGACGGCGCGCACCACCGGCCCCTGGCGGGATCGGCCACCGTTCCAGTACGTCCGCCACGCCTCGTCCGCGTCCTCCGGGAACCGGAACCAGTGCCGGGCCGCCAGGTCGGCGAGGAACAGCTTCTCGCGTCGGGCCAGTGGGTCGTCGGCGCGGAGCACCGCTCCCACCGGGTCGGCCCGCAGGTCGTGCACGGTCAGACCGGTCTCGTCGAACGGTGCGCGGGTCAGGGCGACGTCTACCAGTCCCGCGCGCAGCCCGCACGTCGGATCGGTCAGGTCGGTCTCGCGGACCCGGATGCCGATGCCCGGGTGCCGGCGCCGGTACGCGGCGGCGAGCCGGGCGGCTCCTCTGTCGGTGCCGTCGCCAGGATGCCGACGGTGAGCGTCACGACGCCCGCCGCCGCGGCCACGCGCATGCGTACCTGGTCGGCGTGGCCGAGAAGGGCGCGCGCCTCCTTCAACAGGGTCGTCCCGGCGGGGGTGAGCGCGACTCCTGTCGCGGAGCGGTGCAGCAACGGCGTGCCCAGGCCGGTCTCCAGCTGTCTGATCGCCCTGCTCAGGGGTGGCTGGCTCATGTGCAGCCGGGCGGCGGCCCGGCCGAAGTGGAGTTCCTCGGCGACGGCCACGAAATATCGCAGCGTGCGTAGCTCCATGACCGGTGACGATACCCGTGCGGTATGGCGTGCACCCAGTCGGTCTTGGACGGCCGCGACGCCACGGCGGTGGAATCGCCGTATGACACAGGACAGGGCACAGGACATGGCACAGCACATGACGCGGAACACGGCACAGGGCTCGGCGCGGGACACCGGGCAGGACACGGACCGGAGCCTGCCGGGAGACCTGGCGGGCGTGCCCGTCCCCGACCCCGCCGTGCGGGTCGCCGGTGCCCGGGAGATCGCCCCCGACCTGCTGGTGATCCCGAACCAGCGGGCCCAGCTGGTGCCCAACGTCGGTGTCATCGGCGGCACTCGGGCCGTGCTCGTCGTCGAGACCGGTCTGGGCACCGCCAACGCCGAGCGGGTCCTCGCGTTCGCGTCCGAGGTCGCCCGGGGCCGTCGGCTGTACCTGACCACGACGCACTTCCACCCGGAGCACGCGTTCGGCGCGCAGGCCTTCGCCGACCGGGCCACGTATCTCGTCAACCGCGCCCAGGCGGACGACCTCGCGGCGAAGGGACCGGCGTATCTGGAGATGTTCCGGGACTTCGGCGGGCCGGTCGCCCACCGGCTGGCAGGCATCGGAGTGCCTACTCCGGACGAGGTGTTCGACGGCACGTACGACCTCGACCTCGGTGACCGTGTCGTACGGCTGCGGCCCGCCGGCCGGGGGCACACCAAGGGCGACCAGGTGGTCGAAGTGCCGGACGCCGATGTGCTGTTCACCGGGGATCTCGCCGAGACCGGGCAGTTCGCGATCTTCCCGTGGTTCCCGCCGTACGACACGGACGTCTCCGGTGTCCGCTGGCTGGAGGTGCTGGAGCGGCTGGGCGCCCGCGGAGTCCGGACGGTGGTTCCCGGGCACGGTGAACCCGGCGGCCCGGAGGTCCTGACCGCGGTCCGCGACTATCTGCGCGAGCTGCGTGACGAGACCTGGCGCAGGCGTGACTCGGCGATGGGCGAGGACGAGATCGTCGCCGAGGTGCGGGCGCTGCTCGTCGAACGGCATCCGGAGTGGGCCGGCCAGGAGTGGATCGAACGGGGCGTCGGGTGTCTGTGCGCCGAGCACCCGTCGCACGAGGTGTCGCACTGACCCTCGACTCACGGCGTGTGAGCGGTACTTGAGCGTGGAGGGCGTGGTCACGTCGGCCGCGCCCCGGCGGGGTGGCGGTGTTCACGGCCGCACGCGGCACCCCCCCCGTGCGCGGCGGCCGGCGCCGGTACGCCGCACGAGGCCGACCCGGTCGGTGGGTGTGGTGGCGGCGTCGGTCAGCCCGGCGACGGTGGCGCGCCGTCCACGACGTCACGGTTGCCGACGACCGCGGCCGGTGAGCAGGACGCCGTTCCATGGAGGCGTCGGGACCGGTGTGCCGTGTCGGTGACCTGTCGGAGGCTGTCGGTCCGATGTCGGGGGTGCGTCGGCGGCGGCTGACACCTTCAGGGAGACGGCCGGCCGGAACTCACCGGGCGGCGCGATCCCAAGGAGCCATCATGCGGACTCACGTCACGATCATCGGTGCCGGACTCGGCGGCCTCACGCTCGCCCGCGTCCTGCACCTCCACGACATCCCCGCCACGGTCTACGAGGCGGAGCCCTCCCCGGCGGCGCGTGCGCAGGGCGGTCTGCTCGACATCCACGACTACAACGGTCAACTCGCCCTTGAGGAGGCGGACTTGATGGCCGAGTTCCGTGGTCTCATCCTGGCGGGCCGGCAGGCGCTACGGATCCTCGACCCGGACGGGACCGTACTGCTCGACAAAGCCGACGACGGCACGGGCGGACGCCCCGAGGTGCAGCGCGGCGAGCTGCGACAGATCCTGCTCGACTCCCTCCCGGCCGGCACCGTCCGGTGGGGGCACAAGGTCAGCGCCACCCGGACCCTCGGTGCGGGCCGCCACGAGGTGACCTTCGCCGACGGCACCAGCGTCGTCGCCAGCCTGCTGGTCGGCGCGGACGGCGCGTGGTCACGCGTCCGTCCTCTGCTCTCCGCCGCCACACCCCGGTACATCGGCAAGTCGGTCGTCGAGACCTATCTGTTCGACGCCGCCACCCGGCACCCGGCCGCCGCGAAGGCGGTCGGCGGCGGGTCGATGATCGCGGCCACGCAGGGCAGGGACATCTTCGCGCACCGGGAGAAGGACGACACCCTGCACGCCTACGTGGGGCTGTCCGAGCCGCAGGACTGGTTCGCCGCCATCGATTTCGGCGATGCCGACGCGGCCACCGCGCGGATCGTGGCGGAATTCGACGGCTGGGCACCCGAGCTCACCGCGCTCATCACCGAGGCCGACAGCGGGCCGGTCCTGCGCCCCCTCTACGCTCTGCCGACCGGGCACCGGTGGGACCGGGTGCCGGGCGTGACGCTGCTCGGTGACGCGGCCCATCTCGCGCCCCCGAACGGCGAAGGCGCCAACCTGGCCATGCTCGACGGCGCCGAACTCGGCAAGGCCCTCGCCGCGCACCCCGACGACATCGAGGCCGCACTCACGGAGTACGAGCAGGCCCTGTTCCCCCGCAGCGTCGAGGCCGCCACCTTCGAAGGCGCCGACGCGCACGGGACCGACTCCGACGACAACAACAACGACAACCCGGGCCACGACCTGATCAAGATAATCAACATGCTCACCGAAAAGGGTCGATGAACAAGTTGAGACCGAAGTGTCGCTCTCCTGACCATCAACTCCCGTAACTCCCGGTCCACCACGGCGTCAGCCTGTCGGTAGGCCGACGCCCTCGCGCTCCAACGCGGTGCGCAGCACCGACAGGACCTGCGCGGCTGCCGCCGTCTGAGACTGGCCGAGAGCGCCCCCCAGCAGTTCGGTCAGGCGCTCGGTGAAGGTCTGCTCGGCGGCGTCGGTCAGGCGTGCGCCGTCGTCGGTGAGTGTCAGCAGCGACGAGCGGCGGTCGGCCGGATTCGGCTGCCGGGCGACCCAGCCGTGTCGTTCCAGGCGGTCGATCCCCTTGCTCGTCGCCCCGATTCCGATGGCGAACTCGGCGGCGAGGTCGGCCACCCGCGATCCGGGATGCTCCCGCAGGTAGCGCAGGAACTCGAACTGCGAGGTGACGATCCCGTGTCGCTCGCGCAGCCGGTCGTTGAGCGCGTTGTACAGACGCGTCTCGCAGCGGACCAGGTCGGCGAAGAAGGTCCGGGGGTCGGCGGTGGAGCCGTTTGATTTACATGCCACGGCATATACTGTAGCGGCATCTACTTGTGGCGCGGGAGATCCACCGACGGAAGGGACACCGATGAGCAGGGAACAACGCGCGAGGATCGACGCGATGCTGCGCACACCACGGCCCGAGGGCCCGCAGCCGGTCGAGGAGATCCGGTCGGGGTTCGCGGCGATGATGGCCACGATGATCGTGCCGGACGGCATCCGGACCACGGACCTCACCCTCGGGTCCCGACGCACCCTGCTGGTCGAGCCCCGGGACGCGGGCCCGCGCGCGAGCACGGGCACGATCCTCTACTTCCACGGCGGCGGCCATGTGTACGGTTCACCCGAGACCGCGCTGTCGCTGACGGGGAACCTCGTCGCCAGAACCGGCGTCAGGGCCTTCTCGCCGGACTACCGGCTCGCCCCCGAGCACCCGTTCCCGGCCGCGATCGACGATGCGCTCGCCGCCTACCGCGCGCTTCTCGACGCCGGTGAGGACCCTGCGTCCCTCGCGTTCGCCGGGGACTCCGCCGGCGGCGGCCTCACCGTCACGACATGCCTCGCGGCCCGCGCCGCCGGACTGCCGCTGCCCGCGGCGATCGTGGCCTTCTCCCCCGGGCTCGACGGCACCCGGAGCGGCGAGAGCATGGACACGAAGGCCGGCCTCGACCCGTTCTTCACACGCGAGGGCCTGGCACACACGGGTGCCATGTACCTCGCGGGTCAGGACCCGCACCAGGAGCTCATCAGCCCCGTGCTCCACGCCGACCTGACAGGTTTCCCGCCGATGCTGCTCCAGGTGGGCACCAACGAGGTGCTGCTGGACGACTCCACGCGCATGGCCGCACGCGCGAGGGAGGCGGGGGTGGACGTGATCCTGGACGTCACCGCCGAAGTGCCGCACGTGTTCCAGGCGTTCGCCGGTGTGCTGGACGAGGCGGACCAGGCACTCGATCGCGCGGCGCTCTTCCTCACCCAGCACCTGGCATAGATCCGTTATGTGCCGAACGGCCCCCGGTTCGCTTCCTTCTCTCTGGTGATCATGTCGACGTCGACGGGCCCTACGGTGGGTGCCTTCGTCGCCGTCCCGCACGCCGTTCCGGTCGGCCACTCGCTCGGCGGGATGGTCGCCGTCCGGTACGCGCTGGACCACCCGGAGACCCCCGCCGCCGTCAACCTTGACGGTGACGGATGCGGCCGGCCCGAGCAGTACGTCGGGCTGGACCCCGAGTACGTCACGCAACGACTCGCCGAGGTCCAGGGATTCGCCGCCCAGGCGGCGGGGCGGGTCCTCCCTGCGCGGGACATGGCGGCCGTGCTCGGCGCGCAGAGGGCCATGGCGGAGGGCCTGGACATCCCCCGCGACCTGTTCGACGAGGGACTGTGCAGGTCGCTCGCCCAACGCGCGGACAGCATGCGGTGGTTGCGACCCGAGGGCGAGTCAGCGCACCAGATGCCGGCGGCCATGGACGAGCTCGACCTGTCCTCCCTCTACCGACGCGCGCGCAGCCCCGACTGACCCGGGATCTGCGCGAGTTGGCGCGGAAAGGTGGCGGCACTGATCCTCTCGTTCACCGAGCAACGCCATCGGCGCTGATCGGAGCCGTGACCACCGGAAACGAGACGGAACAGGGCGGGCGTGGCGGATGGGTCGGGATCGCGCGGGCCGCGCTCCCGCTGTTCACGACGATGGTGGCATCGGCTGGGGCTCCGGTCGACACGGCCCTGCTCAGGAGTCACGCCACCGCCACGCTCGCCGCCTTCGCGGTCGCCGTCGCCGTCGCCGTCTTCAGCCCGGCCACCGGCACGGTGGCGGGTGCGCTGCGCGGCGTGGCGCCGTTCGTCACGCGGCGCCACGGTGCCGGCCGGCCGCTCCCTGCGCCCCGGCAGGCCCGACGTCCGACATGTGTGGACGCTGGGCATCGTCGGTATCCCGCTCGCCGGCACCGTCCTCGCCAAGGTCGCGGTCCGGGCCGTGCATACCTTCGCGGCAGCCCGGCCCGGGATGGGACGGGACTGACAGCGCACCACGCCGCGCAGCGCGGGTCGTACCGCTGTTCACCGAGGACGCCCGCGTGCGGTCGCACATAGCGGATCCGCTCGGGCTCAGGCGCACCGTGCCGAGTTTCGGGGCGACGTTCGCCTGCTACGGCGCCCTCGCCGCCGTCGCCGTCCCGGTCGCGACGCCGGCCTGCATATTTGCGTATCGATGCAACAAGGGGCACACTCATGGAGTCGGGCCCTGTGCGCGTGCCGAGCACGGGCGGGGCACAGCCACATCACGGAACGGAGGCAGCCATGGGTGCAGACCCTCCCAGTCCGCGCTGCCTCCGGGGCATGCGCTGACTTTCTGACGTTCACCGGCCGGGGCCATGACCGCCCCGACGGTTCCACTTACTTACCTGTATTTCCCATGCTGCCTGGGTGACCCCTGTCCTGCCGTCGGTGCGTTGGCCGCGGCCGGGCGTGCCGGCGTGCCCAGAGTGGGGGCGGAGGTCTTCGTGATGTCGATCCGTACGGACAACAGGCCCGCCGAGAGGGCGGAGCGCACACCGCTGGTGGCGCGCCTGCCCGGGCGGCTGTCCCGTCTTTCCTGGGTGGACGCGGCCGTGGCGGCGGCCGTGCTGGTGCTCCTGTACGTGGTGCTGCGCGTGGGGCACGGCACCACCGTCGCCTTCAACACCCACCAGAACGTCCATGTCGACACCGATCCGGCACAGCTGCCGTACGACGCGGCCCGCTCGCTGCTGCGGATGTTCGCCGCGCTCGCGGTGTCGATCGTGTTCACCTTCGGCTACGCCTGTGCCGCCGCCAAGAGCAGGCGGCTGGAGCGGATCCTCGTCCCGGCCCTGGACATCCTCCAGTCGGTGCCGGTGCTGGGCTTCCTGACCGTGGCGGTGACCGGGTTCATCGCCCTGTTCCCCGGCTCGATGCTGGGGCTGGAGTGCGCGTCGATCTTCGCGATCTTCACCTCGCAGGCGTGGAACATGACGTTCGCCTTCTACTCCTCCCTCACCTCCCTGCCGCGTGAACTCGACGAGCTGTCACGGTCGTTCGGGTTCACCCGCTGGATGCGGTTCTGGAAGGTGGAGGTGCCGGCCGGGATGATCGGCCTGGTCTGGAACGGCATGATGAGCTTCGGCGGCGGCTGGTTCTTCCTGGTGGCCTCGGAGGCGATCAGCGTCAACAACCAGCAGTACGCGCTGCCCGGCGTCGGCTCCTACGCCGGTGCCGCCATCACCGACGGCGACCTCGGCAAGGTCGGCTGGGCCATCCTCACCATGGCTGTGATGGTGATCGGCGTGAACTTCCTGTTCTGGCGGCCGCTGACCGCGTGGGCGGAGAAGTTCAAGAACGAGCAGTCCGAGGCGAGCGAGGTGCAGCGGTCCGTCGTACTGGACCTCCTGCGCCGCTCGCACTGGCCGCGGTTGCTCGGCCGGGTGCTGCGCCCGGTGGGACGCGCGCTGAGCACGGCGGGCCGCGTCCTCGGCCGCGACGACCGACCGCTCGTCGTCGGCCGGACCCGGCAGCGCACCGGCGACGTCGTCTTCACACTCGTCGCCGGCGGGCTGATCGTGTGGGGTCTGCTCGACCTCGGCCACTACCTCCACGACCGCACCGGCCTCGGCGTGTTCGGCGAGCCGCTGCTGCTCGGCCTCGCCACCCTCGCCCGCGTCGTGGTGCTGGTCGCGCTCGCCACCGTCGTCTGGGTGCCGATCGGCGTGAAGATCGGGTTCTCGCCCCGGCTGACCCGGATCGCCCAGCCGGTCGTGCAGATCCTGGCGTCCTTCCCGGCCAACTTCCTCTTCCCGCTCGCCGTCTGGTTCTTCCTGCGGACCGGCCTGTCCATCAACATCGGCGGCACGCTGCTGATGGCGCTCGGCGCCCAGTGGTACATCCTGTTCAACACCATCGCCGGCGCCATGGCCATCCCCAGCGATCTGCGCGAGGCCATGGACGACCTGGGCGTCACCGGCCGGCAGCGGTGGCGGCGACTGATCATCCCGGGGATCTTCCCGTCCTACGTCACCGGCGGGATCACGGCGTCCGGCGGCGCCTGGAACGCCTCGATCGTCTCCGAGGTCGTCACCTTCGGCGGCACCACCCTCACGGCGACGGGCCTCGGCGCGTACATCGCGCAGGCCACGGAGAGTGGCGACTATCCGCATCTGCTCGCCGGTGTCGCGGTGATGAGCCTGTACGTCGTCGGGCTGAACCGACTGGTGTGGCGCCGCCTGTACCGGCTGGCCGAGACCCGCTACTCCCTCTGAACTTCCCTTCTTTCACAAGCATTTGGAGCACGTCATGGTGCTGAACGTACTGCGCGGCCTGCGCGCCGACCGCCGGGCCCGGGCGGGCCTCGCCCACCTGACCGCCGACACGCCCCGCCGGCCCGCCGACGGCGAGCTGCTGCTGGAGACCTCCGGCCTGACCAAGTCGTACGCGGGTGCCGACGGCGAGCTGCCGGTCCTGTCCGGCATCGACCTCCAGGTCCGCGCGGGCGAGGTCGTCGCCCTGCTCGGCAAGTCGGGCTCCGGCAAGTCCACCCTGCTGCGCTGCCTGGCCGGGCTCGTGCCGGCCAGTTCCGGCACCGTCGCCTACCGGGGCACCCCGCTCACCGGCGCCAATCCGGGTACGGCCATGGTGTTCCAGACCTTCGCGCTGCTGCCCTGGCTGACCGTCCAGCAGAACGTCGAACTGGGCCTGGAGGCCAAGGGAGTTCCGGCCGCCGAGCGTGCCGACGCCGCCCGGCAGGCCATCGACCTGATCGGCCTCGACGGTTTCGAGTCGGCGTACCCCAAAGAGCTTTCCGGCGGTATGCGCCAGCGCGTCGGCTTCGCGCGCGCCCTCGTCGTGGAGCCGGACGTGCTGATGATGGACGAGCCGTTCTCCGCCCTCGACGTGCTGACCGCCGAGAACCTGCGCGGCGAGCTGATGGAGCTGTGGGAGTCCGGCCAGTTCCCGACCCGCGCCATCGTGCTGGTCACCCACAACATCGAGGAGGCCGTGCTGATGGCCGACCGGATCGTCGTCCTGGGCGCCCGCCCGTACGGCACGATCCGCGAGGTCTTCGACGTCGGCCTGGAGCGGCCCCGGGACCGTAACTCGGCCGCCTTCGACGACCTTGTCGACCGCGTCTACCGGACCATGACCGGCCGCCAGAAGGAAGGCCGCGTCCCCGGCCGGCAGGAGGCGGTGGAGCTGGAGAAGCGCACCCCCGCGAACGCCCCGCTGCCGTCGGCCAGTGTCGACGGGCTGTCCGGGCTCGCGGAGCTGGTGCTCGACCGCGGCGGCCGCTGCGACCTCGCCGACCTCGCCGACGAGCTCGGCCTGGCGGTGGATGACTTGCTGCCCCAGGTCGACGCGCTCGACCTGCTCGGCTTCACCACGCTCAGCGGGGACGACCTGCTGCTGACCGACACCGGTACGGCGTTCGCGGGCGCCGACGTACAGGAGTCGAAGAAGATCTTCGCCGAGGCCGTGCAGCGCGCCCCACTGGTCACGCTGATCACGCAGAGCCTGCGGAACAACTCGGGCGGCACCCTGCGCGCCGGGTTCTTCCGCGATCTGCTCGCCCACCATTTCACCGCCGAGCAGGTCACCCGCCAGCTGGAGACGGCCACGGACTGGGGCCGCTACGCCGAGCTGTACTCCTACGACGCCGAGCCGCAGGAGTACCACCTCGACGAGAGCGACGACTCACGCCTGGCCGCGACCGGTACGCGGCGGGACTGAGCACGCGCCGCAACCGGCGGCACCGGCGTTCCGTGCGTGAGCGTTCCGTGGGTCAGTGTTCCGTGGCCGTGCGCCGGACCCCGGCCGCGCGTGCGGGGGCACCGCGCTCCTGCGCGACGACCGCCTCCCCAGCGCCGGCCGGCCCGGCCTCCCCGGCGGCCACCGCCTCGTCCGTGACCAGCACCGCGCTCTCCAGCAGCGCCCGCACCTGCGGACCCGTGGCCCGGTAGAAGATGCGCGTGCCCTCGCGCCGCGAGGTCACCAGTCCGGCCGAGCGCAGTTTCGCCAGGTGCTGGGAGGTGGCCGCGACATGCGCCTCGATCAGCTCGGCGAGCCTGCTGACCGGCAGTTCCCGCTCGCTCAGCGCCCAGAGCAGCCGGTAGCGCGAGGGGTCGGCAACCGCCTTGAGCACGGCCACCGATCGCCCGGCCCGCTCCTCGTCCCACGACGCTACTTGCGCTTCCATGCAAGTATGGTAGCCGGTCATGCGCAGGACGTCCGGTGGCGTTCCGGAGCGACACTAGTTGCACATATGTGCAAATATAGAGAAAGCGTCGAGGAGGAGGTGAGCGGCATGGATCCCAGCAGCAGTCCGGGCCCCGACCGGCCCCCCAGTCCCATGTCCCCCGACTCCTCGGGCATCCGGTAGCCCACCCCCCGGCGGTACGGCCGGGCGGACGGCCGCCATGCCCTCGACCTGTCCCGCCGCGGCGGGGCGAGGGGAGGTTCCCATGGCGAACCTGACCACTTTCGACTTCGTTCTCCGGCTCGCCGTCGGCGTCGCCTGTGGTGCTCTGATCGGCGTGGAGCGCCAGTGGCGCGCCCGGATGGCCGGGCTGCGCACCAACGCCCTGGTGGCCGTCGGCGCCACGCTGTTCGTCCTCTACAGCGAGGCCGTCGGCGACCCCGGCAGCCCCACCCGGGTCGCCTCCTACGTCGTCTCCGGCATCGGATTCCTCGGCGGCGGCGTCATCCTGCGCGAGGGCGGTGGCGTGCGCGGCCTCAACACCGCCGCCACGCTGTGGTGTTCGGCGGCGGTCGGCGTGCTCGCCGCCTCCGGCCGGCTGGCGCTGTGCGCGATCGCGACGGCCACCGTCCTCGGCGTGCACGCGTTCCTGCGTCCCGCGGGCCGGCTGATCGACCGCGTGCCGCAGCGCGACCCCGACAACGAGGGCGTACGCGCCACCGTCCACCTGGTCTGCGAGCGCGCCGACGAGACACATGTGCGCGCGCTGCTGTCCCAGGCTCTCGCGGGCGACGGCCTCGCACCCACCGGGCTGCGGGTACGGCGCGACGTCGAGGGCGGCACCAGCCTGCGGGCGGCCGTCGCCCTGAACGGCGACCCCGCCCGGGCGCTGGAACAGCTCATCGCCCGGCTCTCCCTGGAACCAGGCGTACGTGACCTGCACTGGCACCTGGACGACACCTCGCTCGACGCGGAGCGGGAGGCGGTGGCATGAGCGACCTCGACGCCCGGCGCGCCCGCCACGCCGTCCGCCGGGCCGCCCGCCAACTGGCCGAGGACGCCCCGCGGTTGACCGCCGGCTCCGCGAGCGCTCTACGGGCGGGCCTCGCCACCCGCACCGCCCGTCTGCGCCGAGCCGCCCTCGCCGCGTGGCTGACGGGCGTACCCGAGCACGTGATCGCCGCCGACGGACATGTGCCCGTGACGGTCGTGCACGCATGGGTGGCGGCGGGACACGCGCCGCGGCACGCTGACGACGGACGGGGGTGACCAGGACGACGCCAGGGGACACGTCTCAGGCCCGTGCGCGCACGCACGGCCTACTCCGGTGCGGAACTTCCGCCCGGGGCGAGGGAGCTGACGAGGGCGAGTTCGTGGTCCTGTGTCAGACAGGGCTCGACGGTCACGCGGCCTTCGGGCCCCGCGTACGAGGCCGTCGGGAACGAGGTGACGTCGCGGCGGTCCGCGAGGTCTCCGGTCAGCATGCCGAGCCGGACCTCGGGGCCGCCGTACGCGCTCAGGCGCAGCTCCCACCGTGCCTGACCGCCGGGATGGTGCTCGGCCACGGCGGCGAGGGGGATGCCGATCTCGAAGTCGCCGTACGGATCGACGTAGCACCGCCCGTCGAAGGCCCATGCGTGCCGGCCCCGGAGCCGGGCCCGGAACCGGTAGTGGTGGGCGCGGGCGACGCTGCCGTGGAGCGAGCCGGTCAGCCGGATCGCCGTGTCGCCGGCGGCGATCGACGACACCTCCGCATGGGCCGGTCGGTGCCAGGTGCGCAGGGCCAGGCCGCCGTCCGGTGCCCGGTACGGGATCCACGCGGTGCATCCCGCGTCGGCCGGGCGGCGCGCGGCGGGGTCCAGGAGCCGTGCCGTTTCGACCGGCCCCGCGAGGACCGGGCGCGACTTGTTGCCGCTGACGTGCTGGACGAAGGCGTCCCAGTGTCCTTCGGTGAGGGCACACGATCCCTTGTCCAGCTTCGCCTCCAAGGACGTTCCGGCCTCCGCCGCCCGGGACTCCAGGCGCACTCTCACCGCCTCGCCCGCCGCCGCTGTGTCCCGCAGGCGCAGGACGAGTTGCCAGGCGTCGGGTGCGAGGGCGGGGTCGGCGGTGTGGAAGGCGAGCGAGCCGTCGGGCAGGACCCGGCAGCCGACCCGGACCGGCGAGCCGAATCCGGCCAGGCCGACCAGTTCCAGCGCACGGCGCCACAGGGGGCGGCCGCCGTCGGTGTCACGGTGTGCCGCGCGCGGCCGTCGGCCGTGCCCGCCGCGGGAGGCGAGTTCCGGCGCGAGGTCGAGGAAGAGGGCGTCGTACTGCGCGGCGATGTGCCGGGGACGGAAGCGTACGGAGGTCCGGCGGGCCGCGGCGGCCATCCGCCGGCGCTCGGCGTCGTTCTCGATCAGGCGGCACACCGCGTCGGCGAGGGCGTCCTCGACGGCTCCCTGCGCCGGGACGAGCAGGCCGTCCTCGCCGTGCGTGATGATCTCGCGGGGCGCGTGGTCGCGGTCGGTGCTCACCACGGGCACCCCGCAGCTCATCGCCGTCAGGAGGGTCGTGCCGGAGGCTTCGGTGCGGTGCGGCACGACGGCGATGGCGCCCTTGGCCCACTCCGGTTCCATGGGCGTGCGCGCGCCCATCAGCAGGACGTTGTCGTGCAGGGCGAGTTCGTCGATACGACGGCGCAGGCGGCCGCGCTCGCGACCGTGGCCGTAGACGCGCAGGGTCCAGTCCGGGTGTACGGCCACGACCTTGGCGAAGGCGTCGAGGAGCCGGTCGTACTGTCCGGCCGGCGTGAGCCGTCCCGCTGCCACCACGGTCCGCGACATCCCGGTCGAGGGTTCCGCACAGGGCTCGGGGATGCAGACGGGGATGGCGGTGAGGCGCGTCGGCGCGGAGGGCAGCGCCCGGCGGTGGGCGCGCGCGTCCGCGGCGGACACGGTCACGTAGGCGTCGAGCAGGGGTACGGCCGCGTCGAGGTCGTCCCTGAGCGCGTCCGGGCGGAGGTCGCGGGCGGCGTGTTCCTGGCCGATGCGCAGCTGGTCGGGGCGGCCGTGCTCGGCCAGGAAGCAGGTCAGGTACGGGCCGGTCGCGATCACCACGTCGGCGTCGCTGTCCTTCAGGTGGGCCGCGAGCCTCGCCTCGCCGAGTCCGCTGGGCGGCGTCGGGCCGTCGTGCACCGTGTCGTGGGGGCACACGGTGCCCGGGGTCCGCTGCTCGGCGGCGGTGCCCGCGTAGTGCCGGGAGGCGGGCCGCAGGTCCACCAGGGCGCGTATCCGCACGCGGGGCGGCGGTGCCGGGCGGGGGTGGTCGGCGGTGCGGTGGCAGGAGACGATCTCCACGTCGTGCCGGTCGGCGAGGGCGCCGGCGAGGTTGATCGTGGCGCGGACCGTGCCACTGGTGCGGTAGGCGTCGTAGAGCAGGAAAGTGATCTTCATGGGTCTCTTCGTGGCGGGTTCAGCCGAACATTCCGGCGATCGCTGTCGCGGCGCGGTGGGTGAGGGCGGCGTACAGGTCGGGCCGGAGCACTCCCAGGACCGCGGCCGACGCCACGATGATCAGGAAGACGGCCTCCTTTCCGCCGCCGAGCTGTCCCCTCACCGGGCGTCCGCCGCCGGCGCCTCTGTGCTGTGCGTCATGCGTCCAGCCTGGGACCGGACCCGGCCCGTGCGGTATCCGTCGCCCGGCCGGGCCGCCCCCGCCGGGCGGCGGGAGGACACCCCCCGATCGGCTGGTTCCGCCCACCGGGGCAACCCTGGTGGCGGCCGGGCCCTCTTAAGGTCGTAGGCGTACGGACAGGTCGGACAGGAGCGGGACGGGGTGCATGTGATCCGGGTCGTGGTGGTGGACGACGAGGCCCTCGTCCGCTCCGGCTTCCAGCTCATCCTGAACGCCGCCGACGACATCGAGGTGGTCGCGACGGCCGGCGGCGCCGACGCCGTGGCCCGGGTCCGCGACGCGCGTCCGGACGTCGTCCTGCTGGACATCCGCATGCCGGACGTCGACGGACTCACCGTGCTGCGTGAGGTGCGGGGGCTCCCGGACGGGCCCGTGGTGGCGATGCTGACGACGTTCGACACCGACGAGTATGTGCTCGCGGCGCTGCGTCACGGGGCGGCCGGCTTCCTGCTCAAGGACACCGAGCCGGAACAGCTGGCCCAGATGGTGCGCACGCTCGCCGCGGGCGGCATCGTCATGTCCCCCAAGGCGTCCCGTGCCCTGCTGCTCGGCCACCCCGGTGCCGAGGCGGTGAACGCCGAGGAGGCCGAGGAGTCGGCCCGGGTGGAGCGGCTGACCGCACGCGAACGCGATGTGCTGACGCTGGTCGCGGAGGGGCTGTCGAACGCCGACATAGGGACGCGTCTGCATCTGAGCGCCGGCACGGTGAAGGATCATCTGAGCGCGATCTTCGCCAAGCTGCGCGTGACCGGCCGTATCCAGGCCGCGCTCATCGCCCAGCGCGCCCGGCTCCTGGACGAACGGCGCAGGCCGAGGGCAGAGCGGTGACCCGGCCGGTGAGCGGCCGCCGGACCGGCTGGGCACGGGTTCCGGCGCCCGTGCGGGACGCCGGGCTCGTCGCCGTGGCGGCCGGGGACGCCTGGCTCGCGGTCTCGGACAGCTCGTGGCCCGAGGTGGGTCTCGCCGCCCTGGCCTGTGCCGCCCTCGCGCTGCGGCGCTACGTCCCGCTCGTCGTCGTCCTGCTCACGGTGCCGGCCGCGGTGGTCGGGGACCTCGTCGTGGCCCCGCTCGCGGCCCTGTTCGCCCTCGCCGAACGGAGGCGCGACCGCCGTCTGTTGGGAGCGTGCGCCGTGCTGATGGCGGCGGCCTCCGCCGCGCCCTGGCCCTGGCACGACCCGGACTCGCGCGACCGCACCTGGACGCTGATCCAGTTCGTCTACACCCTCGCGGGCACCGCCGCGCCCGTACTGTTCGGTCAACTGGTGCAGGCGCGGCGGGACTTGTCCCAGCGCCTGGCCGAGATCGAGGAGGCCAGGGAGCACGAGCGGGCCCTGCACGCCCAGGCCGTGCTCGCCCGGGAACGCGCCCAGCTGGCCCGGGAGATGCACGACGTCGTCTCGCACCAGGTGAGCCTGATCGCCGTCCAGGCCGGTGCGCTTCAGGTCGGGGCCAGGGACACGGAAGCCCGGGAGGCCGCCCGCACCATCCGTTCGCTGAGCGTCTCCACGCTGGACGAACTGAGGAACATGGTCACCCTGCTGCGCGCCTCCGGTGGCCGCGCCACCGAGCTGACACCGCAGCCCACGCTGGCCGACATCCGCAAGCTGGTCGCGACGAGCGGCATCGACGCGGAGCTGACCGGTGTGCTGCCCGACACGGTCAGCACACCCGCCCAGCGGGCGATCTACCGCACCGTGCAGGAAGCCCTGACGAACGTGCGCAAGCACGCTCCTGGAGCCGGGGCGACCGTGAAGCTCTGGTGCGAGGGCGACGACGTCGGTGTCACCGTCACCAACAGCCGCCCCACCCGCCCGTCCCTGCCCCTGCCCGGCTCGCGGCAGGGCCTGGTCGGGCTGCGGGAGCGCGCCGAGATCCTGCACGGCACGTTCTCCGCCGGCCCGACCCCGGACGGCGGCTACGGGGTCCGTGTCCGGATCCCGGCCCAGACCACGTGACGTCGTCGCCGGCAGCACGTGCTCGACGGGCTCAGGACAGGGGCAGTCGCATGAGCGTCAGGTCGAGCCAGCGGCCGAACTTGGTGCCGACCTCCGGGAGCGTGCCGGCGACCTGGAACCCGAAGCGTTCGTGCAGCCGGATCGAGGGGGTGTTCCCGGCTTCGATTCCGGCGATCATCACGTGATGGCCGGCCTCGCGCGCGGCCGTGATGAGGGCGGTCAGCAGCGCGGATCCGATGCCGAGCCCGTGCCGGTCCTCGCGGACGTAGACCGAGTTCTCCACCGTGTGCCGGTAGCCGTCCAGCTCCCGCCAGGGGCCGTAGGCCGCGAACCCGGCGACCTCGCCGCCGACCTCGGCGACGAACGCCGAGCCGCGCTCCAGATGGGCGGCGAGCCAGGTGACCGCCTGCTCCGGGGTCTGCGGGGTCCGGGTCCACAGGGCCGTCGAGTGCTCGATCGCGTGGTTGCGGATCGCGCGGATGGCCGCCACGTCGTCGGGCCGGGCGGGGCGCACCGGCACGGCCGCCGCGCTTCTTGCGTATATTGAAGCCATGTCCAACATAGTAGAACCTCTGGTGGGGCAGATCGCGGCCCGCGTCCGCACCGAGCGGGAACGCCGCCGCTGGACGCTGGCCCAGCTCGCCGACGCCTCCGGCGTGTCCCAAGCGATGATCAGCCGGATCGAGCGCGCGGAGAGCAGCCCCACGGCGGTCGTCCTGGGCAAGCTGTCCGCGGCCTTCCAGCTCAGCGTCGCCTCCCTGCTCGCCCTCGCCGAGGGGGCGCCGGAGGGCACCGCGCGCGAGACCGCCGAGGGCGCGACGGGCGTGCGGAGGCCCGCGGACACGGCCGAGTGGCGCGACCCCGCGACCGGATACCGGCGCCGCCAGATCACCGGTCCGCGCTTCCCGGCGGAGATCGCCGAGATCCGGCTGCCGGCCGGCGCGCGCGTGCCGTATCCGGCCGCCGCCTTCGCCTTCGTACGCCAGGTCGTCTGGGTCCTCGACGGCCGGCTGACCTTCCATGACGGCGACACGGTCCATGAGCTGGAGGCGGGCGACACCATCGAGCTGGGTGAGCCCGCCGAGCGCGTCTTCGCCAACACCTCGGACTCCGAGTGCCGTTACGCCGTCGTCCTGACCCGCGGCACCACGCCGTGACCGGGCCGCTCCCCCGCGGCGGCACGCTCCTGCTGGCCGCCACAGCCGGTACGGCGATCGCGAACAACTACGCCATCCAGCCCGAACTCACCACCGTGGCATCCGACTTGGACGTGCCGCTCGCCGTGATCGGACTGGTGCCGACCGCCGCGCTCACCGGCTGCATGACCGGGTTCGCCCTCCTGCTGCCCCTCACCGACCGCCTCGCCCCCAACCGCCTGGTCGGCATCCAGCTGACCGCGCTGGCCGCCGCCCTCGCCCTGGCCGCGGCGGCACCCGGCGCGGGCGTGCTCCTCGCCGCCTATCTGCTCATCGGCGCGGCCGCGAGCGTCGCTGCGCAGGCCAGCAGCATCGCGGGCCGGCACGCGCCAACAGGACGCCGAGGAACGGGAGTTGCCACGGTGGCCGCCGGCATGTCGGCCGGTATCCTGCTCAGCCGGCTGGCGGGCGGGGCGCTCGGCGGAGCCATCGGGTGGCGGCGGATGCTCCTCGTCTTCGCCGTGCTCGCGCTGCTCGGCGCCATCGCCGCCGCCACGCTGCTGCCGCGGCAGCGGCCGCATGCCGAGCGCGGTTACCGGGCCGCGCTCGCCTCGCTCCCGCCGCTGCTGCGCCGGTTCCCCGAACTGCGCCGCGCGGTGGCCACCGGCGGGCTGTGGTACTTCGCCTTCAACCTGATCTGGGTCACGCTCGCCCTCGCGCTCGCCCAGCCGCCCCACTCCCTCGGCCCGGGCGCCATCGGCCTGTACAGCCTGGCCGGACTGCTCGGCTTCGCGGCGCTCCCGCTGACCGGCCGCCTCACCGACCGGTACGCCCCGGGCACGGTGATCGTCGCGAGCATGCTGGCCGCGGCGGCGGGCACCGCGCTGCTCGCCAGCGGGCTCGGCAACCCGCTGGTCACCGCCCTCGCACTCGCGGTGTTCGACGCCGGGTGCTTCGCCGCGCAGGCCGCCAACCAGAGCCGGATCATCGCCCTCGCCCCCGACCGGGCGGGCAGCCTCAGCAGCGTCTACCTCGTGCTGTACTTCACCAGCGGCGCCGTCGGCACCGCCGTCGCCGCGCCGCTCCTCGACGCCCTCGGCTGGCGCGGGATCAGCCTCACCGCCCTCGCCGCGCTCCTCGTCGCGGCCGCCGTCGGCAGCCGGTCACTCAGGGTTCCAGCACACGGTCCGGACCCAGCGGGACCTCGTGCAGCAGGAGCCGGCTCCTCAACTCCCGTACGCCGAAGTCGGCTTTGAGCCGGTCGATGACCGTCTCGAACTCGCGGGCGTCGGTGCAGGCCACGCGCAGCTGGTAGTCGTAGTCCCCGGTCAGCCGCATCGCGCCGACGACCTGCGGCACGTCGGGCAGCTGCTCCTCGAAGGCCGTGCGGTCCACGCCCTCGCGCAGCCGGATGTCGCTGAGCAGTTCCATCCCGCGCCCGAACGCCGCCAGGTTCAGTTCGGCGCGGTATCCGCGCACGACACCGGCCGCCTGGAGCCGGCGTACGCGGTCGGCGACGGTGTTGGCCGACAGGCGGACCTGACGCCCCAGCTCCTGGTAGGTGGCGCGGCCGTCGGTGAGGAGGATCGTGAGGATCTGCCGGTCGATGCGGTCCATGGCGCCATGCTACAAATACTCGGGGAGAGCTGGATACGGCCGAGATATTCACGGCATCATCCCGCATATCGCCGAGAAGTCCGAGCCAAAGTCGGCGCTTCCGGTGCCAGGCTCGCGGGCATGGAGATACTGCTGCTCCGCACCGCCCTCGCCCCCTCCCTCGTCCTCCTCGTCTCCGTCGTCGCCCGGCGTTCGGGCCCGCGCCGCGGCGGGCTCCTGCTGGGCGCGCCCACGACGTCCGGGCCGTTCCTGCTGCTCATCTGGCTCAGCGGCGGAAGCGCGGCGGCGGCACATGCGGCACGCGGCAACGTCGCTGCGCAGCTCGTCGTCGCGGCCTTCTGCCTCGCCTACGGCCGGCTCGCCCCCTTCCTGCGCCCGGCGCGCACCCTGACGGCGGCTGTGTCCTGCGCGGCCGCGGCGGGCCTGATCGCCGCGCTGTGCACCGACGTCTGGCTGACGGCTGCATCGGCCCTCGCCCTGGCTTTCGCCGGTCTGCGGGCCTGGCCCGCCCCGGCCCCGGCGCATCGGCCCCAACGCGCGGTCCGGAGCTGGGAGATACCGGTGCGGATGGCGGTGTCCGCCACGACCGTGCTGCTCGCCGTGCACGCCGCGGCCGCGCTCGGCTCGTTCGCCGGCGGCATCCTCGCCGCGCTCCCCGTGCTGCTGGCCGTGATGGCCCCCTCGACCCATCGCGCGACCGGCGCACAGGCCGCGGCGGCGATGATGCGCGCCGCCCTGACCGTCACACCGGCCACCCTCGCCTTCCTGCTGACGGCCTATACGGCGTTCGCCGCCTCCGTGACGACGCGGTAGAGGATGTCCGTGGCACACGGAACGCCGCACAGAACCCGCGGGGACGCCACCGGGGACGAGGAGCACACGACACGCATGGACATCAGGCAGCTGGAGTACTTCCTGGCGATCGTCGATCGCGGGGGCTTCAACCGCGCGGCCTCGGCCCTCTACGTGTCGCAGCCCTCGCTGTCCCAGGCCGTGCGCACGCTGGAGCGTGATCTCGGCTCCCAGCTCTTCCATCGCATCGGGCGCCGGGCGGTCCTCACCGAGGCGGGAAAGGCACTGATCGAGCCTGCCCGGGAGGCCGTGCGCGGCCTGGAGACGGCACGCGCGAGCGTCGCGGCCGTGCAGGAACTGCGGGAGGGACGACTGGACGTGGCCTCGATGCCGTCCCAGGCGGTGGAGCCGCTCACCACCCTGGTGCGGGACTTCAGCCGGCGGTACCCCGGCGTGTCGGTCGCGGTGAAGGCGGCGTTCACCACGCGCGAGGTCATCGACCTGGTGCGTACGGGTGCCGTGGAGCTGGGACTGCTGGCGTCCGCCGGCCCGGTCCGCGGCACGGAGGCCGTCGTCGCGCACGCGCTGGGGAGTCAGCGTTTCGTGCTGGTGGTGCCGGGCGACGGTCCGTTCGCGGGCCGGACGGCGGTGCAGTGCCATGAACTGGCCGGACAGCGACTGATCGTCGGTCAGCCGGGGACCGGGATGCGCGCCTACGTCGACGGGCTGCGCGCGCGGGGCATCGACGTCGCGGTCGCCGCCGAGACCGAGCACCGGGTGGCGCTGCTGCCCCTGGTGCTGGCCGGGGTCGGGCTCGCCGTGGTCACGGATTCCTGGCGGGACGTCGCCCGGGCCCTCGGTGCCCGCGTCCTGGACATCGAGCCGCGCACGACGCTGGACGTCGCCCTCGTCAGCCGCCGGGGGATCCTGTCCCCCGCGGCCGTCGCGTTCGTCACGACGGCCACCCGCGACGCCGGCAGCTGATAGGTCCGGCCTATAAGGCAGATCCGCAGCGCGTCTTGGACGCCCGGCGAACCGCCCTGCTGCAATCGACGGCATGACGAACCACCGCATAGCCCTGATCCCCGGCGACGGCATCGGCACCGAGGTGCTGCCCGCCGCACGGCAGGTTCTCGATGTCGTGAGCCGGCGCCACGGCTTCGGCCTGTCGTACACGTCGTACGACGACTGGTCCTGCGAGCGCTATCTGCGCGAGGGCGCCATGATGCCCGCCGACGGCATCGACCGGTTGCGCGACAAGGACGCGATCCTGCTGGGCGCGGTGGGCCACCCGGGGGTGCCCGACCATGTGTCGCTGTGGGGCCTGTTGATCCCGATCCGTCGCGCCTTCCGGCAGTACGTCAGTCTCCGGCCCGTCCGCGTCTTCGAGGGCGTGGGCAGCCCGGTGCGCGGCGCGCGGGCGGGCGAGGTCGATGTCGTCGTCGTACGCGAGAACGTGGAAGGCGAGTACAGCGAGGCCGGTGGCCGTCTCAACCGTGGGTTCCCCGAGGAAATGGCCGTCCAGGAAGCCGTGTTCACCCGGACCGGTGTCACCCGCGTCGTGGACTTCGCCTTCGCGCTGGCCGCGCGGCGCGGCGGCCGGCTGACCTCGGCGACCAAGTCGAACGGCATCGTGCACACCATGCCGTTCTGGGACGAGCTGGTCGCCGAGCGGGCCGCCCGGTTCCTTCAGGTCACCTGGGACCAGGAGCACATCGACGCGCTCGCGGCCAAGTTCGTCCTGGAACCCGCCCGCTTCGACGTCGTGGTCGCCTCCAACCTCTTCGGTGACATCCTCAGCGATCTCGCGGCCGCGGTCGCCGGTTCGGTCGGCATCGCCCCGGCGGCCAACCTCAACCCCGAGCGGGAGTTCCCGTCGATGTTCGAGCCGGTGCACGGCTCCGCTCCCGACATCGCGGGCCGGGGCATCGCCAATCCGCTGGGCGCGATCTGGTCTGCGGCCATGATGCTCGACCATCTGGGCCACCCCGCCGCGGCCGAGCACATCACGGACGCGGTGGCCTCGCTCCTGGCCAGGACCGACGTCCGCACCCATGACCTGGGGGGTACGGCGACCACCGCCGAGTTCACCGACAGGCTGCTCCGACTCCTCTGAACCCGCCGGGCCCCGGCAGCACGGCCGTACGGCCCGGCTACTGTGACGGACCGGCATCGGCGGTGAGGTGATCCATGGCGCACGGACAGGACGGGGAGCGGCGGACCGGCGGTCGTCCGCGGGAGCTGTCCGCCGGCGCGGCGGCGCTCGCCGCCCGGTGCGAGCCACGGGTGAACGCGCTCGCCCGGCGCATGGCCCGCGAGGTGTTCGGGCAACTGCGCGGCTACCCCGAACTGCCCGCCGAGGTGAAGGACGTGGAGATCGCCGCGACGGCCCGGCACGGCATGCGGCTGTTCCTGCGCGGGGCCACCGGCCGGCCGGGGCCGGACGCGCTGGAGTACTTCCAGGAGCGCGCGGCCCGGCGCGCCGAGGAGGGGATGCCGCTGCACCTCCTGCTGCGCACGTACACGCTGGGCGGGCAGGAACTGTTCCGGGCGCTGCGGGAGACCGCTCGTCCCGATGAGCGGGACGCCCTGGCCGAACTCGCCGAAGCGCTGTTCGCCTCGATCGACCGGGTCGTGGGCGCCGTCGCCGAGAGCTATCTCGACGAGCGGACCGCCCTCGCCGCCGGACGCCACGAGCGGCGTCACGCACGGGCCCGCGCCCTGCTGGAGGGCCGCCCGCCCGCCGGCACATCCACGCCGGACGGGCCCGCGCTGGTGCTGTGCCTGCGCTTCCCCGATTCGCCGCCCACCGGCGGCAGTCCGGGCTCCCCGGTGACGGTACGGCGGCTGGTGCGGCGCGTCCAGGCGGTGCTGGACCGGGTCTTCGGCACGGACGTACCCGCCCTGCTCGGCGCCGACGGAGGGCACGCGGTCGTACCGGGAGGCGCCGAACCACCCACCCAGACAACGGAGTTGCTCCGCGAGGCGGCGGGAGCGGGGGTGCGGCTGGCCGTGGCCGGGGCGGCCGGGACCGCTGACATACCCCGTGCGGCGCGGCTGGCCGCGGAGGTGGTGCGGGTCGCGGCCGCGTGCGGCCGCCCGCCCGGGCTGCACCGGCTCGACGACGTCCTGCTGGAGTACCACCTGTCCCGGCCCAGCGAGGGCAGCGACCGGATCGCCGCCCTGCTCGACCCGCTGGCCGGCCGGCCCGAACTGGCCGAGACCCTGCGCACACATCTGGAGGAGCGCCAGGACCGCCGGGCCACGGCCCGCCGGCTGAACCTGCACCCGAACTCCGTCGACCACCGGCTGGCCCGCATCCAGGAGTTGACCGGGGTCCGCCTCGCCGGCCCGAGGGACACCGCGCTGCTCCTCGCGGCCCTGCTGCTGCGCGAGACGGACCCCGGCGTCACGGGGTGACGATCGCGAAGTCCGGGTCCGGTGCGTCCAGCAGCGATCCGAAGGTGATCAGGGCCCCGGCATCGCCGTCGAGGTCCACCGCTCCGCCCGCGATCTCCTCGGCGAAGGTCGTCGCCCCGACCAGCACGGCGTCGAGAGTGGTACGGGCCAGCCGCAGTACGGCGGTGGGCTGCTCACCCTGCGGGGCGTCGCCGGGCATCGGGGTGAGCGCGCCGCGGGACAGCAGGAGCGTCCACTTCTCGCCGGTGTCGGTGAACTCCCAGCGCAGCAGCAGCCGTCCGGCCTCGGCCGCGCGGGGGCCGTTGACGCGTACGGCCATGGAGCGGAAGACCTGCTCGGCCGTCAGGGCGGCCAGGACGTCCGGGGCGGCGCGGGTCGGTGTGCCGAGGATGCCGCCGCGCAGTTCGGCCGCGCCCGTCAGGAAGAAGTTGCGCCAGGGTCCGCACTCCGCGCCCTGGCCGAGCCGCTCGAACGTGTCGGCCTGCAGAGCGCGGGCCTCGGTGTGCCCGGGATCGGCGAACAGGACATGGTTCAGCACCTCCGCGACCCACCGCAGATCACCGTCTTCGTGCGACGTCCTCGCCTTGGCGACCACGCTGTCAGCGCCGCCCATGAACTCCACGTACCGGCGCGCGGCCTCGGTGGGCGGATGCTGCCACAGGTGCGCCGGGTTGCCGTCGAACCAGCCCATGTAACGCTGGTACACCGCCTTGGCGTTGTGGCTGAGGGAGCCGTAGTAGCCGCGGACGTGCCAGGCCCGTTCGAGGGCCGGCGGGAAGCGCAACTGCTCGGCGATCTCCGCGCCCGTGTATCCGGCATTGATCATCCGCACGCACTGGTCGTGCAGATAGGCGTACGCGTCCCGCTGCTCCTCCAGGAACCGCACGACGCGGTCCTGGCCCCAGGTCGGCCAGTGGTGGGAGGCGAAGACGACGTCCGTGTCCGCGGCGAACAGCCGTACCGTCTCCGTCAGATACCTGGCCCAGGCGCTGGGATCGCGGACGAGGGCCCCGCGCAGGGTGAGCACGTTGTGCAGGGTGTGGCAGGCGTTCTCGGCGGCGCACAGCACCCGCAGGTCCGGGAAGTGGAGGTTCATCTCCGCGGGGGCTTCGGTGCCGGGCGTGAGCTGGAAGACGATCCGCACCCCGTCGACGGTCTCGGTCTGTCCGGTGGCGGTGACGTCGACCGTGGGCGCGATCAGGCCGACGCTGCCGGTCGAGGTCGTCAGCCCGAGCCCGCAACCGATCTGCCCGGCCGGTCCCTTGGGCAGCGCGGCCCCGTACATGTAGGCCGCCCGGCGGGCCATCGCCGTACCCGTGAAGACGTTCTCGCCGGCCGCGTGCTCCAGGAACCCGGCGGGTGCGATGACGGGCACCCGGCCGGCGGCCACGTCGGCCGGACCCACGACCCCGCGCACGCCGCCGAAGTGGTCGACGTGGGAGTGGGTGTAGATCACGCCGGTCACGGGGCGCTCGCCGCGGTGTGCGCGGTACAGGGCGAGCGCGGCCGCGGCGACCTCGGCGCTGATCAACGGGTCGATCACGACGACTCCGCGCTCGCCCTCCGCGAAGGTGACGTTCGACAGGTCCAGGCCGCGCACCTGGTAGATGCCGGGCACGACCTCGTACAGCCCCTGGCGGGCAACGAGCCGGCTCTGCCGCCACAGCGCGGGGTGCGCGGTCGGCGGGCAGTCGGCCGCCAGGAAGTCGTAGGCGTCCGCGTCCCACACCACCCCGCCTCGCGCGTCCCGCACCACACAGGGCTCCAGCCGGGCGATCAACCCCCGGTCCGCGTCGGTGAAGTCCTGCTCGTCGTCCCAAGCCGGGGTGGTCTCCCCGGGCTGCTGCTCGCTGCCGGTCATGGTGACCGATCGTGCCAATCCCCGGTCGCCCGCGCCTGATGACGGGTCACAGAGCGGTCGGTGACCCGTCACAGCGGCAGTCCAAGAGGCGGGGGGCTTTGTCCATGGACGCGCTCCCGGCCGGTGGGTGAGGGTCGCCGCATGACCGATTCGGGCCGCACGGCCGGCCGGGGGCGGATGCCGGGCGGGCTCGTCGCGCCGGCACTCGGCGGTTTCGGCATCGGGCTCACCGAGTTCCTGATCGCCGGGCTGCTGCCGCAGATCGCGTCGGGTTTCGCGGTGTCCGAGGCGACGGCGGGCCGGCTGATCTCCGGGTACGCGCTGAGTGTCGCGGTCGGCGCGATCGCACTCACCGCGGCCACGGCCCGGCTGCCCCGCAAGAACGTCCTGGTCGGCCTGGTGGCGTTGTTCGGCTACACGGCGCCGTTGTACGTCGGCGCCGGCATCGCCCTGGCCTCCGTCCTCGTCATGGCCGTTGCCGCACACGACGCCAGGTCCGCCCGGTAGGCGCCGGGGCCATCAGGGTGTTTCCAGGTGGTGTCGGGAGGCGGGCGTGGGCCCGCTTGGCCATGCTGGGCCGAAAGTGGCACTCTCCCTCCCCGCGACAAGGAGCACGGTATGGCCTCGGACTCGGTCGAACGCTTCATGGCGGCCCTGGATCCGGAACACCGGGACACGGTCGGCGCCAGGCCCCGCCAGGAACAGGAGCAGCTGGCGGCGGCCTGGGAACGGGAACTGGAAGCGGACGACGAGCTGGACACCCTCGACGAACTGTCCCCGCCCGCGGCGGAGGCCGAGGCCGCCCGCCGTGTGCTGGAGCGAGAGGCCGGCTAGCGAACGGCGGGCGTCCCCCGCAACAGGTGCTCCAGCGTGGTGGCCGGGTGGCCGGTCAGGTCCTGGACGGCGGTGGTCACCCCGGCGAGGGAGCCGTCGGCGATCGCCGTGTAGGTGGAGACCCAGGCGTCGAGTTGCCAGTCGGGAGCGTCGTACCCCGCGCGGGAGGCGTAGGCCTCCTCGACGGTCTCGGGGACGTACGAGACCGGGCGGCCGGTGACCGCCGTGATCGTCGCCGCCACCTCGGTGAGGGTGAGCGCCTCGGGACCGGTCAGTTCGTAGGCACGACCGGTGTGCGGGCCCGGATCGCGCAGGACCGCGACGGCCGCGTCCGCGATGTCGTCCTGCACGACCACGGCGGCCCGGCCGTCACCGGCGGGGCCGCGCAGCGCGCCGTCCTCGCCCACCAGGCCGGGCATGAAGTCGGCGTAGAGGTTGTCGCGCAGGAAGGTGAAGGGCACGCCGCTGGCGCGGATGTGCTGCTCGGTGTGCCAGTGGTCGCGGGCCAGGGTGAAGGTCGCGTCGGGTGCGGCACCGTAGAAGGAGATGTAGACCAGGTGGGCGACGCCCGCCTCGGCCGCCGCGTCGACGAAGGTGCGGTGCTGCGCGACGCGGTCCGGGGATTCCGAGGCGGAGACCATCAGCACACGGTCGGTGCCGCGCAGGGCGCGGACGAGGGCGTCGTGGTCGCCGTAGGCCCCGGGTACGGCGGTCGCGCCGGGCAGTTCCGGTGCGCGGGCCGGGGTACGGCACAGGAGGGTCTGCGGGGTGCCGGCGGCGGCCAGGCGGCGGGCGATGCGTCCGCCCAGCCGGCCGGTGGCGCCGGTGACGGCGTAGGTGGCCTCGACCTCGGCCTCGGCAGGAGCCATCGTCGTTCTCCTCGGTGCGGTCCCGGATGTACTGCTGTGTGTCTGTCGGCACAGTAGTCGCCCGGTGTGCCCGCTCCCGCCCTGTGCCCCGCCGACCGCGGCGGGGATACGGCGCTCACCTCAGGTCCGCCGTGTCGACGGGCAGCTCGGCCGGGCGCCACTCCGGCATGCCGTCATTGAGCCGGATCGCGCACCGGCCTCGGTCGGTCAGCAGGCGGACCACGTCGTGAGCGAGGACGCAGTGCTCGCCACGGCAGTTGACGACGATCTCGGCGTCCTGGGGCAAGTCGGCGATGCGGTCGGCCAGTTCGCCGGGATGGAGAGCGCGCCGGGGATGTGTCCGGCCCGGTGCTCCTCCGCCGGGCGCACATCGAGCACGCCGCCCGGGGCGACGCGCGCGTGCGGTTCCTCACGGGTGACCTCCGTGGCGCCGTCGTCGCCGAGAGATGCGCACGCCCTCTCGGCGCGTGGCGGTCCGCTCACCCACCCTGCGCGAGTGAACCGGACCCAGTTCTCCCGCAGCCCGAGCCGCAGGGGCTCGCCCGGCACAGCGCGCCGTTGCCCGGCACCGACAGCACCGGCCTGTCCGCCGCCTTCGCCCGCACCTCCTGGCGCGGCCGCTCCCTGCGCGGCGCCAGCCAGGTCGGCCTGGTCAACAACTTCCTCGCCCTCGGCACGTACCGCTTCTGGCGCGACATCGGCTACGCCGCCGGCGCCCTGATCGCCGGGCTGCTGGATCACGGTGCACCGCCGGACCGCCCGAGCGCGTCGGCGGCCAGCCGGTAGCGGAGTTCGGGCACGCACACCCCGTCGTACTCGTCGGTCTGGACGGCGCCGTCGGCGACGTATCCGGCCCGTGCGTAGAAACGGCGTGCCGGGGTGTTGCCGGTGAGGACCCAGAGCACCATCTGGTCGAAGCCGTGCGAGCGGGCGTGTGCGTGCACGGCCCGGAGCAGCGTGCGGCCGATGCCCGAGCCGATGAGCGAAGGCTGCACGTACAGGGCGTAGAGCTCACCGGTGGCCGCAGTGGTGTCGGCGTCACGGCAGGGTCCCAGGCAGGCCCAGCCCGACACACGCCCGTCGGTGTCGACCGCGACCAGGTCGGTGCGGCCGTTCCCCGGCTGTGTGACGCGCTCCCGGTGTCGCCGCGCGTCCGCCTCGACCGTCATCCGGTCGAGGCAGGACCGGGGCACGATCCCGGCGTACGCGGTCCTCCAGCCGGTCACCCGTATCGCCGCCACGGCCTCGACGTCGGCTTCCGTCATCGCTCGTACAGTCACCATCCCGGCACGGTACGGGACCTGCCCCCGCGACCACCCCGGAATTGCCGCGCCGCTCCCGCCCGGACGGGGAGCGCGGCGGAAATGTGTTGCCGCGCTGTCAACCCGGACGCCATGCTCGCGCCCATGACCGATCCGGACGAAGCCCCGCTGCCCGCCACCCTCGCCCTCCCCGTCGGCGTGCGCGACCTGACACCCGGGGATCTGCCCGCCTGCACCTGGTCGGGCTCGGCCACCCATCTGCGCCAGGTGGAGCGGGAGTTGACGCGGGCGGCGGCGGGCGAGGTGGACTACCTGGCGGTGTGCACCCTGGCGGATCTGCCCGTGGCGATCGGCGGCGTCGACTACCGGGTCCGCGCGGGCGCCGGGACCATCTGGCAGCTCGCCGTGCTGCCGGCGCTCCAGTCCCGCGGACTGGGCACGCTGCTGATCCGGGCCGCCGAGCGACGCATCGTCGGCCGTGGGCTGCGTACGGCGGAACTCGCCGTGGAGGAGGACAACCCGCGGGCCCGCGCCCTGTACGAGCGCCTGGGCTACGTCGCGTACGGCCGTGAGCCGGATGCCTGGGACGAGGAGGGCCCGGACGGGTCGCTCCGCCGGTACGAGACGATGTGCGTCCTCATGCGCAAGGAACTCTGAAGCCCCTGCCCGGCGCAGCCGGGCGGTGTCCGGCACACGGGCTCGTCCGACCGGAGCGGCCGGAGCGTGACTTACCGGGCGTCGTGCCCGGGGAAGAGGGTCGCGGCCACATGCTGGGTGTCGGCGTATTCGACCACAGAGGTGATCTTGCCGTCGTGGACGGTGTAGATGCCGAGGCAGCGGTTGTCGTACGTCCCGCCGTACACGGTCCTGGCCTTGGAGGTCCATTCGGCCACCACGCGGTCGCCCTCGGCGATCGTGCTGATCAGCTCGATCTCCAGGGTGCCCGGCACCAGGACCGGTCCCATGCCGCCGAGGAACTCCCCGATGATCCGGTCCCGTCCGTGCCACACCTTGGAGATGGGCAGGTCGCCCGGGTAGTGCCAGGTGGCGTCCTCGGCGAAGCTGTCGTGGATGACGTCCGCGTCGCCGTCGCGGACGGCCTCGACGTAGCGGATGACCACGGCCCTGGGGTCGGTGCCGGTCGTCATGGTCGTACTCCTTCGGTGGTTCGTGAACTGGCTGCTGAAAGAGGTCGGTTGGGCTGTGGTGTTCAGGACAGCGTGAGGACGGCCTTGCCGCGGATGCGGCGGTCGCGCAGGTCGGTGAGGGTGGTCGCGGTGTCGGCCCAGTCCGTGACGCGGCCGATCTCCGGGTGCAGCCGCCCCTCGGCGGTCAGCCGGACCAGCGCGGCCAGGTCGTCGTCGAGGCGGGTGTCCGCGTCGAGGTAGTGGAAGTGACGCAGGACGGCCGATTCGGGACCGTCGAAGAAGTCGAAGAAGTCGAGCGTCGCCGGCCTGCGCCCGGCCTGCCCGAACCAGACGAGGGTGCCGCGCCGGGCGAGCCGGGCCAGAGCGGTGGCGAGGGCCTGCCCGCCGGTCGACTCCAGCACGATGTCGTACGGGCCCCGGGCGTCGGCGACGTCGTGGACGATGTCGGCGGCGCCGAGTGCGGCCAGCCGGGCGCCGCGCTCCGCGTTCCGGGTCACGGCGGTGACCTGGGCCCCGGCGGCGGCCGCCAGCTCGGTGACGTAGTGGCCCACGCCCCCGGACGCGCCGGTCAGCAGGATCCGGCGGCCCACGACGGGGCCGGCCGCGCGCAGCAGCCGCAGCGCGGTGAGCCCCGCGAGGGGCAGGGCCGCGCCCTGAACGGTGCCGACCCGGTCGGGCAGTTCGGCCAGGGCGTTGGTCGGCACCGTCACGTACTCGGCCCAGCCGCCCGACATGGGGTGGCCGACGACCCGGGTGATCCCGCTCGGCCCGCTGCCGTCGGCGGCCGGCTGCACCACCAGCCCCGCGATGTCCTTGCCGGGGCGGTCACCGGGGCGGGGCTTTTCCAGCTTGAAGGTCTCACCGCGGTTCACGGAGAACGCCTCGACCCTCACCAGCGCCTCGTCGGGGCGCGGTGTGGGCTCGGCGACGTCGGCGAGCACGACGGGCTCGGCGGGGTCTCCGGTCGGCACAAAGGCTTTCATCGGTGTCGTCCTCCTCGGTGGCCTGCGGCACCATCGGCCGGTGCGGCGGTGGGTGCGGCCTCGGGAACCATCTGACCGGTCCGGGCACCGGAGCGGCCAACAACCGGACCCACCGGGCGACAACGCCGCGTTGTCGCCTATGGTCAGCGGCATGGATCTCGACCTCGCCCTGGTCCGCGCCTTCGTCACCACCGCCGGGACGCTGCACTTCGGGCGCGCCGCCGAGGAACTGGGCACCAGCCAGCAGGCGTTGTCCAAGCGCGTGGCCCGGCTGGAGGAGCTGCTCGGTGTGCGGCTCTTCGAGCGCCAGGGCGGAGTCCGGCTCAGCGAGGCGGGCGGGCGGTTCCTGCCGGGCGCGCGCGAGGCGCTCGCGGCCGGCGAGCGCGCCGTCGCGGCCGTGACCGGCGCGGGAGCGGCCGTACGGATCGACATCTGGGGGCATCTGTACGCGCCGATGCGCACCGTCGCCGCCGCCGTCCGGGCGGACGGCCCGGTGCGGTGGGAGCCGGGTCCGGGACGTGACTGGCCGTCGGTCGCCCGGGCCCTGCTGCGCGGTGACACGGACCTCGGCTTCGGCCGCGTGCATCCGCTGCCCGGGGGACGGGACGCGGGACTGACCCAGCGGCTGGTACGGCTGGAGCCCGTCGACGTGGTGCTCGGCCCGTCCCATCCGCTGGCCGGCGCCGACGCGCTGCGCCCCGTCGACCTGCGCGACAGCGCGCTGTGGAGCCCGGCCGAACTGAGCCGCCTGGACTTCCTGTGCCGTTTCGCCGACGAGTTCCGCATCACGCGCCGGCACGACGGCCCCAACCTGGGCCTCGATCACCTCCTCCAGCACGTCCGCGCCGATTGCGAGGGCTTCACCCTCTTCCCCGCCGACGCGCCGCTGCCGGACCACTCGGGACTGCGCGCCATCCCGCTGGTCGATCCGACCCCGCTGTACGCGTGGTCGCTGGCCTGGCACGACGCCTACCGTCACCCGCTGCTCGACACCCTGCTGCGGGGCTTCGCCGAAACCGGCCGCGCCCGCCGCTGGCTGGAGTACGCCCCGGGACGCGACTGGCTCCCCGACGTCGACCACGCGAAACTGGCGGCGCGTTAGCCGGTCGGCAACTCACGGCTCACGGCGCACAGTTCACGGCTCACGGCGCCTCGGGAGACTGCGGGAGCAGCGGCAGGGCGTGCAGGGCCACCGAGAGTTCCGCGACCGCGCGGGGGTCCTGGAGGGAGCGGCCGGTCAACTCCTCCAGGCGGCGCAGCCGGTAGCGGACGGTGTTGCGGTGGCAGTAGAGCTGCCGCGCCGCGTCGGCCGCCGAGCCCCCGGCCGCGTACCACTGCTCCAGGGTCGCCAGCAGTCTGCCGCGTTCCTCGTCGGGCAGGGCCAGCACACGCGCGAAGACGGTCCGGGCGATCCGGGTGGCCTCGTCCACGGACGCGGCCACCATCAGGGCGACCGGGCTGTCGTCGAACCGTACGACGCCCCCGGCCTCCCGCGGTACCCGGGCCAGCGCGAGGCGGGCCATCCGCAGGGCCCTGGGGGTGTCCCGCAGGGCGCGGTACGCAGGACTGACGCCCACCCGGGCCGCGGCGACACCGCCGAGGACGCGCAGGGCGGCCTCGTCGGCGTCCGGGCCGCGCACGGCCATGATGCCGACCTGGAGGTCGGGCAGCAGCCGCCAGGCGGAACGGATCCGCTCCGCGAGCAGCCGGGGCTCGATGCCGGGCAGCGCCTCATGGCCCGGCACGGGTACACCGGCCGCCACGACCACGAAGGGGCCCTCGGCCGGCAGGCCGAGCGCGTCGGCGGCTTCCCAGAGCGTGGTGCGGTCGGTCAGCATGCCCGTGAACAGGGCCTCGACCAGCACGGAGCGCTCGCGGTCGCGTTGCAGCAGCAGTTCCGCGGCCGTTTCGCGGTAGGCGTCGCTGGCCGCCGCCGCGAGGCCCTCGTTCACCCACCACGCCGCGAGGGCCACGAGGATATCGGTGGTGACGGCGTCCGCGGCCCGGGCGGCGGACGCCAGCTCGGACCACAGGAACTCCGAGCCGACCGGGTAGGCGTGCAGCAACTCCCCCAGCGGTGCTCCCTCGCGCGCCGCTCTGCGGCCCGTCTCCTGCGCCGGCTCCATGCCGGCCGCACAGCCGTGGGCGAGCTGCCCGAAGACCAGCTCGGTGTTGCGCCGGCAACTGGCGGTCAGCTCCTCGAAGGCGACGGGACCTTCGCCGCCGTAGTAGCCGACCTCGGCGCGGATACGGCGGGCCATGCGGGCGCCCAGCTCGTGCGCGCGGCCGAGCAGCGCGGCCGCGACGGGGGCGGTCTCGGCGGGTGGTGGCGGTGTGCGGCTCATGACCGGCAGGTTACAAACGGGCGTCGGCATGCGCGAAGGCGATGTGCGCGGGGACAACGGGGCCGTCGTGCCGCTGTGCGCGGGCACATGGTCCGCGGGGCGGGGGGCTACGACGATGTCCGCAACGTTACCGGCCGGTACCGGAGTTGTGCTTCCGTCGTCCCGTCTCCCCAGGAGCAACCGTGCCCAGAGCCGCATCGCCGAACACGCACCGCAGCCATCGCGCACCGCGCACGACAGCCGCCGAGGACCCGCACACCGCACGGGCCGCCCGCGGCGCGAAGGCGCTCGTGCGCTGGACGTCCGCCCTCGCCGGTGGCGTACTCCTCGCGACCGCCTCCACCACCACCGCCCTCGCCGCGCCCTCGACGGACGGCGCCTACGTGGCGCTCGGGGACTCGTACGCCGCCGGCGCCGGCATCCCCGCCCAGTCCGCGGGCCTGTGCATGCGCTCCGACCACGACTACGGCCGGCTCGTCGCCGCGTCCCTGGGCCCGAGCACGTACCGGGACGTGACCTGCGCGGGCGCGAAGGTCAGTGCGCTCACCACGGCGCAGACGGACGCCGGAGCCGTGGTCAACGGCCCCCAACTGGACGCCGTCACGCGGGACACCGCCCTGGTCACGCTCACCGTCGCGGGCGACAACCTCGGCACGTCGGACTTCGGCTTCGGGGACGTCGCCGCCACCTGCTCCGCCCTGTCCGTGACCGACCCGCTCGGCACCCCCTGCCGCGACCACTACAAGAACACCCTCGAAGAGCGTGTGGACGCCGCGGCGGCGCAGCTCGGCAGCGCCCTGGGGCTGATCCGTGCGCGAGCCCCGCGGGCCAGGGTGCTGGTCGTCGGCTATCCGGCGGTGCTGCCCGACGACCCCGCGGAGTGTCTCGGCAGGTTGCCGGTGACGACCGGGGACATCGCGTTCCTGCGGTCCGTGCTGGGCGGTCTCGACGACACGGTCGCGGCCACCGCCCGGGCCGGCGGCGCCACGTACGTGGACACGCTCAGCCCGACCCGGGGCCACGACAGCTGTTCCGCCACGCCCTGGATCGAGGGACTGATCCCCGCCTCGCCCACCCTGCCGCTGCACCCGAACGCCACCGGGGAACGCGCGATGGCGGACGCCGTCCTGGGCGCGCTCGGCGCCTGATCCGGCTGTACGGCCGACGTCACTTCTCCCGGTGCTGGCCCCGGATCCTCGCGGCCACCTCGTTCTGTTCCGTCTCCCACCAGGGGCGCACCCGCTCGGCCTCGGGAGACGGGGCCCGGTGGGCGTGCTCCGCGGCGGGGGCGGGCACGACGGCGGGGGTGAGTTCCGCGTCCAGGCGGCGGTCCAGGGCGGCGTTCTGGACCCGTTCCGCGCGCGCCCACTGGTAGAGGAGGGCCAGCAGGAAGGGCAGGGCGACCAGCTCGGCGATGCTCAGCATCGCGCCGCCGCCGATCTGCTGGTCGTGCTGGACGTCCGGGGACCAGGTCGGCGCGTGGTGCAGGTACCAGGCGCCCGCGATCAGCGTGCCGTGCGTCATCACCACCACGCCCGGGATCGCGTCGACGATGCCGTCCAGGAAGACCAGGGCGGCCCGGACCGGGTGGGTGCACCAGCGGGGCAGCGTCTGCTCGTGGGTCAGCATCGGTACGACGAAGAGGCAGCCGGCCACGAGCAGGTGGAGGTACATCAGCTCGTGCAGCCAGCCCACGCGCAGGGCGGTGGCGAAGTACGGCGTGAAGTACACCGTCAGTTCCGTGGCGAGCACGAGGGCGGTGCTGATGAAGGGGAAGGTGAGCACGCGCACCAGGCGGCCCGACATCGCCCGGCGCACCCGCCCGGCGGCGCCCTCCGGCAGGGCCTCGACGGCGAGCCGCAGGGGGTCGCCGAGGGCGAGGCCGAGCGGGGCGACGAGGTCCAGCAGCACGTTCTGCACGGCGGCCGGCCAGAACAGCACATGGTCGTAGACGGCCAGCGCGGACATCGTGGCCACCACCAGCGCGCCCAGGCCGAGCAGAGCGAACGCGGCCACGCGGACCGGTGGCCAGGGCTCGCCCCGCGCACGCAGTCGCGCGAGGCCCCAACCGTAGAGCGCGCCCAGGGCGATGACCAGCAGCAGGGCGGGGATGTCCAGCTGCCAGGTGGACAGCAGACGTCCTGTGGTCAGCTCGGGGAGCTGGCCGGCCGACAGTGCGGTCGACGCGTGGCCATCCATGCGGAACGTCCTCCTTTGGCTCGGTACGAGGGCCTCGGCGCCGAAGAGTCCGGCTCGGGTCCACCACGGGACGGTAGTCCCCGGCGGCCCGCGGCCCGGCATCGGGGTGCGGCACGCCGGGGTGAACGGCGTGGATCAGGCGAGACCGAACCAGCCCAGGACCGTCTGGACGAGGAGGATCGTCGACATGGCGGCGACGCCCACGACCACGGCGGTGGCGGCGACGCGGTAGCGCGGACCGTTGGCGGCCGGGCCGAGGACCGAGCGGCGGTTGGTCAGCACCAGGAGGTAGACCAGGACGATCGGGCTGATCAGTCCCTGGAGGACCTGGGTGCCGATCAGCAGCTGGATGACGTCGACCGGGGTCATCGCGACCACCGCGCCCAGCACGATCTGGGCGGTGAACAGGCCGAGGAAGAGCGGGGCGTCCCGGAAGCTGCGGGAGACGGAGCGCTCCACGCCGGCGGCCTCTCCTATGGCGTAGCTCGCCGACAGCGGGACGACGGCGCCGGCCAGGGCGGAGGCGCCGAGCAGACCGAGCGCGAACAGCAGCTCGGCGTTGCGGCCCGCGACCGGCTTGAGGGCCTCGGCGGCCTGGGCGGCCGAGTCCAGCGGGCCGGTGCCGCCGATGGCGGAGGCGGTGGCGATGATGATGGTCAGGCTGATGACGCAGGCGAAGACGGCGCCCAGGATGGCGTCGGCCCGGATCAGCGGGTAGTCCGCGGGCTTGGCGCCCCGGTCGACGACGCCCGCGGCGGCGTAGAACTGCATGTACGGGCTGACCGTCGTGCCGATCAGGGCGACCGCCAGCAGGATGAAGGCCTTGTTCGGCTCCATGTGCGGCACGACGAGGTGGTGGCCGACCGCGCCCCAGTCGGGGTGGCCGAGGATCATGGCGACCGGGTAGGCGAAGAAGGCCAGCGACATGATCAGGAAGATGCGTTCGGCCCAGTGGTAGGAGCCGAACAGCACCAGCGCCCACAGCAGGACCGCGGCCGGCGGGATGACCGCCCACTTGGGGACGCCGAGGAGTTCGAAGGCGGCGCCGATGCCGGCGAACTCGCTCACCACCAGGCCGGTGTTGGCGAGCAGCAGGCAGAACACGGCGAGCGCGGTCAGGCGGAGGCTGAACTGCTCGCGGATCAGGGCGCCGAGGCCCTTGCCCGTGTAGGCGCCGAGGCGGACGGCCATCTCCTGCACCATCACCAGGGCGACGGTGACGAGCACCATGAAGAACAGGGTGCCGTAGGTGAACTGGGAGCCCGCCGAGGCGTAGGTGGCGATGCCGGCGGCGTCGTTGCCCGCGTTCGCGGCGACCAGTCCGGGTCCGGCAACCGCCGCGATCATGGTGATGCGCCGCCAGCCGGTCCGGCGCGCGGGCGCTGTGGCCTGCGGTGCCGCGGTGGCGGTGTCGAGGTCGCGGGTCACTGCAGGAACCTCCGGAAGTGCAGCCGCCCGCGTTCGGGCAGCATCGCGTCGAGCAGGTCGTCGGCCAGGATCCGGCCGAGCGGGCGGTCGCTGTCGTCGACCACCAGGAGTGAGGAGGCGCGTGCCGCGACCAGGTGGTCGGCGGCCTCGGCCAGGGAAGTGTCGGCGCGGACGGTGTCCGGCGGGCCGAACTGGGCTCGCCAGGTGACGAGGTCGGTTATGGGGGTGGTGTCCTCGGCCACCGCCAGGTCGAACAGCGGGAGGTCGCACAGCAGCCGGTCCGTGCCGTCCACCACGGCGATCGCGTCGATCTCGGTCCGGTGCTCGTGCTGCTCGGCCAGCCGGCCGCGCACCTCGGCGACGGTCTCGTCCGGCCGGGCGGTGATCAGCAGCGTGGTCATGGCACCACCCGCCGTGCCCTCCCGGTGGGTGAGCAGCCGGCGCAGTTCGGCCGCCTCGTCCTTGGGCATCCGGGTCAGCAGGGCCTCGCGCTCCTCGCGGGTGAGGTCGCGCAGGGCGTCGGTGGCCTCGTCGGGCTCCATCTCGTCGACCAGGCGGGCGGCGTGTTCCGGCTGGGCCTCACGCAGCAGGTTCTGCAGCTCGGCGGGTTCCATCTCCTCCAGCGCGTCGGCGGCCTGCTCCGGTTCCAGCCAGCCGAGCAGCTGCTGGCGTTCGGCGCGGCCGAGGTCTTCGAGGATGTCGGCGAGGTCGGCCGGGCGCAGCCGGTGCAGGGCGGCCCGGGAGGCGCGCAGCCGGACCTCGGGCGGACCCTCGGTGGCCTGCTCGGCGAAGGGGGCTATGGCCTGCCAGTCCAGCACCCGCTCCGGGGTGGGGCGGGCCTGCCAGCGGCGCGGGCCGAGCCGGCGCAGCAGGGTGGGCAGCGAGACGTCCACACCGACGAGGACGACCTGGTCGACCAGGGGCGCGAGATACAGGTCGGCGGCGCGGGTGACCTGGACGCCGTCGACGTCGACGAGCTGGTGGTCGAGCACGTCCTTGGCGAGCAGCGCCTCGCCGGGACGGCGGACGAAGTCGCGCAGGTCGACGCGGGCGGTGCGCAGCCGTACGTGCCCGGCGTGCACCTTGCCGAGGGCGTCGGCGGGCACGAAGGTGTGGCGCCGGCCGATGCGCAGGATGAGCCCGGTGACCGGCGGGTAGGAGTCGGTGCCGTAGAGCCGGGCGACGACGTCGACGATGCGACCGACCTCGTCGCCGGACTGGTTGGTGGCCGGTCCGCCGATCAGCCCCGCGAGGGAGACCAGCGAGGTACGGACCGCCTTGGACGTGGTGGCACGGCGCTCCAGGATGACCCGGCGGTCGCGCAGGCGGGCCGAGGTGGACATGAGCAGAGTGTGGGCAGCCAAGATGAACACCCCCTTGCCCCGGTGTGACGGGGCTACGGGCGGCCCGTGGCAGCGCACGACTCCCCCGCACCCGGGCACCGGGCACGCCGGGCGCACACCGGCGCACGGCCTGCCGGCCGGGTGAACCGGTCGGGGGTCAGGGAAGAAGAGGCAGCTGCGGGCCGCGGAAGGACGGCGCGGACAACACGAAGAAGGGCCGACTATGGCCCGGACTACTGTCCATGTCGCCTCCTCCCGGTCACGGCCGCGCTGAGAGTGTCGCGGTCCTGTGGCGGAGGGCAGCCGGAGCCGGCTCGGCCCGGCACACCCCTTCTCGTCAGAGCTTTGGCACTCCACGGCGTGATCCCCGTACGGGGAAGCCACTTGGGGTCACCCCTTGGGCCGGGGAGACCTGTCCTGATCCGGAGCGTCTCTCGACGGGTGGGATCAGTGGCCTGTGTCCGTGAAGACGCCTCACCGAACGAGGTGCCTTTCGTTTGTCCGCACCAACGATACGCGGGCCGCAACCCTCCTTCCGCACCCATGACCGGCCCTTGACCTGCACACTACGGAACGGAAACCGGCGTCAGTACACATCCCGCACATACCGCTTGTCGGCGCCCAGCTGTTTCACGTAGGCGGCGGCCTCGGCCTCGGCCAGGCCGCCGTGCGCGACGGCGATCTCGCGCAGCGCCCGGTCGACGTCCTTGGCCATGCGGGAGGCGTCGCCGCAGACGTAGAAGTGGGCGCCGTCCTGGAGCCAGGCCCACAACAGCGGGCCGTGTTCGCGCATCCGGTCCTGGACGTAGACCTTGGCGCGCTGGTCCCGCGAGAAGGCGGTGTCGAGGCGGGTGAGCGTGCCCTGGGCGAGGAACCCGGTCAGCTCCTGCTCGTAGTAGAAGTCCGTCGCCCGGTGCTGCTCGCCGAAGAACAGCCAGTTGGGGGCGCGATGGCCGCGGGCCCGCCGCTCCTCCAGGAAGCCGATGAAGGGCGCGACGCCCGTGCCGGGGCCCACCATCACGGCCGGGGTGGCGGGGTCGGCGGGCGGGCGGAAGTGCGGTGCGCGCTGGACCCGGACCGGCACGGGGGTGCCGGGCTCGGCGTCCGCGAGGAACGGGGAGCACACGCCCTGACGGGGACGCCCGTCCGGGTTCTCGTACCGGACCACGGAGACCGTCAGGGACACCAGGTGGGGGTCGGTCAGGGGGCTGGACGATATGGAGTACAGCCGGGGTTGCAGCCGCCCCAGCACGTCGGCCCATTCCTGCGCCCCGGCCCGGACGCCGAACTCGGCGACGACGTCGACGGCCTGGCGCCCCCAGGACCACTGCGCCAACTCGCCCTTGTTGTCGGGCCGGAGCAGCTTGCGCAGCTCACGCGGATCGCGGGTGCGGTCGGCGGCGAAGCGCAGCAGGCCGGGGGTGACCCGGGTGATGTCCAGGTGCCGGAGCAGCGCTTCGGCGAACGGCACCTCTCCGGCGTGCTTGACCTGTACGGCCGTGTCCGCGTCGACGCCGGTGACGGCGAGCCATTCGGTCATCAGCTCCGGCCGGTTGACCGGCTGTACGGACAGGGCGTCCCCGGCCTCGTAGACGAGGGGGGCGTCGCTGTCGCGGGTGTCGAAGGTGAACCGCCGGACCTCCTTGCCGGCGCCGGGCAGGCTGAGCAGGCGGTTGCCGGTGAGGCGGGCGGTGACGGGGGTGGGGCGGCTCGACCGGGGCGCGGCCTGCGGGGCGGCAGGGGTCGCGGGCGCGGCGGGGGGCGGCTGCTCGGCGGTGCTCAGCGCGGCGAGTATCCGGTCGAGCCAGGCCCCGGCCGCGCTCTCGTAGTCCGGTTCGCAGTCGATGCGCGGTGCCAGCCGCGTCGCGTCCAGCTCCGCCATGCGCCGGTCGAGGCGCCGGCCGTGGCCGCAGAAGTCGTCGTAGGAGGAGTCGCCGAAGGCCAGGACGGCGTACCGCCTGCCGTCCAGGCGTGGTGCGTCGGGCGCGGCGAGGGCGTCCCAGAAGCCGGCGCCGTTGTCCGGGGCGTCGCCGTCGCCGAAGGTGCTGGTGATGAACAGCAGGTCGGCGTCCGAGGGCAGGGCGGCGGGGTCCGCCTCCTCCATGGGCAGCAGGGCGGCGCGGTGACCGTCCGCGGTGACCCGCTGCGCGGCCTCGGAGGCGAACTCCTCGGCGTTCCCGGTCTGCGACGCCCACAGGATCACCACCTGGCGGCGGGCAGCGTGCGGCTGTGTCGCGGACGGGGGCGTCGCTGCGGTCGTCCTGGAGTACATGCCGGCCAGGACGCCGTTGACCCACAGGGCGTGCTCCGGGCTGAAGGGGGCGTCCGGCGGCAGGACCGGGACGCCCGGGGCGCCGGACGGGATGCCCGCCAGGAAGCCGGTCAGATACCGGCGTTCGTGTGCGGCGAGGACCGGCGGAGGCGGCGCGGGCTCCAGCCCGAACGGGGCGGGGACGGACACCGTGGACGCCTCTGGGGCGACAGCCGGGGCTGCCACCGGCACCGGGGACCGCACCGTCACCGCGGTGGCGACCTTGGTCAGCGCCACGGCACACATCTTGAACTCGGGCTGGAACGACAGCGGGTCGACGGCGTCGTTGGTCACCGCGTTGACGCTCAGGTACTCCCCGAACAGGTCGTTCCAGTGGAACGGCGCGAAGCAGCAGCCCGGCCGTACGCGGTCGGTGACGACGGCGGGCAGCACGGCCCGCCCGCGCCGCGAGGCGACCTCCACCGAGTCTCCGTCGGCGAGGCCCAGGCGATCCGCGTCCTCGGGGTGCACCTCCACGAACGGGCCGGGGTCGAGCCTGTTCAGCTTGGCCACCTTCGCCGTCTTGGTCAGCGTGTGCCACTGGTGCTGGAGCCGGCCGGTGTTGAGCACGAACGGGTAGTCGTCGTCGGGCATTTCGGCCGCCGGGACGTGCGGGCGGGCGTGAAAGACCGCACGGCCGCTCGCCGTGGGGAAGGTCGGCGCGCCGTCCGCGCCGACGTAGCGGACCGGATTGCGGTCGGGCCCCCCGGGCGTGGCCGCCGGCCACTGCACGGGCGTGGTCCGCAGCCGCTCGTAGCTCACCCCGCGCAGGTCCCAGCCGGTCACCGGGTTCCATGCGCGCTTGATCTCCTCGAAGATCTCCTCCGCGCTGTCGTACGCGAAGCCCTTCTCGTACCCCATCTCCCGGGCCACGGCGGCGATGATCCGCCAGTCCGCGGTCGCCTCGCCGGGCGGGTCGGCGGCCGGGCGGGCGAGGGTCAGGTTGCGCTCGCTGTTGATCAGGACGCCCTCGGTCTCGGTCCACAGCGCGCCGGGCAGGACGACGTCGGCGTAGGCGTTCGTCTCCGTCTCGGCGAACACGTCCTGGGTGACGACGAATTCGGCGGCTTCCAGGCCCTCGATGACCGTCTTGCGGTTGGCCACGGAGGCGACCGGGTTGGTGCAGATGATCCAGCAGGCCCTGATGTCCCCGTCGGCCATCTTCCGGAACATCTCGACCGTGCCCTTGCCGACCCCGTCGGCGCGCAGGGCGCCCGGCTCCAGCTGCCACAGCTCCTCGACGAAGGCCCGGTCGGCGTCGGCGAGCACGGAGCGCTGGCCGGGCAGTCCCGGTCCCATGTAGCCCATCTCCCGGCCGCCCATGGCGTTGGGCTGGCCGGTCAGCGAGAAGGGGCCGGAGCCCGGGCGGCATATCGCGCCGGTGGCGAGGTGCAGGTTGACCAGGGCGTTGGTGTTCCAGGTGCCGTGGGTGGACTGGTTCAGGCCCATCGTCCAGCAGCTCGTCCACTCCCCCGCCTCGCCGATCAGCCGGGCCGCCTCGCGCAGGTGCTCTTCCGGGATGCCGGTGATCTCGGCGACGGCGGCGGGCGGGTAGTCGGCCAGGAAGCCGGGCATCGCCTCCCAGCCCTCGGTGTGCGCGGCGATGAAGGCGGGGTCGGTGTGGCCGTTCTCGTGCAGCAGGTGCAGCAGTCCGTTGAGCAGCGCCAGATCGGTGCCGGGTCTGATCTGGAGGAACAGGTCGGCCTTGGCGGCCGTGGCGGTGCGCCGCGGGTCGACGACGATCAGCTTGGCGCCCGCCGACTTCACGCGGTCCATCATCCGCAGGAAGAGGACGGGGTGGCAGTCGGCCATGTTGGAGCCGATGACGAGGAAGACGTCGGCCCGGTCGAGGTCCTGGTAGGAGCCGGGTGGTCCGTCCGCACCCAGCGACAGTTTGTAACCGGTGCCGGCGCCGGCCATGCACAACCGGGAGTTCGACTCGATCTGGTTCGTACGGATGAAGCCCTTGGCCAGCTTGTTCGCCAGGTACTGCGCCTCCAGGCTCATCTGGCCGGAGACGTAGAGCGCGACCGCGTCGGGGCCGTGCTCGTCGATGATCGCGCGCAGCCGGCGGGCGGTCTCGCCGACGGCTGCCGTCAGGGGCGCCGGGCGGGGCTCCGCACCGCGGTCCGGCCGCACGAGGGCCCCGGTCAGCCGGCCGGGGGCGGCGAGCATGTCGGCCGTGGTCGCGCCCTTGGTGCACAGCCGTCCGAAGTTCGCGGGGTGCTCCTTGTCCCCGCTCGCCTTCAGGACCGTCCGCCGTCCGTCCGGTCCCGTGCCGACGTCGAGGACCATGCCGCAGCCCACTCCGCAGTACGAGCAGACCGTCCGCACCTTCGTCGTGCCCTCGCTCCGCGAGCCCGGCGCGGCCACGGGCGCCTCCCTGTCCAGTGCTCGACCTGATCTCACCCTTCGTGACGGTACGAACGGCTCATTACACCGGTGTCTCCGCACCTGATCATCAGCGGTTACGCCTGCCGCACAGCTGCCGGGGGACGCGTGTGAGCCTGCCGCGAGGCCCGGGAGCCGTGGCGAGGGAAGGGGGTCGGGCAAGGGGCAGCCCCGGTCGGCGCGAACGCCGTCCGGGGCTGCCGGGTGGGGAAGGGGTCGGCGGCGGTCGCCGCGGCCGTGCCCGCCGTGGTGCGCTGCCTAGCGGTGACCGGCCTCGTGACGAGTGGCCTCGTGGCGGACGGCCTGGTGACGAGCGGTCTGGTGACGAGCGGCTTCGTGGTGACGGGCGGCTTCGTGGTGCCGGGCGGCGCCGTCGTGGCGGAGCGCGCCGCCGTTGCGGTGGCTGCGGCCGCCCCAGGAGACGGCGTCGAGCACGCGGCCGCGGTCGTCGCGCAGCGTCGCCGAGTCGGCGTTGTTGTCCCACACCCGGATGCGGCGGTCCTGGTAGAGGTCGGCCTTGGTGTCCCGGCCGACTCCGGTGTGGACGCGCACGGTGGCCCGGCCGGCGAGCCGGACGTGGTGGAAGGTGTATGTGTGACCGTTCCGGTCGGACAGCGTCCAGCGGTCCAGGTTCACCGCCCGGCGCGAGCTGTTGGTGACCGCCACCCACTGCTTGTTCAGCGTGGTGTTGGAGCGGTCGGCCCGGCTCTGCCCGTCGTGCCGTACGCCACTGATGTACACCACCGAGTGCTGACGGCCCAGGTGCTGACCGTCGGCCATGGCCGGCAGGGCCGCTACGCCCACCATGGCGGCGGCCACGGATGCGGCGGCCGTCACACGACGGACGGAAGAAGAAACGGACACAGGGTCCCCCTTCGCGAGAGCGCGTTGGCGCGGGTCGGCGGCCGGTTGGCCGCGCACGCTCACCCTGCAACCCCGAGCGGACTTTGTGAGGAAAACGCGCAGGACATTACGTTTCTCGCAGCAATCCGTAACTCTCGGATGCAATGACCATTTATGTCCTGAATAGCGAATTCCGGCGGGATGTCGGGCCTGTCCGTGGACGTCCGCCCGAGCGATCACCCGAAAGTGAGTAACGAGTACGTACTCCATCCGGATCAACCGCCCGGGCGACGGGCGCGAGGGCTCAGCGCACGGGGAGGACCCGGGTGTGCTCGGCGCGTACGGCGTCCAGGCTGCGCGGGTCGAGGCCCAGCAGCCGCAGGATCGTCGGGGCGATCTGCGTGGTGCGCACCGGGCTGTCGACGCGGACGCCGTGCGGGGTGGCGGCGCCGGTGACGACGAGCGGGACGTCGAGGTCGTCGGCGTGGGCGCCGCCGTGCTCGGCGATCTTGCCCTTGCCGCCGGTGTAGACGACGCCGTACTGGGTGACGCCGACCAGGTCGGGCACGCGGGAGTCGCCCGGGCGGGCGTGGAAGTAGCCGGCCGCGGCCACGCCCGCGTACAGGGTCTTCAGCCCGCTCGCCGTGAAGGGCCGGGCCTTGCCGTCGATGCCGTTGCCCGTGCCGGACCGGGCGAGGAGGTAGGCCTTGGCGAAGGCGGTGGCGGCCTTGGACCGGTCGGTGAGCCAGATCAGCATGGCGTCGTCGTCCACCGCGTGGGCGACGAGGTCACCGGCGCCCGGGTGAGCGGCCTTCCAGGCGGCGTTCAGGCCGTCGAGGAGGGGGCCGTCGTCGATGCGGGTCAGGGCCTGGGGGTCGGTGGGCGACTGGCCGTGCTTGGACGACAGGACGACCGTGGTGCTGTCGGCGAGGTGCTGCCTGCGCAGCTCGGCGAGGAAGGCGCCGACCTGCTGGTCCACGTAGTCGAGGCTCTTCGCCAGCAGCGGGCCGGGCACGCCCTTGGCCCGGTAGCCGCCGGCCAGGCCGTCGGACGTGGGCAGCTTCTGGGCGGTCGAGACGGACTGGAAGTTCATGCCGAAGACCGCCGGAGTGCCCACCTTGTGGGTGCGGCCGTGGTCGTAGCCGTCGATCTCGTTGAGGACGGCGCTCACCTTGTAGCCGTCGTACTGCCGGGTCGCGGCGTTGTCCTTCGTCCAGTCGTCACCCGCCGCGTAGCCGGTCGCGTTGCTGTTGATCTCGGGCGCGAAGAGGTCCTGGATGCCCTTGCCGGAGGGGCCGTTGAGGATGTCGTAGGCGGCGTGCTTGTCGGACCAGGCGGTGCGCAGACCCGCGGTGCGGGCCACCTCGAAGACGGTGTTCACGCGCAGGTAGGAGTGCGGGTAGACCGGCCTGCACGTCTTCGGGTCGACCGGCAGCTTCGAGGGGTCGAGGAGGCGGGTGGGGTCGCCCGTCATGTGGAGGATGCTGCCGGGCAGGCCCTTGAGGCCCTGGCCGGCGTCGAGGGAGTCCTTGTTCTTGTCGAGGTCCTCGGTGAGGTCGACCTCGGCACCGGGCTTGGCGCCGGCGCACTTGGTGGTGCCGGCCGGCAGGAAGGCGGAGCTGTAGGTGTCGTCGTAGTAGACACCCGTGGTGCCCGGATCGCCGCCCGTGAGCTGGCCGACCATGCCGGGGAAGGAGTCGGACGGGTTCGTGGTCGCGGCGTGCGTGTACTCCACACCGCCGCCCGCCAGTTGAGCGAGCGCGGAGTGCGGGTGACGGGCCGTGTACCAGGCGAGGTCGGACTGGTGCAGTCCGTCGACGGACAGCAGCAGGACGTGCCGGGCGGCCGGGTGCCGCTGCGCGGGGGCATGGGCGGAGGCGGGCGCGGCCGCCGCGGTGAGCGCGCCGACGGCGGCCAGCGCTGCGGCCGCCGCCGTGATGGTGCGTGCGGGGTGGGACGGGCGTCGGGACAAGGGTTCTCCTCGGACTGTGCTGAGCGAGCGAGATCATGCGAACCGTGCACGGACATCCGAGGGGAGGAACGTGTACGGAAGCGGACCGGCATGTCCTGTTCAGCCCAAGAAACTCATCGGCGCACGCAAAGACGCCCCACGGGTGCGGTCAGCGCCGCGTGCGTGCGGCGGTGCCCGCGCCGTTGACGGTGCCGAAGTCCACGGCGCCCTCCAGCGCCACGCAGGTGCCCGAGTCCACAGTCCGGCGGCCGCGCGGCGCATCGCCCCGCACGCGGTCCGGGCGGGCGCGGTACCCACGCCGACCCGGCGGCCCCCGACCGCTTCGAGAGCGATCACGGCCGGTGCGCCCGGTCCGGCCATCGCGTTGACCGGCAACGGACCGCGGCGGACCGGTTCGGCCACCGTGTCCAGGTCCACGAGACCGGGGCCGAACAGGCTGTCGGCGCCCGCCTCGGCGTAGGCCACAGCCCGGGCAGCCCGGCCTCCTCGGCGGCGGTGCGGGCCGCGCTCAGGCGTACGGCCTGGGGGCGGGAGCGTCGTGCAGCGGACCGCCCGGCGCGAGCGAGTCCTCCAGATCGACTCCGACCGCCCCGGCCTCGACCACGGCGGACGGTGGCGGCGACGTCGTCGGCGCCGGGGCCGTAACCGCCCTTGCCTGGACGCCCTGGCGGTCTGCGGCCGTCTCGTCTCCTTCGGCAACGCGAGCGGGGCGGAGCCGTGGCATGCGGGGGCAAGCCACCTGGGCGGAACATTCGGGGACAACCTCAACTCCATTGCCGCAACGCTTACTTCACCTCTTGACGTAAGTGGTCCACGCCTTTAGGTTCGCGGCGCGACCACGCCCCGTCCGAGGCTCACGCAAGAGGAGTTGAGGTGCGAACCCCCCTTTCCCCCACACGAGTTCCCGCCGGTCCGGCATCCGGCGGCCGTCGTCGGCCGCGACTGCGCCGGTCGGCCCCGGCCGCCGTACTCGCCGCGCTGGCTCTCGTGCTGACGCTTCCCGCGCAGGCCGACGCCGACGTCCTGACGCTGCTGCCGCAGAACGCCGACGGCCTGGAACAGACCTTCTCCCCCGCCTACGACTACGACGGCGACGGCTGTTACGCCACGGCCGCCATCGGCGCCGACGGCAGGATCAACCCCGGCCTGAAGCTCGGCGGCGACGTCAACGGCCACTGCCACGACTACGCGCAGCTCGCCAACGCCAACACCTATTCACGCGAGAAGTGCAACAACGGCTGGTGTGCGGTCGTGTACGCCAGCTACTTCGAGAAGGACCAGGCGACCCTGGGTCCGGCGGCCATCGGGCACACCCACGACTGGGAGCACGTGGTGGTGTGGATCAACGGCAACGAGGTCCAGTACGTGTCGGTGTCCCAGCACACCGGTTACCAGGTGGCCGCCCGCTCCTCGGTCCGCTTCGACGGCACGCATCCGAAGATCGTCTACCACAAGGACGGCATCTCGACACACGACTTCCGCTTCGCCAACACCAATGACGAGCCCCCGGAGAACGTGACCGGCGGCTGGTTCTACCCGCGTCTGGTGGGCTGGAACGGCTACCCGCCCGGATTCCGCGACAAGCTCATGAGCGCCGACTTCGGCGCGGCGACCATCAAGATCAAGGACGGCGACTTCGCGTACGCCCTGGCGCACTCCATGCCGTCGGGCATCCCCTTCGACCCGAACGCCTGACGCCACATAGGCTGCGGACTCATGAAGATCGAGGACACGGCTCGTCGGGGACGGCCGGAACGCATACGCGACACACTGAAGCGGCTTGAGGCGGAACGGGACGTGTGGCTGTCGACGGCCCATCCCGACCACGGGCCGCACCAGTTGCCGCTGTGGTTCCTGTGGGACGGACGGGTGATCTGGATGTGCACCGGCGCGACGTCCGCGACCGCGCGCAACGTCCAGGCCGAACCGCGGGTGCGGCTGGCGCTGCCGGACACGTTCGACGTGGTGCTTCTCCAGGGCGAGGCGGAGGCCTTCTCCGACCGGGAGGTGCCCGCCGGGGCGGCCGAGGCGTACACCGGGAAGTTCGGCTGGGACCCGCGCGCGGAGGACGGCCCCTTTGTCTACCTCCGCGTCGTGCCGAAGACGGTGCGTGCCTGGCGCGGCGAGCCGGAGCTGCGCGGCCGGCTCCTCATGCGTGACGGGGTGTGGCTCGGGTCCGACTGAGCGCGTCGCACGCTTCCCCGCGTGCGGTCGGCCTCGGTACGGGACAATGCCGCCATGATCGAGGACATCCACACCGAGAGCGCTCCCTTCGTACGCTTCCCCGACGGCACCGAGCCACCGCCGTCCCAGGCGATCAGGGTCGGTGACCTGGTGTTCACCTCCGGACAGGGGCCGCTCGACCCGGCCACGCACGCGATACCGGACGACCTCTCCGGTGCGGCCCCGACGAGGACCCGGGTGATCGTGCTCAACGGCGGTTCCAGCTCGGGGAAGTCCGGGATCGTGCGATGTCTCCAGGCCGTCCTGCCGGATCCGTGGCTGGCTCTCGGGACGGACACACTGGTCGACGCGATGCCGGCGGCCATGCGAGCATCGGACACCGGGATCGGGTTCGCCTCGGACGGAGAGGTCACGGTCGGACCGGAGTTCCGGCGGCTGGAGGCGGCATGGATCGAGGGGGTGGCCGCGATGGCCCGGTCTGGGGCGCGGGTCGTCGTCGACGAGGTCTTCCTCGGCGGGGCGCAGTCGCAGCAGCGCTGGCAGAAGGCGCTGGCCGACCTGCACGTGCTGTGGGTCGGCGTCCGGTGCGACCCCGGTGTCGCCGCCGGCCGGGAGGTCGCACGCGGTGACCGGGTCATCGGAATGGCCGCCGCCCAGGCGGACCTCGTCCACCGGGGCGTGATCTACGACCTTGAGGTGGACACCACCCGCGCCGAGTCGATGGAGTGCGCACGGACCATCGCGGGACACCTCAGGTGAACCACCGCCGACGCAAGAAGCTGTACCGAAATCTGTTCACCGCGATCCTGCACGACGACGTCTCCCGCGTGGCAGCGCTCCTGCGCTCCGGGGCGGACCCGGAGCGGGGCGACGGCGACGGAGCCACCCCGCTCTACCTGGCGTCCGTGCACGGACAGGCCGCGATCGTCCGGCTGCTCCTGGCGGCCGGGGCCCGCCCCGACACCGAGAGCGGCGGACTCGGCTCGGAAGGCACGCCGTTGTGCGCGGCCGCCTGCTGGGGGCACACGGCCGCGGTGCGTGAGCTGTTGGCGCACGGTGCCGATCCCCGCCTGCGCGAGGACGACGGCACCGGCCGCACCGCCCTGGAGTGGGCACGCGACTGCGGCCATCCCGGGACCGCGGCCGTGCTGAGCGCCGCGGAGGCGACCGCTCCGGGCGTCTGACACAGCGGCAGGACGTCTACGGCTGCGCCCGCATCCCGGGGAACAGCCCGCGGGCCCGCTGCGGTCCGGGGCGGTGAACACCGCGTCGGCCACCACCAGTCGGACGTCGGGGTCCGCCTCGGTCGTGATCGATCCGGTCACGACCGCCTTGCGGTCCTCCGTGCCCGTGCCGCGGGCGCGCACGCACAGTGGGGTCTCCAGCGGGACCGGGCGGGTCCTCGCGGGCGGGACCAGTGGGCCTGCCGGTTCGGTGCGGGGACCGTACGTCCGTGCGCCGTCGGGGAATTCGTCGTGGGCGCGGACGTCGTCCCGGGCGATGCGCAGGGTGACGCCGGTGAGGTACATGTCCGGCAGGGGCAGCTCGCCGGGGCGGAAGTGGTTGCCCGCGGACTCGCACACACCCTCCGGAGCAAGGGACTTGACGGCCAGGGCGAACTGGTCGACGCGTCCGGTGGCCTCCGCGGCGATGCCGAAGCCGCGCGGAAGCGGCTCCAGGGACGCGGCGGTGGCGGCGCCCAGGGTGCGTGCCAGGTCGCGGTGCGCGGGCTCGGGGCCGGCGTAGAGGACTTCGGAGGCGCCGAGTGCCCGGGGGACATAGGTCGGTTCACGCGCCAGTGCGCTGCCTCTTCGCGAGGGCCGCCAGGGCGGCGTGGCGGATGACGGAGCCGCCGGCGCCCCAGGTGCCGTCGGCCTGCTCGTGCACCAGCACCCACACCCGCAGCGCGTCGGACTGCTCCGGCCCGGCGGCGGCCGGCACGGCCTTCGTGGCGTCAGCGACCAGACCAGCCTTGCGACGCCCGGTCAGGGCCCCTTGAGGGACGGTCACCGCCTGGGCGCGGAAGAACGCGGTGTCGGGGGCGCCCTCCCAGCGCAGCAGCACCGCGGCGAGGTCCCGCTCGCTGCACACTGCGCCGGCCCGCTTCGGTCAGGGCACCGGCGGGGGCTGTGAGCCGGATCATCGGCATCTGAGCACCCCTCCGTCTATGACAGTCGTTATAGATCACGGTCGCGATAGAGCATGGCGGCCTTCCTCGGCCTGTGGCGCGGGATCGTCGTGGACAGCGACTTCCGGGCCGGCCGTCCCGTCCTCGCCGTCGCCGTCGCCGTCGCCGTCGAGGAACCTCCGGGCCACGACCAGCACGCGCGCTCCGGGTTCACCACCTGGGAGCGTCTGAAGGCCGACTCACTGCGTGCGCACGGCGCCGAGCCCGAGCGGGCGGCGCAGCCGGCGACGCACCGCCGCGGCCGTGGAGGGCACGGTCGCCGTGTGCCGCGCCAAGCGCAGCACCGAGCCCCTGGACCACACGGCGGACCGGCTCCGGACCCTGATCCTCGCCACGATCGAGGACCGACCGCACCCACCGAGGCCGGACCGGTTCCGGGCGTCCCGTAGGGGGCCGGGCCGAGGAGCTGGTGGCCGCTGGATGGCGCCGATGCGCGACCCCGGTCCCGGCTACTTCAGGATGTTGACGGCTCGGGCGACCACGAGGACCACGGTCACCAGGGACACCGACGACTGGAGCATCATCAGCATCTTGGACCAGCGGGACAGCGGCATGACGTCGGTCGGACTGAAGGCGGTGGCGTTGGTGAAGGACAGGTAGAGGTAGTCCAGGAACGCCGGCTCCCAGTCCGACGGGGCGATGTCCGGGCTCTGCATCTGGACGAAGAGGAAGTCCGCGTACCGGTGCTGTCCCCGGACCCTGGCCATCGGGCCGCCCCGGTCCCACTCCCAGTACCAGAGGGCGAACACGATGACGTTCGTGACCCAGATGACGCCGCCGGTGAGCAGCAGCGGTACCGCCTGGTCGGCTCCCCGGCCGTTCACCAGGTCCGCCACGAGCCGGACCGCCGACCAGCCGTTGGCCAGGCTGATGACGCAGATCAGGGCGAGGCCGAGCCATCGCAGCCACCGGGTACTGGGCTCCACCCGCCGGGGGTTGGCGGCGACCAGACCGGCCAGCAGCACCAGCTCCAGCGCGGGCATGGCCCAGGCGGGGTGCAGGAGGATGAGCCGGTGCGGCAGCGTGAGCTGGAGGCCGACGGCCGCCAGGATCACGACGGTGACCGTCCAGCGCGGCTCGCCCCGGGTCACTCGCTGCCAGGCGGGGACGAGTTCCCGCTCACCGCTCTCCAGCAACCGCTCGATCCTGGCGAGGCGGCTCTCGGCGTCGCCCGGGCCGTCGCCCATGTCGTCATGCATGCCGTCGTTCATGAAGAGGATTGTCGCGGGCGACCCCCTGCCGACGGGAACCCCCTCACGCGTCGGGCGGGACGCTCGATGCGCGCGCCGGAGCCGGTCCGGGCCGGCGCGAGCCCACGGGCAGGATCGTACGGCCGTGTGTCTCGTTGATGACGGTCGCCGCCGAGGCGTACCAGGCGGCCAGTCCCGTGAGGATGCCGAGCCATCCGCCGACCTGGGTCAGGGCGTGCGGCTCGGCCCCGGTCTGGAACGCCCCGATGGCCAGGAAGACGAAGGTGAGCGTCAGCAGCACCAGCACGGCCAGCACGGCCAGGCTGACCCGCAGCGCGGCGACGGCCATGTAGGCGGTGAAGACGGCCCACCCGAGCAGGAACAGGCCGAGGGCGTTGTGTGCGTCACCGGCGAGGGCCAGGCGCGGCGCGATCCACCAGTAACCCAGCCAGAAGGCGCCGTACGAGACGAAGACCGTCGCACCGAACGTGTTGCCGCGCCGGAACTCGAACAGGCCCGCCGCGAACTGGGCGAGACCGCCGTAGAACAGGGCGAGTCCCAGCACCGGAATGATCGCGGCGCCCTCCTTGAGCAGGTTGGCGTTGATGACCGAGAGCAGCAGGGTGGTGAGGGCGAAGCCGGCCAGGCCCAGCGGGGCCGGGTCGCCGCAGACCGCCGGGCGCGGAGTGTGTGCGGGCGGCTGCTCCGGGTGCAGGCTCCTCGTGTCCTCGTTCATGACCGGCTTCCCTTGTCTCCGGTTGTTCACTTTTACGAAAAGTACCCGTTTGCCGCATTCATTAGGCATGTTCCGAACGGGGAAATGCGAGGCGCCGACGACGGGGACGAGGGGGCCGGGCCAGGGGGGCCGAGGGAGCCGGTCAGCCGGCCGTCGTCGCGACGGTGAGCCCGAACCCGATCAGTACGACACCCGTCACCCGGCCCAGCGCCCGGCGCACGCGCGGCGAGTGCACCAGCGGTCCGGCCTTGGCCAGCAGGAGGACACAGCCGCCCAGCCAGGTCAGGGTGAGGCAGATGTGCGGGAGGACGAGGAACGTCATGACCCACGCGGTCGGCAGCCGGGGTGGGGCCGGCGTGGGGAGCAGTCCGGTGCAGAAGACGGTGATCTTCGGATTGAGGGGGTTGCCGACGAGCCCGGTCCGCCATGGGTTGCCGACGCGGGTGGGAGTGCCGGTCTGCGTCGGCACGGTAGCGCCACGCCGGTGCGGCCACAGGGACTGCGCGCCCAGAGACCCAGATATCCGGCGCCGAGGAGCCTGACGGCCAGGTAGGCGCTCGGCGAGCCGGCGAGTACCGCCGCGAGTCCGGCCACGGTCAGCGCACCCCAGAGCAGCAATCCGGCCGCTGTCCCGCCCACGGTGCGCAGCGCGTCCCCGGTACCGGACGTGAAGGCGCGCCGGGTCACGACGGCCATGTCCGGTCCGGGCACGATGGTCAGCAGGGCGAGGACACGGATGTGATCGGTCCAGCGAAGGTTTCCTACCGATGGCCGTCGGAGAAACCGAACATTCGAGGACGTGGTGTCCGGCCGCTCATGCCGCCGGCGTGACGTCGCAGGGGCAGGGCCGGTACTCCAGGCCGAGTTCGCTGTCGACGGCGTGGCTGGTGCGGGTCGAGGCGTCGGCGACCTTCTCCCAGGAGCCGTACTTGGCGTAGAGCTGGTCGGCGGTGGGGCCGAGCGGGTTGCCGTACTTGGCCATGTTGCGCTCTTCGAGCTGCCGGACCTCCTCGGGCGTCATGCCGGCCCGGGTGATCTCCTTGGCCTCGTTGCGCAAGTCCACCAGCCGGCGGGCGATCTCCTCCGGACCGGCTCCCTCCGCGCGCATCTCGCAGCGCACACGGTCCATCTCGCCGATGAGCCCGAGGTACCGCATGCGGATGCCCCGCGCCTGCACCCGCTCCTGCGGGGTCTCGCGGCGGATCTGGCACACCACCGGCTCGGGGCTCGTACAGACTCCGGTGCTCGGCGGTGCCGTGGACAGCGGGGCCACGACCACCGGGCCGCCGCAGTAGTCCGCGCACTGGGCGGGTGCTGCCGCGATCGTGCTGGGCAGGGTGGTGGCGGCCACGGTGGCCAGCACGACGGCGGCGCGTCGCAGGACGTGCGGGGTGAAGGACGGTACACGCATGGTGCCAGATCTTCGGACGGGCGGGCTCCGGGGGCGAGTGGCGCGCGTGAAGATCACACGAGGGAGTGACACAGGCCGTCGGGCGTGCCTCGATCCGTCAACTCCCTTTGCCCGAAGGCGGGATACCGGCGGCGGCCCGCGCGCGGGGAACCGACCCGGGCGCCGCGACCAAGCCACCGCCGAGCCCCGGGGCTCGGGGCCCTCCCCAGCGTCCTGCCCGCCGGTTCCCTCAGGGCTCGCGGTGCTCGTGGGCCGCCTGTTCCAGTGCCGCCGCCTCGGCCTGGGCCAGGCGGGTCTCGCCCTCGACGTCGATCGAGCGGGTCAGCCACCAGTACAGCAGGGAGGACACCGGCAGGCCGATGAACAGGGAGATGTCGGCTCCGCCGAGGGCCTTGGCGGCGGGGCCGACGTACAGGGTGCCGACGGAGAAGAAGGGGATCATGGCCACGAAGCCGACCACGTAGGCGATGATGCCGTGCCAGCCCCAACGGCCGTAGATGCCATGGGGGTTGAAGATCTCGGCGATGGCGTAGTGGCCGCGGCGGACGACGTAGTAGTCCATGAGGTTGACCGCGGTCCACGGGATGAAGAGGTAGAGCACGAGCAGCAGGAAGTTGTTGAAGTTCTCAAGGAAGTTGGCGGTCGCGGCCAGCGCGCCGATCAGGGAGAGGGCCGCGGTCAGGCCGAGGGTCAGCAGGCGTACGCCCAGGGTCGGCCGCACCCGCTTGAACGAGTCGATGCCGCTGATGAGGGTCAGTGAACCGCCGTACATGTTCAGGGCGGTGACGGACACCAGGCCCAGGGCGGCGAAGAGCAGGACGATCGCGCCGAAGCCGTCGAACACCTTGTCGCCCGCGGCGTTGATGGACTTGATGGTGTCGAAGTCCTTGCCCGCCCAGGCCGCCAGCAGGGTGCCGAGGACCATCAGCCAGATGCCGCCGAGCGCGGAGCCGAAGTACGTCCAGTAGAAGGTCTTGCGGACCGTGACGCCCGGCGGCAGGTAGCGCGAGTAGTCGGAGACGTAGATGGCCCAGCTGATCTGGTAGCCGGCGACCACGCCGAACTGGGCGAGGAACGGCGTCCACTTGAAGGCGCCGAGGTCGAAGGAGCCCGCCGGGTAGTGCAGCGTGACGAGGACGCCGACGGTGAAGATCCCGAAGATGACGAGGAAGGTGTACGTCAGGATCCGCTCGGCCTTGTGGATGATGTCGTAGCCGACCAGTGCGATGACGAGCGCGACCACGGTGACCACGACGACCCACAGCTTGACGCTGCCGTGCAGGGTGGTGTGCAGGGAGTCGGCGGCGAGGATGCTGTTGAAGACGTTGAAGCCCGCGTACTGCACATAGGCGAACAGCCATACGAGGAGGGCGCCGACGTAACCGAACTGCGGGCGCGACTGGATCATCTGCGGCAGGCCCAGCTGTGGCCCCTGCGCCGAGTGGAAGGCCATGAAGAACGTGCCGACGACCGTGCCGGCGACGATGGCCAGCAGCGACCAGATCAGGTTGCCGCCCGAGGTGATGCTGATCAGCCCCACGGCCAGGGTGGCGATCTGGGCGTTGGACATGAACCACAGCGGGCCCAGATGCCAGAGCTTGCCGTGCCGCTCGTTCAGGGGGACGTAGTCGATCGACCGGACTTCGAGGCCTGACACCCTCGGCTCCGCTGAAGTGCTCATGACGCCTCCCGTGCCCGGTCCGTCCCTGAGGGACATTGTTCTCCCGCAGGGGCCCGCTGACGAGTGCTGAGGTGCGGGTTCGCGTGATCGTTATCGACGTCAGGCGGGAAACGCGTCCGAAAGGCGGACGAAGCGGTGGCCGGTGGCGAGCAGATGCGGGACGGCACTCGCGATACCCTCGGCCGTGCCGCCCTCGGGGTGGTTCATGTGACAGATGACGATGGAACCGCCCGGCGCCGCCGCGACGGTCTCGTGGACCTGCCGGTGGGTGAAGGTGGCGCCGCCGTCGCCGTTGACGGAGAAGCTGGCGAAGCGTTCCCCGAGGTCGCGGACGATGCGCGCCGCGACGTCGTCGCAGTACGCGGTGCCGGAGCGGAAGAACCGGGGCGGGGCGCCGAGCAGCCCGGTCAGCTTGGCCCGGTTCCCCGCGACCTCGTCGTACACCTCGCCCGCGCTGCGGGTGCCGGGGATGCCGTAGGCGGAGCGCCCGGAGACCGAGAGGGGGAGGTGGCGGGTGCCGTGGTTGGCGATCTCGAACTGCGGCTCGCCGGCCAGCCGGTGGAACTCCGCCGGATTCTCGTCGATCCAGCGGGAGTTGAGGAAGAGCGTCGCCGGGACCTGCCGCTTGCGGAGGAAGTCGATCAGCTCGCGGTCGAAGCCGCTGCCGCCGCGGCCGCCGCACGCGTCGAAGGTCAGCGCGATCTCGTTCTTCGCTGTCGGCAGGGAGTGCACCACTCCGGGCGCGTCGAAGCCCCAGGAGTGCGGCACGCTGTGTCCGTAGCGGGCCACGATCCGGGCGCGGGTGACGGTGGGTCCGGTCGCGGTCCCCGGCACCGGGGCCGTGGTGCCGGAGGCCTGCGGGGCCGGGGCCTGACCCGTCTGCGACGAGGCGGCGGAGGCGTCAGTGCCCTTCTTCTGGTCCGCGCACCCGGCGAGCAGACCGCCCGCCATGGCGGCGAGCACCACGCGACGACCGGCAGTCATCCGTCCGCACCTCCACACCTGATCCAACGCACCTGAACCGACGCACCTGATCGAACACACCTGGTGGAGGCCGCCTCAGCCGGCGGGCTCCCCCAGACGGCCACCGTACGCAGCGCACCGGCCCCGACCGTGAAGACGCAGGTAAGCGCCGGTAAGAGATCGTCCAGAATCACTCGACACGCGGCATGTTCCACTGCCGCGGCCTCCGCGACGGCAGCGGGCCGGCCACGCCGAAAGTTGGTTGAGAGGCCGCCCCGCGGTGCGGAAGGCTCTGGGTTCATGGAGTTCTTCTGCTACCACCGCGACCGCCCCGGCTCCTCGCCACTGCGCCAGGAACTGCTGGAGGACCACTGGTCCTACATGGACCGGTACGCGCGGGAGATGATCGCGCGCGGCCCCACCTTCGCCGCCGACGGTACGACGCCGACCGGCAGCGTGCACGTCGTCGACCTGCCGGACCCCGCCGCTGCGCGCGCGTTCGCCTTCGACGAGCCCAACTACCAGGCCGGCGTCTACCGGGACGTGCTGCTGCGCCGGTGGCACAACATGCTGGGGCGCACCATGTGGGACTTCCCCGGCGGCCGGACCGGCGGCAACCGCTACCTGGTGCTCGGCCTCGGCGCGGAGTCCGCCGCCGAGCCCGCGCTGCCGGCCGACCGGGACGAGCTGATCGCGTACGGACCGCTGCTGTCGGACGACGGTACGACCCGGCTGGGCACGGCGGCACTGGTCCGCGCGCCGGACCGGGACACGGCCCGAGCCGTCCTCGCCACCGACGGGCACGCGGCGGTGGAGGTCCACGACTGGGAGTTCGGGGGCCGCCGGACGGTCCGGTGACGTCGGGGTGGCCGGCCCGGCCGTCGAAGGACGTGGGCCCGTGATCAAAGGGCGGGCGGGACCCGGTCCTGTCGCGATACGGTCCGGCCATGCCCCTGTCAGCGAAGACCGCCTACTCCCCGTCCGCCGTCACCGCGGACGACGTCGACCTCGCCGTGCGGCTCGCCGTGGCCGTCCTGCGCGAGGCACCCCCGCACGCCTGGGACGGCAAGGCCGGCTCGCTGGACTGGGACTGCTGGGAGACGGTCGAGCATCTCGCTGACGACCTCTTCGCCTACGCCGCCCAACTGGGTCCCAGGACACCGCCGTTGGAAGGCGAAGTCCCCTTCGTCTGGCAGCGCCGACGGCCCGGCGGGCCGGCGAACGTGATCCACGCCGACCGTACGGCGGGGTCCGCCGGGCTGTTGCAGGTGCTGGAGGCGAGCGGCGCGCTGCTGGTCGCCATGGTGCGTACGACGCCCCCGGGGATCCGCGCCCACCACGTCTTCGGCGTCTCCGATCCCGAGGGGTTCGCGGCGATGGGGATCACGGAGACCCTCGTGCACACCTACGACCTGGCGCAGGGGCTCGGCCTGCCCTGGAGCCCGCCCGCCGATCTGTGCGCGCGGGTGCTCGCCCGGCTCTTTCCCGACGCCCCCGACTCCATGGATCCCTGGCGCACGCTTCTGTGGGCCACCGGACGCGGTGAACTGCCCGGCCGCTCCCGCCTGACGACCTGGCGCTGGGACGGCACGCCTCGCGCGTAGGCCCTGTCGTGACGCCGTCGGCGCTCCCGGCCGGAGCCGAGTGCGGCACCGCGGGTCAGGGGCGGGCGCGAACGCCGATGCCGCCGCAGACGACGAGGCTGTCGCCGGTGATGCAGCCGGCTGCGTCCGGGACGAGGAAGGCCACGGCTTCGGCGATGCAGGCGGGAGCGCCGACGGGGCCGAGCGGGAGCCCTGAAGCGGTTCCGCCTCCTGCACAACACCGCCTCGCTGCTGCCGGTCGGCTCGAAAAGCGGCTGCGGTTCCAGGAGGACATTCTGCCGCTCGTAGAGGCGGCGACGCACCGACCGATTCGCCCACGGGCGTACGTCCCCGGGCCGATGCCGGGCGGGGTGACGGCTCGTTAGTGTCGCGGCGTGCTCACTTCACCGGCCGACCCGCTCGGCCCCGCCGTTGCCCGCAAGGAGTTGCCCGTGACGAGGAGAACGACGTTCGCCGACTGGGCGTGCGGCGTGCTGTACGTCTTCCTGGTACTGGTCCTGCTGACGGGCGCACCGCGTGCCTCGGGCGTTCTGTACGCCGTCGGATGCCTGCTGGCGGTGAGTCTGCTGACCGGTGTCGTACGGCGGCGGCCGGCGGCGGCTCTGACGCTGACGCTGCTCGGGGCCACCGCCGCGGTGGTCATTCCGCACCGCCCCACCCCCATCACGCTGACGTTGCAGGGGCAGGCCCCGTTCCTGTCGTTCCTCGCGGCCGACCTCGCGCTGGGGTACATCGTCGCCACCCGGACCCGGCGGGCCGCCCTGGCCGCCGTGGCACTGGCGTTCACCGTGCAGTTGCTGGTGATCGGTGCCTTCTCCCACGGGGACTTTCTGGTCCTCAACGGCGCCATCGGCCTGCTGTCACTGATCGCGTCCTGCATGGTCGGGCTGCTGTTCCGCGAGCGCCGCGAGCATGCGGTGGCGCTGCGCGCGCAGGAGGTGGCGGAGGCCGTCACGGCCGAACGGCTGCGGATCGCACGGGAGTTGCACGACATGATCGCGCACAGCATCGGCATCGTCGCCATCCAGGCCGGGGTGGCCGGGCGGGTCATCGACACACAGCCCGGGGAAGCGCGCGAGGCGCTGCGGGCCATCGAGGCCACCAGCAGGCAGACCCTGTCCGGCCTCCGCCGCACCCTGGTGGCGCTCCGCCGGGCCGACCCGGACACGACGACGGCCGCGGCGGGCGCGGCGGGCTTGGCGGGTGCCGGGGAGGAGTCGCTCGCGCCCGTGCCGGGACTCGCGGATCTCGAACGGCTGGCGGCGGCGACCGCGGACGCGGGAGTACGGGTCGAGGTGCGGGTCGGCGGGGCGCAGCGGCCGTTGCCGGCCGAACTCGACCTGGCGGCCTACCGTATCGTGCAGGAGGCGCTGACCAACGTGGTCCGCCACGCGGGCACCGGCGCCTGCCGGGTGGCCGTCGACTACGGGGACGAGGAGCTGACGGTGGAGGTCGTCGACGACGGGCGGGGCGCCACCGGTGCCGGCCCGGGGCACGGCTTCGGCATCATCGGCATGCGCGAGCGGGCGGGGCTGCTGCACGGCCGGCTCAGCGCCGGGCCGCGTCCCGAGGGCGGCTTCCGGGTGGTGGCGCGGCTGCCGCTGCCGGAGTCCGTCGCGGCCGGGGCCGAGGCCCGATGAGCATCCGGGTGGTCCTCGCCGACGACCAGCCCCTGGTGCGGTCCGGGCTGCGTGTCCTCATGGCCGACCATCCCGACCTGGAGGTCGTCGGCGAGGCCGCCACCGGTGACGAGGCGGTCCGGCTGGTCGAGGAACTCGCCCCCGATGTCGTGGTGATGGACATCAGGATGCCCGGGACGGACGGCATCGAGGCCACCCGCCGGATCACGACCGGCCCGACGGCGGCCCGTGTCCTGGTCCTGACCACGTTCGACGAGGACGACCATGTGTACGGCGCGCTGCGGGCCGGGGCCGGTGGCTTCGCCGTCAAGGACATGGCGCTGGACGACATCCTCGGCGCGATCCGTGTCGTCGCCGCGGGAGACGCACTGATCGCGCCCGGCGTGACCCGCCGTCTGATCGCGGACTTCGTCGGCCGCCCCGCGGCCGCACCGGAGCGCCGCGTGCGGCGTCTGGCGGGCATCACCGAGCGGGAACGCGAGGTGCTGGCCCTCGTCGGACGCGGTCGCTCGAACACCGAGATCGCGGAGGACCTCTTCATCACGGTCGCCACGACCAAGTCCCACGTCTCGCGCCTGCTCACCAAACTGGGCGCCCGTGACCGGGTCCAGCTCGTGATCACCGCGTACGAGACGGGGCTGGTCGAACCGTACTGAGCCCTCACGTCGCGCGTACGCACCACTCGCGCCACTCCCCGACACCGGGTGAACGCACGGTTCAGGGGCCCGCGGTGGTGAGAACACCCTGGGCACAGTGGGGAAAGCCCCCGGTGGGGAACGGTGACTGGCAGGCTGTTTCGGCCGGACCTCCGTTCCCAGACTCGTGTGCATGACGATTTCCACCGACACCACAGGCACCGCCGAGACCGCCGAGACCGCTGACACCTCTGTCGCGTCCGGTGCCCCTGCCATCCGCTCCCATACGTCCGGCTCCGGCGGCGGCAGCGACTTCGCCCGGTTGTCCAGGCGCATCACCGAGGCGGGTCTGCTGGAGCGGCGCCCCGGCTACTACACGGCACGGCTCGGTCTGGTGATCGCGCTGCTGGCGGCCGGCTGGGGGACCTTCCTCGCGCTCGGCGACACGTGGTGGCAGCTGGCGGTGGCCGCGTTCCTGGCCTTGGTGTTCGGGCAAGTGGCCCTGGTGGCCCATGACCTGGCGCACCGGCAGGTCTTCGGTAGCGCCCGCAGGAGTGAGATCTGGGGGCGGCTCTTCGGCAATCTCGGGATCGGCATGAGCTACGGCTGGTGGATGAACAAGCACACCCGCCATCACGCCAACCCCAACCACGAGGAGCTCGACCCCGATGTCTCCCCGGACATCCTGGTGTGGTCCACCGAGCAGGCGCGCAACAGCCGGGGGCTGGCGCGGCTCATCGGCGGGCACCAGGCGCTGCTGTTCTTCCCGCTGCTGACGCTGGAGGGTTTCAATCTGCATGTCTCCGGCGTCCGGGCGCTGCGCTCGCCCTCGATGAAGAAGCGGTCGCTGGAAGGGGTCCTGCTCTTCCTGCACATCGCGGCCTATGTGTCGGCGCTGTTCCTGGTGCTCTCCCCCGGCAAGGCGGTGGCGTTCCTCGCCGTCCACCAGTGCCTGTTCGGTGTCTACCTCGGCTGCACCTTCGCGCCGAACCACAAGGGCATGCCCACCCTCACCGGTGACGACCGGCCGGACTTCCTGCGCCGCCAGGTGCTCACCTCCCGCAACGTGCGCGGCGGCCGGCTCACCGACGTGATGCTGGGCGGGCTCAACTACCAGATCGAACACCACCTGTTCCCCAGCATGCCCACGCCGCATCTGCGCCGTGCGCAGGTCGTCGTGCGCGAGTACTGCGCCGAGATCGGGGTGCCGTACCACGAGACCGGGCTCATCCGGTCCTACCGCGAGGCCCTCACCCACATGCACCGGGTGGGAGAGCCCATCAGGCGGCAGCGGCGGGCGTCCTGACGGCACATCAGACGAGGTGGAGTGAGGCCGCCGGGACGCCGGCAGGTCAGTCGGCCCGCACGGGATGACCGGAGTCCGTCTCCGTCACGGGCCGAACGGCCCTGTGCGGGCCGGGCGATGCGGCCGCGACGGCCGTGTCGTCCTGCTCCTCCGGGACGAAGACGGCCTCCCCGGTCAGCGCCTTCCTCGCACGCGCGGTGTCCAGCGCGCCCTCCCAGCGGGCCACGGCGAAGGCGGCCACGCAGTTGCCGAGGAGGTTGGTGGTCACGCGCATCGAGTCCATGACGCGGTCCACGCCGAGCAGCAGGGCGACGGCCCCGGCGGGGATGACCCCGAGTGCGGAGGCGGTCGCCGACAGGGCGAGGAACGCCGAACCCGGCACGCCCGCCATGCCCTTGCTGGTGAGCATGAGCATCAGCACGACGGTGATCTGCTGACCGATGGTGAGGTGGACGCCCACCGCCTGGGCCATGAACAGCGTGGCGACGGAGAGGTAGATCGAGGCGCCGTCGAGGTTGAAGGAGTAGCCGGTGGGCAGGACGAGGCCCACGGCGTCGTCGCGGCAGCCGGCGTGCCGCAGCTTCTGCATCATGCGGGGCATGACCGTCTCGCTGGAGGCGGTGCCCAGGGCGAGCACCAGCTCCTCGCGGGTGTAGCGGACGAACTTCCACAGGCTCAGCCCGGTGAACGCCTTCAGCGCCACCGCGAGCAGGGCGAGGAACAGCACGGCGACGCCGTAACAGACCGCGATGAGCTTGCCGTACGTCGACATGACGCCCAGGCCGTACTGGCCGACCAGGTGGGCGGTCGCGCCGAAGACCGCGAGGGGCGCGAGCCGCATGACGAAGCCGACGACCGCGAAGACGACCTCCTGCGCCTGCTCGACGGCCGGCAGGATCGCGGGCACCTTGGTGTGCCCGAGGTGCAGCAGGGCCGCCCCCACCAGGCAGGCCAGGACGAGGACTTGGAGCAGGGAGTTCTCGGCGAACGCCCCCACCGCGCTCTCGGGCAGCGAGTGCAGGACGAACTGGCTGGTGGACGGCAAGGATCCGCCGCCGGTCTTCGCGTCGACGGCCGAGGCGTCGAGCCGGGACGGATCCACGTGCATGCCCGCGCCGGGCCGGACGAGGTTGCCCGCCACCAGGCCGATCAGCAGGGCGAACGTCGTCGCCACCTCGAACCAGAGCAGCGCCTTGACGCCGATGCGGCCGAACGCCCGCAGGTTGCCGGCCTTGGCGATGCCGGTGACGACCACGCAGAACACCAGGGGTGCGATGACGGCCTTGATCAGCCGCACGAACCCGTCGCCGAGCAACTGGACTGCGGTGCCCACGTCGGGCCAGAGGCGCCCGACGACGACTCCGAGCACCAGGGCACAGGCCACCTGGGCGAACAGCGAGGTGCGCAAGAGACGCAGGGCGCGTCGCCGCAGGGACGGTACGGACAGCGACACGGGCATCCTCCGAGCCTTGATTCCGCCATGTGGAAAGCGCATTCCGATGGATGCCCGTAACTATGGATCAAGACACGACTCCACAGAAGTCCACGAGACCAGGCCGTGGAAATCTTGGATGTTCGTCCAAGCTCCGGCCGTCGCGCGAACGGTCAGGCGGCGGCGAGGAGTTCGAGGGTGTCGATCACGCGGTTCGAGAAGCCCCATTCGTTGTCGTACCAGGCGACCACCTTGACGTGCCGGCCGTCGACGCGGGTGAGGGCCGAGTCGAAGATCGAGGAGGCCGGGTTGCCGGTGATGTCGGAGGAGACGAGCGGGTCCTCGGAGTATTCGAGGATGCCGGCCAGCGGGCCCTGTGCCGCGGTGCGGTAGGCGGCCAGGACGTCGTCGCGGGTGACGTCGCGGCGGACGGTGGTGTTGAGTTCGACGAGGGAGCCCACGGGGACCGGCACCCGGATGGAGTCGCCGGACAGCCTGCCGTCGAGGCCCGGCAGCACCAGGCCGATCGCCTTGGCGGCGCCGGTCGTGGTCGGCACGATGTTCACGGCGGCGGCACGGGCGCGGCGGGCGTCGCGGTGCGGACCGTCCTGGAGGTTCTGCTCCTGGGTATAGGCGTGCACGGTCGTCATGAACCCGTGCTCGATGCCGGCGAGTTCGTCCAGCACGGCGGCCAGCGGCGCGAGCGCGTTGGTGGTGCAGGAGGCGTTCGAGACCACGGTGTGCAGGGCCGGGTCGTAGACGTCCGTGTTGACGCCGTAGGCGAGTGTGACGTCAGCGCCGTCCGAGGGTGCGCTGACGAGGACCTTGCGGGCGCCCGCGTCGAGGTGGGCGCGTGCGGCCTTGGCCGAGGTGAAGCGGCCGGTCGACTCCAGCACGATGTCCACGCCGAGGTCGGCCCACGGCAGTCGGGCCGGTTCGCGCTCGGCGAGCACCCGGATCCGGCGGCCGTCCACGACGAGGTCGTCCCCGTCGGCGGCCACCGGGCGGCCGAGCCGGCCGGACGTGCTGTCGTAGGCGAGGAGCCGGGCCAGGGCGGTGGGTTCGGTGAGGTCGTTGACGGCGACGACTTCGAGGGCGCTGTCGCGCTCCAGCAGCGCGCGCAGCACATTGCGTCCGATGCGGCCGAATCCGTTGATGGCGATGCGCGTCACGGGTGGTGTCCCTCCGGTTGATCACTGCGGGTCATCACCAGCGTCGCGTGCGACGTCCGGCCGTGGCAGTGTCCGGAGCGCCATGGTTCGCAAGGATCGCGCCACCCTCCGCGTCACACCGCTCTCGCGGTGCTCGTCGCCCTGGCTCCCGCCCGGTCATTCGCCCCGGGTGAAGGTGCGCCGGTACTCGCTCGGGGTGGTGCCGAGGATCTGCTGGAAGTGCAGGCGCAGATTGGCACCGGTGCCGAGTCCGACGTCGACGGCGATCTGCTCGATGCCGCGCTCGGAGCGTTCCAGCAGTTCGCGGGCCAGGTCGACGCGGGCGCGCATGACCCACTGCATCGGTGTGTAGCCGGTGTCCTCGACGAAGCGCCGGGAGAAGGTGCGCGGGGAGACGGCCGCGTGCCGGGCGAGCACGGCGAGGCTGAGGGGCTCGCCGAGCCGGTGCAGGGCCCATTCGCGGGTCGCGGCGAACCGTTCACCGAGCGGCTCGGGCACGCTGCGCGGCACGTACTGGGCCTGGCCGCCGCTGCGGTAGGGGGCGGCGACCAGGCGCCGGGCGGCATGGTTGGACGCGGCGACGCCGAGGTCGCCGCGGAGGATGTGCAGGCACAGGTCGATGCCGGAGGCGGCGCCGGCCGAGGTGAGGACGCTGCCCTCGTCGACGAAGAGCACGTTCTCGTCCACCTGGATCAGCGGATGCCGGGCCGCGAGTGCCCGGGTGTAGTGCCAGTGCGTCGTCGCGCGTCGGCCGTCGAGGAGACCGGTGGCGGCGAGGGCGAAGGCGCCCGTGGAGATGGCCGCGAGGCGCGCACCCCGGGCGTGGGCGGCGCGCAGCGCGTCGATGACGGCGGGCGGCGGGTCGTCGCGGTCCGGGTGCCGGTAGCCGGGGAGGAAGACGATGTCGGCCCAGGCGAGGGCGTCGAGGCCGTGGGCGACGTGGTACGACAGCCCGTCGCCGCCGGTCACGAGCCCGGGCGCCGCGCCGCACACCCGCACCTCGTACGGCATGCTCGCCCGGGTCGTGAACACCTGCGCGGGGATGCCGACATCGAGCGGCTTCGCGCCGTCGAGCACGAGGACGGCGACGCGGCGCAGACGGGAGGCGGACACGGCGACCAGGGTACGAGAGGGGTCCGACGGGGGTGTGAGGGGTGCGGGCGGCGGTCGTCGGGTCGGGTGGGGTCAGTCGGCCGTACGGCGCAGGACGAGGCAGGCGAAGCCGAAGACGTCGCGGTAGACGCGCAGCCACTCCTCGCGGTGGACCGCGGCTGCCTCAAGGGCCTCTTCGGCGTCGGGGTCGTCCGGGTGGTCCAGGGCCCAGGAGGACAGTGAGCCGGTCCAGGACCACTCGTAGTCGTCCAGCTCCTGACGGGTGCTCACATGGCCGTAGACGGGGGTCCAGCCGTCGGCGACCACCCGGTCCACGGTGGTGGGCAGGTCGGCGAACTCACCGAGCATCTTGACGGCTTCCTGGCTGGGTTCGCGCTCCCAGATGCCCTCGCCGACGAGGACCCGGCCGCCGGGGGCCAGGTGGGTGCGCGCCGCAGCCAGGGTGGGCAGCAGTCCACCGAAGGCGTGGGTGGCGCCGACGCTGAGGACGAGGTCGTGGGCGTCGGCGGCGCGGAAGACGGCGGCGTCCTCGCGGTGCAGGGTGAGGCGGTCGTGCACGCCGAGTTCCCTGGCTCGCTCGGCTGCCCGGGTCAGCGCGCCCTCGGAGAGGTCCACGCCGTCCGCGCGGACGCCGGGGTAGTCGGTCAGGGCGCGCACCAGCCATTCGCCGGCGCCGCAGCCGAGGTCGAGGACTCGGGCGTCCGCGCGGTGGAGGCCGCGCTGGAGGAGCCGGTGCACCGAGTCGTCGCACAGGGGCGCGGCGATCGGGTGGTCCGCGTGGGCGCGGCGGGAGATCAGATCACGGTTCACCCCGGGAGCATGCCAGCAGGCCCCACCCGTTCCGCAACTTGGTTGTGGAGATCACCCGTTGGTGTGTCCGCTGACGGAAGAGGGGCCGGTCGTCAGGCCGGCTCCGTCAGGTCCCGCAGGGCCGCGAACCAGGCGTCAGCAGGCTCCCCCACCTGGTGGCGGGTCAGCAGGCGGCGCGGGAAGGTCCGGGTGACCCGGAGTTCGGGCCCGGTGCCGCCGTCCAGTGTCACGGCGGACACTTCGAGCAGATGCGTGAGCGGCATCCCGGGGTCACCGCCGCTGCCGACGGCCGGGCCCTCGGGCGCCGGCGATCAGTCGGCGTCGGGTGAGCGTTCGAAGCGGCCGAGGTAGTTGAAGATGATCTGGCGGCCGGGCGAGGACGGGCTCGGTCTCGGGGTTGAGATAGCGCAGGAGCCCGAACCCGAGGCCCTTGTCCGGCATGCGGTCCAGCCGCCGCTGTACGGCGTGCGGGGTGTCGCCGGGCTCCAGGCGGACCGGGAACATGCTGGTGAACCAGCCGACGGTGTGCGCCAGATCGAGATCCTCCGCGATCTCCTCGCGGCCGTGTCCCTCGACGTCGACGAGGAAGGGCGCGTCCCGTACGGCGGCCGGGTCGTCGGGGAAGTGTGCCGTGCGCCAGGCGGCCACCGCCCGGCCGAGGGGCGCGACCAGCACCGCGTCGTGGAGCTGCCGCCAGTCCGCCAGGCGCCCGTTCTCACCACCGCTGTCTCCGGCGCCGGCGGATCCGTCGGCACCGGCATTTCCACCGGTTGCGGCGCCCGGCGGTGCCGGCACCACGTACGCGACGATCCGGCGGTCCCCGGGGGGTCCTCGCGCAGGACGACCGCGGCCCCGGCCACGCCTTCGGCGGCGGCGGCATGCGCCTCGACCTCGCCCAGTTCGACGCGGAGCCCGCGCAGTTTGACCTGGCCGTCGGTCCGTCCGGCGAACTCCAGCCGCCCGTCGACGGTACGGCGCACCAGGTCCCCGCTGCGGTACATGCGCGCCCCCGGTGGCTCGTACGGGTCGGCGACGAAGCGTCCGGCGGTGTCGGGCCGGGCCGGTTGCGGTAACCGCGGGCGACTCCGGCTCCGCCGATGTACAACTCCCCGTTCACGCCCGCCGGAACGGGGCGCAGGCGTGCGTCGAGGATCTGCACGTGTGTGCCGCGCGCGGGGGCGCGCCGAGCGGCGGGGTGCCGTCGCCGGGGCGCAGAGCGTCGCTCATCGTGGCGCAGACCGTCGTCCCGGTGGGCCCGCAGCCGTTGATCAGTGTCCGGTTCCTCGCCCAGGCCGTGGCCAGTTCCGCGCAGCAGGCCTCCCCCGCGACGATCAGTGTGCCGACGTCGCGCAACGCGTCCGGTGCCATGACGCCGAGCGCGGCGGGTGGCACGCTGAGGTGGCTGATCCGCTGATCGGCGGCGAGCCGCGCGAGTTCCGGTCCCGGCAGCAGCCGGCGTGCCAGGGCCAGGACGAGGGTGGCACCGGCCGTGAGCGCCATGCCGGTCTCCGCGAAGAAGGCGTCGAAGCCGGGCGAGGCGAACTGCAGCACACGGCTCGTGGCCGGGACACGCAGCGCGTCGGCCAGGTGGGCCGTCAGGTTGGCGAGCCCGGCCCGGGTGACGGCCACGGGTTTGGGGGTGCCGGTGGAGCCCGAGGCGTAGATGACGTAGGCGAGGTGCGCGGGCCGGACGGGAGTGGTGCGGTCCTCGTCCGTGGGGTCGGTCGCGGGCCGGGCGTCGTGGGCGCCCTCCGGTGCCGGAAGGTTGATCCGGGTGAGGGCGGGCGTCTCGGGCAGGTCGATGCGCGGGGCGGTCAGCAGCAGTTCCGGGCGGGCGCCGGTGAGGACCGTGGCGAGGCGTGCCGCGGGGTAGCCGATGTCCAGGGGCAGCACGGCCGCGCCCGTCTTCAGCACGGCCAGCACCGCGACGATCAGCTCGACCGACCGGTCCAGGGCCCGCGACGACACCCTCGGGGCCGACTCCGCAGGCGATGAGGCGGTGGGCCAGCCGGTTGGCGCGAGCGTTGAGGTCGCCGTAGGACACCTCGCCCGAGCCGAACCGTAGCGCGACGGGGCAGTGGCGGGGCCGGTAAGGGGACCGGGGCCGGTGCGCGGCATCGGGCCGTCCTCCTCGCTCGGCGGGCCGTGCGGCCTGTTGCACCGGTCCGGCCTGGGGGCACCAGTCTCCCCGAGGTCGGTGGCAGCGGCCTTCCGGCGGTCGGTGGCAAGGGTCTTCCGGCGGTCAGGGGCGGTCGTCAGGAGGCGGTGCGGGGCACCCCGGAGGCTCTCCCGGGGCCTGCTCGGCGGTTCCTGCGGACCTTTGGGCATGACCGCGACCTCACTGCGCGCCGGGAGGAGCGGGCGGCGCGCCGGTGTCCGCCCGGGCGTGCCGTTCCATCTCTCTTCTCAGGGACGCGGGGCGCATGTCGGTCCAGGTGCGGTCGACGTAGTCGAGGCACACGGCGCGCGACGCCGGGCCGTGTGCCGTGGCCCAGCCCGCGGGGACGTCGATGCCGACGGGCCAGAGCGAGTACTGCTCCTCGTCGTTGACGAGGACCAGGAACTCGCCCGCCTCGTCGTCGAAGGGGTTCTCCACCGGTTGTTCTCCTCGGGGACGTGAACCGCCTTGCTGATGCGGCACATTGGGGGAACCCGACACCTCGTGGTCCCCGTGGCTCTTGGTCGGGCGGCCAGCGCAGTCGCTTGTCACGGTACCGGGCCGGCCGTCGGACTCGCCGCCGTTTGCCGGGGGCCCGGTAGGCCGCCCGGGTGCCCGTCCAGGCCGTACACCGTCCGCAGCAGCGCATGGGGGACGGCCGTGTCGAGCGGGGTCGCCCCGGCCGGTGCCGGGTCCTGGACCGTCGCGGGTAACAGCAGTAACCGGGCGGCCAGTTCGGTCGCGAGGAGCCGGGCCGTCGCTTCCGGGTCCGCCGGTCGGACACCGCCCGGGCCGGCGGTGAGGGCGGCGACGACGGGTATGCGGCCGTCCGCGAGGAGCACACGCAGCACACCCGTATCGGCCACGAGGTCGCCGGACGCCGTACGGGTCAGCGTGCCGCCGTCCTCGCCCGTGATGCCGACGGCGAGAGGTCCATGGGCGTTGACGCGACCGACGAGCCGGGGCTGCACCAGGCCCGCGGTCACCCGGCGCAGCGCGGTGACCCGGTCCTCGCCGGGGTACGGTGCGACCGGCTCGGCTCCGGCGTCGTGCACGACGACCGGCCGGGCACCGTGGTAGCGCAGGAGCGCCAGGTCCTCGGCGAACGCCTCGCCGAGGGGGCCCGGTTCGAGGACGCACGGGCCGGCGACGACGACCACCACGGCACCGTACAGGCGGCCGATCTCCGGCAACGCGGCCACGAGTGCCCGCACGCCCCCGCCCGCGTCCCGTTCGGTGCCGTCGTCCGCCTCGCCGGTGCGGGGCCCGGGCCGGCTCAGGAGCCGGTCCTGCGGTGCAGCACGCCGGCGCTCCAGATCCGGTCGACCTTGCCCCAGCTCATGGCGGAGGCGACGTCCGGGAAGAAGCCGTGGCCGTTGAGGTTGGCGCTGGTGTTGCACAGGACGGGAACGCCGGTCAGCCGGTGGTAGGCGGTCAGCACCTCGGCCAGCAGCGGGTCGTCGTCCGCGGAGACCGTCTGCAGCCGGGCCGTGCCGTCGAGGTGGACGACCGCGGGGATCCTGTCGAGCCATGCGGGCCGCACCTCGTGCTCGAAGAGCATGTACGGGTCCGGGGTCCCGGGGGCGAAGACGGCGGGGGCCTCGTCGACGAGGCAGATCGGGGCGACCGGACGGTAGTGCTCGCGGCCCTTGATCCGGTTGAGTTCGTCCTTCATCGCCGCGCTGGTGGGGGCGGCGAGGATGCTGCGGCCGCCGAGCGCGCGCGGGCCGAGTTCGGCGCGCCCGTCGAGGACGACGACGGGCTCGCCGGACTCGTGCAGTTCCTGGGCGAGCCGGGCGGGTGTGCACGCGGTCGCGGTCCAGCCGTCGGGGGTCTGCGCGCTGGTCTGGAGGTCCGGGCCGAGCCGGACGTGCCAGTCGACGGGGCGCAGTCCCTCGTGCTGGGCCCGGCCGAGCACGGCGGCGCCGATCGCGGAGCCTGAGTCGTTGGGGAACGGCGGCACCCAGACGTCCGCGAACTCGGGCAGGGAACGCAGGGCGCTGTTCCACTTGATGTTCAGGGCGCAGCCGCCGGCGAAGCAGAGGTTCCAGGGCCCGGCGCCGCGGGCGGTGCGTACGGTGCGGGCGATGCGCTCCAGGAGCAGTTCCTGGAAGAAGGCGTGCACGCTGGCGAGTACGTCCTCGTCGGAGACACCCTGCGGCTCCACGCGCTCGCGCACGGCGTGGAAGAAGGCGTGCACGGGTGGCACGGACGGCTCGAAGAGGCTGCCGTAGCCGCCGACGGTGCGCCGGTACTCGACGGACTCGGGCAGGTCGCTCTCGAAGATCCGGTGGAACTCCTCGCGCAGCGCGGCGAGTGCGGCCTCGCGTGGCTGTCCGAGGGCGATGTACGCCATCAGCTTCCCGGCCACGGAGAGGTCGTCGACGGTGGGTGACTGGACGGTACGGCGGAACGGGCCGAAGTGGTGGCCGGCGATGGCGTAGGCGTGGCCGAGCAGCGGGAAGAGCGCGCCGAGGTTCTCCACGCCGGTCTCGGGGTCCAGCCAGTACAGGCGCGGGAAGAGTCCGCCGTCCCAGATGAGCACGAACGACGGTTCGCCGCGGCGGGCGAAAGGGCTGGAGCAGTATGCGCTGGCGAGATGTCCCGCGGCATGGGCGTAACTGGTGTAAGCGTAGGAACGGCCGTCCATCGGGAACTCGCCCGACGCGCCCGGTCGGGCCGGATCGGGGCAGGCCGCCGATTCCCGGTAGGGGCCGACGGTGAGTTCGACCGGGACCGAGGAGCTGAGCAGCGAAACCACTCCGGTGACATCGCCGTCCCAGCCGTCCACGACCCATTCGTCGACGTCCTGCGGTTTGTATCCGAAATCGGCGAGGATCCCGGGGATCTGACTGAAGTCGGAGACCGTGCTGTACCTCGGACCGTTGCCGATCTTTTCCATCTCGACGCTGAAAACGAGGCGATCGTCGTCGAGCAGGGCCACCGCTCCGTCGTGTGTGAGCTTGAGACCGCAGATAATCAACTTCTCACTCCCTGATCACCTTGGCAGAACAGCCGGTCCCGCATTCCCGGGCTGCCGAAACCGACGAGCAAGCGTTTTCCCGCTCTGCTCGAACTCACATACGCCAGGATTCCTGGATGTATCGCGAAAACGCTTCCGACCGAAACCCGCGTGTCACGACGCATCGGCGCCGCCGGACGCACCACCCGGGTCACCGCTGCGGCTGCCCGCGAAGCCCAGCCCGAAAGGCTGCTCCGCGGGCATGAGTTCGATCATGTTGATGTTGACGTGCGGGGGCTGGTCCAGGCACCACGCGACACTCTGTGCCACGTCGTCCGCCGAGAGCGGGGTGAGTCCGTCATAGAGCGCCTCCGCCCGCTGCAGGTCCCCCTCGTAGCGGACCCGGGCGAATTCCGTCTTCGCCATGCCGGGGGCGACACAGCTGACCCGGACGCCGGTGCCCTGGAGGTCGACGCGCATGTTCAGGGACAGTTGGTGCACGAACGCCTTGGTGGCGGCGTAGACGTTCCCGCCCATGTAGGGGTATTCGGCGGCGATGGAACCCACGTTGACCACGTGACCGGAGCCGCGGGCGACGAGGCGGGGCAGCACGGCCTCGGTCAGGTTGAGCACGCCGGTGATGTTCGTGTCGATCATTTCGCGCCAGTGCGCGGCGGCACCCTGCTGCACGGGACCGAATCCCCTGGACAGACCCGCGTTGTTCACCAGCACCGAGATGTCGCGGTATTCGTCCGGCAGTTCGGAAACCGCGCGGCCGACCGCGTTCCGGTCCCTCACATCGGCGACGACAGGGAGAATGGCTCGATATGGATCCTCTTCCGCGAGCACTTCGAGGAGTTCCGCACGGCGAGCGAGGGCAATCACACCGAACCCGCCGGCCGACAGCACCTGCGCGATCCGCGCGCCGAACCCGGACGAGGCCCCGGAAACCAGCGCGATGCCCCGGCATTCCCTGACGTCCGACATATCCCCCCTCGTTCCCCTCTGCACGGGTCGCAGAGTTTCACGTGCGCACGCACCCCAGGTCAAGGACGCATTTTTCGCAACCGGAACAGGGCGGGTTCCCCGCACGGCCGGTCGGCAACGGCAGCACATTTCGAGTCAAAAACTCTTCAAGATAAGGAAGAAGAAGCGCTCACATCATGAACACCCGTAACTCCTTGCCAGTCAAGCATGGCCTCACACAAGTCGTACCTGTGACGCACGTCACAGGTACGCTCTATGGCGACCCGTTGGAGATCATGACTACAGTCGAACGCCAAGTCCCAGCAAAACGCTCGAAATCCCGAGGCGAATACGGGCAGATATCACGCCCGAAACGCCCGGATCGAATGCCTCGCGGGAAACGGGTGAGCAGGCCGGCCCCGCTGTGTGCCACCGTCGCCTGTGCCACGCCGCCCTCTCTCGTCAGGCCCGAATCCCCTCTCCGGCGCGGGCCCGACCCGGATTTCGATCACAGCCTCATGAGCCGACCCCCGTCTGACCACCGGCCTCGACTCGCAAGGGAACGCAGAGTGCCCGTCATCCAGAAACGTCACCTACGCGCGTCCGTCGTAGCCCAGCCACTGCTGCACCGCTGGTATGCCTGGCCCTATCTGCTGGCCCCCCACACCGGGGCGCTGAACCTGCGCGAACGGCTGCTGCCCATCCTCCGCAACTACCTGCTGTCCCCTGCCCTGCACCAGAGCGCCCTCGCCGATCCGGCCCGTTACGGCGGCCCGTTCCTCGACCCCGGCGACGCGGACACCGCCGAGGTGGAGTCGCTGCTGGAGACGACCGAGCGCGACGCGGCGGCACGGCTCGCCCTCGCGGACGACATCGACCGGCTGCGTACCCTGCTGGCGGAGCAGGCCACGGGCGGCGCGCTGGAGGCGCTGTACCCCCAGGTGCCCGAATCCCTGCGCGGCTGCGTCGAGTTGGTCTACGACCTCGCCAACCACCCCTCCTTCCGCTTCTTCGAGCCGCTGCTGTACCGCTCCGCCGCGTTCGAGGAGCACGGCCAGACCCTCTCGCTGACCGCCGTCCCGCCCCGCGGCCAGCCCTTCGTCTACGGCAGCCCCGTGCTGCCCGGCACCGGTCGGCTCGACATCGGCGTGCCGTTCCGCGCCGACGTGTGGGACGACGTCTTCGCCGCCCGTCTCCAGCCGGTGGACACCGGCGAACTGGCCGAACGGCTGGGCCTCGACACCGGCGCGGCGGCCCGCTTCGAGGAGCTCTTCCACGACCCGGCCCCGCACCCGTACCCCGCGGTTCCTGAAGGCCGGGTCCGTATGCGCTACTTCGGGCATGCCGCTGTCCTGATCGAGACCTCGACGGGTTCCGTCCTGCTGGACCCGCTCATCGGCTACCGCGACGACGGGCACGAGCACTTCACCGTGGCCGACCTGCCGCACCACATCGACGCCGTCGTGATCAGCCACTTCCACTCGGACCACTTCTCGCTGGAGACCCTGCTCCAACTGCGCACCCGCATCGGCACGATCGTGGTGCCCCGCGCCTCCGGCGGCACGCTCCAGGACCCCAGCCTGAAGGTGATGCTCCAGGCTCTGGGCTTTCCCCGGGTGGTGGAGCTGGGCGAGCTGGAGACCCACCCGGCGGCCGAGGGACTCGACGTCGTCGCGCTGCCCTTCCTCGGGGAACACGCCGACCTCGACATCCGCACCAAGATGGTCCCGCTGGTCCGCGCGCTCGGCCGGTCCTTCATGTTCGCCACCGACATCACCCCGGTCGAACCTGCCCTCTACGACCGGGTGCGGGACATCGCCGGCGAGGTGGACGCGCTCTTCGTCGGACTGGAGTGCGTCGGCGCGCCGTTGGGCTGGCTCTACGGCCCGCTGATGGAGGTCAAGCTGTCCCGCGAGCACAACAAGGCGCGCCGCCTGAAGGGTTCGGACGCGGCCCTGGCCGACCGGCTGGCCCGGCAGGTGGGCGCGCGGCACGTCTACGCGTACGCCATGGGCCTCGAACCATGGCTCAAACACCTCACCGGCTCCGAGTACGACGCCGCGTCCGAACCGGTGCGGCAGAGCCGGGTGCTGGCGGAGTTGTGCGAGCGACGCTCGGTGGGCTCGGAGCTGCTGTACCGTCAGGCCGAACGGGTCTGGCCGGCCGCCGGGCGCCGGTCCTGAGCGGGCCGGGCTCCCGTCGATGAGCGACTCCACCGCCGCCGGACGCCCGCTGAGCGGGCGCGAACTGGTGCGCCCGTGGCCCCGGCCCGCGGCGCACACGGTCCTGTACTGCTTCCCGCACGCCGGCGGCGCCGCCTCGGCCTACCGGGACTGGCCGGATGCCCTGCCCGACTGGATGGAGGTGGTGGCCGTACAGCTCCCCGGGCGTGAGCACCGCGTCGCCGAGTCCCCGTGCGTCGATCCGGCCCGGGTGGCGGCGGCCGTCCGCGCCGATGCCGTCCGGCACGCACGGCCGTACGCCGTGTTCGGGCACAGCATGGGCGCCCTGCTCGGCTTCGAGGTCGCGCGCCTGCTGTACGCCGACGACGGGCTGCGCGCTCCCGCGCTGCTGGCCGTCTCGGGGCTGGACCACCCCGCGACGGAGCGGATCCGTCCGGCGCTGTCCCGGCTGCCCGAGCCCGAACTCGTCGACTGGATCGCGGGGTTGGGCGGGTCGCCCGCCCAGGCCCTGGCCCACCCGCAGCTGCTGGAGCTGCTGCTGCCCGCGCTGCGGGCCGATCTCCGGTGGCTGGAGGACCACACGTACCGGCCGGGGCCCCGGCTGCCGTGCCCGGTCTCGGCGTTCGCGGGCGAGCGGGACGACCGGGTCACGCTGCCGGGCCTTGAGGCCTGGGCCCGGGAGACGACCGAGACGGCGACCGTACGGTGCTACCCCGGCGGCCACTTCTGCACCGTCGAGCAACTGCCCGCCCTCGCCCACGACCTGGCCGGCGATCTCGCCGAGGCACTGGACACGGCGGAGGCGGTCCGGTGAGCGCAGGTCCGCAGCGCTGGCTGGTGGAGTGGCAGGCGCCCGCGTCGGCGCCGCTGCTGCTGGTGTGTCTGCCGCACGCGGGCTCCGGTGCCGTCCAGTTCCGTGCCTGGCAGGAGTTCGCCGGCCCCGGGATCGGCGTGGTCGCCGTACAGCTGCCCGGGCGGGAGAACCGGTGGCGCGAGGAGCCGGCGACGCGCGCCGAGGACGTCGTCGAGGCGCTCGTTCCCGCACTGGCCGCGCGGCTGGACCGCCCTTACGTGGTGTTCGGGCACAGCATGGGCGCCCTGCTCGGGTACGAGGTGGCCCGTGCCCTCGGCAGCCGGTCCGGGCAGTGGCCGCTCGCCGTCGTCGCGTCCGCGTGCCGGGCGCCGGACGACCAGGGGGAGCCGACCGGGGCCGCCGGTCGCAGCGACCGCGACCTGGTGGCCGAGCTGGCCGCGGACGGTGCCGTCCCCGAGCACGTCGTGGCCAACGACAAGCTGGTCTCCCTCCTCGGCCGCCCGCTGCGCGCCGACCTCACGCTGTGCGATCGCTATCTGCCGCCGGCCGCGCACCGGCGGCTGCCGTGTCCCGTCCACGCCTGGCGCGGCAGCGCGGACCTCGGCGTCACCGACGGGCACGCCCGGCGCTGGCGCGCCTGGTCCGCCGTACCGGGCGGGCTGCGCCGGTTCGACGGCGGACACCTGTACCACCTCGGCCGTCCGGCCGAGGTGGTGGACGCCCTGCGCCGGCTCGGGGCGGACGCCCTGACGGCCGCGCCGGAGCCAGTGAAGGAGACCGCCGAGCACTGACCCTGGCAACCGCCGGCCGACGCGGCCGTCCCGTCCCCTCGTCCCCGATCCCCGCGCTCGCCGAGACTCGTCAGAAGGAATCGTGTTGCCGAGGAACAACCCACTGTCAGACGTCGGAGAGCCCGATCTCCGGTCGCCCAGGAAATATCTGCTCTGGCTGCTGCGCCGGCAGGCCGGCACGGCGTCCCTCGGCGTGTTCTGGGGCACCCTGTGGATGGCCAGCATGGGGCTCACCCCGCTGGCCATCGGACGGGCGATCGACGCCATCGCCCGCAAGGACACCGGCGGACTCGTCGGGTGGACCGGCGTCATCGTCGGGCTCGCCCTCGTGACCACCGCCGGCAGCCTGCTGCGGCACCGGTGCGACACCATCGGCCGCCTCAAGGCCAACTACCTGACGATCCGTCTCGTCGCCCGGCAGGCGGTCCGGCTGGGCGTCCGGCTGCGCGACCGCGTGGCCGAGGGCGACGTCGTGACCATCGGTACGGCCGACATCTCCCGGCTCGGGGCGCTGCCCGGCGCGGTCGCCCGCGGCACCGGCAGCGCGATCACCGTCGTCGTCGTGGCCGTCGTCCTGCTGTCCACCTCCCTGTCCCTGGGACTGCTGGTGCTCATCGGCGTCCCGGTCCTGCTCGCCGGCACCGGTCCGCTGCTCAGCCCGCTGCACAAACGGGTCGGCCGCTACCGCGACCTGGAGGGCGAACTCACCGGCCGGGCCTCGGACATCGTGGCCGGGCTGCGGGTGCTGCGCGGCATCGGCGGCGAGAAGGCCTTCGGGGAGCGCTACCGCAAGGACTCCCAGCGGCTGCGGCACGCCGGTGTGGAGGTCGCCAAGGTGGAGTCGGTGCTCCCGGCCGCCGAGGTGCTGCTGCCCGGTGTGTTCGTGGTCGCCGTGGTCTGGGTCGGCGCGCGGCTCGCCGTCGGCGGGCACATCTCCGCGGGTGACCTCGTGTCGGCCTACGGCTACGCGGCGTTCCTGATGCTGCCGATGCGCACCGCGACCTCGGCCGTGCAGGTGCTCGTCGCCGCCGACGTGGCCGCCCAGCGTGTCGTACGCGTGCTCGCCGAGGCACCCGACGCCACCACCGGCACCCGGCCGGCCGAACTGCCGGACGCGCCCGACCTGGTCGATGCCGAGACCGGTCTGACGGTGCGGCATGGTCGGCTCACCGCCGTCGTGTCCGCGTCCCCCGAGGAGAGCGCCGGCATTGCGGCGCGGCTCGGGCGGTACCGCGCGGGCGAGGTGTCCCTCGGTGAAGTGCCGCTGTCCGCACTGCCCGTGGAACAGGTGCGCCGGCACGTCCTGGTCGCCGAGGACGGCGACACCCTCTTCTCCGGAGTGCTGCGCGACGAACTCGCCTGCGGGCGTACCGAGGAGGAGCTGCGGGCCGCGCTGCACAGCGCCAACGCGCAGGACATCGTCGAAGCGCTGCCCGACGGGCTGGACAGTGTGGTGGCCGAGCAGGGCGCCACCTTCTCGGGCGGTCAGCGGCAGCGGCTGCGGCTGGCCCGCGCGCTCGTCGCGGATCCGCCGGTGCTCGTCCTGGTCGAGCCGACCAGCGCGGTGGACGCGCTCACCGAGGCGGCCGTCGCCGAGCGGCTGCAGCGGGCGAGGCAGGGGCGGACCACCGTGGTGATGAGCACCAGCCCGCTGCTGCTGGACCGTGCCGACGAGGTCGCGTTCGTCGTCGACGGCAAGGTGATCGCCACCGGCACGCATCGCGAACTCGCCACCCGGACGCCCCAGTACGCCGCCACCGTCCTGCGGGACGGGACATGACCGACCGCGTTCTCGCCCGATCGATCGCCGCTGTGCGAAGGAGTGCCCCGTGAGTCTCCCGGTCGCCGACGCGCCGGAGGTGCGCCGTCAGGTCCGAAGCCTGGTCAGAGGCCATTTCGGCCTCCTCGGCCGCACCGTCCTCTGGTTCGTGCTCGCCACCGCGTGCGGGCTGGTCGTGCCCGCGCTGCTCGGCCATCTGGTCGAGGACGTGGAGAAGGGCATCTCCACCACCCGGGTGGACGTCATCGTCGTGGTGATCGCCGGACTGCTGCTGGTCCAGGGCGTGTTCACCCGCACCGCCCGGCTGCTGGGCGCCCGGCTCGGCGAGCAGGTGCTGGCCGACATCCGCGAGGGCTTCGTACGCCGGGTGCTGGCGCTGCCGCTGTCCGCCGTGGAGAAGGCCGGCACCGGTGATCTGCTCACGCGCAGCACCCGGGACGTGGACGCCCTGTCCAACGCCGTACGGATGGGCGCCCCGGCCATTCTCGTGGCGAGCCTGTCGGTGCTGCTCACGTTCGTGGCGCTGCTGGTGACCAGCCCGCTGATGGCGCTGCCGTGTCTGGTGGCGGTCCCCGTGATCTGGGGGTCGACGCGCTGGTACCTCAGGCGTGCGCGCTCCGCCTACCTTGCGGAGGCGGCCAGTTACTCGGATCTGACGCAGGGGCTCGCCGAGACGGTGACGGGTGCCCGTACGGTCGAGGCGCTGGGCCTCGGCGAGCGGCGGCTGTCCCGGACCGACGAGGACGTGCGGCGCTCCAACGCGGCCGAGCGGGGCACCCTCTTCCTGCGCAGCGTGTGGTTCCCCCTGATGGACTTCGGCTACATCCTGCCGGTGGCCTCGACGCTGCTGTTCGGCGGCCTGTTCTACGTGCACGGATGGGTGAGCCTCGGGGAGGTCACGGCGGCGGCGCTGTACACCCGCGCGGTGATCGACCCGCTGGACGAACTGCTGGGCTGGCTGGACGAGTTGCAGGTCGGTGACGCCTCGCTGGCCCGGCTCGTCGGCGTCGGCGCGGCCGTCCCGGAGGCCGTGGGCGGCGGGCGGCGTCCCGAGGACCACCGGCTGGCGGCGGACGGGGTCAGCTACGCCTACCGGGCGGGCCACGACGTCGTCCGCGACGTCACCCTGCGGGTGCGGGCCGGGGAGCGGGTGGCCGTCGTCGGGCCGTCCGGAGCGGGCAAGTCGACGCTCGGCCGGATCCTCGCCGGTGTCCACGCCCCGCACGACGGCTCGGTCACCGTCGGGGACGTACCGGTGGGTGAGCTGCCCCTGGAGGAGCTGCGCCGACATGTCGCGCTGGTCACGCAGGAGCACCATGTGTTCCTCGGGACGGTGCGCGACAACGTGACGCTGGCGGACCCCGAGGCGGCGGAGGAGCGGGTGTGGGGCGCGCTGGACGCGGTCGACGCCGGGGACTGGGTGCGCGAGCTGCCCGACGGGCTCGCCACCGAGCTGGGCTCCGGCGGCCACGAGGTCTCCCCCGGCCAGGCACAGCAGCTGGCCCTCGCCCGGCTGGTGCTCGCCGATCCGCACACCCTGGTGCTCGACGAGGCCACCTCGCTGCTCGACCCGCGGGCGGCCCGGCACCTGGAGCGTTCGCTGGCGGCCGTGCTGCGCGGCCGTACCGTCATCGCCATCGCCCACCGGCTGCACACCGCGCACGACGCCGACACAGTGCTCGTCATGGAGGACGGGCGGATCACCGAGCGCGGCAGCCATGACGACCTGGTCACCGCAGGCGGCTCCTATGCCGCGCTGTGGGACTCCTGGCACGGTCCGGCCGCCGATGCCCCGGCCGGCTGAGCACGGCCCGGCCGGGGCGCACCACCCTCCGGAAGCGGGACACGAACCATCGGGAGAGTGACGTGAAACCGGACCCCACCCTGGTAGTCGATGCCGCGGCCGTCGCGACGATCGTCGGCGAGATCGGCATCGGCCCGTTGTACGACCTGGCGATCGAGCGGCTGACCGAGGTGCTCACCTCGGCCGGCCCCGCTCCCGCCGCTCCTCCGGCGCCTTCTCCTCCTGCTTCCGCCGAGATGAAGGCGCGCGACGGCTTCCTGCTCACCGCACCCCGGCTGGGTCTGCTGGAATGGATGCCGGCCGTCCGGCACGGGGCGACGGTCTCCATGAAGCTGGTGGGCTACCACCCGCACAACCCGGTCAAGAACCAACTGCCCACTATTCTCTCGACGTTGCTCGCCTTCGACGTCGACTCCGGTCATCTGCGCGCGATCGTGGACGGCACGTTCGCCACGGCCGTCCGCACCGGGGCGGCCTCCGCCCTGGCGACGCGCACGCTGGCCCGGCCCGGCGGCTCGGTGCTCGGCCTCGTCGGCTGCGGCGCCCAGGCGGTGACCCAACTGCACGCGCTCGCCCGGGTGTTACCGCTGACCGAGGTGCTGGTGTGTGACAGCGACATCCGTGCGGAGACCACCTTCGCGGCGCGGGCCCGGGTGCCCGAGGGGCTGGTCCGGGTCGCCGAGCGGGCGGAGGTGGAGGAGCGCGCCGACGTCCTGTGCACGGCGACCTCCGTCGCCCCCGCGCAGGGGCCGGTGATCCAGGGCACCGCCCTGCGCCCCTGGGCGCACATCAACGCCGTCGGCTCGGACATGCCCGGCAAGACGGAGCTGCCCGTGGACCTGCTGCGGCACGCCGTCGTCGTCCCCGACCACCGCGAGCAGGCCGTGGCCGAGGGCGAGTGCCAGCAGCTGCGTCCGGACGAGATCGGCCCCTGCCTGCCCGAACTGCTGAACGATCCCGGCAGGCAGCGAGAGCTGCGTGGCCTTCGGACCGTCTACGACTCGACCGGGCTGGCCCTCCAGGACCTCGTGATGGTCGAACTGCTGGAGGAACTGGCCCTCGACGTGGGCGCCGGAGAACGGCTCGTGATCGAGGCGACCGCCCACGACCCACAGGACCCCTACGGGTTCCTGCCCGAATCGGTCACGCGGGCGTGCTGGCCCGCGGAGGAGGTGTGACCCCCATGTCACAGCACACCGACCCGCCGGCTCCCCCCGACGGCTGCGCCCCGCCGGGACATCACCGGGGACCGGTCGTGGACATCGGCGCGCGGACCGCCCTGGACCTGGTGGACCGGGAGACCGCGGCCCGCCCCGACGCCTTCGCGGTCCGCGAGCAGGGCCGCCGGCCCGTGTCGTACGCGGAGCTGGACCGGCTCGCGAGCACCGTGACCGACCGTCTCCTCGGGGAGTTCGGCGTCGGCCCCGGGGACACGGTGCTGATCGCCGCGCGCGCCGGAGTGGACTTCACGGCGGCGGTGCTCGGGACCCTGCGGGCCGGGGCGGCCTACCTGCCGGTGGACATGACCTATCCGCGCGAGCGCATCGAGCAGATCTTCCGCTCCAGCAGCGCTCGGCTGATGGTGCTGGACGACGGCGTGCGCGGCCCCGCCGTCCCGGGCACGGACACGCCGACGACGACGCTCACCCGGCTCCTCGTGGAGTACGCCGATCCGCCGCCGCCCCGGCCGCGGATCGCCCCCGAGGACGCGTCCTACGTCATCTTCACGTCCGGCTCGACGGGCGCGCCGAAGGGCATCGTGCAGACGCACCGGACCCTGGCCAACCTGGCCGCCTGGCAGACGGGGGGCTCCGGGCTCGGCCGGGAGCGCCGGGTGCTCCAGTGCGCGCCGCTCACCTTCGACGTGTCGGTCCAGGAGATCTTCTACACGCTCGCCTCGGGCGGCTGCCTGTACGTGCCGCGGCCCGAAGTGCGGCGCGATCCGCGGGACCTGATGGACTACATCATCGGTGAGGCCGTCGAGGTCGTGGACTTTCCGCAGTCCCTGATCGACATCCTCATGTCCCTGCCCGTCACGCTCGAAGACGCCCCGGCCCTGCGGCACGTCATCAGCGCCGGCGAGACCGTACGGGTCACACCGGAGCTGTCCGGGCTGCTCACCCGGCGCCCCGAGATCACCCTGCACAACCACTACGGGCCGGCCGAGAACCACATGGTGACCAGCCACTCGGTGAGCGCGTCGAGGGGGAATCTGGAACCGCGCCCACCGGTCGGGGCCCTGGTGTGGAACACCTACATCCGCATCCTGGACGAGGAGTTGGCACCGGTGCCCGACGGCGAGGTGGGCGAGGTGTACATCGGCGGGGTCGGTGTGGCGCGCGGCTACACCGACCCCGAGCTCACCCGGACGGTGTTCGTGGCCGACCCCTTCGTCCCCGGGGCGCGGCTGTACCGCACGCGCGACCGGGGGGTGTGGCGCACCGCCGACGGCACGCTCCAGCTGCTGGGGCGGATCGACGACCTGATCAAGGTCCGGGGCAACGCGGTGGAGCCCCGGGAGCCCGAGACCCGGCTCGCGGCCCTGCCCGGGGTGAAGGACGCGGCGGTGTTCGGGGTGGCGCGGGCGGACGGCGGAACGGAGCTGCACGCGGCGCTCACCGGGGATCCGCCGCCGGCCCAGGAGCTGCGCCGTTCCCTGCTCGCCGTGCTGCCGGACTACATGGTGCCGGTGCGCTGGTGGGTGACCGACGAGCTGCCGTACTCGGCCAACGGGAAGCTGGACCGCCGGGCCCTGCCGGGCCCGGGAGCCAGACAGCTGGCCGTGGTCCCTCACCAGTCGAACGCCTCGCGGTAGCCCCGCTTCTCGATGCAGTACGTCCGGAACGCCCGTGCCTTGTCGACCATGACTTCGTCCCCGGTGCGCCGGGCGGCCTCCAGGAACCAGTCGAAGGCGGCGGTGACCGGCGCGCGCCGCTCGAAGTGGAGCGCGGCGAACCGGCGGAAGGAGGTGCGCAGGGTGTCCCGGGTCAGCTCCGGTCCGGAGCCGATGAGTTCCTCGATGTCGGCCTCGGTCGCCTCGGGGAGATCGATCAGCCGGACGGGTTGCGTCGCGGGGAGGTCGCCGCGGATCTCGACGGGTTCCTCGGCGTCCGCGAAGTCGAGGCAGAGGGAGAGCCGGGCGGGTCCGGAAGCGCTGCGAGCCGAATGAGGATGTGTGGTGTGAATTTTCCAGACCTCACCAAGACGGAGGTGGTAGACGAGATTCCCCTCGGAATGCAGGGATTCCTCACTGGTGCGCAGCGGAACCTGCAGCCTGGTGCCCGGTTCGGCGAATTCGAGAAAGTCGACGTGCGGGGCGAGAATTCCGTCATCGAGGCTGAAGATCCGGACCCACTGGAGCCGGTCCAGCGGGAAGTGCTCGGTGACGAGAGACATGACGCCGGGCAGTCGCCGGCCCAGCTCGGTGAGGCTCAGGCGGTCGCCGTGGGGCCGGAACGCGGTGTCGGAATCGGCACCGGAGCCGTTGGCCAGCACATGAGCCGACCAGGAGCCGAAGGTGAAGGCGTCGTACTCGCCGCCGGGGTCGTGCCGGTCCACGAGCGCCAGCTCGGATTCCAGGCCGTGGGAATCGATGGGCAATACCGCAAGTCGCTGCGACTTGAGCATGGAGAATTCCCTTCATTGCCGGGCGCGTTGAGACAGTGGAAATCCACTGACTTCCGTTCGCCACCATAACGCTACCTAGACAGGCAATCTGTCAATCCCCGAAAACCCGCCGACCTATCGAGGGGAACCATGACCGATCCGATCCAGGAACTGTGCCGGCTGTTCGCCCGGGCGCTGGAGTTGGAGTACGTGACCGAGGACACGGACTTCTACCTGGCCGGTGGGCACAGTCTGTCCGCGCTGGCGCTCGCCGTGTCCGTCGAGGAGGCGGTGGGGGTTCCGGTGCGGGTGCGCGACATCCTCGAATGCGCCACGCCGAAGCTGCTGGCCGCGCGTCTCGCCGAGGCACGCGCCACCGCGGCCGGCGCCCGTCCCGCGCCGTCGTCGCACCCCGGCCCCGTGCCGGAGTCGGTCCGCTGGCTGTGGCTGGCGCGCCAGGGCGAGCACGGAGGGACGGGCGCGTACACGGTGCCGTGTCTGCTGCGCGGCGAGGGGGAGGTGGACACCGACCGACTGGCCGCGGCCGTCGCCACGCTGCCCGAGCGCCATCCGGCGCTGCGCACGGTGTTCGTGGAGCGGCAGGGCAGCCCCGAGGCAGTGGTCACCGACCGGGCGGCCCCGCTGGACGTGGTCGATCTGCGCGGCGAACCCCTCGCCGACGGCTCGTTCGAGGCGCTGGTCCACTCACGTGTCGAGGTCCCCTTCGACCTGGCGGAAGGCCCGCTCTTCCGCGCGACGCTCTTCCTGCTCCCGGAGGGCGCCTGGAGGCTGCTGCTGACGGTGGATCACCTGGTGTGCGACGGGCGGTCGTTGCGGACCTTGGCCGCCGAACTCGTCGCGGTGTACGGCCGGTTGTCCGTCCCGGCTCCCCGGTCCGCTCCCGGACCGGGGCGAGCCACGCGTTCGCGGGAGGAGTCGCTGGCGTACTGGCGTGAGCTGCTGACTCCGGCGCCGGTGCCGCTGCTGCTGCCCGTGGACCGGCATCGGCGGGGGCGGGCGGGCGCGGTGACGGACACCGTCGTCCTGGACATCGAGGGGCGCCTGGTGGAGCGGCTCCCCACGCTGGCCGCGGCCGCGCATGCCGGCACCTTCGCGCCGCTCGCGGCGGCCGTGGCCAGTGCGCTGGGCGAGCTGACCGGCAGCACCGACGTCTGCCTCGGCACCCCGGTGGACCGCAGGTCCCTGATCGGCCGGGACGGCGCCGTCGGCTTCCACGTCGCGACGGTCCCGCTGCGGCTGGATCTGTCCGGCCGCGCCGACCCGGCCGCACTCCTGCGCCATGTGGCGGCACGCACGGCGGACGCGCTCGACCACAGCGAGGTCGCCTTCGACGAACTGGTGGCGACCCTCGACCCGCCCCGGGCACAGGGGCGCGGTCCGTTCTTCGACGTGTGGGTGGCGCTGTACCCGCACATCGACACCGGCCCCGCCGCACCGGGCGGCATCGCACTGCACGGCGGCCCCTTCCTGCTCCGGCAGGGCATGTTCGAGCTGTCGTTCCAGTTCGTCGAGCACGCGCGGGGGCTACGGCTGTGCCTCCAGTACGACACCGCGCGCTACGACCGTGACACGGCCGAGCAGATCGCCGCCCTCGCCCTCGCCGAACTCGGCCGCATCGCCGGGGAACCCGGGGCACCGCAGCCGCCTTCGGAGCCCGCGCCGGCCCTCGCCTTCCAGGGCTTCCGTTTCGACACGTGACCGTCGCCCCCGCCCCCGCCCTTGCCCCTCCCCGCGACAGGAGACGCACATGACCACGATCCCGGACACCCTCCCGCTGACCGAACTCCGGCTGACGCCCGACGAGGCCGCCGAGACGGCCCGGCTGACCGGGAACCTCGCCCGGGACCACCCCGCGGCGGACGGCGAACGCCTGCTGGAGGAACTGCCGTTGCTGGCCTCCCGGCTGCCCGAGCGGGTCCGCCGGTTCCTGCGTGCCTTCCAGCTGGACCGGGCGGGCGGGTACTGCGCGATCAGCGGTCATCTGGTGGACGACGAGCGGATCGGTCCCACTCCGGCGCACTGGCGCGGCAAGCGGGTCCATCCCGAACTGCCGGAGGAGATCCTGCTGTTGCTCTACGCCGCTCTGCTCGGCGAGCCCTTCGGCTGGGCCACCCAGCAGGACGGGCATCTGGTCAACGACGTGTTCCCGGTCAAGGAGTACGAGACCCTGCTCCTCGGCACCGGCAGCCGGACCGCGCTGACCCTGCACACGGAGGACGCCTTTCATCCGTACCGCGCGGACTACATCGTCCTGGCCTCGCTGCGCAATCCGGACGGCGTGCCCGTGACGGTGGCGGATGCCGACTTCACCACGCTGCCGGCGGACGTGCTGGACGTGCTATTCGAGAGCCGGTTCCGGATCATCTCCGACGACTCCCACCTGCCGCACAACAACACCGTCAGCACACCGGAGGACCGGCGGATCTTCGCCGGCATCACGCGCCTGATCGCCGGACTCGGCCTGGTACCCGTGCTGTTCGGCTCCCGGACGGATCCGCTGCTGTGCTTCGACGCCACCCACATGTCACCGCCCGAGGACGATCCGCAGGCGGTACGCGCCTTCGCCGCCGCCCACGAGCTGCTCACCCGCGCCGCACGCCCGTGTGCGCTGGAGCCGGGCACGTTCGTGTTCCTCAACAACCACCGGGTGGTGCACGGCCGCGAGGCCTTCACGGCGCGCTACGACGGCACCGACCGCTGGCTCAAGCGCGTGAACATCACCCACGACCTGCGCAAGTCACGGAGTCTGCGGCGGTCCGTGGGGACCCGGCTGATCGGCTGAGGCGGATCCGGCCATGACGGCTGCGCGCCGAGGCAGGTCTCCCGGGTTGTCGGGCCGGGTGCCCGGTGCACCCGGCCCGGGGTCACGACCGGGCGGACGCGCGGCAGACCCCGGCCACCGTGGGCTCGGCGAAGAAGTCGTCCAGCTCCACCCGCAGTCCGGCCCGGTTCTCCAGCTCGACCAGGAGCAGCGCGGCGGCCAGGCTGTGGCCGCCCAGGTCGAAGAAGTCGTCCTCGGGAGCCACCGAGCCCACCCCCAGCACCTCGGCGAAGAGCTGAGCGACCTGGCCGGCGAGGCCGTCGGCGGACTCCTCGGCCCCCGGAAGGGAGGAATCATGGCGCTGTTCCGGTACGGCGGCCCGCAGCAGCTCCGCCGCGCGCTCGGCGAGGGCGGCCCGGTCCACCTTGCCGTTGCGGGTGAGCGGCAGGGCCTCCAGCCGGACGAGCCGGCCCGGCACCATGTGGTCGGGCAGCACCCGGCGCGCGCCGACGCGTACGGCGTCCGGGTCGGCGTCGCCGCACAGGAACCCGACCAGGGCGGGCGAGCCGTCGGCCCCGCCGGCGGCGACGGCGACGGCGGACGCGACGCCCGGCAGCGAGCAGAGCCCGGCCTCGACGTCGCCGAGTTCCACCCGGTGGCCGCGGATCTTGACCTGGCTGTCGGCCCGGCCCAGGAACTCCACACCGGCGGGCGTCCACCAGCCACGGTCCCCGGTGCGATAGCGCCTGCCGCCCGGCTGTCCCGGCGCCTCGGTGAACAGGCGCGCGGTCAGGGCGGGGTCGTTGACGTAGCCGTCGGCCAGCGCGGTCCCGGACAGGTGGATCTCGCCCGGGAAGCCCGGCGGCAGCGCACGGCCGCGTTGGTCGAGGACTTCGAGGACGGTCGTGTCGAGGGGCCTGCCCACGGGGAAGCCGTGCCGGGGGCGTTCGGTGCAGTCGTAGGCGGTGGAGCCGACCGAGTTCTCCGTCGGCCCGTACTCGTTGACCAGCCGTACGCCGGGCGACAGGCGGAAGTGACGGGCGATCAGTTCGGCCGGGCAGGCCTCACCGGCCACGGTGACCAGGCGCAGACATCCGGGTGCGGCGAGCGCGTCGAGCAGGGCCCGGTACAGGGAGGGCACCAGGGTGATGTGTGTGGCGCGGTGCCGCTGCGCCAGGGCCGCGACGCGCTGCGGCACCAGCCGGTCGGCCTCCGGCAGGAGCAGCAGCGTGCCGCCCGCGCCGAGGACGGAGAACAGGTCGGAGACGGAGCTGTCGAAGGAGAGCGAGGGCACCTGCACGAGCCGGGTGCCGCCGTCCAGTTCGTGGTAGCGCCGTTTCCAGGCCAGGTATCCCGCGACGGCGGAGTGCCGGATCGCGACGCCCTTGGGTGTTCCGGTGGAGCCGGAGGTGTAGATGACGTAGGCGAGATCCTGCGGGCCGGGCGGCGCGGGCAGGTCGTCGGGGTCCGCCGCGGGCTCGGGCGGCGCGGTGAGCGCGTCCGCCGCCAGGACGGGAACCGGGTGGCCGGCGCGCGGTCCGGTACCGTCGGTGACCAGGGCGGCGCAGCCGGCGTCGGCGAGGACGAAACGCAGTCGCTCGGGCGGCAGGGCGGGATCCAGGGGTACGTAGGCGGCCGCGGCGCGCAGGATGCCGAGGATCACGGCCACGGCCTCGGCGCTCTTGGCCACGGCGGTGGCCACCCGGTCGCCGGGCTTCACCCCGGCCGCGCCGAGGCCGCGGGCGACGGCGTCTGCGCGGGCGCCCAACTCGGCGTAGGTGAGCCGTCGTTCGCCGTCCACGACGGCGATCGCGTCCGGGGTCGCGCGGACCCGGTCGAGGACGGGCTCCAGCAGGGTGCCCGGCGGCAGCCGCGGGGCGTAGCCGGCGCGTTCCCAGCGGGCCACCTCTGCGTGGTCCTCGGGCGCGGCCAGGTCGATGTCCGCGCAGGTGGTGTCCGGTTCGGTGCAGGCGCCGAGCACGGTGACCAGGCAGCGCAGCACGACGGCGGCCCACCAGGGGTCCAGCCGTCCGGTGTCGCAGGAGGCGTGCAGGGTGCGGGTGCCGTCGGCTCCGTGACGCAGGCCGACCACGAGGGCGGTGTCGCGGGGCGACGGGCCGGGCAGGCGGTCGGAGCGGACCAGGAGGGCGAAGGGCAGCGCGGGGTCGGTGTCGGCCACGCCCGGCGCCTGCCGCAGCGCTCGGTCGACGTCGAGGATCAGCTCCCGCAGGGTCGCGTCCGTCGCGGTCCCGACCGGGCAGAGAAGGGCGCCACGGGGTCCGGCGACGGCGAGCACCGGTTCGGCCACGTCCTCGGCCGCGCGCAGGACCAGCGCCGCTGCGGCGGTCAGGACGACGAGTTCCTCCAACGGGCGTTCTCCGGCCACGCGTTGCAGGCCCTGCCGTGCTGCCGGGGTCAGTTCCTCGGAGAGTTCGGCGCGTCCCCGCGCCCCGGACTCGGCCAGTCTGGCCCGCAGCGGGGTCGGCGTCGCGGCCGTGGTGTTCCGGCGTACGTTTTCAGAGCTCATGACGGGTCCTCAAGGGGGTCGGAGCAAGGAATGTCCTGCCGGAAATCCAGGATTCACTTCCCTTCGAGAAGCGTTCCAAAACACTGGATTCCGCCACCGTGAAATCACGTTCAGCAAAGCTGTACGGAGCACTTCTGGATTCCATGGACGCGTGTCGTCCAGGTCATTTAATTCACTGCCCGAGAGTCTGACAGCAGGCTGCCTATTTTCCCGCATCACCACTCTGACCTGTGGCGATGATGCCACATGGGCGAAAGTCCCATTAGTGTCACCGATTGCAGGATAGCAGCGGAGGAGATCGCTATACAGCCCCCCGCTTCCCTACGGCACAGCAGCCTCAAAATCTCACCGTAAAACACTTGGCCGACGCCTCGCCACTATGGCACTCTCGACGGGGAAGGTCACGATCGTGAATGACGAAAGGACCGCACATCCATGACGCCCGAACCGGAGGAACTGACTCCACTCGGTTGGGACGAGGGCTTCGCCGAGAGCTGGACGACCGCCCTCGAAGACCTCGACCCCAGGTGGCGCGACCTGGCCCGCCCCGCCCGTGTGGTCCGGGTGGACCGCGGGGTGTGTACGGTCCTCGACGGCGCCGGGGAGCAGCGCGCCCGCGTCTCCCTGCCGCCCGCGCTCCGCCAGAGCGCCGAGGGCCAGCCGGCCGTCGGCGACTGGGCGGCCGTCGTCCCGCCCGAGACGGGGGACGAACTCGCCGGGCTGGTGGGCCTGTTGCCGCGCCGCTCCGCGTTCACCCGGCGGGCCGCCGGGCGGGAGACCGTGGAGCAGGTGGTCGCCTCGAACATCGACGTCGTCTTCATCGTCGTCCCCCTGACGGGCCGGCAGCGGCTGCGCACCATCGAGCGCTATCTCGCGGTGGCCTGGCAGAGCGGCGCCCAGCCGGTCATCGTCCTGACCAAGGCCGACCTGTGCCCGGACGTCGCCGAGGCCGTGCAGGAGGTCGAGTCCGTGGCCTTCGGGGTGCCGGTCGTCCCGCTGAGCGTCCGCCGCGAAGAGGGCGTCGAGGCGCTGTACGACCATCTGCAGCCGGGGCGTACGGTCTCCCTGGTCGGCGCCTCCGGCGTCGGCAAGTCCACACTGGTCAACCATCTGTACGGGCAGGACCGGCAGGCCACCCGGGAGATCCGCAGCGACGGCAAGGGCCGGCACACCACGACGCATCGGGAGCTGGTCCCGATGCCGGACGGCGCCCTGCTCATCGACACTCCCGGGATGCGCGCGCTGGGCGCCTGGGACATCGAGGAGGGCCTCCAGCAGGCCTTCGGCGATGTGGAACAGCTCGCCGGCGAGTGCCGTTTCGGCGACTGCCGGCATCAGGGCGAGCCGGGGTGCGCGGTCAACGCGGCCGTCGACGCGGGCGATCTCTCCGGGGATCGCGTCGCCAACTGGGAGAAGCTCCAACGCGAGCAGCAGCGACTGGAGTTGCAGCAGGACAGCCGGGCCCGCGCCGATGAGCACAAGCGCGTCCGTGCCCGTCAGCGCGCGCTGAACCGCCGTCCACACCGCTGAGGTCACCCCACCGCACCGGGTGCGCCCTACGGCCGGGGCGGGCGCGGTCCGGGCCCCCGGCACCGGGCCGGCCGCTCCGTCGCCGCGCCGTCGGACCGGCGCTCACCGGTCCGCTCCGGGACCCGGCGGCGTATCCCTGAAGCGTCCCTCCCCCACCAGCTCGGCATACCCCGTCCGGCGCCTCGGCCGAGGCGCCCCGTGGCAGAGGAGATCGTGGTGAGCGTTGCGGAAGGCCGAGCGCGGGTGGCCGTCGCGCTGGACGACGAGACCGGTGCGGCGCTGCGCGCGCTGTGCGCGGCGGCGGGTGCCGGGACGCCGACGGCAGCAGCGGCGCTGCTCCGGATCCTGCTGCACCGGCTGACCCGGAGCACGGTCACCCCCATCCGGGTCGAACTGCCCGGCGCGGGCGCGGTATTGAGCCCGCCGTTCGACCCGGACACCGGCTTTCGGGCCTGTCTTCGCGCGGAGCAGCGTGCCATGGAGGCGGCAGGTGTCGGTGCGTCGAGCCTCCGGAGCCACGCCGGTGTCACGCTGGTGGCGCCGGGGCACACCGTCGTCGCCGCCGAGAGCCCGGACCCGGCCGCCGTTCCGCTGACCGTGCGGAGCGACGCCTGCGACGCGAGCGGTGCCCGACGCACGGCGGCCCAACTCGCCCTCCTGGCGCGGGAGGCCTGCGCCGCGCCGGACACCCCGGTGGGCCGCCTGCCGGTCCTGCCGCCCCGCCAGCACGCCGGTCTGCTCACGCTCGGCACCGGACCACAACAGGCGCTGCCGCACCACCGCACGGTGCTCGACCTGTTCGCCGAGCAGGTGCGCCTGCGCCCCGACGCCGGCGCCGCTGTCTGCGGCGACCGTGCCTACACGTACGCCGAACTCGACGGCATGGCCGACCGGTTGGCCGCGCGGCTGGCCGCGACGGCGCCGACCGGGCCCGAACGGATCGTCGCCCTGGTGTGCGCCCGCACGGAGTGGATGCTGGTCTCCCTCCTGGCCGTCCTCAAGACCGGCTCGGCGTTCCTGCCGCTGGACCCGGAGCAGCCGGCCCGCAGGCTGCGTGCGCTGCTGGCCGACAGCGCGGCGGTGGCCGTCCTGACCGACGCCGCCCGGGCCGAGCTGCTGTCCGGCACGGACCGGCCGGTCGTGCCCCTCGGCCGGGACGTCCCCGTCGACCCGGCCCCGGTGCGGCTGCGGCCGGCGGGCCCGGTGGATCTGGCGTACGTCGTGTACACCTCGGGCTCCACCGGCTCCCCGAAGGGGGTCATGGTCGAGCACCTGGGCATCCTCAACACGGTTCTCCACCGCATCGGTCACTACGCTCTCGGCCCGGACTCCCGGCTCCTCCAGGTCGACCCGGTGCACGCCGACGCGGGCATCTCCGACGTGCTCTCCGCCCTCGGAGCCGGGGCGCAGCTGGTGGTGCTGGAGCGGGAGCAGCTGATCGATCCCGACGAGGTCGCGGCCGTGATCCGGCGGGAGGACGTGACCCATGTGCAGACCGTCCCCAGCCTCTACCAGCTGATCCTGGACTACGCCGGGGACCGGCTGCCCTCACTGCGCCAGGTCGTCCTCGGCGGCGAGCGGCTCACCGCGGCCCTCGCCGCCCGCCATCACCAACTCCTGCCGCACGCCGAGCTGTTCAACGAGTACGGCCCGTCCGAGGACAGCGTCGCCACCACGCTCGTCAAGATCGAACCGGGTGTCGAGGAGCCACCGGTGGGCCGGCTGTTCCCGAACAAGACGGTGGACCTCCTCGACGAGCACGGCGTGCTGGTGCCGTTCGGCGCTCCCGGGGAGATCTGTGTCGGCGGCGTCGGACTCGCCCGCGGCTACCTCGGCGACCGACGGCGCACCGAGGAACGCTTCACGGCGAACCCGGTGCGCGGCGGGGCACGCATGTACCGCACGGGCGATCTGGGGCGATGGTTGCCCGACGGCAGCCTGGTGTGCCTGGGCCGGATCGACGACCAGGTGCAGATCCGGGGCCACCGGGTGGAGCCCGGCGAGGTCACCGAGGTGCTGGCCAAGGCTCCCGGGGTGCGGAACGCGGCGGTGGTGGCGGTACCGGGCGGCGCGGACGGCGCGCTGCGGCTCGTCGCCTATGTCGTCGGCGCGTGCGAGCCCGCCCGGCTGCGGGCCCATCTCACCGAGCGGCTGCCCGCACACCTGGTGCCCGACGCCTATGTCCCGCTTCCGGCGCTCCCGGTGACCTCCATCGGCAAGCTGGACCGCGCCGCGCTGCCGGCCCCGCCCGCCCCGGGAGCACAGGCCGAGGAGGTGGCCGGGGGCGCACTGACCGGAGCCGAACTCCGGGTCGCCGAGGTGTGGTCGGCGGTGCTCGGCCGCAGCGTGCGACAGCCGGACGCCGACCTGTTCGCGCTGGGCGGCCACAGCCTGATCGCGGCCCGCATCGCCAAGGAACTCGGTGTGGCGGTCAGCACGGTCTTCGCCCGCCCGACGGTACGGCAGCTCGCCGCCGCGCTCCCCGAAGGCGCCCCGGTTCCGGCGGCGGCCCCCGCTCCGCCCCAGGGGGACGAGCAAGCCTTCCCGCTGTCCCGGGCCCAGCGCAGGGTCTGGCTGACCTCACGGCGCACCCACGCGGACCGCTTCATCATCGCGGACCTCGTCCGCACCGGCCGCACCCTCTCCCCCGGCACGCTGCGCACCGCGCTGGAGGCCGTCGTCGCCCGCCAGGAGTTGCTGCGGGCTCGGGTGCAGGCCTCGGGGGCGTCGGCCGAACTGACGGTGGCCGACCGGCTGCCCGACGGCGTACCCCTGCGTGTGACCCGGCTGCCGGGGGCCGATCCCGACGGTCCGGAGGTCCGGCAGGCGCTGCGAGCCGCCCGGGCCGTGACCTTCGACCTGGACCGGGCACCGCTGTTCGAGGTGTGCCTGATCACCGGCCCGGCCGGCGGTGACCTGCTGACGGTCAGCGCGCATCATCTGGTCTACGACGGTGCCAGTGTCACGGTCCTGCTGGACGATCTGTTCGCTGCGTACGACGCGGTCGAGCGGGACGGCCGTGCCGAACTGCCCGCGCTGGACTACCAGTACCGCGACTGGGCCGCCGAGGAACGGGCCTGGCTCGCCTCTCAGGAGGCGGCGCAGCAGGAGGCGTTCTGGCGGAAGCGACTGGAAGGGGTGCTGCCGGCCCCCGAGTTGGTCGACCCCGCGCGCCGGGAGCGACGCCGGGGCTCAGCGGGGCTGGTCCGTCGTACGCTGGCGGCCCACTCGCTGCACGGCGCCCCGGGAACGCCGTACGCCGTGGTGGTGACCGCGTTCACCGCGCTGCTGCATCGCACGACCTGGGCGACGGATCTGCTGCTGGGCTTCCCCGCGAGTCTGCGGCACACCACGGCGGCCGACGCGCTGGTCGGCTACTTCGCCAACGCGGTGCCGCTGCGCCTGGAGTTCGCCGCCGAGGACGAGCTGGGCGCGCTGCTGGCGCATGTGGGAGAGCGCGTCGTGGAGGCGTACGAGCACGCGCGGCTGCCCTTCGACGTCCTCGTGGAGCGCCTCGGCATTCCGGCGCAGCCGGGCCGGAGCGTCCTGCTCGATCTGGGCGTGAGCTGGGAGAACGCGACCGTCGGCGGTGCTGCCCGGCAGGTCGAGGACGTGCTGGCGGACACGCTGCCCGCCGACAGCGACCTGTGGCTGTACGCGAGCGTCCGCGGCGAGGTGCTGCACCTGGATCTCACCTACGACCGGAACCTGGTGACGCCGGACGAGGCGGCCGGCTTCGCCGACGATCTCGTGCGTCTGGTGTCCGCCGTGGTGGACGAACCGCACACCCCGGTGGGCGCGAGCCCCCGCGGCCGGGAGGAGGCGGAGGTATGGGACACCACGCGTTACGACTTCTGACTCCGCAGCGCTATCCGCGGGCCGCGGGGCGGCACGCCGGTGCGGGCCGCCACCGCGCCGGTGGCTCAGACCAGGGCCCGGCCGTGCGGTGCGTAGCGCCGTCCGCTGGCCCGGCGCAGGTCGGCCAGGACGTTGATGCGGCGCAGCCAGCGGTCGGTGCCGTCGTAGCGGGCGGCGAAGGGCCTGCGGCCGTGCACGGCACGCTTGTTGTCGACGATGAGCAGCTCGCCGGGGCCCACCACGACGTCGCGGAGGCCGGCGTCGATGGCGGCGATGGCCGCGTCCAGGGCCTCCAGCGCCTCGCTGTCGAGGGTGCGCGGCATGAAGGCCGGGTCGATCCGGATGTAGGGGGCCTCGCGGTCGCCGTGGAGGACCGCCGTGCGCCGGGGCTCGCTCTGCTGGTCCGCTATGTCGCGGAAGGCCTCGGCGACCCAGCTCTCCTCGTCCACTCCGGTGGTCCGGCTGTTGAACGCGGCGGTGTGCGACTCGTCGGGCCGGATGACGAACCGTTCCTCGAAGAGCAACCGGCGTACCCCGTCGTCCAGTTGGATGTCCTGGACCGTGGCGAAGGTGGTCGGCACCCGGTCGTGGTTGCGGATCCCCGCCAGCATGATCCAGTCGGCGCGCAGCGGGTGGAATGCGTCCTCGTTGTGCCACTCCAGCGGGGTGGTGGAGCTGGAGCCGAGCTGTTCCGCCTCGTGTCCCTTGATCGGGAACAGGTCGAGGACCAGGCGGCCGCGCTGCTGGGTCAGGAAGGAGACCGGATCGCCGAGGAACGTGCCGAACAGGAGCAGCAGGGCCGTGGCCCGCTCCGCCTCGGCACTGACCGGCTCGTGGACGTAGTCGGCGGGGGTCGGCCCGGCCAGCGCCTCGGACACGGGCAGGTTGGCGACGACGAGGCCGCCGTAGGGGCGTCCGGTGATCCGGAAACGCACGAGGTGGGACCGGATCCGCACGGGCATCTCGTGGGCGAGCAGGGTCAGTTGGTCGAGTCGCTGGTCGAGCGGCTGCTCGTGGTTGTCGTCCAGGGCCGCCTCCGCCAGGTCGCGCAGGGCGGTGCGCTCCGCATCGGTCAGTTCCAGGCAGGGCATGCCGTCGTCGGCCCGCTTCGGGAGTTCCGCGACGGGAAGGGCTCCGCTGAGGTTCATGAGGTGTGCTTTCCTTTTCTGTATTCAGGCAGTGTTCGGGACAGACGAACCCTCACGAGAGTTTTGGAACACACGGAGATCCGGGCCGGAGCAAACCTCTTCCGGCTTAAAATCCAGGAAAATTCGACCCGGTCGAGAATTGCCCGAACGGCGCTTCGGAAACGCGGTCGGGCGCCCCCGTGCCCCCATTTCATCCACCGGCCGCCGTCCCCACGTCGCCGGAATAGACTGGGCGGAAGCCTAGTCACACCACGGTGAATACCCCAGCGGCTCGCCATGTGAGCCGCATCACTCCCACTGTCTCCTCGCTCTCCGCCAAGGATATTCGGACCGGCGAGGGTCTCGACGCATTACGTCACCCCAGCGGGGCACCGGCCCGCTTTTCCTGACACGCGCCTTCTCCAGCCCTTTTCGAGCCCGAGGAGCCACCATTGCCGAAAGGCCCCGACCCTACCTCCGGACCGACCTGTTCCGCGCCCGAGGCCACTCTTTTCGGCCATGGTGCGGAAAGAGACCCCGCCGCCGTGCGCGTCCAGTGGCTCGCCGCACTGAAGGGCATCCGCCGGGAGCCCCTGCTCCAGCCGGGCGGGGCGAGTGCGCCGGTGCCGGAGGCCGCGTGCGTGCCGGCCGAACGGACCGCGGCCCTGCGGCACATGGCGGGCGACGACCCGGTCGGCCTGCACCTGCTGCTCCTCGCCGCGACCCGGCTGTGCCTGGGCGCGTTCGGCGCCGCCGAGGACCTGGCCGTCCTGTGTCCCTCCCCCGACGGATCCGGCGCCGAACTCGCCCTGCGCACCCGGCTCGCACCGGACACGCCGATGACCGAGTTCCTCGCCTCGGCCCATGCCGACCTGGTCGCCGCGACGCCGTTCGCCTGGCGCCACCGTGACCCGCTCGCGTCCCGGCTCGAAGCCGCCGGTGCCGCAGAGTCCGGAGCCCTCGCCCAACTGGCCGTGCGCTGGGGGCCGCAGAGCGGGTCCCCCGCGGGGGTCGAGGTGCGCGGGCATCTGACGGAGGACGGCACCCTGCGGGTGGAGGTCGCCGTCGCCCACGAGCAGGTTCCGGCGGCCGTGGCCGCCCTGCCCCGGTGTGTCGCGGCCGCGCTGGCCGACCTCGCCCGCGATCCGCGGCGCCCCGCCCGCCAGCTGGACGTCCTCGGCCCGGCCCAGCGCGCGGAGTTGGAGCACCGGAGCGGACTGCCGCTGCCCGCCGCCTACCCCGCCCGCACCCTCGTCGACCTGGTCGACTCGGCCGCCGCGCACCACCGCGACAAGGCCGCCGTGGCCGAGGACGCCACCCGGCTGACGTACGAGGACCTCGTCACCCGCTCGGCGTTGCTCGCCGCCACGCTGCGCGCCGAGCACGGGATCGGCCGCGGTGACCGGGTCGCCGTGGTGCTGCCGCGCGGCGCCGCGCTCGTCGTGGCCGTGCTGGCCGTGCTGCGCGCGGGCGCCGCCTGGGTACCCGTCGACCCCGCCCATCCCGCACAGCGCGTCAGCCATCTGCTCCGGCTGAGCCGGGCCAAGCTCCTCATCGGTGACCACCGCCCCGCCGGCCCCGCCCTGCCCACACTGCCCGCGGCCCGGGTCCTCGACCCGCAGCCCCCGGCGAGCGACCCGCCGTCCGCGCCGCGCGTCGGGCCCGCGGACGAGGCCATGGTGCTCTTCACCTCGGGCTCCACCGGCCTGCCCCGTCCGGTGAGCCTCCGGCACGACCAGCTGTGCCACAAGGCGGTCAGCTCGGCGCGGCAGCTGGGCATCGACGCCGGCGTGCGGTGCGCCCTGCTCTCGGCGCTCACCTCGGACGCCACGGCGTACCAGATCTTCGTGACACTCGGCGCCGGCGGCACGCTGATCGCCCTCGGGGCACCCGACGAGCTGGACCCCGTCACGTTCTGGGAGCGGATCCGCGCCGAGCGGGTCACCCTCGTCAACTGCGTGCCGGGCCTGCTCTCGGCCATGCTCGACGCGCTCCCGCCGTCGGCCGGCCTGCCCCTCGGCCATCTGATCCTCGGCGGCGACGCCGTACCGCGCGGCCTGATGGCCCGCACCCGGGGCCGGTTGCGCATCGGCAGACTGGTCAACCTCTACGGCCCGTGCGAGGCGACCGTGGAGTGCGTGTCGTACGTCTGTGCCGGCGACCGGGCCGCCGAGCTGATGGCGGTGCCCATCGGCACTCCCTCGCCGGGCTTCGGCGTGCTGCTCGTGACGCCCTGGGGCACGCTCGCACCCGTCGGCGTCCCCGGCGAGATCTACGTCGCCGGGCCGGGCGTGGCGGCCGGCTACCTCGACGCGCCCGAGGCCACGGCCCGCCGGTTCGTGGCCTGCCCGGTCGGCGGCATCGGCCACAGCTTCCGCACCGGCGACCTCGCCCGCTGGAACGCCGACGGCACACTGGACTTCCTCGGCCGGATCGACGGCCAGGTCCAGCTGCACGGCCACCGGGTGGAGCCGGGCGAGGTGGAACAGGCGCTGGTGCGGCTCGCCGGTGTCCGGGAGGCGGTCGTCCTGCCCCGCTCCGGCGGCCGGGACGCCGTGACCCTGGCCGCCTGGTACACGGCCGACACCCTCCTCGAACCCGGCGTCGTACGGGCCCGGTTGGCCGAGCACCTGCCCGCGCACATGGTCCCCGCCCAGCTCACCCGGCTGCCCGAGCTGCCCCGCACGCCGCACGGCAAGACCGACCGCACCGCGCTCGCCGCCATGCCCGCGCCCCGCCCGCAGACCGCGTGGATGCCTGAGGACGACGCGGCACGGACCGTGGCCCGCGCCTGGGAGAGCGTGTTCGGGCACCCGCCCCGAGCCGCCGACGAGGACTTCTTCGCGGCCGGCGGCCACAGCCTCACCGCCGCCCAGCTCGTCAGCGCCCTGTGCGCGGCGGAGCCGGAGTGCGGTGTGGCCGTACGGCAGATCTTCACCGCGCGCACCCCGGCGGCCCTGGCCGAGGCGGTACGGCAGGGCCCGCGCCGCACCCCCGCGTCCCCGCCCGGCGCACCCGCGCCGACCCTCCCCGACGAAGCCGCCGAGACCGAGGCAAGCAACGCGCAGCGGCGCATGTGGCTCCTGGAGGCCCTGGACGAGGGCGAGTTGCGTGCCTACAACATGGTCGAGGCGTACGAACTCGACCGGCCGCTGTCGCCGCAGGCACTGCGCGCCGGGGTACGCGCCCTCGCGGTGCGGCACGAGTCGCTGCGCACCACCTTCGAGATGCCGCGCGACGGCGCGGGGGCGGTACTGCGGCAGGTCGTGCACGACATCACGGACCTGGACCTCGAACCGGTGCTGGAGCGGGTCGCTCCCGACCGGTTCGAGGCCGCCCTCGCCCGGGCACGGGACGAGGAGACGCGGTGGCGCTTCGACCTGGCCCGCGGTCCGCTCCTACGGCTGCGCCAACTGAGCGCCGAGGGGCGGCCGTCCGTTCTGCTGTTCAACATCCACCACTGCGTCAACGACGGCTGGTCGTACTCCGTCCTGCTGCGCGACCTGCTCACCGCGGCCGCCGCGTTCGAGGCGGGCCGGCCGTACGAGCCGCCCGCGCTCGCGGGCCACCGCGCGCACACCCGGGCGCTGGCCGGCCGGCTGGCAGGACAGAGCGGCGCGGCCCACGCGGCGTACTGGCGGCAGGCACTCGCCGGACTGCCGGTGCTCGCGCCGCTGCCCGCGGACCACGCGCCGGGTGCGGTGCGCGGCAGCGCGGGCGGGCAGGCCCGGGTGGCCCTGGGCGAGGAGCGGACGCGGGAGCTGCGCGCCCTGGCCGTGCGGGCCGGCACCACGCCGTTCATGGTGTGCGTGGCGGCGGCGCGCGTGCTGCTGCACCGGCTGACGGGCGTCGCGGACCTGCCGCTCGGCACGGTGGTCGCGGGCCGTTCCCAGCCCCGACTGGCCGAGGAGGCGGGGCTGTTCGCGAACACGGTCGTGCTGCGCACCGTGCTGGATCCGGCGGGCACCTTCACCGACCTGCTCGACCGGGTCCGGCGGACGGCACTCGATGTGCAGGAACACGAGGAGTACCCGTTCGACCGGATCGTGGAGGATCTCGCGGTGCGGCGGGAGCCGGGCCGCAATCCGCTGTTCGACGTGCTCGTCGAGACGGTGATGTCACCGACCGTCGAAGCCGGCACGGGCGACGGCCGGCGCACCGCCCGGCATCTGGACGACCCGCCCGAGGTCAGCGACTTCGACCTCTGTCTCGGCTTCCTGATCGCCGAGCCCGGGTCCGGCCGCCCCACGGAGATCCGCGTCGGCTATCGCAGCGACCGGTACACCGCGCGGGGTGCGGCCCGGATCGGCGAGCGGCTGCGCGAGATCCTCGACGCCGTGCTGCGCGAACCCGACACGCCGCTGCCCGGACTGCCGCTCGCGTCCGACGGCGCCGGAGCGGCCCGCACGACCACCGAACTGCCCCTCTCCGAGGGCGCCGTGCACGCGCTGGCCCGGATCAGTGGCGGCCGGGCGGCGGAGGAGCTGGTGGTGCTGACCTCCGCGGTGGCCCGGGTGGCGGCGAACACGGGCGGCGCCGGGGAGGTCCAGGTACAGCGGTCGGGGGCGCGGGTGCCCTGCCCGGTGGACGCCGGGGCCGCGACGACCCCGGCCGACCTGGTGGTCGCCGTGGACCGGGCGGTCAGGACGGGAGCCACGGCCCGCGTACTGCCCGGGGTGCTCGTGGCGTCGGAGGCGGTCGCACCGCCCGCCGTCGGCGTGCCGCTGAGCGTGACCCTGCTCGCCCCGGCCGCGGCCGGCCGGCGCGTACTGCGGCTCGACGCGGGCCCGGGGGCCGCCGGACAGCGCACGGCCGAGGCCCTGCGGCACGAGCTCGACGCGGTGCTCAGCTCGTTCGCCCGGCCCCGGGAGCCGTTCCCGCACCGACAACCGCCGTGCGAGGTGTCCGCCGCGCACGGCGCCGACCCCAGGAGGAATGCGTGAGTCCGGACGCGTCCATCACCCATCTCGTCGGAGCGTCGGCGGTCATCCTGCTGGCCGCCAACCTCGGCGGCTGGGTGTCCAGGAAACTCGGACAGCCCAGCATCGTCGGCCAATTGATAGCCGGCGTCGCCCTCGGCCCGAGCCTGCTGAACCAGCTGCCCGCCGTCGTCGGCGACACCCTGTTCCCGAAGGCCATCGCACCGATGCTGACCGGGCTGAGCCAGGTGTCCCTGGTCCTCTTCCTCTTCGTCGTCGGCTACGAACTCAACCTCGACCTGCTGCGCGGCAGGTCCCGTACGGCGCTCGGCATCGCGGCGGCCGGCTTCGCCGTGCCGATGCTGCTCGGCGCGGGCGCCGCCCTGCTCTTCCACGGCACGCTGGAACAGCTCGGCGCGCCCCGCGGCATGCCGGTGAGTTCCGTGCTCTTCCTGGCCGTCGCGGTGTCGATCACGGCCGTTCCCGTGCTGATCGTCGTGGTGCGCGAGAACGGGCTGGCCGGCACCGTGCCCGGGGTCCTCGCGGTCTCGGCAGCCGGGCTCATCGACGTCGTGGGATGGGCCGTCCTGCTCGGCACCATCATGGAGCGCGGCGACGGCTCCGGCATGTCGCTGCCGGCACGGCTCGTCCTGCTCCTCGTCTTCGTCGCCGTGATGGTGTGGCCGGTCCGCCTGCTGCTGCGGCGCGTGCTGCGCTCCCCGCACGTCTCCGCGCAGGCCCGGCTGGCGCTGCTGATCGGGTTCGCCTTCGCCGCCGCCTGGGGCACCAGTGTGCTCGGCCTGCATGTGATCTTCGGCGCGCTGCTCGCCGGTGTGGTCACCCCGCGCGAGCCGGATGGCACGCTGGACCCGGAGCTGGTGCACTCCCTGGACGGCGTCGGTTCGCTGCTGCTGCCGTTCTTCTTCGTGGTGTCGGGGCAGAGCGTCTCCGTCGGCGCGCTGGGCGGCACCGCGGTGGCCGTCCTGGTGGGCGTGACGGTGCTCGCGGTCGTCGCCAAGGTGGGCTCCGGCGCGCTCGCGGCACGCGCCTGCCGGCTGGACCGGCGGACCTCGCTGACCATCGGGGTGCTGCTCAGCACGCGCGGGCTGACCGAGCTGATCGCCCTCAACGCCGGTTTCCAGGCGGGGCTGTTGAGCGGGCGGCTCTACACCGTGTTCGTGCTGATGGCCATCGCCACCACGCTTCTCACACAGCCCCTGCTGGTGCTCTGCCGCCGGATGCGGACGCCGGACGACGACGCGCTCGCCGCGGCGGATCCGGTGTCCGCGGGGACCGCGCGCGGTCACTGACCCGCTCGGCACGGACGGCGGGTTCGCCCCCATGAGGGCGAACCCGCCGCGTGCGGACGTGGCCGGCTACGACTCGGCGGGCGTGGCGGCCCGGTACAGCCGGCGCATCTCCGCCTCCAGTTGCGCGAGCTGTTCCGGGCGCGGCCTGGTCCGCGGGGTGAACAGGCCGTCCTTCTCCCAGCGTTCCGGTTCCAGGCTGACCGCCGACACGTTCAGCCAGCCGCGGGCGCGGACGGACGCGACGTGTTCGGGCAGGGCGTCCTCCAGCGCCAGGTAGAAGACGACGTGGGCCAGTTCCTCGATGCGGTCGATGCCGTCGCGGACGCTGGTGAGCACCTGGCCGAACGGCGGGACCTCGGCGTCGGTGGCGGGCAGGTTCTGCTCGAAGAGGCGGGCGAGGGTCGGCAGGTCGTCGTAGTAGTCGATGTAGTCGAACTCGAAGACGCCCCGGTAGCGGCGCGCCCAGGCCTTGAACAGGTTGAGCATCGCGCCCTGGGTCGCCACCACGTGTCCGCCCAGCGCGCTGAGCGTCGTGCTGGCGGACTCGTCCAGGAACGTCCTGCCGTAGAACTGCGGGTCGGAGAACGCCCAGCCCACGTAGTAGTCCCAGACCGTCTTCAGGGAGGTGACCACGGGGTTGTTGAGGAAGGGGTAGGCGCCCTGGATGTTCTGGGTGAGCCCCTCCGACAGGGACAGGAACCAGCGGTTGGCGTAGCGCACGTAGTCCGGTTCGAGGGTGCCCGCGCGGTCCCTGCCGATCATCTCGGTCACGAAGCTGTTGGCGTAGCCGATGAGGTTCGAGCCGACCGAGTAGTAGGGGTCGGCGAAGACGGCGGCGTCGCCGACGCACGCCCAGCGTTCGTGGGAGAACAACTGGTGCGTGGAGTGGCTGTAGTTCTTCAGGACGCGGAAGTCGAGCACCGGCAGTTTGCGGATGGCCGGGTCGAAGCCGGGGACACGCTCGACCACGAAGTCGACGGCCTTCTCGATGCGGTTGAACTTCGTCACCGGATGGAGTGCGTCGGAGACGACGATGCCGACGCTGGTGTGGTGGGGGGCCAGCGGGATGGCCCAGACCCAGCCGCCCTCGATCATGAAGTGGTTGGTGGACTGCCAGCGCGGCCCCTGCACCCGCTCGTGCCAGGCCGTGTGCTCGGCCGCCACCAACTCGTCGGTGTCGAGACGGCCTTCGAGCCGGAACCACACCGAGTTGTGCGGCTGGGCGAACCGTTTGGTCAGTCCGAGCTTGCGCTGGAGCAGACGGTGGCGCCCGGTCGCGTCGACGACCCAGCGGCAGGTGACGGTGGTCGTGCCCTCGCCTTCGCCGTCGGGCTGGTACGTCACCCGGTGCGGGGCGTCCCCCTCGCCGAGGTCGATGTCCAGGACCCGTACGCCCTGTACGAGCCGGGCGCCGGTGCCGGCCACGACCAGGCGGAGGTGTTCCTCCAGGGAACCGCGGTTGAGCTGGTAGCTCTTGGCGGGCAGGTACCGGTTGACGCCGTACTCGGACTCCCGGTGGAAGTCGGGGCGGTCGCCGAAGAAGTAGCGCAGGCCGAGCTTTTCGAGCTGGTGCTCCTCCAGGTAGTCCCGCAGTCCGACGACCGCGGCGAGGTAGTACGCGCCCACCTCGATCGTCGACTCGCCCACTTTGAACGCGGACAGCGGGATGGGAGAGCGATCGCGCTCGCACACGAGCACGCTGAGCTCGGGGTGGGCGTCCTTGAGCTGTTTGGCGAGACAGAGCCCGGCGAGGCCGCCGCCCGCGATGACCACGTCGTGGTCGACGTCGGGGAAATCAGGGAAAGCGGAAGGAGTACCGGCCTGTTCGCTCACGCTGCGTCCACCTCGCTGCTTCGTCGGTTCTCGATCATGAGGGCCAGGCTGCGGACGGTCCGGCCCGTATAGGGATCCGCGTTGTCGAGCTGGACGCCGAGTCGTTCCTCCACGTCGGCGACGAGGTCCATCACGCTGAGGGAGTCGCCGCCGAGGTCGAAGAAGTCGTCGTCGAGGCCGACGCCCAGGGGCGCGAAGATCTTCCGCCAGATCGTGAGGAGTTCGGCTTCGACGGGGGTCGCCGGCTCGGGCGGCGCACCGGTGCGGTCGGAGGCGTCGGCGTACAGCGCGGCCAGGGCGGCCTCGTCGACCTTGCCGTTGCCGGTGACGGGCACGGCGTCGACGGGGATGATCGCCGAGGGGACCATGTAGTCCGGCAGGTTCTCCCGCGCCGCGGCGCGCAGCCGGTCCACGTCCTGTGCGGTGGGGCCGACGACGAAGGCGATGAGCCGGGGTGTCGCCGCGTCGGTGTCGCGGCGCAGGAGGTGGACGTGGTCGACGGTGTCGTCCGCGGTCAGCACCTCGGCCACCTGGCTCAGTTCCACGCGTCGGCCGCGGATCTTCACCTGCTGGTCGCGGCGCTCGACGAACTGGAGGTCGCCGTCCTCGCAGAGCCGGACGATGTCTCCGGTGCGGTAGACGCGTTGGCCGCGGAAGCGGGGCGAGGAGGGGACGAAGAACTTCTCGGCGGTCAGTTCGGGATCCGACAGGTAGCCGCGGGCCAGTCCGGCTCCGGCGAGGAAGAGCTCACCCGTGCCGCCCGGGCCCAGGGGCTCGCCGTCCTCGCCCACCACGAAGGCCTCGGTGCGGTCGATCGGCTTTCCGATGAGCACCTGCCGGTCCGTCGGCGCGAGGGGATGAACCGTGGAGCACACGGAATTCTCGGACGGCCCGTATTCATTGAGGAGTTTCACGTCCGGGAGCCGCGAAAAGTGTTCCCGGACCAGACTGGAGGTAAACCATTCTCCGGCGATCGTGATGCTCCGCAGCGCCTTGGTCTGCTGCGGGCTCATGCCCCGGAGCAGCCGGTGGTACAGGGCGGGCGTGATGAGGAAATGGGAGACTTCGCGCTGTTCCATCAATCCGACGAGATAACGCCGGTCGGTAATGCGGTCCCGTAGGGGCAGGAGCAGTCGCGTACCCGAGGTCAGGGCACAGAAGGTGTCGGCCACGGCGCTGTCGAACGAGGGACGCGGCATGGCCAGTGTCGTGTCGTCCGGGCCGAATCCGTAATAGGAGTTGCGCCAGATCAGGGTGTGGATGATCGAGTGGTGCTCGACGGCGATCGCCTTGGGTTTGCCGGTCGTGCCGGAGGTGTGGATCACGTAGGCCAGGTCCGTGGCGGCCGCCGCCGGGGCGGGGTCGGTGTCCGGCGTGGCGAGGGTCGCGGTCATGACGTCCGTGACGAACAGCTCACCGCGGAAGTGGGCCGCGCCCGCCACCGACGAGGACTCGACCAGTACCGCCCGGGGTGCGACGCTCTCGATGATCCGCTGGGTCAGGCCCGGCGGATTGTCCGGATCCAGCGCCAGATAGGCACCGCCGGCCTTGAGGACGGCGAGCATGGCGACGATCACGCTCGGCGGATGGCGCACCAGGATCGCCACGGGATCGTCCGGCCGGACTCCGGCGGTGTCGCGCAGATAATGCGCCATTTTGTTGGCCCGGCGATTGAGATCGCCGTAGGCGATGCATTCCCCGTCGTACTCCAGGGCAATGTTTTCGGGCGCCTTCCGGACGCGCTTCTCGAAAAACTGGTGAAGGGTTCGCGGTGTGTCGGATATCATTGAAGCACGCCCCCTTGCGCGTATTCCATGCATTCTCGACTACGGCACTTTATCGGTGGCCATTCGGACGATCAAGAGCGCGTCTCCGCATTCCGCGGCCACGGCAGCGGATGTCCCGGTGCATGGCCGATTTCAGCCTGACTGGGATTCGAGGGCGCGCACGAGCGAGCCGACCGTGGCGGTCGCCGAGTTCTGTGGAAAGAAATGCCCGCCGGGTATCGCGGCGAGCCGGAACGGTCCGGCGCACAGGTCGCGCCAGGTGGCCGCCACTTCGGCCGTCACATCGGAATCCTCGTCCCCGTACAGCACGGTCACCGGCGTGGTCAGGGCCGGCCGGTTCGCCGGCGGGCGGAAGGCGGCGTGCGCGGTGAGATCGGCGCGCAGCAACGGAAAGAATCTCTCGCGGAATCCGGGGCGCGAGAGCCCCGCCGTGTTCGCTCCGAGGCGCTTCCACAGGAGTTCGATGTCGTGGTCGTTCCGGACGGCCCGGGGTGTCGCCGGTCCCGGCGCTCCGGCGGCGAGCAGGACGAGATGCGCCGGCGGGCGCCCCGCCGAGGTCAGCCGATGCGTCAACTCGTAGGCCAGACAGGCGCCGAAGCTGTGTCCGAGCAGGATCAGTGGTGGGCCGGGCAGTGTCCGGACGTCCGGCAGGGCGTCCTCGACGAGTTCGGCGACCGAGCCCAGGGGCGTCTCCCTGCCCCGCTCCTCGCGCCCGGGGGCCACGTAGGCGTACAGATCCAGCCAGTCGGGCAGCCTGCGCCGCCAGGAGACGAACGTCGTCGCGCCGCCGCCGGCGTGCGGGAAGCAGACCAGCGCGGCCCGCGGGGATCCGGGCGTCTCGGCGGCGGGCGGGGCGAAGCGGTGCAGAGACACGCCGGCGCTACCGGGGTCGAGATGCGTCGGGCATGGTGGATTGTGCTGGCACAGTGCTCCCTTGACCGGTCGAAGAGGCTGGCGTGATCGGCTGAGGCGCGTCCGGTTTCCGCATCGGGCCGGATGCGGTGGCTCACGGGAGGTCGGGAGGTACGGCGTCCGGTCTGTTCCCCGGAAAACCTGCGCGGTGCAGTGCAGTTGGTCGTGCCGCCGGTGTGTGGGCGTGCGTCTGAAGGTGGACCCCCGCTTCGCGACTTCCATGTGTACCACAGGTGACAGATCATGGACCTGACTATTTTGCGCCACGGGTGACGGCCGTCGGAGACAGCCGTCCGGACACGACAGCGGGCCCCGCCGGTGGTGAACCGACGGGGCCCGCTGCACCGGAGCTCCGGGAGGCGTACGGCCGTTGAGCGTGGTCAGTCCGTGCCGGACTCCATCGCGGCGCGGTCGAGCAGCACGTCCTCCTCCGGGGCCTCGCCGCGCGAGGCGATCGCCTCGGCGCCGCCGTGGGCCATAGCGCCGATCAGGCCGGTCGACGCCGCCTGCGCCGCGCCGATCAGCGCCGGATGCTCGGTGCCGACCATGCCGAGGCCCGCGTACTGCTCCAGGCGCGCGCGGGAGTCGGCGATGTCGAGGTTGCGCATGGTGAGCTGGCCGATCCGGTCCGAGGGACCGAACGCGGAGTCCTCGGTGCGCTCCATGGACAGCTTGTCCGGGTGGTAGCTGAACGCCGGGCCCGTGGTGTCCAGGATCGAGTAGTCCTCACCGCGCCGCAGCCTCAGCGTCACCTCGCCGGTGACCGCCGCGCCGACCCAGCGCTGGAGCGCCTCACGGATCATCAGCGCCTGCGGGTCCAGCCAGCGGCCCTCGTACATGAGGCGGCCCAGCTTGCGGCCCTCGGCGTGGTACTGGGCGATGGTGTCCTCGTTGTGGATCGCGTTGACGAGGCGCTCGTAGGCGGCGTGCAGCAGCGCCATGCCGGGGGCCTCGTAGATGCCGCGGCTCTTGGCCTCGATGATCCGGTTCTCGATCTGGTCCGACATGCCGAGGCCGTGCCGGCCGCCGATGGCGTTGGCCTCCATGACGAGCTCGACCGGCGAGGCGAACTCCTTGCCGTTGATCGTCACGGGCCGGCCCTGGTCGAAGCCGATCGTCACGTCCTCGGCGGGGATCTCGATCGTGGGGTCCCAGAACCGCACACCCATGATCGGGTCGACGGTCTCGACGCCGGTGTCCAGGTGCTCCAGGGTCTTCGCCTCGTGCGTGGCGCCCCAGATGTTGGCGTCGGTCGAGTACGCCTTCTCCGTGCTGTCGCGGTACGGCAGCCCGTGCGCGAGCAGCCACTCCGACATCTCCTTGCGGCCGCCCAGCTCGGTCACGAAGTCCGCGTCCAGCCAGGGCTTGTAGATCCGCAGGTGCGGGTTGGCGAGCAGGCCGTAACGGTAGAACCGCTCGATGTCGTTGCCCTTGAAGGTGGAGCCGTCGCCCCAGATCTGGACGTCGTCCTCCAGCATCGCGCGCACCAGCAGGGTGCCGGTGACGGCGCGGCCGAGGGGCGTGGTGTTGAAGTACGCGCGCCCGCCGGAGCGGATGTGGAACGCGCCGCACGCGAGCGCGGCCAGCCCCTCCTCGACCAGGGCCGCGCGGCAGTCGACCAGGCGCGCGATCTCGGCACCGTAGGTCGTCGCACGGCCCGGCACCGAGGCGATGTCGGGCTCGTCGTACTGGCCGATGTCGGCGGTGTAGGTGCACGGGACGGCACCCTTGTCGCGCATCCACGCGACGGCGACCGACGTGTCGAGGCCGCCGGAGAAGGCGATGCCGACGCGCTCGCCGACCGGAAGGGAGGTGAGGACCTTGGACATAGGAAGAGTATGCACTATTACGCATGGCCATGCATAGCCCGCAGCGCGGACGAGTGTCGCGAACCTCTCGGGCATGTCACGTCCGGCGATCGGGGCGGGCGTCGGAAAGCCGTACGCGAAGGCCTGCCCGAACCACGCCGAACACGCCCCCGGCTCCCTCAGCCCTCCGCCGCGAGCGCCGCACGCAAAGCGGCGGCACGCTCACGACGCACCTCCCGGGACGCCGCACGCAGCCCGGGCTCAGGCACCCGGTACCCGTCGTCCTCGAAGCGCGGGACGACGGAGATGTGCAGGTGGTGCAGCACCTGGCCGGGCGCGTGGTTGTTCTGCACGAGCGTGCTGCCCACGGCGCCGTACGCCCCACGCACCGCACGCGTCACCCGCGCGACGACCCCGAAGACCTCGGACAGCAGTTCGGGCGATGCCTCGTGCAGGCCGGTCACATGGGCGACGGGCAGCACGAGTGTGTGGCCCGGGTTGTTGCGGCGCTCCATGAGGGCGGGGACGACGAAGACGTTCGGTGTGCGGTGGGCGATCAGATCCGTGTCGGTCTCGCCGCGCCCGATCGGGCAGAAGGGACAGCCACCGCCCGTCCCCCTCCTCACGCTCGCCGCAGGCCGGGCGTCGGTCATACGGGCTCGGTCGCCGGGATGTCGGCGATCTGCGCCGTAGCGGCCGCCGGCACCGCGGCCATGAGCCGGGCCACGTCGATCTCGACGCTGCTGTCCGGCCGGCCGCTGCCGCAGTGCACCCGGCCCAGGCCGCCGACCGTCTCGTCGAACACCACCAGCGCGCCGCGGTCCCCGGAGACCGGGCACACCCCGCCGGGCCGCATGCCGGCCCTGGCCAGCCGGTCGGCCCCGGCCGGCGCGAGGTCGGTGCGGCGGATCCCGGCGGCGCGGGCCAGGGCGCCGTACCGCAGCCGGGCGTGGCCCGGCAGGGCCGCCAGCACCAGCCGGTCGTCGGGCGTGACGAACGCCAGGGTCTTCACGGTCCGGTCCAGCGGGACGCCGAGCGCCGCGCAGACCTCCACGGCGTCGACCACGTCCGGGTGCTCATGCAGCCGGAACGGCACCCCGAGCGCAGTGAGTACGTCGAGCGGGCCGGACGATGCGGGTTCGTTCATCGCACGGAGACTACCGTGCCGGGCAAGGCAGTTGCCTCTGCCGACGGCTGCTCTGCGCGCGCTCCCATCTGCCCCGGCCGGCCGGGGCCGGGGCTGTCCTCCCGGCCGAAGATCGCGCACAGCGCCTGCTGTCAGGAGGCGCGGTCCGGACGGCGTGGGCCGTTCGCCCCCCTGACCTGCTCCGCCCTCGCCGCCGTGACCGGGTGAGCGCGCCCGGCCGACGGCCGGCGGTCAGCCGCCGGTCAGCAACTGTCGTACGACGAATCCGGCCGAGTCCACCCCCGAACTGCCTCCTTCGACGAGCGCCGCGACCGAGATGCGGGAGTCGTAGGCGGTCAGCCAGCCGTTGGTGTGGTCGCCCTCCTCCGCGGTGCCGGTCTTGGCGCCGACACCCGTGAGTCCGCCCAGACGCGGAGCCGCCGTACCGGTCGTGGCGACGCTGCGCATCATCGACCGGAGGTAGCCCGCCGTGCCGGCCGAGATGGGCCGGGGTGCGCTCTCCTGGTGCTGTCCGGGGAGGATGACCGGCTGCTCGAAGCCGGCGTTGCGGACGGTCGCCGCCACGGACGCCATGAACAGCGGGGTGGCCGTGACCCTGCCCTGGCCGATGAACTGGGCCGCCTGGTCGCCGCCCTGCGCGTCCGGCGGGATGCTCGGGTCGGTGGTGGCGACCCCACCGCCGATCGACCAGCTGCCCATGCCGAAGGCGTCCACGGCCTCGTCGTGCAGCGCGGACGCGTCGCCGTCGTGCACCAGATAGTGGAAGCCGTCCTTGATGAAAGAGGTGTTGCACGACACCGTGAACGCCTGGGCGAGCGTGGCACCGGGAACGGCCGGGACGCCGGGGTCGTTGTGGAACAGCTGGCTGTTGGCCATCAGCGAGTCCGTGCACGGGGCCGGGCTGCTCGGCGTGAGGCCCGCCCGGTCGAAGAGGGCCGCCGCGGTGATGATCTTCATGGTGGAGCCGGGCGACTTGATGCCGTTGATGGCGATGTCGCCGTCGTCGCCGCTGTGCGCGACGGCGAGGATGTGGCCGGTGCGCCAGTCGAGCGCCACGGTGCCGGCCGGCTTGCCCTGGAGGCGGGCGTCCTGCACCGCGCTCTCGGCCACCGCCTGGAGCCCTGCGTCGATGGTCGTCCTGATCACCGGAGTCCGCCCCTTCGTGAAGACCTGGACCGTCTCCACGGCTCCGCCGTCACCGTCGACCACGGCCACCCCCGTCCCGGCGCTGCCACCGGTGGGCTCGGCGTTCCTGCCGATGGTCGCCGCGATGTCCCGCAGGGACGGGAAGGCGGACAGATCCGTCGTGCCGTCGCTCGCGACCACCTTCGCCGCGTCCGGGTCGGCCGGCAGCCTGCCCGCGATCAGCGACTGGCCGTCGCCCATGCCCGGGTACAGCACCGAGTTGTTCCAGTGCACCGCCGGCACACCGCTCGCGCTCTTCAGCACCGCGACGGCGCTGGAGTAGTTCCAGGTGCCGCCCGCCACCTGGGCGGCGACGTCGAAGGTGACCTTCGTGGCACCCGCCGTCACCGCCGACGGCCCCACGGCCACGACGTGGTCGAACGACACCTTCTTCAGATGCAGGCCGTCGGCGTAGTCGCGCAGGGCTCGCGAGGCGGCGTCCGGTACGTCGGTGTCGCTCGCCGCGCCGTCGACGTGCTGCTTGGACCAGCTGTCCAGGAACGCCCGCGTCAGCCTCACCGCCTCGGCGCCCGACGGCGGCTTGCCCGACAGCTCCGACGCGGCGAACGTGTCCCCCGCCGTGGGCCGGGCATCGCCCGCGGAGCCGGATGTCAGGCCGTTGAGCAGGTTGTAGGTGCCGAGTCCCCCGAGAGCGAGCAGCGCGGTGCACGTACCGGCGAGGCCGAACTTCACAGCTCTGTTCATGTACCGGATCGTATGTACCTTCCACGGAGTTCCGTACCGGTCCTCCATAGATCGTTATGGGACCGTCAAGCTGCGGCGTCCCCAAATGCCCTGGTCCACAGGGGAGTTCAGCGGAGATGCCGGGGCGCGACCGACACACGGACCGCACTTCCGCACAACCCGACGTAGACATCGGAGGTATCTCGGAGTAATCCCCGCTGGAGTTATTGACAGGTGCACGCGACATCCCTACGTTCCGCGATACACCCGATGTCTTGATGTTCCGTCAGGTTGGAGAGCTCCGATGACCTCGCAGCCGGAGAAGCACCCGCCGGTCCGCCGCAGATCCGTGCTCGGCACCGCACTCGGCGGTGCGGCGGTGGCGGCACTGCCCGCAACCGCCCACGCCGGAGAGCCGGTCCAGTCCGTAGAGCCGGTTCAGCCGGCCGAGTCGGGACAGCCGGCGGGCGCCGGGCGTCCCTGGCGGCTGCGCGACACCATGACCACCGACGGCTCGTGGCAGCGCTTCCTGCGCGGCCAGGACTTGGTGTGGAGCAGGCTGCCGGCCCTGTGGCACGAGGGGCCGTTCCTCGGGGACGGGCTGCTCGGCAGCATGGTCTACCAGGAGCCCGGCGCCAACAGCATCCGCTTCACCGTGCAGCACGGCCGTGTCCAGGACCATCGGCCCGAGTTCGGCAGCGGCTGGGGCACATGCCGGCTGCCGGTCGGGCACCTGACGCTCGATCCGGTCGGCACCATCACCGCCGTCGACTGGCGCCTGAGCCTGTACGACGCCGAGCTGACGGGCACCGTCACGACGTCCGCCGGAACGCTCACCCTCTCCGCCCTCGTCCACGACGAGGTCCTGGCCGCCCGCGTCACGGCCTCCGGCGGCGAGCGGGTCGTGTGGACCTTCCACCCCGAGGAGGCGATCAGTCCCCGGAAGATCCAGGAGGCCCCGCCCTCCGGCTACACCGCCAACCCGGCCTGGACCACCCGCACCACCCCCGACGGCACCGAGCAGGTCCTCCAGCCCCTGACCGGCGGCGGCCAGACCGCCACCGCGTACCGGCGCACCGGCGACGACCTCCTGCTCAGCGTCGGACACAGCTTCCCCTCCGGCGCGGCCGGCGAGGCCGACTCGCTGCGCCATCTGCGCCGGGCCTCCTCGTGCGGAGTGCTCCGGCGCCGGCACACCGGCTGGTGGCACGCGTTCTACCGGAAGAGCTTCGTGTCGTTCCCCGACCAGCGGCTCCAGAGTTTCCACTGGATCCAGCTCTACAAGGCCGCCTCCGCGAGCCGCGCGGGCGGTCCCGTGATGGCCACTTCCGGCCCCTGGCTGGAGCCCACCCCGTGGCCCGCGGTGTGGTGGAACCTCAACGTCCAGCTGGAGTACTGGCTCATCCAGGGCTTCAACCACCCGGAACTCGACTCGCTCGCCACCACACTGCGGCAGAACCAGGAGCAGCTCGCCGCGAACGTGCCCGCCGCCTACCGCGCGGACAGCTCCGGCATCGGCCGCAGCTCCGACATGTTCGCGAACCGGGAGGTGGGGCAGCCGGGCACCGGCGCCGAGACCGGCGACCTCACCTGGGCACTGCACAACGTGTGGCTGTCGTACCGGCACTCCATGGACACGTCCCTGCTGCGCGACACGATCTACCCGGTGCTGCGCCGTGCGATCAGCTACTACCTGCACTTCCTCACACCGGGCAGCGACGGCAGGCTGCACCTGCCGAGCACCCTCTCCCCCGAATACCCCGTCGTGCCGCCGCAGGACACCAACTACGACCTGGCCCTGATCCGCTGGGGCTGTCAGACCCTGATCGACTCGGCCCGACTGCTCGGCGTCAAGGACGAGTTGATCCCGCGCTGGCAAGAGGTGCTCACGCGGCTCACGCCGTACCCGGTCGACGACAACGGCTTCATGATCGGCGCCGGCACCCCGTACGCCCAGTCCCACCGGCACTACTCGCACCTGCTGATGGTGGACCCGCTCCACCTCGTCAACTGGGACCAGCCCGAGAACCGTGACCTGATCACCAAGTCCGTGGTGCGCTGGCATGCGCTGACCGGTGCCCACCGCGGCTACAGCTACACCGGTGCCGCCTCGATGTACGCGACGACCGGCGACGGCGACACCGCGATCGCGTATCTGCGGAAGTTCTTCGACCCCACCACCCGCTACCCCTGCCGGGCCAACACGCACTACACCGAGGCGGGTCCGGTCATCGAGACGCCGCTGTCCGCCTCGCAGTCCCTGCACGACATGTTCTGCCAGAGCTGGGGCGGCACGGTCCGTGTCTTCCCGGCGGTTCCGTCCGCCTGGGCGGACGTGACCCTGCACAACTTCCGTACGCAGGGCGCCTTCCTGGTCAGCGCCGTCCGCACAGCCGGGGTCACCCGGTTCATCCGGGTCCGGAGCCTGGCGGGCGAGCCGCTGCGGCTCCGGCACGGCCTGAGCGGGACCGTCACCGCGGTGCTGCAGGACGGCACCCCGGCCCCCACCCGGGACCTCGGCGACGGCACCCTCGCCATCGACCTGCCCAAGGACCACGAGGTGCTCGTCCACTCCGGCTCCCGACCCGACCTCGTCATCGCACCCGTCGCCGTCAGCGAGCCGGGTGCGGCGTGGGGCCTGCCGTAGCCCCTGCCACCCGAGGGGGCCCGGCCGGTCATGTGTGACCCGTCGCCGAGGCGGCGCACACACACCCCGCACGGATATCCCCGGACGACACCTCCGCATTCGACCTGCCGCCGCACACGAGCGCGTGGCTCGGCGGCCACCGGGCCGAGAACGAGGGCCCGTTCGGCCCGTCGGGCCGCTCGCGACACCCTGGCGGGCCACGGCACCGGCGACCTGGACCGTCACGGGATCCACCGTCACCGGCGGCCTCGCGCCCGATGCCACCGCCCTGCCCAGGCATTTCACCGACCCGAGCGAGGACTCCGACCCCAGGCGAGCGCGTAGCCGTCTAGCCGTCTAGCTGTCTAGCCGTCCGAGGGCTACTGCCCTCAGTTCGTCCAGCGACTCCCGGGTCAGTTCCGCCAAGGAGCACATCTCACCCGCCGCGATCCAGCGTTCGAAGGCGACCTTGAAGACGGCGACGCCCGCCTCGGCGGCCAGGCTCGCGGTCGGCTCGGCCACTCCACGGCGCCGCAACGTGTCCGCGAGGGCGGCCGACAGGGAGGCGAGCTTGATCAGCTCGCGCTCGTGGAGCTCGGCGTTCCCCATGATCACCGCCTGCCGTCGGCACGCGAACTCGCGCCGGTCGGTGAACAACTCGGCCGTGGCGTACAGCCCCCGCGCCACCGCGTCGAGCGGAGCTGCGGACCCCGGGGCGTCCGCGACGGCGGTCACGAACAGGTTCTCCAGTTCGACGGCGCCGGCGAACAGCACCTCGCGCTTGTCGGCGTAGTGCCGGAAGAACGTCCGCTCCGTGAGCCCGGCCCGCTTGGCGATCTCCGCCACGGTGGTCTGCTCGTACCCGCGCTCGCCGTACAGCTCCAGTGCTGCCTTCGCAAGGCGTCCGCGCGCGTCCGGCTCCCATCTACCCATGGGCCGCATCCTACGTGATGACAGTGCCTGACATCGGGTGTACCGTCTATGACAGTCACTGACATCGACTCTTTGGGGCTTCCCATGCGCATCTTCGTGACCGGCGCCTCCGGCTGGATCGGATCCGCCGTCGTTCCCGAACTTCTCGACGCCGGACACCAGGTCGTCGGCCTCGCCCGCTCCGACGCCTCCGCCGCCGCGCTCGTCGAGGCCGGGGCCGAGGTCGTCCGCGGCACCGTCGACGACCTCGACGTCCTGCGGGAGGCGGCCGCCGCCTCCGACGGGGTGATCCACCTCGCCTTCAAGCACGACATCGCCTTCTCCGGCGGCTTCCAGGACGCCGCCGAGGCCGACCGCCGCGCCGTCGACACCTTCGCCGAGGCCCTCGCCGGCACCGACCGCCCCTTCGTCCTCGCCTCCGGCGTGGCCGGTCTCAAGCCGGGCGTGACGGCGACCGAGCAGGACATGCCGACGCTCGACGGCTCGCCGATGTCGGTCCGCGCGGCGACCTCCCTGGCGACGCTCGACCTCGCCTCACGCGGCATCCGCTCGTCCGTGGTGCGGCTGTCTCCGACCTGCCACGGCGACGGGGACAACGGATTCATGGCGTTCCTGGTCGCCCTCGCCCGCGAGAAGGGCGTCTCCGGCTACGTCGGCGACGGCGCCAACCGCTGGCCGGCCGTCCACCGCCTCGACGCCGCCCGGCTGTTCCGCCTCGCGGTCGAGAAGGCGCCCGCCCGCTCGGTCCTGCACGGTGCGGCCGAGGAGGGTGTCGCCATCCGCGACGTCGCCGAGGTGATCGGCCGCCACCTCGACGTGCCGGTGACCTCCGTGGACCCGAAGGACGCGCCCGCGCACTTCGGCTGGCTCAGTGGCTTCATCGGACACGACGCCCCGACGTCCAGCGTCCTCACCCGTGAGCTGCTGGGCTGGGAACCGACCCGCCCCGGCCTCCTCGACGACCTCGACCAGGGCCACTACTTCACCACCCCGGCCACCTCCGAGTGACCAGCCGCCCACCCCGCTGACCAGGCTCTCCCCCGGGCCCAGATCCTCACCTTCTGCCGTGAAGCGACCCGGGGGAGGCACGCAGACGGGGTTCCGGCTGCTCGGATCGGCAGCTGTGATCACCGAGCACGGTGATGTGCTGCCGGGACCGGCCAAGCGCCCCAACCTGCTGGCCATGCCGCTCCTTCGAGGAACCGGTCGCCCTTTCCCGCGCCCAGCGCCAACCCGCCGACGCCGTACGGATGTTGCGGGACGCCCTGGCCTGCCAACAGGGGCCCGCGCTGACCGGCGCCGTGCGCAGTCGGCCACTGGACGCCGCGGCCGGCGGCGTGGAGGACCTGCGCCTGGCCTCGGTGGAGGCCCTGGCCGAGGCGTACGGCCGGCCCGGCGAGCACGCCAAGGCCGCCGCCGTACTGCGCACGGAGGCCGTCGCACACCCCCTGCGCGAGTCCCCGGCCGCCGCGCTGATGCTGCCCCTCGGCCGGTCCGGACGCCAGTCCGACGCGATCGCTGGTACTACCGCACCCGGCGGCTGCTCGCCGAGGAACTCGGCGTGGACCCCGGCGCGACGCTCACGAAGGCGTACGCCACGCTGCTGCGCGCCGCCGAGCCCGCCCCACCCCGTCCGCGCAGGCACCGGGTCCCGAACTGCGGCTCAGCCGGTTAGCGGGCGGTGGCCCGGGAACGGCTGGGGTGCGGTGAGGTCGAGCAGGCCGATGTAGGTGTCGAGGCGCGTGGCCGCGCGGAGCATGGCGAGGCCCTGTGCGGTGAGTTTGCGTTGCCAGTCCTCCAGGGAGGCGGCCAGCGCGTCCGTGCCGCCCGCGGTCCGGATCTGCCGGACCACCGTGGCGATGTGGTCCAGGAGATGGCCGCCGCGGCGGAGCAGATGTGCCAGCTCGGCGTCGCGGATGTCGGCGGCGTCGAAGACGCGGTATCCGGTGGCCGGGTCACGGGCGGGGTTGAGGATGCCGGCCTCTTCCCAGCTGCGCACGGTCGCCGGAGTGACCCCGAGCCGATGCGCGAGCTCGCCGACGGTCCGGGTGCCGTGCGCCGGTGCGGGTGCCGGGGCGGTGCCGGACCCCGCCGTCAAGTGGTCCATGGCCGTGCGCACCGCGTCGAGGGTGTCCCGGTCACGCAGCAACCGGCTGTGCCCGCGGTCGATGACCGCCAGCGCCTCGTCGAGCGCGTCCCGGTGGAGCGCGTTCATGATCTGCCCGCCGGCCGCGTGGCCGTACGCCGGGACGAGCGCGAGGAAGGCGCGGAGCGCGGCGGCGTGCAGCTCGGTGTAGACGCGGTAGCCGCTCGGTGTGCGCTGCGCGGGAGGGAGGTACCCGTCGCGCTCGTAGTTGCGGACCGCCTGGGTAGAGATGCCGTGCTCGCGGGCTAGATCAGTGGGTCGCAATGTCTTCACCGGTTGAGACTTTACGGGAGGATCAGGAGAGGGATCACGTGAGGATGCGCGGGATATCGCGGCAAAGACTACGCCGATATTCGCCAAAAGTCTCAACCGTTCTTTCAAGGATACGCTTGAGGCTCATGACCCAGGACATCCGAGACTTCGTCACCCCGTCGTGCGACCTGCTGGCGCTGGGTGAGCCCACCCACCAGGAGCCCGCCTTCGGCAGGGTGCGCAACGAGCTGTTCGCCCAGCTGGTCGGGCGCGGCTTCCGGTCCGTGGCCCTCGAGACCGACCGCGTGGCCGCGCTCACCGTGAACGACTACGTCCAGGGGGGAGCCGGCAGCCTGGACACCGTGATGAACGACGGTTTCTCGCACGGTTGGGGAGCGTTGGCCCCGAACAGGCAGCTGGTCAGCTGGATGCGGGACCACAACCGGAACCGGCCGCCGGAGGAACGGCTGGTCTTCCACGGCTTCGACACTCCGTCGGAGACCTACAGCGCGCCCAGCCCGCGCCCGTACCTGGAACACGCCCGCGACTACCTGGACTTCGACGTCGACCTCACCGGCCTCGCCGGGGACGACGACCGGTGGAGCCGCGCGGAGGCGGTCCTGGACCCGGCCATGTCGCCCGGGGCCACGACGGAGGCCGAGAGGCTGCGACGCGTCGCGGACGACATGTTCGGCTCGCTCCGCACCCGCGCCCCCGAACTGATCGACGCCACCTCGCGCGAGCGGTGGATCCGGGCGAGGACCCATCTGACGGCCGGCCTCGGTCTGCTGCGCTACCACCGGCAGTCCGCGATCCAACCCGTCGACTCCAACCCCCGCCTCACCGCGCTGCTGGCCACCCGGGACGCCCTGATGGCCCAGAACCTGCTGGACATCCGGGACATCGAGGCCGCGCGGGGCGCCACCCTGGTGTTCGCGAGCAACCTCCATCTGCAGCGCAACCAGGCCGGCTGGCACCTGGGCGACGTGGGCGCGGACTGGTGGGGCGCCGGCGCGACCGTGGCGCGTCTGCTCGGCGACCGGTACCGCTTCGTCGCGGGCAGCCTCGGCCGCAGCGACGCCCTCGGCCTGGGCGACCCTGTGCCGGACACCTACGAGGCCGTCCTCCAGGCCCGATTCCCCGACTGGGGCCTGACCGCGCCCGATACGCTCAGCACCGCCCGAACCCGCACCCGCACCGACACCGCCCCGCGGCAGGGCTACTTCCCTCTCGACCGGGCGACCCTCGACGCGGCCGACGCGATCCTGCACATCGGTGACGGCTCGGCCGCCGCACAGCCGTGACGCCCGACCGGGCCCGTACTGTGGGCCCATGACCAGCGAGACTGATCTGCGCAGCCTGCTCGGCGGCATGCGCCCGGAGCTGAATCCGGGCCGCTATGTCTTCACCATGGCGGAGGGCGATGTGCCCTCCGGGGTCACCCCGGTGGTGACGGTCGCCGAGCAGGAGGGCCTCACCCTCGTGGTGCCGCAGGCCGAGGCGGACGCGGCGGGGATGGCGTACGACGACGTGGCCGGGTGGATCACCCTGCGCGTGCACTCCGCGCTGGGCGCGATCGGCCTGACCGCGGCCGTCTCCCGCGCCCTGGCCGACGCGAACCTGAGCTGCAACGTCGTCTCCGCCTTCCACCACGATCACCTTTTCGTGCCGTACGAGCACGCCGAGCGGGTGGTCGAGGTGCTGCGGCGCCTGGCACACGAAACCTCCTGAGGGGCAAGGCCGTTCGCGAGGGCCTCAGCGCAGTCCGAGGCAGGGCAGCCAGGTCCGTGGCGCGCCGTGTGCCGCGGTGAGGAGGGCACACAGCGCGCCGGACGCCCCGCCGAGGAGTCCTCTGCTCTCCTGTCCGAGGGCGCTCAGCTCGGGCAGGCGCGCCAGCAGCCGGGCGAGCAGCCGCGCTTTCAGCTCGGCCGCCGCGGGCAGGTGTGCGTGGTGGTCGAAGGCGTCGGCCACGGCCAGCACACCCGCCGCGCCGTGGCAGAGCGCCAGGACGTCGGCCGGGCGGTCGCCGAAGAGGTGGAAGGTCTCGTCGTAGCGTTCGGCGAGCGTGGTGAAGGCCTCGGCGGCCCAGGCGGCCGAGGCCGGATCGCCGAGCGCGTCCGCCGCGTCCCACAGGGCCCAGGACACCCCCGGTGTTCCGTAGCACCAGGCCTGGCGGGCGCGCGCTCCGGTGGGCGGTGGGCCGTCGAGTCCGGCACCGTCCCAGGTGCGGACGGAGCGGGCGTCGACGAAGGACTGCCGGGTCAGCCAGCGGGTCGCACGGCGCAACGCACGGGTCGGTCCGGGGCGCGGGCCCAGGTGGCGGACGGCGGCGGTGAGCGCGGCGACGACCCCGGCCGCGCCGTGCCCCATGCCGGTGTTGACGCGTCCGTCCAGCCAGCCGAGCCGCGGATGTCCGGCGTAGCCCGCCGTACGCAGACGCGGCAGTTCGTCGGCGTCGCACAGTGCCGCCACATGGTCGGCGAACGGTTCGAGCCCGGCCGGCTCCGGCTCGGTGCCGACGCACAGCGCGAGCAGGATGCCGGACGGGCCGATGATCACGTCGTAGTCGGGGAAGGAGACCTGCTCACGGCGCCAGCCACGCGCCGGCGCGATGCGGACCAGTTGGTCGCGCAACCGGTCGGCGGCGACGTGCAGTCGAGGGTGCAGCCGGGCTCCCGTGCGCAGTCCCACCAGTGTTCCGGCCAGCCCGCCGTCGTACAGCCCGCAATGGCCCGGCCCCTGCCCGGCGGTACGGGCCCACACGGCCACCGCCCGGCTCGCCGTCCCGGCACTCCCCGGCCCGCCGACATCGTGCAGCAGGGCGGCCAGCACCGGGATTCCGGGATCGGACGGATGCCCGGCAGGCGCGACCCGGTCGCCCGCTCCGGCGGACCAGGTGTCCAGGAGCCGGCCGGCGAGTGCGGTGACGGCGGTGCCGGTCTGCCCGGTGGGCGCGGCGGGGTGCGGACCTGACGGCATGGCATCTCCTCGGGAGCCTGGGCCGGCGCCCCGCCCGGGCGGGGTCGGAGGGGGCCGGGCGGGGCGCCGGTACTGCGGTCTCGTGCCACGAGCGATCACGGCATGAGACCATCTCGGTCAGGCCTCGGGGCACCCTTGCCGCGCCCTGAGGCCGTCATGGCCGGTGTGCTGCCGGGCCGTCAGCAGATGAAGCCGCTACAGACCACCACGGTGTCGCAGACGACGACCGTGCACACGCCGCTGCAGCCGCCGGAGTCGGCCTGCGCCGACGGCACTGATGTCTCGGTGATCCGGGCGTCCAGGTCACCGATGAGGGCGTCGAGGTCGGTGAGTTCCATGGTCGGGAGCATTGCTGTCCTCCTTCAAGGACGGGTTGGATGTGGGGCCGCCCCGGAGAAGGCCCGACCGCGTGGGGCGGGCGCTCCGGGGGGCGTGTGGGGCGCTGCTCAGTGCGGCGGCGGCGAGCTCGGCGAGGTCTTCGGCGTCTTGGTCGCAGGGAAGTCTCAGCAGCAGTTGGGCGGCCACGGCGGCACCCGCGTGCAGCGGATCGCGCAGCAGCAGCCGGCCGGGGGCGGGGAGCATCTCCTCGACCAGGAGTTCCGGGCCGGGCTGGTGGGCGCGGATCCGCTCCAGCAGGTGCAGGGCGGTCAGCGCCGCGAAGTCCACGGGCACCGGTTTCGCCCGGCACGCACCCCGCACGAAGGCGAAGCGGGGCAGTCCGGCGCCGTGCCGCAGGGCGGCCAGCGTGCGCGCCTTGGCCAGGTCGCTGTCGCCGGGCCGCCACAGCCGGGCCCGCGGCACCCGCCACAGGGCGGGGCTGACGACCAGTTCCCCGCCGACGGTCACCCGGGGCAGGTGTGCGGTGCCGGGAAACGCCTCGGCCGGACCGTCCAGCCGGATCACGCGCGAGGCGGCGGGGTGACCGGCGGCCGTCAGCAGCCGTACCAGGACGTCGTACGGCGGCAGGGGCGAGCGGGTGGCGTGATGGACGGGCAGGATGCGCCGCCCGTCGGCCTCGGCGATCACCTGCGGGCCGAGCCGGCGGAGCGTGATGCGGTCCAGCGGCAGATAGCGTGCGGCCGAACCGGCCGGCCCCTGGTAGGGCGCCGGGTCGGGATCGCCGGTCCACCGGTCGGTGACGACGGGTCGCCGTACGGCGTTGGCAGCGCGCTCCGCGAGCGGGGGCACCAGGAGTTCGACGAAGCGCGCACCCGTCAGCCGTTCCACGCCGGTGAGAAAGGCCCGGTAGCCGTCCGGGCCGTCGTAGCTGCCGTACAGGGTGTGCAGGGCGGCGGCGAACCGGGCGTCCAGGATGCCCGCGGGCGAGGCCGTCTCCAGTACCGCGACCGGTCCGGGGCCGGGCAGGGGACGCAACAGGCAGTCCAGGGGCCAGGCCGGCAGCGCGGTCCGGGCCGGTGGTGCGTCGAGGGCGTCCAGCAGGGTGTCGTCCAGGTCGACCTGTTCCTCGCCGGTGTGGGCGGCCAGGTGGGCCAGCAGCCGGGCGTAGCCGGAACCGGCGGTTCGGGCGGGGTGCCAGCCGGCGTACCGGTGCGCGGTCCGGGGCGGGGACGGTGGGGCGGCGCCGTCCGGGAGGGTGCGGGCGAGGATCTCGCCGAGGGGGCGCGGCCGTTCGTCGAGCGCCGCCGTCTCGGGGAGCCGGACTCGCTCCCGCGGTGCCGGGAGCCGGTCCGCGTCGCGCAGCCAGGCCACGCGGGCGGCGATCGCCAGCCCCCGCTGCACCCGCTCCGCGGCCTTTCGGGGCACGGCGGCCGAGACGGTGCGGTACGAGTCGATGAACCAGGTCTCGGCGTCACCGGCGCGCGCACCTGATGCGGGGCCGGCGTCCCTTGTGGGCCGGGCCGGCGGGCTGTGCTCCCCCGGCTCGGGCGCCTGTGCCGGCGCGGACGGGGATACGGTGGGCGGGCCGTCGTCGGCCGGTACGGCGCCGGGGGCGGGCGGTCGGACCTGGTGCGGGTCGGCCCGGGCCGGCACGGGGCGCGGCAGGGTGTCGTGCGCGCGCACCGTCTCCGGGGACACCCATTCCGTGCTGCGGCGGCGTGGGGCCGCGCAGACCTGGAGGACGCCGAGTTCGACCAGGTGGGCGAGGAAGCCGCGCAGCACGGCCGGGCCCGGGTCGGCCGCCCGGATCGCCGCGGTACCGAGGAGCGCCGTCTCGATGTCCCCTAACTCCCTTGGCCCGTCGGCGAATTGGCGGAGCACGGCGTCCAGCGGCCGGGTGCGCCGGAGTACGACCTGCCGCATCCTGTCGCGCCCGCCCGGGTCGATCACCCAGCAGCGCAGCACCCCCGTGCCGGTGTCCGCGCCGTCGCCCGGCGGGTCGAGGAAGTGCAGTGGTGCGGGGGCGAGGAAGGTCGCGGGGTCGGCCGCCCTGAGGTCCAGGCCGCCGAGCCGGCCGCGCAGCAGGTGCACGTTCTCCACGGCTTCGGCGGCCAGCGCGCCGAGCGCCGTGCCGGGCGGAATCAGCGGCGTCGCCCCGCCGTCGCCGGTCCCGGCGTCCCCGGTCGTCGGGGCGACCGGCAGCGGGACGACCTGGCCGACCCATCCGCGCGGAGTCGTCTTCGCGGCCGCCCGCCCGAGGGCCCGCCACAGATACGCCCCGCGTTTGCGCAGCCGCTGCCCGTGCCACGACTCGCCCTCGGCCAGCCGCCGGACGACGTCCGCGCACACGCCGGGCGCCGCTTCGTCGAGGAACGCCCGCATGACCGGAGCGGCACACACCAGGGACCAGCCCAGCTCCCCGACCCGTGCGCGCTCGGCCGCGACCGCCCGCTCCAGCTCGCGCAGATCCTCGTCCGCCGACGCGGCGTCGCGGCACAGCCGGACGGCCTCCTCCGCGAGGTCGCCGGCGACGGCCAGGCCCTCCAGGAGCCGGCAGTCCGCCGGCCGAGGGGCGGCGCCGGAGTGCAGTCGGCGGCGCAGGGCCAGTACCGCGCGCCGGTCGGCGGCGGTCAGCTCGGGACGGGGTACGACGGTGTCGCCCAGCTCTGCGGCCAGTGCGCGGGCGCGCCCGGCGCGCCGTTCGCCGTCGCGGGCGTGCTCGGTGAGCCGGGCGAACAGGTCCGGGCTGCCCGCCGCCGCCCAGGCCGCCAACGGCATCCCGGCCACTCTGAGCAGCGCCGTGCCGCCCGGCATCGGGGTGTCGCCCATCTCAGCGCCTCCCGTCGTCGGCGAGGGCGTGGGTCAGCAGGCTCTGCCGGGCGAGGGACAGCCGTCCGCGGTTCCAGTGGAAGATCACGTAGTAGGCCGCGGCACGGCGTGGGCCGACGACGGCGCCGCCCGACTCGAAGTACCCCGTGCGCCATCGCTCGGCACCCCGGCGCAGGGCCTCCGCATGCGCCTCGACGGCCGCCCGTCGTGCGGCGGGCAACGGAGCGAGCAGCGTACGGGGACCGGCCTGCCATGCGTCGCGGATGCCGGCGGCGGCCCGCTGGGCGTCCTCGTCCAGGCCGGTGCCCAGCCTGCGCCCGGTGTCGTCGCGCACCACCTCCCACACCCCTCGGTGCTCCCAGCCGACGATGCCGAGCCCGTCGAGGAGTTCGGCCAGCAGCGCCAGGGACAACCGCCAGTCCGCGAGCTCCCCTGTGCCGTCGCCGGTGTGGTGGTCGAGCCAGGCGAGGGAGTCCGCCGTGAACAGCTCGTGCACGAGCCGCATCGACGGCGGGCCGCCGAACAGGTACGTCTCCGGCTCGTACACCGCGCAGACCGGTGCCGCGGTCTGCCCGTAGAGCCCCTCGAAGCGGCGTAACAACTCCGTGCGCAGCAGGCCGTGTTCCGGTTCGCGGGCCTCGAACCGGACACGCAGACCGGGCGGCTTGTGCATGAAGAAGAAGGAGCGCACCGTGCCCGAGGCGATGAGGTCACGGGCCGTGTCCGCGACGCAGCGGTACGTCGGCCGCCAGGCCGCGCGGCCGGGTGCGAGATTGACCTGGACCCAGCCCGTCTCGGGTACGGCAGCGCGGAGCGCGGACAGACCGGCCGTCAGAAACGTGCGGCGGGCCGCCGCGTAGGCAGGACCGTCGCCGATGTCAGGCACGGTACCCAGGGAAATGCCGCGTGCGTCCCGGAGACAATCGGCCAGCAAGTTCTCGACCTCCACTGTGCTCCTTCCCTCTGGCGACCGATGAGGGGCCGAGGTGAATATCCGCTCCCGCCCTTGGAATTCCGCAATGGCGCCCGCCTGAAAAACAGACGGCAATTCTTCATATGATCAATGGGGTTGCGCCTGGTGCACGAAAAGCGCGCGATGTGCCACGGGCGCACTCCGCGCGCCTATGCGGAGGGGCACGGCCGAGTTATCCACAGGGCTGTCGTGCGAGACGCCATGTCGTGCATGATCGGCTTCTGCGCTGATCTGTGCGGCACAAGGCCGAGACAACGGGTGGGGTCGGTATGCGACGTCGATGGGTAAGAGTCCTGGCGATCACGGTCGTCGTACTGGCCGTGCTGCTCACGGTCGCCGACCGGGTGTCCGTGCACTACGCGGACAAGGAGGCCGCGCGCCTCGTCAAGCAGAAGTACGGCTACGCCAACTCCACCGACAGCCACGTGGACGTCTCCATCGAGGGCTTCCCGTTCCTGACGCAGGTGCTCGGCCAGAACTTCGGCCATGTCAGACTCACGGCCGGGCAGTTCACCGTCGACACTACGAGCAACGCCCAGGGCGGCTACCTGCACGTGAAGGAGTTCGATCTCGACCTGCGCGGTGTGACGGTGACATCGCTGACAGCCCGCAGCGCCGAGGCGAACCTCGCCACCGGCACCCTGAAGCTCTCCTACGACGAACTCTCCGGCGTGGTGACGAGGTTGGCGGGCAGCGGCGGCCCCCTGCGCGTCTCCCAGGCCCCCGGCTCGGCGGAGCAGGCGGCGAAGGTCAGGATCACGGGCACAGCCGGCGGACAGCACGTGGACGGCACGGGCACGCTGCTCGCCCAGGGCAACGAGCTCACCCTGACCATTCCTGGTGTCCAGCGGCCGGCACCCGTCTGGCGGGTCGACCTCCCGGAAGGCGTCGGCTTCACCGCGGCCCGCGCGACCGCGGACGGCGTCGACATCAGCATGGTCGGCCACCAGGTGACGCTGGGCAGATCACGCTTCGAGAGATGAGTGTGCCGCTGCCGTCATGACCCGCGAGGCGGAGCCGGTCGAGGTGCGGCGGCGGGTGCGGGTGCTCGCACCATGGTTTTGAAGGGGGACTGCCGATCCGGGCCCGGCACAGGTGAACCCGCCCGTCCGTCGGCGCCGGGCGGACGGAGGGGCGGGCAGGGTGCGAGGGTGTGGCCTCACCCTCCGAGGAGTTCGGCCGCCTGGGCGGTTCCCTCGACGCGGGCGCGGATCTTGGCGAAGGCCGTCTCGCGCGATGTCGACGTGTCATCGGCGAAGGGGGCGAAGCCGGCGTCGTCGCAGGTGCCCAGCTGGTCGACGGGGATGTACCTGGCGGCCCGAAGCACCCGGTCGCGGACTTCTTCGGGGGTCTCGACGCGCGGGTCGATCGGATCGGTCACGCCGACGAAGGCCCGGACTCCGGGACGGAGTTGGTCGGCGATGACCCGCAGCACGCGGTCGGGGTCGGCCTCGCCGGCCATCTGGAGGTAGAAGTTGCCCGCCGTGAGCCGGAGGAACCGGGGCAGCAGCTCGGCGTAGTCGACATCGAGGCTGTGCGTGGAGTCCTGGTCAGCGCCGGGCCCGCAGTAGACGCCGATCCGGGCCTGCTCGCTCTCGGTGAAGCGGGCCAGCACCTGGTTGTTCAGCTCGACGAGATCGTTCAGCACTCCTCCACTGGGGTCCAGCTTGAGGGTGAGACGGGCCTCGTCGAAGTCGAGCTGGACGACATGCGCGCCCGCGTCGAGACACGCGCGGATCTCCGCCTCCGACTCTCCCATCAGCTGATGGAGGAACTCCTCGCGCGGGAATCCAGAGATCCCGCTCGGCGGATAGAACAGGCTCAGCACGGACGGCGCGACGACGGCCTGCTTCACCGGAGTGTTCGTGTACTGCCGGGCGACCCGCAGGTACTGCTCGGCGGACACCTTGTACCGGAAGGGACCCGCGGTCAGCACGGGCAGCTGCCGCTGGTGACCGTCGGCGAAGGGGATCACCACACCCTCGGGAGACAGGCCGGGCGTGCCCGCGACGGGGTACGTGACGAAGTCGGGCTTGGACTGCTCGCCGTCGGTGACCACCGGCGAACCGGCCTTCTCCAGCCGCTCGATCGTGTCGCGGACGGCCCGCTCCTGAACCAGCCTGAAAGTACCCTCGTCCGTCCGCCCGGCCTGGTGGTCGGCCATGGCGGTGAGCAGTTCGGGAGAACGGGGGAGGCTGCCGATGGGTTCGGTAGGAATGTTCACGGCGGCAGCCTAGGAACCGCATCCGCCCGGACCCGGTCCGAACACCCCCGCGCCCGCCCAGGTCCACCCGCTCAGGGCATGGCCGCCCCTCCGGCTTGACCTCGGACGACAGCCGGAGGACACCTCGCGGTCTCGCCGCTTGACCTTGCCCCCGGGGGCAAGGTTTAGCGTGGAGCGAGGTGAGCGGCATGAAGATCAGTGAACTGGCGCGCCGGTCAGGCGTGACGACGAAGGCAGTGCGGTACTACGAATCGCTGGGGTTGGTCACGCCCGGGCGTCTCGCCAACGGCTACCGGGACTACGACGAGGACGACGTGCGCCTCGTGCGGGAGATCAGGGCGCTGCACCGGCTGGGAATCCCCGTCGAGCGCACCCGGCCGTTCCTGGAGTGCCTGGCGGCCGGGCGTGCGTACGCCGACGACTGCCCCGCCTCGCTGGCCGCCTACCGCGAGGCGATCGACGAGCTGACCGAGCGCATCGAGGCACTCGCCGCGCGCCGTACGACGCTGATCGCCAACCTGAACGCCGCCGCCCACCGCGGCAGCACCGTCGTACCCTCCGAGGCGAGCGGCACCGGGGGCGAGGACTATCTGACGCTCCCGGCGGACCTGCCCGTCCCCGAGGACGACGGCGCCGCGGACCACCTGCGCGGGACGGCGGCGCCCGGGGCGGCCCTGTGCGACACGGCGGGCAGGACGATCCGTCTGGACGCACTCGGCCCTCGCCGTACGGTCGTCTATGTCTATCCGCTCACCGGCCGCCCCGGCACCGATCTGCCGGAGGGCTGGAACTCCATTCCCGGAGCCCGCGGTTGCACGCCCGAGACATGCGGCTTCCGCGATCACTTCCAGGACCTCCTGGAAGCCGGCGCCGGCCGGGTGTACGGGCTGTCCAGCCAGGACGGCGCGTACCAGAACGAGGTCGTGGAGCGCCTCGGGCTGCCCTTCGACATGCTGTCCGACCCCTCTTTCGGGCTGGCCGACACCCTCGGCCTGCCCACGTTCGAGGCGGACGGTACGCGGCTGTTCAAGCGGCTCACGCTCGTCATCCGCGACGGTGTGATCGAGCACGCCTTCTATCCGGTCTTCCCTCCGAACGAACACGCCGAGCAGGTCCTGACCTGGCTGCGCGACAACCCGCTGTAGGACACCGGCCACCGCCTCCTCGCCAGCCAGCGCCCCGACCCCACTCCAACCCGACCGAGAGGCCCGCCCGTGTACGTGCCCAAGCCCTTCATGCCCGAGGACGCCGACGTCCGCGATCTGCTGACCGGCCTCGGCGCCTGCGACCTGGTCACCATGACCCCGCAGGGCCTCCAGGCCACCCTGCTGCCCTTCGAGCACGACCGGGACACCGGTGAACTCGGTTCGCTGATCGGTCACATGGCGCGGGCCAACGGCCACTGGCGCGAGCCGGTGCAGGGGGAGGCCATGGTAATAGTCCACGGGCCGCAGGCCTATGTCTCGCCCACCTGGTACGCGACGAAGGCCGAGCATCATCGGGTGGTCCCCACCTGGAACTATGTCGTCGCCCACGTGTACGGGCAGTTGGTCGTGCACGACGACCCGGCGTGGGTCGAGGCGCAGATGCGCCGCCTCACCGACCGGCACGAGGCCGGTTCTGCCGAGCCCTGGTCCCTCGACCAGGCTCCGGCGAAGTACGTCGAGGGGCGGTTGCGCGCGGTCATCGGCGTCGAAGTGGTCATCAGCCGGATCGAGGCCAAGGCCAAGCTCAGCCAGAACCAGCCCGAGCAGAACGTCGAGGGCGTCATAGCCGGGCTGGAGGCGCGCGGTCGGGGCGATGACATGGCGGTCGCCGCCGCGGTGCGCGCACACCGCCGACACGCTGCCACCTCCTGAGGCCGCGGCGGTACCGGGCAGGGCTTCAGTGGCCGACGGCCACCGAACCCTGCACCGGCTGCGACTGCGGCTGTGGCTGCGGCTGCGGCTGCGGCTGCGGCCGACGGATCATGAACACGTCCACCGGATCCTCGGACTCGACCGTGAAGCCGTGGCGCGCGTAGAGCTTCAGGGCCCGGCTGCCCCGCAGCACGTTCAGCCGGACGGGAGTACCGTCGCGGTCGCAGCGCTCCAGCAGCATGCTCAGCACGGCCGAGCCGATGCCTCTGCCCTGGAGGGCCGGGTCCAGGTAGAAGTGCTCCAGCCAATGGGCGTCGGCGGCCGGCCGCAGCGCCACGCAGCCGGCCAGGGCGCCGGCCGCCTCCACCACCCATGTGTGCGCCGGAGTGAACCCGTCACGCAGCCGCTGCCGCACGCGCCGCTCGTCGTAGCGCCCGAGGCGCTCCAGGTCCGCCCTCAGCACCACGGCCCGCAGCTCGGCCACCGCCTCGACGTCCGCCGCCGACGCCTGCCGTATCTCCCAGTCAGCCACGAGCGCGATGCTACCGACCGCCCAGGAACGTCAGTACGGCCGAGCGGAACCGGTCCGGGTCGTCCAGCCACGGGAAGTGTCCGGCTCCGGGCTGGACGACGAGTTCGGCGTGCGGGAACAGCGCGGCGAACTCGGCCACCACGGGCGGCGGGGCACCGGGGTCGACCTCCCCGGCGATGAGCAGCACGGATGCCGCGCAGCGGGCGAGTGCCGCGCGGGTGGTGTCCGGGTCGAAGGCACCCTCGGCACCGAAGGCCGCAAGGATCCCCCGGTCGAGCTGTTCGTTCTCCGCGACCCTGTGCGCCCGGGCCGCCTCGTCCCAGCGGCCGTACGAAAAGGGGGCAATGGCCTGGAAGTTCTCGGCCGTGGCCGCGCCCGCTGCGATGGCCTCCAGGGCCGCGAAGGCCGCCGGGAACCAGGGTTCGTCCCGACGGGATCGCACGGTCTCGCGCCGCAGCCCGTCACTGATCGGCAGGCCGACGGCACGGACGCTCGGGGTGACGAGGGCGAGACGGCCGATGCGTCCGGAGTGGCGGCCCAGGTACTGCACGGCGATGTTCGCGCCGGCGCTGTGCGCGAGCAGGTCCATGCGCTCCAGGCCCAGGTGCGTGCGCAGGGCCTCCACGTCGGCGACGAGACGGTCGCACCGGCAGGAAGCGAGGTCCCGGGGCGTCGCGGACCGGCCGGTGCCCCGCAGGTCCAGCCGGATCAGCGTGCGGTGCTCGGGCAGTCCGCCCAGGTCACCGAGGTAGGTCGACTGCTGGGGGCCGCCGGGCAGGCACACCACGGGCTCGCCTTCGCCGCGGACATGGTAGGCCAGCTCGGTGCCGTCGTACGAGGTGAAGGATCCCATGGCTGACATGGTGCGGACCACCGCGCGCACCGGCAATCGGATATGCCGTGCCGTGACCCTGCCCACCGCATTTCCCGGGCGGGAAATGACTGAACACATGAACGGCCGTCGCAGCACATCTTGTTGACGCGCGGAACATCGGGTTCACTCGGTGCAACGCATATGTTTCACTCAGCAGAAAACAGGCTGACCCACCCGTATCATCCATGTGTTGTGCGCACCCAAGCGCAAATCACGCTCCCCGCCTGCCGTCATCGGCCGGGCGGGGCGGCACATCACCGTCGGACACGGAGGAACAGATGTCTGAGAACACCTCACCCGTCACCGAGTTGACCTCGCAATACGTCAGCCAGGTGTCCAACGACCTCGACAACAACGTCAAGGAGCAGGACCGCATCGCCACGGAAATCTCCGCTCTACAGAGTCAGTTGACGGCTCTTCAGCACGATCACGGCGTTCTGGTGAGCATGCAGCAGGCGCTCGGTGTCACCGCCCCGGCCGGCGTGCCTGCCGGCACCGACGGTGCCGTGGTGCCCGCCCCGCGCAAGACGCCCACCTCCGCACCTGCCACGCCCGCCGCACCCGTCGTGGACAGGACGCCGAAGAAGGCGAGCGTCGCGGAGCCCGAGTCCACGAAGCCGGCAGCCAAGAAGCCCGCGGCGAAGAAGTCCACCGCGAAGGCCTCCCCGGCGAAGGCATCTGCGCCGAAGGCGACGCCGACGAAGACGTCCGCGGCGAAGCAGGCGGTCCCCCAGACCGCTCAGCCCACGCTCGTCGAGCTGGTCCGGCGCCACCTGACGGACCAGACGGAGCCCCGCTCCGCGGCGGAGGTCACCGAAGCCCTCGGCAAGGCGCATCCCGACCGGGAGATCCAGACCAAGGTCATCCGCACCACCCTGGAGAACCTGGTCGCCCGCAACAGCGCCCAGCGCAGCAAGCAGGGCACGTCCGTCTTCTACACCGCCGCCCGCGCCGCGGAGTCCGCGCCGGCGGACAAGGCCGAGGCCAAGCCGGAGACCACCGAATAGGTCATGGCCACACCTCTGCCGTGCCGAGCGTGCCGACCGGGCGCCGAGGGCACGTCTCCACCGCTCGGGGCCGGTCATGGCCGCCACCGGCACGCCCGCCCACCGCACGACGGCAGGCCCGGCCCGAGCCCTGGCCGCGACCGAGACATGACGTGTACGCACCCACGGCCGCAACCCGGACGTGGACACGAACCAGGATGCTGACACGCGCCGGAACATGGACGCGGAAGGAAGCACAGGCGCGGGCATGAGCGTGGGCGCGGGCATCAGCGTGGGCAGGGGAACGAGCGTGGGGGCGCTCGGCCTCGGCCCGCCCCAGCCAGGGTGTCCTCGGTCTGCGCGGGCTGCGTGGCGACGGCTACGACCAGATCGGCGGCGGAGGGCAGGTCGTCGATGAGGTCGGTCGCCTCGCCGCCTCGGTGCGGCAACGGGGGACCTCACCGGCCGCGACAGCGGCCTCGTACGCCCTCACACGCCCACGCCCGCGCGGCCTCGGGTCGTCGGCGAGTTCGGGCACGCGGCCGCCCGGCCGCACCATCAGCCCCGGCAGGGACGGCCCGGCCACGCGAGCCGGGCGGGGAACGGCCCGGCGGGAGGACGCACCGGCCCGCTCCCCGGAGCGCAGCGCGTGCGGAGCCGGGCGATCCGTGCACTGTGGAGGTACGGGCGGCACGCCCACGGCCCATCGCCCTGCGCGAGGTGGATGCTCGGTGGTGTTCCCTGCCTCCGCAGGACACGAGGGCACGTGCCGTACGACCGACGGATACTCCGCCCCCCGGTGCACGCGAGGAGATGCGATGTCCGATGCCGTTGCGCCGGTTCGGCCGGTCCAGCCGGCCCTGGAACCCGCGGCCGCGGAGTTCGCGAAGGCGACGGCCGATCCGCCGTACCTGTTCGAGTGGCCGCCGCGGAAGGCCGTAAGCGCCGGAGCCGAGGGCACCGGTTGGTGCGCGAGCCGGCCGTCGAGGCGGATGCCGCGGTCGCCTTCCCCACGTACGACCTCTCGCCCGAGGCCCACTACCCGGTGACCCAGCAGGTGCTGTTCTACCCGGTCACCGACGCGTCCTTCGACACGCCGTTCTACGGCCAGTTCGCCACGGGTTACTGCCCGGCGCCGCGACGCCATGCGGCGGTTCGGGGACCAGTACACGGCCGACGCGGACGAGCGCTCCCGGATCACCGCCTCGCCGCTGCGCGCCACCGCCGAGGAGCTGTCGGGACTGCCCCCGGCGCTGGTCGTCACCGCCGAGGCGGACGTGCTGCGTGACGAGGGCGAGGCCTACGCCAACAGGCTGCGTGCGGCGAGGGGGTACCGGTCACGGCGGTCCGGTTCCAGGGCATCGTCCACGACTTCGTGATGCTCGACGCCCTCCGCGGCACCCACGCGGCACGCGCGGCCATCGACCTGGCGACCCGCACCCTGCGCTCCGCCCTGCACACCGCCTGAGACGGCCGGTGCGGCACTGTGCCGGCGGCGGTCCGCTCCCCCAGAAACCGCCGCCGGCCGTTTGGAGCCGGTTGCCTCGTCACCGCTGCGGCAAGGCGAACTCGGCAGTGGCACCGTGTCCGTTGAGGCCGATGCCGAATTCAGGGAATTCGATTCCCCGGTGGTTTACCCTCACCCGTCCACATTAACGGTCGCCGCCATGAAGAAATGATTCCTCGACCACATTTCATACTGGACGACTATTCCCCTCGCCGCGCTCGCACCTGGCCGGTGCCCGGCGGCGCTCACTCGTGGGGTGGAGACCTTTTCCACCCTCGATCCACCCGTGGGTGCGTGCGTCGGGCATGCCGGGTGGGCGATCGTGGACGGTGACATCGCCAAAGGTGAGGAGCGTGCGGGATGGCTCTCCCCAGTGACTTCGCCCTGCTGGGCATCGTGTGCTGGATCGGGTACGAGGTGCTGCTGCGCCGCCGGGAGTTCGCGGCTGCGGGTACGTGGCAGGCCGACGACCGCGACCGGGGTTCGACCCGGCTGCTGATCGTCTGCTTCGTGGCCACGGGTGTGATCAACACGGTGTTCAACAGCACGGCGACGGCCCAACTGCCCATACCGGTGCGCTGGTTCGGTATAGCGGTCCTGGCCGGAGGGCTGGCCCTGCGGGCCTGGGGCATGCGCACGCTGTCCCAGTACTACACCCGCACCCTGCGCACGGTCGACGGTCAACGGCTGGTCCAGGAGGGCCCGTACCGGCTCATACGCCACCCCGGGTACTGCGGCAGCCTGCTGGTGTGGATCGGCTACTCGCTGGGCCTCGGCAGCTGGGCGGCGACCCTGATCGTGGCAGCGCTGCTGACGACGGCCTACCTGTGGCGCATCAGTACGGAGGAACGGCTGCTGACAGCGGCCTTCGGCCCGGCGTACGCGGACTATCGCGAGAGGACGAAGCGTCTGGTGCCCTATGTCTTCTGACCGTTCCGAGTCCGCGGGTCGCCCACCGCCAGGGTGTGTGTCCTCGCCCCGCCAGGTCGAGGTCCGTTCACCGCCAGCGTGCCCCGCGCCGCACCCGTGCAATGGACACATGACTTCACAAGCACCCCTGAACGGCAAGAAGGTACTCGTCACCGGCGGCAGCCGGGGCATCGGCGCGGCGGCGGCACGGCGACTGGCGCGGGAGGGCGCGGACGTGGCCGTGACCTATGTCCACGGGAAAGAGGCGGCTGAGGAGGTGGTACGGGCCGTCGAGGCACACGGGCAGCGGGCGGTCGCGCTGCGCGCGGATGCCGCGGACGCGCAGGAGGCGGCGGGAGCGGTACACCGTGCGGCGGAGGCGCTCGGAGGTCTGGACGTACTGGTGAACAACGCGGCCCTCGGGCTGATGCAGCCACTGGAGGACATGTCGCTCGACGCCGTGGACCGGCTCATCGCCGTCAACATCCGCGGGGTGTTCCTCGCCTCCCAGGCCGCTGCCGCGCTCATGGCGCCCGGCGGGCGGATCATCACCGTCGGCAGCTGTATCACCGCGCGCGTGCCCGGCCCCGGGGCCACCCTGTACGCGATGAGCAAGTCGGCCGTCGTGGGGCTGACGAAGGCGCTGGCCCGGGAGCTGAGCGGGCGCGGGATCACCGCACACGTCGTCCACCCGGGTCCGATCGACACCGACATGAACCCCGCCGACGGTCCCTCCGCGTCCGGCCAGGCGGCCATGACCGCACTCGGCCGCTACGGCACGGCCGAAGAGGTGGCGTCCGCGATCGCCTACCTCGCACGACCGGAGGCGATGTACATGACGGGCACGGAGCTGTCCGTGGACGGCGGCTACGCGGCATGAGCGGGTGGGGCGCGCCGGGCACGGATGCCGCAGCCACCGGCCGACGTCTCAGGCGGGCTCGGGCTGTGCCTTGCCGCGCCGGCTGGGAGCAGGCCGAACCCCGCCCCCAGCGAGACGAGGCCCATGCCCACCGCGGCCATGACTCCCTGTGCGCCGTCCACCGCTACCGCGCAGAACGCGGCGACGGCGCCGTTGAAGAGGAAGAGGAACCACAGCACCGGCCGTGCGGAGTCTCTGTCTCTTCGTCACGGTGCTGCTGATCACGGCCGTCGGCACGGTGGCGATGGTCGGGGCCTGGCTGCTGCCCGAGACGGTGCTGCTGGTCCGGCGCATCGCCGGGGCCGAGCGCGCCATGACGACGGCGTGGACGGGCCGGGAGATCCCCGAGGCCTACCCGCCTCTCACCGGCCCGGTACGCCTGCGGCTGCGCACCGCTGTGCGCGACCCCGGTACGCGCACCGATCTGCGCTGGATGACCGCCTCGTACGGCTATGGCGCGCTCGTCCTGCCGCTGTGGCCGGTCGGCCTCGTCGTCGACGGGGTGCGGTGCGGCCTGCTGCGCCGTGCCCCAGTGGTGCTCCCGCTGATCACCCGGCTCGCCGATCTGGAGGCCCGCTGGTCACAGGCCCTGCTGCGGCCCGCACCGCAGGCGCTGCTGGCCGCTCGCGTGGAGCGGCTCGCCGCCACCCGAGCCGATGCGATCACCGCCCACGAGGCGGAACTGCGCCGCATCGAGCGCGATCTGCACGACGGCGCCCAGGCACGTCTGGTGTCGCTCTCGATGCGGCTCGGGCTCGCCCTGCGCGCCTACGACCGGGATCCCGGGGCCGCCCGCGCACTCCTGGTCGACGCCCACGGCCACGCGCAGGAGGCGCTGACCGAGCTGCGCCAGGTCGTGCGGGGCATCCATCCGCCGATCCTCACCGACCGCGGTCTCGTCGGAGCCGTGCGGGCGCTCGCGGGGAGCAGCGCGCTCGACGTGGCCGTGAGTGTCACGGGCGGGCTGGAGGAAGGGCCGCGGCCCCCGGCGGCGATCGAGGCCGCCGCGTACTTCGCCGTGGCCGAGGCGCTGACCAACGCGGTCAGGCACGGGGGTGGCCGGCGGGCGGACGTACGGCTGGAGCGACTGCGCGCCGGGGTGCGGGCGGTGATCAGCGACGACGGTCACGGCGGCGCCGACGAGCAGAGCGGGACGGGACTGCTCGGCGTCCGCCGCCGGGTGGCCGCGCTCGACGGCGAACTGACCGTGTCCAGCCCGCCCCGCGGCCCTACCGTGATCGTGGCGGAGCTTCCCTGCGTCTGGTGACGTGCGCTCCCCCTTCGCCTCGGTGCGGCCCCGGCCCGACGGCCAGGGGCGGTGCACGATCAGTGAGGTCGCCACGTTCACCGGGCTTCGTGCGCACACGCTGCGCCGGTACGAGCAGATCGGGCTGATGCGGCAGGTCGGGCGGGGCTTTCTCACCGGGTCCTTCCCGGACGCGGGCAAGGAGTTGTCCGGCGGGGACTTCCGGCAGGTGATGCACCGGGTGGCACCGGCGTTCTCCAGCAGACGGCTGCGCCTGCGGGTGCCGGGGGGCCAGGTGGCGGGCGAGCGCTACGCCGACATGTCTCTCGCCTCCGTGGCCCGGGAGTCCCAGGAGCCCCATGTCATGCGCGCCCGGCCGTCTCCGTCCCGGACAGCCGGTCCGGGACGGAGCACCGCTTCAGCATGCGCGGGAGGCTGCCCGAGCCGTGGAGTGCCCGTACCTGCTGCGGGGCCGCTGGCGTCGCCGGTCCGGGAGGGGGCTCTTCGGCGTCAGCCGCCGTCGAACAGCCCTGAGGTCCGCACTCCCAGGTGGCGCAGTGCCGCCGCGGCGGCTCCGGCGCCGCACATGCCGTGGGCGCCGGGGCCCGGCGGGGTGGCGGCCGAGCAGAGGAACACCCCGGGCAGGCCGGTGGCGTACGGGTCGAGGGCCGGGCGGGGGCCGAGGAGGAGCTGAGAGGTCGTCTTGGCTCCGGTGATGATGTCGCCGCCGGTGAAGTTGGGGTTGGCGGCGGCGAACCGGGCGGGCCGGACGGCCTGTCGAGCCACGACGCGGTCGCGGACACCGGGGGCGAACCGCTCCAGCTGCCTCAGGATCGCGTCGGTGGCGTCGCCGTCGTAGTCGTACGGGACATGGGCGTAGGTGTACACGGGATGCACGTCACCGACCGAGCGGGTGGGATCGGCCAGGTACTGCTGGGCGACCAGGACGAAGGGCCGCTCGGGCATGCGTCCGGCCACGACGTCCTGGAGCGTCCGCGCCACCTCGGCGAGCGGGCCGCCGAGGTGCACGGTGGTGGCCCGGCGCGCGTGCTCGTTCGTCCAGGGCACGCCGCCCTCGACGGCCAGATCGAGCTTGAAGACGGCGGGCGCGCGAAGGAAGCGGCCGTACGCGGCGCGCGTCCGGGGCGGCAGCCGGTCGCCGTAGAGGGCTGCGGCCTGGCTCGGGTCGAGGTCGAGGAGGGTGACGTCGGCGGGCGGGAGTTGACGGTGGTCGGTGACACGGACCCCGGTGTGGACGGTGCCGCCGTACCGGCGCAGCACACGTTCCATGCTGTAGGCGATGGACTGTGAGCCGCCCTCGGCCACGGCCCAGCCCGCGTCGTGGCCCGCGGTGAGGATGCCGAGCGCGATGGCCGAGGTGAACGGGCGGGACAGCGGGCGCAGGGCGTGGGCCGCGACTCCCGCCCACAGCGCCCGCGCCTGCGGGGTGCGGAAAAGGCGGGCGAGGGCGGTGGCGGGCAGGGTGGTCGGGATGCCGAAGCGGGCGAGCAGCAGCGGGTGCGCGGGCAGGTGCGGCAGCGGGCCCAGGACGTCGTGCGCCAGAACGTTCCAGTGCCGCACCGGGGTGGCGAACAGGGCGCGGTAGCGGTCGCCGTCGGGTCCGAGGAGACGGGCGGTGTCCGGCACCGAGCGCAGCAGGGCCCCGCCGCTGCCGTCGTCCAGCGGGTGGACGCAGTCGACGTCCGCCGTCCGCCAGCGCAGCCCGTGCTGTTCGAGGCCGAGCGCGCGCAGCGCCGGGGAGCCGGCGGCGGTGGGGTGGACGGCCGAGCAGTGGTCGTGGAGGAGGCCGGGCACAAGTGCCTCGGAGCTGCGGGTGCCCCCGCCGATCTCGTCGGCGGCTTCCAGGACGGTCACGGCGAGCCCCGCCCTGGCGAGAAAGGCCGCGGCGGCGAGCCCGTTGGGCCCGGCGCCGACGACGACCGCGGACGTCATGCCGCACCCCCGAGGTGTCCCGTGTCGGAAATCGGTCGTGGAATCGGTCGTGGAATCGGTCGGATATCGGTCGGATGTCGGTCGGGAATCACGTGGCCGGGGTGATCGTAACCCGCAGGTGTTTCATGAGGGGCTGGTCGCTCTGCTCGCTGTGGTCGCACAGGGCGACGAGCACGTTCATCTCCGGCATGTACCCGGCCGCGCAGCCGCGGGGCATGTCGTACGGGATCGCGAGGAAGCCGTCGAGGGTGCGGGTGGTGCCGTCCTTGGCCGTGCTGACGATGTCCACGGGGTCGAACTCGCCGATGCCTCGTTCGCGCATGTCGTCGTCGTTCATGAAGACGAGGGTGCGCAGGTTCCTGATGCCGCGGTAGCGGTCGTTGTCGGAGTAGATGGTCGTGTTCCACTGGTCGTGGGAGCGCATGGTGCCGAGGGCCAGGGTGCCCGGGGCGGGGACGACGTCGGGCAGCGGGGCGGCGGAGAACTCCGCCTTTCCGGACGGTGTGCGGAAGACCAGCTCGCGGGCGGGCTGCTTGATGCGGAAGCCCAGCGGCAGTCGCACCCTTCGGTTGAAGTCCTCGAATCCGTCGAGGACTTGGGCCATGGTGTCGCGGATCCGGTCGTAGTCCTCGACGTACCACTGCCAGGGCGTCGGGCTGTCCGGCAGGGCGGCGCGGGCCAGGCCGGCGATGATGGCGGGCTCGGAGAGCAGGTGCCGGGAGGCGGGACGCTTCATGCCGACGGACAGGTGCACCATGCTCATCGAGTCCTCGACCGAGGTGCTCTGCGGGCCGGTGCGCTGCTGGTCCTTCTCGGTGCGGCCGAGGCACGGGAGGATGAGCGCCCGGCGGCCATGGACGAGGTGGCTGCGGTTCAGCTTCGTGCTGACCTGGACGGTGAGGTCACAGGAGCGCAGCGCCTCGTGGGTGAGCGGGGTGTCGGGCGCGGCGAGCGCGAAGTTGCCGCCCATGCCGACGAACACCCTGACGTCGCCCCGCCGCATGGCCGCGATGGTGCCGACGGTGTCCAGGCCGTGGGCGCGGGGCGGGTCGATCCCGCACACCTGGGCGAGCCGGTCGAGGAACTCGGCGGTCGGGCGGTGGTCGATGCCGCAGGTGCGGTTGCCCTGGACGTTGCTGTGCCCGCGCACCGGCGACGGTCCGGCACCCTCGCGGCCCAGATTGCCGCGCAGCAGAAGGAGGTTGACGATCTCGCGGACCGTGTCGACGCCGTGTTCGTGCTGGCTCACGCCCAGGCACCAGCTGACGATGCTGCGATCGGCGTCACGGTAGACGCGGGCCGCCCTGAGGATGTCGGCGCGGTCGAGGCCCGACTGGCGCTCTATCTCCGCCCAGGGCGTGGCCTCGCACTGTTTCCGGTAGTCGTCGAAGCCGGCGGTGTGGCGGTCGATGAACTCCTGGTCGAGTGCCTTGGGATCGCTGCCGGCCTGCTCCAGCAAGGCCTTCGCCATGCCGCGCAGCAGGGCCATGTCGCCGCCGACACGCACCTGGAGGTTCAGGTTGCTGGTGCGGGTGGAGTGGAAAGTGGCCATGTCGGTGATGTCGTGCGGGATGATCGTGCGCCGGGCGGCCGCCTCGATCAGCGGGTTGACGTGCACGATCCGGGTGCCGCGGCGGTAGGCCTCGGCGAGGGCGGTGAGCATCCGGGGTGCGTTGGAGGCGGCGTTCACGCCCATGATGAACAGGGCGTCCGTCATCTCCCAGTCCTTCAGGTCGACCGTGCCCTTGCCGGTGCCGAGCGAGGCCTCCAGGGCGCGTCCGCTGGCCTCGTGGCACATGTTGGAGCAGTCGGGCAGATTGTTCGTGCCCAGTTCCCGAGCCATCAACTGGTACAAGAATGTGGCCTCGTTGCCGAGCCGACCGGAGGTGTAGAAGGCGGCCTGGTTCGGGTCGTCCAGCTCGCGCAGGGTCCGCCCCACCAGTTCGAAGGCGTCGCGCCAGCTGATCGGCACGTAGTGGTCGGAGTCGGGGTCGTAGACCATGGGCTCGGTCAGCCGGCCCTGATCCTCCAGCGCGAAGTCGCTCCACTCGGACAGGTCGCCCACCGAGTGCCGCGCGAAGAACGCGCGGTCGACCCGCTTGCGGGTCATCTCCCAGGTGACGTGCTTGATCCCGTTCTCGCAGATGTCCAGGCGCAGGCCCTTGGTGTCGTCCGGCCACGCGCACCCTGGGCAGTCGAAGCCGCCGTTCTCATGGTTCATCTTCACGATCGCGCGCGGTCCGTCCACCAGCGCGCCCTCGCGCAGCAGGAATCCGCTGACGCTCTTCGCGGCGCCCCAGCCGGCGGCGGGGTGGTGGTAGGGGCGGAAGGACGGTTCCCCGCCGGGAGCGGGGCCCACGTGGAACTCCCGCTCTTCCGCCCCCTGCGCCGGCCGCCGCGGCTGATCGTCACTGGAGTGCCGGGAGGTGCTCACGACTCTCCCTCAGGACTGGGGCCGCTTGCCGTGGTTGGCGGCGTGGTTGCGCCGTGCCTTCTTCTTCCTGCGTCGCTTCGAGGACATGGCAACCTCCTGTCAATACGAGAAACATCCTTCGTCCGAATGTTTCGGACATGTTCAGGGCGCTATTCCCTGCGGCCCTTGCGCCGACTCTCGCCGGACTTCATGCGGCCCTCGCGCACCTCGCGGTCGACCTCGGCCTGTGCCTGCTCGTACGCCGCCTCGGGGTCCTCCCGGCGCCCGCTGCGCAGGCCCGCTTCCCGCCGGTCCTCCCGGGTGCGCTCGGCGAGTTCCGGCTCGTCCGGCCGGCGGGGCAGGCCCCGGCCATGACCGGTGTCCGGCTCGCCCTCGACCCGCTTGTTGGACTTGTGGTGATGGTGCGTCATGAGTTCTCCTCCGTCACTTCTCCGTCGCCGCGGAACCGGCCTCGGCGGGCCCGGCTGCCCCGGCGGTCCCGGCCCGCTCGCCGGAGTCGCCGTTCTTCCGCACCGAGCAGTGCAGCGAGTCGTCCACCACGTCGGCGACGATCGTGTTCCCGGGCTCGGCCTCGCCGCTCAGCAGCAGGGTGGCGATGCGGTTGTCGAGTTCCGCCTGGATGGTGCGGCGCAGCGGGCGGGCGCCGAACTCCGGCTGGTGGCCGTGCGCGATGAGGAGCTTCTTCGCGGACTCCGTGACCTCCAGTTCGATGCCCTGCGCGTGCACCCGGCGCTTGCTCTGGTCCAGCAGATGGTCGACGATCCGGCTCAGGTCGTCCTCGGTCAGGCCGTGGAAGATGATGATGTCGTCGATGCGGTTGAGGAACTCCGGCAGGAACCTGGTCCGCAGGTCGTCCATCAAGTCGTCCTTCAGGTCGGACACATCACCCTTGTGGTCGAGGATGCGGTGCGCGCCGATGTTGGACGTCATGATGACGACGCAGTGCCGGAAGTCGACGGTACGGCCCTGGCCGTCGGTGAGCCGGCCGTCGTCGAGGATCTGCAGCAGGGTGTTGAACACGTCGGGGTGTGCCTTCTCCACCTCGTCGAACAGCACGACGCTGTACGGCTGGCGGCGCACCTTCTCGGTCAGCTGGCCCGCTTCCTCGTAGCCGACGTATCCGGGCGGGGCGCCGACCAGCCGGGCGACGGTGTGCTTCTCCTGGAACTCGCTCATGTCGAAGCGGATCATGCGGTCCTCTTCGCCGAACAACAACGCAGCGAGGGTCTTGGCGAGTTCGGTCTTGCCGACGCCGGTGGGGCCGAGAAAGAGGAAGGAGCCCACGGGCCGGTTCGGGTCGCCCATGCCCGCGCGGTTGCGGCGCACGGCCTGCGAGACGGCGGTGACCGCCTCGTCCTGGCCGACGATCCGGGCGTGCATCTCCTCCTCCAGCCGGAGGAGTTTCTCCTTCTCGCCGGCGGTGAGCTGGGCGACCGGAATACCGGTGCGGCGGGAGACGACGTCGGCGATGTCGGCGGCCGTGACGGACACGACGCCCTCGCGGCGCTCCTCGATCCCGGCGAGTTCGCCCTCCACCTCGGAGATCTCCCGCTTCAGCTCGGACGCCTTCTCGAAGTCCTCGGCGGCGACGGCCTGTTCGAGCTCCCGACGCAGCTTGGCGATTCGGTCCTCGCGGCTGACCACCTCGGTGGAGCGGCCCACGCGGCGCAGCCGCACCCGGGCGCCGGCCTGGTCCATGACGTCGATGGCCTTGTCGGGCAGGAAGCGGTCGGTGATGTAGCGGTCGGACATCTCGGCGGCGGCCACCAGCGCCGCGTCGTCGAAGCGGACCTGGTGGTGGGCCTCGTAGGAGTCGCGCAGCCCTTCGAGGATCTGCACGGTCTCCTCGACGCTGGGCTCGGGCACCATCACGGGCTGGAACCGGCGCTCCAACGCCGCGTCCTTCTCGACGTACTTGCGGTACTCGTCGATGGTCGTGGCGCCCACCACGCGCAGTTCGCCGCGCGCGAGTGCGGGCTTGAGCATGTTGCCCGCGTCCATGGATCCCTCGCCGGTGGCGCCGGCGCCGACGACCGTGTGGAGTTCGTCGATGAACAGGATGATCTGGCCCTTGGCGGCCTGTACGTCCTCGATGACCTTCTTCAGCCGCTCCTCGAACTGTCCCCGGTACTGTGCTCCCGCGACCATGCTCGACAGGTCGAGGGAGACGACCCTCTTGTCCTTCAGGGTGTCCGGGACCTCGCCCGCCACGATGCGCTGCGCCAGCCCCTCCACGATGGCGGTCTTGCCCACGCCGGGTTCGCCGATGAGGACGGGGTTGTTCTTGGAGCGCCGGGAGAGGATCTCCACGGTCTGCTCGATCTCCTCGGCGCGTCCCACCACCGGGTCGAGCCTGCCCGCCTTGGCCTCTTCCGTCAGGTCCCGGCCGTACTCGTCCAGCGTCGTGGCCGGCTGCTTGCGTTCGGCGGGCACCGAGTCGGCCCGGGCGGACTGCTCGGCGAGGCCCGACAGTTTCTCCGTGTCCATGCCCTCGGCGCGCAGCAGCTTGGCGGCACCGCTGTCACTGTCCCCCAGCAGGGCGCCGAGGATGTGCTCCGGACCGATGTACGACACACCGGCCGCCTGTGACTGTGCGTAGGCGGCGCCGAGCGTGCGCTTGGCCGCGGGGGTGAGACCCGGCTGAGCGGACGGCTCGCCGGACTCGCGCGGCAGGATCTTGGCGATCTCGGCCGCGAGCGTGTCGGGATCGACGCCCAGCTGGGACAGCAGCCGCCGGGACGGGTCGACCTTCGTGGCGGCCCAGAGCAGGTGTTCCGTGTCGAGGTCGCTGGTGCCGTCCTCGACGGCCCGCCCCGCGGCCAGGTTGAGCAGTTCCTGGGAGGCCTCCGTCAGCAGCCGTCCGATGGGCACGCGCTGCACCGCGGGCGGTGATGACGCCGGCGACATCCCGAAGAACCGGTTGAACAACTCGCTGAACGGATCCGACGAACCGAAAGGAGCACCGAACGACATCGACATGACATCTCCTGAGCGCGGCGAAACAGTGATCCGCGGGGGGGGTCGTACGCGATCCGGGGTCAGTACTCACTGAACCCCTCCGCACACGGCACCGCAAACGGAGCAGCCGGGGGGGGGAGCGGGTCGGGCGCGGACGTCAGGGTCCTGCCGTCGCCGCGCCGCCCGGAGCGGCCGGGAGGTCGTCGAGGAAGCCGATGCTCGGCACATGGAAGAGGCAGCCCGTGACCGGCACGGAGAAGTCGAGGATCCGGTCGTGCTGTTCCGGCTCGCGGCCGAGGAACATGTTCCGCAGCATTTCCTCGGTCACGTCCGGGGTGCGGGAATAGCCGATGAAATAGGTGCCGAACTCGCCGGTCCCGATGGTGCCGAAGGGCATGTTCTCACGCACGATCTTGCGTTCGTCGCCGTTCTCGTCGGTGATGGTGTTGAGGGCGACATGGGAGTCGGCGGGCTTCACGTCGTCGGGGAGTTCCACGTTCGCCAGCTTGGTGCGCCCGATCACCAGGTCCTGTTCCTCGGCCGACAGGGCGTTCCAGGCCGTCATGTCGTGCAGGTACTTCTGCACGATCACATAGCTGCCACCGGTGAATTCCGGGTCCTCGTCGCCGATGAACACGGCGTCGTCCGCGACCGTCCCCTCGGGGTTCTCGCTGCCGTCGACGAAGCCGAGCAGATCGCGTTCGTCGAAGAACCTGAAGCCGTGCACCTCGTCCACCACGGTGGCCGCGCCCTGAAGGCGCTCCCCGAGCAGCCGGGCCAGTTCGAAGCACAGGTCCATCCGGAGGGAGCGGACGTGGAAGAGGAGGTCACCGGGGGTGCCGAGGGCCCGGTGGCGCGGACCGACCAGGTCCACGAAGGGGTGCAGCTCGCGTGGCCGGGGCCCGTCGAAGAGCCGGTCCCAGGCGTGCGAGCCGATGCCGACGACACAGCTCAGCCGCTCGGCGGGCGCGCGGAACGCCACCGAGCGGCGCAGGCCCGACACGTCCTCCAGCAGGTCACGGACGGTGCCCTCGCCGCCGGGCACGAGGGTGACGACCAGGAAGACGGCGGCCCTGGCCGGCGGGACGATGACGGGCTGCGACTCGACCACGGACGTCTGCCTCCTCGGCGGATCCTGTGCAACGAACCGCTCGCCGCATGCCTCGTGCACCGGGGTATCGCGGCCGGCTCCTTCGCACCAGCATGGCGCCGCCCGTCCGGCTCGGCAGTTCGGCAGCCGGACGGGATTGGCGTTCCGGTCGGCCGTCGGGTACACCCGTCCCGTGCTCTTTCGTCAGCTCGAATACCTCGTCGCACTCTCCCGCGAGCGGCATTTCGCCCGCGCCGCCCAGGCCTGCTACGTGTCCCAGCCCGCCCTGTCGGAGGCGCTGCGCAAGCTGGAGGAGGAGCTCGACGTGCCGCTGGTGCGGCGCGGCCGCAAGTACGAGGGCCTCACTCCTGAGGGCGAGCGCATCGTCGTATGGGCGCAGCGGATCCTGGCCGACCGCGACGCCCTCAAGGACGAGGTCGACGCGCTGCGCGGTGGCCTGACCGGCCGGATACGGATCGGTTCGGTGCCGACCGCGTCCGCCGCCGTCGCCCATCTGACCGGCCCGTTCTGCGCGGCGCACCCGCTGGTCACGGTGGAGGTCAGTGCGGACATGCAGTCGGTGGACATCCTGCGGCAGTTGCAGAACTTCGAGCTCGACGCGGCCGTCACCTATCTGCGCGAGGACGTGTCGGAGCAGTTCTTCCACACGGTGCCGCTGTACCGGGAGCGCCATGTGCTGCTGCTCTCGGCCGACGACGACCTGGCCCGGCGGACGACGGCCACGTGGGCGCAGGCGGCGCGGTTGCCGCTGTGTCTGCTGAACCAGGGCATGCAGGGGCGCCGGGTGCTGGACGAGTTGTTCGCGCGGGCCGGGACGCAGGCCTCGCCCCGGCTGGAGACCGATTCCGTGGCGGCTCTGTTCGCCCATGTCAGGACGGGGCGGTGGGCGAGCATCGTGGCGCAGGCATGGCTGCACGTGTTCGGTGTGCCGCCCGGCATGCGGGCGGTGCCGCTGGTCGAGCCGGCCGCCTCGGTGCCCGTGGGGCTGGTGGTCGCCGCCCGGGAGCCGGAGTCGGTCATGGCCCGGTCCCTGACGGACATCGCCCGCACGACCGACGTGGCCACCGCCCTGGAGCGCGTCCCCGGGGACCCGGGCCGCTGATCGCTCCGTGTGGGTCAGCCGACCGGCGCGGACACGAGGCGTTCGGCGCCGGTGTAGACGTTCATCGAGGTGCCGCGCAGGAACCCGACCAGGGTCAGCCCGCTCTCGGCGGCCAGGTCCACGGCCAGCGAGGACGGCGCGGAGACGGCGGCGAGCAGCGGGATCCCGGCCAGTACGGCCTTCTGCACCAGCTCGAAGGAGGCGCGCCCGCTGACCATGAGCACGGTTTCCCGCAGCGGCAGCAGACCGGAGCGCAGGGCGTGTCCGACGACCTTGTCCACGGCGTTGTGCCGGCCCACGTCCTCGCGCAGGCACAGCAGCTCGCCGTCGGCCGTGAACAGGCCCGCCGCGTGCAGTCCGCCGGTGCTGTCGAACACCCGCTGGGCCGCCCGCAGCCGCTCGGGCAGCGCGGCGAGCAGCTCCGGACCCACGCTCAGCGGGTCCTCGGCCACGGACCAGCGGCGCACCATGCGCACCGCGTCCAGGCTCGCCTTGCCGCACAGCCCGCACGAGGAGGTGGTGTAGAAGTTCCGCTCCAGCGACGCGGCGGGCAGCGCCACCCCGGGGGCGAGGGCGACGTCGACCACGTTGTAGGTGTTGGCGCCGTCCGCCGTGGCGCCCGCGCAGTAGCGGATCCCGGTCACGTCGTCGGCGGCGTGGACCACGCCCTCACCGGCCAGGAATCCGGCCGCGAGGTCGAAGTCGTCGCCCGGGGTGCGCATGGTCACCGTGAGCGGCCGGCCGCCGACCCGGATCTCCATCGGCTCCTCGGCGGCCAGGGTGTCGGGCCGGTGCGCGGGCACGCCGTCCCGGATGCGCAGCACCCGCCGCCGTACGGTCACCCGTCCCACGACGCCGCTCCGCGCGCGGGCTCCAGGCGGACCAACACCCCTTTGGAGGTGGGTGTGTTGCTGATGTCCGCGACGCTGTCCAGCGGCACCAGGACGTTGGTCTCGGGGTAGTAGGAGGCGGCCGAGCCACGGCTGGTGGGGTAGGCGACGACCCGGAAGTCCGGCGCCCGGCGCTCGCGTCCGTCGTGCCAGACCGCGACCAGGTCCACCAGGTCACGGTCGGCGAACCCGAGGTCCTGGAGGTCGTCGGGGTTGACGAGGACGACGCGGCGGGCGTTGTGGATGCCCCGGTAGCGGTCGTTCATCGCGTACGGGACGGTGTTCCACTGGTCGTGCGAGCGCAGCGTCTGGAGCAGCAGGTGCCCCTCGGGGATGTCGGGCATCGTGAAGTCGTTGCGGGTGAAGACGGCCTTGCCGCTCGGGGTGCGGAAGACGCGCTCGTTGACCGGGTTGGGCAGCCGGAAGCCGCCGGGCTCGGCCACCCGGGCGTTGAAGTCCTGGAAGCCGGGGACGACGCGGGAGATGCGGTCGCGGACGGTGCCGTAGTCCGCCTCGAAGTCCTCCCAGGGGATGGCCGGGGTGTCGCCGAGGGTCCTGCGGGCCAGCCGGCTGATGATCGCGACCTCGCTGAGCAGGTGCGGGGAGGCCGGGGGCAGCTTGCCGCGGGAGGCGTGCACCTCGCTCATGGAGTCCTCGACGGTGACGAACTGCTCGCCGGCCGCCTGGACGTCCCGGTCGCTGCGGCCGAGGGTGGGCAGGATGAGGGCGATGTCGCCGCAGACCGCGTGGGAGCGGTTGAGCTTGGTGGAGATGTGCGCGGTGAGCCGGCAGCCGCGCATCGCCTCCTCGGTGACGTCGCTGTCCGGGGTGGCCCGGACGAAGTTGCCGGCGACGCCGAGGAACACCTTGGCGGTGCCGTCGCGCATGGCCCGGATGCTGTTGACCGAGTCCAGTCCGTGCTTGGTGGGCGGGGTGAAGCCGAACTCGCGCTCCAGGGCGTCGAGGAACGGCCGGGGCATCCGCTCCCAGATGCCCATGGTGCGGTCGCCCTGGACGTTGCTGTGCCCGCGCACGGGGCACACACCTGCGCCCGGCCGTCCGACATTGCCGCGCAGCAGAAGGAAGTTGACGACCTCGCGGATGGTCGGGACGCCGTGCTTGTGCTGGGTGAGTCCCATCGCCCAGCAGACGATGATCTTTCCGCTGCGCAGCACCTGTTCGTGGACGGCCTCGATCTCCTCGCGGCTCAGCCCGGTCGCGGCGAGGACGTCCTCCCACGCGATCTTCCGGGCGTGGTCGGCGAAGTCGGTGAAGCCGGTGGTGTGGGCGCTGATGAAGGCGTGGTCGAGGACGGTTCCCGGGCGCTCGTCCTCGGCCTCCAGCAGCAGCCGGCCCAGCGCCTGGAACAGGGCGAGGTCGCCGCCGGGGCGGATCTGGAGGAACTGGTCGGCGATCGCGGTGCCCCGGCCGATGACCCCGCGGGCCTTCTGGGGGTGCTTGAAGCGGAGCAGTCCCGCCTCGGGCAGCGGGTTGACCGCGATGACCTTGCCGCCGTTGCGCTTGGTCTCCTCCAGCGCGGACAGCATGCGGGGATGGTTGGTGCCCGGGTTCTGTCCGACGACGAATACCAGGTCGGCGGTGTGGATGTCGTCCAGCGAGACGCTGCCCTTGCCGATGCCGAGCGTCTCCATCAGCGCGGATCCGCTCGACTCGTGGCACATGTTGGAGCAGTCCGGCAGGTTGTTGGTGCCGTAGGCGCGGGCGAACAGCTGGAGCAGGAAGGCCGCCTCGTTGCCCACCCGGCCGGAGGTGTAGAAGAGGGCCTCGTCCGGGGAGTCCAGCCGGCGCAGTTCCTCGGCGAGCACCTCCAACGCCTCGTCCCAGCCGACGGGTTCGTAGTGCTCGGCGCCGGGCCGCTTGATCATGGGCTCGGTGAGCCGGCCCTGCTGGTTGAGCCAGTAGTCGGACTTCGCGCCCAGTTCGGCGATCGAGTGCTCGCGGAAGAAATCGGCGGTGACGCGGCGGGTGGTGGCCTCGTCGTTGATGTGCTTGGCGCCGTTCTCGCAGTACTCGTTGAGGTGCCGCTTGCCCGCCGCGGGCTCGGGCCAGGCGCAGCCCGGGCAGTCGGTTCCCTTGGCCTGGTTGATGTTCAGCAGGGTCAGCGCGGTACGTCGTACGGACGTCTGTTCCAGGGAGTACGTCAGCGCGTGCGTCACCGCCGGGACGCCGGTGGCCCAGCGCTTGGGCGGGGTGACCGACAGGTCGTCTACGGGGTCCTCGATGCCGCTCATGATCCGGCAGCATCCGCCTCGTCACGCGGAGAAGTCAAAGAGGTGTTCTCGATGAGCCGATAAGCGGCGGTTATCACATAGGCGGCATCTATCGGCCGACAAACGGCCCCTCTTTGACTTCGCCGGATGCCTGATCAACGATGACCGGCATGAGGGCATCCGGGACGGACACGGCCGACGGCACGGGACCGCACGGAGCGGTGTCGCGCGCCACCGCAGCGCACACAGCCCCGGCCGCGCCGGACGCGCTGCGGGCCGGCCGGGACTGGGAGCGGGCCCGCTCGATCGCCCGGTCCTGTGCCGGGCGGCCGCTGCCCGCCGGCCCGCGCTCCCTCGCCGACGCCCTCGGCCACGCGCTCGCCGAACCGCTCCTCGCGCTCACCGATCTGCCGTCGTTCGACACGGCCGCCATGGACGGCTGGGCCGTGGCCGGACCGGGCCCGTGGCGGCTGGGCGGCGCCGGAGTCCTCGCCGGAGCGGAGCCCGGTCCGCTCGGCCGGGACACGGCCGTCCCCATCGCGACCGGCGCCCCGGTGCCGCCCGGCGCCACCGCCGTGCTGCGCCGCGAGCACGGCGAGGCGGACCCCGCGCAGGACCTGCTGTACGACCGCTCCCCCGGGCCGGTGTGCGAGGGGCAGGACATCCGGGCACGCGGCCAGGAGTGCCGCTCCGGTGAGCCGCTGCTGCCGGCCGGCACCACCGTGACCGAACGCGTGCTGGGCCTCGCGGCGGCGGCCGGGTACGACCGGCTGACCGTGCACCGCCGCCCGAGCGTGGAACTCCTCGTCCTCGGCGACGAGTTGCTCGACCAGGGTGTGCCGCGCGGCGGGCGGGTCCGGGACGCGCTCGGCCCGCTGCTGCCGCCCTGGCTGCGGGGCCGCGGCGCCGAGCTCATCGGCCATCGCCGGGTCGCGGACGACCCCGGCCCGCTCCGTGAGGCCGTGCGCAGCTCACCCGCCGACGTCGTCATCACCACCGGGAGCACCGCCGCGGGCCCCGTGGACTTCCTGCACGACACGCTGCGGTCGGTGGGCGCCCGGCTGCTGGTCGACTCCGTGGCGGTGCGACCGGGCCATCCGATGCTGCTCGCCGAGCTGCCCGCGACCACGGACGGCCGGGCGCGCCGGCTGGTCGGGCTGCCCGGCAACCCGCTGGCCGCGGTGGCCGGCCTGGTCACGCTCGCCGAACCGCTGCTGCGTCGGCTCGGCGGCCATCGCGAGGCCGGTCCGGTCCGGCTGACGACGACCGCCGCCCTGCCGGGCCATCCGCGCGACACCCGGCTGCTGCCGGTGTTCACGTCCGGCCAGGAGGCGACACCGCTGCCCTTCGACGGCCCGGCGATGCTCCGCGGCCTCGCCCTGGCGGACGCCCTTGCGGTGGTCCCACCGGGCGGTGTCGCGGCCGGCACCACCGTGGACGTATTGGAACTGCCCTGCCGGTGAACCGCTGACGTCCCGGTGCCGACCGGCGGATCCGTGTCGTACGACAGCCCCGTGCCGTACGGCGGCCCGCGCTCGGCGGCACTGGCGTGGGGGCATGCGTCACGAGGTGACCGAGGCCGACACCGCGGCCGTGGTGGGCAGTGGTGACGTGCCCGTGCTGGCCACGCCCCGGCTGATCGCCTGGCTGGAGGCGGCCACCCTGCGGGCCGCCGCGCCCTTCACTACGACCGGTCAGACCACTGTCGGCACCGAGGTGCGGGTCCGGCACGTGCGGGCCACCCGGGTGGGCGGCCGGGTGGAGGTGAGCGCCCGGCCGCTGCCCTCCACGACGGACCGGCGGCTGACCTTCCTGGTGCGGGCCGTCGACGGCGCGGGCCTGCTGGTCGCGACGGGCGAGATCGACCGGGGGGTCGTGGACCGGCAGCGCTTCCTCGCGCAGGCACCGGACCCGACGGCGGAGCGCTGACCTGCACGCCTCACACCGGTGTGTGCCCTTCCAGGTACGTCCGTACGACCGCCGGGAGGTCGGCGTCGGCGGTCTCGGCGAGCGAGGCCCAGCGCAGTCGGTCCGGTGCGACACGGGCACCGTCGGACGGGGACTCGCTCAGCAACTGGCACACGACCGCCGTGGCACCGTCCTGCGGGGTCAGGCTCTCGGTGCCGTCGACGAGGTAGCCGGTGAGTTCGTAGACGACGCGCGCGGCGGTGGCCTCGGCAGGCTCGGCCTGTTCGGGAGCGCCGGACGGCAGTCTCCAGCCCTCGCCCCGCTCCGCCAGCAGCAGCCGTCCGTCGTACAGGACGACGGCCTGCACCACGCCTGCGGCGGGCTCCAGCGTCATGACCGACCAACCCCTCCCCCGGCGCGCTCGGCCGGGTTCTCCTCCCCCTACCCAGGGCCGGGCACATGCACGCCGTGCCGGTCAGTACAGCACCGGCAGGTCCCCGGGCCGTACCCGCACCGTCACCGGCAAGGTGGCCTCGACCTCGCCGTCGGCGCCGTAGTAGACGGGCCGGCTCGCCTCGATGCGCAGTTCCCGGCCGCGCAGGACGCGTACCTCGGGGCGGTCGACGTGGCCGCCGGTCTTCAGCTCGTTCATGAGGGCGAAGAACAGCCGGCGGGGCGCCTCGCGGATCATCACGATGTCCAGCAGCCCGTCGTCGACCCGGGCGCCGGGGGCGATGAGCCGTCCGGAGCCGTAGTAGGGCGAGTTGGCCGCGACGACCGTGTAACCGCGGTGGGTGTGCTCCTCGCCGTCGACGGTGACGCGGTAGTCGGCCGCGCGCCAGCCGGTGACGGCGCGCAGGCCGCCCGCGTAGTAGGAGGCGGAGCCGCGCAGCAGCCGGGCGTGGTTGGCGTGCCGGTTGGCCACGGCGTCGACCCCGGCGTACACGCTGCCGAGGACGACGGTGCGCGCGTGGACGGCCGACTCCACCTCGACGGTGTCGACCGGCCGGGGCTCGGCGCGCAGCAGAATGCCGGCGAGCGCGGCGGGGTCGGAGGGCAGGTTCAGGGCGCGGGCGAAGTCGTTGCCGCGGCCCGCGGGCACCAGGCCGAGGACGGCTCCGGTGCCGCTCAGCGCGCCACCGATGCCGCCGGCGATGCCGTCGCCGCCGACGGCCAGGACGATCCGGCCGCGCTCGCCGGCCCGGCGCGCGAGGTCCTGGGCGTGGGCGAGGCTGTGGCTGTACTCCGTCTCCAGTTCGGCGCCGGCCTCGCGCAGCAGCCGGGCCAGGGGCAGCAGGGTCGCCGCCCCGGTGGAGCCGCCCGCGGTGGGGTTGACGACGGCGGTGAACTGTCGCATCGGTGTGCCTCCGGGGCGGTGACGGGTCGCGCTGAGGGGACGGTGGGGTGGCCGGCGGGCCGGGTCAGTCGGTCAGGCCGTGGTCGGGCAGCAGGACGCCGGGGTTGAGCAGGCCCTCGGGGTCGAGGCGGCGCTTGACCGCGCGCAGGGCAGAGATGCCGAGCGGTCCGGCCTCGCGGACGTACCAGTCGCGGTGGTCGGTGCCGACGCCGTGGTGGTGGGAGATCGTACCGCCGGCGGCGAGCACGGCCTCGTTGGCCGCGTGCTTGGCGGGCTCCCAGTGGGCGACCGGGTCCTCGCCCTGGGCGCTGACGACCGTGAAGTACAGCGAGGCGCCGTTCTCGTACACGTGGGAGATGTGGCACATCACCAGGGGCGGGGTGCCGGCCTCGGTGAGGGTGTCGGTGAGCGCGGTGCGCACGGCGGTGTAGAGGTCGGGGACGCGGGACCAGAAGGCCGCGGTCTCCAGGGTCTCCGCGAAGGCGCCGATGTCGAGAAGCGCGTCGCGCAGGTACGGCGCCGAGAAGCGGCCGTGGGCCCAGCGCTCGCCGGGTTCCGTACCGGCCGGTGTGCCGCCGCAGGCGGTGAGGACGGTGGCGGCCTGCTCCCGGCGGAGCGCGGTGTCCTCGGGCGTGCCCTCGTAGCCCGCGATGGCGAGGCAGCCGGCCGTGCTCTGGCTCAGGTCGCCGCCGATGGAGTCGGGTTGGGCCAGGCCGATGAAGGTCTCGGTCTCGTCGGACAGGCGCAGCACGGTCGGCCGGGGTCCGTCCTGGGCGAGCGTGCGCAGCGCGGCCGCGCCCTCCGCGAAGGACGCGAACCGCCAGCCCTCGTAAACGCACGCCTCGGGGCGGGGGCGGATGCGGACGGTGACGGAGGTGATGACGCCGAAGGCGCCCTCGGAGCCGAGGATCAGCTGGCGCAGGTCGGGTCCGGCGGCGGAGCGCGGGGCGCGGCCGGTCTCGATGGTGCCCTCGGGGGTGGCGAGGGTCAGGCCGAGGACCATCTCGTCGAAGCGGCCGTACCCGGCGGAGGCCTGGCCGCTGGAGCGGGCCGCGGCGAAGCCGCCGATGGTGGCCCACTCGAAGGACTGCGGGAAGTGACCGAGGGTGAAGCCCTGTTCGGCGAGGAGTGCCTCGGCCTCGGGGGCGCGCAGTCCGGGCTGGAGGACGGCGGTGCGCGAGACGGGGTCGAGGTCGAGCAGGGCGTCCATGCGGCGCAGGTCCAGGGCGATGAACGCGCTGCGCTGCGGGGCGAGTCCGCCGACGACCGAGGTGCCGCCGCCGAAGGGGACGACGGCGAGGCCGTGCGCGGCGCAGGCGCGCAGCACGGCGAGCACCTCGTCGTGCGAGCCAGGCAGGACGACGGCCTGCGGGACGTCCGTGACGTCCGCGGCGCGCATGCGCAGCAGGTCGGGCGTGGACTTGCCGCGGGTGTGCCGGAGGCGGCTCTCGCCGTCGGTGCGGACGTGCTCCGCGCCGCCGACGGCCTCGGCGAGCGCCTTGAGCGCGACGGGCGAGGCCGTGGTGGCGGGCACCTGGATGTCGTCGAGCGAGAGGGCGGGGGTGGTGCTGGGCTTGACGCCGAGGAGGTCGCGCAGCAGGCCGGTCACCGAGTCGGGCAGGGGCGCCGCCTTGGCCGGGTCGCCCCAGCCGTTCCACAGCATGTCCATTGAACGGTCGTCCTCACAGGTCGGTGTGCTCGGTTCGGTGCTCGATGTGCTCGGTTCGCGCGACGGCCCGGCGGCCGTTGCCCGGGAGGGTCTTCTCCTGCCGGACCCTCGGGGCGTTACACTGTGACACATGACGCCTATTCGTCACAACGGTTCGGACAACGATCATGTGCTCGACGCGGTACGCGACTGCGTGCTGGCCGTCGGAGTCCGCCGCACCACCCTCGCCGACGTGGCCCGCCGCGCCGGCGTCTCCCGGATGACGCTGTACCGGCGCTGGCCGGACCTGCGGACCCTGGTGGGCGATCTGATGACCCGGGAGTGGATCGACGTCGCCACCCGGGCCATCCCCGAGGTCTCTGACGGCACGGACACCCGCACCCGGATCGTGGACGGGCTGGTGGCGGGCGTCGAGGCGTTCCGGGCCCATCCGCTGTTCCGCAAGATCGTCGACGTCGATCCGGAGCTGCTGCTGCCGTACGTGCTCGACCGGCGCGGAGCGAGCCAGGAGGCCCTGCTCGCGCTGCTGGCCGACGCGCTGCGCGAGGGCCACACGGACGGCTCCGTGCGCTCCGGCCATGTCGAACGGCAGTCCCGCGCACTGCTGTTGACCGTGCAGTCCTTCACCCTGTCCCTGCGCACGATGACCGACGAGGAAGATCCGGAGCTGGACTCCGCCGCCTTCCTCGGCGAGCTGCGCACCCTCCTGGAGAGGATCCTCACGCCATGAGCCACACCAGGACCGACGCCGGCTCGTCGCTCGACGCATCGCGACGGGCCCGGGAACTGAGCGAGGCCGCGGACGGCAGGGTGGTGGACGTCCTGGTCGTCGGGCTCGGCGCCACCGGTGCCGGAGTCGCGCTGGACGCGGCGGCGCGCGGACTGGACGTGGTCGCGGTGGACGCCCACGACCTGGCCTTCGGCACCTCCCGGTGGAGCTCGAAACTCATCCACGGCGGGCTGCGCTACCTGGCCTCCGCGCAGTTCGACGTCGCGCACGAGAGCGCCGTCGAGCGCGGGGTGCTGATGACGCGTACGGCCCCGCACCTGGTGTCGGCCCAGCCGTTCGTCCTGCCGCTGACCCCGCTGGTCTCCCGCGCCCAGGCCTCGCTGGCATGGGCCGGGCTGCGCGCCGGGGACGTGCTGCGCCTCGCCGCCCGGACCCCGCGCCAGGTCCTGCCCGCCCCGCGCAGGCTCACCGGGACGGAGGCCCGGCATCTCGCGCCCTCGGTCCGCCCGGCCGGGCTGCGCGGCGGGCTGCTGTCCTGGGACGGCAAGGTGACCGACGACGCCCGGCTGGTCACCGCGCTCGCGCGGACGGCCGCCGCGCACGGGGCCCGGGTGCTGACCCGGGTCCGGGCACTGGAGCTGACCGGCACGGGCGCCCGGATCCGCGACGAACTGACCGGCGAGGAGGGCGGCATCAGGGCCCGCGCCGTGATCAACGCGAGCGGGGTGTGGGCGGGCGACCTCGTCGAGGGCATCCGGATCCGCCCCTCCCGCGGCACCCACCTCGTCCTGCGCTCGGAGCGGCTCGGCTCGCTGCCGGCCGGCCTGCACATCCCGATCCCCGGCGAGACCAACCGCTTCGTGCTGGTCCTGCCGCAGGGCGACGGCCGGGTGTACGTCGGCCTCACCGACGAGCCGGTCGAGGGCGACATCCCGGACGTGCCCGAGGTGCCCGAGACCGACATCGGTTTCCTGCTGGACGTGCTCGGCTCCGCCCTGGACGCGCCGGTGACCCGGGACGAGGTCGTCGGCGCCTTCGCCGGGCTGCGCCCCCTGCTGGACACCTCCGGCCACGACGGCCGCGACGGGGAAGCGGCCCGCACCTCCGACATCTCCCGTCGGCACGCGGTGCTGACGTCCCCCGACGGCGTCACGACGATCGTCGGCGGCAAGCTCACCACCTACCGGCGGATGGCGCAGGACGCCGTGGACGCCGCGACCGCCGCCCGGGGTCTGCACGCCGCCCCCTCCCGCACCGCCGCGCTGCCCCTGGTCGGCGCCGCCTCGCCCGCGCGGCTGCGCGCCCTGCCCGCACCGCCGCGCCTGGTCCGCCGCTACGGCACCGAGGCCGAGGCCGTCCAGGCCCTCTCGTCCCGGGACCCCGCACTGGCCGAGCCGGTGCTGCCGGGCCATCCGGTCACCCGGGCCGAACTGGTGTGGGCGGCCCGGCACGAGGGCGCGCTGGACGAATCCGACCTGCTGGACCGGCGCACCCGCATCGGCCTGGTCCCGGAGGACCGCGCCGAGGCGCTCGGCGTGGCACGTGAGGCGCTGGCGGAGGCGGCGGCCGTACGGTCCTGACCCTCCGGCCCGCCCCGGACGGGTCTGGAGCGGGGCGGGGGTGGCGGCACCGACGCGCCGGCGGTGACCCGGGCGGTGCCGATAGGGAGGGCGGCCGTACCGTCCTGGACCGCCGGTCGGCGGCAGGGCGTCACGGGGCGGGTCACAGCAGGCGGCGGATGTCGCCGCGGACGCGGTAGAAGCCGCCGGCCGCCGGGTGCAGGGCGTCCACCACGTAGCGGGCGCCCGGTTCCCGTATCGCGCGCGGGAACTGGACGTTCCAGGAGGTGTCGTAGCCCTCGGACACCACGTGCACCCGCATCCGGCCGCCCTGCTGGACGCACTCGACCACGACCGATCCGACGGGAGCCCGGTCGACGGTGGACACCGCGGCCACGGCGGTGGCGGGCTGGTAGGTCGGCAGGGCGGCGGCGAGCTTGACGTCCCGCGCCACCGGCACCGTGCCCTGCTGGGCCGCCGAGATCGCCGCCTCGCTCGCGTCGACGCACACCAGCGAGCCGTCGGTGGTCACCAGGTACAGGCGCTCGTCGCGGTACTGCATCGACAGCGCCGAGCCGCTGCCCGTGCCGAGCCTCCACAGCCGGGTGCCGTCCTGGTCGAAGCAGTAGACGGACGAGGCGGCGTCCCCGGCGAAGACGAACCGGCCGCCCGGTGAGGTGGCGCAGGAGTAGACGGCGCCGTCACAGGCGTACGTCGCCTCGATCCGGCCCGTGGCCTTCGACAGCCGCTGGACCACGTGGTGCCCGGTGCCCGCGTAGACGGCGTCGTCCTCCTGCCAGCCGAACAGCACACTGCCCCGGGTGGCCGTGTGCCACAACTCGCCGCCGCCGTCCGGCGCGTAGGCGGTGACGCCGCGGTGGTGGCCGTGGTAGACGGCGCGGTCGTCGGCGCGGACCATCCAGGCGTGCTCGCCCTGGCTGCGGCGGGACCACTGGTGTTCGTCCTCGTGGTCGATGACGGTGAGCCGGCCCGCGCGGTCCGAGACGTTCAGCACGCCCTCGTGGATGTCCAGCCAGAAGATGTCGACGTCGGCGGCGATGTCGTACGCGGCGAACGGGAGCTTGGAGGACAGGTCGTAGACCTTGCCGTCGTCGCAGCCGGCGTAGATCCAGAAGTCGTCGGCGACCAGGCACTTCACGCCGTCCGGCAGGCCGAACCGGGCGAGCACGACGCCCTCGTGGTCCAGGGTGTAGACGTCACCCGCCTGGTTGCCCACCCAGCAGCGGTCGTCGTCGACATGGATGCCGAACGCGGACGAGCCGGTGCGAAAGCGCCACAGCACCGGGGCCACGGCGCGGGCGGTCGACGGGGCGGAGCTGACCTGACGCCGGGTCACCGCGCGCGGGGCGCGCTGCCCCTGGACGGCCGGGGCGTATCCCTTGCGGACCTTCTCCCCCACCTTCCTCGCGGCGGCCGCCTTGGCCTTCTCCACGGTCGGGAACGTCGTCGTCTGGGCCTGTCCGGCGGCACCGATCCTGCCGTAACGCACCGTCACCACCAGGCCGTCGACAGTGACTTCGTAGAACTTGTGGGCGCCGCCGCCCTCCTGCGACAGCTCCAGATACGTCGTCGACACCGCGGACGCCGTGGACATGGCAGACCCCTCCCCAGGATGGACCCGTGGCCGTTCCCGCAGGTCCTCACTGGTCACAACCGTAGAGGCCACCACTGACAACGGGCCGGTGCCTAGCTCTCGGCCGTCCCGCCCGGCGACAACGCACCCATCCCTCCCATCAGTTGGCGCAGACAGTGGAGCGCGAGGGCGGCCGGGGAGCCCCTGCCCGTGACGTCCGCCTCCGTGTCGGCCCAGGTCTCCAGGGCGATGCGGATCGCGTCCGTGGCGGCCGCTGCCACCAGGCGCACCTGTACCGCCTCCAGGTGCCCGTCCGCGAGGCGGGCGACGACCGGCACGAGACGCTCCTCGGACTCCTGGTTGACGCGGTACCAGACCGCGCGCAGCGCGGGATCGTCGGCGGCGGCACGCAGCAGCCCCCGGGTCCGCAGCAGCGCCCGGGCGGCATCCTCGTCCGGTGCCGCCAGCGATTCCTCCACGGCGGCCTCAAGTGCCCGGGACAGCCCGGTGCCCGGTTCGGCCGACTCCAGCAGCGCCCGCCACCGGTCGGCACCGGCGGCGAGCAGCGGGCTCACCGCGTCCTGCTTGGAGCGGAAGTACCGGTAGAAGGTCCGCAGCGCGACCCCCGCGTGCCGGGCGATCTCCTCGGCCGTCGTCGCGTGCGGGCCCTGGGCGGCGAAGAGCTCGGCCGCGGCGTGCGCGATCTCGAGTTGGGTGGCGGCCTTGCGGCGCTCGGTCAGGGAGGTGGGCGGCGCGCTGCTCGCCCCGGACGGCTTGGTGCTCACCCCAGAAGGGTACGGCCCGACAGCACGCCACGGCACGCAATGACGAAGTGGCAAACTATGCCATCGAGGCGTAACGTGAAGCGCATGGGGACGCCGGCGGGCAGGAGATCCGGCGTCGCGAAGGCTCCGCCGTACAGCGACGGGGCGGGCAGGAGAAGACATGAACCGCTACGAAGGCCGCCGCGCACTGATCACCGGCGGCGGCTCGGGCATCGGCCAGGCCACCGTGCTGCGCCTGCTCGCCGAGGGCGGCACCGTCGTGGCCGCCGATGTGAGCGAGCGGGGCCTGAAGGACACACTGGCCAAGGCGGGAGCGCACGCGGACCGCCTCACCACGCTCGTCGTGGACGTCGCCGACGAGACCTCCGTACGCGAGGGCGTCACCGCCGCGGTCTCCGCGCTCGGCGGGCTGGACGTGCTGGTCAACGCGGCGGGGATCCTGCGCTCCTCGCACACCCACGAGACGACCCTTGACGACTTCACCCGCATCCTCCAGGTCAACCTCGTCGGCACGTTCCTCGTCATCCGCGAGGCCGTACCGGCACTGCTGGCGGGCCGCGACGCGGCGGTGGTCAACTTCAGCTCCACCTCGGCGACGTTCGCGCACCCCTACATGGCGGCGTACGCGGCGAGCAAGGGCGGGATCCAGTCCATGACCCACGCCCTCGCCGCCGAGTACGCGAAGCGGGGCATCCGCTTCACCGCCGTCCAGCCCGGTTCCATCTCGTCCGGCATGACCGACGGCAGCGGCGCCAGCGGACAGAGCGTCGGTCCGGGGCTGCCCGCGGACGCCGATATGTCGCTGTTCGCCAAGCTCTCCCCGGCACTCGGACAGGGCTTCGCCGGTCCCGAGACGGTCGCCTCCGTCGTCGCGATGCTCGCCTCACAGGACGGCGGGTTCATCACCGGCGCCGAGATCCGCGTCGACGGCGGCACCCACTTCTGAATGCGGGAGGCCGCACCGTGCTGCCGACTCCCGCGATGCGGCCCGCCGCGCGGCGGTACGGCCGTCAGGAGCCGAGGAGTTCGACGAACCGCTCGATGTCGATGTTGCCGCCGGAGGCGATGACGCCGACGCGCGGCGGGAGGCTGTCGACGCGGCCCGCCAGGAGTGCGGCCAGGCCCGTGGCGCCGCTGGGTTCGAGGACGATCTTGAGGCGTTCGAAGGCGAACCGCATGGCGGTGATGATCTCCGCGTCGCTGACCAGCGCGATACCGTCGACCAGGCGCTGGTTGATCGGGAAGGTGAGCTCGCCGGGCGTCGGCAGCGCCTGCCCGTCGGCGATGGTCCGGGGGACGGGCCGGGTGACGCGGACGCCTCTCTCCAGCGACTGCTTGGTGTCGTCCCCCGCCTCGGGCTCCACGCCGAGGACCCGGATCGCGGGGTGCAGCGCCTTGGCCGCCGTGGCGCTGCCGGCGATGAGTCCGCCGCCCCCGACGGGCACGAGGAGGGCATCCAACGGGCCGGTCTCCTCCAGGAGTTCGAGGGTCGCGGTGCCCTGGCCGGCGATGACCTGCGGGTGGTCGTAGGGCGGGATGAGGGCGAGACCACGCTCCTCGGCGAGAGCGTGGCCGAGCGCGGTGCGGTCCTGGGTGTAGCGGTCGTAGGTCACGATCTCGGCCCCGTACCCGGCGGTGGCCTCGCGCTTGGCGCGGGGGGCGTCCTCGGGCATCAGGACGACGACGGTGGTGCCCAGTTCGCGGGCGGCGAGGGCGGTGGCCTGGGCGTGGTTGCCGGAGGAGTAGGCGGCGACGCCCTTGGCCAGCTGCTCCGGCGGGAGCTGGGCGATCGCGTTGTAGGCGCCGCGGAACTTGAAGGCGCCGACCCGCTGGAAGTTCTCGCACTTGATGAACACCTCCGCGCCGACGAGGGAGTTCAGGGTGCGCGAGGTGAGGACGGGGGTGCGGTGGGCGACGCCCGCGAGGCGTGCGGCGGCGGCACGGACGTCGTCGAACGTGACGGGTGAAGCGGCGGCCATGGCGAGATCCTCTCCCGGTGCGTCATTTCGCATAGTTGTAGACGGTGGCCCGGGAGACGCCGAGCAGGTCCGCGATGGTCTGCGCGGCGTCGCGCGAGTCGAAGTACCCGTCCTGGTACAGCTGTCGTACGAGCGTCTTCTTGTCCTCCCGGCCCAGCGACCGGGGCGTGGCGCCGCGTTGCGCGGACAACTCCTCGACGGTGCGCCGCAGTTCGCGGGCGGTGCGGTCGCGCAGGGTCTCCAGCGGGCGCTCGCCGTGCGCGGTGTCCGTGGCGACGAGGTTCGAGAGGGCGCGTGTGACGGGCGACAGGACGGAGATGTCGAGGTTGAGGCAGAGCGCGGCGACGTACTCCCCCTCGGCGTTCCTGATGCCGATGGACGTGCTCTTCGCGGGGCGGCCGTCCGGGAAGCGGTTGGGGTAGTTCTGGACGACGCTCGGGAAGTCCGGGTCGGCGATGCGCGCGAGTCCCAACTCGGTGGCGGAGTCGCCGACCTGACGTCCCGACAGATCGTTCTCGATCACCCGGATGGCATGCCGCGGGTCCCGCAGGTCGTGCAGCACCACCTCGCACAGGCCCGGAAACATCCGCCCGAGCGCCACGGCGATCTTCTCGACCTCCCGGACGAGGTGCTCGTCGGACTCCGCCGCCACCTCACTCACCAGCCCCGCCACTTGGAATGATTTTCCAATACTGTACACGAATTCCAAATGCGCGCCGCAGGACGGGTTCGTACGGGCGCACCCCCCGAGGGCGCGGGCTCAGTGGCCGCTGATCCCGCGCGGTGTGTACGGCTCCTCCAGCCGCCGCACCTCTTCGTCGGTGAGCCTCAGGTCGAGGGCCGCGACGGCGTCTTCGAGGTGGTGGGCCTTGGTGGCGCCGACGATGGGGGCGGTGACGCCCGGGCGGGAGGCGACCCAGGCCAGGGCCACCTGGGCCCGCGGGACACCGCGGCTCTCGGCGATCGCCGCGACGGCGTCGACGATGCGCTTGTCGTCGGGCTGGTAGAGGTTGCGCAGGATGGCGTCCGACTCGCTGCGGGCACTGCCGGCGTCCCAGTCCCGGGTGAGCCGTCCGCGGGCGAGCGGGCTCCACGGGATCACCCCGACGCCCTGGTCCGCGCAGAGCGGCAGCATCTCGCGCTCCTCCTCGCGGTAGAGGAGGTTGTAGTGGTTCTGCATGCTGACGAACTTCGTCCAGCCGTGCAGCTCGGCGGTGTGCTGGAGCTTGGCGAACTGCCAGGCGTACATCGAACTCGCCCCGATGTAGCGGGCCTTGCCCGCCCTGACCACGTCGTGCAGGGCCTCCATCGTCTCCTCGACCGGGGTGCGGGGGTCGAAGCGGTGGATCTGGTAGAGGTCCACGTAGTCGGTGCCGAGCCGGCGCAGGCTGTGGTCGATCTCGGCCATGATCGCCTTGCGGGACAGCCCGGACCGGTTGGGCCGCTCGCTGCGCGCCGCGCCGTTCTCCACCGCGAAGAACACCTTGGTGGCGATCACGACGTCCTCGCGCCGTGCCATCTCGCCGAGTGCCCGGCCGACGATCTCCTCGCTGGTGCCGGCCGAGTAGCTGTTGGCGGTGTCGAAGAAGGTGATCCCCGCGTCCAGGGCCTGGCGGATGAACGGGCGGGCGACGTCCTCGGCCAGCGTCCACGGGTGCGGACCCCGGTCGGGAACGCCGTAGCTCATGCAACCGAGCGCCAGCCGCGAGACCTCCAGGCCGCTCGCGCCGAGCTTTGCGTACTCCATGGTTCGGTTCCCCTCGTCGGTGCCGGTCCCGCCACGCACCCCGGCGCGTGTCCGGGGACGGGGCGGGCCTGCTCCATCGGTACGAGCGTGATCGTACCGATGGACGTACGGCGACCCGAGGGGCGTACGGCGACCGGCCCGGCGGACTCGAACGCCCCCGCCCGCACTCCACGACGCCGTCCGGGCCGAGGGTGTGCCGACGGCGTGCGGTCAGCCGGCCAACTGCGGGTACAGCGCCGCCAGGTCGCCGGAGAGGCCCGCCTTCACGTTCCGGGTGAGCTCGTCGGCCAGCACTTCGTACGCCCCGGTCTCGACGCCGTCGAGCGCGAGGGAGGCGACGTCGTGCGGTGTGGACTTGGGGGCGTCCACGGCCGCGGCCATGTCGGTGTCGATGTAGCCGACGTGCAGCCCCGTCACCCCGATGCCACGTGAACTCAGCTCCAGGCGCAGGGAGTTGGTCTGGGACCAGAAGGCGGCCTTGGTGGCGCTGTAGGAGCCGGCGAGCCCGAGCCAGGAGAGCACGGAGTGCACGTTGAGGAGGTGTCCGCCGCCATTGCGCTCCAGGACCGGGACGAAGGCCCGGGTGACCAGCAGCGGGCCGTAGAAGTTGGTCTCGAACTCCCGCCGTACGACATCGATTTCAGCGTCGAGGAAGGAGTGCGCACCGAACGAGACACCCGCGTTGTTGATCAGGACCGTGACGTCCTGCGCCTGCGCGGCGGCCGCCGCGACGGAGGCCGGGTCGGTGACCTCCAGGGCGAGCGGAACGGCGTCCGGGTGGGTCACGGTGCGCGGGTCCCGGGCCGTGGCGTACACCTTGGCGGCTCCGCGCGCGTACAGCTCCTCCACCAGCGCCTTGCCCAGGCCCCGGCTGCCGCCGGTGACCAGGGCGACGGAGTTCTTGATCGCGGTCATGTCGTCTCCAGAGGAAGTCACACGTGGAAACCGATCGGTTTCCCATCGGTCGCCCCCCACGGTAAACCGATCGGTTTCCAACTTCAAGTGCGCACCGAAACCACCCCCTCGCCGCCCCGTCCACTACTCTTCCAGTGAGTTTGATTTTCCAACCCACCAGGAGGAGGCCGCATGAGCGAGCAGCGCAGGGCAGAGGGAGCGGGGAGCCGGAAGCTGCCCGCCCGCCTGGCCGCCCACCCGTCCGTACGGGCCGTACTGGCATCCCGCGCGAACGCCGCTCCGGCACCCGCGCCACCGGTGATCGACGCGGACTGGCTGCGCGCGCTCTGCCTGGAGGCCGGTGCGGACGACGCCGCGGCGGTGAGCCTGGACCACCCCGACCTCGCCGGGGAGCGGGACCATGTCCTGGCCGCCCTGCCGGGCACGCGCGCGCTGGTCTCGCTCATGGTCCGGATGAACCGTGACAACACCCGCTCACCCGCGCGCAGCGTGGCCAACCAGGAGTTCCACCAGACCGACGAACAGGTCAACGCCGCCGCCCGCAGGGTGGTCCGGGCCCTGGAGGACGCCGGCCACCGCGCGCTCAATCCGTCCGCCGGGTTCCCGCAGGAGATGGAGCGTTTCCCCGGCCGTATCTGGGTCGTCGCGCACAAGACGGTCGCCGTGGCCGCGGGCCTGGGCGTCATGGGGCTGCACCGCAATGTCATCCACCCCCGGTTCGGCAACTTCGTGCTGCTCGCGACCGTGCTCGTGGACGCCCCGGTCAGCGCGTACGGCCGGCCGCTGGACTACAGCCCCTGCGTGGACTGCAAGTTGTGCGTCGCGGCCTGTCCGATCGGCGCCATCGGCAAGGACGGCTCGTTCGACGCCCTGGCCTGCACGACCCACAACTACCGGGAGTTCATGAGCGGCTTCACCGACTGGGTGCAGACCGTGGCCGACAGCGCGGACGCGGCCGACTTCCGCTCGCGGGTGACCGACCCGGAGAACGCCTCGATGTGGCAGAGTCTCGCGTTCAAGCCGAGCTACAAGTCCGGCTACTGCCTGGCCGTGTGCCCCGCCGGCGAGGACGTGCTGGGCCCGTACCTCGACGACCGCAAGGCCTATCTGGAGACCGTTCTGCGCCCGCTCCAGGACAAGACGGAGACCCTCTACGTCCTGCCGGGCTCCGACGCCCAGCGGTACGCCGAGCGCCGCTTCCCGCACAAGCCGGTCAAGGAGGTCTCCGGCGGCTGGCGGCCCCCCGCCGGGCGCCGTCCCGTCGAGCGGCGCGCCGACGGGGAGCGCCCGGAGTCCCCCGGCCCGCGCTGAGCACCACCACCCGCCGGGCAGCCCTCGTCACCCGGGCGGCCCGTCTCCGCTGGCCGTCGCGCGTCCGGTGGCGGAGGGTCTGAACAAGATCGGTGGGTCGATGCCTCGTCCGACCGGTCGCCGAGTCGCCCCTCCCTGTCCGTGACGACGTGCCGAGGCGGGCCGACCCACCGGGGGGCGGGGAGCGATCAATCCATGCGCTCGGGTAGTTCCCCGCCCTCTCCCACCATCCCGGGATCCACACGGCCCCTCCCGGGATCCACACGACACCCCCTGGCCGCCGCGCCGCAGGAAGCGAATCACCGGGTGCCCGTCCGCGGTGGTGACCGCGGCGTCGACGCCGTAGACCCGCTTGATCAGACCGGTGGTCAGGACGTCGCCGGGCGGGCCCTCGGCGACCGCCCGGCCGCTGTGCAGCACGAGCAGCCGGTCGCAGTACATCGCGGCGAGGTTGAGGTCGTGCAGGGCGATCACCGTGGTGACCGGCAGGCTCGCGACGAGGTCCAGCAGATCGAGCTGGTGCTGGATGTCGAGGTGGTGGGGCGGCTCGTCCAGAAGCAGTCCGCGGGGTTCCTGGGCCAGGGCGCGCGCGATCCGGGTGCGCTGGCGTTCGCCGCCGGACAGGGTGTGCCAGGACTGCTCGGCGCAGTCTGTGAGACCGGTGCGGTCCAGCGCCTCGGTGACGGCCCGCGTGTCCGCGGGACCGGCGGCCGCCCAGGCGCGGCGGTGCGGGATCCGGCCGAGGGCGACGACGTCGCGGACGGTCAGCTCGGTCTGGGTGTGCGCGTGCTGCTCGACGGTGGCGACGCGCCGGACACAGCCGTCGGCGGGCGGAACTGTGGGCACGAGCGGGGTAGTTGATATGGGAAGCTTTGGCCAATCGTTCACGGGACCGAGGCCGTGACGGTCGGGGAGAGGAGCCCACTGTGACTCAGGACGGCGGCCAGGCCGTGCACATCGACACCAGCAAGCCGCATCCCGCGCGCATCTACGACTACCTCCTGGGCGGCAAGGACAACTACGAGGTGGACCAGCAGGCGGGCGACCAGCTCGCCGCGGCGGCGCCCGAGGTATGGATCTCCGTGCGCGCCAACCGCGCCTTCCTGCACCGTGCGGTGCGCTACGTCGTCGACAGCGGTGTCCGCCAGATCCTGGACATCGGCACCGGCCTGCCCACCTCCCCGAACGTGCACGAGGTCGCCCAGGAGCTGGCGCCGGACGTGCGCGTCGCCTACGTCGACAACGACCCGATCGTGAAGGCACACGCCGACGCGCTGCTCAGCCGGGCCGGCACGACCAGCATCGTGCTCGCCGACCTGCGCGATCCGCAGTCCGTCATCGATCATCCGGAGGTCCGCCGGATCATCGACTTCGGCCGGCCGGTCGCCCTGTTCCTCGTCGCCATCCTCCACTTCATCCGTGACGCGGACGAGCCCGAGCGGATCGTGGCCACCCTGCGCGACGCGCTGCCGGCCGGGAGCTTCCTCGTCCTCTCGCACGCGACGGGCGACTTCGCCGACGACCGCAGCGACGCCGAGGCCGTCTACAACGGCGCCACCGCCACCATGAACCTGCGCTCCCGCGACCGGGTCGAGCGGTTCTTCGACGGCCTCGAACTGGTCGAACCCGGCCTGACCCAGGTCCCGTTCTGGCGCCCGGACACCACCCCGCCGGCCGGCTCCGAGGAGATCGGCTTCTACGGCGCCGTGGCCCGGAAGAACGCCTGAGCACGGCGTGTCCGGCGCAGGGCCGAGCCCGTGCCGGACACACGCACGGTCGCCGGGCGGGCCCCGCGTTCGGCGTCCCGCCCGGTGCACGGGTGGTGCGGGTGCCGTACCTCGACGCCGACGCATGTGTGGCCGGCCCCTTCGAGGAGGCGGCCGTCGGCCTGCCACGCGAGGCGAGGAGACCTGCGCCGCTCTCGTGCGCGACCGGTGCCCGACGGGTGTCGTGGACGAGACGGCGGGAGTGCCGGTGCGGTGGGGGCTCGGTCCGAGGGCGGCCGCGTTCGGCTTCGGCCGGCACTGTTCGCCCCGCCCGTTCGCCCATACCGGAGGCAGTGCCTGCGTTGTCCCGGCGGCCCCCGACGCCGGGGGGAGGATCGCGGCGCACGGCAACGGCAACGCCCCGGTCACCGAACGTGCCCGTCGCGACCACGCACGGTGCACGCCGGGATGCACGTACCTCGGGCCGGCCGCACCCGGGGGACGGGCGGTGCCCGCCTGGCGCCGGGCCTCGGCCACATGTGAGCACCGCCCGTCGTAGGGGGGTCCGCCCGCTTGGTGGGTGCCGTCCGATGGTGCGACGCTGGGTGGAGAGGTGACCGACCCCGGGGAGTCCTGGAGGGCCGATGGGACGTGACGTCCCGGCGCTCGTCTTCACCCGCGAGGACCGCCGCCGGTACCGGATCAAGATGCACGGGTGCCTCGACGCGCTGGCGCAGATGCTGCGCGAGCAGCGGTTCGAGTCCGAGCGGCCCCAGGTGGGCCTGGAGATAGAGCTGAACCTGGTGGGCGACGACGCAGAGCCGGCGATGCGCAACAGCGATGTGCTCCAGGCCGTCTCCGACCCCGCCTGGTCCACCGAACTGGGCCGCTTCAACCTGGAGATCAACGTCCCGCCCCGGCGGCTGACGGCGGGCGGCCCCGACGCGTGGGAGGCCGAGATCCGCGCCGCGCTGAACCACGCCGACGAGCGGGCCCGCACGGTCGGCACCCGGCTGATCATGATCGGGATCCTGCCCACGCTGCGCCAGGAGGACATCGGCGAGGGCGCCCTGTCGGAGAACCCCCGCTACCGCCTGCTCAACGACCAGATCTTCGCGGCCCGGGGCGAGGACCTGCGCATCGAGGTGGACGGCGCCGACCGGCTGCGGACCTACGCGGACACGATCACCCCGGAGGCGGCCTGCACCAGCACCCAGTTCCATCTCCAGGTCTCCCCGGAGGAGTTCGCCGCCTACTGGAACGCGGCGCAGGCGATCGCCGGCGTCCAGGTGGCGCTCGCGGCCAACTCCCCCTTCCTGTTCGGCAAGGAGCTGTGGCACGAGACCCGTATCCCGCTGTTCGAGCAGGCCACGGACACCCGCCCGGAGGAGATCAAGGTGCAGGGCGTACGGCCCCGGGTGTGGTTCGGGGAGCGGTGGATCAACAGCGTCTTCGACCTGTTCGAGGAGAACCTGCGCTACTTCCCGGCCCTCCTCCCGCTGTGCGACGAACAGGACCCGGCCGAGACCCTGGACCGGGGTGACGTCCCCGAGCTCGGTGAACTCACCCTGCACAACGGCACGATCTACCGCTGGAACCGCCCGGTGTACGCCGTCACGCACGACGTGCCGCACATCCGGGTGGAGAACCGGGTGCTGCCGGCCGGCCCGACCGTCGCCGACACACTCGCCAACGGCGCCTTCTACTACGGTCTCACCCGGGCCCTGACCGAGGAGGACCGGCCGGTGTGGTCGCGGATGTCGTTCGCGGCGGCCGAGGACAATCTGCACACCGCCGCCCGGCACGGCATCGAGGCCCTGCTGTACTGGCCCGGGATGGGCGAAGTCCCGGTGCCGGAACTGGTGTTGCGCCGGCTGCTGCCGCTGGCGCACCGGGGGCTCGCGCTCTCCGGCATGGACGAGGCGTGGCGCGAGCCGCTGCTCGGCATCATCGAGCAGCGCTGTGTGACCGCGCGCAACGGCGCGGTGTGGCAGAAGGAGACGGTCCACCACCTCGACGCCACCACGCACACCAGCCGCCACGAGACACTGCGCCGGATGACCCAGCTCTACATCGACTACATGCACCTCAACGCTCCGGTGCACACCTGGCCGGTGGACTGATCCGGCTCAGCCGCGGCCGCTCAGCAGATTGACGGCCCGGGCGAAGGCCGAGTCCCGGTTCTTGGCGAACTCCTCCTTGGTGAAGACCGGTTCGGTCAGCTGCGGCGGAATGCCGGTGCCGTCGAAGGTGCGCCCGGTGCGGGTCAGGTACTCCTCGTCGGGCAGGCCGAAGACGAGCCCGTCGGGCAGGTTGCGCATCAGGACGTCAGAGAACACGCCCTGGGTGGGCTGTCCGATGCGCACGGTCCGTGCGGGCCGGCCGATGAGCGCCTGGGTGAAGGTCTCTCCGGCGCTGACCGTGGAGCCGCCGGTGAGGACGGCGACCGGGCCGGTGTAGCGGGGCGCGTCGGCGGGGACGACGGACACGGGTTCGGGCCGGGTGTGCCGGGCGGGGTCGGCCGGGTCGTTGCGGGCGCGCTTGGCGTACGCGGTGTAGGGCGTGTCCGTCAGCCGCCGGGCGATCCGGATGCCGAGGCTGTCGGCCCCGCCGCCGTTGACACGCAGATCGATGACGAGCCCCTTGAGCCGCTTCGTCCGACGGGCGTCGAGCACGGTGTTCAACGCCCGGTCCAGTTCGGCCTGTTCGGCGGTGTACGGCGCGTTCTCGCCGGCGTATCCGCCGAAGCCGGAGATGCGCAGATAGCCGAGGTCGCCCGGCAGGTCGGCGTAGGTGATCCGGCCGGCGCCGAAGTCCTGGCGGTGGGCGGCGTCCTTGAGATCGCGGGCGACGATGAAATTCTTGACCTTCGCGTCGAGTTCCTCGCTCGGCATCTCGGTGCCGGGGCGCACCTCGGCGAACCGACGGTGGCCGTCGATGACGCCGACATGGGCGTCGTACAGCGGGCGCACCATCCGGCTGAGGATGGTGAAGAGCTGATCCTTGGTGGTGTCCCGGTGGACCAGCGGCCGGTAGCGGTCGCGTACGGCGTGCCAGTCGATGCCCTTGGCGGCGAAGAACGGGTAGTTCTCCTCGAAGGTCTGCCAGAAGACGTCGAAGGCGGTGCGCGGGTCGGTGGACGCCGGGCGTGCGCAGTCGGCGGGCAGGGCGGGCAGGCGGCGCAGCTGCCGGTGTCCCACCGAGCTGTCGGCGGCGAACAGCGCGTGATTGCGGTCGCGCTGGATCCGTACGGTCAGCACCGAGCCGTCGGCCGTGAGGTAGGTGCCCGGTCCGGTCCGCCGCGAGGTGTCGCCCTTGAGACAGCTGACGGACGTCGTCTGATACTCCTGGAGCACTCCCCCGCCGGCGACGAGGACGGTGCCGTAGCCGTCGACACGCCACACGCCGTCGGTGCCGGGCGGGCCGGCCTGGGCGGCGGCCGCGGCCGGTACGGCTGTGGCGGCGAGGGCCAGGACGGCGACGGTGGCCGTGAGGGTACGCACGATGGGTTCCTTCCGGTTCGGTGCACGCCGGCCTCCACCGTCGCCGCACCGCCCCTTGCCGCACCATCCGGTGTCCCGGTGCACCGGCACGGGGGACAGCCCCCGTACGCGCCTCACCCGGACCGGTGCACGCCGTTCAGGGGGACGCGCCGCGCGGTCAGTGTGCGGTGGCTGATCCGCCAGCCGTCGGGGGTGCGGACGAGGAAGTCGTCGTAGGTGAGGGAACCGCAGGTGCCGTCCGCCCGGACGCCGAGCCCCTTGGAGCGGGCGCGGACCCGGCCGTCCGGCTCCTCCCGCACGACGACGTTGGTGACGTGATGGGCGACGGGGTTGCCGTCCCCGAGCGCCAGCGCCGCCTGTCGGAGAGCGGCCAAGCCCACCAGCGGGTCCTGGCCGAAGTCGGACATGTCGTAGACAACGTCCGGGGTGAACAGCTCGCCCAGGCGGTCGAGCTGTCCGTCGTCCACGAGGTGACCGTGCAGCGCGATCAACTCCCCGATGGCGACCCGGTCTTCGAGCTCCAGCGTCATGTGCTTCCCCCTCGGCCGACTCCTGCCCGGATGCCCTGGTCGGGTGCTCCCGCTACGCCGCGCCCGGACACGGCGGCGCGTCCGGCAGATGGGTCTTGGCCCAGTCTCCCAGTTGCCGCAGCGCGGGCTCCAGGGCGGCACCCGCCTCGGTCAGGCGGTAGGAGACCCGCAGCGGCGGGCCCTCGTCGACCTCACGCACGACGAGACCGGCGGCGCCGAGTTCGGCGAGCCGGTCGGACAGCATGCGTTCGCTGATGCCGGGGACGGCCCGGCGCAGGTCCGCGAAGTGTGCGGGCTGCTCCACCAGGACGGAGACGATGGGACCGCTCCAGCGCTTTCCCAGCAGCTGGAAGACACGGGTGATGCTGTCGTCCACCCGCTTGCACATCTCACTGCCGTGGTTCTGCTCCGCCGCCATGTGATCAGGGTACTACTCCACCGTAGGGAGGTGAAAAAAAGTAAGCCCCTGTGCTATTAATAGTTAGGTACGAAACTTCAGCCCGGGACGTCCGTGCCGGGCTGCCTTGATCAGTTTCCTGGAGTTCCCCATGGCCACCCTGCTGCACATCGACTCGTCTCTCTTCCCGGCCGAGATCTCGTCCTCCCGCGCCGTGACCGCGGCCTTCCGCAAGCACTGGGAGGAGCAGCACCCCGAGGGCACGGTCGTCTACCGCGACCTGAACGCGCAGCCCGTCCCGCACATCACCGCCGCCTCGCACACCGCCGGCTTCGTGGACCCCGCCGCCCACACGCCCGAGCAGGCCGCCGCCTTCGCCGAGCGCGTCCGGCTGATCGAGGAGCTGGAGCAGGCGGACGCGGTGCTGATCGGCGCGCCGATGTACAACTTCACGGTCCCCTCGACCCTGAAGGCCTGGCTGGACAACGTGATCCTGATGGGCCGCACGGCGGGCGAGACCCAGTCCGCCAAGGGCACCCCGGTGACCGTCGTCGCGAGCCGCGGCGGCTCGTACGAGCCGGGCACCCCGCGCGAGGACTTCGAGTACGTGCGCAACTACCTCGGTGCCGCCCTCGGCGCGGGCCTCGGTCTGGACGTCGACTTCATCGTCCCGGAGCTGACGATGGCCCCGCAGAACCCGGCGATGGCCGAGCTGGTCCCGCTGTACGAGGCCTCCCGCGACCGCGCCCTGGAGCAGGCCGCCGCGAAGGCCGGACAGCTCGTGGAGCGCCTGGCCGCCTGAGCCCGCCCCCTCCGACCCGGGTACCGCCGACGAGGGCGGGCCCGGGTCGACGTGTGTGCGTGCGCGAAGACCGTGCCGGACGGAGCGACGTCGACCGCGGTGCCCGCCAGGACGGTCAGCCGCGCGTCGCGGCGCCGCAGGTGCACGCCGACGGTGACGGTGAGCGCCGCGAGCGGGGCCGGTACGGCGGTGCGGGTGACCGGCAGGTCGCGCAGATCGCCCCGCCGGTCACGGACGGTACGGGACCGAGGCCGGCGGTACGGCGGCGGCGACCAGGCCATGAGCAGGACCTCGAAGGACCGTCGCGGACGGGGACGCGTCACGGCCGGCGGCAGGAGACCAGTCGGTGCCAACGACCGTACGACGTTGCAGGATGTACCGTGCACGTACCTGCTCGACGCCCCGTGATCATGGACACCCGAGGAGAGTCACCCGTTGTCCGCGAGCTACTTCGAACGCATCGATCCGCAGCACTACAAGCCCACGGCACACGCGAGCGGTGCGTGGGACACCGACGAGATGCACTTCAGCCCGCTCGCCGGGCTCGTCGTCCACGCGATCGACGGGTATCTCGCCGAGCGGCCGCGGCAGGGCTCGCTGCTGGTCTCCCGGATCAGCTTCGACATCCTGGGGCGGCTCGCGCTGGACGAGTGCGAGATCCGGGTGGAGTCGATCCGGCCCGGCCGCACCATCGAACTGCTCGAAGCGGTCGTGGACATCGCGGGACGGACGGCCGTACGGGCCCGCGCCTGGCTGCTGGCCGAGGGGGACACCCGTGCCGTGGCCGGCGGCGGTGACGCCCGCCTCACCCCGCCGCCGGACGCGATCGCCGCGCGGTCGCTGGGCTCCGTCTGGCCCGGCGGACACTGCGCGTCCGTCGACTTCCGGCCGCTCGCTCGCGCGGAGCCGGGCCGCGCCACGGCCTGGATCTCCACACACCTCGACCTCGTCGCCGGCGAACCGAGCAGCCCGCTCGCGTCCTACGTCGCCCTGATCGACACCGCCAACGGCATCGCCGTACGACGCTCGCCGACCGAGTGGATGTTCCCCAACGTCGACCTGACGATCCACCTCCACCGCCGACCGGAGGGCCGCTGGGTCGGGTTGGACACCACGGTCGTCTTCGGCCCGACCGGCCAGGGCCTGACCAGCTCCGTCCTGCACGACCTGACGGGCCCGGTCGGCCAGGCCCAGCAGACCCTCACCGTGCGCCCGCTGCCTGGCGCGTGACCCTCCACCGCGCGGGCGGCCCCCGAGGCCCTGATCGGATGACATACGGTGCTGTCATGCGCGTCGACTACTCGCCCGAGTCCCTGGGGGCAGGGGCGTTCTACCGTCTGCTCACGTCCGTCGTCGTGCCCCGGCCGATCGCCTGGGTCTCGACCCTCGCGCCGGACGGCGAGACGGCGAACCTGGCTCCGCACTCGTTCTTCACCGTCGCCTGCACCGATCCGCCCGTCGTCCAGTTCACCGCGGTCGGCCGCAAGGACTCGCTGCGCAACGTCGAGGACACCGGGGAGTTCGTCGTCAACCTCGCCCCCGAACCGCTCCTCGCCGAGATCAACGCCACCGCGACCGAATTCCCCCGGGACCAGGGCGAGTTCGAGGCCGTGGGCATCGAGCGGGAGCCCTCGCTGCGGGTGCGGCCGCCGCGGGTCGCCGCGTCCCCGGTCGCCCTGGAGTGCACGCTGCACTCGACGCTGCGCCTCGGGAACTCGACGGTGGTGTTCGGCCGGGTCGTGCACGCCGCCGTCCGCGAGGACGTGCTGGTGGACGGCGGGCCGGACATCGGCCGTCTGCGTCCCCTCGCGCGCCTGGGCGGGAACGAGTGGGCCACCGTCGGCGAGGTCCACGAACTGGCCCGCGTGCCGTACCGGGGGCGTGCCTGACCGTCCGCCTCAGGCCAGCACCAGCACCAGGGGCACGCCCGCGCACGGCACGAGGCCGAGGCCGTCGTGCGTGCCGGGGCGTGCCGTGCCGAGCAGGTCCCCGAAGCGCGGGCCCCGGGTGAGGGAGCCGGCCAGACGGGCCGGGTCGGCGGAGGCGGCCACCCGGCCCCGCGCGTTCACCAGATGCGCGGGCCGGGGCAGGCTCCGCAGCAGCGGCAGGACGGCCGCCTCGAAGTGCCGCAGATACACGTCGGCGGCGGCCACTCCGGCGAACCGGCCCTGGACGAGGACCGGTTCGGACAGCGTGAGGCTGTACTCGTCGGAGCAGAGGTAGTCGACGTAGGGTCCGGCGACGGCCCGGCGCCCGGTGTCCCGGGGCAGCGCGAACCAGTCCCAGTGGGTGTAGTCGGCGTACGCCGACTGCCCGGAGTCGAGGTCGAGGTGGAGCGGGCGCACCGCGCCGTCGGCGCCCGACTGCCACCACTCCAGCCAGGCGGGTACGTCGCCGAGCAGGCCGGGCGCCGCGACGAAGCCGGCGCCGGAGACCAGGTCCTCGTGGGTCAGCTGCCGGTGCAGTCCGGGGCGCAGGGCGGCGAGGTCGGCGCTGGCGGGCCGCCGTTCCTCGGCGGTCGCCCGGCGCAGCAGGTCCTCGGTCTCGGCGCGGATCGCGGCGACCGTGTCGAAGACGGCCTCCAGCGCGCCGCCCACCTGCGCGGCCACCCACGTCTCCGGGTCCGTGTCCAGGGTGGCGAGCGGGGGGCTCCAGCCCATGGTGTCCTCCAGCGGACGGGAACCGGACGCGGCGCGGTCAGAGCCCGAGGCGGACGGCGACGAGCCGCGCCACCGGCTCCCTGACGCACCGCTCGGCCAGCGTGCCGGCCTTTTCGTGGGTCCCATCCTGCACGGCGGAGATCACGGCGCGGTGGCGGTCCGCAACTTCTTCACGAAACGCGTCGTCGGCGAGGACGAGGCAGAGCAGGGCGCCGATCTCGCTCTGGAGGGCGACCTGTTCGCGGGTGAGCCGGGCGGACTGGGCGGCGGCCGCGAGTTCGACGTGGAAGCGGCCGTACAGCCTGCCGCGGGCCGCCGCGTCCCCGCTGCGCGCCAACTCATCGGCGGTACGGCGCAGTTGGCGCAGGTCGTCGGGTTCGGTGCGCTGGGCGGCGAGGCGGGCGGCGGCGCCGGACAGGGCGGCCCAGTGGTCGCCGAGGTCGCGCAGTTCCTCGGTGCTCCAACCGCGCAGCCGGGCCTTGAGGCGGTCGTCGGCGGGGACTTCGGGCACGGAGACGAAGCTTCCGCCGCCGCGGCCCCGGCGGGTGGTGACCAGGCCCTGCTGGCGCAGCGCCATGAGAGCCTCACGCAGGGTGACCGTGGAGACGCCGAGCTGTCCGGCCAGTTCGCTCTCGCCGGGCAGTTGCTCGCCGTCGGCGATCAGGCCCAGCTCTATGGCGTCGCCGATGCGGCGCACCACCGCCTCCACGCGAGCCCGGTTGTCCACCGGGCTGAAGACGGCCTTGCGGGCGGCGCCCTCTCTTGCGTCCTGTTTCACGGCCACCACCTCGTGCACTGACTCAAGCTTTACCCTAAGGGGCTCTTGAGCTATGAACTATGACTTCATATGTTTGCGCCAACGTTGAGCGAGCCAGAAAGGTTCCCGTATGGAGGGAATGGCGATCCGGCTGCACGACCTGCACAAGTCGTTCGGCGGGACGACCGCCGTGGCCGGGGTCGACCTGGAGATCCGGGACGGGGAGTTCTTCTCCATGCTCGGCCCGTCCGGGTCCGGCAAGACGACGGTGCTCCGGCTCGTCGCCGGCTTCGAGACCCCGGACCGGGGCCGGATCGAACTCGCCGGGCAGGAGGTCACCGGGCTCGCTCCGTTCGAGCGGGACGTGCACACCGTGTTCCAGGACTACGCCCTGTTCCCGCACATGACGGTCGAGCAGAACGTCGCCTACGGCCTGAAGGTCCGCAGGGTGCCCAAGGCGGAACGCCTCGTCCGCGCCCGCAAGGCCCTTGCCGAGGTCCGCCTGGAGGGCTACGGCCAGCGGCGCCCGGACCGGCTCTCCGGCGGCCAGCGCCAGCGCGTCGCGCTCGCCCGCGCCCTGGTCGGCCGGCCCCGGGTGCTGCTGCTCGACGAGCCTCTCGGCGCCCTCGACCTGAAGCTGCGCGAGCAGATGCAGGTGGAACTCAAGGCGCTCCAGCGGGAGGTGGGCATCACGTTCGTCTTCGTCACCCACGACCAGGAGGAGGCGCTGACGATGAGCGACCGCATCGCCGTGTTCGACCAGGGCCGCATCGCCCAGGTCGGCACGCCCGCGGAGATATACGAACGCCCCGCGACCCCTTTCGTCGCCTCCTTCGTCGGCACCTCGAACCTGCTCGACGGCGAGACGGCCCACCGGATCGTCGGCGCACCGGGCACGTACAACATCCGGCCGGAGAAGATCCGCGTGCTGAAGGAGTCCGCCGAGGCCGACGAGCCGGACCACGCCACGGCCACCGGCACCGTGGCCGACGTCATCTACCTCGGCGACGCCACCCGCTTCCTGGTCGACCTGGACGGCGGCGGCCGGCTCACCGCGCTCCAGCAGAACCTGGAGACCTCCGCCGAGGACGTCGCCGGCTACCGCGGCACCCGGGTGCGCCTGGCGTGGCACCACCGGCACGCCGTACGGCTGCCCTCCTGACCGCTCCCGTCCCTACGCCTTCCTGGAGATCGTCGTGCGTCTCAACCGCATCCCCCGGGCCGCCGCGGTGGCCGCCACGCTGCTGCTCGCCGCCGCGTGCGGCTCCTCCGGCTCGGGCGGCTCGTCCGCCACGGGACTCAACCCGCCTCACCTCAAGGCCCCGGCGAAGCTCGGCGCGACGGAGGGCCAGGTGAATCTGATCGCCTGGGCCGGGTACGTCGAGGACGGCTCCAACGACCCCAAGGCCGACTGGGTCCACGCCTTCGAGAAGCAGACCGGCTGCCAGGTGCACTCCAAGGTCGCCGCCAGCTCGGACGAGATGGTCAAGCTGATGAAGACCGGCGAGTACGACGCCGTCTCCGCCTCCGGCGACGCCTCCCTGCGCCTGATCGCCTCCGGCGACGCGGCCCCCGTCAACACCGCGCTCGTCCCCAACTACAAGGACGTCTTCGCCGGGTTGAAGAACGGCGCCTGGAACTCGGTGAGGGGCCAGATGTACGGCATCCCGCACGGCCGGGGCGCCAACCTGCTGATGTACAACACCGAGAAGGTCAGGCCCGCGCCCACCTCCTGGTCGGCGGTCTTCGAGGACGCGGCACGCCACAAGGGCCATGTCACCGCCTACGACTCCCCGATCTACATCGCCGACGCGGCCCTCTATCTCAAGGCCACCAAGCCACAGTTGAAGATCCAGGACCCCTACGCGCTCGACCAGAAGCAGTTCGACGCGGCCGTGTCCCTGCTCAAGCAGCAGAACAGAAGCGTCGGCGAGTACTGGAGCGACTATCTGAAGGAGGTCTCCGCGTTCAAGAGCGGTGACTCGGTGGTCGGCACCACCTGGCAGGTGATCGCCAACCTCGCCGCCTCCGAGGGCGCGAAGGTGAAGGCATTCGTGCCGAAGGAGGGGTCGACCGGCTGGTCCGACACCTGGATGGTCTCCAGCAAGGCCAAGCACCCCAACTGCGCCTACAAATGGCTGAACTGGATCGTCTCGCCGAAGGTCAACGCCCAGGTCGCCGAGTACTTCGGGGAGGCCCCGGCGAACTCCAGGGCCTGCGCCGAGACCAGCGACAAGAACTTCTGCACGGTCTACCACGCCGCCGACGAGGGCTACTGGAAGAAGATCGCCTTCTGGAACACACCCATCGCGCAGTGCCTCGACGGCCGCAAGGACGTGAGTTGCGTGCCGTACGACCGGTGGGTGCAGGCCTGGACCGAGATCAAGGGCTGAGCCGTGGCGACCGACGCGGGCACCGCCGCCGGCCGGGGCACCCTCCGGCGGCTCGCCGGAAGCCTGCACCGCAGACCCCGGCTGCGCCTCGCCCTGCTGCTCTGCGCCCCGCTGCTGTGGCTGGCCGTCCTCTATCTCGGCTCGCTGGCGGTGCTGTTCGCCTCCGCGTTCTGGACGACGAACTCCTTCACCTCGCAGGTGGTGCGGGTCTGGACGACGGACAACTTCCACGAGCTGTTCACCACGCCCGTCTTCCGCGAGGTCGTCTGGCGCAGCGTCGGCGTGGCGCTCGCGGTGACCGCCCTGTGCGTGGTGCTCGCCTTCCCGGTCGCCTTCTACACGGCGCGCGTGGCGAGGCCCCGGTGGCGGCCACTGCTCGTGGTGGCCATCCTCACCCCGCTGTGGGCGAGTTACCTGGTGAAGGTGTACGCCTGGCGGCTGATCCTCTCCCAGGGCGGCCTCGCCGACTGGCTGCTGGCGCCGTTCGGACTGAGCGGGCCCGGCTTCGGCCTGCCGGCCACGGTCCTGACCCTGACGTACCTGTGGCTGCCGTACATGATCCTGCCGGTCCACACGGCCCTCGCCCAGCTCCCGGCGAGCCTGCTCGACGCGTCGGCCGACCTCGGGGCGCGGGCCGGGCGGACCTTCCGCTCGGTGGTGCTGCCGATGGTGCTGCCGTCGGTCGCGGCAGGCTCGGTGTTCACCTTCTCGCTGAGCCTCGGCGACTACATCACCGTGCAGATCGTCGGCGGCAAGACGCAGCTGATCGGCAATCTCGTGTACTCCAACATCGAGCTCAACCTGCCGATGGCCGCCGCGCTCGGCACCGTCCCCGTCGTCGTGATCGTCCTGTACCTGCTGGCGATCCGCCGCACCGGTGCCCTCAACAGCCTCTGAACCCCCTGCCGGAAGGAAGAGTGCCATGCATCTCGGCCGCACCGCGCGCATCGCCCTGCGCGCCGGCGCCGCGCTCGGTTTCGCGGTGATCTACGTGCCGCTGCTGCTCGTCCTCGTCAACTCCTTCAGCCCCGACCGCAGCGCGAGCTGGCCGCCGCCCGGGCTGACCGGGCACTGGTGGTCGGTGGCCGTGCACAACTCCGGTGCGCGGCAGGCCCTGTGGGTCTCGGTGAAGGCGGGCCTCGGGGCCACCGCGATCGCGCTCGTGCTCGGCACGCTCATCGCGTTCGCCGTGACCCGGCACCGCTTCTTCGGCCGGGACGCGGTCTCGTTCGTCGTGGTCCTGCCGATCGCGCTGCCCGGCATCGTCACCGGCATCGCCCTCAACTCGGCCTTCGGCACGGTCCTGCAGCCGCTCGGCGTGGGCCTCGGGCTGTTCACGGTGATCGTCGGCCACGCCACCTTCTGCATCGTGGTCGTCTTCAACAACGTGGCGGCCCGGCTGCGCCGTACGGCGGCCTCGTACGAGGAGGCGGCCATGGACCTCGGCGCGACCAGCTTCCGCGCCTTCGCCGACGTCACCTTCCCGCTGGTCCGCTCCGCGCTGCTGGCGGGCGGGCTGCTCGCGTTCGCGCTGTCCTTCGACGAGATCGTGGTCACCACGTTCACGGCGGGCCCGGGGATCGAGACGCTGCCCATCTGGATCTTCGACAACATGACCCGGCCGCAGCAGGCACCGGTGGTCAACGTGGTGGCGGCCGTCCTCGTCCTGCTGTCCGCGCTCCCGATCTACGTCGCCCAGCGCCTGTCCGGGGACACGGCGACGTCGAGCAGGGTGTGACACCCTGGGCGGCCGGCGGGCAGAAGGACAGGGGGCGTGATGGACACCGGAGCACGGGTGCTGCGCGCGGCGTACGAAGCCGCCGCGGACGTCGTCAGGGACCTGGGTGACGAGGAGTCGTGGCGGCCGAGCGGGTGTACCGGCTGGGCGGTCCGCGATCTGGTCTTCCACTGCCTCGGTGACGCCCAGCGCGGGCTGGTGGCCCTGCACACACCGTCGCCGCGCCCGGCGGACCGGGACGCGGTGACGTACTGGCGGGACTGGCGGCCGAACCCCGTCGGGGCGGCGAACGGCCGCCGCTGGGCACGGGTGAGTGCGAGCATGTTCCTGGACTGGGGACAGCTGCGGGGCGTGTACCTGGAGACACTGGCGGCGGCCGTGCACGCCGGGGACGCGGCCGATCCCGACCGGCGTGTGGCGACCCAGGGACATGTGCTGACCGCCGGGGACCTGCTGACCACCCTCGCGGTGGAGGCGACCGTCCACCACCTGGACCTGACCGTCGGCCTCCCGCACGCCCCGGGCCCGGCGCCCGAGGGGCTGGCAGCGGTGCGCGCCACCCTGGACGGTCTGCTGGGCCGGCCCGCGCTCCCGCAGTGGAGCGACGGACACTACGCGCGTGTGGGCACCGGCCGGGCTCCGCTCACCGCGGCGGAGCACGCCGCCCTGGGCCCGGCGGCGGACCGGTTCCCGCTGTTCGGCTGAGACCTGCGGAACCCACTGCCGACACACCGTCAGAGAGCAGACACACAGGCCGGGTTGATGAAAGCGTGCGGGTCATGAACCAGCCGCCCAGCATCAACAGTTACGTCGACCGCGTCACCGCAGGCCCCGGTGGCGCGCTGACCGACGAGGCCGGTGTCCTCACCGGCGAACTGACCGTCGCGACCATCCTGCGGCCCGACGGCCACAGCGCGCGCGTCGCCGTCCAGCCCTTCGACAGCGACAACTGGTACACCCTGAGCGGCAGTCCGGCTCCGGTGCCCGCCGGGCAGCTCGCCGCCTATCACCGGGATCTGCTGGGCCGCATCCGGCGCGGCGGCGGCACCCGGGCCAGCTGAGCGCCGACCCGACGGGATCTCGCGTGACGTGCCGTCAATATCCATATCGGCCCGGACGGTTGACTCCCTCATGAACGTGCAAAAGGCGACCCCCAGCCCTTGACCGAAGTTTTGGTCCAGACCAATCATGGCCTAGACCAATAGCCCGGCCGGGCTGCTCGACCCGTTCGACCGCCCGTCGTTCGATCGACTGTCGTTCGCTATCCGGGAGTACCCGATGACACGTCCGAGATCCGTACGCGCCCTGCTCGACGGCGTGGCCACCCTGGCCGCCTCCGCGGGGCTGGCCCTGGGGGCCACCGGCACGGCCCAGGCGGCGACCCCGCTGCCCACCCACGTCTTCGCACCCTACTTCGAGGCCTACAACGGCGACAGCCCCGCCGCGCTCGCGCAGGCATCCGGCGCCAAGTACCTGACCATGGCGTTCCTCCAAGCCGACACAAAGGGCTCCTGCACGCCGTACTGGAACGGCGCCGCCGGCACCCCGGTCGACGCCTCCGTCTTCGGCTCCGACTTCGCCACCATCCGCTCGCGCGGCGGCGACGTGATCCCCTCGCTCGGCGGCTACGCGGCCGACAACGGCGGCACCGAGATCGCCGACAGCTGTACGAACGTGGACTCCGTCGCCGCGGCCTACGAGAAGATCATCACGACCTACGACGTGTCCCGGCTCGACATGGACGTCGAGGACAACTCGCTGACGAACACCGCCGGCATCGACCGCCGCAACCAGGCCATCAAGAAGGTCCAGGACTGGGCCGCCGCCAACGGGCGCTCGGTGCAGTTCTCGTACACCCTGCCGACCACCACGAGCGGACTCGCCGACAGCGGGCTCGCCGTGCTGCGCAGCGCGAAGAACGCGGGCGCCAGGATCGACGTCGTCAACATCATGACGTTCGACTACTACGACGGCGCCGCCCACCACATGGCGACCGACACCCAGACGGCGGCGAGCGGACTGCACGACCAACTCGCCTCGCTGTACCCGAACATGTCGGACAGTCAGCTGTGGAACTCGATCGGCGTCACCGAGATGCCGGGCATCGACGACTACGGCGCGGCCGAGACCTTCACCACCGCCGACGCGACGAGTGTCTACGACTGGGCGGTCGCCAAGGGCATCAACACCCTCTCCTTCTGGGCCCTCCAGCGCGACAACGGCGGCTGCCCCGGCACCGGAGGCTCCGACAGCTGCTCCGGCATCGCCCAGGACACCTGGTACTTCAGCCACACCTTCGCGCCCTTCACCGGCGGTACGACGACCCCGCCGGCCAACGACTTCAGCGTCTCCCTCTCCCCCACCACCGCGTCGGTCGACCCCGGCGGCTCGACGACGGCGACCGTGAAGACGTCGGTGACCTCGGGCAGCGCCCAGAGCGTGAACCTGGCCGTGAGCGGCGCGCCGAGCGGAGTGACCGCCTCCCTCAGCCCGGCCTCCGTCACCGCGGGCGGCACCTCCACCCTCAGTGTGCGGACCAGCTCCTCGACGGCACCGGGCACCTACACCCTGACGGTCACCGGCACGGCCGGCTCGGTCTCGCACAGCTCCTCCCTCACCCTGACCGTGAACGGCTCCGGCGGCGGCACGACCGCGCTCGCCAACGCCGACTTCGAGACCGGCTCGCTCGCCCCCTGGACCTGTGACAGCGGCGCGACCGTGGTCGCCTCGCCCGTGCACGGCGGCTCCCACGCCCTGAAGACCGCACCCTCGGCCTCGCAGACCGGCCAGTGCGCGCAGACCCTCACCCTGAAGCCCGACACCTCCTACACGCTGAGCGGCTGGGTCCAGGGCCCGTACGCCTACCTCGGCGTCAGCGGAGGCGCCACGGCCAGCACCTGGGCCTCGCCCTCGTCGTGGTCGAAACTGACCGTCCCGTTCACCACCGGCTCCTCGGGCACGGTCACGGTGTACGTGCACGGCTGGTACGGCCAGGGCGCGGTGTACGCCGACGACCTGAGCGTCGCCTGATCCACCGCGCCCCCTCCACGCGGCCCCGCCGGGCACTCACCGGGCGGGGCCGCGTCCGCGTCAACGCCGTCGGCCCCCGACCGCGCCTCCTTCGTCCACGGCAGCTGCCACGTGGTCGGCGGCGGCCGGTCGGTGATCCTGTCCCACGGCCGACCCGGCACACGGGCCGTGCCTTCCGTAGGCTGAAGAGATCCGAGGCTCCTCCGGGACCGGGAGGTGCCCGGCAGGCAGGAGACGGCCGTGATCGTACTGGCCGCGGCGTTCGCCGTCGCGGGAGCGGCGAGCAACGCCGTGGGCACCGCCTTCCAGCGCAAGGCGGCGTCCACGTCCCGCAGGAGCGGGATCCGTCTGCTCGCGGAGCTGGCGCGGCAGCCCTTCTGGATGATCGGCATGGCCGGGGTGGTCTGCGCCGCGCTGTTCCAGAGCCTCGCCCTGGTCAACGGCCCGCTCGCACTGGTCCAGCCGCTGTTCATCCTGGAACTGCCGTTCGCGCTGCTGGTCGCCGCCCCGCTGATGCACAAGCGGATGCCGCGCTCGGGCTGGTGGGGCGTGGGCGGCTGTGTGGCGGGCCTCGCGGTCCTGCTGATCGCGGCCGCCCCGCACGGGGCCACGGACCACGCGCCGCTCACCCGCTGGATCCCGGCCCTGTCCGTGTGCGTCGGCGGAATGGCTGCGGCCGTGCTGCTGGCCGGCCGGGGCCACGCGCCGGCCCGGCGCGCCGCGCTGTTCGCGGCCGCCTCCGCGACCGGCAACGCCCTGACCGCCGCGCTGCTGAAGTCGGCCAGCGGCACCTTCGCCGACCACGGCTTCGCGGCCTTCCTGCGCGCCTGGCAGACGTACGGCTTCGCGCTCGCCGGGGTCGCCTCCGTGATCCTGCTGGAGAACGCGCTCCAGGCCGGCCCCCTGGTCGCCGCGCAGCCGGCGCTCACCATCGGTGACGCGATGGTGAGCCTGACGCTCGGCATGACCCTGTTCGACGAGCGGATCCGCCTGGGCTGGTGGCTCGTGCCGGAAGCCTGCGGCGCCCTGCTGATCGTCGCGGGCGTGGTGGTCCTCAGCCGTGCCGTCCAGAACATCACCACGGTGCCGGTGGCCGCGGAGCAACGGCAGACGGCGGCGTGACACCGGTTCCCCGGGGCTGATCACGCTCGGCCGCTACCGCCCCGCGGCGATCCCGTCGATCCAGGACTGCAGACGCTCCCCCTGGGCCGCCATCAGGCCGGGATCGCGCAGGGTGTTGGTGAGGACGGACATGCCCTGGTAGGCCGCGACGAGTTCGACGGCGAGCGCGGCGGCGTCGGCGCGGCCGAGCTGGGCGAACTGGGACTCCACCCAGTCGAGCAGGGCGCGCATGACCTTGGCGGCGGCGAGGTCCAGTCCGTCGTCGCGCTTGTCCAGTTCGGTGGCGAGGGTGCCGAAGGGGCAGCCGAAGCGGGCGGCGGTCTCGCGCTGGTCGACCCAGCCGGCGACGAGCGCCTTCAGCCGGGCGGCCGGGTCCGGGAGGGCACCCAACTGCCCTGTCAGGGCGTCGAGTTGGGCGCAGTGGGCGTCCACCGCGGCCTCGACCAGCAGGTCCTTGGTCTTGAAGTAGTAGTAGACATTGCCGAGCGGCACCTCGGCCGCGCGGGCGATGTCGCCGAGCGTGGTCTTCTCCACGCCCTGCTCGTGGAAGACCTGGACGGCCGCCCGCACCAGGCGCTCACGCTTGCCGCCCCGGTCCGGCCGCGCGGCCTTCTCCCGGGTGGCGGAATCCGAGTCAGTCACCTGACTGAGGATAGACAGCGAGCCGGGATCCGGCTAATGTCTCGACTTAGTCAGTCAACTAACTAACTCAGGGGGAACAGACCATGATCGTCGTCACGGGCGCCACGGGGAACGTGGGCCGAGCACTGGTCGCCGAACTGACCGAGGCCGGGGAGACGGTGACGGCCGTCGCACGGCACATCGGTGGCGATGCCGTCCCGCCGGGAGTCCGGGCCGTGTCCGCCGACCTCGGGAAGCCGGAGAGTCTCGCGCCTGCCCTGGACGGCGCGAAGTCCCTGTTCCTGCTGGTGGCGGGCGAGAACCCGGAAGGCCTCCTGCGCACGGCCGCGGCAGCCGGGGTGACGAAGGCGGTACTGCTGTCCTCACAGGGCGTGGGCACCCGGCCCGGGGCATACCCGCAGGCGGCGGCCTTCGAGACCGCGGTCGCCGGCTCCGGACTGCCCTTCACCGTCCTGCGCTCGGGCGGCCTCGCCTCCAACGCGCTCGCCTGGGCGGAACCGGTCCGCCGCCACCGTACGGCCGCCGCGCCCTTCGCCGACGTGGCGCTGCCGTTCGTCGACCCGGCCGATGTCGCGGCGGTGGCGGCGGTCGCGTTGCGCGAGGACGGACACACCGGCGAGACCTACACCCTGACCGGCCCGGAACCCCTCACACCGCGACAGCGCGCGGCCGCCCTCGCCGAGGCACTGGGAGAGCCGGTGACCTTCACGGAACAGAGCCCCGAGGAGGCCCGCACGCAGATGCTCGCGTTCATGCCGCCCGCGGTGGCCGACGGCACACTCGCCATCCTCGGCACGCCCACCCCGCAGGAGCGGACACCCACCGGCGACGTGGCCCGCCTGCTCGGCCGCCCGGCGACACCCTTCGCGGCCTGGGCGGCACGCAATGCGGCGGCGTTCCGCTGACGGACCGGCACACCGAGGCGATGGCCTCCCTTTTGCGCGCCACACCGACCCAAATGAACTATTTGTCGGTTTATCAGTTCTATGGTGCGAGGTGTTCGGATTCTTGACCGAGGGGGCGCACAACGCGTCGCGGAAGGGCGCGGGTTGGGATGGGCGATGAGTGGAATCAGCCGCCGGGGCCTGGCACGGCTCGGGCTCGGTGCCGGTGTCGGTGTGGCCGCCGCCTCGATGACCGGATGCGGAGGTCAGGACCGCAACGACGGCCACGAGGGGCCGGAGGCGGCGCCACGGCTGCTCGGGGACGGCTCGACGTCGTACACCGGACCGCAGCCCCACCAGCCGCCCCCGCCCACTCCCCTCGAACCCGGCCGGACCCCGCCGCAGTTCGTGGTGTTCTCCTGGGACGGCGCCGGCGAGTTGGGCACCGGCCTGTTCCCGCGCTTCCTGCGGCTCGCCCAGGACCACGGCGCACACATGACCTTCTTCCTCTCCGGCCTCTATCTGCTGCCGGAGGACAAGAAGCGGCTGTACCGGCCGCCGAACAACCCCGTCGGCGCCTCGGACATCGGCTACCTCACCGACCATCACCTCAAGGAGACCCTGACCTACGTGCGTCAGGCCTGGCTCGACGGCCATGAGATCGGCACGCACTTCAACGGCCACTTCTGCGCCGGCCCCGGCTCGGTGGCCGGCTGGACCCCGGCGCAGTGGCGTTCCGAGATCGACCAGGCCCGCGCCTTCGTCACCTCCTGGCGCACACACACCGGGTGGGACAGCGAACCACCGCTCCCCTTCGACTACGACAAGGAACTGATCGGCGGGCGCACCCCGTGCCTGCTCGGACAGGCCAACCTGCTGCCGGTCGCCCAGGAGCTGGGCTGGCGCTACGACGCCTCCTCCCCCGGCGGGCTCCAGCGCTGGCCGAGGAGGCGCGGCGGCGTCTGGGACCTGCCGCTGCAGAGCATCCCCTTCCCGGGCCACAGGTTCGAGGTGCTCTCCATGGACTACAACATGCTGGCGAACCAGTCCCTGAACACGACGCGGGCACCGTCGTACAACTACCCCTTCTGGCGCGCCCAGGCGACACAGGCGTACGTGGCCGGGTTCGAGCGCGCGTACGCGACCAACCGGGCGCCGCTGTTCATCGGCAACCACTTCGAGCAGTGGAACGGCGGCATCTACATGGACGCGGCCGAGGAGGCGCTCAAGCAGATCGCCGGCCGCGAGGACGTCCGCCTGGTCTCGTTCCGGCAGTTCGTCGACTGGCTCGACGCCCAGGAGCCCGAGACGCTCACGAAACTGCGCAGCCTCCAGGTCGGCGAGAGGCCGGCGGGCGGCTGGTCGACGTTCCTGCGCCCCACAAGCCACTACAGCGAGGCGGCGTGACCAGCGAGGCGCTCCGGCGTGTCACCGTACCGCCTCGGCGGTCTCCACCAGCGCGTGGTACGGCGTGAGGCTCTGCTTGTCGATGGAGATCCGCCGCCGGCGACGCACACCGACGGGCCCGACCCCCGACACGCCACGACCCGGACGTTCATGTCCGCGGGCGCCTCACGGTACGGCGTCCGGTCTTGTCGCGGGAGAGGACATGCAGCCATGCCTCGTACGCCAGCACCACGGTGCGGACGAGGAGACCCGTCACCGCCTCGCTCAGCCTCCATGGGACGGACGCGCCCGTACGGGACGCGGCGGGTTCACGCGGAGGCCTTTTCATGGTGGGTCCTTCAAGGCATGTGGCGTTCCAGGGCAGTTCGTCTCGGCGGGCCGGGTGCAGATGGGCCGCGGTGTCGTCAGGACGATGTGGCCAGGGCGAGGACGACGTTGTGGCCGCCGAAGCCGAAGGAATTGCTGACGGCGACGCGGATGTCCTGCTGACGTGGTTGTCCGGTGACGCAGTCGATGTCGAATTCGGGCGCCGGGGCCTGGAGATTGGCGATCGGCGGCACTGTGCGGTGCTGGATGGCGAGCACGGTCAGGACCGCCTCGACGGCGCCTGCCGCGCCGCAGCCGTGGCCGAGCACGCCTTTGGGGGCGGTGACGCTGGGGCGGTGCGGCAGTACGCGGGCGATCATGGCCGCTTCACCGGCGTCGTTCAGTGGTGTGGAGGTGCCGTGGGCGTTGACGTGGTCGACGTCGTGCGGGGCCAGCCCCGCATCGGTCAGAGCGGTGCGCAGGGCCGCCTCCGCGCCTGGGGTGCCCGGGACGGGCGCGGTGGGGTGGTGGGCGTCCGAGGTGCTGCCGCAGCCCACGAGCCGGGCGCGGACGTGGGCGCCGCGCGCGGTGGCGTCCTCGGTCCGTTCGAGGACGAGGACGCCGGCGCCTTCCCCGAAGACGAAGCCGTCGCGGTCGGCGGCGAAGGGCCGGGAGGCAGCGGTGACCGCGTCGGCGCGCCGGGACAGGGTGCCTGCACGCCAGAACGCCGTGGTGGTGAGCGGGGTGATGGCGGCTTCCGTGGCCCCGGCCACCGCGACGTCGCACTGGCCGGATGCGAGCAGGTCGCGGGCCAGCGCGATGGCGGTGGCGCCGGAGGCGCAGGCGGTGGCCGGGGCGAGACTGGGGCCGTGCGCGTGGAGGTCGATGGACACCTCTGCGGCCGCCATGTTCGGGACGAGCTGGGGGATGGTGAGCGCGGAGACCATGTCGGGTCCCCGTTCGTCCAGCCGCTTGCCCTGCTCTTCACGTACTGCGTCTGCACCCAGCCCGCAGCCGACGACGACGGCGACCCGGTCGCCGTTCCATGTCGCGGGATCGAGGCCGGCGTCGTGCACCGCCTCGCGGGCGGCGAGCACAGCCAGCTTCGCGTTGCGCGACATGCGCCAGGCCGTGCGTCCGACGCGCTGGTCCAGAGCGTCCCGGGTGAGGGGGACGCGGCAGGAGAAGTCGACAGGCAGGCCGGCGAGCGCCGGATCGCGAGCCGCGGTGCCCACGCCGCGGCACACGGCGTTCCAGGTGGCATCGGTGTGCTCTCCGCCCGGGGTGAGCAGGCCGAGTCCGGTGATGGCGACGGGCGCTGTCATGAGGACGCCGCCGCCCCGGTGTCTTCCGCGCGCAGGATGTCCAGGCGATCGACGATCTCGGTGATGGTCGTGCTGCGGGCGGCGTGCTCGCCGGTGACCGTCACCCCGAACCTCTCGTGGATGACGAGCCACAGATCCGCCAGGGCCAGGGAGTCCAGGCCCAGTTCCTCCAGCGTGGCCTGGGGCTGGATCTCGTCTTCTGGGATGCGGAAGGTGCTGGTCAGGATGGAGCAGAGGAGCTGGTGCGTTTCCGGCATGAGGTTTCCTTGCTGTCGTCCGGCGCGGACGGGGTGGTCCGGGTCAGCTCTGCGAGGCCGGTCTCGAACCCGATCGGCGGGTCGAAGCCCAGCTCGCGGCGTGCTGCGGTGAGGTCGAAGTGGTGCGGCTGCAGGAGTTCGGTGACCAGGAAGCGGCTCAGGGCGTGGGTGCGAGGGCTGCGGATGACGCGCAGCCAGGTGTCGCTGACGGCGGCCGCGGCCGTTGCGAGGCGGGGTGGGACGGCGCACCAGCGGGCGTCGATGCCGGCGGCTGCCAAGAAGTGGTGGACGATCTCGCGCAGGGGACGCGGGTCGTCCTGGCCGATGAAGTAGGCACGGCCGCCGGCCGCCGGGGGCTGCTGGAGACGGTCCAGGGCAAGGAGATGGGCGTGGGCGGCGGTGCGCAGATGCGTGGTGTCCACGAGGTTTCCTCCGTGCCCGGGCATCAGCAGGCGGCCGGCCAGGACGGCCCTCGCCAGGGCCGGGGCGAAGTGGGGGTCGCCCGGGCCCCAGATGATGTGCGGACGCAGCGAGACGGTGGCCAGCTCGGGACTGTGGGCGGCCAGCACGAGGGCCTCGGCACGGGCTTTCGCGGCCGGGTAGGCGGCCAGGTGCCGACGCGGGTAGGGAAGATCCTCGGCGACACCCTCCAGACCGCCGGGGCGGAAGACGACGCTGGCGGTCGAGGTGTACACGAGGGTGCGCACCTGATGGGCGCGGCACTGCTCGATCACGTGGCGGGTACCGCCGACGTTGGTGGCCCAGTAGGGCGCCGGCGGGCCGCTGACCCCGGCCAGTGCGGCATTGTGGATGACGGCGTCGCAGCCGGCGACGGCACGGGAGACCGCGCCCGCGTCGGTGAGATCACCCAGGTGCTGCTGGACTCCCAGGTGTTCCAGCGGGGTGCTGGGGCGGCGGCACAGGGAGGACGTGGCGATGCCCCGTGCTGTCAGCTGCCGGCAGATCTCCCGTCCCAGGAAGCCGCTTGCTCCGGTGACCAGTACTTTCACCGCGGCCTCCCGCGCAGGCGCTTGGCGGCCCAGGCGGCCAGCCGCGGCCGGTCGATCTTGGAGTTGTGCCGGGGGTCGGTGGGAAAGCCCGGGTGCGGCAGCAGGGCGCCGATGCGGTGTGCTGCCGGGTGGCCCGTCAGGGCGGCGCGTACCGCGGCCAGCGCCGTGGCACGGTCGGCGGAGGGCTGGACTTCCACGCACAGGACGGGCAGTTGGCTCCCCGCCGGGCCGACGCCGACCAGGGCGGTGCGCGAGACGCCCGGGGCGGTGTCGGTCACGATCTCGACGTCTTCGGTGGTCAACGAGGAGCCGGAGGTGGTGACCAGGTGCGCCCGGCGGCCGAGGAACCACAGCCGGCCCTGGTCGTCGAGCCGCCCGAGGTCTCCGGTGCGGTGCAGCACACCACGGTCGGTCTCGATCTTGGTGGCGGCGTCGGCCTCGGGCTGTGCGTGGTAGGCGGGGCTGACGGTGGGGCCGCAGACGGAGATCTCACCGAGTCCGGTGGCGTCGGCGTCCAGGATCCGGGCGTGGAGGCCGGGCAGCGGCCGGCCCAGGCAGGTGCCGGCCTGCCCGGCGGGCGGCCGCGGGCGCGCGGTCCGCAGGTCGTGGTCGGTGATCGCGGAGACGGGCAGGCACTCGGTGGCGCCGTAGACGCTGAGGAGTTCGGCGTCGTCCGGGACGGCCTTGCGCAGCGCATCGGCGAGACGGGTGCGCAGCGGGGCGCCGAAGGACAGGATCTGCCGTACCGAGGGCAGGGTGATGCCGTGGCGGGCGCAGTGGGCGGCGATCAGGGTGAGAACGGCGGGCGAGGCGAGGATCTTGGTGACGGAGTGCCTCAGGATCGGCTCGACGAGTTCCCTCGGCGGTGTGCGGGCCGGGGCCAGATGGTTGACGGCAGGGGCGACGGTGGTCAGGTCCAGGAGCGGGCCGAGCATGGCCACCGGCAGGAAACCCGCGAGGAGGACGTCGTCGGCCCGGGGGGTGAGCAGCCCGGTCAGCGCGTCGAGCTGCCCGGTCAGGGTGGTGTAGCGGTATTCCGCTCCTCTGGGGCGGCCGGTGGAGCCGGAGGTGAAGGCGATCATGGCCAGGTCGTCGCCGCTGGGCTCCGCCAGTCGTGGCAACGGCCCGCTGCCGTCGGGCGCTTGAGTCGTCAGCCGACGCCCCGGGGCGAGCGGTGTTCGGCCCGTGACCAGGGCGATCCGCACATGGGGGCGGCCCCATCCCCGTGCTCGGCGTCCCAGGTGGGCGAGAGGCTCGCCGATGAGGACGTCCGGGGCGATCTCCTTGAGGCAGCGGCCCACTTCGGCGCGCGGCTCGATCAGGACGGGGACGGCGCCGAGGGAGCACAGGGCGTAGGTCACGGCTGTGAGGTCGTAGGCGTCGCGTGTCATGACCACGGCCTTGTGGCCGGGGAGGACCCCGGCCTCGCGCAGGGCCTGGGCGGTGGCGTGGCAGCCTCGTAGCAGTTCGCCTCGGTGGACGGTGCGGTCGGTCTGCTTACGGCAGCTGATGAGCGCGGTGGCCTCGGGCTGTTCGGCCAGGCGTGACAGGCGTGCGGTGACGTTCAGGGCGGTGGCGGTCACGGGGTCCCTCGCAAGAAGTCGCGGATGTGGTCGCCGAGTTCGCCGGCGGCGTCCTCCATCACGAAGTGACCGGCGTCGGGGAAGCGGTGGATGGCGGCGTGCGGGTAGCGGCGAGCCCATTCCTCCAGGACGAGGGGTGTGAACACGGGGTCGCGCATGCCCCAGCCGATGAGCATGGGCACCGCGCCCAGGCCGGCGTCGGGGTTCGGGGGTTCGAGCAGTTGCCAGGCCGGGTCGGTGCTGTCGCGCGGGATGGCGCGGATGGCGTCGACGACGGCCCGGCGCTCGCCGCTGCGGGCATACGGCCGCAGGAAGGCGCGGCGCTCGGCCGCGGGCAGCCGATGGTGGACCCCGGCGTGAACGGCGGTGCGGGCGAAGGCGTTGGTGAGGTGGACGAAACCGGACACCAGCGCATGGTCGCGGATCCAGCGCAGATAGAAGGGGAGCTGAAAGCCGGCGGGCCAGGGGAAGGCGACGGTGTTGCAGACGACCAGGCGGGTCACGACGCCTGGGTGCCGCAGGGCCCAGGCGATGCCGAGCGGGCCGCCCCAGTCGTGCAGGACCAGCGTCCAGCCCCGCTCGGGCAGTTCTCGGTCCTGTGCCAGGTGGCGGTGGAGGGTGTCCAGGTGGTCGAGTTGGGCCTGGTAGGGGTCCGGGCATCCGGCGGGCGGCCTGAGATGACGGGACATCCCGAAACCGGGCAGGTCCGGTACCACGCACCGGGCGTGCGGCGAGAGACGGCCGACCAGTTTGCGCCAGGCGTAGCTCCATGACGGGTTGCCGTGCAGGAACAGCACCGGATCACCGCTGCCGAGGTCCAGATAGTGCTGTCCGGTGGACGGGACCCGCCGCCAGTGACGGGGCGGTGGATAGCCCGGCATCAACCGGTCGATCACGGCCTCTCGCGTCGGCGGGGCGAGAGCGGGTTCCGGGGCGCGGCCGGCCGTGCCGCTCACCATCGGAGCAGCGCCAGGCCGAAGCTGAAGCCGCTGGCCAGGCCGAGCATCGTCACGATGTCCCCGCTCTCGACACGGTCGGCTTCCCGGGCCTTGACCAGTTGCAGTGGCAGGGAGGCCGCAGCGGCGTTGCCGTGTTCGAGCACGGCGGGCATGCATCTGTGCTCAGGCAGGGAGAACAGCTGGATCACCTCCCGGTACTGCGGCATGGCGATCTGGTGGAAGGCGATGAAGGCGCCGGCGCGTGCCGTGTCGAGTTCGCTGCCTGCGACGGTCAGGATCTCCGGGAGAACGTCGAGCGCGCCCTGGCGGAGGTCTCCGTTCAGACGCAGTGTGGTGTGGTCGTCGTGCACCGACCGGCTGTGCATCGTTCCCCCGCCGGCCACGGTGCACGACTGCCAGGCGGCGGAGTTGCTGACGAAGCGCATCGCCAGTACTCCGGGATCGTCGTCGCCCGCGGGTCCGGCGGTGAGGACCATCGCGGCGCCGGCGTCCGACGCGGTGTAGCCCGGCAGTGCCCGAAGCAGAGCCTGGCGGTCGGGGGCGTGCCACCGCGTGACCAGGGAACCGACCTCCCCGCAGGCGATGAGCACGGTGCGGCGGTGGCCTGCCGCGATGAAGGCCGCGGCCACCTCCATGGCGTTGAGGACGCTGTTGCAGGCGTTCTTGACGTCGAACACCGGGCAGGACGCACCGAGTTTCGCGGCCACGAGGTGAGAGGTGGCGGGCTCGATCAGGTCGTGCGCCGTCGCGGCGAACAGCAGCAGGTCCACGTCGTCGATCTTCAGGCCGGCCTCGTCGAGTGCCGTGCGTGCGGCGGCCACGGCAAGGTCGGAGGCGTTCTCGCCGTCCTCCCGGACATGGACGCCGCGTACCCCGGTGAGATCCTCCAGCAGGCCCGGGGGCGGGGCGTAGCCGCCCGTCTCGGCGATTTTGGCGCGGACTTCGTCCATGGTCCGGTAGTGGGACGGCAGGTGAGCGGCGACGGCAGTGATGCGGGCACGGCGGGCTTCGGGCACCGCGCCACCGTAGCGGCGCAGCGCACGGCGGCGGACCCGCAAAGCACCTGGTGAGAGGTTCTCCACCCCAACGAGTGGTCCGCATTGGCTTTCGCCTCCGTGATGCTCTTCAATGCCGAATCACCCCAAGGTCTGCAATTCGGTGTGAGAAGGCGGAAACGTGGCGACGCAGCTTGAGCGATCCGTGGCGGTGGTGGGTGCCGGCTGCCGGCTTCCCGGCGGAATCACGGATCTGGACGGACTGTGGACCGTGTTGCGAGAAGGGCGGGACATGGTGGGTGAGATGCCCGCCGACCGTCTTCCCAGGGACAGGATGGTCGACCCGGGGGCCGTGCGCCCCGGCCGCAGCTACACGGCCGCCGGCGGTTTCCTCACGGATGTCGCCTCGTTCGACGCCGCCTACTTCGGCATGTCCCCCGCCGAGGCGCGCCACACCGACCCCCAGCAGCGGCTGTTGCTGGAGATGACCGCCGAAGCGCTCGACGACGCGGCGATCCCGGCCGAGTCGCTGGCGGGGTCCGACACCTGTGTCTACGTGGGTGTCTCCGACCCCGCCTACGGCACGACGCTGGCGATGATGCAGGACCACACGAGTCCGCACACCATGCCCGGCGCGACGCTGTCGATCGCGGCGAACCGGGTGTCGTACGCCTTCGACCTGCGCGGACCGAGCATGGTGATCGACACCGCCTGTTCGTCCGCGATGGTCGCGCTGGACCGCGCGTGCCGCACCCTGCGCGAGGGCACCAGCCGCGTCGCCCTGGTCGGTGGCGTCAACGTGCTGGCCAATCCCTATTCCTTCGCCGGCTTTTCCTATGCGGGCATGCTGTCGCGCCGCGGGCGCTGTGCGGCGTTCTCCGCCGACGCCGACGGGTTCGCGCGGGCGGAGGGCGGCGCGGTGATCGTCCTCAAACGCCTGGTGGACGCGGTGGCCGACGGAGACCGCGTCCACGCCGTGCTGGCCGCCACCGGCAACAACACCGACGGCCGCAGCACCGGCATGGTCCTGCCCAGCAGCGAGACGCAGGAAGCGCTGCTGCGTGCGCTGTACGCGGAGGCGGAGATCAGCGCGGACGACGTGGTGTACTTCGAGGCGCACGGCACCGGAACCCCGGCCGGGGACCCGGCGGAGGCCGAGGCCGTCGGCCGGGCGCTCGGCCGGCACCGCAGCAGCGGCGCACTGCCCATCGGCTCGGTGAAGACGAACCTGGGTCACCTGGAGCCCGCGTCCGCGATGGCGGGCCTGCTGAAGGCGATCCTGGTTCTGCGTCATCGACTGGCGCCGGCGTCCCTGCATGCCCTTCCGCTCAACCCCGCGATCGACTTCGACGGCCTCAAGCTGGCACCCACCGTCGAACCACTCCCCTTGACGCTGGGGGAACGATCCGCCGTGGGGGTGAGCGCCTTCGGCTTCGGCGGAGCCAACGCCCACGCCATCGTCACCCTGCCGCCCGCGCCCCTTCAGGCCGACGTGGGCCCCGCACCGAGCACGCGCCCGCTGCCGCTGGTGATCTCCGCCCGTTCCGCGAAGGCACGAGACCAGCTGGCCGCCCGGATGGCAGAGCGCCTGCGCGCCGCGCGGCCCGAAGACTTCTACGACCTCGCCCACACCAGCACCGTGCGGCGCAGCGCGCACCCGCACCGGGCCGCCGTACTGGCCCGCGACCCGCAGGACGCCGCCCGGCAACTTGACCAGCTCGCGGCCGGACAGCCCGGCCACGCAGCCACCGTGCGCACGAGTGCGCGGGGCGGCGTCGCGTTCGTGTACTCCGGCAACGGCTCGCAGTGGCCAGGCATGGCCGCCGACCTGCTGGAGCACGAACCGGCCTTCCGGGCGGCCGTCGAAGAGGCGGACACGGCCCTGGCCCCGCACCTGGGCTGGTCGGTGGCCAAGGAACTCGCGTCCCCCTCCCCCCGCGCCTGGCAGCGCACCGAGATCGCCCAGCCGGCCCTCTTCGCCGTGCAGGTGGGCCTGACCGCGCTGCTGGCCTCCCATGGCCTGCGGCCGCGCGCCGTGGCCGGACACAGCGTCGGAGAAGTCGCCGCCGCCCACGCCGCCGGGGCCCTGACCCTGGAACAGGCGGCGCTGGTGATCGCCGAACGCAGCCGCACCCAGGGCACCACGGCGGGCCGGGGGCGCATGGCCGCCGTCGGCCTGCCCGAGGACCAGGCCCGTGAGGAACTGCTCCGCCGTGGTGGGGCGTTGGAGATCGCCGGTGTCAACAGCGACCGTGATGTGACAGTCGCCGGCTGCGCCGACGCGCTGGCCGCCTGGGGCGCCGAACTGGCAGGCCGAGGCGTCTTCTTCCGCGAGCTGGACCTGGACTACGCCTTCCACAGCCGCGCCATGGACTCCACCGAGGAGCCGCTGCGTACCGCGCTGGACGGCCTCGCCCCTTCTGCCGCCAAGATCCCGTTCGTCTCCACCGTCACCGGCACCGCCCTGACCGGCAGCGAACTGGACGCCCCCTACTGGTGGCGCAACGTCCGCGAGCCGGTCCGCTTCGCCGACGCCGTCAGCCACCTCACGGCCGAGCACGCGGGCGTCCTGGTCGAGATCGGCCCGCACCCGGTACTACGCCCCTACCTGCGCCGTACGGACGCCACCTGCATCGCGACCCTGCTCCGTGACGGCGACGGCCGCCGCGAGGCCGCAGCCGCCGTCGCCGCAGCGCTCGCCGCCGACCCCACGACCGACTGGCGGCAGCACTTCCCCCGCCCGGGCCGCGTCATGGACCTGCCCGCCTACCCGTGGCAGCACGAACGGCACTGGCACGGCAGCGCCCCTGACTGGGTGGCACGGACCAGCGGCTCCGGTGAGCTGGACCATCCGCTGGTCGGTGAGCGGATGCCCGCCCCGCACCCCGTCTGGCACGGCACCGTCGAGCCGCAGCTGGTGCCCTGGCTGGGTGACCACAAGATCGGCGACGACGTGCTCATGCCGGCGGCCGCCTACGTCGAGATGGCGCTGAGTGCGGGCCGCCGAGCCCTCGATCAGCCGGTGGAGGTGCGGCATCTGGAGATCGGCCGTCTGCTGTCCCTGCAGTGGCCGGACCCGACGCCGGCCGCCCTGCAGACCGCGGTCACCCCCGACGACGGCGCCCTGACCATCAGCGTGCGCGAGGAACACGGCGGCGAGTGCCGGCCCGCCGTACGGGCGCGGGTGCGCAGCCTGCTCGGCACGGCACCCCGACCGCTCGACGTCGACTCCCTGCGGACGCGGTGTCAACGGCACATCGACGGCCCGGACTTCTACCGGACCTGCCATCGCATCGGGCTGAACTGCGGCCCCGCCTTCCAGCTGATCGACCGCCTGGACGTCGGCGACGACGAGGTCCTTCTCTCCTATCGGCTCCGGCACGCCGCCGACGCCTACACCGCCCACCCGGTCCTGCTCGACGCGCCGCTGCAGGCCACCGTGGCTCTGTCCGAGCTGACGACGGAATCCGCCGCCTTCCTGCCGACGGTGTTCGCGGCCGTGCGCGTATGGCGCACCCCCGCCGCCACGGGCATCGTGCATCTGCGCCGCCGCACCCGCAGCGCCAACGAGATCTGCTGGGACATCACCTACGCCGACACCGACGGCACCGTCACCGCCGAGATCGACGGCTGCCGCACCCGCCGCGGCGGGCTGACCGAGCACGTCCCACTGGCCGTCCAGCGCACCGTCCTGAGGGCAGCCCCGCACCCTGGCAGCCCCGCACCGCCCTCTGTGCTTCCCGCCCCGAGCGAGGTGGCGCGTGCGGCCGGGCCGCGCATCGCCGCCGCTCGCGCCGCCCTGGACGACAGCGGCCACCAGCGTTTCATCACCGCCGCCGAACAGGCCACGGCCCGCTGCTGGGCCCGGACGCTGCGCGGCCTTCTCACCGATCCGGCAGCCCCTTTCGCGATGCACGACCTGGTGACCGGGGGCCTTCAGCCACAGCACCGGCGGCTGGTGCGCCTGATGATGCCTCTGCTGCTCAGCCATGGCCTGGCCCGGACAGCGGGCGAGAACTGGCAGTTGACCGACGCCGGTGACCGCGCCGTGCCGCTGCTGCGCAGCCTGGTGGAGGACCATCCCGGGTACGGCGCCGAGACGCTGCTCATCAACCGGCAACTGCGGCACCTGCCCGACGTCCTCGGGGGACGCCTCGACCCACGCGAGCTCCTGTCGACCGGGGAGAGCGCCTATGAGCAGATGCGGGACACCAGCCCCGCCCACCGCTTCACCCACCGCGTCGTGCAGGCGCTGCTGGGCGACATCGTCGCCCGCTGGCCCGCCGACCGACCATTGCGGATCCTGGAGGTCGGCGCGACCACCAGCGCCCTGACGGCGGCAGTCCTGCCCGTGCTGCCGGCCGACCGGACCCGTTACACCTGCACCGCTCCCCACGACAGTGTCCTCACCCGCGCCGAACACCGCTTCGGCCGCCACGACTTCGTCGACTACCGCACCGTGGACCTGAATGCCGGTCCGGCCGGACAGGACCTGCCCCGAGGCGGCTTCGACCTGGTCCTTGCCGGCGATGCCCTACAGGACACCGCCGATCTGGCCACGACCCTGCGGCACCTGCGCACGCTGCTGGCCCCGGGCGGACAGCTGCTGGCCACCGAACCGCACCATGCCCAGCTCCAAGCCGTGCTGTTCGCGGCTTCGGAGGACTTCTGGGAGCGCGCCGACCGCACTCTGCGCCCTGCGTCCCGCGTACTCGACCGTGATCAGTGGGTCCCGCTGCTGGAACGGTGCGGCTTCACCCAGGTGGTGCAGACCGGACCCTACGACCGATCCGTCCTTCTGGCCGCGGCCGGCCCCGACACCGTTGCGGACGCGCACGCACCGCGACCGGTGCCCGCCACATGGGTGGTCGCCGTCGAGGACGCCACCGAGGTGCCGACCGCACAGGAGCTGGCCGCCCTGCTGGGCGACGGCGTGGTCGTCCCCGCGGCCGACGAGGCGGCCACCTGGACCGCCGTACTGGCGAAGGACACAGTCCCGCGCGTCGTGCTGCTGCTCGCCGCGTCCGCCCCGCACGAGACCGTCCCACGAACCGTCCGCCGCGCCGCATTCCTGCGTGCGCTGGCCACCGCCTGCGAGAACCTCCCGGGCACAGCCAGCCCGCACCTCTGGCTCATCACCCGCCCGACCGGCCTGTTCCCGGCACCTGAACAACCCGAGCAGCCGGACGACGCGGCCATCTGGGCGGCGTGCCGCACACTCGCCAACGAACGCCCGGACCTCCACGTACGACGCGTCTCCTGCCACCGCACCGACGACGCCCTGGCCGACGCCCAGCGCATGGCCGAAGAGCTCCTCGCCACGCACGCAGACTCCGGAGACGGCCGGGAGGACGAGATCGTTCTCACCCCGCAGGGACGCTTCGTCCCCCGGCACGTCCAGCACCCCGCCGACGAGCTGCCGGCCCGCCCCGCCACGACACCGTTCATCCTGGACGTACGCAACCCGAGCCTGAATCGCCGCCTGGTATGGCGGCAGACGGACATCGTCGAGCCCGGGCCGGGCGAGGTCGCCATCGAGATGCGGGCCGTGGCCCTGAACTACCGCGACCCCATGCGCGCCAATGGGTTGCTGCCGCCCGAGGCAGTCGAGAACAGCCCCCTCAGCCGCGGCCTGGGCACGGACGGCGCCGGCGTCGTCTGCGCCGTCGGGCCGGGCGTTGACCATCTCAAGCCCGGCGACCGGGTCTTCGGCCTCGTCCCCGCCGGCCTCGCCTCCCACGCGACGAGCCCTGCCTACGGCCTGCACCGTATCCCCGAGGACATGAGCTTCACCGAAGCAGCGACCTTCCCCGTCGCCTTCCTGACCGTCCACCACACCCTCGTCGAACAGAGCCGCCTCGGCCCCGGGGACACCGTGCTCGTACACGGCGGAGCGGGTGCGGTCGGCCTGGCCGTCCTGCAGTGCGCCCGCGCCTGCGGCGCCCGCGTCATCGCCACCGCCGGGACCGAGACCAAGCGAGACCTGCTGCGCACCCTGGGCGTCGAACACGTCCTTGACTCCCGCAGCCTGGACTTCGTTCCGCAGGTACGGGAGCTGACCGGCGGACAGGGCGTGGACGTCGTCGTCAACTCCCTCAGCGGCGAGGCGATCGCCCACAACGTCGATCTGCTCCGCCCCAACGGACGGTTCATCGAACTCGGCAAGAAGGACATCTTCCTCGACAACTCCCTGCCGCTCCGGCCCTTCCACCGCAGCCTGACCTTCATCGGCTTCAACCTCGACGCCGTCATGCAGGACCGAACCCGAGGCAGCCGGCTCGCCGGCGCGTGCGCATCACAGATCGCCGCCGGCACGTACCGCCCGCTGCCCCACTCGGTCTACCCCGCCGCCCGCGTCGACGAAGCCTTCCACCTCCTGCAGCACTCCCGGCACACCGGCAAGATCGTCATCTCCTTCGACCCACTCGACGAACCCGTCCCCGTCGAACCCGCACCCGGCACCCCCGCCCTCGACCGCACCGGCACCTACCTGATCACCGGCGGGCTGAGCGGGCTCGGCGCCGCCACCGCCCACTGGCTGGCCGACCACGGAGCCCGGCACCTGGCCCTGCTGTCCCGTCGTGGCCCCGAGGCCCCCGAAGCCCCCGCCCTGCTCCAGCAGCTCACCGAACGCGGTGTGCGTGCCACCGCCCACGCCGCCGACGTCACCGACGAGGACGCCCTGCGACAGGTCATCGACACCGTGAACGCCTCCGGACACCGGCTGCGCGGCGTCGTCCACGCGGCCATGCACATGGACGACGCCCCGCTGTCGGAACTCACCGACGCCCGATTCGCCGCCGTGCTCTCACCCAAGGCCACGGGAGCGGCCGTCCTTCACCGCCTCACCGAGGACCACGACCTGGACCTGTTCCTCGCCCACTCCTCCGTCTCCGCCGCGATCGGCAACCCCGGCCAAGCCGCCTACGCCGCGGCCAACGCCTACCTGGAGGCCCTCGCCCGGGCCCGACGCGCCTGCGGACAGCCCGGCACGGCACTGGCCTGGGGACCGATCGGCGAAACCGGATACGTCGCCCGCAACGCCATGGAAACCGTCATGACGGAACGCGGCCTCGAACTCCTCACCCCCGCCGAGGTCCTGACCACCGCCGGTCACCTCCTGGCGGCAGGCACCGAAGTCGCCGGAGCGGGCCGCTACCGCTGGGGCGCCGTACGCGACCTGCTGCCCGCACTGTCCACACCCCGATTCGCGCCCCTGCTCCCGCCCACCTCCGCGGCCTCCGCGGACGCCCGCGACGAACTCCTGCGGACGCTGGCCACCCTGCCCGCGGACAAGGCCCTCGGCACGATCACCGACAGACTGGCCCACCTCCTGGCAGGCGTCCTCCAGACCGATCCCGCCGACATGGACCCCGCCCGCCCCGTCACCGACTTCGGACTCGACTCCCTGCTCGGCACACACTTCCTGGTCCAGGCCCGAGACCTCTTCGCCATCCGACTCGCACCGGCGGATCTGGCCACCGGGCGAACCCTGAACCACCTCGCCCGTCTCGTCCACCAGCGACTCGAACTCCATGCGGACGACGCGGAGTAGGAAGGACAGGGAAGACCTTGGGCGGGTCGGATCGGCGGCCCGCTCGGGGCTTCCGTGAGGCCGCCCGCAGAGGCCGGCGAATGCTTCGCCCGGCGACACCCCGCTTCCACTCGTTCGCATCACCGGGCAGCCGCAGGGAAAGCGACAGGATCGGCACCATGAGTACCGAGACGGACTGGACATACCGGGTGGAGGAGCCGCACGGCTCCGAGGGGTGGCGCCCCTACGGCGACGATCCAGGGCGTTGGCGGGGAACCGTCACCACCGACGACCCGAAGGAGAACGCCGAGTACGTCGCCGCCCTCGTCGTCACCGACCTCGTGACCGAGTGGGACCGCGAGGGCGCCGTCCGCAAGCACGTGCGCGTGATCGTCTGGGAGGGCGAGGAAGGCACCGGTCCCGCCGACGCGGCCTTCACCGTCGAGATCCAGCCCGCCACCGACGGAGACTGACGCATCGTGGTCGGTCAGCCGAGAGAAGTGAGGAGGGTGTTGAGTGCCTTGTGGGCTGGTGGTGTTCCCAGACAGGTCCAGGGCTGCTGCTCAGCGCGAGGGGAACGCACGGACATGCCGGCCGACTGTCGTGCCGCACACGGTGCCGGAGCCCATCAGGCCAGTCCTACATAATGTAGGAGTTCATCGGGCGCCGCCCACCGGGTCCTCTGCTCCATCAACGACGGAGAGCGCCTGTCACGACCGCACGAACGGGAGCAGAGTTGTCCAGCGCACACGACGGGGCGGTCACGGTGGTGGTCATCGCCTACAACGACGCGGAGCACGTCGCGGAGGCGGTGGCCTCGGCCCTCGCACAGGGTGATGCGGTCGGCGAGGTCGTCGTCGTCGACGACGCTTCCACCGACGACACACCTCACGTACTGGCACAGCTCGCGGCCGCCGAGCCGCGCGTGCGCGTCGTACGCCGTGCGGTCAACAGCGGCGGCTGCGGCACCCCGCGCAACGACGGTATCGACGCGGCCCGCCACCCGTGGCTCGTCTTCCTCGACAGCGACGACGTGCTTCCGCCGAAGGCCGTGGACACGCTCCTCGCCGTCGCACTCCGGCATGACGCCGACGTGACGGCAGGCCTGTGCGTGCGGCGCGAACTGCCCGGTGGACGTGAGATCCCCTGGCAGGAACAGCTGTTCACGGCGGAGTCGGTGCACGACGGGGTGGCCGGGCGTCCGCGGACGCTGTGGGACACGCTGTCGGTGAACAAGATCTACCGCCGTGACTTCCTGCTGTCCCGGCGGATCCGCTTCCCCGACGGCGCCGCGCACTACGAGGACTTCGTGTTCACCGCGCGTGTCTACGCGGCCGGGCCGCGCTTCGCCGTCACCCCCGAAACCGTCTACATCTGGCATGTGCGCTATGGCACCGGCCAGGCTTCGATCTCGCTGCGCCGGAACCTGATCCAGAACTGGCAGGACCGGGTCGCCGCCCATCGGCAGGTGCTGGAGATCATGCGGGACAGCGGCGACCAGGATCTGCTGATCGCCGCGCAGACGAAATTCCTTGAGTTCGATCTCGCTGTCTATCTGCGCGAACTGCCGCAGCGCACGCCGGAGTACCAGGACGCCTGGTGGCGGATCGCCCGTGAGCACGTGGGGGCCTTCGAGACCGAGGCCGTTCGCCGGGCCACTCCCGCTGCCCGCTGGCGTACCGAGGTGCTGCTCGGCCGCGAGCGGGATGCCGTGGACGTCCGGCGGCTGGCCGAGCTGGCGGCCGACCCGCCGCGGCTGGCGCCGCCGTACGCCGGTGACGCGCGGCGACCGCTGTGGGACGAGGCGGGTTCCCTCCCCGAGGCGGCGGACGAGATCGTGCTCGACGGTCTTGACGACACCCCTGTCGCACTGCTGCCCTTCCACGTCCTCGGGAACGTGGGCGCGGGTCGCCGCCTCGTGCTCGAACTACGACTGGCCGACCTCTACGGCAGGACCGCGCACGCCGACCCGGAGCGGGCGGCCGTCGAGTTGCGGCACCGGGTGACGGGCACGGCACACCGGTACGAGGCAGCGTGGGAAGCCGAGCCGGGCGGACACGGCTGGCGTGCCGTCGTCACTGCCGACGTGGCGGCGCTCTGTGAAGGCGGCACGATCACCACCTGGGATGCCTGGGTGACCCTGACCTTCCGGGACGGCGCGTCGGCCACGAGACCACTTCGCGCGGGATCCGGACTCAGGCGGCTGGTACGGATGGGCCGCGGGGGACGGGTGCTGTTGCTCCAGCCGTACGCCACCACCAGTGGCTGCCTCGCCGTGCGCGTCACGGATGGCCTTTCCGGGATGCGCCGCGTTGTCGCGGGACGGATCGCCCGCCGCGTGCGGCGCTGAACGGCGACGAGGTCAACTGCCCGCCGGTACCGGTCCGTTCGTGTCGGCCGGCTTTCGCAGGAAGACGCTGCGCACCACGCGTTCGGCCGCGTGCCCGTCGTCGTAGGGGCAGAAGCGTGCCCGGAATCCGGAGCGCCGCTTGGCCATGTGCGGCCCCGTGTACTCGCCGCTGAGGAAGATCTCGGCGAGTTGCTCCTGCGTGGTGGCGACCGCTCCGGGCGCCTCGGCGAGGAGGTCGAAGTAGACGCCTCGTGCGCGGCGGTACGTGTCCCAGTCGGGCGCGTAGATCACGATCGGCCGGTCCAGGGCGGCGTAGTCGAACATCACCGAGGAGTAGTCGGTGATCAGTGCGTCGGCAGCGATGCACAGGTCTTCGATCGACGGGTGGGACGAGACGTCCACGACGCCCGGCGACGGGACGGTCCCAGGGGTGTCGAAGTAGTGCGCACGCACCAGCAGGACGTGGTCGTCACCGAGCTGATCGGCGAACCGCCGCACGTCGAGCAGGGGTGCCGCCTGCTCCTGGTGGTCGCGGTGGGTGGGCGCGTAGAGGACCGCGGTCTGCCCAGGGGCGATGCCCAGTTCGTCCCGAACCCGGTTCACCTCGTCGAGCGAGGCGTTGACCAGCCGGTCGACGCGCGGATACCCCGTCTCAAGTACCTCGTAGCCGCCGGGGTAGACCCTGGTGAACACCTCGGTGGTGTGCGGGTTCGGCGAGACCAGGAAGTCCCATCGCCCGCACTGCTCCACCAGCCGGTCGAAGTTCATGCCGCGTGCGGCTGCGGGGTGGTCCCGCAGGTCGGTTCCCATCTTCTTCAGGGGGGTGCCGTGCTGTGTCTGCACCAGTACCGCGCCGCGCCGCTTGGGCAGTTCGTAAGGGAAGTTGACGTTGTTGACCAGATACTTGGCCCGCGCCATGGTGCGCAGGCATCGTGCCGACCCGTCCACCACGTACTCGACCCCCGGCGGGATGGATGCCGTCCTGTCCCTGGCGACCACCCACACCCCGCGGATGCCGGGCGCGAGCTCGCGGGCCTTCTCGTAGACGGCCGCGGGGTTGCAGGCGTAGCCGCGGTTCCAGTAGGCGGCGTAGACGGCGAGGCTGTCGTCGACGGGTAGCAGCAGACAAGCGCGGTAGTAGGCCCGCCGCAGCGCCGTGGCCACGAGGCGGGGTGCCCGCCGTGCCGCACGACGCGCCCGGCCGAGGGCGGTACGCAGTGCGAGACGAAGCCGGTTCACCGGTTCCAGGGCCGCGTAGGCGGGGTAGGCGCCCCGCTCCACCAGCCGGTACTGCAGGCCGCGCAGCCCGGACGGGTGGGAGTAGTCGCGTGGCCGGAATCTCCGGAAGTGCTCCGACGCCTGCCGGAAGAAGTCGCGCCGCATGCTCTCCGGCACGAGTCCCGGGGTGGCGAGCACCGTCGTCGCATGGCGTACGGTCCGGTCGAACACCGCCCTGCGGAAGGGCTCGGCGGTCTCGGCCTCGCGGTCGATGAAGGCGAAGATCCGCTCGTACTGGGCGAAGAGATCGAAGTGCTTCGGGCTGGAGGTGTTGGTGATCGCTCCCTCGCGCCCGCGCCGGTAGTGGTAGCAGACACGGTCGAGCATGCTGAGCCGGCGCGCCGCGAGCAGGACGGGATAGGTGACGGAGATGTCCTCGTAGTACCCGTGCCCGAATTCCACGTCCAGGCCCAGCAGGAACTCGCGGCGCAGCACCCTGCCCCACGCGGTCATGATGAGGTCCAGGGTACTCGGGCGCTCCGCGAGCGTGAACGTCTCGGGGGCGTCCCGGAACAGATGCGCACGCACGTTGCGCTCCACGCCTCCCTCCGGGCCGAGGAGGGCGTGGTCGACGAGCAGCACGTCGGGCTCGGTCCGCTTCAGCCGCTCGGCGACCGCGGCGAGCGCCCCGTCGGCCAGCCGGTCGTCGCTGTCGACGAACCACACGTAGTCACCACGGGCCCGGGCCAGTCCCTCGCCGCGCGCCCGGCCGAGGCCGACGTTCTGCGGCAGGTGGACCACGCGCAGCCGCTGGTCCCGGGCCGCGTACGCGTCGAGCAGGGCACCGCTGCCGTCAGGGGAACAGTCGTCCACGGCCACGACCTCGATGTCCTGGAAGGACTGCGACGCCCCGAGGACCGAGTCGAGGCACTCCTCCAGATACTCCTGCACCTGGTAGACGGGCAGGACGATACTGATGAGTACCTCTACGGACGGTTGCACGGCCGGGGTGTCAGTCGTTGCCACATGCCCTCCAGGCAAGTGTCGGTGTGTATGTGTTGCACGCTCGGACACCCGTGAGGTCGTCTCACGCCATTCCTCGGCATGAAGGAACCAACCATCCTGACCAGCGACACACCAGGGCGCCCCTGCACGGGGGAACGCGGCAGCTCCTCAAGCACACACTAGTACTACATGTTGTAGGAGGACCAGCGCGGTCGTGCTGGGCGAGGTGAGCGGGCAACGCGGAGGCATCGGAGAATGGTGCCACAGGGCCGAAATTCCCGCCAAAGCTCCACTCGAAAGGGTGAATCGCCCGAGGGAATCGATCGGGTAGGCCACGCCCGTAGGTGTCTCCCGCGGAGGGCGGGTCAGGGAGTCCGGATGCGCCTTCGAGGCCGGGCTCGGGTCCCGACCCCCAGCGCCGTCAGTACGTCACCGTGATCCGCTGCGCCGGGCCGTCGACGCTGATCCACCCGCCGTACGGGATCACCAGTTGGGGATCGGTGTGTCCGAAGTCGACGTCGAACACCGCCATCGTGTGCGGGGCATACGTCGCCAGCGCGCGCAGCACCGCTTCGCGCTGCTCAGTGGCGTAGCGCCGCTTGTCGTCGTTCTTGTTCGGCTGCTGGAAGGACCACGCTTTGGCGCGGCCCATCAACAGGGCCGGGAAGCGCGCCAGCAGGCCCCGTTCTCCCATGTTGCGCAAGATCCGGAAGACGTCCTCCCCGCTCGGCAGCTCCTCCGAGGTCTCCAGGAACAGCACGCCGCCCTCGTAGACGGCCGGGTCGCGTGCGATCTCGCGGTCGGCCATCAGCAGCCATGACAGGATTTCCAGGTTGCCGCCCCAGGCGCGGCCCTCGACGAATTGGTCGGGCTGGTGCCAGATCCAGCCGTCGGCGGGCTGCGAGTCCGGCTCCGTCTCGAAGGTGGCGGGGTCGGCCCAGTCACGGGCGGTGTCACGGTAGCGCGGGGCGGGGCGGAGTTCGTACGGGCCCGAGGTGAACAAGGCCGCGCGTACCGAATCTGCGGTCATGGGGTGGAGTGCGTACGGGCGGCCGAGCTCGGTCATCAGGCAGCCGCCGTGGTAGGCGACGATGCCCAGGTTGTGCAGGAAGACCAGCAGGTTGGTGTTGTCGCTCATTCCGAAGAAGGGTTTGGGGTTGGCGCGGATCAACTCGCGGTCCAGGAAGGGAAGCACGGTGATCTGGTCGTCGCCGCCGATGGTGGCCATCACCGCTTTGACCGTGGGATCGGCGAACGCGGCGTGGATGTCGTCGGCTCGTTCCCTGGGGGTGGAGCCCATTTTGCGCGTCGCCGGGTACTCCACCGGTTCGAGTCCGAAGTCCTCGCGCAGTCGCTTGAGCCCCAGCTCGTGCGGCTGAGGGAAAAGCGCCGGCAGTCCGGACCCCGGCGAGATGACGGCTATACGGTCGCCCGGCACAGGCTTGGCCGGATACGCAGGTGAGGTCATGTCGGCCAGGTTAGGGGCCTGGTCGACTTCCGATCATCTTCATTTCTGCTGCGCGGGTCGAGTTGTCGAGTACGAGGGCGGCGACCTCTGGGGGGGGAAAACTCCTGCCTACTTCATCAGCGAGTTTCCGTTGACGGTCCGAGTCGTGCCGTCGTTGAGGGTGACGGTGATGGTGGTGCCGGTGAGCTGGTCGTGGGAGTCGCTCTCCGGCCACCAGGCGGTCCACCGGCCGTACGGCAGTGTGCGGATTTGCCGCACGGTGGCATGGACGGTGCGCCGGTGGTCTCGAACGGTGATCTCCTTCACGTCGGAGCCCATCGATCCGACCGCGTAATGGAACCTGGCGGAGCCGCCGCCCTGGGCGCCCTGCGCGTCCAGCGTGACGCCGTCCGCGGGTACTTCGACCGCAGGGCCGATGGCCACCGCGACGCCCGAGCCATCGGATCCCGCCAGGCAGTACGCCGCGTGGCCGTGGCGTGTGATGATCATGGAGGCGATGGTTCCACGCATGTCCGTGTTGCTGAGCTCTCCTGGTCCTCCTTCCCCGGAAGCCTCCTTCGTCTCCTTGAGGCACCGGATCAGAGGGGAGGATTTCGCGCTGCCGGCATCAGTCACGTCGCCGGCGGTGGGTGTGGCAGTGGCCGTCCAGGTGGCTACTTGGGCCGCCGACAACGGTCCGGAGCCCCCAGGCCCAGGCCGATCCGACAGCACGGCCAGCAGGGCGGCACCTGCCGCCAGTGTGCCGGCCACCGTGAGCGCAATGCCGCGCACCAGCGGCCGGCGAAACGGGACGACGGCGGAACGGCCGGGACGGGCGGTGTCGCTCAGAACCGTCCGCAGCAGCCGTTCCCTTCGGTCGAGATCGGCGGCGGAGAGTTCGGTGCGCGGTGCGGCGTCGAGTTCGGTGAGGCGGGAGAGGAGAGCGTTTCTCATGCGGAGCTCCTGTCAGTGCGTCGGAGAGAGGTCGGGTGAGGCGGGGGCGGCAGGTCTGACACGGCTGGCGAGACGCCGCTTCGCACGCGTCAGGCGCATGGCGTATGCCGCACGGGTGCAGCCGAGGACCGTGGCCGCGTCCCGAGCCTTGAGTTCCTCCCAGACGTGCAGCGCGAGGACCTCCTGGTCGGCCGGGGTGAGTGACTGCCAGGCAGCGACGAGGTCGATCCGGCTGTCCACCTGGGCCGTCGCGTCGATCGCCGTTTCGTGGCAGCCCGCCTCGGTGGCTTGCCGGATGTGCACCACGAGGGCCGACTGTCGGCGTGCGCTGCGGTCCGCGTTCAGCATCACGTTGCGGGCCACGCCGAACAGCCACGGCCGCGGATGTGCGGGGAGTTCGCGCCGGCGGCGCCACGCGGCGAGGAACGTCTCCCCCACAATGTCGTCGACGTTCATCGAGTGGCACGGCGGCGCACGAACCGCAGCACGTCCTCGTAGTGAGCCCGGTACACGTCCGTGAACTCAGCCTCGGTATGGATGGGCATGGCTTCCTTCCGTAGCGCCTGCCTTTCCATGTCCATCACCGATAGAAGTGCAACAGGGCCGGCTGACCGGGAGCAGGCCGCCGTCGACGGCGTGACCGGCCCCGAGCCACGCACCAACCGGCCTGCCCCCGGCCTCCCCCCTTGGACGAGATCAAACCGTGGGCGTGGCCGGCCCCGGCCCGTGAGTGCAACGAGACCGGGTGTCCGGGCCGGTTGCCGGACGCCGGCTGACCGACTCGGTGCCGTTTCCTGCTCATGGCGCTCGCATGCGCGAGCGCGTCTCACAGGGCGGCCGAAGAGACGCTTCCGCCAGGCAGGTGAGGCTGCTGCCGGGCCGTGGGGGCGGCGGGCCAGGGAGCGGTGGGCAGGACTCGCGCCAGCTCGTGGCGTATGCGGTCGGCTTCACCACGAGCCTGAGCCGGCACGTCACCGCGCTCAGCGACAAGGCGATTGAAGATCGGGGTTTCCTGGAACACGCTGGGATCTGCCTTCTGAGGTGGGTTCGGCACGGCAACCACCGAGCCGCGAATCGATCATGTGACGGATCGAGTATCCAGTGCCGCGAGCAGGGGCAGTCACCACCCGTACGAGGGAGACGGCGCCGATGTCGGACTCTGTGCTCTTGATCACACCAACTCAACGGTCGGCCGACCCGGTCAGCGCCCCAGGTACTGGTGGTGAGCAGCACCGTCGTGGTGCAGCGGGCCGTTCCGTGACGCGTTCCCCTTGGGCGAGGGGTGGCGGGCACTCCGGCACACGCGGGCAGTACGCGGCGGAGAACGCGCAGGAGTGGGCCGACGCCCCGCGAAAGCTCTCGTTGAACCGGATCTCCTCCGCCGAGCAGTCAAGCCAGGAGCAGGGCGGCGTCCCAGGGGAGGTCGTCGCCGTCAGATGCGGGCGGCCGGGTGATCCGGTCGTGCAGGGCGAGGGCGACTCCGGCGGCACCTTCGAGGTATGCCGGGGAGTCGAGTGGTTCCGGTCGGTGCGGAGGCGCGGGGACGGTGGGGAAGCCGAAGGCCGACGCGGGGTCGAAGCGGGCGCACAGCCGCTCGGCGAGTTCGTCGGCTCGCGCGGACAGTGAGGCGTCGTCCAGATCGGCGGCCATGCGCCCGGCGGTCTGCATCAGTCCGGCAAGGCCGTGGCAGAGGCCCGCGTCCTCAAGCCCGCGCAGCCGGTCGGGGTGGGAGAAGAGCGCCCTCATCGCGCGGGCCGCGTTGTCCAGCCACTCGTCCTCTCCCAGTGCCGTACCGGCGAGTTGGAGTGCACGGGCGATGCCCGGCGTGCCGTAGCACCAGCTCGGGCGTCCGCGCTCCACGGTGGGCCTGGCGGGGGCGAGTTCCTGGTCAGCGGTGACCGTGCCGGGCCACCACGGCCCCGCGTCCGCGTCCTGTCGGTCCTCTTGGCGCCAGCTCATCAGCCACGAGGCGATACGGCGGACGGCGGTGTCCTGGCCGGGGACGCGCAGTCCGCGCGTCCAGCACAGGGACAGCAGCGCGAGCGGCCCCGCCGCGCCGTGTGCCAGGCCCAGGTCGAGTACGCACTCCCGCCCGCGCTCGTCCGCCGCGAAGGGCCACGGGGGGCTGGACCAGCCGGGCAGCGGTCCTGCCTCTGTCCCGACCGGCTCGGTGAGGGCGACGAGGTAGCGCAGCACGTTCCGGACGGCATCGGTGTCGGCCGTGGCGGCGGGCTCGGCGAGGAAGTACCGGCCGAGGCCGGTCACGCCGGAGATGACGTCGAAGTGCGCCCGGTCGGCGCCGGGGGTGCCCGACTCGATACGGGCGTACTCCGTTTCGAGGATTCTCACCAGGCCGTCGCGCAGGGCCGTGTCGATGCGGGCCCGCAGGGTGGCGTAATCCCGGGGCGAGCGGGTGGCGTGCTTCGCGGCGAAGCCGAGACCGCCCAGTCCGGAAAGGATCCCGATCCCGCCGGCGCGCCCGGCCGCTTCGGCCTCAGCCGCCAGCAGGGCATGGGCAGTTGGGCGCAGGCTCGCGTCGCTCCTGCTGACCTCGCCGAACAGCAGCGCCGCCCCCGAGGGGCCGCCTGCGAGTCCGGAGGTGGTGAAGAGCCGCGGGTCGGTGAGGCGGTCGCGAGCGCGGGCCAGGATCTCGGCCACCACCGTCTCGGCGTCCCACCGCTTCGGTGCGGTAGCCGTCATCGCAGGTGCTTCCTGCGTCCGTGTTCGGCCTGGGCGAGGCCGCGCGCCACCGCGAGCGAGCGGTTCTCCGAGGTGCGCGAGGTGCCGACGAGCCGGTTGTGGTGCATGTGGAACACGCTTGCCAGCACCGATGGTTCGCGGGCGACGGAGGCGTACACGCGCATGGCCGCCGCCCTGGCGGCACAGGCGGCCAGCACCGCGTCGGCCTTTCCGGCCGGGAACGCGGCCCGGATCCCGCCGTCGTCCAACAGGCGCAGCGCCGCCGCGCGGTGATCGCGGAAGTAGGCGTGGTTCTCCTCGTCGCGCGGACGCGTGAGGTGCCAGTCGGGCCACTGGTCGCCGTGCACCTGGCGGGAGAGGTCGAGGTAGTTGGCCGCGGCGAGCACCGCTGGCTCGACGGTCACGGCGTCCGTCGCCCGCAGCAGCAGTTGTTCCAGGACGGCGGCGCTGTCGCGGTGGAAGACCTCCTCGGCGGCTTCGAGGGCCTCGTGGCCGCCGTAGCGATGAGCTTCGGGCTCGTAGCCGTCGAGGACGAACGCCCCGGCCAGACGCATGCCGCGAAGCTGCTCGACCCAGTCCAGGACACCCGGTGTCAGCTCGCCGTGGAGCGTGTCGGGGTCGCCGTGGAAGCGCAGGCGCAGATGCGCGCCGGTGGGGTCGCTGTAGCGGATGAAGAACCAGCGGTCGACCCCGGGCGGCAGGGCCGCCAGCAACCGGGGCAGCTGCTCGGTGAGGATCTCGTTGTGGCGGGCCGCGGCGGCGTAGAGCCGGCCGTAGAGCCATGCGCGGCTGTGGCGCGGGGCGGGCGGGGCGACCGGGCTGAAGCGCGGCGTCCGAGGCCCGGCGGCAGGGGGCCGCGGGGCGGCGGACGGCTGCGCGGCCGTAGGTGACGGCGGGGTGGCAGGGGACGGGACAGGGAGGAGAGGAAGCACCAGTTCGCTGGTGAAGGCGCCCGCGTCGGTCGCCAGCCAGCCATCGCCCGCGCCCGCGTCCTCAGGGGTCTCGTACGCCGCCACCGGCGCTCCCCGGCCCAGCTCGCGGCGCAGCAGCATCCGGTGCAGCGGTGCCGTCAGGTCCAGCTCCGTCCGGCGGTCGGTGCTGCCGACGACCACCCGGTCGGGGACGTTCCACCGGGCACGCCAGGCGTCCAGGCGACGTTCCCATTCCTCGTCCGAGAGGGAGGAGTCGGCCAGATCCGTGGCCGACAGCTGCCAGCGGGCGGGGGCGAGGACCGACCTGCCGTAGCGGACGCGCGGCAGGCAGGGAAGCCTGCCGAGCTCGCCCCATGACCACAGGCCCTGCACCGCCGTGCCCATCTTCGGCACCTCGCGCAGCAGCCGGACCGCGGCGGGGGCGAGGTGCGGGTTGAGCATGGTGGGGAACTGGGGCACGATCTCCTGTCCGGTCGACGCGTCCACCACGTACAGCTGGTCCAGGTCGGCGGCGAGCGCGAGGTCGCCCATTCCGCGCACCGCACCCGAGGAGCGGTCGGCGAAGCGACCGACGGCGACGCGCTCGCTCCAGAACGACGGCACACGGACGACGTTGGTGCTGCGGCCTCCCCGGGGCGTGAAGTCCAGCTGTGCCGGGCACGCACCGTCCCCGGCCGCATCGGTGGCGGCACGGCGGACCAGTCCGCCCAGCGCGTCGACGTCGTCGAGGAGATAGGCGAACCTGCCGAAGAGGTCACCGAGTGACAGTGACGCCGTCGTCGGAGAGATCACCAACGTGAAGTCGCCCTCTTCGACGGCCTGTTGGGAAGGGGCGGTCAGATGCAGGCACAGATCCAGTGCCGCCGCGGGCGGTGTCCGCGAGCCGGCCAGCCGGTCGAGCACCGCGTCGTCCAGCACCACTTCGCGGGCACCGGAAGCAACCGCCCCGAGGGCGAGCTCCGCCAGGAGCGCGTCCCTGGACCGGCCACGCTCACTCGCTTCCCCGCGCGCCGGCTGCCGCCGTTCGCTGCGCGGATGGTCGTACCCGGCAGGCGGGCCGAGCCCCGTGTGCGGATCGAGCACGTCGCTCAGCGGCACGGCCCGGCCGGTGCCGTAGCGCTCGACGAAAGCGTCCCGGTACTCCCGCAGTTCGGCCCACTGCCCCGCGGCGTCGGGGGCGGCGAGACGTAGCGCGGCGGCCGCCCGTTCCGCCTCCCTGAGCACGTCCCGGGGCAGGGTGACCTCGGCGTCCAGCCGGGTGTCGACCTGGATCGACCGGTCGCCGGTGCGCAGCGCGCCCATGGTGTCGAGGGCCGTCCGCCAGTGACCGAGGCCGGCGCCGGCGTGTTGTGCGCCGTACTGCTCCAACAGGTCACCGACGGAGGCGAGTCGGCCGGCCTCGTCGGCTCGGCCCGCGGCGTTGAGGGCGTCGATCGCGTACCGCAGTGGATCGGTCTCGCTGAGCGGCGGGCGCAGCTCCGTGAGGAGGAATCCCTGCCGGACGAGCCCGAGGACCAGCCCCTCCTTGGCGGACGCGGGCACCCCGGGGTACGCGTCGTCAAGGTGTTGCAGCAACTCCCCGGCGAGTACGGGGCGATGGGCCATGGCGAGAACGGTCCTCACCGGCGCCGTGTGGCGCACGGAGACCTCTTGGACGCCGTGGCCCTCGTGCTGCCGTTCCGAGGCGTCCTGCCTTGCGGAGTCATGCCTTGCGGAGTCATGCCCTGCGGAGTCATGCCTTGCGGAGTCCGTGGGATCCTCGACGGCGTCGGCGAAGGGGAGCACCCAGCGCCGGCCTCGTGCGAACCCGAGGTCGTTGGTGACGACGCGCAGCCCGCGGAGCACGTCCATGTCACCCTCCCACGTGGCGAGGACGCCGAGCAGCCAACCGCCGTCCGGGCGCACCGCCTTGCGGTGACGGGTGCCCATGCGGACCCGGCAGCCGTCGCCGAAGGAGACGGGGGCGACACCCGCGAGAAGTCCGAAGGGGGTGGCGCGGCTGGCGGCCCGCAGCACGTAGCGGGTGGCCGAGAGAGTGAGCTTGCGCAGGGCGTTGGGCCTCATCGGCGCGCCGCCGCGCAGCGTTTCGACGGCCCGGTGAAGCGAGGGGCTGGAGACGGCGAGCGCCTCCTCGACCCGTGCGTCGGAGGTGAGCGCGTCGAGGTACCGGGCGACCTGGTCGCGGTCCCGTGGATCGATCGCGGCGCGGGACTCGGCGGCGGCCGTCCGGGGAAGCAGGGGGACGCGGAGCATCCCGAGGGGCTCCGCTCGGAAGGGCACGTTCTCGCCGGGCATGTTCTCGCCGCTCCTTTTCGCGTCCTGTTCGCTTCCTTGTTCTCGCCGGGCACCGCACATGTGCGCCGCCTGTGGGCACATGTGCGTCTGTCGGCCGCGGGGGCCCGGGCCTGAGCCCGAACTCCCGCGGCCTCAGCTGATCAGGAGCAGGTCGGGGTGAGGCAGCCGATCTCGGACGGGCAGAACACGATGGTGGCGGTGGGGGTGACCGAGAGGGCACCCTCGATCGACGCCGACTCGTCCAGCTCCACTCGCACGTCCAGGTCGAACTCCGACAGCTCCGCCGGCGACTCGGCCGGCATGGCAACGGACATGGTTCTCTCCTTCGGCAGAAACACGCGATGGCAACCGGGCACCCGGACTTGAGCACCCGTCAGTCACATACACGGTGAGAGACAGGTCGCCGGTGCCGTGCGAGACCGAGGCCTAGTGGCCACCACAGACATGCCCGCCATGAAGCAACCGTTCGAACCGGCCGCGCGTCCCCGCCAGGTTTGCTTCGCGTATGCGAACATGAGGGCGGCGCCATGGACGACGGCAGCTCGTTCAGCACGCCGAACAGACGGGGAGATGCGCCGTCCGCCAGACCCTGCCGAGGCTCAGACCCTGCCGACGCTCAGACCCTGCTGACGGTCAGACGCTCCAGCGCGGGGATCACGGCACGCAGGTCCTCGGCCTCGACGTACGTCGTCGCGCGTGCGCGCACGTCGGGCGGGGCGTTGAAGGCGATGCCCAGGCCGACGGTGTCGAAGAGCAGGCCGTCGGTCGGGCAGGCGCCCACCGCGGCGCAGTCCGTGGGGGCGACGCCGAGATCGTCGGCCCGGCGCCGGACGAACTCGATCTGGTCCGCGGAGGTGACCGGGGCTCCGGCCTGGCCGGTGAACCGGCCGTTCATCGCGTCCAGGAAGCGGCCCGAGTACGAGTGGAAACCGAACCGCTCCGCGAGATGCGCGCCGATCGGGGTCCAGGTGAGGCTGGAGACGATCGGCACCAGGCCGTTGTTCCAGCACCACTGCGTGGTCTCCGCGACGCCGGGCACCACGGGCAGGCCCGCGAGCTGGGTGTGCAGGGCCTTCTCCGGGATGCCCGTCCAGCGTTCCGCGTCCGCCTGCCCTGTTTCGTGCACGCCCGAGGCCCCGCTCAGTCCGAGGCGTTCCTCGACGAGGCGGGACAGGCTTCTTCCCGGGACCAGAACGCAGTCCACGGAGAAGAACACGGCGGCGTTTTGAGCAAACATAAGCTGTGCGAGTATGCCACCGCCTGCGGCCCCGCAGTAGACATATTCGCGATCGCTCCTTCCGGGATCTCGTGGGGGTGCACGCTTTAGGGATCTCCTGGTCCGATCGAGGCAAACATGGGAACGGCCGTGATCTCACGGTCCGCCGCCGCCTCGCTTCACGGGAGCACCGTGTCCACCAATTACGTGCCCTTTACTGCCGGTTTGTCACCGGGGCCGCTGGACTTCGCCGGAGCCGCGCCGGCCACGCAGCCGGCCGTCCAGAACGCCTGACACCGGTCCCGCCACCACGGCCCCTCCCGAACAGGAAATCCCGTGCAGCTCTCACCCCTGCCCGAAGCCTCCTTCACCGCTCGCCTCCGCGGCGCCGTACGCCCCGACCGTCCGTTGATCGTGGTGGCGGCGGAAGCCGAGGCGGCGTGTTTCGACGACACCTTTCCCGTACTGGTCACCGGAATGGGGAAGGTACGGGCCGCCGTGGAGCTGACGCTGGCGCTGTCGTCGGTCCGGCCGCGGGAGATCGTCAACGTCGGTACGGCCGGCTCGCTCCGGGACCTGCCGTGCGGGGTCGTGGAGGTGAGCCGGGTCATTCAGCACGACCTGCCGGACGAGGTGCTCCACCGGCTCAGCGGGGTCCACTACAGCCGTCCGCTGACCGTACGGCCCGAGCCCGGCCCCACCCTGGCCACCGGTGACGCCTTCGTCGCCGACGGTCGCACCCGCGCGCTGCTGGCCGAGCGGGCCGATCTGGTCGACATGGAGGGCTACGCGATCGCCGCCGTGGCCGAACGGTTCGGCGTGCCGGTGCGGATCGTGAAGTACGTGAGCGACCAGGCCGACGAGTCCGCCGAGCGGGAGTGGCCCGAGGCGGCAGCGGTGGCCTCCGGCGCGCTGGCCGACTGGATGCGCCGGCACCTGCTCTGAACGGCCGTGCCGGCAGGCACGGCAACCCGAACCGTCCGTCCGTACGGTGTCCCGTCCGGGGCACCGACGTATCTCTGGAGAGTCATGCCTCGTCGCCTGTTCACCTCGGAGTCCGTGACCGAGGGCCACCCCGACAAGATCGCTGACCAGATCAGCGACACCATTCTCGACGCGCTTCTGCGCGAGGACCCGACCTCCCGGGTCGCCGTCGAGACGCTGATCACCACCGGCCTGGTGCACGTGGCCGGCGAGGTCACGACCAAGGCGTACGCGGACATCGCGACCCTGGTCCGCGACAAGGTCCTGGAGATCGGCTACGACTCCTCCGAGAAGGGCTTCGACGGCGCCTCCTGCGGCGTGTCGGTGTCCATCGGCGCGCAGTCCCCGGACATCGCGCAGGGCGTCGACACGGCGTACGAGAAGCGGGTCGAGGGTGCCGCCGCAGGTGACCGGGGTGACGAGCTGGACAAGCAGGGCGCGGGCGACCAGGGCCTGATGTTCGGCTACGCGTCCGACGAGACGCCGACGCTGATGCCGCTGCCGGTCTTCCTGGCGCACCGCCTGTCGAAGCGGCTGTCCGAGGTCCGCAAGAACGGCACGATCCCCTACCTGCGCCCGGACGGCAAGACGCAGGTCACCATCGAGTACGACGGCGACAAGGCCGTCCGTCTGGACACGGTCGTCGTCTCCTCGCAGCACGCCTCCGACATCGACCTGGAGTCGCTGCTCGCCCCCGACATCCGTGAGTTCGTCGTGGAGCCCGAGCTGAAGGCCCTGCTGGAGGACGGCATCAAGCTCGACACCGACGGCTACCGCCTGCTGGTCAACCCGACCGGCCGTTTCGAGATCGGCGGCCCGATGGGCGACGCCGGTCTGACCGGCCGCAAGATCATCATCGACACGTACGGCGGCATGGCCCGGCACGGCGGCGGCGCGTTCTCGGGCAAGGACCCGTCCAAGGTGGACCGCTCGGCGGCGTACGCGATGCGCTGGGTCGCCAAGAACGTGGTGGCGGCCGGGCTGGCCTCCCGCTGCGAGGTGCAGGTCGCGTACGCGATCGGCAAGGCCGAGCCCGTCGGTCTGTTCGTCGAGACGTTCGGCACCCACAAGGTCGAGACCGAGAAGATCGAGAAGGCCATCGACGCCGTCTTCGACCTGCGTCCGGCCGCGATCATCCGCGACCTCGACCTGCTCCGCCCGATCTACTCCCAGACCGCGGCCTACGGCCACTTCGGCCGGGAGCTGCCCGACTTCACCTGGGAGCGCACCGACCGCGTGGACGCCCTGCGCAAGGCCGCGGAGATGTAGCTCCGTCCCCTTCGCGATGGGGAAGCGGGTCCCGGTCCCGGCCGGGGTAGTCGGGACCGGGACCCGCGTTCAGGGGCTGCCCAGCCGGTCGGCGGCGCTGTGCAGACATGCGGCCCACCGTGGCTCGGCCAGCGCGTCCGCGGCCTCGCGGGGAACGCTCAGGCGGACGTCGCGGCTGTGGTCGTCGTCCGGGGTGGGTGTGACCAGTACGGTCCAGGGAATGGGGTTTGCCGGGAACTCGAACCAGAACGGCCGGCCGGCGCCGAACTCCAGCGCGTACACGGGCAGTCGGCTGGCGTTGTTCAGCGCGACCGTCCCCTCGAACGCGTCCAGCGACATCCGGCTGAGGACCCGCGCGGAGCGCCCGGCGCGCCGCTGGGCCGCCAGGAAGGCCACCTCCTGACGTACCCGTTCGGGTGTGACACGGTCCAAGGCGGTGTGTACCGCGCCGACGGCACGGGCGAGGGGCTCCTCGCGCAGCTCGCGGGCCCGGAGCACGGCCGTGGTGTTGGACACCGCGTTGCCCCAATAGCCGTCCGGGAGGCGGTCCTTGAGGGCGGCCCGCAGGCCGACGACGATGCCAAGGCGCTCCTCGGCGTCGGGTGCGCGGTCGCGCAGCGCCCCGAGGACCCGCCACACGTGTGCCCCGAGTGCGTCGCCGCTGGAGGCGGGGGGCCGGTCGTGGTCCTGTCCGGCGCGTGCGGTCTCGCGCAGGGCGAGGACCTCCGCGGCGGTGAAGCGGACGGTGATGGTGCGCATCGTGTGCGCGCGGGCGTTGACCTTCCAGAGGAACCCTAATTTCCGCCGTCCGGTGACGACCTCGTACTGCGGGTCGTCCGGTTCGGGTCGCGCGTCGTCGGCCAGGCCGTCCAGGAGCGCACGGTCGTACGGGGAAGCGGGGAAGTCCTGCCCCGCATGCGTGCGGGACCAGTGGTGCAGGAAGTCGAGGAAACCGCCGCCGTCGACAATGCTGTGGTTGATGCTGACGCCGAGCACGGAGCCGCCGCCGCGCATGTGCGTGACCTTGACGGTGAGCAGCGGCGTGTCGTGGCCGACGACGCGGAAGGCGTTCACGGAGTGGATGTAGCGGCGCAGGTCCCCTCTGGCGGACCGGTCGGGCCCGTAGTCCGGCATGGCGCTGTCGCGGTGGGCGACGGCGAGGACGGCGCCCGCGTCGTTGCACACCACGCTGAGTCCGCCGTCGTCGTCGCGTACGAGGCGCCCGGTGAGCAGCGGATAGTGCGCCAGGGTGCGGCGCAGGGAGTCGGCCAGGGCGTCGGCGTCCAGGGTCTGCCGGTAGAAGAAGGTGCGCGGTGTGGCGAAGGTGCCGTTCATCAGGTCGTGGACGCCGAGCCGGACACGCTCACCGGACGTGCCTCCTCCGCGCAGGACGACGGTGCGCTCGGGTTTGCCCGGCGGGCGGCCGTACTTCATCGCTTGCGGCTCCAGGGATGGACGAAAGCCCCACGGGGGCCGGGTACTTCACAGTGCCGGATGCCGGACGATGAAATCCCCAGACGCGCGGGCTTTTGGTGGTTCCCTAGAATCGTCCGGTGTGCCTGGCCCGTGGGCGGGCGCGCGTGCTGGTCTGGAGTTCCCCCGATCGAATGCGATACGGGTGTGGGGACCCGCTTCGACTGCGAGCCGGCCGTACGTATCGTCCCCACCGGTACACAACAGGAGGCCATCAGCCGTGGGGAACGACAAGACCGAGATCCTCGACCTGGTGCGGGAGTACCACCGTTCCACCGCCTCGTCGGGGTTCGTGCCGGGCAGCACGCCGGTGCTGGCATCCGGAGCGGTGCTCACCGAGGACGACCGGGTGGCACTGGTGGAGGCGGCGCTCGACATGCGGATCGCCGCCGGCGTCAGTTCACGCAAGCTGGAACGATCGCTGGCCAAGTACTTCGGTCTGCGCAAGGCGCATCTGACCAACTCCGGTTCGTCGGCCAACCTGCTGGCGCTGAGCAGCCTGACCTCGCCGCAGCTGGGCGAGGACCGGCTGAAGCCGGGCGACGAGGTGATCACGGTTGCCGCCGGGTTCCCCACGACGGTCAACCCGATCCTGCAGAACGGCCTGGTGCCGGTCTTCGTCGACGTCGAACTGGGCACCTACAACGCGTCGTTGGAGCGGGTGGAGCAGGCGATCGGCCCGCGCACCCGGGCGATCATGATGGCGCACGCGCTGGGCAATCCCTTCCAGGTCCGTGAGATCGCCCAACTGGCCCAGGACCGCGACCTGTTCCTCATCGAGGACAACTGCGACGCCCTGGGCAGCACCTACGAGGGGCGGCTGACCGGAACCTTCGGTGACCTGGCGACCGAGAGTTTCTACCCGGCCCACCACATCACCATGGGCGAGGGCGGCTGTGTGCTGACGGACAACCTGATCCTGGCCCGGGTCGTGGAGTCGATGCGCGACTGGGGCCGCGACTGCTGGTGCGAGCCGGGTGAGGACAACCGCTGTTTCAAGCGGTTCGAGCAGCAGATGGGGTCACTGCCGGAGGGCTACGACCACAAGTACATCTTCTCCCACGTGGGCTACAACCTGAAGTCGACGGACATCTCCGCGGCGCTCGGACTCCAGCAGCTCAGCCGCATCGACGAGTTCGGCAAGGCACGCCGCCACAACTGGGCCCGGCTGCGGGAGGGCCTGGACGGGCTGCCGCACCTGCTGCTCCCGGAGGCGACCCCGGGCAGCGACCCGAGCTGGTTCGGCTTCGCCATCACCGTGCAGCCGGGCGCGCCGTTCGAGCCCGCCGCCCTCATCGACCATCTGGAGTCCAGCAAGGTCGCCACGCGCCGCTTCTTCGCGGGCAACCTGACCCGTCATCCGGCCTACGAGGGGCGGGAGTTCCGGGTCAGCGGCCCGCTGACCAACAGTGACATCACGACCGAGCGGACGTTCTGGATCGGTGTGTATCCGGGGCTGACCGACGAGATGATCGACTACAGCATCGACACGGTCATGGAGTACGTGACCCTGCCGCACTGAGTCTCGCCCGACACCGACGGGGTGGGTCCCGGCACCGGACGGTGCCGGGACCCACCCCGTCGTGCGTGTGCGGCGGACGCTCAGCCGGCCGCCGGGGTCGCCGGGTCCTGGGTGGCCCAGGTCTCCAGCAGGTCGGCGGCGCGGGGGGCGCCGCCCGCCGTGCGGATGGCGTCGCGCAGGGCGGCGAGGGCCGCCGGTCCGTCGGGGTCGGCGAGCAGTTCCGCCACCGTGGCGGCGAGACCATCAGCGGTCAGTCCGGTCCGGTCCAGGGCGCGTCCGACCCGGCACTCCTCCAACCGCCGTGCGCTGAGCACCAGTTCGTGGGCGGTCGGCAGGGCCACCACGGGGGTGCCGTAGGACAGGGACTCCATCAGGCTGCCCATGCCGGCGTGGCAGACGAACACGTCGGCGTGCGGCAGCACGGCGGGGTGCGGCAGCCAGGGGTGCGCTTCGACGTGTGCCGGCAGCGGGCCGAGCAGCGCGGGGTCGCTGCCCCGGCCGAGCGTCATGACGACGTGCCAGTCGGCCGGCGGGAAGGCCTCGGCGCACAGGCGGAAGAAGTCGCCGCGGTCCCCCGCCTCGGTGCCCAGGGAGACCAGGGCGACCCGGCGCCCGTCTCCGGGCGGCGACCAGAGGCCGGGCTCGGGCTCGCCGAACGTGGGACCCACGAAGGCGAACCGGTCGTCGAAGCTGTCGCCCTCGATCTGGAAGGCGCGCGGCAGGAAGACCAGGTTGCGGGTGTCCCACTCGGCGCCGTAGCGGCCCATCTCGTCCGGTCCGATGCCGTGTTCGCCCATGAAGCCGATGAGCACCCGGGCGCCCTCGGCCATCAGCGGGTGCCCGGGGTCCCACATCTGGGCGCGCAGCGAGAACTTCTCGTTGGCGGCGTGGCTCGGGCAGACCTGCACCGGTACGGCCCCCAGGACGCGCGCGAGCACGCGGGCGGCGGCGACCGTCTCGAAGTCGTAGAGCACGACGTCGGGCGGGTCGCCGGCCAAGGCGTCCAGGGCGGCGGGGTAGACGGTGCGCACGGTGTCGAGGAGGAGGTCGAAGCCGTCGCGGGCGAGCCGGTCCGGGTTCGGGTCGGCGGCCCGGTAGAAGTCGCCGCGCGCGGAGGCGTAGGTCACGGCGCGGGCGCCGCAGTCCGCCACGACCGGTGCGAAGCGTTCGTCGACGACGTAGGTGACACGGTGGCCGCGGGCGCGCAGTTCGCGGGCCACTCCCAGCGTGGGGGCGATGTGGCCGTAGTCGGGGAACAGGAGCAGGGCGTAGTGGCGCGGGGGTGTGGGCGTGCCGGGCGGCATCGGCTCTCCGAAAGGTGTCTGACGGCCCGGGGAGGGCCGCGGCGGTGGATCAGCGGGCGTCCGCCCTCAGCGCCTCGTAGTGCGCCAGGCAGTCCTCGTAGCGGGCCAGGAGTCCGGTGTCCCGGGCCTCGGCGACGGAGATCGCCTTCAGGTCCTTCTCGGACATCAGCGGCGCCTCCGACAGGCTCCAGGGCAGGGCGAGATCGGGGTCGAAGGGGTCGATGTCCACCTGGGTGCCGGGCACGAACTCGGTGGAGCACAGGTAGGACACACAGGTGTCGTCCGTGAGGGCGAGGAAGCCGTGCACCAGGCCCTCGGCGACGAACAGCGTCTCGCCCGTCTCGGCGGACAGCCAGTTCGCCTCGTGCACTCCCCACGTGGGGGAGCCGACCCGCAGGTCCACGACGATGTCGAGGACGGCGCCGCGCACCACGCACACCACCTTGGCCTGCCCCGGTGGCAGCAGTGTGCCGTGCAGTCCGCGCAGGGTGCTGCGGCGCGACACCGAGTAGTTCACCTGCGCCACGGGCACGGGGCGGCCGATCTCCGCGGCCAGCCTGTCGTGCCGGAACGACTCGTAGAAACTGCCGCGCTCGTCACGGATCTGGTGCGGCGTGATGTGGTACGCGTCCGGCACAGCCATCTCTCGAACCTTCATGGTGGCCACACCGTAGGGCGTGGGGATCGAGGACCGATCGAGAGCCGTCGGTGGACGGTTCCGGTCGATGGAGATCGATGACGATCCTTGACGATCGATGGAGGTCCATGAAGGTCGATGGAGTCTGGAGCGATCCTCGATCGACGGCTGCTTCAGTGGTGTCGTCAGACCCGCGATCGGGCGGGGCAGCGACGGTGAACGGGTGCGCGGTGCGCGGATCCGGGAGGAGAGACGGCATGCCGGAGGTCGGTGCGCTGGGACGGCCGTGCGAGGCGGACAGGGGGTCCGGCCGCGTGCTGGTTCTCGGGGCGACCGGATTCGTCGGCCGTCATGTGGGAGCCGCCCTGGAACAGGCCGGCTACGAGGTCCTCGCCGTCGCCCGTCACCCCCGCAAGACTCCGGCGTCCTGGCACTTCCACCCCATGGACCTGGTCGACGCCGAGCCGCGGGCGATGGTCGAACTGATCGACGAGGCAAGCCCGGTGGGCGTGGTGAACGCCGCGGGAGAGGTGTGGTCGCCCACGGCCGACCGGATGCGCCGCAGCAACCAGCTGCTCGTGGATCGGCTGCTCACGGCGCTGGCCGCCGCCGGCCCGCGGCCACGACTGGTGCAGCTGGGCTCGGTGCACGAGTACAGCCCGCAGCCCCGGGAGGTGTGGCTCACGGAGTCCTCCCCGGAGGAACCGGCCACCGACTACGGGCGGACGAAGCTGCACGGCACGCGGGCGGTGCTGCGGGCCGCCGGGACCGGTACGGCAGACGCGGTGGTGCTGCGGCTGTCGAACGTGATCGGCGCCGGCACCCCTCGGGCGAGCCTGCTCGGCCAGGTGGCCGCGCAGCTGCTGGAGGGGGCCGCCGAGGGGCGGACGGCGGAGGTGCGGGTGTCGCCGCTGCGCAGCAGCCGTGACTTCGTCGACGCACAGGACGTGTCACGGGCCGTCGTCGCGGCGCTGCGTTCCCCGGACGCCGGCGGTCGCGTGGTCAACATCGCGAGCGGTGTCTCGCAGCCGGTGCGGGACATGGTGGACCTGCTGATGTCGATCAGCGGCCGTCCCGCCCGGCTCGTGGAGCGTCCGGTCGCGCAGTCGCGTGGGCTGACGGACACCGACTGGATGGCCGTGGACGTGTCGGCGGCGCGCACGCTTCTCGGCTGGCGGCCGCGGCGTACGCCCCGCGACATGGTGCGGGATCTGTGGCAGGCCGCGGCCGAGCAGCAGGACGGCCCCGCCGCCGACGGGTGAGCGGGCGGCCCCGGCCGCCGTGGACGGCACGTCAGCCGGGCAGGAGGTCCAGGTCGGCCGTGCTGACGCGGTCGGTCAGCATGTGCTGGCGCAGCCGCTGCAACCCCGGTGAGGGGTCCAGGCCCAGTTCGTCGCGGAGTTGGGCGCGCAGCCGCCGGTAGACCTCCAGCGCCTCGCCGCGCCGGCCGCACCGCTCCAGGGTGATGATGAGAGCGCCCTGGAACCATTCGTGCAGCGGCCGTGCGCAGGCCAGCTCCTTCAACTCACCGACGAGTTCACGGTGCCGGTCCAGGCGCAGGCCGGCGATGACCCGCAACTCCTCGGCCTGAAGGTGGAGTTCCTTCAGGCGCAGGGCGTGCCCGTGCACGGCCGGGCCGGGAGTGACGTCGGCGAACGGCGGTCCGTCCCACAGCCCGAGGGCCCGGTCGAGCAGCGCCTCGGCGCCGGCCGGGTCACCGGCGGCGAGTGTCGTGCGGGCCAGGCCGGTGAGATGGGCGAACTCCTCCGCGTCGCACTCGCCCGGCCCGACCTGCAGCAGGTAGCCGTGGGCGTGGGTGACGAGCGGACCGGGCTCGCCGGGGCCGGGGTCCTCGCCACCGTGCAGCGCCTTGCGCAGCTGGTACGCGTACGTCTGCACGGTGGCGGTGGCACTGCGCGGCGGGTCCTCGGCCCACAGCTCGGTCGTCAGCGCGCGCAGCGAGACGACCGAGTTGCGGCGGGCGAGCAGCAGGGCGAGCACCTGGCGGACCTTCGGTGCCGTGGGGGTGACGTCACGGCCGTCGGCAGAGACCCGCAGCGCGCCGAGAGTGTGCCAGGTCAGCACGGTGCGGTTCCCGTCCCCGTACCGGGCCGGGTGGTCCGGCTCCACACCTCGGGGTTGTCCCGGTACCAGGCGACCGTCTCGGCGAGGCCCTCCGTGAAGTCGACGTGCGGCTTGTAGCCGAGCTCGACGTGGGCCTTGCGCCAGTCCACGGAGTAGCGGCGGTCGTGGCCCTTGCGGTCGGTGACGTACTCCACGCTGTCCCAGTCGGCGCCGCAGGCCTCCAGGAGGAGTTCGGTCAGACCGCGGTTGTCCAGTTCGGTGCCGCCGCCGATGTTGTAGACCTCACCGGCGCGGCCCCGGGTGCGGACCAGTTCGACGGCGCGGATGTGGTCGTCGACGTGCAGCCAGTCGCGCACGTTCAGGCCGTCGCCGTAGAGCGGGACCTTCTGGCCCGCGAGCAGGCGGGTGACGAACAGCGGGATGATCTTCTCGGGGTACTGGTGGTACCCGTAGTTGTTCGAGCAGCGGGTCACGCACACGTCCAGACCGTGGGAGCGGTGGTAGGACAGCGCGATCAGGTCGCTGGACGCCTTGGACGCGGCGTACGGCGAGTTGGGGTGCAGCGGCTGCTCCTCGGAGCAGGAACCGGCCGGGATGGAGCCGTAGACCTCGTCCGTGGAGATGTGCACGAACCGGTCGATGCCCTGGTGCAGGGCGGCGTCCAGCAGGGTCTGGGTGCCCAGGACGTTGGAGCGTACGAACTCGGCGGCGCTGGCCAGGGATCGGTCCACGTGGGACTCGGCGGCGAAGTGCACCACCTGGTCGTGCTCGGCCATCAGGCCGTCGACCAGCTCGCGGTCGCAGATGTCGCCGACGACGAGCCGGTAGCGGTCGGAGTGCGCCACCGGGTCCAGGTTGGCCAGGTTGGCGGCGTAGGTGAAGGCGTCGAGCACGGTGACGGTGACGTCGTCGGGGCCGAGGGCCCCGAGCAGGGTCCGGACGTAGTGGGAGCCGATGAAACCGGCACCGCCGGTCACCAGGATGCGCGTCTGACTCATCGTGGGTGCGGCGCGTCACCGGGCGTGCCGAGCGGGCGCCGTCCTCCTTTCTGACGGTGTGTGCGGTCGCGCCGGGGTTCAGCGGGCCGCGACGAGACGTTCGAGTTCCGCGACGACGGCGTGCGGGGTGGGCATGGCGGCGGACTCGTCCCGCAGCCGGCGTGCGGCGGCGGCATGGGAGGGATCCTCCAGGAGTCGCCGGGTGAGGTCGCTGACCCGGTCGGGGTCGGCGTCGGTGTGGTGCAGGAAGAAGCCGGCGCCGGCGTCTTCGAGGGAGCGTCCGCGCAGTTCCTGGTCCGCGACGAGGGTGGACACGGCGAGCTGCGGCACGGCGTTGACCAGGGCGGTGGAGAAGCTGCCCCAGCCGCCGTGGTGGACCACGGCGGAACACGTCGGCATCAGGGTGCTGAGCGCGACTCCGCTGACGGCCAGGACATTGGCGGGCAGGTTGTCCAGCTGCTCGGCCTGCTCGGGCATGAGGGCGGCGACGATGTCGGCGTCCAGCCGCGACAGGGCGCGCAGCAGTTCGGCGATGTCGACGTAGTCGCCTCCGTAGGCCTCGGTGTTGGTGCGGCCCAGGGTGACGCAGACGCGGGGCCGCTTGGGCTCCTCGCGCAGCCACTGCCACCGCACCGCGGGGCCGTTGTAGGGCACGTACCGCATCGAGATCTGGTGCAGCTCGCTCGGCGGGCGCAGGCTCGGCGGCAGCGTGTCGAGGGTGAACTGCCCGTTCAGCAGCTCCTCGTCGCAGCGGACCCCGTAGGCGCTTCCGCGTTCGTCGATCCAGTCGGCGAGGGGGTCGGCGCGCTGGTCCTGCGGCACGTCCTGGGCGAGTTCGACGAACGTGGCGCGGGCCTGACCGTAGACGTCGGCGGACCACAGCAGGCGCGCGTGCGCGGCGCCGCAGGCGCGTGCGGCGATGCCGCCCGCGTAGGCGATCGGGTCGCGTACGACGAGGTCGGGCCGCCAGTCCCGGGCGAGTGCGACGAGGTCGTCGAGGATCGGGGCGTTGTAGCGGGCGAACCCGTGGGGAACGCTGATGGAGTACCGCTCGACCAGGCTCGCGTGGTCGACGTCGCCGTAGCCCAGGCGGCTCCAGTTGGCGACATCGGCGTCCTGCGAGTCCCGGGCGACGGCCATGTCGCGATGGACGTCGTCGTGGTCGGTGCCGATCGGCGCGGCCACCAGTCCGGCGCCGGTGACGGCCTCGTTGAGCGACGGCGCGTTGGCCATCAGCACCTCGTGTCCGGCGGCCGTCAGGGCCCAGGCCAGCGGCACCATCGTGAAGACGTGTGACTTCTCCGGCAGGCCGGCGAACAGGACGCGCATGGATTCCTCTCCTCAGTCGGTTCCGTGGGGGTGGCCCGGGGCGGCGCTCAGGCCGCCGGATCCCGGTCCTCCGTCACGGTGATGGCGCTCAGCGGGCAGGACTCGGACGCCTCGCGCACGGCGGGGGCCTGCGCGGCGCCGGGCCGGTCGACCAGCAGCAGGGCCAGTCCGTCGTCGCCCTGGTCGAAGACCTCGGGGGCGATGAGGGCGCACTGGCCGGCGCCGATGCACCTGTCGTGGTCGATCGCGATGTCCATGCGGGCCTCCTGTGCGCTCGCCGTGCCGGGCCGGTGGGTTGCCGCGGCGAGCTCATCTTGCGGTGCCGGTGCGGGGATCGGCCGTGCGCGGGTCGCTGTCTGGGGTTTCCTCCAGAGATTCGGCCGGTGTGCGGGCCGCGGGAACCGGTGTGCGCGGGGCGGGGGTTGTGGGTACTCGCCGGTTCTCGGGTGAATCCCTAGACAGCGCGGGCCCCGCTGGCCCGGCGCGGCGCGGTCGTGTTGGGGTGGCCGGGCGACCGGGTGGCGGCGCCGGTGAAACGGACGGTGCCCGCGGGACCGTCGTACGACATCTGCGAAAGGGGAATCCGGGTGGCGCAGCAAGGCACCTCGGACGTGCTCGACCCGACGCCCGGGGCCGACGTCCGGCTCGAACACCCGCCGACCGTCGAGCCCGACGGCGGCGTCACGCTGCTGGCCTGGGCGGCGCGGATGCGCGAGGAGCAGCCGGTGTGGCGGGACGGCAACGGCAACGTGCACGTCTTCCGCCACGCCGACGTGCAGCGGATCCTCGCCGATCCGGCGACGTTCTCCTCGGACACGGTGGGCCGGCTGTCGGGCGGTGAGAAGCAGGCCCCGCGGGGCACGCTGCTGCTCCTGGACCCGCCGCTGCACGGCAAGATGCGCCGTCTGGTGAGCCGGGCGTTCACCCCGGGACTGATCGCCGGCCTGGAGCCGTGGATCACCGAGCTGACCGGGCAGTTGCTGGACGCCGCCCCCGAGGACGCCTTCGACCTCGTGGACGCGCTGGCCAACCCGCTGCCGGTGACGGTCATCGCGCGCATGCTGGGCGTCCCCACCGAGGACCGCGACCGGTTCCAGGGCTGGGCCGACCAGTTGCTGTCGACCGATCCGGACGACCCCGAGAGCGTACGGCGGATGGAGGAGACCGCGGTCACCATCTCCGCGTACCTCCAGGGCTTCATCGAGGCCCGCCGCTCGGAGCCGAGCGGTGATCTGCTGGGCACCCTGGTCGGCGCCGAACTCGACGGTGAGCGGCTGGACGACGAGGACATCGCGAGTTTCGCCACGCTGCTGCTGCTCGCCGGGCACATCACCACGTCGGTGCTCGTGGGCAACGCGCTGCTGTGCCTGGACCGCGATCCGGAGCTGCTGGAGCGGGTGCGCGCGGACCGTTCGCTGGTCCCGGCGGTCCTGGAGGAGACGCTGCGCCTGCGCCCGCCGTTCACCCGGATCGAGCGGGTCACGACGGCCGCCACCGTCGTCGCCGGCACGGACCTCGGCCCCGACACCCTCGTCCATCTGTGGCTGCTGTCGGCCAACCGGGACGAGGAGGTCTTCGAGGACGCGGACGCGTTCCGCCCGGAGCGCTCCAACGCCCGGCAGGCCGCGTTCGGACACGGCATCCACTACTGCATCGGGGCACCGCTGGCCCGGCTCGAAGGCCGGATCGCGCTCGACGCGCTGCTGGACCGGTACAGCGGCATCGCCGTCGACCCGGCGGCGCGGCTCAGCTGGCACGGCACGAACGTCTTCGGTGCCCGCCATCTGCCCCTGCGCGTGCGGCGCGCGTGAGGCCGTTTCGCCCATGTCTCTCCCCCATCCCCTCAGCCTCGGCCCCTCTCGCGACGGAGCGACTCCATGAAGACCAGGCCCGGCCCGCCCGTGATTCCCTCGGAGCGGGGAAAGTGCCCGTTCGACCCGCCCACCGAGTACGCCCGGCTGCGTGCCGAGCAGCCGGTCAGCCCCGTCACCTTCCAGGTGGCGCCGAAGGACACGTCGGGCTGGCTGGTGACCCGTCATGACCTGGTCCGGCAGATCCTCGCCGACGACCGCTTCAGCCACCGCAACGAGTTGCTGGCGCACGTGGTCGCGCCGCCGTTCCCGATGACCGAGTACGCCCCGCAGCCCTCGCCGCCCGGGTCGTTCGCGAAGATGGACGCCCCTGAGCACACCAAGTACCGGCGGCTGCTGGCGGGCCACTTCACGCTGCGGCGCATCCAGCAGTACGAGCCGCAGCTGACGCGCATCGTGGGTGAGGCGCTGGAGGAGATGGCCGCCAAGGGCTCGCCCGCGGACCTGGTCACCGACTTCGCCGAGAAGGTCAGCCTGCGCTCGGTGTGCTCGCTGATGGATGTCTCGCCGGAGCTGATGGACGGCATCCAGGAGCACTTCTCGGCGCTGATGACGCTCACGTACACGCTGGAGGAGTTCATCCACCACGTGGAGTCGATGGACGGGCTGATCCGTCCGATGGTGCGCGAGCGGATGGCGGAGCAGGGCGAGGACTTCTTCGGCCGGCTGGCGTCGACCGGTGAGCTGACCGAGGACGAGCTGGTCAACCTCGCCGTCCTCACCCTGGGCGGCTCGCTCGACACCACGCCGAACATGCTGGCCCTGAGCACCTTCGCCCTGCTGGAGCACCCGGACCAGCTGGCCCTGCTGCGCGAGCGGCCGGAGCTGTACGAGGCCGGGGCGGTGGACGAGCTGCTGCGCTATCTGACGATCTCTCAGATGGGTTCCAGCCGTTGCGCGTTGGAGGACGTCGAGATCGGCGGCACCACGATCAAGGCAGGTCAGACGGTGGTGCTGTCGCTGCCCGCCGCCAACCGCGACCCCGAGGTCTTCACCGACCCCGACCGGCTCGACGTCACCCGTGTCCCCCGCAAGCACCTCGCGCTGGGCTTCGGCGCGCACCAGTGTCTGGGCCAGCATCTGGCACGGGCCAGCATGCGGATCGGGCTGCGCAGCCTGTTCGAGCGCTTCCCGTCGTTGCGGCTGGCGGCACCGGCCGGGGAGGTGCCGCTGCGCGACCGAGCGGTGCACTACGGCGTGGACCAGCTGCTCGTGGCCTGGGACTGACAGCCATGGCACGAAAGGGCTCCGGGCGCCGTGGGGCGAAGAAGGACCTGCCCGCGTTCCGCACGACCGTCGACAGCCGGGTGGAGCGGGTGCACACCGTGCGCGCCGGGACGGCCGACGGCGCCCGGATCCGGCTGACCGGCTACGACCTGCTGACCGGACCGTGGTACACCCCGCTGACGTTCTTCTACCGCGACACCCTCGACGGCGCGGCACTGCGCGACTCCCTGGCGCGCACGCTGCGCCGCTACCCGCTGCTGGCCGGGCGCCTCCAGCGCGACGCGGACGGCGGACTGAGCGTGCTGTGCAACGACGCGGGCGTCCGGTTCACCGAGGCGTCCTGCCCCGACCCGATGCGCGACTACGGCCACGGTCTGCGCGCCGCGCCGGTCATCGGGGAGCTGCTGCGCGAGGTGAGCGCCTTTCGCGTGGTGGACCGGGACACTCCGCTGCTGAAGATCCGGCTGACGCGGATGAAGGGCGGCGGATCGGTCCTCGGCGTGCTCATCAACCACAGCCTCGCGGACGGCGGCAGCACCGTCGCCTTCCTGGAGAGCTGGTCGCGCGAGCACCTCGGGCTGTCGTGGGAGGAACCCAGTCACGACCGTGGGGTGCTGGACGCGCTGGGCCGGCTGTCCGCGGACCCCGCCACGCGCGCAGGGCGGGCGTTCGTGGCCGTGGGCCGGGTGCGGCACCTGGCGACCACGCTGCGCGTCGGTGTCAACAAACTCGCCACGATCACCACCCGGTTCGGCGCGGGGGAACTGGCCGCGCTCAAGGCCGAGGCCCAGCGGACCCTGCCCGCCGCCGACGCGTGGGTGTCGACGAACGACGCGCTCACCGCGCACCTGTGGCAGGTGCTGGGCGAGCTGCGGGACCGGCCGGCCGACGCCGCGGAGTGGCTCGGGCTGATCGTCGGTGCGCAGAGCCGGCTGGGCGACGCGCTGCCGACGTCGTACTGGGGCAACTGCGTCAGCAACAGCTGGACCTCGCTCACCGCCGCCCGGTTGCGCGAACTGCCGCTCGGGGCCGTGGCGTGGGACGTGCGGCGCTGTCTGGACAGCAACACCGAGGACAAGATCCGTGACGAGATCGCCTTCCTCGGCTCCTACCGGGGCAAGGGCGTGTCCCGGCACGTGATGTCGGTGCGGGCCCCCGACGTGTCGACGACGTCCCTGTCGGTCAACAACTGGTCGCAGTTCCCGCTGTACCGGATCGACCTGGGCGCGGGACGCCCCTTCTGGTACGAGTTCCCCGACCTGCCGGTGCCGACGGTGCACATCGCGCCCACGCCGCAGGAGGACGGGGGCCGGGACGTGTATCTGTGTCTGCCGGAGTCCGACGCCGCGCTCGCGCACACACCGCAGTGGCGGGAGCGGCTGCACGCCCGCGGCGCGGCGCCCGTCGGATCGTGACGCCCGCCGGCCGGCCGGCGAAGGGGCGGGATCAGGGCGCGGCTGCGGGAAAAAAGCGATCCCATACCTCTCCCGACCTGGTATAGGCCAAAATGGCCCATGGGGAGGGGTGTTGCCGGGCCGGCGTGCCGGTCTGCGCGGTCGATCCCCCTGGGGGCGGAACAGGTCCCGGCTCGCCACCGGCGTTCCGGGAGAGAGGTACAGGGTGATGATCACTGCGCACGGGGACAGCTCCCGGGAACCGCAGCCGGGCGGACCGGAGCCGGTGGAGCGTGAGCGTGAACTGGCCCTCCTCGGCGAGCTCGCGCGACGCACCGCGGCCGGCGACCCGGGTCTCGTCATGCTCGAAGGCCCTGACGGCATCGGCAAGTCGACCCTGCTGTGTGCCCTGATCGCCCAGGCGCGGGCCCAGGGCCTGCGCGTGGTCCACACCCGCGCCGACCGGCAGGACCACCGGCGGCCGCTGAGCACCGCCCACGACCTGCTGGCCGGCCTCGACGCCGGCAGGATGCCGCCGCTCACGTGGCCCGAACCACCGGGCACCTCCGGCCCGGACGCACCCGTGCCCGGGTCTGACGCGCGCGTGGCCGGGTCCGCCGACGTCGACGGTGCGGGCGTGCCCTTCGACGTACTCGCCGAACTGCACGAGATCGTCCGGTCGGCCGCGGCGAACGGCCCGTTGGCGATCGTCGTCGATGACGCGGAGGAGGCCGACGCCGCGTCGCTGCGCTTCCTCGCGCACGGCGCGCGCCGCATGGCGGGGCTGCCCGTACTGATAGCGCTGACCCGCCGCAGCGGCACACATGTACCGGCCCTCAACGAGGTGGCGGCCCTCCCCCTGTGCCGGGTGCTGCGGCCACGGCCGCTGACCGGTGCGGGGATCGGCCTGCTGGCGCGACGGCTGCTCGGTACGGAGACCGACACGGCCTTCCACGAGTCCTGTCTCGCGGCCACGAACGGCAACCCGCTGATGGTGGCCCGGCTCCTGACGGCTCTGCGCGAGGAGGAACTCCCGCTCACCGCCGACCACTTCACGTCCGTGTCCGAACAGGACATCCCCGCGTTCCGGCTGCGCGCGGCGCGGCTGCTGCACCGGCACCCGGAGGCCACCGTACGCGCGGCCCGCGCCCTGGCCGTGCTCGGGGACGAGGTCTCCCCGGAGACCGGCGCACGCCTGGCCCTGCTGGACAGCGCCGTCTTCGCCCGCTCCCTGCTGGCCCTCGTCTTCATGGGACTGGTCACCTCCAACGCCGACGGCACCTGGTCCTTCGCCCACTCCCTGCTGCGCAACACCGTCCTGGGCGAGATGTCCGAGGAGGAGCGCGACACCGCACACGGCCGGGCGGCCCGGCTGCTGCACGACGCCGGGGCCAGCCCCGCGGAGGTGGCCGAGCACCTGCGTCAGGCGCCGTCCACGACACACCAGCCCTGGGCCCGCACCGTGCTGCGGGAGGCCGCCCGTGAGGCCATGCTCCGCGCCTCCCCGATGCGCGCGACACAACTGCTGCGCCCGTGTGTGCCCGAGGGCACCGAGGAGGACTGCGAACCGAGCCTGCTCGTCGAACTCGGTGTGGCGGAGAGCCGGATCGACCCCGAGGCCAGTGTCCGCCACCTGAGCACGGCGCTGGACCGGGCGACCGAGCCGGAACTGCGGCTCCAGGCCCTCAGGTCGCTCGCCGAGGCGCTCACCCGGCAGGGGCAGGTGGACCGGGCCGTCGGACTCCTGACCCGCTACCGCGCCGAGACGGCCGTCCCTCTCTCCGGCACGGCCGATCCCCAACTCGTGGAAGCCCGGCTGCTGATGGCGGCCACCGGCAACCGCGCCGCCTTCACCCAGCTGTTGGAGGCCGTCTCCTTCGACCTCTCCCTGCCCGGCGGCACCGCCGAGGAGCGCGCACTGCTCGCGGCCCGCGCCGCCATCTCGGTGACCCGCCTGGACCGGGTCGCCGAGGCGGTCGCCGCCGCCCGCGCCGTCATCGGCCGCGGCACGGCGGCCAACGACGCCCCGCTCTTCCTCGCCACGGCCGCTTCCGTCCTGCTCTACGCCGACCTGCCGCACGAGGCCGAGTGCAGCTACCACCGGCTCCTCGAAGGCACCGACGCGCTGCTCGACCAGACGTATCCGAGCCTGCTCGCCCTCAGCGCGGAGGCGCACCAGCGGCTCGGCTCCCTCGACCCGGCGCTGCGCGCCACCGCCACCGCCCTCAAGGACGTCACCGTCTCGCGCGCCAGTCGGTACGAGGCGCTGCCGCTCGCCGTACGGCTGCACGCCCTGCTCGACCGGGGTGACCTGGCTCAGGCCATCCTGCTGGAGAAGGAGATACCCGACCCCGTCCCGGACGACTCCTGGCAGTGGAACGAGGTGCTGTGCGCCCGCGGCCGGCTGCATCTGGACACGAAGGACCACGAGCGGGCGCTGGCGGTTCTCAAGGAGTGCGCGCGCCGGCAGGCGGAATGGCAGCGCATCAGTCCGGCCGTCTCGCCCTGGTGGTACTGGGCCGGGCACGCCCATCTCGCCCTGGGCGACCACGGCGCAGCCGCCGCGCTGGCCGAGGAGGCCGTCGCCGGTGCCCGGTCCGCGGGCCTGCCGTGCGCCCTGGGCTCAGGTCTCGAACTGTGGGCGGCGGCGAGCGACGGCGAGCGGCCGCTCCTGCTGGAGGAGGCCGAACAGGTGCTCATGGGCACCCGGGCCGCCCTGGTGCGCGCCCGCGTGCGGGTCGCCCGGGGCAAGGCGCTCCAGCGGCTCGGATACACGAAGGACGCCCGCGCGGTGCTGCGGCAGGGCTGGGAGGAGGCCTACGACGTCGGGTCCCGGTCCCTGTACACCGTCGCCCACCGGGCCCTGCTCGCCACCGGCGCGCGGCCGCGCCGACCCGTTTCCCGGGGCTTGGGAGCGCTCACACAGAGCGAGTCCCAGGTGGCCCGCCTCGCGGCGTCCGGCCGGTCGAACGCGTGGATCGCCGAGTCCCTGTACGTGACACAGCGGACGGTCGAGGTTCATCTGACCTCGGTGTATCGCAAGCTCGGCCTGTCCGGGCGGCGACAGCTGCGGGACGTGCTCACGTCGGAGGAGATCACCACCTCCGAGCACGAGCAGTGACGATCCGCCCCAAGACGCTCCGAGCACGATCGGTAATCATTACAGAATGCTGTCGGTTTCCGCTCCGCTTGACACAGCCATTTGACCTTCATTCAGGAATCATTAAGCATTCCCGCCTCGATTCCATTCACCCGACACGCAGGGCGTCCACCGGCGCTCACGACCGCCGTCCCGCCCTGTCGCGGCCGCCCCTGACCTGGCCAGGGGCCCGACGGCCGAACACGGCGACGCCTTGTGCAATTCGGCGCACAAGCCCGACTTTATCGCGGACTTTCCGAGCCCCCTTGCTGGCGCACCCCTCGCTATGATCTGCTGATACTCAAGATGTCAAGCAGCCGTGAGTGAACCTTCGGGACTTCTTCTGTATGAGCGATGCCATGGACTCTCCTCGCACTGTCCCTCGGAGGGGGCACCGGCCGATCCGCCGGTCCCGGACAGCACAGCGACCGCAGAGTTCCGCCGGCCCGGTCGGCGCCCCGCGTACGAGGGAGTACGAGCACGGTGTTACTAGAACGCGAGTCCGCCCTTGCGCAGGCCACCGCCGCCCTGCGCCGCGCCGAGGGCGGAGAGGGCTCGCTGCTCGTCGTCCGGGGTCCGCTGGGCGTGGGCCGGTCGACCTTCCTGGAGTCCTTGGCGACCCTCAGCCGTGACCACGGGTTCGTCCTCCTGCGGGCCCAGGCGTCCGCTGCCGAGGAGCCGTTCCAGTTCGGCGTGGTGGGGCAGTTGCTGGACTCGCTGCGCGGGGTCGTCCCGCCCGACGACCTGGCCCGCTGGCTGCGGCGGGCCGACGCCTCGCTGCCCGGGGGCACGTCGCACACGGCTCTCGGGGACGGCACGCCCACGGCGACCTCCGCGTCGTCCGCGCTCAGCCGGCAGCGGGCACCGCGCTGGCTGACGGTGCTGCTCGGCTGTATACAGGACGACCGCCCGGCGGTGCTCATGGTGGACGACCTCCAGTGGGCGGACACCGGATCCCTTCAGGCACTCGCCCTGTCGCTGGCCCGGCGCGCGCGTCGGCGGATCCTCTTCGTGTTCTCCGTGCTGCCCGGTGACGTACGCGGCACCCGGCAGCACGTCCGCGAGGTGCTCGCCCCCAGGGACTTCCGGGCCGACCCCGGGTGCGCCGACGGCCTGTTCCGGTCCGACGACACGGTGTCCGACCGGGCGCTGGAACTGTCGCCGCTCGGCCTCAACAGCGTGCGTCTGCTGGTGGAGAAGTCCCTCGGCGGCGCGACGGACCCGGTGTTCGTGGACACCGTCGCGACGCGCTCCGGCGGCAACCCGCTGCTGCTGCGGACGGTGCTGGACGAGGCGCAGTACCTGAGACTGCGTCCGACGGCCACGGACGCCGTCGTCGTGGCGACCCTGCGCCCCGAGCGCGTACGCCAGCGTCTCGACGCGTTCCTGCGGTCACAGCCCGACCATGTGCGGCGGGTCGCCTACGCGCTCACCCTGCTCGGGCCCGCGGCGGACGAGCAGTTCGTGGCCCGGCTCGCCGAACTCGACGACGCGGGAAGGGACCAGGCCGTCGAAGTGCTGCGCCTCGCCGGTCTCGTGGACCGGCGTTCGTACCGGCTCACCTCGGGCACGGTGCTGCGGGACCTGCTGGAAGAGAACATGCCCGCCCAGGAACGCACCGTCATGCGCGGGGTGACGGCCGAACTGCTGCACCGCGCCGGCCACCCGGCCGAACTCGCCGCGGAACAGCTGATGGCGGTCATCACCCTGCGCGGCCCGAAGGCGGTGCAGATCCTGCGCACCGCCGCGGCCAGCGCACAGCGCCGCGGCTCCCCCCGGGACGCGGCACGCTATCTGCGGCCCGCCCTCCTCGATTCGTCCCTCTCGGGGCACAACAGGGCGCGGCTGCTCGTCGATCTCGCCACCTCGGAACGCAGCTTCGCGACCGCCGCCTCGCTCCGGCACGTCGTGGAGGCCGTACCGCTTCTCTCCACGGTGCGGGAGCGGGCCGACGCCATACTGCTGCTGGGACCGCTCCAGATGGACCCGCCCGCCTTCCGCATCGATGTCATCCGGGCCTCCATCGCCGACGAGCTGCGCCGCTCGGACACCGGGGACACGACGGAACGCGAGCTGGCGCTGCGCCTGGAGGCACGCGAGCACATCCTGTCGGCACAGGACCCCGCGCACATCCAGCGGGCGCTGCGGCGCCTGCGCGACCTCGGCCCCTCCCCCCGGCCGGCCACCCCGGGCGAACGGGAGTTGGTCACGTCACTGATGCACATCGCGTTCGTCGCCGGCTCCGTGCCCGCGGAGCAGCTGGCGAGCCTGTGCACCCGCGTCCTGGAGCAGGAGCGGCCCGTCCCCGACCACGTCCACAGCACCGTGCCGTTGGCCGTGAACATCCTCGCCGGCGCGGAGCACACCGAGGGCGCGGCCAACTGGCTGCGTGAGGCGCACCGGCTCGCCCAGCGCCGCGGCGGTGACGTGGAACAGGCCGTCATCCGCTGCGAACAGGCTCTGGTCGCGCTCGCCGACGGTCACCGGACCTACGCCCGGGACAAGGTCGTCCAAGCCGACGCCCTGGCGGGCCCGGAGGCCAGTGGTCTGCCCACCGTCTGCGCGGCGGTCCTCGCGATCGTCGCGATGAACACCGACGAGCCCGAGCTCGCGGAACAACTCCTCACCCAGCACCGGCTGCACACCGAGAACCAGCACCTGGCCGCGCTTCTGCACGTGGCGCGGGGCACGCTCGCGGCCCGGCGCGACGAGGCGCGCACGGCGCTGGACCACTACCGGACCGCCGGCCGGCGCACCGAGCAGATCGGCTGGCTGAACCCGGTCGTCCTGCCGTGGTCGTCGTGCGCCGCCCTCATGCACCACCGCCTGGGCGAGCACGAAGAAGCGCTCGCCGCAGCGCAGTTGGAGCTCGACAGATCCCGGGCCTGGGGCGCGCCCACCGCACTGGGGCGCGCCCTGATCGTCCTCGGCCGGGTCACCTCCGGACGCAAGGGCCCCGAGTTGCTCGAAGAGGCCGCGACGGTCCTGGAGAAGAGCGGCAACGCATACGAACTGTCCCGGGCCCTGTACGCGTTGGGAACTCATCGTGAAACCCACCGCAACCGGAGATCGGAAGCCCTCAAACGGGCACACGAACTCGCAAACGAACATGGCGCCCCCGCGTTGGCGAGGAAAATCGGCAGCAAACTGGCCGAGAGAACCGGGGAACCCGAAGCCCGCGGCAACAGACTGACCCCCTCGGAACGCAAAGTCGCACGTCTCGCGGCGGCAGGACTCAGCAACTCAGACATCGCAAGTCAACTCGGCACATCATCGCGGATGGTGGAGAAACATCTTACGAACTCCTATCGGAAACTTGGTATCCCTGGGCGCCCCGGGCTGGCCAAAGCGCTCACGGGGGACGACACCGAGCAGTGAGCCCCAACTCCGGGCACCAGGAGGGCACCAACCGGTCAGTAACCGGGCACCATCCGCGGAGAAACGGTCACACCCTCGCTCCGACGCTCTATCCCGCGCACCACCGGCGACGGCGTCGGCCGCGACACACGCCCGACCACTCAACGAAATCGGTTGGTGACACAGCGGGACACTTGGCCGTTCAGGGGGCTGCCACTTGGCTGCCCTCAGTGCCGCGGGGCCCGTGCGACCGCACCACCGAACCACCGAACCACAGTGTTTTGGAGCCACGCAAAAGTTTGCTTGACCCGTCTGTAGGCATATTCCTAGGCTCGATCACAGTTGATCAGATGCGCACAGAGACGGGGGACCGGCCGATCTCGGAACCGGAAGCAGCAGCATCGCGTCCGATCAAATATGCCTTCGGGCAACAGATTCCCCACATCTGAATGCAGAAAGACGGTGCGTCGCAGTGACCACGCGAATAACAGGCCCCTGGCACAACAGGGACAGGGCGGCGGCCCCGCGCACTCCTTCGGAGTTTCACCGAACTCAGCCGGATCACCGACACCGCACGGAGAGCAGCCGTCGCTTCTACACGGCACACATCGACACCGACATGCACATCGTGGCGGCGGAGCATGATTTCTCCCGCCAGTTCGGAAGAACGTCCGCCGACATCTGCGGACGGAGTCTCTACGATCTTCTGCACCCCAGCTCGCCTTCCGTTCTCAACCGGCACTTCAACCGGTTGTCGGAAGGGCGCTGTAACCGCTTCGCCGAGCGCATGGTCGGCCTGGGCGACGAGGGGCGGGCCTTTTCCGGAGAACTGACGGGCATCGCCGTACAGAACACCACCGGGCTGCTGGCCGGGATCGTCGTACAGGTCAGGCCGGACGCCCAGGCACCCGACACGGACTCCGAGGAGGGAGTCCTCAACCCCGGTGAGCGGCTTCTCAGCAAGCTCGACGCACAGGTCCTGGAGGGCGTCGCCAGCGGCGCCTCCACGGTCCAGCTCGCCGCTCGTCTCTACCTCAGCCGGCAGGGCGTCGAATACCATGTCGGTCTCATGTTGCGGAAGTTGAAGGCACCAAACCGCGCCGCCCTCGTGGCGCGTGCCCACTCCATGGGCATGCTGACCGTCGGCCAGTGGCCCCCGCGGGTCCTGCCGGACTTCATCAAGTAGCGACACTTTCGCCACCGGCCTGACGCCTGGCGCACCAGTCACGCTGTGCGTCGATCCGGGCCACCCCCAACAGCTGTGTCGGCGGCCGCACCGTCTCGAACGGTGCGGCCGCCGACGCATGCGCAGCGCCAACGCACCGACAGAGCAGGGACGTTACCGAAGACCGGGCACGGTGCCCGGTCTTCGGCGGCACTCCCCCGCGGCTACTGCTCCAGCTCGCGGCTGATGAGGTCGAACAGCTCCTCGTCGCTCGCACCGTCCAACTGCTCGCCGAGAGACGGGCCGTCACCGTCGGGCCCGGCGCCGAAGAGCTCGATCTCGCTCAGGAGCGTCCTGAGCCGGGCGCCGAGGAGCGCGCGGGCGTCGTCGTCCGGATCCGCCTTCATGATGCGGGCGATACCCGTCTCCAGGTCCGCCAGCATGGTCGCCACGGTTTCGTTCTCCCCGGACAGTTCGGCGTCCAGATGCTGCGCCAGGGCGGCCGGCGTGGGGTGGTCGAACACCAGGGTCGCGGGCAGCGCCAGACCCGTGTCCTCGATCAACGCATTGCGCAGCTCCACCGCGGTCAGCGAGTCGAACCCCATGTCGCGGAAGGCCCGTTCGGCGGCGACCGCGGTCGTGTCGCCGTGCCCCAGCGCCTTGCCCGCGGCACGCCGTACGTGGTCCAGGAGAGCATCGGCGCGCCCCTGAGGCGACAGCGCGGCGACGCGCTCGACCAGGGCGGGCCGCCCCGCGCCGGCAGCGGAGGAGTCGAACGGCGCGTCAGGCACCGTCATGGCGGCGGCCGCCTGGGGGAGACCGGCGAGCAGGGGGCTGGGACGACGACTGGTGAACGCCGGAACGAAACGCCCCCACTCCACATCAGCCACCACCACCGAACCACCCCCACCCTCCAACACCGAACCCAACCCCACCAACGCCCGCCCCGGATCCATCACCCGCAACCCACGACGCCCCAACTCCACCGCACCCTCACCCGACACCATCCCCCCACCCGACCACGGACCCCACCCCACCGACACACCCACCACACCACGACACCGACGCGACTCCACCACCGCATCCGCCCACGCATTCGCCGCCGCATACGCCCCCTGCCCCCCACTCCCCCACACACCCGCCACCGAAGAAAACACTACAAACGCGCTCAAATCCCAACCCCGCGTCAACTCATCCAAATACACCGCACCCCACCCCTTCGCCCCCACCACCCGCGACACATGAGCAGGTGTCATCGCATCGATGAGCTCCACGTCGAGGACTCCCGCGACATGAGCGATCCCGTCGACGTGATGGGCTTCGAGCAGCGCGGCGACCTGAGCCCGTTCGGCGACATCGCACGCGACGACGTCGACACGTTCCGCACCGGCCGCCCGCAGGCGGTCGACCGTCTCGGCCAGCCCAGGGCTGTCCGGGCCGCGCCTGCTCGCCAGGACGAGTTCCCGCGTCCCGCGCGTGACGAACCACTCGGCGACGCGCACCCCGAGCGCACCGGTGCCTCCGGTGACGAGGAGCCGCCGCGGAGACGGACGGCCGTCGCCGAGCGACGCTCCCGGATCCGTGCCGGACTGCGGTGCCGGGCACAGCCGACGGCCGTGGATCCGCCCGTCACGCACGGACACCTGGTCCTCGCCGCCATGGGCCAACACCGATGCGACGGCGGCGAGTTCCTCGTCGCTCGGCTCCGTCGCCACGTCGATGAGCCCGCCCCACCGGTCCGGGTGTTCCAGAGCGGCCACACGGCCGATCCCCCATATCGCCGCCTGCGCGGGATCGTCGGGGCCGCGACCGGGGCCGAACCCGGCCCGGGTGACGACCCACAACGGCGCGCGCACGCCCGCGTCACCGAGGGCCTGAACCAACGCCATCGTGTCGAGCACACCGGCGGACGGGGAAAGGGAAGGGGAGAGAGGGAGGGAGAGGGAGAGGCACGACAGCACACCGGCCGGCTCGCCCTCGTCGACCGCCGACTCCAGCAGCGCGGCGAGCCCCTCCCTGTCCCGCACGTCACAGGTGAGCCGCTCCAGACCGGGGACGAACCGATCGAGCCCGGCGAGAGGGGCGGCGTCGGGCTCCTGCAGCAGCAGCCAGCGTCCGCTCAGGGAAGCCGTGGCCGGTACCTCCACCGGCGCCCATTCCACGCGGTACCGCCAGCCGTCGACCTCGGCGCGCTCCATCTGCTCGCGGCGCAGTTCCGTCAGCCGGGGGATGACCGCATCCAGCGCGTCCTGAGGCACGCCGAGCGTGTCCGCCAGGTTCTGCGTCCCCTGCTCCACCATCGACCAGAAGGACGCGTCACCCTCCGAGTCCGACGGCATCCCCGACGCCACCGTGTGCGCCGTGACCGTGGGCCAGAACCGGGTGCGCTGGAAAGCATAGGTGGGCAGGTCGACCGCCACGGCACCGTCGTGCTCACCGAAGACGGGGGTCCAGTCGACCTCCCCGCCGTCGACGTGCAGCTTCGCCATCCCCCGCAGCAGCGCCAGGTACTCGGAACCGTCCTTGCGGAGCATCGGTACGAACAGTGCGCCGTCGGCGTCATCGTGCGGAACGCAGCTCTGCGCGAGGGCGGTGAGGGTGCCGTCGGGTCCGATCTCCAGGAAGCGGGTCACGCCCTCGGCGGCGAGAGCGCTCACCCCGTCGGCGAAGCGAACCGCCTCACGGACGTGGCGTACCCAGTAGTCGGGCGACGCCAACTCGCCATCACCGGCGAGGCGTCCGGTCACGTTCGAGACGACGGGGATGGAGGGTGCGGTGTAGCTGATGCCCTCCGCGACGTGGCGGAACGCGTCGAGCATGGGCTCCATCAGCGGTGAGTGGAAGGCGTGCGAGACCCGCAGACGGGTCGTGCGCCGCCCCTGTGCCTGGAGTTGCTCGGCGACCTCGATGACGGCAGCCTCGGCACCCGCGATCACCACCGCCCGAGGACCGTTGACCGCGGCGATCGACACCTCACCCGCACGGCCCTCCACCAGAGGCAGCACCTCGTCCTCGGCAGCCTCCACCGCCACCATCACACCACCAGCAGGCAACTCCTGCATCAGCCGACCACGAGCCACCACCAGAGCGCAGGCATCCTCCAGCGACAACACACCCGCCACATGCGCGGCAGCGACCTCACCGATGGAATGGCCGATCAGGATGTCCGGACGTACCCCGAACGACTCCACCAGACGGAACAACGCCACCTCGACCGCGAACAACGCGGGCTGCGCCCACTCCGTACGAGACAGCTGCTCCGCATCCTCCCCGAAGACCACATCACGCAACTCCACGCCCACGTAAGCGCACACGGCGTCGAAGGCGTCCGCGAACACCGGGAACGCCTCGTACAACTCACGCCCCATCCCCAACCGCTGCGCACCCTGACCCGAGAACAGGAACGCCGTCCGCCCACTACGCCGGCCTTCACCTACGACCGTGCGCAGTCCGGGCTCGCCCAGATGCAGAGCCTTGAGTTCTTCGGCCAGTTCCTGACGGGTGACAGCGAGCACGACGGCCCGCTGCTCGAATGTGGAGCGGGTCGTGACCAGCGCGCGGGCCAGAGCGGCGGACGACGAGTCGTCCGGCTCCTCGACAACCGCCAGCAACCGCCCGGCCTGGGCGCTCAGGGCCGCTTCGCTGCGGCCGCTGACAAGCCAGGGCAGTACTGCCCCATCGTCCGTCGCAGAGCTTCCCGAGATCGACGGCTCGGGTGCCTGCTCCAGGATGACGTGCGCATTCGTACCGCTGAGACCGAACGACGACACACCCGCACGCCGCACCCGCCCAGCGTCCCCCATCCACGCCTGCCGCTCGGTCAGCAGGCGTACATCCCCCGCCGACCAGTCCACATGCGACGACGGCTCACCCACATGCAACGTCGCCGGCATCACACCGTGCCGCAACGCCTCCACCATCTTGATCACACCAGCAACACCCGCAGCAGCCTGGGTGTGACCGATGTTCGACTTCACCGACCCCAGCCACAACGGACGCTCACCCTCACGCCCCTGCCCATACGTCGCCAGCAGCGCCTGCGCCTCGATCGGGTCACCCAGCTTCGTCCCCGTACCGTGCGCCTCCACCACATCCACATCAGCCGCCGACACACCCGCCGCCGCAAGCGCAGCCCGGATCACCCGCTGCTGCGACGGACCGTTCGGCGCCGTCAGACCATTCGACGCACCATCCTGATTCACCGCCGAACCCCGCACCACCGCCAACACACGACGACCCGCCGCAACAGCATCCGACAGCCGCTCCACCAGCAGCACACCCACACCCTCACCCCAGCCGGTACCATCCGCCTCCTCCGCGAACGCCTTGCACCGACCATCACCCGCCAGACCACCCTGACGACCGAACTCCACAAACGCACCCGGCGTCGACATCACCGTCACACCACCGGCCAGCGCCAGATCACACTCCCCCGACCGCAACGCCTGCGCCGCCAGATGCAGCGCCACCAGCGAGGAGGAGCAAGCCGTGTCGACCGTGACCGCCGGACCCTCCAGACCCAGCACGTACGACACCCGACCCGACGCCACACTCGCCGCATTACCCGTACCGACATACCCCCCGAAGTCACCCTCCGACAAACCCAACAACGCCGGATAGTCCTGACCGTTCGTCCCCGCGAACACACCCGTACGACTCCCCCGCAACGACCGAGGATCCATCCCCGCCCGCTCCACCGCCTCCCACGACGTCTCCAACAACAACCGCTGCTGCGGATCCATCGCCAACGCCTCACGCGGCGACACCCCGAAGAACTCCGCATCAAAACCACCCACACCCGACAGGAACCCACCCTGCCGGACGAATCCCGAGGCCTTGCCGTCTTCGTTCGCGTAACGGTCGTAGACGGTCTCCAGCGCGGCCCAGCCGCGGTCGGTCGGGAAGTCACCGATGCCGTCACGCCCGTTGACCAGCAGATCCCACAGATCCTCGGGCGACTCCACACCACCCGGGAAACGGCACGCCATACCCACGATCGCCACCGGCTCATCCAGCGCGGTCACGGCTGCCCTGTCCAACGTGGCAGCGGCGACGGCCTCGTTCCCGAACAGCTCGCTGTAGAGGAACTCGGCCAGGGCCTGCGGGGTCGGACGGTCGAAGACCACCGTCGAGGGGAGCGCGACGCCCGAGACCGAGGCCAGGACGTTGCGCAGCTCCACCGCGATCAACGAATCCACACCCAGATCGCGGAACGCCCGCTCCGCACCGACCTGTTCGGCGCCGGCGTGGCCCAGCACGACGGCCGCGAGCCTCTGCACCTCGTCCAGTACGAGGCGCAGCCCGGCCGCACGCGGCAGACCGGCTATGCGTGACCTCAGGCTGTCGTCGGCCTCGCCGGCTCGCGCGGCCCCGCCCGGTGCGGAGGTGACGACGGGAACGGCAAGGCGCGAGAGGAGGGCGCTGGGACGAGTCGTCGTGAACGCGGGAACGAACCGCGCCCAGTCGGCGTCCACGACCAACTGGGTGGTGAGACCCGCGTCCAGTACCGCCCCGAGGGCGGACAGGGCGAGTTGGGGGGCGAGTGCCGTCACGGCGCCCTGGTTCCGGCGGCGGCCGCCGGACTCCACGGCCATCCCGTCCCCTGCCCACGGCCCCCAGGCGACGGAGGTCGCGGGCAAGCCGTCGGCCCGGCGCCGCTCGGCGAGGGCGTCCAGGACCGCGTTGGCGGCGGCGTAGGCGCCCTGGCCCGGACTCCCCACCGTTCCGGCCAGCGAGGAGAAGAGGACGAACGCGGAGAGATCGCGGTCCCGGGTCAGTTCGTCGAGCAGGCAGGCAGCCGATGCCTTGGGGCGCATCACCCGCTCGATGCGCTCGGCGTCCGTCGCCAGCAGCGTGGCGTCGTCGAGGACTCCGGCCGTGTGGAAGACGGCATCGACGGAGTACTCCGTAAGGAGCGAGCCGAGGTCCGCGCGGACGGAGACGTCCAGGGCGCGCAACGTGACCCGCGCGCCCGCTTGTTCCAGTTCGGCACGCAGCTCGTCGGCTCCGGGTGCCGCTGCGCCGCTACGGCTGACCAGGATGAGGTCCCGGGCACCGCGCTCCACCGCCCAGCGGGCGACCTGTGCGCCCAGAGCACCGGTACCCCCGGTGATCAGCACCGTCCCGTTCGGCTCCCAGCGGTCAGCGTGCTGCGGCAACGGCGCGGACTGTACGAGCCGCCGACCGAAGACACCATGAGCGCGGATGGCGAGTTGGTCCTCGCCCCGCTGAAGGCTCGTCAACGCGTGCACGAGGCGGGTGTACGCTCGCTCGTCGACGTTCTCGGGCAGGTCGACCAATCCGCCCCAGACATCGGGGTGTTCCAGCGCTGCGACGCGCCCCAGTCCCCATACGGCACTGTGGGACGTGCGGACTACGCGTTCGGCTCCGTCGACTGCGACGGCGCCTTGGGTGACTGCCCAGAGTCGTACGCCCGGGAAACGCGAGCCGCCCAGCGCGCGCAACGCGTTCAGTGTCCCTACCGCCGCTACCGCCGGTTCGGCGGATGCGGCGAATCCGAGGAGCGAGAGCACTCCGTCCAGGTCACGGGGGGCGTCGAGCGTCTCGGCTCCGTCGGCGAGAACGCCGAGTGCCTCGGCACAGGCCGCGGGATCAGCGGCGTCCACTGCGATGACGTGCGGCGTCAGGCCCTGCTTGCGGAGAGCGGAGACGACGCCGTTCGCGGTCTCGCGTGAACCGGTGTCCGCGTCGGACGGGATCAGAACGGCCCAGTTCCCGGTGCGGGCCGCACCCCTTGCAGGTGTGATCTCGTCGTCCCGGGTCAGCGGCCGCCAGGACTCCTCGTAGCGCAGGGCGTCGACGGCCGCCCGCTCCTGTCGGCGGCGGTACCACTTCGACAGCGCCGGGACCACCGGCCCGAGCGTGTCCTGCGCGAGGTCGAGATCCGCCGCGAGCGCCGGCAGGTCCGCCTTCTCCACGGCCGCCCAGAACTCGGCGTCCACCACAGCGGACACCCGGGACGGGCCCAACGAGCCACCGGGAGAGGGTTCGTTCGGGGCCAGCCAATAGCGCTGTCGTTGGAACGGATACGTCGGCAGATCGACAGGCTCGATACCTTCACCGCCTCCGAACACCGCCGCCCAGTCGATCTCCCCGCCGTCGACGTGCAACTTCGCCATCGCCCGCAGCAGCGCCAGGTACTCGGAACCGTCCTTGCGGAGCATCGGTACGAACAGTGCGCCGTCGGCGTCATCGTGCGGAACGCAGCTCTGCGCGAGGGCGGTGAGGGTGCCGTCAGGGCCGATCTCCAGGAAACGCGTCACACCCTCGGCGGCCAGCGCAGCCACGCCATCGGCGAAGCGGACCGCCTCACGGACATGCCGTACCCAGTAGTCGGGCGATGCCAACTCGCCGTCTGCGGCGAGGCGTCCGGTCACGTTCGACACGACCGGGATCGACGCGGTGCCGTACCCGATGCCCTCCGCCACATCACGAAACGCGTCCAGCATCGGCTCCATCAACGGCGAGTGGAAGGCGTGCGAGACCCGCAGACGCGACGTACGCCGACCCTGCTTCTTGAGCTCCTCCGCAACCTCGACCACGGCCGACTCGGCACCCGCGATCACCACCGCCCGAGGACCGTTGACCGCGGCGATCGACACCTCACCCGCACGGCCTTCGACAAGCGGAGCCACTTCCCCCTCGGCAGCCTCCACCGCCACCATCACACCACCAGCAGGCAACTCCTGCATCAGCCGGCCACGAGCCACCACCAGAGCGCAGGCATCCTCCAGCGACAACACACCCGCCACATGCGCAGCAGCAATCTCACCGATCGAATGCCCGATCAAGACATCCGGACGCACCCCGAACGACTCCACCAGACGGAACAACGCCACCTCGACCGCGAACAACGCAGGCTGCGCCCACTCCGTACGATCCAGCCGCCCCGCATCCTCCCCGAAGACCACATCACGCAACTCCGCGCCCACGTAAGCGCACACGGCGTCGAAGGCGTCCGCGAACACCGGGAAGGCCTCGCACAACTCACGGCCCATCCCCAACCGCTGCGCACCCTGACCCGAGAACAGGAAGGCCTGCCGCGAGTCTCCACGGTCCTGGCCGACCATCGTGTCCGGTGAAGTGAGGCCATTTGCAAGGGCGCTCAGGGCCCCGATCGGACCGGTACCGTTCTCGGTGATGAGCACGGCTCGGTGCTCGAAGTACGTCCGTGTCGTCGCGAGAGACAGTGCCGCACGACCGGGTGCGATGTCGGGGTGTCGGTCGGCGAAGGTCGCGAGAGAACGTGCCTGGGCTCGCAGGGCCTCCTCGGTCCGGCCGGAGAGCAGCCAGGCCACCGGTGCGGAGGGCAAGGTGGCAGGGCGGGCATCGGACCGAGGTTCCGGAATCGGGGCCTGTTCCAGGATGACGTGTGCATTGGTGCCGCTGACTCCGAAGGCCGAGACTCCCGCCACGCGGAGGCGGCCGGTGTCGGGCCACTGCCGCGGCTCAGTGAGCAGTCGTACCTCTCCTGCCGACCAGTCCACGTGTGAGGACGGCTCACCCACATGCAACGTCGCCGGCAGCACACCGTGCCGCAGCGCCTCGACCATCTTGATCACACCAGCAACGCCGGCGGCAGCCTGGGTGTGACCGATGTTCGACTTCACCGACCCCAGCCACAACGGACGCTCCCCGTCGCGCCCCTGCCCGTACGTCGCCAGCAGCGCCTGGGCCTCGATCGGGTCACCCAGCTTCGTACCCGTACCGTGCGCCTCCACCACATCCACATCAGCCGCCGACACACCAGCCGCCTCCAGCGCGGCACGGATCACCCGCTGCTGCGACGGACCGTTCGGAGCCGTCAGACCGTTCGACGCACCATCCTGATTCACCGCCGAACCCCGCACCACCGCCAGCACACGATGCCCGCGCGCCACGGCGTCCGACAGCCGCTCCACCAGCAGGACACCGGCTCCCTCACCCCAGCCGGTACCATCCGCCTCCTCCGCGAACGCCTTGCACCGACCATCACCCGCCAGACCACCCTGACGATCGAACTCAGCGAAGACGTCGGGGGTGGACATCACGGTGACGCCGCCGGCGAGGGCGAGGTCGCATTCGCCCGCGCGCAGCGACTGGGCGGCCAGGTGCAGGGCCACCAGAGAGGAGGAGCAGGCCGTGTCGACCGTGACCGCCGGACCCTCCAGACCCAGGACGTACGACACCCGGCCCGAGACGACGCTCGCGGCGTTGCCGGTCAGCAGGTGCCCCGCGATGCCCTCAGGTGTGTCGTCTCCTGACACGGCGCCGTAGTTCTGGTTGCTGCATCCGACGAAGACACCGGTGCGGCTGCCGCGCACGGTGGTGGGTTCGAGGCCCGCGCGCTCCAGCGCCTCCCAGGACGTCTCCAGAATGAGGCGCTGCTGCGGGTCCATCGCCACGGCCTCGCGGGGTGACACTCCGAAGAAGGCCGCGTCGAAATCGGTGGCCGTGGTGACGAATCCACCCTGTCCCGTAGTGCCCGGGGAAGCGTCACCGGCCGTGTCCCAGCCACGGTCCGCGGGGAACGGCGTGATGGCGTCGACGCCGGCCGCGACCAGGTCCCACAGTTGTTCCGGGTCGGTGACGTCACCGGGGTAGCGGCAGGCCATGCCGATGATGGCGATCGGTTCGGTGGCTGCCCGGCTGAGTTCGTCGTTGCGCTGACGCAGACGCTCGTTCTCGGTCAGGGAGGCACGCAGGGCGGCGACCACGCGCTCTTCGGAGGTGGACATGCTCAAACTCCACTGGTTCATGGCCCGTTCGCGGGCGGACGGGAGGTCGTGGCGGTGGTGCGGCGGGACGGTGTTTCAGGATGCGGAGTCGCCCAAGGCCAGTTGAACGAGTGCGTCGACGTCCATGGCCTCGATCGCGCCGGGTACGGGTTCGTCCGCCTTCTGCGACTGATCGAGCGTGCCGCTGTCCGCCAGGGACAGCACGGCTGTCAGCAGGCCGCTCTCCTCCCAACGGGAGAAGGGAATCGCGGCCAGCGCACTGCGGAATGTCTCTTCGTCGCTCCCCGCCGCCCGCAGACCCGTGCCGGGCCCCGTCTCCCTGGCCGGCGACTGACCGAACAGCTCGCCATGGAGGTGATCGGCGAGGTGACGTGGGGTCGGGTGGTCGAAGACCAGGGTCGACGGCAGCCGTAGTCCGGTCTCGGCATGGATCTGGTTTCGCAGTTCGACGGCGGTGAGGGAGTCGAAACCCACGTCCTTGAAGGGGCGGTTGAGGTCCAGGGCGGAGCCTGAGGAGCGGCCGAGCACCACACCCGCCCGCTCGCGGACCAGTTCCCGCAACGCGCGCAGCCGCTCCTTCTCGGGTCGCTGTGCCAAGCGGGCGGTCAGGACGGCGCGGGCGTCCTCGGTCGTCTTCTCCTCGACGGCCTCGGTACCGGTGGAGCCGGTGAGGTCGGCGAGCAGGGGGCTGGGACGACGACTGGTGAACGCCGGAACGAAACGCCCCCACTCCACATCAGCCACCACCACCGAACCACCCCCACCCTCCAACACCGAACCCAACCCCACCAACGCCCGCCCCGGATCCATCACCCGCAACCCACGACGCCCCAACTCCACCGCACCCTCACCCGACACCATCCCCCCACCCGACCACGGACCCCACCCCACCGACACACCCACCACACCACGACACCGACGCGACTCCACCACCGCATCCGCCCACGCATTCGCCGCCGCATACGCCCCCTGCCCCCCACTCCCCCACACACCCGCCACCGAAGAAAACACCACAAACGCACTCAAATCCCAACCACGCGTCAACTCATCCAAATACACCGCACCCCACCCCTTCGCCCCCACCACCCGCGACACATGAGCGGCGTCGACAGCGTCGAAGGGCTTGTAGTCGGGGACGCCCGCGGCATGGAAGACCGCACTGACACGGTGGCGCGAGAGCAGGTCGGCGACCGCTGTCCGGTCGGACACGTCGCAGGCCTCCAGGCTCACGTGTTGCGCTCCCAAGTCGCGCAGGTCTGCGACGAGTTCGTCGGCGCCGGGTGCGCCGGCTCCCTGGCGGCTGGTGAGGACCAGGTCGGTGGCCCCACGCCGGACGAGCCAGCGCGCGACATGTGCGCCGAGAGCACCCGTGCCACCGGTGACCAGGACCTTCCCTCCGGGCTTCCAGCCCTGGTCCGTGGGCTGCCGCGCCGGCTCCTGCCTGAGCCTGCGGGCATGGATCCGGCCGTCGCGGAGGGCGAGTTGATCCTCCACGGAGGACGTGAGTGCCGACGCGAGGAGTCCGGCGGTGTCCTCGTCCGGCACCTCCGGCAGATCGACAAGGCCGCCCCAACGGTCGGGGTGCTCCAACGCGGCCACACGTCCCAGTCCCCAGACGGCCGCCTGCTCGGCGCGCAGCGGACCGTCGTCCTCCAGGTGGTCGATACGGACCGCTCCTCGGGTCACCAGCCAGACGGGCCCGTCGACTTCCGCGTCACCTGTCGCCTGGGTGGCGACGAGCGCCTGCACGACCGTGTCGCACAGGACGACGACTCCGGCGAGCCGCGTGCCCGGAACGGCGGTGGCGACGGCTCGCGCGAGTTCCGCACGGTCCGGCTCGTCGGGGAGGGACAGAAGCAGGTGTTCGGGCAGAGCGGCGGTGATGGTCTCCAGATGAGCCGACTGCCCCGCCGAGTGGAGCACCAGCCACGGCCCGGAGCGGCCGACACCCGGCGTAAGAGTGACCTCTTGCCAGTCGACGCGGTACTGCCAGCCGTCCACCTCGGCGCGCACGATGCGGTCCCGACGCCGGGTCGCGAGCCCTGCCAGCACCTTCTGGACGACGTCCTCGCCCACGTTCAGGCTGTCCGCCAGCTCGCGTGCTTCCTCGGGTTCGGTCGGCTCCCAGAGTTCGACGTCGCGCACGACCTCGCTGCGCTTGGTCTGCGGCCAGAACCGCTCACGCTGGAAGGCGTAGGTCGGCAGGTCGACATCGACCGTGGAGTGCTGACCGAGCACCGCCGTCCAGTCGACGAAGACGCCCGCTGTGTATCCGGCGGCGACGCACACGACGACGGTCTCCACCTCGCTCCTGTCCTTGCGGAGCATCGGTACGAACAGGGCGTCACCGGCGTCGTCATCCGGAACGCAGCTCTGCGCGAGGGCGGTGAGGGTGCCGTCAGGTCCGATCTCCAGGAAACGCGTCACACCCTCGGCGGCCAGCGCAGCCACGCCATCGGCGAAACGGACCGCCTCACGGACGTGCCGTACCCAGTAGTCGGGCGACGCCAACTCGCCATCCGCGGCGAGGCGTCCGGTCACGTTCGAGACGACCGGGATCGACGCGGTGCCGTACCCGATGCCCTCCGCGACGCGACGGAACGCGTCGAGCATCGGCTCCATCAACGGCGAGTGGAACGCATGCGAGACCCGCAGACGCGACGTACGCCGACCCTGCGCCTTCAGCTCCTCCGCAACCTCGACCACTGCCGACTCGGCACCCGCGATCACCACCGCCCGAGGACCGTTGACCGCGGCGATCGACACCTCACCCGCACGGCCCTCCAGCAGAGGCAGCACCTCGTCCTCGGCGGCTTCCACCGCCACCATCACACCGCCGACGGGCAGTTCCTGCATCAGCCGGCCACGAGCCACCACCAGAGCGCAGGCGTCCTCCAGCGACAACACACCCGCCACATGCGCGGCAGCGATCTCACCGATCGAGTGCCCGATCAGGAAGTCCGGACGTACCCCGAACGACTCAAGCAGACGGAACAACGCCACCTCGACCGCGAACAACGCGGGCTGCGTCCACTCCGTACGATCCAGCCTCCCCGCATCCTCCCCGAAGACCACATCACGCAACTCCGCGCCCACACATACGCACACGGCGTCGAAGGCGTCCGCGAACACCGGGAACGCCTCGTACAACTCACGCCCCATCCCCAACCGCTGCGCACCCTGACCCGAGAACAGGAACGCCGTCTTGCCGGAGTCCGCTGCCGTGGCCTGTACCAGGTTCGCCGCGGGATCTCCGACGGCCAGGCAGTTGAGGCCGGCCAGCAGTTCCGCACGATCACGGCCGTGGATGACGGCCCGGTACTCGAAGGGCGTCCGGGTGGTGACCAGAGCGCTCGCCACAGCGGCGGGTGTGAGGTCGATGTTCGTCTGCGCGTAGGCATGCAGGCGGGTGGCTTGGGAGCGCAGGGCGTCAGGAGTGCGCCCCGACAGCACCCACGGCACCACCGGCAAACTCGGCCCCTCGTCCACCTCCACCGTCTCTTCGGGTGCCTGCTCCAGGATGACGTGCGCATTCGTACCGCTGAGCCCGAACGACGACACACCCGCACGCCGCACCCGCCCGGCATCCCCCATCCACAACTGCCGCTCGGTCAGCAGGCGTACGTCCCCCGCCGACCAATCGACATGCGTGGACGGCTCACCCACATGCAACGTCGCCGGCAACACACCATGCCGCAACGCCTCCACCATCTTGATCACACCAGCCACACCCGCAGCCGCCTGGGTGTGACCGATGTTCGACTTCACCGACCCCAGCCACAACGGACGCTCACCCTCACGCCCCTGCCCGTACGTGGCGAGCAGCGCCTGGGCCTCGATCGGGTCACCCAACTTCGTCCCCGTACCGTGCGCCTCCACCACATCCACATCAGCCGCCGACACACCCGCCGCCTCAAGCGCAGCCCGGATCACCCGCTGCTGCGACGGACCGTTCGGAGCCGTCAGACCATTCGACGCACCATCCTGATTCACCGCCGAACCCCGCACCACCGCCAACACACGACGACCCGCCGCAACAGCATCCGACAGCCGCTCCACCAGCAGCACACCCACACCCTCACCCCAGCCGGTACCATCCGCCTCCTCCGCGAACGCCTTGCACCGACCATCACCCGCCAGACCACCCTGACGACCGAACTCCTCGAAAGCAGACGGAGTTGACATCACGGTGACGCCCGCGACAAGGGCCTTCGAGCACTCGCCCGCGCGCAGGGACTGCGCCGCCAGATGCAGCGCCACCAACGAGGACGAGCAAGCCGTGTCGACCGTCACCGCCGGACCCTCCAGACCCAGCACGTACGACACCCGGCCCGACGCCACACTCGCCGCATTACCCGTACCGACATACCCCCCGAAGTCACCCTCCGACAAACCCAACAACGCCGGATAATCCTGACCGTTCGTCCCCGCGAACACACCCGTACGACTCCCCCGCAACGACCGAGGATCCATCCCCGCCCGCTCCACCGCCTCCCACGACGTCTCCAACAACAACCGCTGCTGCGGATCCATCGCCAACGCCTCACGCGGCGACACCCCGAAGAACCCCGCATCAAAACCACCCACACCCGACAGGAACCCACCCTGTCGGGTGTACGTCGATGTGCCGGTGCCGGTGCCGTTCAGGTCGTCGAAGGTGGTGAGGTTGTCCCAGCCACGGTCGGTGGGGAAGGCGCCGATGGCGTCCTCGCCCTGCACGAGGAGTTCCCAGAACTGTTCGGGGGTCTCCACGCCGCCCGGGAAGCGGCAGCCCATGCCGATGATCGCGATGGGATCGTCGGCGAGCGCGGCGGACTCGGAGAGGCCGACGGCGGTGAAGCCCGTCCGGGTGAACGGGCCTGTGGTCGGCGTGAGTTCGGTCAGGAGGAGTTCCGTGACCGCTTCGAGCGTGGGGTGGTCGAAGACCAGGGTCGCGGGCAGGCGTACGCCGGTCGCGTGGCTGAGGGCGTTGCGCAGTTCCAGCGCGGTCAGGGAATCGAGGCCCAGCTGGGTGAACGGCGTGTCGGGGCGGATCCGGGTGTCGGAAGCGTGTCCGAGCACGCCGGCCAGAGTGGTCCGCACGAGGGTGTTCACCGCCTCCCGGCGGCCGGACTCGGGCAGGGCGAGCAGACCCAGCGGGGAGGCGACGGGGTGTGCCGCTGACGCGGCCTCGCGCAGAGTACGGCGACCCGTGAGGGAACGCAGCAGCGGGGGCAGCCGGTCGGCGGCCCGGCGCAGTGCGGCGCGGTCCAGGCGGAGCGGGAGTGGTGGGCCGTCGGTGTGGGTCAGGGCGCGGTCGAAGAGGGCGAGGGCGTCGTCGGTGGGCAGCGCGCCGATGCCGTTGCGGGTGGCGCGGCCCTGCGCAGCGTCGGCGAGCGCGCTGGTCATGGCGCTGTCGGCCGCCCACAGGCCCCAGGCCATGGACACCGCCGGGCGCCCGTCCGCGCGCAGCCGGGTGGCGAAGGCGTCGAGGAAGGCGTTCGCGGCGACGTAGTTGCCCTGCCCGGGCCCGGCGAAGGTGGCGGCGGCCGAGGAGTACAGCACGAACGCCGACAGATCGAGGTGCTGGGTGAGTTCGTGGAGGTGGACCGCCGCGTCGATCTTGGATCGCAGCACCGAGGCGAGTCGCTCAGGGGTGAGGGAGGTCACGACGCCGTCGTCCAGCGTGCCGGCGGCATGGACCACGGCGCCCAGCGGGTGCTCGGGTGAGATGTCGCGGAGGACGTCGGCGAGGGCGTCCCGGTCGGCCGCGTCGCAGCTCACGACGGTGGCTCGGGCGCCGAGGGCGGCGAGTTCGTCGACCAGTTCGGCCGCGCCCGGTGTCTGCGGGCCGCGCCGGGTGACGAGCAGCAGGTGCCGTACGCCGTGCCGGGTCGCCAGGTGCCGGGCGGTGGCGGAGCCCACGGTTCCGGTACCGCCCGTCACGAGTACGGTCCGGTCCTCGGGGAAAGCGGGGAAGCCGGGGAAGGCGGGTGCGGTGGGTCCCTGTCCGACGGGCGTGGCCAGGGCGAGTCTCGGTGCGAGCAACTTCCCGTAGCGGAGGGCGAGTTCGTCGCTCTCGTGGCGTGTCGCAGCGCTGAGCTGGTCCTCGGTGGGAGTCGTGTCGCTGTCGAGGAGCAGGATCCGTCCGGGGTTCTCCGACGCGGCCGACTTCAGCAGTCCGCGCACGGTCGCGGCGGGCAGGTCGGTGACGCTCTCGCCGGGGCGCGCGGCGACCGCGCCACGCGTGAGCAGCAGCAGACGTGACTGGTCGGCGCGAGCGTCGGTGAGCCACTGCTGAACGAGGGAGAGTGCTCGCTGCGCCGCGGCGTGCACGTCGGGCACGAGTCCGGCGTCGCTTTCGGTGTGGGCCGTGTGCCAGGGAACGACGACCAGGTCGGCGTGCGGGGTGTCCGAGGTGGCTGACAGGGCGGCCTGGAGCTCGTCCGGGCTCCACTGGGCCGAGGTCCCGAGCGGCTCCCGCTCGCTGCCGGAGTCGGCAGCGGTCCAGGTGACGGTGTAGAGGTCGCTGCCGCGGCCCTGGACGGAACCGGGGAGCCGGTCCATGTCGAAGGGCAGCACGGTGACCGTCGAGGCGGTCAGCACGGGGACGCCTGTGCCGTCGAGCAGCCGGAGTTCGCATTCCGTCGTCGAGCGCGCAACGATGTGCAGACGCACGCTCGCGGCGGCACGCGCGTGCAGGGTGAGCCCGGACCAGTTCACGAGATGCGGCACGGGCCGGCCGGCTGCCGTGAGCATGAGCAGGGCGCAGTCCAGGAGGGCGGGGTGCACGGCGAACCTGGCGGCCTCGGCCTCCGCCGTCTCCGGCAGGGCGGCCTCGGCGAAGACCTCGTCTCCCCGGCGCCAGGCTGCTGTCAGCACCTGTGAGCCGGGCAGGTCCAGGTTTGCGTACACCTCGTCCGGGTCGACCGGCACGGCCCCGGGCGGAGGCCAGGCCATGCCGGCGGCGTCGGCGTCGGGTTCCGTACCGGCCGGATCTTCGAGGCCGCCGACCAGCGTGCCGTGGGCGTGGCGGGTCCAGGGCTGGGCGCCGTCGGACGGGCCGGCGTCCGGGTCGTACGGCCGTGCGTACAGGGCGAAGGTCCAGCGCTGCTCGCCGGGGACCGCCTCGGTGACCGTCTGGATCTCGATCTCGCCGGTCGTGGGGAGCGGCAGCGGCGTGTCGACGCGCAGTTCGGCGAGGTGGTGGGCGCCGAGGGTGCGTCCGGTGTGGAGAGCCAGGTCGGTGAGGACGGAGGCGGCCACGAGGGAGCCGCCGCCGGTGGCGAGGTCGCCGAGCCAGGGCTGGATGCGCGGGGAGAGACGTCCCGTGGCCACCACGGTGGTGGAGTCGGCGAGGCCGATTCCGGCCGAGAGCAGTGGGTGTTCTCCTCGGCGTCCGGCACGGTCCGCGACGGGATCGAGCCAGTAGCGCTGCCGCTGGAAGGGGTACGTGGGCAGCTGCGCCCACCCGTACGTGTCGGGCAGGAGTACGTTCCAGTCGACGTGCCTGCCGGACGCGTGCAGCGCGGCCAGCGCCGCCAGCGTCGTGTGAGGTTCGTCCCGGTCCTTGCGGAGCGTCGGAACGAACAGAGCGTCTTCGCCGCCGTCTCCGAGAGCGGTGCGTGCGAGCGCGGTGAGGGTGCCGTCAGGGCCGATCTCCAGGAAACGTGTCACGCCCTGCGCCGCGAGTGCGCTCACCCCGTCGGCGAAGCGGACGGCCTCACGGACATGCCGTACCCAGTAGTCGGCCGACGCCAACTCGCCGTCTGCGGCGAGGCGTCCGGTCACGTTCGACACGACCGGGATCGACGTAGTGCCGTAACTGATGTCCACCGCCACGTCACGGAACGCGTCGAGCATCGGCTCCATCAACGGCGAGTGGAAGGCGTGCGAGACCCGCAGACGCGACGTACGCCGACCCTGCTTCTTGAGCTCTCGAACGACGGGCTCGACAGCGGTCTCGACACCGGCGATCACCACCGCCCGGGGGCCGTTGACCGCTGCGATCGACACCTCACCCGCACGGCCCTCCAGCAGAGGCAGCACCTCGTCCTCGGCAGCCTCCACCGCCACCATCACACCACCAGCAGGCAACTCCTGCATCAGCCGGCCACGAGCCACCACCAGAGCGCAGGCATCCTCCAGCGACAACACACCCGCCACATGCGCGGCAGCGATCTCACCGATCGAATGCCCGATCAGGACATCCGGACGCACCTCGAACGACTCCACCAGCCGGAACAACGCCACCTCGACCGCGAACAACGCGGGCTGCGTCCACTCCGTACGATCCAGCCGCCCCGCGTCCTCCCCGAAGACCACATCACGCAACTCCGCGCCCACGTAAGCACACACCGCGTCGAAAGCCTCCGCGAACACCGGGAAGCTCTCGTACAACTCACGCCCCATCCCCAACCGCTGCGCACCCTGACCCGAGAACAGGAACGCCGTCTTGCCGCCGCGTCGGGCGGTCGCGGTGATGACGTCGGGCGATGTGCCTTTGTCGACAAGGGTGTTGAGGCCTGCGGTGAGGGTGTCGCGGTCGGTGCCGAGGACGACGGCGCGGTGTTCGAACAGGGAGCGACCGAGGGTCAGTGTGCGGGCGACGGCGAGGTCGTCCGTGTCCGGGTGCGTGGCGAGGTGGTCGAGCAGGGCGGTGGCCTGGGCCCTCAGGGCGTCGGCGGTGCGGGCGGAGAGGGTCCAGGGGACGACCGGCGGCGGTGTGGGTTCGGCGGTCGGGGCGGTGTCTTCCGGTTCTGCCGCGCCGGTCGTCTCGGCCTCGGTCGGCGGGGTCTCTTCCAGGATGACGTGGGCATTGGTGCCGGAGACGCCGAACGCGGAGACGCCGACGCGGCGGGGCCGGTCGGTGGGCGGCCAGGCAACCGGTTCGGTGAGGAGGCGTACGTTGCCCTCGGTCCAGTCGACCTTGGTCGTGGGGATGTCGACGTGCAGGGTGCGGGGCAGTCGGGCATGGCGCAGGGCCATGACCATCTTGATGATTCCGCCGACGCCGGCGGCGGCCTGGGTGTGGCCGATGTTGGATTTCAGCGAACCGAGCCAGAGCGGGCGGTCCGCGGCGCGGTCCTGGCCGTAGGTCGCCAGGAGCGCCTGGGCCTCGATGGGGTCGCCGAGGGTGGTGCCGGTGCCGTGCGCCTCGACGGCGTCGACGTCGGCCGGGGCGAGTCCGGCGGAGGCCAGCGCCTGGCGGATGACGCGCTGCTGGGAGGGGCCGTTGGGGGCGGTGAGGCCGCTGCTCGCGCCGTCCTGGTTGACGGCGGAGCCGCGGACGACCGCGAGCACGGGATGGCCGTTGCGGCGGGCGTCGGAGAGGCGTTCGAGGAGGAGGACGCCCGCGCCCTCGCCCCAGCCGGTGCCGTCGGTGGCGTCGGCGAAGGACTTGCAGCGGCCGTCGGGCGCGAGTCCGCGCTGTCGGCTGAACTCCAGGAAGGTGACCGGGGTCGACATGAAGGCGACTCCACCGGCCAGGGCGAGGTCGCACTCGCCCTGGCGCAGGGACTGCACCGCGAGGTGGAGGGCGACGAGGGAGGAGGAGCAGGCGGTGTCCACCGTGACGGCGGGGCCCTCGAAGCCGAAGGTGTAGGAGACGCGGCCCGAGGCGATGCTCGCGGCGCTGCCGTTGCCGAGGTAGCCCTCGACGCCGGGGGGCGGCTCCGGGAACCGGGTGGCGTAGTCGTTGTACATGACTCCGGCGAACACGCCGGTGGCGCTGCCGCGCAGGTCGGCCGGGCGCAGGCCGGCGCGCTCCAGGGATTCCCAGACGGTTTCGAGGAGGAGGCGCTGCTGGGGGTCGGTGGCGAGGGCCTCGCGCGGTGACATGCCGAAGAAGGCGGGGTCGAAGTCGGCGGCGTCGTGAAGGAAGCCGCCTTCCCGGGTGTAGGAGGTGCCGGCGTGGGCGGGGTCGGGGTCGTAGAGGGCGTCGAGGTCCCAGCCTCGGTTGTCCGGGAAGGCGGAGATGCCGTCGGTGCCCGTGTCGACGAGGTGCCACAGATCCTCGGGGGTGGTGACCCCGCCGGGGTAGCGGCAGCTCATGGACACGACGGCGATCGGTTCCGTGGCCCTGCCCTCGACCTGGCGCAGCCGGGTGCGGGTGCGCTGGAGGTCGGTGGAGACACGGGTCAGGAATTCGCGCAGCCTGTCCTCGCTCACGGAATCGGTCTCCCTTCGGCGGCGGGCGCGCTGGCCCGCCGTGGGGCGTGGGGCATCGGGTTGGCCCCGGCACCACGGGGTGCCGGGGCCGGGTGAGGGGCGGGCGGGTCGCCCGGTGGCCTCGCGGGGACCGGCCGCGGCGCTCCCGGTGCCGGGCCGGTCCCCTGGGCCGATTATGGGAAGCGCGCCGCCTCTTTCGGGCCGTGGGCGGGGGGCTCTAAGAGAACTTCTAGCGTTGCCGGGGCGGCCGGGGTCCGGCTGTCGCCGGGGTCGGCGGCGGGCGCCGTCGCTCAGAGGTGGAGGATCGTGTCCAGTGCGCCGTCGGCGGCACTCGGCAGCAGGCCGAGTTCGGCCGAGCGGTCGAGGAGGGTGCGTACGGCGTCCAGCCCCTCGGTCCCGAGGTCGGCGGTGAACTCGTTGACGTACAGGCCGATGTGCTGGTCGACGACGTCCGGCTCCATCTCCTGGGCGTGCCGAAGGACGTAGGCGCGGGAGGCGTCGGGGTCGCTCCAGGCCGCGCGGACGGAGGCGCGTACGGCGTGGGTGAGGCTGCGCAGCAGGGGTTCGCCCAGGGAGCGGCGGGCGACGATGGCGCCGAGCGGGATGGGCAGTGCGGTGTGCTTCTCCCACTCCTCGCCCATGTCGGCCGCGCAGTGCAGGCCGTAGCGGCCGTAGGTGAACCGGGCTTCGTGGATGACGAGTCCGGCGTCGACGGCGCCGTCCCGGACGGCGGGCATGATCTCGTGGAAGGGCAGGACGACGACCTCGCCGACGCCGCCCGGTATCGCGTCGGCCGCCCACAGCCGGAACAGCAGGTAGGCCGTGGACGTGGTGCTGGGCACCGCGACGCGGGCGCCGGCGAGGGCGGCCGGTTCGGTGGGCTCGGCGACCAGGAGGAGGGGGCCGCAGCCGCGGCCGAGCGCGCCGCCGCAGGGCAGCAGCGCGTAGTCGTCCAGGATGTGCGGCAGGACGCCGTAGGAGACCTTCAGGACGTCGAACTCGCCTTTCTGGGCGAGGCCGTTGGTGACGTCGATGTCGGCCAGGGTGAGCCGTGTCCCGGGGGCGTCGGGGAGCAGTCCCTCGGTCCAGGCGTGGAAGACGAACGTGTCGTTGGGGCAGGGCGAGTGCGCGAGGGTCAGCGGTGCCGTCATGGCGGATCCTTCCTTCGTGTCCGTGGTGGGGTGGCGGTGCCCTCGGCGGAGCCGTCGCCGGCGCGAGGGCCCTGCCCACCGTCAGGAGGGGCAGGGCCCTGGGCGCGGGACCGGGGTGCCGGTCAGGCGCCTCGGCCGGTGAGCCAGGCGTCGGTGGCCTCGGCGGTGGAGCGGGCGTGGTCCTCCATCATCGTGAAGTGGTTGCCGGGGACGTCGAGGACGGTGTGGGCCCGGCGCCAGGAGGTCTGCCACTCCTCGGGCCGCATCTCCGCACCGGGTTCCGCGGGTACGGGGGGCTCGCTGGAGCGCACCAGCAGCACGGGGCACTCCAGGGGGCCCGGCTCCCATTCCCCGATCATCGCGACGTACCAGCTCATCGCGGTGAGCCGGTCGGAGTCCATGTGCGCGAACAGGGACTCCCGTTCGAACATGCCGGCCAGCATCTGCTGGGAGAAGCGCAGGAACGGGGAGTCGGCGCGCGGCATGTAGGTGTCGAGCAGGACGACGGCGGCCGGTGCGGCGCCGCGCTCCTGCATCCGCCGGGCGGCGGACAGGGCGAGGACACCGCCGGAGGACGAGCCGAGCAGGACCGGCGGGGTGTCTCCCACGGTGCGGTGCACGGCGTCGGCGTGCAGGTCGGCGATGGCGTCGTGGGTGGCCGGCAGCGGCTCTCCGGTGCCGAAGCCCTGGGTGGGCAGGGCCCAGACGTCGCGCCGGCCGCGGAAGGCGGAGGCGAACCGGGCGTACTGGTGGACTCCGGCGAGGGCGACGTAGGAGCTGAAGCAGACCAGCGGTGCGGCGGTGTCACCGGCGGAGAGCCGGATCGCGCCGGGCAGGGCGGGCAGTTCGTCCGGTGCGGTGAAGGTGGGGCGCAGTCCGGCCGCCGCCTGGAGCAGGGTGAAGCCGTCGTCGACGCGGCCGTCGAGGCAGGCCTGCTTGAACAGTCCGCCGAGGGTGTCCTCGGCGCGGATGTCGGGCGTGCCCGCGGCCGGCCCCGGCCGGCCGGTGTCCTGGGCCTGGGCGGCCTGCTCGCCGAGCCTGGTGTGCAGATGGGCGGCGAGGGCTTCGGGGGTGGCGTGGTCGAACAGCAGGGTCGGCGCCAGTTTCAGGCCGGTGGCGGTGGCGAGGTGGTTGCGGAGTTCGACCACGGTGAGGGAGTCGAAGCCCTGCTCGGTGAAGAGCCGGTCGGGCTCCACCTCGTCCGCGCTCGCGTGTCCGAGCACGGTGGCGGCGAGGTCGCGCACCAGGCCGAGCAGCAGGGCGCGGCCCTCGTCGGGGGTGCGTCCGGCCAGGAGCGACGGGGCGGCCGCCGCGGACGGGCCGGCCACGGTCCGGCGCCGTGCCGTCGCGGTGGCCGGCCGCAGCATCGACCGGACCCCGGCCCGGCCCGCGCCGGTGGCGACGGCGATCACCGCGGGATCGGTGGTGGTGAGGGCGTCGTCGAGGAGGGCCAGGGCGTCCTCGGTGGTCAGGGGGCGCAGGCCGCCGCGGGCCAGTCGGCCGCGGTCCGCCTGTGACAGGCGGGCGGTCATGCCGCTGGAGTCGCCCCACAGTCCCCAGGCGACGGAGGCCGCGGGCAGGCCGAGTGAGCGCCTGAGGGCGGCGAGGCCGTCGAGGAAGGCGTTCGCCGCGGCGTAGTTGGCCTGGCCGGGAGCGCCGAAGGTGCCCGCCGCCGAGGAGAACAGCACGAACGCCGCCGGGTTGTGGGCCGTCGTGGCGTGGTGCAGGTGCCAGGCTCCGTCCGCCTTCGGGCGCAGCACCGTGTCGAAGCGGGCGCCGTCGAGCGCGGTGAGGACGGCGTCGTCGGTGACACCGGCCGCGTGGATCACTCCGGTCAGCGGGGCGTCGGCGGGCAGCCGGGTCAACAGCCGCTCCACGTCGGCCCGTTCGGCGACGTCACAGGCCTCCAGCCGGACTCGGGCGCCCAGTTCGGTCAGCTCGGCGACGAGGGTGTCCGCGCCGTCGGCGGCGGGGCCGCGCCGCCCGGCGAGCAGCAGGGAGCGCACGCCGTGCCGGGTGACCAGGTGGCGGGCGACCGCCCGGCCGAGGGTGCCGGTGGCGCCGGTGACGAGCACCGTTCCCGCCGCGAGGTCCGGCGTGGCGCCCGTGGCGGCGGGTGCGGCGTCGGGGTGCAGGACCTGTTCGGCGCGGACGGCGCTGTGCGGGCGCCCGGAGGCGATGGCGGCGGCCGACGCCGCGTCGTCGCCCTCGGTGTCGCCGGACAGGTCCACCAGCTGGAACCGGCCGGGGTGTTCGGCCTGTGCGGCGCGTACCAGGCCCCACAGGGCGGCACCGGTCACGTCCGGCAGGACCACGCCGGGGGCGTCGGTGTCCTGGCCGGCGGTCACCGCGGAGCGGGTGACGAACACCAGCCGGGCGTCGGCGTACCGCTCGTCGGCGAGCCAGCCGCACATCAGCTCGTGGGCGCGGGACAGGTGGCCGCGGACCGCCTCGGGCATGCCGTGGCCGTCGGGGTGGCGCGGCTCGGCAGCGACGATGACCACCTCGGGCATGGTCATGCCGGTGTCGACGGCCTTGCCGAGGGCTTCGAGGTCGGCGTAGGTCTCCAGGTGTACGCCGGCCGCGTCGAGGGCGGCGGCCACCCGGTCGTCGCCCTCGCCGAGGACGATCCAGCGCGCCGTGCGCGCGGCGGGCGGCTCGGGGGCCGGGCGGCTCTCCTGCCAGTCCAGGCGCAGCAGTTCGGGCCGGTCCGGCTCGGCGGCCGGGGCGGCGGCCACCGTGCGCAGGGTGATGGCGTCGGCGGTGGCGACGGCCCGCCCGCTGGTGTCGGTGACCAGGACCCGGTAGCCGTGGTCGTGGTCGGCCGGGGTCAGGCGCACCCGGAGCGCGGTCGCGCCGGTGGCGTGCACGGTCAGTCCCGTCCAGGCGAACGGCAGCATGGGCGCCGCGGCCTCGTCGTCGTCGCCCCTGCCGGGCCGTGCCACCAGGAGTGTCTGGACGGCCGCGTCGAGCAGCGCCGGGTGCAGCACGTGCCGTGCGGCGTCCTGCCGGTACGGCTCCGGCAGCGCGACCTCGGCGTACATCTCGTCGTCGCGCTCCCACACGGTGCCGAGGCCCTGGAAGCTCGGCCCGTACGTGAAGCCCGCGGCGGCGAAGGCCGCGTAGGGGTCCTGCTCGGAGACGACGGAGGCGTTCGGCGGGGGCCACGCGGTCAGGTCGTCGGCCGGTACGGACGGGGGTTGCGGGGCGAGGGTGCCCTGGGCGTGCCGCTGCCAGTCCCCGTCGCCCGTCCCGGGCCGCGACCACACGGCGAAGGCACGCCGTCCGTCGTCGGCGGCGGCGTCGACGGTGACGTGGAGGTCCACGGCGCCTTCGGCGGGCACGACGAGCGGGCGGAGCAGGGTGAGTTCGCTCAGGTGGCCGCAGCCGGTGCGGTCGCCCACGTGCACGGCGAGGTCGAGGTATCCGGTGGCGGGCAGGATGACCTGGCCGAGGACGGTGTGGTCGGCGAGCCAGGGGTGGCTGCGCAGGGACAGCCGTCCGGTGAACAGGAGGTCGTCCGAGCCGGCGCGGGCGATCTCGGCCGCGAGGAACGGGTGCTGCGCCGCGCGCAGTCCGGCCGCGCCGGGATCCCCGGCGGGTGCCGCGGTCGGCAGCCAGAACCGCTGCCGCTGGAAGGCGTAGGTGGGCAGGTGCGTGGTGCGGGCGCCGGGCAGGAGCGCCGCCCAGTCGAGGTCGGTGCCGTGTGCGAACAGGGTGCCGACGGCCCGGAGCAGGCAGTCGGTCTCGGGCTTGTCCCGCAGGACGGCGGCCACGAGCACCGGCTCGTCCGCGGCGGCGGACTCCGTCTCGGCCAGGGCCGACTCGGCGAGCGTGGTGAGCGGGCCGTCCGGGCCGACCTCCAGGAAGCGGCGGGCGCCGAGGCCGTACAGCTGGGTCACGCAGTCGTGGAAGCGGACCGGCTCACGCACGTGCCGTACCCAGTACTCGGGGTCGGTGAGCCGGCCGGTGTCCGCCGTCCGGCCGGTCAGGGCGGAGACGACGGGCAGGTTCGGCTCGTTGTAGGTGATGCCGGTGGCGACGGCCCGGAAGTCGTCGAGCACCGGGTCCATCAGCGGGGAGTGGAAGGCGTGGCTGACCCGCAGCCGGGTGGTGCGCCGGCCGGCCGCCGAGAAGTGCTCGCAGATCCGGGCGACGGCCTCCTGCGTACCGGAGACGACGGTCGCGGCGGGCCCGTTGAGGGCGGCGATGCCGACTTCGTGCTCGTGTCCGGCGAGGAGCGGCAGCACCTCCTCCTCGCCGGCCCGGATCGACGCCATCGCACCGCCGGACGGGAGCGCCTGCATGAGGCGGCCGCGGGCGGCGACCAGGGCGCAGGCGTCGTCGAGGGAGAAGACCCCGGCGACGTGGGCGGCGGCGATCTCGCCGATGGAGTGTCCGGCGACGAGGTCCGGGCGTACGCCCCACGACTCCAGCAGCCGGTACAGGGCGACTTCGAAGGCGAACAGCGCGGGCTGGGCGTGCTCGGTGCGGTTCAGCAGCTCGGCGTCGTCGCCCAGGACCACCTCGCGCAGTCCGGGAACGCGCTCGCACACGGCGTCGAAGGTGTGCGCGAACACCGGGTGGGCGGCGTGCAGTTCGCGGCCCATGCCCGGACGCTGGGCGCCCTGCCCGGTGAAGAGGAACGCCGTGCGGCCGTTGCCGCGTGCGGTGCCGGTGACCGTGCCGGGCAGCGGCACGCCCTGGGCCAGCGCCGCGAGTTGGGCGGTGAGCCCGTCGCGGTCGGCGCCGACGAGGACGGCGCGCCGGGGGAACGGTGTCCGGGTGGTCGCCAGCGCCAACGCGGTGTCGGCGAGGTCGACTTCGGGGTGCTCTGTGACGTGGTCGAGCAGACGGGCGGCCTGGGCGCGCAGGGCGTCCCGGCTGCGTGCGGTGACGACCCAGGGAACGTACGAACCGTCCGCGACCGGGACGACAGAAGTGTCACCGGCAACCGGTTCGCCGGTCACATCCTCCAGGATCACATGCGCGTTGGTCCCGCTGATACCGAACGAGGACACACCCGCACGCCGCGGACGCTCCCCCGCCCGCGGCCACACACGCGCCCGCGTCAGCAACTCCACCGCACCCGCCGACCAGTCCACATGCGACGACGGCTCATCCACATGCAACGTCGCCGGCAACACACCATGACGCATCGCCAGCACCATCTTCATCACACCCGCCACACCCGCACCCGCCTGCGTGTGACCCACATTCGACTTCACCGACCCCAACCACAACGGCCCCTCCCCCGCACGCTCCCGCCCGTACGTGGCCAACAGCGCCTGCGCCTCGATCGGATCACCCAACCGCGTCCCCGTACCATGCGCCTCCACCACATCCACCTCAGCCGCAGACACACCCGCATCCGCCAACGCGGCCCGGATCACCCGCTGCTGCGACGGACCGTTCGGCGCACTCAACCCGTTCGACGCACCGTCCTGATTCACCGCCGAACCCGCCACCACCGCCAACACCGGATGCCCCAGACGCCGCGCATCCGACAACCGCTCCACCAACAGCAGACCACCACCCTCCGAGAACCCCGTACCATCCGCCCCATCCGCAAACGCCTTGCACCGACCATCCGCCGCCAACCCCTGCTGACGACTGAAATCCACGAACAGACCGGGCGTGGACATCACGGTGACGCCGCCCGCCAGGGCCAGGTCGCACTCCCCGGTGCGCAGCGCCTGTGCCGCGAGGTGGAGGGCGACGAGCGAGGACGAGCAGGCGGTGTCGACGGTGACCGCGGGGCCCTCCAGCCCGAAGGTGTAGGACACGCGGCCCGACAGGACGGCGGCGGAGTTGCCCGTGCCCAGGTGGGCGCCGACCTCGTCGCCCGGTGCGAGCGGACGGGAGGTGTAGTCCTGGTAGTTGGTGCCGGCGAACACACCGGTCCGGCTGCCGCGCAGCGACCGCGGATCGATGCCCGCCCGCTCGAACGTCTCCCAGGCGACCTCCAGCAGGAGCCGCTGCTGCGGGTCCATGGCCAGGGCTTCGCGGGGCGAGATGGCGAAGACGCCGGGGTCGAAGTCGGCGAAGCCGTCGAGGAAGCCACCGGTGAGCGTGGAGGTGCGGCCCGCCGTACCCGGTTCGGGGTCGTAGAGTCCGGCCAGGTCCCAGTCCCGGTCCGTCGGGAAGGGGCCCATGGCGTCGGTCCCGTCGGCCAGGAGCCGCCAGAACCGCTCCGGGGTGTCCGCTCCGCCGGGGAAGCGGCAGGCCATGCCGACGATCACGACCGGGTCCTCGGCCGTGTCCCGGCGGGTGACGGTGACGGCACCGGCGGAGGCGGCGGGGCCCGCCGGGGCGAGCTGCTCGCCGAGGTGTTCGGCCAGGGCCGCGGGCGTGGGGTAGTCGTAGACGAGGGTGGCGGGCAGCCGCATGCCGGTCGCCTCGCCGAGCGTGTTGCGCAGCTCGACGGCGGTGAGGGAGTCGAAGCCGAGTTCCCGGAAGGCCCGGGCGGGTTCGACGTCGTCGGGACTGGGGTGGTTGAGGACGTACGCGATGTGTCCGCGGACCAGTTCGAGCAGCGCGTGGCGCCGTTCGGCGTCCCCGAGGGCGGCGATGGTGGCCATCAGGTCGTTCTCGTCGGCGCCGGAGGCGGTCGGGGCGGCTGCGCGGCGGGCGCGCAGCTGTTCCAGGTCCGGGAGTTGGGCGTAGAGGCGGCGTGGCCGGCCCTTGTCGAGTTCGGCGCCGAACACCTCCCAGTCGATGTCGGTGACGACGAGTGCGGTGTCGTCCTGGTCGAGGGCGTCCTGGAGGGCGGTGACGGCGACGGCGGGGTCCATGAGGCGGACGCCGTGGCGCTGGAGGCGCTCGCCGACGGTGCCGGCCGCCATGCCTCCGTCGGCCCAGCCGCTCCAGGCGACCGCCGTGGCGGGCAGGCCGCGGGAGCGGCGGTCCTCGGCGAGGGCGTCGAGGTAGGCGTTGCCGGGGGCGTAGTTGCCGTGTCCGGGGCTGCCGAAGACGCCCGAGGAGGAGGAGAACAGCACGAACGCGGAGAGGTCCAGGTCGCGGGTGGCGGCGTCGAGGTTCAGCGCGCCGCCCACCTTGACCCGCAGGACCTCGGCGAGGCGTTCGGGTGTGAGCGAGCCGATGACGCCGTCGTCGAGGACCGCGGCGGTGTGGAAGACGGCGGTGAGGGGGCGTTCCTCGGGGATGGTGGCCAGGAGTGCGGCGAGGTCCGCGGGGTCGGCTATGTCGCGGGCGACGAGTTCGGCGTGGGTACCGGCGGCGTTCAGTTCGGCGAGCAGTTCGGCGGCGCCTTCCGCGTCGGGGCCTGAGCGGCTGACGAGGAGGAGGTGCGGGGCTCCCGCGCGGGCGAGCCAGCGGGCCACGTGGCGGCCGAGGGCGCCGGTGCCGCCGGTGACGAGGACGGTGCCCTGCGGACGCCACTGGCGGCGGCCGGGCAGTCCGCCGACGGCGGCGCGCTCCAGTCGGCGGCCGAGGACGCCGGTGGGGCGTACGGCGACCTGGTCCTCGTGGTCGGTGCGGGCGAGGACGGCGGCGACGCGGTCGGCGGTGCGGGCGTCGAGCTGGTCGGGCAGGTCGATCAGGCCGCCCCAGCAGTCGGCCTGTTCCAGGGCGACGACCCGGCCGAAGCCCCAGACGAGTGCCTGGGCCGGGGCGGTCGGGGCGGTGCCGGAGCGGGTGGCGACGGCGCCGCGGGTGAGGAACCACACGGGCAGCCGGGTGCCCAGGTCGTCCAGCGTCTGCACGAGGGCGACGGTGGTGGCGAACCCGCCGGGCAGCTGGGGGTGCCGGGGGTGCGGGCTGTCGTCCAGGGCGAGCAGGGACAGCACGCCGCGGGCGCCGTCGGTCGCGTCGGCCAGTGCGGCGGCGAGGCCGGTGCGGTCGAGGTGGCCGTCGACGGTCACGGGGACGCAGTCGGCGCCCGCGCGGGTCAGGGCGGCCCGGACCGCGGTGGCCTCGGGTCCGTTCTCGTGGCCGCGGGGGACGACGAGGGTCCAGCGGCCGGTGAGGGAGGGGGCCGTCGGGTCCTGCAGCGGGTGCCAGGTGATGCGGTAGCGCCAGCGGTCGGCGGTGGCGCGGTCGGCGCCGCGGCGCCGGTAGCCGGCGAGGGCGGGGGCCAGGGTGGCCGCGGTCTGTGTGTCGAGGCCGAGCGCTTCGGCGAGCGTGGCGTGGTCGCCGGATTCGACGGCCTGCCAGAACGGGGCGTCCGCGCCGTCGGTGGTCCGCGGGGTCGCGACGGTGGTGAACGCGGGCCAGTAGCGGCGGCGTTGGAAGGCGTAGACGGGCAGGTCGACGCGGTGTGCGGGCTCGTCGTGGACGGCTTCCCAGTCCACGGAGCCGCCGCGGACGGCGAGGCCGGCCACGGACTGCAGGAAGCGTTCGGTCCCGCCTTCGGAGCGGCGCAGGGTGCCGAGGACGGCGCCGTCGGTGATGCCGAGGTCGTCGAGGATGTCTCCGACGGCGGTGGTGACCACGGGGTGCGGGGCCATCTCGACGAAGACGCGCTGTCCGGCGTCGGCGAGGGCGCGCACCGTGCTCTCGAAGCGGACGGTGCGGCGGATGTTGTCGTACCAGTAGGCGGCGTCGAGCGTGGTGGTGTCCTCGATGCGTGCCCCGGTGACCGTGGAGTGGAAGGGGATCTCGGCGGGGCGCGGGCGCACCGGGGCGAATCCGGCGAGCAGGGCGTCGCGGACCTCCTCGACCTGGGCGCAGTGGGAGGCGTAGTCCACGGGGACGCGGCGTGCGCGGATGCCGTCGTCGGTGAGGCGGGCCAGCAGGGCGGCGAGCGGCTCGGCGTCGCCGGAGACGGTGACGGAGCGCGGGCCGGTGACGGAGCCGACGGAGATCCGGCCGTCGTAGGGGGCGATGAGCCGCTCGACCTCGGCGAGCGGCAGGGGTACGGCGACCATGCCGCCGCGGCCGGTGATGGCGGTCAGCTCGCGGGAGCGGGCGACGACGACGCGGGCCGCGTCCTGGAGGGTGAGGACGCCGGCGATGTGGGCGGCGGCGATCTCGCCCTGGCTCTGTCCGGCGACCGCGGCGGGGCGGACCCCGCACGCCATCCACAGTCGGGCGAGGGCGACGCAGACGACGAAGAGGGTGGGCTGGACGACGTCGAGCCGTTCCAGGGGCGGGGCGCCCGGGGTGCCGCGCAGGACGTCCAGGACGCGGTAGTCGGTGAACTCCTCGACGGCGGCGGCGGCTTCGTCGAAGAAGGCGCGGAACCGGGCGTCCGTGTCGAGGAGTTCGGTGGCCATGCCCTCCCACTGGGGGCCCTGGCCGGGGAAGAGGAAGACCGGGTCGCCCTCGGTGTCGGCGACGCCGCGCACCACGGCGGGGTCGGGGGCGGCGTCGGCCAGGGCGGTCAGGCCGCGCAGGAGCACGTCGTGGTCGGCGGCGACGACGACGGCGCGGTGTTCTAGGGCGGACCGGGTGCCCGCGAGGGACCAGGCGAGGTCGGCGGGGTGCGGCCCGCCGTCCGGGGCGGAGCGCAGGTGGGCGGCGAGCCGGCGTGCCTGGTCGCGCAGGGCGGCCGCGGTGCGGCCGGAGACGGCGAAGGCGCGCGGGCGGGGAGCCTCGCGCGGTTCGGTGGTGTCGTCCTGTGCGGCGGGCGGGGCCTGTTCGAGGATGACGTGGGCGTTGGTGCCGCTGACGCCGAAGGAGGACACGCCGGCGCGGCGCGGCCGGTCGCCGACGGCCGGCCAGGCGCGGGCTTCGGTGAGCAGTTCGATGTTGCCGGCGGACCAGTCGACGTGCCGGCTGGGCCGGTCGACGTGGAGCGTGGCGGGCAGCCGGCCCGCGCGCAGCGCGAGGACCGTCTTGATGATGCCGGCGACGCCGGCCGCGGCCTGGGTGTGGCCGATGTTCGACTTCACCGAGCCGAGCAGCAGCGGCCGGTCCGCGGGCCGGTCCTGGCCGTAGGTGGCGAGCAGGGCCTGGGCCTCGATGGGGTCGCCGAGGGTGGTGCCGGTGCCGTGCGCCTCGACGGCGTCGACGTCGGCGGGGGCGAGCTGCGCGCTGTTCAGCGCCTGCCAGATGACGCGTTCCTGGGAGGGCCCGTTGGGGGCGGTGAGGCCGTTGGACGCGCCGTCCTGGTTGACGGCCGAGCCGCGCAGGACGGCGAGGACGGGATGTCCGTTGCGGCGGGCGTCGGAGAGCCGTTCGACGACGAGCATTCCGGCGCCCTCGCCCCAGGCGGTGCCGTCGGCGGTGTCGGCGAACGCGCGGCAGCGGCCGTCCGGCGACAGGCCGCGCTGGCGGCTGAACTCCAGGAAGATCGTGGGCGTCGACATGATGGTGACGCCGCCGGCGAGGGCGAGGTCGCACTCCCCCGCGCGCAGGGCCTGCGCCGCCAGGTGGAGGGTGACCAGGGAGGAGGAGCAGGCGGTGTCGACGGAGACGGCGGGGCCTTCGAGGCCGAGGGTGTAGGAGATCCGGCCGGACAGCACGCTGGACGCGTTGCCCACCCCGTCGTCGCCCGCGTTGTCGGACAGGCTGAGCAGGGTGGTGTAGTCCTGAAGGTTGGTGCCGCAGAACACGCCGGTGCGGCTGCCGCGCAGGGCGAGCGGGTCGAGCCCGGCGCGCTCCAGGGCCTCCCAGCAGATCTCCAGCAGGATGCGCTGCTGCGGATCGGTGCCGACGGATTCGCGCGGCGAGATGCCGAAGAACCCGGCGTCGAAGTCGCCGACGCGGTCGATGAATCCGCCGGTGCGGGTGTAGCTGCGGCCGGGCGTGCCCGGGGTCGGGTCGTACAGGGCGTCGATGTCCCAGCCGCGGTCGCGCGGCCAGTCGGTCATGGCGTCGGTGCCGTCGTCGAGCAGCCGCCACAGGTCGTCGGGGTCGTTGACACCGCCGGGGAATCGGCAGCCCATGGCGACGATCGCCAGGGGTTCGTGCTGGTGTGCCTCGGCCGCGGCCAGGCGCTGCCGCGTCTGGTGGAGGTCGGCCGTGACCTTCTTCAGGTAGCCGAGGAGCTTGTCCTCATCGGTCATGTCGTGTCACCCGTTCTCAGGTCCCGTGGCCGTGCCGTCAGGAGATGCCGAGGTCGTTCTCGATGAAGTCGAAGATCTCGTCCGCGCCGGCGGACTGGATCCGGTCGCTGACGTCGTCCCCGCCGGTGGCGGGGGCGGCGAGGGCGGTTGTGGCCCGGCCGGTGAAGCCGCCGAGGAGCGACTGCAGCCGGGCGCCGATGCGGTCGCGCCGGGCGTCGTCCTGCGGCAGTGCGGCGAGGGCCGCCTCCAGGGTGTCCAGCCCGGCGAGGACGGCGGCGGCGCCGTCGGTGTCGTCCGAGAGCCGGCCGCGCAGATACCCGGCGAGTGCCGTGGCGCTCGGCTGGTCGAACAGCAGCGTCGCGGGGAGCGCGAGGCCGGTGGCGGCGCCGATCCGGTTGCGCAGTTCGACGGCCATCAGCGAGTCGAATCCGAGGGCGTTGAACGCCGTCGTGGCGCCGACGCGGTCGGTGCCGGTGTGGCCGAGGACGGCGGCGGCCTCGGTGCGCACCAGGGCGGTCAGGGTGCGTTCGCGCTCGGCGGCGGACTGTCCGGCGAGCTGTTCGCGCAGGGCGTGCGAGGCGCCCGCGGTGTTCTGGGGGCGGCGGGCGAGCAGGTCGCGGACCTCGGGGAGGTCGGCGAGCAGCGGGCTGGGCCGGGAGGTGGTGAAGCCGGGTGCGAAGCGGGCCCAGTCGATGTCGGCGACGGCGAGGACGGCGTCGGTGCGGGCGACGGCCCGGCCGAGGGCGTCGACCGCCCGCTCGGGGTCGAGCGGCTCGATGCCGCCGCGCCGCATACGGCTCTCGCCGTCGGCGTCGGCGCCGGCCATGCCGCCGCCGGCCCACGGCCCCCAGGCCAGGGAGGTGGCGGGCAGCCCGGCGGCCCTGCGGTGTTCGGCCAGGGCGTCCAGGTAGGCGTTGGCCGCCGCGTAGTTGGCCTGACCGATGGTGCCGAGGGTGCCGGAGACCGACGAGTACAGGACGAACGCGGTGAGCTCGCGCCCGCGCGTCAGTTCGTCGAGATGGCGGGCGGCCGCCAGCTTGGGGCGCAGGACGCGGTCCAGGGCGGCGCGGTCCATCCCGTCGAGGAGCCGGTCGTCGAGCACCCCCGCGGTGTGGACGACGGCGTCCACGGGGTGTTCGGCGAGGAGCGCGGCGAGCGCCTCGCGGTCGGCGGTGTCGCAGGCGGCCAGGACCAGTTCGGTACCGGAGTCGGCGAGCGCGTCCTTGAGGCGGGCGGCGCCCTCGGCGGCCGCGCCGGAGCGGCTGACGGCCAGGATGCGGCCGGCGCCCTGCGCGGCGAGCCAGGCGGCCGTGCGCACGCCGAGCGCGCCGGTGGCTCCGGTGAGCAGGACGGTGCCCGACCAGTCGGGCGCGGGCGCCAGGGGCGTACCGGCCGGGACGCGTTCGAGGCGGCGCAGGAAGGTGCCCGCGGGTCGTACGGCGATCTGGTCCTCGCCGGTGCGGCCGGCCAGTGCGGCGGCCAGGCGCCGGGCCACGTCGGCCGGGACGGCGGTGTCGGTCCCGGCGGGCAGGTCGACCAAGCCGCCCCACAGTTGCGGGTGTTCGAGGGCTGCGGTGCGGCCCAGTCCCCACACGGCGGCCTGCTCGGGGGCCATGGGTGCCTCCGTGCCGAGCACGCCCGCGGCGCCCGCGGTGAGCGCCCACAGCCGCGCCGCGTCGGTGCCGTCGGCGCCGTCGGCGAGTGCCTGGACGAGGGCGGCGGTGGCGGCGAGACCGGCCGGTACGGCGTCGTGTCCGGGCAGCGCGTCGGTGTCGGCGGCGAGCAGGGACACCACTCCGGTCCAGGGCCCGGCGTCGTCCTGGCGCAGGTCCGCAAGGGCGGCGGCCAGGGCGGTGCGGTCGGCGGTGGCGCAGTCGACGGGCAGGACGCGGACGCGGGCGCCGTGGGCGGTGAGCGCGTCGGCGACGGAGGTGGCCCAGGGGCCGCCGTCGAGACGGCCGGGGACGGCGAGGAGCCAGCCGCCGGTGAGGGTGGCGGCGGTGTCGGCGGCGGGCCGCCACACCACGCGGTGTTCCCAGCGCTGGATCTGCGCCTGCCTGCGGTCCTCGCCGCGCCAGGCGGCGAGCGCGGGCAGTACGGCGCTGAGCGGGGCGTCGCTGTCGACGGCGAGGCGCTCGGCGAGGGCCGCGGGGTCCGCGGCCTCGACCAGTTCCCAGAACGCGGCGTCCTGGCCGGCCGCGGCGGCGGGCGCGGACGCCTCCAGCCAGAAGCGCTCGCGCTGGAAGGCGTAGGTCGGCAGGGGCACGGGCCGGGCTTCGGTGTCCGCCGGTACGGCCGGTACGTCACCGAGCCCGTGCACGTGCAGGGTGCCGGCGGCGAGCAGCGCGGAACGGTCCTCGGGCAGGCCGCGGCGTGCCAGGGGTACGGCGGTCACCGCCGCGGAGTCGCTGACGCCGTCCTGGACCAGGGCGGTGAGGGTGGCGTCGGGGCCGAGTTCGAGGAAGCGGTTGGCACCGCTCTCCTCCAGCGTGCGGACCATGTCGGCGAAGCGGACGGCCTGGCGGACGTGGCGCACCCAGTAGTCGGGGGTGAGCAGGTCGTCGCCGGTCGCGAGGGCGCCGGTCACGTTGGACACGACGGGCACGGTGGGGGCGTGGAAGCCGACGCGGCCGGCGACGGCGCGGAAGTCGTCGAGCATGGCGTCCATCAGCGGTGAGTGGAAGGCGTGGCTGACCTTCAGGCGCCGGGTCTTGCGGCCCCGTGCGGCGAACTCGGCGGCGATCTGCGTCACGTCCTCGGCCTGGCCGGAGACGACCACGGAGACGGGCCCGTTGACCGCGGCGACGGCGACGCGGTCGGCGCGGTCGGCCAGCAGGGGCAGTACTTCCTGCTCGGTCGCCTCCAGGGCGGCCATGGCGCCGCCCTCGGGCAGGCTCTGCATGAGCCGGCCGCGCGCCCCGACCAGCGCGCAGGCGTCGGCCAGGTCGAAGACGCCGGCGACGTGCGCGGCGGTCAGTTCGCCGATGGAGTGCCCGGCGAGCACGTCGGGCCGTACGCCCCAGGACGTGGCCAGGGCGTGGGCGGCGGTGCCGTAGGCGAAGAGCGCGGCCTGGGTGTAGGCGGTGCGGTCCAGCATGGCGGCCTCGGCGCTGTCGGCCGCGGCGAAGACGACGTCGCGCAGCGGCGGTCCGTCGAGGTGGCGGTCGAGTTCGGCGCACGCCGCGTCGAAGGTCCGCGCGTAGACGGGGTGGGCGTCGTACAACTCGCGGCCCATGCCGGGGCGTTGGGCGCCCTGGCCGCTGAACAGGACGGCGAGCCGGCCGCCGTCGGCGGTGCCGGTGGCCGTGCCGGGGTGCGGCTCGCCGGAGGCGACGGCGGCGAGCCCGGCCAGGAGTTCCTCGCGGTCGGCGGCGACGACCGCGGCGCGGTGGGCCTGCGGGTGGCGGGCGACGGCGAGGGTGCGGGCGACGTCGCGGGGGTCGTCGTCGTGGTGCAGGAGGTGGGTGCGCAGCCGGGCCGCCTGGGCGCGCAGCGCGTCCGGGGTGTGTCCGGAGACGGGGTACACCCGGGGCACGGCGGCGGACTCGGGCCGCTCGGCGCCGGGCTCGGCGGCGGGGGGTTCTTCGAGGACGACGTGGGCGTTGCTGCCGCTGATGCCGAAGGAGGACACGCCCGCGCGGCGGGGCCGGTCACCGCGGGCCGGCCAGGGCCGGGCCTCGGTGAGCAGCTCGATGGTGCCGCTGGACCAGTCGATGTGCGGGGAGGGCTCGTCGACGTGCAGGGTGCGCGGCAGTTCGCCGTGGCGCATGGCCATGACCATCTTGATGACGCCCGCGGCGCCCGCGGCGGCCTGGGTGTGCCCGAAGTTGGACTTGGCGGAGCCCAGCAGCAGCGGTTCGCCCTCGGGGCGTGCGCGGCCGTAGGTGGCGAACAGCGCCTGTGCCTCGATGGGGTCGCCGAGGGTGGTGCCGGTGCCGTGCGCCTCGACGGCGTCGACGTCGGCCGGGGCGAGCCCGGCCGAGGCCAGCGCCTGGCGGATGACGCGCTCCTGGGAGGGGCCGTTGGGTGCGGTCAGGCCGTTGGAGGCGCCGTCCTGGTTGGTGGCGGAGCCGCGGACCACGGCGAGGACGGGGTGGCCGCCCCGGCGGGCGTCGGAGAGGCGTTCCAGCAGGAGCATGCCGACGCCCTCGGAGAAGCTGGTGCCGTCGGCGGAGGCGGCGAACGCCTTGCAACGGCCGTCGGCGGCCAGCCCGTTCTGGGCGGTGAACTCGGTGTAGGTGCCGGGTGTGGCCATGACCGTGACACCGCCGGCCAGCGCCATGGTGCACTCGCCCTGGCGCAGGGCGTGGGCGGCGAGGTGCAGGGCGACCAGGGCGGAGGAGCAGGCGGTGTCGACCGTCATGGTCGGCCCCTCCAGGCCGAAGGTGTAGGCGACGCGGCCGGACAGGACGCTGCCGGACACGCCGAGCCCGATGTAGCCCTCCATGCCCTCGGGGATGTCGGCCAGGCCGGAGGCGTAGCCGGAGCCCATCGCGCCGACGTAGACGCCGGTGCCGCTGCCGCGCAGGGACAGCGGGTCGATCCCGGCGCGCTCGAAGACCTCCCAGGAGGTCTCCAGGAGCAGCCGCTGCTGGGGGTCCATGGCGAGCGCCTCGCGGGGGGCGATGCCGAACAGGGCGGCGTCGAAGTGCGTGGCGCCGTACAGGAATCCGGCCTCCAGGCCGGGCAGGCGGTCCAGGTCCCAGCCGCGGTCGGTGGGGAAGGCGCCGATGGCGTCGCCGCCCTCGGACACGAACCGCCACAGGTCCTCGGGCGAGCTGACGCCGCCGGGGTACTGGCAGGCCATGGCGACGACGACGACGGGGTCGTCCTCCTCGGCTGCGGCCGTCCTGGAGATGAACTCCTCGGTGGCGCCGGTGAGTTCGCGGGCCAGGTGGCGGGCGAGCGCGCTGGGGCGGGGGTGGTCGAAGACGAGCGTCGCGGGCAGCCGCAGTCCCGTCTCGGCGTTGAGCCGGTTACGCAGGTCGACGGAGGTGAGGGAGTCGAAGCCGAGGTCCTTGAAGGACTGTTCGCCGTCGACGGCACCGGCCGAGCCGTGTCCGAGGGCGACCGCGGCGTGCCGGCGGACGACGTCGAGCAGGAGGCGTTCCTGGTCGGGTGCGGACAGTGCGGACAGGCGGCGGCCGAGCGCGGAGGCGTCCGTGCCGGCCGCCCGGGCGGCGCGCCGGGCCGGTGCCGGGACGAGGCCGTGCAGCAGGGTGGGCAGCCGCCCGGCCGAGGCGGCGGAGCGCAGCGCGGCCGGGTCGGTGCGCAGCGGGGCGAGGAGGGGCTCGCCGGTGGCGAGGGCCTGGTCGAGCAGCCGCAGCGCGGCGTCGGGGTCCAGGGCGGGCAGTCCGGAGGCCGCGATGCGACGCCGGTCCTCGTTGCCGAGGCCGCCGGTCATGCCTCTGTCGTGGTCCCACAGGGTCCAGGCCAGTGAGGTGGCGGGCAGACCGGCGGTGCGGCGGTGGTGGGCGAGGGCGTCCAGGACGGTGTTGGCGGCGGCGTAGTTGGCCTGTCCAGCGCCGCCGAGCAGGCCGGAGGCCGAGGAGAACAGGACGAAGGCGGTGAGGTCGGCGTCCCGGGTCGCCTCGTGCAGGGCGAGCGCGGCGTCCGCCTTGGCGCGCAGCACGGGGGCGAGCCGGTCGGGGGTGAGCGAGCCGAGCACGCCGTCGTCGAGGACGCCCGCGGTGTGCACCACGCCGCGCAGCGGCCGGTCGGCGGGCAGCGTGCCGAGCAGTGCGGCCAGCGCGCCGGGGTCGGCGGCGTCGCAGGCCTCGACGCGTACGGCGGCCCCGTGCGCGGTGAGTTCGTCCGTCAGCTCGCGGGCGCCGGGGGCGTCGGTGCCGCGCCGGGAGGTGAGCAGCAGGGAGCGCACGCCGTGGGTGGTGACCAGGTGGCGGGCGACCAGGGCGCCGAGCGCGCCGGTGCCGCCGGTGATCAGGACGGTGCCGTCGGCGTCCCAGCCGGGCGCCCGGTCGGACGCGGCGGTGCGGGCCAGCGCGGGTGTGCGCAACGTGCCCTCACGCAGAGCGAGTTGGGTGGCGCCGGTGCTGACGGCGGCGGCGAGGGCGGCGCGGGAGGCGTCGGTGTCGTCGAGGTCGGCGAGGACGAGACGGCCCGGGTTCTCGGTCTGGGCCGAGCGGACCAGGCCCCAGACGGCGGCGGCGGACAGGTCGGTGACGTCCTCGCCGTCGGCCGCGCTCACGGCGCCGCGTGTGACGATCACGAGCGGGGCGCCGTCGGTGCGCGGATCGGCCAGCAGTGTCTGCAGGTCGGTCAGGACGCGGCCGGCGATGCTCGCGGGGGTCTCGTCGGGGGCGGAGGCGTACGGCAGGACCACGGCCGTGGGTGTGTCGTCGGCGCCGAGTGCCGGCCGGGCGGGAACCAGGCCCGCCGGATCGCCGCAGCCGAGCCGCCAGCCGTCGGTGTCCGCGGTGCCGGGCAGGGTGGTGTCGCTCCAGCGCACGGTGAACAGGGCGCCGTCGGCGGGCCGGGAGGTGTGCAGGGCGTCCTGGGAGACCGGGCGGCTGACGAGGGAGGCGACGGTGGCGACGGGGCGTCCGGTGCCGTCGGCGAGGTGCAGGCCGACGGCACCGGAGGGGCCGCGGTCCAGGCGGACCCGGAGCTCGGTGGCACCGACGGCGTGCAGGGTGACGCCGCTGAACGCGAACGGCAGGCCCACGCCCGCTCGTTCGGCGCCGTCGTCGCCGCCGTCACCGGCGAGCTGGGCGTGCAGGGCGGCGTCCAGGAGGGCCGGGTGCAGGCCGAACCGGGCGGCGTCGCGGTGCTGTTCCTCGGGGAGCACCACCTCGGCGTACCAGGTGTCGCCGGAGCGCCAGGCGGCCCGCAGGCCCTGGAAGACGGGACCGTACCGGTAGCCCTGGGCGGCGAGGGCGTCGTAGAAGCCGTCCAACGGGAGGCTGTGGGCGTCCGCGGGCGGCCAGGCGACGGGCTCGGCCTCGGGCGCGGCGGGCGCCGGGGCGAGGACGGCGGTGGCGTGCCGGGTCCAGGGGCTGTCGTCGTCGGCGTCGGCCCGGGAGTGCACGGCGACCGGCCGGCGGCCGTCGGCGTCGGGGGCGCCGAGGGCGATCTGGAGCTGGACGCCGCCGGCGTCCGGGAGGACCAGCGGGGCTTCGAGGGTGAGGTCGTCGAGGAGGCCGCAGCCGACCTCGTCACCGGCGCGCAGCACGAGTTCGACGAACGCGGTGCCCGGGAGCAGGACGGTGCCGGACACGGTGTGGTCGGCGAGCCAGGGCTGGGTGCGGGTGGACAGCCGGCCGGTGAGCAGCACGCGGTCGTCGTCGGCGACGCGGACGACGGCCCCGAGCAAGGGGTGTCCGGTGCCGGTGAGCCCGGCGCCGGTGACGTCGCCGGTGGTGCCGGCGGGCCGCAGCCAGTAGCGGTCGCGCGTGAACGCGTAGGTGGGCAGGTCGACTTGGAGGTCGGTCGGGTCGCTGCCGAGCAGGGCGGCCAGGTCGACGGAGACTCCGTGGGCGTGGGCGGCGGCGACGGCGGCGAGCAGGGTGTCCGGCTCGGCGCGGTCCTTGCGCAGCACGGGCGCGCAGAGCCGGTCGACGGTGTCGTCGGGCAGTGCGGCGCGGACGAGCGCGGTGAGGGTGGTGTCGGGGCCGAGTTCCAGGTAGCGGGTGACGCCGTGGGTGGCGAGCCAGTCGACGCCGTCGCCGAAGCGGACGGCGTGGCGCAGGTGGCGCACCCAGTAGTCGGCGGAGGACAGTTCCTCGGCGGTGGCCGGGCGTCCGGTGAGGTTGGAGACCACGGTCAGGCGCGGCGGGTGCGCGGTGACGCTCTCGGCGACGGCGCGGAAGGCGTCGAGGACGGCGTCCATGCGCGCCGAGTGGAAGGCGTGCGAGACCCGCAGTCTGCGGGTGGTACGGCCGCGGGCGCCGAGCGCCGAGGCGACGGCCTCGACGGCGGCCTCGTCGCCGGAGATCACGGTGGCGCGCGGGCCGTTGACGGCGGCCACCGACACGGCGCCGCCGTGTTCGGCGAGCAGCGCGGCCACCTCGTCCTCGGCGGCCTCGACGGAGACCATCGCGCCGCCGCGCGGCAGGTCCTGCATCAGCCTTCCGCGGGCGGCGACGAGCCGGCAGGCGTCGGGCAGCGACCACACGCCGGCGACGTGCGCGGCGGACAGTTCGCCCAGCGAATGCCCGAGGAGGTACTTGGGCGTGACGCCCCATGATTCCAGCAGGCGGTGGAGGGCGACCTCGACGGCGAACAGGGCGGGCTGGGCGAGGCCGGTCTCCCGCAGCGCCGCGTCGTCCGGGGCGCTGTCGAAGACGGCTTCCTTCAGGCTCAGTCCGAGTTCGGGGTCGAGGTGGGCGCACACCTCGTCGAAGGCCCGGGCGAACGCGGGGAACGCGCCGTACAGTTCGCGGCCCATGCCGGGACGCTGGGCGCCCTGTCCGGAGAAGAGGAACGCGGTCGCGCCGCGCAGGGTGCGGCCGGTCACGACGGCCGGGTGTTCCTCCCCCGCGGCGAGGGCGCGCAGGGCGTCGCGGGTGCCGGCCAGGTCCGCCGCGAGGACGACGGCCCGGTGTTCGAAGGCCTGCCGGGTGGCGGCGAGGGCGCGGGCGGTGACGTGCGGGTCGTCGGCGGGGTGGGCGTCGGTGTGCGCCAGGAGGCGGGCGGCCTGGGCGCGCAGCGCTTCGGTGCCGCGCGCGGACAGCGGCCAGAGCGCCAGGGGCAGCCGTACGGCGGTCGCGGGGGCGGGGGCCTGGGGCTCCGCCGACTCCTCGGGCTCCTCGGGCTCCTCGGGCGCGGCCTCCAGGATGGTGTGCGCGTTGGTGCCGCTGATGCCGAAGGAGGAGACGGCGGCGCGGCGGGGGCGGCCTTCGGTGAGCGGCCAGTCGGTGGCTTCGGTGAGCAGCCGGACGTGCCCGGCGTCCCAGTCGACGTGGGTGGAGGGCTGGTCCACGTGCAGGGTGCGGGGCAGGCGCCCGTGCTGGAGGGCCAGCACCGTCTTGATGACGCCGGCGACGCCGGCCGCCGCCTGGGTGTGGCCGAGGTTCGACTTCAACGAGCCCAGGTACAGGGGCCGTTCGGCGGTCCTGGCCCGGCCGTAGGTGGCGAGCAGCGCCTGTGCCTCGATGGGGTCGCCGAGGGTGGTGCCGGTGCCGTGGGCCTCGACGGCGTCGACGTCGGCCGCGGTGATCCCGGCGCCTGCGAGGGCCTGTTCGATGACGCGCTGCTGGGCGGGCCCGTTGGGCGCGGTCAGACCGTTGGAGGCGCCGTCGGAGTTGACGGCGGAGCCGCGGACCACGGCCAGCACCGGGTGTCCGTTGCGGCGGGCGTCGGAGAGGCGTTCCACCAGCAGCAGGCCCACGCCCTCGGACCAGCCGGTGCCGTCGGCGGATTCGGCGAACGCCTTGCAGCGTCCGTCCGGGGCGAGCCCGCGCTGCCTGCTGAACTCGAACAGCAGACCCGGGGTGGCCATGACGGCGACACCGCCGGCCAGGGCGAGGTCGCACTCACCGGCGCGCAGCGCCTGCACCGCCCAGTGCAGGGCGACCAGGGAGGAGGAGCAGGCGGTGTCGACGGTGACGGTCGGGCCCTCCAGGCCCAGGACGTAGGAGATGCGGCCGGAGGCGACCGAGGTCGCGTTGCCGGCGAGCATCAGTCCGTGCACGTCCTCGGGCACCTCGACCGGGCCCTGGCCGTAACCGGAGGTCGCGGCTCCCACGAACACACCGGTGGAGCTGCCGCGCAGGGTCTGCGGCCGGATGCCGGCGCGCTCCAGCAGCTCCCACGACGCCTCCAGCAGGATCCGCTGCTGCGGGTCGGTGGCGAGGGCCTCGCGGGGGCTCATGCCGAAGAAGGCGGCGTCGAAGGAGGCGGCGTCGCGCAGGAAGCCGCCCTCCCGGGTGGAGAAGGTGCCGGGCCGGTCGGGGTCGGGGTCGTAGCGGTCCTCGATGTCCCAGCCGCGGTCCTGTGGCAGCGGGCCGATGGCGTCCCGGCCCTCGTCGACCAGCCGCCACAGGTCCTCGGGCGAACGGATGTCGCCGGGGAACCGGCAGCTCATCGCGACGACGGCGATCGGCTCCCGGCTGCGGTCCTCGACCTCGCGCAGCCTGCGGCGGGTCTGGCGGAGTTCACCCGTGACCCGCTTGAGGTATTCCACGTACTTGTCGTCGTCAGCCACGAGAGTCACTTCCTTGAACCGGGCGGAGCCGGGGCGTCGGGTGCGTGCGGAGGACCGGCGGGGTGCTCACAGGTCCCCCAGCTCGCGGTCGATCAGGTCGAAGAGGTCGCCCGCCGTCTCGACCTCGGCCAGTTCGGCGTCCTCGTCGGAGAGGGCGGCGGGCGCGGCGGCGGGGGTCGGTCCGAGGGGCTCGCCCTGCCAGCGGGAGAGCAGTTCGCGCAGCCGGGCGGTGACCTTCTCGCGGTCCTCGCCGGCCACGTCGGCACCCCGCAGGGCGCTCTCCAGGCGGTCCATGTCGCCGAGGAGGGCCTGCGCGGTCCCGGGCGGCTCGGGCAGGGACAGCTCGCCCAGCAGGTAGCGGGCCTGGGCGAGGGCGGTCGGGTAGTCGAACACCAGGGTGGCGGGCAGCCGCAGGGCGGTGGCCGCGCCGAGCCGGTTGCGCAGCTCGACCGCCGTCAGTGAGTCGAAGCCCAGCTCCTTGAAGGTCTGTTCGGGATCGATCTCGGCCGCCGAGCCGTGTCCGAGGACGGCGGCGGCCTGCTCGGCGACCACGTCGAGCAGGAGCTGCTCGCGGTCCGCGGCGGGCAGCGGAGCCAGCCGGTCGGCCAGCGACCGCGGTGCCTGCGCGGCGGGCGCCGTCCCGGCGGCGGTGGCGCGGCGCCGGGCGGGGCTGCGCACCAGGCCGCGCAGGAGGACCGGCAGGACGTCGTGGTGTGCCCGCAGGGCGGCCGGGTCCAGGTCCATCGGCAGCAGCGCGGCCCGGTCGCTGCCGACGGCGGCGTCGAACAGCCGCATGCCGGTGCCGGGTCCGAGCGGCACCATGCCGGTGCGGGCGTGCCGTTCGCGGTCGGCGTCGCCGAGTTCCCCGGTCATGCCCGCCTCGGGCAGCCAGGTGCCCCAGGCGAGCGAGACGGCGGGCAGGCCCTGGGCGCGCCGGTGCTGGGCGAAGGCGTCCAGGAAGGCGTTGGCCGCCGAGTAGTTGGCCTGTCCCGCGCCGCCGAACGTGCCGGCGACCGAGGAGAAGACCACGAACCGGGCGAGGTCGAGGTCACGGGTGAGCTCGTGCAGCGCCACCACGGCGTCGGCCTTGGGCCGCAGCGCCCGCTCCAGCCGGTCCGGTGTCATCGAGGACAGCACGCCGTCGGCGAGGACACCCGCGGTGTGCACCACGGCCGTCAGCGGCCGGTCGGCGGGGATGCCCGCGAGGAGCGCGGCGAGTGCGGTGCGGTCGGCCACGTCGCAGGCGGCGACGGTGACGTCCGCGCCCCGCGCGGCGAGTTCGTCGCGCAGCTCGGCCGCGCCGGGCGCGTCCGCGCCGCGCCGGCCGGCGATCAGCAGGTGCCGTACGCCGTGCTCGACGACGAGGTGGCGGGCGGTGATGCGGCCGAGGCCGCCGAGGCCGCCGGTGAGCAGGACGGTGCCGGCCTGGTCGGGCGCGGTCGGCAGGGTCAGCACGACCTTGCCGACGTGCCGCGCCTGGCTGACGAAGCGGAACGCGTCGGGCGCCCGGCGGACGTCCCACACGGCCATCGGCAGCGGCTTCAGCGCACCGCGCCCGAACAGGTCCGCCAGGTCGGCGAGGATCTCGCCGATCCGGTCGGGTCCGGCCTCGATCAGGTCGAAGGCCCGGTAGGTGACGCCGGGGTGGTCGGCGGCGACCTGTTCGGGGTCGCGTACGTCGGTCTTGCCCATCTCCAGGAACCGGCCGCCGCGCGGCAGCAGCCGCAGGGAGGCGTCCACGAACTCCCGGGCCAGGGAGTCGAGGACGACGTCGAAGCCGCGGCCCTCGGTGGCGGTGCGCAGTCGCTCCTCGAAGCCGAGGCCGCGGGAGGAGGCGAGGTGGGCGTCGTCGAGTCCGGCGGCCCGCAGCGCGCCCCACTTGGCGGGCGACGCCGTGCCGTACACCTCGGCGCCGAGGTGCCGGGCCAGCTGGACGGCGGCCGAGCCGACCCCGCCCGCCGCCGCGTGCACGAGGACGCTCTCGCCGGGCTTGAGCCCGCCGAGGTCGACCAGGGCGTAGTAGGCGGTGAGGTAGACGATGGGTACGGTCGCGGCCTCGGCGAAGCTCCAGCCCTTCGGGATCGGTGCGACCATCCGGGCGTCGGCGACCGCGACGGGCCCGAAGGCGCCGGCGAACATGCCCATCACGCGGTCGCCGGGTGCGAGGCCGGTGACGTCGGTGCCGGTCTCGGTGATCACACCGGCGCCTTCGAGGCCGATCGCGGTGGCCTCGCCGGGGTACATGCCGAGCGTGGTGAGGACGTCGCGGAAGTTGACTCCGGCGGCACGCATCGAGATGCGCACCTCGTTCGGGGCGAGCGCGGCCCCGACCTCGGGGCAGGCCGCGAGGCGCAGGCTGTCCAGGCTGCCCCGGTGGGCCACGCCGAGCCGCCAGGCGTCGGTGCCGGCGGGCGGGACGAGGGCGCGGTCGGCGGCCAGCGGGACGATGCGTGGTGTGGTCACCGTCCCTTCCTGCACGGCGAGTTCGAACGCGGTGTCGCCGAGCGCGGCGGGCAGGGCCGCCGCCGAGGCGTCGGTGCCGTCGGTGTCGGCGAGGACGAACCGGCCGGGGTTCTCGGTGCGGGCGGCCCGCACCAGGCCCCACACCGCCGCCTGCACCGGGTCGGCCGGCCGGGGTCCCGCCGGGACGGCGCCCCGGGTGACGACGGCGAGCCGGGCGTGCGCGAACGCCGGGTCGGCCACCCACCGCTGGACGACGGCGAGCACCTCGGTGAGGGTGTCGCGGCCCGCGTCGGCGAGGTCGCCCAGGGCGTTCTCCGGAGTCTGCGCGGGCACGACGTACAGGACGGTGTCCGGCACGTGCTCGTCCTCAGCGACGGAGGTGAGGCCGGAGGCCCGGCGCACGGTGTGACCGGCGGCCCGCAGGGCGTCGGCCAGTGCCGTCGCCTCGTCAGCGCCGACGACCGTGCACGCGGTCGGTGCGACGGCGTTCGCGGTGGCCACCGGCTGCCAGTCCAGCTCGTACAGGCCCTGGCGGTCCGGGGCGCCGACGGTGGAGCCCGCCAGGTCGCCGGTCAGCTCGCGCAGGGTGAGCGAGCCGACCGAGCCGACCGGGCGGCCCGTCGGGTCGGCGAGGGCGAGGCCGATGGCCTCCGGGCCCTCCTGGACCATCCGCAGCCGCAGCGCCGAGGCGCCGACGGCGTCCAGGCGCACGTCGCTCCACGAGAACGGCAGCCGTCCGGCGTCCTTCATCGGTACGAACATCACGGCGTGCAGCGCGGCGTCGAGCAGGGCCGGGTGCAGGTCGAAGGCGTCGGCCGCGGGAGCGGCGTCGGCAGGCAGGGCGGCCTCGGCGAACACCTCCGCGCCGCGCGTCCAGACCCGGGTCAGGCCCTGGAACAGCGGGCCGTAGAGGTGGCCGCGGTCGGCGAAGGCCTCGTAGAAGCCGTCGAGCGGCACCTCGGTGCCGTCCTCGGGCGGCCAGACGGTGAAGTCGTAGGGTGCGGCGGCCGGTTCGGCGGCGGCGGTGAGCAGGCCGCTGACGTGCAGGGTCCACGGCGTGCCGGGCTCGGCGGTGTCGGGCCGGCCGTGCACGGTCAGGGGGCGCGCGCCGGTGGCGTCCGGCGCCTCGACCCGTACCTGGACCTGCACGCCGCCCTGGGCGGGCAGGGTGAGCGGGGCCAGGATCGTCAGTTCGGCGACGTGCTCGCAGCCGGTCCGGGCACCGGCGTGCAGGGCCAGGTCGAGGAATCCCGTGGCGGGGAACAGCGCGGTGCTGGTGAGCGCGTGGTCCTTGAGCCAGGGGCTGCTGCCGAGGGCGAGCCTGCCGGTGAGGACATGGGTGTCGCCGTCGGCCAGTTCCACGGCCGCGCCCAGCAGCGGATGGCTGCTCGCGCCGAGGCCCGCGGACGTGACGTCGCCGAGCAGCGCGGGCGGCCCGGGCCAGAAGCGACGGCGCTGGAAGGGGTACGTGGGCAGGGGTACGGTGCGGGCGCCGGTGCCGTCGAACAGGCGCGGCCAGTCCACGGGCAGGCCGTGCGCGAAGGCCCGGGCGACGGCGTCGAGGAGCGTCTCGTCCTCGGCACGGTCCTTGCGCAGCACGGGCACGAACAGCGTGGTCTCGGCGTCCGGCAGGCAGCTCTGCGCCATCGCGGTGAGCGTGCCGTCGGGTCCGACCTCCAGGAACCGGTCGGCGCCGTGCTCGGCGAGCCAGCGGACGCCGTCGGCGAAGCGGACGGCCTCCCGCACATGGCGCACCCAGTACTCCGGGTCCTGCAGTTCGCCGCCGGCGGCGGCGCGGCCGGTGACGTTGGAGATCACCGCCATGCGCGGCGCTTCGTAGGTGATGCCCGCGGCGACCTCGCGGAACGCGTCGAGCATCGGTTCCATGAGCGGGGAGTGGAAGGCGTGGCTGACCCGCAGCCGGGTCGTGCGGCGCCCGTCGGCGGCGAGCCGCGCGGCGATGTCGGTGACCACGTCCTCGGCGCCGGAGACGACCACGGAGCGCGGCCCGTTCACCGCGGCGATGCCCGCGTCCGTGTGTCCCTCCAGGAGGGGACGTACCTCGTCCTCGGTGGCCTCCACGGCGAACATGGCGCCGCCGGACGGGAGTTCCTGCATCAGCCTGCCGCGCGCGGCGACCAGGGCGCAGGCGTCCTTGAGCGACATCACTCCGGCGACGTGGGCGGCGGCGATCTCGCCGATGGAGTGGCCTGCGACGAAGTCCGGGCGTACGCCCCACGACTCCAGCAGCCGGTACAGGGCGACTTCGACGGCGAAGAGGGCGGGCTGTGTCCACTCCGTGCGGTTCAGCCGCTCGGCGTCGTCGCCGAGGACGAGGTCGCGCAGTTCGGCGCCGAAGTGGGCGCAGACGGCGTCGAAGGCGTCCGCGTAGGCGGGGTGGGTGTCGTAGAGGCCGCGGCCCATGCCCGGGCGCTGGGCGCCCTGCCCGGAGAAGAGGAAGGCGGTCTTGCCGTCGCCCCGGTGTACGCCGGTGACGGTGTGCGGCCCGCTCTCGCCGGCGGCGAGCAGCCGCAGCCCGTCGCTGAGTGCGGCTCGGTCGGCGCCGAGGACGACGGCGCGGTGCTCGAAGGCGGCGCGGGTCGCGGTGAGGGACAGGCCGAGGTCCGCGGGGGTGATGTCGGGGAACTCCCGCAGATGGTCCAGGAGTTGGGCGGCCTGGGCGCGCAGGGCGTCCCGGCTGCGTGCGGTGACGACCCAGGGAACGTACGAACCGTCCGCGACCGGGACGACAGAAGTGTCACCGGCAACCGGTTCGCCGGTCACATCCTCCAGGATCACATGCGCGTTGGTCCCACTGATACCGAACGAGGACACACCCGCACGCCGCGGACGCTCCCCCACCCGCGGCCACACACGCGCCCGCGTCAGCAACTCCACCGCACCCGCCGACCAGTCCACATGCGACGACGGCTCATCCACATGCAACGTCGCCGGCAACACACCATGACGCATCGCCAGCACCATCTTCATCACACCCGCCACACCCGCACCCGCCTGCGTGTGACCCACATTCGACTTCACCGACCCCAACCACAACGGCCCCTCCCCCGCACGCTCCCGCCCGTACGTGGCCAACAGCGCCTGCGCCTCGATCGGATCACCCAACCGCGTCCCCGTACCATGCGCCTCCACCACATCCACCCCAGCCGCAGACACACCCGCATCCGCCAACGCGGCCCGGATCACCCGCTGCTGCGACGGACCGTTCGGCGCACTCAACCCGTTCGACGCACCGTCCTGATTCACCGCCGAACCCGCCACCACCGCCAACACCGGATGCCCCAGACGCCGCGCATCCGACAACCGCTCCACCAACAGCAGACCACCACCCTCCGAGAACCCCGTACCATCCGCCCCATCCGCAAACGCCTTGCACCGACCATCCGCCGCCAACCCCTGCTGACGACTGAAATCCACGAACAGACCGGGTGAGGCCATGACGGTGACGCCGCCGGTGAGGGCGAGGTCGCATTCGCCGTTGCGCAGGGACTGCACGGCGAGGTGGAGGGCGACGAGGGAGGCGGAGCAGGCGGTGTCGACGGTGACGGCCGGGCCTTCCAGGCCGAAGGTGTAGGACAGGCGGCCGGAGACGACGCTGGCGGCATTGCCGGTCAGCATGTAGCCCTCGAAGTCCTCGCCGGAGGCGGCGAGCATGCCGGTGTAGTCCTGGCCGTTGGTGCCGGCGAACACACCGGTCCGGCTGCCGCGCAGCGACCGCGGATCGATGCCCGCCCGCTCGAACGTCTCCCAGGCCATCTCCAGCAGCAGCCGCTGCTGCGGGTCCATCGCGACGGCTTCGCGGGGCGAGATGTTGAAGAACGCCGGGTCGAACCCGCCCGCGTCGCTGAGGAATCCGCCGGTCCGGGTGGAGACGGTGCCGGTCTTCCCGGGCTCGCCGTGGTGGAGGGCGTCGAGGTCCCAGCCGCGGTCCTCGGGGAAGGACACGAGGCCCTCCTCGCCGTCCAGGAGCATCTGCCACAGCTGTTCGGGAGTGCTGATGTCGCCGGGGAACCGGCAGCCCATGGCGACCACGGCGATCGGGTCGTCGGCGGCGGCGCGGCGTGGTGCCTCGCCCGGCGCAGCGTGCGCGGCGGACGCGGCGGACTCCGTGTCGTCGGCGACCTGGGCGAGCAGGAAGTCGGCGAGGGCCCGGCAGTTGGGGTGGTCGAAGACGAGGGTGCTGGGCAGGCGCAGGCCGGTGATGCGGTTCATGCCGTTGCGCAGTTCGACGGCGCTGAGCGAGTCGATGCCCAGGTCGGTGAAGGGCCGTTCCGGTTCGACGGCGTCGCCCGAGGGGTGTCCGAGGACGCTCGCGACGTGTCCGCGCACGATCTCCAGGACGGCGTCGGCCCGTTCGTAGTCGGGCAGCGCGGCCAGGTGGGTGTGGAGCGAGGACGTGTCGGCGGTCGCCGTCGTCGCGTTCTGCCGGGCGGCGTCCAACGCGCGGCGGGCTGCGGGCAGTTCGTCCAGCAGGTGGCTGGGCCGGGGGGCCGTGAAGGACAGCGCGTAGGTGTCCCAGCGCAGATCGGTGACGACGACGTGGGTGTCGCCGAGGTCGAGGGCGCGGCCGAGGGCGGCGCAGGCGGCGGCGGTGTCCATGGGGTGGACGCCGTAGCGGCGCATGCGGTCGCCCGCCGCGTCGCCCACCATGCCGCCGTCGGCCCACAGGCCCCAGGAGACCGCCGTGGCGGGGAGCCCGGCGGCGCGCCGCTCGGCGGCGAGGGCGTCGAGATAGGCGTTGCCGGGGGCGTAGTTGCCGAGTCCGGCGCCGCCGAGGACGCCCGCGGTGGAGGAGAACAGGACGAAGGCGGACAGGTCGAGGTCGCGGGTGAGGTCGTGCAGGGCCCGGGCGGCGGTGGCCTTGCCGCGCAGGACGGGGTCCATGCGGTCGGCGTCGAGCGAGTCGATCACGCCGTCGTCGAGGGCGCCGGCCGCGTGGAACACGGCGTCCAGGGGCTGGTCCGCGGGGATCCCGGCGAGCAGGGTGGCGAGCGCGGAGCGGTCGGACACGTCGCAGGCGGCGAGCGTGACGTCGACTCCGCGGGCGGTGAGTTCGTCCCGCAGGTCGGTGGCGCCGGGCGCGTCGGCGCCGCGGCGGCCGGCCAGCACCAGGCGGGTGGCGCCGCGGTCGGCGAGCCAGCGGGCGACGTGCCCGCCGAGGGCGCCCGTGCCGCCGGTGACCAGGACGGTGCCGCGGGGCTGCCAGGTCTCGGCTGGGGTGTCCGCGCCCGGGGCGTGGACCAGCCTGCGGCCGTGGGCGCCCGTGGTGCGCAGCGCGATCTGGTCCTCCTGGCCGGGGTCGGCGAGGACGGCGGCCAGGCGGGTGGCGGAGCGGGCGTCGAGGTCGGCGGGCAGGTCGATCAGGCCGCCCCAGCGCTCGGCGTGCTCCATGGCGGCGACCCGGCCGAGGCCCCAGACGAGGGCCTGGGCGGCGTCCGGCGCGGGGTCGGCCCCGCCGACGGCGACGGCGCCGCGCGTCGCGCACCACAGGGGTGCCTCGATGCCCTGGTCGCCGAGCGCCTGTACGAGGGCCAGGGTCGCGGCGAGTCCGACCGGGACGGCCGGGTGGGCGGGGTGGTCGCGGGTGTCGAGGGCGAGCAGGGAGAGCACGCCGTCGACGCGTCCCGTGTCCTCGTCGGCGGTGAGGAGGCCGGCGAGTGCCGTGCGGTCGGCGGCGGCGTCGTCGTCGTCGGGCAGGGTGATCCGGCGGACCGTGCGGGCGCCGCCCGCGGTGAGCGCGTCGGCGACCGCGTCGGCGACGGCGGTGTGGCCGGCCGTGTCGGCGGGGGCGAGCAGCAGCCAGGTTCCGGTGAGGGTGGCCGGGCCGGGGTTGAGCGGGGTGAAGGCGACGCCGTAGCGCCACGCGTCGGTGGTGGCCTGCTCGCGGCGGGCGTTGCGCCAGCCGGCCAGCGCGGGCAGCACGCTGCTGAGCGGGGCGTCGGCGGGCAGGTCGAGGGCGTCGGTCAGGCTCTCCAGGTCCTCCTGCTCGACGGTCTGCCAGAAGCGGGCCTCGACGGAGTCGGCCGTGAGCCCGCCGTCGGCGGCGAGGCCGGCGGCGGCCGCCTCGCGCATGCTCGGCCAGTAGCGCTGGTGCTCGAACGGGTAGGTGGGCAGGTCGGTGCGGGTGGCGCCGGTGCCGGCGAAGACGGTCTCGAAGTCGATGTCGACGCCGTGCACATGGGCCTCGGCGAGCGCGCCGAGGAACTGCCTGAGGTCGCCGTGGTCGCGGCGCAGGGAGCCGAGGACGGCGCCGTCCACGCCGGCCGCGTCGAGGGTGTCGCGCAGTCCGACGGCGAGCACGGGGTGCGGTCCGACCTCGATGAAGGTGCGGTGTCCGGCGGCGATCAGGCCGCGTACGGCGTCCTCGAAGCGGACGGTCTCGCGCAGGTTGGTGTACCAGTAGTCGGCGCCGAGTCCGGTGGTGTCGAGCCAGTCGCCGGTGAGGGAGGAGCGGAAGGGGATGTCCGCCTCGCGCGGGGTGATGCCGTCCAGGGCGGCGAGGACGGTGTCGCGGATCGCCTCGACCTGTGCGGAGTGCGAGCCGTAGTCGACGTTGACCTTGCGGGCCCGGATGCCGTCGCCGGTGAGGGCGGTGTGCAGTTCGTCCAGTGCCCCGGCCTCGCCGGAGACGACGACGGACGCGGGGCCGTTGACGGCCGCGACGGCGAGCCGGTCCGCCCACGGTGCCATGCGGGTGCGGGTGTCGTCGGCGGACAGCGGCACGGACATCATGCCGCCGGTTCCGGCGATGCGGGTGATGGCCCGGCTGCGCAGGGCGACGACGCGGGCGCCGTCCTCCAGGCTGAGGGCTCCGGCGACGCAGGCGGCCGCGATCTCGCCCTGGGAGTGGCCGACGACGGCGGCCGGCCGGACACCGTGGGCCCGCCACAGGGCGGCGGTGGCCACCATGACGGCCCACAGGGCCGGCTGGACGACGTCGACGCGGCCGAGGTCGGCGGCGTCCTCGCCGTCGCGCAGCACCGCCGTCAGCGACCAGTCGACGTGCGGGGCGAGTGCCTGCTCGCAGCGGTCGATCCAGTCGGCGAACACCGGTGACTCGTCGAGGAGTTCGCGGGCCATTCCGGCCCACTGGGCGCCCTGTCCCGGGAAGACCAGGACGGGTTCGGCGCCCGCGGCGACGGCGGTGCCGACCAGTGCGGGTGCGGTGAGCGGTCCGTCGGCGGCGAGCACGGTGAGCGTCTCGTCGAGCCGGTCCGCGTCGTCGGCGAGGACGGCGGCGCGGTGGGCGAAGGCGGCCCGCCCGACGGCGAGGGTGTAGCCGAGGTCGGCGAGCGCGGTGCCGGGCCGGGCGCGCAGGTGGGCGCGGAGCCGGACCGCCTGGGCGCGCAGCGCGGCGGGCGTGCGGGCGGACAACAGCACGGGAACGGCGGGCAGTTCGGCCGGTGTCGTGGCGGGGGCGGCCGGTGCGTCGGGGGCCTGTTCGACGATGACGTGGGCGTTGGTGCCGCTCATGCCGAAGGAGGACACGCCGGCGCGGCGGGCGCGGCCGGTGTCCGGCCAGGGCTGCTCCTCGCTCAGCAGCCGGACCTGTCCGGCGCTCCAGTCGACGTGCGGGGTCGGGTGCTCGGCGTACAGGGTGCGAGGCAGCAGTCCTTCGCGCAGCGCCATCACCATCTTGATGATGCCGCCGACGCCCGCGGCGGCCTGGCTGTGCCCGATGTTGGACTTCAACGAGCCCAGCCACAGCGGCCGTTCCTCGTCGCGGTCCTGTCCGTAGGCGGCGATGAGCGCCTGGGCCTCGATGGGGTCGCCGAGGGTGGTGCCGGTGCCGTGCGCCTCGACGGCGTCCACGTCCTGCGGCGACAGTCCCGCGGCGCCCAGCGCCTGGCGGATGACGCGCTGCTGCGAGGGCCCGTTGGGGGCGGTCAGGCCGTTGGAGGCGCCGTCCTGGTTGAGGGCCGAGCCGCGGATGACGGCGAGGACCTGGTGGCCGTTGCGGCGCGCGTCGGAGAGGCGTTCCAGGACGATCATGCCGACGCCCTCGGCCCAGCTCGCGCCGTCGGCGTCCGCCGAGAAGGGCTTGCAGCGGCCGTCCTCGGCCAGTGCGCGCTGGCGGCTGAACTCGATGAGCGAGCCGGGTGTCGACATCACCGTGACGCCGCCGGCCAGGGCGAGTTCGCACTCTCCCTGGCGCAGCGACTGCGCGGCCAGGTGCAGGGCGACGAGCGAGGACGAGCAGGCGGTGTCGATGGAGACGGCCGGTCCCTCCAGGCCGAGCGCGTAGGAGATACGGCCGGAGAGCACGCTGGGCGAGTTGCCGGTGCCGACGTAGCCCTCGAAGTTGTCGTCGGAGGCCGCGAGGATCGTGACGTAGTCCTGGTAGGTGACGCCGGCGAAGACACCGGTGGCGGAGCCGCGGGCGGCGGCAGGGTCGACGCCGGCGCGCTCCAGGGCCTCCCAGGACACCTCCAGGAGCAGGCGCTGCTGGGGGTCCATGGCGAGGGCCTCGCGCGGGCTGATCGCGAAGAACGCCGGGTCGAAGTGGCTGGCGTCGTGCAGGAAGCCGCCCTCGCGGGTGTAGACCGTGCCGGGGTGGTCCGGGTCGGGGTGGTAGAGCCGCTCCGGGTTCCAGTTGCGGTCGGTGGGCAGCGGCGAGACGCCGTCCGCTCCGGCCCGCACCAGGTCCCACAGGTCCTCGGGCCCGGCGATGCCGCCGGGGTAGCGGCAGGCCATGCCGACGACCGCGATCGGGTCGTCGTCGAGGGCGCGGCGGACGGCGGTGGGCGCGCCGGTGACGGCGGTGCCGAACAGGTCGTCGGCGAGGTGGCGGGCGAGGGCGGCCGGTGTCGGGTGGTCGAAGACGAGGGTGGCGGGGAGGGTGACGCCGAGGGCGGCGCTGAGCCCGTTGCGCAGTTCGACCGCGGTCAGGGACGTGAGGCCGAGGTCGGTGAAGGGCAGGGCCGGTTCGACCTCGTCGGGGCCGCTGTGGCCGAGGACGGCGGCGACCCGGTCGCGGACGGTGGCGAGGAGCGTGCGCTCGCGTTCCGCGGCGGGCCGGCCGGCCAGCCGTTCCAGGAGGCTGCCGGGAGGCTGGGTGCGGGCGGCCCGGCGGCGGCCCGGTTCGGCCGCGGGCGCGGTCTCCTGCCGGGCGGCGCGGGCCGCGTCCGTGGTGGCCGTGGCCGCTCCGGGCGCGGGCCGCAGCAGCAGGGACCCGATGGTCAGGACGGGGTCGCCGACCGCGTCGGCGGCGGTGAGGGAGAGCGTGTCGGCGCCGCTGCGCACCAGGCGGACGCGCAGGGTCGTGGCGCCGGTGGCGAACAGCCGGACCGGACCCGCGGAGAACAGCACGCGCCCGTCGCCCAGGCCGTCGAACGCGCCGAGGCCCAGCGGGTGCAGGGCGGCGTCCAGCAGGGCCGGGTGCAGGTCGTGGCGGCCGGCGTCGGCCGTGGCGGACTCGGGCAGGGCGACCTCGGCGTACACGGCGGTGTCGTCCCGCCAGGCGGCCGCGAGGCCCTGGAAGACGGGCCCGTAGTCGAGGCCGGCCTCCCGCAGCCGCGCGTACAGGCCCTCGGTGTCGAGTTCCTCGGCGCCGGGCGGCGGCCAGGCCGAGAGGTCGTGGGCGGGCGCCGGTTCGGTTTCGGCGGTGAGGACGCCGGCGGCGTGCCGGGTCCATGCGGCGGCGGTGTCGGTGGCGAGCCGTGCGTGCACGGCGAAGGCGCGGTCCCCGCGGTCGTCGGGCGCCTCCACGCGGATCTGCAGGGCGACGCCGTCGTGCTCGGGCAGCGCCAGCGGGCGTTCCAGGACGAGTTCACGGACCTGCGGGCGGCCGACGTGGGTGCCGGCGGCGAGGGCGAGTTCGACGAAGGCGGTGCTCGGGACGACAGCCGAGCCGCCGATGCGGTGCGCGGCGAGCCAGCTCGCGGTGCGGGTCCCCAGGCGGCCGGTGAGCAGTACGGAGTCGTCCACGGCGGACGGGACGACCGCGCCGAGCAGCGGGTGGTCGGCGGGTACGAGTCCGGCAGCGGCCGGGTCGCCCGCCGCGGTGCCCGTCTCGATCCAGTACGGCCGGTGCTGGAAGGCGTAGGTGGGCAGGTGCACCGGACGGGCGCCGGGCGCGGTGGCGTCGAGCAGGGCGCGCCGGTCGACGGGGACGCCGTGGGCGTGCAGGGCGCCGACCGCGGCCAGCAGCGTCTCCGTTTCGTCGCGGTCGTCGCGCAGCGTGGGCACGGCGAGCGGCGCGGCGCCCTGCCAGGAGCCCTGTGCCAGGGCGGTCAGGGTGGTGTCGGGGCCGAGTTCGACGAGGCGGGCGACGCCCCGCTCCTCCAGGGCCGCGACGCCGTCGGCGAACCGTACGGCGTGCCGTACGTGCCGTACCCAGTACTCGGCGTCCGTCAGTTCGCCGGGCTCGGCGACCCGGCCGGACAGGTCCGAGACGACCGGGATGCACGGCTCCGCGTACTCGACGGAGGCCGCCACGGCGCGGAAGTCGTCGAGCATCGGCTCCATGCGCGGCGAGTGGAAGGCGTGGCTGACCCGCAGCCGGGTGGTCTTGCGGCCCAGCTCGGCGAAGTGGGCGGCGACGGCGAGGGCCGCGTCCTCGTCACCGGAGACGACCACGGACCGTGGCCCGTTGACGGCCGCGATCCCGAGGACGTCCTCCCGTCCGGCGAGCAGCGGCAGCACCTCGTCCTCGGCCGCCTGGAGGGCGATCATCGCGCCGCCTTCGGGCAGTTCCTGCATCAGCCTGCCGCGGGCGGCGACCAGGCGGCAGGCGTCGGGCAGGGCGAGCACCCCGGCGACGTGCGCGGCGGCGATCTCGCCCACGGAGTGTCCGATGAGGTGCGCGGGCCGGGCCCCGAACGTCTCCAGGAGCCGGAAGAGGGCCACCTCGACGGCGAACAGCGCGGGCTGGGCGTACTCGGTGCGGTTGAGGGTGTCCGCGTCGCCTTCGTGCACGACCTCGGCGAGAGGCCGCGGCAGCAGTCCGTCGAAGTGCCCGCAGACGGCGTCGAAGGCATCGGCGTACGCGGGGAACGCGTCGTACAGCGCGCGGCCCATGCCGGGACGCTGGGTGCCCTGTCCGGCGAACAGGAACGCGGTGCCGCCGCCGCTCAGGGTGTTCCCGGTGAGCACGGCGGGGCTCGTCTCGCCCGTGGCCAGCGCGCCGAGTCCGGCCAGCAGCGCGGCACGGCCGGTCCCGGTCACGGCCGCGCGGTGTTCGAGCGGCGCGCGGGTGAGGGCGAGGGCGTGCGCGACGTCGGCGACGTCCAGCTCCGGACGCTGTTCGAGGTGGGCGAGGAGCCGGGCGGCCTGGTCGCGCAGGGCCGGTGCGCTGCGCGCGGCCAGCAGCCACGACAGGGCGGCCGACTCGTGGTCGGTCCCGTCACCGGCGGGCGCGCCCGACGCGTCCTCGGCGGTGTCCGGTTCGGCGAGGATGACGTGCGCGTTGGTGCCGGAGACGCCGAACGCGGAGACACCGGCACGGCGGGTGCGCTCACCGGCCGGCCAGGCGACGGCCTCGTCCAGCAGGCGGACCTGTCCGGCATTCCAGTCGACGCGGGAGGAGGGCCGGCCGGCGTGCAGGGTGGCCGGCAGGATGCCGTTGCGCAGGGCGAGGACCATCTTGATGATGCCGACGGCGCCGGCCGCGGCCTGGGTGTGCCCCAGGTTGGACTTCACGGAGCCGAGCCACAGCGGCCGGTCCTCGGCACGGCCTTGACCGTACGTCGCCAGCACCGCCTGCGCCTCGATGGGGTCGCCCAGGGTGGTGCCGGTGCCGTGCGCCTCGACGGCGTCGACGTCCGCCGGGGCGAGCCCGGCCGAGGCCAGCGCCTGCCGGATGACCCGCTGCTGCGAGGGCCCGTTGGGCGCGGTCAGCCCGTTGGACGCGCCGTCCTGGTTGACGGCGGTGCCCGCCACGACGGCCAGCACGCGGTGCCCGTTGCGCCGGGCGTCGGACAGCCGCTCCACGACCAGCACGCCGACGCCCTCGGCCCAGCCGGTGCCGTCGGCGTCCTCGGAGAACGCCTTGCACCGGCCGTCCGGGGCCAGTCCGCCCTGGAGGCTGAACTCGACGAAGGCACCGGGGTCGGCCATGACGGTCACACCGCCGGCCAGCGCCAGATCACTCTCCCCGGAGCGCAGCGACTGCGCGGCCAGGTGCAGGGCGACCAGCGAGGACGAGCAGGCGGTGTCGACCGTGACGGCCGGGCCCTCCAGCCCGAGGGAGTAGGAGACACGGCCGGAGACGACGCTGCCCGCCTGGCCGGTCAGCAGATGTCCGCCGAGTCCCTCGGGGACCTCGCTCAGGCCGGTGGCGTAGCCGGAGCTGCCGGCTCCGACGAAGACTCCGGTGCGCGAGCCCTTCAGAGCGGTGGGGTCGATCCCGGCGAACTCCAGTGCCTCCCAGGACGTCTCCAGCATCAGCCGCTGCTGCGGGTCGAGCGCCTGGGCCTCCCGGGGACTGATGCCGAAGAACGCGGCGTCGAAGTCGGCGGCCCGGGACAGGAAACCGCCGGAGCGGGTGTCACTGGCCTCCAGCAGGGAGGTCAGGTCCCAGCCGCGGTCCTCGGGGAACCCGCCGACGGCGTCGCCGCCGGCGGCCAGCAGCTCCCACAGCTCGTCGGGGCCGTCGACGCCACCGGGCAGCCGGCAGCCCATGCCGACGATGACCACGGGATCGGTGTCGGTGGCCCGCACCGCCACCTCGTGCCGCTCCGCCACCGTCTCGAACAGCGCGTCCCGAAGGTGCTCGGCGACGGCGAGCGGGGTGGGGTGGTCGAACACGAGCGTGGAGGGCAGCGGGATGCCGGTCTCGGCGGTGAGGTCGTTGCGCAGTTCGACCGCGGTGAGGGAGTCGAAGCCCATCTCGCGGAAGGCGCGTCCGACGGTCACCGCGGCGGGGTCGGCGTGGCCGAGCACCCCGGCGGCACGGCGGCACACCAGGTCGAGCAGGGCCGCGTCGCGCTCCTGCGCGCCGAGCGGCGCGAGGCGGTCGCGCAGCGCGCCGCCCGCCTCCGTGGCGGAGCCGTCCGCGGCCGGTGCCGCGGCCGCGTCGCTCAGCGCCGCGAGCAGGGGGCTGGGACGGCCGGTGGTGAACGCCGCCACGAACCGGTCCCAGTCCACGTCGGCCACGACCACGGCCGTGTCCCGGGCGGCCAGGGCGCGTTCGAGGGCCGTCAGCGCGGCAGCGGGGTCCAGCGGCCTCAGCCCACGACGGACCAGCAGCTCCCTGGCCTCCTCGCCGGCGGCCATACCGGTGTCTCCCCACGGGCCCCAGGCCACGGAGGTGCCGGCCAGACCGCGGGCGCGACGACGTTCCACGAGCGCGTCGAGATGGGCGTTCGCGGCGGCGTACGCGGCCTGCCCGCCGCTGCCCCAGACACCGGCGATCGAGGAGAACGTCACGAAGGCCGACAGCCCGCTGTCGCGGGTCAGTTCGTCGAGGTGTTCGGCGGCCTCGGCCTTGGCGCGCAGGACCGCGGCGAGCCGGTCGGGCGAGTAGTCGGCGATCACGTCGTCGTCCAGCACGCCCGCGCAGTGCAGCACCGCGTCCACGGGGTGTTCGGCAAGCAGCCGCTCGACCGCGCCGCGCTCCGCCATGTCGCAGGCCACGACGGACACCCGCGCCCCGAGTCGGACGAGTTCCGCGCGCAGTTCGTCCGCGCCGGGTGCCTGGGGCCCACGCCGGCCGGTCAGCACCAGTTCACGCGCCCCGTGCTCCACCACCCAGCGCGCGACACGCGCACCAAGGGCACCGGTACCACCGGTGATCAGGACACGCTCCGGAGAGGTCCATTCCCGCGCGGCGGCGGGGGCGGGCGCGGACACGAGCCGACGCGCGTAGGCGTCGGTGCCGCGTACGGCGACCTGGTCCTCGTCGCCGGCGCCCAGCACCGCGGCGACCCGGGCGAGCGCGCGTCGGTCCGGCCGGGCGGGCAGGTCGAGCAGACCGCCCCAGACATCGGGATGTTCGAGCGCGGCGACGCGACCGAGCCCCCATACGGAGGCCGGGCCGGGCTCGACCGCGGCCTCGGTACCCGCTCCCACGGCCACGGCCCCGCTGGTGACGATCCACAGCGGCGCGGTGAGCCCGGCATCGCCGTGCCCCTGCACCAGCGCGAGGGCACGGTCCACACCCGGCAGGCACGAGAGCACACCGGCGACCGGCGCGCCGTCTTCCGCTGCCGCGCCCAGCACGACTGCCAGGGCCGCACGCCCGGTGTCGGCGACGTCGCACACGACGCGCTCGACTCCCGGCACGAACTCCTCGATGCCGGACAGTGCTTCGTCGTCACCGGCCTGCAGCAGCAGCCACCGCCCGGTGACCGTCCGCTCCGCGCCCGGCTCCAGACGCTCCCAACGCACGCGATAGCGCCAGGCGTCCGCAGTGGTCCGCTCGACCTCGGCGCGCCGCCACACCGACAGCGCCGTCACGACACGGTCCAGTTCACCACGGTCCAGTTCACCGGCGTCGAGCCCGAGCACACCGGCGAGTTCATCGGCTTCCCCGTGCTCGACGGCTCCCCAGAACGCGGCCTCCCCGGCGGACACCGCGGCCACTGCGCCGCGGGTGCCACGCCGCACCTCCGGCCAGTACCGGGTGCGCTGGAAGGCGTACGTCGGCAGCGGTGCGGGCCGCACCCCGGCGAACACCCCGGCCCAGCCGACCGAAAGCCCCGCGGCGTACAACGCGCCGACCGCGGCGTACAGCGCGTCGGCCTCGGACCGGTCCTTGCGCTGCGCGGGTACGCAGACCACACGGTCGACCTCACCGAGCACCGTGCGTGCGAGGGCGGTGAGGGTGCCGTCGGGTCCGATCTCCAGGAAACGCGTCACGCCCTCGGCGGCGAGAGCGCTCACCCCGTCGGCGAAGCGGACTGCCTCACGGACGTGGCGTACCCAGTAGTCGGGCGACGCCAACTCGCCATCACCGGCGAGGCGTCCGGTCACGTTCGAGACGACGGGGATGGAGGGTGCGGTGTAGCTGATGCCTTCCGCGACGTGGCGGAACGCGTCGAGCATCGGCTCCATCAGCGGTGAGTGGAAGGCGTGCGAGACCCGCAGACGGGTCGTGCGCCGCCCCTGTGCCTGGAGTTCTTCGGCGACCTCGATGACGGCAGCCTCGGCACCCGCGATCACCACCGCCCGAGGACCGTTGACCGCGGCGATCGACACCTCGTCCGCACGGCCCTCCAGGAGAGGCAGCACCTCGTCCTCGGCGGCTTCCACCGCCACCATCACACCGCCGGCGGGCAGTTCCTGCATCAGCCGGCCACGAGCCACCACCAGGGCGCTGGCGTCCTCCAGCGACAACACACCCGCCACATGCGCGGCAGCGATCTCACCGATCGAGTGCCCGATCAGGACATCCGGACGCACCCCGAACGACTCCACCAGACGGAACAACGCCACCTCGACCGCGAACAACGCGGGCTGCGCCCACTCCGTACGATCCAGCCGCCCCGCATCCTCCCCGAAGACCACATCACGCAACTCCCCACCCATGTAAGCGCACACGGCGTCGACGGCGTCCGCGAACACCGGGAAAGCCTCGTACAACTCGCGGCCCATCCCCAACCGCTGCGCACCCTGACCCGAGAAGAGGAAGGCAGTACGCCCTTCTCCCACGGTTCCGGTGACAGCACGGGGGTTGGGCTCGCCCGCTGCCAACGCGGCCAGAGCGGCGAGAAGTTCGGCGTGGTCCTGGCCCCAGACGACGGCTCGGCTCTCGAATGCGGTACGCGTCGTGGCAAGAGCGGCGCCGACCTCGACGCGGTCGACGTCGGACGTCGTCCCTACGGCGTCCAGCAGGCGGGTGGCTTGGGAGCGCAGGGCGTCAGGAGTGCGCCCCGACAGCACCCACGGCACCACCGGCAAACTCGGCCCCTCGTCCACCTCCACCGTCTCTTCGGGTGCCTGCTCCAGGATGACGTGCGCATTCGTACCGCTGAGCCCGAACGACGACACACCCGCACGCCGCACCCGCCCAGCGTCCCCCATCCACGCCTGGCTCTCGGTCAGCAGGCGTACGTCCCCCGCCGACCAGTCCACATGCGTGGACGGCTCACCCACATGCAACGTCGCCGGCAACACACCGTGCCGCAACGCCTCCACCATCTTGATCACACCAGCCACACCAGCGGCAGCCTGGGTGTGACCGATGTTCGACTTCACCGACCCCAGCCACAACGGACGCTCACCCTCACGCCCCTGCCCATACGTCGCCAGCAACGCCTGCGCCTCGATCGGGTCACCCAACTTCGTACCCGTACCGTGCGCCTCCACCACATCCACATCAGCCGCCGACACACCAGCCGCCGCAAGCGCAGCCCGGATCACCCGCTGCTGCGACGGACCGTTCGGCGCCGTCAGACCATTCGACGCACCATCCTGATTCACCGCCGAACCCCGCACCACCGCCAACACACGACGACCCGCCGCAACAGCATCCGACAGCCGCTCCACCAGCAGCACACCCACACCCTCACCCCAGCCGGTACCATCCGCCTCCTCCGCGAACGCCTTGCACCGACCATCACCCGCCAGACCACCCTGACGACCGAACTCCACAAACGCACCCGGCGTCGACATCACCGTCACACCACCGGCCAGCGCCAGATCACACTCCCCCGACCGCAACGCCTGCGCCGCCAGATGCAGAGCCACCAACGACGACGAGCAAGCCGTGTCGACCGTGACCGCCGGACCCTCCAGACCCAGCACGTACGACACCCGGCCCGACGCCACACTCGCCGCATTACCCGTACCGACATACCCCCCGAAGTCACCCTCCGACAAACCCAACAACGCCGGATAATCCTGACCGTTCGTCCCCGCGAACACACCCGTACGACTCCCCCGCAACGACCGAGGATCCATCCCCGCCCGCTCCACCGCCTCCCACGACGTCTCCAACAACAACCGCTGCTGCGGATCCATCGCCAACGCCTCACGCGGCGACACCCCGAAGAACTCCGCATCAAAACCACCCACACCCGACAGGAACCCACCGTGGGCGGTGTGGCTGGCGTACGGGTTGTCCGGGTCGGGAGCGAAGAGCAGATCGAGGTCCCAGCCGCGGTCGGTGGGGAAGTCGCCGATTCCGTCACGCCCGTTGACCAGCAGATCCCACAGATCCTCGGGCGACTCCACACCACCCGGGAAACGGCACGCCATACCCACGATCGCCACCGGCTCGTCCACCGCGATCGGTGTGGAGCCACCCGGCACGGCGGTAGCGGCGGCTTCGTCCGCGAACAGCTCGCTGTAGAGGAACTCGGCCAGAGCCTGCGGGGTCGGATGGTCGAAGACCACCGTCGAGGGGAGCGCGACGCCCGAGACCGAGGCCAGGACGTTGCGCAGCTCCACCGCGATCAAAGAATCCACACCCAGATCCCGGAACGCCCGCTCCGCACCGACCTGTTCGGCGCCGGCGTACCCGAGTGCCGCGGCGGCCCGGGCGCGCACCTCGGTGAGGAGTTCACGTCGGCGGGCTTCGGGGGCGAGGGCGCGCAACCGGGCCTGCAGTCCGGTCGTGACGGTCTCGACGGCGAGCTCGGACCCGGCCGGGGTCCGGTACACCTCGCTGAGGAGCGAGCTGGGCCGGACCGCGGTGAAGGCGGGGCCGAAGCGGCTCCAGTCGACGTCGGCCACGAAGGCGACAGCGGACGCGTCCGCAGCGCAGGCCGCGAGGGCGTCCAGGGCCCGGTCGGGGTCGAGCAAGCCGACGCCGCCGCGCAGTTGGCGGCCCTCCGCGTCGGCGTCGGCGGCCATGCCGCCACCGGCCCAGGGCCCCCACGCGATCGACGTGGCGGGCAGCCCCTCGCTCCTGCGGCGTTCCGCGAGGGCGTCCAACAGGGCGTTGGCAGCCGCGTAGTTGGCCTGTCCGGCGGAGCCGACCGTGCCGGCGAAGGACGAGAAGAGGATGAAGGCGGAGAGGTCGCGGTCGCGGGTCAGCTCGTCCAGGTTGCGCGCACCGGCGACCTTGGCGGCGAAGACGTTCCTGAACGCGCCCGGCGTGAGACCGTCGAGTACGCCGTCCTCCAGCACTCCGGCGGTGTGGACGACCGCGTCCACGGGGTGGGTGTCGAGCAGCGCGCGCAGCTTCTCACGGTCTGTCAGGTCGAGTGCGGCCAGGGTCGCTTCGGCGCCGATGTCACGCAGTTCGCGCCGCAGCTCCTCGGCACCCGGCGCCTGGGCTCCGCTGCGGCTGACCAGGACCAGGTGCGCCGCGCCCTGCCGGGCGGCCCACCGGGCCACCCTGGCGCCCAGCGCGCCCGTGCCACCGGTCACCAGGATCGTGCCGGACGGCTGCCAGACCGATTCCGGTGCGTGGGAGGTCGGAACCAGACGGCGGCCCAGGACACCACCGGTACGGATCGCGGCCTGGTCCTCCTGCCGGGTCGTGGCCTTCGCGCCCTCGGCGAGCAGCGTGACGAGCCGGGCCGCCGAGCGCCCGTCCAGCGTCGGGGGCAGGTCCACGAGACCGCCCCAGCGATCGGGGTGTTCCAGGGCCACGACGCGGCCGAGGCCCCAGACGGCGGCCTGGTCCGGTTCCGATACGGGATCGCCGGCCGTGGTGGTGACAGCTCCCCGGGTCAGCGTCCACAGCGGTGCCAGGACAGCGGCGTCACCGAGTGCCTGCACGAGCACTGTGGTCGCGAGCAGGCCGCCGGGCACGTCGCCGTTCTCGCCGCGCTCCAGAGCGAGCGTGGAGACGACACCGGTGACCGGGGTGTCCTCGATGGCTACGGCGATCCGGCGGGCCAACTCGGCCCGGGTGTCGCTGTGGTGATGCTCGACGACGACCAGTTCCGCCCCCGCGTCGTGCAGGGCACCGGTCAGCGCACCGTCCCAGCCGTCGGAGCCGTCCAGGGACACGGGCCTGAGGAACAGCCAGCGCCCTGACAGCCGGGAACCCTCGGGCAGACCGGCGACCGTACGCCAGACGACCGTGTGGTGCGGTCCGCTGACGTCGACGGCCGATCCGTCCTCGCCGTAGGAGCGCTCCAGCCAGTAACGGTCGCGGCGGAAGGCGTACGTGGGCAGCTCGACCGTGCCGGCGGCGCCCGGGAGAAGGGCGGCCCAAGCCACCGAGGCCCCGTTCACGTGCAGTCGCGCGAGGGCCGTCACGAGGTGCTGGGTCTCCTGGCCGTCCTTGCGGAGGACCGGCACGTACAGTGCGTCGTCCGCCGCGGCGTTCTGCGCGAGGGCGGTGAGGGTGCCGTCAGGGCCGATCTCCAGGAAACGCGTCACACCCTCGGCGGCCAGCGCAGCCACGCCATCAGCGAAGCGGACCGCCTCACGGACATGCCGTACCCAGTAGTCGGGCGACGCCAACTCGCCGTCTGCGGCGAGGCGTCCGGTCACGTTCGACACGACCGGGATCGACGCAGTGCCGTAACTGATGCCCTCCGCCACATCACGGAACGCGTCCAGCATCGGCTCCATCAGCGGCGAGTGGAAGGCGTGCGAGACCCGCAGACGCGACGTACGCCGACCCTGTGCCTGGAGTTCTTCGGCGACCTCGATGACGGCAGCCTCGGCACCCGCGATCACCACCGCCCGAGGACCGTTGACCGCGGCGATCGACACCTCACCCGCACGGCCCTCCAGCAGAGGCAGCACCTCGTCCTCGGCAGCCTCCACCGCCACCATCACACCACCAGCAGGCAGCTCCTGCATCAGCCGGCCACGAGCCACCACCAGAGCGCAGGCATCCTCCAGCGACAACACACCCGCCACATGCGCAGCAGCAATCTCACCGATCGAATGCCCGATCAAGACATCCGGACGCACCCCGAACGACTCCACCAGACGGAACAACGCCACCTCGACCGCGAACAACGCAGGCTGCGCCCACTCCGTACGATCCAGCCGCCCCGCATCCTCCCCGAAGACCACATCACGCAACTCCCCACCCACATAAGCGCACACGGCGTCGAAGGCGTCCGCGAACACCGGGAAAGCCTCGTACAACTCACGCCCCATCCCCAACCGCTGCGCACCCTGACCCGAGAACAGGAACGCGGTGCGGCCGTCCCGGGCGGTGCCCGTCAGGGTGTGGGAGTCGGGGTCGCCGGTCGCCAACGCGTGGAGCCCGGCGAGGAGTTCGGCGTAGTCGTGGCCCTGGATGACGGCTCGGGTCTCGAAGGTGGAGCGGGTGGTGGCCAGAGAGGCGGCCAGGTCGTAGGGGTCCGTGTCCGGCCGTGCGGTCAGGTGGGCGGCCAGGCGGCCGGCCTGGGCGCGCAGGGTGGCCTCGTCGCGGGCGGACAGCAGCCAGGGCAGGACCGGCAGGGCGGTGCGGGGGGCCGGCTGCGCGGGGGTCTCGTCCGCGGTGGGCTCGGGGGCCTGCTCGATGACGACGTGGGCGTTGGTGCCGGAGACGCCGAAGGCCGAGACGCCGACGCGGCGCGGGTGGTCGACGTGGGGCCACTCGACGGGCTCGGTGAGCAGTCGGACGTGGCCTGCGCTCCAGTCGACGTGTCGCGAGGGGCGTTCGGCGTGCAGGGTGGGCGGCAGGACGCCGTGGCGCAGGGCGAGCACGGACTTGATGACGCCGACGACGCCCGCGGCGGCCTGGGTGTGACCGATGTTGGACTTCGCCGAGCCGAGCCACAGCGGGCGGTCGGCGGGGCGGCCCTGGCCGTAGGTCGCCAGGAGCGCCTGGGCCTCGATGGGGTCGCCGAGCGAGGTGCCGGTGCCGTGGGCCTCGACGGCGTCGATCTCGGCGGCGGGCAGGCCGGCGTTGGCGAGGGCGGCGAGGATGACGCGCTGCTGGGCGAGGCCGTTGGGGGCGGTGAGGCCGTTGGAGGCGCCGTCCTGGTTGACCGCGCTGCCGCGCAGTACCGCGAGGACCTGGTGGCCGTTGCGGCGGGCGTCGGAGAGCCGTTCGACGACGATGGTTCCGGCGCCCTCGGCCCAGCCGGTGCCGTCGGCGTCGTCGGAGAAGGCCTTGCAGCGGCCGTCGCCGGCCAGGCCCCCCTGCTGGTCGAACTCGATGAAGGCGCCGGGGCCGGACATGACGGTGACGCCGCCGACGACGGCGAGTGAGCACTCGCCGGAGCGCAGCGACTGGGCGGCCAGGTGCAGGGCGACGAGGGAGGAGGAGCAGGCGGTGTCCACCGTGACGGCGGGGCCTTCCAGGCCCAGGGTGTAGGCGACCCGGCCGGAGAGGACCGACATGGAGTTGCCGGTGAGCAGATGGCCCCGGACGTCGTCGGGGACCTCGCGCAGCCCGGAGGTGTAGCCCTGGTCGCTGCATCCGACGAACACTCCGGAGCGGCTGCCCCGCAGTCCGGCGGGGTCGATGCCGGCGCGCTCGAAGGCTTCCCAGACCACTTCGAGCAGCAGGCGCTGCTGCGGGTCCATGGCGAGGGCTTCGCGCGGGGAGATGCCGAAGAAGGCAGGGTCGAACCGGTCCGCGTCGTGGACGAAGCCGCCGCGGCGGCGGCCGTCGGCGCCGTCGGTCCCGGCGGCCGTGGGCCAGCCGCGGTCGCTGGGCCAGTCCGCCACCGCGTCGGTCCCGGAGACGAGCAGGTCCCAGAAGTCGTCGGGTGTGCGGACGCCGCCGGGCAGGCGGCAGCTCATGCCGACGATGGCGACGGGCTCCTGTTCGCGGGCCTCCAACTGCCGCAGTTGGCGGCGGGTGTTGTGGAGATCGACGGTGACCCGCTTGAGGTAGTCCCGAAGCTGGGCTTCATTCGTCATGGACTGCCCCCATGCTGTTCGGTTCGGTTCGGTGATGGAACGTGCCTTCGCGCACGGTGGAGGGGCCCTGTGGCTGTCCGGCCGCTGGGTGTGTTCCTCGTGCGGTGGGGACAGCATGACCCGGCTCGGGAGCCTTTCTCGGCCCCGAGCCGGGTTGTCTGGGGAAACCCTTGGAAATCATGAACGGCCCGCGATTCACGCAGGCCGGAGCCGCGGCCGGGGACCGGGGTGGGTGGACCGGCGCGGGTGTGCCGGGCCCCGAACGGCCGCTCGCAGGCGCGGTGTTCGGGGCCCGGTTCGCTCAGGTGTACGGCGGTGGGGCGCCCCTGGCGAGCACGTTGTGCAGGACGCCGAAGGCGTCCCGGAGTGCGGCGAGGGCGTCGGGGATGCGCCAGGCGGCGCGGTCGCGGGGGCCGACGGTGTTGGAGATGGTGCGCAGTTCCAGCAGCGGGACGCCGTGGACGGCGGCGGCCTCGGCGACGCCGAAGCCCTCCATCGCCTCGGCGGCGGCTCCGTGGCGTTGCCGCAGGTCCTGGGCGCGTTCTGCCGTGCCGGTGGCGGTGGAGACGGTCAGGACGGGGGCGTGGACGGCGCCGAGGACCCGGGCGACGGCGGCCGAGAGGTGGGGTGCGCAGGAGTGCTCGGAGGCTCCGAAGCCCAGGCTGTCCACGGAGAGGAAGCCGTCGGGGGTCTGGCAGCCGAGGTCGGCGGCGATGACGCGGTCGGCGACGACGACGGATCCGACGTCGGCGATGGGCGCGAAGCCTCCGGCGATGCCCGCGGCGATGACCAGGTGGTACGGGTTTCCGTGGACGGTCGCCACGGTGAGTGCCGCGTCGGTCGCGGCGGCCGCGGCGGCGGGGCCCACTCCCCCGGCCACCAGATCGGTGCTGAGCGGTTGGCGAGGGGCGGTGCACGGGCCCGCCGCGGTGCGCGGGGCAGGTGTGGTGCGCGGGGCAGGTGCGGTGGAGGTGTCGGTGGCGCAGCCGATGCGGAGCATCTCGCGGCCCGGCAGGTCGCCGCAGCCGACCGCCGCGGTGGGGCCGAGGCCCCGTGCGACGGCGTCGCGCTCGGCCTCGACCGCGGTGACCACGAGGAGGCGGACGGGGTTCACCAGGTTCATGGGGTTCATGAGGACAGCTGGACGTGCCCGTGGTCGCCTATGACGAGGCGGTGGGTGGCCGGCAGTCCGGGGGCGAGGGTGACTTTGACGTTGCGGCCGACGAGGGAGGCGGCCACGCGCCGGATGTGGTCGAAGGACGACTCGCGCAGCACGATCGAGTACTCGATCTCGCTGTGGGTGATGCGGCAGTTCTCCGCGACCGACGTGGACGGGCCGACGTACGAGTCGCTGACGACACTGCCGGCGCCGATGATCGCGGGGCCGACGATGCGGGAGCGGCGGACCTCGGCGCCCGGCTCGATGCGGACGCGTCCGATGATCTCGCTCTCGTCGTCGACGTAGCCGTCGACGCGGGGCTGGAGGCGTTCGAGGAGGGTGCGGTTGACCTCCAGCATGTCGGTGACGTTGCCGGTGTCCTTCCAGTAGCCGGTGATGACGGTGGAGCGGATCGCCATGCCCTGGTCGATCATCCACTGCAGGGCGTCGGTGATCTCCAGCTCGCCGCGGGCGGAGGGCCGGATGGCCCGCACCGCTTCGTGGACGGCCGTCGTGAAGAGGTACACGCCGGCGATGGCCAGGTCGCTGCGCGGCGTGCGGGGCTTCTCCTCCAGTTCGAGGACGTTGCCCTTGTCGTCGGTGACCGCCACGCCGAAGGCCGTGGGGTTGTCCACCCGGGTGAGCAGCACCTGGGCGTCGCGCGGGTCCTTGCGGAACTCCTCGACGACGTCGGTGATGCCGTCGAGCACGAAGTTGTCGCCGAGGTACATGACGAAGTCGTCGTCGCCCAGGAACGGTTGGGCGATGAGCACGGCGTGGGCGAGTCCCAGGGGTTCGCTCTGCGGGATGTAGGTGACGTTCAGCCCGAAGGCGGAGCCGTCGCCGACGGCGGCCTCGATCTCCGGGGCGGTGCTGCCGACGATGACGCCGACGTCGGTGATGCCCGCGGCGGCGATGGATTCGAGGCCGTAGAAGAGGATCGGTTTGTTGGCGACCGGGACCAGTTGCTTGCTGGACGTGTGGGTGATCGGTCGCAGTCGCGTACCTGATCCCCCCGCGAGCACGAGAGCCTTCACTGTTCCATCCAGGTGACGGGTGGGGGTGGTGGGTGGGAGGGGCGGCCGTCCGGGCCCGGAGGGTGGGTCCGGGCCCGGAGCGGGCCTGTCGGTTCAGGCCTCGTCGAGGTCGCCCGCCAGGAAGGCGCGCAGTTCGTCGTCGGAGACCTCGTCGGCGGCCGCTCCCGGTGCCGGCGGTGTGGGCGCGAGGGCGGTGTCGGCCGTCGTGTCCGCGGCGTCCAGCCGGGCCAGCAGATCGCTGAGCCGGCTGCGCAGCCGGTCCTGGACGGCGCTGTCCAGTCCGGTTGCGGTGAACTGGGCTTCCAGGGCGTCGAGTTGATCGAGGACCGGGGAGGTGGGCGGCTGTGCCTCGGGGGCGATGCGCGTCAGGAGATGCGCGGCGAGCCGCTGCGGTGTGGGGTAGTCGAACATGAGCGTCGCGGGCAGTCGTACCCCGGCGAGGGCACCGATGCGGTTGCGCAGTTCGACGGCGGTCAGCGAGTTGAATCCGCTGTCCAGGAACCCTCCTTCGGGGTCGAGGGAGTCCGGGCTGTCGTGCCCGATGACCAGGGCCGCCTGGGTGAGTACGGCGTCCAGGGCGGCGGCGCGGCGGGCGTCGGGGGCGAGCCCGGCGAGGCGGGCGCGCAGCTCGCCCTCGGCGGGCGCCGAGGGCGCGGTGGCCGTGGCGGTCGCGGGGCGCCGGGTGCGGGCCGGGACGAGGTCGCTGACCAGGTCGGGCACCGATCCGTCGGAGGCGCGCAGTGCCGCCGGGTCGAGATCGGCGGGCGCGTGGAACGGCTCCGGGGAGCGCAGCGCCGCGTCGAACAGGGCGAGCGCGTCGTCGGTGGCCATGGGCCTCAGGCCGCTGCGGGCGATGCGGCGCCGGTCGGCCTCGTCGAGCTTGCCGGTCATGCCACTGCGTTCGGCCCACAGGCCCCAGGCGAGGGACTGGACGCGGCGTCCGCCGGCGGCGCGGCGGGCTGCGAGGGCGTCGAGGAAGGCGTTGGCGGCCGAGTAGTTGGCCTGGCCGACGCCGCCGAGGGTGCCGGCGATCGAGGAGAACAGCACGAGCGCGGCGTCGCTGTCGCGGGTGAGTTCCTCCAGCAGGACGGTGGCGTCGGCCTTGGCGCGCAGCACCGTGTCGACGCGCTCGGGGGTGAGGGACTGCACGATGCCGTCGTCGAGGACGCCCGCGGTGTGGACGACCGCGGACAGCGGACGGTCGGCGGGGACGTCGGCGAGCAGGGTGCTCAGGGCGCCACGGTCGCTGACGTCGCAGGCAGCGACGGTGACGTGGGCTCCGTGGCCGCTGAGCTCCGCGCAGAGTTCGGCCATGCCCTCGGCTGCCGCGCCGCGCCGTCCGGCCAGCACCAGGGAGCGTGCGCCGTGGGCGGTGACGAGGTGTCGGGCGATCTCCCGGCCGAGGACGCCGCCGGCGCCGGTGACCAGCACGGTGCCGTTCGCGGGAATGCCGTCCGTCGGGCCGGCGGGCGTGGCCGCCCGGGTGAGCCGGGGGGTGAGCGCGCTGCCCCCGCGCAGGGCGATCTCGCTCTGCGCCGACGCCAGCGCGGCCGGCAGCTGTGCCAGGGAGGCCGCGCTGCCGTCGTGGTCGACCAGGGCGAACCGGCCCGGGTTCTCGGCGCGCGCCGCGCGGACCAGACCCCAGACCGCGGCCTGCGCCGGGTCGGTGCGGGGCGCGTCCTCGGGCCCGGTGGTGACGGCGTGCCGGGTCAGCACCACCAGCCGGGAGCCGGCCAGGCCGGACACGGCCAGCCAGTCGGTGAGGAGGCGCAGCGTGTGGTGGGTGGTGTGCCGTGTGGCCGCGGTGAGGTCGCCGTCCGCGTCGGTGTCGGGCACGGCGGCCAGGACCGTCGCGGGGACGGCCGTGCCGGCCGTGGCGTCGTACAGCGCGGCGGGGTCCGCGTGGTGCTCGGCGGTGCCGAGCGCTGGCGTGGCGGGCGGGAGCGCGTCGCCGACGAGGTGCGGTGTGCCGGCGGGCGGCGTGCCGAGGGCGAGGGGCGACCAGCGGATCCGGTGCAGCGCGCCACGCCCCGGTGCGGCCGGAAGTGCGCTGGTGTCCACGGGCCGCAGGGCGAGCGCGTCGATGTCGGCGACGGGACGTCCCGTGCCGTCGAGCAGGCTCACCCGGTAGGTGTGCTCGCCGACCGGGGTCAGGCGTGCGCGCAGCGCGGTGGCACCGGCGGCGTGCGGTGTGACGTCGGAGAAGGTGAACGGCAGGAGGTTGCCGGTGCCTTCGGCGGCGGCGAGTGCCACGGTGTGCAGGGCCGCGTCCAGAAGGGCCGGGTGCACCCGGAACCGGTCGGTGCCCTGAAGGTGTTCGCCGTCCTCGGCGGCGATCTCCGCGTACACGGTGTCGCCGTCGCGCCAGGCCGCGCGCAGTCCGCGGAAGGCGGGACCGTAGGCGAAGCCGGCGGCGGCGATGCTCTCGTACAGGCCGCTCACGTCGACCTCTGTGGCGGCCGGCGGCGGCCAGGCGCCCGGGAAGGGCGCCGGAGCGGCGGCCGCCGGTGCGTCGCCGAGGGTGCCGTCGGCGTGCCGGGTCCAGGCGCCGCCGGTGGCGGGCCGGGAGTGCACCGCGAGGGCGCGGTCGCCGTTGCCGTCGGGCGCGGCGACGGTGACCTGGAGCTGTACGCCGCCGTGCTCGGGCAGCACCAGCGGCGCCTGCAGCGTCAGGTCGCCGATCCGGGCGGCTCCGACGTGGGCGCAGGCCTCCATGGCGAGGTCGAGGAACGCGGTGCCGGGGAAGAGGATCCGTCCGTCCAGTGCGTGGTCGGCGAGCCAGGGCCGGTCCTGCACGCGGACGGTGCCCGTGAGGACGACCCCGGCGCTGTCGGCGAGCGGGACGGCCGCGGTGAGCAGCTGGTGGTGTACGGCGTCCAGGTCCGTGCGGTCGGCGGCGGAGCCGGTCGTCTCCAGCCAGTAGCTGCGCCGCTGGAAGGGGTAGGTGGGCAGGTCGGTGCGGCGGGCGCCGGTGGGGGCGAACCAGGTGGCCCAGTCCACCTGGTGGCCGTGCGTGTGCAGCCGGGCGAGGGCGGAGGCCAGGGACGCCTCTTCCGCCGTGTCGCGCCGCAGGGTGGGTACGAGGGTGGCGTCGCCGTCGACGCAGTCACCGGCGAGCGCGGTGAGGACGCCGCCGGGGCCGATCTCGACGTAGGTGGTGACACCCTGTTCCTCCAGGGTGCGGATGCCGTCGCGGAAGCGGACGGGCTCGCGGACCTGGCGTACCCAGTAGGCGCCGTCGAGGGGCTCGTCGGCGCTGACGGGGCGCCCGGTGACCGTGGACACCAGTGGCAGCGCCGGGGCGGCGTGGCCGAGGTCCGCGGTGCGCGCGGCGAACGTGTCGAGCATGCCGTCCATGTGGTGCGAGTGGAAGGCGTGGCTGACGTTGAGGCGGTGTGTCTTGCGGCCCTGTCCGGCCAGTTCGGCCGCGACCGCGGTGACGGCGTCCTCGTCGCCGGACAGGACCGTGGCGAGCGGGCCGTTGAAGGCCGCGACGGCCACCCGGCCCTCGTGGGCGGCGAGCAGCGGCACCACGTCGTCCGCGCCGGCCTGGACGGAGATCATGACGCCGCCCGTGGGCAGGTCCCCCATGAGCCCGCCGCGCACGGCGACGAGCCGGCAGGCGTCCTCCAGCGTGAGGATCCCCGCGACGTGGGCCGCGGCGATCTCGCCGACGGAGTGGCCGAGCAGCGCGTCGGGCCGTACGCCCAGGCTCTCCAGCAGCCGGTACAGGGCGACCTGGCCGGCGAAGAGTCCGGCCTGGGTGTAGGCCGTGCGGTCCAGGCAGGCGGCCTCAATGCTGCCCTGCTCGGCGAACAGGACGTCGCGCAGGGGCAGTTCGAGGTGGGCGTCGAGGTGGGCGCAGGCCTCGTCGAGCGCGTCGGCGTAGGCGTCGTAGCGCTCGTACAGGGCCCGGCCGACGGCGGCCTGCTGGCTGCCCTGGCCGGAGAACAGGAAGGCCACCTTGCCGCCGCGGGCCCGGTCGGTGGTCAGCAGCGGGTGCTCGCGGCCCTCGGCGAGGGCGGTGAGCGCGTCGGTGAGGGAGGCGGTGTCGTCGGTGACGACGGCCGCGCGGTCGAAGTGCCGGGCGCGGGTGGTGGCCAGGGAGAACGCCAGGTCGGCCGGGGTGGTGTCCGGGCGGGCGGCAATGGCGTCGAGCAGCCGCCGGGCCTGGGCGCGCAGCGCGGCGTCGCCGCGGGCCGACAGCAGCCACGGCAGGCTGCGAACGGTGTCGTCGGCCGGCCGGGGCTCCGCCGGGGCGGGGCGGTCCGGCTCCTGAAGGATCACGTGCGCGTTGGTGCCGGAGACGCCGAAGGACGAGACGCCCGCGCGCCGCGGTGTGTCACCGGGTGCCCAGTCGCGCTCTTCGTGCAGCAGGCGCACGGCGCCGGACGACCAGTCGATGTGCGGGGACGGGTGGTCGGCGTGCAGGGTGCGCGGCAGCACGTCGTGACGCATCGCCATCACCATCTTGATGATGCCCGCGACACCGGAAGCGGCCTGTGTGTGGCCGATGTTGGACTTCAGGGCCCCGAGCCACAGCGGCCGTTCGGCGGGCCGGTCCTGGCCGTAGACGGCCAGCAGTGCCTGCGCCTCGATGGGGTCGCCGAGCGTGGTGCCGGTGCCGTGCGCCTCCACCGCGTCGACGTCCGCCGGGGCGAGCCCGGCGGAGGCCAGCGCCTGGCGGATGACGCGCTGCTGGGCGGGTCCGCTGGGCGCGGTGAGCCCGTTGGAGGCACCGTCCTGGTTGACGGCGGTGCCCGCGACGGTGGCGAGCACCGGGTGGCCGTGGCGGCGCGCGTCGGACAGCCGCTCCAGCAGGAGCAGGCCGACGCCCTCGGCCCAGCCCGCGCCGTCGGCCTCGGCGGCGAACGGCTTGCAGCGGCCGTCCGGCGACAGGGCCCGCTGCCTGCTGAACTCGACGAAGGTGTCCGGGGTGGAGATCACGGTGACACCGCCGGCCAGGGCGAGTTCGCACTCCCCGGACCGCAGGGCCTGGACCGCGAGGTGCAGGGCGACCAGGGAGGAGGAGCAGGCGGTGTCGACGGTGACGGCCGGTCCCTCCAGGCCGAAGGTGTAGGCGATGCGGCCCGAGGCGACGCTGCTGGCGCTGCCGGTGGCGAGGTAGCCCTCCAGTTCCTCGGGCGCCGTACGGGCCCTGCTGCCGTAGTCGTTGTAGTTGGATCCGACGAACACGCCCGCGCGGGCGCCGCGGATCCGGTCCGGATCGATCCCGGCGCGTTCGAACGCCTCCCAGGAGGTCTCCAGCAGCAGCCGGTGCTGCGGGTCGATGGCCACGGCCTCGCGGGGTGCGATCCCGAAGAACGCGGGGTCGAACCGGTCGGCGTCGTGCAGGAAGCCGCCGTGCCGGGCGTACGAGTGCCCGATGCGGTCGGGGTCGGGGTCGTAGAGGTTCTCGACGTCCCAGCCGCGGTCGGCCGGGAACGGCGTGATGGCGTCGGTGCCGTCGGCGACGAGCCGCCACAGCTCCTCCGGCGAGGTGACGCCGCCGGGGAAGCGGCAGCTCATCCCGACGATGACGATCGGGTCGTCGTCGACGGCCGCCGTGGGCAGTTCGAGCACCGGTTCGGCGGTGGCGTCCGTCCCGAACAGCTCCCCGTCCAGGTAGGCGGCGAGGGCGCTGGCGGAGGGGTGGTCGAAGGCGAGGGTGACCGGCAGGCGCAGCCCGGTGGCCTCCGCGAACCGGTTGCGCAGTTCGACGGCGGTCAGCGAGTCGAATCCGACGTCCCGGAAGGCACGCCCGTCGGGTACGGCGTCCGGATCCGCGTGGCCGAGCACGGCCGAGGCCTGCGCGCGGACCTCGGCGACGAGCGCGGCGCGGCGCTCCACCGGGGCCAGACCCGCCAGTCGCTCGACGAGCGGCGGCCCGTCGGCGGACTCGGGCTTCTTCTGCGCCTGCTCCGTGGCCAGGGCCGCCCGGGCCTCCGGGAACTCCCGCAGCGCGGCGAACGCACGCGCGGTGATCAGCTTCCAGTCGACATCGGCGACGATCAGGAACTCCTCGTCCTGTTCGAGCGCCTTGTGCAGCGAGGCGACGGCCAGTTCGGGGTCCATCGGGGGTACGCCGTCCCGGCGCAGCCGCTCGGCGACTTCCTCCCCGACCATGCCGCCGCCCGCCCAGGTGCCCCAGCCGATGGAGGTGGCGGGCAGCCCCTGCGCCCTGCGGCGGGCTGCCAGGGCGTCCAGGAAGGCGTTGGCCGCGGCGTAACTGCCCTGCCCGGGACCGCCGAGGGTACCGGCCATGGACGAGAACAGGACGAACGCGTCGAGGTCGAGGTGCCGGGTGGCCGCGTCGAGGGCGAGTGCGGCGTCGGCCTTGGGGCGCACGACGCCGTGGGCACGCTGCGGGGTGAGCGCGTCGATCAGCCCGTCGTCGATGATGCCGGCCGTGTGCACCACCGCGGTGAGGGTGCCCCCGCCGGGCAGGTCGTCGACGAGCCGCCGCACCGCGTCGGCGTCCGCGACGTCGCAGGCGACGACGGTCGCGGGCGCGCCCAACTCGGCGAGTTCGGCGGCGAGTTCGTCGGCTCCCGGCGCGTCGGGGCCGCGTCGGGAGGCGAGCACCAGGTGCTCTGCACCGCTGCGGGCGAGCCAGCGGGAGACATGCCGGGCGAGCCCGCCCGTGCCACCGGTCACCAGGACGGTGCCGGACGGCTGCCAACTGCCGTCGGGCCGCGGCCCGTCGCCGGCGCGCACCAGGCGGCGCGCGAAGAGTCCGGAGGCACGCACCGCCAGGTGGTCCTCTTCGAGCGTCCCGGACAGTGCGCCGGTCAGGCGGCGCGCGGCACGGTCGTCGAGCGTGCCGGGCAGGTCGACGAGTCCACCCCAGCGCTGCGGGTACTCCAGGGCCGCGATACGGCCGAGGCCCCATGTCATCGCCTGGAGCGGGCTGTTCAGCCGGTCGTTGCGGTGCACGGAGACCGCGCCGCGCGTGGCGCACCACACCGGGCCGTCGAGGCGGAGGTCTCCGAGTGCCTGGAGCAGGGCCGTGGTCAGGACGAGGCCGGTGGGCAGCACGCCCTCGTCCGACCAGGGGGACTCGTCCAGCGCGAGCAGCGACAGCACGCCACCGATCTCCGCGCCGGCGATCCGGTCGCGGAGCAGCTCGGCCATGTGGTCGCGTTCGGCGGCGGGTTCGCCGACGACGAGGAGACGGGCCTCGGCGGACCGCTCGCCGAGCGCGGCGAACACCTCCTGGACCAGGGGGTCGTCCTCGTGTCCGGCCGGCGCGACGAGCAGCCAGGTGCCCGCGAGTTCGTGGGCCTGCGCGGGCTGTTCGTTGAGTGGCCGCCAGGCGACCCGGTAGCGCCAGCCGTCGAGCGTCGAGTGGTTGAGCCGGTCGCGCCGCCACGACGACAGCGCGGGCACCACCTCGGCGAGTGAACGCACGTCCGCCAGACCGAGGCTCTCGGCCAGCGAATCGAGGTCCTGGCTCTCGACGCTGGCCCAGAACCCGTCCTCCAGGGGACCGACGCCACCGGACAGCCCGCCATCGACAGCGGTCTGCCGGGTGACCGGCTCCAGCCAGTAGTGGCTGCGCTGGAAGGCGTACGTCGGCAGCTCCACGCGGCGCGGGGACAGCCCCTCGAACACCCGCGCCCAGTCGACAGCGACACCGCGCGTCCAGGCCTCGCCCAGGGAGAGGTAGAACCGCTCCAGACCGCCCTCACCGCGACGCAGGGACCCGACGACCACGGCATCCGAACCAGCCGCCTCGGCCGTCTCGGCGACCGGCACCGTCAGCACCGGATGCGGACTCATCTCCAGGAACGCACCGTGCCCGGCATCCACCAGACGCCGCACCGCCGGCTCCAGACGTACCGTCTGGCGCAGGTTGCGGTACCAGTACCCCGCATCCGTCTGCGCCGACTCGACCCACTCACCCGTCACCGTCGAGAAGAACGGCACCACCGGCACCGACGCCACCACCGGCGCCAACACCTCCGCCAACTCCCCCTCGATCGCCTCCACATGAGCCGAATGCGACGCGTAATCCACATCGATCCGCCGCACCCGAACGCCGGATTCCTCGGCGTAGGCGACGAGTTCATCCAGCGCGTCCGCGTCACCCGCGACGACCGTGGACGTCGGCCCGTTCACCGCAGCCACCGACACCCGACACGACCAACGACCCGCCAACTCCCCAGCACCCTCGGCATCCAGCGCAACCGACACCATCCCGCCACGCCCCGCCAACGCCACGATCGCCCGCGACCGCAACGCCACCACCCGCGCACCATCCGACAACGACAACGCACCCGCCACCACAGCAGCAGCGATCTCACCCTGCGAATGACCCACCACAGCAGCAGGCCGCACCCCGAACGACTCCCACAACGCGGCAAGCGACACCATCACCGCCCACAACACGGGCTGCACCACGTCCACCCGGTCAAACCCAGGCGCGCCCTCCACCCCGCGCACCACATCCACCAACGACCACTCGACGAACTCCCCCAACGCCACCCCACACTCCGCGAACCGAGCCGCGAACACCGGCGAAGAATCAAGCAGTTCCACCGCCATCCCCACCCACTGCGCACCCTGACCCGGGAACACGAAGACGGGGTCCACGGTGTCGCCGATTCGCTGGGCGGTGCCGCGCGTGAGGGTGGTGCCGGAGGTCCCGGTGGCCAGATCGCGCAGTGCGGCGACGAGGCTGTCGCGGTCGGCGCCGACGACGACGGCGCGTTCCTCCAGTGCGGCGCGGCCGGTCAGGAGGGAGTGCGCGATGTCGACGGGATCGCAGGTCGAGTTCTCCACCTGGTTCAGCAGTCGCTCGGCCTGGGCGCGCAGTGCCTTGTCCGAGCGGGCGGACACCAGCCACGGCACCACGGTGCCGGGCCGGTCCTCGGCGGGCGATGCCGGCTCCTGCGAGGGGAGCGGCTCGGGCTCTTCGAGGATGATGTGGGCGTTCGTACCGCTGACGCCGAAGGAGGAGACGCCGGCCCGGCGGGGTCGGTCGTGCCGTTCCCACGGGCGGGTCTGCGCGAGGACCTCGACCTGTCCCGCCGACCAGTCGACGATCGGGGAGAGCTCCTCGGCGTGCAGGGACTTCGGCAGGGTGGCGTGCCGCATGGCCTGCACCATCTTGATGATCCCGGCCATACCCGAAGCGGCCTGCGCGTGACCGATGTTGGACTTCACCGACCCGAGCCACAACGGCCGGTCGCCGTTCCGCTCCTGCCCATAGGTGGCCAGCAGCGCCTGTGCCTCGATCGGGTCGCCCAGCTTCGTACCCGTACCGTGCGCCTCGACCACGTCCACATCGGCCGCGGACAGACCCGCATCGGCCAACGCCGCACGGATCACCCGCTGCTGGGACAGGCCGTTGGGAGCGGTCAGACCGTTCGACGCACCATCCTGATTCAGCGCCGAACCCCGCACCACCGCCAGCACCTCATGCCCCCGCGCCACGGCGTCCGACAACCGCTCCAGCAGCAGCACGCCTACGCCCTCGGCCATGCCCATGCCGTCGGCCTCGGCCCCGAACGCCTTGCAGCGGCCGTCGACGGCCAGACCACGCTGCCGGCTGAAGCCGACCAGGCCGATGGGCTCGCCCATGACGGCGGCGCCGCCGGTCAGCGCGAGGGAGCATTCGCCCGACCGGAGGGAGCGCATGGCCAGGTGCATGGCGACGAGCGCGGAGGAGCAGCCGGTGTCCATCGTCACGGCCGGGCCTTCGAGGCCGAGCGTGTACGAGATGCGGCCGGAGGCGATGCTGGTGACGGTGCCGGTGATGAGGTGGCCTTCGAGGCCCTCCGGCACCTCGCCGCTCGCTCCGTAGCCCTGGTGGGACACGCCGAGGAAGACACCGGTGTCGCTGCCGCGCAGGCTGTCGGGGGCGATGCCGGCCCGCTCCAGGGTCTCCCAGGTGGTCTCCAGGAGCAGCCGCTGCTGCGGGTCCATCGCGGTCGCCTCACGCGGCGAGATCCCGAAGAACCCGGCGTCGAACTCGGCCGCGTCGTGCAGGAATCCGCCCTCGCGGACGTAGATGGTGCCGGCTCGGTCCGGGTCGGGGTCGTACAGGGTGTCCATGTCCCAGCCGCGATCGACGGGCAGGGACGAGATGGCGTCGGTCTCGTCCAGGACGAGTCGCCAGAAGTCCTCCGGGGAGTGCACTCCGCCGGGGAAGCGGCAGCCCATGGAGACGATCGCGATCGGCTCGTCCTCGTGGGCCGGGCGGGCCGGCGCGGCGGTCGGGAGCGTGGCGGACGGCTCCTCGGTGGTGTCGTCGACGAGGTGTCCGCGCAGGTGGCGTACCAGATCGCGGACGTTGGGATGGTCGAAGACGATGGTGGCCGGCAGCGCGAGGCCGGTCGCCTCGTTGAGGCGGTTGCGCAGTTCGACCGCGGTGAGGGAGTCGAAGCCGAGTTCCCGGAACGCGCGCGTGGCGGCGACCTCGCTGCCGTCGGCGTATCCGAGTACGGCGGCGACCTGGGTGCGGACCACGTCGGTCAGGGTCCGCTCGCGTTCGGGGGCGCTCAGACCGGCGAGTTCCGCGCGCAGTCCGCCGCGCCGTTCGACGGCCCGGTCGAGAACGGCTTCGTCGGCCTGCATCGCGGCCGCCACCTCGGGGACCTCGTGCAGCAGCGGCCGGGGGTGGGCGGCGGTGAAGACGGGGACGAAGCGCTCCCAGTCGATGTCGGCGACGGCGAGGAACGTCTCGTCGTGGTCGAGTGCCTGCTCAAGTCCCGCGACCGCCAGTTCGGCGTCCATGAACGGGATGCCGCGCCAGCGCAGTTGCTCCCGGACGACGTTGACGGCCATGCCTCCGCCCTCCGGGCTCCAGATGCCCCAGGCGAGGGACATGCCGGTCAGCCCGCGGGCCCTGCGGTGGTCGGCGAGGGCGTCGACGTACGCGTTCGAGGCGGAGTAGGCGCCGTGGTCGCCGCTGCCCCAGGTGCCGGCGACGGACGAGTACAGGACGAAGGCGTCCAGCCGGTCGTGGTCGAAGAGCGCGTCGAGGTTGGCGGCGCCGAGCAGCTTGGCGCGGGCGCCCTCGGCGAAGAAGTCGAGGCCGGTGTCGGCGAGGGGGGCGAGCATGCCGACGCCCGCGGTGTGCACGACGGTGCGGATCGCGGGGCCGTCGGACTCGACCCGCTCCACGAGGTGGCGCAGCGCGTCCCGGTCGGCGACGTCGCAGGCCGCGATGGTCACCCGGCAGCCCAGATCGGTCAGTTCCTGCCGCAGCTCCTCCGCACCGGGCGCCTCGGCACCGTGGCGGCTGGTGAGCACCAGATGCTCGGCGCCCTTACGGGCGAGCAGTCGGGCGGTGTGGGCGCCGAGACCGCCGGTGCCCCCGGTGATCAGCGCGGCGCCGCTGGTGCTCCAGGGGCGTGCCGCGCCACGGCCCGCCAGGGGTGTGCGGACCAGCCGCCGGACATGGGCGTTCCGTCCCCGCAGGGCGACCTGGTCCTCGTCACCCCCTTCGGCGAGGACGGCGATGAGACCTCGTACGGCGTCGGGGTCGGGTGCGGAGGGGAGGTCGACGAGTCCGCCCCAGCGGCGCGGCTGCTCCAGGGCGACGACACGGCCGAGTCCCCAAAGTGCGCCCTGCATCGGGTGGTTCACCGGGTCGTCGGCGCCCGTGGTGACGGCTCCACCGGTCAGGAACCACATCTTCGCCTCGACACCGGCGTCCAGCAGGCCCTGGACCAGCAGCAGCGAGCAGAGCATGCCCACCGTCGCGCCGGCGTGGTCCGGGGCCGGATGCTCGTCGAGGGCGAGCAGGGACACGATGCCCCGCACGGAATCGGGCCCGGTGTCCGCCACGGCGTCGGCCAGCCGTGCGGCGATCCGCCCGCGGTCCAGTTCGTCCTCCGCCATCACGAAGGTGACGGGGGTCGCGCCCGCCTCGCTCAGGCCGTTGGCGACGGCTCCGGCGAGGGGCGACAGCGCGTGCTCCTCGGGTACGACGAGCAGCCAGGTGCCGTCGAGCGCACCGCCTTCCGGGAGTTGGTACGGCCGCCACACGACGCGGTAGCGCCAACTGTCCAGCCGGGCACGGCCCTGCCGCCCGCGATGCCAGGCGGACAGAGCGGGAAGGACGTCATCGAGGCCGTCGGTGGCGTCGAGCCCGAGGGTGCGGGCGAGTTCCTCTGCATCGCCCTCCTCGACGGTCCGCCAGAACCGCTCCTGGGCCGGGTCGGCGGCGGCCTGCGCCTTGGGCAGGTCGAGCCAGTAGTGGCTGCGCTGGAAGGCGTACGTCGGCAGCTCCACGCGGCGCGGGGACAGCCCCTCGAACACCGGCGCCCAGTCGACAGCGACACCGCGCGTCCAGGCCTCACCCAGAGAGAGGTAGAACCGCTCCAGACCCCCCTCACCACGACGCAGAGATCCCACGACCACCGCATCCGAACCAGCCGCCTCCACGGTCTCCGCCACCGGCACCGTCAGCACCGGATGCGGACTCATCTCCAGGAACGCGCCATGACCCTCCTCGATCAGCGCGTCCACGGCGGGCTTGAGCCGAACCGTCTGGCGCAAGTTGCGGTACCAGTACCCCGCATCCGTCTGCGCCGACTCGACCCACTCACCCGTCACCGTCGAGAAGAACGGCACCACCGGCACCGACGCCACCACCGGCGCCAACACCTCTGCCAACTCCCCCTCGATCGCCTCCACATGAGCCGAATGCGACGCATAATCCACATCGATCCGCCGCACCCGAACACCCGACTCCTCGGCGTAGGCGACCAGCTCGTCCAACGCATCCGCGTCACCGGACACCACGGTCGACGTCGGCCCGTTCACCGCAGCCACCGACACCCGACCCGACCAACGGCCCGCCAACTCCCCAGCGCCCTCGGCATCCAGCGCAACCGACACCATCCCGCCACGCCCAGCCAGCGCCACGATCGCCCGCGACCGCAACGCCACCACCCGCGCACCATCGGTCAACGACAACGCACCCGCCACCACAGCAGCAGCGATCTCACCCTGCGAATGACCCACCACAGCGGCGGGCTTCACCCCGTACGACTCCCACAGGGCGGCGAGAGACACCATCACCGCCCACAACACGGGCTGGACCACGTCCACCCGGTCAAACCCGGGCGCGCCCTCCACCCCGCGGACCACATCCACCAACGACCACTCGACGAACTCGTCCAACGCCACCGCACACTGCGCGAACCGAGCCGCGAACACCGGCGAGGAATCAAGGAGTTCCACCGCCATCCCCACCCACTGCGCACCCTGACCCGGGAACACGAAGACGGGGTCGAGGCTCGCGCCGGGGCTTTCGCAGAGGCCGCGGACGGCGTTCGCGGGCCGTTCGCCGCGGGCGAGGGCGCGCAGGCCGTTCAGCAGCTCCGTGCGGTCGGCGCCGACGACAGCGGTGCGCTCCTCAAGGGCGGCGCGGCCGGTGGCGAGTGCGTGGGCGATGTCCACCGCGCGCAGGTCGGCGGAGTCCACGCGGTCGAGCAGCCGCTGGGCCTGTTCCTTCAGCGCGGCTTCCGAGCGGGCCGACAGCAGCCAGGGCAGGACGGCGTCGGTCGTCCCGGCCTCGACGGCGTCTTCCTCGGCCGGTTCGGCGATCGGTGCCTGTTCGAGGATGACGTGGGCGTTCGTACCGCTGCCGCCGAAGGAGGAGACGCCCGCGCGGCGCGGCCGGCCGGTCTCGGGCCAGTCGACGGCCTCGGTGAGCACACGCAGGGTGCCGTCGGACCAGTCGACGTGCGGGGTGAGTTCCTCCCCGTGCAGCGACTTGGGGGCGACCCCCCGCCGGAGCGACTCGACCATCTTGATGATGCCCGCGACGCCGGAAGCGGCCTGGGTGTGGGCGATGTTGGACTTCAGGGAGCCTATCCACAGCGGGTTGTCGGCGTCCCGCTCGCGGCCGTACGTGGCCTGCAGTGCCTGCGCCTCGATCGGGTCGCCCAGCTTCGTGCCCGTACCGTGCGCCTCCACCACGTCCACATCAGCCGCGGACAGACCCGCATCGGCCAGCGCCGCACGGATCACCCGCTGCTGCGAGGGCCCGTTGGGAGCCGTCAGACCGTTGGACGCGCCGTCCTGGTTGATCGCCGAACCCCGGATCACCGCCAGCACCTGATGGCCCTGGGCCTCGGCGTCCGACAGCCGCTCCAGCAGCACCACCCCGACGCCTTCGCCCCAGCCCGTGCCGTCGGCACCGGCCGCGAAGGGCTTGCAGCGGCCGTCGACGGCCAGGCCGCGCTGCCGGCTGAACTCGACGAAGTTGCGCATGCTGCCCAGGACGGTGGCACCGGCCGCGACGGCCATGGAGCACTCGCCGGAGCGCAGCGCCCGTACCGCGAGGTGGAGGGCGACCAGCGAGGAGGAGCACATGGTGTCGAGGCTGACGGCCGGTCCCTCGAAACCGAAGCTGTAGGAGATGCGCCCCGACAGCACGGCGGCGGATCCGCCGGTCAGCAGGTGTCCTTCGATGCCCTCCGGCGCGCTGGTGCCGTCGGGGACGTAGGCCTGGTTGCTGGCGCCGACGAACACACCGGTGGAGCTGCCCCGCAGGGTCGTGGGGTCGATACCGGCCCGCTCGAACGCCTCCCAGGTGGTCTCCAGGAGCAGCCGCTGCTGCGGGTCCATCGCGGTCGCCTCACGCGGCGAGATCTCGAAGAACCCCGCGTCGAACTCGGCCGCGTCGTACAGGAAGGCTCCCTGGCGGACGTAGCTGGTGCCGATGCGTTCGGGGTCGGGGTCGTACAGCGCCTCGATGTCCCAGCCACGGTCGGTCGGCAGGTCCGAGACGGTGTCGACGCCGTCGGCGACGATCTGCCACAGGTCCTCGGGGCTGCGCACTCCGCCGGGCATGTGGCAGGCGGTGGCCACGATGGCGATGGGCTCGTGCGCCCGCGTCTCCAGGTCGGTGAGCCTGTGCCGGGTCTGCCGCAGGTCCGTGGTGACGCGCTTGAGGTAGTCCCGCAGCTTGTCCTCGGTAGTACCCGTGGTGCCCGCGTTGCCTGTGTTGTCCGTGTTGGCCATGCCAGTCAGCCCTTCGAGAATCGGGAAGTCGTGTCGGGGGTCCGCTCAGGAGATCCCGAGTTCCTTGTCGATCAGGTCGAACATGTCCTGGTCGGATGCGTCGACCAGTTCCTCGTCCACGGCCGCGGGGGCGGCCTCGTCGACGGGTGCCGCCCAAGAGTCGAGCAGGCTTCGCAGCGCGTCGGCGAGTTCAGTCCGGCCGGCCGGGTCCGAGGTGGCGCGGTAGGCCGCCTCGATCTCCTTGAGCCGGGGATCGAGCTGGTTGAGCCGGGAGCCGCGCTCCGTGAGCCCCGGGGCGAGGGCGTTGTCCGCGTCGTCAGCGTCGTCCGCGGGCCAGAATTCCGTGTCCAGGTGGTCGGCGAGCGCCTTCGGTGTCGGGTAGTCGAACACGAGCGTCGCGGAGAGTTTGACGCCCAGTGCGGCGCCGAGCCGGTTGCGCAGTTCGACGCCGGTCAGGGAGTCGAAGCCCATGTCACGGAAGGCCCGGCCGGGCTTGACTCCGTCACCGGCTCCGGCGCCGAGTACCGCTGCGACGTGCGTCCGGACCAACTCGGTCAGCCGCCGCCTGCGCTTGGCCGAAGGCAGCGCGGCCAGTTCGCCGCGCAGCCTGTCGGAGGCCCCCGCGGTCGCGTCCGCCGCCTGCCCGGCCGCGCCTTCGGCGGCCCGGGCGGCCAGCAGGGCCTGTACGTCCGGGATCTCCTCGATCAGCGGGCGGTGCCCGTGGGCGCAGTACGCGGGGACGAACCGGTCCCAGCGGATGTCCGCCACGACGACGGCGGTCTCCCGCGCCGCCACCGACTCACGCAGGGCGCGCACGGCGAGCGCCGGCTCCATCGCGGGCACCCCGCGCCGCGCCAACTGCTCGCCCACCTCGGCATCGACCATGCCGCCACCGGCCCAGGCGCCCCAGGCGATCGAGGTGGCGGGCAGGCCGGCGGCACGGCGCCGCTCGGCGAGCGAGTCGAGGTGGGCGTTGGCCGCCGCGTACGGTCCCTGGCCGCCGTTGCCCCACACGCCGGCTCCGGAGGAGAAGAGCACGAAGGCGTCCAACGGGCGTGTGCCCAGCAGGTCGTGCAGATTCTCGGCACCGACGACCTTGGCGTGCATGAGCTCGGCGGCCGCGTCGGCGTCGATCTGCGTGAGCGGTCGTGCCTGGTCCACCGCGCCCGCGGTGTGGACGATCGCCGTCAGCGGGGACTCCACGGGAATGCCGTCCAGAACCGCGCCGAGCGCGTCGCGGTCGGCGACGTCACAGGCGGCGATGGTCACCCGGCAGCCGAGACCGGCCAGTTCGGCTTCCAGCTCCGCCGCGCCCGGTGCCTCGGGACCGCGTCGACTGGTCAGCACCAGATGCTCCGCGCCCGCACGGGCGAGGTCCCTGGCCACATGGGCGCCGAGTGCTCCGGTGCCTCCGGTGATGAGCACGGTGCCGCGCGGCGTCCACACCGGGGCGTCGGCCGAGCCCGCGAGCGGCGAGCGCACCATGCGCCGCACCCGCAGGCCCACGGTTCCGGGCCGGAGCGCGAACTCGCTCTCCCCACCGGGCGCGTCGCCCGCCGCGAGCAGCGCGGGCAGGTGCGTGAGCAACTCGATGCCACCGTCCGCGGGAAGGTCCACCAGCCCGCCGGACCGCTCGGGATCGTCCAGCGCGGCCACCCGGAGCAGACCCCATGCGGCTGCCTGACCGTCGCTCGGCGCCTCCTCGCCGTCGACGGCGACGGCTCCGCGCGTCAACGACCACAGTCCGGCGTGGATCGCGTTGTCGGCGAGGGCTTGGCTCAGCGCCATGGAGCCCAGCACTCCCTTGGTGACACCCGGGCTGCGCTTGTCCGGATCGGTCTCCAGGGCCAGCAGGGACAGCACCCCGGCCGGCGCGTCCCCGGGACGCACCGCGGCGTCCAGCAGCTCGGCGACGACCACCCGGTCCGCCTGCTCCGGTACGACGACGGGTACGACGCTCGTCCCCGCGTCCTCCAGGACGCGTCGCGTCCGGACCGTGACGTCGTCCTCCGTCCGTCCTTCGGGCACGACGAGCAGCCAGGTATCGCCGGGCGCCCCGCTCGCGGCCGCCTCGTAGGGCCGCCACACGACGCGATACCGCCAGTTGTCGAGTGTGCTCCGTTCGCGGCGTGCGGTGCGCCAGGCGGCGAGGGCCGGAACGACATGCTCCAACCCCTCCGCAACCCCGAGCGTGCCCGCCAGCTCCGCCACATCACCCGCCTCGACACTCCGCCAGAACCACTCCTGAGCCGGATCCGCAACGGCTTCCACCCTGGGCAGATCGAGCCAGTAACGACTGCGCTGGAACGCATACGTCGGCAGCTCCACCCGACGCGGGGACAGCCCCTCGAACACCGGCGCCCAGTCGACACCGACACCGCGCGTCCAGGCCTCACCCAGAGAGAGGTAGAACCGCTCCAGACCCCCCTCACCACGACGCAGAGATCCCACGACCACGGCATCCGAACCAGCCGCCTCCACGGTCTCGGCGACCGGCACCGTCAGCACCGGATGCGGGCTCATCTCCAGGAACGCACCGTGCCCGGCATCCACCAGACGCCGCACCGTCGGCTCCAGACGCACCGTCTGGCGCAGGTTGCGGTACCAGTACCCCGCATCCGTCTGCGCCGACTCGACCCACTCACCCGTCACCGTCGAGAAGAACGGCACCCCCGGCACCGACGCCACCACCGGCGCCAACACCTCCGCCAACTCCCCCTCGATCGCCTCCACATGAGCCGAATGCGACGCATAATCCACATCGATCCGCCGCACCCGAACACCCGACTCCTCGGCGTAGGCGACCAGCTCGTCCAACGCATCCGCGTCACCGGACACCACGGTCGACGTCGGCCCGTTCACCGCAGCCACCGACACCCGACCCGCCCAGCGACCCGCCAACTCCGAAGCACCCTCGGCATCCAGCGCAACCGACACCATCCCGCCACGCCCCGCCAACGCCACGATCGCCCGCGACCGCAACGCCACCACCCGCGCACCATCCGACAACGACAACGCACCCGCCACCACAGCAGCAGCGATCTCACCCTGCGAATGACCCACCACAGCAGCAGGCCGCACCCCGAACGACTCCCACAACGCGGCAAGCGACACCATCACCGCCCACAACACGGGCTGCACCACGTCCACCCGGTCAAACCCAGGCGCGCCCTCCACCCCGCGCACCACATCCACCAACGACCACTCGACGAACTCCCCCAACGCCACCCCACACTCCGCGAACCGAGCCGCGAACACCGGCGAAGAATCAAGCAGTTCCACCGCCATACCCACCCACTGCGCACCCTGCCCCGGGAACACGAACACCGGAGAACCAGCCCCGCCCACCACCGAACCCGACGACACCGACTCACCCGCCACCATCACCGACCGGCACTCGAACACCGACCGCGACCGCCACAACGACCACGCCACATCCACGGCGGCGAGGGAGGTGGACTCCATGTGGGCGGTCAGTTGCTGGACCTGGGCGGCCAGTGCCGCTTCCGTGCGGGCGGAGGTGAGCAGAGGTACGACCGCCGCGTCGTGCGCCGGGTCCCGCTCGGGCAACTCGGAGTCGTCGGCCGCGTGCTGCGGCTCTTCGAGGATGATGTGGGCGTTCGTACCACTGATGCCGAACGACGACACCGCCGCCCGACGCGGCCGGCCGTCACGCTCCTCCCAGGCCCGCGCCTGCGCCAGCAGCTCCACCGCGCCCTCGGACCAGTCGACCAGCGGCGACGGCTGGTCGCCTCGCAGGGACTTCGGCAGGGTGCCGTGCCGCATGGCCTGCACCATCTTGATGATCCCGGCCATGCCCGAAGCGGCCTGCGCATGACCGATGTTGGACTTCACCGACCCCAGCCACAACGGCCGGTCGCCCTCCCGCTCCTGCCCATACGTGGCGAGGAGTGCCTGCGCCTCGATCGGGTCACCCAGCTTCGTACCCGTACCGTGCGCCTCCACCACGTCCACATCAGCCACCGACAGACCCGCATCGGCCAACGCCGCACGAATCACGCGCTGTTGCGAAAGACCGTTGGGGGCCGTCAGACCGTTGGACGCGCCGTCCTGGTTGATCGCCGAACCCCGCACCACCGCCAGCACCTGATGGCCCTGGGCCTCGGCGTCCGACAACCGCTCCAGCAGCAGCACACCCACCCCCTCCGACAGGGCGAATCCGTCCGCGCCCGCGGCGAAGGGCTTGCAGCGGCCGTCGGGGGCGAGGGCGCGCTGGCGGCTGAAGGCGACGAACGCCCCTGGTCCCGACATCACCGTGGCGCCGCCGGCCACCGCCAGGCTGCACTCGCCGGAGCGCAGGGCGCGCACGGCCAGGTGCAGGGCGACCAGGGACGAGGAGCAGGCCGTGTCGACCGTGACCGCCGGGCCCTCCAGGCCCAGGGCATAGGCGATGCGCCCGGACGCCACGCTGGCTGCCGATCCGGTCGCGAGGTACCCCTCGTTCTCGCCGGACGCGGCCCGCAGTCGGGTGGCGTACTCCTGGTCGGTCAGGCCGATGTACACGCCGGTCGAGCTGCCGCGCAGCGACTTGGGGCCGATGCCCGCGCGCTCCAGGGTCTCCCAGGTGGCTTCCAGGAGCAGCCGCTGCTGCGGGTCCATCGCGGTCGCCTCACGCGGCGAGATCCCGAAGAACCCGGCGTCGAACTCGGCCGCGTCATGCAGGAATCCGCTCTCCCGTACGTAGCTGGTGCCGAGGTGGTCGGGGTCGGGATCGTAGAGGGCGTCGAGGTCCCAGCCGCGGTCGGTGGGCAGCGGGGTGATGGCGTCCACGCCGTCGGCGACCAGGCGCCACAGGTCCTCGGGGGTGCGGACACCACCGGGAAAGCGGCAGCTCATCGACACGATGGCGATGTCGTCGTCCGCATGAGCGCCGGCCGCGCGCACGATGGCCGGGGCAGGTTGCGCGTCGTCGCGCCGGCCGTCGAAGGCGAGCTCGTCGATGTAGTCGGCGAGGGCGGAGATGCTGGGATGGTCGAAGACGACGGTGGTGGGCAGCTTCAGGCCCGTCGCACGGTGCAGGCGGTCGCGGAGTGCCACTGCGGTGAGGGAGTCGAAGCCCAGTTCCTTGAAGGCCGCCTCGACACTGACCGCCTCCGCGTCGGTGTGGCCCAGCGTCGCGGCCACGTGGGTGCCGACCAGAGCGCGCAGTGCGGCGGTACGACGGGTGGGTTCGAGGTCGGCCAGTTCGCGGAGCGCGGCGGAGGTGGCGTCGCCCGAGGCGCTGGCGGCTGCCGTGTCCGTCGTCCCGGAGCGGGCGCCGGACAGTTCCGACAGGAGGGCGCTTCCTCGCACGGAGGTGAACACCTCGGAGAACCGGCGCCAGTCGACGTCGGCGACCGCGATGACCGTGTCGTCGTGGTCGAGGGCCTGCTGCAGCCCGGTGATCGCGGTGGCCGGCTCGATGACGGGGAGGCCCCGGCGGCGCAGGCCGTCCTGCACGGACTCGGCGATCATGCCGCCCCCGGCCCAGGGCCCCCAGGCCACGGAGAGCACCGGTACGCCGGCGGCACGGCGTTGTTCGGCGCAGGCGTCCAGGATCGCGTTGGCGGCGCCGTAAGCGGCGTGGTCGGCGACGCCCCAGGTGCCCGAGATCGACGAGAAGTAGACCACGGCGTCGAGTTCGGCCGCGTCCAGCGCCTCGTCCAGGCGTGCGGCGCCGAGGACCTTGCCGGACAGGGTGGCGGCGAGGTCGTCGACATCGGTCTCCGTGATCGGGCCGAGGACGCTCACGCCTGCCGCGTGGATCACGGACCGGACCGGAGTTCCGGCTGCGGCAAGGCCGTTGACCAGGTCGGCAAGGGCCTCGCGGTCCGCCGTGTCACAGGCGGCGACGGTGATCCGGGTGCCGCGCTGTGCGAGTTCCTGCCGCAGCTCGGCGAGGTGGGAGTCGTCACCACGGCGACTGGTGAGGACGAGGTGTTCGGCCCCGCGCGTTGCCAGCCAGCGGGCTACGTGGGCGCCGAGCGCCCCGGTCCCTCCGGTGACGAGGACGGTGCCGCGCGGCCGCCAGTCACGCGGCGCCGGCTTGCCGCCGGTGCGAGCGTGGACGAGCCGACGGCCGTATGCGGTGCCGTCCCGCAGCGCCACCTGGTCCTCCGCCGTGCCCGCCGTGACGGCGTCCAGCAGCAGGCCGACGGCACCGGCCGCCCCGGCCGCCGGGAGGTCTACGAGTCCGCCCCAGCGCCTGGGGTGCTCCAGTGCGGCGGTCCGGCCCATGCCCCAGACACCGGCCTGCACGGGCGCCGTCGGGCCGTCGTCCTCGCCGGTGGCCACGGCACCCTGGGTCACGCACCAGAGGGGTGCGTCGATTCCCGTGTCGCCGAGGGCCTGTACGAGCGTGAGGGTTCCGGCGAGGCCGAGCGGTACGGCCGGCTGTCGCGGGTGCGGTCGCGCGTCGAGCGCCAGGAGCGACAGCACACCGGCGAACGCGTCGGCGGGTGTCTCAGTGGGCGTGCCGGCGGATGTGAGGAGAGCGCCGAGAGCCGTACGGTCCAGTCGGCCGGCGTCGACGGCGACGACGACGGAACGAGCGCCACGGGCCGCCAGCTCGTCCTCAAGCCCGGCTCGCAGCACGGTGACCAGTCCATCGCCGTCCATCGGCTCAGGGACGACGATCAGCCAGGTTCCCTCGACAGCTGCGGGGACGGTGGTGGGCAACGGCCGCCATTCCACACGATGCCGCCATCCGTCGACCACGCCCCGTTCGCGGCGTGCGGTGCGCCAGGCGGCGAGGGCCGGAACGACATGCTCCAACCCCTCCGCAACCCCGAGCGTGCCCGCCAGCTCCGCCACATCACCCGCCTCGACACTCCGCCAGAACCACTCCTGAGCCGGATCCGCAACGGCTTCCACCCTGGGCAGATCGAGCCAGTAACGACTGCGCTGGAACGCATACGTCGGCAGCTCCACCCGACGCGGAGCCAACCCCACGAACACCGGCACCCAGTCCACACCGACACCGCGCGTCCACGCCTCACCCAGAGAGAGATAGAACCGCTCCAGACCCCCCTCACCACGACGCAGAGATCCCACGACCACCGCATCCGAACCAGCCGCCTCCACGGTCTCCGCCACCGGCACCGTCAGCACCGGATGCGGACTCATCTCCAGGAACGCGCCATGATCCTCCTCGATCAGCGCGTCCACGGCGGGCTTGAGCCGAACCGTCTGACGCAGGTTGCGGTACCAGTACCCCGCATCCGTCTGCGCCGACTCGACCCACTCACCCGTCACCGTCGAGAAGAACGGCACCACCGGCACCGACGCCACCACCGGCGCCAGCACCTCCGCCAACTCCCCCTCGATCGCCTCCACATGAGCCGAATGCGACGCGTAATCCACATCGATCCGCCGCACCCGAACGCCGGATTCCTCGGCGTAGGCGACCAGCTCGTCCAACGCATCCGCGTCACCGGACACCACGGTCGACGTCGGCCCGTTCACCGCAGCCACCGACACCCGACCCACCCAACGACCCGCCAACTCCCCAGCACCCTCGGCATCCAGCGCAACCGACACCATCCCGCCACGCCCCGCCAACGCCACGATCGCCCGCGACCGCAACGCCACCACCCGCGCACCATCCGACAACGACAACGCACCCGCCACCACAGCAGCAGCGATCTCGCCCTGCGAATGACCCACCACAGCGGCGGGCTTCACCCCGTACGACTCCCACAGGGCGGCAAGCGACACCATCACCGCCCACAACACCGGCTGGACCACATCCACCCGGTCAAACCCAGGCGCACCCTCCACCCCGCGCACCACATCCACCAACGACCACTCGACGAACTCCCCCAACGCCACCCCACACTCCGCGAACCGAGCCGCGAACACCGGCGAAGAATCAAGCAGTTCCACCGCCATTCCCACCCACTGCGCACCCTGCCCCGGGAACACGAACACCGGAGAGCCAGCCCCGCCCACCACCGAACCCGACGACACCGACTCACCCGCCACCATCACCGACCGGCACTCGAACACCGACCGCGACCGCCACAACGACCACGCCACATCAACGGCGGCGAGGGAGGTGGACTCGGCGGCGAACTGCGCGAGCCGGGACTCCTGTTCCGCGAGTGCGGCGGGAGTGCGGGCGGAAACGAGCCAAGGGAGTACGAGCTCGCGGCCGGGCGTGTCCGTGACCGCGTCGGCGGGCTCGGGCTCGGCCGGTTCGGCCGTGGCTTCCAGGATGACGTGGGCGTTCGTACCACTGATGCCGAACGACGACACCGCCGCCCGACGCGGCCGGCCCTCGCTCTCCTCCCAGGCCCGCGCCTGCGCCAGCAGCTCCACCGCGCCCTCGGACCAGTCGACCAGCGGTGACGGGGTTTCGGCGTGCAGGGACTTCGGCAGGGTGCCGTGCCGCATGGCCTGCACCATCTTGATCACACCGGCCACACCTGCGGCGGCCTGGGTGTGACCGATGTTGGCCTTCACCGACCCCAGCCACAACGGCCGGTCGCTGTCATGTCCCTGCCCGTACGTGGCGAGGAGTGCCTGCGCCTCGATCGGGTCGCCCAGCTTCGTACCCGTACCGTGCGCCTCCACCACGTCCACATCAGCCACCGACAGACCCGCATCGGCCAGCGCCGCACGGATCACCCGCTGCTGGGACAGGCCGTTGGGGGCCGTCAGACCGTTGGACGCGCCGTCCTGGTTGATCGCCGAACCCCGCACCACCGCCAGCACCTGATGGCCCTGGGCCTCGGCGTCCGAGAGCCGCTCCAGCAGCAGCACACCGACGCCTTCGCCCCAGCCCGTGCCGTCGGCACCGGCGGCGAAGGGCTTGCAGCGGCCGTCGACGGCCAGGCCGCGCTGCCGGCTGAACTCGACGAACATGCCGGGGCTGGACATCACCGTGGCGCCGCCGGCCACCGCCAGGCTGCACTCGCCGGAGCGCAGGGCGCGCACGGCCAGGTGCAGGGCGACCAGGGACGAGGAGCAGGCCGTGTCGACCGTGACCGCCGGGCCCTCCAGGCCCAGGGCGTAGGCGATGCGCCCGGACGCCACGCTGGACGTCGTACCGGTCAGGACGTGGCCCTCGACGGCTTCGGCCGCTTCGTACAGGCGGGGGCCGTATTCGGGCGCGGTGGCTCCGACGAAGACGCCGGTGGCGGTGGCGTGCAGGGCGTGGGGGTCCAGTCCCGCCCGTTCGATCGTCTCCCAGGTGGTCTCCAGGAGCAGCCGCTGCTGCGGGTCCATCGCGGTCGCCTCACGCGGCGAGATCCCGAAGAAGCCGGCGTCGAACTCGGCCGCGTCGTGCAGGAATCCGCCCTCACGGACGTATGTGGTGCCGGTGTGGTCGGGGTCGGGGTCGTAGAGGGCGTCGAGGTCCCAGCCGCGGTCGGCCGGGAACGCGGTGACGGCGTCCACGCCGTCGGCGACCAGGCGCCACAGGTCCTCGGGGGCGCGGACGCCGCCCGGGAAGCGGCAGCCCATGGACACGATCGCGATCGGCTCGTCGGCGGTGTGCTGGTGGTCGCGCAGGACGAGGTCGGTCGAGGGGGAGGCGTTCAGGCTCTCGGCGAGCCGTGCGGGCGTGGGATGTTCGTAGACGGCGGTCGCCGGGAGGGCGAGTCCGGCCACGGAGTTGAGCCGGTCGCGCAGTTCGACGGCGGTGACGGAGTCGATGCCGAGTTCTTTGAAGGTCCGTTGGGCGTCGACGAGTGCCTGGTCCGGGTAGCCGAGGACGACGGCGGTGGATTGGAGGACGAGCCGCAGGGCGTCGGCGTCGTCGAGTCCGGTGGCCGGCTCGTCGGAGGTGGTGGCCGGGCCGCTGTCGGCGGGGGCCGTCGTGGTGGCCGGGGTGAGGTCCGGTGTGCCGGTGATCCAGTGGCGTCGGCGCTGGAAGGCGTAGGTGGGCAGTTCGGTGCGCCTTGGTGCGAGGCCGGTGAAGACGGGGGTCCAGTCGACGTCGGCGCCGTGGGCCCACAGGGCGCCGAGGGAGGTCTGGAAGCGGGTGGCTCCGCCCTGGCCGCGGCGCAGGGTGCCGGTGACGACGGCCTGCCGGGGGCCGGTCGCGGCCTCGACGGTCTCCTGTACGGGTGTGGTGAGTACGGGGTGCGGGCTGACCTCGACGAAGGCGCCGTGGCCCGCGAGCGCCAGGGCGCGCAGGGCCGGTTCCAGGAGGACGGGGTTGCGGAGGTTGTCGTACCAGTAGTGTGCGTCGGTGGCCGCGCTGTCGATCCATTGTCCGGTGACGGTGGACAGGAAGGGCACGTCGGGGCGGAGCGGGGTGATGGCGGCGAGGAGGTCGAGCATCTCCTGGCGGACGGGTTCCACGTGCGGGGAGTGGGAGGCGTAGTCGATGCCGACGCGGCCGGCGCGGACGTTCTCGCGCTGTGCGGTGGCGAGGATGTCGGTGACGGTCTCGATGTCGGCGGAGACGACGGTGGAGGAGGGCCCGTTGAGGGCGGCGACGGTGACCCGGTCGTCCCACCGCGCGGTGAAGCGGCGGGCGGCGTCCTCGGGAAGGGCGAGCGAGACCATGCCGCTGCGGCCCTCCAGCGGGACGAGGATCTTGCTGCGCAGGGCGACCACCATGGCCGCGTCCTCCAGGCTGAGGGCTCCGGCGACGCAGGCGGCGGCGATCTCGCCCTGGGAGTGTCCGACGACCGCGGCGGGGCTGATGCCGTGCGACTGCCACAGGGCGGCCAGCGACACCATGACGGCCCACAGCACGGGCTGCACGACGTCGGAGCGGTCCAGGGGCGGGGCGTCCGCGTCGCCGCGCAGGACGGCGGCGAGGTCCCAGTCGACGTGCGGGGCCAGTGCGGTACCGCACTCGGTGAGGCGTGCGGCGAACACCGGGGAGGAGGCGAGGAGTTCGGCGGCCATGCCGGCCCACTGGCTGCCCTGGCCGGGGAAGACGAACACGGGCCGGTGGATGTCGCCGTCGAGCGGGCCGTACGGGGCCGCGGTGGTGATGCCGCTGAGCAGACCGGCGGTGTCGGAGCCCACGGCGAAGGACCGGTGGGCGAGGGGTGTGCGGGTCGTCAGCAGGGACCAGGCGGTGTCGACGGGGTCGGCGTCGGTGGCGCGGACGTGCGCGGCGAGGCCGTCGGCCTGGGCGCGCAGGGCGCCGGGGGTGGCGGCGGACAGCAGCCAGGGCACGGTGGCCGGGGCGGTCCGCGGCTGCCGGGGGGCCTCTTCGGTCGCGGGGGCTTCTTCGAGGACGAGGTGGGCGTTGGTGCCGCCCATGCCGAAGGAGGAGACCCCGGCCCGCAGGGGGGTGCCGGGCGCGGCCGGGGTCCAGTCGGTGGTCTCGCGCTGGACGCGCAGGCCGAGGCCGTCGAGGTCGATGGCGGGGTTCGGCTCGTCGTGGTGAAGGCTGGGCACCAGCCGGCGGTGGGACAGGCACAGGACGGTCTTGAGGAGTCCGGCGATGCCGGCGGCGCCTTCGAGGTGGCCGATGTTGGTCTTCACGGAGCCGACGGTCAGCGGGGTCTGCCGGCCTTCCGCGGTGCCGAGCACCGCGCCGAGGGCGGCGGCCTCGACGGGGTCGCCGACGCGGGTTCCGGTGCCGTGGAGTTCGACGTAGCCGATGCCGGCCGGGTCGGTTCCGGCACGCAGGTACGCGGCGCGCAGGACGGCGGCCTGGGCGTTGGCGTCCGGGGTGGTGATGCTGGTGCCGGTGCCGTCGTTGTTGAGGGCGCCGCCGCGGATGACAGCGTGGATGCGGTCGCCGTCGGCGAGGGCGTGTGCGAGCAGCTTCAGTACGACGATGCCGCCGCCCTCGCCGCGGACGTAGCCGTTGGCCCGGGCGTCGAAGGTGTGGCAGGCGCCGTCCGGGGAGAGGGCCCCGAACTGGGCTGCGGCCAGGGAGCTTTGCGGGCTGAGGTTGAGGTGCACTCCGCCGGCCAGGGCGAGGGCGCAGTCCCCGTGCCGCAGGCTGTCGCAGGCGAGCTGGACGGCGACCAGGGAGGACGACTGGGCGCTGTCGACGGTCATGCTGGGGCCGCTGGCGCCGAGCGCGTAGGAGAGCCGGTTGGCGACGAGGGAGCGGTTGAGGCCGGTGAGGGTGTGGTGTCCGGTGCCCTGTCCGGCGTCGCGGACGACGTCGGCGTAGTCGCAGACGTCGACGCCGAGATAGACCGCGGTGGCGCGCGGGGCGGCGGTGACGGGGATCGCCGCGTGTTCCAGGGCCTCCCAGCCCAGTTCGAGGGCGAGGCGGGCCTGCGGGTCGGTGGCGTCGGCCTCGCGGGGCGAGATGCCGAAGAACGCGGCGTCGAAGTCGGCGGGTGCGCTGACGTAGCCGCCGCGCAGGGGGGCGGTGCCGCCGTGCGGGGTGGGCCAGCCGTCGGCGGGCACGCCCGCGCGGCGGTCCTCGGGGGTGTCGGTGACGGCGTTGCGGCCCGCGGTCAGCAACTCCCAGTAGGCGGCCGGATCGTCGGCGCCCGGGAGCCGGCACGCGAGGCCGACCACGGCCACGGGCTCTTGGCCCGGGACGGTGTTCGGGACGGCGGTGGGCACCGGCTCGTTCATCGATGGCACTCCAAATACCGGGGGCGGGAGGCTGGGGGTTGCTCACACATTCGCACGCGTCCCGGGGCCCTCCGGCGATCCGTGGAAGCGCTCTAGGGGAATCTCTAGCCTCGGTCTTTCGTACGGGCCGCCGACCATGTGCGGGCATGCCGAAGGCCCGCGTGTCGTTTCGGTCGGACACCGGGTGAAGGCGTGATGCCCGGCCGGGGACGCCGATGCCCCCACGCCGTGGCGGGGGGGCACCTGGGCGAGCGGGCGCGGGGCTCAGCCGGCCGCGGCCACCGTGGCGTCGTACAGCGCGTCGACGATCCGGTCCACCTGGAGCGCGGTCACGATCAGCGGCGGGGCGACGGAGAGCACCGGGCCCTCGCTGCGTACGACGACCCCGGCGCCGAGGCAGGCCTGGCTCACCTGGGCGGCGCGGGCGAAGGAGTCGAACTCGACACCCGCAAGCAGGCCGACGCCCCGTACGTCGCTGACCCCGTCCAGTCCCTTGAGGCGGTCCACCAGTTGCCCGCACAGGCGCTCGCCCATGGCGGCCGCGTGGTCGATCAGCCCCTCCTCCTCGATGGTGCGCAGCACGGTCAGGGCGACGGCGGCGCCGAGGGCGTGTCCGCTGGTCGTGTGCCCGTGGCGCAGGCCGCCGAGCATCGGGTCGCCGGCGAACACGTCGGCGACGGCCGTGGTCATGGTGACGGCGGCGAACGGCACGTATCCGGCAGCCAGTCCCTTGCCCGTGGTGATCACGTCGGGACGGATGTCCTCGCGCTGGTGTGCGAACCACGCCCCGGTGCGGCCGAGTCCGGTGGTCACCTCGTCGACGACGAGCAGGACCCCGTGGCGGTCGCAGATCTCCCGGACGGCGCGCAGATAGCCGGCCGGCAGCGGGCGGATGCCGCCCACCCCGAGGACCGGTTCCACGAAGAACGCGGCGACGTTCTCCGCGCCCTGCGCGACGATGGCCTCCTCCAGCGCCTCCGGGCCGGGCCGGGCGTCTGCCGCGGAGCCGGGCGTGGGGATCTGGACGAACCCCTCGGGCAGCGCCCCGCAGCCCGTCCAGGCGATCGGCGAGGCCGACATCGCGGCGGCCGCGACGGTGGTTCCGTGGTAGCCGTCGGCGAGTGAGATCACGGTGGTCCGCCGCGGCTCGCCGCGCAGTGCGTGGTACATCCGCACGATCCGGATCGCCGCCTCGGTGGCCTCCGAGCCGGAGTTGCAGAACAGGGTGCGTTCGAGGGGCTCGCCGAGCAGTTCCGCCAGCCGGGCGGCGAGCAGGACGGCGGGCTCGTTCGACGAGCCCAGAAGGGCGTACGTCATCAGCCTGCCGGCCTGCTCCTCGATCGTGGCCAGCACGCGGGGATGGCGGTAGCCGAGCGTCGCGTTGAACTGGCCGCTGCGGCCGTCCAGGTACGTGCGCCCGTAGGAGTCGGTGACCTCGCAGCCCCGGCCCTCGACCAGCACCAGCTGGTCGCCGATACCGTGCGGGGTCCAGGGGTGCAACAGGTGGCGGCGGTCGAGTTCGGCCAGTTCCTCGCCGGTGCGGGTCTGCGGTGCGGTGTCGGTCATCGGCACAACTCCAGGTATGACAGGTAGGGGTCGGGGCGTACGGCGAAGGCCGGGGTCACCAGCGCACGGCGGCCGCGGCGGCGAAGTCACCGGCGTGCGCGAAGCCGGACAGCACGACGAGATCGCCCTTGTCGATCTTTCCCTCGTCGCGGGCCTGGGAGAGCGTCACCGGGATGCCCGCGCCGAAGAGGTTGCCGTACCGGTCGAAGGTGTCCGGGTGGCGTTCGGGCTTGAGGCCGAGGTCCTCCCGCCAGTTGTGCAGGAACATCCGGTTCGGCTGGTTGGTGACCAGCAGGTCGATGTCGGTGGTGGGGGTGCCGAGGCGTTCGCACAGCTCCCGGGTCACCTGGGGCACGAGCTGGTTGCCCCGCGCGACGATCTGCTTGACCTTGCTGTCGGTGAAGCCGATGTCGATCTCTCCCTCGCCGGGTTGCCAGTACTTGCGGGTGTCCACGGAGAGGGTCATGTCGTTGGCGTACTCGACACCGTGATGTGTCACCACGTCGAGGATCGGCGACTCGTCGCCCGCCTTGAGGAAACCGACGCCGCAGCCGTCCCCGGGCACCGGGGCGTGCTTGCGGCCCCTGAGCTCGGGCCGGGCGAAGAGCTGCCCGGCCGTGTTCTGCACACAGCAGATCAGGGCGGTGCGGGCCTGGCCCGAGGCGATGAGGCCGCGGCCGAGCTTCATGAGGTACACGAAGGCGGCACAGCCGCTGTTGTGCACGTCGATGATCCACTCGGGTACGGGGTCCAGCCCCAGCCGGGCCACGATGTCGGCGCCGGCTCCGGTGAACGCCCGGTCCGGGAGCGAGACGTTGGTGAGGACGACGTCCACCGGGCCGTCGCCCCGCTCGCGCCGGCGCTCCAGCATCGGCAGGGCGGCCGCGACCGCCATGTCGGTGGCGCTCTCGTCCGGCGCGGCGTGCCGCCGGGCGGCCGGCGGGCTGAACATCGCGCCCTCGGTGTCCTGGACTTCCTGATCGGTGTAGAACTCGGTGCCGACGCTGCGTTCGGGCAGATAGCTGTCCACGTCGACCAGGCTGACGGGGATCATTCGCCCGCCTCCGGCGCGGTGGCGACCGAGACCGGAAGGCCCCGGCTGCTGCGGTATTCGAGGATCCGTTTGAGGTTGTCCAGCTCGATGCGGTGGCCGGCGTAGAACAGCGGCCACAGGTCGCCCACCCAGATCCGCTCCGGGTCCGGGGACAGTTCGGGATACGGGTTCTTGTCGTAGTGGGGGTGGTGGCAGTTGGTCCAGATGACCACCGAACCCGGCTTGCCGAGCACCTGTTCGGCCGGCACGATCCGGAACAGGTAGATCATCCAGAGTTCCTCGCCCTGGTCCCAGGCGCAGTGGTAGTCGAGTGTGAGCGCCTCGCGGTTGGGCCGGAGCCGCATGAATATCCTGGTGTCCTCGGCGAGGGTGTCCCAGCCGACGTAGAGCCCCTCGGTGCCGGTCGGCCGGAACGACCGTGTGCTGACCGAGTACTCGTCCAGGCTGTTGATGTCGCTGAGGTAGGCGAAGACGTCCTCGGGCGGGCAGTCGATGTACTCCTGGATCGTGCAGAACTGCCCGTACACCTCGTCGTGCGGGTACTCGGGCCGGGTCCGGGCGGTGGCCTCGGCGATGAGCTCGGGCACGCTGTTCGTCTCGCACCGGACGAGGCCGGGGATGTCAGCCAACTGGTGTGACGCGGTCGTCATGGTGTGCTCCTGCGGGGGTGGGGCGGTCGTCGATCAGACGGAGGAACGGCACGAACGGGGGCAGCTCGTCCGGGTCGGACTGCACACAGACCAGAGCCGGGCCGGTGCGGTCGTTCGTCGTGAGGAGGGCGCGGCGCAGTTCGTCGGCCGTGGTCGCCGTGACGGCCGGGAGCGAGGGGAACATGGCCCGCGCGCCGGCCGCGATGTCGGCGGGCTTGAACGTGTTGTACGAGTAGTCGGCCTCGAAGAGGAGTTGCTCCCGGGTCACGCACATCCCGTGGGCGTTGTTGTTGAAGACGACGAAGGTGACGGGCACGTCGTGTTCGACGGCGGTGTGCACCTCCATGCCGTGTGCGTAGAAGCCCCCGTCGCCGGAGATCACATAGGTGCGCCGCCCGGTGGCGAACGCCGCCCCGATGCCGGCGCCGAAGCTGTGTCCCATGCCGCCCATGCCGAGGGCGAGGACGAAGTTCCCGTGCCGGGGCACGGTCAGGTGGTGGATGACCGCCGAGCTGGCGTTGCCGGCGTCTGACACCACGGTGGCGTCGTCGGGGAGGGCGGACTCGATGGCCCGGACCGCGTCGGTGAGCCGCACGCCGGGGGTGTCGGGGCGGGGCGCCGCCAGGTACTCCGGGCCGCCGCCCGGCAGTTCGCGGCCGATCGAGGTCCGGGGCAGTGCGCCGAGCAGGTCGTCGACGGCTCTCAGTTCGGTGCGCAGGTCGCCGTCCACGTGGACGACCGGTACGCCGTCGCGGTGCGGGCCGGTGAAGGGCGGCTCGGGGTCGTAGCAGATCAACGGCGTGTCCTGGAGGGCCGGTTCGAGTCCGGTGCGGGCCATCACCGGCAGCCGGGTGCCGACGAGCACGCATACGGCCGCCTTCTCCAGGTGGCGTTGCACCGACGGGTGCCCGATCGCGCCGGCCACGCCCACGAAGCGCGGGTCACGGTTGTCGAAGGCGTCCTTGGCCTCCGGCGTCACGGCCACCGACGCGCCCAGCCGGCGGGCGAGTTCGGCGACCTCCGCGCGGAGGTCCGCGCGTCCGACGCCGTCCCCGGCGATCAGCAGGATGTCCGCCCCGCCGGTGACGGCCTCGGCCAGCAGTGCGGCCGCGGCCGCCCGGTGCGCGGCCGCGGGGGCCTGCGGCTGCGGGGTCAGCAGGCCGGCGAGGGGAGGGAGTCCGTCCGCGGGCGCCTGCTGGACGTCCTTGGGCAGCAGCAGGACGGCCGGTCCGCGGTGCGGTCCTCGGGTGGCGGCGATCGCCTCGGCGAGCAGCGCGGCGGTGTCACCGGGAGTGTCGACCCGGGCGCAGAAACGCGAGATCGGGGCGAACAGGCGGACCGCGTCGAAGGCGCCCGCCCGGCCGCTGGAGTCCTGGAAGGCCCCGCGGCCCTCCAGCGGGCGGGGCGGCTGGCCGATCAGGGCGAGCACCGGGACGCGCGCCGCGTACGCCTCCGCGAGGCCCGGGACCAGGTTCATCGCGCCGGCCCCCGAGGTCGCCATGGCGACGCCGAGTCTGCCGGACGTGCGGTGGTACCCCTCGGCCATGGTGGCGGCGGAGAACTCGTGTTTGGCGACGACCGCCCGGACGGCTCCGTCCGAGAGGTGGGCGGCGTCGTAGAGGTCCTCGATGTTCGCGCCGCCGACTCCGAACACATGGTCAGTTCCCCGTGCCGCCAGGGAAGAGATGATGTAGTCGGCGACGCGTGGGGGACCGTTTCGCATCTTCGTCTCCTCGGGGTCGACGAGCATCCCCGCAAACGTCTCTTGTCGGCCGGGTCGGAAGGCCACAACGTAGCCCGGCTTCCGGCCACCGCACGCCCGGTCCGGGGCGGTCTGGAACATCCACTAGTGTTCCCCGCCCGCGGCGAACGCGGCGCGGCGGCCGGGGCGTGCCGGCCGCGGCGTGACGGCGGCTCATAGCCAGTGCACGGGCCTGCCGCAAGGGGCGGCGGTCTAGGCGAATGCTCGAATTCGAGCAGGCAGGCTGTGCGTGCGGCTGTCCGCTGCGCTTCCTTCGGCGTGGGGGTGCGCGCCGGCGCCCGGCCCGGTCGATCACGCACACGGTCGCACTCCCGAATCGAGAGAAGGGCGAATCGATGACTCCGACAACCGCGCCCGCGTCCGCGCGCGGCGAGGAGGCGGACACCCTGGCGGCGCTGGCGGTCTCCGCGGCGGCCGTGGACGGCGGTGTGCTGAGCGACGTGGAACTCGCGGCATGGCTGGAGGACCGACGGCACACGCAGCCGCAGCGCGTGGAGCGGGTTCCGTTCGCGGAGCTCGACGGCTGGCGCTTCGAGCGGGACACCGGCGACCTGCGGCACGCGAGCGGCCGGTTCTTCGCGGTGCACGGGCTGCGGGTCCGCTCGGACTTCGGGCCGGTGCCGGCGTGGGACCAGCCGATCATCGACCAGCCCGAGATCGGCATCCTGGGCATCGCCGTGCGGGACTTCGGCGGCGTACCGCACCTGCTGATGCAGGCGAAGTCGGAGCCGGGCAACGTGAACGGGATGCAGCTGTCGCCGACCGTTCAGGCGACGAAGAGCAACTACCTCCGGGTGCACGGGGGTTCGGCCGTCGCGTACCTGGACTGTTTCCGCAGTCCCGAGCCGGGCGCGGTGGTGGCCGACGTCCTGCAGTCGGAGCAGGGTTCATGGTTCCTCCGCAAGAGGAACCGGAACATGATCGTGCGGGTGGGTCCGCAGGTGGAGGCGGGCGAGGACTTCGCGTGGCTGACGCTCCGCCAGGTGAACATGCTGCTGCAGCAGGACAACGTCGTGAACATGGACGCCCGTACGGTGCTGTCGTGCCTGCCGGACTGGCGGGCGGACGCCGCCGCGGTGACCGGATCGCTGCACTCGGACACCGAGGTGCGCAGTTGGATCACTCGGCGCCGGGCCGAGCACGAGGTGAGCGTGACGCCGATCGGACTCGCGCGGACCGAGGGCTGGCGCCGCGGCCCGCACACGGTGTCCCACGTGGACGGACGCCACTTCAGCGTGGTGGCCGTGGACGTCATCTCGGGCCGCCGGGAAGTGGCCGCGTGGTCGCAGCCGCTCGTCGAACCGCACGGGACGGGGATCGCGGCGCTGTTCGTGCGCCGGATCGAGGGGGTGCCGCACGTGCTGCTGCGGGCACGGGCCGAGGCCGGGTTCCTGTCGGTGGTCGAGCTGGGCCCGACGGTCCAGTGCACCCTGGAGAACTACTCCCATCTGCCGCGCAAGTCGTGGCCGCCGTATCTGGACGAGCTGCTGGACCGGCGCGACAAGGCCGTGTACGACGTGCTGTTGTCCGAGGAGGGCGGGCGTTTCCTCAACGCCCAGAGCCACTACGTGATCGTCGAGGTCGAGGACGAGACACCGCTGGAGTCGGAGGAGTTCCGCTGGGTGTCGCTGCGTCAGGTCGACGAACTGCTGCGGCACAGCCACAACGTGAACGTCCAGGCGCGCACGCTGATCGCCGCGCTGAGGTCGCTGTGAGCGCGCCGGCGGCGCGGCCGCTGCGTCTCGGCGCGATCGGTACCTCGTCGATCGCCTGGCGGCGGGTCCTGCCGACGGTGGCCCGGGCGCCGGAGTGGGAGCTGGTGGCCGTCGCCGGACGCACGCCGAAGAAGGCGGCCCGCTTCGCGGAGCACTTCGACTGTGCCGCCGAGGAGGATCCCGGGGCCCTGCTGGAGCGGTCCGACGTGGACGCGGTGTATGTGTCGGCCCCGACGTCCCTGCACCGTCACTGGGCCGAGCGGGCGCTGCTCGCCGGTAAGCACGTGCTGGTGGAGAAGCCGATCGGTGTCGACGCCGCTGAGGCGCGTGCCCTGTGCGCGCTGGCGGCGGAACGCGGACTGGCGTTGCGGGAGAACTTCATGTTCCTGCACCACCCGCAACACGTCGGAGTGCGTGAGCTGGTGGCCGACGGCCGCCTGGGACGGCTCGCCTCCTTCAGTGGCGCCTTCTGCATTCCGCCGCTGCCGGAGGACGACATCCGCTACGCCGCCGAGCTCGGTGGCGGCGCGCTGCTCGACGTCGGGGTGTACCCGCTGCGGGCCGCCGTGCTGCAGCTGGGCCCGGGACTCGACGTGGCCGGCGCGACACTGCGCACCCGGGCCTCGGACGGCCTCGACCTGTCGGGACAGGTGCTGCTCGCCTCGCCTTCCGGGATCCTCGCCGAGCTGGCGTTCGGCTTCGAGCACACCTACGCGTCGACGTACACGATGTGGGGCGACCGGGCACGGTTGACCGTGACCCGGGCGTTCACTCCGCCGGCCACCCACCAGCCGCTGCTCGTCATCGAGGAGCAGGATCGCGAGGAACGGAGGACGCTGCCCGCCGCCGACCAACTGGCGCTGCTGTTGCAGGAGTTCGCGCACGCCGTCCGCGCGGGCGGCGGAGATGCCGGACAGCACACTGACTCGATCGCCATGATGGAGCTGGTGGACGCCGTCCGTACGACGGCCCGGCGGATTCCGGTGCGCTGAGACTTTTGTACTTTAGGAAAAATCACGATCACGATCCGGCTAACCTGAAACCATGATGGCCAGGACAGTCAACGAGCAGACCAGAACATTCACGCAGAATGCACGGCGGGCGCAGATAGTTCAGGCGGCAATCGAAACACTCGCCGCATCCGGCTACACAAAGGCATCCTTCAGTAAGATCTCGCAGCAGGCCGAGCTCAGCAGCACGGGGATGATCTCGTACCATTTCTCCGGAAAGCCCGAGCTTTTCGCGGAAGTCGCCCGCGCCATCATCGAAAAGGCCGAAAACATAGCGGACTCACGCATGGGCGACGAGCGTACGTATCGCGGCAAGCTGAGCGCGTACATCACGTCCAGTTTCGACTTCGTCGAGCGCTACCCGATCCACACCCAGGCGCTGACCGAGGTCGTCAGGATGGTACGGGACCGCCAGATCACCGGTCTGGAGGGTATCGAACGCAGCATCATGTCCGTGGACCGGCTCATCGTTCTCCTCGAACAGGGTCGTGACGCCGGGGAGTTCGGCAGCTTCGACTGTCTCACCATGGCCTTGGCGATCCGCGGTGCCATCGACACCGTCCTGTGCCGTCATCTGTCCCACTCCGCGATGGACCTGGAGCGGTGCGCCCGTGAATTGACGGTCGTGTTCGACCGCTGCACCACGCCCGTGTAGTACCAAGATTGGCCGAAAAGCTGCACGGCCACCACTCTGGAGCACATCTCATGACCTCCCCCACACCCCGCTCTGAGTCCTCGGCGCCGGCGGCGCCACCTTCCGCGGCCTCACCCCCCACCCCATCCGAAAACCCGTCCTCACCCTGGGCTTTCGTGATCACCGTCGGCTGCGACGTGGTACTCCCCGTCGGGCTCTATTACATAATGCGCGGCGCCGGAGCTGGTGAGATCACCGCTCTGCTGCTCAGCGGATCCGCGCCCGCTCTGCACACCCTCTACTCCGCGATTCGCCATCGAAGGCTGGACGCGATCGGGGTATTCACGCTCGCGCTGCTGGTGGTGAGCGCGGTGGCTTCCCTGCTGGCCGCGGACCCACGCCTCGCCCTCGCCCGCAACGGCCTGTTCACCGGGCTGGCCGGAATCTGGCTGCTGGTCACCCTGTTCACCGCGCGCCCCTTCACCTACCAGGCGCTGCGCTCTCTGCTGCCCGGGAGAAGCGAGCAACTGGAACGGACATGGGAGTCCGACGCCTCGTTCCGCCGCGTATGGCGCGGCCTGACCGCGCTGTGGGGCATCGGCCTGCTGTGCGACGCGCTGCTCCGGCTCATCATGGCCTACACCCTGCCCGTCGACACGGTGCCCGCGCTGGACGGCGCCCTGTACGCGGTGTCGTGGATCCTCCTCCAGGTGATCACGCAGGTCGTGCTCCACCGCACCCGCACGCTCGCCAAGGTCATGGGTGACCGCAGGCCGCGCGGCCCCGCCTCCGTGCCGGCCTCCCCACAGGACGACACGAGCGGCTGACGAACCGCCCCACACACTGCCGAGACGACCGTGACCGGGCCGACGACGGCCCGGTCACTCGCGTATGCCGTGCCGTGACGTGCCTCGCCGCGACGGCAGGCCGCTTCGGCGTCCGTCCGCGGTGTGGCACCGGATGCCCTCGGCAAAGCCGTTGCGGATGTGGGGTTTTCCCCACACTGCCCTCCGCGAGGATGGGAGGGCCCCACCGGACGCGGCGTCGGTACCCGCCGCCCGGCCGGGGCCCGTGGTGTTCCGGATCGTTGGCCGGTGCCGCGGGCCGTCGCGGCCGGCCGGTTCGCCGCGGTGTCCGTGTGGTGCGGATCCGTTCCGTTCCGCCCGACCGTCTCCGGGCGGGACGGCCGGTTCCGCGGGATGCCGCGACAGCGGCGTCCAGGGGCCCGTCGACGCGTCGGATCACGCCACATGCGCACAGTCACTACGCGTGCCGCCAGGCACTGAACGAGGAGGTTCCCGGCCATGGACGCTGGGCTCAAGCGCGAGCTGGAGGAGAAGGTCCTCTCCGGTGAGCGGCTGTCCCGTGAGGACGGCATCGCCCTGTACGAGTCGGACGACCTGGCCTGGCTGGGCGGTCTGGCACACGAGGTGCGGACCCGCAAGAACGGTGACGTCGTTCACTTCAACGTCAACCGGCACCTCAACATGACGAACGTCTGCACCGCGTCGTGCGCCTACTGCTCGTTCCAGCGCAAGCCGGGCGAGCAGGACGCGTACACGATGCGCATCGAGGAGGCCGTCCGGCTGGCCAAGGCGATGGAGAACGAGCACCTGTCGGAACTCCACATCGTCAACGGCCTCCACCCGAACCTGCCGTGGCGCTACTACCCGCGCTCGCTGCGGGAGTTGAAGAAGGCGCTGCCGAACGTCGGTCTGAAGGCGTTCACGGCGACGGAGATCCACCACTTCGAGACGATCTCCGGTCTGACCGCGTCCGAGATCCTCGACGAGCTGATCGACGCCGGCCTCGAATCCCTCACCGGCGGCGGCGCCGAGATCTTCGACTGGGAGATCCGCCAGCACATCGTGGACCACCGCACCCACTGGGAGGACTGGTCCCGCATCCACCGGCTGGCGCACGAGAAGGGGCTGAAGACCCCGTGCACCATGCTCTACGGCCACATCGAGGAGCCCCGCCACCGGGTCGACCACGTGCTGCGGCTGCGCGAGCTCCAGGACGAGACCGGCGGCTTCCAGGTCTTCATCCCGCTGCGCTACCAGCACGACTTCGTGGACATGAAGGACGGCAAGGTCCGCAACCGCCTCCAGGCGCGCACCACCATGGCGACCGGCACAGAGGCCCTCAAGACCTTCGCGGTCTCCCGGCTCCTCTTCGACAACGTCCCCCACGTCAAGGTCTTCTGGGTCATGCACGGCGTGCAGACCGCCCAGCTCGCCCTCCAGCACGGCGCCGACGACATGGACGGCTCGGTCGTCGAGTACAAGATCACCCACGACGCCGACAACTACGGCACCCCGAACAAGCTCACCCGCGAGGACCTGCTCGACCTCATCCGCGACGCGGGCTTCCGCCCGGTCGAGCGCAACACGCGCTACGAGATCATCCGCGAGTACGACGGCCCCGACCCGGCCCGGCGCGAGTCGCCGCAGCCGATGCGCGTCTGACCCCCGGACCGGCCACCGCGGCCGGACTCCCCCCTCGTGTACGGCGTGCACGACTCCCCCTGTGTGCGCGGTGCGCGCTCCGCTCGGCCCCGGGCGGCTGTGCGCGCACCGCGCGCACACCATGACGACACTGCCAGGCAGGTGTTTATGTCCCCGCAGACGACCCACGACGAGGACCTGGAAGTCTGGATCGACCAGGGCCTGTGCACCGGCGACGGAATCTGCGCCGAGTACGCGCCCGAGGTGTTCGAGCTGGACATCGACGGGCTCGCCTACGTCAAGAACGAGCAGGACGAACTGCTCCAGGAGCCGGGTTCGACGACCCGGGTCCCCCTGGAACTGCTCACCGACGTGGTCGACTCGGCCAAGAAGTGCCCCGGCGACTGCATTCACGTACGCCGCGTCTCCGATCAGGTCGAGGTGTACGGCCCCGAGGCGGACGACTGAGTCCGCCGCCTCTCCGGCGGCCGGATCCCACCGCCCCGGTGGTCCGGCCGCCGGGCCCGCTCACCTCGACACTTGGGAAGGACCCACACGCCCGATGAGTTCCACCACCGACAACCTGTGGATCCGCAGGTTCCGGCCCTCGCCCGAGGCCGCCGAGCGGCTGGTCTGCTTCCCGCACGCGGGCGGCTCGGCCAGCTTCTACCTGCCGGTCGCCGCCGCGCTCAGCCCGGACGTCGAGGTCGCCGCGATCCAGTACCCCGGCCGCCAGGACCGCAGGCACGAACCCGGGCCCGCCTCGGTGGCCGAGCTCGCCGACCAGGTCAGCGCGGCCCTCGCGGAATGGGACGACGACCGGCCGGTGACCTTCTTCGGGCACAGCATGGGCGCGGTCGTGGCCTTCGAGGTGACGCGCCGTATGGAGCGCACCGGGTCCGGCCCCGTCCGGCTGTTCGCGTCCGGGCGCCGCGCTCCGTCCCGGGTCCGGGACGAGCATGTGCACACGCTCGACGACGACGGGGTGATCGCCGAACTGCGCGCCCTGGCCGGCACCGACGCCCAGGTCCTCCAGGACGAGGAGCTGCTGCGCATGGTGCTGCCCGCGATCCGCAGCGACTACCGGGCCGTCGAGACGTACCGCAGCGCGCCCGGCGCGACGGTGCGCTGCCCCGTGACCGTCCTCACCGGCGACGCCGACCCGCGAACGTCGCTGGAAGAAGCCCGCGCCTGGAGCGAGCACACCGAGACGGAGTACGACCTGCGGGTCTTCTCCGGCGGGCACTTCTTCCTCTCGGAGCGGCCGGCCGAGGTGCTGGCCGTACTCCGCGAGCACTTCGCCGCGCCGGTCCGCACCGTCTGACCGCGCACCCCTCGTCCTTCCTCCCCTCGACCCGCTTCGGGAGTCGTGCACCGTGACCGAGCAACTCGCCCCCGACACAGCACAGCCGACGCCCGTGCGCCGGCGCCGACCCCGCGTGGGTCACATCCAGTTCCTGAACTGCCTTCCGCTGTTCTGGGGGCTGGCCCGCACCGGCTCCCTCCTCGACATGGACCTGCGCACCGACACGCCGGACGGCCTGAACGACGCACTCGCCGCCGGCGAGCTGGACATGGGGCCGATCAGCCTGCTGGAGTTCCTGCGGCACGCGGACGACCTGGTCGCCCTGCCGGACATCGCGGTCGGCAGCGACGGAGACGTCATGTCCTGCCTGATCGTCAGCCAGGTACCGCTGGAGGAGCTGGACGGGCAGCCGGTGGCGCTGGGTTCGACCAGCCGTACCTCGGTGCGTCTGGCGCAGCTGCTGCTCGCCGAGCGCGTCGGGGTGAACCCCCGCTACTTCGGGTGCCCGCCCGACCTGCGCACCATGATGTCCGAGGCCAGGGCCGCCGTGATCATCGGCGACGCCGCACTGCGCGCGGCCCTGTACGAGGCCCCCCGGATGGGTCTGCACGTACACGACCTGGGCCGCATGTGGAAGGACTGGACGGGGCTGCCCTTCGTGTTCGCCGTGTTCGCCGCGCGCCGTGACTTCCTGGCCCGCGAACCGGAGTTGGTGCGCCAGGTCCACGCCGATCTGCTGGCCTCGCGCGACCTGTCCCTGGCGGAGGTGACGAAGGTCTGCGAACAGGCTTCGCAGTGGGAGGAGTTCGACGCCGCGACGCTCCAGCGCTACTACACCACGGCCCTCGACTTCAGCCTCGGCACGGCGCAGCTCGCCGGCATCACCGAGTTCGCGCGCCTGGTCGGCGGCGGCCCCGAGGGCTTCCCGCCCGACGTCGCCGTCCGGCTGTTGGAACCCTCCGCACCCTGATCCGCCCTACGCCACCGGAAAGGCCCGGCCATCATGTCCCGACCCTCGCAGTCCCCTCTCCAGCCCGTCCTCGACCGAGCCGCCGACGGCGGACGCATCACCCCGGAGGAAGCCCTCGTCCTCTACCGCGACGCCCCGCTGCACGCGCTGGGCGCGGCCGCCGACGCCGTGCGCCGCCGCAAGTACGCCGGGACCGAGCACATCGCGACGTACATCATCGAGCGCAACATCAACTACACGAACGTGTGCGTCACGGCGTGCAAGTTCTGCGCCTTCTACGCGGCCCCCAAGGACAAGGACAAGGGCTGGACCCGCGACCTGGACGACATCCTGCGCCGCTGCGCGGAGACCGTCGAACTGGGCGGCACCCAGATCATGTTCCAGGGCGGCCACCACCCCGACTACGGCGTCGAGTACTACGAGAAGCACTTCAAGGCCATCAAGGACGCCTACCCGCAGCTCGTCATCCACTCCCTCGGCGCCTCCGAGGTCGAGCACATGGCCCGGATCAGCGGCGTGTCCGTCGAGGAGGCCGTCACCCGGATCCACGAGGCCGGCCTCGACTCCTTCGCCGGTGCCGGCGCCGAACTGCTCCCCGCGCGCCCCCGCAAGGCCATCGCCCCGCTGAAGGAGTCCGGCGAACGCTGGCTGGAGATCATGGAGACCGCGCACCGGCTGGGCGTGGAGTCCACCTCGACGATGCTGATGGGCACGGGCGAGACCAACGCCGAGCGCATCGAGCACCTGCGGATGATCCGCGACGTCCAGGACCGCACGGGCGGCTTCCGCGCCTTCATCCCGTACACCTACCAGCCCGAGAACAACCACCTCAAGGGCCGCACCCAGGCCACCCTCTTCGAGTACCTGCGGATGATCGCCATCGCCCGCCTCTTCCTCGACAACGTCCAGCACATCCAGGGCTCCTGGCTCACCACCGGCAAAGAAGTCGGCCAGCTGTCGCTCCACTACGGCGCCGACGACCTCGGCTCGATCATGCTGGAGGAGAACGTCGTTTCCTCCGCGGGCGCCAAGCACCGCTCCAACCTGCTCGAACTGATCGGCCTGATCCGCGGCGCGGGACGCGTCCCGGCGCAGCGCAACACGACCTACGAGCTGCTGCAGGTGCACGACGACCCGGCGAACGACCCCGCCGACGACCGCGTGGTCTCGCACATCTCGTCCACGGCCATCGAGGGCGGCACGGCCCACCCCGAGCTGAAGCTGATCGCCGCCCGCTGAGCCGGCGGCCATGTGTCCGGGACCGGGGACACCCGGGTCCCGGACACCTGTGCTTCCCGCACACCCCACGCAACGCCCCCACCCCTGCACACGAGGACGGAGAACCCCATGGCGGGTGCCATTCACGCCACGGGTCTGGTCAAGACCTTCGGTGAGGTCCGGGCCGTGGACGGAGTAGACCTGGACGTGCCGGAAGGCGGCGTGCTGGGGCTGCTCGGCCCCAACGGAGCCGGCAAGACCACGACGGTGCGGCTGCTCACGACCCTGTTGCGCCCGGACGCGGGCACCGCCGTCGTGGCCGGCCACGACGTGGTCCGGGAGCCGGACCAGGTTCGGCTGTCCATCGGCCTCTCGGGCCAGTTCGCGGCGGTCGACGACCGGCTGACGGGCCGGGAGAACCTCCGCATGATCGGTGAACTGTACGGCCTTCGGGCGCGGGCCGCCCGGCAGCGGGCCGACGAACTGCTGGACCGGTTCGACCTGAGCGCGGCCGGCGACCGGGTGTCGAGGACGTACTCGGGCGGCATGCTGCGGCGGCTGGACCTGGCCGGCGCCCTCGTCGTCCGGCCCTCGGTGATGTTCCTCGACGAGCCGTCGGTCGGCCTGGACCCGACCAGCCGCCTGATGCTGTGGGAGGCCATCGAGGACCTCGTGGCGCAGGGCACCACGCTGCTGCTGACCACCCAGTACCTGGAGGAGGCCGACCGTCTGGCCCGGGACATCGCGGTCGTCGACCACGGGCGGATCATCGCGCGCGGCACACCGCGCGAACTGAAGTCGCAGGCGGGCGGCCAGCGGGTCGAGGTGGTGGTCGCCTGGCCCGAGCAACTCGACGCTGCCGCCGGGCTGTTGGCCCGGTTCGGCACCCGCGGTCCGGACGTGGACCGGCCGCGCGGGATCGTCTCGGTTCCCGTCGACGGAGGAGTGCGGCTGCTGACGGAGGTCATCACCGCGCTGGACGCCGAGGGGATCGAGATCACCGACATCGGACTGCGCCGCCCGACGCTGGACGAGGTCTTCCTGGCCCTGACCGAGGACGTCCCGCGGAACCCGGTGCGCGCGGCGGCCGCCACCGGCGCGGCGGGCGAGAGGAAGTGATGAACGTGTCGGCAACGGCACCGCCCGTACCCGAACTGAAACCCGGCACGGTCACCAAGTCCGTGCGTGACACACTGGTCGTCACGCGGCGCAATGTGATCCGGACGATCCGCATCCCCGAGGTGCTCGTCCTCAGCCTGGTGCAGCCCCTGGTCTTCGTGCTGCTGTTCGCGTACATCTTCGCCGGATCCTTCGCCCTGCCCGGTGCGCACGGCGCCGCGGCCTACCGCGAGTTCATGATGCCGGGGTTCTTCGCCCAGACCATCGCCTTCGGCACGGCCAGCAACAGCAGCGTCAGCATGGCCAACGACCTGCAGAGCGGCATGGTCGACCGGTTCCGGTCGCTGCCGATGGCGCGAGGCGCGCTGCTCACCGGCCGCACGGTCGCCGATCTGGTGCAGAACGCGATCGTCGTGACCGTGATGATCCTGTGCGCGCTGCTGGTCGGCTGGCGCGCCCATCACGGGGTGCTGCAGGCCGCCGCCGGGTTCGGGCTGCTGCTGCTCATGGGATACGCGCTGTCGTGGGTGGGCGTCGTCATCGGTCTGACGGTGCGCGCTCCGGAGGCCGCGGCCAGCAGCAACTTCCTGTGGCTGTTCCCGCTGACGTTCCTGTCGAACGCGTTCGTGGCGCCCTCCACTCTTCCGACGGTGCTGCGCTGGGCCGCGGAGTGGAACCCGCTGAGCGCGACGGTGCAGGCCGCGCGGCAGCTGTTCGGCAACCCGGGGCTCGCGGCCACGGGTGCCTGGCCCGCCCAGCATCCCGTGCTGGTGTCGGCGGGCTGGTCGATACTGATCGCGGTGCTGTTCCGGACGCTGGCGGTGCGCCGCTACCGTTCGGCCGGCGCATGAGGGGGAACGCGTGAGCGCGGACGCCATGTTCCGGGCGGAGCTGATCCGCCCGGTGCACGAACTGCTCGCCGGGCACGCCGCCCGGCAGCCCGACCGGATCGCCTTCAAGGATGCCCGCCGCGCGCTGACCTGGGCCGAGCTGGACCGGCGTACCGCGCGGGTCGCCGGTCACCTGGTGGGGCTGGGGCTCACGCGGGGCGCGTCGGCCGCCATCTATCTGCCGAACCGGGTGGAGGCGGTGGAGAGCCGTCTCGCCGTCGCCCGCGCGAGCGCCGTCGGCGTCCCGCTCGACCCGCACCGCACCGACGCCGAGCTCGGCCACCTCCTGGACGACTGCGCCGCCCGGCTGGTGATCACGGGAGCCGCACAACTGCCCCAGGTGCGGCGGGTGTTGGCGCAGCGCCCCGGCACCGTCGTGGTCCTGGTGGGCGACACCACCGAGCTCGATGCCGTACTCGTCGGCCGGGACGCGGCGGACGAGTCACTGCCCCGTTACGAGACGCTGGCGGCCACCTGGTCGCTGCGCGATCCGCCACGCGACGACCTGGGGCTCGACGAACCGGCGTGGCTGCTCTACACGACGGGCACGACCGGGAAGCCGAAGGGCGTGGTCTCCACCCAGCGGGCCGCACTGTGGGCGACGGCGTCCTGCAACGCTCCCCTGCTCGGGCTGTCGGAACGGGACCGGGTGCTGGTGCCGATGCCGCTGTTCCACACCCTCGCCCACAACATCTGCGTCCTGGGCGTCCTGGCCGTGGGGGCCGGCGCGTACATCACCGACGAGCCGGCCGCGGACGAGGTGCTGCGCACGGCCCGGGAGGAGAACTCCACCTTCCTGGTCGGTTCGCCGGCCCTGTACCAGCACATGGTGGAGCGGACCCGCACCGGCGGTTCCGCCCCGCCCGGTCTGCGCGTGTGCATGGTGGCCGGATCTCCCTGCCCGCCCTCCCTGCACGAGGCGTTCCGGTCCAGGTTCGGGGTCGCCCTGCTGGACAGCTACGGCAGCTCCGAGACGTGCGGCGCGATCACCACCAACCTTCCGCACGGTCCGTACGTGCCGGGTTCCTGCGGGCGCGCGCTGCCCGGCGTGACCCTGCGGCTGACGGACCCGCGCAGCGGCGCCGAGGCCGGTGCGGGCGAGGAGGGCGAGGTCTGGGTGTCCAGCCCCGCCCTCATGCTCGGCTACCACGGCCGGCCCGAGGCCACCGAGGCCGTGCTCTGCGACGGCTGGTACCGCACCGGCGACCTGGCCCGGCAGGACGCGAACGGATACCTCACCGTCACCGGCCGGTTGAAGGAAGTCATCGTCCGGGGCGGCGAGAACGTCCATCCGGCCGAGGTGGAAAGTGTGCTCCTCCAGGTGCCCGGCGTCGGCGACGCGGCGGTGGGCGCGAAACCGCATCCGACGCTCGGCGAGGTGCCCGTGGCGTATCTGGTGCCCGGGCCGGACGGGCTCGACGTCGAGGCGGTGCTGGCCACCTGCCGGGACGAACTGCCGCCCCCGAAACGCCCGGAGGAGGTCCACGCGATCGACGAGGTGCCGCGCGACCCGGCGGGGAAGATCGCCCGGCAGCGGCTGTCCGGGCTGACGGGGCGGCTCCTGTGGCGGCGCTCCCCGGGGCCGTCGGGGCGCGCCCGCTACGGGAGTGCGGCCGACCTGGGGCTGGCGGACGCGGAACATCCGCTGCTGGCCGCGGTGATCGAGCGTCCGGACACCGACGAGGTGACGTTCACCGGGCGGCTCGTGAGCGGTGCGGACGGACTGGTGCTCTCCCGTTCGGCCGACGGACGGACGGTGGTGCCGGGTGTCGTACTGCTGGACCTGGCACTGCACGCCGCCGGGCATCTGGGCTGCGGCCGGCTGCGGGAGTTCGACGCGGTACGACCGCTGGTGCTGCCCGCGGCCGGCGGTGTGCAGGTACAGGTCACCGTCGGCGGGTCCGACACCCTGGGCGTGCGGGCGGTGACGGTGTACACGCGCCGGGACTCCGGTGCGAGCGGCCGGCCGTGGGTCCGGCAGGCGTACGGCACGGCGGCCGCCGCCGGTGCGCCGCCGCGGTGGCAGCCGGAGGTGTGGCCGCCGGCCGGCGCCTGGTGGGTACCCGTCGACGAGGTCTTCGGCGGCCACGGGGCCTTCGGTGCCACCGGCCCCGGCGGCGCGCCGGCGGCGTTGCACGGCGTCTGGCGGCGCGACGACGAGCTGTTCGTCGAGGTCCGGGTGCCCGAGGGGACACCGGAGCAGGGCAGTCGGTTCGGGGTACACCCGGCGCTGCTGGAGGCCGTGGCACGTGCCGAGCTGTGGGCGGGCCTGGGCGGGGCGTGGGATCCCGCCGGATCGGCCGCGGACCGCCTCGGGGCCCCGGACCTCTGGCGCGGGGTGACCCTGCACGCCGCCCGGGCCTCCGTGCTGCGCGCCCGGCTCACGGCCGCGGCGGACGGCACCCTCGGCGTGACGGCTGTGGACGCCGCCGGCGCTCCGGTGCTGACGGTGGACTCGGTGCGCTTCGGCGCGCTGTTCCCCGCCGTGCTCCAGACGGCTTCCGCGACGCCGTAGGACCCGCTGTCCGAGGAAGCGCGCCGAGATCGAGAGACGACCGCCCACCGCTGAGCAGTACGAGCGGTGGGCGGTCGCATGTGTGCGCACAGGAACGCGGGCCCACGGCACCGGCCAACACGCAGGCGGCCCCGACCGGTTGGGGGAAACCGGTCGGGGCCGCCTGCGCACGGCGCCGGGGTTCAGACCGCCCAGGCGGGCAGCTCGTTGATCGTGACCACGCTGGCGGTGCAGATCCAGCCGGGCCCCTGGGAGACCAGCAGGACGTGGTCGCCCGGGCCGACCTCCCGGGTACGGACCAGGTGCTCCAGCGTGATGAAGACGTCCGCGCCGCCCACGTGTCCGACGCTCTTGCCGAAGTCCCAGCTGGACCGGGACATGGGCAGCCCCAGCGGCATCATCAGGGAGTACTCGATCATCCGGCCGTCCATGTTGATCGGCACGACCTTGGCGATGTCCGCCGCGTTCAGGTCGGCGTCGACCAGGGCGCGGTGGATGACGCCCAGGTCGAAGACGGTCAGCTTCTCCAGCGTCTCCGACAGGGACAGTTCCGTCTCGGTGAACTGCTCGGCCCGCTGCGCCATGTCGGCCATCGAGTCCGACTGCCCGCGCAGGAGCTGCGGGCCGTCACCCCGGTGCCACTTCTCCAGGGCCGGGAGCACCCCGGCGTGCAACGACCGCACCGTGGCGAACCCCTCGTCCGCGCTGAGCAGGACGGAGGCGGCGCCGTCGCCGAGGAAGTAGGACTGGCCGTAGCCGGTCCACCGGTCGATCTCCGGGGAGGAGAAGTTCTCGCCGGAGGTGAGCAGCACGGTCTCGGCCTCGGCGGCGCCGGTCATCTGGCCGACCGCCACCTCCAGGGCGCCCAGCATGCCGTTGCAGCCCTGCTGGAGGTAGAACGCGGAGATGTCGTCCAGGCCCAGCTCGCGCAGGATGTAGCCCGGCGGGTAGGAGCCGACGGGCCCCTGGTAGTACACCGCGCTGTGCAGGTGCGAGGCGATTTCGTCGGGCTCGATCTTGGAGCGGTCCAGGGCGGTGCGGGCGGCCGAGACGGCCAGGTCCACGGCCGGCACGTCACCGGACACGTGCGTTCCGGTGAGTCCGTTCGACGCGACGACCTCGGCGTCCACACGGCCGTCGGCCACGGCCTGTTCCGCGCTCGCCCACTCGTGCAGAACGACCCCCAGGGAGTCGATGTGGACGTTCTCAATCCTCATGCGGGATCTCTCCTTGTCCGTCCGGCGCCGGGGCCGGTCTCAGGTGAGCAACTGCTGCTTGATGTGCTGGGCCAGCTCGGCCGGTGACGCGAAGTCGAACGCCACGCTGGGCGCGAGGCTCAGGTTGGTATCCGTGTTCAGGGCGTTGCGGAGGTTGATCGAGGTGAGTGAGTCGAAGCCGAGGTCCTTCAGTACCGCGGTGGCCGCGACGGACTGCGCGGAGGAGTGTCCGAGAACAGTGGCGATCCGCTCGCGTACGAGCCCGGTCAGGGCCGCGTCGCGCTCCTCGTCGGTCGCCATCGCGGCCAGGACGTGGCGCAGTTCCGTCTTCTCCACCTCGGTGTCCTGCGCCGTCCGGCGGGCGCGGGCGGGCAGCAGGGACCGCAGCAGCGCCGGCGCCCGGCCCGCCCTCGCTCCCTCGTAGAGCGCCGGGAAGTCCAGCCGGGCGGCGACGGCGAGACCGAGTCCGGCCCCCTGCACCGCATCGAAGAGCTGCATCCCCTGGGCCAGGGGAAGTGCCACGGATCCCGGCAGTGCCTCGGCCTTGCCCTCGGCGAGACCGCTGTGTCCCTCCCACAGGCCCCAGGCGATCGAGGTCACCGGGACCCCGCGGGCACGCATGTCGTACGCGAAGGCGTCCAGGAAGGTGTTCGCCGCGGCGTAGTTGGCCTGCCCGGCCCCGCCGAGCACGCCGGCGAAGGAGGAGAACAGCACGAACGCGGAGAGCTGTGCGTCCCTGGTCGCGTCGCGCAGTGCGAGCACCGCGTCCGTCTTCGGCCGCAGCACCGCGCTCAGCCGTTCGGGCGTCAGCGAGGACACGACCCCGTTGTCGAGAGCGCCCGCGGTGTGCACCACCGCCCGCAGCGGTCGGCCGGCGGGGATCGCCGCCAGCAGTCCGGCGAGCGCCTTGCGGTCCGTGACGTCGCAGGCGGCGATGGTGACCCGGGCACCGAGCGCGGAGAGTTCGGCCTCAAGGTCGACGGCTCCCGGCGCCCCGATGCCCTGACGACTCGTCAACAACAGTTCCCGGACACCGTGTTCGGTCACGAGGTGGCGGGCGAGCGCCGATCCCAGCATGCCCGTGCCGCCGGTGACCAGGACCGTGCCGTCGACGCCGTCCAGCAGCGTCGTGTCACCGCCGCGGTCGACGGCCAGGCGCGTCAGCCGCGGCACCCGGGCGGCCCGCTTGCGCAGCGCCCACTGCGGCTCGTCGGAGCCCGCGGCCCGCAGCAGCGCACGCCAGGCCGGTTTGCTCGCGTCGGTGTCCACCAGCAGGAAGCGGTCCGGGAACTCGGTCTGCGCCGAGCGCACCAGCCCCCATACCGCGGCCGCCGTCAGGTCGAGCCGTCCCTCCGCCCCCGTGCCGTCCCAGGCCGGTACCGCGCCCCGGGTGAGGAACACCAGCCGGGACCGCTCGAACGCGGGCGTCGTCACCCAGGCTCGCGCCCAGTCCAGCGCCTGGCGCGCGGTGTCGTGGACGCCGCCGGCGAGTTCCTCGCCCGTCCGCTCCCCGCCGGCGGCGGCGCAGGTCACCACGACCACGTCGGGCGCACCGGAGGCGTCGGCGACCGCGGAGGCCAGGCTCTCCAGATCCGGGTACGCCTCGGTGTACTGGCCCACGGACATCAGCGCGGACCGGGCCCGCAGCGTGTCCTCACCGACGATCGCCCACGTGGCGGGGACCGGGCCGGCGCTCGACGCGAGGTCCGTGTCGCTCCACTCCACGCCGAACAGACCGTCCTGCTGTGCGGCGCCCGCCGCGCTCACCTCGCCACGTGAGACGGGTCGCGGTGTCACGGACGCCACGGTCAGCGCCGGGGCTCCGGTCGCATCGGCGGCCCGCACCGAGAACGCGCCGTCGGCCAGCGGGCTGATGGCCACGCGCAGTATCGAGGCTCCGGAGGCGTGCAGCGAGACACCGCTCCACTGGGCCACCCGCCGCAGCCGTCCGGAGTCCGCCGGTCGCTCCCCGGTCGGCAGCAGGTCCAGCACGGCCGCCGCCAGCACCGGATGGAGCCCGAACCCGGCGGCCTCCGCGCGCAGCCGCTCGGTCAGGGCGACCTCGGCGAAGAGGTCGTCGCCCCGCCGCCACACGGATCGCGTGGTGCGCTGCTCCTCGGAGCGCTGCTCCCCGGAACCGTCGCCCGTCGCCTGCCGCTCCTGGGGCACGCTCTCGGCGCCGACCGGCGGCCAGGCCTCCAGGTCCCAGTCCGGCGCCGGTCCTTCCTCGGTGAGCGATCCCTCGGCGTGGCACGTCCATGGCCGTCCTACTCCGCCGTCGCCCCGCCGGGAGTGCACGGCCACCGAACGAGCGCCGGTCTGCCCGGGCTCGCCGACGGTGACGCGAAGCTGGACGGCCTCGGACGTCGGCAGCACCAGAGGCTCCCGCACCGACAGCGTTTCCAGCCGCCCGCAGCCCACCTGGTCGCCGGCCATGGCGGCCAACTCGACCAGTACCGGGTCCGGGACGACCTGGGAACCACCGACACGGTGCCCGGCCAGCCACTCGTACGCTCCCGCCGAAAGGCGTCCGGTGAACAACACGCCGGTGGAGTCGGGCAGTTCGACGGCCGCACCGAGCAGGGGATGCTCCGTGCTCACGGCTCCGATGCCGGTCACACCGCGGGAAGCTCCGGGGGAAGCGGTCAGCCAGTGGTGGTCGCCCTGGAAGGGATACGTCGGCAGGTCCGGATGCGGCACCACACGATCGCCATGCACGACCACACCCTCGACGAACGCCTGCCCCACCGCCCTCACCACATCACCGAGACCACCATGATCCCGACGCAACGTCCCCACCACCGCGAACACACCCTCCGGGTCAGCCCGCTGCACCGTCTCCTGCAACGGCACCACCAACACCGGATGCGGACTCACCTCCACGAACGCCCGAAACCCCGCCCCCACCAACGCCCGCGTAGCCGCCTCGAAATCCACCGCATGCCGCAAATTCCGATACCAATACCCACCATCCAACACCGCACCCTCAACCCGCGCCCCCACCAACGACGAGAAGAACGGCACCCCCGGCACCGACGCCACCACCGGCGCCAACACCTCCGCCAACTCGGCCTCGATCGCCTCCACATGAATTGAGTGCGACGCGTAATCCACCTCGATCCGCCGCACCCGAACACCCGACTCCTCGGCATGGGCGACGAGTTCGTCCAGCGCATCCGCGTCACCCGACACCACCGTCGACGTCGGCCCGTTCAACGCCGCAACCGACACCCGACCCGACCAACGACCCGCCAACTCCCCAGCACCCTCGGCATCCAGCGCAACCGACACCATCCCACCACGCCCCGCCAACGCCACGATCGCCCGCGACCGCAACGCCACCACCCGCGCACCATCCGACAACGACAACGCACCCGCCACCACAGCAGCAGCGATCTCACCCTGCGAATGACCCACCACAGCAGCAGGCCGCACCCCGAACGACTCCCACAACGCGGCAAGCGACACCATCACCGCCCACAACACGGGCTGCACCACGTCCACCCGGTCAAACCCAGGCGCGCCCTCCACCCCGCGCACCACATCCACCAACGACCACTCGACGAACTCCCCCAACGCCACCCCACACTCCGCGAACCGAGCCGCGAACACCGGCGAAGAATCAAGAAGCTCGACCGCCATCCCCACCCACTGCGCACCCTGACCCGGGAACACGAACACCGGATCCCCCAACACCGGCCCCCCACCGGACAACACCCCCGACCCACCAGCCCGCAGCCCCGCCACCAACTCATCCCGCGAACCACCCACCACCACCGCACGACGCTCAAACACCGAACGCCCCGCCAAAGCACCCGCCACACCCTCCACCGGCACCTCGGGATACCGCTCCAAAAACTCCGCCAACCGCTCCGACAGCAACCGCACACCCCCCTCACCCCGCGCGGACACCACCAACGGCACCACACCAGCCCCACCCACCACACCCACAGCACCCTCGGCACCCGACACCGAACCCCCCGGCGCCTCCTCCACGATCACATGCGCATTCGTCCCGCTGATACCGAAGGAGGACACGCCCGCCCGACGGGGGCGTCCGGTGTCCGGCCAGGACCGCGTCTCCGTCAGCAGTCGTATCTCTCCGGTGGTCCAGTCGACGTGCGGGGACGGCGCGTCGACGTGGAGGGTGCGCGGCAGCACGCCATGACGCATCGCCTGCACCATCTTGATCACACCGGCCACACCCGCGGCGGCCTGTGTGTGACCGATGTTCGACTTCACCGACCCCAGCCACAACGGCCGTTCCGGATCACGCTCCTGGCCGTAGACGGAGATCAGCGCCTGGGCCTCGATCGGATCGCCGAGCGCCGTCCCCGTGCCATGCCCTTCGACGACGTCGACGTCGTCGGGGCTCAGGCCCGCGCTGCTGAGGGCCGTGCGAATGACGCGCTGCTGCGCCAGGCCGTTCGGCGCCGTCAGACCGTTGGACGCGCCGTCCTGGTTCACCGCCGAACCGCGGACCACCGCCAGCACGGGATGGCCGTTGCGCCGCGCGTCCGACAGCCGCTCCAGCAGGACCAGCCCCACGCCCTCGGAGAACCCGGTGCCGTCCGCGGCCGCGGCGAACGCCTTGCACCGGCCGTCGGGGGACATGGCGCGCTGCCGGCTGAACGCGGTGAAGGTGCCGGGGGTGGCGATCACGGTCACTCCGCCGGCCAGGGCCAGCGTGCACTCGCCCTGGCGCAGCGACTGTGCGGCCTGGTGCAGGGCGACCAGGGAGGACGAGCACGCCGTGTCCACGGTGACGGCGGGGCCCTGCAGCCCGAGGACGTAGGAGAGCCGGCCGGACACCAGGCTGAGCGCGTTGCCCGTCAGCAGCATGCCGTCCAGGCCTTCCGGCGCTTCGTGCAGCAGGGTGGAGCCGTACTCCTGGGCGAGGGCGCCCACGAAGACTCCGGTGTCGCTGCCCTTGAGGGAAGGCGGCGCGATGCCCGCGCGTTCGAAGGTCTCCCAGGCGGTCTCCAGCAGCAGCCGCTGCTGCGGATCCATCGCCAGCGCCTCACGCGGCGAGATCCCGAAGAACGCGGCGTCGAACCGGCTCACGTCCTCCAGGAACGCCCCCTGACGCACGTAGGAGGTGCCGGGCTTGTCGGGGTCCGGATCGTAGAGCCCGTCCAGGTCCCAGCCCCGGTCGGAGGGGAATCCGGTCACCGCGTCGGTTCCGTTGGCCACCAGGTCCCACAGTTCCTGCGGCGAGCCGACGCCTCCGGGATAGCGGCAGCCCATCGCCACGATCGCGATCAGGTCCTCGTCCGGCCCCGGGCGCGTGGCGGGCCGCGAGACAGCGACGGCGGACGACTCGGTACCGCTCCAGGTCTGCCACAGGTGCTCGGCGAGGGCCTGCGCCGTGGGGTGGTCGAAGATGGTCGTGGGGGACAGTCGCAGGCCGGTGGCCTCGTTGAGGCGGTTGCGCAGTTCCACCGCGGTCAGTGAGTCGAAACCGAGGTCCTTGAAGACGCCGTCCGCGGGGACGGCCTCCGCTGTCTCGTGCCCGAGGGCGGTCGCCGCATGCGTCCGGACCAGGTCGAGCAGCGCCCGCCGTGCCTCCGGCTCCGACAGCCGCGCGAGCCATTCCCCGGCGGCGCCGGCGTCAGACGCGTCAGCCCCGGCCGCGGTACGCCTGACAGGGGTGCGCACAAGACCGCGCAGTACGGCGTGGACGCCACCGGGACGTCGGCGCAGGGCCGCGAAGTCGAAGCGCGCGGCCACGAAGGCGGCACCGTCACGGGCGACGGCGGCGTCGAACAGGGCCAGCCCGTGCTCGGCGGACAGGGGCTGTACGCCGTCCCGGGTGATCCGGCGCCGGTCGGTGTCGCCGAGATGTGCGGTCAGGCCGCCGTCCTCCCAAAGGCCCCAGGCCACGGTGGTGGCCGGCAGGCCGAGGGCGCGGCGATGCTCGGCGAGGGCGTCGAGGAACGCGTTGGCGGCCGCGTAGTTGGCCTGGCCCGGCCCGCCGAGGACGGCGGCGACCGAGGAGAACAGCACGAACTGTGCGAGATTCGCGTCGCGGGTCAGCTCGTGCAGGTGCACCGCCGCGTCCACCTTGGGACGCATCACCGTATCCAGCTGCTCCGGGGTGAGAGCCGAGGTCGTGGCGTCGTTCAGCACGGCCGCCGAGTGCACCACGGCGGTCAGCGGACGGTCGAGCCCGCCGAGCACGGTGGCGAGCGCCTCCCGGTCGGCGACGTCGCAGGCCACGATCGAGGTGCTCGCGCCCAACTCGGTCAGGCGCGCCTCCAGTTCGGCGGCACCGGGTGCCTCGGGGCCGCTCCTGCTGAGCAGCAGCAGATGGCGCGCGCTGTGCGCGGTGACCAGATGCTCGGCCAGCAGGGCGCCGATTCCGCCGGTGCCACCGGTGACCACGACGACGCCGTCGGGATCGAGGGTCTCCGCGTCGCGAACGGCCACGTCGAAGGCGCGCGTCAGACGGGGTACGAGCACGGCACCGGCGCGGACGGCCAGTTGGGGCTCGCCGGAGCCGACCGCCGCGACGAGGGCGGCGGCTTGCTCGGCGGACAGGACGGTCGTGGGCGCGGCCCCGGCGACGGACGTCGCGGGGCGCTCGACGTCCAGCAGGACGACGCGTCCGGGATGCTCGGTCTGGGCCGACCGCACCAGTCCCCACAGCGGTGCGCCGGCCAGGTCCGTGACACCGTCGTCGTCCGGTCCCGCCGCGACCGCACCGCGGGTGACCACCACCAGCCGGGCCGACTCGAAGCGCTCGTCGGCCAGCCATGTCTGAAGGTCGGTGAGCAGGTCCTGCGCGGCCGCGCGAGCGGCCGCCGGCAGGGCCGCGTCGGGGCGCGCCGACGGCGGGCAGGAGAGGAGCACCACGTCGGGCAACGACACATCGGCAGCCTCGGCCGCCGCGGCCGCCACGTCCTGGAGACGGCCGTACGTGCGTACGTCGGCACCTGATTTCCGTATCCCGCGGGCCAGGTCCTCGGCGTCGGAGCCCACCACGCACCAGTGGCCCGGCGCCGAAGCCGCCGGCCCGAGCGGGGACAGCGGTGTCCACCGCGTCCTCAGCAGGGAGTGCCGGACCGCTTCGGTGGTCGGCGCGGCCGTCCCGTCGGCCATGGGACGGGTGGTCAGCGCGCCGACGGAGAGCACGGGGGTACCGGTCGGATCGGCGGCCAGCAGGGCCACACCGTCGGTGTCCGACCAGGTCAGACGTACCCGCAGCGCGGTGGCGCCCGATGCGTGCAGGTGGACGTCGTGCCAGGAGAAGGGGAGGCGCAGCGGCTCGGAACCCGAGCGCCGGGCCAGCTCGTTGAGGACGTCGGGATGCAGCGCCGCGTCCAGCAGCCCCGGGTGAATGCCCCAGCCGTCCGCGGCGTCCCGGTCCGGGAGGACGACGTCGGCGAACACCGTGTCACCGAGTCGCCACATGGCCCGCAGTCCGCGGAAGAGCGGCCCGTATCCGTATCCCACGGCCGCGAGTTGCTCGTAGACGTCCTCCGCGGACACCGGTTCGGCACCCCGCGGCGGCCAGTCGGTGAGGACGTCCGCCGTGTCCGGCTCCTCCGCCGGGGCGGGCCGGAGGAATCCGCTCGCGTGCCGGACCCACACCGGTTCCACAGCGACGACCCCGTCCGCGTGGTCCTGCCGTGCCGAGTGGACGCGCACCGCACGACGCCCGGACGAGTCCGGCGCCCCTACGGTGACCTGGAGGCTCACGCTCTCCTGCGCGGCCAGTTCGAGCGGGGCCTCCAGGACCAGTTCCTCCAGGAAGGAGCAGCCCGTCTCGTCTCCGGCACGAATCGCCACGTCGACGAAGGCCGTGCCCGGAAAGATCATGGAGCCGCGCACCACGTGATCGGCGAGCCACGGATGCGTCGCCACGGACACCCGTCCGGTGAGCACCAGGGCGTCGGTGTCCGCCGAGTGGACCGCCGCGCCGAGCACCGGGTGGGTCACCGCCCGCTGCCCCACGGTCTTCGGGTCACCGCCGGCCGGCAGGCTGGTCAGCCAGTGGTGGTCGCCCTGGAAGGGATACGTCGGCAGGTCCGGATGCGGCACCACACGATCGCCATGCACGACCACACCCTCGACGAACGCCTGCCCCACCGCCCTCACCACATCACCGAGACCACCATGATCCCGACGCAACGTCCCCACCACCGCGAACACACCCTCCGGGTCAGCCCGCTGCACCGTCTCCTGCAACGGCACCACCAACACCGGATGCGGACTCACCTCCACGAACGCCCGGAACCCCGCCCCCACCAACGCCCGCGTAGCCGCCTCGAAATCCACCGCATGCCGCAAATTCCGATACCAATACCCACCATCCAACACCGCACCCTCAACCCGCGCCCCCACCAACGACGAGAAGAACGGCACCCCCGGCACCGACGCCACCACCGGCGCCAACACCTCCGCCAACTCGGCCTCGATCGCCTCCACATGAATTGAGTGCGACGCGTAATCCACCTCGATCCGCCGCACCCGAACACCCGACTCCTCGGCATGGGCGACGAGTTCGTCCAGCGCATCCGCGTCACCCGACACCACCGTCGACGTCGGCCCGTTCAACGCCGCAACCGACACCCGACCCGACCAACGACCCGCCAACTCCCCAGCACCCTCGGCATCCAGCGCAACCGACACCATCCCACCACGCCCCGCCAACGCCACGATCGCCCGCGACCGCAACGCCACCACCCGCGCACCATCCGACAACGACAACGCACCCGCCACCACAGCAGCAGCGATCTCACCCTGCGAATGACCCACCACAGCAGCAGGCCGCACCCCATACGACTCCCACAACGCGGCCAGCGACACCATCACCGCCCACAACACGGGCTGCACCACGTCCACCCGGTCAAACCCAGGCGCACCCTCCACCCCGCGCACCACATCCACCAACGACCACTCGACGAACTCCCCCAACGCCACCCCACACTCCGCGAACCGAGCCGCGAACACCGGCGAAGAATCAAGAAGCTCGACCGCCATCCCCACCCACTGCGCACCCTGACCCGGGAACACGAACACCGGATCCCCCAACACCGGCCCCCCACCGGACAACACCCCCGACCCACCAGCCCGCAGCCCCGCCACCAACTCATCCCGCGAACCACCCACCACCACCGCACGACGCTCAAACACCGAACGCCCCGCCAAAGCACCCGCCACACCCTCCACCGGCACCTCGGGATACCGCTCCAAAAACTCCGCCAACCGCTCCGACAGCAACCGCACACCCCCCTCACCCCGCGCGGACACCACCAACGGCACCACACCAGCCCCACCCACCACACCCACAGCACCCTCGGCACCCTCGGCACCCGACACCGAACCCCCCGGCGCCTCCTCCACGATCACATGCGCATTCGTCCCGCTGGCGCCGAAGGAGGACACGCCCGCCCGACGGGGGCGTCCGGTGTCCGGCCAGGACCGCGTCTCCGTCAGCAGTCGTATCTCTCCGGTGGTCCAGTCGACGTGCGGGGACGGCGCGTCGACGTGGAGGGTGCGCGGCAGCACGCCATGACGCATCGCCTGCACCATCTTGATGACGCCCGCCACACCGGCGGCGGCCTGTGTGTGACCGATGTTCGACTTGACAGATCCCAGCCACAACGGCCGGTCGGCCGAACGTCCTTGCCCGTACGTGGCCAGCAGTGCCCGTGCTTCGATGGGGTCGCCGAGGGTGGTGCCGGTGCCGTGGCCCTCGACGGCGTCGACGTCGTCGGGGCTCAGGCCCGCGTTGCCGAGGGCCGTGCGAATGACGCGCTGCTGCGCCAGGCCGTTCGGCGCCGTCAGACCGTTGGACGCGCCGTCCTGGTTCACCGCCGAACCGCGGATCACCGCCAGCACCGGATGGCCGTTGCGTCGCGCGTCCGACAGCCGCTCCAGCAGCAGAAGTCCCACGCCCTCCGAGAATCCGGTGCCGTTGGCGGCGGCCGCGTACGCCTTGCAGCGGCCGTCGGCGGACAGGGCGCCCTGCCGGCTGAACTCGACGAGTGCGGCGGGCGTCGACATGACCGTCGCCCCGCCGGCCAGGGCCAGCGTGCACTCGCCCTGGCGCAGCGACTGCGCGGCCAGGTGCAGGGCGACCAGGGAGGACGAGCACGCCGTGTCCAGCGTGATGGCCGGTCCTTCGAGGCCGAGCGCGTACGCGATGCGCCCGGAGGCGATGCTGGCGGCGGCTCCGTTGCCGAGGTATCCCTCCAGGTTCTCGGGCGCGCGCTCGTAGAGTCCGGGCCCGTAGCCGCCGTGCATGACTCCGGCGAAGACGCCGGTCCGGGTGCCCTTGAGGGAGGACGGCGCGATGCCCGCGCGTTCGATGGTCTCCCAGGCGGTCTCCAGCAGCAGCCGCTGCTGCGGATCCATCGCCAGCGCCTCACGCGGCGAGATCCCGAAGAACGCGGCGTCGAACCGGCTCACGTCCTCCAGGAACGCCCCCTGACGCGCGGACGACGTGCCGGCGCCGCCGGTTTCCTGGTCCAGGAGCCGGTCGAGGTCCCAGCCGCGCTCCGTCGGCAGCGGGCCGACGGCGTCCGTCTCGGCCATGAGCAGGTCCCACAGCTGCCCGGGAGAGTGCGCGCCCGCGGGGTATCGGCAGCCCATCGCGACGATGGCCACCGGCTCGTCCGGGTCGTGGCGTACCGGCGCCGCGTCGTCCACCGGGGGTGCGGTGTCGAGCAGTTCGCCCGCCAGATGGGCGGCCAGCGCGCTCACCGTCGGGTGGTCGTAGGCGAGGGCGGCCGACAGAGTGCGGCCGGTCGCGGCGGACAGGCGGTCGCGCAGGGCCACCGCGGCCAGCGAGGTGAAGCCGAGTTCGTGCAGGGCCCGGTCCGGGTCCACCTCCTGGGCGGAGCCAAATCCGAGGACCTCGGCCACGGCGGAGCGCACCAGGTCGAGCAGCGCCCTGCTCCCGGTCGGCAGCGCGACGTCCACGAGCGGCGCGGCCGCACCGGATTCCGTCGTGTCCGCGTCGGCGGGCGCCTGGGCGTCCGGCCTCAGGCCCACCGAGGGGTTCACGGTGAGCAGCGTGGCGGGCAGCTCGGCCAGTCGTGCGCGGGCGGTCTTCCCCGCCGCGTTGCGCGGGATCTCCGCGACCGTGTGGAAGGTGTCGGGCACCTTGAAGTAGGAGAGCTCCCGGCGGCAGGTCTCCAGGAGGGTGCGCCGGTCGATGCCTTCGGGGCCCGGTACGAGATAGGCGACCGGGACCTCGCCGAGCACGTCGTGCGCCCGACCGGCCACGGCGGCGTCGGCCACGCCGGGCACCCGGACCAGGACCTCCTCGACCTCCCGGGGGTGGATGTTCTCCCCGCCTCGGATGATGAGTTCCTTGACCCGCCCGGTGATGGTGAGGTAGCCGGCCGGGTCCCGGCGGGCGAGATCACCGGTGCGGTACCAGCCGTCCTGGAGCACCTCCGCGGTCTCCTCGGGCTGGTTGTGGTAGCCGAGCATGAGGGCCGGGCTGTTGACCCACACCTCGCCCTCCTCGCCGCCGACGGCCTCTTCGCCCGTGCGGGGGTGCGTCAGGCGCAGGCCGAGTCCGGGCAGCGGCAGCCCGCAGGAGCCCGGGACATGAGGTCCGCCGGGGGCGTGCGTGGTGATCGCTCCGCCGGTCTCGGTGCTGCCGTAGCTGTCCAGGAGCCGGATGCCGAAGGTGGTCTCGAAGGCCTCGTGGAGCGACGCCGGGCAGGCGGAGCCGGCCACCATGCACACGCGGAGGTCCGGCAGACGGCCCGTACCGCTCTCCCGGGCCACGTCCACCATGCGGTGGAACAGCGTCGGCACGGCGACCAGGAAGGTGGAGCGGTCCTCGCGTGCGGCGGCCAGGATCTCGTCGGGTGCCGCGCCCTGCATGATGTGTGCCGTGGCGCCGACGGCCAGTACGCCCAGCACGCCGATGTTGTGCGACACCGCGTGGAACAGCGGCATCGGCCACAGCACCCGGCTGTCGGCGGTCATGCCGAGAATGGGCGCGTTGCACACCGCGGTCGCCCACAGCGAGGCCCGCTGGGTCGACACCACTCCCTTGGGACGGCCCGTGGTGCCCGAGGTGTAGAGCATCCAGGCCGGTTCGTCGAGACCGAGGTCGTCGCGCGCCGCGCTGTCCGGCTCGGTGGTGGCGAGGGTGTCGAAGTCCGGGAGCCCGCCGGGCGCCCGGCCGGTTCCGGCCACGACGACGCCGACCGCCTCGCCGCGCCGGGCGATCCTGAGGACCTGCTCCGCCCCGGCGGCCGCGGTGACGACCAGGACGGCGCCGCTGTCGTCGATGTGGTGGGCGAGTTCGGCGTCCGTGGACTGCGGGTTGACGGGGACGCCGACGGCACCGGCGCGGGCGACCGCGACGTAACTCTCCACCATCTCGACGTTGTTGTGCATGCGCAGCAGTACCCGGTCGCCGCGCCGGACGCCCAGGTCCGCCAGGTGTCCGGCGAGTCGGCGCGTGCGTCGTTCCAGTTCCCCGTACGTCACGGAGCGCCGTGCGTCCCGGAACGCGGTCTTCTCCGGGGAGCGACGGGCATGGTGGGTGAGCAGCTCATGCAGCGGCCGGATCAGGTCAGTACGCAACGTGACGCTCACGCCTCTCGGTTTCCAATCGCGTGGGGAACGGAAGTGTGGTGCCGCCGACGAGCCGAACGGTCGTGCCGCGCACGGGCCTTCAACACGCCGCAGCATGGAATCGCAGCGTCAGTATCGCCACGACCTCGTTAGGGGTTTGCCTAGTACTGCGGCGCCGCGTACGCGCGTCCTCGGCCCGGCCCCGTTCCCGGACGAAGCGACGGTGAAACCGGTGTGTCGGTTCCCGTCAACTCCTAGGAGGACCCCCAGTCCCCGGCGGCCGAAAATACGCGGGCCCGGCTCCACGGTGGACCCGGTCCGGAGGCCAAAATGAGTCCTATCTCTCGACAACAGCACGGCTACCGCAGGGCGATGTCCGCCGGCGAGTGGCTCTACGCGGGCATGGCGCCCCGTCACTCCAACATGGTCCAGTTCGTGGTGGAGGGCGCGGGGACGATGGACGAGCGGCGGCTGGCCGACGCCGTGGCCCGTGCCTCGGAGGCCAGTCCCGGTACCAGACTGGTGCGTGACGGCCGCCACCTCGTCGACAGCGGTGTTCCGCCGCGTGTCCGGGTCATGGAGGCGGGCTCGTTCGACGCACGGCTGCTGGACGCGCCGGCGCTGCGGGACGTACTGCGCAGTCCGGGGTCCACGTTCGAGGTGCTCGTCTTCCCGGTCGGCACGCAGGGTCCGGACTGCGCGGAGGCGTCCGTCACCGTCGTCTTCCGGGCCTCGCACGGCGTCACGGACGCCCGTGGGCTGATGCTGTGGATCGAGGACGTGTTCCGGGTCCTGCGCGGCTCGGAGCCGTTGGGTGCGCCGTCCACCCTGAGCAGGGACGAGTTCCTCGAAGACCTGGACCTGCCCGGCGGACCGCCGCCGGTCCCCCGGAACGTCGGTGAACTGCTCTGGTCCTCGCCGCTGGGCCCGTTGCCGCGCAGGCCGTCCGGAATCATCTGGCGTCGGCGGTCGGTCGACGGAAGCCACCCGGCGGCGACGGCGAAGGTGGCCGCGGCGGTGGCCGCGGCGTACGGCCCGGACGGCAACGGCCGCTTCATGGTCCCCGTCGACCTGCGCCGGCACGCACCCGGGATCCGCTCGACGGCCTGGCTGTCACAGGCGTTCGTGCTGCCCGTCGATGCCGGGGACAGCTGGCAGGAGGTGCACGGACGCGCCCTCAAGGCGCTCGCCGACGGCGCGGAGCTGGCGGTGCGCACCGACCCGAAGATGCTGAAGACCCCGCTGCCGCTGATCCGGATGTTCACCTCGGCGGTCGACCGGACCGCGGTGCGGAAGAACCGGTACTCCGCGCTGTCCCACATCACGCATCTGGGCACCTACGACCTCGCCTCCTTCGATGCGGACGACTTCACGGCGACCGCCCTGTACGCGCTGGGCGGTACGGGCCCCGGGGCACCGCCCTCGATCGACATGGTCGAGAGCGGTGGCCGGACCGAGGTGACCCTGACATGGCAGGACGGGCCCGGTGTCGCGGAGCGCGCGGGGGCGCTGCTGGACGTGGTCGAGGAGGCCCTGTCGCCCCGGGCGAACCGGGTGTGGGCGGGTAACGACACCGCGCGCGAGCTGGTGTCGAGCGCCTCGGTGGTGCGGCGCTTCCGCGAGCAGGTGCGGCGCACGCCGGACCGTGTCGCGCTGAGCGGTCCCGAAGGGCCGGTGAATTACCGCGAGTTGAGCCGGCGGGCCGACGCGGTGGCCAGGGCGCTGCGGGACCGCGGCGTGGGTCCCGGGACGGTGGTGGGGCTGCTCGCGGATCGTTCGGCGGCGCTGGTGGCGGGCGTGTGGGGAGTCCTGCGGGCGGGTGCCTGCTATCTGCCGCTGGACGCGCAGCATCCGGACGCACGGTTGGCCGGCCTGTTGTCGGATGCGGGGGCGGCGTACTGCCTGGTGCAGGAGGCCCACGGGCAGCGGGCGGTCGTACCGGAGGGCTGTGAGCGGCTGGCGCTCGGCGAGCTGGCGGCGCCTGCCGGTCCGGAGGACGGCGACGAACCGCCGTTCGTGGACGTCGAGGTGTCCCCGGACGACCTGGCCTACGTGATCTACACCTCCGGCTCCACCGGCCGGCCCAAGGGTGTACAGATCGAGCACGGCAGCCTGACGCACTATGTCGAGTGGGCCACGCGGGAGTTCGGGGTGGCCGCGGACACCCGGTTGCCGTTGGTCACCTCTCCGTCGTTCGACGTCACGGGCACCTCGGTCTTCCTGCCGCTGCTGGCGGGCGGTGAGGTCGTCCTGATGCCGCAGGAACCGAGCCATCTGTCGCTGCGGCAGTTGCTGCAGACCTCCGGTGCCACCATGCTCAATCTGACACCGTCCCATCTGGACCTCATCGGACAGCTCGACATCGCGCCGGCCGGGTACCGCAGCGTGGTCGTGGTCGGTGAGCAACTGCGGGTGGAAGTCGCCGCGCGGGCCCAGGAGATGTTCGGGCCGCAGTGCCGGATCATCAATCTCTACGGTCCCACCGAGGCGACGATCGGCTGCACCACCCACACCTTCAGGGCCGGCGACGACACGGGCATCGCCGTACCGATCGGGCTGCCGGGCGACAACACCCGTGTGCATCTGCTGGACGCGGGGCGCCGTTTCGTGGCACCCGGGGAGGTCGGCGAGATGTACCTGGGCGGCGTGCAACTGGCCCGTGGATACCTGGGCCGTCCCGATCTGGACCGTGAACGCTTCGTCCGTCTCGCCGACGGCAGCCGGGTCTACCGGACCGGTGACCTCGCCCGCGTGATGCCCTCGGGCAGCCTGGAGTTCGTCGGGCGCATCGACGACCAGGTGAAGGTGCGAGGCCACCGGGTCGAGCCGGCCGAGGTGGCACGGACACTGGAGGACCATCCAGAGGTGACGCGGGCGGTGGTGATCGCCAAGGCCCGGCCGGGGAGTACGTCGAAGGCGTTGTACGCGTACGTGGTCACCGGCCTCGCGGCGGAGGAACGGGACTCCCTCACGGAGGAGTTGACGGCGTACGCCACGGAGCGTCTGCCTCGGTACATGGTTCCCGCGGCGATCACGGCGTTGTCCGAACTCCCCTACACGGTGAGCGGCAAGGTCGACACGAAGGCCCTTCCGGACGCCTTCGGGGAGGCTCCGGGGGCCGATGCGGACGCGGTCGCGGCTCCGCAGGGGCCCCTCGACCCGATGGAGGAGGCGGTGGCCGAGGTGTGGGCACGCACCCTCGGGGTGGAGCGCTCCCGGCTGGAGGGCCGCTCGGACTTCCACCGGCTGGGCGGGGACTCGCTGTCCCTGCTCACCATGATCGCCGGGGTGTGCCGGTCCGTGCTGGACGCCGAGGGAGAGGAAGCCTTCATGGCGGAGCTGGCGCAGATCGTGGGAGAGCCGACGCTGGATCAGGTGGTCGCCCTGTGCCGGAAGGTGACGTCGTCGCCGAACGCGGCTGAGCGCCCCTGATCCGCAACGGCGGGCAAGGCTGTCGCGGTCATGCCGACTGCTCCTTCTCCGTGTCGGCGCGTTGGGCGGGGATGGCGCGGTCGTTCTGAAGGAGCCAGAGTTCGCGGAACAGGCCCGGTGTCGTGGTGAGTTCTTCGAAGGTTCCGGTCTGGATGATCCGGCCATGGTCCAGGACGACGATCCTGTCGGCGATGGCCACGTTGGCGAGCCGGTGTGTCACGAGGACGACGGCGCGGTCCTCGGCGACTTCGCGCAGGCCGGTGAAGATCCGGTGTTCGGCGCGGGCGTCGAGGGCGCTGGTCGGTTCGTCCATGACCAGGAGTCCGGCTCGGCGGTGGAAGGCGCGGGCGATGGCGATGCGCTGCCACTGTCCGCCGGAGAGCTCGACGCCGCCGAACCATTCACGCGCGAGCAGGGTGTCGAGGCCGCTACGGAGGGTGTCGACGACTTCGTGGGCTCCGGCGCGTTCCGCGGCCTGGTGGACGGTCCGGTCGCCGCCGTGGGGCTGCCCGAGGGTGATGTTCTCACGGGCCGTGAGCGGCCAGTGCGCGAAGTCCTGGGGGACGACCGCGGTCTGCTGCCACAGGGCGTGGGGGTCGAACTCGCCGGTGTCGCGGCCGTCCCAGGTGACGCGGCCGCGGGTGGGCAGGTACAGGCCGGACAGGAGTTTGGACAGGGTGGTCTTGCCGGATCCGTTCTCGCCGACCAGGGCGAGGACTTCGCCGCGGCGGACCTCCAGGGTGACGCCGTCCAGTGCGGGCTTGTCGGCGCCGGGGTAGACGTAGGTGAGATTCTCCGTCCCGACGGTGTCCGGGGAGGCGGGAGAGCGGGTTCCGCGGTTCATGCGGTGGCCGCCGGCTTCCTCGATGAAGTCGACCCAGTCGTCGAAGTACAGGCCGGTGCGGAAGAGCTGGGTGCCGTAGCCGACGAGGCCGCGCAGGGACGAGCCGACGGTGCGCAGGGCGAACACCGCGGTTCCGGCGGAGGCCACGGACATGTGGCCGGTCGCCAGGAGTGCCGCGAGCGCGCTCCAGACGACGAGGGAGCCGACGCCGCCCGCGAGGGCGCCGAGGAACTGGAAGCGGCCTCCCCGGTTGATGGCGTGGTCGGTGATGGTGTCCACGCGGGCGCCGATCTTCCGGTACAGGCCGAGGAGGAAGGGGGCCATGGTGCCGGCCCGGACCTGGTCGGCGGTCTCCTTGTCCACGATGTACCAGCGCAGCAGGGCGAGGATGCGCCGCTCGGACGACATGGCACGGCTGGCCTCGTACGTGACCTGGGCGCTCTTCATGCTGGCGAGCCCTTGCGGGAGGACGGCCAGGAGGAGCAGCGGGAGGAGGACCGGGTGCAGGGCGGTCAGGACGCCGGCGGCGGCGATGATGGAGGCGAGGCAGGCCATGAGCTGCTGGGACTGGGTGATCAGGTCCTGGGCGAGTTCGGCGCCCCGGTCGGCGTTGTCCCACCTGTCGTTGAAGCCCGGCTGGTCGTAGGCGGTCAGCTCGGCCGCCACGGCCGCGTTCAGCATCTCCAGCTCGGCTTCGCGGGAGATCCGCGGGGAAAGCCGCCAGGACAGGTTCGTGATGGCGATGGCGAGGAGCGCCCGGGCGCCGGCCGCGACGGCGAGGGCGGTGATGGCCGGGACGGCGCTGGTGAGCCGGTCCTGGATGTGCCCGGAGGCGACCAGCGCGGTGATGGTGCTGGTCGTGGCGACCAGGCCGAACGCTTCCAGACCGGCAGAGAGTCCCTGGCAGGTGAGCAGGGACACGACGGCCCGCCGGTCGATCTTCCAGGCGAGAGCCAGGGCGCGGCGCATGAGGTACGGCAGCCGCCGGGCCATCCCCCACGTGGTGACGGGGTGGCGGCGCAGGACGGTGAGCCGGGGTGACTCGAACCGGAGTTCCTCGGCCGGTTTGTCGGAGGAGGGTTCGTCGGAGGCGGGTTCGTCAGAATCACTGCCTGTGCTCAAGTCGGTCCTTCCGCTGGGGAGTTGGGCACCCAGAGTGCGCCATATCGGACGTTCCCGGGAATGGCGCGGGCGCAAGATCCACTCGAACTCGTGAACCGCGCGGCGTGGCGACGTGCCCATCAGGCAAGATCCTTCATGCAAACATTTGATCTCTCCATGGGAAAGTCATTAAGGTCATGCTCCAGTCCTCGCTCAGGTGATCACTCAAGGCCGAAGGAGCTCACCCCTGTGGCGTCCCATCGTCGACCCAAGCAGCCGAGCCGCACCCGTGTGACCGTGCTGACCACCGCGGCCGCCGCTGCCGTCGCGCTCAGTGCGAACGCCGCCGATGCCGCGCCGCGCGAGAAGCTCGGCAAGGACGAGGTCAAGGCGAAGGTCGACAAGCTCTACGAGCAGGCGGAACAGGCCACCGAGAAGTACAACGGGGCCAAGGAGAAGCAGCAGAAGCTGCAGAAGGAGATCTCCACCCTCCAGGACGGTGTCGCGCGAGGCCAGCAGGATCTCAACAAGCTGCGCGACGGCCTGGGTTCGCTGGCCACGGCCCAGTACCGCTCCGGCGGCATCGACCCCTCGGTCCAGCTCTTCCTGTCCTCCGACCCGGACGACTTCCTCGACAAGGCCTCCACGCTCGACCAGTTGAGCGGCCAGCAGGTCGAGGCCCTGAAGAAGATCCAGGACAGACAGCGCGAACTCACCCAGGAGCGCGCCGAGGCCACCGAGAAGCTCAGGGACCTCGCCGCCACCCGCACCGAGCTGGGCGCCAAGAAGAAGGAGGTCCAGAGCAAGCTCACGGCGGCACAGAAGCTGCTCAACACGCTGACCGCCAAGGAGAAGGCCGCGCTCGCCACCGAGCAGGCGCGGGCCGACCGCTCCGCCACCCAGCGCGTGGACCTCGGCGACGCCGGCTCCGCCTCCGGCCGCGCCTCCGCCGCCTTCGCCGCCGCCCAGAGCCAGCTCGGCAAGCCGTACGTCTACGGCGCCACCGGCACCGCCTCCTACGATTGCTCCGGCCTGACCTCGTGGGCCTACGCGCAGGCCGGCGTCTCCCTGCCGCGCACCTCCGAGGCCCAGACCGGCGCCGGCACCCGCCTCACCCGTGGCCAGCTCCAGGTCGGCGATCTGGTCTTCTTCTTCAACGACCTGCACCACGTGGGCCTGTACGCGGGCAACGGCCAGATCCTGCACGCCCCCCGGACCGGCACGGTCGTCCGGTACGAGTCGATGGACACCATCGGCGGACCGTTCATGTTCGGCGTCCGCGTCTGAGCGGGCCGCCCGGCGGCGCGCTGAGTGTGCGTCACATCCCCGCTGCCCGGCTTTCGTCGGCTTACCTTCTGTGCCAGCACAGAAAGGTTTGTCGTGCGGGTCCTGTTCACCACGCTCGGTAGTCCCTCCCACGGCCGCGCCCAGTTGCCCCTGGCCCGGGCGCTCGCGGCGGCCGGCCACGACGTGCTCGTGGCCACCGCTCCGTCCCTCGTCCCGCTGTTCGCACAGGACGACGTCCGGGTGAGCACCTGTGTCGGCGAGTTCTCCGTGGGGTCCTTCATCACGGCGGACGTGCTCGCGTCGGCGTCCCGGACCGGTCCGGAAGGAGAGGCGCGGCAGGATCTGCTGGAGCGGGCCCTGCTCCTGGCGATGTCCGGGCCGATGGCCAGGAGTCTCCTGGAGCGGATCCTGCCGGTGGCACGGGAGTTCCGCCCCGAGCTGATCCTGCGTGACGGCATGGACCTCGGCTCCTGCCTGATCGCGGAACATCTCGGCATCCCGCAGTTGCCCACCCCGTCGGGCGCCGGGAACGCCGTCGATCCCGCCCAGGTGCTGCCCCGCCTCAACGCCGTACGGCGGGAACAGTGGCTGCCCGCCCAGGAGGACCCGCTGTCGATCGTCCCCCACGGGCGCATCGACTACGTACCGGCGGCCTTCTCGTTCGCCCGGCACCTGCCCCCGTCGCGGGCGTACCGGCAGACCGTTGCCGTGGACCGCCACTCGGTCCTGCCGCGGTGGATCGCGGAACTGCCCACCGACCGCCCCCTGGTGTTCGCCGCGCTCGGCACCGCGCTCCCGATGATCCGGCAGCAGACGGCCGCCGCCCCCGCTCAGGAGCAGCCGCCGGTCCCGCTGCCCGACCCGGTGGTGACGCTGCGGTCGATGATCAGGGCGGCCGAGCGGCTGGAGGAGTGCACCGTCGTCGTCGCCGCCTCGGGCCTCCCGGCGGACACCGAGGGGCTGCCCGCGCATGTGCGCGTCACCGACCGGGTGCCGCAGCCCCTGCTGCTGGAGTGCGTCGACGCGTTCCTCACCCACGGCGGCTTCAACAGCGTCCGCGAGTCGCTGCGCACGGCCACCCCCATGGCGGTACTGCCGCAGTTCGGCGACCAGTTGGCCAACGCGCGCCGGGTGCAGGAGCTCGGGCTCGGCCGCGCGGTCGACGACAGCACGCCGGACGGCATCGCCGCGGCCGTACGCGAGACGCTGGCCGACGCGCACATCCGCGCCCGGACCCGCGAGGCCCGGCTGGCCATGCTGGCACTGCCGGAGATCGAGAACGCCGTCGACGACCTGAGGAAACTCGCCTGAGTTATTGACGCGAACATGGCCACGCCTTACGTTCTGAGCGACCGACCGAACCACGTTCGATATACCGATCATGACTGTTGTTCGTCCTCAAGGGCCCGCACCCCTCCTGGAGCACGCATGGCCACCTCCCGCCGTCAGTTCCTCGGCCTCACGGCCGCCACGCCCCTGGCCGTGACCGGTGCGCTGAGCCTCGGCGCCACAGCCGCGCAGGCGGCCGACCCGGCGTACGTGATGTGCTACTTCACCGAGTCGACCAGCCTCGGCGACGGCACGGACTACGGCCTCCACCTGGCCGTCAGCCAGGACGCGCTGGAATGGACACCGCTGAACCAGAACAACCCCGTCGTCACGCCCACCGAGGGCGACCTCGGCCTGCGCGACCCGTTCGTCCTGCGCAGGCAGGACGGCACGTTCGTCGTCCTCGCCACCGACCTGAAGGGCACCGACTGGAATTACGTCAGCCAGTACATCCACGTCTGGTACTCGACCGACCTGTGCACCTTCACCGGCTACCACCGGCTGAAGCTGCACGACATGAACACCCACGCCTGGGCGCCGGAGGCGTTCTGGGACGCGAGCCGGGGCCAGTACGCGGTGATCTACTCGGCCGTCGACGCCAGCGGCCACAACGTCATCATGGTGAACTACACCACCGACTTCCTGACCGCCTCCGCACCCCAGGTCTTCTTCGACCCGGGCTACGACGTCATCGACGGCGACATGGCGGTCGGCGTGGGCGGCGTCAACTACCTCTACTTCAAGAAGAACCAGACGCTGGTGGGCGCCCGCTCCACGTCCCTCGCCCCGGGGAGCTTCACGGAGTTCGGCACGGCCGTCGCGCACGGCGGCACCGAGGCACCGGAACTGGTCAAGTCCCCCACTTCCAGCACCTGGTACCTCTACGGGGACACCTACACCCCCAACGGCGTCTTCTACGTCTGGCAGTCCGGTGACCTGTCAACGGGCACGTGGACCGCATGCGACCAGAAGACCTACACGCAGCCGGTCAACTCCAAGCACTGCGGCATCCGCGCGATCACCTCGGCCGAGTACGCCAAGCTCCTGGCGTACTGGGGCACTCCGCAGTGGAACCGCCTCAAGTCGTACAACCACCCGGACCGTTACGTCCGTCACTCCGACTTCGTGGGCCGCATCGACGCCTACCCCATCGACCCGTATCTCGACTCGGAGTGGAGGCTGGTCCCCGGTCTCGCGGACCCGGCAGGCGTCTCCTTCCAGTCGGTCAACTACCCGACGCGCTACCTGCGCCACTACGACTACCAGCTCCGACTCGACGTCGGCGACGGCACGTCCACGTTCGCCGGGGACGCGACCTTCTACCGCACACCGGGCCTGGCGGACGCGAGCTGGGCCTCGTTCCGGTCGTACAACAACCCGACCCGCCACATCCGCCACTTCGACTACGTCCTGCGCATCGACCCGATCTCCACGGCCACGGAGCAGCAGGACGCGACCTTCCGGGTCGGGTACTGAGCCCGCACTCGCACGCGGGCGGCGGTGTCACTCCGGAAAGTCGATGGAGCGGATCTCCTCGATGACGTGGTAGCCGGCGCTGGTGTACAGGTTCATCGCCACCTCGTTGCCGCCCCACACGGTGAACATCAGCGCCGCGTCGCCGCCCGCGAGCGTCGCCCGCTCGCCGACCGCCATCGCGGCCCGGCCGTATCCCTTGCCGCGATGCTCCTCCCGGACGTGCAGCGAGTATCCGTAGGTGACTCCCGGCAGATGACCGTGCCTCAGCCAGCCGGTGCCGATCGTCTCGCCTTCCGCTTCGAGCACCAGGAACGTGTTGTCGGGCGTCGCCAGTCCCTCGGGAATCAGCTTGGCGAAGTCGCGGTCGGACTTCCGCTCGGCCTCTTCCGCGCCCAGGGTCCCCGAGCGGACGATGTCACCGGCGTAGGAGGCCTTCTCGGCGGCGAGCCAGCCGGGATACTCGTCCTGCGTCATCGGTCGCGCGCCGACGCCGTCGAGGAGTTCCGGCGGGGTGTCGATGCGGCGCACCCTGAGCTGGCCGCGCACGCCGTAACCGTCGAACAGGTCGCCCGCGGGTTCGGCGAGCGGGACGTCCAGCCGGCGCGCACCGCGCTGTGCGCACCACCCTTCGGCCCAGTCCCGGGCCGCCTGCTCGTACCCCCGGCCGGCATGGTGCGGGTCCACGCGGAGGTCGCAGATGCGGCCCGCGAGCTCGCCCCTGCTGTCGGCCACGAGCACGGCGACGTGTCCCACCCGGATCCCGGCGTCCGTGATCTCGGCGACGGTCCAGTCGCCGATGTCGGCACATACGCCGTCGAGCATCCGCTCCCCCGCGGCCGCGTCGAGCCCGACCGCCGTGTAGGAGGCGCGTCGCCGTCGTTCGAAGTCCTGTCGCCATTGCGTGGTGTCGCCGAGCACGCCGAATTCCGTCACGTGAGCACAGTAGTCAGGTTGTCATGGACCTGTGCGGGCATTTTTCGGTGCCGGGCCGTGGGCGTGCTGCCGCTCGGCCACCGACGCGGCGTGCTCGCGCACATGGTCGAGGAACCGCGCGCAACTCGGCGGAAGCGTGCGCGAGGTCAGCCGGGCGATGCCGATGTCCCTGGCGCTGTGCACATCGGTGACCCGCAGATACGAGGGCGCGTCCGCGGGAGCGGCGGCGTGCGGACGCGGCACGAGAGCGACGCCGAGCCCGGCGCCGACCAGTCCCCGCAGGGTCGCCACCTCGTCGCCCTCGAAGCCCACGTGCGGGGTGAACCCCGCTGTGCGGCACAGTGTTTCGGTGACGGCACGCAGGCCCTGCTCGTGCCGCAGCATGATGAACGGCTCGTCGGCGACCTCGGCCAGCCGGGCCCGCCGGCGCCTCGCCAACCGGTGTCCCGGGGGTACGGCCAGCCACAGCGGTTCGACCAGCACACGCCGCCAGGTGATCAGCGGATGGCCGGGGTCACCGGCGGTGAGGAGCAGGTCGGCGGTTCCGTCCAGCAGGATCTGGACGAGCACGCCCTCGCCGGCCTGGCGCAGTTCGAAGCGCGCGCGGGGGAAGCGTTCCCGGAAGCCGGTGATCAGCGGCGGCAGCAGCCAGGTGCCCAGGGAGTGCAGGAACGCCAGCGGGATCAGGCCCGATTCCGGGGACACGGTCTCGTGGACCGTGCGCAGCCCCCGGTCCAGTTGCTCCAGCGCGGCGTCCGCGTGCTGCCGGAAGGCCCGGCCGGCCGGGGTCAGCCGCAGGACGCGGCCCACTTGCTGGAACAGCTCGGCCCCGACCTCGTGTTCCAGACGTCTCAGTGCCCGTGAGAGGGCCGGCTGTGTCAGGTGCGCCTCCGCCGCGGCCTGCGTCACCGTCGCACCGTCGGCCACCGCGACGAAACACCGCAGTACCTGCACGTCCATGCGACCCATGCTACTGATGCATGGTTCCGCTCATATCAAGGCATTGGACGCATGGAACCGTCGTCGCCATCCTGGGAGAGGACGCGACGGCCGGCCGACGGGAACGGGTGACGACATGAGCGACGCAGCGGCCGGGCACCTCGGTCCCGGCACCGCCGGGACGACCGGCCGGTTGCTCGCTCCGCTCGTCCTGCTGACCCTGCTCAGCGGGGTGATCGACGCCGTCGGCCTGCTCGGTCCGGGCCATGTGTTCGTGGCCAACATGACCGGCAACCTGGTCCTCGTGGGCCTGGGTCTCGCCGGCTCGCCCGGCTCCTCGCCCGTGGGCGCCCCGGCGGCGCTCGGCGGATTCCTCCTCGGAGTCCTGCTGGTCCGGCACGGGGCGCCGCGCCGCGCCGGCCACCGGACGCTGCTGGGCGGGTGCGCGGCGCTGGAGGCCGCTCTGCTCACCGTGGCAACGCTCGCCCGGTCCTGCGGAGCCGGTCCCGAGCCCGCGCTCGTCCCGGTCCTCGTGTGCGCCGTGGCGCTGGGGATGCAGAACGCCGTCGTCAGGCGGATCGGCGTGCCGGGAGTCACCACCACGGTCATGACCAGCACCCTGACCGCCCTGATCGCCAACCGCCCGGAAGAACGCGCCTCGTCGACGACCCGGCGGCAGGCCCTCAGCATTCTCACCCTGGTCGGCGGCGCCGCGCTGGGCGCGGCCGCCGTCCGGGTGGCCGGCCCGCGGTGGACGCTGACCCTGGTGACCGCGCTCGCCGTCGCCGCCGCACTCGCGTGCGCACGGCGCGGCCCCGCGCCCGTCCGGGCTCCGCGCCAGAGGGACCGCATCGCTCTGGAGGGATGAGCGGACGCCGCGCCGGGTGCGGGAGAGCCCGCTGTTCGCGGAGTGCCCGCGGGACGCCGGTGTGCCCGCAGCGGTGACGCCGCCGTCGCGGCGGTGCGGACGGCCGCGCTGCGCGCGATGTCCAAACTGCGGCTCATCGCGCGGCCGGAGGCCGTGTGCGCCTCCTGGACGGTTCGCCGCAGTGCCCGGTACCGCGTCTGCTGCATCCCGGCCGTCGTGTCCGGGCCGAGCGCTCCCCCACCCGTCGTAGGCGTGCGCCGCCCGACGGCCCGTCCCGCGTCGGGGCGACGCCGCGCCACGACGGCCGGTCCGACTTCCGTGCTCCCGTGCCTCCTTGTGTGCGCACTTGCCAGCCCAGCTGATGGGTCGTCAGGAAATCGGGCGGTGGCACGCGGCGGCGCACTGGATCGCGTGAGCTCTGCGCGCCTTGTGAGCGCCCGGGCGGCACTGCCGTACTGCCTACAGCCCGTCGGACCGACCGGCGGGCGGGAACCGCAGTGGAGAGGAAGGCCTATGACCGCACGACGGCCCCAACGCCGCACCGTGCCCCCACGGCTCCTGCCGTCACTCCGCACCGCCCTCGCCCTCGGCAGCTTCGGCATCGTCCTGCCGCTCCTCGCACCGGCCGCCGGCCACGCGGCCTCCGGCACCGCGTGGGACCGGGTCGCCGGCTGCGAGAGCGGCGGCGACTGGAGCATCAACACCGGCAACGGGTTCTACGGCGGGTTGCAGTTCACCCGGTCGACCTGGGCGGCATACGGCGGGACCGCGTACGCGCCGCGGGCCGATCTGGCGAGCCGGGCGGAGCAGATCAACGTGGCGGAAGCGGTCCTCGCCCAGCAGGGGCCGGGGGCCTGGCCGGTCTGCTCGGTACGGGCGAACCTCACGCGGAGCAGCGGGCGGAGTGCGCCGGTCGCACGCCCCGCCACTCCCCTGCGCACCGCCGCTCACCCGCGCACCGCCCCCGAGTCCCGCCCGCACACCGCGACCGGCCACCGCTCCGGTGCCTCCTACACCGTGCACGAGGGCGACACCCTGTCCGCAGTCGCGCAGCAGGCGGCCGTCCCCGGCGGCTGGCACCGGCTGTACGACACCAACCGGAACGTCATCGGCCCGGACCCGGACCTGATCCGTCCGGGACAGCGACTCGCGCTGCCCGCCGCCGACTAGCGGGTCCGTCCACCGACCGGCACGCCCGTGCGGCCGGGCGAGGAGCGACACCCCTCGCCCGGCCGGCCGGGCCCGCAGGTTTTGCGCCGTCGCGTCAGATCACCGCGTCGGCGAACATGAAGGCGGCCACCGCCAGCAGCACCACGGCGAAGATCCGCCGCAGAGTCCCGCCCTTCACCTTCGCTCCCAGGCGTCTGCCGTCCCACGCCCCGAGGATCGCGGCGCCCGCGAAGGGGCCGACGACCGCCCAGTCGAGGCGGTCCACGGTGCCGCCACGCAGGCCCAGCGCCGCCAGGGAGTTGACGGTGATGACCAACAGGCTGGTGCCCACCGCCTCGCGCATGCGCAGGCCGAGCACGCCCACGAGGGCCGGCACGGCGAGGAAACCTCCGCCGACCCCGAGGACGCCGGTCACCGTGCCGAGTCCGGCGCCGGCCGCCGCCGCGCGCCCGGCCCTGATCTCCCGTCCGGCGCCGTCCTGCGCCGCGGGTCGCAGCATGCGGACCGCCGCGACGGCCGCGACCAGCGCGAAGCCGGCCGACAGCACACCCGCGGGGAGGTGCCCGGCGAGCACGGAGCCCAGCATCGCCGGGCCGACGCCCGCCGCCGCGAAGAGCAGCCCCGTACCCCAGCGGACATGACCGTCCCGGGCGTGCGCGGTCAGTGCGGTGCCCGAGGTGAGGGCCACGATCACGAGTCCGGCGGTGGTGGCCGCCACCGGGGTGAAGCCGAGCAGGTAGATCAGGGCGGGTACGGCCAGGACGCTGCCACCGCCGCCGAGCGCGCCCAGCGCCAGCCCGATCACGGCGCCGGCCACGAGGGCGAGGATCAGGGCACTCACGCGACCGTGCCGCGCAGGCCCCGCGCGTCCACCACCGGAAGCCCGGCCTCCGCCCAGTCCCGCATGCCGCCGATGACGTCGACGGCCTCGACGCCGTGGGTGCCCAGCAGTTCGGCGGCCTGCCGCGAGCGGTTGCCCGAGCGGCAGATGACGATCAGGCACCGCCCCCGGACCTCGTACGGCAGCGGCCTGCCCTCGTAGAGCGCGGTGAGGGACAGGTGGACGGCTCCCGGGACATGGCCCGCGTGCCATTCGTCCGGTTCCCGGACGTCCAGCAGGACGGGCGTGTCGGCGTCGTCGCACGCCGTGTCCCGCACGGCGTGTCCGGTGCGTTCGGCCGCTTCCTGCACGGTGATCCGGCCTGTAGCGGAAGTAGGTGACTCCATGGGGGGCGCTCCTCGCCTCTCGTGCGGATCGGGATGTCGGGCGGGCTCAGGCGGTGCGGAGGGGGAGCCCGGTCGCCCCTGCCGTGTCGAAGGCGTCGTCGACCGCGACGACGGCACGGCCTGCCGCGTCGAGCAGCGAGGCGGCGATGGCGGCGCGCATGCCGCCCGCGCAGTGCACCCAGACCTCGCCGGCCGGCACCTCGCCGAGGCGGCGGTGCAGGGTGTGCAGCGGGATGTGGACCGAGCCCTCGATGAATCCGGCGGCCCGCTCCCGGTCACGGCGGACGTCCAGTACGACCGTGCCCTCGGCCGGGTGCCGTGCGGCGAGGTCCGCGAAGCGGGCGCGGGGGAAGGCGGCCAGGGCCTCGCCGTCGGTCGTCCAGGCCGACGGGTCTCCGGTGGCGGCGGCGGCCGGTCGGTCGATGCCGACGCGCACCAACTCACGCTGGGCGCAGGCCAGTTGCTCGGGCGACTCCGCCAGGAGTGTGACCGGCCTGCCCCAGGGGATCAACCAGGCCAGATAGGTGGCGAGTTGACCCTCGGCCTCGAAGTTGTAGGTGCCGGCGACATGCCCTTCGGCGAACGCGACGCGGTTGCGCAGGTCGACCACCCACTCCCCGGCGGCCAGCCGTGCCGCGATCTCCCCGGCGTCGGCGACGGCGGGCGGGGTGAGGTCGACGGGTGCCGGTCCGGCGGAGTTGGCGGGGCCCATGTGCGCGTAGTACGCGGGGACGTCGTCGAGTCCCGCGAGCATGCGGGGGACGAAGGTGTCGGCGTCCTCGGTGAGTGCCTCGTTGGACGCCTTCTCCTTGCCGATGGTCGTCTCGCTCCCGCCGGCCCGTCCGGCGGAGCAGAAGCTGCCGAATCCGTGCGTCGGCAACACGGCGGTGGTGTCGGGCAGTTCGGCGGCGAGGCGGTGGGCGGAGGCGTGCTGGGCGCGGGCCAGGTGTCCGGTGAGGCGGGGCTCGACCAGGTCCGGGCGGCCGACGGTGCCGATCAGCAGCGAGCCTCCCGTGAACACCGCGACCGCCGTGCCGCGTTCCTCCAGGACGTAGGCGGTGTGGTGCGGGGTGTGTCCGGGGGTCGCGAGGGCCCGGAGGGCGAGGTCCGTGTCGAGGACCGTGCGGTCGCCGTCGTGCACGGGTATGCGCGCGAAGGACACACCGGCCCCGGCGGGCACGAGATAGGCGGCGCCGGTGAGCCGGGCGAGTGCCAGGCCGCCGGTGACGTAGTCGTTGTGGAGGTGGGTCTCGACCACATGGGAGATCCGCACGCCCCTGCGGGCCGCGGCCTCCAGCACCCGGTCGGCGTCGCGCGGCGGGTCGACGGCCACGGCCGTGCGCCGGCCGCCCGCCAGATAGTTGCGGTTGCCGAGCCCGGCCACCTCGATCGTGTCGACGAAGAACATGTCAGGTATTCCCTCCACGCGGACCCACCGTCAACTGGTGTGCGGCGACGGCTGATTCGCCGCGCGGCACCGTTCCGTCACCGCACCGCATCGAGCCGCCGTCCGCTCCGGGCCGGGCGGGTGAACCGGGATCCCGCGGGGTCGAGGCGGTAGCCGGCCCGGGCGTCGAACTGCGCGAGGACGCTGAAGCGGTCGGCGCGGATCAGCGTGGTGCGCCACTCGACGGTGCGGCCGTGGGTGCGGCCGAGCCGCTGGATGGAGAACGCGGCCACGCCCTCGGGAAGGTCGAGCAGCCGTCGCTCGGCGGGAGTCGGGACGACCGCGTGGATGCGCTCCTCGCCGCCGACGAGCCGGATGCCGCACCGCTCGGCGAGTTCGTCGTAGAGCCCCGTGTGACCGAAGTCGGCGTCGAGCAGGGCGCGGGCGTCCGCGGCGAGCAGCCACACCTTGTCGTGGGCCAGCGGTTCCCCGTCGGCGAGGCGGATGCGCTCCAGATACAGCAGGGGTGTGGACTCCTCCATGCCCAGCCGCACCGCCACATGGGCGTCGGCGCGGACGTCGAGGGTCCGGACGATGCTGCGCTGTTCGAGCCCGGCCGCCTCGACGGAGGCGAACAGGCTGTAGAGGGCGCCGAGGGGCTGCTCGATGCCGGCCTCGCCCACCGGCCGCTGCCGTCGCCCTCGCGCGGCGGTGACCAGGCCTTCCTCCCGCAGCTCGCGCAGCGCCGCGCGAATGGTGTGCCGGCTCACCCCGTACCGCGCGGCCAGTTCGTTCTCGCCGGGGAAGGAGTCGACGAACTCCCCCTGCGCCAGACGGCCCCTCAGGTCGTCCCGCACATGCCGCCACAGCGGAGTCCCGCCCCGGCTCGCCGAGGCAGTGGGGTCCTCACCCATGCCGCTCACCACCCATGCCCTTCACCCGCGATCACCGTTCTTGTGTACGTACATTTGGAAAGCTAATGTACGTACATTAACTCGGACGGACGCACGAGGGAAGGCGCACATGACGATCGACGCTCACCACAGGGTCCTGATCGTGGGCGGCGGGAGCGCCGGCATCAGCGTCGCGGCCCGCCTGCGGCGCGGCGGTGTCGACGGCATCGGGCTGGTCGAGCCGTCGGCGACGCACTACTACCAGCCGCTGTGGACGCTGGTCGGCGGAGGCCGGGCCGGCGCCCGGACCAGCGCCCGCCCGCAGCGGTCCGTGCTGCCGCGAGGCGTCTCCTGGATCCGCGGCCGCGCGGAGAGCGTCGACCCCGGGCAGCGGACGGTCGGTACCTCCGACGGCAGGACCCTCGGCTACGACCGGCTCGTCGTCTGCCCCGGCATCCAGCTCGACTGGGACCGGGTGCCCGGGATGGCCGAGGCCGTCACGACACCGCACACCTCCAGCAACTACACGTACGAACTTGCTCCCAAGACCTGGGAGTTGATCCGCTCGATGCGCTCGGGCACCGCCGTGTTCACCATGCCGGCGGGCCCGATCAAGTGCGGTGGAGCGCCACAGAAGATCGCCTACCTCGCCGCGGACCACTGGCGCGAGCAGGGAGTCCTGAAGGACATACGGGTGGTGCTCGTGCTGCCCACGCCGGGCATGTTCGGGGTTCCCGTGTTCGCGAGGGAACTGGAGCGGGTCGCGGCCCGCTACGGCATCGAGGTGCGCACGAACAGCGAGCTGACCGAGGTGGATCCGGACGGCCGCGCCGCCGTCGTCGTCGACCACGCGTCCGGTGCCAGGGACTCGATCCGCTTCGACATGATGCACCTGGTGCCGCCGCAGTCGGCGCCCGACTGGCTCAAGGCGACGCCGCTGGCCGATCCGGCCGATCCCGCCGGGTACGTGGAGATCGACAGGCACACCCTGCGCCATGTGCGCCACCCCGAGATCTTCGCCCTCGGTGACGCCGGCTCCTCGCCCAACTCCAAGACCGGGGCCGCGATCCGCAAGCAGGCGCCGGTCGTCGCGCGCAACGTCGCCGCGAGCCTGGCGGGCACGGGCGCGCTGCCCGCGTCGTACGACGGATACTCGTCCTGCCCGATCACCACGTCACGGCACAGCATGCTGCTCGCCGAGTTCGACTACACGCTGCGGCCCCGTCCCACCTTCCCCCTCGTCGACACGACCCGCGAGCGCCGGGACATGTGGTACCTCAAGCGGTACGGACTGCCGTTCCTCTACTGGAACCTGATGCTGCGCGGCCTCGCCTGACTTCGGCCCGCCTGCCCTGCCCTACGCGACCGCCTCCGCGCCGATGACCTCGTCGGTGACCCACCGGGCGACACCCACCGGGTACGGCGCCGGCAGGCCGAGGACGATGTGCCGGAAGCCGGCGTCGAGGGCCTCGGCGACGGCGTCGCGGGTGGTGTCGGGGCGGTCGTAGGAGACGGGCAGGTGCATCGAGCGGGTGATCGTGGCCGGGTCGCGGCCGATCTCGGCGCACGCGCGGTCCAGCAGGGCGCTGCGCCGGACGGCGTCGGCGATGTCACCGCCGGGGATGTTCCAGGCGTCGGCGTGCTCGGCGACCACGCGGAGGGTCGCGGCCGAGCGGCCGCCGACGAGGATCGGCGGGTGGGGGCGCTGGACCGGCTTGGGGTTGGCGAAGGCTCCGGTGAGCCGGTGCTGGGTGCCGTGGAAGTCGAAGGGTGCGGGCTCGGTCCACAGGCGGCGGATCAGCGCGCAGGCCTCGGCGAGGCTTTCGACGGCGTCCGCCGTGTCCTGGAAGGGCAGGCCGTGTGCCGGATACTCGCGCCGGGCCTCGGGCGGGTAAGGCCGTGAGCCGACGCCGATGCCGAAGTCCAGCCGTCCGCCGGAGACGACGTCGACCGTCGTGGCGATCTTGGCCAGCATCGCGGGCGGCCGGAAGCGGTTGCTGGTCACCAGGAGGCCGAGCCGCAGCCGCCGCGTCTGCGCGGCCAGGGCGGCGAGCAGGGTCCAGCCTTCGAGGATCGGGCCGTCCGGGTCGCCGGCGATCGGCATGAGGTGGTCGAACAGCCAGGCGTGCTCGATCTCGGGGATGGCGTCCGCCTCGCGCCAGACCCGCAGGACGTCGTCGTACGTCACCTGCATCGGCGCGGTCATGATCCCGAAGCGGGGCCGGGGGGTGGGTGTCATGAGTATGCCTCTTCGGTCGTCTGCGGATCAGCGGCGCCGGCGCAGGGCCGGGTCGAGCAGCGCCGGCGGGGTGTCGGACTTCTCGTCCGGGGCCAGATCGGTACCGGGGGCGACGATCGCGTCGACGGCGTCGAGCACGTCGGGCGGCAACACGGTGTCGGCTGCGGCGAGTTGGGCGTGCAGGTGGTCCAGGGTGCGCGGGCCGACGAGGGCGCTGGTCACGGCGGGATGCGCGGTGACGAAGCCGAGCGCGAGCTGGATCAGGGTCAGACCGGCCTCGTCGGCGACCTTCACCAGCTTCTCGACGGCCTCCAGCCTGGCCCGGTTGGCGGGGATCGTGGTGTCGAAGCGCCGGGGCAGGAAGGTCGCGCGGTGGGTGCTGACGTCCCGGCCCGCGCGGACGGCGCCCGACAGCCAGCCCGAGGCCAGCGGACTCCAGACCAGCACCCCGAGCCCGTACTCCTCGGCCGCCGGCAGCACATGGGCCTCGATGCCGCGCTGGAGGACGGAATAGCTGGGCTGTTCGGTGACGTAACGGCTCAGGTGATGGTCGCGGGCGGCCCACTGGGCCTGCACGATGCGGTACGCCGGGAAGGTCGAGGAGCCGAAGTAGCGGATCTTTCCCGCGCGTTGCAGGTCGGTCAGGGCCGACAGCGTCTCCTCGTCGCTGGTGTCCGGGTCCCAGCGGTGGATCTGGTAGAGGTCGACGTGGTCCACACCGAGCCGGCGCAGGCTGTTGTCCAGCGCGGTGACCAGCCAGCGGCGCGAGCCGCCCCGGTGGTTGCGCTCGTCGCCCATCGGCAGGGCCGCCTTCGTGGCCAGCACGATGTCGTCACGGCGGCCGGCGAGGGCCTTGCCGACCATCTCCTCCGACTCTCCGGCGCTGTACACGTCGGCGGTGTCGATGACGTTGATCCCGGCATCGAGGGCGGTGTCGACGAGGGCGGTGGCCTCGTCCTGGGTGGTGCGCCCCATCGCGCCGAAGTTCATCGCGCCGAGTGCGAGGGTGCTGACCTGTACGCCGGTGCGGCCCAGGGTGCGGTACTGCATGACCGTTCTCCTCAACAGGGAGGGTGCCGGGCGGCAGGGCACGACTTGGCTGCCGGCCGCCGCTCTGACACCATGAGCAAACGGAACCGTGTTCCGGTAATGACGATACGGAACACGGTTCCGCTTAGCAAGGCGAGCAGGCGCACAGGCCGGCAGCGGAGGAGCGACGCGGTGAACGACGGCAGCCACGAGGACGCGGAGCGCGGGACCCCGCCCCCGCGCGCGAAGGACGCCCGGCGCACGGGCACCCAGCGCAAGGACGCCCTGCGCAACAAGGAGACGTTGCTCGACGCGGCGGCGCAGGTGTTCGTCACCTCGGGCGTCGACGCGCCGGTCCGTGACATCGCGGCGCGGGCCGGGGTCGGGCTCGGCACGATCTACCGGCACTTCCCGACCCGCGCGGAGCTCATCATCGCCGTCTACCGGCACCAGGTGGAGAGCCTCGCCGAGGCCGGTCCGCGCCTGCTGGCGGCCGCCGGGAGTCCGCACGCCGCGCTCGGCCGCTGGATCGGCCTCTTCGTGGACTTCCTGGTCACCAAGCACGGCCTCGCCGCCGTCCTCCAGTCCGACAACACCGGCTTCGAGGCGCTGCACTCCTACTTCCTCGACCGCCTCCTGCCGGTCTGCGCCGAGCTGCTCGACGCCGCGGCCGCGGCCGGCGAGATCCGGCCGGGCCTGACGGCCTACCAACTCATGCGCGGCGTCGGCAACCTCTGCGTCGGCGCGGAGAGCGACACGCGCTACGACGCCCGCCGTCTGGTCGCACTCCTGGTCGCGGGCCTGCGCGGCGACGCCGTGCCTCAGGCGTAGTGCCGGTAGACCGCCTGCGCCACACACACCGGCTTGGGGCTGCCCTCGGCCTCGACGGTGAAGGTCAGCAGCATCTGGACGCCGCCGCCCTTGACCTCCGCCACGGAGTCGACGACGCCGTGCAGCCGGATCTTCGCGCCGACCGGCACAGGGCCGGGGAAACGGACCTTCTCCAGGCCGTAGTTGACGCTCATCGAGATGCCGGTGATGCGCAGCAGGTCGCCGAAGAGCGGGATGATCAGGGAGAGGGTGAGATAGCCGTGGGCGATGGGCCCGCCGAAGGGGCCCGTCTTCGCCCGCTCCGGGTCGGTGTGGATCCACTGGTGGTCACCGGTCGCGTCGGCGAAGGTGTCGACGCGCTCCTGGGTGATCTCCAGCCAGTCGGTACGGCCGAGGTCACGGCCGGCGAGGGCGAGGAGTTCTTCGAGACCGCGTGCTTCGGTGGGCATGGGGGTGCTGCCTTTCCTGGGTACTGGTCGGATCAGGACTGGGCGTAGGAGGCCCGTACGGCGGCCTTGACGATCTTTCCCGAGGCCGTACGGGGCAGACTCTCGGCGAGGGTCACCGTCTGCGGGATCTTGTACTTGGCCAGCAGGGTCCGTGCGTGGGCGAGGATCTCGCCGACGTCGGCGCGGGCCCCGGGGTCCAGGACCAGGACCGCGTGGCCGACCTCGCCCCAGACCTCGTGCGGCACACCGACGACCGCGCACTCGCGGACGGCGGGGTGGGTCAGCAGGGCGGCCTCCACCTCGGCCGGGTACACGTTCTCGCCGCCCGAGACGAACATGTCCTTGACCCGGTCGACGATGTAGGCATATCCGTCGTCGTCGGTGCGTGCCACGTCACCGGTGCGCAGCCAGCCGTCGTCGGTGAGGGCGGCCGCGGTGTCCTGCGGGCGGTTCCAGTAACCGGCCATGACGTTCGGGCCGTCGACGAGGATCTCGCCCCGCTCCCCCGGCCGCGCCGCACGGCCGTCGGGGAGCACCACGCGCGCGTCGGTGAAGAAGTGCGGCACACCCGCGGAGCCCGCCTTCGCCGAGGTCTGCTCACGGTCCAGGAAGAGGACGCCGGGGGACGCCTCGGTCATCCCGTAGCCCTGGCTGAAGGCCAGCCCGCGCGCGAGGTAGGTGTCGATGGTGCGGGCGGGCACCGGCGCGCCGCCGCAGGTCAGGGTGCGCAGGCTGGACAGGTCCGTCGTCGTCCACCGGGGACGCGCGGCCAGGGCGTCGTACATCGTGGGCACCCCGAACAGGTACGTCACGCGCCGGCGCTCGACCACCTCCAGCACCCGCTCGGCGTCGAAGGCGCCCATCAGGACGACCCGGCCGCCCTTGAGGAGGGTGGGCAGACACGTCATGTTCAGCGCGGCGGTGTGGAACAGCGGGGCGACGACCAGGGTGACCTCGTCGCCGGCCAGGTCGCTGTCGACGAGGACGTTGACGCTGTTCCAGGTGATGTTGGCGTGGGTCAGGACGGCGCCCTTGGGACGGCCGGTGGTCCCCGAGGTGTACATGATCATGCAGGGGTCGTCCGGGGCCACGGCCTCGTCCAGCGGGTCGGCCGCGGCACCGGCGAGCAGGTCGTCGTACCCGAGGGCGCCGGGAGCGGCCGGGCCGAGGGTGATGCGGTGGCGCACCCCGGTGTCCGCGGCCGCCGTGGCGGCCGTGTCGCCGAGCTCGGGGTCGTGCACCAGGACCGTGCTTCCGGAGTCGGTGAGCTGGTACGCCAACTCCGCTGCCGCGAGGCGGGTGTTGAGGGGGACGAAGACGGCGCCGAGCACGCCCGCCGCGAACAGTGTCTCCAGGTGGGCGGGGTGGTTGCGGCCCAGGTGGGCGACGCGGTCGCCGCGCGCGACCCCGAGGGAGCGCAGCACGTGGGCGAGACGCAGGACCCGTTGGTGCAGCGCCTGGTAGGTGATCTCGTCGTCCTCGTGGACGATCGCGATCCGGTCCGGGGTCTTGCGGGCCCGGCGGGCGGGCCAGGATCCGATGCCTCGGTTCAACACGGCGTCTCCCTCAGTCCTTGAGCAGGCCGAGCAGTCGGGCGGCGTTCTCCTTGAGGATCCTGGGCCTGACCTCGGGCCTGATGTCAAGGGCGGCGAAGTCGGCGAGCCACCGGTCGGGCGTGATCACGGGGTAGTCGGAGCCGAAGAGCACCTTGTCCTTCAGCAGGGTGTTCGCGTAGCGCACCAGCTGCGGCGGGAAGTACTTCGGCGACCAGCCCGACAGGTCGATGTAGACGTGCGGTTTGTGCGTGGCGACCGCCAGTGCCTCGTCCTGCCAGGGGAACGACGGGTGCGCGAGGATGATCCGCAGCTCGGGGAAGTCCACGGCGACGTCGTCGACGAGCATCGGGTCGGAGTGCTTCAGCCGGATGCCGCCGCCACCGGGGACGCCGGCGCCGATGCCGGTCTGGCCGGTGTGGAACAGGGCCGGTACGCCGAGTTCCTCGATGGCCTCGTACAGCGGGTAGGCCATCCGGTCGTCGGGCGAGAAGCCCTGGAGGCTGGGGTGGAACTTGAAGCCGCGCACCCCGTACTCCGTCACCAGGCGCCGGGCCTCCCGTACGCCGGCGCGGCCCTTGTGCGGGTCGACGCTCGCGAACGGGAGGAGGACGTCGGCGTGGGCCGCGCAGCTCTCGGCGATCTCCTCGTTGGCGATGCGGGGACGGCCGGTGGCGTGCTCGGCGTCGACGGTGAACACCACGGCGGCCATGCGGCGTTCACGGTAGTGGGCGGCCGTCTCCTCGACGGTGGGCTGCCGGTGGCCGTGCGCCTTGAAGTACGCGGCGGAGGCGCCGAGGAGTTCGGGGCTGAGCGAGGCGTGGCCGTCCTTGGACACCTCGGCGTGGGTGTGGACGTCGATGGCGGTCAGCGCACCGACATCGATCGTCGCACGGTGCCTGTCACCCATGTCATGCCTCCGGTACCTGGGGAGCGGGGATGCCGTAGGTCTCGGGCTCGGCGCCCACGCCGGCGTGCCAGCGCTCGGCGATGGCGTCGGCGCTCCAGCCGCCGTCGGCGAAGTCGACGGACTTCTCCCGGGGGTGGGCCCACAGGGCCAGCCGGTCGCCGCCGATGCCGATGGCCTGCCCGGTGACGTCCTCGGCGGCGTCCGACGCGAGGTAGGTGATCAGGCTCGCGACGTCCTCGACGGTGCCGAGGCCCTCGTCCCGGCGCAGCCAGGCGGGCAGCGGGGCGCCGGTGCGCTCGGACTCCTCGATGAGCGGTGCGAAGGCGGGGATGGTCTTGGTCATCTCGGTGGCCGCGACCGGGACGACGGCGTTGACGGTGATCCGGGCACGGGCCAGCTCCAGGGCCCAGGTGCGGGCCATCGCGACGATGCCGGCCTTGGCGGCGGCGTAGTTGGTCTGGCCGAAGTTGCCGCGCTGGCCGGCCGGGGAGGAGATGAGGACGATACGGCCGCCGGTGCCCTGCTCGCGCATGCGCACCGCGGCGGCGCGCGCGCAGGTGAAGGTGCCGCGCAGATGCACCGTGACGACGGCGTCGAAGTCGTCGTCCGTCATCTTCCACAGCACCCGGTCGCGGAGGATGCCGGCGTTGGTGACGAGGACGTCGAGCCGCCCGAACTCCGTCACGGCGGTCTCGACGAGCCGCTCGGCCGCCTCGCTGTCCCCCACCGCCGCCACGACGCCCACGGCGGTGCCGCCCGCTGCGGTGATGCCGTCCACGGCGGCGTCGACGGCGCCGGGGTCGAGGTCGTTGACGACGACGCGGGCCCCGGCCGCGGCGAGGGCCCGGGCGTAGGCCAGACCGAGCCCACGACCGCTGCCGGTGACGACGGCGACCTTGCCGTGCAGATCCATGAATGCGCCTCTTCCTTGGGAACGGTCGGCCTTCCTGGAGTCCGGTCGAACAGATCGACAGGAATCCTGTTGGTTGTGCCAGTGTTCTCTTCCGACAGGAATCCTGTCAATGGCTTAGGCTGGCCGCTGCGACTCGGATCGGCATCGGGGAAGGCACCGGAAAGGCACGGCATGACGCGACCGACGAAACCCGCGACGGCACAAGCCACGGGGGAAGCGGGCCCCCGGGAGGCGGGCCCTGCCGAGGCGGGCCCGTCCGTCCTCTACCTGCTCAAGCGCACCGAACTCGTGGTCCGTGCCCGGCTGGAGGAACTGGTCAGGCCGGCCGGCATCACCGCGCTGCAGTACACCGCCCTCACCGTGCTGGACCGGCACGACGGCGTCTCCGCCGCCCGGTTGGCCCGGGACTCCTTCGTCACGGCCCAGTCCATGGCCGACATGGTCCGCGCCCTGGAGGCCCGCGATCTGATCCGCCGTGAGCCGAATCCCCGCAACCGCCGGGAGAAGGTCATCCTCCTCACCGAGTCGGGCCGCGACCTCCTGAGCGCCTACGCCGAACCGGCCCGCGAACTCGAACACCGCATGCTCCAGGACCTGACGCCGCAGGAGGTCACCCACTTCCGCGAGGCCCTCAAGAGCGCGCACCGGGCGCTGTCGTGACCGTCCGAGCCCGGCCCGCCGCCGGACGAGCCTGAGCGGTTCACACCCCGTACACCCGGCCGGTCGACGGAAGTTGACGGTCCGTCGGCCGTCCGACACCCGGCCTAGCCGGATTCGGCCGTGCACGCTGTGACGCGCGGGGCCGCGGGCTTATGGTGAGCCGTCACCTGCGGCCGCCCTGAGGGGACCTGATGTTGCTCGGGACCAGATTCGTCCGTTACGCCACCGGCTGCGCGGCAGCCCTGCTGATCAGTGCCGGACTCACCACGACGGCATCCGCCGACAGCACCACGGCCGGCCCCAACCCGGTCGCCGAACAGCTCGACGCCTACTGGAGCCCGGCCCGGATGGCCGCCGCCCTGCCCGCCGACGTCCTCAAGGGCGCCGAGGGCGGTGCGGCGGCGCACTCCGCGTCCCCCGCGGTGGACGGGCCGCAGCCGGGCGAGTACATCCCGCCGAGCCGGAGCTTCGACGGCATCCCGCAGGCGGGCACCTTCTTCTGGACCGACGCCACCGGGACCGGCCGCACCTGCAGCGGCTCGGTCGTGCGCAGTCCCGGGCGCGACCTCGTGCTGAGCGCCGGACACTGTCTGAAGGGGTACGCCGGCACCTCGCCGAAGCGGCACCTGGCCTTCGTCCCGCAATACCACGACACACAAAAGCCCTTCGGGGTCTTCCCGGTGCGCACCAACGGCGTCTATGTGTCGCAGGCGTACTACGACCTGGGCGAGCACGCCGGAGCCGCGTACGACTTCGCCTTCGCCGTCACCGAACCCAACGAGGACGGAACCCTGCTCCAGGACGCGGTCGGCGGCGTACGGCTGCTCACCGGGACCGGCTACTACCACGCCCCGGTGCGGATGATCGGCTACCCGGCGGGGGCCGAGAAGCCGCTGGAGTGCTGGAGCTGGACCACCCGGTGGGACAGCGACGACCCGGCCGACCCGGGCACCTTCCCGCGCATCGCCTGCGACGCCTTCGTGGGCGGGACCAGCGGCGGCCCCATGCTGCTTCCCCTGCCGGACGGCTGGGCCGTCATCGGCGTGATCGGCGGCTATCACACGGGCGGCAACACGCCCCAGGTCTCCTACAGCGCCTACTTCGGCACCGCCACCCGGGCCCTGTACGACGCGGCGGTCAGCGGTGCCGCGCCGGCGGGCCCGCGACCCGCCGCCGGCTGAGCCCCGCCTCCCCGGAAAGTGCCCGCGCGGCCACGGCCAAAAGCCCGTCACCGTGGCACGATGGTGATGACATTCACCCTATATGAGGGGGTGCGCGCCATGGCCGTGTCCGATGCGACGCCTGGTCCGAAGACCCAGCGGCCCGGGCTGCGGCGCGAGATCGGGTTCGTCGGGCTGATCTGGGCCTCGGAGGGCTCGATCATCGGATCGGGCTGGCTGTTCGGCGCACAGGGGGCGTTGGCGGCGGCCGGACCGGCGGCGATCATCTCGTGGGCCATCGGCGGTGTCGCGATCCTGATCCTGGCGCTGGTGCATGCGGAGCTGGGCGGCATGTACCCGGTGTCGGGCGGCACCGCCCGCTTCCCGCACTACGCGTTCGGCGGTGCCGCCGGGGCCTCCTTCGGCTGGTTCTCCTGGCTCCAGGCGGCCACGGTGGCGCCGATCGAGGTGCTGGCGATGATCACCTACGCCCAGCACTACTCCTGGGCGAGCGGCTGGGAGAAGGTCAGGAGCGGCGAGCACGTCCTCACCCCGCCCGGTATCGCCATCGCGGTCGGGCTGATGGCCGTCATCACGGCGATCAACTTCCTCAGCATCCGGCTGCTGGCCCGCACCAACAGCGCGGCGACGTGGTGGAAGGTCGGCATCCCGCTGCTGACCATCTTCGTGTTCGCCGTCGCCCAGTTCCACACCGCCAACTTCACCGCGGCCGACGGCTTCGACCCGTACGGCGCCAAGGGCATCCTGTCCGCCGTCTCCACCAGCGGCATCATCTTCGCGCTGCTGGGTTTCGAGCAGGCCGACCAGCTCGCCGGCGAGAGCGCCAACCCCAAGCGGGACATCCCGCGTGCCGTGATCGGCTCGATCATCCTCGGCATCCTCATCTACGTCGGACTCCAGGTCGTGTTCCTCGCCGCGCTGCCCGCCTCCCAGATCGGCGGCCACTGGGCCACTTCGGCGTTCACCGCCCTGAGCGGGCCGTTCGCCCAGGTCGCGACGCTCATCAGCCTCGGCTGGCTGGCCGCGGTCCTGTATCTGGACGCCGTGATCTCCCCTGCCGGCACGGGTCTGATCTACATCACCGGCTCCTCCCGGGTCTCCTACGGCCTGAGCCGCAACGGCTACGTGCCCTCCGCCTTCGAGGCCACCAACCGGCGCGGTGTCCCCTGGGTCGGACTGATCGCCGCGTTCGTGACCGGCTGCGTCTGCTTCCTGCCGTTCCCCAGCTGGCGTTCCCTCGTCGGACTCATCACCAGCGCGAGCGTGCTGATGTACGCCGGCGCGCCACTGTCCTTCGGGGTGTTCCGCAACCGGCTGCCGCAGGCCCACCGTCCGTACCGGCTACCAGGCGGCAGCTGGATGTCACCTCTGGCCTTCGTCGTCGCCAACCTGCTGATCCTGTGGTCGGGTTGGACCACCGACTGGAAGCTGGGCGTCGCCATCCTCCTCGGCTACGTCATCCTGATCGCCAACCGTGTGTTCAGGATGAACCCCATCACGCCCCAACTGGACCTGCGCGCCGCCCAGTGGCTGCCGGTCTACCTGGTCGGGATGGGTCTCATCGTCTACCTCAGCGACTTCGGACCGCTCAAGCACCCCTGGTTCCCGCTGTGGTGGGACATCGGTGTGACCGCCGCCTTCAGCCTCGTCGTCTACTACTGGGCGCTGGCGGTGGCCCTGCCGGCCGAGCAGATCCAGCACATGATCGACCAGGTCGTGGTCCCGGAGGAAGAGGAGATCCTCTGACCCCGGCCCGGCCTCACCCCAACCGGAACTTCTGGGCCGCCGAGCCGTTGCAGTCCCAGATCCGCAGCCGGGTGCCGTTCGCCGTCGCCCCGTCCGGCGCGTCCAGACACCGCCCCGACTGAGGATTCAACAACGAACCGTCCGCCTGCTGCACCCACTTCTGCCCACCCACGCCATTGCAGTCCCACAACTCCACCTGCGTCCCGGCAGCCGTCCCGTTGCCATTGATGTCCAGGCAGCGGCCGATGGTGGCGAGGCTGCCGTCGGCGCGGTGGGTCCAGTGCTGGTCCTCGGCCCAGGACTGACAGCCCCAGAGTTGGACGGCCGTGCCGTCGGTGCCGGTGTCGTCGCCGGCCACGTCGACGCAGGTGCCGCCCGGGCCGGTGATGGTGCCCTGGGGGCCGTTGGGGACGTTCGTCTCGCCCGCGTAGCCGACGGAGACGACGTTCGCCTGGACCGCGTTCTCGGCGGCGTCGCTCGGGTAGCCGGCGACCATCACGCCCTCGAAGAAGGTACCCATGTTCCAGTTGCTGTTGTCGCCGCCCGTGCCGAGGATGATCCCGCCCTCCTGGTGCATGGGCCGATAGCCGCCGCGGGTGGGCAGGGAGCCGTCCCACCAGGTCGTCAACCCGCCCGCCTGTGCGTCGCCGCCCTTGAGCGCGTACCGGGTCTGCCCGTCGTTCTTCAGCGCCGCGGTGACGTAGGTGCTGCCGTTGCCCCGGTTGGCCGTGTTGGAGCCGTTGTCGCCCTGGAACATGCCGTTCTCCAGGTCGGCCTCGACCCAGGGGCCGGAGCCGGTGCACGGCGCGAAGTAGCAGGTGGTCGCGAGGCTCACCGCGTCCATGTGGCCGTTGCCGGTGTCGGCCGGGGTGCTCTCGGCGTTGCCGTAGTCGAAGCAGCACGCGGAGCCCACGTGGGTGCCGCTGGCCACCATGTACGCGCCCTCCGGCCGGCCGTCGACCGCGACGCCGGAGGCGGCTCCGGTGGAGCGGTAGCCGACTCCCGGCGAGATCCACACGCCGTACACCTTGTGGCCGCCGGCGGTGACGGCGATCTCGGCGGCGTCCGCGCCCCGGTCCGCGCCCATCCCTGAGGTGCCCGCCGGACCCGGCGTCAGGTCGTTGTGGCGTGCGGTCTGGTCGTAGATCCGCGTGACGGCACACGTGGTGTCGGCGCAGAACCGGTCCTGCTGCGCCACGTCGGCGTAACCGCCCGGCGCCAGCAGGCCGATGTCGGCGCCGGCGCCGTCGGAGGCGCGGGTGACCCGGTACAGCGGGCCGTCGTAGGCGGAGAAGAGCGCGCGCACGGTGCTGTGCGCGGCGACGCAGGGCGTACCGGCGCCGCCGTAGATGTCGCACGGCAGTTGGGCGCCGGCGGCCCGCGAGGTGCCGGGCAGGCCGAGCGCGGCGCCCAGGAGGAGCACGACGACGGCCAGGAACGACGCGAGCGGTCTCGGTCCTCTGCGGTTTCCCCGCATGCTGGGCTCCTCCCTGCGACGGCCGTTGCGGAAGCTACGCACGCCGATGACCCGCGTCAAGATTTGTTGCCTTTTGCCTTATGAGAAGCTCCGGGATTGAGTCAATGTGTGCGGTGGACACGAAACATGACGTCACGTCAGTCGCGCGTCCTTGACAGCAGGGACGGAAGGCGCCAGCTTTCGGGACAACGTTGTCGAAGGGACACGGTCACGATGACTCGATCCACCCGACTCAGAGCAGACGGCAGAACTCGCCTGTTCCCGGCCCGCGTTCTGCCGCCCTTCCGACTCCCGTCCGTACTGGCCGTCGGCGCCCTCGTGGTGGGCGTCGCCGCAGCTCCCGCGCACGCCGCCGCGGGCGCGCCCCGGCTGGTCGCCGATCCCGCCTCCCTCGTGAACCCCTTCATCGGGACCTCGAACGCCGCGGACGACTTCCCCGGCGCCGACACCCCGTTCGGGATGGTCCAGTGGAGCCCCGACACCCCGCACAAGCCGGACGGCGGCGGCTACGAGTACAACGACTCGGCCATCACCGGCTTCGGCCTCACCCACATCGCCGGACCGGGGTGCCGGGCGGGCGGCGACATCCCGGTCCTGCCGACCCTCGGCACGGTGGACGCCCGCGCCACGGACAGCTTCTCGCACGCCCACGAGTCCGCCTCCCCGGGCTCGTACACGGTGTCGCTGGACAACGGCGTCAAGACGGAGCTGACCGCGACCACCCGCAGCGGCATGGCGCGCTTCACCTTCCCGGCCACCAGCCAGGCGAACCTCCTGTTCAAACTGACGAACAGTCAAAATGGGGACACCGCAGCCCAGTTCCACGTGGTGAACAGCAAGGAAGTGCGCGGCAGCGTCACCAGCGGCAACTTCTGCGGCGAGGGCAACTCCTACACCGTCTACTTCGACATGGTCTTCGACCAGCCGTTCAAGCACAGCGGCACCGCCCCGGCCGCCGCCGCGCCCACCACGCCGCGCACCGACGTCCCGGCCGGCACCCCCGAGGCGCCGAACAAGCCCGTGCTGCACGGCGTCGTCCCCGGCCCGGCCCACTCCTTCGCCAAAGCCGCGAGCGGCACCGACGGCTACGTCACGTTCGACACCTCCGCCCACCGCACCGTTCAGGCCAAGGTCGGCATCTCGTACGTGTCGGCCGCCGGCGCGGTAGGCAACCGCACGGCGGAGAACCCCGGCTGGAGCTTCGCCACGGTGCGCGACGCGGCGCACACCTCGTGGAAGTCGCTCCTCGGCCGGGCGCGGATCGCGGGCGGCACGGCGGCTCAGCAGACCGTCTTCTACACGGCGCTCTACCACGCCCTGCTGCACCCGAACGTCATCAGCGACACCGACCGCCACTACCCCGGCTTCGACGGCAAGCCCCACACCGTCGACAAGGGACACACCGCCGCCTACGCCAACTACTCCGGCTGGGACGTCTACCGCTCGCAGGCCCAGCTCGAAGCCCTGATCGCGCCGAAGGCCGCCTCCGACACCGCGCAGTCGATGGTCGACGACTACCGCCAGACCGGGCTGTTCCCCAAGTGGTCGGAGAACAACGGCGAGACGTACGTGATGGTCGGCGACCCCGCGGACGAGATCATCGCCGACTACTACGCCTTCGGCGCCCGCGGCTTCGACACCGCCGCCGCCCTCAACGGTCTGATCGCGGAGGCCACCACGGCCAACAACAACCGCCCGGGCCTCAACTACCTGGAACAGACCGGCCGGTTGCCCAGCAACGGCAAGTACGGCTGCTGCAACTTCTACGGCCCCGCGTCCACCACGCTGGAGTACGACTCGGCGGACTTCGCCCTGTCCGCGCTCGCCGGAGCCCTCGGCCACGGCGCCGACCAGCAGCGGTTCGCGAACCGGGCCCAGGACTGGCAGAACCTGTTCCACTACGGCAGCGGCTTCGTCCAGCCGCGCGACGCCTCGGGCACCTGGACCTCGGGCTTCTCACCGACCTCGGGCAAGAACTTCGTCGAGGGCGACTCCTGGCAGTACACGCCGATGGTGCCGTTCAACGTGCGCGGCCTGGCCACCGCCATGGGCGGCGACGCGGCGCTGGCGAAGTTCCTGGACCAGGACCTGTCCTCGCTGACCGGGGCCGGCGGCTACACCAACCTGGGCAACGAGCCCAGCCTCAACATCCCCTGGGAGTACGACTACATCGGCCGGCCGTACCGGACGCAGGCGGTGGTCCGGCAGGTCCAGGACCAGATCTGGACCGACAGCCCGTCGGGCCTGGCCGGCAACGACGACCTGGGCGAGATGAGCTCGTGGTACGTGTGGTCCGCCCTCGGCATGTACCCGGAGACCCCGGGCACCGCCGATCTGGCCCTCGGCAGCCCGCTGTTCACCCAGGCCGTGATCACCCTGCCGTCCGGCCACACCCTCACGGTCAACGGAACCGGCGCCGCCGACGACGCCCCCTACGTCCAGTCGGCCACCTGGAACGGCACTGCGTGGAACGCGGCGCACGCACCCGACGGCGCCCTCACCGGCGGCGGCACCCTCACGTATGTGCTGGGCACCTCCGCCAACACCTCGTGGGCGTCGGACGCATCCGCCGCGCCGCGCTCCTACCCCGGCGCGCCGTCGTACACCGACGTGGGCACCTCCGCAGACACCGCGGCCGGCTCGGCGAACTTCGACGGCGCGGGCTTCAGCTACTCGGCGCGCGCCCTGGCCGGGCAGGGTGTCACCCCGGGCGCGAAGGTCGCGGCCGGCGGGGTCACCTTCACCTGGCCGAAGGCGGCGGCCGGCGCCGCGGACAACTACGTGGCGAACGGGCAGACGGTACGGGTGTCGGGCTCCGGCGCCATCTCCTTCCTGGGCGCCGCCAACAACGGCCCGGCCTCCGGCACCGCGACCGTGACGTACACGGACGGCACGACCCAGTCGGTGCCCCTGGCCTTCTCCGACTGGACGCTGGCGGCGGGCAGCGCCTCGCCGCTCGCGGACAACACCATCGCGGTGACCACGTCCTACCGCAACCAAACCGGCACGTCGTCCGACCCCACCACGACCTACGTGTTCGCCACCAGGCCGGTGGCGCTGGCCGCGGGCAGGACGGTCGCCGCCGTGCGGCTGCCGTCCGACGTCGCCTCCGGCGGGCTGCACGTCTTCGCGATCGGCTTCGGCACCGGCTGAGCCGTCCGGAACATGCCGCCCGGTGGAGCAATGACCGGGATTCCGGGGCACGACCCGCCAGGCTGGAGGGCTGTCGAGGTCGTGTGACACAGGAGTCCGGGTGCGAGAACCACGTAGGCCGAACCGTCAGGTGTGCCGTCCCTCCGAAGAGACGGCACACCGCGGGGCCGAAGCCGGATCGTCCGTGCCCCGGAGCGACGGATGAGCCGCGAACCCGCCGACCGGGAGTCGGACAGCTTCGCCGACCCGCGGACCCGGCTGCCGACGGCTCCCCTGTGGCTGCGCTGGCTGCCGGTCCTGTGGGTGGCGGCTTTACTGGCCGTGGAGCCCGTGACGCCGGTTGACTGGCCGGTGAGCTACGCGCTGATCGCCGTACCCCTCCTCGCGGCCTTCGCCTACGGTCCCGTCGGCGTCGCCGTGGCCACGGTGTTCTCCGTGGTCTTCGAGGGGGTGCTGGCCGGCACCCCGTGCTGCGCGGGCCGGTCCGTCGGCTATCTGTGGGACCGGCACTACGTCGCCTCCTACATCTGTACGGCCCTGGTGGGCGCCCTCGGCACGGTCCTGGCCGCCCACCGGATCCGGCGCGAGCGCACCCTCGCCGACGTCCGGTTCGTGGCCGACATCGCGCAGCGCGTCCTGCTGCGGCCGGTGCCGCACCGGATCGGGCACCTTCAGCTGGAGAGCCTCTACCTCTCGGCCGCCGCGGAGGCCCGGATCGGCGGTGACCTCTTCGAGGCCGTCCCCACCGGCTTCGGGGTCCGCCTGCTCATCGGAGACGTGCGCGGCAAGGGACTGCTCGCGGTGGAGACCGCCGCCACCCTGCTCGGCGCGTTCCGCGAGGCCGCGTACGAGGAACCCGACCTGGCCACGCTCGCCGCCCGGATGGAGACGAGCATGGCCCGCAGGGCGGAGCGGCTCGGCGGGGACGAGACCGTCGAGCGGTTCGTCACCGCGGTCTTCGCCGAGATCCCGGCCGACGGCGGACTCGTCTACGTCGTCAACTGCGGCCATCCGCCGCCGCTGTGCCTGCGGGCCGGCGAGGTGGGCGAGCTGGACAGCGGGCGGTCGGCGCCGCCGCTGAACGTCGGCATGCTGGTCCCGAACCCGTACCACGTCGACGTCTACCCGTTCTGGCCCGGCGATCAGCTGCTGCTGTACACCGACGGTGTCACGGAGACCCGGGACGCGTCGGGCAGGTTCTATCCCCTGGCCGAGCGCGTGCGCTCCTGGGGCCCGCTGCCGCCCGTGGAGTTGCTCGCGCGCCTCCACGACGACCTGCTCGCCTACGGGCACCACGGCCTCCAGGACGACACCGCGGCCCTCGCGGTGTGCCTGCTGCCGGGCGAGCCGCCGCCGACGGCCCCGCCGCCGACGGCCGAGTGAGCGTCAGAAGGCGGTGTGGGCGAACCAGTTGTCGAGGACCGCGGTGGGTCCCGAGACGTCGTAGCCCGGCTCCTGGTACGAGCGGCGGCCGTAGAGGAGCAGCAGGAGGCCGGCAGCCGGGGCGCGCACGACCGCCGTCGCCTCGGCGTCCTCCCGCGGCACCGGGCGGAACCCGTCCGGGTCCAGGCGCACCCGCCACTCCTCGCCGGTGTCCGTGCTCACGAACGCGAGCGTCTCGCCGTCGCCGCGCAGCTTGGTCACACCGGGGGCGAAGAGGCCCGCGTAGGGCAGGTTGACCAGGAACTCGTCCACGCCGTCCGCCGCGAGGGCCGGCTCGATGTCCGCCTCCGCACCCGCCCGACCGCCCACGGCCTGCTCCGCGTCGACCCGGTGCACCAGCGTCTCGAAGAGCATCCGGCGCGCCCAGAACCCCGCGCGGCGGTCCGCGCCCCAGACCCACATCGGCGCCTCGGGGTCGGTGTCCCGCAGGACGGCCGCGACGGCCGGCTCCCCGGCGGCCACCCAGCCGGGCCACTCCCGCTCGTCCTCGGGCAGCCCCAGCTCCACGTCGCGGCTGCGCGGCGGGTCCTGCACGCGCTGGGTCAGCAGCGCGGCGAACCAGCGCTGGAGGGAGCCCACGTGCCGGGTGAGGTCGGCGAGCGTCCAGCCGGGGCAGGCCGGCACGGCGCTCGCGAGGTCGGCGTCCTCGACCGCCGCGGCGAAACGCAGGGTTTCGCGGGCGACGGCCTCGCGGTAGGTGTCGTACGGCAGGGGGTGTCCCTGCCCGCTGGTCGCTGCCATCGGCTGCCGCCGTCCTGTTCTGTTCTCGGTACGGATGTCCGGTACGGATGTCGCGTCGGCGACAGTCTGGCGCCTGGAGTCCACTCCAAGGCAAATCACGGGTCAGGGGGCGGATCGGGGAGGGGATCCGGGATGTCCTGTTCGGCCCAGATGATCTTGCCCTGGTCCGTGTAGCGGGCGCCCCAGCGCAGGGCGAGCTGGGCGACCAGGAAGAGCCCGCGGCCGCCCTCGTCGGTGCTGCGGGCGTGCCGCAGCCGGGGCGCGGTGCTGCTGGCGTCGGAGACCTCGCAGGTGAGGCGGGCGTCGTGGAGCAGCCGGAGGCGGATGGGCGGTGCGGCGTAGCGGATGGCGTTGGTGACGAGTTCGCTCACCACGAGCTCGGTCGTCAGGGCCAGCTCCTCCAGGCCCCAGTCGCGCATCTGCCGGGTGGCCCGGGCGCGCAGGTCGCCGACGGCGGCCGGGTCGGGCCGCACCTCCCAGGAGGCGACCCGGTCCGCGCCGAGGACGTGGGTGCGGGTGAGCAGGAGCGCGATGTCGTCGGGCTGGGGCACGGGCACGAGCTGCCGCACGGCGGACGCGCACAGCGCGCCCAGGTCGTCCCCGGTGCGGGCGAGGACCGCGCACAGGCGGGCCATGCCCCGCTCCACGTCGTGGTCGGGGCCCTCGATGAGGCCGTCGGTGTAGAGCCCGAGCAGGCTGTTCTCGGCCAGTTCGATCTCGGTGGCCTCGAACGACATGCCGCCCAGCCCGAGCGGAGGCCCGGCGGGGATCTCCGGGAAGCCGGCCTCGCCGTCGGGGGTGACGACCACGGGCGGCGGGTGCCCGGCCCGGGCCATCGTGCAGCGCCGGCTGACCGGGTCGTAGACGGCGTAGAGGCAGGTCGCGCCGATGAAGGTGGTCGTGGAGCGGGCCGCCGCGCCGGCGGCGGTCTCCGCGTCGCTCAGCCGGAGCACCAGGTCGTCGAGATGGGCGAGCACTTCGTCGGGGGGCATCTCCATCTCGGCGAGGGTCTGCACCGCCGTCCGCAGCCGGCCCATGCTGGCCGCCGCGGTGATGCCGTGGCCGACCACGTCGCCGACGACGAGGCCCACCCGGGCGCCGGACAGCGGGATCACGTCGAACCAGTCGCCGCCGACGCCGCCGGACAGGTCCGCCGGCAGATAGGTGGAGGCCACGTCGAGTGCGGTGCCGCCGGACAGCGTCGGGGGCAGCAGGCTGCGCTGGAGCGTGACGGCCGCGGTGTGTTCCCTGGTGTAGCGGCGGGCGTTGTCCACGCACACCGCCGCACGGGCCACCAGCTCGCGGGCGACCAGGACGTCGTCGGGGCCGAAGGAGACCGGGTTGAGGGTGCGGGCGAAGGTGGTGAGGCCGAGGACGGTGTTGCGGGCCCGCATCGGCGCGGCGATGAGCGAGTGCAGGCCGTACTGCCGGATCCGCTCCGCCCGCAGGGGCTCCCGGGTGACCCACTGCTCGTCGGCGGGGTCGAGGACCGGGATGAGCAGCGGCTCGCCGTCGATCAGCAGATTCGCGTCGTACGGCGGCGGGACGAAGTCGACGGTGTCGCCGACCTGGGCGACGGCCTCGGGGCAGCCCTCGCGCACCGAGCGCATCGCCGCGCGGCACATCAGCGGCTTGGCGGGCGCGGGGCCGGCGTCGGGCAGCCAGGCGCCGTGGCCCTCGGTGCTGAGCACGGGCTCCAGCAGGTCGACCACGACGAAGTCGGCGAAGCGGGGGACGGCGAAGTCGGCGAGTTCCTGGGCGGTGGCCACCACGTCGAGCGTCCGGCCGATGCTCGTGCCGGCCTCGTTGACCAGCGTCAGCAACTGCCGGGCGTGCCAGCGCTCGGTGACGTCCTGGACCATGTAGCAGACGCCGGTGATGGCGGCGTCGGCGTCGACGAGGGGGAAGAACGAGGTCGAGTAGGCGTGCCGGCGGTGCGGATCGGCCCAGCTCCAGCCCTCGTACTCGTAGTCGGTGACCGGCAGTCCCGTCGCGAACACCTTGCGCATCAGCCCCTCCAGGGCCTCTGCCTGAAGTCCCGGGAGCAGCTCGCTCAGGCGCCGTCCCAGCCGCTCCTCACGGGGCACCCCGCCGAAGTGCTCCAGGGTGTCGTTCAGCCACACGTAGCGCAGCTCGCGGTCCATGACGGCCATGCCGACCGGGGAGCGGGTGAGGAAACCGTCGAGGACGGACTGGCCCATGGTCCACTGCCGGTGCCGTTCCCGCGCCGACACCAGGAAGCACGCGTCCGCGCCCACCCGGAAGGAGGCGGAGACGCGCAGCTCGACGTCGAAGGCGCGGCCGTCCCGGTGGCGTACGGTGATCCGCCCGCTCCAGCCGTTTCCGGCGAGGCACCGCTCCACGATGCCGGCGAGCCGGGCCGGGTCCTCGGGCATGGCCAGCAAGGGCGCGGCGGAGCGCCCGACGACCTCCCGTTCCGGGTAGCCGAGCAGTGCCGTCGCGCAGCGGGTCCAGCCGACCACGACGCCGTGTTCCGAGATCACCGCGGTCGCGTCGGTGGACGCGTCGAAGAGATCGCCCGGTCTCACCGCCGGCGATGCGGCGCCGCCCTGTCGCGCTGGTTCCATCGATTCCACCCTTACACCACTATGAGCGTGCTTGTCCGCCGGTGTGCAGGCAACCGGTGGACAGCGGGGGCCGGCTGCCCCGGCCGGCGCGGACGATCTCCACCGAGGCGCCGGGCGGGGCGACGCCTGTCCCGCACACGGCCCGCCTCGCTCGCGGAGGTCCGTACGCAGGCGGTGCACACCTACCTGGTCTGTACGCCGGCCACGCCGACCTCGCCCGGTCCCGGTCCGGCGCCGGGCCGGTCGAGGTGGAGCGGCCCGGCGCCGACGCGGACCACACCGCGCTCTCCGAGGCCTTCGGCGGTGAGTTCCCGCCGTCGCCGCAGGGCGCGGCACGGCTGCGGCGCACCGGGGAGGGCGGCGGTGACCCGCGACGCGGCCGACGGCTGTGCCGGCGGGGCCGTCCGCTCGGCGCCCGCCGGGGGCACCGCGGAGGCGGTGGGCGTCGGCACCGTCCCGGCGCGCCGGGGCCGGGGCGTCGCCGCCGCGGTCACCCACGACCCGGCCGCGCCCCCGCTCGGCCGGGGCACGCGGTCGGTGTGGCCGCGTACTCGGGCGGCGGCTCGCGCCGCGTGTACGGGAGGGGCGGCTTCCGGCTGGCCGACACCCGGCTGTACGTGTCGCTGGAAGTGTGACCCCGAGCCTCCGCGTGCTGCGGTCAGGTCGCCGGCCGGCCCGCGCGGTAGAGGTCGCGCAGGAGCGCGATCTCGGCGCCGTGGTGCAGGACTTCCTGGTTGACCCACCACACGATGTCGAGGAACGGCTCCTCCGCGTCGCTGCCGTACGGGTAGCCGCAGTACCCCACCGTGTCCAGGGCCGCGTCGTCCGCGCCCAGCAGGGCCTGACGCCAGGCGGCGGCGCCGTCCGCGAAGGCCGCGACGGCCCCGGCGGCGTCCCCGTCGACGGGATGCTCCTCCCGGGTCGCCGAGCGGCTTCCGGCGGTGTGGTCGGCGCGGAGGGCCAGCATCTCGGTGAGATGGCTCAGGCGCCAGGCGAGGGTCGTGACCGGCGGCGGCCACGGATGCGGGTAGGCCGCGGCATCCCGCCCCCAGGTGCCGCCGCCCGCCAGGAGGGTCGCGCGGGGTCCGGGCCCGTCCGCGCGCCGGCGGACGGACCAGCAGCCGGGGACGGGTTCCCAGAAGTACTCCTCGTCGGTGAGGGGTTCGACCCGGGTGTCCGTGCCGTCGCCGCTGTCCATGACAGGTCCGGTCAGCCGGCGCAGGAGCCGCTCGCGGGCGAAGTCGAACTGGTCGAGCAGCGGCCGCAGTCGGGGCGGTGGTGTCGTCATCAGTGCCTCCTCGTGGGACGGACCGGCGCCGGGCCGCGGGCGTACCGGTCGGTGGCCGCCACCATCGCCTCGGCCACGCCCGCCGCCCCGGCGTTGTGCCCGGTGTCGCCCACGATCACCAACTCGCTGTCGGGCCAGGCGTGATGGAGCCGCCAGACGATGCCGAGGAGGTTGCCGAAGTCGAGTTCGCCCTGGACGAGCGTGCCGGGGATGCCCTTGAGCAGGTGCGCGTCGCGCAGGATCACACCGTCGCCGCTCGCGGCCTCGCCCCCGCCCGCACCCCCGCCGAGGAAGTGGCCGTTGCCCCAGTAGTGCGTGACGGTGCGGGCGAACCCCATGCGGAACACGGGGTCTTCGTAGCGGGTGACCGAGCGCGGCGGTGCGGGGATCACGGCCGTCTCCCAGTCGGTCCAGGCCCGCGCGGCGCGCTCCCGCACCTCGGGGTCGGGCGATTCGAGCAGCCGGTTGTAGGCGGCGGCGAGGTTGCCGTCGCGCTCGCCCTCGGGCACCGCGGACCGGAACCGTTCGAAGGCCTCGGGGAAGATCCGGCCGAGCCCCCGGGTCAACAGCTCGACCTCGGCGTCCGATCCGGTGGCGACCCCGGTCAGCACGAGTTCCGAGACGACGCCCGGGTGGGTCTGGGCGTAGCGCAGTCCGAGCACCGACCCGAAGGAGACACCCCACACGAGCCACCGGTCGATGCCCAGGTGACGGCGCAACTCCTCAAGATCGGTGATGAGTTGGCCCGTCGTGTTGACACTCATGTCGGTGTCGGGGCGGCTCGCGTGCGGGATCGAGCGGCCGCTGCCGCGCTGGTCGAGCAGGACGATCCGGTAGGCGGCCGGGTCGAACAGCCGCCGGAAGTACGGGGTGCTGCCGGACCCGGGGCCGCCGTGCAGGACGACGGCGGGCTTGCCGTCGGGGTTGCCGCAGGTCTCCCAGTGGACGTGGTTGCCGTCGCCCACGTCGAGCATGCCGTTCTCGTACGGTTCGAGCTCCGGATACAGAGGCATCCGGGCACCGTAGCGCAGGCGGGAGCGTGCCGCTCGGGGATATACGCTCGGTCCGCTCTGTCGCGGAAGCGCCCCGGAATTGTCCGTGATCGGTAACAGAGGGATCCCGTGATCAACCCGGCCCGTCCTGACAGGTGCACAGGAACTCGGCGGTACGACACGGAAACAGAACAGGGGCGGACATGGCGCGGCACAACGGGCGGGGTTGGTACGGCCGGATGATCGCAGCGGCGGTCGGCGTGACCGCGGTCGCCGCCGCCACCTCGGTGTGGACCGCGCAGGCCGGTCAGTCGTCGGGCGGCAGCGCGGCGGCGGCGCCGGGTGCCTCGGCGCGGCACACCGCACCGACGTCGGTCACCGTGTCCCCCGACATCGCCCACGCCTCGGACGGCGGCGCGCACGCGGTCAACATCACCATCGACGACGGTCCGGACCCGGTGTGGACCCCGCAGGTGCTCCAAGTGCTGCGCGAGAACGGGGTGAAGGCGACGTTCTGCATGATCGGCCCGCAGGCGCAGGCGCACCCGGACCTGGTCCGCCAGGTGGTGGCGGCCGGGCACCGGCTGTGCGACCACACGGTGTCGCACGACACCACGATGGACAAGAAGTCCGAGGCCTACCAGTCGCAGCAGATCCTGGACGCCGAGCAGCAGATCACCAAGGCGTCCGGTGGCGTCCGGCCGATGTACTACCGGGCCCCGGGCGGAGCGTTCACGCCGTACAGCCGGGAGCTCGCCGCCGCGCACGGGATGCGGCCGCTCGGCTGGAACGTGGACTCCAAGGACTTCGAGCGGCCGGGCACCCAGACCATCGTGGCCACCGTCCGCGGCGAGCTGTCCAACGGCCCGACGATCCTGTTCCACGACGCGGGCGGCGAGCGCTCGCAGACCGTGGCCGCGCTGCGCATCCTGCTGCCGCAGCTGAAGCAGCAGGGCTACTCCTTCGGCTTCCCGGTCCGCTGAACGGGCCGCTGGACGGGCCGCCGTAGCGGGCGGCCACGCCCGATGGCCTGCGATCACGTCCGGGAACACCCTGGTGAACCCAGGGCGAAATCTTGGCCACCGATTCCTGGGTGCGGCTGTTCGGATCCGGAGCGACGCCTACCATGAGGCCACTGCACACGTCGTTCCGGAAAGGCTCGCCATGCCGTTGCCTCGCCTCGGCACGCGGTCCGTTCGTCTCCGGACGGCACCCGTCGTGTTCGTCGCCCTCTCCGTGGCCCTCGCGGGCACGGCCCTGGCACTGTCCCCCGGGGACGGGCCCGGCGGCGGCCACACCGGCGCCGACGCGACCCGGCACACCGTGATCGACGTGTCGCAGAGCCACTGCGGCAGGGGCTGGACCCGGCCCGGGCCCGGGGTGCGCACCTTCGATCTGCACAACTCCTCCGACGGCGCCGCCGAGGTCTATCTCGAAGATCCGGCCAGCCATGCGGTGTACGGCGAGGTGGAGGGCATCGGGCCCGGTACGACACGGCAGTTGACCGTGCGGCTGGGCAAGGGGGCGTACGCGTTCAAGTGCGTCCCGGACGACGCCGACGCGGTCACCGGGCCCACCGTGTACATCGCTTCGGGGCAGCGCGGCCCGGGTGCGGCCCCGGTCACCGAACACGACCTCATCCCGCCCGCCCTCACCTACCAGAAGTGGGTCGGCGGCGGACTCGACGACGTCGTCCGGCTGACCACGCGGCTGCAGCGGGACATCGACGGCGGCGACCTCGCCACCGCCCGTACGGACTGGCTGCCCGCACATCTGGAGTACGAGCGCCTCGGGGCCGCCTACGACGCCTTCGGGGACGCGGACGCGCAGGTCAACGGCACGGACGCGGGGCTCGCCGACGGCGTGCACGACAAGGGATTCGCCGGGTTCCACCGGATCGAGTACGGGCTGTGGCACGGCGAGTCGGCCGACGGGTTGCGCGCCCCGGCGACGGCGCTGGTCAAGGCCGTGACGGGGCTGCGCGACACTTGGTCGCAGACCCGGATGGACCCGGCCCAACTGGGGCTGCGCGCGCACGAGATCCTGGAGAACACCGTGCAGTTCGAGCTGACCGGCCGCACCGACTACGGCAGCGGCAGCAACCTCGCCACCGCCCGCGCCAACCTCGACGGCACCCGCGAGGTGCTGTCCCGGCTGCGCCCGCTGCTGACCACCCGGTACGCCGATCTGCCGGGCCTGGACAAGGAGTTGGACCGGGCCCAGCACACCCTCGACGGCTTCCGGAAGGGTGACGGCTGGACCTCGCTCGACGAACTGACCCGCGCCCAGCGGGAGCAGGGCGACGCGGTCCTCGGAGATCTGGTGGAGCGACTGGCGTCGGTGGCCACCCTGTGCGACCCGCGGAGGACCGTGTGAGCGGCGACGGACGACCCGACGGCCTGGCCCGGCGCGGCTTCCTGCGGGGTGCCGCCCTGGCGGGGTCCGGTCTCGCCACGAGTGCCGCGGCCGCACCGGAGACCACCGCCGCCACGCCGGACGCGATCGCTCCCTTCCACGGGGTGCACCAGGCATCGGCGATCGCCGCCCCGCGCCGTACCAGCGTCTTCGCGTCCCTGGACGTGACCGCCGAGTCGCGCGCCGAACTCGCCGACGTGCTGCGCACCTTGACCGACCGGGCCCGCTTCCTCACCGCCGGCGGAACACCGGCGCCCGTCGGCATCACCGGTCCGCCCGCCGACTCGGGGGTCCTCGGTGACCGACTGCCCGCAGGCCGGCTGGCCGTCACCGTGGGCGTCGGCGCCTCGCTCTTCGACGACCGGTACGGGCTCGCGGCCCGCAGGCCCCGGCGGCTGACCGCGATGCCCGCCTTCCCGGACGACGACCTCCGGGCGGACTGGTGCCACGGCGACCTCAGCCTGCACCTGCACGCCGACGACCCGGACACCACGCTGCACGCGCTGCGGGACATCGCCCGGCACACCCGGGGCGCTCTCCAGGTGCGCTGGCGGCTGGACGGCTTCAGCAGTCCGCCCCGCCCGTCGGGCACCCCGCGCAACCTGCTGGGCTTCAAGGACGGCACCGCCAACCCGGACGCCACGAGCGCCCGGGAGATGAACCGGCTGATCTGGGTCGGCACGGGCGCGGGCGAGCCGGAGTGGGCGGTCGGCGGCAGCTATCAGGTGGTGCGGCTGATCCGCATGCTGGTGGAGTTCTGGGACCGGGTCTCGCTCGGCGAGCAGGAGCGGATGTTCGGCCGCGCCCGGGTCTCCGGCGCACCGCTGGACGGCGACCACGAGCACGACACACCGAAGTACGCGGACGACCCCAAGGGTGACGTCATCCCGCTGGACGCGCACATCCGCCTGGCCAACCCGCGCACACCCGCCACCGCCGACCAGCGCCTGCTGCGCCGTGCCTACAACTACGACCGGGGCATGGACGCCAACGGCAACCTCGACATGGGCCTGCTGTTCTGCTGCTACCAGCAGGACCTCAAGCGGCAGTTCGAGACCGTGCAACACCGGCTGGCGGGCGAGCCGTTGACGGACTACATCAAGCCGTTCGGCGGCGGCTACTTCTTCGCCCTGCCCGGCGTACGGGACGCGGCCGACTGGTACGGACGGGCCCTGCTCGGCTGAACCCGCCGCGCTCCGCCCGGCCGAACCTGTCCGGACAACTTGGCGGCCCGTAGGGTCAACACACAGTCAAGTTTTGCCCCAACATCCATGACTCGGTGTTCACTCGCAGGCCATCATGGCTCCGCCGGCGCGCCGCGCGACAGGCACAACATCCGTGCTCGTACGACGTACAGACGTTCTGTCCGGAGGGGTTGACCATCATGGCCAGCAGAGGAAGACGAGCCGCTATGCGGAGCCTGGGAGCGCTCGCGGGCGCCGCCGCGCTCACCGTGCTCGGCAGCAACGCGCCCGGTTGGGCCGCGGCGCCCGAGACGCACGGCGGGCATTCCTCGACCGCCACGCCGATCAAGCACGTGGTCGTGCTGTTCGACGAGAACATCTCGTTCGACCACTACTTCGCGACCTACCCGAAGGCCGCCAACACCGACGGCACCAAGTTCACGGCGTCGAAGAACACCCCCAAGGACATCGACACCCTTGCCCACGCGGGTCTGCTGACGAAGAACCCGAACCAGTACGCACCGAAGCGGCTCTCGCCGTCGCAGGCGATGACCTGCGACCAGAACCACTCGTACGGGGCCGAGCAGTACGCGTACAACGGCGGCAAGGCCGACCAGTTCGTGCAGAACACCGAGGTCGACAAGTGCAGCGGCGGCCTGTTCGGCGAGCCGGGCCTGGCGATGGACTACTACGACGGCAACACCGTCACCGGCCTGTGGAACTACGCCCAGCACTACGCGCTGAGCGACCGGTCCTACAGCTCGAACTACGGCCCGTCCACGCCGGGTGCCCTGAACCTGATCTCGGGCAACACGCACGGCGCGGTCTCCATCGACCCCAAGACCGGGCAGCAGACCGCGAAGCCGGACGCGTACGCCATCCAGTCGCCCGACGCCAAGGGTGTCGGCACGGTCATCAACGACCCCGACCCGGCCTGGGACGACTGCTCCGGCAAGGACCACACGAGCACCAACGCGCTGGCGTCGCTCCAGGGCAGGAACATCGGTGACCTGCTCAACGGCAAGAAGGTGACCTGGGGCTGGTTCCAGGGCGGCTTCCGTCCCTCGACCGCGTGGAACGGCGCGTCCGGCTCGTACGCGAAGTGCGACACCACGCACACCAACGTGGGCGGCGCGGCCGTGTCGGACTACAGCCCGCACCACAACCCGTTCTCGTACTACAAGTCGACGGCCAACCCGCACCACCTGGCGCCGAAGTCCGTCTCCGAGATCGGCCACAACGGTCAGGCCAACCACAACTACGACCTGACCGACTTCTCCGCCGCGCTCAAGGCGGGCAAGCTCCCGTCCGTCAGCTTCCTGAAGGCCGGCGAGTACCAGGACGGCCACGCCGGCTACTCGGACCCGACCGACGAGCAGCACTTCCTGGTCAACGAGATCAACGCGATCCAGAGCTCGCCGCAGTGGAAGTCCACCGCGATCGTGGTCGCCTACGACGACTCCGACGGCTGGTACGACCACGCCTACGTCACCCCGAAGAACGGCTCGACGGACTCCGCGACCGCCTCCAACGGCAAGGCGACCGACAGCCCCGCCTGCCAGAAGGGCCCGAAGGCCGCCGGTGGTTACGCCGACCGCTGCGGCCCCGGCACCCGGCAGCCGCTGCTCGTCGTCTCGCCGTACAGCAAGGTGAACAAGGTCGACCACACGCTGACCGACCAGGCGTCCATCACCCGCTTCATCGAGGACAACTGGAAGACCGGCCGCATCGGTGACCACTCCTTCGACGCCACGGCGGGTTCCCTGTCCGGCATGTTCGACTTCCGGCACCCGAACGACAAGCAGGTGCTGCTGAACTCCGACGGCTCGGTCAAGCACGTCGGCCCGGTCCGGTACGTCGCCCCGGTGAGCACCAGCATCACCCCGGGCCCGGCGATGCAGAACACCGCCGCCACGACGGACGCCTCCGGCTTCCCGACCCTCCCGGTCGGCCTCGGCGTGGGCGCCCTGCTGGCCGCGGGCGCGACCGGCACGTACCTGACGCTGCGCCGCAAGCAGCGCGCCTGATCCATCGCATGCGGACGCGCCCCCGGTCGGTGACCGGGGGCGCGTCCGCATACCGGCGGCCGAGCGGGAAAATGGCTGGCCATGGGGCGTTCGTGCTGGTGGGATGGTGTGGTGACGATGCGACAACGGCGTTCGGTCACCGTCGACCGGGGAGCCTACGCGGACGCGGTGACCCCGTGGGAGCAGGAGCCCTGGCGGGCCTCGGCGCTCGACTGGGTGAAGGAGCGGCTCGCCGAGCGAGGGCTGCGGGTGAGCGGTGACCTCGCGGTGCGGCTGCGACCGTGGTCGGTGCTGGTGCGGGTGCCCGTCGACGGGCGTGGTGCCGAGGGGCCCGGCGCGGTCTGGTTCAAGGCCAATCCGCCGGCCAGTGCCTTCGAGGGCCCGCTGACGGCCGCGCTGGCCCGCTGGGTGCCGGAGCACGTGCTGGAGCCGCTGGCGGTCGACGCCGGGCGCGCGTGGGTGCTGCTGCCCGACGGGGGCGAGCTGCTGCGGACCGCGCTGTCCCGGGCCTCGGTCGAACCGCTCGTCTGGCAGCGGCTGTTGGGCCAGTACGCGCGCATGCAGCGGGCGCTGGTCCCGTACGCGGGCGAGATCGAGCGACTGGGAGTGCCCTGTGCCCGGACCGCCGCTCTGCCCGAGGTCTTCGACCGGCTGCTCGCCGGGGCGTCGGCGCTGGAACCGCAGGCGCGCGCCCGGCTGGAGCGGCTGCGGCCCCGCCTCGCGCACTGGTGTGCCGAACTCGCGTCCCTCGGCATCGAGGACACCCTCGACCACGCGGACCTGCACGACGGCCAGCTCTTCCGGCCCGCGCCGGACCGGTTCACCTTCTTCGACTGGGGCGACGCGGCCGTCTCGCACCCGTTCTGCAGCCTGCGGATCCCCGCCGAGAAGGCGATGGCGCGGTACGGCCCGGACGTCCTGCCGCGGCTGCTCGACGCCTATCTGGAGCCGTGGGCGGGGCCCGGCCGCACCCCGGCGGACCTGCGGCGCGCGGCCCGGCTCGGGTGGCGGCTGAGCGCCCTGAGCCGTGCCGCGTCCTGGGGCCGGGTCTTCCCCGGCCCGTCGGGCCCGCCCCCGGTCGCCGCCCAGGGCGCGCAGTCCTTGCTGGAACTCCTCAACGAGCCGCCGTTCCCGGCACGTTGACCGGCCACCCCGTCAACGCGGGACGGCCTGCTCCAGGGTCCCGCCGCGAGCCGGACCCGCGCCTGCCCTCGCCCACGCCCCGCCCACGGCGGACACTGGACCGTATGACCCGCACTCCCGTGCCCGCGGCTCCCCCGCCCGGCCGCCGGGCCGTACTCGTGTCCCTGGCCGGCATCGCGGTCGCGGGCTGCTCCCGTCACACGCCGCAGCCTGCGTCCCGCACGGCGCGGCAGTCCGGCACACCGGCACCGTCGGCATCGCGGCCCGCGCCCGCCTCCTCGTCCCCGTCACCCGCCTCGGCCTCCTCCGCTCTGCCGCACACCACACCCTGGCGTCCGACCTCGGCCGAGGTGCAGCCGGCGGCCAAGCTGCGGGCCGTACAACTGGTGGAGGCCATCGGTGCCTGGGCCGCCGGGCGGGGCGGAGCGGCGGCGGCCCGGGCGCGGGTCGCGGCGCTCGGGCTTCCGAGCGGACTCGTCGGGCAGGCCGGCCCGCTGCTGCCGACGGCCGACCAGGCGGCCCTTCAGGTCGTGGACGCCCAGTACGGCGGGATCCTCTCCCGGTCCGCCAGTGTGCTGGTGGTCTGCCGGCAGTGGACCCGGCACGGCGGCACGGTGCGGGCCGGCGGGACGACGCTCGACGTGCGGCTCTCCGCGTCCGGGGGTGCCTGGACGGTCGACGCGCTGCATCCGGCGCGGCCCGGACCTGCGGCCCGCTCACTGGCCTCGGACGTCCGCGCGGCGCTGGCCGACGACCGGATCGTGCTGCCGCCCGCCGCCGCGGCCGACCTGCGCAGCGGTCAGGTGCACAGCAGCGTGGCGCGGGCGATGCTCGCGCTGGCGCGGACGTACCGGCTGGAGGTGAGCGTGGTCCGCTCCGGGCATCCGCTGGACGTGTTCGGCACCGGCCGGCCCAGCGACCATCCGCGCGGGCGGGCCTTCGACGTGTGGCGCATCGACGGGCACGCGGTCGTCGACCCGGCGACCCCGCGCTCCCTGATCGAGCGGTTCATGCGGGACGCGGCCGCCGCCGGGTCGTACAACGTGGGCGGCCCGGTGCTGTTGTCCGGCGGCGGCGCCGACCAGTTCTTCAGCGACGCCACCCACCACGACCACGTGCACGTCGGCTTCCGTACCTGACGGGACCTGCCGTCACCCGTACGGACGCACCCGGCCCCGGCGTTCCCGCGTCGGCGCCGCCCTGCGGTTGCGCCGGACGGGTGAGCTCCCGGACGCTGGAGCACGGATGTATCGGACGTATCCGGCACAGACGTATCCGGCACAGACGCTTCCGGGAGGTGACGTGGCCCTGGAACCCGGCCCCACACCCGCGCGCGACGGCTCCGGTCTCGGCCGCAGGAGCTTCCTGACCGTGTGCGCGGGCCTCGGCCTCGGCACAGCCGCCGCGTGCACGGCCGCACCTCCGCACACGCGCCCCGGCGCCTCCCCCGGCGGACGACTGCGCCCCGAGTCGGAGCGGGACGCGCCGGGTACGGCCGACTGGCGGCTGGGCTCGACGGGCCCGGCGGACGCGGTGGCCGGGTACGCGGACCGGGTGAGCGTGACCCCGGGCGAGACCTTAGCGCTGCATGTGTCGACCACCGCCGCGTCGTTCCGGGTGTCCGCGTTCCGGGTCGGCTGGTACGGCGGCCGGCAGGCCCGCCGGATCTGGGCGTCGCGGCGCATCCCCGGCCGTGCCCGGCCGGCCCCGCGCGTCCTGCCCGCCACCCGCACCGTGCGCGCGGACTGGCCGGCGGCACTGACCGTGGACACCACGGGCTGGCCGGAGGGCGCGTATCTGCTGCGGCTGGAGGCGGACACCGGCCACCAGCGGTACGTGCCGCTGATCGTCCGCTCCACCGAGGGTGCGGGCCGTACGGTCCTGCTGCACGCGCCGGCGACCTGGCAGGCGTACAACCGCTGGGGCGGCAGCAGTCTGTACGCCGGTGCGTCCGGGGCGTACGCCACACGGTCCCTCGCGGTGAGCTTCGACCGGCCCTACGACGCCGACGGCGCCGAGAAGTTCCTGGTGTACGAGCGGGCGCTGGTGGTGCTGGCCGAGCGGCTGGGCGTCCCGCTCGCCTACAGCACGGGCATCGACGTCCACCGGGATCCGGGCGTGCTGCGGGGCGCGCACGCGGTCGTCTGCCTGGGGCACGACGAGTACTGGACGCCCGAGCAGCGGGCCCATGTCACCGCGGCCCGGGACGCGGGGACCAACATCGCCTTCCTCGGCGCCAACACGTGTTTCCGGCGGATCCGGCTCGCGGCGGGGGACGGGGCGGACGACCGTACGGTGGTCTGCTACAAGTCCGACTGCCGCGCCGATCCCCTCTACGGCTCGCGGCCGGCGCTGGTCACCACCGACTACCGCCTGCCGCCTGCGCCCGACCCCGAGTCCTCGCTGACCGGGGTGCTCTACGAGGGCTATCCGGTCGACGCGCCCTATGCGGTCCGGGCCGCCGACCACTGGCTGTACGAGGGCACCGGTGTGCGCTCCGGCGAGGGCTTCGCGCATCTCGTCGGCGTCGAGTACGACCGGGTGACGCCCGGCGCACCGACGCCCGGCCCGCTGGAGATCACCGCGCACTCGCCGCTGGTGTGCGGCGGGCGGCCCAGCCACAGCGACTCGGCCTACTACACGACCGCCGCCGGGTCGGGTGTGTTCGCGACCGGGACCATGCGCTGGGTGGAGGGCCTGGTGGCCGGGACCGGCGTGCTCGGCCGCGACCACGGGATGGACGGCCGCACCCGGGACTTCGTCACCCGCACCACGGAGAACCTCCTGCGCACGTTCGCCCGTGGACCGGCGGCCCGGCACGCCCCGCGGCCGCGGGCCAACGTGCGTACGGTGTACGACACCTGACGTGACGTCAGGCAGGGCTGCTCAGCCGGTCGCGATGCCCTGTCCGCCCGACCGCATGTGCTCCCTGCGGGCGTTGTTGTAGGCCCGCAGGTGAAGCTTGGCCACGGCACAGGCGGCACCGTCGGCCTGGCACTGACGGCACGTCCGCACGTGCTGCTCATAGGTGAGGCGCGCGTTTTCCAGCGCTTCGTGGGAAGAGGACATGGAGATCTCCGGGCAGGGCGCGTCACGCGGGACGACGCCTGGTTGACTGACGAGTAACACCGGAGCCAAGGTGATCATGTTACTGGCGGTACTGGGAAACTCGCCGGTAACCACGCTCGCGAAGCGCCCTCAGCCGTCCTCGCGCAGCGCCCGCGCGTGGTTCAGGAACGCCGTCAGCCCCACCTCGAAGGCACGGTCGGCACGGCCCTCGCCCACCGCGGCGAGCGCCTGCGCGAGGCGCGGGGTCGGCGCGTGGTCCGTCAGCTCCCACATGGTCTCCGGCGCGGCGAGGTCGAGGGCGGAGCCCAGCACCAGGTTCTCCAGGGCGATGATCAGCGGCATGATCTGCGCATGGCCGAAACCGGCCGCGAGCAGCAGGCTCACCGCACGCTCGTACTGCGCGAGGACCCGGGGCGCACGGACCGGCGAGGTCATGAGCAGCGGGATGGCCCGGGGGTGCGCGGCGAAGGCGGCGCGGTAGGAGCGGGCCCAGGCCTCCAGGGCCCCGTCCCACGGAGTCAGCTCCAGGGTGCCCGGATCGATCGCCGAAGCGACGCGCTCGCGCAGCAGTTCCACTATGCCGTCGCGGCCGTCCACATGGTGGTACACCGAGCCGGTCTGGGCGCCGAGCCGACGGGCGATCTGCGGGACGCTGAAGTCGCCGCTCTCGTCGATCAGTTGGAGCGCCGTCGTGGTGATGCGCTCGCGGTCGAGGAGCGGTGTGCGCGGCCGTCCCATGGTCGTCGTCTCTCCCTGAGGTCCGCCCGGGGTCTTCCCGGATGCCCAACGGCAGGTTACATTGCGAAAACCGAAAGCCTTTAGGTTTACGGCTCCGGGCGCCCGCCATCCCTCCCGGGCACCGGGAGACGCCGGCGCGCCCCGCCCACCCCGTCGCGCCCGCCGGCGCCCGCGAACCCGGACGCCCCACCACCGGGACCCCCTCCCCTCCGCCGCCAGAAGGGCTCCCCCGCATGTCCGTGTCCACCTCGGAACTCCCGGAGGACCTCCCCGAGGAGCGGGCGCCGTCCGGCGCGCCCGGCCTCCGGCCCGGTTCCCTCGGCACCGCCGACATCGCCTTCTTCGTCGTCTCCGCCGCCGCGCCCCTGACCGTCATGGCCGGGGTCGCCCCGCTCGCGATCCTGCTCGGCGGGATCGGCGCGCCCGTCGGCTACCTGCTCGCCGGGCTCACCCTCGCCGTCTTCGCCGTCGGCTTCACCACCATGAGCCGCCATGTGACCAGCGGCGGCGCCTTCTACGCCTACATCACCCGGGGCCTCGGCCGGCCGGCCGGCATCGGCGCCGCCCTCCTCGCGCTGATCGGCTACAACGGCATGGAGATCGGCGTCTACGGCCTGCTCGCCACTACGGCCCGCGACACCCTGCACACCCTCACCGGCGCCGACGTGCCCTGGCTGCCGGTCTCGCTGGCCGGGCTCCTGCTCATCGGCTACGGCGGCTACCGCTCGATCGACTTCGGGGCGAAGGTGCTCGGCGTGCTGCTCGTCGCCGAGACCGGCATACTCGTGCTGCTCGCGGGCGGGGTGCTGGTGAAGGGCGGCGCGCACGGGCTGTCCCCGGCGTCGCTGGCGCCGTCGCACGTGCTGGTGCCCGGGATGGCGGCCGTACTCGCCTTCGCCTTCGCGGCGTTCACCGGCTTCGAGTCGACCGTGATCTACCGCCGCGAGGCCCGCGACCCCGGGCGCACCGTCCCGCGCGCCACCTACCTCGCCGTCGGATTCCTCGGTCTGTTCTACGCGTTCGTCGTCTGGATCGCCGTCCAGGCCTTCGGCGACGACCAGGTCGTACGCGCTGCCGGGAAGGACCCGGCCGGGCTGTTCTTCACCGCGATCACCACCTATGTGGGCGGCTGGGCCGCCGACCTGATGCACGTCTTCATCGTCACCAGCGTCATCGCCTCCCTGCTCGCCTTCCACAACGCCATCAACCGCTACGCCCTCGCCCTCGCCGAGGAGGGCGTCCTGCCACGCCGGCTCGGCCTGATCCACCCCCGGCACCGCTCCCCCTACCTCGCCGGTCTCGCCCAGACCGTGCTCGGCGCGATGGTCGTGCTCGCGTTCTGGGCGGCGCACGCCGACCCGTACCAGCAACTGCTCCTGTGGGTGAACACCCCGGGAATGATCGGCCTGTTGCTGCTCCAGTTGCTGGCGGCGCTCGCGGTGCCCTGCTACTTCCGGCGGGTGCGCCACACGGAGGGCAGGGTACGCACGGTCGTGGCACCGGTGCTCGCCGCCGTGCTGCTGGCGACCGCGATCACGCTGGTCGTGGCCCACATCGACCTGTTCACCGGCGCCTCCCCGGCGGTGAACACCCTCCTCGTCGTCCTGGCACCGGCCGTCTTCCTGCTCGGCCTGCCGCTGGCCCGGTGGCTGCGCCGGCACCGCCCGGACGTGTACGCGCGGTTCGCCGCCGAACCCGCCGACTGACCCCCACCACCGCCAACACCCGCCATCCGTAATGGAGTTGTCACCATGCCCGCTGCCGACCTCGTCCTCACCGGCGCCCAGGTCCGCACCCTCGATCCCGCCCGCCCCACCGCCCGCGCGGTCGCCGTGCGCGACGGGGTGATCACCGCGGTCGGCGAGGCGGCCGACGTACGGGACTGGCGCGGGCCCGGCACCGAGGTCGTCGACCTGCACGGTGCGCACCTCGTGCCCGGCCTGGTCGACGCGCACAGCCATCCGGTGTGGGGGCTGGACATGGCGACGGGTGTGGACCTGTCCGGTGTGACGGACCTGGCCGGGCTGCGCGCGGCGCTGGCGCGGGCCGAGCGGATCGGGGGCTGGGTCCTCGGGTACGGCCTCGACCACAACGCGTTCGAGGGCCGCCCGGTCCATCACGACCTGATCGCGGACGTCCTCGACGGCGCCCCGGCCTTCGTCCGCCTCTACGACGGCCACTCGGCGCTCGCCAGTGCCGCCGCGCTGGCCGCCGCCGGGGTGACCGGTCCGCGCGCCTTCGCCCAGCACGCGGAGGTGGTGTGCGACGCGACGGGACGGCCCACCGGCCATCTGGTCGAGCATGCCGCGATGGACCTGGTGGCGGACCGCGCGCCCCGGCCGTCGCACGCCGAACGGCGGTCCCGGCTGCTGGAGTTGCTGTCCGCCATGGCCGCGACCGGACTCACCGGCGCCCATGTGATGGACGGCGGCGACCTCGACCTGGTCGAGGCGGTGGCGCGCGAGACGGTGCTGCCGCTGCGGCTGCGGTTCGCGCCGTGGTGCATGCCGGGTGCCGACGCCGACGCGCTGCGGGAGCTGGTGCGGCTCCAGGGGCGGGGCGGGCGGCACTGGCGGGTCGGCGGGGTCAAGTTCTTCATGGACGGCACCGTCGAGGGCGGCACGGCGTGGCTGGAGCACCCCGACTGCCACGGGCAGGGCACCGCCGCGTTCTGGCCGGACCCGCGGGCCTACGCCGAGGCCGTCCGCACCGTGCACGCGGCCGGTGTGCGCACGGCCACGCACGCCATCGGGGACGCCGCCGTACGGCATGTCCTGGACACCGTCGCCTCCCTCGGGCCGGGCGGGTACGGCGCCCACCGGATCGAGCACGTCGAGACCGCTCCCGACGAACTCCTGCCCCGCTTCGCCGCGTTGGGGGTGGCGGCCTCGCTCCAGCCACCGCACACCGGATACACGCGCGACGACGGCACCGACGAGTGGTCCCGCAGGCTGGGCGGCGAACGGGCCGGGCGCGCCTGGCGGCTGCGGGACCTGCGCGAGGCGGGCGCCACCCTCGCCCTCGGCTCGGACTGGCCCATCGCGCACCACGACGTCCGCGCCGTCCTGGCCACCGCCCGCCGGCCGAAGGGCGCCGCGGCGCACCGGCCCGGCCTGACCCCGCTGCAGGCGCTGGAGGGCTGCACCAGCCACGCGGCAGCGGCGGCCGGGGAGTCGGACGTCGCCGGCCGGATCGCACCCGGCTGCCGGGCCGACCTCACCGCGCTGGCCGTGGACCCCGTACGGGCCCCCGGCGACGAGCTGGCCGCGGCCCCGGTCGCACTGACGGTGACCGGCGGGCATGTGGTGCACCGGGGCGGGTGAGGAAGGGCCGGCCCGACCCGTCCGGCGTCGACGCACCGGCGACGACCCGACTAAGATCGGAAGTGGCATCGCGTGCCGGTCACCGACCGGGTGAGGCATGGAGGTGTCAGGACATGCCCTGGAGGCATTCCTTGTCCGTCGAGTTGAACCACACCATCGTCCACGCCTGGGACAACCGGGAGTCCGCCGAGTTCTTCGCCGAGCTGCTCGGCCTGGAGATCGCGGGAGAGTGGGGCCCGTTCGTCGCGGTGGCCCTGAGCAACGGCGTCACGCTGGACTTCGCCAGCGTCCCCGAGGGCCAGATCGCCACGCAGCACTACGCCTTCCTCGTCTCGGAGGAGGAGTTCGAGGCCGCGTACCAGAAGATCAGGGAACGCGGCATCGAGCACTACGCCGACCCGCACCGGCAGAAGCCGAACGCGATCAACCACAACGACGGCGGCCGCGGCGTCTACTTCATGGATCCCGCCGGTCACGCCATGGAGCTGATCACCGTCCCCTACGGGGGCTGGCCGAAGGCGTGACCGGGCCCACCGTCACCCGCCGAACGCCTCCTTCCTGATCATGTCGAGGAGGCGCGGGGTGCCCTCGGTGGTGCGGACGTCGAGAAACGCCCGCACATGCTCCCCGGCGACGGCCTCGCGCACCAGCGCGTGCGCGAGGTCCGCCCGGGAGGTGAACCGTCCGGGCAGCCGGGCGGGCGCCAGCCGGTAGTCGCTCACCGCGTCGGTGTCGAAGAGACCAGCGGGCCGCAGCACCGTCCAGTCGCGGTCGCTCGCTCCGACGATCTTCTCCATCCGGCGCATGTCGTCGTAGACGGTGCGCCCGACGACCCGGGCGAAGAAGGGCTCCAGCACCTTCCGGAAGAAGACTCCCTCACCGGGCGCCGGCACGTCGAACATGATGGTGGAGGAGACGCACACCAGACGGCGGACGCCGTGCAGGGTCATGGCCCGGGTGATGTGCGTGAGGCCCGCCGAGTACACGGTGACCGGTGCCCGGCCGTACGGGACGCCGAGGGCGGAGATCACTCCGTCCTGCCCCGCGACGACGCGCTCCACCGCCGTTGCGTCCAGGACGTCGGCGGCCTCGATCCGCAGCCGGGGCCCGCCGGGCGGGAAGGCGTCGGGGTGCCGGGTCACGGCGGTGACGGTGTGACCTGCGGCGGTCGCCTGCGCGGTGACCTGCCTCCCGGTCGGCCCGTTCGCGCCGAAGACGACGAGTTTCATGGGCTTCTCCTCGCTGCGGGGTGCTGCTGCCGTGGACCGAGAGGGCCCGGACGGCGGCGGGTGTGACAGCCCCGGCGCGGGATGAGACCTACGGCACACGACCGCCCCGCGATGTCACACTCCGGGGACCGCGGCCCTCTGGGTGGGGAGAGTCGTCGCGAGGGGGACGTGAGGACGTGAGGAGAGGGGGACGCCATGGCCGACCGGCGGACGCCCGCGGGGACGGACACCGCCACGCAGGCCTTCCTCGACCACCGTGAGCTGCTGTTCGCGGTGGCGTACAACATGCTGGGCACCGTCGCCGACACCGAGGACGTGCTCCAGGAGACCTGGCTGTCCTGGGCGGGCCGGACGGGCGGCGGGGACAGCGGGGAGGGCAGGCACGGCGGGGAGAGCGGGGAGGGCGGACAGACAGCGGAGATCACGCATCCGCGCGCCTATCTGGTGCGGATCGCCGTGCGGCACGCGCTCGCGCGGCGGGCCCGGATCGCCCGGCGGCGCGAGACCTACGTCGGCCCGTGGCTGCCCGAACCCCTGCTCACGGACGGCCCCGGCAGCCCGGCGGCCGGTGCGGACGCCGCCGAAGAGGCCGTGCGCACCGAGTCGGTCTCGCTGGCGATGCTGGTCGTGCTGGAGACCCTGACCCCGCTGGAACGCGCCGTGTTCGTCCTGCACGAGGTGTTCGGCTACCCGCACCCCGAGATCGCGGACATCCTCGGCCGCAGCCCCGCGGCCGTACGGCAGCTCGCGCACCGCGCCCGTACCCGGGTGCGCGCCCGGCGCCCCCGCTACGAGGTCCGTCCCCGGGTCCGGCGGCAGGCGGCGCAGCGGTTCGTCGCCGCGGCGCTCGGCGGTGATCTGGGAGCGCTGCTGGAGATCCTCGCGCCCGAGGCCACCCTGTGGACGGACGGCGGCGGCAAGGCGCAGGCGGCACCCCGCCCGATCCGCGGCCGGGACAAGGTGGCCCGCGCCCTGACCGGCTATGCCGCACGCTCGGCGGCGGGACTGGAGTTCCGTCACCGGGACGTCAACGGCGACGCGGCCGTGGTGGTGTTCGAGGACGGCTCCCCGCACGCGGTCATGGTCATGGACCTCGACCCGGACGGCGAACGGGTCCGCGCGGTCTACCTCGTCACCAACCCGGACAAGCTGCCGGCCGTGCCGCCGGACGGGACACCTCTGCGGCCGTAGCGCCGTTACGGCGTCACGACCTTGCCGCCGAAGGTCACCACGAGGTGGCCGTCCGAGGCGAAGGACCAGCCGAGGGACCCGGAGTACGAGGAGCAGCGGGAGCCGTTCGTCCCGCTGTAGAACTGGTTGGAGCTGTCGGAGTCGCCGGAGATCTTGTCGTTCGAGCCGCTGACGGCGAAGCGGCACGAGGTGTTGCTCCGGAACACCGAAGTCCCCTTGTCGAAGGAGAAGTTGCGCTCGGTGTTGTCGATGCTCGCATTGCCGGAGATCGCCATCGTGCCCGGGTTGCCGTTGTAGGTGAACCCGTGGTGGCCGTTCCGGTAGGCGATGTCGTGCCGCACGACGCGATCGACCGCGATGCCGCCGCCGAGCTTGTAGCCGTTGCGGTCGCCGTTGGGGTTCGTGGTGCCGTCGGTGAGCGTCCCGTTGCCGTACGACAGGGAGTACTCGATGGTCACCGGGCCGATGGCACCGGTGTCGTTCTTGGCGTAGAGGTCCCGGCCGTCGTCGATGTTGTTGTGGGAGACGTCGTAGCGGAAGACGTTCCCGGTGCCGGTGGTGAGCTTGGAGGCGAAGCCGTCGGCGTTCTCGCCGGTGGAGTCCATGTTGTCGTGCGACTCCGAGCTGACGACCAGGTTGTTCGACGGCCACTGGCTGCTCGGTGTACCGGAGCCGATCCGGCCGAGCTGAAGGCCCGTGTCCCGGTTGTAGGCGGTCACCACCCGCTCGATGACGTTGTTGCTGCCGCCGACGTAGATCCCGTTGTCCCCGGCGTGCTCGACCGTGAGGCCGTAGAGGTGCCAGTAGTTCGCGTTGAGCTGGATCCCGCGGTTCGACGAACTCGCGCTCTGGCCCGAGAAGTTGAGCACCGGGGTCTCCCCCGGGTAGGCGGACAGCGTGGTGCGGGCACCGGAGGTGCCGTTGCTCCCGGCCGGGATCGTGACCGTGGAGGAGTAGCTGTACGTGCCCCCGCGCAGGTAGATCGTGCCGCCGGCGGCGATCCGGCCCATGGCCGAGGTGAGCATGGTCGGCGCCGACTGGGTGCCGGCCGCGCTGTCGGTGCCGCTCGGCGACACGTAGAGCACGGTGGCGGCACCGGCGGCTTGCGCACCGGTGGTCGCTGCCTGTGCCGTGGTGCCGGAGAACGCGGCGAGCGTGCCGGCGAGCAGACCGGCGCACGCGGCGGCTGGCCTGAGTGGCATCGGCTTGTCTCCTCAAGTCCGCCTCGGCAGTGCGGGATTCGGGCGAACCGAGGGGGTGAACTCCGCTGCCGGGCGTGACATCGTGAAGGCAGGAGGGAAGGCGCTTTCCCGGTCCCGCCTTCACGACGCCAGAGAGCAGCCACGCATGCGTCGACTGTCATGTGCATGATTAAAATTCACATGACAGAACGGCATGTGCGAGGAGCGGCGGCCGCCGCGGCTACTCGCCCGGGGCGAGCGCGCCGGCCAGGATGCGTGCCGCCTCGGCGACGAGCGCGTCGTCCGCCGGAGCGTCCTGAGCGCTCTTGGCCGACAGTACGGTCAGCAGCAGCGGGGTCCCGCGGGTCGTCCAGGCCACGCCGATGTCGTTGGCGGTGCCGTAGTCACCGGTGCCGGTCTTGTCCGCGAGGACCCAGTCGCGCGGGAGCCCCGCGCCGAACCGCGCGCCGCTGGTGGTGTTGCCCTTCAGCCAGCCGACGAGCCGCGCCCGGTCGGCCCGCGCGAGCGCGCGGCCGAGCGTCAGCCGTGCGAAGCTGCCGCCGAGCGCCTCGGCGGTCGTGGTGTCGCGCAGGTCGCCGGGGATCGCGCTACCCAGGTCCGTCTCCCACCGGTCGAGCCGGCTCACCTCGTCGCCGAGCGAGCGGAAGAAGCGGGTGAGTCCGGCCGGACCGCCGATCTCGCGCAGCAGCAGGTTGCCCGCCGCGTTGTCGCTGTACTGGATCGCCGCCGCGCACAGGTCCGCGACCGTCATGCCCGTGTCCACGTGCTCGGCGGTGCGCGGCGAGTTGGGCAGGATGTCGTGCGGGGGATAGTGGACCACCTTGTCCGGCGGGGCGCAGTCGCCGTGGTCGCGCAGGACGGCCGCGGCGGCGAACGCCTTGAACGTGGAACACATCGCGAACCGCTCCCCCGCCCGGTACGACACCGTCCGACCGGTGCGCAGGTTGCGGGCGAACACCCCGAGCCGGGCACCGTGCCGTTGTTCCAGTTCGCTCAACTCGGCCTGACGATCGAGTTGTTGGGCACGGGGCGCCGCCGACGCGGCGGGGGCGGAGAGGGCGCCGGCCGTCACGGCGGCAGTGGTGACGGCGACGCCCGCCCTGAACAGGCCGCGCCGGGCCAGGGTGTGCAGGTGGTCGGGGTGGTCGGGGCGGGTCATGGGCACAGTCCTCCCGGTCGAGCCGTCGCCGGCTTCCTGGATCTTCGACGGGGACAGCGAAACAGCCGGACAGCACTCATGTCCAAGAGGGAACTTTGAACACCTCATGCCTTATTGATATGAGTGCGGGATGGATCTCCTGGCGCACCTGGACGCGTACGTCGCGACGGCGGACGAGGCGAGCTTCTCCCGGGCGGCCGACCGGCTCGGCATCGCCCAGCCCCTGCTCAGCCGCCGTATCAAGACGCTGGAGGACCACTTCGGCGGCCTGCTGTTCGACCGCTCCCGGCGCCAGATCACCACCACCGAGCTGGGGGTGCTGCTGCTGCCGTACGCGCGTGACGTACTGGACCGGGCCCAGCGGCTGCGGCAGGTCGCCGAGACGGCCGGGCGGGGCCGGGTGCGCGCCGTCGGGGTGCCCGCGCACTGCGCCCCGGCGGCACTGGCCCGCGCCATCCGGGCCGGCGCCGAGCGCGGAGTGACCCTCGGCGTACGTGAACTGCCGCCTCAGGAACGGCTGTCGGGCCTGTCCGACGGTTCGCTCGCCTACGCGCTGGTGCGGGTGCCGCCGGAACAGGGCGCGCTGCGGGTGCCGCTGGGGGTGGCCGCGGCGCCGGACGCCGCGGATCTGCCCCTCGGGGGCTCCCGGCGCGTGCTCCATCTGGAGGAGCTGCGGCCGCGCCGTGCCCGCGGCGGCCGGCCTGTCGCCGCGTCGCCGGTGCTGACCCTGCCGGAGGACCAAGTGCCGTACCACGAGGACCGGTTGGAGCATGCCGTGGCCCGGGCTGGCCTGCCTCCGGGCCGGTTGCGGCCGGCCGGGTCCGCGGCCGCCGCGCTCGCCGAGACCCTGGCGGACCGGGCGCTGCTGCTGTGCGCCGAGCCGTTCGCGCGGCAGAACGGGGCCGACTGGATGCCGCTGGCCGACCGGTCGCTGCACCGGGGCTACGAGATGGCCGCGGCCGCGGAGCGGGGCGGTTCGGCGGCGGTGCCGGGCTGGCTGGCGGGGCTGCTGGCAGCGGCCGTGGGGGCCGCCGGTGACGGGGCGGGCGGGCCGCGGTCCGGGCTCGCCACGGCGGATGACCTCCCGGTGCGGCTGGCGGCACGCGGATGAGCCCGGCGGTGGTGTACGTGGGCGACGGCGGCGCGCTGACGGACGTGGCCGAGGCCATCGCCGCGGACTGGGCGGCGCTCGGCGTACGGGGTTCGTTCCTCGCCCGCAATCTCGACACAGGCGACCAACTCGGTTTTGACGTACAGGAGTTGACGCCGCTGGCGTCCGTGGTGAAGGTCCCGCTCGCGCTCGTCGTGCTGGACCGGATCGCGGCCGGGGACCTCGACCCCGGACACCCGGTGACTCTCGACCCGGCCCGCACCAGCGTCGGCCCCACCGGGCTGGCGGCGTTCCGGTACCCGGCGACGGTGGCCGTCGGCGACCTGCTGTTGTCGATGCTGTCGGTGAGCGACAACGCCGCCGCGGACGCCCTGCTCGATCTGGTGCCGGTGGCGGAGGTGGACGCGCGGCTGCGCGCCTGGGGGTGCGGGGAGCTGCGGATGCGGCACCGGATGAACCACATGTACGAGTGCGCGGCGGGCGCCGCCGGCAACGACTTCTCCCTCGCGCTGGACCTGGCGGTCCGGGACGACGGCACGGACCGGCAGACCATCGAGACCCTGGACCCGGCCCGTGCCAACGCCGGCTCCGCGGCGGCGCTCGTGGAGCTGCTGCGGCGCGTCTGGTGCGACGAGATCTCCGCTCCCGCGGCGACGGCGGAGTTGCGGCGGCTGATGGGGTTGCAGGTCTTCACCCAGCGGCTGGCGAGCGAGTTGCGGGCGGACACGTTGCGGTGGAGCGGGAAGACCGGGACGTTTCTCCATCTGCGGCACGAGATCGGGGTGGTGGAGGCGGCGTCGGGGGACCGGGTGGCGATCGCGGCCCTCTCGCGCGCCGGGCGTCGGGCGGGTGTCGCCGCGGACGTCGACTGGGCGATCGGTGTCGCGGGCAGGACGGCGTTCGAGGCGCTGCGGGGGTGAGAGGGCAAGGCGGGTGAGGGGTGCGGTCCGCGACAGCGCCGTCGGTGCGCCGGGGACCGTTCACGACAGCAGTCGTTGTTCCTTCGCCACGGCCACCGCCCCCGCCCTCGTGTCCACGCCCAGCTTGTCGTAGATGCGGCGCAGGTGGGTCTTGACCGTGGCCTCGCTGATGTAGAGGGCCTTGGCGATGGCGTGGTTGGGCAGCCCCTGGGAGAGGTGGGCGAGGATGTCGCGTTCGCGCGGGGTGAGCGCGGGGCGGGGGTTGCGCAGGCGGGACATGACGCGGTCGGCCACGGGCGGGGAGAGGGCCGGGCGGCCCTGGGCCGCCGCGTGGATCGCCGTGAAGAGGTCCTCGGCGCGTTCCGCCTTGAGGAGGTAACCGGTGGCGCCCGCCTCGACGGCGCGGGTGACGTCGGCGTCGGTGTCGTAGGTGGTGAGGACCAGCACGTGCGGGGCGGGGGTGAGGGTGCGCAGGCGGCGGGTGGTCTCCACGCCGTCGATGCCCGCGCCGAGTTGCAGGTCCATCAGGACGACGTCGGGAGTGGTCCTGCGGGCCAGGGCGAGGGCTTCCTCGCCGCTGCCCGCCTCGCCCACGACCTCGATGCCGGGGGCGCTGTGCAGCAGGGCGAGCAGCCCGGCGCGTACGACGGCGTGGTCGTCGCAGACGAGGATGCGGACCGGCGCCGGGGCGGCCGGCTGCGGGCGGGTGGTCATCGGGGCTCCAGGGGGATCGCCGCCGACAGGGCGGTGCCCTCGCCCGGTGCCGACTCGATGGTGAGGGTGCCGCCCAGCTGGCGCAGGCGGGCCCGGATGGCGGGCAGGCCGTGGCCGCGCTGTTCGTCCGTCGTGGCTTCGCGGATCGCCCGCCCGTGCGGGTCGAAGCCCTGGCCGTCGTCCGTGACGTCCAGGACGATCTCGTCGTCCAGGCAGGTCAGCGTGAGGGTGGCGGTCGTGGCGTGGGCGTGTTCGCGGACGTTGGCGAGGGCGCCCTGGGCGATGCGCAGCAGGGCCGACTCGACGGGGGCGGGGAGCGGGTCGGGCGGGGTGCCCTCGCTCTGGACACGGACGGTGAGCGCGCGGGTCGTCTCGCGCCCGGCGACGGCGCGCAGGGCCTGGAGCAGGCCGCCGCCCTCCGCGAGGTCGGCAGGGGTGAGGTCGTGGACGAAGCGGCGCGCCTCGGCGAGGCTGCGTTCGGCGATCGCCGCCGCCGTACGGACGTGGTCCCGGGCGGTGCCGGGCGCGGTGTCCCACAGCCGGTCGGCGGCCTGGAGCAGCATCCGCTGGCTGGACAGGCCCTGGGCGAGGGTGTCGTGGATCTCCCGGGCGAGCCGTTCGCGTTCGGCGAGGGTGCCCTCGCGCCGCTCGGTGGCAGCGAGGTCGCGCCGGGTGCGGACCAGGTCGTCGATCAGGGCGTCCCGGCGGGCGGCCTGGCGCTGCATGACGACGAACACGGTCGCGGCGATGGCCGCCACGGCCGGCGGTGCGAGCAGCACGTTCGGGTCGGGCCAGCCGGCCAGGCTGAGCTGGGCGGCCACCGCGAGGGCCGTCAGCAGCGCCACCAGCGAGAGCGCGGCGCGCGGCGGGAGGGTGCGCAGGCCGGTGTAGAACAGCGGGACCGCGCACCAGGCGAAGCTCGGCGCCAGGACGACGAGGAGGGCCCACGTCGCGACGACGAGCGCGAGCCAGGTCAGCCGGCGCGGGGTGGGGCGGGTGCCGAGGGCGGGACCGAGGACGTAGAGCACCGCCAGCAGCACGGACAGGGCGATGATCCAGGGGGTGTGGGGCCCTTCGGCGTGCCGGGCCAGGTACCGGGCGAGGGAGGCGGCCAGCAGCACGAAGAACGCCGTGTGCATGACGACGGTGAGGGCACGGGTGTCGTCCCGCTCGGGTACGGGGGCTGCCGATGCCTCTCCGGTCACCTGCCGACACCTCCCTGGACACCGCTCTGAACTGGGCAAACACCTTCCATTGTTCCCTGGTCCTGCGCATGCGGGGTCATCCGATCGGATGACCCCGGGGACGACCGGTCCGGCGACGGGGTGCGGGCGGCTCCGGGCCGAGGATCGATGGCGGAAGCGGTTGCGGACCTGGTCCGGACCCGGTTCCCCCGACTCACCCGCACAGGAAGGTTGCTCGTCATGTCCAGCCGTAGGAAGCCCTCCCGCCGTACCCGTGTCCTCGTCGGCGGTGCCGCTCTCGCCGTGATCGGCGCGGGCGTCGTCGGTACGGTCGCCGCCAACGCCGCCGACTCCACCGGCACCGCCTCCGCCGCCTCCGCCGCCGCTCCGGTGGCGGTCCGCGGCGGGGACCTCACCCGGAGCACGCATCTGACGCTGGCCGCGGCCGAGAAGGCGGCGCGGGCCGCGCTGGACGCCGCAGCGAAGGAGGGCCGGCAGGTCTCCGTGGCCGTCGTCGACCGCAACGGCAACGCCCTGGTCACCCTGCGCGGGGACGGGGCGGGCCCGCAGTCGTACGAGTCCGCCGAGCGCAAGGCGTACACCGCCGTGTCCTGGAACGCGCCCACCTCGGAGCTGGCCAGACGGCTGGAGCAGGCGCCGACGCTGAAGGACATCCCGGGCACGCTGTTCCTCGCGGGCGGCGCCCCGGTGACCGCCGAGGGTGTCCCGGTCGCGGGCATCGGGGTCGCGGGGGCGCCGTCCGGTGATCTGGACGAGCGGTACGCGCAGGCGGGCGTGGCGGTCCTCGGCCGCTGACGCACCGGGAAACGGACGGGACGTCCGGGTCCGCCCTGCTGGGCGGACCCGGACGTCCCGTCGCGCTGTTCAGGCGAGCCGGATCAGCCTCAGACGAGGTCGTACCGGTCCGCGTTCATGACCTTGACCCACGCGGCGACGAAGTCCTTGACGAACTTCTCCTTCGCGTCGTCGCTGGCGTACACCTCGGCGACGGCCCGCAGCTCGGAGTTCGAGCCGAAGACCAGGTCGGCGCGGGTGCCGGTCCACTTGACGGCGCCGGAGGCGTCGCGGCCCTCGAACTCGTCCTGCGCGGAGGAGGTCGACTTCCACTCGGTGTCCAGGTCGAGCAGGTTGACGAAGAAGTCGTTCGTCAGCGTGCCCGGCCGGTCGGTGAAGACACCGTGCTTGGAGCCGTTGTGGTTGGCGCCGAGGACGCGCAGACCGCCGACGAGGACGGTCAGCTCGGGCGCGCTCAGCCGGAGCAGGTTCGCCTTGTCCACCAGCAGGAACTCGGCCGGCAGGCGGTTGCCCTTGCCGACGTAGTTGCGGAAGCCGTCGGCGGCCGGCTCCAGCGCGGCGAACGACTCGACGTCCGTCTGCTCCTGCGAGGCGTCGACACGGCCCGCCGTGAACGGCACCTCGATCTCGACACCGCCGTCCTTGGCCGCCTTCTCGACGGCCGCGGAGCCCGCGAGCACGACCAGGTCGGCCAGCGAGACCTGCTTGCCGCCCTTGGCGTTGAAGGACTCCTGGACGCCCTCCAGGACGCGCAGCACGTGGGCCAGCTCGTCCGGGTTGTTGACCTCCCAGTTCCGCTGCGGCTCCAGGCGGATGCGGCCGCCGTTGGCGCCGCCGCGCTTGTCGCTGCCGCGGAAGGAGGAGGCAGCCGCCCAGGCGGCGGAGACCAGCTGCGAGACCGTGAGGTCCGAGCCGAGGATCTCCTCCTTGAGGGAGGCGACGTCCGCGGCGTCGATCGGCTCACCGGTGCGCTGCGGCAGCGGGTCCTGCCACAGCAGCTCCTCGCCGGGCACCTCCGGGCCGAGGTAGCGGACGATCGGGCCCATGTCGCGGTGCGTCAGCTTGTACCAGGCGCGGGCGAAGGCGTCCGCGAACTCCTCGGGGTTCTCGTAGAAGCGGCGCGAGATCGGCTCGTAGATCGGGTCGAAGCGCAGCGACAGGTCGGTGGTGAGCATCGTCGGACGCTGCTTCTTCGACGCGTCGAACGCGTTCGGGACGATCGCCTCGGCGTCCTTGGCCACCCACTGGTTGGCGCCGGCCGGGCTCTGCGTCAGCTCGTACTCGTACTCGAAGAGGTTCTTGAAGAAGTTGTTGCTCCACTGGGTCGGCGTCTCGGTCCAGGTGACCTCCAGGCCACTGGTGATCGCGTCCTTGCCGACGCCCGTGCCGTAGCTGGACTTCCAGCCGAGGCCCATCTGCTCCAGCGGGGCGGCCTCGGGGTCGGCGCCGACGTTGTCCGCCGGGCCGGCTCCGTGAGTCTTGCCGAAGGTGTGGCCACCGGCGATGAGGGCGACGGTCTCCTCGTCGTTCATCGCCATCCGGCGGAAGGTCTCACGGATGTCGCGGGCCGCGGCGATCGGGTCCGGGTTGCCGTTCGGGCCCTCGGGGTTGACGTAGATCAGGCCCATCTGGACGGCGGCGAGCGGGTTCTCCAGCTCGCGGTCGCCGCTGTAGCGCTTGTCGTCCAGCCAGACGGTCTCGGGACCCCAGTAGACGTCCTCGTCGGGCTCCCACTCGTCGACGCGGCCGCCGGCGAAGCCGAAGGTCTTGAAGCCCATCGTCTCCAGCGCCACATTGCCCGTGAGGATCATCAGGTCGGCCCAGGAAATGGACTTGCCGTACTTCTTCTTGACCGGCCACAGCAGACGGCGGGCCTTGTCCAGGCTCGCGTTGTCCGGCCAGCTGTTGATCGGGGCGAAGCGCTGCTGGCCGCCGCCGGCACCGCCGCGGCCGTCGCTGATGCGGTACGTACCGGCGCTGTGCCAGGCCATACGGATCATGAGCGGGCCGTAGTTGCCGAAGTCGGCGGGCCACCAGTCCTGCGAGGTGGTGAGCACCTCCGCGATGTCACGCTTCACCGCGGCGAGGTCCAGGGAGTTGAAGGCCTCGCGGTAGTCGAAGTCCTCGCCGAGCGGGTTGGCCACGGCCGGGTTCTTGGCAAGGATCTTCAGGTTGAGCCGCTCCGGCCACCACTGGCGGTTGCCACCGCCCTGGGTCGGGTGCGCGGCGCGGCCATGGGCGACCGGGCAGCCGCCCTCCGCCTTCGCGTCTGCGACGTTGGCGTCGATGTTCTCAGTCATGGCATTCCTTCCGAACTGTGCGGAACTCGGTGCTCAGGAACTGCGGCCGGTGGAACAGTCGGGGCAGGTGCCCCAGTAGACGACCTCGGCCTCCTCGATGGCGAAGCCGCTGTCGTCGGCGGCGGTCAGACAGGGCGCGTCGCCGACGGCGCAGTCGACGTCGACGACGGCACCGCACGACCGGCACACGATGTGATGGTGGTTGTCACCCACACGCCCCTCGAACCGGGCCGGGTGTCCGGCCGGCTCGATACGGCGGACCAGACCCGCCGCGGTCAGGGCGTGAAGAGCCTCGTAGACGGCTTGCAGGGAGATGTGGCCAACGCGGGCACGGACCCCGGAGGCGATCGCCTCGACGCCGAGGTGGTCGCCGTCCCGGACGGTCTCCAGCAGCGCGACGCGGGCTGCCGTCACGCGCAGGCCGGCACCGCGGAGCTCCTCGGCGGTGGTCGGGGTCGGGGAGGCGGTCATGAGGCCGAACCTACCCTCAAAAACACGAAGGGTTCAAGAAAACGAGCAGTGCAATTTTGGTTGCGCTCCGCAGACCGCCGGTCACCTGGGCGTCAGCCGCCGTCGCGTCTGCCTTCGCGGTCCCTCTCGCGTTTGCTTTCGCGTCGCTCTTCGGGCCGGCATGTGTACCGACACAGCCGCGAAGGAGGGTGGCGCGAACATGCACATGACGCCGCCCGGCGCGGCGGGCTGGGGCGGTCCGGGGGCCGGTCGGGGGCATGCCCGCATCATCCGGCCCCGGATCACCCAGGGCCGGACGGCAAGCCGGGACATCGCCCGAACGGGTGAGCCGGGACCGCGCGGGTCGACGCCCGGACGGGCCGGTACGTGGCCCGCCGCTGCCGGTACGAGGTCCACCGCCACCCGTACGAGGTCAGGTGCCGCCGGTGCGAGGTCAGGCCCCGGCGGTACGGCGGCGCCCTGCCCCGGCGTACCCGTAGCGGCGGCCCAGGGCGTGGAAGGCCTCCTTCGGTTCCCAGTGCCAGCCGGAGGCGGGGTCGTCCGGGCGGTCCTTGACGGTCCTGGTGATCGCGTAACTCGCCAGGTCCAGGTCATGACGCGGATCGCCCGGACGGTGCGGCAGGTCGGGAGTCACGAACTCGAAGGCCATCGCCGCGTACAGGCCCAACGACTCGAAGACGTCGAGGAGTTGGGTGAGGTAGGCGGCCTGGGTTCGCTCGCTGCGGACCAGGTCGCCCTTGATCTCCGGCGGCACCTTGTCGCGGTCCACGATGTCCCACCCCATGCCACCGGCCTTCGGCGCCCCGACGTACGCGCAGGTCCCGAACTCGGTGACGGGCACCGGCTTGCCCCACCGCGTATAGCGGCTCAACTCCCGCACGTAGTCGGCCCGGTGGGGGAAGTACGAGTAGTAGTCGATGCCCACGACGTCGAAGAGGCGCCAGTCGACCTGGTCGTCCTGTGCGGCGGCGTAGGCGAGCCGGCCGCCGAACACGGACCGGCCGACCTCGGCCGCCCGCGCCGTGAAGCGGTCCAGACGGCGCTGCATCGCCACGGGGTCCACCGTGCCGTCGAGCAGGTTGCGGATGCGTTCGTAGACGTCGGCGCCCGGGACGATGCCGGGCACGAACAGCCAGAACTCGCAGCCCACACTGAGGTCGACGGCGGCGCCCTGCCGGCGCAGCCGCTCCGCGAACCGGCCGGTCTCGGCCAGGTGTTCCAGGATGTCCCGCTCGGGCACGTCACCGAGGGTCGGCTGGAGCCAGACCCGCAGACCCCGTTCCGCCGCCTCGGCGGCCGTGGCCGTCAGGCGCTCCACTCCGTCCCCGGTGACGTCCACGGTGTCGGCGTGCAGCTCGTCCCTGATCACCCGGATGTCCTTGCGCATACGGGCCGCACTGAACGCCGTACCCGGCGTCTCGCCCTCCCCCACGGTGTACACGACGCCCCGGTGGCGCAGTCCGCGCCGCGCGTCGCGGGCCGGGCGGTCCTCGGCGGCCCGGGCCGGAGCCGACGGCAGCACGGCCGCGGCCAGCCCCGCGGACGCCATACCGGCCAGAAACTGTGCGCGCTTGATCCCCTTGGTCCTCTGCATACGGCCACCCTGCCGGGCGACACCCCGCCGGCACCGTCCGCCGACGGTCTACGGCAGGGGGCCCAAGGATGGTGATCCGACACCGAAAGTCGCAGGCGGCGGCCTGGCTCACTCCGCACTGCGCATGATCTGCACGGGCGAGACGGCGACACAGAAGACGATCACGCGGATGGCGGCCCGCTGGTCCCCCGCACGACGAGCTTGGCATCCAACTCGGCCTCCCGGCCGGGCAGTTCCGTCCTCTCCAGCCGCTCCCGCCCACCGCAATCCGACCGTTCCGCAGTCCTACACCTCCGGCATGGCCGCCCTGGACACGGCGGTGCACGAGGTGGACGTGCTGCGCCGGCCGCTGGACGACGAGATCGTCTCCGCTCAGGTGGCCACCCCGCGCGCCACAAGCAAGCGGTTCGAGCACCTGAAGGACCCGCAGATCATGTTGTCCGAGACCGTCAAGGGCGTTCGTATCGATCTGGAGGTCTTCGTCAGCTGCCGGTACGGATACGACATGCAGTGCGAGGCGGTCGGTGAGGAGGGTCTGGTGCGGCTGCCCGACCCGGCCGCGGTCGGGGTGCGCACGGCCGGACAGCACAGCACCGAGGTGCTGACGGACTGGGTCGGGCGGTTCGTGGACGCGTTCGACACCGAGTTCCGCGAGTGGATCGCGGGCGTGGCCGCGGGCGACGAGCCCACCGGGCCCTCGGCCTGGGACGGCTACGCCGCCACCGCGATCACCCCGGCGACCGTCGAGGCCCTCCGGTCGGGCCGTGTCGTCGCCACGGATCTCAGGCACCGTCCCGCGTTCTACGGAGGTGCCGCGTGAAGATCGCCATCGACCCCTACATGTTCCGCGCCCTGCCGTTCGACGACATGGTGCGCGGCTGCCCGCTGATGAACCCGGAGTTCAACGGCCGTCCCGAGCGGGCCGCGGAGAGCGAGGCGGCGTTCTGGCGCTCGCCGGAGGAGCTGCTGCCGCTGTTCGAGCGTGAGGGGATCGCGCTGAACCTGGAGGCTCACCCGGACGACTTCCGCGAGGAGAACGCCCCGGCGGTCGACCTGGTCCGTGCGATCAACAAGCCGTGGGTGAACCATCTGTACTGCGCCCCGCACTCCTTCCATCTGCCGGGGGCGGACCCGACGGCGGACATCGCGGCGATGGTGCGCTACGCGGGCGACCGGCTGGAGCACGTGCACATCGCGGACTTCTTCCACCACAAGGGCTCCAGCCTGCGCGAGCTGAAGTTCGACGGTGTGGCCACGGCCTGCGTGTTCGCCGGGGAGGAGCGGGCCCGTGAGTGCTCGGCGTTCATGCTTGAGCGAATCAGAAAGGAACTGCGCGTGTAGTTTCTCCTGCGTAATTCCTTCCTAGAAATTACCTTCCTGTAAAGCGGCCCGCGGGACGACACGGGCCGCTTTCCCGTTACCGATCATTGCATTGATTATGCGGAGATTTCGGGCACCCGGCATCAACTCGTATATACCAATTGTGACGATCAATACAGTACGGCGTGTCGTCACCCGTAGGGATGCACGGGTCCGGCCGTCCGTGGCATACAGAGGGGTGCGTCGTTCGGCAACGGTGTGATGTTTGCCATGTGACGCACATGATCGGAGGTGAACGGGCAACGTTCCCCTTCATGCCCCACGCCAATCCTCTGCGGCAGGTGATTCGATGACCACGGCGACGACCCGGACGATCCGGACGACGCCGCACTCCCCTGACGGCGAGAGCGCCGCCAGGGACTCCCCTCGCGCCGCCAACACCTCACTGCCGTCCCTGACGGGACTGCGGTGGATGGCGGCGCTGCTCGTGTTCGGACTGCACGTGAACAACTTCGGCTACTTCGGTGGCACCGGCGGCAGCCTGGTGTACTGGGCTTTCAGCTCCGGCGCCACCGGAGTGTCGTTCTTCTTCGTGTTGTCCGGTTTCGTGCTGACCTGGTCGGCAAGACCGCACGACCGAGCGCTCGGCTTCTGGCGGCGGCGCGTCGCCAGGATCTATCCGGTCCACCTCGTCACCGTCGGCCTCGCGTTCCTGCTGGCGCTCACGCTGGAGAGCAACGCACAGCCGACGCCGAAACAGGCGGTGGCCAATGTCCTCCTGCTGCACTCCTGGTGGCGCCCCTGGTGGCAGACGCTCAACCCGGTCAGCTGGTCGCTGGCCTGCGAGGCCTTCTTCTACGCCTCCTTCCCGCTGCTGATCCTGCTGCTGCGCCGGCTCGGCGTGCGCGGCTCGGTCGCGCTGGGCGGGCTGTCGCTGGTGGCGATCGTGGTGATCTCCCGGGCGGACGCCCACCACTGGTGGACCTACGCGCTGTACTCGTTCCCGGCCGCCCGGCTGCCCGAGTTCGTCCTCGGCGCGGTCACCGCGCGGCTGGTCCTGCTCGGCCGCTGGCGCGGACCCGGCCTGGAGGCCTCGCTCGCGCTGGCGATCGTGGGCTACTTCATGGTCCCGCAGGCCCCGCTCGGCTACTCGGCGACCATGTGCACGATCATCGGCTTCACCCTGCTGATCCCGGCGGCGGCGAACGCGGACCTGAAGGGCCTGCCGTCGATGTGGCGCGGTCCGCGGATGGTGCGGCTCGGTGAGCTGTCCTTCGCCTTCTACATGGTTCATCTGCTGGTGCTGCGCGCCGGGACGCACCTGCTGGGCATCAAGCCGCACTTCGGTGCCCTGGCGGGGACGGCGGTCACCGCGATCGTGTTCGCCCTCTCGCTCGGGCTGTCCTGGCTTCTCTACGAGATGGTGGAGCTCCCGGCGCGACGTCTGCTGCTGCGCCGCCGCCACCCGGCCAAGGCACCGGCCCCCCGCGAGACGCAGCCGGCGTCGAGAGGCTGAGCCACCGCTGCGAGCCGTGCGGTCCCGGCCGGGGCGCGCCGCGCCTTGCCGAGCGGTTCTGAACAGCCGTGCGCCGGCTCCCGCGGGGCGGGAGCCGGCGCACGGGCGGCGTCACTTGATGGAGCAGGTGTTCCCGGAGGCCGGGTTCAGCAGACCGATCAGGTCGATGGTGTCGCCGCACACGTTGGCGTCGATGCCGATCGGGACCTGGATGACGTCGCCGGAGATGACACCCGGGCTGTTGCCGGCGGTACCCGTCGTCGGGCCCGGGTTGTCGGCGGTACCCGTCGTCGGGCCCGGGTTGTCGGCGGTACCGGTCGTCGGGCCCGGGCCGGCCGCGAAGGCCGTCGCCGAGCCTCCCACGGCAAGGAAGCCTGCGAGCACGGCCGTTGTCGCAAAACTGCGAAGACGCATGATCTGCCTCACTGGTTGACGAAGGGGTGCTTCCATCACACCCGCACCCCGTCCCGTGCGCCTCTCGGGCTACGCCGTTCGGGGGGCCACGCGATCATGGAGTGCGGGTCAGGGAAAGGACGTCACCTTCGACGGGACGGTGCCGGTCCCCGAGGTCGGTGCGCCGGTGCCGTTCACGACGTGGGCGTACTGGCCGTTGCCGCCCAGCGAGATGACCAGCAGGTCGTGCATCCTGATGCCGCCGGTCGCCGGGGCCTCGAAGCCGTCGGCCTGGACGATCGAGGGATCGGCCGTGTAGTTGCAGTAGCTGCCCAGGCCCCAGGCCTCGTGACGGGTGACGGAGTCGGCGACCTTGTAGGCCGCGTAGCCGACGGTGCCGTCGTGGGTGACGGCGGCCGCGTTCGGGGCGTCGTACGCCTTCTCGTTCTGGAAGAAGATCGTCCTGCCGCGTTCCCCGTGCCAGTACACGTCGTACTTGTTGAAGTGTTCGACGAACAGGCCCGTGGCGAGTACGTCGTCACCGTTGACGGTGAGGCCGTAGTCGGCGCGGTTGGTGTCCCAGCCGACGCCGCTGCCGTGGTCGGCGCGCCAGAGCCAGGTGTGGTCGATGATCACGTCGTTGCTGTTCACCACGACGGAGTTGGTGGCGAGGCCGGGGCCCGCGCCGCCGATGCGGACGAAGACGTCCTGCATGGTGGTCGGGTCGGCGGAGTGGTCGGCGGTGGAGCCGGGGGTGCCGATCCGCAGCAGGGTGCCGGAGTTGACGGGGCCCGCGTCGATGAGGAGCCCCGCGAGCCGTACACCGTCGACGTCGGCCACATGCATCGCGTCGATGCCGTTGTCGGGGACCAGCGTGGCGAGACCGAGTCCGAGGACGACGGTGTCGGGGCGGGTGACGTCGATCGTCTGGTCGAGGTGGTAAATGCCGGGAGTGAACAGGAGGTTGAGGCCCTGGGCCAGGGCGGCGTTGATCGTGGCCGCCGTGGCGCCCGGCTTCACGACGTAGAACTGGTCGAGCGGGAGGGACGTGCCGGGGGTGTTCGGCCAGGAGACGCCCCGGGCGCCGGTGCGCTCGCTCGGGACGAACACCTTGTAGTCGTTGCCGTCGAGGTAGAGGTACGGCTTCTCGCGCGAGACGGGGGTGGTGTCCAGCGTGGTGTAGGGGCCGTTGTCGAAGTTGGTCGCGGGTGCGCCCTGGACTCCGGAGAAGGTCATGTTCCAGACGCCGTTGGTCCAGCCGCCGACCGAGCTGTCCCGGGTGTACCACTGCTGCTGGGAGTACGGGCCCACCGTGCCGTCGATCCTGGAGTCGGCGATGTAGCCGCCGGAGGCCCAGCCGTAGCCGGTCGGTGCCAGGTTCATGCCGCCCTTGACGTGGATGCGGCGGAAGGGAGAGGCCTGGGCGACGGCCCAGCGGTCGGTGCCGTTGGAGGGAGTGATGGCGAGGTTCTCCGCCGAACGCCAGAAGTTCTGGGTGGCGTTGCCGCCCGACCAGCCGGCGTCGACCGTCACGTCACCGTTGATCTGGGTGTCGTCGGGGTTCAGGCCGAGTCCGGAGACCGAGGTGTAGAAGCCGAGTTGGGCGTTGAGGCCGTTGTAGGTGCCCGGCTTGAGCAGGAACTGGTAGCGGCCGGTGCCGAACTGTGCCGACTCCTGCTGCTTGAAGACGTCGTCGAACTTCTGCTGGAGGTTCGGGGTGGAGGGGTCGGCCACGATGACGTTCGGGCCGAGGTCGCCGCCGCCCTGGACCGGGCCCGTCGTCCCGGTCGCCGTGGTGTGCACGGACATCTCCCACAGCGAGTAGCCGTAGCCGGTGCCGCGTGCGGTGCCGTAGACGCGGACGTACCGGCCGGAGCCGCTGACGTCGTACGACGTCGTGCCGCCGCTCGCGCCGGTCACGGTCCTGAGGGTGGTCCAGTTCTGCCCGTCGGTGGAGGCCTGGAGCTGGAAGTCCTTGCCGTAGGCGGCCTCCCAGTTCAGGTCGATCGCGCACAGGTCCCGGGCGGTGCCGAGGTCGACCTGGAGCCACTGCGGGTCGGAGAACCGGCTGGACCAGCGGGTCGAGGGGTCGCCGTCGAAGGCGGCGGAGGCGGGGGTGCCGGCGTTCTCGGTGGAGGAGGCCGTGGCCGGTCTGCCGCGGGCGGCGTCGGCCGGATCGCAGGTGGCCGCGCGGGGCGTGGCGGAGGCCGGGGTCGCGGCGGCGGCCGGGGCGTGGGCGAGGGGAAGGGTGAGCAGCGCGGCCAGGGCGGCGAGCGCGACTGCCGGGCGGGTCGGTCCTGTGCGGCTTCTCATCTGGCGGCTCCGAAGGGTGAGGGACGTCAATCAGCCGATCCCACGGCTTAGTTCATGTTTTGATTTAAGTGATGAGGCAAGCGGGCGGCAAGCCTTCGGGAGCCAAAACCTTCGGAAGGCGAACTCTCGGAGCCGCAGGAGCGCTCAGAACCGCAGACCGTGTCCCCGGGCCAGGACGTGATGCGGATCGTGGCGCTTCTTGGCCTCGGCGAGGGTCTGCCAGTCGCTCCCGTAGTGCTCGCGCCAGTCGGCGGCGGTCATCGCCAGGGCGTTGACGGGATAGGCGACGCCGCCCTCGGACCGGGCGAGGTCGTAGGCCCTGCGGTTGGCGGCCACCATCGCCTCGGCCGTCCCGGGGTGGTCGGGCGGGGCGGTGCGCAACAGGGCGAACAGGTGCAGGACCGCGCCGGACGGGCGGCGGAAGAGCGGTGCGCGCAGCGGGCCGGAGAGCAGCGGGTAGACCAGGACGAGGCCGGTGTCGCGCAGGTCGTGGAAGGCCGGGTCGGCGAGTACGGCACGCACGACGGATGCGGCGCGGTCGTGCGGGAGCAGCAGGTTGAGCCAGGGGTGCGGGTGCAGCCACTCCCCCGTCCCGGTGAGGACCGCCTCGTCCGTGTCCACCCTGTGAACGAACTCGGCGTAGTCGAGATCGGTCGTCTCCACGGTGGCGGGGTCGTGGCCCAGGCCGTCGAGGAGCGCCCGGTCGTCGGGCGCGAGTCCGTCCGCGTGCGGGGCCACCGCCTCGATCATGTACTGCCAGCCGCCCTGCTCGGCCGGGCGGGCCTGGCCCTCCAGGTAGGCGAAGCGCGGCTCCTCGGCGAGCATCCGCTGGTCGGCGAGGTAGCGGGCGAGATCGGTGTGGAAGAGGCAGTAGCGGCGGACCCGGGCGGGCGCGGGGACGAGGCGCAGGGTGGCGGTGACGATGACGGCGCACTGGCCGAGGCCCGCGAGCACGGCGTGGAAGAGCGCCGGGTCCCGGTCGGGCGAGCAGACGTGGTGCTCCCCGGCGCCGGTCACCACCTCCAGCTCCAGGACCTGGTCCGCGACCAGTCCGTGCCGATGGGTGGCGCCGCCGAGCCCGCCCGCCGACAGGACCCCGCCGACACTCGCGCCGAGGTAGTCCGTGAGGACCGGGGGCGTGAGCCCGTGCGGCAGGGTGGCGGCCAGTACCTCCCGCCACAACACCCCGGCGCCCACGGTGATCCGGCCGTCGGCGACGTCTGCGATCCGGCTCATCGGGCGCAGGTCCAGTACGACCCCGCCGCCCGCCTGCCCCTGGCCGTACATCGAGTGGCCGCCGCCGTACACGCTCACGGGGATGTCGCGGGGGCCGGTGAACCGCAGCAGGTCCGTGATCCCGGCGACGGACTCCGGGCGGAGCACACCGAGCGGTGTCTCCCGCACGAGGTGGCCGAAGTCCCGCGCGGACGCGCCGAGCGCCTCGGGGCGGGTGTCCAGCGCGCGGCCGAAGCGGGCGGCGAGGTCATGGGCCTGCGTCATGCCGGAATCACATCAGACGGAGGCGGCGGGCGTCGAGATCGCCGTCAACGTCCGCCCGTCGGCTGGTTCTTGACGAGTTCCAGCAGGGCGGCGTGGGTCCGCGCGTCGGCCGCCGCGACGAGTCCGTCGGCGCCGGTGAGCACGGGCTCGCCGCGCAGGCCGGTCACCGTGCAGCCCGCCGCGCGGCACAGCGCGATGCCGGCCGCGAAGTGCACGCTGTCGCGCAGGTCGCCGTCGGTGACATAGGCGGCCCGGCGCCCGGCGGCGACCCAGGCCACGGCGAGGGTGCTGGAGATCACCCGGGGCCGGAACCGCTCGGCGAACCCGGGGTCGGCCAGGAGGCGCACCGCCCGGAAGCCGGGGGCGCCCGGGAACGGCGGGTCGAGGTTGACGTCCACCAGCGCGGAACCGGCCGTCGGCGTCAGCGGCTCGTCGGTGCCGTCTGCGGCGCGCACCCGGGCCGCGGTGCCGTCGGTCCAGAACACCTCGGCGCCGAACGGGTCGGCGGTCGCGGCGGCCGTGACCCGGTCGCCGTCGCGCAGGGCGACGTTCACGCCGACGAGCATGCTGCGCACGGCGTAGTTGAGGGTGCCGCACAGGGGGTCGACGAGCCAGCGGCGGCGGGCGTCGGCGGCGCCGCGGCGCCCGCTCTCCTCGCCGGTCACGGCGTCGTCGGGGCGGGCGGCGCGCAGCACGTCCAGGATGGCCCGCTCGGCGGCCACGTCGGCCTCGGTGGCGAAGTCGCCGGCGGACTTGTCGTAGCGTGCGAGCCGGCTGCCGTAGAGGTCGCGGACCACGGCGGCGCCCGCCTGGGCCGCTCGCACGGCCAGGTGGGCGTCAGTTTCCCCGTTGGTGATCATGGGTGCAGGATAGCCAGAAGTCCCGTGCCGGCTGGAGGGGTTGGGTCTTCGGGCGCTCAGCTCGCGGTGAGGGACAGGGTCTGCTCGGCTGCGGTGCGGCTCCCGCCGACGGCGCTGTGGGTGCGGTCCGTCCAGGTGCGCACCGGCGTGGTCTCGGCGAGCCGCCCGGACGTGCCGGACAGACCGAGCACGAGGCCGCTGTAGCGGTTGACCAGCCGGTAGGTGCGGCCGCTCGCGTCCGGGATCACGAACCACTGCTGTCCGACGGCCGGACCGCCGGCCGGGGCCCGGGTGACGGTGGGCCGGGCGCCCCAGGCACGGCCCGCGGTGGCGGCGGAGTCGACGCCGAGCAGCCGGCCGCTCGCGGCGTTGGTGAGGGTGAAGGCGCCGTCGCCGGTCGGGGTGAAGACCCAGGTGTCCCGGCCGGATCCGGTGGGCCGGGCCAGCGAGGTGGTGCCGGAGCCGCCTGCCGCCTGGGCGAGGAACCGGCCCGTGCCGCCGCGGATGCGGTAGCGGCGGCTGGTGTCCACGGGCGCGGCGGCGGGCTTCGCGGAGTCGACGGTGAGGTCGACGTACTCGCCGGAGGCGTCGTGCGAGCAGCCGAAGGCGCAGTAGGAGCGGAAGGACCTGCCGACGACCATGGAGCTGGTGCGGTTGGCGCTGTCGAGGAACCAGCGGTACCAGGAGGCGTTCGTGTAGCTCCCGGTGTCCCCGATGAGGTGCCACCTCTGGGTCGTCAAGTCGGAGGTGGCGTACAGGTACTGGGGCGCGTTGCCGCTCTGGTCGACCGCCTGGGGTTCGCCGAGGTAGAGGCCGAGGTAGGCGTCGTAGGCGATGTTCATGACGAACAGCGGCGAGGTCGAAGGCATCTTCCCGGCCGCGATCTGCTGGGCCGCCGTGCCGGTGTTGGCCGGGTCGTACTCGGCGGCTGCCGGGGTGTAGCCGGTGGGGTGGTCGGCGTCGACGGGGACGATGTCGCTCTCCTTGCCGCCGGTGCCGGGCTGGGACCAGGCGCCGTCGTACCACTTGCGCCACGAGCCGGGGGCCATCTTGGCCGAGATCGGGGCGCGGGCGACGTGTTCGTAGAACGCCTTCCAGCCACCGCTCTTGTCGATGATCCGGGAGCCGTAATAGACGTAGAAGTAGCCGGAGGCGGTGTCGACGAAGAGACGCTGGTCGCCGTCGCCGTAGGAGTACGTCTGGTTCGGGAAGGCCGTGGTGTCGCCGCGCTCGGTGCTGTACGGCGAGGTGATGACGTGGTCCTTGACGGTCCAGGTGCGGCCGTGGTCGGTGGAGACGGCGTAGTCGACGGCGTCGTAGTGCAGTCCGTCGCCGAAGGGCTGCGGGGTGAACTCGTTGTGCACCAGGCCGTACCAGTCGCCGGTGTCGGGGTCGACCCACATCCCGGACAGGTCGCAGTAGTTCTTCTGGGCGTAGCCGGAGCCGCTGGGTGCGTAGGTGGCCTCGCGGCCGGTGGGGCTGTTGTTGCAGCGCCAGGTGGTGTCGTCGTTGCGGTCGGCCGGGTTGGCCGGGTTCACGGCCTTGCTGAGCTTGTTGTCGAAGCCGGCGGTGTCGAAGTCCTTGCCGGTGTAGAAGTCCCAGGTGCGCGGGTCCTTGGCGCCGTAGAGGGCGGCAGACTGCTGGTAGTGGAAGGTGCCGTCCCGGTCCAGGTACGGGGTGGCGGGGGTGTCCGTGGGGTGGGTGAACGGCACCGGGCTGCCCACGGTCACGCGGTAGGCGGCGTCGGCGGGTGCCGCGGTGGCCGCCGGGGACGTGAGGGCGCCGCCGAGGACCAGGGCGACGGCCGCCGAGGTCACTGCCAGGGTGCCGCCCGCTCTGTTCAAGAGTCGCACCTGTGCTCCTTGTTGCCGAAGGGCCGGTTGCACGGAACGATCCGGCCCCGCCGCTCTGTCCGGCAATGGACTCCAGTGCTGCGCCTCTTGCACTTTCGCGCGCGGCCGCGCGGTGGTGCCGCTCAGGACTCCTCGGGCGGGGTCGCGGACAGCGGTGTGTCCCAGGCCAGTTGGCGGATGAGCGCCGCGTCCGGATCGGCGGGCCGGGCCACGACCGCGCCCGGGCGGGCCGACTGGTGCCCGGCGCGGGAGATGCCGCCGCTGACGGCGACGTTGCGCTCCGCGCGCGGGCGGCGGTGCGCCTCGTAGGCGGCGAGCGCGGCGGGCACGCCGGGCCGGTCGCGCAGCGCCTTGGCGAGGACGACGGCGTCCTCCAGGGCCATCGAGGCGCCCTGGCCGGTGGCCGGGGAGGCGGCGTGGGCCGCGTCACCGACGAGCAGCACGCGTCCGGTGTGCCACACGGAGCCGAGCGGCAGGTCGGTGGCGTTGGTGGCGAGGACCGGGCCGACGGAGGCGGCGACGATGTCCGCGGCCGGTGTGGCGTCCTCGGCCAGCAGCGGCAGCAGCTCCGCGTGCGGGTCGACCTCGTGGGCGGAGCCGTCGGCGGGCAGGGCCTCGGTGTCGACGCGGGCGAACCAGTACGTCTGCCCCGCCGGTGACACCGCGTACCCGAAGGTGGTCCCGGCGCCGCGGACGAAGGTGATGAGGCCGGTCGGATCGGCGCTGGGGGCGGTTTCGGTGTAGCCGTAGTAGATCCGCTGGCCCGCGTAACCGGGCTGCGCCTCGGGGGCGATGAGCGCGCGCACGGTGGAGCCCAGTCCGTCGGCTCCGACGAGGAGGTCCGCGTCGGCGCTGGTGCCGTCGGCGAAGTACGCGGTGACGCCGCCCGGCCCTTCGCTCACGCCGGTCAGGCGGACGCCGTGGCGCACCGGGACGCCGCGCCGGGCCGCCTCGCGCTGGAGGGCGGCGTTCAGCTCGCCGCGGCGCAGGCACCGGTAGTGCAGGTCGGGATCGGTCACCTCGCCGAGCGGCGCGTGTGCCTGCTCGGTGCCGCGGCTGTCGAGCAGCCGGAGCGACGTCAGCGGGAACCCGATGGCCGTGACCGCGTCCGTGGCGTCGAGCTCGGCCAGGGCGCGCATGCCGTTGCTGCCCAGGGTCAGGAAGGCGCCGATGTCCTGCGCCGTGTCGGGGTGGGCCTCGTACACGGTGACGTCGTACGCGGCCTTGTGCAGCCCGAGCGCGGTGGCGGTCCCCGCGATGCCGCCGCCGATCACCGCTGTTGTCGTCGTGTGCGTCCCGCTCACGTGCCGCTCCCCGTCTCGACCGTGCCCCGTTCGATGTCGGTCACCCTACAAGGGCAGTGCCGGGGGCCGCGGGGCCGAAACGGTCGAGATCCGGACAGCGCGCGACCGGCGGCGCCGAGGGCCCGCCGCCCCTCCGCGCACGCGCCGCGCCTCCGTCCCGCGCGCCGCACCCGGGGGGCACGCTGCGGGGAGCTGTGCACAGGCGTCACCCGGTGCGCCCGTGCCGTGACGGGTTTTTGACGGGGAAGTGGGTACGTCCCGGCCATGCGGTTGAGCGTGGTGGATGCGGGGTCGAACACCGTCCGGTTGGTGATCGCGGATGTGGAGGGAGGTGTTCCGCTGCCGGTGCACACGGTCAAGTGGAAGCTGCGCCTGTCCGAACACGTCGGTCCGGACGGCGCCATCGCCGACGAGGCGGTGGAGAGTCTGGTGCAGGCGGTGGCCGCGGCGGGGGCCACGGCCCGGCGCTGGCATGCGACGGGGCCGCTGGCCTTCGCTACGGCGGTGGTCCGCGGTGCCCCGAACCGGCTGGAGGTGCTGCGGCGGGTGGCCGCCGGAACCGGAATCCGGATGTGCACCCTGCCGGGTGAGACCGAGGCCGAGCTGACCTTCCTCGCGGCGCGGCGCTGGCTCGGCCTGCGCGCGGGCCCCCTGGCGCTGCTCGACATCGGCGGCGGGTCGCTGGAGGTGGCCTTCGGCCGGGGCCGGCTGCCCGACTTCGCCGCCTCGCTCCCGCTCGGTGCCAGGCGGCTCACCCGGGAGCACCTCGGTCTCCAGGATCCGCCGGGCCCGGCCGAGTTGAAGGAGCTGCGCCGCCGCATCCGGCACGATCTGCGGGACGTGGCCACGCGGATCCGCTGGGAGGCGCCGCGCACGGCGGCCGTCAGTTCCCGTACGTTCCAGCAGCTGGCCCGGCTGTGCGGGGCGGCACCCGGGCGCCACGGGCCGTTCGCACGGCGGGAGATGCGCTGCCGGGACCTGAGCGAGGCGGTGCGGACGCTCGCCGCGCTGCCCGCCGCCGAGCGGGCCCAGCTGCCCGGCATCTCCGCGCCGCGGGCCGAGCAGAGCCTGGCGGGGGCGGTCGTGGGCCACACCGCGCTGAAGCTCATGGGGCTGCGCCGGGTCGTCGTGCTGCCGTGGGCGATCCGCGAGGGTGTGCTGCTGCGCTACGTCGAGGACGGCGCCGACTGGTGGACGGAGGTCACCGGGGCCGCCGACGCCGCCCTCCTGCCCCCGGCGGCGACCCTGCGCATCGCGGGCCCGTCGGCGTAGCCGGGGCCCGCCGCCCACGTCACCCGACGGCAACGAATCGCGCCACCCTGTAGCGATCATGACAAATGAGGGGTAGGCATGCCCGTATGGCATTACGTCGATCACGATCGGGAACGAAACGCCTCGCCGCCCTCGTCGCCGCGGCGGCACTGGTCCTGGTGGGCTGCGACAGCGGCGGCACGTCGTCCGCCGGGGACGGGCGCGAGCGGCTGACCGTGGCGGCGCTGCCGCTCACCGACTCGGCCGCACTCTATCTCGCCCGGGACCGGGGGCTGTTCGCCAAGGAGGGCCTGGACGTGCGGGTCCAGCCCGTGCAGCAGAGCATCCAGGCGCTGCCCGCGCTGCTCAACGGCCAGGTCGACGCGATCGCGAGCGCGAACTACGTCACCTACTTCCAGGCGTACGAGAAGGGCACCCTGGACCTGCGGATCCTCGCCGAGGGCGTGCGGATCGCCCCGCACATGATGGACGTCCTCGTGCCCAGGGACTCGCACCTGACGTCGCCGGGGGACCTGGCCGGCAAGAAGGTCGCCGTCGCCGTCCTCAACAACATCCAGTCCCTCACCCTGAACGCGATCCTCGCCGCCCGGGGCGCGGGGCGGCCCGTCTACCGGCAGATCCTGTTCCCGCAGATGGGCCCCGCGCTGGAGCGCAACCAGGTGGCCGCCGTCCACGCGGTCGAGCCCTTCGACTCCGCGATCCAGGACCAGGTGGGCGCCCGGGTGCTGCTGGACGGCGGCTCCGGGCCGGCGGCGGGCCTGCCCGCCAGTGGGTACGTCACCACACGTGCCTTCGTCCGCGAGCACCCGAAGGCCGCCGCGGGTTTCCGGCGGGCGATCGAGGCGGCCTCGAAGCTCGCCGCCGCCGACCCGGACGCGGTGCGCGCGGAACTGCCGAAGTACGCCAAGGTGACGGCGCAGGAGGCCAAGTCCCTCCATCTGCCCGCCTATCCGGCGACCGCCGACGCGGCACAGCTGCGCCGGCTGATCCACCTCATGCGACAACAGGGAATGCTGACGAAGGACATCGATCCGGCGCCGCTGCTGGTGGCATGACCCGGCGTCAGGACCTGGCGCTCGGCCTGCTCGGCGCGGCGCTCGCCTTCGGGGTGTGCGAGGCGGTGTCCCGGGCCGGGATCGTCCGGCGCGACTATCTGCCGCCCGCCTCCGAAGTCCTCGTCCGCGCCGTGCGGTTGGCGGGTGACGGGACGTTCCTCGACGGGGTCGGGGCGACCCTGCGGGCCTGGGCGCTGGGCCTGGCCCTCGCCTGCGCGATCGCCGTACCGCTCGGGCTGCTGCTGGGCGCGGTGCCGGGGGTGGAGGCGGCCGTGCGCGCGGTCGTCGAGTTCCTGCGGCCGCTGCCCTCGGTCGCGCTGATCCCACTGGTGTCGCTGCTGCTCGGGTCGGGCACGCGGACCGAGGTGACGCTGATCGCGTACGCCTCGCTCTGGCCCGTGCTGTTCAACACCCTCTACGGCCTCGGCGAGACCGACCCGTTGGCCGGGGACACGCTGCGGGCCTTCGGTTTCGGACGGTTCGCGGTGCTGTGGCGGGTGGAGCTGCCAAGCACCGCCCCGTTCATCGCCGCGGGGCTGCGGATCTCCGCCGCCGTCGCCCTGATCCTGGCCGTGGCCACCGAGATCCTCTCCGGCTTCGGGCAGGGCCTCGGCATCTTCATCGCCCAGGCCCAGACCGCGACGGACGGCACCCTGGACGTCCTGGCCGCGGTGGTGTGGGCGGGCGGTCTCGGCCTGGTCGTCAACGGCGTACTGGTCGCCGCGGAACGGCGGTTGTTCGCCTGGGCGCGTGAACGCCGGGGCGTGGAGGGGCAGTTCGCCAAGGAGGGAGCCCGGCACGCCGCCGTCCCCGTGCTGTTGCGCTGGTCGGTGCTCCTCGGCGCCGTCGCCTGCTGGGAGCCGGCCGCCCGCGCGCGGGGCAGCGTCTACTTCCCGCCGCCGCTGCGCATCGTCCGGCACGCCCGCGACCTGTGGTTCTCGGGACCGGCCCGGCATCTCTTCCTCACCTCGGCCGCCGAGGACACGATCCTGCCGAGCCTTTGCCGGATGGCGGCCGGGTTCACGCTCGCGGCGGTCGCCGGAATCGCCCTCGGGCTCGCGGTGGGCCGCTCGCGGCGGGCGTACGCGCTGTGCGATCCGGTGCTCCAGTTCGCGCGGGCCGTCCCGCCGCCCGCGCTGGTACCGGTGTTCGTCGTGGTCTTCGCCCTCGGCACGCCCATGCAGGTGGCGTCGATCGCGTTCAGTGCCGTCTGGCCGGTGCTGGTCAACTCGGCCGAGGGCGCCCGCGCGACCGACCCGCTGCGGCTCCAGGCGGCGGCCGTGCTGCGGCTGACGGCGCCCGAGCGGCTCTGGTTCCTGATCCTGCCCTCGGCGCTGCCCCGGATCTTCGCGGGGCTGCGGCTCAGCCTGTCGCTGTCCCTGATCCTCATGGTGTTCTCGGAACTGCTGCCAGGCAGCGACAACGGCATCGGCTTCACCCTCACCGACGCGCAGACCCGCTCCGACCTGCTCACCGTGTGGGCGACGCTGGTCCTGCTGGGCGCGCTCGGCTTTCTCCTCAACTCCGGTCTGCTGGCGGTCGAGAAGCGGCTCGTCGGCCCAGGGAGGACGGCATGACGACGACCACGGTCCGCGAGGCGGTCGTACGGTTTCTGCGCGACACCGGTATGACCACGGTCTTCGGCAATCCGGGCTCCACGGAACTGCGGATGTTCCGCGACTGGCCGGACGACTTCACGTATGTGCTCGGCCTCCAGGAATCCGTCGCCGTCGGTATGGCGGCCGGACACGCGCTGGGCACCCGGCGGGCCGCGTTCGTCAGTCTGCACTCGGCCGGCGGGGTGGGCCACGCCCTCGGCGCGGTGTTCAACGCCTACCGGGACCGGGTACCCCTGGTGATCGTGGCGGGCCAACAGGCGCGCTCGCTGCTCCAGCTGCGGCCGTTCCTCGGCGCCGACGAACCGGCCCTGTTCCCGCGTCCGTACGTGAAGTCCGCCCGCCAGCCGGAGCGGGCCGAGGACGTGCCCGCCGTGCTGGCCGAGGCGTACCGGACCGCGATGACCCACCCGCGCGGGCCGGTGTTCGTGTCCGTGCCCGAGGACGACTGGGACCGCCCCGCCGAGCCCGTCCCGCCCCGCACGCTGCACACGGCGTTCACGGCCGCCCCGGACGCCCTCGCCGCGCTCGCCGGCCGGCTGGACTCCTGCGCCCGCCCGGCGCTCGTGGTCGGCCCCGGGGTGGACGACGAGGACGCGCTGGACGAGGTGCGGGTGCTGGCCGAGCGGCTCCGGGCCGGGGTGTGGATCAGCCCGCTCTCCGGCCGCTCCGGGTTCCCCGAGTCGCATCCGCTGTTCCAGGGCTTCCTGCCGCCGGTGGCCCGCCGGCTGGCCGCGCGCCTCGCGCCGTACGACGTCGTCGTGGCCCTCGGCGCGCCGGTGTTCACCTACCACGTGGCCGACGACGGTCCGCCGCTCGCGCCCGGCACCGAGCTGTTCCACCTGGACTGCGACGCCGGCCAGGCCGCGTGGCTGCCCGTCGGCACGAGCGTCGTCACCACCCTGCGGCCCGCCCTGGCCCGGCTCACGGAGCTGCTGAAGGAGTCGGACCGGGAACCCCCGCCGCCCCGGCCGGCCCCCGCCCCGGCAGCGGCGGACGCGCACATCACCCCGGAGTTCCTGTTCGACCTCCTGCGGGACCGGCTGCCGCGCGACCGGGTGCTCGTCGAGGAGGCGCCGAGCCACCGGGACGCGCTGCACGCGCGCGTGCCCGTCGATGCGGGCGGCGGCTTTCTCACCACGGGCAGCGGGGCGCTCGGCTGGGGACTGCCGCTCGCGGTCGGCCGGGCCCTCGCCGACCGGCGCCGGGTGGTGTGCGTGGTCGGCGACGGCTCGGCGCTGTACTCCGTGCAGGCGCTGTGGAGCGCGGCCCGGCACGCGGCCCCGGTCACCTATGTGCTGCTGGACAACGGCGGTTACGCGGCCGTCCGCGCGCTGGGCCGCCGGATCGGCATCGGGGGCGTCCCCGGCACGGACATCACCGGCATCGACTTCGCGGCCCTCGCCCAGTCCTTCGGCTGCCCGGCGGCCCGCGCCGAGGACCCCGGCGAACTGCCGGCCGCCCTGGACCGCGCGCTGGGCCGGGGCGACGACGCGGGCCCCTTCCTGCTGCACCTGCGGGTCACCGGCAGCGCGGGCACCCTGTACGAGCCGTGGGCCGGGTGAGGGGATGCTGCGCCTCGACGCGGTCAGCCGGCACTTCGGCGACCAGCGCGTCCTCGACGGCATCACCCTCACCGTGCCGGACGGACAACTCCTGTGCGTCGTCGGGCCGTCCGGCTGCGGCAAGTCCACGCTGCTGCGCACCATCGCCGGGCTGCTGCCCGTGCAGGACGGCACGGTCACGGTGGACGGCACAGCGGTGGCCGGGGTGCCGGACCGGCTCGCGGTCGTCTTCCAGGAGTACGGCCGCTCGCTGCTGCCGTGGCTCACCGTGCGCGACAACGTGGCGCTGCCGCTGCGCCGGCTCGGCCTTCGCCGGGCCGCGCGCCGCGCCGCGGCCGAGGCGATCCTCGACCGCGTCGGTCTGGCCGGGGCCGGGCGGCGCCGTCCGCCCGAGCTGTCGGGCGGGATGCAACAGCGCGTCGCCATCGCCCGGGCCCTGGTCTGCCGCCCCTCACTGCTGCTCATGGACGAGCCGTTCGGCTCGCTCGACGCCCGCACCCGGGAGGATCTGGAGGACCTGCTGCTGGAGGTGCACCGGGCCGACGGCACGACGATCGTGTTCGTCACCCACGACATCGACGAGAGCGTGTACCTCGGCGACCGCGTCGTCGTCCTCTCCCCCGGCCCCGGCTCCCGTGTCGTCCTCGACCTGCCCGTCGGACTGCCCGCCGACCGCGACCAGATCACGACGCGCGGCCTGCCCGCTTTCGTCGCACTGCGCACGGAGGTGGGCCGGGCGGTGCGCGGCCACGGCCAAGACGGCCGAAAGGGGTGACCCCGGGCCCGCCGGGATCACCCCTTTCTCCTTCACCGGATGCTCAGCGCAGGTCGCGCAGCTGCACGGTGTAGATCCCGCGGCCGTGCGTCGCGGCGTACAGCGTGCCGCCGTCCGGGCTCGCCTTGAGCTGGAGGACGGCGACGGCCGGCAGGCTGCCGACGCGCTGCCAGGTGGTGCGTCCCGGTGCGCGGTAGGCGACGCCCAGGTCGGTGGCGACGGCGAGGCCGCCGTCGGCCGTCAGCAGCGCGGAGTCGCTGGGCACGTCGGGCAGGTTCGCCGAGACGTCCTTCCAGGTGGTGCCGCCGTCGGTGGACTCGAAGACGTGGCCCACGCCCGCGCCGGGGCCCTCGGTCCAGGCCCGGGAGAAGCCGCTGACCGTGAGGAAGACGTGGTCGGCGTTGTGCGGGTCGACGGCGAAGCCGCTGAGGTACCGGTTCGGTACGGTTCCGTCGACGGGCAGGCCGATGTCGTGCCAGCCGGTGCCGTCCGCGTTGCCGACGGCGATGCCGCGGGCGAAGCCCTGGTTGTTGCAGGGGCCGCACCAGGCGGCGTAGACCTTCCCGCCGGAGGCGGCGACGGCGGTCGCGGTGCGGCCCTTGCCGAGGTCGTGGACGCTGGTCCACTCGGAGCCGCTGCGGATGGCGTAGCCGTGGGTCTGGACCCAGATGTGGCGGCCGCCCGCGACCCAGGTGCTGCCGTTCTTCAGGTCCGTGGTGAGCGGGGCGATGAAGCGGGCCTCGCTGGTGGCGTTGTCGGGCGGGGCGACGGAGTACGAGGTGGCCTTGGTCGGGTCGGTGGACCAACTGCCGTCGTTCATCGCGCAGTTCTGGGTGACCTGCACGGCGAGGTAGACGTACTCCTGGGCGATGTCGCACCCGTTGGCCGGATCGGTGAGCGTGTCGCCGCCGTCGCCGCCGAAGTCGGAGCCCATGACCGTGTCGTTGCCACGGAGGATGGACTGGCCGTTGTCCTGGAGGCCGCCGGTGACGGACACCCCGCCGTGGTCGAGGTCCTTGCCGATGCCGACCGAGTAGTACTGGAGGGTGTCGATGGTGCCGTCGTTGAGGGAGGTCCAGTCGGTGGCGTGGCCGGAGGCGTCCTGGGCGCCGTCGACCGGGCGTTTGTAGATGCCGCCGTCGTTGCCGACGTAGACGTAGGGCTTTCCGTGGTAGCTGCCGATGGCGACGCCGTGCTGGTCGGAGTGGGTGGTCTGGCTGCAGGACCCGGTCTGCCGGGAGGGGTCGATGCTCCAGCAGGAGAACGGGAAGTTCCAGTACGGGCCGACGGTCGACCAGGTGGTGCCGCCGTCCTTGGTCTCGTAGACCTCCTCCAGGCCCGCGTACAGGTGCTGCGGGTCGGCCGGGTCGACGGCGAGGAACTGGTTGTACCAGGCCTGGACGCCGGGCATGTAACCGGCCGTCGTCAGCGCGGAGTTGTCGGCGGCGAGGCCCTTGTAGTCGGCGATCTTCGTCCAGGGGCCGGTCGGGGAACCGGACGGGGCGACGTAGATGCCCTCCAGGCCGCTGTCGGGGTTGGTGCTGAGCTGCTGCGGCGACTGGTCGATGGCGTAGTAGCGGGAGCCGTCGGCGGAGCGGGCGAAGGTGACGTTGCCGACGTTCGCGGCGTCGGCCGGCAGGTCACCGAGGCCGCTGGTGATGCGGGTCCAGGCGCCGTTCACCCTGGTGTAGAAGCCGTTGTAGTCGTCGCCGCTGCGCCAGCCGACGGCCAGGACCACCTTGGAGGGGTCCTTGGGGTCGATGGCGATGTCGTTGGCGATGTTCTTGTACGGGGCCGCGGCGTCGTGGGCCTTGGACCCCTTCGGCAGGTAGTCGGGGTTGGGCGCGAACTCCAGCTTCCAGGGGCCGCGCAGGTCACCGGTGGAGTGGCTCCACACGCCCTCGCTGGTGGCCGCCCACACCCGGCCGCCGCCGAAGCGCAGCTCGTGGATGGTGGTGCTCTCCAGCTCGCTGCCGCCGACCCGGCTGCGGACGGAGAAGGCGCCGTGGTGGGGGTGGGTCAGGACGTAGACGCCGCTGCCGAGGTGGGCGTCGGAGTTGGTGGTGGCCTCGCCGGTGCCCAGCCACAGCCGGCCCGCGCCGTCGAGGGCCAGGGCGCCGGTGGACTGGGCGGGCAGTCGGTCGCTGATGGGCTGCCAGTGCCCGCCTCCGCTGCCAGAACGCCACACGCCGCCGCCGGCGCTGCCCGCGTAGACGTAGCCGTCGTCGTCGGCGGCCACCGCGGCCATCCGGCCGGTCACGTTCCCGGATCCGCCGCTGGAGTTGGAGTCGACGTCGCGGTAGCGCGGATCGTCGGAGTTGTAGGGCAGGTTCGTGATGTTGTGCCAACGGCCGCCCGCGCTGCGGAGGTTGGCAAGGCTGTTCCAGGCCGCGCCGTACGCGCCCGGTGCGACGACACCGGGCGAGGTGCGCGCCTCGGCGTACTGGTCCGCGCCCTCGGCGATCTCGTCCGCCTCGTTGCCGCCGTCCCCCGCCTCGTGCGGGGACGTGGCGCCCACCGACTGCACGCGTTCCTTGGCCAGTTGGGCGAGGACGCGGGCGCCGAAGGGGCTCGGTGAGCGCCCGGACGCGGCGGACGGGGGGATGGCGACGAGCGCGGCGGACGCCGTGAGCGCGCAGACGGTGAACCACCGTCTTCTGCGGGTCGGCACGGACACCAGGGACCTCCAGGAGCGTATCGACACTGACCGACGCTGGAGACCCGATCACGCGGACACGGAAACATCCGCCGCTTGGCAAAGTTTTGGCGAGAACCTGTCAGTAGCTGTCAGTGGCTGCCGTTCCGGCGGGTACGCAGCCTGCCGACCGTCTTGAGGAACTGGTCCGCCGGATCGCGCAGCCCGGGGTGGGCCAGCACCGTGTTGCGCAGGCCCCTGACCGGCCTGCGCCACAGCCGCTGGGCCATGGCCACCGGATGGGCGCGGGCCGCGAAGCCCTCCCCGACACGCAGGTCCCGGGTCTTGAGCCACTCCTTGTACTCCTTGTCGCCCCGGCCCAGGTCGACCAGGGTCACCCCCGCCCGCGCGGCCGCCTCGGCGGTGCGCAGGTGCATCATCAACCCCGGGGAGTAGTAGTGCAGTTCGGGGTCGTAGGCGGTGAACCAGGCGGCCAGTACGGTGCTCGACCGGGGGCCGAAGTGCGCGGCCACCGGGCGGTCGCCCGCGTACAGGACGGACAGCACCCCGGTGAAGTGCTCCTCGCGGACGTGGAAGAGATGGTCGACGAGGCCGACGATCCAGGGCCGCGAGAACCGGTCCATGCGGCCGGTCCTGCGGTACTGCGCGGACTTCCAGCGCATCAGGGCGCGCAGGATCTCGGGGTCGCGCTCGTCGAACTCGAACCGCACCTCGCCGATGTCGCGGCCGAGCCGCCGCTCCTTCTTCAGCGTCGTCTTGGCCAGCCCCGGATAGGTGGCCCGCAGCCACTCCGGATAGCCGCCGTCGCCGGGTTTCACGTCGATCACGGGCGAGGCGAAGGTGCCCGTGACGTGCGGCGCGAACGGCCGCTGTTCCTGCACGAGATGGTCGAACTCGAAGATGCTGAGCCCGCAGGCCCGCAGCAGCTCGTCCGTGTCCCAGGTGACCCCGGGCCGGTGCACGAGGGCCTGGCAGTCGGACAGGCCGAGCCCGATGGCACGGCCGGTGCCCAGCGGCCCGCGCTCGTAGGGGAGGAAGCCGGCCGGCTCCCCGCCCTCGCGCAGCACCGCGATCCGCGCGCCGCCCCGGAAGAGGCCGACACCGGCCGCGAACTCCGGTGCCAGAAAGGGATTGGCGTACTCGGGCGACTCGTCCATCGCGCGGTGCCAGGCGGCCCGCAGCTCGGGCGTCAGCTCGCCGGGTCTGTGGTTGGTGATCTCCATGACGGATCGTGAAGCACGGCTGATGGATCGCATGCGCGACCGCTCCCCCCATGACGCGCCGGGCGCGTCCTGCCATTCGTACCGTTGTCTGCGTCCCCACCGCGTGCGACTGCCCAAACCGCGCGAAACAGTACGCACGCCCTCAAGGGTGCCCCAGGCGACGGACGGTCCGCCATGGGTCTGCGGACATCGGTCAGGACTCCACCCCGGTACTCAGGTCCTGCGTGCCGATGACCGAGAGCAGTTCCAGCTGGGCGTGTCCCTCGGTGCCGGGCGGAGCGCTGAACCACAGCAGCCGCTGCCGGCCGTCCTCGCTGAAGAGGTTGTGGCAGTCCAGCTCGATGACGCCGAGCGCGGGGTGGACGATGCGCTTGTGGTCGGTGCGGCGCAGGGCCACCTCCCGCCGCTCCCACAGCTCGGCGAACTCCGTGCTGCGCCGGCGCAGCGCCGCCACCATCCGGGTCACGTCGGCGTCCTTCGCGCGCCGGGCGGCGACGGCCTGGAGGTCGGCGGTGAAGACGCGGGAGTGGTGCGGATGGTCCTCGGCCGGATACAGGCCGCGGGCGGCGGGGTCGGTGAACCAGCGGTAGACGAAACTCCGCTCGGGCCCGCGTCCGGCGGGCATCGCGCCGAGCAGCGCCACGGCGAGCGGGTTCTGCGCGAGGGGCTCGTGCAGATCGGTGATGACCTGGGCGGGGGTCGTGGTGAGCCGGTCCAGCAGGCCGAGCAGGGCGGGCTGGACGAGTGCGGTGGGGCCGCCGGCGGCGAGCGCCGGCGGGCGGTCGGCGAGATGGAAGAGGTGGTCGCGTTCGTCGCCGCTGAGCCGCAGGGCGCGGGCGAGGGCGGCCAGGACCTGCGCGGAGGGCTGTGCGCCCCGGCCGCGCTCCAGCTCCGTGTAGTAGTCGGCGGACAGTCCGGCCAGCTGGGCGACCTCCTCGCGGCGCAGGCCCGGCACCCGGCGGCGGGGTCCCGCGGGCAGGCCGACGTCGGCGGGGCGGACCCGGTCGCGCCGGGACTTGAGGAAGGCGGCCAGCTCTGCGTGGTTCACGCCCTCCATGGTCGCGCCCGCCGCCCCGCGTATCCAGGGGTTGCCGACCCCAGGGTGAGCGCAGCCGTGGCTGCTCCGGGCACGACGGCGCACGGTGGAGTCACCGAGCAGGTCACCGACCGGGGGCGACGCCCTCAGCGACTGACGCCCTCAACGACTGGAGATCTCATGTCCACCGAAGCCACCGCCCCCTCGACGCCCCGCGTCGCCGTCGTCACCGGAGGCTCGCGCGGCATCGGCCGGGCGACCGCGCTCCGGCTCGCCGCCGAGGGACACGCCGTGGTGGTCGGGTACGCCGGCAACCGCGAGTCGGCCGAGGCCGCTGTCGCGGAGATCACCGCGGCCGGCGGCCGCGCGCTCGCCGTGCGCGCCGATGTCGCCGACGAGCGGCAGGTCGCCGCGGTGTTCGAGGCCGCCGCCGAGGAGTTCGGCGGGGTGGACGTCGTGGTCCACGCGGCGGGCCGGATGTATCTGGCGCCGATCGCCGAGCTGGACCTCGCGGAGCTGGACGCGCTGCACCGCACCAACGTGCGCGGCACGTTCGTGGTCGCCCGGGAGGCGGCTCGCACGCTGCGCCGGGGCGGCGCGTTCGTCGGGTTCTCCAGCTCCGTGGTGGGCCTGGCGTTCCCGTCCTACGGCGCCTACAGCGCGAGCAAGGGCGCGGTCGAGGCGCTGACCCTGGTGCTGGCGCGCGAGCTGCGCGGCCGGGACGTCACCGCCAACACCGTCGCGCCGGGCCCGACGGCCACCGATCTGTTCCTGGACGGCAAGGACGAGGCGACCGTCGCCGCCCTGGCCGCCCAGTCCCCGCTGGAGCGCCTCGGCACGCCCGAGGACATCGCCGGGGTGGTGTCCTTCCTCGCCTCCCCGGCCGGCCACTGGGTCAACGGCCAGGTGGTCCGCGCCAACGGCGGCATCATCTGATCCCCCCCTCACCCCCGGCCCATCCCCCTGTCTCCCCCACCCCCACTCCCACCCCCAGCGAGGCATCATGACGACCGACACCCCCCGGACGATCCTGGTCACCGGCGCCTCCAGCGGCTTCGGCGCGCTCACCGTGCGCGCGCTCGCCGACGCCGGTCACACCGTCTACGCGGGCATGCGCCACACGGCCGGCCGCAACGCGCCCGCCGTGGCCGCCCTGGAACGGTACGCGGCCGGACACGGCGTGTCCCTGCACGCGGTCGACCTGGACGTCACCTCCCAGGGCGGCGCCGACACGGCCGTGGCCCGGGTGCTGGCCGAGCAGGGCCGCCTGGACGTGGTGGTGCACAACGCGGGCCACATGGTCACCGGGCCCGCCGAGGCCTTCACTCCCGAGCAGCTGGCGGACCTGTACGACGTCAACGTGCTGGGCGCCCAGCGCGTGAACCGAGCCGCCCTGCCCGCACTGCGGGAGCAGGGGGCGGGACTGCTGGTGTGGATCGGCAGTTCCAGCACGCGCGGCGGCTGCCCGCCGTTCCTCGGGCCGTACTTCGCGGCGAAGGCGGCGATGGACGCGCTGGCGGTCTCTTACGCCGGCGAGCTGGTCCGGTTCGGCATCGACACCGCGATCGTCGTACCGGGCGCCTTCACCTCCGGCACCAACCACTTCCTGCACGCCGGCACCCCCGCCGACACCGGCCGCGCGAACGCCTACGACGAACGCTACGGCGCCCTCCTGGCGGGGCTGGACGAGCGCCTCGCGGCGCTGGTGCCGCCGGACGCGGACGTGCCGGAGGTCGCCCGGGCCGTCGTACGGCTGGTGGCCCTGCCCGCCGGCCGGCGCCCGCTGCGCACGCATGTCGACCCCTCCCGGGACGGCAGCGAGGTCGTCTCCGCGGTCGCCGACCGTGTCCGCGCCGACTTCTTCCGCCGCGTGGGCCTCGACGACCTGCTCACCGCCGGAAGTTCCCTCTGATACACCGTCATCGAAGGAGAAACACCATGCCGTTCGCGAATTTCAAGGTGCCCGCCGGAAGCCTGGACGAGCAGCAGAAGGAGCTGATCGTCACCCGCGCCACCGAGCTGTACGTCGAGATCTACGGAGAGCGGGCCCGCGCCGCCACGATGGTCCTGGTGGAGGAGGTCGCCGACGGCGGCTGGGGCATCGGGGGCGGCGTACTGACCCTGGCCAAGCTCCAGGAGACGGCGCAGGATTGACGACCGGCCGATGTGATCCGTTGCGCGAAAGGCGGTATGCCATGTCACCCGTCCCCCAGCCCGCCGACCTGCTGGCCGCGATGCCCTTCGCGGCCGGCCTGGGCATCGAACTGCGCGAGGCCACGGCCGAGCGGGTCGTCGGCGCTCTGGCCTGGTCCCCGCAGCTGTGCACGGCGGGTGGTGTGCTGCACGGCGGGGCGCTGATGGCGCTGGCCGACAGCGTCGGGGCGGTGTGCGCGTATCTGAATCTGCCCGAGGGGGCGTCCGGTACGTCGACGGTGGAGTCCAAGACCAACTTCCTGCGGGCGGTGGCCTCCGGGCACGTGCACGCCACGGCCCGGCCCCTGCACCTCGGCGGCACGCTGCTGGTGGTGCAGACCGATCTGCGCGACGACCGGGACCGGCTGGTCGGCCAGACGACGCAGACCCAGATCGTGCTCCGGAAGAACACCGCCTGAGGCGGCCCACGAACGACCCCGCCGGGAAGGCCGGCCCCCGTCCACGAGGGGGCCGGCCTTCGTCATGCCCGCCCCGCGTTCCGTACCGCGCTCTTGACATGAACCTGCGCCACCCTTGAGGCTTCGTGCTTGAAGTTGCTCGATTGGAGCTCATTTCAAGCGTTTCCGAGCACCATTCGGCGCGTCATCCGCACGAACAGTCAGTCCGCAGTGCTGCGAGGGGAGCTGTTCCGCCGTGCACAGACCGCAAAGACCGCGAGGACTGGAAAGACCGCGTCACCGTGTGCCCTGGCCGGCCTGGGTACCGCTGGGGCTGGCGACCGCCCTGGCGGCGACCGTGCTCACCGGCCCGGCGCCCGCCCAGGCCGCCGCCTCCGCCTCCGGCGCCCTGCTGGACACCGCCCACAGCAGCGTCAGCTGGCAGAGCCCGGTCTACGCCAAGGGCACCGGCGGCGGCACCGAGAGCTGCCCGGCCGCGGGCAGCGACCCGGACGACAAGGTCTGCGACCGCTTCGACCTCACCGTCTCGGTGCCGGCCGGCTACTGGGACGACAACCCCGAGGGCGGCGTTCCGCTGTCGATCACGTGGGCCAAGCCCTCCGACGACTTCGACCTGTACGTCTACGACGACCAGGGCAAGCAGGTGGCGTCCAGCGCGGGCACCGCCGACCCGGAGGCCACGGTGATCCCGCGGGCGTCGGGGACGTACCACGTGCTGGTCGTGCCGTACGACGTGCACGACAACTCCTTCACGGGCACGGCGTATCTGCCCGCGACCACGGACGCCGGCGACCTGACCTCCTTCTCGGGCGGCGACGGCAGCTACACGGTGCGGGCCGGGCGGCTGACGGCGCGGGCGGACTTCCTGACGAATGGTCAACTCCGGCTCCAGGCAGATCCGTCCGGCTCGCTGAGCGACCCGGCGGGCACCGCGATCGTGCGCAAGGAGCCCGCGCTCCAGCGGCACACCTCGTCCTTCGACGCGGGCGACTACTACGGCGTCCGCTCGCCGCAGGCCGTACTGCGTGTGTACAAGAAGCCGTTGCGCTTCGGTCTGTACAGGCCGGACAACCGCACCCGGATCTGGCAGGAGGACAAGCCGCTGCGCTGGTCCACCGGCGGGATGCGGCAGAGTCTCACGCGCGGGGCGGACGAGCAGTTCTTCGGCGGCGGCGAGCAGAACGGCAGTTTCTCGCACCGGGGCCGGACGATGTACGTGGCCAACAGCTTCGACTGGGACGAGGGCGGCTACAACAACTCCCAGCCGTTCTACCTCTCCAGCGCGGGCTACGGCGTCCTCCGCAACACCTTCGCGCCCGGCGTGTACACCTTCGGCCAGCCGGTCACGACCGGTCAGCAGGAACGGCGCCTGGACGCCTACTACTTCCTCGGTGACGCCAAGCAAGTGATCGGAAAGTACACGGCGTTGGTCGGCAGGCCGTTCATGCCGCCGGTCTACGGCCTCGAACCCGGCGACTCCGACTGCTACCTGCACAACGCCAACCGGGGCGAGCGGCACACCCTGGACGCGTTGAAGGTCGCCGACGGGTACACGCAGCACCGGATGCCGCTCGGCTGGATGCTGGTCAACGACGGCTACGGCTGCGGGTACGAGAACCTGGAGCAGACCGCGAAGGGCCTCCAGGACCACCACGCCCAGCTCGGCCTGTGGACCCAGGACGGCATCGACAAGCTCGCCGACCAGGTCAAGGCCGGTCAGCGGGTGGCCAAGCTGGACGTGGCCTGGGTCGGCAACGGCTACAAGTTCGCCCTCGACGCGTGCGACGCGGCGAAGAAGGGCATCGAGGACAACAGCGACGCCCGCGGATTCGTGTGGCTGCCGGTGTCCTGGGCGGGCGCGCAGCGCTGCGGGGTGCTGTGGAGCGGCGACCAGAAGCTGTCGTGGGACTACATCCGCTGGCAGATCCCGGCCTACGCCGGGGCGACGATGTCCGGCATCGCGTACGACACCGGCGACGTGGGCAGCATCTACCGCCACGACCCCACGATGTACGCCCGCGACCTCCAATGGAAGGCGTTCCTGCCGGCCATCATGACCATGGACGGCTGGGCCACCGACCTCACCACCAAGAAGCCCGCCGACCAGCAGCCCTGGCTGGACGGGGAGCCGTACACCTCGATCAACCGGAAGTACCTCCAGCTCAAGGAGCGGCTGCTGCCGTACATGTACACCCTGTCCGCCGAGGCGGCGAAGACCGGGGTGGGGGCGATCCGGCCGCTGTGGCTGGAGTACCCGGACGACCCCAATACCCTTTCGGATCAGGCGAAGTACGAGTTCCTGTCCGGCCCCGACTTCCTCGTCTCTCCGGTCTACCAGGACTCGGACACCCGCGACGGCATCTATCTGCCGAAGGGCACCTGGACCGACTACTGGACGGGCCGCACCTACCAGGGTCCGACCACGGTCAACGGCTACCACGCGCCGCTCGACACGCTCCCGCTGTTCGTGCGCGAGGGCGCGGTCGTGCCCATGTGGCCGAAGGGAACGACGAGTTGGCAGACCCGGGACCGGCACGAACTGGACTGGGACCTGTACCCGGCGGCCCGCGGCACGAGCCACTACACGCTGTACGAGGACGACGGCGTGACCCGTGACTTCGCCAAGGGCGCCGCGGCCGCCCAGCGGGTGTCCCTGCACGCCGACGGCAGGGGCACGACCGTCTCGGTGGGCGCGAGCGAGGGCGACTACGCGGGCAAGGTGGACGCCCGTGCGTACCGGTTCACCGTGCACGGCGCCGCGGCGCCCGCACGCGTCCTGCTCGACGGCCGTCAACTGCCCGCGTCCGCCTGGTCGTTCGACCCGGACACGCACGTCACGACGATCAGCACGGCGAGCCTGCCGCTCGACCGCGGGTTCACGGTGCGACTGGTCGACGGCAGGTAAAGGAATCGTATGGTCTAGTCCAAAGAGCGCGCTGGTCTAGTCCAGCTTATTGACGTGGCCGCAACAGCTCCCGGAGGGTGGGGCTCCCCGCATGGGGACTCCCCACCCCCACCCTCTGGAGGCACGCAGTGAAACGGCTTCGCGCATGTCTGGGCGCGGCGGCGGCCGTCACCCTCGCCGCCGCCGGCACGACCGCACTCGTCGCGGGCAACGCCTCGGGCGCGACCACCGCGCTGAGCAACCGCTGGTACGCCGCGGCCCCGTATCTGATGCCGCTGGACAACGACCCACCGGACCCGTCCGCCATCATGGACGCGACCGGCCTGAAGGCCTTCCAGCTGGCGTTCGTCCTCGCCCCCAACGGCGGCGGCTGCTCGCCGACGTGGGGCGGCACCGCACCGGTCTCCTCCGACACGGCCGTGCAGTCGATGATCAACACCATCCGCGGCAAGGGCGGGGACGTGTCGGTCTCCATCGGCGGCTACGGCGGCACGAAGCTCGGCCAGGCCTGCGCCGACCCCGCCGCCACGGCGGCCGCCTACCAGCAGGTCATCACCAAGTACGGCCTGCACGCCATCGACTTCGACCTGGAGGAGCCGGAGTACGAGAACACGGCGGCGATCCACAACGAGATCGGCGCGGCCAAGATCCTCCAGCAGGACAACCCGGGACTGTACGTCTCCGTGACGACGGCCGGCACCGCGGACGGCACCGGCTGGTTCGGCAAGCAGATGCTGCTGGAGGCCAAGTCCCAGGGGTTCACGCCGAACAACTTCTCCATCATGCCGTTCGACGGCGGCTTCAACGGCGCGGCGAGCCAGACCAGCGCGCTGACCAACTTCAACGCGATCCTCCAGTCGACCTTCGGCTGGGACCAGGCGACCGCGTACGCCCACGAGGGCTTCTCCGGCATGAACGGCCGCAGCGACACCGGCGAGATCTTCAGCCAGGCGGACTTCCAGACCGTGCTGGACTACGCCACGAGCCACAACATGGACCGCTTCACGTTCTGGTCCCTGAACCGCGACCGGCAGTGCAGCCCGCCGGACAACGGGGGCCGCACGTCCGGCACCTGCTCCAGCGTGGCGCAGGGCGACTGGGACTTCGCGAAGTACTCGGTGAAGTTCGCGGGCGTCACCCCGCCGACCACCACACCGACCCCCACGCCGACCCCGACGCCCGGCTCCTGCAAGCCGGCGTGGAACGCGTCGACGGCGTACACGGGCGGGGACGAGGTGTCGTACGGCCAGCACGACTGGAAGGCCAAGTGGTGGACCCAGAACGAGGTGCCCGGCGCCTCGCAGTGGGGGCCGTGGCAGGACGAGGGCGCCTGCTGAACCTCTTGACGGGTCTGGTCCGGACCTCTAGCTTCTCGGGTCACCAGCGACCAAGTATGCGGCCACTGTTCATACACATGAACAGTGGCCGCATACCGGCCCGAAGGGACCCCCATGACCCGAGCACGACTCCTCGCGGTACCGGCCGCCGCGGGTCTCGCCCTCGCGCTCGCCCTCCTCGGCAGCCCCAGCGCGCTCGCCGCCGATCCGCATGTCGCCCCCGGCGGCAACTTCGACCTGTCCGTGTGGCAGCTTCAGGAACCCGTCGGCTCCCCGGGCAGCCCGACCACCATCCCCTCGTCCCGGCTCCAGGGCGCGAACGGCTACCAGGACGCGTACTTCTACACCGACACCCGCGACGGCGCGATGACCTTCTGGGCGCCCGAGAAGGGCGTCACCACCCCCAACTCGAACTACGCCCGCTCCGAGTTGCGCGAGATGAACCGCGACGGCAGCGCCGCCGACTGGGCGTTGTCCGGCGCGCACAGGATGAGCGCGACGCTGCGCGTGGTGTCGGTGACGAAGAACGTCTGCGTGGGCCAGATCCACCTCGGCAGCGGCGGCTCGTCCACCAAGCCGCTGCTGGAGCTGTACTACCGCGCGAACGGCGACATCGTGCTCGGCACCGAGAACTCGCCCTCCGGCGGCCAGACCTCGCACGCCGTCGGACATGTTGCGATCGGGAAGACCTGGAGCTATACGATCGCGGTCTCCGGTGGGAACACGATCGACCTGACCGTCAACGGGACGACCACCCACTACCCCGTCGCGTCGTCGTTCCAGCAGTACAAGCAGTACTTCAAGGCCGGTTCCTACAACCAGTCCTCCTCCGACAGCACCACCGACGGCGCCCGTGTGGCGTTCTACGCACTGACCGTGAAGCACGGCTGAACACCGCCGCCACGCCGTCCGACCTGCGCGACTGGTGCAAATGGCCGTACGGTCGTAGCGTCGAGTGGACGCGGTCGGACACAGCACAACGGTGGGAGCGGCCATGCGCGGATCAGTGGTGGGAACGGCGGTGACCCTGGCGGCAGGAACCCTGCTGACAGCGGCGATGACGACGGCGTCGGCCAGCGTGCCGACCACGGCCACGACACCGGTCAGGGCGAGGCCCGGGCAGCCCGTACTCGTGGACTGCTTCTTCCACCGGAACGTCCGCCCGAACGACTTCATCCTGGCCTGCGGCGACGGCAACAGCCGGCTGACCGGACTCCACTGGACCCAGTGGGGTCCGGACGGGGCGAAGGCCGTCGGCGTCAACATGGTCAACGACTGCAAGCCGTACTGCGCGGCCGGCACCTTCCGCGCGTACCCGGTCGTCATCCGGCTCAACGGCGAGCAGGCCTGGAAGAAGCACCCGTACTTCCTGCGCTTCGCGAACCTCAGCCTGACCTACCCCGGCGCCCGGCCGGACACGTTCAAGCCGGTGATGAACTACCCGCTCTGGGACTGACACTCCGGGACCGATGCCCGGGTGAAGGCCGCACAGCCCGGCGACCGCAGCGGCCGTCACCCGGGCGCGCCGCTCGGCGCGGCGGGTGCTGAGCCGCGCGGGCGATCCCGCGGCCCGGCGGCCGCCCCGGCGACCGGCGCAGCCGCATGGTGGTGTGACCCCGCACGCCGGCGCCCGCGCGCCGTCCCGAGAGAGGTCACATGCCCCGACTCCCCCGCCTGGCCGGTGCCGCCACGGCCGCGCTCGCGTCCGGCGTGATCGCGGCGGCGCCCGCGACCGGCACCGAGCCGGTCGTCACCGACGCCCGCATCACCGCCCACTTCGGCCTGGCCGCCGGACAGACGCCCGACAACATCGCGCTCGAACCCGACGGCTCCGCCGACCTGACCCTCGCCTACGCCCGGCAGATCGCCCATGTCACGCCCGAGGGCACGACCCGGATCAGCGCGACCCTGCCGGCCGTCACCCACCCGGACACCCCGCTCGTGCACCAGGCCGTCGTGACCGGCATCGCCCGCGCCCACGACGGCACGCTGTACGTCAACTACGCGACCGGCACGAGCAGAACGGGCATCTGGCGCCTCGCCCCCGGCGAGGAACCCGAGCAGATCGCCCAGTTGCCGGCGAACGGCTATCCCAACGGCCTGGCCCTCGACGAACGCCAGGGCGTGCTGTACGCCGCCGACTCGGTGCTCGGCACCGTTTGGCGCGTCCCGCAGCAGGGCGGCCCGGCCACCGCGTGGGCCCGGGACACGGCGCTCAAGCCGCTGACCGGCCCCTCGGCGAGCGGCTGTGGCGTCAACGGCCTCAAGGTGCACCGCGGTGCCGTGTGGGTGTCGAACACCGACCGCGGCACGCTGCTGCGCATCCCCGTCGGCCAGGGCGGTTCCGCGGGCCGGGCCGAGACCCTGGCCCATGGGCTCGACGGCATCGACGACTTCGCCTTCACGGGCTCCGGACGCACGGTGGTGGCCGCGCTCAACAAGGCCAACCAGGTGGTCCTGGTGCGCCGCGACGGATCGCGCACGGACGCCCTCGGGCAGCGGGACGGGCTGTCCAACCCGGCCTCGGTCGCCGTACTCGGCCGGATCGTCTACGTGCCCAACGCCGCGTACTTCACACGCAAGGACCCGAACCTGCTCCTCGCACGGCTCCGGGAGCGCGGCGACCGGCTGTAGCCGCGCCGGAGACACACCTGCGCCGCGACCGGCAGGGCATCCGGTCGCGGCGCATCCGTGTACGGGTCAGCCGAGTTCGACGAGCAGGTCCCCGCCCTCCACCTGCTGGATGCGGTTGATGGCCAGCCGGGAGACGCGGCCCGCCTTCGGCGCGGTGATGGTGGCCTCCATCTTCATCGCCTCGATCGTGGCGACCGTGGCACCGGCGGCGACCTCGTCGCCCTCGGCCACCGCGAGGGTCACCACACCGGCGAACGGCGCCGCCACGTGGCCGGCATTGGCGCGGTCGGCCTTCTCCGTCACCGGCACGTCCGAGGCGGCCGCGCGGTCGCGGACCTGGATCGGGCGCAACTGGCCGTTGAGCGAGGACATCACGGTGCGCATGCCGCGCTCGTCGGCCTCGCCGACCGCCTGCAGTTCGATGAGCAGCCGGACGCCGGGCTCCAGGTCGACGGCGTACTCCTTGGCGGGGCGCAGGCCGTAGAAGAAGGCCTTGCTGTCCAGCACGCTGGTGTCGCCGAAGGACTGCCGGTGGGCGTCGAACTCGCGCGTCGGGCCGGGGAACAGCAGCCGGTTGAGCGTCGCCCGGGTGTCCTTCGCGAGCCCCTCGCGGTCGTCGGCGGACAGCTCGGGCGCGGGCTTGGGCTCGCCGCGGCCCTTGAGGGCCTTGGTGCGGAACGGCTCGGGCCAGCCGCCGGGCGGGGTGCCCAGCTCGCCGCGGAGGAAGCCGATGACCGAGTCGGGGATGTCGAACCGGTCGGGCGTCTCCTCGAAGGCGTCCGGGGAGACCCCGGCGCCGACCAGGTGCAGGGCGAGGTCGCCGACCACCTTGGACGACGGGGTGACCTTCACCAGGCGGCCGAGGATGCGGTCGGCGGCGGCGTACATCGCCTCGATGTCCTCGAAGCGGTCGCCGAGGCCGAGCGCGACGGCCTGGGTGCGCAGGTTGGACAGCTGGCCGCCGGGGATCTCGTGGTGGTAGACGCGGCCGGTCGGGGAGGCGAGGCCCGCCTCGAACGGGGCGTAGATCTTGCGCACGCCCTCCCAGTACGGCTCCAGGTCGCCGACGGCCTGGAGGTCGAGGCCGGTGGGGCGCTCGGAGTGGTCGGTGGCGGCGACGAGCGCGGACAGCGACGGCTGCGAGGTGGTCCCGGCCATCGAGGCCACCGCTCCGTCGACCGCGTCGGCGCCCGCCTGGATCGCGGCGAGGTACGTGGCGAGCTGGCCGCCCGCCGTGTCGTGGGTGTGCAGATGCACCGGCAGGTCGAACTCGCGGCGCAACGCCGAGACAAGCTTCGCGGCGGCCGGGGCGCGCAGCAGTCCGGCCATGTCCTTGACCGCGAGGACGTGCGCGCCGGCCTCGACGATCTGCTCCGCGAGGCGCAGGTAGTAGTCGAGCGTGTAGAGGCGCTCCGACGGGTCGCCCAGGTCGGCGGTGTAGCAGAGGGCGACCTCGGCGATCGCGGTGCCGGTCTCGCGGACGGCCTCGATGGCGGGCCGCATCTGGCCGACGTCGTTGAGGGCGTCGAAGATGCGGAAGATGTCGATGCCGGTGGCGGCGGCCTCCTGCACGAAGGCGTCGGTCACCTCGGTCGGGTACGGGGTGTAGCCGACGGTGTTGCGGCCGCGCAGCAGCATCTGCAGACAGATGTTGGGTACGGCCTCGCGCAGCGCGGCCAGCCGCTCCCAGGGGTCCTCGGCGAGGAAGCGCAGCGCCACGTCGTACGTCGCGCCGCCCCAGCACTCCAGGGAGAGCAACTGCGGCAGGGTGCGGGCGACGACCGGGGCGACCGCGAGGAGGTCCTTGGTGCGCACGCGGGTGGCGAGCAGCGACTGGTGGGCGTCGCGGAACGTGGTGTCGGTGACGCCGAGGGTCGGCGACTCCCGCAGCTGCCGGGCGAAGCCCTCGGGGCCGAGGTCGACCAGGAGCTGTCGGGAGCCGGCCGGGGGCTCGCCGGCCGGGAGCGCGGGCAGCTTGGTGACGGGGTCGAACAGGTCGGGGCGTTCGCCGTGCGGCCTGTTGACCGTCACGTCGGCGAGGTAGGTGAGCAGCTTGGTGCCGCGGTCGGCCGAGGAACGCGCGGTGAGCAGGTGCGGGCGCTGCTCGATGAAGGACGTGGTGACCCGGCCCGCCTGGAAGTCCGGGTCGTCCAGGACGGCCTGGAGGAAGGGGATGTTCGTGGCCACGCCGCGGATGCGGAACTCGGCGACGGCACGCCGGGCGCGGCCCACGGCCGCCTTGAAGTCCCGGCCCCGGCAGGTCAGTTTGACCAGCATCGAGTCGAAGTGCGCGCTGATCTCCGTGCCGGCGTGGGTGGTTCCGCCGTCGAGGCGGATGCCGGAGCCGCCCGGGGAGCGGTAGGCGCTGATCCGGCCGGTGTCCGGGCGGAAGCCGTTGGCGGGGTCCTCGGTGGTGATACGGCACTGCAGGGCGGCGCCGCGCAGGGTGATGGTGTCCTGGGCGAGGCCGAGGTCGGCGAGGGTCTCGCCGGCGGCGATGCGCATCTGGGTCTGGACCAGGTCGACGTCGGTGACCTCCTCGGTCACGGTGTGCTCGACCTGGATGCGCGGGTTCATCTCGATGAAGACGTGGTTGCCGTCGGGGTCGAGGAGGAACTCCACGGTGCCCGCGTTGCGGTAGCCGATCTCGCGGGCGAAGCGGACGGCGTCGGCGCAGATGCGGTCGCGCAGGGCCGGGTCGAGGTTCGGCGCCGGGGCCAGTTCGATGACCTTCTGGTGGCGGCGCTGGAGCGAACAGTCGCGCTCGTACAGGTGGATGACGTTGCCCGTGCTGTCGGCGAGGATCTGCACCTCGATGTGGCGCGGGTCCACGACGGCCTTCTCCAGGAAGACGGTCGGGTCGCCGAAGGCGGAGGCGGCCTCGCGGGAGGCGGCCTCGATGGACTCGCGCAGCTGGGCGCGGTCCTCCACCCGGCGCATGCCGCGACCGCCGCCGCCCGCCACCGCCTTGACGAAGACGGGGAAGCCGATCTCCTCCGCGGCCCGCACCAGTTCGTCCACGTCGGTGGTGGGCTGGGAGGAACCGAGCACGGGCACGCCCGCCGCCCGGGCGGCGGCGACCGCGCGGGCCTTGTTGCCGGTCAGCTCCAGGGTGGCGGCGTTCGGGCCGACGAAGGTGATGCCCGCCTCCTCGCAGGCGCGGGCCAGTTCGGGGTTCTCGGACAGGAAGCCGTACCCCGGATAGACGGCGTCGGCGCCCGCCCGGCGGGCCGCGCCCACGATCTCCTCGACGGAGAGATAGGCCCGCACCGGGTGCCCGGGCTCCCCGATCTCGTACGCCTCGTCGGCCTTCAGCCGGTGCAGCGAGTTGCGGTCCTCGTGCGGGAACACGGCGACGGTGCGCGCCCCGAGTTCGTAGCCCGCCCGGAACGCGCGGATCGCGATCTCTCCACGGTTGGCGACCAGCACCTTGCGGAACATCCTGGAATCCCTTCGGCTGCCTGTCGGGCGACGAACACCACGGTGTCTGCCACGCCTGCCGTTCCTCGCGGCAACCCTAGGGGTTCCCACCGGCACGGACGTGCGAAAACCATCACACCACCGGGGTGGCCGACGCCACAGTCGGGCGCCGGCCGGTCAGCGTTCCGCGGAGGTCATCGCGGCGTCCCCGCGCCGGTCGGCCCGCGCCGGCGCGGGCACCGTCCGGGACTGCGCGGGAGCGGGGGGTGCGGGGGCGGAGGGTGCGGAAGGTGCAGAGGGCGCGGAGGCGGGCGGCGTGGCGGCCGGCGCCGTCGGGGCGGTCACCGGGGCTCGACGGCCCGTCGGGAACAGGGAGCGCACCCGTGCCCGCAGCCACGCGCGGCGGCCGTGCAGCAGGCCGAGGACGAGCGCCGAGCCCACCGCGATCACATGCTCGCGGCCCGCCAGGTTGGGGATGGCGATGGACTCGACGACCATCGAGCCGCCCGTCAGTGTGAACACCACCGGCGCCCGCTTGATCACCGCGAGATAGGTGAACAGGCCGACGACGGCGGCGGAGGGTCCGGTGTCGAGCACGTGGGCCGCCGCGGGCGGCAGCCCGAGACCGCCCCAGCCGGGGCCCATCGCGATCATCAGGCGGGCGGTGAGCGTGCCGGCCAGCGTGGTGATGTAGGAGATCGCCAGGGTCCGGGCCCGGCCCAGGGTCAGCTCGGCCCAGGCGAAGGCGAGGAACAACTGGGTGATGCCGGCCCACACCGGCAGGTCGAGCGCCGGCACGTACAGCGACACGGGGGTGCGCAGTAACGACAGCCACAGCGGCAGGTCGGCCTTGACGCCGCCGAGCCGGGTCACCCAGAGCCGGCCGAGGGGGTGCTGGGCGATGCCCTGGAAGAAGATGACGCCGAAGGCGGCGACGAAGGCCAGCAGCAGTCCGGACAGCCCGCGGCGCGCGAGGCGCTGCACCGGCTCGACGACGATCGCGTGCCACTCGCCGCGCAGCGTGCGCCCGGCGAACCGCGCGAGCCGGGCGATCAGGGAGCGGCAGGTCTCGACGCGCCCCTGCGTCGTCTCAGTCGTCATGAGACACGGCAGCCCGTCGCCTTCTGCTCCCCGGTCATGCGCATCGCCCCCTTCGCCACGCTTCCGGCATACGAACCATGGCTGGCGTTTTTCCAACATCTCCGCTTTTCAGGCGCCATCGTATAGATGTGCGGTTCTCGCCCGGTCGGCCTACCCCCTCCGTGCGGGTCACGCCGTGCATGCCCGGTCCCTCCCCCGGTGTGGGCCTCTGTGGTGGTGAGGCCCGGTCGGTGACAGTTCAGCGATCCGGGAGGCGGTCGTCAAGATCCGTTGCGGATGCCCGGGGGTATGAAAAGACCCACAGGTCACAGGCGCGGAAATCCGGCCCGCCGAGGCAACCCGAGGGGCCCCGTTTCCGTCCTCCTGTGCAGGCTCCCCTGCACCCGCACCGGCGCGCCGCCCCGGCACTCCGCGCCGCTCGCACGGGTCCGGATCGCCCGGTTCGTCCACTTGCGTCCAACGCGCGACTCTGACCGCCCACTTCATGGATCGAATGCGGAACCTTCCACTTCCGATTACGAACTCTCGTACACTGACCGCCAGTTCACCACCCTGCGTCACGTCTCACCACCCGATTGTTTCCGTTCTCCTCCACCTGCCCGCCCCTGCCGCGAGGACCGGACCGGAACGATGACCCCGCCCACGCATGCCGGCGACCGACCCTCTCTCCGCACCTTCTTCTCCGTCCTCGCCGCGACCGGCGCCCTGTCGGCGCTCGTGGTCCGTGCGGCGGTGGCGGCGGAGCCGGACCCGGTGCGCACCCCGCTGGCCTGGGGTGCGGGCACGGCGGCGGCCGTGCTGGGCGCGGCGGTCGCCACGGCCGCGCACAGCCTGCGCGCCGCGCTCGGTCTGCGGCACCGGCTGGACTCCGTGACCCAGGATCTCGGCTGGCTCCTGCACCAGCAGGCCCGCACCAGCGACGAGACCCGCCAGGAGCACCAGCGGCTCATCGACGAACTCGCCCGGCAGGGCGCCGAGTTCACCGAGACGTTCGAGGCCGAGCGGCGCACTTCTCCTTCGGCCACGGCGAGCACCGCTGTCCGTTCCCCGCGCAGGAGACCGCCGAGGTGATCGCCCGGACCGGCGTCGAGGTCGTACTGGACCGGCTGCCGGACATCGACCTGGCGGTGCCCGCCGAGTCCCTCACCCGCCGCCCCTCGCCGTGGCTGCGGGGCCTGACCGAACGGCCGGTCCGGTTCACCCCCGTACCGGCCCTGTGATCCCGGCCGCGGCCGCACTCCTCTCGCCCTGCCCCGCCACCCCCGCCCTGGCAGGCACGTCACGATGACGACCGGTACCGAAGCATCCCGGATCACCCTGGACGCCGAGAGCGCGGCGCTGCGGGCGGCCGGTCCGCTCGCCGCCGTCGAACTGCCGGTCGGCGACCGGGTGATCCCGGCCGGGAACGCGCTGATCGTGTCGTACGGGGCGATCGGCCGCGACGAGCGGGCGCACGGCCCGAGTGCCGGGGAGTTCGACGTCACCCGGGAGACGAGAAACCGGCACATCTCCTTCGGCCACGGCCCGCACGTGTGCCCGGGCGCCGCCCTGTCCGGGCTGGAGGCGGGCGTGGCGCTGCCGGTGCGGCTGGATTCCTGACCCGGAGCGGAGCGTTGCTTGACTTGGAGAGCGCTCCAACTCGTAGCGTCGCAGACGTACGGCGCACCAGGGCACACGCCCGCGTGCCGTACGGGACGACGACCGCGTGTACGGGAAAGGCTGGGACATCACATGCAGAAGCGCAGTCTGCGGGACCTCCAGGTATCGGCCATCGGCCTCGGATGCATGGGCATGTCCGCCTTCTACGGCTCCGCCGACCAGGACGAGGGCGTCCTGACCATCCGGCGCGCCCTCGAACTCGGCATCGACTTCCTCGACACCGCGCAGCTCTACGGCCCGCTCACCAACGAGTCGCTGGTCGGCGAGGCGATCCGGGGACACCGGGACGAGTACGTGCTCGCGACGAAGTTCAACTACCGGATGGACAACGCCGTACCGGGAGACATGAGCACGATCGGCCCGCAGGACGGTTCCGCCGCGCACGTGCGCGCGTCGGTCCACGGCTCGCTGCAGCGGCTGGGCACCGACCGCATCGACCTGTACTACCAGCACCGCGTCGACCCGAACGTGCCGATCGAGGAGACGGTGGGCGCGCTGAAGGAGCTGGTCGAGGAGGGCAAGGTGCGCTGCATCGGGCTGAGCGAGGCGAGCGCGGAGACCATCCGGCGCGCGAACGCCGTGCACCCGATCACCGCCGTGCAGAGCGAGTACTCGCTGTGGACGCGGGACGTGGAGGCCGAGGTGCTGTCGGCCTGCCGGGAGCTGGGCATCGGCTTCGTGCCGTACTCCCCGCTCGGCCGCGGCTTCCTCGCCGGCCGCTTCAGCTCGCCGGACGAGCTGAACGCGAACGACTTCCGGCGCAACAACCCGCGTTTCACGGACACCAACCTCGACGCGAACCAGCGCCTCGCGGCGAAGGTCAAGGAGATCGCAGCCGAGAAGGACGTCACCCCGGCGCAGCTGGCCATCGCCTGGGTGCTGGCCCAGGGCGAGGACGTGGTGCCGATCCCGGGCACGAAGCGGCGCACCTACCTGGAGCAGAACGCGGGTGCGGTCGGCGTCGAGCTGACCAAGGAGGACCTGGCCCGCATCGACGCCGAGCTGCCGCCGGTGTCGGGTGAGCGGTACGACGAGGCGGGGATGCGGTCGGTCAACCGGTAGGCGCCGCCGGGTCAACTGCCGTCCGGCGCCCATGAGTTCGCCGCGGCTAGTCGCGCCCGCGCGGCGGCAGCCGCACATCGGGCGCGGCACCGCGTCCCTTCGGGGCGCGGGCCGCCTCCGCCAGGTCGAGGTCCGTCGTCTCCGGGGCCAGGACATGGGAGACCAGGCCGCCCAGGGCCAGGACCACCGCGCCCACCAGCAGGACGAAGCGGGCGCCGAAGCGGTCGAGGCCCATCGGGAGGAGGAAGGTGCCGATGGCCGCACCGACCCGGCTCATGGCGCTGGCGAAGCCGACGCCGGTGGAGCGCAGGGAGGTCGGGAAGACCTCCAGCGGGTAGACGGCGGTCAGCGCGCTGGAGGCGGCGTTGAGGAAGATGAAGAAGAGGAAGCCGCCGACGATGACCGGCGTGGACGTCGGCCACACCGCGACCGTGGCGAGCGCGGCGGCGGTGATCCAGAACGGCGGGATCAGCAGCCTGCGCCGGCCGATGCGGTCCACCACCAGGCAGCCGACGGTGACGCCGGCGACCGCGGTGAAGGAGTAGACGAGCAGCGCGGCAACGGCGTTGTCGCCCATGTTGAGGGCGTCGAAGACCTGGGTCCAGAAGGTGCCGATGGCGAAGTACGGCAGCACCAGCGCGGCCCAGAACACGCTCGCGAAGACCGTGCTGCGCAGGTGTCGGCGGCTGAACAGGGCGCGCAGGCCCTGCTGTTGGGGTTCGGCCGTCTCCGCCAGTTCGGCGGTGACGTCGATGTCCATGCCGTAGCGCGCGATGAGTCGCTCGGCCTCCTCGCGGCGGCCCCTGCTGAGCAGCCAGCGCGCCGACTCGGGGATGCCGCCGCGCAGCGCCACGCACACCAGGGCGATGACCGCGCTGCTGGCCAGTGTGTAACGCCAGCCGCCGTGCACGCCCTGGAACGCGGCGCCGACGACGGTGGCGAGCGCGTAGCCGACGTACCAGCTGATCTCCAGGCTGGCCAGCAGCCGGCCGCGGCCCTTGGTGGGCGCGTACTCGGACAGCAGCGGGGCGCCGATGGCGTACTCGCCGCCGATGGCGATGCCCATCACCAGCCGGATGAGGAAGAGCTGGAGGCCGTCGGTGACGAAGAACTGGAGCACCGAGCCGATCAGGAAGATCAGCATGTCGACGAGGAACACCGGGCGTCTGCCGTAGCGGTCGGCGAGCCGGCCGAACAGGGGACCGCCGACGAAGATGCCGATGAGCGGGGAGGCGCCGACCAGGCCCTCCATCACGGTGGAGAGATGCAGATCGGTGGTGAGGGCGCCCATCGCCATGCCGATGCCGCCGATGATGTAGCCGTCGATGCCCTCGCCGATCTGGGTGGCGAGCTTGAGCTTGGTGTGCAGGCGGCGGCGTTCGCGCAGCAGGTCCGGGGACGGGACGTCAGGTGTGTCGAACTGGTGTTCAGTCGTTGGTGTCGTTGCCATGAGCGGTCCTTGCTCCAGGGGGACGGAGTCCAGCGGGACGGAGAGGGATCAGTCGGTGGGCCAGTCCAGCGCGATGTACTGCGTCTCCAGGAACGCCTCGATGCCCTCGCGGCCGCCTTCGCGGCCGAGGCCGGACTGCTTGACGCCGCCGAAGGGCGCGGCCGGGTCGGACAGCAGGCCCCGGTTGAGGCCGACCATGCCCGCCTCCAGGCGCTCGGCCAGCCGCAGGGCCCGGGCGACGTCGCGGGAGTAGACGTAGGCGGCGAGGCCGTGGACGGTGGCGTTGGCCCGGGCCACGACCTCGTCCTCGTCGGTGAAGGTGGTGAGCGGGGCGACCGGCCCGAAGACCTCCTCGTGGAGGATGCGGGCGTCGTCGGGGACGTCGGTGAGGACGGTCGCGGGGTGGTAGAAGCCAGGGCCGCGCGAGACGGTGCCCTGGGCGGCGATCCGGGCGCCGCGGTCGAGGGCGTCGTCGACGAGGGAGCGGACCTTGTCGACGGCGGCGCGGTTGATCAGCGGGCCGAGGGTGACGCCCTCCTCCCCGCCCGGTCCGGTGCGTACGGCGGCCATGGCGGCGCCGAACTTCGCCGTGAACTCCGCGGCGACGGCCTCGTGGACGTAGAACCGGTTGGCGGCGATGCAGACCTCGCCGCCGCCGCGCATCTTGGCGTCCATCGCCCCGCGCACGGCCGCGTCGACGTCGGCGTCCGCGCACACGACGAAGGGCGCGTTGCCGCCGAGTTCCATGGTCACGTTGACGACGTGCGCGGCGGCCTGGCCCAGCAGGACCTTGCCGGTGGCGGTGGAGCCGGTGAACGAGAACTTGCGGACCCGTTCGTCGCCGAGCCAGGCGGAGACGACCTCGGGGGCGCGGTCGGTGGGCAGCACGTTCAGCAGGCCGTCGGGGAGTCCGGCCCGGGCCAGCAGGGCGGCGACCGCGAGCGCGGTGAGCGGGGTCTCGGGGGCCGGCTTGAGCAGGACCGGGCAGCCTGCGGCGAGGGCCGGGGCGATCTTGCGGGTGGCCATGGCGGCCGGGAAGTTCCACGGGGTGACGAACGCGGTGACGCCGACCGGGTGCCGGCGTACGACGTGGCGGAAGCCGCCGCCGGGCGCGTCGGCGAAGGAGGAGCCGATGCGGACGGCCTCCTCGGCGAACCAGCGGAAGAACTCGGCCGCGTAGCCGACCTCGGCGAGCGCGTCCCGGCGGGCCTTGCCGTTCTCCCGGACGATCAGGTCGGCGAGCGCGTCGCGGTGTCCGGTCATCAGCCGGAAGGTGTCGTACAGGATCTCCGAGCGGCGCCGGGCCGGGGTGGCCCGCCAGCCGGCCGCGGCCTGTTCGGCGGCGGCGAGAGCGGCGCGGGCGTCCTGTGCACCGGCGTCGGACACCCAGCGCACCGGCTCTCCGGTGGCCGGGTCGTAGACGGGGTACGTCCTGCCGTCGGCGGCCGGGAGCCAGCGGCCGCCGAGGAACACATCACCGTCGGCGAGCGGGGCCACCGCGAGGGTGTCGATGCCGGCGAGGTTCATGAGCTGCTCTTTTCCTCCGTCCCGGACGGGGTTCCGTCCGATGCGCGGTGAATTTACGAGCGCGTCACACGGCGGACAAGGCCACTCAGCCGGATCGCAATCGGGGTTGCTGTGAGGGCAACTCGCCGATCACACGGGCATGTTCCGGCCGGGCGGTGCGGAACGCGGCTCCCAGCCGAGCAGCACGGACACCCGCGCCGCCGCCCGCGCGGTGGTCCGTCCGGCCTCGTCGAGCCGCTCGCCGAGGCGGGACGCGGGCGCCGAGATGTTGAGCGCGGCGACGACCCGGCCGCGGAAGTCCCGCACCGGCGCGGACACTCCGACCAGGCCTTCCTCGAACTCCTCGCTGACCCGGGCGTATCCGCGCCGTCGGGCCTCCTGGATCAGCGACCACAGCTCGGGCACGGGCATCTCGCTCGCGGTGCCGAAGCGGACGTACAGCTCGTCCGGGGTGGCGTCGGCCAGCAGCACCCGGCCGGCGGAGAGCCGCCAGGCGGCCACGCCGCGGCCCTCCCAGCCGTGCACGCGGAAGGAGTGGCCGGAGACGGACAGCAGGGTGAGCACCTCGCGGTCGCTGAGGACGCACAGATGACTGGTCTCCTCCAGGTCCGCCGACAGGGCATGCATGACCGGTTCGGCGACGCGCACCAGACGGCTCTCGGAGGTGCGGGCGACCAGCGAGAACAGCCGCCAGCCGAGGCGGTACTCCAGGGTGTCCGGGTCCCGTTCGACGATCCCCTCGGCGGCCAGCGCCTTCAGGGCGCGGGAGATCTGGGACTTCTCGCGGCCGACGAGCTGGGCGAGGCGGATCACGCCGAGGCCTCCGGCGTGCTGTGCCTCGTCGGAGGCGAGGGCCTCCAGCAGATCGATGTCCCGGCGCAGGCCGTGCCCGCGCACCGCGGAGGGGGTGTCCGTCACGGCGTCATCCTAGGCACGCCGAACCCGGAGAGAACCACCAGGTCAGGGACGCAGTTGTCAGGACAGCAACCGGCATTTCGATTCCCGGGACCGTCTTGCCGACGGCAGGTGACGGACCTAGATTCACCGCATCGGGCCGGAGGGACTTGCCCTGAATGCGAGGTTCATCCTTCTCCGGCCGTCATCGCGTCCTGGTTCGCCCGTCGAACCCCGCCACCGAAGGTCCTGGAGTCTCGATGCCTTCCCCGGATTCATCCGCCGCGACGCACTCCTTCGCCGCGACCGCGCTGATCGGCGAGTCGTTCACCGGCGACGGCGTGAACGCCGCGCACACCAACGTCGTGATCGGCCGCAAGGGCGGCCCGGTCGAGACGGCGTGGGCGACCGCGCTGGCCACGCCGAGCGCCGGGCATGTGCCGTTCCTGGCCGTCGTACGGCCCTCGGTCCCGGTCAAGCCGGCGACGCTGTTCGTCACCAAGGCCGCTGCCGTGGGCGAGTTGCACGAGCGGGCCACCTGGGGCAGCGCCCAGGCGGGCCTGGCACAGGGTGTGCTGGACGCCGTCACCGAGGGCCTGCTCCTGGCCGAGGAGGCCGAAGAGCTGCTGGTCATCGCGGCGGTCTGGGTCAACCCCGGTGTGGACGACCTCGACGTCTGCTTCCGCAACCAGCGCGCGGCGGGGTACGGCGCCGTCCGGGCCGCCGTGACGGGCGCGCCCTCGATGGCCGACGTGCTGGAAGCGGCGAAGGAGGGTCCGGCGAACCCGTTCTACACGCCGTCCGCGGAGGTGCTCGCCCGATGAAGATCACCGACATCACGCTCGACCGGCTGCGGCTGGAGCTGGACCCGCCGTTCCGCGCGGCCTGGGACCCGGTGCCGCGCGGCCACTTCGACGCCACGATCGTGCGTGTGCACACCGACGAGGGGATCACCGGCATCGGCTCCGGCGACCTCATGGACGGCTTCGACACCTACAGGCACCTGTTCGTCGGCGAGGACCCGCTCGCCATCACCCGGCATGTACGGGCCATCGAGACGGCCAGCTTCCACGGCGCCCCCTACTGGCCGCTGGAGGCCGCGCTGTGGGACATCATCGGGAAGGTGCACGGCCGCCCGGTCGCCGAACTCTTCGGCAACGCCGCGAAGAAGCTGCCCGCGTACGCCTCGTCCGGTGAGCTGAAGTCCCCCGAGGAGCGGGTCGCGACCGCGCTGAAGGTGCGCGAGGCCGGGTTCCGGGCGCTGAAGATCCGCATCGACCGGGACCGGGTCGACGAGGGCGTCGCCGCGGTCCGGGCCGTACGCGAGGAACTCGGCGACGGCTTCGACATCATGGTCGACCTCAACCAGTCCTGGCGGATGGCGGGTGACACCGCGAACGCCTCCGACCTCGCCAAGACCCGCAGGATCATCGCCCGGCTCGCCGAACTGGACGTGTTCTGGGTGGAGGAGCCGCTGCCGTACGCCGACCTGGACGGGTTCAAGCGGCTGCGTGCCGAGAACCCGGGGGTGCGCATCGCGGCCGGGGAGATGCACCACTCGGTGCCCGAGCTGCTGCGCTGTCTGGAGGAGGACGCCCTCGACGTCTACCAGATGGACGTCGTCCTCGCGATCGGCATGCACCGCGCCCGCACGCTCGCCGAGCTGGCCCTGCTGAAAAACCGTCAGTTCACCCCGCACAGCTGGACGAACGGCATCGGGGTGCTCGCCAACCTGCAGGTGTCGGCGGGTGTGGGCGGCGGCCCGTACTTCGAGTTCCCCTACGACCCGCCCGGCTGGACTCCCGAGCGCCGCGACTTCATGCTCGCCGAGCCGCTGCGCGTGGACGCCGACGGCTGTCTCGAAGTGCCGGACCGGCCGGGGCTGGGCGTGCAGCTGGACGAGGACGCGATCGACCGGTGGAGGGTGAAGTGACCTACACCATCGAGGAGTTGCTGGCGCGCTCCTACGACGAGTGGCTGGCCGCGGCCGACAAACTCGTCTTCGAGACCCGGCCGTTCATCGACGGCGCGTTCACGGTCGCCACCTCCGACGACTGCTTCCCGACGGTCTCGCCACGCGACGGCAGGCTGCTGACCCGGGTGCGGGCCGCCTCCGCCGAGGACGTCGACCGTGCCGTACGGTCCGCGCGGGCCGCGTTCGAGGACGGCCGCTGGCGCGACCTCGCGCCCAAGGAGCGCAAGCGGGTCCTGCTGCGCTGGGCGGAGCTGATCCTCGCGAACGCCGAGGAGCTGGCGCTGCTCGACACGCTGGAGATGGGCAAGCCGATCACCGAGTCGCTGCGGGTGGACGTGGCGAAGGCGGCCGAGACGATCGCCTGGTACGCGGAGACGATCGACAAGACCTACGACGAGGTCGCCCCGACCCCCGGGAACGCGCTCGCGCTGGTCACCCGGGAGCCGCTCGGCGTCATCGGCGCCGTCGTGCCCTGGAACTACGCGCTGCTGATCGCCAGTTGGAAGCTGGGCCCGGCGCTCGCCACCGGCAACAGCGTGGTGCTGAAGCCCGCCGAGCAGACCTCGCTCGCCGCGCTGCGGCTGGCCGCGCTCGCCGCCGAGGCGGGCCTGCCGGAGGGCGTGTTCAACGTGGTCCCGGGGCGCGGCGAGGTCGCCGGGCAGGCGCTCGGGCGGCATCCGGACGTCGACAAGATCGCCTTCACCGGCTCGGCGCGGGTGGCGCGGCTGTTCCAGGTGTACGCGGGCGAGTCCAACGGCAAGCAGGTCGCCGTGGAGGCGGGCGGCAAGTCGCCCCAACTCGTCCTGCCGGACGCCGACATCGAGGCCGCCGCCTCCGCCGTGGCCTGGGGAATCTTCTACAACGCGGGCCAGACCTGCAACGCGGGCTCCCGAGTCGTCGTGCACAGCTCCGTGAAGGACCGACTCCTCACGGCCGTATGCCGGATCACCAGGGAGACCTTCCGCGTCGGCGACCCGCTCGACCCGGCCACGGTGCTGGGGCCGATCGTGGACGAGACACAACTGGCCACGGTCCGGGACTACATCGCGCGCGGGGTCCAGGACGGGGCGAGCGTGCTGCTGGGTGGCGAGCGGGTACTCACCGAGACCGGCGGCAGCTTTCTGGAACCCACGATCCTCGACGGCGTGGCGAACACCTCCGTGGTCGGCCAGGAGGAGATCTTCGGACCGGTGCTCGCGGTGGTGTCCTACGACGGTGACGTGCGCGAGGGCGTACGGCTCGCGAACCAGAGCGACTTCGGGCTCGTCGCCTCCGTGTGGACCCGGGACGTGACCGTGGCCCACCGCACCGCGCGGCGGCTGCGGGCCGGCACCGTGTGGATCAACACCTTCGACGCCAGCGACGTCATCACCCCGTTCGGCGGCTTCAAGGCGACCGGCGCGGGCCGCGACAAGTCCCTGCACGCGCTGGACGCGTACACGGCGCTCAAGACGACCTGGATCGACCTCGCCTGAACCGACCGGGCGAACCAACCCTTTTCCCCTCCCCTCTCTCCCTCTCCCCTTCATTCTTCTCTTCTCAGCGAGGACAACTGATGAGGATCGGTTTCATCGGCCTGGGCAACATGGGACGCCACATGGCCCGCCATCTGATCCACGCGGGGCATCTGGTCACCGTGCACGACAGCAGGCCGGAGGCCGCCGTCGAGCATCTCGCGCTGGGCGCGCGCTGGGCGGACTCCCCCGCCGAGTGCGCCCGGGGCGCCGAGTTCCTGATCACCATGCTGCCCGACCCGCGCGTCGTGGAGGAGGTGCTGCTGCGCGGCGGGGCCGCCGGGGCGCTGCCCGAGGACGCGCTGTGGATCGACATGTCGACCTCCACTCCGGCCGCCGCCGCACGGGTCGCGGCCGAAGCGCTCGACGCCCGGCGCATACGCCGGCTGGACGCGCCGGTCAGCGGGATGGCGCGGGGCGCGGAGGCGGGCACGCTCCAGATCTTCGTGGGCGGCGCCGACGACGACTTCCGGATCGCGCTGCCGGTCTTCGAGGCGCTGGGCGATCCCGACCGCGTGCTGCACGTCGGCCCGGTGGGCGCCGGCTACACCGTCAAGCTCATGATCAACCTGTTGTGGTTCAGCAACCTGGTCGCCACCAGCGAGGTGCTCGCGATGGGCGTCCGGGCGGGCGTCGACCTCGGTGTGCTGCGCAACTCGCTGCTCGCCTCCCCGGCGGCCTCGCACTTCCTGGAGCACGACATCATGTGCGTGCTCGCCGACGGCGACTACGACGACTCCTTCGCGATGGCGCTGGCCTGCAAGGACCTCGGACTCGCCGTCGACCTCGGCCGTGATGTGGGGGTCTCGACGGAACTGTCGGCGCTGGTCGAGCAGATCTACCGCCGTTCCAAGGCCCACCACGGCACGTCGGCGGGCGAGATGAGTCCGATCCGGCTCTACGAGGCGCTGGCGGGGCGGGAGTTCAGGCTGCCGTCGCCGGCCGCCGCCCTCGACGCCACCACTCTCACGGTCTGACGCCACCGAGTCCCTGCGAGGAGCCGCACCATGACCGACCCTCTCACCGCCTTGAGCCTCGACGCCGTCTGCCGGGTCGAGTTCGGCCCCGGCCGGATCGAGCTGCTGCCCGAACTGATCGCGGCCACCGGTCACCACCGGGCGTTCGTCGTCACCGACCCGGGACTGCGCACGGCGGGCGTCGCCGGGCGCGTCCTGAAGATCCTCAGCGCGGCGGGAGTGGAGCACGCCGTGTACGACGAGGTGGCGCCCAACCCGTCGACCGGGAACGTCGACGCGGGCGCCGCCCGGGCCCGGGTCTTCGGTCCCGCGGTGGTCGTCGCGCTCGGCGGCGGCTCGGTGCTGGACGCGGCGAAGGGGATCTCCCTGCTGGTGGGCAATCCGGACGCGGCCGCCGCCGATGCCGACCGGCTGTGGGAGGCGGCCGACGGGCTGCCGCTGATCGCCGTACCGACGACGTCGGGGACGGGCGCCGAGACCAACGGGTTCGGCGTCATCGAGGACACGGCGGCCTGCCGCAAGGTGTACCTGGGCCACCCCTCCGTCAAGCCGCGTGTCGCCCTCCTGGACCCGGAGCTGACGCTCGGCCTGCCCCCGGCGGCGACGGCCGCGACCGGCATCGACGCGCTCGTGCACGGCATCGAGTCGCTGGCCTCGCGCGGCGCGAACGCGTTCTCCACGGCATACGCCGCCCAGGCCGTGGCCATGATCGGCCACGCCCTGCCCCTCGCCCACCGGGACGGCTCGGACCTTCAGGCGCGGGCCGAGCTGATGATGGGCGCGCATCTCGCGGGCCAGGCCCTGACCCTGTCGGGACTCGGCCTGGTCCACGGCATCGGGCACGCGCTGACCGCGCATACCGGCACCCCGCACGGAGTCGCGCTCGCCGCCGTACTGGAGGAGGTCATGGAGTTCAGCACGCCCCGGGCGCGGGAGCCGTACGAGCGGGCGGCCCGGGCGCTGGGCGTGGCACCGCCGGCCGACGGCGACTGGGCGCGGGCGGCCGTGACCGCGGTGCGGGAGCTGTCCGGCGCCCTCGACGTCAAGCGCCCGCTGCGCGCGCTCGGCGCGGACCGCTCGCTGCTGCCGTCGATCGCGGCGGGCGCGGTCGCGGACGCGGTGACGAAGAACGCGCCCCGGCTGCCCGAGGAGCGGGAGGTCCTGGAGCTCCTCACCGGGGTGTACTGACCCGTCGGGGAGCCTGACGTGCGGCGGGTCCGGCCCGGGAGCACGCTGGAGGCATGAGACCCCCGTTCGGGACGGGGGGTTCGCGGCATCCCTGGCTGTCGTCGCACGCGCTGCTGCTGCTCCCGGTCCTGCTCATCGTGGTGATCACGGTGGTGGACCTGCAGACCCCCACCAACGTGCACCTCGGCCCGGCACTGGTGATCGCCCCCGCGCTCACGCCCTCCTTCGCCGGCCCCCGCACCACGGCGGCGATCGGGGCGCTGGCCCTGGCGGCCCAGATCCTCATCGGCGTCGCCCACGGCGGCATCACCACCACGAACCACGTCGTGCAGATCATCACGCTCGCGGTGCTGTCGGTGATGGTGGTGGTCTACAGCGTCGTGCGGGAGCGCCGGCAGGCCCAGCTGGCGCAGGTCCGCTCGGTCGCCGAGGCCGCGCAGCACGTGCTGATGTGGCCGCTGCCCGAGCAGATCGGCCCGCTGCGGATCGCCTCGCTGTACCTGGCCGCGGAGGACGAGGCGCAGATCGGCGGCGACCTGTACGCGGTGACCCAGTACGAGGGCGGGGTACGGGTGATGATCGGCGACGTGCGGGGCAAGGGGCTGGCCGCGATCGGCGAGGCCGCCCTGCTGCTCGGCTCGTTCCGGGAGAGCGCGCACCGGCACATCCCGCTGCCCGAACTGGCCGGGCTGCTGGACCAGAGCATCACCCGCTATGCGGCGGATCTGGAGCCGTTGGAGGAGGCGGGCGAGCGGTTCGCGACCGCGCTGCTGGTGGAGATACCGGACCGGGATCCCCTCACCCGGATGACCAGCTGCGGTCATCCCCCGCCGCTGCTGCTGAGCCCCGGCAGCGCGGTCACCGTGCCGAGCCTGCACCCCTCGCCGCCGCTCGGCGTGCACGGCGGCGCGGAGCACACGCTGGACGTGTTCTCCTTCGAACCGGGCGACACCCTGCTGCTCTACACCGACGGCGTCGTGGAGGCCAGGGACGTCCGCGGCCTGTTCTATCCGCTGACCGAGCGGGCGGCACACTGGACCGAGGACAGCCCCGAGGCGCTGATGCACCATGTGCGCCGCGATCTGCTCACGCACGTGGGCGGCCGGCTGGACGACGACGCCGCGCTCATCGCCCTGCACCGCACGGTGGTCGAACGGCGTCGGCACCATGGCCGGGCAGGCGACGACGCCTACCGGCACGGCTGACGGTATGAAGGGCGCGCGCCCCGCCCCGAGTGGGGCGGAGCGGGATCGCACGCCCTGGCTTCAGCGGACCGGCTTGAGGTCCGTGATCTTCAGGGTCCTCAGGTCGGACTGGACGTCGATCCGGGTGACCTGCGGGTGCTTGGCGTCGCTCCAGGTGAGCGTGACACGGCTGGTGGCGTGGCCCGCGCCGGAACCGGTGTAGGCCACGTTCCACTTCACGGGCACGCTCTGCGCGAACAGGATCCCGTCGGCGTGCTCCTTCTTCTCGAAGGCGGCCACCTTCTTCTGGGCGGCGGCGGACAGGTAGAAGCGGCGCAGGGCGTCGGCGGCCGGGCCGGCGGACCTGTCGTCAGTGGCCCAGACGGCGTCGATGTAGGCGCCGTAGAAGTCGGCGACGTGCTGGGTGACGTTGCGCGGGTCGCCCTGGGCCGAGGACACGGCGGCGGCCCGGGTGGTGTGGCTCGCGCCGGTACCGGCGAGGGCGGGCGTCACGGCGGCCAGGGTGAGTCCGCCGGTCAGGGCCACGGCGGTGAGCAGGATCTTACGGCTGTGCGTGCGGCTGCGAACGGACATGTGTCTCATTCCCCCGGTTAAGGAACGACCAGGCTGATCCCGGCCTTCGACGGACCTTAAGACCGCAATTCCCTCGCGGTGGTTCCGTCGTTCGAGACCTTTTTCCCGGAGTGCGGACGGTTCTCGACGCACCGGTTCTCGACGAGTTCGCTGTCCTCTCGGGGGATGCCGTCGGGGACGCCCTCGCGCAGGATCTCCACGTCCGTGCCGCCGTCGGCCGCGGTGGGCTTCGTCGTCTTGGTCATGGTGGCGCACGGCGTCGTCGTAGCTGAGAGAGACCCGGAAGGTGCCGCCCTCCCGGGCGTCCGCACCCGCCGGGAGATCCGTGTGGCGTACATGCGCCCACGCTACCGGTCCGCCCCCTCCGCCGGTCACGGTTTACGCGCGACGGCGCCGGCGAGCTGACCCGGGCCGCGGGTCAACCGACGTGCCCCGGCGTTCCGTTGGCGGAGACCGTCCCCGAATGCCCCTTTGAAGTACGGCAGTTCACACGCCACGATAGATTCACAGGCACCACGAGGCACCCACCCCCCGATCTTCACGGAGAGCCGACGTGACAGACACCGGATTCAGCCCGGAGCGGATCGACACCGGCAGGCCGCACCCCGCCCGGATATACGACTGGTTCCTGGACGGCAAGGACCACTACCCCGTCGACGCCGAGGCCGCGGGCGCGGTGCTGGAGGTCTTCCCCGGTGTGAAGGACACGGCCTGGGCCAACCGCGAGTTCATGCACCGCGCCGCCCGTCACGTCGCCCGCCAGGGCGTCGACCAGTTCCTGGACGTGGGCACGGGGATCCCCACCGAGCCGAATCTGCACCAGGTCGTGCAGGCGGTCGAGCCGCGTGCGCGGGTGGTGTACGCGGACAACGACCCGATCGTGCTGCGGCACGCCGAGGCCCTGCTCCAGGGCACCCCGGAGGGGCGAACGGCCTATCTGCACGCCGACGTCCGCGAGCCGGAGCGGATCGTGGAGTACGCCCGCGAGCACCTGGACCTGAGCCGGCCCGTGGGCCTGTCGCTGATCGCGCTGCTGCCGTTCGTCCCCGACGAGCAGGATCCGTACGGTGTCGTCCGGACCCTGCTGGATCCGCTGCCGGCCGGCAGTCATCTGATGCTGTCCCACGTCAGCGCCGCGTTCGATCCGGAGGTCTGGGCGCGGATCGAGGCCGTCTACCGCTCCGGCGGCGCGACGGTCCGGGCGCGCTCGCACGCCGAGGTGACACGGTTCTTCGACGGTCTGGAGCTGTGCGAGCCCGGCGTCGTCGCGGCCAGCGACTGGCATCCCGGGCCGGAGACACGGGTGCGCGAGGTGCAGCCGGTGTTCGTGGGAGTGGCGCGCAAGCCCTGACGGTCACGGACGGCCGCGCCGGATGCCCGGTACGGACATGTGCCGCGACATTCCGCCCGGAGGGAGTGCCCATGACCGACGCGCCGCCCTCGCCCGAGGAACTGACGCTCCAGCCTCTCGGTTTCAAGCATCTGTCTGCGCCTGTCTGGTGATGCTGGACGGGGACCGGGTGGCCGGGTTCGTGCTGGGCTCGCCGGCGTTCGAACAGCGGGCCGACTGGGGCTACCTGGAGGGGATCGCGGTCGACCCGGCCTTCCAGGGGTGCGGGGTGGCCTCCCGGCTGGTGAAGGAGTGCTGCGCTCGGCAGGCCGCGGCCGCAGCGCTGTGCGTGGTCACGGACGTGGAGGGGCGCAACACCGCCACCGCCGCGCTGATGCGCCGCAACGACTTCACGGAGGAGGCCGCCGTCAGCCTCTTCGTGCGGGCGGGGCACGTTGGTGACGACGTCCAGGTCCGGGTCGAGGGTGTCCAGGTCGGCCGGGGGCGGGATCAGCCGGTGGCGCAGGGTGAGCACTGTGCGGACTCCCCCGCTCCGCGACGTCACGCGTCGGGCATCAGCCCGGCCGCGACGGTGGCTCCGAGCTCCCAGCACGCCTGGGTGTCGGCCTTGGCGGGCTCGCCGGTGACGGTCACCGGCTCGGCCGCGCGGCGCCAGCCGAGGCCGGTGGTGACCGCCTCGACAGCACGGACGGCGCCGGTGACGTCGTTGCCGCCGTGCACGTAGTAGCCGAAGGGCCGGCCCCGGGTCTCGTCCAGGCAGGGGTAGTAGATCTGGTCGAAGAAATGCTTGAGCGCACCGGACATGTAGCCGAGGTTCGCGGGTGTGCCGAGCAGATACCCGTCGGCTTCCAGCACGTCGGAGGCGGTGGCGGCGAGAGCCGCGCGCCGGACGACGCGAACGCCCTCGATCTCCGGTGTCGTCGCGCCGGAGAGGACGGCCTCGAACAGCGTCTGGCAGTTGGGCGACGGCGTGTGATGGACGATCAGCAAGGTAGGCACACCCCGCACCCTAGTGAGCGGACCACCGGGTCGGCCGGGGCGGACCCGCGAGGCATCGTGCGGTCGGTGCCGTCCGTGTCCTCGGTTACAGTTGCGCCCCTGTCCAGGAGGGGAGACAACAATGCAGGTCAGAGTGGGGTCCGTGGGCGGCAGAGCGGTCGTGGCGGTGGCGCTCGCGGCGGTGCTCGGCGGATGCGCGGAGTCGGCGGACGCCGACGGGAAGAAGGCGTCGGGCGCGTCGGCGTCCGCGAAGGGCGCGGGGCACACGGGGAGCGGAGCGACCACGGGGACGGCGTCGGCGAGCGGCGGCACGATCGGCGCGGCCGGTTCGGACTGCCCGCTGCCGGTCCGTTTCGACATCGCCCGGCACTGGAAGGCCAAGTCGATCGACGCCGAGGCGGAGCTGTCGAAGGCGTCGAAGGGGTCCGGCGGCGATCCGGCCGGAGCGCTCGCCGACAGCTTCCTGCGCCAGGGACCGGTCACCGCGGCCTGCGAGATCGACGCCAAACCGGCCGGCCACATCGGCTTCCTGCGCGTGTGGACCGGCAGGCACGGCAACGCCGACGCGGGCACGGTGCTCCGGCAGTTCGTCGCCGCGGAGGAGAACACCAGCAAGGCGACGTACCGCACGGTCAGGACGGGCGGCGGCCTGTCCGGCGTGGAGGTGGAGTACCTCTACACCAGCAAGCTCCTGGAGGAGACCAAGAAGGAGACCGCCCTCGCGGTGAGCACGCCCGACGGGCCGGTCGTCCTGCACCTCGGCGGCATGGACACCGAGGAGCACGAGGCGATGCGTCCGGCGTACGAACTGGCCAAGCAGACGCTCACGTCGGCCTGAGCACCACCGGGTTCGTGTCCCGGCCGCGGCCCGACCCGGCCAGATTCAGTAGCGCAGGCGCCTGGCCCGGAGGAACATGATCAGGCCGGACAGGGCGAGCAGGGTGCCGAGGACCGAGGACCACACATGGGCGCCGGTCCCGGCCGATCCCCCCTGCGCCGACCGGAGTGGGGACTGCACGGGGGCCCCGGCGAGGACGGTCGGGGACGGTGCGGGCGACGCGTCGGGACTCGATGCCGCACTCGGTGCCGCGCTCGATGTCTCACTCGGGGTGGCCGTCAGCGCGGCCGCCGTACCGGAGCCGCCGTGGCCGGGCGCGCAGGCGCGGCCGGAGTTGATGCAGTCGACCATCTCGCGCATCAGGCTCGCGTCGAAGACGTCGATGAAGTCGCTGTGGTCGGTGACGGGCTTGTGCAGCTGATCGGGGAAGGAGTCGATCGCGAACAGCGGGACCGTACGGCCGCCGTCCCGCAGGCTCGGCGCGCGGACGTCGTAGACGAGGCGCTGCACCAGCTGGGGGATCGCACGGAAGCCGACCGGGCACGCGCCGTCGGGGCCGGCGAAGGCCATGTGTGCACGGTGGTCGGCGCTGTCGGTGTTGCGGCCGTCCCAGCAGCTCTGGAACCGGAAGGTGCGCACGACGTCGCTGCCCGCCGGGCACAGCGGGTACTTGTCCGTCAGCTGCCGGTCCTCGTAACCGGTGCAGCTCCAGGAGGCGTTGGCGTTGCCGGGGCCGTTGACGACGGCCTTGGCGTCGCCGGTGATGATGCGCAGCAGCCGGGGCATGGCGGTGACCTTGCCGCGCGGGTTGCCCACGAACGTCAGCGTGACCTGCTTCGGCGTGACGATCTGCCCGGCGTTGCCCTCGGTGCCGCCGCCCGGGGATCCTGCGTCGCGCTCGCGTGTGCCGTTCTGGAGGCGCAACACCGGCCAGTAGTACGAGGACTTGTCGCCCCGGTCCACACAGCTCGTGCTCGCCTTCGCGAGGTCGTCGTCGCTCGCGAAGGCGTTGTCGCCCTGGTTGCCGACGTAGTCGTGGACGTGGTGGGCGCCATTGGCGACGCCGGGCGCGACGATGACGTTGTCGGAGTTGAACAGCCCGCCCGCGTTGACGCCGCAGTCGGACGTGAAGCTGCCGCGCGAGGCGCCGGACCGCTCGGGCGGGCCCGGCAGGGCGGGTTCCGCGGAGGTGATGTCCGCGTAGTCGGAGACGACTGGCCCGTTTCCGCCCTGCCCGGCGCCGTTCACGCCGTGGGCCGGGCCGGTTCCGCTCCGCCCCTGGCCGACGGTGCCTTGTCGAACCGTGGCGCCCGGCCCGGCGGTTGCCCGGCCGGCCCCCCGCCCCTCGGTCGCCGAGGAGTGGACACCGGCCACGACCAGCGCGGCGCCGCCCAGGAGCAGGACGGCCGCGGCGAGGGTCGTACGGCGAGCACCGGACGGAGGTCTACGGCTGCGGCTACGGCTACGGCTGGTGCGTGCCAAGGTCGTCCTCTGTGGTTCGCCGGTCTGGGTTCACCGGCCCGGGATGGAGATCCCCCGTTTCCTACGGAGGACGGCTGCGCGATGTTCAACAGGATCGCGAATTCACCAGAATCTCACAGGACATCGCGGTCCTCGGCTCTTCCCCCTCGAACGTCACTGCGAACATCACAATTACGTATCGGACATTCCGCACTTCAACCTTCACACGAGGTACACACCTTGGCTAGGTTGACGCCTGGCCGCCCGGCTCAGCCGGACGAAACGGCCCAACTGCCCTGCGGGGCAAGGAAGGAGCACGTCTTCCATGGCGCCGGAAAGCCGCGACGAGGTTCGCCAGCGGATCGAGTCCCTCTACGACCGCGCGGAGAACGAGACCGGGAACTTCAACGCGACGCGGGCCATGGCGGCGGTGACCCGCTCCCGGGGCGTGCCGCTCGCCAAACGGTCGGTGCGGCGGCCGGAACCCGCGCTGGACGAGATGACCCGGCAGTGGTTCGACGCGGCCCGCGCCAAACTCGGCCCGACCGTCCCCGCGGCCCTTCCCGCGGACCGGCTTCCCGGCCGCTCGCCGGCTCCCGCGCGTTCCCGGGAGCTGCCCCGCGGCGGCACACCGGATGCCCGACGCCCTCTGGAACTGGAGCAGTCCCCCGCCCGCCGCGCCGTGGCCGAGCTGACCGCAGGCGGCTCCGCCCAGGACGCACCGAGCGGCCTGCCCACCGAACCGGCCGGCGGGCGGGCGGCCCTGCCGGTCCCCCGACAGGCCGAACTTCCGGTCGCGACAGCGGACTTGGGCGACTTCGGGGGCGACGGAGCGGGACAGTTCTGGACGCTGGGCACGTCGGAGCCGACGGCACCTGGCGCGTGGGGGGCGTCGGCTTCGATGACGCCGGACGCACGGGAGCCGGCACCCTCGCCGGCACAGTCGATGACTCCCGGTGCGACTCCTGGTGCGCTGGAGGCGACGGCCATGATGGCGCCCGTTGCCCCAGGGCCCGAGGCGTCGCCGGCTCCGGGCGCACAGGGCGTGGTGACCCTGATGGCCCCCGCAGCGCAGGGCGCGTCGATGCTGATGACCCCCGGCGGGCAGGATGCCACGGCCTTGATGACACCCGGCGCGCTGGAAGCGACGGCCATGATGGCGCCCGTTGCCCCAGGGCCCGAGGCGTCGCCGGCTCCGGGCGCACAGGGCGTGGTGACCCTGATGGCCCCCGCAGCGCAGGGCGCGTCGATGCTGATGACGCCCGGCGGGCAGGATGCCACGGCCTTGATGACACCCGGCGCGCTGGAAGCGACGGCCCTGACGGCACCTGGCGTGCAGGGTGCGGCGTTCGAGCGCGGCTCTGTCGAGACGGCCCTCGCCCCGGTCGCCGGACCGCCTGCCGCCCTGGCCACGCCCCTACCGGAACCCAGGACGCTCCCCGGCGCCGCCGCGCCCGGCCGTCCCTCCCTCGCCAACTCGAAGGCGAGCAGCCGGCGCAAGCTCGCGGCGGCGAGCGACGTCCTCTCCCGGTACGCCGCCCGGCTCGCGGCACCCGCACCGGCCGTACCGGCAGCGCCCGTGCCGACGGATCCCCCCATGGCCGCGCCCGCCCGGCCCGACGCGGCGCAGCCCGGCGCGGCCGTGACCGGCCCGGCCACCGGTCAGTGGCAGGCGTCGACCGGTCAGTGGCAGCAAGCGCAGTGGGGGACGGCGCCGCAGCTACCGGCCGGGACCGTCTGGCCGGATGCCGCCGCCTCGGCCCTCGCCACCAGCTCCTTCCCGCCCCCGGCGTTCGCCGAGGCGGGCGTGCTCCAGTCCCCGGCCATGCCCACGCCCGGCACCGGCACCGGCACCAGCCCGATCCCGTACCCGACGGCGCCCGCCACGGCTGCCACCGCCCCCTCCCCCACCCCCGAGTCGTCCCGGGCCGCCCGCGCCGCCGCGGCCATCGCGTTCGCTCGGGGGCAGATCGGGAAGCCGTGTGTGTGGGGTGCGATGGGGCCGGGCTCGTACGACTGCTCCAGCCTCACGCAGGCCGCCTGGCGGTCCGCCGGGGTCACCCTGCCGCGTGCCGCGCACGAGCAGGCACTCGCCGGCGCCCCGGTCACGCTCGCCGGTGCCGAACCCGGTGATCTGGTCCTCTTCTTCGACGACGACCGGCACGTGGGTCTGCATGTCGGCGGCGGCATGATGGTCCACGCGCCGGGCCCGGGCTCGACGATCCGCGAGGAGTCGATCTACGGCGCCGGGGAGGCGGCGATCCACCGGATCGTACGACCCGCCTGACCCCCTGGCTCAGCCGTGGCGCCGGCGCCGGTGTGCGCGTCGGCTCTCGTAGTGGTCCAGCAGGGTCTCCTCCAACGGCCGGTAGGTCAGGCCGAGTTCACGGACACCACGGCTGTTGTCGACGCGGAAGCGGATGCCGAGGTGTTTGCTGATGTAGTCCTGGGTGAGGCCGAAGGCGGGGCCCAGGATCCGTACCGGCCAGTGCGGGAGTCCGGTGCGCGGCAGCCGCAGGTCGCGGGGGTGGTGGGCGCGGATGATGCGGGACATCTCGTGGAACGACGCCATGGTCTCGGCGGCCACGATGTACCGGCCCTCGGCCGCCGGGTTCTCCGCCGCCGCGATGTGCGCGTCGGCGACGTCCCGGACGTCGGCGGTGGTGAAGCTGAAGTCCGGTGCGCCGTAGCAGAAGCAGCCCCGGAACAGCTCGTCCAGCAGGAAGAGGCTGCCGGAGTCGGAGGCGGGGGTGAACGAAGGGCCCAGGACCAGACCGGGGTTGACCGACACCATGCGCCAGCGGTCCTGTGCGGCCGCCGCCTCCCAAGCGGCGTGCTCCGCAAGGGTCTTGGCGTAGTGGTAGGGGTTGTTCAAGGCCGTGCTGGTCGTGTTGACGTAGCGCTCCGACAGCACCTGGCCGTCCATCGCGAGCACGTCGGCGTAGTCGCCGAAGATCGCGCCGACGGTCGAGGTGAACACCAGGGTGCCGACGTCGGGGGTGCGCCCGACGGCCGCGAGGACGTTACGGGTGCCGAGCAACGCCGGGTCCACGACGTCCCGCCGGCCGTCCCGGATGCGTTCCGGCATGAGGAAGGGCGAGGCCGCGTGGAAGACGGTCGAGCAGCCGCCGAACGCCTCGTCGAACGAGCCCTCCGTCAGCAGGTCGGCCGCGAAGAGGGTGAGCCGGCCGGGGAACTCCTCCTGCAACTCCCACAGGGGCCGGACCTTGCGGGCGTCGGCGAGGTTGCGCACGGTCGTGTGCACCGCGCAGCCCCGTTCCAGCAGACGCCGTACCAGGTGACTGCCGGCGAAGCCGCTGCCACCCGTCACCGCTACCGTGGTCCCCGCGAGTCCGCCCACGCCGTCCCACCCCGCCCTCCACGGCCGGCATCCGCCGCCCCCGAAAGGATCCTCGCGGCCGCCCCCGCAGGGAACCCCGCGCATAAGGATTTCCTGAACAAGCCATAAGATCACCTTATGGGGTCATAGACGGGACCCCCGTACTAACTTAGGGCTGCCTTAGCTTAGGCTTCTTCCCATTCGAGCCGCCTGTCCACGTTCGAAGGGAACCTGATCATGCCGCGCCCCCTGCGGGTAGCCATCGTCGGAGCCGGTCCCGCCGGGATCTACGCCGCCGACGCCCTGCTCAAGTCCGAGGTGGCCGCCGACCCCGGCGTGTCCATCGACCTCTTCGAGCGGATGCCCGCACCGTTCGGTCTGATCCGGTACGGCGTCGCCCCCGACCACCCGCGCATCAAGGGCATCGTCACCGCCCTGCACCAGGTGCTCGACAAGCCGCAGATCCGGCTGTTCGGCAACGTCGACTACCCGACCGACATCAGCCTGGACGACCTGCGCGACTTCTACGACGCGGTGATCTTCTCGACGGGCGCGACGGCCGACCGCGAACTGCCGATCCCCGGCATCGAGCTGGACGGCTCCTACGGCGCCGCCGACTTCGTCTCCTGGTACGACGGCCACCCGGACGTGCCGCGCACCTGGCCGCTGGAGGCCGAGAAGGTCGCCGTGCTCGGCGTCGGCAACGTCGCCCTCGACGTGGCCCGTGTGCTCGCCAAGACCGCGGACGAACTGCTGCCGACCGAGATACCGCCGAACGTCCACGACGGTCTGAAGGCCAACAAGGCCGTGGAGATCCACGTCTTCGGCCGCCGGGGCCCGGCCCAGGCCAAGTTCAGCCCGATGGAGCTGCGCGAGCTGGACCACTCCCCCAACATCGAGGTCATCGTCGACCCCGAGGACATCGACTACGACGCGGGCTCGATCGAGACGCGGCGCGGCAACAAGCAGGCCGACATGGTCGCCAAGACGCTGGAGAACTGGGCGATCCGCGACATCGGCGAGCGGCCGCACAAGCTGTTCCTGCACTTCTTCGAGTCCCCCTCGGAGATCCTCGGCGAGGACGGCAGGGTCGTCGGACTGCGCACCGAGCGGACCGCCCTCGACGGCACCGGCAACGTCAAGGGCACCGGCGAGTTCAAGGACTGGGACGTCACCGCGGTCTACCGCGCCGTCGGATACCTCTCCGAGAAGCTCCCGAAGCTGCCCTGGGACATCGACTCGGGCACCGTCCCGGACCAGGGCGGCCGGGTCATCGAGGAGGGCGGCGACCACCTCCAGTCCACCTATGTCACCGGCTGGATCCGGCGCGGTCCCGTCGGCCTGATCGGCCACACCAAGGGCGACGCCAACGAGACCGTGGCCAACCTGCTGGACGACCACGCGAACGGCCGCCTGCACACCCCGGTCTCGCCCGAGCCGGTGGCCGTCGACGACTTCCTCGCCGAGCGCGAGGTCCGCTTCACCACCTGGGACGGCTGGTACAAGCTGGACGCCGCCGAGCGTGCGCTGGGCGAGCCGCAGGGCCGCGAGCGCGTGAAGATCGTCGAGCGTGAGGACATGCTGCGGGAGAGCGGGGCGTAGGTCCCTGATCCGGGGGAGGTCCCTGATCCGGGGGAGGTCCCGGATTCCCGTACGGCTCCGAGGGGGCCGGTGCCGTCGCGCCGGCCCCCTCACCCCGTTCCCGATGCGTGAGAACGGGGTCCACCCCTACGCGGATGGGCGGGCGGACCCCGTTCGCCGACCATTGTGGGGACCGGAACACGCCCCCACCATGTGCGTAGGGCGCTCACCCGAGGCGTTCCGCGCGCACCCCGTGTGCACGGCGCGCACCTCGTGCACGGGGGCGCGCACCCCTGCGGCACGCGCTGCCTCCCGGCCCCGGACGACACGCTTGCCGGCCGAGCGGTGATACTGGGAAGCTCACCCGCCCCCATCAGCAGATTGGCCCATGTCGAACTCCGCCACCGACCGCGCCGCCGCCCCGCAGACCGTCTGGGCGGTCCGCGGCCGCCATACCGGTACCGCCCCCGACGAGGTCGTGCGCCGCACCCTGCGCCGGCACCGGGAGAGCGGGGACATCGACGACTTCGCCGAGCCCGCCGTGCCCGAGGGCACGGCCGGGCGGGTCTTCGAGGCGCGCTGGCGGGCCGCCGGCACGGTGACCGTGCGGGCCCGCCTCACCCTCGTACCGCACGACGGCCGGCCGCAGGGCCACGAGTGGCGGCTCGTCGCCGAGGCGGAGCGCCCCTGGGACGAGACCTGGCCCTCGCCCGCCACCCTGTTCTGGCCCGAGGGCGCGGCCGACGAGGGCGACGAGGGCGCCTGGGACCACCACGCCACGGTCACCGGCGTACGCCTGCGGCAGGTCAACGCGCTGCCCGAGGACGACAAGGAGATGCGCCGCAGGCTGCGGGACGTCGCCCGCGAGGGGTGGTGCGTCCATGTCGTCGTGCACGAGGCGATGACCCCGGACGCGCGGGGCCGGCTGCCGCTGGCCCGGCTGCTGCCGCCCGGCCTGCGGCACCGCGTGGTGGAGCACCGCGCGGCCCCGCACCAGTTCCGCGCGGTCAACTACGCGCTGAAGGACCTCGGTGTCGAGGTTCCGCGCGGCGGTGCCGTCGTGCTGCCGCCGGACCCGGCGCCCAAAGGCTACGACGGCGCGGAGCACCGCGTGCGCAGCGTCTTCCTGGACGGCACCGAGCCGACGGAACTCTTCGCCGCGCTGCGGCACTTCGCCGCCCTGCCCCGGCCCCTGCCGCGGGAGGCCGAGGCGGCGCTGGACGATCTGCGCGAGCACTGGACCCTGCTGACCCTCCAGGAGGAGCTGGAGCGCGAGCGGCGGCTGGTCGCCCGGTACGCGGAGGCGCTGGAGGCGATGACGAAGTCCCGGGACCTGTACAAGGACGCGGCCGAGCAGGCACTGGAAGCCCTGGCCGCGTACCGCGACGTTCCCGCCCCCGCGTCGGCGCCCGAACGGCCCGCGGCCCGCACGCCGGGGGCGTTCCAGCAGCTGACGCGCACGTTCGAGCGGCTGCGGTTCACCCCCAAGGGGCAGCGACAGCAGGCACCCGCCCCGGACGACGACGCACCGGCGGACGCCGCACCGCACGCCGCACCGGACGCGCCCGCCTCTCACGCGCCCGGGAACAGCGGCGCGGACCCGGCCGACGCCACGGACCGGACGCCGTGACCCGCGGACAGCGCGCCGGACAGGGCCGGAAGGAGACGGCTTGGACACCGCCACGACCCTGCTGGTGACCGGCGCCGTCGTCGCGGCGGTGCTGCTCGCCGTCGCGGTCGGCCTGCTGGTGCGGCTGGTGCGGGCCCGGAACGCGCTGCGGCGGGCCGGGCTGCCGACGGGCCCGCGCTGGGTGTTCTGGGGCGCCGTCGCCTATCTGCTGCTCCCCACCGACCTGCTGCCCGACCCCGTCTACCTGGACGACATCGCCGTCCTGCTCCTCGCACTGCGCAGCCTGCGCGCCGCCCGGCCGCTGCCGGCGACGCCGAACGGGCCCTGACCGGCCGCCGGATGCCGCACCATGGAGCGATGCGGACCGAGTTCACCGGTATACCCGGCACGCCGAGCGCTCCGGACGTGGCCGTCGTCGTCGATGTCATGCGGGCGTTCACCGTGGCCGCGTGGGCGTTCCGGCGCGGCGCCGAGCGCATCGTGTTCGCCGGTACGCAGCAGGAGGCCCTGGAACTCAAGGCCCGTCACCCCGGCTGGCTTGCCTTCCAGGACGGCGCCCCGGTACCGGGCTTCGACCTGGCCAACTCGCCCGCGCGACTGCGGACGCTGGACGTGCGCGGCCGTACGGTCGTGCAGAAGACCACCGCCGGGACGGCCGGGGCGCTGGCCGTGGCGGACGCCGGGCTGCTGCTGTGCGCGAGCTTCGCGGTGGCGGGCGCGACCGCCGGACTGCTGCGGCGGGACCGGCCGCGGGCGGTGACCTTCGTCGTCACCGGGGACGGCGGGCGGGCCGAGGAGGATCTCGCCTGCGCCGAGTACATCGCCGCCCGGGTCCGCGCGGACGACACCGACCCCGGCCCCTATCTCGACCGGGCCCGGCGCTCCAGCGGCGCCGCCCGGCTCGCGGAGGCCGTACGGCGCGGCTGGGCCGGCGTCCACCCCGAGGACGTCGCGATGTGCCTGGAGGCGGACGCCTTCCCGTTCGCCATGACGGCCGCCCGGACGGACGGCCGCCTGGAGCTGCGACCGGTGTACGCCGGCGGGGCGGAGCCGGCCCCCGCGGCGCGCTGAGTCAGCTCGCGGCGCTACGCCCGGCACGCCCGCCGACCAGGACGACCACCAGCACGGCCAGGGCCGCCAGCGCGGTGGCCAGCGCCGCCGTACCCGCGAGCCACCACGGGGCCAGGGTCACGTCCCACAGCCGGAACGCATCCGGCAGGCCGAGCCGTCCGCGGAGCAGTTGGCCCGCGGCGAGTGCGGCGCCGACGCCGAGCGCGGCGGTCGCCGTACCGAGCCGCACCATCGCCGTGCGCGGCGGCAGGACGAGTACCAGCGCCAGCAGCAGGCACAGCCCCGCGGCGACGGCCCCGGCCACGAGCACTCCCTGGCGTGGTCCGGCCCAGGAACGCGGGGCGTGGGCCACCCCGCACAGCAGGACGAGCAGCGCGGCGCCCCGGGCGGGCCACAGGGCCGCGCGCGAACTCCGGCGGCCCCGCGCCTCGTAGGTCCCAGAGCCTTCCACGGCCCGCTGCCCGGCCGACCCGCCCGTCAGCGGCCGGGCCTTGGTCCGTACGTCCGCTGTCGCGACGTCCGACGTCGCTACCTCCCTCGTCGGCTCTTCCCTCGTCGCCACGTCCGCGGCCGCCACACCTCTCACCGCCACGCCCGCCGTCGCCACGTCCGCCGCCACGTCCCTCATCGGCTCGTCCCTCGCCGCCACATCCGTCACCACGTCCGCCGTGCTCGGGGTCGGCGCGGCGTCGTCCGTCACCGGCCCTGCGGCCGTCGGACGGTCCGCTTCCCGTTCTGTCGCCGTCGGCCGCTCCGCCGCCCACTGTGCTGCCATCGCGGCGGCCACCCACCGGTCCCGCACGACCCTGCGCCTCGCCGGCCGCGGCTCCTCCCGTCCGACCGCACCGTCCGCCGGCCGGTCCTGCCGTTCGCCGGCCTGCATCGACATGGTGCCGGTGCCGCAGACGGCCGCGGCGGGCACGAGGCGAACCGGGCCGGACTCGAAGGCGGTGCGGTCCGTGGCCAACCGGCCGATCAGCTCGGCCAGTTCCTCCAGGGGCAGGTTGACGGCCGCCGCCTGCAGGACGGTCTCCCGGCAGTGGGGCTCCACCGACGCGTGGTGCAGCAGCCGTATGAGCCGGGTGACCTCCTCCACGGGACGGCCCTGGGCGGCGGCGCGGATCGCTTCGTCGGCGCTGTCGGTCCCCCGGGGCGGCCGGGTGAGCAGGGCGACCAGGCGGGCGAGATCCTCCACGGAACGGCCGAGGCCGATCGCACGCAGTGCGTCCACCGTGGCCCGGGAGTGCTCGGGCGAGCTCTCCAGCAGCGTGATGAGCCGGACGACGTCCTCGATCGGCCGGTCGGCCACAGCCGAGTGGACCAGGCCGCGCAGGGGATCGCGGTCCGGCACACCGCCGCCGTCGTGCCCGCCCCCTTCGGACGTTTCGCCCTCGACGTCCCGCACACTGTCGCGCAGGCCCTCGTACGGGAGCTCGTACGGGATCGCGTACGGGAGCTCGTGCGGTATCTCCTCCGGGCGCCGCTCGAAGCTCTCGGGCACCGGCCGCGGTGACAGCGCCGCCGGTGTTGCCAGGAGGTCCGGGAGAGGGGCGTGGACGCCGAGGGTGGCCGGTGCGGGGGCCGTGAGGGCGTCGTCAGGGCGGGGGGACGAAGAGCAGGTGGTCATCTCGGCTCCAGTCGACGGGGTGCGGCCACCTCTGCGCCCCCCTCGTACGGCAGCAGCAGTACGCCTCCATTACGCCTCCATTAGGAATTGCCGTCCGCCGGACGTGCCACCCGGGCCTCCCCGTGAATAGGCCAGGTGAGTGGCGCGCATCGGAGGTGCGTTCCGTACTCCTCCTGGCGCATTCTTGCTGTGTCAGCCACCCGGAGGCGCAGGGCACGAGGTAGGACCGATGGCTGGGAGCGGCGGCGAGCACGTGGTCGGTACGCGAGCCAGACTGGCCGCGCTGCTGACCGATGCCTCGACCAGCGCGCTCGGTGTGGCGGGCGGCGGGGTGGCGGGGGTGTATCTGCGCTCCGGCACGCCGGGCCTGCTGCGGCTCGCGGTGCTCTGCGGGCTGCCCGGCCCGCTGTTCCGCCCCTGGTGGCGGCTGCACGTCGGCCGTCCCTTCCCCGTGGCCGACGCCTACCGCCTCGGTGTCCGGGTGGTGCTGGCGAACGCCGCCGAGACGGTGCGCCGGTATCCGCAGTTCGCAGCGGGCCTGCCCTTCCCGCTCGGGTCGGTGCACATCCCGGTGCCGGGCGGCAGCGAGCCGCTCGGCGTGCTCACCGTGCTGCGCCCGGCGGAGACCGACACCCCGGCCGGGGAACTCGACCAGGAACTGCTCGCCCGGATCGCCGAGGGGCTCGGCGCCGAACTGCTGGCGCTCGCCGCCGGGGACGCGAGCGCGATCGTCTGGGACGCCGAACCGCTTGGTGTGCGGCCGCCCTCCAGCCGGCCCGTGCGGGCCGGTGTCGGGCGGTTCAGCTGGGATCCGGAGACCCGCGCGGTGCACGCGGACGACTGTTTGCACGGCCTGCTCGGGCTGCGGCCCGGGGAGTTCGCCGGGACGGACACGGCGCTCGCGGACGCCGTGGCCCCGGTCGACGCGGACCGGATCCTGGCCGCCCTGCGCGAGACCGCCGCCGGGAAACCGCCCGGCGCGCCGCTGAGTCTGCGGGCGCCGGACGGCACGCCGCGGCTGCTGGACCTGTGGCCGGCCACGGAGGAGTCCGCCGGTCGGGTCGGTGGGGTGGTGTTCGATCCCGGCCCGGGCGCCGCCGCGGACGGCGCGGCGGATCTGCTGCCGCAGGGGGTGTTCTGCCTGGACCGGCTGGGCCTGGTCGTGTACGTCAACGAGGCCGCGGTCCGGCTCACCGGGCGGGAGCGGGACCTGCTGCTCGGGCGGCCGCTGTGGGAGGCGCTGCCGTGGCTGACCGGCCCGCCGTACGACGATCATCTGCGCGGTGCCCTGCTGGCCGCGGATCCGGTGCACTTCCACGCGCTGCGCCCGGCCGGTGCGGGCGGGGAGCCCGGCGGGGGCGACTGGCTCGCCGTGTCCGCGCATCCCGGGGCGGACCTGCTGACCTGCACGCTCGTGCCGGCCAGCCGGATGGAGACACCGGTCGGGCCGGTCTCCGAGGCGCAGCCGCCGAAGAGTCCGCCGGACCACTCGATGACGCCGCTGTACCGGCCGATCGCGCTGGCCATCGCACTGACGGACGCGGTGACCGCCCGGCAGGTGTCGGCGGTGGTCGTGCAGGAGCTGCTGCCGGCGTTCGGCGGCCGCCGCCTCGCCATCTACGTGCTCCAGGACCGGCATCTGTATCTCGCCTGGGAGACCGGCTTCCCGCAGGGGTTCCTCGCCCCGTTCGAGGGCACCGGCCTCGACGCGCACCTGCCCGGTGTGGAGTGCCTGACCACGGGACGGCCGCTGTTCTTCGAGTCGATGCAGCAGATGGCGGCCGCCTATCCGGAGATGCCGCTGGACGCCGACGAGGGCGCCCGCGCCTTTCTGCCGATGATCGCCTCCGGCCGGCCGGTCGGCTCGTGCATCCTCGGCTTCGACGGCAGGCGCTCCTTCAGTACCGAGGAGCGCACGGTGCTCACCGCGCTCGCCGGGCTGATCGCACACGCGATGGAGCGGGCGCAGCGTTACGACAGCGAGGCCGCCCTCGCCCGCGGCCTCCAGCAGGCCCTGCTGCCGCACCGGTTGTCGGCGCACCCCCGGGTGGAGACGGCGGGCCGCTATCTGCCCGGTACACAGGGCATGGACGTCGGCGGCGACTGGTACGACGTGGTCGAGGCGGGTGACGGGATCGCGCTGGTGATCGGCGACGTACAGGGGCACGGGGTGCAGGCGGCGGCGACGATGGGCCAGCTGCGCAGCGCGGTGCGCGCGTTCGCGCTGGGCGACCGGCCGCCGGACGAGGTGATGAGCGGTACCAACCGGCTGCTGATCGACCTCGACCCGGGCCAGTTCGCCAGTTGCTGCTATCTGCGGCTGGATCCGGCCACCGGCCGGGCCGTGGTCGCCCGGGCCGGGCATCCGCCGCCGCTGCTGCGCTGCCCCGACGGCAGCACCCGGGTGCTGGACCTGCCCGGCGGGGTCGTCCTGGGCGTGGATCCGCACGCCCGCTACCCCGTGGCCGGGCTGCTGCTGGAGCCGGACGCGATCCTCGCCCTGTACACGGACGGGCTGGTGGAGCGGCCCGGTGCCGACATCGACGACGGCATCACCGCGCTGCGGCTGGCGCTCGGCAGGGCCGGGGCCGCCGCCGGGCAGCGCGGCGGGCGGTCGCTGGCCGGGGTCGCCGACCGGCTGACCGCCACCGCACGGCTGGCCACCGACCGCCCCGACGACGTGGCGCTGCTGCTCGCCGCCCGCCGGTCGGCCCGGCCGTCCGGCCCGTGACCGGACGGCGCGGACCGCGGCCGCGACCATCGACGATGGTCATGGTCTCGCCTGAGCGGGCCGGGCAGTGTAGACATGGGCACATGGTGCGACTGTCCGGCCGAAACTCGACGCGGCCGCCCCGCGCGTCCGGGCGCCCGGACGCATCGCGTGGTCCCGCGCCGGACGCCCCGGGCACCGACGGCGGCGGGGCGGGCATGCTGCGCGCGGCCGTGACCGGTCGCAGCGTCGCCGGGCAGGTCTTCCTCCTCCAGGTCGTGATCGTGCTGCTGCTGGTCGTGGCGGCCGTGGTGGCGCAGGTGCTCCAGGTGCGCCGCGACAGCGACACGGAGGCCGGCAACCGCTCGCTCGCGGTCGCGGAGACGTTCGCCAACGCACCGGGCACGGCGGCCGCGCTGCGTACCCCGGATCCGACGAAGATCCTCCAGCCGAGGGCGGAGGCCGTACGCAAGTCGACCGGCGTCGACTTCGTCGTCGCGATGAACACCGACGGCATCCGCTACACGCACCCCAAGCCGGACCGCATCGGCAAGAAGTTCGTCGGCACCATCGCGCCGGCGGTGGCCGGGGGCACGGTCACCGAGCACGTCAACGGCACGATAGGTCCGCTGGTGCAGGTCGTCGTGCCGGTGAGGGACTCCGCGGGCAAGGTGGTGGGCCTGGTCTCGGCCGGGATCACCACGGCGCACGTGGGCGGGACCGCCGACCAGCAACTGCCGCTGCTGCTCTGGGCGGCAGCGGCGGCGCTCGCGCTCGCGACCGGCGGCACGGCCCTGGTCAGCAGACGGCTGCTGCGCCAGACGCACGGCCTCGGCCCGCACGAGATGACCCGGATGTACGAGCACCACGACGCGGTGCTGCACGCGGTCCGCGAGGGCGTGCTGATCGTCGGCGACGACGCCCGGCTGCTGCTCGCCAACGACGAGGCGCACCGGCTGCTGGGCCTGCCCGAGGACGCCGAGCGGCGCAGCGTGCTGGAGCTGGGCCTGGACGACGAGACGGCGGCGCTGCTGGCCTCGGGGCGGGTGGCGACGGACGAGGTGCACCTGGTCAAGGACCGGCTGCTGGCGATCAACCAGCGCCCCACCGATCTGCGCGGCGGCCCGGCGGGCAGTGTGACCACGCTGCGCGACTCGACGGAGCTGCGGGCCCTGTCGGGGCGGGCGGAGGTGGCGCGCGAGCGGCTGAACATGCTGTACGACGCGGGCGTGGGCATCGGCACCAGCCTGGACGTGACCCGCACCGCGGCGGAGCTGGCCGAGCTGGCGGTGCCCCGGTTCGCGGACTTCGCGACGGTGGACCTGTTCGACGCGGTGCTGCACGGGGAGGAGCCGCGGCCCGGCACCGCGCTGCGCCGCGCGGCCGGCGCCGGGGTGCGCGAGGGTTCCGCGCTGTACCCGGTGGGCGAGCACATCCGGTTCGTGGCCACCTCGCCGCAGGCGCGCAGTCTGACGACGGGGCAGTCGGTCCTGGTGCCCCGGCTGCGCGACGCGCCGGGCTGGCGGGCCCAGAATCCGGAGCGCACCGACCAGGTGCTGGAGTTCGGCATCCATTCGCTGATCACCGTGCCGCTCAGGGCGGGCAGTCTGGTGCTGGGGGTGGCGAACTTCTGGCGCTCGGAGAAGCCGGAGCCGTTCGACTCCGAGGAGCTGGCGCTCGCCGAGGAGCTGGTCGCGCGGGCGGCGGTGTCCATCGACAACGCCCGCCGGTACACCCGCGAGCACAACATGGCGGTGACCCTTCAGCGCAGTCTGCTGCCGCGCACGCTGCCCGAGCAGGGCGCGCTGGACATCGCGTACCGCTATCTGCCGGCGCAGTCCGGGGTGGGCGGCGACTGGTTCGACGTACTGCCGCTGTCCGGTGCCCGGGTGGCGCTGGTGGTGGGCGACGTGGTGGGGCACGGGCTGCACGCGGCGGCCACCATGGGCCGGCTGCGCACGGCGGTGCACAACTTCTCGTCGCTGGATCTGCCGCCGGACGAACTCCTCGGGCTGCTGGACGAGCTGGTGGGCCGGATCGACCAGGACGAGACCTCCGCCGACGGCTCGGCCGCGATCACCGGCGCGACCTGTCTGTACGCCGTCTACGACCCGGTCTCCCGGCGCTGCACCCTGGCCCGGGCCGGCCATCCGCCGCCCGCGGTGGTGCACCGCGACGGCGGCGTGGAGTTCCCGGAGGTGCCGGCGGGTCCGCCGCTGGGCCTGGGCGGGCTGCCGTTCGAGACGGCCGAGCTGGAGCTGGCCGAGGACAGCCGGCTGGTGCTCTACACGGACGGGCTGGTGGAGGATCGCGACCGGGACATCGACGAGGGTCTGGAGCTGCTGCGCGACGCCCTGAGCCGGACGCCGGACGCCTCCCCGGAGGAGACCTGCCGCACGGTCCTGGACCGGCTGCCTGCCCGGCCGAGCGACGACGTCGCGCTGATCGTCGCCCGCACCCGGGTGCTGGGCGCCGACCGGGTCGCCGAGTGGCAGGTGCCCTCGGACCCGGTGGCGGTGTCCGAGGTGCGGGCCGCGGTGACACGGACGCTGACCGAGTGGGGGCTGGAGGAGCTGGACTTCACGACGGAGCTGATCCTGAGCGAGCTGGTCACCAACGCCATCCGTTACGGCCGCGCCCCGATCGGGGTACGGCTGCTGCGTGAGCGCACGCTGATCTGCGAGGTCTCCGACGCCAGCACGACCTCGCCGCATCTGCGGTACGCGGCCAGCACCGACGAGGGCGGCCGGGGGCTGTTCCTGGTCGCGCAGCTCGCCGAACGCTGGGGCACCCGCTACACCCCCAACGGCAAGATCATCTGGGCGGAGCAGCCGCTGCCGTGACGGCCGCCGCCGTCCCCGTACTCCGCAGGGCGGTGCGCGAACTCCCCCGGTACGAAGGGCCGTTGACGGACCGGCCGGACCGCTGTCTGCGGAGGCAGCCCGCCCGGGAGCGGCAGAACCGGGTGCTCGCGCGGGCGGCCGACGCGCAGCGGGCGTCCTCGCTCGGCCCGCCCGACCCGCGCGGCCGGCCGTACGTGAGCTCCGGCCGCTCTTCGAGCGGACCGGTCAGCCGAGGGCGCGGTCGAGGTTGAACGCGGCGCTGATCAGGGCCAGGTGGGTGAACGCCTGCGGGAAGTTGCCCTGTTGCTCGCCGGTGCGGCCGATCTCCTCGGCGTACAGGCCGAGATGGTTGGCGTAGGTGAGCATCTTCTCGAACGCCAGCCGGGCCTCGTCGAGCCGGCCGGCCCGGACCAGGGCCTCGACGTACCAGAACGAGCAGATGGAGAAGGTGCCCTCGTCGCCGCGCAGCCCGTCGGGGCTGGACTGCGGGTCGTAGCGGTAGACGAGGGAGTCGGAGACCAGATCGTCGCCGAGGGCGTCCAGGGTGGACAGCCACTTGGGGTCGGTGGGGGCGATGAACTTGGCGAGCGGCATCATCAGCAGCGAGGCGTCGAGGACGTCGCCGCCCTCGTACTGCACGAAGGCGCCGCGCCGCTGTGACCAGCCGCAGTCCATGATCCGCCGGTAGATCGCGTCGCGGGCCTGCCCCCAGCGGAGCAGGTCGGCGGGCAGGCCGCGGCGGCGGGCGAGGCGCATGGCCCGCTCGATGGCGACCCAGCACATCAGCCGCGAGTACGTGAAGTTCTTGCGGCCGCCGCGGGTCTCCCACACGCCCTCGTCGGGCTGGTCCCAGTGCGCGGTGACCCAGTCGACCAGTTCGCACACGTCGTCCCACTGGTCGCTGGAGATCGGCTGGGCCCACTTGTCGTAGAGGTAGATGGAGTCGATCAAGGCGCCGTATATGTCCAGTTGGAGCTGGTCCGCGGCGGCGTTGCCGATCCGGACCGGCGCGGAGCCGAGGTGTCCCTCCAGGTGGGGCAGCTCGCGTTCGGGCAGGTCGGTGCGGCCGTCGATGCCGTACATGATCTGGAGCGGTGCGGAGTCGTCGCCGTCGGCGCGGGGGCTTACGTGGGTGGTGAGGAAGCGCATGAACGCCTCGGCCTCGCCGCTGAAGCCGAGCCTGAGCAGCGCGTAGACGGCGAAGGCGGCGTCGCGCACCCACACGTACCGGTAGTCCCAGTTGCGCTCGCCGCCGAGTTGTTCGGGCAGGCTGGTGGTGGGCGCGGCGACGATGGCGCCGGTGGGGGCGTAGGTGAGCAGCTTCAGGGTCAGGGCGGAGCGGTGCACCATCTCGCGCCAGCGGCCCCGGTAGCGGGACTGGTGCAGCCAGCGCCGCCAGTAGGCGACCGTGGTGTTGAACTCGTGCTCGGCCTCGGCGCGGGCGCAGCCGCGGGGGGTCACCGTGCCGCCGAACTGGTCGAGGGCGAACACGGCGGTCTCGCCCTCGGCGAGCTTGAAGTCGGCGCGGGCGTCGCGGGCGTCGCACTCCAAAGTGACCGTGGAGGTCAGGGCCAGGGCCTGCACGGCGGACTCGAAGACCACGGTGCCGCCGTCGACGCTGCTCAGGGTGTGCGGGACGGCGCCGTAGTCGAAGCGCGGCGCGACCAGTACCCGGAAGGGGACGGTGCCGCGGACGCAGACCACGCGCCGGATCAGCCGGTGCCGGCCCGCCTCGCCGGGGCGGGCCGTGCCGTCGCAGGTGACCGGCATGAAGTCCTGCACCTCGCCGACGCCGTCCTCGGTGAAGAAGCGGGTGATCAGGACGTTGGTGTCGGGGAAGTAGAACTGCTTGGTGCGCGCGGGTACGGCGGCGGCCAGTTCGAAGGAGCCGCCGCGCTCGGCGTCGAGGACGGCCGCGAAGACGCTGGGCGCGTCGAAGGACGGGGAGCAGTACCAGTCGATCGTGCCGTTGGTGCCGACCAGGGCCACGCTGCGCAGGTCACCGATGAGCCCGTGCTCGGCGATGGGCAGATAGCGGGGCCCGGGGCGGGCGCCCTCGGTGAACGGGGTCTCGGCCATCGGTGGCCTCCCGGAGTACGGAGCGAGATGTTTTCCAGCTTAGGAGCGTGTGCGCTCCGGTGGCGTGGGAAGGCGCTGCGGGCAATGGTGAGAGTGTGCCCCGTTCGGCGGCACCGGCACGGATGCGGTCATCCGGACCGAGGAGGAGGCATCATGTCGACCAGCACACCCGACGAGTCCCGGTCGTCCGACGACCACTGCACCCCGGACGCCCTGCTGCACACCGCGCCCTCCCGGGATGTCACCCCGGAGGACTTCGTGATGGCGGCGGGCAGGGACGTCACTCCGAAGAACCTCGACTGGGCCCGTCGCAAGATGGAGACGGACCCGACGGCCGTCGAGAGGCTGCTGCCGTAAGGCGTCCGGGGAGCCGGATACAGGGGCGCGGGGCCGTGTGCGGCACACGGCCCCGCGCCCCTGGCTCGCGCCGGTCCCGGCGGGTCAGTCCGCCGACTGTTCGGCCAGGCCCGCCGTCCACTTCTCCTCGATGCGGCCGGCCTTCCAGATCAGCAGGGCCACGGCCCAGGTGGCGAAGAACAGGCCGACGATGACGAAGCCGACGGTGTTGAGGTCGAGGCCGGAGATCCAGTCCCAGAAGACGCCGTGCAGGTTCATCTTGTCGGCGAGGAGGCCGAGCAGCTCGACGGTGCCGATGATCAGGGCGACGGCGACGGACAGGCCGGTGATGGTGAGGTTGTAGTAGACCTTGCGGACCGGCTTGGAGAAGGCCCACTCGTAGGCGAAGTTCATGAACGAGCCGTCGATGGTGTCCAGCAGTGACATGCCGGCGGCGAACAGCACCGGCAGCGTCAGGATGGCGTACCAGGGCAGGCCGGAGGCGGCGCCGGAGCCGGCGAGGACCAGCAGGGCGATCTCGGTGGCGGTGTCGAAGCCGAGGCCGAAGAGCAGGCCCAGCGGGTACATCTGCCACGGCTTGCGGATGGTGCCGGTGACCCGGCCGAGCAGGCGGTTCATGAAGCCGCGGTTGTTGAGCTGGGTCTCCAGGGCGGCCTCGTCGTAGTGGCCCGAGCGCATCCTGCGGAACACCTTCCAGATGCCGGCCAGGATGACGAGGTTGATGCCGGCGATGAGGTAGAGGAAGGCGCCGGAGACCGTGGTGCCGATCAGGCCGGTGACCTCGTGCAGGTGGGAGTTGTCGTCGCGGACCGGGCCGGCCAGGGTCTTCAGGCCGAGCGAGAGCAGCAGGGAGAGGCCGAAGACGATGCTGGAGTGGCCGAGGGAGAACCAGAAGCCGACGGAGAGCGGGCGCTGCCCCTCGCCCATCAGCTTGCGGGTGGTGTTGTCGATGGCCGCGATGTGGTCGGCGTCGAAGGCGTGCCGCATGCCGAGCGTGTAGGCGGTGACGCCGATGCCGATGCCGAAGGACTCCTTGCCCACGCTGAAGTGCTGCGGTGCGATGATCCCGACGAGCGTGCCCCAGCCGATGACGTGCAGCGCGAGCACGAAGCCGGCCATCCCGCCGACCCTGGTCCACTCCTGCCGCGTCATGGAGCCGCGGACGCGGTGCCAGAGCGACGGTCTGCCGTCGGCCTGGGCGGGGAGGGACGGAGCGGAACCAGGGGCGGCCGTCATCGGGAGAGTGTGTCCTTCGGTCGTACGGGTGCGGCTGCACCGCGCAGCCTCGCGCCATCCTCTCCTACTTGCAACTCGTGTGCAATAAAGGGGGTGGCAGGGCTTTCTCATGGAAACGGAAAAGAAACGGGAAAGCCCTGCCCCTGACCTGCAGAAACGATGAACCGGAGGGGGCTCAGGCGGAGAACATGCCCCGGCCGAGCCAGTCCTTGTCGTCCTTCACACCGGGCAGGGCGAAGAAGTAGCCGCCGCCGGTCGGGGAGATGTAGTCGACGAGGGGCTCGTCGATGAGCCGGGTCTGCACGGCCTCGAACTGGCGCTTGACGTCCTGGTTGTAGCAGGCGAACACCAGGCCCATGTCGAGGTTGCCGACGTTGTCCACGCCCCGGTCGTAGTTGAACCCGCGGCGCAGGATGCGGGAGCTGTCGCTCTGCGCGGTGCGCGGGTTGGCGAGCCGGATGTGGGCGTCCAGCGGGATCGCGTTGCCCTTCGGGTCCTTGGCGTACTGGGGGATGTCGGTCTCCTTGGCGCCGTCGAGCGGGGCGCCGGTGTCCTTGCGGCGGCCGAACATCTTCTCCTGCTCGCTGAGCGAGACCCGGTCCCAGAACTCCACCAGCATCCGGATGATCCGGATCACCTGGTAGCTGCCGCCGGTGGCCCAGGCGGGCTCGCCCTGGCCGGCGCCGACCCAGATCAGCTTGTCCGTCTCGCGGGCGGAGGTGACGTCCGGGTTGGCTATGCCGTCCTTGAAGCCGAGCAGGTTGCGCTGGGCGCCGGTGGGGCGCGGGGCGTTCTGGAAGCCGTCGATGCGCCACTTGATCTGCATGGCGCCGCGGGTGTGGCGGGCGATGTCGCGCAGCGCGTGCAGCACGGTGTCGGTGCTCTGGGCGCAGATCTGGAGCGACAGGTCGCCGTGGCACTCGGCCGCGTTCAGGTTGTCGTTGGGGAAGGTCCGCATCGGGGTGAGCCGGGCGGGCCTGGCCTTGGCGAGACCGTAGCGGTCGTCGAAGAGGGAGGCGCCGACGCCGACGGTGACGGTGAGGGCGTCGGAGGGGACCTCGGGGCCGAGGATGCCGTTGTCCGAGGGCGGCGCGCCGACGCCGAGGTCGGCCGGGGCGCCGCCGGAGGTGAGGAAGCGGGCCCGCTCGGTGATGGTCTTCAGCAGGTCGGTCAGGCCCGCGCGGTCGTCGGCGATGACGTTCAGCGAGACGAAGGTGGCGGCGGCCGGCGCGGGGGTGACGATGCCGGCCTGGTGGGCGCCGTGGAAGGGGACCTTCGCGCTGCTGTCGGCGTTCGAGGTCTGCGCCTCGGCGGTGCCGCCGCTCTCGCCCAGGGCGAAGCCGCCGCCGGCCAGCACCGCTCCGGCGGCCCCGGCGCCCAGCGCCGTGCGCACGAAGGAGCGGCGGGCGGGGCCGACGGGGCAGGTCGGCTGGTCGGCGGTGGACATCGGCGGGGTCCCTTCGGGGTGCGGGTGCGCGGACGGCATCGGGCAGGCGTGGTCGGTCATCAGGCGGACTTCCGGATCTCAAGCAGGTCCGGGATCGGGGCGAGGTCCTCCAGCAGCTGGCCGGTGGCGCCGTTCAGCCGCTGCCGGTCGCTCGCGGCGAGCTGGTCGACGGGCGTCCAGTGGCCGCCGTCGTGGGCGGCGTCCAGCAGCTTCTGCACGCGCGCGATGTCCGCGTCGACCGTCGGGAGGACCTTCGGGGCGCGGCCGGTGAGCAGCGGCTTGAGGACGGTGAGCAGCTCGCGGGTGCCGGAGAGGTTGGCGTCGGCGGTGGCGAGGTTGGTTCCGCTGCCCTCGTCGGTGTCGCCGGTCAGCTCGAACTGGAGGGCGTTCTCCAGGATCTCGTGGGCGCGCAGCGGCAGGTCGCCGGGGTCGAAGTCCTGGCCCGGGAACGCCTTGCGCAGGCCGACGACGTCCGCGGCCAGCTGCTGGGCGGGGCCGGTCAGGTCCTTGGCGGACTGTCCGTGCCACAGGCCGTACTCGATGCGGTGGAAGCCCGCGAAGTCCTTGTCGTGCACGCCGTCGGTCAGTCCGTCGGCCCGGCCGTTGATCTTCTTGTCGAAGTCCTCGAAGGTGCCGTAGGCGGCGCCGAGCGAGGAGTAGGTGCGGTGGGCGGTGAGCCAGTCGGTGCGGGCCTTGTCGAGGTGGCCGCCCGCGATGTCGTCGGCGAGCGTCTTCGTCTGGCCGGCCAGGGTGTCCAGGCCCTGGCCGACGTACGCCTTGTACTGCTTCAGCGGCGTGGCGAGGTCCTGCTCGGAGACGGGGACGACCGGCTTGGCCGCGCCGCCGCCGGTGACGGTGACGGATTTGGAGGTGACGGCCTTGCCGCCGGTGGGCACGCAGCGCCAGGCGTAGGTGCCGCCGGCGACGGTGGCGACGAGGTCGCGGGTGGTGCCGGGGGCGAGGCCCTCGATCTCGCCGTAGACCGCGCTGGTCGACGGGTCGATGAGGTACACCTCGGAGGTCTTGCCGCCGGTGTTCTTCATCTGGAAGGTCTGCCGGCCCGGCTTGGGCGCCGTGAAGCCCTTGCCGCACTCGCTCTCGGAGACGGCGACGGTCTGGTCGCCGGCGGGCTTGGGCCGGGAGAGGGCGACGACGGCTCCGGCGATGACGGCGGGTACGGCGACCACGGCGGCCGGCACGACCCAGACCGGGCGGCGCCGGGCGGGCCGGTCGGCCTTCGGCTGGCCCTCGGCCTCGGTGCGCTCCTTGGCCGGCTTCGGCGTCGTGGCCCGTACGCCGCGCACGAACAGGGTCATGACGACGGCCAGGTAGCCGACGTAGGCGACCGCCTGGAGCCAGGTCATGGTCGGGGTGAGGTTGAAGACGCCCTGGACGAGGGTGCTGTACCAGGAGCCGGCGTCGACGCTGCTGCCGAGGTCGACCGCGTAGGCGGTCTTGCCGGGCAGCACGCCGCCCTCCTGGAGGTCGCGCAGGCCGTAGCCGAGGACACCGGCCGCGATGACGATCAGGACGGCGCCGGTGGCGGTGAAGAACTTCGTCAGGTTGATCTTCAGCACCCGGCGGTACAGGCCCCAGCACAGGATCGTGGCGAGGACCAGGCCGATGCCGGCGCCGGTCAGCGGGCCCGCGGACTCGCCGGCCGCCTGGGCGGTGGTCCACAGGAAGAGGGCGGTCTCCAGGCCCTCACGGCCGACGGCGAGGAAGGAGGTGAGGATCAGCACACCGGAGCCCATGGCGAGGGCGCCGGTGACCTTCTCCTTCAGCTCGCCGGACAGGCTGCGGGCGGAGCGGCGCATCCAGAACACCATGGCGGTGACGAACGCGACGGCGATCACGCTGAGGGTGCCGCCGAAGGCCTCCTGGGCGGTCTGCGGCATGGAGGCGGCGGTGAAGGTGAGCACCGCGCCGAAGCTCATGGCCACCGCGACGGCGGCGAGGACGCCGGTCCACACCTGCGGGAGCCGCGAGCGCGCCTCGGCCCGGACCAGGGTGGCGACCAGGATGGAGACGATGAGTCCGGCTTCGAGTCCCTCCCTCAATCCGATCAGGAAACTCGGAAACGCGTCGTCCCACATGACCTGCTGCCCTCCCAGACCTACTTAGTGAAGGCATGCCTAACCTTCGCGGACCATCATGACGATGGCCATGCAATCAGTCAGTCATGAAATAGTAATGGCAAGGCAAAGCCCGGGAACGATCCGCGCTCTCCGTTCGTCTACACCTCCGTCGACCGTCTACAAATATGTAGTCGGATGTAGTCGAGATGTCCTTCGAGACGTACGTCGAAGGAACCCGAAGGAAGGGCGTACGGCGATGGCCACTCCCCCACACCTGGCATCGCAGCTCGCGGTCAACGTGCTCGACGCCCACTCCCTGCTCGCCGCCTTCGGCGTGCTCGGTGTCGGCGTCGTGCTCTTCGCCGAGACCGGCCTGCTGATCGGGTTCTTCCTGCCCGGGGACTCGCTACTGTTCACGGCTGGCCTGCTGTGCACGGGCTCGGCGAGCAGCGGACTGCATCTCTCCCTCGGCCCGCTGCTCACCGCCGCGGCCGTCGGCGCGCTGGCCGGCTCGCAGTGCGGCTTCCTGATCGGCCGCAAGGCGGGCGGCGCGCTGCTGGCCCGCACCCGGTCGGCCAAGCTGCGCGAGGGCGCGCAGCGCGCCGAGGAACTGCTGGAGCGCTACGGCCACGCGAAGGCGATCGTGCTGGCCCGCTTCGTCCCGGTGGTGCGCACGGTGCTCAACCCCATGGCGGGCGCGCTCGGCGTGCCGGCGCGCACGTTCACCGTCTGGCAGACGGTGGGCGGGCTCGTGTGGAGCCTCGGCCTCACCCTCGCCGGATACGCGCTGGGCTCCTCGATCCCCAACGTCGACAAGTACCTGCTGCCGGTGATCGCGCTGATCGTCGTGGTGTCCCTGCTGCCGATCGCCGCCGAGCTGCTGCGCTCCCGCCGCGCCGCCAAGGAGGCGCGCGGATGAACCTCGCCCTGACGGGCTCGTCGGTCGACGGGCCGCTCTACCGGGACGTGGTGGACCTCGCCCACCGGGCCCCCGGCTGGCTGGACGGCGTGATCGCGGTGTGGTCGGCGTACGGGCTGGCGGTGTTCGCGCTGCTCATGCTCGCCGGCTGGTGGCGGGCCCGCCGCGAGGGCACCACGGCGGCCCTGACCGCGCTGGCCGTCCCCGCGGTGGTGGTGCTGGCCTACGCGGTGACCAGCGTGGTGAAACCGCTGGTGGCCGAGGACCGGCCGTGCCGGCATCTGGCCTTCCGCACGCTGGAGGCGTGTCCCGCGCGGGGCGACTGGTCGTTCCCGAGCAACCACGCCACGATCGCCTTCGCGGCGGCGGTGGCCCTGTTCTTCGTCTCCCGGCGCCTCGGCGTCGTGGCGGCCGTGTGCGCGGGCGCCATGGGGGCGTCCCGGGTATGGGTCGGGGTGCACTATCCGCACGACGTCGCCGTGGGGGCGGCGGTCGGCGCGGCGGTGGCCTTCCTTGCCATGACCGCCCTGAAGCGACTGCCGGAGGATCTGCCGAGACGGCTGTCGGGAACGCGGCTGCGGCCCTTGCTGGTGTCATGAACCGCGGCCGGTTCACCGAGTCGGCGGGCACCGTCGCCCTGGCCGCCTGGCTGGCGTTCGCGGTGCTGACCGCCGTACTGATCAGCGACCAGGCCGGCCCGCTCTACCTGGACCGGGGCCTGCTGTCCTGGTCCGTCGCGCACCGCCCGCCGGCCGCGGTGGCGCTCGCCCGCGGGCTGACCTCGACGGGCACGGGTGCCGTGCCCTACGTCCTGGCGGCCCTGGCCGGGCTGATCGCGGGGCGCACCGCGCGGCAGCGGCTGACGGCCGCGCTGCTCGGCTTGGCCTGCCTCGTCGCGGGCCAGGCGGTGCGCTACGGCGTCATGGACCTGGTCGCCCGCGCCCGGCCGCCGCGCCACGACTGGCTGACCCAGGCCTCCGGCTGGTCGTTCCCCTCCGGCCACACCACCACGAGCGCGCTGACGGCCGGGCTGCTGATCCTGGCCCTCGCCCTGCGCGCCCCGCGGGGCCGGACCGTGCTGTGCGCGCTGGTCGCCCTCTGGGCGGCGGGGGTCGGCCTGACCCGCGTCTACCTCGGCGTCCACTGGTTCACCGACGTCGTCGGCGGCTGGCTGTTCGCGGTCGGCTGGCTCGCCGTGTTCGCCGGCACGGCGGCCCGCCTGCTGCCCGCGCGCCACCTGCCCGCTCCCCCGGAGCCAGGCCCACCCCACCCGAGCGATCCGGCCGACGGGCCGGTGGAGAGTGATGCGCCAGAGGATCCTCATCGTCGAGGACGATCACGCCCTGCGTGACGTACTGCGCCGAGGTCTGCACGACGAGGACTTCGACACGGTCACGGCAGCCGACGGCGCGACCGCCCTGCGGCTGGCGACACCGGACATATCCGCCGTCGTGCTGGACGTCGGCCTGCCCGACGCCGACGGACGCGACGTCTGCCAGGCGATGCGCGCGGGCGGCTTCCTCGCCCCGGTCGTCTTCCTGACCGCGCGGCACGGGCTGAGCGACCGGCTCTCCGGCTTCTCGGCCGGCGGCGACGACTACCTGCCCAAGCCCTTCCACCTCGCCGAGCTGGCCGCCCGGCTGCGCGCCGCGCTGCGCCGGGCCGCCCCGCCGCCCGTGGCCGCCACGCCGGGCGGCCTGGTGCTGGACGCCGTCCGGCACAGCGCCACCGTGAACGGCGGCCGCCTCGACCTCACCCCGACCGAGTTCCGGCTGCTGGCGGCGCTCGCCGCGGCGGGCGGGGAACTGGTACGGCGCCGTGACCTGCTGCGCGCGGCCTGGCCTGAGGGCGCCCAGGTCAGCGACAACACGCTGGACCAGTATCTGACCCGGCTGCGCCGCAAGCTGCGCGCGGCGGGCAGCGAGCTGAGCATCGCCACGGCCCGCGGAATCGGCCACCGCCTGACATGACGACCAACTGGCATGAAGACTTCCTGACATGAGGACTCCCTGAGATGAGGGCCCCGGCACCCGCCCGCCCGCTCCGCCTTCTCCTCGCCCGGCTCGCCCCGCGCACCCTGCGCGGGCGGCTCTCGCTGGTCGCGCTGACCACGGCCGCGCTGCTGATGGTGATCCTCACCGTGGTGTTCAACACCGTGGTCCGCCATCGCCTCGACCAGGAGGCGGACGACACGCTGCGCACCCGCGCGGCGGCCGTGGCCACGACCGTCGACACCCGGCACGGCCGGGTGCGGGTGCTGGAGACCTCGGGCGACCGCCTGCTGGACACCAACGCGTGGATCTACGCCGGCGGCCGGCTGCTGGAGCGGCCCCCGTCCGGACCGGGTGAACTGACCGGTGCCGCCGACGGCCTGGCCGCCCTGGGCCGGCGCGCGTGCCGCACGGCGCACGGCCCCGACACGATACGGCTGTGCGCGGAGCCGGTACCCGGCGGCGCGACGCGGGCCACCGTGGTCGCGGCGCTGGACCTCGCCCCGTACCGCAGCTCGGCCCGGACCCTGCTGCTCGGCTCCTTCGCGCTGGACGCGGTGATGCTCGGCTGCACCTACGCGCTGACCCGGCTGGCGGTGGGACGGGCACTGCGGCCGGTGCGGGCCATGACGGACCAGGCGACGCAGTGGAGCGCCGTGGGCTCCGCGCAGCGGTTCACGGGCCGCGGCGGGCCGGCCGAACTGACCGCGCTGGGCACCTCGTTGGACTCCCTGCTGGACCGCATCCGGGCGGTGCTGCGGCACGAGCGGCAGCTGACCGGCGAGCTGTCCCACGAACTGCGCACCCCGCTCAGCCGGATCGTCGCCGAGCTGGACTGGTGGCACGCCCGCCCGCGCTCCGACGCCGACACGAAGGCCTCACTCGGCGTCGTCGCCGAGGCCGCGCAGTCGATGCGCACCATCTGCGACACCCTGCTGGCCGAGGCCCGCGAGGGGATGACGACGGCTCCCGGCACGGCCGACGTGCCGACGGTGCTGCGCCAACTGGCCACGCAGCCGGACGCCTCCCCGTCCGTGCGGGTGACCGTCCCTGAACCGCTCACCGCCGGGGTACAGCCGGCGCTCCTCGAACGGATCGTCAGTCCGCTGCTGGCCAACGCGGTGCGGTACGCCCGTACGACGGTCACGCTCGCCGCGTCCCGCTCGGACGACGGCATCCGGATCGAGGTCACGGACGACGGCCCGGGCGTACCGGCCGCCTTCACGGACCTGCTCTTCCAGCCCGGCAAACGGGCCGACCCCGCCGACGGGCACTCCGGCGCGGGCCTGGGCCTGCCGCTCGCCCGGCGTCTGGCCAGGTCAGCAGGGGGCGAGGTGTCCTACGACCCGGGGCACGGGCCGGGGGCGCGGTTCGTGGTGATCCTGCCGACGGGCTGACCGGACCCGGCTCGGCCGGATGGCTCGGTGCGCGGTGACGTCCTTGCGGATCGTCATCGGGTGGAGTGACGTGGTGCGCTCGGCGCAGCGTCAGGGCTCGGAGACGATCATTGTCAATGCCCTGCCGGCATCCGCCCATTGCCCTTGGGCTACTGGTCCTTCCTCCCCTCCGCGGTGTACGAAGTTGATCTGGCTCCACCGCCGATCGGAAAGATCGGCAGAGCGGTGGGCAGACGCCGGTAGGGTGGCCTGTTGTGGACGCGGGGGCAGGGAACGAGATGGTTGCGGTCCCGTCGGGACGGGTGACGCTGTCGGACCGGCGGACGCAGAGCAGTTGGCCGGTCGAGGTCGCGCCGTTTCAGATGTCGGCGTTCCCGGTCACGCAGTCCTGGTACGCACGAGTCACGGGTCGACGGCCGAGCAGCGCCCAGGGTGAGCGGCTGCCGGTTGAGGGTGTTTCGTGGTGGGACGCGGTCCAGTTCTGTAACGCCTCGTCCCAACGGGAGGGGCTGACGCCCGCGTATCGCCTGTGCGTCGACGCCGAGACGGCCGAGTGGGACGCCTCCGCAGACGGGTACCGGCTGCCGACCGAGGCTGAGTGGGAGCACGCCTGTCGTGCGGGCACTACTGGCCCGCGGTACGGCCGGCTCGACGAGGTCGCCTGGTACCAGGGCAATTCCGATGGGCGGATCCACTCTGTCGGCGACAAGCAGCCCAACGCATGGGGCCTGTACGACATGCTGGGCAATGTGTGGGACTGGTGCTGGGACGTCTACGACGCCGAGGTGTATGGGGCCTACCGGGTGCTCCGTGGTGGTGGATGGGCCGACGAGCACTGGAGCTGCCGGGCGTCGGTGCGGCGGCGCAGTCACCCGGCTTTCCGGATCGACGACGTGGGATTTCGCGTCGTGCGCTCCACACCACCGCCTCGGCCGTAACAGCCTCATTCCGTACCGCCCAGTTACTGACTTCGGCTCGTCAAGGTGACGCAGACTCATCGAGAGTCAGGCCGGTGCCCGCCATGAAGCCGTCGAGGGTGTCGAGCCGGTACTGAAGGCGTTTGAGCCGGTTGCGGACGAGCACTTCCAGACGGTCGAGAGCGACGACGGCGACGTCGACCAAGCTGCGTTTGACGTGTGCCCCCACGCCCTCGACGGGATTGTGGACTCTTGCCGGCGTCCGCCTCTGCTCCTGCGAGCCGTCGAAGGTGACGCCGGCCTTCTCCGCGGCACCCGGCCTCTCAGCGGTGGTCGGCTGGGCAGGCTGCCGGGCGTGTGGCTGCGATGGCTGTGGCTGCTGTGGCTCGCGGCCGTCGTGCAGGTCGCGCAGCCGGCTACCGCCGGCCTTCCCGGCGCTGCCAAGAACGTGCCAGCCGGGCGCGGCACCGGTCCGCTCGCCCTGGGCGACGCCATCCCCGTTCCCCTCTGCGCGCCGTCGTCAGCATCGGAGACGTGCTCCTGATCGTCGCCGCGGCCCTGCTCGGGGCAACCGCCATGCACCACCCAGCCAACGCCGCTCAAGCAGCGCATCAGCCATGTCCCACACCCTCACCTGGCAGCGCTTGACGCTGATCGTGTTCACCCTGGCCTCGGTCGCCGTCCTCCTCCACACCCTCGGCGCCCCCAGCTGGACCGGCGGCTGACCAGTCGGTTTGCTGTACGCCCAGGCTCCGTCCTCCGCCGAACATCGCATTCCCGACGCTGCCGCCTTCGATCGTGCCGGAAAAGTGCGGCGAAGTCGCTGCTGATCGATCTCCTGGTCCGTATCCGATATGGAGTCGATCAATCCCGCAACGCGGAGGATTCAATCAAGCTCGGGTACGCGGTGAGGCTGAAAAGAGAGTTCATGCTGGCGGGTAGTCAACTATCCTGCTACGTAATAGACTTTGTGTAGATCTGAGCCCAACTGGTCCAAAAAAATCCACGGGGGAACTGATGAGGCTCCGCACTTCTGTCATGCTCGGCGCCAGTTTGCTCGTCGCCATTTTGCTCTCCGTCGGCGGCGGGGGCGGTACCAGCGACACCGCCCATGCCGTGCAGGGCGGCACACAGTACGTCAAGGTCAGCCCGGACGCGTCCGCGACGGAGTACGGCCTTCTGGCCACCCCGGACGCGACACCCATGGAATACGGCCTCTTGTAGACCACCAACCCGCCAAACTGCCCGTGGCGGTGAACCAGTTCCGGGCCATTCCAGTGCCGCATCAGGCAACGTCTGGCTTGTGATGACGCGCCGTCCGGATGTGATCCGGGCGGCGCCTTGTCGGTCCGGTGCCACCGCGGCCCCGGCTTGTGGGCTGGGGCCGCGGTGGTGGTCAGAGGGCGCGGAGCGTGGCTTCGTCGAGGCGGCCGTGATGGCACGGGCGGCGGGCTGGCGCCGGCAACGCCGTACGGCAAGCGAGCGCAGCAGTGGGGGCGGGCAGCGACATCGGCTATGACCAGTGCGTCGATGTAGCCGTTGAACCCGAAGCCCGGGTTGTCGTTGTGAACGGGGTGGGCGCGCAGCTTCACGGTCACCTGGACCTGGCGGCCGACCATCTCCACCTTCACTTCCTCACGCCCGATCATGTACTCCCCGCCCCTGCCGTCCCGCAGTGCGGTGATCCTGAAGTCCTGCAGCGCCACGTCGATGACGGGCGTGCCGTCGTTGGGGTCCTGGGTGTTGCTGGTCGTTGATGTCGAAATGAACCCGCTCGAATGCCAGTGCCATTACGTCCGCCTCCTTGCGGAACTGGCAATCCGGCCGACTCCATCACAGAAGACCTGTCGCCGGATTCGGCGAGAGCGAGCCACACCTTCCTGGCAGGCCCGTCAAAGCCGGGGAGTTGGGGATGCTTGGCCGGCAACGTCGACGAGTCTTCCTCAGGCTTGACCAATTCCCAATTGTGTCAACGTTTCACCGTCATGATCCAGTCGCTGAACCTGTTCCATCCTGTCTCAGGACGGCGAACGGGCAAGTCGGGCTCAGTCCTCGTCCTGGGCGTGGTGGTAGAGCTTGGCGATGTCGTCGTCGAAGTACGCGGCGTAGGAGACATCGTCCTGCTCGCCGCCGCCTTCATGGCCGCCCAGGACGCCGATGACCGTGCCGGTGTGGCTCTTGGGGTCGTAGTCGGCGAGCCAGGGGCTTCCGCTGGTCCCGTCCTCAAGGTTGGCGCACTGGATGCGCAACTGGGTGTCGCTGAACTTCGTGGTGCGGTTCTGGCACGAGACCGGGGTGTCACGGCTGCTGGGATAGCCAGTGATCTTGACCTTGTTGTCGAAGCCGCGGTCCATGCCGAGGGTGTTGCCGCCCAGGACGTCCTGGATGTCCTTGCCGTCCTTCTGGTCCAGGACAAGGAAGGCGACGTCGAGGTCCTCGTCCTGCGACGCGGCCCAGCGGTCGTCGACGACCACCTTCCTGACCTTCCACAGGCCGGCGGGTTCGTCGCCCTTGCGGTAGCCGGGGGCGAAGACCAGGTCGTTCACCGGCTGTCCGGATTCGGCGTCGAAGGCGCAGTGGGCCGCGGTGATCAACATGTTCCGGCCCCGGCTCCGCACCACGCTCGCCGTGCAGAAGTGGGCACCCTGGTCGTCCTTCTGGAAGATCGCGCCGATCCGGGCGTTCTCCTCGGTCCTGCGGGGGGTGTACGCGTTGCCGTCCTTGGCCGGGGCCGACGCGAAGAGGTCCTGGTCCTGGCCCTGCGAGGGCTGGCCCGGCTCGCCGGACTTGCCGAAACCGCTGCGCCCGCTGCTCTTGGCCGTGTGGATTTCCTCCGCGGCGTCGCCCACCACTGCGGCCGCCCCGACGATGACCAGCGTCAGGGGCAGTATGGAATTCCTGATCAGCGAGCGCACAAGGTCATTATCGACGCGGGCCCGTGATGTGGGAGGTGCATCACCGGGAGGCTCCCGTCACAATCCACCGTCCGGATCGCCCATCGGCACCCTGGTCCAGCGTGCCACCCGCCACGTCGTGCTCCTGCACCTGCCCGGCGACCAGGGCGCTAGGCGTCCGGGACGCCGTCCGCGCGCGGGATACGCCGGACACATCCGGCTCAAGGCATCCCCCCGGTGACATCGGCTCGTCCGGTCGGCCGGTCAGGCGTGGTGGCGGGAACGCGATTCCCATGTCCGTCTGGCGGATCGGAGTCCTCGGGCGCCGGTCAGGACTTCGGGATGCCCGTGCCCGCACGTGTCGTCGGTACCGTCCGTGTCCCAGGCAACGTCCACAACCGTCCGGGGCGGAAGGGCGAGCTCCATGACCCTGCCGGGCGCGTTCCAGGTCGAAGAGTCCGGTGCCCGGGACGATGCACACCGCGGGGGTCCGGGCCACGCTCGGCGAGCTCGTTGCCGCTTGTCAGCTCGGGCAGGAAGGTGGCGGCTTCCCGTCACCTTCCTGCTCTCACCCCACGGGCGGTGCAGGCATGTTCGTTGTCCTGAAGTGACCACCGCCGCGGGCACACCAGCACCAACGGCGGTTCACTCGGTCGCCGCGGCAGCCTCACAAGACCTGCATTGGCATGACCTTGACCAGCGCAGGAGAGCGGCCGCATGGTGAACCAACCGGCCCGCAGCTGAACCGACATGCCGTTTGTCAATGCTGCTTTTCGTCACGTCCGGACCCGTCTGAACCGCCTGAAACCGCACGGAGGTTTGATGCACCGAAGCGAGATACCCTCCGGATCCCTGGTGATCCACCACCACCAACCGAGACGCCGGGTGCGGCGGACGGCAGGTGCCCTCACCGCGGTGCTCTCACTCGCCGCCACCACCCTCACCATCGGCCTGGCCACCGGGGCCCAGGCCGCCGCTCTCTCGCCCGCCCCGCGCTCGTCCGCCTCCACGGGCACGACGGACTTCGGCTGCGACCATCCTTCGAAGGTGGGACAAGCCCGCTGTTTCGGGGTCATGAAAGCCCACCGCACCGCCTCGGGCCGCATGTCACCGTTCACCAGCGGGTCCCCGACCACGGCGGGGTACATGCCGTCCGATCTGCGTTCCGCCTACAACCTGGGCGGCACCTCGGGATCCGGCCGCACGGTGGCCATCGTCGACGCCATGGACGATCCGCACGCCGAGTCCGACCTGGCCGCCTACCGCAGCGCCTACGGTCTGCCGTCGTGCACCACCGCCAACGGCTGCTTCCGCAAGGTGAACCAGAGCGGACAGGCGGCTCCGCTGCCCTCCGGTGACTACGGATGGGCCGAGGAGATCAGCCTCGACCTCGACATGGTCTCGGCGACATGCCCCGGCTGCCACATCCTCCTGGTCGAGGCGAAGTCGACGAACGTGCCGGATCTGATGAAGGCCGAGGACACCGCCGCCGCCACATCGGGCGTCGTCTCCGTCTCCAACAGCTGGGGCGGGTCCGAGGACAACACCGTCTCCTCCGTCGACTCACATCTCGACCATCCCGGCGTCGCGATCACGGCGAGCTCGGGTGACTCCGGTTACGGCGTCTCCTGGCCGGCGTCCTCCCCGTACGTCACCGCCGTGGGCGGCACCTCGCTGAGCAAGGCGTCCAACTCCCGCGGCTGGAGCGAGACCGCCTGGAGCGGCGCGGGCTCGGGCTGCTCGGCGTACGAGGCCAAGCCGTCCTGGCAGCACGACTCCGGATGTGCCAGGCGTTCCGTCGCCGATGTGTCCGCGGTCGCCGACCCCAGGACCGGGGTGGCGGTCTACGACACGTACAGCAGCTGCGGCGGCGCGTTGTTGTGCGACACCGAGCTGCAGCTCGGTCTCGCGCAGGGTGCCGACGGATGGGTCGAGGTCGGCGGCACCAGCGTCGCGTCGCCGATCATCGCGAGCGTCTACGCACTGGCCGGAAACACCTCCCAGGTCGTCAACGGCTCGTACCCGTACAGCCACACGTCGGCGCTCAACGACGTCACCTCGGGCAACAACGGCTCCTGCGGCGGTAGTTACCTGTGCACCGCGAGGCCGGGATACGACGGGCCGACCGGCCTCGGCACGCCCAACGGCACCGGGGCCTTCTGACGGCGCCTTCGTGCCGACAAGGGCTGGGCCGCGTCGCACTGGTGCGGCGCGAGCCCAGCCCTTGCCTTGTACGGGATGCTCGGCTCGGCGGACACGAAGCACATCGCCTCTGCCGGTGCGCGGCTGTTTGGCGACCACCTGGCCGGAGCCGTCGCGCAGGCGATCACCGACGCGATGGTCGAGCGCGGCCTGGCAGGCCGAGGGCGGTATCACGGTGCCGGGGCGGGCCTGTGACCGGGGTCAGTAGGCGGAGTTGACGTTGTCGATGGAGCCGTAGCGGTGGGCGGCGTAGTTGGCGGCCGCGGTGATGTTGGCGACCGGGTCCGTGACGCTGTGGGCGGTGCCGGAGACGTGGTAGGCGTTGAAGGTGGGGTCGATGACCTGGAGCAGGCCCTTGGAGGGGGTGCCCTTCTGCGCGTTCACGTCCCAGTTGTTCTGGGCGGCGGGGTTGCCGCCGGACTCGCGCATGATGTTGCGCTTGAGGCCGTCGTAGCTGCCCGGGATGCCCTTGGCCTTCATGATGCCGAGGGCCTGCTTGATCCAGCCGTCGAGGTTACCGCTGGTGCCGGACTTCTGCCGGGAGATGGTACGGCTTTCACTGCCCGCGACCTTCTTGGAGGCCGTGACCGCGTGGGAGGCGGGCGCCTGCGTCGCTTCGGCGGCCTGCGCGGTCGTCGGCATCAGGGTCAGGGCCGCGGCTGCGGCGCCGGTCGTGGTGATGCCGGTGAGGGCGAGAGTGCGCAGGCGGGCGATGCGGCTACGAGCGGTCGTGGTCATGCGAGAGCAACCCTCCGGTGGGGGACATCGTGGGGTGGCGGCCGCTGCTGACGGCTGCGCGTGGGACGGGGCGGGCGCCCCGAACCGCGGACGGGAGCGGTCGGGCCCGGCGGGGATCCGCCCGGCTGCCGCCTGGCTCCCGGCGACGAGAAACATGGTTAGCGGTGGTCGAGGCGGGACGCAATGATGTGACGTACTACCCCAGATCGGAGGAATGGCCGATATGGATGTGTATGTCAGCTTTAAAGCCTGTTCAGGGCATTCTGCTGGTACGACGCCGGATAGGATGTGATCTGGCTCCTATGGGTGGCGTCACGCCTCACGGCCCCTGAGGAGGGGCGGCCCGCGCGCTGTAGTGTCCGCGGTGATGGACGGCTCAGCAGGAGAACCCCGGCCGCCGTGGGATGCCGTGGCCCCACTGGTGCGGGCGGCGCGGGCGGGCGATGCACTGGCGATGGACGAGGTGCTGACCGTGGTGACGCCGTATGTGACCCGGTTGTGCCGGCCGATCGCTCTGTCGGATTGCGAGGATGCCGTCCAGGAGGCGTTGACCGCGGTCTTCGTCGGGATGCGGGGGCTGCGCGATCCACAGGCGTTCTACGGATGGGTGCGCACCGTCACCGTGCGCGAGGCGGTGCGGGTGGCGCGGCGAACCGCCGTCGAGCGGGCCGTCGATCCCGACGAAGTCGCCCGCCTGAGCGGCCTCGTCGACGTCGGTGACGGCGAACTGTCGGCACAGGTGCGGGACGTGCTCGCGCGGATGCCCGTGCATCATCGTGCCGTACTCGTCCTGCGCGAGCTTGAGGAGCTTGATGAACGACGTGCGGCCGAGATGCTGGACATCGCGCCGGGTACGGTCAAGTCCCGGCTGCACCGCGCCCGTTCGGCGTTCCGGAAGGCATGGCAGCAATGACCGTTGATGCCGTCACCCGGCTCCGGCTGCTGGCCGCGGGCCTGCACACCACGATGTACGAGGAGCAGCGTCTGGAGCTGCCGTACGACAGGGTGTGGGCGGTCGCCTCGGATCTTGCGGGCGAGCTGCCCCATCTGGTGCCGGGGTTGCGCGAGTTCCGCGTGCCGCCCGGCGACGCCGATCGCAAGCGCGCCCTGGCGGTGGGCCCGCTGGGCTGCCGCAGCGCCTTCGAGGTACGGCTCGCTCCCGGCTGGTGTCTCATGCAGTCGCGACTCGTGGTCGGGGGTATGGCCGCCGTGCCGGATGGCGACGGCACACGCTTCGCCATGCTCGGCGCGGCGCGTCCCGCCGCCCTGCGGCCGGTCCAGTGGGCGTACGCACTCGGGGCCCGCCGCAGCCGGGCCTTCATCGGGAAGGTCGCACTGCGGGCGGCCTTGCGTCCTTAGCCGTTCAACGCCCTGTCGCGAACAGCTCCCTCATCGCCCCGGCGACCGCGTGGGGACTCTCCCGGGGCAGGAAGTGGCCGGCGCCCGGCACGATCCGTACGGTCAGATCGTCCGCGTGGCCCTCGCCCCCGGCCAGCATGGACGGCGGTATCACGTTGTCCCGCTCGCCGCCCAGCAGCACCGTCGGGACGGTCAGCCGCTGCCCGCGCCGCACGCCGCGCAGCAGCGCCGGGATCTCGCGGACCACGTACTGCCAGAACATGGCCTGCCCGGCATGCGCGCTGACCTGCGCCGCGGCACTGAACTCCGCGAGCTCGCCGGGCTGCCAGACCGAACGGTCGGCGACCTGGTGACGCAGCAGGCAGCGGCAGAACGCCGGCCAGTGGCGCAGCACGGCCCGGCCGATCACCGGATACTCCACGAAGGCGGTGTACCACTGCCGCCACAGGTTCGGCAGGACGGCCCGCTGCCGCGGCCACGGGTGCGCCATGTTGAGCGCCAGGTACCCACGGAAGCGCTCCGGGGCCCGCAGACACATCCGGAAGCCGATCTGGGCGCCCCAGTCGTGCCCGACGAGATCCACACGGTGGAGCCCGAGTACGTCCAGCAGCGCGAGCATGTCGTCGGACAGGCCGTCGATGTCGTAGCCGCGTCGGGTCTGCTCCGACCAGCCGAAGCCCCGCAGATCCGGGCAGATCAGCCGACGGCCCGCGGCGGACAGCTCGGCGACCCGGTGCCAGGCGAACCAGTGCTGCGGAAAGCCGTGCAGCAGCAGGACCGGCGCCCCGGTCCCGTACTCGGCGACGTGCAGCCGGATGCCGCGCACCTCGGGCCAACTGTGACTCGCTCCTTGGGCGTTCGGGAGCGGCCTGCCGACGGTTGCCGTCATCGGGCCGGTACGTGATGTCATCGCGAACACCTCTCGCCTCCGGCAGGCCTCCTGAGGACCCGCTTCGGCATGCCAGGAGGAGGAGCCGGGCCAGAACGTTCCCTCGGCAGCACGCTCGTCTGCCGGCGGCTACGTCGTCGTGAGGTGGGGCCTGGGCAGTTTCAGAGTTCCGCCGGTCAGGCGGATCCGGTAGAGGGCCGCCCCTTCGATGATGACCGCTCGACGGCGGACGTTCCGCGCGGCCGGAAGCCGAGGAGAGAGCCAGTGCGGAACGGAGCTCGGGCTGATCACGACTCGTCCGCGCGGCGCGGCCGTCCTGCGGCCCGGTCCGAAGCCCGTGCCGACCAGCTTTTCCGCGTACAGCGTCGCCGGGCCCCCGGCGGTGGCGACGGTGCCGGCGCCGGCCTTCAGGTGCCAGGTGGTGAGACCCCTTCGGACCGTCAGGTCGAGGTCGGCGGCTTCGAAGGAGCGGACGGTGAACTTGAGCAGGCGCTCGGTTCCCGCCGGGGTCCTGACGGTGACCACACCCGCGAACCGGGTGCCGTGCAGCACGAGCCGCCGCGAGGTGAGGGTCCAGGAGTCCTCGGCGAGCACCTGGCCCCGCTCGTGCGGTCGTGTGCGGTGGCGCGAGGGATGGTGGGCGGGGGCCGGTCCCGTTCCCGGTGGCCCGGCCGTCATCGCCAGGAGAGCGAGAGGCAGTGAGCCCAGCAGCAACAGCTGCCCGACTGGTCCGCGAATTGCGGGACATGGGGTGCGCGCGCTCGGGACGCGTGCCGTGCGCAAGCCGATCGCGACCGGCGTGCCGTCGCGGGGCGGGACGCCGGAGCGGTCACCGGGCACGAGGTCCGCCGTCCGCCGGTGGCTCCGAGGTGTCCTCGGGTGCCATCCAGGCGCAGGCGAGGGAGCCGCCGATCAGGCCGGGGAGCGTACCGAGCAGAAGGCCACCGAAGTTGGCGAGCGGCAAGGCGACCAGGGACATCAGGATGGCGGCGATTCCCGCGAAGAGGCGCGCGTTCTGCTGGAACCACAGCAGGAGGCCGAGTACGACGAGAAGGACGCCGATGACCAGCGACGCGGCACCGGCAGTGCTGGAGAGCGCCAGGGTGACGCTGCCCCAACTCAGGTGTGCGTAGGGGAAATAGATGATCGGCAGACCCGCTGACAGAGTGATCAGGCCTGCCCAGAAGGGTCGGGTGTCGCGCCAGATGCGACATCCGTGTCTCGCACGGGAGAGGGCGTCACGCCACTCGGCCGGCATGGTCGGGGTTTTCATCGCAGAGGGCTCACCACTCTTCGGGCACGCCGGCGGGTCAGAAGCATTCGTGGGCGCCCGATGTGAACGACAGGCGCGCTCCGGGCAGGTCGAGAGAGCCGAGGGAAGCCGCGACGCTGTTGACACGGAGGTTGCGCATGGTGGTGGTCGTACTCTGCATCGCGACGCTGTTCGGGTCGAAGAATTTCGAGTCCCGGTCGCCGGGGGACACTTCCCCCGAGGTGAGCGACCCGGCTGCGACGCCGATGTCCAGGTTCTTCAGGTTCGCCTCGCCGGCGTTGAGCAGGCTGATGTCGAAGAACATGTCCCGTGCCGTGGCGGGACGTTCGTGGTCGCCGGTCAGTCGCAGGGTGTAGGTACCCAGTACGGGGATCGGGAAGCGGACCGACAGGCACAGCCCGTCGATCTTCGCGGTCCTCACCCCGGTGACGGTGACCGGCACGAGTTTGCCCTTGCGGGTCACGTCCACCATGCCGTAGACGCTCATGCCGCTGCCGGTCAGGGAGTCCGCGGCCATCTTGAAGGTCTCACCGGAGATGAAGAACGATGCCGCGAGGGCGCCTTGAGCCACGCTCACGGTCAGGACGGCTGCGCCGGCAATGCTCGGGGCCAGGATGGCGGCAAAACGCTTCCAGCGCGTCCTTCGCATTTTCCCACTCCGCACGGCGATCGTCCTTGAATATCTGCCGAATTCCCCATCCACTTCGTTGAACGGCGACGGGTCGAGCATCGGACACTCCGGGATGGTCCGCAAGCCCGGCGCCGCCGTTCTCGTGCGAAGCCGCCCGGATGACCTATCGTGCCGCCCGGGTACGCGACAAAGGCGGCACCCCGAATTTCACCACCGGCGCGGCCGACAATCATATGAGGATTTCTCCGTCACCCGCGCTTCGGCGTGCTCTCCGAAAAGCCCGATCTCGAATTGTTCGAGAATGCGGGCCAAAGGGGCCGGGCGGGGTCAGGGCGCGGCGTGCGGGCCGTCCGGGCGGTCCTCGCGGCGCAGGATCATCTCCCGGCTCAGCTCCTCGGTCTCCTCCTCCGGCAGCCGTGCGAAGCCGTCCGCGGTGATCACCGAAACGACGGGGAAGATACGGCGGTTCAGGTCGGGTCCGCCGGTGGCCGAGTCGTCGTCCGCCGCGTCGTACAGCGCCTGGAGCGCGGCGAGCACGGCCTCGCGGCGGGTCAGCCCCGGGCGGTACAGCTTCTTCAGGGCGCCCCGGGCGTACGGCGAGCCGGAGCCCTCGGCGTAGAAGTCGTGCTTCTCGTAGAGGCCGCCGGCCGGGTCGAAGGCGAAGATGCGGCCGCGGCCGCCGTCGGGTGCGGTGAGGTCGTACCCGGCGAGCAGCGGGACGACGGCGAGGCCCTGCATGGCCTGGGCCAGGTTCTGCCGGATCATGGCCGCGAGCCGGGTCGCCTTGCCCGCGAGGGTCATCGCCGTGCCCTCTATCTTCTCGAAGTGCGTCAGCTCGACCTGGTACAGGCGGACCATGTCGACGGCGAGTCCGACGGTGCCGGCGAAGGCGACGGCCGTGTAGTCGTCGGCGGGGTGCACCTTCTCCAGGTCGCGCTGGGCGATGAGGTTGCCCATGGTGGCCCGGCGGTCGCCGGCGATCAGCACGCCGTCGCCGTAGGTCAGGGCGAGCACCGTGGTGCCGTGCGGGAAGCTGTCGGGTGCCGTCCGCACGCCGCCGGGCAGCCGGGGCGTGGTGGGCAGGAGTCCGGGGCGGTGTGCGGCCAGGAACTCGGTGAAGGACGACGACCCCGGTGTGAAGAACGCCTCGCTCGGCAGCCCCGCTGTCTCGGTCCCGGTCATGGCTCTCCCCCTCCAGTACGGCATACGACACCCGACTCCTACCTGAAGTGGCCGCGCGGGAAACTCCCCGCCCTTCACAGGGCCTTGCGTCGCACCATCACCGCGAGCACCAGCAGGCCCGGGACCAGGGGCAGCCACACGGTCAGCAGCCGGTAACCGAGGACGGTGGAGGCGGCGGCCGCGCCGGGGGCGCCGGCGATGGTGAGGGCGAGGGCGAGCGCCGCGTCGAGGGAGCCGAGCCCGCCCGGTGTGGGCAGCAGCGCGGCGGCGCTGCTCGCGGTGAGGTACAGCAGGGCCACCTGGAGCGGGGGCAGCGGCAGTCCGACGGCCTGGCCGACGGCCACGACGACCAGGGAGTGCAGCCCGGCGAAGGCGAGGGAGCCGCCCCACAGGGCCGCCGCGCGGGCGGGGCGGGCGTGCAGGGCACGGATGTCGGCGAGGACGGTGGTGAGGGCCCGGCGGCACCGCGGCCACCAGGGGGTCACCAGCAGGACGGCCAGGAGGAGTACGGCGCCCAGGGCGCAGGCGAGGACGGTCGTGGACAGGTGCGGCAGCCGCAGCAGGCCGGGGCAGGCCGGGACGAGCAGCGCGATCAGTGCGAGGCGGACGACGGCACCGGTGGCGGCCTTGACGGCGAGGGCGCCGGCGCTGCGGGCGGCGGGCAGTCCGCAGCGCATCAGGAACCGTACGTTGACCGCGCCCGCGCCGAGGCCCGCGGGCAGCAGGTGGTTGGCGGCGGAGGCGGCGAACTGGGCGGCGACCAGCCGGGGTCGGGGCAGCCGCCGTACGACCGCGCCCTGCTGGGCGAGCGCCGAGGCCGCCCAGGTGCCGAGGGCCGCGGTCGCGCCGACCAGCATCCACCCCTGGTCGGCACCGGCCAGTCGCCCGGCTCCGCTCTCCAGCGCGGGCCAGTGCCGGCGGGCCAGGTAGGCCCCGCCGAGCAGGACGGCGAGCAGGACACCGAAGTGCCAGGGCGCGGGCCGGTGGACGACGGAGGAGGAGGCGGCGAGTTCCGCGGGCAGGGCCGTCGCCGTGGGCGGGGACGATTGCGTGCCCGCGGTCGTTTCCGTTCCGGGAGCCGTCATCGGCCGCTCCGGGCGTGGGCATCGCGCGATACCGCGTGTGTGGCGTGCGCACTGGCGGCCATGATCACCCCTCTTGCCCCGTGGCGGGCCGAGCCCCTGCAACCCTACAGCCTGTAGGGCCAAGGGAAAACACCCCCAAACTACCCCGTATCGCTGCCTCTTGTCGGACGGACAGGCCCATCCGGCCCACGCACTACGCGCTGTAAGGTGGGGGCATGGCTGGCACGGAGTCCCGCGGCAGGGCGGAGCGGCGCAGCGCCGGGGAGCTGGAGAGCGAGGTGCTGGCCGCGCTGTGGGCCACCGAGCGGCCGCTGACCCCGGCGGAGATCCAGGCCGAGGTCGACGGGGCGCTCGCCTACAACACGGTGCACACGATCCTCAAGCGTCTGTACGACAAGGGGCTGGTGCTGCGCGACGCGGCCGGGCGGCGCGGCGCGTACCGGCCGGCGAAGAACGCGGCCCAGCTGACCGCCGAGGCGATGCACGAGGCCCTGGACCGAGGCCCGGACCCGATCGCCGCGCTCCAGCAGTTCGTCACCGGGCTGAGCCCCGAGGAGGAGCGCGCGCTGCGCGAGGTGCTCGCCGGGGGCGGCGCATGATCTTCGACGTGTACGGACCGCTGGTGCTGTCCCTGCTGCTGGCACTGGTCGGACCGGTGATCGCCCGGCGCGTCGCCCCGGCACTGGCCGCACCGGTACTGGCGTCGGCCGGCGTGCTGACGGCCGCGGCCACCACCTGGTCGCTGGTGCTGCTGGCCGCCGCGCTCCTCGGGGACGCCCCGCCGGTGATCCGTGAGGCGCGCGAGGCGGGCCGTCCGGTCATGGACCCGGTGCCGGAGGTGATCGGGCTCGGCGCGAGTGCCGCGCTGCTGGTCGTCGCCGTACGGCTGCACCGGGCGGTGCGCGCCGAGCGGTCCACACGGCGGGCGCTGCGGCGGCTGTGCGCAGGGCAGCCGGCGGACACCGAGCTGATCGTCGCGGCCTCCGCGGTGCCCCAGGCGTTCGCGATTCCGGGCCGGCCCGGCCGGATCCTGGTGACCTCGGCGATGCTGAGCGCACTGACCCCGGCCGAACGCCGGGTGCTGCTCGCGCACGAGCGCGCCCATCTCAGGTACCGGCACGGGGCGCTGGTGACGGCGGTGACGCTCGCCGCGGCCGCCAATCCGCTGCTGCGCCCGGTGCGTACGGCCGTCGCGTTCCTGGTGGAGCGCTGGGCGGACGAGCAGGCCGCGGACCTGGTCGGGGACCGCCGGACCACCGCCCGCGCGCTGGCCCGGGCCGCGCTCACGGCGGGCCGCGCCCGGGCCGCCTGCGCCCTCGGCTTCACCGACCGGGCCGTCACCCGCCGGATCGCGGCCCTCCAGACCACCCCTCCCCCACGCCTGTGGACCGCCGCCGCGGCCGTCCTCGCCCTGGGCGCCCTGCCCGCCCTGCTGGCCGCCGACGCGACGGGCGACCTGATGGGGCTGCTGTCCGGCGCACTGAGCTGAGGCCCGGCGGCACACGTCGCGCCCGCGCGGCGTGTGCCGCCGGGCCTCAGTCCGCGTGCGGCGTCCGGTGCGGCGGCTGCTCGGGGGCCGGGCGGCGCACCGGTGGCGGAACGGCGCGGACGGCCGGGTCGGCGGTGGTCACCGTCAGCGGCTCGCCGTGGTGGCGCAGGGTCAGGGGCGGGCCGGCGAGGAGCGCGTACGTCGCCTTGTCCGGTCCGATGTCCACGCGCAGCGTGCGGCCGCGGAACCGGACGTGGAAGGCGAGCCGGCTCAGCCGCTCGGGCAGCCGGGGTGCGAAGCGCAGGTTCTCGCCGTCGCGGCGCAGTCCGCCGAAGCCCGCCACCAGCGCCATCCAGGTGCCGGCCAGCGAGGCGATGTGCAGCCCGTCGCGGGTGTTGTGCTCCAGGTCCTGAAGATCCATCAGGGCCGCCTCGGCGGTGTAGGCGTAGGCGAGGTCGAGATGACCGGTCCGTGCGGCCATGACGGCCTGGCAGCAGGCGGACAGCGAGGAGTCCCGGACGGTCAGCGGCTCGTAGTAGGCGAAGTTCCGGGCGATCTGCTCCTCGGCCGCGCCCGCGTCGCCCCGCTCGAACCAGTCGCCGCAGGTGTACATGGCCAGCACCAGGTCGGCCTGTTTGACGACCTGCTTGCGGTAGAGGTCGAAGTAGGGGAAGTGGAGGAGCAGGGGGTACTGGCCGGGGCGGGTGCCGGCGAAGTCCCAGCGCTGGTAGCGGGTGAACCCGGCGTGCTGTTCGTGGACGCCGAGTTCGGCGTTGTAGGGGACGTGCATCGCCGCGGCGGCGTCCCGCCAGGCCGCGCTCTCCTCCGCGTCCACACCGAGCCGGGCGCCCTGGTCCGGGTGGCGTTCGACGGCGTCGGCAGCCGCGAGCAGGTTCCGCCGGGCCATCAGGTTGGTGTAGGTGTTGTCGTCGGCGACCGCGCTGTACTCGTCGGGTCCGGTGACGCCGTCGATGTGGAAGTCGCCGCGGGTGTCGTGGTGGCCGAGCGAGCGCCACAACCGGGCCGTCTCCACGAGCAGTTCCGCGCCGACCTCGCGCTCGAAGCCGTCGTCACCGGTGGCCTCGACGTACCGGACGACGGCGTCGGCTATCCCGGCGTTGACGTGGAAGGCGGCGGTGCCGGCCGGCCAGTACGCCGAGCCCTCCGGTCCGGCGATGGTCCGCCAGGGGAACGCGGCGCCGGCGAGGCCGAGTTGGGCCGCGCGCTCGCGGGCCTCGTCCAGGGTGTTGTACCGCCAGCGCAGGGCCTCGGCGACGGCGGTGGGCGCGGTGTGGGTGAGCACGGGCAGCACGAACATCTCGGTGTCCCAGAAGGCGTGCCCGTCGTATCCGGAGCCGGTCAGGCCCTTCGCCGGGATCGCGCGCTGCTCGGCGCGGGTGCCGGCCTGCAGGACGTGGAACAGGGCGAAGCGGACGGCCTGTTGGATCTCCTCGTCGCCCTCCACCTCGACGTCCGCGCGGGCCCAGAAGTCGTCCAGGAAGGCCCGCTGGTCGGCGAGCAGCCCCGCCCAGCCGTCGTGCGCGGCGGCGGCGAGGGCGGCGTCGACCTGGTCGGCCATCGCGGGCAGCGAGCGGGTGCCGGACCAGCCGTGCGCGACGAGCTTCTCCACCCGCAGCGTCTGCCCGGGCTCCAGCACGGAGGTGACGGTCAGCCGGGCCACGTCGAAGCCGCTCTCGCTGCGGGTCGTCGTACGCTCCGGGCCGCTCACGACGTGGTCGGCGGCCACGGCGACGCGCAGACCGCTGCGCTTGGTGCGGTGCACCAGCCGCAGCCGCTGGTCGGCGGCGAAGTGGTCCTCCTGCTCCAGCGGCGACTGGAGGGCCATGGCCGCGCGCGGGTCGCCGTCGGAGGCGGGCAGCGTCTCGTTGGCGACCAGTTCGGACTGGATCACCACGCGGCTGCGGCAGCCGACGGCCTCGACCTCGTAGGCGACGGCGGCCACCGCGCGCTGGGTCAGCGACACCAGCCGGGTGGAGCGCACCCGGACCGTGGAGCCGGCCGGCGAGGTCCACTCGCAGGTCCGCTCCAGCACCCCGCGGCGCAGGTCCAGGACGCGTTCGTGGGCGACGAGCCGACCGTAGCGCAGGTCGAACGGCTCGTCGTCCACGAGCAGTCGCAGGATCTTGCCGTTGGTCACGTTGATGACGGTCTGGCCGGACTCCGGGTAGCCGTACCCGGCCTCGGCGTACGGCAGCGGGTGCACCTCGTGCACGCCGTTGAGGTAGCTGCCGGGCAGGCCGTGCGGCTCGCCCTCGTCGAGGTTGCCGCGCCAGCCGACATGGCCGTTGGACAGCGCGAACACCGACTCGCTCTGGGCGAGGACGCCGAGGTCGAGGGCGGTCTCGCGGACGGCCCACGGCTCGACGGCGTACGACCGGTCGGTGATCATTCCTTGCCTCCCAGCTCCGCGAGGTCGTTCACGACGATCGTCGCGCCGTGCGCGTACAGCGCCTCGCGCTGGCCGACGCGGTCGACGCCGACGACGTACCCGAACCCGCCCGCGCGGCCCGCGTCCATGCCGGCCAGGGCGTCCTCGAAGACGGCGGCACGGGACGGCTCGACACCGAGGTCGCGGGCGGCGGCGAGGAAGGTGTCGGGGTGCGGCTTGCCCGGCAGGTGCCGCTCGGCGGCGACGACCCCGTCGATCCGCACGTCGAAGTAGTGCTCGGCGCCGACCGCGCGGAGCACGTCGCGGCAGTTGGCGCTGGAGGACACGATCGCCGTGCGCAGCCCCTCGGCGCGCACCGCCTCCAGATAGCGCAGGGTGCCCGCGTAGGCCTCCACGCCGCCGGTGCGGATCTTGTCGAGGAGCAGGGCGTTCTTGCGGTTGCCGAGGCCGTGGACGCTGCGGGTCCCGGGTGGGTCGTCGGGGGTGCCCTCGGGCAGGTGGATGCCGCGCGAGTCGAGGAAGGCGCGCACGCCGTCGGCGCGGGGGCGGCCGTCGACGTACTCGTCGTATTCGGCGTCCGCGTCGAACGGCCGCCCCGTCTCGCCGTCGTAGTCACGCAGGAACGCGTCGAACGTCTCCTTCCAGGCGGCCGCGTGCACGAGGGCCGTCTTGGTCACGACCCCGTCGAGATCGAACAGACAGGCCTGGATCGCTTCTGGCAGACCGAGCTGAGTCATACCGGCACTCTTCCCCACGATCGGCGTTCGAGGGGTGGCGCACGCCACACCGCAGGGTACTTCTCGGCAAAGTCCGAGGCGCGCGCGGCGGTGCCACACTGTGCGGTGTGCCGCTGACCTTCGACGACCTTCTCGATCGCGCCCGTGGCCTCGTCCGGGACGGCCGGCGTGCCGTGCTCGGCATCGCGGGCGGCCCCGGCGCGGGCAAGACGACCCTGGCCGAGCAGGTGGTGCGCGCCCTGAACAGGGACGGACCGCCCTGGGCGGCGCACGTCCCGATGGACGGTTTCCATCTGGCCGACGCCGAGCTGGACCGCCTGGGCCGCAGGGACCGCAAGGGCGCCCCGGACACCTTCGACGCGGCCGGGTACGCGGCGCTGCTGCGCCGGCTGCGCGAGGACACCGGCGAGGTGGTGTACGCGCCCGGGTTCGAGCGGGTCCTGGAGCAGCCGCTGGCGGGCGCGATCCCGGTGGCGCCGGCCGCCCGGCTGGTGGTGACCGAGGGCAACTACCTGCTGGTGGCGGAGGGTTCGTGGGCGCGGGTGCGGCCGTGTCTGGACGAGGTGTGGTTCTGCGAGATCGCCGAGGACGAGCGGATCGGCCGACTGGTCGCGCGGCACGAGGAGTTCGGCAAGGACCACGAGAGCGCCGTGGCCTGGGTGCTGGACACGGACCAGCGCAACGCCGACCTGGTGGCGGCGACGCGGGGGCGGGCGGACCTGGTGGTGCCGCCCGCCGCGCTCCCGGCCGTCGTGCTCCGCGAGCGCTGAGGCTCAGCGGCGCAGGGTGAGCGCGGGCTCGCCCCGCTCGTCCCCGGCCACAGGGCCGACAACCGCCGTGAACTCCTCGGTGCGCACGGTGAGTTCCTCCCCGGCCGCTTCCAGGACGGGCGCGAACGCTCCGCCCGGCCCGTACCGTACGGCGAACACGTGCAGCCCCTGCGGCGCGCCCGGGGCCGGGCCGGCCTCCAGGGCGGTGGAGGAGACCAGGTGCCGCCAGCCCTCGTCGGGGTTGCCGTAGCCGCGCGGGTCGGCGGCGAGCGCGAACGCGGCCTGTTCCTGGGTGAGTTCGGCGCGGGCGTCGAAGTGGTCGTCGCCCGCTGCCGCCGGGTGGGTGAGACGCAGGGCGCCCGCCGACGTCACCTCGCCCTCGGCGACGCGGCGCACCCGGTCGCCGTCGTCGGCGGCGTACGGCAGCCCGCACAGCAGGTACGGCGCTGCGTCGAGCCGTTCCAGGGCGACTGTCACCCACAGGCGCGTGCCGTCGGTGACGTACAGCGAGCGGACGTGGCGCAGGACGTGGTCGCGGCCGACGACCGGCTTGGTGACCAGCTTGGCGGCGAGCCCGTCGGCGCGGACGTCGCGGACCCGTACCTCGCCCATCGGGCGGCACAGCAGGAAGCCGTCGGTGACCGGGCCGAAGCCGTGCTGGCGGTGCACGGCGGCGGGCAGGTAGTAGGTGCCGGCGGCCTCGATCAGGGCCGGGGTCATCCGGCTGTCGAAGGCCACGGAGACGGTGCCGGAGCGCAGTTGGTGGCGGGCGACGGCGGTCGACGGGGTGCGGTGCCAGCGCGTGGGGTCCTGGATCTGCCAGACCAGCATGAAGGCGAAGTGCCCGTCGATCCGGCCGTCATCCTGGACCGCGTGCCGGCCCCAGCGGGTGTCGCCCCGGTAGCGGCCCAGGTCGGCGCCGATGCGCGCGCCGAAGTAGCGCAGGCCGAGGACGGATTCGAAGCCGGAGTGCTGTTCGCTGTAGCGCGGGCCGCCGTAGTCGTAGCCGCCGCTGGTCAGCCGGGCGTCGAGGTAGCGGGCGAGGGTGTCGCCGTCCTCGGCGAACATCTCCGCGCCGCTGACCCGGTGGGCCTGGGCGAGGAAGGACAGGGAGATGGGGCCGTAGTTGTTGTCGTAGGCGCCGCCGTGCTCGGGCGGCAGCAGGACGCCCCGGTCGCGGATCCGGTGGGCGCGGATCTCCTCGGCGTACAGGCTCAGCGCCCGTGCCCGTACCGACTCCCCCTCCCTTTCCGGGAGATGGCGGGCGAGCATCAGGCCGCCGACCACGCAGCCGATGGCCTGGTTGCCGGCCTCCTGCGGGTTGAAGAAGGTCGCCTCGGTCAGCCAGCGCCAGTAGCCGTGTGCCAACTCCCGTAGTTCGGCGCGCTGTTCGTCGTCAAGGAGGTCACCGGCGGCGTCGAGGACGTTGACCGCCTGGAGCAGCGCCCAGACCGTGCTGGGCCAGTCGCCGATGGGGTGGGCGCCCGCTTCGAGGACGTAACGGGCATACGGCAGACACGAGTTGGTCAGGCGCAGGTTGGGGTATCCGGGGTTGTCCCCGGTGTAGACACGCTTGCGGAGGTGGAAGGCGAGGCTGCGGCGGACGGCCTCGGGCAGCCGGGGGTCCTTGCCGCGCTGCCAGGCGAGGGCGAGCAGGGCGGTGATGCCGAGCGAGGTGTCGCCGATGTCGTCGAGGGCGTCGGGGTGTTCGAGGCTGCCCTCGGGGGTGAGGCGGGCGAGGGCCTGCTCGACGACATCGGCGAGGACGGCGTCGTACGCCTCGGGGGTGTCGGGCAGGTCGTGCAGGGGGCGGAGCTGGCGGGGGAGGTGCACGGGAGGGGGCGGGAGGCGCAACGGGGATCAGCCCTTCATGCCTGAGGTGGCCATGGCGTGGGTCGTCGGGGTCACACGACAGGTGCGGGCCGGCGGGCGCGCAGTGCGACGGTCAGTGTGTGCGGGCCGTGTCCACCAATGTAGACGCGGTTCCCGGTCGTCGCATCGGTGCCGCCCACCACGGTGTGGTCCTGACCCGGGTCGTACCGCAGTACGTCGCTCCGGTCCGGCCCGGCAAGCGGTTCGCCTGCCTCGACGCCGGCCTCGACCCGGATCTCGTCGTCGCCGGCCCGGTAGGTCATCGGCCCCCTCGTCAGGCACCAGCGTCCGTCGCCGATCGGTACGGCGCCCTCTGGCACGCCGCCCGGCCGGAAGGTCAGTTCGAGGGCCCAGGGCACCCGTGGTCCGCGGATGTCGATCCGCAGGTCGGCACCGTCCTCCCGCAGGTCCACCTCGACGCGCGTCGTGTGGGAGACCTCGTCCCGAGGCCGGTCCGGGAAGGCCATCGCGGCCGAGAAGCGTCCCTCGTCCGCGATCCGGTAGGCGCCGTCGTCCCGGCGCCGGCCCGGCGGGAGCGGCTGGTAGTAGGCGGCCGAGAGGGTCTCGGTGAGCCGGTAGCGGCTGTCGGCGAGGCGTTGCATGCCGGCGGCGCGGAACGGGCCCATGTCGAAGAAGCCCCGCGAGAGACGGACCGCGTCGAGGACGGCGTCGCCTGCGAACAGACGCAGGAAGGTGGGATTGCAGGCGAGGCCCGAGCGGATGCGCCGGTGCTCGGGCACGTCGGAGCCGCCGTACACCACCGTGTGCACGCCGGCCGAAGCGCGGGCGGCGAGGCGTGCGGTGGTGAGGTACCGGTCACGGGGCAGGGTCTCCGCGGCCGGTGCGGGCAGTGCGCGGCACAGGTCCGGGGTGAGGAGGGTCTCGGCGAGCAGGCCGGGGTCCTCGATGCCGCCGGCGGCCGCCAGCCGGGCCGCCCGGCTGAAGTCGCCCCGGCCGGTGCGGATCGCGAGCAGCCGGTAGTGCGGCAGGTAGGGCGCCAGCGGGAACGGGTGGTTCTGGTCCTGCCGTCGCGAGTGGACGGTCTCCACCGTGCCGTCCGGCCTGATGAGGTCCAGGGTCGTGGCGAGATTGCGTTCGACGGCGTCCAGCAGGTCGGCGCGGCCGAGCACGCCGGCCAGCAGCAGGAGGGAGGGGTTGGACACGTGGGCCGCGTAGTTGGCGCTCCGTTCCGAGTACAGGCCCTCCGCGTCGATGTCGACGCCCTCGGCGAGCCACTCCTCGACGCGGTCGAGCAGCCGGCCGTCGGGGAACGACCGGTGCAGCCGGGCCAGCGCCGCGCACAGCTCCCAGCGGTGGTTCGGGGTGTGCACCCCACCGGTCAGGAGACTGCCGGAGGCGGAGCGGGCGATCTCGGCGAGCGCGGCCGTGACGTCGCGCAGTTCGGGCCCGGCGCCGGCGGCGAGGACGTGCGCGTCGCACACGTCGTTGACGGTGAACGCGGAGTCCGGCGGTGACTGCACGTTGTCGCCGCCGGCGAAGAGGCCTGAGGGCGTCTGCGCGGCCCGCAGGGCGCGGAGGTGGGTCAGCGTGGCGGCGACGGCCTGCCTGCTGCCGTGCAGTGCCGAGTGCGGGGAACGGTACGCCGCGACCAGGGTCTTCGCCCGGCGTGCCAGGCCGCGGTGCGGTACACCGGCGGGTTCCTCGTCGGGGCCGGCCGCCAGCGGCGCGGCCAGCCGGTCGGCGGCGCGGGCCACCGCGCGGACGAACTCGTGGTCGAGCGGGGTGGGCACGGTCAGTCCTTCAGTCCGGCATTGATGTCGGCGCCCATGACGTAGCGCTGGAAGACCAGGAAGATGACGATCAGCGGGATCATGGAGATGACCGATGCGCCGAGCAGGACCGACCAGTTGATGTTCTGCGCGCCGACGATGCTCTGGATGCCGATCTGCACGGTGAACTTGTCGGGGTCGTTGAGCATCAGAAGCGGCCAGATGTAGTCGTTCCACCGCCACTGGAAGGACAGGATGGCGAGGGTCAGCATGATGGGCCGGGAGAGCGGCACCATGATCCGCACGAAGATCGACAGTTCGCGGGCGCCGTCGATGCGTGCGGCTTCGACGAGTTCGTCAGGAACCGTCAGGAAGAACTGGCGGAACATGAAGCATCCGGTCGCGGTGAGCACGGCCGGGAGGATGATGCCGGTGAAGGAGTTGTAGAGGCCGAGGTTGCGGACCACCAGGAACTCCGGGGCGAGCATGACCTCGGACGGCAGCATCGTGGTGGCCAGGATGCAGATGAAGAAGACCTTGAGCCACTTGTTGTCGTACTTGGCCAGCGCGTACCCGGTGCAGCAGCTGGCTCCCACCGTGAGGATCGTCGTGATCACGCACACGAGGGTCGTGTTGACGAAGTACTGGGAGAAGTTGGCGCTGCGCCACGCCGTCAGGTATCCCGACAGGGTGGGGTGGTGCGGAACCAGCGTCAGCGGATAGGAGAACAGGTCCCCGGCCGGTTTGAGGGAGCTGAGGATGAACCACAGCACCGGCAACCCGTAGAGGCACGCCAGGATCCACAGCAGTGTCGTCGCGGACACCGCCCGCCGGACCCCTCCGCTGCCCGCGCTGCGGGTCCGCTTCTTCGAGACGGCCCGTCCGGGACCTGCGTCGACCGGGCGTGGCATGTCTGTGGTTGTCATCGGTTCTCCACCCGCCGGTTGACGATCAGCTGGACGATCGCGACGGCCATCAGGATGAGCATGAGCACGAACGACGCGGCGCTCGCGTAGCCGATCTGGCCCCGTTGGAAGCCGGTCTGGTAGATGTACTGGACCAGCAGGTTGTTCGACGTTCCGGGTCCGCCGTTGTTGAGGGAGACGAACAGCGGGTATTCCTTCATCGCGTTGATCGTGTTGAGCAGGATGACGATGAACGAGGTGGGCGCGATGCTCGGCAGCGTGATGCTGATGAACTGGCGCCAGGGGCCGGCGCCGTCGAGCGAGGCCGCCTCGTAGTACGACACCGGTACGTTCTTGATCGCCGCGATGAACAGCAGCATCGAGAAGCCCGTCCAGGCCCAGGACGCCGCCATCACCACCACCAGCAGCGACAGGTCCGCGTTCGACTGCCACGGCACGGCGTGCCCGCCGAGCTTCTCGACGACGTAGTTGACCAGTCCGAAGTTCTCGCCGAACAGCCACCGCCACAGGACACCCACGACGATGGGCGACAGCAGCCACGGGATGAAGAAGACGACGCGGGCGACCGACGTGCCCTTGGCGTGCTTGCTCACCAGCATGTTGGCGATGAGCAGCGAGAGCGCGAAGTTCAGCGGAACGAAGAGGACGGTGTACAGCAGCGTCCGGGTGAGCGCGTCGTAGAAGGAGGAGTCCCCGAACAGGTTGCTGTAGTTGTCCAGTCCGACGAACTGGAACGCCCCCACCCCCGTGTAGTTCGTGAAGGAGTAGACGAGCCCGATCACCGCCGGCCACACGAAGAACAGCGCGAAGAGCACGACATTGGCCGCGATGAGGACGAGCGGCGCGATCGTGTAGCTGCGGCGTCTCCTGGGCGGGCTCGCGGACACGTCCGAGGCGCGTTTTGTCATCTTCCTGACTCCGTGCTGGTGGAAGGGGTTCCTGTGGGCTCACGCCATGAGCCCGGCGTCACGTGGGCGGCCGGGGCCGGGCGGCGGTGTCTCGGCCCCGCCGCCCGGCCCTGTGGTCTACGACCCGCCGCCGACCTGCTGGTTGTAGCCGGCCACGATGTTCTCCAGGGCCTTGTCGGCCGACTGCTGGCCGTTGATCGCCTTGCCGAGCTCCGTCTTGGTCGGGTCGGTGGTGAGGCTCTTGCCCTTCAGCACCCAGTTCGTCTGCGCGGTGTTGAAGTACCCGGAGATCGGGGCGTAGAGCGGGATCTCCTGGTTGTACAGCTTGAACGCCGCCTGCGCCGCCTCGGAGGTGAAGGGGTACTTCGGGTTCAGGCCGCTCTCGACGGGGAGGAACCCGGAGGACTCGACCAGCTCGGTGTACTGCTTCGGCGCGTACACCCAGGCCAGGAACTTCTGCGCGGCGGTGGCCGCGGCGCCGTTGTTGTTGAACCCGACCATCATGCCGCCGCTGTTGACGTCGCTCGCCTGGACCGGCTCGGCGGGAGTCGGGACGCTCGCCCAGGCGAACTTCTTGATGCTCTCCGCGAAGGCGGGAACCTGCCACACGCCGGACCAGTAGGCGACCACGTCACCGCTCTGGAACATGGCCGACGGGTCGGCGCCGCTGGTCCACACCGACTTCGGCATGGTCTTGTCGTCGTTCAGTCCGACGAAGTAGTTCACGGCCTTCTTGGTCGCATCGTCCACCGAGAACTTGCCGGAGGAGTCGGCGTGGACGTACTGCCCGCCCATCTCGTACACCATGGCGCGGAGCCGGGACGGCGACTGGTCGAACGTCAGGGAGTACTTGGCGCCGGTCTTCTCCCGGACCGTGTTCGCCGCCTTGATGAAGTCGGTCCAGGTCCAGGTCTTCTGGGGCGAGGCCGGGAAGGAGACGCCGGCCTTCTTGAACAGGGTCTCGTTGATGTACAGGCCGGACGCGGTGACGTCCGAGGGGATGGACAGCACCTTCCCGGACGAGTCCTTGGCGAGGAAGTTGCCGTTGATGTTGTTGCTCTTGTCGTTGGCGACGGAGCTGAGGTCGAGCAGCTTGTTCGACCAGATCGGGTCCAGCGCGGGCACGTCCGCCACGTCCGGCAGGGCGTTCGCCTGAGCGGCGTTGTGGAGCTTCGCCGGGTAGCCGTCGTAGGGGATGTTGACGAGCTTGACGTCGACGCCGGTTTCCTTCTTGTACTGCGCCACCAGCTTCTTCCAGCCCGCGTCCTGCCCCGGAACCGTGGAGATCCAGAACGTCAGCGACTTGGAGTTGCCGCCCGAGCCGGACCCCGACCCGCAGGCGGAGAGCAGAAGGGCACCTGCCGCGGCCACGGCAGCGAGGGGAACCACGCGGCGTATGCCGCCGCGGCCGAGTCGGCGGGAGCGCCGCACACCCACACTGGTCATCTTCGATCCCTTTTCGTCGTAGGGGGACGGAGCACGGCGCCGACCGAGGCGGCACGGGTGCATTCTGCAGGTGAAATTTCGCTTCCCGGGGGCGCGGCCTCGCCCGGCCGCGTCGCCTTCGCGGGTGGGATCCCCGGCCATGAGTGCCGTCGTCGCACAAGCTCGCCCTCGTGCGGCTGCCGTACTTCGCGTACGGTCGGGACGCCGACCCAAGCCGACGTCCCGACCGGCTTAGAAAGCGCTTGTCCGGACATTGGCAGAACGGGCCGGAAGCCGTCAATCCTTCCGCCGCCCGGGCTCGGTCACGGTTCGGACACCTCGGGCCACCGCGAGGCGGGCCGCGCCCACGACGGTGCCCAGGTCGCCGACCGTGCTGCTGACCACCTCGGTGGGCCAGCTCAGCCGGGCCAGTTCGGCCCGCACCCCGGGCAGCAGCCGGGGGTCCGCGCCGGTGCTGCCGCCGAGCACGATCAGCCCGGGGTCCAGCACGGCGGTCACGGCGGCGGCCAGCCGGCCGACGTCGGCGGCGTGCCGGGCGACGACGGCGCGGGCCGGCGCCCGTCCCTCGCCGGCCAGTGCGAACAGCTGCTCGGCGGTCTCGGGGCACGGCCCGTCCGTCTCGCGCCAGGCCTCGGCGGCGCGGCGCAGCAGGGAACGCGCGCCCATGTACTCCTCCAGGGCCTCCAGGCGCGGCTCGCTGCCGTCGTCCCAGGGGTAGGGCAGCCGGGCCAGCTCTCCGGCGGCGCCGTTCGCCCCGCGCACCACCTGTCCGCCGATGACGATGCCGAGGCCGACGCCCACGCCGACGCGCAGATACGCGAAGGTGGCACGGCCCTGGGCGGCGCCCTCGTGCAGCTCGGCGAGCGCGGCGCAGTTGACGTTGTTCTCCAGGTGCACGGGGACGCCCGGGGGCAGCGCGACGGCCACGGCGTCGAAGACGGGACCGGCCTTGGCGGTCGCGGGACGCATCTGCGCGCCCTTCCCGGACGGTGCGGTGACATCGCCGACGGCGACGACGATGGCGCGCGGCGGGAGCGCGGCGGGCAGCGCGCCGAGTGCCTCGCGGACGGCGTCCGCGGCCTCGGCCCGGGGCGCGGTGACCTCGGCGAGCAGGCTGCCGTCGAGCGCACAGCCGCGGACCCGGGTGAGGTCCGGGCCGAGGTCGACGGCGAGGACGGCGCCGGCTCCGGGGCCGAGCCGGTAGACGGCGGCGCTGCGGCCGGTGCCGCTGGAGGCGGTGCCGGAGGGGGCGGCGAGCCCGGCGCTCTCCAGCTCCGCGACGGCCGAGGACACCGTCGGTTTGGACAGTCCGGCCAGGCTCGCCAGTTGCGGCCGGGTCGCGCTGCCCGCCTGCGCGAGCACGGCGAACACCGCGCTCGCGCTCTCGGTCAGCCGGGGTGTCGCCACCACGTCGTGTTCCACGGTTCTCCCACAGGTCGCGAGGACTCTTGACGCACTGTACTTCGTTAGTTAATTTCCTAACGAACTTCACGGTACTCGCCTGCCGTGCTCCGCCAGAGGCCCGTCCCGGGGCTTCCCGACCGCTGCGACCACCCCGTTTCCCGGCTTTCACCGGCTTGCCCCCGGCTCCCCCGGCACGGTTCGCCCGCCGTCGCTGCACCGCGCGCACGAAGAACACAGCGCACACGACGCACGACGAAAGAGGTCCCGTGCAGGACTCCACGCCCGTCCTGGTCGGCATCGACGTGGGCGGCACCAAGACCCGGCTGCGTGCCGTGGCCGGGGACACCCCGCTCGCCGACCACGTCCGTACGAGCGGCGGCTGGCGGCCGCACGACCCGGTCGCCGCCGCCGGCTGGCTGGCCCGGCTGATCGCCGAGGCCCTGCCGGCCGGCCCGCGTCCGGCGGCGCTGGCGGTGGGCGGCCACGCCTGCGAGTCCGCGCGCCAGTGCGAGCAGCTCCGCACCGCCCTGCACCTCCACTTCGACGTGCCCACGCTGGTCGTGGGCGACGCCGAACTCCTCGTCCCCGCCGCCGGGTTGGACAAGGGCGCCGGCCTCGTCGCCGGCACCGGCTCGGTGGCGGTGGGCCGGCGCGCCGACGGCACGGCCGTGCAGGTGGGCGGCTGGGGCGCGGTGCTCGGCGACGAGGGCGGCGCGGCCGGGCTGGTCCGCGAGGCGCTGCGCGCCTGCTGGGCCGCCCACGACCGCGGCGAGGCACCCGACGCGCTGGCGGCGGCCCTCCTCGACGCGTTCGGCGTGCCCGAAGTGCCCGCGCTGGGCGCGGCGTTGGAGAGCGCCCCCGAGCCGTCCGCCGCCTGGGGCCGGCACTCCCCGGCCGTCTTCGCCGCCGCCGAGGCGGGCTCGGCGCTCGCCCATGACGTCATCACCGCCGGCGGCCGCTCGCTCGCCGCGCTGGTCGAACTCCTCGACCGGCGGGGCGCGGCGACCGACGACGTGGTGGTCGCGGGCGGCACGATCCTCGCCCAGCCCGCGCTGTACGACGCCTTCGCCGCGGCCCTCGCCGCGTCCCTGCCGTCGGCCCGGCCGCGCCCGCTGCGGGTGCCGCCGGTGGCGGGGGCGGTGACGCTCGCGCGCGGGCTGCTGTGAGCACGGCGCCGGAACCGGGGTGTGCCGGGAGCCGGTTGTCGGTTTCTGTGTGCCGAACGCCCCGCGTTCACCTGCCGACCGGACGCACATCACCCGGACCTTCCCGACGGGTCACACCCCACCCCTAGATATTCACTCGTTCAACTTCTTCCTCCTTCTTCTCCACGGTTTCGCACACGTCGGCACATCGCGCCCCGCGTTCCGTGGACCGCTTCCGAGAGGCACAGGCATGCCGTCACCTGCCGGGCACCCCTCCGCCGCGCTGAACCGGCGCGGGTTCCTCACCACCACGCTGGCCGCGTCGGCGGGCGTGCTCGCCGCCCCGGCCGTCGCCGTCTGGCTGCCCGCGGCCGACGCCAAGGCCGCCACCGCGCCGGCCGCGTTCGTGGACGACTACCGGACCAACGTCGCCGCCAACCTGACGCCCGAGACCAACGCCGTGGTCCGGGTCCTCGGCGGCTTCTCCCAGGTGTGGAAGACCGGCGCCGCCTGGAACACCGGCACCCCGCTGCGCCCCGAGATCCTCCGCGCCGACCTGCGCTACTGCGCCCGCACCACGGCCGAGCGCACCGACGCCCAGGCGAAGGAAGCGTTCGTCTACGACCGCCAGCACCAGAGTTACGCGATGATCGCGGGCCTCGGCCCGCTGGCCGGCCTGTACAAGACGGGCGCCAAGGCGGTCACTTCGATCACCGGCGCCCCCGACGGCACTCCGGCGACCACCGTCAGCGACGCCGTGCCCGCCGACGCCCCGGCCGGCTCGGCGCTCGGCGCGGGCGCCCACGACTCGGCGCTCGGCAAGGTCGCCGAACTGGTCGACACGGTGCGCGGCCCGTACGCCTCCGGCAACCCCGCCAAGTACGCCTACCAGTACCCGCGTCCGTGGCGGCTGAACGAGGACAGCGAGGTCGTCGACACCGGCAGGACGGACGCGTTCGGTTTCCCGGTGTACGACTCCCCGGTGTCCGTCGCCCCGCAGCTGCTGCGCCAGCGCGGCACCTCCGCCACCGACGACGGCGGCTTCCCGAGCGGCCACACCAACGCCTTCCACCTGGCCGCGCTGGCCTACGCGTACGCCGTGCCGGAGCGCTTCCAGGAGCTGGTGACGCGGGCCGTCGAACTGAGCCACACCCGGATCGTGGCGGGCATGCACCACCCCGTCGACGTCATCGGCGGCCGGATCATGGCCACCGCGCTCGCCGCGGCCACCCTCGCCGACCCGGCGAACGCCCAGCTGAAGGCCGCCGCCCGCGCCCAGGCCCTCGCCTGGTTCACCGAGCGGACCGGCACCACCGCCGACACCCTCTTCTCCTACGCGCACACGGGCACCGATCCGTACGCCGACCCGGCCGCCAACGCCCTCGCGGTCCGGCCCCGGCTGACGTACGTCCTCACCCGGCAGGGCCCCGACGTGCCGCTCACCGTGCCGAAGGGCGCCGAAGTGCTGCTGGAGACCCGGCTGCCGTATCTCAGCGCGGACCAGCGCCGCGCGGTGCTGCGCAGCACCGCGCTGCCCTCCGGCTACGTGCTGCTCGACGGCTTCGAGCAGTGGGGCCGGCTGGACCTGTTCGCCGCGGCGGACGGTTACGGCGCCTTCGACACGGACGTCACCGTCACGCTGGACGCGGCGGCGGGCGGCTTCTCGGCGGCCGACGCCTGGCGCAACGACATCGACGGCCGCGGCGGCCTGACCAAGCGCGGCACCGGCACGCTCACGCTGACCGGCCGCAACCGCTACACCGGCGGGACCGTACTGGCCCAGGGCGCGCTGGTCGCGGGCGGCGAGGACGCCCTCGGCCAGGGGGACGTGCGGATCACGGACGGCACCCTGCGGGTGGCCGGGCGGCTGCGGGTGCGCGGCGCCTACGCCCAGGACGCGGGCACGCTGGAGATCACCCTGCGCGCGGGCCGCAAGGCGCCGCTGACGGTCCGTCACCTGGCGGTGCTGGGCGGTGGGGCTGCGCTGTCGCTGCGCCTCGACACCGAGCGGCCGCCGGCCGCGGGCAGCACACTGCCGGTCCTCGACGTGCCGCGGCTGCGCGGCCGGTTCGCGCGGATCGAGGTGAACTCCGACCGGCTGCGGGCCGTACCCGTGTACACGGCAGAAGGTCTGTCGGTACGACTCGTGCAGCGGTGACGCCCCCGGTGGCGGGAGCGGTGCGACAGTAGGGCCATGATCCGGCCCACGCACGCTCCCGCCGCCGTACGGCCGGTGCCACCGCGGGGCGGATGATGGCGCGCGAACAGCACCTGGTCCTCGGCCCGGCGGCTCCCGCCGCGGCCCCGGCCCGCCCGTACGCCGGGCTGCACCGGCACCGGCGGTGGCTGGTGCCGCTCGTGGCGCTGCTGCTGCTCGCCCAGATGGCCGCGGTGATGGTGACGACGGCCGTGCAGCAGAGCCCGACCATCGACGAGCCGGTGTACGTCGCGACGGCCACCGACTATCTGCACGAGCACCGGATCCGCTACAACCCCGAGCATCCGCCGCTCGGCAAGCTGCTGATCGAGGCCGGGGTGGCGGTGGCGGACCCGCGCTACGACGCGTCGTACCCCGGCACGCAGGGGGACGTGGGCCGGCATCTGCTGTACGAGTCGGGCAACGACCCCGGGCGGCTGATGCTGTGGGCACGCCTGCCGGTGATCGTGCTGACGCTGCTGTTCGGGCTGGTCGCCTTCGCATTCGCCCGCGACCTGACGGGCACGGCGGGCGCGGTGGTGGCGCTCGCCCTGTACGCCTTCACGCCCGACCTGGTCGCCCACGGCTCCCTGGCCACGCTGGACATGCCGGTGACCGGCTTCGTCCTGACCGCGGTATGGCTGCTCTGGCGGGCGCGCCGGCGGCCCAGGATGTACGTGCCCCTGGCGGGCGTGGCGCTGGGGGCGGCCGTGGCGACCAAGATGAGCGCACTGCCGGCGGTGCCGGTGCTGACGGGGCTCGCGGCGGTGTCCGTGGGCGTCGCGTGCGCGGGGGCCGGCCGGCGGCGCCGGGTGCTGACCGCGCTCGCCGCCGCGGGCGGCATGGCGCTGGTGGCGGTGGCCGTGGTCTGGGTCGCGTATCTGGTGGTCGATCCCCGGCTGCGGTTCTCCCCCGCCGAACCGGTCCCGGCGCTGCACGGACCGCGCGGGACGCTGGTCGACCTGCTGCCACTGCCGTCCGCGTACCGGGCCGGGATGCGGGTGCAGTTCGGGCTGGAGGACTACCCGTGGCAGGGCTATCTGTTCGGGCACGTGTACACCGGCCGGCGCTGGTACTACCTGCCCGTCGCCCTGCTGGTGAAGACACCGCTCGGCCTGTTGGCGCTGGGCGCGGCCGGTGCCGTGGCGGTGGTCGCGCTGCGTCGGCTGCGGGCCGCGGCGCCGTACCTGCTGCTGCCGCCCGCCGTGCTGCTGGCGGCGGCGATGACGGGATCGCGGGACTTCGGTACGCGGTACGCGCTGTGCGTGCCGGTGTTCCTCGCGGTGACGGCGGCCTGCTGCGTGCCGGCGGGTATGCCGGGCCGGGTGCCGTGGCCGCGAAGGCGGTGGGCGGCCGCCGTGACAGCCGTGCTCGCGCTGTGGACGGCGGTGAGTTCGCTGCGGACCTTCCCGTACTACCTGCCGTACGCCAACGAGGCGTTCGGCGGACCCGCGCAGACCCACCGGCTGCTGCACGACTCCAACGTGGACTGGGGACAGGACCTGGGCCGGCTCGCCGACCGGCTGCGCCGGGACGATCCGGGCGAGCGGGTGTGGCTGGTGTACAAGGGCAGTGGGGTGCCGTCGTACTACGGCATCCGCGCCGCCGATCCGCGCGGCGTGCCGCCGGACCGGGTGCACGGGCTGCTCGTGGTGTCGGATTCGGCGGTCGCCAAGGCACGCGGCCGGCTGGCCGAACTGATCGCTTCCAGTCATCCGGTCGGCGATGTGGGCTATTCGATCAGCCTCTATCGTCGGTGAGCACGTACGCTCAACCCGCTGGTCAAGACGGCAGGTGAGCTATGTTGAGTGGTCGTGGCAGACAAAGGAGGCGAGCGGGTGCCCTCGCCGCAGCAGGCACGTGCACAGGCATCAGCGATCACCTCGGGCAAGACCGTGCCCGAGGCCGAGCCCGCTCCGACCTCCCGGCTCCGGGAACTCTTCGACGGCCCCCGTCTGTCGCCGGGGCAGCGGCGCATCGCCCAGTATCTGATCGAGCACATCACCGAGGCCGCGTTCCTGTCGATCACCGAGCTGGCCGACCGGGTCGGGGTCAGCCAGCCCTCCGTCACCCGGTTCGCCGCCGCCGTCGGCTTCAGCGGCTATCCCGCGCTGCGCGAGAGGCTCCAGTCGATCGCGCTGAGCACGCTGGCGGGCGGCCCGGGCGAGGAGGACCGGGCCAACGAACTCCAGGCGGCCGTCGACGCCGAGATCGAGAACCTGGAGAACCTGCGGCGCGACTTCGCCGACCCCGACCGGATCATCCGGGTCGGCCGCGCGCTGTCCCGCTCCACCCCGCTGACCGTGCTGGGCCTGCGCATCTCCGTGTCCCTCGCCGAGTACTTCGGCTACGCGGCCCGCCGGATCCATCCCGACGTACGGCTCGTCACGCGCGGGGGCAGCGTGGCCTACGACGCCCTGCTCCAGTCCCGCGAGGCCGGCGGCACCTGGGTGCTCGCCTTCGCCATGCCCCGGCACTCCCACGAGACCCTCCAGGCCGTCCGGGTGGCCCGGGACGCCGGGCTCAAGGTCGCGCTCGTGACCGACCTGGCACTCGGGCCGCTGGCCGAGGCGGCCGAGATCACCTTCGCCACCGGCACCGGTTCGCGCATGGTGTTCGACTCCTACGCCGCGCCCGGCGTGCTGGCCGCCGCGCTGCTCCAGGCCATGACCGACGCCGATCCGGAGCGCACCCAGGCCCGGCTGGAGAAGTACGAGCAGCTCTCCGAGCAGCACCAGTTCTTCATGAAGGACTGACGTCCGCGCGTGGGATCCGTGAAGATCCTGCACCCCCCGATACCCCCGGACAGGGATCATCCACCACAAAGCACGCATGAATGTTTTCATACGTCTTGCAAACCGGACGGCATATATAAATACTGCTCACGGATCGCGCCCGGCCCACTCCGGGCACGTTCCGCGCACGCGGACCCACCGCTCGCGCCACCGCCCCGAGAAAGCCGACGGACCAGCCATGCGCACGCAACATCACCCGCAGCGCCGGTTCCCGATGGCCGGGGCCCCCGTACGGACACCCCCGGCCGCCGGCTCCTACCCACGTCGGCATGTGTGGTGTTCCGGGGCGCGCCGTCTGCGTGACGCGCCCGTGGCGGCCCCGGCCATCCCCTAGACCGGGGCCGCCCCGCATTCGTCGGACCACCCTCACGACGCCGCACACCGGAAGCGATGATCATGCCCCTGACCAGCACGCGCATCAGTCCCGACTGGCCCTGTCAGGTCAAGACGCCGGGCTCGTACGACTGGGAGCGCTCGGCGGCCAAATGGCTGCGGGAGCTGATCCCCGCGCGCTACGCCAGCTATCCGGCGCTCATCCGCCACCCCGTACTGCTGGCCCGGCACGCCCAGCTCCAGGTCCAGCAGGAGGTCCGGGTGGCCCGGACCGCCCTGCAGACCGCGCGCGCCGAGCTGCCGATGCTGGGGCTGCCCGAGTCGGTCATCGAGCACACGATCAAGCTGTACGCCGCCGAGGTCCTGCAGCTCCAGCACATCGCCCGCAGCGTACGAGCGGTCAGCGAGGCCCTGTCGGGGCGCGGCCCGGGACGCTGATCCCCGCGCCGCCCGTCACTCCGGCCGGTCTCACGAACCCTCGCCGGGGGTCGTCCGTGACTCCAGGGCCCGGCGTGTGTCGTCGCCGTAGACGCCTCGCTCGTCGCCGCTGATGCCGTACCAGACTTGGAACCGGGCCACGGCCGCCGTGAGGGCGGCGTCGAAGGTGCCGTCGGTGGATCCGTCGCGGTAGACGTCCGGGATGCGCAGCAGGCGTTGCTGGAGTTCGGTGACGTCAGGCCCGGTGTCGCCCTGGCGGAGGGTGCCGGGGCCGTCGGGGTCGGTGGCCGCCGTGGGGGCTCCGGGAGTGGTGGGGGCTGGCGCGGCGGCGGGCGGTGCGGTGGTCGCAGGCCGCGCGGTCGCGGCGCTCGCGGTGGACTCCTGGCCGGAGGGCAGCAGCATCGCGCAGCCGAAGCCGACGAGGGCGGCAGCGGCAACGGCCCCCGCGACGCTGGCCCGGCGCAGCCGGGGCGTCGCGGCGGGGGCGCCGGGGGCGGGGGCGCCGGGGGCGCGGGCCCTGACTGCCGGTACCGGCGGCAGCTCCTGGGTGTCCTCCTCCGCGACGGGCACCGCTCGCCCGGCGGTCGGGCGCGGCCCGGCGGCCGTGCCGACGGGCTCGTACGTCACCGGGTCCGGGCGGATCTCCCGCATCAGCTCCGCGAGGGCGTCGAACCGGCGGGGCCGCAGCACCCGGACGGGTTCCAGGACCGGCCCGGACTGCGGGCGTTCGGGATCGGGCGGTGTCGGCACCTGACTCTCCTTCCGTCCCCGCCCCGTCGCGGACGGGCGGGACTCATGAGGTCCTCGTGCTCAGATACGGCGTGTACGGCGGCCCCGTTCACGCCCGGTCCCCGTTCGCGCTCCGGTCGACGCGCCGATCCGGAGCACCCCACGCCACACCGCCCATCAACCGATCGAATCGCTCAACTCGGTAAGAACTGTTGAGCGTTCGAGAAAGCGCGTGCTGGAAAGCGCTGTCATGACGACTCCTTGGTCACGCCGTGGTCGGTCACGCTCGGCGGCCGCGGCCGCCGGCACCGCGCTGACGCTGGTCTTCGGCGACCTCACGGGCACGACGGGGGCCACCCAGCGGGTCACCGTCAGGCTGCGGTGAGAGCGCCTTGCGCGAACCGGCCCAGGGAGGCCGTGAACGCGCCGACGAAGGCGTCCCGGGCCTCCTCCGGCAGGGCGTCCAGCGACAGATAGGGGTTCAGGTCCTCCAGCTCGACCAGCAGCAGTCCGCCGTCGCGGGTACGGCAGGCGTCCACGCGCTGGATGCCGTGGCCGAGGTCGTTCCAGTCGATGAAACGCCGGGCGAACTCCAGGTCGGCGGCGGTCGCGGCGTAGGGCTCCAGCGCCCAGCGGCGCTCCGGGTCGGGGGCGTACAGGGCGTACTGGAAGTCGTCGTCGACGAAATAGAAGGACACCTCGTGGAGGAAGTCGACGCAGGGCTGGATCAGCACCTCCCCGCCGGCCGCAGCGGCGGCCGCGGCGACCTGGCCCGCGGGCACGACCCGCAGGCCGACCGAGTCCGCGCCGAGCTTCGGCTTGACCACGTACCGCTCGGCGGACGGCAGCCGGTGCAGGTCCTCGGCGCCGCCGACCGTCGGTATCACCGGGAATCCGGCGGCGCTCAGATCGAGCAGATACTGCTTTCCGGCCATGTCGGCCTTGCCGGTGAGCGGGTTGTACACCCGGGTGCCCGTTTCGATCGCCTGCGCGCGGAAGGCGTCGTAGGTGCTCTGGTAGCCGAGGACGGGCCCGCTGTTGCGGACGACGACGGCGTCGTAGCCGTCCATCAGCGCGGCCGCGTCCAGCGGGTGGCACAGGGCGAGGTCGAAGCGGGCGCGCAGCCGGGAGGTGAGGAAGATGTCCTCGTCGCAGTAGCGGCGCCCGCGGGCCCGGTACGCCAGGTCCGTGACGTAGAGCAGGCGGGGGCGGGCGGCGGGCATGCGGGATCTCCTCGGACGGGCCGGTGCGGGAACGGCCGGTGTCCCGCGGCCGTAGGCGATGCCTGGCGGCGCGGGCCGGTCCCGGCACGGTGGAGAAAGGTTACGTCGCAGAGTGGGGACGACCGTCGGCGGGGGCGGGTCGGTGTGCGGCGGTCGGGCCGGGTTCGGGGCCGGTGCGGGCCGGGGTTCAGGCCGAGCGGGTGAGTTCCTCGGGGCCGACGGGGTGGGCGAAGGGCAGACCGCAGGCGTAGCGGGCGAGTTCGTCGACGGCCCACTCGGTCATGCGGCCCGGTTCGGTGCCGAGGGAGCCGGCGATGTGCGGGGTGAGCAGGACGTTCGGCAGGGTGCAGAGGGGGGAGTCGACGGGGGTACGTCGGGTTCGGTGACGTAGAGGACGGCGTGGAGGCGGCCGGTGAACCGTGCGGAACGATCGTGGCGTACGCGTCATGCACGGCTCCTACGAGACCTCGTACGGCAGAGGCCGTCGCAGGACATCTCTTACGCACAGGCGATCAACGTCAACAGCGTTCGCGCAAGATAATCAAAACGATCGACTATTGATCGAGTCTCGATCACTTCGGTGAACCGGAGTGGTGCGGTGGCGGTCAGGAGCCGTCGGCGGGCGCCCGGCCTCCGCAGGAGGAGCGGATGCGCAACTCCGGGAGCAGGTCGAGGTGTTGGCGGGGTCCGGGGTGCTGCTGCCCGCCCCGCTCGGCGAGGCGGCGCAGCAGGAGTTTCGCGGCGAGTTCGCCGACCGCGCGGGTGGGCGGGGCGATGGCGGTCAGGGGCACGTCGGCGAGCGCGGCGACCTCGTCCTCGTAGGCGATGAGGGCGAGGTCGTCGGGCACCCGCACACCGTGCGCCTGGAGCCGGGGGACGAGCACGATGGCGTCCTCGTCGCTGTGCACCAGGGCCGCGGTGACGCCGCGTTCGCGCACCGCCCGGACGAGGTAGTCGACGGAGGCGTCGTAGTCGCCGTGTTCGCGCACGCTCGGGGCGCCCTGGTCGACGTCGATCCCGCGCGCGCGTACGGCCGCGTCGAAGCCGGTGCCGATCTGGACGGCGTGCGGGCCCTCCTGGAGCACGGCGGTGATCCGGCGGTGGCCGAGCGCGGCCAGGTGGCCGACGGCGACGGCGGCGCCGTGGGCGCGGTCGGTGCGGACCCGGTCGAGGTCGGCGGCCGGGTTGCCGGGCGGGGCGGAGCGCTCCACCAGGACCGTGGGCACCCCGCTCTCCATCAGCCACTTCTCCTGCCCGTCCTGGGGAACGCCGGCGAACCAGCTGGGCGCCACCAGCAGTCCGCGCGCACCGCCCGCGATCAGGTGTTCCGCCTGCACGCTGTCCTCGGTGTCGACGTAGCCGGAGACACCGAGGACGAGCCGCCCGCCCCGGGCCGCGACGGCCTCCCGGGCACCACGCACGATGGCGGCGAAGAGGTTGACCGTGGTGGGCACGATCATGCCGATGACGGCGCCTTCGAGGGAGTCCGGCCGCGGTGCGGCGGCGGCGGCCGGCGCGGGGGACTGTTCGCCGGGCCAGACGACCGCGCCGTGCAGCCGCCGCACCCGCCCCTGTGCCGCGAGGGTCTCCACGTCGCGGCGCAGGGTGACGGCGGAGACGCCGAGTTCGGCGGCCAGTTCGGCGACGCGGAGGCTGCCCCGCTCCCGGACGATTTCGAGCACCCGCTCATGGCGCTGGTCGACGTGCAGTCGCATGGGGTTCCCCCTGGAACGGTGGTCACGCGGGTTCGGTGATCGCGAATCGCATACTCTACGCCCACAATCGTATCGATCGATTCCAATCAATTCGATCGATCCGATGTTCGGAAAACGCCCGCACGGCGCAGCCATCGCCCTCCCGTCCCCCTCATACAGCACTCAGTTCCCCCTCGGACCTGCTCTTCCTGCACTGAGTGTCATGACATCCTCGCGGGTGCTACGTTCCCGTTCATGAGCTCCAGCAGCGCGGCACCGGCCGCGAAGCCGCCGATGCGGGAGGCCCTGGTCGCGGCCGCGTTCCGGCTCTTCGTGGAACGCGGGTACGAGCAGACGACCGTCGACGACATCGTGGCCCTGGCCGGGGTCGGCCGGCGTTCGTTCTTCCGCTACTTCCCCTCCAAGGAGGACGTGGTCTTCCCCGACCACGAGCGCTGCCTGGCCGACATGACCGCGTTCCTCGCGGCGGGCGGCGCGGAGCACGAACCGGTGCGGCGGGTGTGCGACGCGGCCCGGCTGGTGCTGCGGATGTACGCCGAGAACCCGGCGTTCTCGGTGCAGCGCTACCGCCTCACCAAACAGGTGCCGGGCCTGCGCGCCTACGAGCTGTCCGTGGTGTGGCGCTACGAGCGCGCGCTCGCCGAGTATCTGCGCGGACGGTTCACCGGACTGCCCGACGGCACGCTGCGGGCGGATGTGATCGCGGCCGCCGTCGTCGCGGCACACAACAACGGGCTGCGCTCCTGGCTGCGGTCGGACGGCGAGGGCGACGCGGGCGCGGCGGTCGACCACGCGCTCGGCTATGTACAGAGGGCGTTCGGGCGGTCCGCCGCCGCGGCGCCCCCGCGCGTCAACCCGGTGCCGGTCGGCGCGCCTGCGGAGGATCCGGACGACGTCGTGGTGCTGGCCTGCCGCCGGGACACCCCGCTGTGGCGCGTGGTGCAGGAGCTGGAGACGGCGCTCGACCGGACCTGATCGCGAACGCCATCTGCCAGATGGGGGTACGCAGTGCCTTTACGAGTGACACTGAGTGCCATACGCTGTCGGCGTGCGCGGCAGCACGGCTCCCGCCCACACGTGTGCCCGGTGCGCGCCGGACACGCAGGATTCCGGCCGAGCGCAGGGAGTTGACCAGCGTGTACCACCACTCAGCAAATGCCTCGTTTCCGGCGGCCGGCGCCGCGACGGGCGTGCTCGATCCCGTCCCCGTAGCCGTCTCCGTCCCCGCGGCCGTCTCCGGCTCCGTGGACGCCAAAGACATCAAGGACGCGATCCTCTTCCAGCGCTGCACCTGGTGTGCCACCGCGATGTACCACCGGCTGCTCTGTCCGGTGTGCCAGGGCAGCGAGCTGCGTACGGAGCGCAGTGAGGGAGTCGGGACGGTCCGGCACTCCACGGTGCTGCACCGCAACACACCCGCCGCGCGCAACGTGTCGCTCATCGAGATGGCCGAGGGCTTCGTGGTCCGGGGCCGCGTCATGGGACCGCCGGTCGGCATCCACAGCGGCGACCGGGTCCGGCTGTCCACGGCCAAGGACCCGGTGCGGGGCGAGCCGGTGTTCCAGCTGATGGACGAGCCGTACCGGGCCTGGACCTGACGCACCTCACCGGTGCCACACATCCCCGGCACCAACTCCCGTACGCCACCGGCTGTCCGGTCTCGAACGCGCGGCCGGCGGCGAGCCCGACGCCGAGCGCGAGAGCGCCGTCGCGCGCGGTGGCCGTCGGCACGGCACCGCCCCTGGCACGCGCGCAGCCACCGGTGGCCGGGTCCAGTGGTCCAGTCGGGGGGCGGGACAGAGACGAACAAGGGACGGCCGCGAGTAAGTCGCCCGGGTGAGAGGCGACTTGATGTCGGTCGTCGTCGTGGGCGCCGGGATGCTCGGGGTGTCGGTCGCATATCACCTGGCGGGCCGGGGTGTGCCGGTCGCCCTGCTGGAGCGGGCGGCGCGGCCGGTCTGAGCTGGCCGGTCCTGGCGGACCGGCGGGCGGCTGGAGGCGGAGCCGGCCGGACAACCGCGTGGATCCAGACCATCATTGTCTTGATCGCATCATCCGAACGATCACTCTTCTTTCACAGGCAACCCACAGTCTCCGCCTTCCGTCCTCCGGAATCGAGGGGCTCCCGGGACGGCCTGGGCGCCCGGGATTCGGGGGTCGAGGAGGAACAGTGGTCCGTGCCCGGCACATATGGGTGACCGCCGCCGCGTTGGCCGCGGTGGCGGGGGCATCCCCAGGGGCGGCAGTCGCCCAAGGCCAACCACCGTCACATGACGCGCAGTTGGCCGCGTCGGCCGACGGTTCGCTGCCGCCGGGCTGGCGGATATCCGGGCAGCGCTCGCAGCCGCAGCTGGAGTGGCGCTCGGACCGGCCGGTGCCGATGGGTGACGCCCGGATCGAATTCCGGGCGGGCGAGCGCCTGTTGGGAGTGCCGCGGGAAGGTGCGGACGGGCGCACCTTCCGGCTGCCCCTGGACGAGCGGCGCGCCGACGAGCTGCGCGAGCTGCAAGGGCTGCGCGGACCGCAGGGCACGCAAGGACTGCGGGGGCTGCATGTCTGGTCGGGCGGACGGCAGTTGGACGCGCCCGCGACCGGCGGGGCCGCCACCGCGGCGCAGCCGCCTGCCCCGCTGCCCGCGAACTCCGTCGACCCGGGCAAGCCCGGCACGTACCGCACGACGAGCGGCGAGTACAGCCTCGCGTCCGTGAAGCTGCCCGGCCTCCCGGTACCGGTCGAGATGCGCGGGGTGGTCGTCGCCCCGGTCGGCGCGCCCGGCAGGCGGCCGCTCGCGCTGTTCCTGCACGGCCGCCACTACACCTGCTACCAGGGCGAGCAGATCGGCGGCGACTGGCCCTGCAAGACCGGCTGGAAGCCGGTGCCGAGCCACCGCGGCTATCTGCGTGACCAGCAGCTGCTGGCCTCGCAGGGCTATGTGACCGTCTCGGTCTCCGCCAACGGCATCAACGGCCAGGACTTCGCGGCCGAGGACGGCGGCGCCCAGGCCCGCTCCTCGCTGGTGCGGCTGCATCTGGCCCGCTGGGCCGACTGGGCCGCGCACCCCGCCGCCGCGCCGGCGGTCGTCCGCCAGGCGCCGCGCGCCGATCTGTCCCGGGTGCTGCTCGTCGGTCACTCGCGGGGCGGTGAGGGGGTCAACCGGGCGGCCCTGGACAGCCTTTACCCGCCGCCCGCCGACCAGGACGGCTACCACGGCCCGGTCCGCTGGACCGTCCGCGGCATGGTCCTGATCGGTCCCACGGTCTTCGGCCAGAACCCGGTGCCCGACGTCCCGTCGATGACGATCCTGCCCGGCTGCGACGGCGACGTGTCCGACCTCCAGGGCGAGGTGTACGTCGACGGCACCCGCGCGGTCAGCAACGGCAGCGCCCTGCACAGCGCCGTGTACGTGATCGGCGCCGACCACAACTTCTTCAACTCCGAGTGGACGCCCGGCCGGTCCGCGGCGCCCTCCGAGGACGACTTCTACGACGACCCGGACCATCCGGACGCGGTGTGCGGCAAGCGCGCGGCGACCCGGCTCACCGCCGACCAGCAGCACCGGGCCGGCTCGACGTACATCGCGGCCGCCGCGCGGCTGTTCCTGACCGGCGACGACCGGGTACGGCCGCTGCTCGACGGCTCCGGCAGGCGGGCGCCGTCGGCGGACCCGGCGCGGGTCCTCAGCCACGCGGTGGGGGCGCGCCGGAGCGCCGGGTTCCTGCCGGACGGCGGGGTGGGCGTGACCGGCGCCCGGCTGTGCGACGCGGTGAACCCGAGTGCCGCCGAGGCCTGTCTCGGACAGGGCGCGAAGGGGGCCTCGCCGCACTTCGCCCAGTGGGAGACCGGCCGGGAGAGCGGCCGCCGGGCGATCGCGCTGCGCTGGACGCGCGCCGGCACGCCCGCGCGGGTGAGTGTGCCGCACCCGGTGTCGCTGGAGGGCGGGCAGGCGCTGGCGCTGCGGCTGTTCGTGCCGCCGAACTCCCGGGGCGCGCAGTGGGACGTGTCCCTCACCGACACCTCGGGACGGAAGGTGACGCTGGGCCGGGTGCGTGCCGACGGGCTGCCCGGCAGCGAGCGCACCGCGTCGTACTGGGCGCGTGAGTTCCGGCTGCCGCTGACGGCCGCAGCCCGTGCCGGGTTGCGGCTCGGCTCGGTCAAGTCGATGGAGCTGACGGCGCGTTCGGCGTCCGGGCAGGCCTGGCTGATGGACGCGTGGGGCTGGCGGCCGGGGACGCGGGCGGTCCGGGCGGCCGCGCTGCCCCGGGTGGACCTCGGCCGGATGACGGTGGCCGAGGGCGACTCGGGTGTGCGCACCTATCACGTGCCGGTGCGGGTGAGCGGCCACGGCAGCGGGCAGGTCCGGGTGTACGTCGTCGACCCGGCCACCGGGAAGGCGAAGGACCGGCTGGTGACGGTGCGGCCGGGCGGGCACGGCATCGACGTACCGGTCGAGGTGAAGGGCAACACGCGCTACGGCACGGACGTTTCGCACGATGTGCTGGTCAAGGCGGTCCACGGCGCGGTCGTCGGCTCCTACCGGGGCGGCATCACGGTCCACGACGACGACCCTGCGCCCACGATGAAGGTCACGCCGGTCGCGGACCGGGTCACGGAGGGGCGGTCCCTGACGTGGCGGCTGTCCCTGTCACAGGCCGTGGACGTGGACATGAACGCGATGTTCGCCGCGGTGCCGGCCACCGGGCCGGAGCTGTCCACGAAGGACGTCCCGGCGCGCTGGCTGGAGGAGACCGCGGGGGCCAAGCCCGACCCGGAGCGTCCGCTGTCGAAGGCCGGTGTCTCGCTGTGGGTGGACGTGCCGGCGGGGAAGACGAGCGTGGACATCACCGTGCCCACGGTCGGGGACACGGTGAGGGAGCCGACGGAGTCGGTGCGGTTCCAGCAGGTCGACGTGACGACCGGCAAGCCGGTGCCCGACGGGCTGGTGCTGTCCGGTTCGGTGCTCGACGCGTCGTAGCGATCCCGTTTCCGGGTGGCCCCGCCGGTGTCAGTCGGTGAGGGTCACCCGGATCCCGACGGTGCCGTCCAGGCCCCGCCGCAGCCGGCTGCCCAGCAGGGTGAGACGGCCGAGGATGCCGTACTTGCGGGCGATCAGGTCCCGGTAGCGGGCGGTGGTGGCGCCGTCGGCGAGCACGGCGGTGGCCGGGAAGAGGTCGCCGGTGGGGTTGCCGCGCACGTCGCAGGGGCCGACGAGGACGTCCGCGCGGCGCCGGATCCGCTTGACCTTGTAGCTGTCGGCGGCCGTCCACACCCCGAGGGTGTCGCCGTCCCGGACCACCCACACCGGGGTGGCGACCGGGGTGCCGTTCTTGCGGTAGCTGGTCACCAGCAGGTATTTGCCGGATCCGAGCCGGTCCAGTCGCGTGTCGTCCATGCCGGGCAGTCTAGGAGCCCGGCCGCGCGGCGGGCAGGGCGGCCGCCATGCGCCGTACCGCCTCGGTGAGGATCTCGGGCGAGGTCGCCAGGTTCAGCCGTACGTGCCCCGCGCCGCCGGTGCCGAAGGGCAGGCCCGAGCTGAGGGCGACGCGGCCGCGGTCCAGGAAGACACGCGCGGGGTCGTCGCCGAGGCCGAGGGCGCGGCAGTCGAGCCAGGCCAGGTAGGTGGCCTCGGCGGGGTGGAGGCGGATCGCGGGCAGGTGGTCGGCGAGCAGGTCGCAGAGCAGCCGCCGGTTGGTGTCGAGCCCGGTGAGCAGGGCGTCCAGCCAGCCTCTGCCGTCGCGCAGGGCGGCGGTGTGGGCGATGACGCCGAGGTGGCTGGGGCCGTGCCCGACCTCCTCGGGCAGGCGGGCGAGGTCGTCGGCGGCGCCGGGTCCGGCGAGGGCGAGCGCGGCCTTGAGGCCGGCCAGGTTCCAGCCCTTGGAGGCCGACATCAGGGACAGGCCGCGCTCGGCGCCGGGCACGCCGAGGTACGGCACGAAGGCGGCGGTGGGGGCGACGAGCGGGGCGTGGATCTCGTCCGCGACGACCCGGACGCCGTACCGCTCGGCGAGGGCGGCGACGGCGGCCAGTTCAGCGGCGGTGTGGACGGTGCCGGTGGGGTTGTGCGGGCTGCACAGCAGGAAGGCGGCCCGGCCGGTGCCCGCGGTCGCCTCCCGGAACCTCTCCTCCAGGGCGGCCGGGTCGAGGCGTTGTCCCGGCCCGAGCGGCGCTTCGACCACCTTGCGGTCCATGTGGCCGATGAACTGGAAGAACGGCGGATAGACCGGCGGGTTGACGATGACCGGATCGCCGGGCCCGGTGACCAGTTTGATCATCTCGACCACGCCGAGCATCACGTCGGGGACGATCGCGGTGCGCTCGATCGCGATCCCGTCCCAGCCCCAGCGGTCGGCGGCGAACGCGGCGAGCGCCTCGGCGTAGGCGGTCCCGGCCGGGTACCCGGTGTCGCCGAGGGTGAGCGCGTCGGTGACGGCGCGGACCACGGGTTCGGCGAGGGGGACGTCCATCTCGGCCACCCACAGCGGCAGCACGTCCTCGGGGTAGGTGCGCCATTTCATGCTCGTACGGCGGCGCAGCCGCGCCAGGTCGAGGGCGCGCAGGGGGTCCGGTTCGCCGTGGGTGTCGCGCGGTGTGCCGCTCATGGGGCTCACGATATGCGGCAGGGGCGGCGGCGGGAACGCTCCGAAGAGCCGGAATGCCGGAGTGCCGGAGTTCAGGGTGGTGATCAACTCAAGCGTCTGGATTGCGCCATGAACGAATGACCGCATCGCTCGCCCGGCTTTCCTACGAGGTCGACCGCACGGCCGGTGACCGGATACGCCAACTGCACCCGGGCATCGGGAAGTACGCGCGCGCCGACCGGCTCTTCCTCGGCCGTGCCGTGCGCCATCCGGCCGCCGAGGCGGGGATCCGGCAGTTCCTGGACATCGGCACCGGGCTGCCGACCGCCGACAACACGCACGAGGTCGCCCAGGGCATCGCGCCCGAGACGCGGATCGTCGAGGAGGTCCGCCATGTTCGGCGGGATGGCGCGGAAGAACCGAGCCGGGCGGGCGGGACCTACCGGCCTCAGCGAACATCGGGCCCCCGAACACCGGTCTCCCTGAACACCGGTCTCCCTGAACACCGGGCTCCCCGAACACCGCTTTCGCCGAAGACCGGTTGCGCTGAACGCTGGGGCGCCGGGCCGCGTATGGAGGTGCGGGCCCTCGACGAGCCGGGGGTCTCGCGCCGTCGGCACGGGCGGCGCGTGGTCGGGTTCGGCTTCGGGAGCCACGCATGCGGCACGCACGACGACGCATCGTCCGGCGGGTGACACGCCTGGCGGCGGTCGGCGGACTCCTCCTGGGGGGCGTGATGGTCACCCAGGCGGCCATGGCGAGCGAGACACCTCGCGCCGCCACGAGAACGCTGTCCGCCGCCGGCGGCGGAAGGGACACCGGCGCCGCGCTGGTGACGCGGCTCGGCACGGCCCGTACGGCGGGCAGTTGGATCGGCGCCGACGGGCGGCCGGTGGTGGCGGTGACCGACGACGCGGCGGCGCGGGCGGTGCGCGGTGCGGGGGCCGAGGCGAAGGTCGTCGCGCACAGCATGGACCAGCTCACGTCGGCCACGGCCACGCTGCGTTCGGCGCCTCGGGTGGCGGGCACCGCGTGGGCGGTGGACTACCGGACCAACGAGGTGCTGGTGAGCGCGGACAGCACGGTGTCCCGGGGCGACTGGTCCCGGATGAGTCAAATGGCCGCGGGAATCGGTGACTTCGTGCGGATGCGGCGGACGGGGGGCTCCTTCACCACGCGGCTCAACGGCGCCCAGCCGATCCTGTCGACCGGCGGCCGCTGCTCGGCGGGGTACAACGTGACGAACGGCCAGAGCGACTTCATCCTCACGGCCGGGCACTGCGGTCCGGCGGGGTCCACGTGGTTCGCCGACAACCAGGGCGACCGGCAGCTGGGGCAGACGGTGAGCAGCACCTTTCCCGGCAACGACTTCTCGCTCGTGAAGTACGCCTCCGGCAGGGCCGGTGACGGCGCCGACGTCGTCGCGATCGGCGGCGGCAACGGGGTGCGGATCACGGGGGCCGCCGATGCGACGGTGGGGCAGCGGGTGTTCCGCAGCGGCAGCACCAGCGGGCTGCACGACGGCACGGTGACCGCGCTGAACGCGACCGTCAACTACCCCGAGGGGACGGTCACCGGGCTCATCCAGACCACGGTGTGCGCCGAACCGGGCGACAGCGGCGGCCCGTTGTTCTCCGACGGCATCGCGCTCGGTGTCACCTCGGGCGGCAGCGGGGACTGCACGGCGGGCGGTACGACGTTCTTCCAGCCGATCACCAAGGCGTTGACGGCGCTGAACGTCAAGCTGATCGTGTCGGCCCAGAACGCCGGCGGTGCGCAGGGCGCCGCCCCCTCCCCCGCGCCGTCCGCCGCGGCCACGCAGGCCGCGATCGCCCCGAGCGGCGTGACGCCGGGCTCGGCGGCGCCGGTGGCGGGCGGCGGGAACGAGACACTGCTGGCGCGGCTGACGGACACCCGGAACGTCGGTCCCGGGCTGCTGGTCATCGCGGGCAGTCTGATCGCGCTCGTCGCGACCCGGTACATCCGGGCCGAGCAGGATCGCAAGGCCTATCAGCGGTACTACTCGGCGACCTGGGGCTGACGGGACACGAGAAGGGCACCCGTGCGGTCACGGGTGCCCAAGGGTTCAAGCGGTGCGGTGGCGGCGCGGTCGACGCGAGGCCGGTCAGGCCGCCCGCTTCGACCGCGGGGTCGCGGCGGCCCACTCCAGCACGAGGCGCTGGTACTCCGCGCGCTGCTCGGTGGTCAGTGTCCCGCCCGACCGGCGCCACAGGGCCCTGATCTCCTCGTTGACCTCCGCGGCCGATCGCGCAGAGCGCTCGGTGACGGCTTCAACAGTGGTGGACATGCTGTGAAGCATATGCCGCTCGACGTGAAGACGTCGTGAGTAAGTACCCTCGATACGGACATTTCGGACCGTGTTACTCATCACGTCGATCTGTCAATGCGCACACGGGAGTTCACACTCTCCCCTCACCCAGCACGAGGACCTGGATCGCCAGCACCGCCGCCCCGCGCGCCCAGTCGTGGAAGTCGGAGACCTTCGTCTCCAGATCCACCGGTTCGGCGAGCGGATGCCGGTGGGCGCGGACGGTCTCGCGGACCGTGGCCCCGGCCACGTCCATCAGTCCGACCCCCTCCCCGGCGAGCAGGATCTTCTGCGGCAGCGCGAAGTTGGCGATCTGCGCGACCAGGACGCCGAGCGCCCGCGCCGCCTCGCCGACGACCCGGGCGGCCATGGGCTCGCCCGCGGCGGCACCGGCGAGGATGTCCTCGTAACCGACGTCACGGCCGGTCGCGGCGCGGATCTGGTACTCGATGCTGGGGATCGTGAGCAAGGACACGGCGCTGCCGCGGGCGCCGTCCGGGGTGAGCGGGCCGTGCGGGTCGACGATCCAGTACCGGCCGGGGGCGCGGCCCTCCTCCGCGAACGGCACGCGCCTGCCGCCGAGCACCAGCCCGTAGCCGAGGCCGGCGCCGATGGTCAGGACGGCGAAGCGGTCCAGGCCCCGGCCCGCGCCGAACCAGGTCTCGGCCTCGGCCAGGGCGGCGACGTCGTTCTCGACGACGACCGGCAGCCCGCTGCGGTCCCGGACCAGCGCGGCGAGCGGCACGTCCCGCCAGCCGAGAAACGGCGAGTCCGCCACCACCGCGCGCTCGCGCACCAGACCGCCCACGCCGATGCCGATGCCGGCCGGGACCGGCCGCCCCTTCGCGAGGTCGGCGGCCAGCCGCGCGACCACGTCGGCGACGGCGTCCGGGCCGTGGCCGGTCAGCGGCCGGTCGAGACGGGCGACGACCTCGCTGCGCAGGGTGGTGACAACGCCGTAGACCCGGTCGGCGGTGATCTTGAAGCCGAGGAAGGAGCAGGAGTCGGCCACGACGCCGAGCGGCCGGGAGGGGCGCCCCTGGCGTGCCTCCGCGCCACCGTCCGGCTCGGCCGCCTCCACCAGCAGCCCCGACTCGATGAGGGGCTTGGTCAGGCGGGTGAGGCTGCCCTGGGAGAGCCCGAGACGCCGGGCCAGCTCGGTGCGGGACAGCGGCCCGTGCACGAGCGCCTCGATCGCCACGGAGCGCTCCGCGGGGCTCAGCGGAAGCCAGTCGGTCACAGCACCCCTGTTCTTTTGAGCATCTTCTTCTGGCGCATCTTCTTCTGGCGCAGATTTTCTTTTGGCTCAGAAGCAACCAGGTCACCCTACTGTGCACCGTGCGCGCTGCAGAAGCTTCCTCCCGCCCCTTGACGATGCAATTCTTCCGCACCAAAAGTAATCGTCATGACTTTCTCTCTCGGCATCGTCGGCGCCGGACAGTTCTCCGGTCAGTTCGCCACGCTGTTCCAGGCCCATCCCGGCGTCCGTGACGTGTACGTCACCGACCTGCTGCCCGAGCGGGCCGAGCGGCTCGTCGCCGCGCAGGGGCTCGCCGGCACCTTCCCGTCGTACGAGGCCATGCTGGAGTCGGCGGCGGTCGACGCGGTCGCGATCTTCACCCAGCGCTGGACGCACGGCCCGCTCGTGCTCCAGGGGCTGGGCGCCGGCAAGCACGTGTACTGCGCCGTGCCCATGGCGATCACCACGGAGGAGATCGGCGCGATCATCGACGCGGTCCGGGCGACCGGGCTGACGTACATGATGGGCGAGACCAGCCACTACCACCCCGCGACGGTGCACGCCCGCGACCAGCTCGACCAGGGCGCCTTCGGCCGGCTCTTCTACGCCGAGGGCGACTACGTCCACGACATGGACCTCGGCTTCTACGACGCCTACCGGTACAGCGGCGGCGAGAACTGGCGGGCGACGGCCAGCTATCCGCCGCTGCTGTACCCGACGCACGCGGTCGGCGGGGTGCTCGGGGCCTGGCGGACACATGCGGTGAGCGTGTCGGCGCTCGGGGTGCGCGACGATCGCGGGGACGGCGTTTTCGACCGTTCGGTCAGCCAGTTCGACAACGACGTGTCCAACGCGACCGCCCTGTTCGAAGTGGCGGGCGGCGGATCGTTCCGTACGAACGAGTTCCGGCGGGTCGGCTATCCCTCGCACATCCGCGAGTCCCGCTTCCGGTTCTTCGGCACCGAGGCCAGCATGGAACAGCTGGCGACGGTGGCGCTGTGGCAGGACAAGAAGGGGGTGCGGGACATCAGCGAGCTGCTGGAGCCCAAGCAGACCCTGGCCCCTGACGACCCCTCACTCGCGCACATCGCACCGGAGCTGCGGGCCGCCTTCACCTCCGGCTCGGCCCCGGTGCACGACCGGTCGAGGCTGCCCAGGGAGTTCGACCACCTCCACAACGGCCACGAGGGCAGCCATCACTTCCTCGTCGACGACTTCGTCACCGCCGTCACCACCCGCGGCCTGCCGACCGTGAACGCGTGGACGGCCGCCCGCTACACCCTGCCGGGCGTCATCGCGCACGAGTCCGCGCGGCAGGGCGGGGTACGGCTGCGGATCCCCGACTTCGGGGACGCGCCCGAGGCGTGACGGCCCGGGCGACGACGGCCCAGGTGCCGCTCGGATGCCGCTCAGGTACCCGGCTTGCGGCCGTAGACGAAGACGTCGTCGCCCGTCCTCAGCAGCGACCAGTACGTCTGGGCGTCCTTGGTCGTCATGTTGACGCAGCCGTGCGAACCCGGCGGGTTCCACATGCTCAGGCCCACCGAGTGGAAGGCCTGGCCGCCGTCGAAGAACTGGCTGTACGGCATGGGCACGTTGTAGACGGTCGAGACGTGGTGGAGGTCCCGCCAGTAGACCTTCTTCAGACCGGTGCGGGTGACGTAGCCCTTGCGGCCGGTGCGCACGGGCACCGGCCCGTAGACGACCTTCTTCCCGTCCTGGATCCAGCTGAGCTGGAGCGTGAGGTTCACGCAGGCGATCCGGCCCCTGTTCACGGGGCACGCGCCGTCCTTGTTCGGGTTCTTCCCCACGGCCCGCTGCTTGCTCACCAGATCCATCACGCCCCAGGTGACGGGCCCGGCGTAGCCGATGTCGGGCGTGATGCCGTGCGTGTCCTGGAAGGCCTTGATGGCCCGGCAGTCGGCGGCGGACTGCTTGCCGTCGACGGGCCGGCCGAGGAACTTCTCCGCCTGCTTCTGATACGGCCCCGCCTGCGTGGTGCAGCTCGTGGCCGCCTGGGCCGGCGCCGTGGTGAGGGCGAGCGTGAGCGGCGCCACCAGTCCCGTGACCCCGAGCGCGACAACGCCCCGTCTGCGTGTGTCCCCCATGTCCGTGTCCCCTTCTCCCCTTGTTCTCCCCTGCCGCCCGGGAGCCGCCCCGGGTGCTTACCACTCGCTTCCCGCGATGTCGGACTCCTAGACCTGCGCGGGGGCGGCGGGGTTGTGGTTCCGGCCGGACTGTGACGAAACGGTGAACTTCGTCGCGTTCGTCAGGACGGGCGCTTCACGGCCGCGAGGAAACCCGTGTTCACCGCCGTCAGGCCGCCGTCGACGACCAGCGTCGTCCCCGTGATCCAGGCCGCGTCGCGGGAGGCGAGGAAGGCGACCGCGGCGGCGACGTCCTCGGGCTCGCCGATGCGGCCGAGCGGGTAGAGGGGCCGGACGGCCTCCAGTTCGTCGTCGCGGCCGTCCCACGCCGAGGTGCGGACCGTGCCCGGCACCACGAGGTTCACCCGTACCCCCCGGGCCGCGGCGTGGCCGGCGAGGGTACGGGTCAGCGAGGCGAGGCCGGCCTTGGCGGCGCTGTAGGCGTGGTTGCCGAAGTCCTGGCCGCCGTTGACGGAGCCGATGCTGACGATCGCCCCGCGCCCGGAGGCGACGAGGTGCGGCAGCGCGGCCCGGCAGCACCGGCGCACGCCGGTCAGGGTGATGTCGAGGTCGCGTGCCCACGCGTCGTCGCTGTCGTCCTCGAACAGCGGGGCGTCCGGGGTGCAGTGGGCGGCGCAGTTGACGAGCACATCGAGCGAGCCGAACGCGGTGACGGCCCGCGCGACGGCGGCGTCCACCGCGGCGCGGTCGGCGACGTCGCACGCCAACGCCTCGGCGGCGAGCCCCTGTTGGCGCAGGGACTCGGCGGCCCGCTCGGCCTCGGGCAGATCCTGGTCGGTCAGCAGGACGCGGCCGCCCTCCTCGGCGAGGCGCCGGGCGACGGCCGCGCCGATGCCGCGGGCCGCGCCCGTGACGAGTACACCGTGTCCGGCGAATCGGGTGTGATCGGTCATGGGGCGACCGTACGGCGCCCGGGCCGCCGTTTCACCGGGTACGGCGGGAACGGCCGCTGCGGAGCGCCGGGATCACCGGTGTCCGCGGGGCCTCGGACGGTTCAGTGGCCCCGTTCGATCCACTCCTCCAGGTGCGGTGCCTCGGCGCCGATGGTCGTGGGGTCGCCGTGCCCGGTGAGGACCTTGGTCTGCGGGGGCAGGGTGAGGAGCTTGTCGCGGATGGAGTCGATGATCGTCGGGAAGTGGGACCAGGACCGTCCGGTGGCGCCGGGGCCGCCCCGGAAGAGGGTGTCGCCGGTGAAGACCGTGCCGAGCCCGGGGTCGTACAGGCAGACGGCGCCGGGGGCGTGGCCGGGCGTGTGGAGCACGGTGAGGTCGGCGCCGGCCGCCTCGATGACCTGGCCGTCGACCAGGTGCCGGTCGGGCTCGCGGTGCGGGTGGGTCTGCTTCCACAGCGGCAGGTCGTCGGGGTGCAGCCAGATGACGGCGCCGGTGAGGTCGGCGAGGGCGGGAGCCGCGTCGATGTGGTCGTTGTGCGCGTGGGTGCACACGATCGCGGTGAGGCGGCGGTCGCCGACGGCGGCGGCGATGGCCTCGGCGTCGTGGGCGGCGTCGATGACGATCACCTCGTGGTCGTCGCCGACGATCCACACGTTGTTCTCGACCTCCCAGCTGCCGCCGTCGAGGGTGAACCGGCCGGAGGTGACGAGGTGTTCGATGCGGGCGCTCATCACAGCACCACCACCGAGCGCAGCACGTCGCCGTGGTGCATCCGCTCGAACGCCTTCTCCACCTCGTCCAGTTGGACGGTCTCGGTGACGAACGCGTCGAGCGGGAGGCGGCCTTGCAGGTGCAGGTCGACGAGCATGGGGAAGTCCCGGGAGGGCAGACAGTCGCCGTACCAGCTGGACTTGAGGGCGCCGCCGCGGCCGAAGACGTCCAGCAGGGGCAGTTCGAGCTTCATCTCGGGGGTGGGGACGCCGACGAGGACGACGGTGCCGGCGAGGTCGCGGGCGTAGAAGGCCTGCTTGTACGTCTCGGGGCGGCCGACGGCCTCGATGACGACGTCGGCGCCGAAGCCGCCGGTCAGCTCGCGGACCGCCTCGACGGGGTCGGTCTCCTTGGAGTTGACGGTGTGGGTGGCGCCCAGGGTGCGGGCCTTTTCCAGCTTGCGGTCGTCGATGTCCACGGCGATGATCTTCGCGGCGCCGGCGAGGTCCGCCCCGGCGATCGCCGCGTCGCCGACGCCGCCGCAGCCGATGACGGCCACCGAGTCGCCCCGTCCGACGTTGCCGGTGTTGAGGGCCGCGCCGAGGCCGGCCATGACCCCGCAGCCGAGCAGTCCGGCGACCGCCGGGGAGACGGCCGGGTCGACCTTGGTGCACTGGCCGGCGGCGACGAGGGTCTTCTCGGCGAACGCGCCGATCCCGAGGGCCGGGGACAGCTCGCGTCCGTCGGTGAGGGTCATCCTCTGCTTCGCGTTGTGGGTGTTGAAGCAGTACCAGGGCCGGCCGCGCAGACAGGCCCGGCAGTTCCCGCACACCGCACGCCAGTTGAGGATGACGAAGTCGCCGGGCGCCACGTCCGTGACACCGGCGCCGACGGACTCCACCACGCCCGCGGCCTCGTGGCCGAGGAGGAAGGGAAAGTCGTCGGAGATGCCGCCCTGCTTGTAGTGCAGGTCGGTGTGGCAGACACCGCAGGCCTGGACGCGTACGACGGCCTCGCCGGGCCCCGGGTCCGGCACCACGATCGTCTCGACCCGTACGGGCTCGTCCTTCCCCGGTGCGATCACGCCGCGGACTTCCTGCGCCATGGTCTGGCCCCTTCTTTCGATTGCCTTCGCTGCCGACCCTACGCGTGACCGATCGGTAGCGGCGGGGACCACGGCGGTGATCGTGGATCTCTCGCCTGACCGGGTTTCTTCGCGAGCGTTCCGCAGGTCCCGGGATGTGACTGGAAAAGGTCATTCCATGATGGCAATTTTTTTGCAGGGTGCAGGAATCTGCCTGGTGTCTGCTCCCGGTCCGGCCGTGCCTCAATGGGGGCATGCCCCTTGACGGCTGCACGGGACGTACCGCCTTCCTGTTCTCGGCCGGTGCCTCACCACGGCCCGGAGCCGGCGCCAAACTCCGGGAGGAGTTCCCGGTGTTCGCCGAGGCGCTGGACGACATCTGCGCGCGCCTCGACCCGTATCTCGAACTCCCGCTGGCCTGTGTGATGTTCGCGGCCGACGGCACCCGGACGGCGGCCCTGCTGGACCGGGCGACGTACGCCGGTCCGGCGCTGTTCGCGCTCCAGGTGGCACAGTGCCGGCTGCTGCACAGCTGGGGAGTCAGGCCGGACGTGGTCTACGGCCAGGCGGCCGGTCGGATGGCCGCCGCGTACGCCGCCGGTGTCTTCTCCCTGGCGGAGGCCTGTCACGCGGTCGGCACCCTGGCCCGTCTCCTCGGCGCCCTGCCCGGCCCGGCCCCGGGGCGCCCCGCTCTGGAGGGCGTCCTCGGCGCCTACGGCCGTACGCTCGCCACCCTGCACCCACGTGCCCCGCGCCTCCCCCTCGTCTGTGACAGCACCGCCCGCCCGGTGGGGGCGGAGACCGCCGAGCCGGAGTTCTGGGTACGGCGCACACCGCAGCGGTTCGCGGACATGGCCGGGGTGCTGCACCGCGCCGGGGTCCGCGTCTGGCTGGAACTGGGCCCCGCCGACCTGCTCGTCCGCCTGCTGCCCGGCTGTCTGCCGGACGGCCCGGCGACGGCCTTCGCCCTGACGCGGGACTGGGCGGTGCTGCGGGCGGGGCCGGGGACGGGGTCCGGCAGCGGACAGACGTGAGGGCCGCGGCCGGCGAACGGGCCTCGGGCGGCGGTTCAGGCCGCGACGGCCGGCAGCACGCCCGTCAGGGGCCCGCGAGGTCGGTGACCTGGTGCAGTGCGTCGAGCTTGTTCAGCTGGTCAACCCGGTTCAGCGCGCGCATCTGCTCGGACACCTTCGGGACCTCCTTGCGGTGCGCGGCCGGGATGTCGCTGACCGCGATGGCGTCGAGCGTGGTCATGGGGTTGAGCAGCGCCTTGTGCGGTGCGCCGGTGGGCGCCGCGTTCGCCGTCGGGACGGCGAGGCCCGTGATCCCGGCGGCGAGGCCGAGGGCGGCGACGATACGTCGAGAGGAGATCATGCCCTCAACAACGCTCCCGGACCCCGGCCGGACACGGGTGGCGGGCCGCGGCCACCCGCGAGGCGGAGGCGCCCGGCTGCGCTTGCCGTGCCCGCCGGGCCGGAGGAGCCTCGAAGAGTGGAGCCCGCGCGGCCCGATCCGCGCCGGGCCGCGGGCGTCCGAAGGAGGTCACCATGGGGACCGTGACAGGTTCCGGCTTCGACACCGAGACACTGCGCCGGGCCGTGGAGGGGAACACCGGCAACTCCCTGCTCGCGCTCTACGCCGACGACGCGGAGATCCGCATCGTCGACCACGACCACCAGCCCAGCCACCCCACCGTCCTGCACGGCCGGGCCCAGATCGCCGAGTTGCTGGACGACATCTACCGCCGCGACATGACACACAAGCTGGACCAGTGCGTCGTACAGGGCGATCACGTCGCCTTCAGCGAGAAGTGCCAGTACGGGGACGGCACCAAGGTCCTCGCCGAGTCGATGCTCACGCTGCGCGACGGCAAGATCACCAGCCAGCTGATCATCCAGGCCTGGGACGAGTAGGCGGCCCCAGGCATGACGGGCGCCGGAAGGAGAAGTGCGAGGGTCCAGGTCACCTCCCGGCTGACCTGGACCTTCTCTGCCCGCGCGAGCCTGGGAGGGCTACGGCTGCGGTCGGTGCGGGCGCTGCGGTCGGTGCTCGGGCAGGCGCGACCCCGCCCCGCGCCGCACACCCGGCGCTCCCGACGCCGCTGAGCCGCGACGACGGCGACCGCCCGGGCAGTGGTCAGGTCTGCGACCACTTCTGGTTGTCCTGACCGTTGCAGGTCCACAGGACCAGGGAAGTGGCGTTGCCGGTGGCCGCGTTGGAGGCGTCCAGGCACAGTCCCGCGTGGACGTTGGTGATCGTGCCGTCGGTGTGCAGCGTCCACTTCTGGTTGTCCTGGCCGTTGCAGTCCCAGATCACGACCTTGGTGCCGTCGGTGGTGCCGCGGTCGTAGGCGTCGAGGCACTTGTCGCCGTAGACGACCAGTTCCCCCCGGGAGGTGAACGTCCAGGCCTGGTTGGCGCCTCCGTTGCAGTCCCACAGCTCGGCCTGGGTGCCGTTGGTGAGCGTGTTGTCGTAGACGTCGGCGCAGCGGCCGGACTGCTTGCCGGTCAGGAGGGTGCCGTTCGCGCCCGGCAGGGGGCGGACGGTGAGGGCGCCGAGGGACGGACCGCCGGTCAGCGCGAGGGAGTTGCCGGCTCCCTTGATGAGGTTCACCTGGACCGAGACGGTGCCCTGGGACGAACCGGTCGGCGGGAAGGAGACCGCGGTGGCCGTCTGTCCGTCGACCCGGAGGGTGCCGGTGAGGGGTGTGGAACCGGTGTTGGTGTAGGCGATGTCGGCCACGGCCAGGCCGGTGCTCGCGGCGCTCACGCCGGTGTAGGTGCCGGTGGAGGTCGTGCCGTAGTCGCTGCTCGCCGCCTCGGTGCCGCTGACCTTGAGCATGACCGAGCCCCCCGCCGGGACAGCAGCGGTGTAACTCGTCGCGTACGAGCCGAGGGTGGAGCGCGCCCACAGGTCGCGCACCGTCGCCGAGGCACCGGTCAGGCCGAGGTCGGACCAGCGGACGGTGATGTTCCGCGCGGCGGAGGTGCGGTTCAGCAGGACGACGGCCCGGTTGCCGGTGCCGGACAGGACCTTGCCGTAGACCTGGAGTCCGGTGGTGTCCTCGGCGACCTTGACGCCCTGGAGGCCGCGCGGGTCCTGGTCGACGGCGACGACCTCGGGGTTCGTGAGGATCCCGGCCGTCTCGCTCGTCATCGTCGTCAGGTCGTTTCCGGCCAGCAGCGGGGCGCCGGAGACCGCCCACAGGGCCATGTGGGTGCGGTTCTGCGCGGCGGTGAGGCCGGGCATGCCGGTCATCAGCATGTCGGGGTCGTTGTGGTACCCGGTGTGCTGGGCGGCCGGGTGCTGGGCCTGGTCGAAGTTGGCCAGCATGTTCGCCTGGGAGGGCGCGTTGCCGTAGTAGATGATGTCCGTGCTGGTGCGCCACATGGTGGCGAGGCCCGGCGCCCAGTTCCAGGGGTTCTGCCTGCCCCAGTTGCACGCGGACAGCGTGAGCGGGCGGCCGGTGGCCGCGGTCGCCCTGGTGACGGCGGAGCTGATCGAGGTGTACGCCGTCTTCGCGTCCAGGCCCTCGGCGTCGCCGCCGCACCAGTCGACCTTGACGAAGTCGAAGCCCCACTTCGAGAACTGGAGTATGTCCTGGTCGTAGTGGCCCTCGCTGCCGGTGTTCGGGGCGGCGGGGCGGCCGGTCGGGTAGTAGTAGCCGCAGCCGTTCTTGCCGGCGTCGGTGTAGATGCCGGCCTTCAGGCCCTTGCTGTGGATGTAGTCGGCGATGGCGCTCATGCCGCCGGGCCACTCACCGGTGTCGACGGTGATGTCGCCGGCGCTGTCGCGGGTGCCCTGCCACCAGCCCTCGTCGATGTTGATGTACCGGTAGCCCGCGGCGGGCAGACCGGCCGCGACGAACGCGTCGACCTGCTGTTTGATGACGTTGTAGTCGATCTTCGCGGCGAAGCTGTTCCAGGAGGCCCAGCCCATCGGCGCGGCGGCCACCGCGATCTGACGGGCCGTCACCGCAGCCCTGACAGGGCCGGGCTGGGCGAAGAGGAGGGCGGCGGCCGCGGTCAGCGCCAGGACGAGCGCGCGGACGGCGCCGGCTCTGCACCGGAGCAGCAGGCCTTCGGCGGTCGGACGGGGTGAGGGATACATCGGCGCCTCCGTGTGCGGAACGGAATCCACGCCGAGTGATACGTCGACCGGTTCGGTCGTCGGCATCGTCGACATGGTCGGCATTTCGAACATAGATCGACACTCCGAACATGTCGCGGGCCGACCGTAGAGCCGCCCGGGGGTGAAGTCAACGGCTGTGACGGGGGCGAACCGGCCGTGCCCGCAGGGCCGTTGGGTCCCGCGCGAGGGGCCGTGCCGCCATACTGGGTCATCGTGCGCATTGCGATCATGACGGCCGGATCCCGGGGCGACGTCGCCCCCTACACCGGACTGGGGCACCGCCTCGCCCGCGCCGGGCACGAGGTCACCCTGGTCACCCACGCCCGCTTCGGGCCGTTGCTCTGCGGCTCGGGCGTGCGCTTCCACCCGCTGCCGGTCGACCCCCGGGCGGAGCTGGAGTCGCCGCGCGGCCGGGGCCTGCACCGCAGCGCCGGCGAGGCCACGAAGCTGCTGCGCCTCGCGGACATGGCGCGCCGGCTGGTCGGGCGGATGACGGAGGACCTGCTCACGGCGGCCCGGGACAGCGAGGCACTGCTGCTGTCCGCCTCGCTCGCCCCGCTCGGCCACACGATCGCCGAGGGACTGCGTCTGCCGAGCATGGGGGTGTACCTCCAACCCCTCGCCGGAACGCGGGAGTTCGCGCCTCCCGTGCTCGGCGGCGGCTCCTGGGGGCCGGTCGTGAACCGGGTCGCCGGGCACGGGGTGTGCCTCGCCACGGAACACATCTTCTCGGGTGCCCTGCCCGGTGTGCGGGGGCGGCTCGGACTGCCCCCGGTACGCTCCGGTGCCGCGCTGCGGGCCCGGGAGCGGCGGCTGTGGCCGGTGCACCACGGCTTCAGCCCGCTGGTGGTGCCCCGGCCCCGGGACTGGCGGCCGGGGCTGACGGTGAGCGGCTACTGGTGGCCGTACGACACCGAGGACCAACTCCCCGCTGGCGTACAGGAGTTCCTCGACGCCGGTCCGGCGCCGGTCTTCGTCGGGCTGGGCAGCGCCACGGTGCCGGACGCCGCACGGCTCAGTGCCCAGGTGGTGGCGGCGCTGCGGCGGGCCGGGCTGCGCGGGGTGATCCAGCGCGGCTGGGGCGGGCTCGCGGCCGACGGCGAGGACATGCTGACCATCGACGACGTGCCGCACGCGCTGCTCTTCCCGCGCATGGCCGCCGTGGTCCACCACGCGGGTGCGGGTACGACCGCGGCGGGCCTGCGCGCCGGGGTGCCCGCCGTGCCGGTGCCGATCCAGTTCGACGCCGGCTTCTGGTCCGCCCGCCTGGTCGCCCTGGGCGTCGCCCCGGCCGCCGTACCGCTGCGCCGCCTCACCGTGGACGCCCTCTCCTGCGCCCTGCTGCGGGCCACCCGCCGGCCGGGGTACGGGCAACGGGCCCGCTCCCTGGCCGCCCGTATCCGCGCGGAGGACGGGGCGGCCCCGGTCCTGGCCGCACTGGAGCGGCTGGCCGACGGCTGACCCGCCCGGCCGGGGCACCTTCGCCAGGCAGCCGCGGGCCGACCGGGAGGCGGCTGGGTGTGCCGCCGGGGCCGCTCTCGGTCGTCGCCGCCCGGGAGGATCCCGCCGTGGCCCGGGTCGGCGTCGCCCGGGTCAGCCGTTCGTGAGGACCATGCGGAAGCGGGCCTTGCCGGCCATCATCTTCTGGAAGGCGCCGTCGACGTCGTCCAGCGGGACCGTCTCGGTCATCGGGCGGATGCCGTGCAGGGCGCTGAACTCCATGGTGTCCTGCACGTCCTGCGCCGTGCCGGACGGGTGTCCGCGCACGACCCGGGCGCCCATGATCAGCTGGAGCGGGCTGATGCCCATGGCCTCCGGGTCCGCGCCGATCACCACCAGCTCACCGCGCGGTGCGAGACCGTCCACGGTGGCCGTGATGGCGCCGGAGTTCCCGGCGGTTGCCAGCACGACGTTCGCCCCGCCCAGGGACTGCAGGGCCTCGGCGACCGGGGTGCCCGCGGTGCTGTCCACGTAGTGGTGGGCGCCCAACTGCTTGGCGAAGTCGGCCTTCTCGGCGCCGCGGGCGATCGCCACGGTCTCGAAGCCCATCGCCGCCGCGTACTGCACCCCGAGGTGGCCGAGGCCGCCGAGGCCGAGCACCGCGACCAGGTCCCCGGGGTGGGCGGAGCTGTGCCGCAGGCCGTTGTACGTGGTCACGCCGGCGCAGGCCATGGGGCCCGCGTCGCCCGCCGCCAGCGCGTCCGGGATCCGGGCCAGGGCGTCGACGGGCGCGATCATCTTCTCCGCGAAGCCGCCGTCGTAGGCCCAGCCGGGCACCTTGAGGTTGGCGCACACGATGAAGTCGCCCCGCCGGCAGGGCGTGCAGTGGCCGCAGCTGCCGCCGAACCAGCCGACCGCCACGCGGTCGCCGATCTGCCAGCCCCAGTCCTGGGTGCCCTCGCCGAGCGCGTCGACGCGGCCGGCGATCTCGTGCCCGGGGACCTCCGGGAAGGTGATGCCCGGCACCGCGGCGTGCACGAACATGGCGTCGCTGTGGCAGATGCCGCACGCCTCGACGGCGATGCGCACCTGGCCCGCCCCGGGCTCCGGCACCTGACGCTCGGCCAGCTCGAACGCGCCGCCCGCGCTCCTCACCTGCGCGACTCGATACGTGCTCATCACGCTCCCTCTTTCCCTCTCTCCCGCTCTCCCATGTCTCGCGGTGGCTGTGCCGCCCGGCGCACGGGTACCGCACGGGTACGACGCCCCCGCACCAGCAGACCAGCTCCGGGCCGATCCCGCGCGCCGAACGGCACGGACCGGCACTGACCTGCGCCGACAGGCGAGCAGCAGCCGGGGGCTCAGACAGCGCCCGGCGCGTCGGGTGCGGGGCGCCAGCCCTCGGGCCGGAGCATCCCGAGCAGCAGCCGCACCAGCTCGTCCACCAGCTGGTCGAGCGTGGCGTCCACCCAGCCGGCGCTCCAGTCGTGCAGCAGGCCGTTGACGCTGCCGATGAAGGCCGTCGCCGCCAGCCGGTAGTCCCGCGGCGCCGCCTCGCCGCGTACGACGGCCGCGTCCGCCTCGGCGCGGATGAGGTCGACCCAGCGGGCCCGGCGGGCCAGCCGCTGCTCCTCCAGCCGGGAGCTCACGCCGACGATCTCCACGAAGGCGATGCGGATACGGCGCGGATCGCAGGTCACGTCGCGGGCGTAGGCCCGGAAGAGCACCGTGGCCCGCTCGGCCAGTGGCAGTCCGTCCGCCGCGCCGAGGGCGTCCAGCACCGCCTGCTCGGCCCAGCCGTTGACCTCCAGGTGCAGCGCGGCGAGGACGTCCTCCAGGGTGCGGAACTCCTCGTAGAACTGACGGGTGGACAGTCCGGCGGCCTGGCTGAGTGCGGCGACCGTCGTGCCCCGGTAGCCGGGCGGTCCGCCGAACAGTTCCAGGGCCGCGTCCAGGAAACGCCGGCGCCGTTCGGCCTGCCGTTCCTCGGCGGACCGACCGCCGTAGCGGCCCGTCGGCGCCCTGAACCTTCCCGCCACCTGTCCCCCTCCGTCTCCCCGCCGCCGGCCCGCCCTCGCCGCACCGGCTCTCAATCCTGTCGTGCACACCTCTTGTCGAGTAACCCACCCCCTCCTTACTTTTCAGTAAGTTCACTGTGAAAGCACGCGTGTTCAGACTTCTCCCCCGAGGAAGGAGAGCAGTCATGCCTGCCTCCAGAACCAGGCACCTGTGCTCCGTGGCCGCCGCGCTCGTCCTGACCGTCGCCGCTCCGGCGACCGCCGCCTCCGCCGCCACGCCCGGCTCCGACGGTCTGCGCGAGGTGATGTTCGTCGGCAACAACTGGGACGGCACCGCCGACGTCATCAGGTCCACGGGTGACTTCGCGAAGATCGGCCGGATCGATGTCGTCCCCGACAAGGCGGCGCGACTGGCCGAGATCAACGCCGACCCGATCAAGTGGATCTACTACACGTCCATCCGCAACGAGGTGGGCCAGGGGCACGACCAGTACGTGGACGACATGTACTCCACGCCCGACGGCAGGTCCGTGGTCGTCTCCCGGCCGAGCTTCGCCGACGTGGTCTCCATCGACCTGGCCACCGACAGGATCAACTGGCGCTTCCCGGTAGCCGGTTACCGCGCCGATCACATGGCGGTCTCCCCCGACGGCACCCGGGTCGCCGTCTCGGCGTCGACCGCGAACAAGGTGCAGGTGCTGGACATCGACACCGGCAGGGAACTCGGCGAGTTCGCCACCGGCGACAAGCCGCACGAGAACTTCTTCACCGACGGCGGGAAGTACCTCTGGAACATGTCCATCGGCGAGGTCACGACCTCCCTGGACGATCCGGGCTGGGACTGGACCAAGGGCGACCGGCACATCACGATCGTCGACGCGACGACGTTCAAGCAGGTCAGGACCATCGACATGCGGCAGCGGCTGGACGCGGTCGGGCTGAAGGACTTCTCCAGCGCGGTCCGGCCCGCCGTCTTCACGCCCGACTGGTCCAAGCTGTACTTCCAGGTGTCGTTCTTCAACGGCTTCCTGGAGTACGACGTGGCCGCGGACAGGATCACCCGGGTGAAGACGCTGCCGGCGAACCCGGCGACGAACCCGGACCGCACCACGTGGCTGCTGGACTCGCGCCACCACGGCATCTCGATGAATCCCGAGGGCACCAAGCTGTGTGTCGCCGGGACCATGGACAACTACGCGACCGTGGTCGACCGGGCCTCCTTCGACGTCGGCCCGCTCATCACCGCCTCGACGCCGTACTGGGCGACGGTGAGCGGCGACGGCAAGGACTGCATCATCTCGGAGGCCGGCGCCGACCAGGTCACGGCCATCGACTTCGCCACCGGCCAGAAGGTGCTGTCCGTACCGGTCGGCGACCATCCGCAGCGTGTCCGGCTGGGGCATGTCCAGGCCGACTGGACGGGCCCGACGGGGAGTTGAGCGCCGGCGGCCTCCGGGGGGACCCCACTCTCCACGGGGGCCGCTCGGCTTCCTCGTCAGGGGTCACGGGCGTCTCAGAAGTGCGCCCCCGCCCACGCGGCCAGCTCGGACCGGGCCGCGCTCAGCAGGTCCGCCGAGGGGGACGTGGCCCCGTCGGTCACCAGCGCGTAGTGCAGGACGCCCGAGTCGGTGTCGCCGAGCAGCAGCCGGCGGCTTCCGGTGCCGCCCGGTTCGGGGGCGACGGCGACCGGTGTGCCGGCCCCGGTGTAGGCGGGCGGGGCGTACACGGTGCCGAGGTCGGAGACGACGGTGGTCGACGCGGCCGGGAAGGACGCCGGCAGGTGCAGTTCGGTCGGCGCGGTGCCGTCCCCGGAGCGCCACACGAGCAGCCCGTACCGGCCGGAGCCCACCAGTCGGGCCACGTGCGGCAGGCTGCTGGGCACCGGGTTCCAGGTGAGGGTGGTGGAGCCGTCGCGGGAGCGGTCCTCGTAGGTGAAGGCCAGGGCCGTACCGGCCGTGGCGCTCGGGTACAGGCGGTCCAGCAGCCGCGCGTCCTGCCGGAGGGTGACGTTGCCGGACTCGTCCAGGTCCACGGCGGAGAGGTCCTCGCCGTTCCAGGCGTCGCCGGAGGTCTGCACCTTGTCGGGACTGCCGTTCATCAGCTCGTGATGCCGGCCGCTGTAGATGTCCCACTGCCACTGGGTGCCGGACAGGACCGGGCCCGAGGCGGCGGGGTCCGACCACCAACTCGCCCCCGGCAGGCGGGAGTCGAGGGACTGGTACATGGCCTTCAGGACGGTCGGCGCCTTGTCGGACACCGTGCCGGACAGGGGGTGCCCGAACTCGCTGACCACGGCCGCGGTGCCGGCGGAGGCGGCGCGGTCGCGGACGGCGGCGAAGTCGGAGGCGTACTGGCCGTCGGCCGCCTTGCCCCACATCAGGATCCCGGAGATGGCCTTCTGGTCGTAGAAGTGCGTGTTGAAGACGTACCGCGGGCCGAGGGTGCCCGCGTCCAGCAGGCCGCCCTCCTGCTTCTGGGTGGAGATGTCGGAGTTCCAGAAGAGGCCCGGCTCCACGAAGGCGGGCTTGTCCTGCCAGCCGGCGGCGTCCATGGCGGCGCGGAACCTCACGTAGAACGGCCACAGCAGATCGCGTTCCCAGGTGCGGGAGGTCTGTCCGGAGTCGTAGCTTCCGGCGTAGGGCTCGTTGTACGGGTCGAATCCGGCGACGGCGGCGAACTCGGCGGCGGTCAGGTGCTGTTGGAGGTAGGCCATGGCCGTCCGCGCGGTGGCGAGGAAGGCGTCCTGGAGACCGTAGGTGTCGTGCCAGAAGTCGTACTGGGCCTTCTGCACGGCCGCGTTCTGGGTGATGTTCTGGCCCCAGAAGAGGCAGAGGCCGCAGGATTCGGCGGGGTAACTCCCGGCGTCCACGGCCCACTCGGGCGCGCCGTCGCCGGTGTACCAGCTGCCCGTGTGGAACAGGTGGCGGGAGTAGAGGTCCTGGTGGAAGTCGGGGAAGACGCGGATTCCCTCGTCCAGGAAGGCGCGCATCTGGTCGGTGACGGCGGCCAGATAGGCGGTGTCGGCCTGGCCGCGTACGGGTTCGGCGTGGGCCCAGGAGAGCAGGAAGCGGACCGCGTTGCCGCCGCCGAGGGCGCGCAGCGCGGTCGCGGACGTGCGGGCGTCGGCGACGGAGGCGAACGGCAGGCCGCTGTTCTCCTCCAGTTTGGTCTCGCCGGAGACGTTGTAGCCGCGCAGGACGATCTCGCGCCCCTGGCCGTCGGTGAACCGGCCGTTCTGCACGGTGAGGGCGGAGCCGTCGAACCAGAGGGAGTCGGAGGGGAGAGCCGAGGTGGCGGCGGTGGCGGGCGGGGCGCCCGCCACCGTCAGGAATCCGCTGAGGACGACCAGGACAACCAGCAGACGTGCCCGGGTGTTCGACATGTCCACCACAGTCCGGCCCGCCGAAAGCCGCGTCAATACCACCTGACTCACAAGTAAGTTGACTCTCAGTCAGTTCACACCGCCCCGTCCCCGGTCCTGCGCATCACGTTCAGCAGGTACTCCTTGCGGTTGAGCGGGTTGTGGTCGGTGCGCGGCCGCTCGGGGACGGCGCCCCGGGTGATCGGCGCGTAGTGGTCGAACGCCGTCTCCAGCTCGCCCTCGCCGCGGGTGAGCCCGGGCAGCCGCTGCTGCAGCTCGTGCATCCGGGCGGCGGGCACCGTGCCCTCCAGTACGGCGGCGGCTCCGGCCGCGGCGGTACTCTCCGGTACGGCGCCGAGCCGGGCGAGCACCGGCAGCAGTGCGCCCAGCGTGTCCGCCGGGGCGTCGAGCCGGAAGCGGTGCACCGGCTCGTGCACGACGGTGTCCGCGCGGCGCAGCGCCTCGGCCAGCACCAGCGGGGTCAGGCCCCGGAAGTCGTAGCCGGTGCTCGACATGCTCTTGTCGAAGCCCTGGTGGGCGTGGCTCTGCCGGGGCGAGTACCCGCTGTGGGTCATGGTCACCGTGCAGTCGGGCACCTGCCAGCCGTGCAGCCCCTGGCCGAGGCTCTCGCGGACGGTGTCCTCGACGGCCTTGAAGAAGGCGTACGGCATCGAGCCGAGCTCCACCTCCAGCCGGAACGCCACGCCCGCGCCGGGCGGTGCGGGCTCGACGCGCAGGCCGACGGTGGCGAGGAACGGGTTGCCGTCCTTGTTGTTGAACTCGACGGCGTGCCCGGTGCCGGCGGGCCGTTCGACGCACAGGGTGGTCGTCTCGCGGAAGGTGACCTCCAGGCCGAACTCCTCGGCGAGGGTGGCCTGGACGACCTCCTTCTGGACCTCGCCGTAGAGGGACACGGAGGTCTCCCCGCGCCGTTCGTCGTGGCGGACGCCGATGAGCGGGTCCTGTTCGGCGAGCTGGGTGAGCACCAGGTGCAGGGCGCGCCGGTCCGTGCCGGGGCCGGGGACGACGACGGTCTCCAGGGTCGGCGGCGCGAAGTGGTGCTCGTACGCCCGTCCGGGCGTGCCGAGCGTGTCCCCGATCCGGATGCCGTCGAGGCCCCACACCCTGACGATCCGCCCGGCACCGGCGTGGTCCTGCCGGGTGTCGGTACCGCCGTCGAAGACGCTCAGTGCGGTGACCCTGCCCGTCACACGGCGGGCGGCTCCGTACGGGACGCGGTCACGCACGCGCAGGGTGCCGGCGCGGAGCCGCGCGTAGGCGATCTTCTCGCCCGCCGGACCGCGTTCGACCTTGAAGACCGTGCCCGACAGCGGGCCGTGCGGGTCGCCGTCAGCGGGGGGCAGCAGCCGTTCGACGCCGCCGACCAGTTCGGGCACCCCGGCGCCGGTGATCGCGGAGCCGAAGTAGACGGGATGGACACGGGAGCTGCGGGTCTGGGCGGCGAGGGCCGCGTGCAGACGGCCGTCGGGGATCCCGCCGTCGAGGTAGGCCGCGAGCAGTTCGTCGTCGTGCTCGGCGAGCACCTCCGCGGCGGCCGGGGCGAGGTCCGGCACGAAGCGGGCGGCGCGGGTGCCGGGCGCGGCGGGGCGGCCCATCGGGACGAGCGGCACGGCCAGCCGGCGCGACAGCTGGTCGAGCACGGCGGAGCCGTTCGCGCCGCGCCGGTCGATCTTGTTCACGAAGATCAGCGTGGGGATGCCCAGCCGGCGCAGGGTGCGCATCAGCACCCTGGTCTGCGCCTGGACGCCCTCGACCGCCGAGACGACCAGGACGGCGCCGTCGAGGATGCCGAGCACGCGCTCGACCTCGGCGATGAAGTCCGGGTGACCGGGGGTGTCGATGAGGTTGACGGTGACGCCGTCGAGCGGGAACGACACGACGGCTGACTTGATCGTGATGCCGCGCCGGCGTTCCAGCGCGAGCGTGTCGGTCCGGGTGTTCCCGTCGTCGACGCTGCCGATCTCCTCGATGACCCCGGCCGTGTGCAGCAGCCGTTCGGTCAGGCTGGTCTTACCGGCGTCGACATGGGCGAGAATTCCGAGATTGAGCAGGTGCACTGAGCGTGATGTCCTTCGGCATGGGGTGGATTCCTTCCTGGGCGGACATGCACGCAGCGCGCATCGCTGGACCTTCCTGTGTGACGTACGTCGGAACCCGCGCAGTGCAGCAGACTCCGCTACCCGGCGGCAATGGATTAACATTCAACGAAACCCCCTCCGCCGCGCTCGCCGCACCCCGGACGCGGCCGTAATGTGACGTACGGCCACCATTGGGTCGCTGTCTCCACGGTGCCGACCCGGCGGGCGGTGTTCGCGCGGGGCAGGGAGAGGAGTGGAGCGTGCGGGAGATCCTGCCGACGTTGGCGCGCTGGCACGCGGCCGGGGCCCCGTTCGGACTGGCCACGGTCGTCGCGGTCAGCCGCAGCGCGCCGCGCGGTCCCGGTGCCGCGATGGCGGTGGGCCCGGACGACGAGGTGGTGGGGAGCGTGTCCGGGGGCTGTGTGGAGGGGGCCGTGTTCGAGCTGGCGCGGGAGGTCGTGGCGAGCGGCGAGGCGCGGCTGGAGACGTTCGGGTACAGCGACGCGGACGCCTTCGCGGTCGGCCTCACCTGCGGCGGCGAGATCACGCTGCTGGTGCGGCCAGTGACTCCCGCGTCGGATCCGGCGTTCGGGGCGCTCGCCGCGTCCGTCGCGGCGGGCGAGCCGGTGACGGCGGCCACGGTGGTGGACGGGCCCGCGCCGCGCGGCGCCACGCTCGCCGTCCGGCCGGACCGGGCCGAGGGCACGCTCGGCGCGCCCGGCCTCGACGTCGCCGTCACCGCCGACGCGCGCGGCGAACTCGCCCTCGGCGCCTCGGTGATGCGGCACTACGGTCCCCACGGCGAGCGCCGCGAGGACGACGTGACGGTGTTCCTCCAGTCGTTCGCGCCGCCCCCGCGCATGCTGGTCTTCGGCGCGATCGACTACGCGGCCGCGGTGGCCCGCGTCGGCGACTTCCTCGGCTACCGGGTGACCGTGTGCGACGCCCGCCCGGTCTTCGCCACGCCGAAGCGTTTCCCGGCCGCGGTCGAGGTCGTGGTCGACTGGCCGCACCGCTACCTTGCCGGCACGCGGACCGACGACCGCACGGTGATCTGCGTCCTCACCCACGACCCGAAGTTCGACGTCCCCCTGCTGGAGGAGGCCCTGCGCCGCCCGGCCGCCTACGTCGGCGCGATGGGCAGCCGCAAGACCCACGACGAGCGGCGCGCACGGCTCGCCGAGGCCGGTCTGGGCGAGGCCGAGCTGTCCCGGCTGCGCTCGCCGCTCGGGCTCGACCTCGGGGCCCGTACGCCCGAGGAGGTCGCGGTGTCCGTCGCCGCCGAGATCGTCGCCCTGCGCTGGGGCGGCTCCGGCGCACCGCTGACCACGACCGCCGGGGCCATCCATCCGCCCGCCGCGTGATCGAGGCCACCGCGTCCGGGAAGCGCGGGTCGCGGAGCAGCGCCTGGCGCAAGGCATGGGCAGGTCGCGGGGCAAGTCGTGGGGCCGCGCCACGAGTTCGCCGCCCCGCGGTGGCGGCCCGCTACGCGGTGTCGCCCGCCACGCGTGCGTGCAGGTGCTGGTCGTGCCAGCCGTCGGCGTGCAGGAGGGCGCTGCGCTGGGTGCCCTCGTAGGTGTAGCCGGCCTTCTCGGCGACCCGGCAGGACGCCGGGTTGGCGACCGAGTGGCACAGGCGCAGGCGGTGCAGGCCCAGGTCGTCGAGGGCCCACTGGCTGAGCCTGCGCGTGGCCTCGACGGCGACGCCGCCGCCGCGTGCCTCGGGCAGGAGCCAGTAGACGATCTCGGCACTGCCCTCGTGCAGATCGATGTCGCCCCATGCGCACAGTCCGACGGCGGGTCCGCCCGGCGCGGCGACGGCCCACACCGCGAAGGTCTCGGCTCGCCAGCGCGCGTGCATCCGCTCGATCCTGGCGAGCGCGTCCTCACGGCTGTCGACGGCGAGCCGGTTCCACCGGCGGATCGCGGGGTCCTGGGCAGCGGTCAGCAGGGTGCCGGCGTCGTCGGGGCGCCAGGGGCGCAGCTGAAGTCCGCCGGGCAGGGCGAGCACGGGCTGCTCGCCGCCGGCCATGCGACCCGCCGGAACGACGTCCCCCGGTATGCCGTTGTCAGAGATCATCCCGGCATCCTGGCACAGGGCCGCTACCGCTGCGGCAGCCGGTGCAGGGTCACGTCGGTGAGGGTGCCGTCGGCGAGCGTCGCGGTGAGGTAGGTGCAGTGCGGCTGGCGGCGGCGGTCGGTCGGGGAGCCCGGGTTGAGCAGGCGCAGGCCGGTCGGGGCGGTGGTGTCCCAGGGGATGTGGCTGTGGCCGAAGACCAGCACGTCGAGGTCGGGGAAGCGGGCGGCGCAGCGGGCCTCGCGGCCCTGGGCGGGACCGGTCTCGTGCACGACTCCGAAGCGCAGGCCGTCCAGTTCGGCGTGGGCCACCTCGGGGAGCCGGGCCCGCAGCTCGGGGCCGTCGTTGTTGCCGTGGACCGCGATCAGACGGCGGCTGCGGCTCTCCAGCAGGTCCAGGGTGGCGGTGTCGACCCAGTCACCGGCGTGGAACACCACGTCCGCGCGCGGGAGTTCGGCCAGCAGTTGTTCCGGGAGCCGCTTGGCGCGCCGGGGCAGGTGGGTGTCGGACATCATCAGCAGACGCACCCGGCCAACCTAATCGAGTCACGGCCGGCGGACGCCAAATCAATCAGCCGGAACTGAACAGTTCGAGCTGGACAGTTTCGGCTGTCGGACCTACGCTGGTGGGCATGGCTGACACCTCCGACTCCGCCACCCGCGCCGCGCGCGATCTGCGCGTGGTCTTCAGCCGGCTGCGGCGCCGGCTCCGCGAGGTCGCGCAGGACACCGATCTCAGTCCGTCCCAGGAGTCGGCGCTCACCCTGGTCGGCAAGCACGGCGCCGCCACGGCCAGCGCCCTCGCCGCCACCGAGGGCGTACGCCCGCAGTCGATGGCGACGACACTGGCCGCCCTGGAACAGCAGGGGCTGATCCTGCGCGCCCCCGACCCGGCCGACGGCCGCCGCCAGCTGGTCACGCTGACCGAGGCCGGCCGGGCCCGCGTGGAGGGCAACCGGCAGGCGCGCAGCGAGTGGCTGGCCCGCGCCTTCCAGGAGCGGTACACGGAGGAGGAGCGGCAGGCCGTCCTCCGGGTGCTGGAGCTGATGGACCGGCTGTCGGAGCCCTGATACGACCGTGGCGGCGAGGCTCGCCGGACGCACGGAGCGGACCAATCCGCCCCTGAGGTCGACTCCTCGATGACCGCCGTATATGACCGCCGTGGCGCTGGTGCCCATCGGCGCGACCGGCGTCGCCTGCGGCGCCCCGCCCGCCGAGGCGCCCGGGCCGTTCCGCGCCCGGCCCCCTTCCCGCTCGCCCGCTCCGTCCTGTTGCCGGCGACGACCTTGCCGGACCGTTTCCCCGGTCGGCTCACCCCTCCCCCACCGCACCGCTCGGAAAGGCCTGACCGATCATGTCGCTCACCACGCTCGACCCCCGTACCGCCCTCGTCGCGATCGACCTCCAGAACGGCATCGCCGCCATGCCCACCCAGCCGTACGCCGGCCCCGAGGTCGTGGCGCGCACGGCGGAACTCGCCGACGCCTTCCGCGCCCGGAACCTCCCGGTGGTCCTGGTCCGCGTCTCCTTCTCGGCCGACGGCGGGGACGTCGTGCCCGGCCGTACCGAGCGCCAGGCCCGCGGCCTCGCCTTCGCCGAGGGCTGGGACGTCATCGTCGACGAACTGAACGGCCACGCCGGCGATATCCGCGTCACGAAGCACAACTGGAGCGCCTTCCACGGCACCGACCTGGATGTCCAGCTGCGCCGGCGCGGCATCACGCAGATCGTGCTGACCGGCATCGCCACCAGCATCGGCGTGGAGTCCACCGCCCGTGACGCGTACGCGCACGGCTACCACGTCACCCTCGCCACCGACGCGATGGCCGACGCCGACGCCGAGGCGCACGCGAACAGCGTGGAGCGGATCTTCCCGCGGCTCGGCGAGAGCGGCACCACCGCCGAGGTCCTGGAACTGCTGGCCAAGACCCACGCCTGAGCACCGCCCGACCGCCCCGGCCCCTGCGCCCCGGACATCGACGGCGGTTTGCCGGGCGGTGCCCAGGCGTGGCGCGGGCGGGGCGTTCGGGCACCCGGAGTAGCGTCGCCCGGGATGACCGAACTACCACAGATGTCCGACAGCCGTGAGGCCGTCGAACGGTACACGGCCCCCGCCCCGCGGCCCGGCCGGACCCTGCTGCGCTGGGCGGCCACGACCGACCACAAGGTGATCGGCCGGCTGTACATGGTCACGGCGTTCTGCTTCTTCCTGTTCGCCGGGCTGCTGGCGCTCGGCATGCGGGCCGAACTCGCCCGGCCGGGGCTCCAGTTCCTGAACGAGCACGGCTACGACGAGTTCTTCACCATCCACGGCACGATCATGATGCTGCTGTTCGCGACGCCCATGTTCGCCGGGTTCGCCAACGCGGTGATGCCGCTCCAGATCGGCGCCCCGGACCTGGCGCTGCCGCGGCTGAACGCGATGTCGTACTGGATGTACCTGTTCGGGGCGCTGATGGTGGTGTCCGGCTTCCTGGTGCCGGGCGGGGCCGCCGCGTTCGGCTGGTTCGCGTACGCGCCGCTGAACAGCGCCTACTTCTCGCCCGGGGCGGGCGGCGACCTGTGGGCGATGGGGCTGGTGGTCACCGGTGTGTCGACGACCCTGACCGCGGTCAACTTCATCACCACGATCCTGTGTCTGCGCGCGCCGGGCATGACCATGTTCCGGATGCCGATGTTCACCTGGAACGTGCTGTTCACCTCGATCCTGGTGCTGCCCGCGTTCCCGGTGTTCGCGGCGGCGCTGCTCGCGCTGGAGGCGGACCGGAAGTTCGGGGCGCACGTCTTCGACGCGGCGAACGGCGGCGCGATCCTGTGGCAGCACCTGTTCTGGTTCTTCGGGCATCCGGAGGTCTACATCGTGGCGCTGCCGTTCTTCGGGATCATCTCGGAGATCGTCCCGGTGTTCTCCCGCAAGCCGCAGTTCGGCTATCTGCCGATGATCGGCGCGACCGTCGCCATCACGATGCTGTCGGCGGTGGTGTGGGCGCACCACATGTTCGCCACGGGCGCGGTACTGCTGCCGTTCTTCTCCCTGATGTCGTTCCTGATCGCGGTGCCCACCGGGATCAAGTTCTTCGCGTGGATCGGGACGATGGTGAACGGATCGGTGTCGTTCGAGACGCCGATGCTGTGGGCCATGGGCTTCCTGGTGTCGTTCCTGCTCGGCGGGTTGAGCGGGGTGCTGATCGCCTCCCCGCCGCTGGACTTCCACGTGACCGACAGCTACTTCATCGTGGCGCACCTGCACTACGTGCTGTTCGGCACCGTGGTGTTCGCGATGTTCGCCGGGTTCTACTTCTGGTGGCCGAAGTTCACCGGGAAGATGCTGGACGAGCGCCTCGGCAAGCTGCACTTCTGGCTGCTGTTCCCGGCGTTCCAGCTGACCTTCCTGGTGCAGCACTGGCTGGGCGCGGGGGGCATGCCGCGCCGGTACGCGGACTATCTGCCGACGGACGGCTTCACCCTGCTCAACACGCTGTCCTCGGCGGGCGCGTTCCTGCTGGGGATCTCGACGCTGCCGTTCCTCTACAACGTCTGGCGCACCGCCGCCCGGGGCGTGAAGGTCACCCTCGACGATCCGTGGGGCTGGGGCCGGGGCCTGGAGTGGGCCACCTCCTGTCCGCCGCCCCGGCACAACTTCACGGCCCTGCCCCGGATCCGCTCGGAGTCGCCCGCGTTCGACCTGCACCATCCGCAGGCCGCCCGGGCCGGGGAGGAGACGGCCGGATGAGGACCGAGTCGATGCTGTTCGGCGGGGTGGCGCTGTTCTTCGGCGGGTCCGCCGCGCTGTACGGGGTGTGGTCCGGGGACGAGACGGGCACGGTCGCGCTGGTCGTCGCGTGCGGGATGGCGGCGCTCGTGTCGTTCTTCTGCCTGATCCAGTACCGGCGGCGGGGCAGCCGGGCGCAGGACCGCGCGGAGGCGGAGGTGGCCGACGGGGCGGAACCGGTGGCGTTCTTCCCGGACGAGAGCATGTTCCCGATCATCACCGCGCTCGGGTTCGCCCTGAGCGCCGGCGGGGTGGTCTACGGGCTCTGGCTGTTCCTCATCGGTCTGGGGGTGCTGGCTCGCGGGGTGTTCGGGATGGCGTACCAGTACGCGCGGCGGTGAGGGGCCTGCGCGGGGCGCCGGGCCGGAAGGACGCCACGGGTGCGTGGTCGCTCTCGTAGCCGCCGGCGATGTTCTGCCGGATCTCGCCGGTGGACACACCCCGCGCCAGCCGGTCCCGCTCGGCCTCGGTGAGGGCCCGGCACAGCCAGCGGGTCACCAGGAACGCGAGGACGGGCAGGACGACCACGGCGACGCGCAGCACCCAGGTGAGGGCGTTGACGGAGATCCGGAAGGTCTGCGCGACGACGTCGTTGCCGCCGGCCAGCAGCAGCACGCCGTACCAGACGATGCCCGCGACGCCGAGGCCGGTGCGGACGGGGCGTTCGCGCGGGCGGTCGCAGAAGTGCTGCTCGCGCCGCCACTCCCCGGTGCGGCGCTGCTCGACGAACGGATAGGCGTACAGCACCGCGAAGAGCAGGCCGGGCAGGACCACGGCGGGCAGCAGGACGTTCCACATCAGGGTGTGTCCGGCGAGGTTCGTCTCCCAGGCCGGCATCAGTCGCAGCGCGCCCTCCAGGAAGCCGACGTACCAGTCGGGCTGGGCGCCGGTGGAGGCCTGGTCGGGGCGGTAGGGGCCGTAGTTCCAGACCGGGTTGACCTGGGCGAGTGCGGCGAGGAGCACCAGGACGCCGAAGACGATGAGGGACAGCCCGCCCGAGGAGGCCGTGAACTGGGGGAAGAAAGGCTTGCCGGCGGCGTTGTCCACGCGGCGGCCCGCGCCGCGCCACTGGGTGTGCTTGAGGTGGACCACCAGGATCAGATGCACGGTGACCAGGGCGATCAGGGCGCCCGGGAGCAGCAGGACGTGCACCGGGTACAGCCGGGTGACGATGTCGTGCGCGGGGAACGCGCCGCCGAAGACGAAGAAGGCCACGTACGTGCCGACCAGCGGGATCGAGGTCATGATGCCCTGTGCGATGCGCAGTCCGGTCCCGGAGAGCAGGTCGTCGGGGAGCGAGTAGCCGGCGAAGCCCTCGGCGAGCGAGACCACGAACAGGGTCAGGCCGATCACCCAGTTCAGCTCGCGGGGGCGGCGGAAGGCGCCGGTGAGGAAGATCCGCAGCAGGTGCACGCCGATCGCGGCGACGAAGACCAGCGCGGCCCAGTGGTGGGCCTGCCGCAGCAGCAGTCCGCCGCGCACGTCGAAGCTGATGTGCAGGGTGGAGGCGAAGGCGGTGGACATGCGCACCCCGCGCAGCGGCGCGTAGGGGCCCGCGTAGACGACCTCGCGCATCTCGGGCGTGAAGAACAGGGTCAGCCAGACGCCGGTCAGGAACAGCACCAGCAGGCTGTAGAGCGCGAGTTCACCGAGCAGGAAGGACCAGTGGTCGGGGAACGCCTTGCGCAGCAGCGGGCCGCCGTCGAGGACGGGCAGCCGGGCGTCGGCGGCCCGTACCAGCCGCTCGGCGCGGCTCACCTCCCCGCCACCCCCACGGCCGACGCCGCTCGTGTCGCCTGCCGCCGTGCTCATGTCTCCTGCGGCTCCGCGGCCGCCCGGGCCACCTCGGCCTCGATGTCGGCGCGCGTGCGGCCGGTCTCCCTCGCGTAGTCGCTCAGCGCGGTCTGCGCCTCGCGGGCCAGGTCCCGCGAGGCACGCAGCGCCGTTTCGTAGGTCTCCGACTGGGCGCCCGTCATACCCCGCTCGGCCGGCGGGCCGTAAGCCTCCCGCAGTTCGTCGACCGTGCGCTGGGCCGCGTCGGCGGCGCGCTGCTTCGCGACCAGTTCTTCGAAGGTGTGTGCCACGCCGATCGACCCTAGGCACGGCCGTCGGGCGAGCCCCTTCGACCTGCCGGGGGCGCGCGTACCCGTACCCGAGTGGCGGGTCAGCCGCCGGGCACGAGATCGGCCCACACCTGTTTGCCGCCGCTGACCGGGACCGTCCCCCAGGCCGCCGAGACCGCCTCCACCAGCAGGATGCCGCGCCCGCCGGTGGCCTCCCAGCCGATGCTCGTGGGCTTGACCGGGCTGCGCGGCGAGGCGTCGGCGACGGCCAGCCGGAGCCGGTGGTTGACCAGGCTGAGGTCGAGGCGGACCTGGCCGTCGGTGTGCACGAGGGCGTTGGTGACGAGTTCGGAGACCACCAGCAGGGCCGTGTCGAGCGTGTCCGGGCTCACGCCCCAGGTGCGCAGGGTGCGCCGGGTGAAGCGGCGGGCGTGCCGGACCGCCTCCGGTACGCGCCACACCGTCCAGCTCTCGCGCAGGGGTCGTACGGCCATCCCGTCGTAGCGCATCAGCAGCAGGGCGACGTCGTCGGCGCGGTGGGCGTCGGTGAGCAGCGCGTCGGCGACCAGGCCGAGGTGGGCGGGGTCGGCGGCGGACAGGGCGTGGGCGAGCCGCTGCATGCCGGTGTCGAGGTCGGTGTCCGCGGACTCCACCAGGCCGTCGGTGGTCAGCGCGACCACCGTGCCGGGTGCCAGGCGCAGCGGGGTCATCGGGAAGTCCGCCTGCGCCGTCACGCCGAGCGGCGGCCCGCCCTCGGTGCGCAGGATCTCGGTGCTGCCGTCCGGGTGACGCAGGACCGGTTCGAGATGGCCGGCGCGCACGATCCAGGCGGTGCCCTCCTCCATGTCGACGTCGACGTAGGCGCAGGTGGCGAAGAGGTCGGTCTCCATGTCCAGCAGCAGCCGGTTGGCGTGGGCGACGACCACGTCCGGGGTGTGGCCCTCGGCGGCGTAGGCGCGCAGCGCGGTGCGCATCTGGCCCATCAGGGTGGCGGCGCCCGCGTTGTGGCCCTGTACGTCGCCGATGACGAAGGCCACGTGGTGGTCGGCGAGCGGAATGACGTCGTACCAGTCGCCGCCGACCTCCAGCCCGGCGGTGGTGGGCAGGTAGCGGGCGACGGCGACCGCGCCGGGCAGCCGGGGCAGGCGGCGCGGCAGCAGGGTGCGCTGGAGCATGCCGACGAGTTCGTGCTCGGCGTCGAAGGCGTGGGCGCGCAGCAGGGCCTGGCCGGTCAGGGCGGCGCAGGCGGTGAGCAGGGCGCGTTCGTCGGGGCCGAAGTCGTGCGGGTCGTCCCAGCCGATCAGGCAGGCGCCGGCCACCCGGCCGGCGGCGGGCAGCGGCAGCACGGCGAGGCCGCCGGGGCCGACCTCGCCGAGGGCGGGCTCCAGGGTGCTGCCGGCGGGCCAGATCCGGGCGCGGCCCTCGCGCAGCGCGGCCGCGAGCGTGGGCATGGCGCGCACCGGCGCGTCGGGCCACTCGGTGCGCCATTCGGTGCGCCACACCTCGGGCCACGCCTCGGGTTCGGGCGGGTCGAGGACGGTGACGACGAGGCGGTCGTGCTCCAGTTCGGCGAGCGCGATCCGGTCGGCCCGCAGCGGTACCCGCAGGGCGTCGACGACGGCCCGGCCGACGTCCTTGACCGTGCCGGCGGTGGCGAGGGCGGCGGCCAGGCGCTGCACCCGGGCCACGTCGGTGACGTCGGAGCGCAGAGTGGAGGCGTCGGCGACCGTGCCGACCAGCCGGGCCGGGCGGCCCTCCCCGCCGGACAGCAGCCGGCCGCGCAGCCGCAGCCACAGCGGCGCGCCGGAGGGCTGCAGGATGCGGAACTCCAGCTCACGGTCGCCGATGGACATGTGGTCGGCCTCGACCACGGACATCAGCGCGGGCAGGTCCTCGGGCACGGCGCGCGCGAGCAGGGTCTCCACCCGGCCGTCGAAGGAGTCCCGGCCGAGCCCGAACAGCCCCAGGATGGCGGCGCCGACCTCGACCCGGCCGGTGTCCATGGCCAGGTCGAAGGCGTTCTCGGAGAGCTCGCCGGGCTCCCCCGCGGCGGCCGGGGCGGGGACGGCGACCGCGCGGGCGACCAGCTCCAGGCAGGCCCGGTCCTCGGTGCCGAAGCCGCCCGGACGCTCGCTGACGGCCACCAGCACGCCCGCGCCCGCCGGGTCGAGCGGCAGGACGGCCACGGAGAAGTCCGGGGAGGGCGTGCGCCGCGCCTCGGGGCACCCGGCCAGTTCCTCGGGGCCGAGCCACCGCGGGCGGCCGGTGCGGTGGGCCGCGGCGACCGGCGACGTGCCGGCGGCCGGGTAGCCGTCGCGGAGCCCGTACAGGGTGCGCGGCAGACCAGCCGATTCGGCGAGGGACAGCTGCGCGGGATCGTCGCCGGGCGTGTACACGCCGACGAAGGCGGCGCCGGCGAACACCAGCGCCTGTTCGAGGACGCGGTGGAGCCGGTCCGGGGTGCCGGGCGAGGCGCCGAGGGCGTCGAGAGCGGCTGCGGCGCGCTCCGGCCCCGTCCTCGTACCGCCGACCGCCGCGCCCTCGCTCACCACGTTCGCCATTACAGCGCGTGTGAGGCTCCTGCGCAGCCCCTGTGAACGCTACGGGTGGCCCTGGGGAACGCCCGGGGCCGCGCGGGCCCGGATCCGCTCGAAAGCCGCCGAACACATCTTGACCCGTGAGTTCCGCACGGTGACCTCGTGACAGTCGTGACTGTCCGCGGCCGTGCGACGCCTGCGAGTGTCTCTTCCGGTCACCGGGTCGAAGGTCCGGTGACCGAGGACAAGGGTGCCGAGGGTGCCGGGGACGACGCGGGCGGAGGGGCATGGACAAGCGGTACGAGGTGTACGCGCTGGCCGACGGGCACTTCTACGACACGCCCGACCGGCTCGCGGACGCCGGCGGTGCGCAGACCGCCCAGTTCACGGCGGCGCGCCGCACCGTCCCGGACGGCTGGCACGCGTCCCGCTCCGGAGACTGGCTGAATCTGACCCCGCTCGGCGCGGACGGCGCGCCGCTGCCGGCGCCGGCCCAGGGCTGGAAGATCCACTCCTCGGCGACCGCCGCGAACGCGGAGCGGATCGCCGAGATCGTCTGGGACTACTGCGTACCGCGCCGCATCCCCTTCAAGTTCGTGCCGGGCCCGCAGCTGCTGCATCTGCGCAACGCCAAGTACGCGGGCCGCGACACCAGTGGCAAGTTCGTCACCGTCTACCCGGCCGACGAGACGCGGCTGCACGAGGTCCTGCGCGAACTGGGCGCCCTGCTGGCGGGGTTCGAGGGGCCGTACATCCTCACCGACCTGCGCTGGGGCGAGGGTCCGCTCTACGTCCGCTACGGCGCCTTCGCCCGCCGGTACGTCGTCGACGAGCGCGGCACGCTGGTCCTCGCGGTGGCCGACGGCGAGGGCAGGCTCGTGCCGGACCGCAGGGCGCCGTCCTTCCAGGTCCCCGAGTGGGTGACCCTGCCCGCGTTCCTCCGGCCGCATCTCGCGGCCCGCAACACCACGACGGTCGGCGAGCTGCCGTACCGCATCGAGAAGGCGCTGCACTTCTCCAACGGCGGCGGGGTGTACGCCGGCACCGACACCCGCGACGGGCGCAAGGTGGTGCTGAAGGAGGCCCGGCCGCACGCGGGGCTGGCGGCCGACGGCGCGGACGCGGTGACCCGGCTGGAGCGGGAGAAGGCGGCGCTGGAGCGGGCCGCCGGGACCGGTGTGGTGCCCGGGGTGCGGGACTGGTTCCTGCTCGGCGAGCACCGGTTCCTGGTCATGGACTTCCTGGCGGGCCGCCCGCTCAACTCCTTCTTCGCCGAGCGGCATCCGCTGCTCACCCCCGACCCCGACCCGGCGCGGGTCGCCGCGTACACGGCGTGGGCGCTGCGGATCCACGCGGCGGTGGAACGGGCGGTCGAGGCGGTGCACGCGTGCGGGCTGGTCTTCAACGACCTGCACGTCTTCAACATCATGGTGGCCGAGGACGAACAGTCCGTGCATCTCATCGACTTCGAGGCCGCCGCCCCCGCCGCCGAGAACGCCCGGCAGACCGTCGCCCATCCCGGCTTCTTCGCCCCGCCGGACCGCCGCGGCCCGGACGTGGACCGCTATGCGCTGGCCTGTCTGCGGCTCGCCCTGTTCCTGCCGGTGACCACGCTGTTCGTGGTGGACCGCGGCAAGGCCGCCCATCTCGCGGACGTCATCGCGGACCAATTCCCGGACGTACCACGGGAGTTCCTGGACGAGGCGGTCGCGGAGATCACCCGGGACACGGCGGGCGGCCGACGCGCCCGCACCGCCCCGCCCGTGGTGCCGGGCGACTGGCCGTACAGCCGCGACTCGATGGTGAAGGCGATCCTCGCCTCCGCCACCCCGGAGCGCGACGACCGGCTGTTCCCCGGTGACATCGCCCAGTTCTCCGACGGCGGCGGCCTCGGCCTCGCGCACGGCGCGGCCGGGGTCCTGTACGCCCTGGAGGCGTCGGGCGCGGGCCGCTACGACGAGGGCGAGCGCTGGCTGCTCGACCACACCGCCCCGCCGCCGCCCGGCACCCCGCTCGGCCTGTACGACGGCCTCGCCGGCGTCGCCCTCGTCCTCGACCGGCTCGGCCACCGGCAACGGGCGTTGGACCTGGTCGACGGCATCCTGCGGGAGAACTGGCGCAATCTCGCCTCCGACCTGCACGGCGGGCTCGCCGGACTCGGCCTGGTCCTCGGCCGGCTCGCGGACACCACCGGCGAGCCGTCCTTGCGGCAACACGCCGCCGAGGCCGCCGACATCGTCGTACGACGGCTCGCCGAGCCCGTGCCGGACACCCCGCGCCGACGCGCCGGGCTGCTGCGCGGCGCGAGCGGTCCGGCGCTGTTCCTGCTGCGGCGCCACCAGGAGACCGGCGAGGACCGCTATCTGGCCGCGGCGGCCGTGGCGCTCCGCCGTGACCTGGACTGCTGCGTGACCCAGAAGGCGGGCGGCGGCCTGGAGGTGGATGAGGGCCGGCGGACGCTGCCCTATCTCGGCGACGGCAGCGCGGGCATCGGCCTGGTCCTGGACGACTACCTCGCGCACACGGACAACGAGGCGTTCGCCCGCGCCCGGGCCGGCATCCTCACCGCCGCCACCTCACGCTTCTACGCCCAGCCCGGCCTGTTCCAGGGCCGCGCCGGAATGATCCTGCACCTCGCCCGCTCCACGGCGCCCGGCGCCGACCGGGAGCGGCTGGCGCGGCAGATCGAGGGGCTCGGCTGGTTCGCCATGGACTACCAGGGCCAACTCGCCTTCCCCGGGCACCAGATGATGCGTCTGTCCATGGACCTCGCCACCGGTACGGCGGGCTGTCTGCTCGCGCTCGCCGCGGCCTGCGACGACCCCCGCACCGCGCACCTGCCGTTCCTCGCGCCGCCTCCGGCGGCCCCCGCACGCGGCTCCGCACGGACGGAGCCGTGATCCAACCCCCGTCCCCGACAAGGAAAGGACCCTGCCATGGCACTGCTCGACCTTCAGACCCTCGACTCCGACGAGCACGACGGCGGCGGCGCGAGCACCGTGAGCCTGCTCTCCTGCGTCTCCGCCGCGAGCATTCTGCTCTGTCTCTGACCGAGCGGGTGATCCACCGGCTCCGGACGGCCCCCTTCCGCCGGGGAGGGGCCGTCCGGGGCCGCCCCGGTGCGCCGCCTGCCGACTCCCGCCCCGACGGCGGCACTTCGGCGGCAGCCCGCGCCCTGTCGCGGGCGGTGCTGCGCCACGGCCGCGCCCGCTGTGCCGCGCTGTGCGCCGTGAGTACGGCCGCCACGGCCGCCGGCCTGCTGCTGCCGGCCCTCCTCGGCCACACCCTGGACCTGCTCCTCGCCCATGCGCCGGCCGCCCGCTGGGTCGCCTGCTGTGCCGGTGTCGTCCTGCTGCTCGCCCTGCTGGACGGCTGCGCGGGCGTGCTCACCGGCACGGCCACCGCGCACGCCACCGCCTGGCTGCGCCGCCGTGTCACCGGGCACGTCCTCGCGCTGGGCCCGCGCGCGACGGCCCGGTTCGGCGCCGGGGACCTGGTGGCGCGCGGGGTCGGCAACGCCGCGCAGGCCGGGACGGCGCCGGGCGCGGTGGCCGTGCTGCTCTCCGCGCTCGCCGGGCCGGTCGGGGGCGTGGTGGCGCTCGGCGTCATCGACCCGTGGCTGGCGGCCGTGTTCCTCGCCGGAGCACCGGTCCTGGCCCTGCTGCTGCGTGCCCTCGCCCGGGACACGACGGAATGCGTGGCCGAATACCAGCGGGTGCAGGGCCGGATCGCCGGGGCGCTGGCCGAGGCGATCGGCGGCTCCCGGACGATCCGGGCGGCGGGCGTGGCGGACCGGGAGACGGCCCGCGTCCTGGCGCCGCTGCCCGAACTCTCGCGCGCCGGGCGGCGGATGTGGCAGGTGCAGGGGCGGGCCGCCGCGCAGGCGGTCACCGTGGCACCGCTGCTGAACCTCGCGGTTCTCGCGGTGGCCGGGCTGCTGCTCGCCCGGCACCGGCTGTCGGTCGGCGACCTGCTGGCCGCCTCCCGGTACGCGGTGCTCGCGACCGGCGTCGGCGCGCTCGTCGGCCGGCTGACCGCGCTCGCCCGGGCCCGCGCGGCGACCGGCCGGCTCGCCGAGGTGACGGCCGTACCCCGCCCGGAGCACGGCACCCGCCGTCTGCCCCCCGGACCCGGCCGGCTGGAGCTGCGGGCGGTGACCGCCGTCCGGGGCGGCCGCGCGGTCCTCGACGGACTGGATCTGACCGTTGCGGGCGGTACGACCCTGGCGCTCGTCGGCCGCTCCGGCGCCGGGAAGTCCCTGCTCGCCGAGGTGGCCGGCCGGCTCACCGACCCGGACGCGGGCGAGGTCCTGCTGGACGGCGTCCCCCTCCGCAGCCTGACCCACGACGAGTTGCGCCGCGCGGTCGCCTACGCCTTCGAACGCCCGGCCCTGCTGGGCACGACGATCGAGGACGCCCTCGCCCTCGGGCTCGCCGACCGGACCCCGGCCGCCGTCCGGTCGGCCGCCCGGCGCGCCCACGCCGACGACTTCGTCCGCAGACTGCCCGACGGTTACGCGACCCGCGTCGCCGACGCCCCCCGCTCCGGCGGCGAGTCCCAACGCCTCGGCCTCGCCCGGGCGTTCGTCCGCGAGAGCCGCCTCCTCATCCTCGACGACGCCCTGTCCAGCCTCGACACGGTCACGGAACACCGCATCACCCAGAGCCTGTTGGCCTCCGGCCCGGCCCGTACCCGCCTCCTGATCGCCCACCGCCCGACGACAGCGGCCCGCGCGGACCTCGTCGCCTGGCTGGACGACGGCCGCGTCCGGGCTCTGGGCACCCACCGGGAACTGTGGCGGGACGCGGCGTACCGGGCGGTGTTCGGGGTGCAGGGGGAGAGCGACGCCGGGGCCGCGCCGCGAAGCGAGGAACGGGGCTGATGGGGGGCACATGGGCCGGACAGCCATCGGAACGGAGCGACCGAGTGCTTCATGTGCCGTGCCGAGGAGGGGAGTTGAGCGGCGTGCGCGGTGAGGAGGACCGGCGCGAGGTGGCAGCGGATCCGGCCGGCGGGCGTCCGGCACCGCTGCGCGGGCGGGTGGCCCGGTTCCTGCGGGACCGGTGGCGGGTCCTGGTGCGGCTCGGGGCGTGGTCCGTGCTGGAGGCGGGGCAGACCTTTGTCGTCGGTTACGCGCTCGCGCGGGCGCTGGACGCCGGGTTCCTGGCCGGAAGCGTACGGACCGGGCTGGGGTGGCTGGGGGCGGCGGGACTCGCCGTGTGCGCCGGGGCGTACGGGACCGGGCGGGTCTACGGCGTGGTCGCCGAGCTGGTCGAACCGGCCCGGGACCGGCTGGTGACCGCCGTGGTCGGGCGGGGGGTGCGGGAGGCGGACCCGGGCGCGCTGTCCGGGCTCACCCAGCAGGTGGAACTGGCCCGGGACACGCTCGCGGGCGTGGTGATGGTGTCGCGCTCGTTCCTGTTCACGGCCGCCGGCGCCCTGATCGGTCTGCTCTCGCTGGCCCCGCTGCTGCTGACCGTCGTGCTGCCCCCGCTGCTGGCCGGGGTGGGCCTGTTCGCCGTGACGCTGCGACCGCTGGCCCGCCGTCAGGAGGCGTTCCTCACCACCGACGAGGCACTCGCGCGGGAGCTGGGCGCGCTGTGTCCCGGACTGCGGGACGTCACGGCGTGCGGCGCCGAGGAGCGCGTCGCGGCGGACCTGGGGCGACGGATCGACGCCGAGCTGGCCACCGCACGCGCCCTGGCCCGCTGGAGCCTGGCGCGCACGGCGGCGCTGGCCGTCGGCGGCGAGCTGCCCGTGGTGCTGCTCCTGGTCACGGCCCCCTGGCTGCTGCGCCACGGCGTGACCGCGGGCGCCCTGGTCGGCGCGCTCGCCTACGTCACCCAGTCCCTGCTCCCCGCACTCCAGAACCTGGTCCACGGCCTCGGCACGAGCGGCTCGCGCCTGACGGTGGTGCTGCGCCGCCTGACGAGCCGAGGACCGCGCACCGTTCGACTCCGGGAGGCGCAACCGGCCCAGGGGCGCGGGGCCGCGTCCCTCAGCGGCTCCGCGGCGGGGCGCGACCAGCCACCACGGACCCGCACCCGCCCGCCCATCGCAAGCACCCGGTCCGCGCCCGCCCTCGCCCTCACCTCCCTCACCTTCGCCTACGGCTCCGCCGGCGAGCCGATCCTCGACGGCCTCGACCTCACCCTGCCCACCGGCGCCCACCTGGCCGTCGTGGGCCCCAGCGGCATCGGCAAGTCGACACTCACCAGCCTGATCGCCGGCCAGCTCACCCCGGACCACGGCACGATCCGCGTGCACGGCCACCCCGTGCCCGCGCCGCAGGCGACCGTCCTCATCCCCCAGGAGGCCTACGTCCACGGCGGCACCCTCGCCGAGAACCTGGCCCTCTTCCGGCCGGGCCCCGTACCGGAGGCCGAGCTGCTGGCCGCGGCCGACGCCGTCGGACTGACCCCTTTGCTGCGGGCGCTGGGCGGGCCGGACGCCCGGGTCGAGCCGACGGCGCTGTCGGCCGGCGAGCGCCAACTGATCGCGCTGACCCGGGCCTATCTCTGCGCCGCCCCGCTCGCCCTACTCGACGAGGCGACCTGCCATCTCGACCCGGCGGCGGAGGCACGCGCCGAGCGGGCCTTCGCCGGGCGGCCGGGCGGCACGCTGCTGGTCGTCGCCCACCGGCTCGGCTCGGCCCGCCGGGCCGGGCGGATCCTGGTCATGGACGGCGCGCACACCGCCTGCGGCACCCACGACGACCTGCTGCGCACCTCGGCCCTGTACCGGCAGCTCACCACCGGCCGCCCCCCGTCACCGACCGCACTCCCCCGCTAGCCGGTACCGGTCACAGCCAGCCTTCCCCCCGCGATATGCGTATGGCGTCGATCCGATTCCGCGCGCCCGTCTTGCGGGTGATCGACGCCATGTAGTTGCGGACCGTGCCGTGCGACAGGTGCAGGCTTCCGGCGATCTCCGCGATCGACGCGCCCCCGGCCGCCAGCGACAGCACGCTCAGCTCGCGTCTGGTCAGTGGCATCTGGGCCGCCTTGAGGAAGCCGAAGCCCAGTGAGGCATCGACGAAACGTTCCCTCGCGGCGACGCTGCGGATCGCGCGCAGCAGCCGGTCCGGTGAGCCCGCCTTGTCGACGAAGCCGAGGGCGCCCGCCTCGGCGGCCCGCTTCAGCAGGCCCGGCCGGTTCGCGTGGGCCATGACCACCAGCGCCGGCGGCCGGCCCGCCCCGGCCCGCGCCGGGGACAGATCGCCGAGCGGCGGTATGCCATGGCCGTCGACGCAGTCCAGGTCCGCCGCGCACACGTCCGGCGACGACGACCGTATCCTCGCCGCGGCGCCGCGCCACGGTGTGTCGTCCACGTCCAGCCCCGGTTCCCGGCCCAGCCACTCCGCCAGCACCGCCCGCACCAGACACGCGTCGTGCACCAGAAGCAACCGAATCACTGCCCGCCCCCTCGCAAGCTCGTCGTACCCCGCGCTCATCGCCCGGCCCCACCGTCGCGATCCGCCCCCGCGTACCCGCCCGCCCGCTCGTCCCCTCGCTGTGCGGTCGGTGCGGAAAGCGCCTGCCCATTCTTGGGCGCGTCCTGCGTTCACGGGCGCGGAGAATCGGCCATCAGGGTGCGCGGGGGCGCACGCGGAGCGCCCGTACGCCGCCCGCGCTTCCGATGTCTGCGGCACATGTCCGGGCGGACCGGTTGGCCAGCGGCTCCGTGGCACGGGCGAGCAGGGCGGGGCTGGGGGCGCTCGCCGTGCGCGGCGCGCTCCCGCGAGGGAGTCTGGTCCCCGGGGCACGACGCGCGGCCGTACGAGGAGGTGGTGGCGTGTCCGACGGGCCGGGCTCAGGGCCGGTACCGGCACCGGCGGCCGAGGACACGGTGGCCGCCCGGCCGGTGCTGTCGCTCGCACTGGCCTCGATGCTGGAGGAGGTGCGCGCCCACTCCGGCGCGGTGTATCTGCTCCGCCCCGACCAGCAGGTCCTGGAGATGGCGGTGCACGCGGGCATGCCCCGGGCGTTCGCGGCGCCGTGGGAGCGGGTCGGGCTGGGCGCGCGGATCCCGGTCGCCGACGCGGCGCGCGAGCGCCGGCTGGTGTGGGTGGGCGGCGAGGAGGAGATGGCCGGCCGGTATCCGCGGATCGCGCTGGTGCTGCCGTACCCGTTCGCGCTGGCCGCGATGCCGGTGGCGACCGGGAACCGGCTGTACGGCGCGGTGTTCGTGACGTGGCCGGGTGCGCATCCGCCGGAGCTGTCGGATGTCGAACGCGCCGATCTGACCGCGGCCTGCGACCGGCTGGCGCTCCGGCTGGAACGGGACGCGGCACAGAACCGGCCGCTCGGCCCCGAGGTCGACGTGCTGGCGGCGCCGCTGCCGGCGGTCGCGGCGGGCACGACGGGCACGGCGGGTTCGGCCGAGGCGGTGCGGATGGTGGCCCGGCTGCCCTACGGGCTGCTGTCGCTGGATCTGAACGGCCGGATCGCGTTCGCCAACGCGGCCGCCACCGAACTGCTCGGCCGGACGGCCGGGGAGCTGCTCGGGACGCTGCCGTGGGCGTCGGTGCCCTGGCTCAACGACCCGATGTACGAGGACCGTTACCGGGGAGCGCTGCTCAGCCAGCAGGTGACGTCGTTCGTGGCGCTGCGTCCGCCGGGCGAGTGGCTGTCGTTCCGGATGTATCCCAGCCGCAGCGGGCTGAGTGTGCGGATCACCCGGGCCCGGGCCGTGGCGGACATGGCGCAGGAGGCGCCGCGGGCCGGTCCGGCGCCGTCCCGGCTGGTGACGATCTCGCAGGTGCTGAGCCTCGCGGGCGCGCTGACCGAGGCGGTGGGCGTGCAGGACGTGGTGCAGCTGGTGTGGGACGAGGTGACCCCGGCGGTCGGCGGGCAGGCGATGGTGATCCTCGGCTCGCAGGGCGGGCGGCTGCATGTGCTGGGCCACCGGGGGTACGACGACCCGCACATCGTCGAGCGGTTCGACGGGCTGCCGCTGGCCGAGCGCACCCCGGGCACCCATGCCCTGACCAGCGGGGTGCCCGCGTTCTTCGACTCGCGGGAGCAGTTGGAGCGGCTGTATCCGCAGCGGCACGAGACCCCGGACGGCTTCGCGGCCTGGGCGTATCTGCCGCTGATCGCGTCCGGCCGGCCGGTGGGCACGTGCGTGCTGGCGTACGCCGAGCCGCATGTCTTCCCCGCCGACGAGCGGGCCGTGCTGACCTCCCTCGGCGGGCTGATCGCGCAGGCGCTGGAGCGGGCCCGGCTCTACGACGCCAAGCACCGGCTGGCGCACGGCCTCCAGCAGGCCCTGCTGCCCAGTTCGCTGGTGCCGCCGCCCGGCATCGAGGCCGCCGCCCGCTATCTGCCGGCCATGCACGGCATGGACATCGGCGGCGACTTCTACGATCTGGTGCCGACGCTGCCGCTGTCGTCGGCGGTGATCGGGGACGTCCAGGGGCACAACGTGACGGCGGCGGGCCTGATGGGGCAGATCCGTACCGGCGTGCGGGCGTACACCACGGTCGGGCAGGAGCCGCACGAGGTGATGAGCAGCACCAACCGGCTGCTGATCGACCTCGGCGCGGACCTGTTCGCCAGCTGTCTGTATCTGCGGCTGGATCCGGCGCGCGGGCGGGCCGTGATGGCGCGGGCGGGGCATCCGCCGCCGCTGCTCAGGCGGCCGGACGGCCGGGTGCGGGTGCTGGACCTGGCGGGCGGCCCGCTGCTCGGGATCGACGCGGGCGCCGTGTATCCGACGACCGAGGTGTCCCTCGCACCGGGTTCGGTGCTGCTCCTCTACACCGACGGCCTGGTGGAGTCCCCCGGCATCGACATCGAGGACGCGCTGGTCGACCTCGGCGGTCTGCTGTCGGAGTGCGGGCAGCGGCCGCTGGAGGACCTGGCGGACGAGGTCGTACGGCACAGTGCGGCGGCCCGGGGCCGGGCGGACGACGTGGCGGTGCTGCTGCTGCGGGCCTGCCCCGTTGTCTGACTCCCCGTGACGGGAGAGGAGTCCGGCCCTCCCGCCGGAGGGCCGGACCGTGAGCCGGTCGGCTCGGGGTCAGTTCGAACCGGTCACGGACGAGCCGTTGTTCGCGGTGCTCGCGGTGCCGCTGCCGGACTGATCGCCGGTGCCGGTACCGGTTCCTGCGCCGGACTGGTCGCTGCCACCGGCGCCGGCCCCGGCGCTGCCGGACGGGTCGGTGGCCGAGGCGGACGGGTCGGCGGAGCCGCCGATCTGGGCGCCGCCGGCGCCGGCCGGGTCGCTCGCCGAGGCCGACGGGGCGGCGGAGCCGGACTGGCCGCCCGCGCCGCCGTTGCCCGCGTTGCCGCCGGCACCCAGCGTCGCACCGGTGGCCTGGAGGGCGGCGGTGACCGGCTGGAAGAAGGTCTCGCCGCCGCTCGTGCAGTCGCCGCTGCCGCCGGAGGTCAGGCCGACCGCGCTGCCGTCCTGGGTGAACAGGGAGCCGCCGCTGTCGCCGGCCTCGGCGCACACGTTGGTCTGGATGAGGCCGTTGACGGTGTCGGTGCCGCCCGGGACGGTCTCGCTCGCGAAGTTCACGGTGGCGTCGAGGCCGGTGACCTGGCCGTTGTGCAGGCCGGTGGTGGAGCCCATGCGGAACACGGTCTCGCCGACGGTGGCGTCCGCGGCCTTGGTGATCTGCACGGTCTGGCCGTTGCCGGCGTTGACCTCGCTGGGCGCCTGGGTGGTCTTGTCGTTGTACTTGACGAGCGAGAAGTCGTTGCCCGGGAACTTCGCCTGGTCGACGGTGGCGATGGGCTGGCCGGTCTGCGAGTCGGACCAGTCCTTGGCCGCGACCCCGCAGTGACCGGCCGTCAGGAAGGCGGGGCTGCCGTCGGAGGCGGTGACGTTGAAGCCGAGGGAGCAGCGGACGCCGCCCTGCTGGGTCTGGGCGAAGATGGCGTCGCCGCCCGAGACGAAGGTCTTGAAGGTGCCGGCGGACTTCTTCAGGGTCGCTATGTTCGAGCCGAGGCTCTGCACGGTCGACTGCAGCCTGTTCCACTTGGCGCCGGTGACGCTGGAGTCCGCGGTGACGAGGATCTTGTTGGTGCGCGGGTCGACGGCCCACGAGGTGCCGGGGATCGTCGCCCTGGTCTTGAGCGTCCCGGCGGCGGTCCTGAGCGCCTTGGTGCTGTTCTGCACCTCGCGGACGATCGCGCCCGCCTTCTTCGCCTGTGCCGTCAGGGTGTTGTCGCCGTTGACCACGTTCACGACGAGCTGCTGCTTGGCGCTGTCGTAGTACGAGCCGGCGAAGGCGGTGCCGAGGGTCTTTTCGAGCTGGGCGGCGAGGCCGGAGGCGTCCGAGGCCTTCAGGGTCCGCGCGGTGCCGAGGGTGCCCGCGGCGTTCGTGTCGTTCTTGTCCTGGGACGCCATGGCGTTGGGCAGCAGGAGAGCCGCCGCTCCGAGCGCCGCGACACCGCCCACCGCTATCGCGGCCTTGCGCTTGGGCATTCGCTTGTGACTCAACTTCTCGACCTCCTGGGGACGGGGGTCTGCCGCTCTTGGGCAGTTCGATTCGGCGCCTGGATGGCCGTACGTACGCACCGGGCGCGCGCCGTGTTCAAACGGGCGGCGCAACTGCCGTACGGGGTGGGGGAATCGGCCAGGGTCGGCCGCGGTGGGCGTGGTGGCGGGGGCAGCTGGGAACAATCGCCCATATGACGATGACCACCGCCGAAGCCGACACGATCCTCGCCGACCGCTTCGCGCCCTGGGTGCGCGATCTCGGGCTGAGTGTCGAAGGCATCGGCGAGGACCGGGCGGTGCTGCGTCTGCCCTGGTCGCAGCGGCTGGCCCGGGAGGGCGGCGGGCTGTCGGGGCAGGCGCTCATGGCGGCCGCCGACACGGCGACGGTGATCGCGGTGTCGGCCGCGCGGGGCGCCTTCGTGCCGATGACGACGGTGCAGCAGTCCACGTCGTTCCAGCGGCCGGTGACCGGCGCGGATGTCCTGATCGAAGCGGTCCTGACGAAACTGGGCCGCCGGATGGCCTTCGCGGACGTCACACTGTCCGACGCGGACTCGGGGGCGCTCGCCGCCCGGGCGAGCACCGTGTACGCGATCCTGGACTGACGCCCGGCGGCTCCCCGGCCGGCTCCCCGTCGGCCCCGAGTCGGCTCTCAACCGACTCCGATCCGACACGGTCCGCTACCGATCAGTAACGGTCCGTTTCACGCGCGTAACGGAATCCCGGCTTCAGCGAATCTGCACATCCAATACCCACGCGGGTCACCGACGGCGACGGATCTGCACATCCCCGCGTCCCCGGACACGGCTTTGGCGCGGAGTGCCGGATTCGCCGTCGGTAAGACAAGGGGAAGACCAGCAAGCGATTGCGACGATGCCGCGCGGCTTGTGAAGGAGTCGCCGACAAGCCGTGCGCGTACCTGCACGGATGAGCCCGTTCCCGAGCCAAGTGCCCTGGTGAGCGCGTGGATTGATTGGAAGCGTGCCCAGCCTGCGTGCTTTGATCCATCGCACCGCAGGGCGCTGCGGCCTCCGGGCCACGGGGGTCGGCCGCCCGCGGTCGCGGCCGTCCGTCTGTCCCCAGAGGGGGCCGCTCCCCCCTTGTGAAATATCCTTTAGGAAGGGAAGTTCCATCATGAACTCCACCCCCCAGGTCGAGACCGTCGAGATCTCGGACGCCGAGCTGGACAACGTCTCCGGCGGTCTGTCCGTGAACGCCCTCAACACCGTGACGGGCGCCGTCAACGGCATCGCCCCGGTCTCCGGCCTGGTCAACACCGGCATCAGCACCGTCGAGGGCGTCACCGGCCTGAACGTTCAGCCGGTCACCGACCTGGTCGCCGGTCTCTGATCGCACCCAGTGTCAACCGAAGTCCCGGAGCCGTTTCCCGGCTCCGGGGCTCTCGGGTGCCCGCCCGCGGGAGCCGGACCGTGTCCCTCGGTTCCTCGGCGGGTGCCGGTCCCTTCGTCGTAACGCTGTCTCATCTCGGGTGAGGGAAGTCCCGTGCAGTTCCGCCAACAGGCCCTCGCCAAGCTCCAGTCGCCGGAAGAGCTGGACCTTCCGGTGCGCCTGGCCCGTCCCCAGGGCTGGCTCGCGCTGGGGGTCACCGTCGTCGTCATGGCCGCGGCCTCCGTCTGGGCGGTGACCGGTTCGGTCGCCTCCACGGTGAGCGCGCCCGCCATCCTCACGCACGGCCAGGGCAGTTACCTCCTGCAGAGCCCGGTCTCCGGCCAGGTCACGGCCGTCCTCGCGCAGCAGGGCGAACAGCTGCCCGCGAACGCGCCCGTGCTCAAGGTCCGTACCGTGCAGGGCGACTCGGTCGTCCGCACCGTCGCCGCGGGCCGCGTCAGCGCGCTCGCCGCCACCATCGGGCAGATCATCCAGACCGGCACGAACGTCGCCTCCGTGGAGAAGGTCGCCCACGCCTCGGACCCGCTGTACGCGACCGTCTACGTCCCCGCCGAGGACGGCGCCTCCATCCCCGCGCACGCCTCGGTCGACCTCACCGTCTCCTCGGTGCCGACCCAGACGTACGGCGTGCTGCGCGGCCGGGTGAAGTCGGTGGACCGCGAGGCGCAGTCCGCCCAGTCGATCGCCGCGTTCCTCGGCGACAGCCAGCTCGGCCAGCAGTTCACCCGCAAGGGCCGCCCGGTGGCCGTCACGGTGCTCCTGGACACGTCGGCGACGAAGAGCGGCTATCGCTGGTCCACCTCCGACGGGCCGCCGTTCGGGCTCGACTCGATGACCCTCGCCTCCGCCTCGGTCAAGCTGGCCGACCAGCGTCCGATCGATTGGCTGCTGCCGTGAGCCCTCAGACAGGAACCGGCCAGGACACCCGCGGCCGCAGAAGGGCCGCCCCGGCCAAGCGGCCGGTGCCGAGGCCCCGCGGCGGCACCGTCCGCACCCCTACGGTCCTCCAGATGGAGGCCGTCGAGTGCGGCGCCGCCTCGCTGGCCATGGTCCTCGCCCACTACGGCCGGCACGTCCCGCTGGAGGAGCTGCGCATCGCCTGCGGTGTCTCCCGGGACGGCTCACGCGCCTCCAACCTGCTCAAGGCGGCCCGCAGTTACGGCCTGACCGCCAAGGGCATGCAGATGGACCTGGCCGCGCTCGCCGAGGTCGCGGCGCCGGCCATCCTGTTCTGGGAGTTCAACCACTACGTCGTCTACGACGGCATGGGCCGGCGCTTCGGCCGCCGCGGGGTGTACATCAACGACCCCGCCAAGGGCCGCCGGTTCGTTCCCATGGAGGAGTTCGACGGCTCCTTCACCGGTGTGGTGCTGGTGCTGGAGCCGGGCGACGGCTTCAGCAAGGGCGGGCGCAAGGCGGGCGTGCTCGGCGCGATGCCGGCCCGGCTGCGCGGCACCGCCGGCACCCTGCCCGCCGCCGTCCTCGCCAGCCTGCTGCTGGTCGCGGTCGGCGCCACGGTGCCCGCGCTCAGCCGCACCTACATCGACACGTTCCTCATCGGCGGCCGGACGTCCCTGCTGGGCGTGCTGTTCGCCTCGATGGGCACCTGTGTGCTGCTCACCCTGGTGCTGACCTGGCTCCAGCAGGCCAACCTGCTGCACGGCCGGATCATCTCCTCCACCCTGTCCAGCGCCCGCTTCCTGCGCCATCTGCTGCGGCTGCCGGTCACCTTCTTCTCCCAGCGCTCCCCGGCCGACCTGGTGCAGCGCCTGCAGTCCAACGACCAGGTCGCCGAGACCCTGGCCCGCGACCTCGCGGCGGCGGGCGTGGACGCGATCGTCGTCGTGCTGTACGCCGTGCTGCTCTACACCTACGACCCGCAGCTGACGTTCGTCGGCATCGGCGTGGCCCTGCTCAACGTGGTCGCCATGCGCCTCGTCGTACGGCTGCGGGCGACCCGGACGGCGAAGCTGCGCGCGGACACGGCACGGCTGACGAACACCTCGTACACCGGTCTGCAGCTGATCGAGACGATGAAGGCGACCGGCGGCGAGGACGGCTACTTCCGCAAGTGGGCCGGGCAGCACGCCACCACGCTGGAGGAGCAGCAGCGGCTCGGCGTGCCGAGCGCCTGGCTCGGCGTGGTCGCACCCGCGCTCGCGACGTTCAACAGCGCGTTGATCCTGTGGATCGGCGGCATGAAGGCCGTCGAGGGGCACATCTCGGTCGGTCTGCTGGTCGCCTTCCAGTCGCTGGTGACCCGCTTCACCGCCCCGCTCACCCGGCTCAACGGCGTGGCGGGCCGCATCCAGGACTTCGCGGCCGACGTGGCCCGCCTGAAGGACGTGGAGAACTTCCAGGCCGACCCGCTCTACGCCCGCCCCGGTGGCGGCGGCGACTCCACGCGCCGGCTGCACGGGCACATCGAGCTGGAGAACATCACCTTCGGCTACAGCCCGCTGGACAAGCCGCTGCTGAGCGGCTTCGACCTGACCGTGGGTCCCGGGCAGCAGGTGGCGCTGGTCGGCGGCTCGGGCAGCGGCAAGTCGACGGTCTCCCGCCTGATCTCGGGCCTGTACGCCCCCTGGGACGGCGTGATCCGCATCGACGGCCGCCGACTGGACGACATCCCGCGCGGGGCGCTCGCCTCCTCCGTCTCCTTCGTCGACCAGGACGTGTTCCTCTTCGAGGGCTCGGTCCGCGACAACATCGCCCTGTGGGACCCGTCCATCCCGGACGAGGCCGTGGTGGAGGCGCTGAAGGACGCGGCGCTCTACGACGTCGTCATGCGAAGGCCCGGCGGCATCCACAGCAAGGTCGAGCAGGACGGCCACAACTTCTCCGGCGGGCAGCGCCAGCGCCTGGAGATCGCGCGGGCGCTGGTGCGCCGGCCGAGCATCCTCGTGCTGGACGAGGTGACCAGCGCGCTGGACGCGGAGACCGAGCTGGTCGTGATGGACAACCTGCGCCGGCGCGGCTGCGCCTGTGTGGTGATCGCGCACCGGCTGAGCACGGTCCGCGACAGCGACGAGATCGTCGTGCTCCAGCACGGCACGGTCGTCGAGCGCGGGCGGCACGAGGAGCTGGTGGCGCACGGCGGCGCGTACGCGGCACTGGTCAGGGAGCGGTGAGATGACGACTGTTCAGGAGGGGTACGACGGCGACCTCGTCCTCGGCGCGCTCGGCTCGCTGGGCGCGCGCGTGGACTGCGCGGGCTTCAACCGCGTGGACCTGGAGGGCCCGCAGGTGCTGTGGCTGGTCGCGGCCGGCGCGCTGGACCTGTTCGCGGTGGACGCGGCGCAGCAGGGCCACTGGCACCACCTCGGCCGGCTGGAGGCGGGCACCCTGCTGCTCGGCCCGGTCGCCGGCCCCCAGCACACCCTCGTCGCCCGCCCGGTGCGCGACTGTGTGCTGCACCGCGTCAACCTGCGCGAGCTGTACCAGCCCGCGAACACGCAGACCTGGTCGTACGACGAGTACGGCAACCCGCAGTACGTCCCGCCCGCCACCAGCCCGCTGGAGTACGCGGTCGCGCTCGGCGTCGGCCGCGGTCTGTCCGTCCTCTTCCAGGCCCCGATGGCCGAGGACCGCTCCCAGGCGCCCACCGACGACGACGTGTTCTGGATGCAGGTGCCGCCGGGCAGCGTGCAGTACGGCTCCCTGTACGGCGCGGAGGCCGCCGCCGATCTGCTGATGGACCCGGCGCTGTGGCAGTCCATGGTGGACCAGCAGTACCGGCTGCTGACCGCGCTGGACCGGTGGATCGAGCAGCTGGAGCGCACCCACGAGACGCGGGCCGCCGCCGGCATCAAGGCCGGTGAGGAGGTCCGCGCCCAGGCCGACCAGACGCTGCTCGCCTCCATCGGCCGCCGCTCGGCCCGCCGGACCACGGCCGCCGACGCGGACGCCGGGTACGCGGCCTGCAAGCTGGTCGCCGAGGCGGCCGGGATCACCCTCGCCGAGCCCGCGCAGAGCGGCACCGAGAGCGAACGCCTCGACCCGGTCGAGCGGGTGGCCCTCGCCTCCCGGGTGCGCACCCGCACCGTACGGCTGGACGGGCGCTGGTGGCGGGAGAACGTGGGCCCGCTGGTCGGGCACCGGGCGCTGTCCGGGGCGCCGGTCGCGCTGCTGTGGCGGCGCGGCGGCTATGTGGCCGTGCATCCGGGCACGGGGCGCGAGACGCCGATCGAGAAGGCGAACGCGGAGGAGTTCGAGCCGCGTGCGGTGATGTTCTACCGGCCGCTGCCCGACAAGGCGCTCACCCCGTTCGGACTGCTGCGGTTCAGCCTCCAGGGCACCCGCGGCGACCTGGTCGGGCTGCTCCTCGCCGGGCTGGTGACGGTGGCGATCGGCGCGCTGGTCCCGGTCGCGACCGGCAAGGTGCTCGGCGAGTACGTGCCGACGGCGCAGTCGGGCCTGATCGTCCAGGTGTGCCTGGCCGTGATGGTGAGCGGCGTGGTGGCGGCGGCCTTCACCCTGCTGGAGAACCTGTCCATCCTGCGCCTGGAGGGCCGTATCGAGGCGGCGCTCCAACCGGCCGTCTGGGACCGGCTGTTGCGCCTGCCCACCCGGTTCTTCACCCAGCGCTCCACCGGTGAACTGGCCAGCGCCGCCATGGGCATCAGCACGATCCGCCGGCTGCTGGCGGGCGTCGGACCCGTGGTCGCGCAGTCGGTGACGATCGGCGCGATGAACCTGGGCATGCTGTTCTGGTACAGCGTGCCGATGGCCATGGCCGCGCTCGGCATGCTCGTCGTCATCGGGGCCGTCTTCCTCGGGCTCGGGCTGTGGCAGGTGCGCTGGCAGCGGCGGATCGTGGTGCTCGGCAACAAGCTGAACAACCAGGCCTACCAGACCCTGCGCGGGCTGCCCAAGCTGCGGGTCGCGGCGGCCGAGAACTACGCCTACGCCGCCTGGGCGCGGGAGTTCGCGCGCAGCCGGGAGCTCCAGCAGAAGGTCGGCCGGATCAAGAACCTTTCGTCGGTGCTCGGCGCGGTCTATCTGCCGATCGTCACGCTGCTGATGTTCATGCTGCTGGCGGGCCCGGCGAAGGGCGCGATGTCGGCGGCGGACTTCCTCACCTTCAACACCTCGGTGACGATGGTGCTGACCTCGGTGACCCAGCTGACCGGCTCCTTCGTCTCGGCGGTGGCCGCGCTGCCGCTGTTCGAGGAGATCAAGCCGGTCTTCGAGGCGACCCCCGAGGTGCGCTCGGCGAGCACCCGGCCGGGCCGGCTGTCCGGCGCGCTGGAGGCCCGGCGCCTCTCCTTCCGCTACGCCGACGACGGTCCGCTGGTCCTGGACGACGTGTCCTTCGCGATCCGGCCGGGCGAGTTCGTCGCGGTCGTGGGCCCGAGCGGCTGCGGCAAGTCCACCCTGCTGAGGCTGCTCATCGGCTTCGACAGGCCGGTCTCCGGCAGTGTCCTCTACGACGGCCAGGACCTGGCGGCCCTGGACCAGTCCGCCGTCCGCCGCCAGTGCGGAGTGGTCCTCCAGCACGCCCAGCCGTTCACCGGCTCGATCCTGGACGTCATCTGCGGCACCGAGCCGTACACGCCGGAGGAGGCGATGGCGGCGGCCGAGATGGCGGGCCTCGCGGAGGACATCAAGCGGATGCCGATGGGGCTGCACACGATCGTGTCGGCGGGCGGTGCGATCTCCGGCGGCCAGCGCCAGCGCCTGATGATCGCCCAGGCACTGATCCGGCGCCCGCGCATCCTCTTCTTCGACGAGGCGACCAGCGCGCTGGACAACGACACCCAGCGCATCGTCATCGACAGCACCCGCAAGCTGAACGCGACCCGCGTCGTCATCGCCCACCGGCTCTCGACGGTCCTGGACGCCGACCGGGTGATCGTGATGGAGGACGGCAAGGTCGTCCAGCAGGGCAGCCCGGCCGACCTGCTCGCCGACACCGGCGGGCGGCTGCACGAGCTGGTGCGCAGGCAGATGGCCTAGGGGGTGTCGTCGGGGTCGCCCCGCCCCCGGGGGGCCTTTCCGGCCCGGTGGGGGCGCAGGGACGGCCAGTGGTGCGCGCAGAACCAGCGGCCGAGCAGGGCTCCGCCGTAGATGACGAACCCGACGCCGATCAGCCAGGACTCGACCACGAGGACGGTGCCGACCGCGCCGTAGCTGAGCGCGTTGGTGACGATCAGCGGGGTGAAGACGAGGTAGGAGAAGGCGCGCAGGCCGGAGAGGCCGAGGACGGTGGCGACGGCGCCCGGCAGCAGGGCGCGCCAGTGGACCTGGCCGCCGAGCAGGAAGCGCTGCCCCCACCAGAAGAAGAGCACGCCGGTCACCGCGGACAGCACGATCCGCCGGCCCCCGGACAGCGCCGTCTTCGTGGCGGCTTCCTGGTAGAGGTAGGCGGTGAGCACCACGAGCCAGGTCGCCTGCCGCCACACCCGGTGCCAGGGGCCGGAGGTCAGGCCCCAGATCCGTTCGTAGGCGTTCTGCACGCTGCCGCCGAAGGTGACACCGAAGACGCCGAGCAGGACGAGGCTGAAGACGCTCGTCGTGCCGATGACGTTGCGCGACGGGCTGATGACGTCCGTGAGCGCGCGGGCGGACGCGCCGGACAGGCCCATGCCGTCGGTGAGCCAGGCGGCGAAGCCGCCCCGGGCCAGCGGGTCGGCGGCGGCGACCACGATCAGCAGCGGGGCCAGCGTCACCAGGGCCAGGGTGGCGAACCCCATGGCCCGGTGCAACAGTTCCAGCTCACGGCCGTGCACGAACAGGGCCCGCACCCGGAGCCACCGCCAGGCGCGGTGCAGGCCGCGCCGCCACCGCTTCACGGCTCCTCCCGGGCTCGCCACCGCCATGCTCTCCTGAGCCGATTCATCCACCCCCACGCGCTCCGGGCAACTCGCGGGCACCCCCGTGCGGCGGCCGGCCCGCCCCCGTCAGTCCAGCCCCGGCACCGGCGCCCCGGACGGCACGCCCGCGTCGAGGTAGGCGGCGTAGAACTCCTTCCAGGGCGCGCTCACCCCGGCATGCGGGCCCTCGAAGCGTTCGCCGCGTGCCTTGGCGTCGAGGGCGGCGAGGCACACCTCCCAGCCGGCGCCGTTGCGGGCGGCGGTGTTCGTCTCGCCGAGCACGTGGGTGAGCGTGAACCGGGTGCGCCGTTCCCCGACGGCCTCCAGGTCGAAGTGGAGTTCGTCGCCGCCCCACTCGAAGGACAGGTGCCGCAGCGGTTCGACGGCGAGCACCGTGCCGGTGAACTCGGGCGTCTTCGGGTCGGTGAAGCGGATGGTGCCGCCGGGGCGCAGCTCCATCTCGGCGCGGAACGGGAACCACTGCTCCAGTTCCTCGGGATCGGTGGCGAACTGCCAGACGCGGTCCACCGGGTGGTCGTAGGTGCGGGTGAACCGGACGGCGGGGCGGCCGTCGTCGAGGGTGAGATAGGTGCCGGTGAGGTCGACGGGCATGGTGTCTCAGTCCTTCGGTGGTGGGGGGTGCGGGGTGTCGTCCGAGGTCGCGTCGAGGCGCCGGCCCAGGGCGTCCAGGCTGCTGTTCCACAGCCTGCGGTAGGGCGCCAGCCAGGCGTCGAGGGCGGCGATCGGGGCCGGGTCCAGGGCGTGGACCCGGCGCTGGGCGTCCTGCCGGACCCGGACCAGGCCCGCCTCGCGGAGCACCTTCAGATGCTTGGACGTGCTCGGCTGGCTCAGCCCGCAGGCCTCGGCGATCTCTCCGACCGGCCGGGGGCCGGCCAGCAGGAGGTCCACGATCGCCCGCCGCTGGGGGTCGGCGAGGGCGGACCAGAGCGCTGCATCGGACATACAGCGAATATGCGTCGCCGGTTATATGCCTGTCAAGGAATACACACGCACGTGACGCGCGACACCCAGCGAAACGTTGCCGTTTCGCAGCGAGTGTTCTAATCTCGACCTGTACGAAACCGTTTCGTTTACGTGCCGTTCACGTCGGCACGTTCGCTATGCCCCTGCCCTGTCCCGAAGTTCTGTCCCGAACGACTTCCCTGGAGTGGTTCATGTCCCAGAAGACCCTCGCCGAGGGCTCCCGCGCCGGAGCCGTCGGGATCGACAAGGCCGGTGCGGACGCCGGACCGGGCACGGCCCCGGCGAAGCGCTGGTGGATCCTCGCGGTCGTCGCCGTCGCCCAGCTGATGGTCGTGCTCGACGCCACGATCGTGAACATCGCCCTGCCGTCCGCCCAGACCGACCTCGGCTTCTCCGACGGCAGCCGGCAGTGGATCGTGACGGCCTACGCCCTCGCGTTCGCCTCACTGCTGCTGCTCGGCGGCCGCATAGCCGACCTCTTCGGCCGCAAGCCCGCCTTCCTCGTCGGTGTCGTCGGCTTCGCCGCGGCCTCCGCGCTCGGCGGCGCCGCGAACGGCTTCACCATGCTGGTGATCGCCCGCGCCCTCCAGGGAGCCTTCGGCGCCCTGCTCGCGCCCGCCGCGCTGTCGCTGCTCAACACCACCTTCACCAACGCCCGGGAGCGGGCCCGCGCCTTCAGCGTGTACGGCGCGATCGCCGGCGCCGGCGGCGCCGTGGGCCTGCTGCTCGGCGGCGTGCTGACCGACGCCCTCGACTGGCGCTGGACCCTGTACGTGAACGTGGCCATCGCCGTCGTCGCCTTCGTGGGCGGCTGGCTCCTGCTGAGCAACCACCGCGACGCGGCGAACGCCAAGCTCGACGTGCCCGGCACCGTCCTGGTCGCCGGCGGACTGTTCTCCCTGGTGTACGGCTTCTCCAACGCCGAGACCCACCACTGGGGTTCGCCGCTGACCTGGGGCTTCCTGACCGCCGGCGGTCTGCTGCTCGCGGCCTTCGCCTGGTGGCAGACCCGCGCCGCGCACCCGCTGCTGCCGCTGCGCATCCTGCTCGACCGCGACCGCGGCGCCTCCTACATCGCGGTGCTCATCACCGGCGCGGGCATGTTCGGCGTGTTCCTCTTCCTGACCTACTACCTCCAGCTCAACCTCGGCTTCAGCCCCACGAAGACCGGTGTGGCGTTCCTGCCGATGGTCGGCGCGCTGATGGTGACCGCCCAGGTGGGCACCACCCTGCTGCTGCCCCGCGTCGGTCCCAAGGCCGTCATCCCGCTGGGCTTCGCGATCGCCACGGCCGGCATGGCCTGGCTGACCGGCATCGGCCTCGGCGCGCACTACGCGAGCGCGGTGCTGCCCCAGCTGATCGTGATCGGAGTCGGGCTCGGCCTGGTCATGCCGCCGGCCATGCAGCTGGCCACCGGCGGGGTCGCGGCGGAGGACGCCGGCGTGGCCTCCGCGGCCGTCAACGCCATGCAGCAGGTGGGTGGTTCGATCGGTACGGCGCTGCTGAACACGCTCGCCTCGACCGCCGCCACCCATTACCTGACCGGCCGCGACGCCACCAGCAAGCTGGTCCGGGCGCAGGCGACCGTCGAGAGCTACACGACCGCGTTCTCGTGGTCCGCGGGACTCTTCGCCGCGGGCGCGCTGATCGCCTTCCTGCTCTACCGGCGCGGGGTGCCGCAGCAGGACGCGGGAGCCGCTCCGGTCGTCCACATGTGACCGCCGGAAGCCGATGAAGCCCGAGGGGCCGCCGTCAGCAGGGAGACGGCGGCCCCTCGGCCCGTTTTGACCCCGGGCCGGACCTCAGCCGTGTCGCTCTGCGTGTCCGAAACGTCCGGCATGTGAGACGCCTCTTCAGGGCGGTGCCGACGGCCCTGATTGAAACCGGTGTTTTTTCGCCGCTCCCCGGGAAGGCCCCCCACGGGCCGTACCCGGGGAGCGGCTGTGTGCCCGGAAGCCGGCGGGCGGCCCCACTCCGCCCGTCGGCCCCGGCACGAGATCGCTGGTTCCCCGCTCCAGTGGCCGCACTCCCCAGTTGCGGACCTGCTCCGGCGCGTACGGGTACCCCGCGATCCCGGTCCTGGCAGGCGGGTCGTCTAGAAGGCGAAGACGCCGCCGGTGATGGAGTCCTTGATGCAGGCGTTGCCGAAGGTCCGCTCGTAGGAGACGCGTTGGCCCTGCCAGACACCCTGGACCGTGACGACGACCGGGTTGTACAGCTCGGTGCACCACACGCCCTCGGCGGGCTTCAGCGCGTTGAAGTCACCACCGGTGCCGCGCAGTTCCGCGCAGGCGCGGGCCGCGTCCGGGTGGGTGCCGGAGGCCGCGGGGGCACAGGTGAGGGTGACGGCGCGCTCCGGCGTGGCCGTCGCCGCGTCGTTGCCGTGCCCCACGGTGAGTACCAGCGCCGAGGGGGCGTACAGCGACGACGGGGCGGCGCCCGGTGCAGCGACGGCGGCCCCGGTCAGGGGTCCGCAAACGGCGGCGGCCGTGAGGCCGAGGGCCGCTGCCCAGCGCGCGGTGTTCCGCATTGTGTGCATCCTTCCGCTCAATCGGACGAGGTGCCACCCCGTGCCCGGATCGGACGCCGGAGCGGCGAGCGCCACTCTGCCGAGTCCCCGGTCGAAACACACATCGAACGCATGGGTTTCGGTAACCTTTCGTGTTGAATCAGTGGCGTGATGTCACGGAATTTGCACACCGTGACCCGGGAACTGAGCGGGTTCCACGCTCTGCGAGCCATCCAATGGCCGAAAATCACCGCATCGTTAATCGTCCTGAAACACTCCGGCCCGGTCGCCGTTGAAGCGATTCATGACTCCTCGTGTTCATGTGGCGATCATGAAGTGATCACCGGCCCCGGGCCCCGGCCGGCGCCCGCCCGGCTACCCGCCCGTATGGTCGGGCTGCACCTGTACCCCATCTCATCGGCGACGAGAGGCGGACGGCCGGATGGCGAAGCACTGGGCCGACTTCCAGTACGAGATCTATCTGAACGGGATGACGGGTGCCGTGCCCCGGCTGCCCACCGACCTGACCCGGCTGGAAGAGCTGGCCGAACACCGGCTCGCCCCGGGTCCGGTGGGGTACGTGGCGGGCAGCGCGGGCGACGGCAGCACGGCCCGCGCCAACCGGGCCGCGCTCGCGCGGCGCCGGATCGTGCCGCGCATGCTGCGGGACGTCGGCGAGCGCGATCTGTCGACCGAGGTGCTCGGGCGGTCCCTGCCGGCGCCGCTGGCGCTGGCCCCCGTCGGCGTACTGAAGATCATGCATCCCGATGCCGAACTGGCCGCCGCCCGGGGCGCCGCCGCGCAGGGCGTGCCGTACATCCTGTCGTCGGCGTCCAGCACACCGATGGAGCAGGTGGCGCAGGCGATGGGGGACGCCGAGCGGTGGTTCCAGCTGTACTGGGGCAAGGACCGCGAGGTGACCCGGAGTTTCCTCGGCCGGGCGAAGGCCGCCGGGTTCTCGGTGCTGGTGGTCACGCTGGACACCCAGCTGCTGGCGTGGCGGCCCCGCGACCTGGACCAGGCGTACCTGCCGTTCGTGCACGGGGTGGGCACCGCCAACTACTTCACCGACCCGGCCTTTCGCGCGGGGCTCGCCCGGCCCGTGGAGGAGGATCCGAACGCGGCGGTCCTGCACTTCCTGGGCCTGTTCGGGGATCCGGGCAAGTCCTGGCCCGACCTGGCCTTCCTGCGGGAGCACTGGGACGGCCCGATCGTCCTGAAGGGCGTCCTGCACCCGGACGACGCGCGGCTGGCCGCCGACGCCGGGATGGACGGCGTGGTGGTCTCCAACCACGGCGGCCGGCAGGTGGCCGGGGCGGTCGCGGCGGCCGACGCGCTGCCCCGGGTCGCCGCGGCCGTCGGCGACCGGCTGACGGTGCTGTTCGACAGCGGGGTGCGCACCGGCGACGACGTGTTCAAGGCGCTGGCTCTCGGCGCGCGGGCGGTGCTGCTGGGGCGGCCGTACGTCTACGGGCTCGGCCTGGACGGACAGGCCGGCGTCGAGCATGTCGTCAAGTGCCTGCTGGCCGAGTTCGACCTGACCCTCGCCCTCTCCGGGCACACCAACCCGGGAAGCGTGTCAGCGGCCGACCTCGCCCCAGACCCCGCGCGCTGACGGCCCGTTGGCCGCACGGCCACCCACCCTCCCGGAGCACCACATCGCACTCGGCCGCCTGGCCCTCGCCCTCTCCGGGCACACCCGCCCGGGGAGGCTGTCAGCGGCCGGCCTGACCCCGGGCGCCGCGCGCTGACGGGCCGTTGCCGGTGGCGGGCGGAGCGCCACCGGCGGGGGGTCAGGCGTCCTTCTCCGGCGGTCGCGCGGGCCGTGCGGAGGGGGCGCCCGTGCCGGCCACGGACAGGGAGCCGGGGCTCGCCGACGGCGTGTCGGTGACCCAGCGCTGGCCGGCCGACCGGTCCCGGACCTTGACGACGAGGTCGGCGCCCGGGGCCGCGCCGGCGCCCGCGAGGGCCAGGGTGCGGTCCCAGCGGGTCAGCAACTCGCCCTGGGCGGTGCGGTCGTAGCGCACGTCGGCGGCCCGCTGCGAGCCCTCCGCGGCGCAGTCGCCGAGGAGCACCACCCCGGCGTCGGCGTGCGAGTCCAGGCACAGACCCGAGTCGGCCGCGCTGCGCAGCAGCCCGTCCGTGCCGTACGTCCACTGCTGGGTGGCCGCCGGGGAGCAGACGGCCAGCACCGCGCCCGCCCCGGCCTTCGGCGTGCCCCTGATGTCGAGGCACAGGTCGGAGTCGGCGTTGCGCAGCCGGGTGGGCCGGCCGGACGTGGGCAGGCCCGCGGTGCCGGGGGCGCCGGCGGAACCGGCGGCCGAGGTGCCGTCGGTGCCGGGGACGGCGCTGGTGGAGGCGACCGGGTCGGTGCCGTCGCCGCCGCTCGGCCACACGCTGATCACCAGCACGGTCGCGAGCAGCCCGGCCGAGACCAGTCCGACCCCGGTGAGCAGCGTCCGGGAGGAGACGGCGGTGCCGGACACCCGGAGCACGGCCGCCGGTGTCCGGGCGAGCGGTCCGCTCGCGCCGCCGCCGTGCCGCCGGCCGCGGGGCGCCCGTGCGCGGGCGCGTGGTTCGCCCGGTTCGCCGTCGGCGTCGCCGCGCCCGCCGGACCGGGCGACCCGGTCGAGCAGCCCGGGTCTGCCGCCGCCGCGGCGGCGTCCGCCCGTGCGCCGGGAGCCGCCGCGGGCGGGGCCACCGCGGCGGCCGGGGCGGGAGTCGAGGTAGCGGCGGGCGCCCCAGCCCAGCACGGCCTCGGCAAGCAGCACGCCGGGCGCGGCGTCGGCGTGGCCGAGTTGCTCGGCGGCGTGCCGGCAGTAGGGGCAGGCGGACAGGTGCTCCTGGACGTCGGGCAGCAGGGCACCGCCGCGGCGGATCGGGACGTCGAGCAGGCGGTTGTAGTAGCGGCAGTCCTTTCCCGGGGCGAGCTCCCGGTGGGCGCGCACCAGGCCCTCGCGGAATTTCTCCCGCGCCTGCGCCAGCGCGGCCGTCGCGCTGTCGGTGTCGATACCGAGCAGTGCGGCGGGGACGGCTATCGGCTCGGCCTCGACCTCGGTGTGCCAGAGCAGCGTCTGGTCCGGCCGGGGAAGGGCGTGGAAAGAGCGGTCGGACAGGGCGCGGTTTTCCGGTATCAGCGTCTTGGCCGCGCGCATACCGCGGCCCCCGGCGGGCTTTCCGAGACCGGGCAGTACGGCGGTGATCCGGTCCGTGGCGGACCAGTTGACGACGGTGTCCCGGACTGCCACGAGCAGCCGGGGACGCAGTGCCTCGGCCGGTTCGCCGAGTGCGAGGCGCCCGAGGACCTGGTGGAAGGCGGTGGCGGTGACCATGTGGGCGAGCGGCCCGGACAGGGCGAGGCAGATGACCGCGTAGTCCTGGGCCGGCTGCCAGTGCCGGGCCATGAGCAGGGCGGCGGACCGCGAGCCTTCCGCATCGGAACCGGCCCGCAGCGGGCCGGCGAGGGACTCGTCCGGTTCCCCGGGATCTCCGCCGGGCGGCGGATAGGGGGGACGAGGAGGGTGGGGGGTGGGCACTGAGCGGATTCCTTTGATGCGTGATGCGTGATGCGTACCTCTGCGGCGCGCACGGGGAGGCGAATTCATCGGCGCTCGGCCGGTGAAGGATCCGCAACTGCCGGAAGAACTCCGGACTTTACCCCCCGCACGGGCGTGTCAACCCTCGCACAACTTCCACACGAGCAACAAGGCGCCCGCACAACATCGACAGTTTTGAAAGAAAGTCAGAAATCAAACGCTCACGGCTGTTCACGGGTGACCGCATTCGGCATTTCGAGCACCCCGGTCGCGCTCGGATCCGCCAGGCACCGTTCAGATCTGCCAGGAACGCAGCCGGTCGGCCGCGCCGTACACGTCCGCCTTGCCGGAGATCAGGTCGCGGGCGAGGTCGACGAGGGCGCCGTAGGGCGGGTCGATGCCGACGCCGCTGACGAACATGTAGGCCACGGCGGTCGCGCAGGCGAAGCGGGCGTTGGCCGCGGGCAGCGGTTTGAGCAGGGCGAGGGTGTGCAGCAGGGCGGCGGCCCGCCAGGCGGGGTCGGAGTCCACGCCGAGCCGGGGCGGGTCCACCCGGTGCCGGGCGACGGCGGCGACCAGCGCGGAGAAGTCGTCGACCGCGGGCTGGTCGGGCAGGACCTCCTCATGGCGCTGAAGCAGCCAGGGCACGTCGATATGGATGACGGAGGGCATCGATCAGGCGGCCTCGTCCTTGGTGGTGGGTTCGTCGTCCGGGAAGGCCGCCGCGAACTCCTCGGCGTGCGCGGCGAAGAACTTCCGGAAGGCCTCGGCGCCCTCCTGGAGCGCCCGGTGCCGTGCGATGTCGGCGGCGGCGGCCTCACGCACGAGGGCCTTCATCGACGTACCGCGCTCCTTGGCGATCTGCCGCAGGTCCTCAAGTTCCCGGTCGCTGAACTCCACGTTGAGAGCTGGCATGTCCCTCACGGTACCGCGCGGGTACTTACCCGTAAATACCAGCAGGTCAGACGCTCCCCGGCACGGTACCTGCAGCGCCCGACAGCCATGTCCGATTCCCGCCGGTCCCGGGGCGCGCGACGCACCAGACTCGGCAGCGGAGGACAGGAAGAGACACCGGGAGACGGAAGGAACCGCCATGAACACCCGAACCCGCACCGTGCACACCGTCCACCCGAGCCCGCTGGGCGATCTGCTGCTGACCGGCACCGTCTCGGCGGCCGGCTGCGCGCTCACCTCGCTCACCCTGCCCGGGCAGCGCGGCGCGCCCGCCGTGCGTGCCGAGGACCGTGACGACGCGCCGTTCGCCGCGGCGCACCGGCAGCTCGACGGCTACTTCGCGGGCCGCCCGATCCGCTTCGACCTGCCGTTCGCGTCCGCCGGCACCCCGTTCCAGCGGGCGGTGTGGCAGGCCCTGGACGGCATCGCCCACGGCACCACGACGACGTACGGCGAACTGGCCGCCCGGCTGGGCGTGCCCCGCGCCGAGCTGCGCGCGGTGGGCCGGGCACTCGGCGCCAACCCGCTGCTCCTGCTGCGCCCCTGCCACCGGGTGATCGGTGCGGACGGCTCGATGCGCGGGTACGCGGGCGGCGTCGAGAACAAGGTGTGGCTGCTGACGCACGAGGGTGCGCTGCAGCCCACCTTGTCCTGGGTGGACGATCTCGCTACACGTCCAGCCGGCTGATGCGCACGGCGCCCTGCGCCGTGCCGGGGTCGGCGCTGGTGAGCGTCAGCCGCAGCCGGGAGCCGCGCACCGCGTCGAAGGTGATCACCGTCGGCGTGTCCGAGGCCGTGGCCCACTGCGTCCTCGCGCCCGTCACCGGCACGTACGCCCGCCCGTCCCACACCGCCACCTCGGCCCGCGCGGGCAGCGTGTGCCCGGCGTCCACGGTGAAGGAGACCTCCACCCGGTCGAAGGCGCGGGTCCGCCCGGCGTCGACGCAGACCCAGTCCGTCGCCCGGGCCCCGCTGAAGGCGGGCAGCAGCCCGGTGGCCTGCTTCACGAAGGCGTTGGACCAGCCGGTGGCCGGATCGCCGTCCAGCATCGCGGCGGGCGGGGTGTCCTCGCGGCCGGAGTAACTGGCGTCCGCGTAGGGGTAGTTGACGGACGCCGGGTGGTCCGGCCGGAACTGGGACGGCGGGGTGCGGGACGCCTCGCGGGCCGCAGCGGCCCGCACGCTCACCCGCCCCGTGCGCAGACCGGCCACGCGCGCGGTGACCGTCAGCTCCCCCGGTCCCGTGCCGGACCGCACGATGGCGAGGGCCTTGCCGTGGAACGCGGTGCGGGTGCTCGCCTGGTAGCGCTCGGCGCTCTCCTCACGGCCGTTGTCGACCCCGGCCAGTGAGCCGCCGGTCACGGCGAAGGTGATCAGGTGCTCGGCGTCGGGCACCACCACCCCCTGTGCGTCGACGATGTCGGCGGTGACGAAGACCAGGGAACGGCCGTCCGCGGCGACGGAGTCGCGGTCGGCCGTGAGGCGCACGGCGTGCGGGGCGCCGGCGGTGCGCAGCACGTCGGTGGCGACGACCCTGCCGTCCCGCCGGGCCACCGCCTTCAACTCGCCCGGCCGGTACGGAACTTTCCACATCAGGTGCAGTTTGCCCGCGCTGCCGTTGGGGCTGGTGTAGCTGCCCGGGTAGGGGCCGTCGGTGAAGGTCTTGTCGTCGCCGGTGGCCTCGGTGGTCTCCAGGTACGCGCGACCGTCCGTGGTCCTCTTGACGTCGAACTCCCTTGTTCCCAGGGACTTTCCGTTGAGGAACAGCTCGACGGACGGCACGTTGGCGTACGCCCAGACCTCCACCGTGTCACCCTCGCCGAGGTTCTCGTGGTTCCACGTCATCGGCAGCAGATGGACCATCGGCTCGGTCGTCCACTGGCTCCTGAAGAGGTGGTACATGTCCTTCGGGAATCCGGCCGTGTCGACGGCGCCGAAGAAGGACGCCCTGACCGGGAAGACGTCGTACGGCGTCGGCTCGCCGATGTAGTCGATGCCGGACCACAGGAACTGCCCCGCGAACCACTTGCGGTCCCGGTCCTTCTTGTGGCCGTACTCGCCGCTCATCGTCCAGGAGGCGAGGTTGTTGTCGTAGGAGGAGGTCTCCCGTCGGCCGGGGGTGTGGTTCTCTCCGGTGTTGAGGTGCTCCGGCTCCTGGTAGGCGCCCCGGGTCGAGGTCTCCGAGGAGGACTCGGACTCGAAGAGGAACAGGTGCGGGTACTTCGCGTGCAGGGCGTCGACCGACTTCGCGGTGTTGTAGTTGAGGCCGAGGCCGTCGAGCTTGGCGAGCATCAGGTCGGCGGGCGAGCCGGTGGCGGGCACGCCGTGGTACTTGTTGGAGCCGATGACCACCGGGCGGGTGTCGTCGGCGGCCGTGATCGCGCCGATGATCCGGTCGGCCATGGCGAGCCCGGCCGTGGTGGTGGAGTCGGGGATCTCGTTGCCTATGGACCACAGGACGACGGCGGGCGAGTTGCGGGCGGCCAGCACCATCTCGGTGGCGTCCCTCTCGCACCACTCGTCGAAGAACCGGCCGTAGTCGTATGCCGTCTTGCCGGTGCGCCAGCAGTCGAAGGCCTCGACCATCATCACGATGCCCAGTTCCTCGCAGGCCTGGATCATCTGCGGCGAGGGCGGGTTGTGCGAGGTACGGAAGGCGTTGACGCCCATCGACTTCATGATGCGCATCTGTCTGCGGACCGCGTCGAGGCTGATCGCCGCGCCGAGCGCGCCCTGGTCGTGGTGGAGGTCGACACCCTTGATCTTGGTGGCGGTGCCGTTGAGGGAGAAGCCCTCGTCGGGGTCGAAGCGGTAGCTGCGTATGCCGAACGGGGTGCGGTAGCTGTCGGTGGTGCGGCCGCCGGCGCGCAGCTCGGTGTGCAGGGTGTAGCGGTGACCGGGGGTGCCGAAGTCCCACAACTGCGGCTCGGGGACGGTCAGTTCGTGCGTCTCGGTGGCCTGTGCGGAGACGGCGACGGTGGTGGCCGCGCGGGCGACCGTACGGCCGTCGGGCCCGACGATCCGGGAGAGCACCTGGACGTCCGTGCCCGTGCCGGACTCGTTCACGACGGTCGTCGCCACGCGGACCCGGGCCCGGTCCGCCGCGATCTCGTCCGTGGTGACGTACGTCCCCCAGCGGGCCACGTGCACCGGGTCGGTGATCACGAGGCGGGCCTCGCGGTAGATGCCGCTGCCGGAGTACCAGCGGCTGCTCGGCAGCCGGTTGCGCACCTTGACGGCGAGGACGTTCGGCGTACTGCCGTCGGTGTGCACGAGGCCGGTGAGGTCGAGGGCGAACCCGGTGTAGCCGTAGGGGTGGCGGCCTGTCTCGGTGCCGTTGCAGGAGACGTACGCGTCCATGTAGACCCCGTCGAACTCCACCGAGATCCGCCGCCCCGCGCAGGCGGGCGGGAGGGTGAAGGAGAGCCGGTACCAGGCGAGCCCGCCCGGCAGGAAGCCGGTGCCGCTGGTGGTGCCGTGGCCGGTCGTCGGGGTCTGCTCGATGCTCCAGTCGTGCGGGACGGCGACCTCGCGCCAGTCCGTGTCGTCGTAGCCGGGGTCGGCGGCCCGGTCGGGGGCACCGGTCGGGTCGGTGCTGCCGTCCGGGTCGACCAGCGTGAAACGCCAGCCGTCCCGCAGCGGCACGGTGAGGCGGCCGCCGGCGCCCGCGGACGCGTCGGCGGCGAGGGCGGCCGGAGCCGCCGCGGTGCTCAGCAGCGCGCCGGCCGCGGGCGTTGCCGTGGCTGCGAGCAGTACCGATCGGCGCGTGACCGTCATGGCGGCTCTCCCTCATCAGGGCCCAGAAATACTCACAACTGATCGTGAACAAACAGATTCTGACGGTCTGCCACACACGATCGTCAAGGGTCCGGCACCTTGCTTCCGCCCCCGGCCACGCATCGGCCGGATTTCCCCCTTGACCCGGTTCGACCCACCGGCCGACCGGCCCGGAGCGGCGCCCGGGGCGGCGGTTCACGGGCGCGCCGGAAGCACTACCCTGGAACGGAAGCGGTGCCACCTGTTCACTGTGAGTGTGCGCTTGGGAGCGGCGACGATGAGCCGGGTCTATCCGTTCGACGACGCGGCGACGGCCCGGGCTGTCATCGACGACGCCGGAACAGTGGTGGAGTGGAACGAGGGTGCCCGTCACCTGCTCGGCCACCCCGCGCAGGCCGTGGTGGGCCGACCCGCCGCCCTGCTGCTGGCCGACGAGCCCCCGGCCGTCCCCACGGGCCGCCGCTGGGAGGGAACGCTCGGATTGCGTCACCGGGACGGCCGTACGCTCCCCGTCTGGCTGCTCGCCCACCGCAGACCGCCGCGCGGCGCGCACGCCGGCGGCTGGCTCGTGGTCACCCCGCTGACCGGCGGCGAGCCGCCCGCCGCGGACGACCCGCTCGCCGAGGCGGTCCTGGTCCAGTCGCCGTGCGCCCTCGCCGTGTACGACGACACGCTCCGCCTGCGCCGCATGAACGACGCCATGGCCGAAGTCGTCGGCCTGCCGGAGGACCGGGTGCGCGGACTGCGGCTCGCCGAGATCGGCGGCAGGGCGCAGAGCGAGGACCTGGAGCAGGCCCTGCTCCAGGTCCTGGTCGACGGCCGCGCGCAGGACGTGCAGACCGTCACCCGCACCGGCGGCGAGGACCGCTCCCACGCCTGGCTCGCCCGGCTGGCCCCGGTCCGGGACGGCGACGGCCGGGTGCGCGGGGTGTGCCTGGCCGCGCACGACATCACCGACAACTACCGGGCCCGGCAACGGCTCCAGCTGGTCAACGAGGCGAGCGTGCGCATCGGCAGCACCCTCGACGTGAGCCGGACGGCCGAGGAGCTGGCCGACGTGTGCGTGCCCGCCCTCGCCGACTTCGTCACCATCGACCTGCTGGACCCGCAGGAACAGGGCGGCGAGCCCCCGGCCCGCGTCACGGCGCCGGTGACCCTGCGCCGGTTCGCCCACCGGTCGGTGCACCCGCACGTGCCGGAGGCCGTGATCAGCCCCGGGCAGACCGAGGAGTACCCGGCCGGCTCCCCGCAGGCCGACTCGCTGACCGCGGGCCACACGATCGTCGCCTCCGTGGCCGAGGGCGACATCGACGAGTGGCTGACCTGGCACACCGCGCGCGCCCGGCGGGTGCGGGAGTTCGGCATGCACTCCTCGATGTCAGTGCCGATCCAGGCGCGCGGGCTGACCCTCGGGGTCGCGGTCCTCACCCGGTACCGGCACCCGGACCGGTTCACCGCGGACGACGTGCTGCTGGCCGAGGAGATCACCGCCCGCGCCGCCGTCTGCGTCGACAACGCCCGCCGCTACTCCCGTGAGCGGGAGACCGCCCTCGCGCTCCAGCGCAGCCTGCTGCCCCGCACCCTGCCGCGCACGGCCGCGCTGGACGCGTCCTCGCGCTATCTGCCGGCCGCGCGGGCCGGGGTGGGCGGCGACTGGTTCGACGTGATCCCGCTGTCCGGGATGCGGGTCGCCATGGTCGTCGGGGACGTCGTCGGACACGGCGTAGAAGCCTCGGCCACCATGGGCCGGCTGCGCACCGCCGTGCGCACCCTCGCCGACATCGACCTGGCCCCGGACGAGCTGCTCACCCATCTGGACGACCTGGTGGTCCGGCTGTCGCAGGAGTCCGGCGGCGAAGGCAGCCCCGGCGAACTCGGCGCGACCTGCCTGTACGCCGTCTACGACCCGGTGTCACGGCGCTGCACCGCGGCCCGCGCCGGGCATCCGCCGCCGGTGGTGATCCGGCCCGGCGGCACACCTCAGGCGCTGGAGCTGCCCGCCGGTCCCGCGCTGGGCCTGGGCGGGCTGCCCTTCGAGTCCACCGAGGTGGAGCTGCCCGAGGGCACCGTCCTCGCGCTGTACACGGACGGGCTCGTGTCGGCGCGGGAGCAGGACCCGGAGACGAGCCGGGACACGCTGTTCGAGGCGCTCGGGGCGTACGCGGGCTCCCTGGACGAGACCTGCGACCGCGTCCTGCACCGCCTGCTGCCGCCGGGCGGCTGCGCCGACGACGTGGCGCTCCTGCTCGCCCGCACCCGGGGCCTGCCCGCCGCGCAGGTGGCGACCTGGCACGTCCCGGCCGACCTGGCGCTGGTCGCGCCGATCCGCAAGCAGGTCGTGGAGCAGCTGGACGCCTGGAGGCTGAGCGAGGCGTCGTTCACGGCGGAGCTGGTGGTCAGCGAGCTGGTCACCAACGCCCTCCGGTACGGCGCCCACCCCGTGCGGCTGCGGCTGATCCACGACGCGGCCACGCTGATCTGCGAGGTCTCCGACACCAGCCACACCGCCCCGCACCTGCGCCGCGCCAAGATCTTCGACGAGGGCGGCCGGGGTCTGCTGCTGGTCGCCCAGCTCACCCAGCGCTGGGGCAGCCGGCACACCCCCGACGGCAAGACGATCTGGGCGGAACTGCCGCTGTACGAGGAGGACCGGTAGTCCGGGACGGGGGTGCTACGACCCGGCCAGCCAGGGCCGTACCTGCTTGCGGGCCTCGTGCAGGCGGGACTTGAGGGTGCCGAGGGGGATGCCGACGCGCTCGGCGACCTCGGCGTAGTCCAGCTGGCAGATGTCCCGGTAGACCAGCGGTGCGACCAGGTGGGGGTGGGTGCGCTCCAGCCGGTCCAGGGCCTCCAGCAGGTCGACCCGGGAGCCGGCGATGACGCTGGTGGTGCGCGGGTCGACGGCGTACGCCGGCTCGATCGTGGCGGGCTGCTCGGCGGCGCGCCGCTTCAGCTCCCGGTACTTCTGCCGGCAGCAGTTGGCGACCACGGTGTACAGCCAGGTGCCGAAGCGGCTGCGGCCCTCGAACGCGGTGATGTGCCGGGCGACCTGGAGCAGCACGTCCTGCGCGGCCTCCTCGGCGTCCTCGCGGCAGGGCAGGAAGCGCGCGCAGCGCCGCACCACCTCCGGGCGGATCTCCGCCAGCAGCCGCTCCAGGGCGACGTGGTCGCCGGCGGCGGCCCACCGGGCGAGGTCTTCCAGCGGCGTCTGGTCCTGCACGGACAAGCCCCTCTTCGAGTCGATCTCAGGCCAGGCATGATAGTCGTATGCACCCCCTGGAGCGGATCGGCCGCTACCGACTCGAACGGCCGCTGGGCAGCGGCGCCTTCGCCACGGTGTGGCTCGCCCTCGACGAAGAGCTCCAGGCGCCGGTCGCTGTGAAGGTCCTCGCCGAGAACTGGACGCACCGGCTCGACATCCGCGAACGCTTCCTGTCCGAGGCCCGGCTGCTGCGCCGGGCCGGCTCCAGCCGGATCGTGCAGGTCTACGACATCGGTCAACTCCCCGACGGCAGGCCGTACTTCGTGATGGAGTACGCCGACGGCGGCACCCTCGCCGATCTGCTGGCCGGCGGCCCGCTGCCGGTGCGGGACGCGCTCGCGCTGACCGCGGAGGCCGCGCGCAGCGCCGCCGCGCTGCACGAGGCGGGCATCGTGCACCGGGACATCAAACCGACCAACGTGCTGCTGCACACCGCCCCGGACGGCACCCGGCGGCTGCTGCTGGCCGACCTGGGCCTCGCCAAGAGCCTCGCGCAGGCCTCGGTGCTGACCCTGGCCGCGGGCTCGGCGGGCTATCAGCCGCCGGAGCAGGCCGAACCGGGCGAGGGCATCGACGAGCGGGCCGACGTCTACAGCCTGGGCGCGGTCGGCTACGAGCTGCTCACCGCCACCGTGCCGGGCCCCCCGGGCCGGGTCGTACCGCCCCGGCGGCTGCGGCCGGACCTCGGCGAGGACGTGGAGCGGGCGGTGCTGCGGGCCCTGGAGCCGGACCGGTCGCGGCGCTGGCCCGGCGCGCAGGCGTTCGCGCGGGAGCTGGACCGGCTGGCGGCGGCCTCGGCCGTGGCGCCGGGCGACGCCCGGCGGCTGGACGGCGTGCGCGGGCGGCTGAACGTCGTGACGATGTCGCTGGCCGCGGTGCTCGCCGCCGCGGCGGCCGCGGTCACGGTGACCGTCGTCCTGCACCACCGCGCCGCCTCCTCGGACGGGACGCGCGTGACGGACTCGACCGGGCGGGTCGTCGTCCAGGTGCCCGCGGGCTGGGGCCACGAACTGCGGGACTCCGGCTGGGACCCGGGGGCACTGGGGCTGGCCAGGGGGCACGAGCCGGGGCTGGTGGTCGCCGACGACCTGACCCGGTGGTCCGACCTGGCCAAGCCGGTGAACGGCGTGTTCGTCGGGGTCAGCGAGCACGGCGACCTGGCCGGGAAGGTCGAGGCCCTCACCCACTCCGGCTGCCGCTACTCCGGCAGCCGCACCTTCGCCGGCACCGGCTTCCACGGACTGGTGCGGACCTGGAGCGGCTGCCCCGACGGCGGCTCGATCACGGAGTCCGCGCTGACCCCGGCGAACGGCTCGGGTCAACCACAGGTGTACGTACAGGTGCGCGAGCAGGGAACCGGTGACGCCACGGACGGGATACTCCGTTCGCTGCGGGTCGGCTGAGGGACGCCTGCCGGGGGTCCCGGCGGGGAAGAAACCCCGCGTGTGCCGAACTTTTCGGGCACTGTGCGCATCGGATCCCCATGACGGCGCACTCGGCGCCTCGGGCACCCGTTCCCTCGTGTGCCCTGACCCCCACAGGAGTGTTGAGCGACATGGTGTACGCACCCCGGTCCACGCGGCACGGGGCCCTGCTCGTCGGTACGTTCGCCGTGCTGGGCCTCCTGACCGCCTGCGGCAGCAACAGCCACGACGTCCACAGCAACCCGCCCCTGACCGCGCCCGGCACGGCCGCGCCCGCGACGGGCGACACCCAGAGCCCGGGGTCGGCCGCGTCCGCCCCGGGCTCCGCCACCACCGGCCCCGGCGCCGCCGCGTCGTCCGCCCCGCAGGCGACGACCACCAAGGGCGGCGGTACGGCCCCCTCCGGGGCTTCCTCCGACCGCTGCCACACCTCGCAGCTGCGCGCCTCCGTGGGCGGCAACGACCCGGGCGCCGGCCAGGAGAACTTCCCGGTCGTGCTCACGAACACCTCCGGCCGCACCTGCACCCTGCACGGCTTCCCGGGCGCGGCCTTCGTGAGCGCCTCCGGCGGCCGGCTCGGCCCGGACCCGAGGCGCGAGTCGGGCTCCCCGGTGACGGTCACGCTCAGGCCGGGGCAGAGCGCCTGGGCGGGGCTGTCCTTCTCCAACCCCGGTATCAGCGGCGCCAGGACGGCCACCCCGGCCGCTCTGCTGGTCACCCCGCCGGACGAGCGTGACTCCCTGAAGGTCACCTGGACGGGCGGGGCGGTGCCCGTGGGCGGAAACTCCTCGTCCGTCTTCCTCTCGGTCCTCGCCCCCGGCACGGCTCCCTGACCTACCGGCCGACTGACCTGCTGACCTGCTGAAACGACTCCCGCGACGAACCCCGCCGCCCCTGCCGGGCCGGCGGGGTTCGTCATGAGCGCGCCACAACTGTCACAGGACGGCAACAGCCGCCGTCCGCCCCGATCTTTCTCGCCGCTTCCGCGATCGAACCCGACGACCGCACGGTGAACAGGCCCCGCAGAGGGCCTTGGAGAAGGAATTCGGGGACAAGATGAGCGGGATCTCACGCAGGCGGGTGCTGACGGCGGGCGCGGCGGCCGGCGCCCTGGGCACGCTGGCCGCGTGCTCCTCCGGCACCGGCCTCTCGGTCGGCGGCCCGGACTCCTCGGGCGACAAGGCCACCGCCCAGGCGCGGCCGGCCAAGCTGATAGGCGACGGCTCCACCGCCGACACCGGCCCCCAGCCGCACCAGCCGACGCCCGACCGGCTGAAGCCGGGCCAGAAGCCGCCGCAGTTCGTGGTGTTCTCCTGGGACGGCGCGGGCGAGCTGAGCAACAAGCTGTTCTCCCGGTTCCGCAAGGTGGCCGCCGACCACGGTGCCGGGATGACGTTCTTCCTCAGCGGCATCTACGCCCTGCCCGAGTCCAAGAAGACGCTGTACCGCCCGCCGCAGCACGCGGTCGGCGCCTCCGACATCGGCTACCTCGCCGACCGGCACATCCACAACACGCTCCAGCAGGTCCGGGCGGCCTGGCTGGAGGGCCACGAGATAGGCACCCACTTCAACGGCCACTTCTGCGGGGCGACCGGGGTGCGCAACTGGTCCTCGGCCGAGTGGCGCAGCGAGATCGACCAGGCGATGGCCTTCGTGACGCAGTGGAAGACCAACACCGGCTTCACGGACCTCGACCCGCTCCCCTTCGACTACCACAAGGAGCTGATGGGCGGCCGTACTCCGTGCCTGGAGGGCCAGTCCAACCTGCTGCCCACCGCCGCCGCGCTCGGCTGGAAGTACGACGCCAGCTCCCCCGGCGGCCTGCAGATCTGGCCGGGCAAGGTGCAGGGCGGGAAGATCTGGGACTTCCCGCTCCAGTCGATCCCGTTCCCGGGACACTCCTTCCAGGTGCTGTCGATGGACTACAACATGATGTTCAACCAGTCCGCCGGCAACCCGAACGGCGACCGCGCCCAGTACGACGCCTGGCGCACCCAGGCCCGCGACGCGTATGTCGCCGGCTTCGACCGCGCGTACACGACCAACCGCGCCCCCCTCTTCATCGGCAACCACTTCGAACGCTGGAACGGCGGCATCTACATGGACGCCGTCGAGGAGGCGATCGGCAAGATGGCCGCGTACGGCGACGACGTGCGGTTCGTGTCGTTCAAGCAGCTCGTGCACTGGCTGGAGGCGCAGGACCAGGCGGTGCTGCGCAAGCTGCGCACCCTGGTGCCCGGGCAGTCCCCGGTGGGCGGCTGGGCGGAGTTCCTGGGCGCGGCGGGCAGCCGGTCCTCCTGAGCCGTTCAGGACGACAGGTCTTCATGGGCGGGCACCACGTGATCCACTCGGGAATTCTCCGAGAGGGGGTCGAGACCCGGGGAGGCCGGCCGGATGCGTGTGTTCGCCCGGCTCGTCGAGGGCACCTGGCCCGCCTGCGTGGACGCCGTGCGCGAACACGCGCCGGACGGCGCCGAGGTGGTCCTGCTGCACGTCACCGGCACCGAGGTCCCGGGGCTCGCGCACGGCGCGGCGCTGCGCGGGACGTCGTCGGCCGAACTACTCGACGCGGCCGCCGAGCGCCTGGGCCGCCCCTGTGTGCGCGAGGAGCGGTCGGGCCGGGTCGAGCGGGAGGCGGTGGCCGCGTGCGAGGGCGCCGGCCTGCTGGTGTGGCCGGAGCCGCCCCTGCCCCTGGGAACCCTCCCGCCCCGCCGCCGCACCACCCCTGAGTCAGCGGTGGTGCCACCCTCCGCCCTCGTAACCCCCGCCGCCCCAGCCGCACTGGTACGGGTACGCCGCACAGGGATCGGACGGGACGGACGGTGTGGGCGTCGGGGCCACCGAGGTGGGCGTGGGGGCCGGTGCGGCGGTGGTGCCGGACGCCGTGGGGCCGGGCTTCGGTGCGGGGGGTGCGGGGTGGCGGGTGGCGGCCGGTGAGGCGGGCCTGTCGCTGTCCCAGTTGACGTTCTGCATCTGGAGCTCGGGCTTGGCGGTGTCGACGGACCAGCGCTGGTCGGTGCCGGTGGCGCGGTTCTTGGTGACCAGGGCGCCGGAGCCGTCGGTGGCGGCCGGGGTGAGCGCCAGCTCCTGGTTCCAGCGCGGCACGAGCACGCCCTGGAGCGTGAAGTCGTAGCGGATGGCGCGCGCGGCCGCGCCGGTGGCCGAGCAGGGGGCGAGGCGCACCGAGTAGCCGAGGCTGGAGTCCAGGCACAGGTCGGGCGCGGCGGAGTCGCGCAACAGCCCGTCGGACTCGTATGTCCACTGCTGGCTCGGTGTCGCGCCGCAGGCGGCGAGTTCGGTCTCGGCGCCCTGGACGGCCTTGCCGCCGACGACGCCGATGCAGAGCCCGGAGGCGAGGTTGCGCAGCCGCCCGCGCACCGCGCCCTGCCCGGCCGCGCCCGTCCCGGCCCAGGAGGCGCCGGGGCTCGACGTTCCCGTACCCGGCGCTCTGGACGCGTCACCGCCCGTGCCCCGCGCCGGGTGGTCCCCGGAGCCGAGCACCGACCACAGCAGCAGGGGCAGCACGACCAGAGCACTCACGGTCCCCACGGCCAGGGCGACGTTGCGGCGCCGGGCGCGTCGGGCGGCGCGCCGGTCCGAGCGGCGCGAGGGGGCGGGCTCGCCGTCGGAGCCGGCGGGGGCGGACGTGCCGGGCTCGGCCGGGGCGGTGGTACGGCGGCGGCCCGGGACCGGTACGGGGCCGCGACGACGGGTGGGAGCGGCGGGGCCGGCGTGGTGGCCCGTGGCGGCGGCCGAGGTGAAGGACTCGCCGGACCGGGGTGTCAGGGACGCGGGGTCCGGGGCGGGCGGGGGCGGCTCCTCGGTGCGGCGCGCGCGGGACTCGACGTAGTCCCGGGCGCCCCAGCCGAGCACCGCCTCGGCGAGCGCGAGCCCCAGCCCGGTGTTGAAGGCGGCGAGCTGGTCGGCGGTGCGACGGCAGTGGGTGCAGCGGGCCAGGTGCCCGGCGAGGTCCGGGTCCAGGTCGATACCGCCGCGCCGGTAGGTCACGTCGAGCATGCGCAGATAGCTCCGGCACTCGGCCTCGGGGGCGAGTTCACGGTGGACCTGGAGGCACTCCTCGCGCAACCGCTCGCGCGCCCGGCGCAGTTCGACGCGCGTGTCCTCCTCATCCAGGCCGAGCAGCGCCGCCGGTACGGCGAGCGGTTCGGCTTCGACCTCGGTGTGCCACAGCACGGCGCGGGAGGTCTGCGGCACCCCCTGGAAGGCGCGGGAGAGCAGGCGGCGGCCGGGCGGGGGCAGCAGCCGGGCGGAGGCGCGCTCACCGGTGGCGCTGGAGCGCAGTGCGGGGTGCAGGAGTTCCTGGCGGCCGTCGGCGTCCCACTCGGCGGCGATCCGGCGGACGGTGACGAGCAGCTGCGGCCGCCAGGCGGCGCTCGGGCCGGCCTGCCGGAGCGAGGCGCCGAAGAGCCGGGTGAAGGCGGCGGTGGTGAGCATGCCGGCGCCGTGCGTGCCGTCCGTGCACAGCCGGGCGTAGGCGAAGGCGGCCTCCCAGTGCCGGTCGAGCAGTTCACCGACGGGATGCAGCGCGGGAGTCGTGCCCGTCCACTTCTTCAGCTCGGCGCTCAGTTCCTCGTCCGACAGGCCTGCCTCATTCACGGCCGCAATTCCTCCAGACGGATACGGGAATTAGTCCATACCAACTGGTATGGCGAGGTGATGGGGCAGCTCGGACGTCCACCTGAGGCGGCTCTTTTGAAGCGTGGGGGTGTACGGGGAGCGGCCTGGCGCATGCAGCGGGGAATGTAATTGTCTGCACGCGGACAGCGCACACTTTTGCACAGCGCGGCACTTTGGAACAAGGGATCTCGCGCTTCTCGCGATTCCGGGCGGAAGGTCTTCGGTTGACTATTTGTCAAAAGCGGTCGGCCCGGGCAAACCAATTCCTCTCCTACCGCCGCTCACCCGCCCGGTAGGCGCCGGGCGGCATCCCGTGGTGTTCCCGGAAGATCCGGCTGAAGTGGTAGGGACTCGGGAATCCCGAGGCCGCCGCCACCCGCTCCACCGTCAGGTCGGTGCTCCGCAGCAGCCGGGCCGCGTGCCGCAGCCGGGCCTCGCGCAGCGCCCGCATCGGGGACCGGCCGGTGCACAGCGTGAACAGGTGGGCGAAGCGGGACGGGGACAGCGCGACGCTCTCGGCGAGCGAGCGGACGGTGTGCGGGGCGCCGGGGTCGGCCGCGATCAGTTCCTCGGCCCGGCGCACCCGGGGATCGTCCTGCGCTACGGACGGCACGGCCCGGGCACCGGACACCGCGAGCAGGACGGCCTCCTCCAGCGCGCAGAGCGCCAGTTCGCGGGCCGGGAAGCCGTCGGCCACGACCACGGGATCCGGCCCGCGCGCGGCGCCCCGGTCCGTGAGCATCCGGGCGAAGGCCGCCGCGATCCGCTCGTGCGGCGCGGCGGGGGCGGAGGGTACGGCATACAGCCCGTCGCCCACGGCGTACGGCGCGAGCCAGGGCGTCCAGGACGGGCGTGCCCCGCAGTGCGCCCACCAGAACCGCCAGCGCTCGGCGCCGGGCGCGACGGCGTACCGGTGAGCGGTGCCGGGCGCGAGCACCACCAGGTCCCCGGCGCCCGCCCGGGTGCGGGCGCCGCCCTGGCGGAGCAGGCCGTGTCCGCCCGTGGTGAAGGTGAACAGCCAGCTCGCCGAACCCCCGGGCCGGTGGACGCGGTAGCCCGGACCCTGGTCGTAGCGCCCGGTCACCACCAGGTCCGGCGGCGGGGACGGGGCACCGGCGGCAGCCGTCACGGGCAGGTCCTCAGCACACACGGACATCCTCCCCTCGGGCACATGCGCCTAGCGTGCCGGACGGACGACCGGGCCACCCGACTTGAGGAGCGGACACATGACAGCCACGGACGACGCCGGCAGGCTGCCCGGGACACTCCGGCAGCGGTTCGAGGAGGACGGATTCACGGTCGTACGCGCCCTGTTCGGCCGGGCCGAGACCGAGCGGCTGTGCGCGCACTTCGCGGCGCTGCACGCGGCCGGTCCGGTGCCGGGCCGCTTCGAGCCCCGCCCGGCCGATCCCGACCCGCTGCGCCGCCATCCCCGGGTGATGCAGCCGCACGAATTCAGCCCGCCCGCCCGGGAGTTCCTGCTGGACGCCCGGCTGCGGGCCGTGCTGGAGGTGCTGTTCGGCGAGGAGGTGCTGGCCGCGCAGAGCATGTTCTACTTCAAGCCGCCGGGGGCGCGCGGGCAGGCCCTGCACCAGGACAACTTCTACCTCCGGGTCGAGCCGGGCACCTGCATCGCCGCGTGGGTGGCCTGCGAGCCGATCGACCGGGACAACGGCGGCCTCGACGTCGTCCCGGGCACCCACCGGATGGACCTGTTCTGTCCCGAACTCGCCGACGAGGAGGCGTCGTTCGCCCGCGAGTACGTGCCGCCGCCGCCCGGACTCGTGCCGGTCCCGGTGGATCTGGCGCCGGGTGACGTACTGTTCTTCAACGGCAGCCTGGTGCACGGCTCGGGGCCGAACCGCACCGCCGACCGCTTCCGGCGCTCGTTCATCGGGCACTATGTCGGCCGGTCGGCCGAGCGGATCGGCGCGTACTACCGGACGCTGACGATGAGCGGCGAGCGGGTGCCGCTGCCCGTGAGCGAGGGGGCCGGTCCGTGCGGCACGGAGTTCGTACCGCACGGACCGCACTGACCGGTCGGTGACCGTTCAGTGGCCGCTGATCGCCCGTGCCGTGTACGGCTGTTCCAGTTCCTCGATCTCCTTCTCGCTCAGCTCCAGTTCGACGGCCGCGACGGCGTCCTCGATGTGGTGCGGCTCGGCGGCGCCGACGATCGGGGCCGCCACCGTGGCCCGGTGCAGCAGCCAGGCGAGGGCGACCTGGGCGCGGGGGACGCCGCGGGCCTCGGCGATGCGGGTGACGGCCTCGACGATCGAGCGGTCGCTCTCCAGGTACAGCCTGCTGCCGAAGTTGTCGTTCGCGCTGCGCTCGGTGACCGTGCCCCAGTCACGGGTGAGCCGGCCGCGCGCCAGCGGGCTCCACGGCAGCGCGCTGACGCCCTGGTCCGCGCAGAGCGGCAGCATCTCCCGCTCCTCCTCGCGGTAGAGCAGGTTGTAGTGGTTCTGCATGGACACGAACGGGGTCCAGCCGTGCCGCTCGGCCGTGTACTGCGCCTTGGAGAACTCCCAGGCGTACATCGAACTCGCGCCGATGTAGCGCACCTTGCCCGCCTTGACCAGGTCGTGCAGGGCCTCCATCGTCTCCTCGACCGGGGTGGCGTGGTCGTAGCGGTGGATCTGGTAGAGGTCGACGTAGTCGGTGCCGAGGCGGCGCAGACTGTGGTCGATCTCGGTCATGATGTTCTTGCGGGACAGTCCGGCGCCGTTGGGGCCCGGCCGCATCCGGCCGTGCACCTTGGTGGCCAGCACGACCTCGTCGCGGTTCGCGAAGTCGCGCAGGGCCCTGCCGACGATCTCCTCGCTGGTGCCGTCGGAGTAGACGTTGGCGGTGTCGAAGAAGTTGATGCCCGCCTCCAGCGCCTGCCGGATGAGCGGGCGGGACGCCTCCTCGTCGAGGGTCCACTCGTGGACGCCGCGGTCGGGCAGGCCGTAGGTCATGCAGCCCAGACAGATCCGCGAGACGTCCAGGCCCGTGGAACCGAGCTTCACGTACTGCATCGATGCTGCTCCCGCCGTCGGAAACGATGGTCGGGACCGAGCCTACGGCCTGACCGGGCCCGGACTTGACGGGGCGAACACGCGGGCGACGTGATCCTGACACGTGCCGCGCCGCGGGTTCCTTGAGGACCGCAGGCGCCCTGACACTGAGGTGACCGCTGGGGTGAGAGGCTGAGCATCGTCCGCCGGGACCGGGACGTCTCCGCTCCGGGGAACGCGCAGTACGTCCGAAAAGCACGGTGGCGCTCCGCTGGGGGGCGGATGCGCCGTCGGGGTGCCCTGACATGCCGTCCGGCGCCCGCGCGGCGGAGCCGCACATCGATCCGGCCCCGCGCTCCTTGAGGGCGCTGTGGTTGCTGCCGTCAGGTGATCGTCCGGCGTGGGAGGCGCGGATCGTCGTACTGTCGGCTCATCCTCGGCGGCAGACGACCGGCGTCCGGCCGGTCACGGCCGCCTCGGAGGAAACGCGGTGCCGACACGTTCCACCACGTTCAGAACCCTGGCCGGGGCAGCGCTGCTGCCCCTGGCCCTCGTCACCCCCGCCTGCGCGCAGTCCACTGCCGCATCCGCATCCGCCCCCGCGCCCGAGACGCCGGGCACACTGTGCGCGGCCGCGGGCACCCTGCGCGGCTCGCAAGGCGAGCAGGCCCAGGTCAGCCTGTGCGCGGACACCGGCTCCCCGAGACTGAACATCACGGCCCCGGCCACCTGTCGGGGCACGGACGCCAAGGTGCAGTACGTCTGCCGCACCGAGGGTTCCTGGGAGGTGCACCGCGCGGGCAAGTCCCTGGGCACCGGGTCGCTGCCCGGCTCGCGGCTGTACGCCGGTCCGGGCGCGTACGACATCTCCGCCACGGTGCGCGTGAGGTCGGTGCCGGCCGGGGTCGACCTGAAGGGCACGGTCAAGGCCACCGTGTCGCTGACCGCACCGATGGCGAAGGCCACGCACGTGGTCAGCGCCGACAACACCGTGCTGCGCCGCAACGCCACGACGACGGTGACGTACACGATCCGCCGCAACAGCGACGAGGGCGACGGCAACGCGCGGCTGGGCATGATCGGCGAGGAGGGCACCGGCGTGCAGATCCGCAGCGCCGACCGCCGCTGTGTGAACCCGCTGGTGGGCCGCTACCCGTCGAAGACCCGGCTGGCGAACTCCCTGGACTGCACGGTGACCGAACTCCAGCCCGGCCACCCGGAGAAGCTCCGGGTCAGGGTCACCCTCGGGGCGAAGTGCTCCACGGTGGTCTCGAAGCTCGGTTACTGGGTGCCGCAGGGCCAGAGCATGTACACCGGAGCCATGCTGGAGGGCCCGAAGCTGACCTGCCGTTAGGCCCCTAGAGCGGCCCGAGCAGGTCCAGGGCCCGCTCCCATGCGAAGTCCGGCCGGCTGCCGTCCGGCCGGACTTCGCCGTTGTACGGCTCGCCGAAGCGGACGCCCATGCCGCGCAGCCGGGCCAGGCTGTCGAGGTAGGCCGGGTGGGCGGCCAGGGCGTCGGCCACGCAGGGCAGGACCGCCACGGGTATGCGGAGGCCGGCCGCCTCGCACAGGGTGCCGAGGGCGAGCGTGTCGGCGATGCCGGCCGCCCACTTGTTGACGGTGTTGAAGGTGGCCGGTGCCACCGCCACGGCGTCCGGCGGCGGGAAGGGACGCGGGTCGGCCGGGGTCCGCCAGGCCGAGCGCACGGGACGGCCGGTCTGGGCCGCCGCGGCTTCCAGGTCGAAGAAGCCGCCCGCCGCGACGGGGGTCGCGATGACACCGACCGCCCAGTCCCGCGCTTGCGCGGCGGTGATCAGCCGGTCGACGCCGGCGGCGACGCCCGCCGCGCAGACGACGACGTAGAGGAAGGGTTTCTCGGCCTGTCGGGTCATCCGGGAACCCTACTGAACGCCGGACCTACCGGAGGGGGAAGGACGCCCCGCGCTCGCTCCCGGGCCGGGGTCCGGCGATGCGGCGCTCGTGCTCCTCGATGGCGACGTCGTTGATGCTGGCCTCGCGCCGGGTCATCAGGCCGTGCTCGTCGAACTCCCACAGCTCGTTGCCGTACGAGCGCCACCACTGCCCGGCGGCGTCGTGGCACTCGTACTGGAAGCGGACGGCGATGCGGTTGCCGTCGAAGGCCCACAGGTCCTTGCGCAGGGCGTAGTCCAGCTCGCGCTCCCACTTCGCGGTGAGGAACGTGACGATCTCGGCGCGTCCGGTGACGAAGGTGCCGCGGTTGCGCCAGACCGAGTCCTCCGAGTAGGCGAGCGCCACCGTGTGCGGGTCCCGGGTGTTCCAGGCGTCCTCGGCGGCCTGGACCTTCTGTACGGCGGTCTCACGGGTGAACGGCGGCAGCGGCGGGCGGTCGGCCATGGTCTCCTCCTGGGTTCGGACCGCGCCTGGGCAGCGGCCGAGTCGACAAGAGAACGTGCGTTCTCCATGTGTCTGCTACCGTAGGAGAACGATCGTTCTCACGTCAAGGAACCTGTCAGGGAGTCAAGGAGTGCCGATGCCGCCGATGGACACCGCGGTCGCCCGGGACCGCGCGCTCGACGCCGCGGAGGAGCTGTTCTACGCCCGCGGCATCCAGGCCGTCGGCATGGACGAAGTGCGGGGCGCCTCGGGGCTGTCGCTCAAGCGTCTGTACCAGCTGTTCCCGGCCAAGGAGCAGCTCGTCACGGCGTATCTGGCCCGGCGGGACGAGCGCTGGCGCGGGCGTCTGGCCGAGCACGTGGCACGGCAGCGGGACCCGCGGGAGCGGATCCCTGCCGTGTTCGACTGGCTCCAGGAATGGTTCGGCGAGGCCGGCTTCCGCGGCTGCGCCTGGCTCAACGCCTACGGCGAGCTGGGCCCGGCGTCCGCCCCGGTGGCCGAGCAGGTCCGTGCCCACAAGGAGGCCTTCCGGGGTTACCTCGCCTCGCTCGTGGACGCGGCCGGACTGCCCGCCGCACTCACCGGCCCCCTCTTCCTGCTGGCCGAGGGGGCCATGGTCACGGCGGGTGTCACGGGCGACGCGCGGCCGGCGGCCGAGGCCCGCGAGGCGGCGCGGGCGCTGGTGGCGGCCGCCGGCGCGGACGGGATCAGCCGGTGGTCTCCGACACCGTGATCGCCGAGACCGGGCAGGCGCGGGCCGCCTCCTTGACCATCGGCTCGTCCGTGCCGTCCTCGTGGCCGGGGAGCAGCGTGCTGAAGCCGTCGTCGTCCTGGGTGAAGACCTTCGGGGCGGCGAGCGCGCACTGCCCCGCGCCGATGCAGACGTTCGTGTCGATGCTGACCTTGAATCGCATGAGCTGAGCCTCTTACCAGGTCACGGGGAGTTCCAGCATCCCCTGGATCGTGTCGCCGCGCTTGAAGGGGATTTCCTCGGCCGGCACGGCGAGGCGCAGGCCGGGCAGCCGGGACAGCAGCGTGCCGAGGGCGATCTCCAGTTCCGCGCGGGCCAGGTTCTGCCCCAGGCACTGGTGGATGCCGAAGCCGAACGCCACATGGTGGCGGGTGCCGCGGTGGAAGTCCAGGCTGTCGGGGTCCTCGTACTGGGCCGGGTCGCGGTTGATCACCGAGGTGGAGAACAGCACGCCCTCGCCGGCCCGGATCGTCTCGCCGCCGATCTCGATGTCCTCCAGCGCCACCCGTTGCAGCCCCTCCGCGATGGAGAGCATCCGCATCAGCTCCTCGACGGCGGCGGGCAGCAGCGCCGGGTCGGCGCGCAGCTCGGCGAGCCGCTCGGGGTGCTGGAGCAGGGTGAACGTGCCCAGCGAGATCATGTTGGCGGTGGTCTCGTGGCCCGCGACCAGCAGGATCAGGGCCAAGGAGACGACGTCGGCACGCTCCAGGACGCCGTCGCGCAGCTGCTGGTGGACGAGGTCGTCGAGGATGCCGTCGCCCGGCTCGACCGCCTTCGCCTTGTCGTCGACCAGCCCGCCGATGTACTCCTCCAGGCGGGCGCGGGCGGCCACGGCCTCGTCGGCCGTCCGGCCGCGCAGCAGTCTGCGGGACTGTTCCTCGAAGAACTCGTGGTCGGCGTACGGCACGCCGAGCAGAAAGCAGATCACCGTCGACGGCACGGGCAGCGCGAAGGACGAGACCAGTTCGGCGGGCGGGCCCTGGGCGATCATGTCGTCCAGCAGACCGTCCACGACCCGCTGGATCCAGGGCCGCAGCTCGGTGGCGCGCCGGACGGTGAACTCCGGGATCATCATCCGCCGCTGCCGGTTGTGCTCGGGGTCGTCCAGCCCGAGCAGGGCCACCCGGCGGTCCTGGATGCCCTGGAAGCGCTCCGCGGGCACGGGGAACTCGGGGCGGCGACGGTCGGAGGAGAGCCGGGGGTCCGAGAGCAGGGCGCGGGCGGCGGCGTGTCCGGTGACCGCCCAGACCTCGCGGCCGTCGAAGAGGGTGACGCGGGACAGGGCACGCCCGTCCCGCAGTGGCGCGTATCCGGTGGGCGGGTGGTAGGGACAGGTGCGGTCCTGCGGGAAGGCGACGGGGTCGGCCGGGGTTGCCGGGCCGGTCATGTCCGTCAGTTCCGTCATGAGTAGACCTCGCAGACGAAGAAGTGCGTGGTACCGATCTTCATTAGATGCCCGAGGCACCTATAGGTCCACGACAAGTTCGGCCACTTCGGTGAACCGTGGGATCTGGCTGAAGATGAGGGGTGCGAGGGAGGACAACCGGCCGGATTCCGGGGCCCTGGGCCGCCGGCCGGCCGTCGCGGGTCCACCCGGATGGCCGGTCATGACTCCAGGGTACGGCTCTCCTGCGACGCGAAGGCGCAGGATCCACGGGGTGCCGGCGCGGCCGCGCTCCTCCTCCGGCCGGTCCGGTCGCCCGTCGCAGCCGTCCGCGTACGGCTCGGCGATCCGCCGCGGTTCGCCCTCGCCGGTGGTGCGCGGCCGGGACGGGACCACCGTGCCGCCGGGGCGGTGGAGTTCGACTGCCTGTGAGGTGAGGGCCGTACGGGGGAAGGGATCCTCGGTGCGGATGATCCGCGCGGCCGCCGGTGTTGTGCGCGGTGGCAGACAGCCGTTGAACCGACGAAGGGGATGAACCCGTGCCTCTTGAGGGTGAGTACGAGCCCAGCCCGACCCAGTGGGTGCGCGAGCAGGTCGAGCTGTACGAGGGCTCCGGCGGGACGAAGGGAACGACGCTCATGGACACCGGGCTTCCGGTGATCATCCTGACGACCCGGGGTGCGAAGAGCGGCAAGATCCGCAAGACGCCGTTGATGCGGGTGGAGCACGACGGGACGTACGCGGTGGTCGCCTCGCAGGGCGGTGCGCCCAAGCACCCGGTCTGGTACTTCAACATCACGTCCGATCCGCACGTCGAACTCCAGGACGGCCCGGTCAAGCGGGACCTGCGGGCGCGTGAGGTCACCGGCGGGGAGAAGGAGCTGTGGTGGGAGCGGGCCGTGGCCGCGTACCCGCCGTACGCCGAGTACCAGGAGAAGACCTCGCGGGAGATCCCGGTCTTCGTTCTGGAGCCCGTCGACGGGAGCTGATGACGCGCCGGGAACCGGCGGAATTTAGAAAAATCTGCGCCGGGGAGGTGTGACCCCGTATCGGGGTGGGCAGTCGTGCAGCAAGGCCCCGCCGCGTTCCCCCGTCGCGGCGGGGCCGCATGTCGATGCGGCCCCGCGCCGCTACGGGGCGCTGAGCCACGCACCGTCTCTCATCAGCTCCCTGCCCTCCTGTTCGTTCTCCTCGCGCCAGGCCTGCACGCGTCGCGGAAGGACTTTGAAATACAGGTAACGGGTGGCGAGTTGGCGGGGGTCGAAGCCGGTCTTGCCGGCGAAGACCTCCGCGTCCTCCTCCGGGAGGTCCTCCGGGGGCACCGTCTGGACGGTGCCCTCGATGACGACGACGTCCCGGGTGGAGCCGAGGCCGAGGCGGGTGCGGCCCGTCGCGGCGAGATTGCGGCCGGTGGGGCTTTCGGCCGGGGTGGCGAGCAGCAGCGTGGCGCCGTCCCACACGAAGGACAGCGGCACGAGATGGGGAGCGCCGGCGTCGGGGCCGGCGGTGGCCACCCAGGCGTCGACGTCGTGTTCCAGCCGGTGCAGGGTGTCCTTCGTGCGCTCCGCGGTGGTGCGGGCGGGCGGTGGGGTCATCGCGTACGGCCTCCTCGGGATACGGATCCCGTCCAGTGTGACCGTCAGCCCGCCCCGTCCGCACGGACGTCGTCGAGGCGTGTCCGCGCGGCCGTCAGGAACAGATCGAGGGCGGCCGGGTAGGAACTGGCGCGCATGGTGGCCACGAGGTGGCGGGACGTGGCCGCGATGTGCGGGTGGGTGGCGGCGGGCAGCCGGCCGTAGGTCTCGCGCCACACCTCCGCCTCGGCCTCGCGGGCGGCCCGGGGCAGGGCGGTGCCGGCGGAGTCCAGGGCGCCGAAGGCGAGGGCCTGGTCGACGAAGGCGTGGTAGATCCGCACCGCCTCCCGGTCCGGGAACCCGGCCCGCCGCAGCACCCCGAGGATGGTCTCCACGGCCTGGATCTCCTGCGCGCGGCCGGTGACCCGGTGGGCGCTGAGCACCGCCGCACGGGGGTGCGCGAGGGCGCCGGCGTGCATGCGCAGGCCCAGGTCGCGCAGGTCGGCCAGCCAGTCGCCGGTCGGCCGCCAAGGCCGCATGGAGCGGCCGATCAGCTCGTCGGCGACGGCCAGCATCAGGTCGTCGGTGTGCCGGAAGTACCGGTACAGGGAACTGGGATCGGCGCCGAGGGCCCGGCCCAGGCGGCGCACGGACAGCGCCTCGGAGCCGTGCTCCTCGATCAGCCGCAGCGCGGTCTCGACGATCAGCTCCGCGGACAGGACGACGCCCTGTTTGGTGGGGCGCCGGCGCTGCCGCGCGGCGGGCGGGACGACCCGTTCGCTCATCAAAGCCCTCCCTCGGATCCCGGGAGCCCTCCCCCGGACGTGCCCGGCACCTTATGACAACACCGTTGACCTGTGAAGTGCACCGGCGGTTTCATCTGCGGTCACCGGGGCCGACCAGGCCCCCCGGTGCGAGCGGAGAGCCGGCGATGAGCGATACCCCCCTCGGTGTGGATCCCCCCGCGCAGCCCGAGCTGCGCAAGTCCCTGGGCGTGCTGGACGGGATCGCCGTCGCCGCCTCCAGTACGGCCGCGACCACGAGCATCGGCATCGGTCTCGGGGTGACGGCCGGGGTGGTCGGCCTGCACCTGCCGGCCATCATGCTGCTGGCGTTCCTGCCGGTCCTCGGCATCGCCGGGGCCTACTCCCGGCTCAACCGGGTGGAGCCGAACGCCGGCAACGGCTATGTGTGGGTGGGCCGTTCGCTCAGCCCCTGGCTCGGCTTCATGGTCGGCTGGGTCAACTGCGTGGCGAGCGTGGCGTTCCTCGCCTACACCACGGCGGTCACCGGCTCGGCGCTGCTCCAGCTGGCCGGGGAGGCGGGAGTGCACCGGATCGGCTCGCTCGCGCTCGATGCGGGGTCGACGGCGCAGACGACGGCGGTCGGCATCGTGGTGCTGGTCGCGGTCACGCTGACCGCCGTGACGGGCGTGCGTACGGCCGCCCGGCTGCAGACGGGACTGCTCGTCTTCGAGTACGCCGTGCTGCTGGGCTTTTGCGGGTACGGCATCGCCGTGGGCCCGCACCCGTTCCGGCTCTCCTGGTTCGACCCCTTCGCGATCCCCTCGGCGTCCGCCCTGGCCCAGGGGATGCTGCTGTCGGTGTTCTGCTACTGGGGGTTCGAGGCCGCGTTCACCGTCAACGAGGAGGTGCGCGACCCGCGGGACGCCTCCCGGGCCGGGACGATCACCCTGGTGACCATGCTCGGGTTGTTCCTGCTCGGCTCGATCGCCTTCCAACGGGTGCTCTCCGAGGGGGAGTTGGCCGGGCACGGCGCCGAGGGGCTGGCGTACTTCGGGGACCGGCTGGCCCAGCAGCCGCTGGCCGCGCTGCCGCTCGTGGCGCTGATGTTCTCGGCCGTGGCCTCGCTCCAGGCGGGCGTCATCCCGACGGCCCGGGGGATGTTCGCGATGAGCCGGGACCGTACGCTCGGGCCGGTGTGGTCCCGGGTCAGCCGCCGGTACGGCACCCCGGCGGCCGGGACGCTGCTGATCGGGGGGCTGTCGGTGGCGGTGGCGCTGCTCGCGCTGGTGATCCCGCGCCTCGCCGACATGATCGACGCGACGGTGAACGCGGTCGGGATCGTGGTCGCGCTGTCGTACGCGCTGACCGCGCTCGCCGCCGCCGTGCGCTTCCGCGCCGCGCTGCGAAAGGACTGGCGGCTGGGCCTGCGCGCGGTGGTGCTGCCCGCGCTGAGCGCGCTCGCGCTGCTCGGGCTCGGCGGCTATCTCGGCTGGTCCTTCTACCGCTCGGCCGACCATCTGGAACTGCGCGCGGACAACGGCTGGTTCCTGCTGCTGATGCCGGTGGCGATGATCGCCTCCGGGTTCGGGGCGGCCGCGTGGGCCAAGTGGGCGCGCAGATCGCCGTACTTCCGCACGGGCGCGGGCACCGACGCCGACGCACCCGAGCTGCTCCCCTCCGCCCCCACCTCCAACTGACCTGTCGAGCACGTGATTTCAGGGAAAGGCATCATGCACGCTGATCTTCTCTTCACCGGCGGCCCCGTGTTCACCCCGACGGGCCGCACGGCGAGCGCCGTGGCCGTCACCGGTGACCGGATCACCGCCGTCGGGCACGACGAGGTGCGCGCGCTCGCCGGGCCGCGCACCGAGGTGGTGGACCTCGCCGGACGGCTGCTGCTGCCCGGCTTCCAGGACGCGCACGTCCATCCGGTGCCGGCCGGGCTGGAGCTGAGCCAGTGCGACCTGACGGGGGTGAGGACGGCCGAGGAGTCCGTGGCCGCCGTGCGCGCCTACGCCGAGGCCCGCCCCGAGCGGACGTGGATCCTCGGCGGCGGCTGGTCGATGGAGGCGTTCGCGGGCGGTACGCCGGCCAGGGAACTGCTCGACGCGGTCGTACCGGACCGGCCGGTGTACCTGCCCAACCGGGACCATCACGGCGCCTGGGTCAACAGCCGGGCGCTCCAGCTGGCCGGCATCGGCCGGGACACCCCCGACCCGGCCGACGGACGGATCGAGCGGGACGCCTCCGGCGAGCCGAGCGGCACCCTCCAGGAGGGGGCGATGCAGCTGGTCGGCCGGCTGGCTCCGCCCGCGACCCCCGCCGACCGGCTGGCCGCGCTGCTGCACGCGCAGGCGCATCTGCACGCGCTCGGCATCACCGCGTGGCAGGACGCGCTGGTCGGCGACTTCCTCGGCATGGACGACCCGGCCGGGGCGTATCTCGCCGCGGCCCGGGACGGTTCCCTCACGGCGCGGGTGCGGGGCGCCCTGTGGTGGGACCGGGAGCGCGGCGCCGAGCAGATTCCCGAACTGGTCGAAAAGCGCCGGGAGTTGAGCCATGGGCGGTTCCGGGCGACCACCGTGAAGCTGATGCTGGACGGGGTCGCCGAGAACGGTACGGCCGCGCTGCTCGACCCCTATCTGGACCGGTGCGGGTGCGCGACCGCCAACCGGGGCAAGAGCTTCGTCGATCCTGATCGACTGCCCACGTTCGTCACCGAGTTGGACGCCCTCGGCTTCCAGTGCCACTTCCACGCGCTCGGCGACCGGGCCGTACGGGACGCGCTGGACGCCGTCGAGGCGGCGCGGGCCGCGAACGGGCCGGCCGACACCCGGCCGCATCTCGCCCACCTCCAGGTCGTGCATCCGGACGACGTACCGCGGTTCGCCCGGCTCGGCGCCACCGCGAACATCCAGCCGCTGTGGGCCGCGCACGAGCCGCAGATGGACGAGCTGACGATCCCCTTCCTCGGGGCCGAACGGGCCGCCTGGCAGTACCCGTTCGGGGCGCTGCTGCGGTCCGGGGCGCGGCTCGCGGCGGGCAGCGACTGGCCGGTGAGCAGCCCCGATCCGCTCCAGGGCATCCATGTCGCGGTCAACCGGGTCGAGCCGGGCGGCGGCGGACCGGTGTTCCTGCCCGGGCAGCGGCTGGACCTCGCGGACGCGCTGACCGCGTACACGGCCGGGTCGGCGTACGTGAACCACCTGGACGACACCGGCCGGGTGGCCGTAGGGGCGCTCGCCGACCTGGTGGTCCTCGACCGGGATCCGTTCGCCGGGCCGCCGGAGGCGATCGCCGAGGCGGCCGTGGCGCTCACCTATGTGGGTGGGGAACTGGTGTACGCCGCGCCGTGATTCAGCGGGCCTGCTGGAACGTCCTGCGGTAGGCCTGCGGGGACACCCCGATCGCCGCGTGCAGGTGCTGGCGCAGCGAGGCGCCGGTGGCGAAGCCGACCTCGGCGGCGATCCGGTCCACCAGCAGGTCGCTGGATTCCAGGAGATGGCGGGCGCGGGCGACGCGTTGCTGGATCAGCCAGCGGCCGGGGCTGAGGCCGACCTCGTCGTGGAAGCGGCGGGCGAAGGTGCGCAGGCTCATCCGGGCGTGGCCGGCGAGGTCGGTCAGGGTGAGCGGCTCGCCGAGGCGCTCCAGGGCCCACAGGCGGGTCCCGGCCGTGCTGGCCGCGCCGCTCTGCGGGACGGGCTGCTCGATGTACTGGGCCTGGCCGCCGTCCCGGAACGGCGGGACGACACAGCAGCGGGCGACGAAGTTGGCCAGCTCGCTGCCGTGGTCGGTGCGCACCATGTGCAGGCAGATGTCGACCCCGGCGGCGGCGCCGGCCGAGGTGAGAATGCGCCCGTCGGCGACGAAGAGGACGTCCGGGTCGAGGTCGACGTGCGGGAAGCGGCGCCGGAACGTCTCCGTCATGTGCCAGTGGGTGGTGGCGCTGCGGCCGTCGAGCAGGCCGGCCTCGGCGAGGACGAACGCGGCCGTGCAGATCGAGACGATCCGGGCGTCCGGGCGGATGCGAGCGAGGGCGGCGGTGACCTCGGCGGGCAGTTCGTCGGGGATGCAGGCCGGGGGCATCGAGGTGACGACCACCGTGTCCGCCGTGTCCAGGATCTCGGGGCCGTGCTGGACGCCGATCGTGAAGTCGGCGCTGCTGCGCACCGGCCGGCCGTCGACCGAGCAGGTCAGCACCTCGTAGCGGCCGTCGGCCGCGCCGAGGATCCGGCTGGGGATGCCCAGCTCGAAGGGGTAGACACCGTCCAGGGCGAGGACGGCCACCCGCTCGGGGCGCCGGGTGCGCGGCGGTACATCAGCCATGGCAGGATCCTATCGAAAGGTGACTGTCATGCCATTTCCCGGCCGCGCGAACCCCGGCAGGCTGGGTGACCATGAGCGATGTGAACACGATGCGAGCCATCAGCCAGGACGTCCTCGGCGGTCCCGAGGTGCTGCGGGAAGTGGAGCTGGAGCGGCCGAAGCCGGGACCGAACCAGGTGCTGATCCGGGTGCGGGCCGCCGGGGTCAACCCCACCGACTGGAAGCACCGGGCCCTCGGCGTCTTCCTGGGCGAGCCGCCGTTCGTGCTGGGCTGGGACGTGTCCGGCGAGGTCGCCGAGACCGGGATCGGCGTGGCCGCCTTCGCGCCGGGCGACGAGGTCTTCGGCATGCTGCCCTACCCCTACGGCGCCGGCTCGCACGCCGAGTACGTCCTCGCACCGGTGCGTGCCCTCACCCGCAAGCCGGCCTCCCTCGACCATGTGCAGGCGGGCGCGCTGCCGCTGGTGTCCCTGACCGCCTGGCAGGCGCTGACCGAGCACGCGGACGTCAGGCCCGGGCAGCGCGTGCTGATCCACGCGGCGGCCGGCGGGGTCGGGCACGTGGCCGTGCAGATCGCCAAGGCGCGGGGCGCGTACGTGATCGGGACGGCGAGCGCGGGCAAGCACGACTTCCTGCGGGAGATCGGCGTGGACGAGCCGATCGACTACCGGACGACCGACGTCAGCGAGACCGTACGGGACGTCGACGTCGTCCTGGACACCCTCGGCGGGGACACCTCCGTCACCTCGCTGCGGACGCTGCGGCCCGGCGGTGTCCTCGTGTCGATCCTGCCCGTGGGCTCCCGGGAGCTCTACGAGGAGGCCGAGCGGCTCGGCGTACGGGCCGTGCGCATGCTGGTGGACGCCGACCGCGCCGGGATGGAGGCCATCGCCGAGCTGGCCGTGTCCGGGAAGCTGACGGCGACGATCGCCGGGACGTTCCCGCTGGCCGACGCGGCGAAGGCGCACGCCCTGGGCGAGACCGGCCGGACGACGGGGAAGCTGGTGCTGCTGGCCGACTGAGCACGCGCACCCGGCGTTCGTCGGACATCCGATCGACAGGCGTCGAAACCCGTCGACATATGTCAATCGAACATGCTCAAATTCCTTCCACGGAGGGTAACTTGACGGTCGGGGACCGACCCGGAACGGCCGGGCGCGGGCGGGAGGTGAGACGGTCGTGCGGGACGAGCGCGCACCCTTCCACCGCCATCTGCGGGTCTACGAGCACCGGGCGCACACGGTGCTGGAGCTGCGGGGCGAGATCGACCTCGTCTCGGCGACGGAGATCGGTCCGCTGCTGGACCGGTTCACCGGCCGGCCCAGCGCCCGGCTCGTGATCGACCTGGGCCCGGTGGAGTTCTTCGACTGCTCGGGGCTGCGGCTGCTGCACCGGGCCCGCACCCGGGTGCTGGACGGCGGCGGGCAGTTGTACCTGGTGTGCGCGCAGCCACTGGTCCTGCGCGTCCTGGAGGCCACCGGGCTGTCCCGGTTGCTGCCCGCGCATCCGAGCCTGGACGCGGCCCTGGCCCGGCCCGGAGCCGCGTCCGGCTCGCTGTGACCGTCATCTGCCGCCGGATCCCTTCCAGGGCCGCTAGGCGTGCTCGAACAGGGCGCTCACCGACTCGCCGTTGTGGATGCGCCGTACCGCCTCGGCCAGGGCGGGGGCGATGGACAACACCCGGAGTTTCCCGGTGTGTTCGTCCTCCGGCACCGGCACGGTGTTGGTGCAGACGATCTCCAGGACGTCCGGCTGCTCGCTCAGCCGTTTGGCGGCGCCGCCCGCGAACACCCCGTGCGTGCACGCCACCCGGATCGAGCGGGGCCCCGACTCACGGAGCTTGTCGAGGAGTTCGAGTACCGTGCTGCCCTTGGCGATCTCGTCGTCCAGCACGATGACATCGCGGCCGGTGACGTCGCCGATGACGGAGCTGATGCTCACCCGGTCGTCGGCGTAGCGCTGTTTGGCGCCGGCCGCCACCTGCGCCCCGATCAGCCGGGCGAAGGCGGCGGCCTGCTTGGCGTTGCCGAGGTCCGGCGAGACGACCGTGGTGCGCGTCAGGTCGTACTGCCTGAAGTGCGCGGCCAGTTCGCGCAGCGCGTGCAGATGGTCCACCGGCACCGAGAAGAAGCCGTGCACCTGCGGGGCGTGCAGGGTCATGGCGAGCACCCGGCGGGCGCCGGCCGCGACCAGCAGGTCGGCGACCAGGCGCCCGCCCAGTGAGATGCGCGGCGCGTCCTTCTTGTCGGAGCGGGCGTAGGAGTAGTGCGGCATGACGACCGTGATCCGGGCCGCCGAGGCGCCCCGGGCGGCGTCGCACATCAGCAGCAGCTCCACCAGGTGCTCCTGCACCGGCCGGACGAGCGGCTGGATCAGGAAGACGTCCCGCTCCCGGCAGTTGGCCTGAAGCTGCACCTCCAGACAGTCGTTGGCGAACCGGCTGACCCGGGTCGGGCTGAGCGGCACTCCGAGGTGGGCGCAGACCTCCCGGGCCAGGTCGGGATGCGCGCTGCCGCTGAAGACGGAGATGTCCCGCACGATCCGCTCCTCGCATGATCGGCACCAGCTGCCGGGCTCATGCTACTGGCCCCGTCCGCACAGGTAGAGCGTCTGTGCGCTGGCCGTCGCCCCGATACGGCCCGCCAGGGACGGCGGCGCGGCGGCGGAGTCCGTGCCGCCGTAGGCCGAGGCCGGGACCTTGGCGCAGGTGGCCTGGACCCAGGCGGTGATCTGCGTGACGGCCGTCCGTCCCGTGGCCGCCGTGGCACCCTCCGCGGTGCCGGTGGCCGTCTTCGCACCGGTGCCGGGCTGCGCGGCGCCCCCGAACATGCCGCCCATGCCGCGTCCGCCGCCGAGCACCACGTACCGCACCTCGCCGCTGTCGACGAGCTGCTGGAACCGGCCCTCGGTCGGGAACGGCACCCGGCCGCTGAAGCCGCCGATGGACAGCACGTGGGCGCCGTCCGCCAGGATGTACGGCGATGCCGTGCTCCAGCTGGTGGTGGCGAACACATAGGCCGCGGTGCCCTGGTGGGCGCGGGTGTAGTCGAACAGCCGCTGCTGCGCCGCGGTCAGCGCGCCGCTCCCGGAGGCGCCGCCGAATCCGCCCATGCCGCCCATGCCCCCGGCGGCTCCGGTCCCGGTCATGCCGCGCCTGCTGCCCCGGCTCGCCCGCCCGAAGGCGCCGGCGCCGGTCCAGGCCGTCTGCCCGAGCCGTCCGGTCCCGGAGCGTGTCGTGCCGAAGCCGCGCCCGGAGGCGGACGGGCCGACCGCGCCCATGGTGTTGGTGCGGTAGGACGGGGCGAAGACCTGCACCGCCCAGGCGCTGGGGGCGATGAGGAGGGCGGCCAGCGCGGCGGCGAGCCCGCCGAGCGCGAGCCGGCCGCCGGCGCTCCGCCCGCCCGGCCGGGCCAGGAAGAGCAGCACCAGACCGGAGACGGCGAGCACGCCCACGGTGGGCGCCAGCCACGCCGCGAAGGACGTGAACTGCCCGGCGAGATAGGCGGCCCAGGCCGCCGTCGCCGCCACCGCGCCCGGCAGCGCCCAGGCGCGGGGCCCGCCGGCCCGGTAGGCGCGCCACATCAGCACGGTCCCGGCCCCGGTGAGCGCGGCGAGCGGTACGGCGATCACTCCCATGTAGTAGGTGTGCCCGGCGACGCTGCCGGCGCTGAAGACCAGGAAGTACAGGGCGAGCCAGGTGCTCCACAGGACGTACCCGGCGCGCAGCCGGTCGGTGCGCGGCCGCCCCCGGGACCACAGCAGTCCGCACACCGCGGCAATGGCGGCGATCGGGTAGAACCAGCCGGTCTGGGAGGCGAGCGACGTGCCGAACATCTTCGACCAGCCGTTCTGGTCACCGCCGAAACCGCCGCCACCACCTGTCCGCGCGGCTGCCGCGCCGGTGCCCTGCGCACCGCCCGCGCCGAGGGCACCGGCACCGCCGAAGGCACGGTCACCGCTGTGCGCACGGTGACCGGTGCGGGCGAGGTCTCCGCCGAACGCACCGGCTCCGCCGTACGCGCCCGCGCCGCCGGAGCCGGTACCCGCGGCGCCCGTGCCCGCCACCCGGCCGGATCCCGGCCCGGCCCCGAACCCCGCCGCCTGGCCGGGGCCCTGCCCGGTGCGGGCGTGGCCGCCTCCGCCGCCCTGGGTCGAGGTGACGCTGCCCGTCGAGGCCGCGCTGATGCCGAGCGAGGAGAAGCGGGTGAGGAAGTTGTAGCCGACCACCATGCTGAACGCGGAGTTGTTGGTGGTGCCGTCCACATAGGGCCGGTCCTTGGCCGGGGTGAGGGTGACGGCGAGCATCCACGACGCCGACACGGCCGTCATCACCACGGCGGAGATGCCGAGGTGGGCCAGCCGCCGGCGCAGTGTGAGCGGCGCCGAGATCAGGTAGACCAGGGCGAGCGCGGGCAGCACGGCCCACGCTTCCAGCATCTTGGCCTGGAAGCCGACGCCGACCCAGACGCCGGCCATGATCAGCGGGCGCAGCCGGCCGGCGAGGGCGGCCCGCTGGGTGGCCTCGGCCGCGAGCAGCACACACAGCGTGAACATGGGATCCTCGACCGAGGTGCGGAACAGCCCGACCGCGACGGGGGTCACCAGGAACACCGCGCCGGCGATCAGCGCCGCGTGCGCCCCGGCCCAGCGGCGCACGATGCGGTGGAGCACCAGCAGGCTCGCCACGCCCTCCAGGACCTGGGGCAGGGTCAGCGACCACGGATGGAATCCGAAGAGCCGCGCGGACAGCGCCTGCGGCCACAGGAATCCCGGCAATTTGTCGAGAGTGATGGAATTACCGGGATCGAAAGAGCCGTAGAAGAAAGCCTTCCAGCTCTCCGTCATGCTGCGGGCGGCACTCGCGTAGAACGTGTGGTACTCGCTGCGGTCGATGCCCCAGGCGTAGAGCACGGCGGCGAGTACGACGAGAACCAGCAGCACAGGGCGTGCGTACGGGGGATCGCCCTGTGGTGATCGCCAGGGCGGGCGGCGATCGGCACCGGTGGGGACGGTTGCGTCGAGGACGTTCGTGGCCATGCGCAGCAGTCTTCGGCACGCCGTGTGCCCGCAACGACGATGCGGCCCCTTTTCAAGGAAACTCTCACCGCCCCAAGGGTAATTCTTTAACCGCATGACATCGCAATTACGCCGGTCAAGCGAATCCCTTACCAGCGAAGTAACGCGTTTTCATCTGACATCACGTCAGAAACAGGTCCGGACCAGGGTGTTGACGGCCTCTTATCTCACCCCTTAAATCAAGAGGCGACTCGCACCCCCCCACAGTGAACGGAGAGTCATGGCTTCCCCACGCCTGCTCCGCAGTTGCCTCTTCGCCGCCCTGTCCGCCGCCCTGGTCGGCACCGCCGCCGTCGGACCGGCACGGGCCCAGACCGCCGCTCCGCGGGCGGCAGCCGTCAACACCTTCTCCGACACCTTCGACGGGCCCGCGGGCGCCGCGGTCGACTCCTCGAAGTGGACGTTGGAGACCGGCGACAACGTCAACAACCACGAGCGGGAGTACTACACGTCCGGGACGGACAACGCGGCTCTGGACGGCCAGGGGCATCTGGTGATCACGGCCCGCAAGGAGAACCCGGCCGGCTACCAGTGCTGGTACGGCACCTGCCAGTACACCTCGGCCCGGCTGAACACGGCTGGGAAGTTCGACGCCCGGTACGGGCACGTCGAGGCGCGCATGAAGATCCCGCGCGGGCAGGGGATGTGGCCGGCCTTCTGGATGCTCGGCACGCCGGTCAACTGGCCGGACTCGGGCGAGATCGACGTGATGGAGAACGTCGGCTTCGAGCCCTCGACCGTGCACGGCACCATCCACGGGCCCGGCTACTCGGGTTCCGGCGGCATCGGAGCCGGCTACACCCTGCCGAACGGCCAGGCCTTCGCGGACGCCTTCCACACCTTCGCCGTGGACTGGGCGCCCGGCTCGGTCACCTGGTCGGTGGACGGGACGGTCTACGAGCGGCGCACGCCCGCCGACCTGGGCGGCAGGACATGGGTGTTCGACAACAAACCCTTCTTCCTGATCCTGAACCTCGCCGTCGGCGGCTACTGGCCCGGCGACCCCGACGGCTCCACCCGGTTCCCGCAGCAACTGGTGGTGGACTCGGTGTCGGTGACGACGAGCAACGGCTGAGCGGCGCCGGGCTCAGTGCAGCGACCAGGTGTACTTGCCCCCGCCGACCCAGCGGACCGCGTCGGGGTCGTCCAGGTCGTGGATGGTGATGCCGTGCGACGCGGCGGTCTCCAGTACGTCGGTGACGTTGCGGACCGCACCGATCACCTGACCGTCGATCTCCATGATCCGGAAGGGCGGCTCGCCCGGCTTGCCCGGGCACACCCCGAGCACCAGGACCCGCGGATGGGAGATGTGGGGAGCTGCTTGTTCGGTCATGCACATCAGCCTAGAACGCATCCGGGTTCGGGGTGATCCGGAGCGTTTTCGACAGCGTGGACCGCATGCGGTCGGTCGCGCCGCTCCCCGCGCCTCCCCGGCGCGCCTGAGGCAGCCTTGGTTGCGTGGAACCCGTCGCCGCGCTCGAACGCATCGCCTTCCTCCTGGAGCGGTCACTGGCACCCGCCTATCGGGTGAAGGCCTTCCGTACGGCCGCCCGGACGCTGGCCGCGCTGCCCGAGGGCGAGGTCGCCGAGCGTGCGGCGGCGGGGACGCTGGAGGCGCTCAAGGGGATCGGGCCGAAGACCGCGCAGGTGGTGCGGGAGGCGCTGGCCGGCCAGGTGCCCGGGTATCTGCGCGGGCTGGAGGACGAGGGCGGGGGCGGCGTGCCCGCGGAGGGCGCCGGGGCCGGGCTGCGGGCGCTGATCCGAGGGGACTGCCACACCCACTCGGACTGGTCCGACGGCGGCAGCCCGATCGAGGAGATGGGGCGGACGGCGGCCGCGCTCGGCCATGAATGGACGGCGCTGACCGACCACTCCCCCCGGCTGACCGTGGCCCGGGGCCTGTCGCCGCAGCGGCTGCGCGAGCAGTTGGACGTGGTGGCGGGGCTGAACGCGCGCTGGGCGCCGTTCCGGCTGCTCACCGGCATCGAGTGCGACATCCTGGAGGACGGCTCCCTGGACCAGGAGCCGGAGCTGCTGCGACTGCTGGACGTGGTCGTGGTGTCCGTGCACTCCAAGCTGCGGATGGACGCCCGCTCGATGACCCGGCGGATGGTGGCCGCCGTACGCAATCCGCACGCGGACGTGCTCGGGCACTGCACTGGGCGCCTGATCACGGGGTGGGGACGGCCGGAGTCGGAGTTCGACGCGGACGCGGTGTTCGCCGCCTGTGCCGAGTCCGGTACGGCCGTGGAGATCAACAGCCGGCCCGAGCGGCTGGACCCGCCCCTACGGCTGCTGCGCCGGGCCGTGGCGGCGGGGGTGCTGTTCTCGGTCGACACCGACGCGCACGCTCCGGGCCAGCTGGACTGGCAGATCCTCGGCTGTGCCCGGGCTGAGGAGTGCGGGGTGCGGGCCGAACGTGTGGTCACCACCTGGCCGGCCGGGGAACTGCTGGCCTGGACCCGTGAGGGCCGGGTCCCGGCGAGGGCGTGAGCGACGTGGAAAGCCCCGGTCGCGACGGGGGAATCACGACCGGGGCGGTCTGGCGGTGGGCACGCAGGGCAGACGCCTCCCAGTGAAGGCCTCGCCCGCACCCACATGTGATTCAACGGGCAACCATCCCCGGGTGTTCCGGAGCCGTACGTGAGCCGCGTCACCGTGCGCCGGCGCCCGCCCCGGCCAGTTCGGCGGTCTGCCGCACGGCCCCCGCCTCGATGAATTCCCGCAGGTCGGCCGTGAGCCGGTCCGCGTGGGTGGCGAACAGGCCGTGACCGGCCCGTTCGTACACCTTCAGGGTGCCGTCCGGCACCAGCCGGGCCGCACGCTCGCCGGTGAGGGCCAGGGGCGCGGAGGCGTCATGGGTGCCGTGCACGACCAGCACCGGGAGGTCGAGGCCGGGCAGCTCGTCGGCGATGTCCAGACCGGCGACCACCGCCCGGACCCCGGTCGAGGCGCGCGGCCCGGCGGTCAGACAGAGGTCGATCAGATGGCGGACGTAGGCCGGCGAGACGTCGTTGCCGGGGAACCGGACGGCGAAGAAGTCGTCCGCGAGGAGCGTGTAGTAGGCGGGCCGGTCGCGCCGGAACAGCTCCTCGTCGGCGCGGATGTCCGCGGGATCGACGCCCTCGGGGAGGTTCGGGCAGCGGACGATCCCGGGGCAGACCCCGGCGACGAGGGCGACCCGGTGCACGCGACCGGTGCCGTGCCGGGTCACGCAGCGGACCACCTCGGCGGTGCCGACGGAGTGCCCGACCAGGGTGACCTCGCCGAGGTCGAGGTGGTCGAGCAGGCCGTGCAGGTCGTCGGCGAGGGTGTCGAGGTCGTAACCGGACCAGGTGTCGTCGGAGCGTCCGTGGCCGCGCCGGTCCAGGGCCACGCAGCGGAATCCGGCCTCCGCGAGCGGCAGGGTCTGGTACTCCCACATCTCGTGGCCGAGGTAGGCGCTGGCGACGAAGACGGCGACGGGGCCGGTCGCGGGGCCGTGGTCGGTGTAGTGCAGCCGGGTTCCGTCGACGGGGCTCTCGAAGTACGGCATGGGGTGCCTCCGCAGGGTGTGGGGCCGTCGGGACCAGGTGCGACGCGGCTCGGTCGCCCTGGCATCACCGATGCTCCCCGGATCCCGCGCACGGGTCGATTACCCGCGACGTCATCCCCCTTGGCCGGGCCGCGGCGCCGCTCAGCGCGGTGCGCGTTCGCGCAGGGCGGCGCGCCAGGCCGGCAGGCGGTCCTCGGCGAGGGGTTCGGGACGGCGGCCGCCGCTCGCGAAGAAGTCGGCCAGGGGGAGGATCGCGGCGCCGACGGTGACCGCGTCGGGGCCGAGCCGGCCGAGGTCGATGGTGACCCGGTCGGCCGGGTGGCGCAGTGCGTACGTCGCCGCGTGCCTGCGTACGGCGGGCAGGAAGCGGGTGCCGAGCTGGAGCCCGGCCCAGCCGCCGACGATGATCCGCTCGGGCTGGAAGAGGTTGATCAGGTCGGACAGGCCCGCGCCGAGGTACTCGGCGGTCTCCTCCAGGACCGCGAGGGCCACCGGATCGGGCGCGGTGCCCTCGGGCGGGTAGGCGGCGACGAGCATCGCGGTGAGCGCGGTCTCCTCGTCGGCGCGCTCGGGCGGCCGGCCGCCCTCCTCGCGCCAGCGGGCGAGCAGCGACTCGGCGCCCGCGTAGGCCTCCAGGCAGCCGGGCGCACCGCACCGGCAGCGGCGCCCGCGCACCCGGACCGTCAGATGCCCCCACTCCACGGCGCGCCCGTGCTCCACCTCCGGGGTGACCAGGCAGGCGCCGACGCCGGAGCCGAAGAGCACGACGACGGCGTTGCGGGCCCCGCGTCCGGCGCCGAACCACATCTCGGCCTGGCCCAGGGTCTTGGCGCCGTTGTCGATGAAGTACGGGATCTCGTCCGGGAGTCGGGAGGCGGAGCGGAGCAGCTGCTCCAGCGGTACGGCGTCCCAGCCGATGGTCTGGCCGTGCACGACGGCGCCCCGGTCCGGGGTGTGCTCGACGATGCCGGGGACGCCGACACCGACGCCGAGCAGCCGCTCGGGAACGGCCCGTTCGGCACCGAGGACCTCGGCGATGCCGTCGCGGATGTGACCGGCGATCACCTCGACGTCGTAGCCCTGCGGCGTCAACGGACGTTCTGTGCGCGCGAGTTCGGTCAGGGCCAGGTCGAACAGCTCGACCCGGACCCGGGTCTCGCCGACGTCGACGCCGATCATCTGTCCGCTGCGCGGACTGACGCGCAGCAGGGTGCGCGGCCGGCCGCCGTCGGAGTCGACGCTGCCCGCCTCCTCGACCAGGCCGTCGGCGACCAGATCCGCGACGACGTTGCTCACCGAGCCGGAGCTCAGGCCCGTCGCGGGGCCCAGCTCGAACCGGCTGAGCGGGCCGTCGAAGTACAGCTTCTGCAATACGGCCGTGCGGTTGCCCCGCCTGAGGTCGCGTACCGTGCGCCCGTTCCGCCCCGCCATGCCGCTCCCTTCACAAACCCTGCCCGACCTGCAACATACCCCTTCGGGCAGCCGGAACGCGACTTTCCCACCGTCTTAGTTCACGCTATGAGCTAAGAGGGGTTCCGCTGCGCGTGTCCCGTGGGCCGCGTGATCTCGCCCAGCACGGCCACGAGGTGCGGCGAGACCGTCTCCCGCACCCGGCGGGCATCGGCCTCCCCGATCCGCCGCCACCGAGCCCGCCACCGCAGGACCGGTCACCACCGGATCCGCCACCGCCCGGCCGATCGCCGCGACACCGGCCGCTGCCGCATCCGCCACCCGATCCGCCGCAACCGATCCAGCCACCACAAACCCGGTCGGCACCGAATCCTGCGCCATCAAGTCCGCCACCGCAGGACCAGCCACCGCCAGTTCCGCCGCCGCCTCGCCGGTCGCCGCAACGCCGGTCACCACCGGATCCGCTATCACCCGATCCGCCGCCACCGAACCGGCCGCCGCAGACCCGGTCGCCACCGGATCCTGCGGCGCCGAACCGGCTACCACAGGCCCGGTTGTCGCCGGGTCCGCCGGCGATTCAGTGGCCGGCGGATTCGTCACCGGTGAGTTCGCCGCCGGGGAGTTGCCCGCTCCTGCGTCTCCCACCGCGCGCCCCTCCCCCGCGGCTCAGCCCGCCGCGTACACGTCCTCGACGTAACGCCCGTCCGCCACCAGCGAGTTCAGCCAGTCGTCGGCCGCGGACCCGTCGGCGTCGTGGGAGCGTTCCCGGTACAGGGTACGGAACGCCTCGCGTACGCCGGGGGCCATGCGGGAACCGTCGCCGCAGACGTAGACCCGGGCGCCCGCGTCGAGCAGGTCCCAGACCTCGTCGGCCTCGGCGGCGATGCGGTGCTGGACGAACAGGGCGCCGTTCTCGGGCGCCGCGCTGAAGGCAGGGCGCAGCGAGACGGCGCCGGCGGCCTCGGCGGCAGCCAGCTCGTCCGCGTGCAGGTAGTCGGCGTCGGGGGCGTCGCAGCCGAAGTACAACAGGGCGGGCGGGAGTTCGGTGCCCGCGGCGCGGGCCGCGGCACGGTCGGCGACGGCGCCGCGGAACGGGGCGAGACCGGTACCGGCGGCGATCATGACGACCGGCGCCGAGCCGTCGATCCGGAAGACCTCGCGGCAGGGCTGGACCCGGGCGTACACGGTGTCGCCGGGCTTCAGGGCGGCGAGATGGCCGGAGCCGGTGCCCCGGTAGCGGCCGCGGCCCGAGCGGGCGGGGGCGTCGAGCACGGAGACCATGAGGTCGACGTGGTGCGCGTCGGACGCCGGGGAGGAGGACACCGAGTAGTGGCGCGGCCTGAGCGGGGTCAGCAGGTCGAGCAGGAGCGGCCAGCCCAGGGCGCCGCGCAGCGCGGGGTGGTCCTCGACGAGTTCCAGGAGGGTGCGCGGGTCGTCGTCGCCGAGCGCGGCGAGGGCGGCCCGCTCGGGCGGGCAGGGGTTGGCCTCGGCGAGCAGGGCCCGTTGCCGGGCGGTCGGGCGCTCCTGCAACTCGACGTGGCTCGTGAGGAGTTGGCGTACCGTCAGCGGGCGGTCGACGGCGAGGCCGTCGCGGCGCGGGCGGGTGGCCCGGATGTCCAGGACGGTGTCGGCGTCGAGGCCGAACGCGGCGAGCGCGCGGTCCACCGGCTCCGGCGCGTTGGCGGGGAGCACGGTGAGGTGGTCGGCGGTGCGGTAGGTGACGCCCTCGGGCAGGGCGATGCGCAGGAACCGCTTGGTGCGCGGGTAGCCGGGCGCGGTCAGGTCGTGGGCCTCGGTCACCGTCATCGGGAGCAGGTCGTGCCGCTCGGCGAGGGCGTCCAGCGGGCCACCGGCCAGGGTGCGGACCTCGTAGGCGTGGGCGGGCTCGTCCGTGGTCCGCGGCGCGGCGTCGGAGTCGCCGTACCCGGTCAGCAGGGTGGTGCGCAGCCGGGCGGTGAACTCCCGTACGGCGCCGGCGAGATCGCCGGAGGCGTCGGCGGCGGCGCGCTCGGTCAGCCTCGTCGCGCCGAGTTCGGCGAGGCGGGTGTCGACACGGGTGGGGAAGTGCTGGTAGGTGGCGGCCCAGTTGCGGTCGCCGACGCCGAGGACGGCGTAGGTGACGCCGGTCAGGTCGGGGGTGCCGTCCAGCCACGCGGCGAAGGCGGTCGCGTCGTCGGTGGGGCGGCCGTTGTAGGAGGCGGCGGTGATGACGACGGGCCGGTCGGTGGGCAGCCCGTCGGCGTACGCGTCCAGGGCGGCGACCTCGGTGGCGCAGCCGACGGCGGCGGCCTCGTCGGCGAGCTGGGCGGCGAAGGCGCGGCAGGTGCCGTAGTTGCTGCCGTGCAGGAACAGGGCGCCGGTGCCGGGGCGGACGCGGGCCGGGAGCGTGTCCGGGGTCCGGCCGGCGTCCTCCTGCGGGCGCGCGGCGCCGGGCAGCGAGGCGTGGACGCGGTCGGCGGCGGTGCGCGGGGTCAGCGTGAGGGTGAAGCCCTCGGGTTTGAGGGTGAGGGTCTCCTTGACGTGCAGCTGGTAGTCGGCGTGGTCGTGCAGCCGGTAGCGGTGGACCAGCATGGCGAGCAGCATGGTGGCCTCGTGCAGCGCGAACTGCCGCCCGATGCAGGCGCGTTCGCCGGTACCGAAGGGCTTGAAGGCGTGCACCGGGCGGGCCGCCTCCGCCTCGGCGGTGAACCGCTCGGGGTCGAAGTGCTCGGGGTTGTCGCCCCACACCGGCTGCCGGTGCAGCATCGGGGCCATGACGGTGACGGCCTGTCCGGCGCGCATCGGGATCCGGCCGCCGAGCAGGGTGTCCTCGCGGGCCTTGCGGCTGAAGGCGGCGGCCGTCGGCCACAGCCGCAGGGCCTCGTTGAGGACCTGGCGGGTGTAGGTGAGCCGGCCGATCTCGTCGTACGTCGGCTCCGGGTCGGCGTCGTCGCCCCACAGCGCGTCGGCCTCGCGCTGCACCAGGCGGAGCACGGCCGGATGCTTGGCCAGGTAGTACAGGGCGAAGGACATCGCGCCGGAGGTCGTCTCGTGGCCGGCGATGAGGAAGGTGATGACCTGGTTGCGGATGTTGGCCGGGTCCAGGGTGGTGCCGTCGGCGGGGTGCGGGGCGCTCAGCATCAGGCCGAGCAGGTCCTCGGCGCCGCTCTGGTCGGTGCCCGCGCGGGAGGCGATGACGTCGTCCACGACCTGGGCGAGATAGTCGGCGTCGCGGCGGAAGGCGGCGTCGGCGGCGGAGTGGTCCTGGCCGGGAGTGCGGGCCAGGCGGGTCATGCTCCACTCCAGGCAGCGGACCATCGACTCCACGAAGGGGTGCGGCTCTGCCCGCTCGAACGACCCGAAGTCGTAGTCGAACCCGGCCAGTCCGATGGTGTCGAGCGTCATGCGGGTCATGTCGTCGGGCACGTTCACGGCCTGGCCGCCGTGGGCCGCGCGGTCCCAGGAGTCGATGAGCCGGCGGGCCACCTTGAGCATGACCGGGTGGTAGGTGCGCATCGAGCCGAGCGCGAAGGCGGGCATCAGGATGTCGTGCGCCTTGGCCCAGTTGGGCTCGTCGTTGTACGCCGTGAACAGGCCGTCGGCGGCGAACTCGCGCACGTTCTCCAGGGCGGGACCGATGTGCTTGGCGAACCGGTCCTCGTCGGCGAGGTCCGCGACGAGATCGGCGTCGGCGACGAACATCACGTCGCGGCCGTGCAGCCGGCGCACCAGCACCGGGCCGTGGGCGCGCATCAGCTCCATGACCTGCTGGATCGGGGTGCGGCCGGGACCGGTGGCGGTGATGTCGACGACGGGGACGCCGGGCAGGGCCGCGGCCGGGTCGGGGTGCGGTGCGGTGGGGGGCATGACGCGACAACTGCCTTTCGCCGTAACGGAGTACTCGCGGTAACGGAGCACTGGATCCAGCGTGGGCGACCGGTGGCACGTGCCGGCGCCGTGGCACTACACGATCGCGCAGTCAAAACTCGGCCGCGGGGCTTGCGCCGGCCCGCGGGAGGCGTGCGGTTTGCCGCTGACCTGGATTCTCGTCTTGGATGTGCGGGGACCGACGAGCGGCGATCGACGAGCACGGACCGAGGGACGGCTCGGCGCATCGGGAGGTGGACATGGACCTGGGGCGGGCCGACGCGGTGGTCTGGCGCAACCGGGCCCTGCTGGTCTTCGACCGGGTGTCGGTGCCGGTCGCGGTGTGCGACGTGTACGGCCAGGTGGTGCTGGCGAATCCCGCGATGGCGGCGGAGTGCGGTACGACGCCGGGGCGGCTGCGCGGCCGGGACGTGCTGGAGCTGTTCCGGCCGCAGGAGGCCGGGCAGGTGGAGCGGATCGCCCAGGCGCTGCGGCTGCGGCACCGCTCGCGCTACCAGGTGTCGGTGCGCTGGCGCGCGCCCGGCGGGGCGGAGCGGTTCGGGGAGCTGACGGCGGACCCGGTGAGCGACACCGTGGACGAGACCCCGGCCCTGCTGGTGATGCTCCGGGTGCAGGGCGAGTGCGCGCCGCCCGAGCCGGAACCGGCCCCGGTCACCACGGTGGAGGGGCGGGTGCTGGCCCTGCTGGCGGGCGGTGCGAGCACGGCCGAGGCCGCCCGCGAACTGGGCCTCAGCAAGGACGGCGTCACCTACCACCTGCGCCGGCTGTCGGCCCGCTGGAACGCGGCGAACCGTACCGAACTGGTCGCCCGCGCCTACGCGTCGGGCGTCCTCAGGCCGGGGGTGTGGCCGCCCCAGGCGCGGACGGAGTAGGGCGTGCCTGTCCCGCGGGCGCCCGGGCCGTGCCCGCGCCCTCCGGCGCGCCGAAGCGGGCCAGGGTGTGCCAGACCGTCTTCAGGTGCTGGAGTTCGTGGCGGCCGGTGCGCACCGCGTCGCCGATGACACGCGGGGTGAGCAGGCCGCGCTCGGCGATCGGGGCGCCGAGGTCGGCGTACCGCGGCCCCCGGTAGTCGGCGTGGCGGCGCAGCGCGGTGACGGTGAGCCGGTGGCCGGGGCGCCATTCGACGGGGAGGGGCAGGCGCCGGGCCGCCGTCTCGACCTCGGTGGCCCGGGAGCTCGCGTCGCGGACGAGGGCCTCGACGTCGGTGTCCAGGAGAGCACCGGCGTGCACATGGCTCTCGACGTAGTCGTTGAGCGGGGCCTGCTCGTCCCGCTCGGCGAGCGCGATCAGCGGCATCGCGGCGGCCACCCCGAAGTCGGTGGGCTCGGCCGCGCTGTCGGGGTAGCGGAAGGTGGCGCGTCGCAGGACCGCGCCGGTGAGCCTCAGGTGCGGGGAGCCGAAGCGGGGGGGCCGCGCCGACCACCTGCCGGCGGAAGTCCAGGGCGCCGTACAGCGGGCGCTCCGGCGCGGGCGCGTCGTCGTACGCACCCCCGAAGATCCGGCTCTCCCGGCGTGTGCGCGCCGCCCGGGTGCGCGGTGAGCCCGCCGTCGCTGGTGCCGGTGACGTACTGCGAGTGGGAGGCGCCGTCCCGGGCCAGGGCCTGTCCGGCGGAGATCCGGGAAAATCCATTGGCCACTCTCCTTTTGGCTACATAAGCTAGTCGAAAACCTAGGCATCCTAGGCTGACCATCGCCTGCGCACCCAGAAGGACTCCCCCATGAAATCGCTCACCGAGCAGGACATCCGCACCTCCTTCGTCAACTGCTCGAAGGGGGAGGCCAAGCGGCTGGCGGTCCCGCGCGACCTCGACGAACGTCCGTGGGACGACCTGGACTTCCTCGGCTGGCGGGATCCGGGCGCGCCCGACCGCAGCTATGTGGTCGCCGAACGGGACGGCCGGCTCGTGGGCGTCGCCCTGCGCTTCCAGGCCGCGCAGCGCGGGTTCCTGCACCGCAGCATGTGCTCGGTGTGCCTGACGACGCATCCGCGCGGCGGGGTGACGCTGATGACCGCGCGCAAGGCGGGACCGGCGGGCCGCGAGGGCAACTCGGTCGGCCTGTACATGTGCACCGACCTGGCGTGTTCCCTGTACGTGCGGGGCAGGAAGGTGCCGGAGTCCGGCATCCGGATCGAGGAGAGCCTGAGCGTGGCGGAGCAGATCGCCCGCGCCCGCGGCCATCTGCACGCCTTCCTCGACAAGCTGTACGCCTGATCCGGCCCGCCCGCCGGGGCGCGGCCCCCGACCGGGGGCGTTCGAGGCGTCCGGGGAACGGGAACAGGCCAAGGGATGCACGACGTACCGAAGTGGCGCCGGGGACTGCTGCGCCTGGTGGAGCGCCGCCGGGAGCCGGTGGTCGTCCAGACGCTGCGCTCGGCGACGGCGGCGACGATCGCCTATGTCATCGCCCTGCGGCTGAGCCCCGAGCCGGCCCCGCTCACCGCGCCCCTGACCGCGTTGCTGGTGGTCCAGGTGACCTTCTACGCCACCCTCACCAACGGCATCCGCCGGGTGAACGCCGTGGTGGCCGGGGTGCTGGTCGCCATCGCCTTCAGCGTGCTGGTGGGCCTGACCTGGTGGAGCCTCGCGCTGCTGATCGTGGCCGCGCTGGCCGTCGGACATCTGGTGCGGGTCGAGGAGTACGTGGCCGAGGTGGCGATCAGCGCCATGCTCGTGCTCGGGGTCACCACGATCGGGTTCACGGCGTGGGCACGCATCGTGGAGACGCTGATCGGCGCGGTCGTCGGCACGGCCTGCAACCTGCTGCTGCCGCCCCCGGTGTGGGTGGACGAGGCGGGCCGCTCGATCGAGGACCTGGCGCGCCGGCTGCGGCAGTTGATGCTGCGCATGGGCGAGGAGGCGGCCGGCGGGATCCCCTGGCAGCGGGCGGCCGAGCGGCTGCACGAGGCCCGGCGGCTGGACCAGCACATCGCCCACGTGGACGCGTCGCTGCGGCAGGCCGAGGACAGCCTGCGGCTCAACCCGCGCGTCAAGGAGGGACTGCTGCACCGGGTGGTGCTGCGCACGGGCCTCGACACGCTGGAGATCTGCACGGTGGTCCTGCGGGTGCTGGCCCGTTCCTTCACGGACCTGGCGAAGGCCCGCGGGTCCGAGGAGCTGTTCCCGCCCCGGGTCGGGGCGACCGTGGAGCAACTGCTGTCCGAGATGGGCGACGCGGTGGTCAGCTTCGCGGTGCTGGTCACCACCCATCTCAGCGAGGACGCCGAGTCGGCGGAGGCCCGGCTGACGGCCGAGCTGCACACGGCCGCCGGCACCCGGGACCGGCTGGCCGTGCTGCTGCGGGAAGAGGTCGCCGGGAACTGGGAGAACTGGCAGCTGCTGGGTGCCGTGCTCACCGAGGCGAACCGGATCATCGACGAACTGGACACCGAGCACCGCACCCGCCGCCTGCTGGAGGAGCTCGACCGGGTCTCCCGCGAGCAGCGGGCCAAGCTGCCGCGCACCACCCGGCTGCGCGAGCGCCTGGGTGTGCAGGACGAGCTGTGGCGGAACCGTACGGGGTTCGGCGAGCGTTCTCGGTGAGGACGGACGTTCTCGGCCGAGGCGCACGTTCTGCGGCGGAGCGGACAGCGCGACGGGAGGGGGGTCACCGGATGACCGGGGCCGGGGTACGGATCACCGGGAACACGCTGCGGCTGCCGGGCGGGGCGACCGTGCGGTTCGTGCGCACGCTGCGGCTGCCCGAGACGGGCACGCACCGGCTGCCGCCGGGGCTCGGCGAGTTCCCGGTCCGGCCGGTCGCCGACCACGCGGACCGGGTGCCCGAGCGGTGGCGGGCCCGCGGGGGCGTGCTGCTGCCGGTGTATCTGCGCGAGGCGATGTGGCTGAGCTTCGCGGGCACGACGGAACCGGCCGCGCTCCAGGTCGGCGTCGGCAAGGTGTGCGCGGTCTCCGGCAAGCCCTGGAGCGAGCGGCTCGCCCGGGATCCGCAGAACTACGTGGTACTGCCCCGCCAGCCCTGGCTGGACGGCGTCAACTCCGGCGAGGGGACGGTCCGGCAGTTCGTCGCCGTGCCGCTGGGCCTCGGCGCGACGGTGGAGGGGCAGGTCACCGGCGAGGAGGTGTGGGGCGGGGTGCAGCTGCGGTCCTTCGCGCTGCGCGCGGACCCGCTCGCCGAGTGGCGGCGCCGCGAGCAGGAGAGGCAGGCGGCCGCGAACCGCGCCCGGACGGCCGGTCCGCCGGTCGGCGGATACGGCGCGGCGATGATGCCGGCCGCGCCCGGGGCGGCGGCGCCCGCCGCCATGGGGCTCGGCGTCGGCGGCTCGATGCGCCAGGAGGTGTACCGGGACGACCGGCCGCTCACCGACTGGTCCGAGGAGCCCGCCGGGCGCGTGTTCGTTCACCTGGTCACGCCGCCGCAGTGGCGGCACATCACCGGCGAGGCGCCTCCGCCGTCACCGGTGGACCGGGCGGCGTACACCCGCGCGGGCCTGCCCTGGTTCGACTACTACGACGCCGATGCCGAGGATCTGGCCCCGGCGGACGCCCTCCAGGAGGTCAAGCCGGTCGGCGAGTGGCTCGGCGACGATCTCGACCCCTGGCAGGAGCCGTCGGCCGGCCAGGTGACGCCGCTGAAGGACGCCCCGCCGGGCAAGCCGGTCGAGGACGGCGAGTGGTGACCTCGCGTTGCATGGTGCGCAATCCCCGTTGCCCTACTTGCCGTTGACGGCCGATGGGGCCAAGGTGGCTGCTGTCACGACCGGGGCGAGCGACGACCTGAGGTGCGGCATGGACACGGAGGAAACGGCGGAGAGCGGGCGCTGGAGCAGGCGCCGGTTCGTCGGGGCCGTGGCGGGGACGGCTGCCGTGGTGGCGGTGCCGTCCCCGGCGGCCCCGCCGGCCGCCGGCGCGCTCCCGGCCGGGAATCCGCGGTCCGCCGCACCACCCGGAGACCCGTCCGGCCCCCGCCCGCTGTTCATCGGCACGTACACCTCCGTCGTCGGCGGCGGCACGGGCATCGGGCTGGCCTCGTACGACCCGGTGACCGGCCGGATCTCCGGCGCGGGCACGCTCACCGGCGTCCCCGATCCGTCGTACCTCACGGTGCACCCGGACGGGCGCACGCTGTACGCGGTGGACGAGCGCGAGGACGGCGGGGTGACGGCCGTACGGCTCGCGGACCGGCACGTCCTCGGCACGCGCGCGACCGGCGGTGCGGGCCCCTGCCATGTGTCGGTGCATCCGTCCGGGCGCTGGCTGCTGAGCGCCGACTACGGCTCGGGCAGCGTCGCCGTGCACCCGATCGACGCCTCGGGCGCCCTCGGCGAACGCACCGCCCTGGTCACGCACACCTCTCCGGCCCCGGGACCGGGTCAACAGGGGCCGCACGCGCACCAGTTCATCACGAGCCCGGACGGCGGCCACGTCCTCGCGGTCGACCTCGGCACCGACACCGTCTACACCTACCGCCTGGACGAGGCCGAGGGCACGCTCACGGAGGTGTCGCAGGCGCACACCCGGCCCGGGGCGGGCCCGCGCCATCTCACCTTCCACCCGGGCGGGCGGTACGCGTACCTGGCCGACGAGGTGGACGACACCGTCGCCGTCTGCGCCTACGACCCGGCCTCCGGCCGGCTGACGATCGGCGCGCCGCAGTCCACGGGGTCGGCCGGCGGCACCACCAACTACCCGGCGCAGTTCCTGGTGACGGCGAACGGCCGGTACGCGTTCCTGGCCAACCGGGGCGACAACACCCTCGCGCGGTACGCGGTCGAGGCCGACGGCGCCCGGCTGCGGCTGCTCGGCACGGTGCCGGTGGGCGGGGACTTCCCGCGGCAGATCGCGTTCTCGCCCGACGGCACGCTGCTGTTCGCGGCGAACCAGCGCTCGGGCACGGTCACCGTCTTCCAGGTGGACCGGGACAGCGGTGAACTCCGCCCGGCCGGTGAGCCGTTCGCCTCACCCGTCGCCGTCTGCGCGCTGCCGCTGTAGCGCGCGGGGGCAGCCCGCGGTCGCGGCCTGGGCGAGCAGGGCGTGGACGCGCTCGGTGAGTTGGGTGACGTCGTCGGCGGGTGCGTGGAAGGGCAGGCGTACGTCGCCGTGGGCACGGGTGCGCTCGATGCGCAGGGTCAGTCCGTGCCGGTCGACGGCGAGGGGCAGCACACGGGTCGCGGCGTGCAGGCTCTCGGGCCGCACCAGCCGGGTGAGCCGCTCGACGGCGTCCGGGTGGGCGTCGGCGAGGTGCGTCAGCAGATGGGCCTCGGCGCTGGCCAGGGGGTCGGGCCGGGCGGCGGCGAACTCGCCGAGGTCGACGACCACGGCACCGCCCGACTGCCGCAGCACCACCCGGGTGGGCCGGAACAGCAGCTCGCCGCCGTCGGCGGCGAACCAGCCGGCGAGGTGGAGCCGGGCCCGGATCCGGCCGCGCACCGGTACGGGGGCGACGTCGGCGAACTCCAGCACGGCGGACGGCTCCTGGCGCGGGGCGCAGATCGCCGCGGTGAGCAGGCCGCTGTCGTCGGGCACCGCGAGCCGAACCGCGCCGTCGTCGGGCACGGTGTGCGCACCGACGTACTCCTCGCGGACGCCGTCCGCGGTCACCGCGCACGACCATGCGGCGGCGAGCACCGACCGCGCCCGTTCCGCCGCGCCGGGTGCGGCCGTCCAGTCCTGTGTGTCACCCATCCCGAGACCTCCTTAGGTAAGCCTTGCCTAACCTACCGAAGAACGGGGCGTGCGCCAACCACGCCTCGATGACACGAGAGGTCAGCCGAGGACGCCCAGCAGCGCCCGGGCGCACAGATCGCGCACCTGCTCCTGGCTCAACTCCCCTTCGCGCAGCCACTCCAGGCACACGGCGGTGGTGAAGGCGAGCCAGCCGCGCACCGCCAGCCGCACCTGGGGAACGGTCTCGGAGGCGGACCCGAACTCGGGGTCGGCGGCGAGCGCGGCGAGGATCTGCTCCTCCTGGGCGGCCAGCGCCCGCCGGTAGACCCGGCGCACGGCCTGGTCCCCGGCCGCGTCGGCGCGATGGAAGGCGCGGAAGCCGTGGGCGTGGGCGCGGACATAGCCGAGGTAGGTGTCGAGTCCGGCGGCGAGCTGCTCGCGCACCGGCACACCGGGCACGGCCGCCGTCATGCGCAGCATCCGCTCGCTCTCGCGCTCCACGACCGCCGCGAAGAAGTCCCGCTTGGTCGGGAAGTAGTGGTACAGCAGCCCGCGCGAGACCCCGGCGATCTCAGCGACCTGCTCGATCCACACCTCGTCGTAGGGACTGTCCGAGAACAGCTTCGCGCCGACCGACAGCAGCTGCTCGCGGCGCTCCCCGGTGCTCAGTCGGCGCCGGGCGCGCTCCCCCTGGTTCGCGGCCATGCCGTCACTTTACTGGACGCCGGTTCAACAAGCCTTGACGCCGGTTCGAGGGACGGATCACACTGGGGCCGCGTTATTGAACTCACGTACAACACGGGCGGCACCGGCTCAACAGCTCGCTGGATCAAGGGAGATCGGCGTCATGGCGCGGACGACGAAGACGGCGGAGACGGCGGAGAGCAGGGAAACCGAGCTGCCGAGGGGTTTCCGCAGTGCCGAGCTGGGCTGGCCCGAGCTGGACCGCATCCCGCACCCGCCGCGCCGGGTGCCGCTGCTCGGTGACGTCCTCGGCGTGAACCGGCGCACGCCCGTCCAGGACTCGATGCGCCTCGCACGCGAGCTCGGCCCCGTCTTCCGGCGCCGCGCCTTCGGCAAGGAGTTCGTGTTCGTGTGGGGCGCGGCGCTCGCCGCCGACCTCGCCGACGAGACCCGGTTCGCCAAGCACGTCGGACTCGGGGTGGCCAATCTGCGGCCGGTCGCCGGCGACGGGTTGTTCACCGCCTACAACCACGAGCCCAACTGGCAGCTGGCGCACGACGTCCTGGCGCCCGGCTTCAGCCGGGAGGCCATGGAGGGCTACCACGGCATGATGCTGGCGGTCGCCGAGCGGCTGACCGGCCACTGGGACCGGGAGAGCGCGGCCGGGCGCACGGTGGACGTGCCCGGGGACATGACCAAGCTGACCCTGGAGACGATCGCGCGCACCGGGTTCGGGCACGACTTCGGCTCCTTCGAGCGGGACCGGCCGCACCCCTTCGTCACCGCGATGGTCGGCACGCTCACCTACGCCCAGCGCCTGAACAGCGTGCCCGGGCCGCTCGCCCCGCTGCTGCTGCGCTCCGCCGCCCGGCGCAACGCGGCCGACATGACCTACCTCAACCGCACGGTGGACGACCTGGTCGCGGCCCGGCGCCGGGGCGGCCGCGGGGAGGGCGACCTGCTCGACCGTATGCTTCGGACGGCGCACCCGGAGACCGGCGAGAAGCTGTCGGCCGAGAACGTCCGCAAGCAGGTGATCACGTTCCTGGTGGCGGGCCACGAGACCACCTCGGGCGCGCTCTCCTTCGCCCTGTACTACCTCGCCCGCCACCCGGAGATCGCCGCCCGCGCCCGCGCCGAGGTGGACCGCGTCTGGGGCGACACCGAACGACCCGCGTACGAGCAGGTCGCCAAGTTGCGCTACGTCCGCCGGGTGCTGGACGAGTCACTGCGCCTGTGGCCCACCGCGCCGGCCTACGCCCGCGAGGCCGTGCGGGACACGGTGCTCGGCGGCGACCATCCGATGCGCCGGGGCGCGTGGGCGATGGTGCTGACGCCGATGCTGCACCGCGACCCTGAGGTGTGGGGCGAGGACGCCGAGCGCTTCGACCCGGACCGCTTCGAGGCGGCGGCCGTACGGGCCCGCCCGCCGCACACCTTCAAGCCGTTCGGCACCGGCGCCCGGGCCTGCATCGGCCGCCAGTTCGCCCTGCACGAGGCCACCCTGGTCCTCGGCCTGCTGCTGCGCCGCTACGACCTGCGGGCCGACCCCGCCTACCGGCTGAAGGTGATCGAGCGGCTGACGGTGATGCCGGAGGGGTTGCGGTTGGGGTTGGCCAGACGCCCTGAAGGGGCGCGGGGCTGCGCTGAACATGCCGCTACCGCCGCGTGCGCACGATCAACCACGACGACGCCGCGGCCGAACGACGACACGTCCCGGCACTCAGCCGCTGGTTGCCCAGTGCAGCGGCCGGCCGACTGACTCCGGCAACCGAGTACCGGCACTGCCCCGCGCGGCGTTCACCTGCGGCTGGGTGAGGAAGAAGGCACCGGTCAGGTCGGCGTCGGTCAGGTCCGCGTCACGCAGATCGGCACCGATCATGTCCGCGCCCCGCAGATCCGCCCCGGTGAGGTCCGCGGCGATGAGCAGGGCGCCCCGCAGAGTCGCCCCGCGCAGGTCGGCGCCGCGCAGCCGGGCCCCGACGAGATCCGCGCCCCGCCGGTCCTTGCCACCGCCCTTGCCCTTCTTTCCGCTCTTACCGCTCTTTCCGCTTTTCCCGTCGCCGACGTCCGCCCGGGCCAGCTCGCTGGTGCGCAGCAGGAGCACGTTGACCCGCTGCCGGTGCGCGGCCACGTCCAGGGCGGCCAGTTCCTCGGGGCTCTGCCGGGTCAGCCGTTCGGTCTCCTCCAGCGTCCGGCGCAGATCGGCGTGGACGGGCCGGGCGGCGGGCAGGCCGAGCGCCTCGGTCAGGTACCACAGCAGCTCGTGCAGCTGCCGTACGACCGGGAACACGTCGAACATCCGGCGGGCGTGCTCCTCGGACCCGGTACGCCAGTCCTGCCCGCCGAAGGTGACCTGCGCGACCTTCTGCCCGGCGCCGAAGCAGTCGTAGACCGTGCAGCCGGTGAAGCCCTTGGTGCGCAGGTCCGCGTGGATGCCGCAGCGGTGATCGCGCCGGAGGTTCGCGCACGGTGTGCCGGCGGGCTTGTTCAGCGCGAAGTCGGCGGACCTGGCGAAGGGCAGGGCGACACAGCACAGCCCGAAGCACTGGGCGCAGTCGCCGCGCAGGTCGGAGAGGTCAGCTATCTGTTCCGGCATGGGCTCCACCCTACTGACCTGCGGGAGTGCCGCGCGCTACACCTCGTCCCTCGTCAGCGCCAGCAGCCGGTCCAGCACCCGCGGCGCCCCCGTCCGCAGCCCGTCGTGCTCGAACTCGTCCGTCACCCAGGTCCGCAGGCCGCGCACCGCGCGTGCGGTCTCCAGGGAGTGGGTCGCGTCGACGTACATGTCGTCGTGGTAGACGGCCGCGGCGACCGGCACCTCGTTCGCGGCGAGGTGGGCCGGGTCGTACAGCGGGGTCCAGTCGGTGCGTGCGGCGAGGAGTTCGGCCGTCTCGCGCAGCGGGCGCAGGGCGGGGTCGGCGTCGAACATCCAGGGGTGGACCGTCTCGCCGGTGAAGAGTACCGGGGCGTCGCCCGCGAGGGCCTTGGCCGCGTCGAACTGCGGGAACTCGGCCCGGATCCGTTCGGCGGCCCAGGCCGTGGGCCGGGCGCCCTGGCCATAGATCGTCTCGTGGACGAGGGCGTACAGCGGATAACTGGCGTACGACAGCAGGCTCATGACCTGTTCCAGGAAGGCGTCCGCCAGCTCCGGGCCGGCCGGGGTGCGGACGAAGGCGTCCTCCAGGAGCAGGTGCAGACGGTGGCTGCCGTCGCTCATGCCGAGCATCAGGCCGAGGGACTGGAAGGCCTCGGCGGTGAAGCGGTAGCCGCTCGGGAGGACCACGTCGTGGGTGAGGAGGTGGTCGGCGATGCGACGGGCCCGCTCGACGTCCTGCGGGTAGCGGGCGTAGTGCGCGGTGACCTTGCGCTCGACGCGCGGGTAGGCGGCGCGGTAGACGTCGTCGGCGTGGGCGTGCAGGGACGGCAGACCGCCGGTGACGAGAGCGGCGGAGAGGCCCTCGGACGCGAGGGAGAGGTACGACACCGTGCAGAAGCCGCCGAAGCTCTGGCCGAGCACGGTCCAGGGGGCGCCGCCGGTGACCTCGGGGCGGATGGCCTCGCAGTCCCGGACGATGGAGTCGGCGCGGAAGCGGGCGAGGTAGTCGGCCTGCTCGGCGGGCCCGCCGCGCAGCGGGAGCGTCTGCCGGGTGGCGGGCGTGGAGCTGCCGGTGCCGCGCTGGTCGAGAAGGAGGACGCGGTAGTCCTTCAGGGCCCGTTCGAGCCAGGCCTGACGTCCGACGAAACGATTCGCCCCGAAGCCGGGCCCGCCCTGGAGGTACAGCAGCCAGGGCAGGTCCTGCCCGGCCTTGTCGCTCGCGACCACCTCGCGGGCGTACAGCTCGATGGTCTCGCCGCCCGGGTCGGCGTGGTCGAGGGGCACGGCGAAGCGGCGGTCGGTGAGGACGACACCGGGCTGGCGGTAGCTGAGGCTCAACGGGGCTCCCGGGGCGGACGGTACGGACGGGACCCAGTTCAGCACACGACCGGCCGTCGGCCGACCCCGGGGATCATGGTTTTCTACTGAACTTCGGGTCAGCGGGCGGCCAGGCTGGAGCGGCGCACCACCAACTCCGGCTGGAGCACCACCCGGCGGTGCTCGTGCGGCCGCCGTCCCTCGCCCTGCTCGGTCTCCTCCAGCAGCAGCTCGGCGGCGAGCGCGCCCATGGTGACGGCCGGCTGCCGTACGGAGGTCAGCGGTACGGCGGCCGCCGCTGCGAACTCGATGTCGTCGTAGCCGACGATCGCCAGGTCGTCCGGGATGCGCACGCCCGCCGCGTACATGGCCTGGAGCACGCCGAGGGCGAGCAGGTCGTTGGCGCAGAAGACGGCGGTGGGGCGGTCGGCGAGGCCCAGCAGACGGGCGCCCGCGTCCCGGCCGGCGGCCACGTCGAGACGCTCGGTGGGCAGTTCCCGCAGCGCGCCCTGGCCGAGCCCGGCCTCGGCGAGCGCGCTCAGCGCGCCGGTACGGCGGTCGCGGACCTGGTTGAGGCCGGGCGGTCCGCTGACGTAGGCGATCGAGCGGTGCCCGGCGTCCACCAGGTGACGCACCGCGAGGGCGCCGCCCGCGACGTCGTCCATGGAGACCGAGCACTCCGTGGTGCCCTCGGCGACCCGGTCGACCAGCACGAACGGGATGCCGTGGCGGCGGAAGGCCTCGATGTTGCGGCCGGTGGCGTCGGCCGGGGTCAGCAGCACGCCCCGCACCCGCTGTTCGGCGAACAGGGACAGGTACTCGGCCTCTTCGGCGGCGTTCTGCGCGCTGTTGCAGACCATCACGCCGAGCCCCGCCTCCCGGGCCGCCCGCTCGGCACCGCGTGCCACGTCCACGAAGAAGGGGTTGCCCATGTCGAGCACGAGCAGGCCCATGATCCGGCTGCGGCCCGCGCGCAGCTGGCGCGCGGACTCGCTGCGGACGTAGCCGAGCCGGTCGATCGCGGACAGCACCCGGGCCCGGGTCTCGCTCGCGACGGTGTCCGGGCGGTTGATGACGTTCGACACCGTGCCCACCGAGACTCCGGCGGCGCGGGCGACGTCCTTGATACCCACCGACTGGGTCATCGGGCGAGGACCTCCAGGGACGAAAGGGACGGACGGCGGGCGGCCTTCACATTACCGTCATGCGGGCAGGGCGAAATCGGCCACGTACAGGGGCGAGGGCACCTGACCGGTGGACCTCTCCTGGTACAGGAAGGACAGGACGCCCTCCGCCACGGCCCGCGTCTCGTCGATCACCACCTCGCCGAAGGCGTTCAGCTCGCCGCCGTCGTACAGCGCCGTCCAGTCGGTGTACCCGGAGGCCTTCGAGGCGGCGGCGATGCGGCCGTGGGGAAGGACCGCGTAGGCGTTGTCGTACCGGTCGAGGACGAGCTTGGTGCGCTGGCTGGAGTTCAGGGGGACGGGGATCTCGGTCTTCCGCCACGTCCCGTCCGGCCTCTTGCGGAGGTGGAAGGCGCGTCCGTGGGCGATGCGGTCGGCGACGTAGTCCGTGGTGCACGGCCCGAGGCGGCCCGGTACGTGGCTGATGATCGCGTGCGGCAGCCCGGCGGAGTCGGTGGCCTGGCTCTCCTGGTTCATCAGGCAGTGGTCGGGGCCGAGCGGGTCCACGACGAGACCGGGATCGGTGACGGCGACCGGATCCGGGCCGCCGGTGGTGGCGACGACCGCCCCCGCGTCGTTGCGCCAGGTCCGGCCCCGGTCGGTGGAGTGGACGTAGCCGGTGTCGTGATTGGTCAGTCCGCCGCCGCCGCACATCACGGCGCCGTCCTGCTCGCGCCAGGTGAACAGGGCGTGCAGTCGGCCGTGGACGTCGTAGTCGATGCCGTGCAGATACATGTTCCGCGCGGTGCTGGAGCCGTGCGCGCTCGTGTACGTGCCCGTCGACGCGGTCCACTCCCCCAGCACCGTCCAGCCCGAACGGCCGTACTCGGCAAGGGCGTTGCTGCCGTCGCCGGAGATGCCGACGCGGTAGCTGAGCTGGAGGTCGCCCTCGGGCGTCGTGAGGAACTGCGGGTAGGTGAACCGGGTGGTGAGGGCGAGCCCGTCGAGGGTGGTCCGTACGGCGCCGAAGACGGACGGGTCCCAGGGCGTGTCGGCGGGGCGGTCGAGCAGCCCGGCGACGGACTTCACGTACCGGAAGCCGCTGCTGTGCGCGTCCATGACCAGGTGCAGCCGGCCGTCACGCCGCGAGACGCCCATCGAGATCACGTTGTGCGAGTCGTCGCTCCCCAGCCGGTGGTCCAGCGGCACCGCCGCCCAGTCCGCCCGGCCCGCGGTGCGGCGGGCGACGGTCGCGCGGCGGTCTTCCGCGTACCAGGCCGCGTACTGCCGGCCCCGGTAGGTGAACAGGCCGTTCTTCTGGAAGGAGTTGTTGTTGACGAGCCCGTCGTACGAGACGAAGTACAGGGCCCGGTGATCGAGGAGGGTGCGGCCGAGGGGGGTGACCCGGGGTGCCGCGAGCCCGCTTCCGGCGGCGGTCATGACAGGTGGAACACCTCCGTGAGCGGTCTCACGGCCTCGTCGGGCCGGGCACCGTCCGGCGACTCGAAGAACGGCGCCATCTCCGCCTGCCAGCGGGCGTTGACGCCGGTGGCCGCCATGCCGGCCCGGGCGGCGGCGAAGTCCTCGGTCTCCAGATAGCCGACGAGCAGGCCGTCCTCACGCAGGAAGAGCGAGTAGTTGTGCCAGCCGGTCGCCCTCAGGGCGTCGAGCATCTCCGGCCAGACGGCGGCATGCCGCTCCCGGTACTCGTCGAGGCGGTCCGCCCTGACCTTCAGCAGGAAACACACGCGCTGCATCAACGCCCCTCGCTTCACTAGAAGTTGAACCGGTCGACGTTCTTCGCGTCGAACACGGTCGGCTTGCCGAGGGTGATGACGCCGTCCTTGCCGAGGGTGTACGTCGTGGCGCCGGCCTTGAAGGTCTCCCCCTCCTTGCCGGTGATCTGCCCCGAGGCCAGCGCGACCGCGGCCCGCGCGGCCAGGTCGCCGAGCGCCGCCGGGTCCCACAGCTCGAAGGCGTCGACGGTGCCGTTCTTGACGTACGTGCGCATGTCGTTCGGCGTGCCGAGACCGGTGAGCTTGACCTTGCCCCTGTACTTCGAGCCGGACAGGTACTGGGCGGCGGCCTTGATGCCGACGGTGGTCGGGGAGATGATCCCCTTCAGGTCCGGGTGCTCCTGGAGCAGTCCCTGGGTCTGCTGGAAGGACTGCTGGGCGTCGTCGTTGCCGTAAGCGATCTTGACGAGCCTGACGTCCTTGTACTTGGGGTCCTTCAGCTCGTCCTTCATGTAGCCGATCCAGGCGTTCTGGTTCGTCGCGGTCTGCGCCGCCGACAGGATCGCGATCTCGCCCTTGTACCCGATCTGCCGCGCGAGCAGCTGCACCTCGGTACGACCCAGGTCCTCGGCGGACGCCTGCGAGACGAAGGCGTCGCGGCAGCCGGGGTCCGTGTCGGAGTCGTAGGTGACGACCTTGATGCCGTTGCCCATGGCCTGCTTCAGCGCGGTGCACAGCGCCCCGGGGTCCTGTGCGGACACGGCGATCCCGTTCACCTGCTGCTGGGTGAGCGTGTTGACGTAACTCACCTGCCCCGCGGTGTCGGTGGCGCTGGAGGGGCCCACCTCCTTGTAGGTCGAGCCGAGTTCGGCGAGTGCCTTCTCGCCGCCCTTGTCGGCGGTGGTGAAGTACGGGTTGTTCACCTGCTTGGGCAGGAAGCCGACGGTGAGCCCCTTCTTGAGGGCCGCATGGGGATCGGCCTTGCCCGTGGGGGCGACGGAGTCGTTGTTCCTGACGTCGTTCTTGGTGGTGCCGCCGCAGGCGGTGAGGGCGAGGGCGAGGGAGGTTCCGGCGGCGAGGGCGGCGCAGGTACGGCGGAGGGACGGCTTGCGCATGGCGGAGGGTCCTTTGTGAGGGAGGGCTGGGGACGGGCTACGGGGCCGGAGCCGAGGCGGCTCTGCGGCTCACCCGCGCGACGGCGATCTGGCGCGCGACCCGGGGGCCGAGCACGGAGACGACCAGCAGCACACCGGTGACGACGATCTGGGACTGCGCGGAGACGTTCAGCAGGCTCATCACGTTCTGCAGCGCACCGAGCAGAAACACCCCGGCGATCGCACCGCCCAGCGTCCCGCGGCCCCCGTCGAAGTCGATCCCGCCGAGCAACACGGCTGCCACGACGGAGAGTTCGAGCCCGGTGGCGTTGTCGTAGCGCGCGCTGGCGTAGTGCAGCACCCAGAAGACACCGGTGAGCGCCGACATGAAGCCGGTGGCGACGAAGAGCAGCAGCTTGGTCCGCTTCACCCGGATCCCGGCGAAGCGCGCCGCTTCCTCGCTCGCGCCGACCGCGAACAGCGAGCGCCCGAACGGCGTGGCGTGCAGCACGAGCACGGCGATGGCGAGCAGGGCGAGGAAGGGCAGGAACGCCTGCGGCAGGAACGTGCCGCCGAGCCGGCCGGACCCGAAGTCCAGGTACTGGGACGGGAAGTCGGTGACCGCGTCGGAGCCGAGCACGATCTGGGCGAGGCCCCGGTAGGCGGCGAGGGTGCCGATGGTGACGGCGAGCGAGGGCAGGCCGAGCCGGGTCACGAGCAGGCCGTTGACCAGTCCGCACACCACGCCCAGCAGCAGGCACAGCGGGATGATCGTCTCGATCGCCATGCCCTCGTTCCAGAGCTTGCCCAGCACCGCCCCGGACAGCCCGGCCGTGGACGCCACCGACAGGTCGATCTCGCCGCAGACCACGAGCAGGGTCATCGGCAGGGCGATCAATGCGATCGGAAGCGTGTTACCGATCAGGAAGGACAGGTTCAGCGCGTTGCCGAAACCGTCCACGAAACCGAACGACAGAAGCAACAGAACGATCAGGAGCGCGCCGACGACGGTGTCCCAGCGGACGGCGCGGGTCAGTGACTCAGGCACCGGCGTTCTCCTTCGGCAGGGCGGTCCCCGGCCGGACCGACTTCTTCTTCAGGGCGGCGGCCACCCTCAGCGCGACGATCCGGTCGACGGCGATGGCGAGGAGCAGCAGGACCCCGTTGATCGCGAGCACCCACACAGAGCTGACGCCGAGCGCGGGCAGCACACTGTTCACGGAGGTGAGCAGCAGGGCGCCGAGCGCGGCGCCGTAGACGCTGCCCGAGCCGCCGGTGAAGACGACGCCGCCGACCACCACCGCGCTGACGACGGTGAGTTCGTAGCCGTTGCCGGTGCCCGAGTCGACGTTGCCGAAGCGGGCCAGGTACATCGCCCCGGCAAGTCCGGCGAGCGCTCCGCAGGCGGTGTAGGCGGTGAGGATCCGCCGGCGCACCGGGATGCCGGCCAGCCGGGCGGCCTCCGGGTTGGAGCCGAGGGCGTACAACTCCCGGCCGCCGCCGAAGTGTTTGAGGTAGTAGGCGGTGGCGACGAGGACGGCGAGCGCGATCACGGCGAGCCAGGGGATCGCTGCGACGCCGCCGGAGCCGAAGTCGACGAAGTCACCAGGGAGGTCGGCCGCGGTGATCTGGCGTGAGCCGACCCAGATGGAGTCGATGCCGCGGATGATGTAAAGGGTGCCGAGGGTGACGACGAGGGCCGGCACCTGGCCGAGGCTGACGAGCAGGCCGTTGAGGACGCCGAAGCCGACGCCGAGCAGGACGGCCAGGACGATCGCGAGGACAGGGTTCCCGCCTCCGTGGAGGTACGTGCCCGCGGCGAAGGCGCTGATGCCGAGAGTGGAGCCCACCGACAGGTCGACGTTCCTTGTGATCACCACCAGGGACTGGCCGGTGGCGACCAGCACCAGGATGGTCGCGTTGAGCAGCAGGTCCTTGATGCCCTGCTCCGACAGGAACTGGCTGTTACCGGCCTGGGTGACCGCGATCATCACCAGGAAGACGACCAGGATGGCGAGTTCGCGCATCGTGAAGACGCGGTCGGCCAACCGGGTCCCCTGCGACCGGGTTGCTTCGGCGACGGGGGTGGAGCCGGGGGTGGTCACCGTCATGCGGCGGCCCTCCCGGTGGCTGCGGCCATCACGGTCTCCTCGGTGGCTCGGGAGCGGGGGATCTCGGCGGTGATCCGGCCCTCGTGCATCACCAGCACCCGGTCGGCCATGCCGAGGATCTCGGGCAGGTCGGAGGAGATCATCAGCACCGCCACCCCCTCGGCGGCGAGTTGCGACAGCAGCCGGTGCACCTCCGCCTTCGTGCCGACGTCGATGCCCCGTGTCGGCTCGTCCACGATGAGCACCTTCGGGCCGGTCGCGAGCCACTTGGCGAGGACGACCTTCTGCTGGTTGCCTCCCGAGAGGGTGCCGACGGCATCCGCGATCCGGGCGTACTTCACCTGGAGCCTCACCGCCCAGTCCAGGGAACGGCTGCGCTCGGCGCCGCGGTCCATCAGCCCGGCGCGCACGGTCGCACGCAGCCCGGTCAGCCCGATGTTCCGCTCGATGGACATGTCCATCACCAGGCCCTGGGCGCGCCGGTCCTCGGGGACGAGGGCGAGGCCCGCGGCCATCGCCGTGGAGGGCGCGCCGCCCGTGAGCCGGCGCCCGTCGATCTGGACCTCGCCCGCGTCCCACCGGTCGACGCCGAACACGGCGCGGGCCACTTCCGTACGACCGGCGCCCACCAGCCCGGCGAGACCGACGATCTCGCCGCGCCGCACCTCGAACGACACGTCGGTGAAGACGCCCTCGCGGGTCAACCGCCGTACGCTGAGGGCCACTTGGCCGGGCTCCACCTCCTGCTTCGGATACAGCTCGGCCAGCTCGCGGCCGACCATCCGGCGGACCAGGTCGTCCTCGGTCATGCCGTCGAGCGGCTCGCAGGCGATCCGGGCGCCGTCCCGCAGCGTGGTCACCCGGTGGCAGATGCGGAAGATCTCCTCCAGGCGGTGGGAGATGAACAGGACGGCGGCGCCCTGCTCGCTCAGGGTGCGCACGACGCCGAAGAGCCGGGCGACCTCGCTGCCGGTCAGGGCGGCCGTCGGCTCGTCCATGATCAGGACCCGGGCGTCGAAGGAGAGCGCCTTGGCGATCTCGACGATCTGCTGGTCGGCGATCGACAGTCCGCGGGCGGGCCGGTCGGGGTCGAGGCCGACGCCGAGCCGCTTCATCAGGGCGGCCGTGGCCGCGCGGGTGGCCCTGTGGTCGATCCGGCGCAGGGCCCGCCGGGGCTGGCGGCCCATGAAGATGTTCTCGGCGATCGACAGGTCGGGAAAGAGCGTGGGCTCCTGGTAGATGACGGCGATCCCCGCGTCGCGGGCGTCGCCGGGGCCGTGGAAGACGACGCTCTCGCCATCGAGCAGCACCTGGCCGGTGTCCGGCCGGTGCACCCCGGCGAGGGTCTTGATCAGCGTCGACTTGCCCGCGCCGTTCTCTCCGGCGAGGGCGTGCACCTCGCCGGGCAGCAGCTCCAGGGAGACGTCCCTGAGGGCACGTACGGCGCCGAAGGACTTGGAGACGCCCCTCAGCGCCAGCACCGGCGCCGGTCCCGTGTCGGGCGGGTGGGTCATGGCAGGCTCCTCGACGACACCGGCGGAAACGGCCGCGAGGCCCGCACCCACAGCATCGTGAAAGGTTTCAACTGGATTGCCGGGACCGTAGGCACAGCAGCCATGTCACGTCAATGGGTCCGTATCGAAAAAATTTCGATAGCCCAAGGTCACGGCGGAGTCACGGAAAACCGGCTCGACCGGAGTCCTTGACACCCTTCCGAGGGGCCCCTAGCTTGCGCTTCTGAATCGTTTCACATACCTCGTTGTTCCGACCACACCACCAGGAGCCCGCAGTGACCGACCTCGCCGCGGTGAAGGCCGCGCTCAAGACCCAGGCCGTCGAGACACCGTCGTGGGCGTACGGAAACTCGGGAACCCGTTTCAAGGTGTTCGCCCAGGCCGGCGTGCCCCGCGATCCCTGGGAGAAACTCCAGGACGCGGCGAAGGTGCACGAGTTCACGGGCGTGGCCCCGACCGTGGCCCTGCACATCCCCTGGGACAAGGTCGAGGACTATGCGGCGTTGGCCAAGTACGCCGAGGAACGCGGGCTGAGGCTGGGCGCGATCAACTCCAACACCTTCCAGGACGACGACTACAGGCTGGGCAGCATCTGCCATCCGGACGCGGCGGTGCGGCGCAAGGCGCTCGATCATCTGCTGGAGTGCGTCGACATCATGGACGCGACCGGCTCCGCCGATCTCAAGCTGTGGTTCGCCGACGGCACGAACTACCCCGGCCAGGACGACGTCCGCGCCCGGCAGGACCGGCTGGCCGAGGGGCTGGCCGAGGTGTACGAGCGGCTCGGCGAGGGGCAGCGGATGCTGCTGGAGTACAAGCTCTTCGAGCCGGCGTTCTACGCGACGGACGTGCCGGACTGGGGCACGGCGTACGCGCACTGTCTGAAGCTCGGGCCGAAGGCGCAGGTCGTGGTCGACACCGGGCACCACGCGCCGGGGACCAACATCGAGTTCATCGTCGCCACGCTGCTGCGGGAGGGGAGGCTCGGCGGGTTCGACTTCAACTCGCGGTTCTACGCCGACGACGACCTCATGGTGGGGGCCGCCGACCCGTTCCAGCTGTTCCGGATCATGTACGAGGTGGTGCGCGGGGGTGGGTTCGCGGCGGAGGCCGGGATCGCGTTCATGCTCGATCAGTGTCACAACATCGAGGCGAAGATTCCGGCGATCATCCGGTCCGTGATGAACGTGCAGGAGGCCACGGCGAAGGCTCTGCTGGTCGACCGGGCGGCGTTGGCGCAGGCTCAGGCCGCCGGTGATGTGCTCGGCGCCCATGGGGTGTTGATGGATGCGTACAACACCGATGTGCGGGCGTTGTTGCGGGAGGTGCGGGGGGAGATGGGGGTGGATCCCGAGCCGATCGCGGCGTATGCCCTCTCGGGCTGGGCGGAGAGGACTGCCGCTGAGCGAGTCGGGGGGCAGCAGGCTGGCTGGGGGGCGTGAGCGTCTGCCCGGTTGAGCGCCGTTGCGGGGTGCGGGTCGTATGTGGCTGGTCGTGCCCACGCGGCGGAGCCGCACATCGATGCAGCCCCGCGCCCCTGGTTTACCCACCCCCTGCTTGAAAGGAACCGTCTCTCATGACTTCCCACCCCGAAGCCGCCGCCCTCCTCTCCCGCTCCCGTCGGCTCGGCTCCGACCCCCGTAACACCAACTACGCCGGCGGCAACGCGTCCGCGAAGGGCACCGGGACCGATCCCGTGACCGGTGGTGACGTCGAGCTGATGTGGGTCAAGGGGTCCGGAGGGGACCTCGGCACCCTCACCGAGGCCGGGCTCGCGGTGTTGCGGCTGGATCGGCTGCGGGCGCTCGCGGACGTGTATCCCGGGGTCGAGCGCGAGGACGAGATGGTCGCCGCGTTCGACTACTGCCTGCACGGCAGCGGCGGGGCGGCGCCGTCCATCGACACCGCCATGCACGCTCTGGTGGACGCCCCGCACGTCGATCATCTGCATCCGGACTCGGGAATCGCGCTCGCCTGTGCGGCCGACGGGGAGAAACTGACCGCCGAGTGCTTCGGGGACAGCGTGGTGTGGGTGCCGTGGCGGCGGCCGGGGTTCCAGCTGGGGCTGGACATCGCCGCGGTCAGGGCCGCCCACCCGCAGGCCGTCGGATGCGTCCTCGGCGGGCACGGCATCACCGCCTGGGGCGACACCTCCGGGGAGTGCGAGCGCAACTCGCTGCACATCATCCGCACCGCCGAGGAGTTCCTCGCCGAGCGGGGGAAGGCGGAGCCCTTCGGGCCGCTCGTCAAGGGATACGGCGCCCTGCCCGAGGCCGAGCGCAGGGAGCGGGCGGCGGCGCTCGCGCCGTACGTACGGGCCCTCGCCTCCCAGGACAAGCCGCAGGTCGGGCACTTCGACGACGCCGGCGTGGTGCTGGACTTCCTGGCGCGGGCCGAGCATCCCCGGCTGGCCGCGCTGGGGACGTCGTGCCCGGACCACTTCCTGCGCACCAAGGTACGGCCGCTGGTGCTCGACCTGCCGCCGGCCGCGCCCCTGGCGGAGGCCGTCGCGCGGCTGAGGGACCTGCACGCCGCCTACCGGGAGGAGTACGCCGCCTACTACGAGCGGCACGCGCTGCCCGACTCCCCCGCCATGCGCGGTGCCGACCCGGCGATCGTGCTGATCCCGGGCGTGGGGATGTTCTCCTTCGGCAAGGACAAGCAGACCGCGCGCGTGGCAGGCGAGTTCTACGTCAACGCCGTCCATGTCATGCGGGGCGCGGAGGCCGTGTCGGCGTACGCGCCGATCGAGGAGTCCGAGAAGTTCCGTATCGAGTACTGGGCGCTGGAGGAGGCCAAGCTCCGGCGGATGCCGAGGCCGAAGCCGCTGGCCACCCGGGTCGCGCTCGTCACGGGCGCCGGCAGCGGGATCGGGCGGGCCGTCGCGCGGCGGCTCGTCGCCGAGGGGGCGTGCGTCGTCGTCGCCGATCTGAACGCGGACAGCGCCGCCGCCGTCGCGCAGGAGCTGGGCGGGTCCGACCGGGCCGTCGCCGTCAGCGTCGATGTGACGGACGAGGAGCAGATCGCCGCCGCGTTCCGGGCCGCCGTGCTCGCCTTCGGCGGGGTCGACCTCGTCGTGAACAACGCCGGGATCTCCATCTCCAAGCCGCTGCTGGAGACCACCGCCGAGGACTGGGACCTCCAGCACGACATCATGGCCCGGGGCTCCTTCCTCGTGTCGCGGGAGGCGGCCAGGGTGATGATCGCGCAGCAGATGGGCGGTGACATCGTCTACATCGCGTCCAAGAACGCCGTCTTCGCCGGGCCTCACAACATCGCCTACTCGGCGACCAAGGCCGACCAGGCCCATCAAGTGCGGCTGCTGGCAGCCGAGTTGGGTGAGCACGGGATCCGGGTCAACGGGGTCAACCCGGACGGGGTGGTGCGCGGGTCCGGGATCTTCGCCGGCGGCTGGGGCGCGCAGCGGGCCGCCGTGTACGGGGTGCCGGAGGAGAAGCTGGGCGAGTTCTACGCACAGCGGACCCTCCTCAAGCGGGAGGTGCTGCCCGAGCACGTGGCCGCTGCGGTCTTCGCGCTCACCGGCGGGGACCTGACGCACACCACCGGGCTGCACATCCCGGTCGACGCGGGCGTGGCGGCCGCGTTCCTGCGATGAGCGCGGGAGTGAGGTCGTACGCCGCGGTCGATCTGGGCGCGTCCAGCGGGCGGGTGATGGTCGGCCGCGTGGGGGCCGACGCGCTGGAGCTGGGTGAGGCGCACCGGTTCCCCAACCGGCCGGTGCGCGTCCCGGAGGGGCTGCGCTGGGACGTGCTCGCGCTGTACGGCGGTGTCCTGGACGGGCTGCGGGCGGCCGGGCAGGTGGCGTCCGTCGGCATCGACGGCTGGGCCGTCGACTACGGTCTGCTGGACGCCGACGGGGCCCTGCTGGGCAACCCGGTGCACTACCGCGACGCCCGCACCGAGGGCGCCGCCGAGAAGGTGTGGGCGACGGTGCCCGCCGGGGAGTTGTACGGCGCGACCGGTATCCAGTACGCGCCGTTCAACACCCTCCTCCAGCTCACCGCCGCCCGGTCGTCACGTCAACTCGCCCATGCGGAACGGCTGTTGCTCATCCCCGATCTGCTCAGCCACTGGCTCACCGGCGAGCAGGGCACCGAGCTGACCAACGCCTCCACCACCCAGCTCATCGATCCCCGGACGCGGACGTGGGCGTACGGGATCGCCGAGCGGCTCGGCATCGACCTCGGGCTGTTCGCGCCGCTGCGGCAGCCGGGGGATCCGGCCGGAGTGCTGCGGCCCGAGGTGCTGGAGGAGACCGGGCTGGCCGGACCCGTGCCGGTGACGGCCGTCGGCTCGCACGACACCGCCTCCGCGGTGGCCGCCGTCCCGGCGACCGGGAGGAACTTCGCGTACATCTGCACCGGCACGTGGTCCCTGGCCGGGCTGGAGCTGGCCGCCCCCGTGCTCACCGAGGAGAGCCGGGCCGCGAACTTCACCAACGAACTGGGGCTGGACGGCACCGTCCGCTACCTGCGCAACATCATGGGGCTGTGGCTGCTCCAGGAGTGCCAACGCGCCTGGGACGAGCCGGACTTGGGGTTGCTGCTGCGCGAGGCCGGCACCGCGCCGGGCCTGCGCTCGGTGGTGGACGCCGGGGACGATGCGTTCCTCGCGCCGGGACGGATGCCGCAGCGGATCGCCGCGGCCTGCCGGGCATCGGGGCAGCCGGTGCCCGGGACACGGGGCGAGGTCACCCGGTGCGTCCTCGACTCGCTGGCCCTCGCCCACCGGCGGGCCGTCGCGGACGCGCGGCGCCTCGCCGACCACCCGGTGGACGTGGTGCACCTCGTCGGCGGCGGCACCCGCAACGCGCTGCTGTGCCAGCTGACGGCTGACGCCTGCGGGCTGCCCGTGGTGGCGGGGCCGACGGAGGCGGCCGCCCTCGGCAACGTGCTCGTGCAGGCCCGCGCCCACGGGCTCGCCGGTGACCTCGCCGCGCTGCGCGGGCTGCTCACCCGGACCCAGCCGCTGACCCGGTACACGCCGCGCGGCGACGACGCCCGCTGGCACGCCGCCGAGGCGCGGCTCGACCGGAAATGAACCCGCCGCACGGTCAACGCGGCGCACCATGAACGCGGCGCACGGAGTCGCCCTCTCGCCCCGGCGGTACCCGCCCACTAATCTGCACTCGTCCGATGACCGACCCCGAGGAGCCGCGATGCGTGTCGCCCTGTTCCTGACCTGTGTCAACGACACGCTCTATCCCGACACCGGCCGGGCCGTGGTGAAACTGCTGACCAGACTGGGCGTCGACGTCGACTTCCCGATGGACCAGACGTGTTGCGGGCAGGCCCACTACAACACCGGCTACCGCCATGAGACGGAGCCCCTGGCCCGGCACTTCTCCGATGTCTTCGGCGGGTACGAGGCGATCGTCACGCCGTCCGGGTCGTGCGCGGCGATGGTGCGGGAGCTGTACCCGAGGATGGGCGAACGGGCGCGCGCCGAGGGGCGCGGGGACACCCTGGCCCGCACGCTGGCGCCGGTGGTGCCGAAGACGTACGAACTGACCGAGTTCCTGGTCGACGTCCTGAAGGTCACTGACGTGGGCGCGTACTACCCGCACCAGGTCACCTACCACCCGACCTGTCACGGGCTGCGCGGCCTCGGACTGGGCGACCGGCCGCACCGGCTGCTGCGAGCGGTCAAGGGGCTCGAACTGGTGGAGCTGCCGGGGGCCGAGGAGTGCTGCGGGTTCGGCGGCACGTTCGCGGTGAAGAACGCCGCGGTGTCGGCGGCGATGGGCGCGGACAAGGTGCGCGCCGCCGAGTCCACGGGCGCGTCGGTGCTGTGCGCGGCCGACAACTCGTGTCTGATGCACATCGGCGGCACGATGAGCCGGCTGCACACGGACATGCGGCCGGTGCACATCGCGGAGATCCTGGCGAGCACGGAGGAGGAACCGGCCGTATGAGCGGGACGTTCGTCGGCATGCCTGCATTTCCCCGACCCACCCACCCGGCGTTTCCCCCGTTCCCGGAGGCGGCCGCAGAGGCCGTCGGCGACGCGACCCTGCGCGGCAATCTGCGGCACGCCACCCACACCATCCGCGCCAAGCGGGCCAGGGCGGTGGCGGAGGTGTCCGACTGGGCCGAGCTGCGGGAGGCGGGCCGGCGCATCAAGGACCACACGCTGCGCCATCTCGACCGCTATCTGGTGCAGTTGGAGGAGTCGGTCACCGCGGCGGGCGGCAGGGTCCACTGGGCCGCGGACGCCGACGAGGCCAACCGGATCGTCACCCGACTCGTCAAGGAGACGGGCGAGTCGGAGGTCGTGAAGGTCAAGTCGATGGCCACGCAGGAGATCGGGCTCAACGAAGCCCTTCTCGAAGAGGGCATCCACGCCTACGAGACCGATCTCGCCGAGCTGATCGTGCAGTTGGGCAGGGACCGGCCCTCGCACATCCTCGTCCCGGCCATCCACCGCAACCGGGGCGAGATCCGGGACATCTTCGCGAAGGAGATGGGCGCGTGGGGCCGCCCGGCCCCCGAGGGCCTGACCGACACGCCCGCCGAACTCGCCGAGGCGGCCCGGCTGCATCTGCGGGAGAAGTTCCTGCGCGCCAAGGTCGGCATCTCCGGCGCCAACTTCATGGTCGCCGAGACCGGCACCCTGGTGGTGGTGGAGTCCGAGGGCAACGGCCGTATGTGCCTCACCCTCCCCGAGACGCTGATCTCCGTCGTCGGCATCGAGAAGGTGGTGCCGACCTGGCGCGACCTGGAGGTCTTCCTCCAGACGCTGCCCCGCTCCGCCACCGCCGAGCGCATGAACCCGTACACCTCGACGTGGACCGGCACCACCGACGGCGACGGTCCGAGCGCCTTCCACCTGATCCTGCTCGACAACGGCCGCACCGACACCCTCGCCGACCGGGTCGGCCGCCAGGCCCTGCGCTGCATCCGCTGCTCGGCCTGCCTCAACGTCTGCCCGGTCTACGAACGCGCGGGCGGACACGCCTACGGCTCGGTCTACCCGGGCCCGATCGGCGCCATCCTCAGCCCTCAACTGAGGGGCACCGCAAGCGAGATCGACGCCTCGCTGCCGTACGCGTCGAGCCTGTGCGGGGCCTGCTACGAGGTCTGCCCCGTCGCCATCGACATCCCGGAGGTGCTGGTGCACCTGCGGGAGCGGGTGGCCGAGGGCGGTCCAGCCGTGCGGGAGGGCAACCGGGTGCTGCTGAAGCCCGCCAAGGGACACGCGGCCGAGCGGGCCGCCGTGCGCGCGGCCCGCTGGGCGCTGACCCACCCCGGCGCCCTGCGCACCGGACAACGGCTCGCCTCCCGCACCCGTCGCCTGCACCCCCGCACGCTGCCCGGCCCGGGGCGGGCCTGGACCGGCACCCGGGATCTGCCACCGGTGCCGGCGGAGCCGTTCCGGGACTGGTGGCAGCGCACCCGCGGCGGAGAGGACGGGGCCAAGTGAGCAGCAGGGAAAGGGTGTTGGGCCGGGTGCGGCGGGCGCTCGCCGACGTGGGTCCGGACCAGCGGCCGTACGAGGAGGTCGTGGGCCGGGACTATCTGCGCGCGCACGGGCGGCGCACCACCGCGCAGACGGTGGACCTGCTGGCACAGAACCTGGCGGACTACCGGGCGCTCGTGCACCGCGCCGACGACGAGGAGCTGCCGTACCTGGTCATGCGGCTGCTGGCCGAGCGCGGCTCGCAAGAGGTGCTGGTGCCGCCCGGGCTGCCGCCGGAGTGGATGTCCGCCGCGGACCCGGTACGGATCCACGACAGGGCGGTGAGCACCCCGCAGCGGCTGGACCGGGTCGGCAGTGTGGTGACGGGGTGTGCGGTGGCGATCGCCGAGACCGGCACGATCGTCCTGGACGGCTCCCCCGACCAGGGCCGCCGCCGCATCTCGCTGATCCCGGACCACCACATCTGTGTCGTCCGGGTTCCGGACCAGGTCGTCTCCTCCGTGCCCGAAGCCCTCGAACGCCTCGATGCGGCACGGCCGTTGACGTGGATCTCGGGTCCCTCGGCGACGAGCGACATCGAGCTGGACCGGGTCGAGGGCGTGCACGGCCCGCGCACGCTGGAGGTGATCCTGCTCGGCTGACCGGTGCCCCGTTTCACCACGCCGGCGCGCAGGGCGCGGACGGCGCCGTTAGCGTGGGGGAATGATCCGGTTCGAGCAGGTCAGCAAGCGGTATCCGGACGGTACGACGGCCGTGGACGACCTCTCCTTCGAGGTCGGCGAGGGTGAGCTGGTCACCCTCGTCGGGCCGTCCGGCTGCGGCAAGACGACGACCATGATGATGGTGAACCGGCTCATCGAACCCACCTCCGGCCGGATCCTCGTCGAGGGCGAGGACGTCGCCCGCGTCGACCCGGTGCGGCTGCGCCGGCGGATCGGGTACGTCATCCAGCAGGTGGGCCTCTTCCCACACCGCACCGTCCTGGACAACACCGCGACGGTGCCCGCGCTGCTCGGCTGGAAGCGGGCGAAGGCCCGGGCGCGGGCCGCGGAGCTGCTCGATCTGGTCGGGCTCGACCCGGCGACGTACGGCCCGCGCTACCCGGAGCAGCTGTCCGGCGGGCAGCGGCAGCGGGTCGGGGTGGCGCGGGCGCTCGCCGCGGATCCGCCGGTGCTGCTGATGGACGAGCCGTTCGGCGCGGTCGACCCGGTGGTGCGCGAGCAGTTGCAGGACGAGTTCCTGCGCATGCAGGCCGCGGTGCGCAAGACGGTGCTGCTGGTCACGCACGACATCGAGGAGGCGGTCCGGCTCGGTGACCGGATCGCGGTGTACGGGCAGGGTCGGATCGAGCAGTTCGACACGCCGGGGGCGGTGCTGGGGGCGCCCGCCACGCCGTACGTCGCCTCCTTCGTGGGCGCCGACCGCGGCCTGAAGCGGCTGTCGGTCACCGAGATCGAGCCGGACGACCTGGAGCAGCCGCTCGTGGCCCGGCCGGACGAGCCCGCCGAGCGGGCCCGGGAGCGGCTGCGGGCCGGGGGCGCGCGCTGGGCGGTCGTCCTCGACCCGGACGGCGATCTGCACGGCTGGGTCGGCCTCGACGCGCTGGCGGCGGGCGGCACGGTCGGCGCGCACACGCACCGGATGACCGCGTGGGTACCGGTGGGCGCGCCGCTGAAGCAGGCGTTCGGGGTGATGCTCCAGTACGACGCCGGGTGGGTCGCGGTGCTGGACGGCGCGCGTTTCCTCGGCGTGCTCACCCCGGCGAAGCTGCACGAGGCGCTGCGCCGCTCGGTGGACGCGGACGCGCGGGGCGTGGCGCGGGGGCAGGTGCCGTTCGACTCGGTGTCGGACGCCTGAGCCGGACCGGGCCGCCGGGATGATCCGAACGGCACCCCCTAGTTCAGCAGGCCCTTGTCCGTGAGATAGGTGCGGGCGACGTCGGCGGGCAGCCGGCGCCAGCTGTCGACCTGCTGGTTCATGGACGCCAGGTCGGCCGTCGTCAGGACGTCACCCAGCGTGCCGAGCGCCTTGGTCACGCCCTCGCCGCCCGCGCGGGAGCGGTTGACGACCGGGACGACGTAGTCGGCGTTCTGGAGGTGCTTGTCGTCGGCGAGGAGCACCAGGCCGAACTGGTCCAGGGTGGCGTCCGTGGTGGTGGTCAGCACCATCTGGTCGCGGCCCGCCTGCACGGCGCGCTTGGCCTGGGTGGTGCCGACGCCCTTGGGGTCGACGCCGGTGATGTCGATGCCGTAGACCTTCTTCAACCCCGGTTCGCAGTACGGCCGTTGGACGCACTCGTCGCCCGCCGCGAGGCGCACCTTCAGCCCCGAGGCGCCCAGGTCGCTGAGGCTCTTGAGGCGGTGTTCGCGAGCGTAGTCGGCGCGTACGGCGAAGGCGTTCTGGTCGACGGCCCGGCCGGGCGGCAGGACGGTGAGGCCGCGTGGGGTGGCGAGCCGGCGCAGGGCCCGCATCGTCGTGTCGAGGTCGGGTGAGCCGACGGGGGTGGCGTCGGCGCCGTGGGTCTTGGCGTTCAGCCAGTCGGCGAGGGTGGCCGCGTACTCGGGCACGACGTCGATCTGGCCGGACTCCAGCGCCGGTTCGTACAGCTCCCGGTTGGCGACCGTGATCATCGAGGTCTTGTAGCCGGCCCGGTTCAGGAGCTGGGCGTACAGCTGGGCGAGCAGGTCGCTCTCGGTGAAGCCGGCGGAGCCGATCGTGAGGTGGTGGCTGTCGCCGGGCGGTGCGGTGACCTCGCCGCGGTTCTCCAGGGAGGGGCCGGTGGCGCAGCCGGTGAGGGCGAGGAGGAGGGCGGCGGGCAGGGATCTTCTCATCGGCCGCCCCGGGCCCACACCGGTGCCAGCCGTTCGGCGGTCTCGAAGACGCCCTCGACGACGAGCGCGAACGCGGCGACCAGGATCGCGCCTGCCACCACCTGGGGGGTGCTGGCCAGGTTGAACCCGGCGGTGATGATGCGGCCGAGGCCGCCGCCGCCCGCGAGCGCGGCGATGGTGGCGGTGGCGACGAGCTGGACGGCGGCGATCCGTACCCCGGTCATGACCAGCGGGAGCGCGAGGGGCAGCTCCACGCGCAGCAGCATCTGCGCTCCGGTCATCCCCATGCCCCGGGCCGCCCGGACGACGCCGCGGTCGACCTCGCGCATGCCGACGTAGGCGTTGGTGAGCAGCGGCGGGACGGCGAACAGCACCAGTGCCACCACGGTGGGCCCCTCGCCCCACCGGCCGACCGGGGTGAGGAGCAGCAGCACCAGGACGGCGAAGGTGGGCACGGCACGGCCGACGTTGGAGACGTTCACGGCGAGCGCGCCGCCCCGGCCGAGGTGGCCGAGGACCAGGGCGACCGGGAGCGCGACGGCGCAGCTGACGGCGAGGCAGACGACGGTGAGGACGAGGTGCTGGAGCAGCCGGTGCCGGATGCCGTCGTCGCCCGACCAGTGCGCAGGGTCGGTGAGCCAGTGCCAGGCCGCGGTGAGCGTGTTCATCGCCGGGCCGCCGTCCGGTCGTTCATGTGCGGCCCGCCCGCGTACCGGGGAGCCGGGTGCGCGGCCGCCCGCGTGCGGCGGGCGTGCGGGCCCGGCCGGCCCTCGTCCACGGTGTGACGAGCCGCTGCACGCCCAGCAGGAGCAGGTCGGCGGCGACGGCGATCAGCACGCACAGCACGGACGCGGTGAGCACCTGTGCCTTGAAGTAGGTGTTCATGCCCGCGTAGATGAGGTTCCCGAGGCCGCCGAAGCCGACGATCGCGCCGACCGTGACCAGCGAGACCGCCGACACGGTGGCGATGCGCAGCCCGGCCATCGCGGCGGGCAGGGCGAGCGGCAGCTCGACGGTGAGCAGGAGGCGGACCGGGCCGTAGCCGAGGCCCCGCGCGGCCTGCCGGGTCTCCTCGGGGACCGCGCGCAGACCCGCGAGGATGTTCCGGACGAGGAGGGTGAGGGAGTACAGCACGAGTCCGGCGACGACGAGGGTGGCGGACAGGCCGTACACCGGCAGGAGCAGGGAGAACATGGCGAGCGACGGGATCGTGTAGAGGATCGTCGTCACGGCGAGGACCGGTCCCGCCGCCCAGCCCCAGCGGCGGGCCAGCACCGCGAGCGGCAGGGCGATGACGAGCCCGATGAGCACCGACAGGGCGGTCAGGCGGAGGTGCTGGGCAGTCGCGTCGAGCAGGATGTGCCGGCGGGTGCGCAGATAGGCGCCGCAGATCCAGGCGTTGCGTGCGAGGCAGTCGTGCGGCGGGGTGGTCACCGTCTCATTGGACCGGGTGGGCGGGCCCGGGGCGCGTTGTGCTGGCCCGTACGGGGCGCGGGGCTGCGTCGGCCTGCGGCTGCGACGGACGCGGGCCGCCGACGGCCGGTCAGTCCATCCCGGCCGCGTCCATCAGCGCGGTCACCGTCGTCACGGCCAGTCCGTCCGCCAGGTGTTCCACCCGCGCGCCGGCCCGCGCGCTGGCGCCGTCGAAGACCAGGACGAGCTGGCGGGCGAGCAGTTCGGGATCGCGGGCGCCGCCGCGCTCGGCCTCGGCACGGAAGCTCTCGGTCAGCCGCTGTTTGACGGCGCGGGCGACCACGCTCGCCGGGTGCTCGGGGTCCTTCAGCTCGACCAGGACGGCCAGGTAGGGGCAGCCGTGGTAGTCGGGGTCCGCGGCGGCCTCGGTGACCTGTTCGAAGACGTGGCGGATGCGCTCGCGCGGGGTCGCGTGGTCCGGGTCGGGGTGCGCGAGGCGGGCCTCGTACCGCGGGATCCGCCGCTCCAGGCTCGCGGCCAGCATCGCGTCCTTGCTGTCGAAGAGCTGGTACATGGACCGCTTGGAGACGCCGGCCTCCCGGCACAGGGCCTCGATGCCGATGCCGACGCCGTCGCGGTAGGAGAGCCGCGCGGCCGCGTCGAGCAGCCGGTCGCGGGAGGACGCCTTGTCGGTGGTGGTGGCCATACGGCGAGGTTACCCGGGCGACGGGCCAGGCGGAAACCGATCGGTGTATTTACGTGACACGAACACTGACCAAGCGCTTAGATAGGAGCTGGACCCCGCTCCCGACCCGCCGGAGGCCCCGTTGTTCACGTCCGTCGACGACGTCTCCGCCCGCCTCGCCGAGACCGGCTACCTCGCCTCGCCCGCCGTCGCGACGACCGTGTTCCTCGCCGACCGGCTGGGCAAGCCGCTGCTGGTCGAGGGCCCCGCCGGGGTGGGCAAGACCGAGCTGGCCAAGGCCGTCGCCCAGGTGGCCGGGGCCCGGCTGGTCCGGCTCCAGTGCTACGAGGGCGTGGACGAGTCCCGGGCGCTGTACGAGTGGAACCACGCCAAGCAGCTGCTGCGCATCAGCGCGGGCCGCGACGAGAACTGGGACGAGACCCGCACCGACATCTTCAGCGAGGAGTTCCTGCTCCCCCGCCCCCTGCTCACCGCCATCCGCGGGGACGAGCCGACGGTGCTCTTGATCGACGAGACCGACAAGGCCGACGTCGAGATGGAGGGGCTGCTGCTGGAGGTGCTCAGCGACTTCCAGATCACGGTCCCGGAACTGGGCACGGTCACCGCGACCCGCCGCCCGTTCGTCGTCCTCACCTCCAACGCCGGCCGGGAGCTGTCCGAGGCGCTGCGCCGGCGCTGCCTGTTCCTGCACATCGGTTTCCCCGAGGAGGAGCTGGAGCGGCGGATCGTCCGGCTGAAGGTGCCGGGCCTGACCGAGGCGCTGGCCGGGTCGGTGGTCCGGGTGGTCGGCGCGCTGCGGGCGATGGACCTGCGCAAGGCGCCGTCCGTCGCCGAGACCGTCGACTGGGCGCGCACCCTGCTGGCCCTGGGCGCGCAGGCGCTGGACGAGACGGTCGTCCGGGACAGCCTCGGGGTGATCCTCAAGCACCAGGACGACATCCAGAAGGCGGCGGCGAAGCTCGACCTGGACGCCCTGTGACCGAGGTCGCCGAGCGGATCACCGGCCTGGTCGGGGCGCTGCGCGCGCACGGGATGCGGATCGGCACCGGCGAGAGCGTGGACGCGGCCCGCGCCGCGCGCGAACTCGGGTTCGCGGACCGGGAGTTGCTGCGGGAGGGGCTGGCCGCGACGCTGCTGCACGGTCCCGGGCAGCGGGCGGTGTTCGACCCCGTCTTCGACCTGTACTTCCCGCGCGCGGTGGGCGGCCCGGACGGCGCCGGATCCGGCCGGGACGAGCTGCGCGACCGCCTGGCCGAGGCGCTGGCCGCGGGCGACCGGGTGTCGATGGCCCGGCTGGCGGCCGAGGCCGTCGACGGCATGGGCGGATACGGCGGTTCACCCGGCTCCGACGGCTTCTCGGCGTACCAGACCCTGGACCGGCTGCGCCCGCAGACCCTGTTGGCACGCGTGCGTGCGGACATCCGGGGCGGGAGCGGTGACGGCAGCGGCGACGGCTTCGCGGACCGGCTGCTGGACGACGAGATCCGCGCCCGGATCGAGCAGTTCCGGCGGATGGTCGGCGCGGAGGCGCGGCGCCGGGTGGCCGAGCGGCGCGGGCGGGACGAGATCGCCCGGCGCGGTGTCGCACCGACCGCGGACCGGGTGGACTTCCTGTTCGCGGGCCGGGACCAACTGGCCGAGCTGCGCAGGGCGGTTCGGCCGCTCGCGCGCAAGCTCGCCACCCGGCTGGCCGCGCGCCGGCGCCGGGCCGCGCGCGGCTCGGTCGACCTGCGCCGCACGCTGCGCTCCTCGCTGTCCACGGGCGGGGTGCCGATGCGGCCGGTGCTGCGCCGACGCCGCCCGGTCCGCCCCGAACTGGTCCTGCTGTGCGACGTGTCCGGCTCGGTGTCGGGATTCTCGGACTTCACGATGCTGCTGATGCAGGCGCTGCACGACCAGTTCAGCAAGATCCGGGTGTTCGCCTTCGTCAACCGGCTGGACGAGGTGACCGCACTGCTCGACCACGGCCGGGCCGACCCGGACGGGCTGAGCGCCCGCATCCGCGCCGAGGCCACGCTGACCGGCTGGCACGGCAGCAGCGACTACGGCGTGGCGCTGGGCGAGTTCGCCGAGCGGTACGGCGCCGCGGTCGGCCCGCGCACGACGGTGTTCGTCCTCGGGGACGCGCGCACCAACATGAGCGATCCGAACCTGGCCGCCGTGCGCGAGGTCGCGCGGCGGGCCCGGCGGGTGTACTGGCTGAACCCGGAGCCCCGGGACCGCTGGGGCACCGGCGACTCGGCCGCGCCCGCCTACGCGGAGCTGGTCGAGATGCACGAGTGCCGTACGGCCCGTCAGCTCAGCGCATTGATCGCGCGGCTGCTGCCGGTGTGATCGACTGGTACGCGACGACCGCGATCCGTATCTGAACCGCGCCCGAACCGGCGCCGAAGGACGTACGCCATGAACGCCTCCCCCGTCTCGCTCGGCACCTTTCCCACCCCCGTCGAACCCGCGCCCCGGCTCGCCGCCGCGCTCGGGCTCGGCCCGGAGGACCTGTGGATCAAACGGGACGACCTGACCGGTCTGGGCGGCGGCGGGAACAAGATCCGCAAGCTGGAGTGGACGGCGGGCGCGGCGCTCGCCGAGGGCGCCGACACGCTCGTGACCACCGGCGCCCCGCAGAGCAACCACGCCCGGCTGACCGCCGCCGCGGCCGCCCGGCTGGGTCTGGCCGCCGTGCTCGTGCTGCGCGGCACGCCCGGCGCCGCACGGTCCGGGAACCTGGCCCTGGACGGGCTGTTCGGGGCGCGGATCGCCTGGGCGGGCGAGGTCGACCAGGCGGGGCTGGACGCGGCGGCGGCCGACGTGTGCGCGCGGCTGCGGGCCGAGGGTGCCCGGCCCGCACTGATCCCGTTCGGCGGGTCGGGCGTGCTCGGCGCCCGGGGTTACGTGCGCTGCGGCGAGGAGCTGGACGAGCAACTGCCCGAGCTGCGCACGGTGGTGGTCGCGCTCGGCTCGGGCGGCACCATGGCCGGGCTGGTCGCGGCCCTGGGCGCGGGCGCGGTGCTCGGTGTCGACGTGGGCGCGCTGGCCAACCCGGCCGCGGCGGTCGCGGCGTTCGCGACGCCGCTGACGGCGCGGCAGGTCACGGCCGAAGAGCTGCGGGTGCGCCGGGACCAGGTGGGCGGCGGGTACGCGACGCTGACCGGCCCGGCCGCCGAGGCGCTGCGGCTGGCCGCCCGTACCGAGGGCCTCGTCCTCGATCCCGTCTACACCGGCCGCGCCCTGGCCGGCCTGCGCGCGGCCGTCGCCGACGGCGGCATCCGGCCGGGCGAGAAGACGGTCTTCGTGCACACCGGCGGGCTGCCCGGCCTGTTCGGGCACGCGGACGCGGTGGCGTTCGCGGAGGAGGGGGCGACGGAGTTCGCCGGTCACGCGGGCTGAGCGGGACCGGGGAGGGACCGCGGAAAAATTCGGCGCGCCGATCGCGAGTTCGCCCGCGCCGGGCACGACCCCGGCGCGGCGAACTCGACCGGCCCGTCGGTGCGTTGCGTCATCGGCACCTCTCCGCGCACATCGGTGCCGATCCCCCCGCGACCCGCACCCCCGCACCACGCCGGCCGGCCCGCCGTTGCCGGCGCGCAGCACGTCGTACGCGACCGGCTGCGCGCCGACGACGACCGTGCCGGCCCGCGGCGCGCGGCCGTCGGCGGAAGCGGCGGGCACGTACGTCCCCTCGCTCGGCGTGCCGACGCCGTACCCGCCGAAGTCCCGGCCCCGCCGGCGCACGGACTCGGTGACCCGGCCCGGACCCCTGAACCGGCGAGACTCCGTGGATCCGCGGCCCGACGGCACCGCTCGGACTCCATTCGCGGGTCGGGGGGCCCGTCCGCCCGGCGGCGCGGGGCGCCGGCCGCTAGGTTGGGCGGCATGAGCAACCTTGACCGCGCGCCCGTGCCCAGTGTCTGCGGCGGCCGTGGGTTCGTCGTCGCCGAACCCGTGCGCGAGCTGCTGAGCCCCCGTCATGTGAAGCTGGGCGAGTCGACCGAGGTGCGCCGGCTGCTGCCCAACCTGGGCCGGCGCATGATCGGCGCGTGGGCCTTCGTCGACCACTACGGCCCGGACGACATCGCCGACGAGCCCGGCATGCAGGTCCCGCCGCATCCGCACATCGGCCTTCAGACGGTGAGCTGGCTGCACGACGGCGAGGTACTGCACCGCGACTCGACCGGCAGCCTGCAGACGATCCGCCCCAGGCAGCTGGGCCTGATGACCTCGGGCCACGGGATCAGCCACTCCGAGGAGAGCCCGCGGCCGCACGCCCGCTTCCTGCACGGCGCCCAGCTCTGGGTCGCCCTGCCGGACGAACACCGGCACACCGCCCCGGAGTTCGAGTTCCACCCGGACCTGCCGACGGTCACCGCTCCGGGCCTGACCGCCACGGTGATCCTGGGCGGCCTCGACGGCTCGGCCTCCCCCGGTACGACGTACACCCCGATCATCGGCGCGGACCTCGCCCTGACCCGGGGCGCCGATGTCCGCCTCCCCCTGGAGCCGGACTTCGAGTACGGCGTGCTCGCGATGTCCGGCGAGGTACGCGTGGACGGCGTGCCGGTGCTCCCCGGCTCGATGCTCTACCTCGGCTGCGGCCGCACCGAACTGCCGCTGCACGCCGAGTCGGACGCGGGAATCATGCTGCTGGGCGGCGAGCCGTTCGCGGAGGAACTCGTCATGTGGTGGAACTTCGTCGGACGGTCCCAGGAAGAGATCGTGGAGGCCCGCGAGGACTGGATGAAGGGGGCCCGCTTCGGCGAGGTGCGGGGCTACGACGGAGGCCCACTGCCCGCACCGGAACTGCCGGCGACACCGCTGAAGCCGCGTGGAAGGGTGCGTTGACCCTCCAACTCGGCTGACACGTACCTCTGTTGACTGTAGCGAAGCAGCTCAGCCGGGACAGCGTGTCGTCGTCATGGCCGGCCACGGACACCTCGCCCGGGACGGCGACCCCGGCGCGGGTCAGCGCGGCCGGGACACCGATGGCGCACTGGTCGTTGAAGGCGACGACCGCGCTGGGCAGCCGGGGGCCGTCGAGGAGATCACGGGCGGCGCGTTCGCCGGCCGCCTCGGTCCTGTCCCCGGCGAGGACTCGGACGCGGTCGGCCAGTCCGTCCCGGCGCATGGCGGCGCGGTAACCGCGGCGCCGGGCCGTGGCGATGACGTCCTGGCCGCCGTCGACGTGCGCCTTCGCCGAGATCGACCCCGGAGCGAGGGGCTCGCCCTGGCCGCCAGGAACCTCCACAGCGCCGCGGCAGGTCTGTGATCCATATCCGGCGCGGCCCGATCCCGTGCACGTCGATGCCGTCGGCCCAAGCGGGGCCCGGCGTGACGTCGCCTCGCCGCCCGGGTCCCGGCGCCGTGTGTCCGGAGCCGGGACCGGTCGCGCCACGCGGGATGTGACAGCGCCGCTCGCCGACCTGAGCCTCAATCTGGTCGACACCTACAACTCGGCGCGGTTCGGCGTGCGTTCGTCGACGACTGCCTGGTCGCCTGGTTCCTGACGCCGGTATCGCCGATTCCCGGCCCCGGTGACCTTCACCGCCGAGACCGCGAGCCGGGGACCGGGCTCACTCCGAGGGTTCGCACAGGCGCACGGCGAGGGCGGCGATGTCGTCGTCGAGGCGTCCTCTGCTGTAGCGCAGGAGGTCGCGGTGCAGCGCCGTGAGCAGTTCGTGCGGCGGTGTCGGGGGCTGCCGGCTCATCCAGGCCGCCAGCGGGAAGAACTCGCCGTCGTGGGCGCGGGCCTCGGCGACCCCGTCGGTGTAGAGGAGCAGCAGGTCGCCGGGGACGAAGTCGTACGTGTCGACGTGGTAGTGATCGCCGATCAGGTCCGCGAGGTTGAGCAGCGGCGAGGGGGCGGTGGGTTCGAGGGCGCGGAGTTCGCCGTGGTTCAGGAGCAGCGGCGGGGGGTGTCCGCAGTTGAGGATCCCGATGCGCCCGCCCCCGTGCGGGATCTCGACGAGCAGGGCGGTGGCGAAGCGCTCGGTCGGCCCCTCGGAGGGAAAGGCGGCGTTGTACCGGGTGCTGCTGGCGTCCAGCCGGCGCGCGACGCCGACCATGTCGGCCTCGCCGTAGGCCGCCTCCCGGAACGCGTTGACGATCGCCGCGGCCGCCCCCACCGCCGGCAGGCCCTTGCCCCGGACGTCACCGATGAGCAGCCTGACTCCGAAGCGCGTGTCGACCACCTCGTAGAAGTCCCCGCCGATACGGGCCTCCGCCGCGGCCGCGAGATACAGCGACTCGATCTCGACGCCTCCGAGGCGGTGCGGCATGGGGCTGAGCACCACCTGCTGGGCCGCGTCGGCGACGAGCCGCACCTGGAAGAGGGTCCGCTCCCGCTGGAGCCGGACGTGGCTGCCGTACGCGGCCGCCACGGTGACCGCGATGATCCCCGCGGCCGTCCACCACGTCCCCAGTCCGGGGAACACCAGACTGAGCCCGATCATCAGAAAGAGACAGACGGTGCCCAGCAGGACGGTGGGGAGCACCGGCCACATGGAGGCGGCGAGGGCCGGCGCCGCGGGCAGGAGGCGGCTGAAGGCCATGTCCGGAGGGGTGGAATAGGCCAGGCTTGCGATGACGACGGTCAGGACGACCGGCGACAGCCGCACAAAACTCCCCCGGCCGCGGCGGTGGCGGGGCCGCGGCCGCCCAAGCTCGATCACACCCCACAGAATATCTACGCATTCCGGGCATAGCGCTCCGACGGATCAGCGACAGCCCCCGGCCGCGGCCTGCGGAGGCCCCGTTCTAACCGGTCGCGAGATCGGCCCAGCGGGTGACCCCGCCGGGATGGACGCGTATGCCGTGCCGCGTGGCGAGGGCGTGGACGATCGTCTCGCCCCGGCCGTGCTCGTCCGGATCGACCCCGGCGAGGGAACGGCCCGTCGCGAGGTCGGGTCCCGCGTCGGTGACCGCGATGCTCATCGTGCGGTCGCCGTCGTCCGGGCTCCAGGACACCCGCAGCACGGCCGGCGGGCGGGCGTGGATGATCGCGTTGGTGACCAGCTCGGACACCACGAGGAGCGCGTCCTCGACGACGCCCGGGGGCAGGCTCCAGTCGGCGAGGACCGCCGCCGTGGACCGGCGTACGGCGGTGACGGCGCCGGCGACGGGCGGTACCGGACACACGTGGTGGTAGGCCGCCCGAAGCAGCGTGTTGAGCTGTGCCGCCATGGTCTCTCCCGGTGATGTGAGCGACCGGTGCGACGCCGTGTCCCGGCGCATACCGGCTGAGCAGCAAGTTACGGAGACAATTCGGACAGGTCAATGAACGGCGGTCGGCATTACCGAACGCGGATCTCCCGGGGCCTACGGGGCCCGGCCCGCCCGTACGGCGAAGCCCCCGAAGCGGTAATAGGCTCGCCTCATGGCCGGACCGGTCCAGTCGATCGAACGGGCGGCGGCGATCCTGCGCCTGCTCGCCGGCGGGCCCCGCCGCCTCGGGCTCGGCGAGGTCGCCGCCTCTCTGGGACTGGCCAAGGGCACCGCGCACGGCATCCTGCGCACGCTTCAGCACGTGGACTTCGTGGAGCAGGACGCGGCGACCGGAAAATACCAGCTCGGCGCCGCCCTGCTGCACCTCGGCACCAGCTACCTGGACGTCAACGAGCTGCGCTCGCGCTCTCTGAACTGGGCCGATGCCCTCGCCGCCCGCAGCGGAGAGGCGGTTCGCCTGGGCACGCCCCTGGAGGGCAGGGTGCTCGTCGTCCACCACGTGTTCCGGCCGGACGACACCTTCCAGACCCTGGACGTGGGCTCGCTGCTGCCCTTGCACGCCTCCTCGCTGGGCAAGGTACTGCTCGCCTACGGGACCGCGACGATCGAGGCCGGCGGGGAGACGGGGCTGGAGGCGTACACCCGGCACACCCTCGTCGATCGCGAGCAGCTCACCCGGGCGCTCGCCGAGGTCCGGGAACTGGGCTGGGCCGCCGAGATCCAGGAGATGAGCATGGGCGAGGCCGGGCTCGCCGCCCCGATCCGCGGGCACGGCGGCCTCGTCGTCGGCGCCGTCGGACTGTCCGGGGCGGTCGAGCGGATCTGCGACAGCCAGGGCCGTCCCCGCCCAGGTCTGATCACCCTGATCCGCGAAGCCTCGCGGGCGATCTCCCGGGACCTCGGAGCCACCCGATGGTAGGCCGGGCCGGCCGCCTCCTCGACCCCTCGGAAGGCAGACCCGATCATGGCTGAACGGTATGTAATGTCCATCGATCAGGGCACCAACTCGACCCGATGCATCCTGTTCGACCGCCGCGGGCGGCTGGTCTCGGTGGCGCAGAAGGAGCATCAGCAGCACTTCCCCGAGCCCGGCTGGGTCGAGCACGACGCCGTCGAGATCTGGCAGAACCTCCGGCGCATCGTGCCCGAGGCCCTGTCCGTCGCCGGTGTCGACCCGGGGCAGGTCATCGCCATCGGTCTGGCGAACCAGCGCGAGACGACCGTGCTCTGGGACCGGCGGACCGGCGCCCCGCTCGGCCGGGCGATCGTCTGGCAGGACACCCGCACGGCACCGCTCGTCGAGGAGCTGGGAGAGAACCCCGGCGAGGAGTTCTTCCTCGAACGGTGCTGTCTGCCGCCCTCGACCTACTTCTCGGCGCTGCGGCTCCGCTGGCTGTTCGACCACGTCAAGGGGCTCCAGCAGCGCGCCGACGACGGCGAGGTGCTGTTCGGAACGATGGAGAGCTGGCTGATCTGGAACCTCACCGGGGGCCCCGAAGGGGGCCTGCACATCACCGACGCCACCAACGCCAGCCGCACGATGCTGATGAACATCCGCTCGCTGACCTGGGACGACGAACTGATCGCCTTCTTCGGAGTGCCCCGCTCGATGCTGCCCGAGATCCGGTCGTCCGCCGAGCTGTACGGCGATGCCCGCGCGCTGCTGCCGGGCGTCGCCATCACGGCCGCGCTGGGCGACCAGCAGGCCGCGCTCTTCGGCCAGACCTGCTTCTCCCCCGGCGAGGCGAAGTGCACGTACGGAACGGGCAGCTTCCTGCTCCTCAACACCGGCGCCGACATGGTGCGGTCCCGGCACGGGCTCCTCACGACCGTCGCCTACAAGATCGGCGACCAGCGGCCGGCCTATGCCCTGGAGGGGTCGATCGCCGTCACCGGAGCGCTCGTCCAGTGGTTCCGGGACCGGCTGGGCCTGATCAGCAGCGCTCCGGAGATCGAGACCCTCGCCCGGACGGTCGAGGACAACGGCGGCTGCTACATCGTCCCCGCCTTCTCGGGGCTGTTCGCGCCGCGCTGGCGCAGCGACGCCCGCGGGGTCATCGTCGGCCTCACCTCGTACATCACCAAGGGGCACCTGGCGCGGGCCGTGCTGGAGGCCACCGGGTGGCAGACCCGAGAGGTCGTCGACGCCATGAACGCCGATTCCTCGGTCCCCCTCCAGCAGCTCAAGGTGGACGGGGGCATGACCGCGGACAACCTGCTCATGCAGTTCGTGGCCGACGTGCTGGACGTGCCCGTGGTGCGGCCCATGGTCGCCGAGACGGTCTCGCTCGGCGCCGCGTACGCGGCCGGGCTCGCCGCCGGCTACTGGCCGGACCTGGAGGTGCTGCGCCGCAACTGGCACCGGGCCGGGCAGTGGCTGCCCGACATGGACCCCGCGCTGCGGGAGGCGGAGTACGAGAACTGGCGGCGGGCGGTGGAGCGGTCCCTGGGCTGGGCCCGGCCTCCCCGCTCCGCCGACCCGGGCCTGCCGTGACGCCGGACCGGCCCGCCCGCCGCCGTGCCGTGCGGTGCCGTCAGCGCAGTACCGCGGCCCAGGGGGCCGGCGAGAGGTCCGTGCCCGTGACGGTGCCCGTGCCCGTGCCGGTCAGGATCCGCCGCAGCGAGGTGGCCGCCGTGCGGGCCGAGGCCGGTGTCGCCGACGGGCACAGGGCCGCGAAGACGTAGTGGTTCAGGGCGTCGTCGATCGGGCTCGGTTCGAAGCCGGTGCCGTCGGAGTTGAGGCGCTCGTACTTCATGAGGTTCCAGCCCACGGCCACCTGGCGGCTGCCGTCGGGGCTGGACAGGGCGACGGTGCCGGCGCCGAAGACCGCGCCGTCGTGCCCCCAGAAGCGGCCGCAGCCGGTCACGTCGACGGCGTAGATGCCGAGTCCGTAGTTCATGCCGACCGCCGGGACCGTGGTCTGCATCTGCCGGAGGGCCTCGGGTCCGACGAGCCTTCCGCCCAGCAGGGCGCGGTAGAACCGGTTCAGGTCGTCGGTGGTGGAGACGATCGCGCCCGCCGTGTAGGCCCAGGACATGTCGTAGACGCTGTAGTCGCGCGGCGGGTCGATCAGGCCGTAGAAGTTCTCGTACATGCGGGCGTGCGGGCCCTGGATGTACGCGGAGCGCGGGTAGGAGGTGTGCCGCAGTCCGGCCCGGTCGATGACGTGGCGGGTGATGTACGCCTCGGGGTCCTGGCCGGTGACCTTGGCGAGCAGCAGTCCGGCGATGACGTAGTTGGTGTTGGAGTACGACCACTTCTCGCCGGGCCGGCCGGTGGCGGGCGCGGCCAGTCCGAGCCGGACCAGTTCCTCGGGCGGGACGGAGCGGAAGCGGTCCTCGTCGAGGCTGGCGGTCGACCCCTGCGCGAGCGAGGGAAAGGCGCTCAGGACGTAGTCGCCGATGCCGCTGGTGTGGTTGAGCAGCATGCGGACGGTGATCTCGCGGCCGCGCTCACCCGGGATCAGGTCCGGCAGGTAGTCGCCGATGGGCGCGTCGAGGCGGATCCGGCCGCGCTCGACCTGCTGGAGGACGGCCACGGCGGCGAACGTCTTGCTGATGCTGCCGATCCGGTGCCGCATGTCCGCACGCACCGGGCGGCCCGTGTCCACGTCGGCGACCCCGGACGCGCCGGCCCACCGGTCGGAGCCGTCGCGCACGGAGGAGTAGATGCCGTACATGCCCGCGTCGTGCACCGCGTCGAGCGTCCGGCCGAGCGACGCCGGGTCCAGCGCGGCCGGTGCGGCGGCCGGTCTCGCGGCGGCGGACGCGACCGGCGCCGCGACGGTCAGCAGCAGCGTGGTGGCCAGGGCTGTTCCGAATAACCGGGGGATGCGCAAGGGATGTCCCTTCCGTGACGGACGAACATGACCCGGACATCCTCATCGGGGGTGGGCGGCCCTTGCATCCTCCCCACGGATGATCACACCCCTGAGGTCACTTCTGCCAACCCACCGTCTCCGGGAGCGGGTTGTAGAAGATGGTCGCGCCGATGTTGGCGAGGCCCTTCTTCACGGCGTAGGTCGAAGGACCGCTGTACAGCGGGAGGAAGGCGTACTGCCGCAGAGCGTCGCGTTCGACCTTGTTGACCGCCGTGATCTGCCGGTCGCGGTCGGCGATGGCGCCGGTCGCGCGGATCTCCTTGTCCAGCGCGGGCGTGCCGGCGCCGGTGATGTTGGAGTCACGGTCCGAGCAGTAGAAGTCGCACAGGTAGCGGGCGCCGAACGGGTCCATGGAGCGGTTGCCGGAGACGAACAGGTCGAACTTGCGTCCGCTGAGGATGCCGGCGAAGTCGGCCTCGTCGGCCTTGTCGATGACGAGCCGGATGCCGGCCTGCTTCAGCATCGCGGCGAGGGCGCCGGCCGTGGCCTTGCCCAGCGGGTCGTCGCCGAGGAGCGTGTAGCCGATCTCCAGCTTCTTGCCGTTCCTGGCCCGGACGCCGTCGCTTCCGGGCTTCCAGCCCGCCGCGTCGAGTTCCTTCCGCGCCTGCGCCGGCGCGTACGTCAGCACGGCCGAGACGTTGTCCTGGTAGCCCTTCTGGAAGCTGTACAGCACGGCCGAACCGGGCAGCGGCTCCCGGTAGTCGAGGCCCTGGAACTGGATCTTCGCGATCTGGGTGCGGTCGACGCTCTCTTCAACGGCCTTGCGCACGGCCCTGTCCGCAAGGAGCGGGGACTTGGTGTTGAGGTAGAGGGAGTACTCGAAGGGGCTGCCGCCGCGGCGGATCTCGGTGCCCTTGAGCCCCTTGACCTGCTTGAGGCTCTCGGCGTCGACGGCGGGGACGGAGTCGAGCTGGCCGTTCTTGAAGGCGTTGACCGCGGCGGTCGATTCCAGGTTGACGTAGACGCGCTTGTCCAACTTGCCTTTCCGGCCCCACCACTTGGGGTTGCGGACGAAGGTGATGTTCCCCGAGTGGGTGTCCCAGGAGCCGACCGTGTACGGTCCCGCGCCCCACTCCGGGTGGGCCTTCTTGACGTAGGCCTTGTCGAAGTTCTCGACCGTGGCCGCCTTGGGGTGCAGGAAGGTCGTGAACAGGCTGGACCAGGAGGGGTCGACGCCCTTGAAGGTGAGCACGGCCTGCTTGGCGTTCTCGCCCTTCTCGACGGAGGTGATCCGGTCGTAGCCGTCCGTGGACGAGGCGGCGTAGGCCTTGTCCGAGCCGTTGTTCGCCTGCCAGGTGGCCCTGATCGCGGTCCAGTCGATCGGGGTGCCGTCGTTGAAGACGGCCTTCGGGTTGATGGTCAGCGTGACCTTCTGGTCGCCGCCCTCGACGGACACCTTCACATCGCTGAAGTAGTCGGGGTTGTACTGCACGTCGCCGGTCGGCGAGTAGGTGATCGCGTCGGCGTTGTACCAGGACCACACCCGGCTCGCGGTCAGCGTCGCGTTGACGTTGAACGGGTTGCCCTGGTCGTCGAAGGTCCCGGCGGAGGTGTAGGTGCCGCCGTCCTTGATCCGGTCGTACGGCGTGGGGTCGTAGTCGGCGGCCCCCGACGCCGCAGCCGGGGTGTCCTTCGCGTCCGAGCCCGTGCCGGACGAGGACCGGCATGCGGTGGCGGTGACGGAGATCGCGGCGAGGAGGGCGACGGGCAGGGCCAGTCGTGCGCGCATGACAGATCGTTCCTTCTGGGTCGGCGGGGGGTGCGGAAAGTGGACGCGGTGCCGGAGACGGGCGGGTCAGACCGCGTGGCAGGCGTACTGGTGGCCGGGGCGGCCGGGCACCGGGGCGGGCGCGGGGCGCTCGGTGCGGCAGCGCTGCCGTACGGTGTCGTCGGCGCGGCGGTACAGCGGACAGCGGTCCACGAAGACGCAGCCGGCGGGCAGTCGGGCGGCGCCGGGCTGCTCGCCCTCCAGGACGATGCGTTCGCGGGCGCGCTCCCGCGCCGGGTCAGGCACCGGGACCGCGGACAACAGCGCCCGGGTGTAAGGGTGTTGGGGGTCGGCGAAGATGGCCTCGGTCTCGCCGGTCTCGACGATGTGGCCGAGGTACATCACCGCGATGCGGTCGCAGACGTACCGGATCACGGCCAGGTCGTGCGCGACCACGAGGTAGGCGAGGCCGAGCTGGGCCTTGAGGCGTGCCAACAGGTTGATCACCCCGGCCTGCACGGAGACGTCGAGGGCGGACAGCGGCTCGTCCAGGGCGAGCAGCTTCGGCTCCGTCGCCAGGGCGCGGGCGATGCCGACCCGTTGGCGCTGGCCCCCGGAGAGCGCGGCCGGGAAACGGGCGCCCGCCGTGTCGTCCAGGCCGACCAGGGCCAGCAGTTCGCGCACCCGGGTGCGGATCGAGGCGCGGTCCCGGCCGGCGGCCCGCAGGGGTTCGGCGAGGAGCTGGAAGACCGGCATGCGCGGGTCCAGGGCGCCGAGCGGGTCCTGCATGACGATCTGGACGTCCTGCCGCAGCGCGCGGGCGCGCGCACCGGGGGCGAGCGTGGCGACGTCGGTGCCGGCGATCTCGATCCGGCCGCCCTCGGGCCGCCGCATCCGCAGGATCTCCATGAGGGTCGTCGTCTTGCCGCTGCCGGACTCGCCCACGAGGCCCAGGGTTTCGCCGGCGCGCAGCTCGAAGCCGACGCGGCTGACGGCGTGCAGCGTGCCGATCCGGCGTTTGAGGAGGGCACCCTTGGTGACCGGGAAGGTCTTCACGAGGTCCTCGACGCGCAGCACCACCTCACCGGCCCCGGCCCGGACCGCGGGCTCCCCGCCGTCGGCCGGTGCGGCGCCGCCCGCCGGGTCGAGGGTGCCGTCGGCGATCTCCTCGGCCCGCAGGCAGGCCACCTGCCCGTGCCCGCCGACGTGACGCAGCGCGGGTTCGTCGGCGCGGCAGGCGTCGAGGGCGACGGCACAGCGGCTCGCGAAGGGGCAGCCGGCTGTCAGGCCGACCAGGGAGGGCGGTTCCCCGCCGATGGGCACGAGAGGCCGGCGCTCGCCGCCGTCCACGGTCGGTACGGCGGCGAGCAGCCGCGCGGTGTACGGCATCGTCGGCCGGCGGAACAGCTCCTCGACGCCCGCGTGTTCCACGAACCGGCCCGCGTACATGACGGCGACGTCGTCCGCGTGGCCCGCGACGACCCCGAGGTCGTGGGTGATGAGGACGAGTCCGGCGCCGGTCTCGCGCTGCGCCCGGCGCAGGACGTCGAGGATCTGCGCCTGGACGGTGACGTCGAGCGCGGTGGTGGGCTCGTCGGCGACGAGGACGGAGGGCCGGTTGGCGATGGCCAGGGCGATGACCACGCGCTGGCGCATGCCGCCGGAGAACTCGTGCGGGAAGGCGGCGGCGCGGCCGCGCGGGTCCGGGATGCCGACGAGGTCGAGGAGTTCGACGGCCTGTTCCCAGGCGGCGCGCCGGGTCAGGTCCTGGTGGACCCGCAGGGCGTCGGAGAGCTGTCGGCCCACGGAGAAGATCGGGGTGAGTGCGGAGAGGGGGTCCTGGAAGACCATGCCGATGGATCTGCCGCGGACGCGGGACAGCTCGCGGTCGTCCAGGCCGATCAGGTCCCGGCCCTCCAGCAGCACATGGCCGCCGACGTCGGCGGAGGGCGGCAGCAGGCCCATGATGCCCGTCGCGGTGGCCGACTTGCCGGAGCCGGACTCGCCCACGATGCACAGGGTGCGGCCGGGCAGCAGGTCGAAGCCGATGCCGCGTACCGCCTCGACGGGGCCGGCCTCGGAGGGGAAGGAGATCCGCAGGTCGCGCACGGAGAGCACGGGGGTGGGCGCGCCGGCGGCCGCGGGGCTGGGCGCAGGGGTCGCGAGGGTCATCGTCGGCCTCCCGCCGAGCCGGTCACGGACGTGGGGTCGAGGGCGTCGCGCAGTCCGTCGCCGATGAGCGTCATCGACACGGTGAGCAGGACGACGAGTCCCGCGGGGAAGGCGAACAGCCAGGGGGCGCTGGTGACGGTGCCCGCGCCGTCCGCGAGCATCGTGCCGAGGGAGACGTCCGGGGTCTGCACGCCGAACCCGAGGAACGACAGGGCGGTTTCGCTGAGCACGGTCGTGACGACGCCCAGGGTGAGGTTGACGATCAGCAGGGAGCCCAGGTTGGGGATGATGTGGCGCAGGACGATGCGCAGCGGGCCGACGCCCATGAACCGCGCCGCCGTCACATAGTCCCGCTCGCGCAGCGAGGTCGAGACGGACCAGATCACCCGCGCGGTCGGCATCCAGCCGAACACGGTGAGGACGACGATCAGGACACGCCAGTCGCCGGCGAGCCGGTGCGAGACCAGGGCGAGGATGAGGAACGACGGGACGATCAGCAGGAAGTGGACGAGGGCGAGGGTCGCCCGCTCAACGCGGCCGCCGGCGTAGGCGGCGCCGGCGCCGACGAGCGCGGCGACGACGATCGTCAGCACGGACACGCTCACCGCGATCACCAGGGAGCGCTGGAGCCCGTGCACGGCGCAGGCGTAGATGTCGTTGCCGCCCTGGTTGGTGCCGAACCAGTGCGCGGCGCTCGGCGGCCGGGTGAGCGCGGTGAAGTCGGCGTCGGTGTAGGCGTAGGAGGTGAACCGGTCGCCGACGGCGCTGAACAGCACCAGCAGCAGGAGGACGACCACGCCGGCGACGGCGGGGCGGTTGCGGGTGAAGCGGCGCAGATAGAGCCGGCCGAGGCCGAACTCGGTCCGCTGCGGCGCGGGGTGGGCCGCCGTACCGGACGGGGTGTCGGACGTCGTGCGCGCCGGGGCGTTCGGAGTCGCGTCGGTGGCCACGTCAGCTCACTCTCACTCTCGGGTCGAGGAAGACCGTGGCGATGTCCGCGAGGATCGCGCCGATCGCGGTGAGGGCCGCGGCGAAGGCGGCCGTCGCGACCGCGCCGTGCACGTCGTTCTTGGCGATGGTCTGGACGAAGTAGCGGCCCATGCCGTTCCAGCCGAAGACCGTCTCGGTGATGACGGCACCGGTGAAGATCGCGGGGATGCCGAACGCCACGGAGGCCGCCGTCGGGATGAGCGCGGCCCGCAGCGCGTGCCGGCGGATCGCCTGGCCGCGGGTGAGCCCGGTGGCCCGGGCGGTGCGCACGAAGTCGGCGTCGATCGTGTCGAGGAGCAGCGAACGCTGGGTCAGGTGGTACCCGACGTACCCCATCAGGGTCAGGGTCAGGGTCGGCAGGATCAGGTGCAGCAGGCGGTCGCCGATGACCGGGAGTGTTCCGGTGACGTCGGGGGAGTTCTCCCCGGCGACGTAGAGGAAGTGCAGTCCGGCGTGCTGGTTGAGCCAGATGGCGACGAAGACCACCGCGAGCGCGGCCACGGACGTCGGGACGTTGAGCACCGCGATGGACACCGCCTGCGAGATGCGGTCGGCGAAGCCGTACTGCCGGGCCGCGGTGTACACGCCGAGCGCGACGCCGACGACGACGGACAGGACCGTCGCGACGAGGACCAACTCCGCGCTGACCAGCGCACGGTAGCCGACCTCGCCGTTGACGGAGACGCCCGTGGGTGACTTCCCCCAGTCGAAGTGGAGGACCACCGAGGTGAGCCAGTCCCACCAGCGGTGCACCAGCGGGACCCGCGGGTCGAGGCCGTACGGCGCGAGGGCCCGGTCGATCTGGGCCTCGCTGCGGACGGGCCGCAGCTCCTTGAAGTTGGACCGGGGGTCCAGGAACCAACTGGCCAGGAAGTACGTGGCGTTGGTCGCGACCACGATCATCAGCAGCCAGCCGGCCGCTTTGCGCAGCACGGAGCGGACCATCCGCAGCACCTCCCCAGGGCGTGATCATCACTTTGGTTCGTACCTTGCGGAGAAGGCCAGGCCTCGGCCGGTCCCGCCATGAGGCCGACATACTGCCGCAGCAAACGGTCCGGAATACCCGGCATTTCGGGGGGTGTCGGCGCGCCTCGGTGTTACACGGAGTCAGGCGTCCGCGACGGTCGCCGTCACGGGCGTTCCCGTCTCCACCGTGCGGCTGACCGTGCAGAGCCGGTCGTGGGAGGTCTTGACGGCCCGGGGCAGGATGGCCCGGGCCCGCTCGGCGCCCTCGCCGTCGGGGAACGTGACGTGGAAGGTCACCGCGAGGTCGGTGAGGCGGTTGCCGAGGTCGTCGTCGACCTTGGTGCCCTGCACGGCGACGGTGAAGGACGTGGGCTCCGCGTGCCGGGTGGTCGCGACGTCCACGTCGACCGCCGTGCAGCCGCCGAGCGCCGCGAGGAGCAGTTCGACCGGGGTGAACTCGGTGTCCCCGGCGGCCCCGGTGCCGAAGGAGACGGAGCCGCCGCGGGCGTTCGTGGCCACGAAGCGGCCGGTGCTGGTGCGCTCGACGGTCACGGAGCGCAGGGAGTCGTCGGTCATGCGGGCGACCCTAGCGCCGTGGACCGCACGCCGCGGGCCGCCTCACCGGCCGATGACCTTGCCGGGGTTGAGCAGGCCGCGGGGGTCGAGGGCGTCCTTGACGGCCTGGTTGAGTGCCATCACCTGCGGGCCCAGCTCGGCGCGCAGCCCTTCCCGCTTGAGCAGGCCGACCCCGTGCTCGCCGGTGACCGTGCCGCCCAGCGCCAGCGCCTCGGAGATGATCTCGTCGAACGCGGCCTGCGCCCGCTCCCGCGCCTCGTCGTCGCCCGGCCGGGTGATGAGCAGCGGATGCAGGTTGCCGTCCCCGGCGTGCGCGATGTTGGCGATGAGCGTGTCGTGGCGCGCGGCGATGGCGTGGATGCGGCCGAGCATCTCGGGGACGGCGGACCTGGGGACGCAGACGTCCTCGGTGAGCACCGGGCCGAGCCGTTCCACGGCCGGGTAGGCGAGCCGGCGCGCCTCGAACAGGGCGTCCGCCTCCTGCGGGTCGGTGGAGCGGTCGGCCCAGGTGGCGCCCGCGTCCTCGAAGCAGCGCAGCATGGTGTCGGCCTCCTCGTCGCCCGCCTTGCCTGGCGCGTCGGTGCGGCCGAGCAGAACCACGTCGGCGTCGGCGGACAGTCCCATCCGCTGCCACGCGTCGACGGCCTGGAGGCAGTACCGGTCGATGAGTTCGAGGGCCGAGGGGACGATCCCGGCGGCGGCCACCGCGGCGACCGCGCGGCCGGCGTCCACGAGGGACGAGAAGTACCCGGCGACCGTGTGCTCCGGCGGGCGGCGGGGCCGCAGCCGGAGCGTCACCTCGGTGATCACACCGAGGGTGCCCTCGGACCCGACCATCAGGCCGTGAGGTCGTAGCCCGCGACGCCCTTGGCGGTACGGCGGCCGACCCGGACGAGTTCCCCGGTGCCGGTGACGAACTCCAGGCCCAGCACGTAGTCGCGGGTGACGCCGTACTTCACACAGCACAGCCCGCCCGCGTTCGTGGCCACGTTGCCGCCGATGGTGGACCAGCGGGCGCTGGCCGGGTCCGGCGGGTACCAGAGGTCGTGCGCGGCGCAGGCGGTGCGCAGATCCTCGTTGACGACGCCGGGTTCGACGACGGCGAGCCGCTCCACCGGGTCGATCCGCCTGATGGCGGTCATGGCCTCGGTGGACAGCACCACCGCCCCGTCGACGGCGTTCGCGCCGCCGGACAGACCGGTGCCGGCCCCGCGGGTGACCACCGGGGCCGCGTGGTCGAGGCAGGCGCGGACGACCGTCCGCACCTCCTCGGCGGTCCGCGGCCGTACGAGCGCCGCGGGCTGTCCGTGGGGCGCCCACGCGGCCTCGTCGTGCGCGTACCCCGCGAGCACGGCGGGGTCGGTGACGACGCGCCCCTCGGGCAGGTCGCGGTACAGCCGTTCGATCAGGGCGGGATCCGGGAGTTCCTGGGGCATGGCAGCACCGTAACCGGGAAGTGCGGCGCGCTCACGGGTGCCGGCGTGACCGGGCGGTGGCCCCGCCGGGGCTCACGCACGCCCCGTACGCGCTGGTGGCCTCCCCGGCCGGCCCACGGCCTGGAGTCGGCCGGCCTGCTGGAGCGCACCCCCCCTGTCGACTCCCGCGTCATCGGCCTCGCCCACTACGCCGCGCGCGCCGTCCTGGAGGCGGCCCCGCCCCGCACGGCGCTCCGGGACACGGAACAGTTAGTGGAATATTGAACGAACGCGTTCTGTTGGGGCCGTCGAAGGAGGTCACAGTGGAGACGCGAGTGGAGACCACGTACTACGACCACGGAACGCCCGCCGAGCGCTGGGAGCGTGCGCGGCAGTTCTTCGACGCCAGGGACTACGCGGGGGCGGCACGGGTGCTGACCGGGCTGGTCGAGGAGGTGCCGGAGCAGACGGGACCCCGGCTGCTGCTGGCCCGCGCCTACTACCACTCGGCCCAACTGCGCCGCGCCGAAGCCGAGTTGCTGACCATCGTCGAGCGTGACCCGGTGGAGCACTACGCCCGGCTGCTGCTGGGGCGCACGCTCCAGCGGCAGGCCCGGCACGAGGAGGCGGAGCGGCACCTGCGGATCGCCTCGGCGCTCGCGGGCGACCTCCCGCGGGAGTGAGCGCAGGCCGAGGGCCCGGTTCCGTACGGGGACCGGGCCCTCGGCGCGTGTACCGGGGCCGCCCACGGCACGGTGGCATGGCATCCTGACGCGATGGCACCCTCCCCTGATCACGCGCCGCTCGCCGAGCGGGTCGAGGAACTCCTCGCCGCCGGCGGTCCCTTGCCCATCGTCGCCGCCGGACAGCCCGTGCTGCGGCGCGCCGCCGTGCCGTACGACGGTCAGCTCGGCCCCGCCCTGCTGGCCCGCTTCGTCGAGGCCCTGCGCCTGACCATGCACGCCGCTCCCGGTGTGGGTCTCGCCGCGCCGCAGGTCGGCGTGCCACTGCGGATCGCGGTCGTCGAGGACCCCGCCCCGGTGCCCGAGGAGGTGGCCGTGGTCCGGGGCCGCGTCCCGCAGCCGTTCCGGGTCCTGGTCAACCCGGTGTACGAGCCCGTCGGCGACGCGCGTGCCGCGTTCTTCGAGGGCTGCCTGAGCGTGCCGGGCTGGCAGGCGGTGGTGGCCCGGCACGCCGCGGTACGGCTGCGCGGCCAGGACGAGCAGGGCCGCACCCTGGACGAGGAGTTCGCCGGCTGGCCGGCCCGTATCGTCCAGCACGAGACGGACCACCTCGACGGCACCCTCTACCTGGACCGCGCCGAACTGCGCTCCCTGTCCACGAACGAGGCCGCCGCGGCCCTGTGGGCCCAGCCGGCACCGCGGGCGGCGGCCGAGGCCCTCGGCTTCGACCTGCCGTAGACCCCGACGCCGAGTCACCCGAACTCCGCCCGCCCGGCGGTCAGTTGTCGCGGTACGCCTCCAGCAGCCGCAGCCACACCTCGCTCAGGGTCGGGTACGACGGGACCGCGTGCCACAGCCGGCTGACCGGGACGTGTCCGGCGACTGCGACCGTGGCGGAGTGGATGAGTTCACCGACGCCGGGACCGACGAACGTGACGCCGCGCAGGATCTCGTCCTCCAGGTCGACGACCATACGGGCGCGGCCCTTGTAGCCGTCGCCGTACAGACCCGCTCCGGCGACCGAGGAGAACTCGACGTCGACGGCGCGGACACGGTGGCCGGCCGCTTCCGCCTCGGCGAGGGAGAGGCCGACCGCGGCCGCCTCGGGGTCGGTGAAGACGACCTGGGGGACGGCGTGATGGTCGGCGGTGGCGGCGTGCGCGCCCCAGGGCTCCTCCGGGAGGGGGCGGCCGGCGGCACGGGCCGCGATGGCGGCGCCGGCGATGCGGGCCTGGTACTTGCCCTGGTGGGTGAGGAGGGCGCGGTGGTTGACGTCGCCGACGGCGTACAGCCAGTCGGTGCCGGTGACGCGCAGGCTGTCGTCCACGTCCAGCCACGAGCCGGGGGCCAGGCCGACGGTGTCGAGCCCGATGTCGTCGGTGTGCGGGACCCGGCCGGTGGCGAAGAGGATCTCGTCGGCCGCCAGCCGGTCGCCCGCGTCGGTGACCACCACGACCGTGCCGTTCTCCCGGGTCACCGACGCCACGGACGTGCCGGTGCGGACGTCGGCACCCGCGTCGGTGAGCGCCTCGGCGACCAGTTCCCCGGCGAAGGGCTCCATCCGGTTCAGCAGGCCCTTCCCCCGGACGAGGAGGGTGACCCGGGAGCCGAGGGCCTGCCAGGCGGTGGCCATCTCGGTGGCGACCACACCGCCGCCGACGACGATCAGCCGGCCGGGCGCCGCCTCCGCGCTGGTCGCCTCCCGGCTGGTCCAGGGCTTGACGTCGGCGAGTCCGGGCAGGTCGGGCAGTTGGGCGCGGGTGCCGGTGGAGACGGCGACGGCGTGCCGGGCGGTAAGGGTGGTGACCGCGCCGGACGGCGCGGTCACGGTGACCGTCCGGGGACCTGCGAGCCGGCCGTGGCCGCGGTACAGGTCGGCGCCGATGCCCTCGACCCAGGCGACCTGGCCGTCGTCCTTCCAGTGGGAGGTGTAGTCGTCGCGGCGGGCGAGGACCGCGGGGGTGTCGAGCGGGCCCTGGACCGCCCGGTCGAGGCCGGGCAGACGGCGTGCGTCCGCCTGGGCGATCACGGGCCTGAGCAGGGCCTTGCTGGGCATGCAGGCCCAGTACGAGCACTCGCCGCCGACCAGCTCGCTCTCGACGATCGCGGTGGTGAGTCCGGCCGCACGGGTGCGGTCGGCCACGTTCTCCCCCACGGGTCCGGCCCCGAGCACCACGACGTCGTACGCGATGGATTCCGTTTCCGTCATGGGGTCAGTCTGGCGGGTGGTGTGCGCGGCGGCCACATGGGTACGCGCGCGGACACACGGGTGTGCACCTGCGGACACGCAGGTGTGCGCCTGTGGAATAGGCGGCCTGACAGCCGTGTTTGCGCCGACGGCACAACCCCCACACCGGGAAGTAGGGATTCACACCATGAGCAGCACCGTGGAGCTGACCAAGGACAACTTCGACCAGACGGTCACCGAGAACGAGTTCGTTCTCATCGACTTCTGGGCGTCCTGGTGCGGGCCGTGCCGGCAGTTCGCGCCGGTCTACGAGAAGGCCGCCGAGGCCAACCCCGACCTGGTCTTCGGCAAGGTGGACACCGAGGCACAGCCGGAGCTGGCGCAGGCCTTCAACATCCAGTCGATCCCGACGCTGATGATCGTCCGGGACAAGATCGCCGTGTTCGCCCAGCCGGGCGCCCTGCCCGAGGCCGCCCTGACGGACGTCATCGGGCAGGCGCGGAAGCTGGACATGGACGAGGTCCGCAAGAGCGTGGCCGCCCAGCAGGGCGGCGTGCAGTAGCGCGACCGCGAGCGTACGGCTGCACGGGCCGGGGCCCCGGTCGGGCGGGTCAGGTGGACTCCCGCCGGACGACCGAGGCCCCCAGCACCGTGTGCACCTCCGGCTCGCCGCCGGGTTCGCGCACCGCCCGGTCGACCAGGTCGGCCAGGTCGCGGCCGGACGGCAGGTCGACGTGGACCGTGCTGAGGCGGGGGCGCAGCAGCCGGCCGAGCATCAGGTCGTCGGCGCCGATCACGGCCACGTCCTCGGGGACCCGGACCCCCTCGTCCTGCAGGGCGCGCATCAGCAGCATCGCGTACTCGTCGTTGTAGGCGAACACGGCGTCGAGCCCCAACTCCCGCCACTGGGCGGCGAGTCCGGCGGCGGACGCCTCCGTGTACGCGAGCGGCAGCTCGGTCGCGGCCGCGTCCGTGCCGCGCAGGGCCTCGCGCACGCCGGCGAGCCGGGGCCGCGAGTAGAACTCCAGGCCGGGTTCCCGTGGCACCACGACCCCGATCCGGCGCCGGCCGACGGCGTGCAGATGGGCGCCCGCGCAGTGGCCGACCGCGTCGTGGTCCGTCAACAGGGCGTGCGCGCCGTCGACGCGCACGGGGCCGAGCGTGACCACCGCCCGGGCACCGGAGCGCTTGAGGACCTGCACCCCCTGCGGCCCCAGTTCCGCGCCGGGCACCAGGACGGCGACCGGCCGCAACTCGGCCCAGGCGCGGGCGGCTTCGTCGCCGCGTGAGCCGTCCGTGCCGTACTGCACGACGGTGTAGTCCAGACGGCCGAGCGCCTGCTGGAGTTCGTTGAGGAACCCGCTGTAGAGGGGGCCCGCCGGGATCGCGGGGGCGGGCATCAGGACCATGCGGCTGTGCCCGGCGCGCAGGCTGCGGGCGGCGGCATGGGGCACGTACCCCAGTTCCCGGGCGGCCTCGTGGACGCGCCGGCGCGTCGGTTCGCTGATCCGTACGGCACTGGTGTTGTTGAGGACATAGGACACGGTCGCGCGGGAGACTCCGGCCAGGCGGGCGACGTCGGCGCTCGTGGGCGTGTTCGGTATCTGCACCATGACAGACCGCATCTTGGCAGAGGCGCGGGGGCCGGGATCGGGCGGGGCGACGTGATTCATCGTTCGACGAAATCCCGTGCGGTCCGGGATTCCACGACATCGTAGGAACATGTTCGCCACGAACTTGTTCGCTACGAACATGTTCGTTACGGTGGATCCATGACCGCTCCCGACTCCCCCGGCTCCCCGCACTCCCCCCGCTCCCGCCGCGAGCGCCCCGCCAAGCCCGCCCTCACCCGGGAGGGCATCGTCACCGCCGCCGTCGCGATCCTGCGCGCGGAGGGGCTGCGCAAGGTGACCATGCGGCGCCTCGCGCAGGAGCTGGACACCGGTCCGGCCTCGCTGTACGTGTACGTCCGCAACACCGACGAGCTGCACGCGGCCGTCCTGGACGAACTGCTCGGCACGGTCGGGCCCGCTCCGGCCGCGGGCGACTGGCGGGAGCGGCTGGAGCGGGTGCTCACCGCGTACACGGCGATGCTCCTGGACCACCCGAGCCTCGCCCGCTCGGCGCTGACCGCACGGCCGAGCGGCCCGCACTATCTGCGGCTCATCGAGACCCTGCTGGAGCTGCTCCACGAGGGCGGGGTGCCGCGCGCGCAGGCGGCGTGGGGCGTCGACCTGCTGCTCCAGCACGCCACCGCGACCGCCGCGGAGCACGCCGGGGAGGAGTCCCCGGCCGACTGGCAGGCGCTGTCCCGCGCTCTGCGCTCATCACCTGCCGACACCCACCCGCGCATCGCCGAGAGCGCCGGCGCCCTGCTGTCCGGCACTCCCGAGGCCCGTCTGTCGTGGGCCTTCCGGACCCTGATCAACGGCATCGAGCGAACGTCGGTGCCCGACTGACGCACCACCTACCAGGAGCCCACCATGACCAGCTCTCCTTCCTCTTCCTCTTCCTCTCCCCTCCCGCACCACCCCGTCGCCGTGGTCGGTGCGGGGCTCGGGGGGCTCGTGCTCGCCCGGGTGCTGCGGGTGCACGGCGTCGAGGCCGCCCTGTTCGACCTGGACGCCTCGGCAGACGCACGGACCCAGGGCGGCATGCTCGACATCCACGACGACTCCGGCCAGGAGGCGCTGCGCGCCGCCGGACTGCACGAGGAGTTCCTGCGGCGGGTCCTTCCCGGCGGCCAGGCCGTGCGGGTGCTCGACCGGTACGGCACGGTCCGGCTGGCCGAGTCCGACGACGGCACCGGCGGCCGGCCCGAGATCGACCGGGGCGAGCTGCGCGCGCTGCTGCTCGGCTCGCTGCCCGAGGGCACGGTCCGCTGGGGCGCCAAGGTCACCGGGGCGCGCCCGCTGGGCGGCGGCCGGCACGAGGTGACGCTCGCCGACGGCACGGCGTTCACCACGGACCTGCTGGTCGGCGCGGACGGCGCCTGGTCCCGGATCCGCCCGCTGCTCTCCCCCGCCCGGCCCGCGTACACGGGGGTGTTGTTCGTCGAGGCGGATCTGCCGGAGGCCGACCTGCGGCACCCGGCGAGCGCGGCGGTGGTCGGCGGCGGCATGCTGTTCGCGCTCGGCGCGGGCCGGGGGTTCCTCGCGCACCGCGAGAGCGACGGCAGTCTGCACGTCTACACGGCCGTCGAGGCGCCGGAGGACTGGCTGGACGGCATCGACTTCGGCGACCCGGAGGCGGCGAAGGCAGCCGTGCTGAAGGAGTTCGACGGCTGGGACGAGCGCCTGCGGGCCCTGGTCGCCGACGCGGACGGGCCCTTGGTGCCCCGGCGCATCCACGCGCTGCCGGTCGGGCACCGCTGGCAGCGGGTGCCCGGGGTCACCCTGCTCGGGGACGCGGCGCACCTGATGTCGCCGTTCGCGGGCGAGGGCGCCAACCTGGCGCTGATCGACGGCGCCGAACTGGGCCTCGCGCTGGTCGCGCACCCCGGGAACCACGAGGCCGCGCTGGCGCGTTACGAGGACCGGATGTTCCGGCGTGCCGAGGTGTCCGCGCGGGAGTCGGCCCAGAACAGTGACCGGCTGCTGCGCGCCGACGCCCCGCAGGGGCTCCTCGACCTGTTCGCCAAGCACTCCTGAGCGAGCGTCAGCGGGGTGGCGGCTCGGTGCGGGTCACCCGGGCGACCAGGTCGGTCCAGCCGGCCTCCAGCCGCTCCATGGGCATCCCGCGCTGGCGGTGCTGATGGTGGATCAGCGCCGGGTCGAGCGAGGCCAGCAGCGTCTGGGACAGCAGGTCGCAGTCGGCGTCCGGCACGATCCGCCGCAGCAGCATCGCGATGTGCGTGCGCCGCGCCCCGATCGCCGGATGCGAGAAGCGCCGGGTGGGGTCCGGCTGGGCGGCCAGCTGGAGGTCGAGCTGCTCGGCGGAGCGGTACAGCACCGCCACGCCGAACGCGCGCAGCCGGTCCAGGGGCGGCGCCCCGGGGCCCAGTGGCGGGGGCCCGCCCAGGAAGTCGGCCTGGAGCTGCCGGTCCGAGTGGTCGAGCAGGGCCATCAGCAGCCCCGTACGGTCGCCGAAGCGGCGGAACACCGTGCCCTTGCCCACCTGGGCCGCCGCGGCGACGGCCTCCATGGTGACGCCGGCCACGCCGTGCTCGGCGATCAGCCGGGCCGCGGCCTCCAGCAGGCGGGCCCGGTTGCGGGCCGCGTCGGCGCGCAGGCACGGCTCCTCGGGGGAGGGCGCGACCTGAAGCAGCTGGGGAGCGTCGAGGGGCTCCTCGGGCATCGGGAAGGGCGGCAGGGCGGCGGACATGAAGCCAGCGTAAAGCATCGGGAACAGAACTGGACCGCGGTCCGCTTAGGGTGGTACACAATTAAACGGACCCCGGTCCGGATCGTAACAGCGATGTTTCAGCCCCTTGGAGTTCCCATGTCTGTTCGTATCCTCGCGCTCGTCGGCAGCCTCCGCGCCGGTTCGCACAACCGCCAGCTCGCCGAGGCCGCCGTCAAGCTCGCTCCGGAGGGCGCCGAGGTCGTGCTGTTCGACGGCCTGGCCGACGTCCCCTTCTACAACGAGGACGTCGACGTCGAGGGCGGCGTCCCGGCCGCCGCCGCGAAGCTGCGCGCGGCCGCCCAGTCGGCCGACGCGTTCCTGCTGTTCTCGCCCGAGTACAACGGCACCATCCCCGCCGTACTGAAGAACGCCATCGACTGGCTGTCCCGCCCCTACGGCGCCGGCGCCTTCGGCGGCAAGCCCGTCGCCGTGATCGGCACCGCCTTCGGCCAGTACGGCGGCGTGTGGGCGCAGGACGACACCCGCAAGGCGGTGGGCATCGCCGGCGGCAAGGTGATCGAGGACATCAAGCTGTCCATCCCGGGCTCCGTGACCCGGTTCGCCGAGACCCACCCGGCGGACGACGCCGAGGTCGCCGCCCAGCTGACCGAGGTCGTCGCCCGTCTGCACGGCAACGTGGGCGAGGCCGCGGCCGCCTGAGGCCACGGTCACCCGCGAGGGGCGTACCCCACAGGGGGCCGGAGTCCGCTCCGGCCCCCTCTCGCACGGGAGGGGCGACCGCCTCCCGAGGTGAAATGGCTGTGGAAGTCCGGGACTTGAGGTTACCGTTCGGTAGACGTCGTGCCCGGAGCCTCCCGGAGGTGCTGCCCATGACTCCCGACCGTGCCACCGGCCTCGTGGAGACGCGCCGTGCGCTCGCCGACGGGGAGGTGACCTCACGCGCGCTGGTGGAACGGACGCTGGCGCGGATCGAGGCCACGCAGGGGACGCTGAACGCGTTCCGGATCGTGCGGGCCGAGGCCGCGCTCGCCGAGGCCGACGCCGCGGACCGGGAGTTGGCCGCCGGGACGCGGCGCCCGCTGCTCGGGGTGCCGGTGGCGGTGAAGGACGACATGGACGTGGTGGGCGAGCCGACCGCGTTCGGCTGCCGCGGCGACTTCCCGCCGGCCGCCGCGGACGCCGAGGCGGTACGGCGGCTGCGCGCGGCCGGTGCGGTGATCGTCGGCAAGACCAACACCTGTGAGCTGGGCCAGTGGCCGTTCACCGAGGGGCCGGCGTTCGGGGACACCCGCAACCCGTGGCACACCGGGCACACCCCCGGCGGTTCCTCCGGAGGCTCGGCCGCCGCCGTCGCCGCCGGACTCGTGCCCGCCGCGCTGGGCTCCGACGGCGCCGGTTCGGTGCGGATCCCGGCCTCGTGGACCCATCTGGTCGGCATCAAACCGCAGCGCGGCCGCATCTCGACCTGGCCGCGCGCCGAGTCCTTCCACGGGATCACGGTCAACGGCACGCTCGCCCGCACGGTCGCCGACGCGGCCCTGCTGCTGGACGCGGCGAGCGGCAACCACCCCCGGGACCCGCACCGGCCGGCCGCCCTCACGGTGGCGGACGCCGTCGGACGCGACCCCGGCCGGCTGCGCGTCGCGCTGTCCCTGAAGCCGCCGTTCACCGCGCTGTCGGCCCGGCTGCACCCGCAGATCCGCACCCGGATCGTCCAACTCGCGGACCGGCTGGCCGCGTTGGGACACGAGGTCGAGGAGGCCGATCCGCCGTACGGGCAGATCGGGCTGGCCTTCCTGCCGCGCGCCACCGCCGGGATCGCCGAGCTGGTCCGCGAGACCCCCGACCCGGCGCTGCTCGATCCGCGCACCCGGGACGCGGCCCGGCTGGGCCGGCTGCTCGGCGGGGTCCCGCTGCGGGCCGCCCGGCGCGCGGAGCCGGTGCTGCACCGGCGGATCGGCCGGTTCTTCGCCTCGTACGACGTGATCCTCGCGCCGACCACGGCCGCTCCCCCGCCCCTCGTCGGCGCGCTGCACCGGCTGGGCGGGCCGGCCCTGGACCGCGCGATGATCACCGCCTGCCCGTACGCCTGGCCGTGGAACGTGCTCGGGTGGCCGGGCGTGAACGTGCCCGCCGGCTTCGTGGACGGCGGCCTGCCGGTCGGCGCCCAGCTCCTCGGCCCGGCCGGCAGCGAGCCCCGACTGGTCTCCCTCGCCGCGCAGTTGGAAGCAGAGCTGCGCTGGCACGAGCAATGGCCACCGGGGCGGACGGCGAACGCTGCGGCGGCGTGAGGGCAAGGGCACGCTGCCTGCCGGGGTCGTGCGGGAGCGGTCACGCCGTGAGCAGGGCGATTCCCAGGGCGATCAGGGCGGCGACCTTGAGGAGTTCCAGCGCCACGTACCAGAGGTGGCTGTGCGAGCGGGGCAGGTCCTCGCCCGCGAGGACGCGGTCGGAGCGGCGGTTGAGGACGGGGCGGACCACGGCGAGCTGAGCGAGGAGCAGCACGGCGACCGCCGTGGTCGGTGCGACGACCGCGGCCGGGGCACCGCCCACCGCGACCGCGACGATCATCACGACCGCCAGGACCGCCTCCACGGCGTTCAGCGCCCGGAACACCAGCCGGCCTATGCCGAGGCCGATCGGGATGGTGACGCCCGGTGCGCGGAACTTCAGCGGGGCCTCCAGGAAGCCGCCCCACGCCCGGCCCGTCTCCATCGCCTCCGCGCGCGCCTCGGCCGGATCGGCGGAGGCCCACCGGCTCAGCAGGACGCGGGCGAGCAGCCGGTAGTCACGGGCGCCGCCGCGGTCCATGCCGGGCCGCACGACGTAGCCGACGGCGGGCCGGCCCGGTCCCGGGGACCGCACGGTCCGGCGCTCGACCAACCCGTCGGCCACGAGGGCGCCCTGGTCTGGCTGCCGCACGGCTCCGCCCGCGGGCTCACCGCCGGTGCGGCCGGGCTGACGTACGTGACCGTGCACCGCCGCCCCGGCATGTCCATCGGCACGCGCCGGGCCGACGCCTGACCCGCCGGGGCGCTCCCGGGACGTCCCCGCACCCACCGCAACAGCCATTCGACGGGCGCCCGTTGCCCCGTCGCGGCCGACCGCTAGGGTGTGCCCCCGTGAGCACGTTTACCGAAGAGAACGTCCCCGGCCGGTACGGCCCCCACGCCACCACCGAGGCCGACCCGCGCGAGGTCGGCCGGGTGCGCACCGAGTACTCCCCCGCCCACGACGGCGACCCCGACCCCGGCGAGATCGTGTGGACCTGGGTGCCCTTCGAGGAGCACGACGGCCGGGGCAAGGACCGCCCGGTGCTGGTCGTCGCCCGGGAGGCGGCGGGCACCGTCCTCGCCGTCCAGCTGACGAGCAAGCGGCACGACGGCGACCGCGACTACGTGGCGATCGGCAGCGGGCCGTGGGACCGCTCGGACCGGGACTCCTGGGTGGACGTGGACCGCGTGCTGCGGCTGCACGAGCAGGGCATGCGGCGCGAGGCGTGCGCACTGGACCGCGGGCGGTTCGACCTGGTCCGCCGGCGCCTGCACGAGCGCTACAACTGGACCTGACCGGCACCGCCGCCGGCCGTCAGGCGAACGCCCGCGCGAAGGCCTCCCGCACCACCGCTCCCGGCGTCCGGTCCAGCACCCCGAACACCACGTGGCCGAAACTCCCGGCGAACCGGCCGCCGGGTCCGAGCAGGGCCCGGAAGGCGCCCGCGACCTGCGCCGGGTCGTTCTGGAACACGCCGCAGCCCCAGGCACCCAGCACCAGCCGGCCATAGCCCTGGGCGGCGGCCGTCTCCAGCACCCGCTCGGCACGGGCCGCCAGGGCGCCCGGCAACGCGTCGGCGCGCTGCGGTGCCGTACGCCGTACGACGCCCGCGTTGGGGGCGGCCGCGGTCAGGAAGCCCGCGCGGAACGGCTCGGTCAGCAGCCGGCCGCGGTCGTCGCGGAAGACCGGAACGGCCGGAGAGTGGATCACCCGGTCCGTGTAGAACGGGTCGCGGTCGGCGCGGTGGTGATCGTAGAAGCGGCGGGCCGTGAGCAGGCAGGTGTGCAGCGCGGAGGCGCGGCACAGCGCCTCCTCCTGGGCCTGCGCGCCGTTGAGGTAGCCACCGCCCGGATTGCGGGCCGAGGCGAAGTTCAGGACGGCGACGGGAGCGCCGGACAGCCGGCGGGCGGCCTCCAGGCTGCTCTCACCGGTCACCTCGAAGACGGTGCCCCCGCAACCGGCATCCTCGGCGCCCTGCGTGCCGTGCGTGCCCCGCGCGCTCTCGGCAACGGCCTCCCCGGCCGCGCGCGCGTCACCCGTTTGCCGTACGGAGACCGGTTCGGGCCCGAACATCCGCGTCCCGGCCCGCGCGGCCTCGATGTCCGCCGCGAGGAAGACCTCCCGGCCGTCCGGCGCGCGGTACCGGCCCGCGGCCACGATCGCTTCCGTCTCCGCGGCGATCCCGCGCAGGCGTGCGCTCACGGCGCCACCCCCGTGGACGCCGTGACGACCGCCCGCGCGGTCTCCCCCGTCGTGCTCATGCACGCATCCTGGGCGATGCTGGTCGTACGCCGCAACGGAGTTTCCCGCGCCGGAACACCCCGGAGAACGCGCGGGAAACGGATATGACCGAACCGGAACATCCGGTGGGGCACTCTTGTGCGAACCAGCTCCAGGGTCTTGGGTAGAGCGCATGCCTGCCCGGCCCCATGACGAACCGGGCAGATGGCATGGTGGAATCTCAGGAGGATCCCGACATGTCCGACTCGAAGAGTGACGGTGGTGACTGTACGGACCACCGCACCGCCGTCACCGAGGCCGAGGTGGAGGCTCTGGTCCGGGGCATCTGCTTCAAGACCGGGCCGCCGCGCGCGCTCGGTGTCGAACTGGAATGGCTGGTCCACGAGCTGCGCGCGCCGCAGCTCCCCGTGACACCCGAACGACTTCGGGCGGCCTACGCCGCCCTGCGGGCCCTGCCCCTGCGGTCGCCGCTCACCGTGGAGCCCGGCGGCCAGCTGGAGCTGAGTTCGCCGCCCGCCGCCTCCCTGATGGAGTGCATCCGCACCGTCTCCGCCGATCTGGACACCGTGCGCGGCGTCCTCGCCGAGGACGGTCTCACCCTCGTCGGCGTCGGCCACGATCCCTGGCACACCCCGCGCCGGTTCCTGCACGAGCCGCGCTACGACGCCATGGAGACGTGCCTGGACCGCACCGGTCCGGCCGGCCGGCACATGATGTGCTCCTCCGCGTCCGTGCAGGTCTGCGTGGACGCCGGGCAGGAGGAGCCCGGACCGCTCGGACACGAGCGGCGCTGGTGGCTGGCGCATCACCTGGGCGCGGTCCTGGTGGCCGCGTTCGCCAACTCCCCGCTGATCGGCCAGGAGCCCACGGGCTGGCAGTCCACCCGGCAGCTGCTGTGGATGGAGATCGGCGCCGGCCGCGCGGGCGCTCCCCCGCTGCACGGCGACGCCCGCGGCGCCTGGGCCCGGCATGTGCTGGACTCGCCGGTGATGTGCGTCCGCCGGGACGGCGGCGGGCCGTGGGAGGTGCCCGAGGGGCTCACCTTCCGGGAGTGGACCCGCTCCGGCACACCCCGGCCGCCCACCCGGGCCGACCTGGACTATCACCTGACCACGCTGTTCCCGCCGGTCCGGCCGCGCGGTCATCTGGAGCTGCGCATGATCGACGCGCAGCCCGGCGAGGACGGCTGGATCGTGCCGCTCGCGGTGACGGCGGCGCTGTTCGACGATCCGGCGGCCGCCGAGACGGCGTACCGGAGCGTGAAACCGCTGGCGGAGCGGACGCTGCACCGGCCGGCGCCGCACAATCCGCTGTGGACCGACGCGGCCCGTTCCGGGCTCGCCGACCCGGAGCTGCGCGAGATCGCCGCCGAGTGTTTCGCGGCGGCGCTGGAGGCGCTGCCCCGGCTCGGCGCCGACGCCGAGGTGATCGGCGCGGTGGCCGCGTACCGGGACCGTCACGTCGCCCGGGGCCGCAGCCCGGCCGACGACCTGCTGGACCGGCGCCGCCGCACGGAGCCGGCCCGGCCCCACCGCACCGGAAACACGGGAGGCACTCCCCCCGACCACCGCAGGAAGGACATCCGCACATGAGCGCCCCCGACACCGGCACGCACACCGGTACGGCCGAGCCGGACGCCCCGGACAGCGAGGCCCTGCGCGAGCGCGCGCTCGCCTCGCTCGTCACCGCCCGGGACCGCACCACGCTGCTGACGACCTGCGTCGAGGACCCGGACCTGACCGCCCAGCACTCCCCGCTGATGTCCCCGCTGGTGTGGGACCTCGCGCACATCGGCAACCAGGAGGAGCTGTGGCTCCTGCGGGCGGTCGGCGGCCGGGAGGCGATGCGGCCCGAGATCGACGGCCTGTACGACGCCTTCGAGCACCCGCGCGCCGCGCGCCCCTCGTTGCCGCTGCTGCCGCCCGCCGAGGCCCGGCACTACGCGGCCGAGGTGCGCGGCCGCGTACTGGATCTGCTGGAGGGCGCCGACTTCCACGGCTCCCGGCTGACCGAGGCCGGTTTCGCCTTCGGGATGATCGCCCAGCACGAACAGCAGCACGACGAGACCATGCTGATCACCCATCAGCTCAGAAGGGGGCCGCGGGCGCTGACCGCCCCCGACCCCGACTCGGCGCCGCCGTTCACCGGCCCGGCCGAAGTCCTCGTACCCGGCGGCCCGTTCACCATGGGCACCTCCGGTGAGCCGTGGGCACTGGACAACGAACGCCCGGCGCACGTACGGGAGGTGGCGCCGTACTGGATCGACACGACCCCGGTGACGAACGCGGCGTACCAGGCGTTCATCGAGGACGGCGGCTACGACAGCGAGCGCTGGTGGACGCCGGAGGGCTGGGCGCACATCCGGCAGCACGCGATCACGGCCCCGCTGTTCTGGCACCGGGAGGGCGGGCAGTGGCTGCGCCGCCGGTTCGGGGTCACCGAGCCGGTCCCGCCGGACGAGCCGGTGCTGCACGTGTGCTGGTACGAGGCCGACGCCTACGCCCGCTGGGCCGGTCGGCGGCTGCCCACCGAACCGGAGTGGGAGAAGGCCGCCCGGCACGACCCGGCCACCGGCCGCTCGCGCCGCTACCCGTGGGGCGACGCCGACCCGGCGCCCGAGCATGCCAACCTCGGTCAGCGCCACCTCGGCCCGGCGCCCGCCGGCAGCTACCCGGCGGGTGAATCCCCGCTCGGCGTACGGCAGTTGATCGGGGACGTGTGGGAGTGGACGGCGAGCGACCTGCTGCCGTACCCCGGTTTCCGGGCCTTCCCGTACAAGGAGTACTCGGAGGTGTTCTTCGGCCCCGAGTACAAGGTGCTGCGCGGCGGTTCGTTCGCCGTGGACCCGGTGGCCTGCCGGGGCACGTTCCGCAACTGGGACTACCCGATCCGCCGGCAGATCTTCTCCGGGTTCCGCACCGCCCGCTCGGAGGTCCTCTGATGTGCCGTCACATCGCCTACCTGGGGCCGGAGATACGGCTCGGGCAGCTCCTCACGGAGCCGCCGCACAGTCTGGTGCACCAGTCGTGGGCACCGCAGCGCCAGGCGTCCGGGACGGTCAACGCCGACGGCTTCGGCGTGGGCTGGTACGCCCCGGAGGATCCCGTCCCGGCGCGCTACCGGCGGGCCGGGCCGATCTGGGCGGACCTGTCCTTCGCCGACCTGGCCCGGGTGGTGCGCTCCGGCGCCGTCCTCGCGGCCGTACGGGACGCGACACTGGCGGGCGCGGACGCCGAGGCGGCCGCGGCGCCCTTCGCGTCCGGGCGGTGGCTGTTCAGCCACAACGGCGCCGTCGCGGGCTGGCCGGACGTGGCCGCCCCGCTGCTGTCCGCCCTGCCGCCGGTCGACCTGCTGGCGCTGGAGGCCCGCAGCGACTCTGCGTTCGTCTGGGCGCTGGTCCTGCACCGGCTGCGTTCGGGCGACGGACCCGGCCAGGCACTCGGCGAAACGGTTCGCCAGCTGGCCGGGGCGGCGCCCGCCTCCCGGCTCAATCTGCTGCTGACGGACGGCGAGACCATCGCCGCCACCCGCTGGGGCGACAGCCTCTGGTACCGCACGGAGCCCGGACGCAGCACGGTCTGCGCCTCCGAGCCGTACGACGACGACCCGCTCTGGCAGGAGGTCCCCGACCGCACCGTGCTCACCGCGAGCCGCGCCGGTGTGCTGCTCGCCCCGCTGGAGGACCCCGCGTCCTCCCCCGCTCTCGACTCCGCCCGAGCGGGGGGACCCCCATCGTCGAAGGAGCCCTGTACGTGAGCCCCCTTCTCGTCACCCGCACCCTGCCCGAGGACGCGACGGACGCCGCGCTGCGCACCGACGTCCTGCACGGCCTGACCGACCACCCCAAGTGGCTGCCGCCGAAGTGGTTCTACGACGCCCGCGGCAGCGAACTGTTCGAGCGGATCACCGAGTTGCCCGAGTACTACCCGACGCGCGCCGAGCGGGAGATCCTCGCCGCCCGCAGCGGCGAGATCGCCGCGGCCAGCGGTGCCCGCACGCTGATCGAGCTGGGCTCGGGCTCCTCGGAGAAGACCCGCCATCTGCTCGACGCGCTCGCGCCCGCGGCGTACGTCCCGGTCGACGTCAGCGAGAGCGCCCTCACCCAGGCCGGGCAGGCACTCGTCGAGGAGCGGCCGGGCCTCGAAGTGCACGCCCTCATCGCGGACTTCACCGCCCCGCTGGAACTGCCCGCCACCCCCGGGCCCCGGCTGCTGGCGTTCCTCGGCGGCACGATCGGCAATCTGCTGCCCGACGAGCGCGCGAAGTTCCTGGCCGCCGTGCGCGCCCTGCTGGCGCCGGGCGACGGGCTCCTGCTCGGCACCGACCTCGTCAAGGACGAGCGGGTGCTGGTGCGGGCCTACGACGACGCGGCCGGGGTGACGGCGGCGTTCAACAAGAACGTGCTGGCCGTCGTCGACCGTGAGCTGGACGCCGACTTCGACCCGGACGCCTTCGACCACGTGGCCCTGTGGGACCCCGAGCGCGAGTGGATCGAGATGCGCCTGCGCTCCCGTCTCGCGCAGACCGTGAAGGTGCCCGCGCTGGACCTCGCCGTGGACTTCGCGGCGGGCGAGGAGCTGCGCACCGAGGTGTCGGCGAAGTTCCGCCGCGCCGGGGTGACCGAGGAACTCGCCGACGCGGGGCTGGAGTTGACCCACTGGTGGACCGACGCGCAGGAGCGGTTCGCGCTGTCGCTGAGCATGGCCCGGTGAGCCGGCGGTTCGTCACAGACGGGGGGTCAGCTCCTCGGTGATCCTGCGGGAGGCCTGGCGGGCCTCGGTCTGCGGGTCCGCCCCGGTCAGCACCCGGGTCATGTACCGCTTGATCGGGTTGTCGGCCTCGACGTCGGCCCACTGGGGGGTGCTGGGGGTCGCCCGGCCGTGCGCCGCACCCGCGGCCATGGCGGCGACCCCCTCCTCTCCCGCGACCGCGCCCGCCAGCGTGGTCTTGTTGGGCACGTAGTTCATGGTGCGGGCGAGTTCGGTGTCCCACGTGGCGCCGGTGAGCGCGCCCACGACGGCTGTCGCGGCGAACTGGTCCCTGGTGTTCTGCGGGACGACGAGGTCCGAGCCGCCGGTGAACACCGTGCCGGGCCGCGCGGCGGTCTTCCCGGGCACCGGGAAGAAGCCCAACTTGCCCTTCAGGGACGGGTTCTGCTGCACGATCGACTGGGCGAGCCCCGGTACGGCGACGATCTGGGCGACCCTGCCGCCCGCGAACACCCCGGCCTGCGGCGGGTGTTCCTCGTCGGCGCCCACGGGACCCCGGCCGAGCGCCTGGAGCCGCCGGTAGAAGTCCATGCCGCGCAGCGCGGCCGGGGTGTCCAGGGCGCCCTTCCAGTCGTAGTCCTTCTGCACGGCGAGGTCGCCGCCCTCGTCCCAGACGAACCCGGAGAGTGTGTACCAGTCCTGGCCGGCGAGGTAGATCCCCTGGTTCCCGCCGGAGTCGAGCCGCTCCGTGTCGGCGAGCCACTCCTCGCGGGTCTTCGGCGGGGCGGTGATGCCGGCCGCCTCGAACAGGTCCTTGCGGTAGATCACGACGCGGTTGGCCGCGTACCAGGGAATGCCGTACTGCGCGTTGCCGTCCTTGCCGGGCTCGGCGAGGGCGGGCAGCCACGCGTCCTGGCCCCAGTCCCGCATCGACTCCAGGGTCAGGTCGGCGAGCCGCCCGCCGTCGGCGTACAGCGGCACCTGGGTGTTGCCGACCTCGACGACGTCGGGTCCGTCGCCGGAGGGAGCCTTCAGGGCCGCGCGGACCTTGGCGACGATGCCGGTCCAGTCCTGGATGCGGATGTCGAGGCGCAGGTCCCGGTGGGTGCGTTCGAAGTCGTCGGTGAAGCGCCGGAGGAAGTCCTTGGAGGCGCTGTCCTTCATCAGCCACACGGTGACGGTCGTGCGCGGGTGCGCGCCCGGAAGCATCCCGCAGGCGCTCACGAGGGAACCGGTGGCACAGACGAGGGCGAGCAGACGACGTCTCACGAGGGGTCCTGTTCTGTCTGGCAAGGGGTGCGGACAGGTGTGGGGGCCCGACGTGGGGGGACGAGCGGCGGCGCTCGTGCGGGTGTGCTGGGATTTTGGTATGGACCAATGCGAAGGTCAAGGGGCGGCCCGGGCGGGGATGGGGCACGGTGGAGGGTGGCGTGACACGAGAGGAGCGTTCCCATGTCGAATCACACCTACCGCGTCACCGAGATCGTCGGCAGCTCGCACGAGGGCGTCGACCAGGCCATCCGCAACGCCATCGCGCGCGCCGACCAGACGCTGCGCAATCTCGACTGGTTCGAGGTGACCCAGGTCCGCGGCCAGATCGAGAACGGGCGGATCGAGCACTACCAGGTGGGGCTGAAGGTGGGCTTCCGGATCGAGGACGAGGGCTGACGCCCGTCTCTCACGTACGGCCTTCGCGCTCCTGAGCCTCTTGCAGCGCCTCGGACTTCGCGGTCCAGCGTGCCCGTACGACGCCGAACCCGGCGCACTCGGCGTCGTCACAGACCAGTTCGTCGTCGTCGACGAGAAAGCGGACCTCGCGGCCCTGGGCGAGCCGGCGCAGGATCTCCAGCTTGGTGAACCGGGCGGGCCTGCGGTCGGCGTTTCCGCGCATGAACACCCGTCCCTCGGGCAGCCCGTGGGCCGCGAGCCAGTCCAGCGTGTCGCGCCGGCAGCGCTCGGGCCGGCCGGTGAGATAGACGACCTCGCACTCGCTCGCGCTCGCCACGGCCAGCGCGACGCCCTCGGCGATCGGCGGGTCCTGCGGCGCGGCCGCGAAGAATCCGTCCCAGTTCCGCGGCTTTCCTTCCAGGAAGTGCTGCCGGTGGGCCGTGTCGGCGAGGGTGTTGTCGAGGTCGAACACGGCGAGCGGCCGCCTGCTGCTGTCGGTCACGCCGCCACCCTAGCCAGCGGCCGGCGCCCGGGAATCCCCGGCCCTCCAGAGCGTTGACATCTGCGTGAGCAGTTCAGTGATCGCCCGGGCCCGGTTCTCCGTCCTCGACCGTTCCCGCACCCGCGAGGGCCGGGCGCCCGCCGAGGCGCTGCGGGACACCGTCACGCTGGCCCGGGAGGCGGAGGCGCTCGGCTACCACCGGTTCTGGGTGGCCGAGCACCACGGCGTGCCCGGGGTGGCCGGTTCCGCACCGACCGTGCTCGCCGCCGCCATCGCCGCGGCCACCCGCACGATCCGGGTCGGTACCGGCGGGGTCATGCTGCCCAACCACCGGCCGCTCGTCGTCGCCGAGCAGTTCGGCGTCCTGGAGGCGCTGTTCCCGGGCCGGATCGACATGGGGCTCGGGCGGTCCGTCGGCTTCACCGACGGGGTGCGCCGAGCGCTCGGCCGGGACAAGGAGGACGCCGAGGACTTCGCCGCCCAGCTCGGCGAGCTGCTCGGCTGGTTCGAGGGCACCGCGCCGACCGGGGTGCACGCCCGCCCCGCGGAGGGCCTGCGGGTGCCGCCGTTCGTGCTGGCCCTGGGCGAGGGCGCGCGGGTCGCGGCGCGCACCGGGCTGCCCCTGGTCATCGGCGATCTGCGCGGCCGCGAGAAGATGCTGCGCGGCATCGACGCGTACCGCACCGGCTTTCGCCCCTCCCCCTGGGCGCCCGAGCCGTACGTCGTGATCTCCGGCACGATCGCGGTGGCCGGCACCGAGGAGGCGGCCCGGCGGCTGCTGGTCCCGGAGGCCTGGTCGATGGCGTACGCCCGCACCCACGGCACCTTCCCGCCGCTCGCCCCGGCCGAGGAGACCGAGGCCCGCCCGATGACCGCGAAGGAGCGCGGCTTCTTCGACGCCGGGCTCGCCGGGCACCTCGCGGGCACCGCCGAGCAGGTCGGACAGCAACTGGAGACGGTGCTGAAGGAGACGGACGCCGACGAGGTGCTGGTCACGACCAGCACCTACGACCGTACGGCCCTGCTGGACTCCTACCGGCGGCTCGCCGCGCTGTTCGCCCCGGAGGCCTGAGGCTCCGAGATGCGAACGCAGCCGGGGACGGTGAACCTGGGAGGGGAAGCCTCAAGCGACGAGGAGGGCTGCCATGTCCATGATGGACAAGCTCAAGCAGATGCTCAAGGGCCACGAGGATCAGGCCGGCAAGGGCGTCGACAAGGCCGGGGACTACGTGGACGAGAAGACCCAGGGCAAGTACCAGTCCCAGGTCGACACCGCGCAGGACAGACTGAAGGAACAGCTGAGGCAGCAGGACACCGACAACCCTCCGCAGTAGCGGTGCGCGGGCACGGACTGGAGTTGCCCGTCGATGCACCACCCACATGACCCCTACGTCCGCGTCCGCGGGGCCCGCGAGCACAACCTCAAGGGCGTCGACGTGGATGTCCCGCGCGACGTACTGGCCGTGTTCACCGGCGTGTCCGGCTCGGGAAAGTCGTCGCTGGCGTTCGGCACGATCTACGCCGAGGCCCAGCGGCGCTACTTCGAGTCGGTCGCGCCGTACGCGCGCCGGCTGATCCACCAGGTCGGGGCGCCCAAGGTCGGCGAGATCACCGGGCTGCCGCCCGCGGTGTCGCTCCAGCAGCGCCGCTCGGCGCCGACCTCGCGGTCCTCGGTGGGCACGGTCACCAACCTCTCCAACTCCCTGCGCATGCTCTTCTCGCGCGCCGGGACGTACCCGCCGGGCGCCGAGCGGCTCGATTCCGACGCATTCTCGCCGAACACGGCGGCCGGTGCCTGTCCGCAGTGCCACGGGCTCGGCCATGTGCCGGAGACGACCGAGGAGTTGCTCGTCCCGGACCCCGCGCTGTCGATCCGCGAGGGCGCGATCGCCGCCTGGCCGGGGGCCTGGCAGGGCAAGAACCTGCGGGACATCCTCGACACACTCGGCTACGACGTCGACCGGCCCTGGCGCGAACTGCCCGCCGGGCAGCGCGAGTGGATCCTGTTCACGGACGAGCAGCCGGTGGTCACCGTCCACCCGGTGCGCGAGGCCGACCGCATCCAACGGCCGTACCAGGGCACGTACATGAGCGCCCGCCGGTATGTGCTGAAGACCTTCTCGGACACCAAGTCCCCGACGCTGCGCGCGAAGGCCGAGCGCTTCCTGGCTACCAGGCCGTGCGAGGTGTGCGGGGGCAGCCGGCTGCGTCCGGAGGCGCTCGCGGTGACCTTCGGCGGGCGGACCATCGCCGAGCTGGCCGCGCTGCCGCTGACCGACCTGGCCGCGCACCTCGACGGCGACACCGAGACCGCACGGGTGCTCACCGACGACCTGAAGTCCCGGATCGGGCCGGTCGTCGAACTCGGCCTCGGCTACCTCAGCCTCGACCGCGCCACCCCGACCCTCTCGGCGGGCGAGCTGCAACGGCTGCGCCTGGCCACCCAGTTGCGCTCCGGCCTGTTCGGCGTGGTGTACGTCCTGGACGAGCCGTCGGCGGGACTGCACCCGGCGGACACCGAGGCTCTGCGAGCCGTGCTGGAGCGGCTGAAGGCGGCCGGGAACTCGGTGTTCGTGGTGGAGCACCATCTGGAGGTGGTGCGCGGCGCCGACTGGCTGGTGGACGTCGGCCCCGGCGCGGGCGAGCACGGCGGACGCGTGCTGTACAGCGGGCCGCCGGCCGAGCTGGCGTCGGTGGCGGAGTCCGCGACGGCGGCGTTCCTCTTCGACGAATCCCCGGGTGCGGCCCGTGAAGTCCGTTCGCCGCGCGGCTGGTTGACGGTCGGCCCGGTGACCCGGCACAACCTGCGGCAGGTGACGGCCGCGTTCCCGCTCGGCGCGTTCACCGCCGTCACCGGGGTCTCCGGTTCCGGGAAGTCCACGCTCGTCGGCGAGCTGACGGAGGAACTGGCGGGCGTGGACCGGCTGGTCCGGGTAGACCAGAAGCCGATCGGCCGGACCCCGCGCTCCAATCTGGCCACGTACACCGGCCTGTTCGACGTCGTCCGCAAGGTGTTCGCCGGCACCGAGGAGGCGCGGGCACGCGGGTACGGCGTCGGGCGGTTCTCCTTCAACGTCGCCACAGGGCGCTGCGAGACGTGCCAGGGCGAGGGGTTCGTCAGCGTCGAGCTGCTGTTCCTGCCGAGCACGTACGCCCCCTGCCCGGACTGCGGCGGGGCCCGCTACAACCCCGGCACGCTCCAGGTGACGTACCGGGGACGGGACATCGCCGAGGTGCTCGACCTGACGGTGGAGGCGGCGGCGGAGTTCTTCGCCGACGTCCCGGCCGCCGCCCGGAGCCTGCGCACCCTGCTCGACGTGGGCCTCGGCTATCTGCGGCTCGGGCAGCCGGCGACCGAGCTGTCCGGCGGCGAGGCCCAGCGGATCAAGCTGGCGAGCGAACTGCAGCGCGGCCGGCGCGGCCACACCCTGTACCTGCTGGACGAGCCCACCACCGGGCTCCATCCGGCCGACGTGGAGCTGCTGATGGAGCGGCTGCACGGCCTGGTCGACGCCGGTCACACGGTCGTGGTGGTGGAGCACGACATGACGGTGGTCGCGGGCGCGGACTGGGTCATCGACCTGGGCCCCGGCGGGGGTGACCGGGGCGGGCGGATCGTGGCGTCGGGCCCGCCGGAGCGCGTGGCGGGGGCGGCGGGGAGTGCGACGGCGCCCTATCTGGCGCGGGTCATGCCGTGACGGGTGGCTGCGGGACGACGGCGGCAGTTCCCGCCTCCCTTCGGGGCGCTGCCAACGCCGCGTGGGCCCAGACGGGCTCGGACGCCATCGGCTGAGCCGCGGCGGCCAGTGTCCGCCGGTCCGCACAGGTGCCCGGCGCGATCAGCGGCCGTATCTCCACCTCGGCGACCAGATCGCGGGCGCGGGCCACCCGCCACAGGGAGGCGAGCAGGGTGTCCTCGCCGACGAACGCCGCCGCCGTGCCCGGGGCGCCGCCCTCCTGCCGGTAGCGCAGGCCGACCGGCTGCACCGGCACGCCCGCGTCGAGCGCGGCCTGGAACACCGCCCGGCGGAAGTGCCCGTGGGCCCGCCCGCACCAGGTGCTGCCCTCGGGGAAGGCGGTCACGGCCGCGCCCGCGCGCAGCGCCCCGGCGATCCGCTCGACCGTCGCGGGCAGGGCCCGCAGCCGGTCCCGCTCGATGAACAGCACCCCGCCGCGCGCCGCCAGCGCGCCCGCCACCGGCCACTGCCGTATCTCGGTCTTGGCGAGCATGCGGGCGGGGCGTACGACGGTCAGCAGCGGGATGTCCAGCCACGAGACGTGGTTGGCGACAAGCAGCAGTCCGCCGGCCGGGGCGGGGGTGCCGGTGAGGCGGACCCGGACTCCCATGGCCCGCACCAGCGCGCGGCACCACCGCCTGACCCACTCGGCGGGGATCCTCCCGCCGAGCGGGGACAGGGCGATCCCGGCCAGCAGCAGGGCCACGACCGCGGCCAGCCGCAGCACGGCCCGGGGTACGGCGACCGCGGCGCGGGCCGGCTCCACACACGCGCCCGGGGAGCAGGGCGCGGTCGGCAGCCAGACGCTCATCAGGCCGGCACGAGGGAGAGGAAGTGCCGCAGATAGCGCGCGTTGACCCGGCGCATCGACAGCAGCACGTACAGGTCGGCGACCCCGAAGTCCGGATCGTGCGCGGGCTCGCCGCACACCCAGGCGCCGAGGCGGAGGTAGCCGCGCAGCAGGGCGGGCAGCTCGTGGTGCCCGGCGGGGGCTTCCGTGTTCGGGACCCAGGGCAGCAGCGGCCGTACCCGGAACTCCTCGGGGGCCAGGTGCTTGGCCCGCACCCGCTCCCAGGCGCCGGTGGCGAGGGCGCCGCCGTCGGCGAGCGGCACCGAGCAGCAGCCGGCGAGCCACTCGTGCCCGCGGTCGACCATGTAGCGGGCGATGCCGGCCCAGATCAGGCTGATGACGGCGCCGTCGCGGTGGTCGGGGTGCACACAGGAGCGGCCGACCTCGACCAGCGAGGGCCGGATCGCGTCGAGCCCGCCCAGCTCGAACTCGCCCTCGGAGTAGAGCCGCCCGGCGACCGCGGCCCGCTCCGGGGGCAGCAGCCGGTAGGTGCCGACGACCTGGCCGGTCACGGTGTCGCGGACCAGCAGGTGGTCGCAGTAGGCGTCGAAGGCGTCGATGTCGAGGCCCGGCTGCGGGGTGGCCAGCAGGGCCCCCATCTCCCCGGCGAAGACGTCGTGCCGCAGCCGCTGCGCGGCCCGGACGTCGTCCTCGTCGCGGGCGAGGGTGACGGTGTAGCGGGTGGGGGCCGCGGGCTGCGGGGGACGGTCGAGGGTGGACACGCCGGTCATGGCTCACTCCTGGTCACGGGCCGGTTCGGCGACGGGGACGGCGGGCTGCATGCGTACGGCCCGTCGCTCCTGTTCTTCCGATGCCGGTTGGCGTGCGCGTGACCGGGGCCAGGAGAACGGATGTGGGAATGTTGAACGCCGGTCGCCCGCGATCAAGGAAAACCAGACGGGGCCGGGGATGAGCACCACTCCCGGCCCCGCCCGTCCGCCCCCTGTCGGCGAACGTCTCTGCGGTGGGCTACCGCTTGGCCACCTTCCGGGTGGCCCGCAGCCACTCCCTGTTCATGCTCGTGATCGACACCAGCGGAATGCCCTTCGGGCAGGCGGTGGCGCACTCACCGGTGAGGGTGCAGCCGCCGAAGCCCTCGGTGTCCATCTGCGCCACCATGTCCAGCACCCGCGTCTCCCGCTCGGGCGCGCCCTGCGGCAGCACGTTCAGGTGGTTGACCTTGGCGGAGGTGAACAGCATCGCCGCGCCGTTGGGGCACGCGGCCACGCACGCTCCGCAGCCGATGCACTCGGCGTGTTCGAAGGCGAAGTCGGCGTCGGCCTTCGGCACCGGCGTGGCGTGGGCCTCCGGCGCGGAGCCGGTGGGCGCGGTGACGTAGCCGCCGGCCTGGATGATCCGGTCGAACGCGGACCGGTCGACGACCAGGTCCTTGATCACCGGGAACGCGGCGGCCCGCCACGGCTCGATGTCGATCGTGTCGCCGTCCTCGAAGGACCGCATGTGCAGCTGGCAGGTGGTGGTGCGCTCGGGGCCGTGGGCGTCGCCGTTGATCACGAGGGAACAGGCGCCGCAGATGCCCTCGCGGCAGTCGTGGTCGAAGGCGACGGGGTCCTCGCCGGACAGGATGAGCTGTTCGTTGAGGACGTCCAGCATCTCCAGGAAGGACATGTCGGACGAGATCCCGTCGACCTCGTACGTGGACATCGCTCCGTCGGCGTCGGCGTTCCGCTGCCGCCAGACGCGCAGGGTGAGCTTCATGCGTAGCTCCGCTGGGTGGGGTGGACGTACTCGAAGACCAGGTCTTCCTTGTGCAGGGTGGGAGCGGTGCCGGTGCCGGTGAACTCCCAGGCGGCCGCGTAGCCGAACTCCTCGTCCCGGCGGGCCGCTTCGCCGTCGGGGGTCTGGGACTCCTCGCGGAAGTGGCCGCCGCAGGACTCGGCGCGGTGCAGCGCGTCGAGGCACATCAGCTCGGCCAGTTCCAGGTAGTCGACGATCCGGTTCGCCTTCTCCAGCGACTGGTTGAACTCCTCGCCGGTGCCGGGCACCTTGATGCGCCGCCAGAACTCCTCGCGGATCTGCGGGATGCGCTCCAGCGCCTTGCGCAGCCCGGCGTCGGTGCGGGCCATGCCGCAGAACTCCCACATGAGTTCGCCCAGTTCGCGGTGGAAGGAGTCCGGGGTGCGGTCGCCGTCGACGGACAGCAGCAGGTGGAGCCGGTCCTCGGTCTCGGCCAACACCCCTTGGACGGCGGGGTGTTCGGCGGTGACCTGTTCCTGGTGCGGGTGGCGGGCCAGGTAGTCGTTGATGGTGGCGGGCAGCACGAAGTAGCCGTCGGCGAGGCCCTGCATCAGCGCGGAGGCGCCGAGCCGGTTGGCGCCGTGGTCGGAGAAGTTGGCCTCGCCGATCGCGAACAGGCCGGGGACGGTGGTCTGCAGGTCGTAGTCGACCCACAGTCCGCCCATCGTGTAGTGCACGGCGGGGTAGATCCGCATCGGCACCTCGTACGGATCCTCGTCGGTGATCCGCTGGTACATGTCGAAGAGGTTGCCGTACCTGGCCTCGACGGCCTTGCGGCCCATGCGCCCGATGGCGTCGGCGAAGTCCAGGTAGACGCCCTGCCCGCCGGGCCCGACCCCCCTGCCTTCGTCGCAGACGTTCTTCGCGGCGCGGGAGGCGATGTCGCGGGGGACGAGGTTGCCGAAGGAGGGGTAGATGCGCTCCAGGTAGTAGTCGCGCTCGCCCTCGGGGATCCGGTTCGGCGCCCGGGTGTCGCCCTGGGCCTTCGGCACCCAGATCCGGCCGTCGTTGCGCAGCGACTCGCTCATCAGGGTCAGCTTGGACTGGTGGTCGCCGGTGCGCGGGATGCAGGTCGGATGGATCTGCGTGAAGCAGGGGTTGGCGAAGTAGGCGCCGCGCCGGTGCGCCCGCCAGACGGCGGTCGCGTTGGAGTTCATGGCGTTGGTCGACAGGTAGAAGACGTTGCCGTAACCGCCGCTGGCGAGGACGACGGCGTCCGCGAAGTACGTGTCGATGCGGCCGGTGATCAGGTCCCGGGCCACGATGCCGCGCGCCCGTCCGTCCACGACGATCAGGTCGAGCATCTCGGTGCGCGGGTGCATCTCCACGTTCCCGGCGGCGATCTGCCTGCTGAGGGCCTGGTAGGCGCCGAGCAGGAGCTGCTGTCCCGTCTGGCCGCGGGCGTAGAACGTGCGCGAGACCTGGACGCCGCCGAAGGAGCGGGTGTCGAGCAGGCCGCCGTACTCGCGGGCGAAGGGCACGCCCTGGGCCACGCACTGGTCGATGATCTCGACGGAGATCTGCGCGAGGCGGTGGACGTTGGACTCGCGGGCGCGGAAGTCGCCGCCCTTGACGGTGTCGTAGAAGAGCCGGTGGATCGAGTCGCCGTCGTTGCGGTAGTTCTTCGCCGCGTTGATGCCGCCCTGTGCGGCGATGGAGTGGGCGCGGCGCGGGGAGTCCTGGTAGCAGAACTGGACGACGTGGTAGCCCTGTTCGGCCAGGGTGGCGCCCGCGGAGCCGCCGGCCAGTCCGGTGCCGACGACGATGACCGTGTGCTTGCGCCGGTTGGCGGGGTTGACCAGCCTGGCCTCGAAGCGGCGCTTGTCCCAGCGCTCGTGGATCGGGCCGGAGGGGGCCTTGGTGTCGACGGCCGGTTCCCCGGTCGTGTAGTGCGCGTAGTCGGTCATGTCAGCTCACCACTCCGGTCATGACGCCCACGGGTACGGCGATGAAACCGGCCGTGAGCAGCAGCGCGAGGACGTTCGCGAGGGTCTTCAGGGCGCGGTCGCGGGTGCGGCTGCCGACGCCGAGGGTCTGCGCGGCGCTCCAGAAGCCGTGCCGGACGTGCAGGCCGAGCGCGAGCATCGCGACGATGTAGACGACGTTGCTGTACCAGTGCGAGAAGTCGCCGACGACGTTCTGGTACGGGTGGCCGTGCTCGAAGCGGCCCGGGTGCACGGTGCCGGTGGTCAGGTCCAGGACGTGCCAGACGATGAACAGGCCGAGGATGATCCCGCCCCAGCGCATCGTGCGGGTGGCGTAGCTCGCCCGGGGCCTGGAGTGCACGTACTTGCTGGGCCGGGCCTTGATGTCCCGGCGGCTGAGCTGGTACGCGGACGTGGCGTGGGCGACCACGGCGACGACCAGCACGACCCGGATGAGCCAGAGCGTCCACTCGTAGTGCATGAACGGCTCGCCGATGGTGCGCAGCCAGTGGGCGTAGTGGTTGAACTCGCCCGCGCCGAAGTAGATCTTCAGGTTCCCGATCATGTGGACGACCAGGTACGCCAGCATGATCAGGCCGCTGACGGCCATCACGGTCTTCTTGCCGACGGAGGAGTCCCACATCGTGCGCGCCATGGACGGCCGTCGGTCCGTCCGCGTTGCCAGTGCCATGGCACAGCACGCTAGGGCCGGAGGACCCGATCGGTCCAAGACATGATGCAGCTTGTTTCCATAGGCTGAGGCTATGGTGTGGGGATGCAGCTCCAGCAGCTCCAGTACTTCGTCGCCGTCGCCGAGACCCGGCACTTCACCCGGGCCGCCGAACTGGTGCACGTCGCCCAGCCGTCGCTGTCGCAGCAGATCAGAGCGCTGGAGCGGGAGCTGGGCGCGGACCTGTTCCTGCGCGCCCGGGGCAACATCACGCTCACCGACGCGGGCGAGGCGCTGCTGCCGCTCGCCCGGCGGATCCTGGCCGACGCGGACACGGCCCGCCACGAGGTGCAGGAGCTGGTGCAGCTGCGCCGGGGCCGGGTGCGCCTCGGCGCCACCCCGAGCCTGTGCACGGGCCTGCTGCCGGACGTGCTGCGCGCCTTCCACGACCGCTATCCCGGCATCCGGCTCCTCGTCGAGGAGAGCGGCTCGCACGACCTGGTACGGGAGCTGGCGCGCGGCGCCCTCGATCTCGCGCTGGTCGTGCTGCCGCTGCCGGCGCCGGCGCCCGCGCTGACGACGGTGGAGCTGCTGCGGGAGGAGCTGGTCGTGGTGTCCTCACCCGAGGCACCGGCACCCGGCCGGGGCGGGCGGACGGTGCGCATCGCCGACCTGGAGGGTGAGCGCCTGGTGATGTTCCGGCACGGGTACGACCTGCGGGAACTGACGGTCGCGGCATGTCGCGCAGAGGGGTTCGAGCCCGAGTTCGCCGTCGAAGGGGGCGAGATGGATGCGGTGTTGGGATTCGTGCGGGCAGGGCTGGGCGCGGCGGTGGTGCCGCGCATGGTGGCGTCGAGGTCGGGGCGCAGCCTACGGGTGACCCCGCTGGCGCGCCCCGGACTGCATCGTACGATCGCGCTCGCGCACCGCAGTGACGTGGCACCGCCGCGTGCGGCACGGGAGTTGCAGCGGATGCTGCTGGAGCGGTAGCTCCCGCCGGCGGCTCAGCCCGTCGCGTCCACCAGCGCCAGGTCGTGCAGCCGCTCCGGCGGGCCCGGGCGGGCGTAGTACCAGCCCTGGGCCGTGTCGCAGCCCAGGACGCGCAACTGCTCGGCCTGGGCGCCGGTTTCGACGCCCTCCACGGTGACCGCGAGGTCGAGACTGTGGGCGAGGGTGACGATGCCCTCCACGATCTTGAGGTCGACCGGGTCGGCGGGGAACTGCTGCATGCCCTGGGTGAAGGAGCGGTCCAGTTTGAGGACGTTCACCGGCAGGCGGCGCAGGTTGGCGAGGTTGGAGTAACCGGTGCCGAAGTCGTCCAGGGCGATGTCGACGCCCATCTCGGCCAGCCGGCGCAGGGGTTTGAGGAGATCGTCGTCGGCGCCGATCAGGGCCGACTCGGTGACCTCCAGACACAGCGCGTCCGGGGCGACGCCCGCCCGTTCGAGGATCTCGACCGTGTCCTGGACCAGCCCCGGATGACTGAGCTGGCAGGGCGAGAGGTTGACGTTGATGCGCAGCGGGCCGGCGGCGGTCTCCTCGCCGTAGCGTTCCCGCCAGGCGCGGGCCTGGCGGATGGACTCCTCCAGCACCCAGCGGCCGAGCGGCACGATCAGGCCGGTGTGCTCGGCGAGCGGGATGAAGCGGTCCGGGCCGAGCACGCCGTGCTGCGGGTGCAGCCAGCGCACCAGGGCCTCGGCGCCGCGCACGCTGCCGTCGCCGAGGTGGACCAGCGGCTGGTACTCGATGAAGAACTCGCCGCGCTCCAGGGCCGTGGGCAGGGCCGTGGTGAGGCCGTGGCGGGTGATGGCGCGGGCGTCGGCCTCGGGGTCGGCCAGTTCGGAGCGGTTGCCGCCCGCCGACTTCGCCCGGTACATGGTGATGTCGGCGCTGCGCAGCACCTCCGCCGCCGTGCGTTCGCCGGCCGGGCCCTCGACGATGCCCAGGCTGCCGCGCACCATCAGGTCCCGGCCGTCGATGCTGATCGGGGTGATCAGGGCGGTCATGATGCGCTCGGCGAGGTCGTCCACCGTGCGCTCGGTGCCGGGGCCGGTGGTCAGGGCCACGAACTCGTCGCCCCCGAGCCGGGCGACCATCTCGCCGGGCGCGGTCGCACAGGACTGGAGCCGGTCGGCGACCTCCACCAGCAGCCGGTCGCCGGCCGCGTGCCCGAGGCTGTCGTTGATGGTCTTGAAGCCGTCCAGGTCGAGGTAGCACAGGCCGAAGCGCTGGCCCTCGCCGGCCGCCAGCGCCTTCTCCAGCCGCTCGAAGAACAAGGTGCGGTTGGGCAGGCCGGTCAGCGCGTCGTGCGTCGCCTCGTAGCGAAGCCGGAGATTGAGCAGGCGGCGCTCGGTGGTGTCCTCCATGAGGGCGAGCTGGTACTGCGGGTCGCCGTCGGCGTCGCGCAGCAGGGAGACCGTCAGGTTGGTCCACAGGACCGTGCCGTCGGGGCGGTTGAACGCCTTCTCCATGTGGTAGTGCTCGCGCTCGCCGCGCACCAGTTCCTCGTACAGCTTCCAGGTCTGCGGGGCGTCCTCGGGGTGCACCCAGTCCTGCACCCGGCGGCCGCGCAGGGTCTGCGAGGACAGCCCGAACATGCGCAGCAGCGCCTCGTTGACCTGGAGGACATGGCCGTCGAGATCGGCGATACCGATCCCTATCGCGGCGCCCTCGAAGACCGCGCGGAAGCGGGCCTCGCTCGCGTGCAGCGCCTGGGCCACCACGCCCTGGGCGCGCAACGCGGCCTGGGCGATGGACTCCTGCTCGGCGAGGGTGCGCTCGCGCAGCGCCTGCGCGTACCCGGCGGCCATCGCGTGCTGCAGCCGCGAGGAGCGCAGCCGGGGCGCGTCCTGCGGGGCCTCGGGGCCCTCCTCGCCGCAGTACAGCACCAGATAGGCGTCGACGCAGTCCAGGGTGCGGGTGAGCGCCTCGGGGTCGGTGCAGTGCGCGCCCACCAGGGCGGCGCCGACGGCCTTCGCGCCGTCGGCGTCGAAGCTGTGCGCCCGCAGCAGACCGCTCAACCGGCGTGCGAGCGGAAGCAGTTGTTCCTCGAACTCGGCGCGGGTCAGCGAGGTGGAGGTCACCGGGTAGACCGCCCGGCTCCAGATCGTCGCGAACCGGCGCAGTCTGCCCTCCGGCCCGTCCGGCTCCGCGCTCACGCCGTACGCCCCACGCCGGCGAATCCGGAGAAGGCGAACGGATCCTCGTCCTCCGGCGCCGTTTCCGGGCGCCAGTGCGGCATCTGCACCAGTCCGGGTTCCACCATGTCGTACCCCTCGAAGAACCGCGCGATCTCGTCGCGCGAGCGCATGATCAGCGGGTTGCGAATGTCCTTGTATACGTCCACCGCGCCCTCGGCCCGCTCGGCAGGCACCGGGATTCCCTCGTACGAGGCATGGGTGAGGATCAGCATGCTGCCCGGGGCCAGCGCCTCGCGCAGTTCGGCCACCGCACCGTAGGGGTCGTCCGCGTCTTCCACGAAGTGCAGTATGGCAACGAGGAGAAGGGCAACCGGCCGGTTCAGGTCGATCAGCCGCTCCACCTGGGGGCTCGCGAGGATCTCCCGGGGCTTGCGCAGATCCGCCGCGACGACGTCCGCGTCCGCGTCGTCCGCGAGCACCGCCTGGCTGTGCGCGACCGCGACCGGGTCGTGGTCGACGTAGACCACGCGCGCGCCCGGCACGGCCGCCCGGGCCACCTCGTGGACATTGCCGAACGTCGGGATGCCGGAGCCGATGTCGAGGAACTGGGTGAGGCCCTCCCGGACCGCGAAGCGCACCGCCCGCCGCATGAACGCCCGGTTGGCCTGCATGACCTTCGGCAGGCCCGGCATGAACTCCATGGCCTTGCGCGCCGCGTCCCGGTCGACCTCGAAGTTGTGCGAACCGCCCAGGTAGAAGTCGTAGATCCGCGAGACGCTCGGCACCGAGATGTCGATGCTCCGTGGGGCCCAGGCGGGACGCTCCATGTATCTCTCCAAGGCGTGGACGACAGGGGTAGGCGATCCGGTGTTCGAGCTGAGGCTACTGATCGCCCGCCGAAGGAGCGACCCGAACCGGAAATTGACCATCCGTTCCCGGTCACTGCCTGCGGCATGTGCCCGTACGACCCCGCTGGGTCATGGCTGTTCGAGTCCGGGACGCCCGCGCACAGCACAACGGTCCGCCCCCTCCGTGCGGTTGCGGAGGGGGCGGACCACGGTGGCGCTCCGGGCCGGGCGGGATGATCGACCCTGGGGAGGTGATCTACTTGCCCGGGGCGCCGACCGGCTTGCCGTCGGGCGAGACGGCGTACCACGTGCCGCCCACGCCCTGACCGTTGGTGTCACCGGGGGCCTTGTCCCCGGAGAAGGTGTAGATCGGCCAGCAGTTGACGGTCATCTGCGGCGTGCCGTCGGGACGGGTGAAGCCCATCAGGCCCTTCTTCTTGACGCCCTGCGTGTCGTCGGCCTTGACCGGAGCGACGGCCGGCCACTTCACCAGGCAGGCACCGGTGCAGTTCGAGATGACCTTGGGCCAGGCCTTGTCCTTCAGGAAGCGGTAGACGGTCCTGCCGTTCTTGTCGACGATGATGTCGCCGAGCTTGGGATCCTTGCGCACGGACAGGCCCGGCAGGGCGGCCAGCGAGGCCTTCTTGCCGTTGGGGGCCAGCGCGAACCACTTGCCGCCCACGCCCTGACCGTTGACGTCACCGCCGTTGACGTCCTTCACGTAGCGGTACGCCGGCCACCCGCCGATGGTGAGCTGCTTGGTGCCGTCGGCGCGGGTGACCGAGCCGAGCAGCGACTTGTCGACGCCGGCCCCGGCGCTGGCGTCCCCGGCGGGCACCGGCGGCCAGGTGGTGGCGCAGTCACCGGCGCAGTTCGACTTGGGCGGGTTGGCCGTGTCCTTGTCGAACCGGTAGAGGGTGAGGCCGGAGCCGTCGGTCAGCACGTTGCCGAGGTCGGGGTTGGCGGCCACGGTGAGCTTGCCCGCCGGGGCGGCCGGGGTCGGGGAGGCGGAGCTCTGGTTGCCGTCGGCGCCGTACCCGTTGGCGGCCCCCGTGCCGACACCGGCGCCGGTGGTCGGGCTGCCCGCGGGCGCGGTGGCTCCGACGTTCTGGGCCGCGGAGGCCGGGGTGGTGCTGTTGTCCTGACCGCACGCCGTCGTCAACGCCAGCACCGAGACGGCTGTCGCCGCCAGTGAGACGGTCCGCCAGGAGGTCTTCATCGTCAACTCCCCATTTTCGCCTGGATGTTGCAGCGCCCTGACGCGCCGCCGCACGGCCATGGGTACGCACCGGAGGGGCGTGAGTGTTCAACGGTGCCGGGAATTTCTTTCCGGCACCTGTGCGCCACCGGCGCGCGCCGGCGCATGTTTCACGCCAACCGTGCGCTTCGGCGCGTCAAACCATTGATCATGAGATGTCCTCCCTTCGGATCAATCCCACGGCACTACGGCGTACTTCCGGATTTCGCCCCTCATGATCGTCGTCGTGCATGGACCCGAAGTGACCCGATGCGCGCCCGCCGTAAGGGTGTTGGCCGTGTTGACGCTGGGCTGGACCCTGGTGGGCTGGCCGGCCGGCAGCGCGTCGGCCGACGCCTGCGCGTACGCCTCCACGGGACCGGACGGCACGGTGGCGGTGGCGTGGGCCGGTGACGGCTCCCACTGGCCCGACCCGCCCTGCCCCACACCGCCCCCGCCCCCGTGCCCGCCGAAGCCCACCCCGACCCCGAAACCACCGCCGCCGCCACCGCCGAAGCCGGCGCCGCGTCCGCGTCCGACGCCGAGACACTCCCCGAAGCCCGCCCCGAGGCCGCGGCCCCCGGCCCGGCCCGCGCCGCCGCCCCCGGCTCCCCCGGCTCCCCGGCCGGTGCCGAAGCCCACGCCGCCGCCGGTGCCGAAGTCGGCACCCCGGCCCTTGGTGGCCCCGGTGCGCTATCCCGTGTACCACCCCCACCCCGTCCGCCACCCGGCGCCGAGCACCACCTCGCCGGTCACCTACGTCCTGCTCATCACCGTCCCCGCGATCGTCGCCGTCGCGGCCCTGCGCCCGCGCTGACGCGCCGGCCCGCTCACCCTTGGAGGTATCCGTTGCCGGATTGGCTTGTTCTCGTCCTCGCGATGCTGGGCGCCTGTGCCGTGGTGGTGCTCGTCACCTTCGTGCGCAACAGGCGGGCTCCCGAGGACGAGGACCCCAGCGAGACCCCGGACGTCATCGAGTACATGACGATGTGGATCGGCGTCGTGTACGCCATCGTCCTGGGCCTCGCCATCGCGGGCGTGTGGGAGGCCCGCAGTTCCGCCGGTGACTACGTGCAGAACGAGGCCCAGGCGCTGCACGAGATCTCGGAGCGGGTCCGGGTCTATCCGCCGGACGTGCGGGACCGGATCCGCAACGACGTCGACGCCTACGTCTCCTACGTCGTCGACCACGAGTGGAAGACGATGGCGGACGACGAGCGGGTCACCGACCGCGGTTCCGCGCTGCTCCAGAAGGTGCGCCAGGACGTCACCGACTACAAGCCGAGGAACGACTTCGAGGCGCAGGCCTACCAGCCGCTGCTGGACCAGATGACCGCGGCCGACCAGGCCCGCAACGCCCGCTCCGACTCCACCGGGGCCACCATGCCGTCGGTGGTGTGGTGGGGGCTGCTCGTCGGCGGGCTGGTCACCGTCGGCATGGTGTTCGCGCTCCAGATCCGGCGCACCGCGCGCGAACTGGCGCTGGCCGGGCTGTTCTCCGCGACCATCGCCTTCATGCTGTTCCTCATCTGGGACTTCGACGCCCCCTACAGCCGGGGCATCGCGGTGACCGCGGAACCGTTCACGAACCTGTTCCCGGGCCTGCCCAAATAGTCACCGGACGGCGCACACCCGTGCCGCAGGCGCATTTCTGTGACCGCGCGGGGGTGCGCCACCGGCCGGTGGCGCCCCGTCCAGGGCCGTTCGTCAGCTCGGGTCGGGTGAGGTGTGCCGGTGGCCGCTGAGCAGCGTGATGCGGGCGGTGCCGGGCTGTCGCGGGTCGAACGCGGCAGGCGTGGGCCGGCCGTGTTCCGCCGCGAGGTCGGCCAATTCGCGCGTGGTGGCGGTCCAGCCGTGCGCGGCCAGCCGGGCGAGGGGGTCCACGGTGCTCTCGTTGCGCCACAGCGCGGCGAGCGTGTGCAGGGTGTCGGTCCCGGTGGTGGCGTCGAGCGCCGTGCGGGTGTTGCCGGTGTGGAACATCGCCCGGCTGCCGTACTCGACCGCTATGCGGCTGGCGGGCGCGCTGAGGGCGCCGAGCCGCGCGAGAAGGCCGTCGCCCTCCTCCTCGGTGAGGTAGACCATGATGCCCTCGACCAGCCAGGCGGTCGGCAGCCCGGGGTCGAAGCCGTGCTCCCGCAGGGCGCCGGGCCAGTCGTCGCGCAGATCGCAGGTCACCGGGATCCGCTCGCTGCCGAAGAGCGGGACCCGGCCGGTGATGATCTTGTCCTTGAAGGTGAGGACGTCGGCCCGGTCGATCTCGAAGACCCGCACGGGTGCCGGCCAGTCCAGGCGGAACGCCCTGGCGTCCAGACCGGCCGCGAGGACGACGACCTGACGACAGCCGGCGGCGACCGCCTCGCGGAGCCAGTCGTCGAAGTAGCGCGTGCGCAGGGCGAAGTAGTCCCCCATGGCCTGGCGCAGCAGTTCGCCGCGCGGGCCGGACCACGCCGCGAGTGCGCCGCCCGCGGCCACGGCGACCTGGACCGCGACCGGGTCCTGGAACAGCCGGTCGGGACGGCCGCTCTCGGCGGCGCGCGCCGCCGCCACCGCCAGTGCGGTGGAGCCGACGGCCGTCAGTTCGGCGCCGCCGACGGTGGTGGCGACGCGGGCGGAGCCCGAGCCCACCGCGGAGCCCGGGCCGGCCGTCGGGACCTGTGCGCCGGACCGCCACGCGGCACGGGCCGCCTCGCGGTCGAAGGGCACGCCGCGGCGCCAGACGCGCCGCACGGCCCGGGTGGCGGTGATGTCGGTGGTCGCGTCGCCCTCGACCAGCACCAGATCCGCCCGCAGCCCCGGGGCGATGCGTCCGCGGTCGGACAGCCCGAAGAGACGGGCGGGCGTCGCGGTCGCGGCCCGCAGCGCCTCGACGGGACTGAGTCCGGCCGCGACCAGGAGTTCGAGTTCGCGGTGGAGTGCCACGCCGTGCACCACCGGACAGGCCCGGCCCGGCGCGTTGTTGGCATCGCTCCCCGCCACCAGCCGCACGCCGGACGCGTGGAGCCGGCGGGTGGACTCCAGTGCGTTCCCGAAGTCCAGCTCCGGCGACGGTACGGTCACGCAGAGCCCCTCGGTGCCGCCGGTGAGCGCGGCGAGGGCGTCCGCGGGCAGGCGGCCGGCGATGCGCGTGTCGGCGGCGAGGGCCCGGCCTCCGGGGGCGCCGCAGGACATCTCCATCATCGCGAGGGTGGGGATGAAGAACCGGCCTTCGGCGGCGGCCCGGTCCACCACCTCCTGCGGCAGCGGTGCCGTCGGCGGGACGTGGGTGACCGCGTCTACGCCGGCCTCCAGCGCGGTCCGCACCGTCGCGACGTCGGCCACGTGCGCGACGGTCGGCAGGCCCGCCGACCGCGCCGCGTCGGCCACCGCCGCCACGGTGACCGGGTCCAGTGTCGGGAGGTCGGCGCCGTGGTGGCAACCGTCGTCGAGCATCAGCTTGATGACGTGGGCGCCCTCCTTCTGACGCAGCCTCACCTGGTCCCCGGCGGCCGCCGGGCCGTCGAGCGTGGGCAGGAACGGCATCGTCGCCGCCGGGTGGCCGCCGGGCGCGCAGATCACGGTTCCGGCGCTGCGCAGATCGGCGAGGTCGTCGCGGTGCGCGGCCGTGTCGCAGAGCCAGCCGGTCAGGTCGGCCGGGAAGCTGAACAGGTCGACCTCGGTGGTGACACCGAACGTCAGCGCCAGCCGCAGGTTGTGCAGGGTTCCCATCACATGGGTGTGACCGTCGATCAGTCCCGGGAGCAGGGTGTGACCGGTGCCGTCGATCACCTCGTCCGCCCTCGCCGCGGCCGGGTCGGCGGCCGCCGTCGCGGTGGGCGTCACCGCGGCCACGCGCCCGGCGTCGACAAACACGGAGACGTCGTCCAGGACCCCCTCGCCGTCGAAGACGCGGGCGTGGTCGATACGGATCACGAGGGGAGCCTCCATCGTCGGCCCGGCGCGGGGGTACGGCAACTGGCGTGTCGGAGGCGGGAGTTGGCGCGGCTGCGCCGGGTGCCTCCACGGTCGAGGACACACCGGTCGGCACGAAAGCTCCAGGCTCGCCGCGGGGTTGTAGGAGTTCACCTAGGCGACCGGGGTCCGGCAACCCACGTGTGCCGGTTTGCCGTTCTCTGTTCGTGTGTTGCGCCGACAGCGATGAGGTGAGGTGCCGTGAAGCCGGGAAACGAGAGGTACGGACGGACGGCCGGCGGGCCGCGGTCACCGGACCGCGCGGCGGTCGTCGCCGGGCTGGGCGCGGCGGTGCCGCAGACCGTGGTCACCAACGACGACCTGGCCGGCGTGCTCGACACCGACGACGCGTGGATCCGCCGCCGCACCGGGATCCGACAGCGTCGCGCGATCGCGCCCGGGCAGGCCACGAGCGACCTCGCGGTCGAGGCGGCGCGGAACGCCCTCGCCTCGGCGGGAACGGCCGACGCGGGCGCGGTCGTCCTCGCCACCAGCACACCGGACCAGCTCTGCCCGGCGACCGCCCCGAACGTGGCGAGCCGGATCGGGCTGGGCCCGGTGCCCGCGTTCGACGTGCAGGCCGTGTGCACCGGCTTCGTGTACGCCCTGGCGTCCGGGGCCGGGCTCATCTCCCTGGGGGTCGTGGACAGCGTGCTGGTGATCGGCGCCGACACGTTCTCCACCATCCTCGACCCCGAGGACCGGGCGACCCGGGTGGTGTTCGGCGACGGTGCGGGCGCGGTGCTGCTGCGCGCCGGTTCCCGGACGGAGCCCGGTGCGCTGCTGGACTTCAGCCTGGGCAGCGACGGCTCGTCCGTGGACCTGATCGGGATGGGCGCCGGCGGATCGCGCCAGCGGTCCACGGGCCTGCCGGCCAAGGCGGAGGACACCTACTTCTCGATGCGGGGACAGGCCGTCTTCAAGCAGGCGGTGAGCCGGATGGCCGAGTCGGCGCAGGACATCGCCGCGCGGACCGGCTGGGCCGTGGAGGAGGTCGACTCCTTCGTGTTCCACCAGGCCAACTCCCGTATCCTGGCGGCGGTGGCCCGGCAGCTCGGCGTGCCCGTCGAGCGGTTCCGCACCAACATCGCCGACCTGGGGAACACGGTCGCCGCCTCGATCCCCCTCGCGCTCGCCGACGCCACCGCCGAGGGCGAACTGACACCCGGTCAGAAGGTGGTGCTGACCGGCTTCGGCGGCGGACTCACCTGGGGCTCGACCGCCGTCGTCTGGCCCGGTCTGGAGCCGTTGCGCACCGAACTTTCCACCGAAGCAGGCGACTTCCTCCCAAAATATAGGTGAACACCCACAGCCGTCGGGCGAGGGTTTTCGATGTGTCCCCGCCGCTGCCACCGTGGGAAATGGAATCGATCACCCAGCCGGAGGGAATCCGTGGTGTCGCTCAGCGCGGGATCCGAGCAAAGGTCTGAAGCATCGCCGGAAGCCGGGGGAAAGGCAAAGAATCTCCACTCCCTGACGGCCGCCGGATTCCAGGTCCCCGAATGGGCGGTGCTCGGCACCGACGTCTTCGCGGCATTCGCCCGGCGCAACGGACTGGAGGAGCGCCTCGCGAAACTCCTGACCGGCGACGGCCAGAACGGCGAGGAACGGACGGCGGCGGAGACGGCCGCGGAGATCGCCGCTCTCATCACGGACGCCCCGCCGGACGAGGCCGTCACCGACGCCGTCCGGCGGGCCTACGAGCACGTCGGCGGCGGCCCGGTGGCGGTCCGCTCGTCGGGCGCGGAGGAGGACGGGGCCGAGCACTCCTTCGCCGGCCAGTTCGACAGTTTCCTCAACGTCCGCGGTCTCGACGACGTCGTCGCCCACGTCCGCCGCTGCTGGGCCTCCGGCTTCTCGGAGCGGTCCCTGCGCTACCGCGCGCAGCGCGGCCTCGCGCTGTCGGCGACGGGTGTCGCCGTCGTCGTGCAGCGCATGGTCCCGGCCGAGCGCAGTGGCGTCCTGTTCACCGTCGACCCCACGACCGGTGCCACCGACCGGTACCTGGTCAGCGCCGTCTACGGGCTGGGCGAGGGGCTGGTCTCCGGCGCCGTCGACGCCGACACGGTCGCCCTGGACGCCGTCACCGGCGAGCGGCTGCACACCGTCGTCGGCGAGAAGCGGGAGAGCTACGGCGCCGGTGCCGGCCCCGGCTGCGAGGTGCGGCCCGTCGCCGCGGCGGACCGGGAGGTCCTGGCCCTGAGCGACGAGGACCTGACCCGGCTGCACGGCCTCGGCGTCCGGGTGGCCGAGCACTACGGCACGCCGCAGGACATCGAGTGGGCGATCGCCGACGGCGAGGTCTGGATCCTGCAGAGCCGCCCCGTCACCGGCCCGCTCGCCGGCCCCGCCGACCGGCGCGCCCCGGCGTCCGCCGGGGAGCCGCGGGCCGAGCTGCGCATCTGGGACAACTCCAACATCATCGAGAGCTTCAGCGGCGTCGTCTCCCCCCTCACCTACAGCTTCGCGGCCGACACCTACGCCAAGGTCTACGAGAGCTACGCCCGTGCCCTCGCCGTCCCCCCGGCCCAATTACGGGAAGTCCAGGAATGGACCCCGCACCTGCTCGGCTATTTCCACGGCCGGGTCTACTACAACCTTCTGCACTGGTACCGCATGGTGCGACTGGCGCCCCTTTACCCGCTGAACCGGCGCGTTCTGGAGAGGTCCCTCGGAGTCGAGGAAAACATTTCCGACGAGCTGGCCGGAACACTTCACCCGTTCACTCCCCGACCCGGCCTGCGCGGCCGTGTCAGCCGCGCGTACCGCACCGCCGTCTTCGCCCGCAGATTCCTCACCATGAGGAAATCCGTGGACACGTTCCACCGGGATTTCTACCGGTCCTACGAGGTCTTCGACAACGTCGACCACGACGCGCTGCCGGGCGAGGAGACGTACCGGCGCTTCCGCCGCCTGCAGCGCGAGCTGATCGAGAAGTGGGGGCCGATGCAGGCCCTCGACGCCGCCATCCTGCTCTCCGTCGGGCTGCTGGCCCTGCTCACCCGCCGCTGGCTGCCCGACGCCCCGGAATGGTTCGTCTGGGCCGCCGCCGGTCCCGGTGAGGGACTGGAGTCGGCCGAACCGGTGTGGGCGCTGGCCGAGTTGGGCAAGCGCGTCGCGGCCGACGACGAGGTACGCGCCCTGCTGGAGCGCACCCCCGACGACGAGGTGTACCAGGCGCTGCGCGACGGAGACCACGGCGAGGTGCTGGCCGCGGTCGACGCGTACATCGCCGCCTACGGCTACCGCAGCCCCGACGAGCTCAAGCTGGAGGTCCCGGATCTGCACGAGGACCCGGCCGGGCTCTTCACCCTGCTGCGCGGCGCACTGCCCGGCTCCGGCGCGGCGCCGCGCCGGGGCGAGGACGCCGACTCCTACCTCGCCGAGCGGCTGCGCGGCCCCCGCCGATGGGTCTACGAGATCGTCCGGCGCAAGGCCCGCGCCTCGCTCGCGGACCGCGAGCGGCTGCGCTTCTGCCGCACCCGGGCCTTCGGCGCGGCCAAGCGGATGCTCCGCGCCATGGGCCGTGACCTGGCGCGCAGCGGTGCGATCGAGGCGTGGGACGACGTGTTCCTGCTCCGTCTGGAGGAAGTGCACGGCGCCTACGAGGGAATGATCGCCCACACGGAGCTGACGGACCTGGTGGCCGTGCGCCGCGCGCGGCTGGCCGCCGATGCCGCGCTGCACGCGCCCTCCCGGTTCACCACGCACGGCGCCCCCTACTGGTCCGGCAATCTCGAACGGGCCGGCTGGTCCGCCACCGCCGCCCGCACCGGAGCCCGGGAACTGCGCGGCACCCCCTCCTGCCCCGGCGTCGCCGAGGGCCTCGCGGTGGTCACCGACGCCCCGCGCGACATCGGCGGCGGCATCCTGCTGGCCTATCGCACCGACCCCGGCTGGGTGACCGCGCTGCCCTCGGCGTCCGCCCTGGTCATCGAGCGCGGCAGCCCGCTCACCCATGTCGCCGTGGTGGCACGGGAGTTGGGCATCCCCACCGTCGTACAGGTCAGGAACGTCACCACCGAGATCCGCAGCGGCACCCGGCTGCGCGTCGACGGCGCCGCCGGCACGGTCACCGTGCTGGCCGACCCGCCCGCCGACACCACGCCCACGTCGTGAAGCACGGAGCTTCGCAGGACGGAGACACCGCACCATGATCCTCACCGAGGAGCAGTTACAGGGACTGCTAGACACATCGCTCGCCACGCTGCCTCCCGGCCCCGACTGGGCCGTCGTCCTGGAGGGCTCCATCGCCGAGGGCTTCGGCAACCCCTCCTCCGACATCGACTTCCTGCTCGTCGGCCGGGACGAGGCGCAGCTGCCGACCATGCCGTCGCTGCTGTTCGTGGACGGCCGCCGGGTCGAGATCCGCACCCGGTCGGTGCGTCAGCTCGCCGACCAGTTCGCGTCCCTCGAAGCGGGCGCCGGGCGGCCCGGCCGGCTCTCCGAAGACCTCCTCAACCGCTGCCAGCGCTTCCTGGGCAGCCACCCGTTGCGCGGCCACGCCCTGGTCGCCGAGGTCAAGGGCCTGCTCCGCGTCGAGCGGTTCCGGGAGATCGCCGGCGCCTGGTGGGCGCACCGGGCCCGGCAGTCCCTGCGCCACGCGATGGCGCTCGACTGCCTCGACGAGAGCGCCGAGGCGGCCGACTGGGCCCGGGCCGGCCTGGTCCAGACCGTCAAGTCCTGGGCGGCCGGCCGGGGCGAGACCTACCTCGAACCCAAGTGGCTCTCCCTGCAGCTCGAAAGGGCCGGCCGGCCGGACGTCCGCGACCGCTACTGGGCCCTGGACGCGGCGGCCGGCGCTGCCGAGGGCGACCCCACCGCCGTGCACGCGTACCTCGCCGAGTGCCTCGCCTTCGCGGCCGAACTGGGCGTCGGCGGCGTGCCGTTGCGCCCCGAGCGGCTCACGGTCGAACGCGCGGCCCGGGTGACCAGCTGGCAGACCGGCGAGCGGGTCCACGTCATCCGCGACCGGCGCGACGTCTTCGCGCTCGGCGACCGGGCCGGCGCGGTCTGGCGGTCGCTGGTCCTGGGCAGGCCGCTGCCCGACGTACGGGCCGCCGCGCGGGCGACCGGCATCGCGGACTGCGGCTCGCTGCTCGCCGCCTTCCTGCGCTACGGACTGATCCGGCTGGCCTGGAAGGGCGCCGGCACCGTCACCCCGAGCCTGCCGCTGGCCGCCCCGCCCGGCCCGGTGACCCCGCCCCCGCACTCCGCCGCCCCGCTGCTCTCCGTGCACGGCGCGGCCGTCAGCGGACCGGACGGCGTCGATCTGGTCCCGCTGCCGGCCGAGCGCTTCGCCGCGGCGACGATGGCCCTGGTGTGGTCCAACGTCGTGGTGGAGAACGCCCGCGAGGACCTGCGCGGCGCACTGCAGCGCGGGCAGTGGAAGGTCGCCGAACTGACCGCCCGGCGCGCCGTCCACGCCGCGCTGCGCGGCCTGTTCAGCGCCTACGGCGTCAACCCGCTGCCGGCCGACTCCGATCTGGTGCGCCGTCTGGCGCTGCTGCCGCCGGCCACCCGGCCGCTTGCCGGCCGCGCGACGCAGTTGCTGGGCCGCGCCGTCACCGCACCCGAGGACGGCGAGCGGCTCGGCGCCGAACTCGGCGACTTCGTCCGCCTGGTGCGGGACACCGCCGGTGCCGATGCCTTCCCCTCGTCCTTCGACTCCGCGGACACCTGGCGGGCCACGCTGGAGCTCGGCTACGACTGGCTGCGGATCGGCACCTACCTCGACGCGGAACTGCCCCTGGAGGAGGCCCGCGACCTGGTCGCCAGCAACGGTGCCCAGCCCCACCAGGCCGCCTGATGCCACCACGTGTGAAGGACCGACCGATGGCCGACCCGACGACCGTACTTGTCACCGGAGCGAGCGGACTGGTGGGAGCCGAGGTGACTGCGCGGCTCACCGCCGCGGGCCACCGTGTGCTGGCCGTGCTCCACAGCAACGGCGACATCGTCCGCAACAACGGCAGGAGGCTCACCGCCCCGACGACCGCGCTGGAGCGGCTGTCCGGGGACGTCACCCGTCCCGGGCTCGGCCTGAGCGCCGAGGGCCTGCGGGCCGCGGCGCGGGCCGACCGCATCGTCCACTGCGCCGCCGTCACCGACTTCGGCCGGCCCGAACAGCTCTACCGGGACGTCAATGTGGCCGGCACCCGCAACGTGCTGGACCTCGCCCTCGGCCACGGGATTCCCCTGGTCCACGTCAGCACCGCCTATGTGTGCGGCGAACGCGACGGCACCGCCCGCGAGGAGGAACTCGACGTCGGACAGCGCCTCGGCAACGCCTACGAGCGCAGCAAGCTGGAGGCGGAGACCCTGGTGCGCAAAGCCGCCGTCGACGGGCTGCCGGTGGCGGTGGTCCGGCCCAGCATCGTCACCGGAGCCACCCGCACCGGCTGCGTCCGCGAGTTCAAGACCCTCTACCCGGTCGTCAAACTCATCACCCAGGGGCTGTCCCGCACCGTCCCGGGCCACTACGACGCGGCGCTCGACCTGGTGCCCGTGGACCACGTCGCCGACGTGGTCACCGAGGTGTGCGAACGCTTCGCACAGGCCCGCGGGCTCACCCTGCACGCCGTCGGACAGGCCGTCACCCTGCGGGAGTTCTCCGACGTGCTCGCCGAGTACCCCTCGTTCCGGGTGGCCAGGTTCGTCCCGCCGTCGTCCTTCTCCGCGGCGGCCCTGCCCGCCCGCGAGCGCGCCTACCACGAGCGGGTCATGTCGCTGTACGAAAGCTACTTCCGCCGCCGCGTCCGCTTCGACACCACGAACACCGCCGCCTTCAGCCGCCACCCGGTGCCCAGGGGCGGTCCGGCCTACCTGCGCCGCCTGCTCGACCACTGCCTCAGGGTCGGCTATCTCGGCGCGGCCCCACCCCGCCGCCCCGCACCCGCACCGACCGACGGGAGCACCCAGGCATGAGCCCCCAGCACACCCTCGCGCCCCAGCACACCGCGTCCGTCCACGGCATCGAGGTGTCGCCGCTGCTGGCCTGCGACCCCCGCAAGCGCCGCCTGTACGGCGCGGACACCTACTACCAGGAGAGCTTCGAGCAGCTCGACACCCTCACCGGCGACCTCACCGGTTTCACCCACCGCCACGCCGCGCTGCTGCTCAAGCCCGACGCCGTGGTCACCCGCAGGCTGCTGCCCGCCGTGGACTGGCTGGCCGACAACGGTTTTCGCATCGTCGCCGCCGAGACCACCCGGCTCACCCGCACCATGATCCGTTCGCTCTGGTTCTACCAGTGGAACCTCGCCACCCCCGAGCGCCGCAGACTCGCCCGGCTGTTCCTGCACAGCACCGACTCCCTGGTGCTGCTGGTCCGCTGCGAGCGCGACACCGACGTCCCCGCGTCCGTCCTGCTCACCGAGCTGAAGGGTCCCACCGACCCGGACGCCAGGACCCCGGGCCAGCTGCGCCACCTGCTCGGCCGCTACAGCTACCTGCTCAACCTGGTGCACACCCCGGACGAACCCGCGGACGTCCTGCGCGAGCTGGCCGTCCACTTCGACGACGAGCAGCGTGAGGAGATGTTCCGCTCCGCGCTCGCCGGAAAGGACCGCACCGCACGGGCCGTCGACCTCGTCGAGCTCCTCCACAGCCGCTGCGCGCCGCGCTCGCTCGACTTCGAACCGGCCCTGGCGCGCGTACGGTCCGCCGTCGCCGCCCACGCCGGGCCGCGCCCGGACGCCTCGCCGCGCGAACTGCTGGAGACGGCCTGGCGGGACGGCGTGGCCCTGGACCCGTGGGACACCGTCGTCGTCGGATCGAAGGTGCTGCCGATGCGGCAGCCCGGCCGGGCGCCCGTCCTGGACGGCGCCGACGCCGGCACCTGGCGCGCACACCTCGCCGGTCTGCGCACCCCCACACGCTGAGGAGCAAAGGCAAGCATGCAGATCGACCGGACCCTGCCCAAGGCCCTGGTGCACCGGGCGTCCATCGCCGAGGTCTTCCTGACCGACGCGCGGCGCCACGGCGAGGACGACCTGGTCCTCGCCGCCCAACTGCCCCGGCTGCACGCCTTCTACGACGACACGCTCGCCCCGCGCGCCGGGCACGATCCCCTGATGCTGCTGGAGGCGTGCAGGCAGGGCATCTTCGTCGTGGCCCACGAGTTCCTCGGCGTGCCCCTGGACCACAAGTTCCTGTTGCGGACCGTGGAGTTCGAGGTCCTCGAACCCGGGCCGCCGGCGCGGTGCGCGTTCCCCACCGACATGGTCATCGGCACCCGGATCGAGCGCCGTGCGCGGGGCAGGTCGGGCGTGACGGGCCTGCGGCTGCGCTTCCTGTGCACGGCCGACGGCCATGACGTCATGACGGCCGGCATCGAGTACTCCTGGCTGGCGCCGCGGCAGTGGGACAGGCTGCGCGCCGTGCGGCGCGCCGGTCTGGAGCTGCCCGCCGTCCCGGTGGCGCCGCCGGTGCAGCGGATCCGGCCCGAGCTGGTGGATCGCGGGTCCGCGGCCAACGCCGTGATCTCCCCCGCCCGGGCCACCGCGGACGGCGGTCTCGCCGCCCGTCTGGTGCCCGACACCGCGCACCCGGTCATGTTCGACCACTGGGTCGACCACGTGCCCGGCATGCTGGAGCTGGAGGCCTGCCGGCAGCTGGCGGTCGTCGCCTCCGTGGCGGCCGGGACCCTGCCGACGCCCGCGGCGCGGCCGACGGCCCTGCACGCCCGGTTCCGTGCCTTCGGCGAACTGGACCTGCCCCTGGAGTGCCGCACGGGCCCCGTCCTGCCCGGCTCGGACATCGCGTGCACGCTGAGCCAGCGCGGCGCGCCCGTCGCCGACGCCCGGATCAGGCTGGCCGCCCCGGAGCGGGCGGAACCGGCGGGTGCTGGCGCCGGTCCGCGCGCTCTGGACCGCGGCGAGGGCTCCCGTCCGTGAGCGCGGTGGCCCTCCCCCTGGTCCCGGCCCGCCTGGGCCGTTTCGTTCTGCGCAGGTTCCGCCCACAGGTCTACGCCGCCTACGGCGTGCTGTGGGTGCTCGCACTGGAGGGCTCCGCGGTGGCCCTGGCGGGCACGGCCTGGCGCCCCACCGGCGCCACCGCCGTACGCGCCGTCAGTGTCGTGCTGACCCTGCTGTTCCTGCGGATGCTGGACGAGCAGAAGGACCTCGCCCACGACCGCGTGCACCACCCCGACCGGCCCCTGGTCACGGGCGCGATCAGCGCGGCGGAGCTGCGCGGTGCCATGGCCGCCGTCGCCGTCGTGGTGGTGGCGCTGAACGCGCTGCTCTCCCCGGTCGCCGCGCTCCTGGTCCTGCTGCCGCTCGGCTACGCGCTCCTGCTGCCCGTCGTGGAGCGCCTGTCCGCGCCGGTCCGGGAGGGGCAGCTGCTCAACCTGGCCGTCACCTATCCGGTGCAGGTGCTGGTCGGCGCCTACGTGTACCTCTCGCTCGCCGTGTCCGGGCCGGTGACCGCCGACTGGCGGGCGCTGCCGCTGCTGGGGCTGTGCGCCGGTGTCTTCCTGCACTTCGAGTTCGCCCGCAAGACCGCCTGGGAGTCGGTGCCGGACGACCGCCTCTACTCGTCGGCGCTGGGGCCCGTGGGCGGCGCGGCCGCCGCGCTGGCGCCGGTCGCCGTGGCCGTGCTGTGCGACGTGGTCCTCTTCCGGCCCGCCGGCGTGCTCGGTCTGCTGCCCTGTCTGGCGGCCCTGCTTCCCGTCGCCGCCGCGCACCGCTTCCTGACGGCCCGCCGCGGCACCTGGCCGCTGCCGCCCGCCATGGGCTACATCGTCGTCACCTATCTCGCCCTGGTGCTCCAGGCGGTGGTCCGGCCGTGACCGGTCTCAGCGGCGAGGAACTGCTCACCACCACGCGCTCGGTACGGCGCGGTCTCGACCTGACGCGTCCGGTGGATCCCGCGGTCGTCGAGGGCTGTCTGCGCATCGCCCTGCAAGCGCCCAACGGCAACAACCGCCAGCGCTGGCGGTGGCTGGTGCTCACCGACCCGCTGGTGCGCTCCCAGGTGGCCGACGTGTACCGGTCCGCCTTCTACGCCCGCAACGGCGCCGCGCTGCGGGAGCCGGACCACGTCCCGGACGCCACCCTGCGTGTGCTGACCGCCGCTCGCCACCTCGCCGACCGGCTGCACGAGGTGCCGGTGCTGGTGATCCCGTGCCTCCAGCTGGACTCCGAGGAACTGCCGTCCGGCAACCAGGCGGGCCTGTGGTCCTCGCTGCTGCCCGCCGCCTGGAACTACGCGCTGGCGGCCCGCAGCAGGGGGCTGGTCACCGCCTGGACCACCGTCCACCTGGACCGCGAGCGGCAGATCGCCGACCTGCTCGGCCTGCCCCGCACGGTCCACCAGGGTGCCCTGTTGCCCACCGCCCACCCGCTGCGCAGCACCTTCCGCCCGGGTCCCCGGCAGCCGCTGGAGCAGGTGCTGCACTACAACGGCTGGTCGGACACGGCAGCGCGCGACGGGCTCACCACGGAGCCTCGCAGGACCTGATCAGAGCAGGGCCTCCAGCGCCAGGGCGGCCCGCGGCGCGCCACCGGCCTGCTCCATCACCCGGGACATGCGCCGCAGCCGGTCCCGCAGTTCGCGGTCGGCGGCCGTCCGGCGTACGGCGTCCAGCAGGGTGTCCGCGGTGATGTCGGCGGTGTCGAGGAGCGTGCCGAGCCCCAGCTCCACGGCCCGCCGCGACAGCACCCGGGTCTCCGGCACCAGCGGCACCAGCACCGGCGGGGTGCCCGCGGCCAGCGACTCCATCAGGCTGCCCAGGCCCGCGGCCGTGACGAACACCTCGGCCCGGCGCACCGCCGCCAGCTGCGGGATCCAGCGGTGGACCGACACGTTGGGCGGCAGCGGTCCCAGTTCCGCGGGGTCCGAGCCGTTGCCGACGGTGACCACCGCGTGCCACTGCTGCCCGGCGAAGGCGTCCACGCAGGTGCGGAAGAACGCGGGCTGGTTGTTGTAGAGGGTGCCCGTCGAGAGCACCACCAGCGGCAGCCCGTCCACGGGCGCGTCCCAGGTCTGCGCCAGGTACTCCCGGGACAGGCACGCCCCGACGAACGTCGTCTCCGCGCCGAAGGTCTCTCCGGCCGGCTGGAACTCCCGGGGCGCGTACACCAGGTTTCGCTCGGCGCGCCAGTCCACCAGCCGGCCGGGCGCCAGGTCGAGGCCGTGACCGGCCGCGAACTTCGCCTCGCGGCCGAGGAGTTCGACCACGGCCGGGTGGTCGCGGCCCACCCCGGAGAACTCCGCGATCGCGGCCATCTGCGCGTAGTGGTCGTTGGACGCCATCGACGGGGTGGACTGCACGGCGGGGCGGTCCCACAGCAGTCCCAGCGACCTCCCCGCCAAGGAGACGATCATGTCGTAGAAGACCAGGTCGGGCACGTCGTCGGCGAACAGCTCGCGGGCGAGTGCCACCAGGTTCTCGCTCTCCTGGAGGAACAGCACCGCCGACCAGGCCAGCATGTCCGGGGTCAGTTCCCTCAGCTGCCCCGGGCCGAGGGCCGGCGCCAGCAAAGAATCGTGGACCAGCGCGGTGGCGCCCGTCGCCCGCACGGCGGGTGCGAACGCCTCCGTGGTCAGGAAGCTGACGCGGTGTCCGCGCCGGACCAGTTCCTCGGTGACCGCCAGCTGGGGCCGCATGTGCCCGTGCGCCGGGATGCCGAGGACGAGAAGGTGACCGGTCATCTGTTCACCGCTCCCCTCGGGACAGGACCGGCACGGCAGCGGCCCCGCGGACGTTGCGGATGGGGCGCATCCGGGGTTCGCCGGCCGGTGCGAGGCGCGGCAGGCGCGCGAACAGGTTCCGCAGGGCGAGCTCGGTCTCCAGCCGGGCCAGCCCCGCCCCCAGGCAGTAGTGGATCCCGGCCGAGAAGGCCAGGTGATCGCGCTTGTTGGGGCGGTGCAGGTCGAAGCGGTGCGGCTCCTCGAACACCGCGGGGTCCCGGTTGGCCGCGGCGACCACGATCACCAGCATCGCCCCGGCGGGCAGCGACACGCCGCCGAGCGTGACCGGTTCGAGGGCGATCCGCCCCAGCATCTGCACCGGTGCGTCGTAGCGCAGGAACTCCTCGACGGCCTCGCCGGCGAGCGCGGGGTCGTCCAGCAGGAGGTGCTTCTGCCCGGGATGGCGCAACAGTGCGACGGCCGCCCCGGAGATCGCGTTGACCGTGGTCTCGAAGCCGGCGAGCAGCAGGATCCCGACGAGAGCGACGAGCGTACGGCCGTCCAGCGGCTCGCCGTCGACCTCGCCGGCCACCAGCCGGCTGACCATGTCCTCGCCGGGGTCCCGGCGCCGCTCCTCCACGAGGGCGCTCAGGAACCGCGTCATCTCCGCCAGGGCACGCCGCACCTCCCGGCGCTCGCCCAGGGTGCGAATGCCGTCCAGGGTGTTGGCCAGGACCTGGCCCCACCGCACGAAGGCCGTGCGGTCGGCGTCCGGAAGGGCGAACAGGTCACAGATCACCTCGATGGGAATCCGGCGGGCGAAGTCCGCCACGAGATCGAAGCGCTCCTGCCCCTCGACCCGGTCCAGTACGCGGTCCACCACCTTCTCGACGTCCCGGGTCAGTTCCTGCATCGCCCGCGGGGTGAACAGCGGGCTCGCCAGGCGCCGCAGTCGGGTGTGCTCGGGCGGGTTGAGGACCAGTATCGACTCGTCGAGCGGATGGACGTACCGCGCCTCCTCCCCGGACGCGACCTGCCAGGGGATGCCGCCCGGACGCTCCGGCGCCGGTTTCACCCCCAGCCTCGGGTCGCGCAGGGCGGCCCGGCTGATCGCGTGGTCCGTGGTGATGTGCATCCCGAGCGGATGTCCGACCATCGCGCCCCGTGCCCGGATCCGCTCGTAGTCCGGATAGGGGTCCGCCGGCGCGCGGCGTCCCAGGACCCGCATCACCGGGTCCCCGCACAGCGCCAGCGCGCGCACCACGGAGCGTGTCGTGAGTGAGACGGCACCTGCCCGGATTTCGCTGCCCAGCCGCTCCGTACTGATCCTCATGGCCTCTCCGCATCCGCGGCGCGCGGACGGTCCGCCCGCATCCTCAGGCAAGGCACGCTACGAAGCCCCGCGTGCGGGGTCGAGGGCCCTGCCGCCGCACCTCCCCGAAACCCTGTATTTCCCTAGGAGCCGGCCGAACCCCGGGCGAGGGCTCGAAAGGGCCCGGCAGGGCTCAGACAGGGCCTTCGCCTGTGACGGCACCCATAGGACGCAGATCACGTCCTATCGCGCCTCGTAGCACCACACCCTCCCGAACAGCACAGAAAGCCCGCAAAATCATAAATAACGGACATATCTCCGAAGTGGGGTAGTACGTCACATCATTGCGCTCCGGCCCGCGCCCCGCTAACCATTGCTGTCGTTGCTGGAAGCCACGAAACGGACCGGGCGAAGAGACACCGCACCCGCCCGCTCCGGCCCACAGCGCGGGGCCCCGCCCCTCCGACGACGACCCCCACTGGAGAGTTCCTTCCACATGGCCATCAACACCGCCCTCACCACCCGCCTGCGCACCCTCACCCTCACCGGCCTCACCGCCACCGGCATCGCGGCCGCCGCCGTCACCCTGATGCCCGCAAACGCGCACGCCGCCGACATGGCGCAGGCACCCGCCCGGGTGGCCAAGACCGCCTCCAGCAACCACACCGCCGGCACCAGCGGCAACCTCGACGGCTGGATCAAGCAGGCCCTCGGCATCATGAAGGCCAAGGGCATCCCGGGCAGCTACGACGGCCTCAAGCGCAACATCATGCGCGAGTCCGGCGGCAACCCCGCCGCCCAGAACAACTGGGACGTGAACGCGCAGAAGGGCACCCCCTCCAAGGGCCTGCTCCAGGTCATCGACCCCACCTTCAACGCCTACCACGTCTCCGGCACCGCCCAGAGCGTCACGGACCCGGTCGCCAACATCACCGCGGCCGCCAACTACGCCGCCCACCGCTACGGCTCCATCGACAACGTCAACTCCGCCTACTGATCCCGGAGTCGGACGACCGCAAGGCCGGTACGAGCAGCGACACCCGCTGCCGCACCGGCCTTCGCGCATGCGCAGGACCGCGGGCGTCACATCGGCTTCCACCGCCCGGAAGCGGCCTTCGGACCCCCGGAACACGCCCGCATGCCGAGAATAGTCCGTCCTGGTGAGACAACACGCCGGACCAAAAGCACACAATCAGATATTCCCGCAGGTCACGGACCGTCAGAAAAGTCCCGGAAACGGCAACTCGGATGGCGCACCGAAGGCCCCGCGGGCCACCCGTTCGCCGATCGCCCCGTCGTCCTCGGCCCGCGCGGGATTTAGCGTTTTCCCATACGCGACGCACGCGGCGGCGACCGCGGCGAGAAGGGAAGGCGAATGTCTGCGTCCGGTTGGTCCGAGCTTGCCGAAGAAGAGCAGCGGCGGCGTCGCCACGCCCCGTGGGGCGTGCTGGCGCTTGTTCTGCTGACCGGGCTGGCACTCGTCCGCAATGGTTCCGGAGACTTCGACGCCGGCCCGCCGCAGCCCGCTTCGGCGGCCGCCCCGGACACCCGCACCAGCACCGGCACGGGCGTCCGGGCCGCGCATGCGGCGCCGCTCCCGTTCTCCGGGGCGGACCGCGTGCGGATCCCCGCGATCCGGGTCGACGCGCCGGTGATGCCGGTCGGCCTGGACGCCGCCGGCTGGATCGGCGCGCCCCCGCCCGACGACGCCGGCCTCGCGGGCTGGTTCACCGGTGCCGCCTCCCCCGGCGAGAAGGGCACGGCCGTCATCGTCGGGCACGTCGACAACCGGCGCGGTCCCGCGGTGTTCTACGGACTCGGAACCCTCAGGAAGGGAAACCGGATCGACGTCCTGCGCAAGGACGGGAAGACCGCGGTGTTCGAGGTCTACGGCATCGAGGTGTTCCCGAAGGCCCATTTCCCCGGTGACCGGGTGTACGGCTCGAAGGGCACCGCGGAACTGCGCCTGATCACCTGCGGCGGCGGCTTCTCGAAGCGGCACGGCTACGACGGGAATCTCGTCGTCTTCGCCCGCCTGGTCGCGGTGGACTGACATCCACCACGGCCGGGCCGGCGCATCCCCGGGGACGGGCCGCGCACCCCTCACACGCGTCTGGCCGGCACGGTCAGGTGATATCCGGAGTCGAGGAGATGGGGCAGCCATTCACGGATGGCGCGGACGGTCTGCGACCGGTCGCCCCCGGCGTCGTGGGAGAGCACCACGACCCCGGGGGCGGCGCCGCGCTCCACCCGGTCGACGATGGTGGAGGTGCCCGGCATCGTCCAGTCCGTGGTGTCCACGGTCCAGGCCATCGGCTCCATGCCCATCGCGGCGCCGAGCTGGAAGGCGGCCCGGTTCCAGGCGCCGTAGGGGGCCCGGAACCACTGGGGGCGTTCGCCGTAGGTGTCCTCGATGGCGTCGCTGGTGCTCGCCATCTCGTCGTGGATCTCCCTGCGGCTGAGGGCGGTCAGCAGCGGATGGGTCCAGGTGTGGTTGCCGACGACATGGCCCTCCTCGGCCATCCGGGCCACCAGTTCCCTGTTCTCGACGACGCACTCGCCGCACAGGAAGAACATGGCCCGCACGTCGTACTTGGCGAGGGTGTCCAGGATGTGCGGGGTGTAGTCCGGGTTGGGGCCGTCGTCGAAGGTCAGCATCATGTGCCGGCCGCGCCCGGAGATCCGGAGCACGGGCTCGGTGCGGACCTTCAGCCTGCGGGGTGAGGCGCGCGGCGGGCCGTAGCCGGTGAGCGGCTGGAGCCGGAAGGCCGAGGACTTGGGCACCTGACGGGCCTGCGGACCGGGGGCGGCGGCCGGCGGGGCGGTCTCCTCGTCGCCGCCCGCGACGACGGCCCCGGCGGCACCCGCGGCCCCCAGCGCGGCGGCCCCGGCGAGGAGCATCCGGCGCCGCGTGAGCAACTGATCCTTCTGCATGAGTCATCAGTCGCCCCGCCGGACTCCGGCGCACCACAACGACACTGGTGCGGCGGCGGGAAAGCACCCGGTCGGCCGAGCACGGGAGCCGCTGTGGCCCCGCGCGTAAGCGTCTGATAAGCAATCAGTCCACAGCAACTGCCATGACACACAGGGGGGCGAGCCGAGTTGGCCGCGCACGGGGGAACGACCGCGGGAAGTGCCGGGGGAACGAACGGGGCGCCGGACCGGGGAGCACGCGGCACACTGGCCGTGGTACTGCTGGCCGTCGCGCAGATCCTGGTCGTCTTCGACACAACCGTCTTCGCGGTGGGGCTGCCGCTGATCCAGCACGACCGGGAGCTGTCGTTCTCCGGGCTGACCTGGCTGCTGTCCGCGTACAGCGTGTGCTTCGCCGCGCTGCCGGTGCTCGCGGGGGCGCTCGGCCGGGCGTTCGGGCACCGGCGGGTGCTGATGGGCGGGTTCGCGCTGTCGAGCCTCGCCGCGGCGGCGCCCGCGCTGTCGTCCGACGCCTCGGTGCTGCTCGCCTCGCGGGCGGTGCAGGGTGTCGCGGCGGCGGTCATCACGGCGGGCGCGCTCGCGCTGATCGACGCCACGCATCCCGAGGGCCGGGACCGGGACCGGGCGCTGAACGTGCACTTCGCGGTCGTCGCCTGCGCCACCCCGGCCGTACTGCTGCCGTGCACCGTGCTGCTGGACACCGTCGACACGGAGAACACGGTCTTCTGGGTCCAGGCCGCGGCCGGGCTGGCGCTCCTGGTGCTGACCCCGGTGGCGCTGGCCGAGACGGCGCCCGCGCCCGCCGCCCGGGCCCGGTTGGCCGGTGCCGCGCTGGCCGTCGTGCCGCTGGGCTTCCTGGCCTGGTTCGCGGACTGGCTCGGCGGTCGCAGCGTGTCCGTCACGACGGTCGTCCTCATCGCCGTGGGCGCCGCGGTGCTGCCCTCCGTGCTGGGCCTCGCGTGGCGCGGCGAGCGGGTGCCGGCCCTGCTGTCCCGGGAGCGGGCCGCGTTCGGTGCCTACACCGTGGTGGCGCTGCTGGCGGCGAGCCTGGCCGGGGTCGTGCTCCTGCTCACGTTCGTCCTCCAACTGCTCGGCGGGCTCTCCCCGATGCGGGTCGGCTGGGCGCTGCTGCCCGCCGTGGCCGGGGTGGTCGCGGGCAGCGCGGTCCTGCCGCGCCTGGCCGCCCGTGTCGGTCTGGCGGGGACGGTGGCCGGGGCCTGTGCGGTGGCGGCCGTCGGGTTCGTGCTGCTGAGCCTGCCGGGCGCGGGCTACGGCTTCGGCGCGGTGCAACTGCCGCTGCTGCTGGTCGCCTTCGGCTGCGGTGTGCTCGCCCTGCCGGCCGGTTTCGCGCGGTCGGGCAGCGGCGCGCTCCCCCGGGCGCTGAACTCCTCCCGGCAGCTCGGCGCCGGTCTCGGCACGTCCCTGTTCGCCGGCGTCATGACGGTCACCCTGCAGCACACGCCGGCCACCGGGCCGCACGGTCCGGCGGAGTACCGGGCCGCCCTCGCGACCGAGGTCCGGCACTGCTTCGGCCTCGGTACGGCGCTGTGTCTGGCCGCCGCGCTGGTCGCGCTGCTGGCCCTGCCCCTGCGCACCGCCCGCACGACGGACCCGGAGCCGGGCCTCAGCGGCGGCGCACCAGCGGGAACGGCAGGGTCTCCCGGATCGTCAGCCCCGTCAGGAACATGACGAGCCGGTCGACGCCGAGGCCGAGGCCGCCGGTCGGGGGCATCGCGTACTCCAGGGCCTCCAGGAAGTCCTCGTCCAGCTCCATCGCCTCCGGATCGCCGCCGGCGGCCCGCAGCGACTGCTCGGTGAGCCGTCGGCGCTGCTCGACGGGGTCGGTCAACTCCGAGTAGGCGGTGCCGAGTTCGGTGCCGAAGGCGACGAGGTCCCAGCGCTCGGCGAGCCGCGGATCGGTGCGGTGCGGGCGGGTCAGCGGGGAGACGTCGGTCGGGAAGTCCTTGTAGAAGGTGGGCAGCCGGGTGCGTTCCTCGACGAGCCGCTCGTACATCTCCAGCACGACGTCGGCCGGGGTGTCGTCGGCGGTGTACGGCACCCCGGCGCGGTCGCACAGCCGGTGCAGCCGCAGCAGTTCGGTGCCGGGACCGATCTCCTCGCCCAGCGCCTCGGAGACCGCCCCGTACACGGTCTTGACCGGCCAGGCGCCGGAGATGTCGTACTCCCGGCCGTCCTTGCGGGCCACCGGGGAGCCGAGGGCGGCGCTCGCCGCGCCCTGGATCAGTTCGCGGGTGAGGTCGAGCATCACGGTGTAGTCGGCGTGCGCCTGGTAGGCCTCCAGCATCGTGAACTCGGGGTTGTGCTTGTAGGAGACGCCCTCGTTGCGGAAGGTGCGGCCCAGTTCGAAGACCTTCTCCAGGCCTCCGACGCACAGCCGTTTCAGATACAGCTCGGGGGCGATGCGCAGGTAGAGGTCGAGGTCGTAGGCGTTGATGTGGGTGGTGAAGGGGCGGGCGTTGGCGCCGCCGTGGATCTGCTGGAGCATCGGGGTCTCGACCTCGACGTAGCCGCGGTCCAGCAGGCCCTGGCGCAGCGCCTGTACGACGGCGGAGCGCACCCGGATCACCGTGCGCGCGGCGGGGCTGGTGGCGAGGTCGAGATAGCGGCGGCGGACCTTGGCCTCGGGGTCGGCGAGGCCGCGGCGTTTGTCGGGCAGCGGGCGCAGGCACTTGCCGGTGAGCTGCCAGGAGGTGACGAAGACGGTGGGCTCGCCCTTGTCGCTGCGGCCGGCCCGGCCGGTGACCGTGACGTGGTCGCCGATGTCGGCGTCGGCGGTGAAGCGGTCCAGCTCGGGCCCTGCCTCGCTGCGGCTGAGGGCGATCTGGTGGTCGCCGGACCAGTCGCGCAGCACCGCGAAGACGATGCCGCCGAAGTCGCGTACCAGCATGACCCGGCCGGCGACGGTGACGTCCTGGCCCTCGGGAACGTCGGCGAGGGCGTGGGTGGGGGCGGGGACGCCGACCGGGTAGGGATCGGTGCCGGCGGCGCGCAGCCGGTCGAGGGTGCGGCGGCGGACGCGGACCTGGTCGGGCAGGCCCGGGCCGCCCGCCAGGGCACCGGCGCGGTCCCCTTCTTCGAGGCCGAGCACCGTCAGGGGCGGCAGCCCCGCGGTGGTGGCGGGCCGCTGCCCGGCCCTCGGGTGCCCCTTTCCCCAGAGTTTGCGCAGCGACGGTACGGAGACGAACCCTTCGGCGATGCCGGAGGCGAGGCCGATGCGGGCGAGGGCGGCGGTGTCGCCGTAGCAGATGAAGCGCGGGTACCACTCGGGGTGGTACTTGGCGTTGGAGCGGTAGAGGGCCTCCAGCTGCCACCAGCGGGAGAAGAACAGCAGCAGGCGGCGCCAGAGCCGCAGGACGGGTCCGGCGCCGATGCGGGCGCCCTCCTCGAAGACGGAGCGGAAGACGGCGAAGTTCAGCGAGATCCGGCGCACGCCCAGCTTGGGGGCGGCGGCACACAGCTCGGCGACCATGAACTCCATGACCCCGTTGGGGGCGGCGCGGTCGCGGCGCATCAGGTCCAGGGAGATGCCGTCGCGTCCCCAGGGCACGAAGGAGAGCAGGGCGAGGAGCCGGCCGTCCTCGCAGAGGGCCTCCACGAGCAGGCAGTCGCCGTCGGCGGGGTCGCCGAGCCGGTCCAGGGCCATCGAGAAGCCGCGTTCGGTCTCGGTGTCGCGCCAGGCGTCGGCCTTGTCGACGATCTCCTCCATCTCCCGTTCGCCGAGGCTGGAGTGGCGGCGGATGCGGCAGGTCGCGCCGGTGCGGGCGACCCGGTGCGCGGCCTGCCGGGTGACCCGCATGTCGCGGCCGTCCAGGTCGAAGGAGGCGATGTGCACGATCGCCTCGTCGCCGAGCTGGAGGGCGCCGAGCCCGGCGCGGGCGTAGGCGCGGGCTCCGTCCTCCGAGGCGCCCATCACGGCGGGCGCCCAGGCGTAGCGGCGGGCGAGGTCGAGCCAGGCGGCGATGGCGTGCGGCCAGGCCTCCATGTCGCCGACGGGGTCGCCGCTGGCCAGGCACACCCCGGCCTCGACGCGGTAGGTGACGGCGGCCTTGCCGCTGGGCGAGAAGACGACGGCCTTGTCCCGGCGGGTGGCGAAGTAGCCGAGGGAGTCGCGCTCGCCGTAGAGCGCGAGGAGGGCGCGGATGCGGGCCTCCTCGTCGTCGTGCAGGGCGGCCTCCAGGCGCTGGGAGCGGAAGAGCGTGGCGGCGGCGTTGAGCAGGGCGAGGGCGCCGAACAGGCCGAGCACGAAGCTGACCTGGCGGGGCGGGCGGCCGGTGAAGGTGCCCTCGGAGACCAGTCCGCCGCACACCCTGTCGGCCGCCCAGGCCAGATGCTCGCTCGCCGGGAGCGTGCCCGGGAACAGCAGGACCAGGCCCCAGCCCAGCAGGGTCGCCACGACGAGGCCCGCCACCAGCACGCCGAGGGCCCGGCGTACGGCGGCGCGGCGGGAGGCGGCGTAGAACTCCGCGCGGGCCACGACGAGCAGGACCAGCAGCAGGGCGGACACCACCAGGGACAGCAGCGCGTCGGTGTACATGCCGACGCCCACGGCGAGCGCGTCGGTGAGGACGAGAAGGCCGAGGTACACGACGATCAGCCACCAGGCCACCTTCTTGCGGGCGGCGGTGGCACCGGCCAGCAGGAAGAGGAAGACGGCGTAGGCGAGGTTGGCGCTGATGGGCACCAGGAGCACCTCAAGGGCCTCCGCGACCGGGCGGAACAGGCGCCGCAGGGGCTCGATGAGCGCCAGCAGGGCGCACAGCAGGCCGACGGCGCCGAAGAGGGTCGCGAAGGCCTCGGGCACCCAGCCGAGGCGCCCGCCTGCGGGCGGGCGTACCGGCGCCGTGGGGTCCCTCTGTGCGGCGGGCTGCGCGCTCGCGGTCATGGTTCCGACTGTAGGAAGAGCCCGGGCGGATCGCCCGTCGAGAGACCGCCCGTGTCCGAGCGGGAGGGACGGGTTCCGATAGCCTCGGACCGTGACGGAACAGCAGGGGCAGCACTCGCATTCGCACGCGCACCAGTTCGAGCGTGGCACGGACGGGCCGAAGGTCATCGTGGTCGGTGTGGACGGCTCCGACTCCTCGATGCGCGCCGCGTCGTACGCGGGCGGGCTCGCCCGGCGTCAGCACGCGCTGCTGGCCGTGGTGTACGTGCAGCCGGTGCTCGCGGCAGGGGCGGCGCTGGGGGCGCCGGTGGCGGAGACGACCGACGAGATCGCCGAGGACCTGGTGGCGCAGATCCGGGAGGCGGCGGAGCGGGTCAAGGGGATATTCGAGGTGCGCTGGGAGTTCCACACCTTCCGCGGCGACCCCTACACCGGCCTGGTGAAGGCGGCCGACGAACTGAAGGCGGACGCGGTGGTCGTCGGCGCCTCGGAACAGGCCGGGCACCGGATCATCGGCTCGGTGGCGGTCCGCCTGGTGAAGGCCGGCCGCTGGCCGGTGACGGTCGTCCCGTAGACCGAACCGAACGCCACGGGGCCCTGTGCCCGGACCGGTGCGTACCGCCGGCGGCCCCTGCGGGACGGTGTCGGGGCCGGTTCGGCAAGGGCCTCGCCGGCACCAGGCCGAGTGGCGCGCGGATGCGAGCCGCACGGCCTGGCGGAGCGGCGCCGAGAACGGGCGCGAACACACCGGCACGGCCGATCAGCCGAGCCGCTGCCACCGTCCCCACACACGGACGCCGGTGAGCCCGAGCGGGCCGAGAGCGCGGGGCACGCCGACGGCGAACGGCATCCGACGGCATCCGCGGCGGCACGGCCGGGAGACGATCGGACCAGCCACTGCCCCGGCCCCCCACACACGGACGCCGGTGAGCCCGAGCGGGCCGACGGCGCGGGGTACGGCGACGGTGGGGCGGCCGGGAGGCGGTGGCTCGGCGGGGGGCGGCGCGGCGAGGGGTCGCTGTCGTGGTGGGAAGGGCGGGTGGCGGTCTCCGGGGCACCCGCCCCCTGCCCGACGCAGTCGTGCGTGGCGTCTTCCGTACGGGTCGCGGCTGAGCCATCATGATCCGCCGTCAGCCGTTTGCCATCGGCGAAGAGGTGAGGCTCATGGACAGGCTCCGCGCGGGTGAAGGAATTCTCCGCCGCAAACCCATCGAGCACATCGAGGACACGGAGGTCCGGGAGGGACCACGGCTGGACCGGTCGCTCGGCCTGTGGCAGCTCACCGCGATCGGCGTGGGCGGCATCATCGGCGCCGGCATCTTCACCCTGGCCGGCACGGTGGCCAACGGCACGGCCGGCCCCGCGGTGCTGGTGTCGTTCCTGATCGCCGGTGTGGCGAGCGCGTGCGCGGCGCTGTCGTACGCCGAGTTCGCCGGGCTGATCCCGAAGGCGGGCTCGGCGTACACCTACGGCTACGCGGTGCTCGGCGAGTTCGCGGGCTGGTTCATCGGCTGGGACCTGCTGCTGGAGTACACCGCGATCGTGGCGGTCGTCGCGATCGGCATCTCGGGCTACTTCAGCTTCCTGGTCGGGGAGACGGGCGCGCATCTGCCGCACTGGATGCTGGGCGCGCCCGGCACCGGGGACGGGCACCGGGTCGACCTGTTCGCCGCGATCCTGTGCCTGCTGATCGCCTGGCTGCTGAACCTGGGCATCCGCAGCGCGGCCCGCTTCGAGACCCTCGTCGTCGGGCTGAAGGTGCTGGTGGTGCTGCTGGTGATCGCGGTGGGCTTCTTCCACATCGACACCGCGAACTACCACCCGTTCTTCCCGTACGGCATCGGCGGCGCCTTCACCGGCGCGGCCACGGTGTTCTTCGCCGTGTTCGGCTACGACGCCATGTCGACGGCGGCCGAGGAGTCGAAGGACGCGCAGCGGCACATGCCGAAGGCGATCCTCTACTCGCTGGCGATCTCGATGGTGCTGTACGTGGCGGCCTGCCTGGTGCTGACCGGCATGCAGAACTACCGGCACATCAACAAGGAGAGCGGCTTCGCGACCGCGTTCAAGTCGGTGGGTCTGGACCGGCTGGCGGACGTGATCGCGGTGGGCGCCATCATCGGCATCCTCACCGTGATGTTCACGTTCATGCTGGGCGTGACCCGGGTGTGGTTCTCCATGTCCCGCGACGGGCTGCTGCCGAAGTGGTTCGCCAAGACCCACCCGACCCGGCATGTGCCGACCCGGGTGACCTGGATCGTCGGGGCGGGCTCGGCGGCCATCGCCGGGTTCGTGCCGATCGGCTCGGCCGCCGAGCTGACCAACATCGGCATCCTGCTGGCGTTCGTCGTCGTGTGCACGGCCGTGATCGTGCTGCGCTACCGGCAGCCGGAGCTGCCGCGCACCTTCCGCACCCCGGGGATGCCGGTGGTGCCCGCGCTGGGCGTGGTCTTCTCGATCTGGCTGATCACGTATCTGCAGTGGGAGACCTGGGTGCGGTTCGCGGTGTGGTTCGTGATCGGGTGCGTCATCTACTTCGGCTACTCCTACCGGCGCTCGGCGCTGGCCGGGCAGCCGTCCGCCGGGGGAACGACGCGCTGATCACTCCCCCATGGTCAGTCCGTCCTCGCCGGCGCCGCGGCTGAGCACCACGTCCCGGATGCGGTCGCGCACCGCCTCCAGCCGGGCGCCGTGGGCGATGGCCCGGTTCACGTCGAGCACGCGCCCGGAGTCGAGGTCGTACCACTGCGGGACGAACTCGGCCCTGGTGACCCGCCAGCGACCGCCGGGCCGGGCGGGCGGGGCGAAGGTGAAGCGGCCGAGGGTGGACGCGTTGCCGCGCGGGCTCCGGATCCCCCCGCGGTCGGCCAGCTCGCCGGCGATCTGTTCGCCCATGCCGTAGATCACCCAGGTGCCGTTGACCTTCTCGTAGGCCTGCGGGTCATGGGGGTGGGTGCCGAGGATCAGGTCGATGTCCGGGCGTCCGGCGGTGGCGGAGGCGGTGAGCCGCCGGGCGAGGGCGCGCTGCTGCACGCTCGGCTCACGCTGCCACTCGGTGCCCCAGTGCACGGAGACCACGACGACGTCGGCGCCGGCCCGCCGGGCGGCGCGGGCGTCGGCGATCATCCGCCGCTCGTCGATCACGTTGACCGCCCAGGGCTCGCCGGCCGGCCGCGGGCGGCCTTCGGTGCCGACGGTGTACGACAGGTGCGCGACCCTGGCCGGGCCGGCCCTCAGAAGCGTGACCGCACGGGCCTCGGCCGCGCTGCGGGCGGTGCCGACGTGTTTCAGCCCGGCCGCGTCCATGGCGTCCAGGGTGCGCCGGACGCCGGCGGGGCCGTCGTCCAGGGCGTGACTGGAGGCGGTGGAGCAGCCGGCGTAGCCGGCCGCGGCGAGGCCCCGGGCGAGCTGCGGCGGCGACGCGAAGACGGGGTAGCCGGAGTAGTGGCCGTCGGCACCGAAGGCGGTGTCCATGTGACACAGCGCCAGGTCCGCGCGGGAGAGGGCGGGTTCGGTCTCGGTGAGCATGGGCCCGAAGTAGTAGCCGCGCCCGGCGGCGTAGTAGGCCGCCTGGTCGATGACGGAGGTGTGCGGCAGGATGTCCCCGGAGGCGACGAGCGTGAAGCCGCGGCCGAGGGAACGGGCGGAGCCGGCCGGGGCGGGGTGCCCGGACTCCTGCCGTAGGTGGTTCGCGCCGGCGGCCGCGGCCGTGAGGGCGGCGGTGAGGGCCAGGGCCACCAGGTGTCTGCGTCCGAACATCAGCTCACCCCATAAAATCGTATTTACTGACTATCCATCACCTTCCTATGGGTACGGAGTCGGCTCCGCGGATAAACGGACCAGGGCCCTGCTTAGCCCATCCGGTTCCCCGCGCAGGCCGCCCGTCCGACCGTTCGCCGACGCGATCGACCGCCCGTCGCACGGCCCTGCCCGCCCCCTGTCCCCCGGCCGCGCGCCGCGCTGGCATACGGCCATGACGGCCGCATCCCCGCTCACCCACCGGCCGGCCGCACCGGCCCGTGGGACGACGACCGCCGAACACGAACTGGCCGCGCTCCAGCGCGAGCACGGCGGACCCCTGTTCGCCCTGCTGCTCCGGCTCTGCGACGGGGACCGGCAGCGCGCCGAGGACCTCGTCCAGGAGACCCTGGTGCGCGCCTGGCAGCATCCGGAGGCCCTGCACGCCGACGACTTCGACTCGGTACGGCCCTGGCTGCTGACCGTCGCCCGGCGGCTCGCGATCGACGCCCGGCGGGCCCGGCAGGCACGACCGCCCGAGGACGGCGGCGAGGTCCCCGAGACCGCCCGGGTGACCGCCGATCATGCCGAACGGGCCGCGCAGATGCTCGATGTGCGCGAAGCTGTGAAGACACTCACGCCGGAGCACCGTGACGTCCTCGTACTGGTGTATTTCCTCGGGGCCAGTGTGGCGGAAGCGGCGCAGACCCTGGGCGTACCACCCGGTACCGTGAAATCCCGCGCGTTCTACGCGCTGCGCGCGCTGCGCCGGGTCCTGCCGGGTTACGCGGCCGACCTGCACTGAAACCGGAGGCCGGGTCAAACCTCGGCAAAGCGCCTTGCTGAGCCCCCCATCGGGGCAATGGGCTGTCCTCATCCGCGTTTCCGGGCGGGCCGGGGCTCCGCCCCGACGGGGCCGGGCCACGCGCACGCACCGAAGGAAGGGCAGGAAGGGATGCTGCACAGAGGGCACGAGAGCACGGACGGCACCGACGGCGGTGAACTGGCCGTTCCCATGGCCTGGTTGTATGCCGAGTACATCGCCGACGAGCTGCTGCGCACCGGCGACCTCATGCCGCCGACGTCCTTCGAGTTCCGGGCCGGCCGGGACGCGCTGGCGCTGACCGTCTTCCTCTCCGACACCGACGGGGAGCTGTCCGGCATCCGCGTGATCTCCCAGCTGGAGACCTGGCTGTCGCTGACGGCGTACGACCAGCAGTGGCAGGAGTGGGTGCGCACGCGCATGGCCGAGCTGACCGCCCGGGCCGAGGGGACCGGCACCCGCTCGCCCGACCTCGCCCTCGCGGCTCAGGCCTGGCGCTGGCTGGAGGAGACCGAGCTGCTCGCACCGGACCTGGACGCGGTGCCGGGCGGCCCGGGGGCGCTCGGCGAGGACGACGGGCCGAAGGTGTGGACCGCGGCCTGGCGGCTCGGGCTGCCGCTCGGGCACCTGGCGATCCACCTGTTCTGACTTTTTTGGAAACCGGACCAATCCGGGGACCGGGCCGCTCCGAATCTCCTCTCCGGGATTCTGCGGGTGGCTTGAGTGATTCGGCTGTCGGCTGCGTACGGGTGGGAGCACGGAGTAACCCCACCCGCACCCATCGGCACGAGGATTCGGCATGAGGTCCCAGGAAAGGCATCGCGACGTCGGCGCGTACGCGCTCGGCGTGCTGAACGAGGCGGACGCCTTCCGCTTCGAGGACCACCTCATGGAGTGCCCTCAGTGCGCGGCACAGGTGACCGAATTCGGCCCTGCCGCACGGCAGTTGATGCTGTACCGCCGGGCCACGCCGCGCTTTGTGCACCCCATGACGCAGCCCGGACCCCGGCTGCTGGAGCGGCTGCTCGGCGAGGTCGCGCGCCGGCAGCGGGTACGCCGCCGCCGCTTCCTGTACGGCCTGGCCGCCTCCGTGGTGCTGGCCACGGCCGGCTCCGGGCTCATGGCCTTCACCGCCCATGACGAGCCGGCCGCCCGTGCCACCGCGGCGACCGATCCGAAGACCGGGGTGTGGGCCGAGGTCACGGCCGACGACGAGGACTCCGGCAGCCGGCTGCTGCTGAAGGTCAAGGACCGCACCGGCCCGCACACCTGCCGGTTCGTGATCGTCGGCCGGGACGGCTCCGAACAGGTCGCCGGCACCTGGACCCAGTCCGGGCCGGCCGCCGGCACCTTCACCGCGCTCGGGTCCTCCCCGCTGCACCCGGACCAGATCGCCCGCTACGACGTCCGCACCACCGACGGCCAGTCCCTGGTGAGCCTCAAGGCGCCGCAGGACTGAGGCGCCTTGAGGGCCGGGGCGGCACGGGACTCACTTCAGCAACCGGGACAGCCTGCGGTCCGCCAGCGGCTTGCCGCCCGTCTGGCAGGTCGGGCAGTACTGGAGCGAGGAGTCGCTGAAGGAGACCTCGCGGACGGTGTCCCCGCACACCGGGCAGGGCTCGCCGGTACGGCCGTGGACGCGCAGCCCGCTCTTCTTCTCGGCCTTCAGGCGCCCGGCGGCAAGGCCCCGGGACCGCTCGACCGCCTCGGTGAGCGTGGTGCGCAGGGCCCCGTAGAGGTGGCGGGTCTCCTCCGGGGTGAGGGAGGAGGCGAGCTTGAACGGGGACATCTTCGCGGCGTGCAGGATCTCGTCGCTGTAGGCGTTGCCGACGCCCGCGATCAGGGACTGGTCGCGCAGGGCGCCCTTCAGCTGCCGCCGTTCGCCCGTGAGCAGGGCGGCGAAGCGCGCCTCGTCGAAGCCGTCGGCGAGCGGGTCGGGGCCGAGCCGGGCGATGCCCCCGACCTCGTGCGGGTCGCGCACGACGTACACCGCGAGGCGCTTTTGGGTGCCGGCCTCGGTGAGGTCGAAGCCCTCGCCGGTCTCCAGCGCGACGCGCAGCGCGAGCGGGCCCTTGCCCGGCTTGGGCGGACCGTCGGGGAGCCGGTCCCGCCACTGGAGCCAGCCCGCGCGGGCCAGATGGGTGACGAGGTGCAGGCCGGAGCTCCCCGCGAGGTCGAGGAACTTCCCGTGCCGGTGCACGGCGGTGATCCGGCTGCCCTCGAACGCGCCGACCGGTGGGTCGTACGTCTTCAGGACGCTGACGGCGACGGGCAGCACCCGCACGACCTCGTGGCCGACCAGGTGCTCGGTCAGGAAGTCCCTGAGCGCTTCCACTTCGGGCAGTTCCGGCATACGTCCAGGGTGCCATCCGGGGCCCGTGGGATCACATGTGCGCGGGCATCCGGAACTCGCACCACACCGCCTTGCCGCTGCCGCGTGCCTCCACGCCCCAGCTGTCGGCGAGCCGGTCCACGAGGAGCAGCCCGCGGCCGCAGACGCCGTCCTCGCCCGCGTCGCGGCGCCGTGGCAGGGCGCTGGAGGAGTCCTCGACCTCGATGCGCAGCCGGTGGTCGCCGTCGTCCAGCGCCCGCAGGGTGACGATCGCGGAGCCCTCGGTGTGCAGCAGGGCGTTGGTGATCAGCTCGTCGGCGGCCAGCTCGATCTCGTCGGACCGGTCCCGGACGCCCCAGGCGCGCACCGCGGCGCGGATCATGTGCCGGGCCTGGGCCAGCGCCTCCGGGCAGCCGGGGGCCACGTGCTGCTGGAGCCGCCCGCCGGCCCTCGGTGCCTCCGGGACGCGGCGGCGCAGCAGGAGCAGCGCCACGTCGTCGTCGCCGCCGCGCTCCTCGGCCAGCCGGATCAGCCGGTCGGCGAGGTCCCGCACGTCGTCCGGGCCCTCGCCGACGAGTCGGACGAGGCCGCGCATGCCGTCGTCGAGGTCGGCGCCGGGCCGCTCGACGAGGCCGTCGGTGCACAGCAGCAGGGTGTGCCCGGGGCCGAGTTCGAGGGTGGTGACGGAATACTCCAGCCGGCCGAACTCGGCGGACAGGCCGAGCGGCAGCCCGCCCTGGACCGGGACCCGGCGGCAGCTGCCGTCGCCGTCCCGGATCAGCGGGTCGATGTGCCCGGCGCGGACGACCTGGACGACGCCGGTGGCGAGGTCGGCCTCGGCGTACAGGCAGGTGGCGAAGCGGTCGGTGTCGAGTTCGTGCAGGAAGACCGAGGCGCGGGCCATCACGGTGGCCGGGGTGTGTCCCTCGGCGGCGTAGGCGCGCAGCACGATGCGCAGCTGGCCCATGACGGCCGCCGCGTGCGTGTCGTGCCCCTGGACATCGCCGATGACCGCGCCGACCCGTCCTCCGGGCAGCGGGATCAGGTCGTACCAGTCGCCGCCGACGTCCCGGCCGAGGGCGCCCCCGGCGGTGGCGGCACGGTAGCGCACGGCGATGTCGGCGCCGCGCACGCTGGGGATGGTGCGCGGCAGCATGGCCTGCTGGAGGCCCTGGGCGAGGTCCTTCTCCTGCTCGTAGAGCATGGCCCGCTGGAGGCTCTGCGCGATGCTGCTGCCGAGGGCGACCAGGACGGCGCGTTCCTCGGCGGAGAAGCCGCGCCGGTCGTCGTAGAGCAGACCCATCGCGCCGATGGGGCGGGCCTGGGCGATCAGCGGCAGATAGGCGGCCGAGGTGATGTGCAGGTCGGTGAGGTGCGGCCAGAGGATCGGGTAGCCCTCGGCGAACTCCTCGGGGGACTCGATGAACCGCGGCTGCAGCGTGCGCACGACCTCGCTCATCGGGTACGGCTCGTCGATGCGGTTCACCTTGTCGGCCGGGACGAAGCTGCCGACGGGAGCCTCGGCGACGAGCCGTATCCGGCCCGCCTCCACCAGCCCCATCACGAGGCTGGCCGCGCCGAGCCGGCGGATGCCGTGGGTGTCCTTGAGGACGTCGATGACGTCCCGGACGGTGCGGGCGTGGGCGAGGGCGGCGGAGACGGCCTGGACGACGCCGGCCTGCTGGCGGAACGCCTCGTCCTGGGCGGCGCGCAGGCTGCGGGCGGAGCTGTCGGCGAGTTCCTCGGTGGCGTCGCGGACGATGCCGACGACCCGGCGCGGGCGGCCGGTGGCGTCGCGGCGGATGTAGCCCTGGGTGCGGGTCCAGCGCGTGGTGCCGTCGCGGCGGCGGATGCGGAAGTAGGCGCCGTAGTTCTCGCTGCCGTCCTTGATGGCCCGGGCGACCACCGCGTCCAGCCGGGCGGCCTCCGGCGGCGGCACCCGGACGGCGAGCGACTCGGGGCGCCCGTCGTACTCCTCGGGCAGCAGGTCGAACACCTCGTGGGCCTGGGCGTCCATGTGGAACAGGCCCGTGTCCAGGTCCCAGTCGAACGTCCCCATGCGGTTGAGCGCCAGAATCGGGTCCGGGTGGGCGGGCCAGTCCTCCGGGAGTGACAGGGCACGCGCTCCCCGATCAGCCATGGGGACACCTTGCCAGCATTTACCGGATTCCTCGACCTGATCGGAGAGCTTTCGGGGCCTGTTCGGGCGGAGCGTGCCGCCGCTCACGCGCCGGGGCCGCCGGGCGGGCCGTCGTCGTGCCGCGGGTCGGGGTCGTCGGGTGTGTCCAGGGTGAGGCCGAGGGACGGCGAGGGCTGCGGGCTGACCAGCCCGGGGGCCGCGGTGGCCGGGCGGGTGGGCGCCCCGGTGCTCGACGGGGAACCGGGCAGCAGGCTGTACGACGGCGCGCCGACCGTCGGAGCGGTGCCGTCGTGGTCGGGGTCGGCCGGGGGCAGCGCGGTGGCCGAGGAGGCGGGGGCGGGGACGATCCGGTCGTGGGTGACGTCGCGGCCGATCCGGCGTGCGATCCAGGTGCGTGTCAGGACGTCGACGATCGTGATGCTGGTGACCGCGCGAGGGGCCGGGGTCACGGCGACGACCTGGTCCGGCCGGTAGTCGGGCCAGGCGAGGCCGCGGGCGCCGATGCCGCCGTGGCCCGGGGCGGGCGGCCCCAGCGGGTTGCCGCAGGCGCAGCGCAGCCGGGGCATGCCCCGGTCGTCGACGAGGACGGCGGTGCCGGCCTGGAGCACGGCCTGGTAGGCGGCGGCCTGCCCGTCGCGGTAGCCGTGCCCGGTGACCCGGGTGTCGGCGCGCAGCAGGACCGGGGCGAGGCCCCGCAGATAGCCGGGGAGGGCCGCCGCGGAGATCCCCTGCGCGCGGGCGAAGGCCCCGGCGCGGTCCCGGTCGGCCCTGAGATAGGCGATCTGCCGTTCGATGTCGCAGCCGGAGACGCGCGCGGTGCCGCCGTAGAGGCCGGGGGTCGCGCCGGACAGCGAGCGCACCGCCCGCAGGGGCAGGACGGCGAGCACGGCGGGCAGCACCGGCTGGGGGATCGCGGCTGCGGCCGGTCCGGTGACGCTCGCACCGGGGACGGTCGGCGCGGCGGGCACGGCAGGGACGACGACGGCGGGTGCGCGTGCGGGTGGGGCGGGAACGGCGCTCACCCCCGGGTCGGCACCGCCCGCACCCGCGGACGCGCTCGGACGGCCGCTGCCCGCGCCGGGAGACGTGGCCGGGCCGGTGGTCCCCGGCCGGGCCGGGGGGATCGGTTCGGTGACCGTGGAGGCGGTGAAGGGGTCGGGACCCTGGGCGGCGGCGGGCTGGAGGTAGACCTCCACGCCCACCTGGGCCACCTTGTCGCCCGGGCGGACGCAGCCCGCCATGACGAGCATGGCCGAGAGCGCCAGGGCCGTGACGATGGATCCGGCGGGTATCCGCACCGTACACTCCGCATCACTGTGGGTGACTTCCCTCTATTGTCTGCCTTGCACCCGTTTGGCTGGCAACTCGGGGGCGGTCATGATGGAGACGGCCCGCGGTGTGGCCGCGACGAAGGGCGCGCAGCCGTGAACTGGTTCACCGCTCCCGACTACGGGATGAGCCGGCTGGTCCTCCAGCGGGCTCTGGCCGGGCTGTACCTCGTCGCCTTCCTGACGGCGGCCCGGCAGTTCCGCGCCCTGCTGGGCGAGCGGGGCATGCTGCCGATCCCCCGCTTCGTGGCGCGGGCGCCGTTCCGGCAGGCGCCCGGCTTGTTCCAACTGCACTACTCGGACCGCTTCTTCGCGGGCTGCGCCTGGACGGGCTGCGCCGTGTCCGCGGCCCTGCTGGCCGGGGCGGACTCCCTGCTGCCGCTCTGGGCCGGGATCCTGCTGTGGCTGGTGCCCTGGGCGCTGTATCTGTCGATCGTCAACGTGGGCCAGACCTGGTACGCGTTCGGCTGGGAGTCGCTGCTGCTGGAGACGGGGTTCCTGGCCGCGTTCCTCGGCAACGACGCGGTGGCGCCGCCGGTCGTGGTGCTGTTCCTGCTGCGCTGGATCCTGTTCCGGGTGGAGTTCGGCGCCGGGCTGATCAAGATGCGGGGCGACGCCTGCTGGCGGAAGCTGACCTGCCTCTACTACCACCACGAGACCCAGCCGATGCCGGGCCCGCTGAGCTGGTTCTTCCACCACCTGCCGAAGCCCCTGCACCGGGCCGAGGTCGCCGCGAACCACGTCACCCAACTGGTCGTCCCGGTGCTGCTGTTCACCCCGCAGCCGGTCGCCTCGGCCGCCGCCGCGCTGATGATCGTCACCCAGCTGTGGCTGGTGCTGTCCGGCAACTTCTCCTGGCTGAACTGGATCACCATCGTGCTGGCCCTGTCGGCGCTCCGGCTCCCCGGCTCTCCGCCGTCCGCGCCCCCGGCTCCGCTCTGGTACGAGATCGTGGTGCTCGCGCTCGCCGCGCTGCTGCTCTTCCTGAGCTACCACCCGGTGACGAACATGATCTCGCGCCGCCAGGTCATGAACCGCTCCTTCGACCCGCTGCACCTGGTGAACACCTACGGCGCGTTCGGCAGCGTCAGCCGGATCCGTTACGAGGTGGTCGTCGAGGGCACGCTGGACGACGCACTGAGCGAGGACGCGGACTGGCGGGAGTACGAGTTCCGGGGCAAGCCCGGGGACGTGCGGCACTGGCCGCGCCAGTTCGCGCCCTACCATCTGCGGCTGGACTGGCTGATGTGGTTCGCGGCGCTGTCCCCCGCCTACGCGGGCGACTGGTTCGGCGCTCTGGTGGAGCGGCTGCTGGAGAACGACCGCGACACCCTGCGGCTGCTGCGCCGCTCCCCGTTCCCGCCGGACACCCCGCCCCGCTTCGTCCGGGCCCGTCTCTTCCGCTACCGCTACACCACGTGGCGGGAGCTGCGGGAGACGGGCGCGTGCTGGGAGCGGACGTATGTGCGCGAGTACCTGCCGCCCGTCCGGCTGGCCGAACCGGCTCAGAGGCCGTAGACGCGCCGGGCCGTGCCCTCGAACACGGCCGTGCGCTCCCACACACCGAGCCCTGCGGTCAATTCCCTTGCCGATTCCAGTACTTGGGCGTAGGTCGCCGACTGTGTGCACACCGGCCAGTCCGAGCCGTACATCACGCGCTCCGGCCCGAAGGCCGCCAGGGCGGTCTCGGCGTACGGGCGCAGGTCTGCCACGGTCCAGGTGGCGGGGTCGGCCTCGGTGACCAGGCCGGAGAGTTTGCAGAAGGTGTTGGGCAGGGCCGCGAGGGCGCGCAGGTGCGTGGCCCAGGGTTCGAGGGCGCCGGAGGCGATGGGCGGCTTGCCCACGTGGTCGAGGACGAAGGTGAGTCCGGGAGCCGACCGGGCGGCCTCGACGCAGGCCGGGAGCTGGTGGGGCAGGACGACGAGGTCATGGACGAGACCGGCGTCCGCGAGCGCGGCCAGGCCCCGGCGTACGTCCGCGCGCAGCAGCCACCGCGGGTCGGGTTCGCCCTGCACCTGGTGACGGATGCCCTTCAGGTGGGCGCCGCCCGGGAGCCGCCGCAGCCGGGCCAGTTCGTCGGCGATGTCCGGGCGGGTCAGGTCGGTCCAGCCGACGACCCCGGAGATCAGGTCGTGGCGGTCGGCCAGGGCCAGGAGCTCGGGGGTCTCCTCGGGCACGGTGACCGTCTGGACGAGGACGGTGCGGGTGACTCCGGCGGCGCTCGCCTCGGGTTCGAGGTCGGTGAGGGCGAAGTCCCGCCGCAGCGTGCTGTGTTCGGGGATCCAGTCCTGGTCCCGCACCGAGAGGTCCCAGACGTGGTGGTGGGCGTCGACGGTCACGGCAGCTCCCGGACGACGGGCAGCCCGGCGTCGGCGCCGCCCCGGGAGTCGTGCGCGACGTCGAGCAGTTCGGCCATGCGGGCCTGCCAGGCCACGTTGACGGGCAGCTGCTCCAGTTCGGCGAGCAGCCGGGCGCAGTCCTCGCATTCCAGCAGATGGAACAGGTCGGTCCCTCCCCCACGCTCGGCTTCGCTCGCGCGGGGGGACCCCCACCGCCAGATCGTCCACGAGGTGGCACCGGCGGCGCGGATGGCGGCGGTGAGCTCCTTCGGGACCTCGCGGTGGGCGGCCTCGTAGTCGGCGATCCGGTCACCGCGGACCTTGGTGTGCAGGGCGACTCTCATGACGGGCCCTCCTCTCGGGGCAGCGTGCCGGACTCCCGCAGCTCCGCCCAGAGCGCGGCGGGCACGTCGGCGGCGAACTGGTCGGCGCAGTCGTGCACTTCGGCCGCCGAGCGGGCGCCGACCAGGATGGAGGCGACGGCCGGGTGGGCGCCGGAGAAGGCGAGCGCGGCTGCCCGCAGGGTGGTGCCGTGCCGCTCGGCGACCGCCTTCAGGCGCCGGGCGCGCGCCAGCAGCTCGCCGGGCACCTGGGTGTAGTCGTACGTGGCTGTCGGCCTCGGGTCGGCCAGCAGGCCCGAGTTGAAGACGCCGCCGAGGACGACCGACACCCCGCGCTCGGCGGCCAGCGGGAGGAGTCCGGTGCCGGCGCTCTGGTCGAGCAGGGTGTACCGGCCCGCGCACAGGACCACGTCCACGTCGGTGTCGCGGACGAACCGGGTGAGCATCTCCGTCTGGTTCATGCCCGCGCCGATCGCGCCCACCATGCCCTCGGCGCGCAGCTTCTCCAGGGCCGGGTAGCCCTCGCGGAAGGCCTGTTCGGCGTGGTCGTCGGGGTCGTGCAGATAGACGACGTCGACGCGGTCCAGGCCGAGGCGGGTCAGGCTCGCCTCCAGGGAGCGGCGGACGCCGTCGGCGCTGAAGTCCCACACGCGGCGGTGGGTCGCGGGGACGGCGAAGCCGCTCGCGAGGTCGTCGCCGGTGGCGTCGGAGGGTTCGAGGAGCCGGCCGGCCTTGGTGGAGAGGGTGTAGTGGGTACGGTCGTACGCCCGCAGGGCCGCGCCGAGGCGGCGTTCGGACAGGCCGAGGCCGTAGTGCGGGGCCGTGTCGAAGTACCGGATGCCCCGCTGCCAGGCGGCCGTCACGGCCTGTTCCGCCTGCTCGTCGTCCAGCGGGGTGAAGAGGTTGCCGAGCGGCGCGGCACCGAGGCCGAGCGGGGTGACCGCGACGCCGCTGCGGCCCAGCGTGTTCACTGTCCCGCCGGGCGCAGCCGCAGGCCCTGCATGCCGCCGTCGACGGCGAGCGCGGTGCCGGTGGTGGCGCCGGACAGGGGGCCGGCCAAGTAGGCGATGGCGCCCGCGACTTCGGCAGTGGAGACGAGGCGGCCGGTGGGCTGGCGGGCCGCCAGGGCGGCGCGCTCGGCGGCCGGGTCGGGGGCGGCGTCCAGCAGCCTTCCGACCCATGGGGTGTCCACCGTACCGGGGTTGACGCAGTTGACGCGGATGCCCTCGCGGACGTGGTCGGCGGCCATGGCGAGGGTCAGGGAGTACACGGCGCCCTTGGTGGCGCTGTACAGGGCGCGTTGCGGGAGTCCGGCGGTGGCCGCGATGGAGCAGGTGTTGACGATCGCGGCGTGGGAGGAGCCGCGCAGATGCGGCAGGGCGGCGCGGGCGGTGCGCACCATGCCGAGGACGTTGACGTCGAAGACGCGGTGCCACTCGGTGTCGTCGTTGTCCTCGACCGTGCCCTGGGCGCCGATGCCGGCGTTGTTGACCAGGACGTCCAGCCCGCCGAGGTCCTCGGCGGCGCGCTCCACCGCGGTGCGCACCGAGGTGTCGTCGGTGACGTCGGCGCGGTACGCCAGGAGCGGCTTGTCGACGCCGGTGAGGTCCCGGTCGAGGACGGCGACCTGGGCGCCGCGGGCGGCGAGGAGGTCGGCGGTGGCCCGGCCGATGCCGGAGGCGCCGCCCGTGACCAGGGCCTTCAGACCCGCGAAGTCGCTCATGCGGCCTGTCCCTTCTGGGTGTCGGGGTCGGCGGCCCAGTAGGTGCCGCCGGGGTACGTGTAGCGTGCGACGGACTCCGGGCGCAGGGCGGCCGAGAAGCCGGGCCCGGTGGGCGCCGTGTAGTGGCCGTCGCGGATGACGACCGGGGTGACGAAGTGCTCGTGCAGGTGGTCGACGTACTCGACGACCCGGTCGTCGGTGGTGCCCGAGACGGCCAGGTAGTCGAACATCGAGAGGTGCTGGACGAGTTCGCACAGTCCGACGCCGCCCGCGTGCGGGCAGACGGGCACGCCGAACCTGGCGGCGAGCAGCAGGATCGCGAGGTTCTCGTTGACGCCGGCGACGCGCGCCGCGTCGATCTGGACGATGTCGAGGGCGCCGGCCTGGAGCAGCTGCTTGAACATGATCCGGTTGTGGACGTGTTCGCCGGTGGCGACCTTCACCGGCGCCACGGCGCGGCGGATCGCGGCGTGGCCGAGGACGTCGTCCGGGCTGGTGGGCTCCTCGATCCAGTACGGGCGGAACTCGGCGAGGGCCCGGGTCCAGCGGATCGCCTCGTCCACGTTCCAGCGCTGGTTGGCGTCGACGGCGAGCCGGATGTCGGGTCCGATCGCGGCGCGGGCGACCCGGCAGCGCCGGATGTCGTCGTCGAGGTCGGCGCCGACCTTCAGCTTGATCTGGGTGAAGCCGTCGGCGACGGCCTGCGCGGCGAGCCGGCCGAGCTTGTCGTCGTCGTAGCCGAGCCAGCCCGGGGAGGTGGTGTAGGCGGGAAAGCCGCGCTCCAGCAGCCTCGCCCGGCGCTCCGCGGCGCCTTCTCTCCCCCTTCTGAGCAGGTCGAGGGCCTCGTCGGGGGTGAGGGCGTCGGTGAGGTAGCGGAAGTCGATCTGGGCGACCAGCCATTCGGGCTCGGCGTCGGCGAGCAGTTGCCACAGCGGTTTGCCGGCCCGGCGGGCGGCGAGGTCCCAGACGGCGTTGACGACGGCCCCGACCGCCATGTGCATCACGCCCTTCTCGGGGCCGAGCCAGCGCAGCTGGCTGTCGCCGATCAGGTCCCGGAAGAGCGAGCCCGGGTCGGCGCACAGCTCGGCCACGTCCCGGCCGAGCACATGGTCGCGCAGCGCGTCGATCGCGGCGACCTGGACGTCGTTGCCCCGCCCGATGGTGAAGACGAATCCGTGTCCCTCGATCCCGTCGGCGGCGTCGGTGCGCAGCACGACGTAGGCCGCCGAGTAGTCGGGGTCCGGGTTCATCGCGTCGGAGCCGTCCAGCTCGCGCGAGGTGGGGAAGCGGATGTCGTGGGTGTCGACCGCGGTGACGCGGGCGGGGGCCTGGGACACTGAAGTCCTTTCGGTCGTCGGATGCGTGACGGTCCCTCGTCTGCGGCGGACGTCAGTCCTGGGCGCGGCCCGTCGTCACCCGGGCGATCATGAGGGCGACGAGGATGATGCCGCCGTAGATGGCCTGGATCCAGAACGAGGGGACCTGGGCGAGCGTGAGCAGGTTCTGTACGACGCCCAGCAGCAGGACGCCGGTCAGGGCGCCGAACATGGTGCCCTTGCCGCCGTCCAGGCTGATGCCGCCGATCACCGCGGCCGCGAACACGGTGAAGATCATGTTCTGGCCCTGGTTGGCGCTGATCGCGCCGACGTAGCCGGTCTGGAGCAGGCCGCCGATCGAGGCGAGGACGCCCGCGACGACGTACACGCCGAGCATGACGCGGTCCACGCGGACGCCGGCTGCGCGGGCGGCGTCCGCGTTGCCGCCGATCGCGTAGAGGGCGCGGCCGGTGCGGTGGTACTTGAGCAGGAACCCGGTGACGGCGAAGGCGACCGCGGCGAGCCACACGGACAGCGGGACGTTGAGGAAGGTGGTGGTGGCGAGCGAGTAGAAGCTGTCGGGCATGCCGAACAGGGTCTTGCCCTTGGTGGCGCCGACGAGCAGGCCGCGCAGCACGATGAGCATCGCGAGGGTGACGATGAAGGCGTTGAGCCGGAGCTTGACGACGAGGACGCCGTTGAAGGCACCGATGGCCGCGCCGACCACGGGGATCGCGAGGAGGGCGAGCGCGGTCGGCCATGCGGTGCCCCAGCCGGACTGGGCGGCGGGCAGCACCAGCAGGGCGCCGACGGCCGGGGCGATGCCGACCACGGACTCCAGCGACAGGTCGAACTTGCCGGTGATCAGGACGAGCGACTCGGCGAGCACGACCATCGCGAGCGCGGCGGAGGCGCCGAGGACCGAGATCAGGTTGCGCTCGGTCAGGAAGGAGTCGTTGACCATGGCGCCGAGCACCATGAGCAGCAACAGCGCGGGGACGAGGGCGAGTTCGCGGGCCCGGCGCAGCAGCACGGTGCGGGCCGACCGCGCGTCCGGGGTCTTGCTCGGCGCGAGCGGCGGGGCCGCCCGGGTCTCAGCCATGGTCAACTCCTTCGATGGAGGCGATCAGCTCGTGGTCGCGCCAGCCGGCCGGGTGCTCGGCGACGACCCGGCCGTGGAAGAGGACGAGGACGCGGTCGCAGCGGCGCAGGTCGTCGAGTTCGTCGGAGACGACGAGGACGGCGGTGCCGTCGTCACGGGCGTCGTCCATGCGCGCGAGCAGCGACTCCTTGGACTTCACGTCGACGCCGGCGGTGGGGTTGATCAGGATCAGCAGGCGGGGGTCGCAGGCGAGGGCGCGGGCCATGACGACCTTCTGCGCGTTGCCGCCGGAGAGGTCGGACACGGGCTGGTCGGGGCCCTCGGTGTGGATGTCGAGGCGGTCGATCAGGTCGGCGGCGAAGCGGCGCCGCCGGTCGGTGGCGACGAACCCGGCCCGGCCGAGCCGGTCCAGCACGCCGAGCGTGGCGTTGTCGCCGATGCTCATGCCGGACACCAGTCCCTGTTCGTGCCGGTCGCGCGGGACGCAGCCGATCCCGGCCCGCAGGGCGGCCCGTACGTCGCCGAACGGCAGCCGCTCGCCGTCCAGTCGGGCGGTGCCGCCGGTCGGGGTGTGCAACCCGGCGAAGGACTCGGCCAGTTCGGTCTTGCCGCTGCCGCTGGAGCCGGCGAGTCCGACGACCTCGCCGCGCCGCACGGTGAGGTCGACGTCGTCGTACGCCGGTGAGGAAAGTCCACTCGCCTCCAGCAGGACCGGGGCGCTCTCCCCGGCCCGCCGCCGCGGTACGGCCTGTTCGGCGACGGACTCCCCCGCCATGGCCTCCACCAGGGCCGCCTTCGGCAGGTCGGCGACCGGGGCGGTGGTGATCCAGCGGGCGTCGCGCAGCACGGTGACGGTCTGGCAGACCTCGTACACCTCCTGAAGGTGGTGCGAGATGAACAGGAAGGTGACGCCGGAGTCCTGGAGGGAGCGCATGCGGGTGAAGAGCCGTTCGATCTCCCGGTTGTCGAGCTGGGCGGTGGGCTCGTCCAGCACGATGAACCGGGCGCCGAGGCTCAACGCCCGTGCGATCTCGACCATTTGGCGGTCCTCGACCCGGAGGTCGGCGGTGCGGGCCTCCGGGTCGACGTGCACGTCCCAGGTGCCGAGCAGTTCGGCGGCCTCGCGGCGCAGCCGGCGCCAGCTGATGAGGCCGCGGCCGGTGGGCTGCCGGTTGAGGAACAGGTTCTCGGCGACGGTCAGTTCCGGGACGACCGTCGGCTTCTGGTAGACGCAGGCGACCCTGCGGCGCCAGGCGTCCCGGTCGGCGAGGGCGGGCGCGGGCCGGCCGTCGAAGCGGACGGTGCCCTCGTCCGGGGCCTGGAGTCCGGTGAGGACGCCCACCAGGGTGGACTTGCCTGCGCCGTTGCGGCCGACGAGGGCGTGGGACTCGCCGGCCACGACGGTGAGGCGGCCGTCGGCGAGGGCGACGGTGGGGCCGTACCGTTTGACGATGCCCTCCGCTTGCACCAATGGCGTGGTCATTTGACGGTGTTGCCCCACAGCGCGGGGTCGTCGACGTTCGCCTTGGTGACCAGCGGCGCGGGCAGTTGGTCCTCCAGGATGCCGCTGGGCAGTCTGACGATCGTGGAGCCGTGGTCGGTGGGTCCGGGCCGGAACGTCTTCCCGGCCATGGCCGCCTTGATGTAGTACAGGCCGTAGCGGGCGTAGGCGTCGGCGGGCTGGGAGACCGTGGCGTCGATCTGGCCCTTGCGGATGGCGTCGAACTCCTGCGGGATGCCGTCGTTGGAGACGATGGTGATGTGGTCCTGCTGCCCGGCGGTCCTGAGCATGTTCTTGGACTTCAGTGTCTGCAGGGTCGGCGCGAGGTAGACGCCGCCGGCCTGGAGGTAGATGCCCTTGATGTCGGGGTTGGCGTTCAGCAGGGTGTCGAGCTTGGCGGCGGCGGTGTCGGACTCCCACTTGGCGGGGATCTCCAGCACCTTGAGCTTCGGGTACTTCTTCCGCACGCAGGTCCGGAAGGCCTCGGAGCGGTCGCGGCCGTTGACCGAGGCGAGGTCGCCCATGATCTGCACGACCTTGCCGCTGCTCACATGCTGTCCGAGGTAGTCGCAGGCCTTCGTGCCGTAGGCGACGTTGTCGGCGCGCACCACCATGGCGACCTTGCCCTTGTCGGGCGCGACGTCCACGGCGACCACGGGGACGCCCCTGCGCTCGGCCTGGTCGAGCCCGGCCTGGACGGCGGCGCTGTCCAGCGGGGCGACCACCAACCCCTTGACGCCCTGGGTGAGTTCGTTGCCGATGTCGGTGATCTGCTGCGAGGGGTCGCTGTTGGAGTTGACGGTCTTCAGCACCTGGACGCCCTCGGACCTCGCCATCTTGGGCACGTAGTCGTTGTACGACTGCCAGAACGGCGAGGTCAGCAGCGGCAGGATCACGCCGACCTTGCCGGTGCCCCCGCCGCCCGCGCCGGCGGTGTCCTTGGTGCTGCCGCAGGCGGCGAGCATGAGCGAGGCGCCGGCGGCCAGGGCCGCCACGCCGATGATCCGTGACCGCTTGCGCTTCCTCACTGTGCTGGCGGGCATCTCGCGGCTCCTCGTTGAGGGTGTTCGAGCAGACGCCGCATACTTATCAGACCAATGAGCCGAGTCAACACCCTCGTGCACGGAGAATTCGAGGATTTCGGCCGTAGTGGTCGGACCACTCGGCTGGTTAGACTGCGGCGCACCGGGGGGGAAGGAGGAGCGGCATGGACGAGGAAGAGGTGCCGCAGAAGGGCACGGTGACCCAGCGCGCCATCGAGGAGATCAAGGCGTTGATCGCCGAGGGCCGGCTGGAGCCGGGCCAGCGGCTGCCCACGGAGCGGGATCTCGCGGCCCGGCTGGGGATCTCGCGCAGCTCGATGCGGGAGGCCATCCGCGCGCTGACGGTGCTGGGCGTCCTGGAGGCCCGGCACGGCTCCGGCATCTACGTCACCGCGCTGGAGGCCGGCGATCTGCTGGAGACCTTCGGGGTCGTCGCCGACCTGTCCCGGGGGCCGCGGCTGGTGGAGCTGCTGGAGGTGCGGCGGATCCTGGAGTCGACGGCGACGGCACTCGCGGCCGCGCGCATCACCGACAGCCAACTCGCCTCCGTCGAGAAGCACTTGACGGCGATGAACGCCACCGACGACCCCGAGGAGATCCTCGCCCACGACCTCGCCTTCCACCGCGAGATCGCCGCGGCGGCGGGCAACGAGACGATGGCCGCGATCCTGGAGGGGCTGTCGTCGCGCACCTTCCGGGCCCGGGTGTGGCGGGGCTACCAGGAGGAGGGCGCGTTCGCGCGCACCCGGCGCGAGCATGCCGCCATCCACCGGGCCCTCGCCGCCCGGGACCCGGAGGCCGCGAGGGCCGCCGCGGCGGCCCATGTCGGCGAGGTGGAGGAGTGGCTGCGGGCCCAGCTCGGGGGCTGAGCGCCCCGCTGGAAGTACCGCGATGGGCCGTCGTTCGTCTGCGGCGCCGTCGTGGCTGGTCGCGCCCACGCGGCGGAGCCGATCACGACCTGCGGAGCCGGAGCGTCACCAGTTCGAACGGCCGCAGCCGTACGGTGATGCGCGCACCCTCGCGCGTCGGCGGCTCGCTGTCGCCGAGCGGCCGTTCCAGCAGGTCCGTCACGGTCACGTCCGCCACCTCGAAGCCCGCCGTGAGCGTGGCGCGGGCCCGGCCCCCGTGCGCCTCGTGGAAGCGGACCACCACATCGCCGCTGCCGTCGTCGGCCAGCTTCACGGCCGTGACGACCACGGCGTCGTCGTCGACCGTGACCAGCGGAGCGACCGCGTGCGCGCCGGTGATCCTCCGCTCCGGGAGGTTGAGCCGCCAGCCCTCGCGGACCGCGTCCCCGATCGCCGCGCCGGGCACGAGTGCGTGCCGGAAGCGGTGGACGCCCTGGTCGGTCTCGGGGTCGGGGAACCGCGGGGCGCGCAGGAGAGAGACGCGCACCGTGGTCGTCGTACCCCGGTCGCCGTCGGTGCGTACCGTGCGGGTCACGTCGTGGCCGTACGTCGAGTCGTTGACGACGGCGACGCCCCAGCCGGGTTCCGCGAGGTGGACGAAGCGGTGGTTGCACGCCTCGAACTTGGCGGCCTCCCAGGAGGTGTTGGTGTGGGTCGGCCGGTACACGTGGCCGAACTGGGTCTCCGACGCGTACCGTTCGGCGTGCAGGTCGAGCGGGAACGCCAGTTTGAGGAACTTCTCGGTCTCGTGCCAGTCGACCTCGGTGTCGATCACCAGCCGCCGCTCACCGGGCTGCAGGGACAGCACCTGGGTGACGCGGGAGGCGCCGAAGGCGCGGGTGACCCGCACCGATACGCCGCCGTCAGCGGCCTGGACCGACTCCGCGTCCGTGAGGTCCGTGACGGTGTTCCGGTAGAACTCGTCCACGTCCCAGGCGTCCCACATGTTCGGGAAGTCCGGGTGGAGCTGGAGGAGGCCCGCGGCCCGGCCGGGGGCGACGGTCTCACGGTCGGCCTGGATGTCGTACGCGGACACGACGAGGCCGCGGGCGTCGATCTCGACACGGAGCAGGCCGTTGTGCAGGACGTATCCGCCTCCGGTGCGGGGCGACAGCGTCGTACACGTCGTACCCTGCGGCAGGCTGGCCGCCCCGGCACCTCCGGCGGGCACGCCCTTGCGGCCGTGCGGCGCCGAGTTGAAGAGCAGCTCCGCGGTCCCCTCCCCCGCCAGGGCCCGCTGGGCCGCGTCGATGACGCCGTTCAGCTCCCCGGCGATCCGGGCGTACGTCGCCCGGGCCTCCCGGTGCACCCAGGCGATGGACGAGCCGGGCAGGATGTCGTGGAACTGGTGCAGCAGGACCGTCTTCCAGATGCGGTCCAACTCCTCGTAGGGATACGGGAATCCGGTTCGGACGGCGGCCGTCGCCGCCCACAGCTCCGCCTCGCGCAGCAGGTGCTCGCTGCGCCGGTTGCCCTGCTTGGTCTGGGCCTGGCTGGTGAGGGTCGCGCGGTGCAGTTCGAGGTACAGCTCGCCGACCCAGACGGGCGGCTCGGGGTACTCGGCCTCGGCCTTCTCGAAGAAGGCACGGGGTGTCTCCCATGCGACGGTGGCCGAGCCCTCCAGGTCGCGCAGCCGGGCCGCCTTGGCGATCATCTCGCGGGTCGTGCCGCCGCCTCCGTCGCCCCAGCCGGTGGGCGCGAGGGAGTGCCGGGCGCGGCCCTTGTCCTTGAAGTTCCGCGCCGCGTGGGCGATCTCGCCGCCCTTCATCGAGCAGTTGTAGGTGTCGACGGGCGGGAAGTGGGTGAAGATCCGGGTGCCGTCGATGCCCTCCCACTGGAAGGTGTGGTGCGGGAACTTGTTGGTCTGTGACCAGGAGATCTTCTGTGTCAGGAGCCACTTGGAGCCGGCCGCCCTGATGATCTGCGGCAGGCCGGCGGCGAAGCCGAAGGTGTCGGGCAGCCAGGCCTCCTCGTTCTCGATGCCGAACTCGTCGAGGAAGAACCGTTTGCCGTGCACGAACTGACGGGCCATCGCCTCCGAGCCGGGCATGTTGGTGTCCGACTCCACCCACATCCCGCCGGCCGGCACGAACCGCCCGTCGGCCACGGCCTTCTTCACCCGCGCCCACACCTCGGGCCGGTGCTCCTTCACCCACGCCCACTGCTGCGCCTGGGACATGGCGAACACGAAGTCCGGCTCGTCCTCGATCAGCGCGGTCATGTTGGACGTCGTACGGGCCACCTTGCGGACCGTCTCGCGCAGCGGCCACAGCCACGCCGAGTCGATGTGCGCGTGCCCGACGGCGCTGATCCGGTGCGCGGACGGCACGGCGGGTGCCGCGAGGACTCCGGTGAGCTGCTGCCGGGCCCGGTCCGCGGTGGCGCCCACGTCCTGGAGGTCGACGGCGTCCAGGGCCCGCTCGACGGCGCGCACGATGTCGTACCGGCGCGCGGAGTCCGCCGGCAGTTCGGCCATCAGCTCGCCGAGCACCTCCAGGTCCATGACCAGCTGCCACACGGTCTCGTCGAAGACGGCGAGGTCCATGCGGGTGAGCGTGTACTGGGGCTCGCTGCCGGCCGTCTCCCTGTCGCCGAGCCGGGTCGGCAGGAAGGGGTGGTAGTCGAGGACGACGGGGTTGGAGGCGGCCTCGATGTGCAGGACCACCTCCTCCCCGCCCGCCACCGGGGCGCCGATCCGCACCCACTGGTTGCGCGGGTTGAGGCCCTTCACCGGGGTGCCGTCGGGCCGGTGGACCAGGCCCTCGCACTGGAAGCCGGGCATGTTCTCGTCGAAGCCGAGGTCGAGCAGGGCCTCGACGGTCCGCCCGGCCCACGCCTCGGGCACGGTCCCGGTCACCCGGAACCAGCTCGTGCCCCACGGAGCACCCCACCGCGCGCCCACCTCGATCGGCCCGGGCTCGGCGGCGAGTCCCTCCTCGACCGGTACGGGTTCGCCGGGGGCGTGCCACACCGCGACCTGCAGCGGGACGGACTCGGGGTACAGGGCGGGACGGATGCGCTCGTCGAGGACACGCCTGAGGCGGGCTTCCACCAGCGTGCGGTCGTCATGCATACGGGCTGCTCCCTGCGGGGTTCCGGGTGCGGTTACCGGGTGGGTTGTCAGGGGTGGGTCACGGTCACGGGTTCGAGGCGTCGTACGGCTCCCCCACGGTGGGGAGTACCTGCTCGGGAGTGACGACGTCGGTGATGCCGCGCGCGGCGAGGTGGTCCTGGTCGTCCGCGCGGGTGTCCAGGACGGTGCTGGGGCGGGCGCCGTCGGCGACGAGCCGGAAGAAGGCGTCGAAGACGGGGCCGCCGGGGGCGCAGTGGGAGCGCAGGGCCGGATCGCCGGGGACGACGAGGGCGGTGGTGCGCGGCGCGGGGGCCCGGCCGGTGTCGCGTGCGGCGTCGGCCAGCACGCGGGCGATGTCCTTGGCTGCGCGGTCGTCGGTGAACAGGCCGAGTCCGTATTCGAGTTCGGGGAAGTCGGCGAGGTCGCGCGAGACGTCGTACGCGCACCACCAGGTGATGCCCCACAGGTCGGGGCAGTCGAGGGCGTGGGTGATGGTGGCCTCGGCGAAGGCGGCGGCGTGCTCGGGGGGCACGAGAGGTGCGGGTGCGCCGACCTCCTGGAGCCACACCGGCCGGTGCGGCGCGTCGGCCCAGGCCTTGCTCAGCTCGACCAGGTAGGCGGCGTGGTGCTCGCTGGGCACGGAGGTACGGCCGTGGCGCTGGGCGGTGCCGTTGAACACCCAGGAGTGCACGGCCGTGACGTCGCCGAGGCGGGCCGAGTGGCCGGGGGTGAAGGGCTGGTCGTCCTGGTACCAGGCGGCGTCGTAGGAGGCGTGCAGATGGAGCCGGTCCGGGGCGCCCTCGGCGCAGGCGGCCAGCATCCGCACGAGCCAGCGCTCGGCCTCGTCCGCCGTGATGCGGTCGGGGTCGGGGTGGGGGCCGGCGGCGAACTGGTTGACCTCGTTGCCGACGGTCATGCCGAGGAAGCCCGGGCGGTCGGCGAGGGCCGCGGCGAGGGTGCGCAGATAGGCGGCCTGGCCGGCCACCACGTCCGGGTCGGTGAAGAGGTTGCGCCGGTGCCAGGTGCGGGTCCAGGCCGGCAGGAAGTCGAAGCTGCTCACGTGCCCTTGCAGACCGTCCACGTTGACGTCCAGGCCGCGTTCGGCGGCCGCGTCGGCGAGGGCCACGAGCTGTTCGACGGCGCGGGGGCGGATCAGGGTGCGGTTGGGCTGGAAGTACGGCCACAGCGGGAAGACGCGGATGTGGTCGAGGCCCAGCGCGGCGATGGCGTCGAGGTCGGCGCGCACGGAGTCGAGGTCGAAGTCGAGCCAGTGGTGGAACCACCCTTCGCTCGGGGTGTAGTTGACGCCGAAGCGGACGGCAGAAGGCATGGAGGTCCTTGTGGCATACGGGTGTTCAGCCCTTGACGGCGCCCTCGCCGACGCCGCGAAAGAAGTACCGCTGGAGGCAGGCGAAGAGGGCGATGAGCGGGGCCACGGCGATCACGGTGCCGGCGGCGACGAGGCGTTCGTCGTTGGCGAAGGTGCCGTGTAGATAGTTGAGACCGATGGTGAGGGTGAACTTGGAGGGGTCGCTGAGGACGATCAGCGGCCACAGGAAGTCGTCCCAGGCGCCCATGAAGGCGAAGATCGCGACGACGGCGAGCGTCCCCTTCACCGCGGGCAGCGCGACGCGCAGGAACCGCTGCCACACGTCGGCGCCGTCGACGTAGGCCGCCTCCTCGATCTCGTAGGGCAGATTGCGGAACGCGCCCCGCATCAGCAGGACGTTCATGGCGCCGATCGCGCCGGGCAGGACGACGCCGATGAGCGTGTTGTTCAGGCCGAGTTCGCGCATGGTGGTGAACTGGGCGATGACGATGCCCTCGACGGGCACGAGCATGGCCAGCACGAACACGAGCGTGGTCACGCGCCGGCCGCGGAAGCGCAGCCGGGCCAGGGCGTATCCGGCGAGGGCCGAACCGACGCAGTTGGTCACGACGTTGGCGGCGGCGACCTTCAGGGAGTTGAGGGCGTAGTCCCAGACGGGGACGGTGTCGGCGACCCGCGTGTAGTTGTGCAGGGTGGGGTGGGCCGGCAGGAAGCTCGGCGGGGAGCTGTAGATGTCCTCGGTGGTGCCCTTGAGGGAGGTGGACAGCTGCCACAGGAACGGGCCGACGGTCAGGGCGAGGACGGCGAGCAACAGCACGTAGCGCAGGGCCAGTTCGCCGACGCGGATCCGGCGGCCGTGCTCGTCGGTGACGCGCGGCGGCCTGCTCCGCGAGGTGACGGGCCGCTCGGGCCGTACCTTCTCCAGGACGCTCACGCCTCCTCCCTGCGGTCGGCACGCAGCACGAGCAGCATGAGCGCGACGGTGACGACGAAGACGACGACGGAGAGGGCGGAGGCGTAGCCGACGCGGCCGGTCAGGCCGGTGCCGGTGCGCTGGACCAGCATGACGAGGGTGGTGTCCTCGCCGGCCGGGCCGCCGTCGGGGCCCGCCATCAGGTACACCTCGGAGAACACCTTGAACGCGGCGACCGAGGAGAGCGCGGCGACCAGCACCATGGTGGAGCGCACGGCGGGGACGGTGACCGTGAGGAAGCGGCGCACCGGTCCCGCGCCGTCCACGGCGGCGGCCTCGTGCAGCTCGCGGGGCACGTCGGCGAGCGCCGCCAGATAAATGATCATGTAGTAGCCGAGGCCCTTCCACACCGTGACGGCCATCGCGCTCAGCAGGAGCAGCCACTGGTCGCTGAGGAAGCCGACCCGGCCGATCCCGACGGTCTCCAGCAGCGAGTTGACCAGTCCGCGTTCGTCCAGCAGCCACACCCAGACCAGCCCGACGACCACCATCGAGGCGACGACCGGGGTGTAGAAGGCGGAGCGGAAGAAGGTGATGCCGGGGATGTTCTTCTGCACCAGCAGGGCGAGCAGCAGCGGCAGGACGACCAGGGCGGGTACGACGCCGAGGACGTAGAGCGTGCTGTTGCGCAGGCCGGTCCAGAACATGTCGTCGTGGAGCAGCTCGCGGAAGTTGGCGAGGCCCACGAAACGGCCCGGGAGCAGGGTGCGGCGGTCGGTGAAGGAGTTCACCAGGGTGGAGGCGAACGGGTAGAGCACGAACGCGCCGGTGACGAGCAGCCCGGGGGCCGCGAACAGCCAGGGGCTGACCGGCAGCTGTCGCCGGATCCTGGTCCCGGCCTGCGCGCGGCCCTTGACGCGGAGGGGGGTGGCGGCCATGGCGGGTCAGCCCTGCTGGAGCAGCCGGTCGGCGGCCTTGACAGCGTTGTCGAGGGCTTCCTCGGGGCTCTCCTTGCCCTGGAGCGCCTTGGCGACCTCGTTGCGCAGCGCGGTCTTCATCTGATCGCTGAACAGCACGGGGGTGTAGTTCACCGCGCTCTTCAGGGACGTGGCCGCGGCGATGCGCACCCGGGTCTCGTCGGTGCCGTCCTCCTTGGTGAAGTACGGGTCGCTCAGGGAGCCGGCGGTGCTGGGGAAGATGGCGACCTTCTTCGCGAAGGACATCTGGTTCTGCGCGTCGGTGACGAAGTGGGCGAAGGCGACGGCGGCCGGGGTGTGCCTGGTGCGGGAGTTGACCATCACGCCCATCACGTACATGTTGACGTGCCCGGTGCTGGTGATCTGGTCGGTGATGCCGATGTTCTTGTAGAGACCGGGCGCGTTCTTCTTGAAGTTGTCCAGGTCGAGGGCGCTGCCGGGGTTCATGGCGACGGCACCGGTGAGGAACTTCTTGCCGGAGGACTCGGGGGTGGCGGTCAGCGCCTGCGGGTCGAGGGCCCTGGCGTCGTACAACTCCTTGTATCTGGTGAGGAGTTCGACACCCCTGGCGTCGTTGAAGGCGAACGCGGTGCCCTGCCGGTTCATCAGCGGGACGCCGTAGCGGCCGAAGTCCTCGATGGTGGGGACGTTCGCGAGGGTGGCGACCTTGCCGCCGCTCTTCTTCGCCATCTGGAGGGCGTCGGCGAAGAGTTCGCCGTACGTCCTCGGCGGCCGGCCGGGGTTCAGTCCGGCCTCGGTGAACAGGGACTTGTTGTAGAAGAGCGGGCCGGTGTTCAGGTACCAGGGGAAGGCGTACGTGCCGCTCATGCCCGGGATCCGGTGGCTGGCCCACGCCCCGGCCAGATACTCGGACTTGTACGTCGCCGCGGCCTTGTCGAGGTCCATGGCGAGACCGGCCCTGGCGAGCGGGGCGACCAGGTCCGGGGAGACGTTGACGACGTCGGGCAGGGTGCCGCCGGCGGCGTCGGCGCTGAGCTTGTCGGCGTAGCCCTCGGCGGGCTGGTCGATCCACTTCACGTGCGTGCCCGAGTACTTCTTCTCGAAGTCGGCGATCAGGCCCTGGAAGTACGGCGTGAAGTTGGCGCGCAGGTTCCAGGTCTCGAAGGTGATGTTCCCCTCGACCTTTCCGGAGGCGTCGGTGGAGCCGCCGCCCCCGCCGCCCGAACCGCAGGCGCTCAGCGGCAGGACGAGGGCGGCGGCAGCGGCGAACAGGGCTCTGCGGGGCATGGGCACGGTGACACGGCTCCCTTGCTGTGTCGGTCTGTTGGCGGCGTGAGAGACCATGCACGGGCCGTTCGGAGAAAGTCAATGCAGTCATCCGAACTAAAGAAATCCAAACTTCATTAGTGCAGGTCGGGGGAGTTCCGCCGAAAGCTTGCCGTAGTTCGCTAATGCGCTTTAGGGTCTTGACACTCAAGCGCATTAGCCAACTCGCCCGGGAGGGAGGGGAAACGTGCCGCCGACCAGACGGTCACCCGCACGCCGGCCCACGATGAAGGACATCGCCCGGCGGGCCGGGGTCTCCGAGAGTGCCGTCTCCTTCGCGCTGAACGACCGCCCCGGCGTCTCCGAGGCCACCCGCGCCCGGGTCCGCCGGGTCGCCGAGCAGTTGGGGTGGCGGCCCAGCACGGCCGCCCGCGCGCTGTCCGGCGAGGGCGCGGCGACGGTCGGCTTCGTCCTGGCCCGCCCCGCGCACACCCTGGGCGTCGACTCGTTCTTCCTCCAGCTCGTCTCCGGCATCCAGGAGGTGCTCGCCGAACGCCATCTGGGCCTGCTGTTCCAGGTGGCCGAGGACGTGGCCGACGAGTGCACGGTCTACCGGCGCTGGTGGGCGGAGCACCGGGTGGACGGCGTGCTGGTGGTCGACCCGCGCGCCACGGACCCGCGCCCCGGCCTGCTGGACGAACTGGGCCTGCCCGGCGTGGTGATCGGCGGCGAGCCCGACGGGTGCCATCCGGGGCTGTCCACGGTCTGGGCGGACGACGCGGGCGCGATGGCCTCCGTGGTGGACGAGCTGACGGCGCTCGGCCACCGCCGGATCGTGCACATCGCCGGCCTGCCGGACCTGGCGCACACCCAGCGCCGTACCGCCACGCTGCGCGCGGAGGCGGAGCGGCGGGGCCTGGGCGAGGTCCGGTCGGTGACCACCGACTACTCCGACACGCAGGGCGCGGCCGTGACCCGCCGGGTGCTCGGCGCCTCCCCCGCCCCCACGGCGCTGATCTACGACAACGACGTGATGGCCGTGGCGGGCCTCGCGGCGGCGGCCGACCTGGGCTTTCGCGTCCCGCAGGACGTGTCGGTGGTCTCCTGGGAGGACTCGGCCCTGTGCCGCATGGTCACACCCCGGCTGTCCGCCCTGTCCCGCGACAGCGCCGAGTTCGGCCGCACGGCCGCCCGCGAGCTGCTGGCCCTGCTGGACGGCGGCGCGGCCCGCTCGGCGGGGGTGCCGGTGCCGCGGCTGACGGGGCGGGGCAGTACGGGGGCGGCGGCGCGGGGCGCGGCGGGCCGGTCAGGTACGTGACCGGTACAGCCCGAACTCCGCGATCCGTACGGCCGACCGCGCCGCCGTGACCCGCACCCGCCACCTGCGGGCCCGTACCGGCGCCGCGAGCAGCAGGATCCGGCTCGCGCCCACCGTCCCGGCGGCGGCCACCCGCGACCAGCCGCCGTCCGCCCCGGCCTCGACCACGAAGGCCTCGATCTGTCGGCCGTCCCGGCGTGGCGGTGGTCCGGGCGCCGCGGGCCAGGTCCTCGGGCAGTTCGCGGTCCACGCGGTCGCGGAACGCGCGCAGCCGTGCCACTTGGGCTGTTGGCCGGGACGGCAGAACCAGCCGTCCCGGATGCAGACGTCGCACTCGGCGGGCCACCACGGGACGTGGTCGGCGCTGTCGCGCGCCTTCACGACGACCGGGGTGTACCAGCTGTCCCAGTCGTACCGCTCCACCTCGTCCGCAGGGATGCGGCCCTGGGCGCCGTCGAACCACACCTCGTCGACCGGGCCGTACTCGGTGAGCACCTCGTGGAGCTGGTTGAGCATGTGGGCGCCGTGGTCGGTCGCGTCGAGGGTGTACGTCCGCGAAGGAGCGCAGGACGTCGCCGTGACCGTCGCGCCGACTGCTGCTCGCCACGGTGTGGTCGGTGTCGCGGGAGGGACGGAGGACGAAGCCGTCGTGGTGCTTGACGGCAGCAGGCGCGGACGCCGACGCCGCGTTTCCGGTAGCGCGGGACGTCGACCGTGGACCCCGCGGGGATCCGGTCGCCCTGGGCGAGCAGTTGGAGCAGGGTGCGGGTGCCGTGGAAGGCGCCGGTCCCGGTGGCACCGGTGACCGACAGCCGTGCGCCCGCGCGGAGTTCGTACCCCTCGGCGCCGAACGAGGTCCTCCCCGGCTCGATGCCGATCACGATGCCGCCGGTCCTGGCCCCGCCGGTCACGACGGGCACCGTGCCGTGGCCCGCGGCGCGCAGGTCCGCGGCGAGGGTGTCGGCCACCCGGCGTTCGGCGCGGCTGCCGGCCACCAGCCGGGTGGCGCGGCCTTGGACGTACGTGCCGCTCTGCGCGGTCCAGTCGGCGAGCGACGGCACGGTGACCGGAACGGGTCACGCGTCCCGGGCGAGCGCCGGTACCGGCGCGGAGGCGATCACGAGCAGCGGCCGGTGCGGCCTTTGCCGGGCCTCAGCCATGCCACTCCACCTTGAACACCCACGCGTACCGCCCCGCCCTCCGGGCCGCCTCCGGCACGTCGACCACCAGCGACCCGCCGGTGACGGTCCAGGTCAGGGGCCGGTCGTGACCGAGCATCGTCACCTTGTCGCCGGGCCGGACGGGCACCGGTGCCTCGACGGTCAGCCTGGCGCCGGGCTCGGCGAGGGAGTGGATGTAGAAGGCCTCGTCCGGGCGGACCGTGAAGCGCAGGTCGTCGCCGAGCTGGGCCGTGCGCGACCAGTACGTGGTGTCGTACACCGCCTCCCCGTTCACCTTCAGCCACTGTCCGGTCTCGCGCAGCCGGGTCTGCATGATCTCGGGGATGGTGCCGTCCGCGCGCGGACCGATGTCGAGGAGGAAGTTGCCGTTCTTGGAGACGATGTCGACCAGGGTGTGCACGACCTCCTCGGCGGTCATGTACGCGGAGTCGGGCGTGGCCCCGTTGTAGCCGTAGCTGAAGGGGTCCAATCCCCGGCTGGCCTCCCACTTGGCGACGACGGTGTCGGCGTACGTCGTGTACTCGGGGGTCGTGAAGTCGTGGAAGGCGATGCCCGAGCGGTTGTTGACGGTCACGTCGACCGGACGGGCCCGGTTCTTGGCGTGGTTGAAGTACTCGGCGAGGACGTGCAGGCTGTCGTTGGCGCCGCCGATGTCGCACCAGATGATCTCGGGGTCGTACCCGTGGATCAGCTCCAGCAGCTGCGGGGCCTGGTAGCCGTGGACGTAGTCCTTGCCCGCGGTGTATCCGGTGTACGGCACCGGGGCGAGCGTGTAGGGGTTGCGCGGGGCGTGGCCCATCCAGGGGTTGTCGGGGTTGAACCATTCGGGCATCGAGAAGTACAGGCCCCGGTGCAGCTCGGGGGCGTAGCGGCGGCTCGCCTCGAAGAGCTCCCCGACCAGGTCCCGCTTCGGGCCCATCTTCACGGCGTTGCGGTCCGAGACCCTGGTGTCCCACAGGGCGAAGCCCTCGTGGTGCTTGGAGGTCAGCACGTGGTACTGGGCGCCGGCGTCACGGAAGAGCTCCACCCAGGCGCGCGGGTCGAACTTCTCGGCGGTGAAGCGGGGGATGAAGTCGTCGTAGGCGAAGTCCTCGCCGTAGGTGTCCCGGTGGTGGGCGTACACGGCGTCGGCCGGGTCCTGCATGTGGTCCCAGTACCACTCGGCGTACTCCTTGCCGACCGGCGACCAGGCGGGCACGGAGTAGACGCCCCAGTGGATGAAGATGCCGAACTTGGCGCCCTGGAACCAGTACGGCGCCTGGTGGGCGGCGAGCGAGGCCTCGGTGGGGGCGTAGTCGGCGGTGCCGAGCGTCAACGAGGCCTTGCCCGCGGCCACTTGGGCGCCCCGGCCGGTGACGGTGACCGTGCCGTCCTGCCGGGTGCCCGGCGCCGTGCCCGGTCGGTTGCGGATGCCGATGCGGACCCGGGCCTGTTCGCCGGGGTCGAGGCGGCGCACGCGGGCGGGCTGGACGGTGCGTGCGCCGGGTACGTCGACGGCCACCGAGACGCCGTCGGCGGCGAGGACGGCGACGGTGCCCGCGTTGACGACGGTCGCCTCGACGCTCTGCGCGCCGGAGGGTTCGAGGAGGGAGGGCGTGGAGCGCGGCCCGTGCAGGGCCAACGCCCGCCCGTCGGCGACCGGTTGGAGGGTGAGGGCGAAGACGTGCAGGGAGGTCTGGTTCGCCTCGGCGGCGTGGGTGACGGGCAGGGTGACCGCGACTGCCTCCCGGCGGGGATCGAGCCATACCTCCGACACGCCGATGCCGACAGCGTGCTCGTCCTTGCCGCCGTCCGGCCGGTAGCGGTACGGCGCCGACAGCGGGCCGCCCGTCGCGTACCAGTCGGCGCCGCCGAGGCCGGCGGTGGTGGTCGTACCGTCGGCGTAGTGCACGGTGGCCGTTCCGGAGGCGTCGCCGTAGCTGGCGGCGGTGAGGAAGAAGGCCGACAGGTAGCGGCCCCGGGGGAGGTCGAGGCGCTGGCCGAGGGCGACCAGGTTGTTCCTGGTGCCGGCGGCGTGGGCGGGGAAGAGGAAGGGGACGCCGTCGACCTCGGCGCGGCCGGCCGGGAGTTCCTCGCCGGGGAAGGTGTAGCCGGATCCGTCGAAGTCGCCGCCGCGCGCGGAGGCGGTGTCGATGCCGTCGTTGTCGTAGCGGGCGTCCAGCGGGACGGGCACCGGGGCGGGGACCGCGGCCCAGGGGCCCGGGCGTCCGGCGGCGCTCGCGGGGGTGACGGCGGTGGCCGCGGCGGCGGGCGGGAGGGCGGTCGCGGCCGCCGCTCCCGCGGCGGTGGCGAGGACCGTTCGTCTGGGATACGTGCTCATGAGCGGCTCCCATACAGTTCCGATTCATCGGACGTCTGATGATTGTGCGGGCGTCACGGGACTGTCAACGGGCCTGCAGTGCACGGATTTTGAGCCATTGATCGGATGAAAGATCAGCCCCTCGACGTGCCCCGCCCGACCGTGCACAGTTCTCCCTGCACGCTCGATTCATACCGACGAGTAGCCAGGGAGTGCCCGTGACCGAGTGGGTCGGCCGGACCGCCGCGGAGATCGCCGCCGCCGTACGCGCGAAGGAGGTCACGCCCCGCGAGGTGGTGGCGGAGCACCTCGCACGCATCGAGCGGCTCGACGGGCGGATCGGGGCGTTTCGCACGGTGCGGGCCGAGGCGGCGCTCGCCGAGGCCGACGCCGTCGGCTCACGGGCCGATCTGGCCGAACTGCCCCTCGCGGGCGTGCCGTTGGCCGTGAAGGACAACCTGGCGGTGCGCGGCGAGTCGCACCGCGACGGCTCGGCCGCGACGCACGACACCCCGGCCGCCGAGGATCACGTCACGGTGGCCCGGCTGCGCGCGGCCGGGGCGATGGTGGTGGGTCTGACGAACGTGCCCGAGCTGTGTGTCTTCGGCACGACGGAGGGCGTGTTCGGCACCAGCCGCAATCCGTGGGACCTCTCCCGCACGGCGGGCGGCTCCTCCGGCGGCAGCGCGGCCGCCGTGGCCGCCGGGCTGGTGCCGCTCGCGCTCGGCAACGACGGCATGGGCTCGCTGCGCATCCCCGCGGCGAACTGCGGTCTGGTCACACTGAAGCCGGGGCACGGGGTGGTGCCGGCCGGGATCGGCAACGGCGACTGGTTCGGCATGTCGGAGAACGGCCCGCTGGCCACGACGGTCGAGGATCTGCGGCTGATGCTGGACGTCCTCGCGGACGGCGCCCTGCCCCTGACCCGGGAGCCGGGGTCACTGCGGGTCGCGGTGTCCCTGCGCAGTCCGCTGCCCGGGGTGGTCGTGCACCGGTCGTTCACGAACGCGGTCCGCGAGGCGGCCGGGGTGCTGGCGCGGGGCGGGCACCAGGTGCGGCGGGCCGATCCGCCGTATCCGCCGTCCCTCGGCGTGACCGCGATACGGCACTGGACGGCGGGCACGGCCGTGGACGCCGAGGGCCTGGATCCGGCGCGGCTGACCCGGCGGACCCGGGTGCACGCCGCGCTGGGCCGGCGGTTCGTCGCCTCCGTGCGAGGCGGCGACGGCCGCGAGCGGCTGCGCGCCCGGATGACCCCCTTCTTCACCGCGCACGACGTGCTGCTCACCCCGGCCCTCGCCCGGCGCTCCCCCGCGGCGGGCCCGTGGCACGAGCGCGGCTGGCTGCGCAACATCGTCGCGAACACGTACACCCCGTTCACCCCGCCCTGGAACCTGACCGGGTGGCCCGCGATGTCGGTCCCGTGCGGCGCCCTGCCCTCGGGCGCCCCCTGTGCCGTCCAGCTCGTCGGACGCCCGGGCTCGGAGGACGTGCTGCTGGGGCTCGCCGAGGAGCTGGAGCGGCGGCGGCCGTGGCGCCGGACGGCGACGGTGGCGGGGTTTTAGCCGCGGCCGCACGGGCGTGCGTGGGCCGGGTCGGCGCCGGCGGCCACGCCCCTGCGTACGGCGATCGGGAGCGGTCCGGCCGGCTCAGTCGACGCTGGGCAGGATGTGCGGCTCGGCGAGGTCTTCCTCGTAGCCCGCGAGGCGGATCGGGGCCGAGCGGGCCCACACGTCGAGGCTGCCGAGTTCTCCGGGGCGCCGGCCCCCGCGCTGCGGGCATTCCTCGGGGCGCTGTTCGCGATTCGTCTTCTCCGATGTCACCGCGCACTCCTTATGTGTCGGGTCACCCTCGGGGGCCTGCCGCAAAGCCTGCGCTCCGGCGCTCGACGCCCGCTCGGGTCTGGATGGAAGGCCAGTTCGGACGCGGTGGCGTCGGTGCGTACGGACGGGTGGGTGTGGGTGGAACCCAGTGCTGCTGTCCGTCCCTTCCAGATTAACCAAATGAGCGGGCTCCCGCTCGATAGGGAGTGCAAACAAGGTGTAACGGCTGTGCTTCGTACAGCTCTCCAACACCCCCCAATATGCCGGTATTTACCACAGCGCGCATCACGGGCCCCGCACCGCCGTTCACCCACATGGGCTACTTCACGACGCTGCACGGTTCAAGTGCCGTTGGCCGGGGCGCAAGCTCGCCATGATCTGCTGACCTGCGGGCAACGGCTGTCTCGCGGAAGGACTGACGCATGGAGCTGCGCAGCGTCGAGGAGCTGATGGATCTGCTGTACGCCGGTCGGCACCAGCACGCGCTGCGGACCGCGGCGCTGCTGCGCCGCAGCCGCCCCGCCGACAAGGAGCTCCAGGTGGCGGGGCTGGTGCACGGGATCGGGCCGGTGCTGTGCCCGGCCGACGAGGCGGGCCGGGCCCGCAGCGCGGCCGAGGCGGTGCGCCCCCTGCTCGGGGAGCGGGTGTTCCGGCTGGTGCGCGGGGACGCGGGCCCCACCGCCGAGGACGACGTCCAGCGACTGCGCCTCGCGGACGAGGAGGGCCGGGTGGCGGGGTTCGACGCGGGCGTCCTGGAGGACTGGCGCACCGTACTGGAACTGGTGGCGGCCCGGCACTCCCGGCTCGGCGCCGTCGACTGACGGCCCGGCTGCCGCACCCCTGTCCTCTGACGGCCCGTCATGAGACGGTACGGCGATGACGTCGTCGTACGGACTCAGGGGCAGGGCGGCCGTCGTCACCGGCGGGACGCGCGGCATCGGGCGGGCCGTGGCCGAGGGGCTCGCGGCCGCCGGAGCGCTGGTGTGCGTGACCGCGCGGGACGCGGCCGGGGTGCGGCGCACGGCCGCCGAGCTGGGCGGGATCGGGCTGGCCGGGGACGTGTCCGCCCCCGGGCACCCGGAGGCGCTGACGGAGCTGGTGCTGCGCGAGTTCGGACGGCTGGACGTCGTCGTCAACAACGCGGCGACGAATCGGCCGTACGGCCCGCTGATGGACGCCGACCCGGACGCGTGGCGGCAGGCGTTCGCCGTGAACGTCGAGGCACCGCTGCGGCTGGTGCGGTGCGCGTGGCGGGGGTGGATGCGCGCACACGGCGGGGCGGTCGTCAACGTGTGCACCGAGGGCGCCGGTCACGTGGGCCCGAACGTGGGGGCGTACGGCACGACCAAGGCGGCCCTGCTCCATCTCACCGGACAGCTCGCGGGCGAACTCGCGCCCCGGGTGCGGGTCAACTCCGTCTCCCCCGGGCTGGTGCGCACCGAGATGGCGCGGTTCGTGTGGGAGCCAGGTGAGGGAGAGGTGGCCGCGGGGCTGCCGCTCGGGCGGATCGGGGAGCCCGCGGACGTGGCGCGGGCGGTGCTGTGGCTGGCGTCCGACGCGGCCGAGTGGATCACGGGCGCGGATCTGCTGGTGGACGGCGGGACGCGGGTGCGGGCCGCGTCCACGGCCGCGCCGTACGCGGTGCACCGGCGGCTGCGCGGGGTGCCCGAGGTCTAGGAGGTGCCGGGGCCCGGCCCCCGAAGGGGCCGGGCCGCGGTCTCACGGGGCGGTCACCACTTGCCGGGTGCGTAGTCCTTCATGAAGACGCCGTACAGGTCCTCGCCCGTCTCGCCGCGCACGATCGGGTCGTAGACGCGGGCGGCGCCGTCGATCAGGTCGAGCGGGGCGTGGAAACCCTCCTCGGCGAGGCGCAGCTTGTCGTAGTGCGGGCGCTCGTCGGTGATCCAGCCGGTGTCGACGGACGTCATGAGGATGCCGTCGGTGTCGAACATCTCCTGGGCGCTGGTCCGCGTGACCATGTTCATGGCCGCCTTGGCGGCGTTGGTGTTCGGGTGCCCCGCGCCCTTGTAGCCGCGGCCGAAGACGCCCTCCATCGCCGAGACGTTGACGACGTAGGCGCGCTTGCTGGCCGCCTTCTTCGCGGCGTCGGCCATGGCCGGGCGCAGGGCGCTGATCAGGATGAAGGGCGAGGTGTAGTTGCACAGCTGGGTCTCCAGCAGCTCGACCGGCGAGATCTGGTCGATGGTCTGCACCCAGGTGTTGGTGTCGACGACGTCGGGGACGAGGCCGCCGGCGTCGATGGCGGTGCCCTCGACGTGCCGGGCGATGCTGGCGTTGCCCGCGACGAGGGCGAGGTCGGCGACCTTCTGCGCGTCCAGGCCACTGGTGCCGATCGGCAGCGCGGCGATGCCGTCGACCGCACCGGAGTTGAAGGCGCCGATGACGCGGTGGGCCGGCAGCTCACCGGCGGGCAGCGGAGCGCTCTCGCCGTCGACAAGGGCCGCGTAGGCGGAGGGCAGCCGGCGGACGGTCTGGGTCGCGTTGTTGATCAGGATGTCGAGCGGGCCGGCCTCGGTGACCCGCTCGGACAGTGCGACGGCCTGTGCCGGGTCGCGCAGGTCGATGCCGACGACCTCCAGGCGGTGGATCCAGTCCGCCGAGTCCTCCATCGCCTTGAACCGGCGGATGGCGTCCTTGGGGAAGCGCGTGGTGATGGTGGTGTGGGCGCCGTCGCGCAGCAGCCGCAGCGCGATGTACATGCCGATCTTGGCGCGGCCGCCGGTGAGCAGGGCACGCTTGCCGCTGAGGTCGGCACGGGCCTCGCGCTTGGCCCGGTTGGTGCGGGCGCAGTCGGGACAGAGCTGGTGGTAGAAGTAGTCCACCTCGACGTAGCGGCCCTTGCAGGTGTAGCAGGAACGCGGGCGCTGGAGTATGCCCGCGATCTTGCCCTCCCCGACCTTGGAGGAGGGCAGCAGGCCCTCGGTCTCGTCGTCGATGCGCTCGGCGGAGCCGGTCGCGGTGGCCTCGGTGACGGCGCGGTCGTGCGCGGTCTTGGCGGCGCGGCGCTCCTGGCGGCGGCGCTGCTTGACCGTGCGGTAGATGGCCGAGGTGGCCCGGCGCACCGCGATCGCGTCGGGGTGGTCGACCTCGATGCTGTCCAGTTCCTGGAGCACGCTCAGGCAGACGGCCAGCCGCTCGGGGTCGATACCCGGCCCGTAGACCACCTCGTCCATGGCCGCGGAGGCCATGGAGCCGTCCTCTGTCACCGTCATCGCGCTGCCGCTTCCCTGATCACCCGCACGGCGCGCCGACTCGCGCCCACTGTCGAACGAGGAATTTTACGGAGCACACGGTCCCCCCGCCAAACCCGACCGCCCCGGCACGGACAGTGACGACCAGACACCGCACCGGGGACTGCTGCGGGGGCGAGCGGGCGGGGGCTCCTCAGACCGCGCAAGCGGTCAGCAGGGTCTCCAGTTCGGCCGAGACCGCGTGTGCGAAGCGGTCGAGGTCGGGCACCGACGCCGCGTCGGCGACCAGGCCGTAGTGCACGCGGCCGCGGTACGTCGAGATCGCCACCGCCAGGGACTGGCCGGGGGCGAGGGGGGCCAGGGGGTAGACCTCGGTCAGTTCGTGGCCGCCGAGGCGCAGGCCCAGTGACGGCATCGGCACGCTGGTGACCAGGATGTCGAACCAGAGGCGGGCGGCCTGGCCGACCAGCGGGCCGCCGAGGCGGTGGCCGAGGGCCGGGACGTGGTCGGCGAGCAGGGCGACCGCGCCGGCGCCCCGGTCGGGCCCCGCGTCCTTGTGGCGGACCATCGCCGTGCGCACCGTGTCGAGGCGGCCGAGGGGGTCGGACTCCCCCACGGGCAGCGGTATCAGATAGCCGGAGAGCCGGTTGCCCTGTGGGTGGGCGGTGCGCGGGCGGCGCCGGGAGACGGGGATGAGGGCGCGGGGCGCCACGCCCCTGGTGGACTCGCCGCGCTCCTCCAGCCAGCGGCGCAGGGCGCCTGCGACGACGGCGATGAGGACGTCGTTGACGGTGCCGCCCACGGTCTTGCGCACCCGGTGCACGTCGTCGATGTCGAGGACCACCCCGGCGGTGCGGCGCGTGCCGCTCGGGGCCGAGGTCAGCGCGGAGGAGGGCCGCATGCCGAGTGTGGAGCGGGCGAGGGAGGCGCCGATGTCCAGGGCGCGGCCCGCGTCGGACAGGGCGCCCCGGACCAGCGCGGGCAGCAGCCCCGGCAGCCGGCGGACGTCCGACAGCAGTCCGCGCGGCGGCTCGATGGCGCGCGGCGCCCGCGCGGGCAGGTCCACCGGGTCGAGGACACCGGCGGCGAGCTTGAGCGCGCGCAGCCCGTCGGCGAGGGCGTGGTGGAACTTGAACAGCACCGCGAAGGACATGCCGTCCTCGCCGGGCAGGACGTGCGCCTCCCAGGGCGGCCTGCCCCGTTCCAGCGGGCGTTCCATCAGCCGGCCGGCGACCGCGTGGAAGTCGGCGGTCGGGGCGTGCAGCCGTACGTGGTTCAGCGGGTCGAAGTCCGGATCGGTCTCGCGGACGGCGGCGCCGAAGGCGAGCGGTTGCCATACGTCGCGGATGCGCAGGCGGAGTCCGGGGACGGCGGCGGCGCGGGCGGCGAGCAGGTCGGCCGCGTGGGCGCCGGCGGTGGGCGAGTGGGCACCGAAGACGCCGAGCGCGCCGAGGTGCATGGGATGCCGGTCGGACTCGATGTTCCAGAACGCCAGGTCGAGGGGAGCGAGCAGATCGGAAGTCACGGGCTTGCCTCACGCATCGACGACGGGGGGCGTGCGATCCATCGCACGTCAACGCAGTGAATCCCTGTCACCCGATTACGGTCAAGTACGATCAGGCTACGCTCAGTTAACGACAGGTTAAGTCCCGCCCCTCGATCAGGGGCGGGACCATGGCTTACGCCGGATCACCTCAGGACGGGCTGCGCCGCCTCGGGTGACGTACCCCACTCAGACGGGCGCGAGCCGACCGTGAACGCGAGCGAGCGCATCGCGCGCAGCGCCTCGTTCGTCACGTACGTCCGCCCGTGCGCGCGGCCGTCGGTGCGGACGGACTGGATGTAGCGGTCGGCCGCCGAGGTGCCGGGCGCGGTGATCGTCAGCCGGCCGCTGGGCCAGTAGCGGCGGTCCAGCGTGAGGTCGACGCGGTCGAAGACGGGGGTGGACAGGCCCCAGGTGCCGTAGCCGGGCTGGATGGGGAACAGGCCGATGGACGACAGCACGTTCCAGGCGGACATCGTGCCCAGGTCGTCGTTGCCGGTGATGCCGGTGGGGCCGTCGGTGAACAGGGTCAGCGCGGCGTGCACCACATCGGTGGTCTTCCAGGGCTGGCCGGTGGCGAGGTAGGTGTACGGCGCGATGAGGTCGGGCTCGTTCATCGGGTTGTACTTGGTGGCGTTGTAGTAGTCGTACGCGCCCCCGTGCACCCACCCCTCGCGCGCCGTCTTCGCCGGGTCGGCCAGCAGCTTGTCGTAGGCGAAGAAGGAGTCCAGACGGTCGTTGGCGACGCGCTCGCCGCCGATGAGCCGGACCATGCCGGGCACGTCCTGCGGGACGAGCCACTGGTACTGCCAGGCGGTGCCCTCGTGGAAACCGGTGCCCTTGGCCGGGTCGGCGGAGCCGTAGAAGGCGCCGGAGCCGTCGCGGGCGCGGAAGAAGCCGGTCGAGGGGTCGAAGATGTTCCGGTAGTTCTGTGCGCGGGCGGCGTACCGGGCCGCGTCCGCGTCATGGCCGAGACCGCGGGCCATCTGGGCCAGCATGGCGTCGGCGAGCGCGTACTCCAGGGTGACGGAGGCCCCGTGGTGGTAGTCGGAGTCGCCCATCTTGGCCAGCGGGCGGTCCCAGATGTAGGGGGCGAAGCCGTGCGCGAGGTAGTCGGCGTTGGCCTCCCGGCCGATGCCCGGGTACGCGGCGGGCGGCACGCCGTCGGCGTTCTTGCGCAGCGCGCGGTAGGCCCGCTGCTCGAAGCCCTTGAGCAGGCCCGCCTGGTACGCCGTGGTCAGGAACGGGGTGACCGGGTCGCCGCTCATGACGTTCGTCTCGACCGGGCCGTAGCCCCACTTGGGCAGCCAGCCGCCGTCCTCGTCGACCGCGACCAGTGAGCGGGCCATGTCCCGTGCCTCGCGCGGCGCGAGCAGGGCGAGCAGCTGCACCTGGGTGCGGTAGGTGTCCCACAGCGACCAGTTCTGGTAGTACGTGAACCCGTCGGCGCGGTGGATGCGGCGGTCCCAGCCGGTGTAGCGGCCGTCGGTGTCGTTGCCGATGTTCGGCGCGAGGAACGAGCGGTACAGCGAGGAGTAGAACGTCCGGCGCAGCGTGTCCGTGCCGCCCTGGACGTGGATCGCGGCGAGCCGCCTCTCCCAGGCCGCGCGGGCCGCCTCGCGCACGGCGCCGAAGGACCGGCCGCCCTCCGCGGCGAGGTTGCCGGCCGCGCCGCGCGCGTCGACGTACGACAGGGCCGTGGTCGCCTCGACCGTACGGTCCTTGCTGGTGTCGAAGCGGACGTAGGCGCCGCCGGAGCCGGTGCGCGAGCCGGGGGTGACCTGCTTGCCGTCCCAGGTGCCGTAGGCGGTGAAGGGCCGGCTGAAGCGGGTGACGGTGTAGACGGTGTAGGGGCGGGTGTCCCGGCAGAAGCCGTGGCCGGTGATCGCGGTGCGCACGGTGTGGTCGTCCAGGATCTCGACCGTGCTGGAGACCGACTTGTGCAGCGACTGGGCCGCGTTCAGCAGGACGTTGGCCTTGTCGGTGGCCGGGAAGGTGTAGCGCTGCACCCCGGTGCGCGCGGTCGCGGTCAGCTCGGCACGGATGCCGGAGGCGAGGCCGACGCGGTAGTAGCCGGGGCTCGCCGCCTCGTCCCGGTGCGCGAAGCCGGTCGCGTAGGCGGTGTAGTCCGTCTGCGTCACGTCGCCGGTGGTCGGCAGCACGGGCAGGTCGCCGCCGATACCGCAGCCGACGCCCGAGAGATGGACCAGCGAGAAGCCGCGGATGCGCGCCTGCGTGTAGTCGTAGCCGGAGAAGTGCCCGGTGTCCGGGGAGAGCTGCACCATGCCGAAGGGCACGGCCGCGCCGGGGAACGTGTTGCCCTCGTCCTGGCTCCCGATGAAGGGGTTCACCAGGTCGGTGAGGTGGCCGTCGGTCCGCCCGGCGGCGCCCGCGGCGGGGGTGGCGATCAGCGTGGACGCTGCCATCACACCGGCCAGGCACAGCCGTGTGCGCCGGGTCCCTCTCATGTCGCATGACCTCCGCAGGTTCGACGTCGTTCCCTGCATCCTGAAGGGCGAACGACTCAAACCCGGGCATTCCCCGGGCGTCAGGCCCGACGCGTCGCGACCGGGGTCACACGCACGAGTGGTGACGGACCATCAGTTCGTATCCACCCCATCGTGATGCGGTCCGGCGTCCGCGATCCGCGGGCGCGCAGCGTAGTCCGAGGAGACCTCAGGACACCCGCTGTCCCTTCCCCAGCGCGATCACGCCGCCCGTCGACACCGTGTACAGCTCCGCGTCCCGCTCCGGGTTGACGCCGATCGTCGCGCCGGGCGGGACCTCCACGTTCTTGTCCAGGACCGCGCCGCGCACCACCGCGCCCCGCCCGACGCGCACGTTGTCGTGCAGGACCGAGCCCTGCACCACCGCCCCGGGATCGACCCGCACGCCCGGGGACAGCACGGACCGCGTGACCTGGCCGCGGATCAGGCAGCCCGCGCTGATGATGGACTCGCTCGCGATGCCGCCCGCGCTGAAGCGGGCCGGGGAGAGCTGGCCGGAGTGGGTGTAGACGGGCCACTGCCGGTTGTAGAGGTTGAAGGCGGGGCGCTCGGCGATGAGGTCCATGTGCGCCTCGTAGTAGGCGTCCAGGGTGCCCACGTCCCGCCAGTAGCCCTGGTCGCGGGTGGTCTCGCCGGGCACGTGGTTGTCGCCGAAGTCGTACAGCTGGGCCTCGCCGCGCGTGGTGAGCTGGGGCAGGATCGAGCCGCCCATGTCGTGCACGGACTGGCCGTCCTCGGCGTCCCGGTGCAGCGCCTCGACCAGGGCCTTGGTGGTGAAGACGTAGTTGCCCATCGAGGCGAAGACCGTGTCCGGGGCGTCCGGGAGTCCGGGCGGGTCGGCAGGCTTCTCCAGGAAGCGGCGGATCGTACGGCCGTCCGTGCCGGGCGTGATGACGCCGAAGGCCGAGGACTGCTCGCGGGGCACCCGGATGCCGGCCACGGTCACCCCGGCGCCGCCCTCGACGTGCTGCGCGAGCATCTGCCGCGGGTCCATCCGGTACACGTGGTCGGCGCCGAACACCGCGACGTACTCGGGCTGTTCGTCGTGCACGAGGTTCAGGGACTGCAGGATCGCGTCGGCGCTGCCGAGGTACCAGCGCGGGCCGAGGCGCTGCTGGGCCGGGACCGGGGTGACGTAGTTGCCGAGCAGACTGGACATCCGCCAGGTGGTGGTGATGTGCCGGTCCAGCGAGTGCGACTTGTACTGGGTCAGCACGCAGATGCGCAGCACGTCGGCGTTGACGAGGTTGGACAGCACGAAGTCGACGAGGCGGTAGGTGCCGCCGAAGGTGACCGCGGGTTTGGCGCGGTCGGTGGTGAGCGGCATCAGGCGCTTGCCCTCCCCGCCCGCCAGCACGATCCCGAGTACGGAAGGCCCTCCACGACGCATGGCCGCTCCCCTCACCCTGGTAGAACCATGGATGCCCGCAGCCCGCCGGGCTCAAGCCCCCTTGCGGATCTCCTCGTACAGCGCGGCGGTGCGCCGGGCCACGGCGTCCCAGCCGAACTCCCCCACCGCGCGCACCCGTCCGGCCTCCCCCATCCGGCGGGCCGCCGCCGGGTCGCCGAGCACGGTGTCCAGCGCCCGGGCCAGACCCGCCTCGAAGCCGTCGTCCACGTCCACCAGCAGGCCCGTCGCGCCGTCCGCGACCACCTCGGGGATCCCCCCGACCCGGGAGGCCACGACCGGCGTGCCGCACGCCATCGCCTCCAGGTTGACGATGCCGAGCGGCTCGTACACCGACGGACACACGAACACGGCGGCCCGGGTGAGGAGTTGGATCACCTCCGTGCGCGGCAGCATCTGCGGGATCCAGAACACACCCGCGCGGGCCCGGCTCACCTCCTCGAACAGCTCCCGGAACTCGCGGTCGATCCCGGGGGTGTCCGGGGCTCCCGCGCACAGCACGACCTGGGCGCCCGGGTCGATGTCCCGTACGGCGCGCAGCAGATGGGGCACGCCCTTCTGGCGGGTGATCCGGCCGACGAACAGGACATAGGGCCGGGCGGGGTCGATGCCGTGGCGCAGGAGGGCGTCGGTGCCGGGGCCGGGGCGGTACAGGCGGGTGTCGATCCCGTTGTGCACGACGTGGACGCGCGCCGGGTCCAGCGCCGGGTAGCAGGTGAGGATGTCCTCGCGCATGGCGCCGGACACGGCGATCACCGCGTCGGCGGCCTCGACGGCGGTGCGCTCGGCCCAGCCCGACAGCGCGTATCCGCCGCCCAGTTGCTCCGCCTTCCAGGGGCGCAGCGGCTCCAGGGAGTGCGCGGTGACCACGTGCGGGATGCCGTGGAGCAGCTTGGCGACATGGCCGGCGAGGCCCGCGTACCAGGTGTGGGAGTGGACCAGCTCGCGGCCCTCCAGCGCGGCGGCCATCGACAGGTCCACGGAGAAGGTGCGCAGCGCGTCGTTGGCGCCGTCGAGCGCGGACCAGGACCGGTGGCGTACGACGCCGACCCCACGGCCCTCGCCCCAGCAGTGCACCTCCAGGTCGACCAGGGAGGCCAACTCCCGCGCCAGGAACTCCACATGGACACCGGCGCCGCCGTACACGTCCGGGGGGTACTCCCGGGTCAGCAGTCCCACTCGCACCCGACAACCCCTTTGTCCCGGCGGCAGCTTCCCCTCATGGTCGCCCGGATGCGGCCCCCGGGGAAGAGCGCGGAGGCCGCGTGAAGCAGCAGTCGCCGCAGACCCCGCCGCCGGGCACGCGGTAGTACAGACAGCAGCTGCGGCGGCGGAACGCGGTGCCGGTGCGGGTGCGGGTGCCGGTGGGGCGCAGCAGGGGGTGGGCGAAGAGCGCGTCGGTCAGCGCGTGGGCCCGCTCGGCCACGTCCCCTCGGCCGTGCGCCCGGGCCCAGCGGTCCAGTTCCCGGGCCGCTCCCGCGAGCGCCGAGCCCGCGTTGCCCCACAGCAGCCCGGCCGCGATCCCGTAGCGGGCCGTCAGGGTCCGCGCCAGGGGTTCCAGATGCCCGTGCAGGATCGCGGTGCCGAGGTCGGGGTCCCCGGGCAGCGCACGGACCTCGGCCAGCCACAGGTCGTCGGGGGCGGATGCCAGGGGGTCCCAGCGCAGCAGTCGGGGGTCGAGGTCGGGCAGCCGGCCGTAGCGGGCGGCGCAGCCGAGGGCCGCCGACCACAGCCGGGCGGCGAGTCCCTGCTGCGCGACGGAGACGGCGACCCGCGGTTCGGGGGCGCGCAGCCGCCGCGCGACCAGGGCGATCCGTGCGGCGAGGGGGTCGCGGTGACCGTCCGGGGGCGGCGTCGCGTACGCGTCCGCGAGCGTCGTCGGCGGGCAGCCGGCGGGCGCCGCTCCGGCGGTGCGCAGGACGAAGAAGCCGCCGAGCGGGCGGAGGGCGGCGAGTTCGGGGTCGAGGTCCACGACAGGCAGTAGTACCAGGGACACCCGTCCCAAGGATGATCAGGTCACTGCCGTACTCCATCGGCAGTAGGACGCATTGGGTGCTCAGGTACGACGACGGGAACGGCCCGGACCGGCAGAGTGTTCGCCATGGAAGCCGACCGTACGCCGCACCGGGCTCCGGGCCCGCGCCCACGCCCGTGCCCGCCGCAGCGGAGACGCCGATGAGCGCCCTCGCGCTGTCCGTGCTGCTGTCGGTCGTGTCCGCCCTCGCCTACGCGGGCGGCGCGATCGTGCAGGAGCAGGTGGCGGTCTCCTGCCCGGACAGTGCCTACATGCCGCTGCGCCGCCCGAGTTGGTGGGGGGCGCTGGCGCTCAACGGTCTCGGCGGCGTCCTGCACGTGGTGGCGCTGGCCTACGGTCCGCTCAGTCTCGTCCAGCCGCTCGGCGCGCTGACCATCGTCTTCGCGCTGCCGATGGCGGCGCTGTTCGTCGGCCGCGGGGCCGGGGCGACCGCCTGGCGCGGCGCCCTCATGGCCACGGTGGGCCTCGCCGGTCTGCTGTCCCTCGTCGGCTCCACCGACGCCCACTCCCTCGACACGGCCCAGCGGATCGCGGTGGTGCTGGTCACCGGCGGCGCGACCGCGGGGCTGACGCTCGCGGGACTGGCCGCCCACCGGCACCCCGCGGTGCGCGGCGTGCTCCTCGCCACGGCCTCCGGCGTGGCGTTCGGCATGTCGTCGGTGTTCACCAAGGCGGTCGCCGAGGACTGGACCCGCGGCATCGACCTCCACGACCTGCCCTCGCTCGCCGTGATCGCCCTGTTCGCCGGCGCGGGCGTGGTGCTCTCCCAGGCCTCCTACCGGGGCGCCGGGCTCGCCGCCCCGCTGGCCACGCTGACGGTGGTCAACCCCGTGCTGGCGGCCGCCGTCGGCATTCTGATGTTCGGCGAGACGTTTCGCTACGGCGGTGTGGGCAGCGGACTCGCCCTCAGCTGCGGCGTGGTCGCGGCGGGCGGTCTGGTCATGCTGACGACCGAGCGGATCGAGCGCACGGGCCCGCCCGCGGCGGCGGACGGCCCGACGCCGGGCGCGGGCCCGGTGGCCGCGCAGCCGGAGGCGCTGCCGGGCCTGCCCCCGCAGCGCGTGCCGGCGCCGGGCGAGGCGGAGCCGCCCGCGCCCGCCGAGGACGGCGGCGGGCTCGACGCGCCGGTCGTGCCCGACCTGCTGGTGCCGGCCCGGGGCCGCCCCGTCGACCCGGCCGCGGACGGGGACGGTTCCCGCGGTGTCCGCCCCGCCACGGGCGGCGGGGCGGACACCGCGGACGCCGAGGGCGGCGAGCCGCCCGGCCCGCCCGCGGGCCGCGTGTTCCCCGTGACGTACACGGCGCAGGCCGCGGGCGCGGTCGTGTCGCTGCCGGTCCTGCGCCCGAACCGGTGCGGGGGTCAGATCGTGACGCCGCCCGCCCGCAGATAGGCGAGCGGGTCGATGTCCGTGCCGAAGTCGGGTCCGGTCCGCATCTCGAAGTGCAGATGCGGACCGGTGACGTTTCCGGTCGCGCCCGAACGGCCGATGCGCCGGCCGGCGGTGACGCTCTGCCCGATCCGCACGGTGATCGCCGACAGATGGCCGTACTGGCTGTAGCGGCCGTCGGCGTGCCGGATCACCACCTGGTAGCCGTAGGAGCCGCCCCAGCCGGCGGCCACCACCTGCCCGGCCTCCACGGCCTTCACGGAGGTGCCGGTCGGCACGAGGAAGTCGACGCCGGTGTGGTAGCCCTTCGACCAGTGCACGCCGGCCACCCGATAGCCGGTGCCGATCGGGGCGTTGACCGGGGCGACGAGCGTACGGCCCGTGCTCGTGGTCCGGTGCGGGGTGCTCGTGTGCTCCGAAGGGGCCTTGCGCCTCGGGGACTTGGTGCCGGCGGCAGCCGTGCCGTGCAGGCTGAGCCGCTGGCCCGGCAGGATCAGGTCGGGGTCGGCGCCGATCGTCCTGCGGTTGCCGGCGTAGAGGCCGCGCCAGCCGCCGCGCACCTGGTGGTCCTGCGCGATGCCGGAGAGCGTGTCGCCGCGCACCACCGTGTACATCTCGGCGCGGCCGGCCCGCGACTGCGGGGTGGTCTGGGGCGTCACGTCCCGTACGGACGTCCCCTCCCCGGTGCTCCGCCGCGCGCTCTTCCCGGTGCTCTCCTTCGCCGCGGGCACCGGGCGTGTCGCGGCGCTGTCCGTGTGGGCGCCGGGCTCGGCGTCCCCCCGGTTCAGTCCGGCCCGCACCGAGCAGACCGGCCAGGCGCCGGGCCCCTGGGCGTCGAGGACCCGCTCGGCGACGGCCATCTGCTGCTCGCGGCTCGCGAGGTCGGCGCGCGGCGCGTACCGCGTGCCGCCGTACGCCTCCCAGGTGGACCGGGTGAACTGGAGTCCGCCGTAGAAGCCGTTGCCGGTGTTGATGCTCCAGTCGCCGCTGGACTCGCAGGCGGCGACCTTGTTCCAGGTGGAGGCGTCGGCCGCGTCGGCGGTGCCGGCGGCGACCAGCGGAATCGCGAGTCCGGCGCCGCCCGCCGTGACGGTGAGTGAGGCGCGGTTGATCCTGTTCGGCTGGTACCGGCGATGCCGGCCGCGTACGGCCATGTCCGAATTCCCCTCGGCATGCGTCAGGAGGGGCAAAACTAAGCGCGGCGAACAGGCCATGACAAGACGGAAATCCGGCCTCCCACGCCCCTCAAGTGGCCGGGAACGGCCCCCTCTTGGCCTGATCGGCGAAGGGGTGAGGCTCCCGGCGCCGTCGCCGCGTACTCAAGCCTGGCGGGTCTCATGTGCGCTCGCCAGGTCGGCAGGTCAAGATGGGCGAGGGCCCGTACTGACGGAGCCGTAGTCACGAGGCAACCAGGAAGCAGGCGGCATGAGCACTTCAGCGCAGATCGGTGTCACGGGCCTCGCGGTCATGGGCCGCAACCTCGCCCGGAACTTCGCCCGCAACGGCTACACCGTCGCCGTGCACAACCGTACGGTGGCGCGGACCAAGGCGCTGGTGGAGGGGTTCGGCGGCGAGGGCGACTTCATCGCCGCGGAGACCGCCGAGGAGTTCGTCGCGGCGCTGGAGCGTCCGCGCCGCCTGGTCATCATGGTCAAGGCGGGCGGCCCGACGGACGCGGTGATCGAGGAGTTCGCGCCGCTGCTGGAGCCCGGCGACATGATCATCGACGGTGGCAACGCGCACTTCGCGGACACCCGGCGCCGCGAGAAGGCGTTGCGCGAGCAGGGCATCCACTTCGTCGGCATGGGCGTCTCCGGCGGCGAGGAGGGCGCGCTGCACGGGCCGAGCATCATGCCGGGCGGCCCGAAGGAGTCGTACGACTCGCTGGGCCCGATGCTGGAGAAGATCTCCGCGAAGGCGGAGAAGGACGGCGCGCCCTGTGTGACGCACGTGGGCCCCGACGGCGCCGGGCACTTCGTGAAGATGGTCCACAACGGCATCGAGTACGCCGACATGCAGCTGATCGGCGAGGCGTACCAGCTGCTGCGCGATGTCGCCGGGTACTCCCCCGCCGAGATCGCGGACATCTTCCGCACCTGGAACCAGGGCCGTCTCGACTCCTACCTGATCGAGATCACCGCCGAGGTGCTGTCCCACGTGGACGCGGCGACCGGCAAGCCGTTCGTGGACGTCGTGGTCGACCAGGCCGAGCAGAAGGGCACCGGCCGCTGGACGGTGCAGATCGCGCTGGACCTGGGCGTTCCGGTGTCCGGCATCGCGGAGGCGGTCTTCGCCCGCTCGCTGTCCGGGCACGCGCAGCTGCGCGCGGCCTCGCAGGGGCTGACCGGCCCGAAGGCGGCGCCGCTGGGCAAGGAGGAGGCGGCCGCCTTCGCCGACCAGGTGGAGCAGGCGCTGTACGCGTCCAAGATCGTGTCGTACACGCAGGGCTTCCACGAGATCACCGCGGGCAGCGAGGAGTACGGCTGGGACATCGACCTCGGCAAGGTCGCGTCGATCTGGCGGGGCGGCTGCATCATCCGGGCGGCGTTCCTGGACCGCATCCGCGCGGCGTACGACGCCCGCGCCGACCTGCCGAGCCTGCTGTCGGACGAGACGTTCGCCCGGGAGATCGCGGGCGCGCAGGACGACTGGCGTGACGTGGTGATCGCGGCGGTGCGGGAGGGCGTGCCGACGCCCGGCTTCTCGGCGGCGCTGGCGTACTACGACGCGTTGCGGGCGGAGCGGCTGCCCGCGGCGCTCACGCAGGGGCAGCGGGACTTCTTCGGGGCGCACACGTACCGGCGGGTGGACCGGGACGGGGCGTTCCACACGCTGTGGGGCGGGGACCGCAGCGAGGTCTCCGCGTAGGGGCGCGGGCGCTTCGTGCGGCATCGGCACAGCCCCGCGCCCCTTCGTTCCCGCCCCCGGGTCTTCAGGTGAGCGGCGGTCCCGGCTCCGGGTTCGGGACCGGTTCCGGGCCCGGGGGGATCGGGGACGGCGACGGTTCCGGTGGGACCGGGGCCGGGGGCGGCGGGGGCTGTGGGGGCTGTGGTTCCGGCTCCGGCGGGGTCGGCCGGGGCGGGGGTGCCGGAGGTGGGACCGGGGTGGGGTAGGGGTCCGGGGTGGTCATGGGGGCCTCCGGGCGGTCGCGGGGCGTGGGCCTTGTGGACTCATCGTCCCTCCGGACCGGTCCCCCCGTCTGCCCGGCGGCCGCGGGTCACCCACCCGACAGGGCCGGGGGGTGTCGTCCGGATCGTCCCGGCGTCGCGGGCGGCTCCCCCGCACTCGGCTCCGCTCACGCGCTGGGACCCCCTGGCCGTGCGCTCAGAAGCGGCCGGGGTGTTCCCGCAGCCACTGCTTCGCGGCCGACAGCAGCTCCGGGTCCGCCGGCGGGGCGACCTCGGGGTGGCGTTCGGCCCACTTGACGACGTACGGGCACAGCGGGGCCACCGGGACGCCCTCGCGCTCGGCGAGGGCGTACAGCTCGCGGGCGAGCGAGCCGGCGATGCCCTTGCCCTCGTGGGCGGGCTCGACGATGGTGTGGACCGGGACCAGGGCGCGCGCGGGCGACTCCAGCACGAAGTACTCGACGTGGCCGACGACCTCGCCGGCGCCGACGGCCTCCAGGCGGCCCGCCGCCCGGTCGTCGCGGATCTCGATCTCGCTCATGGGCTCACACGCTCCTGGTCTCGTCCTGGTCCGGCGGACCCGTCGGTCCGGGCCCGTCAGGCCGGGCGGGCCTGCGGGCTGCGCCGCTGGTCCGAGCCGGGCACCGGCTCGGACGGGTCGGCGCCGAGGGACACGATCCGGTTGCCGCCGTCGACGTGTACCACCCGCGGCCGCAGCTGTCGCGCCTCGGCGTCGGTGACCTGAGCGTAACTGATGATGATCACCAGGTCGCCGGGGTGCACCAGATGGGCGGCGGCTCCGTTGATCCCGATGACCCCGGAACCGCGCTCGCCCTCGATGACGTACGTCTCCAGCCGGGCGCCGTTGGTGATGTCGACGATGTGCACGAGCTCGCCGGGCAGCAGGTCGGCGGCGTCGAGCAGGTCCGCGTCGATGGTCACCGATCCCACGTAGTGCAGGTCGGCCTGGGTGACGGTGGCGCGGTGAATCTTGGACTTGAACATGGTACGCAGCATGCAATGCTCCCGGAATTCGGCTCCCTGCCCGCTTTGTGCAGGTCAAGGGCTGCATGCCACTCTAGCGCGGCTGCGTTTCCGGCCGGCCTCGGAGAGTTCATCCGGGATGCGGTGGATCCGGTGCGCTCCTCGACGACAAGGGCGCCCACGTGTAGCAGACGCGCACGCCGTGGTCGTGGAGCCAGGCGGTCTCGCGGTGCCGGAGTTCGTGCGCGGACTCCGGGGCGATGGCGCTGGGCCAGCGGACGAGCACCGCGGTGACGTGGCCCGTCTGTACCAGCTGTCTCACCCGCCGCCACCCTCTGCGCCGGGCCGGGTCGGGCTCACCGTACGTGTCGGTGACGACCTCGGCGATCGTCAGTCCGCGCTCCCGGGCGAACGCGTGGCCTTCCGTCCGCGCGCACTGCGTGGCCGACCCGGACGCGCCCCGGGCTCGGTCGGCGCATACGTACAGCACGACAGGAGGAGCGGTTTCGCCGTGGCGGGTCATGGGCGCCTTCTGTAGGTGGATCGAGGAGAAGGGATTCCTCGCAGCGCGAAGGGGACGTGGCGGGGCCGCGCGGCGCCGGCCGGTGCCGATGGCATCAGGGGCAGGCCGTCAACTCGGCCCAGACGACCTTTCCTTCGGCCCGCGTCGAACATGCGGAGCCCCAGCGGTCGGCAAGTTGCTGCACGAGGAACAGGCCCCGCCCGTTCTCCTCGCCGGGGCCGGCGTGGTCCTCGGGCGGGCGGACCGGGGTGGGGCCGTCGTCGTGGAGTTCGATCCGCAGGCGCCGCGCGTCGCCGGTCAGCGTGAGGCCGCACAGGACATGACCGCTGTCGGTGTGGAGCACGGCGTTCGTGGTCAGCTCGGAGACCAGCAGCACCGCGTCGCAGCACGTGTCGCCGGGTACCTGCCAGGCACGGAGCCGGTCGCGCACGGTGTCGCGGGCGGATCTCACACTGGTGCGCAGGGCGGGCAGGCCGAACCAGTACTCCCGGCGAGGCAGGGTCGTGGCCAAGGCGGGGGCCGGGGCTGAGGGCGTGGGCAGAGTCACGGATGTCGCCTTCCAGTGCCTTCTCGGGGGCGGGCTCGGTGGGGGGATGCGGGCTCCAGCACGAGCGGTGAGAGGCGTATGACGAGGCAGGCGCCCCGCGACGGGGTGCCGACGACGGCATCGGCGTCGCGTGTCCCGTCCGGGCCGGATGCCGTGTCAGAGCTGTGACTTGACCGCTCACATGTCAACTATGCGCGTGATCGCGCTCACGCTGCAACCGACTCCCTGATAATTTCAGCAGTGCGGGTATCACCCTGGCGGCACCATCAAGCCACTGCCAGAATGGCGGCGTTGACAGTTCTTCAGGAGGTTGGGCGTGAGCGAGGCCCGTTCCGGGACCAGCGCACCGACGGTCCTGCGTATGATCCTCGGCCGTCGGCTGCAGGACATGCGGCTCGACGCCGGTGCCTCGCTGGAGGACGCGGCAAAAGCCCTGCGCGTGACGCCCCTGACGATCCGCCGGCTGGAAAAGGCCGAGGTCGCGCTGAAGCCTCTCTACGTGGAGAAGCTCCTGGAGACCTACGGGGCGGACCGCCAGGTGGTCGACGAGTTCGTCGACCTGGCCGAGCAGGCCAACGAGCCCGGCTGGTGGCACTCGTACCGCGACGCCGTCCCCAGCTGGTTCACCGCGTACGTCAGCCTGGAGACCAGCGCCAAGACCCTGCGCACCTATGAACCCCTGTACGTCACCGGCCTTCTGCAGACCCGCGACTACGCCCACGCCGTACTGCGCGGCGGGTTGCCGAACGGGAGCGAGGAGGAGCTCGCGCGCCGCGTGGAGCTGCGGCTGCGCCGCCAGAGCCTGCTGGAGCGGGAGGACGCCCCCACGTTGTGGGTGGTGATGGAGGAAGCGGTCCTGCACCGGGTGGTGGGCAGCCCGGACGTGATGCGGGAGCAGATCGAGCGGCTGCTGGACATGTCCGAGCTCGCGCACGTCAGCATCGACGTCGTGCCCTTCGCCGCGGGTGCGCATGTCGGGGCGTGTGCCCCGTTCACGTATTTCCGGTTCGAGGAACCCGAGCTGCCCGACATCGTCTACAGCGAACTTCTCTCCGCCTCCGTCTACCTGGACCAGCGCGCGGACGTCGTCTCCCATCTCGAAGCGCATTCCCGTATGGCGCTGCTGACGTCGTCGGAGGACAGCAGGGCGCTCTTGAACCGCATACGCAAGGAGTACTCGTGACATTCACCGACGAGGGCGTCTACAACGGGATGCCGGCCCGCGACCTCGGGGAACAGGGCTGGGAGCGCCCCTGGAGCGGACCGAACGGCGGCCAGTGCGTCGAGACGAAACTGCTCGCCGACGGCCGTGTCGCCGTACGGCAGTCGACCGACCCGGCCGGTCCGGCGCTGATCTACGCACCGGAGGAGATCGCCGCGTTCGTCCGCGGGGTCAAAGAGGGCCTGGCCGATCACTTGGCCGCCGGGTGACCGGCGGCGGACGTACGGGACGACGACACCGGTCCCGCTCCGGGCCTTTGGGCCGACAGACACACGCGTGAAGGGGAGAACATGACCACCAGGCAGGCCGGCCGGGATCTCGACACGAGCAAGGCGCACTCGGCCCGGATGTACGACTACTTCCTCGGCGGCAAGGACCACTTCGAGATCGACAAGGAGGCGGCCCTCGTCGCCGCCCAGGCCCACCCCGGCATCTATGTGACGGCCCGCGAGAACCGGGCGTTCATGCACCGGGCCACCCGGGTCCTGGCGCAGGAGCACGGCATCCGCCAGTGGCTGGACATCGGCACGGGCATCCCGACCGAGCCCAACCTGCACCAGGTCGCCCAGTCCGTCGCGGTCGACGCCCGCGTCGTGTACGCCGACAACGACCCCCTCGTCCTGAAGTACGCCGAACGCCTCATGCGCAGCACGACGCAGGGACGCACGGCCTACATCGAGGGCGACGTCAGGGACCCCGATGCGCTGATGAGCGCCGTGGAGGCCTCGGAGGTCCTGGACTTCGACCAGCCCATCGCCCTCTCCCTCAACGCGCTCATGCACTTCATCACCGACCCGCACGACCCGTACGCCATCGTCCGCCGGCTGCTCGACCCGCTCCCGGTGGGCAGCGCCCTCGCCATGAACCACTGCACGCCCGACTTCGACCCCGTCACCTGGAACAAGGTCGCGGAGGTCTACACCAAGTCCGGGTCTCCGGTGCAGTTCCGTTCGCACAGCGACGTCCGCCGCTTCTTCGACGGACTCGACCTGGTCGACCCCGGCATCGTGTGCTGTCACCGCTGGCGGCCCGCCGGACCGGCCGACGGGACGGAGCCCACGGACGCCCAGATCAGCCTGTTGGCGGGCGTGGGCATCAAACGCTAGCCGGGGCCCGGCCGGGTCGTTCGACCGGCTGGGCACCAGCAGCATCCGCGCGCCCGACGTCAGTCGGCCGCGTCACGCCGACGGGGCGGCGTACTGCGGTTGACCGTACTGGTATCCGCCCCACGTCGCCACGGCGTTGGCCTGCGAGTTGGCCACCGCGGTACCGCCTCCGACGGCTACGGCGCGGGCCTGGGAATGGGCCACGGCGGTGATCTGCGGAGGGCTGGGAGGGGCGTCGTAGCCGTCGGCGAAGCTGGCGCCGGCACCGAGGGCGGACAGCCCCGTGACCACCGCGGCCACGACGGCAGCACGCTGAATCCTACGCATGGTTCGACCCTTTCTTACGGGGGACGCAGTCCTGAATTGACGCGATATGAGCCTATATGCGGGTCTTTTAGCAATGTGGGATCAACGGCTCTTCGAGCGCCGTGTCGGTGGTGGCGACGACCTGGCAGGAACGCCCTTGTCCGGCTCCGCGGGCCCCACCGGGATCGCGCCCGTCGTACCGGTCACGAATGCCGAACCCTTCGGCGTCTTCGGCCAGTTGGCGCCCTCGGGATCGGAGGGAGGCTCGGCTCCTGTACACATGACTGACAAGAAGCTGTCACACGCGGGCCGGAATGCGTGTGCGGCCGGCGCCCGTTCTGACTGGCATGACTGTTGGAGTAGCGCTCAACGCGACCGACGCCCGGAACCAGGTCGACGCCACCGTGCAGCTCGCCCAGGAGGCCGCGGCCGCCGGCCTGCGGTCGGCCTGGTTCGGCCAGACCTTCGGCGCGGACTCACCCCAGCTCGCCGCGATCGTCGGGCGCTCGGTGCCTTCGCTGCAGGTGGGCACCTCCGCGATCCCCGTCTTCGGCCGGCACCCGCTGCTCGTCTCCAGCCAGGCCCAGACCGCCCAGGCCGCGACCCACGGCCGCTACCACCTCGGTCTCGCCCTCGGCACCAAACTGCTGACGGAGACCGGCTTCGGCCTGCCCTTCGAACGCCCCATCGCGCGGTTGCGTGAATTCCTCACGGCACTGCGGCAGTTGACCCGGACCGGTACGGCCGACTTCCACGGTGAGCTGCTCACCGCCACCACTCCGGTACCGGCGCGCGTGCCGGGTGCGGAGGGCGGCGTCCCCGTGCTGGTCGCCGCGATGGGGCCGCAGGCGCTGCGGGTCAGCGGTGAGCTGGCGGACGGGATCCTGCCGTATCTGGCGGGACCGCGCGCCCTGGCGGACCACATCGTTCCCGCCCTGACCGCCGCGGCCGAGGCCGCCGGCCGTCCCGCGCCGCGGGTCGTGGCCCTAGTGCCCGGCGTCGTCACGGACGACGTGGACGCGGTGCGGGCGAAGGCCGTCGAGAGCCTCGCGTTCTACGAACAGATCCCGTCCTACGCACGGGTCGTCGAACTCTCCGGCGGCCAACGGGCCGGCGACCTGGCGGCGATCGGCGACGAGAAGACGGTCGCAGCCGAGGTACGGCGTTACCGCGACGCCGGGGCCACCGAGGTCGTCTTCTCCGGCACCGAGATCGCGGGAGAAGCCGACCGCCGGCGCACCTGGGCGCTCCTCGGCGAACTGGCGGGCTGAGCAGGCCCGTCGGGCCGTCGGCCCGGCACCGTCCCCTCCTGTGCGAGGACGAGCCTCGCGCGACCGAGAAGAGACAGGGAACCCATGACCACCGAACCGACCACAGCAGACCCCCAGGCCTTCACCGAGAACTGGCTGGACTGGTACCGCGCCCAGGAGGCCCGGCTCGCCGCGCCGCACGGGTTCCTGGCGGTCACCGGCCTGCACTGGCTCGACGACCGGCCGCGGCGCTTCCCCGACGCGCCCGGGGCGTGGCACACCGGCGCCGACGGGGTCGTCGTCACCCTCGACGACGGCGAGGAACTGGTCGTCGACGGAGCGCCGGTGCGGGGCGAACACCGCTTCGGTGTGCTTCCCGAGCGCGGCGGCGTCGACGCGGTCTGGGGAGACGCCGTCATCGAGGTCGCCAAGCGCGGCGGCAGCGACATCGTGCGCCCACGGCACCCGGACGCGCCGCTGCGTACCGCCTTCACCGGAACGCCCGCCTACTCCCCCGACCCGCACTGGGCGGTGACAGGCCGGTACGTCCCCTTCGACGAGCCGCGGCCGACCACCGTGGGCGCCGCGGTCGAGGGCCTTGAGCACGTGTACGACGCTCCGGGCAGGGTCGAGTTCGAGCTGGACGGGCGTCAGCTGTCCCTCACCGCGTTCCCCGGACAGGGTGCCGGCCGGTTGATGGTGCTGTTCACCGACGCGACCTCCGGGGTCACCACCTACGCCGCCAACCGGGTGCTGACCGTCGAGCCGCCCGCCGCCGACGGCACGGTCGTCCTGGACTTCAACCGCGCCGCGAACCTGCCGTGCGCCTACACGGACCTGGCCACCTGCCCGCTGCCACCGGCCGAGAACCGACTGCCGGTGGCGATCGAGGCAGGTCAGAAGATTCCCCGCGAACGCGGCGGATCCTGAGCCGGGCGGCCGTAGGGCGTCCGGTGACGGCATTGACGTACGCCGAGACCGCTCCGTAGCATCGCGATCGGCATCGAGTGTCAGCGTGAAGCCCTGGCTCGCTGGCCGGCAACCCTCCCACGCGGCGGGGTGCTCCAGGTGAAAGCCCGGCGGAATCACCGACGATCCCCGCAAGCGCGTGGCCCCTTGACCGGGCCGGAGACACGGAGGAGGGCCATGCGGCGCAGCGACGACCCCCGTGCCTCCTTCGCCGTCGCGATGGTGTTCTCCCGGCTTGCGCGCCGCCGCCACATCGACCTGAAGCGCTCGACCAGCTCCTTCTGTCAGGACTGACGGGCCTTCCCGCCGCCGGTCGACGGCCGGGAGCGGCCGTCGCCGCTCCCGTCTCCGTCTGATCCCCCTCAGCGCCTGATCCCCGTTTCCGTCTGATCCCCGTTTCCGCCTGTCGGCCGGGGCCGCACGCCTGTGCGCGGCCGTGCCTCGGACGCGACCCCGTGCCTGGTGACACGAGTAGGAGAAACCCCTCCGTGACTGCACTTCCCGATGTCAGATCCTCCCGATGGACGGCGCTGGCCGCCCTTCTCACCACCAGTGTGCTGCTGACCGCGTGCGGGTCGAGCACCGCCGGCTCCGGCTCGGACAGCGGCCGGGCGAGGTCCGGCGGCACCCTGACCTTCGCGGTGGGTTCGGACGCCGGCTGCGTGGACCCCCAGCAGGTCGCCAGCAACGACACCATCTACTCGGTGCGCCAGATCGTGGACTCCCTGACGGACCAGGACCCCAGGACCGGCAAGATCGTGCCGTGGCTGGCGAAGAGCTGGGACATCAGCTCCGACGCGACCACGTTCACCTTCCACCTGAGGTCGGGCGTCACCTTCAGCGACGGGTCCGGGCTGACCGCGCAGGTGGTCAAGGACAACTTCGACGCGGTGCCGAAGCTCGGCGCGCTGGGCACGCTGGCCGAGGGCTACCTCAGCGGCGTCAGGAGCACCACGGTGGTCGACCCCCTCACCGTCAGGGTGGCCTTCAGGAAGCCCAACGCCCAGTTCCTGCAGGCCACTTCGACACACTCGCTGGGAATCGAGTCATCGGCGAGCGTGCGCAGGACACCGCAGCAGAAGTGCAGTGCCGGAGTGGTCGGCTCCGGACCCTTCACGCTGCAGCGCTACGTGCAGAACCAGTCGATCACCCTGTCCAGGCGCAGCGGGTACGCCTGGGGTTCCTCGCTGTGGAGCAAGAAGGGCGAGGCGTACCTGGACAGGCTGGTGTTCAAGGTCGTACCCGAGGCGGGGGTGCGCACCGGCAGTCTGCAGTCCGGCCAGGTGGACGCGATCGGCAGCGTCGGCAGGGCCGACGAGGCGGCGCTCGGGGGAGGCCGGGTCACGCTCCAGCGGCGGGCCAATCCCGGTGTGGTGTTCGGCCTCGGGTTCAACAACGCGCGACCGCTGCTGAAGGACGCGCGGGTACGCCGGGCGATCGTGTTCGGCATCGACAGGCAGCAGATCGCCGACACGGTGTTCCCCACCGGCACCCGGGCGGCCACCAGCATCCTCGCGCACACCACGCCCGACTACACCGGCCTCGGCCCGGATCTGGCCTTCGACGCGGCGAAGGCGAAGTCCCTGCTGGACGCGGCCGGCTGGAAGTCCGCCGGCGACGGCATCCGGACCAAGGACGGCAGGAGGCTGAGCCTGACCATCGACTGGTTCCCCAACGCGGCCACCAACCAGCCCGCGCTGGAGCTGGTCCAGCAGCAGCTCAAGGCCATCGGCGTGGCGGTGACCCTCAAGCAGCTCCAGGTCACCCGGTTCGCCCCGACGCTCCAGTCGGGCGACTACGACGCGGCCTGGGGCAACGGCACCCGTGCCGACCCGGACATCCTGCGCAGCTCCTTCTCCACCGGGCTGGCCAACTTCTACCGCGTGCCGGCGGGAGATCTGGACACGGCGCTGTCGGCGCAGGCCACGACCACGGCCCCGGCCGAACGCGAGCAACTGGTCGCCCGGGCGGAGCAGTTGATCGTGCGGAACGCCTACTACGCGCCGGTGGTGGAGCTGCAGACCCAGCTGGGGGTCTCGAAGAGGGTGCACGACCTGGACTTCGACGCCTCCAGCCGGATCCAGCTGCACGACACCTGGATCGGCTAGCCCGTGCGCCGCTATGTGATCAAACGGCTCGCCCAGGCGGTCGGGGTGCTCTGGGCGGCCTACACGGTCTCGTTCCTGGTGCTGGACTACCTGCCGGGTGACCCGGTCACGGCGATGGCCAGTGCCGGAATGGACTCGGGGCAGGTCGACCCCCGGCAGACAGCCGCCCTGCGGCACGAGTACGGCTTCGACAAGCCGGTACCGGTCCAGTACGCCGAGTACCTCGGCCGGGCGGTGCGCGGGGACTTCGGCGACTCGGTCGCGACCGGCCGGCCGGTCACCCGGGTGCTTGCCGACGCGCTGCCGCAGACCGTCCAGCTGACCGGCGTGGCGCTGCTGCTCGCGGTGGTCCTCGGCGGTGGTCTGGCGTTGGTGGCGACGTACACCGCTCGGCGATGGCTGCGGCAGCTCCTGCTGTCGCTGCCGCCGCTGGGGGTGTCCGTCCCGACGTTCTGGGTGGGGCTGCTGCTCGTCGAGGCGTTCTCCTTCCGGCTGCGCTGGTTCCCGGCGTTCGGCAACGACGGCCTGAGGGGGCTGGTGCTGCCGGCCCTGACGCTGGCGGTCCCGACCGGCGCGCAGGTCGCCCAGGTGCTTGCCAAGAGCCTGCTCACGGCGCTCGATCAGGCGTTTGTGGAGACCGCGCGGGCCAAGGGCGCCGGCCGGTGGCGGGTGCATCTGCGGCACGCGCTGCGCAACGCGTCCCTGCCGGCGCTGACGGTCGTCGGTCTGCTGGTGGGGCAGCTGATCGCCGGTTCGGTGGTCGTCGAGACGGTGTTCTCCCGCGACGGCCTCGGCCGGGTGACCGCGGCCGCGGTCACGGCCCAGGACATTCCGCTGGTCCAAGGGGTGGTCTTGTTCGGGTCGCTGATCTTCGTGACGACCAACCTGGTCGTCGACCTGGTCTATCCACTGCTCGACCCGCGGGTCGTGGTGGCCTCGGGCGGAAGGGCGGGTGCCGCATGAGCCGGAGCCTTGTCGACGACGCGGTCGAGGCGGCGCCGGGACCGGCCCGCCGCGTCGGGGTGGGGCCCCGGCCGGGGCGCCGCGTGGACGTGCGTCGGCTGCTGCGCTTCGTGGTGCGCCGCCCGGGGCTGCTGCTGTCGGTGGTCGTCCTCGTGCTGGTGGTACTGGCCTCGTTCCGGCCGGGCCTGTTCACCTCGCAGGACCCGTTGAGAGGCGTGCCGTCGCAGAACTTCCGCGGCCCGAACGGCGCCCACTGGTTCGGCACGGACGAGCTGGGCCGCGATGTGTTCTCCCGGGTGGTCCACGGCGCCCAGCTGTCCCTGAAGGCCACGCTGATCGCGGTGCTGGTCGCGTTCGTCGTCGGCGGTCTGCTCGGCGTGGTCGCCGGGTTCGTGGGCCGCTGGGTGGACGACGTGCTCATGCGCTTCGTCGACGTGCTCCTGTCCATCCCCGCGCTGTTCCTGTCCCTGGCCCTCGTCACCGCGCTGGGATACGGGACGGTGAAGGTCGCGGTCGCGGTCGGCATCGCCAGTGTCGCCGCGTTCGCCCGGGTGGCTCGCGCGGAGGTGCTCCGGGTGCGTCAGGCGGTGTTCGTCGAGGCGTCGCGGTCGTGCGGGGCCCGCTGGTACTCGGTGCTGGGCCGGCATGTGCTGCCCAATGCCGCGGGCCCGGTGATCGTCCTGGCCACCCTCGACTTCGGCTCCGCCATCCTGGCCGTGTCGGCGCTGAGCTTCCTCGGCTACGGGGCGCCCCCGCCGGCCCCGGAGTGGGGGACGTTGATCTCCGACGGCCGCAACTACCTCGCCAACGCCTGGTGGTTGAGCGCGCTGCCCGGGCTGGCGATCGCCGCGACCGTGCTGGCCGCCAACCGCATCGCCCGCGCGCTGGACGGCGAATGGTCCCGGCAGCGATGACCGAGGAACGGGAGAACCGCAGTGACCGTGAAAACCGCGCCGAACGGGAGAACGACGTGGACGGTGACGACGTGACCGCACCACTGCTGGAGATACGCGGCCTGTCCGTGTCGTACCGCACCCGGGGCGGCGCGGTCGCGGCCGTCCGGGGCGTGGACCTCGACGTCCGGCCGGGGCAGGTGACGGCGGTGGTCGGTGAGTCCGGCTCCGGCAAGAGCACGACCGCCCACGCCATCACCCGGCTCCTGCCGGGCAACGGCAGCATCGACGCCGGCACGATCCGCTTCGGCCGCCACGACCTCGCCGCACTGTCCGAGGCGGAGCTGCGTACGGTGCGCGGAGCGCGGATCGGGCTGGTGCCCCAGGACCCGGCGGTCTCGCTCAACCCGGTCAAGCGGATCGGCGAACAGGTCGCGGAGGTCCTGCGTATCCATGGTCTGGCGACCCGCCGCTCGGCCCCCGCCGAGGCGGTCGCCGTCCTGGACCGGGCCGGGCTGCCCGATGCGGCCGTCCGGGCCCGGCAGTACCCGCACGAACTCTCCGGCGGCATGCGGCAACGCGTCCTGATCGCCATCGCCGTCGCCGCCGAGCCCGAACTGATCATCGCCGACGAGCCGACCAGCGCCCTCGACGTCACCGTGCAGCGGGTCATCCTCGACCATCTCCAGCGCCTCACCGAGGAGTCGGGCACCGCGGTCCTGCTCGTGACCCACGACCTCGCCGTCGCCGCCGACCGGGCCCAGCGCCTGGTGGTCATGGAGCAGGGCAGGGTGGTGGAGGCGGGACCGACCCACGACATCCTCGCCGACCCGCAGGACGAGTACACCCGCCACCTGCTGGCCGGCGCCCCGAGCATGGCCACCACCCGGCCCCGTACGGCCGTACCCGCGCCGCGGGCGGACACCGCGCCCCTGCTCGAAGCGCGCAACCTGGTCAAGGAGTTCAGGCTGCCCCGCACCGGGGACGGGCCCCGGACCCTGCGCGCGGTCGACGACGTCAGCTTCGCCCTCCACCGCGGCCGGACCCTCGCCCTGGTCGGCGAGTCCGGCTCGGGCAAGTCCACCACGGCCCGCCTGGTGCTCCGGCTGGCCGAGGCGACCGCCGGACAGGTGCTGTTCGACGGTACCGACGTCACCACCGCGCGAGGCGCCCGGGCGAGGCAGCTGCGCCGGCGCGCCCAGCTCGTCTACCAGAATCCGTACGCCTCGCTCGACCCCCGTTTCTCCGTCGCCGAGGTGATCACCGAGCCGCTGCGCGCCTTCGGGGTCGGCGACCGCCTCTCCCGGCGCGACCGGGCCCGCGAGCTGCTCGACCGGGTGGCGCTGCCGGCCGCCACGCTGGAGCGCCGCCCGGCGGAGCTGTCCGGCGGGCAGCGTCAGCGGGTGGCCGTCGCCCGTGCTCTCGCCCTCTCCCCCGACCTGGTGGTGTGCGACGAGCCGGTCTCCGCGCTCGACGTGTCCGTACAGGCCCAAGTCCTGGACCTGCTGGCCGAGTTGCAGGCCGACACGGGCGTGGCGTACCTCTTCATCTCGCACGACCTGGCCGTCGTACGCCAGATCGCGCACCAGGTCGCCGTGATGCGGGCCGGCCGCGTCGTCGAGACGGGTCCTCCGGAAGAGCTGTTCACCCGCCCCCGCCACGCGTACACCCGTGAGCTGCTCGCGGCGATCCCCGGCGGCCGTGTCCCCTCCTGCGCCAGCGGGACCGCCTCGGCGGTCCGGACACGGTGATCCACTCGCCGTCGTCACGGCGTCCCCGAGCAGACCCGTCCGCCCTCGCCGCTTCGTGGTCATCCCCTCGAAACGATAGAAAGGTGGTATGAGCGGAGTTTCCGGTCAGTCCGGGCAGGATGCGTCCGGCGCGTCCGATGCGTCCCTGCGGACCCCTCGGCCCGGTCGGCGCCGTCGGGCGGTAGCGCCGTGGCGGTCGGGCTCGCTGCTGAGCCTGCGCAGCCTCGCGGGTCAGGTCTTCCTGCTCCAGCTGGCGGTTGCGATGCTGCTCGTCGCCGCCGCCCTGGTGGCGCTCGTCGTGCAGGCGCAACGCGACGTGCGGGCGGACGCCCGAAACCGGACTCTCACCGTGGCGCAGACGTTCGCGAACGCCCCGGGGACCGTGGCGGCACTGAACAGCGCGAACCCGACCGCGGCGCTGCAGCCGCACGTCGAGGCGACCCAGCGGACCACCGGCGTGGACGCGGTCATCGTGTACGGGCTGAACGGGATCACCATCGCCCACAGCGACCCGCGCCTGGTCGGCAAACGCGTCATCGGGCCCTACGCGGCGGCGGCGACCGGGCAGCCGTTCACGAGTACGTTCCAGGGCGCACTGGGGCTCTCCGTGGTCTCGGCGGTGCCCGTCAAGGATCCCGGCGGTTCGGTCATTGCCATCGTCTCCGTGCCCGTCAGGGTCGAGAGGGTGCAGCACCGGGTGAACCAGCAGCTGCCGGTCCTCCTCGTCGGCGCCACCACCGCCCTGGTCGTCGCCGTGGGCGGGTCGGCCCTGGTGAGCCGGCGGCTGCGGCGGCAGACCCGCGGCCTGGGGCCGACCGAGATGACCCGGATGTACGAGCACCACGACGCGGTGCTGCACGCGGTGCGCGAAGGAGTGCTGATCGTCGGCGGTGACGGCCGGCTGCTGCTGGCCAACGACGAGGCCCGACGGCTGCTGGGCCTGCCGGCGGACGCGGAGCGGCGGCACATCACCGATCTGGGGCTGGACGAGGACCTCGCCGACCTGCTGGCCTCCGAGCGCCCCGCCACCGACGAGGTGTACCTGGCGGCCGACCGGCTGCTCGCGGTCAGCAAGCGGCTCACCGCACCGCACGGACCGGGCGGCAGCGTGGTCACGCTCCGGGACACCACCGAGCTGCGGGCCCTCACCGGCCGGGCGGAGGTGGCACGCGAACGGCTGCAGTCCCTCTACGACGCCGGAATGCGGATCGGCACCACGCTCGACGTGAAGCGCACGGCCGAGGAACTGGCCGAGGTGGCGGTGACCCGGTTCGCCGACGTCGCCACCGTCGATCTGCTGGACCCGGTCCTGCGCGGCGAGGAGATCGCCTGTGCGCCCGCCGAGATCACCGAGCTGCGCCGCAGCGCCGTCGCGGGACTCGACGCGGACCATCCCCTCCACCCCGTCGGCGAACTGATCCGGCCCGTCCCGGCCCACCCCGTCTGCGTGGCGATGGCCGAGGGCCGCCCGGTCCTCGTCGGGGACCTGGGCACCGCCGGCGCCTGGCAGGCCCAGCAGCCCGAAGGTGCCCGGCGGATCCTTGAGCACGGTATCCACTCCATGCTCGCGGTGCCCCTGCGCGCCCGCGGCGTGGTGCTGGGCGCGGTGGTCTACTGGCGCGCGCGGGGATCCCCGCCGTTCGAGGACGAGGACGTGTCCTTCGCCGAGGAGCTGGCCGCCCGGGCAGCGGTGTGCATCGACAACGCCCGCCGCTACACCCGCGAGCACTCCATGGCCGTCGCCCTCCAGCGCAGCCTGCTGCCCCGCGCACTGCCCCAGCAGGCAGCCCTGGAGGTCGCCTACCGCTATCTGCCGGCCCAGTCCGGGGTGGGCGGGGACTGGTTCGACGTCATCCCGCTGTCCGGTACCCGGGTGGCGCTGGTCGTCGGCGATGTCGTCGGCCACGGTCTGCACGCCGCGGCGACGATGGGCCGGCTGCGCACCGCCGTGCACAACTTCGCCGGCCTGGACATGCCCGTGGAGGAGCTGCTGGGCCGGCTGGACGAGCTGGTGGCACAGATCGACGCCGAGGAGGCCGGCGCGGCGGAGCACGAGCAGGACGTGATCACGGGGGCGACCTGCCAGTACGCCGTCTACGACCCCACCTCCGGGAGACTGGCCGTCGCCAGCGCCGGCCACCCCGGACCGGCGGTGGTCCGGCCCGACGGGACCGTCGACTTTCCCCGGCTGTCCGTCTCCCCGCCGCTGGGACTCGGCGCCGGCCTGCCGGTCGAGACCACCGAGCTCACCGTGCCCGAGGATGCCCGGCTGGTGCTCTACACCAACGGGCTGATCGAGGACCGCACCCGTGACCCGGACGCCGGCACGGCGGCCCTGCGCGACGCCCTGACCGGGCCCGCGCGCACGCCGGAGGCCACCTGCACGGCGGTGATGGAGGCCATGCTGTCCGACCGGCCCCGGGACGACATCGCGCTGCTGGTGGCCCGCACGCGCCGGCTCGGACCGGATCAGGTCGCCGAGTGGGAGGTGCCCCGTGACCCGGCGGCGGTGGCCCCGGTGCGCGCCGCCTGCGCCCGCCGGCTGACGGAATGGGGGCTGGAGCAGGTCGTCTTCACCGCCGAACTCATCCTCAGCGAGCTGATCACCAACGCCGTCCGCTACGGCGCCGAGCCCATCACCGTACGGCTGCTCCGCACGGAGCCGGACGGCAGCCCCGATGCGGGCACCCTGATCTTCGAGGTCGCCGACGGCAGCAGCACCTCGCCGCGGCTGCGCCGGGCCAAGGTCACCGACGAGGGCGGCCGCGGACTCTTCCTGGTCGCCCGCTTCGCCGAACGCTGGGGGACCCGCTACACCGCCACCGGCAAGGTCATCTGGGCCGAGCGGTCCCTGGCGCACGACGCCACACCGGAGGCGGAGGGACTCGGCGACTCCCTGCTCGACCAGTGGGACGACATCGCGCTGTAATCGCGCTGTGGAAGTGCCGTAGAAGACGGCGATCCCGGGCTTCCCGGACGGCATTCCGCCGTCGAGGCGGCCGGGTACCCTGGCCTCGATGACCATTTTGTCGATGTTTGTCGGCGCCGTGGAGCCGAACAGGCGGGGTGAGGTGACCGCCTCGTCCCCTCACGTCCGGGAGCAGCCGTGACCGTACCGTGTGCCCGAGCAGCGGCGGTCCTCGGCTGCTTCGCCCTCGCGGCACTCGGTGTGAGCGCGTGCGAGAGCGCACCGCCCGCCGGCCCCGTGAAGCCGTCGGCGGCCACGTCCGCCGAGAGCGTGGGCGGCCTGCGCGCGCTGATCGCCGCGGCGAGACACGAGGGCGCGCTCAGGGCGGTGGCGCTGCCGCGTGACTGGGCCGGCTACGGCAGTCTGATCGACGGCTTCGAGAAGAAGTACGGGATCAGGGTCACGGTCGAGAACCCGCTGGGCCACAGCGAGGACGAGATCGACGCCCTGGCGAAGCGGGGGAACCGGCCGACAGCGCCGGACGTGATCGACGTGGGCGACACGTTCGCCCGCAAAGCGGCGGAACAGAACCTTCTCGCACCGTACAAGGTGGCCGCCTTCGACCAGATCCCCGCCAATCAGAAGGACGCGAACGCCCGCTGGACCAACAACTACGGGGGTTACATCTCCATCGGCTGCGACGCCCACCGGGTCACCCCCTGTCCGCAGACCTTCGCCGATCTGCTGAAGCCCGCCTACCGGGGCAAGGTCGCGCTCGAAGGCGACCCGCCCCGGTCGGCCACCGCCTTCGCCAGCGTCTATGCGGCCGCGCTGGCGAACAACGGGTCGTTCGACGATGTCCAGCCCGGCCTCGACTTCTTCGCCGAACTCCACAAGCGCGGCAACTTCAACCCTGCCGACTCCGACTCGGCGACGATCACCAGCGGCCGGACCCCGGTCGGCATCAACTGGGACTACGTCAACCTCGGCTACGCCGACCAGCTCCGCGGCAAGGGCGTGAACTGGCAGGTCGCGATCCCGTTCGACGGCAGCTTCGCCCAGTACTACGCGCTGGCGGTCAACAGGCGCGCCCCGCACCCGGCGGCGGCCCGCCTGTGGCAGGAGTACCTCTTCAGTGCCGAGGGCCAGAACCTCCGGCTGCGCGCCTACGCCCGCCCGGTGCTCATGGACGTCATGCGGCAGGACGGCACCCTCGACAAGGCCACCGCGGCACGACTGCCGACGGTCGAGGGAACGCCGCAGTTCCCGTCGGACGCACAACTGGAGAAGGCGCGGGAGACGGTCACCCGGGGCTGGGCGAAGGCCGTCTCCGGCCGGCCGTAACGATCCCCGCCGCCCATGAGGGGTGCGACGAGCGGACCCGGTCGGGTGCGAGCCGCTCAGAGCCCGGGCGGCGGGCGTGGACGGCAGATCTCGCCCGTGCCCAGAGCGATGACGGCCCGGGGGCGCATCGGTTCGTCACCGTGCCGCGAGAGCAGGACCACGTCCTCGACCGTGGCCGACAGGGTGCCGAGCCGGGCGGCGCACTCGGCGGCGAGCCGCCGCGGGTCCTGTGTCCGGCCGAGCGACAGATGCGGGGTGAAACGGCCGCCACGGCCGCCGCAGAGCGGGAACCGCGCCTCCAGCGCCCTGTACAGCCGGGCCCAGGGCGCCGCGCCCGCCGACGCCGGATCGAGCCACACCGTCGCGTAGTGCCGGTGGCGGAAGTACCGCGCCCCGGCCAGTCGCGCCGGGAACGGCGCCGTCTGCGCCGCCCCGGCGCGCAGCAGCGGCAGCGCCCGCGCGAACTCCTCCTCCGGCACGAAGCCGAACAGCAGATTCACATGCGGCGGCCAGCGCCGTACCTGCGGATCGTGCTCCAGGCGGATCTCCTGGATCGCCGGCCAGAGCTCCGGCGGCGGCAGCCAGGCCACCGCCGTCCGGGGTGTCGGCGCCGCGGCGAGCACGTCCACCGGCTCGGCCCCGGCGGCATCCGCGATCCCGTCCACACCGCCATCCTCCGCGGCACGCCCCGCTCGGGTCCAGGGCTCAGGGCCGGGCCCGGGCGATGAGCAGCGCCACGTCGTCCTCACCGCCGGGCGAGCGCAGAAGCTCCAGGATGCGGTCGCAGGTGCACTCCAGATCGTGGCCGCAGGTCGCGGTGAGGGCGTCGAGGAGGGCGTCCAGGCGGGCGTCGATGGGTTCGCTCCGGGTCTCGACCAGGCCGTCGGTGTACAGGACCAGCGCGTCGCCGGGGCGGAAGGCGATCGTGGCGGCCTCGAAGGGCACCCCGCCGACGCCCAGCGGCGCGCCGGTGGGCAGGTCCAGCAGCCGTGCCGCCCGCCCGGCGCGCAGCAGGGCCGGGGGCAGATGGCCGGCGAGGCAGATCTCGCACTCGCCCCGGTGCGGGTCGTAGACGCAGTAGATGCAGGTGGCGATGGTCTGCTCGATGCCTTCGGTGAGGCGGTCCAGGTGATGGAGGGCCTGGGCGGGGGCGAGGGAGAGCTCGGCGAAGGCACGGGCGGCGCTGCGGAGTTGGCCCATGGTGGCGGCGGCATTGATGCCGCTGCCCATGACGTCCCCGACGACCAGGGCGGTGCGGTCGCCCTGCAGCGGGACGGCGTCGTACCAGTCGCCGCCGATCTCGCTCGCGGCGCCTGCGGGTTGGTAGCGGCAGGCGACCTCCAGGCCGGGCAGGTGCGACGGGCGCTCCGGAAGCAGGCTGCGCTGGAGGGTGAGGGCCGCATGGCGCTGGGCCTGGTATCCGCGGGCGTTGTCGATGCACACCGCGGCTCGGGCGGCCAACTCGCCGGCGAGGAAGGCGTCGTCGTCGTCGAAGGGCACGGGGTTGCGGGTGCGGACGAGGTCGAGGGCGCCCAGGACTTCGCCCCGGGCCAGGAGCGGCACGGCCAGATAGGAGTGAACGCCGCCCGCGGCGAGGGCGGAGGCGGCCTCGCCGTGCCGGGCGATGCGCTCCAGATCCTGACGGGTGGTGTGGGGCACCAGCACCGGTCGGCGGGTGCGCACGCAGTGGGTGATCAGGCGGTCGCTGTCGTAGATGGCGAGTTCCCCCGGCGGGTCGGCCGCGTGGACCGCCTCGGTGGCGTGGGCCGCGCTGACCGCGAGGGCGCGGAAGCGGGCGGGTCCCTCGTGCGGCGCGCTCCGGCAGTCGAGGGCGCTGTCGAGTACGTCCACGGCCGCCACGTCGGCCAGGTCCGGTACGACGACGTCCGCGAGCTCGCGCGCCGTCGTCTCCAGATCGAGGGTGGTACCCACACAGGCGGAGGCTCTGGCGATCAGTGCCAGCCGTTGCCGGGCCTGTGCCGCCTCGGCAGCGGCCCGGTGACGCTCGGTGACGTCGATGACGGAGTAGGCCAGTCCCAGCACCCGCCCGGCGGAGTCCTCCAGCCGGTAGTACGAGACGGACCAGGCATGCTCGTGGTCCGGGTCGCCGGGCGGATGACAGACGATGTCCCGGTCCACGACCGACTCGCCGGTCTCCAGGACACGGCGCAGACGTGCCTCGGGGTCCGTGTCCAGGAAGGTCAGGACCTCGCCGACCGGCCGGCCCAGACGCTCGGCGGCGGACTGGCCGGTGATGCGTTCGAGAGCAGGGTTCACGGCCAGGTACCGCAGGTCCGGGTCCAGAATGGCCAGCCCGACCGGGGACTGGGACACCAGGCGCATGGCCAGGGCGGCATCTCGCTCGACCCGCTCCACGGCGGCCTGGTCCGCGATGAGGCCCAGGGCGTAGACGTCACCGAGGTCGTCCAACAGTCGCATGTTGCGGAACTCCACCAGGCGGGTGCTGCCGTCCTTGCGCCGGATCGGGAACGCCCCCGCCCAGTCGGTGCCGGACTCCATGATCTCGGCGAACACCTTGATCACCGCGTCCCGGTGCTCCTCGTGGACGGTGAGCCGAGCCGCGTGCTGACCCAGCGCCTCCATCGCGGTGTAACCGAACAGTTCCTCGGCCTTCGGGCTCCAGAAGACCACCTGGCCCTGCGCGTTCAGCACCACCGCGGCGACGCTGAGCAGATCGAGCAGGCCGCTCGGGGGCGCGGCGGGACCCGCCACCGACCGGCCATGGCCTGCTCGGGAGGAGTCCATCGTGCCCATGCCTCATCGTCCTTCCCGCTCGGCGCCTCGGCGCTTGCCGTACCGGCGGGTGTGCTGCCTTCATCCATCGTCGGCCCAGAACCCGCCGACACACACCTGGACCGGCTGCCGGCACCGGCCGGTGGCACCGGCGGCAGCCGGCGTCTCAGGGGCCGTCCGGCCGGGCGACGGCCCGGCGGAGCCGGTCCAGCGAGGGCAGGCCGACGACGCGGCACGACAGACTCGGTTCCTCGCCCGGGCGGGCGAACGGATCGGTGCCGTCGACCAGCAGCGTCGGTGAGCCGTGCATGCCCAGGTGCTCGGCCTCCTCCGGGTCGGTCACCTCGCGCCAGGTCACGGTGACGTCGTCACGCCCCTCCAGGGCGAGGGTCAGGCGCTCGTGCAGCGGCGCGGTGTGCGGGCACGCCGGCACGACCAGGACCGTCAGTTCCATGACCGCAGCGTAGCTCCGCGCGGGGACGCCGCTCACGGGTGCGTACCGGACCGCTCGTCCACACCGCCGCCGGCACCGGCCCCGCAGGTGGTGTTCCCCGACCAGCGGGACGCTCGCCCGGATCGCGCCCGGCACCCAGCGCGCCCGCGGTCCGGGCCAGGAGGAGGACGGTGACGCAGACGGTGGTGATCAGGACGAGTAGAGCGTGCAGATTTGCCATGCCTCCAGGCTGCTCCGCGGCACCGCCGATCACCACAACCCACGGGTCGATGGAGAGGCCTCCACCGGTCTCCGTCCACGGGTGGAGAGCCCCTGAGCACTCGGTCAACTCCCCTCGCCGATCACGGCGGTTCGGGCGTGTCCCGGTGATGCCGCTGCTAGCCTGCGCGCAGAGGCCCCGGGCGGTGCCCGAGCGGAACCCGCGTGGGGCAGGGAGGAGCTGACCGCCGTGGTCGAAGCGTTCGCCGTGTACCGGGACGCCCTGCGCGAGGCGTGGGGCGACTGGTGGCTGACCTGGCCCCTGCTCCAGGACGTGGCCGTCGGGGACGTCCTGCACGACGCCCGGGGTTCCGTCCGCACGGCCGGGACGCTGGGCGACCGGCGGATCACGTGCGAGGAGACGGCACCCGCGGCCCGGGGTTCGTTCGTGTACGACGCCGGGGGTGGGGTCGACCTGCGTTTCAAGGCGTCCGGCGCCACCGACCCGCTGTTCTCGGCCCTCGTCGACGCGGACGCCGGTGTGCTGCTGCGGTTCGCCCGGGAGCGGGCGGCGCTGGTGGCGTACCGCGGCATGACCGGCAGCGGGGTCACGGACACCCGTGCCCTGGCCCGCGCGCTCGTGCGCCGCTACTGGGAGGGCCGGTGGGACGCGGAGCTGCTCGCCGTGACCGAGGTGGTCCGGGCCGAGGCCGCCGCCGTGCTCGTGGCCGCCGGTGCGGGAGCGGCCGTCGAGCTGCGTCTGACCACGTCCGCGGGCGTCGGCCCGCTGTCCCTGCTCGACCTCGCCGGCGCGGCACGGATCGCGGGCAGCCGGCACCTGGGCTTCCAGTGGATCGGCGCGTCCGTCACGCCGCTCCACCGCGTCGTACGGCTGCGGACCACCTGGCTCGGCGGGGTGCGCGAGGAGTACGGGCCGGTCCAGCCCGGGCGCGGCCTGGACGCGGAGCCCGTACCGCCCCTCCTGCTGGAGCAGGCCGGCGACGACCCCGCCGCCGTCCTCGAATCCCCGCCCCAGCCCCTCCCGGCGGCGGAGCCGACGACGGCCCCGGCCCAGGACGCCCCCTGACCTCCCCCGCCCGGCGCACCGCCGTCCGTGAGCACGCCGTCGCCGGGCTGGAGGCGGAGCTGCGTCGGTGGGAGGCGGTGAGCCGCGCGGGCGGGCCGCTGGAGAAGCACCGCAGTCAACTCGACGCGGTCGGCGCGCTGTTGGGTGCCGCGGTGGCCGACGTGCGCGTCCGGCTCACGGACGGGCGCGCCCGCGAGGTGCCGGGCCGGGTGCTGGACCTGCACCACGTGTGGGATTTCTACCGCACCCGGTTCCTGCTGCGCCACGTGCGCGCGTACCGCCGTTTCCTGGACGTCGCCGACGAGCTGGCCTGGGAGACGTACGGCCCGGTCGTACGGCTCCCCGGCGCCCGGCCCAAGGAGCCGCCGCTCGTCGGGTTCAGCCGCGCGGCCTCGCCGCGGGCGCACCGCAGGGGCGGCGCCTACCACGATCTGCTGCCCCGGGGCGGCATCCACACCCCCGAGGGGCGGGCGGCCGCGGCCCGGCTGCCGTTCCCGGTGATCGACGTGCCCTGGTCCTTCGGCTCCCATCTGCCCGCCCTGCTGACCGTGGCACACGAGGCCGCCCACCACATCGACGACGACTGCGGCCTCGGCACGGAGATCCGCGAGCGGGTCGCGGGCGCCCCGCTGGCGCCGGACCGCCGCGCGCACTGGGTGCGCTGGGCGGGCGAGGCGTTCGCCGACGTGTGCGCCGCCGTGCTGTGCGGCCCCGCCTACGCCGCCGTACTCGCCGACCTGCTCGACAGCGGCGACGGCGGTGAAAGTGGCGTGGACGAACGGGACTTCGACGGCCCGCACCCACCCCCGGCAGCCCGCCTACGGCTGGCCGCTGCCGCCGCCCGCCTCGCCGGACACCCGGACGTGCAGGCCGGGGATGTCGAGGACGACAAGGACAACGCGTACGGCCAGGAAGCGGCCGTCGTGGCACGGGCGTTGACGACGGGCGGCTGGTCCGGGCTGCACGGGCTGTCGCTCGCCGGACTGCTCGTCCCGGAGCGCGCGTCCGCCGGCGCGACCGTGCCCGAGGGGGCCCGGCGGCTGCTGGCCGGGGGCCCGTCCCGGTGCTCCTCGGCGGCCGGGGTGCTGGCCGCGGCCGCCCTGGCCTTCCGGTGCGACCCGACCGCGTACGACCGGCGTGACGTCGGCGAGCGTGCCGTCACCGAGGTGCTGGCACTGCGGGCGTCCGGCACCCGTGCAGGCGCCGGACCGGAACCACCGGACGAGCAACGGCACAGCAGCACACACCGGGCGGCGGGCCTTGCCGTGCTCGCCGCGCTCGACGCCGTCGAGGAGTCAACTCATCCTTGATCATGGCGAGTTGGCGGGACATCAGAGGTACGCTGGCGGTGGCGTGCCGACCGGACGGGGGACGGCGGATGGGGATGCGGTGGACACCGGCGGTCCTGCAGCGCGAGCGGCACGGGAGGGTGCAGTGCCTGCTGTGTCCCTTCCGGTGTGCGCTGAAGGACGGCGAGACGGGGCTGTGCGGGGTGCGCCGCCGCTCCGGTGACCGGCTGGAGACGGCGACGTTCGCGTCGTCCGTACGGCACTGGGACACCGTCGAGCGCAAGCCGCTCTTCCACTACCGCCCGGGCACACCCTGTCTCACCCTGGCGGCGCCCGGCTGCACCTTCGCCTGCGACTACTGCATCAACCACCGCATGTCCCAGTACGGCCGCGAGGACTCCGTCCGCTGGGACGCCGAGCCGGTCGACCCCGAGGACGTGACCGCGGAGGCCGCCGCGCGCGGGGGCTGTGTCGCGATCTCGTACACCGAGCCCTCGCTGGCCATCGAACTCACGGCCGCGCTCGCCGATTCGGGCCGCCCGCTCGGGGTGGACGTGGTCTGGAAGAGCAACGGCTTCCTCACCCCCGAGGCCGTCGACCTCGCGGCGCGCCACGTCGCCGCCGTCAACGTCGACGTGAAGACCCTCGACGAACGCGACCACCGCGAACTCACCGGCGCCCGGCCCGGACCCGTCCTCGACACCCTCGCGGGCCTGCGGGAGCGCGGGGTCTGGGTGGAGGTGTCGACCCCGCTGATCCCCGGCCTCACCGCCGGGCCCGGCACACTGCGCCCGATCGCCCGTGCGCTCGCCGCGCTGGACCCCGCGATCCCCTGGCATCTGGTCCGCGCCACCCCCGCCCACCGCCGCACCGGCCACGCGCCCACCCCGGTGGCCGACCTGGCGGCCGGGGTGCGGATCGGGCACGAGGCGGGGCTGCGGCACGTGTACGTGGAGCGGGCCCTCGGCGCGGACGGCCGGGCCACGCGGTGCGCGGGATGCCGTACGACCGTGGTGGCCCGGGACGTCTGGGCGCTGGGCCGGAACGTTCTCGACGACGGCAGGTGCCCGCGGTGCGGCACCGTGGCGGAAGGACGATGGTGAGGCGATGACCGAGTACCGGATGGTCGAGCACATCCCCGACCTGATCCAGCCCGAGGAGTACGAGGAACATCCCGAGGGGCGACTGGTGCGGATCAGCATCCGTGTCGACGGCGACGGGGTCCAGGTGCTCGGCGACGCCTTCCGGCCCGAGGTGCTGGAGCAGTTGCTGGAGCGGCTGGGCCCCGACGCGATCGAGCAGATGCTCTGCGGCTGAGCGACGGCACGGGACTCAGTCGTCCGACAGCAGTGCCGTCAGCGCCGCCCGCAGGTCCTCCGGGGCGGGTTCGGGCGCCAGCACCTGGCGGTGCCGGGCGGGCTCACGCCACGGGACGCCCGGGTAGTGCACGCGCAGTTCGCGCAGTCCGGGCCGGGGCACGGGCCGTAGGTAGGGGTGCGACAGCAGGACCATCCGGGGCGGCCCGGACAGGTCGGCGGTGAGCCGGGCCGCGACCACCTCGGCCTCGCGGAACGCGGTCGGCACATCGCCCGCCGACAGCGGTCCGGCGGCCCACACATGGACCAGGTCCTCCGGGCCGAGCAGCAGCCGGGACCGCCAGGGCTCACCGAGCGGAACGAGCGCGCAGGGCCGGCCGAGCCGGAGCACCGTAACGGCCATCAGATGGGCGGCCAGCCGCAGCACGGAGCCGACCTTGCCGTGCGTGGCGGGGGTGTCGTCCAGCACCAGCACCAGTCCGTGCGGATCGCGTGGCAGCCGGCCGCTGCTGGTGCGGTACAGCAGCTCGTCCCGGGCATGCCGGGCCCGCAACAGATCGATGGGCAGGGCGAGTTGGGTGGGCAGCAGCCGGGTGGCGGGGCCGTGCCGGGCCAGTCCGGAGCGGCCGGTGCCGCCGGCGCCGCCCATGGCGAGCCCGGTGTCGCCGTCCAGGAGACGCAGGCCGAGCAGGGCGCGCTGGGCGGGGCCGGGCGGGGTGAGGGAGAGGCGCAGGCGGCGCATCCGGGCGGGCAGTGTGGGATCGACGGCGACCGCCTCGGGGCCCAGGATGCGCAGGAGGGCCACCAGCCGGTCGTCCACCGTGCCCAGGGCGGCGGTCAGTTCGGTCAGCGCCGGTGCGGAGGCGCGGGCGGGGATCGAGGAGCCGGTCAGCGCCCGGCCCAGCGCCTGGGCGAGGTCGGCCGGGGTGACCTCGGGCGGGGCCAGGTACGCCGGTGCGGCGGGCAGGTCCGCCACCAGCAGCAGCGCCAGTCCCGCCAACGCGGGCCCCGGCCAGCCCAGTTCGCGCAGCGCGTGCAGGCCACGGTGGTCGGCGAGGGCGCGCAGCCGGGGCGGGACGGTGCCGCGCAGCAGGGCCAGGACATCGCCGAGCAGGTCCAGCGGTACGCCGAAGCCGTGGACGGCCGCCAGCACCCCGAGGCGTACCAGTTCCTCCTGGCCGTTCGGCGCGACCCGCGCGGCGGCGGTGCGCGGGCCGCCGGTGAACAGCTCCCACAGGACCGCGGCGCCCGAGTTGTAGGTGGCCGCGAGCGTGTCGCCGACCGGTGACCAGCGCAGCGTCCACAGATGCCCGCCGACCCCGTCCGGGGGCACGAGCACGCGGATGCGGCGTGGTTCCTCGGTGTCCCAGACCTCGGCCACGGAGTCCTGTTCGGCGGTGGCGAAGGCCAGCAGCCGGGAGTCGGCGCACCAGGACAGCGCGGGCGCCCAGTCCCGGCCGCCGGCCTCGCCGAACGTCCGCAGGCGCTGCCAGGTACCGGTGTCCCAGACCACGACCGGGCCGCCGGCGCTGCCCGCGGTCGCGGCGAGCCGGCTGCCGTCCGGGGACCAGGCCACCCGGCACACCAGGGCCCGCGGGTCGGGCCAGTCGAGCACGTGCACCCGTCGGCAGCGGCCGCCCGCGCCGACGCCCCAGACGACGACACGGCCGCGGGTGCCGGCGGCGAGCAGCCGGCCGTCCGGGGACCAGGCGGGCCGGCGCACCCCGTCCTCGACGGGCAGCCGCTGCGGTCCGCCGGCACCCGGGCCGAGGTCGTGCACCTGCAACATCCGCGGGTCGGCGCCCGGTTCGGGCACCGCCCAGCGCAGCGGGCGCACCGGGTCGGCGCTGACCGCCTGCCCCGCGGTGCGCTCGGCGAGCACGGTGCCGTCGCGCGGGTCCACGAGGCGGTTGACGCCCTGTTCGTAGTGGGCGGCCAGGACCAGCACCGGGCGGTCGCCGGCCAGGCAGGCGGCGTCGTACCAGCCGTGCGGGAAGCTCGGCACGGGTGCCGAGCCGTGCGGTTCGGTGGCGTCGGCGGCGTAGGCCAGGATGCGGCCGGGGCCGGACTCGCACCAGTGGCCGGCGCCGTCGGGCGACCAGACCAGGGCGGGTGCGACACAGCCGGTCCCCGCCTCGGGCAGCCGCAGCGCGCGCAGCACGCCCGGGGGCCGTTCCCCGGTGCGGGTGTGGACCTTGCCGACGGTCACGCCCATCGCGTTGGCCCAGCGGTGCAGCGCGGCCGGGGCGCGGCGCCGGTGCGAGCGCGGTACGGCGCCGGTCGGCTCCCACACCGCGACCGTGTCGGGATCGAGCCGGGCGGCGAACAGTCCGCTGGCGGACAGGCTCAGTTCGCCGGGGCCGGTGACCCGGCCGGGCAGCTGTCCGAGGAGGTCCAGGCGCGGGCCGAGGACGCGCAGGCCCTCCAGCGCGGAGCCGGCGACCAGCAGGGAGCCGTCGTGGCTGAACGTCAGCGCGTTCATCCGGTACGGCACGAACTCGCGGCCCAGCTCCCGGCCGGAGCCGGGATCCAGCAGCCGCAGCCCCGCGTAGTCCTCGACGGCGATCGTCCGGCCCTCCGGGGAGCAGGCGACCCGGCGCAGGCCCTCGAACAGCCCGCCGAGGGTGCCGGTCATGGTGCCGCCGTGCGGTTCCCACAGCTGCGCGGAGGTCGCGGTGGCCACGCACAGGGTGTCCTGGCGGCCCGGGATCCAGCACACCTCCACCACCGGGTCGACCCCGCGCAGCCGGGTCACCGTGCCGTCGGCGCGGCCGAGCAGCAGCACGTCGCCCGAGCCCAGCCCGGCCGCGAGGTGCCGGGCGTCGGGCGACAGGGCGAGGGCCGTGATCTCGCCCTCGGTGTGCAGCGCGGCGGGGAGTTCCACGGCGTCGCCGGTGTCGGCGTCCAGGAGGACCGCGCGGCCCGCGCCGAGCAGGAACAGGCGGTCGCCGTCGGGGCTCCACACGGCCGCGTCGGTGCCGGAGTGCCGGACGGTGCCGGGGGTCGGGCCGGGCCAGGGCAGCCGCCACACGACGCGCCCCTCGTCGTCGTAGCGCACGACGTCCTCGGCGTGCACCACGACGAGTCCGGTGCCGTCGGGCGACAGGCACAGGCAGCGGGCGTCCGGCGCGGGCACGGTGAGGATCTGCTGGGCGTTCCAGGCGCCGGCGGCCGGTGTGCTCACCGGCCCTCGCCCAGCTCGGCGGCGGCCCGCTCGTACATCTGCGCGGCGCGCTGGAAGTGGCCCGCCTGTTCGAGGAGTTCGGCGGCCTCGCGGTACTCGCCGCGCAGGGAGTGCTCCATGGCGGCCTGGTTGAGCCGGCGCCGCTCGGCCTCGGGGGTGCGGGGCGCGGCCGGGGCGGCGGGCTCGGGGGCGGGTACGGCGGCGGCGACCCGGTCCAGCAACTCCCGTGCGGGGCCGGACAGTCCGGCGGCGAAGGCGGGCGGTTCGGGCACCCACAGGTGCCAGGCCGGCCGTACGTCCTCCAGGCGCAGCCGCCAGGCGCCGTCCCGGCACAGCACGGTGACGACGTCGGGGCCGAGGCCGAGTACCTCGTCGCGTGCGGTGTCGGGCAGCGGCGGGTTGAGGACGCAGCCGCTCTCCAGGTACAGGGCGCCGGGTCCGGCCTGGTAGACGGGGACGCCGAAGGGCAGGGTCTGGCAGAGTCCGGGGGGTTCGGTCACCAGGTGGCGGCCCGGTCCGAAGGCGATCACGGCGGTCTCGTGCAGCGGCCGGGAGCGCAGGAAGCGGCGCAGCAGGGCGAGTTCGGCGTCCGCGATCAGCACGGCGTCGACCCGGTGCGGGGCGCGGGCGCTGGTCACCAGGCGGACCGGCACGGCGGGACCGAGGGGCGGCACGGGCACGGAGGTGCGCGCGGGCTCCCCGGTGGCCAGCACCGGGCGCGCGTCGAGGAGTTCGCCCGGCCGCTCGTCGTCGCTGGGCCGCCACTGCCACGGCATGCCGGACCCGGCGCGCTCCACGACGAGGTGCCGTCCGAGCGGGATGTCCTCCAGCAGCACGGCGTCGTCCAGGGGCAGTCGCAGCCGCAGGTCGATCAGGAGCCGGCAGTCCGGGTCGGCCGCCCGGCAGGCCACCGTCCCGGGCAGTCGGCCGCACGCCTCGACCAGTCCGGCGGGTACGGCGCCGGACGGGGCGCTCAGCCGCAGCAGCAGCCAGCCCGGGTCGCGCCCGCCGTCCCGGCCGATCCGCTCCACGGGCTGGAAGGTGATCGCCACCCCGGTGGCCAGGCAGCGGCGCAGCAGCCAGCGGGCGAGGGCGCCCGGGGCGAGGACCGTGACCTCCCTGAGCCCGGGGGGCGGGGTGTCCTCGGGGCTGTGCGCGGCGAGTTCGGCGAGGCCGAACTTGTCCCATCCGGCGACGGTGGACAGGTGCCCGACAGCCCGTGCGGACCGCCCCGCGGGTCCGTCGTGGCCGTGCGCCGTGTCGTGGCCGGGCGCCGAGCCGTGCCCCGGCAGCCCGTCGGGCCACAGCAGGCCGTCGGTGTCGGCGTGGCAGGCCAGGCCGCCGTAGGCGGGGGCGAGGGCGAGGGCGGGCTGTTGTCCGGGGTGGAGCAGGGTCCACACGGAGTGGTCGTGGGGCGATCTGCGCAGCGCCCGCGGGCCCAGTTCCACCGTGGCCGCGACATGCCCGAGGGCTGCGCGGGCGGAGGGGAAGCGGACCGCGACCGACCAGGCCGGGGATTCACCGCGCTCGCCCGGGTCGGCGGACGGGGGGTCGTCGGGCGGCGCGGGCGGCCCGTCGTGACCGCCGGGGATCACGGGGACCGCGGTGAAGCGGGGCGGCGGCGCCTCCGCGGGCCCGGCGGGCGGTGGCGGCGCGGACGGCTGGGGCGGCGCGGACTGCTGCGCGGGAAAGACGAACGGGAACGGACGCTTCTTGCGCCGCCAAGGAGTGGTCATGGGTCCCCCGATGAGTGGATCTGGTGCTGCCGCCGCGCGCTCGCCTAAGCCGGGACCGGGTGCGGTACCGGGTCCGGCGGTGCGGTTCCGGTGGGTACGCCGGTGGTGTCGCCCAGGTGCTCCGCGGCCCAGTGCTGCCAGCGCTCGGCGCAGCCGCCGACACCGGCCCGGTAGGAGGCGGCGAAGACGAGGGCGCCGAGGTCCGGGCGGTGGATCAGGCCGGCCGCGACGACCGCCCACCGCTCGGCGTCGGCCCGCTCCCGGGCCGGGGTGAGCGTGCCGATGCGCTCCGGCACCTCCGCCAGGGTGTGCAGCAGGGGTCCGCTGTCGCCGTAGGCCCGGGCGGCGGCGAGCTGCCGGCCGAGCCGGCGCCGCAGTTGCTCGCCCGGGGTCTGCGCCCGTGCGGTGGCGAACAGCTGCTCGGCGGTGGCGAAGGACCGGGTGAGGGTGACCAGGGTGAATCCGGCGCGCAGCAGGTCACCGCCCGCCTCGAAGCACGCGGCGGCCTCCTCGTAGCGGTGTGCGGACAGCAGGCACTCGGCGGCCCGGGTCGGCCGGCGGGCGCGCTGCCAGCAGTCGGCGGCGCGCGTCACGTCGCCCGCCTGTTCCCACAGTTCGGCCGCCTTCAGCGGGTGGCCGGCCTCGTCGTGGCAGCGGGCGGCCTGGGCGTAGTCGCCGGTCTGCTCGTAGCAGTGGGCGGCGCGCACCAACAGGTCGGGCGGTCGCGTCCTCACTGGAGGCGTTCCCGCTCGGGGGGCGCCTCGCCCGGCTGGTCCCGCTCGTGCGGCCGTGGCGGCTCGGGCACCGGCTCCCGGCCGGGTACGACCTCCTCGACACCGGGCCTGCGGTCCAGCACCCGCCCGATGCCGTGGGCGATCTCGTCGTGGGTGGCGTCGTGGTCGCCGACCCGGGTGGCGCGGCCGATGTCGTCCACCCGGAACAGCTCGACCTCGCCGGTCTCGGCGTTGTACCGGAACTCGACCCTGACCCGCATCGCTCAGGCCTCCATCTCGAACTGAATGTTGAGCATCCCGTCCGACTCGTCGACCCGCAGGTCCTGTACGCCGTGTTCGCGGGCGTACGTCACGATGGCGTCGCGGTAGGCCACGGCCAGCACCTCGTGCACGGGGCGCAGGAGGCCGGTGCGGGTGTCGCGCAGCCGGACCGCGGCGTCGCGTTCGAGTTCCTCGCGGCGCCGGCCGGCGCCGGCGGCGGCCCGGCGTTCGGCCTCGGCGCGGGCCTCGGCGTCGATGTCGTCGCGCTGGCCGGCGAGTTGGCGCTGTCCGGCGAGGCGCTGCTGTTCCTCCTCGCGCGCGATCTGTTCGGCGGCCTCGCGGTCGGCGCGTTCCTGGGCCTGCATCCGGGCGGTGCGCTCGGCCACCGACCGGCTCAGGCCGCCCCAGCTGTCGTCGTAGTAGCGCGCGCTCTCCTCGGCGACGGCGTTCACCTCCACCGTGCCCCGCAGGGTGCGGGTCACCTCGGCCTCGGCGGTGACGACGTCGGTGAGCCGGGCGGTCATCTCGATCTCGCCGGTGGCGAGGTGGTAGACGACGGTGCCGTGGTCGGTGTCGAGCCGGTAGGCGTCGTCCTGCCAGGTCCAGCGGGTGTCGGCGCCCAGCGCGGACTCGAAGGCCTTGCGGGCCGGGACACCGAGCAGGGTCCCGAACTCCTGGCGCAGGGTGGCCTCCGCGGCCACCTCGGTGCTGGCGCTGGCCGTGCGGCTGATCTCCTCCTGCCACATGCGGGTGAGCCGGCTGGAGGCCCGGACGCGGACGCGTCGGGGATTGCACATGGTGGGGTACCCCCTTGGGTGTTCCCGCCCTCACTCGAACTGGTCGAGCAGGGCGTTCACTTCGGCAATGATACGAGACAGCTCTGCCTCGGTCCCGGTGTTCACCGGCGGATGTTCTCGCAACTCCCGTGCCAGATCGGCGAGTTTGTGCAGTCCTTCGACGACGCTCCACTCGCTGGGCTGTCGTTCGCTTCTGAGCGGTGCGCCGATCTCGCGGGCGTCGAGCAGGATCTCGTGGTCGGAGCGGCGGCGCCGGGCCGGTTCCCCGCCGTGCTTCTCGACGACGGCCTGGACGGCCTCCTCGACGGTGGTGCGGTCGGCCGGGTCGGTCCAGATGTGGGCCAGCGGCCACAGGTCGGCCGGCGCGGCGGTGCGCGACTCGCGCAGCAGCGCGGCCGCGGCGACCAGCTTCAGGCTGCGCACCAGCCGGCGGTCCGAGAGCCGTACGCCCTGGATCAGCAACTGCCGTACCAGTTCCCGGTGTTCGCCGAGGACGGGGTCCAGGTCGACGTCCCGCAGCCGGAGGGTGAGGCGGCCGAGCCGTTCGACGGTGAGCGTGCCCGAGCCGTCGTCGGTACCGGCCGGGACGGGGGCGCCCGTGCGCCGTGCCTCTTCGGCCGTGTGCACGGCCTCGGTGAAGCGGCGGGTCTCGTGGCCCCAGCCCACCTGGAGCAGCCGTTCCAGGTCGGTGCCGCCGACCGGTTCGACCTGGAGGCGGAGCAGGAAGCGGTCGGAGAAGGCGGTCAGGCCCGGGTCGTCCGGTATCTCGTTGGTGGCGCCGAGCAGGCTGATCAGCGGGGCGCTCTGGGCCGCCGCGCCGTTGTGGTAGCGGCGCTCGTTGAGCAGGGTCAGCAAGGTGTTGAGGATGGCGCTGCTGCCCTGGAACACCTCGTCCAGGAAGACGAGTTCGGCCGTCGGCAGCATGCCCTCGGTGCGCACCTGGTAGGTGCCCTCGCGGAACCGCTCGAAGTCCAGCGCGCCGAAGATCTCCGACGGTTCCGTGAACCGGGTGAGCAGATAGCTGAACCGGCGGGCCTCGACGTGCCGGGCGAGGGCGGAGATCAGCTCGCTCTTGGCGGTGCCGGTGGGGCCGAGCAGCAGCGCGTGTTCCCGGCAGACCACGGCGAGTTGCAGCAGTCGTACGGCCCGCTCACGGCCGACGAACTCGTCGCCGAGCCGTCGCCGTACGTACTCCAGGTCCCTGATGGTGTCGACGGTGTCCTGGCCCCAGCTCACCGCGCCTCCTGCCTCGTGTCCCTCGTGTCCGTCACGGTGTCAGCGCCTGCCCGAGCGGCGCTGCTCGCGCCGTTTGCGCTGCAACCGGCCGACGATCTGGCCGAGTTGCTCGGGGGTGGGCGGCACCGGCGGGTCCTGGAAGTGGGCGGCGACGAAGGCGTCCCGGAAGACCGAGTGGATGTCGTCGCCGTTGCGCCCGCGCAGCGCGGACGCGATCAGTTCGTCGACGCCGCCGCCGACGTCGATGCCGAACTTGGCCGCGTGCAGGCTGATCATCTTCAGCCTGGCCTCGTCGTTGGGCAGGTCGATGGCGATGGACTCGAAGCGGCTGGGCCGCAGCAGGGCCTCGTCGATGAGGTTCAGCCGGTTGGTGGTGCCGATCACCAGGGTGGGCACCTCGGGCCGGAAACCGTCCATCTCGGTGAGGATCTGGGCGACCACGGCATTGCCGGCCCGGGTGCCGCCGTCGGAGTGTTCCGAGCGGCGCGAGGCGATGGAGTCGAACTCGTCGAAGACCACGACCGAGGGGGCGTTGCGCCGCGCCTCGGCGAAGATCTCCCGGACGTTGCGCTCGCTCTCGCCGACGTAGGTGCCCATGACCTCGGGGCCGGAGACGACGAGGATCGTGGCGTTCATGCGGTTGGCGATCGCCTTGGCGAACAGGGTCTTACCGGTGCCGGGCGGGCCGTGGAAGATGAAGCCGCGCGGGATCAGCTTGGTGCGCAGGTGGTCGAACTCCTGCGGCAGCCGGTGGTGGCCCATCACGATGTCGATGGCCCGCTGGATGTGGGCCTTGACCTCGTCGTAGCCGGCGATGTCGTCGAAACCCACGTCCGGCACCTCGAAGTTGCTGGACATCTGGGCCTTGAACGCCCGGATCGTGGCGTACAGGTCGCGGGCGACGGGGGCCGGGTGGTCCCGGTGGACGCTCATCGCGTAGCGCAGGGCCTGGCGGAGCAGCACCGGGTTCATGCCGGCGACGTGTTTGTAGAACTCGACGGGGTCGTAGCGCTCGAATCGCGCCGACTCGCCGACCGTCACCAGGGCCCGGCCCAGCGGCTGTTCCTCCTGGTCGTCGCGGAACCAGACGGTGCGCGGGACGCCGGTGATGGTGACGCGGGTGCTGAACCGCTCGCCCAGCACCTCGGGCACCGACAGCGAGGGGGCGGCGAAGGCGAGCATCACGCGTTCGGGCGCCCCGTGCAGCAGCTCGGTCACCTCGCGGGCCTCCGGCGAGAGCTGCCCGTCGGAGCCGCCCGCGAGCAGGTCGAGGTGCTGGACGACGAGCACGGTGTCGTCGTTGAGGGCGCGCACCAGCTCGCGCAGTCGGCCCAGCAGGCGCTGGCGCGGGTTCTGCTGCACCGGGATGAGCGGCTCCCCGCCCGGCGGCTGGTCCTCGGCCCCGGCGTCGTCGCCGTCCGGGGGCTCCTCCAGGACCTCGGCGCGCAGTCCGGCCCGGGTCGCCATCTCCCGCCACAGGTGCGGCACCACCGGCTTCTCGGCCACGACCAGCACGGACAGCCCGGCCCGCAGCAGCGAGGAGACCTGGGCGATGTCCCGGCCGTAGGCGAGGACGGTGGCCTCGTCCTCGTGGAGTTCGGCGGGCTGCGGGTGCCGGTGGACGGGCGCCTCGGTCGGGGCCTGCTCGCGCGGCGGCGGGTCCTCGCTCCGTGGGGCGGGCGCCTTGGCGAGGTCCGGCCGGGCCGAGGCGTACGTCGGCGGATAGAGCGGGGTGCCGGGCGAGAGGTCGGCCTGGAGGAGCAGGTCGGCCGAGACGGTCTCCCAGGCCAGCAGGTCCCAGCCCCGCGGGAGCGGCAGGAGCAGCATGTACGGCCCGGAGGCCAGCGCCTGTTCGACGGTGACATGGGGCGGCTGCCGGCGCAGGGCGGCCCGGGAAGGCTCGTCCGGCGCGACGACGGAGATACGGCGCACGCTCGTGGTCATGCGGGACTTCCCCCTCTTGCTTCCAGCCGTTCCACCTGCCGGTACAGGCGTACGCCCGCCAGGTACTCCTTGCCGATGCCGGAGCGGGCGCGCAGCAGCTGCCGGTGCGAGCGCTCCAGCCGGGCCAGCGCGGCCCACCAGCGGGCGACGGGGCGGGCCGCCTCCAGGTCGGGCGGCACGGCCAGGCCGATGCGTGCCCGACGGATCAGTGCCAGGTGGGCCGCGCTGTGGCGCAGCAGGGCCGCCTCGTACACATCGATCACCAACTCGCGTTCGCTCATGCGGAGTTGGTCGAGCAGTCGGCCGCGCCACAGGGCCTGGGCGGGGGAGGCCGGGGCCTCGCAGTAGACGGTGGTGATCAGTCGTCGCCCTTGGGGGTGCGTCAGCAGTCGGTCCTCCAGGAGGAGTTCGGCGTCGCTCTCGCCGACGGGGTCGGGCCGGTCGAGCAGCGCGGTGAGCGGCGAGGCGGCGCGCAGCCGACCGGCCAGTGTCGGGTCGGCGACGTGCGGCAGGGCGGGTGCGACGACGGCGTGGTGGGCGAGCACGTCCCACAGCGAGCGGGCGGGCGGCACCGCCCGTACCGTCTCGGCCGCGAGGCGGGCCCGGTCCCGGCCGCCGACGGCGGCGGCGAGCAGCAGGGCGCCCACGCCGACCGGGCGCCGCTCCCCCGACGCCAGTGCGTCCAGCCGTAGCCGGGCCGCGCTCTGCGCGGCCAGCCGGACGACGGCCGCGCCGACGTCGGGCGGTGGCACGGCCAGTTCCTGGGGATCTGTCAGTTCGCCTTCGGGCGGGGCCGGGGCCGCCGCCGTGCCGTCAGTCGTCGTCGACCACAGCAGCACGCGCGAGGCGGTATCGACCGCGGTCATCTTTCACCCACTGTTCGCATTCGCGTACCGAGTCGCCGCGACGGGCGTAGAAGCGCAGCAGACGCTCGTCGCCGGAGAGGTTGATCAGTCCGGCCACCTGCCAGGGCTGCCGGAAGGTGCCGAGGTGCAGGTCGACGTCGATGCTGGAGAGCCCCGAGTCGTTCCCGGAGAACAGATGGGTGTGGTACCAGCCCATCAGCTGGCGGTCCTGTCCGGAGGCGGTGATGCGCTGGTTCATGTCGCGGAAGGAGTCGCCGGTGAAGGTGAAGTGCAGCGCTCCGGCGCCCGAGTGCTCGGCGGGGGTGACCTCGGTGATCTCCACGAGATAGCGGTCGGCCGGTGCCTCGCCGTCGCCGCCGTCCGCCGTCGCCCGGTCGGGGCGCAGGACCCTGAGGACCTTGCCGAGCAGGAAGCCGCCCTCCTCCAGCCGGCGGGAGAGCTTCATCTCGTGCAGATGGTCGTGGAGGTCGGCGGAGAGCAGGACCGTCACCGGGCCGAGTCCGGCCGCGTCGATGCCCAGCGTGTCCGGGTCCAGGCCGGGCATCGGCGGCTCGGCGACCTTGCGCACGGTGAAACTGCGCCTGCTCTCCCGCAGGTTGAGGTCCATCGTGCCCTCGACCTCGGGGGTGGAGCGGCCGAGGGCGACTCCGCTGAGGGAGGGGTGGTCGAGGCAGAAGCCCCACACCTCCTCGTCGGGATCGATCTGCTGGACCACGTGCTGGAGGACCGGGCCGAGCAGTTCGCGCACCGGGAACTCGCCGTCGACCACCTTCTCCGAGCCGCGCGTGACGGTCAGTGCCAGTCTGCCGATCTGGCTGCGGAGGTTGTGGATCGTGCGCGGGCCGTCCGCCAGCCGGGGGTCCGGCCGGCGCAGATAGCGGATCTCCAGGACCAGCTGCTCGTCCGGGTCGCCGCCGGCCAGTTCCCTGCGCACCGCCTCGACCAGCAGTGAGGAGAGGGTCATCTTGCCGACCAGTTCGAAGGAGGTGCCCTTGTAGAGCAGCACCATGGCCGCGCCGGCGCGGGCTTCGTCACTCATCCGGGCTCGCTTCCACTCGCTCGACCTGAAGGAATCGGGAGCGGTCGGCCCGCTCGGTCAGACCGGCCCGGGTCAGCCAGGTGGTGCCGCCGATCTCCTTGATGCGTTCCTGGCCCTCCCAGGAGAACGCCCAGGCGGCGGCGTCGGCGTCGAGGTACTCGCCGCGCTGGAGGATGTCCTGCACCAGGCTGTCGTAGTCCCGGGCCATGCGGTAGTCGTGCGGCAGGATCTCGTAGTTGCGGTAGCGCACCATGTCGATGAGCATCTGGCACAGGGAGTACATGCTGAGGTCGGGGGTGTAGTCGGTCATCAGCGGGCCGAGGCACACGCCGCCCTTGTGGTCCTTGTCGCGGGCGATGTTCGGGTGGAACACGTCCGACTGCCAGCGCACGCGCGGCGCCTGGATGGGGAACTCGGCGGGCATCCAGACGATCAGCTCGTGCCGGTCGATGCGCTGCGGGTCCGGCGGCCAGGCCTCCAGGTCCTCGGGCGGGGCGAAGCCGGGGACGTGCAGCTCCACCGTGTACTCCAGCGGCAGCCGGTCGTCGTCCATCTCGACGAGCGTGAACTCCGGGTGCTCGGCGGCGAAGTCGACGATGTCGTCGCGGGCCCGGGCGAGGGCCTCCAGCCGCAGCCAGCTGTCGACACCGGCGGTGGACTCGGCGGACATCTGCAACTGGCCGCCGTCCCGGACCCCTTGGTTGTGCAGCGGTTCCTCGGGGTCGAGCCGGTGGGCCTCGCCGTTCTCGTCGCGGTAGTCGACGACGGCGCGCAGCAGATGGCCGTTGGCGTCCTGGGCCACCTCGGGCCGGTACTGCGCCCAGACGGCAGGGACGAGTTCGCCCGGCAGGGTCGTGTTGGGCACGTACGGGATCTCGAACTGCTGGCCGTCGGGGCCCATGACCTCCAGGCGCGTGTACAGGGTGGGCCGGAAGTCGTACTCGCCGTAGAGCACTTCGACGCCGGGGGCGATGCGCGCGGCCCGCTCGCGCAGCTCCTCCAGCCGGTCGGCGGGCATGGCGGCGATGCGGAAGGCGGCCTGCCGGTGGCCGGCGTAGAGCTGGACGGCGTCGGCGTCGAGCAGTTCGCGCACGAGTCTGAGCAGTTCGGGGTAGGCCTCGCTGCCCACGAACTCCACCGTGCGGTACAGGGTCTCGGCGTTTCCGCCGCCGCCCTCCTGTTCCTGCTCCTGCGATTCGAGGAAGCCGCGGATCTTGGTCAGGTCCTGGTTGCCGGGCCAGCGCCGCAGCACCGCGTCCACCAGTTGCCGGACGCCGTCGCGCTGGAGGGCGCCCAGCTCCAGGGCGCGCACCACCTGCCGCCAGTAGGCGGCGACCTCCTGGGCCGCGTCCCAGCGGGGCCGGGTCAGCGGCGGGAAGTCCATGTCCTCCAGCAGTTCCTCGGCCTGGCCCTGGGTGCGGTAGATGTCGGCCAGTGTGTCGACCAGGACGCGTTTGATCTCGCCTGGCAGCTTGCCCGTGTCGTAGCTCATCGGGGCGTTCCTTTCCCGCCGGCCCCGGAGAGTTCCAGGTAGCGGATTCCGCGGGTGCGGCCGGTCGTGACGACCGGCAGGATCTCGCGTGGGGCCACGCCGAGATCGGCGAGCCGGGCGCGCGGGGGCGCGTCGGCGAGCCGGGTGGATTCGCGCGTGGGCGCGGTACCGGGCAGCGGCGCCCAGGTCATCACGGTCTCCTCGGGGGCGAGTCGGCCGGTCAGGTCGGCCGCGGTGGACTGTGCCGTGCACGGGACGGCGCGGACGAGGTCGGCGGGGATACGGCTGTGCAGCGGGCAGCCGGGGTCGCGGCGCGCGGTGACCGGGGTCGCCGTACCGCCTGCGGCGTCGACCCGGACCACGCCGGGCGCGGGGCCGGCGCCGCACAGCTGCCGTACCGCGGTGACCGCCAGCCAGGAGCCGATGAGCGCGGAGACGGGCGCCGAGGCGCCGGCCTCGGGGACGACGGCGTCCGTGCAGGACCAGGGGTCGTCCTGGGCGGCGCGGTCGCGGGCGGTCAGACCGCAGCCGAAGCAGGGGCCGTCCGGCTCGTACAGCCGTATCTCGCCGCCCCAGGCGCTGGTGCCGCCGTCCAGCAGGGCCGCGCCCACCTGGAGGCAGCGGCCCGCGAGTTGGAGCCGGGCCGCGAGGCTGTCCAGGCAGCTGACGACCAGGGAGGCGTCCCGCAGTTCCGCGAGGCCCACCCCGCTGACCAGGGGGGCGGTACGGGCGTCGACACGGGTCACCGGGGACAGCTCGGCGAGGTACCGGGCCGCGACGGCCGCCTTGGGCGCGCCGATGTCGGCGGCGCGGAACAGCGGGGCGCGGCTGAGGTTCGACTCCGAGACCGTGTCGGGGTCGCACAGCACCAGCCGGCCGACGCCGGCGAGGGCGAGGGCCTGCGCGCACTGGCTGCCGAGCGCGCCCGCTCCGCACAGGACGACGGTGGCCCCGGCGAGGCGTCGCTGGTCCCAGCCGGCGATCAGGGCGTGCCGGTCGAAGCGTCCCATGGCTACTCCCGCCTCAGGGTGCGGAAGTTCATCGGGCACTGTTTGACGGTCAGTTCGCTGCGCCACTGCTCGAAGCAGCCGAGGCCGCGCGCCGGGTCCTGGTGGACGGCCTTGCGGCAGCCGGGTGCCTCGGGCGAGCAGGGGCAGACGACGACGGTCTCGAACAGCCGGAAGGTGTGGGTGCACACGAAGCAGGCGTTGCGCCGGCCGGGGCGGCCGAGCACCGGGTCGCCGGGCATCAGCCGGACGGTGTGCAGGGTGTCCGGCCGGGGGTCGGTGTCGTCGACGCCGTGGAAGAACGCGGCCTGCGCGTCCGGGTCGGGCGGTCCGGACGCCGCCGGGGCCTCGCCGCTGCACGGCAGGTTGCGCAGGTGGTGGGTGACGTCGGCCAGTCTGCCGTCCTCGGCGTGGCGCAGGTACACGGTGTCGTCGAGCCGGAAGGTGTGCCCGCACACCCGGCAGGGGGCGCGACGCGGGGAGCCGGGCCGCCGCCAGGTGCCGAGCCAGCGGGAGTCCAGGGTGGTGGAGGCCGGGCCGTCGGCGCCCGCCACCTGCGGGTTGTCGCCGCGCTGCAGCCCGCGCTCGAAGGCGCTGGCGACGTCGGCCGGGGCGGAGGTCCCGGCGGGCGTCTCGGGAGTCGTCATGCGGCGCGGCTCCTTCGGGAGCACTGGTGCACCTCGTCCGGTGCGTGGCCGGCGAGGGCGAGGGCCGCGCGGGCGGCGTCGCACGCCCGGTCGACGGCGGTGGAGTGGGCGAGCGAGCCGTAGAAGCCCTCGGCGAAGACGAGCGCGGCGGCGTCGTCGAGCGCGCCGCGGGTGCCCACGACGGTGTCGGCGCAGTCGAGCAGGCCGTCCGCGTACGCCCCCGACCAGCAGGAGTTGAGGACCACGCAGACGAGGGGCGCGGACAGGGCGAGCGCGGCGGCCAGGGCGCGCACCGGGACCGGCGCGGAGGTGCCCGTGTCGTCCTCCAGGAGGAGGCGCCCGTCGTCGGTGCCGTGCCCGGCGAAGTGCACGAGGTGAGGCCGTGCCGTGCGGAGCCGGGGAAGGAGGTCGGAGATCCGGACGGCCGGGTGGACGGTCACCGTCAGCCGGCCGGCGGAGCGGGCCGCCGCGTCCTGGATGACGCGCTGCTCGGCGCCGAGGCGCAGCCTGGCCTCGTCCAGCGGCGCGGCCATCAGGCACAGCACCCGCAGCCCGGCCGGCGCGCCGTGGCCGGCCGGGCCGGCGAGGGCGGTGAGGCCCTCGTGTCCCGGGAAGAGGGCGGCCGCCGCGGTGACGAGGTCGCCCAGGGTGATGCCCGCGAAGCGGCCCTGGTCGACGGTGCGGCACACCGCGCGCCACCAGGAGGCGGCGGGCAGGGGCCCGCCGAAAGGCGGCAGCAGGGCAGGGCTTATTCCCACGTCTTCGAGAAATGCGTGACTGCTGAGCATGTCCGGAAACAATTCGCCCAGTGTTTCGAATGCGCCGGCGTCGCGCAGAAGTTTCCATGTCGGACTGGCCATCCGTCGTCCCCCGAGACAACTACCGTTGCTGCACAGGCCCTTGGGGAGAAGAGTACGCGCAGTGGCGCCCGACGGGTGTAGTTTCGGATTCCGCAGCACACTTATCGGGGGCGGGTTTGATCGAGCGTCTGGAAATGATCACCTGTGGTGGCCGCGAAGCCGGAAAGTCGATCTTCGAGATCGACTTTGATCAACAGGGAGAGAGTTCCCGCGGCGGATTCCGGGAGCGCCACGGCGTACTGGTGCACGGCGGCGGCCAACACGTCGTGCAGCGCATCGCGCACACCGACGGGGCGCGCCGGGAACTGGAGCGCACCGTGCGCACCGCCGACGTGCTGGTCCGCCGGCTCGGCGTCACCCGCTACCCGCCCGAGCTCGGCCGGGTCATCGGCTACCGGCCGGACGACCGGGCGCCCTTCCTGGTGGCCACCCGGCGCGGCCGCCCCCTCGCCGAACTGGCCGACCTGCCACTGCCGGCCGACGAGCTGTCGGCCGTCGCGGGCGGCGTCCTCACGGTGCTGCGGCACCTGAACGACCTGCGCCTGGTGCACCGCGACATCCGGCCCGCCACCCTGTGGTGGGACGGCACCACCGTGCAACTCGCCGGCTTCGGTCTCACCCTGGACGAGGGCGATCCGCGCGGCGGCCCGGCCGGCACCGACCCGTGGCGTTCACCGGAACAGGCGGGCGGCCGGGGCCCCGCCGACTGCCGCGACGACGTGTACGCCGCCGGTGCCGTCCTCTTCCACCTCGCCACCGGCGAGGAGGTCACCACGGCGGCGGAGATGCGGGACCGGGTGCGCTGGCTCGACCCCGGTCTGCGCACCCTGCTGGACGGGGTCTTCACCGACGAGGCCCGCCACCGCGTCACCGGGTACACCCTCCAGCTGCGCCACGACACCCGGCCCGGCCGCATCACCGCACAGGGACCGGGCGTGCGCCGCGTGCCCGGGATGGCCGAGCGGGAGCAGGAGGCCCGGCAGCACTTCCGGGACCTGCGCGCCCGGCAGCACGCCTTCCACCAGGCCTCGCGCAGACCGGCGTACGACCCCGGCGGCGCCCCGGAGCCCGCCGGCCGGACCGCCCGGCCCCCGGACCCGGGCCCCCGCCGGTGGCAGACCGTCGTCGTGTACACCGTCCTGGCCGTCGCCCTGATCGCCGTGGTCGCCGCCGTGGTCGCGGTGGCCTGACAGGAGGAGTGACGTGACAGACCACGTGAGGTGCCCCATCTGCCTGAGCACCGTCGACTGGGCGCAGGCCGAGACCGTCACCCTCAACGCCGACGGCCGGCCCGAACCCCTCGTCCGGCTGCCCGACGAGGACGACGTGCGCTGGAACCACCGCCGCCTCGACGCCTACCGGCTGTGCGCCGGAGGCGGCGGCGAACCGCATGTCCTGCCCGGCCGCTACGGCGACTTCGGCGAGCCCCTGGTCATCGGGGTGGTCGGCGAGTCCGCCGCCGGAAAGAGCCATCTGCTCGCCGCCATGCTCGGCATGCTCTCCGACGTCGACCGGATGGCCCGGCTCGGGCTGGTCGTCGGCGGCCTCGACCTGAAACTGCACCAGCGCTATCTGAAGGACGTCGTCCGCCCCTTCCTCGACCAGGGGCTGGGCCTGGCGGGAACCCCGGCGCAGCCGCCGGAGTTCACCGACGCGCTGTGGATCCACAACAGCAACACCGGCCGCAGTTTCGCCGTCGCCTTCTTCGACGTCTCCGGCGAGTGGCTCGCCGACCACGACGCGGAGGTGCCGTTCCTCGGCGCGGTCAGCGCGCTGGTCTTCGTGGTCGACCCGACCCGGATCCGCGGGCTGACCGCCGCCGGCGGCAGCGTCACCGGCGACCCGTCCTTCGGCGTCGTCCTCGACAAGATCGCGCGGCTGCGCGGGGTCGACGGCTCCCAGTTCCTGCCGCTGCCGGCCGCCGTCGTGATCGGCAAGTGCGATCTGCTGCGGCATCACGAGACCCTCGTCGACCGCTGGTTCCAGAACGCCTCGCCCGACGAGGAACTGCACCTCGCCACCGTGGAGGAGGAGAGCGAGGACGCGTACGCCTTCCTGAGCTCCCGGGAAGCCCGCGGCTGGCTCGCGCCCTTCGTCCGCTGCGCCCACTCCACCCTGCACTTCGCCACGGCGACCGGCCACAAGGCCGTCGAGGCGGACGGCGTCCAGCGCTCCCCGCACGGGAGTTTCGCGCCCCGCCGCACGCTCAAACCCATGCTCGCCCTCTTCGCGATGTGCGGGGTGCTCGGCCCCACCGACCTCGGCCAGGGAGCTACCGGATGACGACGGTCGACCAGATCCTCTTCGGCTGGGCCGAACGGGACCACGAAGGCAACGCCGGGGTACGCCCCGTCGCGCACTCCGGGCTGCGCACCATCGACCGCTGGGCCAAACGCCTCCAGTACGTGTGGGCCACCCAGGACGGCCTGGGCGACCAGCCGGAGGCGTCGGCCAGCCTCGTCCACCTGGTGTTCGAGGACGAGGCGGCCGTCCTGCGCAAGCTGCCCTCCCGCAATCCGCACGGCCGGGGCGGCGCCACCCTGACCCATGTCCTCGTCGGCGACCCCCGCGCGATCGACTCGCGGCTCGCGCTCGGGCTGCACGACTGGCCGGGCTGGCAGGACCGCGAACCGGACGGCACCCGCGCCGCGCTGGCCCCGCTCGACCTGGCCGGACTCGAACAGGCCGCGCGGCCGGGGCTGGCCGCGCTGCGCGAGGAGGCCGCCGGAGTCCCGGCGGACCAGCTCACCACGCTCGTCGCCCGGGTGCTCGCCGACCCGGCGGAGGACTTCAGCGTCATCGCCCGGCCGCAGCTCGCCCTGCCGATGATGACGGCCCTGCTCGACATCGTCGGACCGGTCGCCGGCCGCCCGTGGACCTTCGCCGGCCGGGAGTCCACCGACAAGGGCAGCCACCAGCCCCGGGTGGTGTTCCTCGCCGCCCGACCGCCCCAGTCGATGTACATCAACCAGCGCCTGCGCGTCGACGTCACCGAACCGCCGCCCGCGTCGGAGACCGCCCGCTTCGCCGCCCAGCTGGTCGAGCTGTACCGGACGGCCGGGCACCCGGCCCTGGAGCGGATCCGCCCGAGCCGGCCGCTGACCGACGCGGTCGACGTGACCGCCTGGCGGCGGTCGGTACCGATCGTGGACGGCCGGATCGCCGACCCGCGGCCCGGACCGGACGTCTTCCTCGACGACGTCCTGCTGGAGCAGGCCGCCGCGCGCGGCGCCCTCGTGTCCGGACAGGCCGAGCTCGCCGGGGAGTTGAGACGGCAGCCGGCGGACTGGCTGGCCGCGGCACTGCGCCGCTGGCGCCGCCTGGAGCAGCGCGCGATACGCCGTCACGAACTGCGGGACCTCCTGGTGAGCGAGGCCGTGGAGGCATGTCTGGCCGGCGGGCCCGACGCGCTGGTGTACGCGACGGCCGACGCGGAGCCCCCGGCCCCGACAGTGGCCGCCGCCTTCCTGCGGCACGTGCCGGACGGGGGCCTCGACCTGAGCGGGGCCGCGCACCGCCGGCTGCTGGTCGTGGCCCTGCACCTCGGCCTGCCCGCCGGCACACTGCACCACGGCGGCCTCCTCGCCGCCAGCCCGGCGGACGAACTGCTGGACTTCGTCGCCCGCCACACCGAGCACTTCCCGGACGCCGCGCACCTGGTGCTGCGCCACCTCGCCGACGCCGGACACGGCCCGGACACCGCACGGCTGTGGTACGGCCACGGGCTGCTGCTCGGCCCGGTCGACCGGATCGCCGCCGGCGACCGCGCCAAGGAGACCGACTGCTTCCGTCACCTGCTCATCGCCGCCCACGGCCCGCGACTGGACCGCACGGCCGCCCGGGAACTGGTCGAACGGGCGGGCGTCCAGGCGCCGCTCGGGCTCTACGCCGCCGCGCTGGAGCTGGCGGCCGACGACGCGGCCCAGCAGCCGATCCGCCACGAGCTGTCGGAACAGTTCCTGCGCGACCACGGCTACGCCGGGCCCGTCACGGGATCGACCGCCGCTTCCGCGTACGGAACCCGGCCGCGCGGACCGGTGACCGGCGGACCCGCCGCGCACACCCCGCCCGCCGCACCGGCCGCGTCCACCGCACGCCCGGCCCCCGCCCCGGCAACCCGGCCCGAGCCGTACGCCACACAAGCACGCACGCACACGCACACCGAGTGGGCGCATCCCGTCGCCGCCGACGCGGCCCACCCCACGCAGCGGGTCGACCCGGACCCCGCGCACTGGGACACGCCCGTGCTGCTCGGGCAGACGGCCCACGGTCCGGGCGATCCGCGCACCGGGACCGGCCCGCCGTCGCCGGCGGGCGACGGCGGCCGCCGAGGGCTGGACCGCCTGGGGCTCGACGGGGTGACCGTGTTCTTCCTGGGCGCGCTCGTCCTCATCCTGGTCGGCGCGCTCGGCTACGTCCTGCTGAACTCCATGCTCTGACCTCCCCCGCCGGACGACACGAATGACGCCGCATGACATCCACTGAAGAGTCAACGCCGCCGCCCCCCAGGGCGGTTCCCGCGCAGCGCACCGGCACCGATCCGGAACTCGACCGGATCGCCGGACGCATCCGTGCCCTGGCCCAGCGGGGCCGCGCCGACGGATCCGACACCCGGGTCCTGGACCGCGTCGTCGAGGACCTGGAACGGGGCGGTGCCACGCTCGCCGGCACCGACCTGGTCGCCGCCTATCCGCCCGAGGTGCTGCTCCCGGACGCCACCGCGAGGGGCCGCAGCACGCTGGAGGGCTGGCTCGGCGTCGCCCGTGACGTGCTGGTCTTCGCGCCGATCGCGCTGACCTGGTGGCGGCTGCGCGGCGCCCTCAGCGCCTACCAGGCCAGCCGCAGCGAGGAGCCCTTCCTGCTCGGCTGGGCGCGCGGCTTCCCGCAGGGCAGCCCGGCCGAGGCGACGACGGTGACGCTGGGCACCTCCGCGCTCCATGTCACCCTGCTCATCCTGGTCGTCGTCGCGCTGACGCTGGCGGTGCACGCCCTGCACCAGAACCGGGAGCGGAACCTGTCGCGCGAGCAGGAGCGCCACGAGCTCGCCGCCGAGCTGGCCCTCGCGACGTTCCTGCTGGCCACGCCCGCACGGCCGGCCGGCAAGCCGCTGGACAGCCGCAGCGCGGACCGGCTGGCAGCCCAGCTCAACGCCGGTACGCAGCAGCTGGAGACGGCGCTGCGCCGGACCTCCGAGGAGATCCAGGCCGTCCTGGAGACCGGCCCCGGCAGCCGGATCCAGACCGCGCTGGACGGCTGGACGAAGACGGTGGACGAGCTGACCCGGCTGATCCGGGCGCTCACCCCGCCGAGCCAGCTGGCCCAGGACCTGATCCGGATCCGGGAGCAGACCGCCGAGGACGAGGCGAAGCTGCGGGCCGCCATCGAGACGCTCGTCGGCGATCTGCGGCGGGCGCAGGAGGCGACCGGGCAGGAGATCCACCGGCACGACCTCGCCGTCGCCGCGGTGCGTGAACTGGCCCGCAGCCTCGGCGAGACGCTGATGGTGTTCACCGAGCGGGCGGAGAACCTGGTCGACTCCACCCGGGGCATCTGGCAGCTCGTCGACCGGCTCGACACCCGCTCGGGACAGCTGCCGCCCGCCGGCCTGGACAACGCCGACCCGCCGCCGTACCGGGGGCGGCCGTGAAGGGGCTGCCGCCACAGGGCGCGGCCGGGCGTACGGTGCTGCTGGCCGGGTGGCTCTTCGCCGACCTGCTTCTGCTGCTGCTCGTGATCGCACTGGGCTCCCTGCCGCGCGAACAGCGGGCGGACGCGCATCCGTCGCCGACGCCGAGCGACTCGGCAGGCTCGCCGAGCACCCAGCCGGCCGAGCGCGGACTGGTGCTCAAGCCGTGCAGCTTCACCGTGCGGACGGGCAGCGACGCGTCGGTGCGGCAGCAGTTCGTCGCACAGCTGCGCGGGGCGGGGGTGGCGAGCCGTACGGCGGGTTTCGTGCTGTCGTTCGGTACGGCGCCGGACCCGGGGCCGGGGCAGGACGCCGCCAACAAGGTCAACTCGCAGATCACCAAGGGGTTCTCGCACTTCAAGCACGCGCCCAAGCGCGGTTACTGGAAGGGCGGTGCGTCCGGCGAGGTCCGGATCGACGTGTTCTTCCTCGCCGCGCCGGACGGCGACACCGCGTTCCCGAAGGGCTGTCACGACGAGGGCGACTGACCCGGCGGTGGGGCCTGGACACCGGGGCGGAACTTCGGGAGGCGGAGGGTGATCCTGGTGCCCGCGCCGACGCCGGTCTCGATGACGAGGCCGTGGTCGTCGCCGTAGACCTGGCGCAGCCGGCGGTCCACGTTGCTCAGGCCGATGCCGGTGGCCGCTCCGGCCGTGCCGCGCAGGATCGCGCGCAGCCGTTCCGGGTCCATGCCGACGCCGTTGTCCTCGATGACGACCCGGGCCTCGGTGCCCTCGTCCTCGGCGGTGAGGGTGATGACGCTGCGCTCCACGGACTCCTCCAGGCCGTGTTTGAGGGCGTTCTCGACCAGGGGTTGCAGACAGAGGAACGGCAGGGTCACGGGGAGCACCTCGGGGGCGATGCGCAGGGTGACCTTGAGGCGGCGGCCGAAGCGGGCGCGGGCGAGTTCCAGGTACTGCTCGATGGAGCGCAACTCCTCGGCGAGGGTGGTGAAGTCGCCGTCGCGACGGAAGGAGTAGCGGGTGAAGTCGGCGAATTCCTGGAGGAGTTCACGAGCGCGCTCGGGGTCGGTGCGGACGAAGGAGGCGATGCTCGCGAGGGAGTTGTAGATGAAGTGCGGGGAGATCTGGGCGCGCAGGGCACGCATCTCGGCCTCGTGCGCGTCGGCGCGGGCCCGGTCGAGGTCGGCGAGGTCGAGTTCCAGCGAGAGCCGGGCGGCCGCCGCCTCGGCGCCCCGGGCGTGGGCGCCGGCGTCCGTGGCGGTGCACACGACGAGCGCGCCCACCGGCCGGCCGCCGGCCGTGAGCGGCGCCAGGACGCCCCAGCGGACGGGACAGCCGTCGTCGTCGCAGGCGAGCGGGAAGGTACGGCTGTGGGGCGGGCCGGTGAGCTGGGCTGCGAGTTGGTCGCGGTGGTGATCGGCGGCGCCGTCCCAGGCGAGGACGGAGGTGCCGTCGGTGAGGGCGAGGGCAGGGACGGCGAGCAGGGGCCGCAGCCGCCGCGCCGCCCTGCGGGCCGTGTCCGGGCCGAGCCCGCCGCGCAGGGGCGCCGCGGCGAGCCCGGCGGAGTGCAGGGCGCGCGCAAGCGCCTCCTCGCCGTCGGCCGCGTGCTCCTGCTGCCGCCGCGCCGCCCCGTGCCCGAGACCGGCCCCGAGCACGAACACGGCCAGCCCGGCGAGCACGAGGGCGACGGTACCGAGGACGGTCATGGGCGGGCCCCGGGGTTCGGTGGCGGGTGGGGGCCCGGTGGCCGGCGGATGCCTGACGGCGTCGACGGCCGACCCGGCCTCCGGTGACTCCAAGGACCTTACAGACAGCGCAAGTCGCCCGACAGGACCGGCCCCACACGGCTCCTCTGCCGAAGCGGGACCGCGCCCACACCGCCCGCCGGACAAAGCAGGACCGGGCCCACACCGCTCCTCGGCCGGAGCCGAGCCGACCCCACACAGCCCGGCGCCCACCCCACACCCGAACCACACGGCGACGGGCGGCGCCCCGGGTGGTCCTGGGCGGTGAGGTGGGCGGGGGTGGCGGTGGCTTCTCGGTCAGTTGGGGGCAGGGCCCGGTGGGGGTGGTTCCGGGAGGTGGAGGCGGGTCATGGTGGTGGCGGTGCCGGGCGGGACGCGGTCGCGGGTGGCCAGCGAGGTCAGGATCATCGCGGCGAAGCCGGCCGGGACGGACCACACCGCGGGCCAGGCCAGCAGGGTGTGCAGCCAGCCGGAGTCGGCGCCGCCGGCGATGGTGGCCGTCACCGCGGTCAGCGCCGAGCCGCCACCCAGGAGGAGTCCGGCGATCGCGCCCGGCGGGGTCAGGCCGCGCCACCAGATGCCGAGGACGAGCAGCGGACAGAAGGAGGACGCCGAGACGGCGAAGGCCAGCCCGACGGCGTCGGCCACGGGCAGGTCGCCGACCAGTGCCGACGCGGCCGTGGGCACCGCGATCGCGGGCAGCGTGGCGAGCCGGAAGTGGCGTACGCCGAGAGTCGGCAGGACGTCCTGGGCGAGCACGCCCGCGACGGACATGGTGAGTCCGGAGGCGGTGGACAGGAACGCCGCGCAGGCGCCGCCGGCGACGAGCGCGCCGAGCAGGTTCCCGGCGGCCCCGCCGATCAGCCGCTGCGGCAGGACGAGGACGGCGGCGTCGGTGTCGCCGGTCAGCAGCAGGTCGGGGGCGTAGAGGCGGCCGAGCATGCCGTACAGCGGCATCAGCAGGTAGAAGGCGCCGAGCAGGCCCAGCACGCTCGCGGTGGTGCGGCGGGCGGCGCGGCCGTCGGGGTTGGTGTAGAAGCGCACGACGACGTGCGGCAGGCCCATGGTGCCGAGGAAGGTGGCGAGGATCAGCCCGTAGGTGGCGTAGAGGCCGTGCTGTTCGCGGGACGAGGACAGCGGCTCGGCCCACCCCGCGGAGGCCCGGTCGGCGGTGCGGTCGGGCAGCGGGACGACGGCGCCGGCCGGGAAGCGGACGGTCGTGTCCGCGCCGAGCCGGTGCCGGCCCTCGTCCAGCCGCAGCGAAACCCCGTGCACCGTACGGCCGTCGACGGTTCCCGACGCCGTCACGCCGACCGGCTCGCGCACGGTGACGGTGAGCGGGCGGTCGATACGGACCTCGGTGGAGCGGTGGAAGACGGGCCGCTGGTCCCAGACGGGCGCGGGGGCCCGGTCGGCGCGCCAGGCGAGCAGCAGGAACAGCACGGGCACCAGCAGGGCGGTGAGTTTCAGCCAGTACTGGAAGGCCTGCACGAAGGTGATGCTGCGCATGCCGCCCGCGGCCACGGCAGCGGTCACCACGACGGCGACGACCAGCCCGCCGAGCCAGCCGGGGGCACCGGTGAGCAGCCTCAACGTGAGCCCCGCGCCCCGGAGTTGGGGAAGCAGGTAGAGCCAGCCGATGCCGACGACGAGCACCCCGGCGACCTGGCGGACCGCCCGGGACTCCAGCCGGGCCTCGGCGAAGTCGGGCAGCGTGTAGGCGCCGGAGCGGCGCAGCGGGGCGGCGACGAAGGCCAGCAGCACCAGGAAGCCCGCGGTGTAGCCGATGGGGAACCACAGCATGTCGACGCCCTGGGCGAGGACGAGCCCGGCGACGCCGAGGAAGGAGGCGGCGGAGAGGTATTCACCGCTGACCGCGAAGGCGTTCAGGCGGGGGGCGACGGTGCGCGAGGCGACGTAGAAGTCGGAGGTGGTGCGGGAGATGCGCAGGCCGAGCGCGCCGACGAGGACCGTGGCGAGGACCACGGCCGTCACGCCCGCGATGCCGTACGTCTGGTTCACGGTCAGGGGCGTTCCGGACGGACCCGGGCGGCCGGCTCGGTCTCGTTGTGCTCGGCGCGGCGGACGTACCAGGCGCCGATGGCCAGCAGCGCGGGGTACGGCGCCACGCCCAGCACGAGCCAGACGACGAGCGGGACGCGGGGCGCCGCGGTGGCGAGCGGCAGGAGGCGCAGGAGGACGGGGAGCAGGCCGAGCAGGACCGCGAGCAGGGCGCTCACGACGAGGGCGGCGCGTAGCTGGCGGTGCATCATCCGACGTGTCCAGGCGTCGTGTTGGGGCGGGGCAGCCGGGCGCGCGCCCGACGCGGCCGGCGGGCGCCGCGCCGCGCGGTCCGGGTGCTCTGGGTACCGCGGGTGCTCCGCGGTCCGCGGCCGACCGGTGACCACCTCTCTGCGCGGGACGGACTCCGCACCCATGACGTACTCCCCGAGTCCGCGCTGATCACCTGGTGTGCGGCGAGTGTACGCAGCGCGCGACGCGCTCGACAGCCGCCGGACGCGACCGGACGAGAATCGCCACACGGCCGTCACGTCCGTCACGGTCGTCAGGTCCGGCGGGCCCCCGCCGCGTGGCGGGCCAGCAGGTCGCGCAGTTCCCGGGCGTTGCGGCGGCTGACGGCGAGGATCCGGTCGCCGACGCGGACGGTCACGTTGCCGCCGTCCAGGCGGAGTTCCTCGATGCGGCCGAGGGCGACGAGGCGGCTGCGGTGGATGCGGACGAAGCCGCGCTCGCGCCACTGTTCCTCCAGCGTGGACAGCGGGATGCGCACCAGGTGGCTGCCGCGCCGGGTGTGCAGTCGCGCGTAGTCGCCCTGGGCCTCGACGTAGGTGATGTCGGCGATAGGCACGAACCGGGTCACCCCGCCCAGCTCCACGGGGACGTGGTCGCCGGGGCCGGGTGCGGGGCGGGCGGCAGGGGTGGTGGCGGGGCGGGGTCCCTGTCCGGCGCGCACGAGTTCGTCTGCCCGTCGTACGGCCTCGGCGAAGCGCTCCTCGCGCAGGGGCTTGAGCAGGTAGTCGACGGCCTTGAGGTCGAAGGCGCGGACCGCGAAGTCGTCGTGGGCCGTGACGAAGACGATCAGCGGCGGTGCGGCGAAGGCGCCCAGCAGGCGGGCGAGTTCGAGTCCGTCGAGGCCCGGCATGTCGATGTCGAGGAAGACGACGTCGACGGCGTCCCCGCCGGCCGCGCCGAGCCGGCGCAGTGCCTCCGTGGCCGTGGTCGCGGACAGCACACGGCCGACCCGCGGGTCCTGCCCCAGGAGGTACAGCAGTTCCTCCAGCGCGGGTTCCTCGTCGTCCACCGCCAGCACGCGCAAGGGGACATCGGTCGGGGTCATCCGCGAGGCTCCTTTCCACGGCTGTCGCGTCGGCACCACCTGGTAGCCGCTTCAACCTTATTCCGGCAGGACCAGGCGGGCCGTCTCGCCCGGGACGACGGGGATCACCTCGTCCCACAGGCGCACGCCGATGGGCGAGCGGTCGGAGGAGGGGACGGCGATCTCCAGCAGGCCGCTGCGCAGGCGCACGTGGACGCCCCAGTGGCCGTGGTAGCGGAGCGGGAAGCCGTAGGAGGAGAGTTCGGGGAGCGGGACCGGGTCGAGGCTGAGGACGCCGGCCCGGGTCTCCAGGCCGGTCAGTCCGCGCTGGACGAGGTCGAGGGTGCCGGCCATCGCGCCGAGGTGGATGCCCTCGCCGGTGGTGCCGCCCTGGAGGTCGGCGATGTCGCCGCGCAGCGCCTCCTGGACGAAGGCCCAGGCGTCGGCGCGCCGGGCGCGGGCCAGGATCCAGCCGTGGACCAGACCGCTGAGCGTGGAGCCGTGGCTGGTGCGGTGCAGGTAGTGGTCGACGGTGGCGGCCCAGGTGTGGTCGTCGAGGTGGTAGCCCAACCGGGAGAAGAGGGAGCGGAGTTCGGGGGCCGAGAAGAGGTAGCCGAGCATGAGGACGTCGGCTTGCTTGGACGCCTTGTACCGGTTGACGGTGTCGCCCTCCGCCTCCAGGATCCGGTCCAGGCGCCGGATGTCGTCGTACCGTTCGCGGTAGGCGGCCCAGTCCAGCTCGGCGAGGTGGCCGTAGCCCTCGAACTGGCTGATCACGCCGTCGTGGTAGGGCACGTGCAGGGTGCGGGAGACCTCGTCCCAGCGGGCGGGCTCGTCCTGCTCCAGGCCGATGCCGTCGGTGAGTTCGCGGCGGCGCGGCTCGGGCAGGGCGTTCAGCAGGTCCAGGGCGCGGGCGAGCACCCAGGCGGCGGTGACGTTGGTGTACGCGTTGTCGTCCAGTCCGGGGGTCCGCGCGCCTGGGTAGGCGTCGTGGTACTCGTCGGGCCCGACCACGCCCCGGATGCGGTGCCGGCCGAGGCGGGGGTCGTAGTCGGCCGAGTCCGCCCAGAAGCGGGCGATGTGCAGCAGCATCTCGGCGCCCTCGCCGTGCAGGAAGTCGGTGTCGCCGGTGGCCTCGCAGTACTGCCAGACGTTGTACGCCACCGCCGAGCCGACGTGGTGCTGGAGGTGGGAGTGGTCCGGCAGCCAGCGCCCGGAGCGGGGGTTGAGGTGCAGCTCCTGGGTCTCCTCGCGGCCGTCGCTGCCGCTCTGCCAGGGGTAGAGCGCGCCGCGCCGGCCGAGTTCCCGGGCCGCGTGCCGGGCGGCGTCCAGGCGCCGGTGCCGGTAGCGGAGCAGGGCGTGGGAGACCTCGGGAAGGTGGAGGTTGAGGTAGGGCAGGACGAACAGTTCGTCCCAGAAGACGTGGCCGCGGTAGGCCTCGCCGTGCAGCCCGCGCGCGGGGACGCCGACGTCGAGGTCGGCGGTGTGCGGGGAGAGGGTCTGGAGCACATGGAACAGGTGCAGGCGCAGGATGCTGCCCGCCTCCCCGGGGACCTCCAGCGCGCAGCGCCGCCACAGCTGCTCCCAGGCCGCTGCGTGCGTCTCGCGCAGCGCGTCGAAGCCGGGGGCGGCCTCGACCCGCTCGACGGCGGCGTGCCGGGGGTCGCCGATGGCGGGGTCGCGTGAGGTGTGCAGGGCGACGGTCTTGTCGACGGTGACGGTACGGCCCGGCGCGAGGTGCAGGTGCACGCGCTGTACGGCGCGGTGCGCCTCGTTGGCGTGCGTGACCGGCGCGTCGACGGTCAGCCGGTGGGCCAGCCCGAAGCCGATGTCGGAGGCGCGGGTACGGCAGTGCAGCCACACCGTGGAGGGTGCGGCGGTGCCGGTGTCGAAGCGGGTGAGGTGCCGGCCGTCCAGCTCGCGGTAGCGGGCCACGCCGGAGTTGGTGACGCCGCCGTCGAGCGCGGCCTCCGCCTCCAGGCCGACGGCGCGGCCCTCGACGGTCAGCTCCGTGCGCAGGGCGGCGAGATGCGGGTCGGCGAGGTGGACCAGGCGCAGCTGGCGCACCTGGAGCGTGCCGCCGCCGGGGAGGCCGTAGCCGGTGCGGCGCTCCAGCAGGCCGGGGTCGAGGTGGAGGACCTGGTGGTGTGCGGTGACGGGGGCGGTGTCCGGGGTGAGCCAGTCCCCGCCCGCGAGGCGGAAGCGCAGCGGCAGCCAGTTGGGCAGGTTGACCATGTCCTCGTTCTCGACCCGCCGCCCGGCGACCTCGGAGGTGAGGCGGTTGTAGCAGCCTGCCGCGTAGGTGCCCGGGTAGTGGACGTCGTCGGCGGCGCACTCGGGCAGCGCGCCGCGGGTGGCGAAGTAGCCGTTGCCGAGGGTGCACAGGGACTCCCGCAGCCGCTCCTCCTGCGGCCGGTAGCCGTCGTACTCCCAGGTCGGCCCCGTCACCGCCGCCCCTTGGCCAGGGGACTCCAATCGAACGCGCGAACGATCCAAGACGCCATGCCGCCCCGGCCGGGCGGGTGCACGGCGCCCCGGCCCCGGTCCCGTCGCGCCCTGCCGGTGTACGGCTCCATGGGGCGATTGTGCAGCGACGGGACCGGGTGAGGTGTCCTCTGACTAGCCCGGACGGGGGACGGTCAGGGGTAGCCGACCAGGTCCGCCACGTTCGACGACGCGTTCGACGGCCCTCCCCTGTCGTTGATGACATGGCTGATGGTGCCGGTGCCGCCGAGGGAGACCGTCACCATGCTGGTGAAGCGGACGTTCGGGTTGTCCGGCGCCTCGATGGCGTGGTCGGCCGTCACGCTCGGGTCGGCACTGAAGTAGCAGTAGCTGCCGAGGCCGTACGCCTGGTGGCTGGTGACGGAGTCGGCGACCTTGTAGGCGGCGTAGCCCTTCGTGGCGCCGTTCATCCAGGAGGACTGGTCCGGCGGGTCGTACGGCATCTCGTTCTGGAAGAAGTAGGTCCGCCCGCCGTTGCCGTTCCAGATCACCTGGTCCTTCTGGAAGTGCTCCACGAACAGCCCGTACATGGTCACGTCCGCGCCGTTGACCACCAGCCCGGTGTCGGCGGTGTTGCTGGTCCAGCCGACCCCGCTGCCGTGGTCGGCGCGCCAGAGCCACATGTGGTCGCCGATGACGTCGCTGCTGTTGACGACGAGGCCGGTGGCCGCCTTGCCGACGCCCGCGCCGCCGACGCGGACGTAGACGTCGTGCAGGGAGGTCGGGTCGGCCGCGTGGGAGGCGGCGGAGCCGGCCGGCCCGACCTCGACCAGGGTCTTCGAGCTGGTGGTGCCGGCGTCGAAGAGCAGGCCCGCGAGCTGGACGCCGTCCACGTCGGCCACGGTCATCGCGGTGACGCCGTTGTCCGGGACGAGGGTGGCGAGCCCGAGGCCGAGGACGACGGTGTCGGGGCGGGTCACCTTCAGGGTCTGGTCGAGGTGGTAGACCCCGGGCGTCACCAGCAGGTTCTGCCCGGCCGCGAGGGCCGCGTTCATCTGCGCGGCGGTCGCGCCCGGCTTGACGACGTAGAACCGGCTCAGCGGCAGCGAGGTGCCGGCCGCGCCGCCGCTCGCCCAGCTGGTCCCCGAGGTGTCGGTGCGCGCGGACGGCACGAACACCTGGTAGCTGCCGCCCCCGTCGACGTACAGGAACGGCTTCTCGCGGGTGACCGGGCTCTGCGCGACGCTGGTGTACGGCGGGTTCGGGAAGCTGGTGGACGGCACGCCCTGGCTGCCGGTGAACACCATGTTCCAGTTGGACCCGGTCCAGCTGCCCAGCTGGGAGTTGCGGGTCATCCACTGCTGCTGGGTACCGGAGTCGACCTGCCCGTCGACCCTGCTGTCGGCGAGATAGCCGCCGGACGACCAGCCGCCGTCGTCGAGGGCGAGGTTGCCCCGCAGATGCATCCGCCGGTACGGCGCCGCCTGCGAGACCGCCCAACGGTCCTGCCCGCCCGTGGGGTTGACGGAGAGGTTCTCGGCACCGCGCCAGAAGTTCTGCGTGGCGTTGCCCTGGAACCAGTCGGCCTCCGCGTGCACCGCGCCGCCCACGGACACCGCGTCCGGGGTCAGCCCGAGGCCCAGCACCTGGGTGTAGAAGCCGACGTTGACGTCCGCGCTGTAGGCGCCGGGCTTGAAGAGGACGGCGTAGCGCTGGGAGCCGAACTGGTTGGTCTCCTGCTGCTTGAAGATCGTGTCCAGCCTGCTCTGGATGGTGGCGGCCGGCATCGACGGGTCGAAGACGACGACGTTCGGGCCGAGGTCGGGGTCGTTCGCGGACGACTGGGTGACGGGGACCACCTGGAAGCGCTGGGCGGCGGTGCCGTTGCACGTGTACTGCTGGAGCTGGGTGCTGTCGGCGAGCGACGCGCCCGGAACGTCCAGGCACTTGCCGCTGTTCCGGTTCACGAAGTGGAAGGCGCCGCCGCCGTCGTCCACGGGCTGCCACTGCTGGTTGGCGCCGCCGCCGTAGCTCCACAGCTGGACGGGCGCGCTGTCGGCCGTGGAGACGTCGGTGACGTCCACGACCTGGCTGGTGTCGTTGGCGTTGTCGATGCGGACGTATCCGTTGCCGGCGTCGGTGAAGCTCCAGCGCTGGGCGGTGGTGCCGTTGCACGTGTACTGCTGTACGACGGTGCCGTTGGCGGTGGCCGCGGCCTTGGCGTCCAGGCACTTGCCGCTCGCCGCGTCGAGGACGGTGGCGAAGCCGGTGGGCAGGGCCGTGGCGGCGTGCGCGGACGTGGCCCCGAGCAGGGGCGTCGGGGCGGCGGTGAGCACACAGGCGGCCGCGGCGCCGACGAGGGCGACCAGCGCGGATCTGCGGCCACGCGGCGTTCGGCCGCGGGAAAGGGGAGGCACGGGGTTCTCCTTCGGGGCCGGGGGTCAGCCGGTGTAGCCGGCGAGGACGCGGGTGTAGTCCCAGTCGGACTGGCTCACTCCGGAGCAGCTGTCGGCGGGGCCGCCGGTGCACGGACGGTCGCGGTTGGCGGACCAGAAGGTGAGCCGGGCGAGGTGGTGCTGCTGGGCGTAGCCGAGGATGGTCCGGAAGTCGTTCACCGTGACGGTCTCGTTGTTGTCGGTGATGCCGTTCATGGACGAGATGCCCATGTCCCGGTAGGCCTGGTCGTCGCCGTAGCCGTACGCCGACTTCAGCGCGCTCTTCAGACCCTCGGCGGCCTGGGTGGTGAGGTTGCCCATGTTCTGTCCGGCGCCGCCGAAGTCGAACGGCATGATGGTCCAGGCGTCCACGGTCAGCCCGGACGAGGCGGCCCGGTCGATGAGGCCGGTGTCGGGGCCGGACTGGCCGGTGCCGATGGTGACGTACACCTTCAGGCCGGGGTTGTCCGCCTTCACGGTCTTCAGCGCGTCCACGGTCCGCTGCTGCACGGTCGCGCTGCTGTAGGCGTCGGCCTCGATGTCGATGTCGATCGCCTTCAGGCCGTAGGCGTCGATCACCTTCTGGTAGGCGCCCGCGAGTTCGCCCGCGCTGTTGCAGGAGCTCTCCAGCTTGTTGCCGCTGTAGCCGCCGAAGGACGGGACGATGTCGCCGCCGTTCGCGCGCACGGTGGTGACCGTCTGCTGGTCCACCCCGCCGGTCAGCGGGCGGCTGCCGTCCCACTGCGGGTCGCAGTAGCCGTTGCTGAGCACGAAGGCGAGCGTGAACCACTTCACGCCGGTGGCCTGGGTGATGGTGGTGGGGTTCGGCGGGCTGCCCCAGCCGTTGTAGAGGTACGGCGCGACGGCCATCGGCGCGGCCGGGGCGGTGCCGCCGTCCGAACCGGGCGCGGTCCACTTCTGGTTGGCGCCGCCGGTGCAGCTCCAGATCTGCGCGCGGGTGCCGTTGGCGGAGTTGTCGCCGGTGACGTCGAGGCACTTGTCCGCCTGCGGGTTGACGATGTCGTGGGCGGCGGTGACGGTCCACTTCTGGTTGGCTCCGCCGGTGCAGGACCACAGCTGCGCCAGGGCTCCGTCGGCGACCGAGTTGCCGGTCACGTCGAGGCACTTGCCGAGGGCGCGGATCGTGCCGTCGCCGCCGACCGTCCACTGCTGGGCGTTCGTGCCGTTGCAGTCGTAGAGCTGGACGGCGGTGCCGTCGGCGGAGTTGGCCCCGGCGACGTCCAGGCACTTGCCGGCGAGGCCGGTGATGGCGCCGGTGGCGGCCTGGGCGGGGGACGCCGTGAGCAGGCCGGCGGAGAGTGCGACGACACCGACGGCGACCGCGGCGGGGAGGGGTTTGCGCATGCGGGGGCGGCCTTTCGGGTGGGGGGACGGCGGCAGGCCAACACCGTTGGTGTGACGGGGTGTTGAGTGCGTCCGGAGTCTTTGATTAAGGCGTGAAGTTAAAGCGTGAAGTTAAAGGTCCGGACCACTGACGTCAAGAGGGTGGGCGGCGACCCCGTCGCCGCCCACCCCGCCCGCCGCGCCCGCTCAGGCCGGCGCCACCTCGTCGTCCCGCTCGGCGAACTGCGTCCGGTACAGCTCGGCGTACCTGCCGCCGGCCGCCAGCAGTTCCTCGTGCGTGCCGCGTTCCGCGATCCGGCCGGACTCCACGACCAGGATCTGGTCGGCGGCCCGGACCGTGGACAGCCGGTGGGCGATGACCACGGCGGTACGCCCCTGAAGGGCCTCGGTGAGCGCCTCCTGGACGGCCGCCTCGGAGGTGTTGTCCAGGTGGGCGGTGGCCTCGTCCAGGATGACCACGCGCTGGCGGGCCAGCAGCAGCCGGGCGATCGTCATGCGCTGGCGCTCCCCGCCGGACAGCCGGTAGCCGCGCTCGCCGACGACCGTGTCCAGGCCGTCCGGCAGGGACCGTACGACACCGTCCAGGCGGGCCCGGCCGAGGGCGTCCCACAGCTCCTCGTCCCCGGCGCCGGGGCGGGCCAGCAGCAGGTTGGCGCGGACGGTGTCGTGGAAGAGGTGGCCGTCCTGGGTGACCATGCCGAGGGTGGCCCGCAGCGAGGCGGCGGTCAGGTCGCGGACGTCGCTCCCGCCGATGCGCACCGCGCCCGCGTCGACGTCGTACAGCCGCGGCAGCAGCTGGGCGATGGTGGACTTCCCGGCGCCGGAGGAGCCGACGAGGGCGACGGTCTCACCGGGTTCGGCGCGGAAGGAGATGCCGTGCAGGACCTCGGCGCCGCCGCGCGTGTCGAGGGTGGCCACCTCCTCCAGCGAGGCGAGGGAGACCTGGTCGGCGGCCGGGTAGGAGAAGCGGACGTCGTCGAACTCGACGGCGACCGGGCCCTCGGGGACCTCGACGGCGTCCGGCTTCTCCTCGATGAGCGGCGTGAGGTCCAGCACCTCGAAAACCCGCTCGAAGCTGACGAGCGCGCTCATCACCTCGACCCGGGCGCCGGCGAGCGCGGTGAGCGGGGCGTAGAGCCGGGTCAGCAGGAGGGAGAGGGAGACGACCGCGCCCGCCTGGAGGGTGCCGTGCAGCGCGAACCAGCCGCCGAGGCCGTAGACGAGGGCGAGCGCGAGGGCGGAGACCAGGGTGAGGGAGGTGATGAACACCGACTGGGCGGTGGCCGTGCGCACCCCGATGTCGCGGACCCGGGCGGCGCGCGCCGCGAACTCCGCGGACTCCTCCTCGGGCCGCCCGAACAGCTTGACCAGGGTGGCGCCGGGCGCGGAGAACCGCTCGGTCATCCGGGTGCCCATGGCCGCGTTCAGCGCTGCCGCCTCCCGCTGCATCCGGGCCATCCGGCTGCCCATGCGGCGGGCGGGGAGCACGAACACCGGCAGCAGCACCAGCGCGAGCAGGGTGATCTGCCAGGACAGGGTCAGCATCACCGCGAGCGTGAGCACCAGCGTGACCAGGTTGCTCACCACGCCGGACAGGGTGTTGGCGAACGCCCGCTGGGCGCCGATCACGTCGTTGTTGAGTCGGCTGACCAGCGCGCCCGTACGAGTCCGTGTGAAGAACGCGACCGGCATGCGCTGCACATGATCGAACACAGCCGTTCTGAGGTCGAGGATGAGTCCCTCCCCGAGCGACGACGACAGCCGCCGCCCGAGGACGCCGAGCCCCGCCTCCGCGAGCGCCACCAGCGCGATCAGCAGGGACAGCCGTACGACCTTCCCGGAGTCGTGCCCCGCCACGATCGCGTCGACGACTCGGCCGGCGAGCACGGGGGTCGCGACGGCGAGCAGGGCGGTCACCACCCCGAACAGGACGAACCGGATGATGCCCGCGCGGTGCGGCCGGGCGAAGGCGGCGATACGGCGCAGGGTGGCGCGAGCGAAGGGACGGCGGTCGTCCTGGGCGTTCATGACGCTGTGCAACTGCGTCCATGCGGTGGTCTCCATGCTCATGTGCAAGAACGTAGAACCTCAAGCTTCGTTGAGGTCAATGTCCGCCGCATTTCACTCCCGAAGGCCCCGATGACCACAGCCTGTAAACCGCCGTCCTCGAATCCGCCACCCGCCGTTGGGACGGCACGGAAAACCTCTCCGGGTGTGACCGCGCCCCACTTCCCCGCCCTGCGCACGGGCCGCCTGCCGGCGCTCGCCCGGCGTCTGCCCGTGCGGCAGATCCTGTGTCTGCTGCCGCTCGTGCTCGTGACGGTCGTCGCCGTGCAGAACCGGTCGGTACTCGTCGAGGGCTTCGGCCGGCTGCGCACGGCCTCGTGGCCCTGGCTGCTGGCGGCGGGCGGCGCCACGTGTCTGACCTGGGTGGCCGCCGCCTTCACCCGGCAGGGCGCCGTCATCCAGCCGCTGCCCCGGTGGCGGCTGCTGGCCACGCAGTTCGCGGCCGGTTCGGCGAACCACCTGCTGCCGACGGGGCTCGGCGCGGGCGCGGTCAACCTGCGGTTCATGACCGTGTGCGGGGTGCCGCTCGCCCGCTCCTCCGCCGCGCTCGCGCTGTATCTGCTCGCCGAGTCGGTCGGCCGGCTGAGCCTGCTGGCCGCGCTGCTGTTCGCCTTCCCCGACGCGCTGCGGATCGGCACCCTGGTCCCCGCCGGGGCCGTCGGCCCGCTGCTGGTGATCGCGGGGGCGGTGCTGGTGGTGGCGGCGGCCGCGCTGGCGCTCGTACGACGGCTGCGCACGGCCGCGCTCGGCTTCGTCCGCACCGCCCTGGGCGAAGCCCGCTCCGTGCACACGCGTCCGGTCCGGGCGCTCGCCCTGTGGGGCGGCTCGCTCGCGTTCCCGGCGCTGCAGGCCACCGGTCTGGTGGCGGTCGGGCAGGCGCTGGGGCTGCCGGTGCCGCCCGCGCACATGGCGCTGGCGTACCTGGCCGCGACGGTGGCGGTGGCGCTGGTGCCCACGCCGGGCGGCATCGGCTCCGTCGAGGCCGCGCTGATCGTGGCGCTGGTCGCGGCGGGCGGCCCGGTGGCGGTGGCCACGGCGGTGGTGCTCGCCTACCGGATCATCACGGTGTGGGTGCCGCTGGTGCCCGGGGCGCTGACGCTGGGGGCGCTGGTGCGGCTCAAGGTCATCTGAGGCAGAGTGGCCCTCCCAGCCCAGACGAGGGAGTTCACCGTGCCGGTCCGTGTGGAGCGCGAGGGGTACGTCACGACGGTCGTCCTGTCCCGGCCCGGGTGCCGCAACGCGGTGGACGGCCCCACGGCTGGCGAACTCGCCGCCGCCTTCAGGGAGTTCGAGGCCGATGACAGCGCCCGGGTGGCGGTGCTGTGGGGCGAGGGCGGCACGTTCTGCGCGGGCGCGGACCTAAAGGCGATCGGTACCGCGCGCGGCAACCGCGTGGCCGAGGACGGCGACGCTCCGATGGGGCCGACCCGGATGCGGCTGTCCAAGCCGGTGATCGCGGCCGTGGCCGGGCACGCGGTCGCGGGCGGCCTGGAACTCGCCCTGTGGTGCGATCTGCGGATCGCCGAGGAGGACGCCGTCTTCGGCGTGTTCTGCCGCCGCTGGGGCGTCCCCCTGATCGACGGCGGGACGGTACGGCTGCCCCGGCTGATCGGCGCGAGCCGGGCCATGGACCTGATCCTGACCGGCCGCCCGGTACCGGCCCGCGAGGCGTACGAGATGGGCCTCGCCAACCGCGTGGTGCCGGCCGGGTCCGCCCGCGCCGAGGCGGAGGCGCTCGCGGCCGAGATCGCCCGGTTCCCGCAGGCGTGTCTGCGCAGCGACCGCGCGTCGGTCCTCGACCAGCAGGGGCTGACCGAGGAGGCGGCACTGTGCACCGAACTCCGCCACGGCATGGGCGTGTTGGCACAGAGCACGCAGGGCGCGGCCCGCTTCGCCTCGGGCGCCGGACGGCACGGCTCGTTCGACGGGATCTGAGCGCGCGGCACCGGTCCGGCCCCGCCGGTGTGTCGGCTCGGCGCGGTACGTCCCGGAAGCGGGCCGGCCCGCCGGTGGCGGAAGGACCGCGAGACACGGGCCGACCCCGGCCGCTCAGCCGCGGCTCACCCGCACCTCGCCGCCTTCGGGATCGACCCGGTCGTGCCAGCGGGCGGTGAGGGTCAGGGGGTGGCGGGGCAACACCGCCCTGGGCCAGGGGCGTTCGCGGTGCAGCAGGCGGCCGTCCTGATGGACGTGCAACACGACGGGCCCGCGCGACGGGGCGTCGTCGCGCAGGACGTAGCGCTCGGGCCGGGCCGCGGGCGTGACGCGGTTCGGGGCGATCCAGCGCAGCGGGGCCTCGACGGTGAGCGGGACGCCGGGACCGGGCCAGGCGCTGCCCGCGAGGAGGTCCAGGACGGCGCGGGCCACCCGGGCGCCCTCCCGGGCGGCGGTGCCGGCGGGCTCGACGGCGTGCAGGACGTTCCCGGCGGCGAACACCCCGGGCCGTGAGGTGTGCAGGGTGCCGTCGACGGCGGGGCCGCGGGTGCCCGGGTCCAGCGCGAGGGCGCCGCGGCGGGCGAGTTCGTGCTCCGGGACGAAGTCTGCGGTGAACACGACCGTGTCGCAGGCCAGCACGGTCGTACGGCCGTCACGGTGGCGGACGCGGACCCCCGACAGGCGGCCGTGGCCGAGGAGTTCGGTGACCGTGGTGTCCGTCAGCAGCGGGACGCGGTGCCGCAGCCGGGCCGACTGGGCCTGGAACGCGGGGACGTGGGCGCGGGGCAGCTCCGTGACCAGGGCGACGACCTCGGCACCGGCGGCGCGCACGGTGTCGGCGGCCGCGTAGGAGACGCCCTCGGCACCGACGACGACCGCGCGGGTGCCGATGCGCTGCCCGAACAGGTGGACGGACTGCTGGAGTTCACCGGTGGTGTAGACACCGGCGGGACGGGTGCCGGGCACCAGCCGGGCCGCGCGCGGCCGTTCCCGGGCGCCGGTGGCGAGGACGACGGCCCGCGCCTCGACGGTCTCGGGTCCGCCGGGGCCGACGGCGGTGAGCACCGGGCGGGCGGCGGCGCACTCCGCACCGGCCGCGGACGCGGGGGTCCCCCAGTCCAGGACGGTCACCCCGGTCCGGATCACGGCGCCCGCCCGCGCGGCGGCCCGTGTCAGCAGCCGGGCGTACGCGGGGCCGGTCAGCGGGTGTGCGCGCGTGCCGAAGCCGCCGTGGGCGCAGTGCCGGGGCACTCCCCCGGCCGCCTGCTCACGCTCCAGCACCTCGACCCGGCCGGCACCGGATGCGGCCAGGCGGGCGGCGGTCGCCAGACCCGCGGGTCCCGCGCCGACGACGAGGACGTCGACCCGGCGGACCGGCGGGCCCGGCGCGCCTGCCTCAGCGGTCATGGCCGTACCCCCGCTCCTCGCCCCGCGCCGTCTCGAACAACTCCCGTACCGCCGCGCCGCAGTAGAACCCCTGGCAGCGGCCCGCGCGGGCCCGGGTGCGGCGGCGCAGGCCCTCCGGGCTGCGCGGTGGGACCGGGCTCGCCAGCGCGTCGCGGATCTCGCCGCGGGAGACGCGCTCGCAGTGGCAGACGAGGGTGCCGTACTCGGGGTCGGCGGCGATGAGCTCGGGCCGCTGGTAGGGGCGCGGGAAGGCCTCGCCGAGGTTGGGCATGGTCAGCGGCGCCAGGTCCCGGACGGGGCCCAGGCCGAGCCCGGTGTCCGCCAGCAGGCCGGTGACGTGCGCGGCGACGGCCAGGGACGCGGTCAGGCCGGTGGAGCGGATGCCGCCGACGGTGACGTACCCCTGCTCGGGGTGGGCGGCGATGCGGTAGTCCTCCCGGCCGGTCGCCGCGCGCAGCCCGGCGTAGACGGCGGTGACCTCCTCGTCCAGCAGGGCGGGCAGGATGCGGCGGCCCTGCTCCCGGAGGCCGGCGAGGCCGTCGGCGGTGGAGCCGGTGGCCCGCTTGTCGTCCAGGTCCTCGGCGGTGGGGCCGAGCAGGACGTTGCCGTGGACGGTGGGCGCGACCAGGACGCCCTTGCCGAGCGCGGTCGGGACGGGCAGCAGGATGTGCCGTACGAGGGGCCGGGCGAGCTTGTCGTGGACCAGGAGCTGGCCGCGGCGCGGGGTGACGGTGAAGTCCTCGTGACCGAGCAGCCGGTCGAGGGTGTCGGCGTGCAGTCCGGCCGCGTTGACCAGGCGGCGGGCGTGCAGGGTGCCCCGGGAGGTGAGCAGCCGGTGGCCGCCCTGCCAACTGATCTGCTCCACCGTGGTGTTGAGGTGCAGGTCGACTCCGGCGCGGACCGCCTGGGTGGCGTACGCGAGGGTCGTCGTCCAGGGGCAGATGATGCTCTCGCCGGGGACGTGCAGGGCGCCGAGGGCGCCGGGGCCGAGGTGGGGCTCGCGGGCGTACACCTCGTCGGCGGGCAGCAGGCGCGCCGCGTCGTAGCCGTTGCGCGCGGCCTTGCCGGCCAGCCGGGGCAGGGCGGCCCGCTGTTCCTCGTCCCAGGCGACGAGCAGGGCGCCGACGCGTTCGACGGGGATGCCGGTCTCGGCGGCGTAGGCCCCCAGCCGCTCGTACCCCTCGCGGACCAGGCGGGCCTCCAGGGTGCCGGGCGTCGCGTCGAAACCGGTGTGCAGGATCGCGGTGTTGGCCTTCGACGTGCCCTGGCCGACGTCGTCCTGGGCCTCCAGCAGGGCGATGCGGAGCTCCGGGTGGCGGGCGAGCTCCCGGGCGATGGCGCAGCCGACGACGCCGGCGCCCACGATCGCCACGTCGTACGGCTTCGCGGGCAGCGGGCCGTGTGCGGTGACGGTGACCGTGCCGGTCATGAGTCGAGCAGGGCCCGGACGGCGGTGCGGAAGCGGGCGCGGCGCTCGGCGGCCCGGTCGGCGCTGATGCGGGGTTCGTACACGGCGGCGGGCCTCGCCTCGGGCAGCGCGTGGCCGACGTCCAGCGTGCGGTCCGCGCCGAGGCGGGCGAGCGTGGCGGCGCCGAGGGCGGTGGCGTCGGGCAGCGCGGACACCTCGACGGGGCGTTGCAGCAGGTCGGCCTGGGTCTGCATGAGGAGCGCGGAGCGGGTCAGGCCGCCGTCGACGCGCAGCAGGTCCAGGCCGGTGCCGAGATCCTCGGCGGCGGCGTCGGCGAGTTCGGCGACCTGGGCGGCGATGCCCTCGCACAGGGCGCGCACGACGTGGCCGGCGGTGGTGTCGAGGCCGAGTCCGGTGAGCGAGCCGCGCAGGTCGCCGCGCCACCAGGGGGCGGCGAGTCCGGCGAGGGCGGGGACGAAGGTGACGCCGCCGCTGTCGGGGACGGCGCCGCCGACGGCGTCGAGGTCGGCGGCGCCGGAGATGACACCGAGGTCGGTGAGCCAGCGGACGGCGGAGGCGGCCGCGAAGACCTGGCCGTCGAGGCAGTAGCTGGTCGTGCCGGCGATCCGCCAGGCGACGCAGGTGACCAGGCCGGAGCCGCCGCGCCGGGCGCGCTCGCCGGTGTGCGCGAGCAGGAACGCGCCGGTGCCGTAGGTGCACTTGGCGGCGCCGGGGCGGGTGACGCGCTGGGCGAGCAGGGCGGCCTGCTGGTCGACGGCCAGACCGGTGAGCGGGATCTCGGGGCCGAAGGCCGTGGTCGTGCCGATGTGCTGGGCGTTGTCGCTCACCTGCGGGAGCCGTTCGTCCGCCAGGCCGTAGATCTCCAGCGCGCGCGGCGACCACCGCGCGCTGTCGAGGTCGAGGAGCTGGGTGCGGCCGGCGGTGGCGGCGTCGGTGGCGCAGGCGCCGGTGAGGCGGTGGACGAGCCAGGCGTCGGAGGTCGTCACGACGCCCTCGCGGGTGAGCCGACGGCGGATCCAGGCCATCTTGGGGGCGGCGAAGTACGGGTCGAGGGGCAGACCGGTCAGGTGCCTCAACTCATCGGCGTGTCCGGCGAGTTCGGTGCAGATCGAGTCCGCGCGGCGGTCCTGCCAGACCAGGGCCTCGGTGAGCGGGCGGCCGGTGGCCGGGTCCCAGGCGAGGACGGTCTCGCCCTGGTTGGCGAGGCCGAGCGCCACGACCGGCTCGGCGGCCTCGGCGAGCGCCTGGCGCCCGGCGGCGAGCACCGAGTCGTACAGCCCGTCGGGGTCGGCCTCGACCAGGCCGCCGGGCAGGTACCGGGGGCGGACCTCGGCGAATCCGGTGCCGAGGACGCCGCGCTCGGGGCAGACCACGAGGGCCTTGGTGCCGGACGTGCCCTGGTCGACGGCGAGCACCGGCCCGGTCATCGCACCTTCTCCCGTCGCGCGTCGAAGATCACACCGCGTCAGCCTGCCGTCGCGCCGCGTCCGGAGTCAAGCATCGGCGGACCGTCGACATGGCCGGACGGTTGGTTGAGTTGACAACAATGGTGGGCCGGTACCTGTCCCTCTATAGTGACCGCCGACCACCGCCCCGCGCCCAACCCCCGCCCCTTGGAGCGCTGTTGCCACGCCACCCCGCCACCTCGCCCGTGTGCCAGTGGCCGCGGACCGACGGCTGATGGCCGGAGAAGGAGCACGTCCCGCCTACGACCCGGCCGGCCCCGACCGCGCGCTGCGTGCCGCCCTCCAGGACCTGCGCACCGGCCGCTGGATGGCCATGCGTGCCCTGCTCGCGGACACGGCGGACTGGTGGCACTGGACCCAGCGCACCCAGGTCCTCGCGGCGGCCGCGGCCGGCTCCGACGTGGTGCGCGCGTGGCTCGCCGAGGAGCCGGGCAGCGCCCACGCGTTGGTGATGCACGCCCGGGTCGCGGTGGAGCGGGCCCTGCGCGCCCGGCGGGAGCGGCATCTGCGGACCCACGAACTGTGGATCGAGGCCTGGGACGCCGCCCAGTGCGCCACCGGGGCCGCGCCGCACGACCCGGTGCCCTGGGTGTGCCTGGTGGCCCTCGCGCAGCTGGACCCGGAGCAGCGCTGGGAGGAACACCGGCAGCCCGCGCCCGGGCCGATGCTGCCGCCGGGCCCCTGGGGGCTGCTGGCCGAGGCGGGCAAGCGCGATCCGCACAACCGCGAGGCCCACCACCGGATGCTCCAGTTCCTCTACGCGCGCGGCGGCACGGGCATGCTCGCGCAGGCCGCCGGCTACGCCCAGTGGGCCGCCGCGCAGGCCCCGGCCGGCTCCGCGCTGCACGTGCTGCCGCTGTACGTCCGGGTCGAGCGCTACCGGCGCGAGAGCGGCCGCGACGCGGCGCTCGACCTGCACTGGGTCGCGCAGGACGCGGCCCGTGAGGCGCGGCACGCCCTGCGCTCCTGGTTCGAGCACACGCACCGCGGCGAGCGCTCGCTGCTGGACCTCAACCACGTGGCCCACGCGCTGTGGGGCTCGCTCCAGTTCCCGGACGCGGCCCGGGTGTTCGACGCGATCGGCCCGTACTTCACGCCCGCGCCCTGGATGTACCGCGCCCCCGGCCGTGACCGCGCCGTGGAGGTCTTCCTCCGGGCCCGGGACCGCTGCCGGGCGGCCCGCCCCTGAACGCAACACCCCCGTCCGCAACCGCTGTCGACCGGAGGTCCCCCGTATGTCCGCCGCCCCCGATCCATCGCCGTCGCTCTCGTCGGCCCTTCCCCAGCAGGACGAGGAGCGGCGGCTGCGCGAACTCGGCTACCGGCCGGTGCTGGCCCGCCGCATGGGCGGCTTCGGCAACTTCGCGATCAGCTTCTCGGTGATCTCGGTCCTGTCGGGCTGCATGACGCTGTACGGCTTCGGCCTGAACACCGGCGGCCCCGCCGTGATGCTGTGGGGCTGGGCGGGCGTCGGCCTGTTCGTCCTCTGCGTCGGTCTCGCGCTCGCCGAGGTCACCAGCGCCTATCCGACCTCGGGCGCGCTGTACTACATGGCCGACCGGCTCGGCGGCCGGCGCTGGGGCTGGTACACGGGCTGGCTGAATCTGCTCGGTCTGCTCGGTGCCATCGCCGGTATCGACTACGGCGCCGCCCTGTTCACCGGGGCGTTCGCGAACCTCCAGTGGGGCTTCACGCCGACGCCCGGCCGAACCATGCTGATCTTCTGCGCCATCCTGCTGCTGCACGCGGTGCTGAACCTGTTCGGCGTCCGCCTGGTGAGCCTGCTCAACTCCGTCAGCGTCTGGTGGCACCTGGCGGGCGTCGCGGTCATCGTCGGCGCGCTCGCGATCGTCCCCGACCACCACCGGTCGGTGTCCTTCGTGTTCACGAAGTTCGTCGACGAGACCGGCTGGCACAACCCGGTCTACGTGGCGGCGATCGGCCTGCTCCTCGCGCAGTACACCTTCTCCGGCTACGACGCCTCCGCGCACCTGTCCGAGGAGACCTCGCAGGCCTCGGTGTCCGCGGCCAAGGGCATCGTGCGGTCCATCTGGGCGTCCTGGCTCGCCGGCTTCGTCCTGCTCGCCGGGCTGACCTTCGCCATCCAGGACTACGACGCGACGCGCACCACCGCCACCGGTGTGCCGCCCGCGCAGATCCTGCTCGACGGCCTCGGCTCCGACGGCGCGAGCGCCCTGCTGCTGGTCGTGATCATCGCCCAGCTCTTCTGCGGCAACGCCGAGGTCGCGGCGGCCAGCCGGATGGTGTTCGCGTTCAGCCGGGACGGCGCGCTGCCGGGCTCGCACCTGTGGCGCAAGGTGAGCGGCCGCACCCAGACGCCGGTCGCCGCCGTGTGGCTCGCGGTGATCGTCGCCTGTGTGCTCGCCCTGCCCTCGCTGTACTCGGCGACCGCGTACAACGCCGTGACCGCCATCAACGTCATCGGCATCACGCCCGCCTACGCCATCCCGGTGCTGCTGCGGCTGCGCGCGGGCGACCGGTTCCGGCCTGGGCCGTGGCAACTGGGCCGCTGGAGCAGGCCGATCGGCTGGATCGCGGTGATCTGGGTGGCCGGTGTGACGGTGCTGTTCTGCCTGCCACAGGCCTCGCCGGTCACCGTCGACACGATGAACTACGCCTCGGTGGCGCTCGTCGCCGTCCTGGTGCTGGCGAGCGTCTGGTGGTACGTCGCCCGCCGTTCGTACGGCACGCCCACCACCGCGGCGTACGGCGACGACCGCGACCAGGCCGAACTCGCGGAGGGCATCATCTGATCCGCCCGCCCGCGGGGCACCGGTCCGGGTACGAACTGGTGTTCCGGATACGGCAGGATGAACGATCGTGCCGGTCACCGCAGTTCGGGGCCGGCGCGCTCGCACATCCCGCACATCGAGCAGGTGATCACGTGACGCGTCCTCCCCACCCCGCAGCCGCCGCGAGACCCGGAGGTGACCGGTGAACCGCGCGCTGACCCTGGACGACCTCGTCCTCGCCGGCATCTCGCTCGCCGCGGGCCTGCTGCTCGCCTTCCTGTCGCGCGCGGTGCTGCGCTGGCTCGCCAAGCACGCCAAGCGGACCAAGTGGAGCGGCGACGACGTCATCGTGGACGCGCTGCGCTCGGTCGTGCCGTGGGCGGCGATCGCGGGCGGCGCGGCGGTCGCGGCGGCCGCACTGCCTCTGACCCACACGGTCCAGCACCACACCGACCAGGTCCTCCAGGTGTGGCTGATCTTCGTGGTGACCCTGTCCGCGGCCCGGGTGATCGCCGGCCTGGTCCGCACGGTCACCCAGTCCCGCTCGGGCGTGGCGGGCTCGGCGACCATCTTCGTCAACATCACCCGCGTCCTGGTCCTCGCGATCGGCTTCCTGATCGTCCTGCAGACGCTCGGCATCTCCATCGCGCCCCTGCTCACCGCCCTGGGCGTGGGCGGTCTGGCGGTGGCCCTCGCCCTCCAGGACACGCTCGCCAACCTCTTCGCGGGCATCCACATCCTGGCCGCCAAGACCGTCCAGCCGGGCGACTACATCCGGCTCAGCAGCGGCGAGGAGGGCTATGTGGTGGACATCAACTGGCGCCAGACGACGGTCCGCCAGCTCTCCAACAACCTGGTGGTCATCCCCAACGGCCAGCTCGCCAAGGCCAACATGACCAACTTCACGCGCCCCGAGCAGCGGCTGACGGTGCTGGTGCAGGTCGGGGTGGCGTACGACTCCGACCTGGAGCACGTGGAGCGGGTGACCTCGCAGGTCGTCGCGGCGACCATGCGCGAGGTCCCCGGAGCGGTCCCGGAGCACGAGCCCGCCGTCCGCTTCCACACCTTCGGCGACTCCCGCATCGGCTTCACGGTGATCCTCGGCGTCGGCGAGTTCAGCGACCAGTACCGCATCAAGCACGAATTCATCAAGCGCCTGCACCGCCGCTACCACGAGGAGGGCATCCGCATCCCGGCCCCGGCCCGCACGGTGGCGCTCCAGCAGGGAGCGGTGGTGATTCCGCAGCAGCGCAGCGGGGATGACGTGATCCCGGCAGCCATGGAATAGCGCATACGTTCGACACAACGGAAGCGTCCCGGCCGGCGGCACCGGGAGATCGGAAAACGCCGGCCCGATCGCGGACCCCTGTCGAGCCGACCCCGATCACGAGATATCTTGATGTCGAGCAATGTTGCAGACGTGGAGCGGAGCACCCGGTGACTGACTCGACCATCATCTACACCTACACAGACGAGGCCCCGGCCCTGGCGACGCATTCGTTCCTGCCGGTGATCCAGGCGTACGCCTCGCAGGCCGGTGTGCCGGTCACGACGCGCGACATCTCGCTGGCCGGGCGCATCATCGCCCACTTCCCGGAGTACCTGACCGAGGACCAGCGCATCCCCGACGCGCTGGCCGAGCTGGGCGAGCTGGCCAAGACCCCCGCGGCCAACATCGTCAAGCTGCCGAACATCTCGGCGTCCATCCCGCAGCTGAAGGCCGCCGTCGCCGAGCTCCAGGGCAAGGGCTACGCGCTGCCGGACTACCCGGACGACCCGAAGACCGACGAGGAGCGCGAGATCCGCGCCCGCTACGACAAGGTCAAGGGCTCCGCCGTCAACCCGGTGCTGCGTGAGGGCAACTCCGACCGCCGCGCCCCGGCCTCGGTGAAGAACTACGCCAAGACCCACCCGCACCGCATGGGCGCCTGGACCGCCGAGTCCAAGACGAACGTGGCGACGATGAGCGAGAACGACTTCGCCGCCACCGAGAAGTCCGCGGTCATCGCCGAGGACGGCACGCTCCGCTTCGAGCTGGTCGGCGCGGACGGCACCGCCACCGAGCTGCGCGAGCCCCTGAAGGTCATCGCGGGCGAGGTCGTCGACGCCGCCGTGCTGCGCGTCGCCTCGCTCAAGGAGTTCCTCGCCGCGCAGGTCGCCCGCGCCAAGGCCGAGGGCGTGCTGTTCTCCGTGCACCTGAAGGCCACGATGATGAAGGTCTCCGACCCGATCATCTTCGGCCATGTCGTCCGCGCCTTCTTCCCGAAGACCTTCGCGCAGTACGGCGAGACGCTGGCCGCCGCCGGCCTGTCCCCGAACGACGGCCTCGGCACCATCCTGGGGGGCCTGGCGAACCTGCCCGAGGGCGACGCGATCAAGGCCTCCTTCGAGGCCGAGCTGGCCGACGGCCCGGCCCTCGCCATGGTCGACTCGGACAAGGGCATCACCAACCTGCACGTGCCGTCCGACGTGATCGTGGACGCCTCGATGCCGGCGATGATCCGCACCTCCGGCCACATGTGGGGTCCCGACGGCCAGGAGGCCGACACCCTCGCCGTCCTGCCGGACCACAGCTACTCGGGCGTCTACCAGGCCGTCATCGAGGACTGCCGCGCCCACGGCGCCCTCGACCCGTCGACCATGGGCTCGGTCCCGAACGTCGGCCTGATGGCGCAGAAGGCCGAGGAGTACGGCTCCCACGACAAGACCTTCGAGATCCCGGCCGACGGCACGGTCCGCCTGGTCGACGCGGCCGGCAACGTCGTCCTGGAGCAGGCCGTCGCCAAGGGCGACATCTTCCGCGCCTGCCAGACCAAGGACCTCCCGATCCGCGACTGGGTCAAGCTGGCCGTCACCCGCGCCCGCGCCACCGGCGACCCGGCGGTGTTCTGGCTGGACGAGACCCGCGGCCACGACCGCGTGATCATCGAGAAGGTCAAGGCGTACCTGCCCGAGCACGACACCGAGGGCCTGGACATCAAGATCCTCTCCCCGGTCGAGGCCGCCAAGCTGTCGCTGGAGCGCATCCGCCGCGGCGAGAACACCATCTCGGTGACCGGCAACGTGCTGCGTGACTACCTGACCGACCTCTTCCCGATCCTGGAGCTGGGCACCAGCGCCAAGATGCTGTCGGTCGTCCCGCTGATGGCGGGCGGCGGCCTGTTCGAGACGGGCGCCGGCGGTTCCGCGCCGAAGCACGTCCAGCAGCTGGTCAAGGAGAACTACCTGCGCTGGGACTCCCTGGGCGAGTTCTTCGCCCTGGTGCCGTCCTTCGAGCAGTACGCCGAGGCCACCGGCAACGCCCGTGCCAAGGTCCTCGCCGACACCCTCGACCGCGCCACGGCGACCTTCCTCAACGAGGACAAGTCCCCGACCCGTCGCGTCGGCGGCATCGACAACCGCGGCAGCCACTTCTACCTGTCCCTGTACTGGGCGCAGGAGCTGGCCCGGCAGACCGACGACGCCGACCTGGCCAAGGCCTTCGCGCCGTTCGCCGAGTCCCTCGCGGCCGACGAGCAGAAGATCGTGGACGAGCTGAACGCCGTCCAGGGCAAGCCGGCCGACCTCGGCGGCTACTACCAGGTCGACCAGGCCAAGGCGGACGCGGTCATGCGCCCGTCGGCCACCTGGAACGCGACGCTCGCGTCCCTGAGCTGACCGCCCACGGCGGCCGGCCCGCCGTGCCGCACTCCGCCCCGGCCGGTACCTCCCGGCCGGGGCGGAGCCGTCTCGGTGACCTGCGACCTGGTCACCCGGCCTCCGGAGTCATACGTGCCCTCCTTCGAACTGCTCCCCGGCGCCCCCGACTCGCCCGTCCTGCTGCACGTGCCGCACTCGGCGCGGGCGATCCCGGCGGACGTGCGCCGCGACATCGTCCTGGACGAGGCCGCGCTGGAGCGGGAGCTCGACCACATCACGGACGCCCACACCGCCGAACTCGCCCAGCGTGCCGCCGCGTTGGCCGGACTGACACCGTGGCGGTTCGTGAACCGGCTGTCCCGGCTGGTCGTGGACCCGGAGCGGTTCCCGGACGAGCGCGAGGAGATGGCGGCCGTCGGCATGGGCGCCGTGTACACCCGGACCACGCACCAGGGCGAGCTGCGCCGGCCGGACACCGATCCGGAGCCCCTGCTGGAGCGCTGGTTCCGGCCGTACGCGCGCGCCATGACCGAGGCGGTGGCGGACCGGCTGGCGGCGACCGGGCGGGCCGTGATCATCGACGTGCACTCCTACCCGACCGCACCGCTGCCCTACGAGCTGCACGCCGAGGGCCCGCGTCCCGCGGTGTGCCTGGGCACGGACGCCTTCCACACGCCGCCGCGGCTGGCCGAGGCCGCCCGCGAGGCGTTCGCGGCCTGCGGGGAGACGGGGCTGGACAGCCCGTTCGCCGGGACGTACGTGCCCCTGGAGTTCTACGGCGGGGACAACCGGGTCGGCGCCCTGATGGTGGAGATCCGCCGGGACACCTACATGACGGAGCCGGGCGGGGCGGCGGGGCCGGGACTCAAGCGGTTGGCCGGGGCGCTGGCCGCGCTCGTCGACACCGTCTGACACGCGTCTGGCACCCCGCCTGGAGCACTCCCGCAGGACACCGCCCCGCCCCCGTACCAGGGTGGAGTGCATGACCGAGGAGACCACGCTCACCGGCCAGGCCCCGCCGCCCGTGCGGGACTGGTCCACACCCGACCTGGACGGAACGGACTTCGACCCGTGCCTCGCCGGCCTCATGCGCGAGGGGCCGCTGACCCGGATCCGGCTGCCGTTCGGCGAGGGCTGGGCGTGGCTGGCGACCCGCTACGACGACGTGAAGCTGATCACCAACGACCCGCGCTTCAGCCGCGCCGAGGTGACGCGTCGTCAGGTCACCCGCATGGCACCGAACTTCGCTCCCCGTCCCGGCTCGCTCGCCTGGGCCGACCAGCCCGACCACAACCGGCTGCGCAAGCCGGTGGCCGGCGCCTTCACGGTGAGCGCCATGAAGCGGCTGCGGCCCCGCGCCCAGGAGATCCTGGACGACCTGGTGGACGGGGTCGTACGGGACGGTCCGCCCGCCGAGCTGATCGAGCGGGTGCTGGAGCCGTTCCCCCTCAGCGTCGTCAGCGAGGTGATGGGCGTGCCCGCCGCCGACCGGGGGCAGGTGCACGCCTGGACCCGGGAGATCATCTCCACCAACGGGGTCGAGGCGGCCGGCCGGGCCAAGGAGGGCCTGTACGGGTGGATCACCCAGACCATCCGGGCCCGGGCCGCGGGTCCGGGCGAGGACGTCTACTCGATGCTCGGCGCGGCCGTGGCGCGCGGGGACGTCCGGGAGGAGGAGGCCGTCGGGCTCGCCGGACCGCTGCAGATCGGCGGCGAGGCCGTCACGAACAACTGCGGCCAGATGCTGTACCTGATGCTGACCCGGCCGGAACTGATGGAGCGGATGCGGGCGCGTCCCGACGCGCGCGGCCCGGTGCTGGACGAGTTGTTCCGGTGGATCCCGCACCGCAGCTCGGTCGGGCTGTCCCGGATCGCGCTTCAGGACGTGGAGATCGCCGGCCACCGGATCGCCGCGGGCGAGCCGGTGTATGTCTCCTACCTCGCGGCCAACCGCGACCCGGCCGTCTTCCCCGACCCTGACCGCATCGACCCCGACCGCGAGCCGAACCCGCACGTGGCGTTCGGCAACGGCCCGCACTTCTGCACCGGAACGCTGCTGGCCCGGCTGCAGACCGAACTGCTGGTCGACACGCTGCTGGAGCGGCTGCCCGGACTGCGGCTCGCCGTGCCGCCGGAGCAGGTGCAGTGGCGGCACCGGACGATGATCCGCGGCCCGCGGACGCTGCCCGTCACCTGGTCCGGCTGACCGCGCGGGCCCGGGTTCAGGCCCGCAGCCACTCGGTGACGATCACCTCGGCGCCGGTCCGCAGCCTGAGGGCGAACGGGCCGGCCGGGGGCGTGTCGCTGGTGAAGCGGCCGAGCGTGTCGACCATGACCGGGCGGGCGGTCTGCGGGCCGCCGAGCACCTCGATGCGCGCCGACCCCGCCGGCATCACCTGCCCGATCAGCCCGCCCTCGGTGACCTCGACGTCCACGGTCACCTCGCCGGACCGGAACGTCAGCATCCGCGGCGGATCCGTGACGCCCCTGATGGGCAGCGCGTCCACCAGCGAGTCGAAGGTCAGCTCGGCGATCTGCGCGTCCAGGTCGTGCAACGCGTAGGCGTCCAGCGCCAGTTGGCGCAGAATGTCCGGGACAGGGTCCAGGACGGCGGCCGCCTGCCGCAGCTCCTCCTCCAGCAGCGCCATCGCGAACCCGCCGTCGCCCGCGTCCTCGTCGGACGGCACGCCCTCGTCGTCCGCGCCCGCCGGGGCGAAACCGTCCGCTTCGTCCGCGCCCTCCGGGGGCACGCCGTTGCCGTCATTGCCGCTCATGCCGCACCTCGTGCGTCCATTCGCGCCCGCAGCCGGCGCAGACAGCGCTGGCGCAGAGGCCCGATACTGCCGACCGCGATACCGAGCGCGGCCGAGATCTCCACATAGCTGGGCGGCGGGGACGAGACCAGCACGCGCAGCAGCTGCCGGCAGCGCTCGCCCATCCCCTCCAGCTCCTGCCACAGGCGGCGCACCCGCTCGGCACGGTCCGCCGCCTCCTCCGAGTCGATCAGCGACTCCTCCGGTGTCCGGTCGTCGCTGGCCCGGTCCAGCACCTGCGGATCGTCCGTCAGGGTCAGCCGCGTCAGGCTCTTGAGCACCTTCAGGCACTCGTGCCGGGCCGTGCTGGCCAGCCAGGAACCGGCCTTGTCCGGCTCGCGGATCCGCCCCAGGTTCTGGGCGAAGCGGAACCAGACGGTCTGGTAGACCTCATGGGCGTCCGCGTCGGAGAGCCGGTGTGCGCGCACCACCGACCACACCAGCGGACTCATCCCCTCCACCAGCGCCTTCCAGGCCGCGGCGTCCCCGTCGACGGCGGACTGGACCAACCCCCCGACCTCTGTACGGTCCACGGCTCCACCCCTCGTGTACGGCACGTCATCGTACGCCGTGGAGTGGAGCGTTCCGGACCTCATACCGGTACCGCCGGGTCGACGACGGCGGCCGGACGCCAGGTGGGCGGCCTGAGCACCGGGACGCGCGCCCCGCGCACCTCCGCGCTGGCGGTGGCCGCCGCGAGCAGCGCGTCACGGGCGGCGCGCGGGTCGCGCTCCCCGTACGCCGTCATGTGCGCGGCGACGAGGCCCGCGACGACCGGGGTGGCGAACGACGTGCCGCTCCACTGCGCGAGACCGTCGAACATCACCTGGTGCGGCTTGGCGCCGGTGCTCTCCCGGCTCTCGCTCAACGCGCCGGTGTGGCGCGGGAACTGGCAGGTGCAGGCGTAGTCGTAGTCGAACCGGCAGGCCTCGTAGGTGGAGTGCTGGTAGACGTACGGCACGGGCGTGTCGAAGCCGGTGAGGGCGCTGGTGAGGCGCTCGCCCGGGGCGAAGACCTGCACCCAGGGCCCGTGGTTGCTGAAGCAGGCCTCGCACTCCCCGTCCGCGCTCAGCGCGCCGACCGACAGGACGCTGTCCCGGTACGCGGGCAGGCCGGCGTAGGCGGCGGGCCAGAACGGCGCGTGCCTGGAGTTGTTCCCGGCGGCGGCCACCAGCAGGGTGCGCTGCTCGCGCAGTTCCGCCATGAAGGCGTCGAGGCCGATGAGGCCGTCGGTGACGCCCTCGGTGGTGGTGCCGGCGGAGAGGCTGATGATGTCGGGCCAGCCACCGTCGTCGACCGCGTCGAAGAGCCGGGCGCCGAACTCCGACTCCAGGATGGCGCCCGCGTCGCTCAGCGTGTTGCGGACGGTCATCTCGGTGTGGGGCGCGACGGCCGCGAGGATCCCGGCGATGAACGTGCCGTGGCCGACGTACTGGCGCAGCACCCCGTCGGCGTCGGTCTCGGCCGGCTGGTCGTCGCCCGTGGTGTGGGCGAGCGGCGGGTAGGCCGCGTGGTCGTGCACGAGGCCGGTGTCGATCACGAGGACGCCCACGCGGCCCTCGTCGCTCCGCGCGCCGTGCCGGTCCTCGGCGACGGCCGGGTTGGCCTGCCGGGTGCGTGCGACGGGCACCGGCTCGTCGCCGGGGCAGGCGTTGACCGCGATGTGCACCACGTGGTTGCGGCTCACCAGCCGCCGGCCGTGGCGGCCCTCGGCCTCGCGCAGGGCGCGCAGGGCGTGCGGCACGGCGTCGTCGCCCTCGGCAGGGTCGCCGATCCGGATACGGGTGACGCCGGTGCGGTTGGTCTGCGGGCCGTCCCGGCGCACATGGTCGGGGACGAGCCCCGCGGTCACCGTGAAGTGGGCGCGCACGGTGTCCTCGACGAGCCGGGCCTCCTCGCCGTCCCTGGCGAGGACGACTCCCCGCTCGTACAGGAAGTGCCCGGAGTCGTCCGGACCCATCGCCAGGGCGGTGCCGGGCATGGACCGCTGGATGTGGTCGAACTGCTCGTGGAAGCGCTGTGGTGCCATGGTGTCTCCTCCCCCGACAAGACGGTGCTCGACAGTGAGAGTCCCGAGCACACCGTCTGATACAGCTGGCCACTACCATGCGAGACGTGACGCCGGGAAGCGAGTCAGTTTCCGAATTGCTGCCCCTGGTCTTCGCCGACCCGGGCGAGGCCCGGGCGCGCGCGGAACAGGTGCTGCGAGCCGGACCGCCGCCGCTGCACGCCAGCGTCGCCCACCAGGTCCTCGGCATCTGGCAGCGGGACTTCGGCGACCTGCGGATCGCGCTCGGGCATCTGCGCCGCGCCCGGGACCTCGCCGCCCGCGCCGACTCGGCCGACCGGGAGGCCGACGTGCTCGCCACCCTCGGGGTCGCACTGGTGCACGCGGGGCGCACACGGCAGGGGCTCACCTCCTTCGAGCGCGGGGTCGCCCGGGGCAGCGGACACACCCGGGCCCGGGTGCTGTACCGGCGGGCGTACGTGTGGTGGGTGCTGGGGCATCACCGCGAGGCGCTGGAGGACGTACGGCGGGCGCTGCCGGTGCTGCGGCAGGTCGGCGACGACATCTGGACCGCGCGGGCGCTGACCCTGCGGGCCACCGTGCACCTGGCGCTCGGCGCGGTGGACCGGGCCGTCGCGGACTTCACGGCGGCCGAGCGGCTGTGGGACACCACCGGCCAGGAGCACGACAAGGCCGACGCGGTGGAGAGCCGCGGCCTCGCCGCCTTCCGGTCCGGGGACATCCCGGCCTCGCTGCGGCTGCTGGACGAGGCCGAGGAGCGCTACGCCAAGCTCGGCACGCCGACGTACATGCTGTCCATCCGGCGCTGCGAGGTGCTGATGGCGGCCGGCCTCGCCCCGGAGGCGCTGGCCGAGGCGGACGCGACGATCGCGCTGCTGGACCGGATCGGCGGGCAGTCCACCCGCAAGGCCGAGCTGCTGCTGGCGGCGGCGCGCGCGGCCCGCTCGGCCGGGGACCCGCACACCGCCGTGGCCCGCGCCGCCGTCGCCGTACGGCTGTTCGCGGCCCAGCGGCGGATGTGGTGGGAGACGCATGCCCGGCTGGTGCTGATCGAGGCCCGGGTGGCGGCCGGGCGCAGCTCGGGGCGCCTGGTCGCGGACGCGGCCGCGGTCGCCGAGAAGCTCGCCTCCTTCGGTTCGCCCGCCGCGCCCGAGGCCTCGCTGCTCGCGGGCCGGATCGCGCTCGCGCTGGGCTGGACGGCGGACGCCGAACGACACCTGGCGGTGGCCGCGCGCAGCCGGCACGGCGGGCCGCCGCCGGCCCGGGTGACGGGCTGGGCCGCCCAGGCGCTGCGGGCCCGGGCCGCCGGGTCCCGGCGCGGAGTGCTGGAGGCCTGCCGGCGCGGCCTGGACGTGCTGGACGACCACCGGATGACGCTCGGCGCCTCCGAGCTGCGTGCCCGCACGACCGCGCAGGGCGCCGAACTGGCGGCGCTCGCCCAGGAGGTGAGCCTCGCGCAGGGCGGCCCGCGGCGGCTGCTGGAGTGGAGCGAGCGCTGGCGGGCCACGGTCCTGTCCACGCCGCCGACCCGGCCGCCGGCCGACCCGGCCCTGCTCAGCGGCCTGACCGCCTACCGGGAGATAGCGGCCCGCGCGGAGGAGGCCCGCATGGAGGGCCGCCCGGTGCCCGCGCTGGAGCGGGAACAGCGGCGTCTGGAGCGGGAGATCCGCTCACGTACCCACCACATCCGCGGCGCCGCGTCCGACGAGGGGGACCGCTTCGACACGGTCCGGCTGCTGGCGCGGCTCGGCGACGCCCGCCTGGTCGAACTCGCCGTCGTGGACGGCCGGGTGCACATCCTGCTGTGCGGGCAGGGCCGGGTACGGCGGTTCGCCGGCGGGGCGCTGACGGAGGCGCTGGCGGAGGCCGAGTACGTCCAGGCGGGGCTGCGCCGGCTCGCCCACCCCGGCGCCGAGGCGCGGCTGCCGATGGTGGAGGCGGGCGGGCGGCGGCTCCAGGAGCTGCTGCTGGGCGGCGCGGCCGAGCACCTCGGCGGCGCTCCCGTGGTGATCGTGCCGCCGGGCGCGCTGCACCGGGTGCCGTGGGCGCTGCTGCCCGCGCTGCGCGAGCGGGTGCTCAGCGTGTCGCCGTCGGCGAGCAGTTGGCTGCGCGCCCGCGAGACCGAGCCGCCGCCGGGCGGCCGGCACGTCCTGGTGCGCGGCCCCGGCCTCGCCACCGGCGGCGCGGAAGTGCCGGAAGTGGCCGACCGGTACGGCACGGCGACGGTGCTGGAGGGCGACGGTGCCCAGGTCCCCCGGGTCCTGGAGCACCTCGACGGCGCGGCGCTCGCGCACCTCGCGGCGCACGGCACGTTCCGCGCGGACAGCCCGCTGTTCAGCAGCCTGCGGATGGCCGACGGCCCGCTGATCGTGCACGACTTCGAGCGCCTCGCCCGCAGCCCGTACCGGATCATCCTCTCCAGCTGCGACACCGCCCGCCTCGCCTCGGTCGGCGCCGACGAACTCCTCGGCCTGGTCACCGCGTTGCTCCCGCTGGGCACGGCCGGTGTGGTGGCGAGCAGCGCCCCGGTCAACGACGCGGCGGTGGTCCCGCTGATGCTCGCCCTGCACAAGGGTCTCGACACCGGCCTCTCCCTGGCCGAGGCCCTGCGCGACGCCCGCACGACCCTGCCGAACGACCCCCTCCACCAGGCGACGGGCTGGGCGTTCGCGGCCTTCGGGGCGGCGTGAGGACCGCTGGGGCCTGTCGGCCCCCAGGGGTGTCTTTTGGATCAGGCCGGCCGAGACGAACGGTGCGGGTCGGCCGACCCGAGCGGGGTCGTGGGGCCCCTCCCGCGCGAGCGAAGCCGAGCGTGGGGGAGTCGGCGAGTGACGACAACCCGGCTGGGGGTGCCCCCTCTGGGGGAGGGCGTGCCAGACCCCGCGACGCCGGGATGATCCAAACGATACTCCCTAGGCCGAGACGCACTCCGGCAGTTCGACCAGCCACGGCAGTGCGCCGCGGTCGCCCGTGCCGAGGCGGGTGTACGCGCTGTACAGGTGGTTGCCCACCGTCCGCACGGACAGCGTCAGCCGCTCGGCGATCTCGCGGTTGCTCAGCCCAGCCGCGGCGAGGGTGACGATCTGCCGTTGCCGGGCGGTCAGTTCGCCGAGCACGAGTCCGTCCAGCGCGGGCGTCCGCGCCCCCTGGCAGTGGCGTGCGAGCGCGACGGCCCGGGTGCGGGAGAGCCGTGCCGCCCGCGGATCCCGGTGCGCCCGTACGGCCTGCGCGTACGCCTCGGCCGCGAACAGCAGGAACCCGCGCTCCTCCAACGCCTCGGCGGCCCGGTCCAGTCCGCCTCCGTCACCGCGCCGCAGCGCGTCGGCGTGACGCGCGAACACACTCCCTTCGGGCAGCCGCCCCACCGCCCGCCCGGGCTTCCCCGAGCGCACCGCCGCATACACGGCGAACACACCGTCCGAGTCATGGGCCGCCAATTCACTGTCGGTCAGCCGGAGTTCCGCCTCGCAGGCGGCATCACCCGGCGTCTCCCGCACCCCCTCGCGCGCCCAGGCGGCAGCGTCCCGTACCTCGCCCCGCAGCCGCGCGAACCGCGCCCGTACGGCGGCGTATCCGGCCGGGACCGGCATGCCCTCCGCGACCAGCCACTCCCCCACCGGGGTGGGCACCGGCCGGACGTCCAGCCGCTCGATCCCCCGTGCCAGGGCGCGCCGTTCGGCCTCCAGTGCGGGGCCGAGGTCGCGCGGCGCACGCGTCAGCCGGCGGGCGCGCAGCCGGCCGGTCACGGCCCGCAGGGCCGGGCCGTGCAGGGGGTGGGCGAGGGTGACGGCCGCCGCCCGGTCGTCGACCTGGATCAGGCCGTCCTCCTCCAGTCGTTCCAGGGCGTCGAGGTCGAGGCCGTCCAGCGGCAGGGCGAGCGGCTCGGCGAACGCGAGGCGTTCCAGCGTCTCCCGTTCGCCGGGGCCGGAGCGCTCCAGCAGCGGGACGAGCCGTTCGCGCACGGCCGGGGTGACCGGCAGCGGGCCGCGCCCGCGCTGCTCGCCGGTGCCGGGAAGGGACGTCAGCAGGCCGGCGCCGGCCGGCGCGGCGACCAGGTCCCGCAGCAGCCGCAGATCGCCCCGGCACACTCCGTGCAGGCGGCGCACGGTGAGCGGTTCCAGCCCGCTGGGGGCGAGGAGCTGCACGACGTCCTCGTACGGCAGCGGCGCAAGGGCCAGCCGGGGCAGCAGTTCGCCGGTCCACAGCCGGGAGACCGCGCCGGGCGTGGGCACCCCGTCCACCGCGGCCACGACGAGCCGGGTACGCCCGTGCACGGCGAGCTGGTGGACCAGGGCGGCCGAGGCCTCGTCCAGCAGATGGGCGTCGTCCAGGACGAGGAGCCGTACCCCGGACAGGATCTGGACCGCGCGCTGCGGCGAGACGGCGTCGGGCAGCAGGTGCGCGAAGGCGGCGAAGGGCAGCTCCCGGGCCTCGGGCGTGCCGGTGACCAGGGCGTGGTCGGTGCCCCGGACCGCCTCCGTGATCAGCCGGGTCTTTCCGTGACCGGCCGGGCCGGTCACCACGATGCCCCGGCGGCCGGCCGCCCATGCGCCGCGCACCCGCTCCAGCTCGTCGTCGCGGCCGGTGAACGGCCAGGGCGGCCGAGGGGTCGTCGCGTCCTGTTCGTAAGTCGTCACATCATCAGGAGCGCGCGTACTCAGCTTTGATACAGGGTGACTTGAGTAGACCCCGACTCAGGCGCCCGGCCGCGGCCGACGGGCAGTCTGGGCACATGACCCGACGCCTGTGCTCGCTACCACGGCAGCCGGTCCCGGACTTCGCACCGGGGCTGACAGCCGAGCGGCTGGGCGCGCTGCTCGCCGGGCGGCGGATGTGGGTCAACGGCACGGTCCTGCACTACTGCTTCTACGAGCACGGCTCCGACGCCTCCGTGATCCCGGTTCCCGGGACCGGGGAGCTGCGCCGGGTGCCGTGGGCCGGTGGGGAAGCACAACGGGACGCGGTTCGCGACTGTCTGCGCGAGTGGCAGGGGCTCGGCATCGGTGTCATGTTCACCGAGGTCGGCGACCGGCACGAGGCGGAGCTGCGGATCGGGTTCCAGCATGGCGGTGGTTCCTGGTCCGCGGTGGGCCGGGAAGCGCTGTCGGTCGGCCGGGGCGAGCGCACCATGAACCTGGGATGGGATGTGACGGGGCCCCAGGAGCGCGGCACGATCCTGCATGTGATCGGGCACGCGCTCGGCATGGTGCACGAGCACCAGAGCCCGTACGCCGGGCTCCACTGGGACGACGAGGCCGTGTACGCCGAACTGGCGGGCCCGCCGAACTTCTGGAGCCGGGAGACGACGGACACCAACGTCCTGCGCGCGCTCGACGCGGGCGAGGCGAGCGGATCCGTGTGGGATCCGCAGTCGGTGATGGCGTTTCCGTTCGGGCCTGGGCTGGTGCTGGAGCCGGAGCAGTACCGCGGGGGACTGCACCCCTCCGGTGCTCCGTCCCCGGCCGACAAGGAGTTCGTGCTCCGCTGGTATCCGCCGGCCGGCCCGGCCGCTCCGACCGCGCTGGTGCCGTTCCGTTCGGCGCCGCTCGGGCTCGGACCGGGCGAGCAGGCCGACTTCACCGTCGAGCCGCCGGAGACCCGCGAGTACACCGTGGGCACCTTCGGCGACGCCGACACCGTGCTCGTGGTCTTCGAGGAGCGGGAGGGGGAGCCGCGTTTCCTCGCGGGGCACGACGACGGCGGCAGTCCGGACAACGCCGCCGTCCGCGTCCGGCTCGTGAAGGGCCGCCGCTATGCCGTCCGGGTCCGGTCGTACTCGACCTGGGGTTCGGGAGAGACAGCGGTCATGTGCTGGTGACGGCACGGGGACGACGACAGCCACAGTCCGGCGCCGGGGGAGCGGCCGCGGACGTCACCCACGGGGGAGGTGACGTCCGCGGCCGCGCCGTTTCTCCGCCGCACGGCGTGCTTCACCCGGCGTGCTTCACTCGGCGTGCGTCATGAGGCGGCCCGTTCGCCCAGGGCCGCGTCCGGGTGGGTGAGGCCCAGGTGCTCGCGCAGGGTCGTGCCCTCGTAGTCGGCGCGGAACACGCCCTGTTCCTGGAGGAGCGGGACGACCTGGTCGGCGAACGGGTCGAGGCCGCCGGGCGTGATGTGCGGGACGAGGATGAAGCCGTCGGAGGCGTCCGCCTGCACGAACTCGTTGATGGTCCGCGCGACGGTGGCCGGGGAGCCCACGAAGGTCTGCCGGTTGCCGGTGTTGATGACCAGGTCGCGGATGGACCACTTGTTGGCCTCGGCGAGCCGGCGCCACTCGCGGGCGACGGCGACCGGGTCCCGGTACATCCGCACCTGGGCGCGGCCCCGCGAGATGTGCTCCTCCCCCACCAGCGGGTCGACGTCGGGCAGCGGGCCCTCCGGGTCGTACGCCGACAGGTCGCGGTTCCAGACGAACTCCAGGTGCTTGAGGGCCGTCGCGCCGCTGACCTGCAACCGGCGTACCTCGTGGGCGAGTTCGGCGGCCTCCGCGTCGGTGTCGCCGAGCACGAAGGTCGCGGCGGGCAGGATGAGCAGGTCGGCGGGGCGGCGGCCGTACTTCGCGAGGCGGGACTTGACGTCCGTGTAGAAGGCCTGGCCCTCCTTCAGCGTGGAGTAGCGGCTGAAGATGGCGTCCGCGTCGGCGGCGGCGAACTCGCGGCCCTCGTCGGAGTCGCCCGCCTGGAAGATCACCGGGCGGCCCTGCGGGGAGCGGGGCACGTTGAACCGGCCGTGGATGTCGAAGTGCTGCCCCCGGTGGACGAAGGAGCCGGCCCGGGCGTCCGTGAGGAAGGTGCCGGTGGCCTGGTCGGCGAGGATCTCGTCGCCGTGCCAGGAGTCGAAGAGCTCGTGCGCCGTGGTGAGGAACTCCTTGGCGCGGGAGTAGCGCTCGTCCTGCGGCAGGAAGCCGCCGCGGCGGAAGTTCTCGCCGGTGAAGGCGTCCCACGAGGTGACCACGTTCCAGGCGGCGCGGCCGCCGGAGAGGTGGTCGAGACTCGCGAACTGACGGGCCACCTCGTAGGGCTCGTTGAACGTGGAGTTGATCGTGCCGGTCAGCCCGAGCCGGTCGGTGACGGCGGCCAGCGCGCCCAGCACGGTGAAGGTGTCCGGGCGGCCGACGACGTCCAGGTCGTAGATCTCGCCGCCCTGTTCGCGCAGCCTGAGTCCCTCGGCGAGGAACAGGAAGTCGAACTTGGCGCGTTCGGCGGTCCGCGCGAAGTGCGCGAAGGAGCTGAACTCGATGTGGCTGCCGGCGGCCGGGTCGCTCCACACGGTGGTGTTGTTGACGCCGGGGAAGTGCGCGGCCAGGTGGATCTGCTTCAGGGGCTTGCTCATGGCGGTGTCGGTCGTCCTCTCCGGCTGCTCAGGCGGACACGGCGGCCGTGGCGGACACGGCGGTCGCGGCATAGCGGTTGGCGGGGCGGGCGAGGCCCAGCAGGCCGCGCAGGGTGCCGGCCTCGTAGGCGCTGCGGAACCGGCCCCGGCGCTGGAGCTCGGGCACCAGGTCACGGCTGACGCGGGGCAGGTCGTGCCCGGCGACGGCGGGCCGCAGCCGGAACCCGGTCAGCCCGGCGGCCGCCAACTCCTCCAACACGTCGGCGAGTTGTTCCGCGGTCCCGGTGAAGACCGGGGCGTCACTCGTGTACGGCGCACCCGCGAGCCCGTCCAGCCGCTCCCGCCGGGCCTGTGCCTCGGCCCGGGTGTCGTCCAGGAGGACGACCAGGTCGCCGAAGACGTGCAGGGTGTCCCCGGCCCGGCCAGCCGCCTCCTGTTCGGCGCGGATCTCGGCGACGATGGCGCGGGCCTCGTCCGCGTCGTGCGGGGTGACGTAGCCGACGTCGGCCTGCCGGGCCACGAGCCGGTACGGCACCGTCCCGTGAGCCAGCGCGGTGACCAGGGGCTGGCCCTGCGGCGGGCGGGGGGTGATCGAGGGGCCCTTGACGCTGAAGTGCCGGCCCTCGAAGTCGATGTAGTGCAGCTTGTCCCGGTCGACGAAGCGGCCGGTCGCCACGTCCCGGATCTCGGCGTCGTCCTCCCAGCTGTCCCAGAGCCGGCGCACCACCTCCACGTGGTCGGCGGCCTCGGCGAACAGCTCGGAGACGATCTCCCGCGCGGCCGGGCTGTCGTAGGACTCGATCCGGCCGACGGTGCGGCGCCCGAAGTGGGCGGCCTCGTTCGGCCGGCCGCTGACCTGCACGCGCAGACCGGCGCGGCCGGTGCTGACGTAGTCGAGGGTGGCGATCGCCTTGGAGATGTGGAACGGCTCGGTGTGCGTGGCAACGACGGTCGGGACCAGGCCTATGTGCCGGGTGAGCGGGGCGACCCGGGAGGCGATGAGCACCGCGTCGAGCCGGCCGCGGACCTGGTCGGTGCGGTCGTCGGGATCAAACAGGTGCGAGGACTGCGGGCCGAGGCCGTCCTCGATGGTCACGAAGTCGAGCAGGCCGCGCTCGGCCTCGGCGACCAGGCCGGCCCAGTAGCCGGCGGTGAACAGGTCCCGGGGGCGGGCGACCGGCTCGCGCCAGGAGGCCGGGTGCCAGCCGGTGCCGTCCAGCGCGACGGCAAGGTGGAGGGGAGAAGCGGTGGTTGGGGACACGTCGGTGCCTTCCTTGACGTCCGTACGAGGGTGGGGCACGGCGAACACCGGCTCGCGGGGCCAGGCGTCGGCGAGGGCCGGTGCGGCAGCGGAGAACCCGGGCCCGGAACGGCCCCGGGAGAAGGTCAGTGACGACAGAGCGCGGCGGACACGCGCTGGAGATCTATGTGCGGCCGGGAGTGGAGACGGACGGACCGGTACGCGTGCGGGGCGCGCGGCGGGTGTACGCGTGTCACGGCCGTCACCTCCGTACGTGTTGCCCGGCGATTCTCCTCGACACTCACAACGCGCCGCCGGCTTCGCTTGTTCCCGCTGTTCCCGCGCTGCGGACGCGCACGATCCGTGAGCGGCGGCGCAGGGTGAACCCGAGGGACTCGTAGAGCCGGATCGCGGGGGTGTTGTCGGCGGCGGCATGCAGGAACGGGGTGTCCCCGCGCTCCCGGATGCCCCACGCGACCGCGCGCACCAGCCGGGTCGCGAGCCCCCGGCCGCGGTGTGCGGGGTCGGTGCACACGGCGCTGATCTCGGTCCAGCCGGGCAGCCGCAGCCTCCCCCAGCCTCCGGCCGGGGGGACCCCCATCTCGCTTCGCTCCCCCGCCATCGCGATCAGCCGCCCGTCGTGCCGGATCCCGAGGTAGGTGCCCATCTCGACGGTCCGCCGCAGATACGGACCGGGCCGGGTGCGGGCGACGAGGTCGAGGATCTCGGGGACGTCGCCGGGCCCGAGCCGTACGGCCTCCGGCGCGGGTTCGGCGCGCAGCGCGGTGTCGACCAACTGCACGCCCACCCCGGCCCCTTGGAGCTGCCAGCCGTCGGGCACCCGGTCGACGGGTTTGATCCGTACGGTTGTTCCCGGCCCGACCAGGGTGCGCAGGTCGTGCCAGGCGGCCGGGTCCGCCGGGTCGGCGAGCGCGGCGAAGGCGTAGATGCCGTCGCGGTAGCGGGCGGCGCGGCCCACGCGCTCGGCGAGGCGGGCGTGCGGGCCGGTCAGGGCGGCCCAGACGGCGTTGTCGAGGCCGCCGAGATCGGTCTGCTGGAGCACGGGGGCGACGTTCCCTTTCGGCCGGCGAGGGACACGTGTCGAGTGACGCATGGTCAGGAATTGCTCAGCGGCAGGCCGGGCGGGTTGATCTCGGACGTGGGGACCGCCTCGTTGGAGAGGTTGTAGGCGGCCAGCCACTTGGCGTACTGCCCGTGCCGGATCAGGTAGTTGACGGCGTCGGCGAGCGGTTTGGCGAGCCCGCTGCCCTTCTTGGCGGTGGCCGCGATCAGCCCCTGCAGCGACTCTCCGGCACCGGAGAAGGTGCCCGCGTTGCGGGTGGCCTGCGGGGTGTTCGCGGTCTGCCGGACGCGGTAGGCGACCCCCGGGTTGGGTCCGAAGTAGGCGTCGATCCTGCCGCTGCTCAGCGCCAGGTTGACGGCGTTCTGGTCCGGGAAGTACTTGACGGTGAGCTGCTTGCCCTGCTTGGCCAGCCGGGCCTTCCACTCCAGCAGGATCTTCTCCTGGTTGGTGCCGGATCCCACGGACACCGTCCGGCCGGCGAGGTTCTCGTAGTTCCCGTCGAACGTCCAGGTGCTCTTCTTCAGCGTCTCGAACGCCAGGTTGTCCTTGCGGTAGGTGGCGAACTCGTACTTCTTCTTGCGCTCCTCGGTGTCGGTGACGTTGGAGAAGGCGACGTCGACCTTGCCGCTGTCGACACCGACGAAGAGGTTCTCCCAGGTGAAGCTCTTGACCTCGGGCTTCAGGCCGAGCACCGCGGCCACCAGCCGGCCGAGGTCGGGCTCGGAGCCGGTGAGGGTCTTCTGGTCGCTGCCCACGTAGTCGAGCGGCGCGGACCCCGCGGGCAGCGCGCCGACGCCGATGGCGAGCGTGCCGCTCCTGCGCACGGAGGCGGGCAGTTCGGCGCTGATCGACGCCACCTCGGAGACCTTCAGCGTGGTCTGCTTCGCGGCGCCGTTGGACAGCCGGCCCACGGTGACCGTGCCCGCCGCGTCGGTCGTGGTGGCGGCCTCGCTGTCGCCCCCGCAGGCGGCGAGCCCGGTGGCGAGGGTGGCGACGGCGGTCGCCGCGGTGATGCCTCGGATCAGGCTGCGTCGGAAGAGGTGGCCGGTCATGGCTGTCCTTGTCGTTCGGTGGGTGCTGGGGATCAACTGGGGTGGTTTCACAGGACCTTGGCGAGGAAATCGCGGGTCCGTTCGTGCCGGGGCCGGTCCAGCACCTGGCTCGGCGGTCCCTGTTCGACGATGCGGCCCTCGTCGAGGAAGACGATCCGGTCGGCGACCTCGCGGGCGAAGCCGATCTCGTGGGTGACGATGACGAGGGTGGTGCCGCCGGCGGCGAGGTCCTTGATGACGGCCAGTACCTCGCCGACGAGTTCGGGGTCGAGGGCCGAGGTCGGCTCGTCGAAGAGGATGACGCCGGGCCGCAGGGCGAGGGCACGGGCGATCGCGACACGCTGCTGCTGACCGCCGGACAGCTGCCGCGGATAGTGGCCGGTCCGGTCGCCGAGGCCGACCCGGGTGAGCAGTTCGCGGGCCAGGTCCCGGGCCGCCGGCCTGGTCAGCCGGCCGGTGGCGGCGGGGGCGGCGGCGACGTTGTCGAGGGCGGTCAGGTGCGGGAAGAGGTGGAAGTTCTGGAAGACGAAGCCGATCCGGCTGCGCTGGGCCAGGATGGCGCGCTCGCTCAGCTCCTTCAGCCGGCCGCCGCTGCCCCGCCGGACGCCGATCGGCTCGCCGCCGACGCTGACATGGCCGATCTCGGGCTTCTCCAGGTGGTTGACGACGCGGAGCAGCGTCGACTTGCCGGAGCCGGACGGTCCGAGGATCACCGTGACCTCGCCGGGGCGGATGGTCAGGTCGATGCCGTCGAGGACACGGTGGGCGCCGTACCACTTGTGGACGCCGTGGACGTCGACGGAGACGGGGGCGGTGGTGTGGAGGGTGGTCGCGGTGGTGGTCATACGGCGGCCTCCCGGCGCAGTCGGGCCCGGAACCCGGTGACGGCCGCGCGGGCCCTCTGCCAGGGAGTCGGCGGCAGGGTGCGCGTGGCGCCCCGGGCGACGTACCGCTCGACGTAGAACTGGACGACGGACACGGCGCTGGTCAGGATCAGGTACCAGACGGTGGCGACGAGCAGGAGCGGTACGACGTCGCCGGGGTAGGTGCTGCCCATCGTCTGCACCGAGCCGAACAGGTCGAGCAGGGACACGTAGAACACCAGGGACGTGCTCTTGACGAGCCCGATCAGCTGGTTGACGTAGTTCGGGGTGATGGACCGCAGGGCCTGCGGGAGGACGATCCGGCGGAACCGGTAGCCCCTGGGCAGACCGAGCGCGGCGGCCGCCTCGTGCTGTCCCTGGTCGACGGAGAGGATGCCGCCGCGGACCACCTCGGCCGCGTAGGCCGCCTCGTTGAGGCTGAGGCCGACGACCGCGATCGCCATGTCGGTGGCCAGCTTCGACTCGTCGAAGGTGACGAAGGCAGGACCGAACGGCACGCCGAGGCTCAGGGTCTTGTACAGGGCACTGAAGTTGTACAGGAAGATCAGCACCACGATGAGCGGCACCGAGCGGAAGAGCCAGGTGTACGTCCAGCTGACCGCGCGCAGCACGGGGCTGCCGGAGAGCCGGCCGAGTGCCAGCACGACGCCGCCGACGAGGCCGGACACCGCGCTCAGGGCCGTGACTTCGAGGGTGACGCCGAGCCCGTCGAGGACGGTGGGGCGCAGGAACCAGTAGCGGAAGCGGTCCCACTGGAAGAAGGGGTTCGTGGCCAGTCCGTGCCCGATCTGGGCGACGAGGACCAGGACGACGGCGGTGGCGATCCACCGTCCGGGCCGGTGCAGTGGCAGAACTCGCTGTGCAGTGAGGGGTTTTGACGGTGCGTCGGCGGGTGGCGCCTCGGCCAGGGAGACGGCGGCGCCTGGGGGTTCACTCATGGCGGGGCTCCGGCTTGGGTCGGCGCCCCGGTCGTCGCACGCCGCACGGGCGTGGGCCGCGACGGCGCTACGGCGCGAGGCGGCCCACGGCGGCGCACGGGACACCGGGGGCTGGGGCGGGGGCGGGGCGGACAACGGCACACGGCGGGCGGTGTGCGTCGGGAACGCGAGTGACTGGAAAGGGAGTTCAGCCGCGGCGGCGGGCGGTGCCCGGCACGGTACACAGCGCGCTGTTGACCCGGAGCAGATCGACGGCGCGGTCGGCGACGAGGAGGCCGGCGTACGACGGGACGCGGCCCTGGGGGCGGCTCAGGGCCGTCCGGGGGCTTGCGTCCATGGCGTCACCTGTCACTGTTCCGGCCCCGCGGGGCCCTCGCGCTTACCGAAATGGGTCGTTCCGGTCCGGTCGTCACCTGGGGCACCCCACCGCGCTGCGAGGGTTGCCGGTCAGCGAGCCAGGGCTTGGCGCTGACGCTCATGACCGTTCTGGCCGTCAGTTAAGGCAGCCGGCCGCAGGTATGTCAACGGCCGTCCGCCAAGTGGACGTTCGACGTCCCTCATGCACCGCTCTCACCTGCGGGAAGCATCCTCGGCGTCGGCGGCGTGAGCCGCCCAGTCCAGGATCTGGACGGCTGCCCCGGCGGCCTCCAGCCCCTGGCAACGGCCGTGGTGACGGCGGGAGATGCCGTCGAGGTCGAGGTGCCGGCCGAAGGCGGGACGCGCGGCCAGCCGACGGGCCCAGGCCCACAGGGCGCGGTGGCCGGCGATGCGGTGCACGGCGGAGGCGTCGAGGTGGCAGCGGTGGACGGTGTCGAGCTGGACCAGGGTCACCCACAGTTCGACGTCGGCGGCGGTGAGCCGGTCGTCGACCAGGTACTCCTCCCCCGCCAGCCGGTTCTCCAGCCGGCCCAGCGTGTCGAGGAGCACGTCGAGGGCGGCGGCGCGCCCGTCCGGGTCGCCGCCCGCCTGTCCGGCCCGCTGCGCGGCCTCCTCGATGTCGTCGCACATCCCCTCGACGGCCTCGATCACGGACTCCTGGCCGCACGGGTACAGCGAGGCGTGCCCCGCGTGCGGGAAGCGGTCGAGGTCGCGCAGGATCTCGCGGGCCCGGGTGCTGACGATGCGGCCGGACCAGTCGTCGCTGAGCACGGGGGCGAGCGCCGGCCCGGTGTAGTGGTGGGCGCTGGCCTCGTACAGCGGGCGCAGCGCGGCGTGACCGCCGCCGGGACGGTCCGGGACGGCGGGCAGGAGGGTGACGGGACACCTGTCGCCCAGGCCGAGGACGTCGTGTCCGACGGCGAGGCGCAGTCCGTCGGGACAGGCGGTGGACAGGTGGAGCCGGTAGCGGTGGGCCACGGCGTAGTGGCCGCTGCGGGCGTCCCGGCCGATCCGCCCCCGGAAGACGGGAGCGGCGCGGTGGACGGACGGGACGGCGGCGAGCGGAGTGCTGGACATGCGTCTCCCCGGGTGATGGGTGTGCGGTGGGGCGCGCCGGCGGACGGCGTCGGCCGGTGGGCGCGCGGGGGCCCGGTTCAGCGGAGCGGGCTGATCGCGCTGCACACACGCAGCAGATCGATGTGGCGGCGGGAGGTGAGCAGGGGGGCGCGGAGCGGCGTACGGCCTGCGCGGCCGGAGACCGTTTCGAGGCGCGCCATCATTCCCTACCAATTCACTAGGATTCCCGTCCTGAAGTGTCGATCCGGCTCCGTGCGACGTCAAGAGGGGGTCCACGAGCCGGTCGGCACGCGATGCGGCCGGGCGTGTCCGAGGTCTCCTCAGACGGTGTGCCATGTGACATAGTACTGCCGTGGCAAAGCGATTGACCTGCGATGTCGTGGTCGTCGGAGCCGGCATGGTCGGCGCGGCCTGTGCCCTGTACGCCGCGCGGGCCGGCCTCGACGTACGGGTGGTGGACCGGGGACCGGTGGCCGGCGGCACCACCGGGGCGGGCGAGGGCAACCTCCTCGTCTCGGACAAGGAACCGGGCCCGGAGCTCGAACTCGCCCTGCTGTCGGCCCGGTTGTGGGAGCGCCTGGCCGACGGGCCGGGTGCGGCGGCCGAGTACGAGCCCAAGGGCGGCCTGGTGGTCGCCCGGGCGCCCGCCGCCCTGGCCGCGCTGACGGACTTCGCGGCCGGACAGCGCGCCGCCGGCGTCGTCGCCGAGCCGGTGAGCGCGGCCGAACTTCCCCACCTGGAGCCCCATTTGGCCGCGGGCATGGCGGGCGGGGTGCACTATCCGCAGGACGCCCAGGTCATGCCCGCCCTGGCCGCGGCGCATCTGCTGCGCGCCCCCGGCGCCTCGCTGCACACGGGCTGGACCGTGACCGGGGTGATCCGCGGGGCGGACGGCACGGTCCGCGGCGTCCGCACCGACCGGGGCGAGCTGTCCGCACCGGCGGTGGTGAACGCGGCCGGCACCTGGGGCGGCGACCTCGCGGCACTCGCGGGTGTCCGGCTACCGGTCCTCCCCCGGCGCGGCTTCGTCCTCGTCACCGAGCCGCTGCCGCGCATGGTCCGGCACAAGGTGTACGCGGCGGACTATGTGGCGGACGTGGCGAGCGACTCGGCCGCCCTGCGCACCTCGCCGGTCGTGGAGGGCACGGCCGCCGGACCCGTGCTGATCGGCGCGAGCCGGGAGCGGGTCGGCTTCGACCGCTCGCTGTCCCTGTCCGCCGTACGGGCGCTCGCGGCCGGGGCGATCGGCCTGTTCCCGTTCCTGCACCGGGTCCGCGCGCTGCGCACGTACGCCGGCTTCCGGCCGTATCTGCCCGACCACCTCCCGGCGATCGGCCCCGACCCCCGGGCGCCCGGGCTCTTCCACGCCTGCGGGCACGAGGGCGCCGGCATCGGACTCGCCACCGGCACCGGCCGGTTGATCGCCCAGGCGCTCACCGGCGCGACACCGGAGCTGGACCTCACCCCGTTCCGCCCGGAGCGGTTCGACTCGGACGGAGGCGACACGCCGTGAATCCCCTGGAGTTGGCCCGGGCCCGGCCGGGCGAGCCCTTCACCGTCACCCTGGACGGGCGCCCCGTCGCGGCGCTGCCCGGGCAGACCGTCGCGGCGGCACTGTGGGCGGCGGGCGTGACGGCCTGGCGCAGCACGCGCGGTGCGGGCCGGCCGCGCGGGGTGTTCTGCGGGATCGGGGTGTGCTTCGACTGCCTGGTGACCGTCAACGGCCGTGCGAACCAACGCGCTTGCCTGGTCCCGGCGCACCCGGGCGACGTGATCCGCACCCAGGAGGGGACGGGGCGGGGCGATGAGTGAGCGCGTTCGTCTCGCCGTCGTCGGCGCGGGTCCGGCGGGCCTCGCCGGGGCGCTGGCGGCGGCTTCCCGGGGCGTGCACGTCACCCTGGTCGACGCGGCCGCCCAGGCGGGCGGCCAGTTCTACCGGCAGCCCGCCCCCGCCCTGAACGCCCGCCGCCCACAGGCCCTGCACCACCAGTGGCGCACCTGGCGGCGACTCGCGGACGGCCTGGCCCGGCACACCGAGGCCGGGCGCCTCACACATCTGACGGACCATCATGTGTGGTGTGTGCGGCGGGAGTCGGACTCCTTCGCGGTGCACGCCCTGCTCGGACCGGAGCAGGAGGAAGGCGTCACCGTGCGCGCCGACGCCGTCCTGCTCGCGACCGGCGGTTACGAGCGTGTGCTGCCCTTCCCGGGCTGGACACTGCCCGGAGTCGTCACAGCCGGCGGCGCGCAGGCCATGCTCAAGGGCGGCCTGGTGCTGCCGGGCCGTACGGTCGTGGTCGCGGGCACCGGACCGCTGCTGCTGCCGGTGGCCACGGGGCTCGCCGCGGCGGGGGCGCGGGTGGCCGCGCTGGTGGAGTCCGCCGGCCCCGAAGCCCTGCTGCGCCGCGCTCCGGACCTCGCCGCGCAGCCCGGCAAGCTCGCCGAAGGCGCCTGGTACGCGGGGCTGTTGGCGCGGTACCGGGTGCGCGCCCTGGCCCGGCACACGGTGGTGGAGGCGCACGGCACGGAACGGCTGACGGCGGTCACCGTCGCCGCGCTCGACCGCACCGGCCGGATCCGGCCCGGCACCGCGCGCCGCATCCCCTGCGACACCCTCGCCGTCGGCCACGGCATGCTGCCGCACACCGACCTCGCCGAGACCCTCGGCTGCGCGCTCGCCGGAACGGCCGTGCGGGTGGACGCGGAGCAGCGCACCGACGTGCCCGGGGTGTGGGCCGCCGGCGAGGCCACCGGCATCGGCGGCGCGGCCCTCGCCCTCGCCGAGGGCCACATCGCCGGCCGCTCGGCGGCCGCCCGCTTGCGGGGCACCGCCCCCGACCCGCACGCCTGGGCCGCCGCCGACCGGGCCAGGACCCGGCACCGGGCCTTCTTCGCGGCGCTCGACACGGTGTACGCGCCGCCCGCGGGCTGGGCGGAGCGGATCCCGGACGACACGGTGGTGTGCCGGTGCGAGGAGGTCACCGCCGGCGAGGTCCGTGCGGCCGCAAGGACGCTCGGGGCCACCGACCTGCGCTCCGCGAAGCTGCTGACCCGGGCCGGCATGGGCTGGTGCCAGGGCCGGATGTGCGCGCCCGCGGTGGCCGGCCTGACCGGCTGCCCGCTCACGCCGGGACGCCGCCCGTTCGCACGTCCCGTCCCGCTCGGCGTGCTGGCGGGCCTGCCGGACGACGATTCACCCGCACCGCAGTGATATGTCACATACTCATGGATTGGGGACCGCTCATGACCCACCCGGAGAACCGCCCCTGGCGCGGCGTCCTCGTCGCCACCGCGCTTCCGCTGCGCGCCGACCTCTCCGTCGACCACGACCGCTACGCCGAGCACTGCTCCTGGCTGGTCGACAGCGGCTGCGACGGCGTCGTGCCCAACGGCTCGCTCGGCGAGTACCAGGTGCTCACCCCCGAGGAGCGGGCCCGGGTGGTGGAGACGGCGGTGGCGGCGATCGGCGGGGAGCGGGTGATGCCGGGCGTCGCGGCGTACGGCTCCGCCGAGGCGCGGCGCTGGGCCGAGCAGGCGGGCGAGGCGGGCTGCGCGTCGGTGATGCTGCTGCCGCCCAACGCCTACCGGGCCGACGAGCGCTCGGTGCTCGCCCACTACGCGGAGGTGGCCCGCTCCGGCCTGCCGGTGGTGGCGTACAACAACCCGATCGACACGAAGGTCGACCTGGTGCCCGAACTCCTCGCCCGGCTGCACGGCGAGGGCCACATCCACGCCGTCAAGGAGTTCTCGGGCGATGTCCGCCGCGCCTACCGCCTCGCGGAACTCGCCCCGGAACTCGACCTGTTGATCGGTGCCGACGACGTCCTGCTGGAGCTGGCGGTGGCCGGCGCCAAGGGGTGGGTGGCGGGCTACCCCAACGCGCTGCCGCGCGCCTCGGCGCAGCTGTACCGCGCGGCCGCGGCCGGCGACCTCACCACCGCGCTCCCCCTGTACCGGCAGCTGCATCCCCTGCTGCGCTGGGACTCGCGGACGGAGTTCGTGCAGGCGATCAAGCTGTCCATGGACGTCGTCGGCCGGTACGGCGGCCCGGTGCGCCCGCCGCGCGTCCCGCTCCTGCCGGAGCAGGCGGCCGCGGTCCGCGCGGCCACCGAGAAGGCCGCCGCCGCGGGCCTCGCGTAAGCACCCACACACGCAGGAGGTAGTCGGACCATGCGCAGCAAGCTCGTCCTGCACGCCGTCGACTCGCACACCGAGGGCATGCCGACCCGCGTGATCACCGGCGGGATCGGCACCGTGCCCGGCGCGACGATGAACGAACGGCGGCTGTACTTCCGTGAACACCGCGACGGGATCAAGCAGTTGCTGATGAACGAGCCGCGCGGCCACTCCGCGATGAGCGGCGCGGTCCTCCAGCCGCCGAGCCGTCCCGACTGCGACTGGGGGGTTCTCTACATCGAGGTCTCGGGATATCTGCCGATGTGCGGGCACGGCACGATCGGGGTGGCGACCGTGCTCGTCGAGACCGGCATGGTGGAGGTCGTGGAGCCGGTGACCACCATCCGGCTGGACACCCCGGCGGGGCTGGTGGTGGCCGAGGTGGCGGTCGAGAACGGCGCCGCGCGGCACGTGACCCTGAGGAACGTGCCCTCGTTCGCCGTCGCCCTGGACCGCGAGATCACCCTCCCGGACGGCCGTACGGTGACCTACGACCTCGCCTACGGCGGCAACTTCTACGCGATCCTCCCCCTCGACGCCTTCGGCATCCCTTTCGACCGCGCCCGCAAGGACGACATCCTCGCGGCCGGTCTCGCGCTGATGGAGGCGATCGACTCCGAGGCGCAGCCGGTGCATCCCGAGGATCCGTCGATCCGCGGCTGCCACCACGTGCACCTCTTCGCGCCCGGCGCCACCGCGCGGCTGTCGCGGCACGCGATGGTCATCCACCCGGGCTGGTTCGACCGCTCACCGTGCGGCACGGGTACGTGCGCGCGCATGGCGCAGCTGCACGCGCGCGGCGAACTGCCGTTGCACACCGAGTTCGTGAACGAGTCCTTCATCGGCACCCGGTTCACCGGACGCCTGCTCGGCGAGACGGAGGTGGCCGGAGTCCCGGCCGTGCTGCCGAGCTTCACCGGCCGCGCGTGGATCACCGGCACCGCGCAGTATCTGCTCGACCCCGCCGACCCGTTCCCGGAAGGCTTCGTCCTCTAGACTCCCGCCGGTGATGCGTGACATGGCACAGGAACAGCACAAGCCGGACCCGGACCCGGGGCTGCCGGCGCTCCCCCGGCTCGGTGGCCGGCGCAGCAGTTACCGCGAGCGGGTCGCCGACGCGCTGCGCGCCGCGCTGATCGCGGGTGAGCTGCGGCCGGGCGAGGTCTACTCCGCGCCCTCGCTCGCCGCCCGCTTCGGTGTCTCGGCGACGCCGGTACGGGAGGCGATGCTGGACCTCGCCAAGGAGGGCCTGGTCGACACCGTGCCCAACAAGGGCTTCCGGGTCACCGCCGTCTCCGACCGGCAGCTGGACGAGTACACGCACGTCCGCGCGCTGATCGAGATCCCCACCGTGGCCGCCCTGGCCCGCACGGCCGACCGGGTCTCCCTGGAGGCGCTGCGGCCGGCGGCCCGGGAGATCGTCACGGCTGCGGCGGCCGGCGATCTGATCGCCTACGTGGAGGCCGACACGCGCTTCCACCTCGGCCTGCTCGCCCTCGCCGGAAACGCCCACCTGGTCGAGGTGGTCGCCGACCTGCGCGGCCGCTCCCGCCTCTACGGTCTGACCGCCCTCGTGCGGGCGGGCCGGCTGCTCGCCTCCGCCCAGGAACACCTCGAACTCCTCGACGCCCTCCTGGAGCGCGACGAACGGTCCGTCCACGAGATCATGACCCGGCACCTGGGACATGTCCGCAGCCTGTGGGCGGCGGGCGAAGACAGCGACTAGGGCGCTACCGCATATTTCACGGCCCTGACGCTCTTGATCTGCACTTTTTACGTCATCGACCCGGCCGGACACCAGAACGACCGCCAATTTTGCGGTGGGTGGGAGCTTCCCGGAGCATACTCCCGTTCCGGCGATCCCGGGACATCTGTTCGATGAGAGGCAGACCACCCACATGGCCACGGCCGTCGACACCACACACGCCGACACCACGGACACCGCGGACACCACGGACACCGCGGACACCACGGACCCCTCCGGCACCAGCAAGCACGCCCGGAGCTTCGGCCTCCCGGTCGCCACCGCGCTGGTCATGGGCAACATCATCGGCGGCGGGATCTTCACGCTCCCCGCCTCCATCGCCCCCTACGGCACGGTCAGCCTGATCGCCTTCGGCGTGCTGACCGTCGCCGCCATCGCCCTGGCCCTGGTCTTCGGCCGCCTCGCCGCCCGCGACCCGCGTACCGGCGGGCCGTACGTCTACGCCCGCGAGGCCTTCGGTGACTTCGCGGGCTTCCTGACCGCCTGGTCGTACTGGATCACCGGCTGGGTGTCGAACGCCGCGCTCGCCGTGGCCGCCGTCGGCTATCTGAACGTGGTGCTCCCGGTGGGCGGCAGCCACTGGTCCGCGTGCCTGGCCGCCCTCGTCCTGCTCTGGCTGCCGGCCGTCGCCAACTTCGCCGGCACCCGGTACGTGGGCGCCGTCCAACTCGTCTCCACGGTGCTGAAGTTCGTGCCGCTGCTGCTCGTCGCGGTCGGCGGGCTGTTCTTCTTCGACCCGTCCCGCATGGGGCCGTTCAACTCCAGCGGTCACGGTCCGGTCGGCGCGGTGTCCGCCTCCGCCGCCCTGCTGCTCTTCTCCTACCTGGGCGTGGAGTCCGCCGCCGTCAGCGCGGGCGAGGTCAGGGACGCCCGCCGCAACGTGGGCCGCGCCACCGTCATCGGCACCACGGGCGCCGCCGTGGTGTACCTGCTGGGCACCCTGTCCGTCTTCGGCACGGTCCCGCACGACCGGCTGGTGCACTCCACCGCGCCGTTCTCGGACGCCGTGAACGCGATGTTCGGCGGCGGCTGGGGCGGTACGGCGGTGGCGGTGGCGGCGGTGATCTCGATGACCGGCTGCCTCAACGGCTGGACACTGCTCAGCGCCCAGACCCCGTACGCCGCCGCCAAGGACGGCCTGTTCCCGGCCGCCTTCGCCCGGCGCCGCCGGGGCGTGCCGACCTTCGGCGTCGCCGTCACGGCCGTCCTCGCCTCGCTGCTCACGGCGTACAACTACCTGTCGGGCTCGACCAGGGTCTTCGAGGTCCTGGTCCTGGTCACCACCTTCACGGCGACCGTGCCCTACCTGCTGGCGACGGCCGCGCAGCTCTTCCACCTGATCTCCGGCAAGGGCGAGTCGGTGAACCGCGCCCGGCTGGTGCGGGACGCGGTGATCACCACGGTCGCCGCCGGCTTCTCCCTGTGGCTGATGGCGGGCGCCGGATACGCGGCGGTCTACCAGGGCACGCTGTTCCTGTTCGCCGGCGTCCTCGGCTACGCGATCCTCGCGGCCCGCCGCCGGCGGAACGCGTCGTAGGACGCGGAGGCCGATCGGGGCAGGCAAAAGGCGCCGTACCGGAGAGATCCGGTACGGCGCCTTCCCGCGTTTCGCAACGTCGGGACGACAGGATTTGAACCTGCGACCCCTTGACCCCCAGTCAAGTGCGCTACCAAGCTGCGCCACGTCCCGTTGCGATCCACGCGGGGTGTCCCGCGTGATCACGCAGGTCAACCTTACCGCACCCGCGCCGGTGCCCGTGTCACCCCCGTCGCGGCGGGTGCCGGGGTACGGCCGGGGCGGCGGGCCGGGACCAGGAGGGCGGCGCCGGCCGCGGCCAGGCAGAGGAGGGCGAGCAGGGTCCAGCCGTGGGTGTAGCCGGAGGCGTAGGGCAGGCCGGAGTGCTGGAGGCGGCCGGTCACCAGGACGCTGGTGAGCGCGGCGCCGATGGAGCCCCCGATGGTGCGGATGTTGGCGTTCATGCCGGTCGCGGCGCCGGTCTGCTCGGGCGGGACGCTGCCGACGACCAGGTTGGCCATGGAGGCGAAGGCGAGGCCGATGCCCAGGCCGAAGAGGCCCGCGACCACGGCTATCTGCCACTGTGCGTCATGCCAGAGGGTGAGGACACCGCAGGCCAGCGCGCCGAGCGCGGCACCCGTGGTGAGCAGCGCCTTGGCGCCGACGCGGGGCTCCAGACGGCCGGAGAGGACGCCGGAGAGGAACATCGCGAGCAGCATCGGCAGCATGAGCAGCCCGGAGGCGGTGACGCTGGCGCCGAAGCCGTATCCGGCCGCGGCCGGGGTCTGGACGAAGCCGGGCAGGAAGGACCAGATCGCGTACATGCCGGCGCCGAAGAGCAGGGCGGCCGCGTTGGTCGTCCACACCGCCGGCAGCCGCATCACGCGCAGGTCGATCAGCGGGCTGCGGGAGCGGGCCTCGGCGGTCAGCCACGCGGCGAACAGCACGACGGCGGCGGCGAACAGGCCGAGCACCTTCGGCGAGCCCCAGCCCCACTGCCCGGCCTGGCTCAGCGGCAGCAGCAGGGCCACCAGCCACGCGGAGAGCAGCGCGGCACCGGCCCAACTCACCGTCCCCCGGGCCCGCCTGGGGGATTCGGGGACATAGCGCACGGCGATCAGGACGGTGGCGGCGACGATCGCCACGGGGATCCAGAAGAGCCAGCGGTAGTCGAGCGCGGAGACGATCGGGCCGGCGGCCACCATGCCGACCCCGCCGCCGGCGGCGATCACCGCGGAGAGGTTGCTGATGCTGCCGCTGACCTCGGCCGCGGTGAACTCGTCCCGGATGATGCCGAAGGACAGCGGGAAGAGGGCGCCGCCGACGCCCTGGACGACCCGGGCGACGATGAGCACGCCGATGTCCGGCGCGAGCGCGGCCACGAGGCAGCCGGCGAGGACGGTCAGCAGGACGGCGACGAGCGTGCGCTTCTTGCCGACGAGGTCGCCGATGCGGCCGAGGATCGGGGTGAAGACCGAGGCGGACAGCAGATAGGCCGTCATCACCCAGGTCGCGGTCGACTGGGAGGTGTGCAGGGCGTGCTGGACGGTCGGCAGGGCCGGCGCGATCAGGGACTGGAGCATGGAGAACACGCCCGCACCGGTCGCGAGGACCGCGAAGGTGAGGCGGGTGGACGTGCGGGGCATGAAGGAGCCTCTCCGGAAAACCGGGACAGGGAAGTGTGGAGTGCACGAGCGATTGCTAAAGTGGAGGTGCGCCTCCACTCTAACGGAGGCAGCCCTCCGTTTCAAGATGCGGAGGTGACCCTCCAGATCGCTGGATCGTCCACGTACCCCAGGAGGCAGCCGTGACGGCCACGCCGTTCCCCGTCGGCGCATTCGTGGCGGCCCGCCGGCCGCACCGCAAGGACGCCGCCCGCAACTACGACGCCCTGCTCGCGGCCGCCCGCGAGGCGTTCGCCGAGCACGGCTCGGACGCCTCCCTGGAGGACATCGCGCGCCGCGCGGGCGTCGGCATCGGCACGCTGTACCGCAACTTCCCCACCCGCCGCGATCTGTTCGAGAGCGTCTACGCCGACGAGGTCGACGCCCTGTGCACGGCGGCCCTGGAGGTCGCGGACCGGGAGCCGTGGGAGGCGCTGACCGCCTGGCTGGACCGGTTCGCCGGGTACATGGTCACCAAGCGCGCGGTGCGCGAGGCCCTCAACGACGAGTCGGAGATCTTCCAGTCCTGCCGCGACTCGATGTACGCCGCCGGAGGCCCGTTGCTGGAGCGCGCGCAGCAGGCGGGCGTGGCCCGGCCGGACATGGACTTCACCGACCTGCTGCGGATGGTCGCCGGGATCACGGCGACGGTGTTCGACGACGACGCCCAGCGCGACCGGGTCCTCGCGATCGCCCTGGACGGCGTGCGCACCGGCCGCTGAGCCCCCGCCGCGGGCGCCCTACTTGATCACCGCGTTCGCCACCACCACGATCACTCCGAGCAGCGCGTCCCCCAGCCCCATCAGGATCGCGGTGGGCCAGCGGCGGGCCGACCAGCGGGCGGTGATCAGGCCGAGGGAGAAGAGGATCACGATGTTGAGGAGGAAGGCCGGATACTCCAGCCCCTTCGGGGGCCACCAGCCCCAGCCCGCGCCCGCGAGGATGAAGACCGTCGGCAGGACGGCCGTGACCAGCGGCCACTCGTCGCGCAGGGTGCGCAGGACGTCCCAGCGGCGGTGCGGGGCACGCTCGGCGATGTAGTGGGCGTAGCCGTGGGCCAGGGCGGAGGCCAGGGCGGTCACCAGCAGCCAGACGGCGTCGTAGCGGCGGCCGGCCTGGGTCGTGCGGCCGTACTGGGAGAGCGCGGCGACCATCGAGCTGGCGAGGACGGCGCCGTAGACCCCGCCGAAGAGGACCGCCTCGCGCGTGCCGTGCTGCCGGTCCGGCTGCGGCCCGCCGGGCTCGGCGGCGGCCGCCGTGGAGTCAGCCATGCTTCCCACGGTCCCTTGGGCCCGGCACGGCCGCCAGCGGTGGCGCCCCGACGAAGTGTCCCGCGACCGGCCCCGATGCCGCACACCCTGTCGCCCCCGGCCCGCCCGGCGCGCTGGCTAGGGTCGCCTCATGACGCACAGCTTCGCGCTCCACATCCCGGACGCCGGCCTCGAACCCGAGCCCCTCGATCCGGAGCAGATCGTCTCCGGGAACCCGGAGGTCACCGGGAAGGTGGTCTGGCAGTCGCCGGACGGCAGGCAGATCCGCGGGATCTGGCAGATCACGCCGGGCGTGGTCACGGACACGGAGGCGGACGAGGTGTTCGTGGTGATCAGCGGCTCGGCGACGATCGAGGTGCAGGGCGGGGCGACGCTGCGCGTGGGGCCGGGGGACATGGCGGTGCTGCGGGAGGGGGACCGTACGCGGTGGATCGTGCACGAGACGCTGCGCAAGGCGTACGCGATCAGTCTGTGAACTCGGCCGACGTGTCGGCGCGGTCCCCCGTGCCCCCGTGGCCCAGCGCCTCGACTCCCGCCGCCAGCGCCTCCACCACCGCGTCCGGCGGACGGTTCGTGTCGCCGCTCGTGCGGGCCAGCAGGGGCAACTCGACCTGGACTCCGCCGAGTCGGGTCAGGTTGACCGGGTTCCTGGGGTGGACGCCGCGCAGGTCGGACGGGATCGCCGTGAGGTCGGTGACCGCCGGGAAGTGCGGGGCGCGGGCGGCCAGCGCCTCGGCCACGACGCGGGCCGCCGCCCGGTTGCGGCCGCCGAGGAAGACCGTGTGCGCCGCGCGCATGTGCCCGTGCAGGGACACCGTGAGCGAGACCCGTGCCAGGAACTCCCGCAGCAGCGCGCAGTGTTCGGCAGCCATCCGCGGCGACGTGATATGCACCGGCCGCGGGTTTCCCGGCTGGGTGAAGACGAGGCTGGTGGCACCGCAGCGCCGGGCCAGGATCCCGGCGAGTTCGGCGGTGCCGCCCTCGTTGCTGCCGTGCAGCGCCAGCAGCCCGACGCCGTCGCCGGGGACGAGGGTCGCGAGCAGCGCGACCCCCTCGATCGTCACCCGCTCCACGCGTGCGGTGCGCGTCACCGTTCTCCTCGTTCCCCCGGCTGTGCCGGCATGTTGTACGGCGTGACGACCTGGATCGCGGACGGCGGCGGCGGTGCGGCCGGGGGCAGCGCGCCGTGTGCCCGCATGACCAGGTGGCAGGCCTCGCGCAGGTCCTGGCGCAGATCGTGGTGGAGCACGGCGGACAGCCGGTGCTCGCGCAGCAGGCGGATGTTCTCGTGGTCCAGGTCGTGGGCTATGAAGACCGCGCACTCCCGGCCGAGGTCGGCGAAGGCGCGCAGCGTGGCGTCGTTGCCGCCGCCGATCGAGTACACGGCGCGGATCTCGGGGTCACGTGCCAGCGCGGCGCGGACGAGGTCGTACTGGGTGGCGTCCAGGCCCTGGCCCTCGGCCGTCTCCACCAGGGTCCGCTCGGGGTACCGGGCCCGCATGAGGCTGCGGAACCCCATCTCCCGCTCCTCCTCGTTGCGGAAGAATCCGCTGCTGAGGCTGGTGAGGACGTTGCCCGGGCGGTCGCCGAGCCACTGGCCCATCAGGTAGGCGGCGGTGGCGCCGGCGGCGCGGTTGTCGCTGCCGACACAGCCGAGCCGGCCGCTCGCGGGCAGGTCGGTGACCAGGGTGACGACGGGGATGCCGGCCGCCGTGAGCCGGCCCACGGCGGCGGTGACCTCGGGGACGTCCGGCGCCTTGAGGATCACGCCCTGCGAGCCGCGCCGGGCGATCCGGTCCAGCGTCTTGACCTGCTCGGCGGCCGGGCCGGTCTCGCGGAAGTGGAAGCGGGAGCGCAGCACCGCGGGGTGCAGCGAGGGCAGCTCGGCCTCCAGGGCGGCGCGGACGGCGGTCGAGAACCGCTCGGGCGCCTGCACCACGATGTCGACCATGAACGTACGGCCGACCAGCCGGACCTGGGTGCGCTGCCGGTCGAGGTCGGCGATGGCCCGGTGCACCTCCTGCGCGGTGCTCTCGCGCACCCCTCCCCTGCCGTTCAGCACACGGTCCACGGTGGCCTCGCTGAGGCCCGCCTGACGTGCGATCTCCCGGATCGGGAACGGATGGCCCATGCTCCGGCTCCTTGAGGGGTTTTTGATGGCTGGCTGCTGGTTGTTCGAGGGGTTTGTCATGACAAGAATGACAGGACCGGGCCGCTCGCGCGGCCGAACGCCCAGAGCTCCGGCCTGCCGCACGTCCTGATCCCCGAAATGAGGACACCCATGTCCCTCGCCTCCGCACCGGGCCGCGCCTGGCTGACCGAGCAGGACTGCGACCTCGGCACCTTCCGTGCCCTGATCGACCGCACGACCCGCCTCGCCGACCACCCGCACGCCACGTCCGTGCGGGACGGCGTCCCGCTGTACGACGCCGACCGGCTGCGCTCGGCCGGTGACCGGGGCGCGCTGCGCGCCGAGTTGGTGCGGGTCCTCGCCGACGGTCCCGGCATCGTCGTCGTGCGGGGCGCGTTCGCGGACGCGGCGGTCGTGGACCGGCTCACCGCCGTCTTCGAGGCGCTCGTCGCCGACCAGCGCGCCTCCGGGGCCGCCGCGGGCGACCACTTCGCGCGGCCGGGCGCCAACGACCGGGTGTGGAACGCGCTGGAGAAGGCGGCCCTGTACGACCCGGAGGCGTTCGCCGACTACTACGCCAACGACGTCCTGGCCCTGGTGTCCACCGCCTGGCTGGGCCCCGGCTACCAGGTGACCTCGCAGGTCAACGTGGTCAACCCGGGCGGCGCCGGGCAGAGCGTGCACCGCGACTACCACCTCGGCTTCCTGAGCAACGCGACCGCGGCCGCCTATCCCGCGCACGTGCACCGGCTCTCCCCCGTGCTCACCCTCCAGGGCGCGGTCGCCCACTGCGACATGCCGGTGGAGTCGGGTCCGACGCTGTACCTGCCGTACTCCCAGCTGTTCGAGCCGGGCTATCTGGCCTGGCGGCTGCCGGAGTTCCAGGCGTACTTCGCGGAGCACCACGTGCAGCTGCCGCTCGCCAAGGGCGACGCGGTGTTCTTCAACCCCGCGCTGTTCCACGCCGCCGGCGGCAACCGCACGGCCGGCGTACGGCGCACCGCCAATCTGCTCCAGATCTCGTCCGCGTTCGGCCGGGCGATGGAGACGGTGGACCGGGAGGCGGTGGCGAACGCGGTGTTCCCGGTGCTGCTGCGGCGCGCGGCCGAGGGGGCCGGCGAGGCGTGGCTGGAGCATGTGATCGCGGCGAGCGCCGAGGGGTATCCGTTCCCGACCAACCTCGACAGCGACCCGCCGGTGGCCGGTCTGGCCCCGCCCTCGCAGGCGGACCTGGTGCGGCGCGCGGTGCGCGAGGGCTGGGAGCCGGAGCGGCTGCGGGCCGGGCTGCGGTCCGGCGCCGAGCGGCGCGAGAGCTGAAAGGGCAGGCAGAGCATGGGACATGACGCACTTCTCGACGGCAAGGTGGTGCTCGTCAACGGCGGCAGCCAGGGCGTGGGGGCCGCCATCGCGCGGGCCGCCGTGCGTGCGGGCGCCGCCGTGGCGGTCACGGGCCGGCGGACCGGGCCGGGCGAGACGCTGGTGAGCGAGCTGGCGGCGGACGGCGGCACGGCGATGTTCGTCCGGGCCGACCTCGCGGACGCCGGGCAGGCGAAGGCGGCGGTCGCCGCGGTGGTGGACGCGTACGGCCGCGTCGACTGCCTGGTGAACTCGGCGGGCCTCACCTCCCGGGGCACGCTGCTGGACACCACGCCGGAGCTGTTCGACCAGCACATCGCGATCAACCTCAAGGCGCCGTTCTTCGCGATGCAGGCGTCGGTCGCCGACATGGTGGCCCGCAAGGCGCCCGGCACGATCGTCAACATCATCACCTCCTCGGCACACGGCGGTCAGCCGTTCCTCGCGCCGTACGTCGCCGCCAAGGCGGGCCTCGTGGGTCTGACCCGGAACGCGGCGCACGCCCATCGCTTCGACCGGATCCGGATCAACGGCCTGAACATCGGCTGGACGGCGACGGAGGGCGAGGACGCCACCCAGCGCGCCTTCCACGGCGCGGGCGACGACTGGCGCGAACAGGCGGCGGCGAGGCTGCCGATGGGCAAGCTCGGCCAGCCGGACGAAATCGCCGACTTCGTCGTCTTCCTGCTGTCCGACCGCTCGGGCGTGGTCACGGGCTCGGTGATCGACTGGGACCAGAACGTGCTCGGCGGCCTCGACTAGAACTCTCCGCACCCACCCTCGCGATCCCCTAGGAGCAGCACCCCTCATGCGTATCGGAATCCTCGGCCTCGGCCGCATCGGCGCCTTCCACGCCGAGACCCTCTCCCGCCTCGACGTCGTCGAGTCGCTCGTCGTCACCGACCCGTTCGCGGACGCGGCCAAGGCCGCCGCCGAGAAGTTCGGCGCCGAGTTCGCCACGGTCGTCGACTCGCCGGAGGCGCTGCTGGCCGCCGGCGTGGACGCCGTCGTGGTCGCGGCCGCCACCGACGCCCACCCCGCCCTGATCCTGGCCGGCGTCGAGGCCGGCGTCCCGGTCTTCTGCGAGAAGCCCGTCGCGAAGACGATGACCGAGGGCGTGGACGTGCTCAAGGCCGTCCAGGGCCGTGGCGTGCCCATCCAGATCGGCTACAACCGGCGCTTCGACGCGGGCTTCGCCGCCGCCCGGGCCGCCGTGCGGGCGGGCGAGCTGGGCGCACTGCACACGGTCCGCTGCACGACCCTGGACCCGGCGCCGCCGCCGGCCGCGTACGTCGCCGCGTCGGGCGGGATCTTCCGCGACTGTTCCGTGCACGACTTCGACATCATCCGCTGGGTGACGGGCCGCGAGGTCACCGAGGTGTACGCGGTCGGCGGCAACCGGGGCGCCGACTACATCAAGGAGGCCGGCGACGCCGACACCGCCGGCGCGATCCTCACCCTGGACGACGGCACGATCGCGGTCGTCTCCAACTCCCGTCACAACGCCCGGGGTTACGACGTCCGCATGGAGCTGCACGGCTTCGCGGACTCCATCGCCGTGGGCCTGGACGACAAGCTCCCGCTGCGCTCGGTGGAGCCGGGCGTGACCTTCCCGGCCGGCACCCCGCACGACTTCTTCATGGACCGCTTCACCGAGGCCTACCGCGCCGAACTCAGCGCGTTCACGGAGGTCGTGGCCGGCACCCGCCCGTCGCCCTGCACCGTCGAGGACGCCCTGGAGGCCGGCTGGATCGCCGAGGCCTGCACGCTGTCCCTGCGCGAGCACCGCCCGGTGACGATCGCCGAGGTACGGCAGGCGTGAGCCGGTAGGGGGGAGCGGCGCCGGGCGCGTGCCCGGCGCCGCTTCGCGTGTGCCGGCGGCAGGCGTGTCAGCCGCAGTAGCGGATCAGCCACTCGTCCGGGTTGTACGTGTCCCGCGCCGGGTCCGGTGCGGTCGCCGGCCTGGTCTCGACCATGTCCTGCGGGCGTATCCGCTCGGGCAGCGAGCCGAAGCGTTCGTGGCGCGAGGCCGCCGCGCCGTCGGCCTCCTGGGGCGCCTTGCGTGCTTCCGTACGGTGTGTCATCGCGTCCTCCCGTCTGCGCGGGCCTCCCCCGTCGTCCCCTCAACGCCCGCGTGCCCCCGGTTGGTTCCCGGCCGTCCTGCGGCCGAATCCACCGGGGGCACGGAGGAATGCCCGCGACGTGTCCGGGTGCTCAGGCCCCGCAGGAGCGCAGGAACCTGCGGGTGCGCACCGCGATCGGCAGGGGCCGGTCCGGCTCGCACGGGTACATGTCCTGCTCGACGATGGCGAACAGGTCCACGCCCAGCCGCTGGGCCGCCGCCAGGACGGGGCCCAGCTCCGGTACGCCGGCGGGCGGTTCGCACATCACGCCCTGGGCCACGGCCGGTCCGAAGGGGGTGCCCTTCGCCCGCACGTCGGCCAGGATCTCCGGGTCCACCTGCTTGAGGTGCAGATAGCCGATGCGCTCGCCGTAGGTCTCGATCAGCTTGACGCTGTCCCCGCCGCAGTACGCGTAGTGCCCGGTGTCCAGGCAGAGGTTGACCAGCTCGGTGTCGGTCGAGTCCAGGAACCGTTCGACGTGCTCCTCGGTGTCGATGTGGGTGTCGGCGTGTGGGTGGACCACGATGTCCAGGCCGAACTCCTCCTTGACCTCGTGCCCGAGCCGTTCCATGCCCTTGGTCAGGTGCGCCCACTGCTCGGCGGTCAGCTCCGGCGGCTCCAGGATCTCGGCGGTCTTGTCGTCCCGCCAGAACGAGGGGATGACCACCAGGTGCCGCGCGCCCGTGGCCCGGGTGAGCTCGGCGACCTGGCTGACGTGCGCCCAGGTCGCGTCCCAGACGGAGGGGCCGCGGTGCATGCCGGTGAAGACCGTGCCCGCCGAGACCTTCAGGTCGCGCCGGGCCACCTCGTCGCGCAGACGTGCCGGGTCGGTGGGGAGGTAGCCGTAGGGGCCGAGTTCGATCCACTCGTAGCCCGCCTCGGCGACCTCGTCCAGGAAGCGGTCCCAGGGGACCTGCTGGGGGTCGTCGGGGAACCAGACGCCCCAGGAGTCGGGAGCCGAGCCGACCCGGATGCGGTCCAGCGGGGTGGGGTGCGCCATGGTCAGGTGTTTCCTTCCGGGGAGGTCGCCACGGGTGCGGTGAGGTCGCTCTCCTCGGGGAGTTCCTCGGTGTCGACGCCGCGTACCTGGGCCAGTTCGTGCTTGAGCGCGGCGAGTTCGGCGCCGCCTGCCATGTGGTTGGTCAGCTCCTCCAGGCTGATCTGCGCGCGCTCGGCGGACAGTTCGAGGGTGCCGAGGCGCAGGACGCTGAAGTGGTCGCCGACCATGTAGGCGTGGTGGGGGTTGTGGGTGATGAAGATGACGCCGAGGCCGCGGTCGCGGGCGGCGGCGATGTACTTCAGGACCACGCCGGACTGCTTGACGCCGAGTGCGGCGGTCGGCTCGTCGAGGATCAGGACGCGGGCGCCGAAGTAGACGGCGCGGGCGATGGCGACGCACTGGCGCTGGCCGCCGGAGAGGGTGCCGATGGGCTGTTCCAGGTCGTCCAGGACGATGCCCATGTTGCGCAGTTCCTCGTCCGCCGTGGCCTTCATCCCGGCGATGTCCAGGCGCCGGACCGGCCAGGGGCCCTTCGTCATCTCCGAGCCCAGGAAGAAGTTGCGCCACACCGGCATCAGCGGCACCGTCGCCAGGTCCTGGTAGACGGTGGCGATGCCCTTGTCGAGGGCCTCGCGCGGGCTGGAGAAGCGTACCGGGGTGCCGTCGACGAGGAACTCGCCCTCGGTGTGCTGGTGCAGACCCGAGATGATCTTGATCAGGGTGGACTTGCCGGCGCCGTTGTCACCGAGCACGCAGGTCACCTTGTTCGCGTGCACGGTGAGGTCCACGCCGTGCAGCGCGCGGATGTTGCCGTAGGACTTGCCCGCACCGCGCAGTTCGACCAGGGCCCCCTCACCGGCGGGCGGGGTGTCGGCGAGCACGGCGCCGTGGGTGGCTGCCTTGTTGTCAGTCATCGCTTCACCTCCGGGTCGCCGCGCGGCTGACCCACAGATTGATCAGGACGGCGCCGAGGAGCATCACGCCGAGGAAGGCCTTGAACCAGTCCGGGTTCCAGCCGGCGTACACGATGCCCTGCTGCACCATGCCGAACATGAACGCGCCGAAGACCGGGCCGATCGCCGAACCCGCGCCGCCGGTCAGCAGACAGCCGCCGATGACGGCCGCGGCGATGTAGAGCAGCTCCTGGCCGATGCCCTCGCCGGACTGCACCGTGTTGAAGGAGAACAGCTGGTGCATGCCGATGAACCAGGCGCCGAAGCCGACCAGCATGAACAGCGAGATCTTCGTGAACGTCACCGGGACACCGACGGCCCGCGCGCTCTCCTTGTTGCCGCCGACCGCGAAGATCCAGTTGCCGTACTTCGTGCGCAGCAGCACCCAGGTGGCGATGGCCGCGAAGACCACCCACCACACCACGGTGATCTTCACCTGCACCCCGCCGACGTCGAACGACGACGCGAAGACCTTCCTGGCCTGGTCGAAGCCGTCCATGTCGCTGATGTCGTCGGTGGCGACGTTCCCGGTGACGAGCTTGGTCACCGCGAGGTTCACGCCCTGGAGGATCAGGAAGGTGCCGAGGGTGACCAGGAAGCTGGGCAGGCCGGTCTTGACCACCATCCAGCCGTTGAAGAAGCCGATCGCGAGGGAGACGGCCAGGGCGACGATCACGCCCGTCCACACGTTCAACGTCAGCTGGTAGCTGAGCATGCTCGCGGTCAGGGCGGAGGAGATCACGGCGACGCCGGAGGAGAGGTCGAACTCGCCGCCGATCATCAGCAGGGCCACCGGCAGGGCCATGATCCCGATGGTCGAGGACTGGTAGAGGATCGTGGCCATCGAGCTGCCCTGACGGACCGAGGGCGCGACGACGAGGAAGAAGATCAGTACGGCGGCGGCGCCGAGGAAGACGCCCACCTCCGGCCGGGCCAGCAGGCGCAGCACCAGGGGGCGCCGGGCGGTGCGGCCGTCGGCCGCCTTGGGACCGGACGCCGGGGGTGTCGTCCCCACGGCCGGCTCGGCGTGCTGGGCCATGCTCATCACCGGGTCCCCTTCGCGGCGAACTCGGCGACCTTGTCGACGTTGGACTTGTCGACGAAGGCCGGACCGGTGAGCACCGGCTGGACGCCGCCGCCGCTGTAGTTGCCGTTGTTCTTGTAGAGCCACAGTGCGTCGACGGCCAGGTAGCCCTGGAGATAGGGCTGCTGGTCGACGGCGAACTCGATGCTGCTGTTCTGGACGGCCTTGACGAGGTCTTTGTTCAGGTCGAACGTGGCGACCTTGGCCTTGCTGCCCGCGTCGCCCACCGACTGCACGGCGGTGAGGGCGAAGGGGGCGCCCAGGGTGACGACCGTGTCGACCGAGCTGTCCTGCTTCAGCTTCGCCGTGATGGTCGAGCGCACGGACGGCATGTCGGTGCCGTTCACGTACAGGGTCTCAGTGGTGCCCTTGAACGTCTTCTTCACGCCGTCGCAACGCTGGGTGAGGCCCACGTTGCCCTGCTCCTGGATGACGCAGACGACGTTCTTGGCCCCGGTCGTGTTCAGCTTGTCGCCGAACGCCTCGCCCGCGACGCTCTCGTCCTGGCCGAAGAACGACAGCATTCCGAGCTGCTTCCAGTCGCTCAGTCCCGAGTTGAGGCCCACTACCGGGATACCCGCCTGCTCGGCCTTGCCGACGACGGCCTTCATCGCGTCCGGCTTGGCCAGGGTGACCGCGACGCCGTCCACCTTCTGGTCGATCGCGTTCTGCACCAGGTTGGCCTGGTTGCCCGCGTTCGGGTCGGCGGAGTAGACCAGCTTGATGTTGTCCTTGGCGGCGGCCGCCTCGGCGCCCTTGCGGACGGTGTCCCAGAAGGTGTCGCCGGGCGCCTGGTGCGTGACCATGGCGACGGTCATCCGAGGGGTGTTGGCCTTGCCCGCCGAGGCGTTCTGGGCCGCCTCCTCGGCCTTTTTCCCGCCGTGGGCGCTGGCGCACCCGGCGAGGGTGAGGGCCGCCGCCGCGGCCACCGCCACGAAGGGGGCCGATCGGCGAAACCGGGAGGGAGAAGAGCGGTCCATCTTTCCAGCACCTCACTGTGCGTGCGACGGGGGAAGGACGCTGATGCGTTGGGACGGGATCCAAGTCCCTGGTGAGCCCGCTGTCAATACTTTGTTAAGACATCATTTCACGAGCAGGTCCGAATGTAAGTACAAATCATTGACATCTGGACCTTCACGGGCCTACACCTGACAGGCATGAGCCCAGTACACCGCACACCGCAGCGAACGGCACCGGGTGACCGGGCGCTCGACAGCCTCACGTTCGCCCTGGACCGCACGAGTCCGGTACCGCTGTACTACCAGTTCGCACAGCAACTGGAGGCCGCCATCGAGCAGGGCGCGCTGGCTCCGGGCAACCTCCTGGGCAACGAGGTCGACCTCTCCGCACGGCTGGGCCTGTCCCGTCCCACCGTCCGCCAGGCGATCCAGTCCCTGGTCGACAAGGGCCTGCTGGTACGCCGCCGAGGCGTCGGCACGCAGGTCGTGCACAGCCAGGTCAAGCGCCCGCTGGAGCTCAGCAGCCTCTACGACGACCTGTCCGCGGCCGGACAGGGCCCGACCACCCGGGTGCTGCGGGGCGAGCGGATCCCGGCGCCCGCCGACGTGGCCGCGGCTCTCGGCATCGCGGAGGGCGCCGAGGTCACCGTACTGGAGCGGCTGCGCTCGGCCCATGGCCAGCCGGTGGCGTTCCTGTGCAACTTCCTGCCGCCCGCGCTGCTCGAACTCCCCACGGAGCGGCTGGAGTCGACGGGCCTGTACGAGATGCTGCGGTCCGCCGGGATCGTGCTGCACAGCGCCCGGCAGTCCATCGGCGCGCGCAGCGCCACCGCCGACGAGGCCGGCCTGCTGAACGAGAAGGAGGGCGCGGCCCTGCTCACCATGCGGCGCACCGCGTACGACGACACGGGCCGGGCCGTGGAGTACGGCAGCCACGTCTACCGGGCCTCGCGCTACGCCTTCGACTTCCAGCTGCTGGTCAGGCCCTGACTCCTTCAACTCTGCCTGCTCTTCGCCGAAGTTGCAGGTAACGATGACGATTACGTTTCGGGCAAGAGACCCCCGAGTGCGAGCCGACCTATTGACGCATGAGCGGACATGGGGGTGTTATGACGCCCACGATGTTCGGTCGAGTTGGTTTCTGAGCGGTTTCGACAACCTTTCGGTGATCAACTCATCCCCTTGACCGAGCCCTGTATTCCTCAGGAGCCGCCATGCGCCTCTCGCCCTCCGGTGTTTCCGTCCCGGGTCCCAGCCGACGCTCGCTGCTGCGCACGGCAGGCGGTGCCGCCCTGCTCGCCGGTACCGGCGTCCCCCTGTTGTCCGCCTGCGGGGGCAGCGGCTCCTCCTCCGACCCGAAGACCGTCACGGTCGGCTCCAACGCCTCGGACGCGGTGCCGAAGAAGGCCTTCGAAGGCGTCTACGCCGACTTCAAGAAGACGTCCGGCCTCACGGTCGCGGTGAACACCAAGGACCACAACACCTTCCAGGAGCAGATCAACTCGTATCTGCAGGGCACCCCGGACGACGTCTTCAACTGGTTCGCCGGCTACCGCATGCAGTTCTTCGCGGCGAAGGGCCTGGCCTCGCCGATCGACGACGTGTGGCAGAAGATCGGGGACAATTTCCCCGACGCGATGAAGAAGCTCAGCAAGGGCCAGGACGGCAAGTACTACTTCGTGCCGCTGACGACGTACCCCTGGGCGATCTTCTACCGCAAGAGCGTCTTCCAGCAGCACGGCTACAAGGTCCCGGCCACCTGGGACGACTTCGTCGCGCTGTGCAAGCAGATGCAGAAGGACAACCTGGTCCCGATCGCCTTCGGCGACAAGGACGCGTGGCCCGCGATGGGCACCTTCGACCAGATCAACTTCCGGCTCAACGGCTATGACTTCCATGTCCAGTTGATGGCGGGCAAGGCCTCCTGGACGGACGCCAAGGTGAAGGCCGTCTTCGACCACTGGGCCGAGATCCTGCCCTACCACCAGGACGGCTTCATGGGCCGTACCTGGGAGGACGCCGCGCAGACGCTGGTGTCGAAGAAGGCCGGCATGTACCTCCTCGGCTCCTTCGTGGCCCAGCAGTTCACCAACAAGGCCGACCTGGACGACCTGGACTTCTTCCCCTTCCCGGAGATCAACTCCGCGTACGGGCAGGAGACGGTCGAGGCGCCGACCGACGGCTTCATGGTCAGCAAGTCTCCGAAGAACCACGACGGTGTCGTGAAGCTGATGGAGTACCTGGGCAGCCCGGCGGCCGAGGAGACGTACCTCAAGACCGACCCGAGCGTGGTCGCCGCCTCCAACAAGGCCTCCACCTCCGCCTACTCGCCGCTGCAGAAGAAGGCGTTCGAGATGATCGGCGCCGCCAAGAACCTCACCCAGTTCATGGACCGCGACTCCCGGCCCGACTTCACCTCCACGGTGATGCAGCCGGGGCTGCAGAAGTTCCTCCAGAACCCCAAGGGCGTGGACAGCCTGCTGTCGTCCATCGAGCGCCAGAAGAAGACGATCTTCGCGTCCCAGTGAGCGACCCGATGACGACCGACACGACTGACACGACGACGCAGACCCCGGAGGCGGCCGCCGCGCCGTCCCCGGGGCCCACGCCCGGGGCGAAGCGGGCCACGCGGAGCCACCGGCGTCTGCTGACCCGCCGCGACCGGATCACGCTCGGCCTCATGGCGGGCGTGCCGACGATCCTGCACGTGGCCCTCGTCTGGGTCACGGCACTCGCCTCGATCCTCCTCGCCTTCACCACCTGGGACGGCATCGGCTTCGACTCGATCAAGTGGGTCGGCCTGGAGAACTTCAAACAACTCTTCAACGACAACCCGCAGTTCTGGCCGGCCCTGCAGCACAACGTCATCTGGTTCGTGGTCCTGATCCTGATCCCGACGCCGTTCGGCCTGTTCCTGGCCGTCCAGCTGGACAAGCGGATCCGCTTCAGCCGGGTCTACCAGACCGCCTTCTTCCTGCCGGTCGTCATCTCGATGGCCTGCATCGGCTTCGTCTGGCAGCTCGTCTACAACCCGGACACCGGCCTGATCAACAGCATCATCGGCGCCAACAAGCCCGGCCACTACATCGACTGGATCGGCGACCCGCACCTGAACCTGTGGGCGGTCCTCATCGCCGCGTCCTGGCGGCACGCCGGCTACATGATGATCCTGTACCTGGCCGGCCTGAAGAGCGTCGACCCGTCGCTGCGCGAGGCCGCCGCGCTGGACGGCGCGAACGAGTGGCAGACGTTCAGGAACGTCATCTTCCCCACCCTGCGCCCGACCAACACGGTCGTCCTCGTCGTCACCATCATCGAGTCGCTGCGCGCCTTCGACCTGGTCTTCGTCTTCAACAAGGGCGCCCAGGGCACGGAGTTGCTGTCGATCCTGGTGACGAACAACATCATCGGCGAGTCCAGCCGGATCGGCTACGGCTCCGCCATCGCCGTCGTCCTGCTGGTCATCTCCCTCGCGGTGATCATCCCGTACCTGATCGCCACCTTCCGGAAGGAGCGGCGCGCATGAGCAGCACCACTCTCCCGCCGACGCGCCGCGCCCCGATCCGCCCGGCCCGGGTGCTGCTGCACGTCTTCCTCGCCGGTACGGCGCTGGCCTGGCTGGCCCCGCTCCTGTGGGCGGTCTTCTCGGCCCTGCGGCCGTACAGCGAGACCAGCGCCAAGGGCTACGTCTCCTGGCCGAGCAAGCTGACGTTCGCGAACTTCACGAACGCGTTCCAGCAGTCGGACATGCTGCACTACTTCGGCAACACGCTGATCATCGCGGTGCCGGCCGTGCTGCTGACCCTGTTCCTCTCCTCCTGCGTGGCGTTCTACGTCAGCCGCTTCGACTTCCGCGTCAACCTCGCCCTCCTGCTGGTCTTCACGGCCGGAAACCTCCTCCCCCAGCAGGTCATCATCACCCCGCTGTACCGGCTGTACCTGCTGACCGACCTGCCGGGCATCACGGCGAGCGGCAAGCTGTACGACTCCGCGCTCGGCCTGGTGCTCATCCATGTGGCGTTCCAGTCGGGGTTCTGCGCGTTCGTGCTGAGCAACTACATGCGCTCGCTCCCGCACGAGCTGACCGAGGCCGCACTGGTCGACGGGGCCTCGGTGTGGCGGCTGTACTGGCAGATCACGCTGCCGCTGTGCAAGCCGGCGATGGCCGCCCTGGCCACCCTGCTGTCGATCTGGATCTACAACGACTTCTTCTGGGCGCTGGTGCTGATCTCGACCGGTGAGAACATGCCGATCACCTCGGCCCTGAACAACCTCTCCGGCCAGTACTTCACGGACCCCAACCTGGTGGCGGCGGGCTCCCTCCTGACTGCGATCCCCACCCTGATCGTCTACTTCGCCCTCCAGCGCCAGTTCGTCAACGGCCTCACACTGGGCTCCAACAAGGGCTGAACACCTCCTGACCTGCGGCTTTCACCAGCGAACCGGGCAGCGCACCGTACCCGCCCGGGTGGCCTGCGCCCGCGGCGGCCCGGGCGCAGGTGCACAATCAAAGACGACGCAGCGATGGCCGTCGGCCCCGGTGGTGAGGGGGCCCATGGAAGGACGGGGCGTCCGTGATGGCGGGAGAGAGGCAGGGCAGACAACCTCGGCAGCCGCACCTGCCCGACCTGCACGCGCGCCTGCGTTCCGAGCTGGGCCGGATCGACGAGCAGCTGCGCGCCCTGCTGTCCTCCATGGACCGGCTCCAGGGCCTGCTGGACGCGGTGGTGGCCATCAGCCGCGAGGTCGAACTGCCCGCGGTGCTGCACCGCATCGTGACCACCGCCATGGAGCTGGTCGGCGCCCGGTACGGGGCACTGGGCGTACTCGACGAGTCCGGGGAGCGCCTGGAGCAGTTCATCACGGCCGGCCTGAGCGAGCGCGAGCGCAAGGCCCTGACCGAGACCGGCATGCCGCGCGGTCTGGGGGTCCTCGGCCACCTGATCCGCTACCCCGAACCCCTGCGGATCGACGACATCCCGGCCCACCCGGCCTCCACCGGGTTCCCGCCCGGCCATCCGCGCCTGCACACCCTGCTCGGCGTCGCCATCAGCGTGCGCGGCGAGATCTACGGCGACCTCTACCTGTCGGAGCGGTACGACGGAAAGCCCTTCGACCTGCACGACGAGAACGTCGTCCTCGCCCTGGCCGGCGCCGCGGGCATCGCGATCGAGAACGTCCGCCTCTTCGAACGGATCCGGGTCGGAGCCGAGCAGTTCCAGCGGCTGCTGCTGCCCACCCTGCCCGACCTGCGGCCCTTCACCGCGGCCGCCATCTACCGGCCGGCCGCCGAGCCGAGCCAGCTGGGCGGGGACTGGTACGACGCCGTCCCCCTGCCCGACCAGGTGGTGGCCGTCGTGATCGGTGACGTGGTCGGCCACGATCTGCGGGCCGCGGCCGCGATGGCCTCCACCCGGAACATGATGCGCGCTCTGCTGTTCGACCGGAGCGACCCGCCCGGCGTGGTCCTCGCCCGGCTCGACCGGGCGCTGGAGGCCATCACGGACAATCCCGTCACGACCACCACGCTGGCCCGCGTCGAACCGGAGGGACCGGGCTGGCGACTGCGCTGGAGCACCGCGGGCCACGTCCCGCCCCTGCTGCTCACCCGTGAGCGCCGCGCGACGTACCTGCTCGGCGAGCCCGGACTGCCGCTCGGCGTCGACACGGATCAGCCGCGCCCGGACCACTCCCGGCTGCTGCCCCCGGACGCCACCCTGATCTTCTTCACGGACGGGCTGGTCGAGCATCCCGAGCACCCCATCGACGAGCGGCTGAACGTACTCGCCCAGCTCGCCGTGGAACACTCCGGGCTGTCCCTGCCCGCGTTCGTCCGGGCCCTGGCCGAGCACCACCCCAGCGACGGTCACGACGACATGGCCATCCTCGCCGTCCGCACACCGCCCGGCGACATGGAGCATCCGGGACAACCGGCGGATGATGGACCTCGGGGGTGACATCGACGCGGAGGTCGCCCGATGCCCGACGCGCGGCAGGTGCGGCTCGGCCGCAGTGGTGCGGTGGCCGTTCTGGAGATCTGCGCCATGACCGCGCTCTATTACGGCTCGGCCAGGCTGGGCCTGCTCCAGCAGCTGGTGCGCGGCCAGGTCACCCCGCTGTGGCCGCCGAGCGGGATCGCGCTGGCGGGCCTGCTCCTGCGCGGCTGGAAGCTCTGGCCCGGGATCGCGCTCGGCGCGTTCCTGGTCAACATCTCGCTGGGGCCGTCGCTCCCGGCCGTCCTCGCGATCACGGCGGGCAACACCCTGGCGCCCGTCTGCTCCGCCGCGCTGCTGCGCCGCGTGGGATTCCGGAACGAACTGGACCGACTGCGCGACGCACTCGCCCTGATTTTCCTCGGTGCGTTCACCGGGATGCTGATCAGCGCGACCACGGGCAGCGGGACCCTGATCCTCGCGGGCGTCCTGAACGCCGAGGGCTTCTGGCCGACGTGGTCGGTCTGGTGGACCGGCGACGCGATGGGCGTGCTCGTGGTCACGCCGGTCCTGCTCGTCCTCAGCTCGGCACGCTGGCCGAAGGGGGCGCCGCCCGTGCGGTGGGCGGAGGGGCTGCTGCTGGCGGCCGCGACCGCCGGCGTCGGTGTCGTCGAGACCGGGACCACGCCGCTCCTGTTCCTCGGCTTCCCGCTGCTCATCTGGGCGGCCTTCCGCTTCCAGCTGGCCGGAGCCGCGCCCTGCGCGCTGGCCGTGTCCACCTTCGCGATCATCGCCGCCACGCGTGGATCAGGCCCGTTCTCCGGTCACGACCTGCTCACGAGCATGATCACCCTCCAGGCCTTCAACGGCTCCGCCTCGCTGACCGCGCTGCTGGTCGCGGCGGTCATCAGCGAGCGGAACGAGACCCAGCGCGAGATCGCGCGGGCCTGCGGGCAGCTCGCCGGGATGGTGGCCAGGATCGCCACCGGCGACCATCGCCCGACACTCCCCGGCGAGGACGGCCCCACGGAAACGAGAAGGTCGTCTCCTCATCCCTGAGAAGACGACCTCCGACCTGCTGCAAAGCTGGTCGGGACGACAGGATTTGAACCTGCGACCCCTTGACCCCCAGTCAAGTGCGCTACCAAGCTGCGCCACGTCCCGATGCGCTCGCTCGCGGTGAACCGCGTGATCGCGCGAACAGAACTTTACCCCACGTCCGGGGGTGCGCCGAAGAGCGGCCGCGGGGAGCGGGGGAGAATCGGCGCCATGACGAACGCGGGCGCATCGGATGCCAGGGACCGCGACGCCGACGGGCGGGCGCGCAACGCTCGGCCCCGGGACGGGCTCGGGCGCCCGCTGCCCTACGGCACGCAGGGCGTGCCCCGGCAGCCGGAGGGGGTCGTGCGGACGCCCGACGAGACGGTCGCCGAGGCGCAGGCCCTGCTGGCGGCGGGCAGGCCCTTCCACGCGCACGAGGTCTTCGAGGACGCCTGGAAGTCGGGTCCCGAGGACGAGCGGGCGCTGTGGCGGGGGCTGGCCCAGCTGGCGGTGGGGCTCACCCACGCGGCGCGCGGCAACGCCGTCGGCGGGGCGCGCCTGCTGCGGCGGGGCGCGGGGGCGGTGGCGGCGTGGGAGAAGGCGCGCGGCGAGGACCGGCCCTACGGGATGGATCTCGCCGGGCTCGCCCGGTGGGCGTGGGAGCTGGCGCAGCGGGTGGAGCAGGGGGCCGGCCCGGTGGATCCGGTCGCCGAGGCGCCTCGGCTCGGGTGGGGCGAGCTGCACTGACCGGCAGGGCCGACCGGCCGTGCCGACCGTGCGTACGGAGGCGGTGGACGCGTGGTCAGCGGTATGCGGCAGACTCGGGGCGTGCGAAAGATTCATGTCATCGGTATCGGCGCGGGCGACCCCGACCAGCTGACCCTGCAGGCCGTCAAGGCGCTGCGGAGCACGGACGTGTTCTTCCTGCTCGACAAGGGCGAGGTGAAGAGCGATCTCACCCAGCTCCGCCGGGACATGCTCGACACGCATCTGCCCGCGGGGTCGTACCGGGTGGTGGAGGCCCGTGACCCCGAGCGGGACCGGACGGCGGGCGGCTCGGCGTACTCGCCGGCGGTGGAGGACTGGCGCAGCGCCCGCGCCGGGATCTACGAGCGGCTGATCGCCGAGGAGCTGGACGAGGACGGCACCGGCGCGTTCCTGGTGTGGGGCGATCCGGCGCTGTACGACAGCACGCTCGGGATCCTGGAGGAGGTGCTGGCGCGCGGGGCGGTCGCGTTCGAGTACGTGGTCGTCCCCGGCATCAGCAGTGTCTCCACGCTGGTCGCCCGGCATCGCACGGGCCTGAACCGGGTGGCGCGGCCGGTGCAGATCACCACCGGTCGGCGGCTGGCCGAGGGCTTCCCCGAGGACGTGGACGACGTGGTGGTGATGCTGGACGCGCACCAGACGTTCCGCAGGTACGCCGAGGACGACATCGACATCTACTGGGGCGCGTACCTCGGCACCGAGGACGAGATCCTGGTCTCCGGCCCGATCGCCGAGGCTGCCGAACGCATCGAGCGGGTGCGGGCCGAGGCGCGCGAGCGCAAGGGCTGGATCATGGACACGTATCTGCTGCGCAGGAACCCGGGCGAGCAGTAGGGGCGGCCGTCAGGCCGGGCCGAGTCCGAGCCGCTCCCGTACGGCCGCCACGTCGGGCACCGCCGTCACGTCCGGGGGCAGCGCGGGGCGGCGTACCACGACGACGGGCAGCCCGAGGTCCCTCGCGGCGGTCAGTTTCGCGGCCGTGGCCCCGCCGCCGCTGTCCTTGGTCACCAGGACGTCGATGCGGTGGGCGCGCAGCAGGTCCGTCTCGTCGGCGACGGTGAACGGGCCGCGCGCGAGGACCAGTTCGGTGTGCGGGGGCAGCGGCGGCTCGGGCGGGTCGACCGAGCGGACGACGAAGTGCAGGTCCGTCAGCCGGGCGAACACCGCGAGACCCAGCCGGCCGGTGCTCAGGAACACCCGGCGGCCGAGGCGGGGCAGGGTCTCGGCCGCGGCCGGCAGGGAGGGGACGTCGTACCAGCGGTCCCCCGGCACCGGCCGCCAGCCGGGCCTGCGCAGGACGGTCAGCGGGATCCCGGTGGCGGCCGCCGCGCGGGCCGCGTTGGCCGTGATCGACTCGGCGAAGGGGTGGGTGGCGTCGACCAGCGCGTCCACGTGGTGGGCGCGCAGCCAGTCGGCGAGGCCCTGCGCGCCGCCGAAGCCGCCGGTCCGCACCTCGCCGGGCAGCGCGCCCGGGGTGGCGACCCGGCCGGCCAGGGACGTGGTGACCCGGACGCCGGGGCGGGCGGCGAGGTCGGCGGCGAGGCGGCGGGCCTCGGTGGTGCCGCCGAGGATCAGGACGTGCGCGGGCATAGGGGTGAGCGTAGGCGGTCGTACGGGCCCGTACGGCGCCCGGGTCGCTACGGTCGGGGCCATGGAATCCGTGCGGGCCGTGCTGATCGACATCGACGGTGTCCTCACCGTCTCCTGGAAGCCGCTGCCGGGTGCGGTGGCGGCGCTGCGGGCGGTCCGGGACGCGGGGCTGGGGGTGGTCCTGGTGACCAACACCACCTCCCGGTCCCGGGCGTCCGTCGCCGCGGCGCTCGCCCGGGCGGGGTTCCCGGTGGGCGCCGAGGACGTACTGACGGCCCCCGCCGCCACCGCCGACCGGCTGGCCGGGGCCCGCGTCGCGCTGCTGAACAGCGGGGACGTCGGGGAGGATCTGGCGGGGATCACCCTCGTCGGGGACCGCGACGACGACGTCCCGGACGTCGTGCTGCTCGGCGGCGCCGGAGCGGAGTTCGGTTACGAGGCGCTCAATCGGGCCTTCGGCCGGATCCGGCGGGGCGCGCGGCTGGTCGCCATGCACCGGAACCTGTACTGGCGCACCGACGAGGGACTCCGGCTGGACACGGGGGCGTTCCTGGCGGGCCTGGAGGCGGCCGCGGGGGTCGAGGCGGAGGTCACCGGGAAACCGTCGCGGGCGTTCTTCGAGGCGGCCCTCGGGCGTCTCGGCGTCGGCGCGGAGCAGGCGCTGATGGTCGGGGACGACGTCGAGTACGACGTCCTCGCGGCGCAACGGCTCGGCATCACCGGGGTGTTGGTGCGCACGGGCAAGTTCCTGCCGCGGAGCCTGGAGCGGGCGAGCGGGCGCCCGGACCACGTCCTGGACTCCTTCGCGGACCTCCCGGCGCTGCTGGGGCTGTCGTCGCCCTCGGCCTAGCGCAGGAGCAGTTGGACCCCGCCCACCACCGTCGCCGCGATCACGAGTTGTTCGAAGAGTCGCTGGTTGATCCTGTTCACAGCCCATTTGCCGATGAGCGCACCGGGCACGACGAACACCGCGAGCGCGGCGTCGAGGAGCAACGAGCGTCCGTCGATCAGGCCGAGGCCGGCGCTGAACGGCACCTTGGACAGGTTCACGATCAGGAAGAAGAACGCCGACGTGCCGAGGAAGCCCAGCTTCCGGAAACCGGCCGAGAGCAGATACATCGACATCACCGGGCCGCCCGCGTTGGCGACCATCGTCGTGAACCCGCCGAGCACGCCGTACGAGCGCGCCTTCGCCCGGCCCGCCCGACCGGTCACGGCGTCCGGCCCGTCCGGCTCGTCCGCACACTCCGTCCGGCGCCGCCGCCACAGCGTGACACCGGCCATCAGCAGCAGGATCGCGCCGATGGAGGTCCGCACGACCCCGTCGCCGGCCCACACCAGGAACAGCGTGCCGAGCACGACCCCGGCCGCGACGGCGGGGAACAGCCGCCACAGGGTGGGCCAGTGGGCGTGCCGCCGGTAGGTCAGGACGGCGAGGACGTCGCCGGCGATCAGGACGGGAAGCAGCACGCCGGTGGAGGCGCGGGCGGGCAGGACGGCGGCGAAGATGGCGAGGCTCACCGTGTTGGCCCCGCTCACCGCGGTCTTGGAGAAGCCGACGAGGAGGGCCGCGAAGGCGAGCGCGGCGAACTCCCCGCCGGATATGTGCCAGAGCGTCATCGTGTTCATGCGGAGACCGATGCTATGTCCGGACAAGCCTTCGGCGTAAGCACCGTCTCGCCTGGTGACCCCTGCCGACCGCTATGACTGATCCGCGCACTTTTCCGCGTACGTCGCCCGGAGTTCCCGCTTCAGCACCTTCATGCTGGGGCCCAGCGGCAGCGCGTCCGTGAACTCCACGCGCCGCGGGTACTTGTGCCGCCCCAGGTGCTCCTTGGACCACTCGGTGAGCGCGGCGGCGTCGGGGGCGGTGCCCGGCGCCGGGACGACGACGGCGCACACCTCCTCGCCGTGCAGTTCGTCGGGCAGGCCGATGACCGCGACCTGGGCGATCGAGGGGTGGCGGGCCAGGACCTCCTCGACCTCCCTCGGGTACACGTTGTAGCCGCCGCGGATGATGACGTCCTTCTTGCGGTCGACGATGCGCAGGAAGCCCTCGTCGTCCTTGGTGCCGAGGTCGCCGGTGCGGAACCAGCCGTCGACCAGGGCCTCGGCCGTGGCCCGGGGCCGCCCGAGGTAGCCGGAGAAGACGTTGTGGCCGCGGATGACGACCTCGCCCAGCTCCCCCGCCGGCAGCAGCTCGACGCGGTCCTCCACCTCGGCACGGGCGATCTCCACGTCGACGCCCCACAGCGGGTGGCCGATGGTGCCGGGCCTGGTGCCGAACAGCGGCTGGTTGACGGTGGCCGTCGGCGAGGTCTCCGACAGCCCGTACCCCTCGTAGATCCGCGCGCCGAACGCCTCCTCGAACCGCTCCAGCACGGCCACCGGCAGCGAGGCTCCGCCGGAGACGCAGACCCGCAGCTCGGGCAGCCGCTCCGCCCGCGCCGCGGCCGCCGCGAGGGCGACGTACATGGTCGGCACGCCCTGGAAGGTGTTGACGCCCTCCGCGACCATCAGCTCGATGGCGCGGGCCGCGTCGAAGCGGGGCAGCAGGACGAGTGTGGCGCCCGCCCGCCAGGTGGAGTTGAGCGAGACGGTCTGCCCGAAGGCGTGGAACAGCGGCAGCGCGCCGAGGGCGATGTCGTCGGGGCGGATGTCGTTGGCGTCGAAGGCGTTGACCGTCGCGTTCATCACGATGTTGAAGTGGCTGAGGACCGCGCCCTTGGGGACGCCGGTCGTGCCGCTCGTGTAGAAGATCACGGCCGGGTCGTCGGCGGTCCGGCTGACGTACGACACCAGCGGCTCGGCCCGCGCCGCGAGCCTGTCGAACTCCTCGCCCAGGGTGATCACTCGGACCCCGAGGGCCTCGGCGGCGGCCCGCCCGGTCGCCGCCTGGGCCGGGTGTACGAGCAGCAGGTTCGCCCCGCTGTCCCGCAGCACGTGCTCGACCTCGCCGGCCGACAGGAGCAGATGCACCGGTACGACGACTCCGCCGGCCGCGACGGTCGCGTAGTAGGCGACGGGGAACTCGGCGGTGTTGGGGGCCATCAGCGCGACCCGGTCCCCCGGTCGTACGCCGAGCCCGGTGAGGGCGCCCGCCCGGGCGAGGGAGCGCTGCCACACCTCGCCGAAGGTGAGCCGCAGTTCACCTTCCACGAGGGCGGTCTTTCCGGGACGGCGCCTGGCGTTCTCGGCGAGGATGGCGGCGACGGACAGGGTTGCCATGGAGGGGTGCTCCGTTTCCTTGCTGCGGCTCGTACTACCGAACTCCCTCGTGGGGAGCGTCTGTTGAGGTCAGTCCCGCGCCACCAGCAGGGCGCTGCCCTGTCCCACGCCCACGCACATGGTCGCGAGTCCGCGCTGCGCGCCCGTGCGGCGCATGCGGTGCAGCAGCGTCGTCAGGATGCGGGCGCCGGAGCAGCCGAGGGGGTGGCCGAGGGCGATGGCGCCGCCGGTCGGGTTGACCAGGTCCGGGTCGATGCCGAGCTGGTCGACGCAGGCGAGGGCCTGTGCGGCGAACGCCTCGTTGAACTCGGCCTCCTGGAGGTCCGCGACGTCCCAGCCGGCCCGGTCCAGCGCCTTGCGGGTGGCCGGTACCGGGCCGATGCCCATGACGTCGGGGTGCACGCCCGCGGAGGCGCCCGCGACGTAGCGGCCGAGGGACTCCAGGCCCAGCTCCTCCAGGGCCTCCTCGCTGACCAGCAGCAGTCCGGCCGCGCCGTCGTTCATCGGCGAGGCGTTGCCCGCCGTGACCGTCCCGCCCTGCCGGAAGACCGGCTTCAACCGTGACAGCTTCTCCAGCGACGTGTCCTCGCGGACGCACTCGTCCTGCTCGACCACGACGCCGTCCGGCCGCTCCACGGGCAGGAGTTCGGCGTCGAAGTGGCCGTTCTTCCGGGCGGTGGCGGCCCGTTGGTGGCTGCGCAGGGCGAACTCGTCCTGCCGGTCGCGGGAGATGCCGTACCGCTCGGCGACCTCCTCGGCGGTCTCGCCCATGGACAGCAGGCCGTGCAGGTCCTTCATCGCCGGGTTCACCAGGCGCCAGCCGAGCCGGGTGTCGTGGGTCTCGATGCGCGGCGGCAGGGCCTCGTCGGGGCGGGGCAGCACGAAGGGGGCCCGGCTCATGGACTCGGAGCCGCCGGCGATCACGATGTCGGCCTCGCCGGCCGCGATGGTGCGGGCGGCCGAGGTGACCGCTTCCAGGCCGGAGGCGCACAGCCGGTTGACGGTGGCGCCGGGCACGGACTCGGGGAGCCCGGCGAGGAGGACGGCCATCCGGGCGACGTTGCGGTTGTCCTCGCCGGCCTGGTTGGCCGCGCCCCAGTAGACGTCGTCGATCCGGGCCGGGTCGAGCGCGGGCACGCCGGCGACCAGTGCGCGGATCACCGTGGCGGCCAGGTCGTCGGGCCGGACACCCGACAGGGCTCCGCGCAGCTTGCCGATGGGGGTGCGGCGGGCGGCCGCGAAGTGGACGGGACGCACGGCTTGGACTCCTGACCGACGGGTGTCATTAATTAGCACTGCTAGTTTTGGACTATAGACCTCGGACCGGCCCGCTGGGAAGATCCTCCCGGCCCTCACCGAGTCGCCCGGAGGAGACATGCCCCACGTCCGCGAGCACACCCTCGACGGCACCCGCGGCCCCATCGCCGTACGCGAATGGCCGCACCCGGCGCCCCGCTACCTGGCCCTGGTGGTGCACGGGTACGGCGAGCACGCGGGCCGCTACGACGGCCTCGCGGCCGTCCTGAACGCGCACGGGGCCGCCGTGTACGGGCCCGATCACGTCGGCCACGGGCGCTCGGCCGGGGAACGCGTGGTGATCGAGGACTTCGAGGACGTCGTCACCGATGTGCACGGCGCGGCGGACCTCGCCCGCCGCGCGCACCCCGGCCTGCCGCTCGTCCTGGTCGGCCACTCCATGGGCGGGCTGATCGCGGCCCGCTTCGCCCAGCGGTACGGCGCCGAGCTGAGCGCGCTGGTCCTGTCCGGGCCGGTGATCGGCGCCTGGGAGCTGCCGGGGCGGCTGCTGGCGCTGCCGCAGATCCCGGACGTCCCGGTCAGCCCGGCCGCGCTGTCCCGGGACCCGGCCGTGGGCGCCGCCTACGCCGCCGATCCGCTGGTGTGGCACGGGCCGATGAAGCGGCCGACGCTGGAGGCGTTCGCCCGGACGCTGGAGACCGTCGAGAAGAGCGGCGACGTGGGCGGGCTGCCGCTGCTGTGGCTGCACGGGGACGACGACCGGCTGGTGCCGCTGCCCGGCAGCCGGACGGGCGTGGAGCGGCTGAGCGGCGGGCGGCTGACCCAGAGGATCTTCGCCGGGGCGCGGCACGAGGTGTTCCACGAGACGGAGCCGGACCGGGCGGCGGCCTTCGCGGAGGTGCGCAGCTTCCTGGACCGCACCCTGCCCGGATGACACCCCAACGGGCCCTGCCGGACGGCGGGTTGAGGGGGCCGCCGGTGTCCGCGGGGCGTGCGCCGGATGGCATGATCGTGCCAGACTGCTGCCCGCACGTCCCGGAGCGACCACCGGGACCGGCCGAGCGGAGGAGCAGCACGTGACGGGGACCGAGCCGGCCGCATCGCGCATCGACACCACCCGGCCGCATCCGGCCCGGGTGTACGACTGGTTCCTCGGCGGCAAGGACAACTACCCGGTCGACGAGGAACTGGGCCGCCGGATCACGGCGATCGACGAGGGCGCCCTGCGCGCCGCGCGCGCCAACCGGGCGTTCATGCAGCGCGCCGCACGCACCGTGGCCGAGGACGGCATCCGCCAGTTCCTGGACATCGGCACCGGCATACCGACCGAGCCCAACCTGCACCAGATCGCGCAGTCGGTGGCCCCGGACAGCCGGGTGGTCTACGTCGACAACGACCCGATCGTCCTCGCCCACGCGAGCGCGCTGCTGCGGGGCACACCCGAGGGCGTCACGGAGTACGTCCAGGCCGACGCCCGCGATCCGCGTTCCATCCTCGAACAGGCTGCCCGCGTCCTGGACTTCGGCCGTCCCGTCGCCCTGTCCCTGATCGCGCTGCTGCACTTCGTGGCCGACGAGGACGGCGCCCACGAGCTGGTCTCCACGCTGGTGGACGCGCTGGCGCCGGGCAGCCGGCTGGTGCTGTCGATGATGACGGCGGACTTCGAGCGGGAGAACGTCGAGAAGGGCATCGCCGCCTACGCCGCGGGCGGAGTGACCCTGGTGGCCCGCTCCCGCGACGAGGTGGCCGCGTTCTTCCGGGGCCTCGACCTGCTGGAGCCGGGCGTCGTGTCGGTCGCCGACTGGCGCGCGGACACGGCACCGGACGACCGGGGCCCCGTCTCCCTGTACGGCGCGGTCGCCGCCAAGCCCTGACCGGGCCCCTCGGTCACAGGCCGAGGATCCGGGAGATGGTCCGCAGCACGCCGTTGTCGTCGTTGGACGGTGCCAGGTGGCGGGCCCGGCTCACGACCTCGGGGTGGGCGCCCGCCATGGCGAAGGACCAGTCGGCCGCGTCGAGCATCTCCAGGTCGTTGAGGTAGTCGCCGAAGACCATGGTCTGCGCGGGCGTGATGCCGAGCGCCCGCTGCAGGCCGCGCAGGGCGGTGCCCTTGTTGGCCGTGCGGTTCATGACGTCGACCCAGTGCTCGCCGGAGACGACGACCTGATGAGTGCCGGCGAACTCGGCGAGCGCGGGGGCGGTGGTGTGCTCGGCGGACCCGAAGTCGAGCAGCGCGACCTTGATCACGTCGTCGTCGACGGCCGTGAGGTCCGCCACGACGCGGTGCTCGGCGTAGTACGTGCGCACCTCCGCCAGGAACGCCTCGTCGGTCCGCTCCACGTACGCCGCCCGCTTGCCGCACACCACGGCGCCCACGTCCACACCGTCCTCGGCCAGTCCCCGCACCGTCCGGACGATCCGCGCGGCCACCGACGCGTCGAGGGTGTCGGAGCTGAGCTCCACGCCGTCGCGGACCACGTACGTGCCGTTCTCGGCGATGAACACCATGCCCTCGGCAACCTCGGCGAACTGCCGGGCCAGCGTGGCGTACTGGCGGCCGCTGGCGGGGCTGAACAGCACGCCGCGGCGGCGCAGTTCGGCGAGCATCGGCCACAGTCCCTCGGGCATCCGCTTGGCGTTGTCCAGCAGGGTGCCGTCCATGTCGGTGACGATCAGCCGGATGTCGGCGGGACCCGTGGGCAGGCCGGCGGTGTCGGGGAGGGGCGCGGGCGTGGCGGGCATGTCCTGCTTCCGGTCGGGGGGAGTGACGGCGTCCAGTGTTCCTCATGCGATCGTTCCCCGTGCGACGCGGTGTCCCGGAGCCGGTCCCCGATGACCGGGGACGTCCCGGAGCGTCCCCGAACCGCCCGGAGCGGGCATTTCCCGGGACAGCGCGATCAACGGGCGGCACAATGACGGCGGGCAACCGCGTGCGAGAAGGGCGGCGACGTGACCGAGGGCTCCCCCACAGCCGGACCGGCGAGACTGAACACCTCCGTGGCGCACAACGCCCGGGTGTGGAACTACTGGATCGGCGGCAAGGACAACTACGAGGTCGACCAGCAGGTCGGCGAGCACGTCGCGGGACTGTTCCCGGTGATCCGCGACGTGGCCCGCGCGGACCGGGACTTCCTGGCGCGGGCGGTGAGGTTCCTGGCCGCGGAGCGCGGGATCCGGCAGTTCCTGGACATCGGCACGGGCCTGCCGACCGTGGACAACACCCACGAGATCGCGCAGCGGATCGCGCCCGAGTCCCGGATCGTGTACGTCGACAACGACCCGATCGTGCTGGTGCACGCCCGCTCGCTGCTCACCAGCGCGCCCGAGGGCGCCACGGACTACATCGACGCCGATGTGCGCGACCCGGACACCATCGTGCGACGCGCCGCCGACACCCTGGACCTGACCCGGCCGGTCGCGCTGATGATGCTGGGCATCCTGAACTTCGTCCTGGACACCGGCGAGGCCCGCGACATCGTGCGGCGGCTGGTGGCGGCCCTGCCGTCCGGCAGCGCTCTGGTCCTCACCCATCCGACCTACGACGGTGACGTGGGCGGCGAGGGCAACCGCGCGGCGATGGAGTTCTGGAACGCCCACGCCACGCCGCCCATCACCGCCCGCAGCCGCGCGGAGATCGCCGCGTTCCTCGACGGCCTGGAGCCGGTCGAGCCGGGCCTCGTGCCCTGCTCGCAGTGGCGCGCCGACCCGGCCGTCGCGGCGCCGGTGCCGCAGTTCGGCGCGGTGGCCGTGAAACGCTGACGCCGGCCCGGCGCCGGCACCCCGCGGGCCGCGCGAGGGCGGACGCGGCCGACGAGGACGCGCCCGGGCCGTGCCCGCCGAGGACGTAGCCGAGGAGGACGTATGACCACCCTTGCCGATCCCGTGCCCGGCGGGCGCCCCGAGGATCTGCGCCGGGTCGCCGCGCTCACCACCGGCCTGGCCGCGCGGGACGTGCGCGGGATCGTCCTCGCGTACGTCGACACCGCGGGCGTCTGCCGGATCAAGACCGTGCCGACGGCCCGGCTGGCGGCGGCCGTGTCCTGGGGTGTCGGCATGTCCCCGGTGTTCGACACCTTCCTCGCGAACGACTCCGTCGTCACCACCGACGTCCTCGGCTCCCCGGACGGCGATCTGCGGCTCTACCCCGACCTCGACCAGCTGGTGGTGCTGGCCGGGCAGCCCGGCTGGGCGTGGGCGCCGGTGGACCGGATCACCCAGGAGGGCGCCCGGCACCCCGGCTGCGCCCGGACCTTCCTGCGCCGGATCGTGACCGACGCGGCCGAGCGGCACGGCCTGACGTTCCGGGCGGCGATCGAGGTCGAGTGGTCGCTCGGCCTGGACTCGGCGCCCGCCGGTGAGTTCGTCCCGGCGGTCTCCGGTCCGGCGTACGGCGCGATCCGGCAGGTGGAGCTGAGCGACTACACCGCCGACCTGCTCGCCGCGTTCGAGGCGCAGGACGTCCCGGTCGACCAGCTCCACCCCGAGTACGCCCCCGGCCAGTTCGAGATCTCGGTGGGTGCGCTGGACCCGGTGGCGGCGGCCGACCGCAGCGTGCTGGTCCGGCAGACGATCCGCGCGCTCGCCGCACGGCACGGCCTGAGAGTCTCCTTCGCGCCGGCGGTGTCCGCCGAGGGCGTCGGCAACGGCGGCCATCTGCACCTGTCCTGCCGGCGCGACGGGGTGAACCTGCACGCGGGCGGGGAGCGGCGCTACGGCATGACGCCCGAGGCGGAGTCCTTCGCGGCCGGGATCCTGGCCCGGCTGCCCGCGCTGACGGCGGTCACCGCCCCGAGCCCGGCCAGTCATCTGCGGCTCAGACCCTCCCAGTGGGCAGGGGTGTTCACCGCGTGGGGCCGGGAGACCCGGGAGGCGGCACTGCGGGTGGTCACCGGTACGGCGGGCCGCCACGAGCAGGACGCCAATCTGGAGGTCAAGCCGGTGGACCTGGCCGCCAACCCCTATCTGGCACTCGGCTGCGTCATCGCCGCAGGCCTCGACGGTCTGGCCGGGGCGCGCACGCTGCCCGAGGAGATCACCGGCGACCCGGCCCGCTACGGCCCGGACGAGGCGGCGGCGCTCGGCGTCCGCCGGCTGCCGCGCTCCCTGCCGGAGTCCGTCCGGGAGTTCCGCGCCGACGCAGTGCTGCGGTCCGCGCTGGGCCCGGTCCTCGCGGACGCGGTGAGCGCCGTACGGCTCGGCGAGGCGGCGGCGGTCGAGGGTCTGGACGACGCGCAGGTGGCGGCCGCCTACCGCTGGGTGTACTGAGGTGGCCCCCGCACCGGGACCGGTCCACGAGGCCCTGGCCGGCCTCGCGCTGGTGGACCACCACTGCCACGGCGCCGTGACGGCCGACCTCGCGCCCGGGGAGTTCGCCGCACTCCTCACCGAGGGCGCGGCCTGGCCCGGCGTGTCGCCCTTCGACACGCCCGCCGGAGTGGCCGTGCGCCGGCACTGCGCGCCCCTGCTGGACCTCCCGCGGCACGCGCCGCCGGACGCCTACACGGCCCGCCGTACGGAGCTGGGCTGGCGGGAGGTCAACCGCCGCTTCCTGACCGCCGCCGGGGCCGCGGCGTTCTTCGTGGACACCGGCTACACGACCCACCCGCTCACCACCCCCGCACAACTGGCCGCGGCCTCCGGCGCCGCCGCCTTCGAGGTCGTACGCCTGGAGCAGGTGGCGGAGGCGGTGGCCGCGCGGGGCGTCGCGGCGGACGCGTACGCCGAGGTGTTCCGGGCGGCGGCCGAGGAGGCGGTCCGCGGGCCGGACGTGGTGGCGGTGAAGTCGGTGGCCGCCTACCGCACGGGCTTCGCCCTGGACCCGGCCCGCCCGCCGGCACGGGAGGTGACCCGGGCCGCGGGGGCCTGGCTGGCGGCGGGCGGGCGGCTGAGCGACCCGGTCCTGGTCCGGCACCTGCTGTGGACCGCCGTGGACCTCGGCCTCCCCCTCCAGCTGCACACCGGTTTCGGCGACGCCGACCTGCGGCTGCACCACGCCGACCCGGCCCTGCTGACCGACTGGCTGCGCCTGATCTCCGGCACGATCCCGGTCCTGCTGCTGCACTGCTGGCCGTACCACCGCCAAGCCGCCTATCTGGCAGCGGTGTTCGAGCAGGTGTACCTGGACGTCGGCCTCGCCCTGCACCACACCGGTCCGGCCCGCTGCCGGGCGGTGCTGGCGGAGGCGCTGGAGATCACCCCGTTCCGCAAGCTGCTGTACAGCTCGGACGCGTACGGTGTGGCCGAGTTCCACCATCTCGGCGCCCTCTGCTTCCGCCAGGGGCTCGCCGATCTCCTCCAGGAACGCGTCGACGCCGACGAGTTGAGCCTGCCCGACGCCCTGCGCATCGCCGCCTGGACGGGCGCCGACAACGCCCGCCGCCTCTACGGACAGCCCGCACCCGAACCGGCCCGCGACCCCAGCGAGCGCCCCGCCCGGAAAGTATGATCAAGCAATGTCAGACATGACCGAAACCACGCCCGGCTGGCTCACCTCGGACGAGCTGGAAATGGCCCGGGCCCACATGCCGATCCTGTACGTCGAGGCCGTGCCCGTGCGCGTGGACGACAGCGGCGAGGTCACCAGCATCGGACTGCTGCTGCGCATCGGCCCGGACGGGACGGTCAGCCGGACCCTGGTCTCCGGCCGCGTCCTGCACCACGAGCGGGTCCGCGACGCCCTGCTGCGCCACCTGGAGAAGGACCTCGGCCCGGTCGCGCTCCCCCGCATCCCCACCTCGCTCCAGCCCTTCACCGTCGCCGAGTACTTCCCGACGGCGGGCATCACCCCCTACCACGACCCGCGCCAGCACGCGGTCTCGCTCGCCTACATCGTCCCGGTCACCGGCGACTGCCGCCCCCGCCAGGACGCGCTGGACCTGGTCTGGTTCACCCCCCAGGAGGCCGCCTCGGCGGCCGTGCAGGGCGAGATGCCGGGCGGGCACGCGGTGCTGCTGAAGCAGGCGCTCGCCCATGCGGGAGTGGCGGTCTGAGGACGGCGGCAGGACCAGCCGGCCGGGCCGGGCGCCGGCCCGCGCCCGGCGCCCCACCGCCGCAAGGTTTCCGCAAGGCGGCGGCAAGCCCTCCGTCCGCGCGGCCGGGCAGAGCCACGGTGGACAGCCCGTAAGGGACTCGCGAGAGACAACGCGGGTACACCGTGTCGGCAGTGGGTTCGGACACGGAGTCGTCGGCCACGGGACGCCAGTGGCCGACGCTGCTCGGGCGCAGGACGGTCCTGACCGTCGCGCACACCGTCACCTACGCGAAACGACTGGTCGACATTCTGTCGCTGCTGGAGGACGACTTCCGGGTCCAGGTGGCGTCCACCGCGCCGCACGTCTTGGGCGACGAAGTGCCGCATTTCCTCGGGCGGCTCGGCTGTGCCGTGCTGCCCTGGGAGGAGGCGGTCCGCACGCCCTTCGACGTGGCCGTGGCGGCGGGGCCCCGGGGGGTCGAACGGCTCTCCGCCCCCTTGTTCGCCCTGCCGCACGGCGCGTCCTATCTCAAACGCATGCGGTCGGGCCCCGAGGCGGGGGTGTTCGGGCTGCGCCGGCAGGACGTCGCGCCCGGCGGGAAGCTGCCCGCCGCCGTGGTCCTGCCGCATCACGCCGACCTCGACGAGCTGGCGCGGCACTGCCCCGAGTCCCTCCCGTACGCCCAGGTCGTGGGGGGACCCGGCGTACGACCGGATGTCCGTGAGCCTGCCGCTGCGCGGCGCGTACCGGCGGGCGCTCGGGCTCCGGGACGGGGAGAAGCCGGTGGTCGTCGCCTCGACGTGGGGGACCCGCTCGGCGTTCGGCCGGCTCACGGCACTGCTGCCCCGCCTGCTCACCGAGCTGCCGGACGGACGCTACCGCTGTGTCCTGCTGGCGCATCCGAACGTCTGGTCCGGGCACGGGGCCTGGCAGGTCCGCGCCTGGCTGGCGCGCTGTGCGCGGTCCGGGATCGCGCTGGTTCCGCCGGAGGCGGACTGGCGCAGCGTGCTGATCGCCGCGGACCGGATCATCGGCGACCACGGATCGGTCACGCTGTACGGCACGCTCACCTCGGCTCCGCTCCTGCTCGTGGCCTCACCGGCGCAGGAGATCAACCCGGCGTCCCCGGCCGCCGCCCTCGCCCTGACGGCACCGGCGCTGTCACCGGTGCATCCGCTGCTCGACCAGCTCGCGTACGCGGCCGCCGAATACCGGCGGGAGGAGTACGCGGCGATCGGCGCGCGGATCACGTCCGAACCGGGCCGGTTCAACCGGAACATGCGCCGGCTGCCGTACCGGACGCTGGGCCTCGGGCACCCGGCACATGCGCCGGTCACCGTCCCTGCTGGCCTGCCATGTGCTGCGCGAGCCCGTGCCCGAGCGGTACCACTATCACGATCTGCTGCGCGAGTACGGTCTGTCCCGGGCGCTCGCGGACGACAGCGCGCAGGAGCGCGCCGCGGTCGTGCGCCGTCTGACGGAGTTTCCACCTCGCGGCCGCGGATCACGCGGACCGGCTGGCCTTTCCACGACGCCGCAGGCCGGCCCCGGCGCGGACCACGCCGTGGCAGCTCGCCCGGCTGGCGACGCCCGGGCGGCACGTGCGTGGTTGTCCGTCGAACGTCCGAACCTGCTGGCCGTGGAGCACCACTGCCGTACGCACGGCCGGGCCGAGGAGCCGCCCAACTGGCCTACGTCCTCGCGGAGTTCCTGAACGCCGAATGCCACTGGCAGGAGGCACGGGCCGTCCTCGAACCAGCGGCCGCCCACTGGAGCCGGACCGGGAACGAGCCCGTGCTGTGCCGCGCCCTCGATCACCTGAGCACCGCCCACACCTGCGCCGGTCACTACCCGCAGGCCACGCGGATCGGCGAGCGGGCGCGGGACATCGCCCGGCGCAGCGGCGACACGGAGGCGGAGATACTCCGGACGCTGGGCACGCTGAAGTGGCATGTTGGGGACCACCGCTCCGCGCTCTCCCTCCTCCAGCGGTCCTTCGCCATCAGGAAGATCACAGGGGACGCCTGGGACAGCGCCCGGGGGCACAACGACATGGCCTGACATCGCTGTTCCTCGGCGAACACGAAAGGGCCCTGGAACACTTCGAGAAGGCCGTCAGCGGATTCACCGCGACCGACGGCCACACGTCGCTCGGAAAGACCCTCAACAACATGGGTGACCTCTATTTCCGGACCGGCGAACTGAAATCCGCCCGGCGCTCCTTCGAGGAGGCGCTGAAATTTCTCGACTCCTCAGGAAATCGATACGACCGGGCGACGGTGAAGGGCGGTCTGGCCGACATTCTGGCCTCCTGCGGAGAATCCGCCCGCGCGTTGCAGCTCCACGAGGAGGCCCTCGCGGAATTCCGGGCGCTCAAGGACCCGAAGAGCGAGGCGGACATGTTGATCGGACTCGGGGAAGTCCTGCGCCACACGGGCGAGAGGGAAAAGGCGTGCGGTATTTCCGTGCCGCACTGGACAACGCACACGCCCCGGGTGCGGCCCACCAGGAGGCCAGGGCCACACGCTGCCTCGGTGAGACCTACGGCGACCTGGGCCGGCCCGAGGACGCCGTCGCGCTCCTGCGCACCGCCGTCCGCCTGACCGACCGGACGCAGGACGCGAGCGAGCTGACGGCCGCGGAAAACGCACTCCATCGAGCAGCAGGCGAACACCATTGAGATCCACATGACAACCGAGTAGCAACTCCTGCTGCCGGCGCCGGACGCCTCGGCCGCCGTACCGTCCTCGGCGGCGAAAGTCAGCCAGGACGGCTGCATCATGATCTGACGCCGAGGAGATCACCCCGGGGTGGCCCCTCGGGCCACCCCGCCCCACGCTCCTAGCAGGTCACACGGTGCGCCACCAGGGATCACCGGCAGGCGTTCAGGTTGCGTTCAGGTTCGTGAGCGACTGAGGCAACAGCTGCACCAGAAGCCTCAAAACAATGGCAAAGGGGGCTGGGGAACGAACAGTTGGACATGCGAAGGTGCGAGCCATGAGCACAGAGCACGTCCTCCAGGACCCGCCACGCGGTAACGCACGCGCGCGCATACGCGAGAGCGCGAACAAGGTGCCGGAGGTCACCGTCTACTTCTGGATCATCAAGGTCCTCACCACCGGCATGGGCGAGACCGCCTCCGACTTCCTGGGCCACCTGCTGGGCCCGGTCCCGGCGGTCGCCCTCGGCTTTCTCGCCTTCGCCGGGGCGCTCGTGCTCCAGTTCGCCGTCCGCCGGTACGTGGCCTGGATCTACTGGACGGCGATCGTCATGGTCAGCGTGTTCGGCACGATGGCCGCCGACGTGCTCCACGTGGGGCTCGGGGTCCCGTACACCCTGTCCACCCCGCTCTTCCTCGCCGCCCTCGCGGCCGTGTTCGCGCTCTGGTACGCGAGCGAGCGCACCCTGTCCATCCACTCCATCCGTACGCGCCGCCGGGAGTTCTTCTACTGGGCGGCCGTCCTCGCCACGTTCGCGCTGGGCACCGCCGCGGGCGACCTCACCGCGACCATCGGCCTCGGCTACCTGGGCTCGGCCGTCCTGTTCGCCGTGGCGATCTGCGTCCCGGCCGTCGCCCACCGCGGCGGCCTGCTGGGCGCGGTGACCGCGTTCTGGACGGCGTACGTCATCACCCGCCCGCTCGGCGCCTCCCTCGCCGACTGGATGGCGCTGCCGGGCAAGCGCGGCGGCCTGGACTGGGGTCTCGGCCCGGTGACGCTCTCCTGGACGGTGGCGATCGTCGGCTTCGTGGTCTTCCTCGCGCTGTCGCGGCGGGACACCGCGCCTGCCGCCTGACAGGGACCCTCCTGGACTCGGGGGCCGGCTCCCGGCTCCCGGCTCCCGGCTCCCGGCTCCCGGCTCACAGGAGGATGTCCGCTCTCCGGTCGGTTCGGCCGCCGGCCGGGACAGCACGCGCCCGCGACGGCGGCCTCGCCGACCTCACCGGTTCCGGCCAACTCGGCTGCCGACGGCCCGACATGACCCGTGCGCCCTCGACGGCCGCGGTCGCACGTCCGGGCCCCGACGACCGCATCCCCGCACCCGTCCCTCCTGTTGCGCGTCTCCCCTCCGGGCGAGAACGGATCCGGCCACATCGCGACGCGGGCGGGGCGGGCGCCGCACAGGGCGCCCTGAGCTGGCCGCACACACCGATCACCGCGGCCGCGCTCACCTCGCTGGCCAGAAACCTCGGCGGCGAGGCCGGACGGAACGCCTGACAGGGACTGGCCGCGCTGGTCCGCCGCCCCTTCCGGCGGACTGCGGACGAGGAGTCCGGCGAGGACCCGACCGCCCATGCCCAGGACCTGGCCACCGCGCTCGGCGTGCGGGCGGCCCTCGACGACGAGTTCCGCGCGCGGCCGGAGCAATGGTGGCTCAGCGTGCAGGGCGACACCGGCGGCGCCGTGCACAACACCATCGACGGGGGCACGCAGAACGGTCCGGTGCTCCAGGCCCGTGACATCACGAACCTGACGTTCGACCTGCGTCGGGAGTGAGCCGGGAGAAGCAGAAAGGGGTCCTGCCGGACTTATCCGACACGACCCCTGACGTGCATGCCATACACGTCGGGACGACAGGATTTGAACCTGCGACCCCTTGACCCCCAGTCAAGTGCGCTACCAAGCTGCGCCACGTCCCGATGCCGTTTGACCTGGGGTTTCCCCGGTCGAAACGCGCAGGGAAACAATACCGCACTCGGCTCGGTCGCCGCGCCCCGCTTTTCGCCGTTGACCTCAAGTTTGGTTGAGGTTGCACGATCGACGGCATGACGATCACAGCGGACCACGGCCGGACCTACGGCTACGACGATCTCCCCGGGCTGATGGGCCTGATGACCGGCGACGAGAAGCACGGACCGGCGGCCACCTCCACGCTCGACGTGCTGTGGGTGCTCTACGACCGGGTGCTGAGGGTGACTCCGCAGCGGCAGGCCGATCCGGCCCGGGACCGGTTCCTGCTGAGCAAGGGGCACGGGCCGATGGCGTACTACGCGGTGCTGGCCGCGCGGGGGTTCGTACCGGTCGACTGGCTGTCCGGGTTCGGGGCGTACGACTCCCCGCTCGGCCATCACCCGGACCGGGTCCTGGTGCCGGGGGCCGAGATCGCGAGCGGGTCGCTCGGGCACGGGCTGCCCATCGCCGTGGGCAGCGCCCTGGGGCTGCGGGCGCAGGGGCTCGACGACCCGGCGGTCTGGGTGCTGATCGGGGACGCCGAGCTGGACGAGGGCAGCAACCACGAGGCGATCGCCTTCGCGGGGCCCGCAGCCCTGGAGCGGCTGCACACGATCGTGGTCGACAACTCCTCCGCCAGCCATGCGCGGCCCGGCGGGATCGCCGCCCGGTTCGAGGCCGCGGGCTGGTCCGCGGTGACCGTCGACGGACGCGACCACGAGGCCCTGTACGCCGCCTTCACCGCGCCGCATCCCGGGCGGCCGCACGTGGTCGTGGCCCGGGTCGAGCCGAAGACCGCCTGACTCCCCACCGCCTGGCTCCCCTCCTCCCCCGCACTCTCGAAGGGCTCTCTTTCATGGAAACCATGCGTGACCGATTCGCCCCCGTCGTCTCCCGGATCCTGGACGAGGATCCGCGGGTCGCGGTGGTCCTCGCCGAGATCGGCAAGGACGGCTTCCGCGAGGCCATGGCCCGGCATCCCGACCGGGTGATCAACGTCGGCATCCGGGAGCAGCTGCTGGTCGGGGCGGCGGCCGGGCTGGCGCTGACCGGGCTGCGCCCCGTCGTGCACACCTTCGCGAGCTTCCTCGTGGAGCGGCCGTTCGAGCAGGTCAAGCTGGATCTGGGGCACCAGGAGGCGGGGGCGGTGCTGGTCAGCGCGGCGGCCTCGTTCGACTGGCCGGCGGGCGGCTACACCCACATGTCCCCCGGGGACGTGGCGCTCCTCGACACCCTGGACGGCTGGACCGTCCATGTGCCCGGGCACCCGGACGAGGCGGAGACCCTGCTGCACCACGCGGTCGCCGCGGGCGACGACAAGGTCTACGTGCGGCTCTCCGTCCAGTCCAACCGGCGGGGGCGGGTGATCGACGGACGGCACCTCGTCACGGTCCGCGAGGGCCGCGCCGGAGTGGTCGTCGCGGTCGGGCCGATGCTGGACGCCGTCCTCGCCGCCACGGAGGGGCTGGACGTGACCGTGCTGTACGCGACGACCGTACGGCCCTTCGACGCGGCGGGCCTGCGCCGGGCCACGGAGGCGGCGGGCACCGACGTCGTCCTGGTCGAGCCGTATCTGGCCGGCACCTCGACGGCCGCGGTGAGCGAGGCCCTGTCCGACGTGCCGCACCGGGTGCTGGGCCTGGGCGTGGGACGCCGGGAGCTGCGCCGCTACGGGACGGTCGAGGAGCACGTGGCCGCGCACGGGCTGGACGCGCGGAGCCTGCGGGAGCGGATCGGCGCGTTCGTGGAGGCTGCGGGGCGGGTGCCCGCCGACGCCGCGGTGTGACCCGTGTGCGTCCTGGGCGGTGCGGTCGTGTCGTGCGGGAATTCTCAGTCCGCGGACGGGCGGCCCAACTCGGGGTGGACGTCGAGGAGTCGGGGCGGGGCGGCCTGGCGCCAGGAGTCGGCGAGGATGTCGCGCAGCTCGTCCTCGTCCTCCAGCGCGCCGAGTCTCGCTCTCACCCAGGCGAACTGGGCCTCGTGGTCGGCGACCCAGAACTTCTCGGGCTCGGCCAGCACCAGCTCCTCGCGCTCCTCCTTGGGGCAGCGCACGGCGATGGACGTCTCCTCCTCGGGCAGGGTCGCGAACATCTTCCCGGCCACCCGGAAGGTGGGCATGCTCCAGGCGATCTTCTCGGTGGTCTCCGGCAGGGACAGGGCGATACGGCGTACGTCTTCAGCGTCCGGCATGCAACGCACCGTAGCCCCTGCCACTGACAGTCATCCTGCGAGCCGCTGAAAATCGAGCCGCTTGAAATACAGCGTCGTCGGCCGCAGCTCGCCCGCCGGGCTCAGCGCGTAGTCGGGGATGACGCCGGCCCGGGTCCAGCCGGCCGAGCGGTAGAGGTGCTCGGCCGGGCTGTCGGTCTCGGTGTCGAGGTGGAGCAGGGTGATGCCGGTCGCGGCGGCGGCTTCCTCGGCGGTGGCGAGGAGGAGGCGGCCGAGGCCCCGCCCGCGCGCGGAGCGGTGCACCATCAGCTTCACCAGTTCCGCGCGGTGGCGGCTGTTCGGCTTGTCGGGGTGGGCGAGGCTCACGGTCCCGGCGACCCGGCCGGTGTCGGCCACGGCCGCCCACACCGCGAGCCGGCCCGCCGCCGCAGCAGCCGCCCGCTCCCGCCACCAGGCGGCGGCCTCCGCGTGCCCGAGCGGGGCGAGGAAGCCGACCGAGGCGCCGTCGGACACGGTGTCCGCCAGCAGCTCCGCCAACTCCCCCGCCCGCTCCCGTACCTGGCCGCCGTCCCAGCGCTCCACCCTCACGGACGCACCACCACCAGCGGGCAGTCGCCGGTGTCCGGGTGGTGGGCGTGTTCCCCGACGGTCACCTCCAGGGTGGCGGTGGGGCTGATCTCGGCGCGTTCGGCGCGTGACAGGGTCGAGCGGCTCACGCCGGGACGCTAACCCGGACAGGAGACGGCCGCGTTACGAAAGCCTCACGCCCTCACCTCTTCGCCCGCTCACGCCTCCTGCGCCGCCCGCCCCAGCGCCTCCAGCACCGGGCGGATCAGCGGGTGCCCCTCGGCTCCGCGCCGTACGGCGGCGAAGACGCGGCGGGTCGGGGCCACGCCGTCGACGGGGCGGACGATCACCCGGGTCAGGTCCATGCCGTTCAGCGCCGAGCGCGGTACGAGGGCCACGCCCGCGCCGGCCGAGGCCAGGGCAACGACGGCACGGAAGTCGTCGGAGGAGTGCTCCAGCCGCGGCTGGAAGCCCGCGCTCTCGCAGGCGAGGACGACCACCTCGTGACAGGGATTGCCGGGGTACGGGCCGATCCAGGGATCCTTGGCCAGGTCGGCGAGGGGGACCTCGGCGGTGTCCGCGAGGCGGTGGCCGACCGGCACGACGGCGTCGAACGGCTCGGCGTAGAGCGGGACATGGGTGAGCCGGGGGTCGTCGGCCGGCGGTGCGCCCCGGTACTCCACCGCGACCGCCACGTCGACCTGCCGGTCCAGCACCATGGGCAGGCTCGCGTCGCCCTCCGCGTCCTGGACACGGATGCGTATGCCGGGCGCCGTGTCGGCGAGCCGGGCCACGGCCGGGGCCACGACCTGGGCGATGCCGGTCGCGAAGGCGGCCACGGTGACCGTGCCCGCCTCGCCCGAGCCGTACGCCGCCAGCTCCGCCTCGGCCCGCTCCAGCTGGGCGAGGACCGCGTTGGTGTGGCCGAGCAGGATCTCGCCGGCCGGGGTGAGCCGTACCCCCTTCGCGCTGCGCTCGACCAGCCGGTGGCCGGTCTCCTGCTCCAGGGCCGTGAGCTGCTGGGAGACGGCGGAGGGGGTGAGATAGAGCGCGGCGGCCGCCGCCGTGACCGTGCGGTGGTCGGCCACCGCACGGAGGATGTGGAGCCGCCGTGCCTCGATCATGTCCTCAATTATCGCAAGACGTCCGAGCTGTTCAGGCCTCCAGTTCCGCGCGGGCGGCGACGAACGCGTCCACCGCGCGGTCGACGTCGTCCGTGGAGTGCGCGGCGGACAGCTGGACGCGGATGCGGGCCTGGCCCTGCGGGACGACCGGGTACGAGAAGCCGATCACGTACACCCCGCGCTCCAGCAGCAGCTCGGCCATGCGGCCGGCCCGGGACGCGTCGCCGATCATCACGGGGGCGATGGCGTGGTCACCGGGGAGGATGTCGAAGCCCTCCTCGGTCATCCGGCGGCGGAACAGGGCGGTGTTCTCGGTCAGCCGGACGCGCAGGTCGTCCGCCGACTCCAGCAGGTCGAGCACCTTCAGGGAGGCGGCGGCGATCACCGGGGCGAGGGTGTTGGAGAACAGGTAGGGGCGGGAGCGCTGGCGCAGCAGGGCGACGATCTCGGCACGGGCGGCGACGTAGCCGCCGGAGGCGCCGCCGAGGGCCTTGCCGAGGGTGCCGGTGACGATGTCGACGCGGTCCATGACGCCGTGCAGCTCGGGGGTGCCGCGGCCGGAGGGGCCGACGAAGCCGACGGCGTGCGAGTCGTCCACCATGACCATCGCGTCGTGGCGGTCGGCGAGGTCGCAGATCTCGCGCAGGGGCGCCACATAGCCGTCCATGGAGAAGACGCCGTCGGTGACGATCAGCTTCCGGCGGGCGCCGCCCTCGGTGGCCTCCTTGAGCTTCGCCTCCAGGTCGGCGAGGTCGCGGTTGGCGTAGCGGAAGCGGCGGGCCTTGGACAGGCGGATGCCGTCGATGATGGAGGCGTGGTTGAGGGCGTCGGAGATCACCGCGTCCTCCTCGCCGAGCAGCGTCTCGAAGACACCGCCGTTGGCGTCGAAGCAGGAGGAGTACAGGATCGTGTCCTCCTGCCCGAGGAAGGACGCGAGGCGCGCCTCCAGCTCCTTGTGCACCTCCTGGGTGCCGCAGATGAAGCGGACCGAGGCCATGCCGTAGCCCCAGCGGTCCAGGGCCTCGTGGGCGGCGGCGATCACCTCGGGGTGGTCGGCGAGGCCGAGGTAGTTGTTGGCGCAGAAGTTGAGGACCTCGCCGGGGCGGCCGCCGGCGGTGACGGCGACGGTCGCGGACTGCGGGGTGCCGATGACCCGCTCGGGCTTGTGCAGGCCGGCGGCGCGGATCTCGTCGAGGGTGGCGCGCAGGTCGTCGCGGACGGTGTCGAACATGGGGAAGCTCCTGAAAGTGCGTGCGCGGAACAGGGGTTGCTTACGCGGTCCAGTCGAGGATGACCTTGCCGCCCTTGCCGCTCGCGGCGTCGGCGAAGGCCGCCTCGAAGTCGCGGTAGCCGTACCGGCCGGTGATCACGGGGGCGAGGTCCAGGCCGCCCTCCAGCAGCACCGACATCGCGTACCAGGTCTCGAACATCTCGCGGCCGTAGATGCCCTTGATGGTGATCATCGAGGTGACGATCCGGGACCAGTCGACCGGGAACTCCTGCGCGGGCAGGCCGAGCATCGCGATGCGGCCGCCGTGCGTCATGTTGGCGATCATGTCCCGCATGGCCTCGGGGCGGCCGGACATCTCCAGGCCGATGTCGAAGCCCTCGCGCAGGCCGAGCTCGCGCTGGCCGTCGGCGATGGTGGACCGTGCGACGTTCAACGCCAGACTCACCCCTATCTTGCGGGCCAGCTCCAGGCGCTCCTCGCTGACGTCGGTGACGACGACGTTGCGGGCGCCGGCGTGCCGGGCGACGGCGGCGGCCATCAGGCCGATCGGTCCGGCGCCGGTGATCAGGACGTCCTCGCCGACCAGCGGGAAGGACAGCGCGGTGTGCACGGCGTTGCCGAACGGGTCGAAGATCGCGGCGACGTCGAGCTCGACGGGGACGCGGTGCACCCACACGTTGGTCGCGGGCAGGGCCACGTACTCGGCGAACGCGCCGTCGCGGCCGACCCCGAGGCCGACGGTGGCCCGGCAGAGGTGACGGCGTCCGGCCAGGCAGTTGCGGCACTTGCCGCACACCAGATGGCCCTCGCCGCTGACACGGTCCCCTATGCGGATGTCGGTCACGTCCCGGCCGGTCTCGACGACCTGGCCGACGAACTCGTGCCCGACCGTGAGCGGGGTGCTGATCGCCTGCTGCGCCCAGCCGTCCCAGGCCCGGATGTGCAGGTCGGTGCCGCAGATACCCGTCCGCATGACCTTGATCAGTACGTCTCCGGGGCCGATCTCGGGCTCCGGGACGTCCGTCAGCCAGAGTCCCGGCTCCGCCTTCTGCTTGACCAGCGCCTTCACGAATGCGGCTCCTGTGCGTGAGATCCCGGCCCGCGGGCATGCCGAAGGCGCCCGCACCGGGTCAGAGGGGTGGAATCACCCTGCAATCTGCCGTATGCGCGGGCCGCGGGTCCATCGAGCTTTTCTTAACCGCCGCCTCAGCTTTCCTTCACGCCTCCGGAGTTTCCCGCACCCCGGTACGGGCCACAGGGCTTGAGGCCACCGTGCTCAGAGCGGTAACCCGTCCTCGGCGCTGCGTTCGAGGCGTACGACGAGGTCGGCGGCGAGCGCCTTGATGCCCTCCAGGCCCGCCCTGCCCCACACCCGGGGCTCGACGTCGGCCGCGCACACGGTGCCGAGCGCCATGCCGGAGCTGTCGATGAGCGGGGCGCCGAGGTAGGAGCGGATGCCGTAGGCGTCGACGACCGGGTTGCCCGCGAAGCGCGGGTAGTCGCGGACGTCCTCCAGGACCAGCGCCTTGTGGCGGACCACCACATGGGGGCAGAACCCGTGGTCGCGGGGCAGCACCCGGCCGAGCTCGGCGCTGCTGCCGTCCTCGCGGACGACCGGCGCGACGGCGGGGGCGCTCAGGCCGGCGAAGAACTGGTGCTCCTCGCCGATGAAGTTGACCATGGCGTACGGCGCGCCGGTGAGCCGGGCGAGATGATCCGCGAAGGAGTCCAGCGCCGGGTCGGGGCGGTCCGCCAGGCCGAGCCGGCGCAGCCGGTGCACACGGGCGGGGGCCTCCCTGTCCTCGGGGGTGAGCAGCAGACCCCGGACCGGCCGGGGCGGCTCGTAGCTCATGGCCGGGCTCCGGGCCGTACGTCCGGCCCCGGCCCCGCCGCGGTGCCGGCTCGTGACCGTGCTCCTGGCGGGGCTTCGGCGCTGCGGGTGTACGTCATACGGGAACTCCGTGGGCGAGAGGGCGGGATCACCGGCGGGCGCCATGGCTCGGCGCGGTCGCCGGGGCATGGGCCAGGAGGTGGCGGACGAGGGTGAGCAGGGTCTGCACGCCGGAACTGGAGATGCGCGCGTCGCAGCGGACGACGGGGATCTCCGGGTCGAGGTCGATGGCGGCGCGGACCTCTTCGGGGTCGTAGCGGTAGCCGCCGTCGAACTCGTTGACGGCGACGATGAAGCCGAGCCCGCGCTCCTCGAAGAAGTCCACGGCCGCGAAGCAGTCCTCCAGGCGCCGGGTGTCGGCGAGGATGACCGCGCCGAGCGCGCCCTCGGACAGCTCGTCCCACATGAACCAGAACCGCTCCTGCCCGGGCGTGCCGAACAGGTACAGCACATGCTCCGGATCGAGGGTGATCCGGCCGAAGTCCATGGCGACCGTGGTCTCCATCTTGTTCTCGATGCCGTCGAGACTGTCCGTTCCGACGCTGACCGTGGTGAGCAGCTCCTCCGTGCTGAGCGGGGCGATCTCGCTGACCGCGCCCACGAAGGTCGTCTTGCCGACCCCGAACCCGCCCGCGACGAGGATCTTCAGCGCGGTCGGGAACGGGTCAGAGCTGTCGTCGTAGTCCATCGAGCACTGCCTCCAGCAGAGACCGGTCAGTGGGTGTGTGGTGGAAGACGGGGGGCTTGGTGGTCAGCGCCCCGCAGTCGACGAGGTCGGAGAGCAGCACCTTGGTGACCACCGCGGGCAGTTTCAGCTGGGCTGCGACCTCGGCGACCGAGACGGGCCCGCGGCACAGGTCCAGGGCCTGGGCGTGCTCGGGACCGAGGTAGCCGAGCGGGGCGACGCCGGTGGCCATCACCTGCGACATCAGGTCCAGGGCGACGCTGGGCTCGGTGCGTCCGTTGCTGACCGTGAACGGGCGCACGAGCCGTCCGGCCGCGTCGTCCAGCCAGGGCCCGTCGCCGGCTGCGGCCACGCTCAAGGCCTCGTCGCCGCGGAGTCGACGGGGTGCTGGCGGGGCGCGGTCACCAGGTAGGGGCGGACGCTCTTGACGAGCATCGCCATCTCGTAACCGAGCACGGCGGCGTCGGCCTCGCGCCCGGCGAGCACGGCGAGACAGGTGCCGGAGCCCGCGGTGGTGACGAACAGCAGGCTCGAATCGAGTTCGACGACGACCTGGCGGACGTCCCCGCCGTCGCCGAACCGGACGCCCGCGCTGCGGCCCAGCGAGTACAGGCCGGAGGCCAGGGCGGCCATGTGGTCGGCGCTGTCGATGTCGAGGCCGTGCACGGACTTCACCAGCCCGTCGCAGGACAGGAGCACCGCGCTGGTGGTGTGCGGTACGCGCTGCACGAGGCCGCTCAGCAGCCAGTCGAGGTCGGATGCATGGGCGGTCGGCGCATCGCTCGCCATGGTGGATCGACTCCTTGGGGTACGAAGGTCTGCGGGAGCGCGGACAGTCGAGGGGGGAAGGTCGGGGAGAGGTCGGGTGGAGCGGGGGTGGGCGGGGGTGGGTGCGCGGCGGTCAGCCGGCCGGGGCGCTCCCGTCGGACCGGCCGACGCCATGGGCACCGTCGATTCCGGGCGCGGGGGCGCGCCCTGGGGATATGGGCGTCGGTCCCAGGAGTTCCGCCCCGTTCATGGGTGGGGGCTCCATGGGTACGGCCGCTGTGTTCTCAAGGTGTTCGAGGTGTTCGAGGTGCTGCTGGGCCTCGGCGAGTCCGATCCCGCGCTGGAAGGCGGCCATCAGCCCCGGGTCGTGGCCCGCGACGGTGTCGGCGTCCCGGCGGGGTGCCGGGCCGCCGCGCAGCTCGGGGACGATGTGTTCCTGGGCGCGGCGGCGGGGCAGTTGGGGCTTGCCCATGGTGCCGCGCACGGCGCCGGTGCGCGGGGTGGGCAGGACGCCCGCGTGCGCCTCCACGGCGGACCGGTCCCCGGCGCCGATGCCGGGGACGGCCGCGGCGGGGGTGGGCCGGTCCTGCCGGGCGCCCCGCACGGGCAGCGGCGCGGGCGCCCCGGCGTCCCGCTCCCCGCGCGCGTCCTCGGCGCCGCGGCGGCTCGACTCGGCCGGGGCCCTGTGCTGTTCGGCTCCGCTGTTCCCGGTACCGGTCCGCCTGACCTCACCGGGGGTGTGGCCGGTGCCGGAAGCGTGGGCGGCCGGCGGCCGGTCCACGACACCCTGCGGGGAGACCGCCGCGGACACCTGAGCCTGCGTCTGAACCTGAATCTGCGGCTGCTGCTGCGGGTGCGGGTGCGAGTGGGGTTGTGGCTGGACCCGCGCCTGCGCTTCGGCCGCTGTCGGCTCGCCGGGCGCCGCCGCCGTGCCCAACAGCGCCTGCGGGACGACGAGTACGGCCTGGACACCGCCGTAGATGTTGGTCTGGAGGCGGACGTGGATGCCGTGCCGGCGGGCGAGCTGGGAGACGACGTAGAGCCCGATGCGGCCGTCGGCCAGCAGGCTGGCGACGTTGACCTGGTCGGGGTCGGCGAGCAGGGCGTTCATCCGGTTCTGCTCGCCGACGGGCATGCCGAGTCCGCGGTCCTCGACCTCCACGGCGAGCCCGGAGGTGACGAGGCCCGCGCGGAGCAGCACCTGGGTCTGCGGGGCGGAGAACACCGAGGCGTTCTCGATGAGTTCGGCGAGCAGGTGGATGACGTCGGCGACGGCGTGGCCGCGCAGCTCGCCGTCGATCGGCGGCACCAGTTTGACCCGGGAGTACTGCTCGACCTCGGCGATGGCGGAGCGCAGCACCTCGGTCATGCTCACCGGGTTGCTCCACTGCCGCCGGGAGACGGCGCCGCCGAGCACGGCGAGGTTCTCGGCGTGCCGCCGGATCCGGGTGGCCAGGTGGTCCACGTGGAACAGGCCCTTGAGCAGGTCGGGGTCCTCGATCTCGTTCTCCAGCTCGTCGAGGATCGAGATCTCCCGGTGCACGAGGGACTGAAGCCGACGCGCGAGGTTGACGAACACCTCCAGCTTCTGCTCGCTGCCCGCGTGGCTGGAGAGCTGGGCGGCGCGTACGACGGCGGTGACGGCGCCGTCGTGCGCACGGGCCAGGTCGGCGGCGAGCAGCTCGAAGTCGTCGGCGTCGGCGGGCAGTCGGCGGCGCGTGGAGCGCTGCGGCGGCGCCTCGCCCTGGCGCAGCGCGTCGACCAGCGCGTGCAGGTCGGCCTCGCCGCGCGCGGCGGTGCGGCGCAGGACGTCGACGCGGTCGGCGACCGAGCGGGCGGCGCGGTCGGCGGCCACGGCGGCGATGAGGATGCCGGCGACGGTCACGGTGACCGCTCCGGCGAGCACGGCCCACAGGACGGGGCCGGTGCGGGCGCCGGTGGAGCGGATGCTGAACAGGACCGCGGCGCTGGCGCTGAGCGCGACCGCGAGCGGCGGCAGCACGGCGAGCCGCATGAGCTGGGGCCGTATGTGCATTTCGGGCAGTGCGGGAGCGGTTCGGGCGCCCGGCCGCCCGTGCCGCCCGCCCTCTCGGCGGTCGGCGCGCGTGGCCGGTGCTCGGAGGTGAGACATCTGCGTCCTCGTACTGGTCCGTCGGGCCTGTCCTCGCGGGATGTGCGAGGCGGGCATGCGTCATCGCAGCGTCGGCGGACGGAGCCGGGAAATCCGGCCACCCGTCAGCCGACGGACACTCACAGTAATGGCCTGAGCATCATGTGCGGTGGGCAGTTGACAAACTCCCCCGAGGAGCGTCCCGCTCTGGTATGAAGCCTCGTACGACAGACCGATTAACCGGCCGGGCATGGAATCGGCCCGGCCCGCACGTCGATCACCTGGGGCGGATTATTACGGAGAGTATCTGCTTTGGCCTTTGCTGGCCGGTCGGGCAGACCTTCCTGGCCGTCGGCCGCGTCCTACGACCGGCCCCGCGCGGGCGGCTCCGCCACCAGTGCACCGACCGAGCGCCAGGTCCGTCGCTCCGTGGCCGCGACGCCCCGCCACCAGGCCTCGGCCGGGAGCTTGCCCGCCGGTTCGAAGGGCTCGCCGGGCCGGGGCAGGGCCACCGCCTGACCGACCTCCTCGGCCGCCTCCTTGGTCCACTCCCCCGGCTCCGCCCACGGGTGCGGGGCGAGGTTGAACGTGCCCCAGTGGATCGGCAGCAGCGCGCCGTGCGGTGCGCCGCCCTGGAGGTCCAGGTGGGCGCGCAGGCCCTCGTCGGGGCGCATGTGGATGTCGGGCCAGAACTCGCTGTACGCCCCGATCTGGATCATCGTGGCGTCGAACGGGCCGTGGGCGGCGCCGATGTCCTCGAAGCCGTCGAAGTAGCCGGTGTCGCCGCTGTGGTAGATCCGGTGCTCCTCGCCGGCGACGACCCAGGAGGCCCAGAGGGTGTGCTGGGTGTTGCGCAGGGCGCGGCCGCAGAAGTGGCGGGCCGGGGTGGCGGTGAGGGTCAGTCCGCCGACCCTGGTGGACTCGTGCCAGTCCAGCTCGCGCAGCCGGTCCGCGGAGACGCCCCAGCGTTCGAGGTGGGCGCCGACGCCGAGCGGCACGGCGAACACGGTGTCCGTGCCGGCCAGCGCCTTGATCGTGGGCAGGTCGAGGTGGTCGTAGTGGTCGTGCGAGATCACCACGACGTCGACCGGGCCCAGCGCGGCCAGCGGCAGCGGAACCGGGTGCAGCCGCCGGGGTCCGGCGAACGGGAACGGCGAACAGCGCTCGCCCCAGACCGGGTCGAACAGGACCCGGTGGCCGTCGATCTCCGCCAGCACGCTGGAGTGTCCCGCCCAGGTCAGCCGCAGCCCCGTGGCGGGCGGCTTGGCCAGGTCGGCGAAGGTCGTGGGGTACACCGGGACGGTGCCCTTCGGGGCGCGCAGCGGCCGGGTCTCCTTGTCGAGGAAGACCTTCGCGAGGTCCAGCGAGGAGCCGGAGGGGCGGGTGCGCGCGGGGCCGCCGGGGTTCTGGAAGACGCCGTCCTTGAAGTGGGGGGAGCGGCGGATGCGTGCCATGCGCTCACCGCCCGGGTCCGCGCCGAAGGCCTCCGGACGCAGCGCGCGGAGCCCGGAGATCGAGGAACGCAAACCGGTCACGGTACCTCCCGGTGAAGTGGGTGAGGTTCCCCATTATGGTCGGCGCCTCCGACAACCCGGGGCCCTCGGAGCACGAGGCCTGCCTCACAGGGCCCCGCCGACCCTGCGTTCGGCGCGTTGACAGGGCCCGGAGCGGCTCCGGATACTGACTGGCGATTCAGTACCGTGCCCGAGGAGACCCCATGACGGCGCCCGTCCCCACGCCCCTGATGTCGCTCGTCTGGACCGACCACGTGACCGGCCGCCGGGGCTTCCTGGTCGTGGACCGGCTGGTGCGGGGCGTGGCCAGCGGCGGGCTGCGGATGCGCCCGGACTGCACGCTGGAGGAGGTGGCGGGGCTCGCCCGCGGCATGACGATGAAGGAGGCGCTGCACTACGACCCCGAGGGCCGCTACGTCCCCCTCGGCGGCGCCAAGGGCGGCATCGACTGCGATCCCCGAGCCCCGGAGGCGTACGGGCTGCTGGTGCGCTATCTGCGCGCGATGCGGCCGTACATCGAGAGTCTGTGGACCACCGGCGAGGACCTCGGCCTCACCCAGGACCTGGTCGACCGGGCGGCGGCCGAGGCGGGTCTGGTCTCCTGCGTCCAGGCCGTGTATCCGCTGCTGGACGACGAGGCGGCGGCACGCGCGCGGCTCGCGGACGCCTTCGCCGTCGAGGTGGACGGCATCGGCCTGGACGAACTGGCGGGCGGCTGCGGGGTCGCCGAGTCGGTGCTCACGGCGCTGGACCGGGCGTCGGTGCCGTACGCGGGCACGCGCGTGGCCCTCCAGGGACTCGGCACGATGGGCGGCGCCACCGCGCGCTTCCTCGCGCGCGCGGGGCTGACGGTGGTGGCGGTCGCCGACATCAAGGGCACGCTGGCGAATCCGGCGGGGCTGGACGTCGAGGCCCTGCTGGCCGCGCGGGACGGCCATGGCACGGTCGACCGCCGGGTGCTGCGCCCCGGCGACCGGGAACTGCCCGGCGACGCCTGGCTGTCGGCCGACGCCGAGGTGCTGGTGCCGGCGGCGGTGTCGTACGCCGTCGGCACCGCCGAGGCGGAGCGGATCCGGGCCCGCTGGATCGTGGAGGCCGCCAACATGCCAGTCCTGCCCGCGGCGGAGGAAATGCTGACCGCGCGCGGGGTGACCGTGCTGCCGGACGTGGTGGTCAACTCGGCGACGAACGCCTGGTGGTGGTGGACCCTGTTCGGCGACATCGGGGCGGACGCCGACGGGGCCTTCGCGCACATCCGGCGCTCCATGCGCGCCCTGACCGGCCTGATGCTCGACCGCGCGGAGGCCGACGGCACGACCCCGCGCGCGGCCGCCCACGCCCTCGTGACCGACCGGCTGCCGGCGATCGCGGAACGCTTCGGGTGGTACCGCTGACGGCCGGAACCGTCCGGGGGAACCGGGGCACTTCGGCGCTGCCCATGACAACGGATTAGGGTGACCGCGTGGCGAGAGTGCGGTTGAGCGTGGCCGAGCGGCGGGAGGAACTGCTGCGGGCCGCCATCGGGCAGATCGAGGCGCGGGGCGTGGCGGCGGTCAGGATCGCCGACGTGGCCGCGGCGCTCGGGGTGAGCAACGCGCTGGTGCTGTACCACTTCTCGACGAAGGAGCGGCTGGTCGCCGCGGCGTTCGCGTACGCGGCCGAGGACGATCTCGCGCATCTGCGCAAGCTGCTGGGGCGGCGCACGTCCGCGCTGCGCCGGCTGCGCGCGGCGGTGCGCTGGTACGCGCCGACCGGGCAGGCCAAGGGCTGGCGGCTGTGGATCGAGGGCTGGGCCGTGGCGCTGCGCGAGCCCGCGCTGCGCGACGTCACCCGGGACCTGGACCGGCAGTGGAAGGCGGCGATCACCGAGGTGATCGCCGAGGGCGTGGCGGCGGGCGAGTTCACGTGCGCCGACCCGGCCGGTACCGCCCTGCGGCTGACCGCCCTGCTGGACGGACTGGCGGTGCAGCTGACGTCGTACCCGGGCGCGGTGCCGCGCAGCCGGGCCCAGCAGTGGGTCGACGACGCCCTCGCCCGCGAACTGGGCCTGGCCCGGGAGGCGTTGACCGAGCGCTGAGGCGCGTCGTCGCCCGCGCCCCGCTGGTCCGGCGGGGCACGGGCGACAGCGGCGGTGTCAGGCCACCGACGCGATGCGGTGCTTGATGTCGTCCGGGGACAGGGCGCCCTTCGCCGTCACGTGGTCGCCGGAGGACTCTCCGCGCAGCCTGCGGCCGATCCACGGGACGAGGAACTCACGGGCCCAGTGGACGTCGTCGCGGCGGATCTCCAGCGTGCCCCGGGGCGGCAGCGGCGGCCACGCCTGCTCCGGGTCGGCCGGGACCTCCAGGCCGAGAGCCTGACCGGCGCGCAGCGCCACGCGCGTGTGCCCCTCGGGCGAGAGGTGGAGCCGGTCACTGTCCCACGCCCTGCGGTCCTGCACCGACTTCAGGGACCACAGGTCCAGCACCGGGCAGCGGTACCGGTCGGCGATGGCCCGTACGTGCCCGTTGTACGTGGCGATCCTGCCCCGCAGATGCTTGAGCACCGGGACGCCCCGGGTGTCGAACCCGGTCGTCACCATGACCGTGCCCGCGGCCTCGGTCAGCCGGGCCACGGCCCGCTCGAAGCGCTCGGCCACCTCGTCCGGGTCGGTGCCCGGGCGGATGATGTCGTTGCCGCCCGCGCAGAGCGAGACCAGGTCCGGGGCCAGTTCGACGGCCTTCGGGAGCTGGTCCTCCACGATCTGGTCGAGCAGCTTCCCGCGGACCGCGAGATTGGTGTACTTGAAGTCCCCCTCGGGACGTCGGTCGGCGAGCAGGACCGCGAACCGGTCGGCCCAACCGACGAACGCCCCGTCGGGGCCGGGATCGCCGACGCCCTCGGTGAAGCTGTCCCCCACCGCCACGTACGACCCGATCACTGATCTGTTGTCATTCTTCGAATCGTCTGCCACGTCGGACCATGATTCACCTTCGGATGTGACCTACGCGACCGTAGGCAGGGGTTGACGAACGGTGAGATGAGACACTCCAAAAGAATGCGCGAATCAGGAATACCCCGGCCGCCGGGCGCGTTGACCGTGCGATCTCCACACCCGGCTCAGACGCGTCGCAGCCGCACGACCGTCGCGTCCAGGTCGCCGGTCAGTCCGGTGCGCAGTCCGTGGTGCAGGAGCACGGCTCCGCGGTGCACCTGGCCGGTTTCGCGGCACGCGTACGACGCGGCCGGGTCGAGTCCGCGCAGCCGCAGTGCCGGTACCGGCTCGCCGTAGCTCTGCGCCTGGAGCCAGGCGAGGACCACCGTCTCCTCGCCCCGGACGTACTGGACGGCGCTCAGACCGCCGGCCGGGGGCCGCAGCCGGTACAGCTCGCCGTGCTGGACGACCGGGCGGATCTCCTTGTAGAGATCCACCCAGCGCCGGGCCTCGGCCAGTTCCTCCTCACTCCACTCGGTCAGGTCGCCGCCGATGCCGAGCACGCCCGCCATGGCGCTGACGAACCGGAACCGCAGCGAGCTGACACGCCCGTTGAGCTGGGTGTTGGGGCTGTCGGTGACCCAGGCGGCCATGACCCGGGCCGGGTGGAGCTGGCTGAAGCCGTGCTGGATGGCGAGCCGGTCGAGCGGGTCGGTGTTGTCGGAGGTCCACACCTGGTCGGTGCGGCTGAGCACTCCGAGGTCGATCCGGCCGCCGCCGCCCGAGCAGGACTCGAAGGCGACGGAGGGGTGGGCCGCGCGCAGCCGGTCCAGCAGGGCGTACAGACCGCGGACGTGGTCCACCCACAGCCGCTGCGGGTACGGCTCGCCGGGCCAGCCGGCGTCGGTGAAGCAGCGGTTGAAGTCCCACTTCACGTAGTCGACCGGGGCGCTGGACAGCAGCGTGTCCAACTGGTCCCACAGGTACGCCCGGACGTCCTCGCGGGCGAGGTTGAGGACGAGCTGGTTGCGCAGTTCCGTCCGCCGGCGTCCCGGCTGGTACTGCACCCAGTCGGGGTGCGCGCGGTACAGGTCGCTGTCCGGGTTGACCATCTCCGGCTCGACCCAGATGCCGAACCGCATGCCGAGGCCGTGCACCTGGTCGGCGAGCGGCTTCAGGCCCTGCGGGAAGCGGTCGGGGTTGGGCGTCCAGTCGCCGAGCCCTGCGCGGTCGCTGGTGCGGGCGCCGAACCAGCCGTCGTCCACGACGAACAGCTCGACGCCGATCGCGGCGGCCCGGCGCGCGAGGGCGAGCTGCTGCTCCTCGGAGATGTCGAAGTTCGTCGCCTCCCAGGAGTTGAACAGCACGGGCCGGTCCTGCTCGGCGTCCGGGACGACGTACGCGCGCTGGTAGGCGTGCCAGGCGCGGCTCGCGCCGCCGAAGCCGCCGTCGCTCCACAGGCCCGCGAAGACGGGGGTGGTGTACGACTCCCCCGGCTGCAGGAGCAGCAGGCCCGAGTCGTCGTAGCCGGCGCCGCCCGTGATCTGCACGCGCGCGTCCGGGAGTTGGGCGACGGCGATCCGCCAGGAGCCGGACCAGCCGAGCGCGCAGCCGTAGACCTCGCCCCGCTCCTCGGTGGCGTCGGTGTCCAGCGCCACCCAGGGCAGGTGCTGGTGGCCGGTGTGGCCGCGGCGGCTGCCGATGACCTTCTCACCGTAGGTGAGCGGGGCGGTGGTGAGCCGGGACTCGGCGGCCCAGCGGCCGTGCAGCTGGGACAGCCGCCAGCCCTCGCGGTCGGGCAGGGTCCAGGTGGCCGCGTCGGCCCGCAGCAGCTCCACGCGCGCGCGTGTGCCGTTCTCCACGCTCACCCAGCGCTCCACGACGTCGCCGCGCATCCGGTGGTGCAGGGTGATCGCGATCCCGTCGTCGTCGAAGCGCAGCCGCAGCTCGTCGTCGCCGCCCTCGCGCGCGGTGTCGTACGACACGAAGCGCCACTCAGTGCCGCGCCGCTCCTCGGTGCGCACGGACAGGGCGGGGCGGACGAAGCGGGGGCCGCCCTCGACGGGGTACTCCTCGCGGCCGTCGAGCGGGGACTCGAAGGGCCAGTAGCCGGGCAGCGGGTCCCGGGCCAGGGCCTCGGCGTCCGCGAGGGCGATGCGGGGCCCCCAGTGGAGGTGGAGCAGTTCGTCCGCATCGGTGAGATGCAGCGCATAACCGCTGGTGGGCCCCGTCAGGAGCCAGGTGCGACCGTCTTCTGCGATGTCCAGCACGTACAACCTCACAGGTGCCAACAGATCCGCTCAAGTGCCAACATCATCAAGCCGCCCGGCGCTGGTGACAATGCCTGTGGACGACTCCTTGCCCGAGGAAACCGATGTCGTATGGTCGACAGAGCGCCCGCCGACGAGTCGCGACGGCGGGCCCGACCGGGAGGAGCCCCCGTGACGCAGCAGGTCCCGTCGACCGAGCCGGAGCTGGCCGGCGTGCGCAATTTCCGCGACGTCGGCGGACTGCCGACCGCGGACGGGCGCCGGGTGCGCCACGGCGTGCTGTTCCGCAGCGGACACCTGGCGCACGCGACCGAGGACGACGCGGCCTTCCTCGCCTCCCTCGGCCTGCACACGATCTTCGACTTCCGCAACGCGGCCGACCAGAAGCTGGAGGGCCCGGACGTCGCGCTGCCCGGCGTGCGGAACGTGAACCTGCCGCTGAGCGACCCGGCCGACGGCGCCGAGTTCTGGACGATGGTCCGCGACGGCGACCTCGGCCAGTTGCGCGGGATCCTCGCCGACGGCAAGGGCGCGGCCCGCATGACCGCCTCGTACCGCACGATCGTCAAGGAGCGCACCGCCGAGCACTCCCGGGTGCTGCACGCGCTCGTGGAGGACAGCGTGCCCGCGCTCATGCACTGCGCGGCGGGCAAGGACCGCGCCGGCATCTCCATAGCCGTGACGCTGCTCGCCGTCGGTGTGGAGCGCGACGCGATCGTCGCGGACTACCTGGAGTCCAACGCCAAGCACCGGCGCTACAAGGTCCGCCGCAGCGGCAGCGCCGAGTCCGCTTACACGCCCGAGGTGATGGAGCTGCTCAGCCCGCTCTTCGACGCCCGCGCCGAGTACCTCCAGGCGGCCTTCGACAGCATCGAGGAGACCTGGGGCGGCGTCGACACCTACCTGGAGCAGGGCCTGTCCCTCACCCCCGGCCACCGCGAGCGACTGCGCGAGCGCCTGCTGGACTGACCGGCGGCCGACTCGGTCAGCCCTTGGCGCCGATCGCGAACAGCAGGTAGAGGAACGCGGCGAGGACATGGCCGACGGCGATGTAGATGATCAGGCGGATCCACAGGGAACGGGGGAACTTCGTCTCGAAGTCGCTCATGGCAGCTCTCCGGTCGACGGCCCCAGGCACAGCGTGGCCGTGGGGCTCTGCAGCAGGGTGTGGACGAACAGCAGCTCGACGCCGTCGTGGTCCTCGGCGGCGAGGCGGTGCGGCGTGAGCGAGTCGAAGTGGGCGCTGTCACCGGGCGCGAGCAGGTGCACGGTGTCGCCGAGGCGCAGGCGCAGGCGGCCCCTGAGGACGTAGAGCCACTCCTCGCCGGGGTGCACGCGGACGACGTCGCCCTGCGAGCCGTACGGCACGCGCACGCGCAGCGCCTGCATGCCGCGGCCGGGCGCCCCGGCCTGGAAGTACGTCCAGCCGCCCGCCCGGGTCGGCTCCATGTCGCCGGAGCGCACGATCGCGTCCCGGTCGGCGACCGTCTCGCCCAGCAGTTCGGAGACCGTCGTACCGTAGATGCGGGCGAGGGCGAGCAGCATCGGCAGTGACGGCTGGCGCTGCCCGGTCTCCAGCCGGGACAGATGGGCGGCCGAGAGCCCGGCGGCGCGGGCCGCGGCCTCCAGGGTGAGGGCGGCCCGCCGGCGCAGTGCGCGCAGCTGTGGCGCGACCACGGGCAGTGCGTCGCCCGGTTCCGCCGGCGGTCCGGCGTCTGAGGCGTTCATGCCTCCATTCAGCCCCAGCTTTGCCCCACGGGCAATTTTATTGCCTCAGAGGCAAATCGGCTCAGCGACCCGCCACCGCCTGCTTGATCAGGGTCTTGCCGAAGTCCCACATCAGGCCGCCGCCGCTGTGCGCGTCGTCCATGACGGCGGTGAAGGCGTCCACGAACCGGTCCACGTCGGCCGCGCCGAAGACCAGCGGCGGGATCAGCTTGATCACCTCCAGGTGGTCGCCGGAGACCTGGGTGAGGATCCGGTGCCGCTGGAGCAGCGGGACCACCACCATCTGCGCGAACAGCCCCTTGCGGGCCGCCTGGAGCATGGTCCAGCGGCTGCGCAGCTTCAGCGAGGACGGCCTGCCGAACTCGATGCCGATCATCAGTCCGCGGCCGCGGACGTCGGCGAGCAGCTCGTACTTCTCGATCAGCGCGGTCAGCCGGGACTTCAGCAGCTCGCCGGTGGCGCGCACGCCGGCGACGATCTGCTCGTCCTCCATCACCGACAGCACGGCGAGGCCGCACGCCATCGCCTGGGCGTTGGATCCGAAGCTCGCCGAGTGGACGAGCACGCGGTCCATGGACGAGTAGACCTTCTTGAAGATCCAGTCCCGGCCCAGAGTGGCGCTGACCGGGACGTACCCGCCGGACAGGGCCTTGGAGACGCACACCAGGTCGGGCTCCACGCCGTCCTCGTGCTGGTAGGCGTAGAAGTCGCCGGTGCGGCCGAGGCCGGTCTGCACCTCGTCGGCGATCAGCAGCGCCTTGTGCCGGTGCAGCAGGTCCTGGGCGGCGCGCAGATAGCCGGGCGGGGCCGCGTGCACGCCCTTGCCCTGGATCGGCTCGACGATCAGCGCGGCGACGTCGCCCTTCCTCAACTCCCGTGCCAGGGCGTCGAGATCGCCGAGCGGTACGGCCGTGTCGGGCAGCAGCGGGGCGAAGCCGTCGCGGAAGCCGCCCTCGCCGTTGACCGACAGGGAGCCGGTGGTCAGGCCGTGGAAGGCGTGGTCGCAGTAGAGGACGCGGGGCTTCGCGGTGGCGTACCGGGCGAACTTCAGCGCGGTCTCCACGGCCTCCGTGCCGCTGTTGCCGAAGAACACCCGGTCCAGGTGCGGGCTGTGCCCGAGCAGCCGCTCGGCGAGCAGGCCGGGCAGCGGCTGGCAGTCGAAGCGGGTGAGGTCGGCGAGGCCGAGGTCGAGGACGTCGTGCAGCGCCTTGCGGACGACCGGGTGGTGGCGGCCGAGGCCCATCACCCCGAACCCGGCGAGCATGTCCAGGTAGTCGTTGCCGTCCGCGTCGTAGAAGTGGGCGCCCTCGGCCCGTTCGTAGACCCGGTCGAAGCCGATGGTGTGCAGCATGCGCGGGAGCTGCGGGTTGAGGTACTTCGCGTGCAGCTCGTAGCGTTCGGCGCCGCGCTCGGCGAGCAGGGCACCGAGGTCGAACTCCGTGCTCATTCCTTCTCCTCGGCCTTCTCTTCGGCCTTCTTCTGGATCTTCTCCCCGGTGAGGCCGGCGACGTCGGTGACGGCCAGACTCGCGCTGATCCGCCCGGCGATCTCGACGGGCGTGAGACCGATGTCGGCCAGTACCTCGGCGCGCTTGGCGTGCGCGAGGAACTGCTCCGGGATGCCGAAGCGCCGTACCGGCACGTCCACGTCGGCGTCCCCGAGGGCCAGGGCGACCGCCGAACCGACGCCCGCGGAACGGCTGTTGTCCTCCACGACGGCCACCAGCCGGTGCCCGGCGGCCAGGCCCGGCAGGGCGGGGTCGACGGGTTTGACCCAACGGGGGTCCACCACCGTGCAGCTGATCCCGCGTGCTTCCAGCAGGTCGGCGGCCTGGAGGCACACCGGCGCCATCACGCCGACGGCGACGAGCAGCACCTCGGGGTCCTCGGCGCGGTGCAGCACGTCCATGCCGCCGATCCGGTCGAGCGCCGGGAGGTCCGGGCCGACCGACTCCTTCGGGTAGCGGACCAGGGTGGGCGCGTCGTCGACGGCGACGGCCTCGCGCAGCTGGGCGCGCAGCTGTCCGGCGTCGCGCGGGGCGGCGATCCTCAGGCCGGGCACGACCTGGAGGACCGACATGTCCCACATGCCGTTGTGCGAGGCGCCGTCGACGCCGGTGACACCGGCCCGGTCGAGGACGAAGGTGACCCCGCAGCGGTGCAGGGCGACGTCCATAAGGAGCTGGTCGAAGGCGCGGTTGAGGAAGGTGGCGTAGACGGCGAAGACCGGATGCAGCCCGCCGGTGGCGAGGCCGGCCGCCGACACCGCCGCGTGCTGCTCGGCGATGCCCACGTCCCACACGCGGTCGGGGAAGCGCTCGGCGAACTTGGTGAGCCCGACCGGGTGGAGCATGGCCGCGGTGATGGCGACGACGTCGTCCCGCTCCTCGCCGATCCGCACCATCTCGTCGCCGAACACCGAGGTCCACGACGGCCCCCCGGACGGCGAGAGCGGCTCGCAGGTGAGCGGGTCCATCACGCCGACGGTGTGGAAGTGGTCCTCCTCGTGGGCGAGGGCGGGCTCGTAGCCGCGGCCCTTCTCGGTGAGGCAGTGCACCAGGACCGGCCCGTGGAAGCGTTTCGCACGCCGCAGCGCCGACTCCACGGCCAAGATGTCGTGGCCGTCGATCGGGCCGACGTACTTCAGGCCCAGGTCCTCGAACATGCCCTGCGGGGCGAAGGCGTCCTTGAAGCCCTTCTTCGCGCCGTGCAGGGACTCGTAGATGGTGCTCCCGACGACCGGGGTCCGCAGCAGGACGTCCTTGCCCCAGGCCAGCACCTTCTCGTAGCCGTCCGTCGTGCGCAGGGTGGCCAGGTGGTTGGCGAGGCCGCCGATGGTGGGGCCGTAGGAACGTTCGTTGTCGTTGACGACGATGATCAGCGGCCGGTCCTTGGCGGCCGCGATGTTGTTCAGCGCCTCCCAGGCCATGCCGCCGGTCAGCGCGCCGTCGCCGATGACCGCGACGACATGGCCCTTCTCCCCCTGCACCTGGCGGGCCTTGGCCAGGCCGTCGGCCCAGCCGAGCGCGGTGGAGGCGTGGCTGTTCTCGATGACGTCGTGCTCGGACTCCTCGCGCGAGGGATAGCCGGACAGCCCGCCCTTGCCGCGCAGCTTGGAGAAGTCCTGACGGCCTGTCAGAAGCTTGTGCACATAGCTCTGGTGGCCGGTGTCCCACAGGATCCGGTCGACCGGCGACTCGAAGACCCGGTGGAGCGCGACGGACAGTTCCACCACCCCGAGATTGGGCCCGAGGTGACCTCCCGTCCTCGACACCGCCTGCACCAGGAACTCTCGTATTTCCCGGGACAGTTCACCGAGTTCCGTCTCGGACAGCGCCTTCAGGTCGCGCGGTTCCCGGATGCTCTCCAGAATGGTCACGCTGGGCCCCCTCTCGGTCCGTGCCTTGCCTCAATTCGACTGCTCTGCGGGGCTCGTCCGTTCGGCGAGCTTCATGGCCTCCTCGATCAGGGTCTCCACGATCTTCGACTCGGGCACGGTCTTGACGACCTCACCCCTGACGAAGATCTGGCCCTTTCCGTTGCCTGAGGCAACTCCGAGGTCGGCCTCACGGGCCTCGCCCGGACCGTTGACCACACACCCCATCACCGCGACCCGGAGCGGCACCTCCATGCCGTCCAGCCCCGCCGTGACCTCCTCGGCGAGCTTGTACACATCGACCTGGGCCCGGCCGCAGGACGGGCAGGAGACGATCTCCAGGCGCCGCTCCCGCAGCCCCAGCGACCGGAGGATCTGGATGCCGACCTTGACCTCCTCCACCGGAGGCGCGCTCAGCGACACGCGGACGGTGTCGCCGATGCCGCGCGACAGCAGCGCCCCGAAGGCGACGGCCGACTTGACCGTGCCCTGGAAGGCCGGGCCCGCCTCTGTGACGCCCAGATGCAGCGGGTAGTCGCACTGTGCGGCGAGCTGCTCGTACGCCTCGATCATCACGACCGGGTCGTTGTGCTTCACCGAGATCTTGATGTCCCGGAAGTCGTGCTCCTCGAAGAGCGACGCCTCCCACAGGGCCGACTCCACCAGCGCCTCCGGAGTCGCCCTGCCGTACTTCTGGAGCAGCCGCCGGTCCAGGGAACCGGCGTTGACCCCGATCCTGACCGGCGTGCCGTGGTCCCTCGCGGCCCGCGCGATCTCCTTCACCTGGTCGTCGAACTTCTTGATGTTGCCCGGGTTCACGCGGACCGCGGCGCAGCCGGCCTCGATCGCGGCGAACACGTACTTCGGCTGGAAGTGGATGTCCGCGATCACCGGGATCCGGGACTTCCGGGCGATCGTGGCGAGGGCGTCCGCGTCGTCCTGCGTGGGGCAGGCGACGCGGACGATCTCGCAGCCGGACGCGGTGAGTTCGGCGATCTGCTGGAGGGTGGCGCCGACGTCCGACGTGCGGGTCGTCGTCATCGACTGCACCGACACCGGGGCTCCGCCCCCGACCGCCACCGGCCCGACCTGGATCTGCCGCGACGGGCGCCGCGGCGCGAGGGGCCGGGCCGGTACCCCGGGAACGCCCAAGGGAACGGCGGCCATGACGTCAGTCCTGCTTCCCGCTCGTCGTCATCGTCTCGCGCGCGGCCCGCAGCGACTCCTTCAGGGAGCCCATCGTGGCGAGCACGGCGGTCGGCTCGTAGCCGCAGTGGGCCATGCAGTTGGCGCAGCGCGGGTCCTTGCCGCGGCCGTACTTGTCCCAGTCGGTCTTCTCGACCAGCTCACGGTACGTGGACACGTAACCGTCGCTCATCAGATAGCAGGGCTTCTGCCAGCCGAAGAGCGAGTAGCTCGGGATCGCCCAGGCCGTGCACGGGAAGTCGACCTTGCCCTCCAGGAAGTCCAGGAAGAGCGGGCTCTGGTTGAGGCGCCACTTCTTGCGGTTGCCGCCCGAGAACGCCTTCTTGAACAGCTCGCGGGTCTGCTGCACGCCGAGGAAGTGCTCCTGGTCGGGCGCCTTCTCGTAGGCGTAGGCGGGCGAGAGCATCATCTCGTCCACCTTCAGGTCGTCGTTGAGGAAGTTGAGCACCTCGATGACGGTCTGCGGGGTGTCGGTGTTGAAGAAGGTCGAGTTGGTGGTCACCCGGAAGCCGCGCCGCTTGGCCTCCTTGATGGCCTCCACCGCCTCGTCGAAGGTGCCCTCCTTCGCCACCGAGGCGTCGTGCCGCTCGCGCAGCCCGTCGATGTGCACGGCCCACGCGAAGTACGGCGAGGGCGTGAACTTGTCCATCTTCTTGCGCATGAGAAGGGCGTTCGTGCACAGGAACACGAACTTCTTCTTCGCCACCAACTGCCGTACGATCTCGTCGATCTGAGGGTGCATCAGCGGTTCGCCGCCGGCGATGGAGACCATCGGCGCACCCGACTCCAGCACCGCGCCCACGGCCTGGGCGACGGGCATGCGCTGCTTGAGGACACCCGCCGGATGCTGGATCTTGCCGCAGCCCTCGCACTTGAGGTTGCACGCGAACAGCGGTTCCAGCTCGACCAGCAGGGCGAACTTGTCCCGCTTCCTGAGCTTCTGTTCGAGCAGGTATGTAGCGACCTTGACGGTCTGGCGCAACGGCATGGCCATCTGGCTCACCTCCGGGGGAGCAGCAAAGAACGGTGCCATTCGAAAAATGCGGGAAGTACGGAACGAAGAACGCGGAAGGCCGATATCCCACCGCGCACGGTGCCGATCCGGACGAGTTCGTGTTCGGGAGCGTCCACGACCACCCGGACGGCCGCCACGGGGCGGTCACCGGTGCGGACGGCGGCGAGGAGCGTGGCCGCCGACTCCATGTCGACCGCGATCGCGCCGGTCGCGAGCAGCTGGGACCGCTCGGGACCGCGCACGACGTGATCGGAGCCGGTGAGCGGCCCGGTGTGGACCGTGCGCCCGGGAAGCAGGCGCACGAGTTCCTTGACCAGCAGTTCGGTCGCCACGCAGGCGACGGCGCCGCGCGCGTCCCGGGTCTCGTCGGCGACCACCAGGTCACCGGGGTGCATGCCGGGCGCGAGCCCGGCACAGAAGCCGGTGGCCAGCACGGCCGCGTCGGCGAACGCCGGGAGGGCGAGCTGCCGGTGGACGGAGCGCTCCGCCGCCTTCGGGCCCATGCCCGTGCGGACGACGGAGTACGGCCCGCCCGCCCCGCTCCTGTCACCGGTGCGCAGGGCGACGTGCTCGATGCCGAGCGCGCAGGCGATCAGCAGCGGGGCCGGGGCGGGCTGGGTGGTCACCTCAGCTCACCCTGGCCTCGGCGAGAGGTTTCTGCGCCTCGGTGAGCGGCTTCCTGGCGAGCAGCCGGCGCTCGAAGGGATCGCCGTGCAGGTACCGGCCGAGCGCGGTGAGCGGGAAGACCTGCCGGTACAAGTGGTAGTTGATGGAGAAGTCCCAGGGGAAGCCGGTGCCGGTGAAGTACGGCTCGTCCCAACCGCCGTCCTCGCGCTGGGTGTCGGCCAGCCACCGCACGCCCCGCTCGACGGCCTGGGAGTCCCGCTCCCCGGCCGCGAGCAGCGCCATCAGCGCCCACGCGGTCTGCGAGGCGGTGGAGGCACCGCGGCCGCTCCACTCCTTGGCGTACTTGTAGGAGCGCAGGTCCTCGCCCCAGCCGCCGTCCTCGTTCTGGACGGACTCCAGCCAGGTCACGGCCCGCCGGATCGCCGGGTGCGAGCCGGGCAGTCCGGCCGCGGTCAGCGCGGGGACCACGGAGCCGGTGCCGTAGAGGTAGTTGACGCCCCAGCGGCCGAACCACGAGCCGTTCGCCTCCTGTTCGGCGAGCAGCCAGTCGATGCCGCGCCGGGTGCGCGGGTCGTGGGCGAGGCCCTCGGCCGCGAGCATCTCCACCACGTGCGCGGTGACGTCGGCCGACGGCGGGTCGATGACCTCGCCGAAGTCGCAGAACGGCAGCCGGTTGGGGAACGGGCTGGTGTTGTCGACGTCGAAGGCGCCCCACGCGCCGTTCTTCGACTGCATCCCGAGGTTCCAGCGCACCGCCCGTCCGATGGACCTGTCCACCCGCTCGGGGTCGTGGTGACGGACCCGGCGCAGCGCGAGCGCGACCTCGGCGGTGTCGTCGATGTCCGGGTAGTTGTCGTTGTGGAACTCGAACGCCCAGCCGCCCGGCGGCAGCCCGGGCCGGCGCACGGCCCAGTCGCCGGGCCGGACGATCTCCTCGCCGAGCATCCAGTCGGCCGCCTTGACCAGTTGCGGATGGTCGACCGGGAGCCCCGCGTCGACCAGCGCGATGGTGGCGAGGCAGGTGTCCCACACCGGGGACTGGCAGGCCTCGATCATCCGGGCGCCGTCCTCGCGCCACACGGCGAAACGGTCCAGCGAGGCGATGCCCTCGCGCAGCACCGGGTGGTCCAGGTCGTAGCCGAGCAGGTGCAGGGCGATGACCGAGTACACGGCCGGGGGCTGGATGCCGCCCCAGCAGCCGTCGTTCTCCTGCCGCTCGATGATCCAGCGGGCCGCGCTGTTCATCGCGGCCCTGCGCAGCCGGCGCACGGCGACCCTGCGATAGCCGCGGACCACCTTGTCGAGCCGCTGGAAGAGCCCGTCCCAGCTCGCGACCGGGGCGAGCGGCTGAGGGGGGTTGGGGTTCGCCGGGTCGGTGTGCAGTTCGTCCAGCGCGAAGGGCGCCGGGCGCACGGGACGCTTGGCGGAGACGATGGTGAGCGGCACGATGGTCTGCCGCGCCCAGCAGCCGAAGTTGTAGATGTTGAGCGGGAACCAGGTCGGGAAGTACAGCAGCTCCGGCGGGAGTTCGGGCAGATCGTCCCACTTCCACCAGCCGAACAGGGCGAGCCAGATGCGGGTGAACACCCGGGCGGCGGCGATCCCGCCGCGTTCGCGGATCCAGGCGGAGGCCCGGGCCATGTGGGGCGCGTCGGGCGCGTCGCCGGCCAGCCGCAGGGCGACGTACGCCTCGATGGTGGCGGACAGGTCGCCGGGCCCGCCGTAGAAGGTGGCCCAGGTGCCGTCCTCGCGCTGCTCGCCCCGGATGAACAGCGCGGCGGCCTGTGTGGTCCGCTCGTCGCGGATGCCCAGGAACTGGCGCAGGAGCAGGTCTTCCGCGTCCATGGTGACGTTGGTCTCCAGGTCGCCCTTCCACCAGCCCTGGGCGTCCTGCCCCGCGAGCAGGAAGTCGGTGGCGCGCCGGGCGGCGCGTGCGGCGGCGTCGTGCACCCCGGCCGCCTCGGGGGTGGTGATGGTGGTGTCGCTGGCCGCGGCCGCGTGGGACGGCGAGGGCGCCCCGGTGCTTCCGTCGGTCGTCGCTGTCATGGCTTCCCCTTCGTGCAGTCGTGCGAGTCGTGCTGCTGTGGGTCCGCCGTCGGCCGGTGTCCTGTGTCGAGGGACACCGGCCGGCGACTACGCGAGCTGTATCGAGCCGATAATGATCATCTCTTTCGTACGACGACGAAGTCGGCGAGCGCCGCGAAGGCGTCCCGGACCCGGCCGGGCATGTCGACGGCGTCCAGGGCTTCGATGGCGATGGTGTGCTGGCGGCGCGCTTCCTCGGCCGTCCAGTCGCGGCCGCCGGCCTCCTCGATCAGGGCGGCACGGGCCGCGAACTCCTCCTCGGAGAAGTTCTCGAAGTCGGTGCTCTTGGCATCGGCGGCGAGCATCTCGCCGAGCTTCTCGGAGGCGGCGCCGCCGGCCGCGAGCGCGGCGACGACCGGCAGGGACTTCTTGCGCTGGCGCAGGTCGCTCCAGGTCTGCTTGCCGGTGGCGTCCGGGTCGCCCCAGATGCCGAGCAGGTCGTCGACGGCCTGGAAGGAAAGGCCGAGGTGGTAGCCGTACTTCTCCAGGGCGTCGGCGGTGGCGTCGTCCGCGCCGCCGAGCACCGCGCCGATGGAGCTGGACGCGGCGAGCAGCGCGCCGGTCTTGTTGCCCTCCATCTCCAGGCACTCCTCGACGCTGACGCGGTCGCGGTGCTCGTAGGAGATGTCCTGGGCCTGGCCGTCGATCAGGGCGCGGGAGGCGGCGGTCAGCCGGCGGGTGGCACGGCCCGCCTCGACGGTGCCGAGCTCCAGCAGGACCTCGTTGGCGAGGGCGAACAGGGCGTCGCCGACCAGGATGGCCTGGGCGGGACCGTGCACCTTCCAGACGGTGTCACGGTGCCGGCGCTGCTCGTCGCCGTCCATCAGGTCGTCGTGCAGCAGCGAGAAGTTGTGGACGAGTTCGACCGCGACGGCCCCCGGGACGCCCACCTCGGGCCCGGCACCGGTGACCTCGGCGGAGAGCACGGCGAGGGCGGGCCGTACGGCCTTGCCGCCGTCGCCGTCGGCGGGGTTGCCGGCCGCGTCGATCCAGCCGAAGTGGTAGGCGGCGACGGTGTCCATGGGCGGCGCCAGCCGGTCGACGGCCGTCCGCAGGACCGGTGTGGCCAGGGTACGGCCGCGCTCCAGCAGCGCGGTCACGTCCACCGCGGTCCTCCGAGCGGGTGTCGAGGCCGGGGGCACAGTGGGCACAGTCTCTCCTCTTGTTGCGGTACCGGGGGTGCGGGGACCTGCCGCGCGCTCGCCGAGCATCAGGCCGCCTCCTCGAATGCGAAGAGGCGGCGGGGGCGGGGCCGGCCCAGGGAACCGAGCGCGGCGTCGGCCGCGCTCACTCCACTGCGGACCGCACTCTCCATGGTCGCGGGCCACCCGGTGGCGGTCCACGCTCCGGCCAGGTACAGGCCGGGGGCCTTGGTGCGGGCGCCGGGCCGCAGCCGCCCGACGCCGGGGGTGGGAGCGAACGTCGCCGTGCGCTCCCGGGTCACGAAGAAGTCCTTCACCACCGCGCCACGGGTGCCCGGGATCAGCCGTTCCAGCTCGGGCAGATAGCGCTCGCGCAGCGCGGCGACCGGCAGGTCGATCTCGTCCTGCGCGGCCGACTGCGACAGCGCCAGGTACTGCCCCTGGTCGAGCCCGGAGGCGTCCGTGCGGTCGAAGACCCACTGCACGGGGGTGCCGAGCGCGGCGAAGAAGGGGCGGGCGAGCACCGTGCGGTCGTAGACGACATGCACGTTGAGGATCGGCGCGGTGCCGATGCCGAGCAGCCGCCCGGGGTCGTCGAGGGCGCCGGGCGGCAGCAGGTCGTGGGCCTCGCGCTGGGGTACGGCGAGGACGACGGCGTCCGAGTGAAGCGTCTCGCCGGGAACCTGAACGCTCCAGCTGCCGTTCTCGTTGAGGGAGATGGAGGTGACGCGTGTACGGACCTCGGTACGGACGCCCGCGGAGTCGAGCGCCCTGCGGGCCAGCCGGTCGTGCAGTTCACCCAGCGGGACATGGGCCCAGCCGATGTCGGCCGCGCCCGGGTCGGACAGCAGACCGGTCTTGAACACCATCGCGGCGAGCCCCAGCGAGGCGTCGCCCGCGACCGCGTTGAGGGTGGCGACCCCGACCAGGTCCCACAGGGCCTCGACGGCGCGCGCCGACTGGCCGCGGGCGGCCAGCCAGCTGCCGAAGTCCTGCGTGTCCAGGGTCGGATCGGCGAGGTCGAGTCCCTTGAGCGCGAGCGCGGCCCGCCCGACGGCGGCACGCTCGGCGAGCGAGAGATGCGGATACGTGGCGAGGCTGCGTCCCAGATGGAGCGGGACGGGCAGCGCGTCGCGCCGCAGTCTGCCGAGCCGCCGGCCCTCGGGCCTTGCGACGTCGACGACGGGCACGTCGAGGCGGTCCTGCAGCGGTGCCAGCGCCGTGCCCTCGATCCGGTCGAGGAACCAGCGGTAGGCGGTGCAGCAGCGCAGGTACACGTGCTGGCCGTTGTCGACGGTCAGGTCGCCGCGCCGGAAGGAGAAGGCGAGGCCGCCCAGCCTCGGCCTGCCTTCGAGCAGGGTGACGCGGACACCCGCGTCCGCGAGCGCGAGCGCCGCGGTGATGCCCGCGAGTCCGCCGCCGACCACGACGGCACGGCCGGCGTGCGCCGGTGCGGGGCGCGAGCTGTCGCTCATCGTGCGTCGTCCTTCCATACATGCGCCCCGCAGGGGGTGCCGTGACCGGCCGTCCGGCGCGGGTCGAACGGTGCACGGTCAGCCGTCGCAGACTGGGACGCCACGCCGGAGCGCAGGGTTGCCTGCCGCAGCACGTCCCCTGGTTCGGCTGGTTCGGCTGGTTCGGTGAGGTCCATCAGGCGCGCCTCCTGACGGACCGGGGCGCGACATGGCGGGTCACGCTCCGGGTGTCGAGCCCGGACAGACCGCGCACGGCGACGTAGGCCTTCTCGCGTCCGGGCAGCGAGACCCGGCCGCGCAGCACGGCCTCGGGATCGCGCTCGATGCGGTCCAGCAGCCGGCGGTAGATGCCGGCCATGGCGGCGACGCAGGCGCCGCTGCGCCGGTCGAGCATGGGCAGCAGCCGGTAGCCCTCGGCGAAAAGGGCGCGGGCCCGCCGCACTTCGAAGTGCACGAGGCCCGCGAAGTCGGAGCCCTCCGGTGGCGTCGGCCCGTCGAACCCGGCCGAGCAGCCGAACTTGGCCAGGTCGTCGGCGGGCAGATAGGTACGGCCGCCCTGGGCGTCCTCGCGGACGTCTCTCAGGATGTTGGTGAGCTGGAGCGCGAGGCCGAGCGTGTCGGCGTACTCGGGGGCGCGTTCGGCGCCGCGCGCGCCCGGTTCGGTGCCGAACACGCCGAGCGAGAGCCGGCCGATGGCACCGGCGACACACCGGCAGTAGACCTTGAGGTCGTCCCAGGTCTCGTACGTCTGACCGCGCACGTCCATCTGGACGCCGTCGATCAGCTCGTCCAGGCCGCCGAGCGGGACCGGGAAGGCGCGCGCGGCATGGGCGAGGGCGACGGCCACCGGGTCGGTGTCGTCCTCGGCGACCTCGCCGGCGTGGACCCGGGCGAGCAGCGCCCGGGTGTCCTCCAGGCGGGTCAGCTTGGTCTCGCCGGGCAGGTCGCCGTCGCCGATGTCGTCCACGCGCCGGGAAAACGCGTACAGCGCCGACATGGCGCGGCGCTTGGGCGTGGGCAGCAGCCGGATGCCGTACGCGAAGTTACGAGCCTGCTGCCCGGTGACGGCCTCGCAGTAGCTGTAGGCGGCGAGTACCGGCGCGGACACGTGCGACGGAGACTCCACGGTCCGGATCACCCCTCTCCTCGCAGGATCACGCCCGCCTCACGCAGCAACTGGACCTTGCCGGGTCTGGGCGGGCCGGGAAGTACGTCGTATTCGGCGGCGGCGATCGCCCGGATCGCCGCCCTTCCCCCCGCCACGAACCCCGCGAGCAGCAGCTTCAACCTGCCGTGGACGCTACCCACCAGGGGGGCGCCTTCATTCAGCAGATCGCGGGCGCGTTGTGCTTCGTATGCAACCAGGGCGCGCACCGATGCGCCTGCCGTTTTCGCGCCAAGATCCGCTTCCTGCACGTGGAAGCGCTTCATGTCGGCGGCGGGGAGGTAGATCCGGTCGCGGCCGAGGTCCTCGGCGACGTCCTGGAGGTGCTCGACGATCTGGAGGGCGGTGCAGACGGCGTCGGAGAGGCGGATCCGCTCGGGCGTCTCGGTACCGGTCACGCCGAGCACGAGGCGGCCGACGGGGTTGGCGGACAGCTCGCAGTAGGCGAGCAGGTCGTCGTAGGTCTCGTAGCGGGAGACGAGCTGGTCCTGGCGGTTGGCGGCGATCAGGCCCAGGAAGGGCTCGGGGGTCAGGCCGCGGCGGCGGACGGTGGGCTGGAGGCGGCGCAGCAGCGGGTGGGCGGGGGTGCCGTCGAAGACGCGGCGCAGGTCGGCCTCGAAGGCGTCGAGCAGGACCAGGCGGTTCTCGGCCTCGGCGGCCGACACGCCGAGCAGGCGGGCGTCGGCGCCGCCGGGGGCGAGGTCGCCGTCGCCGATGTCGTCCACGAGGCGGGCGAAGCCGTAGACCGCCATGAGGTCGTCGCGCCAGGCGCGGGGCAGGAAGAAGGGGGCCACGGGGAAGTTCTCGCTCGCGGCCTTGTCCAGGGTGGCGCGTTCCAGGTCCGGCGCCGTCTCGGTGGCCGTCATCGCCCGCAGCCCGTGGCGGGGACGGCACATGCTGCGTTGAGCTGGGGAGTTTCCGTAGCCATTGCCGTCACATCTCCCGTTCTACACTGCCGACCCAATACACACTATTTCGGACACGCCGCCCGACGATCCGCGGGGTCGCCCTGGCGCGGGATGTCGCGCATTATGGCCCCACTTGCCGCTTTCCGGACCGGTACAGCTTACGTTGTACAACGCATCGAGGTCCGTCGGGGTGTCCTGCACATCACAACAACACACCGATTGGCGTCAAGATTCCTTGCGCAGACCGGAGTTGACGTTTCCTTTGCGACCCGGGGGCCGACCGGACAGCTGCCGGCGGACCCCTGGCCGAAAACAGGCTACTTGCCCGTGAACTTCTCGTACTCCCTCAGCACCTCGTCGGTCGGCCCGTCCATGCGCAGCTCGCCGCGCTCCAGCCACAGGACGCGATCGCACGTGTCACGGATGGACTTGTTGTTGTGGCTGACCAGAAAGACCGTTCCGGCCTCCTTGCGCAGTTCCCGGATGCGGTCCTCGGAGCGCTTCTGGAACCCCCGGTCACCGGTGGCGAGGGCCTCGTCGATCATGAGGACGTCGTGGTCCTTGGCGGCGGCGATGGAGAACCGCAGCCGGGCGGCCATGCCGGAGGAGTACGTCCGCATCGGGAGAGTGATGAAGTCGCCCTTCTCGTTGATCCCGGAGAAGTCCACGATCTCCTGGTAGCGCGCCCTGATCTGCTCCCGGGACATGCCCATGGCGAGACCGCCCAGGATGACGTTGCGCTCACCGGTGAGGTCGTTCATCAAGGCCGCGTTGACGCCCAGCAGCGACGGCTGGCCGTCGGTGTAGACCTTGCCGCGTTCGGCCGGCAGCAGCCCCGCGACGGCGCGCAGCAGAGTCGACTTGCCGGAGCCGTTGGAGCCGATCAGGCCGATGGCCTCGCCCCGGTGGGCGACGAAGGAGACCCCGCGCACGGCGTGGACCGTGCGCACACCTCGCGCCCCGTCGCCGGAGCCCCGCCGCACGATGCGGCTGAGCGCGGCCGTCGCGCTGCCCCTGCCGGTCCTGGCGCCGTTGACGCGGTAGACGATGTGGAGCTCGTCCGCGATGACCGTGGGCCTGCGCGCGCCCGTGGTCGGGTCGTGCAGCTGCTCAGCCACGGCCGTACCTCTCCTCCGCCTTCCAGAAGAACACGAAGCCGCCGGCGAAGACGGCCACCGCCCAGAACAGCGCGATGGCCCACACGTGCGGGGGCAGGTTCGACGCGCCGTAGCCGTCGATGAGGGCGTAGCGCATGAGGTCCATGTAGACCGCGGCCGGGTTGACCTGGAGCAGCCGGACGGCGAGCTCCGAGCGGCCCTCCATCATCTTGCTGATGGAGAACATCACGCCGGAGGTGTACATCCAGGTGCGCAGGATGAACGGCATCAGCTGGGCGAGGTCCGGCGTCTTGGCGCCCAGGCGGGCCACGATCAGCGCGAGCCCGGTGTTGAACAGGAACTGGAGCACCAGGACCGGCACGATCAGCAGCCAGGACAGGCTCGGATAGCTGCCGAACCCGATCGCCACGACGAACATCACGATCATCGAGAAGAGCAGCTGCTGGAGCTGCTGGAGCGAGAAGGAGATGGGCAGCGAGGCGCGCGGGAAGTGCAGGGCGCGCACCAGGCCCAGGTTGCCGGAGATCGCCCGGACGCCCGACATGACCGAGCTCTGCGTGAAGGTGAACACGAACACGCCCGTGACCAGGAACGGGATGTAGACGTCCTGGGACAGGCCGCGGCTCGCGTGCAGGATGACACCGAAGATGAAGTAGTAGACGCCCGCGTTGAGCAGCGGGGTCGCCACCTGCCAGAGCTGGCCGAGCTTGGCCTGGCTGTACTGGGCCGTCAGCTTGGCCTGCGAGAAGGCGAGGATGAAGTGGCGCCTGCCCCACAGCTGACGGACGTACTCGGCGAGCGAGGGACGGGCGCCGCTGACGGCGAGCCCGTACGCGGCGGCGAGCTGCGCGGCCGTCGGCCCCTCGTCGGGCGACGGTATCGCGCTCACCGCGACACCGCCGTCTTGGGTTGTGTGACTCACGAGTGGGAATCCGGAATCTCTTGGTAAGAAGCTTGCTCTCTTCAGGTAAGAGCAAGCTTCTCAGATCACCGGAGGCCGGCCCAGCCGGGTCAGCCGCCACACCGTGCGCCAGCGCATGGGGCGGCGCGGACCGCACGGGGTCGTCCAGCCCTCCTTGAAGCCGCCGAACCAGGCCTTCAGGGCCGGAGCGGACGGCCGGCGCAGCAGCGTGAGCAGCAGCCAGACGCCGAGGTAGACGGGGACGAGGGGCAGGGGCAGGTTGCGGCGGGCCAGCCAGACGCGGTTGCGGGCGACCATGCGGTGGTAGACCGCGTGCCGCGAGGGGGCCGTCGTCGGGTGGTACAGGACCATGTCCGACCGGTAGTCGATCATCCACCCGGCGTCCAGGGCCCGCCAGGCCAGGTCGGTCTCCTCGTGTGCGTAGAAGAACGCGTCCGGCAGCGTCCCGGCCTCCGCGAAGACGCGGGTACGCACGGCGTTGGCGCCGCCGAGGAAGGTGGTGACGCGCGAGGAGCGCATCGGGTCGGAGGCGCGCAGCCGGGGCACGTGGCGGCGCTGGGTCTCGCCGGTCTCGGGGTCGGCGATGCGGAAGCTGATGATGCCGAGCCTCGGGTCGGCCTCGAACGCCTCGCGGCACAGCTGGGCGGTGTCGTGCCGGGCGAGCAGGCCGTCGTCGTCGAGGAACAGCAGTATGTCGACGTTCCGGCCGTTCGGCCCGAAGGCCTCTATGCCGACGTTGCGGCCGCCCGGGATGCCCAGGTTCTCGGGCAGCTCGATCGTCCGCACGACCGACGGGAACTCCGTGACGTCCGGGACGGGCGAGCCGTTGCCGACGACGACCACCTCGACCGGGTCGCCGTCCTGCTTGGCGACCGAGTCGATGAGGGCCCGCAGCTCCTCGGGCCGGTTGCCCATCGTGATGATGACGGCGCCGACCTTCACGGCACTCACTTCAGCCTGCTTGAGGCGAGGATGGACACCAGGTGCAGCAGGGTCTGCAGCAGGGCGATGCCGGCCAGCACCGCGACACCCAGCCGGGAGAAGAAGAGGTCGCCGCGCGCCTGGTCGACCACCGCCAGCACCAGGATCAGCAGGGACGCCTCGATGCCGAGGATCAGCCGGTGGAACTTGAACGCGGCGGCGGCCCGGCGGGCCAGCGCCATGCCGGAGGAGCGCATCTCGGCGGCGGCCTCCTGGACCGGCGGCTTGCCGACCTGGTGGCGGGCGACACCGACGAGGTCCGTCTCGGCCTTGATCAGGATCGCGCCGAGCGCGGAGAGCGTGCCGAGGAAGGCCCACAGCCAGTCGATACGGCCGCCGCCCCACAGGTCGGCGGCGCGCAGGCCGAAGCCGACGAGCACGGCGGCGTCGGTCAGGTAGGCGCCGACCCGGTCCAGGTACACGCCGCTGAGCGAGTACTGCTTCTTCCAGCGCGCGATCTCGCCGTCGACGCAGTCCAGCAGCAGGTACATCTGGACGCAGACCACACCGAGCACGGCGCCCCAGATCCCCGGCACCAGGAGTGCCGGGGCCGCGAGCACGCCGAAGACGGTCATCAGGTACGTGAGCTGGTTGGGCGTGACCCTGGTGCCGACCAGGTAGCGGTCGACCCGCAGGGACACCTCACGCATGTAGAGGCGTCCCATCCAATGCTCACCACTGCGCCGGTCCTTCACCCCGGCGGGGTGGACGACCGGACGGAGTTCAGCTACCGATGGCCTTGACATAGTCGGCGTAGATGTCCTTGATCTGGTTCGGCTTGAGTGCGAGGTGTTCGAGGATCGTGTAGCGGCCGGGCCTGGTCTCGGGAGCGAACTCCACGACGCGGACGAACTCGTCCACGGTGAAGCCGAACTCCTCCGGCAGCACCGGAAGCCCGTGCCGGCGCAGCACCGCGGCCGTGTGCGCCGCCTCCTCGTGGGCCCCGCGCAGATACGTCGCGAAGGCCGCGCCGAATCCGCACTGTTCGCCGTGGGCGGCCGCCCGCTTGGGGAACAGCAGGTCGAAGGCGTGGTTGATCTCGTGGCAGGAGCCGGAGGACGGGCGGGAGTCGCCGGAGATCGACATCGAGATACCGCTGAGGACGAGCGCCTCGGCGAGCACCTGGAGGAAGTCGTTGTCACCGATGCCGCCGGGGTGGCGCAGCACCGCCTCGCCGGCCTGGCGGGCCATGGCGGCGGCGAGACCGTCGATCTTCTCGCCGTTGACCCGGTTCGACAGTTCCCAGTCGGCGACCGCGTTGATGTTGGAGATCGCATCCCCGATACCGGCCCGGACGAAGCGGGCCGGGGCCTCGCGGATCACGTCCAGGTCGATGACGACCGCGATCGGGTTCGGCACCCCGTAGGAGCCGCGCCCCGCGTCGTTGTCCAGCGTCGCGACCGGCGAGCACAGACCGTCGTGCGCGAGGTTCGTCGGCACGGCGACCAGGGGCAGGCCGACGCGGGCCGCGGCGAACTTGGCGCAGTCGATGATCTTGCCGCCGCCGAGCCCGACGACGGCGTCGTAGTGGCCGGACTTCATGTCGCCGGCCAGCCGGATCGCGTCGTCCAGGGTGCCGCCGCCCACCTCGAACCAGGCGGCGCCGGGCAGCGAGGGGCCGAGGCGCTCGCGCAGCCGGGCGCCGGAGCCGCCGCTGACGGCGACGGCGAGCCGGCCGGACTGCGCGATGCGCTCGTCGGCGAGGACTCCGGCCAGGTCGTCCAGGGCACCCGGGCGGATGTCCACGACGACCGGCGAGGGGATCAGCCGGGTCAGTAGCGGCACGCGATCTCCCGCCCCTTGGCCAGGTCGTCGTGGTTGTCGATCTCGACCCACGGGACGTCGCCGATCGGCGCCACGTCGATGCGGAAGCCGCGGTCGACCAGCTCCTGGTAGCCGTGCTCGTAGAACTGCTGCGGGTCGGTCTCCCAGACCGTCTTCAGCGCGTCGGCCAGGTCGGGGGCGGCGTCGCCCTCGATCAGGGTGACGCCGATGTACTCGCCGGTGGCCTCGGCGGGATCCATCAGCTTGGTGATCTTCGTCATGCCCTTCTCGGCGTCGACGACGACCTTCATCTCCTCGTCCGCGAGGGACTTCACGGTGTCGAGGGCGAGGATGATCTTCTTGCCCTCGCCGCGCGCGGCGAGCAGGGTCTTCTCGACGGAGACCGGGTGGACGGTGTCGCCGTTGGCGAGGATCACGCCGTCCTTGAGGGCGTCACGGCCGCACCACAGGGAGTAGGCGTTGTTCCACTCCTCGGCCTTGTCGTTGTCGATGAGGGTGAGCGTGAGGCCGTACTTCGCCTCCAGCGCCGCCTTGCGCTCGTACACGGCCTCCTTGCGGTAGCCGACGATGACCGCGACCTCGGTCAGACCGATCTCCGCGAAGTTGCCGAGGGTGAGGTCGAGCACCGTGATCGAGTCCTCCCTACCTGCCGGCCCCACCGGCACCAGCGCCTTGGGCAGGGTGTCGGTGTAGGGGCGCAGACGCCGTCCGGCGCCGGCCGCCAGCACGAGGCCGATCATGCGGGTTCTCCTTCATCGTGTACGGCGGGTGCGCCTCCGAGATGAGACGACACCCAGAAGCGGATGCTCTCGGCGAGCACCACGAGGGCGACGGACACGGCGAGGACCGTGAGCGCGACCGTGAACTGCGAAGCGGTGAGCACCGCGGCCAGGACGGCGACGAGCAGCGTCCGCCCCTCGTGCCCCCCGATGACGCGCGTCAGCCAGGCCGGGGGTGCTCCGGCGTTGCCGCGGATGCGGTACACCGTGTCGTAGTGATGGTAGGCGACGGCGGCCACCAGCCCGAAAGCCGCAGGAAGCGCTCCGTTCACCCCCGCCTTGCCCGCGAGGGCCAGGACGGTGCCGTACTCGGCGGCCCGGAAGAAGGGCGGGACCAGCCAGTCGAGGGCGCCCTTGAGGGGGCGGGCGACGGCGAGTGCCGAGGTCAGGACGTAGAGCAGGGCACCGATCACGGGCAGCGGCGAGCCGTTTGCGGTGAGGGCGCAGCTGGTGACGACCGCGGCACCGCCGAGGAAGGCGACGGCCGGCACGGCGAGGCCGGGCAGGCCCCCCTTGGCCGCCCGCCGTACGGCCTCGCCGAGCGGGCCGGAGTCGGCGAGGTCCGCGAGTGCCCGGGCGGCCCGGTCGGTGCGCCGCGCCCTGCGGGTCAGGGAGCGCAGCACGCGGCCGGCCGTGGTGTACGTCGCCGCGAGGGCGCAGCCGACGAGCAGGACGCAGAAGGTGATCCGGGGGGTGGTGGCCGCGGTGAGGATGGCGATCATCGCCCAGCGCTCACCTATCGGCAGCACTATCATCCGCCGCAGCCAGACCGTCCAGCCGACGCTGTCGAGCCTGTCGGAGAGGGCGGCGGTGGGGCTGGTGTTGGCGGTGGCGTCGTGGTTGGCCTCGTTGAAGGAGAAGTCGACCACGTGCCGGCAGGTCTGCAGGATCATCGCGCCGAGCGCGAGGGCCCACACGTCATCACCGCCCCGGGCCGCACCGAGGGCGAGGCCTGCGTAGTAGGCGTACTCCTTGGCCCGGTCGAAGGTGGCGTCGAGCCAGGCGCCGAGCGTGGAGTACTTCAGGGCGTAGCGGGCGAGCTGGCCGTCGGTGCAGTCGAGCACGAAGGACGCGATCAGCAGCACGCCGGCGGCGACGAACCCCGCGCGCGTGCCCGTCGCCGCGCAGCCGGCCGCGATCAGGGCGGTGAGCAGCGAGGCCGTGGTGACCTGGTTCGGGGTCAGGCCCCGGCGGGCGCACCAGCGGGCGAGGTAGCGCGAGTAGGGGCTGATGAAGAACGTGGTGAAGAAGCCGTCGCGGGACTTCACGGCCGACTTCAGGCGTACGGCCTCGTCGTCCACGGCGGCGACGGCCTGCCGCGCCTCGTTGCGCGCCTGCGGGTCGGCGGGGACCGCGGCGACCAGGCTGCCCAGCTCGGGCCGGTGCACCTCGCTGCCGTCGGCGTCGAGGGCGGTGACGATGCGGTCGGCGAGGCTGCCGACGGCGAGGGCCGTACCGCCGCTGCTGCCCGCGGAGGTCTCGCGGGCCACGGCCCGGGTCAGCGCCTGCCGGGCGGCCGGCCCGGCGGTGACGGCGCCGGGGACCGCGGCGAGCGGGAAGCGCGGGTCGGTGAGGCCGAGGCGCAGTGCGTGCGGGTGACCGACGAAGCGGGCGTCGACCAGGGCCACGCGCTCGGCGGCCGGAGCCGCGGCGAGCGCGGTCTCGGCCTCCGCGGCGTCCACTGCCACCAGGACGTCGAAACCGAGGGACCGCAGATCGTCCTCCAGTGACGATCCGGGGACCGGCTGACCGGTGACGATGGCGGTCGACAACCGAACTCACTCCCTGGGTGTCGGCGCGCGGGCGCCGGTCGCTTGCATGGTGGGGCGCCTGCCTGCGGCACCCGGGTGTCGGCAGAGGCTATCGGATGGTTCCGGACCTGAGTTCACCGGCCGTTCACGGCCCGGTCCACGGTGCCTGCCCCGGCCTTTGCCGCGATCATCATCGGGGAAACGGGGGCCCGCCCACAAACCCGGCGGCGCAGACCCGGGTAAGCCCTGGCAAAGGAGACACGCGGGCGATCGGCCTAGGCTGGGCGACCATGACGTGGCTGATCACCGGCGGAGCCGGATACATCGGGGCGCATGTGGCGCGGGCCATGACGGACGCCGGGGAGCGTGTCGTGGCGTTGGACGACCTGTCGGCCGCGGTGCCGGCGCGGCTGCCCGCCGACGTCCCGCTCGTCGAGGGCTCGACACTGGACGGGGACCGGCTGACCCGGGTCCTGCGGGAGTACGACGTCACGGGCGTCGTCCATCTCGCGGCGCGCAAGCAGGTCGCGGAGTCGGTGGCCGAGCCGACCCGCTACTACCGGGAGAACGTGGGCGGCCTCGGCACGCTGCTGGACGCGGTCGCCCGGGCCGGCATCCGGCGGCTGCTGTTCTCCTCCTCGGCGGCCGTGTACGGCAACCCGGACGTGGACCTGATCACCGAGGACACGCCCTGCGCCCCGGTGAACCCCTACGGCGAGACCAAGCTGGCCGGGGAGTGGCTGGTGCGGGCGGCGGGAGCGGCGTACGGCATCTCCACGGTGTGCCTGCGGTACTTCAACGTGGCGGGCGCCGCGGCGCCGGAACTGGCGGACACGGGCGTGTTCAACATCGTCCCGATGGTCTTCGACCGGCTCACCCGCGACGAGGCCCCGCGGATCTTCGGCGACGACTATCCGACGCCGGACGGCACCTGCGTGCGGGACTACATCCACGTGGCCGATCTGGCCGAGGCCCACCTGGCGGCGGCACGCCGGCTCCGCGGGGAGGGCGCGGCGGGCGACCTGACGCTGAACATCGGGCGCGGCGAGGGCGTCTCGGTGCGCGAGCTGATCACGGTCGTCGGCGAGGTCACCGGGGACCGCCGCGCGCCGGTGACCGAAGCGCGCCGCCCGGGCGACGCGCCCCGCGCGGTCGCCTCCGCCGAGCGCGCCGCCCGCGAACTGGACTGGCGGGCCCGGCGCGACGTACGGGAGATGGTCGCCTCGGCCTGGCAGGGCTGGCAGCTCCACCACGGCAGCTGACGTACCGCGTTGCCCCATACCCCCCACCCGTGGGGCCACGCGCTGCTCGCGGTGTGCGGCGGGCACGCGGAGCACGAGGCACGCCTGTGCCACTGAACATCAGTACGGGCGTTCGCCCTGGCGGGCGGTTCCGGGCGCGGCCTGCCGGGCACGATGATCTACCGGGTCCCCGTCCCGGTACGGCGCCGCGCGCGGACGTGCGGGGAAGTGCCGGGAGTGCCGGATTCGTACGGCAGACTTGGGGTGCGAAGAACGAGGCGAAGGATGGGTATGCCGATCACACCTGCCACCGCGACGCACAGCTCGTCGACGGGCACCGCAGAGCAGATTTTGCTGGAACTGGTCGACGAGAAGGGTGTGACGATCGGCACGGCGGAGAAGCTCGCCGCCCACCAGCCCCCGGGGCAGCTGCACCGCGCGTTCTCGGTCTTCCTCTTCGACGAGCAGGGCAGGCTTCTGCTCCAGCAGCGGGCGCTCGGCAAGTACCACTCCCCCGGCGTGTGGTCCAACACCTGCTGCGGTCACCCGTACCCCGGTGAGGCGCCGTTCGCGGCGGCGGCCCGGCGCACCTTCGAGGAGCTGGGGGTGTCCCCCTCGCTGCTCGCGGAGGCCGGCACGGTCCGCTACAACCACCCGGACCCTGCCTCGGGCCTGGTGGAGCAGGAGTTCAACCACCTGTTCGTCGGCCTGGTGCAGGCACCGCTCGCGCCGGACGCGGACGAGGTCGCCGAGGCCGCCTTCGTGACGGCGGCCGAGCTGGCGGAGCGGCATGCCCGCGACCCGTTCTCGGCCTGGTTCATGACCGTGCTGGACGCCGCCCGCCCGGCGATCAGGGAGCTGACCGGCCCGTCCGCGGGCTGGTGACCTCCTCTGCGGCCCGGTGAGCGGCACGCCGGTTCAGCGCTACGGCAGTGTCGCGGGCTTGAGCGGCAGGGCGGCCCAGATCACCTTGCCGCCGCTCGCGGTGTGCTCCACGTCGACGGCGCCGCCCGCCTCCCGGGCCACCTCGCGGACCAGCAGCAGGCCCCGGCCGCCGGTCCGGCCGTGGTCGGCCTCCAGGGCGGTCGGCCGGTAGGGGTGGTTGTCCTCCACGGACACCCGCACCCACTCGGCTCCGACGGCGACCTCCACGGCCAGCATCGGCGACAGCAGCGCCGCGTGCCGGACCGCGTTGGTGACCAGCTCGGACACGATCAGCAGCAGGCCGTACTCCAGCTCGTCGGAGACCGGTACGCCCTGGCGCAGCAGCAGGTCCTGCACAGCGTGCCGGGCCTGCGGGACCGAGGCGTCCACGGCCGGAGCGGTGAACCGCCAGACGCCCTCGTACGGCAGTGGATCGGGCGGGCGCTCGGCGCCCCCCGCTGGGCCCGGGACGTCCCCGCGCCCGTGGTTGTCCATCGTCCGGTCGCCACCCTCGCGCTCGATTGTCACCACACGTCGAGTGTTGGTAACGATCCGCTCCGGGCCGGATACCTGAACACAAGTCAGCGGGTATCGAGCGCTTTGTGACCGAGTGCGTATGACCCGGTCACGTGTGGGACTGTTTCCTGTCCCTCCGGGCGCCGCTTCGCGAACTATTCGGGTTGTACGGGTTTGGGTCCGCCCTTCCCCGAGACGAGCCCCACGACACGGCGACCGCCGTAGCCGGTGGCCACGAGACCGAGGCCGTCGAAGAGCAGGGACAGCGAGAAGAACGTGCCGATCACGTACTGACTGCTGCTCGGCCAGGAGCCGAGGACCAGGATCCCGAGCAGCAGGTCGAAGGCTCCGAGGAGGAGCGTCCAGCCCAGCTGCGGCCCGCGGACGACCAGGCCGCCGGCCAGCCGGAAGATGCCTGCGGTGAGGAACAGCAGGGCGGCGAACATGGTGAGGGCGGCGGCCGTGGCGTGGGGCAGGCGGATGACGACGACGCCGGCCGCGATGTTCAGGGCGGCCACGATGACGCCCAGCCAGAAGTAGCTGGTGCCGCGGGCCTGGACCGCGTGCGCGAGGCCGACGATCCCGCCGGTCAGCAGGAGCCAGCCGAACAGCAGCATCGAGGTCAGGGTGGCGACGGCGGTGTAGAGGAGTCCGACGAGTCCGGCGAGGACGAGGATCACGCCGAGCGCCGCGAGCAGGCCGAAACCACGGCGCAGGCTCGTCGCGCTGTCCTTCCGCTTCCTGGCTCCGGCCATCACAGCCTCCCTCGCACCCTCACGACACTATTTACCCAGGTCTCTCCTTATTTTTCCCCATTTTTCCCCGGGGGTGGGGTGCGCTGTGACGCGCACCGGCGCATAGCATCCCGCCCATGGAGCCCCAGCTGTCGCACCACGTCGAAGGCGCCGTCGCCACCGTCGTCATCCGTCACCCGGCCAAGCGCAACGCCATGACCGCCGCGATGTGGCGGGCGCTGCCCCCGCTGCTGGACGCCTTCGCGCGGGATCCGGGGGTGCGGGCGCTGGTGCTGACCGGGGAGGGGGGGACCTTCTGCGCGGGCGCGGACATCAGCACGCTGCGGGGCTCGCCGCAGGAGGCGCAGACGCTCGCCGTGGCGGCCGAGGAGGCGCTCGCGGCGTTTCCGAAGCCGGCCGTGGCCGCGGTGCGCGGGCACTGTGTGGGCGGCGGTGCGCAGCTCGCGGCGGCCTGCGATCTGCGGCTGGCGGAGCAGAGCGCGCTGTTCGGGGTGACCCCGGCGCGGCTCGGCATCGTCTACCCGGCCTCCTCGACCCGCAGGCTGGTCTCGCTCGTCGGCCCGGGTACCGCCAAGTACCTGCTGTACACGGCCGAGTTGATCGACGCCGGGCGGGCGCTCGCCACCGGGCTCGTGGACGAGGTGCTGCCGGACGGCGAACTGGACAAGCGGGTGGCGGAGTTGACCGGGATCCTGGTCTCCCGCTCACAGTTGACGCAGGCCGCCGCGAAGGAGTTCGCCGACGGCCGGACGGACCGGGACGGCCACTGGGCCGAGCAGGCGCGCGGCAACCCCGACAGCGCGGAGGGGGTCGCCGCGTTCCTGGAGCGCCGCCCGCCCCGTTTCACCTGGAGCGCGGCTGCGTCAGGCTGAACCGGCCGCCCGTGCGGAGCTCCTCGACGAGGTGCGCGGGCGCCTTGTCCGGGGAACCGGCGTCGTACGGCGGCCGGGGGTCGTACTCCGTCAGCAGCTGGACGGCCTGGGCGTGTTCGTCGCCCGCGATCCGGCCGGTCAGGGTGAGCGCCATGTCGATTCCGGCGGAGACCCCGGCGGCGGTGACGTACTTGCCGTCGGTCACCACCCGCTCCCCGGTCGGTTCGGCGCCGAACTCCGCCAGCACCTCCAGGGCGCTCCAGTGGCTGGTCGCGCGGCGGCCGCGCAGCAGTCCCGCGGCGGCGAGCAGCAGCGAGCCCGAGCAGACCGAGGTCGTCCAGGTGCTCGCCGCGTCGGCGGCGCGCAGCCAGTCGAGCAGGGCGGGGTTCTCCAGCTGGGCCCTGGTGCCGGGCCCGCCGGAGACCACCAGGAGGTCCGGGTGCGGCACCTCGTCCAGGGCCCGGTCGGCGGTGACGGCGAGGAACCCGGTGTCGGTGCTGACGGGGCCGGGCCGCTCGGCGACGAAGGCGAGCTGTGCGTCCGGCAGCCGGCTGAGGATCTCGTAGGGTCCGACGACGTCCAGGGCGGTGAAGCGGTCGTAGACGACCAGGACGATCTGCACGGTGATCTCCTTCGGTGGGTGTTCCGGGCGGTCAGCGGGCCGGGGCCGGGCGGAAGCGCCTGCGGTACTCCGCGGGGGGTGTGCCGAGGGCGCGCAGGAAGGCCCGGCGCATGGCCTCGGGGGTGCCGTAGCCGCCGGCGCGGGCGATCTCCTCGATGCCGTCGGTGGTGTCCTCCAGGAGGCGGCGGGCGTGTTCGAGGCGGACGCGGTCGACGTAGCGGCCGGGGGTCAGGCCCGTCTCCTCGCGGAACGCGCGCGCGAAGTGGCGCGGCGAGAGCCGGGCCCGCGCGGCGAGCGAGTCGACCGTCAGGTCGCCGGCCGGGTGCTCGGTGATCCACCGCTGGACCTCCCGCAGCGGCGCGCGCTGCGCCGTCTGGGCCGCCAACTGGGCGCTGAACTGCGCCTGGTTGCCGGGCCGGCGCAGGAAGACCACCAGGCGCCGGGCGATGTCGAGGGCGACGTCCCGGTCCAGGTCCTCCTCGACCAGGGCCAGCGCGAGATCGATGCCGGAGGTCACCCCCGCCGAGGTGGCGACCTCTGCGTCCCGGACGTAGATGGGCTCCGGTTCCACGGTGACCGCCGGGTGGTCCCGGGCGAGCTTGTCGCAGTAGGCCCAGTGGGTCGTCGCCCGGCGGCCGTCGAGCAGTCCGGCCGCGGCGAGCAGGATCGCGCCGGTGCACACGGAGACCAGGCGCCGGGCGCGCGGGCCGTGGGCGCGCAGCCAGTCGATCAGCCGCTCGTCGGGCGCGCGGGTGCCCGCGCCGCCGGGGACCACCAGGGTGTGCGGGTCGGACGCCGCGGTGAGCGCCCCGTCGGGGACGAGGGTCAGGCCACTGGACGTACGCACCGGACCGCCGTCGAGGGAGGCGGTGCGGATCCGGTACGACCCCGGCGTGTGGTTCTCGGCGCCGGCGAACACCTCCATCGGGCCGGTGACGTCGAGGCTCTGGACGCCGTCGAAGAGGACGAAGAGGAGCGTGCGCTGCGGCATGTCCCCCAGTCTTCGCCGCCCCGGGTCATGGCTGCAATGACGAGTTTCCCACCTTTTCTGCCATCGTCGGGGTCCCGTGCGGGGATCCGCGGCCCGCCGGTGGACCGCCCTGACCGCCGGTTGTCGGTGCCACCTGCCACAATTGCCGCGCAACCTCAGTGGAGAAGGCGGTACGGGATCGTGACGACACCCGGGTCCAGCGGATCCATCAGCGTGGGATCCATCGAAGGCAGGATCGCCGAGGAGCTCGGCGTACGGGAGCGGCAGGTGAAGGCCGCGGTGGAGCTGCTCGACGGCGGTTCGACGGTGCCCTTCATCGCCCGCTACCGCAAGGAAGCGACCGAGATGCTCGACGACGCGCAGTTGCGCACGGTCGAGGAGCGGCTGCGCTACCTGCGGGAGCTGGAGGAACGGCGGGCCGCGATCCTGGAGTCGGTGCGCGAGCAGGGCAAGCTCACCGACGAGCTGGAGGCGCGGATCCGCGGCGCCGAGACCAAGGCGCGACTGGAGGACATCTACCTCCCGTACAAGCCCAAGCGGCGCACGAAGGCACAGATCGCGCGTGAGGCGGGGCTGGAGCCGCTGGCCGAGGGCCTGCTGGGCGATCCGTCGGTGGATCCGCTGGCGGCGGCCGCCGCGTTCGTGGACGCCGGCAAGGGCGTCGCCGACCCGCAGGCCGCGCTGGACGGCGCGCGGGCGATCCTCACCGAGCGGTTCTCGGAGGACGCCGACCTGATCGGCGAGCTGCGCGAGCGCATGTGGGTGCGCGGGCGGCTGGCCGCGAAGGTGCGCGACGGCAAGGAGGAGGCGGGCGCCAAGTTCGCCGACTACTTCGACTTCGCCGAGCCGTTCACCGAGCTGCCCTCGCACCGGATCCTCGCGATGCTGCGCGGCGAGAAGGAGGAGGTCCTCGACCTCGTCCTGGAGCCGGAGGAGCCGGGCGAGCAGCCCGGCCCGTCGTCGTACGAGGGCATCGTCGCGCACCGGTTCGCGATCGCCGACCGGGGCCGCCCGGCCGACAAGTGGCTGTCGGACACGGTCCGCTGGGCCTGGCGCACCCGCATCCTGGTCCACCTCGGCATCGACCTGCGGCTGCGGCTGCGCACGGCCGCGGAGGACGAGGCGGTGAACGTCTTCGCGGCGAACCTGCGCGACCTGCTGCTGGCAGCCCCGGCCGGCACGCGTGCGACGCTCGGCCTGGACCCCGGTTTCCGTACGGGTGTGAAGGTCGCCGTGGTCGACGCGACCGGCAAGGTGGTCGCCACGGACGTGATCTACCCCCACGTCCCGGCCAACAAGTGGGACGAGGCCCTCGCCAAGCTGGCCCGGCTCGCCCAGGAGCACGCGGTCGACCTGATCGCGATCGGCAACGGCACGGCGTCCCGCGAGACCGACAAGCTCGCCGGTGAACTCATCACCAGGCACCCGGAGTTGAAGCTCACCAAGGTGATGGTGTCCGAGGCCGGCGCGTCCGTGTACTCGGCCTCCGCGTTCGCCTCCCAGGAGCTGCCCGACATGGACGTGTCGCTGCGCGGCGCCGTGTCGATCGCCCGCAGGCTCCAGGACCCGCTCGCCGAGCTGGTCAAGATCGACCCCAAGTCGATCGGCGTCGGCCAGTACCAGCACGACCTGTCCGAGGTGAAGCTGTCCCGCTCGCTGGACGCGGTGGTCGAGGACTGTGTGAACGGCGTCGGGGTGGACGTCAACACCGCGTCCGCACCGCTGCTTTCGCGGGTGTCGGGCATCTCCTCGGGCCTCGCCGAGAACATCGTGGCGCACCGCGACGCCAACGGCCCCTTCACCTCCCGCGCGGAGCTGAAGAACGTGGCGCGGCTCGGCCCGAAGGCGTACGAGCAGTGCGCGGGCTTCCTGCGCATCCGCGGCGGCGCCGACCCGCTGGACGCCTCCAGCGTGCACCCCGAGGCGTACCCGGTGGTGCGCCGCATGGTGAAGACCAGCGGCCAGGAGGTGGCGTCCCTCATCGGCAACACGGGCGCGCTGCGCTCGCTGCGGCCCGCCGACTTCGTGGACGACACCTTCGGTCTGCCGACGGTCACCGACATCCTCAAGGAGCTGGAGAAGCCGGGCCGCGACCCGCGTCCGGCGTTCAAGACGGCCACCTTCAAGGAGGGCGTCGAGAAGATCTCCGACCTGTCCGCCGGGATGATCCTGGAGGGCGTGGTGACGAACGTGGCGGCCTTCGGCGCGTTCGTGGACGTCGGCGTCCACCAGGACGGGCTGGTGCACGTCTCCGCGATGTCGAAGACCTTCGTCAAGGACCCGCGGGACGTCGTCAAGCCCGGGGACATCGTCAAGGTGAAGGTCCTGGACGTGGACATCCCGCGCAAGCGGATCGGGCTGACCCTGCGCCTGGACGACGAGGCGGCCCCGCAGGGCGGTCAGGGCCAGGGCGGCGGACGCCAGCAGCGCGGCGGCGGCCGGCCGCCCCAGCAGCGGCAGGGCGGCGGCCAGGCGCAGGGCCAGCGGCAGGGCCGGGGCGGCGGCGACCGGGGCGGACGGCAGGCGCCGGCCCCGGCGAACAGCGCCATGGCCGACGCGCTGCGCCGCGCGGGTCTGCTCGACCCGAAGAAGCGCTGACCCTGCGGGGCTTCGGCCGGGGGACGGGTTTTCCCACCCACCCATCCGTCCCGGTCGGCTGACAAGGCGCCCTCCGCCCCGGAGGGCGCCTTCGTGCGTCCCGGAACGCCCGCGACGTGATCCGACGGGGTGCTAGCGCTCTGTCATCTTCCCGTCCGCCACCTCCAGGCGGCGGGTCACCCGGACCGCGTCCAGCATGCGGCGGTCGTGGGTGACGAGCAGGAGCGTGCCGGTGTAGGAGTCGAGGGCCGATTCCAGTTGCTCGATGGCGGGCAGGTCGAGGTGGTTCGTCGGCTCGTCCAGGACCAGCAGGTTGACGCCCCGGCCCTGGAGCAGGGCGAGGGCGGCGCGGGTGCGCTCGCCCGGGGAGAGGGTCGCGGCCGGGCGCAGCACATGGCCGGACTTCAGCCCGAACTTGGCGAGCAGGGTGCGCACCTCGACCGGCTCGGTGTCCGGGACGGCCGCGCAGAAGGCGTCGAGCAGGGTCTCGGGGCCGTGGAACAGCCCGCGGGCCTGGTCGACCTCGCCGACCAGGACGCCGGGGCCGAGGGCGGCGTGGCCCGCGTCGAGCGGGACACGGCCCAGCAGCGCGCCGAGCAGGGTGGACTTGCCGGCGCCGTTGGCCCCGGTGATCGCGACCCGGTCCGCCCAGTCGATCTGGAGGGACACCGGCCCGAAGGTGAAGCCGCCGCGCCGGACCTCGGCGTCGCGCAGGGTCGCCACGACCGCGCCGGAGCGCGGGGCGGCGGCGATCTCCATCCGCAGCTCCCACTCCTTGCGCGGCTCCTCGACCACCTCCAGGCGCTCGATCATGCGCTGGGTCTGCCGGGCCTTGGCGGCCTGCTTCTCGCTGGCCTCGCTGCGGAACTTGCGGCCGATCTTGTCGTTGTCGTTGCCCGCCTTGCGCCGGGCGTTCTTCACGCCCTTGTCCATCCAGGACCGCTGCATCTGCGCGCGGTCCTGGAGGGCGCTCTTCTTCCCCTCGTACTCCTCGTAGTCGTCGCGGGCGTGCCGCCGGGCCACCTCGCGCTCCTCCAGGTAGGCCTCGTACCCGCCGCCGTAGAGGTTGATCTGCCGCTGGGCGAGGTCGAGTTCGAGGACCTTGGTGACCGTGCGGGTGAGGAACTCGCGGTCGTGGCTGACGACGACCGTGCCGGCGCGCAGGCCGGTCACGAAGCGTTCGAGGCGGTCCAGACCGTCGAGGTCGAGGTCGTTCGTCGGTTCGTCGAGGAGGAAGACGTCGTAGCGGGACAGCAGCAGCGAGGCGAGGCCGGCGCGGGCCGCCTGGCCGCCGGAGAGGGCGGTCATCGGCTGGTCGAGGCCGACGGCGAGGCCGAGGGAGTCGGCGACCTCCTCCGCGCGTTCGTCCAGGTCCGCGCCGCCCAGGTCCAGCCAGCGCTCCAGGGCCACCGCGTAGGCGTCGTCGGCGCCGGGCGCCCCGTCGACCAGGGCCTGGGTGGCCTCGTCCATGACGCGCTGGGCCTCGGCGACGCCGGTGCGGCGGGCGAGGAACTCCCGGACCGTCTCCCCGGGCCTGCGCTCCGGCTCCTGCGGCAGATGGCCGACGGTCGCGGCCGGCGGGGACAGCCGCAGCTCGCCCTGCTCGGGCGCGACGAGCCCGGCGAGCAGCTTCAGCAGCGTGGACTTGCCCGCGCCGTTGGCACCGACCAGCCCGATCACGTCGCCGGGCGCGACGACGAGGTCGAGCCCGGAGAAGAGGGAGCGGTCGCCGTGCCCGGCGGCGAGGTTCTTGGCGACGAGGGTGGCAGTCATCAGGACGCCGATCCTAATGCGCCCGGCGCCCCGGTCTCAGCCGCGTTTCCCGCCGGTCGCCGTGGAACGGGTCCGCCGGCCCCGCCCGCCGATGACCGGCGCCGCGCGCACGTCCCCCGCCGTCCGGGCGACGACGTACGCCTCGCCCCTGACCGCCCGTGGATCCAGCGGGACCCGGTGCCGGCCGGGCTCCAGGGCGCCGTCGAACACCTCCTCGGTGCGGGTGCGGTGCAGCCGGTCGAGGCGGTACGCGGTGATCCGCACCCGGCATGCCGCGCCGACCTCGACGTCCGCGGTGGTGCCGGTCGCGGCCAGCGCGGTCAGCGGGCGGCGCGGGAGCGGGCCGCGGCCGAGGGCGTGCTCGATCTGGGCGACGAGCAGCGGCACGATCGGGGCGAGTCCGTCCACCGCCGCGACCTCGGCCCCGGCCTGTTCGAAGGCCCGCAGCACGGCGGCCCGTTCGGCCGGGCCGACCGCCCGGCCGAAGGCGACCGCGCCGTAGCCGCGCAGTTCCTCGGCGGTGACCTCGCGCGCGTCCTGGGTGATGTCGGCGCCGATGCCGATGGTGCGCAGCGCGGCGGCCAGCCGGGCGAGGACGGCCACCCGGGCGCCGATCAGCAGCACCCTGCGCCGGGGCGCGGCGCAGCCGTCCCGCAGGGCGGTCAGGGCGGCGCGGTACTCGGGTCCGCGGAACCGGAACGGGCCCATGCCGGGATAGCCGTTGCGCTCCAGGTCGGCGTGCTCGTCCGTCTGCCAGGCGAAGTCCCGCCAGACGTAGTCCTCGCCGTCGCGCTCGATGACGGCGGTGACCGCGCCGCAGGCCAGGTCCTCGCACTCGGGACAGCCGTAGAGGACGAACCGGCCGGCCGGGAGCGGCGGTTCGGCCTCCAGCAGCAGCGCGCGCACCTGCTCGGTGAAGATGGCGGGCGGGACGTCCGAGGCGAGCGGGGAGACCGCGTCCAGGTCGGACAGCTGAAAGAGCAGTGGACGGCCGTCCACGACGAAGTCCACGAAGTCGCGGTGGACCTGGTAGCGGCCGTCGGCGAGGACACCGCCCGCGCGGGTCGCCGGTGCCAGGCCGAAGGTCGCGTATGCGGCAGACATGTGGTGAGTATCCCCACACCGGGACGAATCCGATCGCAGCATGACATGGTCGTCCGGGCAGGCTCTATCGTCCAGGCGTGGACAACGAGCCGAATGACGAAGTGATCGTGGTCGGGGACGGGGTCGCCGGGCTGACGACGGCCGTGCTGCTGGCCGAGTCCGGGCGGCGGGTGCGGGTGTGGGCGCGGGAGCCCGCCGAGCACACGACCTCGGCGGTCGCGGGCGGCCTGTGGTGGCCGTACCGCATCGAACCCGAGCGGCTGGCGGGCGCGTGGGCACTGGAGTCCCTCGCCGTGTACGCGGAGCAGGCGCGGCGCCCCGAGGAGACGGGCGTACGCCTGGTCGACGGCGTACACGAGGGGACCCGGCTGGACGACCTGGGCGACTGGGCCGGCCGGGTGCCGGGGCTCCGGGAGGTGCCGGACGGTCTGGCGGCGCGGCTGCCGGTGATCGACATGCCGGTGTATCTGGCCTGGCTGCGGGAGCGGTTGGGGAAGGCGGGCGGGACGGTCGAGCGGCGCGAGGTGAGCGATCTGACGGCCGTTCCCGCCGGTGTCGTCGTCAACTGCACGGGACTGGGCGCCCGTTCGCTGGTACCGGATCCGCAGGTGCGTCCGGTGCGCGGGCAGCTGGTCGTCGTGGCGAACCCGGGGGTGACGACCTGGTTCACCGCCGTCGAGCACTCCGGGGCCGACTCGGCGTACTTCATCCCGCAGCCGTACGGCCTGCTGCTGGGCGGTACGGCGGAGGAGGACGACTGGTCCCTGGAGCCGGACCCGGCCACCGCCGCGGCGATCGTCGCCCGCTGCGCGCGGATCCGCCCTCGGATCGCGGGCGCGCGGGTCCTCGGCCACCGGGTGGGGCTGCGGCCGGCCCGCGACGCGGTGCGGCTGGAACGGCAGCCCCTTCCCGACGGCCGTGTGCTGGTGCACAACTACGGGCACGGCGGGGCCGGGGTGACGGTGGCGTGGGGGTGCGCGCGGGAGGCGGCCGGACTAGCGTTTCCGGCCGCCTGAGCCCATCCGTTCGCGGCGCCCGCGAGGCGCCGACAACGGTCAGGCACCCCGCGCGCAGGAGCACGCCGCGGCTACCCCGGGATGCGCTGGGCCGCCCGGGGTGCGCGGACCCCTTCCAGGGACCGGGCTGCAGGAACCGTGGCCGTGGCCGGGGAGCCCGACGTGGCCCGGGCGAAAGCCGCCGCGCCGCCCACCAGCGGGAGGCGGGCCGTCGTACCGGACAGCGCGACGGTCAGGCCCGGCCGGGTGGACGGCGGGTCGATGAGGTCCTTGTCCGTGCCCGCGATGATCAGTGCGAGGCGGTGCCCCGCGGGGACGACGTGGTCGGTGGCCGCGAGGTCGAGGGTCATCGTGTAGGCCCTGCCCGGGGTGAGCGGAACTCCCTTGCCGAGGGAGGCGTGGTGGCCGAGGTCGGCCCAGCCGCGGCTGAACACGGTGTAGTCGACCTTGGCCGTCCTGGCCCGGGTCTCCTTGAAGCAGGCGCTGTCCCCGGCCGTGCTCTCGCCCCAGCAGGTGCGGTTGGTCAGCGTGGTGATGCCCTCGGCGGTGTCGGCGTAGTCACGGATGGTGTCCGGGCCGAGGTCGACCAGGACGGCGGACAGGTGGGCCGAGGCGGTGGTCGGGGTCGCGGTCACCGTCACCGTGGACGACCCGGACAGGCGCAGGTCGTGGGTGAGCGGTGCGGTGAGGAAGCCGGCCTTCTCGGGGGTGGGGGTGGTGAGACGGGCCGCCCAGTCGGTCTCGCTCAGCTTCGGGTCGTCGGTGAAGGTCTCCGTGCCGGCGGCCGGGCGCAGGCCGAGCGTGCCGACGCCGTTCCGCGCGCCGGGGGCGGGGTGCAGGGCGGCGGGGCGGGTGCCCTGCGGGGGCCAGACGCGTGAGGTCACCCACTGGTCGGGGTGGCGCTCGATGTCGGCCATCGGCTCGCGGTCGATGCCGTTGTCGTAGCCGAGGAGTTCATGGTCGAACCAGCGGTGCAGGGTGTCGACCCAGGCGCCGCGCCGGTAGTCGAAGGGGTCGACGTGGCCGGTCTGGGAGAGCCAGATCTTGCGCTCGACCCCGTGCTGCGCGAGGGCGTCCCACCACTGGCCGAAGTGCTTGGTGCGGACGTTGAGGTCCTGCATCCCGTGCACGAGGAACACGCTCGCGCGCACCGCGGCCGCGTCCTTGACGTAGTCCCGCTCGGTCCACAGCGGCGTCCAGTCGCCGCTGCGCGGGCTGCCGTCGGTGAGTTTCTTCTGCACGGCCGCGCAGTGGGCCTTCGCCGCGTCGCTCTCGACGTCGCCGGCGAGGTCGGCGGGGCCGCCGTCGTACAGCGGGGCGCCCTGCGCGAAGTAGTAGTCGTACCAGGAGGAGATGCCGCTGATCGGGACGATGGTCTTCAGTCCCTGGACGCCGGTGGCGGCGACGCCGTTGGCAATCGTGGCGTCCCAGCTCTTGCCGATCATGCCCGTTCTGCCGTTGGTCCAGGTGGCCTTGACGGTCTGTGTGCCGGTCCGGCTGGTGTAGGCCCTGGCGCGGCCGTTCAGCCAGTCGATCACGGCCTTCGCGGACTGGATGTCGGAGCGCCCGCCGACGTCGACGCAGCCGTCGGAGCGGTTGGTGCCGGCGAGGTCGACGCCGACGAAGGCGTAGCCGCGCGGCACGAAGTAGTTGTCGTAGAACAGCGGCATCTGGACGACGTGGCCCTGCGCGTCGTACGTCTTGAGCTGGCTCTCGTTGCCGCGTCCGCAGCAGGAGAAGTACGGGCTCGCGTCCATGATGACGGGCACCTTGCGGCCCTCGCGGGCGGGTTCGGCGGGTCGGACGATGTCGGCGGCGACCCGGTCGGGCTTCCCGTCGCCGTCCCCGTCGAGGCCCGTGTCCACCCAGACGGACTCGCGGACGGCATGGGCGTACGAGTAGACGGGCCGGCTCACGTGGGCGGCCCGGCTGTCGGGGCCGGCGGCCTGTGCGGCGGCCGGGGTCAGGAAGGCGGCCGTCAGGATGGCGGCGACCGCTGTCGCGAACGGTCTCCAGATCGTGAAGCGCGTACGTCTCGGCATGCGCGGACGGTACCCCGGTCAACTCCCCGACAGAAGAGGGCACCACGGTGGCCCAGGTGACGCGTGACGGCTGAATGGCGATCGTGTGACAGCGGGGACCGTGGACAGGCCAGGGGGCACAGGGAATGAATAGGCTCCGAACAGATCCACCACGCATGTCCCACGAACGCACTTGCACTCCCGACGACTTGGAGCTGACGTGCACCGCAGAATCATCGCGCCGGGCGCACTGGCGGCGGCCTCCCTCCTGCTGGCGATCCCGGCATCGGCCGCGAGCTACACCCCCGGCGCACCGGGCATCGGCGACCCCTACTACCCGTACTACGGCAACGGCGGGTACGACGTCTCGCACTACGACCTCAGGCTGCAGTACCAGCCGAAGACGGACGAGTTGCAGGGCACGGCGACGATCCTGGCGAAGACCACCCAGGACCTGTCCAGCTTCGACCTGGACTTCCTGCTGGACGTCAGCGAGGTGCGGGTCAACGGCGCCAAGGCCGCCTTCACGCACGCCGAGCAGCACGAACTGGTCGTCACGCCGAAGACGCCGCTGGCCAAGGGCACCCCGATCACCGTCACCGTCCGCTACAGCGGGGTGCCGTCGACGAAGAGCGCGTACGGCTTCACCACCTGGCACCGCACGCCCGACGGCGCCGTGGCCGCCGACGAGCCCGAGGCCGCCTGGTGGTGGTTCCCGAGCAACGACCACCCGAGCGACAAGGCCACCTACGACGTGTCCGTGGCCGTGCCGGACGGCACCCAGGTCATCTCCAACGGCACGCTCCAGTCGACGGCTTCGAAGCTGGGCTGGACCCGCTACAGCTGGCGGCAGAACAAGCCGCAGGCGACGTATCTGGCCACACTCGCCATCGGCAGGTTCGACATCACCACCGGCACCTCCGACGGTGGCGTGCCGGTCATCAACGCCTACAGCAAGGACCTCGGCGACAACGACGGGGCCGCGCGGGCCAGCGTGGAGCGCACCGGGGAGCTGGTCGACTGGCTGAGCGGCTACTTCGGGCCGTATCCGTTCAGCACGGCCGGCGGTTACGTGCCGAACACCACGACCGGGTACGCGCTGGAGACCCAGAGCCGCGTCTACTACAGCCCGAAGCAGTTCGCCAAGGGGGCCAACGCCTCGGTGGTCGTGCACGAGCTGGCCCACCAGTGGTACGGCGACGACGTGTCGCTCAAGGACTGGAAGGACATCTGGCTCAACGAGGGCTTCGCGACGTACGCGCAGTGGCTGTGGTCCGAGCACGAGGGCGAGGGCACCACGCAGCAGCTCGCCGACTACGTGTACGCCTCGCATCCCGCCGACGACGCCTTCTGGACGGTCAAGCCCGGTGACCCGGGCGCGGACCACCAGTTCGACGACGCCGTCTACGACCGGGGCGCCCTCGCCATCCAGGCGCTGCGCAAGGAGATCGGCGACGACGCGTTCTTCCGCATCCTGAAGGGCTGGCCGCAGGAGCACGCGTACGGCAACGCCTCGGTGGCCGACTTCCAGCGCTACGCCGAGCAGGTGTCCGGCAAGCCGCTTGCCGCGCTGTTCGACACCTGGCTCTTCCAGCCGTCGAAGCCGGCCGCGCCCGCGGCGCGCGCCGCGTCGCTGGTGAAGGCGGACGCGACGGCTGTGACGGTGGCACAGCCGAGGTCGTGGCAGAGGATCGAGGCGGCGCACGGCGGCCACGGGAACTGATCCCGGGCCGCGTCAGGGTCTGGGCTCGGCCGCCGCCTTGAGCAACTGGTCCCGGCCCAGCGCCCCCGTGCGGGAGGCCGGGACCGTGCAGGCGTGGGCCCCCGCGAGCGCGCCGTAGCGCGCGCAGGTCTGCGGCGGCTCCCCGGCGAGGCGGCCGTAGAGGAACGCGGCGGCGAAGGCGTCGCCCGCGCCGTTGGAGTCGACCACCGGCGCGGGCGGCGTCTCGGCGGGCACGCGGGTCAGCTCGCCGTCGGCCAGCAGGTACGCGCCCTCGGCACCGGCGGTGGCGACGACGGTCCGGGCCCGGCCCCGCTCGGCGATGCGCCGCAGCGTCCGCTCGGGGTCGGCCAGGGCGGCAGCCGACAGGAAGACGACGTCGGCCGCGTACGCGAACGGCTCGTGGTACGGATTCTCGCCGTCCCAGTCGTGCAGATCCGTGGAGAGCGGCACGCCCGTCGCGGTCAGCACCGGCAGTGCCTCGGCGCAGGGCTGGGTGATGGTCACGTGGAGGTGCCGGCTCGCGGCGGCGAGCGCGCGCAGCGTCTCCTCCGGGAAGCGGTCGCCGGGGCGCGAACGGCTGGTGTCGTACAGGGACAGGCGGCGGCCGTCCGGGCCGACCAGGTTGACCGCGCGCCTGGTCCCGGCGGGCTGCGGGAGCGCGGTGAGCCCGATGCCGTGCTCGCGGTGCAGGGCGCGCACGAGGTCGCCCTCGGGGTCGTCGCCGAGCAGGTCGAGGTGGTGGGTGCGCAGGCCGAGGGCGGCGAGACCCACGGCGACGAAGTCGCCGGTCTGCCCGGCGCGGGTGCGGATCCCGGAGTCGATCATGTAACTGTCGGCGTACGGCAGCGGCAGCTCGGGGACGTGGACGATCGTGTCCACCCCGGCTCCGCCGAGCACCAGCACATCCGTCGTGCCGGTGTGCGTCGTCTCGGTCCGCGTCACGCCGGTCTGTGAGGTCATGCCCCGCCTCCCCGTGGTCGTACCGGGACCAGGTGCGGCGCCCTTGACCGACGGAACGGTGGCGTCACCCCGGACGAATGTGATCCCGGACATGACGCCACCGTAGGCGATGCCACTGACAGTGGCCCTGAGCTGCTACTTCGTCAGCTGCGAGAGTTCCGTCTCGGCGTTCGCGGACACCCGGCGGCGCACGCCGAACCAGCCGGCGACGAGCATGACGGCGATCACCGGGATCAGCAGGATCGTCTTCCGGCCGACGTCGGGGTCGTTCCACATCATGCCGAGGCAGATCAGCAGGAAGGCGATGGTGGCGATCTCGATGACCGGGCTGAACTTCAGCTGGAAGTGCGGCCGGGTCACGAGGCCGGCGCGGGCGCGGCGGACGAAGACCATGTGGCAGATCATGATGATCACCCAGGTGCTGATGATGCCGAGGGAGGCGACGTTCAGCACGATCTCGAAGGCCTGGCTGGGCACGAAGTAGTTCAGGCCGACGCCGAGCACGCAGACCCCGCAGGTCAGCAGGATGCCGCCGTAGGGGACCTGGCTGCGGCTCATCTTGGCGGTGAACTTGGGGGCCGAGCCCGCCATGGCCATCGAGCGCAGGATGCGGCCGGTGGAGTACAGGCCGGAGTTCAGCGAGGACATGGCGGCCGTCAGCACGACGAGGTTCATGACGTCACCGGCCGCCGGCACACCGATCTTGGACAGAACGGTCACGAACGGGCTCTCGTCGGCGGAGTACACCGAGCCGGGCAGCAGCAGCGCGAGCAGGACGACCGAGCCGACGTAGAACAGACCGACACGCCACATGATCGAGTTCACCGCGCGCGGGACGATCTTCTCCGGCTCGGCGGTCTCACCGGCGGCCACGCCGACCAGCTCCAGCGCGGCGTACGCGAAGATCACGCCCTGCATGACCAGGACGACCGGCATCAGGCCGTGCGGGAAGATGCCGCCGTGGTCGCTGATCACGCTCAGGCCGGGGGTGTGGCCGTCGACCTTGTGCTGGGTGGCGAGCAGGAAAATGCTGATCAGCATGAAGCCGACGATGGTGGCGACCTTGATGATCGCGAACCAGAACTCCATCTCGCCGAAGATCTTCACCGAGATCAGGTTCACGGCCAGGACCACCGCGAGGGCGATCAGCGCCAGCACCCACTGCGGGATCGAGGTGAAGAAGCTCCAGTAGTGCGTGTAGAGCGCGATCGCGGTGATGTCGGCGATGCCGGTGGTCGACCAGTTCAGGAAGTACATCCAGCCGGCGACGTAGGCGCCCTTCTCGCCGAGGAACTCGCGCGCGTACGACACGAAGGAGCCGGAGGACGGCCGGTACAGGACGAGCTCGCCGAGGGCGCGCACGACGAAGAAGGCGAAGACGCCGCAGACCAGGTAGGCCAGCGCCAGTGCCGGGCCGGCGTTGTGCAGTCGGCCACCGGCTCCCAGGAGGAGGCCGGTACCGATGGCACCGCCGATGGCGATCATGTTGATGTGGCGGGCCTTGAGGTCCTTGCTGTAACCGGCGTCGCCCGCGTCCGCGGGCTTCTGGGCCACCTGGGGGGCGGCGGCCTGTGCCGATTCCACGGCTTCCTTGCTCACGGGTGGTTCCACTTCCTGGTGCGCCCGGGCCTCGTGGGCCCGGGGGTCGTGCAGGTCGAGGCCCGCACCACCCTGTCGAGTTGCGGCACAGACCAAGGCAGCACCTTCCCAGAAAGATCCGCAGGTACGCGGTGGTCCACATCACAGAGCGTTACTTCTCACACGATCCACTCGGAGGACACGCGATGTTCACCACCGGTTTCACACTCCTGGTGAGACAGCGATACTGCTGCGCATGACGACCGACGCGACGACCGACACCGGGGAGCCGACCCTCACCATCGACGAGCTGGCCGCCCGCTCGGGTGTCACGGTCCGCACCGTCCGGTTCTACGGCAGCAAGGGGCTGCTCCCGCCGCCGGTGATCGGTCCGCGCCGGGTCGGGCGGTACGGGCCCGGGCACGTGGCGCGGCTGGCCCTCATCGAGGAGTTGCAGCAGCAGGGCATGACGCTGGCGGCGATCGAGCGGTACGTACGGCAGCTGCCCGCCGACCTCACCCCGCACGACCTCGCCATTCACCGCGCGGTGGTCGCGTCCTGGGCGCCGGACGCGGTGGACACGGTGGCCCGGCGGGAGCTGGAGCGGCGGGCCGGGCGGCCGCTGTCCGCCGAGGACGTGGAGCGGCTGGCGGCGATGAACGTCGTCCGCGAGACGGCGGACGGCACCTTCCGGGTCGATGCCGGGCTGCTCCGGCTCGGGGTGCAACTGCTCGACGTACCGCTCTCTCAGGAGGCGATCCTCGCGGCGCGCACGGTGCTGGTCGAGCACTCGCGCGCCGCGGCCCGCGAGCTGTCCCGGCTCTTCCGCGGCGAGGTGGCCGAGCGCGCCACCCGGGACGTGAAGTCCCTGTCGGCACACATGCACCCCCTGGTCGTACAGGCACTCCTGACGACGTTCCAGCGCTCCCTGCGGGAAGAACTGCGCGAATGGCTCAGCGTCTCGAATCCCACCACACCGAAGCCGACGGGACCGGAGCCGACCTGATCAGGGGCAGGCTGGTGGGGCCGGGCCTGGTCAGGGGCAGGCCTTGGTTGGGGGCAGCCCTGGTTGGGGGGAGGCTCGTCGGGGCAGGCCGGGTCGGGGCCTGGCTGAACGGGGCACGCCTGATCAAGGGCTGGCTGGTCGAGGCGGCCCTGGCGGGGGCGGGTGACCAGGTGCCCGGCCGATCATGATCCAGCCAACCGGAGCCCGGGCCACTGGAGCCGGGACACCGGAGCCCGTCTGGTTCCGCACCCGATCGGTCCGGGACCGGACGATCCGAGCCCACACAATCCGCGCGCCCAAGCGATCCGAGCCCAGACAATCCCGGACCAGACGATCTGGAGTCCGGCGGGCCGGGCCCCGGCCGATTCAAGCTCGGGCCAATCCGCGCTCGGGCCAATCCGTGCTCGGGCCAATCCGTGCTCCGGCCGATCCAGGCCCCGGGGCTCCGGCCGATCCAGACTCGGCGGACCGAGGCCCGGGCGGCTGGAGTCCAGGCGGTCGAAGTCCAGGCCACCGAAGTCCGGACCACCGGAATCCAGACAGCCGGAACCCAGGCCGCCGGAGTCCCGGCAGTCGGGACCCGGCCGCCCGTTGGGGCCGGGGTTCGGACCGCGGCGGGGGTCAGTCGGTGAAGCGTTGCCCCTTGTCCGCCTTTTCCACGAGCAGTGCGGGCGGGGTGAAGCGGTCGCCGTAGGTCTCGGCGAGTTCCCGCGCGCGGGTGACGAAGCCGGGCAGGCCCCCGTCGTAGCCGTTGATGTACTGGAGCACACCGCCGGTCCAGCCGGGGAAGCCGATGCCGAGGATGGAGCCGATGTTGGCGTCGGCGACCGAGGTCAGGACGCCCTCCTCCAGGAGCCGGACGGTGTCGAGCGCCTCGGCGAAGAGCATCCGCTCCTGCATGTCCCGGAACGGGATCTCGTGCCCGGGCTTCGTGAAGTGCTCGCGCAGGCCGGGCCACAGCCCCGCGCGCCCGCCGTCCTCGGTGTAGTCGTAGAAGCCGGCGCCGCCGCTGCGTCCGGGGCGGCCGAACTCGTCGACCATGCGGTCGATGACCGCCTCCGCCGGGTGCGCGGTCCAGGTGCCGCCGGACTCCTCCACGGCCCGCTTCGTCTCGTTCCGGATCTTGCGCGGCAGGGTGAGGGTCAGCTCGTCCATCAGCGAGAGCACCTTCGCGGGGTAGCCGGCCTGGGCGGCGGCCTGCTCGACGGAGGCGGGCTCGACGCCCTCGCCGACCATGGCGACGCCCTCGTTGATGAAGTGGCCGATCACCCGCGAGGTGAAGAAGCCACGCGAGTCGTTGACCACGATCGGTGTCTTGTTGATCTGCCGGACCAGGTCGAAGGCCCGGGCGAGGGCCTCGTCGCCGGTGCGCTCGCCCTTGATGATCTCGACCAGCGGCATCTTGTCGACCGGCGAGAAGAAGTGCAGCCCGATGAAGTCGGCCTGGCGCTCCACGCCCTCGGCGAGGGTGGTGATGGGCAGGGTGGAGGTGTTGGAGCAGAGCAGTGCGTCGGGTGCGACGACGGGCTCGATCTCCTGGAACACCTTGTGCTTGAGCGCGGTGTCCTCGAAGACGGCCTCGATCACCGCGTCGCAGCCCGCGAGGTCGGCCGCCTCGCCGGTCGGGGTGATCCGGGCGAGCAGCGCGTCCGCCTTCTCCTGGCTGGTACGGCCCTTGGCGACGGCCTTGGCGCACAGCTTCTCGGAGTAGGCCTTGCCCTTGGCGGCGGCCTCCGCCGAGACGTCCTTCAGGACGACGTCGATGCCCGCGCGGGCACAGGAGTAGGCGATGCCGGCGCCCATCATGCCGGCGCCGAGGACGGCGACCTTGCGGACCGTGCGGGACTCGACGCCCTTCGGGCGGTTGGCGCCGGAGTTGACGGCCTGGAGGTCGAAGAAGAACGCCTGGATCATGTTCTTCGCGGTCTGGCCGGTGACCAGTTCGGTGAAGTAGCGGGTCTCGATGGTGATCGCGGTCTCGAAGTCGACCTGGGAGCCCTCGACGGCGGCGGCCATGATGTTGCGCGGGGCCGGGTAGGGCGCGCCGGCCGTCTGCTTGCGCAGGTTGGCCGGGAAGGCGGGCAGGTTGGCGGCGAACTTCGGGTTCGCGGGGGTGCCGCCGGGGATCCGGTAGCCCGGGACGTCCCAGGGCTGGTGCGACTCGGGGTGCGCGTCGATGAAGGCGCGGGCCTTGGCCAGCATCTCCTCCGGGGTGGCGGCCACCTCGTGGACCAGGCCGTTCTCCTGGGCGCGGCGCGGGTTGTACTGCGTGCCCTGGAGCAGCACCTTCAGCAGGGCGTCCGTGATGCCCATCAGGCGCACGGTGCGGGTGACGCCGCCGCCCGCGGGCAGCAGGCCGAGGGTGACCTCGGGCAGGCCGATCTTGGAGCCGGGGGCGTCGAGGGCGATGCGGTGGTGGGAGGCGAGCGCGATCTCGTAACCGCCGCCGAGGGCCGCGCCGTTGATGGCGGCGACGACCGGCTTGCCGAGGGTCTCGATGCGGCGCAGCGCGTTCTTGATCTCGGTCGCGCTGTCGAAGACCTGCTGGGCGTCCTCGGGACCGGCCTTGATCATGTCCTTGAGATCGCCGCCCGCGAAGAAGGTCTTCTTGGCGGAGGTGTAGATGACGCCGCGGATGGAGTCCTTCTCGGCCTCCGCGCGGTCGGCGATCGCCGTGATGGAGGCGCGGAACGCCTGGTTCATGGTGTTCGCGGACTGGTTCGGGTCGTCCAGGACGAGGGTGACGACACCGGTGTCGTCCTGCTCCCAGCGGATGGTGGTGCTCTCGGTCATGACAGTCGTCTCCGTTGAAGTCGCTGAAGTCTCGTGGTTCCGCGGGGAGTTCAGATGCGCTCGACGACGGTGGCGATGCCCATGCCGCCGCCGACGCACAGGGTGGCGAGGCCGTAGCGCTTGTCCTGGCGCTCCAGTTCGTCCACGAGGCTGCCGAGGATCATCGCGCCGGTCGCGCCGAGCGGGTGGCCCAGCGCGATGGCGCCGCCGTTGACGTTGACCTTGTCGAGGGAGAGGCCCATGTCCTTGACGAAGCGCAGCACGACCGCGGCGAACGCCTCGTTGATCTCGACCAGGTCGATGTCGTCGATGGTGAGGCCGGCCTTGGCGAGCGCCTTGCGGGTGGCGGGGGCGGGACCGGTGAGCATGATGGTGGGCTCGGAGCCGGAGACGGCCGCGGAGACGATCCGCGCGCGCGGGGTGAGGCCGTAGCGCTCGCCGACCGCCTGGGAGCCGATGGCGACGAGCGAGGCGCCGTCCACGATGCCGGAGGAGTTGCCCGCGTGGTGGACGTGGTCGATCTTCTCCACCCAGTGGTACTTCTGGAGCGCGACGGCGTCGAAGCCGCCCAGTTCGCCGATGTCCGCGAACGACGGCTTGAGCTTCGCGAGGGAGTCGGCGGTGGTGCCGGGGCGCGGGTGCTCGTCGCGGTCGAGGACGACCAGGCCGCTGCGGTCCTTGACGGGGACCACGGAACGGTCGAAGCGGCCCTCCTTCCAGGCCGTGACCGCGCGCTCCTGGGACAGCGCCGCGTACTCGTCGACGTCGCGGCGTGAGAAGCCCTCGATGGTGGCGATGAGGTCGGCGCCGATGCCCTGGGGCACGAAGTTGACGGCGAGGTTGGTCATCGGGTCGTTGAACCAGGCGCCGCCGTCGGAGGCCATCGGCACGCGGGACATCGACTCCACGCCGCCCGCGAGGACCAGGTCCTCCCAGCCCGAACGGACCTTGGCGGCGGCCAGGTTGACGGCCTCCAGGCCCGAGGCACAGAAGCGGTTCTCCTGCACGCCCGCGACCGTGTCCGGCAGTCCGGCGGCGATCGCGGCGATCCGGGCGATGTCGGACCCCTGGTCGCCGACCGGTCCGACGACGCCGAGCACGATGTCGTCGACGGCGGCCGGGTCGAGTCCGGGGAAGCGGGCGCGGATCTCGTGGATGAGTCCGACGACCAGGTCGATGGGCTTCGTGCCGTGCAGGGCGCCGTTCGCCTTGCCGCGGCCGCGCGGGGTGCGGATCGCGTCGTACACGTACGCTTCGGTGCTCACTGATGTGCCTTTCGGAAAGGATGGGCCGAGCGGGGTCGGTCGCCGCCCGCGACCGGGTCGTCGTTCACGCGTCGTCGTGCGCCGTCGCCGGTATCCCCCATTCCCGCACCACCGTCCCCGTGTCCGCGCCGGGCAGGGCCGGGCCGGTACGGACGGTGGTGGGCGTCGCCGAGAACCGGGGGGCGGGGGCGGGCTGGGTGATGCCGCCGTGGTCGGTGAAGGTGCCGCGGGCGGCGAGGTGCGGGTGGTGCGGGGCCTCGCGCAGGGACAGCACGGGCGCCACGCACGCGTCCGTGTCCTCGAAGACGGCCGTCCACTCCTCGCGGGTGCGGGACTTGAAGCGGGCGGCGATCCGCTCGCGCAGTTCGCCCCAGCGGGTCCAGTCCTTGCGGGCGTCGGCCAGGTCCGCCAGGCCGAGCAGGCGCAGGAACTCCTCGTAGAACCGGCCCTCCAGGGCGCCGACGGCCATGTGCTTGCCGTCGGCGGTCTCGTAGGTGCCGTAGTAGGGGCAGCCGCCGTCGAGGAGGTTGGCGGCGCGCCGGTCCTGCCAGCCGCCGGCCGCGAGCATGCCGTGGATCATCGCCGACAGGTGGGCCGTGCCGTCGACGATGGCGGCGTCGACGACCTGTCCGGTGCCGGTCGCGCGCGCGTGGTGCAGGGCGGCGAGGACGCCGACCACCAGGTAGAGGGAGCCGCCCGCGTAGTCCCCGAGGAGGTTGGCGGGGACGGCCGGGGGCTCGTCCGGGCGGCCGATCATGCCGAGGGTGCCGGTGAGCGCGATGTAGGCCACGTCGTGGCCCGCGCGGTGGGCGAGCGGGCCGTCCTGGCCCCAGCCGGTCATCCGGCCGTAGACCAGGCGGGGGTTGCGGGCGTGGCACTGCTCGGGGCCGACGCCGAGCCGCTCGGCGACACCGGGGCGGTATCCCTCGACGAGGATGTCGGCCCGCTCGGCGAGGTCCAGCACGCGCGCGGGGCCGTCCGGGGCCTTCAGGTCGACCATGATCGAGCGCTTGTTGCGGTTCGTGACGTCGTACGCGGGGTCGATCGCGAGACCGGGGCCGCCCGGCCGGTCCACCCGGACGACGTCCGCGCCCAGGTCGGCCAGGAGCATGGCGGCGAACGGGCCCGGGCCGATGCCGGCCAGCTCGACCACGCGCACACCGGAGAGCGGGCCCTGCCCCGGCTTCGCTGCCGTCGTCATGGTCCAGCCCCCAAGCGTGTGTGACACAACTGATGTAACACCTGTGATGCTAAGAACGCGTTCCATCCGACACAAGACCTGAACGAGCAAGCGCTTAGCCAAGTGCCCGGCCGGTCGTCGGCGTGCGCACGACTCACGCTAGCCTCAGCCACCGACAGCGGCGCGGACCGCACGACCAAGGGGTGTCATGAGCAGGATGAAAAGGACGGATCGTCCCTACGACCTCGTGCTGTTCGGAGCCACCGGCTTCGTCGGCGCCCTCACCGCGGAGTACCTCGCCGCGCACGCGCCCAACGACCTGCGCTGGGCGGTCGCCGGCCGCGACGAGCGGAAGCTGGAGCGGCTGCGCGAACGGCTGCCCGGTGGAACGGACATCGGCGTACTGCGGGCCGACGTGGCCGAACCGGCCACGCTGCGTGCCCTCGCCGAGCACGCGCGCGTGGTGGCCACGACCGTCGGGCCCTACGTGCTGTACGGCCAGGAGCTGGTCGCCGCCTGTGCCGACACCGGTACCGACTATCTGGACCTGACCGGCGAGCCGGAGTTCATCGACCTGATGTACGTCCGGCACGACGCACGCGCGCGTGAGACGGGCGCCCGTCTGGTGCACGCCTGCGGCTTCGACTCCGTACCCCACGACCTGGGCGCGTACTTCACGGTCCGGCAGCTCCCGGAGGGGGTGCCGCTGCGGGTGGACGGGTACGTGAGCGCCGACGCGGCCTTCTCCGGCGGCACCCTGGCCTCGGCGCTGAACCAGATGGCCCGAGGCCGGCAGATGCTGGCCGCCGCGCGGGACCGGGGGCGGCACGAGCCGCGGCTGCCGGGGCGCCGGGTCACGGCGCCGGCGGGCGCGCCGCGCTTCGCCGGGGAGGTCGGCGCGTGGGCCCTGCCCCTGCCGACCGTCGACCCGCAGATCGTGCTCCGCTCGGCACGGGCGCTGGAGCGCTACGGCCCGGACTTCCGCTACCGGCACTACGCGGCGGTACGCCGTCTGCCGGTGGCCCTCGGCGGGATCGCCGCCGTCGGCGCGGTCGCGGCGGCGGCCCAGCTGCCGCCCGCGCGGCGCTGGTTGTCGGACCGGCTGAAGCCGGGCGAGGGGCCGAGCGCGGAGAAGCGGGCGAGGAGCCGGTTCTCGGTGCGTTTCGTCGGCGAGGGCGGCGGCCGACGGGTGTGCACGGAGGTCGCGGGCGGCGACCCCGGCTACGACGAGACGGCGAAGATGTTCGCCGAGGCGGCCCTGTGCCTGGCCTTCGACGACCTGCCGCCGACCGCCGGGCAGGTCACCACGGCACAGGCGATGGGCGACGCCCTCACCGGGCGGCTGTGTGCCGCCGGGATCACCTTCCGGGTGGCGGCCGCCGGACAGTCACTCGCTGCCGCCCCTGCAATTTGAGACTTTGCCGCGATGGTGCCCCACCCCTTGGCTCCCCCGCGTCCAAAAGTCTCACTGGGTCCCTCAATGACACGATGGAAGCCCGGACAGGCGGCAGCCGCAAGGAGGCGAGGAGAGCGTGAAGTTCGTGCTCGAAGTGACCGTGGACGAGGGCGCGTCGGCGCAGGACCGGGCCCGTGAACTGGGACGGATCCTGCGCTACTGGGGCGGCAATCTGCACCACTACGCCCTCGAACCGGGCGACGGCTCGGCCGTGTACGACTCGGCGTATCAGGAGGTCGGCGCCTGGCGCGTCGCCGGCTCCTGAACGTCGCCCGGCACCGCCCCCTGTGCCGCCTCCCGCAGCGCGAGGCGGCACAGGGCGTCCGCCCGGCGCGTGGTCTCGGGCAGCCGGTAGCGCGGGGTCAGGGCCAGCGTGTGGGCCACGGCGTTGTCCAGGCTCACCCGGTGGCCGACCGAGACGAAGACCGGTTTGACCCCGTCCCGGGTGCGCAGGGCGCGCCCGACCTCCTCGGTCCCCGCGAGCAGCGCGGCGGACGCGCCCCGCGCGGGGGCCGGTTCGTCGTACGTGAAGGTGAACGGGTTCTTGGCGACACCGACGACCGGCAGGCCGGTGAGCACGCCGAGATGGCTGGCGAGGCCGAAGCGGCGCGGATGGGCCAGACCGTAGCCGTCGCACACCACGAGGCCGGGCGGGCACGGCAGCCGGTCCAGGGCGGCCAGCACGGTGGGGATCTCCCGGAAGGCGAGCAGCCCGGGCACGTAGGGGAAGGACACCCGGCCCACGGCCGTCGCCTCGGCCACCACCTCCAGGGTGGCGGCGTCCAGTACGACGGCCGCCGCGGCGACGAGGTCGAGGTCGTCGTCGTAGGCGACGTCGACCCCGGTGACGTGGCCCCGCGCGGGCGGCGGTCCGGGCTCGTCCCGCACCACCCGCCCGCGCAACTCGTCCTGTACGGCGCGGGCCTCTTCCTCGGTCGCGGGCCAGCCCGCGGGTACGCCTACGGTCGTCATGGTGAGCAGAACTGTACGGCCCGGGGCCGGCTGTCGGACCCCGGGGGTAGCCTCGTGATCATGTTCGTACTGGAGCTGACCTACACCGCACCGCTCGACGCCGTCGACGCCCTGCTCCCCGACCATGTGGCCTGGCTGGAGGAGCAGTACGCCAAGGGCCTCTTCCTCGCCTCCGGGCGCAAGAACCCCCGGGACGGCGGGGTGATCCTGGCCGTCGCGCAGGACCGCGCCCTGATCGAGGCGGCCGTCGCGCGCGACCCGTTCGCCGTCGGCGGCGTGTGCACGTACAGCGTCACGGAGTTCACGGCCACGAAGACCGCCCCCGAGCTGGAGCCGTACCGCGAGACGCCCGGCTGACCCGGCACCGCGCTCAGCGCTCCAGCCGGGCCGCCCGGCCCTGTTCGCCGGCCGCCCAGCAACTCAGGTCGGGCGTGCAGGAGACGGTGTCGTACGAGCCGGTGTCGATGGTCCGCCAGGTGCGGCCGCCGTCGGTCGTCAGGTCGGTGCCGGTGGGGCCGACGGCGAGGGCGGCGCTGCGGCTGTACGGCAGCCAGGCGGCGCCGGAGCGGTAGTCCGGCGGGGGCGTGGCGGCCGGGGTCCAGGTGCGGCCCCCGTCGGCGGTGACGGCCGCGGCGTACGGCGAGGGCCGGCCGGGGCGGTAGTCGCCGCCGACGGCGAGGCCGTGGGTGCGGTCGCGGAACGCGAGCGCGAAGACGCCCTTGGCCGGATCGCCGGCCGGTACGGGTGCCTCGGCCGCCGTCCAGGTCAGTCCGCGGTCGGCGGAGTGCAGCACGCGCGCGTGGGCCCCGCCCCCGGTGGCCAGCCAGACGTCCTTGGCACCGGAGGTGACCAGGCACTGCCCGCTCGCGGCGAAGCCGGCCTCGCCGTCCAGGGCGGGCGGCATGCCCCCGGTGGGCAGTACCCGCCAGGAACGGCCGCCGTCGCTCGTGGACAGGATGCGGAACTTCCCGTCCACCGGGTCGCCCATGGCGAGGCCGTGGCGGCGGTCGAAGAAGGCCAGGCAGTCGTAGAAGGCGTTCGGGTCGGTGTTGCGGAACGACTCGGCCCAGGTCGTGCCGCCGTCGTCGGTGCGGTAGACACGGGAGGCCTCGCCCTCGCCGATGGCCAGCACCACCGCGTGCCGCGCGTCGAACGCCTCCACGTCCCGGAACTGAAGGTCGCCCGCCCCCGGCGGAGAGACGTTCCGCCAGCTCGATCCGCCGTCCGTGGTGCGCAGCACCGTGCCGCCGGTGCCCGCCAGCCAGGCGGTGTGCCGGTCGACGGCCGCGAGCCCCCGGAAGCGGACCTGCGGGGTCCCGGTGTCCTTCGCCGCCCAGTGCACTCCCCCGCCGCCCGGCCCAAGAGTCCGAGCCTCGGCCGCCGGGACGGTCAGCGCGGCCAGCGCCGCCCCGCACGCCACCCCCGCCGCCACCAGTCGGCCCGTCCGTCCCCTGCGTCGCGTGTTCCCCGAACGCCTCATGGCGGGCGAAGCTAGCCCACCGGACCGCCGCCGTCCAGGGGACCAACTGCCTCTCATCACGAGGCGAACGGCCGAAATCCGGCCAGGTGTGGACGCGGTGACCGAGGTCACTCGTGCTCCGTGTGCACGCATGGGCCGGATCGGACGTCTCTCCCAGTGCCAGGGGTCGCACACCCGGCCGTAGTCCAGCCGTCACGAGGGAGCAAGGCGTTGTCCACCGTCATCGAGCAGCCCGTAGAGGCCCGCCTCGTCGCCGCCGCACCGCGCATGCCGAGCATTCCCGCCACGCTGCGCTACGACCGCCGCGACCCGTTCGCCGTCGTCATGACCTTCCCGGCCCCGGCCACCCTGGAAGGCGTCGAGGTGCGCTGGACCTTCTCCCGCGAGCTGCTGGTCTCCGGGATGCAGGGCCCCGAGGGCCAGGGGGACGTCCGGGTCCGCCCGTACGGATACGACCGCACGGTGCTGGAGTTCCACGCCCCCGAGGGCACCGCGATCGTGCACGTGCGCTCGGGCGAGATCCGCCGTTTCCTGGCGGCGGCCGGTGAGCTGGTGCCGGTCGGCCTCGAACACCTGCAGCTCGACCTGGACCACGACCTGGCCGAACTGATGCGGGACGCCTGCTGACCACCACGCGCGCGTGAACGAGGGGTCGGGCCCTCGCACGCCCCGGGGCGGGGCCACCGCTGATTAATTGCGTTGACAGTCGCCTGCGCCCCTCCTAGCGTTTGCACCGGTCCTGTTGCCGTCGATTGGAGAAGGACGTTGCTCGTCTGAGGTCCTGAGGCACCGCGTCGCACCGGTGAGGTGTGCGCGGCGTACGACCTCGGCGTCCGAGCCGTCCTTGTGGCACAGGCCCTTTTTCATGGCCTCCTCGTGCCCCAGACCCTTCGGTTTCCGCCTCGCGGTGTCTCTAGATGCGTCCACCCGACCGCACGCACTTCATCGCGAGGCCTCCATGTCATCTTCCCTCACCTGCACGTCCCTGACCTTCGCCTGGCCCGACGGCACCGCCGTCCTCGACGGCCTCGACGTCGCCTTCGGCCCCGGCCGGACCGGGCTCGTCGGCGTCAACGGATCAGGCAAGTCGACCCTGTTGAAGCTGCTGGCCGGGGAGCTCACCCCGACCGACGGCAGCATCAGGGTGGCCGGCGAGGTCGGCCACCTCCCGCAGAACGTCACCCTCGACACCGCGCTCCGCGTCGACCAGGTCCTCGGCATCGCCGCCCAGCGGACCGCGTTGCACGCCATCGAGGCGGGCGACGTCGCCGAGGAGCACTTCGAGACGGTCGGCGACGACTGGGACGTCGAGGAACGCGCCCTGGTCACGCTCGGCGAACTCGGACTCGGCCACATCGGCCTGGACCGCACCGTCGGCGAGATCTCCGGGGGCGAGTCGGTGCTGCTGCGGCTGGCCGCGCTGCTGCTGCGCCGCCCCGACGTCCTGCTGCTGGACGAACCCACCAACAACCTCGACCTGTACGCGCGCCGCCGGCTGTACCAGGCCGTCGCCGCGTGGCCAGGCGTCCTGGTCGTGGTCAGTCACGACCGGGAACTGCTCGACCTGGTCGACCAGATCGCGGAGCTGCGCTCCGGCGAGGTCACCTGGTACGGCGGGAACTTCTCGGCCTACGAGGAGGCCCTCGCCGTGGAGCAGGAGGCCGCCGAGCGGATGGTGCGCGTGGCCGAGGCGGATCTGCGCAAGCAGAAACGCGAACTCGTGGAAGCGCACACGAAGCTGGCGAAGCGGGTGCGTTACGCCGACAAGATGTACGAGAACAAGCGCGAACCCAGGGTGGTGATGAAGCTCAGGAAACGCTCGGCCCAGGTCTCGGCGGGCAAGCACCGCATCATGCACGAGGAGCGGCTCACCGAGGCCCGGGAGCGGCTGGACGAGGCGGTGGAGGCGGTACGGGACGACGACGAGATCCGCGTCGACCTGCCGTACACGGCCGTACCGCCGGGCCGGCAGGTGCTCACCCTGGAGAACCTGGAGCCGGCCCACGGGGCGCGCGTCAAGGGGATCCTCGATCTGCGCGGCCCGGAGCGGATCGCGCTCGTCGGCCGCAACGGCGCCGGGAAGACGACGCTGTTGCGGACCGTGGCCGGGGAGCTGGCGCCGGTGGCGGGCGAGGCACGCGTGCACGTGCCGATGCGTTTCCTGCCCCAGCGGCTGGACGTGCTCGACGACACGCTGACCGTCGCCGAGAACGTGGCCCGGTTCGCGCCGGGCGCGACCAACAACCGGGTCCGGGCGCGGCTCGCCCGCTTCCTGTTCCGGGGCGCGCGGGCCGACCAGCAGGCGGCCACCCTGTCGGGCGGCGAGCGGTTCCGGGCGACGCTGGCGGCCCTGATGCTCGCCGAACCGGCACCCCAGCTGCTGCTGCTCGACGAGCCGACCAACAACCTCGACATGGCGAGCGTGCGGCAGCTGACGTCGGCCCTGGAGTCGTACGAGGGCGCCCTGCTCGTGGCCGGCCACGACATGCCGTTCCTCGCGTCGATCGGCATCACCCGCTGGCTGCTGATGGAGGAGGGAGAACTGAAGGAGATCACCCCCGAGGACATCGGGTACCCCGCCTGACGGCGGGGCCCGGTGCCCGGGTCCCGCGCGGCCCCGACGTCTCAGGAGGGGCACAGCCTGACAACGGGGGTTTTGCCCTGGCGGGAGGGGGCTGCATGATGCTGAAACCGGTCCCGCGATCGGCGCCGGAATCCGCACCACCGATTCGAAAGGCCCCTCGTGCCCAGCAAGAAGGCCCTCGTCCGCCGCCCCAGCCCCCGCCTCGCCGAAGGCCTGGTGACGCATATCGAGCGGGAGAAGGTCGACCTGGGGCTCGCCCTGGAACAGTGGGACGGCTACGTCGAGGCGCTGCGCACGCACGGCTGGGAGACCGTCGAGGTCGACCCGGAGGACGACTGCCCGGACTCGGTGTTCGTCGAGGACACCGTCGTCATGTACAAGAACGTGGCGTTGATCACCCGGCCGGGCGCCGAGTCCCGGCGCATCGAGACCGTCGGCGTCGAGGAGGCGGTGGCCCGGCTCGGCTGCTCGGTGAACTGGATATGGGAGCCGGGCACGCTGGACGGCGGTGACGTCCTCAAGGTCGGCGACACCGTCTACGTCGGCCGCGGCGGGCGCACCAACGCGGCCGGGGTGCAGCAACTGCGGGCCGCCTTCGAACCGCTGGGCGCGCGCGTGGTGGCCGTCCCCGTGAGCCGGGTGCTGCACCTGAAGTCGGCGGTGACCGCGCTGCCCGACGGCACGGTGATCGGCCACATCCCGAAGCTGGACCGCCCCTCGCTGTTCCCGGGCTTCCTGTCGGTGCCGGAGGAGTCCGGCTCGCACGTGGTACTGCTCGGCGGTCACAAGCTGCTCATGGCGGCGAGCGCCCCGAAGACGGCGGAGCTGCTGACCGATCTCGGCCACGAGGTCGTCACGGTGGACATCAGCGAGTTCGAGAAGCTGGAAGGCTGTGTGACCTGCCTCTCGGTACGCCTGCGGGAGTTGTACGCCTGAGCGGGTGAACCTCGGCACTCGAACGGCCCTGGGACCTGCGCCTCCCAGGGTCGTTTCGCATACCGGTGCGACCTGTGCACGACGTGTCGCATACCCGTGCCAGGGGTGCTGATCAGCGATCTTTACAGCGAACTTAACCTACGGCTTCGTAACCTACGGCTTCGTAGCCTACGATCTCGTAGGTTTCCCGGCCCCGCTCGCCGGACCGTCCCCCCGTACCCGCTCGCGCTCGGCGTCCCCCTGGAGTTCCCGTGACGATCACCTCCCCTCACCTCGGCAGCCCGTCCGCCTGGACCGACGCGCGGCTGCTGTACGCGCTGGAGGAAGTGGTCGAACAGGAACTGAACCGGCATCTGCAGGTCGCCAAGGACTGGATGCCGCACGAGTACGTGCCCTGGAGCGACGGCCGTAACTTCCCGGGCCTGTTCGAGGACGGCGAGGCCTGGGACAAGGAGCAGTCCAAGGTGACCGAGATCGGGCGGACCGCCCTCGTGGTCAACCTGCTCACCGAGGACAACCTGCCGAGCTACCACCACGAGATCGCCACGCTCTTCGGCCGCGACGGCGCCTGGGGCACCTGGGTGCACCGCTGGACGGCCGAGGAGGGCCGGCACGGCATCGTGATGCGCGACTATCTGCTCGCCTCGCGCGCGGTGGACCCGGACAAGCTGGAGCAGTTCCGCATGGCGCACATGAGCGAGGGCTTCGAGTCCGACAACGGGCACTCGATGCTGCACTCGATCGCCTACGTCGCCTTCCAGGAGCTGGCCACCCGGATCTCGCACCGCAACACCGGCCACCAGTCCGGCGACCCGGTCTGCGACCGCATGCTGGCCCGCATCGCGACCGACGAGAACCTGCACATGGTCTTCTACCGCAATTTGCTGAAGTCCGCCTTCGAGCTGGCGCCCGACCTGACCATGCAGGCGGTCCGGGACGTCGTGGTCAACTTCCGCATGCCCGGCCACGGCATCCCCGGCTTCGAGCGGGCCGCCGCGCAGATGGCCATCGGCGAGGTCTACAACATGCGCATCCACCACGACGACGTGCTCCAGCCGGTGCTGCGCTTCCTGAAGGTCATGGAGATCGACGGCCTCGGCCCCGAGGGCCGCCAGGCGCAGGAGGAACTGGGCCTGTTCATGGGCGGCCTGAACGCCGAGGCCACCAAGTTCGACGAGAAGCTGGCCGCGCGCAAGGCCCGGATGGCGGCGCGCGCAGCGGGCTGACGACCGCCGAACCGGAACGGCCGCCGTACCGGAACGGCCGCCGAACGCAACGGCCGCCGGCGACGAGGCCCGGCGGCCTGCCCGGTCTCAGCCGGAGGTGCGGCGCAGGGCGAGGCGCTCCTTCTCGGAGAGCCCGCCCCAGACGCCGAAGCGCTCGTCGTGGGCCAGGGCGTAGTCCAGACAGGCCGGGCGCAGCTCGCACATGGCGCAGATGCGCTTCGCCTCGCGCACCGAGCTGCCGGGCTCGGGGAAGAAGAAGTCCGGCCCGGTCTGGGCGCACAGGGCCTGCGCCTGCCACGTCTCGTCGGCCGGGGTGATCGTGTCGAAGTGCATGACCAGGATCGTGCCGGGCGGCGAAAAACGTTCGATCAACGCCCGCTCAACGGGGCCGTCAAGGCCTCCGGCCGCCCCGATCATGCGCCCCCGGTCCAGGCACATGCACGGCGGCGCGCGGGGCGTGTCGCAATGCCCTGGGAACGCAGACCGTCACCCAGGGTGACCATGGGGGCCGCCCGGGCGCACGGCGGTGCTCAGGCGGTGCTCCGGCGGCGAGTGTCAGTGGCGGGTGCCAGACTCGGCAGTGCACAGGACGGGACCCTTCCGAGGAGGGCGAAGATGCTCACCACCCGTTTCGCCGACGGCGCTCCGAACTGGGCCGATGTCAGCAGCCCCGACATCGGCGGCGCCCACTCCTTCTACGGCGGCCTCTTCGGCTGGGAGTACCGGTCGGCGGGACCGGACGCCGGCGGCTACGGCTTCTTCCAGCTGGCCGGCCGGACCGTGGCGGGCCTCGGGCCGAACGACCCGCGACAGGGCCCGCCCGCCTGGACGGTGTACTTCCAGAGCGCGGACGCCGAGGCCACCGCCGCGGCGGCCGAGCAGGCGCACGGCCGTGTGCTGGCCCCGCCCATGGACGTCATGGGCCAGGGGCACCTGGCGATCCTGGCCGACAAGGCGGGCGTGCCGTTCGGGATCTGGCAGCCCGGACAGACCAAGGGCTTCGAGGTGGCGAGCGAGCCGGGGTCGCTGTGCTGGGTCGAGCTGTACACCCCGGACGTCGCGGCGGGCGCCGCCTTCTACCACCGGGTGCTCGGCCTGGAGACCTCCTCGGTGTCGCTCCCGGGCGGGACGTACACGTGCCTCAACCCGGCCGGTGCCGACGAGGACGCGATGTTCGGCGGGATCACGGCGCCGGCCGACACCGACGCTGCGGAGGGCGGGGCGTACTGGCTGCCGTACTTCGAGGTCGAGGACGCGGACGCCACGGCCGGCCGGGCAGAGCAGCTCGGCGGGGCGATACGCACGCCGGCGACGACTCTGGAAGGCGTCGGCCGCATGGCCCGGCTCACCGACCCGTACGGCGCCCGCTTCGCGGTGATCCGGAGCGCATCGCGGCCGGGCTGAGCCCCGGCCGACACCGAGGCCGCCCTCCCCTGCGCGGCCGTGCCCCTGCCCGCCCGTGGCTATGCGGAGGCGCGGCGGATCAAGGTCGTCGGGAGGATCACGCCGCCGTCGGGCGACATGTCCGCCCGCGCCGCGGCGCGGTCGCGGCCGCCGGGCAGACCGTCCAGCAGCAGACGGGCCATCAGGCGGCCCATCTCCTCGATGTCCTGACGGACCGTGGTCAGCGGCGGCTCGGCCTGCTCGGTGACGGGCAGCATGTCGTCGAAGCCGATCACGGCCACGTCCTCGGGCACGCGCCGGCCGCTCGCGCGCAGCACCCGCAGGGCGCCGAGCGCTGTCAGGTCGTTGGCGGCGAACACGGCGTCCACGTCCGGGCACCGGTCGAGCAGTTCACGCATCGCGCGTTCCCCGCCGGCCGGGGTGAAGTCGCTCTCCACGACCAGCCGGTCATCGGCCCCGCCCGGTACGCCGGCCATGACCTCCCGGTACCCGTCGAGCCGGTCCACGGCCGAGGTCTGGTCCAGGGCACCGGTGAGATGCGCGATGCGCCGGCGGCCGAGGTCCACGAGATGGCGTACGGCGGCGCGGGCCCCGCCCCGGTTGTCGCAGTCGACGTAGACGACGCCCGTGTTCCGTCCTGCCCGGGGGTCGTCGCCCCAGTCGGGCCGCCCGCCGAACACGGTGGGCACACCGGCGTCGTGGATGAGACCGGGCAGCGGGTCGTCGAGATGCAGCGAGAAGACGAGCGCGCCGTCGACGTGTCCGCCGGCGAGATAGCGGGCCACGCGCGCGTGGTCGGCACGGCCTTCGGTGAGCAGCAGCACCAGTTGGTTGTCGTGGGCGGTCAGTTCCTTGCTGATGCCGCGCAGTTGGAGGGCGAAGAAGGGGTCGGCGAAGACCCGGGCCTCGGGCTCCGCGATGACGACCGCGACGGCGTCGTGCCGCCGGGTGACGAGACTGCGGGCCGCCCGGTTGGGGACGTAACCCAGCTCCGCCACGGCCTGCCGGACCCGCTCGGCCAGCGGCTCGCGCACCCCGTCGCCGCCGTTGACCACCCGCGACACGGTGGCCCGGGACACACCGGCCAGCGCGGCCACGGCCTCCAGCGTGGGGCGCGACACTGCCTCGGTCACTTCGGGACTCCTCATCGGCTGCTGCCGGCCAGGATAACCGCGAGACGACACCGCCGCCGGTGCCGTGACGACGCCCCGGCCAGGACGGATCGGCCGGCACCGGCGCCATGCCCCGACCACACCGTCGTCCCGGCGACCCGGCCTCGCCCCTTCCGGACCGCGGGCTCAGCCCAGCAGGTCGATCGTGGACCCCACGCCCCGGCGTTCCGCCTCCCGCCAGGCGAGCCAGGAGAGGGCGAGATCCTGCCAGGGCAGCCCGACCGGGGCGTACACCGTGCGCTGCCTGCCCGAGGTGCGCCCGGGGTGGGCGGCGCGCAGGACGTCGGTGAGGGTGGTGTCGGCGGTGCTCCGGGCGAGCCCGGGGTCGGTCAACACACCCATGGACGCGGCGAGTTCGCCGTCGTCCACCACGAGCAGCGCGGCGTCGAGCAGATCGGGGGCGAGCTCCCGCTTGCCGGGCTCGTCGGTGCCGAGACTGGTGAAGTGCTGCCCGGGACGGGTGTCCGCGAGGGCGAGCAGCGGTGTCCGGGACCAGGTCGCGAGCAGGACGACGTCGGCCGCCTCGGCCACCGCACCGGCGGAGGCCAGCACCCGGCCGCCGTGCCGGGCGGCGAACGCGGCGGCATGCTCGGCGTCCGTGTCGTGGACGACGAGTCGCCGGGGCCGCCGCCCGCCCGTCAGGCCACGCAGCGTCAACTCGGCCTGGGCGCCCGCTCCGATCACACCGAGGACGTCGTAGCCGGCCGGGGCCAGCAGCGCGGTGCCGAGGGCGGCGGCCAGCCCGGTCCGCCAGGCCGTGACGGTCGCCGAGTCCAGCAGCGCGAGCAACTCGCCGTCCGCGCCGCTGTGCAGGCAGACCACCCCGCGCAGAGCGGGCCGGGCCCCGGGGAACTTGGCGTTCACCTTCACCGTGTACGCGTCGACGCCGGGCAGCAGGCCGGGGACGAGCGCGGTGGCGGTGCCGGGGAACGGCAGGTCGCTGCGGACCCGTCGGCCGGGTACGGGCACGGTGCCGGCCTCGCGGAAGCCGTCGCGCAGGGCCGCGAGACAGGCTTCCGGCTCCAGCACGGTCTGCAGGTCGCTCCGGGTCAGGACACGGGTCATCCCGCCATGATCGCTCGGCCGGGGGCCGTTGTCAGTGGCGTGGTGCATGCTGTGATCGGTGGCGGAACTCCCCTCACGACGTCCCCTCCCGCCGGGCCCGGCTCGGCTGGACCCGTTTCGGTTCGCCCGGCATCTTCGGGTATTCCGGCGGGTACGGCAGATCGCCCAGGCCGTGGTCGTGTTCGTCGCGGCGGGCCAGTTCCAGGAGGGCGTCCAGGGAGTAGGCATGTTCGTCCATGTCGGCGTGTACGTCACCGAGTTCGGCGAAGCGGGCCGGCATGGTGGCGAGGTCGAAGTCGCGCGGGTGGACCGCGTCGACCTCCGCCCAGCGCAGCGGTGCCGAGACCGGGGCGTTCGGGCGGGGCCGTACCGAGTAGGCGGAGGCGATGGTGCGGTCGCGGGCCGTCTGGTTGTAGTCCAGGAAGATACGGCGGCCCCGTTCCTCCTTCCACCACTTGATCGTCACCTGGTCCGGCATCCGGCGCTCCATCTCCCGGCCGACCGCGATGGCGGCACGGCGCACCTGGGTGAAGGTCCAGCGCGGTTCGATGGGGACGAAGACGTGCAGGCCGCGGCCGCCGGAGGTCTTGGGCCAGCCGCGCAGTCCGCCGAACTCCTCCAGGACGGCCCTGAGTTCGTGGGCGGCGCGGACGGCGTCGTCGAAGTCGGTGCCGGGCTGCGGGTCGAGGTCGATGCGCAGTTCGTCGGGGTGGTCGACATGGGTGCGGCGCACCGGCCAGGGGTGGAAGGTGAGCGTGCCGTACTGGGCGGCCCACACCACGGCGGCCTCCTCGGTGGGGCACATCTCGTCGGCGCTGCGGCCGCTGGGGAAGGTGATGTGGGCGGTCGGGATCCAGTCGGGCATGCCCTTGGGCGCGCGCTTCTGGTAGAACCACTCGCCGTCGACGCCGTCCGGGTAGCGCTGGAGGGTGGTGGGCCGGTCGCGCAGGGCGCGCAGGATGCCGGGGCCGACGGAGGCGTAGTACCGCGCGACGTCCAGCTTGGTGAAACCGCGCTCGGGGAAGAACACCTTGCCCGGGCTGGACAGCCGTACGGTCCGGCCGGCCACCTCCAGTTCCACCGCATCACCCATGCGGCCACGGTAGGCGCACCCCGTACGCCTCGCATACCGGGATATGAGGGACGAGGTAGGTGACAGCGGGCGATCGGCGTCGTATGCGAGCAGAATCGGATGCATGGATCTGCCGGTGATGCCGCCCGTGAAGCCCATGCTCGCCAAGTCGGTGGCAACGATCCCGCCGGGCATGCACTACGAGGCGAAGTGGGACGGGTTCCGGGCCATCGTGTTCCGTGACGGGTCCGACATCGAGCTGGGCAGCCGTACCGGAAAGCCGTTGACCAGGTACTTTCCCGAGCTGGTGGCGGCGTTGCGGGAGCGGGTGCCGAAGCGGTGCGTGCTCGACGGGGAGATCGTGATCGCGCGCAACGGCCGGCTGGACTTCGACGCGCTGACCGAGCGGATCCACCCGGCGGACTCCCGGGTGCGGATGCTGGCCGAGAGGACCCCGGCCTCCTTCGTCGCCTTCGACCTGCTCGCGCTGGACAGCGAGTCGCTGCTCGACGTGCCGCTGACCGACCGCCGTGCCCTGCTGGACCGGGCGCTCGCGGCGTCGACCCCGCCGGTGCATCTGGCGCCCGCGACGACGGACCTCCGGGTGGCCGAGCGGTGGTTCGAGGAGTACGAGGGCGCCGGACTGGACGGGATCGTCGCCAAGCCGCTCACACTGCGCTATCTCCCGGACGAGCGGGCCATGTTCAAGATCAAGCACGAGCGGACGGCCGATGTCGTCGTGGCCGGGTACCGCTTCCACAAGAGCGGGCCGGTGGTCGGCTCGCTGCTGCTCGGGCTGTACGACGAGCACGGCCGGCTCCAGCACGTGGGCGTCTCGGCCGCCTTCGCCATGCGGAAACGGGCCGAACTGATCGAGGAACTGGCGCCGTTGCGCATGGACGACGCGACCGGACACCCGTGGGCGGCCTGGTCGGACGAGTCCGCGCACGAGACGGCCCGGCTGCCGGGGGCACCGAGCCGCTGGTCCGGCAAGAAGGACCTGTCCTGGGTGCCGCTGCGGCCGGAGCGGGTCGCCGAGGTGGCCTACGACCACATGGAGAACGGGCAGCGGTTCCGGCACACGGCCCGCTTCCGCCGCTGGCGCCCGGACCGCACCCCGCATAGCTGCACCTACGCGCAGTTGGAGGAGCCGGTGCGGTACGACCTGGCGGAGATCCTGGGCTGACGCCCGGTCGGACTGCGGAGCGCCTCCCCGGGCGTCGCGCCAGTGCCGTCCGGCGCCTACGCGGCACCATCGCGGTCCGCCACGATCCGTCACGGTCCCTCGCGGTCCGCGGCGGAGCCGTACGGCGAACCCGGGCCGGCACAGCGCCGGGGCGCCACCCCCACCCGGGTCACGCCCTGCGCCCGATCGGCCCACCGACCGGGCACGCCCGCACGTGATCAGGTCACTCCCCCGTCAACCTGATGAGCACACGATCGGACCATGTGGACGGGATGGCAACGGTGGGCCTGAGATGCGGAGCGCGCTCGCGGCGCGTGGTACTGGTGGCGGCCGGGCTGGCCGTCGCCCTGACGTCCTCCCTCACTGCGGGCTGCGCCCACGGCGGCCGGGACGACGACCGCGCACCCCAGCACACGTCGGCGGTACCCGCACCACCCGCCGCACTGTCACGAGGACCGGCGTCCTCGGCCGCGCCGGCCGGCACACCGCTCGCCGTGAAGATCGACAACGCGCCCGAGGCCCGCCCGCAGACCGGGCTGGACGAGGCGGACGTGGTGTACGCGGAGCAGGTGGAGGGCGGACTGAGCCGCCTGATGGCGGTGTACGCGAGCCGACTGCCGAGGGCCGTCGGACCGGTGCGCAGCGCCCGTGAGTCCGATCTCGAACTGCTGCGCCAGTTCGGCCGGCCGACGCTCGCCTTCTCCGGCGCCCAGCACAAGCTGCTGCCGCTGATCGGCCGCGCTCCGCTGCGGGCGCAGTCGCCCGACCACGCTCCCGGCGCCTACTACCGGGGCCCCGGCAGGCGCGCGCCACACAACCTCTACCTCCGTCCGCACAGGCTGCTGGCGGCCGCCCCGGGCACGGTGGCCCTGGGGACGGGTTTCCGGTACGGCCCGGCTCCGGCGGCCGGCGGCGTCCCCGCCGCCTCGCGCACCGTCCGCTACCCGGCCGCCCGCTTCACCTTCACCTGGTCCGCCGCGCGCGGCCGCTGGCTGGTCGCGATGGACGGCAGGACGACGGTGACGACCGCCGGCACACCGGTGGCGCCGGCCACCGTCGTCGTGCAGTACGTCAGGATCCGCACCTCGCGCTACCACGACAAGCTCGGCAACCACACGCCGTACACGGAGACGGTCGGCTCGGGGGAGGCCGAGGTGCTCCGCGACGGACGGTCCTTCCACGCCTCCTGGTCGCGGCCGGCCGCGACGGACGGTACGACGTTCACGGCGGCGGACGGCGGGCCGCTGGCGTTCGCCGCCGGCCAGGTGTGGGTGGTGTTCGCCGCCGCGCCGTGAGTCGCTGTCAGCCGCCGTGAACCGCCGTACACCTCCGTGACCGCCGGTGGAGGCGCGTTCAGCCCTGCGCCGCCACCGGCTCGGCCGGATGGCGCAGGTCCTCCGCCGCGTCCGCCACCCTGCGCAGCAGATCGAAGAAGACGGTCTGCTCCTCGGGCGACAGGGGCGCGAGGAAGACCTGGTTCATCCGGGCGGTGCGCACGGTGAGCTTGCGGTGGGTGCGCAGCCCGTCGTCGGTGAGGCCGAGCAGGAATCGCCGGCCGTCCTGCGGGTCGCGCACCTTGGTGAGCAGTCCCCGGCGGGTGAGCCGGCTGATGACCTCGGCGATGGTCGAGCGGTCCAGCCCGACCCGCTCCCCCACGGTCCGCTGGTCGAGTCCGGGCTCGGCGACGAGCGCGTTCATGACCGCGAACTGCGGCGAGGTGATCTCCTCGGAGACCATCGTGTTCCACAGCAGATAGTGGGCCTGCTGGAGTCGCCGGGCCAGATGCCCGGGATGGGTGGTGAGATCCACCGCGGCCATGCGCGCTCTCCCTGGGTCAATTAGTCGGTGTACTGAACGATATCCGGCGATGAGCCGATCCGTCTTCCGGCCGGAGCACATGACTACAGGTGATACGGGGGTCTTGACGGCCTTCTCCTCCGGTGGCAGCGTGAGGAGCACCTCGCTGAAATAGTCAGTGCCCTGAGTAATTGACGAGATGGGGCTTCACGGATGGACAAGGTGGTCGCCACGGCCGGGGAGGCCGTGGCCGATGTGCCGGACGGCGCGTCCCTCGCAGTCGGCGGATTCGGGCTGAGCGGCGTGCCGAACGTACTGATCCAGGCGCTCCACGAGCGCGGGGTCGGCGCGCTCAGCGTGGTGTCGAACAACTGCGGGGCGATGGAGACCGGGCTGGCGGTGCTGCTGGCCGCGGGCCGGATCGCCCGGGTGACCGGCTCGTACATCGGCGGCAACAAGGAGTTCGCCCGGCAGTACCTGGGCGGCGAACTGGAACTGGAGCTGATCCCGCAGGGCACGCTCGCGGAGCGGCTGCGCGCGGGCGGCGCCGGGATCCCCGCCTTCTACACCCCGGCCGGGGTCGGCACTCAGGTCGCCGAGGGCGGTCTGCCCTGGCGCTACGACGGCGAGGGCGGCGTCGCACTGGCCTCCCCGCCGAAGGAGGTGCGGGAGTTCGACGGCACCGCGTACGTGCTGGAGCGTGCCATCCGTACCGACTTCGCGCTGGTGCGGGCCGCGAAGGGCGACCGGCACGGGAACCTCGTGTTCAACAAGTCGTCCCGGAACTTCAACCCCCTTGCCGCCATGGCCGGCAAGGTCACGATCGCCGAGGTCGAGGAACTGGTCGAGCCCGGCGGGATCGACCCGGACGCGGTGCATGTGCCGGGCGTGTTCGTCCAGCGGGTGGTGGCGCTGACCCCCGAGCAGGCGGCGGACAAGAGGATCGAGCGGCGGACGGTGAGCAGCTGATGGCCTGGACACGCGAGGAGATGGCCGCGCGCGCCGCACGGGAGCTGCGCGACGGGCAGTACGTCAACCTCGGCATCGGCCTGCCGACGCTGATCCCGAACCATCTGCCGCCGGGGGTCGAGGTGGTGCTGGAGTCGGAGAACGGAATCCTCGGTACCGGGCCGTACCCGACGGACGAGCGGGTGGACCCGGATCTGATCAACGCGGGCAAGGAGACGGTGACTGTCTTGCCGGGGGCGTCCTTCTTCGACTCGGCGCTGTCCTTCGCGATGATCCGCGGCGGGCACATCGACGTGGCCGTGCTCGGCGCGATGCAGGTGTCCGCCGGCGGCGACCTGGCCAACTGGGCCGTGCCGGGCAAGCTGGTCACCGGGATCGGCGGCGCGATGGACCTGGTGCACGGCGCCCGGCAGGTGATCGTGGTGATGACGCACACCGCGAAGGACGGCTCGCCGAAGATCCTCAAGGAGTGCACGCTGCCGCTCACGGGGAAGGCTTGTGTGAACCGGGTCATCACGGATCTGGCGGTACTCGACGTCACCCAGCACGGACTCGTCCTCGTGGAGACCGCGCCCGGCATCACCGTGGACGAGGCGGTCGCCCGGACCGACGCTGAACTGACCATCGCGGACAACCTGCCGTGAACTCGGTCAACACGTTCACCACCGTGTACATCGTCGACGCCGTCCGCACCCCGCAGCCGGCCCCGGCCCGGATCGAGGACGTCGACCTCGGCGACACCAACCGCGCCGGCGACGAGAACCGCAACGTGACCCGGACGACCGCCCTGCTCACCGGTCTGCCGACCTTCGTACCAGGCGTGGCCGTCAACCGGCTTCCCCGCCGGACACGCGGAGCTGTACTCCACGACGCTCGGCCGGCGCATGGTCGACCCGAGGATGGATCCGCCGTGGACCGTCCCGCTCGGCGAGAGCGGCGAACGGATCGCCGGCAAGCACACGATCTCGCGCGAGCAGCAGGACGCGTACGCCCTCGCCTCCCACCGCAAGGCGGCCACGGCCCGGGAACAGGGCCTGTTCGACGCCGAGTTGACGCCCGTCCGGTGCCGCGGGGCACGGGCGACCCGGTCGCCGTCAGCGCCGACGCGTGCGTACGCCCCGACACCTCCCTCGCGGCGCCGGCCCGGCGAGGAAGGCCCGAAGGCCACCGGCCGCGAACCGCTCCCCCGGATACCGGCGACCCGGCGTCGGCGCGACCGACCCGCACCACTTCGACCTCGCCCCGGTGACGGCCGTCGACCGCGCACTCGCCAAGGCGGGAAGATTATTTGACGATCCGTCAGTTTTTGAAGGAGGACTTCGCCGCCCAGGTGCTCGGCCGTCTCGCCGAGTGGCCCCACGGCGTCTCCGGCGCCCCCTACGCCAAGGAAGCATCAGGTACCCCCCATGGCTCTCACCCAGCAGGACATCGACCTCGAAATCGCCGCCGAGCGCGCCGCGTACGAGAAGCGTGTCGCCGACGGCGCCCCCGTCGAACACCACCCGCGCCGGGACTACGCCCCGTACCGCTCCTCCGTCCTCCGGCACCCCCGGCAGCCCCTGGTCGCCATCGACACCGGCACGGACCCGGAGCTGGTGGAGCTGCACTCCCCCGCCTTCGGCGAGCGCGACATCACCGGGATCGACAACGACCTCACCCGGCAGCACACCGGGGAGCCGGTCGGGGAGCGGATCACCGTCTCCGGGCGGCTGCTGGACCGTAACGGCCGCCCGGTGCGCGGGCAGCTGATCGAGATCTGGCAGGCCAACTCGGCCGGACGGTACGCCCATCAGCGCGAACAGCACGACGCGCCGCTCGACCCGAACTTCACCGGCGTCGGCCGCACCCTCACCGACGCCGAGGGCCGCTACCGCTTCACCACCGTCCAGCCGGGCCCGTACCCCTGGCGCAACCACGTGAACGCCTGGCGCCCGGCCCACATCCACTTCTCGGTGTTCGGCACGGCGTTCACGCAGCGGCTGGTCACCCAGATGTACTTCCCGAACGACCCGCTCTTCCCCTACGACCCGATCCTCCAGTCGGTGACGGACGACGCGGCCCGCCAGCGGCTGGTCGCCACCTACGACCACGGCCTGTCGGTGCCGGAGTTCTCGCTCGGCTACCACTGGGACATCGTGCTGGACGGCCCGGCCGCCACCTGGACCGAAGAAGGACGCTGACCGCCATGACGAAGATCGACACGAGCGGCCCGGAGCAGGTGCCGCCCACGCCGTCCCACACGGTCGGCCCCTTCTACGGCTACGCGCTGCCCTTCCGCGGCGGCGAGGACATCGCGCCGCTCGGCCACCCGGACACCGTCACCGTCCACGGGTACGTCCTCGACGGCGCGGGCGAGCCGCTGCCGGACGCCCTCGTCGAGGTGTGGGGTCCGCGGCCCGACGGCACGGTCCCGCGGGTCGACGGCACCCTGCGGCGCGACCCGGCCACCGGCGCCCATCTCGGCCGCAACGGCGTGGAGTTCACCGGCTGGGGCCGGATCCAGACGGACGCCGACGGCCACTGGTACGCCCGTACTCTCCGGCCCGGCGCCCGCGGCGGCAACGCGCCGTACCTCAGCGTGTGCGTCTTCGCGCGCGGCCTCCTCCACCACCTGTTCACCCGGATCTACCTGCCCGGCGACGAGCCCGCGCTCGCCTCCGACCCGCTCCTCACCCGGGTGGGCGACCGGCGCGGACCGCTGATCGCCGGGGACGAGGGCGCGAGCCTCTACCGTTTCGACATCCGCCTTCAGGGCGAAGGCGAGACGGTCTTCCTGGAGTACCAGTGACAGCTGAACCGGCGGCAGTCGAGCCCCACGACGGCGACACCGGCCTGCTCGGCCCCGGGTGGGCCGCTTCCGCGGCGGCGGACGCCACGAGCGACACCGCGTTCCTGCGCGCCCTCCTCGACGCCGAGGCGGCCCTCACCCGCGCGCAGGCCGCCCTCGGCCTCGCGCCCGCCGCGGCCGCCGACGCGGTGACCGGCGCGGCCGACCCCGCCCGCTTCGACGTCCGCTCCCTCGCCCGGCGCGCCCGGGCCGGCGGCAATCCGGTGATCCCGCTGGTGGCCGACCTGACCGCCGCGGTGGGCGAGCCGTACGGCCCGTACGTCCACCGGGGCGCCACCAGCCAGGACATCCTGGACACGGCCGCCATGCTGGTCGCCGCGCGCACCCTGGACCTCGTCCTCGACGACCTCGCCCGCACCGAACGCGCGCTCGCGCGGCTCGCCGCCGCCCACCGGGACACACCGATGCCGGGGCGCACCCTCACCCAGCACGCCGTCCCCACGACCTTCGGCCTGAAGGCCGCCGGCTGGCGCTCGCTGGTCCTCGACGCCCGCGACCGCATCGCAGCGGTACGGCAGACACTGCCCGCCCAACTGGGCGGCGCCGTCGGGACGTCGGCGGCCTTCGAGGCGTACGGTGCCCCGGACGCGACCGCGCTGACCGAGGCGTACGCCCGCGAACTGGGCCTTGCCGCGCCGCTGTTGCCCTGGCACACACTGCGCACGCCCGTCGCCGACCTGGCCGGTGCGACGGCCTTCGCCGTCGGCGCCCTGGGCAAGCCGGCCGAGGACGTGCTGACGCTGTCGCGGACGGAGATCGGCGAGGTCGCCGAGGGCAGCGGCGGCGGTTCGTCCGCCATGCCGCACAAGGCCAACCCCGTGCGCGCCACCCTCCTCGCGGCCGCCGCCCGCCGCGCACCGCAGCTCGCGGCCACCCTGTACGGCTCGCTCGCGGCCGGGGACGAGCGGCCCGCCGGGGCCTGGCACGCCGAGTGGGAGCCGCTGCGCGACCTGCTCCGGCTGACCGGCGGCGCGGCCCGGGACGCGGCCGAACTCACCGAGGGCCTGCGTGTGGACGCCGGTGCCATGCGCCGGAACCTGGACCTCACCCACGGCCTGATCGTCTCCGAGCGGCTGTCCGCCGTACTGGCTCCCCGCCTCGGCCGCGCCCGTGCGAAGGACCTGCTCACCGCACTCGCCCGCCGCACCCACACCGAGCACCGGCCACTGACCGAACTCCTCACCGAGGAGCCGGAGTTGAAGGATCTCGACGTGGCCGATCTGGCCGACCCCACGCACTACACCGGCTTCGCCGGTGCCCTCACCGACCGTGCCCTGGAGCGACGTTGACCGCACATCTCCTCAACCACCGTACGGAGGGCTCCGCTTCCGCCCCCGCGCTGCTGCTCGGGCCGTCGCTGGGCACCTCGTACGCCCTGTGGGGCGCCGTCGCGCCCGAGCTGTCCCTCACGCACCGGGTGGTGCGCTGGGACCTGCCCGGGCACGGGGGCTCGGCGGCGGACCTGATCGGCCCCGGCGCGAGCGTCGGCGACCTCGCGGTGCTGGTGCTGGACCTCGCCGACGCGCTGGGCGTCGACCGGTTCGCGTACGCCGGGGTCTCCCTGGGCGGCGCCGTCGGCCTGCACCTGGCCGTGCACCACCCCGACCGGCTGACCTCGCTCGCCGTCCTGTGCTCCTCCGCCCACTTCGGCGGCGCTGCGGCCTGGTCGGAGCGGGCGGAGCGGGTGCGGCGCGAGGGACTGGAGTGGCTGGTGGAGAGCGCCGACGCGCGCTGGTTCACGCCCGGGTTCACCGTGCCGCGGCTGGTGCGGGACCACCGGGAGGCCGACCCGCGGGCGTACGCCGCCTGCTGCGACGCGCTCGCCGCGTTCGATCTGCGCGACCGGCTCGGCGAGATCACCGTACCGACGCTGCTCGTGGCGGGCCGGGAGGATCCCGCGACGCCGCCCGCGCATCTGCGGGAGATCGCCGACGCGGTGCCCGGCGCGACACTGGTCGAGCTGCCCGGGGCCTCGCACCTCGCTCCCGCGCAGTGCCCGCGGGCCGTGTCGACGGCGCTGCGCAGCCAGCTCGACGGACCACCGGCGAGCGGAATGGCGGTGCGCCGTCAGGTGCTGGGGGACGCGCACGTGGACCGGGCGCAGGGCCGGCAGACCCCGTTCACCGCCCGCTTCCAGGACTTCATCTCGCGCTACGCCTGGGGGGAGATCTGGACCGACCCGACGCTGTCCCGCCGCGAGCGCAGCATGATCACCCTGACCGCGCTGGTCGCGCACGGCCACTACGACGAGCTGGCGATGCACGTCCGGGCGGCGCGGCGGGGCGGGCTGACACCCGAGGAGATCGGCGCGGTGCTGCTCCAGACCGCCGTGTACTGCGGGGTACCGGCCGCCAACTCGGCCTTCGCGACGGCCCAGCGGGTGCTCGACGAACTCGCCGAGGAGGAAGGCGAGTCGGGCTGAGGGTGACCCTGCTGGTCGTAGCTTCGACAGAACCTCTCTCGCGGCGCGGGGGCATGCCTAGGGTGGCAGCATGTCAACCGTTCTGATCACCGGCGCCACGTCCGGACTCGGCCGCTACGTCGCCTTCGAGCTGGTCCGCTCCGGGCATGCCGTCCTCGCCCACGGCCGCGACCGGGCGCGCACCGAGCAGCTGGTCGCCGAGCTGCGCACCGAGGGTACGGCCGAGGGGTTCGTCGCCGACCTGGCCCGCCTCGCGGAGGCGGCCGAGCTGGGCGCCCGGGTCGCCGAGGCGCACCCGGAGCTGCATGTGCTGATCAACAACGCGGGGGTGGGCGGTGGCACGCCCGGTTCCGGCCGCGAGCTGAGCGCCGACGGCCATGAACTGCGGCTCGCCGTGAACTACTTGGCGCCCGTCGTCCTCACCCGCGCCCTCCTGCCGGTCCTGCGCGCCAACCCGCCGGCCCGCATCGTCAACGTCGGCTCGGCCGGCCAGGAACCGCTCGACTTCGCCGACCCGGAACTCACCCGCGGCTACAGCGGGATGTCCGCCTACTGCCGCAGCAAGTTCGCCCTCGCCGCACACACGTTCACACTGGCCGAGGAGCTGGCGGACAGCGGGGTGTCGGTGAACGTCCTGCACCCCGCGACCTTCATGGACACGGCCATGGTCCGCGAGAGCGCCGTCGCCCCGTGGAACACGGTCGCCGACGGCGCCCCCGGCGTCCTGGCGCTGGCCACCGAGGAGTCGGGCAGCGGCGGTTACTTCGACGGCACCCGGCCGGCCCGGGCGCACGAAGGGACGTACGATCCGCAGGTGCGCGAGCGGCTGAGGACGGTGACGGAGGAGCTGCTCACGGTGTGAGGTCGACGGTATGCGGTGTGGCGTATGCGGTATGCAGTATGGCGCACACCAACACACCGCATACCGCATACCGCATACCGGCGACTGCATACTGCATACTGCCGACCGTCTACCGCAGCCCCCGACCCGTCTCCAGTACCTCCCTCGCCTGAGCCACCAGGCCCTCCGCCCCGCAGGACCGGGCGAGGTCCAGGCCCCGGTTGAGTTCCGTGAGGGAGCGGGCGGCGATGCCGTACTCGACGCGGGCCGCCGCGTGTTCGTACTGGCAGGGTGAGGCCTCCAGGTAGGTGACGGCCTGGGCGGCGAGCTGCACCGCGCGGTTGCCGGTCGCCAGCGTGGCGGCGCAGCGCAGGGCCTCGCCGATCGCGGTGTCCGTGCCGAACCGCTCGGCCTGTCGGCGGGCGTCGGCCGCCAACTGGGCGGCGCGCGGCGGGTCCTGCACGGCGAGGGCCTTGGCGAGGTCGATCGACCAGGGCGCGAACACCGGGTTGTGGCCGCCGCGCGAGGCGGCCGTCTTCTCCGCGGCCTCCAGTTCGTTGATGCCGTCCTCGGTACGGCCGACGGCGAGCAGCAGCCGGCCGCGCACCGAACGGATGTCGGGCAGCACGATCGTGGACGGGTACGGCGGCGCGAAGCCGTACTGGTCGGCGATCGACCAGGCCTCCTGGATCCGGCCCCGGGCCAGCAGGGTGTCGACCAGGCCGCACGTGGCCGACCAGTACAACGGGAGCCCGCGGCCCACCCGTTCGGCGAGGACCAGTGCCTCGCGCAGGGTGGACTCGGCGTCGCGCAGGCGGCCCTGTCTGCGGTAGGCGAGGCCGAGGAAGGCGTTGGCGAGCGAGAGATGGCCGCCGCGCCAGCCGGCGCTGGTGTAGGCGCGCAGGGCCTCGGCGAACAGGCTCTCGGCGCGGTCGAGCCGGTCGGCGTAGGCGTACGCGCTGCCGAGCATCATCAGCAGCTCGATGCCCCACTCCTGGTCGGTCCAGCCGAGACCGGGCGCGAGTCGGCCGTTGACGAGGGCGCGGTCGCACAGCTCGACGATCTCCTCGGCGCTCTCGCCGTGCGTCATGGCCTCGAAGCCGCGCAGGATGAGCAGGGCGCGCTCGGCGTTGTCGCGGCCGGTGCAGGTGCTCGCGAGTTCGGCCAGGCGCCGGGAGCGGGCCGGAGAGACGGTCTCGCCGTGGATGCCCTCCCACATGAACTGCACGGCCGTGAGCCGCATCCGGGCGGGGCCCGGTTCGTGCCGGGCGGCCTCGGCCTCGACCGTGCGGACGGCCTCCTCCAGCTGGTCGTTGTGGAGCTGTGCCTGGGACAGGCGGACCACGGCGTCGACGCGCCGCTCGCCGTCGAGCCCCGGAATGCCGAGCGCGTACTGGAGGTGGTCGATGGTGACGGCGGGTGCGGTCAGCAGGGTGGCGCAGCCCAGTTCGTACAGGACGTGGGCGTGGACGTCGGGGCGCGGCGGTTCCCGGAGGGCCCGTTCGAGACAGCGGCGGGCGGCGTCGGGCGCGCCGACGGCGAGGTGTTCGCGGGCCGCCTCGCGCAGCTGGGCGACGAGTTCCTCGTCGTCGTCCGGGTGCACCTTGAGCAGGTGGCGGGCGGCCTCGGCGGCGCCCCGGCCCAGCTCGGTGATGATCTGGGCGGCGACGCCGTGCATGGCGGTGCACACGGCGGGCGGGATGGAGTTGTAGACGGCGGTGGCGATCAGCGGGTGGACGAACTCCAGCTCGCCCTCCTCGCGTTCGACGCCGGCCGCCGGGTCGGGCGTGGTGAGGATGCGGGCGCTGCAGAGGAGTTCGGCACAGTGCCGGGCGATGCCGTCGTCCATGGTGGCGAGGCGGGCGACCATGTCGACGGTGATGGAGGTGCCGAGGATGGCGGCGGCCCAGGCGAACCGGGTGGCCTCCAGGCCGAGGCCCTTGAGGCGGTCGACGAGTCCGCCGCCGCGGGCGGAGCGGTTGAGGGCGCGCAGTTCGCCGGCGCGGGACTCGACCGGCTGGACTTCGCTGTCCTGCACCTTGGCGAGGAGTTCGACGGTGTCGTAGGGGTTGCCGGCGGTCACGGCCCACACCTCGCGGCAGAACGCGTCGTCGGCGTACCGGCCGAGGGTGGCGCGGGTGAGTCCGGCGGTGGCGTCCGGGGTGAGGGCGCTGAGGTTGTTGACGGAGCGGCCCGCGGCGGCGGCCACGTCGTCGAGGTGGCGGGCGCTGTCCCCGCTGACCTCGCCGGGCCGGCGGGCGACCACGACGAGCACGGAGACGTCGTCCAGGCGCTCGGCGAACGCGGCGAGCCAGCGCAGGGTCTCCTGGTCGGCCCAGTGGGCGTCGTCGATCAGCAGCACGAGGGGCCATTCGCGGCGGGCGAGCCGGCGGACCGCGGCGACGAGGCCGTCGCACACGTACTGCGGGTCGGCGCTGCCCTCCTGCGGTTCGGCTATGCCGAGGGCGGGGCCGGCGATGTCGTACCAGTCGCCGAGGTACTCGCGGGCCTCTTCCGGCAGTAAGGAGAGCAGGGCGGGCTGGAGGAGCTGCCGTACCACGTTGAACGGGACGGACTTCAGGGTCTCCGCGCCGCGCGCGGACCAGACGTCGCAGCCCCGGCGCTCGGCGATCCGGCGGGTCTCGGCGAGCAGCGCGGTCTTGCCGAGTCCCGCCTCGCCGCGGAAGACCAGCAGGCTGCCCGCGGAGGACCGGTCGGCGCACAGGACGTCGAGTGCGTCCGCGACGGTGGTGATCTCCGCGTCCCGCTCCCACAGGGAAGCCGAGGCGGCCGTCGGGGGCCGTCCCTCCGTCATCCCGTTACCTCCCCAGGTCGCCCGAATGACGTACAGGGCACGAGCGTAGCCGTCCGGCAGGGCCCGTGGTGGGCGGTCCGGGCAGCTGTTGCCCCGCCGGGTGAAAGTACGTGCGGGCAGGCGACGCGCATCCGGCACGAACCGCCGGTCAGCAGCCGACGGAGCGTCAACCGGGCCGTCCGGATGCCGGTGCCGGCCGTGGTCGGCCGGGAGCCGTCCCGCCGGCGGGGGCGAAGAAAAGGAGAAACAAGAGGACGGGAGAAATCGGAGGCGAAATATTCCGGTCTGTTCCGTTCGCGGCAGATCCTCTCATCACACTTTCACGGTCGCCTCCTACGGTGGGGTCATGACGCAGGTGACTCCCCCCGGGTGGTACCCCGACCCCGGGCAGACGAACGACGGTCCGCCCACCGAGCGCTGGTGGGACGGCAAGGCCTGGACGGACCGGACCCGCCCCGCCGGGACGGCCGCCGCGTGGGGTCCCCCGACGCAGCCGCCGCCGGACACGGCCGCGCAGCCGGGGTACGCGGGGTATCCGGGATACCCCGCCGAGCCGCCGTCCGGATCCCGGCGCCGGATACGCAACGGCACAGCCGTGACGGTGGCGGCCGCGGTGCTCGCGTCCATCGCGGTCGGCGTCTACGCCCTGACCAGGAACGACGGCAGCGGCAGCGATCGCGCCGGCTCGCAGCAGGGCGCCGCGGGCGGGCAGGACGGCGGCCGGGGCGGTCCGTTCGGCGGCGGTCCGGGCGGCTCCGGTGGGTCGGGCGGTCCGGGCGGATCCGGCGGCTCGGGGGGCTCCGGCGGTGGCGCGCCGTCGCCGGGGCAGTCCGCCGCGCCCAAGGTGCAGGGCGGCGGCACGGTGCCGGACGCGGTCAACGGGATCAGCCTGCCGGTGCCGAAGGGCTGGACCGGGCAGTCGATCAGCGTCGGCGCGCAGGTGACCTCGGACACCTCCTACAAGTGTCCGGGCAACTCCACCCAGACCTGCACCGCGGGCGGCGCCTACACGGCTCCGGCGGTGGCGCTGGGCAACAAGGGCGCGACGCCCGAGGCGGTCGCCCAGGCGGACATCGCGGCCAACGCCAAGGAGTCCTACGGCGGTGACTCCTACGGCAGCATCAGCTCGCACCAGGTGCTGGCCTCGCAGGCGGTGACGGTGGCCGGGCAGAAGGGCTACATGGTGCGCTGGAAGGCGGTCACCAGCAAGGGTTCCGACGGCTACGTCGAGTCGGTCGCCTTCCCGTCGCCCAATGCCGCGCAGCAGATCGTGGTGGTCCGCTTCGGTGTGGACGTCGGCCAGCAGGTGTCCGTCATCGACGAGATCCTGAAGGGGATCAAGGTCTCGTCCGGCAGCGGCAGCGGCCAGGACGTCTGAGCCGAGAGCCCGGGAACCCCGGGAACCCTGGGAACACGGACGCGGATCGGCCGGGTGGGGCGCCCCTCCGCTCAAGAGGAACCCCACCCGGCCGGGGGGTGCGCGCCGCCCCCGTCCCCACGGTGCGGCGCGAGCAGGTCGCCGTTCAGTCATCCCGTGAACGGCGGCCTGGGTCTCAGGTCAGCCCGAGCGCGGGCAGCACGGTGGCGTCCACGAAGCGGGCGAGATAGTCGGCGTCGGCGTACTGGCCGCTGAGCACGGGCCGCACCCGCAGCACGCCGAACATCATCGCCGGGATGTACTCCAGCGCCGGATGGTCGGCCCGGACCTCGCCCCGGGCCACGCCTCGGGCGAGCATCTCCTGCAGCGCGGCGATCTCCGGGTACACCAGCGCCTCGCGCAGCGCCTGGGCCAGTTCCTTGTCGGCCGTCCACGCGTGCCCCAGCGCCTGGAGCAGGCTGGTGTCCTTGCCGGACCAGTCCCCCGCGGCCCGCGCCGCCTGGCGCAGGTCCTCGGCGAGGGACCCGGTGTCGATGCCGGCGAACCGCACCCGGCGGTTGGCGCGCAGCGCGGCCGCCACGAACTGGGGCTTGGTCTTCCACTGCCGGTAGAGCGTGGACTTGCTGCACCGGGTGCTGGCGGCGACCCCCTCCATGGTGACCGACTCGTACCCGCACGTGCGGATCTGCTCCAGCACGGCGTCGAAGAACTCCCGCTCACGCTCCGGCGTGAGCTTGGAGCGGCGCGAGGCGGCGACCGTGTCCGGTCCGTCCGCTGCCTGCGACGTCATGCGGTGCTTCCTCTCGCTCGCGGTCTCACTCGCGTCGAATCCGTGTCTCCAGTGTGGCGCACATCAATCGATACGCCAGTGTACCGGTACCGAAGCGTATCGGTACACTGGCGTATCGGTACGACAACGTATCGATGAGTTCCGGTTCCGTACCGGGGCCCATCCGCACCACCCACGCACCACCGTCAGTGAAGGGGCCGGGGGATGACTGCCCGAACCGAGCCGCCAGAGGCAGAACCGGAGCCGCCGGACGCGACCCCGCGCCCGGCGCTCATACGTGAGCTGCTGCTGGTCGCAGGGCTCTTCCTCGTCTACAAGCTCGGCCGGCAGCTGGCCACGGGCCACACCGCGGGCGCGTTCCGCGACGCCCACCGGGTGTGGGACCTGGAGCGCACGCTGCACCTCCCCCACGAGAACGCCGTGCAGTCCGCACTGCTGCACGGCGACACCCTGGTCCGCATCGCGAACACCTACTACGCCACCGTCCATTTCCCGGCGACGCTGGCCTTCCTCGTCTGGCTCTACGTCAGGCGGCCCGCCCACTACATCTGGGCCCGCCGGGTCCTCGCGGTGGTCACCACCGCCGCCCTGGTGCTGCCGTTCACGTTCCCGCTGGCCCCGCCGCGGATGCTGGCCGGCACCGGTCTGATCGACACTGCGAGGATCTACGGCCCGTCCGTGTACGGCCCGCCGTCCAGCGACCATCTGTCCAACCAGTTCGCGGCGATGCCGTCGCTGCACTTCGGCTGGGCGCTGATGGTGGCGGTCGGCCTGATCGTGGCCACCCGGTCGCACTGGCGCTGGCTGTTCCTGCTGCACCCGCTGATCACCCTGGTGGTGATCGTGGGCACGGCCAACCACTACTGGTTCGACGCGGTCGTGGCGAGCGCCATGCTCGGCATCGCCCTCGCCGTGATCCATCCCCCGCACCGTACGGCCACCACGGCCGGCCGCGGCGCGGACCGGCTCGCCCCGGAGGCCCCCGCGCTGGTGGGGGCGGGCCGATGAGCGCCGCCGCCCTGGTCGCCGTGGGGCTCTCGCTCGTCTCGGCGGTCGCCTACGCCCTCGCCGCCGTGGCCCAGGAACGGCTCGCCGCCCGCACCGCCGGCGCCGGGCTGCCGCGGCTGCTCGGCACCGGGGCCTGGTGGTCGGCGGTCGGCCTGAACGCGGCCGCCGCGCTGCTGCACGTCGTATCGCTCAAGTACGGCCCGCTCACCCTCGTCCAGCCGCTGGGCGCGCTCACCCTGGTCGCGGCCGTGCCGCTCGGGGCGCGGGCGGCCGGGCGGCGGGTCAGCGCGGCGGAGTGGCGCGGTACGGCGCTCACGCTGCTCGGCCTCGCCGCGCTGCTCGTCACCGCCTCCGGCCCGGCGCCCGAGCGGGTGCTGTCGCTGACCGAGGCGCTGGCGGTGGCCGGTACGACGGCCGCGGCGATCGGCCTGCTGTCGCGGCCCGGCGCCCGCCCGGGCCTGCGGCACGCGACGGCGTCCGGCTTCGCCTCCGGTGTCGCCTCCGCGCTCACCCAGACGGTGACCGTGGCGGCCACCGACCGCACCGCTCCGCTGCTGAGCACCGAGGTGATCGTCGTCGCCGTGCTCGTCGCCGCGTTCGCCGTCGGCGGGCTGCTGCTGTCCCAGACCGCCTACCGCGGCGGCCTCGGCGCCCCGCTGGCCGTGGTCACCCTCGCCAACCCGGTGGCGGCCGCGGTGATCGGTCTCACCCTGCTCGGCCAGGGCCTCCAGGGCGGCCCCGCCGGCATCCTGCTGGCCCTCGCCGGAGCGGTCCTCGCCGCCTGGGGCGTGGTCCTGCTCACCCGGGTCGCCCACGAGCCGGGCGTCGCCGCCGAGCATGCCGCCGACGACCAGCATCCGGTGGCGGCGGTGCTGGCGCTGGAGCCCGGCACGGCGACCGCGGAACCGGCGCTGGTGCCGCGGCAGCCCGACCAGCCGGGACACCTCACCGCGCTCTGAACAAGCGAAACGGCGGCCGGTGTGCGCGTTCTCCGCGCGCACCGGCCGCCGTCGTCGTGGTCGAGACTCTGCTCCCCCGTCGGGGCCGACTCAGTTCCAGCCCCGCGAGTCCTGCTTGAGGGCGGTGTCGACGGTGAGGGCCGTCGCCACCACGAGGCTCAGCAGCGGCTCGGGCAGCTGGTAGTGGATCTGGAGGACGTAGTTGTCCGCGGTCGTGAACAGCGTCTTCGCGAGGCCTTCCCAGGTCTTGGTGATCCGGGCGACCTCGTTGTCCGCGTGGTCGACGATCGCGAAGTTCCAGGCCCGCCAGTTCTCCGCCTTGATCGCGCCGACCTGCTGGCCGTTCGCGTTCATCGCGAAGTTGATCTTCCCGATCGCGTTCTGCTGGACGATCTCGCCGACGACCGAGCCGTCCGGCCGCGACACCACGACCCGGGACTTCAGGAACTTCGCGGGCCGGGTCAGCAGCAGCTGCGGCTGGCCGTAGGCGTCACGGATCTCCAGCTTGTGGGTCATGAACTGGTCGAGGCTGGAGACGAAGCGCAGGATCTTCTTGAGCACGCCCTGACCGACCTCGGTCACCGCGCCGATCTCGCGGCCGTTCTGGTCCATGACCTTGTACTCGTTGGTCACCTCGACCAGCTTGGCCTTCTGGTTCACGACCAGGACCGGCTCGGTGAACACGGTGCCGCCGCCGGGGCCGCCCGCCTGGACCCCGGCCTGCTGCTGCACCTGACGCTGCACCCTGGCGTCGGCCCCCTGCTGCGGGACCTGGCCCGCGGGTGCCTGGGCGGGGTTGGTGTGCTGGGTCCACTGCGTGCCGTCCCAGTAGCGGAGCGTCTGGGGCGCTCCGTGCGGATCCGGATACCAGCCGGCAGGAGTGTTCGATTGCGTGGTCACCGGGGCACACTACCCTGATATGACCGGTACCTGACCAGCCCGCACGGAGCGGTGTTCATCGGTCGTTCACTCCGTCGCGAGCGCCGGGTCGCTGACGCCGGGCCGGCCGTTCTCGACGTGGCCGGCGAAGCCGCGCAGGAAGGCCGGGTCGCCCTCGCAGGTGACGGTCACGTCGTACCAGCGCCTGCTCGCCGTGAGGTCGACCGTGTGCCGTACGGTCGCGCCGGGCCGTACGGACACCGTGGCCGGGTGGCCGCCGTAGCCGCTCGTCACCTTCAAGTGCGCCGTGCCGGAGCCCCGGTTGGTGAAGGTGAGTTCCAGGTGGTCGCCCGCGGTCCGGGCGGTCGCCTCCGGCCCGGCGGCCTTGCCCTTGCCCTTGAAGACGCGCAGGAAGCCGTTGGGGCCGTGCACCGTGAGGTCGTGGGAGCCGCCGGAGTAGACCGAGTTCCAGGCGTCGGAGAGGGTCTTGCCGGCCTCGGTGGTGTAGGTCCAGGGGCCGTCGGTGCAGTTGCCGGAGGTCACGAGGAAGGCCGCGCCCGCGTGCGCCCCCGAGGCGAACGTGAGCGTGATCTTGCCGGTCCCGGCGTCCGACGAACCGTCCACCACCGGCGCGTACTTCAGCGGGCGGGTGGGCCGGTGACCGCGCTCCTGCTTCGGCAGCGAGGGGGTGGCCGGGGGCTTCGGCACGTAGTCCGGGTGGCGGTTGTGGTCCGGCGGCTGGTAGCCGGCCGTGGACGGCAGCGCGACCGGCTTGGTGTCCTTGCGGGAGAAGTCGAAGGCGCTGGTCAGGTCGCCGGTGACGACGCGCCGCCAGGGCGAGACGTTCGGCTCGTGCACCCCGAAGCGGCGCTCGATGAAGCGGATGATCGAGGTGTGGTCGAACGTCTCGGAGCAGACGTAACCGCCCTTGCTCCACGGCGAGACGACGAGCATCGGCACGCGCTGGCCGAGCCCGTACGCGCCCGCGACGTGCCCGGCGTCGCCCTTGAACAGGTCGAGCGAGGCGTCCACGGTCGACTTGCCCTGCGCGGCGGAGGCCGGCGGGAAGGGCGGGACGACGTGGTCGAAGAAGCCGTCGTTCTCGTCGTAGGTGATGAACAGCGCGGTCTTGCCCCAGACTTCAGGGTTGGAGGTGAGCGCGTCCAGGACCTGGGAGACGTACCAGGCGCCGTAGTTGGCGGGCCAGTTGGGGTGCTCGGTGAAGGCCTCGGGGGCGACGACCCAGGAGACCTGCGGCAGCTTGCCGGCCTTGACGTCGGCCTTCAGCTGGTCGAAGAAGCCCTCGCCCTTCTTCGCGTCGGTGCCGGTACGGGCCTTGTCGTAGAGCGGGTCGCCGGGCTTGGCGTCGCGGTACTGGTTGAAGTAGAGCAGCGAGTTGTCGCCGTAGTTGCCGCGGTAGGCGTCCTGGATCCAGCCCCAGGAGCCGTTCGCGTCGAGGCCGTCGCCGACGTCCTGGTAGATCTTCCAGGAGACCCCGGCCTTCTCCAGGCGCTCGGGGTACGTCGTCCAGCCGTAGCCCTTCTCGTCGTTGCCGAGGACCGGGCCGCCGCCCTGGCCGTCGTTGCCGACGTAACCCGTCCACATGTAGTAGCGGTTCGGGTCGGTCGAGCCCATGAACGAGCAGTGGTAGGCGTCGCAGAGCGTGAAGGCGTCGGCGAGCGCGTAGTGGAAGGGTATGTCCTCGCGCTTCAGGTACGCCATGGTCGTGGTGCCCTTGGCCGGCACCCACTTGTCGTACTTGCCGCCGTTGAAGGCCGCGTGCGTGTCGTTCCAGCCGTGCGGCAGGTCCTGTATGAAGGCGAGGCCCAGGTCGTCGGCGTCGGGGTGGAAGGGCAGGATGTCCTTCGTGCCGTCGGACTGCTTCCAGACCGACGTGCCGTTCTGCGCGACCGAGCGGGGGTCGCCGAAGCCACGGACGCCGCGGAGCGAACCGAAGTAGTGGTCGAAGGACCGATTCTCCTGCATGAGGACGACGATGTGCTCGACGTCCTGCACGGTCCCGGTGCGGTGGTGGGCGGGCAGGGCGGCCGCGCGCTGGATGCTGCTGGACAGCGCGGTGAACGCCGTGGTGGCGCCCGCGAGTTGAAGGAAGCGGCGCCGGTTGACTTCGGCCATGAGTGTTCGGGTCCTCTCGTCCTGACGTACGTGATGCCGTCGCGTGGTCGTCATGCTGTCGCGCGAATGACGGAATCTGCGCGGAGCGAGTGTTCCAAGAGCAACAAACGTCAGGGAAGGGTCTGATGGCGCCCATGTGAAAGTCGGCGGTCTGGGAGGTGCTCCGCCGGTCATGGTCGGCTGGGACCATGACCGGCGGACAATGCCGAACTACTCGGACATATCGGTCAGATCGACCGGGCGAGGCGGTCGGCGAGCAGCTTCGCGAAGCGCGCCGGGTCGGCCAGGTCCCCGCCCTCCGCGAGCAGCGCGGTGCCGTACAGCAGCTCGGCCGTCTCGGTCAGCTCCGGGGCGTCGGCGCGCTCCTCGTGCGCCGCCCGCAACCCGCTGACCAGCGGATGCCCGGGATTCAGCTCCAGGATCCGCTTGACCGGCGGGAGTTCCTGGCCCATCGCCTTGTACATCTTCTCCAGCGCCGGCGAGATGCCGTCGGCATCGCTGACCAGGCAGGCCGGCGAGCTGGTCAGGCGAGTGGTGAGCCGTACGTCCTTGACGTCGTCCAGCGTCTCACCCAGCCAGGTCAGCAGGCTTGCGTAGGTGCCGGACTTCTCCTCGGACAGCTCCTCGTCCTCACCCGCGGGCAGGTCGACGGCGCCGCGCGCCACGGACTGGAACTCCTTGCCGTCGTAGGCGCGCACCGCGTCCACCCAGATCTCGTCCACCGGGTCGGTGAGCAGCAGGACCTCGTACTCCTTGGCCTTGAACGCCTCCAGGTGCGGGGAGTTCTCGACCTGGGCGCGGCTCTCGCCGGTCATGAAGTAGAGCTTGTCCTGGCCGTCCTTCATCCGGGAGACGTAGTCGGCGAGACTCGTGGGCTCGTCGCCGGCGGTGGAGGCGAACGAGGCGATGTCGAGGATGGCCTGATGGTCCTCGCTCGCGTCGAGCAGCCCCTCCTTGACCGCGGGGCCGAACTCCCGCCAGAACGTACGGTACTTGTCGGCGTCGTTCGTCATGAGGTCCTTGACGGTGGACAGGACCTTCTTGGCGAGGCGGCGCCGGATCAGCTGGATGTGCCGGTCCTGCTGGAGGATCTCGCGGGAGATGTTCAGCGACAGGTCGGCCGCGTCCACGACGCCCTTGACGAACCGCAGGTGGGACGGCAGGAGTTCACGGGTGTCGTCCATGATGAACACGCGCTTGACGTACAGCTGGATGCCGTGGCGGGCGTCGCGCTGGAACAGGTCGTGCGGGGCGCGTGCGGGAAGGAACAGCAGCGCCTCGTACTCGAACGTGCCCTCCGCCCGCATCCGGATCGTCTCCAGCGGGTCGGTCCAGTCGTGGCTGATGTGCCGGTAGAACTCCCGGTACTCCTCGTCCGCGACCTCGGAGCGCGGCCGCGCCCACAGGGCCTTCATCGAGTTGAGGGTGTCGTCGCCCATCCGGATCGGGAAGGCGATGAAGTCCGAGTACCGCTTGACGATCTCCCGGATCTTCCACTCGTCGACGTAGTCGTGGAGGGCGTCCTCCTCGTCCGCCGGGCGCAGGTGCACGGTGACCGCCGTGCCCTCCGGGGCGTCCTCGACGGTCTCGATGGTGTAGGTGCCGCCGCCGTCCGACTCCCAGCGCACGCCGGTCTCCTCACCGGCCCTGCGGGTGAGCAGGGTGACCTTGTCGGCCACCATGAAGACGGAGTAGAAGCCGACACCGAACTGGCCGATCAGTTCGGCCGATTCGGCGCTCTTCCCGTTCCCGCTCTCCTTCTCCTTCGCCTTCTCCTTCATCCGGCGCAGCGTCTCGGCCGTACCGGAGCGGGCGATGGTGCCGATGAGTCCGACGACGTCGTCGCGGGTCATGCCGATGCCGTTGTCACGCACGGTCAGCGTGCGGGCGTCCTTGTCGGCCTCGACGGCGATGTGCGGGTCCTCGACCCGCAGGCGGTCGTCGGTGAGGCCGGCCAGGCGGCGCTTGTCCAGGGCGTCGGAGGCGTTGGAGATGAGTTCCCGCAGGAAGATGTCCTTGTTCGAGTAGATCGAATGGACCATCAACTGCAGGAGCTGGCGCGCTTCGGCCTGGAACTCCAGCGTCTCGGTGGTCATTGCGTCGCTTCTCCTCACATGATGTGCGCACGTGCGGGAGCGCCCCGCATCGTGGGACAGGGGTGTCCTGTCAGTCCTCGATCCAGCCGTGCCGCCGGGCGAACAGGGCCAACTGCCGTCGCACGGCGATGATCTGCTGCCCCGTCAGATCGGGGACGGAGGTCAGCAGCAGCTCCGTCACCTCGCGCGTGTACTCGGCCGAGCCCAGCACGTCGCACATCGGCTCCTGCCCCTCCCCGGCAGCCCCGGAACCCGCCGGAGCCGCGGAAACGGCGGAAACGGCTGGAGCCGCTGGAGTCCCGGCGGCGCTCTCGGCCGGCTGCGCCGGCGGGGCCCCCTGCTCCTGTGCGAGCCGGACGGAAGACGCCTTCAGCCCGCGTCCGCCGTTCTCGATCTCGAATTCCACCGCCAGCCCCGAGCGCACGGACGACTCGGGAATCAGCAAGTCGTTCACATGCAGGAAAACGTCTTCTCCGCCCTGCTCCGGCGCGATGAAGCCGTACCCGCGCATCCCGTCGAAGCGGATCACCCGACCGACAGCCATCCACAACCCCCCACACTCACTCAGCCACACCCAACCCTCGTACTGCCGCCCAGCGTACGCGATGTGACAGGCGGCACGGGCGGTGCGGGCACCGCCACGACGCAGGGTGTTTCCGTCAGACGGAAGGAGCGTTGCGGCCCCGGGAGACGCTCCTCGACGATGCCGTCACGACGACAGACGGGAGCCGGCTCGATGCCCCATGTAACCGCCTTCGCAAGGAACCAGTGGTACGTCGCCGCCCACGGCCACGAGGTCGGGCGCGAGTTGCTCGGCCGGACCGTCCTCGGCGAGCCGCTCGTCCTCTACCGCGCCGAGGAGGACGGCGGCCCGGTCGCCCTGCACGACCGCTGCGTCCACCGCCGCTACCCGCTCTCCGAGAGCGGTCTGGACGGCGACCGGATCGTCTGCGGCTACCACGGCTTCACCTACGACCGCACCGGCACCTGTGTGTACGTGCCGGGCCAGAAACGCGTTCCGCGCACCGCCCGCGTCGCCTCCTACCCGGTGGTGGAGCAGGACTCCCTGGTCTGGGTGTGGATCGGCGACCCGGCACTCGCCGACCCCCGAGCCGTGCCGCGGGCCCGGCACCTCGACTCCCCCGGCTGGGTCACCGTCCGGGGCATGGAACCGATCGACGCGGACTACGGCCTGCTCGTCGACAACCTCCTCGACCTCTCCCACGAGACCTATCTGCACGGCGGCTACATCGGCACCCCGGAGGTCGCCGAGACACCCATCACCACCGAGGTCGACGAGGCCGCGGGCATCGTCCGGGTCAGCCGGCACATGGACGACGCCGAATGCCCGTCGTTCTACTCCCGCTCCACCGGCCTCACGGGCCGCATCAGCCGCCGGCAGGACATCGAGTACCACGCGCCCTGCCTGTATCTGCTGCACAGCAGCATCGCGCCGGTCGGTGCCGCACCCGGGCCGGACGGCAGCGACCCGCACGGCTTCCGCACCGAGATCACCTACGCCATCACCCCGTCCACGGACGGCGCGGTGTACGACTTCTGGGCGGTCTCCCGGAACTGGGCGACCGACGACCCCGAGGTGAGCGAGTTCCTGCGCACCAACAACCACACCGTGGTGATGCAGGACGTGGACGCCCTCAACCTCCTTCAGCGGACGCTGAGTTCGGAACGTGCCGGCGGCCAGGAGCTGAGCGTCAACATCGACGCCGGCGGTCTTGCCGCCCGCCGCATCCTCGCCCGGCTGGCCGAGGAGGGCGCCACACCGTCGGAGAAGGTCCGGTGATGCGGCGGTGGACGCCGGCGCACCCCGAGGGGCACGCATTCCGGAAGGACGTACGGTGACCGAGTACGAACTCGTCGTGACGCAGCGGGAGTTCGCGGCGGACGGGGTGCTGTCGCTGACCCTGCGGCACCCGCTCGGGCGGCACCTGCCCGCCTGGGAGCCCGGCGCCCATGTGGACCTGCTGCTCGGCCCGGAGCTGGAACGGCAGTACTCGCTGTGCTCGGACCCGGCGGACCGCTCCGCGTGGCGGATCGCGGTGCTGCGCGAGCCAGACGGCCGGGGCGGATCCGCCCGCGTGCACGACGAGTTGGACACGGGCGGCACGGTCCGGGTGCGCGGGCCGCGCAACCACTTCCGGCTGGAACCATCCCCCCGCTACCGGTTCGTCGCGGGCGGCGTCGGCATCACCCCGATCCTGCCCATGCTCGCCGCGGCCGAGGCGGCGGGCGCCGAGTGGTCGCTGCTGTACGGCGGCCGGACCCGCGCCTCCATGGCCTTCACCGCGGAACTCGCCCGCTACGGCGAGCGGGTGACCCTCGCCCCGCAGGACGAGACGGGCCTGCTCGACCTGGCCCCGGTCCTGTCCGAGGCCCGGGTCCGCGACGACACCCTGGTGTACTGCTGCGGCCCGGGACCGCTCCTGGACGCCGTCGAGGCCCGCTGCCCGGCCGGGCGGCTGAGGGTCGAGCGCTTCCGGGCCGCCACGGCCCGGCAGGCGGACGCCGCGGCGGAGTTCGAGGTGGTGCTCGCGCGCAGCGGCCGTGCCCTCACGGTGCCCCCGGAGGCGTCGGTGCTGGACACGGTGCGGGCCGCCGGGGTCGAGGTGCTGTACTCCTGCACCGAAGGGACCTGCGGTACCTGCGAGACGGATGTGCTGGAGGGCACCCCCGATCACCGGGACTCGGTCCTCGGCGAGGAGGAACGGGCGGCCGGTGACACGATGATGATCTGTGTGTCCCGGTGCCGGGGCACCCGCCTGGTACTGGATCTGTGAAACCGCACAGGAACAGCGACGTCATCGAGCTGCGAACTCGGCGGGGCCGTCAAGAACGTCGTCGTCCTGCCCGTCGGCGTCAGCAGACTGGCCCCGACCCGGCGCCGCCGGTGACCTGAACGCCGGCGGTGCCGGGGCAGTCCTGGGGCGGGGGTACGACCGTGAGGTGGGCCGCCGTACCGCGTGCGCGGCGCGGGCGGCGCACGGGGGCCGCGGGGCGGCGGGCGTCGCGCAGGACCATCGTCAGGCGCCGGTAGCCGACCTCCCGCAGGGCCTGCGGGGTCTCGTCGACGACCCGGCACTCGGTGGGGCCCCGGCGCGGGTCGGGGTGGTGCAGCAGCCGGACGGCGCCGTCGAGCCGGGTGGCGGACTCGCCGACCGCCCGCATCCAGTGCGGCAGGCCCTGCCGGTAGGCGGCCTCCATGATCGGGTCCTGGGCGATGTCCCGGCGGACCGCCTGGAGTTCGTGGTCGTGGCCGTACGTCTCCAGCGCGGTCCTCAGGTGCGCCAGCATCGGCAGGCACCAGCCCGGCTCGTGCTCGCCGAGGACCTCGGCGGCGTCCGGGTGGAAGAGCACGAACCGCAGGAAGTTGTCCCCGGGCATGGCCGTCGGATGCGGGCGCACTCCGCGAAAGAGCGTGGCGTACGCGCCGTTGGCCATGACCACGTCCCAGCGGTGGTCCACGACCAGGGAGGGCAGGGCGAGGGACTCCAGCAGCACCGCGTAGTCCTGGAGGTACGCCTGGGTGTCGCACGCATCGGGGACGGGCCGCGGCGCCGGCCGCTGCCCTCCTGCCTGATGTGCCATCGGGAGGTCACCCCTCTTGCCTCTGCGGCCTGACGCGGCCCCTGCGATCCTGCGACCCCGTCCTGTGGGATGTCAACTATCGTGGCATTTCCTGCCTGTTGACGGCTGAAATTCGCCACAGTTGTGGCGACACCTGGATGTGAGTTCGAGGCACCGGCTACTCTCCGGGAACATCACGGCGACCGCTCACGAGAAGCCGGGAAGGCCGGACGCATCCGGGACGCACGGACGCATCGGAAACCCTCGAGAGACGTAGGAGTTCTGTCGGTGACGGATGGCTACGAGGATCCGGGCGCCACGGCGACCGCCCAGCTGCCGGCCGTCGTCGCCCGCGTCACCGCGCTCGCCGACCGACTCGGTGTGCCGCACGCCGAGGTCTTCTGCGTCGGACGGCTCTCCGTGGCCTGCGGTGTGCCCGAGCCGGTGGTCAGGGCCCTGCTCAGCGGACGCCCCGCCGGCGAACCGGACGTCCAGGCACGCTTCTTGCAGCGGCTGGGCCTGCTGCGCCGCACCCGGCTGAAGCCGGGCGGCCGCAAGTACACCCAGCAGGAGATCGCCGACGGCGCGGGCATGTCCCGGCAGCAGGCCGGCGCCCTCATCAACGGCGACCGCCGGCCCACCATGGAGCACTGCGACGCGCTCCAGCGCTTCTTCCGGGTGCACGCCGGCTTCCTGACCGCCGAGGATCCCGAGGCGCTGGCGGGTGCGCTGCAACGCACCGAGCAGGAGCTGCTGACGAAGCTCGCGGACCGGGAGCGGGCCGCCGCCTCGGCCGCCGAGGACCCGCTGGAGCGGCTGCTCCAGGACCACGGGGTGCGCGGAATCGCCTGGCGGGCGGCGCAGTTGCCGACGGACCAGCACCGGGACAAGGTCGCGGAGTGGCTGGACATGCTCCTGGAGAGCGTCAAGCGGCCCGAGTCCTGAACCGGGCAGGACTGCCGGCGTCGGCAGGGACATGCGCAGGCTGCGCGAGGAGATGAGCCTGCGCCGCGGCCGCCCGGTCCACGTCCGTGCGGCCCCTTGCCCGTCCGGTAGGGCGAGCGGGCTGTGGCTGGATCAGGCCGCGCTCCGGGCCGTGGTGCAGCGGGGCGCCGCCGGCAAGTGCCGTACCGGGCTGGCCGGTTCGGCCCGGCCGGCCCGGTGCACCGAGGTTCCGCGTCCCGGGGAACGCGGGGTCCGGACTGCGCCGAGCGGGCGATCCGGGGCGCAGCCGGAGGGCGTTGTCAGTGGTGGGCGGCAAGCTGGTGGTGTGCGCCCGCCGCGGGGCGCAGACCGCGACGCCTATCCGGGGAGAGCCGACCGATGCCCACCGCCGTACTGACCGACCGTGAGCGCACCGCCGTACAGGCCTACCTGCGGCTGCTGCATACCGTCCGCGCCGCCTTCGACGGCCCGCCGGACGGCGGCCGGCCCGCCGTGGTGCCGCCCGCCGTGCTGGCCGAGGCCGAGCAGGCCCTGGCCCGGGCGGGCCTCACGGGCAACGAGCAGGAGTTCTTCCGCCTGCTGCGCGACTGGTGCCCGCCCGCATGAGCGCGCACCGGGCCGGGCGGGCGCCTCCCCGGCGTCACGGGTGCGGTACGACGTCACGCGTGCGGTACGACCACGGAGGTGGCCACGAACCCGTCCCGTACGGCCCACCGCCCGTCGAAGGCCTGGAGTCTGCGGCCGCCGACCCGGGGGCCGGGGACGAGGAGTTCGGCGTGCAGGGTGCCGCGGTCGCCGCCGTCCGGGTCCGGGTGCAGGGTGATGTCGGCCTCGGAGAAGTCCAGCCACAGGCGCGTGAGCGGGAACCACGCCTTGTAGACGGACTCCTTGGCGCTGAACAGGATCCGGTCCCAGTGCACGCCGGGCCGCCGCGCGGCGAGCAGGGCGAGCCGCCCGGACTCGGCGGGCAGGAAGACGGAGTCGCCGACACCCTCGGGCAGCGGCCCGTGCGGCTCGGCGTCGATACCGACGGAGGCCAGGTCGCCGTCGCGGGCGAGCACGGCGGCGCAGTAGCCGTCGCAGTGGGTCATGCTGCCGATCAGGCCTGCGGGCCAGACCGGGGCACCCCGCTCACCGCTGACGACGGGCTGCGCGGGCACACCGATCTTCTCCATGGCGCGCCGGGCGCACCCGCGTACGGCGGCGAACTCACGGCGGCGCTTGGTCACTGCCCGCTGGACGAGCGCCTCCTCCTCGGGAAAGAGCGGGGCGTCCCACAGCGGGTCGTCACGGTGTGCCTCCACGACCACGACCGACTCCGGGAGCAGCTCCTCGATCACCGGCTTCGACCTCCATCGGCAGGATACGACGCAGCCTGCCCGGGGAGTCCGAACGCTTGCGCCACTCACGGGGATAGCCCACCGAGACCTCCACGAAGCGGACTCCGTCGTGCCAGGTCGTGCGGGGGATGTGCAGATGACCGTAGACCATGGTCGCGATCGGGAACCGGCGGTGCCAGTCGGCGGTCAGCGTGGTGCCGCACCACATGGCGAACTCGGGGTGCCACAGGACCTCGGTGGGGTGCCGGTGCAGCGGGTAGTGGTTGGCCGGGACGACGGGCAGACCGTCGGGGAGCGCGGCGAGCCTGCGCTCGGTCTCGGCGACCCGGGCCCGGCACCAGGCCTCCCGGGTCGGATACGGGTCGGGGTGCAGCAGGTACTCGTCGTTGCAGACGATGCCGGTGCTCTGCGCGTAGGCGAGGCCCTCGGCCTTGGTGTCACAGCCGGCCGGCAGGAACGAGTAGTCGTACCCGAGGAACAGCGGGGCGACGGCGGCCGGGCCGCCCGGCCCCTCCCACACCGGGTAGGGGTCCTCGGGGGTGACGACGCCCAGCTCGCGGCACATGGCGACCAGGTGCTCGTAGCGGGCGACGCCGCGCAGGGTGACGGTGTCCTTCGGGTGGGTCCACAGGTCGTGGTTGCCCGGCGTCCACAGCACCTTGCGGAAGCGGCTCGCGAGCGTGCCGAGGGCCCAGCGGATGTCGGCCACGGTCTCGGCGACGTCGCCGGCGACGATCAGCCAGTCGTCGTCGCTCGTGGGCCTCATGCGCTCGACCAGGGCGCGGTTCTCCGGATACGTGATGTGCAGGTCGCTGATGGCCAGCAGCTGTCCGGCCCCGGCCGTCGACTCCACCCCGTGCCCCTTTCCGATCATCGTCCGCCTCGACCACAAGAACACATTCCCGGATCCGGGACAAGGGGGTCACGGGCCCGGCGGGGTGGCTCTAGGGGGTTCCGGAATCCGTAACCCCGGCGTTGCACGAGCGGGCGCTTGAAAGCCGTATGATCGCCGCAACACCGTCGCCCCAACTTCCCCTTTTCGCAGGGGCTGTTCGGTGTCCCTTCCTTCCTTCTGCCCGGGCACGGGCCGCTCCGCCCTGCCCGGAAACCCGAAAGGCGGCCTGCATGCTCTCTCGCGTACGCGTCTGGCTCAACCGCACGTACGCGGAGAACGTCTTCTTCATGGAACAGCTGCGGAGAAATCCCAGCGACCGGGCCGTGGAGATCCATGCGACGCACGGGGACCCCGACTCCCCCGTGCTGGCCGCCGCTGACACCGCCGACCTCGAACCGGAGGGCCTGTCCCCGGCCGCCTACGTCGAGTACGCCCTCGACCAGTGCGCCCGGCGCGGCATCGACGTCTTCGTGCCCCGGCTGCACCAGGCGGCGATCGTGGCGCACCGCGCCGACTTCGCGGCGGCGGGCACGGCGCTGCTGGCGCCGACCCCGGAGGCGGTGGCCGTGTTCGAGGACAAGGCGACCGCGTACGAGGCCGTCCGCTCGGTGGGCGTCCCGGTACCGCCGTGGTGGCGGGCCCGTACGGCCGACGAACTCCTCGCCGCTGTCGAGGAGTTGGAGTCGGCCGGGCACAAGGCGTGCTTCAAGCCTGCCGCCGGTGCGGGCGGAGTCGGCTTCCGGGTGATCACCCGCGCCCCGTTCTCGCTGACCCACCTCGCGGGCTTCCCCGGCCCGTACGTGCAGCTGGACCTGGTCCTCGAAGCACTGCGGCGGGCGCAGGAGCCGGTGGACTGGCTGGTGATGCCCCGGCTGGAGCAGCCCGAGGTGTCCGTCGACGTCCTCACCGGGCCGGACAACCGGGTGCGGCTCGCGGTGGGCCGCACCAAGAACGGCCGTCGGCGCGGCTTCACCCTGGACGAGCGCTGGCTGGCCCCGGCCCGGCTGATCGCGGAGGGCTTCGGGCTGCACCACCTTTCCAACATCCAGTTCCGCATGTACGGCGACGAGCCGGTGCTGCTGGACGTCAACACGCGGCCGGCCGGGGGCCTGCACCAGCTGTCCCTGTGCGGGGTGAACGCCCCCTGGGCCGCCGTGCGGTTGGCCCTCGGCGAGGACCCGGGCGTGATCGAGCCGCCGTTCCTCGGGCAGGACTACACGGTGGTCTCGGGACCCCGCCCGCTGATGCCCACAGCGTTTCCGCGGCAGAGGCAGGCGTCGGAGGAGGCCGAGGTGGTGTTGCCGGTGGCCCCGTTGCCTGTGCAGGCGGCTTCGGCGGCGGAGGTGCTGCCGCTCTAGGCCGACGCCGGGTGCGGGTTGTTCGTGGTGGATCGCGCGGTCCCCACCTCCCCCCCGCACCCCTTAGGGGTGCGGGGGGGGGAGGATCCGTGTCTCAGCGGCTCACGGCCAGCCGCAGTGTCCGCACCTCGAAGGGGCGCAGCTGCACCGGTACGGCGTTCCCGTCCGTCTCGGCCGTGGCGAGCGGGCGTTCCAGCAGGTCGGTGATCTCGGCCCCGGCCAGCGGGAACCCGGCGCGCAGGACGCCGCTCGCGCGGCCGCCCCGGGACTCGTAGAGGCGGACCACCACGTCGCCGGAGCCGTCGTCGGCGAGCTTGACCGCCTCGACGGTCACGCCCTCGCCCTCGGCGGAGACGACGGGCTCGGGCTCGCCCGCCGAATCGGCCACGCGCAGCGGGAGGTTGAGGGCGTAGCCCTCGGCGACCGCGTCCTCGATGCTCGCGCCGGGCAGCAGCGCGTAGGTGAAGCGGTGGCGGCCCTGGTCGGCCTCGGGGTCGGGGACGCGCGGGGCGCGCACCAGGCTGAGGCCGACGGTGGTGGTCGTGCCGCCGTCCTCGCGGACCGTGCGGGTGACGTCGTGGCCGTAGGTGGAGTCGTTGACGAGCGCGACGCCGTAGCCGGGCTCGGCGATGTGCACCCAGCGGTGGCCGGGGACCTCGAAGCGGGCCGCCTCCCAGGTGGTGTTGGTGTGGGTGGGCCGCTGGACGTGGCCGAACTGGATCTCGGCGCTGGAGTGCGCGGCGCGCACGTCGACGGGGAAGCCCGCCTTGAGGATCTTCTCCGTCTCGTGCCAGTCGAGGTCCGTCTCGATGTCGATCCGGGCGCTGCCGGCGCGGACGGTGATCGTCTGGGTGATGCGGGAGCCCTTGCCGAAGGTGCGGACCACACGGATCGCGCCGACCAAGGGGGTCTGCTCGACCACGGTGACCGAGTCGGGCTCCAGCAGGTCGGTGTAGCGGTTGCGGTAGTGCTTGTCGATGTCCCAGGCGTCCCAGTAGTTGGGGAGGTCGGTGTGCAGGCGGAGGAGGTTGCCGGGGCCGGCGAGGACTTCGCGGTCGGATCGTAGATCGTATACAGAAGACAGTGTTCCGTCTTCTGTCACCTGTACACGGACGATTCCATTCTGCATACACCGCCCGCTCACCGTCACCGGCTGCGGCGGCTCGGCCGGAACCAGGGGCGCGGAGCCGTTCGCGGGCACCTGTACGTACACCGGTGCGCCCTCCGGTGTGCGGACCACCTCGGCGCGGTCGCGGGGGCTCGTGTTGAAGACGCGGGGCGCACCGGTGCCCAGGGCGGCGACGGCCTCGCCGGTGAGCGCCGTCAGCTCCTGTGCCACCCGGGCGTACTCGGCCTCGGCCTCGCGGTGCACCCAGGTGATGGAGGAGCCGGGCAGGATGTCGTGGAACTGGTGCAGCAGGACCGTCTTCCACAGCCGGTCCAGTTTCTCGTACGGGTAGGTGTAGTCCGGCGCGTGCAGGGCGGCCGTGGTGGCCCACAGCTCGGCCTCGCGCAGCAGGTGTTCGCTGCGGCGGTTGCCCTGCTTGGTGCGGGCCTGGGTGGTGTAGGTGGCGCGGTGCAGCTCCAGGTACAGCTCGCCCACCCAGACCGGTGCGTTCGGATACTCGGCGCGGGCCTTGGCGAAGAAGGCGTCCGGGTGCTCGATCTCGACCTTCGCCGAGCCCTCCAGGTCCTTCAGGCGGCGGGCGCGTTCCATGATCTCGCGGGTGGGGCCGCCGCCGCCGTCGCCCCAGCCGAAGGGGGCGAGGGAGCGGGTGGCGCCGCCCTTCTCGGCGTAGTTGCGCACGGCCCGGGACAGTTCCTCGCCGCTGAAGCGGGCGTTGTAGGTGTCGATGGGCGGGAAGTGGGTGAAGATCCGGGTGCCGTCGATGCCCTCCCACCAGAAGGTGTGGTGGGGGAAGGTGTTGGTCTGGTTCCAGGAGATCTTCTGGGTGAGGAACCAGTCGTTGCCGGCGAGGCGGGCCAGCTGCGGGTAGGCGGCGGTGTAACCGAAGGAGTCCGGCAGCCAGACCCCCTTGGTCTCGATGCCGAAGTGGTCCATGAAGAACCGCTTGCCGTGCACGAGTTGGCGGGCGAGGGCCTCGCCGCCGGGCAGGTTGCCGTCGGCCTCCACCCACATGCCGCCGACCGGCGCCCACTGGCCCTTGGCGACGGACTTCTTGATCCGCTCCCACACGTGGGGGTAGTGGTCCCGGACCCATTCGTACTGCTGGGCCTGGGAGCAGGCGAAGACGAACTCCTCGTACTCGTCGGCGAGCGCGGTGACGTTGGAGAAGGTGCGGGACGTCTTGCGCTTGGTCTCGCGGATCGGCCACAGCCAGGCGGAGTCGATGTGCGCGTGGCCGACGCCGGACAGGATGTGCGCGCTGGCGTGGGCGGGCTTGGCGAGCACCGGCTTCAGGGCTTCGCGCACTACGGTCGCCGAGCCGGCGACGTCGTCCAGGTCGAGCAGGTCCATGGCCCGGTCGAGGGCGTGGGTGATCTCGTGCCGGCGCGGGTCGTGTTCGCCCAGCTCCCGCATCAGTTCGCGCAGCACCTGGAGGTCGAGGTCGAGGTGCCAGACCTCCTCGTCGAGGACGGCGAGGTCGGCGCGGCGGAATGTATACAGTGGACGGTCGCCTGCCGTCCGTACGTCGCCGAGCGGGGTGGGTGCGGTGAACTCGTTCGCGAGGATGTCCGGGTTGGAGGCGGCCTCCACCAGATACTCGACGACTTCCCCGCCGGCGGCCGGCCGGGCGACCGGCACGTACTGGTTGAGCGGGTTGACCGCCTTCAGCGGGGTGCCGTCGGTGAGGTGGACGAGCGCCTCGGCCTGGTTGCCGGGCCAGTCGCCGACGAAGCCGAGGTCGATGACGGACTCGACCCGCCGGCCGGCCCAGTCGGCGGGCACCTCGCCGCGCATCCGGAACCAGGTCGTACCCCAGGGCGGGCCCCACGGGGTGTCCATGGCGAACGGCGCGTAGGGGGCGGCGGCGGCCTCCTCGAAGGGGACCGGTTCCCCGGGCGCCTGCCAGGCCGCGACCTCGAAGGGGACGCGGGCCGCGTAGATCGCGGGCTTGATGCGCTGGTCGTGGAGGCGGGCGACACGTTCCTCGATGCGGCGGCGTTCGTCGTGCATGGCGGTCTCCAGGAGGGAGAGGCGAGCAAGGGGGATGAAAGCGCTTACTAACTCTGCTCACTTAAGGTACGCCAGGCCAGGATGGACCTCGGTGTAGCCCTCGACCAGTCTGCGGGCGACGGTGACCGAGTCGACCAGCGGATGCAGCGCGAAGGCCTTCACGGCGGTGTGCCGGGAACCGGACTCGGCGGCGGCGAGCACCTCCCGCTCGACGGCCTTGACCGAGCAGACCAGGCCGGTGGCATGGCCGGGCAGCGGAGTGACCGAGACGGGGCGGGCACCGCTCGCGTCGACCATGCAGGGGACCTCGATGACGGCGTCGGCGTCGAGCGCCGAGAGGGTGGTGCCGTTGCGCACGTTCAGGATCAGCGTGGTCCGCTCGTCGCGGGCGATGGCCCGCATCAGGGCGAGGGCGACCTTCTCGTAACCGCCGGACAGGTCGTCGGCCTCGCGCTCACCCGCGCCGGCGCTCTCCCGGTTCTCGGCCATGTACGTGGCCTCGCGCTCGGCCCGGGTGCGGTCCCAGGCCGTGAGCGCGGAGGTCTGCGGGCGCAGGGCGTCGGCGTAGAAGCGGGCCTGCTGGTCACGCAGGAAGGCACCCCGGGTCCGCTCGGCCTGCTGGTAGGCGTGTACGGCTTCCCGGTTGAAGTAGTAGTAGTGCAGGTACTCGTTGGGGATCGCGCCGAGCGACTGGAGCCAGTCGGTGCCGAACAGCCTGCCCTCCTCGAAGGAGCCGAGCAGCGCGGGGTCGGCGAGCAGGCGCGGGAGTTCGTCGCGGCCGGCGACCCGCAGACCGCGCACCCAGCCGAGGTGGTTGAGGCCGACGTAGTCGACGAAGGCCCGCTTCGGGTCGGCCCCGAGGGCGCGGGCGATGCGGCGGCCGAGGCCGACGGGCGAGTCGCAGATGCCGATGGCGCGGTCGCCGAGGTGGCGGGACATGGCCTCGGTGACCAGGCCGGCCGGGTTGGTGAAGTTGATGACCCAGGCGTCGGGGGCGAGGCGGGCCACGCGGCGGGCGATGTCGACGGCGACGGGGACGGTGCGCAGGCCGTAGGCGATGCCGCCCGCGCCGACGGTCTCCTGGCCGAGGACGCCCTCCGCGAGCGCGACCCGCTCGTCGTTCGCCCGGCCCTCCAGTCCGCCGACGCGGATGGCGGAGAAGACGAAGTCGGCGCCGACGAGCGCCTCGTCGAGGTCGGTGGTGGCGCTCACCCGGGGCGCGTCGGGGATCCCGGCGGCCTGTTCATCCAGTACACGGGATACTGCATACAGTCGACGGTCGTCCAGGTCGTGGAGGACGACCTCGGTGACCCGCCCTTCGGCGTGGTCGGCCAGCAGCGCACCGTATACCAGCGGCACGCGGAATCCGCCGCCGCCCAGAATCGTCAGCTTCACGTCTGCACCCTTCCCCGGTCGTCCGCCACGACCACCTCGACTCCGGCTTCCTGCAAGGCGGACCGGGTGGCCGGGTCCACGGACGCGTCCGTCACCACCGCGTCCAGGTCCTCGGGGCCGCACACCCTGGCCATGCCCGTGCCCGGGAACTTGGCGGCGTCCGCGAGCAGCACGACCTTGTCACTCGCCGCGATCATGGCTCGCTTGACCGGCACCTCGACCACGGTCGTGTCCATCACCTGCCCGCCGGGCCGGATCCCGCTGGTGCCGAGGAAGAGCCAGTCGGCGTGCAGCTGGCGGAGGTTGTCCTCGGTGAGGAAGCCGACCAGGGAGCGGTACTCGCGGCGGACCATGCCGCCGAGCAGCACCAGCGCGATGTCCTCGTCGTCGGCCAGCTCCTCGTAGACCACGAGGTTGCTGGTGATGACGGTCAGGCGGCGGCCGTGCAACTGCCGGGCGAGCCGGTAGGCGGTGGTGCCGATGTCCAGCAGGACCGACTGGCCGTCGGTGATCATCGCCGCCGCGCGGGCCGCGATGGCGTCCTTCTCGGCGACCCGCACCTCGGCGACCTCGGCGAAGGGCTGGTCGCCCTCCTCGACGACCGCGCCGCCGTGGACGCGGGTGAGCAGGCCGTCCTCCTCCAGTCTGACCAGGTCGCGGCGGACGGTGGCCGGGCTGACGCCGAGCTGCTCGGACAGCTCGGTGACGGAGGCCGGGCCGCCGGAGCGCAGGGCGCTCAGGATGCGTTGATGTCGTCGTTCTGCCAGCACGCCATGAACAGTACTCGTCATATCCGCTCAGCTCCATGCTCAGTTCTGCTCAACTATTGACCAACTCGGCCGGGGAGCGCACGATTCCGTGCACCGAAGTGAAGCGACCTGAAGAGTTCCGACGATCCGACGCCGACGAGAGGACGTCTTCGTGTCCGTGGACGACGAGCGGCCCGACGTGCTGCTGGCCGGGCTGCTCTTCTACGACATCGTCCTCACCGGGCTGCCGGGGCCGCCGGTGCCCGGCGAGGAGATCTGGACCTCCGGCATGGGCTGCGGCCCCGGCGGCATCGCCAACCTCGCCGTCGCCGCCGCCCGGTTCGGTCTGCGCACCTCGCTGGCCACGGTGTTCGGCGACGACTTCTACGGCGCATGGTGCCAGGAGGTGCTCGCCGGACAGGAGGGCGTCGACCTCGGGCCGTCCCGCACGGCACCCGGCCGGCCGACCCCGGTCACCGTCTCCCTCGCCCTGCCCGGGGCACCCGGCACCGACCGCGCCCTGGTCACGCACGGGGAGGAACCGCCGTACTCCCAGGACGAGTTGCTGCGCGACCCGCCCACCGCGCGCACCGCGCTGGTCCATCTGGAGGCCGAGGCGCCCGCGTGGCTCGGCAAGGCCGCCGCGAACGGCACCCGCGTCTTCGCCGACGTCGGCTGGGACCCGACCCGCCGGTGGTCCCGGGACGTGCTCGACCAGCTCGCGCTGTGCCACGCGTTCCTGCCCAACGAGGCGGAGGCGACGGCCTACACCCGCACCGACACCGCCGTCGCCGCGCTCGGGGTGCTCGCGGAGCTGGTGCCGGTCGCCGTGGTGACGTGCGGCGGCCGGGGCGCGATCGCCGTCGACCAGACGACCGGCGAGTACGCGCGGGTCCCGGCCCTCGACATCGATGTCGTGGACGCGACCGGCGCCGGAGACGTCTTCGGCGCGAGCTTCGTGGCCGCCTCGCTCGGGGGCTGGCCGCTGGCCGAGCGGCTGCGGTTCGCCGTCCTCGCCGCCGGTCTGTCGGTCGCGCGGCACGGCGGCGCGCTCGCGGCGCCCGGCTGGTACGGCGTCGACCGCTGGTGGCGGACGCAGCACGACCCCGAACTGCGGCGCGCCTACGGCTTCCTCGCCGACCGCCTGCCCGCCGACCCGGGCCCGCCGCCCCGCCCGGCTCCGGTCACCCCGCCGGCGCGCCCCGCACGCGCGGCCTCGCCGCAGCGCCCCGCACCGGCGGCCTCGCCCCTCCCGCACCCCGACGACAGCCCGCCCGCCCCGCGGCGGAGCTGATCCCCCCTCTCGCGTCGACGACATCCGAAAGGCGGTGGGAGCTGTGCGGCTCTCCCGAAGAGGCCTGCTGCGGGCGGGCCTTGGCACGACGGCCGCCACGGCGCTCGGCGGCCTGGCGTCGGGCTGTGCCGTGCCGACCGGCTCGACCGGCCGGAACATGGTCCTGTGGTACTGGGACGGCGGCCTCGGCGACACCGTCCTGAAACAGGCCAGGAAACGATTCGACGGTTCCGTGGCGCTACGGGCGGTCAAGATAGGCGGTTACTACCGCTCGAAGCTGATCACCACGATGGCGGGCCGGGCCCACATCCCCGACATCGCGGGCCTCAAGGGCGAGGACATGGCGTCGTATCTGCCCGATGCCGACCAGTTCGTGGATCTGCGGACCCTCGGCGCGGAAAAGCTCCGCAACCGGTATCTGGCCTGGAAGTGGGAGCAGGGCCGCGCGGACGACGGCCGGATGGTCGGGTTCCCGATCGACTGCGGCCCGGTCGCGCACTACTACCAGTACGAGGTGTTCCGCCGGGCGGGCCTGCCGTACGAACCAGCCGACGTGTCACGGGAGCTGGCCAGCTGGGAGAGGTTCTTCGCCGCCGGGGAACAGCTGCGAAAACGCATACCGGGGACGTGTCTGCTGACCGACATCACCAGTGTCTTCGAGATGTCGGTCAACCAGGGCACGAAGCGGTACGTCGACCGGGACCGGCACTTCATCGGCGACCAGCAGCACGTGCGTACCGCGTGGGACCGGGCCGTCGAGGCCAAGCGGCGGCGGATCGTCTCCGACCTGGTCAGCGGCACCCCGGACCAACTCTCGGCCGTCCAGGACGGCAAGCTGCCCAGCCAGCTCAACGCCTCCTGGGCCACCAACGACATCAAGACCGGGGTGCCGAGGACCACGGGCCGCTGGCGGGTGGCGGCCTGTCCGGGCGGGCCGTCGAACATCGGCGGCTCGTTCCTCTCCGTCACCAAGGCCTGCCGGGAACCGGAGGAGGCGTTCCGGATCATCACCTGGGTGCTGGACGCCGCCAACCAGGCGCAGGGCTTCGTGGACGCGGGCCTGTTCCCGTCCACCCCGGCGTCGTACGGCATGACGACGCTGCGCGAGCCCGATCCGTTCTTCGGCGGCCAGATCACCATGGACGTCTTCGGGCCCGCGGCGCAGAAGATCCCGGTCGCCTACGACAGCCCGTACGACACCGCCCTGTCACAGCCGGTCAAGGACGAGATCAAGAACGTCGGCGTCCTCGGCAAGGACCCCGAGCAGGCCTGGAGGGACGCCATGCGCACCTGCCGGCGCATCGCCGAGCACCTGGGGGTGAGTCACTGATGGCCACGGCCCTGGACGACGAGCCCTCACCCGTGCTCGCGGATCCGCCCGCCGTCCGCAGCAGGCGGGGCCGGCGCGCGTACTGGCACCTCTACGCCGCCATCTCCCCCTTCTATCTGCTGTTCCTCGGCTTCGGCCTGGTCCCCGTCGGCTTCTCCCTCTATCTGTCCTTCCACCGCTGGGACGGCCTCGGCCGGATGGAGTGGGCGGGCCTGTCGCAGTACGCGTACCTGCTGTCGGACACCGATTTCTGGTCGTCGATCGGGAACACCGTCGTCATCTGGGCGCTGGCCACCTTTCCCATGGTCTTCCTGGCGATGGTGACGGCCGTGATGCTCAACTCGGCGGTGCGCTTCAAGAACGTGTACCGGTTCGCGTACTTCCTGCCGAACGTCACCTCCGTCGTCGCCGTCGCGATCATCTTCGGCTCGGTGTTCTCCACCAACTTCGGCCTGGTCAACGCCCTGTTGCAGGCGGTCGGGCTGGACCAGGTGGCCTGGCTGAACACGCCCTGGGGCATCAAGGTCGCCATCGCCACGCTGATGACCTGGCAGTGGACCGGTTACAACGCGATCATCTTCCTCGCCGGGCTGCAGACCGTCCCGGGCGAGCTGTACGAGGCGGCGCGGATCGACGGCGCCGGACCCGTGACGACCTTCTTCCGCGTGACGCTCCCGCTGCTGCGGCCGGTGCTGCTGTTCGTGCTGGTCGTCTCGACCGTGACCGGACTGCAGAGCTTCTCCGAACCCCAGGTGCTCCTCCAGAACACCGCCAACGAGTCGACCTTCTCCGGCGGCCCCGGGCACGCGGGCCGCACGATGGTCCTCTACTTCTTCCAACAGACCTTCGACAACAACGACTTCGGCTACGGCGCCGCCGTGGCCTGGGGCATCTTCCTCGTCGTCGCCCTCTTCTCGATCGTCAACTGGCGCCTGGTGCAGCGCCGGGGCGAAGAATAGGCAGGCCGGTCACCATGGCAACCACCCACGGCACACGACGGCCCCGGACCCGGCCCCTCAGCGGCTCCGGGAGCATCAGGGGTTCCCGCGGCAGAGGCATCGCGCTGCACGCCGTCCTCGTTCTCGGTCTGCTGCTGTCGGCCTTCCCGTTCTACTGGGCCGTGATCATGTCGACGCACACGTCGAGCGAGATCTTCTCCTTCCCGCCGAAGCTCCTGCCGGGCTCGCACTTCCCGGAGAACGTCCGTCATCTGTTCGCGGCCGTCGACTTCTTCGGCTCCATGCTGAACTCGCTGCTGGTGGCGGGCTCGGTGACGGTGCTGGTGCTGTTCTTCGACTCGCTGGCCGCGTTCGTCTTCGCCAAGTTCGCCTTCCCCGGCCGGCGGCCGCTGTTCGCGCTGCTCATGGTGATCTTCATGGTGCCGGCGCAGCTGGCCGCCATCCCGCAGTTCGTGATCATGGCGAAGCTCGGCTGGATCGGCTCGATGACCTCGCTGATCGTGCCGGCGTCGGCCAACGCCTTCGGCATCTTCTGGATGCGCCAGTACATGCGGGGCGCGATCCCCGACGAGCTGCTGGACGCCTCCCGCATCGACGGCGCGCACTTCCTGCGCCAGTACTGGCACGTGGCCCTGCCCGTGGTCCGGCCCGGGCTGGCCTTCCTCGGCATCTTCACCTTCATGAGCCAGTGGAACGACTACGCCTGGCCCCTGATCGCCCTGACCAACCCCGACAACGTCACCCTCCAGGTCGCCCTCTCCCAGCTGAACGGCACCCACGGCACCACCGACTACGGCATGGTGATGACCGGCGCCCTGCTCGCCCTGGTCCCGCTGCTGATCGTGTTCGCGATCGGCGCCCGGCAGATCATCGGCGACCTCGCCAAGGGGGCCATCCGGTGACCGAACCCGGTCGGGGGCCGGTGAGGGATCCCTTTCCGTAAGCGGTTACCGAGTCCACCCCGGCTCTTCAGGGCGGCTTCATCCCCCGGTCCCGGGGCCACGGAATGGTGCAGCGCGTGAGCGACGGAAGACCGGCCGGGCGCATGGACACCGGGCCGTACGAGCATCGGCAGCGCGAGGCCGCGGTCCGCATCCGGTGCCACCGGCACGAGGGAATCGTCCTCGCCAACGACCACCACGTCCCCGGTCTCGGCAGGCTGGCGGCGACCTGGGAGCTGCTGCGGGCCGACGGCAGGATCCTGGCCGCCCCGGCCGAACTGCCCGATCTGCGGCCGGGCGAGACGGCGGCGGTACCGCTGCCGTTCGGGCTGCCGCGGGACGGCGGCGCGACCTGGCTGACCCTGCGGGTGGTGACGGCGACGGACGAGCCGGGGACGCCGCGCGGTACGGAGCTGTGCGCGCCCCGGGTCCTGCTGCCGGCCACGACCACCGCCCCCACCGCCACGACCACTGCCCCCACCGCCGCCGCCACCGCCGCCGGGCGTCCCGAACGCGCCGCGTTCGCCGGGCGCACCGAGGCCGAGGGTGTACGACCGTCCCGTCCGGCACCGGCCGTGAACCGCCGCCGCAACCGCCCCCTGCGCGCCCTGTGACCCCGACCCTCCCCGCCCTTCTCAGTGACCTTCAGCGACCTTTTACGGAGCACACGTGTGTACGTCGCATGACCCCGTCCGGGACGAGGCCGCGCAGGCCGGTGCCGGACGACGCAGTTTCCTCAGGGCCACCGCGCTGCTGGGCGCCGCCGCCACGGCCGGGGTCGCGGTGCCGGCCGTCGCCGAGGCGGCGGAGAAGGGCGGCCCGCGGCCCGACCCGGAGAGCCGTCGCTTCACGCTCGCGGTGATGCCCGACACCCAGTACCTGTTCGACGGGCCGAGCATCGACGCGGCGCCCGTCGAGGCGTCGCTGCGCTACCTGTTGCAGCACGGGAAGGACGAGAACATCGTCTTTTTGTCCCACCTCGGCGACCTCACCCAGAACGGCGCCGCGGCCGAATTCGCCGCGATCGGCAGGGCGTTCGGGATCCTCGACCGCAGGGGCGTCGGCTACAGCGTGCTGGCCGGCAACCACGACGTGAAGTCCTCGACGGACGACCAGCGCGGCCCGACCCCGTACCTGGACACGTTCGGCCCGCCGCGCCTCCGCGACAGGTCGACGTTCGGCGGCGCCTCTTCGGACGGCTACAACACCTACCACCTCTTCCGGGCGGCCGGTCGCGAGTGGCTGGTGCTGGCACTGGACTGGCGGCTGTCGGCCAAGGGATACGCGTGGGCGAAGGACGTCCTCGCCCGGCACCCGAAGACCCCCGTCGTCCTCACCACGCACGAACTCGTCGTCGAGGACGGCCGGTTGTCGGACCACGGGCAGCAGCTGTGGGACCAGCTCATCGCGGACCACGACCAGATCTTCCTCACCCTGAACGGCCACTACTGGCCGGCCGGGCGGGCGGTGCGCACGAACGCGGCGGGCAACGAGGTGCACCTGCACCTCACGAACTACCAGAACCGCTACTTCGGCGGTGCGGCGATGATCCGTCTGTACCGCTTCGACCTGGACCGGAACGTCATCGACGTCGAAACCGTTTCCCCGTGGATCCTCGGCCGGGCCGCCGAGGGCCTGAACGCGCTGGAGCGGCAGGAGCTGGAGCTGAGCGGCGACGCGGACCGCTTCTCGGTGGACATCGACTTCGCGGCCCGCTTCGCGGGCTTCGACCCGGTGCCGGCCCGCCCCGCGCGGCCCGCGTCGAAGATGCTGATCCCGGGCACGGCCGCCTACTGGCGCTTCGAGTCGGCCGTCTCCGGCACCGTCCGTGACCTGTCCGGCCGGGGCAACGACCTCACCGTGGTCACGGTGGGCGGCGGCACGCTCGGCTGGTCGGCCGACCACCACCCCGACCAACCGGGCCACGGCAGCCTGGAGTTCCAGGGGTACAAGTCCCCGCTGAAGGGCGCGTATCTGCGCACGGTGGACGGTGCGCCGCTCAACTCGGCCACTTTCGAGAACGGTTACACCATCGAGGCGTTCTACCGCCTCCCGGCCGACTGGGACCCCGCACACCACGCCTGGTCGGGCATCGTCGGCCGCACCGGCACGGGCGGCGCCGCCGGCAAGACCGGCGACGATCCCGACGAGCCGCTGGCCACCCTCTCGCTGTCGGACGACCGTGAGCCGCAGTGGGCGATGCGGCCGCTCAACCAGGAGGGCATCGCCACCAACTGGGGGCAGGAGACGGCGCTGGAGACCTGGTGGCACCTCGCGGTCGTCAACGACGGCACCCGCACCACCCTCTACGTGGAGGGCTGCCCGGTCGTCCGCAATCCCAAGGCCCCGGCCGTCGGGATCGCCTCCGTCGGACTGCCGTGGCTGCTCGGCGGCTACGAGTACGCCGGGAAGATCGACCAGATCCTGCACGGCCGCCTCGGCGACGTACGGATCGTCTCCCGGGCGCTGCCCGTCACCGCCTTCATGACCCACTGACCCCGCCCCCCGCGCCGAGGGCCACCGGCAACGAGCAGCAGCGACCCACGGCCCGCGGAGCCGACCGGAGCCCGACGGACCACGGCGTCCTCGACCGCACCCGCTGTCACGGCGGGCTCCCGCGCGTACTGTCGGCGATGACGATCCCGGCGGGGGCGAGCGACAACAGGGTGAGGTGGGTGCGGTGGGCGAACGGTCCGCTCCCGACCGGCTGCTGGCCGTGCTCGCCGCGTTCGACCACGAGCATCCCGCCCTGTCGCTGACGGACATCAGCCGCCGGGCGGGGCTCAGCCTCACCACCGCGCACCGGCTGGCGGGGGCCCTGACCGCGTGGGGCGCGCTGGAGCGCGACGCGTCCGGGGTCTACCACGTGGGGCTGCGCCTGTGGGAGGTGGCCGCGCTCGCCCCGCGCGGTCTCGCCCTGCGCCAGCTGGCGCTGCCGTATCTGGAGGACCTGTACGAGGCGACGCACGAGAACGTGCAGCTGGCGGTGCGGGACGGCACGGAGGTCGTCTACGTCGAGTGGCTGCAGGGCCGTTCGGCGGTGGGCGTGCACATCCGCATCGGCGCGCACTGGCCGCTGCACGCCACCGGCGTCGGCCTCGTCCTGCTCGCGCACGCCGACCCGGCCGTCCAGGAGGAGTACTGCGCGGGGCCGCTCGCCTCCTTCACGCCGTACACGCTCACCGACCCGGCAGGTCTGCGGCGCACGCTCGCCGAAGTGCGCCGCTCGGGTGTGGCGGTCAGCGAGCGTCAGGTCACGCAGGACGCGCTGTCCGTGGCGGCGGCCGTCCGCGGTCCGGGCGGGGAGGTGGTCGCGGCGGTGTCGGTGGTGGTGCCCCGGGACGGCGCCCAGGTGCCGGCGCTCGCTCCGGCGGTCCGGCTGGCGGGCCGGGGGATCTCCCGGGCCCTGGGCTGGCGGCCGGTCTGAGCGGGTACGGGTGGCTTCACACCGTGAACTCCCCCGCGAATCAAGGACTTTCCTTGTTTCAAGGCTTGACGGTCGCGGGGGCGGGGAGCACATTGGCGGCACCCTGAGAGCGCTCTCAGCCGACCGGCCATGGGAGCGCTCTCGCACCTCCCGCACCCCGCACTTCCCCTACCCCGTACCTCCCCCACTCCGTACCCCCACACCCGAGAGGCCCCCGTGAACGCACCCTCCGGCATACCCAGACCCCGCCCGCCACGGCCCCGCCCCCTGCGCCGCGCGCTCGTCGCCGTCGTCGCGACGCTCGGCCTGTCCGCGGCCCTCGCCACGGCCGCCACCGCACCCGCGAACGCCTCCGCGCCCGCGCCCCCCTCGGGCTGGTCCCAGGTCTTCCTGGACGACTTCAACGGCGCGGCCGGCTCCGGCGTGAACACCTCCGACTGGCAGTACGACACCGGGACTTCGTACCCGGGCGGCGCCGCGAACTGGGGCACCGGCGAGGTCGAGTCGATGACGTCGAGCACGAACAACGTGGCACTGGACGGCAACGGCGACCTGCTCATCACCCCGCGCCGCGACGCCTCCGGCAACTGGACCTCCGGCCGCATCGAGACCACCCGGACCGACTTCCAGCCCCCGGCCGGCGGCAAGCTGCGCGTGGAGGCCCGGATCCAGATGCCGAACGTGACCGGGGACGCTGCCGCCGGCTACTGGCCCGCCTTCTGGATGCTGGGCGCGCCGTTCCGCGGCAACTACCAGAACTGGCCGGGCGTCGGCGAGCTGGACATCATGGAGAACGTCAACGGCCTGAACAAGACCTGGGCCACGATGCACTGCGGCACCAGCCCCGGCGGCCCGTGCAACGAGACCACCGGCCTCGGCAACTCCACGGCCTGCCCGAACACCACCTGCCAGTCCGGCTTCCACACCTACACGATGGAGTGGGACCGCTCGGTGAGTCCGGAGGCGATCCGCTTCTACGTCGACGGCGTCGGCTACCAGACGGTCACGGCGAACCAGGTGGACGCGACGACCTGGGCCAACGCCACGAACCACGGCTTCTTCGTCATCCTGAACGTGGCGATGGGCGGCGGTTTCCCGGCGGCGTTCGGCGGCGGCCCGACCGGCGCCACCGACCCGGGGCACCCGATGGTCGTGGACTACGTCCAGGTGCTCCAGTCCGGCGGCAGCGGCGGCACCACTCCCCCGCCGGGCAACCGCGACGCCTACAGCCCGATCCAGGCCGAGTCCTACGACGGCCAGTCCGGCGTCGGCACCGAGACGACCACGGACACCGGCGGCGGGCAGGACATCGGCTACCTCGCGAACGGTGACTGGGCGTCGTACAAGGGCGTGAACTTCGGCTCCACGGCGGCCACGCAGTTCTACGCCCGGGTGGCGAGTGGGGCCGCGTCCGGGGTGAGCGGTCTGGTCCAGGTACGGCTGGACAGCCCCACCAGTCCCCCGGTCGGCAGCTTCTCGGTGGCCGGCACCGGCGGCTGGCAGTCCTGGCGGACGGTCCCGGCCAACATCGGCCCGGTGACCGGCACCCACGACGTCTATCTGACGTTCTCCAGCGGCCAGCCGGCGGACTTCGTGAACGTGAACTGGTTCGACTTCGGGCACTGACGCCGCCCGGAGGGCAAGAGGGTGGCTCCACGCGCGCGTGGAGCCACCCTCTTCCCGTCCGAGCGCGCCGCTCAGCGCAGCTCGGCCCGGAATCCCACCGGCGTCCGGCCGGTGTGCAGCTGGAAGAACTTGGAGAAGTTCGCCGCGTCGGGGAAGCCGACGGCCGCGCCGACCCGGCCGATCGGCAGGTCGGTGTGCGCGAGAAGGCGTTTGGCCTCCAGGATCACGCGTTTGTCGATGAAGCCCTTCGGGGTCTCGCCGGTGGCGGCGCGCACGGCGCGCACGAGGGTGCGGCGGGAGTACCCGAGGGCGTCGGCGTAGGCGCTGACGCTGTGGTTGGCGGCGAAGCCCTGCTCGACGGCGTCCCGGAACCGGGTGAAGGTGCTGTCCGTCTGTTGCCGGGAGGCCTCGGCGGAACTGGCCGCGAGGTGGGCGAGGCGCAGCAGGAACGCGGTGAGGGTGTGTCTGAGGACGGCGGTGTGCAGGCTGAGCGGGAGGGTGGCGGTGTCCTCGTACTCTCGGCGGAGCTGGTCGAGGGCGGCCTGCAGTGCGGTGAGCCGGGCGGGGTCGGGGTGGAGCAGGGGCGGGAGGTCGTAGCGGTACAGGCCGGTGGCCTCGACGGTGGCGCGGGGCAGGAAGCCGGGCTGCATGGTGAGGACGGTTCCGTGGTACGCGCTCTCGCGGGAGAAGCGGTGGACCTGCCCCGGGCGGATCCACAGCAGGTCGCCCGCCGAGGCCTCGTACTCGGCGAAGTCGATCATGTGCCGTACGGGACCCTCGGTGAAGAGCATGACGACGTGGAAGTCGATGCGGTGGACGCGCTCCAGCGGGGCGTCGGCGTGCCAGGTGCGGCCGGTGCCCATGGGGCCGACCTGCATGCCGACCCGGCCGACGGCCAGCTCGGTCGGGAAGGGGAAGGTCCTGATCCCGCCGCCGTCGCCGGCACCGCCGCCGTCCGTGGCACCGCCGTCAGCTTGTGGCGTTCTGTCAGCCATGTCCTGTTCGCGCCGTCCCTGCTCCGTGATCACTGTTGATCGCTGTCCCAGATTCACCACAGACTGACACACCCCGACCTTCCTTCTAAAAAGTCAGACTTTTAAGTTTGAACGCGTCCGGCCAGCCATTCCGCACTGAACGAGGACTTCTTGAAGATGACCACGCAGACTTCCGACAGCTTCGAGTGGACCGACCTCGACCGGCGCGCCGTCGACACGGCCCGTCTGCTGGCGGCCGACGCGGTACAGAAGGTCGGCAACGGGCACCCGGGCACGGCGATGAGCCTGGCGCCTGCCGCGTACACGATCTTTCAGAAGGTGATGCGTCATGACCCTGCCGACCCGGAGTGGGCCGGTCGGGACCGCTTCGTCCTCTCCCCCGGTCACACCTCGCTGACCCTCTACACGCAGCTGTTCCTCGCCGGGTACGAGCTGGAACTGGACGACCTGAAGGCCTTCCGCACCCAGGGCTCCAAGACCCCCGGCCACCCGGAGTACGGCCACACCGCCGGCGTCGAGACCACCACCGGGCCGCTCGGCCAGGGCGTCGCCAACGCCGTCGGCATGGCCATGGCCGCCCGCTACGAGCGCGGCCTGTTCGACCCCGAGGCCCCCGAGGGCGCCTCCCCCTTCGACCACACCGTCTGGGCGATCGTCTCCGACGGCGACCTGGAGGAGGGCGTCTCCGCCGAGGCCTCCTCGCTCGCCGGCCACCAGAAGCTCGGCAACCTGGTCTTCGTCTACGACGACAACCACATCTCCATCGAGGGCGACACCGCCACCGCCTTCTCCGAGGACGTCCTGAAGCGGTACGAGGCCTACGGCTGGCACACCCAGCGCATCGAGCCGACCGCCGAGGGCGACGTCGACCCCGAGGCCCTGTACCGGGCGCTGCGGGCCGCGCAGGCCGAGACCGCGCGGCCGTCGATCATCGCGATGCGCACGATCATCGCCTGGCCCGCCCCGAACGCCCGGAACACGGAGGCCTCCCACGGCTCCGCGCTCGGCGCGGACGAGATCGCGGCGACCAAGCGGCTCCTCGACTTCGACCCCGAGCAGACCTTCCAGGTCGAGGACGAGGTCCTCAGGCACGCCCGCCGGGCCCTGGACCGGGGCGCGGAGGCGCACGCCGCCTGGGACAAGCGGATCGCCGAGTGGGCCGGCGCCCAGCCGGAGCGGGCCGCGCTGTTCGAGCGGATCGGCAAGGGCGAGCTGCCCGCGGGCTGGCAGGACGCGCTGCCGGTGTTCGAGCAGGGCAAGTCGGTCGCCACCCGGGCCGCCTCGGGCAAGGTCCTCCAGGCGCTCGGCCCGGTGATCCCCGAGCTGTGGGGCGGCTCCGCCGACCTCGCCGGGTCCAACAACACCACGATCGACAAGACCAGCTCCTTCCTGCCGCAGGGCAACCCGCTGCCCGGGGCCGACCCGTACGGCCGTACCGTCCACTTCGGCATCCGCGAGTTCTCCATGGCCGCGGAGATGAACGGCATCGCCCTGCACGGCAACACCCGCGTCTACGGCGGCACCTTCCTGGTGTTCTCCGACTACATGCGCAACGCCGTGCGGATGTCGGCGCTGATGCAGCTCCCGGTGACGTACGTCTGGACGCACGACTCCATCGGCCTCGGCGAGGACGGCCCGACGCACCAGCCGGTCGAGCACCTCGCCTCGCTGCGGGCCATCCCGGGCCTGAACGTCGTCCGCCCGGCGGACGCCAACGAGACCGCGATCGCCTGGGCCGAGATCCTGAAGAGGCACGCCACCAGCCCCGCCCCGCACGGGCTCGCGCTCACCCGCCAGGGCGTGCCGGTGTACGCGCCGAACGAGGACGCGGCCAAGGGCGGCTATGTGCTGCGCGAGTCGTCGACCGAGGTCCCGGAGGTGATCGTCATCGCGACGGGTTCCGAGGTGCAGCTGGCCGTGTCCGCGCGGGAGGCGCTTGAGGCGGAGGGGATCGGCACGCGCGTGGTGTCGATGCCGTCCGTGGAGTGGTTCGAGGAGCAGGAGCAGGCGTACAAGGACTCCGTCCTCCCGCCGGCCGTGAAGGCCCGGGTCGCCGTGGAGGCCGGGATCGCACTGACCTGGTACCGCTACGTCGGCGACGCCGGCCGGATCGTCTCCCTGGAGCACTTCGGCGCCTCGGCCGACGCGAAGACCCTCTTCGCCGAGTTCGGCTTCACCCCCGAGAACGTCGCCGCCCAGGCCCGCGCGTCGCTCGCCGCCGCGCGCGCCTGACCCCGACGCGACAAGACAACTCAACCGGAAACCAAGAAAGATGACTGACGTGACCGAAGCAATCGCCACCGCCGGAGCCCTCAAGCGCCTCGCCGACGAGGGGGTCTCCGTCTGGCTGGACGACCTGTCGCGGGGGCGTATCGCCTCGGGCAACCTGGCGGAGCTGATCGAGAACAGGAACGTCGTCGGCGTCACCACCAACCCGTCGATCTTCCAGGCCGCCATCGGTTCCGGCGCGGGCTACGAGGAGCAGCTCACCGATCTCGCCGTGCGCGGGGTGACGGTGGACGAGGCGGTGCGGATGATGACGACCGCCGACGTGCGGGCCGCATCCGATATTCTGCATTCTGTATACACCGCCTCCGAGGGGCGCGACGGCCGCGTCTCCATCGAGGTCGACCCGCGCCTGGCCCATGCGACCGAGGCCACGATCGCCGAGGCCAAGCAGCTCGCCTGGCTGGTGGACCGCCCCAACGTGATGATCAAGATCCCGGCGACGAAGGCGGGCCTGCCGGCGATCACCGAGGTCGTCGGGCTCGGCATCAGCGTGAACGTGACCCTGATCTTCTCGCTGGAGCGCTACCGCGAGGTCATGGCCGCCTACCTGGCCGGTCTGGAGAAGGCCCGCGAGCGCGGCATCGACCTCGCCACGATCCACTCGGTGGCGTCCTTCTTCGTCTCCCGCGTGGACTCCGAGATCGACAAGCGGCTGACCGCCCTCGGCACCGACGAGGCGCTCGCCCTGAAGGGCCGCGCGGCCCTCGCCAACGCCCGGCTCGCCTACGAGGCCTACGAGGAGGTCTTCGGCTCCGAGCGCTGGCTGGCGCTCGCCGCGGAGAAGGCGAACAAGCAGCGTCCGCTGTGGGCGTCCACCGGTGTGAAGGACCCCGCGTACAAGGACACCCTGTACGTGGACGAGCTGGTCGCGCCGGGCACCGTCAACACGATGCCGGAGGCCACGCTGAACGCGGTCGCCGACCACGGCGAGATCACCGGCGACACGGTGACCGGCGGGTACGGCGCGGCCCGTGCAGACCTCGACGCGGTCGAGAAGCTCGGCATCTCCTACGACGAGATCGTCCAGCAGCTGGAGGACGAGGGCGTCGCCAAGTTCGAGGCGGCCTGGCAGGACCTGCTGGACGCCGTAGCGAAGTCCCTGGAGAGCAAGGGAGTTGACGCCCGATGACCGAGAACGCGCCCGCCGCCGCGGCACCTGCCGCTCCGGCACCCGCGAAGGCGCAGGCACCCGCGAAGGCGAAGTCGCCGGCGGGGGTGACCGTGCCTGCGGGTCCGGCCGCCGACTGGGAGAACCCGCTGCGGGACACCCGTGACCGGCGCCTGCCCCGGATCGCCGGTCCGTCCGGTCTGGTCATCTTCGGGGTGACCGGTGACCTGTCCCGCAAGAAGCTGATGCCGGCCGTGTACGACCTGGCCAACCGCGGTCTGCTGCCGCCGGGCTTCTCGCTGGTGGGCTTCGCCCGCCGGGAGTGGGAGGACCAGGACTTCGCGCAGGTCGTGCACGACTCCGTGCGTGAGCACTCCCGCACCCCGTTCCGCGAGGAGGTGTGGCAGCAGCTCGCCGAGGGCATGCGGTTCATCCCCGGCGACTTCGACGACGACACCGCGTTCAAGCAGCTCAAGGACGCCGTCGAGGAGCTGGACGCCTCCCGCGGCACCGGCGGCAACTTCGCCTTCTACCTCTCGGTGCCGCCGAAGTTCTTCCCGAAGGTCGTGCAGCAGCTGAAGAAGCACGGCCTGGCCTCCCCGTCCGAGGGTTCCTGGCGGCGCGCGGTCATCGAGAAGCCGTTCGGCCACGACCTCGACAGCGCCCGTGAGCTGAACGCGATCGTGCACGACGTGTTCGAGCCGGACCAGGTGTTCCGCATCGACCACTACCTGGGCAAGGAGACCGTCCAGAACATCCTGGCGCTGCGCTTCGCCAACCAGATGTACGAGCCGATCTGGAACCGGTCGTACGTCGACCACGTGCAGATCACCATGGCCGAGGACATCGGCATCGGCGGCCGGGCCGGCTACTACGACGGCATCGGCGCCGCCCGTGACGTCATCCAGAACCACCTGCTCCAGCTGATGGCGCTCACCGCCATGGAGGAGCCCATCGCGTTCGACGCGGAGGCGCTGCTCACCGAGAAGCTGAAGGTGCTGAAGTCGGTGCGGCTGCCGGCGGAGCTCGGCGAGCACACCGTGCGCGGGCAGTACGCCGAGGGCTGGCAGGGCGGCGAGAAGGTCGTGGGCTACCTCCAGGAGGAGGGCATCGACCCGAAGTCCAAGACCGACACCTTCGCAGCCATCAAGCTGGGCATCGACAACCGCCGGTGGGCGGGCGTGCCGTTCTACCTGCGCACCGGCAAGCGCCTGGGCCGCCGGGTCACCGAGATCGCGGTGGTCTTCAAGCGGGCCCCGCACTCCCCCTTCGACTCCACGGCGACGGAGGAGCTGGGCCAGAACGCGATCGTCATCCGCGTCCAGCCCGACGAGGGCATGACCGTCCGCTTCGGCTCCAAGGTGCCGGGCACCTCGATGGAGATCCGGGACGTGTCGATGGACTTCGCCTACGGCGAGTCGTTCACCGAGTCGAGCCCGGAGGCGTACGAGCGGCTCATCCTGGACGTGCTGCTCGGCGACGCGAATTTGTTCCCCCGTCACCAGGAAGTGGAAGAGTCCTGGAAGATCCTCGACCCGATCGAGGAGTACTGGGCGGCGCACGGCCGTCCGGCGCAGTACGCGTCGGGCAGCTGGGGACCGACGGAAGCCGACGAGATGCTCGCACGAGACGGACGGAGCTGGCGCAGGCCATGAAGATCGACCTGACCGACACCACGGCAAGCAAGATCAACAAGGCGTTGGTGCAGGGCCGCCGCGCCATCGGCACCCCGGCCGTGGGCATGGTCCTGACGATGGTCATCGTCACGGACGAGGAGAACGCCTACGACTCGATCAAGGCCGCCGAGGAAGCCTCGCACGAGCACCCCTCGCGGACCCTGGTCGTCATCAAGCGGCACGCCCGCACCCTGCGCGACCGCACCCACTCCCGGCTCGACGCCGAGGTCCGGGTCGGCTCCGAGGCCGGCGCCGGCGAGACGGTCGTGCTGCGCACCTACGGCGAGGTGTCCGACCACGCCGACTCGGTCGTCCTGCCGCTGCTGCTGCCGGACGCCCCGGTGGTGGTGTGGTGGCCGGTGGAGGCCCCCGACACCCCGTCCAGGGACCCGCTCGGCGCGCTCGCCCAGCGCCGGATCACCGACCTCTACGCGGCGCTCAAGCCGATGGAGGTCCTGGAGACCCGGGCCCGCAACTACGCGCCCGGCGACACCGACCTCGCCTGGACCCGGCTGACCCTGTGGCGCTCGATGCTGGCCGCCGCCCTGGACCAGGCCCGCACCAAGATCACGTCGGCGGCCGTCGAGGCCGAGGCGGACAACCCCAGCGCCGAACTGCTCTCGCGCTGGCTGGAGGCCCGGCTGAAGGTGCGCGTGGACCGCGTGGTCACCGCCGGCCCGGTCGTCACCGCCGTACGCCTCGGCACCGCGAACGGCGAGATCGTCATCGACCGGCCCGAGGGCCCGCTCGCGACGCTGACCCTGCCGGGCCAGCCGCCGCGCACCCTCGCGCTCAAGGTCCGCTCCACCTCCGAACTCATCGCCGAGGAGCTGCGCCGCCTCGACGCCGACGAGATGTACGCCATCGCCCTGAAGGGCGAGGCCGCCGAGGAGAACGCCTGACATGGCAGCGACCCAGCCTTCCGGGTTTCCCCAGCTCACCCACCGGCCCGAGTGGACGGCGCTCGCCGACCACCGCGCCGAGGGCCGGCCGCACCTGCGCGAGCTGTTCGCGCGGGACCCCGGCCGCGCCGAGCGGTACGTCGTACGGGTCGGGGACCTGTACATCGACTACAGCAAGCACCTGATCACCGACGAGACCCTGGCCCTCCTGACGGAACTCGCCACCGCCACCGGCGTGTCCGGCCTGCGCGACGCCATGTTCCGCGGTGAGAAGATCAACGTCACCGAGGACCGGGCCGTGCTGCACACCGCGCTGCGCGCCCCGCGCGACGCGGTGATCGAGGTCGACGGCGAGAACGTGGTGCCGAAGGTGCACGCCGTCCTCGACAAGATGGCGCGCTTCGCCGACCGCGTCCGCTCCGGCGAGTGGACCGGCCACACCGGCAAGCGGATCAGGAACGTCGTCAACATCGGCATCGGCGGCTCCGACCTCGGGCCCGCGATGGCGTACGAGGCCCTGCGCCCGTACACCGCACGGGAGTTGACGTTCCGCTTCGTGTCCAACGTGGACGGCGCCGACCTCCACGAGGCCACCCGCGACCTGGACCCGGCGGAGACCCTGTTCATCGTCGCGTCCAAGACGTTCACCACGATCGAGACGATCACCAACGCCACCTCGGCGCGCTCGTGGCTGCTGAGGGCCTTCGACGGCGACGACAAGGCGGTCGCCCGGCACTTCGTGGCCCTGTCCACGAACGCCGGGAAGGTCACCGAGTTCGGCATCGACCCGGACAACATGTTCGAGTTCTGGGACTGGGTCGGCGGCCGCTACTCGTACGACTCGGCGATCGGCCTTTCCTTGATGATCGCGATCGGCCCGGACCGCTTCCGCGAGATGCTCGACGGCTTCCACCTGGTCGACGAGCACTTCCGCACCGCCCCCGCCGAGGCCAACGCCCCGCTGCTGCTGGGCCTGCTGGGCATCTGGTACGGCGACTTCTTCGACGCCCAGTCGCACGCGGTGCTGCCGTACAGCCACTACCTGTCGAAGTTCACCGCCTACCTCCAGCAGCTGGACATGGAGTCCAACGGCAAGTCGGTGCAGCGCGACGGCAGGCCCGTCGAGTGGCAGACCGGTCCGGTCGTGTGGGGCACCCCGGGCACCAACGGGCAGCACGCCTACTACCAGTTGATCCACCAGGGCACGAAGCTGATCCCTGCGGACTTCATCGGCTTCGCCCGCCCGGCCGGCGAGCTGAGCGGCGAACTCAAGGCGCAGCACGACCTGTTGATGGCCAACTTCTTCGCCCAGACCCAGGCCCTCGCCTTCGGCAAGAGCGCCGAGGAGGTCCGCGCGGAGGGCGTCGCCGAGGAGCAGGTGGCGCACCGCACCTTCCGCGGCGACCACCCCACCACCACGATCCTGGCCGGCGAGCCGAGCCCGTCCGTGCTCGGCCAGCTCATCGCCCTCTACGAGCACAAGGTGTTCGTCCAGGGCGCGATCTGGAACATCGACTCCTTCGACCAGTGGGGCGTGGAGCTGGGCAAGGTCCTCGCCAAGCGGGTCGAACCCGCCCTGACCGAGGGCGCGGACGTCCCCGGTCTCGACCCCTCCTCCCGGGCCCTCGTCGCCGCCTACCGCACTCTCAAGAACGCAACGGAGAACTGATCATGCAGCTCGGTCTCATCGGTCTCGGCAAGATGGGCGGCAACATGCGCGAGCGGATCCGCCGCGCCGGCCACACCGTCATCGGCTACGACCGCAACCCCGACGTCTCGGACGTCAAGTCCCTCGAAGAGCTGGTCGAGAGGCTCGACGCGCCCCGCCACATCTGGGTGATGGTCCCGGCCGGCACCGCCACCCAGACCGTCGTCGACGAACTCGGCGACCTGCTGGAGCCCGGCGACACGGTCATCGACGGCGGCAACTCCCGCTGGACCGACGACGAGAAGCACGCCGCCGCCCTCGCCATCAAGGGCATCGGCTTCGTCGACGCCGGTGTCTCCGGCGGCGTGTGGGGCCTGCAGAACGGCTACGCGCTCATGGTCGGCGGCGACAAGGAGCACGTCGAACGGCTGCACCCGATCTTCGAGGCGCTCAAGCCGGAGGGCCCCTACGGCTACGTCCACGCGGGCCGGGTCGGCGCCGGGCACTTCTCCAAGATGGTCCACAACGGCATCGAGTACGCCATGATGCAGGCGTACGCCGAGGGCTGGGAGCTGCTGGAGAAGGTCCACTCCGTGGAGAACGTGCGCGAGGTGTTCCGCTCCTGGCAGGAGGGCACCGTCATCCGCTCCTGGCTCCTCGACCTCGCGGTCAACGCCCTGGACGAGGACGAGCACCTGCAGAAGCTGCGCGGCTACGCGGAGGACTCCGGCGAGGGCCGCTGGACGGTCGAGGCGGCCATCGACAACGCCGTACCGCTGCCCGCGATCACGGCGTCGCTCTTCGCCCGGTTCGCCTCGCGCCAGGACGACTCCCCGCAGATGAAGATGATCGCCGCGCTGCGCAACCAGTTCGGCGGCCACGCGGTCGAGAAGAAGGACTGAACCACCGTGGGCGACCTCCTGCTGGTCCGCCACGGTGAGACGGAGTGGAGCCTGTCGGGACAGCACACCAGCTGGACCGACCTGCCCCTGACCGAGCACGGCGAGGAACAGGCCAAGTCCCTCGCCCCGCTCCTCACCGGGCGGACGTACGCCCTCGCGCTGGCCAGCCCGCTGGGCCGCGCGATACGCACCGCCGAACTGGCGGGCCTGAGCGGACTCGTGGCCGACCCCGACCTGCACGAGTGGGACTACGGCGGCTACGAGGGCATCACCACGGTCGACATCCACGGCACCCGCCCCGACTGGGACCTGTGGACCGACGGTGTGCCGCCGGGCCCCGAGGGCCACCCGGGCGAGTCGCCGGCGCAGATCGGCGCCCGCGCCGACCGGGTGCTGGCCCGGGTCGACACGGCGCTCGCCGAGGGCGCCGGGGACGTGGTCCTCGTCGCCCACGCCCACTTCCTGCGGGTGCTCACCGCCCGCCGGCTGGGCCTCGCGCCCGCCGAGGGCCGGCTGTTCCAGCTGGCCACCGGCACGGTCAGCCGGCTCTCCACCGAGCACGGCCGGCCCGTGATCGCCGAGTGGAACAGGAGGGCGTGAGCGCCGCCCGCCGTACGCCCGTCGGCCCCGCGGCCCGGTTCACCCTCTGCGGTGGGCCGGGCCGCAGTCGTACAGCCGGTGCGCGCGGTCGCGCGAGCCGTCGTACGCGGCCGCCGGGACGAGCGCGCAGTGGTCGCTCGTCCAGCGCACCAGCCCGCCGACGAGCGTGTGCTCCCCGCGCCCGTGCGCGGCCCGCACGTCGGTCCGCTTCAGGACGACGTAGCGCAGCCGGCCGGAGTCGAGCAGCCGGTGGAAGCGGGCGGACGAGGGGTACGGGACCCGCCCGGTGAAGCCGCCCATGGGCATGACGTCCGCGTTCGCCGAGATGACGTACGGTGCGGCGGACCACCAGCCGGGGACGGCGGCCAGGTACTCGGCGCCGTGCCGGTGCGCGGTGAGATAGCCGAGCAAGTGCTGCTGGGCGGGGTCCAGTTGGGCGAGCGGGTTGCCCGAGCGGTGGCTGGTGGGCCCGACCCGGGCCAGCGAGCCGGGCTGGTTGTAGCGCAGCGACAGCGCCGACGCCGACCAGGCGGCGGGCACGAGCAGGGCCGCGGCCAGGCCCACGGCCAGACCGGCCCGGGCCGCGCGCGGACGGCGCCGGAGCGCGGTCAGGGCCAGGGCGAGCACGGCGAGGGCGCCGGCGGCCGGGGCCGACCAGGGCAGGAACCGCGGGGACCACAGGGTCAGCACCACGCACCAGGCGGCGTTCGCGGCGAGCGCCGCCGGCAGCACCCAGGCCCGCGGGCCGCCCCCGAGCCCCGCCCGCCAGGCCCGTACGACACCGGCGCCGGCGAACGCGGCGAGCGCGACCGCGACCACGCCCATGTAGTAGGTGTGCCCGGTCACGCTGCCGAAGCTGAAGACGAAGAAGAACGTCGCCAGCCACACGCCCCACAGCACCTGGCCCGCGAGCACCCGGTCCGTGCGGGCCGGGCGCCGCCGCCACAGCGCCACGGCGCCGCCGACGAGCCCGAGCGCGGCCAGCGGGTAGAGCCACCCGGTCTGCGTGGCGAGCCCGGGGCTGAACATCTTCCACACGCTGTCGCCCATGCCGGGGCCCGAACCGGCCGCCCGCAGGCTCTCGTTGGGCGCGACGCTGCCGGTGCCCGCCGCGTCGACACCGACCGTGTGGAAGCGGGTGAGGAAGTTGTAGCCGACGACCAGGCCGAACGCCGAGTTGTCGGTGGTGCCGTCGAGATACGGGCGGGCGGAGCCGGGGGTGAGGGTGGCCGCGACCATCCACGACACCGACACCGCGAACATGACCGCGGCGGCGAGCGCGAGGTCCCGCAGCCGGCGGCGCAGGCTCGGCGGGGCGGCGACCAGGTAGGTGGCGGCGAGCGCGGGCAGCACCGCCCAGGCCTCCAGCATCTTGCACTGGAAGGCGACGCCCACCCAGAAGCCGGCGAGCAGCAGCGGGACCACCCGGCCCCGCTCGGTCGCGCGCTGCACGGCCTCGGCGGCCAGCAGGAGCAGCAGGACGAACGGGGCGTCCTCGGTGACGGACCGGCCGAGGCCGACGGTCACCGGGGTGAGGGCCAGGAAGGCGGCCGCCAGCAGCCCGGCCGACACGCCCGCCCAGCGCCGGACCACCACATGGAGCAGGACCACCGAGGCCACGATCTCCAGGGCCTGCGGCAGCACCAGCGCCCACGGGTGGAAGCCGAACACCAGCGCCGACAGGGCCTGCGGCCACAGGAAGCCGGGCAGCTTGTCGATGGTGAGGGTGTTGCGCGGGTCGAAGGAGCCGAAGAAGAACGCGACCGGGTTGTCCGTCATGCTGCGCACGGCGGCGGCGTAGAAGCCGTGGAACGAACTGTGGTCGAGGCCCCACAGGCACAGCAGTGCGGCGAGTGCGGCTATGGCCACCAGCACCGGGCGTTCGTACCGCTGGGTGTGCGGGCGCGGCGCGGCCGCGGGCGGCGGCCCGCCGTCCCGGACGACCGACTCGGTAGGGGTGCTCAGCATGAACGGCCTTTCAGGCTCCCGGAAAGCGTGGTGATCCGGGCGCAGCGCGCATACCGGATCTTGCGGAGTATCCGTCTCCGGAGATGTACGGAGCCTGAACCGGAGCTGAACCCGGCGGAGGTCTCACCGCCCTCTCACCCCTGCGGGGGATCCGGTAAGAGGCCGGTCAGTTCATCGCAAGAGCCGTCCCGTGTGCTGGGCCGCGAGCCGCACCGGCGCGTTGGCGGCACCGTACCCCTGATGGCCGGGATCGCGCTGGACGAGTTCGAAGAAGACCCGGCCGACCGTCTCGGTGTAGCAGTGTCTGAAGGCGCCGCCCGCGTCGCGGTCGTAGAGGATGCCGAGCTCGCGGTACGTCGCCAACTCCCCCTCGGAGAGGGCGAATCGGGCGGCGAGGTCGTCGTAGTAGTTGTCCGGGACCGGCAGCAGCCGGCCGCCGGCCGCGCGCAGGGCGCGGGCGGCGGCCACCACGTCGTCGGTGGCCAGCGCGATGTGCGCGGCGTGCACCGTTTCGTCGGCGGGCGCCGCGCCGACGGTGAGCGCGATACGGACACTGCCGTCGGCGTTCGCGACGGCCCTGCTGCGGCGCAGCCCGTAGGGGTCGGCAAGGTCGATGCTCTCCCGGGCGTCCAGCCCGAGGACGCCGCGGTGGAAGAGCGTCGCCGCGTCGTACCGGTGCCAGGGCTGGGTGAGGGCGAGGTGGTCGATACGGGTGGTGCCGACGGGCTCGGGAACCTCCGGCAGGTCGGCGAAGTCGCTTCGCCAGTCGGGGAGTCGGGAGGCGTCCGAGGACCCGGTGGCGAGGAGGAACAGCTCCGTGCCGTCGGGTGCCGCGACCGCATCGAGCGGGGCGTCCTCGGGGGCGCGGCGGCGGGGCAGAACGGGGGCATGCAGAGCCTCGGCACGGCGGGCGGCACCGGCGGGGTCGGGGGACGTGAGCCCGATCGCGGCGAGCCGGGTGCCGTCGCGGCGGTCGCGGGCGCCGGTGTTGACGAGGATCCGGGCCGTACCGCGCTCCCACAGGTCGACGGGCTTGCCGCGGTGCCGGGCGGTGCGGGCGAAGCCTAGGGCGGCCAGCAGCGCGGTGACCGGTTCGGCATCCGCCGTGAGGAGTTCGGCGAAGGCGATCCCCGTGGGGACGACCGGCGGCGGCAACTCGGCGGCGCCGACCGCTTCCTGGAGCAGCAGCAGGGACCGGTGGGCGTCCACGGCGGTGGCACCGGCATCGGCCTGCCGGTGAACGTCGTTGAACACCTCCAGCGACAACGGCCCCCGGTAGCCGGCGTCGAGGACGTGCCGCAGCAGCCCCGCGACGTCGAAGCCGCCCTGGCCGGGGAAGCAGCGGTGATGGCGGCTCCACTGGAGGACGTCCATCGCCGGCAGCGGTGCGTCGGCGAGCTGGAGGAAGAAGATCCGGTCGCCGGGTATGCCCGCGATGCCCCGCGGGTCAGAGCCGCGGGAGAGGATGTGGAAGCTGTCCAGGCAGGTGCCGAGCGCCGGGTGCCCGGCCGCCTCGACGATGCGCCACGCGTGGTCGTACGTGTTCACATGGCGCCCCCAGGCCAGCGCCTCGTACGCCACCCGGATCCCGAACTCCTGGGCCAGCCCGGCGAGTCGGGCCAGCTGCCCGGCGGCGAGGGCGTCGTCGTCCACGGCGTCAGGCGAGACGCTGGAGCACACGAGCACGGTGTCGGCACCGAGCCGCCGCATCAGCTCGAACTTGTGCCGGGCGCGGCGCAGATTGGCGTCGAAGACCTCTTCCGGAACGGCCTCGACGTCCCGCATCGGCTGGTACAGGTCGATCCGCAGCCCGAGATCGGCGCACCGGGCGCGGATCTCCTCGGGCGGGAGCGGGCTGGCGAGCAGGTCGTTCTCGAAGATCTCCACCCCGTCGAACCCGGCCCGCGCGGCGGCGGTGAGCTTCTCGGTGAGGGAGCCGCTCAGGGATACGGTGGCGATGGAGGTGCGCAGCGCCCCGTAAGGGGCGCGGGCCGTGCCGGCATGCGGCTCCGCCGCGTGGGCGCGGTCAACCGCGACGAAACCTGCCCCGGTCATCCGGCCAGACTCCCCGAACGCTCAACCCCCGCCAACTCCGCGAAGTCACTCAGCATCCGCCCGCTGTCCGGCTCCACCCCCGTGAACAGCCGAAACGCGTCCGCGGCCTGGAACACGGCCATCCCGCCCCCGGACAGCACGGCACAGCCACGCTCCCTCGCGACCCGCACCAACTCGGTCTCCAGCGGCCGGTACACCACCTCGGCCACCCACAGCCCGGGCCGCAGCAGCTCGGCGGACAGCGGCAGTCCGGGGTGCGCCGCCATACCCGTAGGGGTCGCGTGGACGAGTCCCCCCGCGCCGTCGGCCTCCGCCAGCAGCGCCGGCAGCCGGTCGGGCGCCGCCGCCTGCGCCCGGCCGGGGCCGAAGTACCGTACGAGCGACTCGGCGAGCCCGGCCGCGCGGTCGGGCAGCGCGTCGACGACCGTCACCCGCCCCGCGCCCAGGGCCAGTACGGCGTGCGCCACCGCCGCGCCCGCGCCGCCCGCGCCGAGCTGGACGACCCGCTCCAGCGGGGCGCCGGGCAGGCCGCGCGCGAAGGACGCGGCGAAGCCGGTGACGTCGGTGTTGTGACCGACGGCCCGGCCGCCGTCGCCGAAGACGACGGTGTTGACCGCGCCGAGCGCCTCGGCGCGCGGTTCGAGCGCGTCCAGGTGACCGAGGACGAGCTGCTTGCAGGGGTGGGTGATGTTGAGCCCGTCGAAGCCGAGGTCGCGGGCGGCCCGGACCAGGCCGCCGACCGCCTCCGGGGCCGTGCCGAGGACGTCGAGGTCGAGGAGCCGGTACAGGTAGCGCAGGCCCTGCCGGTCCGCCTCCCGCTGGTGCAGGGCGGGGCTGAGCGAGGGACCTATGCCGGCCCCGACCAGCCCGACGAGATACGAGTCCTTGGCCACGCGGACCTCCCGAGGCGACGCTAATGTACGAACCAGTACGTTAGCTATATCAGCGGCGGGAGTCCCGGGGAAGCCCCCGGCGGCATCCGGGGCCCTGCTTCTACAATCACCGGCACCACCGACGAGTGCTCCGCCCAGGTGTCCCCGGCCCCGAAGGAACCCGATGACCAGCGTCGAAGAACCCCTGCACCCCGGCGGGAAGGTGCGCGACGCCGCCCGCACCCGGGCCGAGATCCTCGACGTGGCCACGCAGGAGTTCGCGCGGGCCGGTTACGACGGCGCCCGGGTCGACGAGATAGCGGCCCGCACCCGCACCACCAAGCGGATGATCTACTACTACTTCGGCGGCAAGGAACAGCTGTTCACGGCCGTGCTGGAGCGGGCGTACGGCGTGATCCGGGAGGCCGAGCAGCGCCTGGACGTCGACCATCTGGACCCGGTCGCGGCGATCCGGCGCCTCGCCGAGCTGACCCTCGACCACCACGAGCGGCACCCGGACTTCATCCGCCTGGTCAGCATCGAGAACATCCACGGCGCCGAGCACATCGCGGCCTCCGAGAAGCTCGGCCGGATCGGCTCCCCGGCGCTGGACGTGATCCGCCGGATCCTCACCGCCGGACAGGAGTCCGGGCTGTTCACGGCCGACGTGGACGCGGTCGACCTGCACGCGGTGATCAGCTCGTTCTGCTTCTTCCGGGTCGCCAACCGGCATACGTTCGGCGCCCTGTTCGGCCGCGACCTCACGGACCCCGGCCGGCGCGAGCACTACCGGACCATGCTCGGCGACATGGTGATCGCGTACCTGACGGCGGAGCGGGCGGACGACTGACCTCCGCACACGTCCCCGTGACCTCCGCGCGACGTCACCGCGGCGTCCGCGCGCAAAGGCCCGTGCACGGTCTCTTGACACAGGGGAAACAGCGGCGCAACATCCCACCCACCACGACTAACTACCCAGTGGGTTAATTAGCCGCCGCGATCCGGCCCCGCCCGCTCCCCCTCGCCGCTCACTCCCCTCTTCCGCAGGGTGACGTTCCCCCGAAGGAGCACCGCCGTGTCCGAGTCCGTCCCCGCGCCCGCCCCCGACGTCCCTGCCGGCCAGCCCTGGAAGGCGGCGACGGCCGCCTGGATCGGCAGCGCGCTGGAGTACTACGACTTCTTCGTCTACGGCAGCGCCGCCGCCCTGATCTTCCCGAAGGTGTTCTTCGACGCCTCCGATCCGGCCACCGCGACCCTGCTCTCGCTCGCCACCTTCGGCGTCGCCTACGCCGCCCGGCCGCTCGGCGCGCTGGTCCTCGGGCACGTCGGCGACCGGCTCGGCCGCAAGAAGATCATGGTGTTCACGCTGGTCCTGATGGGTCTGTCGACGTTCCTCATCGGCTGTCTGCCAAGCCGCGCCCAGGCCGGCTCCCTCGCTCCCGTGCTGCTCGTGCTCTGCCGTGTCCTCCAGGGCATATCGGCGGCCGGCGAACAGGCGAGTGCCAGTTCCATGAGCCTGGAGCACGCGCCGGAGCACCGGCGCGGGTTCTTCACCAGCTTCACGCTCAGCGGCACCCAGGGCGGCCAGCTCATCGCCACCCTCGTCTTCATCCCGGTGGCCCGGCTCCCCGAGGACCAGTTGCTCTCCTGGGGCTGGCGGGTGCCGTTCTGGCTGAGCGTGGCGGTCGCCGTCGCCGGCTACGTCATCCGGCGCCGGCTGCGCGAGACGCCCGCCTTCACCCGGCAGGCCGCCACCGAGGGCGTGGCGAAGCTGCCGCTCGCGGTACTGCTGCGCGAGCACTGGGCGGACGTGCTGCGCGTGATCGCGGGCGCGCTCATCGCCTCCGTCAGCACGATCTTCACGGTGTGGGCGCTGGCCTACGCCACCAGCGACGCGGTCGGCATGTCCCGTACCTCGATGCTGTGGGTGGGCGCCCTCGCCAACCTGGTCGCGCTCGGCGCGATCCCGCTGTGGGCGACCCTGTCGGACCGGATCGGACGCCGGCCGGTGTTCCTGATCGGCGCGGCCGGCAGCGCGGTGGCGACCGCCGGCTACCTCTGGGCGATCTCCACCGGCTCCTACCCTCTGACCCTGGCCCTCGGCATCGTCTCCTTCGGCGTGCTCTACAGCGCGGCGAACGGCGTGTGGCCCGCCTTCTACGGCGAGATGTTCGCGACCCGGGTCCGGCTGTCCGGCGTGGCGATCGGCACCCAGACCGGCTTCGCGGTGGCCGGGTTCGCGGTCACCTTCGCTGCCGAGATCGCCGGTCCGGACGGCGCCGACTGGGGGGCGGTGGCCCTGTTCACGGCCGCGCTGTGCGTACCGCCGGTCGTCGCCGCGCTCTGCGCCCGCGAGACGCACACCGTCCCGACGGAACTGCTCGGCGAGCGGGACGGCGGGCGCCGGACGGCGCAGGCGGAGCGGATCACGGCCTGAGCGGACCCGGCCTGAGCGGATCAGACGCGAGTGGGGCGAGCCCGGACCGGGGGCTCTTAGGGACGCGGGTGACGCGGCTCGTACAGGGCGATCTCGCCGCCGCCCGGCAGGCGGACCGCGGTCACCCGGCCCCACCGGGCCTCCTCCACCGGGCGGCTGAACTCCGCGCCCCGCTCGGCGAGTTGACGCCGGGTCTCGTCCAGGTCGTCGCACGTCAGCATCAACTCGTGCGCGGGCGTGCCCTCGGTGGGGTGGCAGGCCACCTCGGTGGGCGGCGCCTTGAAGATGAGCCATCCGCTGCCCGCGTCGACGTAGTTCCAGCAGAGGGTCCCCCGCAGAAAGGCCCGGTCGGCCTCCGGGTCCCGGCTGTAGAGCACCACATGTGCACCGTTGATCACGCGGGGGAGGCTAGTGCGGCGGAGGGGCCCGGACAAGCACCGGGCCCGGCGGGGCCAGGCATGTCCGGCCCGCCCCCGGGACCATCGGCCCCTGTCGCGCGTGACCGCGCCGGGACACCCTGGAGGGCGGGAGGAACGCCGTCGGCACCTGAGGATCATGAGCGGTGGTGGGCACCATGGCCACTCCGGGCAGGGACGGACCGGCCCCGACGACATGGTGTGCCGATCCCCGCGGGGAGCCGTTCCTGCGGACCCGCTTCGCCGTACCGAGCCGGCCCGCGACGTTCCTGCGGCGCGACCGGCTGACCGCCCACCTCGACGAAGCCCGGCTGACCCCCTTGACCGTGGTCGACGGAGCCGCCGGAGCGGGCAAGACACTGCTGACCGCCGACTGGGCCTGCGCACAGGACGCACCCGTCGCCTGGCTCACCGCACGGGTGGCGGACAAGGGGTGCGGCACGTTCTGGGCGTACCTCCTCCAGGCCCTGCGGCTGGCCGGCGTGGGGCCGGACTCCGGTGTCGACTCCGGGATCGGCCTGCCCACCGAACCCGGCCACGTGCACGACGCGCTGCTCACACGGCTCGCCGACGGACTGAACGCCCGCAGGACACCTGTGATCGTGGTCATCGACGAGTTCGACCGGGCGGCCGACCCCGAGATAGCGGACCAGCTGGAACTCGTCCTCCAGCAGGCGGGGCGCGGCCTGCGCCTGGTGCTCGTCACCCGCACCGAACCGCTGCTCCCGCTGCACCGCTACCGGGCGGCCGGCACCGTCACGGAGATCAGGAACGCCGAACTGGCCTTCACCCCGGGCGAAGCGGCGGATCTCCTGGCGCTGCACGGGCTGCACCTGCCGGCCGACGGCGTGGACGCGCTGGTGGAGCGCACCCGGGGCTGGGCGGCCGGACTGCGGCTGTGCGCCCTGGCCGCACGGACGGAGCCCGATCCGGGCGCGTATCTGAAGGAGTTCGAGGCCGACCGCAGCACGATCGCCGACTTCCTGCTGGCCGAGGTCCTCAAGCGGCAGACAGCACAGACGCAGGATCTGCTGCTGCGGATCAGCATCCTCGAACGCTGCTGTCCCGAACTCGCCGACGCCCTCACCGGGCGCACCGACGCCGCACGCATCCTGACCGGCCTGCACCGCGAGAACGCGTTCGTCGAGTACCTCGGGCACGCCTGGTTCCGTCTCCATCCGCTGTTCGGGGAGATCCTCCGGGCCCACCTCCGGGTGCGCTGCCCGGGCCTGGAGACCGAACTCCACCGCCGGGCGGCGCGCTGGCTGCGGCGCTCGGGCTCCCTCGGCGAGACGCTCGGCCACGCGGCCGCGGCCCGCGACTGGGAGACCGCCGCCGGTGCCCTCGTCGGCGATCTCGCCATCGGGGAGATCTTCACCGGCCTGCACGTCGACGACCTGTCCGAGCTGTTCTCCCGCATGGGCCCGCGGCCCGCCGGTCCCGCCACCGACCTCGTCCGCGCGGCCCTCGAACTGTCCCGTGGCGACGTCGAGCACGGCCTCGCCCCGCTGCGCCGGGCGGCACAGGCCCTGACATCGCACGACGGAGACACAGCGGCCGACGACAGCGGCCCGTCCGGCGACGACGGCGACGCGGTGGCCGACCTGGCCGCGGCCCGGCTGAGCTGCGCCTTCCTGGAGACCGTGGCCGCGCGCCCGGCCGGTGCGCCGGGACGGGCGGAAGCGGCGGCACAGGCCGCCGAGGAGCTGCGCGGCGACGTCCCCGGCAGGCTCCTGGAAGCGCACCCCGAGCTGTTCGCGCTCCTGCGCACCCACCTCGGTTCGGCACGGCTGTGGGCCGGCCGGGTCCGGGAGGCGCGAGCGGCCCTGACCGCGGTGGCCGACTCCGGCCGGACGGCGGCGACGGCACCGGCGCGCCAGGAGTGCCTGGGCCACCTGGCACTGATCGACTATCTGAAGGGCCGGCCGGGCAGCGCCGAGCGCACGGCGCTGGCCACGCTCACCGCGGCGGACCGCCGCGACCCGCCCCCCGCGCCCGGGCCTGGGACTGGGCCTGCCACGCTGGTCCTGGCCGCGGTGGCCGTCGACCGCGACGAACTGGACCGGGCCCAGGCACTTCTGGACGCCGCGGCGCAGGCACATCGTCTGCCGCCGGACCCGGTGATGTCGGCGGCACAGTCCATCGTCGCCGGGCGGCTGTTCCTGGCCCGCGGCGACCCGCAGGCCGCGCTGGAGGCGGCGGACCGGGCCGTCGTCGCCGATGCGCCGTCTCCCTGGGCCGAGGCGCACGCGGCGTCCGTGGCCGCCGCCGCCCACCTCGCCGAGGGCCGGCCGGAGCTGGCCGCCAAGCTGCTCGCGGACGAGCCCGGTGGCGACCCGGTGTGCCTCGTGGGAGCCGCGCAGGCGGAGCTGGCCGCGGGCAGACCCGGGGCCGCGGCCGAACTGCTCGACCGGGTGCGGTCACAGGACCGGGCCGGCCCCGCCGTCACGGTACGAGCCGCACTGGTCGGGGCCCAGCTGGCGGGCGCGGCCGGGGACGTGGACCGCCGGCGGGAACTCGTCGCCCAGGCGCTGCGGGAGGCCCGGCGCGAGCGGCTGCGCCGCCCCTTCACCGACGCCGGACCGTGGCTGCGCCCGCTGCTGAGCACCGTGCCCCTGCGCCCGCTGGCCGAGGGCTGGCTGTTCCCCCGCCCGCCGGCACCCGGCGGCCCCCGACAGGCCGGGGAGCGGCCGCCGCTGCCGGTGGTGGAAGAGCTGAGCGGACGCGAACGAGACGTGCTGCGCCGGCTGGCGCAGCTGATGTCGACGCAGGAGATCGCCGCCGATCTGTACGTGTCGGTCAACACGGTCAAGACCCACCTCAAGAGCGCCTACCGCAAGCTGGGCGTGAACCGGCGTCACGACGCCGTGCGCCGCGCGCGTGACCTGGACCTCCTGTGACGGGAACGCTCCGGGGCGGACGCGGCGGTGCTGTCACCTCCCACAGGTCACCGCCCGCGGGTCACCTCCCACGGGTGAAGCAGCGCGGTGGGCACCCGGCGGAGGATCGAACCGACAGGAACGGGCACGCCCCTTCGGGAGACGTGGGAAACGTGGGACACCTGGGAAACGTGGGGAAGACAGCTCATGCGCTACGAGATTCGCGTCGACGGACGGATGACCGAGACGCTGGTCAAGGCGTTCCCCGAGCTGGACCACGTCCTGATGGCCGGTCAGACCATCCTCTTCGGAGCGGTCGTCGACGAGGCACATCTGTACGGCCTGCTGGCCCGGTGCCAGTCCCTGGGGCTGAGGGTGCTGGAGCTGCGCCAGACGCCGTCGTGATCCCACCGCCGCGGCCCCGGTACGGGTCACCCGCCAGGGGTGAGGTGGCCGCGCACCCGCCCCGCGCACGCTGGGAGGCGTACGGAACGACGACCGGGTGCAGTCCCGGAACGGAGGAGGAGCCATGAGCGCGCAGACCTACCTCGCGTATGACTATCCGGCGCTGAGTGTCTTCTGGTCCATGCTGGTGTTCTTCCTGTGGATCATGTGGTTCGTCCTGCTGTTCCGGATCATCGTCGACATCTTCCGGGACGACGACCTGGGCGGCTGGGCCAAGGCCGGCTGGCTCGTGTTCGTCATCGTCCTGCCCTTCCTCGGCGTCTTCGTCTACCTGATCGCCCGCGGCAGGAACATGGGCCGCCGCGAGGCCGAACAGGTCCGTGCGCAGCAGCAGGCGGTCGACACCTACATCCGCGAGACCGCCCACGCGGGCACACCCCCGACCAGTGCCGACGAACTCGAGAAGCTGTCCGGGCTGCGCTCGCGCGGCGACATCACCGACGACGAGTTCCGGCGGGCGAAGGAACTGGTCCTCACCGGCGGCGGGCCCGCGCACCCCGCACCATGACGTTCCCGCCGCACCGGAGCACCGAGCACGTCGCACGGCACAGAAACGAGGTGGCACGATGACCGCCGCACCCACCGCACCCGCGCCCACCGCCAGGGAACAATGGGCCACCGGCCTGACCGCCTTCGGCGCGGTCATGCTCGTACTCGCCGGGATCCTGGACATCTTCCGCGGCATCATGGCGATCGCGCACGACGACGTGTTCCTCGTGACGCGCAGCTACGTCTTCCGGTTCGACCTCTCGGGGTGGGGCTGGATCCATCTGGTCCTCGGTGTCGTCGCCCTGCTCGTGGGCCTCGGCCTCTTCCGGGGCGTCGTGTGGGCGCGCGTGTGCGGAGTGGCCATCGCCTCGCTGATCGTCATCGCCAACTTCCTGTCCCTGCCGTACCACCCGGTGTGGTCGATCGTGCTGATCGCCTTCTCCGGGCTCGTCATCTGGGCCCTGTGCGTGGGGCGGACGGGCGCGTCCGAGCTGTTCGACTGACGTCAGCGGCTCGCCCTGGTCAGGGCGCCGGGGCCACCGCCGCGTCGAGCAGCGGGCCCAGTTCGCGTACGGCCGTGGTCAGCGGGCGTACGTCCTGGTCGGCGCGGGCCAGCAGGATCGCGCCCTCCAGGGTGCTGATCATCAGCGTGGCCAGGGATGCGGCGCGGGCCGCGGGGACGCCCATGCCGGCCAGGGCCTCGGCGAGCGGGGTCCGCCAGGTCGTGAAGGCGGCGGCCGCGGCCGCACGGGCCGAGCCGCCGGCGGCGGCGCACTCGGCGGTGGCCGCGGCGACCGGGCAGCCCGCGGCGAAACCCTCGGCCGCGTACTCGTCGGTCCACTGCGCGGCCATCGCCGCGAACAGGGCGCTCGGGCTCGGCTCGTCCAGGCTCGCGACGAAGCGTCCGATCCGCCGGCCCGCGTACCGTCCGGCCCAGTCGATCGCCTCGTTGACCAGCTGTTCCTTGCCGCCCGGGAAGTAGTGCTGCAGGGACCCGCGCGGTGCCCCGGCGTGGACGGCGACCTCACGCATACCGGTCGCGGTCACGCCGTGCCGCCGGATGAGCTGGGCCGCGCTGATGACCATCCGCTCCCGCGGCCCCGGCCGTTCCTCACCCATCGCCGACCTCCGTTCCGTGACACCCCCACTGCCTACCGCCTGCCGCCTATGGTCGCCCCCCGCTCACCCCTTCTCCGGGATCCCGTACGCCCGCTCGACTCGCAGCCGTACGACCAGGCGCCGGTCGCGGACCATCGCCGCCCGGTAGTCGTCCCAGTCGGGGTGTTCGCCGAGGACGTCGCGGTAGAGGCGGACCAGCTCCTCGACCGTGTCGTCGTACGGGTCCCGGGCGACCGGGGTCAGTTCGGCGGTGCCCTCGGCGACGGTGTACGCCCAGCGGTCGGCGCTGGTGACGTGGTACGAGGCGCGGGGGTCGCGGCGCAGGTTGCGCGTCTTGGCGCGGTCGTCGGTGACGGAGATCCGGATGAGCCGCTCCTCGGGGTAGTAGGCGTGGCTGACGTTGGACAGCTGGGGGCGGCCGTCCTGTTTGAGGGTGACCAGGGTGCCGCCGTGACCTGCGGAGAGCAGGGCGAGCAGGGCGTCCTGCGTGGTGTCGTGAGTCATATCACGGTCAACTCGGCGGTGCGGGCCGCGCATTCCCATGCGCCGGGCCGGCGGCACTCGCCCTGGACGGAGAGGGTGTCGAACTGTTGCTCGATTCGGGTGCTGCTCGCGCTCGGGGCCCTCATGCTGTCCCGGGCCGCGTCCGCGGCGGTGTTCGGCCGGGTTGCAGTGGCGAGCGCGATGTGGGCCGAGCGCGCCCGCAGACCGCGCTGAGCGTCGGCCCCGCCGTGGGCGTGGCCGCGGCGAGCGCGCTGCTGGGCGCCGGGACCGGGCCGGCGCTGCTCGTCCTCGCGGCCGGCCCGGCGCTCGGCGTGCTGCCGGCCTGCGCGCCGTCCGGGGCGGCGCGCGGCGTCGCGTCGGTCACACCCACCGTCGAAGATCACCTCCGGCACACCGTTTCTGCGACACGATGAGCACCGGACGCGGACCGGGCCGGGCGGCCGGCAGGCATTGCGTACGGCGGCGAGCGGAGGAGAGCGATGGCGGGGTTGGGGCAGGAAGTCGAGCCGGACGAGGCGGGGTTGGACGCCGCGGCGCTGGACCGCTTGGACCGGTACTTCGCCGACCACGTGGACGCGGGGCGGCTGCCCGGCTTTCTGCTGGCCCTGGCCCGCGACGGGCGCATCGCGCACCTCACGACGTACGGGCGGCGCGATGTCGCGGGCGGACTGCCGGTGGAATCCGACACGTTGTGGCGGATCTACTCGATGACCAAGCCGGTCACCGCCGTGGCCGTGCTGCTGCTGGTGGAGGAGGGCCGGCTGGGCCTGGACGATCCGCTGGAGCGGCATCTGCCCGCGTTCGCCAACCCCCAGGTGTACGAGGCGGGTTCGGGTGGCGGCCTCACCACCCGGCCGGCCGCCGGACCGATCCGGATCCGTCATCTGCTCACCCACACCGCCGGGTTGACCTTCGGCTTCTACCACCAGCATCCGGTCGACGCCCTGTACCGCGACTCGGGGCTGGAGTACTCGGTGCCGCCGGGTGCCGATCTGGCCGAGACGGTCGAGGTGTACGCACGGATGCCGTTGCAGTTCGAACCGGGCACGCAGTGGAACTACTCGGTCGCCTCGAACGTGCTGGGCCGGGTGATCGAGGTGGTGTCCGGGCGGCCGCTGGACGCGTTCCTCGCCGAGCGGATCCTCGGCCCGCTCGGCATGGCCGACACCGGGTTCCACCTCGCCCCCGGGCAGGAGCCCCGGCTGGCCGAGCTGTACCGGGAGACGGACGAGGGCGGGATCGCGCCGGTGCCGGGGCTGCCGGTGCACGGCCGGCCGCGGTTCCTGTCCGGCAGCGGCGGCCTGGTCTCCTCGGCGTACGACTTCCACCGGTTCATGGAGATGCTGCGCCGCGGCGGCGAACTCGACGGCGTCCGGCTGCTGTCGGCGGACGGCGTCGCGCTGATGACCGGCAACCGGCTGCCCGGCGGCGCCGTCCTGCGCGCCTTCGGCGCCCCGGTCCACCAGGAGCCCGGCAACGACGGCCTGGGCTTCGGCTTCAACGTCTCCGTGGTGGTCGACCCGTCGCGCACCCTGGCCCCGTCCAGCCTCGGTGCGTACGGCTGGACGGGCGCGGCCACGACCGCGTTCTGGGTGGACCCGGCGCACGAGCTGACGGTGCAGTTCATGACCCAGGTGCGCCCGAGGACGCTGAAGGTGTTCCCGCAGCTGCGGCGGCTGGTGAGCGAGGCGCTGGCCGGCTGACCGCCGGGCCGTCAGGAGCCGTGGGCGACGGCGTCCAGGTGCGGCAGGATGTGGTCCAGCCGCTCCCGTTTGGTGCGCAGATAGGTGATGTTGCTCTCGCACGGCTCGATGAGCAGCGGTACCCGCTCGGCGACCTGGATGCCGTGCCGGACGAGGGCCTCGCGCTTGCGCGGGTTGTTGGACATCAGCCGGACCGAGCGCACCCCGAGGTCGCGCAGGATCTCGGCGGCGACGCCGTAGTCGCGGGCGTCGACGGGCAGGCCGAGCGCGAGGTTCGCCTCCACGGTGTCCAGGCCCTCGGCCTGGAGTGCCATGGCGCGCAGTTTGGCGAGCAGGCCGATGCCGCGGCCCTCGTGCCCCCTCAAGTACACGACGACACCGCTGCCTTCGGCGACGACGGCGCGCAGCGCGGAGGCCAGCTGGTCGCCGCACTCGCAGTGCCGGGAGCCGAACGCGTCCCCGGTCAGGCATTCGGAGTGCAGCCGGGTCAGCACGTTCTCAGTGCCGATCTCGCCGTACACCAGGGCGACTTGTTCCTCGCCGCGGTCGTGGTCCAGGTAGCCGATCGCCTGGAATTTGCCGTACACGGTGGGCAGCGGCGCATTCACGACGCGTTCCGTGTCCGTCCGCCCTGCGGACTTCGAGCCCAGTACGCCGATGTCGACGCCGGTGTTTTCTGTCATGATCTGATTCCTCAAGCGAGACGAAAGGCCGTGAAACAATGAGTGGTTCGGGCGTGCGGGCGGCGGCACACGAGGCAACGCGCGGAATGAGCGGGACGCACGGGATGTACGGCGTGCTGCCGGCGGACACCACGCAGGACGTACGGGCGCGGGGGGCGGGCGTTCCCGCACAGGTCGCCGTCCTTCCCGTCGGCAGTTTCGAGCAGCACGGGCCCTTCCTTCCGCTGGCGACCGACACGCTGGTCGCCTGTGCCGTGGCGCGGGAGATCGCCGCCGTCCACCCGGTGCATCTCCTTCCTCCGGTGACGGTCTCCTGCTCGCACGAGCACGCCGGCTGGCCGGGGACCGTCAGCATCTCCTCGGTGACCCTCCACGCGGTGGTCCGGGACATCGCGGAGTCGCTGCGCCGCGGCGGGGTCGACACGCTCGTCGTGGTCAACGGGCACGGCGGCAACTACGTCCTCGGCAACGTCGTGCAGGAGGCGTCCGCGCGCGGTGAGCGGATGGCGCTGTTCCCGGCCGCCGAGGACTGGGAGGAGGCCCGGGAGCGGGCGGGGGTGGAGACCTCGCTGCTCTCCGACATGCATGCCGGGGAAATCGAGACCTCGATTCTTCTGCACGCTCATCCCGAATTCGTCCGCCCTGGTCACGAGTCCGCCGATTTCATCGCCGACGACCGTCGTCATCTGCTCACCGTGGGAATGTCCGCCTATACCGAATCGGGCGTCATCGGCCGTCCTTCCCTGGGGTCGGCGGAAAAGGGGAAGGACCTGCTGGCGAGCCTCGCGGATTCCTTCTCGGCGGTGTTCGCGTTGCTCACCGCGTCCGACGGCGCCGCGGACGCGGGGGCCGTACGGGGGTAGCCGCGCAGCCCGGCGTACCAGCGGGCGGCGAGGACGACGGCGCCGGGCAGACTCGCCACGAAGCTGAGCACGCCGTAGACCACGGCGACGGCGACCCCGCTGTCCGCGCCGAGCCCCGCGGCCCCGAACGCCCAGGCGGTGACGCCCTCGCGGGGGCCGAATCCGCCGATGTTCAGCGGCAGTCCCATGGCGACGAGGGCCAGGACCGCGAGCGGGACCAAGGCGGCCACGGAGGCGGCGGAGCCGGCGACCCGGGCCGCGACGACGAACATCGCCAGATGTCCGGCCAGGACGACGGCCGAGGACAGTGCGACACCAGGCCCGGCCTGCCGGGACAGCAGCCCCTGCCGTGCCTCGCCGAGGCTCGTGCGCAGCGCGGTCCGGCGCCGGCCGGGGGCGCGGTTCATGCGCACGGCGAGGACGACGGCGAGGGTGCCGGCGACGGCCAGGGCGGCGAGCGGCGCGAAGGCGCGGACCTCGTCGCGGACCGGCGAGGGCAGGACCAGCAGGGCCGCCGCGCCGGACACGGCCAGCGCGATCTGCCCCGCGACCCGCTCCAGCACCACCGCCTTCACGCCGCGCCGCAGGTCACCGGCGCTCTGCCCGTGCCGTACCGCGCGGTGCACGTCGCCCAGGATCCCGCCGGGCAGGGCCGCGTTCAGGAACAGCGCACGGTAGTAGTCGGCGACGGCGGGCCCGAAGGGCAGCCGGATCCGCAGGCCCCGGGCCACCAACTGCCAGCGCCAGGCGCTCAGCACGGTGGTGACCACGCCGATGCCGAGGGCGGCGAGGACGGTCCCGGTGTCGATCCGGCGCAGCCCGTCGAGCAGCGCGCCGGTGCCCAGCCGCCACAGCAGCGCGCCGAGGATGACGACACCGGCGGCGGTCCCGAGGTGCGTGCGCAGGGCACGGCCGCCGAGGCGCCGCGGGCCGACGGCGGACGTGGCGGAGCAGGCGGGGGCCGGGGCGGGGGCCTCGTTCTCCGCCGGTCCGGCACCCGCGGGGTACGCGGTCGCCCGCGCGGTCATGAGGTGCCGTCCGTCGAGCGGGGCAGGGCCAGCAGGTCGCTGTGGTGGACGATCACCCGCAGCTCGCCGGCGGCGCAGGCGGCGAGCCGGTCGCGCAGGTAGCGTGCCGCGCGCTCGGCCAGGTCGGGGCGCTGCTCCACGGCCGCGCCCACCCAGCCGCGCAGCCACTGTTCGGTCAGCGCGGCCTGCTCGGGGCCGAGGTGCCACGGGCTCGGGCGGACGCGGACGTTCGCGCCGCGCGCGGCGAACGCCTCGCGGGCCACGGTGACCGCGTCCGGGCCGAGCAGGTCCGTGCGCCGCTGGTGGTCGTTGAACGCCTCGGCGATCTCGGCGTCCAGCGGGTCGTGCGGGGTGAGTTCGACGCGTCCGGCGACGGACAGCGTGAGCAGCGCGGGACAACCGGCGCCGGCGCACGCGTCGACGAGGGCGAGGATCTCCTCGCGGGTGAGGACGTCGAGCAGCGCGGAGGCGGTGACCAGCGAGGCGCCGCTCAGCGCGTCCGGGGTCAGCCGGGCCACGTCCCCGCGCCGGGTCTCGACGGTGACGCGGCTGCCGTCGGCGGCGGAGCGCGGGCTGGCCACGGCGGCGAAGTGCAGCAGATAGGGGTCGCGGTCGTGCAGGACCCAGTGCTGGGCGCCGTCGAGGCGGGGCGCGAGCCAGCGGCCCATCGAGCCGGTGCCGCAGCCGAGGTCGTGCACGGCCAGGGCACCGGGGCGGCCCGGCAGGTTCGCCAGCCGGATCCGCAGCGGGTCCAGCAGATCGTGTGCACGGGCGGTCGCGTCGGCGCTCTCCCTCAGCTGCAGCCACTCGGGCGCGTAGCGGGGCGGTTCGCCGGGCTCGTCGTCCCGCAGCCGTACGGTGGCCCGCTCGCCCGGACGGCCGGCGGGCCCGGCGCCGGGGACGACCGAGAGCACCGAGTCGGCCGCGGCGGCCGCGGGCCCCAGGTCGGCGGACCCGTCATCGGCCGCTGTCGTACCGGACGCCGTCGTACCGGACGCCGTCGTACCGGACGCCGTCGTACCGGGCTCGCCGTGCGCGTCGGCCGGAGTGGGGCCACGGCCGTCGCCCTGTCCCGCACCGGCCGCACCGCCGTCGGTCTCCCTGCGCGGCACGGACTCCACCTCGCTCTCACTCTTCCACGGCAACTCCGTTTCCCGGCGCCCCGGTTGGGCCGGGATCGCGGCGGCCGCGTTCGTCATGGTGTCGCGTGCCGTCATGCCGCCCTCCCCGGGGTCTCGGGGAGGCGGCCGAGGACCGCGGCCAGGCTGCGGGCGGTGGCGGCCCAGCCGTCGAGCGCGGCACGCCGGGCGCGGGCCGCGGCCTTGAGCCGGCGGCGTACGTCGGGCTCGCCGAACCAGCCGCGCAGTTCGGCGGCGAGCGCGCCGGGATCCTCCGGCGGGACGAGGATGCCGGGCACCCCGCCGTCGGGAGCCCGGCCGACCGCCTCCGGCACCCCGCCGACGTCGGTGGCGAGCACCGGGATGCCGCGGGCCAGCGCCTCGGTCACCGCCATGCCGTAGGTCTCCGCGTACGACGTCAGGACCATCAGGTCGGCCGCGGCGTAGGCGGCGTCGAGGCCGGCGCCGGTGCGCGGGCCGGTCAGATGCAGCCGGTCGGTGAGGCCGTGCCGGGCGATCAGCTCCCGCAACTGTGCGACGTACACGGGGTCGTGGACGAGTCCGCCGACGCACTCGCAGGTCCACGGCAGGTCGCGCACCGCCGCGAGGGCCTCCACGAGCCGGTGCTGGCCCTTGCGCGGGGTCACCGCGGCGACGCACAGCAGCCGGGAGACGCCGTCGGTGCCGGGCGCGAGGGGCGCGATGTCGGCGCCGGGCGGGGCGACATGGACCCGGTCGGGGGCGAGGCCGTGGTGGGAGACGAGCCGGCGCACCGCCCAGTCGCTGGTCGCGACGACGGCGGGTACGGCGCGCAGCACGGCCCGTTCCCGGGCGTCGAGGTCGGCGGCGTCCCGGGGGTCGAGGCCGGTCTCGTCGCCGAGCGGCAGATGCACCAGCACCGCGAGGCGCAGGCGTTCGGCCTCCGGGGTGACGATCTCGGGCACGCCGCAGGCGACGAGTCCGTCGAGCAGGACGATCGCGTCGTCCGGCAGGTCCCGCAGGGTGCGGGCGAGTGCCTCGCGGGCGGCGCGGTCGGGGCGGGGCCAAATGCCGGCGGCGATGTGCCGGGTGACCTGCCAGCCGAAGCCGGGCAGGTCGAGGCAGAGCCGGCGGTCGTAGGCGTTGCCGCCGCTGGGCGCGGCCGGGTCGTCGACGCCGGCCGGCATCACGAAGTGCACGGTGCGCAGGGACATGGGGATGATTCCGGCCTGCTGCTCGGCTGCGGTGGACTGTGCGGGCACGTAGGAGAGCCGCGCCCGCTCCACGGTCGCGTCGGTCACAGGGCACGCTCGTAACTCGCCCAGGCGATGTGCGACTCGTGGAGGGTGACCGATATGGCGGCGAGCCCCTTGGCCCCTTCGCCGAGGTTGCCCTTGTGGACGCGTTCGGCGAGCCGGTCGGCGATGACCTTGGCGAGGTACTCGGTGGAGGTGTTGACACCGGCGAAGTCGGGTTCGTCGTCGAGGTTGCGGTAGTTCAGCTCGGCGGTGATCAGCCGCAGTTCCTGGGTGGCGAGGCCGATGTCGACCACGATGTTGTCCTGGTCCAGCTGTTCGCGGCGGAAGGTGGCGTCCACGAGGAACGTGGCGCCGTGCAGTTTCTGCGCGGGTCCGAACACCTCGCCGCGGAAGCTGTGGGCGATCATGATGTGATCGCGGACGGTGATGCTGAACAACGGACGACCCTCCAGGTGCGGCGCGTCTGGTCCCCCCGGACCGTGCCTGCCCGGGGATGACATCTAGTACGGCTCTTCGCTTCCCCGTGTTCAGTCCCCTCTCACTCTTTTCTCAGGTCAGACCCGCCTCGGCGTACCGGATGCGGTGGCACAGGGCCGGGATGTCACCGGCGGCGAGCCGCGGCATGACGTCGGGGAGTTGCTCGAACTCGCTCTCCCCCGTGATGAGCGCGTCCAGGGCCGGGTCGGCGAGCAGGTCGAGGGCGAGTGCCATCCGGTCGGCGTAACCGCGGCCGGGGCGGGCGGCCGGGGAGACGGTGCCGACCTGGCTGCTGCGCACGGTGAGCCGGCGGGAGTGGAAGGCCTCGCCGAGCGGCAGTCTCACGCGCCGGTCGCCGTACCAGCTCAGCTCCACGACGGTGCCGTCCGGGGCAAGGAGCTGCAGGGCGCGGGTGAGACCGGCCTCGCTGGCGCTGGCGTGGACGACGAGGTCGCAGTCGCCGAGGGCGCCGTCGGGGGTCGCGAAGTCGACGCCGAGGGCCTCGGCGGTCTTCGCGCGGGCCGGGTCCGCGTCGACGAGCTGGAGGCGGATGCCCGGGAAGCGGGCGAGCAGTGCGGCCACCGAGCAGCCGACCATGCCGCCGCCGACCACGGCGATCCGGTCCCCGATCAGCGGCGAGGCGTCCCACAGGGCGTTGACGGCGGTCTCGACGGTCCCGGCGAGCACGGCGCGCGCGGCGGGCACGGACTCGGGTACGACGGTGACGGCGTTCACCGGGACGACGTAACGGCTCTGGTGCGGGTACAGGCAGAAGACGGTACGTCCGATCAGGTCGGCCGGGCCCTGTTCCACCGTGCCGACGCTGAGATAGCCGTACTTCACCGGGCCCGGGAAGTCGCCCTCCTGGAACGGCGCCCGCATCACGGCGTGTTGGCCGGGCGGCACCTGGCCGCGGAAGACGAGCGTCTCGGTGCCGCGGCTGACCCCCGAGTACAGCGCGCGCACGAGGACCTCGCCCTCGGCGGGCTCCGCGAGGGTGACGTCACGCAGTTCTCCGTGGCCGGGCGAGCGCAGCCAGAACGCGCGGGCCGAGCGGTTCATGGGCATCCTCCTGAACAGTGGGCAAGTTGTTCACGTACCGAGAAGTGCACAGGCCGCGCACAGTACGCGGCGTTGATCGACTCTGTCACTCGGCCGGAGGGTGTGCGGTGGCCCTGAACAACACGTATGACGCGAGGCTCCAGCAGGAGACCGCTGTGGGAGCGGGCGTACAGATCCTGCTGCTGGCCCTGCTCGGCACGGCGATAGGCATGGGGCCGGCCGGCTGGCTGACGGGGCTGGCGTTCGCGTTCGCCACCTGGGCCGTGCTGGCCCGCGCCCTGCACCGCTCCCGGCTGCGCTCCTTCGGTCCCGCGAACCGGGTCACGCTCGGCCGGGCGACCCTGGTGGGCGGGGTGACCGCCCTGGTCGCGGACTCCTTCGAGAGCTCGCCGCCGGTGACCGTGCTGGTCGGCCTGACCGCCGTCGCCCTCCTCCTGGACGGCGTCGACGGCAAGGTGGCCCGCCGCACGGGGACGTCGACGGCGCTCGGGGCCCGCTTCGACATGGAGGTCGACGCGTTCCTGATCCTCGTGCTGAGCGTCTATGTCTCGATGCAGCTGGGCCCGTGGGTGCTGCTGATCGGCGGCATGCGGTACGCGTTCGTCGCGGCCGCCCGCCTCGCCCCCTGGCTGAACGCCCCGCTGCCGCCCTCCTTCGCCCGCAAGACGGTGGCCGCGGTGCAGGGCGTCGCGCTCCTGGTGGCGGGGGCCGAGCTGCTGCCGCGGCCGGCGAACCTCGCGGTCGTCCTGCTGGCGCTGGGCTCCCTGGTGTGGTCCTTCGGGCGCGACGTGCGCTGGCTGTGGCGTACGTCGCGTACGCCGGTGCGGGTGCCGGCCGAGGCCCCGGTGCTGGAGCTGGCCGGGCGCTGAGCGGCGGCGGGCAGGGGGAAGGGCCCGGACCGGGAATGCCGGTCCGGGCCCTTCGCATCGCACTGACTGCCTGCTGCTACGCCCGCGGCGTGCGGCTCCGCACGAGCGCGAAGGCCGCGGCGGCGAGGCCGAGGACGCCGACGACCAGCCCGGCGATGCCGAGCCCGCGGGCCGTGGAGTCGGCGGAGTCCGCGGCCCGGGTGGTGGCGGCGCTCTTGGCGGGGGCGGCCGCACCGGTGCCACCGGCCGTCAGTCTGAGCACGGGCGCCGGGTTCTCCGGGCCGTCGCCGCCGGTGGGCTCCTCGATCCAGCGGACGACCTTGCCGTCGGAGTACGTCTGGAGTGTCTTGAAGACCAACTGCCCGGTGTCGGAGGGGAGTTGCCCGAAGGCGACGTCGAAGTCCTCGTACTGTCCGGCGGCGATCCTCCCGCCGGTGAAGGTGATCTCGGAGGCGGCCTCGGTGATGGTGCCGTCGTCGGTCTTGACGGGCGTCTTCAGCCTGGTCGTGGTGACCTTGGCCGTCCAGCCGTCCTGCGGGTGGACGAGGACGCCGAGGACGGGGTGGTCGGTGGGCAGGAAGATCTGGACCTTCGTGGTGAAGGCGCCGTCCTCCTCGTTGGGGACGCGGAAGGTGAGGACGCCGTCGGTGGCGCCCTTGGCGTAGCTCTCGGGGTGGACGGTGACGTGCGCGAAGGCGGCACCGGCGGCGAGGAGCACGGTGGCGGCGGCACCGGCGACGACGGTCGCGGCGCGGCGCAGGGCGGGACGTGTGGCGGACATGGCGGGTCGGTCTCCGTACGGGTGACGTGGGTGAAGGGGTCGGATCGGGTACGGGACCGGGGCCGGGGGTCCGCGCCGGCTGACCGCGTGCCGCAGCGGGGCACGGCAGGGCGGCCCGGGATCGTCCGGGAGACACGGGGTGTGCGGGGCGGGGGCGGGCAGCGTGGCCTCGCGCCACCGGACGGCGAGGCCGGGGACGAGGCGGGCGGTGCGGCGCAGCAGCGACCACAGGGCGGCCTCGCCCCGCCGCAGCCACCAGGAGGCGGCGAGCGCGGCGAGGAGATGGGCGGCGGTGGCGTGGGTCGTGTACGCGGACGCCGTCGCGTGGACGTGTGCCGCGGCCGTGGCGGGGCCGTGCATGAGCGGCATCGCGGGACCGTGAGCGAACGGCATCGCGTGGCTCTGCGTCACCGCCGCACCGTGGCCCGGCGTGGCCGTCATGCCCGCCGCGGGCGCGGGCCCGCTGCCGTGGTGGGCGGCGTCGAAGCCGGTGTGCAGGGCGGCCTGGGTGGCCAGCATGGCGGCGCCGATGCCGGTGAGCGACCGTTCGCGGGCGCCGAGGATCCAGCCGAGCGCGAACACCGCGGCGAATCCGGCCGCGTCGGCCCACAGAGGCGGCATCGTCCCCATGGCGAGCCCGTGCCCGGCGGCGGCGAGGAGCACGCACACCGCGGCGAACACCGCGGCACGCAGACCTCTCACCGCCGGGGACGCGCTCATGGTGAGGGAGTCTCCCACGGTCGGGTGATACGTGGGGCGGGGGCGTCGTGTTCAGCGGCGGGGCAGGGCGAGCCGCCGCAGGTACCGGGTGCGGGGCGGCGGGCACGGACGTCATCGGGTCACCGGCTCCCCCTTGCCGGCCGGGCGTTCGGCGCGCGCCGGGCGTCGCAGGGCGGCCGCCGAGGTGACGGCGAGCGCGCCGAGGACGGCGAGTACGGCGGCGGGGGCGAGGACCGTCCAGGGGGCGCGTTCGGCGTAGGGCTGGTTCTCGGCGAGGAGATGGCCCCACTCGGGGGACGGCGGCTGGGCGCCGAGGCCGAGGAAGCCGAGCGAGGCGAGGGCGAGGGCGGTGCCGGGCAGCCGGAGCAGGGCGTGCCGGGCGACGGGCGGGACGACGGCGGGCAGGAGTTCGTGGCGCAGCAGGTACCAGCGGCCGGCGCCGAGGGCGCGGGTGGCGGTGAGGTGCAGGGCGGCGCGTTCCTGCCGCAGGAGCGCGCTGGTGTGGGCGGCGAGGGGTGCCCAGGCGACGGCGGCGACGGCGAGCGCGGGGGTGGCCGGGCCGCCGCCCGCGACGGCGGTGACGAGGAGCGCGGCGAGGACGGGCGGTACGGCGTTGACGGTGTCGGCGAGCGGCCCGGACAGCCGGGGCAGCAGTCCGAGCAGCAGCCCGGCCAGCAGGGTGCCGGCGCTGAGGGCGAGGGCGAGCAGCAGGGTGTCGACGGCGCCGTGGGCGATGCGGGCGAGCAGGTCGCGGCCGAGGGCGTCGGTGCCGAACGGGTGGGCGGCGCAGGGTGGTTGGAGGCGGGCGGCGGTGTCGAGGGCGAGCGGGTCGCGGGGCAGACCGGCGGCGAGGACGGCCAGCAGCACGGCGGCGAGGAGGAGCGGCGTCGCAGCCCGCGCGGGCGCGGTGGCCGGGTGCAGTGCGGGTACGGCGCCGTCCTTGAGGGCGGGGCCGACGAGCAGGCGTACGCCGAGCCGGGCGGTGCCCGCGGCCAGGGCGGCGAGGAGCACCAGGCAGAGGGTGCCGGTCTGGAGGACGGGCAGGTCCTGGGCGAGGGCGGCCTGGAGGGTGGTGCGGCCGAGTCCGGGGATGTCGAAGATCTGCTCGACGGCGACGGCGCCGCCGGTCATGCCGACGACGAACAGGGCGGTGTTGGGCAGCAGTCCAGGCAGGACGCGCCGGACCGCCTGCCGGGCGATCGAGCGGGCGGGCAGTCCGCGCGCCCGTGCGGCCCGCACCCAGGGCTCGGCGAAGGCGCCGGGCAGCTGGTCGTCGAGGAGCCGGCCGAGGACGGCGCCCGCGGGCAGGCCGAGGGCGAGGGCGGGCAGGACGGTGTGGCGCGGGCCGTACCAGCCGAGGGCGGGCAGCCAGCCGAGCTGGACGCCGACGACGGTGGCGAGCACGGAGGCGGTGAGGAACTCCGGGAGCGTGGCGAGCATCGCGGAGCCGGCGCCGCCGGGCCGGTCGCGGCCGCCGCGGCACAGGGTGCGGGCGCAGACAGCGGCCGCGGTGCACAGGGCGACGGCCAGGGCGACGGCCATCAGCAGCAGGGAGGCGCCGAGCGCCTGGAGCACGGCCGGTCCGACGTCGGCGCCGGAGATCCAGGACTGTCCGGCGTCCCCGCGCGCCAGTCCGCCGAGCCAGCGCCCGAGCAGGGTCAACGCCCCGTCGTCCAGGCGCAGTTGACGGCGGATGGCGGAGAGCACCTCGGGGTCGGGATCCCGGTCCTGGGCGCGGGCCTTGAGGACGGTGAGCGCGGGATCGGTGCGGGCCAGCCAGGGCAGCAGCCCGATCCCGCACACCAGGGCACCGGCGAGCGAGGCCCGCCACAGCATGCTGCGCATGTCGCTCAGCGCCGGGTGCCGGTGCCGACGAGGGTGCGCTCGTAGGGGTCGAGGAGCACCCCCTTCACCGCGCCGGAGACGCCGGCGACGACGCGCTGGTGGACCAGCGGTACGACGGTGTCGGTGGCGAGGATCGCCGCCTCGGCGCGCAGCGCGGCGGTCCGCCGTCCGGCGGGGTCGGCGGTGCGCTCGGCGGCGGCCACGGCCCGGTCGACGGCGCGGTCGCACAGCAGGGCCAGGTTGTAGCCGCCGTCGCAGGTGTAGTCGCTCGCCAGGACGGCGACGGGGTCTCCCGTGTCGACGAGGCTGTTGCGGGCGAGCACGAACGCGTCGAACTTCCCGTCGAGGGCGTCGCCCTCCAGCCGCCCGTACTCGCGCACGACGAGCTTCACCCGGAAGCCCGCCTTCTCCAGCTGCTGCTTCAACACCTGGGCGACTTCGGGGAGTTCGGGCCGGTTGTCGTAGGTGGCGAGGGTGAGTTCGGCCCCGTGGGGCCGCTTCGCCGCGGCCCGGCCCGCGGGCTTGAGGTGCTTGCCCTCGGCCCAGGTGACGGCGGGCCCGTAGATCCCGGTCCCACGGTCGGCGTGCCCCTCGTACACGCCGCGCGCGAGGCCGGAGGTGTCGACGGCGGCGCGGGCGGCGGCCCGCAGCCCGGCGTCGCGCAGCGGCCCGGAGCGGGAGTTGAGCAGCAGGCTGGTGGTGCGCGTGGTGGCGGTCTCGCGCCGGGTCCCCTCGGCCAGGCTGGCGGCCTGGGCGACGGGCACGGCCTCGGCCAGGTCGGCGTCACCGCTGCGCAGGGCGTTGGTGCGGGCGGTGCCGTCGGCGACGAAGCGGACGTCGATGCCGCCGGCCCGGGCGCGCCCGCCCCAGTAGCCGTCGTACCGGTCGAGGGTGGCGGAGGCGGTCCCGTTCACCTTCTTCAGGACGAACGGCCCGGTGCCGCTGCCCACCGGGTCGACGGCGCCCTTGCGGGTGTACGCCGTGGCGGACAGGACGGCGAGGCCGGGGCTGGACAGTCGCAGGGGCAGGACCGGGTCGGGCCGCTCGGTGGTGACGCGCAGCCGGCGGGCGTCCACCGCCCGGGCGGTCAGCTCCACGCCGGACAGGGCGGCCGGGGCGGGCCGGGCCGTGGCGGCGCGGGCGAGGGAGGCGGCGACGGCGCGGGCGGTCACGTCGGTGCCGTCGTGGAAGGTGGCCTCGCGCAGGGTGAACAGCCAGCTGCGGTCGCCGTCCTGCCGCCAGGAGGTGGCGAGGGCGGGCGCGGCGGCGCCGTTGCCGTCGAGCGCGGTCAGCCCCTCGGTGACGCCGAGCCGGGTGAGGATCGTGCCGTCGGCGCCGTACGGGGAGAGCCGCTCGGCGGGCGGAAAGGCGAGCGCGACGCGCAGCCGGGCGGCGCCGCCGGCACCGCCGGCACCGCCGCCGCGATGGTCGCCCGCACCGGAGGCGAAGCAGCCTGCCAGCAAGGGGGTGAGCAGAAGGGCGGCGAGCAGCCGGGGACGCGGGAGAGACATGATCCTCGGTTCGTTTCGGACGATCGGGCGCGAGCCCCAGACTACATGACAATCATTTTCATAACCGGCGGCACCCTCACCCCGCCCCCACGGGCAGCTCGAAGTGCACGAGGCTCTGCGGACGTCCGGGGTCCGCCCGCTCGTCATGGACGACCTTGCCGAGCGACCGCCAGAACGCCTCGGCGCCGGGCACGGCCGGATCGGTGTGCAGATACACGGCCCGGTACCCCCCGTCCGCCCCGGCGAACTCCACGAGCCGCTCGACCAGTTGCCGCGCGATCCCCCGCCTGCGGTGCGCGGGCCGCACGTACACCCGGCGCAACTGCGCGGTCGACCCCGACGGATACCGCTCGGCCAGCCACCGCGGATTCGGCGGCCACACGGGCCCCCGCGCATCGAGCGCCCCGGTCCCGACGACCTCCCCCACCCCGTCGACCGCGACGAACAGCGCGTGCCGCACGGGCACGAGATAGGCCCCGGCGGGATCGACGATGTCGGCGTGCCAACGGGGCACGTATCCGGTCCCGAAGTCCCGGTAGACGGTGTCGAGCATGACGGACCTGGCACCGTCGAGGTCGGAGGGGGTTGCAGGTCTGATGCTATATGGATGCACTTGCACATCCTATGCATTAGGTGCCAGGGTACCGCCCGGCCCGCCGTTGGCCCTCCGGACAGACGGCGCCGAGGGCGGGGCGTACGACGCGCCGCTTGGAGTGGTCGAGGGCGGCGCCGGAGAAGTCGTCGAAGAAGGTCGTGCGGTAGGTGCCCGGCTGGTCCGCGGGGAGCGCGGGGCAGGCGGCGGAGGCACTGCCGCGCGTTCCCCGGACCTGGAACTCGTTGCATGAAGCCGGTGGGGGCGGACTCCCGCGTCCGGGCCCACCGGCTGTAAGGGGGGGCGGGTCAGGCGGCTCGGCGGGTCTGGCCCCGGTGGACGCGGACGATGTCCGCGTACCGGCGGCCGCTGCCCTTGATGGTGCGCACCTGGGTGCGGTAGTCGACGTGGACCAGGCCGAAGCGCTTGGCGTAGCCGTACGCCCACTCGAAGTTGTCCAGCAGGGACCAGGCGAAGTAGCCGGCGAGCGGGGCGCCCTTGCGGGCGGCGGCGGCGCAGGCGGCGAGGTGCTGCTCCAGATAGGCCTGGCGCTCGGGGTCGTCGACGCTGCCGTCCGGGCGGACGAGGTCCTCGAAGGCCGAGCCGTTCTCGGTGACGTAGATCTTCCGGGCGCCGTAGTCCTCGGTGAGCCGGAGCAGCAGCGTCTCGATGCCGCTCGCGTCGATCTCCCAGTCCATGCCGGTGCGCGGGACTCCCTCGCGGCGCACGGCGCGGACGTACGGCGCCGGGCCGTCGGGGGCGTCGGCGACGTGGGCCGGGAAGTAGTAGTTCAGGCCGAGCCAGTCCAGTGGGGTGGCGATGGTCGTCAAGTCGCCTGCATGGGCGGGGAGTTCGACGCCGTAGGTGTCGACCATGTCGGCCGGGAAGCCGCGGCCGTGCACCGGGTCGAGCCACCAGCGGTTGACGTGGCCGTCCTGGCGGTGGGCCGCCGCCACGTCCTCGGGGCGGTCGGTGGCCGGGTGGACGGTGGAGAGGTTGTTGACGATGCCGATCTCGGCGCCGGGCGCGGCGGCCCGCACCGCCTGGACGGCGAGGCCGTGGCCGAGGAGCAGGTGGTACGAGGCCCGTACGGCGGCGGTCAGATCGGTCCAGCCGGGGGCCATCTTGCCCTCCAGATGGCCGATCCAGGCCGAGCACGAGGGCTCGTTGAGGGTCGCCCAGAGCTTCACGCGGTCGCCGAGGCGGCCGGCGACCGCCTCGGCGTACTCGGCGAACGCGAAGGCCGTGTCCCGCTCGGGCCAGCCGCCGCGGTCCTGGAGCGTCTGCGGCAGGTCCCAGTGGTAGAGCGTGACGGACGGTGTGATGCCCGCCTCCAGCAGCGCGTCCACCAACTCGTCGTAGAAGGCGAGGCCCTTGGGGTTGACCGGGCCGGTGCCGGCGGGCCGGACGCGGGGCCAGGAGACGGACAACCGGTAGGCGTCGGCGCCGAGTTGCCGCATCAGGGCGATGTCCTCGCGCCAGCGGTGGTAGTGGTCGCAGGCGACGTCGCCGGTGTCGCCGTTCGCGGTCTTCCCCGGGGTGTGGGAGAAGGTGTCCCAGATCGAGGGCGCCCGGCCGTCCTCGGCGACGGCCCCCTCGATCTGGTACGCCGCGGTCGCCGTGCCCCACAGGAAGTCGGGCGGGAAGGCGGCGAGGTCGATGCGTTCGGACACGGAAGTCCCTTCGGAGTACGCGGGATCGGTCACTTGACGGCGCCCGCCGTCAGACCGGCGACGAGATAGCGCTGGAGCAGCAGGAACCCGGCCACCACGGGCACGCTGACGACCAGCGACGCGGCCATGATCTGGTTCCAGTAGACGTCGTAGAGGGTGGAGTAGCCCTGGAGGCCGACGGCGAGGGTGCGGGTGGTGTCGTCGGTCATCACGGACGCGAAGAGCACCTCGCCCCACGCGGTCATGAAGGCGTAGACCGCGACCGCGACGATGCCGGGGATCGCGGCGGGCACGACGATCCGCAGCAGCGCGCCGAGCGGGCCGCAGCCGTCGACCAGTGCCGCCTCGTCCAGATCGCGCGGCACGGAGTCGAGGTAGCCGATCAGCATCCAGATGGAGAAGGGGAGGGAGAAGGTCAGATACGTCAGGATCAGGCCGCCGCGGGAGCCGAACAGAGCGATGCCGGTGGCGTTGCCGATGTTGACGTAGAGCAGGAACAGCGGGAGCAGGAAGAGGATGCCCGGGAGCATCTGCGTCGACAGCACGGTCACCGTGAAGACGCGTTTGCCGCGGAAGTCGTAGCGGCTGACGGCGTAGGCGGCGAACACCGCGATGACCACCGAGCAGACGGTCGCCGCGCCCGCCACGATCAGCGAGTTCACGAAGTAGCGGGCGAGCGGGACGGTCGACCAGATGTCGATGTACGGCCGGATCGTCAGGCCGCTGGGCAGCCAGCGGAACTTCCCGGTGACGTCCGCGAGCGGTTTGAGCGAGCTGGAGACCATCACGTACACCGGGATCAGCACGAAGCCGGTGAGCAGGGTGAGGAAGATCCGCCGGGTCCACAGGAACGAACGCGGGGGTGCCATGGGCGAGTTGGCGCTAGCCACGGGCGGGCCTCCGTCGGCGCGAGGTGAGCAGCAGGTACCCGCCCGTCACGACGAGCAGGAAGAGCAGCAGCAGGACGGACATCGCCGAGCCGGTGCCGAAGTTCCAGGTGACGAAGGACGCCTGGTAGATGTGGACCGAGATGAGGTCGGCGGCGGCCGGGGCGGACTTGCCGAACAGGACGTACGGCGTGTTGAAGTCGTTGAACGTCCACAGGAACAGCACCAGGACGAGGACCTGGTTGACCGGGCGCAGCGAGGGCAGCGTGATGCGGCGGATCTGCTGCCACATCCCGGCGCCGTCCAGCGCGGCGGCCTCGTACAGCTCCCGTGGGATGTTCTGGAGCCCGGCCGTCACGATGAGGAAGGCGAACGGCCAGCCCTTCCACACCGACACGGTCAGCAGGGCGTAGAAGCTGTTGTCGCCGATGAGCCAGAAGGAGCGCCGGTCGGTGAGGTGGAGCTGGTCGTGCAGGACGTGGTTCACCAGGCCGTTGTCGTGCTGGAACATGAACACCCAGGTGATGACGGCCGCGTAGACGGGCAGCGCGTACGGCACCAGGAACAGGGTGCGCAGCAGGCCGCGGCCGCGGAAGGCGTCCTGCATGAAGACGGCGGCGGCGGTGCCGGTCAGCCAGCACAGGGCGACCGAGAGCAGGGTGAAGCCGACGGTGACGAGGAAGGAGTGCAGCAGGGCCTTGCCGACGGGGGCGTCGAAGTCCACCGACACCGTGTAGTTGCCGAGGCCTGACCAGGGGGCGGTGCCCCAGTCGCGGATGTAGAACTGGGTGAGTTCCTTGAAGCTCATCACGATACCGACGGCCATCGGCACGAGATGGACGAGCAGTTCGAGCACGAGGGCGGGCAGGAGGAGCAGGTAGGGCAGAGCGGCGCGGCGGATCCGCCCGGTGCGGCGGCGGGGTTCGCGCGCCGCCGCGCCCGGGGGTCCCTCGCGCACCGGCTCCTTGAAGGCGGTGGTCGTCGTCATCGGCGGCGGCGTCATCGGCCCGCTCACGCCGCCGGCATCTGCTGCTGGGCCTTCTCCAGCTCGGCCTTGACCGAGCCGGTGGTCACCGCGCGGCCGGCGGCGGCGTCGGCGAAGAGGTCCTTGACGGCCGTACCGACGGTCGTCTCGAACTGCGACTCGGAGGGGACCTGCGGCATGGCGGCCGCGGACGCGGAGAGGGTGCTCTTCAGCACCGCGTCGGCGGGCGTGCCGAAGGCGGCGTCCGCCTGCGCGGAGGTGACCGGCGGGATGGAGCTGTAGGCCTTGTTGAGGATCTTCTGCTCCGCGTCGGAGGTCATGAACTTCACGAACTGCGTGGCGCCGTCGAGGTTGTGGGTGTTCTTGAAGACGGCCAGGTTGATGCCCATGAACGCCGAGTCGACCTGGGTGCCGCTGCCGGGCCTGCCGGAGAGCACGGGCACCGGCGCGATGCCGTAGGAGTCGGCGCTCATGCCCTGGGACATGAGGTTGGCGGCGGCGGACTGCCACAGCAACATCGCCTGCCTGCCCTTGGCGAAATCGCTGACGGACTGGTTCTGCGCGTACTCGGCGTCGCCGGTCGGGATGGCCTTGTCCGTGGCCATCAGGTCGACGTAGCTCTTGACCGCGTCGACCACCTTGGGAGCGGTGAAGTCGGGCTTGCCGTCGGGGGTGAAGAAGTCGGCGCCGCGCTGCCGGGCGAAGACGAAGACGTGGTGGATGTTCTCCGAGGGGTTCGAGCCCTCGGCCCCGAGCGCGGACTTGCCCTTCGCGTCGATCTTCTTGCTGTCGGCGACCAACTCGTCCCAGGTGGCGGGCGGTTGGGAGATTCCGGCGTCGGCGAAGATCTTCTTGTTGTAGTAGAGGGCGTACGCCATCGAGTACAGCGGGACCGCGGCCGGGTCCTTGCCCCGGACGCCGGTCGAGTCGAGCGCGGCGCCGGCGAACCGGTCCTTGCCGCCGATCTTCGCGAAGTTCTTGGCGTCCCACGGCAGCAGTGCGCCGGTCGCCTGCAGCGAGGCGCTCCAGGTGTTGCCGATGTTCAGCACGTCCGGGCCCTGGCCGGAGGTGGTGGCGGTGAGGATCCGGTTGAGCAGGTCGGACCAGGGCACGACCTCCAGCTTGACCTTGATGCCGGTCTGCTTCTGGAACTTGTCGAGCTCGGGCTTCAGCACCTGCTGGTCGACGGCGATGCTGGCGCCCTGGTTGGAGGCCCAGTACGTCAGTGTCTTCGGGGAGTCGTTCGACCCGCCCCCGGTCGCGGAACCGCCGCCGCAGGCCGTGGCCGCGAGGGCGAGAGACAGGGCGACGGCGCCGGTGGCCGCGGCTCGGATTCTGCGCATGGCTCCTGGTGTCCCTTTCCGGGGGTCGATCCCCGAGGCCGCCGACGGGAGCCGACGTCACACGACGTCGCCTTCGACTCCCGAAAGCTCCTCATGGCTTAATTTAGGACGTGAGTTAAACCTCGGAATCGGCAGCCGTCAAGGGGTTGGGCACAGGTGAGGACAGTCGTGATGAAGTCGTGCGCCGGGAGGGGGTGTTGGGCGTGGTGAGGGTGTTGGCGGTGGACGTGGGCGGGCGGGGGCCGGGGGTGGGGTCGGGGTGCGGGTGCGGGTGGGGTCGGGGTGCGGGTGGGGCCCAGGGCCCGGGTACCCGGGCCCCGAGGTCTGCGGAGCCCGGAGACCAGGAGCCCAGGTACCCGGAGTCCGGGCAGGCCGGGGAATTTGGAGTCCCCGGAGCCCGGAGGGCCGGAGTGCCGGGCTCCGGGGACCGCTAGCGGGTGGGGGTGGGGGTCGGTTGGGGTCGGGGGATTGGGGCGTAGCCAGTGGGGCGGGTGGTGAAGGTGCCTCGGCCCTGGGTGCGGCTGCGCAACCGGGTGGCGTAGCCGAAGAGTTCGGCCAGCGGGACGGTCGCCGTCAGGACGGCCGCGCCGCGCCGCCTCTCGGAGCCGCCGACCCGGCCGCGCCGGGCGGACAGGTCCCCGAGGACCGTGCCGACCGCGTCCTCGGGCACGGTGACCGTGACCTCGGCGACCGGTTCCAGCACGGCCGTCCCGCAGGCACGCAGGGCCGCGCGGAGTCCGAGCCGGCCGGCGGCGCGGAAGGCCGTGTCGGAGGAGTCCTTCACATGGGTGGAGCCGTCCGTGAGCGTGACCCGCAGCCCGGTCACCGGATGCCCGTGGAGCGGCCCCTCGGCGAGGGCGTCCCGGCACCCGGCCTCCACCGCCCGCACGTACTCCTGCGGTACGGACCCGCCGGTGACGGTGCAGCGGAACTCGAAGCCGGTGGCGCCGACTTCGGGTCCGAGCGGCGCCACGTCGAGCACGACGTGCGCGAACTGCCCCGCACCGCCGTCCTGTTTGACGTGCCGGTACCCGAACCCCGTCACTCCCGCGACGACCGTCTCGCGACAGGCGACCCTCGGCCGCCCCACCGTGACCTTCGGTCCGCCGTCGCGCCGCACCTTCTCCACCGCGACCTCCAGATGGAGTTCGCCCATCCCGGACAGCACGGTCTGCCCGGTCTCGGCATCGGTGCGCACCACCAGCGACGGGTCCTCCTCGACCAGCCGGGCCAGCGCCGCCGCCAGTCGGCCGGTGTCCGCGGCCCGCCGGGCCTCGACCGCAACGGACACCACGGGCTCGGCCGCGGCCGGCGGCTCCAGCAGCAACGGGGCACCGGGGTCGCACAGGGTGGAGCCCGCCCGCGCGGACTTCACGCCCACGAGGGCCACGATGTCCCCGGCGACCGCGCGGTCGAGCGGGACATGCCGGTCCGCCATGACGCGCAGGATGCGCGCCACCCGCTCGGTGCGCCCGCTGCCCTGCTCGCGCACGGTGTCTCCCTTCTCCAGGGTGCCCGAGTAGACGCGGACGTGGGCCAGTCGTCCGGTGGTACCGGCGTTCACCTTGAACACCAGCCCGCTGAACGGGGCTTGCGGATCGGCCGCCCGCTCCTGCTCGCCGCCCGCGTGCACGCCGCGTACGGCAGGGACGTCCAGCGGCGAGGGCAGATAGGCGACGACCGCGTCCAGCAGCGGTTCGATGCCGCGGTTGCGGTAGGCCGAGCCGGCGAGGACGACCACGCCGTCCCCGGTGCGGGTGAGATCGCGCAGGGCGGCGGTGAGGGTGGCGGAGCGGAGCGTGTCCTGCACGCAGAACTCCTCCAGCGCCCCCGGATGCAGCCCGGCCACCGCCTCCTCCAGCACCCGCCGTCGTCGTACGGCCTCCTCCCGCAGCTCCTCGGGCACGACGCCCTCCACCGCCGTACCGGTCGCGTCGTCCCACGTCAGCGCGCGCATCCGCACCAGGTCGACGACACCGGTGAACGCGTCCTCGGCGCCGATCGGCAGCTGCACGACCAGCGGCGCCGGGTGCAGCCGCTCCCGGATCGAGGCGACGGCCCGGTCGAGGTCGGCGCCCGCGCGGTCCAGCTTGTTGACGAACGCGATGCGCGGGACGCCGTGCCGGTCGGCCTGCCGCCACACCGACTCGCTCTGCGGCTCGACCCCGGCGACGGCGTCGAACACGGCGACCGCCCCGTCGAGGACCCGCAGCGAGCGCTCGACCTCGTCGGCGAAGTCGACGTGGCCGGGGGTGTCGATGAGGTTGATGCGACAGCCGCCCCAGGCACAGCTGACAGCGGCGGCGAAGATGGTGATGCCGCGATCGCGTTCCTGCGGGTCGAAGTCGGTGACGGTGGTGCCGTCGTGCACCTCGCCCCGCATGTGGGTGGTGCCCGTCGCGTACAGGATCCGCTCGGTGACGGTGGTCTTGCCCGCGTCCACGTGGGCGAGGATGCCGAGGTTGCGAACGGCGGTGAGAGTGGTGGCGGAACTGGTGATGTGCGTGCGCACGGCCCGGGGCCTTTCTGGGGTTCGGAGCCTCTCCGGTCTGCGGAGAAAAGGGCGGCGCGATGTACCCGTACGCCCTGAAGAGCACGCCGGCGTCACGGCCCGGCGGCACGTGGCCGGTTCGGGCAGGAGAGGTCAGCGGGACGTCACGGGGGTCCGGTGCCGGCCGCGCAGCGGGCACCGGTCGGACGAGGACACGAGGATCACCTCGTACCGGCAACGGGGAGCGACGACAGCGCTGTGTGCACGCACGGCCGGCTCCCCTCTGTCCTGTGTCTGATCCGTTCTGTGTCTGACGTGTCCCGACAGTACGAGGCGGGACGGGGCCGGGGCACGTGATTTTCCGGGTTCCCGCGAAGGTGGCCGGCCGCGGCGCAGGTGGCGCAGGGCGCGGCGTAGGCGGCGCAGGGCGTGGCGCTACTCGCCGAGCAGCAGCCGTTCCAGCGCCGCCCGCGCCCGCGCGTCGGACTGTGCTCGGGCCGCGACCGCGACCGCGAGTTCCCGCACCCACTCGTCGAGCGCCACCGGCCGCCGCGAAAGCACCACGCCGCGGACCTCCTTGCACACCTCGCCCCGGGGATGCGCGCCCGCGAGGTCCAGCACGAGACGCTGCTCGCCGAGGAGGACCTCGACCCGCTCGACACGGCCCGCACGCCCCGCGAGCCGGTCCGCCAGGCCGCGTCTGCGCTCGACGGCGACGGAGCCCGGCGGCAGCGCCTCGGCGAGGGTCCCGGTGAGCACCCGGGCGTACACCTCCAGGTCGGCGGCGTCCCTGCGCAGCGCGGCCGTCAGCAGCTCGACGGAGTCCGACGCCCCGGCGGGCTCGAACGGTACGGGGTCCTGTGGGGAGGTCATCGTGGGGCCTCTCGTGGTGTGCGGTCGTTCCGAGTCTGCTGGGCCGTACGCTCAGCCGTCCAGGCCGAGCACCATCGTCGGGCGCTCGATGACATGGTCCTCACGCAGCGGCCGTACGGCCGTGCCGATCGCGAAGAACTCGGTGGCGTGGCCGCCCCAGCGGTGGTTGTGCGCGTTGAGCTGCACACCGACTACGCCCTCCGCCCGCAGCTCCTCCGCCTCGTGCTGCATCCGCGCCATCGCCAGTTCGCGCGCGTCGTACAGCGCCTGGGTGAACTGCTCGATCTCCACGTTCTTGCCGATGTTGGAGAACATCTGCCCCATCCGCTGGTGCGCGATGTGGTAGACGCAGGTGCCCATCACCATGCCCAGCGGGGCGTAGCCGGCGCGGATGAGCGTCCAGAAGTCCTGTCCGTTGAGGTCCGAGGTGAACGGCTGGCCCTTCAGGTTGCGCCAGCTGCCGCCGCCCGCGCCCGGCGCGGGGTGGTCGGCCTTGACGGCGGTGCCGACGGCGATGAACTCCGCGATGTCGGTGCCGAATTCACGGGCCTCGACGCTCAGCCGCACCCCGACGATGCCGTCCGCGCCCAGCTGGGCCGCCTCCGCCTCCATACGGGTCATCGCCAGTTCACGGGCGTGGTACATCGCCTGGCTGAGCGTCGTCAGCTCCTGGTTCTTGCCCCAGCGGCCCAGCTGGATGCCCACGTGGTAGATCGAGCTGCCCAGCACGAGGCCGATGGGCCGGAATCCCGCCTCGCGCACGAGCAGGAACTCGTTGACCGACAGGTCGCTGGTGAAGATCGAACCCGGCTTTCCCGGCTGCAGCTCGGCCAGCCGCCGCATCGCGTCGGCCGGCACCCCCTGGGCGGACAGGCCGTGAGCGGTGCCGTCGGCGGGGTTGAAGGCGGTCATGAGCGGGTTCCCCTCATCGTATGTCGGTGGCGGTGCGGCGCATGGTCCGCCGGCGTCGTTCCGGGTCGAGCGGCATCACGGTGAGGGTGCGGGGCGGCTCCTCGCGTGCCGTGAAGCGGGCGACGGTGGTGCCCACCAGCGTCGCCTCGGCCACATGGTCCTTCTGCTCGTTGTTGCCGCTGCCGCGCGTGCAGGACTCGCCCCAGATGCGCAGGTCGCCCGCGGCGAGGATCACGCCGTCGCCGCCCCGCCGGCCGCTCTGCGCGCGCAGGTGCGCCCGGGCGTCGGCCCGCACCGCCTGGACGAGCTCGCTCCAGCCGCTGACCTCGGTGTTGCTCCACGAACGGGTCTGGGCGCGGGTGGTGTAGTCGTCGTGGCGTACGCCGATGGACATTCCGTAGAGCAGCTCGACGGGGACCCAGCCCGCGGTCACCAGCTTCGCGAAGCCCTGGCCGTCGAGGTGGCAGGTGAACGGCTGGGGCGCCCGGACCGTACCGGCCGCGCGCACCGCGGTCCCGATCACCTTGAACTCCAGGCAGTTGGGCTGGGCCGCGAAGGGCGCCACCGTCAGCTGTGCCGCGACGACGCCGTCGCCGCCGAGGGCCGAGCACTCGGCGGCCATCCGGTCGAGGGCCGAGCGGCGCGCCCCGTCGAGCACCTCGACGAGCCGGGCGGACGGGGCACCGCCTCCGGAGAGGGCGACGGGTGCCGGGGCACCGCTGAAGGCGTACCGCATGCCCCGGTAGAGGCAGTCGTGATAGCCCCAGTACCGGCCGCTGCGGCCCACGTGGTAGACGGCCGAACCCATGACCTGGCCCACCGGTTCGAACCCCACGGCGCGCAGCGCGGCGAACGCGCCGGTGGACAGCGCCGAGGACCACGTCCCGCTGCTCCGCACCTCCGCGATGCGCGCGGCCGCCGCCGGGGGCAGCCCGGCTCCCGCCCATTCCCCGCTCATGGACACCAACTTCCCGCGTCGCGCCCTGCCCTTGGGGTACAGCGGCCCGAGTCTATGCCCGGCCGCCGGGTGGGGGCTCGGGGGATCCGGAGTGACGCGGAGGCGGGGTGCGGGAGACACCGGAACGCGTGGCTCCCCGTGCCGCCGGGCCGTGTCGCGCCCGCCCGTGCGCGCACGCCACGGCCGGCCGCCCGAAACCCCAGGACCCGTTGCGGCGCGGGAACACCATCGGGACAATGAGCAACCCGTTGGCGGGAACCGGCGCAATCACACGGGGCGTCTACCAGTGGTCCGTGGGACCACGGCATGACTGGATGGCTCATCGGGCTCTACTCGGCCCGAGAGAGGCAAGGGGGCAGTTGTGACATGGATCAAAGGTGTTTCCCGGTGTGTACCTCGCCCACGGTCGCTGTGAGACGGTGCCGCGATCGTGGCGCTCTCTTCCGGAGCTGACGAGACGCGGTCCGGCCCGGTGGTGCCCTGCCCGGTGTGCCTTCACCCGGGAGGGGAGGAACGACGCTGCCGGGTCTGCGGGTTCCCGCTCCTCGGGGATCCGGTCCTGGGTGCCGCGACCGAGGAGGACCACCGGTGCGCGGCGGACGAGCTGGCCGCCGCCGCGCACACCTGGGATCTCGACGCCGCCCGGCGCACGCTGAGCGACGCCGCCGGGCGCTCGGAGCTGGCCGGGCTGCTTCGCCCACCGCCCGCCGGGCTTTCGCACCCCGCCGCCGTCCCGCACCCCTCCGGCCTTCCGCACCCCGCCGACGGCCCCGGCCCGCGGCCTGCCTCCGCTCCCCCGGTGACCGCCGGACCGCCCGCCCTGGCCGATCTGCTGCGCGGGCTCACCACCGGGGAGGTGCCCGAGGCGCTGTTCGTCGAGTTCGGCACCCAACAGGCCTCGGTGGTACGGGTGTTCGCCGACGCCGCCGGTCTGCCCCACACGGCCGCGCATGCCGAGACGTCCTGGACGGAGCTCGTCCAGGAGCTCGGCACCGCGGACGCCCTGCGTCGGTTCCGGCTCGCCGGTGGGGTGGGCACCGTGGAACCGGTGGACCGCCTGGGCTTCGACCGGGCCGTGCGCGGCTGGCTGCGCGCAGTCGTCCCCCCTGCGGACGAGGTGACCGGCACCCGTAGCACCGCGGTGGTGCTGCTGCGCGGCGGCACCGGCTGGACCCTCCTCGACCGGGCCGCCGCCGTGCTGTACGAGGTGTGCGCGGTGCGCGCCGAGGGCAACCCGGCCGCCGCGCCCGGTCCGGGCACGGCGGCCGCCACCACGGCCCGGGTCCGTGACGTGCTGCGCGGTGCGCCCCTGCGCGAGCCGCACACACTGCTCCTGGCGCGGGCGGGACACGGCGCGGGTGACCACGTTCCGGTGGAGCTCGCCCACCACGTCCTGTTCGAGGCCGGTCTGCGGCTGGCGCCCGGCGAGACCCGGACGGCCTCGGTCACCGTGCACGGCGGTCCCCCGGTCATGCCCCCGCCGTCCGCCGGGGCGGGGACCGCGGCGGGCGCTGTCGCCGCACCGTCCGCGACCCTGCCCGTCGTCCTGCCGCTGCTCGCCGGCCGCTACCGCCCGCAGGACCGGCACCCCCCGCTGGTCCGGCTGCCCCGCGTCGAACTGCCCGCGCTCGGCTCCGCGCACCTCACCTTCGTCCTGCACGGACCGGGCGAGATCGAGGTGCGCACCGGCGGCCACGTCCTGGCCGAGACGGCGCACGGACCGGAGCCCGACCTGCACGACCTGGTCCACCGCATGCCGCGGCGCCTGCGGCGGCCCCGGCCCCTGGAACTCCTGTGCGCGGTGGAGATGTCCGGCACCGCCGACAGCGAGGTCGCCGAGCGCGTCGGCTTCACGGACGACCTGATCCGTGCCGCGCAGCGCCATGCCGGCGCGGGCGGGGGCCTGCGGGTCGCCGTGATCGGCTACTACGACCACGCGCCCCGCAACGCCCACCAGCCCGCCCGGGGGCTCATCCGGGCCGTGCCGCCGGGACCGCCCGGCCGGGCACTGCGCCAACTGCGGGAGCTGCCCGTGGAGATACGGTCCCGGGACACCCTCACCTCCTCGCTGGAGGACGCGCTCAAGGCCGCCGCGCGCATGACCGCCGGACCGCGCACCGACTCCCTCGACCGGGTCCTCCTGGTGGTCGGAGGCCGGCCGCCCGCGCTGCCCGCCCAGGACGGCCTCGTCCCCGGCTGCCCGCGCGCCGTGGACTGGCGGGAGCAACTGGGGACCCTGCGGCACCGGGGGGTGCGGGTCGGCATCCGGGCCGCCCCCTTCACCGCGCCCGCCGCCGGGGTGCCCAGCGGGCACCGGCTGGGCCACTACCTCAAGCGGACCTGGCAGGACCTGACGGGCACCGAGGGCCTCGTCCTGCGGCCCGGCACCGACTCGGCGGAGCGGGCCGCGCTCGCCCTGACCGCCGGGCAGCCCCACGGCACCGACGGCAGCCCGCTCGCGTTCGCCGCACCGCCTCTCCCCCCGCGCCCACCAGACCCACCGAGGAGCTGACGCACTCCATGACGACGCCTCATCGACCCGACCCGGGCTCCTGGGACCACGAGGACGAGGCCCGCTCCCCGGACCCGGGGCAGCCCCCGAACGGGCACCACGGGGGCAACCGCGCGTGGCAGTCGCTCGCCCTCGACGGCGCGCCCCGCAGCGCCGAACCGCCTCCCCCGCTGCCGCCCCTGCCCGCGGCCGAGCCGCGCCTGCCCGGCGCCGACACCCACACCGCGGCCGACACCCACACCGTGGCCGACCTGGGCGCGCCGCCGCTGGCCATTCCGTCGCTCCGGGGCGCTCCTCCCGTCGGCGTCAGGATCGGCGTGTGGGGAGCCTCCGGGTCCGGGAAGACGACGTTCCTCGGCGCCGTGCCGATCGCCGCGATGCAGCACCAGCGACGCGGCCAGGTGAACTGGGTGGTCGCCGGGATGGACCCCTCCTCCGCGGAGTTCCTTCAGGACAGCGTGGACCAGCTGGTGTCGGAGCAGGTGTTCCCGCAGGCGACCCGGGCCCAGCGGGACCTCAGATGGTCGTTCGCCGGTGAGACGCGGCCCGCCCGGGGGCTGCGTACCCGCCGGCGGATCACCTTCGCGCTGGAGGTGCTCGACCTGCCCGGAGAGGCCTTCAACCCGCGCTCGAACCAGGTCAGCGAGGACCTGCACGAACAGGCCGTGACCCACCTGACGAGCTGTGGCGGTCTCGTCTACCTCTTCGACCCGCTGCTGGACGCCAACCAGCAGACCGCGAGCATCAACTACTTCTACGGAATGGCCAGTCAGATGGCCGCCCGGGTGCGCGACGAGGGCCGGCTCCTCGGCAACGGCCGGCTGCCGCACCATGTCGCGGTGTGCATCACCAAGTTCGACCACCCGGACGTCTTCGAGCCGGCGCTGCGGGCCGGCTGGGTCACCCAGGAGCATGTCGGCGCCGTCCCGCGCGTCCCGGACCATCAGGCGCACGGCTTCTTCGACTGGATCTGCGAAAGCTTCCGCGGCGGCAGCGCCCGCCTGGTCCGTGACGCCCTCGGCAACTTCTTCCACCCCGACCGGATGTCCTTCCACGCCAGCTCCGCGATCGGCTTCCGGCTCAACCCGAACAACCAGTTCGACTACCGCAATTACGTCAACGTGGAGCCGGACGGCGAGCGGATCTGCAGTTCTCCGCCGACGCCGATCAACGTCATCGAGCCGCTGATGACGCTGGAGGAGGGTCTGCGGGGCACGGCCGGACGCCCGCCGCGCACCGGCAGGCCCCGGTGGGGGCGCAGGTGAGCGGGCCACCGGCCGGGTCCCCGGTGCGCGCCGCCTGGTCCCTGCAGGGCAAGGCACCGGGTCAGGTGGCCTACGACGTACAGGCGGGCAGCGTGGAACCCCGCATCGCGCAGAAGTACTTCTGGGCCGCGTCCACGGAGACGCCACGCGCCGAGCGCGCCCACGCCCCCGACGCACTGCCGTGGGTGGCGTTCCTCGGCGGCACGGAGGCCGGCCGGCCCGTGACCGGCCTGGTGGAGACCGTCTGGTCGGGCGGGCGGGACGCGACCGGCCGGATCAGCTACTCGGCCCGGCTGCTGCTCCTCGACTGGCAGCCGGCCGGTGACGCGGGGCTCACCTGGACCTCGCTGTACGACGCCGCCCTCGACGCCGCGTGGCCGGCCGTGGACGCGGACGCCGCACACCCGCCCCACCTCGTCCTCGCCGCACGGCCCGCCGGGGTCGCCCAACTGGCCCGGTACATCGAGGAGGACATCGGCTTCGAGTGGGCCGCGCGGTCCGCGGCGCTGCTCCTGGAGGGGCGGCACGTGGCCATCACGCTGTCGCCGGAGCACGCCGGTCTGAGCGCCGTCACACGGGTCGCCGTGCTCGACGGGATCTGCGCCCTGCTGCCGTACGGCAGCAGGGCCTGGCTGTCCGCCGCGACCTGGGCCGGTCACGGCGCCGACCACGAGCTGCGGCTGACCTTCGCGCTGCGTCCCCGGGGCAGCCAGTGCCACGCCGTGCTCGCGGGGCCGCCGCCGCAGGGGCCGGGCTCGGCCCAGGGTCGTGCCTATCTGGCGGAACTGCTGCGGTTGCGGCAGAAGGTGGGCATCGAGGCGCTGCTCACCCATCTGCTCTCCCATCGCGCCCCGCTGACCCCGCAGGACGCCGAGCAGGCGCTGCGGCACCTGCGGGACCTCGACCTCCGGGCCGTGGTGGTGGCGGACATCGAACGGGGCGCCGGCCGGCTGGGCGACGTGGCCAGGCTGCTGAGCCTGCACCCGCTGGCGAGCCTCGACGAGCGGGAGGCCGCCACGGTGGCCCGTCATCTGGCGCGCTGCACCCTGCCCGGCGCTCCGCCCGGCGCCCTGCCCGAGGCGGAGCGCGCGCAGGCCCGGGCCCTGCTCCTGGAGCACTGGTCCGCGCGGACCGGCGCGGCCCTCGCCGACGAACTCAACTCCTGGCCCGTCGAGCGGCAGACCGTCCAGCGGGTGCGGGCCGTCCTCGATCTGGCGGCGGCGTCCCGTGACCGGCAGGCCCACGCCGCCGTCCTGGCCGGCTACCTCGACGCGGGCACCGCCGCCGAGGCGCCGGACGGCCTGCTCGCGCGCGGCGCGCTGCTGCACGCCGTGCAGCGGGGGCTGGACGAGAGCACGGTGGCGGCCGTGCAGTCCGTCCTGCCGCGCCGCCCCGAGCTGGCGCTGGCCTGGCTCGACGTCAACGCCGAACATCGGACGCTGGACGACCGGCTGGTCCGTGACCTGCTGCGGCGGCCCGGTGAGGCGGACCGGCAGAGCGCCCCGGACTGGCTGCACGGCGCCGCGCTGATCCACCGCGAGCCGTCGGCCGGTCCGGACGGGCAGGGCATCGAGGCGTTCGCCGGAATCTCCCCGACGGCCTGGCGCACCGGCCTGCGCCTGGCCGCTCACGCCGGCAATCCGGACGTGCTCTGCTGGCTCCACCCGGAGCTGTACGAGGTCGCGGCGGGGCTGGCCGGCACCGACGAGGACCGGGGTTTCCTGCTCCGGCGGGTCGACGTCCTCGTACCGAAACAGCGCGGCGTCGCGGGCAGGCACGCCGCCTGGGCCGATCTGATCCAGCTTCCCCTGCTGGGGAGCGTGCAGCGCGCCCGCCTCTTCGCGGACGACGGCGCGGCGGGCGCCGAGTACGCCGGTGTCCTCAGGCAGCAGCTGCCGCACCTGGGGCTGCGGGGCCGGGGGGAGGGCCGGCTGGCCGAGGGGCTGGTCGGGGAACGGCTCGACCAGGTGCCGTATCCGCTCCTGTGGGAACTGACATACCCTCAGGAGCCGGGCGCAGAGGGCCTGGTGGGCCTGGAGGGTCCGCTGCTCGACAGGATCGCCGAGCTGCTCAGACACGCCGGGGACTGGCTCACCCGCGACATGCCCGCACCGTGGGAGCAGCGGCTGCGCGACCGCCCCGACCTCCAGTGGCTGGCCCACACCGCCGACATCCGCCGGCTCGTCGCCGCCCGCACGGCCGCTCCCGAGCACCTGGGCGACGCCATCGTGCGGGCGAGCCCGCACTCCCGGTACGCCGAACACGCCCAGCAGACCGTCGAGTTCCCCTCCGCCGTGCTCGACGCGATCAGGCCCTGGCTGCACGAGCACGCGGGACGCGGCGACTTCGTGCACCGGCTGGCCGGGCACCTCAACCGGACCGCCCCGCACCAGGCGCTCGGCGACCTGCTCTACTACTCCGTCTCCCAGCTGCGGTTCGGCGAACCGGTCCGGCAGCGGGCACTGGACTGCCACCGGGAGCTGAAGGACAGCGTCGAGCACGCGATCAAGCTCCTGCGGCAGAAGCCGTCGCGCCAGCAGCCGACAGCTCCTCCCCCGTTCCCCGGCCAGGCCGGGTCCGGCGGCGCCCACCGGCCGTCGTACCCGCCGGGGACACAGCATCCCGCCGGGGGCCGCCGGTCCTACCCCGACCCCGCTCACCCGGCGTCCGGCACCTCCGGCGAGTCCGAACGGGGCGTGTTCTCCCGGCTGCTCGGGCGGCGCGGCCGAGGCGAGGACCGGGTATGAGCCCGCCGCACGCCCTCGCCCTCGACATCGGCACCCGCTACGCGCGCCTCGCCGTCGCCGGGCCCGGTGCCGGGCCTGCCCGCCCGGTCCACCTGCCCGCAGACGTGCCGGGCGAGGGGCTGCCGCTGTCCGCCGCCACGCGCGGCCGGCCCGTCGCCGCGCTGCGCGAGGCGTACGGCGCCTACCTCGCCCGGTACGGCCCGCCCGCCCGGGCCGTGGTCGTCCTGCCGCGGCGCACCGCCCGCGCGCTGGCCGGTCCCGCGACGGCCGCTCTCGCCGCGGAGGGCTGTCCGCGGCCCCGGGCGATCGACGCCGCCCACGCCCTGCTCGCCCTGGTCCGGCAGACCCCGGGCGGACCGGCGGACACCGGGGAGTACCTCGTGTGCGATGCCGGGGCCCGCGCCGCGGACGCCGCCCTCTGCACCCGGGCCGGCTCCTCGGTGCTGGTGCGCGCCACCGCCGAGGCGACCGGGCCGACCGGCCTGCTGGGCGCGGATTTCGACACGGCGCTGCTCGACGCCGCCGGTCTGCGCGACACCGACGAAGCCCACCGCGACCTGGCCGCGGCGCGCCTGGCCGACCCCCGCGGCCGCCGGCTGGGGCTCGCCGTGGCCCGGGCCGTGCGCAGGCCCGACCCCTTCGACGACACCCCGGTCCACCTCCTGTCCGGCCGGGACGTCACCGCAGGGCAGGTACGGACGTCCCTGCCGCCGCTCATCGACGCGGTACGGCGGGCCGTGGCCGAGGTCGCCGCACCGGCCGGCGCGGCCGAGCCGCCCCCGCTGCTGCTCGCCGGGGGGCTGGCCCGGCTCGAACCGCTCACCCGGCAGCTGGCCGAGAGCCACCGGCTGCTGCCCCTGCCCGCGGACGTGGACGCCGGGTACGCGGCGGCGGTCGGCGGCGCCCTGGTCGCGGCCGGGCTCGCCGACCCCGGGGACCGCTACCCGTACGCCGTCCGCATCAGCACCCACCGCCGGGTGGCCGGACGGCTGTGCACCGAGGCACTCGAACTGGCCGCCCCCGGGGCCCTGGAGCCCGGCGGCGACACCGTGTTCGCCGTCCGGGACGGCCGGCCGGCCGAGGTGCTCCCCGACACGGCGGCCGGGCGCCCGGTGCGGGTCGAGGCCGTCGGCCCGGACGGCCGGCCGGTCCCGCTGCCGGACGTCACCCTGCCTCCCGGCGCACCGGCCGGGCTCTGCCGCGTCGGCGTCCGGGTCGGCGCGGACGGGGCGGCGGCCCTGGTGCTGCGCGCGGTCGCGGAGGGTCCAAACACCGAGACCCGCGTTCCGCTCGGCCCCCTGCCCGCCCCGCCCGACACCTGATCCGGCCCCACCGCCCCCGACCGCGTCGCGCCCGAGGAGCTCGCCTTCGATGAACAAGCCGCCGCCCAGCCCGAGTCCGGGACGCGCCCGGGCCGGTGCCGTCCACCGCGCCGCCGTCGCTCTCGCCGCCCTGGTGCTCACGGCCCTGGCCGTCGCGCCGTCCGGGGCGGCCCCCGCGGCCGCCGGCACGGCCCCGGCCGCACCGGGTCCCAGCCGCGCCGCGATCTACTCCGCGCTCGGCCTGGAGCAGGTCCCCGCCGACTACGTCGTACTCGTCGACGTCTCCGGCTCGATGATGGACAAGGGGCGGTACTCGTCGGTCCGTTCGGCGCTGCTGCCGTTCCTGAAGGGCCTGTCGCCGCAGGACTACGTCGCCCTGTTCACGTTCGGGAACACGGCCGAGACCGTCTATCTGGGGCACCCGTCCGACCCCAAGGCCGTCATCGGCAGGCTGCCCGCGCAGGCCGGGCCCTCCGGCGTGCACACCGATATCGGCGCCGCCCTGGACCGCGGCCTGGCCGAGCTGGAGCGGCCCGACGCCGCCGGCGTCGGCTCCGTGGTGATGTTCACCGACGGCCGGCACGATCCGCCGGAGGGCTCCCGGTACCCCAAGGCCTCCGGGCCGGCGTGGGACGCGCTGCGAAGCCGGGCCGAGAAGCTGGCCGGCCGGCACGAACTGGCCGCCTACTCGCTGCCGTTGGCCACCGACGAGTCCGGCACCGCGCAGCTGTCCCGCGTCGTGCCGGACACCACCGAGCTGCGGCCGGACTCGGTGCAGAACCTCGCCGGTTATCTCGGGCGGGCCGCCGAGCAGGCCCGGGCGCGCAAGGCCGCGCGGCTGATCGCCCAGGACGCGGGCAGGGGCGTCACCGCCACGCTGTCGCCCGCCGGGACACTGGAGCTGGGCCGGGGCGGGGCGGCGGCCACCCTGACGCTGACGGCCACGACCAAGCGGCTGCCGCTGACCGTGACCGGCCTCGGCGCGAGCGTGAACGGACAGCCGCTCACCGTCACCGGCCTGCCGGACCGGGTGACCCTGGAGCCGGGCGCGGCACGGCGGTTCGCCGTCCAGGTGCGCGGCAGGCCCGACGCCGGACTGCTGCCGGTGCGGCGGACCTGGCGGGCCGAGGTCGGCGTCACCGTGCACGGCAGGGTCACGACGCCCTGGGCGGCCACCCTCGACGACGTGCGGTTCGACGTGCCGGCGGCGGTGGACGGACCGGCCACGGGCCTGCGGCTGCGCACCGAGGTCGGCTCGCCGCTGGCCCTGCCCCTGCTGACCGGCGTCCCCCTCGCGGTCCTCCTCGCCGCGCTGCTGCTGTGGCTGCGGCGCAACCGGGCGGCCCTCAGCGGCCGCCTGGTGCTGTCCCCGGCGCTCGGCGGCGGCCCGCAGGACCACATCGTCCTGCGGGGGCGGCAGTTGACGCTCGCACCGGCCCGGATCGGTGGCCGCGGCCGCGTGTACGGCCGCCGGTTCCGGGCGGCCGACGGCACGCGCGGGATCGCGCTGCAACTGCGCTACAGCCCGGACGGCACCGCGGCCCGCAGCGCGGACGCCGTGTGCCGGCCCGGCGACTCGGTGGTGATCAACGGCATCAGCTTCGCCTACCTGGCCGACAGCGGCGGGCCGCCCGCGCCGCCGGCCGCTTCCGGCGCCGGCGCGCAGCCGGGCCCGCTGCCGATCCCGCGGCCCGGGTCGCTGCCGCCCGACGGGGACGGGCCCTGGCGCGCCGCCCCGCCACCGCCGCCGGCGCCGCCCGGGCGGCCCGCGCCCTCGGAACGGGACCTGCCGTGAGCGGCCCGGACCTCAACGTCGCCGCCACCCGGGTAGGCACCCACGCCCTGGGCCCGGGGCGGCGGTCGGTGGTGTGGGTGCAGGGCTGCCCGTTCCGTTGCGCGGGCTGTCTGGCACCGGAGTGGATCCCGGACCGCCCCGCCCGCCGCGCGGACCCCGCGGAGCTGGCCCGCGAGTTGCTCGCCGACCCCGGCGTACGCGGTCTGACGCTGTCCGGCGGCGAACCGATGGCCCAGGCCGCCGGGCTCGCCGCGCTGGTCCGCGCGGCCCGCGCACGGCGCGACCTCTCGGTGATCTGCTTCACCGGCCACCGCCTGGAACGGCTGCGCGCCCGGCCACCGGCACCGGGGGTCACCGAACTCCTCGGCCTCGTCGACGTGCTGATCGACGGCCGGTACGTCGCCGGGCTGGACGACGGCAAGGGGCTGCGCGGAAGCAGCAACCAGCGCGTCCACCACCTCACACCGAGGCTCTCCGACTGCGGCTACGACTTCACGGACGGGCCCCGCACCGCCGAGATCGCCCTGGACGGGCCCGCCGCCCTGCTGGTCGGGGTCCCGCCCGCCGGGCTGCTCGCGGCCTTCGACTCCGCCGTGGACGAGGCCCGTTCACGGCTGTGCCTTCCCCAGACACCCGACGCGAGGCCCCGGCACCCCCGGGCGCGGCTCGCGGCCGACCGACCAGGCGAGGACGACTGACATGAGCGGCAAGAAGCGCATCCTGGTGGACGAGACACAGTGGTACCAGGCCCAACGGGCGGCCCAGAACCTCAAGCAGGTCCGGCGCGACATGCCCCGGCTCCTCGACGAGGTCCGCCGGCAGACGGAGACCGACCAGGCCCGCACCCGCGCCGAGCTGAACGAGCGCGCCCGCCGGACGGAGGAGGCCCTGTCCGGGCTCGCGGCCCACACACAGCGGCTGGAGCGGGACACCGGACGCAGGCTGCGCGAGCAGTCCGAGCGCCTGCAGCAGGAGCTGCGCGGCACCGCGGACCGGCTCGAACGCGACACCCGTACCCGGCTCGCCCAGCAGCGCGCGGCCCTGGAACGCGAACTCGCGGCCGAACGCGACCAGCGCCGCCGCGACATCGCCGGCCTGACCGGACGCGTCGACGAGCTCGCCGGCCATCGCGAGCGCGCCGCGGACGCCGCCCGGGACTGGCTCGCCGACGGCACCACGATGGCCGGTCTCATCGACACCACGCTGCCGCACGAGCGGCACGCCCCCGGCCGGCTCGACCGGCTGCGCCTGGACCTCGCCACCGCACGGCGCAACAGCGACGCCGGCCAGTACGAGGCCGCGCTCTCCCTCGCCCAGGGCGCCTACCTCGACCTCAGCGAGCTGCGCCTCGACATCGAGCACCGCGAGCTGGAGCGACGGCTCGCCCAGGACGCCGCCGTCGAGGCCCTGGTCCTGGTGGAGACGCTGATCACGCAGAACGAGGTCAGGCCGGTCATGGGACCCGACGGGGAGCCGCTGCACGGGGTCGAACTGGACGTGGACCACTGGTCGGAGGGCGAGCTCGCACAGCTGCGCGAACAGACCGCCGAGCCGCTGGCCCGGGCCCGGGACGACGCCACGACCACCGCCGAACAGCGCGAACTGGCCGCTGCGGCAGCCGGGTTGGAGGACCGGCTCGGTGAGATCGTGGACCTGGCCGGCATGCGGCAGCTCGCCTCACAGCTGCGCGTGAACCTCGCCGACTCGGTGGCCGGGACACTCTCCCGGATCGGCGCCTACGAGCTGACGGACGGCGAGTACCAGGACGAGGACCAGCGCCGCTCGTACCACGCGGTGCTGGAGCACGCGAACGGCAACAGGATCGTGGTGCAGATCCTGCCCCCGCCGGAGGGCGAGACCGGGCAGGTCCTGCGCGTCCTGTCCTACGACCACGACACGGCCTCGGAACGGGAACTCCGGGACCGGGCCGAGGCGGTACGGCACGCGCTCCAGGAGGCGGGGCACCCGACCGGGGCGCTGGAGAGCGAGCCCGGCGTCCCGGATCCGGCGGCCGCCGACCTGGACCGGTTCCGGCGGCCCGCCGCCCGGCCGCGCACGCTCCCGGCCGACGGCGCCGTATGACGGGCCGGCTCGGCTCCCGCTTCGCCGGCCTGCGCCTCGGCGCCGGCGAGCCGTTCACCGTGGTGTACGGGCCCGGCGTCGACGACACCTTCGTCGGCGCCGACTACCGGGAGCGGAACCTGGACGCGGCACTGTGGCATGTGCTGCGCGCCGAGTCCTGCGCGTATGTGGCCTACAGCTCCCAGCGCCGGCCGCTGTACTTCCTGGACCCGCAGTCCGAGGCCCGGTCCAGGCCGGCCGGCCGCTCCGCGGCCGACGGACCGTCACGGGCATCGGACGCGTCGGCGGGGACAGGACCCGCGGGGCCTCCCCTCATGCGCCATGCCCGGCTGCGCGGACCGCTCGGCCGGGTGGTCGTCCGCCCGCCCGGACCGCCGCGGGACGCCGCGCCCGCGGCGGAGTCGACCGCCCCGTCCGCCGAAGGCGGGCCGCCGCGCGCCCTGTCCGACCCGTTCACCGTCATGACCCTGTCCGGGTACCTGGCGAATCCCCCGCGCCGCACGGCCGTGGTGTTCACCGAGGCGGAGAGCACCCTGCGGCACACCGACGCCACCCGCCCGCTGGACACCTTCTTCAGCGACTGGGCCCGGCACGGCGACTACGACCACCCGGTCGTGCTGGTCTTCGCGCGCCCGACGTTCAACGCCTGTGTGGAGTACGTCGAGTCGCTGCACGGCTACCCCGCACTGGCCGCCCGGCTGCGCCGGCAGGCCGCGCCCGCCGTCCACGTCGGCTTCCCGGACGAGGCCGAACTGCACCGCCTCGTCCAGCGGTTGCGGCTGCGCCACGGACTGCGCATCGGCGACTGGCGCGAACTGGACACCGTGGTACGGGCGATGGCGGCCCAGCCGCTCACCGTGAAGAACTGGCGCAGCCGTCTGCTGTCCCTCGGCGAGACCCCGCTCAGCGGCCAGGAGCTTGCCGGGCGCGGCTGGCTGCCCCGGTCCGCCGGACACCGGCCGGGGGCGCCGGCCGGCCCGGACATCCGCACGGCCGAGGAGCAACTGGCCGACCTGCCGGGCCTGGAGCCGGTGAAGACCCACCTGCGGCGGCTGCGCAGCCGGATCGCCGCCGAACGACGGCTGGACGACCTGGGGCGCGGCACGGGCGCCGAACCGGCCTCCCCGCACCTGCTGTTCGCCGGTCCGCCCGGTACCGGGAAGACGACCGTGGCCCGGCTCGTCGGCGAGATGTACCGCGAACTGGGCGTGCTGCGCCGCGGCCATGTGGTGGAGGTCCGGCTCGACGACCTGGTCGCCGGTTACGTCGGGCAGAGCACCCCCCTCGCCAACGCCGCCGTGAACGACGCCCTGGACGGGGTGCTGTTCGTCGACGAGGTGCACGGCGTGGGCGAGGAGGGCCCCGGATTCCTGATGGACGTCATCCGGACCCTGCTCGCCCGCATGGAGAACGAACGGGACCGGCTCGTCGTGATCGCGGCCGGATACCCCGAGAAGATCGACGAGTTCCTCGCCGCCGACCTCGGCCTCGCCCGCCGCTTCCGCGAACGGATCGCCTTTCCCGACTACCCGCCGGACGTGCTGCACACCATCCTGCTCCGCTACCTGGCGGCCCGCGGCCTGCGCTGGGACGACGCGTCGGCCGACCGGCTGCTGGAGGTCGTCACCGCGCTGCACGCCACCCGCCGCCCCGACTTCGGCAACGCAGGCACCATGCGCGACCTCGGCGAGCAGATCTTCACCGAGTGGGCCGTCCGGGTCGGCGAGGACACCGAGCAGCCGTTCACCGTGGACGACCTGCCGGAGGAGTACCGCGCCCTGCTGCCCGGGCCCCCGCCCGACGACGGGGCCCTGCTGTCCGACCTGGACGGCATGGTCGGCCTCGCCTCGGTGCGCGAGGCGATCACCGACCTCGCCGACCGCATCCGGCTGCGCCAGGCCCGGGGCAGGCGTCTGCCGGCGCCCCCGCACCTGCTGTTCACGGGGCCGCCCGGCACCGGGAAGACCTCCGTGGCACGGGCCGTCGGCGGGATGCTCCGCGACCTCGGACTGCTGCGCAGGGGCCATCTGGTCGAGGCCACACGCGCCGACCTGGTCGCCGAGTACGTCGGCCAGACCGCGCCCCGGGTCCGGGAGGCCGTGCACGAGGCGCTCGACGGGGTGCTCTTCATCGACGAGGCGTACAGCCTCACGTCCGGCTCCGGCATCCAGGGCGCCGACTTCGGCAGGGAGGCCGTCGACACCCTGGTCCGGGAGATGGAGCACTGGAACGACCGGCTCGTGGTGATCGCCGCGGGCTATCCCCGCGAGATGGACGAGTTCCTGCGCGGCAACAGCGGCCTGGCCTCCCGCTTCACCCTGCGCGTGGAGTTCCCGGCGTACGGCACCGAGGAACTCGTCGAAGTGCTGCGCCGCAGCGCCGGGGCCGAGGGCTACGTCCTCACGCCGGAGGTCGCCGAGCGGGCCGGACGCTGGCTCGACGCCCGGCGGCGCATCGACCCGGGCGGCTTCGGCAACGCCCGCGAGATCCGCGGCCTCCTCGCCACCATGGAGGCCCGCCTCGCCCGCCGCCTGCGCACCGCCCCCACCACCACCGACCACTCCGCCTTCACCGCCGACGACGTACCCGCCCCCGGCCGCTGACCACCCCCCTTGCCTGGCCTCGCCTGGCCTTTTCTTTCCGTTCCCCTCCCTTACTCCAGCGCGTCCCGCAGCACCCGGTCGATCGCGGCGAGGCGGCGCTCCACGTCACCGGCGTCGAGGAGCGCGCGCCCCAGGGCCGTACCGTTCTTGGTGAGCCGGTCGCCACGGGCCAGTGCCTCATCGTCGTCACCCCATGCGGACAGTGCCTGCGCCAGCTCCCGGTCCGCCTGGGCGTGGCGCCGCAACTGCGGTACGCGCTCGCCGAGTTCGGCGCGGACCGCGTCGAGGCGCCGGCGCAGTTCGTCCAGCTCGGCGGTGACCCGGGCCAGCTCCCGCTCCTCCTCGGCGAGCCGCTCGCCGGTCTCCTCGGCCTGGCGCAGCGCCTCGCGGGTCCGTGGCGCCAGCGCGTCCAGCCGGTCCTCGCCGAGCCGGACCAACGCGCCGCAGTCCGCGGCCAGGGTCTGTTCGGCGGAGGTGTCCCGGGAGCGCAGCAGCGTCAGCCGTTCGTCCACCACCTGCTGCTGTCCGCTGAGCGCGTCCAGCGTGTCCACCAGGCGTTCGAGGCGGCGCAGCTCCGCGATCCGCTCCCGCAACTCCCCGTGCTCCGCGAGGCGCCGACGCAGTTCCTCCTCGGTGGTGGCGAGCCGCTCCAGGGCCGCACGGTCGTCGCGCAGCCGGCCGTGGAGCGCGGTGAGCTCGGCGAGCCGCTCGTCCAGCTGCTCCGCCGGCCGCCGGCCGGGCCGGGCGGCCGCCACGAGGCGGGGCGCCTGCTCGGCCAGCGCCGGGAACTCCTCCAGCGCGTCGAACAGGCCGAACAGCCCCTCCAGCGCGGCGACGCCGTCCCCGTCCCGCGCCTGTGCGAGTTCCTGCGCGGCCCACCGGAGCGAGGCACCGAGCGCCGACAGGGCCGCCGCGGCTCCGGCACCGTCCGCGAGCGCCCCGCGCAGATCCCGGCGGGCCCGCTCGCCCGGGGTCGTGTCGTCCGCAGCCGCCATCCGCACCCCCGGTTCCCCGTCACACCGCCGACCGGGGCAGCGTAGCGCCGAAGCCCCCGAATTCGCCTGTGAGGCAACCCCGTTCGGATCTAGACTGCCCAGGCAGCGGCCGGGCCTCGTCCGGGGGACGAGAGCGACGAGAGCGACGAGGGTGGGGGAACCCGTGACTGAGCTTGTGCGCTTCCAGGGGCCGGAAGGCTCCGAACTCGTCGTCGAAGTCGCCGACGACACTCCTGGTCTGGAGCTGATCTCGCGCCGCGAGGACGGCATCGTCGAGGCCACGCGGCGGATCCGGGAGTCGCTGGAGTCCACGCTGCCCACCCTGCGGTCGGTGGTGGACACCGCGCGTGCCCTCGCCCCGCAGGAGATGGAGATCGACTTCGGTATGAAGTTCACCGCGGAGGCCGGTGTCGTCGTCGCCAGGACCGCCGCGGAGGGGCACTTCGCCGTACGGCTGCGCTGGACGCGGCCGGACGGTGCGCCCGAGCGGCCGGCCGGCTCCGGGAACTGACGAGCCGTGACCCTCGGCCGGGAACAGCCGCCCTGGCTCGTCAGCATCCGGCACTCGGCCGCCGACGGACCGGCACACGGCGTCGGCGTGCTGTGCGGACCGCGCCACATCCTCACCTGCGCCCATGTGATCGGCCCCGCCGGGGACAGGCCCGGCGCCGCGGTGTACGTCCGCTTCCAGCACGTGCGGCACGCCGAAGCGCTGCGGGCGACCGTGCTGCCGGACGGCTGGCACCCGGTCACCGAGGCCCGCACGGGGGACGTGGCCGTCCTCGAACTCTCGGGCGACCCACCGCCCGGCGCCCGCCCCGCACCCCTGTGCACCACGGCGGCCGGCATCTGGCACCACCGCTTCCGCGCCTACGGCTACCCGAAAAAGCACGCGCGCGGCGGTGTCCCGGTGCGCGGCGAGATCGTGGACCACGCGGGCGACGAGTGGCTGCTGCTCGAACCGCGTGCGGGCTGGGCGCCGGAACCCGGCTTCTCGGGCGCACCGGTGTGGGACGAGGACGGCGACGGAGTGATCGGCATCCTCAACGCCCGGGAGCGCGGCGGCGACTCCGGCACCCGCGGCGCCGGTCCGAGCGGCACCGCGTACGCGATCAAGACCGAGGCGCTGCTGCGCTACTGGCCTCCCCTGGCGGCGCAGGTCCGGGAGCAGGCCGCCGGCGAGCTGCGGGCCCGCCTGGAATCACGGCTCGCGCTGCCCCTCACACGCGCCGGGGAGCTGCCGCCCGTCGCCGAGGTGGACCCGTACCACGTCGGCGTGAGCCCCTCCACCTACAGCGGGCTGCCGGCCGAGGACGGCCCCGCCGACACGTACGTCGCGCGCCCCGGGCCGGACGCGCTGCTGGAGGAGGCGCTGGACGGCGCGCTCGCGGCCGCGCCGGACGGCGCGCGGCTGCTGCTGCTCGTCGGCCCGTCGAAGTCCGGCAAGTCCCGGACCCTGTTCGAGCTGCTGCGCCGCCGGATGCCGCGGGCCCGGCTCCTGGTACCCGCCGCCGACCGGACCGCGCCCGGGGACCTGTCCCGGCTGCGGATGCCCGCCGGCCCCGACCGGGTGGTCCTCTGGCTGGACGAGCTGGACCACTATCTGCGGCCCGGCGGACTCGACGTCCAGGTCCTGGAACGGTTCGCACGGCAGGACCCGCCGGTCACCGTGGTCGCCTCCATGACGTCGGTACAGCGGCAGGCGCTCTTCGACCGGGCGGACGACCAGGGCCGCCTCGCGCGCAGCGTGCTGCGCCGGGCCCGCCAGGTGGAGCTGCCGCAGCGGCTCTCCGACGAGGAACTGGCGGAGGCCGCCCGCCACTACCCGGGCGAGGACTTCACCGCGCGGGGCATCGGGCAGGTCCTGGTGGCCGCGCCCGAGCTGGAGCGGCGGCTGACGGACGGCTTCGACAGCTGCCCGGCGGGCTGGGCGGTGACCCGGGCGGCGGCGGACCGGTGGCGGATGGGCCTGCGCGGGGCGGTGCCGGAGGCCGTCCTGTTCCGGCTGTTCCGCGGGTACCTGAACGACGCGCACCCGTCACTGGACGCCGACGAGGCGGCGTTCCGTACCGGCCTCGCCTGGGCGCGCGAACCCGTCGCCGGGCAGATCGCCCTGCTCCACCCCGACCGGCCCGTGGCCCCGGCGGACACCGGGGACGCCGCGCCGGGCGACGGGCGCGCACAGCGGATGTACACCGTCTTCCCCTACGTACCCGACTATCTGGACGCCAGGAGCGACGACCCCGGCGCGCGGGTGCCGGGCTTCGCCTGGCGGCTCGCCGTGAGCGGGGGCGCTTCCGGCGGCACCGGTGGCACCGGGGCCCCGGACCAGCCGGGCGGGCTGAGCGGCGAGCTGCTCACCATCGCCCTCACCGCCGGTGTGCGTGACGAGACGGAGGTGGCCGCGGCCGCACTGCGCCGGGTCCGGCAGATCGGCGGGGACTCGGACGACGCCGCCTGGGCGGCCCTGCTGCTCGGACAGCTCGAACTCTTCCGGGGCGATTTCGCGCAGGGGGCGGAGTGTCTGGAGGCGGCCCTCGACTCCGGCGTCCCGGACGTGGTGCCGCTGGCCCAGGTCGAACTGGGCGGGATGCTGGCGGCCAGTGACCGGGTGCGGGCCGGCGAGCTGCTCCAGGCGGCGATGGGCTGTCACAACCGTCAACTGTCCCTGCTCGCCGAGGTGTTCTTCAGCGGGCTGCTGATCCTTCAGGGGGAGCACGACCGGGCGCTGTCGCTCCTGGAGGACGTGCTGGCCGCGGGGGACGACGAGGTGGCCGGCCTGGCACAGGCCCGGCTCGGCGGGCTGCTCGCCGACGAGGGTGTTCCCGCCTCCCTGGACGGTGCCGGGAAGCAGGGCCCGGCAGGCGGCGGGACCGAACTGCTGCGGGCCCGCGCGGCCCGCACCGGCGACCTGCCCGGCCCGGACCGGGGCCCCTGGACACTCCCCCGCACCGTGGACGCCGCCGTGACCGCGCCGATCGCGGAGCTGGCCCGGACGAACATGAGCTGGGTCCTGGTCAACCAGGGCAAGCTGGCGCGGGCCGAGGAGCTCCTGCGGGAGGTGATGGCCGGCGCTCACCCGCTGGCCGCGCCCCTCGCCTGCGCCAACCTCGGGGACCTCCTCGTGGCGTGCAACCGGTGGGGCGAGGCGCGTCCGTTGCTCGAAAGCGTGCTGGACGCCCCGGCCCCGCTGGCCTGGCCGCTGGCCCGGCTCGCGCTCGGGTGGCTCCTGGTGAGCGGGGACGAGGAGCAGGAGCGGGGCGCCGAACTGCTGCGCGAGGTGGTGCGGTCGGGCCACCCGGCCCTGGCGCCCCGCGCCGCCCACACCCTGGGCGCCTGGCACATCGCGGGCGGGCGGGCGGAGCGTGCCGAGTACCGGCTGGGCCAGGCCGTGGCATCCGGCCACCCGGACTGGACGCCGACCGCCGAACTCTCCCTGGCCGGACTGGCCGTACGGCAGGGCGACCCGGACCGGGCGGAACGGCTGCTCGCCTCGGTCGCCGCCGGGCCCTGGCCGAACGCCCCGCTCGCCCTGGACCACCTGGGCGATCTGCTGGCCGGCCAGGAGCGGTACGAGGAGGCGGAGGCCGCCTACCGACGGGCCATCGACTCCGGCCACCAGCACTGGTCCCAGCTCGCCCGGATCGACCTTGCGGTCATGCTGGCGGTGACGACCGACCCGGACGATCCGCGGAACGTGGCCGCGTTCACCGCGCTGCTCGCCGAGGCCGTCGCCTCCGGACACCCCGGACACGGCCCGCGCGCCGCGGAGTTGCTCGGCGAACTGCTCACCGTGCTGGAGCGGTACGACGAGGCCGAGGCCGCCTACCGGCAGGCCATCGGCTTCGGCCATGAGCAGTGGTCCCACCTCGCCCGGATCCGCCTCGCGCTCATGTTGTCGGACCTCGCCGACCCGGACGACCCGCAGGGGTTCGCGCCGGTGGCGGACCTGCTCGTCGAGGCCATGCAGGCGTCCCTTCCCGTGCTCGCCACCTGGGCGCAGTCGCTGCTCGGCCAGGTCCGGATCGTCTCGGGCGACCGGTCGCAGGGACTGCGGCTGCTGAGCGACGCCGTGGCCGCGGACGTGCCCCGGGCGTCCGACGCGGCCCGGCTCTTCCTCGCCCTGTCCCACCTCGGCGACGGCGGGGATCCGGCCGAGGCGCAGGCCGCGGAACTCCTGGAGGACGTCCTGCGCGGGGAGCCCTCGGACGTCACCGAGGTGGCGCGGGCGACCCTGGGCACCCTGCGTCTTCGCCAGGGCGATCACGCGGCGGCCCGGCGGCTCCTGGCCGACCCGGCCGCGTCCGACGACCCGGAGGCGGTGGCCGAGAGCTACCTCGACCGGGGTGAGTACCTCCTCGACGCCGGGGAGGTCGAGATGGCCGCCGAGCTGCTCGAAGCCGCCGTGGAGTCGGGTGCCCCGGACAGCGCGCCCCGGGCCTGTCTGCTGCTCGGCGTGACGCGGCTGGCCGAGCGCAGACTGGACGAGGCCCGGGACCGTCTCACCCGGGCGGTGGCCTCGGGCGACCCCGCCGTGGAACCGCAGGCCCGGCGGTATCTGGGCAGTACGCTCGCCCAGCTCGGCCGGCCCGAGGAGGCCGAGGAGACCCTGCTCCCGCTGGCGGCCGCGGCGGACAGCCCCGAGCGCCCGCAGGCCCTGCTGCTGCTCGCCCGGCTCGCCGTCGTCACCGGGCGGCAGGACGAGGCGGCCGACCGCTTCGAGCAGGTGCTGTCCGCCGGCGACCCGGAGGCGGAGGCCGAGGCGCGCACCGCGTACGCCCCGCTGCTGCGGGACACGGGCCGCTGGGACCGGCTCGCGGAGATCCTCTCGGCGCCCGCGGACACCCGCCCCGCCCCGGAGAGCGAGCCCGCACGGGACGCCCTGCCCGGCGGGACCGCCGCCCCCGCACCGCAGCCGTCCGCCTCCCGACCCGGCGAACCCGTCCTGACCGCACCGGTGTTGGTCCTCCTCGGCGATGTCGCCTCCGGCGAGGAGCAGTGGCGAGAGGCCCGCTACTGGTACCGCCGCGCCCTGGACGCCCCCGACGGCGACCGCGCCCACGACCGCGCGCGTGCGGCCCTCGGGACCCGGCCGGGCCGGCTCCCGGGCTCGCACCCGGGAACCGGCCCGCCGTCGTGAGCGCCCGTGTCCCTGGTCCGCCTACTGGCCGAAGCCGTAGGCGAACAGGTGGTCGGTGCCCGTCGATCCCGTCACCGGCAGCGTGATCGACGCGACCTTCCTGGACGGGTCCAGCGGGACCTTCGTGGCGAAGACGTACGTCCCGACGTTGTCCCGGCCGCCGCTGCCGGTGTTCCGGTAGGCCGTCGTCACGGCGGTCGTGTCGCTCGCGAGCGGCTTGGTGGACCCGCCGTTGAGCGTCCAGTCCGAGAAGCCGACCGTCGCCTTCGCGGTGGTGCCGTCGGTGTAGGTGACGGTCACCGTGCCGGAGACCCCGCTGCCGTCGGTCGGCGCGTTGGTCGCGGTGCCGAGCAGGCCCAGTGACGCGCCCGACGTGCCGGCCGGCATGAGGATGCGCTGGCCGGCCATCTCCAGGTTGTCGAGCTGACCGGAGGTCACGGTGGGCCAGGTGTAGGTGATGCCGTCGACCGTGAGAGGGGAGCCGCTGGTGACGCCGGCCGCCGACAGCGCGTTCTGCGAGAACGCCCAGCCGCCGTCGTCAAAGCCTCCCGAGAAGTGGGCGCCGTCGGGGTAGACGCCCTCGTTGGTGTCGTACGGCCACAGGGCACCGGCCTTGGCCACGGCCACCCGGAGGGTCGCCCCGCTCAGTGCCGCGCCGGTGCCGTGGTCGGTCAGCGCGAAGGCGACCGGGAACGTCCCCTCGCTCGCGCCCGCGGCCACGTGGACCTTCGCCTCGGCGCTGCCCGAGGCGGGCACCGTCAGCGAGCCGGACGCCGTGTCCAGCGTGACGCCGGAGGGCGCCGTCGCCTTCCAGTCGACCGTGACGGCCGCGGCGCCGAGGTTGGTCAGGTCGAGCGTGCCGTCACCGGACGTGCCCGGCTGGAGCACCAGGCCGTCGCTGGAGGGACCGGTCGCGGCCAGCACCCGGCCGCCGCCCGTGGTGTCCGACGGCGGTGCCGCCGACGGGTCGGACGCCCAGGAGGTGTCGGGCTGGGTGCCGAGCGTGAAGTCGATCGTGCCCGCGCCCTTGAACTGCTGGTACGTCAGCCAGGAGGTCTTCCACTCCTTGCCCCTGACGTCGAGGGCGTGCACGTACGGCGCCTGGGGAGCGGCCTGCGGCGCGTTGATCCGCACCGTCTTCCCGCCGGCGAAGGTCACCTGCGCCACCGGGAACACCGGGCTGCCGAGCGCCAGGGTGTCCGTGCCCGGGGTCTCCGGGTACATGCCGAGCTCGGACCACACGTACCAGGAGCTCATCGCGCCGAGGTCGTCGTTGCCGAACGAGCCGACCGGAGCGTTGAAGTACAGCTTCTGCTGGGCCTCGCGGACGGCTGCCTGGGTCTTCCACGGCTGCCCCGTGTAGTCGTACTCCCAGGGGATCTCCACGCTGGGCTCGTTGCTCAGGTCGGCGTTGGTGTTGCCGGGGGCGGTGATGTTGTCGAGGAGGCCGTCCAGGTACGACGAGTACGCCTGGTCGCCGCCGCGTGCCTGGATGAGCTGGCGCAGGTTGAACGGGACCATCGGCGTGTACTGGGCGGACGTCCCCTCCACGAAGCCGTTGGAGGTGCCGGGGGTGAAACCGCCCGCGAACCGGCCGTCCTTGTCCTTCGCCTGCATGTAGCCGGTCTGCGGGTTGAAGACGTTCATCCAGTCCTGGGCGCGGGTGGCGAACTTCTCGTAGACGGCCGTCCTGCCCAGCGACTTCGCGAAGGAGGCGAGGGCGAAGTCGGCGGAGTCGTACTCCAGCTGGGTGGAGACCGGGCCGTAGAAGTTGCAGCAGCCGAAGTCGTTCTCGTCCAGCGGGAGATAGCCCTTCGCGTCCCGCACCGACTCGCCGGGGCGGTCGTTGTTGGGGACGGTGGCCTCGTGCTGGAGGGCGGCGAGCGCCTTGTCCGTGTCGAAGCCCGTCGCGCCGAAGGCGTGCGCGTCGGCGATGATGCCGGCGGCCGGGTCCCCGACCATCACGTAGCTCTCGCCGTTGTTCGAGGCCCACTTGGGCAGCAGCCCCGTCTGGTCATAGCCGTTGAGCATCGAGGTGACGACGTCACCGGCGACCTTGGGCTCGACCATCGCCATCAGCTGGGTCTGGGAGCGGTAGGTGTCCCAGCCGGAGTAGTTGGCGTACTGCGCCTGCTGCCCCGTGGCCAGCTTGTGGACCTGGTCGTCCATCCCCATGTACCGGCCGTTGTCGTCGGAGAGGACGTTCGGGTGCAGCAGCGCGTGGTAGAGCGCCGTGTAGAACTGCACCTGCTGGTCCGCGGAGCCGCCGCCGATCCGCACCTTGCCCAGTACGGCGTTCCAGGCGTCGTGGTTGGCCTGCTCGACGGCGTGGAGGTTCCACTGCCTGATCTCGGTGGCGAGGTTGTCCGCCGCGCCCGCGTCACTCGTGTACGAGACGCCGACCTTCGCGCTCACCGACGGGTCGGCGGAGGTGTCGAAGGTCAGGTACATGCCGTTCGCCCCCGTCGTGGGGGGCTGGGCGGCCTTGCCCGCGCCGGACGCGCGGGGTGCGGCGCCGCCGCTCGCGGCCGGGGAGGGCGCGGCGGAGGCCTTGCCGCCGCTCCCGTGGACCGTCGGGGCCGGCTTCGCGGGGACGGTGAAGTGCTTCTCCTTCAGCGGGGCCGACCGGGGAGCCTTCAGGTTCTGCTGTGCCCTGCCCGCCGTCAGCGACGTCGCGCCGGGGTTGACCGTGCCGCCGATCCAGGTGCCGCTCGCGGTGAACGGCCGGTCGAACATGACGTCGAAGTGCAGGGTGTACCGGTTGTTCGCGCCGCAGAAGTGACCGCTGTCGATCGCGCCCCTGATCTCCTTGTCGTTGACCACCTGGACGCGGGTTCCGTCCACCTGCGTGGCGCCGCCGCTGAGCTTGAACAGCAGGTTCGCCTGCGCACCCGCGGGGAAGGTGAAGGTGCCCAGGCCGGCGCGGGTGGTGTCGGTCAGCTCGGTCCTGACCCCGCTCGCGTCGGTGACCTTGTAGGAGCCGGTGCCTGCCTGCTCGTCGTGGTGGCTGAAGCCGACGGAGGCGTTGCCGAGGTCGCCCGGCAGCGCGCCGGTCACCGGCAGGACGGGCAGGTCGCCCGCGACGGGGCAGCCGGGTCCCGAGACATGGGTGAGGCTGAAGCCGGAGATCTTGTTGTCGTTGTACTCGTAGCCGCCGCCGTCGGCGCGGTCGGGCGTCGTGTCCGGCCCCCACTGCACCATGCCGGCCGGCATGTCGGGGCCGGGGAAGGTGTCCACCGCACCGGAGGTGCCGATGAGGGGGTTGACGAGGGACGCGGGGTCCTTCACGAGGGCCGGTGTCGCGCTCGCGGCATACGCGCTCCCGGTCGCCGGAAGGGGGAGGGCGGCCAGGCCCAGGACCGCGACCACGGCCAGGCGTTGGCGGAATCTCTTTCGGTCACGTGGCGCGGCTGAACGTCGGGGTCTCACCATCGGTTGCCTCCGCAGCGGTTCGTGCTTCGCACATCAGGTGCAGGCGCGCCGAAGAAGGCCGGAGCGCCGACGACAGGCAGCGGTTCCGGCCGCGCCCCGCACGGCCTGACAACGTTGCCATGCACGAGTGTTGAGTGAAACGCGTGTGCTTGCGGCGTGTCAACGAGGCCAACAAGACTTTCTGCGCGCGAAGTTCACCGCCGGGCACGTCCGGTCGCGCCGTCGCGCGCCGGCCACGGCGAGCCGCCATGACGGCGCGTCCCACCGGCCGATGCGGGTGCCCGCTAACACGAACCACCTCACGGCGTTCACAGCGACACGCTGTCGGCGTGGGGTGAGCAGCCGTCAGAGATCATTCGGAAGGCCTAATCGTCATTCAATATGCCTTCTTTTTCGGTCACTTCACTTCCTGACCGAGCGACAGAAAGGGCCGCATATAACCCGATCGGCCTCCATCGCGAATTTCCCGAAATGCCCGATGTGACAGCCGTGAGTACGTTTGATCGCAGTCGGCTGACGAGCCGACGTCTCCGAGATATCCAGACAGGAGAAGCGACATGAAGCTCGCTCGTTCCACCATGGTCACCGCCGCTGCCGGAGCCGCCACGGCACTCGCCGTCACCGGCATCACCTACGCCTCGGCGGCCTCCGCCCCGGCGCCCCAGGCGGCCCCGGCGGCCGTCGCCCCCGCCGCGGAGGCGCCCTTCGGCGGCGACTCCGGGCAGGGCAAGAACAACAGCAACAACAGCAACAGCAACGAAGGCAAGGGCAACGAGGGCAAGGGCAACGAAGGCCGCCGCGAGGAAGGCCGGGGCCACGAGGAGCGCCACGAGGAGGGCCGCATTCTCATCAACGAGCGGTCCTACTCCGCCCGCCCCGGCGACTGCATCACCGTGATCAGCGGCCTGGGCGCCAAGACCCTCAACGTCCGCAACGACAGCCACAAGCGCGTGGAGGTCTTCCGCGGGGCCGTCTGCGACAACGGCGCCCCCATCGCCACCGTCGGCGCGTTCAGCACCAGCTTCGGCGTCGACGATCTCCACGTCAAGGACGGCGTCCACGTCAAGGACGGCATCGTGGCCAGCTTCCGTGTGGACTGCGACCACGAAGGCGGCCGGGGCGAAGGCGGCCGCGGTGAAGGCGGCTGGGGCGACGGCGGCTGGGACGACTGACCGGACAGCGGCAGCACAGGATGAGGCCCCGGCCCGCCGCAATCGGGCCGGGGACCCCGATCCCCACCATTGTCCGACAACCCGCACGCCCTCCCCGCACCACCGGGCCCGGACACCAGGCGTCACGCTCTGGTGCCCGGGCCCGCGCCCGCCCGCCAACAGCCCGACTCACCTGGGCATTTACACCCCAGTGCCCTCGCGCCTGCACATCCGGCCGTGCCCTCGCCACTCGATTCCCTCCCGGCGTTTCCCCCGCCCCGAACGAGTGAGAAGGGGCGCGGGTCCCGGCGATCTCGACGTTGGCCATGCCCCGCGCCATCAGCGTGAGGAACTCCGCCTCACGACGGGTGAGTCCGTGACGGCGGGCCGCCGGACACCGAGCGCCGCGGTCGAGTGGCGTCCCGCGGCCCCCATCGCGTACGTGCGGCCGATCCCCTCACCCGTCCCGCTCGGCGAGTTCGATCTCGGCCCAGATGGTCTTCCCGCCCTCATGGTGCCGGGTACCCCACCGCTGGGCGAGCTGGGCGACGAGCAGCAGACCGCGGCCGCCCTCGTCGTAGGTGCGGGCCCGGCGCAGGTGCGGGGCGGTGCCGCTGCCGTCGGAGACCTCACAGATCAGCGCCGTCCCGCGGATCAGCCGCAGTTGGACGGGCGGCTGGCCGTAGCGGATGGCGTTCGTGACGAGTTCGCTCACCACCAGCTCGGCGGTGAACGCCGCGTCGCGCAGGCGCCAGGCGTCCAGCCGGGCCAGCACCTGTGCGCGGGCGTCGGCCACCACCGCCGGATCGGAGGGCAGGTCCCAGGTGACGACCCGGTCGGCGTCGAGCGCCCGGGTCCGCGCGACGAGCAGGGCGACGTCGTCCCCGGGCCGCGCGGGCAGCAGCGTCCGGATCAGCTCGTCGCACACCGTCTCCAGCGGCCGGGCGGCGGACCGGCCGAGGCCCCGGCGCAGGAGCTCCAGACCCCGGCCCAGGTCGTGCCCGGCGCCCTGGACCAGGCCATCGGTGTACAGCGCGAGCAGGCTGCCCGGGGGCACGTCCCACTCGACGGTCTCGAAGGGCAGACCCCCCACCCCGAGCGGAGGGCCGGGCGGCACGTCGACGAAGCCCGCCGTGCCGTCCGGGGTGACGGCGACGGGCGGCGGATGGCCGGCGGAGGCGGCGGTGCAGCGGCTGGAGACCGGGTCGTGGACCACGTACAGGCAGGTGGCGATGAGACCGGTGGGGACGTCGAGATCGACCTCGTCGTACGCGGTGCACTCCTCGGTCGCCAGGTGGGTGACCAGGTCGTCGAGGTGGGTGAGCAGTTCGTCGGGGGGAAGGTCGACGTCGGCCAGGGTGTGCACCGCGGTCCGCAGCCGTCCCATGGTGGCCGACGCCCGCAGTCCGTGGCCCACCACGTCGCCGACGACCAGCGCGACCCGGGCGCCCGAGAGCGGGATCACGTCGAACCAGTCGCCGCCCAGCCCCGCCCGGGTGCGGGCCGGCAGGTAGCGATGAGCCGCCTCGACCGCTTCCTGGGCCGAGAACCGGCTCGGCAGGAGGCTGCGCTGCAGGGCCAGCGCGGTGCCGCGTTCGAGGGTGTACCGGCGGGCGTTGTCGATGGCCACGGCGGTGCGGGCGGCGATCTCCTCGGCCAGGAGCAGGTCGTCGTGCGAGAAGGGCTCCTCGCGCCGGTGCCGGACGAGGACCGCCACGCCGAGGGTGATGCCGCGGGCGCGCAGCGGCACGACCATGATCGAGTGGATCCCGAACCCGCGGACCACTTCGGCCCGGTCGGGATCGGCCCGCCCCCACTCCCTGATCGCCGCGTCCTCGCTGCGGTGCAGGGAGGGCGTGCCCGTGGCCAGGCAGCGCACGGGGGGTGCGGACTCGGGGTAGTCGTCCACGTCTCCCGGTGCCCGCACCGCCTCGGGCACCCCGGGCAGCGCGGACTGCTGCGCCACGCGCCGCAGCGGGACCGTGCCCGTTCCGGACGGCCTCGGCTCGACTCCGCGGCACAGCGAGTCGAGCAGGTCGACGGTGACGAAGTCGGCGAGCCGGCCCACCGTCACGTCGGCCATCTCCTGGGCCGTGCGCATCACGTCCAGGGTGCTGCCCACCTGCGCGCCGACGTCGTTCAGCAGCGCGAGCCGCTCCCGGGCCAGCTGCTGTTCGGTGACGTCGAGGGCGGAGACCTCCAGGTGCCGCACCTGCCCCGCCGGTGTGGTGAGCGGGGACACGGTGACGGACCAGACCTTCTCGGGTCCGTCCGGCCGGGCTCTGCCCCGGACGTGGAACTGCTCCGCCTCGCCCGTCGCGAGCACCCGGCCCATGCCGTCCTCGACCCGGTGGCAGAGGTGGGGCGGCAGGATGTCGGTGACGCGTCGGCCACGCATCCGCTCCTCGCTCAGTCCGAGTTCCCGTACGGCACCGGCGCTCGCCCGTACGGCCCGCAGCGCGGAGTCGTACAGGATCACGGGGAGCCGGCACTGGGTGAACGCCTCGTCGGCCGTCACCAGGTCCGGCGGTGAGTGCTCCGGTGACGTCACCACGAGGAGCCGCTGGGCGCGGCCCGTACGGTCGACCGACGGATAGGCCCGCACCCGCGCGGGCACCGGCCGGCCGTCCCGGTGCCGGAGCAGGGCCGTCGTGCCGGCCGGGCTCAGGTCCGGGAGGCCGTCGCCGCTGCCCGCGTCCGGGGCGATCAGACGGGTGACCGGGCTTCCGACGGCCTCCCCGCGGGGGTAGCCGAGCAGGCGCTCGGCGCCCGTGCTCCATCCCGTCACGATTCCTCGGTCGTCGACGACCGCCGTGGCCGGGTCCGCCGGATCGGGCCGTGCGGCACGGCTCCCGCCGAGGGGGGTGGCATCACCCATGCCGGTCACCGCCCGTTCCGCCCGCTCGGCCACCGTGGCCCCGGGCACCGTCGCGGAGGCCGAGGAGGCCGACACGACGGGACGCCCGTGGCGGCCGGTCCCGCCGCGTCGGCCTCCTGCCTCACCTCTACCGTTTCCATCGTTCTCCACTCGCCCGCGGGCGTCTCGCCGAGGACCTCCGAGGATCAGGGAGCCTCGCCCGTGGCGGCAGCGCGGGGGCGGGGCCCGGCTGCCGGCGGGCACCATTCGAAGAGCAGGATGGTCACGTCGTCCCGCAGTCGGTCGCGCTGGTAGTCGAGGACGGCGTGGATGAGCAGCCGCAGCACCTCGGCCGGGTGCTGGCCGGCGGCGTTGGAGCGGATGACGAAGTCGGTGAACCGGTCGAGGCCGAACTCCGCGCCGTTCGCGTCGCGCGCCTCCACGACACCGTCGGTGTAGAGCAGGACGCAGTCGCCCGGTTCCAGTACCGTCTCGTGGACCTGCCGGACGGCCGGGGCGAGCGGGCCGGCCAGGCCGATCGGCGGCTGTGGGGGGCGGTCCAGCGCCCCGGCGAGCACCCGCTCGGCACGGATCAGCAGCGGCGGAGGGTGCCCGCAGTTGACCCAGTGCAGCACCCCGGTCTCGGCGTCGAGCCGGCACAGCACGCCGGTGCAGAAGTGGTCGGGCAGCCAGCGGGCGAGCGCCTGGTCGACGGAGCCGACGACATCGGCCAGGTCACCACCGCCCCGGCGGGCGTTGCGCGCCGCCGCCATGGCGACCGACGTGCTCAGACCGGCGGTCAGATCGTGCCCCATGGAGTCGAGGATCATGGTGTGCAGCACGTTCTTGACCACCGAGTGGTCGAAGGCGTCTCCGGCGACGTCGTACGCCGGCTCCAGGACCGCGGTCGAGACACATCTGCGGCTGCCCACGGTGTGCGGGGGCAGGAAGGCCCGCAGCATCTCGGCGGGCAACCCCATCGGCACGGTGCGGGTGCGGGCGGCGAGCCAGTCGCTGTAGGCGCGCTTGGAGGTGACCAGCATCGCGAACAGATGGGACAGCATCCGGCAGCGGCGCATCCGGACCCGGTCGGGCGAGGCGGCCCGCACCGCCAGTACGCCCAGCCGCTCCGCGCCGTCGACCAGGGGCATCCAGACGATCACGCCGCCGTCGCCGCCCACGACCCGGGGGGAGACCGAACGGTAGGCCCAGCCGGCCGGCGAGCGGTCCACCGGCAGCGGCTGCAAGGCCTCGTCCAAGGGGACGAGCCGCCGTTGTTGCAGGTCGACGAGGTAGATCAGCGCGGTGTCCAGGCCGAGGGCCGAGGCGCACCGGTTCGCCAAGGCCGACAGTTCGAAGGGCAGGGCCGACTGCGCCTCGATGACCAGCCGCTCCAGCAGATCCTCGTCGACGGCGGTGGCGGGACCGGAGAACGCGTGCGGCGGATCCGGCACGGTCATCACCCCTTCCGCGCCCAGTCTCACACCGCTGCCGTCCTCGCACAGGTCAGGCAGCACGACCACCGCGGGCAGGAGCGGCGGCCAGGACGGTCAGCCGGTGTCCGCGCAGCCGAGCGACTGGCCGCCGAGCCGCATCATCACCGTGTCTCCGGCATGTCCGGGAACCGGTCCCCGCACCGCAGCTCGAACCAGACGCTCTTGCCGGTGGCCGTCCGCCTGCTGCCCCAGGCGTCCGCGAGCAGGTCGATCAGTTCCGTGCCGCGACCGCCCTCGGCGTCCGCATCGGCGACGCCGCGCACGGGGCCGCCGGACTCGGTGTCCTCGACCTCGCACAACAGTCTGCCCTGGCGCAGCCGGAGATTGAGCCTGAGCGGGCCCCGCGTATGGCGCAGGGCATTGGTGACCAGCTCGCTGACCAGCAGTTCCGCGGTGTCGGCGAGTTCGGTCACGGCCCAGTCGCCCAGCTGCGCGGTCACCAGCCGCCGGGCTCGGCCCGCGGAGGTGAGTTCCCGGCGCAAGGGCCAGGAGGCGTCCCAGGGGGTGGGGCGGCCGCGGGGCGCGTCCAGCGGCCGCAGCGGTGCCAGCGTGCGCGACCACATGGCCCACTGCCTGGCGAACCACGACGGTGCGGCACCGCGAGACGACCCGCTCTCCTGGTGACGGGCGAGGGGACGGCCGACGGGACGGCCGATGGCGTCGGTGGCCATGGCGATCAATCCTTCTGGGGCTGACGGTGAGCGGCCCACCGGGTGCGCGCCGGGCTCGTGCCGGACGCGTGTATGTAGCAACCGCTACATACAAATATAGACGTAATGACTGCTACGGTAAATAGCGCTCCAAAATTCTCAAAAGTAAGTAATCGGTCATCGGTCATCGGAAGCGTCCCTCACGCATCCAGGAGCCCCCATGCCTCGCCCACCCGACCCGGCCAAACGGCGCGCACTTCTCGACCGTGTCCGCGCCTACGTACTGCGCAACGGCGTCACGGATCTCTCCCTGCGTCCGCTGGCCCAGGCCCTGGGCACCAGCGACCGCATGCTCCTGTACTACTTCGGCACCAAGGAACGCATGATCGCCGAAGCGCTCGCCGTCTACGAACGCCGCCCCCTCCTCCGCGTCCGCACCGCGCTCGACACGACCGGCTCCCCCACGGACCCCGCAGGGCTGCGCCGTTTCATGGAGGAACTGTGGCGGCAGTTCGGCGAACCCGACGTACGCGCCACGCTCCCCCTCTTCCTGGAGGTCATGAGCGCCAGCGTGCTCCACCCGGACCGCTACGGACCCGTCATGCGAGACATCGTCACCGAGTGGACGGACCTGCTCACCTCGATCCTGCACGGCCTGGGCATGAACCAGGACCGGGCCCGGACCCAGGCCACCCTCCTCACCGACGCCGGCCTCGGCCTCCTGATCGCCCCCCTGGCGAACGGCCACTGGGCCCAGGCCGACACCGCCTTCCACGCCCTCCTCGACACCCTCGAACCCGGCTGGCACACCTGACCTGAGGGGACATCAGAAAGCTTTTGCCGCCGCCCAGTTGGGGGCAAACTCTTACCTTACGCACACCCATCACATGTCAATGTCTCTCTAAAATCTCGGCATGGACATCCTCATACCTCGGCTCGCCCCGTCACTGGTGTGCGTGCTGACCTTCGCCGTGATCTTCTTCTCTCTGTCCAAGATCCTTCTCCCCCGGATCGACGACGTGCTCGCCGAACGCCGGGACGCCATCGACGGTCAGCGGGAACAGGCCGGACGGGCGGCGATCGAGGCCGGTGAGGTCCTCGCCATGTACCGCGAGGAACTGGCGGACGCCCGGCACGAGGCGGCTCGCCTGCGTCAGGAGGCGTTGGAACAGGGCGCTCAACTGATCGCCGAGATGCGCGCCGAGGCACTGCGGGAACGCGAGGCGATGATCACCGAAGCTCAGGCCCGGCTCGCGGCCGACCGGGAGACCGCGAAGACGGAGTTGCACGGTGTCGTCGTGTCGTTGGCCACGGAGCTGGCCGGCCGGGTGGTCGGCGAGTCCCTCGACGGGGTCGTCCGTGAAAGCGGCGTCGTGGACCGCTTCTTCGCGGACCTCGACGACCGCAGCGCGGCACGTCTGCGGTAATCCCGCCGACTGCGCGGTCACCAGCCGTGACCGCCGCTGGTATGGAACAGGGCCAGGCCGGCCGTGACCACGATGAGGAGCTGCGAGAGGCGGACGGGGCAGAACAGCGCCGCCAGTGCGCAGGCAAGAGCCGCGTACCACGGCATGGACCATGGTGCCGCGATGATCCAGGCGAAGGAGAGCACGAAGGGGACAGTGACGACGACCGGGGCCTCCGCCGGTACGTGCCGGTGGAGTACGAGGGCCAGCCCGAGCATCAGCACGGGCCACAGAACGCTGACACTCGCCGCGGCCGCGGCCGGCCCGACGACAGCGGTCGCACCGTGTTGGAACACGCCCCACAACGACGGCATCGACACCATGTGCGAGGCTTTGGAGAGCGGGTCCAGGGCGTGCAGGCCGTACATGCCGTAGAGCACCGCCACCATCAGCGTGGCCGCTCCCACCACGCCGGCCGCCCGCAGCCAGGCGCCGCGTCGGAGCAGCAGCCAGATCACCCCGGCACCGAGCAGTGCGGCACTGACCTTGACGCCGCAGGCCAGGCCGACGAGGCCGCCGATGGTCAGGTCCCGGCGCCTGCCGCCGGTGCTGCGCGCCATGTGGACCACGCAGACCGCCAGGACGGCCACGAGGGTGTCCAGGTGCCCGCCCCCGACCAGCACCCCGATCAGCAACGGATTGGCGCTCCACAGGAGTGCGGCCCGTACCGGATCGTCGGCCGTCCGCATCAGCAGGAGGCCGACGCCGAGGAAGACGGCCGCGTTCGCGAGCATCAGCACCCATATGGTCAGCCACGGCTGGTTACCGCCCACGCACGCGGCAGCGGCCTGCCACCACGTGGCGACCGGCCCGTACACCGACGGGGAGTTCCGCCAGGCGTCGCCGACCAAATGCGCGTAGGCACCGCCCAGTTGGGCGGGGGTCGTCACATACGGATCACCGCCGAGAGCGGCGATACGACCGTAGGCGGCGTAACTCGCCGCGTCGGAGGAGCCGACCGGGGTGAGGTTCGCGAAGAGGAGCACGGCCAGCGCGCCCCCGCGGAACAGAGTTCGGGGATCGGGACTCCACCCTCGGCCGTGTGCGTGGAGCAGACCGAGCGTTCCTCCGCACGACAGCACGACGGCGGCGGCCATGGCCGCCTCGGAGAGTGTGCCGGGCATGGCGGGCAGCCGGAGCCAGGTGATCGGCGCCCTCAGCGTGTTCGGGTTGGGCGCGCTCGCACCGACCAGCGCGAACAGGAGGACGCCTGCCCCCGCCGCCCACAACGCGGCGCGCGGCCGCGGCCGGCCGTCTCCCGTCCGAGCCGTGTACCCGGCTGTCCTCCTGCCCAGGGCCAGAGGTCGCAGAGTCCATTCGTTGTTGTTGATCGTCAAGGTCGGCCTCTGGGTCGCACTCGGGTCATGGCTCTTTCACACACGGGTGATCGGGAACTGCGCCTCCCCCCACGGCAGCACATGTCTCGGCAGCTCAGCGACCGGTCCTCTCCGTCAGCTCGCGGCGGGGAGGTGCGACGACGATCCGGCAGACCGGACGTGCCGTCGTCGCCCATGGCCCCACCGCACCCACCGATACGGGCACCACGGCAGCTTTCCACATGGCCGGCCGCATCAGCTCGCACCCGCAGAGGTCTGTCGGCACGGTTGCACCCGTGGACGGGCGGGCTCTCGGCAGGCGCTGCCGGACGGCGACGCAGGGCTCGGCGACGGCACGCGCTCCACTCCGGGAATTCGGACGGATATTCACCGGATTACCCCGGATCGCGCATATCGCCCAGGTGACGTCCCCGGTGCACGCAGACCGCGTCGGTGAAGTAGATCAGCCATGGTGCGACTGTAACCACCCGGGCGAAGCCCCTACCGACCTGGCCTCGAAACCCGGCGCTCGCGAGCAGCGCCGCGATGAGGGCACCGAGACGGTCACCCGCACGCGCGGCGGGGACGAACGCCTCGCCGGCCGGGGTGAGGGGCCGCTCCCGGTCGGGCAGGGCTCCGTCCCGCGCGGAGGCGACGGGCTTCGGTCGTCGCCGCATCGTATGCAGCCCCCCCGCGGCCGGCGAAGGGGCCCGGCTCAGCGGCCGGCGGTCGTCGCCTGGCGTGCGGCTGACGTCGGCTCCTCGTGGCCGTCGGTGCCGAGCGCGGCCAGGATGTCCTCGACGCTCTGCCTGGCATCGCCGAAGAGCATGCCGCTGTTCTCGCGGAAGAAGAGCGGGTTCTGCACGCCCGCGTATCCGGAGGCCATGGAGCGCTTGAACACCACGACCTGCTCCGCCTCCCAGACCCGCAGCACCGGCATGCCCGCGATGGGGCTCGCCGGGTCCTCGGTCGCGGCCGGGTTGACGGTGTCGTTCGCGCCGATGACCAGCACGACCGAGGTACCGGCGAAGTCGTCGTTGATCTCGTCCATCTCCAGGACGATGTCGTAGGGGACCTTCGCCTCGGCCAGCAGGACGTTCATGTGCCCGGGCAGGCGCCCGGCGACGGGGTGGACGCCGAACCGGACCTCGACGCCCCGTGCGCGCAGCCGGCGCGTCAACTCCGCCACGGGGTGCTGGGCCTGGGCGACGGCCATGCCGTAGCCGGGGGTGATGATCACCGAGCGGGCGCGGGCCAGCATCCCGGCCGCCTCCGCCGCCCGCACCTCCCGGTGCTCGCCCTGCTCCTGCGCACGGCCGGACGGCGCCTCGATGCCGAATCCGCCCGCGATGACGGAGAGGAAGGAGCGGTTCATCGCCCGGCACATGATGTAGGACAGATAGGCACCGGAGGAGCCCACCAGCGCGCCCGTCACGATGAGCAGGTTGTTGTCGAGCAGGAAGCCGGCCGCGGCCGCCGCCCAGCCCGAGTAGCTGTTCAGCATGGAGACGACGACGGGCATGTCACCGCCGCCGATCGCGGCGACCAGGTGCCAGCCGAGCGCCAGCGCCAGCACGGTCACCGTGATCATCAGCGCCAGGTCCGGGCTGACGGTGAACCAGGCGGTCAGTGCGACGAAGGCGCCGAGCGCGCCGAGGTTCAGCGCATTCCTGCCCGGCAGCGTCAGCGGACGGGACGTGATGCGCGCCGAGAGCTTCAGGAACGCGACGATCGAGCCGGTGAAGGTGACCGCGCCGATGAAGACGCCGATGAACACCTCGGCGTGGTGGATGCCCAGCAGGTCGGCAGCGATCCGGGTCTGCGCCCTGCCGTGCGCTTCCACCTCCAGATAGCTGTTCCAGCCCACCAGCACCGCGGCGAGGCCGACGAAACTGTGCAGCACCGCGATCAGTTCGGGCATCTGCGTCATCTCGACACGCCGGGCCCGCCACAGGCCGACCGCCCCGCCGAGCGCCATAGCCACCACGATCAGGGTCACCGCGCCCGCAGTGATGCTCCGCGCCGCGAGCACGACCGTGGCGACCAGCGCGAGGACCATGCCGGCGATGCCGTAGACGACGCCGGCGCGGGAGGTGCGGTGCTGGGACAGGCCCGCCAGGCTCAGGACGAACAGCAGCGCGGCGACCAGGTCGGCGGCGTGGGACGCCGTCAGTGAAGTCATCTCGGCTCAGCCTTTCGAGAACATCGACAGCATGCGGCGGGTGACGGCGAAACCTCCGAAGATGTTCACGCTCGTCAGCAGGATCGCCACGAAGGCGAGCGCGGTGACGATCCGGTTCTCGTGCCCGATCTGCAGCAGGGCGCCGATCACGACGATCCCGGAGATCGCGTTGGTCACCGACATCAGCGGCGTGTGCAGCGCGTGGTGCACCTTGCCGATGACGTAGTAGCCGATCACGACCGCCAGGGCGAACACCGTGAAGTTTCCGGCCAGTTGGGCGGGGGCGAAGGCCACCAGCAGGAACAGGGAGAGCATGCCCAGCCCGATCAGGCCGTAGCGCCGAACGGGCGTCAGCCTCGGTCCCCTCGCTTCGGGTTCGCGCTCGGCGGGCACGGTCTGCGGCGACCCGGTCGGCGGGGCGGGTGCGGCCGAGACCGCCACGGGCGGCGGCGGCCAGGTGACGTCGCCGCCCCGCACCACGGTCACGGCCCGTTGTACGGCGTCGTCGAAGTCGATCGTCAGCCGCCCGTCCCCGCCGGGGGTGAGCAGCTTCAGGAGGTTCGCCAGGTTGGTGCCGAAGAGCTGCGAGGCCTGGGCGGGCAGCCGGGAGGCGAGGTCGGTGTAGCCGATGACGGTGACACCGTTGTCGGTGACGACCGCACGCCCGGGCACGGTGCCCTCGACGTTGCCGCCCTGGGCGGCGGCCATGTCGACGATGACGCTGCCCGGCTTCATGACCGCCACGTCCCCGGCCGTCAGCAGGACCGGCGCCGGCCGGCCCGGGATCAGCGCGGTGGTGATCACGATGTCCACGTCCCCGGCCTGCTCGTGGTAGAGCTCGGCGGCGGCGCGATCGTAGTCGGCGGAGGTCGCCCTGGCGTAGCCGTCGGTGCTCGCCTCCTGGACGACGTTCACCGGGAGGTACTCGCCGCCCAGCGACTTCACCTGGTCCGCGACCTCGGGCCGCGGGTCGGTGGCCCGCACGATCGCGCCGAGGCTGGAGGCGGCGCCGATCGCCGCGAGACCGGCCACGCCCGCACCGGCGACCAGCACCTTCGCCGGCGGCACCTTGCCCGCCGCGGTGACCTGGCCGGTGAAGAACCGGCCGAAGACGTGGGCGGCCTCGATCACCGCCCGGTACCCGGCGATGTTCGCCATCGACGACAGTACGTCCATCGTCTGGGCGCGTGAGATGCGCGGCACCGCGTCGAGCGCCAGCGCGGTCACCCCGGCATCCGCCAGTGCCCGCAGCAGTTCGGGCTGCTGTGCCGGGGCCAGCAGGGCGATCACGGTGGCGCCGCCGCGCAGCCGGGTGATCTCCGTGTCGGAGGGAGCGTTCACCTTCAGGACGACATCCGCGTCCCAGGCCTGGCCGATGGCGGCGCCGGCGTCGAGGTAGGCCTGGTCGCCGAAGCCGCTGGCCGCGCCGGCCCCGGACTCCACCACCACCTCGTAGCCCAGGCCCAGCAGGTGACGTACCGTCGACGGCGTCGCCGCGACCCGTGTCTCCCCGGACAGGGACTCGACCACGACGCCGACGCGCTGGGGCGGGTGTTGCGCAGGTTCTTGTGCAGACATGTCTCGTGTTCTCTCCCGGTAGGAGGGTCTGACGGGTATCCGCGGTCAAACGGGCGTCCACAGGACTCGTTCCGTGGACGCGGGCCGCAGGAAACCTACCCCCCGAACCGGGCCGGGCCGACGGACACGGCCCTGGTGTATTTCACTCGGCGGTGCCGCCGCCACGGCGCCGCACACGTACCGCGGTCTCCCAGGACAGGGCGGCGACGGACATCAGGGACAGCAGCAGGTAGAACACGAAGAGCTTGCGCAGGTCGTCGAGGACGTACCAGACCGACGCGGTGGCGCAGAACCAGAAGGCGACCAGTGAACCGGCGCCGCCCCCCTTGCGGCGTGCCGCGCTCACCAGGCAGCAGGCGGCGGTCAGCGCCAGCAGTGCGGCGATGCCGACGTACGAGTGGGCCCACCCGTCATTGGCGCGCCGCAGTTCCGAGTTCACCGCCACGGCCTCCGCCACGGGACCCCAGCCCACGACGCACGACAGACGTGCCGACCAGGGCAGGGCCACCAGCCCCAGCAGGCCGGCCGCGGAGGCGACCCAGCCGAAGTGGGCCGTTTCCACCACGTGGCCGCGTGCGCACAGCAGCGACAGCAGACACCCCGCCAGGGCCAGGACGCTGTCGGCCGTGAGGCGCGGCACGAACCTGCGGCCGGGCGTGGCGGGAGTGCCGGGGCGCGGCGCCGGCGGGAGGGGTGAGGGGGCCTGGGCCGTCGGCATGGCGGACCGGGCCAGGGCCTCGGCGAGAGCGGCACCCATCTGCCGTGCGTCAGCGAATCGTTCCTTCGGATCCTTGCGCAGAGCACGCCGGATCACCGCCTCCACCGCCGGCGGCACCTGCGGACGGAGCCGGGAGACCGGCTCGGGTTCGGCGAACAGATGCTGGTGCATGACGGCGAACGGCGATTCGCCGCGGAACGGCGGCTGCCCGGTCAGCAGTTCGTGCAGCAGGCACCCCATCGCGTACAGGTCGGCCCGGTGGTCGACCTCCGCCCCGTTGATCTGCTCGGGCGAGAGGTAGGCGGGGGTGCCGATAGCGGCGCCGCTGCCGGTGATGCGGGTGGCCGTCTCGGTGAAGGCTTTGGCGATGCCGAAGTCAAGGACCTTCACGGCGCCGGGGCCGGTGCGCATGATGTTCGAGGGCTTGATGTCCCTGTGCACGATGCCGTGTTCGTGGCTGTGCTGCAGCGCGTCCAGCACGGCGCATGCCGTCTCGATGGCCTCGGCGACGGGCAGCGGGCCGTCGCGCAGGGCCTCGGCGAGGGTCGTGCCCGGTACGTATTCCATCACCAGATAGGGCCGCGGGCCGTCGGCGTCGGGCTCCTCCCCTACGTCGTGGATGGTGGCCACTGCGGGGTGGTTCAGCGCGGCCGCCGCGTGTGCCTCGCGCCGGAAGCGGGCTCGTGACTGCGGATCGTGGGCCAGCGCCGAGGAGAGCAGCTTGACCGCGACAGTGCGGCGCAGCTGGCGGTCCACCCCTCGATGAACCGTTCCCATGCCGCCCTGCCCGAGCCTCTCGACCAGCTCGTACCGGTCACTGAGGACTGATTCCCGCCCCACGCACGCCTCCCCGCTCGTCACAAACCCGAGGAAGCTTACGACCCCCGCGACGCATCCCACGTGCCGACGAGGCACGTGGGATGCCCACCACGCCTCGGACGAAGCGAGGTCAGACGTCCTCGACATCGGTGAAGAGGAGGCGCACACCGCCGGTCGCCAGCTCGAAGGCCTTGGCGACGAACGCCGATGCCTCTCCGGTCGTCACGGCCCTGCTGGCCGCGGCGTAGTCGGTGAAGTACATGTCGAGTACGCGATAGGCCGGTGTCGCGCTGCCGTCCTCCTTCGGCCAGACCTTCGCGCTCTCGATCCGCTGGACTCCGGGGATCTTCTTCGCCAGCGCGATCTGCTCGTGGTGACCGGCCTCGAACTCCTCGGGGGATTTCGGGTTCTCGTAGATTGCGGTGATCTTCGTCGGCACTATTCCTGCTCCTTGTCCGTTACTGTTACTGGGTCTTCCATTTCGCATTCTCGGGGATCGATTTGTCGGGCACGTGGACCTGGATGATGGACGGGCTGTCCGAGTTCTTCAGGGCACCCGTCACGGCAGCCGTCAGCTCTCCGTACGTGCCGACTTCCCACCCTCGGCACCCGAACACCTCCGACAGCCGGCTGTAGTTCCACCGGTGCAGGACACACGGCTTGAAGAACGGCTTGTCGGCGTGGAAGACCGACGCATCGCCGAGCCACTGCTCCACGGCGTAGACGCCGTTGTCGATGACGAAGACGATCGGGTTGAGCCTGAAGCGAGTCTGCGTCGAGAGGCACTGGGCGGTCATCTGGAATCCGCCGTCACCCGAGAAGACCACGACTCTCTGGTCGGGCGCCTTCGCCAGGCAGATACCCGTCGCAGCCGCCGCGCCGTAACCGATCGACGAGTAGGACGACTGAGCGATGAACCCGCCCGGCCGTGGCACGTCGAGCAGCAGGCTCCCGAAGTAGTTCATGCTCGCGTCGGCGGCGACGATGGTCTTCCGGTCGATGTACTGCTGGATGAAGTTGTAGAACCCCTGGTACGTGATCACGTCGGACGAGCCCGTGGTCGGCGCGCCACGAGCGGGTTTCTCCGGGAGTTTCCGTGTTTTGGGCGCGACCTTTTGTGCCAGGATGCCGTCCATCAGGTGCTCCAGCGCGACCTGTCCGCCGAAGAAGGTCCCGAGCTTGACCGCGTCGAACGACGCGAACGCGGTCTTGTCGTAGTCCGGCTCCCAGCCGAGCGAGTTGATGTCCGTCAGCCACACGCCGAGGGCCAGCACGAAGTCGGACGTCGCGGCCAGATCCGTGACGGCCGTCGATGACGCCTGGCCGTCGAGCACGCCGGCGAACAGGGGATCGTCCTCGGAAAGGACGGCCTTGCTGAGGAGTTCCGTGACGAAGGGGACGTTCAGCTGCTGGATCAGACTCATGGCCTTGTCCTGAAGGCCGAGCCGGTCGATCTCCACACCGACCCAGACGAGCGGGTTCTCGGCGCTTTCGAGCCTGGCGCAGATCTGCGCCACCGACTGTTCCAGGCTGGTCTCGTCCGACAGGATCCTGGCCAGCTTCAGAACACCCCTCGGCGGCTCGCACGTCAAGTCGACCATGTCCTGGAGAAGCTCGATGTAGATCGGGCGCCGTTCGCTGATGCACCGGGTCAGCGCGTAATCTATCAACGTCGGTGCGACGTCCGGGTTCTCGATGCGTACGGCTGCGACCGTGATGTGCTCGAACGACTGAAGGTCCGTTTCACGTCCGCTGATGAAGTGATGCGCGCTGAAGCCGGTCTGCTCGAAGACGATGGTCTTCTTGATGCTCGGTGTGCCGTTGATCAGCACGAGCGGAACCTTCTCGACATAAGCGCCGGCGACGGCGTTCACGGCACACAGTGCGCCCGCGGAGTAGGTGACACAGAGCGCCCCGACGCCCTTCAGCCTCGCGTATCCGTCCGCCGCGTAACCGGCGTTCACCTCGTTGACTTCCTCGATGATCTCGATGCCGCTCGGCGCGACGTAGCGGTTCAGCCATTCGATCGAGTAGTCGCCCGCGATGGAAAAGAGGTGACCCAGCCCCAGTTGGCGGAGCCGGTCCACCAGGTACTGCCCTACGGTGCAGGTCTCGTTCATGGTCCGAATGCCTCCGGGGTCAGTAGTCGCTCGCGCCGCCGAACAGCCGGGGCAGGTAGATGTCGAATATCCCCGGGCACTTGCGTTCGGGATACCGCTGGAGCATGAAACCCTTGAAGGCGTCGCCCGTCAGCCCGTTGCCGATCGCCTGCCGGGCGGCCGAGAGGTACTCGATGTTGCGAGCGACCTCGTTCTTGTCGGCCGGCAGGCCGTGGCCCGGCATGAACAGGTCGTAGTCGGACAGCAGCATTTCCTGGAGCACCTGGATCCAGTGGTCCATGTGCTGTGTCAGGTACAGATGGGTGCCGCTGTAGATCAGGTCCTGAGTGAAATAGACTCCCAGATCAGGAAGCCTGATGGTCAGGTGGAAGTCGATTTCTGTCTCTGTCACCCGGTCGAAGAGGTACCTGACCCCGTCGATCGTCTCGGTGCCGGGGCCGACGGCCTGCTTGGGCACGACGATCCGGTCCGGGACGAGGTCGCCGAGTTTCCAGTGGTCGCTCCTCGACGCTTCCCCGTGCTCCTGGATGAAGCTCATGGTCTCGGGCAGCGCGTGGATCGGGACGTCGCCGAACGCCGCCCCCACACCGAACCAGTGGTCGGGGTGCCGGTGGGAGACGTACAGCCGCTCGATCGGCTTGCCGAGGCTGTCCGCGTAGTCCCTGAACGCCCTCGCGTAGGGAACGAGAAACTGCCCGTCGACGAGCACCAGTTGGTTCCTGGTCTCGATGATGTGCGTGGCGTTCGCGATATTGCTGTACGCGAAGGAGGCGACGAAGGTGTGAATGCGGACGTCGCCCGACTGCTTCACGACCATGATGATGGGATCCGACACCTGGGCTAGCATGCGGCACCTTTCCCGGGCACTTGGGCGGAAGGAGTGATGACCTGCTCCCGCAGTTCCTCCAGTGCGGCCCTCGCGACGTCGTAGGCGCTGTCGACGCCGGGCACCGGGTCGTCCTCGCCGGGCCGCCAGAACCGCCGGCGTGCCATGCGCATGGAGCTGACGAAGGGCGGGATCGCGTTGAACACCTCGACGAGGTACGGCCCGCGATACACCGGCTCGATCTCGTTCCGGACGACGTCCCACGGGATCCAGCTGTCCTTCACCGCACCCCGGTCGGGCGCGGAGATGTGGACGTAGTGGAGCCGGTCCCGCCGGACCGCTCGCGCGACGTTGTCCCGGAAGACCGACGGGCCCTGGCTCTCCATCACGACCTGCGCGGTGTCGATCGTCACGCCGGCCCCCGAGTGCTCGAAGCCGTCGAGGAAGTCCAGTGCCTCGGAGACCATGTTGGGTGGCGGCGTCTCCCAGCTCTTGACGGGCTCGATGGCGAGCTTCACCTCGCGCGCCGCGGCGTACTCCGCCAGGTCCTCGAAGACGGAACGCGCCGCGCGATAGCGCGACTTCATCCAGTCCTGGAGGGCGTCGCTCCACAGCGGCTCGTCGGCGTCCGTGACCGGGAAGACGCCGTACGGGTAGAGGAACGGCCCCGACATGATCGAGTCGCCGCCCAGGACCCGTGTGATGTCGACGCGTGACGTGAGGTAGGACAGGGCCCGCCTGCGCTGCTCCTCGTAGGGCGACGTCGGGTCGAAGGTCCGCGTGGTCCCGACATTGGTCGTGAACTTCACGTCCTTCAGCCCCGCCTGGTCGAACGCCTTCTTGAGGGCGACGTAGCTGTCGGTTTCGAGCTTGTGGTCGACGGTCGCGGGCTGCGGGGCGATGTGCAGGTCGAAGCCGTCGTAGCCCATGTCGGTGAGGGCCTTCAGATGATTGATCAGGACCGCGGTGTACCGCGCGTCCTGCGGCCTCAGGTCGGCCGTGAACATGAAGAAGCTGAAGAACACGTCCCGTTCGAATGTCTCGTTCATTCCCGGGTCCTCCGTTCGCTACCAGCCCAGGACGTCGGCGAGATAGGCGCGGGCCTTCTTGGCGTATTCGAGCGGGTTGGCCTTGTTCGGGTCCTGCTCGGCCTCCACGACCAGCCACCCCTGGTAGTCGGCGTCGGCCAGCACCTCCAGGATCGGCCGGAAGTCGATCGCGCCGTCCCCGGGCACGGTGAAGACGCCGAGCTCGACGCCCTCCTGGAACGACAGGCCTTCTTCCCGCACCCGGCTCACGACCTCGGGCCGGATGCTCTTCAGGTGGACGTGGCCGATGCGGTCGGCGTGCGCCCTGGCCAGGTCCAGTGGATCGTCGCCCGCGAAGGCGATGTGGGCGGTGTCGAGCAGGAGGTGGACCAGTGCCGGATCGGTCGAGGCCATCAGCCTGTCGACGTCGGCCCGGGTCATGACGCCGGTACCCATGTGGTGGTGATAGCTGAGCTTCATCCCGGCCGAGCCCGCGATCTTGCCGAGCTCGTCCAGGCCCGACGTCAGGGCGTCCCACTGGGCGTCGGTGAAGACGGGACGGTTGGCGAACACGTCGACGGGGAGCAGGTGCGACGAGGCTCCGAACTCGGCCACGACCAGCTCGGTCCCGCCCAGCGCCTTGATGTGGGCCAGCGTCTCCTCGAAGGCGGCGATCGTCTTGTGCCGCATCTTGCCGATCGTGAAGTACGTGCTCGTCCAGGGCTCGGACACCCGCAGGCCGCGCAGATCGAGGGCGGCCTTGAGCGCGGCGGCGTCCGAGGGGTACTTGTGCCCGATGCTGCAGCCCTGGAAGCCGGCGAGCGCCATCTCGCTCACGGCCTGGCCGAAGGAGATGCCGGCGTCGATGGCGGGGAAGTCGTCGTTCCACCACAGGGTGCAGCAGACGCCGAGCTTCACCTTGTCCGGGCCGAGGCGGCCCGCCAAGTCGGTCATTTCGTCGCCCCATTCAGGTAGCGGTCCTCGATGCGGGGTGGCTGGGCCCAGGAGCCGTAGCCGGGCCCCTTGGCGCCGGGAGGATTGGCGCCGATGGCCCGCCACAGCAGCCCCTCCTGGTAGGAGGCGGCGGTGACCGTGGAGGCCTCGCCCGCGGCGTGGGCCCCGTAGCGGTCGGTCCACTCGGGGGGCAGCGCGTACCACATCCCGGCGTACCAGAGCTTGATCACACCTCGGGCCACCGGTCCGAGGCGTTCGTCGCTGAAGATGCGGTGGCGCAGGGACCGGTCGAGCAGGATCCGGTCGAGCAGCATCCGGTCGGGGCTGCCGGCGTCACCGGCCGCGTCGGCCCGGGCCGCCCGGTGGGCGTCCAGGAGGGCGGTGACGATCTCGTCGCCGCAGGCGGCCCGCACCTTGGCCAGGTACTGCCGGGCCAGACCGGTGCCGAGCAGTTCGGTCTCCCCGAAGGCGGTGAGGTCGACCGACAGGCGCAGGAACTCCTCGAACGACGGGGCGGTCACCGTGCCACCGCCCGCTCCGTCTTGCCGGCGGACCGGGAGGCCCCCGGATCGGACCCGACCGCGGCCGGGATCTCGAAGGTCGGGGCGGCGTGCAGGCCGTCGCTGCCCGGCAGGGGGTTGCGAACCAGCTGGGTGAACCCGTCACGCAGGCGGAACATGTCGCAGACGGCGTCCTGCAAGAGGCCCGGCTGCCCGGTGAACGCCCTGGTGAGCAGGGCGAGGAAGGCCCCGTACGCGGCGTTGAAGTCCCGGGCGGCACGGGCGAGTTCCGATCCCGCCGGGAAGTCGGCCAGCCGGGGGCTCACCTTCACCGGGTACACGTCGTCCCAGCTGACACTGAGCGGCGGCCCGGACGGCGCGTCGGGGTCGTCGCCCACCTGGTAGTAGCGGCCGAGCTGCAGCTGCCGGAACCGGTAGTAGTGGGCCAGCTCCCCGTCCGCGTCGTGGATGCCCGAGTCGAGGCCCTCGCCCTGCGCGGCGATGAAGCGCAGCGCCCGGCAGGCCGAGTCCAGGTCGGAGACGACGATCACCGACCCGCCGCCGGAGTAGAAGTACTCGGGCCCCACCTGCAGCGCCGGGTCTCCGGAGAAGAGCCCCGGGTCGCCGGCCGCCACCTTTTCGAGGCCTTCGATGATCTCCGCGTAGAACTCGCCGATGCTGTAGAAGCGCATCCCCTCGGCCGTCGGGCTGAACGCCAGCACCGGACTCCCGCCGTCCGGTGTGCGCAGCAGCCGTGCGTCGGCGCTGGGGGCCCGGCCCGGCCGCTCGATCTTGCAGAACGTCTCCACCGCCTCCGGGGACAGGGACCGCAGGTCGACGGTGAAGTCGCTCTCCCCGTCGGGCAGGTAGGCCGGGTAGGACGGCACGAAGCCGGGGCGGGTCAGGTCGGGCCTGCCGCCGATGGCGTTCAGGACGTTGGCGACGAGGGTCAGGTGCAGCATCTCCTCCACCGCGACCACCCGGATGATGTGGGCGGCGTCGGAGTTGGTGGTGGAGTGTATGGAGTAGTACGCGGTCAGGTACGGGGGGATGGTCGCGTGCTCCAGCGCCATCGCCACGTGCAGATAGCTGATCAGGTCGTCACGGTCGTCGATGGTCGACGCGGTCACCGGGCCACCTCCACGGCGATCGGTGCGGTCTCCGCGTCGAGCCGGGCCAGCATGGCCCGGACGCTGCGCAGGCACAGGGCGGCGATGGTGAGCGTCACGTTCGACGTGCCCACGGTGGGCATGCTTCCCCCGCCGACCAGGTAGAGGTTCTCGTGGTCCCAGCTCCGCTGGTCCGCGTCGACGACCGAGGTCGACGGGTCGCTGCCCATCGTGTGGGTGCCGGCAAGGTGGTTGCCGCCCCGGATCTCGTATCCCTCGCCTGCGTGCACGGCGTAGCCCCAGAAGTTCGGGTCGTACGCCGTGTGGTCCTCGGCTCCGAGGCGGGCGAAGATCCGCCTGGACAGCTGCCGGGCGTACGCCACGCCCCGCATCGTGTAGTCGGGGATGTCGTAGGTGAGGATGGGCCGCATGTTCCCCAGGTGGTCGGTGTAGGCCGGGTCCACGGTGATCCGGTTGCTCGGGTTGGCGGGGACCTCGACCATGAACGCCAGCTGCAGCTGGCGGGAGACCCGGTCCACCAGGCCCTGGCGGAGGGACTCGCCGTAGCGGCCGCCGGCGTCCACCAGGTCGGCCAGGTCGGTCATCGGCGCCCCCCGGGCCCAGCCCCAGCCGTCGTTGTGGATGTCGACGCTGAAGGCCGCCTGGCGGCGGCGGAAGCGGCCCCCGCGCAGGTCGGTGATGCCGCCCGTGCAGTTCGTGCCCCGGAAGGTGCCGGCCACCTCCGGCAGCAGGGCCCACGCCAACAGGTAGGCGTGGTCCATGAAGTTGCGCCCCATCAGGCCGCTGGAGCCGCGCAGCCCGGAGGCCAGCATCAGCCGGGGGTTCTCCACCGCGTTGGCGGCCAGGACGAACAGCCGGCCCCGGGCTCGCACGGTGGTGAAGCCGGGGCTGTCGGGCCGGTCGTAGCGGCGGTACTCGATCTCGGTCACCCGGCCGGTCCGCTCGTCGACGTGCACCTTGTAGGCCACCGCCTGGGCCACCAGGTCGACCCGGCCGCTCTGCAGGGCCACCGCGAGGGTCTTGCCGGCGTGGTACTTGGCCTGCACCGGGCAGATGGGCACGCAGTTGTTGTTGCCCTGGCACCGCCCGCCGACCTCGACCTGGTACGTGCTCACCGCCCCTCGCGGCTGGTAGCCCTTCCCGCCGTCGTAGGCCGGGTTCGGTATCCCGTTGCGTCCCTGCGGGAACGGCCGCACCCGCAGCTCGCGCCGCTCCCCGTCGAGCTCGACCGGCATCCCGTCGAGGTCCCTGGCGACCATCCGGTCCAGGTACGAAAGGGGCAGCCCCTTCATCGGGAACACGTAGTCCTCGTCGAAGGTGATCCCGAGGTAGGCCTGGTCCGCCACGTCGGCGCAGACGCCGATCTCGCGTTCGGCCTCGGTGTAGTACGGGGCGAGGTCCTCGTAGGTGAGCGGCCAGTCGGCCCCCTCGCCGTAGAGCGTGCGCATCCGGAAGTCCTCGGGGAGCATCCGCAGCGTCTTGGCCTCCCAGTGCATGGTGGTGCCGCCGAGGACCCGGGTGTAGGTGGTGTCGGAGGCGAAGGGCCCGCTCTGGACGAGGTAGGCCGAGGCGTCGGGCGCGCCCGGGGGGATGCGGCGTGCGTCGGTGCCGCGGGGCATCGGGGCGGCTGCGACGACCGGGTAGGGGGACTGGTTGTCCTTGCCGGTGGCCGAGTAGAAGCGGTCGAGGTAGCTCTCGTAGCCCCTCAGGGTGAGGTCCTCGGCCGGGCCGGCTTCGAGTATCAGTACCCTCTTGCCGGCGGCGCTCAGCCGCGAGGCGATGAGGGCGCCGGCGATCCCGCCGCCGACGATGACGGCGTCGTAGAGGATCTCGGCCGCCGCCGCGGGGTCGGTGCGCTGTGCCGCCCCCTCGGGGAACTTCGCGTACATGGGGCAGTCACTCCTCCGCTGCCGGGCGTGGCCGGGACCGGTGTGGGGTTGGGGTTGCGCGTCGGTCGGCCATGGGTCACACGGCCTCGGCCCGGGCCCGCATGGCGGACAGGTAGGCGGCATAGCTCCACGTCAGGTTGTGCACACTGCGCTCGAAGCCGGTGGTGCCGTCGAACTGCTCGGAGAGCTCCAGGTTGTCACTGTGGTAGACGACGGCGCGCACCATGGCGTCGCCGGTGGCCGCCAGGGCGGCGGCTGCCGCCGCCGGGGCCGTCGACGCGTCGATGCCGGACTGGGCGAAGAAGGGTGCGGACAGGTCGTCCAGGGGGACCTTGCCGCTGGACTTGATCGCGGCGGCCAGCTTGTAGTGCAGCTCCGCGACGTTGCACGTGGACAGGGCCCAGGGGTGGCCGCCGAGCACCGGGTGCGCGGTGTCGCCGTCGTAGACGTCGCCCGGGTAGCGGCCGAACAGCGGCCCGATGCCGAACGCTTCCTTGTCGGCCTTGTTGATCGGGTAGAAGGCGATGCCGCCCTCCTCCCACTGCGAGCGCAGTCGGGCCGCCGTGGCCAGCAGTTTGGTGTCGGTGACGGGAACGGCGCCGTAGACGGCCGACTGGACGATGTCGATGTTCGGGTCGTAACCGCTGACGACCGGGTTCTGCGGCGACGGCTGGGCCCCGTCACCGGGGTCGGCCAGCATGCTCACGTACACGCTTCCGTCCCAGTGGCTCGCGAGCGCCTGGCGCAGCCACTTGATGGCGGGGCGCAGCCCGGTCGGCTTGTCGATGCCGACGACCGTCGAGGCCTGGATCTCCTCGAAGCAGCGCAGTTGGGCGGAGCGGGCGAAGAAGCTGTAACCGCTGTGCTCCTCCCACAGGTTCGTGGTGGGGGCCTGGTAGACGCCGAGGAGGTAGGCCACGTTCGCGTTCACCAGGTCGACCGCCCGTTTCTGGGTGCCGACGTCGAGTTGGTCGTAGGCGGCCAGGACGGTGATCGTCTGCAGGGCCGGACCGTCGTTCTGCTCGGTCCACGGGCGGGCGTCGCCGGCGATGTTGAAGCAGGCGTGCCCCTTGGTCAGCGGCGGCTGGGCGTTGGAGTGGCACAGGTCGGCGAACTGCACGTAGTCGTTGAGCGTCTGCACCGTCCCGCCCGGGCGGGCGGGCATGTCGGCCTTGGCCACCTCCATGGCCGTGATGGCCCCGTCGCGCACCCAGTTGAAGACGTAGTCCTCGTCGATGCCGGGGGTGTCGGCCGGGAAGGAGGGCGCGGCGATGATGCAACCCGGCTTCGAGTTCCGGGAGATGTCGCCCGGCGACTGAGGATCGCTGAAGGCGAAGCCGTCGCTGGAGATGTTCCGGAACATGAAGGTGTACATGACCGGCACGAGCGACGGCAGATCGATGGCTTCCGGATCCATGGTGATCTGGGCGTTCGCCCGCACGCGGGATGTGTCGGCCGGCCGGTTCGTGCGGGCGGGCGTGCCGGTGGGTGTGCTGGTGGGCTCGGGCATGGCGGAACTCCCCCGTCGTCTTTCGGGCGGAACTATCGGATCCGGTCGGCGCCCTGGTCGCGTGGATCGAAAGGCCGGGAACCGACCGCGTCCATGGGGTGCCTCCACGGGATGCGTGGGCTTGTGTGGCGGGCGCGCCGGATGGACGGCGCTAGAGGGTGCGGATGGTGCACGGGCACGTCGCCGGTGTCGGCCCGCGTGTTGGTATCGCCGCTGGTCATGCCTGATGCGGGGACCACGGCCGCGTCACCGGCGGTGCGCGGGAACGCTCGCGATCGCCGAATGGGCCGCGGGCGCGTTCCGGACGGCTCGGCCGGCCCCGGGCACGGCCCGCCGCCCCTCGCCGGCACCCTGGCGGCCGCACGGGTACGGCAGGCTCCTCGTGAGCCACGCGCGCGGATGGGCCGGGAGGATGGGCGGGCGGTCCCGGACCCGTGTGTTCGCCCCGGGGTCGCGGTGAGGAGAGTGGCGCGCGACAACACCGTCAGGCCTGCGACGACACTCAGAATCAGGCGCCCGAGTCGACACCATTCCCATAATCGCGTCAATAGGGAATACATCCCTCTGTCCCCCCGGTTTTCTCAAAGCGCGCGCGATGCAGGGACTTTCATTTGAATAAGCCTGAGATGTGACCGTGCCACGCGGCGGGTACGCTGCTTCGCAGCACCCTCAACTTTGCGTGCCACACGCTACAGCCGGCCGGGTAGGGCCGCAAGGGGAAATTCGACTGTTGCGTACGAGGCTGGGGTAATCCCGTGCAGCCTACTGTTGCATAACTGTACGTCGGTTCCTGGTGGGGTTTATGGAGTTCCCTTTGGGCAAGGACGAATTCCTGTGCGGTAATTCAGTGCGTTCCGGTCGCCTGGAGCGAGGAGTCCTGCGAGACGGGCATGACAGCGCCCCCTTCTCCGTCCTGCCGGTGCGGAGGAGAATCCGCGGGAGGACTGCGGCGCCGCCTTCCTCGGCCGGCGCGCGAGGACGGGGGCGAGATGGAGACGGAGCAGCGGTACCGCGAGGCCGCCCAGGCCGGAGACCCGGAAGCGATGGTCGAGTTGGGCATCCTGCTCAGGGACCGCCGTGACGTTGCCGAGGCGGAGGTGTGGTTCCGCAGGGCCGCCGAAGCGGGACATGCCCCCGGGATGGGCCATGTCGGCTGGTTGCTTCTTCAACGAGGAGAGCCGGAGCAGGCAGAGCGCTGCTACCGGGAAGCCGCCATGGCCGGCAGCCCCGAGTGGATGGTCCGGCTCGGCGCGCTGCTCCACGAACGCGGGAACCTCGCCGACGCGGAGGAGTGGTACCGGCGTGCTGCCGATGCCGGCCACGTCCCGGCGTGGGGGGCCATGGGAACCGCGCTGGAGGAACGCGGCGACGTCACGGGTGCACAGCGGTGGTACCGGGAGGGGGCGGAGCGCGGGGACGCCCTGGCGGTGCTCAGGGGCGGGGCCCTGTTGGAGCAGCGGACGGACCTCGCCGGGGCGCAGGCGTGGTACCGCCGGGCGGCGGAGGCGGCTGTGAGCCCCTTGGCGCAGGCCCACGCCCTCAACGCGCTCGCCCGGCTCGCGGCCGGGCGCGGAGAGCCGGCCGATGAGGAGCGGCGGTTGCGGGAGGCCGCACGGGTCATCACCGAGGCGCCGTACGACCCGGACTTTCCCGAGCTGTTGTCCCATGTGCTGACGGGATTGGGGCTGCTGCACGAGGACCGCGGGGAAGTGGCCGACGCGGAGGAGTTCTACCGGGTGGCCGCCGAAGCCACCGAGCGTGTCGAGCCCATGTTCCACCTGGGGTCGCTGCTCGAACGCCGAGGCGATCTGGCGGCAGCGGAGCAGTGGTACCGCAAGGGCTCCGAGGGTGGGCATCTGCGGTCGATGCTCATGCTGGGAATGCTGTTGGACGAGCACGGGCGCAAGGCCGAAGCCGAGCAGTGGTACCGGCGGTCCGCCGAGGAGCCTGCTGCGATGGAGCTGTTGGGCCGACTGCTGGAGCAGCGCGGCGACACCGCCGAGGCCGAGGTGTGGTACCGGAAGGCGGCAGCCGCCGGGCTCGCGGGTTCGATGACGAGGATGGCCCACCTGCTGGAGGAGCGCGGGGAGGCTGCCGAGGCGGAGCGTTGGTTGCGCGGCGCGGCCGAGGGCGGGGACGTCCTGGCCATGGTCTCACTGGCGTTCAGGCTGGCCCGGCACGGCGAGCAGGCCGAGGCCGAGCGGTGGTTCCGGGCGGCGGCCGAGGCGGGAGATCCCTCGGCCATGTTCCTCGCGGGAGAGATGGCCTCGCGACGCGGTGACGAGGCCGAGGCGAATCGGTGGTGGCGCAGGGGTGCCGAGGCCGGCAACGGCCGGTCGATGGAGCTCCTGGGGCTGGGTCTCGCCATGGCCGGGGACGTGGCCGAAGGCGAGCAGTGGTGCCGGAAGGCCGTCGAGGCCGGCGTCCCCGAGGCGCTGGAGCATCTGGGGGCAGTGCTGCGAGCGCTGAGCAACGGCTGAGCGGCATTAGGAAGTTGGCGCTTCCGCGGCAGGTCTCCCCCGTGTCGGGCGGTTGTTCCAGCGGCTGCCGACGCCGGGCCGGCCCGGACCATGCCGAAAGGGTGCGCTGCTGCGGCAGCGGCCGGGGGGCGACGGGGCACGCGCGTGGGCGCGGGGCGCGGGATCAGCGGCCGGTGTGGGTGTACGCGGCCCACAGGCTGGGGGTGTTGGGGTAGCGGTCGCGCAGGCGTGTGGTGGCCCGGTGCAGTGCGTGGGCGCTGCGGTGGGTCTGGGCCGGGGTGGTGCCACCGCAGGTGAGGTGGGTGTAGAAGGCGGTGGCGACTTCGGCGGCGGTCCGGTCGTCGACGGGCCACAGGGTGCCGATGACCTGCTGGTAGCCGGCGAGGTGGAAGGCGCCGGTGATGTGCAGGGACTCGTCGACGAGGCGGGGGTCGGTGACGCTGGTGTCGCAGGCGGAGAGGTAGGCCAGGTCGGCGGTCAGGTCCAGGGTGGTGATGTCGGCGAGGGTCAGCGGGGTGGTGGCGTGGTCGGGGAGGACCAGGCGGCTTCGGGACGGGTCGTTCCAGTCGGCGTGGCCGTGGCAGGAGAAGTGGGCGACCCGATGGCCGGGCAGCGCGCGCAGGACCGCGGCGCGTGACGCGGGGTCGAGCAGGTGGGCGTCCGGGATGAGACGGGTGAGGGCCCTCGTCTCGGACCGGACCCCGGGGAGGGGGACGGTGCCGGGGGTGTCGGCGGCGGGGACGATCAGGGTGCCGGGGGTTGCCGGGCCGGCGTGGCGGGTGCGGGCGTGCGCGAGGGCGCGCACGGTGGTGGCGTAGGAGGAGACGACGCGGTCGAACACGGTGCGCGGGCCGCCGGACCGGTCAGGGGCGTCGGCGTGGTGGCCGGCGGCGTGCAGGGGGAAGGCGGACAGCACCCCGACAGGGCACCACCACAGACGGTGCCGGGGCGCACCGGGGCGGGGGGCGGCGGTGTGGCCGAGTCGGGTGAGGACGGGTTCGGTGACGGTGTCCCACAGCCAGGCCAGGACCGCGAGGATCTCCCGCTGGGCTGCGGCGCGTTCCCTGGGGGCGAGTCGGGGGTCGGTGGTGGCCTGAACGGCGGCCTGCAGGTGGTCCGCGTGGGCGACGGCGATCTCGTGGGTCAGGCCGTTCAGGGGCACGGCCTGGACGGGCCTGTCGGGGGTGTCGGACAGGACGAGCGCGTCGCAGCGGCCGGGGCTGGTGGTGACGAAGACGATGGGGCCGTCGTGCGCGTCCCGGGCGAGCCGGTCGATGGGGGGCGCCTGGAGGAAGTCCTCGAACTCCGGCAGGCCGCGGATCCGCCCGAGCAGGCTCTGCCACGCCGCGTGCGTCGCGCGCCGGTCCTCGGCCAGGCGCCGGTCCGCCGCGAGGGTCGCCTCGGTCGCGGTGCTCTCCTGCGCCAGTACGGAGCGGGGACGGTTCAGGGCGTCGAGTCGGGCGCGCAGCCGGTCGAGTTCGACGGCGAGGTGGGGCGCGCGCTCGCGCAGGCGGGCCGTGTCGCGGCTGCGGATGCCGAGGGTTTCGGCGGCGAGGATGCCGCGGGTGCGTTCCAGCAGCTCCACGGCGCGCACGGGCCGGCCCGCGCCCAGCGCGGCGGCCGCGGCCTCCCCCGCCAGACCTGGCAGGCGGCTGAGCTGGTGCTCGCGGTCCGCGCGGGCCAGACTGCCCGGAGCGAGGGCGCCCACCAGATCGATGGCGTCCTCCACGGCCTTCAGTGCGGCCTGGGGAGCACCGGGGCCCGAGGTCAGGAGCGCGAAGGACCGGTACGCGCGGATCCGGGACATCGTCTCACCGGTCGAGGTGTCCGCGGCCTCGCGGTAGCAGGCACACGCCTGTGCCACGAGGTCGGTCTCCGCGGTGCGCTCGGCCAGGAGCCGCAGGGCGTTGCCGAGGGGATTCAGGTAGACGGCGCGGTCGGGATGGTTGGCGGGAGTGGCGGCCACCGCCGCACGGCCCGCCCGCACCGCCTCCTCAAGCGCCCCCACGTCGTCGGTGTGCCCGAACTGCCTCTGCAGGGCGATCCCGAGATTGCTCAGGTACATGGCGCGGTCGGGGTGAACGTCGGGCGCGGCCTCCACCGCCCGACGGCTCACCCGTACCGCCTCCTTGAGCGTCCCCATCTCGCCGGTGTGCTCGAACTGCCTCTGCAAGGCGTTCCTGAGGCTGTTCAGGGTCGCGGGGAGGTGGGGGTGGTCGTCGGGCGTGGCGGCCACCGCCCGACGGCTCACCCGTACCGCCTCCTCAAGCACCCCCTCTTCGCCGGTGCGCTCGAACAGAACCCGCAGGGCGTTCGCGAGATTGCTCAGGGCCGCGGCCCGGTCGGGGCGGTCGTCGGGGGTGAGGGTGACGACGCGACGGCCGATCTCCACGGCTTCCCGCAACGCGGCGATCTCGCCGGTGTGCTCGAAGCGGACCCGCAGGGCGAGCCCGAAGTTGTTCAGGTACATCGCGAGGTTGGGGTGGTCGTCCGGGGTGGCGTCGATCGCCCGACGGCCCACCCGTACCGCTTCCTCCAGCACCTCCGCCTCGCCGGTGCGCTCGAACCGGGCCCGCAGGGTGAACCCGAGATTGCTCAGGTACATCGCGAGGTTGGGGTGGTCGTCGGGGGTGAGGGCCACCGCCCGACGGCCTGTCGACAACGCTTCCTCCAGCGCACACGCGTCATCGGTGCGCTCGAACCGCCTCAGCAAGGCGGCCCCGAGGTTGTTCAGGTACATGGCACGGTCGGGATGGTCGTCGGGCGCGGCAGCCACCGCCTGACGGCTCACCCGTACCGCCTCCTCAAGCACCTCCGCGTCGTCGGTGCGCTCGTACAGGAACCGCAGGGAGGCCCCGAGGGGATTCAGATGGACGGCGCGGTCGGGGGCGTCGTCGGGGGTGAGGTCCACCGCCTCACGGCCTGCCCGCACCGCCGCCCTGAGCAGATCGACGCGGCCGGTGCGCTCGAACAGGGCCTGCAGATCGATCCCGAGGTCGGTCAGACGGGCGGCGTGGCCAGGGTCGTCGTCGGGGGTGGCGGCCACCGCCCGACGGCCCACCTCGACCGCCTCCTCCAGCACACTCACCTCACCGCCCGCTCGTTCGAACAGCATGTGCAGTGCGTGTTCGAGGTTGCTCAGGTGCTCCGCCCGGTCGGGGTGGTCATCGGGGGTGAGGGCCACCGCCCGACGGCTCACCTCGACGGCCTCCGCCAACAGGCCCACTTCCCCGGTGCGTTCGAACAGGACGCGCAGGTCGATGCCGAGGTCGCCCAGCCGCCCTGCACGGTCGGGATCGTCGTCGAGGGTGGCGGCCACCGCCCGACGGCCCGTCTCGACCGCCTCCGCCAACAGGCCCACCTCGCCGGTGTGTTCGTACAGAAGGCCCAGAGCTGTGTGGAGGTTTTTCAGGCACATGGGACGGTAGGGGCCCTCGTCCGGGGTGAGGGCCACCGCCCGACGGCCCGTCTCGACCGCCTCCTCCAGCAGACCCACCTCGCCCACGCGCCCGAACTGGAACCGCAGGTGGCTCCCGAGGTTGTTCAGGTACAAGGCGCGGTCGGGATCCTCGCCTGGGGTGGCGGCCACCGCCTGACGGCTCGCCCGCACCGCCTCCTCCAACAGGCCTGCGTCGCCGCCGCGTTCGACCAGGCTTCGCAGGGAGGACCCGAGGCTGTTCAGGACCGCGGCGCGGGCGGGATGCTCCTCGGGAAGCATGGTGATCAGCGTGCGCATCACGGAGACGGCCTGTTCCAGCAACTCCCGCCGCTGCGTGCGCTCGTAGGCGCGCAGCAGGTCGACGGCACGGACATGCAGGGCGGCTGCGGCGCTGTCATCGGCATCCGGCACCGGGCTCTCGGCGACGAGCCGCTGCAACGTCCCGTGCAGAGCTTCGGGGGTGGACCGCGGGTGTGTCCGGTGGACCAGGGCCAGCAGGCGAACCGCGGCGGCGAGATCGTCCCGGTCGAGGCCTCGGGGAAGGACGAGGTGACGCACCCAGTGGTACCAGCCCAGGGCGTGGGCGGCGGCGAGGTCGCAGGCGGGATCGGCGGCGCCGGCGAGGGCGTGCGCGGCGTTCATGGCCTGCGCCCCGAGCAAGTGCGCGGGGTCGCCGACGGCGCGGTCGAGGTGGTGGTGGAGGGCGGCGAGCGCCGCCTCGCGGTCCGGCATGACAGACATCCCCCCGGAGAACGGCTCACCCTGGAAGCCGATCAACACACCTGCCCAGACGGTGTGGTGACGACGTGGCACGAGCGGTGTGCGTTTGGCAGATGCTACCCACCGCACCGGCTGACGCGGCCTATGCTCGTGCTGCTTCGGGAGGAGCGGCTTCACCCGCCGGCGCGGGGCCGGTGCCGGGGCTCGTGCCGCCCGTCCGAGGCCGGCAGAGGGGGCAGGCATGGACGAAGCGGTGAGCGACCGGGTGGGGATGCTGTGCGATCAGCTCAGCCGCTGGCCGGAGTTGGCGACGACGATCCGCGACGGCGGAGCCCAGGCACAGCTCGCCGAGTTGCTGACGCTGCTCGCCGGCCGGGGCGCCCCCGACGATCGTCGCGTGTCCGCGCTGATCGACGCGATCGAGGACGCATGCGCCCGGCAGGGCCTGCCCGGACTCACCCGCCGCCTGCCATCCCTGCCGCCGGGACTGGGAACGGCGCGACGCACACCGCAAGACGGTGAACCTGCGGGATGGACATGCCCGCTGGACAGGTGCAGCCGCGTCGTCCTCCCGGAGGAGACCCCGTCCGCGCCGATCTGCGCCGCCCACGGCGAGGACGCGCGCATGAGGCCCTACCGCCCCCGTCCGCGATGACGGGCGCCTTCCTGGCCGGCATCGGCACCAGACTCGCCGACCGGTGGGTCAACGCCCTGCTCCTGCCCGGCCTGCTGTGGACCGGGCTGCTCGCCGCGGGCGTGCACCTGGGCCAGGCGCACGCCTTCGCCACGGACCACTTGAGCGCCTGGCTCCAACAACTCGCCGCCCGCCCCGCCGCTCACGCCCCCGGCACCGTCGCGCTCGCCGCCTGCGCGATCCTGCTGGCAGGCGCCGGCGCCGGACTGCTCGCCGGTGCCCTCGGCGGCCTCGTCGAGCGCCTGTGGGCGCTGCCCGGTGACCGGCCCGCCGCCGCCTGGCTGCTCGCCCGGCGCCGACAGCGGTGGGACACGGCGCAGCGGCGACTGAAGACCGCGATCCTGCAAGCCGCCCGGGACACCGGCGGCCGGGACGACGCGGCCCACGACGCCCGGGTGCGTGCCTGTCAGCGCCGCCGCGCCCGCCTCGGCCCCGCCCGCCCGGAGCGCCCCACCCGGACCGGAGACCGCTTCGCGCGCACCACCACCCGCATCGCCCGGTTCAACGGCCTGGACGACCTCGCCCTGGCCTGGCCCCGCCTGTGGACCGTCCTCCCGGACCAGTTGCGCACCGACATCGCCACCGCCCGCGACACCTACGCCGCCACCGCCCGCCTCGCCGCCTGGGGCCTGCTCCATCTCGCCCTCACCGCCGTCTGGTGGCCCGCCGGGCTGATCGGCACCGCCGTCCTCGCCACCGCCACGGTGCGCGCCCACGCCGCCGCGGACGTCCTGGCCGACCTGATCGAAACCGCCTGCGACCTCCACCTCGGCGACCTCGCCGAACGCCTCCGCCTCCCCGCCACCTCGGACACCACGCCGATCGGCCACGCCATCACCGCCCGCCTGCGCACCCCCGCCTCACCACCGGCGCGCACCGGGACACCGACGCCTCGGGCGGAACCGTGAAGCAGGTGGGGTCCGCCGGGCGGGGCCCAGGTGCGACGACACCGGCGCAGAGCATGGCTATCGTGTAACCCGACGGAAGTGGACGATCATGCGGGGTGGACGTGGGTGAGGCGGGACGGCTCCCCGCGGCGTTGAGCAGTGACGGACGGCGCTGGAGCACGGTACTCGCCGAGCGTTCTGTTCTCGGAGTCGTACACAACATCACCTCCGCAACTCGACTGCTGGATCTGCTGTCCGCCTTCGAGAGCGATGAGCGGGTCCAGGTGTTTTTCACCAGTACGGGTTCGTCGGCGCTCGACGAAGGCACGAGGGAATTCCTCGCTTCACGGGGCATGCTCTATGTTCCGTGGGAAGACGCGCTTTCCCAGGATTTCGATGTCGCCATTTCCACCAGTCGGGGCGGAGATCTGCACAGGATTCCTTTCCCTCTCATATGTACACCACACGGAGCCGGTTACAATAAAACGCTGGCAGGGAGCAGGGAGCAGGGAGCAGGGAGCAGGGAGCAGGGAGCAGGGAGCAGGGAGCAGGGAGCAGGGAGCTTTCGGCCTCACGCGTGAGTGGCTCGTGCATGACGGGAAACTGATCCCGTCCGCGATCGTGCTGTCCCATCAGGAGCAACTCGAACGACTTGCTGAGGGGTGTCCTGAAGCTCTGCCGGTAGCTCACGTCGCGGGCGACCCCTGTCTCGACCAGTTGAAGGCCGGTCTCGCCTTCCGCCCGGCATATCGGCGCGCTCTCGGACTGCTGCCGCGCCAGCGTCTGGTCGTTGTGTCGTCGACGTGGGGCCAAGGCTCTGTCCTGGGATCGCCACAGACCGATGTGCTGCGGCGCACCCTCGCCGAACTACCGGCGGACGAATTCCGCGTGTTGGCGGCTGTTCATCCCAACGCCTGGTACGGGCACGGAGCCTGGCAGATGCATTCCTGGCTCGCTCCGCTGATCGACGCGGGTCTCATGCTTCCCCGCCCTGAGACGGAGGTATGGAAGGCCGCTCTGTGCGCTGCTGATTTCCTTGTCGGCGACCACGGATCACTGACGACGTACGGAGTCGCGCTCGGCATTCCCTGCGTTCTCGGCGCGTTCCGGGACCTGGTCGTCGCTCCTGGATCTCCGATGGAGCGACTCGGTGAAGTCCTGCCCCGGCTCGCCACGGCACAGCCGCTTCCGGCCCAGCTCGCGCGCGCCGCGCAAGCCCAGCGCGGCGATCCGGAACTGATCGCCCTGAGGCACCGCGTGACATCGGAACCCGGCAGGTCAGCGGCCCTGTTGCGGCGGCTCTTCTACTCCTGGCTGCGCTTGCCGGAGCCCTCCCGCCCCGCCGCGACTCGACCGATACCCGTTCCATCGGTCTCACCGCTCCACGAACGTCGCCTTCCCCACCTGCCCGCCATGCTGGTCACCACGACGTCGTACGACAGCGGCCTCGCGCCGGGCGTCCGCGTGCACCGTTTCCCCGCCGCGCTCCAGCGAAGGTGGAACACCCCCGTCACCGGTGCTCATCTGGTCGCCGACCCGGATGACCCCGACCTCCGGTGGCCCCGGTCCGCCGATGTCCTCGTGCTTCCGCACGAGCGGTATCCACAGCCCGAAGCGGTGAAGTGGTCCGACGTCGCCGCTCGGTTTCCCGGGTGCGGTCTCATCGCGGTGGAGGCGGCGGACCAGGGCTGCACCGTGCTCTTCGCCGACGACACCAGGCTGCGCGCGCACTGGGTCGACCGCACCGCTTCGACCTCGTACCCCCTCGCCGCATCAGCCGTCCACGCATGGGCGCAGATGTCTCCACTGCGACACCACCTGCGGGGCACCGTCCGGATCGAAGTCCGCGCGAGCGACCAGCTCCCCCCTGCCCTACTGGAGCTCGCCCCCGTTCCTTGAACCGGTCAGCCGTTCCCGCGCTTCCTCCGCGCGATTGCTGCGGGCTGCCGTGAACAGCTCCCGGGAGCACTCCCAATCGGCGGTCGCCCGGCCGTCGTCGCCCAGGTCCCGGTACACGTCGCCGCGGAGCAGATGAGCGGCGGCGAGAACGTAGGCGGAGTCCGCCTCGGCCAGTTCCGCGACCGCCTCGTCCAGAGCCCGGACAGCTTCGCCGGGCCGCCCGCAGGCACGCCGGTCCAGCGCGGTCCGTACCCAGCACTTGCCGACGTTGAGGGCGATGTCCTTGCCCGCGCCGAGTGCCTCGAAGCCTTCGCGCGCCTCCCGCAGGGCGCGCTCTGCGTCGTCGTGACGCCCCAGTGCGGTGTACGTGGCGGCCCGGTGATAGGCCAGCAGGGCGAGACCGCGGGGGTGGTTCACCCCGTCGAGCGCTGCCACGGCCTGGTCGAAGCGTGCGAGCGCGTGCTGCGGGCGCTTGAGCTTCTGCTCCAGGAGCGCCAGTCCTTCCCACGCACTCGACCGCGTACGCTGCTCCGCCTCGCTCCGATCGGGCGTTCCCGCACCGACGATGTCGAGTGCCGCTCCGAGATGTTCGCGGGCCCGGCTCGGGTCGCTCTCCTCCACGCTCCAGCGGTCCAGGTGTGCGAAGCCCAGCTGGTAGTGCATACGTGCCGCCGCCATGCGGTCACCGCACGCCAGGGCCGAGGCGAGGCCGACCTCGTGGGACTCGATCCACTCCGCGTGACTCGCTGTGCGGAGGTAGAAGGTCCACAACCCCTGGCACAGTCGCCAGGCCTCCATGTGCAGCCCGCTGTCGTGGGCGAGGTGCACAGCGGCGAGCAGTCCCGTGCGGCGGCGGGCGAGTTCGCGTTCCGTGTACGTCGCCCGTTCCCCGGTCGATCGCGCCTCGCCGGTATAGACGTTCATGGGGTCGTGTCGCCAGCGGGACGACAGTGCCGCCTCGCCCGACTCGGCCGTGTGAAGGTAGTGGCGCACGATCCGGCCGCGTACCCCGTCGCGTTCGGGCCCTGTCCCGTCCCGTTCCGCGACGGTCGCGGCGTGGTCGTGGACGAGCGGGTGCAGTCGATAGGTGTCGACTCCCTCTCGTTCCACGAGCCGGGCCGAGATCAGCGTCTGGAGACCGCGCCGCGCCGTGGAAGCGTCCCGGTCCGGCAGGAGCGCGTACACGGTGTCCATCTGGAAGTCGACGTGAGGCAGGATGCCCAGTCTCCGGTAGAGCACGGCCGTTCCTTCGGCCAGGTTCGCGTAGCTGACGTCGAGTGCGCCGGGCAGGTCCTGCGCGTCGTCCACGGTCAACAGCTCCTGTCGCGAGGCTCGATCCGCGAGAAGTGCGGTGATGTCCTCCAGGATTCCCGGCACGGGCGACTTCAACTGCCCCGCGATGAGCCGTACGGCGAGCGGCAGGCCGCCCAACTGCCGTACGACGGGCCGAAGCCGCTCGGGATTCTCGGTACTGCGGCTGACCTTCACGAGCAGTTCGAGGGCGTGCTCGTCGTGCAGGGGCGCGACCTCGACCGGTTCGAAGTCCAGCAACGACTCCAGCCCGGTCGGCACCTGCTGACCGGTCATCAGGAGCACGGTGTGGGGCGAGTCCGGGAGCAGCGGGCGGACTTGGGCGAGTCTGGTGACGTTCTCCAGCAGAACGACCATCCGCCGGCGGCGAAGCTGCCCGCGCACCTCCGACGCCTTCTGCTCCAACCCGGCGGGGCGCTCCTCGCGAGGGACACCCAGCTGCTCCAGCCAGCGCTCCAGGATCGCGGCCAGATCGGCGGGCCGGCCCCGTTCGTCCGGTGCCAGATCGGCCTGGAGGACCTCTTCCGGTAGCGCGTCGCGGTGGGACTGGAGCCAGTGGCGGGCCGTGGTGCGCTTGCCCACTCCCGGCAGGCCGCAAAGGAACAGCGCCGTCATGTGGTGCGCCGTGGTGCACCGCGCCCAGTAGGCGTTCATCGCCTGGAGTACGGCGGTGTTGTTGACGTAGTGGAGGATGTTGGCGAACGCCACCGGGGCGGGACTCCGCTCCACCACCTCTCCGACGACCGCCCGCATCCGGTCGGCGGCCTCGGGGTGCTGGGCGAGCAGGCTCTGGAAGCGCTGCGTCCAGGCCCCTTCAGCGGTGGCCACCGCGTCCTCGTCACCGGTGCGGCGCGCGTCGAGCAACTCCTGCCGCAGACGTTCAAGTGCCTCTTCGGCTGCCGCTTGTCCGTCGGAGCCGCCTCGGCCGAGGAGCGTGGCGAACTTCTTCTTCCCCCACCCCCACAGATCCTGCACCGCCAGTGTGGTGAGGCTGCTGGCGCCCATGGCCGCCAGAGCCATCAACTCGGCTTCCACCGTTCTCCCCCATGCTCCGGTCGCTCGTCGTGTGCCGACGGGAACAACCGTAGAGATCGTTCCAGCGATCTGGCACGTGAAACGGGAGGGAACGAGCCAAGCCGTTGCAGTGGGTCATATCCAGTCTTTACGTTTGAAGACCCAGTAGAGCAGCACGGACGCCACGACCATGACACCGGTGGACGTGAGGAAGCCGACATGGGTGTTGACTCCGGGATACGGAACGTTCTGCCCGTAGAAGCCGGTGACCGCCGTGGGCACGGCCACTATCGACGCCCAGCTGGTGACCTTCTTCATGATCAGGTTCATGCGATTGCCCTGAACGGTCAGATTGGTCTCCATGATGGACGTGATCATGTCCCGCAGTGACTCGGTCCACTCGGTGGCCCTGAGGACGTGGTCGTACACGTCCTGGTAATAGGGAAGCAAGGGCTCGGCGACGATGTGCAAGTCACGCCGGAGGAGGCTGTTGACGACCTCCCGCATCGGCAGCACCACGCGGCGCAGCTTGGTGAGGTTCTTGCGCAGTGCGTAGGAATCCCGCTGGACGGAGTCCATCTGCTCGCGTCCCTCGTCGAAAAGCAGGTCCTCCACCGCTTCGATACGGTCGTCGAGGTCCTGCACGGCGGCGAAATGTCCATCGACGATGTGGTCGAGGAGTCCGTGCAGCAGGAATCCCACTCCGTACTTGGCGAGATCGCTGTTGTTGTCCCAGCGTTCGACGACCTTCTCGATGTCGAACCGGTGGTCGGGGCGGATGGTGATCAACGCTGTGGGCGTGATGAACACCGACAGTTCGCTTGCGGTCAGCCGCCCTCCGGTCTCGTCCGCGCTGATGGCGTAGGCGCTGAGGAAGGCATGGGTGCGGTAGCGGTCCAGCTTCGGCCGCTGATGCTCGTGTCGCGCGTCCTCCACCGCGAGCTCGTGCAGACCGAACTCCTCGCTGATCATCGCGAAGTCGGCGGAGCACGGATCGCACAGGTCGAGCCAGACCGCCACGTCCGGATCGTTCACGTATTCCGAGATGTCAGCGGTCGGAAAGTCCTCCAGGATGAGGGAGCCGTTGCGGTAGAGACGTGTACGAGTCATGGCGACGCACCATAAGCCGCCTCGGTAAGAAGCCCCGTGAGTGTGGCGGATCCCGCAGTCGACGGCGAGGGTCTTGCCGGACCCTCCTGCTTCACGCCCCCGCCGCGGGCGGCGTGCTCCCGGACCGCGGCCCGGCCACGGCCGGCCCGTCACCGGGTGGTGCCTGCTCGGCCGACGACCCGGCGCCTGACGACCGCGCAGTGTGCGGGCCGTGCCGGCGCCGGGCAGTGAGCGGTCAGGTCAGGTCGAGTTCCAGTACGGTGACCGAGAGCGCGGGCACGGTACTGGTGAAGGACGCTGCCGCGCCGGTGACGGTGCTCGTCCTGGGCACCAATGTGTCCGGTTCCGTCAGCGTGTTGGTGGCGGTGCGCGAGGTGCCGGTCAGGACCGTCGCGGTGGCACGCCTCTTGACCCCTCTGGCCAGCCCCTTCAGTTCGACCGGCACGCTCACCTTCTGCGTCCCGCAGTTGACGACCGCGAGGTGGAGGCGGTTCCCGGAGCGGGTGGCCACGGTGGCGAGGCCGGGCAGCGCACGTGCGGTGGCGGGCAGCACCGTGGTGCCGAGCCTGCTCGTCAGCATGTGCTGTGCCCAGTAGCTGGGCGACACGTAGCTGGTGAGGTTGTCGTAGGCGATCAGGTTGGTGGCCCAGACGTTGTTCCTGACGTGTGAGAAGAGCGGCGCGTAGCACTCCATGAGGACCTGGTCCGAGTTGCGGATCAGTCCCGCCAGCCAGGCCGCGTCGCCGAGCGCCGCGTTGAGGTCGGGTGTGGGGCGGCCCTCCTGCGCGGCCCACTCCCCGACGAACACCTTCGTGGAAGAGCGGTCCCGGTTGTCGTACTTGTGGGTGGCGGCCTGGGCGGCGGACGGCGCGAGGTAGTAGTGCTCGTCGATCAGGTCCGGCGTGCGGCTCGTCACGGGCGTCGTGGCGATCAGCTTCAGATGCGGGTACTTCGCCTTGATCGCGTCGTGGAAGGCCGCGAACCGCTCGTCGTACGACCCCGAGGAGTCGAACCAGTCCTCGTTGCCGATCTCCACGAACTCCAGCGGGAACGGCTCCGGATGTCCGTCTGCGGCACGTCGTGCGCCCCAGGTGCTGGTGACGGGGCCGGTGACGTACTCGATCTCGTCGAGTGCGTCCTGGACGAACGGCCCCAGCGCGTGACCGGTGACGTGTTCGCCCTTGAGCGAGTAGCCGGCGTAGACGGCGAGGACCGGCTGGGCGTGCATGTCCTCGACCCATTCCAGGTATTCGAGGAGTCCGAGGCCGTCCGTGGACCAGTAGCCCCAGGCGTCGTCCATGTGGCCCGGGCGCTCCCAGACCGGGCCGATGGTGTTCTTCCAGTTGAACCGTGTCGCGACGGTGTTGCCCTCGACGAAGTTTCCGCCCGGGAAGCGCAGGAACTTCGGCTTCAGGGCGACCAGTTTGTCCATCAGGTCGATGCGCAGGCCGTTGGGCCGGTCGTTGTAGGTGGGCGGGAAGAGGGACACGTGCTGGAGCCACAGGGTCTCGCCCGCGGCGGCGGGGTCGGCCGTGGTGACGGTCAGCCTGGCGTCCCCGGTCACGGGGGGGCGCGAGCCGGTCCGCAGGGTCAGCTCGAACGGGCGGCGGGGAAAGGCGGTGCCGATGTGGGGCACATGGGCGGAGGCGTACACCGTCTTGCCGTCCGCCGACTCGATGGCCACCCTGAGCGGGCCGACACGTCGCGACGCCTTGGCGAACAGTCGGGCGGTGTAGACGGTTTCGGGCCGCACCGGTATGCCCCAGAAGCCGTCGTTGGCGACACCGGCCCGGCTTCCCGCCCCCGTGCTGCTCGGCAGCACGACCTTGAGGGACCGGTCGAGCGCGGCATTGAGCGGGGTGTCGGTGTCGAGTGCGAGGGTCGCCTCGCCGACGGCGGACCAGTGGAGGGGCGTGGTGTCGCTGGCCATCATCGAGCGGTTCTGCACCAGTTCGGCGTAGATGCCGCCCTCGCCGGAGTGGTTGATGTCCTCGAACATCAAACCCGGCAGGACGGGGGACACGGCGTGCGCGGGGTTGCCGACGTCCACGCTCAGCAACGGCGTCGTGTTCTCCACCGGGACCCCGGCCAGCGCCGCGACCTGCTCGGGGGCGAGGGCGGACGGGAACATCCACACGTCGTCGATCAGCCCGTGCCACTGGTCGACGTGCCCACCGCCGTAGAGGGCGCGGCCGACGGCGGTGTCGCCGCTGCCGGCCCAGCCCGCGCTGTAGGCGGTCTCCCCCTCCAGCACGCCGTTGACGTAGAGGCGGATGACGCCGGCGGTCGGGTCGCTGACCCCGGTCAGGTGGGTCCAGGTGCCGGTGGTGGGCGCCGAGGCGGCTGCCGCGACCGCGGCGTTCTGGGTGGCGTCCGAGCCCAGCCGGGCGAAGGCGAAGGTGCCGGTGTCGTCGCGCAGCCCCAGGTAGAAGGAGCTGACGACCTTGCCGTCGATGCTGACGGCGGTCTGGTAGCCGCCGAGTTGGGCGAGGTTGACCCATGCGCCCACCGTGAACGCCCGGGAGGTGTCGAGGGCCGGCCCGGACGCGGTGGCGTTGCCACCTACCGTGAGGTTCAGGCTGTGCGCGCCGGCCTTGCCGGTGCCCCAGCCCGCCGCGCCCTGGAGCGTCGCGGTGCGACCGGTGCCGGAGGAGTCGGCGGCAGTGGTGCCGGAGCCCTCGTCGAAGGTCCAGTGGGCGGCCGCCGCGGGGAGCTCCGCGGCGGTGGCGCGCGCGGTCGTGCCGGTGAGTTCGGCGGCCCCGGCGGGAGCCGCGGCGAACGTCCCCGCGAGGGAGGCGGCGCCCAGGACGGTGAGGACGGTTCTGCGGGGCACTCCGGCATCTGAAGGCATGCGGCTCATTCCTTCGTTCGATATTCCGTACGATGGTCGACACTTCGAGCAGAGGGATCTTAGGGTGCCGACGAGCCCCGTCAACACCCCTTGCACAGCAATGCTTTTCAGCCCCCGCCGACCTCACGGCCCTCACAAGACAACGGTGTTCGAGGTCTTGCGCCGCCCTCGCCGACCCGCAACACTCCTCACACCAACAGATTCGCACATAATTCAAACCTCTGAAGCCACGAGTTCTGGTGCAAGTGGTTGGTATTCGGGGGGCGATCAGCTTGCTGGAGGACCAGATGAAGGCTCATGGCCCGGGTCGCCGGGCAGTCAGACGTCGCCTGGCGGTCGCCGCGACCATCGCCCTGGTATGCGGAGCGGGCATGGGCGCACAGCCCGCGGCGGGCGCCGTCCCGGCGTCCTCCGCCGCGCCGGCCGCGGCCTCGCCCGCGGCACACTCGGTGACGTACGACGGCTACTCGTTCATGATCGACGGGAAGCGGACGTACCTGTGGTCGGGAGAGTTCCACTACTTCCGGCTGCCCAGCCAGGCCCTCTGGCTCGACACCCTGCAGAAGATGAAGGCGGCGGGCTTCAACGCGGTGTCGCTCTACTTCGACTGGGGCTACCACTCCGCGGCACCCGGCGTCTACGACTTCACCGGCGTCCGCGACGTGGACAAGCTCCTCGACATGGCCAACGACCTGGGCATCTACGTCATCGCCCGGCCGGGCCCGTACATCAACGCCGAGGTCGACGGGGGCGGCTTCCCCGGCTGGCTCTCCACCACGGCGGGCAACACCCGCACCTCCGACCCCGAGTACCTGAAGTACAGCGACGAGTGGCAGACGCAGATCGACCGCATCATCAAACGCCACCAGCTCACCGACGGCACCGGGTCGGTCATCGAGTACCAGGTGGAGAACGAGTACTACCACGGCTCGGCGGCCGGCCGTACCTACATGAAGCACCTGGAGGACAAGGCGAAGGCCGACGGCATCACCGTGCCGCTGGTCGGCAACAACAACGGCACCTTCAACTCCGGTGACGCCGCCCTGGACGTGGACGGCGCCGACTCCTATCCGCAGGGCTTCAACTGCTCCGATCCCACCAAGTGGAACGGTGTCCCCGACATCAGCTACGACCACGCGGCCGGAAAGCCGCTGGCAACCGCCGAGTTCCAGGGCGGCGCCTTCGACCCGTGGGGCGGCCCCGGCTACGACAAGTGCGCCCAGCTCATCAACGACCGGTTCGCCGACGTGTTCTACAAGCAGAACATCGCGGTCGGCGCGACCTCGCAGAGCTTCTACATGACCTACGGCGGCACCAACTGGGGCTGGCTGGGCATGCCGGAGAACTACACCTCCTACGACTACGGCGCCGCCATCCGCGAGACCCGCCAACTCGACCCCAAGTACGACCAGGACAAGCTGATCGGCTACTTCACCCATGCCGTCACGCCCCTGACCAAGACCGACGCGCTGCCCGCCACACCCACCGACAACCCGAAGATCGTCGACACCGCGCGCGCCAACCCCGACACCGGCACGCAGTTCCATGTCCTGCGGCACGCCGACTCCACCGCCACCAGCAGCGACAGCGCCCATGTGACGATCGACCTCGGCGCCCACACCGGGTACACCTACGACGACCCGGACCCGGCCCTCACGTACACCGGCGGCTGGTCGCACGTCGGCGCGGAGCAGAACTACACCGGCGGCGACTACCAGCACACCGAGTCGTTCTCGAACACCGCCGGCGACACCGTGTCCGTGCCCTTCACCGGCACCGGCGTGAAGTGGATCAGCAACCTCGACACGAACCACGGCATCGCCGACGTCTACCTCGACGGCACCAAGGTCAAGACGGTCGACACCTACGGCGCCGCCAAGCAGAACCAGTACGTGGCGTACCGGGCGAGCGGTCTCACCAAGGGACCGCACACCCTGAAGATCGTGGTGACCGGCACCAAGGACGCCGCGGCCTCGGGCAGTTTCGTGACGGTCGACGCCGTCGACGTGACCACCGGCTCCGCCGCGACGGCGCCCGTCTACACCGTCCCGCAGCAGCCCGGCACCGCCCTCACCCTGGACGGCCGCGAGTCCTCGGTCATCGTCGCGGACTACGACCTGGGCGGCAACCGCCTCCAGTACTCCACCTCGCAGATCATGACCGACGCCACGATCGCCGGACGGGATGTCGCGGTGCTCTACGGCGACCACGGCTCGGACGGCGAGACGGTCCTGCACTACGCGTCCAAGCCGACGGTGACCTCCACGGGCAGCACCGTCACCTCCACGTGGGACCCGGCCACCGGCGACCTGCGCCTGAACTACCGGCACACCGGCCTGACCCGGGTCACCGTCACCGCAGGCTCCCACCCGCTGCTCCTGCTGCTCGCCGACACCGCGACCGCCAAGACCTTCTGGCGGCAGGACACCGCGGCCGGCCCGGTGCTGGTCCGCGGCACACACCTGCTGCGCGGAGCTGAATCCAGCGGCAGGTCCCTGCGTCTGACCGGCGACACCGGCACGGACGGTTCGGTCGAGGTGTTCGCCGACGCCGACTCCCTGACCTGGAACGGCACATCGGTGCGCACGACGGCCTCGGCGGACGGCAGCCTCACCGGCACCGTACCCACCGCCGCCCCCGTCACCCTGCCGGCCCTCACCGGCTGGAAGCACATGCAGGAGTCCCCCGAGGCACAGCGCGGCTTCGACGACTCCACCTGGCAGGTGGCCGACCGGACCACCACCCACAGCACCACACAACCAGGCAGCCTCCCCGTGCTGTTCGCCGACGACTACGGCTTCCACACCGGCAGCACCTGGTACCGCGGCAGGTTCACCGGCACCGGCAAGGAGACCGGCATCACCCTGGCCGCGCAGAGCGGCGGCCGGGCCGCAGCCTCCTCGGTCTGGCTCAACGGCACCTTCCTCGGCAGCTCCACCACCGATGGCCAGAAGACCTACGGCTTCCCGGCCGGAGCGGTCAGGACCGGGGGTGACAACGTGATATCCGTGCTGACGGTCAACATGGGGCACGAGGAGGACTACAACGAGTCCAACGGCAACAAGGCCGCCCGCGGCCTGACCGGCGCCCTCCTCGACGGTGACCCGCTGAACACGGTCACCTGGCGGCTGCAGGGCGTCCGTGGCGGCGAAACCCCCGTCGACACCGTACGCGGCCCACTGGCCACCGGCGGCCTGTACGGTGAACGGGCCGGCTGGATGCTGCCCGGCTACCCCACCGGCGACTGGACCCCGACCAGCCTCCCCGCCACCGACACCGCCCCGGGCGTCTCCTGGTACACCACCGACGCCGCCCTCGACCTGCCCAGGGGACAGGACACCTCGCTCGGCCTGACCATCACCGACGACCCGTCGCGCAAGTACCGCGCCGAGATCTACGTCAACGGCTGGGACATGGGCAACTACGTCAACTACCTCGGCCCGCAGCACAGCTTCCCCGTCCCCGACGGCATCCTGAACCCGAACGGGAACAACCGGATCGCCATCGCCGTATGGAACCTGGACGGCTCCACCGGCGGCCTCGGCAAGGTCGCGCTGACCGACTACGGAACCTACGCGTCCTCGCTGAGGGTCCCGCAGAACGACAGCCCGCGCTACGACCGGACGCGGTACGCCATGCCTGCCGCGCCGGGCGCGCGCCTCACCCTGAACGCGCCCGGGTCGGCCGGCGCCGCACAGCACTTCACCGCCACCGCGACCTTCCGGGTGCCCGCAGGCGCACCCGCGGCCTCCGGCGTGACGGCGCACCTCACCGCACCCGACGGCTGGACGGTCTCCCCCAAGCCCAAGCCCACGCCCACCGCGGCTCGACGGATCCCGCCCGGCACCTCGGTGACCTTCAGCTGGGACGTCACCACCTCCACCGGCATGGCGAAGACCAACACGCTGAAAGCCACCGCGGCGTTCGTCCAGCGCCACCGGTCCGCCACCGCCGCCGACGAGCGGATCGTCGCCACCGTCCCACCCCCGCCACCCGCCGGGACCGACCAGGTCAGCGACCTGCCGTTCCTGTCGGCCAGCAACGGCTGGGGCCCGGTCGAACGCGACCAGAGCGTCGGCGGCACCGCGGCGAACGACGGCACACCGCTCAAACTCGGCGGCACCGTCTACGCCAAGGGCCTGGGCACCAACTCGCCCAGCGACGTCATGGTCTACCTCGCCGGGCAGTGCAGCAGGTTCACCGCGACCGTGGGCGTCGACAACGGTGACCCCGGCACCGTCACCTTCTCCGTCCTCCTCGACGGCAAGGTGCTCACCACCACCCCTGTCCTCAACGGCAAGTCGGCGCCCCTCACCCTCGACGTCCCCGTCCCCGGCGGGCAGGTCCTCGACCTGTCCGTCGGGGACGGCGGCGACGGCAACGGCAACGACCACGGCGACTGGGCGAACCCGGTGCTGACCTGCGCATGACCTCGGGACGAGTGGTGCGCCGGGCGCCGGACAACCGGCGCACCACCGAGCCGCGGCCCTCTGCCACCGCCACACCCGACCGTTGGCCTGCGGCGCGTACGGCCCACCCGCGTCAGCCGTTGTCGGTGCGACCCCCGGCCCGGACGACTTCATCACTGGGCTTCTCCGCGGGGCCGACCGGTCAGCCTCGGCGCATGACCAGCGGCTCATGGCGTCGGAGGAGCACCAGCACCACGACGATGCCGACCAGCCCCAAGCCCTCCAGCACTCCCGAATCCAGCCACCATTGGTGGGCGGTGTGGACCCACAGCGGATCAGCGGAGTGAGGGTGTTTCTCGTCCGTGGGCGGACCGATCCGGCTCAGATCGATGGTGGCCGCCTGTGCGGCGACCGCCCAGCGGGACGGGGCGAGCCAGGAGAGCTGATTCAGGCCCATCTGGTTGAACAGCGGGAAGACCGCGCCGCTGAACATCACCTGGACGACTGTGGCGAGCACCAGCAGGGGCATGGTCTTCTCGGCGGTGCGCACCAGGGCGGAGATGATCAGGCCGAGCATCATCGAGGTGGTGGAGAGCAGTACCACCACCAGCACCAGCTCGATCTCGGACGGTGTGGTCACCAGTCCCACCGTCGGCAGTCGACGGCCGGCCAGTCCGATCGCGACCACCATCAATCCCTGTACCGCGGTGATCAGCCCCAAGACCATCACCTTTGCCAGGACGTAGGCGGACCGGGACAGCCCTATGGCACGCTCCCGCTGGTAGACCACGCGCTCCTGGACCAACTCGCGCACCGAGTTCGCGGTACCGGTCAGACATGCGCCGACTGCCAGCACCAGCAGGACGGGCTGGGCGTCGACGTTGTAGTTCGGAACACAGGACACCGCCTTCACGCAGCTCTGTGTGGCGGCCATGAAGCCGTACTGAGCGGGCACTGTCACGCTGAGCACCCCCATGATCAGGGGCAGGGCGAGCAGCAGACCCGCATGGCCCCGGTCCGCTGCGATGACCGAGAAGTTGCGGCGCATCAGTGTGGTGAACTGGGAGCGCCAGCTCGGCGGACGAACCGATGGGGTACCGGAGGACTCCCGTGACCCGCTCCCCGCCTTCGGTCGTTTCCGCGGCTTCTTCAGTTTCTCCTGTTGCTCCGGATCCCCCGCATCAGGGTTCTTGTTCTGCGCTCCGTCGTCCGGTGCGTCGGTACTCCGGGCCGCCAACTCCTCCATCACCGCGGCGTAGGTGTGGTGGTGGATCGATTCGCGGTAGCGGGCCGCCCAGTCCCGATCGGGATGAAGGTCGAAGGCCTGGAAGACATCCGCCCAGTCGTCGTAGCCGAAGAACTCCAACGCGTAGTGCGACGGGCCGAAATACGCGGTACGGCCGCCCGGCGCGAGGACCAACAGGCGATCGCACAGATGGAGGTTGGCGACGCTGTGCGTGACCACTGCGACGCGGCGGCCACCGTCCGCGAGACCGCGCAACATGTGCATGACCTGCCGGTCCAGCCCCGGGTCGAGGCCGGAAGTCGGTTCGTCGAGCAGCAGCAGAGCGGGTTTGGTGAGCAGTTCCATAGCGACCGAGACACGTTTGCGCTGCCCGCCGGAGAGCGCGGTGATCCGAGTGTCCATGCGGTCCGAGAGTCCCAGTTCCTCAAGTACCTCCTTCACGCGCTCTTTCCGGGCCGCGGCATCGGTGTCGCGCGGGAAACGCAGCTTGGCTCCGTAGTTCAGTGCTTTGCGCACGGTCAGCTGCGGGTGGAGGACATCGTCCTGCGGGACAAGAGCCACGCGCTGGCGGAGTTCCGCGAAGTGCGTGTAGAGGTTGAGGCCGTCGTAGAGCACCTCGCCCTCGTCGGCGGGCTGGTAGCCCGTCAGCGCCCGCAGGAGGGTGGACTTACCGCAGCCGGAGGGCCCCACGATGCCCACCAGGGACTTCTCAGGAAGGTCGAGGCTGACCTGACTGAGCAGGGTCTTCGCCTCACCACGCTGACGCACCCGGACCGTCAGGTCCCGGGCGGTGAAAGAACTTGTGCCTCCGTCGGGGCAGACCAGCCGACCGTCAGTCAGATGAAGTCTGGAATGGCCGATCACCACGGTGTCACTCGGGCCGAGCACGTGCCGGGCAACCTGATGGCCATTGACATACGTGCCGTTGGAACTGTCGAGATCCGCGATTTCAGGCTCGCCCTCGCCCGTCTGCCGCAGCACCGCATGGTACTTGGAGACCATGGGGTCCGGTACGACGAGGTCATTGTCGGGTGCGCGGCCTATTCTGAGGACCCGCTCGGCGTTCGACGACGTCTTATCTGTCATTCCCTGAGCGCCAGTCCTGTTCAGCAGCATATAGAGGCATGCATGGCGCGCGTAAGTCGAACCGCGCCACCGGGACGCGTGACCGCCCCCGGCTCCTGTGGCCGACAGAGTAACCCTTCAACTCTCAGGGCAAGTTCATAAATTTACTTACGTTTCACAATCCGGCGATCTCTCGCTAAAACGGACAGGTGGTCTGCTGGGTCCTGCCGTCGTACGCGGGTCGGACGGCACCGGTTACCAGGGCGAGGAGGCGGGCCTGCCCACCCGGGCGTCCGGTCCGTACCGTGCCGGGGACCACGCGGTCGGAGGGGCCGCGGTCGCCTTCCTCGGGCGCCAGGGCTCGTGGACGCCGCACCGTGCACAGCCAGCAACTCACGTCATTCTCACCGACTGCCAACCCAAGATCCGGACCGGTCCCGGGCCCGGGCACCGTGCGCAACCCTGCTGGCCGCTCCACCGACTTCGGCGAGGAGCTGAGGCAACGGCGTCTGGACGCCGGACTCGGTCTCACCGCACTGTCTGTCGACCATGGTCGCCACGACCGCTTCCGGCGTGCCGGCCACAGGAGTGACGAGCAGGATCGACGAGGAGGAGTGGAGGATGCAGTTGTCACCGGACGGTTCGAGCTGGTTCCAGCCCGTGGGTCGCGTACCCGCTCGCAGTGGTCAGGAAGCTCGCGGTCAGCAGGCGGGCCCGGTTGTGCGACCGGCGCCCGTGTCGCAGTTGCCGCATCGCTGCCCGGTCGGGCTCTGCGGACAAGAGCGATGCTGATACCGGCATTCTCACCGGCAGCCTGGCTGTCATCGGAGCGCCCGAACCACGCCGGTCAGCCGCGGGCGAATGCGAGGAGGTCGGCATTGAACCGTTCGGCGAACTCGGGGACCATCGACAGACCGTGCGGCGCACCCGAGTAGACCGTGAAGGTCACGTCCTTGACGAGCTGTGACGATTTCTGCGCGGAGGCCACGATGGGCACGATCTGGTCGTCGTCGCCGTGAATGATCAACGTGGGAATGTCGAACGTCTTCAGGTCCTCGGTGAGGTCGGTCTCCGAGAACGCCTTGACGCAGTCGTAGGCGGCCTTGATGCCGACCGTCATGCTCCAGAGCCAGAACTCGTCGCGGGTTCCCTGGGAGACGGTCGTTCCTTCGCGGTTGGCGCCGTAGAAGGGGGCACTGAGGTCCTTGTAGAACTGGGAACGGTCCGTCAGCACGCCTTTCCTGATCTCGTCGAAGACCTCGATCGGCAGCCCCTCCGGATTCGCATCCGTCTTGAGCATCAACGGGGGGATCGCACCCAGCAGGACCGCCTTGGCGACACGGCCCGTGCCGTGCCGACCGATGTAGCGCGTGACCTCTCCGCCACCGGTCGAGTGACCGACCAGGATCATGTTGCGGAGGTCGAGGGCCTCGATGACGGAGGCGAGATCCTCGGCGTACGTGTCGAGGTCGTTCCCCTTCCAGGGCTGGCCCGAGCGGCCGCCTCCGCGCCGGTCGTGGGCCACGGCCCGGAAGCCGTTGTCCGCCATCAGCATCAGCTGCGGATCCCATGCGTCCGCGGTCAGCGGCCAGCCGTGGGAGAAGACCACCGGCTGACCCGATCCCCAGTCCTTGAAATAGATCTGCGTGCCGTCCTCGGCAGTGGCGAAGGCCATGATCGCCCTCCAACACTTGTCCGGAATTTTCGCTTCATCAGAATTCGGCGCACGGGCCGCAAGGGGAATGTCACGCCACGGCCGGCAGCGGACGCAAAAGGTGACGGAGAGGCCGACAGCGGAAGCGGCCGATGAGCGCGTCGTATCAGCCACGCTACTCGCAAAGCCCCACTCCAGCGCGCCGGGCAGACCACGGCGACCGGACAGGACGCTCGGCGTTCACCGCCAGCCCGTCCGGCGACGCGCCGGTATCGAACAGCAGCGTGCAGCTCGCGTTCCCGCTGTGGACGGTGACCAGGGCGGAGAAGCCGTGCTCGGCACGCAGCCCCGCGAGGGCCTCGCCGCCGGCGAACTGCCGCGCGGCGGTCCGCCCGGCGTCCACCGACGCCCTGGCGACGCCTTCGGCAGGGGCCAGCAGGGCGTCGAAGGTGTTGTCGACCATCGTCGTGACCCTGACCTCGTCGACCTCGGGCAGTGTCACCGGGTCGACAGCCGGTCCCTCCGCGACGCGAGGCGCCGACCACGCCGCCTCGGCCGCCGAGTGCCCGTGATCGTCGCACATGCTAGAAAGCGCCTCCCCGCCGATACGACCGGCCAGGGAAGCAGATCCCGGTACAAGCCGCAGGCCCACAGCGGTCGTGCCGGCCGGACCGGCCGCGGGCGCCGTGCGGGGTCATGCTTCCACCCGCGCGGGCGGGACGACGATCTCGATGAGCCCGGTGGCCACGTCGTACACGAGCCCTGAGACGATGGCTCCGGCCCGAAGCTCCTGCTTGAGGATGCCGACGTCGACGCGGACGGCGGTGACAGGGTCGGTGACCGCCCGGGCGTCCAGGTCCCCGGCCGGAACGTCGAAGTAATCGGCCAGCAGCTCGGGGAACGCGGCCAGGTCGGTGATCCCGCAGTCGGTGTGGTGCAGGACCGCATAGTGGACGTCGCCCGGGCGAGGGCCGGCCGTGCGGGCCTGCACGACCTTCGAGAGCATCTCCAGCGTCCGGAGTGTCGCGGGCGTGACCCGACCTCCGACGTTGCGGATCACCGCCGCCTCGCCGAGCTTGAGCCCGAGCACGTCGGAGGGGTCGACACGTGGGTCGACGCAGCCGATGACCGTCAGGCTGCCACTGGGCATGAGCTTGAGGCCGGCGAATGATCCGCCGTCGGCGAATCCGGCGTTCCGCTTGGCTAGCTCGTCCGTGTCGATCACTGTGACGGCAACCCCTTGTCGCTCTGATCCTCCCCCCCGGTGACGCCGACGGCGACCTCCGGTTGCCGCCAATCCTGGCCCGCCGTCGCCTCCCATGCCACTCGGCCTTGTGCCGGGCCGCCGGCCACTCGCGCGCGGGTGGCGACTTCGGTGACCCCGAGCGGCGCCTTTGCGTTCACCCGTCCCGAAAGCTCCCGGATGATCGACTCGCCGGCCGGGAAGTCTGCCCGGAAGGGGCCGGAGTCAGCGCGCGTGGTCACGGTGGTCGTGACCCGGGGAGCGTTGTGCCAGGGTTTGGGCACGTGCGATGACCTCGTCCGTGGACACGGCGCTGAGGCCGGCGAGTACGTCCTCCAGGGCGCCCAGCCATAGTCGGTAGTAGGGGTAGGGCTCGTCGTGCTCCCGTGAGGCCGTCCAGGCGGCGATCCGGGCGATCAGCGCGGTCTGGAATTCCGGCCAGCTGACGACGCCCGCCTCGTACAGGGTGACGGCCATGCCGAAGGCTCGGCTTTCCCACGGCTCGGCGAACACCAGCTCGCCGTTGGAGCGGGGAGGTGCTGCCGGGCCCTCGATGTCCAACGGCGCGCTCACGGTGTCGCCACCTTGGCTACGCCGACCATCGCATCCCTGGTGATCAGCGGCACGAGTTCTTCTTCCGTGAGGCGCTCGGTGCCGGGCGGGCGCTCGGGCAGTACGAGCCAGCGCACCTCGCTGGTGGAGTCCCGGACGATGATCTGCACATCGTCGTCGAGCGTGAGTCCCATCTCGGCCAGCACCGTGCGCGGCTCCCTGACTACGCGTGCGCGGTAGGCGGGGTCCTTGTACCAGCTCGGCGGCAGGCCGAGGACCGGCCACGGGTAGCACGAGCACAGCGTGCACACCACGACGTTGTGGGTGGTCGGGGTGTTCTCGACCACGACGATGTGCTCGCCCTGCTGTCCCGAGAAACCGAGTTCCTTGATGGCGGCGGTGCCGTCTTCGAGCAGACGCCGCCGGTAGTCGGGGTCCGTCCACGCCCTGGCGACGACCTTGGCACCGTTGAGTGGACCCACGCTCGTCTCGTAGCGGGTGATGATCGCGTCCATGGCCTTCGGGTCGATCAGGCCGCGCTCGGTGAGCAGTTGTTCGAGCGCCTCGGTGCGCAGCGCCACGGAAGGGCTCTCGTCGGAGCCGCCGGTGGGGGTCATGCGGTCGTCTCCAGATAGCTCTCGTACATGTCCACGATGACGGTGAAGGGTTCGGCGTCGGAGCCCCATAGTTCGCGTGAGTCGAACCGCACCGAGTAGACGTGTTGGGGGTTCTCGCCCATGAAGTGTGCGTTGGTGTCCGGCAGCACATGGGCGGGCTGGATGATCTCGACGACGCCGCTGTGTCCCCGGACGTAGCGCGGCAGTCGAGTGTGCCCGGGCACGGACATGTCCCTGGCACGTACACGCTCGCCTACGCCGAAGGCCGGTGAGGTCTCCACGGACCGCAGTGAGCCCTCGGCGGTGGGTGTGTACCGGGGCAGGGCAGGTATGGGGACCGGTGGCTCCTCCACGTGTTCGCCGTGCAGGTTGCGGGCGCGGGCCTCGACCGCACCGGGCGCCAGGACGGAGTGTTCGGTGAGCATCAGTTCTCCGGCGTTGAGCCATCGCCCGAAGTAACCGTCGTCCAGGTAGGCGGCGCGGTCCAGGCGCTCCAACGCGTGCCGGAAGGCATCCGTGTTGACGCCGCCGCAGGCAACGCGGCTGGAGAGAATCGCCAGCGCGAATGCCTTGCGCTGCCAGTCCTCCGCGAAGACGCGCTCCTCGCGGTCCGGTGGATGAACGTGTCCCCAGCCCTGGGTGCCTCCCATGTCGGCAATTCCGTCCATGGCATAGCCTCCCATTTGCCGCAGAAGCGGACACGCAGTTCCATCGTATTCGGCTGATATCCGTGACGTCGCGCCGTACGCCGTACTGCCATCCGTTCACTGCGGTCGGCGACGGGGCGGCGTGGCGCGGGCATGGGCCCGACGCTGCCGGCGCTCGGGCGGCGGGGGCCGGCCGCCCAGGACCGGTTCACGGGCTCGCGCCCGCGGCAAGCCGGACGGTGGCGGCCCTTCCCGTTGTCGCTCGGTGGGTCGGGCAGACCCGGGTCCTCGATGGGGCAACGGCTGATCCGGAAGGCGAGGGCCCGCTCTGTCGTGCCGGCGGGCACGGTGTGGCCGTACTCCCCGGAGCCGCTGTATACACCCGACCACCGTGCGCTGACCTGCCGACCGCCGGTGGTGCCCTCGGCGGCGGAGTAGGGACTCCGCGTGCACCGGTGCCACCTCACCCAACGGTGTGCTCGCCGCGTATATCCACCGCCCGCGTACCGGCGTCCTGTTCACCGCCGGGCAAGTGGCCGGCCGGCTCGGCTCCAGATGGGGCTCGCGGGCCCCGTACGAGGCGTTCCGGACTGCCGACGGCCGGCTGGCCGTCGGCACACCTGCTGTCACTCAACTCCGGGGGTCGGGGCCCGTCTCAAGGGTTGCGCGAAGGGTGGCCAGGGTCGAGGCGATGCGGGCCAGGTCGTCGGGAGGAACCGCCGCGGTCAGTGAGTTGAGCTCGCTTTCGACAACGGGGCGGGAAGCGGACAACTGCTTCTCACCCGCGGATGTGAGGCGGAGGACGGACGAGCGACGGTCCTGGGGGTGCGCGACCCGCAGGCACCAGCCCGCAGCGACCAGCCGGTCGACCGCCTTGCTGACGGCCCCCACGGTGATCGCCAGTTCGCCGACGATGTCGAGCACGCGGCACCCCGGCACGCGGTCGATGATCTCCAAAAGCTCGAACTGTCCCAGCCCCAGCCCTAGTTCGGCGCGCAATCGGGCGCTCACCGCGTTGTAGAGCCGGGTCTCGACGCGGACCAGATCGGAGAAGATCGGGGTGACGTAGCTCACATTCGCTCCAATAGATTCCCGGGAAGCATCTTCCCTGTAATCCGGTTGGGGTCAGGCAGGTGGATTCCCAGGAATCCATCCTCGCACCCCGACCCATGGAGGCCCCGCATGTCCCGACAGCAGCGCGACGCCCTGGACGCCATACTCCGCTCCGCCCCTCGCAGCGAGACGCGGCCCACTCCCGAGGAGCAGCGCAGCGGTTTCGCCGCGGCTGTCACCCGCCCCGCGCCGGAGGGCGTGATCACCCGCAGGACCGTCCTGGGCGGGCGGCCGGCCCTGGAGCTGGAGCCGGCCGAAGCCTCCGGCCGCGGCCGACTGCTCTACCTGCACGGCGGCGGCTACGTCATCGGCTCACCGGACACCCACGCAGGGCTGGTCGGTGAACTGGCCCGCCGCGCCGGGCTGCGCGCGACGTCGGTGGACTACCGGCTGGCGCCCGAGCACCCTTTCCCCGCGGCTGTCGACGACGGGCTCGCGGCCTACCGGGAACTGCTGGCGTCGGGCACCGACCCACAGGACCTCGTCATGGCCGGTGACTCCGCCGGTGGCGGATTGAGCATCGCCACACTGCTCGCCGCCCGGGAGGCCGGGCTGCCGCAACCAGCCGCCGTGGTCGTCTTCTCCCCCTGGGCCGACCTCACCCTCGCTGGAGGAAGCATCCGTTCCAAGGAGAGCGCCGACCCCATTTTCACCGAGGCCGACGTGCGCGCCTACGCCGATCTCTACGTCGGCGCAGGCGACAGGGCGCACCCTCTGGCCAGTCCGGTGTTCGCCTACCTCACCGGACTGCCCCCACTCCTCGTGCAGGTCGGGGCGAACGAGGTGCTCCTCGACGACGCGGTCCGGCTGGCCGGCCGCGCGGGCGCCGACGGAGTCGAGGTCACGCTCGAAGTCGGCCCCGGTCTCCCCCACGTCTTCCAACACCACTACGGCCGCCTCGACGAGGCGGACGCCGCACTCGACCGCGCCGCCCGCTTCCTCACCGCCCACCTGAGCGCCGGGCGCCCTGACGCAGACCATCTCGAACCGGTCCACTGACACCGACCCCGGCGGCCTCCACGGGTTCGATTTCAGTGAGTTCAACGCCTCTGCGAGGGCATCGGCGTGCTGGACGGCACCGGGTCCCGCTCTTCTTGCCGAGTGTGGGGCGACGAGCTCCTGAAGTCGGGACATGTGACGGGCTACTGCCAGGAGGCCCGGCTCCAGTTGGCTGCGGTGGTCTCTCCGGGAGCGGCCGAGGGCAGGGAGTTTGCGGCTCTCCGGCTCGCCCGGTGCCAGAGGTCCGGGATCCCGAGAAAGCCGGCGGCCTCTTCCAGCGTCATGCCGGCGGCGATCATCACGAGTTGGACGGCGACGAAGCGGCGCAGAGCAACTCCGCTGCCCACCGCCTGCGCTGCGGGACGCACTCGGACTCGCATCCCGCCCGGAATGATCGGAATGAGGTGAGGACCCGGCCGGCTTGCCGGAACGCGCCACCGGCACGATCGTGGAGGCGGCGGGGGCGCACATCCGCCCGTCTGCTCCCCACAGCCGGGCACTCCCAGCGCCGATGCACTGGTCCTGCTGCGGAGCCCGGCCGGTGACACGCTCACCGAGGATCCTGTCCCCGGCGTCGAGGCCCCCCGGCCCGCTGACACCGCCGCGGTGCGTGGGGCCGCCGCCGTCACACGGCGACGTCGGCGTCCAGGAACGGCTGGATCAGTGCGAGCAGGGCCTCGGGGCGATCCAGCGGGATGATGTGACCGCAGTCCTCGATGACATGGCCGGTCAGGTCGTCGGCGATCGGGCGCAACTGCTGTTCGAGCGCGGCACCGACAGGGTGTGCCCCGATGGCCATGGTGGGCATCGTGAGCCGGGCCGTCATGGTGGCATCCCTGATCTGCCGGGCGCTGCCCGGCAGGGCGCGGTAGTAGGAGAAGGCGCGGCGCAAGGCGTCCTCGCCGGTGTAGGCGGCGATGAACGCCTCACGGAGCGCGCCGGGTACGCCGCGACCGAGCGTGCCGTTGTCGAGGAACCAGCCGATGTAACGGTCCTCGTGGCCGGTCAGCACGGATTCCGCGAGACCGGGCTCGGAATGGAATCCGAACCACCATCGGGGTCCGCCCGCCGTGGTCTGCCCACTGCTCGGCAGGCCGCCGAGCAGCGCCTCCATCAGCACCAGGCGCCGGACGAGGCCGGGACGCCGCAGGGCGAGCAGGAAGGCGGGAGGGCCTCCCGCGTCGATGCCGGCCACCGCTACGTCCGTCACGCCGAGCGCCTCCAGCAGGCATTCGGCGTCCCGCGCGAGCGTCGCGGCGTCGTAGCCCTCAGCCGTGGCCTCCGTGCCGGACGCAGCCTTGTCGGTGCGCAGCCACCGCATGTCCGGCGCGATCACCCGGTGGTGCCGGGCCAGCGGGCCGACGACCGCCCGCCACACTTCCCAGGTGTGCGGGAAACCGTGCAGCAGCAGGAGGGCGGGGCCTTCGCCGGCGAGGGCCACCTCACGGGTCATGCCGCCCGCCGTGACGGTCCGTATCTCCACGTCCGGATCGAGGTCTGGACCGGTGGTACGGCTGGCGGGCGAGGGGGTGTGAGGCGTCACATCTGCTCCCATGGCAGTAACTATTGGTTACAAGATGAAAGTAGGTGACTAGGCTCGACGTACCAAGACGGCACTTTCCCGAAAGATGGTGAGCTCCGGGTGACCACCCCAGCCACGGGCCCCGCCGCCGCGCGCGGGGACCTCTTCGATCCGGACTGCCCGACGCGTCGGCTGCTCGACAGGGTCGGTACGAAGTGGACGTCCATGGCGATCAAGGTGCTGTCCGAGGCCGCTCCGCAGGAGGTGCGGTTCGCCGAGTTGCAGCGCAGGATGCCCGGCGTGTCGCAGAAGATGCTGTCGGCCACCCTGAGGAGCCTTACTCACGACGGCCTGGTCTCCCGCCGTGTCGAGCCGACCGTCCCGCCGCGCGTGCACTACCGGATCACCCCACTGGGGCTGTCTCTGGAGGTGCCGCTCGCCGCGCTCCGCTCCTGGACCGAGGAGCACATGGCCGAGATCGACGCCAACCGACGTACCGAGCGGGACGGAACCGGCGAGGGCTGAACCGGTTCCGTCTCCCGACGGGTTCCGCGGTCGACGCTGCCGCGTGGCCCTGTTTCACCCGGTCAGCGCCACGCGGCCGCGTACTCCATCCGGCTTCCGCTGACGTGCGCCATGCGGCCGCAGTGGGGGCGCGTGGCCGGCCGGGCCGTCTGTGTCGACCCGCCCGCATGGGCGTCAGGCCGTGTGCTGGTAGGCCGGATAGGTGAGGTAACCGGTGTCGCCGCCCTGGTAGTACGTGGCTTCGTCGACGGGGGCGATCGGCAGGCCGGTGCGGAGGCGTTCGACGAGGTCGGGGTTGGCGAGGAAGCCGCGGCCGAAGCTGATCAGGTCCGCGCCGAGGCCCAGCCAGTGGTCGGCTTCCGCGCGGCCGGTCTGCTTGGGGCCCATCGGGAGGACCGGATTGACGATCAGGGTGCCGGGCCAGGCGCGGCGCAGGCCGATGAGCACCTCCTCGTCCGTGGTCATCTCCAGGTGGACGTAGGCGAGTTGGAGCCGGGCCAGTTCCGTCAGCAGCGCGGTGTTGAGGGTGAGCGCGTCGGTCTCCTCGACGCCCCAGAAGCCGCCCCCCGGGGAGAGGCGGATGCCCGTCCTGGCCGCGCCGATCGCGTCCACCGTCGCGGCCACGGCCTCTACGGCGAACCGGATCCGGCCCGCGACCGTGCCGCCGTAGCGGTCCGTGCGCCGGTTGGCGTTGGAGGAGAGGAACTGGGAGATCAAGTAGCCGTTGGCACCGTGGAGTTCGACTCCGTCGAAGCCCGCGTCGATCGCGCGGCGGGCCGCCTCGGCGTACGCGTGGGCGTGCTCGGGCACCTCGGCGGTGTCCAGTGCGCGGGGTGTGGGTGCGGGCTGCGGGCCGGTCGGGGTGAAGACGTCGCCCACCGCGGCGATCGCCGAGGGGCCGACGGGCTGGTGGCCGGTCGTGTCGGGGTGCGAGACCCGGCCGCCGTGCATGAGCTGGGCGAAGATCCGTCCGCCGTTGATGTGTACGGCGTCGGTCACGGCACGCCACGAGGCGGCCTGCTCCTCGGTGTGCAGTCCGGGCGTGCCCGGGTTGGACTGCCCGATGAGGCTGGGCTGCACACCCTCGGACACGATCAGTCCGGCTGTCGCGCGCTGCGCGTAGTACGCCGCCATGGACGGTGTGGCGAGGCCGCCGGACGCGGCCCTGACGCGGGTCATCGGGGCCATCACCATCCGGTTGGGCAGGGTCAGGTCGCCGAGTCGGTAGCTGCTGAACAACCTCGTCACGTCGGGCTCCTCCGTCTGTATCGCGTGCCCGGATGCCGGGCACAGCGCTACGCTAAAACCTGACATGGATGTCAGAGGCAAGCGCTGTGGCGTGGTTCACCAAGGGAGGCAGTCGTGCGGATCGGCGAGCTCGCGGCGCGTACCGACGTCAGCGTCCGGTCGCTGCGCTACTACGAGGAGCAGGGGCTGCTGACCAGCAGCCGTAGCGCCAGTGGCCAGCGGCATTACACGGAGGCCGAGGTGGAGCGGGTGCGATTCATCCAGCGCCTGTACGCGGCGGGTCTGTCCAGTCGTACGATTTCCGAGCTGCTGCCCTGCGTCGACACGCCCAGCGAGGGCAACTACGACGCCGCTCTTGAGCGGATGGCACAGGAGCGCGACCGGCTCTCCGAGCACATCGACGAACTCGTGCGGACCCGGACCGCGTTGGACGTCCTGATGGCCACGGCCCGGGCCCATCGGGAGAGCCACGCGCTCGCTCAGGGTGTCCGCTGTGCGTCAGGTGACGGGGCGAGCGCCCCACGCGTTCTGGAGAGCTGACCGCACGCCTTCCCCAAGAACCAGGTGCGTCATGCCGCCTGGCAGGGTGGGCAGCTCAGCCCAGTGAGTCACGGTCTCATCACTGGCAAGGCCGAAAGGCAAACGGACAACCCCGTCGGAATCGACGAAGCAGTCCCTGTGCTCCGCCCCGTCCTCACTCCAGTGCACAGTCGTGAAGACCATCGGCCTCACCAGCCAGAATTCCTCACCCAACGCCGTATCGGCCGCGGACTCAGCGGCGATGTCAGCTGGATACCGGCCCGTGATCGCCGCTGCCACCGGTGTACCGTCCCGAGGCAGCCTCTCGCGTGCGTCGACCCACGTCACCACGGTGTTCGGATTCGTCATCTCCACCCTCACTCGCGCACTCGGCACATCGTCTTCCACCCCCGAACCGGCGCCCGGCAAGGGCACTGCCCCGACCCCGGCATCCGGCAAGACCGAGCGGCGCGCGCGAGGGTTGCTCAAGCCGGAACGAGCACGGCCGGCGGCATCAGGAGCGTTCCGGCCCGTTCGTCTCCTCGGTGGCTGCGGTCCGGGCGCGACGGCGGCTGAGCAAGGTGCCTCCGGCGATCACGAGGCCGATGGCGATGACCCTGGCGGCCTGGTAGTAGCCGGACGCCGACTCCTCCGGGGTGCCGGGCAGCCGGAAAAAGGCCCACGCTGCGGCGAGCCCCCCGAAGACGATCAGTGCGACAGCCCCCCACGTCCCGAGGCCCGCCCACCAGGGCCCCGGGCCGTAACCTCGCCTGTCGGTCTGCTCAACGTCCTTGTCGGCCACGTCTGTTCTCCTGGGCGTGTGGTGGCGGTCGCGCGGGAAGACGCGGGCCGGGGGCGGAAGGTTCACCGGGCCGAACGTTCCCTGCTGAAGCCGGCATCCGGCCGGCCGGCGAGATCTCCCGTCGCCCGACCCCGGCGTTCCAGGAGTCGGGCCATCCGGTGCTGCAACCGCCTTTCCGGGTGCCGCGTCTCCTCGACTGCGAGGAACTCGGCGTGCCGGACGGAACGGGAAGAGCGGTCGATGTCGAACGGAACTACGGGCGCGGTGCTGTGTGCTTTGGCAGCCGTGCTGCTCTTCGCCGTCGCGTGGCGGGAGGCGGCTGTGGTGCGGCGGCTGCGGCGGGACGGCATTCGCGCGCGAGGCGTCGTGGTCGACAACACGCGGGTCGCCGAGGACGACGGGCACATCTGGGTGCCGGTCATCGCCTTCCATGACCAGCAGGGACACCGCGTGGAGTTCTCGCCCCGGATGCGGGGGACCGGGATGGGCCTGGAGACCGGGCGTGAGGTTCCGGTGGTGTACGAAGGTCGGCACCCCCAGACGGCACGGGTGCGCATGTGGCGGCACATGATGGGGACGGCGGTGTCCCTGCTGCTGGGCGGGATGGTCTTCCTCGGTGCCGGTGTACTGATCGTCCTGACGAAGTGACCGCTTCGTCCGGCAGCGGCCCATGGCGGTGCTGCGCGCGGCCCCGGCGTCTTCCGGCCACCCCCTTCCTCTCTCTGGAGCTTGTCGACCATGCGTAACCGGATCTTTCCCCGTCGCTCCGCTGTGGCTTGCGCGGTGTCGGTCGCCGTCGCCTCGTTCCTCGCCATCGCCTGTTCGCGCGGCGAGGATACGGAGCAGTCGCCTTCCTCGTCCGCGACCGCGTCGACCGGGGCCGACGCGGCGTCGGGGAACGCGGTCGAGGGATCGTCCAAGGTGACGCTTCCGCCTGTGCACGCGGGCTTCGACTACCAGCTCGGCGGTCCCTACACCCCGCCGGCCGGGGTGTCCGTCGTCGTCCGTGACCACACGGCGCCGCCCGCACCGGGGCTCTACAACATCTGCTACGTCAACGCCTTCCAGGCCCAGCCGGGCGCGGAGAAGGAGTGGGATGCCGATCTGCTGCTCCGGGACAGGGCGGGCAAGGTCGTCATGGACAAGGACTGGGGGGAGGCCATGCTGGACGTTCACACCGACGCCAAGCGCAAGCGGATCGCGCGGAAGGTGAACGCCTGGATCGACGGATGCGCGGCCAAGGGCTACAAGGCCATCGATCCGGACAACTACGACAGCTACACACGCGTACCCCACGGGCTGCTCACCGCGAACGACGCGAAGGCGTTCCTGTCCCTGCTCGCCGTCCACGCGCACGCGCAGGGCCTGGCCATCGGTCAGAAGAACACGGCGGCGCTGGCTCCGTACCGCAAGCAGGTCGGCGTCGACTTCGCCGTGGTGGAGGAGTGCGGCCAGTACGACGAATGCGGGGACTACGCCGCCGCGTTCGGCCACCACATGATGGTGATCGAGTACACCGAGCAGGGCATGAGGAAGGCGTGCCGGGGCTGGGGCGACAAGATCAGCATCGTCCGGCGGGACCTGAACCTCGTGCCCGCCGGCGACAAGGACTACCACCGGGAAACCTGCGGCACGTCCTGATGCACCGGCATTCGACGCCCGGCTCGATCCGTTCCTGTCGGCCGCACTTCGGCAAGCGCCTGCGGGCCGCCGAGTTCGCCCCGACCGGGCACCGTCACGGCGGGCTGCCTGGTGAACGGCGCGCCGGCGTCCGGCACTTCGACCACCTGGTCGGCCTGGCCGACGGGCACGGTGCCGGGCGCGGGGTGGTCGCGGCGAACGAGGGCGCCACGAACCCGCTGATTGCTACGGCAGTCTCCCCGGACCGAGCCTGACGGCCTCCTCATCCCCGGACTGCGGCGACCGCCTCGTCGAAGGCCCGCTCCATGTCGATCGTGCCGCCGCTGCGCACCCAGGCGTCCGTTGCGGTCTCCAGGCAGGCCAGGGCGCAGGCGGCGAGCGCGCGGGACCGCAGCTCGTCCATCGGGTCCGTGGTTGCGCCCAGGCGTCGCACGATGTCCGGGACGAGCAGGTCCGTCCACTGCTGGCGCTTCTCCAGCTGGCGCGCCCGGAGAGAGGACGAGGCGTGCAGCATGCTGGTGATCTTGAGGAAGTCCTCAGATGAGTAAGGGAGCGAGTCGTAGAGCGCTTTGAGGGCCGCTCGGAGAGCTTCCCAGGGCGGTTCGCCGGCTGGACGCGCTTCCAGTGCGGTCCGCAGGGCCTCGCCGTGCTCGGCGTGGTCGCCGAGCACGATGTCCTCCTTGGTGCCGAAGTAGCGGAACAGCGAGCGTCGCGAGATGCCGATCTCGTTCGCGATCTGCTCCATGGTGGTGGCCTCGAATCCGTGCTCGAGGAACAGCCGCATCGCAGTGGAGACGATCTCGGCCTGCACAGCTCGCCGGGTGCGCTCCCGCAGCCCCGCCGGATTGCCCGCGCGATGGTTCATGACTCCGTAGCCTACCGCGTTCTGCACTCAGTACCGGTCTGGCACTGTGTGACAGATTCGGCGTACAGTGCCATAACAGTGTCATCGCCGAGAGTGTCCGCCCTTTCCCGGGAGCCGCCCATGAGCACCGTCGACTACCACGGCCAGACCACCCTCATCACCGGTGCCAGCGCCGGCATCGGCGCCGAGTTCGCCCGGCAGATGGCCGCCCGCGGCTCGGACGTCGTCCTCGTCGCCCGCCGCGCGGAACGGCTGGAGACGCTCGCCGCCGCACTCACCGCGGCTCACGGCGTAGGGGCCGCAGTCATCCCCCTCGACCTGAGCCTGCCCGCCGCGGGGCAGACCCTCGCCGAGGAGGTGGCGCGCCGCGGCCTGGGGGTGACCAGTGTCGTGAACAACGCCGGATTCGCTACCTTCGGGCCGTTCCACGCCGAGGACCCCAAGCGGCTCGGCCAGGAGATCAGCGTCGACATCGCGGCCGTCGTCGACATCAGCCGGGCATTCATCGAGCCGCTGCGGACCGCCGGCACCGGAGTCCTGGTCAACGTCGCGAGCATGGCCGCGTACTTCCCCATCCCGAACATGGCCGTCTACGCGGCGGCCAAGGCGTTCGTGCTGCACTTCACCGAGGCGCTGTGGCACGAATCCCGCGGGACCGGGCTGCGCGTGCTCGCGCTGTCGCCCGGTGCGACCAGCACCGAGTTCTTCGACGTCGTCGGCACGGACGCGGCAGACGGCGGCAGCAAGCGCCAGTCCCCGCAGGAGGTCGTCGCCACGGCACTGCGCACGCTCGACCGCCGCACACCACCGCCGAGCGTCATCTCCGGCCGCCTCAACCGCACGATGGCGACCCTGGCCCGCACGGCCGGCCGACGCCGCACGGTCCAGTTCATGGGTTCCACGACCTCCGCCCGCCAGCCGGCGCCGTGACCGCGCACACCGACGGGCTGCTGCGGAGGAGACGCGGGCCCGGTCGGGGATCACGTTCCGTGCCGCCACCGTCCAGTCAGTGCTGCGGCAGGGCTACTTTCCCGCCGAGATCGCCGAAGGCAAAACACCTTCGTGCAACGCCGACCACGACAACCGGCACCGCCCGTTCCATCGAGTGGACCGGGCCCGTGTTCTGTCCGCAAAGAGCGCAACCACCCTCCGGGGTGACGCAGTTACCCAAGGCATGGAGAACACGGGCAGTACACATGTCACCCGGCGGGCCCTGCTGTCAGTCGGCGGATTGATGCTTCTCGGCGCCTGCACAGCCCCTGGCGCTACGCCTGAACACGAAGGGAGGCCGGCACCTGACACCGTGAAGCCCACTCATCCGGGCGACTCTCACGCCAGCGAGCCGGCCTACGTCGAGCTGCCGGGTCGGCCGGAGTTCTACGTTCACCAGGGCCCGCGGGCGATCGCGCTGACCATCGACGACGGTCCGAACCCGGAATGGACTCCGCAGGTGCTGGACCTCCTGCGCCGCTACGCCGTGACCGCCACGTTCTGCCAGGTCGGTGCCCGCGTCAGCGCGTACCCCAACCTGGTGCGGGCGGTGGCCGCCGAAGGCCACCTGATCGCCAACCACACCTGGACCCACGCCGACCTGGCCCGGGCATCCGCAGCGACCGTCCGCTCCCAGCTGGAACGCACCAGCGACACGATCGAGAAGGTCACCGGCCAGCGCCCCACGATCTTCCGCGCCCCCTACGGAGTCTGGTCGGAGCCAACCCTGGCCACCTGCCGCGCGATGGGCATGCGGCTCCTGGACTGGTCCGTCGACCCCCATGACTGGTCACGACCAGGCGCTTCGCTCATCGTCGAGCGGATCATGGCTCACGCCCATCCCGGATCGATCATCCTCGAACACGACGGCGGAGGCGACCGCTCCCAGACAGTGGCCGCCCTGCACCTGGTGCTTCCCCGCCTGCTCGATGCCGGCTACCAGTTCGTCACCCCCTGACGGGAGGTGCCGACGGCGGCCGAACAGCGGCCTTCTGCGGGTAGCGCTTGCCGGACGCCGTACCTCCACTTCTACCGAACCCCGCTGCGGTCCTGTTTCCAGGCATCGCGGGCCCCGCGATTCATCCGGATGTGGCAGCCCGTCAGGGTCGCGCCGGGGCCTGGTGGCCGTCGTCACCCGTTCGGTGCACAGCGGTCGCTGTCGCACGGGGAGTCGGGTTCGCTGGCCAAGGGCCCTGTGTCGCGACCCGGGGCCTTCCAGCATCGTCGACCGAAGGAGACACGGCCGTGCCCAGAGGCAGGATTCACGAGTGAGCCCTGGATCAGGGTCAGGGGAAGATCCGGAATCTGCACAAGGGGGACACCGATACCCGGTCTCCGTGAGGGCGCCGGGCTCGGCGAGAGCCGCCAAAAAATGACGAATCGCGGGGCAACGGCGCTCGGGCATTCTCTCTCTGACAGGGTGCGGTCGGTGAACTGATACGGCGGCTGCGGACCGGGGACGGTCTCGGGTACTCCGCTTTTCGCCGTTGCCACGGCCGAGACCTCGAAGGGCTCGAAGGGGGAGACAGACGATGGGCTTTCTCGACCGACGTGCTGTACGTGCGGCCGTCGTCACGGCAGCAGGCGTGGCAGCACTTGGGCTGAGCACGGTGACAGCTTCCGCGAAGATCAGTTACGACTTCAAGGTAAGCCCGCACACCGTGAAGGCCGGCGAGCGCGTCCACGTGAAGGGGGACGCCTCGAACGACTCGGAAGACTTTCAGAAGTTCTGTGTGCAGCAACGACAGGGCAAAGGACCCTGGCGTACGGTGAAGTGCGCTCACGGAGGCATCGGCCTTGGTGGCGCAGTCGATACCTGGGTACAGGCGAAGCGCCGAGGCACGCTGCAGTTCCGCGGCGCGCTCTACGAGACGGGCTGGACCTCGCACAGGCTGCACCTGCAAACGGTCACGCCCACCGAGACAGTCCGCGTTCGCTGACCGCGGACCCGCACGGTCTCGAAGCTTGCGACGCGTCTGCTCGGCCCTGCCGTTTCGATGGCAGACGGGACGGGGGTACGAGCGCGGACGGATCGAACTCAAGGCGATGCACTGCGACGGATGCCGGAGCAACTTCGCCGACGACATGGCCGAAGCCGACGGAGCCACGACTCCCCCCAGACCCGAAGTCGGCCCCGGCGACGTCACATGGATGAGCCACCGGTCCACCCAAAGTGCGGCACATTGGCTCGCGTTCAGAGGCCTTCAGATGGCGCTTGATGCCGCTCCCGGCCCCCCCCCCACGCCCACCGATATCGTGGCCGTGCGAGTCCGTGCGCGGGCCCGGGAGGTCGCGACCGCCACCAGGACGGCCGCGGGCACCGGCTCGCCCACTCACCGGACGCGCCCCGTACGCTGCTCGACCACGCCGCCGAAGCCCTGCACCGCCTTCCGGCCGACCCGGCCCTGTCCCTGCCCGCCTTCGCCGCCCGCGTACTCGGAGACGCCCACGCCTCGTCCTGTCCGGTGCCGGCGCCCTCCCCCGATCGAGGAGAAGACGGTAGTGACCAACCTCCTGACCGATCTGACGGCTTGACGGCAAGCGCGACGGAATGATCAAGACTCGGCGATTCGGCTGTGCACATGGACGGCGTGGCCGTAAAAGCCCTCGGGTTGCTGAGCCAGGAGTGGAAACACCCGGCGAGTCACCGCCGCGACCGGTTCGGAACGGGTGACCGCGTCGTGCGCTTCCTTGTCGATCCACAGCTGTGTCAGCCAGACCGTATCCGGCTCGTCAAAGGCCGTGTTGATGCTGTAGGCAAGCAGGCCGCTGTCCTCGCCGCCGGCGCGGAACCCGTCAAGGAGCAGAGTGATCAGTTCGTCACGCCGCCCAGGCAGTGCGGTCATCCGCCCGTAGACACTGAACATGTTCTCACTGGACACGCGCGTTCCCCCTTCGCCGGACGTCCGCCTGCGAGACTACCCGTCCGCGGGCTCCGCAGCCTCCGTCGACGAAGCTCGCGTCGGCACGGACGACGCATGATGTTGGGCGGCAATTTCCCTGCGCCCTCGATGGCCGACCGCACCGTGGTGCCGTCGCCGGGAACGGCCCGAAAGAGACAGCCGGCGGGGTCGGCCGAGGCGGACACCACATCGTCGGCAGGGGCGGTGGCGGATCGCGCCGTACCCCTGACGGGCAGCTCTTCGGCGCCGAACAGCTTGTCCTTCGGGCGGCGACTCAGAACAGGCAGGGTGGCCCGCCCTCTGCCATAATTGCCATATTGCGCAACTGTACAACCATTGGGTAGAGCCAGTCGTCCCTTCTGTATGACGCGGACGGACGGGGGCGCCCGGATGACCACCACAAGGGACGGCAGGACAGCACGGGGCCGCAGGCGCAGCCCGTGGCGAACAATGCTGCTCATCGCGCTGGTCGTCGTGATGCTCGGCGCGGTGGGCCTCGGCTGGATCTACCTGAAGCTGAACAGCGGCATCCACACCTTCGACGCGGGCGGCCTGTCCGGGCACCGCCCCGCGGCAGGCCCGTCCCGGAGCGAGAACGTCCTGGTCATCGGGTCCGACGCGCGCAATGACGGCAACAGCTCACTGGGCGGCGGCGATACGAACGACATCGGCCGTTCCGACACCGCGTTCCTGCTGCACGTCTACGCCGACCACAAGCACGCCCTCGCCGTGTCGATCCCCCGCGACACCCTGGTGACCATCCCGCCCTGCAGACTGCCGGACGGCTCCTGGACGAAGTCACAGACCGACGCCATGTTCAACTCCGCGTTCTCCGTCGGGCAGACGGACAAGGGCAATCCGGCCTGCACCCAGAACACCGTCGAACAGCTCACCGGTCTGCGCGTGGACCACACCGTGGTCGTGGACTTCAAGGGCTTCGCGGCGCTGACCGGTGTGGTCGGCGGGGTGCAGGTCTGCCTGCCGCAGGACGTCTACGAGAAGGACCTCGACCCCAACCGCGCCACCCGGGGCAACCTGCTCTTCAAGAAGGGCGAGCAGACCGTTTCCGGGCAGCAGGCCCTGGACTACGTCCGTATACGGCACGGTCTCGGTGACGGCTCCGACATAGGGCGGATCAAACGGCAGCAAGCCTTCCTCGCCGGCCTCGTCAAGAAGGTCAGGAGCGACGGGATCACACCCGTCAACCTGCTGCCGCTGGCCGACGCCGCCACGAAGTCGCTCACGGTCGACCCCGGACTGGGCACGGCGAACAAGCTGATCTCCTTCGCCATGTCGCTGAAGGACATCGGCCTGCACGACACCAAGTTCGTCACCCTCCCCTGGCGGTACGCCGGCGAACGCGTCGCCGTCGTCGAGCCGGACGCCTCCAACCTGTGGGCAGCACTCAAGGCGGATCGCACCATCGACGGCAAGGACGCCAGCGGGAAGAAGCAGCCTCAGGGCGGCGCGGCCGCATCGCCCAGCCCCACCCAGAGCGTCTCTGGCGCCGGTATCGACGTCGCCGTATACAACGGCACCACCCTGAGCAGCCTCACCTCCAGGGCCGTCTCGGCACTCACGGAGCACGGCTTCACCGTCACCGGCACCGCCAGGGCGAGCAGCCAGGACGACACCACCACCGTCATCGAGTACGGCGCCGCCCTGAAGCCACAAGCCGAGACGGTGGCCCGGCTCTTCCCCGGCGCCCAACTCCATTTCATCGGCGGATCGGGCATCAACGTGGTCCTGGGCGCCTCTTACGCCACGGGCGGTTCCTCCGCCTCGGAAACCCCGACCGCCGTGCCCGGCTCCGTGACGGGCGACGCCCGCTCGGCGGACGACGACCCGTGCTCCGATCTCACGTACGGATCAGGTGGCTGACGAGGCGCCGCGCGGTCAGCAATGGCGAGGGAGGCCGCCACTGACGTGGCCACGCCGCCCACGAGCAGCGGGCCGCGCGGGCCGTTTGACGACGAGCGCGAGCGCGGGTGACCGGACGGAGTACGACCAACTCGTCGTGGCAGAGGGACCCGTCGGCGGAGACGTCCCGGTCGTGCTGCCTCCACACGTGCACGAAGCGGGCCGCGTCGGGAGTCGGCGTCTCGGCGCGCTGCCTCAGGCCGGGCAGTCCCAGGCCCCGGTCCTGCGCGACTGTCCCCGCAGTGGCATCGATTCCCCGGTACGCCGGGCGAGCTGACCGACCATCAGCCGGACGACGAGGACGACGTCGGGGTCGTCGATACGGTAGATCTGCCGCCGGCCCTCGCGGCGGGAGCGGACCAGGCCCGCGAGCTTCAGCTTCGACAGGTTCTGACTCATCGCGGGCAGCGTCCCGCCCACCCGTTCCGCGAGCCGGCTCACATCGCTCTCGCCCTGGGACAGCGCCCACATGATGTGGAGCCGCGGCGTCGAGGCCAACAGCCCGAAGGCGGTGACTGCCTCCGCGAGCGCCTCGGCGGACAGATCCTCGAAGCCATCGACGATCTGCGCCACAGTCCTCTCCCGTCCGTACCTCAAAGACGCTTCACACGCGCCCGCCCAGTGTAGGCGTCATGGACTCAAGAACGCCTTGCAATACCGCGCCGCGGCTGAGGTCATCGTCATCGGCTCCGACGGTCGCGTCCACGGCAACAACGCGCCGGGCGGCGGAAGCAAGAACGACGTCGGGCGCTCCGACAGCGCATTCCTCCTGCACGTCTACGCCGACCACGGCATGCCCTCGCGGTCTCGATCCCGCGTGATGCGCTGGTCGTGATCCCGCCCGTGCGGGTGCCACAGGACGTCGACTCCGGCCTGTGAACGACTGACGCGCTGATCTCTTTCGCCATGTCGCTGAAGACCATCGACCTGCACAACACCAAGTTCGTCACCGTGCCCTGGCGTTACGGCCACGCGCGTGTCGCTCTTGTCCAGCCGGACGCCGACGAGTTGCGGGCGACGCTGAAGGCCGACCGCCCCGTCGGCACCGAGAGGACCGGTCGTGCCGGGCCCGAACGCCGGGCAGCCACCGACCCGCCGAACGCCGACCTGCTACGGCTTCACCGTCGCCGGCACAGGCAGCGACGCCCGCCGCGACCAGGTCGTCACCGCCATCCAGTACGCCTCGGCCCTCAGGCCCCGGGCCGAGCAGGCCAAACATCAGCGTGGCCCTGGGGCAGGGCTACGCCGTCTCCGCCCTGCCCGCTACACCCCGGCGCACGCCAGTCACCTCGAACCTCCGCTCCGCCGACGACTCCCCCTGCCCCGACCTCTCGTAGGGATGAGCGATGGCATCGAAGCGCGTGCCGTCGGCCAGGACAACGCGGCGTGGCGGATCACCTACGCAGCGATGTCCCCACCTGTGAATCGAGGCCGACTGGTGAGCAGCAGCCCGTCCGTTTGCTAGATTGCGCAATCACGCAACTGAAGTGCCGCCCCACTTCGCCCGACGGACCGGCCGCAGACCACCGGCCGCACCCCCGAGGGACTGCTGGGCGCAACCATTGCCGGGAGTGGGACATGAGTGACCTGCGGGACGGCTCCGCCGGCCGAGCCACGCGCCGCCGCACTGCCCAGGTGCCCCGCCGGCACACGGACAGGCCTGCCGACGAGCGCCCGCCAGGTGGCCGGGCGGCGGCACGGGCGGCGTCCCGGTCCTCCGGCCGCGGGAACTCGCGGCGCCGCGTCCGGCCGACGCGCAGGGGCAGGCGGGCGCTGCGGATCGCCGGGACGTGCCTGGCCTTCCTGGTCCTGGTGACCGCCGGCGCCGGGTGGTGGTTCTACGAGCACCTCAACGGCAACATCAACAGCGTCTCACTCGATGGGAAGGGCGGCAGCGAGAAGGCGGACGCCTTCGGCCGTACCCCGATCAACCTGCTGGTGATCGGCTCGGACGGGCGCACCAGCGCGGCCGACTGCAGGCTGGGCGGCGGCTGCTCCCGGACCGGGGTGCAGTCCGGCAACGGCAACGCGGACGTGGAGATGGTGGTGCACATAGCCGCCGACCGCTCCAACGCCACGGTGATGAGCGTCCCCCGCGACACCATGACCAACGTCCCGGCCTGCACCGATCCCACGTCGAAGCAGTCCACGTCCGGCTACTACGGACAGATCAACAGCGCTCTCTCGTACGGCCCGGCCTGCCAGGTGGCCACCATCCACCAGCTCACCGGCATCCCGATCGACCACTTCGTCAAGCTCGACTTCTCCGGCGTGGTCAGCATGTCCGACGCGGTCGGCGGCGTGGACGTGTGCGTCAGCGACAACGTCTACGACACCTACTCGCACCTGAAGCTGTCCAAGGGCACTCACACCCTCAAAGGCGTCGGGGCCCTGGAGTTCGTCCGCTCCCGGCACGGCTTCGGCGACGGCAGCGACCTCGGGCGCACGGTCTCGCAGCACCTCTTCCTCGGGGCGATGATCCGCAAGTTCAAGAGCGCCGGCACGCTCACGGACCCCGCCAAGGTCTACGGCCTCGCCGACGCGGCCACCAAGGCGCTCACCGTCGACGACGGGCTGGGCAGCATCAGCAAGCTGGTGGGCCTGGCCTCCGACCTGGACAAGGTCCCCTCCCACCGGATCACCTTCACCACCATGCAGACCGCCGCCGATCCCCATAACAGGGACCGTGTCGTGCCGGGCGCCGGGGCCAGGTCGCTGTTCGCGAGCATCGCCAACGACCAGTCGCTGACCGCCGGTTCGGGCAAGAAGTCCGCAGCACCCTCCGCCACCGCCCGGTCCGTCACTCCCTCCCGGATCGCCGTGACCATCGAGAACGGCACCACTGTCGGCGGCCGGGCCTCCGAGCTGGCCACCGCCCTGACGGACAAGGGCTTCAGCCAGGGCACCACCACGGCCAACGCCCCCACCACCGCGTCCGTCACCACGCTCGCCTACGGCACCGGGCAGGAGCCCGAGGCCCAGGCGGCGGCCAGCGCCCTCGGCCTGCCTTCCTCACACCTCAAGCAGGGCGGCGGCACTGGCCTGACCCTGGTCATCGGCAGTGACTGGCCCAGCGGCACCAGCTACCCCGCCGGCCACGGCAGCACCGGCGCCTCCTCCCCTGCCCCCGCCGACACCCACGCCGCGGTCTCCGACGCCCACGCCCAGACGGCCGACCAGCCCAAGGGGTGCGCTCAGGTCAGCCCCTACAGGACCGTCTCCCTCAACGGCGTCAGCATGACCCCCGCCCAGGCGTACGCCGCCGCCCGCAGCCAACCCGACTCCGACTCCTGAACCGTTCGTCGCGGCCGGTGCTCGTTTCGCCACCCTCAGCGAAAACCTCATCAGTTGCGCAATGATGGAAGCGTCCACAGAGGCGAAGGGGAGGGGCCGGCCATGCGGGAGACAACCGCCGCGGAAGGCGTGCTCGACGAACTGGCGCAAGGGTGTCCGCTGCCGCCCGAGGACGAGGTGCGTGACACCTATCAGCCGGTCGAGGTGTACGACGGGGAGGGATGGCCGTGGCCGGGATCCACCACCGGATGGTGGACGGGCCCCGACGGCGTCACCGCCTGCCGGCTGCGACTGTCGGGCGTGGCGACTGCGCGATGGGTCCTGTTCGACCCGAACCGGATCGTCGCCCGGGTCCAGAGCGGCACGTAGACCGCCCGCCTGTCGGACGGCGGACCGGACCAGCGAGCCGGGCGACCACCTCGGTGCGTATCCAGCCAGTGGAGGTGTTCTACGGCGGAGTCCTGCCATCGCGCGGAGAACCCTTCGCTGCCAAGGGGCCGCGCTCAATGAACGCCGGTCCGGTCGGCCCGAGGGCGACCGGATACAGTGCGCGAGACGGCAGCCCGGTCAGGGAGGGGAAGCATGACCGCCACCAGTAACACCCGGCCCGCCGAGGGGGAAGCGCAAGCTCCGCGGCAGAGTCGACTGCACCGCCTGATGCGCTACATCCCCCTGATCGCCCCCGTCCTGCTGTGGGCCGTGCCCTGCTGGGTGCTCCTGTACGCCGGCCAGCACTGGCCGCTGCCCGTCACGCTGGTCGGCACCGGCCTGTTCGCCCTCGGCCTTGTCGGTATGCCGCTCGCGATGGCGCGCGGCCATGGCCGGCGCCAGCAGGACCGGGCGGCGATCGTCGGTGACACCCTGCTGGGCACGAGCTGGGTTCTGTTCACCTGGTCCGCTCTGCTCGGCGTCCTCTTGCGGCTCGCCCTGACCGTGGCCGGCGTCGGCGGGAGTCAGGACCGGGCCCGGATCGTCACGTGGGCCGTCCTCGGTGTCACCGCCGTGCTGCTCGCCTGGGGGTACGCCGAGGCCCGCCGCGTGCCACGCGTGCGCCGACTCGACGTGGAACTCCCGCGGCTGGGCGCGGGGTTGGACGGCGTCCGCGTCGTCCTCGTCACCGACACCCACTACGGCCCGCTCGATCGCGCTCGCTGGTCGGCGCGGGTGTGCGAGACGGTGAACACGCTGGAGGCCGACCTGGTCTGCCACACCGGCGACATCGCGGACGGCACGGCCGAACGCCGCCGCGCCCAGGCCGCCCCACTCGGTACGGTGCAGGCAACCCGGGCCCGGGTCTACGTCACCGGCAACCACGAGTACTACAGCGAGGCCCAGGGCTGGGTCGACCTGATGGACGAGCTGGGCTGGGAGCCGCTGCGCAACCGCCACCTGCTGCTCGAACGCGGAGGCGACACCCTCGTGGTCGCCGGTGTGGACGACGTCACGGCCGAGTCCTCCGGCCTGGCAGGCCACCGCGCCCACCTCGCCGGAGCCCTGGACGGCGCCGACCCCGACCTGCCCGTCCTGCTCCTGGCACACCAGCCCAAGTTCGTCGACCGGGCGGCAGCAGCCGGCGTCGACCTCCAGCTCTCCGGGCACACCCACGGCGGCCAGATCTGGCCCTTCCACCACCTGGTCCGCATCGACCAGCCCGCCCTCGCCGGCCTCAGCCACCACGGCCCCCGCACCCTCCTCTACACCAGCCGCGGCACCGGCTTCTGGGGCCCGCCCTTCCGCGTCTTCGCCCCCAGCGAGATCACCCTGCTCGTACTCCGCTCCCCGCACCTGCCCACCTCGCCGTAGCACGCGGCGGGCCACGCCGACAGTCTGCATGCACGGACACCGCACCCGGACAGCGAGTTGACGGCAGGAAGCCGCTGCGCTGGCCGCACGCATCGGGGCGGTGACCGTCACGTGGGGGCCCGGGAATGCGCCCCCTTTCACGCTGCGGCTGAGTGAATCCGAACGCCGGACGGCCGGTGCGTCCCCGGGAACGGGGTGCGCACCGGCCGTCGTCAGCGTTCGGGACGTACGGGGCGTGATCAGTCCTTACGGGCCTTGAGGCGCCGTACGTCGAAGGACCGGATGCCGCGTCCGTGCGTGGCGGCGTACAGCTTGCCGTCGGGGCCGAGGCGGAGCTGCATGACGGCCGTGGTGGGCAGGTCGTGTCCCAGGACCTGCCACTGGGTGGCGCCGGCGGGGCGGTAGAAGGTGGCGAGGTCGGTGCCGAGGGCGAGGCCGCCGTTCGGGAGGAGCTTGACCGTGTCGGCGGGGACGTCGGGCAGGTTGGCCGAGATGTCCGTCCAGCTCGCGCCGCCGTCCTTGGTCTCGAAGACGTGGCCGACGCCCGCGCCGGGGCCCTCGGTGAAGCGGCGGGAGAAGCCGTTGATCGCCACGTACACGTGCTGGGCGTTGGCCGGGTCGATCTCGAAACCGGAGATGTACCGGTTGGGGACGGTGCCGTCGACCGGGAGGTTCAGCTGGTGCCATCCGGTGCCGTCGGCGTTGCCGACCGCGATGCCGCGGGTGAAGCCCTGGTTGTTGCAGGGCCCGCACCAGCCGACGTAGACCGTGCCGCCGGAGGACGCCACGGCGGTGGCCACGTGGCCCTCGCCGAGGTCGTACGCGTTCGTCCACTCCTTGCCGGAGCGGATGGCGAAGCCCTTGGTGTTCACCCACACGTGCCGGCCGCCGGCGATCCAGGTGTTGGTGTCCTTGGCGTCTGCGGCGATCGGCGCGATGAAGCGGGCGCCCGCGCCGCCGAGGTCCTTGTCCGGCGGGGCGACCTCGAACTCGGTGGCCTTCGTCGGGTCCGTCGACCAGGAACCGTCGTTCACGCCGCAGTTCTGCGTCACCCACATGTCGAGGTAGACGTACTCCTGGGCGATGTTGCAGCCGTTGGCGGGGTCGGTGATGGTGTCGCCGCCGTCGCCGCCGAAGTTGGAGCCCATGACCTTGTCACGGCCGCGCAGGATCGACTGGCCGTTGTCCTGGAGACCGCCGGTCACCGAGACGCCGCCGTACGTGAGGTCCTTGCCGACGCCCACGGAGTAGTACTGCAGGGTGTCGATGGTGCCGTCGTTCAGTGACTGCCAGTCCTTGGCGTGACCGCCGGAGTCGACCGCGCCGTTCAGCGGGCGGCGGTAGATGCCGCCGTCGTTGCCGACGTACGCCCAGGTCTTGCCCCGGTAGCTGCCGATCGCGACGGCGTGCTGGTCGGAGTGGACGGTGGGCGAGCAGTCACCGGTCTGCTTGGCCGGGTCGTTGCTCCAGCAGGGGAAGGGGAAGTTCCAGTACGGGCCCGGGGTCGTCCAGCTCTGGCCGGCGTTCTTGGTCTCGAAGACCTCTTCGAGGCCGAGGTAGAGGTGGTCGGCGTTGGCCGGGTCGACCTGGAGGAACTGGTTGTACCAGGACTGGATGCCGGGCATGTAGCCGGCGGTCTGCAGCGCCGACCCGGACGCCTTCAGCTTGGTGTAGTCCGCGATCAGCGTCCACGGCCCGAACGGCGAGCCGTTCTTCGAGACGTACACGCCCTTGAGCCCGCTGTCCGGGTTGGCGGCCATCTGCGCCGGGGACTGGTCGATGGCGTACAGGCGCGAGCCGTCGGCAGCGGCGGCGAAGGTCATGTTGCCGACGTCGCCGCTGCCGGTGGGCAGGTCGCCGAGTCCGGTGACCGGCTTCCAACTGCCGTCGCCCTGCTCGGCGTACAGGCCGTTGTAGGTGTCGCCGCCGCGCCAACCGACCGCAAGCAGAACCTTGTTCGGATCCTTGGGGTCCACGGCGATGTCGTTGGCGATGTTCTTGTACGGCGCGCTCGAGTCGTCCGCCTTCGAACCGCCCGGCAGATAGTCGGGGTTGGGAGCGAACTCCTGCTTCCAGGGCCCGGACAGGGTGGTCGTCGAGTGCGACCACACGCCGGTGCTGGTCGCCGCCCACACCTTGGCGCCGGCGAAGCGCAGGGCGTGGATGACGGTCGACTCCAGTTCGGCGCCACCGACGCGGTCACCGGGCTGGAACTGCCCGTGACGCGGGTCCTTCAGGACGTACACGCCCGTGCCGACGAAGGACGTCGCCCCGGTGTTGGACTCGCCCGTGGCGTACCAGAGCCGCTTCTGGCCGTCGAGGGAAAGGGTGCCGGTCGACAGGGACGGGAGCCTGTCGGAGATCGGCTTCCAGTGGCCGCCGCCGGTCGTGGACCGGAAGACCCCGCCGTTGGCGCCGCCCGCGTACACATAGCCCTGGTCGTCGGCGGCGATCCCGGTGATCCGGCCGGTCACCTCGCCCGCGCCGCCACTGGAGTTGGAGTTGACGTCGCGGTAGCGGGGGTCGTCGGAGTTGTATGCCTTCTTGGTGACGTGGTCCCAGCTGCCGCTCGTGTGCTTCATGGACTGGAGCTGCTGCCAGGCCGCCCCGTAGGCGCCGGGCGCGACCACGCCGGGGGCAGTGCGTGCCTCGGTGAACTGGGCAGTCGCCTCGGCGGAGTTCTCCGCCTCGTCGGCGCCCCCGTCATCGCCCCCGGAGGCGGCCAACGCGGACAACCCATGGCCCGCGTGCACCGCCTTGATGTGCTGGCGGCCCACGGCGGCTTGGTGGCGTGCCTGCCAGGGCCGCGGTCTGGCGTTCGACGCCGCGAACGACTGGGTGCTTACCAGTCCGAACGCGGCCGCTACGACGGTGCAGGTGATGAACCGTCGCTGGTACTTCGGGGGCAACATGCCCTCTCCTCCCTGCACCGGGCATATGGGGGTGTCCCGGCACAGAGGGGATCTTGGCGTGACCACAACAGTCACACAAAGGGCTCACAGGAAAAATGGTGGGCTGTTTACCTTGCGGCGCGTCAGCACATCAACGGACGATCCTGTACGGCCTGGCCGCGTGCCGAACTGCCGCCTGCGGTGTGGCCGTAGCCCCCACAGAGGGGCCGTAAGACCCACCCGTCAGGAACAGGCCGCTGTATGCGTCCGTGGAGTCCTGCGGCGCGTCGGCATTGGTCTCGACGAACAGCGGCCGTACGGCGACGGGACCGTCAGTGGCGAGGCCCTCGTAGTCGCCGAGGAAGTGGCCTCCTGCGTAAGGGGCCCGGAGCCAGTCGAAGACCCGCGAGATGCGGCGCTCGGTGGCGTGGTTCTCCGCGCCGCGCGGGAAGGTGAGCAGCCAGGCCGCGGCGGGGAGGGTGGTCGTGTTCCCGGCGGTGAGGTAGCGCAGGTCGTAGTAGGTGATCGCGACCGAGCCACGCGCGTCCACGCTGATGGAGGGCGTGAAGGCGGGTGCGGAGGCGACGGAGTTGACCCGCTTCGGAGTCGACCAGGTCCGGCCGCCGTCAGCGGAGTGGACCATTTCCACGGAGTTGTGGGCACCCCCGCTGAAGTCCGAGCCCTCGTAGGCGACGTAGAGCTCGCCGGTGTGCGGGTCGATGGCGACGTTCGGCAGGTCGCCACCCGCCCGCAGGGACTTGGTCGCGTCAGTGGGGGCGTTGGGATCGACTTCGGGTACGGACGTGTCCTTGGCGACCGTGACCGGCTTGCTCCACGTGCGGCCCTGATCGGTCGATCTCACGACGGCGAAGTGGAGGTCGGTGGGCGTGAAGGTGCCGGTCGCGTAGTCGATGTCGTATGTCTGCCAGTCGAAGACGTCGTAGAGGGTGTCGGTGCGCGGGTCGACGACGATGACGTTGCCGATGGTCTGCGAGTGGGGCACGACCGAGGTGTCCACGAACGGGCGGGCCGTGGACCAGTGCCGGCCGCCGTCCCGGGTGACGGAGATGTAGGAGGGCCCGTCGTAGACCTTGGCGGAGTCGTCCTCGTCGATGCGGTCCCAGACCTGGTAGGCGACGCCCGGATGGACGGGGTCGGCGGTCACGGCGTTCTTGTCGTCGGTGAACTGGGCCTGTGTGTCGTCGATCAGGGGGGTGGTGTGGGTCCAGGTGCGCCCGCCGTCGTACGACGTCGAGGCGGCCACGCCGTTGCGCGCGTCGGTGGCGTCGAACACCAGGCCGCTGGCGTAGACCGTGCCGTCGGGGCCGGTGCTCACCCAGCCGTCGGACGCGCGCTGGTAGTTGAGCCCGCCCGGCGCGCAGTGCGAGAACGGCAGCGGGGTCTCGGTGAAGTGCCGACCGTCATGGGTGTACGTGGCGGTCAGCCCCCGGGCTCCGCCGTTGGACCAGCGGTCCTGCTGGAAGATCCCGACCGCGTCACGCGGATCACGGGGACTTGTGGTGACGTACGGTTCGGCCTCCGCCGACGGGTAGTTGGTACCGGTCCCGTCGCCGCTGATGTCACAGGCGGCGTAAGGATCACCGGGCGAGACCAGGCCAACCGGCTGGCCGTCGCCCGCGGCAGCCGAGTTGCCCACGGTGGCGACGAGCAGGAACGCGGCAGCAGTGGCCACGAGAGAGGCTCTTGTACGTGTGCGCATGGCGATTCCCCCAACTCTCCGAAGAACGGACCGTCTTGGGCTGTGCTGGCGCGGACACGGTCCCGGTGTCACCGGGACACGAGTCGCCTGGAGCCTAGTCCTGGGCCGTGGGAGCGGAGTTGAGGGAGCGGTCAAGGGCACGTCAATTATCGGATGCCGTCGATCAGCGGCGCAGGACCTCCGGGAACCGGCCGGGCGCCGGGGTGGCGCCGCCCGTGCGAGTGCCGTCACGGTGACCGGCGAGGCAGCAGGCAGCGCGGCGATGCGGCGGCTTTCCGGGCGTGCATCGTGCGGGGCGCGGACCCGTGCGGTGACCCGGTGGCGCAGTTACGCCAGTGCGGTAGCGGGGCCTGGGCCAGTGCCGGCGAGGGCGGCGCGGGCAGGAGAGCGGGCCGCGGGCGGCCGGGCGGCCACCGCCTGGGCGGCGTCCTCGTCGGCCCTGCGCACGGGACTCACCACCGTCCGGGCTACCGGTGCCGCCACGGCCTCACCAGCGCCACCCGGCCCGACCCCGGTCGCGCACCCAACGCCTGCCTGCGCGAAGACCAGGTACTGCCACACCTGCCGACCCTGCATCTCCGCCTCACCGGCCGCCTGGATCCTCCGGGCTCGGCACCCGCTAGCCGTGGCCCGACGCCGCAACGACGAACACCCGCCCCGGCCAGGAGCCGGAAGCGGGTGCCGATGTCCCCTGCTCTGAATGGGTGTGCCGGTGCGGTTAGAGCAGGGCTCCGACGAGACCGAGAACTGCCTCAAGCAGGCTGCTGAGGATCATCTGCATACTCCTTCTGTAGGGCGGTGCCGCCACGACCGATTCTCAATATAAAGTGCAAACCGGGCAATTTCTGATGATCCGACGGGGTGTCGGCCGGGCCGGGAACCGGCTCGATCTCGCGTGACGCCGAGTGCGCGGCATGGGCCCTGCCGCGAGCCGCGTAAGGCGGCTCCAGCCCGGTCGAGCGGACCTTCCCTCAACTCAAGCCCTGGCGCGTCTTCCGCCGCGCCCGCTGCAGCCCCAACCGCTCGACGTCAATATCCAAGGCCGTTCTCGCCCTGGAGCAGCACGGCGGAAGAAGCTCAATGGGTGTCTCCGGAGCGGCCACTGATTTGCCTTCAGTTCCTTGCCTGCCTCGCTCGATCCAGGCACTTTCCCGCCGCAGCCGCGCCGACCCGTCGCGGTCCGCGCCACCGCCCCGCCGGAGAGCCGGCCCCGCCCGTCGACTGCTTCGGCATCCTCCCGGAGACCAAACGGAGGCTGTGGCGGGCCACCGCACGGGGCTGGCACCTGCACTCCGCGTCACCGTCCCAGCCGGCCGAGGAGTACCGCACCTACCCACAGAACAACGCTGCGCACGCGGCGCGCGTTGACCAGCCCCTCTCTCCCCGGGGTGACGCGGGGCGTGCAGCGGTCGTCAGCCGTAAGCCGTACGCCGGGGCTGGCCGGCGTCCCGCGTCACCCGCCTCCTCGAACTTAGGTTAGCCTTACCTCATGAGCGCACTCCTGCTGGCCCAGGACACGGCCGGATACACCCTGCCCACAACCTGGCGGGCCGTGACCAAGACCGGCTACTTCATCGGCCTGACCGGTTCCATCGGCGGTCTCGTCACCTACGCCGCCACCGTCCGCCCCGCGTTCAGGAGTTCACCGGCCGCGAGCGACGACGTCGTTGTGGTGCGCCACCGCTCGGCGATATGCCTCGCCTGGTCGGGCGTGGTGCTGCTGGTGACCGGCTACCTCCAGCTCGCCGCGCGCGTCGCCCGGGCGGGCACGGGCATGCCGTTCGGCGACGCCCTCGCCCCGGAACACATATGGCAGTTCCTGCGGGCACCCGCCGACAAGGGCGCCTGGATCGCACAAGGCACCATATTCCTGGTGCAGAACCTCGTCCTCCTCGTCACCGCCGCCAGCCTCACGGCCCTGTTCGCACACAGCGCGCGGCGCCATCTGGAGCCGATCGCCCGCACCGCCCTGCCTCTCGCGCTGGCGGTGACGCTGATCACCGCCGTCCCGGCCATTGCCCCGCAGACCGCGGACGCGCTCCTGGACCTGGTCTTCACCCAGATCCACATCATCAGTGGCACGGTGTGGCTGGGCGGCCTGGTCCTGCTGAGCGTCCTCGCCGGTGCCCGCCGCCGCCTGGGCCCGGACGCGGGTGTGCTCTGGGCCGACATGTGGCGCCGCTTCAGCCTCGTCGCGATGATCTGCGTCGCCGCCGTCGTCGTCTCGGGTCTGTGGATGAGCTGGGAACACGTCGGTGGGATCAGCCAGTTGTGGAGTACCGGCTACGGTCTCGCCCTGCTGGTGAAGATCGTCCTCGTCCTGGGACTGGTCCTCGCGGGCGCCTTCAACCAGTTCTGGCTGATGCCACGCATGGTCCAGGCCCGCCGCGCAGGCGAGAGCGCCTCGCTCTTCCATCTGACGCTGCGACACTTCCCCAAGGTCGTGTGGAGCGAGGTCGCCCTGGGCCTGGCCGTCCTCGTGGTGGTTCCCTTCCTCACCGGCTCCGCCCGTACCGAAGCCGGCAGCCCGCAGGCCGAGCCGTCGGCCGGCGTCTTCGTCGCGGGCGCGACACTCGCACTCGCCCTCGCCGCGTCCCTCTACGCCACTGCCAAGGCATCCGAGGCACTCTCCCGCCGGCCGGCCACCACCACCGCCGATCCCGTCTGACCAGCCAAGTCGCCGGGCCCACTGCCTTGCCACCGCGCTGCACGCCGCCCTGTACGGAGACCTCCCGCCCTCGGACCGCGCCGAGCCCCCAGCATCACCACTCCACCACGACGGGACCTACACCACCGGCCGTGGTCTCGCCGGGCATGCCGTCCTGGCCGGTGAACAGCGGATCAACCTCATCTGGGAGGAATCCGTCAGCAGCGCCGGCCCCCGGGCGATCCGGGGGCCGGTTCATGCCGTTGAGCGGAGCCGTTCGGCCCGAGGCCCGGGGGTCAGCCGATCTGTGCGCCGTACGCTGCAAGGGCGGCCGGGACGGGCTGGAAGAAGGTCTGGCCGCCGTTGGTGCAGTCGCCGCTGCCGCCGGAGGTGAGGCCGAGGGCGCTCTCGCCGTCGAAGAGGGCGCCGCCGCTGTCGCCGGGCTCGGCGCAGACGTCGGTCTGGATCAGTCCGCTGACCGTGCCTTCCTGGTAGTTGATGCTGGCGTTCAGGGCTTGGACGGTGCCGTCGTGGACCTGGGTGGTGCTGCCGCTGCGCTGTACCTTCTCGCCGACGACGGCGTCCGCGGCCTTGGTGATCTTCTGGGTGCTGCCGTTGTAGAGGTCGACCTCGCTGGGGTGGTCGGTGTTGTCCGTGTACTTGGCGATCGAGTAGTCGTTGCCCGGGAACGTGGACTGCTGGGTGGTCGCGATCGTCTGGCCGCCTTGCTGGTCGGACCAGTCCTTGACGTCGTTGCCGCAGTGGCCGGCGGTCAGGAAGTACGGCTGGCCGTCCTTGACGACGTTGAAGCCGAGCGAGCAGCGGGCGCTGCTGCCCCAGATCGCGTCGCCGCCGGCGATGAGGGGCTTGAACTCGCTTTTGGTGTAGTGGATTTCGACGGTGTCGCCGAGGCTCTTGGCGACCTTGGTGAGCCGGTCCAGCTTGGCGCCGGTGACCGTGCGGTCGGCCGTCACCACGACCTTGTTGGCCCTGGGGTCCATGGCCCAGGCGGTGCCGGGGATGGTCGCCTGGGCCTTCAGGGTCTGCCGGGCCGCGTCGAGCTGCGCCATCGAGTGCCGGACGATCCTGGCCTCGGCGCCCTTGGCCCGGACGGCCGCCGCGGACGTCTCGTCCACCACGTTGACGACCAGCTTCTGGGCCTTGGCGTCGTAGAACGCGCCGGCCGTACCGCTCTTGAGCTGGGACGCCAGGGTGGTCGCGGCGGAAGGGGAGAGCCTGGCCGCCGGGGACGCGGGGGCGGCCTGGGCGTTGGTGAGGGTGAGGCTGGCGGTGGCGGCGAGCGCGAGCGCGCCCGCGCCGGCCAGCATCGTACGGCGGTGACGTATGCGGTTGTGCTTCAACTGACTGCCTCTCGTGGGGGGATGGGCCCTGAATGTGGGGAGTCACGCGGGCCCGGGAGGTAGGTGTGACATGCCTGGCACGGGACGAGTCACCCGCCCTAGCGGATGTCACGTCCATGCCAAGCACCGTCGCTTCAGTATTCGCACCTGCCCCACCCGTACACAAGGCCGGACTCCCGCCCCACGCACATAAGTTCACGCTTGCGCCACATCTTGTTCACACCGCTGTCCGCCCATCCGGATCCGGAGTCCGGACACCGGAGGGCCCCAGGCGAGGCCCGGCCGGTCGATGACAGTGAGACGATCAGGGCGCCTTGAGGTGCCTCGGTGAACTCCCGGGAAACTTCACTCGTTTAATGTTGACAGGGGCATGTCTACGCGCGTCATGCTGGGCGGCATGAACTTCCCCCCACAGATCACCAGGATCGGCACCGCGGGCGCCCTCGCCGCAGCCCTGCTCTTCGGCGGGACCGCCGTGGCCGCGGCACCCGCCGTCGCCGCCACCGCTCACGCAACGACGACGCACGCCAACGTCGTCCACGCCAGCGACATCGGGAACATCTGCTACTCCCAGCTCCCCTCCCAGGCGCACGACACCCTCAGCCTGATCGACCAGGGCGGCCCCTTCCCCTTCCCCAAGGACGGGACCGTCTTCACCAACGTCGAAGGCGTCCTCCCGCCCCAGAGCGCCGCCGACTACTACCACGAGTACACCGTGATCACGCCCGGTGCGCCGACCCGTGGCGCACGGCGCATCGTGACCGGCGAGCAGTCCCAGGAGGACTACTACACCGCCGATCACTACAAGACCTTCAACCTCATCGACCGCACCTGCTGACCCCCACCAGCACCGGCTGACGAACCGTCCGCACGGCGGCCAGGCTGCACCGGTACCCCGGCTTGCGCCGGGAAGTCACTTCGGCGGCAGCGTGATGCAGAAGGTGCCGAGGCGGTACTGGGCCACCTGTACCGCCACGGCACCGAACTCCGTCAGACCGAGCGGCCGAAGGCCGGCGGCCTGCCACCGCGACTGAAGCGCAATGCGCCAGAACCACACGGCAATTGACCCGCGTGCGTAACCACCAGTGCACCCGGTTGTTACGCACGCGGATCAGAGTGTCATGCACATTTCATACCCATGTTCACCTCAAACTTGGAGGATTCCTTGCTGACTCTGCGACGTCCCCAGCTGTCCTGGGCCAGGCGATTCGCGGTGCTGCTCGCCGCCATCGCGTCCGTGCTCAGCGTGTCCGCGATCAACAGCCCCGCCGCGAACGCGGCGGTCTACAGCTCCTGCAACATCGCCGGATGCTCCGACGCGGCCTCGGCCAACTCGACCTGGTCCGACCTCGGTTACCCCACCTCCCGGGGCTGGGTCGACTGGCCGGACGGCCAGTGCAGCTACGCGGGCGGCGAGTTCTACAACAACGACGGGCAGCTGCCCTCCGGCGACACGTTCTACGAGTACGACGTCTACCCCCGCGCCTGCGGCGCCCACCGGGACGCGGTCCGGATCGTCGTCGACTCCAACACCGGCGCGGTCTGGTACTCCCCCAACCACTACACCGACTTCTACCAGCTCTGACACACCAGCAGGCACCGCTCACGCGTGCAGGCCGGCACACTGGGCGAGAAGCCGTACCTGCCTGAGGACAGGGCCTCCCGGTAGCTCGGGGATGAGAATCCAACCGAGCAACACCGGGAGGCCCTGATGTCGTTGTCTCGCGCCTCCGAGTCCGTCCACGTCAACTCGTTCGCAGCATCGGGTGATTGCCTCGCGCACGCGTACGGCAACGCGGCCGACCAACCGGACCGGATGCGCCGGCGCAAGCAGATCCTCGCGTGATGTCGCATCGTGGCCGACGATCGTCGCGGTTCAAGCGGAGGCCGTCCGCGAATCCCAGTAGAGCCCGGATCTCGCCGGCGGCGACGGCGCGTTCAGTCGGTGACAGCGCTCCAGATCTGTGCCCGGTTGACAACTGATAGTGGTTCGGATCGCTTGTCGATCTTGTTGGATGAGGCGTCCACGGACGTCTACGGCCAGTCCGTTAGTCCGGCGCGGACGGCCAGCACCACGAGTTGGGCCCGGGAGCGGGCGTTGAGCTTGGTCATCACCCGGGTCACATGGGTGCGGACGGTGGCCGGGGAGAGGAACAGCGCGTCGGCGATCTCGTTGTTGGACCTGCCGGTGGCCACCCAGGCGGCGATCTCGCGTTCCCGTTCGGTGAGCGTGTCCAGGCCCTCGACTGCCGCAGGGGGCGCCCAGCGCTTGGCGAAGGTGCTCACCATGAGACGGGTGACGGAGGGCGACAGCAGTGCCTCTCCTGCCGCCACCACCCTTACGGCATGCACCAGTTCGGTGGGTGCGCTGTCCTTGAGGATGAAGCCGCTGGCACCGGCCTGAAGCGCCTCGAACACATACTGGTCGATCTCGAAGGTGGTGACCACGATGACCCGAACGGCACGCAGATCCGGGTCGGCGGCGAGGTGGCGCAGCAGCTCCAGCCCATCCATCCCCGGCATCCGGATGTCCAGCAGCATCACGTCGGGCAGGCTACGGCGCAGCTGCGCGAGGGCCTGTCGGCCGTTGTCGGCCTCGCCGACCACCTGCATGTCGTCCTCGCGGTCGACCATGACCCTCAGGCCCATGCGGACCAGCTGACTGTCGTCGACCAGCATCACCCGGATCACGCTGTCTCCTCCGGCACGGGAAGTCGGGCCTCCACCTGGAACCCGCCCCCTTCGCGTGGCCCGGCCTCCAGCCGGCCGTCCAGCTCTTCGACCCGGCGGCGCATGCCGGCCAGCCCGCGGCCCGGCGGCCCCACGGTATCGGGCCTGCCGCGCCCGCGGTCGGCGACGCGGACCAGCACCTCCCCGTAGTGCCGGCCGATGGTGACCCGGGCCGTCGTGGGTCCGGCGTGGCGCCGCACATTGGTCAGCGCCTCCTGCACAACCCGGAACACCGCGGCGCTCACCGGCTCGGGCAGCCGCTCGCCGAAACCATCGCCCGTCATCTCGGACTCCAGCTCCGACTCCACCTCGACCTCCACCGGCACCCCGCCGGCCCGGACATTCTGGATCAGGTCGTTGAGCCCCACGACCCCGGCCGGATCGGCGGGGCGCTCCGTCACAGCAGCCGATCGAGCCGGCACGGTCCTACCCGAATGCGGATGGACGGCGTCCAGCATCTTCCGCAGATCGGCCAGCGCGGTGGAGCTGGTGTCGCAGACCGCAACCAGAGAGCGACGCGCCTGCTCCGGCTGCTCCTCGAAGACCAGCAGCGCGACCTGTGCCTGCATGGTGATCAGCGCGAAACCGTGGCCGGCGATGTCGTGCACCTCGCCGGCGATCCGCATCCGCTCCTCCAGCGCGGTCCTGGCGATCAGATCCTGGCGGGCCCGCCGCCGGGCCGCGTCCAACACGTGGATCAGCGCGCCCAGCGACCACGGCAGCACACTCCAGCTGCTCCACGCCAGCGCCAGCAGTGCGACGGCGCGCAGCTCGCCGAACTCCCGGACGAGGATGGTCGCTGAGGAGAGCGCCGAGGCCGCTCCGCAGGCCGTCGCCGAGACCGTCAGCGGCCGCTGCCGCGCCACCTCGAACACCGCGATCACCAGGCACAGCAGCACCGGCCCGTAGGGGTAGCCGACCAGCAGGTAGGCGTTGACCAGCAGCGTCGTAGCGACGAGGGCCCCGAGCGGAGCCACTCGCCGGAAGGCCGTCGCCGCCACGGCGGCCGCCACCAGGAACAGCCCGCCGGGCACGTCCAGGCGGCGGCCGGTCTGTCCGGAGGCCGCCGGCACCGAGCCGGCGACGACCACCGCCGCGAACACCGCTGCGAGCAGCACGTCCGTTCGCGCCGGACGCGGAAGCCGCTCGCTGATCACCGTCACCATGCAGCCCAGCATGCCCCGCGAGGAGCGGCCGGGGCATCAGCGTTGCGCTGATGCGGCCGTACGTCAGCCGACGTACGCGCGCGGTTCCGATGCCGCTTTGCGCCCGATGCGGCCGCCGCCGCTCGGCGCCGACCATGGGTTCCGGCTTCGAGGATCCGGCTGTGTCAAGGGCGACCACCTGCCCATCGACCACCGTCCGTGGGACGACATCAACGCCGTCCCCTACCCATCACCACCCGTCAGCGAGGGAGGGCTGTCTCATGGCAGCACAGGCACGGCCCCACGACCACGGGATGTCGAATCCCGTGACACCGCCGCGGCGCGGCACGGCGGCGGCCTGGACCGCGATCGGCCGGACCCATGGTCGGCACCGTACGTTGCTGATCGCCACCTGCGCAGCCCTGATCCTGGCCGCCATCAGCGACGCCGCCACCGGCTACGACGGGCCGGGCCCGTTCATCTACCCGGGGTTCGCCGTGGCGGTGGCGCTGGTCCGGTGGCGGTTCACCCCGCTCTTCGCCACGGCGATGAGCGTCTTCTTCCTCTTCGGAGGAATGGCCTCGCCCGCCTTCGTGAACTGGCTGACCAGCCCGGACCGGGTGCTGAACTTCACCGCCGGCTGGGTGCAGATGCTCAGCTTCGCCGGCGCAGCCGTTCTCTCGGTCGCCGCGGTCGTAAGCGCCCGGCGCACCGTACGGACCTCCCACACCCACTCGTGACGCATAAGAGTAAGAAGGAGTCCCCCATGCTTCGACTGCCTGCCATGAGCCGCAGCACCCTCATCACCTTCGGCGGAATGCTCGTGGGCATCATGGGTCTGATCATCCAGTGGATCGCCGACCCCTCGAAATTCTCCGAGGCGGGTGGCACCTTCGGCATCCCGTTCCCGCCCGGCATCCTGTTCATCGTCGGATTCGGCCTGCTGTCGCTGTTGACAGCCCGCTGGTGGTGGCACCCGGTCTTCGCGGTACTCATCGCGTTCTGGATCGTCGGTGCCGGCAGTATGGCCGACAAGCTCCAGCCCAACCTGGTCTCCGACAACGACGGCACAGTGGCCGGCACCGTCATCATGGCCGTCGGCCTGATCGTCGCCTTCTCCGCCGGACTCGTCAGCATGTTCACTGCCCGCCGAGCCCGAAAGTCCACCCGGAACCACCCCAGCACCATCTGACTGACCGCACTGCACCCTCATCCCACCCCCGGCAAACCGGCAGCCCGGGAGGCAGGCTGGGGGGCAGTGGGTCCCAAGCGTGGCGGACCAGGCTCCTCGGCCTGGAACACGTGCAACAGGCCCGTGTGATGACCGGCTGCGGCGGCGTCCGGGCCGGGCTGTCGTCCTGTCCTACGCCGCAGCCCTGCTCGTGCCGGGTCCCGGCCTGTGGCTGCGCCACTCCCACGCGCTGCCACTCCCACGCGCTGCCACTCCCACGCGCTGCCACTCCCACGCGCTGCCGCTCGGACCACTGATCCGACTGTCGGTGTCCACCGCACCGTGCCTGCTGTGGCTGGTGCTGTTCCCGATCGTGGCGATGCCCGTGGCGGCCGGCGCCACGGTGTGGACCGGCAAGGGCGACGGCGACCAGCCCACCATGGTCGGCCTGGTCCTCGCCTCCACCCTCCTCAGCCCGCTCACCACACCGCTGGCCCTGCACGGCGGGCATTCTGGTCCGCCTCGCCCTGCCCCCGTCCCTGCTCGTCCGAGTACTGGGCACAGTCGCGCCTGCGGCCCTGGCCGGCTGGCTGGTCCTGACCTGCGTCAACGCCGACTGCGCCCTCGGCTCCTTCGTCGCCCGGCCACGCTCGCTGCTGCTAGGTGCCGCGCTGGTCGTGGCGGCACTGGTCCGCCGGCTGTCGTTCGTGCTCGGCCGGTGCGCGGCGCGGCTGCTGCGGCTGGACCCGCCCACTGCCGCCTCGCTCACCCTCGCCCGCGGCATGAACAACAGCAGCGCCGGCGCCGTACTGATCAGGGCAGGGGCGGCGGGCACCAGCGGCCTGCTCCCCTCCGTCAGGCGGCTGACCAGGGAAGATGGAGAACCGGGACGGGAGTATCTAGGGTCTGCACGTGGCCTTCATCATGGTGTGCGAGGACGACGCGGCGGTCCGCGGCGTCCTCAGGCGCGCCCTGGAACACGACGGCCACACCGTCTGCGTCGCCGCCACGGCCGACAGCCTGCTGCGGCAGCTCGCACCGGCGCCCCATCTGGTCGTCCTGGATCTCGGGCTCCCGGACGCCGACGGCCGCGACGTCTGCCTGGCCCTGCGGGCTCGCGGCGTCGACGCGCCGGTGTTGATGCTCACCGCCTTGGACGGCCTGCATCACAAGGTGGGCGGCTTCGAGGCCGGCGCCGACGACTACATGACCAAACCCTTCGACATCCCGGAACTGCTGGTCCGCGTCCGAGCGCTGCTGCGCCGGGCCACGGTGGCGCCCGCACCGCGCGAGGTCGTCCTCGATCCGGCGAAGCACGTGGTGACCTACGATTCGGTGAGCATGAGCCTGACCCCGACCGAGTTCCGGCTGCTGGGCCGCCTGATCGCTTCGCAGGGCGACGCGGTGCGCCGCCACGCCCTCATCGCTGCCGGCTGGCCGCACGGAGCGCAGGTCAACGACAACACCCTCGACTCCTTCGTGCGCCGGCTGCGGACCAAGCTCGGTCCGCTGGGTGTGGCCGAGCGTCTGGCGACCGTCCGCGGCGTGGGCTACCGATGGCAGTGACGGGACGAAGGCAGTGACGGGATTCCGCAAGCGAGTCGTCGCGCTCACCGTGCTGATCGCCACCGCCGTGGTCGCGATTCTGGTCGTGGTCTCGCACGTGCTGCTGAGCCGGGTCACGGACGCCGACGCGCGCGATCTGGCGCGTACCCGCGCCGAGGCGGTCGGGGCGAACGTCACCACCGTGGGCGGCCGTGTCGTGCTGACGGAGAACCGCAGCGAGGCGCTGGACGAGGTCGCCTGGGTGTACGCCGACGGACGCCTGGTCGACGGGAACGTACCGGCAGGCATGGTCGAGCGCGTCGAGGCGCTGGCAGGCGCACGGCGCTCGCAGACCGCCGCCGTCGGCGACTACCTCCTGTACGCCCGGAAGGTCCCTGTCCACGGCCATCACGTCATGGTGATCGTCCGGGTGGACCTCACGCCCTACGAGACTTCCGAGCGGCGCAGCCTGACCTTGTCGCTGATACTGGGCGGCCTCGCGGTCCTCCTCGCCGGTGGTGTCGCGCACCTCGTGGTGCGCCGCGCGCTGCGGGTCGTGCACGAGATGGCCGCCCTCGCCGACGACTGGAGCCATCACGAACCCGGGCGCCGCTTCGACCTCGGAGTCCCCCGCGACGAGTTCGGGGAACTGGGGCGGACCCTGGACCACCTCCTGGAGCGCGTCGACAACGCGCTGGCGGACGAGCGCCGGCTCACCGACGAGATCGCCCACGAGCTGCGGACACCGCTCACGGTCCTGCGGGCCGAGGCGCAGCTGGCGCAGCTGTCCGGTGAGCCGGTGGCGCCGGAGGCGGTGCTGAGCGAGGTCGACCGCCTCGATGCGGCGATCAGGACGATTCTGCGCGCCGCGCGCGCACGGACGGACGAGGGGACCCGGTGCGATCTGCGCTCCGCCGCGCGGCAGGCGATCGCCGGCCGCGCGGTCGAGGTCGCCTTCTCCGCGAAGGTCGAGGTCGCCGTCGCGGCCGACGTCGCCGTGTCGCTGCTGTCGCCCCTGCTGGAGAACGGCCTGCGGCATGCGCGCTCGCGTGTGTGGATCACCGCGCGCATCCAGGGTGAGGCAATCGTGGTCGATGTCCTGGACGACGGCCCCGGGTTCGATCCCGCGGAGGTCGACCGGGTCTTCGAAGCGGGTGTGACCGGCGGCGACGGGTACGGGCTGGGGCTGCCGGTGGTCCGGCGCATCGCCGCCTCGGCCGGTGTGGAGGTCCGCGCGATCGCGGACGGCCGCGGTCACGTCGAGGTGACGCTCCCGGCCGCGTGTGCGGCCACGTAGTCAGGTTGCGTGCAGGTTCCCCGCGTAAACCTCCCCGCATGACAACGACAACGGAAGCACGCACGCGCAGCGGGCGGCTCATGCTCAACAAGGTCCCCGAGGTCACCGTCTGGTTCTGGGTGATCAAGGTCCTGTGCACGACGGTCGGTGAGAGCTTCGCCGACTGGATCAACACCCAGCTGGGCGTCGGCCTGGTGAACACGGCCTGGATCTTCACCGGGGTTTTCGTGGTGGTCCTGGCCGTCCAGCTGCGGCTGAAGCGGTACGTCCCGTTCCCCTACTGGCTGACCGTGGTCGTTGTCAGCGTCACGGGCACCTTGTACACCGACATCCTGACCGACCAGCTGAACGTGCCGCTGTGGATCAGTTCCGCGGTCTTCTCGGTGCTGCTCGCGGTGGTCTTCGGTGTGTGGTGGGCGCGTGAGCGCACGCTGTCGATCCACTCGGTCACCACGCCCCCGCGGGAGTCGTTCTACTGGCTGACCGTCCTGGTCACCTTCGCGCTCGGCACCGCGACCGGCGACTGGACTCTGGAGCTGACCGGCTGGAGCCCGGGCGTCTCCGTGCTGCTGCCGCTCGGCCTCATCGCGGCGATCACGGCGCTGTGGAGGTTCGGCGCGAACCCGGTGCTGTCCTTCTGGCTCGCCTACATCCTGACCCGCCCGCTGGGCGCGAACATCGGCGACTGGCTCGCCTCCCCCAAGGTCGCACAGAACCCGGGCGACCCGACCGGTCTCGCGCTGGGCACGTTCACCACCAGTCTGATCTTCCTCGCCCTGATCCTGGCGACGGTGGTCTACCTGACGGTGACGCGCTCGGATGTGACCGAGACCCACCAGGCGACCCACGCCGCACCGGTCACCGGCGACCCGCGCAAGGAGCGCGTCGCGCTCGCCGGCTTCGGAGTGCTGGCCGTCGTCACCGCGGGCCTGCTGGTCTGGGCCCACGGTCAGCCGCACGTCGGCCCGGCGCCGGAGACCGACACCACCTCCGCCGTCCAGATGGCTCCCGGCCAGGCGGTGAAGAAGTTCCCGCCCGCGAAGGTCGGCGCGCTGCGGACCCTCGCCTCCACCTCGCTCAAGGACGCCCGCTCGGGGAACGCGGCCGGGGCCCACGCGGCCGCCCAGTCGCTGCGTGACCTGTGGGATGCCGATCAGGCTTCGCTGCAGCCGCTGGACGATACCGGCTGGACCTCCGTCGACGCCCAGATGGACAAGGTGCTCAAGACCTTCGGTATCGATCATTCGAACCCGCCGATGTCGCCGGCGCAGCAGGAGAGCGAACTGAACGCCCTCCTGGCGGACCTGGGCTGACCAGCCCCGCTGTTGCCCCGGGCTGGTCAGTCGCGGTGCCGGCGCATGCGCCGGAAGCAGGCGCCGGTGACTCGTCAGAGCTCGTACAGGCCCGGGGCACGACGCCCGCGTGCGCGTCGTCCCCGGGCTGATCGGAACCGCGGGCTGCGGCTCCTCACCCCGCTCCGTGCGACGCTTCCTCGCAGTGGACCGGGACGAGCAGGGTGAAGGTGGTCGGAGCGCTGCCGGTCAGGGAGAGCCGGCCGCCGAGGGCGATCGTCAGATCGTGGGCGAGGGCGAGTCCGATGCCCGTTCCCTGCCCGCCGTCGCTGTGGCCGCGGTCGAACAACCGAGCCGCCGGGCCGCGTACCTCGCCCTCGTCCGTGACATCGAAGGCGAGGGCGTCGTCGAGGTCGCGTACGGCCAGGCGGACCGTGCCGCGGCCGTGGACGCGGGCGTTGTCCAGCAGGATGTCGAGGATCTCCGTGACCGGTCCGCCGGGCACAGGGACGTCGTCCGGTGCGTCCCCTGCGTGGCATTCGAAGCGCCGGCCGGCCTGAGCGAACGTGCCGTGCCAGCGTTCCTCCGCGGCACGCAGCACATGGCCTATGGGACGCTCGGCCGCCCTGGGCCTGAGCGCGGCACGGGACGTGGACAGGCGCAGTACCTCCTCCACCGTGTCGTGCAGTCGCCGGGTGGTGGCGAGCGCCTCGGCCAGGACGGGGCGCAGCCGGGTGTCGTCGTCCTGCTCCAGGCCGGTCTCCAGCGTGAGCTGGAGACCGGCCAGGGGCGTACGCAGCTGATGGGAGGCGTTGGCCGCGAAGTCCCGTTCGTGTCGCAGGAGTTCGGACAGGCTGTGCAGCATCTCGTTGTGGGTGCGGGCGACCTGGTCGATCTCGGCGATGCTGCTGGGGGCCGCCCGGGCACCGAGGTCTCCTTCGGTGACGGCCCGGCAGTGGCGGGAGAGGTCCTCCAGCGGTGCGGCCAGGGCCCGCGCCTGACGGCGGGCGACGAGGACGGCGATGGCCAGCGCGACCACGGCCACACCCAGCAGAGCCGCCCACGTCAGGAAGACCCGGTCGCGCACGGCGGCGACCGGGGTGGAGGCCCGTACGACGCCGATCACCTGCTCGGCGTGCGAGACGGGCACGGTGACGACCAGGTCACCGCCCGACCGGCTCCGGACGGCCATACCGTCCAGGGCCTGGTGGACCGGGGCGTCGCCGTGCGCGGGGCCGCTGCCGGTGCGCAGCCGTGCCTGGGAGTCGTACAGGCCGACGTGTCCGCCCGCCGGGGGTGCGGGCAGTTCCACGGGGTCGCCGGTCACGTAGTCCGGGCTCACGCGGACGGCTGCGGCCAGGGCGGCCCGTTCCAGGGTGTCGCGCTGGTCGGCGTACAGGGCGGAGCGGATGGCGAGGGCTAGGGGGACGGCGAGGAGGACGACGGCGACCAGGGCGGCGACGACGGCGACTCGCACCACGCGCTGTCTCATGCCCTCATCATGCGGCCCAGCCGGCGGACCCGCCCCTGTGTGCCGCACGTTTTGCCGTCGTCTAACCGTCGGCGAGCAGGGCGTTAACCGGCCCGCTTCTAGCGTCGACGGTACGACCGTCCGGTCCGGGGGCTTCCCTTTGGAGGGCAGTGGACATGGCAGCACACGTACGGACGTCCGCATGCGTGGGCCTGGCGCTCGTCGCGGCGGTGACGGCGGGCTGTTCGGGATCCGGCTCGTCGGCTTCCAAGAGCCCGCCCGCCCCACGCTCGCCGTCATCCTCGTCGGCCCCGGGCACGCCGAACAACCCGGCGCCCACCGAGTCCAACCCGCCCGGTGACATCCCCGACAACCAGGTGTACGTCCCCTTCCACGGAACGGGTTTCACCGTGAAGGTCCCCGAGGGGTGGGCCCAGACCCAGCAGGGCGGCACGACGGCCTTCACGGACAAGCTGAACACCGTACGGATCCAGACGGCTTCGGTGCCGACCGCGCCCACGGTCGGTGAGGTGACGAACACCGTCGTCCCACAGCTGCGTGCACAGGTCCCGAAGTTCGCCGCGCCCAGGGTGTCCGAGGTGACCCGGCACGCCGGCCGCGTCGTCCTGCTGACCTACCAGGGCGACTCGGCGAAGGATCCGGTGACCGGCAAGGTCGTGCGGGACGCCTTCGAGCGGTACGCCTTCCACCGGTCCGGCCATGAGGTGGATCTGACCCTGTCCGGGCCGGTCAACGCCGACAACGTCGACCCCTGGCGCACCATCAGCGACTCCTTCGCCTGGCGGTGACCACCATGGCGGACGAGACGGTCCTCACCGCCCGGGAGCTGTACCGCTTCTACCGGGCCGGTGAGGAGGAGACGCTCGCCCTGCGCGGGGTGTCCCTGCGGGTGCGGCGCGGCGAGACGGTCGCGGTGGTCGGGCCGTCCGGGTCGGGCAAGTCGACCCTGCTGGCCTGTCTGGCCGGGCTCGACGAACCCTCCGGCGGCGAGGTGCGCGTGGGCGGCGTACGGATCAGCCACCGGCCGGAGACCGAACGGGCCCGGCTGCGGGCCCGCCACATCGGGGTGCTGCTGCAGACCCGCAATCTGCTGCCCCACATGAGCGTCGGCGACAACATCCGGCTGGCCCAGCGGGCCGCCGCGGGCAGGCCCGCGGTCTCCGCGAAGAAGCTGCTCGGCCAGGTGGATCTCGCCGGGCGGGGCCACGCCCTGCCCCGGCAGCTGTCCGGCGGTGAACTGGCCCGTGCCGGCCTGGCCGTCGCACTCGCCAACTCCCCCGACATCCTGCTGGCCGACGAACCGACCGGCGAACTGGACGGCGAGACGGAACAGGCCGTCCTCGCGCTGCTGCACGACCGGGCCGCCCGGGGCTGCGCCGTGCTGATCGTCACCCACAGCGCGGCCGCTGTTCGCGTCGCCGACCGGGTCATCGGCCTGGAGGACGGAAGAACAGTCGGCGCCCCGGCGGAGCCGGAGCGGCAGGAGGCCCCCGATGTCACCGCATGAGCCGCTCGTCGTCTGCCGGGACGCGGCCCTCACCTTCGGCCAGGGACAACAGGCGGTCGTGGCCGTGCACGGAGCCGACCTGGAGATCGGGTCCGGTGACCGGCTGGCCGTCGTCGGCCCGTCCGGGTCGGGGAAGAGTTCGCTGCTGCACCTGCTGGCGGGGCTGGAACAGCCCACCAGCGGCACCGTCACCCGGGCCGAGTCCCTCGGGCCGTACGGGATCGGGCTTGTCTTCCAGGGCGACAGCCTGATCCCCGCCCTCAGCGTCGCCGAGAACACCGCCCTGCCCCTGATCCTCGCCGACCGCCCTGAACCCGAGGCCCGTGAAGCCGCCCTCGCCGCGCTCGCCCTGGTGGACGCGGCCGACCTCGCCGACCGGCTGCCCGAGGAGATCTCCGGCGGCCAGGCCCAGCGCGTGGCCGCCGCCCGCGTCCTGGCCCAGGCCCCGCGCCTGATCCTCGCCGACGAACCGACCGGCCGCCTCGACCACGCCACCGGCGCCCGGGTACTGGACACCCTGCTCACGGCCGCCGACCACACCGGCGCGGCCCTCGTCGTCACGACCCACGACCCGGCCATCGCCGCACGCCTGCCCATCCGGCGCACCATGCGCGACGGGCGGCTGCTCGCTCCCGAGGAGGTTCCGTGACCACCGCCCGGTCCTGCGGCCCGGCCCGTCACAGCACCGGACATCTGTCGGCACCGCAGGAGGAGTCATGATCACCGCTTGGGCGCGCGGCCTGGTCCGCCATCGCTCCGGTCGTCTTCTGGCCGCCCTGACCGGGATAGCGCTCGCGGTCGCGCTCGTCGCCGCGCTCGGCTCCTTCCTCACCGCGTCGAAAGCGACCATGACCCAGCGCGCCCTGCGCTCCGTCTCCGTCGACTGGCAGGTCCAGGTCCAGCCCGGCGCCGACTCCGGCTCCGTACTCTCGCTGGTGCGCAAGACGCCCGGTACCCGGGCCGCCCTGCCAGTCGGCTACGCCCGCACCGCCGGCTTCAGCGCCCGCGTGCAGGGCAGCACCCAGACCACCGGCCCCGGCATGGCGCTCGGCCTGCCCGACGGCTACCGCGCCCTGTTCCCCGACGCGATCCGCACGCTGTCCGGCGCCTCCACCGGTGTCCTGCTGGCCCAGCAGACCGCCTCGAACCTGCACGCCGCTCCCGGGGACACGATCAGCGTCCAGCTGCCCGGCGTCGGAGTGCGCCAGGTGACGGTGGACGGTGTGATCGACCTGCCGCAGGCCGACTCCCTCTTCCAGACGGTCGGCGCCCCCAGCCAGTCCCAGCCGACCGCACCCCCGGACAACGTCGTCCTCCTGCCCGCCGCCCGGTTCGCCGCGCTCACGCACGGCTCCACCGGCACGACCACCCAGATTCACGTCGTCCGCGACACCACGCGCCTGCCCGCCGACCCGGCCGCCGCCTACACCGCCGTCACCCGCGCCGCCCACAACCTGGAGGCCCGCTCCACCGGTACCGCACTCGTCGGCGACAACGTCGGCGCCGCCCTCGACTCCGCCCGCCAGGACGCCCTGTACGCCCAGATCCTCTTCCTCTTCCTCGGGGTCCCCGGCGCGGTCCTGGCCGCCGCGCTGACCGTCGCGGTCGCCTCCGCCGGGAGTGAACGGCGCCGCCAGGAACAGGGACTGCTGCGGCTGCGCGGCCTGCGCCCCGGCCAGATCACCGCCCTGGCCGGCCTGGAAGCTGCGCTCATCGGTCTGCTGGGCGGGCTGGCCGGGCTGGGCATCGCCGCGCTGACCGGGCGCTTCGCCTTCGGCACCGCGTCCTTCGGGACCGGCGCCGGCACCTGGGCGGCCTGGTACGCCTTCGCCTTCCTCCTCGGCGCCGCCGTGGCCGCGGGTGCCGTCCTCGTCCCCGCACTACGGGACCTGCGCACGGTGACCGTCGCCGAGACCCGCAAGGAGTCCGGGGCACGTGGCACCCGCAGCCCCTGGTGGGCGCGCTGCGGCCTGGACCTCGCCCTGCTGCTCGGCTCCTGGCTGGTCTTCCGCGCCTCCTCCGGCAACCAGTACGCCCTGGTCCTCGCCCCGGAGGGCGTGCCCAGCATCTCGGTGTCGTACTGGGCGTTCCTCGGCCCCGCACTGCTGTGGCTCGGCGCCGCCCTGCTCCTGTGGCGCCTGACACTGCTGGCCCTCGCCCACGGCCGCCCGGCGCTCGCCCGGCTGGCCCGCCCGCTGACCGCGAACCTCGCCGGCACCACCGCCGCCACCCTCGCCCGGCGCCGCCGCCCGCTCGCCCGCTCCGTGGTGCTGCTCGCCCTCGCCGTGTCCTTCGCGGTCTCCACCGCCGTCTTCAACGCCACCTACAAACAGCAGGCCGAGGTCGACGCCCGCCTCACCAACGGCGCCGACGTCACCGTCACCGAACCACCCGGCGCCCACGCCCCGCCCAGCGCCGCGGACACGCTGAAGGTCTCCGGCGTCCGGCACGTCGAACCCGTCCAGCACCGCTTCGCCTACGTCGGCTCCGACCTCCAGGACCTCTACGGCGTCCGCCCCGGCACCATCGCCCGGGCAACCTCCCTCCAGGACGCCTACTTCGCAGGCGGCACCGCCCACCAGCTCATGCGGCGCCTCACCGAGCGCCCCGACAACCTGCTGGTCAGCGCCGAGACCGTCAACGACTTCCAGCTCTCCCCCGGCGACACCGTCAACCTGCGCATCCAGGACGCCCGCACCAAGGCTCTGCGCACGGTTCCCTTCCACTACGCGGGCATCGTCAAGGAGTTCCCCACTGCCCCCAAGGACAGCTTCTTCGTCGCCAACGCCTCCTACATCACGCAGGCGACCGGCAGCGACGCGGTGGGCGCCTTCCTCCTCGACACCGGCGGCACCCACCAGCAGCAAATCGCCGCCGACCTGCGCACACGGCTCGGCACCGGCGCCACCGTCACCGACCTGACCCAGACCCGGGGCACCGTCGGCTCCAGCCTGACCTCCGTCGACCTGGCCGGCCTCACCCGCATCGAACTGGCCTTCGCCGTCCTGCTCGCCGCCGGCGCCGGCGGCCTCCTCCTCGCCCTCGGCCTCGCCGAACGCCGCCGGACCTTCGCCATCGCCACCGTCCTCGGCGCCCGCACCCGGCAGCTGCGCGGCATGGTCCTCACCGAAGCCCTCCTCCTGGCCGCGGCCGGCCTCGCCGGAGGCGGGCTGATCGGCTGGGCCCTGTCCGAGATGCTGGTCAAGGTCCTCACCGGCGTCTTCGACCCGCCCCCCGCCGCCCTGGCGGTGCCCGGCGGCTACCTCGCCCTGACCGCACTGGCCGCCCTGGCCGCCGTACTGGCGGCGGCCCTGAACGGGATCCGCCGCGCCCGGCGCCCCGCCGTCGAGGAACTGCGCGACCTGTGAGCCAGCGCGCGACGACCGACGTGTCTACCCTGACGGCCATGGGCACGCCCACCGCACCCGACAACGGCCGCTTCCGGGTTCTCGTGGTCGAGGACGACGACGTCATCGGCCACCATCTCCAGTCCGGACTGCAAGGCAACGGTTACACCACCGCCTGGAGCCGCACCGGCACCGCCGCCCTCGCCGAAGCAGACCGCGCCCCCTACGACGCCCTGCTCCTGGACCTCGGCCTGCCCGACATGGACGGCCTCGACGTCGCCCGCACCCTGCGCGCCCGCTTCCGGGACCTGCTGATCGTCGTCCTCACCGCCCGCACCGACGACATCGACATCATCGCCGGCCTGGACGCCGGCGCCGACGACTACCTGGTCAAACCCTTCAGCCTCACCGTCCTGCTGGCCCGCCTCCGCGCTCACCTGCGCCGCCGGACCGTCACCACGGTCACCGACCAGCCGATCCACCTCGGCGACCTCGTCATCGACCCCGCGGCACGCCGCTGCCACCTGCACGACACGGAACTCCCCCTGCGTCTCAAGGAGTTCGAGCTGCTCGCCCTCCTCGCCCGGCACGTGGGCGAGGCCGTCTCCCGCGAGACCCTGATGGCCGAGGTCTGGGACGAGAACTGGTTCGGCTCCACCAAGACCCTCGACGTCACCATGGCCGCCCTCCGCCGCCGCCTCACCGACGCCGCCGGAACAGCCCCCGGCCCCAGCCACCTACCCCGCATCACCACACTCAGAGGCCACGGCTACCGCCTGGATCCGTGACCGGCTGGGTGGGTGAGAGCCACGCTGGGCTCAGCCCCAGGTCTTGCCGGCCGGTTCCTTGATGGTGCGGTTGATCCGGTTGAAGAAGTTGGTCAGCGCGATCTCCAGGTTGATCGCGCCGATCTGCTCCTCGGTGAAATGAGTGTCGGCCTCTTCCCAGATCTCGTCGGTGACACCCGGCGCACCGTCCTGCAACCGGGTGGCGGCCTCGGCCAGCGCCAGTGCCGCGCGCTCCGCGTCGGTGTAGAACGGCGCCTCACGCCACGCCGCCACGTTGTGCAGCCGCTCATCGGTGTCACCGGCCTTCTTGCCCCCGGAGACACTGGCGTAGACGCACGCCGAGCAACTGTTGATCTGGCTGACGCGCAGGTGGACCAGCGCCAGCAGCTTCGGGGGGACGCCTCCGGCGGCGATCGCCTTCTGGAGGTGCTGGATCGCGGTCCACACATCGGGGTTGTTCGTGTTCTTGTTCTTGTTCTTGAGCCGGTTCTCCATGTGGGAGTGCTCCCCTTCATCGGGTTACGTTGCGGCGCCTGTGCGCGTCATGCCTATGACGGAGCAGCTTCGACGGAGGTAACACCATGGCCGGCACTCATCCCGCGGACCCGATCGCCGATGCCTTCGAGTCCCACCGTGACCGGCTCCGCGCCGTCGCCTACCGCATGCTCGGATCACATGCCGACGCGGAAGACGTGGTCCAGGAGGCGTGGCTGCGTCTGTCCCGCCAGGACACCGACACCATCGACAACCTCGGCGGCTGGCTGACCACCGTGGTCGGCCGCATCAGCCTCGATGTCCTGCGCTCGGGCCGGACGCGCCCAGAAGTCTCCTTCGACGACCGGCTTCCCGAATTCACCGTGATGCTCGACGACGCTCCCGCTCCGGACGACCTCACGGCACTCGGGGACCGCGTCGGCCTCGCGCTCCTCACGGTCCTCGAATCGCTGCGCCCGGACGAACGACTGGCGTTCGTACTGCACGACGTGTTCGCCGTGCCCTTCGCGGAGATCGGCACCATTGTCGGCAAGTCCGCCGACGCGACCAAAATGCTCGCCAGCCGCGCCCGCAGGAAGGTACGGGCCGCCCAGCAGCCGGCAAGCGCCGGACGACAGCAACGCGAGGTGGTGCAAGCCTTCCTGGCCGCAGCCCGCGACGGCCGGTTCGAGCAGTTGCTTCAGGTTCTCCACCCTGAAGTGACGTTCACCGTTCACACCCCGAACGGCACGTTCGTCACGCTCGGGGCCACCGAAGTCGCCACCCGCGCGCGAGTGGCCGGCAGCGCGGCCCGAGGACATGCGGCGACCGTCAACGGCCGCCCCGGCGTCCTCTCCTGGAGCGAGGACGGCACCCCGCTTTCCCTCCTGGCCTTCACCGTCGCCGACGGCCGCATCACCGAGATCACGGCCGTGACCGACCCGGCGAAACTCGCGCTCATGGACCTGCCGGTCCCGGTGTGACTCCCACCGGCGAAGGCCGCGCATACGCGGAGCGCTCGACGACGCCGACGTACGTGCCCGGCCGGAGATCGGGGCCGGTGCGCATGACGGGCCTGGCCATGGCCTGCACAGCCCTGTGTGCGCAAGGCATGGCGGATTGAAGGACATCACGTGAGACCTGCGGCCGCATCGCCGTCGGGGGCGGGTGCAGCGCTACGCAGGTCTTGCCGGTGGTCGTCACCAGGGAGATCCTCAAGCGGGTACAGGGACAGGATGCACCGCGAGGAGCTGTGGTGAAGGCAGGCAACGCGCGCCGCCGGGAGGACAGTTGACGGACAGGGAGACCCACTCCGCACGACGGGGGCAGGGGCAGGAACCCGCGGCGGCCGGGTTCGGGCGGCGGAGATTCCTCGGCTACGTGCTGGCCGCCTCGACGCTGACCGTGGCCGCCGAACTCGGTGAGGCGGTGCTCGCGCCGGACGAGGCGGCGGCGGTCGTCCCGTCCCTGCCGGGTCCGGCGGAGATCTACGACCTCAACGACATGCTGACCCATGCGACGCTGCCGACGGCCGACCTGATCACGATCCGGATCGACGCCGACGGCACGGCGTCCTTCGCGCTGCCCCGGGCGGAGGTCGGGCAGGGCATCACGACGTCCAGCGCCATGCTGATCGCCGAGGAACTGGACCTGCCGCTGGAGCGGATCCGGGTCACACTCGCGGACGCGCGGCCGGAGCTGCTGTTCAACCAGCTCACCGGCGGCTCCAACACCACGATCTCCACCTTCACGCCGATCCGCGTCGCCGCCGCCGTGGCCCGGGGCCGGCTGCTGAAGGCCGCTTCCCTGGAACTCGGCGAGGCCCTGGGCACTCTGACGGCGAAGGCCGGTGTCATCACCTCCTCGGCCACCGGCCGCAGTCTCACCTACGGTGAACTGGCCGCGAGGGCAGCGGCGGTGACGACTGGCCGGGTCTCGGTGGCGCTCAAGGAACCGGCGGAGTTCAAGGTGATCGGCACCGCTCAGCGACGTGTCGACGCGGTCGAAGCGGTGACCGGTCGCAAGAGGTTCGCCATGGACCTGCACGTCCCTGACGCCCTGCCGACGATGGTGTGCCGACCGCCGACGATCAACGGCACCGTGCGCTCGGTGGACAACCTCGCCGAGGTGCGGGACATGCCCGGCATCACCGATGTCGTGGCCGTCTCCACCGGGGTCGCCGTCCGCGGCCGTACCTTCGGCCAGTGCATCGACGCCGTGCGCGCGCTGAGGGTCTCCTGGGGGCCGGGCAGTGCCGAGAACGCCTCCGACACCACGATCCGCGACGAGCTGACAAGGGCAGAACTTCCGCTCCCCGCACTGGGCTTGCTGACCAAGTCGGTCGACGCCCGGTTCACCTTCCACTTCGCGAGCAACAGCGCGCTGGAGACCAACTGCGCCATCGCCGACGTACGGAAGGACTCGGCCGAGATCTGGGGGAGCATGAAGTCCCCGATCGTCGCCCAGGAGGAGATCGCGCTGAAGCTGGGGCTGCCCGTCCCGGCGGTGACCGTCCATGTCACCGAGGGCGGCGGCTCCTTCGGGCGCAAGCTCTTTCACGACGCCGCCGCCGAGGCCGCGGAGGTCTCGAAGGCGATGGGCAAGCCCGTCAAGCTGATGTGGCACCGCACCGACGACTTCCGGCAGGGCCGCGCCCACCCGATGGCCACCTCGCGGGTGCGCGCCACCTACGCCCTCGGCCAGGTGCTCACCTACGACCAGCGGCACACCTCCGTCGCCACCGACTTCGGCCACGGGGTCGGCGAGATCATCACCTCCGAGGCCGCGCGGCTGCCGGTCGGTGATCTGGCCTTCTCCGAGACGATCTTCGCCCTCAGCCAGCAGACGCCGTACAACTTCGGCGTCGTCACCCAGTTGCTCAGCGAGACCGACAAGGGCTTCAACACCGGCTCCATGCGCAACATCTACTCGCCCAACGTCCGCTGTGCGCAGGAGCTGGTCGTGGACGAGCTGGCCGGGCGGATGGGCAAGGACCCGTACCGGTTCCGCCGCGAGTTCGTGAAGGACGAGCGGGTGCGGGCCGTCCTCGACAAGGTGGCGGACGTCGGGAACTGGGGCCGGAGCATGGCCGCCGGCACGGCACAGGGCATCGCGCTGCATCCCGAGTACCACGCCTGTGTCGCCGTCCTCGCGGAGATCGACTGCCGCCCGCAGACCACCGGCCGCAAGGTCCGCGACGCCTGCACCGGTCCCCGAGTCACCAAGGTCGTGTGCGCGGTCGACGTGGGCCTGGCGGTCAACCCGCAGGGCCTTCAGGCGCAGATGATGGGCGGCATCATGGACGGGATCGCGATCATCCTCAGCTCCGGCCTCCATCTCGACAACGGGCACTTCCTGGAAGGCAGTTGGGACAACTACTTCTACACCCGGCAGTGGAACGTCCCGCCCGAGCTGGAGATCGTCGTCATGCCGCCGACCACCGGGCGGCCCGGCGGCGCCGGGGAACTGGCCGTGGCGGCCGCGGCGGCGGCCGTGGCCTGCGCCTACGGCCGCGCCACCGGCACCATGCCGACGAGCTTCCCGATCAACCACGCCGGACCGCTCGGTTTCGAGCCGCTGCCCACCACCCCGCCGATCCCCGCGTCCCCGACCGACGGACTCAACCGCGCCTTCTAGGAGTTGCCGTGCCCGAACACACCTTCATCCTCAACGGCAAGCGGGTGACCGTCGACATCGAGGACGACGTCCGGCTGCTGTGGGTGCTCAGAGACGTCCTCGGGGTCACCGGACCGAAGTACGGCTGCGGGCTGGGCGTCTGCCAGGCCTGCACCAGCCACATCAACGGCAAGGCGTTCAACCCCTGTTCGGTGCCGGTCGGCGCGGTCGGACCGGACGACGAGGTCACCACCATCGAGGGCCTGCCCGCCACCGTCGGCAAGGATCTGCACCCCATGCAGGAGGCCTGGCTGGAGCACGACGTGGCGCAGTGCGGCTACTGCCAGCCCGGCCAGATCATGACCGCCGTGGCCAAGGTCCGCCAGGCCCGCGAGGAGGGCCGGGAGATCACCGAGACCGACCTCGACGAGATCCGCAACGTCTGCCGGTGCGGCACGTACCACCGCATCCGGGAAGCGATCGTGGCCGGCGCCAAGAAATACTGAGGCGGCGCCGTGCCGGAACTCGCCGCGCGGTTCACCGCCCCCAGGCTCCGCGTGTCGTTCGTCGACCGGCTCTGCAATTCCGATCCCTATGTATCGAAGATCTTTTCACCGGCGCCGCCGACGGCGCGTCGGCGGACCCCGTCGACCGGGATCCGCTGCGGGAGCCCGATGCCCTGCAGGAGGTCGGCCTCCTCGACTGCCGAGTGTGCCCTCTCACCGGCCGTACCGGGCTGCTCCTCGACATGCACACCTCCCTGCAGTACCGCGCGGGCAACGCGGCGCTTCTCGTCGTGCGCGGACTGAAGTCCTTCCGATGGAGCGAGGATCCGGTGGAGCGCGAGTTGATGTCCTTCGCGGTCATGAGGAGCAGTCCCACAGCCTGGGCGCCGCGCTCAACTACTTAGCGGCCTCGTCAACGAGTGCCGGCAAGCAGCCCTGACGGCAGGCTTGAGCCACTCGACCCATCGGCTTGGCGCGGCTAGGTTGGCGGCACAGATCCCCGCTGACCAGTGTTGGAGCCGTGCATGTCCTCGTTGGACGAGTTGCAGGCCCTGCTGGGCGCGCCCGTCGGCCGGCCATCCAACCCGGACGACTGGAACGAAGTCGAGCAATACGTAGGTTCCGCTTTGCCCAGCGACTTCAAGACGTTCCTCAACGCCTACGGCAGCGGGTCCGTCTCCGGTGAGCTCGTTGTCTTCCACCCGCACGGATCAAGTCCGCTGCTGGAGCGCATGCGCAGGACGCACCAGATGTTCACTGAGCGTCGAGACAGATCCCTGAGCATGGGGGACTCCGAACATCTCCCGTACCCCTTTCACCCCGAACCCGGTGGACTGATTTCGTGGGGGTACGACCACAGTGGTGACGAGCACTTCTTCCTGCCCTGCGGCCCGGACCCGGACCGGTGGAAGGTCGTCACGATGGTCCATGAAGAGGGCTGCGAGACCTTCGACGGGCCCTTCTCGGCCTTCGCGCTCGCGTTTGTGCGGCGGCTGCTCGACATGGACCGCTACCACGGCATCGAGCCGGAAGCCCTGGAGTACCTGGAGCCGGAGGACCTTGAAGAACTGGTCGCCGCCGGAGAGATCGGCCCTGTCCAGCCGAGCTTCGAGCCGTTTTAGACGGAGCGGCCCCGCGACGGACCTCGTCGTTGGGGCGGGCATGTCCCCGAACTCCACCAAAGCCCGGTCCCCTCATCTTCATCTGTTGCCCGGCGCGCAGCCGCCGGCCCTCCGCCGCCGTACCGTGAGCGCCGATACCGCCACCGACCTCCTCCTTCACCGGCCGGTCACGGCTGCGCCCCCTTCGGGCGGTTCGCTGCTGTCGAAGTAGACGACCAGCGTCTGCTCCGGCTGTTCGGCCAGGTGAAAAGCGGTGTACGCGTAATCGATCGCTCCCCGTTGGGGGTGTCGTAGCCGTTTCCGGCCACTGTGCCGAGCCTGCACCTCGTACTGCGGCCACCACTCCCGCACCTCCGGGCTGCCCTCGTTCAGGTCCTCGATCAGTCGGGTGTACCGCGGGTCGCCGGAATGGCGTGTCGCCAGCGTGCGAAGTCGGCCGAGCAGGCCGCGTGCCTCGGTTTCCCAGTCGACCAGAACGTCCCGGGCCACCGGTTCTGGTGCCGCCGATGATGTACGCCGGGTTCGGCTGGAGCAACAGGGGGACGGCCCCCGCCTCGGCCGTGAGCGGCTCGGGTTCCTCGGCTTCGGCCACGGGCGCGTGACCGGCGAGCTGAAGGAGATGATCGCGTTCGTGCCGGTCCAGCCGCAGCGCCGCGGCGAGGGCGTTGAGCACCTGTTCGGAGACGCCGATCTCCCGCCCCTGTTCCAGGTACGTGTACCAGGTGGCGCTGATCCCGGCCAGCAGTGCCAGTTCCTCTCGGCGAAGTCCCGGGGTCCGGCGGCGGCCGGTCCGGGGCAGGCCCACCTCGTCAGGGGTCAGGCGCTCTCTCCGGCTGCGCAGGAATTCACTCAGCTGACGGCGTCGGTCCGGCTGCATGTGCATGGCGGGTGGTGTCTCCAGTTCCAGAATAAACACGTTCTGGATGCCAGGCTAAGCGGGGCGGAGACTGGTGTGCGAGCACGGGCCCGAGGCACTGCCGACGGCCTCACACGGTCACACCGGCACCCGGCCGTCCAGTGCGCAGCGGCTTCCGTCACGCTCCTCCAGGACCCGCTGCCGCTCGGCACCCCGGCCCCGGTGCCGAGGATGGAGAGGGCAACTCATGTCCGGATTCAAGGGCAAAGTGGTGGCGATCACGGGAGCCAGCAGCGGCATCGGCGAGGCGACCGCGCTGCTGCTCGCCGAACGCGGCGCGCGGCTCGTCCTCGGCGCACGCCGGTCCGAACGCCTGGCGGAACTGGTGGCCCGGATCGAGAAGGCAGGCGGCACGGCCGTGCACATCCGCACCGACGTGACCCGGCGGGACGACCTGCGGGCCCTGGTCGCGCTGGCCGGTGAGTGCTTCGGCCGACTCGACGTACTCGTCAGCAACGCCGGAGTCGGCACCATCTCGCCTCTCGACGATCTACGCGTCGACGAGTGGGACCACATGGTCGACGTCAACGTGAAGGGCGTCCTGCACGGCATCGGCGCCGCGCTGCCGGTCTTCCGGGCACAGGGAACCGGCCACTTCATCACCATCGCCTCCACGGCCGCGTTTCGCATCGTGCCGACCATGGCCGTCTACGCCGGCACCAAGTTCGCGGTCCGGGCCATCTGCGAAGGGCTGCGCCAGGAAGCCGGCGACTCCCTGCGGGTGACCACCGTCTCACCTGGTGCGACTGCGACCGACTTCGCCGAGGCGTCAACCAACAGCCAGGTCAGAGCGGAGATCACGAAGATGCGGGACGACATCGCGATCCCGCCCGACGCAATCGCCCGGGCCATCGCTTTCGCGATCGAACAGCCTGCAGCGGTCGACGTGAACGAGATCGTCGTCCGGCCCACCGCCCAGAGCTGACCTCCCCCGCCCTTCCGCCCGTGAGGTGGGTGGCATGCCCGAGTGGAAACGACGGAGGGCGCAGCTCGTCTTGAATGAGGGCTCTTCCTCAGTCCGGGCAGGCCGCTTGTGGTCCTGCGCAGGCACTACAACGAAGCAGATGCGTTCGCGTCGCTCGCGGCCTTCCACCCGCATCTGGAAGTCGGCCCCGTGGCGGGGCGCCGGACTTTCCCGGGGCTCCGTTGCGTTGGAGGCCGATGTGCCGAACGCCGAGTCCGGCCGGTCAGTGCGACCGACGGCTCAACCGAGAACGCGAGCTGCAAAGGGTGCGAAGCGCCCTCCGCGCCGACTCCGGCCTGCGGACCTGACCCGTTTCCGGCCGCGGACGGCGTGCCGTTCCGTCGGCCACCTGCGGTCGGGCGGCTGAGCTCGCCGCTTGCCTCGCGGCGGCCTGTCAGGTGTCGACGCGCCCCGGTGCCGGCCGGGGAGCCTGTGCTAGCGTTTTTGGCGGACGTACGAAAGTCACGGTCCGGTAGGTAGTCCGGATGGCGAACAGTCGCTCGTACAGTGCCCGTTGAGGCACGTCCGGTGCGTCCCTTTTCGTTTCATGATCGAGAAGGGACACGACTGTGCCGGATCTGCACGTCATCATCGCCGGGGGCGGGCTCGGTGGCCTGGCCCTCGCACAGGGGCTCCACCAGGCGGGGATCAGCGTCGCCGTCTACGAGAAGGACCCCGGCCCGGCCTTCCGCAACCAGGGCTACCGCATCCGGATCAACTCCGACGGCATCACCGCCCTCAAGGCATTGCTGACGCCGCCGATGTACGAGGTCTTCGCCGCCACCGCAGGAACCCCCGGCCCGCGCATGGACACCTTCGACCACCGGCTCGACCTGCTGCACGCCCAGGAACTCCCGCCCGTACCGGTCCTGCCCGGCAACGGGAACCTGGCGGTCAACCGGATGACGCTGCGCCAGATCCTGCTGTCCGGCCTGGACAAGGCGGTGCACTACGGCGCCCGGCTCACCCGCTACGACATCAACGCCTCGGGTTCGGTGACCGCCCACTTCGCCAACGGCACCAGTGCCCGCGGCGACGTGCTGATCGGTGCCGACGGGGTCAACTCGGCGGTCCGCAAGCAGTACCTGCCCGAGGCACAGGTCGTCGACGCCGGACTGCGGTTGCTCTACGGCAAGATCCCCTTCGCCCGCAACGAGGCCCGCTCCCTGCTCCCGCCCGAACTGCTCGGACTGTGGACCACCGTGGTCGGCCCGCACCGGCGCTTCGTCGGACTCGCCCCCGTGCAGTACCGCGAACCGATGCACCAGGTGACAACCCGGCTGGCCCCCGGCATCGAGCTCAGCGACGACAGCGACTACCTCACGTGCGTCTTCGGCGCTCGCCGGGAGCAGTTCCCCTGCAGCGACGCGGAGCTGTTCACCATGAGCGGCGGGGAACTACAGGCGCTGACGCTGTCCCTGGTGCAAGGCTGGCACTCGCGGTTGGTCGAGGCCGTGTCCCGGCAGGACGTCGCCTCGATCTTCCCGGTCTCGGTGCGGACCAGTGTGCCCGTCGCCGCCTGGGAGACCACCTCGGTCACCCTGCTGGGCGATGCCATCCACGTCATGAGCCCCGCCATCGGCGTCGGCGCGAACACGGCACTGCGTGACGCCCAGGTCTTGACCGACCGCCTCGTCCAGACTGCCGAGGGTCGGCCGCTCGACGAGGCCCTCCATGCCTACGAGGAGGAGATGCTCGGGTACGGCTTCGACGCCGTGCGTGACTCGGCCGCCCGTGGCCACCGCCTGGTGGGCCAGAATCCGCTGCCCTCCCCGCGGGCACGGGCGTAGGCCGGTACGGCGCCCGACGGCACGCCCAACCGCACGAACCGGTGGCGGGCCAGGCCCTGGCTCGGCCACCGGGGAATGCCGGACCCAGGGGTGAACCCCGAGCGTCCGCGACACTCACGCAGAACAGACCGGCAACCCGCACACCCGGCGTCCTGCACATCGCCGTGCCCGACGCACGCACGGTCACCGGAACGCATCACCATGACATAGGCGCAGAAGACCCTCGGGTTCTCCAGCGGCGACCGCCAGTGGATCGTGACCGTCTGCGCACTCGCCGTCGACGGCCTGTTGCTTCTCGGTAGCCGCCTGGGCAACCGCTTCGGCGTTCGCGGAGGGCAGGCAGAGACGACGGCACACGCGGAGCGCGCGGCGTGCAGCGGCTCCTGCCGCGTCATTCCGAAGGAATGCGAAACTCGAATTCGGGACGGTCCCACGGCACGGCGGGCGGGTTCGCGAGCGCGGTCCCGGTCCGTACGGCACCGACGCGGAGATAGAAGTCCTCGGCGGGACGATGCGACACGACCTTGACACGGTCGAGCCCGGCGGCACGGGCCTCGGACTGCATGTGCGCGACGAGCAGCCGCCCAATGCCACGTCCTTGCGCTTCGTCGGCGACGAACAGCAGGTCCAGCTCCGGTGGAGCGAGGACGAGCGAGTAGAACCCGAGGACCCGGCCTCCATCCTCGTCGGCGCCGACGGCTACGAAGGCGCGGTGGGCTTCGATGTAATCAGGACCGACCCGGTAGCCCGCCACTGCGGCCGCGTACTTACCCTCGTAGGCGGCTGAGCCACGCACGAGCCGCGTGAGCCGTTTGGCATCCCGCGCGACTGCCCTCCGTATGGCGATCGGCCGGCTGCTCGGGGAAGTACGTGAACCCATCGGAAGAGTATGTCGCACCGGGGAGTGCCTTCCTGCGGCAGGCCAGGTGCTAGGGCTCCACGCGGATGGTCCCGTAGGAACGGCTTCTGGCGGGCGTCGCCGTATCACCATCCCTCACACAGGAATCACCGACCCCCTGGACGCTGCCCCTTGCGCAAGGCCCTGACCTGGACATACACGCCCGCACTGAGCCAGCTGGACGCCCCTGGACGGCTTTTACGACATGTGCCAAGTGGGACCGTCCGGTCAGGACCCTGGCCAGCGCCCGCGGCCAGGGTCGGCGGATTGTCGCCCTGCGGTAGCAGCGTGCGGGCTTCAGCGCGCAGGGCAGTGTGGCCGACGCCGATGTCCGACCGAGAGCACAAGCAGTCGCCACAGGCCCGACCACTGCCTGACGCCGAGCGGCCGCCCCGGGCCATGCAAGATCCGGACCGTTCCCGGGCCAACGACTCCGACGAGCTGTCCATGGCTGCCATGCGCGCGGGTCAGCGACGCGTTTCCGCTGGACCACCAGCAGACCAAGAAACAGCCGGACGCTCCGCTCAAGGTGCTGGGCATGACCGCTCGGCACGCTGAGAGTCCGCATGCGGAAGTTCACTTCCGGAAGTGGCTGGCAGGCGCCGGGGTCGATCACGTAGATCTGATCCCCCGCCTTGATCGCCCCGTTCGGGCACTCGGGCTCGCAGGCACCACAGTCGATGCAATCTTCAGTGATCTTGATGGCCATGACGGCTCGCACCTGTCTCTGGGCGCGGTCCGATGACCAGCGAGCCAGCAGCCGGGCAGTACCGCGCGGTGCGACACAAGAGGCCCACCGTCAGGGACTCTCCAGCGACCACCGGGTCCGAAGCCCTGCGGCGTGCCGCCTGTCGCCGCGGTGCCTGGTCAAGCTCGCCGCGTACCTCGCCGAGGGGGCGGCCGTGCACGGCTGGGTGGAGGACCAGATAGGGACCTCCGCGCGGGTGGTCACGTGGATCGGCCGGAAGTTCCACGTCGCCTACAGCGTCTCGGGCGGCCTTGCCGGGGATACATCTGCTACGAGGACGAGGCGGGGTCCACCCGCAGACCGCCCAAAGAGCGCACCCGGGGCCGGGGCGGCCACACGCAGGTCGTGACGGTGAGCGGACGGCGCTCAGGGCGCCTGTCGGCGGCCTGGGTGATCGCCGTGCGGCCCGGATCGCGCACCCGGCTGTGTCACCGGCTGGTCTGTCACCCGGCGGGTAAGGGCAAGCGGCGCAGTATGGGCGAGCAGGGCTTCATCGCGCTGATCGACGGCGTCCACCACCTCATCAAGGCGCCGATCGTGCTGGCGTGGGGCCGGCTGAACACCCATGTCTCCCGCAGGACGCGGGAGTTGATCGACCAGCGAGAGTGGCTGACGGTGTTCCTGCTGCCCGCCGCCACCCGGAAGAAGGAGCCGCACCTCACCCTGACCGCAGGCCCGCCGGGGCGGGCCTGCGGCGGGAGGTCACTTGCTCAGGAAGGTCAGGAGTGCTGTGTTGACTTCCTGCGCGTGGGTCCACAGCAGGCCGTGCGGGGCGCCCTCGATCTCGACGTAGTCGGCGGACGGGAGGGCCTTGTGGAACAGGCGCGCGGTCCCCTCGACGGGCAGGATCCGGTCGCCCGTACCGTGCAGGATCAGGGTCGGCACGTCGATGGCCGGGATGTCGGCGCGGAAGTCGGTGTACCAGGTCGACGGCGCGGCGGCCGCCGCGAAGAAGCCGCCGCCCGCGGCGACGTCCCAGCTGTTGCGCACGGCCTCCTCGCTGATCCTGGTGCCGAGGTTCTCATCCAGGTTGTAGAAGTCCTTGTAGAAGTCGGTGTAGTACGCGTAGCGGTCCGCCTTGACGGCCGCGACGATGCCGTCGAAGAACTCCTTCGGGGCGACCCCGTCGGGGTTGTCGTCGGTCTTGAGCAGGCAGGGCTCCAGCGAGGCCAGGAAGGCGACCTTGGCGACCCGGGCGGAACCGTAGGTGGACACGTACCGGGCGACTTCTCCGGTGCCCATGGAGAAGCCGACCAGGACGGCGTCTCGCAGGTCGAGGGTCTCCAGCACGGTGTTCAGGTCGGCCGCGAAGGTGTCGTAGTCGTACCCGGTGGTCGGCTGGCTGGACTGTCCGAAGCCGCGGCGGTCGTAGGTGATCACACGGTAGCCGGCGTCCAGCAGCGCGGCGCTCTGCCGCTCCCAGGAGTGGCCGTCGAGCGGGAATCCGTGGATGAGGACGACCGGCTGCCCGGTGCCGTGGTCCTCGTAGTAGAGGTCGATGGTGGTGGAGTTCTCCTGGCCCACGGTGATGTACGGCAAGGTGTCGTTCCTTCTTCCGGAGTGACTGGCGTGTTCGCGGCATGCGCGGCACGGGATGTCGTCACGCTAGGGCGGACGTCTCGCCGCCTGTTGTCCTTCAGTGCATCGCTGCTTGCCTGGAAGTGCCAGGAAGAGCAGGAAGAAGACGAGTGCCCGCACCCCTCACAGGCGCGGACGGACCACAGACGGTGCACCGGCGGACAAGGCGCCCCCGCCGGCGGCCCCTAGTGTGCTGTTCGAGCCCGCGGCCCGCACCAGCCGATCACCACGACCGACACCCACAGGGAGTTGTGCCTTGTCCCGTTCCGGCAGCCCGACCGTCGTGCTGGTCCACGGCGCCTTCGCCGACGCGTCCGGCTTCGCCCGCGTCATTCCCGAACTGATCGCCCGCGGCCTGGATGTCGTGGCCCCGGCGGTGCCCAACCGCAGTCTGCTCGGCGACTCCGCCTACATCGCCTCGATCGTCCGTGGAATACCCGGTCCCGTCGTCCTGGTCGGGCACTCCTACGGCGGCGCCGTCATCACCGTCGCCGGTGCGGAGGACAACGTCACAGCGCTGGTCTACCTGGCCGGCTACGCCCTGGAGGAGGGCGAGAGCCTGGGCGAGCTGCAGGGCGGCTTCCCGGATTCCGACCTCGCCGGCGCGCTCGTCCACACGCCGTTCCCGATCGACGGCTCCACCACTTCTGGCACCGATGTGTCGGTCGAGATCGACAAGTTCCCGTCCGTCTTCGCCGCCGATGTCGATCCCGACCTGGCGGCCGTCCTCGCCGTCTCCCAGCGTCCCCTGGCCGCACAGGCCTTCGCGGAGAAGGCGCCGAAGGCGGCGTGGAAGACCAAGCCCTCCTGGGGTCTGGTCGCCACGGCCGATCGCACCATCAACCCCGAGGTGGAGCGCTACGGTTACACGCGTGCCGGCATGACCACGGTCGAGGTCGACTCCTCGCACCTGGTGATGCTCGCCCACCCGGAGCGCGTCATCGAGTTGATCGAGGAGGCCGTCCGGGCCACCGCCCAGTGAGCCGATTCGGAGCTCGGGAACCGGCTGTCAAGGGGTCCTGCGGACACGGTGCTTGCTCAGGACGGAGACGCGGTTGAACGCGTTGATGGTGATCGCCACCCAGATCACCGCGGATATCTCGTCGTCGTCGAGGAACTGGCGAGCGCTGTCGTAGGCGCTCTCCTGCGCGGCGGCGTCAGCGGGTTCGGTGGTCGCCTCCGCCAGGGCGAGGGCCGCACGCTCCTGCTCCGTGAACAGCTCGGTGTCGCGCCAGGCAGCCAGCACGCCCAGACGCTGAGTGGTCTCCCCGGCGCGCAGAGCGGCCCTGGTGTGCACGTTCAGACAGTAGGCGCAGCCGTTGATCTGTGACACACGGAGGTTGATCAGCTCCACCAGACCGCGGTCCAGCCCCGCCTCGGCAGCGACCGCCCGGACCGCATCGGCCGTCTCGACCAGTGCCTGGTAGGCCTTGGGGCTCTGTTTGTCGATCAAGACCCGCCGGTTCACAGGCTGTGCTGTGGTGTCACTCAACGTGGGCTCCTTCGAGGCCGCTCCCGGCCCTTGCTCGCCGTGCCGTGTGTGTAGGGGAACACGGACTTACTATCAGGCATGATTGTTGAATATGAAATCACCTTGGGACGCGGGAAGGCCTTCGATGAGCAACGTCGAGACGAATCCGGCCGCAGTGCGCTGCGGTGCCGCCGCACACGGTGCGGCCACGCCGCAGGTCGACGTGCTGCCCCCGCGGGACGTCCCGTTGGGCGGGCCACGAGCCATGACGGTGCGGCGCACGCTGCCGCAGCGGGCGCGGACGCTGATCGGCGCCTGGTGTTTCATCGACCACTACGGACCCGACGACGTCGCCGACACCGGCGGCATGGACGTCGCTCCCCATCCGCACACCGGTCTGCAGACCGTGAGCTGGCTGTTCAGCGGAGAGATCGAGCACCGCGACAGCCTGGGCAGCCACGCGTTCGTACGGCCCGGCGAGCTGAACCTCATGACGGGCGGGTACGGCATCAGCCACTCGGAGGTCTCCACCGCCGGCACCACGATCCTGCACGGCGTCCAGCTGTGGGTGGCTCTGCCGGAACAACACCGGAACACGCACCGGGACTTCCAGCACCACGTGCCGAACCCGGTTCGGGTGGGCGGGGCAGACATCAGGGTGTTCCTGGGATCCCTCGCCGGTGACACGTCCCCCGTCCGGACGTTCACGCCCTTGCTCGGCGCCGAACTCGTCCTCGACCCGCGCTCGACGACCGCACTCCCGGTGGATGCCGCCTTCGAGCACGGCCTGCTCGTCGACCAAGGGGAGATCCGCATGGGCGGAACACTCCTGATCCCAGGGGAACTCGGCTGCCTCGGCACCGGAAACGACATCCTGACGCTGACGAACGAGTCGGACACTCCCGCCCGGGTGGTGCTGCTGGGCGGGACGCCGTTCGAGGAGCAGATCGTCATGTGGTGGAACTTCATCGGCCGCAGCCACCAGGACATCGTCGACGCCAGGGAAGCCTGGGAAGACGCGTCCGACCGCTTCGGCAGCGTCGAAGGTTACGACGGCCACCGCCTTCCCGCGCCCGCCCTTCCACATGCCACCCTCACGCCACGCAAGAACCCGACACGCCCCTGAAAGGCTCACGATGACACAGCCCGCCGCCGCTCCGACCGTCCAGCGTGTGGATGCCAGGCACCGGTACGAAATACTGGTCGACGGCAGCACCGCAGGCCTCACCGCCTACCGCGACCACGATGACCAGCGCGTCTTCTACCACACCGAGATCGACGACGCCTTCGCCGGGCAGGGCCTGGCTTCGGTCCTCGTCCAGCAGGCCCTGACCGACGCACGTGCCGCCGGGAAACGCATCGTGCCGGTCTGCCCTTACGTGGCGAAGTTCCTCAGGAAGCACGACGAGTTCGCCGACCTGGCCGACCCGGTGACCCCCGAAGTCCTGCGATGGCTGGAGACCGAGCTGGCGCGCTGACCCGGGGCACCGGCGGTACGGGCTCCGCAAACTCGCCCATCTCTGATGGAGATGACTGACATCCCGAACCATCGCCTCAGACGGGGAAGCACCCGGGGCGCGCAGACGCTTACGCCTGCGTGACGGCATCGAGGAAGCTGCCGGCCATCCACGGCACTACCGCCCGCGCCGGTCTCCCGGCTCGCCCCGCCAAGAAGGTGCACATGTCCGCATCATCCGAACTCAGGACCTCGCGGCCCGCGACGGCAACGGCCCCGCACGGCGTGCCGGGGTGGCTGGTCGCGCTCCTGGCCGTCGCCTCCGGCATGACGGTCGCCAACCTCTACTACGCCCAGCCCCTCCTGTCCTCGCTGAGCGGTGTCTTCCACACCAGCACGGCCACCGCGGGGGCACTGATCACTCTCACCCAGGTCGGGTACGTGATCGGCATGCTCTTCCTCGTCCCGCTCGGCGACCGGCTGGAGAAGCGCAATCTCGTCACCGTCCTGCTGGCGGTCACCACCCTCGCCCTCGTGGCGGCGGGAGTCGCCACCAGCTTCTCCATGCTGCTGATCGCCTCGCTGGTCAGCGGTGCCACCTCGGTCGTCGCCCAGATCCTCGTGCCGTTCGCCGCCGGTCTCGCTCCTGACCACGCCCGCGGCCGCATCGTCGGCCGGGTGATGAGCGGGCTTCTCACCGGCATACTGCTCTCCCGCACGCTGAGCAGCCTGGTCTCGGACGTCGCCGGCTGGCGCGTCGTCTTCCTCGGCTCCGCCGCCCTGATGGCCGTGCTGGCCGTGGCCCTGCGCGCCGCCCTGCCGCAGCACGCGCCGACCACGACCATCCCGTACCACCACGTACTGCGCTCCACCGTCCGGCTGGTGCGCACGCACCCCGCACTCCTGCGCCGCGGCCTCTACCAGGCGGCGATGTTCGGCGCCTTCAGTGCCTTCTGGACCACCGTCTCCTTCGTCCTGACCGGCCCCCGCTTCCACTACTCCCCCGTCGGGGTCGGCGTGTTCGCCCTCGTCGGCGCGGCCGGAGCGGCCATCGCCCCGTTCGCCGGGCACTGGGCCGACCGGGGGCTCGTCCGCCCCATCACCGGCATCGCCTTCGGGGCCGCCGCCCTGGCCTTCGCACTCGCCGGGTTCGGCGGACACAGCGTCGTGCTGATCGCCCTGGCAGCGATTGTCGTCGACATGGCCGTACAGACGACCCTGATACTCGGCCAGCACACCGTCTACCAGCTCGACCCCGCCGCCCGCGCCCGCCTCAACAGCGCCTTCATCGCCATGTTCTTCGTGGGCGGCGCGGTCGGATCGCAGCTCGGATCGGTCGTCTACCACGCCGGAGGCTGGACCGGCCTCACCGCACTCGGTGCCGCCCTCCCCCTCGTCGCCCTCCTCTACTGGACCACCGAACGTCGCAGGGGAGCGGCAGCAGAGCCGAGCCCGGCAGGCCCGTAACTCTGGTCCGCGCAGGTCGGGCTCAGCCCGCGGTCGGCTTGTCCCTCAGCCGGCCGCGAGTGGCCTGGACTCCAGGGCGCCCAGCAGCGCGTCCGCCTGGACGGAGGGAAGGCGGGAGACGCGAACGGCAGATGGGGCTCTGCCCGTACACCGTCGTGGCGGACACCGGAGCTGTGCCGCAACAGGGCGGAAGGACCGCCGAGTTCACCGGACTGCCCCGAGCGCGTGGCCGACCGACCGGCCCGCGACATCACCGACCTGGTGGCCACCCTCGTCACCGGCGGGCCGCCAGTGACGTGGCGGACCCGGTCGGGTGCCGATACGCCCCCGGTACCGGGCCGCGGCGGGTGTCGCCGGCGAACAGGGTGGTCTGGCCAGGGGGCTTCTTGTAGAGGTACGAGGAAAGGCGCCTGAACCGGGCTTCTGCCCGTCAGGCGCATTGCGTCGGGCTCACTCACAGGTGAGCCCGGGTTGCACTTCAACTCCCAGTTCTCTCATCGCCATCCCCTTCTGACCAGCTCATCTGGACCCGTCACGGACCAGGACTCGTCTTCAGCCAGCAGGGCGCCGCATTTCCGCTGGACGGCTGCCGGATTTCACTTCGTGGGGTGGCCGCGGACCGTGTCGCGGAAGGCGATCGGGGTCTGTCCGGTGCGCTGGTGGAAGTACTTGCTGAAGTGGGTCGCGCTGGAGAAGCCGAGCTGGCCGGCGATGCGGGCGGCGGTCCGGTCGCTGTGGGCCAGGAGGCGCTTGGCTTCGAGGACGACGCGACGGTCGATGAACTCCTTGGCGCCGAGGCCGGCGGTGGCGAGGGTGGCGCGGGAGAGGGTGCGGGCCGAGTAGCCGAGCGCCTCGGCGTAGTCCTCGACCCGGCGGGTGCGGGTGAAGTCCTTCTCCACGGCGTCACGGAACCGCAGATAGCTGGCGGCGGGCTCGGGTACGGGACTGCCGACGGGTTCGGTGAGGTGGGCCAGGCGCAGGACGAGGACGGCCAGCAGGTGGCGCAGGGCCGCGGTGTGGACCTCCAGGGGCAGGCGTCCCAGTGCGTGGAACTCGGCGGTGAGGTGGTCGGTGGCCAGCCTCAGGGCCGTCACGTCGTCGGGAAGGGGGCGGCGCAGGATCGGGGCGTGCGGATCCTCCAGGCGGGCGCCGTCGGTGGTGGCCGGGTCGAGGAAGTCCTGGCGGAACAGGATCAGGGTGCCTTCGGCGTGGGTGAGATCTCCCCACTGCTGGACCTGGCCGGGGCGTACCCAGAGCCATGAGCCGGGGTCGAGGGCGTAGGCGGTGAAGTCGACCGTGTGCCACAGGGTTCCGCCGGTGAGGGTGAGCAGGTGGTGGAAGTCCGGGCGCTGGGGAGCCGTGAGCCGCCCGGCGGGCATGCGCCGGCTCAGGTCCGCAAGGGGCAGCACTTCGACGCCCGCGGGGGTCCCGGCGGGAGCGGCGAAGGAGATCTTCGGGATGCCGCGAGCGGCATCGTGTCGCTTTCTGACCATCGTGAGTCGTCAGCGTATCTGATTCATCCTGTCCACCGCCCCTAATTTGGAGATGCCAGCTCGTCCGGCAACGACACGATGTCGGAAACCAACAAGGAGGAAGAGAGGAGGAGCGTGATGCCTTCGGCGGAGCGAGCCTCGCTGACGTACGCCTTCGACGCGTACTGCCCCTCGTGCTACGGCTTCGGCCCGGCCCTGCGGCCTTCGCCGAGGACAACGCACACCGCGTCCGGCTCGGTGTCCTGTCAGCCGGCCTCTACACCGGTGCCCGGGTACGGCCGGTGGCGGCCTACCCGCACCTGCCGGCCGCGCGGGACCGTATCGCGCGGTTGACCGGTGTCGTCTTCGGCTCGGGCCATGAGCGCGCGCTGTCGCGGGGGACGACCGTACTGGACTCGGGTCGCCGCGGCGGCGGGACTGTCCGCGCTGCGCGACCAGCCGGGCATCAGCGAACTCGATGCGGCCGAAACCGTGCAACGAGCGTGGTGCGTCGACGACCGCGGCCTGTCCGACGCCGCGGTCTACCGGGACATAGCCGATGAACTCGGCGGGGACGCGTACGCCGTGGCCGCGGCGTACGCGTCCCCGGCCGACACGGTGAAGGCCCGCGCGCCGACTTCCGTGGACTGCGCCGCCTGCGCGCCACCTCCTGCCCGACGCTGCTGCTGCACACCGCGCAGGGCGCCGACCAGATGGGCGGTGCGGCTTCCACGGCCGCTTCCCTCGCCACCGCACTCGACCAGCGTCTGACGACGACCATTCCCAAACCCTTCCCCATGACCTGACCTCGCAAGGAGAGGATCCGTCATGAGCAACGCCAAGAACACCGTCCTGTCCGCCGCCGGCGAGCTGTTCGGCCGGAAGGACCCGAGCGCGGTGGACCGCTGGGTCGCCGCCGACTACCGCCAGCACAGCTCACTGGCCGCCGACGGCCCCGAGGCCCTGCGTCAGCTGGCAGCCGGGCTGCCGGAGGGCTTCCGTTACGAGGGAGCCCGGGTGATCGCCGACGGCGACCTGGTGGCCCTGCACGGCACGTACCACGGCTTCGGCCCCGCCCCGCTGGTCGCCTTCGACATCTTCCGCGTCGACGCCGACGGCAAGCTCGCCGAGCACTGGGACGCCCTGACCCCGGTGGTCGAGGACACCGCTTCCGGCCACTCGCAGACCGACGGTCCCGCCGAGGTCACCTCGCCGGAGACGACCGAGGCCAACCGCGCCCTGGTCGCCGACTTCGCACAGAAGGTCCTCGTCGGTGCCGACTACTCGGTGCTCACGGACTACATCTCGACCGAGACCTACCACCAGCACAACCCGGAGGCCGCCGACGGCCTGGCCGCTTTCGGGGCCGCCGCCGCGAAGTGGGCCGAGCAGGGCAAGAACCTCCTCTACAAGACCGTCCACAAGGTCATAGCCGAGGGCGAGTTCGTCCTGCTCCAGTCCGAGGGCGAGTTCGGTGTCCCAGTGGCGTACTACGACCTCTTCCGCGTGGCCGACGGCAGGATCGTCGAGCACGGGGACGTCATCGCTCCGATCCCGGCCGAACTCCCCCACGGCAACGGCCTGTTCTGACGCCCGGAGCCGGCGGACGGCGGCCTCGCCGCCGAACTCCACACCAAATCCCCCCGAACCCGTCCGAACGTACGTACGCGCCGTCGCGCCTGCCCGGCAACGCCGGGTAGCCGTGGCGGCGCGTCCCGCACCGCCCGGAGACTCCCGTGCACACCACCGCACTGCCGCTCGACGCCTACGGCACCGCCATCGCCCTGGACGAACCCTTCCTGCCCGGTGTCCGGCACGCCGCGGCCACCCGGCCCGCCGAACAGGTCCGCGAGGCACTCGACCTGCTGGGCGACGACCCGATGGCCGTGCGGGCCGGTTGGCGACCCGGCATGGCGGACCGGCTCGACGATGCCGCCGCCCGGCGGCTGCTGCGCACCGTGCTGACCGTCCGGGAGCCGGACCCACTGCCCGCTGGAACCGCCGAGGCCCTGGACGCGCTCCTGGCCGGTGAACGCCTGGCGCGCGACACCACCGACGCGGCCTCGCTCCCCACCGTCCGCGACACGTTTCCCGGCACCACGTATCCGGCCGCCGACCGTACGGCGCTGTGGCAGGGCGACATCACCGCCCTCGGAGCGGACGCCGTCGTCAATGCCGCCAACAGTGCCCTGCTCGGCTGCTTCGCCCCGATGCACCCGTGCGTCGACAACGCCATCCACGCCGCGGCCGGACCCCGACTGCGCGCCGACTGTCACACGATCATGTCCCTGCAAGGTCACCCGGAGCCGACCGGCACCGCCAAGATCACCCGGGGCTACCACCTGCCCGCCCGCTACGTCCTGCACACCGTCGGGCCGATCGTCGACGGCCCGCTGCTCCCGCAGCACCGGCAAGCTCTGGCGGCCTCGTACCGCGCCTGTCTCGATCTCGCCGCCGAGGTGGACGGCCTGCGCACCGTCGCGTTCTGCGGCATCAGCACCGGCATCTTCGGCTACCCCAGGACTCCGGCCGCCCGCACCGCCCTGGACACCGTGGCCGACTGGCTCGACCGCCGCCCCGCACGCCTCGACCGCGTGATCTTCAACGTGTACGCGGACGACGACCGCGCCGCCTACGTTCGTGCACTGACCGAAGGGACCCAGCCTCGATGAACCACCCCGCCTTCGACCTGCAAGGCGCCGTCGGCACGCTGCGCGGCTGGCTCGCCGAGGCCGACCGCGTACTGATCACGGCCGGGGCCGGACTCAGCGCCGCCGCCGGATACGACTACGGCGACGAAATCCGCTTCCGCGAGCTCTTCCCCGCCCTGCACGGCCTCGGCCTGCGCTCCCGCTACCTCGTCGGCGTACCCCTGCCGCCCGAGCTGCTGTGGGGCTACTGGGCCGTCCACATCGACGACATCCGCTTCTCACCTGCTCCGAACCCTCTCTACCAGCGGCTGCGCGCACTGATCGGCGACAAGGACCACTGGGTGATGACGTCCAACGTGGACGGCCTCTTCGCCCGAGGCGGCTTCGCTCCCGACCGGATCTTCACCCCGCAGGGCGACTACGGCCGCTACCAGTGCACCACCCCCTGCACCCCCGCCGTCTGGGACAGCGAGCCGCTCGTCGCACGGCTCCTCGCCGCGTACGACCCGGCCACCGGAGCCGTCACCGACCCCGGCGCCCTGCCCCGCTGCCCGAACTGCGGGGGCAAGGTCGAGATCAACGTCCGCGTCGGCCCCGAGTTCGTCGACGCCCCCTATCTCCCCGCGTACCACGGCCTCCAGGACTGGCTGGGCGCGACTCCCTCCGGCACCCGTCTGCTCATCCTGGAGTTCGGCGCCGGATTCAACACCCCGGGCGTGGTCCGATGGCCCGGCGAACACCTCACCCGCCGCTTCCCTCAAGCACGCCTGGTGCGGATCAACCCCGCCCATCCCGAAACGCCCGCCGACCTCGCCGACCGGGCTCTGCCCGTGCCTGTCGACGCCCAGCACCTGCTCGACGCACTCACCGCCTCGCTCCCCGGCGCCTGAGCCTGCGGTGGCACACCGAGCGAGCTGTGGTGGAACACAGCGCCTTCCAGGACCCGCTGCACCACTCCCTTGAGCAGGCCGTTCTCCCCGACCGAGTGGAGGGCGCTCCCGTCTTCGCCCTGGCCGACCCGCGCCGACGGATCCGGCGCGACCCGGGCACCGCCTCCCGCCAGGGCGTCGTCAACGCCGACCTGGGCCGGGGGACTCGGCCGCGGGCTGCTCAGCATCGCCGAACAGCCCGCTTTCGTCATCTGGCCCCCCGCGCCGCGCGCGGCGTGCCCCTGACTCAGGCCGTGTGCAGGGCCGCGTGCAGCGTGCGCACTGCCATGGTGATGGCGGCCTCGGCCGCGTGGGTCCCACGCAGTGCGTTGAGCATCACGAAGTCGTGGATGATGCCCTGGAAACGGACCGCGGTGACGGGCACGCCCGCCTCGCGCAGCTTGTTGGCGTAGGCCTCGCCCTCGTCGCGCAGCACGTCCGCCTCGCCGGTGATGACCAGCGCCGGCGGCAGGTCCCTCAGCTGCTCGGTCGTGGCGCGCAGCGGGGAGGCGGTGATCTGGGCCCGCTCGGTCTCGTCGGTCGTGTACTGGTCCCAGAACCACTGCATTCCGTCGCGGCGCAGGAAGTAGCCGGTGGCGAACTGGTGGTACGACGGGGTGTCGAAGTTCGCGTCCGTGACCGGGTAGAACAGCACCTGCTGGACCAGCGGGATGCCGCCGCGCTCCTTGGCCATGAGCGTCAGCGCGGCCGTCATGTTGCCGCCGACCGAGTCGCCGGCCACCGCCAGCCGCGTACCGTCCAGCTCCTTGGTCGCGCCCTGCTCCACGACCCACTTCGCGACGGCGAAGTTCTGCTCGATGGCCACGGGGTAGCGGGCCTCGGGCGACAGGTCGTACTCGGGGAACACGACCGCGGCGTTCGCGCCGACGGCGAGTTCGCTCACCAGGCGGTCGTGGGTGTGGGCGTTCCCGAAGACCCAGCCCGCACCGTGGATGTAGAGGATCACCGGCAGGGTGCCCTCGGCGCCCGCGGGGCGGACGATGCGGGCTCGGACGGTGCCGGTCGGACCGCCGGAGACCGTGATCCACTCCTCGTCGACCGCCGGCTTGTCGATCTCGCCGGACTGCACCTCGTCGACCGCCTTGCGGCCCTCCGCCGGGGCCAGGTCGAAGAGGTACGGCGGGTTGGCGGTCGCCTGGGCGAACTCGGCTGCTGCGGGTTCCAGCACCGGGTCGACCGGCGCGAAGGCGTCAGACATGCGCGTCTCCTGAGTTTTCGTATGGGTACTGCGGTCGTTTCCGGGAGTCGATCCGGATCGTCGTGCTGGGCACTCCGGTGCCGCTGCACCGCACGGTAGACGCCGTGCCTGCGCGGTGATTGTCCGCAGGCGCACGTCCGATGTCCCCACAGCGCACGACGGCGCCGAGGGGACAATCGCCTGACCAGCGATCCCGTGCACCGCATCGCGCCGCGCATCCCGTGCGCTGTGTGCAATGTTCCAGTGCGCTGGCAGGACACACGCCGGCGTCCATCGCGCCTAGCGTGACGGCGCGGCGGTCATGGTTCGCCCATGCATGCGACGGATTCGACAGCGAGCGGCCGACCGTCACCGCACATCCCGTCCGTCGCGTTCGCACACGGCGGACATCGAAGTCGCTCATCCCGGAAGGGGTCCTGCACACGTGTCTCCAATGCCGGTAGGCGGACTGGTTCCCCAGGCCACCGACGATGCCGCAGAACTCGTCGTCCGCAACGCGAGAATCCATACGGGAGACCCGGACCACCCGCGGGCCGAGGCGCTCGCCGTCAAGAACGGCGTCATCACGGTCGTCGGCGCCGACAAGGACGTGGCTCCGCACGTCGGTGCCGCCACGAAGGTGGTGGACGCGCTCGGCCGGCGGATGATCCCCGGGCTCAACGACGCCCATCTGCATGTCATCCGCGGCGGGCTCAACTACGTACTGGAACTGCGCTGGGATGGTATCCGCACGCTGCGCCAGGGCCTGGACATGCTGCGGGAACAGGCTGCGCGCACGCCCAAGGGCCAGTGGGTTCGGGTGGTGGGAGGCTGGTCGGCCGAGCAGTTCACCGAACGACGGCTGCCGACCGTCGCGGAACTGAACGCCGCCGCTCCCGACACCCCGGTGTTCGTCTTGCACCTGTACCAGTCCGCGGTCCTCAACCGGGCGGCGGTGAAGGCGGCCGGATTCGACAAGGACACACCCGATCCCCGGGGCGGACAGATCGTCCGCGGCCGGGACGGGGAACCGACGGGCATGCTGCTCGCGGCGCCCGGCGCCCTCATCCTGTACTCGACCCTGGCCAAGGCGCCGGTTCTGGGGGAGGCGGACCAGAAGGTCTCGACCCGGCATTTCCTGCGCGAGCTGAACCGGTTCGGACTGACCTCGGCGATCGACGCCGCGGGCGGGTTCCAGAACTTCCCCGACAACTACAGCACCGTCATCGAGCTGGCGAAGGCCGGCCAGTTGTCGCTGCGCATCGCGTATCACCTCTTCCCGCAGACCGCGGGCCAGGAGATAGCCGACCTCACCCGCTGGGTCGACATGGTCCGTCCCGAGGACGGGGACGCGTGGCTGCGGCTCAACGGCGCGGGTGAGAATCTCACCTGGGCGGCGGCGGACTTCGAGAACTTCAACCAGCCGCGCCCGGAACTCGGGGACTACGAAGGGGAATTCGAGAAGGCCGTCCGTCTCCTCATGGAGCACGGCTGGGGATTCCGGCTGCACGCCACCTACGACGAGACCATCCGCCGGGACCTCGCGGTCTTCGAGAAGCTCGCCGCCGAGGGGCTCTTCCCGGCCGGGAACCGGTGGTTGTTCGATCACGCCGAGACCGTGACCCCGGAGAGCCTCGACCGCGTCGCCGCGCTCGGCGGTGCCATGTCCGTCCAGAACCGGCTGTCGTTCCAGGGCGAGGCGTTCCTGCGCCGCTACGGCCCGGGCAGGGCCGCCGACGCCCCGCCCCTCCAGGAGATGCTGCGGCGCGGGCTGACCGTTGCCGCCGGCACGGACGCCACCCGGGTGTCCACCTACAACCCTTGGGTGGCCCTGCACTGGCTGGTGAGCGGCCGCAGCGTCGGCGACCTGGTGCTCCGGCCGCCGGCCAACCGGGTCGACCGGGAGACGGCTCTGCGGATGTTCACCCGGGCCGGTGCCGAGCTGACCGGAGAGCAGGATGTCAAGGGCGTTCTGCGGCCGGGGTGTTACGCGGACCTCGCGGTGCTGTCCGAGGACTACTTCACCGTCCCCGAGCCGGAGATCGCGCACATCGAGTCGCTGCTCACGGTTACCGGCGGCCGGATCGTCTACGCCGCCGGCGAGTACGAGGGTCTCGACGAGGAACTGCCGTCCGTGAGCCCCGGCTGGAGCCCGGTCGCGCACTTCGGCGGCTACCAGTCCCGGCCGCACCGCGCGGGCGTGCGCCAGGCGGAGACCCTCGGGGAGGCTGTCGCCGAGTCGGAGCAGCACCGCGAGTGGCGCGTGCGGCGCGGTCTGTTCCCGGACGCCGCCGGCACGCCCTTCGATCCCTGCTTCGCCCTCTAGCACGCCCGGAAGGGGCCGGGCCACGAGCCGCCCCTTCCGGGACACCACTCGACGAACCGCCCACCGGGCGGCCTCCTGCCCGGCGCGGACGCCTGTCCGCGCCGATATCGATGGAAAGGAACTTTCACATGACCGACATCGCCGAGGTCACCGCGTCCCCCAGCCCCGACCTGCTGACGCCCGACAACTGTGCGGTCCTGTTCGTGGACCACCAGCCGCAGATGTTCTTCGGCACGGGCAGCGGTGACCGCACCGCGATCATCAACTCCACCCTGGGCCTGGCCAAGGCCGCCAAGGTGTTCGATGTGCCGGTGGTGCTGAGCACCGTGGCCGCCGAGTCCTTCTCCGGCCCGATCCTGCCGCAGCTGGCGGACGTCTTCCCCGACCACGAGGTCATCGACCGGACCACGATGAACGCCTGGGAGGACGCCGCGTTCGTCGAGGCCGTCAAGGCGACCGGCCGCAGAAAGCTCGTCATAGCCGGTCTGTGGACCGAGGTCTGCGTCGTCCTGCCCACGCTGTCCGCCCTCGCCCAGGGCTACGAGGTCTACGTGGTCACCGACGCGTCCGGGGGCGTCAGCCCGCAGGCGCACGAGCATGCCGTGCAGCGCGTGATCCAGGCCGGTGCCGTCCCGGTCACCTGGGTGCAGGTCCTGCTGGAGTTCCAGCGTGACTGGGCCCGTACCGAGACGTATGTGCCGGTGACGGAGGTCGTCAAGCAGCACGGCGGTGCCTACGGCCTCGGTCTGGTCTACGCGCAGGCCGTGATCGGCGCCCACGCCGCCGGCTGATCCCACCGCGTCAGCGAGAGAAGTGAAGCTCAGGAACAGGTAGGAAGAGATGGATGCTGGACTGCTGGTCCTCCGGCTGGTGGCGGGACTCCTCGTCGCCGGTCACGGAGTGCAGAAGGTGAGCTATCGGCTGGGGGGCCACGGCTTGGCGGGCGGTACCGAGGAGTTCCGTCACGACGGGTTCCGCGGCGGCCGGCTGACGGCGGTCGTCGCGGGGGCCAGTCAGATCGGGGCCGGCCTGTTCCTGACCGCCGGGCTGCTCACGCCCTTGGCCGCGATGGCGGCCATGGGCGTGATGACGGTCGCGGGCACCGTCAAGTGGCCCAAGGGCCTCTGGGTACAGAACGACGGCTACGAGTACCCGATGGTCCTCGTCGTCATCTCCGCGGCGCTGTCCCTCACCGGGCCCGGCCTGTGGTCCCTCGACCACGTGCTGGGAATCACCCCGTGGCCGCTGTGGATCGTCCTCGCCGCGATCGTGATCGGCCCCGCCAGCGGGCTGCTGACCCGCCTGGTTCTGCACCGTGTGCCCACCACGCCGGAGAGGACGCCTCATGCGCAGGCTGCTGACTGACGCGGCGCACACCCTGGTGCCGCCCAGGGACGACCGCCACGGCCCGCTGCCTCCCCTGATGCTGACGCTGACCGTGGTCACCGGCCTGGTGGACGCGGTCAGCTATCTGGCTCTCGGGCACGTCTTCGTCGCCAACATGACCGGCAACGTGGTGTTCCTCGGATTCGCGCTGGCGGGCGCCCCGAACCTGTCCGCGCTCGCCTCCGTCGTCGCGCTGGTGGTGTTCCTCCTCGGCGCGCTGGCCGGCGGCAGGCTGGGGACCCGGTTCGCCGCGCACCGCGGGCATCTGCTGCGGACGGCCACCGCCGCGCAGACAGTTCTGGTCGCCGTCACCGTCGCCGTCACGGCGGTCACCGACGGCCGGGTCACCACCGGGGTCCAGTACACGCTGATCGTGTGTCTCGGGCTCGCCATGGGTCTGCAGAACGCGGTCGCCCGGCGTCTGGGCGTACCCGACCTCACCACGACCGTACTGACGCTCACCCTCACGGGGCTGGCCGCGGACTCCACCCCGGCGGGCGGCGCGGCGCCGAGGCCGGGACGCCGGATCCTGTCGGTGCTGGCCATGCTGCTCGGCGCGTTCGTCGGCGCCGAACTCCTCCTGCACGGTCATCTCGTGCTCACGCTGGGCCTCGCCCTGCTGCTCCTGGCACTCATCACGGTGGTGACGCACCGGCTGGCCGGCACAGACGCCGTCTGGATCCGGCCACCGTCCTGAGCAACCGGCGCCTTGAAGGCCCCGGAGCGAAGTCACTGCGCTCCGGGGCCGCATCCCATGCGCTCCCGGCAAAGAACCTGCCGCCGACGGGCGCTACGGTCACCACCTTCCATGCCCGCCCCGCACCCGGTCTGGACAACCATGAGCAACGCACCGTCGTCATCAGCACCCGTAGAGACCGACTCCCCGTGGGCGCAGCTCGCGGCGCGTCTCTTCCGGGCGCTGTGGATCGCCCAGTTGGTCTCCAACATCGGCAGCTGGATGCAGACGGTGGGGGCCCAATGGCTCCTGGTCGGGCACGGCGCCGCACTGGTGACGCTCGTGCAGACCGCCTCCAGCCTTCCCGTCGTACTGCTGGCCCTGCCCTCCGGGGTGGTCGCCGACCGCTTCGACCGCCGTTCGGTGCTGCTGACCGCGCAGTTCGCGATGCTCGCGGTGTCCGGTGCGCTGGCCGTGCTGGCGTTCACGGACGCCCTGTCGGCGACGGTGCTGCTCGTCCTCACCTTCCTGCTGGGGTGCGGTACGGCGCTGATGGGCCCGGCCTGGCAGGCGATCCAGCCGGAGCTGGTGGAGCGCCGGCGGCTCGGTCAGGCGGCGGCCCTGGGCGCGGTGAACATGAATCTGGCCCGCGCCGTGGGTCCGGCGCTGGGCGGGGTATTGGTAGCGGCGGCCGGCGCGGGTTGGGTCTTCGCCTTCAACGCGGCCTCGTACCTGGGCATCGCGGCCGTCCTCCTGGTGTGGCGGCGCCCGCCGACGGCCGCCCCCGCCGCGGGGGGCGAAGGGCTGCTGGCCGCCCTGTACGCCGGGCGCCGCTACGTGTGGAACGCGCCCGGCGTGCGCCGGGTCCTGCTGCGTACGCTCCTGTTCATCCCCGGCGGCTCGGCGCTGTGGGCACTGCTGCCCCTGACCGCGAGCCGCTCCCTGAGCCTCGGCTCGGGCGGATACGGGCTGCTGCTGGGGGCAGTGGGCGTGGGAGCGGTGGCGGGGGCCTTTGCGCTGCCCCGCGCGCGCCGCGCGCTGGGGGCCAACGGCACGCTCGCGGCGGGCGCCGTGGTGTTCGCCGGGGTGCTCGCGGTCTTGGCGACGGTCCGTACGCCGTGGCTGGTCGCGGTCGCTCTGCTGCCCGGGGGTCTCGCCTGGATCGCCGTGCTGTCCACGCTGAACGCGGCCGTGCAGACCCGGCTGCCGGGCTGGGTCAGGGCCCGGGGCCTCGCTGTCTACCTCCTGGTCTTCCAGGGCGGCCAGGCGCTGGCGGCGCCCCTGTGGGGGGCGCTGTCCGACTGGCTGGGGCTCAGCGGATGTCTGCTGATCGCCGGCGCCGTGATGCTGCTCAGCGCCGCCAGCGTGCGCCGGTGGCCGCTGCACGACTCCGAGGGGATCAACCCCTCGCTGTCCGACCACTGGCCCGCCCCGCCTCTGGTGTTCGAGCCGGGAGAGGCCGACGGCCCGGTCCTGGTCTCCGTCGTCTACCGGATCCCCGCGGACAACCGCGCCGAGTTCACGGACCGCATGCACCACGTGGCCCGGTCCAGGCGCCGTACCGGGGCCCTCACCTGGGGCCTCTACCAGGACGGCAGCGACCCGGAACGCTTCGTCGAAACCTATCTGATCTCCTCCTGGGCCGAGCACCTCGCCCAGCACCATGTCCGGCTGACGGCCACCGACCGCCGCCACGAGGAGCGGGCTCGTGAGCTGCTCACGCCCGGAACCCTCCCCGAGGTGACCCACGCCTTCGACACCACCTCCGGACCCGCGGTACCGCAACGGCCCGACGCCGCGGCGCCGCGCCCCGGCGCCTGAGGCCACCGCTTGGCGGGCGCTGCCCGGGCACGGGGAAGTCCGGCGAACGTCGGCGGATCATGGGGCAGTTGAGCCCGGCCCGAGCTGACGGAGGCGCTCGGGACGGCAGCACGGGTGCCCCGTGCGATCCGTACGACGGCTCCGTCGTGCACGGCCGCGGGTTACCCGGGGGCCGGCGCGTCGATCCCCAGGTGGGCACGTACGTCCGGGGCGACGCCGGCCACGACCGGCCCCGGCCGCAGGGACAAGGTCCGCGTGTGCGGTCCAGGGCACGGGCCGACGACGAGCCGGGGTCACGGGAAACGGTCTTCCCGGCCGCGACCGCAGCACGACCGGGAGGCCCTGCCCTGAGGACCTCCGAGATCCGGTCCGGTTCTCGGTCCCCGCGCCCCCACGCGCACTCAGGGCCGGGGAATGTTGCGCAGGTTGGCCCGGGCGAGGTGGACCATGCGGCCGACACCTCCGCTCAGGACCGTACGGCTCGCGGACAGCGCGAAGCCGCTGAGCTGCTCGGTGGTGATCTTCGGGGGGACGGCCAGCGCGGTGGGGTCGGTGACGACGTCGACCAGCGCGGGCCCGTCATGGGCGAACGCCTCGCGCAGCGCGCCCCTTACGTCGGCGGGCTTCTCCACCCGGATGCCGAGCGCCCCGGCAGCCGTGGCGATGGCGGCATAGTCCGTGTGCGGGTAGGCCGTACCGTACGGGGGCAGGCCGTCGACCATCATCTCCAGGTCGACCATGCCGAGGGAGGAGTTGTCGAAGACGACCACCTTCACCGGCAGTCCGTACTGGACGAGGGTGAGGAAGTCGCCCATCAGCATGGAGAAGCCGCCGTCGCCGGAGAGGGAGACGACCTGTCGGCCGCGGTCCAAGAACTGCGCGCCGATGGCCTGGGGCAGCGCGTTGGCCATCGAGCCGTGCACGAAGGACCCGAGGATGCGGCGGCGGCCGTTGGGCGTGAGGTAGCGCGCCGCCCACACACAGCACATGCCGGTGTCCACGGTGAACACCGCGTCGTCGGAGGCCTCTTCGTCGAGCACCGAGGCCACGTACTCGGGGTGGATCGGGGTGTGCCGCTCGACGTTGCGGGTGTAGGCGTTCACGGCGCCTTCGAGGGCGTGCGTGTGCCGCTCCAGCATGCGGTCGAGGAAGCGGCGGGAGGCCTTCTCCCGCACCGCGGGCGTCAGGCACCGCAGCGTCTCGTGTACGTCGCCCCAGACGGCCAGGTCGAGTCCGGTGCGCCGCCCGAGCCGCTCGGGCTGCACGTCCACCTGCACGGTCCGCACATGGCGGGGCAGGAACTCGGTGTACGGGAAGTCGGTGCCGAGCAGGATCAGCAGGTCGCACTCATGCATGGCCTCGTACGCGGATCCGTAGCCGAGCAGTCCGGACATGCCGACGTCGTACGGGTTGTCGTACTGGATGTGCTCCTTGCCGCGCAGGGCGTGGCCGACCGGTGCCTTGACCTTCTCGGCGAAGGCCATGACCTCCGCATGGGCGCCCTCGACGCCCCGGCCGCAGAACACCATGACCCGCTCGGCGGCGTCCACGAGTTCGGTGAGCCGGTCGAGTTCCTGGACACCGGGGCGGATGGCGGGCAGGTCGAGGGGCGTGGCGAGTTCGGGTGCCGCGTCCGGGGAGTCCTCGGCGGCGGTGTCACCGGACAGGGCCACCACGGAGACACCGCGCCGTCCGATGGCGTGCTGGATCGCCGTCTGCACCACGCGCGGCATCTGGCGGGGCGAGGAGATCAGCTCGGAGTAGTGGCTGCACTCGGCGAACAGCCGGTCGGGGTGGGTCTCCTGGAAGTAGCCGGTGCCGATCTCACCGCTGGGTATGTGTGCGGCCAGCGCGAGGACCGGCGCCATCGAACGGTGGGCGTCGTACAGGCCGTTGATCAGGTGCAGGTTGCCGGGGCCGCAGGAGCCCGCGCAGGCGGCCAGCCGACCGGTGAGCTGGGCTTCCGCGCCGGCGGCGAACGCCGCGACCTCCTCGTGGCGGACCTGGATCCACTCGACGTCGTGGTGGCGTCGTACCGCGTCGACGACGGGGTTGAGGCTGTCCCCGACCACTCCGTACATACGGCGCACGCCCGCGCGCGCCATGAGGTCGACGTACTGTTCGGCGATGGTCTGCTTGGCCATGGCTCTCCTGGGATTCCGGCACGGCGGCGGACGCCGCCGTGTGAGGGCACTGCGGTTCCCGCGTCCCGCCACACGCCCCGGTCACGCTAGTGGGCCGGGGGAAGCGGACTTGACCGTCAGTGCACGAGATCCGTCCCGACAGCGCACCGGTCCCCGGGCGCGGTCACAAGACCCACGCCCTGTGCCGCGTGAACGGGTCCGTCCAGCACGGAGAGCGAACGGCCGCTGCGGCCGCTGCGCACCGCCATGAGTTCCGCCGCGAAGGACACGGCGGTCTCCTGCGGTGTCGTCGCACCGAGATCCAGTCCCAGCGGTGTGTGCAGCCCGGCCAGGGCGTCGGGGGACACGCCTGCCTCGGCGAGGTCGCGGATCCTGCGCGCCTGGGTGCGCCGGGAGCCGAGGGCGCCCACGTAGGCGAGCGGCCGGCCGAGCGCCTCGGCGAGCACGGGGACGTCGAACTTCGGGTCGTGCGTCATCACGCACACCACGGTGGTGCGATCGGTGTGCGCGGCTGCCAGATACCTGTGGGGCCAGTCGACCACCACCTCGTCGGCGTGCGGGAAGCGCTCGGGTGTGGTGAAGGTCGACCGGGCGTCGCACACCGTGACGTGGTAGCCGAGGAAGGCGCCGATCCCGCTCACGGCGGCGGCGTGGGCGTTCGCCCCGAAGACCAGCAGCCGGGGCGCCGGGGACCAGGGTTCGAACAGCACCCTTGTCGCGCCGTGTGCGCCGGAGTCATAGGTCCGTACGACGGTGTCCTCGCGCCCGAGCAGCAGGCGGGCGTCGCGCAGGACGGCCAGGTCCAGCAAGACGCCGCGGGTGGTGCCCAGGTGACCGTCCTTCCACACGGCGACGGCCGCGCCGGGCGGTCCGCCGGGGCCGGACAGCACGCGGGCCAGGACGACCGGACGCCGGGCCGCCGCGGCCAGGTGGGCGGCGGCGAGAGCCCGTGTCGTGTCCTCGTCCACGGCCTGGACGAAGACGTCGATCTCCCCTCCGCACGTCAGCCCGACCGCGAACGCGTCGTCGAAGTCGCCGAAGGAGACGAGCCGCGGCTCCCCCGAGTCCAGCACCTCACGGGCCACGTCGTAGACGGCGCCTTCGACGCAGCCGCCCGACACACTGCCGAGGGCCGTGCCGTCGCCGCGGACGCACAGTGCGGCTCCGGGGCGCAGCGGCGCGCTGCCCCGGACGGCGACGACGCTGGCGATGGCACAAGGAGCTCCCTCGGCCTGCCACTCCAGCAGGCGGGGCACCAGTTCGCGCACGAGGGTCTCCGATCCACCCCCGGTTGCGGGCGTCATCGCGAGGTGTCCACGGGCGTCAGCCCGAGGAACCTGCGGCCGTTGGCTTCGAGTGTCGTGCCGTCGATCCCGTGGCCGACCGGGAAGCCGGCCGGGTCGGGCTGCGCCATGTCGAAGGGGTAGTCGCTGCCGCAGACGATCCGCTCCGGCGACGCGTGGGCGCGCAGCAGCGTCAGGACGTCCGGGTCGTGGGTGATCGTGTCGAAGTAGAGCTGGGTGAAGGACTCCGCGGGCGGGCGCGTGCTGCCCCGGCGCACGTCGTCGCGGGAGCGCCAGCCGTGTCCCCACCGGCCCAGCAGCGAGGGTGCGCAGCCGCCGCCGTGCACGAAGCAGATCCTGAGGCCGGGGAGTTCTTCCAGGACGCCGCCGAGGAGGACCGCGGCGACGGCGGTCGTGCTCTCCACCGGGTTGCCGACGAGGTTGACGAGGTAGTGGTGGTCCCATTCGGCGCGCGGCAGCTGCATCGGGTGGACCAGGACGGACAGGCCCAGTTCGGCGGCGATGCCCAGGACCTCCCGTGGGGCGCCCCGGTCGAAGGACCGGCCGTCGACCACCGGGGGGACAGCGACGCCCGCGACCCCCTCCGCGGCTGCCAGCCGGGTCAACTCCCGTCGGGCGGCGTGCACATCGTCCAGCCGGACGAGTCCGAGTCCCACAAGCGCTCCGTCCGTGCCGGTCACGGCGGCGGCGAGTTGTTCGTTGTAGGAGGCGACGTACTCGTCCGCCTCGGCGGGAGCGTGGACGGGGAAGGCGAAGGGCGGCGCGGAGACGACGCGCGCGCCGAGTCCGGCCTCGAGCGTGTCGGCGACGACGGTGCCGATGTCGGTCATCGCCGCGGTCGCGAACCCCAACGGGGCCTGACCCAGGAAGAGTTGGCCGTCGCGGTCGTGCATGCCGCCGAACGGGTTTCGGGGCGGGAGGGCGAGCAGGTCGCGCGGCAGCCAGTGGGCGTGGACATCGATGATTCCGGCGCGCAGGGCACCGTTCATGGTGTTCTCCTCGATCGGCCCCGGCAAGCGGCGCTCAGCCGGGGCTCGCGTGTGTCAGGCCGTGGCTCGCCGCTGCTCGCGCTGTTCCCGGGCCGCGCGCTCGATGGCACGCCGGATGGGCCCGTAGCCGGTGCAGCGGCAGATGTTGGACCCGACGACGTGGTCCATGGCCTCCGGGTGGTCGGCGAGGTCGGGGTCGGCGTCCATCGCGCCGGCGGCCACCATGAGGAAGCCTGGCGTGCAGAAACCGCACTGGAGCGCGTGTTCGACCGAGAAGGCCCGCTGCAGCGGATGGGGTTCGCCCTCGGGGCCGGCGAGGCCCTCCACCGTGCGCAGGGAGCGGCCGTCGGCCTGGACGGCCAGCACCAGGCAGGAGCGGACCGGCTCACCGTCCATGAGGATCGAGCAGGCTCCGCAGATGCCGTGCTCGCAGCCCAGGTGCGTACCCGTGAGTCCGAGGTCGTCGCGCAGGATGTCGGCGAGTACACGGCGGGGTTCGACGTCGAGGGGGTGGTCGGTGCCGTTCACGTTGAGGGTGATCTTCATCGGTGGTCTTCCTGTCGGGCGGCGAGGCGGGCGCGCTGGTCCTTCGCCGCCTCATTGAGCGTTCTGGCCACCAGGACGGCGATGATCCGCCGCTTGTGGTCGACGTCGGCGAACGGTTCGGGCAGGGGAGCCGCGTCCTGCTCGGCGGCGATGCGGCCGGCGCGGGCGAAGGGATGGTCGTCGTGGACCCGCGGCCCCGCCGGCAGCGCGTCGAGTTCGCTGCCTCGCAGCGCGTCCTCCGCGGCGCGGGCCCGGACCGGGCGGTCGGCGGAGTTGACCAGCCCGATCCGTACGTCGCTGATCACGCCGTCGTCGACCGTGAGGGCCGTCCCGACGGCGGCCTGGGCGAAGCAGAAGTGCGTACGGCGGTGCTCGATGAAGCTCACGCCGGTGTTCTCGCCGAGCAGCGGCAGGCGTACGGCGGTGATCAGCTCCTGCGGCCGGCGGGCGGTGCGGAACGGCCCGAGGAAGTAGTCGCCGGCCGCGACGGACCGGGCACCGTCGGGCCCGGCCAGCTCCACGGTGGCGTCCAGGGCGCTGCCGATGGCGCACCATTCCGAGGCGGGATGAGCCCAGCCGTAGCTGCCGACCATGGTTCCGCGGGAACGGATGGGCGGGTGGGCGATGTTGACCACGGCCTGGGCGAGCAGGGTACCCAGCGGGCCGGGCACCGCGTCGGGCGACTCGAAGGCCGCGTGCCGGACCAGGGCGCCGACGCGCAGCTCGTCGCCCTCGACACGCATGCCGTCGAGCTCCGGGATCCGGTTGATGTCGACGACGAGTTGCGGCCTGATGCGTTCCAGGTGCATCTCCAGGATCAGGCTCTGTCCGCCGGCGATGACCTGGGCCCTGCGTGCGGTGTCGCCGAGTGCCTCGACGGCCTCGGCGAGCGTGCGGGGTACCGCGTAGTCGAAGGGTGCGGGTTTCACCGGACGCCTTTCTCCTGCGTCGAGGCGCGCAGCGCGCGCAGGATGCTGTCAGGGGTGAGCGGCATCTGCAGCAGGCCGGGATCGACGCCCGGCAGGGCGTCGGCCACGGCGTTGGCGATGGCGCCCGGGGTGCCGATGCAGCCCGACTCGCCCGCGCCCTTGGCGCCCAGCGGGGAGTTGGGGCTGGGGGTGTGGGTGTCCTTGACCTCGATGGGCGGGACTTCCGTGAACGTCGGGAGCAGATAGTCCAGGAACCCGCTCGCCACGTGCGGTACGCCGTCGTCGTCGAACTGCATGCCTTCGTAGAGGGCCTGGCCAATGCCCTGGAGGGCCGAACCGTACGCCTGCCCGTGCACCACCGTGGGGTTGAGGATCACTCCGCAGTCGTCGACGGTGACCAGTTGCAGGATGTTCACGAGGCCCAGGTCCGGATCCACCTCGGTCACCGCCACGTGCGCGCCGAAGGGGAACGCCTGCCCGGTCTCGAACCGGTCCTCGATGCGCAGCGGGCCGGTGTGCTTGACCAGTTCGCCCAGGCCCATGAGGGCCGAGCCGTTGTGGGCGGTGTGCACGGAGCCGTCCGTCCACTCGATCTGCTCAAGCGGCAGATCCCACAGCTCCGCCGCCCGGGTGCGGGCCTCCTGGATCAGGAGGTTCGCCAGGTGCTGGAACAGGGCTCCGTCGACCTGTGCCGAGCGGCTGGCGAACGAGCCCAGTCCTTCGGGCTGTTCGTCCGTGTCGCCCTCGATCAGGCGCACCTGTGTCTCCGGGACCCCGAGGAACCCGGCGACCAGCGCGGGGAAGACGGTCTCGTGCCCCTGGCCGCTGGGGGCCGCGCCGCAGCGGGCGGTGACCTGGCCGTCCTCGGTGACCTCGAGGCTGCCGAACTCGTGGAGACCCCCGGCTTCGCCGCCGGAGCGCTCCACATAGCAGGCGACTCCGATGCCCAGCGGAAACGCGTCGGGGTCCGTGCGGCGGCGGGCCTGCTCGGCACGCCACCCGTCGTAGCCGATCGTCTCGAGGGCCAGGTCCAGGGCGGCGGCGTAGTTCCCGCTGTCGTAGACGCGGCCGACCGGCGTCTCGTAGGGGAAGGCGTCCGGCGGGATGAAGTTGCGCCGCCGCAGCTCGATCGGGTCCATCCCGAGCCGTCGGGCGAGCAGGTCCATGCTCCGCTCGATCGCGATCGCCGCCTCGGGGCGTCCGGCCCCCCGGTACGGGTAGGTCACCATGGTGTTGGTGAGCACCGAGCGCAGGGTCGCGTGGACGCGCGGGGTGGTGTAGGCGCCGGCCGCCATCCACGCGGTCTGCATGGGCAGTCCGGCGCCGAGGTGCGGGTACGCGCCGATGTCGGCCTCGATCGACAGCTCGTAGGCGAGGAGCCGTCCGTCGGCGTCGGCGGCGAGCCGGACCCTCTGGTCCTGGCCGCGGCCCCGGGTGGCGACGAGCATCGACTCCACGCGGTCCTCGATCCAGCGGACCGGCCGCCCGAGCTTCACGGCCAGGTGGGCGACGACCACGAACTCCGGGAACGCGGCGCTCTTCGACCCGAAGGCGCCGCCCGTGTCCGGTACGACGACCCGGATCCGGTCGACCGACCAGCCGAGGAGCGCGGCGAGTTCACGGCGCAGCCGGTGCGGCATCTGGTGCCCCGACCACACCGTCAGCCGGCCCCCCTGCGGTACGGCGAGGATGGTGCGGCATTCCATGGGGCTGGGCATCAGCAGCTGCTGCCGGTACGTGGCCTCGACGACGGCCGCGGCGTCCTGCCAGAGCGCGGGGTCGACGGGCTTGCCCGCCTCGTCCCGCAGGACGACGTTGCTCATGCCGTCGAACAGCCGGACCGAGTCCTCCAGCGCCGCGGACGGTGTCACCACGGCGGGCAGCGGATCGATCGTGGCGATGACCTCGGCCACGCCGTCCTCGGCCCGGTACCGGTCCTCCCCGAGGACGACCGCCAGCGCCTCGCCCGGATAGCGCACCCGGTCCTTCACGAGGGCCGGCCACTCCCGGCCCGCGACGGCTTCCTCGGTGGAGAGCCTCGCCAGCAGGGTGTGGGGGACCGGAGGGAGGTCCGGCAGATCCGCGGCCGACCAGGCGCCCACGACACCCGGCACGTCACGGGCCGCCGTACAGTCCACTGTGCGCAGTACGCCGTGGGCCACCTTGCTTCTCACAAATGCCGCGTCCAGACATCCGGGAACGTGAATGTCGGCAACGTACCGGCCTTTCCCGGAAAGCAGCCGCTCATCCTCGCGCCTCGTCCATTGCGCCACAACAACACTCCGTTCGTGCCTTTGCGGGAACTGACGTCACTCCCCCGGAATGCCACACATGGGGAATTCAGCTGCTGGGACACTAACCGCGCCGGAAGCGGCGGAGCGAGCGGCGGGCGGGGCCTGTGCGCTGTGAGGCCGGAAGTGGTGCGCTGCGCGTACAGCCGGCCGCCGGACCCGGCGGCCGGCCGGAGGGGAACGGTCAGCCGAGTTCGGCCTCCAGCCAGCGCAGGACGTCGGGCGTCACCGGGTCGGTGATGTCGGCGAACTCTTCATGCCGTTTGAGGAACTTGGCCACGTACGGGCAGACGGGAACGATCCTCTTCCCGGACTTCCGCACGTCGGTGAGCGCCTCCCGGACCAGCTGGGAAGCGAGGCCCTGACCGGCGAAGGCGTCATCGATCTCGGTGTGGTAGAAGACGCGCTGCTCCTCGCGGTCACGGTAGGCGGTCAGTCCGGCGCGCTTGCCCTCGACCAGGATTTCGTAGCGGTTCCTGGCGTCTGCATGCTCGACGACCGGTGCGGTGGATGGCTGGCTCATGGGGTGCCTTTCGATCGGATCAGTGAACCGGCGGATTCCTGCGCGGCTTGATACTCGCATGGGGCAGGGCAGGCGCGGGAAGACGGTCTCCGGGATATCCTTCGACGACGCCGAAGCGATCGGAGGATTCTTGCCATTCCTCGCGGGCTTTGACAATGTCCTCGTGGTTGCGGCCGATGAAATTCCACCACATCACGATCTCCTCCCCAAACGGCGTCCCGCCGAGCAGAACCGTCCGTGCGGGGCCGTCCGAGTCGTTCGTCAGCGTCAGCGTGCCGGGGCCCGGGTGGACGTAGCCCAGTTCGGCGGGACGCAGCAGGACGTCGGCCAGGCGGACGTCGCCCCGGTCGACCAGGAGACCGTGCTCGAAGCCGGGGTCCACGTCGAGCGTGACGCTCGCGTGGGGCTGGAGCACGATCTCGGCGCCGAGCAGGGGCGTGAAGGCGGGTACCGGTGAGGTGACGCCGGCGAGAGAGCCGAGGAAAACCCTGATCTCCGCCCCGTCGACCCGCACCGGTTCGGGGACGTGGTGCTGGAAGTCCCGTGCGGTGTGCCGGTGCTCCGCGGGCAGCGCCACCCACAGCTGGACGCCGTGCAGGACGGTGGTCCGCGGGGTGGAGACCTCGGTGTGGGCGATGCCGTGCCCGCCGGTCATGAGGTTCAGCTCGCCGGGACGTACGAAGGCGTGGCTGCCCAGGCTGTCGCGGTGCTCGATCTCCCCGGTGAAGAGCCAGCTGGCCGTCTGGAGTCCGGTGTGGGGATGCGGGGCGACATCCATGCCGCCGGTCTCGGAGACGTCGTCGGGGCCGTAGTGGTCGGCGAAGCACCAGGCCCCGATCAGGGTCCGGGCACGCTGGGGCAGGGTGCGCCGCACGGTCATGGACCGGGGGCCGCCGAGGGGCACGTCGCGCGGGGTCAGTACGTCGACTCGGGGCACCCCGTCCGGACGCTCGTCGTCCCCCGCCACGCCGCAGCGCACCTCGACGGGCGTCGTCTCGACATTGCTCATGGTGGGCCGCCTCTCAACCGAATAATTGTTTTACATTCAACCATCACGGGCGCGCTCGGACCAGGAACACGGTTCTTCGACCGGCAACACCCCGTGCGCTCGTCGGCAATCCTCCCCGGCGGCCCCGTCGTACGGTCACCAGCACCGTGGACCGCCGGAACCCGACGGACGAGCGGATCGGAACAGACGCAGAAAGGGGGCGGCATGACACAGCGTCACGCCGGCGCCACGGACGAAGGCTCGATCGTATGCACGACGACGGCCCTTGTCACCGTGGCCGACGATCCGCCGGTACCGCTGCCGGCCGAACTCAGGTACGCCGCATCGGACCCTTACGCGGTGCGCCTGTCCCTGGGTGCCCCCTCCGCTGCCTCCGTCGACTGGGTCTTCGCCCGGTCGCTCCTCACCCGGGGGCTGCGCCGGCCCACCGGGGCCGGGGACGTGGCGGTGATCCCACGGCACCGCTGCCATCCGGACACGGTCCGAATCCTGCTCAGCACCCGGCACGGGTCGGCGGCACTCGAGCTCTCGTACTCCGCCGTCACAGCCTTTCTCCACCTCGCCGACGCGTTGGTGTCGCCCGGCAACGAGCACCACCACATCGATCTGGACCGCGTCGTCGAGCAGCTCGCGGCGGGCAGCGAGTGACCCGCCGGCCCGCCCCGGACCGGGCTCCGACCGCGCCCGCCGGGCCCGGTGCGCTAACGGGCACCTACGCGTGCGCTCCCGGGCAACGCGGCCACCAGTTCGGCACCTAGCGTCGACCGTACTCATCCGTCACCGACATCACAGGAGACACACCATGACCACCAGCACCAAGCCCACCGGGAGCCAGCCATGGCTGCACCAGAAGGGCGCGGTCATCCAGGAGTTCGGGACTGTCAAGCAGTTCCCCCTCGCCCTGTCCTACGAGGCGCGCATGTACTCCTGCCAGCGCCTGAACAAGGTGCTGGCGGACACCCAGATCCTCCACGGCCTCTACAAGAAGCACCACTGGATCATGCGGGGCGCGACGTTCTACCAGCTGCACCTGCTGCTGGACAAGCACGCCGGTGAGCAGCTGGAACTCGTCGACACCCTCGCCGAGCGCGTCCAGACCCTGGGCGGCGTCTCCGTGGGCGACTCCCGGCACGTCGCCGAGATCACGTCGGTCCCGCGCCCGCCGGACGGTGTGGAGGAGGTCCCGGCCATGCTCTCCCGGCTGCTGGAGGCCCACGAGATCATCCTGACCGAGGCCCATGACGCGGCCGCCCGCACCGCCGAGCTGGGCGACGACGGCACCAACGACCTGCTGGTCTCACAGATCATCCGCACCGGAGAACTCCAGGCCTGGTTCCTGGCCGAGCACCTGGTCGACACCCCGCTGGTGCGTTCCTGACCCAGGCGGGCCCACCGACGGACAGGACCCCGTCGCGACCGCCTCTCCCCCGGAGTACCCATGGCTTCGCCCACCGTCGTCGAACTGTCCCGATGGCAGTTCGCGATCACCGCGATCTTCCACATGACCTTCCCCGCGCTCACCGTGGGGCTCTCCGTGCTGCTCGCCGTCGTCTACACGGTCTACGTCCGCACGGGAAATCCTCTGTACCTGCAGATCTTCCGGTTCTGGAAGAAGATCTTCGCCGTCGGCTTCGGCCTGGGCGTGGTCGCGGGCACGGTGATGACCTTCGAGTTCGGCCTGAACTGGGGCACGTACGCCCACGCGGTCGGACCGGTCATCGGCGTCACCATCGGCATGGAGGTGATCACGGCCTTCTTCCTGGAGGCGGGCTTCATCGGCCTGATGCTCTACGGGGACGGGCGGATCCGCCCGCGCACCATGGCCCTGGCCAGCTGGATGGTCGCCTTCGGCACCCTGCTGTCCACCACCTGGATCCTGTCGGCCAACAGCTGGATGCAGGACCCGGTCGGCTACGAGAAGGTCGCCGGCCAGTTCCACGCGAAGGACTGGATCAGCATCCTGTTCAACCCCGCCTTCGCCCACCGCTTCCCGCACATGCTGCTGGCCGTGCTGATCAGCTCCGCCTGGTTCGTCGGCGGGATCTCCGCCTGGTACCTGGTGAAGAAACGGTCGTCCGCCCAGCCCATGGCCCGCCGCTGTCTGTCCATCGCCCTCGGCGTCCTCGGTGTGCTGATGCCGGTGCAGCTGTACGTCGGAGACGGCACCGCCGTCTTCATGGGACAGCACCAACTCCCCAAGCTGGAGGCGTTCGAGGGCAACTGGAAGAGCGACAACAACGGCTACAACCTGCTCGTCGTGCCCGACACGGGCAAGGGCGAGAACCGGGTGCACGTCGAGATACCCCACCTCGGCTCGGTCATCGCCCAGGACCTCAGCGGCCGGACGACGACGCCCGGACTGCTGCAGACCCCGCCCGACGAACGCCCCAACATGTGGACCACCTTCTACGGCTTCCGCGCGATGTACTTCACCGCGCTGCTCATGTTCGGCACCGCCTTCGCGGGGGTGGTCCTGCGCATGCGCCGGCGCCTGTTCGACTCACCCCGCTTCCTGCGCTGGATGGTGTGGATGACCCCGGCCGGGATCATCGCCATCACCGGCGGCTGGATCGTCGCCGAGACGGGCCGCCAACCGTGGGTCGTCTACGGCCAGTTGCGCACCGCGGACGCGGTCTCCCACCTGTCCACCGCCGAAGTGGCCGCGAGCCTCGCCGGCTTCGTCCTGCTCTACGTCACCCTGCTGGCCGTCTGGGCCCGCTACATCGTCCGTACGGTCAAGGCCGGCCCCGAGGCGCTGCCCTCCGACCCCGCCTCGCCCGATGTCCCGGAGGCCCTCGTTGCTTGAGTACTGCGCTTACGCCCTGGTCCTCTTCTCCCTCGGCATGTACATCGTCCTCGACGGCTACGACCTCGGCGTGGGCATGCTCAGCCTGGTGGCCAGGCCCGAGCGCCGCCGGGAGTACGGCGAGATCGTCGCGACCGCCTGGGACGCCAACGAGAGCTGGCTGATCCTGGTCGGTGTGGTCCTGTGGGCCGGTCTGCCCGGCGCCTACGCCGTGGTGCTGCCCGGCGTCTATCTGCCGCTGATCGTCATGCTGGTCTCGATCATCCTGCGCGGACTGGGCCTGGAGATGCACAGCGCCGCCGGCCGCTACCGGCGGGGCTGGGCACTGCTGTTCGGCGGGGCCTCGCTCGCCGCCACCGTGTGCCAGGGACTCGTCCTCGGGGCTGTGCTCACCGGCCCGCACCAGCGGAACGGCGCTTTCCACGGCGGGGCCTTCGACTGGTTCAGCCTCTACGGGGTGCTGTGCGCCGTCGGTCTGGTAGTGGTCTACCTGCTGGCCGGGGCCGCCTGGCTACAGGACAAGACCGAGGGGTGGTCGCGGCCGGAGGTACGGCGCTCCGGACGGTCCCTGCTGCTGGCCACCGTGGTCATGGCAGTCGTGCTCGGCCTGCTGCTTCCGGGCGCCGACCCGCAGCAGCTCCATCTCGGCCAGCCGGTACGAGCCGTGCTGTTCTGGCTCGCCGTGGCTGTCGCCACCGCGGCCGGCGCCGTGGCCTGGCACGGCTTCGGCCGCCGTCCCGACTGGCGGCCGTTCGCGGCCGTGGCCGCCATGACCGCCAGTGGTCTGCTGGGGCTCGCCGCGGTCTCCCTGCCGGTCGTCGTACCACCCGGCCTGACGGTTCATCAGGCGGCGAGCCCCCACTCCTCCCAGGTCTTCCTGGTCCTCGGCGTCGGCCTGTGCATGCCCTTCGTCCTCGCCTACAACATCTATGCGTGGCGGAGTTTCCGCGGCAAGTACAGCGACCCGGTGGAAAGCCCGGTACCGCCGCTGCCCGCCCGCGACCGGGCGCTTCCGGCCGCACCTGCGTCCACCGGAGCGCCACGGACGATCGTGCGACGCGTCCTGCTGACCGTGCTCGGCATCCTCGCCACCGGCCTCTCCCAGGACGTGTTCGGCGGCGTCTCCGACCTGATCGGGCCGATCGGCGTCACGGTGCTGGGCTGCACGGCGCTGGCCGCCTGGGTCGTCGGCGACCGCCGTGACGGCCGCGCGGGATACTTCGACGCGGACAGCGGGGCGGAGACGACCTCGTGAGCGGCACCGCCGTACTGCTGGACGAACTGGCCGCGGAGCGGACCGGCGACCCGGTGCCCGCCAGGCTGCGGGACTGGGCGGCGGTCGGCCGGCCCGAGCTGCGCCGCGCGGGGATCCTGCGCGGCGCGGCCCAGTCGGGCACGGTCCTGTGGGCGGGCGGCCTCTCCTGGGCCGCGCAGCGCGGCCTGTCGGCACTGCACGGCGTACTGCCCGCGACGGCCCTGCTGCTGCCCGCCCTGCTGACCGCGGCCGGAGTCGCCCTGCGCGCCGGACTGCTGGCCGCGGGCGACGCGGCAGCCGCCCGTGGCGCCCGCGTCGTACGCGAGGCGTTGCGCCGCAGGATCATCGAGACGGTGCTGCCCGCCCGCGGACCGGCCCGTACCGACCTGGACGAGGCGGCGCCCGGCCGGGCCGTCGACGGCGAGGTCGACCAGCTGACCGACTGGCTCACCGGTTACCTGCCCGCACGGACCACCATGCTGCTCGGCAGTGGTCTCGTGCTGGCCGCGATCGCGTGGCGCAGCTGGTTCGTCGCACTGCTCGTCCTGGCCGCCACCCCACTGCTGCCGGCCAACCTGAAGGTGGTCGGCCTCGGCACACGAGGCGCCGTCCGCGCCCAGCTGACCGGGATCCGCACCCATCAGGCCCGGCTGCTGGACCATCTGCGCGGGCTGCCCACCCTCGTCGGGCTCGGCGCGCACGACGAAGCGGCCCGTGTCCTGGAGCGGGACGACCGTGAGGTCGCCCGGCGGACCGAGAAAGTGCTGCGGATCGCCTTTCTGTCGACCGCGTGGGTCGAACTGCTCATCACCGGCACCCTCGCCGTGGTGGCAACCTACTGCGGCCTGGTCCTGCTCGACTACCTGCACCTGCCCCTCGTCCCGGACCGCATGGGCCTGTCCGCCGCGCTGTTCGTTCTCGTCCTGGTGCCCGCCTACTTCGCCCCGGCCCGGGACCTGGCAAACGGCTACCACGCCCGCGCCCAGGCCGCTGCCGCCGCCGAGCTGCTGGGCCCGGTCCTGGACACGCCCGGGGAGACGGACCTGCCGTCGGACGCGCCGCTTCGGCCCGCCCGTGGCACGTCGCCTCCCGGAGTGCGCCTGACAGCCGTGACGGTCCGTCACCCGGGCCGTGCGGCGCCCGCCCTCGACCGGGTCGATGTGCGGATCGCACCGGGCCGGTGCCTCGCCGTCACCGGGCCGAGCGGGGCGGGCAAGTCCACCCTGCTGGCCGTGGCGGCGGGGCTCATCGCGCCGCACGAGGGTCGCGCGCTCCATCTCCTGGACGGACGGGCCGTGCCCGCCGATCCCGGCCGGGTCGCCTGGGTGGGCCAGCCGGCGCATCTGCTGCCCGGCACGCTGCGCGAGAACCTCCTCCTGGCCCGGCCCACCGCGAGCGACGACGACCTGCTGGACGCCTCCGCCTCCCTCGGCTTCGAAGACCTCCTGACCGCGCTGCCGCAAGGGCTGGACACCCCGCTGGGCGAGCGCGGCACCGGCCTGTCCTCCGGCCAGTCCCAGCAACTGGCCCTTGTCCGGGCGCTGTTGCGGGACGCACCCCTGCTGTGTCTGGACGAACCCACCGCACATCTCGACCCGGAGGCGGAGCAGCGGGTCCTGTCGGCGCTGCGGACACTGGCCCGCGACCGTACGGTCCTGCTCGCCACCCACAGTCCCGCGCTGCTGCCGCTGGCGGACCAGGTCATCGCTCTGGACCACGGGAGAGCCCGATGAACCCGACCGGCGCCTGGCGCCTGCTGCGCACGGCGGCTCCGCGCCGCGCCCTGCTGACCGGCATGCTGCTGGCCACCGCCGCCGAACTCGGCGGAGCCGCGCTCCTCGGCGTATCCGGCTGGTTCCTGACGACCTGCGCCGTGGTCACCCTCCAGGCCAACACCACCTGGTCCTGGATGTATCCCTCGGGCGCCGTACGGACGCTGGCCCTCGCCCGCACCGGACTGCGCTACCTCGAGCGCCTGGACAGCCACCGCACGTTGCTGACGGCCACCGTGGCACTGCGCGCCCGACTGGCCCGTGGCGCCGCCCGCCTCACCCCCCGGGAGCTGCGCGGACAACGCGACGGCGCACTGCTCGCGCGGCTCACCACGGACGTGGAGACCGTCGCGGGTCTGCCCGCGAACGTCTGCGCACCCCTGGTGGCGGCGCTCGCCACCGCCTGCCTGATCGAGGTCCTGCTGCTGCGGGCGATGCCGGTCCTGGGGGCCGCCGAGCTGGTCGTGTGGGCGGCCGGGCTGGTCTGCGCCCGGCGAGCCCACCACCGGGCGCGGGCTCGTCTGGCCGCCGCCACCGAGGCCAGAGCCGCACTGCGTACGGTGCTGCTCGGCAGCCGGGCCGCCTTCGACGAACTGCGCTGCCTGGACGCCGTACCGCAGGCGCGGCGGGCGGCCACGACGGCGATGACGTCCGTCGAGTCCGCCGAGTGGGCCGCGGACCGGGCCGAACGACTGGGCCGTCTGACGCTGCGCCTGCTGGCCGCCGTGGGCCAGGCATCGGTGCTGCTGATCGCGCTGTGCGCAGCTCCGGCGCAGCCGGTCGCGGTCGTCGAGGGCGAGGTGCTGCTGACGGCCGCGGGGTGGGAGCTGCTGGAGCGGCTACCCCGGCTGCTGCACCTGCTGACCCAGGCCGGCGATGCGGCCGGTCGCCTCGCACCGCTGTCCGCCGGGGAGCCGTCGGCGGAGCGGCAGCGGCGGGCCGCGCGCGATGTGCGGACGGCCCCGCACGGTTCGGAGACGGCCACGCACGGCCTGGAAACGGCCGGACTGCCGGTTCCCGGCCGGCCAGTGTCCCTCACCATGCCCCTGTCCGGCCCCGGCCTGGTGCTGGTCACCGGCCCCAACGGCAGCGGGAAGTCGACGCTGCTCGGGCAACTCGCCGGACGGATACCGGCCCCTGCCGACACGGTCCTCCTCGGCGGCACACCCGTCGATGAACTGCCAGCCCAGGTCGTCGCTGAGACGATCACCCTGGTCGAGGCCGACGACTGGCTGGCCGACGACACGGTGGTGGCCAATCTCCGTCAGGCCGCTCCCTCGGCGGACACCGCCGCCCTGCGGGCCGTACAGGAAGTGGTCGGTCTCTGCGCGCTGCCGCTGGACGCCCGGGTGGGCCCCGGTGGGCGTCTGCTGTCCCAGGGGCAGCGGCGGCGCCTCGCCATCGCGCGTGCCGTGCTGCGGCGCCCGCCGGTGCTCCTGCTGGACGAACCCACCGCCGGTCTGGACCGGCCCACCGCCGAGGCGCTGCTGGCCGCTCTGTTCCGGACGCTGCCCGGGACCACGGTGGTGATCGCGATGCACGAGCAGGACCTCGGCCTGCTGGACCGGGCGCCGACCACGGTCGTCCGTCTCGGGCGGGCCACGGACCGGGCCGCCACGGACCCGGTCGGGTCCGTGGCGGCCAGCCTCAGTCGAAGCGCAGGTCGGACAGCTGCCGTTCGAGCGCGGTGACGTCGTCCTCGGGGGCCGCCTCGGACGGACGGGCGGCCATGACGGCGGCCAGCTCGGCGCCCGCCCGCCGGATGCGCGCGGGCAGCCCCTCCGTGAAAGCGTCACCGCCCGATCCCCAGTCCTCGGACGCCGCGTACACCGCGGTGGGAACGACGGAGGCCCGCAGATAGGAGAACAGCGGGCGCAGCGCGTGCTCCAGGACCAGCGAGTGACGGGCCGTGCCTCCGGTCGCAGCGATCAGGACCGGCTTGCCGGCGAGGGCGTCCGGATCGATCAGGTCGAAGAAGGACTTGAACAGCCCGCTGTAGGAGGCGGTGAAGACGGGAGTGACCGCGATCAGGCCGGCGGCTCCCGTCACTGCGTCGATCGCGGCGGCCAGCGGGGGCGGCGGGAAGCCCGTCACGAGGTGGTTGGCGACGGCGACGGCCAGCTCGCGCAGCTCGACGACCTCGGTCTCCACCTCACCGTCCCGGGCGGCGAGTTCGCCGTGGACGGCCTCGGCGAGACGGTCCGCGAGCAGACGGGTGGAGGACGGGGTGCTCAGCCCCGCGGACACGGCGACGAGCTTCATACGGCGCTCACCTCCTCCTGGACTTCCCGAGCCTTGAGCAGCGACGCGTGCGTCGGCGCGTCCGGAACCTCGGCCGGGCGCCCCTTCGCGAACTCTTCGCGCAGGACGGGCACCACCTCCTCGCCGAGGATGTCGAGCTGTTCCAGCACGGTCTTCAGGGGCAGCCCCGCGTGATCCATCAGAAACAGCTGCCGCTGGTAGTCGCCGACGGTCTCGCGGAAGGCGAGGGTCCGCTCGATGACCTGCTGCGGGGAGCCCACCGTCAGCGGGGTCTGCTCGGTGAAGTCCTCCAGGGACGGTCCGTGGCCGTAGACCGGGGCGTTGTCGAAGTAGGGGCGGAACTCCCGAACGGCGTCCTGCGAGTTCTTCCGCATGAAGACCTGCCCGCCGAGACCGACGATCGCCTCCTCGGGGCGGCCGTGTCCGTGGTAGGCGTAACGCCGCCGGTACAGCTGGACCATCCGCCGCGTGTGCTCGGCCGGCCAGAAGATGTTGTTGTGGAAGAAGCCGTCGCCGTAGTAGGCCGCCTGGTCGGCGATCTCAGGGGAGCGGATGGAGCCGTGCCAGACGAAGGGCGCTACGCCGTCCAGTGGGCGCGGGGTCGAGGTGAAGCCCTGAAGAGGTGTGCGGAACTTGCCCTCCCAGTCGACGACGTCCTCGTGCCACAGCCGGTGCAGCAGCCCGTAGTTCTCCCGGGCGAGCGGAATGCCCTGCCGGATGTCCTGCCCGAACCAGGGGTAGACGGGCCCGGTGTTGCCGCGCCCCAGCATCAGGTCCACCCGGCCGTCCGCGAGGTGCTGGAGCATCGCGAAGTCCTCGGCGATCTTCACCGGGTCGCTGGTGGTGATCAGTGTTGTGGCGGTGGAGAGGATCAGCTTCTCGGTGCGGGCGGCGATGTACCCGAGCATCGTGGTCGGTGACGACGGCACGAACGGCGGGTTGTGGTGTTCACCGGTGGCGAAGACGTCCAGGCCCACCTCCTCCGCCTTGAGCGCGATGGCGACCATCGCCTTGATGCGCTCGTGCTCCGACGGGGCGCGCCCTGTGGTCGGATCGGGTGTCACGTCCCCGACCGTGAAGATGCCGAACTGCATGGGTCTCTCTTCTTTCCGGCAGTCGTGTGAGGTGGCGAACGCTAGGCGGGGGGCGCATGGGCGTCATGACTGTGCGTGCACGGGATCGAGTCCTCGAGCGCCCTTCTCGGGCGAGTCTGCGTCAGGCGCTGTCGTTCGTGACGGATGGTTGCCCCGGGGCCGACTCCAGATCCGATGCCCCGCTGCAGGGAAGGGAGTTCATCCATGGCGCATGAGCCGATCCTGGTGCTCGCCGCGACGGGCGGGCAGGGCGGTGCCGTGACCGAGGCACTGCTCACCCGCGGGGCCCGGATCAGGGCGCTGGTCCGCGACCCCGGTCGCAGTGCCGCGCGGCAACTGGCCGACCGGGGTGTCGAGGTGGTGGCGGGTTCCCTGAGCGATCCCGGGTCGCTCGCCGCGGCCATGAAGGGGGTCGCCGGTGTCTTCGCCTTCACCACGCCCTTCGAGGCCGGTATCGAGGCGGAGGTGGAACAGGGGCGGGCGATCCTCACCGCCGCGGCGCGGGAGAGCGTCCCGCACCTCGTGTTCAGCTCGGTCGCCGGGGCCGACCAGAACAGCGGGGTACCGCATTTCGAGAGCAAGGCGCGCATCGAGGCGGAGCTGACCGCGGGTGATGTGCCGTACACGATCCTCGGGCCGACGTACTTCTTCGACAACGCGCTCGGCGGGGCGGAGCGCATCCTCGAGGGCGTGCTCGATCTGCCGCTGCCGCCCGACCGGCCGTTGCAGCAGCTCGCCCGGCCCGACCTCGGCGCGTTCGCGGCGGAAGTGCTGCTCGACCCTGCTCCGTATTCCGGGCGGCGTATCGAGCTGGCCTCCGACGCCCCCACTCCGGCTCTGATGGCGGCTGCGCTCGGTGCCGCGCTGGGACGGGACGTACGCCACGAGCGCGTACCGCTGACGGCGATCAGCAATCCGGACATGCACGCGATGTGGACGTTCCTGAACGGTCCCGGCTACCGCGTCGACATCCCCGCCCTCCATGCCGCCCACCCGGAGATCCGCTGGACCGGCTTCGCCGACTGGGCGAAGCACATCGGGGTCACCGGAGGCTGAACCGGGCGTCCATCGGCCGACCGGCTCGCCGGGCCGCGCGCACGAGCGCGCCCGGCGAGTCCCGCCGCCCCCCGGATCTCACGCGTTCACGCGATGCGGCGAACCCTCCCCCACTGGCACGGTGTGTCCGGAAAACGCACGTGCCGAAGGGCGGAGAACATGTCGCCGGATTCATCGCTACGGGAACCCGGTCCCCCGGGCACCCTCTACACCACGGACGCGGTGCCCGACCAGCGAAGAAGGACGTACTGGCGCGAGTCCCTGTCCCGGACGTTCGGCGCGGTGGACATGGGCGTTCCCGAGGAGATCGACCGCGGCACGATCCGTACGTCACTCCTGGGCCCGATGCAGGCCGTGACGGTGGACGGCGACCCGCTACGGGCGCTGCGCACACGACGGCTCATCGCGGGGAGCGACAACGACGACTACGTGGTCGTGAAGCTGCTGACCAGAGGTGTGGCCCGAGTCGAGCAGGACACGCGTGACGCCTTGGTACGCCCGGGGCAGCTCTTCCTCTACGACATGGCGCGACCGGTCCGGATGACGATCCCCGAGCGTTTTCAGACGAAGTCCCTCGTGCTGCCGCGCGAGGTGCTGGGTCTGAGCGAGTCGGAGCTGCGGCACATCACAGCGGCTCCCCTCGACTCCGAGACACCGCTCGGCGCGTTGCTGTCGCCGTTCCTGTCCCGGCTCGTGGACACGGCGCAAACGTATCCGCAGCGCACGGCCGAGTCGATCGCCCGCAACGTCGTGGATCTACTTCAGACCCTGGCCGGCGAACGGCTGGGCAGGGCGACCGGGGACACGCAGGACGCCGCGCGGCAGTCGCTGCTCCGGATCCGGGCGTACATCGACTGGCACCTCGCCGATCCCGACCTGACCCCGGACGCCATCGCCCGCGCCCACCACATCTCCGTGCGCTACCTGCACAAGCTCTTCCAGCTGGAGGACATCACGGTCAGCCGGTGGATCCAGCAGCGCCGGCTGGAGCAGTGCCGGCGTGAGCTGGCCCGCCGGGGAGCGGCGGGGCTGACCATCGCCGCGGTGGCGCGCCGCTGGGGTTTCACGAGCGCCTCCCACTTCAGCCGGGTCTTCCGGGCCGCGTACGGGGTCTCCCCCGCCGAGTGGCGCAGCGGCGCCGTACAAGGGCCTCGGATACTCGCCTCGCGCAACGCGCCCCAGCTGCCACATGTGCGCTGAGCTGCCACTTTTGCCATAGTGGGCCTCTGGAGCGCCGGTGTCGCCGGTGCGTGCGGAGGGGAAGGTCACGGTGGCGGGGTCGTGCGGATCGCTGTCCAGAAGCGGTCTGCGTGGCCGGGAGGCCGAGTGGGAGGAGTTGCGGGCGCTGATCGACTCGGTGGCCCGCACCGGGAGCGGCGCCCTGGCCCTCGTCCGGGGCGAGCCGGGAATCGGCAAGACCACGCTGCTCGCCGAAGCCGTCGCCGAAGCCAAGGCGGCGCGGTTCTCCGTCGGGGTCGGCAAGGCCGACGAACTGCATCACATCGTGCCGCTGTCGTCGCTCGCGACCTGCCTCCTGCACGGTGATCGGCCGCTGCTGGTCGGCGACGCGCTGGCCGGTCTCGCGCAGCATCACGATCAGCGGATCCGGCTGGTGGAGCGCCTGGCGGAGGCGATCGAGGAGAGAGCCGACAGCGTGCCGGTGCTGATCGCGCTGGACGACGTGCAGTGGGCCGACGCGCTGAGCCGGTTCGTGCTGAAGCAGCTGCCGCGGCGGCTGCGGACGTCGCCCGTCCTGTGGCTGCTGACCGGACGGCAGGGCGTCGGGGGGTCTGGCGAGGAGATCGTCGCGGCCGTGCGGGCGGAACTCCCGGCGCGCACCCTTTCCCTGGGCCCGCTGTCCGGCTCGGCCATCGGGCAGATCGCCGACGACGCCCTGGGCCGGGACGTGGACGAGCGCGTGCGGGAGCTGCTCGAAGGTGCCGGCGGGAATCCGTTCCTGGCGGTCGAGATGCTCGCCGGGCTGCCGGCCTCCGAGGCCTCGGGTGAGCCCGTACCGCCGAGGCTGGTGTCGGGAGTGCGCGGCAGGCTCATGTCCCTGCAACCCGTCACTTTGCGCTTCCTGCAGATGGGAGCGGTGCTGGGGCGCTCATTCGCCTTCAGCGACGCCGCCGTGCTCTGCGGCGGGCCGTCGGCCCCGCTGATCGGGGCACTCGACGAGGCGGTGCGCGCGGGACTCCTGGACGATGACGGCAACCGACTGGTCTTCCGGCACGATCTGCTGCGTCAGGCGGTCTACGTCGACATCCCGCCCTCGGCGCGCAAGGCGCTGCACCGGGAGGCCGCGGGCCATCTCGTCGCCGCGGGCCACCGGCCGATCGACGCGGTGTCGCACGTCCTACGGGGCGCCCTTCCCGGGGACGAGGAGGCAGTTCGGCTGCTGAGGCGCGCCGCCGACGACGTGCTGCCGGTGACGCCGGGGCTCGCGGCCGACCTGGTGACGCGTGCCCTGGAACTGGTGCCCACCGCACGGCCGTCGTGGTTCGCCGTGGGAGAGCAGGCCATCGTCTGCCTGACCCGAGCCGGCCGCAGTCGTGAGGCGCTGTCGACCGGCGACCGACTGCTGGAGTGCCGGCCGCCCGTGGAGATGCTCGGCCGGCTGGAGGCCGCCCTCGGCGGGACGCTATGGAACCTGGACCTCGCCGAGGAGCTGCGCCGACGGACCGAGACGGCCCTCGCCGTCGGCGGCGGGGCCCCCGAGGTCGAGGCCCGGCTGACCGCACTGCGGGCACTGGCCCTGTCCCGGAGCTACGATCTGCGTGCGGCACGTGAGGCGGGAGAGAACGCGCTGCGTGCCGCGATCACGATCGGGGACCGGGACGCCCATGTGCAAGCGCTCTTCGCGCTCGGCGAGATCGCGCTCAACGCGGGTGAGAACGCCGTCGCCCTGGAGCGTTTCACCGCGCTCAGCGCCGTCGACTCCGCCTTCTTTCCCGAGGAGATCGTCGCATACCAGCACATGGACGACTTCGCGTCCGGCGAGCGCCTGCTGCTGAAGGCGGCGCGGCGCTCCGGAGGGCTCCGCGAGGCCATGCTGCTGTGGGCCCAGGGCCAGCAGCATCTGGGACTGGGCAGGCTCGACGACGCCGACGCCGACTTCGTGACCATGGAGCGCCTGGAGGACGACGTGCGGGTGCCCGTCCAGCAGGTGAACGCGCGTGTGATCCAGTCCTGGATCGCCCTGCTGCGCGGTGAGGAGGGGGCGGCACGGCAGCACCTGGCCGCCGCTCGGGAGAGGCTGGCGGCCAAACCGAACCCGGGCAACACGGCGGCCGTGCGGTTCCTGGAGGCGCTCCACGCCGACGCCGAAGGGGACTTCGCCCTGGCCGTCGAGAGGGTTCGTCAGGTGCAGGAGGAAGGTCCCCTGCTCCGCTGGCGCCTGCTGCGCTGCTGGGTCGACGCCGCGATACGGATCGCCCTGCGCGGAGCGGACCACACTCTGGCGCGGGACCTGGCCGCACAGGCCGAGGCCCACGCCGCACGCAACCCGGCGGTGCCCACGGCGACCGGGGTCGCGGCGCACGCCGTGGGGCTCGTGCGGGGCGACCTGGCCCTGCTGGAACGCTCCGTCGCCCTGCTCGGGGCAGGTCCGCGTCCGCTGGTGCTGGCCTCGGCCTGCACCGACTTCGGTCAGGCGCTGCTGGCGGCGGGCGAGCGGCCCCGGGCGGTGGCCGCCCTGACCCGGGCCCATGCCGCCTACACCGCGGCGGGCGCGCAGGCCGCGGCGGCACGCGTGGAGCGCGCGCTGAAAGGGCAGGGGGGCGATGACCGCCGGCCGGTGAGCGGGCCCCGTCCCGTCCAGGGCTGGGAGGCCCTCACGGCCTCGGAGCAGAAGGTCGCGCGCCTCGTCGCCGAGGGCCACAGCAACCGGGCGGCCGCGGAACTGCTCGTGGTCTCTCCGCACACCGTCAACACGCACCTGACCGCCGCCTTCCGCAAGCTGTCGGTCAACTCGCGGGTGCAGCTGGCCAATCTGGTCCGGTCTCTGCCCGACGGCTGAGCGCACGGTTGGTACGTTCACGCGATGCCGGAGCGGGCCGGGCGCGGTTGGCTGGGAAGCCCACCCACGCGGAGGTCTCCGACGTGCACGGATCCACCCCTGTACCGCCCACCGTCGTCCTCGTGCACGGGGCGTTCGCCGACGCCTCGTGCTGGGCGGGAGTCGTCCGGCTCCTGCACGCCGACGGACTAACGGTGCGCGCCCCGGCGAACCCGCTGCGCGGCCTGGCGTACGACGCTTCCTAATGCTGTTGTCAAGCGGCTGCGGTCACCGGCGGTGTGACTTGGTAGCACCGCCGGTCACGGATCAGGGCCCAGATGACGTTGACGCGTCGGCGGGCGAGGGCGAGCACGGCCTGGACATGCTTCTTGCCCTCGGCGCGTTTGCGGTCGTAGAACTTCCGCGAGTTGGGGTCGTAGCGGACGCTGACCAGCGCGGAGGTGTAGAAGACGCGTTGGAGCCTTCGGTGGTAGGTGATCGGCCGGTGGAGGTTGCCGCTGACCTTGCCCGAGTCGCGAGGGGCGGGGGCGACGCCGGCGAAGGCTGCCAGAGCGTCCGGAGAGTCGAACTCGTCCAGGTCGCCGCCGACGGCTGCGAGGAACTCGGCACCGAGGGTCGCGCCGATGCCGGGGACGCTCAGGATGATGTCGGCGAGTTCGTGCTCGCGAAACCGGCCCTCGATGAGCTTGTCCATCTCGGCGATCTGCTCGTTGAGGGCCATCACCTCCTCGGCCAGGGTGTGGACCAGCTTCGCGATGATCTTCTCCCCCGGGATGGAGGTGTGCTGGCGCTCGGCGGCCTCAACGGCTGCTTCGGCCAGGGTTCTCGCGTTGCGGACTTTGCGGTTGGCCAGCCACTTCGTCAGCCGCATGACGCCGGCCCGGCGGATCGCGGGCGGCGTCTGGTAGCCCGTCAGAAGCCTGAGCGGGCCGGTGTTGGTCACGTCCAGGGCTCGTTCCAAAGCCGGGAACATGCTCAGCAGGGTGCCGCGCAGGCGGTTGACGACGCGGGTGCGGTCCTCGACCAGGTCGGACCGGCGTCCGGTCAGCAGCTTGAGTTCCACGGCGGCCTCGTCGCCAGGGCGGATGGGCCGCAGGTCCCGGCGCATCCTGGCCTGGTCGGCGATGACGTAGGCGTCACGGGCGTCGGTCTTGCCCTCGCCGCGGTAGCCGTCGGAGGCCCGGTTCACCAGTCGGCCGGGCATGTAGAGGACCTCCTGGCCGTGGCTGACCAGCAGGGCCAGCAACAGCGCGGGTTCCCCGCCGGTCATGTCGATGGCCCAGGTGACCTCACGGCCGCCAGCCAGGTCCAGGATGTCACCGATCAGCTTCAGCAGCTCGGGCTCGTCGTTGGCGACCCGCCGCGACAACAGCGTCTTGCCGTCCGCGTCCAGAGCAAGGCCGTGATGGTGGCCCTTGCCGCTGTCGATCCCCGCCCATATCCGGCTCATCATGCTCCTGACGTGCGTATTCGTTCTGCTCGTACCACAGACGACCTCGCCGGCATTGCTCTACACAGCGACTTGTTCGCACTTCCTAATCGGCGGCCGAGTCGTCGTGGGGTGCCGGGCGGCGAAGCGTCGTATGCCACGAGACGGCAGCCGCCTGATAGCCACACCCAGCACCCCTGGGCGACCCAACCCTACGAATGGCTCGATCAACCCGATCAAGAAGGTAGAGCCGCCTGTCTCAGGAGCGTGCTGCGCCGGATCGACGTCCCGGTCGTGCTGGTCGGCCACGGCTACGGCGGGGCGGTCATCACCGATGCGGCCACCGACGCCGACAACGTCGTCGCCCTGTGTTATGTCGCGGCGTTCGGCCTCGATGCCGGAGAGTGCCTCCTGGACGTCACGAGCCGGTTCTCCCCCACACCAGCCGCGGACGCGCTCGTCGGCGCCGCCGTACCCGCCCCGATTCCCGCGGGCTCGGACTCGGGGGCGGACCCGGACAGCGAGTTGTACATCCGCAGGGAACGCTTTCTTCACGTGTATGCAGCTGATCTGCCACCGCATGTCACCAGTGTGCTGTCCGTGACACAACGCCCGATCGCCCGGTGCGCGTTGACCGGCAGATCGGGTCCGCCCTCCTGGGCGGCCAAACAGTCCTGGTACGCCGTCGCCACCGCCGACCGCATGCTCGTCCCCGCCGCGCAGCGGTTCATGGCGCTGCGCATGGCGGCCAACGCCCGATTAATCGACGGTTCGCACGCCGTGCCGCTCTCCCAGCCCGACGCCGTCGCGGCGATGATCCGTGAGGCCGCGTGGGCGAGCATCGGGCCCGGCTCCGGCCACGGGCCTCGACACCCCTTCTGAGCAGGCATATGAGATAGCATCCCGGCTCGTCACTCGGAAGGCATCACCATGACCCAAGCGGCCGGACGGTCGGCGCGGCGCATATCCACGCTCCTCGCAGCCGTAGCCCTCGTCCTGTCCGCCTCCGGCTGCGCGGGCGGCTCCAGGCCCGAGCAGGCCGCGGGCAAGGTCACCTCCCTCACCGCTCTCGACTACTACACCGACGCCGCCGAGCACGCCCAGTGGAGCGAGCGGCTCGATGCCTGTGGCAAGGCCGCCGGCGTCACGGTCGAGCAGCACAGCGTCCCGGGGCCGTCGCTCGTCCCGAAGGTGCTGCAACAGGCATCGTCGCGGACCCTTCCCGACCTGCTGATGCTGGACAACCCCGACCTCCAGCAGATCGCGCAGACCGGTGCGCTGACCCCGCTGGACCGGTACGGCATCGGCTCCGACGGGTTCGCGCAGGGCATCCTGTCGGCGGGAACCTACCGGGGCAAGGTGTACGGACTGGCGCCCACGGTCAGCACCATCGCCCTCTTCTACAACAAGGACATGCTGTCCCAGGCCGGAGTCGCGGTGCCGCGGACCTGGGACGAGCTGAAGGCTGCCGCGGCCAGGCTGACCCGTCCGGGGCGCTACGGCGTGGCGGTGGACGCGAACGCCACCTTCGAGGGCACCTGGCAGTTCCTGCCCTTCCTGTGGTCCAACGGCGGCGACGAGAGGCGTCTGGACACCCCGCAGGCCGCGCAGGCGCTCCAGCTCTGGGTCGACCTGGTCAGGAGCGGATCCATGTCGAGGTCGGTGCTGAACTGGACGCAGGCCGACGTGCATGACCAGTTCGTCGCCGGGCGGACGGCCATGATGGTCAACGGGCCCTGGCGGATATCCGAGATGAACGAGATCAAGAACCTCCACTGGGGCGTGGCCCCCATCCCCGTCCGCCAACCGGGGCAGACCCTGGTCACGCCGCTCGGCGGCGAGGTGTGGACGGTCCCGCAGAACGCCTCGAAGGCCCGACAGGCGAAGGCGGCACAGATCGTGGTCTGTCTCAACGGCTCCGACCGCATGCTGGCCCTGGCGAAGCAGAACTTCACCGTGCCCTCCCGTCCGGACGTGGCGTCCCGCTATGCCGAGCAGGTCCCCTCGATGGCGGCCTTCGTCAAGAGCGTCGAGCGGGCTCGCGCCCGCACCGGCGAACTCGGCGTCAGGTGGCCCCAGGCGGCGACCGGCATCTACACGGCCGTCCAGGCCGCGCTGACGGGCGAGCAGACACCGCGGGAAGCACTCGGGTATGCGCAGCGGATCGCGACGGCTTCCTGACCGGATCGCCCGGTGGGGGTTCCTCGCCCCCGCCCTGGCCTACCTCCTGCTGTTCTTCGGCTACCCGATCGCCGACAACATCGCGATGAGCTTCCAGCGCTACACGGCCACGACGTTCTACACCGGTGCCGCCCCGTTCGTGGGGCTGCGGAACTACACGGAGGTCATGTCGTCGGACGAGTTCCCCAAGCTCGTGCTGACCACAGCCCTGTTCACCGTCGGTTCGCTCGCTGGGCAGTTCGTGCTCGGGCTGGCCCTCGCCCTGTTCTTCCACCGCCGGTTCCCGCTCGGCGGCGTGCTGCGCTCGCTCCTGCTGCTGCCCTGGCTGCTGCCGCTGGTCGTGTCCGGGACGACGTGGAGGTGGATGCTGGACACCGACACGGGAGTCGTGAACCGCGCGCTGCGCGACCTGCACCTGCTGTCGACGGGCATCCCCTGGCTCACCGGCACGTCACAGGCGCTCGTGTCGGTGACCCTCGTCAACGTGTGGGTGGGCATCCCCTTCAACGCCACGATCCTGTACGGCGGGCTGCGGGACATCCCGGTCCACCTGTACGAGGCGGCGCGGCTGGACGGGGCCGGCCGGCTGGCGTCGTTCCGCCACATCACCTGGCCGCTGCTGCGGCCCGTGGCCGGCGTCGTGCTGGTGCTGGGCGTGGTCTACACGGCCAAGGTGCTGGACATCATCCTCGTCGTGACGGGCGGGGGTCCGGCCGGCGCCACGCAGACCCTCGCCACCGGGGCGTACCAGCTGTCCTTCGAGCAGTTCGAGTTCGGGCGCGGCGCCGCCCTCGGCAACGTCCTCGTCGTACTCTCGCTCGCCCTCGCCCTCGTCCACCTGCGCGCCAACCGCCGCGCCCTGAACGCCTGAAGGGAGGCCGAGTCCGTGAAGCGCGCACCCGCACAAGGCCGGATGTCCACGCTCGCAGGGATCGTCCTGCTCGCGCTGATGCTGTTCCCGGTGTACTGGATGGTGAACGTCTCCCTGCAGCCGGCGGGCAACGCCCTGCGGGCCGGCTGGTTTCCCGTCCACCCGGACTTCAGCGGCTACGCCACCGCGCTGCGCGAGCAGGGGAACAGCCTCGTCACCAGCCTCGTCGTGGCTCTCGGCAGTGCGGTGCTGAGCCTCTCACTCGCCGCTCCGGCAGCCTACGCCCTGGCCCACTTCCGTCTCCGGGGAACCACCGCCGTGCTCTTCGCCGTCCTGGTCACCCAGACGGTTCCGGGCATCGTCGTGGCCAACGCCCTCTACGGCGCCTACAACGAACTGGGGCTCCTGAACTCCCGCTTCGGGCTGATCCTCGCCGACTCGACCGCCGGGGTGCCCTTCGCGGTCCTGGTTCTGCACGCGTTCATGCGGGCCATCCCCAGGGAGATCATCGAGGCCGCACGTGTCGACGGTGCCGGGAGGCTGCGCGTCCTGCGCTCCGTGGTGCTCCCGCTGAGCACCAACGCCCTGGTCACCGCCGGCGTCTTCACCTTCCTCTTCGCCTGGAGCGACTTTCTCTTCGCCCTCACCCTGAACACCACGGACACGGTACAGCCGGTGACGCTCGGCATCTACCAGTACCTGGGCGCCCACACGAACCGGTGGAACGCCGTCATGGCCACCGACGTGCTGGCCTGCATCCCGGCGGCGGTGCTGCTCGTCCTCGTTCAGCGCCGCATCGCCGCCGGGATCACCAGCGGAGCCGTCGGATAAGGGCACACCCGGGAGTGCCGGTCAGCGGACGGTCTCGGCCGCCTCGGTGATCACGCGGGTGACCACGTCGGGGCGCGTGACCAGGGACAGATGGCCCGCCGGCACCTCGGTGATGCGCGAGTGCGCGCGCTCGGCCATCGCCCGCTGTTCGGCCGGGGGGATGACGTGGTCCGCGGTGCCGACGACGGCCCAGGAGGGCAGGGTCTTCCACGCGGATGCGTCGGAGGGCTCCGAACCGGCGCTGACCGCGAAGGGTCGCTGACCCGCCGCGAGGAGCCGTGCCTGGGCGGTGGGCACGCCGTTGGCGAAGCAGTCCTGGAAACCCTTGTAGGCGCCGTTCGGGGCCCACTTGAGGTAGGCGTCGACGTCGCCGGACGGTCCTGCGGGGTACGGAACCAGGTTCAGGAACGTCGTCGGTTCGGCCGTGACACACGAGCCGGGCTGGGCCGCGTTGATCTGGAACACGGTCTCGCCCTCGTCGGGGATGTACGCGTCGTCGTACACGAGCGCCTTCACGTTGGCGCTCTTCGCGGCCGCGTCGGTGATGACCATGCCGCCGTAGGAGTGGCCGACCAGGACCACCGGGCCGGGGATCGTCGCCACGAACGAGGCCAGGGTCCGGGCGTCGTAGGAGACCCCGCGCAGCGGGTTCGGCGGGGCGTACACGGTGTAACCGGCGTGCTGTAGGCGGGCGATGACGCCGTTCCAGCTCGATGCGTCCGCCCAGGCGCCGTGCACCAGCACGATGGCGGGCTTCGCACCGCCGTCCGTCTCGGCCGCCGCCGCGGTCGCGGGTGCGGCGGTCACCTGGGAGGTGACGGCGAACACCGTGGCGGCGACCACGACGCAGGACCCGGCGAGGAGGCGCGCCCGTCTCGATCTCGGGCGAGGAAGGGATCTCATGGGTATCTCCGGTGAAGTGCGAGGAGTGACAGGGTGGTTGCGGGTCAGGCGCTGATGCTGCGGACGGCCTCGCGGATCAGATCCGCGACCTCCTTGGGGTGCGCGAGCATGACGAGGTGCGAGGAGTCGATCTCGACGGTGGTCATGCCGGCCCGCTGGTAGCCGAAGCGCTCGACGTCCGGGTTGATGGTGTGGTCCGAGGACGACACCAGACCCCAGGACGGCTTGGTCTTCCAGGCCGCGACCGGAGCCGCCTCGGCGAAGGCCGCCCCTGCCAGGGGACGCTGGGAGACGGCGAGCGTCCTGGCGAGGCCGGGGTCGACGTCGGCGGCGAAGATGGCGGGGAACTGGTCGATGTCGACCGTCACATCGGTGCCGGGCTCGTCCGAACCCTCGACTGGGAAGGGCGTGAAGACGAGCGCCGAGGCCAGGTCGGAGTCGGGGAACCGGCCCTGCAGTTCGCCCAGGCTCTCCCCCTCCTCAAGGGCGTACCCGGCAAGGTAGACCAGGGCCTGGACGTTGTCCTCGGCACCGGCGACGGTGATGACGGCGCCGCCGTAAGAGTGCCCCACGAGGACGACGGGACCGGGGATCCGGCGGACGATCGAGGCGATGTAGGCGGCGTCACCGAGGAGACTGCGGTTGGGGACCGCCGGGGCGAGCACCTGGATTCCGTCGGCCAGCAGTTCGGGGATGACGCGCGCGAAGCTGGAGGCGTCGGCGAAGGCTCCGTGCACCAGGACGACGGTGGGTGTGGACGTGGTCATGGATGTTCCTTACAGGAGTTGCGGATACGCCGATTCAGGCCGTGCGGCGGAGCAGGTACTTGTGCTGTCCCGACAGCACGAGTTCGCCGCGCTGGTTGTGGATGGTGGCGGCCGTGACGACGACGCCGTTGTCGCCCCTGGGTTCCAGTGCGGTGATGGTGAGAGCGGGGTACAGGGTGTCCCCGGAGTGCACCTCCGCCAGGAAGGTGCAGGACAGTTCGAGGAAGCTGATGAAGACCTCGCCGATGAAGTGCGGGAACAGAGTGGCTCCGGGCGCGGTGAAGGCCAGCACCTGAAGTCCGTGCACCACGGGCGCGGGGTGGCCGCGCTTGCGGGCCCACTCGACGTCGTAGTGCACTGGGTGGTTGTCCGCGGAGACCGTCTGGAACGCCGCGGCATGGGCGTCGGTCAGGGTCCGGCTGGGTGCCCGGAAGACCTCGCCGACGCGCAGGTCCTCGAAGGTCCGGGCTGGTACGACGAGGAAGTCGTCGGGGTCGAACTCGGTGGTGCCCGCAGTCGTCTGGTCAGTCATCGGTCAGCTCTCTTCCGCTACTTGCCGTGCTCGATGTGGATCGCGAGGACGTTGGGGTCGGTGTTCGTGAAGTACGCGCCGCTGGCGATGTACGCCGTGCCGCCGCGTACGGCGAGCGACGTCGGGTTCTCCAGCCCGTCGGCGGCGGTCAGCACGATGCTGTGGCTGCCGTCGGGCCTGACCAGGGCGACCTCGTTGTCCTTGTTGATCGCCGCGAGCAGGGAGTCGCCGGCGCCGGTGAAGTCGATGTCGTCGATGTCGACCAGTCCGGTGGCCCGGGTCTCGATGGGCCCGGCGCCGCCGTGGCACGTGAGGGGGATGCGCAGCACGGTGCCCTTGTCCAGGTTGGACACCCAGGCCGCACCGTTGTGGATCTTGATGCCGTTGGCCCCCAGGAATCCGGTGGGCTGCAGCTCGGGGGCGGCAGCCCACCGGGTGGGCGTGCCGCCCGCGACCGGCACCCGCCAGACGGTGCCGAGGACCGAGTCGGCGACGTACAGCTGGTTGCTGTGCCGGTCGAGGGCCAGGCCGTTGGGCAGGCCCTCGGCCGGAAGCGCGGCGATGCGCTGTGCGGCGTCCCCTGGGCGCAGGCGCCACACACCGGTCAGGTCGCTGGTACCCGTGGCGTACAGGAAGTACAGCGTCCCGTCGTGGGCACGGACGATGCCTCCGAGGAACGGCGAGGCCAGGGCCGGGGTGACGGACCCGGCCGGGGGCGCCGGCAGGGTCGCCAGGACGTGCACCCGGCCGTCGGGGGTGATGCGGGCGACCTGCCGGGAGTAAGCGAAGGTGACGCCCGCACCGCCGCCGGGCTCCAGGGCTATGTTCTCCGGCCGCTGCCCGTCGGTGATGTTCAGATGCGCGACGAAGTGTGCGTCCGACACCGGGCCGGAGGAGGCCCCCGCCGTGCCGGTGACGGTGAGGGTGAGGGCCGCCGCCACGGCCGTGGCCAGCAGGCCGGTCCGCGCCGCTCGTTCGTTTCTGGGCATGGTGATGTTCCTTTCGGACATGAGGACCCGACGTGTGTCAGGACTTGGGGTGTGTCAGGAGAGCTGACATGTGTGTCAGGACCTGACGCGTGTGTCAGGGCTTGGTGTGCCCGGCCCCGATATGTGTGCTCAGCCGGTGAACCGCTGGCGCAGTTCGCCGATGCCCTCGACGGAGCTGACCAGTTCGTCGCCGGGGGCGAGCCAGCGCTGCGGGGAGCGCCCGAGTCCGACGCCGGCCGGGGTGCCGGTGAAGATGAGGTCGCCGGGAAGCAGCGCGAGCACCCCGGACAGCTTGGCGATGAGGGAGGGAACGGAGAAGATGAGCTGCGCGGTGCGGCCGCGCTAAAACCTCCTCGCCGTTGACGGCGCAGGTCAGCTCCAGGTCGTCGGGGTCGTCGAACTCGTCCGGGGTCACCAGCCAGGGACCCGTCGGAGCGAAGCCCGGATAGGACTTGGCGAGCCCGAACCGCGGTGCCGGTCCTGCCATTTGGAGGACGCGTTCGGAGATGTCCTGGCCCACCGTCAGACCGGCGACATGACTCCAGGCGTCGGCTTCGGACACCTGGTACGCCCTGCTGCCGAGGACCACGACGAGTTCCACTTCCCAGTCGGTGTGGCCGCCCTGCGGCAGCGTCACCTCCGACACGGGTCCGGTGATGCTCGTCGGGAACTTGGTGAAGACCGGCGGCATGCCCTCGGGTGCCGTGAAGCCCGCCTCCGTGATGTGCTCCCGGTAGTTCAGACCGATGGCGAACACCTGGCGGGGCCTGGGTGCCGATGCGCCGAGGCCGGCGGGTTCGACGGGGACCCCACCGCCGGGTTCGGCCCCGTCGACCCAGTCGCGGAACTCCGTCCAACGGGAGTAGATCTCCTGCGGGTCGGAGGAGAACAGGCCGGCGCTGGCTTCCTGGACATCTACCGCCCCGTCGGCGGTGAGCAGAAACCAGCCGGCCGGCGAGATTGGCGATACGCAAGGCGCACTCCTGGTGCCGTAGAGAGTGGAAGGGGGGAGGGATCAGCGGCCCTGCGGCGGGCGGGTGGCGCGTTCCAGTGCCAGCAGCGCCGACTCGTAGGGGCGGCCGGTGACGTGCTGCATGCCGATCTCACAGGTGCGGTTGGCCGACAGATGCGCGTCGAACTCCAGGTGCCGCATAGAACAGGTGGGGTGCAGAACCGCGCTGCCGATCGGGTCGGTGACCTCCAGGTGCGGCAGCAGCTCGGTCGCGGCCCAGACGACCGAGTCCACGACGGTGAGTGCCCGGTGCCTTCGGCGGTTCTCCGGCGTCAGGTACGGTTCGGTCTCACGCCCGATGCCGAGTGCGCAGGACGACGCGTCCACGACGAGCGGCAGCCGTCCGCCGTCGGTCCACTCCCAGGCGCGCTCGACGACGCGGTTCGCCATGAGGGTGTTGCCTCCGTCGTACCCCTTGGAGTGCCAGATGGTCGCGCAGCAGGATCCGGCCAGGTCCGGCGGGATCCAGACCGGCCATCCGGCACGTCGGGAGACTTCGACGATCGCCTCCGGCAGCGATGGCCCGTCGCCCTCGCGCGGTCCCTCGAAGATCCGGTTGACGCAGGCCACGTAGTAGACGGCGACGGCGGCTCCCCGGTCCGTGGCAGGCAGCCGCGGGCTCGCGGCGGACGGCATGCCGGGCAGCCACTGCGGCATCAGGTCCGGCGAGACCACCTTGCGCAGCGCCGCGGTGACGCGCCCAAGGACCCGGTCGTCGACGTGGTCGGCGACGCCGAGCGCGGTCCGCACCGACGCTTCCACCATGGAGAACCGCCGTGCCACGCGAGCCGCGTTGCGCTCCTCCCGAGCCGAGTGCCGCTGGTGGCGGAACCTCTTCATCATGGCGCCGGTGTCGATGCCGACCGGACAGGCGATGGAGCAGGTCCAGTCACCGGCGCAGGCGTCGGCCGCGTCGTAGCCGTAGGACTCCAGCAGGCTGTCCATGACGGGCGATCCGGCGGGCTGACGCATCATCTCGCTCCGCAGCACGATCCGCTGACGTGGTGTGGTGGTGAGGTCCCTGCTCGGGCAGACCGGCTCGCAGAAGCCGCACTCGATGCAGGAGTCGGCGACGGCCTCGATCGTCGGGATGGTCTTGAGCCCCTGTGGGTGCGCCTCGGGGTCACGGCTCAGCACGACGCCGGACGCGAGTACCCCGGCCGGGTCGAACAGCTTCTTCACCCGCCACAGCAACACGGTCGCCGGCCGGGCCACGGGTGGCGTGCGGTCGCAGCTTTCCCGGTTCCGGATCGAGCAGTGCCATGGATATCTCCGTCATGATTCAGGAATGACACCGGCCTGCGGCAGCGGCGGGTTGCCACCGGAGTTTATGCGGACGTGAAGTGTTCGGCGCGGACCCGTGCACTACGAGAACGCATCCGGTACATTCTGAGAAAAGCGGCACCGGCGAGGGTCGATAGGTTTTCCGCGGATCAATGGACGGCAGGGAAATTCGACCTCCCGAGTGAGAGGCCATGACAGTAGAACTCGTCGGCATCACCCACCACACCGCCGAGCTCAACGGCATCAGGCAGCACTGGGTGAGCGCCGGGCAGGGACCGCCGGTCTACCTGCTGCACGGCTTCCCCGAAACCTGGCACGGCTGGCGCAAGCAGATTCCGGTGCTCGCCGAGCGGTTCACCGTGATCGCGCCGGATCTGCGCGGCTACAGCGACACGGACAAGCCCGCCGGCGGATACGACAAGCGGACGATGGCCCGGGACGTCGTCGCGTTGATGGACCACCTCGGCCATCGGCGTATCGCGCTGATCGGCCACGACCGCGGCGCGCGCGTGGGCACCGGTTCGCCAAGGACCACCGTGACCGGATCGACCGGTTCGCGGCCCTGGACAACATCCCCACCCGGATCATCGCCGAGACCTACGACGTGCGGCTCGCCCGGCAGGGGTACTGGTTCTTCACCTTCCTCAGCGTGCCCGACCTTCCCGAGGCGCTGATCGCCGACCGCGAGGAGGTCTGGCTCACCCACTTCTACCGGAGCTGGTCGTACGACCCCGGCATGCTGCCGCCGGAGGAGATCGCGGTCTACGTGCGCGCCTATCAGCAGCCGGGGGCGGACGGGGGTCCTGCATGGACTACCGGGCGGCGGCCGAGGACGTCGCGCAGGACACCGAGGACGCCGACCGGCTCATCGACTGCCCGGTGCTGACCATGTGGGGCGAGGAGTTCAGCGCCGTCGGGCAGGCCTACGACGTCCTGGACGTCTGGAAGGGGCTGGCGCACAACGTGCGGGGCGTACCCATCCCCAGGTGCGGGCACCTGTGCCAGGAGGAACGCCCTGACGTCGTCAACGCGGAACTGCTGGACTTTCTCGCCGACTGGAGCGGTTGAGTCGGCGGGTCAATAGGTCAACGCGGCTCAACACCGAGATCCGTGTCGACGTCATAACCGAGTTCGGCCTGGCCGGCCGTGGGATGCGCGACATCGGCCGCCAGGTTGAACGCCGCCCCGTCGATCGCGTCCTCGAACGCGGACTCCTCACGCTCGGCCTGAACGCGCCGATGGTGCTCGGTCACCTTTTCCACGAAGTTCCGAATATGCGGGTGACGGTCGACGGAATTCGACTCTGCGGCGTTCGGATCTGCGGAATTCGACTCCTCGGCGTTCATACAGCGCTCCTCCTTTTGAGGTATCAGTAGGTCTCGGAATCGGGAATCACATGCATCGCGGCCTCCTCCGCCGACGCGCCGGCGCCGTCCGGGCCGATGTCGGACGCGAACAGGTCGGACTCGGTGGTCTCGTGGCTGCCCTCGTCCGGTGCGACCAGGCGTCCGGCGCGCTCGTCGCCGACCTCCAGGTCGACGGGCTCCCCGGCCATGCCCCAGGTGTCGCCTATACCGTCGCCCTCCGGGACACCGATGTCAGGGACCTCTTCGGCGAGGCGCTCGTCCAGGCTCTCTCCGCGCCACCGCTCGGACGCCGTGACTCCCGTGTGCTGCACACCCCAGGGCCGTTCCGGGGGCGAGTAGCCCTCGTCCAGGGGGTCGTAGCCGGCCCGAGGGTCGAGGGTGTCCGAGGCGTCCAGCAGGCCGGCGTCGTCCTGCACCTCGGACCCGTCCGGCTGGTAGACGTCATCCCCCCTCGCCTCGTCGATCACCTGTGATCACTGTCCTGGTGCAGTTCGGCCACATAGCCGCCGGGGAACTGCACCATGGCGTCGGAGCAGCCCCGGGCGGTGTACGGGCCCCACAGCACCTGCGCGCCCGCCGCCTCGGCCTTGCGCAACGTCACGGCGAGATCCTGCACCGCGTAGCCGGTGGTCTCCCGCCCGAACGGGTAGGGAAGGTGGCCGTCGGTGACGCTCACGACCGTGTTGCCGAACCCGGAGCGGATGACGATACGGCGATACGTCTCCTGGGGCAGACCGATGTCGCCGCCGTTCGCCGACCGGCGGTCCGAGACGATACGGCCCCCGGTGAACCGCAGGTAGGAGCCGAGGAACCCGTCCACCGAGTCGGGCGTCAGGTAGACCCGGTTGTCCGGCACGAACTGAAGGGGCTTGTACGACGGCGCCTTGGTGTGCCAGTACAGCTGGGCGTTGACGCCGCCCGGGAACTGGACGACCGCGTCCCGCCCGATCGGGTCGTCGAAGGGCGCCACGACCAGCTGTGCGCCGCTCTGCCGGGCCAGTCGGACACCCTTGTCGAAGTCGCTCATCAGCCAGCCCGTCCGTTCGGTGCCGAACGGGTACGGGACGGGCGTCTTGAAGTCGAAGACGGACAGGGTGCCGACGGGCGACATCACCAGTTCCGACTCGGTCCTGCTGGGCGTCGGCGTGACGGTCGTGAGGACCTTCGCCGTGTGGGTCCCGCCGAAGGTCGCACCCCAGCTGGCGACGAACGCGTCCACCTTGCCGGGGGTGACGTAGACGTGCGTGGTGTCGTACTGGGGACCCACCGCCGTGGTCGAGGCCGACGCGGCGGCCGCCCCGTCCTGAGCCGAGGACGGCGCCCCGGATCCGACCACGCTCAGTGCCACCATGACAGCGGGCAGTACGCACGCCATCGCCCTGCGCTTCATTGTTTCTGTTCCTTTCCGCCGGAGCCGTACGCATCGAAAACTAGGCACCGAGCGCGGGAGCGGTCATGCCGACAGCGCCCCGGGTCTTGCCTTTCCGGGAACAGTGCCGGCCGGACGTCAGGTCCCCGTGTGCACACCGCGCCACTGCACCGGCGACATCCCGTACATCTCGCGGAACGTCCGACTGAAGTGGGAGGGGTTGGTGAAACCCCAGCGGGCGGCCACCGCCGCGATCGACCGGTGCGCCGCGCCGGTCTGGGCCAGCTCTTCCCGCGCCGCCTCGAGCCGTCGGGTGCGCACCCAGGCGTTGACCGTGGTGCCCTGGAGCTGGAAGATCCGGTGCAGGTAGCGCAGGGAGATGCTGTGTTGATCGGCGATGTCCTGGGGGGTGAGTCCGGGATCCTGGAGCCGGTCCTGGACGGATGCGGTGATCCGCTCCCACAGCGCCGGCGCGGGCCGGCCGCTTACCTGCTCCAGGGCCAGGGTGGCCAGGATCTCCGCCGCGATGCGGGCGAGGTCGTCGCGTCGGGTCGCGTCCGCCCGGACGACCTCGTCGACGAGCCCGTGCAGCAGCGGCATCAGCAGCGCCGCCGCTCCGCCCCCGGTGTCGTCCACCGCGGTCGCCGTCAGCGCGGACAGCTGCCCTTCCTCCAGCCGGAGCAGGGCGCGGGGCAGCATGAGGACCCTGGCTCGCTGCGGCTGGGGCAGCACGATCCGGTAGGGGCGCCGCGCGTCGTGGAACGCCACTCGGCCGGGGCGGAGTTCGGCGGTGCGGCCGTCCTGGAAGAGCAGCGCGGTGCCGTGGAGTTGGAGACGCACCAGGATGTGGGTGCTCGGGTCGGCGGCCACCGAGCGGGCGCTGCGCAGGATCGTGCCCGGGCCGAACTCCTCGGTGGCGATCTGGAGTGCGCCGAGGCGCTCGGCGGTCAGCTCGGCCGTCCAGGGGCGGCCGCTCTCCACGGCGACCTCGAGACCCACGAAGACCTGGGACAGCGCGCGTTCCCACGCGGCGACACGATCCCTGGGAGCAAGGCTCCGAGCGGAGAAGGACACCCCCTGGCCCGGGGTGGTCAGCGATGCGGTCAGCACAGGACATCTCCCCTCACGCGGCTCGCGCGCTCCCGGTCGAGCCAGTCGGTGGGAGACAGGCCGAACGAACTGCGGAAGGCCCTGCTGAACCGGGCGGGGCTGCTGAAACCCCAGCGTCGCGCGACCTGGCCCAGGCTGGCGGATCCCGGTGCCCGTACGGCGAGTTCTCTGCGGCACTCATCCAGGCGCAGTTCGCGTATCCACTGGCACACGGTGGTGTCCTCCGCCTCGAACAGCCGGTGCAGATAGCGGACGGAGATGCCGTGGGCATCGGCGACGGCCCGCGGAGTCAGGCTGGAATCCGCCAGGTGCCAGCGGATGAAGGCCTTGATCCGCAAGAGCAGGACCCCGTCGGCACCGGGCAGCGAACCGGGATCCCCGCCCAGTTGGTCCACGGCCGTGGCCGCCATCAGTCCGATGACGCCCTCGGCCAGTCTCTCGGCCACCGGCGTCGCGTATGCCTCGGAGGTGTCCGCCAGCCGTTCCAGCATCGGGGTGAGCAGGGCGGTCACACCGCCGTTCGGACGCACGGCCCGCGCGGTGAGCCGGCGCAGATCTGCCTCCGACCGTCCGAGCAGGTCCCGCGGGACCGCGAAGATCTTCAACCGGAAACGTTCCGGGAAGGTCGTGCGGAAGGGCCGGACAGTCTCGAAGAATCCGATGTCGCCGGCCCGCAACTCGGTGGTACGGCCGTCCTGTTCGACCTGGGCCCGGCCGGTGCTCTGCAGCGCCACGAAGACGTCCCGCCCGTCACCGCGGGCGATGAAGCGCGGTGAGCGGTGCACCCGGCCCGGATCGCACTCCACCGTGATGATCCGCAGGCCGCCGAGGTGATCGGTGCGCATGGCCGCGTCATAGGTACGGCCGTCGGTGGCGATCTCCATCCCGACCAGGGTCGCGAGCACGGCGTCGTGCCAGAAGTCCAGGCTCTCGCGCGGCGGAACCGAGCGGGTGCTCAGCACCTGGGCTCGCGGACTCGGGAAGGGGCCCGGACACCGGCGTCTGTTTTCGAGGGAGCCGATCACGGTTGGCATGCCGTGAGCATGGTGCGGCGGTGCCGGCCGGTGCATCAGTCGGTCGACTGGTCACCGGCCCGTTCCGCGCGCTTCAGCGCAAACGGGCACTCAGAAAGGCGCAACCGGTCACGAGGGCTGCCCGAGTGGGCGCGCTGTCGTGCAGGGCGTGCAGGGCCACGAAGTCGTGGACCGTGCCGAGGAACCGTACGGCGGACGCCTCGACCCCGGCCTTGCACAGATTCCGCGCGTACTGCTCGCCCTCGTCCCGGGCCACATCGGCCTCGGCTGTGACGACCAGCGCCGGCGGCAGCCCTGCCAGGTCCTCGGCGCAGGCCCGCAGCGGGGACGCGGTGGGCTCGTCGTGCAGGGCCGGGTCCGTGACGTAGCGCGCCCAGTACGCGCGCAGGGCACGGCGGGTGAGAAGGTATCCGGTGGCGAACTGCCGTTGCGAGGGGCTGTCGCAGCGGGAGTCGGTGAGTGGGTAGTAGAGCAGCTGTGCGCTGAGCCGTGGCCCGCCCCGGGACTTCGCCAGCATGGTCACGGCGGCGGCCAGCGTGGCACCGGCGCAGTCGCCCGCCACGGCCACCCGGCCCCCGTCCAGGCCGAGTTCGTCGGCCCGGGAGACGGCCCAGTCCAGCAGCCCGTAGCACTCCTCCAGCGCCACGGGGAAGCGGACCTCGGGGGTGCGGCTGTACTCGGGGACGACGGCGCACACCTCCGCGCCCCTGACGAGTTCGCTGATGAGACGGGCATGGGTCTGCGCGTCGCCCAGTGTCCACCGGCCGCCGTGCAGGTACAGGAGGGTGGGGAGCGGGCCGGTCGATGCGGCCGGGCGGACGGTCCAGAATCCGAGCAGCCCGGACGGGCCGACCGGTGCCACGCGGTAGACCGCGTCCACGCCGAAGTCCTCGAACCGGTCGACCTGGGCCTCCCGGAGCGCCTGCCGCGCCGTGTCGGGGCCGAGGTCGTCGAGGGACGGGGGCACGGCGGACGCGGTGACGAGCCGCCGCACCGCGGGGTCGAGGACGACGGCCGCGCGCGAGTCGCCGCCCGGCCGGCCCCCGGGGGCTCTGCGCATCACGCACTCTCCTCTGGCTGGGCGGCACCGCTCGTCGGTGGGTTCATATGGAACCGGCCGGACCCTGCCTCACCTGTCCTGGAGGAGGTCGCGCAGTTGCTGGCGGCGGCTGACACCGAGCTTCGGGTAGACGTTGTACAGGTGGGAGCCCACGGTACGGGGCGAGAGGAAGAGCTGTTCACCGATCTCACGATTCGAAAGGCCGCGCGCGGCCAGCAGGACGATCTGCCGCTGCTGTGCCGTCAGTTGCTCCAGCAGACCTGAGGTGTGGGGGGTGGGCGCGGCTCCGCTGGCGCGCAGTTCGCGGCCGGCGGCCGCGGCGAGGGCGCCCGCGCCGAGGCGTTCGGCGGTTTCCCGCGCGGTGGTCAGCTGCTGACGCGCCTCGCGTGTGCGGCGGCAACGCCGCAGCCAGATGCCGTAGTTGAGGCGGACGTGGGCACGTTCCCACGGCCACCGGTCCGCCTCGTGGTTGACCAGGGCGAGGTGGAAGTGCTGCTCGGCGTCCTCGTCCGGGTCGACCAGGGCGGTGGCATGGTGCAGGAGCAGCGTCATCCTGGTGCTCGGGCGATCCCCCTGCTCCGCCCGGACACGCGCCAGGACCGCAACAGCCTCGGCCGTGCGGCCGGTGCGCTGGGCCGCGACCGCGAGTTCGGCGATGCTCCGGGGCGACAGGACGGGGTGCAACGGCTCGCCGTCGCCGGTGAACATGTCGCGCAGGTGCCGCCAGGCGCCGTCCCAGTCCCCGAGCGTGATGGAGGCGAGTCCTCGGGCGCGCAGCATGCGTGCGTGGGTGGCCCGGTTCTCGTCCAGGCAGACGGCGCGCCAGACCGAGGGGGTGAGCCAGGGCTCCGGCGGGACGGTTCCGCGCAGCGCCTGCAAGGCCAGGGCCTGTGTCTGGAGATCCGCCTGGAGGCGTGACAGCCGCAGCACCACGGACTCGGCCGTGGCCTCGCGGACCAGGTCCTCGGCCTCGGTGAACCATCCGATACCCACGAGGGTGTCCACGAGGGCGAGGACGGTCCAGCCGCGGATGCCGAAGGCACGGGCGGTGCGGAGCTGGGCGTCGCTCTCGCGGAACTGTCCCAGGTGCACGTCCGCCTCGTCCGCGAGGTAGGCGGCCGAGAGGAATGCCGTACGGCAGGCCGGCGTCTCCAGGCCGTCCAGCGGCGCCCCGTACGCACGGCCGAGGCTCGCCGGCGATCTTGTCGCGGCCTGCGGCCGGACCACGGCGGTGACCAGCGCGTCCAGAGCCTGCTGGGTGTCCGGCCGGCCCAGGCGGCTCAGCGGCCCGGTCACCGGGGGCCGGGGCCGGTCGACACCGCCGGCCTCCCGGGCACGGTCCGCGTCCCGGCCACCACCGGCCACCGAGGCACTGCCGGCGTCCCGGCCACCACTGGCCGCCCGAGCACCGGCTGCGTCCCAGCCACCACCGATCTGCCGGCCGCCGTCAGCCCCCCGGCCACCGTCGGCCACCGACGCACTGCCAGGCACCCGGACACTGCCGACCTCCTGGCCACCACCCGCCACGCAAGCACCGTCGACCCCCCGGCCACCACCAGCCACCCGGGCACGGTCGAGCAGCGTAGACAGGCCGGTCCGGTGTTCCGGCAGGCCGGACTGGACGGCGATGCCCGCCGCCACCGCCGTCAGGCCGAGCGCGACGGACGGGCCGACCGACGGAAAGTGCTCCGAGGCGTCGACCAGAAGGTCGAAGGCCTCCCGCTGCGGTGACTCCAGTGACAGCATCGAGGCCAGGGCACCAGCCGCCGCGCAGGCGAGTTCCGGATCCCCCGAGTCCTGCACGAACCGGCCGTAGAGCTCCCTCACCCAGCCGGGGTCTCCCACCGCATGCGCGGCCACCAGGGCTTCGGTCAGCCGTCGTGCGCGGTCCCGCGGCTGCGGACTGAGCCGGGCGGCCTGCTCCAGGGCGCTCGCAGTGCCTACGACGTCCCCGTGCCGCCAGGCGGAGTCCTCGAGCGCGGCGGCCACGGGCTCGTTGGTCCGCAAGGTGGCCCGGGCCAGGTGACGGGCTCTGCTCTCCGGCTGTGTGACGGCCTCGGCGAGGTCCAGATGGGCCCGCTGCCGGTCGCCCGCCAGGTGCCGCGAGAACGCGGCCGACCGCGCCAGCGGATGTCGGAACACGAGGCGGTCCTCAATCAGCGAGACCAGACCGGCAGCCTCCGCCGGGGCCCACACCGCGAGGTCGTCGGTGTCCAGGGCGGCCATGAGGGCGGCGACGCTCTCCCCCGGCCCGGCGGCCGCGGCATACAGCAGGGCCCGTCCTGTCTCGGGGGGCAGCGCGTCGAGTCGCGCCGCGAAGGCGTGTGCCGTCGTCGGGCGCCGCGCGGGGGCACTGCCGGCGCTTCCCGCTCGGAAGGCGGTGGACGCACGGCGGCTCAGCTCCACCAGGGCCAAGGGGTTGCCTTCGGCTTCCTCCAGGATCTCCAGCCTGCGCCGGCCGGTGGGCGCGGCCGGCTGCCGGTCCAGCAGCGCGGCGGCCGAGAGCAGGCTCATCGGACCCAGATGGAGCGTCTCCACACCGGGGGGCAGGCCCGGCGGCGGCGTCTCGCCGCGTGCAGTGAACAGCAGCCTGACCGGGCGGCCGGACAGGAGCCGGATGCCCGCGCAGAGCGCGTCGACGAAGGCACGGTCGCAGGCGTGGATGTCGTCCACGCACACCAGTACCGGCCGGAGCGTGGCGAGCCGGTCCAGCAAGGCCAGCAACGCGGCCTGCATCTGTCCGTCGTCCGGCGCTTCGTCCGGCCCGCCGCCGTGGGAGGCGGGGTTCATGGCGGCGCACAGCACCTGTCCGTGTACGGGGGGCAGGTGCGGCAACTCGTCCAGGACCGGCACCAGCAGCTGCTGCAGACAGGCGCGGGCATGCCGTCGGTCCGCGGCCCAGCCCTGCGCCGACAGGACGAGCATGCCGTCGCCGGTGGCCAGTTCCCCGGCGTGGTGGAGCAAGGTCGTACGACCGATCCCCTCCTCCCCGAGGAGCAGCAGCGCCTGGGGGCCGCCGGGCTGTCCCGTCACGCACCGCAGGATCCGCTCGATCTCACCGTCCCGACCCAGGGGACGTGACGCCGCCGTACGGCAGGTGCGGCGAACGGCTTCCTCGCCGGCCGCCGCTCGGGATGGGTGGACCGTCATGCACATACTCCGGACCTGCTCGGCTGCCCACGGCTGTGGGCATCTTCCCTGGCCGGGTACATCATCGGGGAATCGAGGTCGCGACGCTTCTGTCACATGACCGGTCGTCCGCCGATTCCGGTGACGGTCCGAACATATGCGGACGGCCGTGGCTGACAGGATGACCGAAGTCATGATCACCGGCTGGAGGAGTACGACGATGGTGCACGTGGGTCCCGGCTACCCCGCCGATCCGGGCATCCTCGGCAGGTCCGCCGAGCTGGCCCGCATCGACGGGCTGCTCGGGGCGGTGGACGGCACCGGTCCGCAGGTGCTGGTGCTGACCGGGGAGCCGGGAGCGGGCAAGAGTACCCTCGTCGACCGGGCGGCCGAGCAGGGCAGGGCCGACGGGCTGCGGATCCTGCGGGTGCGGGGCAGCGAGGGCGAGGCCGGACTGGGGCTCTCGGGTGTCCATCAGCTCCTGCACCCGCTACTGCCCGGCGACACACTGCCCGCCCGGCAACGGGAGGCTCTCGACCGCGCCTTCGGGCTGACGACGGCGCCGGACGAGGCAGCTCTCGACCAGCTGTCGCTGTGCGTCGGTGTGCTCGCCCTCATCGACGACGCCGCCGCGCGCCAGCCGCTGCTCCTGCTGGTGGACGACGCCCAGTGGCTGGATCTCGGCTCGGTGGACGTGCTGGGCTTCCTCGCCCGGCGCCTGGAGGGCAAGCCGGTGGTGCTGCTGCTCGCCGCCCGCGAGGACGCCGTGCCGGCCCGCTTCGACCGGGACTTCCCGCAGGTGAACGTGGGCCCGCTGACCAGGGCGGCGGCGGGTCTGCTGCTGGACGCCCAGCCGGACCCGCCCCGTGGCAGGGCCCGTACCCAGATCCTTCAGCAGGCCGCCGGCAACCCGCTGGCCCTGATCGAGCTGTCCCGGGGCCGGACCGGCTCGGGCCAGGACGGCGGCGCAGCCCTGCCGCTCACCGCACGTCTGGAGAAGCTGTTCGCCGCCGACCTGCCCGGGCTGCCCGAGTCGACGCGCGAGGCACTCCTCCTGGTCGCCGCGGCGGGCACCGGACACCTGGCCGACCTCCTGCGCGCCGCCCCCGCGCTGGACGTCGTCGAGGCGCTGGCTCCCGCCGAGCGCGTCGGCCTGGTGCGGATCGAGAACGGCCAGGTCCTGCTGCGCCACCCGCTGGTCCGCTCGGCCGTCTACCAGTCGGCCTCCTTCGCCGAGCGCCGTCAGGCCCACCTCGCCCTGGCCTCCGCTCTCGCCGGGGAACCGGACCGCCGCGCCTGGCACCTGGCCGCCGCCGCGACGGGTCAGGACGCGGACGTCGCCGACGCCCTGGCGGAGAGTGCCGAGCGGGCGCGTGCCCGGGGCGGGTACGCGGCGGCCGCGGCGGCACTGGAACGCGCCGCTCAGCTGACCCCGGGGCCACAACTGCGTGCCCGGCGCCTGCTGATGGCCGCGCAGGCCGCCATGTTCGCCGGTCATCCGCAGTGGGTCGGCGAGCTCAGCGGCCGGGTCGGCGACCTGACCGGGGACGCGCGGCTACGGGCGGAGGCCTCTCTTCTGGGCGGGTGGGCCCTGGGTGTGACGCTCCGTCATGAGGAGGCGCTGGCGCTGCTGTTCGCCGTGGCCGAAGCCGCCGCCACCTCGGCACCGGACCTGGCGCTGGGCACCCTGGCCACCGCCGCGACGTCCGTCTACAACTCCGGGGCGGCGTTCCACCGGGCCGAACTGCGGCGGATCGGCGCCCTGATCGACGAACCCGGCGATTCCGCCGCCCTCGTCTGGTCCCAGGCAGCCGTCGACCCGTACCGGGGGCGGGCGGGCCTGCTCGGGCTGTGGAAGTACGCGCTGGCCACCATGTCACCAGGGTCCCTGGGAGACCTCACGTCGCTCGGGGGCACGGCCTGGATCCTGGACGAGACCGAGCAGGCCGTCCGCCTTCTCCGGCAGACCATGGACGTCATACGCCGGGCCGGCAGCGCCGGCACGAACGCGACCGTCACGCAGGCGCTCGCCCTCGCCCTGTTCGAAAGCGGTTCGTGGACGGCGGCCCAGGACGCCGCGGACGAGGCGTTCTGGATGGCGACCGAAGCGGGAGCCGACAACGTGACCCTGGGCTCCTGTCTCCTCCAGGCCACCCTGCGCGCGCTGCGGGGCGACCACAGGACCGCGCGGACGCAGGCCATGGAAGCCGTGCGCGGCGTCGACCTGCGCAGGTCTCTGAGCCTCCAGGTCCGGCACCGACACGCCCTGGCCATGGCCGCGTTCGTCGCCGGGGACCACGCCGACGCCTACGAGCAGCTGCGTGCGTCCTTCACCCGCGACTTCCGCCCCGCTCCCGTCCATTACCACGCCTCCGCCTACTACCTGGGCGACCTGGCCGCCGCGGCGGTCCGCGCCGGACGGACGGACGACGCGCGCACGGTGGTCGACGCCGTCGAGCACAGCCTGGAATCCGACCGGTCCCCGCGACTGGCCGCGGTCCTCCACCGGGCCGCCGCCCTGCTGAGCGAGCCTGAGAAGGCCGAGGACCACTTCCGGGCCGCCCTCGCCGACGCCGCCACCGACTGCTGGCCCTTCGAGAAGGCACTCACCCGACTCGACTTCGGCGAGTGGCTGCGCAGGCGCCGCCGCAGCGCCGAGGCACGCCCGTACCTCAATGCGGCACTGGAGTGCTTCCAGCGGCTCGACGCCCGGCCCTGGACCGATCGCGCCGCCGCGGAACTGCGGGCGGCGGGAGCCCCGACGGCAGCGGGGGGTGCGGCGGGCGAACTCACCGCGCAGGAACGACAGATCGCCGAACTGGCCGCCCAGGGCCTGACCAACCGCGACATCGCGGGCCGCCTGTACCTCTCCCCCCGCACCGTCGGCTACCACCTGCACAAGATCTTCCCCAAGCTGGGCGTCAGCGCCAGGGCCCAGCTCCGCGACGCCCTGGCCCAGGACCCACCGCATTGAGGGGACGCGGGGCGAACGCGGGCCCAGGGACCTCACCCGGCCAAGACCTGTCGGAAACGAAGTTTCCCCATGTCCGACGTCACGACCGACAACAAAGTGGAAGGACCCGCAGTTGTTGACGCTGACCGCACCGACGTTGCGGGCCTGCACGTCCTCGAAACTCGCCGACCCCGCGGCGCGGGCGCTCACCACGGACGTGCCCGTACCGTCGACTCTGATGTCCTTGAAGTGCACGTTGGTGAACGAGTACTTGTCCTTGACCGGCCAGTCGGCGACGAACATCACCGTGTTGTAAGTGTTGTCGAGGAAGGAGTCGCCCACCACCTCGACGTCCGCGCTGATGTCCTTCTCCAGGGCGTAGAGCCAGATCGCCCCGAGCCCGATGTTCCAGTTGAGCTCGTAGGCACCCTCGATCGTGATGTCGTCGACGATGATGTGACGGTTGACCTGCTACGTCCCCGGAGGGATGCAGACCTTCAGGTGCGCCCGTCCGGCGAAGGCGATGGCCTTGTCGACCGCGTCGGCGGAGTCGGGAGCCCATCAGGTCGATCACGGTGCTCGCGGCCTCGCTGCGCTGCGGCACGCGCAGCCGGATGTGTGCACCGGCCGGATAGGTACGGCCGAGCAACAGCCGCTGCTCGTCGTAGAAGTGGTTCGGCCGGAACGGCTTGGGAATCACCGGGGCCGGGGTGGTGTCGCCTGGGACGCAGCCGCACTCGGTGATCCACCAGTCGGGGTGCAGCAGGTCGGCGGTGGGGTCGTTGCTGAACGGATACTGGTTGTACAGCCAGGCGTACTGCGAAGTCAGTGTCATGGTGCTGCGGTGGCGTCCGTTCACGGTGACGTCGGGCGGGGCGGTGATCCCGCCGCCGGTCGGGGCGTCCGGGAGGCTGTAGCGCACAGTGATGGCGTTGGCGGCACGCGGCAGCGTGAACTCGACGTACTGGCGCTGTGGTGGAAGGCGATGGATCCTCGCGGGAGCTGTGGGAAGGGGCGGGCCGTGCCGCCCACTTCCATGAGCGGCACGGCCCGGGTGCGGTCGGTGCCGCGTCCGGGTCAGGGCAGGCGCAGCCAGACCGCGGAATCGGTGGGCAGTTGCCCGGCCTTCAGCGGTGCACTGCTCAGCAGGACCTGCCGGTGCGGTGGCAGCGGTGCCGGCTCCGAGCCCAGGTTGACGACGCAGCCGAAGCCGGGGTCGCGGGTGAAGGAGAGGACCTGGGGGCCGCTGGGAAGCCAGGTCACCTGCCCGTCGCCGAGGGCGGTCTCGCTCCGGCGCAGGCACAGCGCTGTGCGGTACAGGCTCAGCGTGCTGTCCCGGTCCGCCACCTGCTGCTCCGCCGTCATCGCCGACCAGTGCCGAGGCTGGGGCAGCCAGGGCTGAGTGCCCTCGGGGCCGAAGCCGAACGGCGGGGCGTCGCCGCTCCACGGCAGCGGCACGCGGCAGCCGTCCCGGCCGGGGTCGGCTCCCGCGGTGCGGTGGAACATCGGGTCCTCGATGACCGAGTGCGGCAGGTCCTCGACCTCGGGCAGGCCGAGTTCCTCGCCCTGGTAGAGGTAGACGGAGCCGGGCAGGGCCAGGCTCAGCAGCGCTGCCGCCCGGGCGCGCCGCGTGCCCAGTGCGAGGTCGGTGGGGGTGCCGTGGGCCTTGGCCGCGAAGTCGAAGCCGGTGTCGGCGCGGCCGTAGCGGGTGACGGTCCGGGTCACGTCGTGGTTGGCCAGCACCCAGGTGGCGGGCGCGCCGACGGGCGTGTGTACGGCCAGTGTGGTCGTGATCGTCTCGCGCAGCCGCGCGGCGTCCCAAGGGCAGGTGAGAAAGCCGAAGTTGAAGGCGGTGTGGAGTTCGTCCGGGCGCAGGTAGCGGGCGAAGCGCTCGGGGTCGGGCAGCCAGACCTCGCCGATCAGGGCGCGCGGCGGGGTGTAGGACTCGGCGACCTTGCGCCAGTCCCGGTACACGTCGTGGATCTCGTCGCGGTCCAGGTAGGGATGTGGGTCCGCGCCGTCCACCAGGTCGGGAAGCGCCGGGTCCTTGATGACCTCGGCGGCGGAGTCGATGCGGACGCCGGCCGCGCCCCGGTCGAACCAGAAGCGCAGCACCTCCTCGTGCTCCCGGCGCACCTCGGGGTGCTGCCAGTTCAGGTCGGGCTGGGCGGAGGCGAAGCGGTGCAGGTACCACTGGCCGTCCGGCACGCGGGTCCAGGCGCTGCCACCGAACTGCGACGTCCAGTTGTTGGGGGGAAGTTCGCCCCGCTCGCCTCTGCCCTCACGGAACCAGAACCGATCGCGCTCCGGCGAGCCGGGGCCTGCGGCGAGCGCGTCCTGGAACCAGCGGTGCCGGTCGGAGACGTGGTTGGGAACGATGTCGACGATGGTGCGGATACCCGACGCGAGTGCCTCGGAGATCAGCTTCTCGGCCTCCCCCAGGCTGCCGAAGGCCGGGTGGATGGCCCGGTAGTCGGCCACGTCGTAGCCGCCGTCGGCCATCGGTGAGGCGTACCAGGGGGTGAACCAGAGCGCGTCGACACCGAGTTCGGCGAGATACGGCAGCCGGGACCGGACGCCCGCCAGGTCGCCCACCCCGTCGCCGTCCGCGTCGGCGAAGCTGCGCACGTAGATCTGGTAGATCGCGGCGCCACGCCACCACTCGTGGGGTTGGTGCACGGTAGAAGTCTCCTCGGGAGATGGTGTCAGCCCTTGAGGCTGCCGGCGGTGAGCCCGGACATGATGTTGCGTTGGAAGATCAGGAAGAAGACCACCGTCGGCACGGCGGAGATGGCCGAGGCGGCGATCAGCACGTTCTCCGGCACGCCCAGGGAGAGCGAGTAGATGCCGGCGTTGAGCGTCTGCCTGGTCGGGTCGGGCTCGGCCAGCAGCGGCCAGAGGAAGTCCTTCCACACGTTGACCAGGGCGAAGATGGACACCACGCCGATGATCGGCCGGGACATGGGCAGCACGATGGAGAGCAGTGTGCGCAGCGGTCCGGCGCCGTCGATGGCGGCGGAATCGAGCAGTTCCTGGGGCACGGAGTCGAAGAAGCGCTTCAGCAGGTAGATGTTGAAGGCGTTGGCCACCGATGGGAGCCAGATCGCCCAGGGGGAGTTGAGCAGGTTCTGGTGGATCAGCGGCAGGTCCAGCACGGTCAGGTACTGCGGGACGACCAGCACCATGGCCGGGATCATGAGGGTGGCCAGCATCAGGCCGAGGATCGCGTTGCCCAGCGCCGGCCGTAGTTTGGACAGCGAGTAGGCCGCGGCGACGTCCAGGACGAGCTGGAAGGCGAGTGCCCCGAAGGCGTACCAGAGCGTGTTGAGCAGCAGGTGGGCGATGTTGAGGCGAGTCCACGCGTCGCTGTAGTTGGAGGCCTCGATGTGGTGCGGGTAGAAGGTGGGCGGGGTCTGGATGGACTCGGTGGTGCCCTTGAGCCCGCCCGTCACCAGCAGGTAGAGGGGGCCGAGGAAAGCCAGCGTGAAGGCGGCGACGACCAGGATCAGCGTCGCGCGGTAGAGCGTGCGGTTCAGCTGGGCCGGATTGACCAGGGTGCGGGTGTCGCTCATGACTCCAGCCTCCGGTTGAGTCGCACGTAGATCACCGAGAATCCGGCGAGCACCAGCAGCAGGAGCAGCCCGAGGGCGCAGGCGGCGCCGTAGTTGGAGAAGTTGAAGGCGTACTGGTAGATCAGGTAGACGACGGTGGTGGTCGAACCCTCCACCCCCTGGCCGCCGTTGGTGAGGATGAAGGGCTCGACGAAGACCTGCATGGTGGCGACGATCTGAAGCATCAGCATCAGCGAGAGGACAAGCCGGGTCTGTGGGATTGTCACGTGCCAGACGCGCCGCAGCAGTCCGGCTCCGTCCAGTTCGGCGGCCTCGTAGAGCTCACCGGGTATGTTCTGCAGCGCCGCGAGGTAGATCAGCGTGGCGCTGCCCATGTTCATCCAGGTGGAGGCGATGACGACGGCGAGCATCGCCATGTCCGGGGACTGCAGCCAGCCGGAGGCGGGCAGGTGCAGCAGCTGCAGTGACCGGTTGATCGGCCCGTACTCGGGGTTGTACAGGTACTTGAACAGCAGCAGTGAGGACACCGGCGGAAGCATCACCGGCAGGTACACCAGGATTCTCAGGTAGCCGCGCGCGTGCCGCAGTTCGTTCATCACCACGGCCGTGACGAACGGCAGCGCGAAGCCGAACAGCAGGGCCAGGCCGGTGAACTCGGCGGTGTTCCGCCAGGCCGGCCAGAAGCTGGGATCGTGCACGATCTGGTCGAGGTTGTGCAGGCCGACCCAGGTAGTCCTGCCCGCCTTCGCCTTCTGGAAGCTCATGATCACTTCCCGGACCATGGGATACCACTGGAAGCAGGCGAAGCAGAGCACCGCGCCGATCAGGAAGCCGTGTGCGGTGAGGTTGCGCTGTACGGATCTACGCAGTGCCCCGGCCCGGCCGGCCGCCCTGGCGGGCGGCGCGTCGGTTCCGGAGGATGCGGTCACGACCGCCATCGTCGATCTCCTTGGGAGGCTGCTCGTCCCGGGGCCTGGCGGCCCTTGCGGCTACTGGGCGTTGGCGAGGACCTGATTGACCTGCTGCTCAGCGGTGTCCAGCAGCTTCTTCAGGTCTGCGTTGCGGCTCGTCAGTGCGGACGCCATCGTGGTGTCCAGGATCTTGTAGATGGCCTGGGCGTTGGCGGGCTCGGTGACACCCGGGACGTTGGCCTTGACGAAGGGGTCGAAGGCCTTCACCGACATGGTGGCGTTTTCGGCCTTGAGCTGGGTGTCCTTGGTAGCGGTCGCGCCCTGGAACAGCTGCGGCTCGGGCAGGCCGACCGCCTGGCCGGAGGCCTTGGAGCGGGGGTAGTTGTACTGCTGGCCCTGGCCCTCCGTCAGCCAGAGGTAGCTGAGCAGCTGGATCCCGGCCTTGATCTGCTCGGGGGTGTCCTTGACGTTGAACATGTAGTCGTCGCCGCCGGTGAGGGTTCCGGCGCCAGGTCCGTTCTGGCCGGGGACCGGGCCCATACCGAAGTCCTCGTAGTGGGCGCCGAGGCTCTGCACCATGTAGGTGATGTCGTCCGGGGCGGCGATGTACATTCCCAACTTGCCTGCGGCCATCTGCTTCTGGAGGTCACCCCACTTGTAGAGCTGGGTGCTGCCCATGACGTTGTCGTCGAAGCGGAGCTTGTGCAGGTTCTGCAGCACGGCCAGGCCCTGGGGGTTGTTGAAGGCCGCCTTGGTGCCGTCGTCGCTCACCATCCGGCCGCCCTGGGCGTAGATCTCGGCGGTGAAGTGCCAGCCTCCGTTGTTTCCCGCGCTGTAGTCGCCGTAGCCCGCGATGCCCTTGCCCAGGGCGGCGATCTTCTTGGCGTCGGCCTCGACCTCGGCCCAGCTCTGCGGCGGTTGGTCAGGGTTCAGCCCGGCCTTCTTGAAGAGCTTCCGGTTGATGATCACACCCATGGTGTAGTTGGTGCGCGGAATGCCGTAGATCTTCCCGTCGGCCTTCTGGGTGTCCCACACCGAGGACATGATGTCGTCCTTGACCGGCAGGTTCTCCGAGGTGACGTACTTCGTGATGTCGGCCGCCTGGCCGGCGTCCAGGACCTGCTGCTTGTCCGTGAAGTAGGTGTAGAAGACGTTGGGCTCGGTGCCACCCTTGAGTGCGGCTGTGAACAGTTCAGGGGTCTCGCACGGGAACGTGTCGATGCTCTTCACCGTGACGTTCGGGTGCAGCTTCTCAAAGGCCGCGATGTCGTCGGCCCACTGCTTGCGCTGAGTCGGGCGGCTGGTCGGCGGGGCACAGTCGATGGAGATGGTGACCTTGCCGTTGCTCGACTTGGTACCGCCGCTGGAGGAGCTGGAACAGGCGGCAGCGGTCAGGGTGAGAGCGCCGGCGATCAGCAGCGCTGCAGATCTGCGCATGGGTAGAAGACCCCTTCATGGGCGGAGTGCGTGGGATGTGGCGCGCCTCACTTAAGCACCGACCCGTCGGCCCTGCAATATCTCGACGGTATTTTGCAAGAATTCAACGCGAAACCGTGGTGCGAACAGCCACGAACAACGCAAGGGCCGCACCCCGTGGGGGTACGGCCCTTGCCGGCACTGCGAGTTGGCGCTCCGTCAGCTGCTGGGCTCTCTCCGTGCCAGACCGGTGGATCCGCGCACCACAAGCTCCGGCTCGAAGAGCAGCTCGTCGTGGGTGACCTTGGCGCCGGCCAGCTCCCCCACGAGCAGCTCCACGGCGGCGCGGCCCATCGCCTCGATGGGCTGACGGATGGTGGTCAGCGGCGGATCGGTGCAGGTCATGAAGGAGGAATCGTCGTAGCCGATGATCGAGACATCCCGGGGGACATCAAGCCGGCGCCTGCGGGCAGCGCGCACCGCCCCCAGGGCCAGCGGGTCCGAGGCGCAGATGATGCCGGTGACACCGCGCTGCAGCAGGCGCGCGGCCGCGGCCTGCCCACCCTCCAGGGAGAACAGCGCGTGTACGACATCCGCCTCCTCGAGCTCCAGTCCGGCACTCTCCAGTACCGTGCGAGCCGCCGCCAGCTTGCGCCGCGACGGCATGTGATCGGGCGGTCCGAGCACCAGGCCGATCCGCCGGTGGCCCAGCGACAGCAAGTGCCCGGCGCCCTGTTCCACCGCGACCGCGTCGTCGCAACTGACCTGCGGGAAGTCCAGGTCGGGTATGGCGGCGTTCATCAGCACCGTCGGCAGACCGCGGCGGGACAGCCGCGCGTAGTGCTCGTGCGGGGACTCGGCCTGGGCGTACAGGCCACCGAAGAAGATCACGCCCGAGACCTGCTGCTGGAGCAGGAGCTGCACATAGTCGGCTTCGGAGACACCGCCCGCCGTCTGCGTGCACAGCACCGGGGTGAAGCCCTGCTGCGCCAGTGCACTGCTGACCACCTCGGCGAAGGCGGGAAAGATGGGGTTCTGCAGCTCCGGCAGGACCAGCCCGACCAGCCTCGAGCGCTCGCCCCGCAACTGGGTCGGGCGCTCGTAGCCGAGCACGTCCAGGGCGGTCAGCACGGCCTCGCGGGTCTGCTCGGAGACACCGGGCTTGCCGTTGAGCACCCGGCTGACCGTCGCCTCGCTGACCCCGACTTTCCTGGCCACCTCGGCAAGTCGTCGCGTCATGGCTCAAGCCTAGAGCATGATCCGCAATTGACTTGCGGCCCTGCGTAAAAATTCGTCAGTCTTTGCAGCAAGAACGTCGGGGTAGCGACGGCAACAAGGCTCCACCCGGGGAGATTCGACGAAGGGCTAGATGCGCCCCAACCAGGGTTGCACGCCTTCTTTCTACGCCGACGCGCCTGCCTCCGGAGATCGGGAATTTGCAAGAAAAAGTTTGTTTGAAACAAACTCTGATCGGAATATTGCTCGTGTCTGTCCGAGCCAATACGGTGCTGCACGCGCCGCCGTCTGTGCTCCGATCCTCCCTCTCCACCTGTTCGCGCCTGCTCCACCTTGCCCGGCCACGAAGGGCCGGCGAAGCGCTGCGTCGTGCCCAAGGGCACCTGACCTCGGGCACCCCACCCGACGGCGGCACGCCTCACGACGGCTTCGACCCCAAGGAGCAACCCTTGTTCCAGTCGCTACGCACACTCAGACGCGCGGTCGCCCTGGGCGGCACCGGCGCACTGCTGGTCGCCACGAGCGTCCTCCTGGCGGCGCCCTCGGCATGGGCCGCCGCCACCGCCGCCACCGGCGGCAGCGGTGCCGCCCTGCCCTATGTCGAGGTCCAGGCGGAGAACGCCGCCACCAACGGCAGCGTCATCGGTCCCAGCTACACCCAGGGCCAGCTGGCCGACGAAGCCTCCTACCGCAAGGCCGTGACGCTGCAGGCGGCGGGCAAGTACGTCACCTTCACCACCCCGGTGGCCACGAACTCCATCAACTTCCGGTACAGCATCCCGGACAGCTCGAACGGGTCGGTCTACAACGCGCCGCTGTCCCTGTACATCAACGGCGCCAAGCAGAGCAACTTCACCCTGACCAACGCATACAGCTGGTTCTACGGCAGCTACCCCTTCACCAACAGCCCGGGCAGCAACCCGCACCACTTCTTCGACGAGGCCCATCGCCTCTTCACGCAGACCTATCCGGCCGGCACCACCTTCACGCTACAGGTGGACCCCGAGGACACCGCGTCGTCCTACACCATCGACTTCGCCGACTTCGAGCAGGTCGGTGCCCCGCTGACGCAGCCGGCCGGCTCGGTGTCGGTGACCAGCAAGGGCGCGGACGCGACCGGAGTCAACGACTCGACCAGCGCCTTCAACTCGGCGATCAGCGCCGCAGGCGCTGGTGGCACCGTGTGGATGCCGCCCGGCACGTACAAGATCCCGGGCCACATCGCGGTGAACAACGTGACGATCGCGGGCGCCGGCATGTGGTACTCGACGGTCACCGGGTCGGCGCCGGGCTTCTACGGCAACTCCGCGCCGTCGCCGAGCACCGGCGTGCACCTGGAGAACTTCGCGATCTCCGGTGACGTCCAGGACCGCAACGACGGCGCGCAGGTGAACGGCATCGGCGGCGCGATGAGCAACTCCACCGTGTCCGACGTGTGGATCGAGCACGAGAAGGTCGGCGCCTGGATGGACGGGCCGATGGACGGCCTGACCTTCAGCGGCATGCGGATCCGCGACACCACCGCCGACGGCATCAACTTCCACGGCGGCGTGACCAACTCCAAGGTCACGGGCAGCGACATCCGCAACACGGGCGACGACGGCATCGCGACCTGGGCGGACGCCGGCATCGGCGCGGACGCCAACGACACCATCTCCAACAACACGGTGCAGCTGCAGATGCTCGCCAACGGCATCGCGATCTACGGCGGGCACGACAACACCGTGAGCGGCAACCTGGTGCAGGACTCCGGCATCACCCAGGGCGGCGGCATCCACGTCGGGCAGCGGTTCAGCTCCACCCCGGTCGGCACCACGACCATCTCCGACAACACGCTGATCCGCAACGGAAGCCTCGACCCCAACTGGCAGTTCGGGGTCGGCTCTCTGTGGTTCGACGGCAGTCAGGGGGCCATCAACGGCCCGGTCAACGTGACCAATGCGCTGATCCAGCAGAGCCCCTATGAGGCGATCCAGTGGGTCGAGGGCACCGTCAGCGGTGTCCACCTCAACAACGTGACCATCGCCGGGACCGGCACCTTCGCCCTCCAGGAGCAGACCGGCGGCTCGGCGAGCTTCACCAACGTCACCGCGACCGGCGTCAACGGGCCCGCACCCGTCTACAGCTGCGAGGGTGGCAACTTCACGGTGACCGACGGCGGCGGCAACTCGGGCATCGGCGGCACCGCGTACTGCGGCGGGTGGCCCACCCCGGTCTACCCGCCCTATCCGGCCAGCACGGTCACCGCCTCCCCGAGCGCGCTGAGCTTCGGCTCACAGGCCGGCGGTACGACCAGCGCGGCGCAGACCGTGACGGTCGCCAACCCGACCGGTTCGTCCGCCACCGTCTCCTCCATCTCCACCAGCGGCGACTTCGCCCAGACCAACGCCTGCGGCTTCTCCATCCCGGCGAACGGCTCGTGCACCGTCAGCGTCACCTTCACGCCGACGGCGACCGGCAACCGCGCCGGAACGCTGACCGTCAACGCGGGCGGCACCACCAACACCGTCAGCCTCTCCGGCACCGGCACCGCCGCCGGACCCGCGCTGAACGCCAGTCCGACGAGCCTGTCGTTCTCCGACACGGTCGTCGGCTCCACCGCCTCCGCGAAGACGGTGACAGTGACCAACACCGGCACCACCACGGCGACCGTATCCAGCATCGCGGCGACGGGCGACTTCAGCCAGACCAACAACTGCTCCACCATCGCCGTCGGTGCGTCCTGCACGGTGAGCGTCACCTTCAAGCCCACCGCACCCGGATCCCGCACCGGCACCCTCACCGTGTCCAGCAACGCGAACAACAGCCCGCTCACGGTGGCCCTCTCCGGCAGCGGCATCGACAGCAGCACCAACGTGGCGGCCGGCCGGCCGGCATCGGCGAGTTCGAGCAACACCCCGTACGTCGCCTCGAACCTCACCGACTCCGACCCGTCCAGCTACTGGGAGGGCACCAACGGCTCGTTCCCGCAGTGGGCCCAGGTCGACCTGGGCCAGAGCTACAGCATCGGCAAGGTCGTCCTCAAGCTGCCGCCGTCGACGGCATGGGGGGCTCGCACACAGACCCTGTCACTGCTGGGTTCCACGGACGGCTCCACGTTCTCGACCATCGTGGGATCGGCCGGATACACCTTCGATCCCAACACCGACACCAACACGGTGACCATCACCTTCGACGCCACCACGGAGCGCTACGTGCGGGCGAACATCACCGCGAACACCGGTTGGAACGCGGCACAGTTGTCGGACTTCGAGGTGTTCACCAGCGGCAACGGCTCCGGCACCGTCAGCACCGATCTCGCGGCCGGCAAGGCCACCAGCGAGTCCAGCCACACCCAGACGTACGCGTCGTCCAACGTGACGGACGGCAACCAGTCCACCTACTGGGAGAGCGCCAACAACGCCTTCCCGCAGTGGGCGCAGGTGGACCTCGGCTCCCAGCAGAGCGCGTCCCGCGTGGTCCTCCAACTGCCCGCCGGCTGGGGCGCCCGCGACCTGACGCTGTCCCTGCTGGGCAGCACCGACGGCACCACCTTCTCCACCGTCAAGGCGTCGGCCACCTACACCTTCGACCCCGCCACCAGCAACACGGTCACCATCACTTTCCCCGCGAGCACCCAGCGGTTCTTCCGGGTGAACATCACGGCGAACACCGGTTGGCCGGCGGGACAGATCTCGGAGTTCCAGGTCTGGAACACCTGAACTGACCCGAACCCAAGATGCCGCCGGGCTCTGTGTGCTCGGCGGCACCGTCATGCCGTCGGTTTCGGCAGGCACAGACACCAGCAGGGACGTACCGGTGAGGTGCCGGTCCCGTTCTCGTGGCTCTTGGCCGCCGGGTCGACCGCGACGACCACCCTCTGAAGGTCCGGAAGGTGCTCGGGCCGGGGCCTGAAGCCCTCGACCTCCAGCATCCAGCCCTTCCACAGCGCACCCTCCACATCCTCCAACAGCTCACCCGACAGTTCCTGCCGACCGAGGCAGGTGCCGGCGTACTCCTCCTCCAGCTCCGCCCGCGGCGCCTCCCCGCCCTCCCGGTGCGCCTTCTCCTGCGACCGGCCGCGCTCGACGAGCCGCTTCACGTGAGGGAGCGGCTTCGGCGTCGTCGAGATGACGACCTGCGGGGTGTCCGCCTCGCGCAGGCAGAACCAGAGCATGTCGTACACCTCCTGCGCGGTATGCCGGGACCAAGCGGCGTACTCGTCACACCAGGCCTTGTCGAACGCCAGCCACGCAGGTTGTCCGGCGTCTCCGCGCCGAACCCCCGGATCAGCGTGCCGTTCTTCAACCGCGGCGTCGTCTCGCCCAGCGACGAGGGGCAGCGAACGGCACAGCCCGCCGGCGCTGACCGGACAAGCGCAAGCGGAAGGTAGCCGACGATCTCCGGTTACCGAAACCGGGGATCCTCCGGACCATTTGATACCCACAAACCCCACGCCACGCCCCTGGCCCCGCCGTCTCCACCGCAGCCGAGCGCGCATCGCCCCCACCGCCGGACCACGCCCGACAAACACCCCCGCATGAAGGCACCGCACGTCATGCCCCGAGCACCGCCTGCCCGCACACCCCCGAACCGCCCACCAGCACCAACCGATCTCACGACACCGCACACAAGGAAACCGCCCGTGCCCTCCACCGTCCGCCCCGAAGTCATCCTCCTCATCACCAAGTTAGACTTCAGCCACCCCGACATCCGAACGCGCCCGTACCACCGCGACGGACGCCCGGGTCGGTAATGCCGATCGCGCGAAGCGGCGCAGATACGAGGTCCCTTCAGTCAGCCTCACGAGACGGCCTATCCAGCTGCTGGAGGGGATGCCGGGATATGCCATGATCCCTGTGACCGAAGAGGGTTGACCACCCTCATGACACAAAAGCAGGGGGATTCTCCGTGCGCTCATCCAACATGCGCCGTGGCGTGCTCGCTGGCGCCGCCGCCCTCACTACTGCCGCCATGCTGTTCTCCGCAGCGCCCATCGCTCTGGCTGACGACGCTCCTGACGGCAATGCCGTCGTGTCCGCTTCCCAGACCGGGGGCGCTGATGCCACGGGTGACGGGCTCGCGCTCGTGAGCAATGAGCAGTACGTGCAGACCTTCGGGGCTTCGAAGGCTCTGGCCCAGGGGCTCTCTCAGGAGACCGTCGACCAGGCCGAGGAGGGCATTGCGGCGGACGGAGCAGCTGTGTCCAGCGCAGCCTCTGACCACTGGAGCGTGGTGAAGTTCGTTGGCACTGATGCCGACGGGCGTCACATACCCACTCGACAGGGCAACCGGAACTTCGGATGGGTCCACTTCTCCGGCCCGCACAACATCACGAGCCAGAAGGTCGTCAAGGTGGCCGTCAGCGAGCACCCCGAGAAGAAGAACGGGGCTCGCTTGGAATACGGCGCTGTACTGACCGATGGACTCGGAATGATCCTCGCCAGGGTCAAGGTCATCGCGCAGTACAGCTGGGAGACGGCGGATCACAAGTACCAGCTGGCCGATCGTGGCCAGAAGATCGGTGTCATCACCGCCTATTGCCAGGGCACCAACAAGTGCCCCGATGCCTTGAACCGTGTGTGATCTCTGACCAGGGAATTCAGTGATGCAGTGGAATGCAGTGGGTCTGTCCGGGCTTCATTCTCAACTTGCTCGTGAGCTGCTGAACTGGGTGGCAGCTCCGTTGGCCGCCGGCAAAAGCCTGCTGGTCCGTGGAGTCGTGGAGCCTGGAGACCGTCCCGGTGCAGGACGCGTGATCCTGTGGGACGGACAGAACCTGACCACGTCAGTGGGGTATGACGTACCGCTCGTGGATGCAGAGGGAGGGAACATCCCTCCTGCCGATCTTGCAGCGGCACTCCGCAGAGAACTCAGCGGCCAATCGATTCCTGAGTGCACCGAGGAGACACCGCGAGACGCGTTCGGCATTCCTGTGATCGATGCGACGGAACTCGTGCACGACTTCATGGAACGGCCGCGGTTCCACATCACTGATGCTCTGTGGGCCGCAGGTGCGGCGTTCGCGGCTCCCCTGGAAGCAGAAGAGCCGGCGGAACTGCGACTGCGGGGATTCCTGCTACTGGACGACCGTAGCTGTCGTCTGTACCTGGACACCCCGGACTCGGAGGGCGCCCCTCCGATCGGGGTCGACCTGCCGTTGCGGGACGAATCAGGGCTGGTGACCGTGGGCGTCACCGGGGCGTCCGCTGCCTTGCCGACGCTGTTGGACACAGGTGAACTGGAGCGCATGCGCAAGAACGACGACCAAGATCCGTACTGCTCGGCCGTCTACGACCTGGTGGGCTGGCTCATGGGCAGTTGATGTCCTTGGGAGGGTGACGGCAGCGCTGACGGCAAGGACGGCACACCGTGACCGGTGACCACAACGTCAGCGGCCAAGGCGGAGGAACGCCACGCCCTCACCCAAGAGGCTGCCCGATCCTACGGGTCATAAGGTCATAGTCCGTGGGTTGAGCAGGGCCGGGGCCGACGATGCAGCGGTGCTGGCGGCTGGAGAAGAGCCAGTGGACTCCGTGTGGAACACGCCCCCGCAAGGCGGCGAATCCCGGTGTACGCCTCCCCACTCCGTCCCAGGTGGAGGGCGCGGGGAGGCGTGCCCGAGCGGCCGAAGGGAACGGTCTTGAAAACCGTCGTGGCAGCGATGTCACCGTGGGTTCAAATCCCACCGCCTCCGCGCGATGAATAGTGAGAACGACCCCTGACCAGGCAAGACGGTCAGGGGCCGTTCCGCTGAGCGCTGCCCGCTCGCGACCGTGGTTCCCCGTGGTTCCCCGCACGTTCGGGCACGGATGGGGCACGGGCGCCATCTGTGCCGCAGCTCTACCGAGATCGGTCATTGAAGGTCATACAGGTCGCCGGGACGCCCGTGAAGGCCACGGCTGGGCGCTGCCGGTTGCCGGGGTTGCTGTACTTCGCTGCTGTACCGCATCACAGCTCCACTCGGGACTCCGTCTCGCGGCTCCCCTGCCCCAACACGGCATACGCCGACCTGAACGGCAGGCCGCGGAGGGTCGGCTCCATAACCTTGAAGAGCGCTTCTGCATCCGCCCCGTAGGCATACAGTACTGCCTCACCTCCACCGAACTCGTTCCCGTCGACCTCACCGACTCCCGCCTCCGCGACCGCGGCCGCCATAGCCCGCTCGGCATCGAAGATCGCTTCGCGCTCGGCACGAGAGCCGTACTGGTCATCACTCAGGCGATAGTGGGCAATAACGGCTTGTTCGGGTGTCTCCGGTTCGGGGAGATCGAAGAGCGTGTCCATGGGCGCACGATCTCATCGGCCTCTGACAACCTGCCTGCGGCAGGCCCTGCGCAGTGCTGGAACATGCACGCTTTCCAACTGTGTTGGTGGGGCGGTGGGGTGTGTGCAGGGGGGTTCACCTGGGTTCATGGGCGGCTCCCTCCCGACGCCCGGACGGCTTCGCTCCTCGCCTGAACGACCGTGAACGGGGATGAATGAGACGGAAACTGATTCGGTCCTTGGCGCCGGCACCGTAGGGCCTTGGGGAGCCACCCTCCAAGTCCGGGCCGAACCACACCACTAGGGAGTGAGCACGCCGATCACCCCGGAGCTACAGCCAGGGGATACCGTCCTGGTGACTGACGGACGGTTCGCGCAGTCAACGGGCCCGGTTCGCGCCATTGACCAGGAGCGAAACCGAGTACAGCTGGTTGTGCAGATCTTCGGAGACGACACGCGCATCGACATCCCTCTCGACACGGTGGAGAAGGTGCCCAACGCCTGAGGGTCGCCTCTCAGCTTGGGAAGCTAAAGGCTGTCCCGCTATCGGCGTGTCCACACTCCTCATGTGGTATAGCCGCACTCGCTGGGCGGCCGACTGGCCAGATCGGGCACCAGGAATCCGGCTGGGCCCGCCCGCGGACGATGCGTACCCTGTCGGACCATGTGCTACCACGCGTTCAATGGCGCCTTCCGGCACTACGTGTGTATCGCGTGCCGGCTCTCCTTCAAAGGCAGCACCTGGCCGATCCGGAAGCGCACCTGTCCTGGCTGTCGTGAACAGCTCGTCTTCGCCGGCTACGACTTCGCCGCGCCCCGGCGACGCGACACGAAGGCATGGTCCGTCGTTGCGACCGTACTCGCGGAGGGGCTGACCTACGATCACCGCCCTGGCTGCGGCTGCTCGCGGCTCCCCTCCTTCCGACCCCGGACTCGAGCTCAGGTGCGTGTCCGGCGCCGTGCAGCCGAGCGGCTGGGCCTGCCTCTGTCGGTGACCCTCGCTCGCCGCGACGCCTTCACCTCGGAGAGCCGCGACGAGCAACCGCCCTCTCCGTCGGCCGCGAAGCGCGATACGACCTGAGCGTCGCGTCGACGCGGCATGCCGCGCTGGCGATGTGAGCGGTCAGGGCGTGGTTCGCCTTGAGAAGATCCCGCTGTGGCTGGAGTCATCACGGCAGCGGAACTGTCCTGGATACCCCCGTTCACTGGACTGCGCTCGCGCGATTTTCGAAAGCTGGTCACACTTTTGCGCCGAGAAGGCGCCGATCGGACTCGCCGAGGGCGTCCCTGGTCACTGCCGCTGGAAGATCGGGTGCTCCTGGTCGTCGCCTACTGGCGGACCAACCTGACGTTGCGGCAGCTCGCCCCACTGTTCGGCATCTCCGAGGCATCCGCTGACCGGATCATCGATCACATCGGCAAGGGTCGCGGACACCGCCGCTGAGGCGGTCACAGCGAACACGCTGATCGTCCTTTGCCTGTTGGACGACGCCTCGGTCGATGAGGTGCTGGCTGGCACCGACCTGGTCGGCAGGGACCTGGTCAACCTGACCACCAGCACCCCCGCCCAGGCCCGCGCCCGCGCCGAGTGGGCCCGCGAGCGCGGCGCCCGCTACCTGGACGGCGGGATCATGGCCGTCCCTCCGATGATCGGCGTCCCGGAAGCCGGCGGCTACGTCTTCTACAGCGGCTCGCGGGAGCTGTTCGAGCGGCACCAGGAGACTCTTAGCGTTCCGGTCGGCACTACCTACGTCGGCGAGGACGCGGGTTTCGCGGCCCTGCACGACGTGGCCCTGCTCAGCGCCATGTACGGGATGTTCGCCGGCGCCGCGCACGCCTTCGCCCTGATCCGTAAGGAGGACATCGACCCCGCGGCGCTCGCTCCGCTGCTCGCCGACTGGCTTGTCGCGATGGCCCCGGCCGTTCACCAGACCGCCGACCATTTGCGGAGCGGCGACTACACCAAGGGCGTCGTCTCCAACCTCGCCATGCAGGTGGCTGGCACGCCGACCTTCCTGAGCACCGCCGAGCAGCAGGGTGTCAGCCCGCAACTGCTCAGCCCGTACTTCGAGCTGATGCGCCGCCGCCTGGCCAAGGGCAGCGGCGAGGAAGACCTGACGGGAGTGATCGACCTGCTGGTGAACTGACCAGCCACGTGCCGTCACAGAAGCGATCGTGCTGGTCACAGTCCTCAACGAGACGCTGTGACCAGCACTTTCACAACACGCCCTAGAACACCGCGGGCTTGCCGGAGATCCTTGACGACGGTCAGGGCCAACCTGCACCTCCCCCCTCACTTCAACGCCCCTGAATGGGCGTACAGAAAGATGAAACAGCGTCAGGAATGCCGAAGAACCCTCATCCGGCTCAGCCCCACACGATCGAGTGAGGAACATCCTGGCCAGCACCTGGAACAACGCCTTGGCGATGGATGCTCTGCTGACGAACATCGGGGTTGTTGCACACGCGTGTGTACCCCGGTCCCGAAAGGGCTCCCGCGCCATCCGCCCGGTTCCGCGCGACGGACCCGCCCTCCGGCCGCGTAGAGCGGACGACGGATTCACCCACGGAGGGGACTGCACTGTGACAGCGCGTGCACTCAAGGGGGCACTGAGGGGTGCCAGGGGTACGGCGATCGCGGCGGCGGCGATGGCCGTGCTGACCGCATCGCAGGCACCGGGGGCGGTCTCGGCCGAGGCCGCGGAGCCCGCGCGGAAGGCGGTGCCCGCCGGGCACGGCGCCAGCGTGTCCGGCGACGCCCCGTACCGCACCGGCCTTCCCCCGCTGCGGACACGGAAAGACGGCTCGGCACCGGAAGTGACGGTCGGCGGCGCCCTGCCCGCGACCGTGTTCGCCGCGTACCGGCGTGCCGAGGAGGAACTGGCGCGCAGCGCGCCCGGGTGCCGGCTGCGCTGGCAGCTGCTGGCCGCGATCGGCCAGGTGGAGTCCGGGCAGGCATGGGGTGGCCGGGTGACCCCGGACGGTACGACCGTGACGCCCATCCTCGGCCCGCGGCTGACCGGCGGCGCCTTCGCCGTCGTGCCGGACACCGACGGCGGCGCGTACGACGGGGACCCGGTGTATGACCGCGCGGTCGGCCCGATGCAGTTCATCCCGTCCACCTGGGCCCGCTGGGGCGCGGACGGCAACGGCGACGGACGGTCGGACCCGAACAACGTCTACGACGCGGCGCTCGCCGCCGGCCGCTACCTGTGCGCGGGCGGCCGCGACCTGTCGAACCCCGCCGACCTGGACCGGGCGATCCTGGGCTACAACCACTCGGACGCCTATCTGCGCACCGTCAAGGCCTGGTACGCGTACTACCTGACCGGACACCGCGTGGTGCCGGACGCGTCCACCGGATCCCGGTCGGACCGGCCGAAGCCGTCCCGCCCGCAGAGGCCGAAGCCCTCGCCGCCGAAGTCGTCGCATGACCGGAAGCCGGTCCCTGGCCCTTCGCCCACGTCGTCGGCGCCGCCCGCCTCCCCCTCCCCCAGCCCGTCCCCAACGGCGGGCGTGCCGAAGGCGTCCGGGACGCCGCTCGTCCCCGTCCCCGAGCCGACTCTGACGCTGCCCGGCGGCGGCGTGCTGCCCGACGCGGGGCCGTGACCATCGGCAACGGCTGGAACACGATGAGCGCCTCCCCCTCCACAACTGCGACTACTCGGCGGTAATGTCGCCGTCCGCCGGAAGCACAGGACCGGCGGGTGAGTGCGAAGGGGCCCTCATGGCGACGGACATGCCTGCGGACACAGCGGCCGCCGACGAGCGTTGGCAGCGCATGTGGAGCCATCGCGAGCAGCTGCTCAAGGTGGCCCGGCGACGCTCCATGAGTCAGGAGGACGCCGAGGACGCCGTGCACGAGGCGATGCTGCGGGCCGCGGAACGCCCGGACCTCGACGACGAGCGGCTCGGCGCCTGGCTGACGACGGTGACGATGCGGCTGTGCGTCGACCGGTACCGGCAGGTCAACCGAGAGGCCGAGGTGGGCAGCCGCCCCACGCTCGTCGCGCCGGGCCCGGTACCCGTCGAGGAGGCGGTGTGCGACCGGGCCGAGGCGAAGTGGCTCGCCGTGCGCAGCGGTGAGCTGCCCGCCCGGCAGGCGGAGGCGCTCCGGCTGAAGTCCGAGGACCTGGACGTGAGTCAGGTCGCGGTGCGGATGGGGCTCAGCTACCGGACCGTCGAGTCGCTGCTGGCCCGGGCCCGGCGGACGCTGCGCGCCTCGCTGGCCGGGACGCTGGGGCTGGTGATGTTCCTGGTCGGGCGCGGGCGGCTGCGCGGGGGTGGCAAGGCCCAGGTGGTCGCGGCGACCTCGACGGCGGCGACCCTGGCGGTGGCGGGGCTCGTGCTGCCGTACGCGCTCAGTACGGGCGGAAACGGGAACGGTGCGGCGCCGCGGCCGGCCGTGTCCAGCGGCGCGCAGGTGCGGCGCAGCGACGACGCCACGGGCCGGGGGAACACCCCCGAGACGCGCACCTCCTCGCCCCCGGCGCCCGGGACCCGGCGTCGGACGCCCTCGCCGACCGGGGGGAAGTCCCAGCCGCTGCCGGTGCCCGTGCCGTCCCTGCCGGGCGTGTCCTCGTCCGCGCTCCCGGGGCTGTCGGCGCCACAGGTCCCGCGGCTGCCCGGCGTACCCGAGGTGCCGGGCCTGCCGACGAGGTCGGCCGCCTCGTCGGTCCCGTCGCTGCCCCCGGCCCCGGCGGTACCGGCCGCTCCGTCCTCCGCCCCTGTCCCTGCCCCGAGGACGCCGTCGAATACGCCGTCGCCGAAGCTGCCGTAGCACGCCGTAAACACGTCCGAAAAAATTTCCCGGTCGTCGCGACGGACGTCCCTCGCCTCCCCGTAGAGCAGATGTCGGAGCTGCTCCACGGGCGAAGGGTGGGACCGGATGGGTGTCGAGATCTGTGTGGAAGGGCTGACCAAGTCCTTCGGCCACCAGGTCATCTGGCAGGACGTCTCGCTGACGCTGCCCGCCGGGGAGGTGTCGGTGATGCTCGGCCCCTCGGGGACGGGCAAGTCGGTGTTCCTCAAGACGCTCGTGGGGCTGCTGAAGCCGGAGCGCGGCTCCATCACGATCCAGGGCCGGGACATCACCAGGCTCCGTGAGCACGACCTGTACGAGGTGCGGAAGCTTTTCGGCGTGCTGTTCCAGGACGGCGCGCTGTTCGGCTCGATGAACCTGTACGACAACATCGCCTTCCCATTGCGCGAGCACACCCGCAGGTCCGAGAGCGAGATCCGGCGCGTCGTGCTGGAGAAGATGGACATGGTCGGGCTGATCGGCGCCGAGGAGAAGCTGCCCGGCGAGATCTCCGGCGGCATGCGCAAGCGGGCCGGGCTCGCCCGCGCCCTGGTCCTCGACCCGGAGATCATCCTGTTCGACGAGCCGGACTCGGGCCTGGACCCGGTCCGCGTGGCCTACCTCAACCAGCTCATCGTCGACCTCAACGCACAGATCGACGCGACCTTCCTGATCGTCACCCACGACATCGCCTCGGCCCGCCAGGTCCCGGACAACATCGGGCTGCTGTTCCGGCGCGAGCTGGTGCTGTTCGGGCCCCGCGAGGAGCTGCTGACCAGTGACGAGCCCGTCGTGCGGCAGTTCCTGAACGGCCGGATGCAGGGGCCGATCGGCATGGCGGAGGAGAAGGACGCGGCCCAGGTCGAGCAGGAGCTGGCCCGGATCGACGAGGGCCCACGCGTCCGGGACCTGACTCCCCGCCTACTGCCCAGCCCCGGCATCACCCGCCCGCCCCGCTGGGAGGCGATCGCGAGACGGGAGGCAGAGCTGCGCGGGACGGGGGTGAGCAGCGCATGAGACTCTCCCCGACAGGTGCGCTCCGGCACTCGGGCAACCTCTTCGCGATGGCCCTGGACGTCGTCCGGACCCTGCCCCGACGGCCCTTCCAGGCACGGGAGTTCATCCAGCAGGCGTGGTTCGTCGCAAGCGTCACGATCCTGCCGACGGCACTGGTCTCGATCCCCTTCGGGGCGGTCATCGCTCTGCAGATCGGCAGCCTGACCCGGCAGCTCGGCGCACAGTCCTTCTCCGGTGCCGCGTCCGTGCTCGCGGTGCTGCGCGAGGCCTCGCCGATCGTCACCGCGCTGCTCATCGCGGGCGCGGGCGGCACGGCGATCTGTGCGGACCTCGGGGCGCGCAAGATCCGGGACGAGATCGACGCGATGCAGGTGCTCGGCATCGACCCGATCCACCGGCTCGTCGTACCGCGCGTGCTGGCGTCGATGGTCGTGGCCGTGCTCCTCAACGGCCTCGTTTCGGTCGTCGGTGTCGCGGGCGGCTACTTCTTCAACGTCGTCCTCCAGCACGGCACGCCCGGCGCCTACCTGGCGTCCTTCACCACCCTCGCGCAGCTGTCCGACCTGTGGGCGGCAGAGGTCAAGGCGCTCGTGTTCGGGGCCATCGCGGCGATCGTCGCCTCGTACAAGGGGCTGACCGCACAGGGCGGTCCGAAGGGCGTGGGCGATGCCGTCAACCAGTCCGTGGTGATCACCTTCATGTTGCTGTTCGTGACCAACTTCGTGATGACCGCGGTGTACTTCCAGGTCGTCCCGCAGAGGGGTTAGCCGATGAGACCTCAAAAAGTCCTCGATCGCCCCTTGCGCTCACTCGAAGAGCTGGGCGCCCAACTGTCCTTCTACGGACGCTCCCTGGCATGGACGGGCCGCACCCTGCGCCGCTACAAGAAGGAGGTACTGCGGCTGCTCGCCGAGGTGAGCTTCGGGCGCGGCGCACTCGCCGTCGTCGGCGGCACGGTCGGCGTGATCGCGTTCCTGTCCTTCTTCACCGGCACCGAGGTCGGCCTCCAGGGCTACGCGGCCCTCAACCAGCTCGGCACCTCCAACTTCGTGGCGTTCCTGTCGGCGTACTTCAACACCCGGGAGATCGCCCCGCTGGTGGCCGGGCTCGCCCTGTCCGCGACGGTCGGCGCCGGGTTCACCGCGCAGCTCGGTGCGATGCGGATCAGTGAGGAGACCGACGCGCTGGAGGTGATGGGCGTCCCGTCGCTGCCGTTCCTGGTGACGACGAGGATGATCGCCGGCTTCGCCGCGGTGATCCCGCTGTACGTGATCGGGCTGCTCTCCTCGTACCTGGCCGCCCGCACCATCACCACCGGCTACTACGGGCAGTCGACGGGCACGTACGACCACTACTTCCACCAGTACCTGCCGCCCGTCGACGTCTTCTGGTCCTTCGGCAAGGTGATCGTCTTCGCCGTGCTGATCATCCTGGTGCACTGCTACTACGGCTACCACGCGAGCGGCGGCCCGGCGGGCGTCGGCGTCGCGGTGGGCCGTGCGGTGCGGACCTCGATCGTCGCCGTCAACGTCCTGGACTTCTTCCTGAGCCTCGCGATCTGGGGCGCCACCACGACCGTACGGATAGCGGGGTGAGAGCGGTGCGCATGCACAGAATGAGACTCAGGCTGTACGGCATCGCCTTCCTCGCCGTGCTCGCGCTGCTGCTGTCTCTCGCGGTGGCCGTCTACCAGCAGGCGTTCACGTCCGTCGTGCCCATCACCCTTCAGGCCGGCACCCTCGGCAACCAGCTCGATCCGCGCGCGGACGTCAAGCTGCGCGGGCTGCTGGTCGGCGAGGTGCGCGAGGTGCACGCGGACGGCACGAAGGCCACGCTCGACATCGCGCTCGATCCCCGGTACGTCCCGTACATCCCCTCGGACGTGCATGCCCGCCTGCTGCCCAAGACGCTGTTCGGCGAGAAGTACGTCGACCTGGTCCCGCCCCCGCACTCTGCGCGGTCGTCGGCTCGGCCCATCCGCGCCGGAGACGTCATCACCCAGGACCGCACGAAGGCCGGCATCGAGGTGCAGCAGCTGCTGAACGACCTGCTGCCGCTGCTGCGCACGGTCCAGCCGGGTGAACTCGACGCCACGCTCTCGGCGTTCGCCACCGCGCTGGAGGGCCGCGGCGACCGGATCGGTGACAACCTCACCCGCGTCGAGGGGTATCTGCGCCGTCTCAACCCGCACATGCCCTCCCTCAAGGAGGACATCTCGCGATTCGCGGACGTCGCCGAGGTGTACGGCGACGCCGCGCCCGACCTGATGCGGATCCTGCGCAACACGGTCACCACCAGCCGCACGATCGTCGACAAGAAGGACCAGCTGGCCGCCGCGCTCCGCTCCACCGCTTCCGTGGCGGACACGGCGAACGGCTTCCTGTCCGAGAACGGCGACCGGCTGATCACCCTGGGCCGGGTCTCCCGCCCCACGCTGGAGCTCTTCGCCCGCTACTCCCCCGAGTACCCATGCCTGTTCCAGGGCCTGGTCCGGCAGGAGAAGGCCTCGGAGGACGCGTTCCGGGGCGGCGAGATGCGGATCACTCTCGAAGTCGTCCGGCCGCAGGGGGCGTACCGGCCCGGTGAGGAGCCGGTGTACGGCGAGCGGTCCGGCCCGAACTGCCGTGGCCTGCCGCATCCTCAGGTGCCCGGCCCGAAACCCCGTCTCGACGACGGTACGTCGGCCGGAGGTTCCTCCGGCGCACTCCCCGGAGGTGTCAACGTGTCCGCCACCCGGGCCGAGCAGCGGGCCGTCGGCTCGCTCGTGGCCCCCGTCCTGGGCGTCCCCGCCGACCAGGTGCCGCCGGTCGCGACCCTGCTGTTCGGTCCGCTCGCGCGCGGAACGGCGGTGAGTGTCGTATGAACAGGTCAGGAGCCCGGCAGACCGCCGCCCCGCTGGTCAAGTTCAGCCTGTTCGCGCTGGTCACGATCGCGGCGACGGCGCTGCTCGCCGCCACCATCGTCAACATCTCCTTCACCCCGACGGACACCTACCACGCCGTGTTCACCGACGTCACCGGGCTGGAGACCGGCGACGACATCCGCGTGGCCGGAGTGCGGGTGGGAGAGGTCGAGGGCATCCGGATCAAGGACCGGACCCTGGCGGAGGTCACGTTCACCGTCGGCGCGGACCGGCCGCTGCTCGCAGGGACCCACGCGGTCGTGCGCTACCGCAACCTGGTGGGGCAGCGGTACATCGCGCTCACCGAGGGCCCCGGCGACATCACCGCCCGGCTGCGGCCGGGCGGCACCATCCCGCTGTCCCGGACCCAGCCGGCGCTGGACCTCAACGCCCTGCTGAACGGCTTCAAGCCGCTGTTCGCCGCGCTCAGCCCGAGCGACGTCAACCAGCTCGCCACCGAGATCGTCCAGACCCTCCAGGGCGAGGGCGGCACGGTCAACAGCCTCCTCGCGCACACCGCCTCGCTCACCACCACCCTCGCCGACCGCGACCAGCTGATCGGCTCGGTGATCGACAACCTCAACACCGTCCTGGACACGCTCGACAAGCGCGGCTCCCGCTTCTCCGAGCTGCTCACACAGCTGCGCCGGGTGGTCTCGGGGCTGGCCGCCGACCGCAGACCCATCGGGGAGTCGCTGGTGAGCATCGGCGACCTCACCGACGTCACGTCGGGGCTGCTGAAGGACGCTCGTCCGCCGCTGAAGGACGACATCGCCGGGCTCGGCGAGCTCACCGGAACACTGAACAAGAACGAGCACACCGTGGAGGGCGTCCTGCAACGGCTGCCGAACAAGCTCAACGCGCTGACCGGGACGGCGTCCTACGGATCCTGGTTCAACTTCTACCTCTGCGACTTCGACGGCCGGATCGTGCTGCCGAAGACCAAGCAGGTGATCACCCCGGACCTGCACGTGGCGCGGGCGAGGTGTGGCGGATGAGACTGCGTGTCCCAAGGCGGAGGCGCCGTCCTGAGCCGCTGGTGAAGGTACGGGTCCTGCCACCGAAGCTGCCGAGACTCCCCCGGCTGCTGCCGAAGCGGGGGCCCCGCCCCCAGCCCTTGGTCAAGGTACGCGTCCTGCCGCCCAAGATGCCCAGGATCCGACTCAAGCGCCCACGCCTGAAGCCTTTCCGCGAGCGCAACCCCGTCATCGTGGGCGCCGTCGGCCTCACCGTCCTCGCGCTGCTCGCGTTCGCCGCGTTCAACGCCGACAGCCTGCCGCTGATCGGCGGCGGCGACACGTACAGCGCGGCCTTCTCCGAGGCCGGCGGGCTCAAGCCGGGCGACGAGGTACGGATCGCCGGGGTCAAGGTCGGCAAGGTCGAGGGCGTCGGCCTGGACGGCGACCACGTGAAGGTCACCTTCAAGGTGAAGGGCCACCCCGGGTTCGGCACCGACACGGGCGCGGCGATCCGCGTCAAGACGATCCTCGGCGCGAAGTACCTGGCCCTGTACCCGAAAGGGCCCGGCCAGTTGAAGCCGGGCAGCGGGATCCCGCTCGGCCGGACCGTGTCGGCGTACGACGTCGTCCAGGCCTTCAGCGACCTGACGACCACCGCCGAGGCCGTCGACACGGACCGGCTCTCGAAGGCGCTGGACACCATCTCCCTCACCTTCCAGGACTCCCCCGGGGAGGTACGGGCGTCGATCAAGGGACTGTCACGGATCTCCCGGACCGTCGCCTCCCGCGACCAGGCGCTGCGCGGGCTCCTCGACCATGCGAACGGGGTCACCAAGGTGCTGGCCGGTCACACGAAGGACTTCTCCGCGCTGGTGAAGGACGGTGACGCGCTGTTCAAGGAGATCGACAACCGGCGCGCGGCGATCCACACGCTGCTCAAGAGTTCCGCGCTGCTGGGCGTCGAGCTGTCCGGCCTGGTCGACGACAACAGCAAGCAGATCGGGCCCGCACTGAAGAACCTCGACACCTTCCTGAAGATGCTCGAACGCAACCAGGCGAGCCTCGACCGCAGCGTCCAGCTCCTCGCCCCCTACGTGCGGCTCTTCACCAACACCCTCGGAAACGGCCGCTGGTTCGACTCCTACGTCCAGAACCTGGTCGCCGCCCCGGTCACGCCCCGGACGGGAGGCACCCGATGACCCGCAGACTCCTGGCCCTGTTCACCGCGCTCGCCATCGTCGCAGGCCTCGCCGTCGTCCTCTGGCCGGGCCCCGGCCCCGTCCGCGTCACGGCGTACTTCCCGCGCACCGTCGGCATCTACCCCGGCTCCGACGTCCGCGTCCTCGGCGTCCGCATCGGCGAGGTCGGGAAGATCACGCCGGAGGGCAACCGGGTCCGGGTGGAGCTGGAGTACGACCGAGGGCGCAAGGTCCCCGCCGGCGCACAGGCCGCCATCGTCAACTCCTCGGTGGTCAGCGACCGTTACGTGCAGCTGCTGCCGGTGTACCGCAAGGGCGCGGTCATGCGCGACGGAGACGTCATCCCCGAGTCCCGTACGGCCGTCCCCGTCGAGCTGGACCGGATCTTCGACAGCCTGCACACCACCGCCGAGGCGCTCGGCCCGAACGGCGCCAACAAGCAGGGCTCACTGTCCCGGCTGCTCGGGGTGAGCGCGGACAACCTCCGGGGGCAGGGCCAGAACCTCCACCAGACGGTGGACGACCTGTCCCAGGCGGTCACCACGCTGTCCGACGGGCGCGGCGACCTGTTCGGGACCGTACGGAACCTCCAGGTGTTCACGGCCGCGCTGGCGGCGGACGACAGCAGTGTGCGGTCGTTCGACACCGACCTCGCCGACGTGGCCGGACAGCTGGCCGGCGAGCGCACGGATCTCGCCGCCGCGCTGAAGTACCTGGCCGCCGCACTCGGTGACGTGGCCGACTTCGTGAAGGGCAACAAGAAGGCACTGACCACGGACGTGCAGGGCCTGGCCAAGGTCACCCAGATCCTCGTCACCCAACGAGCCGCACTTCAGGAGCTGTTGACCGTCGCCCCCACGGGCCTGTCGAACCTGCAGAACGCCTACAACCCCGCCGCCGGCACCCTCGACACCCGCAACAACGCGCAAACCCCGCAGGATCCGGCATCGCTGCTCTGCTCGATCCTGAAGACGACCGGTGACGACCACGACAACTGCGCCGGGCTGAGGAAGCTCTTCGACTCCCTGCCCGAGGTGCCGTCGGCCCCGGCGTCGACGGGCACGGTCGACAAGACCCTCGGCGGAATCCTGGGGGCACCGGCATGAGCGTGAAGCGCCTGGGGCGGGTGGCCGCCTGGACGGCGACCGGCTCGCTGCTGCTGACCGGCTGCGAGTTCAACGGCTGGTACGACATCCCGCTCCCCGGCGGCGCCGCCTCGGACGGCCACGCCTACCACGTCACCGTCGAGTTCCGGGACGTCCTGGACCTGGTGCCGCAGTCGGCGGTCAAGGTCGACGACGTCACCGTGGGCACGGTCGAGAAGGTGGAACTGGACGGCTGGCACGCGCGGGTACGGCTGCGCATCGCCGACTCGGTGAAGCTGCCCGGCAACGCGGTCGCCGACCTGAGGCAGACGAGCATGCTCGGCGAGAAGTACGTCGCCCTGTCCGCGCCGGCCGGCACCGCCCCCGTCGGACGGCTCCACGACGGCGACATCGTCCCGCTGTCCCGCAGCGGCCGCAACCCGGAGGTCGAGGAGGTGCTGTCGGCCCTGTCCGCGCTGCTCAACGGCGGCGGGGTGGCCCAGCTGAAGACGATCACCGTCGAGTTGAACAAGGCCCTCAGCGGGCGCGAGGACCGGGTCAGGTCCCTGCTGAAGCAGCTCGACACGTTCCTCGGCGGCCTCGACGGCCAGCGGGCGGAGATCGTGCGCGCCCTCAAGGGCGTCGACCGGCTGGCGAAGCGGCTGAAGAACGAGAAGCAGACGATCGCCCTGGCCGTCGACACCATGCCGCCCGCGCTGAAGGCCCTCGCCGACCAGCGCAAGGACCTGACGAGGATGCTCACCGCCCTGTCCACACTCGGCAAGACCGGCACCAGGGTGGTAAACGCCTCCCACGACGACACCGTCGCCAACCTGAAGAAGCTCCAGCCCATCCTGCAAGAGCTGAACCAGGCGGGCGACAACCTGCCCAACTCCCTTGAAATACTCACCACTTACCCGTTCCCGCGCAACGTGACAGACGCCGTCAAGGGCGACTACGTCAACCTGAAGATCACCGCCGACCTCGACCTGGCGGGCCTGTACGGCAACGTCACCGGCAAGCCGGGCAACGGGGGCACGGCCGGGAAGTCCCCGGCCCCGGCGACCCCGCCCCTTCCCGGCCTGCCCACTCCCGCCCCTCTCCCGTCCGTCCCGTCCCTGCCGGGCACCCCGACCGTGCCCCCCGTGCCCTCCGCACCCGCCGTGCCCTCGACGCCCTCCGACGGCAGCACCCTGCTGTGCCCGCCCGTGTGCACCGCGGCCTACGGCAACGGGGACGGCGCGCGTCGTCTCCCGCCCGGGATCGATCTCGGCCTCGCCGAGCTGATGCTGAAGGGGATCATGCCGTGATCACACGTACGGTCAGGGCCCAGCTGCTCGCCTTCGCGACCGTCACCGCCCTCGGGGTGTCGTACGTCGGCGCCCGGTACACGGGCCTCGTGGACGACGTCCTGCACCGCGGGTACACCGTGCGCGCCGACTTCGCCGAGTCCGGAGGCGTCTTCCCCGGCGCCGAGGTCACCTACCGGGGCGTGCCGGTGGGCCGCGTGGGCGATCTGCGGCTGACCGGGTCCGGGGTCTCGGTGGCGCTGAAGATCGAGGACGGCGCCCCGAGGATCCCGGCTGACACGCTCGCGGTCGTCGCCGACCGTTCGGCGGTGGGCGAGCAGTACGTCGACCTCCAGCCGCGGCGGTCGGGCGGGCCGTACCTCATGGACGGCAGCCCGATCCCGCGCAGCCGCACCCGGACCCCGCTGCCGGTCACCGACCTGGTCCTCAGCCTCGACCGGCTGGTGAACTCGGTCGGCAAGGACGATCTGCGGGTCACCGTGGACGAGTTGGGCAAGGCCTTCACCGGCACCGGACCGAACCTGAGCCGGCTGGTGGACTCCGGCAACGCGCTGGTGGAATCGGCATCCGCGTCGCTCCCCCAGACGGTCTCGCTGATCGAGGACTCGCGGAAGGTGCTCAAGACACAGGCCGACCAGGGCTCGGCCATCAAGTCGTTCTCCCGCGACCTGGCCACGCTCACCGAGCAGCTGAAGTCGAGCGACGGCGACCTGCGCAAGCTGATCGGCAACACCGCGCCCGCCGCCCAGCAGTTGGACTCCCTGCTGAAGTCCACCCGGCCGCACATACCGGTCCTGCTGGCCAACCTCATCAGCGGCGGCCAGATCACCCTGGCCCGGCTGCCCGGCGTCCAACAGGCCCTGGTCACGCTCCCGCTCACGGTCGCGGGCAGCTACACGGTCATCCCCGGCGACGGCACCACCCACTTCGGGCTGACCGTGAACGCCGACGACCCGCCCGCGTGCACCCAAGGCTACGGCACCCAGCGGCGCGACCCCGCCGACACCAGCACACGCCCGGCGAACACCGGCGCGCGCTGCACGGCACCGCGCGGCAGCACGACCTCGGTGCGCGGTGCCCAGAACGCCCCCGGCCCGGCCGGCGGCCGGTACAGCGCCGACCAGGCCGCGTTCGTGGCCCCGTACGACCCGGAGACCGGCACCGTGACCGGCCCGGACGGAACGCCCGTCGAGATCGGCTCGACGGGCGGCGAACAGACCGTGTTCGGAAAGGAGTCGTGGCAATGGCTGCTCGTGGGACCGATGGCATGACGGGGGGCCGGGCGAGGCTGCTGTCGGCGGGGCTCGTCGCCGCGACCGTGCTGACGACCGTGCTGTGTGTCTGGCTGGGACTGAAGCTGGCCGACCAGCGCGCGGCGCAGCAGCGCCGTCAGGACATCCTGGCGGCGGCCCGCCAGTCGGCGCTGAACTTCACCTCGCTCGACTACCGGCACTACGACCGGGACAGCCGCACCGTGCTGGAGGGCGCCACCGGCGACTTCAAGAAGCAGTTCGCCGCCCAGACCGCGCAGCTGACGAAGCTCGTCGCCCAGAACAGGTCGGTGTCCGAGGGACAGGTCCTGGAAGCGGGCATCGTGCGGTCCGACACGCGCTCGGCCCGGGTCCTGGTCGTGGCCGACAGCAAGGTGACCAACACCGCGGCGCCCGAGGGCCAGGCGCGCACCTACCGGCTCCAGCTCGACCTCGTGCGCGTGGCCGGCCGCTGGCTGACCTCCGATGTCACGTTCGTGGGCTGACCCGACTGACCCGACTGTGAGGCCGTCAATGAGGAGAGACACCGTGGCGAACCCGACCTCCCGCACCCGCGGCACCGGCTCCCCGGGCCGCCGCACCATGACCGCGGCCGCCCGCGCGGCGGCCAAGCGCGCCGCCCGACAGGAAGCGCAAGCCGTCCCCGGGCGCACCCTGCTCGTCGAGCCCCCGGCGGGCGGCTGGGAGGACCCGCCGGAGCCCGCGCACGATCGCGCGCACGAACACGAACACGAACACGAACACGAGCACGAGCACGAGCACGAGCACTTCGAGGATGAGCCGGAGGAGAGCGCGCCCTCGCGCAGGGGCGGACGGAGCGTGCTCACCGCGGTGCCGGTCCTCGTCCTCGTGGCGGCCCTGGCCCTGGCAGCTGTCCTCGGGTGGCAGTACCGACAGGGGCGGCAGGCCGAGCAGGCCCGGGGCGAAGCCCTCGCGGCCGCGCGGGAGGCGGCGCCGGTCGTGCTGTCGTACGACTACCGGCACCTCGACCGGGACTTCACCCGGGCCCGCGCCCTGCTGACCGGGCACTTCCGCGACCAGTACGGCAGGACGACGAAGACGGTGGTCGCGCCGACCGCGACGACGTACCACGGCGTGGTGAAGGCCACCGTGGCCACACCCGCCGACGGCGGCACCCCCGCTGCGTCCGTCGTGTCGGCCACACCGGACAAGGCCGTCGTCCTGCTCTTCGTCAACCAGGTCACCCAGAGCACCCAGGTCCCGGAGCCCCGGCTGGACCTGAACCGGGTGCGACTGACGCTCACGCGCACCTCCGACGGCTGGAAGGTGAGTGGCGTCGATGCCCTCTGATTTGTTCGGCGGGAACACCGGCTCTGCGATGGACTCGATCCACCGGCGGGCGTAGGGATCGGCGGCACGAGGACCGTTGCATAGGCTGGCCGTCTCATCCGACAACCGTGACGGGGACCAGCGCGTGCACAGCAGCACCAGGATCCGCTTGATCGAGCCGACCGACGCCGCCCCGATCGCCGCGCATCGGGTGCGGGACGTCGAGGCTTTTCGGCGGTGGGAACCGGCTCAACCGGCCGAGTTCTTCACCCTGGAGGGCCAGGCGGAGCGGATCGACAAGCTGCTGGCCGGATACCGGGCCGGCACGGTCTGGCCGGGCGTGGTACTCGCCGACGACCAGGTGATCGGGCAGGTCACCGTCGGAGGGATCCTGCCGCAGCCGCACCTGCGACGCGGCTCCGTCGGATACTGGATCGCCAGTGTCGCCCAGAATCAAGGGCACGCCGGGCGCGCCGTCGGGCTCGTACTCCGGGTGATGACGGATGAACTCGGATTGCACCGCGCCGAGGCGTCCACCAACCTGGAGAATCTGCCGTCGCAGCGGGTGCTGCGCCGCAACGGGTTCAGCGCGTACGGCGTCGCGCACTCCTCGATCCTTCTCGACGGGCACTGGCGGGACGGGCTGCTGTGGGAGCGGATCCTCGGCGACTAGGTCTGTTGCGGACGTTGGTGGCCGGACTTCTGGGTGGCGTGGAATCCCCCTGTGCACGCGGGAGTTGAGCACGTCATGACTCAAGGTCCAGCACCCCGGCCCCTGTCCGACGATGCACTCTCCGAACTGCTGAGCACTCAGCAGTTCGGCACCCTCGCCACCAATAAGCGCAGTGGCCATCCTCATCTGACCACCATGCTCTACAGCTGGGACGCCGAAGAGCGCACCGTGCGGTTCTCCACCACTGCCGACCGCGTCAAGGTCAGGCAACTCCGGCGTGACCCGCGCGCGGCCGTGCATGTTTCGGGCGGCGACGTGTGGTCGTTCGCCGTGGCCGAGGGCGAGGCCGAGGTCTCCGAGATCACGACCACGCCGGGGGACGCGATCGGACGAGAGCTGCTCGCGATGATTCCGGAGGCCGCGAAGCCGCAGGATGAAGACGCGTTCCTGGAGCAGTTGGTCGCCGAGCGCCGCGTGGTCATCCGGCTGAAGGTATCTCGGCTGTACGGGACAGCGCTCGACATCAACGGCTGAGTCGTCGGTGCCGTAAGTCCTTCGGGGGCTGTTCACGCTGCCGGTGCGACAGAGGATCTTCGTGGCGATCGGCGGTGTGCCGGTCGAGCCTGACCGGAAGATCGTCCAGGTCGGAGGTAGTGAACCTGCACTGGAACGGCTGTGGCGTGGCGTCGTAGCGGTCTTCGGAGGCTCGGAGCCGCTCAGTGGCCTCGGTGAGATCGGTGAAGTCGTTGGGCGAGAGGGCCTTGCGCTGGACGGCAGCCCGACCGCCGTGGTCACGTCGCCGGCGGCCTACGCCCGATCGGTACGCCAACGGCTTCCGAAGCCGGTACCGGAAGCCAGCCCTCTCAGAGCCTGTGACGCCGCGCCTCATCATTCGTCAACGCGATCCAGGCCGCGGCCGGCTGACCCGGCAGTCCACCGATCCGGCCGGCGCGCCGTGGCGCCGGCCGGATGGGTTCACCGGTGGCCGGTCGGCCGGCGGACGGCCGAGATCAGGCCGCCGGGCTGTTCTTCCCGCTGTGGCGGGGTGGGTATCGGACGGCCGTAGGCGGCGCCGCGCTCGCGCAGGGTGTATCCCTCGGCGTCCCAGCCGTGCCCGGCCAGCCAGCCGACCGGGTCCTCGGGCATCTCCCAGACCCACATGGAGGCCGCCGATCCCGGTCCGGCGTCCGCGGCGAAGCGCTCGATCACCCCGCGCGAGCCCAGGGTCAGACCCATCCGGCTGCCCGGTGCGGAGACGGCGCCGATCCGGGCCAGCAGCAGTTCCACGGCATCCTCGGGCAGGTAGATCAGCAGCCCTTCGGCGATCCACACGGTCGGCTTCGCGGGGTCGTGCCCGGCCGCGGCCAACGCCCCGGGCCAGTCCTCGCGCAGATCCACCGGGACGGTGATCCGGGTGCAGCGGGCGACGGCCCGCTCCTGGCGCAGCACCGAGGCCTTGAAGCCCAGCGGTTCGGCGGTGTCGACCTCGAACAACCGGGTGCCCTCGGGCCAGTCCATCCGGAAGGCCCGGCTGTCCATGCCCGCACCGAGCAGCACGACCTGCCGGACACCGGCCGCAGAGGCCTGTTCCAGCAGATCGTCGAGGAACTTCGTCCTGATGACGATGGAGTACGCCACGCCCAGCCAGCGCTGCCGGGAGGCCTCGTCACCGCGCGGCGGCAGGGCCGAGTCCGGCCCGAGCCCTCCGGCGGTGGCGAAGGCCAGCGCCAGCGGGTCGCGGAACAACGCGTGCTCCCGCTGGGTCTCCATGGCCCGCACCCGGGCCACCCCGACCGCTGTGGCCCACACTCCGGAAGGCTGCACCTGTCCCCGCTTCTCAGTCATCGCAGCAGCCTAGAGGTTGTCCTACCGGTGGGACGGTTGTTGCGTTGGCTGGGCATGGGTGGGGTGATCTCAGCGCTGGCCAGGGCGACCGCGCCCGACGGCCGACGGTGGCCGGTGAGCCCGCCCACGGTGTTGCGTTCCCTACATTTCCTATCGATTTACTAGGAAAGCGTTGACGGCCCGCCCAACGGGTGCGCAGGATGATGCACATGGCCCACACGCAGCAGCGACTCGTCCGTCGTCGGCATGTCGACTTTGGTCACGTCGTCAGCGCCGCCTGCTGTCGCGTGTGAGGCACGCGGTCACACGTCGCGCGTGCCGTTCCGCTCCTTCTCCCTCATCCCAGGTCATCGGGCGCGCACCCACCCGCAGCGCCTGACGGCCCGACGTATCCCTTGAAGGACGACCGCCATGACCACGGCACTTCCGGCCCAGGCCACTCCATCGGACTCGCCCCTTCCCGACCTGCGCCATCTCCGCCTCGTGGGCGACACCGCTCAGGAAGGCGACGGGGGAAACGGTTCCGCACCCCTCGTCGGCTACCTCGTGCTCGTCCCCGAAGGAACCGACCCCGCCCAGCTCTTCGCCAAGGACGTGGCACGACCGGAGATCCGGCCGGTCGCCCTCACGGACTCACCTCCCGCGCAGCAGACGGGAGGTGGTGTCATCCACATCGATCCCGCGCGACGTGCAGCAGAGTTGGACGGGCGCGAACTCGACCTCACCTACCTGGAGTTCGGGCTACTGGCCCATCTCGTGCAGCAACCCCACCAGGTGCATTCGCGCGAGCAGCTGATGGCCGGCATCTGGGGCTACGACCACATCGGCGACGGCCGCACCGTGGACGTCCACATCGCGCGCCTACGCCGCAAGCTCGGCACGGCGCACCGGCACCGGATCGTCACTGTACGACGCGTGGGCTACAAGTACGTGCCCGACCAGCAATCGAGCCCCAACACCGCACTCTGCCGCTGACTTTGAGGAGTTCACCACTATGGGCGTTGCCACTGCGCCGTCCGGCCCCGCCTCGGATTCCGACCGGAGCGGGCCCGACCGTGCGCACTGGCTGCGCGTGGCCCGAGAGGCGGCGGACGACCTGGCTACGGACGCGGTGGCCAGGGAGCAGGCAGGCAAGGCCCCGTTCGACGAGGCGTCCCGGCTGCGTGAGTCGGGACTGCTGACTCTTCTCGTACCGGCCGGGCTCGGGGGAGGCGGCGCGGACTGGCCCACGGCCTACGCGGTCGTCCGGGAGATCGCCGCCGCCGACGGTGCGATCGGTCAACTCCTGGGCTCTCACTACTTCCTGTCGTGGAGCGCCCGGCTCTTCGCCGAGCCCTCTCTCGCCACTCAGGTCGAGCGGCAGTCCGCGGCGGAGCAGTGGTTCTGGGGTGGTGGTCTCGCCCGCCAGGAACCGCCTCTGACGCTGGCCAGGACAGCCGTCGGCTTCGTGCTCGACGGTCGGCAGAGCTACACAACCGGGGTCTTGGTCGCCGACCGCCTCGCCGTGCGGGCCGTACGAGCCGACACCGGCGAACCACTCGCCGTCGTCGTCGATCCCGCCCATCACGGGGTGGGGATCGACGGCGACGCCGACACTTTCGGCCAGCGGCTCGCGGCCGGCGGGAGCGTGGAGTTCGACGGTGTACCGGTCGCGGGCGACGACGTACTCGGCTCCCTGTCCGCGGACGAGGATGTCCTGTCGCCCCTGGCCGCTCTGGCATCGCCGGTCGGGCGTCTCCTCTCCGTCCAGCTCCGTCTCGGCATGGCCGAGGGAGTGCTCTCCGAGGCCCGTGAATACAGCAGGGCGAGCCACTCACCCTGGCACCCGGACTGGCCGGTCGGCTCCCCCCAGGACCCGCAGATGCTGTCCGCCTACGGAGAACTCACCGTCCTCACCCGCGCCGCGTCCGCGCTCACCGATCAAGCGCAGGAGGGCGTGCACGGCGGCCTTGTACGCGGCGAAGACCTCACCTACGACGAGTACGCGGAGATCTCCGTCCTCGTGGCCATGGCCGAAGCCGCCGCCTCCAGGGCTGCACAGGAGTCGACCGCCCGCGCCCTCGACATCATCGGTGTCCGCTCCGCTTCCTCGCGGCTCGGCTTCGACCGCTTCTGGCGCAATGCCCGGACCCACACCTTGTACGAGCCCGTCGCCCACCGGCTCCGCGATGTCGGGGACTATTTCCTCAACGGAGCGCACCCGCCGTTCGTCATGCCCGTCTGACCTTGCGAGTCCGCCGGGCCTTTCCCCGGCGGACTCGGCATGATCGTCATTTCACCGCGCAACTCGGCGTCCAGACAATTGTGAACGCCGCACTTCGCCCACATGTCGGGCGGTTCAGAATACGAGACGCCCGCGCAGGCGACATTGACTTGGCCGGATCCCGCTGCAACTCTCTTGGCTGTGAGCAAGTCCGAGAACCTCGCCGCGCGCCTGCACGTCGATCTGCGACGTCAGGCCAGCGCCATCTGTGCCGTCGGCCGCTCAACGCGCTGACGGGCGCCGCTCTCCCGCTCCGTTTTCACAGTCGGCCACCACGACCGTTTTCGGCGTAGGCGACTGATTCCTCGCAGGCATTCCTCGCAGGCATTCCTCGCGGATCTCTTTGCCCTTTCGCTGTCCGCCTTGCTTGCGCCCAATTGCCGAGCACCCCTCTCGGTCATGGCTTCCTCATGCCATCGATTCCGCCTCAGTCCCCATTCGCGTGAACAGGACTTTCCATGGCCACTACGGCATCGACCCGACGCCAGTTCCTCTCCCTGCTCGGTCTTTCTGCGGTGGCCGTGAGCTGCGGCACGACCGCCGGAGCCGCCTCCGGCAAGGGCCAGACCAAGACGCTCCGGTATCAGGGCTGGGCGGGTCAGGTGACCTTGCCGGAGCTGGCCGAGGATCTCGGCTATCTGGAGGACGTGAAGCTGAAGTGGGTCGGCAACACCATCAGCGGTCCGCAGGACATCCAGTCCGCGGCCACGGGGCAGGTCGACTTCGGCGGCGCGTTCAACGGCGCGGTTGTCAAACTGGCCGCGAACCACGCCCCCATCAAGGCCGTCATCAGCTACTACGGATCCGACAAGTACGCCTACAACGGCTTCTACGTCCTCAAGGACAGCCCGATCCGCTCGGCCCGGGACGTGCTCGGCAAGAAGGTCGGGATGAACACCCTGGGGGCCCACGCCGAGGCCATGCTCGACATCTATCTGCAGCGAGGCGGCCTGTCCCGGGCGGAGATCGGCAAAGTCGAACCCCTCGTGGTTCCACCGGTCAACACCGAACAGACGCTGCGGCAGAGGCAGATCGACGTGGCCGTGCTCGGCGGCATTCTGCGCGACAAGGCACTGGCAGCCGGGGGCATCCGCCCGCTGTTCACCGACTATCAACTGCTCGGCGCATTCAGCGCAGGCACCTACGTGATGACGGACCGCTTCCTGAAGCAGAACCCCGGCACCGCCCGGACCTTCGTCACCGCCGTGGGGCGGGCCATCGAGTGGTCCCGTTCCGCTCCGCACGAAGAGGTCATCGCCCGGATGACGGACATCGTGAGGAAGCGCGGCCGCAACGAGGAGACCGCACCCCTGAAGTACTGGCGCTCCTACGGCGTCGCCGAGAAGGCTGGCCTGATCACCGGCAAGGAACTCCAGCTGTGGATCGACTGGCTGACCGACCGCGGTGACATCAAGAAGGGCCAGGTCACGTTGTCGAACCTCTACACCAATGAGTTCAACGGCAACCAGAAGTCCTCCTCTGCCACCAAGAGCGGGAGCTGATCCCATGCCGGAATCCACCACGCGATCCACGACGACCAAGATCGTTTTTGCGGGCGTACGGAAGGACTTCACCGTCAGGGACCGCAGGGGGGATCGGCTGACCACCCGTTTCACCGCCCTCGACGGCATCGATCTGGAGATAGCGGCCGGCGAGTTCGTCGTCCTGGTCGGTCCCAGCGGCTGCGGAAAGTCCACGCTTCTGGAACTGCTCGGCGGCCTCGCACAACCCACCGGCGGACGGATCCTGCTGGACGGTCAGCCCGTCAGCGGCCCGGGCCTGGACAGGGGCATCGTGTTCCAGCAGTACGCGCTGCTGCCGTGGCGCACGGCACAGGGCAATGTCGAGTTCGGCCTGGAGGCCACCGGCGTCCCACGGCGCCAACGGGCCACACGCGCCCGCGAGTTCCTGGATCTGGTCGGCTTGACCGGGTTCGAGGACCGCCATCCGCATGAGCTGTCCGGCGGGATGCGGCAGCGGGTGGCGATCGCCCGCAGCCTCGCCTACGACCCCGATGTACTCCTGATGGACGAGCCGTTCGCCGCGCTGGACGCTCAGACCCGGGAGTCACTGCAGGACGAACTGCTGCGCATCTGGCAGCGCACCGGCAAGACCGTCGTCTTCATCACGCACGGCATCGACGAGGCCGTCTACCTGGGACAGCGCGTCGCCGTCATGACATCGAGGCCCGGCCGCATCAAGCAGATCGTGCCGGTCGCCTTCGGCTCCCGTACGGCGACGGACGACCTCCGCTCCAGTCCCGAGTTCGCCCGCTACCGGCACGAGATCTGGTCACTGCTGCACGACGAGGTGGCAAGGGCCCAGCAGTTGGAGAAGGAGGAGGCTTCCGTATGAGCCCCACAACCGGCACGGCAACCGAGAAGGCCACGGCGCCGGGCTCGGCGAGCACCGCCGAGCCCGTCCCGACCGTTTCCCCCGCCGCATCCACAGTGTCCGCTGCATCCACACTGTCTGCTACATCCGCTGTGTCCGCGCCCCGTGACGCATCGCCGTCGAGCGTGCGTCAGGTCCGCTCCAGGGCGACCCGGTTCCGCCGGGCGGTCCGCCGACTGCCTCACCTGCTGGTCAAGGGGGCGACCAGGTCCGTCGCGATCGTGGCTCTGCTGCTGCTGTGGGAGACCGCACCGCGACTGGGTATGGTCGACCGGACCTTCCTGCCTCCGTTCAGCGAGGTCGCCCACGCCTGGTGGGGACTGGCCGCCGACGGTCAGCTCGCCGACAACACCCGCGCCAGCCTCGTGCGCTCGTTCAGCGGATTCGGTCTCGCCGTGGCCGTCGCCGTGCCGCTCGGCCTGCTGATCGGCTGGTACCGGCCGGTCGCCGACCTTCTCGGTCCGCTGCTGGAGGTGTTCCGCAACACCGCCGCCCTGGCCCTGCTGCCGGTGTTCGTCCTGCTGCTGGGCATCGGCGAGACCTCGAAGATCTCCATCGTGGTGTACGCGTGCACCTGGCCGGTCCTGCTCAACACCATCAGCGCGGTCCGCAACGTCGACCCGACCTTGCTGAAGCTGGCGAAGTCGATGGATCTGTCCGCGCCCAGGCTGTTCCAGAAGGTCATCCTGCCGGCCTCGGTGCCGGTGATGTTCACCGGCGTTCGGCTGGCCGGAGCTGCGTCGATCCTGGTGCTGGTCGCCGCCGAGATGATCGGTGCCAGGGCGGGCCTCGGCTATCTGATCAACGCCTCCCAGTTCAACTTCGCGATCCCGCAGATGTACGCGGGCATCATCACGATCTCCGCCATCGGGGTGATCTTCAACCAGTTCCTGGTGGCCGTGGAGCGACGGCTCAGCTCCTGGCGTGTACCGGCCGACGCCTGACCCGGCCGACGTCTGACCCGGCCGCCCGCTCGTCTCACTGCCACCCGGTCCCGCCGCGCCGTCCCGCTCGTCTCCCGCCCCGGTCTCCTTCCCGCTGCGTCTCACGGCCCACGATCCGAGGAACCCCATGACCGCGACCACCCGCCGACACCTGCATCTCAACGCCTTCCTGATGAACACCGGCCACCACGACGCCGCCTGGCGCCACCCGCGTACCCAGCCCGAACGGGTCACCGATCTCCGCTATTTCCAGCAGCTCGCGCAGACCGCCGAGCGCGGCCTGCTCGACTCCGTCTTCCTCGCCGACGGCCTCGCCCTGTGGGGGAAGGTCCGGCACAACGCGCTCGGCGGCTTCGAACCGCTCACCCTGCTGTCCGCCCTGGCGGCGGTCACCGAGCACGTCGGCCTGATCGCCACCGTCTCCACCACCTTCAACGAGCCCTTCCACACCGCCCGCAAGTTCGCCTCCCTGGACCACATCAGCGAGGGCCGGGCCGGATGGAACATCGTCACCTCCGGCACCGTGAACGAGGCCCGCAACTTCGGGCAGGACGAGCACCTGGAACACCGGCTGCGCTACGAGCGGGCGCGGGAGTTCGTCGAGGTCGCCACCAAGCTGTGGGACAGCTGGGAGGACGACGCGATCCTGCTCGACCGGGAGCGGGGTGTCTACGCCGACACCGACAAGGTGCGGGAGATCAACCACCGCGGGGAGTATTTCGGGGTGCAGGGCCCGCTGAACGTGCCGCGCACCCCGCAGGGCTACCCGCTGCTGGTGCAGGCCGGTTCGTCGGAGGACGGCAAGGAGTTCGCCGCCCAGTACGCCGAGGCCGTCTTCACCGCCCAGCAGACCCTCGCCGACGGCCAAGCCTTCTACAAGGACCTCAAGTCGCGGCTCGCCCGCCACGGCCGTACCGAGGACCAGTTGCTGGTGCTTCCCGGCATCGCCCCCGTCATCGGCTCGACGGCGGCGGAAGCCCGCGCGCTGGAACAGGAGCTGACGGACCTCCAGGTGCCCGAGTACGGGCTCGCCCAGCTGTCCGGGATGCTCGGCACCGACCTGACGGGGCTGCCGCTGGACGGACCGCTGCCCGAGCTGCCCGAGGAGCGGGACATCAACGGCAACAAGAGCCGCTTCACGCTCGTCGCCGAACTCGCCCGCCGCGACGGCCTCACCCTGCGCGAGCTCATCGCCCGGCTCGGCGCCGGCCGCGGTCACCGGGTGTTCGCCGGCACCCCCGAGCAGATAGCCGACCAGCTGCAGGAGTGGTTCACCCAGGGTGCCGCCGACGGCTTCAACATCATGCCGCCCCATCTGCCGGGCGGCCTCGCGGACTTCGTCGACCACGTCGTGCCGATCCTGCAGCGGCGCGGCCTCTTCCGCACCGAGTACACCGGCCGCACCCTGCGCGAGCACTACGGCCTGGCCCGCCCCGCCAACCGGCTGACCGCGACCACCGTGACGCCCGCAGCACAAGGACGGCCCGCATGACCGGACTCGACCTCACCACGGACGTTCTGGTGGTCGGCGGCGGCCCCGCAGCCACCTGGGCCGCGCTCAAAGCGGCCCAGGACGGAGCGGACGTCGTCCTCGCCGACAAGGGCTACTGCGGCACCAGCGGTGCCACCGCCTCCGCCGGAACCGGCGTCTGGTACGTCCCCCCGGAGCCCGCCGCGCGGGAGGCGGCCATGGCGAGCCGGGAGGCACTGGGCGGATTCCTGGCCGACCGGCGCTGGATGACCCGGGTGCTGGTCCAGACGTACGCGGGCATGAACGAGCTGGCAGCGGCCGGACGCTACCCCTTCCCCACCGGGCCGGACGGAAAGCAGCTCAGGAACGGACTGCAGGGACCGGAGTACATGCGCAGGATGCGCATCCGTGTCCAGCGGGCCGGGGCCCGCATCCTCGACCACAGCCCGGTCACCGAACTGTTCACCGACCCCTCTGGAGCGGTCGCCGGAGCCAGGGGCCATCGACGCCAGGCCGGTCAGCCCTACCGGGTGCGCGCCGGGGCGGTCGTCCTGGCCACCGGCGGCTGCGCCTTCCTCAGTGGCGCGCTCGGCTGCAACGTCAACACCGGGGACGGCGCCCTGTTCGCCGCCGAGGCGGGCGCGGAGCTGTCCGGGATGGAGTTCTCCAACGCGTACGGCATCGCACCCGAGGGCACCTCCGTCACCAAGACGGCGTTCTACTCCTTCGCGACCTTCTACCACGAAGACGGCACGGTCCTGGAGGGAGCTGCCAGCCAGGGCGGCCGGTCCGTGATCGCGCGTGCGCTGCTCAGCGAGAAGGTGTACTGCCGCCTCGACCGGGCGGACGCGGCGGCCCGCACGGCGATGCGGCTGGCCCAGCCCAACTTCTTCCTCACCTTCGACCGGCTCGGCATCGACCCCTTCACCCAGCACTTCGCCGTCACGCTCCTCGCCGAGGGCACCGTGCGCGGCACTGGCGGCATCCGCATCACCGGCGGCGACTGCTCCACCACCGTCCCCGGGCTGTATGCGGCCGGGGACGCGGCGACCCGTGAGCTGATCTGCGGCGGTTTCACCGGCGGCGGGAGCCACAACGCCGCCTGGGCCATCTCCTCCGGCACCTGGGCCGGCCGGGGTGCGGCCCGCCACGCCCGCTCACTCGGCGTCCTCGCCGGTACGAGGCGCCTGGCGGCCGCGGGCGGAGCCGGGCTCCGGCCCACCGGCACCCCGGGCCCCGCCAACGGCTTCCGGGACGTCATCACCGCGGTCCAGGGCGAAGTGCTGCCGTACGAGAAGAACTACCTGCGCCACGGCGACCGGCTCACCACCTCGCTGGAGGTGCTCGACAGCGTGTGGGAGGAGACGCGCGCCTCCCTGCACGCCGACGGCGGAGACACCGTACGGGCCCGGCAGGCGGCGGCGATGGCGGCGCATGCCCGCTGGATGTACGCCTCTGCGCTGGCGCGCACGGAGACCCGAGGCATGGCCAAGCGGCTCGACTTCCCGGCCCAGGACCCCACGCAGCACCACCGCATCGTCACCGGTGGTCTCGACCGGGTGTGGACCCGCGCCGAGCCCCTGACGACCGCGTCCACCGCATCGACGGCACCGGCTGCACCACTGGAGGTGGCCTCATGATCGAGCTGGTCTCGGCGGAACGCTGCATCACCTGCGACAAGTGCATCAAGGTCTGCCCGACCAACGTCTTCGACCGCGGCGAGGACGGCATCCCCGTGCTCGCCCGCCGCGACGACTGCCAGACCTGCTTCCAGTGCGAGGCGAACTGCCCGGCCGACGCGCTCTACGTCGCACCCCTGACCCGCCCGCTGCCCGACGACTCCACCGCCCGCGACGAGGAGCACCTGGACCGTACCGGCCTGCTCGGCAGTTACCGCCGGCACATCGGCTGGGGACGAGGCCGCACCCCCGGCGCGCTACGGGCCGTCGGCCCTCCCCTCGGACCACCGGGGTCCAACGGGCCGTCCCTGCCCATCACCTCCTGATGACCTCCCGACCGATCACCTCCCCGCTGATCGCCTCCTGAAAGGAACACCGCACATGAGTACCAGCATCGGCTTCGACATCCGCAGGATCGGCGGCCGTATCGGCGCCGAGATCCTCGGCGTGGATCTCTCGACCGACCTCGACCCCGCCGTCGTCACCGAGATCAACTCCGCGCTCCTGGAACACAAGGCGCTCGTCTTCCGCGACCAGAACCTCGACGACGCCGGCCAGCTCCGCTTCGCCTCCCTCTTCGGTGAACTCACCACCGCCCACCCCACCGTCCCCTCCGTCGACGGCCAGCCCCACATCCTGCCCGTCGACGGCGACGAGGGCATCCGCGCCAACCACTGGCACACCGACGTCACCTTCGTCCGTACACCCCCGAAGGCGTCCACGCTGCGCAGCATCGTGATCCCGCCCTACGGCGGAAACACCCTCATCGCCAACGCGGCCGCCGCCTACCGGGACCTGCCCGAGCCGCTACGCGAGCTGGCCGACAAGCTCTGGGCCGTACACACCAACGACTACGACTACGCCGCCCCGAAGAACGAGAAGGCGGCCGAGCACCGCAGGCGGTTCGTCTCCCGGAAGTACCGCACCGCCCACCCCGTCGTCCGCGTCCACCCCGAGACCGGGGAGCGCGGGCTGTTCATCGGCGGCTTCGCCCAGAGCATCGTCGGTCTCGGCCCGTCCGACTCCCGCGACCTGCTGCGCATCTTCCAGTCGTACGTCACCCGCCCGGAGAACATCGTGCGGGTGACCTGGACACCGGGCGACCTCGTCCTGTTCGACAACCGGATCACCCAGCACTACGCCCCCGACGACTACGGCGACCTGCCCCGCCTGCTGCACCGCGTGACCGTCGCGGGCGACGTCCCCGCCGGGATCGACGGCACCCTCAGCCACGTCATCGAGGGCGACGACGCCTCCCACTACACCCCCGCCGCGGCCTGAGCCGCCGGGGCCGCCGGGCAGGGACACCCGCCCCTGCCCGGCGGCCCGCCCGCAACGGACACCGACCGAAGCCGTACGGGATAATGCACACATGCGGATCTCAGCCAGGGCGGACTACGCGGTACGTGCCGCGCTGCAGCTCGCCGCGTCACGGGATGACGGGCCACTGAAAGCCGAGGCCATCGCCGCCGCCCAGGACATTCCGCACAAATTCCTCGAAAGCATCCTGAACGACATGCGCCGAGGCGGACTCGTACTCAGCCAGCGCGGCGGCAATGGCGGCTACCGGCTCGCCAGGCCCGCCGAGTCCATCAGCATCGCCGACGTCATCCGCACCGTGGACGGACCGCTGGTCTCGGTGCGCGGCGTCCGCCCCCCGGAACTGTCCTACACCGGCCCCGCCGAGTCGCTGCTCCCCCTGTGGATCGCGTTGCGGTCCAACGTGCGCGAAATCCTTGAGGGCGTATCACTCGCCGATGTCGCATCGGCCCAACTACCCGCCGGCGTGTCCGCGTTGACCAACACCCCGGGCGCCTGGGTAAACCCCTGACACACTGAGCCGCATCACCACCCGGGATGCCGCAGCCGTGATCGGACGGCCGTAGGGCCAGCGAGGGCGGTCAGCGCAGGTGGCGGCTGGCGTCGCCGACCAGGTGGATGTGGACGGCGCGTTCCGCGAAGCGCCACCGGCCGCCCTCACGTACGAAGCGGTCGCGGTAGCGGCCTGCCGCGACGGCCTGGAGCGGCAGATCGTCCAGGGCCTGCAGGACGGTGACGTACGAGCACGCCGTCGCCGTGCCCGCCTGCTCGTCGACCTCGACACGGACGTTGGTGGTGACATGGTGGGTGCGCGGTGTTCCGTCGGCGTACAGGATCGTACGGTCCCGGAACATCTGCTCCACGGCCGCGCGCCCTTCGAAGCGGGCGCCTGCGCCGCCGATGAAGACACCCTCCGCGAAGAGCCGACCGAGCCCGGGCAGGTCGCCCGTGTCGACCAGTTCCGCGTACTCGGCGATCAGGTTCTCGATGCTTCGGACGTCGTCGGCCATGGCCACGTCGAGCCTCCAGGGCGAGTGGGAGTCCCCCCTCTACGGGTGCCGTCACGGTAACGCGGGGCTTCCCCGTGCCGCGCAGGATGCCGGGAGGCGGCTTCCGGCACCGGCGCTCACGGGAACGACATGAGCAGTGCCCGCACCCTCATTCGTCACCATCTTGACAGGTGACGCATGGAGGCGCACGCTGCTATCACGTCCAGCCGTCGAGCAGGACCCCATCCACGACCGAGGAAGTGGGGAATGGCCATGAGCAAGGAATCCACGCCGGACGCGGCAGCCGCAGCCCGGCACGCACGCTACGGCCGGCTCCCCGAGCGCATCCGCTTCGAGGACATGACGGAAGAGATCGAGACCGGACCGAGCAACGCGAAAGACGCCTACGACCCCGAAGGCTCGTGGACGTACTACTCATGCCTGGCGCTCGACCTCGGGCTGTAGTCACCCGTCACACCGGCCGGTCGAACCGGCACGTTCGCTCCGCCCGTCAAGCCATTGCCCGAACGGGCGTCCACTCCGGCGGACCCTCTCACCGAGGTGCCGGACAGGCCCGGCGAACCCGTCCCGTCACGGCGTCAGCAGCCCCCGGGCCCAACCGAGCCGATCGCACCGCCCTGACGGCGAACTCTTCCGCGAGCTCGATGCCCACGCTGTCGAGCCGAGTTCAGCAGAACGTGCGGCCCAGCCGATCGGCCGCACCGGCACTCGCTCGCCGACGACACCCAGCAAAGTAACCACCTTGACTGGCAACGGCCACATAACACTCTCGCCACCGGTCAGAACAGTTACTCTTTCAGTGAGGAAGGCCCATGGCAGTCGTACGGTTCCATCTCGTCTCCACGCTCGGCCCGAAGGACGTGCTGGAGGTGCTGACCGACTTCCGCCCCTCACGCGCCGGGACCTGGCCCACGATCGACGCCGAGCACTTCCAGGTGCACGAACTCGGCGACACCTGGGCCGAGGTCACCGAGGGCACCGCCGCCGCCTGGGAACGCGCGCGCTACGAGTGGAAGCCGGGCGGCGACACGGTCACGATCACCACGCTCGACTCCAAGCTCTTCGGAGCCGGCGGCGGTTGGGTCTTCCGGATGACCCCCGAGGGTGAGAGGACCCGGGTCGACGTGGAGTTGACGCGGCAGCCAAGCACGCTCAAGGGCAAGGTGCTCGCCGCACTGCTGCCGGTCGCCGCCCCCTCGTCCCTGCGCAAGTCCTTCGCGGGCCCCCTGCAGGCCGCATGACCTGCTCCAGGTCCTGGTTCCGCCGCCCCGGTGCGGGAGAGCCCACACCCTGAAGGGCCGGCCTGCCGAACCAGGACCGAGGCGTCACCGCGAGCGCGTCGAGCAGTCGCTGGGTGCCGAGCGGGCCGAGAAGGTGCCGTTGACCTCGCTCGGACTGTTGCGCGAGGCCGACCTGGGCAGACCGGTCGGCGAGCTGTCCGTGGGGCAGCGCCGACGGCTCGCGCTGGCCCTGCTGGTGGCCTGCCCGCCCCAACTGCTGCTGCTCGACGAGCCCACCAACCACCTGCCCCCCACCCTGTGCGACGAGCTGGAGGCCGCGTTCGGTCCGGGTTCCAGTGCGATCGTCCTCGCGAGCCACGACCGCTGGCTGCGGAGGCGGTGGCACGGCCGCGAACTCCGGCTGGAGCAAGGGCGCGTGCAGCGGGAGGAGGAGACGACGGCCCGTTCCCCGTCCTGATCTGCGCCCGCCGGGCACCGTCTCCGGCCCTGACCTGCGCTCCGTGCGCGAGGTGCCATACGATCGCAGGCACACACCTCCCCCGAGCGGTCACCGATCCGAACGGTGACAACCCTTGCCTTCCCCTGGAGTCACCTGTCAAGATGGTGATGTGAATCTTAACCATGTCTTCGTATGCGGGCACCCGGCCCTGGACTTCGTGGCCACACTTCGCGCCCGGCGCTCGACCCGGTTCGAGATGTTCGTGGCGCCGGAGCGGCTCAACGCCTGGTACCTGGAGTCCGGACTCGTGGACACGATCACACCCGGAGACGAGGACGACGTCCGGGAGGCGATCGCCGTGCGCGAGGCCCTCTACCGGCTGGTCACCAACCGCAGGACGGGTGAAGAGTTCGACCGCGAGGCACTCGCCGTGGTCAACGGCGCCGCGCGCAAGACCCCCGCGACGCCGCAGCTCACCCTGGCCGGGCGGCACACCGAGGCGACCCCCGGGCAGGCCCTGGCCACCGTTGCCCGGCAGGCCGTCGAACTGCTCAGCGGCCCGGACGTCCCGCTCCTGAAGGAGTGCGGCAACCCGGAGTGCACGCGGGTCTACATCGACCGTTCCCGGGGCACGCGGCGGCAGTGGTGCGGCATGGAATCCTGCGGCAACAAGATCAAGGCAGCCGCCTACCGCGCCCGCAAGAAGACCTCACCCGCCGCCACCGCGCGCTGACCCCTGCCCTTCAACAGCTGCGACGCCGGCCTCCGGGTGACGGACTTCGACGCGGTGACCGAATCCCTTCCGAACGAACTCGCCGAGGGCGGTGCGGACGGCCGTCGAGGCCTTCGGCCGCCTGGAGGCGGCCGTCAACAACGCCGGCTACGCCGACATGGCCGTCATCGAGGACGCCCAGTGGCGCCACGTCAGCGAATCCCATGAACCGGACACTGGGCCGGCCACGGTGGTGACGGCGAGGGGCCCGCGTGCGGGCACACTCCCGGGCACTACGCGGCCCAGGTCGTCGAAGGCGGCCGGGAGCCGCATTTCCTCGGCGACACCGTGCGCCACCTGCCCCGACTGCCCGACGAGCGGTTCGCCGGAAGCGGCACTGCCCTCGGCCCGAATCGGCCGCGGCCCCGTGGTGACGGGGCACGTACGGCGGAAGGCCGGGGAAGGCGACGGCGTCGCGGCCGTCGGTGGGCAGCCGGAGACGCCGCGCCGGCGGCAGGTGGTCGGGGGCACCTGCCGCCGTCGGCGGATCTGTCCGTGGTCGGTGTCGGGTCAGAGGGTGATGGTCTTGTACTCGGTGTAGGTGCCGAGGCCGACCGCGCCGTACTCGCGGCCGATGCCGCTGGCCTTGAAGCCGCCGAACGGGCCGTCGAAGGCGAGGGGGGCGCCGTTGACGGTGATGGTGCCGGTGCGGATACGGCGGGCGACCGCCAGGGAGTGCTCCTCGTCGGAGGACCAGACACCGCCGGAGAGGCCGTACTCGGAGTCGTTGGCGATGCGGACGGCGTCGTCCTCCTCGTCGTAGGCCATGACCACCAGGACCGGGCCGAAGATCTCCTCCTGCGCGATGCGCATGGAGCTGTCCACGTCGGCGAAGACGGTGGGCGTGACGTAGTTGCCCTTCTCCAGGCCCTCGGGGATCTGCGGGCCGCCGGTGACCAGTCGGGCGCCCTCCTCGATGCCGAGCTGGATGTAGTTGCGTACCCGCTCCTGCTGGTCGGGGCGGATCATCGGGCCGATGAAGGTGTCCGGGGCGCCCGGGTCACCGACCTTCAGCGACTCGACCAGCTCCTTCAGCGCCGCCACGACCTCCTCGTACCGGCTGCGCGGAGCCAGGATCCTGGTCTGGGCGATGCACGACTCGCCGTTGTTGAGCAGGGAGCCGAACTTCACGCCGGCGACCGCCTTTTCGATGTCGGCGTCGGGGAGGATGATGGCGGCGGACTTGCCGCCCAGCTCCAGGCTGACCCGCTTGAGCTGCTCGCCGGCGATCGAGGCGATGCGGCGGCCGGCCCCCGTGGAGCCGGTGAAGGCGATCTTGTCGACCTCCTTGTGCGACACCAGGTACTCACTGGTCTCCCGGTCCGCGGGCAGGACGCTGATCACGCCCTCGGGCAGGTCCACCCGCTCCAGCAGTTCGGCCAGGAAGCCCATGCTCAGCGAGTTCTCCGGGGACACCTTCAGGACCACCGAGTTGCCGGCGACCAGCGCGGGGATGATCTTCGAAGTGGCCGAGGAGAACGGCGAGTTCCACGGGATCACCGCGGCCACCACGCCGACCGCCTCACGGCGCACCACGCTGCGCACCGGGGACGCCGGGTCGGAGGGCACCAGGGTCTCCTCCCAGCCGAACTCCTCCGCCGCCTTCAGGTAGGCGTTCGCCTGCCGGGTGAGGCCGGGCTGTCCGGCCCGGGTGAACCATCCCGCCGAACCGGTCTCCAGCGAGATCAGGTGCGCGATCTTCTCCGCGTTCTCCTCGCGCAGCGCGTTGAACCGCCGCAGGACCGCGATCCGCTCCGCGGGCGGCGTCGAACGCCACACACCCGCCTCGAACGAGGCCCGCGCCGCGGCCACGGCGCGCTCGATGTCCGCCGGGTGCGCCTGGGCCGCGCGGCCGACCACCGACTGGTCGTGCGGCGAGACGATGTCGAGCAACTCCGGGTCGCTCGGTTCCACCCAGGACCCCCCGATGAAAAGCCGGTCGTAAATGATCATGCGTTTTCTCTCCTTGGGGCCTCAACTGTCACACTAACGTAGCACTTCATCTAACTACATACACATTGCCGAGATGAAAATCTCACGATCCTTCGCATTTGCGCTGCGCTTAGAGTGTGCGGGTGGGGCCTGCAGACGCACCCCAGCAGGGCGCGGGACGGCACCCAACGAAGGCGCCGGCCGGGTGGGGTGCGGCAATTCGGCGCCCAAGCGGCTGGGACGGTGTCCTCGGCGTCGGCGGAGTGGGCGGCACCGGTCTCAAGGAGCGCCCCTCCGCACGGGGTGCCAGGGGTGGCGCGCAAACCGCCTGCTCGACGTACTTGACTCAATCAGATGGCAATGACCACAACATCTGTCTCGCTACCGTAGCAGTTAAGCCCAAGAGTTGCACATGAGAGCGGCGATAGGCGTCTCAGGTTTCACATCTCACGGCTAGACTGTTGCGGTGAGAGCCGACGCAGCACGCAATCTGGAAACCGTTCTGACCACCGGGGCGCGGATGCTCGCCGCCGACCCGGGCACGAGCATCGCGAGCATCGCCGCCGAAGCGGGCGTGGACCGGCGTACCGTCTACCGGCGCTTCGCCTCTCGTGAGGAACTCCTCGCCGCCATCTACGCGTCCCGTCTCACGGCCATCGAGCAAGCCATCGAGGACGCTCGGCTGCGCGAGGCCCCCGTCGCCGTCGCCCTGCACCGCTACGTCGAGAACATCATCGCCGTCAACCGCACCTGGCCCGTCGATCTGGCCCGCATGGTCGCCGACGACACCGTCCGCGCACGCCGCGACGCCTTCGTCCGCGAAGTCGACACCTTCCTCCAACGCGCCACCGTCGAAGGCCTGCTCCGCCCCAACCTGCCGGAAGGGTGGGCGAGCGCACTGCTGCCGCAGCTCATGCACCTCGTGTCGCGGCAGATGCCCCATCTGAGCCCCGCCCAGGCGGCGGACGTCGTCGTCGACACCCTGCTGCACGGCATCGGAACGTCCTGACACTTCAAGGCCCTGCAACAGCGGAACACCCCGAGCACACCGGGTGCGGGATTCACTGCGCCCCGCCGGATTCCGGCTCGAAAGCAGCCAGTCGCCGGCCGGTCGGGCGTGATCCCACCCGCCTACGGAAGGGCGCCGCCGTTCAAGGGTGTTGTTCAGCAGCTACGCGGGGAAGGCTGCACCCTTCGAAAGGCTCGCCGCATCCGCCCGGTCCGAACGAGCCCGGGCCCAGCCGAAGGTGTCGGGGCCGGCCGCGCGCGCCACGGACGCTCAGCCGGCCGAACCGACCTGGCATGAACGGCGGATCGCGGACCCCGTCGCCGGCGGCCTGACGGAAACGAAGACCGGCGAGCGCATCTTCCTGTCGCCGCGAACGGTCAACTCCCACCCCTACCGCGTGTTCCCCGAGCTCGGCATCACCTTCCGCGCCGCACCGGCCGGCCTGGAGGACGGTCATGGCTTCTGGAGCCGGGCCTCGAACGGCAACGCTCAGTCGAATGACTCAAGCCCCGAAGCCGCGGGTCGGGGAAGGAGATCCGGCCCTCCGGGCGGCGGGTGTGCCACACGGCCCGCCGCCTGCGGTGCCGCCTCCGGGAGCCGGTCGTACGCGAGGTGTGCGCCGGGCAGCGGTGTCACCACCCGCGTCATACCGCCAAGTGACGGATGTGTCCGATTTCGTCGCGGGCGAGAGTGTGTATCGCCGGCCCGGCCACCGGAGGAACAGCCTCTGAACCACTGCCCAGCGCGGAAGGGCACTTTTGCGTCACCTGTTTGACAGGTGACGCACCGTGTGCGAGGGTCATCGCGCCACGAACCGCGGTGATCTCGCGCTCGGGACGGGAGCGGGAGTTCACGGACCGGTCACCGGAGAACGCACGACGGAGGGTTTCAGATGATCAACAGGCGTACTTTCAGCAAGACCGTGGGCCTGGGCGCCGGCGCGGCCGCGGTCTCACTGTCCGGCATACAGAGCAACGCGTCCGCCGCCACCGGTCCGGCCGCCGCCCGGCAGCCGGGCGGCACGCCCGCGCCCACTGTGCCCAGCATCGCCCCCGGCACCCACACCGGCTTCCGCACACTCAGGCAGATCAAGGCCGGTGTCCTTGACATCAGCTACGCCGAGGCCGGACCCGCGCACGGCCCGGTGGTCATCCTCCTGCACGGTTGGCCGTACGACATCCACAGCTACGTCGATGTCGCCCCGCTCCTCGCCGACCTGGGATACCGCGTCATCGTCCCCTACCTGCGCGGCCACGGCAGCACCCGCTTCCTGTCCCGGCGCACCCCGCGCAACGCCGAGCAGTCCGCGATCGCCCTGGACATCATCGCGCTGATGGACGCCCTCAAGATCGACAAGGCCGTGCTCGCCGGCTTCGACTGGGGCTCGCGAACCGCCGACATCATCGCCGCGCTGTGGCCCGAACGCGTCACGTCCCTGGTCTCCACCACCGGCTACGTCATCACCAATCTCAAGGCGCAACTGACGCCCGCCGCCCCGGCCGTCGAGCACAACTGGTGGTACCAGTGGTACTTCGCCACCGATCGCGGCAAACAGGCCATGGAGAACGTCGACGAGCGCATCGCCCTGTGCCGTTACGTGTGGACCCTCGTCTCCCCCAACTGGAACTTCGACGACGCCACCTTCCAGCGCACCGCCCAGGCCTTCCACAACCCCGACTACGCCGCGATCGTCCTCTACAACTACCGCTGGCGCATCGGTCTCATCGAGGGCGAACCCCGTTACGACCGCTACGAGAAGCAACTCGCGGCCCAGCCCTCCATCCACGTTCCGACCATCACCCTCGACCCCGCCCTCGACCCCTTCACCCCGCCCGGCGACGGCACCACCTACCGCAGCCACTTCACCGGGCCCTACGAGCACCGCACCATCGCGAACATCGGGCACAACCTGCCGCAGGAAGCACCCACCACCTTCGCCCAGGCCGTCGTCGACGCCGACCACCTCTGAGCCCCCGCGCCCGCCACCGACGCGGCAACCGACAGACCGCGTCGGTCACTCCCTGCCGCTGCCCGTGGGAGCCACCGAGCAGCACGGCTCTCATCCGCCCACCGGCGTGGGCGGCTTCCTGGCCGCGGAGGTGTGCCGGCGGGCGCGGTGCCGGCCTCCGAGCACACGTCAAGCCGTCGGTGCCGACGGGCCTGTCGGAGCACCACACGACCTTCGGCGACACCCTCACACTCACCCTGCCCACGTTGCACGCGCCGCTGCGGGACAACCGCCGCTCCGTGATCCGGGTGGGTTTCTCCCGCATCCTGATCGTCAACGGGCGCGGCGGGAACATGACCGCCCTCAACGCCCTGACGAGCGAGCTGACAGCGGAGCCGGTGACGCGGGAGACGTCCATGACGATGGCCGCATTCCCCGAGCCGATCCGCGCCGAGCACCTGGCCGAGAGCCGCGGGCCGCGGATCATCCTGTCCACGGAGTCCACCGAGCCGGTGTACGTGGCCACCGGTCCGGGCCGTAGCCCGGAAGCCTCGACATCGATGTTGGTCTCCCGCGCGATGCGCTGCTGGTCCTCGTCGTGGGTCGTGCGGTAGTCGGTGACTGCGGGACCGAAAGGGATCTCGACGGACTCCGCATGCCTGCCATGGCCCCGGTGGGTGGCGCGGGGCGTGTCGTCGCCGCTCATGGCGCCTCATCTCTTTGTCCTGCGTGTCCGCACGGTCACCGGCTGCACGCGCCGGCCGACGGATCCACGATGTGCGTCACCGCCTTGACGGGTGACGAATCGTCATGACAAGGTCATCACCAGTCGAGGTGGTGACGCGCCTGGGTCGGGACGCCCCCGCTCCACCGCCGAAATACCTGAAACCTCCTGAAAGGGGTTTGTCGTGGTGAGCATCAGGAGCGGACGCAAGCGAGTGGTGACGGGTGTGGTCTCGACGCTCACAGCGGGTCTCGCGCTCGGCTCATTCGCCCTCAGCGGTGCGGCCAACGGCGCGACCGAGACCGCCGAGGCCGCCGGAGCCGGCAGACACGCCAAGCCGACCATCGTTCTGGAACACGGCGCTTTCGCCGACGGCTCCGGCTGGAACGGCGTCATCGCCCAGCTGCGTGCCGACGGCTACCCCGTCGTCGCCGCCGCCAACCCCCTGCGCGGCCCCGCCTCCGACTCCGCGGCCCTGCGTACCGTCCTCGACCACATCAAGGGCCCTGAGATCGTCGTCGGCCACTCCTACGGCGGCGACGTCATCAGCGAGGCCGCCATCAACGACCCCCAGGTCAAGGCCCTCGTCTACGTCGCCGCCTTCCTCCCGGCCCCCGGAGAGAGCGCCCTGGAGCTCACCAACAAGTACCCGGGCTCCACTCTCCCCGCCGCGCTCGACCCGGTCACCTACAAGCAGGCCGACGGCACCACCGCCACCGACCTGTACATCCAGCAGGGCAAGTTCCACGACCAGTTCGCCGCCGACGTCCCCGCCGCCCAGGCCGCCCTCATGGCGGCCGAACAGCGCCCGATCGCCCAGGCCGCTCTTGAGGAGAAGGCCACCAGCGCCGCCTGGAAGACCAAGCCCAGCTGGGACGTGGTCACAACCCAGGACCTCAACATCCCTCCCGCCGTGCAGCGCTTCATGGCCAAGCGGGCTCACGCCCACACCACCGAGGTGGCCGCCTCGCACTCCGTCGCCGTCTCCCACCCCCGCCTGGTGGCCGACGTCATCGAGCGAGCCGCCCGCGCCACCGTCCACTGACGGCACCCCGGGCACGGCGGGACCGCACGCCCCCCCCCGTGCCCGGACACCACCCCCGGTCGTCGCCGACATACCTTCCGGACGCGTACGGAACTTTGTGTAAGTCCTCGGATTTCACTTGGTGTTGAGCCGGTCCTCGAAGAAGAGTGAGAACTGGTTCAGTGCCTTCTTCCAGTGTGCCGCGACGTGGTTGACATCGCGTGCTCTGGGGGTGATCTGCTCGCGGACGGCGAGGTAGAGCACCTTCAGCGCGGCTTGTTCCGAGGGGAAGTGGCCGCGGTTGCGGGTGGCCTTCCGCAGCCGTGCGTTGATCGATTCGATCAGGTTCGTCGAGTAGACGACCTTCCTTATCTCCGGCGGGAAGGCGAGGTAGGGGGTGAATTCGCTCCACGCGGCCTGCCAGGTCCTCACGATCGCGGGATACCTCTGGCCCAGCTCGCCCGCGGCGAAGTCGGCGAGGGCCTGCTCGGCCGCCTGCTCGGTCGGGGCGGCATAGATGGCCTTCAGCTCCGAGACGAGCTTGGTGTGGTGCTGCTTGGAGGCGAACCTCAGCGAGGCACGGATCAAGTGGATCACACATGTCTGGACGGTGGCTTTGGGCCAGGTCGCGGTGACCGCGTCGGGCAGGCCCTTCAGCCCGTCGCAGGCCACGATGCACACGTCCTCGACGCCGCGGTTGCGGAGCTCGGACAACACGGTCATCCAGGTCGTGGCGCCTTCGCCCTCGTCGCCGGCCCACAGGCCGAGCACGTCCTTGCAGCCGTCCATGTCCACCCCGACGGCCAGGTAGACCGGCCGGGAGGCCACGGACCCGGAGCGGATCTTCACCCACAGCGCGTCGATGTAGATGATCGGCCAGACGGCGTCCAGCGGTCTGTTCTGCCATGCGTCGAGCTCGTCGGTGACGGCGTCGGTGACCTTGCTGACCAGGTCCGGTGAGACCTGGACGCCGTACAGGCCGGCCAGGTGCGAGCGGATGTCGCGCACCGACATGCCGCGGGCATACAGCGACAGGACCTGCTCGTTGAAGCCCGCAAGTCGCCTGGCGTGCTTGGGTACCAGCTGAGGCGCGAAGGACCCGTCACGATCCCTCGGAACGGCCAGCGTGACCGCGCCGGCATCGGTCAGCACCGTCTTCAGCGATGTGCCGTTGCGGCTGTTGCCCGAGCCGCGGCCCGCGGGATCGTGCTTCTCGTATCCGAGGTGATCGGTCATCTCCGCGTCCAGGGCCCGCTCCAGCACGGCCCGGGTCACCTCTGTCAGCAGCCCGCCGTCACCCAGCAGGGCTGCGCCCGAGGCGTCGGCGCGGTCCAGCAGCCGCTCGACGACCTCATCCACGAGCTTGTCCTCGGCCGGTTCGACGGCCGGGATCTCGTTGTCGTTCATGTCCGTCCGTCCCGGCTGGCCAAAGGCCCCAGGTCAGAGCCCTGACCAGCCTGTCACATCACGGACTTACACGATCTTTCAGACACGCCCTACCTTCCAGGTGTGTGTCGTGGTCGGTCTCGTGCTGCACGATGTGTGCCGACCGGCCTCCGGGATGCCGACCCAAGCGCGGCCGACGCGTACCGCACCGGAGTCGACATGCCCGCGGTCGGTGCCGGCGCCGACGGTGACGGAGCGGCCTTCTGCACCACCCTCTTCCGCGATCCGGCCGGCATCCAGCGCGCCTTCAAGGACAAGGCGCTCTTCGAGAAGGCGCCCTCGCCGGACCCGGCCATGGCGCCGAACCTCTTCGGTTTCCGTCCGGGGCACGTTGCCGGGCCGACACTCTGCGCAGGTGTCGGCACGTCCGTTGTCAGGTTCCTGGGGCGTACGCGACACCGAAGCCGAACTCGCGGCGCTGACCGGGTTCCAGGGCAAGTGCAGCGACGTGTTCGGGGCGGTTGAAGGCGTTGGTCATCGTCTCGACGGGTTCAAGGGCGATGGAGGCGCGCCGGTCTCGGGCCAGCGTGTCTCCGGTGAAGACATGCATGAAGCCGCCGTACTGCCACACCAGCAGTTCCTCGCCGGTCGCCGGATCGGTGAGTACTGTCTCGATCCGGCCGTCGGGGCCAGGGGCCAGGTCCGCGTAGCAGGCGTCGATGACCGCGTCGCCGAGTCGCTTCGATGCCCGGAAGTCCATGTCGGGGCAGTCGTCCAGTGGCAGCAGGGCGGCATCGCCGGGCAGTGGGATGAGGGATGCGTCGGTGCGGATCAGGGTGTGCGCGGGGACATGCAGGACCAGGTCATCGATGGGGTGCGACAGAGCGAAGTAGGGGTGCCAGCCCGTCGCGTAGGGGGCGGTGGTGTCCCCCACGTTCGTCGCCCGGATCTCGATACTCAGCTCGCGGTCGGTAATGGTGAATTCGGCTTCGAGGTCGAGGGCGAACGGGTAGCCGGGGTATCGGCCCGGTCTGATGCTCGTGGTGTGGAGCAGGAGGCGGGCGGAGCTGGCCGTCGTGGTGGAGTGGACGAGTTCGAAGGGTGTCTCGCGGGCGAAGCCGTGGTAGATCGTGCGGTCGCCATGGTGGCCGGGCAGCAGGTCGTGGCCGTGGCCGTCGTAGCGGTAGCGGCCGTCGGCGACGCGGTTGGGGAAGGGGGCCAGCAGGCCGGCTCGTACGCCGTCCTGGGAGAGGAGTTCCTTTTCGTCGCGGTAGCCGTCCGTCAGCTCCTTCAGCGGCCCGGTCTCTTCGCGCCTGACCTGCCAGCTCAGCAGGGTTGCTCCGCGCAGTGCGAGGACGGCGCGGACGGTGTCGTCCGGCGCGGAGATGGCAAGGGTGGGTTCGCCGCCGAGGCGGTCCTCGGCGATCCGGTACTCGGCGGTCATTCCCCTGGTGTTCCTCTCAGCTCGTTTCGGGGGCGAGCTTCTTCGCGCCCGTCATGATGGCCACCGCGTCCTCCATGGAGTGCGACTGCGGGGTGATGACGCCCGCGCAGCCGCCGAGTCGCTGGATGTGGATGCGGTCGGCGACCTCGAAGACGTTGGGCATGTTGTGGCTGATGAGGATGATGCCGAGGCCCTGGTCGCGCAGGTCGCGGACGAGTTTGAGGACCTGGCCGGTCTCGCGGACGCCGAGGGCGGCGGTGGGCTCGTCGAGGATCACCACGCGGCCGCCGAAGGCCGCCGTGCGGGCGACTGCCACGCACTGCCGCTGGCCGCCCGAGAGGGTCTCCACGGCCTGGTTGATGTTCTGCAGCGTGCCGATGCCGAGCCGCTTGATGTGGTCGGCGGCCTGACGCTTCATCTCGCTGGTGTCGAGCATGCGGAACACCGAACCGAGCACGCCCTTGCGGCGGATCTCCCGGGCGAGGAACAGGTTGCTGGCGATGTCCAGCGCGGGGGCGACGGCGAGGGTCTGGTAGACCGTCTCGATGCCGGCTTCTCGGGCGTCCTGGGGCCGTTTGAAGTGGACCTCCTTGCCGCCCACGAAGAGGCTGCCCTGGTCGGGGACGAGGGCTCCGGACAGGCACTTGATCAGCGTGGACTTGCCGGCGCCGTTGTCGCCGATGACGGCGAGGACCTCGCCGGGGTGGAGGGTGAGGTCGACGTCGTTCAGGCCGACGACCTTGCCGAAGAGCTTGACCAGGCCCTTGGCTTCGAGGACGGGGGCGGTGGCGGTGGTCACGACTTCACACTCCGGATCCACTGGTCGACGGAGACAGCCGCGATCACCAGGATGCCGACTGTGAGGACTTGGTAGTTGGGGTCGATGCCGGCCAGCGCCAGGCCGTTGACGAAGACCTGGACGATGAGGGCACCGATCAGCGAGCCGAGCACCACACCTCGTCCGCCGAACAGGCTGGTGCCGCCGATGACGACCGCGGTGATGGACTGCAGGTTGGCGTTGAGACCGCTGTTGGGGTCGCCGCCGCCGACGCGGCCGACCAGGATCCAGGCGCCCACGGCGATGGCGAAACCGCCGACCATGTAGGCGCTGAGCAGCACCTTGTTGACGGAGATGCCGGCCAGGCGGGCCGCTTCGACGTCGTCGCCCACGGCGTACAGGTGCCGGCCCCAGGCGGTGTAGCGCAGGGCGTAGCCGATCACCGCGTACAGGGCGATCATGATCAGGACGCCGTTGGTCAGGTTCAGCTGCCCGAGGGAGACCGTGTTGGCGGTCCACATGAGGATGTTGCCCGGCTGCAGGGCGATGGTCTGGCCCTTGGCGTAGATGAGGGTGATCGCCGTGAAGATGCTGAGGGTGCCGAGGGTGACGATGAACGGCGGCAGCTTGATCTTGGTGACCAGCAGTCCGTTGAGGGCCTGCGCGGCGATGGCGACGGCCGCCCCGGCGAGCAGGGCCACCGCGCCCGGCCAGTGGTTGTCCGCGACGAGCTTCGACATCAGCAGCGAGGCGAGCACCATGACCGCGCCGATGGACAGGTCGATGCCGGCGGTGAGGATGATGACCGTCTGCCCGACGGCCAGTGAGCCGATGACGGCTACCTGCTGGACGACGAGCGAGAGGTTCTGCAACGCGTAGAAGCGGTCGTTGACCAGGGAGAAGACAACAGCGGCGAGCACCAGGACGATCGCCGGGCTGAGTGCGGGCTGTCGGTGCAGCACCGAGTGGATGCGCTGGGTGAGGGTGGCGGGCCGGTTGAGGAGCTCCTCCGCCGGTGCCGGTGTGGCTTGAGGATCCACGTGGGTGGTCACAGGGGGTCCTTCCGGTTCTTTCCCTCGTGCGGGCCTTCATAGGGGCTCACGGGCTCGTGGGCGTGTGTGGTGCAGTGCGGGTGCGCCGCCGGCGTGTACCCGCCGGCGGCGTACCGGGATCGGACCGGGTCAGCTGCCCCAGCATTCGGAGGCGGCCTGCGAGGGGGACTGGACGGTCAGGCCGCCGAGGGGCTTTGCGGCGGCGAGAGCGGTGCCGGTGTCGTAGAAGGACTTGCCGTCGGTCACGCTGGGCTTGCTGCCGCCACGGGCCAGCTTGGCGATCGAGTCGACGCCGAGGGACGCCATCTTGCCCGGGTACTGCACCGCGTCGGCGGCGAACTCGCCGCTGGTCAGGTTCTTCAAGCCGGCGCAGCTGCCGTCGATCGCGTAGATCGCGACGTTCTTCTCCTTGCCGGCCGCCTTCAGCGCGTTGTACGCGCCCTCGCCCGCGGGTTCGTTGATCGCGTAGACGACGTTGATGTTCGGGTTGGCCGACAGGCAGTTCTCCATCGCGGTGCGGCCGCCGTCGATGGCGCCCTGGGTGGGCTGGTGGCAGGCGATCGTGTAGCTGCCGCCCTTGCCGCCGGTGTACTTGCCGGACTTGGCCTCCTTGCCGTTCTCGGTCTTGCTGCCGGGGTCGATGCCCATGCCTTCCAGGAATCCGTGGTCGCGGTTGATGTCGACGGAGACGACCTGGTTGTTGAACAGGTCGAGCATGGCGATGACCGCCGGCTTGCCGTTCAGAGCGGCCGCGGCGTACTGGCCGTCGAGCTTGCCCGCTTGCTCGTTGTCGGTCGCGTAGGTGATGTTCGCGACGCTGGCCGGGTTCGGCGCGGTGTCCAGGGCGATCACGAACAGGCCGGCCTGCTTGGCCCGGTTCAGGGCGGCGTTCACGGCGTCGCCGTTCGTGGTGATGAGGATGCCCTTGTCACCGCGGGATATGGCGTTGTCGATGGCGGTGATCTGGGTCTGGGTGTCGCCGTCGGTGTTGCCCGCAGCCACCGTGAGACTCACGTTGTCCTTGGCGGCCTGGGTCTTGGCGTCCTTCTCCATGCTCACGAAGTAGGGGTTGGTGAGCGTCTTCAGGATCAGCGAGACACCCACCTTGCCGCCGCCGCCCGAGGCGGACGAGGAGGAGCTTCCGTTCGAGGAACCGCAGGCCGCGAGCGTGGCGCCGAGGCAGACGCTGACGCCGATCGCGGCCACTCCGGTACGCCGACTGCGGCGGCTCGGCACCTGGCTGGTGGAGATGTTCATGGCTTGATCCCTTTCGGAGCCGTCCCTTGGCCGACGCTGAGACAACGTTGACTGGGCGAGATACTGGGCCTGTATGGACGAGCCCGTCAAGACGCTGATAGACATGCGCGGGCAACGAGTAGGTAACGCACAACCGGTTGGAGACAACGATGACTCAGGGCGAGGCCGCGCCCCGGTCCACCCGCAGCCGCCCCACCATGCGTGAGGTCGCGGCGCTGGCCGGAGTGGCCATCAAGACCGTCTCGCGCGTGTTCAACGGCGTCCCCACCGTCGATCCGGCGATCGTCGCCAGGGTCCGAGAAGCCGCCGACAAACTGGGCTACCGCCCCAACCTCACGGCCAGCAGCCTGCGCCGCGGCGACGGCCGCACCGCCACCATCGGCATGCTCGTCGAGGACGCGGCCAACCCCTTCTCCGCTGTCCTGACCCGCACCGTGGAGAACGTGGCCCGGGAACGCGGAGTGCTGGTGCTGGTCGGCAGCCTCGACGAAGACCCGGCGCGGGAACGGGAGTTGGCCCAGGCGCTCGTCGACCGCCGGGTCGACGGGCTGGTGATCGTCCCCGCGGGACGTGACCAGAGCTATCTCATCAACGAGCAGCACACCGGCACCCGCATGGTCTTCGTCGACCGCGAGGCCGGCCTGCTCGACGCGGACGCCGTCGTCTCCGAGAACCGGCAGGGCGCCATCGCCGCCGTCAACCACTTGTTGAAGGCCGGCCACCGCCGCATCGCCTACCTCGGCGACCGCGCCTCCATCCCCACCGCCGCCCAGCGCTTCGAGGGCTACCGGCACGCCCTGGAAGTCGCGCACATCGCATACGACGACGAGATCGTGCGCCACGTCGGGTCCAGCGAGGAGGCGGCCATCGCCGCGACCGAGCAGGTCCTGTCGCTGCCCGATCCGCCGACGGCGCTGTTCACCAGCCAGAACTTCGTGACCATAGGCGCTGTCCGCGCGCTGCGCGCCATGGGCCTGCAGGACACCGTCGCCCAGGTGGGCTTCGACGACTTCCCCCTGGCCGACATCCTCAGCCCGGGCATCTCCGTCATCGCCCAGGACGTCGAGCAGGTGGGCAGGTCAGCCGCCGGGATGCTCTTCCGCAGGCTGGACGGCGACGAGTCGCCCACCCGCACCATCACCGTGCCGACCCGGCTGATCGAGCGGGGCTCCGGCGAGATCCCAGCCGAAGGACCGCGCCATGACTGATCCGACACATGTGACGAGGCTGTCCCCGAGCGTGACCGTGATCGGCGAAGCCCTCATCGATCTGGTCCAGCTCGACGTGCCTGGGGACTACCGCGCGCGACCCGGCGGCAGCCCGTTCAACGTCGCCATCGGCCTGGCCCGGCTCGGACACCGCACCGCGCTCATGGCCCGCATGGCCGACAACGCCTTCGGCCGCATGCTGCGAACCCAGGCCGAGGCCGAGGGCATCGACCTGTCCTATGCCCCGGTCGCCACCGAACCCACCACGCTTGCCGTAGTCTCCACGGACCCCGAAGGCCGGGCGAGTTACGACTTCTACCTGGACGGCACCGCGGACTGGCAGTGGACCGACGCCGAGACCGCCCGCACCCCGCAGGACACCGCCGTAGTGCACTTCGGTTCGGTCGCCTCCTGGACGCCGCCGTCCGCGGAGCACATCCACTGCGCCGTTCAGCGCCTGCGCACCGGCGGTACGGCGCTGATCAGCTACGACCCCAACGTCCGCGGCGCCCTCCTGGGCGATCCGGAACGCGGGAGGCAGGCCGTGGAACGCAGCGTCGGCATCGCCCACCTGGTCAAGGCCAGCCGTGAGGACGTCGAGTGGCTCTACCCCGGGATCCCCATCGAGCAGATCGCCGCGCAATGGCTGGAACTCGGCGCGCTCCTCGTCATCATCACCGACGGCCCCGACGGTGCCCACGTATTCCGGGCCGGAGCGGGAAGCATGAGCCGGCCCGGCCGGAAGGTAGCGGTGGTGGACACCGTCGGCGCGGGCGACGCCTTCACCGCCGGACTGATCGGCGCGCTGCTCCGCCACGGACTGCGCACCCCACAGGCACTGGCCACGGCCGACCCGGACGTGCTGGCGATCGCCGTGGACGACGCGGTCCTCGTCTCCGCGCTGACCTGCGAGCGCCTGGGCGCCGATCCGCCCACCGCCCTGCCCCGCCCCCACCTGCCTGCCCAGGCGCCCCTGGAGGTGACGGACCTGACGTGCCCTGATGGCACCGGCCTGGTGGGGACGGGCAGTCCAACTCCACAGCCGGTACAGTCCGTGAAAAGCTGACGGTCACGCGGCGAAGGATCCCCGGCGGGGCATTGCATCGGGTGTGGAACGTGTGCGACGGAGCGGCACCTCGTCGAGGTGGCCCTGAGGTCACGTGCCCGAGGAGTGGGCGCACCATGCCGGACGGCGGCAGAAGACGGGGATGCCGCAGGAGGTCGGGCACCGGGGGGAAGTGGCGCCTGGCCCTGGACACTTCGACCCGGCCACCGCCCCTCTCATCGCCAGGCCCTGACACGCCGTCCGACCCGTCGAACGAAAGTTCCGGATGTCGATGGTCGGCAGCTGCGCAAAGCGGCCAACCACGCACTTCCACGCCTTCGGCGACACCCTCCAGTCGTCCTCCCCCATCGCCGCCGTCATCGCCGTCGCCCCTCATCCCCTGATGGCGATCGTCACCGAGGGCAAGTACTACCTGGGCCGCACCGACGACGGCATCGCCGAATCGCTACTCGCCGCGGAGGGCAACCCGAGCGCGCCGACGTACGACTGCCACGTCTGCCGCCAGCCGTACGAGCGCCCGGACCCGGCCGCCTGCGCCACCCACGACGCGGCGTGTGCTCGCCCTGTGCGAGCACGGACAAGATCGGCAACCACGTCCTACCGGCCGCGGACCTAGGGCACAGCCGGAGCACGACGACCAGTTTGCGTAAAAGCGTCTCGTCGCCACGACGGCGACTCGGGCGCCACTGCCACGCGGAATGCCCGAGCCGCCGTGCAGGCGCAGGAGCGGGCCAGCACGGGGGGAACCAGCCCGCTCCTGCGTACGGCGCCTGCGTACCTCCCGAGGAGAGCAGGCGCCCTGACCCCACATGACCGGGTCACCTTCTCCAGCGCGCCGCGCGCCAAGAGTGTCACCAGCAGCAGGCGGTGATCGCGAAGTCAAAACTCTTGCAAAGGAGGTCACTTGAGACCATCACGTTTCAGACGCGCGATCGATACGCATCTCCTGGCGACACGGTGGAGCTCGTGGGAACCGGCAGCGACACACAACTCCGCGACGCGCCCTGACAAATGGCACGCCATCACAACCAGACAGGCACCTGTCAAGGGAGTCTCACCCCCGAATGCGGCCCTCGCTGGGCAGGTACGCTAAGGCCGCTGCGGCACCCTTCCACCTTCGTCCGTGCTTCCGCGGTGAGTCATGGCCTGCCGCGATCAAGACGTCTTCGGGCATGAGGAAGAGACACGGTGCTGATAGCGGACCGATACCGGCTGGGGGACGCCCTCGGGCGCGGAGCGATGGGGGAGGTCTGGCGCGCCTTCGACGAGACGCTGAGCAGACCGGTAGCCGTGAAATTGTTGCTCCCCCAGGATGCCGACCCGACTGCGGCCTCGCGCTTCCGCCTGGAGGCCCAGACCGCCGGCCGTCTCAGCCACCCGCACGTCGTCGGTGTCCGTGACTTCGGCGAGTACGAGAACCGGCTGTTCCTGGTGATGGACCTGGTCGAGGGCGGCAGCCTCGCCGGGCTGCTCGCTGCTCACAGAACACTCTCCGCCGAACGGGTGGCCCGTATCGCCGCCGAGGCCGCGGACGGACTCGCCGCCGCCCACCAGCGGGGCATCGTCCACCGGGACATCAAGCCCGCCAACCTCCTGCTGGACGCAGACGGCACCCTGAAGATCGGCGACTTCGGCATCGCCCGCTTCCTCGACGACCCCGGTAACGCCCTCACCGCCACCGGCCAGATCGTCGGCACCAGCCTCTACCTCGCGCCCGAACGCGCCCTGGGCCGCACCGCCGGTCCGGCCTCCGACGTGTACTCGCTGGGTTGCGTGCTGTACCAACTCCTCACCGGAAGGCCGCCGTTCCAGGCAGACTCCGCGCTCGCAGTGCTCCATCAGCACCTAGACGCCGTCCCTCCAACGCCCCGGCAACTCGGCGTCAGCCTGCCTCCCGCCTTCCAGAACTACCTGCTCGGCATGTTGGCCAAGGAGCCCCAGGAGCGGCCCACGGCAGAGGATGTGGCGGCCTGGTTCGCACGCGGGGCCTGGCTCGGTGCCCCGGAAGCCCTGCCGCAGGAACACCAGGACCACGCTCGCCGGGACGCGCGTCCCGGCACCGGGTCGAGGGTCACTGGGCCCGCGATGTCTCCGCCCACCGCACCCGCCAAAGGCACCATCGTCCCAGCGGCGGACGCTGAATGGAAGACGAGTGTGCACCGAGCGGCGCCACGTCGCCCTCGCCTGCCGTTCCTCCGCCGCTCCGGACTCGTGGCCGCGCTGGGCGCCGCCGCCCTGTTCGCCGTGGCACTCCTCATCGGCATGGCCTGGTTCTCACACGACACCGGCTCGGCGCAGGATCCGCAGGCCGATCCGTCCGCCAGCACCAGTCCGACCATGCCCGTGCCCTCCTCTCCCGCAACACCGGGACTCTCCGCCTCTCCCTCACAGCCTGCCCCCCAGGAGACACTGAAGCCGGCCGACCACGCCGAACCGAAGCCCAAGACGCCTGACAAGCACGGCGGCAAGGCAAAACACTGACGAGAGCCGGAGTGGTTCACCCATGCTCCCGACACCCAGAACCTCCCCGCCCAGGCCACAGATCATGTTCCATCCCAGCTCATGGAACACCCTGAATCCGACCCTGGCCGACCACAACGGATCGCTGCGCGACGCCGTCGTCGCCCGCATCCGGGCCAACCATCACAACGGCAGCGGCTGGAACTACAAAGGGGGCCGAGGGCGACCGCACCCAGTTCGCCTCGGTCAGCCACATCGACATCTCCGGCGCGGCGACGGCTGCCCTCTGCGTCGATGGTGTCGAGCAGCGACATACCCCGCGAACTGAACCGGCAGGCACAGCCTCTGGCCTGAGCAGGGGAGCCACCTCGCCCCTTCGACCACCCCCACCGCCGGGGTCAGTTCCCGTCCGCGTCCTGAGCGCGTTGGTAGAGCTTGGCGATGCCGTCGTCGAAGTACGCGGCGTAGGAGACGTCGTCCTCGTCGCCGCCGCCTTCATGGCCGCCCAGAACGCCGATGACGGTGCCGGTGTGGCTCTTGGGGTCGTAGTCGGCGAGCCAGGGGCTGCCGCTCGTGCCGCCCTCGAAGTCGGTGCACTGGATGCGCAGTTGGGTGTCGCTGAATTTCGTGGTGCGGTTCCGGCAGGAGATCGGGGTGTCACGGCTGGTGGGGTAGCCGGTGATCTCGACTTCGTTGGTGAAGCCGCGATCTGTGCCGAGGCTGTTGCCGCCCAGGACGTCCTGGATGTTCTTGCCGCCCTTCGGGTCGACCGTGAGGAAGGCGACGTCGAGGTCCTCGTCCTGGGATTTGGCCCAGCGGTCGTCGCTCCTGCTCGCCCTCGGCCTCACAGATGGCGCGGCGCGATGGAATCGCTGGGATCATCCGTTCGCCCGCCGCGCCGCCACAGCAACACGCTGAGCACGACCAACCAGACGAAGCCGAGGAAGCGACCGACCGGGATGAAGACCGAGCCGCCTTCGGCGACGAGCGAGCTCATCGACAATACGCTGGCCATCCCGATCACCATGCCGCTCCACGTGACCCAGGCGGGCAAGGCGTGGCTGCCGCGTCCCGTTGCGGCGACCAGGAAGACCGCTACGCCGAGGCTTGCGATGGCCGGCCCGGCACCGGTGATGAAGGACAGGTCCGAGACGGCCCGATACGTGGACAACTCCGCCTTGGCGCTGATCTGGGCCAGAACCCAGCTGGTGCTCGCGGAGAGCACGAGGAGGGCCCCGGCGACGGTGGCCAGCGAGCGGACTACGCCCGCCCGGGCGTCGCTGCCGTGCCTGCGGACGAACGCGGCCAGACAGGGGACGAACGCCAACAGAGCGAGGGCGGACAGCCCCTGGAGCAGACCGAGAATGCGGAAGAGATCCTCCAGCCTGGCTGGATCCTTCAGCCGATACGCCTGTACTTCGGCGTCGCTGGAGTACGGCGTCACCGTGCCGGACGGGCCCAGCGCCCCGGCGATGACGAGACTGGCCACGAAGAACAGGACGTACAGCACGCCGGACAGAGCGCCAAGGTCCCGGCGTTGGGCGCTCGTGCGGGTGAGCGTGGCGGTGGTCACGGAGGCGACCCTCCTGAGGTAAGCGGCGGCGGAGCGGAAGTCCCGGCCCTGGCGTCTTCACCATCACAGAGTGGCTCCTGTCGGGCGTCCCGCCGAGGAAGGCCGTGGGCGTACTCCCGGTGGCGTATAGATCCATCGGCTGAACTGCTCGGAGCGTCGACCGTACTCGCCTCGGATCAGCGGGAGTTACCTCCGTCGGCAGATGCCCTGGACGGTCGGAAGGGAGAGTCTGGCCGCGTGCCTGTGCCCCCGATCTGATTGAGGTGGGTATGCCCCCCTCCGTTGAATCGTCGGCGGTGACGGCGCCCGCCGGCGATGGAGTGCACAGGCGTTCAGGCCACTGGTTGCCTCAGAAGGCCCGTAAGAGCGTGGTCGTTGTGCATGTGGTCGTCTACTGAGGTTGTTGCCGTGATGTCGTCAAGGTGAGGCCGGTTTCAGCGAGACACCCGTCGATGAGGTTGCTGCGGTACTGGATCTGGCGGAGACCGTGCCGAAGTGCGCTCATGAGGTGGTCAGGGTCGGTGAAGGCGGTGTTGACCTGGCTGCTGCGCCGCAGCAGTGACCAGATGCCCTCGACGGGGTTGAGGTCCGGTGCATAGGACGGCAGGAAGTAGCAGGTGATCCAGTCGTGGGTGCCGATGAAGTGCCGTAGTCGGCGGTCCTTGTGGACGTTGAGGTTGTCCCATACCAGCACGATGGGGGCGCCGAGCTGCTGGTGTGCGGCGATGAGCAGGTCGCGGTAGTCGGTCCAGGTGAAACTGCGTCTGCCGCCGCGCTTGTGATCGAGATGCCGCTTGAGCCGGTAGATCAGCCGTGAGAGCTCGCCGTGCTTGTAGCAGGCCAGAGCGCGCGACGTCACCCCGGCACAGCGACGCACCATCCGACCGGAACCGGCCATGGCAGCACGCGCCATTACAGCAGCAGGAGATCGAGCACAAGCTTGGAAAGCTTGAAACGATGGGCCGCCACCTGTGACACGCAGGACGTGGGACGCGCTGAACACAGTGACCCCGTCGGGGTCACGCCGCCTGCTCTCCGGGGAGAGGTACGTGGGCGGCATCAAGACAGGGGCGGGCACGTTTACCCCCCGTGGCGGGTCCGCCCCCTGTTCATCTCGCAGCGTTTCGAGTGGAGTTCACGCCGATGATCAGTGTCATAGTCGCCGCGTACGACCTTCAGGGACAGCTGGGGGTCTGCCTGAATTCGATACTGAACCAATCCTTCCGGGACGTGGAGGTCATCGCGGTCCTGGACCAGTCTGCTGAATGCCCTGCGGGTTTGGTGGATGACTATGCTCGGCGGGATGGGCGGGTCTCGGTCGTGCGGCTGACGGGCGTCGCCGGCATCGGCCGGATACGCAACGCGGGGGCGGAGCACGCCGCCGGTGACTACCTGCTGTTCCTGGACAGCGATCACCTCATCGGGGGTGAAACGCTTCAGGCGATGGTCGATCAGCTGCAATCGGCAGATGAGCCGGATGTTCTTCTCTTCGGGCACACTCGCCTCCATCGCGGCCGCTCATGGGCCGGTGCCGCCGCCGACCTGCTCGCCCGGCAAGGACGTGAGCCCTTCGCCTCGATGGACCAGCCCGAGTTGTTCGGTGCTCCCGCCTACTCATGGGACCGCTTGATCCGCCGCGACCTGTGGATCCGGCAGGAACTGGCGTTCCCCGACGGCCTCCACGAGGAGGTCACAGTCGTCCACCGCGCCATGCTCGCCGCCGACCGGATCGCCGTCCTGAAATGGAACTGCGTCCAGATCCGCCGCCGGCACACTCAGCACCCCGCAGGCTCACCGGACGGCACCCACTTCGACGTCTTCGACCGGTACGAAGAGAGCTTCGACTTGCTCGAGGCGCGCGACGCCCTGGACATCGTGGCTCCCTTTCTCTTCACTCGTATGATCCGTCACTACCTCTTCCTCCTCAATCTCGAGGGATGTCTCTCCCGTTCCGAGCGCCCGCAGTTCTTCCAGCGCGCCAGCGAGCACTACCGGCGGTTCCTCCCCGATGGCTACGAGCACCCCGAAGGCCGGGAGGGTGTCAAGTTCCAACTCGTGGCGAGCGGGAGATACACTGCGCTGGAGGCCGCCAGTCTCCCTCAGCGCGCGCGGAGTTTCGTCTCCCAGGGCGCCGCCGCCCGCGGACGGTAGCCCCAGGCGAGACGGCGAGGGCCGCCGACGCCATCGTGGTCCCCACCGGCGCGATGGCCGACCGCCTTCTCAAGCTCGCCCCGCAGGCCGACCGCCGCAAGGTCGTCCACATCCCCTGGGGCATCCCCGACCATCTGCTCACCGATCCCCCGTCCCGACCCGCTCGCACCTCCGCCAGCCATCTGCGGCTGCTCTACGCAGGGAGGCTGACTGCCGAGAAGGGTGCCGAGCACCTGGTCACAAGTCTGTCCCCCATTCCAGGTGTCGAGCTGAGCATCGCCGCCCCCAGAGCGCAGTTCCACGCCTTGGCCCCGCTGCTCAAGCGGACCGGGGTGCGGGCCCGGTATCTCGGCTGGCTCCGCCGTCCACGGCTGTGGAAAGCCTTCGCCGAGCACGACGTCCTCGTCATACCCTCCACCTCTCTGGAAGCCATGGGCCTGGTCGCGCTGGAAGCCCAAGCCTGCGGCCTGCCCGTCCTGCACCAACCCGTGCCCGGCCTCAACGAAGTCCTCGCCGCGTCCGGAGTAGCCACCGACTTCACCCACTCCGCCGCGCTCGCCCGCGACCTCGACCGTCTACGGACAGCCCCCGGCCTGCTGCCCGCCCTGCGACAGGCGGGCTACGCGAACGCCGCCCGCTACCCACTCACAACTACCGCCCAGGCTCTGGCCGATGTCGGCCACCAACTCACCTAAGACGCAACGGCCACGCCCCGCAACCGACGTCCGACACGCCAATCCCCCACCGGTGCTGCCCGCGTCACTACGCTTATGCGGCAGGTTGCCCACAGCGAACAGGGAGACCATGACGTACGGCATCAACCACATCGAAGCCCTCCTGGACGAAGGTGTTCGCGACAAGGTCTACCCCGGCGCTGTATGGGCAGTCGGTGACGCCACCAGCACCCGCGCCCACGGTGCCACCGGGGTCCTCGACCCCAAAGAGCCGGACGTGCCGATGCGGCCCGACACTGTCTTCGACGCCGCCAGCCTCACCAAGATCCTCGCCGTGTGGTCCTCCATCGGCGCCCTCTGGGAGGAAGGCAAGCTCGACCTCGACGCTCCGCTCGGTACCTTCTGGCCCGAGGTCGACGGGCACCCGCTCGATGCAGTGACCGCCCGTCAACTGCTGGCCCACACCGCTGGTGTACCGCTCCGCGCCCAGCTCAAGAACCTCTACGGCACCGATCCCCAGGACGTCCGCGACGGGGTCCTTCACGAGGCCCTGCACCGCCCGCCCGGCGAGGCCGTCGAGTACACCGACCGGGCCGCCCTCATCCTCGGATACCTCGCTGAGCACCTTTCCGGCCAGCACCTCGACCATCTCGCCACAGAGCGGACCTGGCAGCCACTGGGCATGGACTCCACCCGATTCGGACCACTGCCCGCCGAGATCGCCGCACGGTGCGCACCGACCGAACTCGACCAGGACACCGACACTCACCTCAAGGGCACCGCCCACGACTTCTCCGCCCGGCTCCTGGGTGGAGTGTGTGGCATCGCCGGCGCCTTCACCACCCTCGACGACCTCGCCGTCTTCCTGCGCTACATGCTGGACACCTCGACCGGCCTGGGGCGAGCCGGATTCGGCCCGGCCTGGACAAGGCAGTCGCTGAGCGTCCAGACCGGCACCCTGGATCCTGTACGCGGCCTGTTCTGGCACCCCGCCCCTGGCACGCACCTCGCCGACGGCATCTGGGTCCACTACGGCTTCACCGGCACCGGCATGTGGATCTCGCCTCAGCAAGGACGGTGGGCAGTACTGCTGACCAACAAGCTCTACTACACCCGCGACCGCCAGCCCCTGACCGACGTCCGCAACGCCTTCCGCGCTCTTGCGTTCGCCTGAAGCAACCAGTGGCCGTCCTAGGTACGCCTCGATAAGCCCCAGCCGACATGGTGAAGGCTTCGGCCCCCGAGGGGGGCCACGGTTCGGCCGGAGGCCGCCTATGCGGTGGACCTCTTGGCTGCGGCTCGGGCCGTCTTCGCGTTTGCCGCTGCATGCAGCCGTGCGAGGTGGGCGCGTCGTGAGAGGGCGGTACGTAACGTGATGCCCGTTTCGGGCTTTCGGGTGGGGCTGTCGGGCTGGTCGTGGCCTGACCAGGCGGCTACGACTGCGGCTTGGCGAACAAGCCCTGCTCGGACTCGATCAGGATTCCGCGTTCGGCCAGCCGCTTGAGTCTGAGCCGGACGTTGTTGACGTTGTTGGGTGCGATCTCCAGGTCCATCGCCTCGCAGACCGCCCGCGCCCGCAGCGGGGCGTCGGCTGCGGCGAACACCGCCATGATCTGCTGGTAGGCCGGATGGTCCGGCAGCTTCACGGGCGGCGGTGTCGGCGAGGCCGACTCGGGCAGCGCCGGCAGCGTCTTGCCGGTGATGCGCACCTCTTCGGCAATTCGGCCGAACTCCTCCAGATGCGCGGTGAGTTCCGTGATGCGCGCTCACGTCGCTTCGGCCAGCGTGGCGATCTCACGTTCTTGTTCCTCCAGGCCGGCGAGAACCGCCCCGAGGGTGAGCTCGTCGTTGTTCATGCGCCGCGCCAGGTGGGGGTGTGATGAGGCTCCTTGAATCTGGCTCTGGCCGCAAGTCCGCGGAACTGCGGCCAGAGCCGTTTTTGAAGTTTCATCAGGTGAAGGTGGCGGTGAGCATCCTGGACATCCGGTCGCTTATGGCTCGTCGCCTTCGCGCGCACCGTCGTCGCGCAACAGCCAGCCGGCGCACGATGCCATCGGAGAACCGGTCGGTGAGCGCCCACGGGTTGGATGCGGCGGAGTGCTGGTTGATGTGCATCGTGGCGTCACCGTCGTGCCCTGCCGGGCGAGCATGTCGACGAGGCCGGACTCGCAGGCCGGCTGTACGGCCCGTGCGGGGCGGGTCAGCGGGACGACGATCTCCGGGCCTCACCGATCAAGGCGTGCGTGGCGACCCCGACCACGATCTACAGCCGACTGCTGCGCCCCCTCGAAACCGGCCTACTTCCAGGGGAAGCGGTACGCGCGATAGCTGTTCACGCCCGTGGGGAACTGGGCCTTGAACACGACCTTCCCCGAGGGGTTGAACTCGGAGATGTACGGAAGCGATCCCCATCCGACGAACGCCCCTCCCCGGCGGAGCGGCTGCGCGTTGCCCTGCGAGGACGCGCTGAGGTAGTCCGGCTGGTTCACAGACTTCACCAGCGTCGCCGTGCGCGCCTTCTCGTCCACGCGGACGGTGACGACACGGCTGAACGGAAGCTCCTCCACCGCCCCGGCCCCGGTGTTCGCGGCCCCCGCGGACTCGTTGTCGAACCAGCTGTACAGGCCGCCGCCGAGCGGTTCGGGATCGTGCTGCCACGAGAAGATCGTCCCGGCCGTGTTCAGGTAGTGGCCGGGCGCGGCCTGCTCCTTGAACGTGCCGGCCTTGCCGCCGAGCTGCCACAGCACGGTGCCGGCGTGCCGGTCGACCTTGTACGTGGTCCACGTGTTCCGGGCATCGATGAGCAGGTCACCATCGGTGTCGGGCTTCACCGCGTTGATGTGGAACCAGTCCCACGGCTTGTTCGGCGACGACGGCAGCGGCTGCTGGCTCTGCGCGTACGGCACGTGATCGGCCGCCTTCCACTGGAACAGGACCCGGCCCGTGCGGATGTCTATCTCCTGCACCACCCCGTCGATGACCGCCTGGTGCGCGGAGCCGCCGATGCCCGTCAGATCTGCGGTCTCCTGCTTGTACGCCAGGATGAGTGCCGTGCCACGACCCGTGATCAGGAACTCGTGCCCGTCGGCGGTGTACCCGTTCCCGGCACGGACCTCGGCGACCTTCTGATACCGGTTGTCGTAGATGTAGTTCACCCCGCTCGCCAGGGAGCCGAGCCCGGTGCCCTGCCACCAGGTCAGAACCGGCTTGCCCCGATAGGTCTGGGCACGGAAATCCGCCGCCTGGAGTCCGGCCGGCGTCTTGTGAGACCACACGACACGCTTACCGTCGCCGCTCAGGATCTCCACTCCGTTGGAGTAGGCGCTGTTCGCCGAGTTCGGCGAGACGAAGATGTCCCCGTGGCTCGCTGTGCCCCTGTCGGCAAGGACCGTCAGTGGCGGCAGCGGCTTGCTGTCCGGGGATGCGGATGCGGTGCCGGCCAGCGGCAGCAGGCCGGTGACGACAGTGGTGGCCGCAGCGATCAGGACCCGCGCGGGTATGGAGTGGTGACGCATCAGGTATCCGTTTCTGGCAGCCCGTATCCGAACCGGTCGGCTCGGTCGGGCGTGCCAAGAAGGCGCACACCCGACCGGGCATGCGCAGTGAGAGATGGCAACTACAGGAAGGTGCTACCGCGCACAGCCCGCGAGGCTGTCAGGCACGGAGGGAGGCCACTGGAGGCGGAACGGCTCTCAACAGGGGCGACACGCAGCAGAACACACCCGCATGTGGTCGATGTGACCGCGAGTCGTGAGGATCTTCCACCGCTGCATGCAGCAGAACGTAGCCGCGCACGGACCGGAGCGTCAATCGACGTCCACGCAGCGAACAGCATGACCAGCCTGGACTGTGACCCCACCTCCACCGGTGGTTCTCCCTGACTGGGAGCGAGGATTGCGGTGGCTCGGCATCGGCGTTCTACTCGGCATCTTTATATCTGTCCTGTCCGCGGCCTACTCGTAGCCGTCGGCACCGTCAAGATCCGGTCAGCGCCCCGACGCTCCAGAGTCGGGAGAAATCTGGGAGAAGATCTCCTTCCATAGGCCCACAGTCGCCCTGCAGTGCCCAGGAGGCTTCGGCGCCTCCGCCGGGTCAGCTCAGCCGCTACGGCTTCCGAGCCCAGCCCACGGGCGAGCGCCCCAGGGCACATCCAGGGCACATGAGTCTGGGAAACGGCGTTGACCCGTGAGAACTACCGAGAGGACTTTCCCCAGGTCAACGCACATTTCATCGCGAAACCGCAGGTCAGCGCCCCGCCACCCCCAATCGCTGCACAAGCGACACCACACGATGAGAAAGGGTTAGAGTCGGCGCAGTCCGATCAGCACCCTCTCCAGCAGCGCGTGGGCGGGGGCATCGCCGAGACCGGTCGTCGCCCCGTGAACGACGATCAGTCCGCGCTCCGCCATGTCACCGAGAAGCACCTTGGCCACGCCCAGCGGCACCGCCGCCAGTGCCGCCACCTCGGCCACCGACCTCGGCTCCCGGCACAGGTCGAGCACCGCACGATCCCACTGCGTGGCAGCACCCGGGACGCCGGTCGGGTCGGCGGCGCTGACCAGGGTCTCGACCTCGAACTGCCAGTGCGACTCGGTTCGGCCACCCGTCCATACGTAGGCGCGCACGAAAGCGGCTGGTGCTTCCTGCCCCGCGTTCCCCGGTTCCCAGGCGGCCGGCCGGTCTTCCAACCGGGGCGTCTGCCCGTACGACTCGGCGGCAGGCGGCAGCGAGGCTTCGCCGCTCTCGTCGTGTGTCCTGTCCTGCGGCGTGCCCCGCGAGCCAGAGGGCTTCCGCTTGCGTCGTCCGCTGCCGAGACTGAACGCGTTGAGCACATCGGCGAAGGTCTGTTCGTCCTCCGCTTCCTGATCTCTTCGAGGGCCGGACGGGCCTCCACCGGTGCTCATGTTCACCTCGTGCGGGCTATCGGGCGGCAGCCTGCTGGAACTGCTGCAACTCGGTGCGGAGTTCCGGAGTCAGCATCTCGCCGACCTGGTCGACGAGCACGGTCATCTCATAGGCGATCTGGCCGATTTCGCAGTCCGGAGCTGCCAGAGCCACCAGACACGAGCCGTCTTGAATCGACATCATCAGCACGTTGCCCAGCTCCATCTGGATCACCGTGCGCAACACGTTCCCCGTGTCGAGACAATGGGCAGCACCCTGGACCAGGCTGACGGCACCGGCCGCGATGGTGGCGAGCTGCTCGGCCCGATCGGCTGCCAGCTGATCGGAAGCGGTGAGCAGCAGCCCGTCGGCTGAGATCACCACGGCGTGCGCCACATTGGGAACTCGCCGCGTGAAGTTGGTGACCAGCCATCCGAACTGGTTCACCTCCGGGGAGTGGGTTGATGTCATGGGTTCTTCCTGCCCGTGGCCGATGGATTGTGCGTGTGATCGGGCTGCGCCCGACGGATACCGGACTGGTAGCTGCTGAGGAAGCTCTGGGCTCGGCCGGCGTTCGAACTCACAGCTGCCCCGTTGCCGGTGGCAGGGCGCTCGGCCTGGGCCGGAGCGGGTCGCGTACGCGGAACCCTTCTGGGCAATCCGGCCTGTGTGAGGTCGGCTGACTGCTCGGGCTCCTGGATACCGTGCCCGGCCGGGTGTCCCGCAGCAGCCGCGGGCGCCGGGCGGCCTGTCGGCTCCGGACCGCCGGGGGCCGTGGGCGAGGACGACGGGACCGGCACGGGCCCCTCGGCCGCGGCGCGCGGCACCGGTGTCTCCACGCTGCCGTCGGGGTCGGCACCGGGTGCGGCCGGTACCGACGCCGATGCGGCAAGGGTGAACCACGACGATCCGGTGGACTTGCGAGGCACGTCCTTGTCGGGGGGGACAGGCCTTGTGGTGACGGCGGCCTTGCGGACCGGCCGCTGCGGCAGGCGTGCTGCCGTGTCACGGGTGTCCGTACGGTGGCCGCGCGCCCGCGTCGGAAGCGCGGTGGCGGGCCGTCCGGCCGTGGTCGGCGGCCGGCCTGCTCGGGGCGGAGTCTGGGCCGTGACCAGCTTGGCCGGTACCAGCACGCGGGCGCGCAGTCCCCTGACGCCCGGCTGCGAGCTCAGGTGGACGGAGATATCGTGCCGACTGGCCAACCGACCGACCACGAACAGGCCCAGCTGCCGGGACGCGGCCGTACCCATGGCGGTGTCCGTCGTCACACGCCGGTTGGCCGCGGCCAGTTCGTTCTCGCCCATCCCGATGCCCTCGTCCTGGATCTCGACCAGTACCGAGCCGTCGGGCTGCCGGGTGCTGCCGATGACCACCTGGGTGTGCGGAGGGGAGAACGCGGTGGCGTTGTCGAGCAGTTCGGCGAGTAGCCGTCCCAGGTCACCGGCCGCGTACCCGATCAGGTCGACGGGCGGACTGGGCTGGACGAGCACGCGCTGATAGTGCTCGATCTCGGAGACAGCACCCCTCAGCACGGTGTCCATCGCCGCACTCTGGGAGGAGCGCACCAGAGTGCTGCCGCACAGGACCATCATGTTCTCGTTGTTGCGCCGCATACGCGTCGCCAGGTGATCGAGCGTGAAAAGACTGGCCAGTTGCTCCGGGTCCTCCTCGTGCCGTTCGAGCTGTTCCATCAGCAGCAGCAGACGGTCCACGAGGCTCTGGCTGCGCCGGGAGAGGTTGACGAGGGTGTCCCGGAGGTCGGTGCGCAACGCGGCCTGCTCCGCCGCCAGGCGCACGGCCTGGGAGTGCACCGTGTCGAACGCCCTGGCGAGCTGGCCGAACTCCTCGGTGGTGTGGACCGGCACGGCGTCGACCACGACGTTCGCCTGCCGCCCCTCGCGCATGCGCGCGACGGCGGCGGGCAGCCGGTGCTCGGCCACATCGAGTGCCGTGGAGCGCAGCACGGCCAGCGACCGCAACAGATGCCGGCCGATCCCGAGACCGATGGCCAGGGCGAGCAGCAGCACGGCGAAGAGGATGACGGACGCCAGGCCCGCCTGATTGCTCGTCTGGTCCTGAAGCCGGGCCGACGTGGTGCGCAAGGTGCGGAGGAAGCCGTCCGACACCTTGTCGACGAGCGCTCCGGTGCTCTCCGAGTCGCTGTTCCAGCTGTCGACCGACACGGGCAGTGAGCTGGTGGTGGTCTGCTGTGCGCCCGCGCCGCGGGGCGCGGCCAGCATGACGCTCACCACGTGCGCCCGTCGGCTGACGGCCGGTCCGGTCACCGTCCGCTGGTAGTCGCTCAGTTCCGTGGGGGTCGTCACGGTGCGGAAGTCGGCAAGCCTGTCCCGCAGGCGTACGTCGGCCTCGTGCAGCGCCATGCGGAGCCGCGGGTTCATCGGATGGCCTCGGCCGGCCGTCTGGAGCAGGATCGCGTGCTCGCGGTGGATCTGCTCCTCGGCCGCCTCCAGGTCGTACAACGCGGTCGCCGGTCGGGAGAGTTGAGGAGCAGTGAACCCGCTGAGGAGCGCTTGGTCCAGATCGAGCAGCCCTGTGATGATCGCGCCGTAGTCGTTGAGCGCGGTCCAGGAACCGATTCTGTCGGATGCCACCTGCGCGCGAACGGTGGGCAGGCCTGCAAGAAGGCCGACGGCGTCGCGATAACGATGCGCCGCGACGCCGGTAAGGGGCACGTCCTGCTTCCTGGTGCCGGCGACGGCGGCCTGTGCGCTGTCGACGCTTTGCTTCTGCTGCCGCAGACCGGCCGGGTCGCCGGCAGTGTCGCCACTCAGTCGTTCGACGGACATCGTGCGTTCCATCTGCAGGGCTTCCAGCAGAGTCCGCAGCTCACCCCGCATCTTGACCAGGCGTTGTATGCCCCCGTAGGAGTTGGCGCGAGTGACGTCGCCGTGGATCTGCACGACGCCCAGGCCGACAGCGAGCAGGGCGGGCACGACAAGCACCGCCGCCAGCTTCACCAGCAGCCGCCAGTTGCGCCACTGCACGAGCGGAGCCCACCACGACCGCCGGACAGGACGCTCGGCCGCACGCCTGACCGCGGTCACGATATGAGCTCCGTACTCGGCACAGCTTGCTGGGGTGGACCTATCACGATGCCGCTTTCTCCTGGGTTTTCACCTGAGCAGGATAGGGATGCCCGGCAGCACGGGGTGGTGCCGGAGGAGGGACCGACTGCCTGCGGTCACGCCGCGGTGGGCGAACGCAGGGGCGGGCATACGCCCTGACTGGTGGAGGAGCGCATCCCAAGGGCTAAGGAATGGGTCAACCAACGACTCCCGACCGGCCGGGCGACATCGCGGGCGCGCCGAAGAAAACCCATCGGCTGTTCCACCTCCCACTGTCGAGTGCGTAGCACCACACACCAAGTGGCCACCTGTCAAGTACATTGCATCTCGGGCGAGTTTAGGGCAGCCGGGTGAACGACAACAAACGGCCCCCGTACCGGCGCCGACGAGGCAATCCAGTAACTCACACGTCCTTCACATTCGGCGTTACCGTCTGCCGTAGCACACCCACTCATGGTTCGGTTCGGTAAATGCCGAGTGACGAAAGAATCAAGTCGACGTCGACTTGCGGCTGTTCGTGGCATCGAATGGTCAAGCCGTCCCCAGGGGAGCTTCAAAACGCCCCTGCAGTATCTGCACTCACCGTGCGAGTCGGGGGGTGTTGTTTGACGGGAGGCCACGCCTCACTACACTCCACCGCTCAGGGGGCCACGGCTCGCTCCTTCGCTTCGTCCGTCGCAGGAGCACCCGTGCGTCCTCCTGCCCGAAATCCCAGGAATGAGGAACGTGACCAGACCGGTGAGGTCGCCCGCCCTCAAGGTGTCCGAGCGGCCTGCCGTACGGGAGTTCGCCGGTCCTCGTCACGACGGCGAACCCGATTACCGTGCGATTCAGCAGAGCCAGGAGTTCGTCAGGCTGCGCAGGCGGCTCCGGTTGTTCGTCTTCCCGATGAGCGCGCTCTTCTTCTTCTGGTACGTGACGTTCGCTCTGCTTTCTGCCTACGCCCACGGATTCATGAGTCACAAGGTGACAGGAGAAATCAACACGGGCACCATCCTCGGTCTGGCGCAGTTCACGACCACGGTCGCGATCGTCCAAGCATACCGGCGCTTTGCCCGGAAAAGGCTTGACCCGGAGGTGGACAGGATCCATGAACTGGCAGGAGTCGAAAAGGAATGACACGGCAGATCGCGGCCGGTGAAACTGGTAGCCCCACGCTCAATCTGAGCGTGTTCCTGATATTCGTCGCCATCACTCTGTTCATCGTCTACAAGGCCACCAACCGAAACCAGACGGCGTCCGACTACTATGCCGCCGGCAGTGCGTTCACCGGCATGCAGAACGGCATCGCGATGTCCGGTGACTTCCTCTCCGCGGCTTCCTTCCTGGGAATTTCCGGGGCGATCGCCGTCAACGGATACGACGGATTCCTCTACTCCGTCGGATGGCTCGTCGCCTGGCTGGTCGCCCTCCTGCTCATCGGCGAGAGACTGCGCAACACCGGGCGGTTCACCGTCGGTGACGTGATGGCCTTCCGTATGAAACAGCGCCCGGTGCGGGCCGCGGCGGCCAACGCCACCCTGGTGATCACGTTCTTCTACATGCTCGCGCAGATGGCCGGCGCCGGCGGACTGGTCGCCCTGCTGCTGAACGTGCACACCAGGGGCGGACAGGCACTCCTCATCACCGGCGTGGGCGTCGTCATGCTCCTCTACGTGCTGGTCGGCGGGATGAAGGGGACGACCTGGGTCCAGATCATCAAGGCCGGGCTGCTCCTGGTCTGCGTGACCTTCATCAGCGTCTTCATCATCGGCAAGTTCGGATTCAGCTTCTCCGCGCTCCTTCAACAGGCCACCCAGCACAGTCCGTTGGGTGAGCGGCTGCTCGACCCGGGCAACGCGTACGGCCGGAGCGCGGCGAGCCAACTCGACTTCGTCTCGCTGGCGCTGTCGCTGGTCCTCGGCATCTCCAGCCTGCCGCACGTGCTGATGCGCTTCTACACCGTGCCCAACGCCAAGGAGGCGCGCAGGTCGGTGGTGTGGTGCTCCTGGTCCATGTTCACGTTCTACCTGGGAATCCTGGTCGTCGGTTACGGCGCCACCGCCCTGGTGGGCTCCGACGCGATCATTCGCGCCCCGGGTGGGCAGAACTCCGCAGCTCCCCTGCTCGCCTTCCATATCGGTGGAGTCGTGCTCCTGGGAATCGTCTCGGCAGTGGCCTTCGCGACGATCCTCGCGGTCGTGGCCGGTCTGACCCTGGCCGCTTCGGCTTCCTTCGCCCACGACGTCTACGCCAACGTGATACGCCGCGGGAAGGCCGACCCCCGGTCCGAGATACGAGTGGCCCGCATGACGGCGGTCGTGGTCGGTTTCCTGGCCATCGTCGGCGGCATCGTGGCCGACGGTCAGAACGTCGCCTTCCTCGTGTCCCTGGCGCTGGCGCTGGCAGCGTCCGCCAATCTGCCGACGATGCTGTACACGCTGTACTGGAAGCGCTTCAACACTTCAGGCACGCTGTGGAGCATCTACGGCGGACTGGTGTCCTGCCTCGTCCTCATCGCCTTCTCGCCGGCGGTCTCGGGTACTCCCACGTCGATCATCACGAGCGCCGACTTCCACTGGTTCCCGCTCACCAATCCCGGCATCGTATCGATTCCGCTGTCGTTCGTATGCGGATTCCTCGGCACCGTGTTCAGCAGGCGGCCCGCAGATCCGGACAAGCACGCGGAGATGGAAGTCCGGGCGTTGACCGGAATCGGTGTCCAGCTGTAGTCGGCAGCGGCACGGCCGACAATTCTTTGCCGAGACGGAGCCGGCCGGGCCGGCCGGTGGCCAGGTCTCCGGGTGACATCGCCCAACGGACGCTGCGGCCGGCGCCGTCGGTCCCGCCGGTGGCCACGGCGCCGGGGCTGACCACATCGACGCGGATCGGGCTGTCGGTGGATTCGTCGGCGAGCGTGCAGGTGAACCCCAGGGCGGCGGCCCTGGCGCCGGTGCGCAGCGTGCGCCGGGACATGTGCGGGTCCGTGCCGCGCGCGCTGAACGCGCAGAGCGATGCGACGGTGACGACGGTGCCCTCCCCTGCCGCGAGCGTCCCGGGCGCCGCGGCGCGGACCGAGCGGACGGGGGCAACGGCGTCGAGGGTGACCAGGCCGTTGATTGTCAGCCGGGACGACATAGGTGAGCCGGGGCCTGGCCGGCGGCCAGGAAGCGGAACGCGACATCGTCAACGTACTTGCGCTCGATCGCCCGCGAGGAGCGCACTCCTGTGGTGTAGCCGTAGATCAGCAGCCGCACCATCAACCGGGGGTCGTAGGGCGGGTAGCCGCGCTTCTCGGTGTAGTCGGCCAGGACCGATCCGAGGTCGAGCACCTCGTCGACCAGGTCGGCGACGAACCGGGCGAGGTGACCCTCGGGCAGCCAGTCGTCCAGCGACGGAGGCAGCAACAGGACCTGGTGCGGGTCGAACGCCCGGAACCGCTTGTCCACCACCGCCGGACGACCCTGCGGCCGCTTCTTCTCCGCCGGCTCGACCTCGAGCAACCCTTCGTCGCTACCCACGCCGAGATCATCTCGCACGTGATCAACCCGAGGTCGCGCTGCTCTCCGCCGAGCGGTTGAGCGTGGATATGCCCCACAGTTCGGCGATGCGACCGTCCTTTACCCGGAAGATCTCCATCATCGAGGGCGGAGACTGGTCCTCGACGGCGCCCGCCAAGACGCCATGCAGGGTCGTACGAACGGCGACCTTGTCCGCGTCCACGACCATGTCCTCGACGATGACCTGGATGTCGGGGAACCTGGTGTGTAGCCCGCTCCACGCCTTCACGACGCTGTCGACGCCGACGGTGCCCAGCGGATGGCTCACGAAGTCGGCAGAGAAGATCGTCTCTGCCGCAGCGAAGTCACGAGCGTTGAACGCCTCGTACATGCGCTGCGCAGTGGCCCTTACGTCGTGGGTCATATCGCTCCCGAGTCGTTGGCGACCCAGCAGTCAACCACGCCCTGGCCCTTGGTCCCACGGCATCCGTATACATGTGTGATGACCACCCCACCACGCACATGGAGATCACCCCGCGCAAACGACCATGAAACGCATGCACATTGCCGCTCACTGACCCATGCTCCTAGCCGATGTGCGCATCACTCCCGGCGCTCATACAGTTCCTCGTCCGTCATCGCGTCGATGTCGGGCACCTGGCCCGGGGCGTCCTGCTCCTGCCTCGGGCAGCGTCTTTGGTCTCGGCCGCCTCGAAGGCCATCGAGGCGGGGCTGCGCCCCGATGCGCAGAATCTGCGAGATGACTCCATCGTCGGCGCATCCTTGGCAGACGTTCCGGCCCGGTCGTCGGGCATACCCCGCAGGACCGGCCGCTACCGCCGTACGGTATCCGTAAGGCTGGTTGGCCCCGGCACGGCGACCGGGCGGGGGCCAACCGCTTACTGCCGGGTACGGCACTGTGCGTGGCCCGCCCGATCAACGACCCGACCGACGATGACACCGAACGGTCGGCGATTCCCACGGGGCCCTGGCAACGGCCGCACCAGTCGCGCCATGCCGACCCAGGAAACTCTGCATTCCCGAACCTGCCCCGGGTTCACGGGAGTTCCGGCTGGCGAACGGTTCATGCCACAGACGGCCTCACCCTGGACGGGTACCCCCACGTGCGTCCAACGGATGCGGGGAGTTCCGGAACAGGCTCATGCACTCCAGCTCGGCCTCCTTCCCGGACAGCGAGCTCGCTCCGGCTCGCGATGTGCTCCGTTACCCACTGGGCGGCATCACCGCACGATCTTTCTCCCCTGCACCCGGCGGAGTGGTGACGACGGCTCACCGGCACGATGACCCCTTGGCGGTCCGCCCCGAGCCGATCCGGCTGACCTCTCGTCAGCGTGCGCCCACCATGGATTGAGCCTCCCGCTCGTTCAAGGTTCGGCAATGACTGGCGCGGCCGTTGAACCGACCGCGAGCGCGGCACGTATCGCGATGGGATCCGTCGTGCGGGGCGATCCGGTTGCTCGTTCTCCGCCACGCCCGGAAGGGTCCCCACCGTCATGACCGTCGTGCGCCCGCGCGACCGTGGGCCACTCCCCACGGAAGGACGCACAGTGAGGAGCACTGCAGTGGCCCGCAAGGACCTGGCACAGTCGTCGCGTACTGCGCGGCGGGAGCACGCCCGGCGCCGCAAGCTGTCGAAGGTGTCAGTCGCGCTGATAGGCGGCCCCGTGATTCTTGCCGTCGTCGCGGGGTCGGTGTTCGCGGCGGATGTCCGTGCCCAGCACCGCCCGCAAAAGAGCCAGGCAGCCCCCGTGCACCCCGACGCGGCGGCCCGCAAACCCGATCCGAACTGCACGCTGTTGGTGCCGGACAATCCGCTCACCGCCCGTGGCCTGGCCACGCCGTACAGACTCGTCGCGACCGATCCGGCACAGGGACCCTGTCACGAGGCCAACCCCGACCAGTCCGCGTTCGTGGAAGCCGCCATCGTCACCCCGAACGGCAAGCTGACCCTCTACAACCCGTTGGTGATCGACAAGGGAACGAGGCCGGCCGCGCCCACCGCCCGGCCCTCGGTGCCGCGCGGCTCGACTGTGGGTATCTGGTTCGGTTACAACAGCGCCGAGCTGACCTTGCGGGCAAGCGGCCGTCGGGACGGTCCAGCCCGGGGCCAGTGTGTGAACGGCCTGCCGGGATCGGTCTTCGGTCAGTTCGCGTACTGCAATGCGCCGGCCTTCTTCCGGGCCGCCAACGCCCAGATCGCCAAGGGGCACCTCAGGATTCCGGCGCTCGGGAGAGCCAAGGACGGCCTGCCCTGTCCGACCACACGGGACTTCTCCGTCGTGGACCAGGACGGCAGCGACAACGTGGTGACCCACTACCTCGCCGACGCGCACGGCCGGATCGCCCAGAACAACGCCGCGAGCAGGGCCGCACTCAAGAAGGCCGCCCGGCTGACCAACCGCGGCGACCGCCACCACCGGCACAACGGCAGGACCAGGTCAGAGACCACCCGCGCTCCCAAGGACCTGGCCAATGGCAGCGACAACCTCCTGCTGACCCAGTTCATGGACCCTGCCCTCGGCTGCAAGCCCTTCACCGCGCCCGACCAGTCCGGCGACGGCCGGGCCACGTCCGCCCTCGCGCTGGACGAACTGTCCGCCGCGGCACACCAGAAAGCGCCGATCGCGCTGGTCCCGCGGAACGACCCGATGACGCTCGTCGACGGCCGTGGCAGCGTCGCGAAGACCGACGCGTACCGCACCGGAGTCGACATGCCCGCGGTCGGTGCCGGCGCCGACGGTGACGGAGCGGCCTTCTGCACCACCCTCTTCCGCGATCCGGCCGGCATCCAGCGCGTCTTCAAGGACAAGGCGCTCTTCGAGAAGGCGCCCTCGCCGGACCCGGCCATGGCGCCGAACCTCTTCGGTTTCCTCGCGGCACGGGCCAACCAGACGTTCACGAACCTGGGCTGCGATCGTCTGCTCGGCGCCGCCGACCCTGTCGTCCTCACCATGAACGCGGGCGGAGTGGTCACCGACGCGGTGCTGACAGCGCTCGGCCGGACGTCGGCCTCGGCCGCTCCCTCGACCGGCACCTCCCCGTCCACGTCGCCGAGCACCCCGTCGGCCGGCAGGGGCGCAGGTACGACCGCCACCACCCAGGCCACCTCACCGACCAGCGCCTCCGCCTCCCCGTCCCCGACAACACCGTAGCCCCAAGGCCACCGCTACGGCTCCCCGACAGCCACGCCGACCCTCGCGTCGCCCGGCCGCACAGCTCTTGGCGGTGCTTCCCTGCACCCGGCACTCCGGTACACCCAGCACCCTCTACACCCGGCGGAGTAGTCACAACGGTCACGACAGCTCCCCAGCACGATGACCCCAGATGTGCCATGGACGAAGCCGTTCGCTGTGACAGCTGATCTTCGCCGAGCCGAGACGGAGAGCGAGACGCAGGCGGGGCCGCCCCTCCGGCGTCCGCTCCGCCGTCAGCTCCTGCCGAGCACACGTACCGGCCACGCCCTCCCGGCTGCGCCGCGCCGCCGCAGGGGCCCAGGTACGTGCGGGCCACCGACATCCTCGCGCACGCAGAGACCTGAGGCACGGCGCGCCCACCAGTCGTCCTCATGCAGGCGCCTTCCCCCCCTGCGATGGAAACACCCGTCGCCGGGAATCGGCTGACGCCGCCCGACCGCCAACCGTAATGCGCCGAGGAGAGTGCCAGGGAAAAGCCGGACAGCACCAGAAGGAAGACGGTTGCGAGGCGCCCGAACATCAGGCCGTCCAGCCACGGAGGCGCCGAGGTCATCGTCGACGACGCCGGAGCGATCCAGCTCGTAGATGCCCCGACCGCCGTACGCGACGTCAGCGAACGCAAAGGCGCCGCTTCCAGGCCCCGTCCGCAACGGCTCACCGCCGTCCCCCTCTTGACCGAGCTGGTCTCCGAGCCGCCAGTGCCGGTCGGCGAGGGTCACTCCTGCAGGTGGCGGGCCAGGCGAAACCGGTCCAGGCCCTCGGAGAGGTCCACGATCGGGTCGGGGTAGTCGAGCGTGGCTCGGTCCGCTCCGAGGAGCTTCCACGGCTCGTGCACTGCAGGCGCGTCGATGTTCCTCAGTTCGGGCACCCAGCGGTGGACGTAGGTGCCGTCGGGGTCGTACCGCTTGGCCTGGATGACGGGGTTGAGGACTCGGTTGGGCCGTGTGTCGGTTCCGGTACCGGCCACCCACTGCCAGTTGAGCTGGTTGTTGGCGATGTCACCGTCGACCAGCCAGTACAGGAAGTGGGCGGCGCCGATGCGCCAGTCGACGTAGAGCGTCTTGGTCAGGAAGCTCGCGGTCAGCAGGCGGGCCCGGTTGTGCATCCAGCCCTCGTGGCGCAGTTGCCGCATCGCGGCGTCGATCACCGGGTAGCCGGTACGGCCTTCCCGCCACGCATCGATGTCGGCCTTCGCCGTGCGCTCGGTGCGCCAACGGTCGCCTTTGGCGCGGTAGTCGGCCCGGGCGGCGCTCGGTCGGGCGGCGAGCACCTGACGGTGGAAGTCGCGCCAGGCGAGCTGTCGTACCAGCGCCTCGGCGCCCGGTCCGCCGCGGCGGCGGGCCCGGTGCACCAGCTCTACCGGGGAAAGGGTACCGAAATGCAGGTGCGCGGAGAGCCGGGAGGTGGCGTCGGCAGCCAGGTCGTCCCGGGTGCCGTCGTAGGTGTGCAGGCCGTGCCGCCAGTAGGCGGCCACCCGCTTGCGGCCCTCTGTCTCTCCGCCGGGCGGCAGAGCGGGCGAGACCCCGGTGACCTCGCTTCGGGCGGGCACCGGCTCGCCGTTCACCTGATCAGGAACCCGAACATGACGCGGGGCGGCCGCAGCCGGGCGCAGACGGGCCTGCGCCCACCGCCGGTAGTACGGCGTGAAGACGGCGAAGTGGTCCGACGAGGAGGGGGTCACCTCTCCGGGCGGCACAGCCACGTTGACCGCGTCGTGGACGGACAGGCGGCGGCCGCCGGACTCCAGTGCCCGCCGGAGCCGGTCCTCCCGGCGGGTGGCGAAGGCGCTGTGCGCCGCCGCCATGTACACCTCGTCGGCGTCCGCCTCCCGCACCGCACGGCACACCTCCTCCACCAGGTCGCCGGAGCGCACCACGAGGCGTCCGCCGCGCTCGCGCAGGGAGGCGTCCAGGTCGGCCAGGCAGTCGGCGAGGAAGGCGCTGCGGTTCGGCGTGGCGAACCCGGCAGCTTCGACGGCGAGGTCACGCACGAAGAGCGGGACGACCGCGTCGGCGGACTTCAGCGCCGCGTGCAGCGGCGGGTGGTCGTGCAGGCGCAGGTCGGAGGTGAACAGGACGACCGAGACGCGCATGGGCTTCAACTTCTCTCCACTGATCTGCGGCGGCGCGGCGTTCCCGGACGCGGTGCGGCCGGTCGTGAGGGGCTCAGCTGTGCGGGGCATGGTCGTGCTGGGTGCGAGCGGCGGTGCCGACGATGTTATGCGCCATGCCTTCGAAGACGACCGCGTGGAAGGGAGAGACACTCCACCTGTCCAGGTGACCCAGCAGTCCGCGCGGGTGGAACAGCGCTCGCTGCCGGTATCGGACAGGTCCGCGGCCGTTGCCGTCCACGCGCATCTCCAGCCACGCCAGACCCGGCAGCCGCATCTCGGCGCGCAGCCGCAGCAGCCGGCCGCGCTCGATCTCCTCCACCCGCCAGAAGTCCAGAGAGTCGCCCACTCGCAGCCGCCGGGCGTCCCGCCGGCCCCGGCACAGGCCGACGCCGCCGACGAGGCGGTCGAGCCAGCCACGCACGACCCAGGCCAGGGGAAAGGAGTACCAGCCGTTCTCACCGCGATGCCCTCGATGACCTGCCACAGCGCCTCCGGCGCCACATCGTCTCGCGTTCACGGACGTCGGCGTACAGGCTGCCGCCTGCTCGGTCAGGGTCGGTCGGCAGCGGGTCGCTGGGGGTGTCCGGCACGGAATCCGCGGACCAGCACGTGGCCACCTGGGCTTCCCGGACGCGCTGCAACGCGAAGGCGACTGCCTGGTCGAAGCCGAGCGGATGGCCGGGCGGACTGGGCAGGTACCGCTCGATGTCCCGCTCCCGGCAGATCACTTCGTGGCGCAGGGACTCCGTGAGCGGGCGGACTCGAGGCCGGCACCGGGGTCACCAGGCCGACCCACCGACTTGACAGTCCAGGTGCCAGCACGGGCACGGGCACGATGAGCTGCCGGGGCAGCCCGGCGGCAGCAGCAGCGGAGTCAGGGCGGCCCGGTGTCAACCCGAGGGTCGTTAGTGTTTACCCATGAGCGCGTTGGACACGGCCCAGCTTGAGGCCATGATCGAAGAGGCGACTGTCGACGCCTACAACGAGGACGAGCAGCTGACCGGACTGTTCACCATGCTTGGGGAGCACCTCGCCCTGCCCTTCACCACCGCGGTTCTCGGCGTCGAGGTGACCGTGCGCGGCATCGACGTCACGCCGGACGGCAGGATCGTCGCTCGGTGCTCTCGCGGAAGCATGCGGCAGTCGATCGGAATCCTGGATCTGCCTGTGCCCAGCCCGGCGCCCGAGGGCGCGGAGTGGATCGAGGCATACCGTCACTGGGCCGGTTGAGGCCGGGCACCTCACACCCACGCGGAACCGGTCTGTGTGAAAGGGCTGAACATGGCTGACGCCGTACAGGGCACGCATCGGCGCGTCGGCGAACCGTCGCTGACCGACCTCATCGAGCGCAGTGCCGAGTTGAAAGGGCAGCTGGTCGCCTTCGGGCAGAGCGCCCGCTTCGACCGGTGGTTGACGCCACTCCTGCTGGAGGCCGCAGGGCCTGAGCGCCAGCTGGACGAGGGCGAGGCGATCCGGATCATCGACCACTTCATCCTGCGGTACCGCCTGCCGGACGGTTCGACCGTGGTGGACCGGTTCGTCGCCGGGCGCAAGGACCTGACCGCGGCCGACCGGGAGATGTTGCTCGGCTGGCGCGACCCGGTCGAGGGCATCTTCGAGATCCAGCGGAAGGAAGGGGGTGCCGTCGTCCTTCTGAACCTGGTCGACGACCTGGAGTACCGCACGTACTCGAATGTGGGCCGGGCGGCGTTCCGCGGAGTGTCCAAGGGGAGCTTCCTCCACACCTGTCTGGTACCGGTCCACTCGGCCGGCGAGGCCTGGCTGGTGTCCGGGGCGATGTCGGGCTACCCCAGGTCCAGCGCCACCGAGATCGCCCAGGTCGCCCTGCAACTGGCCACCAGCCGACCCGAACTGGTCTTCCGCAACCCCCGGAAGGTCGAGCAGGGGTGGCAGGCGATGCGGGAGGACCGGGCCGCGTTCATCGAGGTCTGCGGCGGCGACGAACTGGTCCTTTCGCCTGCCGAAGCCGAGGACCTCCTCAACGCGTACTACCGACACCGCCAGGACTCCGCCCTCGCCGGACATCCCGACCGTGTCCAGGGCAGACGGCTCCCCGGCCGGGACCTGCCCTTTTTCGAGTTGCCGCCGGAACTGGCAGGCTCGGACACCATCGGTGTCATCTACGATCAGGTCGACGGGCTCAACTTCTATGCGGACTACGGGGTGCTACGAGACCTGTTCGCAGACCCGGCGCTCGCGGGCCGCAGGCAGTACCAGGATCTGCTGCGCATCTACCTGCGCGAGGAGTCAATCGGGCCACTGCCGATCCGCCGACTCGCTGCCGCACACCCGGAGACAGTCGACGCCGTGTTCCGAAAGCTGCTGCGGAAGCCCGGATTCACCTGGAGAGAGCACGGCGAGGCGCTGCTGCGCCGTCGCAAGCCCTGGTACTACGCGAACGAGCCCCGCCCTGGTGTCTCTGTCATCGGCGACCGCCTCAGCGCGCTTGCCGCCGACCGTCGACCGTCACGGTTCACACGGCCGTGATGCTGCCCAACACCGACCGTCCTCCTTCCCTACCGCGTATCCGAAAGTCAGTGCGTGAAAGGTGGCAGAGGCTTGACTGGCTGGATCTACATCCTTAGGGCTCGTAAAGAATCAACACGGTGGTTTGGTGTCTGCCGTGAGGGCGATGCCGTGTGCGGTTACGTAAGGGCTGTCTCGATATTGGGTAGGCCGCCGCAGGAGGACAATCGCGCTCATGGCTGACGTCGTCCCCTTCGATCCCGCTCACCTCGCTGGAGTCCTCGACCTGTGTCGTAGTGAGGGATGGTTCACCTTCTCTGCCAGCCCCGAGCGGGCCGAGGCCAGCCTGACTGCACCGGGCGTGGTGGCGCTCGTCGCGGTTGAAGGCACGCGAGTTGTCGGCTTTGCGCAAGCTCTGACCGATGGTGTCGTACAGGCGCACCTGTCACTGCTTGCCACGGCCCACGACCGCCGTCGCGCAGGTATCGGCCGCAGTCTGGTTCAGGAGACTCTTCGCCGCTGCGGAGCCATGCGCATGGACCTGGTCACTGATACCGCAGAAGAGTTCTACGCCGCACTCCCACACCGCAGGTTTCACGGCTTTCGCATCTACGGAGATGTTCAACCGTCCGGTGGGAGTTCGTGAGCGGTAGGCCATGGGAAGGCGGTGGAGAGGCTTCGGCCGGTAGATCTGCCTGAGAGGGGCTCCATAGTCGCCATGCTGCGGGATGATCTCGATCGTGACAGGTGTGATCACGGCGTCGGAGCCGTCTGGATAGCCCCGTTCACTGGGCTGAACCCGCGCTGCTTCGACAAGTTGGTGAGGATGGTGCGCCGTGAAGGGGCGGACGCGGTCCGAAGAGGACGGCCGTGGAGTCTACCGTTGGAGGACCGGGTGCTGCTGGTCGCGGCCTACTGGCGGACCAGCTTGACGCTGCGCCAGCTCGCCCCGCTGTTCGGTATCTCGAAGTCGGCCGCGGACAGGATGTGGGCGACCTTCAGGGACTCCGGCTTCACCGTCAGGCCGGTCTCCTCACCGCCCCAGTCGACCGGCCCGGTGGGGCTGCGGATCGCTGCCGCCCTGGAGGTCCTCGGGGGCGGGTCCTACGCAAGCAGGCCCGTGATCTCTCTGGCCACCTCGCGAGCGGGGCGGCCGACGCCGATCAACGTGGCGGAGGCGGGTCCGGTCCAGTCGCCGTAGCCGAGCAGGTGGAGGCGCGGCTCGTCGACCGCACCCGTGCCCTCGGTCGCGATGTACCGGCGCTGGCCTCGGAGTTGGAGCGGGACCAGGTGAGACTGGGCCGGGCGGAAGCCCCTGCCTTCCGGTCCCTGTCAGCGGCCGGACGCCCGGTGGTTATCGGAGGGCAGGGTGAAGTCGTGACGGGCACGTGCGGTCCCTCGCGGGCCGCCGCGTAGGAGGCTGTTGGCGAGGACGGTGCGCGCTGGTGCACTCATCAGTCGAGTTCGATGTTGAAGTCCCAGACGGCGATGGTCTTTCCGTCATGGCGCCAGGTGAGTTCGGCGGCGCCGGCCTCGTAGGTGCCGGACAGTGTCAGGGCTGCCGTCTGTCCGGGGCGAGCCGTGATGGTCGCCGGGCCGTGGGCGGACAGGGGGACGGGCTTTCCGTTCTCGTCGCGGGAGGTGAAGTCGGCGGCGTGGAGGGTGAGCGGGCCGGTGGCTTCGTGGACGGTCACGGTGATCGTGCCGGTGGCGTGGTCGGGAACGCCGCCTCGCTTGGCGATCGGGTTCTCGGTCGGGCCGCCGGCGGTCACCACCGCGTTCACGCCAGGGAGTTGGGCGTGGACAGAGTAGCCCATGGCCAGCAGTTGCAGGCGTTTCTCACCGGCAATGGGGGTGGCCTGTGCGGTCGGCGGGCTGGGGATGGGGACGGCGCCCAGGCTCTTGACGGTCTTCGCCGCATCGTCGGTCGCCTTCGGCGTGGAGTGGCCGCCGCATCCGGCCAGGGCGGCCAGCGTGAGGGCGGTGCAGGCGAGGGTGGCCAGGGCGGTCTTGGGGTTGGTGCGCCACGTGCCGGGCCGGCGGAGGCCGGCCCGGCGTCGTGCCGCAATGCGCGCAGTGGTCATCGGCGGCAGGTCTTTCCCTTCCGGTCGGGTGCCCGGGTCAGGGCTTCTTGGTGACGGGGTGCTCGGGGTCGTCGATGCGAGCCACGGCCGGGTAGACGGTGCTGCCCGAGGGCGCCGGGGCCAGGGCCTTGCCGGAGGGGTTGTTGTAGACGTCGGCGCCGAACGGGCGCAGGCCGTCGGCAGCCGCGTAGCCCAGGTGTCCGTGACCGTCGGTGCCGCCGCTGCGGACGCCGAACAGGTCCTCCATGCTGCGCAGCCACGAGTAGTGGTTGTAGGGCTGCTCGGAGACGGAGCCCGGCTTGATGTAGCGGGAGAGGAACACGGCGCCGGTGATGCCTCCGCCCGGGGTGGTGTCCTGGCCGAACGCCTGGAAGCCGGGCTGGGTGGTGTTCGGGCCGGGCAGCTCGTTGCAGCACGCGACGACCGACTGAGCGGTGTCGGTCGGGGTGTTCAGCGTCTTGTCCGTGTTGCCGCTGTAGTCGGCGATGGAGTTGCCGTACATCTTGTAGGGCGGGAACGCCTCGTCGAAGATGATCTGGATCATGCCGTCGTGCTGGTACGCCGGGGAGGCCATGATCTGGGGGACGACCTTCTCCAGGAACTTGTCCGAGGCGTACAGGCCGCCCTGGTGGTTGTTCGGGTCACCGGAGAGGTTGTCGCCCTTGCAGGTGGCGTCGTGCGCGTCGGAGCAGTTGTTCGGGCTGATCCAGTTGAAGCGCGGCGTGGTCTTCTCGCTCTTCAGGTCCTGCGCCAGGCCGGTCACGGCCGGGTGCCCTGCCGTGGCGGCGAGCCCGTTGAGCGGGGCGACCCTGGCGCAGTCCCTGGGGTTGTCGATCAGCGAGTGGAACCAGGGCGCCGGGTTGTGCTTGGCCACGTACTGGTCGGCCGGGGTCGCGCCGCCGGGGAGCGGGACACCGTTGCCGGCCGGGCTGCCGGGGATACCGCACTGGTAGGCGTCCTCGCGGGCGGGGGTGTTGCCCATGTCCTGGGCATACACCTTCCACGGGATCTTCTTCGTGTCGAGCTGGTTGAAGAGCGTCTTCACCGAGGACGGGTACACGCAGCCCGTGCCGGCGTTGACCTGGCCGTCGGCGGCCGGGGTGCCCGGGGAGACGTTCTTGTACTGCGGACAGTCGTCCTGGTTGTCAGGCGCCGGGGCCTGCCCGGACACCAGGCTGATGTAGTTGTCCAGGCTGTAGTGGCCGGTGCCGTAGTACTGGGTGAGCAGCTCGCCGTAGGACGGGAGCGTCTTCCACAGGTAGCTGTTCTGGTTGAGGCCTGTGAAGGTGGCCTCGTACGACTTGTTCTCCAGGATGATCGTCCAGACGTGGCCGATCTTGTGCGCCTTGGGGTGGTGCTCCTCATGGGCCGATGCCGAGGCTGGCGCCAGCGTGACCGCGGCGATCGCGCCCACGACGGCCGCCCCCGCTGCAAAGCGCCACTGTCTGCGCCCGCGTATGAACCCTGCCATGTCGCTCCCTCACAGAAGGCAACGCGCGGCGAAGACCTCCCCCGCCGCCCGGGGCACTGTCCACCCACAGGCAACACACATCTCGACTCCACTCCCAACTCCCGTCGGCGCACTGGCGAACAATGGCGGTACGGAGAGCTATCAGACCGTCAAGAAATGTCTGGATGCGGCAAAGAAGGCGGAACCCCTCGCGCAGCGTTCATGAGCCGGGCCCTACGACGCCCGGTGTGCCGTGAGGCTTCGCCGTATCCCGTACGTGGCCGCTCCGAGGGCGAGCACCGCCCCTCCCCACGCCACCGACGTCGCGGGCAGGGTGAAGGCCAGGATCAGGCAGCCGGCCAGGCCGACCACGGGGATGAGGCGCGGCGGCCGGTTCTCCTCCTCGGTCAGGGTCCAGGCGGAGGCGTTCGCGACGGCGTAGTACGCGAGTACGCCGAAGGACGAGAAGCCGATCGCGCCACGCACGTCCGTGGTCGCGGCCAGGATCACCACTACGGCGCCCACCAGCAGCTCCGCGCGATGCGGCGCCTTGAACCGGGGGTGCACGGCGGAAAGGGCATGGGGCAGGTGGTGGTCCCGGGACATGGCCAGCGTGGTCCGCGAGACGCCCAGGATCAGCGCGAGCAACGACCCGAGCGCCGCCACCGCCGCCCCGGCCCGGACCACCGGGACCAGCCCTGGCACCCCGGCCTGCCGTACCGCCTCGGCCAGCGGCGCGCTCTCCCGTGCCAGCCCGTCCGGGCCGAGGACGGCCAGCGCGGACACGGCGACCGCCGCGTACACGGCCAGCGTGATCCCCAGGGCCAGGGGAATGGCCCGGGGAATCGTGCGGGCCGGGTCCCGTACCTCCTCGCCCAGGGTCGCGATCCGCGCGTACCCGGCGAAGGCGAAGAACAGAAGGCCGGCCGCCTGCAACACCCCGGTGACGGAGGCGTCCGATCCGATGTCCAGCCGACCGGCCTGAGCGTTGCCGGAGGTCAGGCAGGCCACCGCCGCGGCGGCCAGCACGGCCAGGACCACGGCGACGATCGCCCGCGTCAGCCAGGCTGCCTTCTGCACGCCCACATAGTTGATGGCGGTCAGCGCCACCACGGCAGCGACCGCGACAGCGTGCGCCTGGCCCGGCCACACATACGACCCCACGGTGAGCGCCATCGCCGCGCACGAGGCGGTCTTGCCCACCACGAAGCCCCACCCGGCGAGGTAGCCCCAGAACTCGCCCAGCCGCTCACGGCCGTACACATAGGTTCCACCGGACTGCGGATAGCGTGCCGCCAGACGTGCCGAGGACGTGGCGTTGCAGTACGCCACCACAGCCGCAACGGCGAGCCCCACCAGAAGGCCCGATCCCGCCGCCCGCGCAGCCGCCGCCAGAGCGGCGAAGACTCCCGCACCGATCATCGAGCCCAGCCCGATGACAACGGCATCGAAAACGCCAAGCCTCCGCTCCAGTACAGCGGCTCCGCCGCCCTTCGACGCCTGGCTCACTGCGCACCACCATCTGTCGACATCCGGGGAGCGAGACGATACCTGTCGGGGATGAACAGCAGGTCGCGCGCGTTGTGATCCTCGGCTTCCGAAGGTCCGGTCGTGCCGAAGTTGGGGGGTGGATCGGGTCCCGGCAGGCTGATCCGGCAAGCGACCTTGATGACATGAAGAGGTCGATCGAGCCCTCCGAGTCGTGGTGTGGGTGACGCGTACCGCCTCATGAGCCGGTCCCGGTGAGCCCAGTCCGTGATGCTGCAACGACTGGCCCAGCCCAGGCATCAGCCGGAGGAGAACCGGCTTCGCAATCCCCGTCCTACGCCGGAGCAGGTGTCCGGAGTTTTGCGGCACGCGCTGCGGACTCCCCTGTTCTCCGCCGTGGCCCGCATGGGCGACGTGTACGGCCACGGTTGCCACAGCCCGCCGCCGACGACAGGGAGCCGCAGAGCATGGGTGGAAAGTCGTGTCACTGGTGCGTTCCAGCTGGGAGCGGACGGTCGCATCGGATGCCCGGGCCAGATCGGCGTGGGTCCAGGTGTGGTTGGCGATCAGGTGGCCTTCGGCGGCCACCGCCCGCACCAGGTTGGGGTACGCGCTGACGCGGGCACCGACCTGGCAGAACGTGGCGGTCACGGCGTAGCGGCGCAGGAGGTCCAGCACCTGCGGAGTCCATTCCGGGTTCGGACCGTCGTCGATGGTCAGCGCGATCGCCCGCGGGCCCTGGTGAACGTAGAACTCCGGCCGACCCGGCAGCTCGACGTAGGCCGGCTCGCTGGCGTGAGAGTCGCCCGGATGAGCGGGCTTCACGGTGTCAGGTGCCGGCCTCCCTTCGTGTTCAGGCGTGCCGCCAGGGGCTGTGCAGGCGCCGAGAAGCATCAATCCGCCGACTGACAGCAGGGCCCGCCGGGTGACATGCGTACTGCCTGCGTTCTCCATGCCTTTGGTAACTGCGCTGCTCCGGAGGGTGGTTGCGCTCTTTGGAGTAAGAACACTGAGGGCCTGGTCCACTCGACGGAACGGACTCCTGGCCGACATCGGACGGCGCTCGCGTTCAGTGTCGTTCGGCCGTCGCATGCCGTCGCGCGCAGTCCGGGCACACCCCGGACAGCTCCACCGTGTGCCGGACGTTGGCGAAGCCGGAGGTCCGTGCGATGGTGTCCGCCCAGTCCTCCACCGGGCCGGAGTCGACGGGGAGGCTCAGGCCGCATTCGGTGCAGAGGAGGTAGTGGCGGTGGTCGGGGCCGGGGCGGTAGCGGAAGAGGCGTTCGCCGCTCGTGTCGCGGACCGTGTCGGCACGGCCAGCGCCGGCCAGGGCGGTCAGGGTGCGGTAGACCGTGGAGAGGCCGACCGGTGAGCCGTCGGCGGCGAGCCGGTTGTGGAGGGCCTGGGCGCCGACGAAGCCCTCGGCCCGGATGAGCGCCTCGACCACGACGGTGCGTTGCTGGGTGTGGCGGCCGATCAGCGTGACGTCGGCTGACAGTGTGCGGGCGGGCTGTCGGTCGCGTTCCATCAACGTGCCTTCGCTCATGTGCCGGTGGGGACGGCGGTTCTGGTGCGAGGGTTGGAGGCGGGCCGTCCTATCAGGAACGTTGCGGCGTAGACGGCCGTGGCGACGGCCATGATGGCGAAGCTCGGGGGCATCCTCGGAACCGCGTACGAGGCGAACAGCCCGGCCCACATCTCCAGTACCGCCAGGGCGGCGGAGAGGGCGAGTGCCCGGTAGGGGCGGTCGGTGAGGCGGATCGCGGCGCCCGCGGGGGCGGCGAGCAGGCCGAGCAGGAGCAGAGAGCCGACCGCCTGGGTGGCCTCTGCGGCACTGATCCCGGCCAGGGCCAGGAAGCCGTAGCCGAGCAGGCGGACCGGTACCCCGCGGGCGGCGGCCACGGCCTCATCCAGCGTGGCGAACAGCAGCGGCCGGGCGATGAGGACCACGAACAGTCCGACCCCGGCGGCCACCAGGGCGGCGATGACCGCGCTGGCAGAGGAGATGCCGAAGACGGAGCCGAACAGCACGCTGACGCCGGCGGTTCCGTTCGCGGTGCTGCGGGAGGTCGTGTAGAGGGTGATGAAGAAGGCGCCCAGGCCCAGGATCCAGGAGAAGACGCTGCCGATGACCACGTCGTCGGGGCGTGCGCGGCGGCCGAGGGTGCCGAAGAGCAGCGCCATGGCGATGGTCGCGGCGAACAGGCCCAGGCGCAGGTCGGCGCCGAAGGCGAGGGCGGCCATCGCGCCGGTGAAGGCGACGTGGCTGAGCGCGTCGCCGGTGAAGACCTGGGCGCGCAGGACGAGGAAGTAGCCGACCAGTCCGGAGGCGGCGGCGATGGCGGTCCCGGCGAGGAGGGCGTGCTGGAAGAACGGCTGGGACAGCGGGGAGGCGGCGAGGAGGATGGTCATGCCCCCACCTCCGCGGAGGCGAGCCGGGCGCTGGTCCGGCTGCCGAGCAGTGTGTGCAGTGAGCGCCAGCCCAGGGCGAGTACGTATCCGGCGAAGGCGATGGTCGTCACGAAGAAGCCCAGGGGGTAGGGCGAGTAGTAGGCGGCGGTCAGGCCGAGCCAGGTGGCGGCGAACGCCAGCAGGACGGCCAGGACCAGGCTCAGCGCCGGGCGGGCGGTGAGGATCTGAGCGGTGGCGGCCGGGATCACCATGAGGGCGAAGACCAGAAGGGTGCCCGTGATCTGGCTCGCCTCGGCGGTGGCGGCGCCGAGCAGGACGAGGAAGACCACCGACAGTGCCCGGACCGGCACCCCGCGCCCGCCGGCGACCTGCGGGTCGACGGATGCGAACAGCAGCGGCCGCCCGATCACCGCCAGCACCGCGAGCACCACAGCGCCGACCACCGTCAGCGCGGTCACCTGAGACGAGGTGATGCCCAGGAAGGTGCCGAAGAGGATGGTCTGCGGCCCCTCCAGCAGACCCCTGTACAGGGCGATGAACAGGAAACCGGAGGCCATCAGGAATGCCTGCACGGTTCCGGTGAGCGCGGACTCGTGGTGGTCTCCGCCGCCGCGCAGGGCGGCGATGACCAGTGCGGCGGCCACGCACAGCGTGAAGTACCCGTAGACCGCGCTGACCCCGAGCAGCACCGCTCCGGCGGCGCCGGGGAAGGCGACCAGGGAGACGGTGTGCGCGGCGAACGTCTGCCTCCGCAGCACCACGAACCACCCCACGAGCGCCGAGACCACGGCCACGACCGCGCCTGCGCGGAAGGCGTTGACCATGAACGGGTACGACCACATCTCCTGGAAGTGTGTGAGGAGGTTCCACGACCACGCTGGTGTGGTCCCCACGTCAGCCAGCAGCATGACCGCTCCCCGGGGTGTCGTGCCGGTCGGTGTGCACCGCGGGTGCCTCCGGCTGGCCCACCACGACCAAGCGGCCGTCCGAGGCTCGCAGTACCTCGACCGGTGTGCCGTACAGCCGGGTCAGTGTCTCGGAGGTGATGACCTCGGTCGGCGTGCCGGTGGCGGCTCCGCCCTCGGCCAGGTACACCACGCGGTCCAGGTGGTGGAGTATCGGGTTCACGTCGTGGGCGACCATGACCACGGAGACGCCCTCCTGGTGGCAGATGCGCCCGATGAGTGCTGCGACGGCGCCCTGGTTGGGCAGGTCGAGGCTGTCCAACGGCTCGTCCAGCAGGAGCAGTTCGGGCCTGCGGACCAGTGCCTGGGCGATCAGCAGCCGCTGCTGCTCGCCGCCGGAACACTGCCCGATCGGCCGGTGCGCGTACGCCGACGCCCCGACCAGCTCGATGACTTCGTCCACCCGTGCACGGTCGGCCCGCCGCCGTGCGCTCGGGAACGGTAGCGGTACGCCCCACCGGTCCCCGTCCAGACCCATGCGCACGACATCGACACCGCGGATCTGCAGGGTGGCGTCGAAGCTGCGGCGCTGCGGCAGGTAGCCGATGCGGTCGTTGGCCTGTCCGGGCCGGGCTCCGAGCACCCGTACGTCACCGGCTGCCGCGGGCAGGGTGCCGAGCAGGACCTTGATCATGGTGGACTTGCCGACGCCGTTGGGGCCGAGTACGGCGGTGAACTCGCCGGCTCCGATACGAAGGTCCACCTCCGACCAGAGTGTCCGGCCGCCGACCCGCACGGCGGCGCCGCGCAGCGCGACCACCGGGGCGTTCGCGAAGTCGGTGGTGGTGTCGTGATGTGCGGTTCGGTGCTTGGGGATGGTCGGGGTGCTGTGGCTGGTGACGGCCTCGCGGGCCTTGGCTATCGGGTTCACGGCGTCAGTTCACTTCCCGGTGGCCTTGGCCAGGGCCTGCTGGATGCCCTGGAGTTCGGTGGTCTGCCACTGCTGGAAGGTGTCCCCGGCGGGGGCGAGGGTCTCGGTCACGGTGGCAACCGGGATGCCCTGCGCCTTGGCCGCCTTGACCTGCGCCTGCACGTCGGGCGTGGAGTTCTGGGAGTTGTAGACGTAGATCTTGATCTGCTTGGTCTTGATCTGCTGGTCGATGGTGGCCTTGTCCTTGGCCGTGGGGTCGGAGCCCTCGCTCATCGCGTCCAGGAACGTCTCCGGGGTGAGCATCTTCAGCCCCAGGCCCTCGGAGAGCGGCGTGACGATGGACTCCGAGGCGCCGATCGGGGTGCCCGCGTACTTCGCCTTGATGTCGGCTATGAGCTGGTTGTATCCGGCGAGCGTCTTCGTCTCGAAGGTCGTCTTCTGCTGGTCGAAGTAGGAGGCGTCGGCCGGGTCGGTCTTCTTGTAGTCGGCGGTGATCTTCTCGATGACCTGGTGGACGTTGTCCGGGGAGTACCAGCGGTGCGGGTTGCCGCCCGGCTTGATCCCGACCAGGTCACCGACCTTCAGCTCGGTGCGCCCGCTGCCGGGGTTGGAGGCGAGGAGCTTGTCGGCCCAGGCGTCGTAGCCGATGCCGTTGACGATGGCGTACTGGGCGCCGGCCACGGTGCGGGCGTCGGCTGCGGTCGGCTCGTAGGCGTGCGGGTCGGTGTCCGGGTTGGTGATGATGCTGGTCACCTTCACGTGGCTGCCGCCGAGCTGGGAGGCGATGCTGCCCCAGAAGTTCTCCGCTGCCACCACCTGGATCGTCTTGCCCGAGCCGCTGCCGCCGCCGGTCGCGGCGGTGTCGGTGGTGTGCGAGGAGGAGGTCGAGCAGGCGCTCGCTGTGATGGCCGTCAAGGCGGCCGTCGCGGTGACCAGCGCGATCCTCGCGGACGGGCGGGCGTGACGGGAGGTGGGGACGGCGGACATGCGGAGCTCCTTCGGGCGATGCGCGGCGCGCGGCGGACACGTGCCGGGCCGTGTGGCGACACCCTCGACGCTAGATGGGAATGATTTTCAGATCAACGTCAGATGAAAACCGTTGCCATCTTTTGACCGGGTGTGCGACCGCTTAGGCCGCCGCAGTCGCTCACGGGGACCGGGCGTCCCTGTGGGCGACTGCTGCCGAGGAGTCCGTGGTTCAGCAGTCGCGGAACTCCGGCGACTGGTTGAGGATCTGCGAGCGCAGGGAGGTGAAGCGGGTGTGGGTCTCGCCGCCGCGCGCCTCGGGGTGGAAGGCGGCGACCCGGTGGCAGTTCTGGAAGGCGAGGGCGATGCCGAAGTGGCGTTCCAGGCTGCCCCGGATCGCATCGCTGGACAGCGCCCGCAGCAACTGGCCGCGCTCCTTCTCGGAGGGCGGCGGAGTCTGGTTGTCGGCGAACTCCGCTGCGCCGGAACGCAGTTCGACGGCCAGGCGGGCGATGAGGTCGTAGGCGTACGGCAGGGAGGTGCGGACCGTTTCCATGAAGTCCTGCTCCCGCACCTCGCCGATCTCGGCTTCGGCGAGCAGCTGCGGGGAGACGTCGAGTGACATGAAGGGCTGTCCTGTTCTGTGGTTCTGTTCTTGTAAGGGTGGGGGGTCAGGCGAGTGCGGCGGCGGTCAGTGCTGCGGGGCCGTGCCGGAAGTCCGGGTCGACCTGGGTGGCGAGATCCTGGCCGGTGGCCTCGTTGGCCCAGGCGGCGGCGTTGCGCAGATGGAACTCGACGGTGTGCTTCTGGAAGCTCGCCCAGTCCTTGGTGCGGGCGTCCACGGCCGCGCGCAGCCGGTCCAGCGTGCGGGTGTTGTGGGGCTCCAGTTCGCCGTGTCCGCCGCGGCCTTGCTCCTGGGCGCGCACATAGGAGGACTGCTCGCAGTGGGCGATCAGATCTCCGCCGACGTGGCCGTGCAGGAAGTCGAGGTCGTCCTCTCCGGTGATCTTGTTGCCGACGACGGCGACCGGGATGCCGAACTCGGCTGCGTGGTCGCGGTACTGGCGGTACACGGAAACGCTCTTGCGGGTCGGTTCGACGACCAGGAACGTCATGTCGAAGCGGGTGAACAGACCAGAGGCGAAGGCGTCCGCGCCGGCGGTCATGTCGACCACGACGTACTCGCCGGGGCCGTCGACCAGGTGGTTGAGGTACAACTCGACCGCGCCGAGCTTGGAGTGGTAGCAAGCCACACCGAGGTCGCTCTCGTCGAAGGCGCCGGTCACCATCAGTGAGACGCCGCCGACCTCCTGGACGTGGTGGCCGTGGATCTCGTCCTCGCCGAGCAGGCGCAACAGCCGGGAGCCGCGTCCGGGCGGGGTCGTCTTGACCATGGCCTCGCGGGACGGGATCCGCGGGTTGGCGCCCCGCAGGTAGTCCTTGATCTCGCCGGTGCGTGCGCTGAGCGGTGGCGCGGTGAAGAACTCCTCCTCGTCCAGGCCGAGGGCGTAGGCGAGGTGCTGGTTGATGTCGCCGTCGATCGCGACGACCGGCGCGCCTGAGTGCGCCAGGTGGCGGGAGAAGAGGGCTGACAGGGTCGTCTTGCCGCTGCCGCCCTTGCCGACGAAGGCAACGCGCATGGCTAACCACTCCTATTGAAAATGGGTGTCATGAGCATAGGGTGGGGGGTGTGGCAGGTGGCGTCAAATCGCTCACTTCCCAACTCGCTGGTTTGCCACGCGAGTTGGACTGCATCTGGCGCGAACAGAGACCCGTTTGACCCATGCGGATGTGACCCATACGGAGGAGACGTGGAGATGAGCGATGCCGCAGGCGGCCGTGGGGGCGGCCCTTTCACTCTTGTCGTCTGTGGCTCATGTCATGCCGCCGAGGCAGGGCGGCTGATCGACAGGCTGCGGCGCGCGGTCCGGCGCTGCCCGCACGGGGTCATGATCTCCACTGGCTGCCTGGGGAAGGTGCTGCACTGCCGGAGCGGCCGCGGGCTGCATGCTGCGGTGCAGCCGTGTGGGGGCGACCGCAGGCCCAGCGGGAGCGTTGTACGCCTCGGCCCGCTAGGGACGGCAGCCGACGCCGAGGCGGTCGGGGCGTGGCTGCGAGCCGGGATGCCCGACGACGGCTCGCTGCCCGATCGGCTCCACGCCGCTCCGGCGCCGCGGCAGGTCGGCCACCTCAACTGATGAGCTCCTCTTGGACGCCGAGGCCGCGTTCGCCGAGGCGCAGGTGCTCGATGTGGTGGACGGCCTGATCGAGGAGCTGGGCGACGTGGTCGTCGTAGAGGCTGTAGACGATGCGGCGGCCTTCACGGCGGCCGGTGACGAGGCCGAGGGCACGCAGCAGGCGCAGTTGGTGAGAGACGGCGGACTGTTCCATGCCGACAGCGGAGGCGAGTTTGCCCACCGGGTACGGGTGCTCCCGTAGGGCGGTGAGGATCAGCAGGCGGGACGGTGTGGCGAGGGCCCGGAGCGTCGTGGCGACGGAGGCGGCGGTGGCTTCGTCGAGCCGGGCGGCCGCGAGGACGTCGCGACCGCCGGCGGCGACGTCATCGGCGTGCACGGGCGCGGGCCTCGCGCGGCGGGCGGATGAACTGGAGCTCCAGGGTGGCGGGCGGTCCAGCGACGCCCGGTCCGCCCTGCGCCGCCCACCGCACCAGGTCGTCGGTGCAGTCGTCGTCCATCGCGAAGCCCACCCAGACTGCGCGCCCCCCGGCCCGGCGCCCAGCGGTCGACGGCTGGACGACGATGACGTTGGCCTGGTCACAGGGGCCGAGGCAGTCCGTCGTCCGGACCTGGAAACCGTGCTCGGCCGCGCCGGCGCGCAGCCGGTCCAACTGCCAGGCGTGGTCCGTGCCGGGGTGCTTGCGCGGGTTGCCGCAGCAGCAGCCCCGGCACACGACGAGGGTGCAGGGGCGGGGAGCCGCCGCGCGGATGATGGACCGGTTCACAGGGCGGTCCGGGACGGTACGCCGTACGTCCGGATCCGGCCGTCCCGCCAGGCCACGGCCAGCAGGTGCGGGCCTGCCCAGGCCAGCGCCCCGACCGCCGCGCCGGTGCCGTCCAGTTCGCGCACCGGTCGCAGGCGCGCCTGCGACCGTCCGGCGGTGGCGTGCCACAGGGCTACGGTCCCGTCGTCTCCGCCGCTGGCGAGATGCCCGCCGGCGCCCGGCCGCCAGGCGAGCGCGGTGACCGTCTCGTGGCAACGCAGCGAGCGCGGTGCCGTGCCCTGCGGGCCCTTGCCGGAGAAGTCCCACACGGTCACGTCGGGGGCGCCGTCGGCGGCCAGCCAGAAGCCGGAGTCGTCGAAGGCGAGGCGGGAGACCTTCTCCGGGTAGCCGGACATGGTTAGCTCGCCGCCGTCGCGAGTCCTCCAGATGTGGATGGAGGCGTCCTGGTTGCCGCTGCAGATCCACCTTCCGGTGGGGGCGACGGCGAGCGCGAGGTGCGAACCGACGTAGGGGTAGGTGGCGACCGGCTTCTCGGTGTGCCGTTCGTGGCAGCGCACGGCCCCGTACGCGGCCACGGCCAGGCGCCGGCCCTGCCGCATCCAGGCGAGGTCGGTGACGGTGGACGCGGCAGGCTCCGTACGCCACAACTCCCCGCCGTCCGCGTCCAGGACGAGCGCGCGGCGGCCGGAGGCGACCGCGACGCGGGTGCCGTCGGCCCAGGCGGTGGCGGCCGACCAGGCGTCGGCCTCCCGCACCGTCGTACGCCCGTCGGAGCGACGCCACAACGCATAACCCATGGGGCCGGTCGCCACCGCGTGCCCGGCATTCGGGGACAGCGCGACGGTGAGTGCGCCTCCGGGGAGGTCGAAGGCACCGATCTCGGCGCCCGTCGCCGCGTCGAGGACCTTCACGGTCCCCTCGGCGCCCGCGACGGCGACCAGATCGCCTCGCGCGCTGAGGGCGACGGGTGCGTCGTCGACGCCGATGTCCCAGGCGAGCGGGGACTGGACAGTCGTACTCACGCGGCGGCTCCCGCCGTGGCCAGGCAGTCGGCGAAGCCGCGCTGCAATGCCTCGCGGTCGAGGTCACGGCCGATGAACACCAGCTTGTTCGTGCGGGGTTCGCCCTCCCGCCAGTCGCGTCCGAAAGTGCCGTCCAGCAGCATGTGCACGCCCTGGAAGACGTACTGCTGGGGCGCTCCGGCGAGGGCGAGGATGCCCTTGGAACGGAAGAGGTCGACGCCCTTGGTGCGCAGCAGGGTGCGGAGCCAGGTGTTGAGCCGGTCCTCGTCGAGCTCGCCGTCCAGTTCGATGCCGACCGAGGTGACGGTGGTGTCGTGCTGGTGCTCGGCCTCGGTGAGGAAGGCGGGATCGTCGGCGAGCACCCGCTCCAAGTCGAACGCGCCGACGTCCATCACCTCGTGCAGGCCGATGCGGGCATGCTCGGCGGGAATGATCCGGACGCCCGCGTTGACGGCCCGGATGCGACGGACCACCTGCACGATGGTCTCGTCGTCGACCAGGTCGGTCTTGTTGAGGACGACCCGGTCGGCGAAGGCGATCTGCTCGACGGCCTCGTTCTCCACACCCTCCGGCTTGACCTCGTCCAGGTGCTGGAGCACGTGTGCGGCGTCGACGAGGGTGACGATGGCGTCCAGTCGCAGCTGGGAGGCGATCTCGTCGTCCATGAAGAAGGTCTGGGCGACGGGCGCCGGGTCGGCGAGGCCGGTGGTCTCGATGAGGATGTGGTCGAACTTCTCGCGCCGGCGCATCAGGGCGCCCAGGATGCGGATGAGATCTCCGCGCACGGTGCAGCAGATGCAGCCGTTGTTCATCTCGAAGATCTCTTCCTCGGCGTCGAGGACGAGCGCGTCGTCGATGCCGACCTCGCCGAACTCGTTCTCGATCACGGCGATCCTCAGGCCGTGGTTCTCGGTGAGGATGCGGTTGAGGAGGGTGGTCTTGCCGGAGCCGAGGAAGCCGGTCAGGACGGTGACGGGCACCCGCTCATCGCGGGGGTCGGCGGGTTCCGGGGAGGTCAATTCAGTCTCCTAGTCGTGCTGTTCAGGGGCGAGCAATGCGGTGCGCAGGTCGTCCTCGGTGATTTGGTCGGCGGGGCGGTGCAGGGTCCAGCGGCGGGCCTCGCCTTCCATCGGCAGCACGGCGACGACCGTTTCCAGCGGCGGGCAGCCCGGTTCGGTACAGGCGAGCTGGCGGATCATGACGGCGGTGTCGTCGTCGAGCCCGAGCAGGGCGCGCACGCTCTCCTTCAGCTCGCGCAGCTCCGGACACGGCCCTGCGGGCCCACGGCGGGATCCCAGTGGCATGGCGTTTCCTCTCCTTCGTCCTCGGAGGGCCGGCAGTCGGCGCAGACGCCGGTGAGTTCGACCGTGTGCTCCACAGCGGCGAACCCCGTGTCCGCGGCGATCCGGCCCACCCATTGCTCGACGACCTCGGGATTCACCGGGCGGCTGCGGCCGCAGCCACGGCACATCAGGTAATGGCGGTGCCCGTCGGCAGGGCGCAGCCGGTAGAGCCGCCCGCCGGCTTCGTCGCGTACGACGTCCACGGCGCCGTCCGTCTCCAGCTCGCGCAGGGCGCGGTAGACGGTGGTCAGGCCGATCGCGTGGTCTCCGGCCAGGAGCAGGGTGTGCAGCTGCTGGGCCGACACGAAGTCCTGGCAGCCAGCGAGCATCTGCCGAACCGCCCTCTGCTGCCGGGTCGTCCGGCCGCTCACGGCACCTCACCTCCTGTAGCTGGCGCCGAGTGGGTAGGACTCCACCGTAGATGGAAATGAAATCCATGTCCATATGAATGGTGAGTCATGCGTAAGCTTCTAGCCGCAGCGCCTCTTAAAGGGGTGACGCGCGACGGTCCGCAGCACCAGGCCGGGCGCTGGGCACCGCTGGGGGTGACGGTTTACTGGCGGTCTTCGGTGCGGGCCTGTGTCCGGGCCGCCCACGGAATCGAGCACCTCCGCCTCGGATTGGGCGTTGCTGCCGAGGCGGATCGCCCAACGGAGGCCATGCCCGGTGCCGTTTGCTGAGCAGTGAGCCGCTCAGGTCGGAGCCATGTCGTCGGCTAAGTGGCAGCGCGGCCGGTCAGGCGCAGCAGTCGCACCGGAGCGGCAGCCGGAGGCGTCCGTGCCGGACAAGGCGCTTCGAAGGAGCCCGGTGCCCCTGTCTCGCCGCGGAGCGTCAACCATCGACCACGTTGACTACGCCCACGACGGCCACCGCCCTGTTCAGCACGACGGTCACTCAGATGACCACTGACGGTGGAGGAACAGCGATCGAGTGCCTCAGCTACGGGCGGGGCCGTAGCGAGGAGCGGCCCGGCGGGTCAGGAGCGGAGCCGAGGCGTACGGCGGTAGCGGTCACGGTGTGTGAAAGAGGTACGCCCTCCTGCCGAAGAGCGTGGTCATGACCCGGTAGATCTTCAGCCCGTTGATCAGCCGTTCGATCTCGCTTTCGCGGGCGTGATGTGCTGGGTCAAAGCCTGCGGGCCTGCTGACGTAGCTGATGTCACGGGACATGCCCGGCGTGCTGTTGACCTCCAACGCGTACGGCTCACCGTCGTCGGTGAGGAAGAAGTCGATACGCGCTGAACCGCGCAGCCCCGATCCCGTCCCACTGCGTCCGGGCAGCGTCGGTGATCTTGTCCAGTGCATCGGGCGCCAGCTCGGCAGCGCGCACCGTGACAGTGCCCGGGCGTCCACGTCGAGCTTCATGTCGGCGTCGTAGAACTCGGCTTCGGTGGGCAGCGGCGGGAAGACGGTGACGGAGCCGATGGGAGAGCGGGTCACGGCCGGTTTGCCGTGACCCGCTCTCCCGTCCATGCCGCCGAGGGAACCCCACGTCCCCCTTGCGGCGGCGGCTCCCCGTGAGCCCGACGGGGAGGTCATACGGTGTAGATCAGCCGGCGCTGAAGGCGCTGACGCCCTCGGGGGTGCCCCAGCCGGTCGGGCCGTCGTAGCCGGTGCCGGCGGTGCAGAAGTACGACGGGGAGCAGGAGCCGTTGCTGCCGCTGGTCACGTCGTTCAGCGCCGATGTGCCGGCCTTGTTGTAGGGGTACTGGGCCGGGTAGTCGCTGGAGCCCGGGGTGCCGGCGAGGGCGTAGACGCCGGCGATGATGGGCGAGGAGGCGCTGGTGCCGCCATAGGTGTTCCAGCTGCTGCTGGTGCCGTAGGAGTCGTAGACCGAGACGCCAGTGGCCGGGTCGGCGACCGCGGAGACGTCGGATTCCATGCGGTTGGAGCAGCCGGTGTCGGTCTGCCAGCTCGGCTTGGGGTCGTAGGCGGAGCAGCCGGAGCCGGTGCCCTCGGTGCTGCTGGTGCTCCAGACCTTCTCGGTCCAGCCGCGGGTGTTGGAGGCGCTGGACAGCGAGGTGCCGCCAACGGCGGTCACGTACTGGGAGGTTGCCGGGTACTCGGCACCGTAGGCGCTGTCACCGGCGGAGACCGTGACAGCGATGCCCGGGTGGTTGTAGTACTCGGAGTCGTACGTCGTGTCGGAAGGGTCCTCCGAGCCGCCGTAGCTGTTGGAGATGGCCGTGGCACCCAGGCTGGCGGCCTCGTTCACAGCTGTCCCGAGGTCGTCCATCGAGGCGGAGTTGGCCTCGACGAGCGTGATGTTGCAGTTGGGGCAGATCGCGGAGGCCATGTCGAGGTCGAGCGAGATCTCGCCGGCCCAGCCGCTGTCGGCGGTGGGGAGGTTGGAGGAACCGTCCTGGGCGACCTTCGAGAAGCAGCCGTTGGACGACGTGCAGTCGGACAAGCCGTAGTTCGAGCGGTACGCGGCCAGGTCCGACTCGGCGTTCGGGTCGTCGTAGGCATCGACGATGGCGATGGTCTCGCCGGAGCCGCTGGAGGAGGCGGCAGAGGTCAGGCCGTAGGCCGACTGGAGGTCGCTCGGGCCGTAACCGGTGGGGGAGTCCGCGGCGGCGTTCGGCCGGACGGTCTGCGGTGCGATGCCCTTCTTCACCGCCTGCTCCTCCTGGAAGGCGGTGGTGCCGCCGGTGACGCGGAGGGCGTTGCAGGACGCGTACCCCTTCTTCGGGGTGCCGGCGCATTGCTGGGTGTACTGCACATGGGCCTTGGCGACCGCGGCGGCGACCGCCTTCGGGCTGACCGTCTTGGCCGTGAGGGCGGGGGTGGCCGCGCTCGCGTGGGCCGCGGTGCCGAGTCCGGCGAAGACGAGGGCGGCCGTTGCCGCGGCGGCGGAGCCGACACGGCGCCATCTTCCGTGTCTGTGGGGGGAGTTGGAGAACGACGTACGCAAGGTACAGCCTCCTGTTAGTGGGTGACAGAGGCGTGCGGGTGTGGGGGTCCACCGGTGCGGTTCCCGGTGGGGGCGGCGGCCCGCGACGACCCTCACTTGTTGAGTACGTGACAAACAAGGCGCGTTCCGGATTCCTGACCCCGGCGTTACCGAAGGGAGCGACGGGCTTGCCGGCCAATGGCGGCCCAATGGCCAAGCGATGGCGCGGACTTGACCTTGGGTGCAGGGGGAAGCGCGGCATTACGTGTGCGAAGGAGGCCGTGTTCGGTCACCCGGCGGGGTGCTGCCCGCGCCTAAACAGCTGGCAGAGACGTCCGCTCAAACACGGCTACACCAACCGCACCGCCGGCAACGGCGCCGTAGCGAACGTCTGTGAAGGGCCGGTGCCGGCCTCAGGATCCACCGCACGCACTGCTCACGCGACCCCGGTGTCGGTCTCCTGTTCCACCTCGCGCACGGCGATCGCCACCACCCCGACGCCCGGCTCCGTGGCCGGCGCGGCCGCCGGGAACGCCTCGGCACGAGTCAGCCTCGGGAGGTCCTGGCCAGCGGCGGGAAGCTGTTGCACCGCATCCACAGGACCGTGCCGAGCGTGCTGCTGGTAGGTGCGGGACTGCCTGCTCCTGTCGGCGTCTGCCCCGTCCCCGGCTGATCACCATGCCCGGACTGGGCTACTGTTTCGCTTCATGAAGGCTGGCATAGCACTGACGCTGGTCATCGTGTGGGCAGCCGCAGTGGTGGGGTGTGCGGCGGGGGAGATCCGTCCGGACGGAAGCAGCGGTCGCAGCAGCTACGGCAAGTCCGGCGAGCCGGGCCAGGCCCCGCGGGACCAGGACCCGTCGGCGACCGTCCCCGCCCATGACGGCACCGCGTACACCCCGCTCCGGACCGAGGAGAATGCCCGGATCGGGGCGGTCTTCGAGAAGGACGACCAGGGCACCCACTTCTGCACGGCGAGCGTGGTGCAGAGTCCGAGCCGGAACATGCTGATCACCGCGGCCCACTGCGCCTTCGACGCCGACTCCGGACAGCCGCTGAACGACCTGGTCTTCGCCCCCGGCTACCGCAAAGGCGACGGACCCACCGGCCTGTGGAAGGTCAGCAAGGTCGTCGTCGACGACCGCTGGGCCAAATCCCAGGACGAGGACCTCGACGTCGCTTTCCTCGTCCTCGACCCGAAGGACGGCAAGAACATCCAGGACGTCCTGGGCGGCAACAGCCTCGGCACAGATCGCGGCTTCACCAACGAAGTCGAGATCACCGGCTACCCCACCAGCCGTGACACCCCGATCTCCTGCCGGAACCGCACCACGAAATTCAACGACACCCAACTGCGCATCCAGTGCACCGACTTCGAGGGCGGCACGAGCGGCAGCCCCTGGCTCGCCGACTACGACCCCAAGAGCCACACCGGCACCGTCATCGGCGTCCTGGGCGGTCATGAAGGCGGCGGCGACGAGGACGACGTCTCCTACGCCGCCTACTTCGACGACGACATCGCCAAGCTCTACCAACGCGCCCAGGACGAGGACGGAAACTGACCCCGGCCTCCCGCGCCTTGCGTCACCCAGAAAGCAGCCCGCCGGGTGCAGTAGCGCCGTCACGCCTCAGCCATGCCCGCCAACACCACCGTCCAGCACACGCCCCCGAGCAACCGAATAGCCCTGCCACCAGGACATACACCCAGCGGCAGAGGAATCCAGCGCTGGGACCCGAGGCCGACCCCGGGGGTTGCGGCGGAGCGGGTGCCGGCTCCCTTGCGAGACAGCCGTGTTTCCCGATGCTCTGAGTTCGCTCTGAGGGTGTTGATGCAGTCTTGAACAGCGACCGAGAGATCATCTAGCGTCTCGCGGCGCAAGACACGTTCCAAAGTGGTGACACCAACGTGCCGCCTGGCCAGCGGCGTTGCACAGCCCTCCCGCACGTCTCCCGGACAGAGAAGGGCACCACCGTGCTTCGTTCTGCATTCGCCGTCGGCTGCGCCACCGCGCTCGCCGTCGCCGGTCTCGCTGCCGCCGCACCCGCAGGGGCCAGCGAACTCGCTCCGCACCACCACCAGATGAAGCCCCACGGCACGCAGGCCGCGGCGGCCGCGGGCAACAACCTCTCCTACAGCGGCGGCAACGTCGTCACCAACCCGCAGATCTACATCGTCTACTGGGGCAACCAGTGGGGCACCGGCCCCACGGTCACCAACGACCCCTCGGGCGAGGCCGCACTGCAGCTGAACTTCTTCCAGCACGCCTACGGCAGCGGCGACAGCTGGTCCAACTCGCAGACCCAGTACTGCCAGGGCGTGGCCGTCGGCACCACCCAGTGCAACGGGGCCGGCACGGCGGTGGGCCACCCCGCCTCCAACCCCGTGGGCGGCACCTGGCTCGACAGCTCGGCCAAGGTCGCCAGCAGACCGAGTGACGCCTCGATCGCCGCGGAGGCGGTCAAGGCCGCCGCTCACTTCGGGGTCTCCGGCGACAACGCCGAGGTCATCGTGGACCTGCCGCACGGCGTCGTGCCCAACGGCTTCAAGACGCAGTACTGCGCCTGGCACGACCACACCACCACCGGCTCTGGCGCAGACCTGCCCTACACCAACATGCCGTACATCACGGACGCGGGTACGGGGTGCGGCGCGAACTTCGTCACGACGGGCTCGTCCGGGGTCAACGGCAGCACCGAGGGCATCACCATCGTGGGTGGCCACGAGTACGCCGAGACCCTCACCGACCCCGCCCCGAGCAGCGGCTGGGTGGACAGCACCGGCTATGAGACCGGCGACAAGTGCGCCTGGATATCCAGCGGGCAGGGCGCGTCGACGATCGTCGGCCTGAACGGAACGAACTTCGCCGTGCAGTCGCTGTGGAGCAACAACTTCAACAGCGGAGCGGGCGGCTGCGTGGTCTCCTACTCCAGCGCGAGCAATCAGCACTGACACCGCATCCGGTTCCGGAGGCCGAGTCCGCTCCCTCACCGGGTTGGGCTCGGCCTCCGGCCTCATCCGAGGAGGGTGATCGTGAACCGAACCCTGCCCGTCCTGGCGCTCGTGACCGCCGCCCTGCTGTCCGCCTGCAGCGCCAAGGCGTCCACTGTGGCGGCGGCCCCCGCGCCCACCTCGTCAGCGCGGACGCCTTCTGCCTGCGCGAAGTTGCCCGGCGGGGTGCTGCCGCACTCGGCCGGGCAACTGACGCAGGCACACAGGGGTGTGTACTGCCTGCCGCGTGGTCAGCGGGTGGACGTATTTTTGACTGCGGGGAAGAGCGGCCGGTGGCAGCCGGTCCACGCAGACGGGAACGGCGTGCTGGCGCCCGCCAACACAGGCGTGGTGACCGCGCCGGTCGGCGTCACCCCGGCGATGTTCGTGGGTGCGACGGATGGCACGGCGGTGCTGACCAGTGCGACCCCGTCAGGAGGCAGGTGGAGGGTCACGATCGAGGTCGAAGGCTAGTTGTTGCGGGTCAGGAGGTTGATGACGTTTCGCTGATCAGCGGATCTCGTTGTCGGGGTGCTCGCTGTCGTAGGTCTCGCGGGCGCGGGCGATGTGGGCCCGGTGTTCGAGTGACCAGTCGGCAAGTGCCTTGACGAGGTGTGTCAGGCTCGCGCCCGTCTCGGTGAGCCGGTAGTCGACCTGGGCCGGCACGGTCGGATACACGGTCCGAAGGACCAGGCCGTCTCGCTCCAGCCGGCGCACCGTAAGGGTCAGCATGCGCTGGGAGATCCCATCGATGGCGCGCTGAAGTTGCCGGAAGCGCCGCGGGCCGTTGGCGAGCTCGACGATGACGAGGACCGACCACTTGTCACCGACCCGGTCGAGGACGTCGCGGATCCCGCAGTCGGGATGGTCCTGCTGTCCGCAGGGTTCGAGTTCAGCGGGTTCAGCGGTTACCTCGGTGTGCGTCACTGACACGAAACTGCCTCCTTGTGGGTCGATCTGGGCCGGTTGAAGATCTCACCGTAGTTACTGAAGAGAACCACGGTAGGAGACAGAACCACAATGATCATGGTGACCGGCGCGAACGGACAGCTCGCCTCTCTCACGCTCCAGGAGTTGGCTCAGCGCCACGTGCCCGCCCTGGGCGGCACTCGATCGCCCGCAGAAGGGCAGCGGCGACTCGACTTCGACGACCCCACGAGCCTCGACCTCACCGGCGTTTCTACGCTGGTCCTCGTCTCGGCGGGGTACGCCGAGGACGACCAGGTCATCACCCGGCACCAGGCAGCTGTAGACGCTGCGGTGCGCAATGGCGTGAGCCACGTGGTGTACACCAGCCTGGCCGGCGACGGTGACCACCTTGGCTTCGCCCTCGCCCATCGGGCCACCGAGCAGCTGATCAAGTCCAGTGGACTTGGGTGGACGGTCCTGCGCAACGGGCTCTACGCCGAACTCTTCGGGGCGCTCCTGACCTGGACCGCTGACGGCGTGGAATCGGCGTTCGGCGACGGAGCGCTCGCCGCTGTGGCGCGGGCGGACCTGGCCGCGGCCGCAGCCGTCGTGGCCGGCAATCCGACCGCGCACGCCGGCAAGACCTATGACCTGGTCGGCGAACCGATCACCGCCGTCGGCATCGCCGAATCCCTCGGAGTCGCGCACCGGACCATCGGGCTCGGGGAGTACCGGGCCCAACTCCTCGCTGACGACACGCTACTGCCGTTCCAGCCGCCGATGCTCGCCTCGATCGCGACCAGCGTCCGCCACGGGTTCCTCAGCACCACCAGCCCCGACCTCGCCCAACTACTCGGCCGACCGCTCACCGACCCGCTCACCGTCGCCGCGGACACCGCCGCCGCGTTGCGCCCCGACGCCGGCTGACGCGGCTGGTTCACCGCAATGCGCCTTCACGCTCCTCCAGGTTCTGCCTCAGAGCGGCCACATCTCCGGCATCCATGTGATCCGTAGCCGTGGCGGCGATCACCTTCGAGGACCGCATTAGCCACGGCGAACAGTCACATACCGCCTTCTTGCAGCGACCAACTTGGCGCCAAACGACCCGTCTAAGGGCCTCGCTTAGATATTCCACATAACGGACATTTAAGTGGATGGCATACCTCACACTTTTATAGTTCATCATTCAACTAAATGGGGAGTAGTGTCACGAGTGCCTGATCCAAGGCGGCCACTGCCACTCGCTTCGGCGGGTTGCATGGTGTTCGAGGAGGAAAAAATCATGGGTTACAGGATTGTGCGCCGCGTAGCTGTCGCAGCCGCCTCTGTGGCGGTCGGGGCAGCGGGACTCTTCGCCGCAGGGGGACCAGCCTCGGCAGCGACCGTCACGAGTAGCGAACCGGCGGCTGCCCTCGCGTCTCAGTCGGCGCAGTACACCAACACCCTTGAAAACAGGGACGGACACCGGAACGAAGGCCGAGGTTGGCACGACGACCACGGCCGCGACTCCTGGGTCCGCCGGGTCGATGAGGATCGTAGCCCGGCCCGCCGCTATGACGGCGACGGCCAGCGCGCCGACCGCGAGATCCTCCGCTGGTACAACGACCAGATCTCGTGGTTCCGTGACAACGACGGAAACCGCTACCAGGTGCGGCGGCATGAGGAGCATGCCTACCGTTGGGACAGCCGCCGTTGGCCCGTGTGGACCACCGGGGACACCGGATTCCGTGATGTCCGCGAGCACCGCAACGAAGGCTACGCCCACCACGGGTAGGCAGCCGACGAGCACAGGCCCGACGTCGGCACCGACGGCCGCCGCAGTCCGTCACTCCCGGATTCCTGACGCCTCTCGGGATACCTGGCCCATGCGGGCAGCGGAAAGCAGGACCGCCACAAGAGCCGCCCTCACCAGTGCGGATCGATGACACCTGCGCCGGATCAGGGGAACCGGCACAGGAACCACCGGTTTTGGTGGAGCCGGTGACGCGCAGGGGACGTCAACGACGCCGTACCCTGCGGTGGGGGCGCCTCGCCAGTCGCCATGAGCGGCGGCGGCTGACACAGCGACAGCGCCCCCACACAGCCCAGCGGGTGCTGCGCAACAAGGCACCGCACACTGGTCACAAAGCGGCAACCGACGGTTTGTCGCTGACGCGGTCTTGAGTAACTGGCCGATCTCCGCTGGGACCGGGCCGTCAGCATCGGCGGCCTCCTGGCACCTGCCCAGCAGCTTCTATGAACGCCGTCGTCGGCTGGGTCGGCGTCGAGGAAGCGGGACGCTCACACCCCATGAGCGGGCGGCACTCGCTCTCGCGGAAGCGGTCAACAGCCCTGCGGGCGCCTTCGCGCAAGTCAGCTCTCGCGCACTCGCCGCAGGCGCTGAGCAAGGGCGAGATCTTGGCGGCGACCTCGCCCGTCGGCACCCTGTCGGTCTTCGACTTCCAGACGCTCATTCCGTACCGTTCGGGACGGAGCGCACCGGATGGCTGATGACGAACATGGACTCCGGGGTCGAGCAGCCTCGGGCCAGCGGAGCCAATGTGATCGTCTCGTCCTTCCCCGCCCCGGTGGGCCGAGACGCGGTCATCCAGTTCCCGGTGGGGTCAACACTCAGTTGTACTGGCACACCACATCACCGGCCTGCAAGCCGCTGCAGACCGTCCCAGAAAACCGCGTGCCCCTGCCGCCGGATGCGGTCAGCGCCTTTCTGCGCTCCTACCTGAAGTTCACCAGCGGCGTGGTCGGGTCCGATGCTCCAAAGGCGAATGCGAGCGAGATCGGGCTGCCCTCGCAGACGTTCCACAGGATCCGCCTCACCTCTCCCTTCGGTAGGACCGTCATCTCGGTGCCCAACGGACACCTGCCCTACCCGTACGGGCATGAGACCACGGGGTACAAGGTGGCGAACCTCTCGACGACACTGAGCAAGGCCAAGGCCGCCGGCCGCCACGGTGTTGTCCGGCCCCCACCTCTCGGGCGGCCGCCACAGCGCCATCGCCAAGTTTCCCGGTGGTTACGCCGCCGAGATCCACGACAACAGCTTCGGCTGACCTCAGTTCAGCGCCACGTAGTCCAGGTCGGACAACAGCCGCTCCACATCCGTCATGAGCGAGCCGTAGACGTGCCATGCGCCTGGTTTGGTGAGGGTTCCCCTGCCGATCAGCTCGGTCATCGTCTCATGCCAGACCAGGGCGCCCTCGATAGCCTTTCGTAGCCGTTCGTGAGGGTACGAGGAAGCGGCCTCCGTGCGCGGGCCGACCAGTTCCTTTACCGCCGCACCCGCCAGTCGCAGGGTCTCGGCATACCGGTCCAGGAACTGGAGCCCCAGATGGTGGTCGGGACGGTGGTCGTGGGCGCTGTCGGCGAGGGTCCGCGCGATACCCCGCACCTGGAGTGACACCCCGCGCAGGGCGGCGAACAATTCCCCGTACGTCACGTCACCGCGTCGCCCACGCGTAATGCAGCGCGCGTTCCAGCGCAGACTCTCGTCGGCCTGTCGCACCTGCTCTTGAGCGTACGCCAGGTGCTTTTCGAGCCGGCGCCCCCGGTGCAACCAGACCTGCGCCCTGGAGAGCAGTTCCCCCTGGGCCAGACCTACGCCCATGTCATGCAGCAACTCCCCCACGGCGTGGGCGAGGTCTCTCACGGCCGACTCCGACTCGTCCACGTGCAGCGGGGGCAGCACCAGCGCGTTGACCGCGATGCCGACGGCCGCGCCGGCCAGCGTCTGGAGCACAGGTGAGACCAGGCCGCCCATCGGATTGCCCGCCATCGCAGCCAGCGCGACGACCGCAGTGGAAGCGACCTGGAGCCGCCCCTCGGCGGTGCGGCGGGGACCCAGCAGGACCGTGAGCAGAGCGATGACCGCGATGGCACCCGCGGTCGGCCCCAGCAGCCGGGCGGTCGTCAGGGCGAGGACCAGAGCAACGACCTTCGCTGTGACGCTGTGCAGGGCGTTGGCGACGGAGCGGTACACCGTGTAAGCGTTGACCATGAGCAGGGCCGTCGCGACCGCCACGTAGGGGCGTCCGTCGGGGGCCACCGGGCCCGCCACGGTCCAGGCGAGCAACGCCGCTGTCAGCGCCTTGATCCCATAGACCAACTGGCCGGGACGCCAGCGACGGAGCCTGCCGGTGAGGTGGCGCACCCGTCCGATCGCGCGTATCGGCAGACGACCGAGCCAGATAGTTGAATCTTGCACAAGAAGATGATTGCACGCTATGTTCGGTTTGCGTCGAATAGCGGTCGGGTGACATCCCTCACCACAGGCGATGACACGGCGCCAGTCCAACGCCTGCGACTCCGCCCGCGCCGTCTCCCCCCGGCCCATGGGACCTCAAGGCCGAGGGAAGCTCGTCCCCGATCATCCCGCCCCGCGCTCCGCTCGGAGCATGTACCCGGGCGAGCAGGGGGACGGCGGAAAGGACCGCCGTCACCTGCGGACAGGAACAGCGGGGCCTCCGCCCGGCGCTCTCGCCCCGGAACAGCCCACGCACATTCCACCCTCGTACTCATTCCAAATAGACGGAGTTCGTCCCATGCCGAAGATTTTCCTGGTCACTGGTTCCTCCCGGGGCCCGGGCCGTGAGATCGTCACTGCCGCTCTCGCCGCTGGACACCGGGTGATGGCCACCGGCCGCGACCCGCGGGCCCTGGAAGACCTGGTCGCCGCCCACGGCGACCAGGTCCGCACCGCCCGGCTCGACGTGACCGACGCCGAGGCCGCCGACCATGTCGTCAGCGAGACCATCGACGCCTTCGGGCGGCTGGACGTCGTGGTCAACAACGCCGGCCAGGGCGATCGCGCCTCCTTGGAGGACACGAGTCTGGAGGCGTTCCGCCGGCAGATCGACACCAACTTCTACGGCACCGTTTACCTCAGTCGGGCCGCCGTGCCCGTGCTGCGCCGCCAGGGCGGCGGCCGCGAGCGCGGATACGAACAGGTCGACATCCCGCGAAATCGAGCCGACCGTGCCCTGAGGCCGGAGACAGCGAGCAGGGGCGGGCGGCCGCTGATTCAGCGCTCCACAGTCCCAACCCTGGATGCGAGGCAGTGGTGATCAGGAGCCGCCGCGGCACTTTCTACGGCAACCAGTTCCGCAACACTCATAGTGATGGGTGCCCTGCGATCACATTCGCAGGTCCGTGAGATCACCGGGCCCCGCAGACCGACCCTTTTTCCAGGCAACGGAAGCGGGAGCCGGGCGCGCGGAATCATGCCTGCCCTCGACACAGCAATATGGTTTACAATTCAATTTCTGGCGAGGTGCTGCAAGGAGGTCGCACCGTGGCAGAGCTCGGACTCGCCGACACGCTGGGTATCCTGCGGCAGCCCGGCGTAGAGCCGCAGCACAGCAGCGCAGGGCTCGGTTGGGATCACCTCTACCTCTCCTGCCAGAAGGAACAGCCCTACCGCGCTCGCTTCGAACCGGCCTCCACCCACCTGCTGATCCTGCATCTCAGCGGACCGGTGACCGTCAGCAGGGGCCAGGGGCCGAAGGCGCGGTCGCGAGCGGTCCCACGCGGCGGGCTGTTCGTGCAGCCAGCTGGCCAAACGCTGTCCGTGGAACTCGCCGGCCGGCTCGACACCGTGCACGTCTATCTGACCGACGAGGCGTTGCGCGAGGCCAACGACGGGCGGCCGGTCCAGCTGTCCGAGGACCTGGGTGCCGTCGATCCGTTGGCCGAACAGCTCGTCCTGGCCTTGGCGGGGGTTGCACGGGATTGGCAGCCGTCAGCGCGCACCTACGTCGACCACCTCGCCGGCATGCTAGCCGCGCAGCTCGTACGGCGGCACGCTGCCGCGCCCGCGGAGCCGCCTCCCGGCCCGTCCGGACTGAGCGACCGGCAGCTTGTAGCGGTCAGGGAGCTCATGGAGGAGCGGCTCGCCGAGGCACTGCCGATCGCGGATCTGGCCGCCGCCGCCTCACTGAGCCGCAGCCAGTTCACCCGGCAGTTCAGGGCGAGCACCGGACAGTCGCCGCACCAGTACCTGCTCGCGCTGCGCCTGGAGCAGGCATGCCGAATGCTGCGCACGGGTTCCGCCCCCATCGGGCAGGTGGCGGTCGAATGCGGTTTCTCGCACCAGGAACACCTGACACGAGCGATGCGCGCCAGACTGGGGACCACCCCGGCCGCCCTGCGCCGCGCGGGTTGAGAGGCGAAGGGGGCACCCCCGCACCCGTGGCAGCGGCGTCAGCGTTCCAGGACCAGCGCCACTGCCTGGCCCACCCCGATGCACAGAGCCGCCAGCCCAGTCCCGGATCCCGCCGCGGCCAGCTGATGCGCGACCGCGCCAGTGATGCGGGCGCCCGAGGCTCCCAGCGGATGGCCGATGGCGATGGCGCCACCGCGCGGGTTGACGACCTCCGGGTCTAGTTCGGGCAGCGCGACCAGGCAGGCCAGAGCCTGTGCGGCGTACGCCTCGTTGAGTTCGATCGTGTGCAGTTCGTCGGGAGCGACCGACGCCTTCCCGAGCACCTTGCGGATCGCGTCCACCGGGCCGAGTCCGAAGTACTGCGGCTCGATGCCCGTCACCGCCGCCGCCCGCACCCGCGCCAGTGGTTCGCGGCCGGTCGCCGCGAGCCCCTCCTCGTCGGCGAGCAGCAGCGCGGCCGCCCCGTCGTTGAGCGGCGAGGCGTTGCCCGCTGTGATCGTGCCGTCCTCGATGAAGGCCGGCCTGAGCCGGGCGAGGGCCTCCAGGGAGGTGTCGTCCCGGATGCCCTCGTCACGGGGCAGGTCCACCCCCTCGACGGGGACGACCTCTCCCGCATACCTGCCCTCACGCCAGGCACGGGCGGCATTGCGGTGACTGGCCAGGGCGAACGCGTCCTGTGCCTCTCGCGTGACGGCGTACTTGGCGCCGACGAGTTCCGCGCTCTCGCCGAGGGGGATGGTCCACTCCGCCGGCATCCGCGGGTTCACCATCCGCCAGCCGAGCGTCGTCGAGTACAGCTGCTGGTCCGTCGCCGGAAAAGCACGCTCCGGCTTCGGCAACACCCACGGCGCGCGGCTCATGGACTCGACGCCGCCGGCCACCGCAATGGACGCGTCACCGAGCGCGATCGCCCGGGCCGCCTGGACGACTGCCTCCATACCGGATCCGCACAGCCGGTTGACCGTGGCACCCGGCACGGTGACCGGGAGTCCTGCGAGCAGCGCGGCCATCCGGGCCACGTCGCGGTTCTCCTCGCCTGCTCCGTTGGCGTTTCCGAGAAGCACGTCGTCGATGCGCCCCGGGTCCAGGTCGGGACTGCGGTCCAGGAGGGCGCGCAGCGCACCGGCGGCGAGATCGTCGGGGCGTATGCCCGCCAGGGCGCCGCCATAGCGGCCGAAGGGGGTGCGCACGGCGTCGACGACGTACACGTCACGCGGTCTCTCGATCATCAGTGGCTCCCTGGAGGACCGGGGTGGAAGTTCAGCGGTGTCAGGTCGGCGATCTCGTCGGCCGTCACACCTGGGGCGGTTTCGACGATCCGGAGTCCGGTCGGCGTGATGTCGAGGACGCACAGGTCGGTGATGATCCGGTCCACGCAGGCCCGGCCCGTCAGCGGCAGGGTGCAGTTCTCGACGATCTTGGGGCTGCCGTCCCTGGCGGTGTGTTCCATCAGTACGACGACCCGGCGGGCGCCGTGGACGAGGTCCATCGCACCGCCCATGCCCTTGATCATCTTTCCGGGGACCGCCCAGTTGGCCAGGTCGCCGCGGACCGAGACCTGCAGCGCGCCCAGGACGGCGGTGTCGATGTGACCACCGCGAATCATCCCGAAGGACAGCGAGGAGTCGAAGAAGGACGCCCCCGGCCGCACGGTCACCGTCTCCTTGCCCGCGTTGATGAGGTCGGCGTCGACCTCGTCGGGTGACGGGTACGGTCCGACGCCGAGCAGGCCGTTCTCCGAGTGCAGGACGACGTCGATGTCTGTCGGCAGGTGGTCGGCCACGCGGGTGGGCAGGCCGATGCCGAGGTTGACGTAGTCGCCGTCCCGCAGCTCGCGCGCAGCGCGCGCTGCCATCTCGTCCCTGGTCCAGCTCATCGCTCGCGCACCGTCCTCTTCTCGATTCCCTTGTCGGCCGCCTGCTCGGGGGTCAGCGCCACGACACGCTGGACAAACACCCCGGGCAGATGGATCTCGTGGGGGTCGAGTGCTCCCGGCTCGACCAGTTCCTCCACCTCGGCCACGGTGATGCGCCCGGCCATCGCGGCCAGCGGATTGAAGTTGCGTGCCGCGCGGTGGAAGACGAGGTTGCCGTGCCGGTCTCCGCGCGCGGCCCTGACCAGCGCGAAGTCGGTGGTGATGGCGTGCTCCAAGATGTGATCGACGCCATGAAAGGTCCGTACCTCCTTGGGCGGCGATGCCATGGCGACGGATCCGTCCGGCGCGTACCGCCACGGCAGCCCGCCCTCCGCGACCTGCGTGCCGACGCCGGCCGGGGTGTAGAAGGCCGGGATTCCGCAGCCGCCCGCCCTGAGCCGCTCTGCGAGCGTGCCCTGCGGCGTCAGTTCGACCTCCAGCTCGCCCGCGAGGTACTGGCGGGCGAACTCCTTGTTCTCGCCGATGTACGAGCCCGTGACCCGGGCAATGCGGCCCGCGGCCAGCAGGATGCCGAGGCCACGGCCGTCCACGCCGCAGTTGTTCGACACCACGGTCAGACCGCTCGCCCCGCTCTCGTACAGGGCGCCGATGAGCACCTCGGGGACACCGCTCAGTCCGAAGCCGCCGACGGCGAACGACCGTCCGTCGGTCACGTCCGCCAGGGCCTCTTCGGCCGTGGCCATCACCTTGTCCATACCGCTCTCTCCTACCGGTCCAGCACCCGGCGCAGTGCGCCGAGCAGTTCGTCCCGGGCCGACTGCGCGCTCTCGGATGCGGTGGCGCGGCGCCAGGCGACGTAGCCGTCGGGGCGCACCAGCAGCACGCCGTCCTCGGCGATCTCGCTGACCCGGCTCCATTCGCCGTACGCGTCATGGCAGTTTTCGTGGCCGATGCGCACCACCCGCAGCGGAATGCCGAGCTCTGTCTGGCAGGCGGTCGCGGCAGTGTCCCAGACGCCGCCCGACAGGCCGGTCAGCACGGTGAAGGCACCGTCACCGATGACGTCCAGCGTGGACAGACGCTCTCCTCGGGCGTCGACGAGCCACGCGTGCGGCAGCTTCGCGCCGGGCCGGGTGGTCGGCCGGGCCACCAACTCGGGGTCCTGCTCCCAGACTTCGGCCGGGCCGTCGTCGGAAAGCACCGCCGAGGAGGCGTAGCGCTGGTTCATCTCCACGCCGTGCGCGTTGAACTCGTAGTTCTTGAGTTGGATCGCTTCTTCAAGAAGGCGCCGCTTCTTGCTGGCCTCGGGCGTCTGCGCCCCGAGCGCCGCGAGCCCTTCGGCGATGGCCTGCTCGTCGCTGCCGCCGCCGACGCCCAGCACTTCGAAGATCGGGCCGAACTGGTCACGGCTGAGGTTGGCCCGCTCGACGATCTGCCGCCCGACGGCAGCGCGTTCGGCCGTGTAGCTGTCGAGCAGCGCTTCTCCGGCCTCACCGCGGATCACCATGGCGAGCTTCCAGGCGAGGTTGTAGGAGTCCTGGACGGAGGTGTTGGAGCCGAGCCCGTTGGACGGCGGATGACGGTGCACGGCGTCGCCGGCGCAGAAGACACGCCCGGACGAATACACCGTGGCGTAGCTGTGGTTGACCGTCCACAGCGAGGTCGATGTGATCTCGACCGGCAGGTCGGGGTCACCGACGAGATCACGCACGATCTGCCGCGCCGCCTTCTCGTCCACCTCCGGCGGCGGTTGCTCGATGTCGTAACCCCACACCAGCAGCCACTCGTTCCACGGACGGACCATACGGACCAGGCCCATGCCGATGCCGCCGGTCTCCGCCCCGGGCCGCAGCACCCAGTACAGAACACTGGGCCGGTGGGCGCAGTAGCGGGTGAGGTCGGCCTTGAAGACGATGTTCATGCTTCCGGCCTTGGCCATGCGCCCGTCGAAGGGCAGGCCGAGCTGCTCGGCGACCGCGCTGCGCCCGCCGTCCGCGCCGATCAGGTAACGGGCCCGCACGGTGAACTCGTCGCCGCGGACCCGGTCACGCAGGAAGGCGGTGACGCCGTCGGCGTCCTGGGCGAAGCCGATGAACTCGGTGTCGAGGCGGACCTTGGCGCCGCGGGCCGCCGCGTTGCTCACCAGGATCGGCTCCAGGTAGGTCTGCGGCAGGTCGATCATCCCGCAGGGGCTCTTCGAGGCGTATTCGGTGGCCGAGGCGGGCCCCGTGCCCCAGCTGCGGATGCGGCCGATCTCCTGCCCGGTCAGCGAGGTGCACAGCACCGTGTCGCCCATGAGGTGGGACGGGCTGCCGAACGTCAGCGCCTCGGATTCGACGCCGAGGTCGCGCAGCACTTCCATGGTGCGCTGGTTGGTGATGTGGGCCCGCGGCGTGTTGGCAAGCCAGCCGTATTTCGTCACCAGCAGGGTGCGGATGCCGTAGGTGGCCAGCGCCAGGGCGGCCGAGCCGCCAGCGGGGCCGCTGCCGACGACGAGGACATCGGTGTCGTACGCGCGTCGCGCATCGGTGATGGTCATGAGTGGGCGCTCCTCGGTCATCCGGCCAGGGGGGCGATGCGGAAGGTGTAGTGGAGGCGGCGCCACTCCCCCTCGACATGGCGGCCGTCGGGGGTGGGGCCGATCTGCGGCGCGATGTCGACGACGAGCTCGTCCTTGACGCCGAAGACGGTGTCGCTGTCCAGATAGGCGCCGCCTGACACGAACAGCTGTGTGACGAGCCGGCGGTGGCCGGGTGCGTCGATCATGAAGTGGAGATGTGGTGCCCGGTAGGGGTGACGCTCCACCGCGCCGAGCATGTGCCCGACCGGTCCGTCGTCGGGGATCGGGTACTCCGAGGGCAGGATGGACCAGAACGTGATCCGCCCGTCGGCGTGGGTGCGCAACCGGGCTCGCAGCACCGGTCCGTCCAGATCGGGGAGTTGGACGTCGTAGAAGCCCTCTTTGTTGGACTGCCACACGTCCACGACCGCGTCTTTGACTGGCTCGCCGTCGGTGCCGGTGATCCGCACGTCCGCCCAGAGCGGGATGCCGGGCAGCCCGGCGGAGATGTCGCTTCCGTGCGCGGCCTCGGGCGGCCCCTCCACGTAGAAGGGGCCGAGCACCGCGGACGGTGTGGTGGTGGGAGTACGGGAGTTGGTGAGCAAATCGACGGCGCTGGAGACACCGAGGGTGTCCGACAGCAGGACGAACTCCTGGCGGGTCGGGCTGCACAGCTGTCCGGTCCGGGTGAGGAAGTCGATGGCGTACTGCCATTCGGCATCGGTGACGTCGTTGGTGGCAACGAAGGTGTGCAGGTGCCGGACGAGGTCGCTGAGCAGGGTACGGACGCGGGGCTCGGGGGCCCTCGCGAAGCTGGCCACCACCTGTTCGGTGAGGCGGGCGAGCCCCGCTTCCGTGGACGGAGGGCCTTCGGGGCGGCGCCCGTACCAGGCGTCGGTCAGCAACTCCGCCATGTCCTCGGCGGTGAGCTCCCGCGGGTTCGGGTAGGGCGTCGAGACGGCCAGTTCGGCCGCGTGGGCGAGGCTCGACTCCGGCAGGCCGAGGTCGCGCAGCGAGGTGGGCCCGCCCAGGGAGGCGACCAGGTCGTACACGCCGCTCGGGGCGTCCGGCACACCCAGGGCGTCTGCGATGCGACGCATCACACCGGGGACGGCGGGCGCGTTGTAGGCCATGGCGTGCGGCAGGACGACGGTGTGGGTCTCGGCATGCGGCAGGTCGAAACTGCCGCCGAGGGTGTGGCACAGCTTGTGGTGCAGGCCCATACCGACGGTGGCGAGGCAGGTCCCGGCGAGCCAGGCCGCATGCAGGAGATCGGCGCGCGCTTCCGGGTCGGCAGGGTCGGCGGTCAGGAGGGGCAGCGCCCGCGCGATGCGGGAGATCGCGTCGAGGGCCTGCTGGTCGGTGACCGGGTTGGCGTCGGAGGAGTACAGGGCCTCGACGGCGTGCGCGAGTGCGTTGACACCGCTGGTGACCGTCATGGGCAGCGGCAGAGTGAGCGTGAAGTCCACGTCATAGACGACGGTTTCGGGCAGGATCGACGGGGAGGACTGCGTGACCTTGCGCCCGTCCCGTGTCTCGCCGAGCACGGGGGTCACCTCGGAGCCCGCGTACGTGGTCGGCAGGACCACCTGCGGGAGGTCCGTGCGCAGGGCGAGCGCCTTTGACAGGCCTGTCGTCGAACCGCCCCCGATGGCCACGATGCCGTCAGCGGACGCCTGCGTGAGCACGTCGAGCGCCTGCTCTGTCACCTCGACCGGGGTGTGCATGGCCGCGCCGTCGAATTCCGCCACCAGCATGTCGCCGAGAGCCCGGCGGACTCGCGCAGAGGCCTCCGGCAGGGCTGGGCTGGACAGCAGCAGCACCCGGGAGCAGCCCAGCCGCTCGGCCTCGTCGCGGACCCGGCGCACCGTGCCGGCACCGAAGACGACCCGCGAGGGACGGGATGTGTACACGAATGTTCGCACTGAGCTCGGCCTCCGCGTCATCGGGGATTGTGTCGGTAGCTCGGGCACCGAGTATGCGAAGGGCGTCCGGGTGAGTTCCTGCACGATCAGCGCGTTGCACTGCACAAAGCACGCGTGTGTCCCAGGGTCTCCGGCGGACCTGGGGCGTGCGTCGGAACGCTGATGAGTGCCGGGCGGAGATCGCCGGATCGACCGGGCAGCTGGAAGCTGCGCGGGAGACGCTCTCCCGGCAGGTGATCACTCGTGAACGGTGGCCGAGGGCGTGGCCGAGCCCTCCCGCGAGACAGCCTGGGTGAGATCGAGGATTGGCTCCTTCGTCCGATGGCCCGGAGTGCGGCTGCTGTTCGGCCACGGCCTCCTCACCGCATCCGCGGGCATTGCCAGGGCCGGGAACGGGTGCTGTCCTGCAGCGTGTGTGCCTCGCTGCTGCTGTCCGGCCGGGCGGCGCCTGGCCCGGCATGCCGATGAAGCACCTCTGCGCAGCCTCACGTCACACAGGTAATCCGGACAGCGTCCGCTAAAGGTGTCTTGAGGGCCGTCCGGGCAGGAGCCTTCAAATCTGCGGCGCTGGTGCAGGTATCGCGGCGGGCGGCCGAGGCGGGTTCCCTCGTGTGGCAATCCCCCCACGCACCTGCTCGTTTGCGTGATCTTGCAACTAATGTGACGCCCCGATCGCTCGAAGTCACGTCAACCACATGCTGAGGTGGCCAGGTGGCCTTGCCGGCCCGGCAGAGGGTGCCCGCGTGGGTCAAGGCGCCGATGATGCCGTGGGATCGGGCGGCCTTGATGTCGTGCACTGCGCCGGGCCGGGCGGCTGAGGCCCGGAGCAACTCAGCAGGGACTGCGTCGGCTTCATGCCTCTCAGACAGGCACCCAATACGACAGTGAGAGCGGCAACGCCGTAGGCCCATGCCTGCAAAGGGAACCCGGGCAACAGCCGCCCGGCGAGGTAGAGAACTGTGCCGGCCACGGTGACGGCGAGCCACTCCCAGCGGCCGTCCAGGGCTGCGAGGGCGATGACGAGCAGGGAGTACCAGGGGTAGTTGGGTGAGAACAGCAGCAGCGCCGTGCCGGTCACCAGGAGGGCACCACTCCAGGGACGTGCCGGGTCTCCGCGCCACCATACGAACAGGGCCGTCAGCGCGAGCAGGACAACAGCGGCGATTCCGGCGGCCGAGTCCGGCAGGATCAGCCGAAGCAGGGCGAAGCGGCGTACGTCGCCGGGTTCGTAGCCCTCTTCGTTCAGGTAGCCGGGGAGATAGCCGAGGACGCCGGTGCCGGAGGCCAGGACGTAGGGCAGGTAGGCGAGCGCGACCGCGCCGAGGGCAGCCGCCGCCACGCTCCCGATGCGGCGCGCGCTGCGCTGTCCGGACAGGGCGCCGGGCAGCGCCAGCACGGGCAGCAGTTTGACCGCGACGGCCGCGCCGAGCAGGGCTCCACGACGCGCCCCGGAAGCGGCGGTGCCCAGTGCCAGCACGGTGAGCAGGACGCCGAGGGTGTCGACGTGGGCGTTGTTGACGGCTTCGAAGGGGACGGCCGGGCACCAGCCCCACAGTGCGGCCCGGGCAGGGGCTCGTTGCGGGTCGCCGCGTCGCCGCAGGACGGCGAGCAGGGCGATGGTGGTGCCGAACGCCAGTACCGCTCCGCCCACTTGGAGCGGCTTGTGACGAGTACCGGGTGGCGAGAGGGTGTGGACGGCGAGGAACCAGCCCTCCGCGACGGGCGGGTAGATCGTCGGCACGCTGGGGCGGTTGATGCGGACGCACGCGCCGCTGTCGGTGCGCCTCAGTCCCCAGCCGTCGCAGGCTCCATGGGTGGGGAAGAGCCACTCGTCCCGGAGACGGGCGAGTTGGGGGGCGGCCGGCGGGTGGGCGTAGGGGGAGATACCGGCCGCCTGTACGCGGCCGTCCCAGGCGTAGCGGTACATGTCGTCGCTGGTGCGGGGCGGTGCCGCCAGGCCGGACAGCGCGACGGCGGCGGAGCCCGCGAGCACCAGGAAGGTCGCGGCGCGCGCGGGGAGTTTGCGCACGGCCCAGACCCCGGCGGCGAACAGTGCCCAGGCAATGGCGTATCCCACGAGCAGGCGGCCCGGGTCGCTCTGGTTGTCGCCGGCGTGGAGGGTGCCGATGACAACGGCGCTGAGTGCGACGAGCACCGCCACGACCAGGGTGGTACGCGTACGGCCGGCGCGGCGGTTCATCGGCTCTGCGGGGTGGTCGGGCAATGGCTCCGCGGGCCGGGGAGCCGACGTACGCGTGGGGGCGCTGTCGGTCATGAGTGGTGCGGCCTTTCGGTGTTCGAGGGCTGCGCGTCGGGGTGATTCGCGCGTCGGCGGCGTAGTTCCGCGAACGGGCGTCCTTCGCAGGTCCACCTGCCGGTCGGGGTCCAGCCGGCGGAGTCTGCGGCGTTCAGGAGCGCGGTGGTGCCGAGCCTGGCCCAGGGGAAGGGCCGTCCGTGGTGGCCGTGGGCGTCCTCGACGCGCACGGTGAGGCGCTGGTCCACGTCCTGCGGGACGGCTTCGGCCAGCAGGAGCCCGCCGGGGGCGACGAGTTCGCGCATGCGGCGCAGCAGGGCGACGGGATTGCCGCCGATGCCGATGTTGCCGTCCATCAGCAGCACGGTGCCCCAGCGGCCTTCGCCCGGGAGGCGGTCGAAGGCCGAGCGCTGGATGGCGGCGCCACCACTGCGCCGGGTGCGCTTCACGGCGTCCCGGCTGAGGTCCACGCCCAGCGCCGGTATGCCGCGGGCGGCCAGTGCGGCCACCATGCGTCCCGGTCCGCATCCCACGTCCAGGACGGAGCCCGTACATCGGCGCAGCACGCTCGTGTCCGCCGCGTCGGGACGTGCACACCAGCGCTCCACGTCCAGTGGCAGTACGTGGTCCTCGCCGAGGCTGTCGGGGTGATCGGGCTGTGACAGGCGCCGCAGGAACAGCGGGCCGCGTCCGCTGCGCAGAGCGTGGGCGTAGGGATCGTCGATCCACGGGGTGCCCGGTTCCACGGGCACGGCGGGGCGGACGGGTGGCGCCGGCATGCGCTTCCTGGCCCTGACCACCGTCGGGTTCTCCGCCCGGGGCTCCGCCTCCGCCACGGCCGGTTCCGGCCGCTCGGCCACGGCGGAGTCGATGCCGACCACCGTCCCGCTCATCGGACCACCTCTGCCATCGAGTTGAGGACGGCGGCGAAGCGGGAGCCGCGTGCACAGAGGGCGGCGACCGCGGCAGCGTCGGCTGCTGTGTCCACGTCACGAAGCACCGGCAGGTCGGTCACGGCCAGTCCTGCCTCGGTCAGGCGGATGCGCTGGATCGCGCCCGTACGGTCCGTGGACATGGGCACCCCACGGACCAGGGCACCGGCCTGGGTGGGATCGGCGAGGCCGAGCGCCCAGAAGCCGCCGTCCGCGGCCGGACCGAACCAGGCATCACGGCCGTCCCGGCCGACTCCGGCGATCATGTCGGCGGTCAGTTGCGGGGTGTCCATGCCGACCAGGAGCGTCGGGCCGTCACAGTGGGCGAAGGCTGCGATGATCCGCTCGTCCAGGCCGCCGGGGCTCTGGGGTACGACGTCGTAGCCGGGCGGCAGCCAGGGGCCAGGGGTGCCGTCGAGAGCGAGCACGCGACGGCGTGCGGGGGCTTGCAGCAGGGTGTGGAGCGTGTCGGTGAGGGCAGCCTCGGCCAGAGTGGCCGCTTCCTGGGGCGTGTAGGGCGGGGTGAGCCGGGTCTTGACGCGGCCGGGCACGGGTTCCTTGGCGATCACCAGCAGGGTCACCGGGGGCGGGGCGTTCATCGTCCGCCTCCCCGCACGCCGGCGACGGCGGCCGTGGTGGCGGGCGTCTCGGCGAGCACGGCACGCATGTCGTGCACCGCCTGCCAGGTACCCCTCCAGGTACCGGTGACCTTGGAGCGGCCGGTGCGCGGGTGGTAGGGCACCTCCGTCTCGCGCACCCGCCAGCCGGCGTCGGCGCCGCGCACCACCATCTGCAGCGGGTAGCCGGAGCGCCGGTCGGTCAGGTCCAGGGCGAGCAGCGCCTCGCGGCGGACGGCGCGCATCGGGCCGAGGTCGTGCAGGCGCACCCCGGTGCGCCTGCGGATGAGCCGGGCCAGCTCCAGGTTGGCCAGGCGGGCGTGCACGGGCCACGCGCCGGGGGACGTGGGGCGCCGCCGGCCCAGCACCAGATCGGCGGTGCCGCCGAGCACGGGTGCGGCGATGTCCGGCAGCAGGGCGGGGTCGAGGGAGGCGTCGCAGTCGCAGAAGCACACGACGTCGGCGGTCGCGGCCATGACGCCGGCGTGGCATGCGGCGCCGAAGCCGCGCACCGGCTCTGTCACCACGTGGGCGCCGAGTGCGCGGGCGATGTCCGCCGAGCCGTCGGTGGAGCCGTTGTCGACCACGATGGCGCGCCAGCCGGGCGGGATCCGGTCGAGCACCCACGGCAGGGCCTCGGCTTCGTCCAGACAGGGCAGCACCACATCGACCCGGGCGGGAGAAGAGGGGGAAGTCTCGATCACCCCACTCACCCTACGAACACAAAAGGGGCGTAAGGGACTTGGTGTCCTTACGGATCTCTGACGTCGGCGACAGTCCTTACGGATCTCTGACATCCGCCACCACTCCCCCTGACAGCCGCGGGGCGGTGTGAGACTCGATACCGTGAAACGCGTACTCGTCGTGGACGACGACCCGACCGTCTCCGAGGTCGTCGCCGGATATCTGACCCGGGCGGGCTTCGACGTCGATGTGGCCGCCGACGGCCCGTCCGCCGTGGCCAGGGCCATGGCACAGCCGCCGGAACTGGTGGTGCTGGACCTGATGCTGCCCGGCATGGACGGGCTGGAGGTCTGCCGCCGTATCCGCGAGACCGGTCCGCTGCCCGTGATCATGCTGACCGCGCGGGGTGACGAGGAGGACCGCATCCTCGGCCTGGAGGTCGGGGCCGACGACTATGTCACCAAACCTTTCAGCCCGAGGGAGCTGGTCCTGCGGGTGGAGTCGGTACTGCGCCGTGCGGGGACGCTGGCGGCGGTGCGGAGCACACCGTCCGTACCACGCCTGACCGGACTGCGGGCCGGACCGCTCGCTGTGGACCCCACGGCTCGCCGGGCCACCCGCGATGGCCAGGAACTCGCCCTGACCATCAGGGAGTTCGACCTGCTGGAGTTCTTCCTGCGCCATCCCGGGCGGGCCACCAGCCGGGAGGAACTGATGCGTCGCGTGTGGGGCTGGGAGTTCGGCGACCTGTCCACCGTCACCGTCCATGTACGGCGGCTGCGCGAGAAGATCGAGGACGACCCGGCCCGCCCGCGGCTGATCAACACCGTGTGGGGCGTCGGCTACCGCTTCGATGTACCTGCGGCGACCGGGGCGGACGATGCTGCGTGACACCTTCCTGATCGCCCTGTACGCGGCGATCGGCGCGGGCGCCGCCGGACTGCTCGGTGTGGCCGCCCTGAGGCTGCTGCGCAACCGCTCGGTCGCGCTGTCGCTGACCGTGGTCGCCGCCGTCGCCGTGGCGGCGATGCTCGCCGGGACCATGCTCGTGTCGTGGGCGATGCTGCTGTCGGATCACGACCTGTGGGTCGTCACCATGGTGTGCTCCATAGCGGCGGTCGTCTCCCTCGCGGTGGCGCTCGTCCTGGGCCGCAGCGTCGTCAAGGGCAGCCAGGCACTCGCCGAGGCCACCCGCGCCCTCGGTGACGAGGGCCGCTTCACTCCGCCCAACACCGCCCCTACAGCCGAACTGGCCCAACTGGTCCGGGAGTTGGACGCAACCAGTGGGAAGCTGGCCGCCTCCAGGGAGCGCGAGCGGGCCTTGGAGGAGTCCCGACGGGAGCTTGTCGCCTGGATCTCCCACGACCTGCGTACCCCGCTCGCCGGGCTGCAGGCGATGACCGAGGCGCTGGAGGACGGCATGGTCGACGATCCGGGCGTCTACCACGCCCGGATCCGCACGGAGGTCGAGCGGCTCAGCGAGATGGTCGGCGACCTGTTCGAACTCTCCCGCATCCAGGCCGGCGTACTCGCCCTGAACACGGCCCGCATGTCGGTCTACGACCTCGTCGGCGACGCGATCGCGGGTGCCGACGCCCTCGCCAGGGAACACGGCGTACGGATCATCGGCGACGGAGTCGAACCGGTGCCGATCGAGGTCGATGGCCGCGAGATGTCCCGCGTCCTGGCCAACCTTCTCGTCAACGCCATCCACCGCACACCCACCGACGGAACGGTCGCCGTCTCCGCCCGGGAGGAGGGCGGCAGCGTCGTCGTCTCGGTGACCGACGGCTGCGGCGGCATCCCGTCCGAGGACCTGCCCCGCGTCTTCGACACCGGCTGGCGCGGCACCGACGCCCGCACCCCGCCCGCCGGTGCAGGCCTGGGACTGGCCATCGTGCGGGGCATCGTCGAGGCCCACAGCGGCCGGGCCGCCGTCCACAACGTGCCCGGCGGCTGCCGCTTCGAGGTTCGCCTGCCGACAGCCGCCTGAGTCCGCTTTCCGGTCCGGAGAAGGGCCGTCCCGTGGAAGTGCCGGGACGGCCCTTCCGAGTAGTCTCCGGCGAACGCTCAGCCGGCCCGCAGCGCAGCCCCCGCGAACTCCGCCATCCCCTCTGCGAAGCCCACCACCGGCTTCCAGCCCAGCTCCTCGCACAGCCTGCGCGAGGAGGCAGTGATGTGACGGACGTCGCCGAGCCGGTACTCCCCGGTGACGACGGGTGCGTCGCCGCCGTGCGCCAAGGCCAGCGCGGAGGCCATCTCCCCCACCGTGTGCGGGTCGCCGCTGCCGACGTTGTAAGCCCGCAGGCCACCCTCCGGCAGAGCGGGCAGCCCTTCCATGGCCGTGAGGTTGGCCCCCGCGACGTCCCGCACATGCACGAAGTCCCGGCGCTGACCGCCGTCCTCGAACACACGTGGAGCTTCACCGCGTGCGAGCGCGGACCGGAACAAAGAGGCGACTCCCGCGTACGGGGTGTCCCGCGGCATGCCGGGTCCGTACACGTTGTGGTAGCGAAGCGCCGCCACCCTTCCGCCGGTCGCCCGTGCCCACGACGCGGCCAGGTGCTCCTGGGCGAGCTTGGTGGCCGCGTAGACGTTGCGCGGATCGGTCGGCGCCTCCTCTCCCACCAGCCCGGCGGACAGGGGCTCGCCACAGTGTGGGCACGGCGGTTCGAAGCGGCCCGCGTCCAGCTCGGCGATCCGTCGCGGCCCCGGCCGTACGACGCTGTGCCGGGCACACTCGTAGCGGCCCTCGCCGTAGACCACCATGGAACTCGCCAGCACGAGCCGGCGTACCCCGGCCGCAGCCATGCCCGCCAGCAGTACGGCCGTGCCGAGGTCGTTGCAGCCGACGTAGTCGGGCGCGTCCGCGAAGTCCTTGCCGAGCCCGACCATCGCCGCCTGGTGGCAGACGGCGTCCACGCCCCGCAGAGCGTCCACCACCGCTCCCCTGTCGCGCACATCCGCGTGGCGCCAGTCGACACCATCGGGGACGGGCGGCGGCGTACGGTGGGCGGCGGGCAGGAGCGCGTCGAGCACGCGTACCTCGTGCCCGGCACTGGTGAAAGCGCTGACGATGTGCGAGCCGATGAAGCCCACACCTCCGGTGACCAGGATCAACATGCTCCGACGCTAAGCCCGGCTACGCGTCTGCGGATGCCTGGACGCAGAACCGTCAGGGGTTCGTAAGCCTTCCGGACCGGCCGGACGCCGCCGCGCTCAGCAGACCGAAGCCCACGGCGAACGCGAGCATGGTGAACACACCGCGGGGCCAGAAGATGTGACTGTCGAGGAACGACCAGCACGCCCCCAGCACCACCACGGCCCCGGGCAGCACCCGGACGCCGTGGCGCCGCACCAGCACCGCGCCGGTGGCGAGAGCGGCGACTGTCAGCGCGTACACCCCTGCCCGGCCCAACTCGTCACCGGTCGAGAACAGCCACCCCACCGCCTCCTGCGCCCCATGGCTCCCCACCGTCCCGGCAGAGACACCGGCCACCGCGTCCAGCCCCGAATAGTAGGCCGCGTAACCGAGACACCCTGCCCAGGCCACCACGGTGAGTGCACCGTCCAGGTCACCCGCTGGTCTGCCCCACAGCGGCACCAGCAGGCCGAGCGCCAGCAGGGGGAAGGCGGGAAGCAGAGCGACATGCAGCGCCGTCCAATGGGCGGCCGTCGACGCGGTGAGATGCCGCGGGTGGGCCAGGCCCGCCACAGCCAGGAACAAGGGCGGAGCCGTTACGAGGACCACCGTACGAAGAGTGCGCATGGCGCCACCGTAGGAATGCCCTACGCCAGGCGGAGCCCGTGCCGGCGGTGCGTAAGACACCCGTAAGACGCCGCTGTTACGAAGGTGGACGCCGTCGGCTGCGACGGACCTCCTTCGCCACCACCAACAGGGCCGTGAACGTGGCCACGGCCACCAGGGTCAGAAGCCAGTTGCGCGGGTAGTCGAGCGGCAGCACCGTCGAGTTGGCCCGCGGCCCCGGCCGCAGCAGCACCGGAAGCGCCACCGCAGTCAGAGCGCCCGCCACGAGCAGCGCCCCGCGGACCGGCCCCCGTACCCCACCACGGACCAGCACCAGCCCGAGCAACAGCACCACCGGCGCGACCAGCGCGTCGTGCAACACCACCGCCCCGCCGAGCCACTCCAGTACACCCATCAGCTCCTGCTGCCTGTCCAGCAGCAAGGACGCGCCGACACCCATCAGCGCCAGCCCGGCGGCGCCCACCAGCAGTCGCAGCACCTTGACCCTCATGACAGCACCTCCAGTCGGCCGACCCACTTGGTCTGCAGTACGCCCGGACGGTTCGGAGCGATCAGGCGCACCGGGTATCCATGGTCGGGCGACAGTTCCTCACCGTTCAGCCGCAGTGCGAGCAAGGTCAGCGGGTCCCGGGCGTGCTCGTGACCCATCTCGGAGACCCGGTAGCCGCCCCGGGTCTGCAACGACACCACCCGTACCCGCGCGTGGACCGGGGCGCCCGCCCGCTCCAGCAGGTCCACGACGCGCACACCTGCCCAGTGCGCCGACTTGCTCCAGCCCTCCACGCAGGCGATCGGCAGCTCGACCTCGTGCTGGGGCAGTGCGCGCAGCTCGTCCAGCGTGAGTGTGTAGGACCGCGGTCCGGCGACGGTCAGGCGGTAGCGCTCGGCGTGGATCAGGCCGACCCCGGCCGCGGCGGCAGTCCGGTTGACCGGCAGCCCCTCGGGACCATGGTCAGGGTGGCGGGGCGCGAGGAGAGTGAGATCCTTCAACGGCGTGAAGGACTGCCCGACCGTAGTGATGGTGACGGCCCCGACCGCCGCCGCCACCGCGGCGAGCAGGGAACGCCGATCCGGGGCGTCCTCGGCCGGCAGGGACAGCGTGCCCGCCGAGCGACGGCTCCAGTGTGCCGCGATCTCAGGTGCCTTGACCGCGATGTGCAGCACCAGCGCTCCTGTCAGCAGCCAGGCCACGGCGTAGTGCACCTCCACGAAGGAGAAGGGCCACGGGTACCACTGGGCAGTGTTGAGCAGGCCGGTCGCCAGCTCGAAGAGGGCGGCCGCGACCAGGACAGCCACCGACACCCGTTCCAGGGCGTGCCGCACCGAGCGCACCGGGGGCCACTCGAACAGGCGGGGATACACCGTCCACAACTTGGCGAGCAGCAACGGGATCGCCGCGATACCGGACGCGACGTGGAGCCCCTGCGTGAACCGGTATCCCCACACCGGACGGCTGGGCAGCTCGTTAGCGAGCCATCCCGGCGGGTGCTGCATGAAGTGGCTGATCAAGCCGGTGCAGAAGCACACCGTGAACGCCAGGCCGAGCCACCGCCCGATGGAGGTCGCCGTGCGGGCGTCGTGCAGTCTGCCCTTGAACACAGGCGGAAGGAAACGCGATGTCATGCCTTCCATCCCACCTGGAGGAAGGCCGCCATGGAACGTCCGACCGCCTTACGGAACAGGGACATCTCCCGGCCGCAGGGCACGCCGAGCATCCGCGGGACTCCACCCGTCGCAGTCCTGACCACCCGTGTGACAGGCACTTGACGGAAGCCGGGCACCTGTTCTCGACGACGGCCGCGCTTCGCAATACGGCCGTCACGCCGTCCAGCGCCTCGAAGCCTGCACATGGGCCTTACAGGAACACCTCCTGCGAGGCGGCCGGGCCGGTGCACAGCCTTGCCCGAGCAGGACGGTCACAGCGTGAGGACGCACACGCGTCGCTGCCCGGCCAGCGCCGGCCACGCGGCCGCGAAGTCGACCTCCGACTCCTCACCCGCAGCTTTCGACCGAGGGAGCGTTCCCTCCGGGAACCACCGCGCCGCCGTAGCCTCCGCTCCGACGGCCGCCCTTCCCCCAGCAGTCCTGGACCCGGACCAGATCAGTGCGTACCCACGTTGCCGAACTGTCGACTCCAACGATGGGCACCCGATCCGGGCGGCCGAATTCCTTTCGAGAGCATGACGTTCCCCGATGCCGTGATCTCGAACCGTGCCGGCGCGGCTAGTGCTCTGACCACATAGGTTGGCCGGGTCTGTGGTCGAGGCAGTTGGATGTCCCGTGACATCCGATCCGACCGCGGGGGGTTTGGTGGCAGAGCCTGTCCGTGTGCGCAGGTTGACCGACCAGGAGGGGCAGAAGCTGCAGCAGATCGTGCGCCGGGGCAGCACCAGTTCGGTACGGTTCCGGCGCGCGATGATGCTGCTGGCCTCGGCCGGCGGCAACCGGGTCCCGGTGATCGCCCAGCTGGTGCAGGCCGACGAGGACACCGTCCGTGACGTGATCCACCGGTTCAACGAGATCGGCCTGACCGCTCTGGACCCTCGGTGGGCGGGAGGCCGTCCCCGCCTGCTCAGTCCTGACGACGAGGACTTCGTCGTCCAGACGGCCACCACCCGCCCGACCAAGCTCGGCCAGCCCTTCACCCGCTGGTCGATCCGCAAACTCGCCACCTACCTGCGGAAAGTCCACGGTCGCGTGATCCGGATCGGCCGCGAGGCGTTACGGTGCCTGCTGGCCCGCCGCGGCGTCACCTTCCAGCGCACCAAGACCTGGAAGGACTCACCGGATCCCGACCGGGACGCGAAGCTCGACCGCATCGAGCACGTTCTGGACCGCTTTCCCGACCGCGTGTTCGCGTTCGACGAGTTCGGCCCGCTCGGCATCCGCCCCACCGCCGGCTCCGGCTGGGCCCGCGCCAGTCACCCCGAACGGCACCCCGCGACCTACCACCGCACCCACGGCGTCCGCTACTTCCACGGCTGCTACTCGGTCGGCGACGACACCCTCTGGGGCGTCAACCGCCGCAAGAAGGGCGCCGCCAACACCCTGGCCGCGCTCAGGTCGATCCGCGCGGCACGGCCGGACGGAGCCCCGATCTACGTCATCTTGGACAACCTGTCCGCGCACAAGGGCCAGCAGATCCGGCGCTGGGCGAGGAAGAACCGGGTGGAGCTGTGCTTCACTCCGACCTACGCGTCCTGGGCGAACCCGATCGAGGCTCACTTCGGACCGCTGCGTCAGTTCACGATCGCCAACTCCCACCATCGCAACCACACCGTGCAGACCCGAGCGCTTCACGCGTACCTGCGATGGCGCAACGCGAACGCCCGTCACCCCGACGTCCTCGCCGCCCAACGGCGCGAGCGCACCCGCATCCGCTGCGAGAAGGGCATCCGCTGGGGACGTCGTCCGGTTGCCACTGATCGGCTTCAGGTCCTCAAATTGAGGGCTGCATGACGACCTGCTCACCCTCTCCAGCCGGCTCCTCGAACTTGGTCAAGTAGCGACTGAACAGGGTCTCGTCCACTGTGACGGAGTTGGGGCCCTCCTCGTCGTTCCGTGTTTCAAGGCGACGTTCCAGCGTCGTCCGATCCGCCTTGAGATGGATCAGTTCCCAGCGGCCCCCGTGCTTCTCAATCAGCGCCTTGTAATCATCGCGGGCGGCACGACTCCAGAAGCTGTAGTCCACCACCACATCGCGCCCGGCCAGCATCAGCTCGACCAGTTCCTGCCGCTGCTCGCGGCGGACCTCTTCCTTGAGCTGGTCGAACGCCTCCGCATCCAGCACCAGGCCGGCGTCACGCCGCCCGAGTCGCTGCCAGACCACCTCGTCGATCGACAGGCGAACGTAACCGCGTCGCACCAGATCCATCGCGTAGGTGGTCTTGCCCGCTCCCGGAAGACCACACATCAGCACCACCGTGCTCAATCGCTGCGTCACCGAGACAGATTAATCCCGAGGACGCGCCGACTTCAGCGGCCAGCAGCGCGCCCGCTGAAGCCCAACCCGGCCAACCTATGTGGTCAGAGCACTAGCGTGCTGGGCATGCCGAACGCGGAGATCGGTGTCATCGGCGGGTCCGGCTTCTACTCCTTCCTCGACGAGGTGACCGAGGTCCAGGTCGACACCCCGTACGGAGCGCCCAGCGACTCCCTCTTCCTCGGCGCGATCGCCGGCCGACAGGTCGCCTTCCTCCCCCGCCACGGCCGCGGCCACCATCTGCCCCCGCACCGCATCAACTACCGCGCCAACCTGTGGGCGCTGCGCTCCGTCGGCGTACGTCAGGTTCTCGGCCCGTGCGCGGTGGGCGGACTGCGCCCGAAGTACGGGCCGGGCACACTGCTGATTCCCGACCAGCTGGTGGACCGCACAAAGACCCGGGTGCAGACGTACTTCGACGGGCTGCCGCTCCCGGACGGCACCGTGCCGAACGTGGTGCACGTGTCCCTGGCCGACCCGTACTGCCCCGCCGGACGGGCGGTCGCACTCAAGGCCGCGCGCGGACGGGACTGGATGCCGGCGGACGGCGGCGCCCTGGTCGTCGTCGAAGGGCCGCGGTTCTCCACCCGCGCAGAATCGTTGTGGCACCGGGCGCAGGGCTGGTCCGTGGTGGGCATGACCGGTCATCCCGAAGCCGCGCTCGCCCGTGAACTGGAGTTGTGCTACACATCGTTGACCCTGGTCACGGACCTCGACGCGGGCGCGGAGACCGGGGAGGGCGTCTCGCACGACGAGGTGCTTAAGGTCTTCGCGGCGAACGTGGAGCGGTTGCGGGGCGTGCTGTTCGACGCGGTGGCCGCGCTGCCCACCGCCGAGGAACGGGATTGCCTGTGCGTGAACGCGCTCGGCGGAATGAACCCGGGCTTCGAACTACCGTAGCCGCGGAGGGTTCGAAGGTGTCCCGTTGGTGGGACGTCGTCCTACCCAGTCGGCCGGTATCGTACGTCCGGCTCGCCCCGCAGAGATGTCGCTGCCATCTGTTACCACGCGATTTCCAGGGCTCCGCGGACTGCGGCGAATTATTAGCGGGTGAGATTCAAGAACAGCTCACACCGGCCGACCGCGTGAAGCACGTCAGATGCAGCTCATCATGTGTGGTCACTGCGGTCGAATCACACATTTCCCATGATGGATCGGACGACACCGGCGCGCGAACCCGACTTCTCCTCGCGCCCGACCGGAGAAACTCCGTTAGAAATACGTAAGCGGCCGCTATGGAATCACGGGTGGATAGAACACATAGGCTGGCCACATGAGGCTTCGATTCCTTGCCTTGAGCGCTGCCTGCGTCACCGCCCTTGGGGGGGACCTCCGCGTGCTCTGCCGTGTCACGTCACGCCCGGACAACCACAAGTGCATCCCCGGCCGTCACCCGGACAACAGCAATGCCCACCGGTCCGTTCACGCTCGGACGAGAACAAGGCTTCAACTTGTCGGGTTCCTTCGAGTCCCTGATGTCCTGCGACAGCCCCCATGACTACTCGCCCGGACCGCGTGGTGGAGGCCGTCGCCGCGCTGTCGGCAGTCGCGGAGGATCTTGTAGTTCTTCATCCGGCCGATCACGTGCTCCACCCGGGCACGCACCTTACGGTGGGCGGCGTTGTCGTCCTCCTCGCCAGGCAGCAGGGGCCGGTGAGGGCGTTTGCGGCGCGGCACCACCATCTGGCAGTTGAGGTAGGTGCCGTCACCCAAAACGGTCACGCCCTGGCAGTGCTCGGCGAGGCCGGAGGCCCGCCAGGCATGCGCGTCCGCGGTGGTGCCCGGCACCGGGCGCGCGGCGGCGATCACAAGGCGGGTGTCGGCATCGACGATGACCTGCACGTTCGCGGAGAACCGGTAGTTGCGTGACGAGGAACCGACAGTCCGGTCGCGGACCGGGACCAGGGTGCCGTCCACGATCCACAACCTCTCCGCAGCATCGCCCGTGCGGGAGACAGGCTCCACCGTCAGCAGCGGTCCCAGCCGCTGGATGACCCGGCACACGGTGAAGGAAGAGACACCGAACAGCGGACCCAGCTGCCGCATCGTCAGGTTCGTCCGGTAGTGCACGGCAACGATCAGCACTCGCTCGGCCAACGGCAGCGACCACGGCCGGCCCCGCAGCGTGCCGTTGCCGCCCCGCTCCCGCACCACCTTCAACAGACCCGAAAACTGCGTCATCCGCCGCCCCGTGAACGTCTCCACCCACACCCGCTCGGCACGTAAGACCCCAGCCATACAAGGGAGATGCGCAGCTCAGAGCCTTGTGCAACACCCTTTAGACATTGAAGCGGAACTCCGCGAAGGCTCTGACCTGCGGAAATGCCCGCGCATCCAGCACCGATCCAGCACGGGCGCCGCGCCGAAGTACGAGGAGACACGAGGGCACCAAACGTACCCGACAGTGCCCTCACATGCGCCCACTCTGACGCCCCCTGCCGTGCGTGGCGAATTCGTCACGTTCGGGCCGCGCCCCCTGAAGTGCCGACTACGCCGAACGATCGAACGTAGTTGTGCAGCTGTCCAGGAGGGCCAGGACCTGTTCGGACGGAGTCGAGCGAGTCACCATGCCCGACTGTGCCGCCATGCCCTCGACACTCAGCACCGGGAAGCGAAGGCCCGGCAATTGCGCGGGATCCACAAACTCGTATTGCACTGCCGTCCAGGAGTCGCCGTACCGGGCGATCCCGTCGAGCGCTTCCTGCATCGACGTCGCATAGCAGAGAGGAATCGACTCCAGCCCGAGGCGCCGCCGTGCCGAAGCGATCAGATCGACCAGCGTCAGATGAAACGCCGAAGGAATCTGACGCATCGGCAGTTCCCCCAATGCCTCGACACCGACGCTCTCCCGCTCGGCCAGCGGACAGGAACGCGGCAGAGCGGCCAGAACGGGACGCCATCGCAACCGGTGCAGCGTCAGGCCGGCAGTGGGGGGTATGGGGTGGTCGACCATGGCCGCGTCCAGTGCGCTGGTGCGTACGAGATCCAGCCGTCTCCCGTCGGAGACATCCACCAGGTGGACCGTCAGCCCGGGCCGGCTCCGCATCAACGTGTCGGCGGCGAGCTGCAGACGGGCGCGGCTACGCAGAGACGTGGCGATGCGCAGAGATGTCCCTCGGGAGGACGCGTACCGCGCGGCGATGAGTTCCGTCTCCTGGATCGTCGTCAGAACGGCGCGCGCCGTCGGCAGGAGCGCCTCGCCCGCTTCCGTCAGACACACGCGGCGCGTGGACCTGTCGAACAACTTCACGCGCAGCCCGCGCTCCAGTTGCCGGATCTGCTGGCTCACCGCCGGCTGGACCACATGGAGTCTGCGGGCGGCACGTCCGAAATGTAATTCCTCGGCGACTGTGACGAAAAATTCGATCTGGCGCAATTCCACGGCCAACCCCCGTGAGAGTGCCTGCGCATCACAGCCATGGGAGAGAACATGGGTGCCGTCAACAGCGGTGGCGGCTGTCCTGACCCTCTCCGTTTCGCGTCATGGCGGAGCAGCAGAGAGTGAACGATACGCTGGTCGATTCGCGCAATCCTGACGGAAACCGACGAATCAAAAGAAAAGGCGATGAGCGGACCTCAGAAGGCCGTTCGCCCGCGAATCGGAAATGCGGATACGCCTCAACCGGTACAGAGCGCGCTCGCCTGCCGCTGCAGATCGACGTGCTGTCGGGCGACAAGGCGGAAGCGAAAGATCACCACCTCAGTGTGACTCGATGTCCATGCACGGTCAAGTAATCCTCCGACGCCGGGTCATTGATAACGCACGCTAATCGATCACTGTGCGGGACGGCTTCCGCCCACAGGATGAAGCCCCAGGCTCGGGCCGTCGGGTCGACCGGAAACCTCTCGGGGAGGAATCGCTGTGAGAGTCGGAGTGGTCGGATGCGGTCAGATCGTGGAGCGGGGTCATCTGCCGGTTCTGCTGCGGGCGCCCGACCTGCGCCTGGCCGGACTCGTCGACGTGGTACCGGCCAGGGCGCGCCAACTCTCCGAACAGGCGGGTGCGGCCGGTCAGCCGGTACAGACGTACCGCGACGTGACCGAGCTGGTGAAGCGAGCCCGGCCTGATCTGGTTCTGCTCGCCACGCCTCCGTCCGTCCGCTCCGCCGAACTGCGCACCCTGGGACAGACCGGTGTCGCGGTGCTCTGCGAGAAGCCCCTCGCCAACTCGGTCGAGGAGGCGGACGCGTTGCTGGCGGAAGCTGCAAAGGCCGGCGCCAAGGTCTTCATGACCCACAACTACGCCTTCTTCCCGGAGTACCGGCTCCTGACTCGGCTGGTGCGCGAAGGCCACATCGGCCCAGTGCGTTCCGTCCTGATCAGCTGTCTGGGGTCGTATCCCTGGGACGGCGCCGAGGAGTTCCACCCCGGCTGGCGCCACGACCGGGCCCTGTCGGGCGGCGGCCGGCTCGTGGACACCGGGTGGCATGCCCTGTACCTGGCCGAGCTGCTCGCCGGCCGGGCGCCCACCGAGGTGACCGCGACCGCCGAGTTCGACCCCGCGCCGCCGTTCGACCGCGAGTGCTTCGCGCACTACCGGCACGGTGACGTCCACGTCTCGCTCGCCGTCGGCACCGGACAAGGTCCTGTCGCGTTCGAGGTACGAGGTGAACAGGGCCGTCTGCGCCTGGACTTCGACCCCGCCGCCGGTGATTACAGCGCGATCCCGCGGGCCGTCCAGCTGTATCGCGACGGCCGGCTGGTCGGGAGCTGGGACGTGCCCCGGCAGCGGGGAATGATCACCGAGGGCCTGTACGAGGAGATCCGGCGCCGGCTGGCCGACCGCGACGAACCGTATGCGCACTCCCTGCGCCACGGACGCGATCTGGTCGCCACGATCGAGGCGACGTACCGGGCCGCACGGGAACGGCGGTGGCTGCCCCTGGGCTCGCGGACCGAGGAGGCGGACCATGCCGTGGTCTGACTCGTCCCCGACGGCCCCGCACTTCACCGGCGAAGCACCCGTGGAGGTGCACACCCTACTCTCCCACCGGCACGTGGACCGATGTCTGGTGGCGTTGCGGTCCCTCGCCCGGTTCTGGGCAGCCCCCGCCGTCGTACTCCACGACGACGGCACACTCGACGCCGGTGACCACGCCCGGCTGCGCGGGCTGGGCGCCGTCCGAGTCATCCCCCGGGCGGAGGCGGACGCGCGCGTCGAACAGGCCCTCGCCGACTTCCCGCTCGTGCTGCGCACCCGCCGCGGCAACCCGCGAATCATGCAGCTCGTGGACTACTTCGTGCTGGCCGGCAGTCCTCGGTTGATCGGCATGGACTCCGACGTGGTGTTCCTCAACCGGCCCGACCGGCTGATCGACTGGGTTTCCGGCGCGGAACGCACCGCGCTGCTCTACTCACCGGAGCGCGGCTGGCAGCCCAAGGGAATCCACTGGCTGCCGGAGGGCGTACCCGGACGGCCGTTCGTCACCGACATGTGCTGCGGCTTCGTCGCGGCTCAGGCCGCCACGTTCTTCGACCCGGCCTACCTGGAAGAACTCATGCGACGCACGGCACCGGACATACTGCCCCAGCCGCGGTTCGTCACCCAGATGCTGTACTCGCTGATGGCGGGGCGGCTCGGCCCGGGACTCGTCCGGGACCTCGGTGAACCGTACCGATCGGGGCGCCTGGAGTGGCTGCCCGAGCTGCCGGGACGGGTCATCTGCCACTACTTCGGGTCCCACGACAGCGAGGACTACCTCGCCACTCTCGCGGCGGCCGACCCGGAGCTGCGACAGCTGGTGGTCGAAGGGCCGGCCTCATGACGGGCCGCCACGAGCCGCGGCGGCTACTGGGGACGGCCGTGCTGGCCTGTCACCGGGCGGGCCGCATCCTGCTGGCGCCCCGCGCCGCGACCATGCGCACACAGCCCAAACACGGGGCCCACGATCTGGTGACCGAATACGATCTGCGGGCCGAGACGGCCATCGTCGAGACCCTCCTCGCCCGCCACCCGGACTCCACCGTCACCGGCGAGGAAGGCGGAGACCGCGGCTCCGGAGCCATCCGGTGGTACGTCGACCCCATCGACGGCACCAACAACTTCGCGCACGGACTGCCACTGTTCTGTGTCTCCATCGCCGCCGCGCTGGACGACCGGCTGGTCGCCGCCTGTGTGTACGACCCGCTGCGGGACGAGACGTTCACCAGCGTCTCCGGCCGGCTCGCGCTCAACGGCCGTCCGGTCTCCCCCGCCCCCGCCCCCGCCGTCGGCGGTCCCACCGTACTGCTGACCGATTTTCCCCGTGGCGGCTCCGATCCCGACGTGCGGGAACTGGCGCTGTGGGGACGGCTGGTGCGCGACTACGACGTGCGACGGATCGGCTCCTCCGCGCTTGCCCTCGCCTACACCGCGGTCGGACGGGGACAACTGGCCTGCAACCTGGGCACGCGGTCCTGGGACGTCGCGGCGGGAGCGGCACTGGTCGCCGCCGCCGGCGGCCGCTACCACACACCGGGCCTGTCGGAGTTCGCCCCGCTCGACGAGCGGCTGGAGGCACCCGCCTTCCTGGCCTACGGCGCCGGGGTGGCGGACTCCGCGCTGCTGGAGGGCGAACTCACCCGGCTCGGGAAGGCGTTGCGGACCGGCACCGATGAGGCGGTCCGATGAGCGCCGCCGACGCCCCGCTCGGCCAGGTCCTGTCCCTGCGGCCGTACGCCGCACTGTTCCCGGGAGCAGGCACGCAACGGCCGGGCATGGCCGCTCGCCTGCTGGCGGAGTCGCCCGCCGCCGGGAAGCTGCTGGCCCGTCTGGAGGCCGCCTGCGATGCACCGCTGCGCGGCGTCTGTGTGGACGGCACCCCCCGCCAACTGCGTTCGGTCGTGCTCGTGTACCCGGCCGTCTTCGTGACGGGCCTGCTGGCCTTCGCGGCCCTCATCGAACGCCAGGGTGACGCAGGGCGGCCCCCGGTCCTGGCCGGCGGCCACAGTCTCGGACACTTCACCGCCCTGGTCTGCGCCGGTGCGCTGACGGCCGAGGAAGCGCTGGAGTTCGTCCGGGAACGGGCCCGGCTCATGGAGGCTCAGTCCATGCGACGGCCCGGCAGCATGCTGTCGGTCGTCGGCGCCGATCACGACCGGGTGGCGCGGATGTGCGCACAGTGCCCGGCGGAACTCGGAGTGCTCACCATCGGCTGCCGCAACGGCACGCGCCACCTGGTCGTCTCCGGGGACCGCGCGGCGGTCCACTGGCTGCGCGAGCACGTCGGCGAACTCGGTGCGCAGAAGGTGACCGACGTGCGCACCGGACTCGCCGCGCACTCAAGCCTCATGGCACCGGTACGGGACGAACTGCGGACGCTGGCTGGGCGGTTGACCGTGTCGTCGCCGACGGTCCCGGTGCTGAGCAATCTGACCGGCCGTCCCCTGACCGACCCGGACGAGATCCGCGCCGAGCTGGGCGATCACGTCGCCCTTCAGGTGCGCTGGGACCTCTGCCTGGACAGCGTCGCCGCACATGGCGTGCACACCGTGCTCGATCTCGGCCCCGGCCAGGCGATGGCCTCGCTCGCCCGGAGCCACGGCCTGCGAGCCGCCGCGGTCAACAGCATGGAACCGCTCTCGGCGGTCCTCACCGCACCGCCGCAGCCGGCCGAGGAGGCGGTCCAGTGATCTCCGCCGAGCAGTTCTGCGCGGAACTGGACGCGCACGGTGCCGATCTGGTGACCGGCGTGCCGTGCGGCTGGCTGCAGGGGCCGCTGGCTCTGCTGGCACAGGAACCGGGACGCTATGTGCCGGCGGCCAACGAAGGCGCCGCCCTCGCCATCGCCGCCGGCGCCGAACTGGCCGGCCGCAGGAGCGCGGTGCTGATCCAGAACTCCGGGTTCGGCAATCTGATCAACCCGCTGACCTCGCTCGTCGACACCTTCGCCATCCCCACCGTGATCTTCATGACCCTGCGCGGCTGGCCCCGTCCGGAAGACGACGAACCCCAGCACTCGCTGACCGGCCCCACCACCGAGCCACTGCTGGACCGGCTGGGTGTCGGGCACGAGGTGTTGGCACCGGGTGACGACGGTCTCGCCAGGGCCTGGGAGGCCGCGGACCGGGCACGGGCCGAGCGCCGGCCCTACGTCGTCCTCGTGCCGCGCGGCCGGATCGGGCGCGTGGAAGATACGGGGCCGGCCGACGCCGGCAACGGGGGGTACGACCGGGGCCGGGCCATCGACGAGCTGCTGCCCTGGCTGGAGGGGGCCGCGGTGTTCGCGACCACGGGGCGCACCTCCCGGGAGCTGTTCACCCGGGCCGACGCCCCTGCCCACTTCTACATGCTGGGCTCCATGGGCCATGCCGTGGCCCTGGGCCTCGGCGCGGCGGTGTCCCTGCCGGACCGGCGGGTGGTCGTGCTGGACGGCGACGGCGCCCTGGTCATGCACCTGGGTACGGCGCTCACCGTCGGAGCGCAGGCTCCCGCCAATCTGATCCATGTCGTGCTGGACAACCGGGCGTACGACTCCACCGGCGGTCAGCCGGTCCCGGCCCCCGCCGACTGGAGGTCCCTGGGGCGCGCCGCGGATTACCGCGGCGTCCATCTCGCCTCGTCACCGGCAGGGACGGCCCGGGCCATGGCCACCGCGACGGCTGCGCCGGGTCCGCATCTCGTCGTGGTCCGCATCGCACGATCCGGGCGCCGGCCGACCCGGCATCCGCTGGCCGACCTCGGCCCCAGAGATCTCGCTGCTCGATTTCACACAGCCCTGGAGGGGCTGCCGTCGGCAGCCGTTCCCGACCCGGTGAACCGGAGGTGAGCATGGTGTCCCACCACACGCGGCACGATCCCGCGACTCCCGCCCCTGAAAATCTGCGCTCGGAATTGCTCAAGACCATCAGCGAGTTACTGGCGGACGAGGACCGGCCCGCCGAGGTCCACGAGGACGACGTCCTCGCGGACCTGGCCCTCGACTCCATCGCCCTGATGTTCGTGCTGACGCATTTCGAGCGGCGCTACGACGTCGCGTTCGACAACGACGCGCTGCGCCCCGACCGCTATGTGACCGTCGGCGATCTGGCCACCCTCGTCTCCGAACAGGTGCGTGCGCGCGGATGACGACACGTCAGGAACCCACCGCTGTGCAGCCGGACGACCGCCTCCTGCACGACCTGGTCCTGGGTCATTGGAAACTGCCCGCGCTCGCGGCCGCGTACCGTGTCGGCCTGCTGACCCGGCTGGCCGACGGACCGCTCACCACGGCTGAGGTCGCGGTCGGGTGCGGCACCGAGCCGCTGGCGACCGGGTCGGTACTCGAACTGCTGGCCTCCTTGCACCTGCTGGAGCGGTGGGGTGACCGTTACGAGCTGACGACGGTGACCCGGCGATATCTGCTGCCCGGCACCCCCGACGATTGGGGGCCGATGCTCCGGCTGGTGTGGGACGACAGGTGCGCGGCCGTCCGCGACGCCCTGCTGGAGGACACACCCAGGGGATACAGGAACCGCTCCCTGTGGCGGGTCCACCAGGAGGTGCCCCGGCAGGCGGAGATCTTCACCCACGCCATGCACGCCCACTCGGCGGCGGCCGCGACCGCGTTCGCCGAACGGGCCGCCTCGCTGGGCGTCTCCGCGCGGGCCCATGTACTGGATGTCGCCGGAGGGCGCGGCACCTACGCCATCGCCCTGGCCGGGCGCCATCCGGACCTCACCGTGACCGTCCTGGAACTCGGCTCCGTCTGCCCGATCGCGTCCCGCGCGGTCGGCGACGCCGGGCTGGACGGCCGTATCACGGTCATGGAGGGGGACATGTTCACCACGCCCTGGCCGTCCGCGGACGTGATCCTGCTCGCCGACGTGATGCACAACTGGTCCGTCCAGCAGTGCCGTTCGCTCGCCGACCGGTCCAGGAAGGCGCTGCGTCCCGGCGGCCGGCTGCTCGTCCACGACATGCTCCTCGACGACGCCGTGCCCGGCCCGGCGACCGCCGCGGCCAACGCCGTCGCCATGGCGGCCACCACCGGCGGTCACCAGTTCACCGCGACCGAACTCGCCGGCTTGCTGAGGCAGGCGGGGTTCGCCTCGGTCTCCACCACTCCTTGCTTCGGCTACTTCTCCGTCACCACCGCCCGCGCGGCGGGCTTCGAGGGGGCACCCTGATGGCCTGGCCCGAGATCACCGTCGTCGTCACCGCTCGGGAGCGGTTCTCCGAGACCCGCACCGCCCTGGATCACCTCTGGAAACACACACCCGAGCGCTTCCACCTCGTGTACGTGGATGTCAACTCCCCCTCGGAGACCGCTCGCTTCCTCGCCGAGGAGGCCCGCGAGCGGGACTTCACCCTGGTGCGCACCGACGCCTACGTCAGCCCCAACCGGGCCCGCAACCTGGGTGTGCGGCACGCGTCCGGGAAGTACGTCGTCTTCCTGGACAACGACGTCGTGCTGACGGACGGCTGGCTGACCGCATTGGTCGACTGCGCCGAGGAGACAGGGGCCTGGGCCGTGGGCCCCCTCTATCTCCAGGGCCCGCTCGACGAGCAGACCGTGCACATGGCGGGCGGCGACATGGAGTTCTCCGGCGAGTGGGGAGAGCGCACCTTCCAGCAGACCCAGCGGTACTTCCTGCGTGGTCTTGCCGAGGTGCCCGCCGAGGCGTTGGTGCGCCAGCCTTGCGACATCATCGAGTTTCACTGTGCCCTGGTGCGACTCGACGCCCTGGAGCGGGTCGGCGGCATGGACGAGGGGTTGCTCACCACCCGCGAACACCTGGACTTCTGCCTGCGGATCCTGGACGCCGGCGGCACGGTGTGGTTCGAGCCGGCCTCCGTCATCAGCTACCTGGCGCCGCCCCCGTTCGAGCCGGCCGATCTGCCGTACTTCCTGCTCCGGTGGAGCGACGCCTGGACCCGGGACACGCTGACGCACTTCGCGCACAAGCACGGCATCACCCCCGACTACGTCGAACGGGTGGCGAAGACGCGCAAGAGGCGGCAGCACCTGGTGCTGTCCTGGCTCGAACCGAAGCTGTCCAAGGTGGTCGGCCGCGCCGGGGCGGGCATCGCCCGTCTGGCACTCGGCGCGATCGAGCCCTTGGTCAACGACGCCCTGGTACGGGCGCTCACCCCGCGCGGCACCGGTGGTCATCGCGTGCTCCGCGTGGCCGGCACGCGTGCCGCCACCGGTGACGGCACTCCTGGCGCCGGGGCCGCGACAGCACCCGGCGGCGGCCGTGCGGACTCCCCCGCCGGCTCGGACAACGGAAAGACGAGGAACGCATCGTGACACAGTCCCCCGAGCGAGACCTGTACGTCGTGACGGGTATCTCCGCCAGCGGCAAATCGACCGTGGCCCGGCAGCTCGCCGACCGTCTCTCCCCCAGCGTCCTGGTCGAAGGGGACGTCCTGCGGGTCATGGTGCGCAACGGGCGCCAGGAGATGACGGCCGAGCGCACCGCGGGGGCAACGGCCCAGCTCCACCTGCGCTACCGGCACGCCGTCCAGCTGGCCACCTCCTACCTGCGTGAGGGCTTCCACACGGTGATCGAGGACGTGATCCTCGGCGACAACCTCGAACCCTTCCTGTCGTATCTGCCGGAGCGGACGGTACGGCTCGTGGTCCTGACCCCCGATGTCGAGGCCGTGCAGCGGCGCGAGTCCGGGCGGGAGAAGGTCGCCTACGGGTCCCGCTGGACGCTCGACCAGCTCGACGCCGTGCTGCGCAAGGAGACCCCGCGGATCGGCCTGTGGCTGGACAGCAGTGAGCTGACGCCGGAGCAGACCGTCGACGAGATCCTGCGCCGCCGGGACGAAGCCGTGCTCCCCGCGAGCGGCTGAGGACGGACGGCGTACCGCTCCCCCGGGAGCAGCCGACGGCAGCAACCCATCAGTCTCGCCCGGCCCGCCCGGCCCGCCCGGGCCGCCCGACAACGCACGGAGACCTCATGACGCGAGAAGCCGTTCTGGCCGAACTCGAGACACGGGTGCGGACGGTGCTCGGCGCCCGGGTGGGACCGGAACTGGCCCGGAGCCTGCCCGCCGACGCCCGCTTCGACGAACTCGGCATCGACTCCCTGGACATCGTGCTCGTGCTCGCCGAGCTGGAGCAGGGCGACGCGTTCAACACCCTCACCGGCAAGGACCTCTGGGAGGTCGCCGACTGTATCGACTCCCTCGTCCGTCATCTGGCCGAGCGCCATGACTAGAGACGGACGACCCTCCCCGGGCCCACGCGTCTGCGTCACCGGCGTGGGCGTGCTGACGCCTGCGGGCCGCGGAATCGACCCGTTGTGGCGGACATTGTCGGCGGGCGGAGCCCATGTCCGCCCGATCGGGCACTTCGACACCGCGCAGGCTGGCACCGACCTCGCGTACTTCGTCCCGCACGAGCCCGGCCTGCCCGAACCGGGACATCCGGGACGGATGGACGCCCTCGCCACGACGGCGGTCGGTGACGCGCTCGCCGACGCGGACGCGCCGGGCGAGGGGACCGCTCTGATCCTGGCCACCACGGACGAGACGGGGGCCGAGGTCAGTGGCCGGTGGGACGGCTGGCAGGCCGAAGGGGACACCCCGAGGGGGGTGCCGCTGGAGGAGCGCGTCGCCGCCGCCTGCGGTCTGACCGGACAGGTCATGACCGTCGCCACGACCTCGGCGGCCGGTTGTGTGGCACTCGGCGTGGCCCGGCGAATGATCACGTCGGGGCGGGTGCGCCGGGTGGTCGTGTGCGGGGTCGACGTCATCACGGAGGCCGGCTTCTACGGTCTGGCCGCTCTGCGCACCCTGAGCGCGCACGGGTGCCGGCCGTTCAGCGCCGACCGGTCCGGTATCCGCATCTCCGAGGCGGCTGCCGCCTTGCTGATCGAGGCGGACGTGCCGGAGCACGGACGAACCCGAGGCCGGCTCGAAGGCGTGGCCGCCAACAACCTCGCCGCCCAGCCGGCGCGCCCCGAGACCGAGGGAGTGGCGGCAGCCGTACGAGCCGCCTTGCGGCAAGCCTGCCGCCGACCTGCCGAAGTGGACTACGTGAACGCGCACGCGGCCGGGACCCGGCACGGAGACGCCGCCGAACTCACGGCTCTGTACGAGGTGTTCGGCGACCGGCTGCTCCAGGACCTGCCGGTGGTCAGTTCCAAGGCCGCCATCGGTCACTGCCAGGGAGCGGCGGGCATCGTGGAGGCGGCGGTCTCGCTTGCAACCCTGGAGCGCGGCGAGGTCCTGCCCACGCTCGGGCTGGACTCCGTCGACCCCGCGTGGCGCGAGCACAACCTGGGCCGCCGGCCTCCGGGCCGGCCGCCCGAGGTCGCCGTGTCGGTGTCCTGCGGGCTCGGCGGTGTGAACGCCGCGGTCGTCCTGGGGGCGGACCGGGCCGGGCCGGCCGGTTCCGGGGCGGCGTGGAAGGAGGAAGCGCATGTCTGCTGACCCCGTGCGGGTGGCCGGGCTGGCCCTGCTGCGGAAGCGGGCGGCGCCCGCCGCGGCCGACCGGGGACTGCCAGTGCGGGACCAGGTGCTGCCGGTGCTCCGCGAGGCCGTGGCCGAGGCGCTGGCCGGGTTGCCGGACGCGCCCGGGGAGACGGCGGTCGTCCTGGCGAGCCGGCACGCCACCTGGATCACCGCGGAGGCGATCCTGACCGCGGTCCGCGGGCCCGGCGCACGCTGGCTGGATCCGCGCGCCTTCCTCCACTACACGGCGCATTCGCTGGTCTCGGCCCTTTCCATCGACCGCGGTTTCGACGGCCCGTCCGTCACCTTCTCCGGCGCGTCCGGCGGGGTCGACACCTTCGGACACGGCGCCGACCTGCTACGGGAGGGCGCCTGCGCCCGGGTGCTGGCCGTCGGAGTGGAGTGGCCGACCGCGTTGTCCGCGTCCGCCTTCCCGGAGACCGGTGCGGCGGGGCAGCTCGCGGTGGCCTGCGCCGTCCTCACTCCCAGCCCCGGCGGGCTTCAGGTCACGCGGTGGGGTACCGATCCGGCCGGGCCGGACGGGATCGCGCCGTCCTCCGCGGTGGCCCCGTTCGACCTGGTCCGGCGGTACGGCGCCGAACGGCTGCGGCACTGGAGCATCCGCCAGGGCAGATCCTCGATCGGATTCGTCGGACACCCGTCGGACGAGGAGCACGCCGATGCCTGAGTCGCTGTACGCCCGGATACGCCGGTGGGCGGCGGTGCGCCCGACGGCCACCGCGCTGGTGGACGGGCGGGGTTCACTGGGCTACCACGCTTTGGTGGAGGCGGTGGAACGCACCGCGCGCGGCCTGGACGTCCCGCCGGAGCCGGGTCGAGTGGCGCCACGCTGGGGCGTGCCCACGGGCAACACCGTCTCGGACGTGGTGCGGGTGCTGGCACTGGCCCGCGCCGGGTTCTCCCCGGTGCTGCTGGACCCCCGGAGCACTCACGCCGAGATCGGCGCGACGACCCGGCTGGCCCGTCTCCTCGGAGTCCTGGATCCCGCCGCCGCGTCCGTCGGCCCCCGGCCCCCCTTGGCCGATCGTCCCGCGGCACCCTTCGGCTTGGTGACCTCCGGCACCAACGGCCTGCCCAAGGTCGTACGCCGGGACTGGGCGAGCACTGTCGCGGCGTGCGCGTCCTTCGCGGATACGGCGGGGTATCGCCCGGACGACGTCATTCTGTGTACCACCCCCCTGCACCACAGTTACGCCTTCGGTATCGCCTTGGTCGCCGGTCTGCTCTCGGGTGCGACCGTCGTACTGGCCCCCGCGCCACCCGGCCCGGCCGAACTGGCGCACTGGATAGGGGAGTTGCGGCCCACCGTCATTCAGTCGGTGCCCTTCCTCTACCGGGTGCTCCTGCCCCACCTGCCGTCGGCCGGCCACACCACCCGGCTGTGCGTCTCGGCCGGGGAGCGGCTCGACAAGGCCACGGCCGACGTCTGGCGGGAGGCGGCCGGTACCGGCCTGAGCAATCACTACGGGGCGACGGAGAACTGTGTGATCACCCTGGCCGACCCCGACGACGTGGAATCGGTCGGCCATCCGGTACCCGGCGTGCGGGTGCGGATCGGGCGGCCCGGGGATGCCGGGACCAGCACGGAGGGCGAGGTGTGGGTGCGCGGGCCCGGCCGGCACAGCCGCTACTGGGGTCAGGGCGCCCTCACCCGCGAGACGTTCACCGGCGGCTGGCAGCGCACCGGTGACTGGGGAAGGCTGCTGCCCGACGGCCGGCTCGTGCTGACCGGACGCCTGTCACAGCGGGTGTCGGTGGCCGGGCGCAAGGTCGATCCGGTCGAGGTCGACGCGGTGCTGCGCAGCCATCCTCGCGTCCGGGACTGCCTGGTCACCGGCCCGCCCACGGGCAGCGCGGAGACCGGCTTCTTCGCCTTCGTCGCCGCGAGCGGGGTCACCGAGCTGGACCTGCGCCGCCATCTCGCCGCCAGGCTCTCCGCGTACAAGGTGCCCACGCGGCTGGTGATCCGCCCCGAGCTGCCCCGGACCGGCACCAACAAGGTGCACGCCGCCCGGCTGTGGCGGGAGCTGGAGACCTCATGACCGACACGACAGGAAGGAACGCCCCCATGAGCCAGGCTGTCGACAGCCCACGGTTCGATCCGGCGACGGCGCTCGGCTGGCACGACGTAGGCCTGGACGGTCTGAGCTGCGTCCTGCGGTGCGTGGAGGCGGTGCTCGCCCACCACGGCCGGTCTCCCCGGGAGATCGCCGCCAGTCTGGCGACCCCGCTGGACCTGACCCGAAGCGACCCCGAGCGCGGTCCCTTCGGTGACTTCCCGGGATGTCGCCTGGAGTGGCGCACGGTGCCCGGGGGCATCGGCTGGGACGAGCTCGCGACGCTCCTGCGGCAGGACCGGTACCCGGTGCTCTCGCCCAACGGACTGCACTGGCCGGGCGACGAGTTCAACGGGGTCGGGCCGGCACACCACCACATGGTGCTGGCGGTGCGGATGGGCGACGGCGGTCTGGAGGTGCTGGACACCGACGCGTCGCCTGACGACGGCTTCGTCCGGCCGCTGCCGCTCACCGACTCCCTGCGCCAGGCGTTCGACCGGGTGGCGGTGGTCGAACCGCGCCCGGCACCGCAGGACGACGATCCGGCGGCCACGACGAAGCGTCTGCTCAGCGGTGGTACGCGCCGGCTGGCCGCCGACCTGTCGGAGCTGGCAGGCTTCCGCGCACTCTGGCAGCGGCAGCCGCTGCCCGGGGTGCTCGCCCGTGGCCTGCACGTCTTCATCCTCGGAGACGTGCAGCCCCAGCTGTTCACCCTCGCCAGCACGCTCGGGTTCCAGGCATCACCCGAACTGGCTCCCGTGGTCGAGGCGTTGGAGACGGCGGCGAACCGGGCGAAGAAGCTCGGCATCATACTGACCGGTCTGCACCGGTTCCGTTCGCGCCAGGTGTACGCGCTCTGCCTGGAGGAGTTCGAGTCGCTGGAGGGCGCCCTGCACTCCGTGCTGGCCGCCCTGTCAGCGCACGCGGGGGAAGCGGTGCCGCAGACTCCCCCGGCCGAACCCCGGCGGCTGGCCGCCCGCCTCGCCGAGGTCACCGAGTGGTCCTTCGGCCGACCACCGCAGGACACCCTCCGCTGGTTCACCACGCCCTCCGCCGCCTGACCTGCCCCGCCTCTCTCCCTGGAGTACGCGATGCCGCTGTACGACACCCAGAGCGTCACCCGCCTCGCACCACCACCGCCGCTGCCCCTCACCGAGTCGGTCCGGCTGGCGGCCGAGGCAGCGACGAGCGACGCGATCGCGGCGACCGCCGACGACGTGATCCCCAGCGACCGGCTGATCGACGGCGAGTACCCGCTGTACGCCGCGCGCGGCGAGGGCGCGTACGTCTGGGACGTCGACGGCAACCGCTACCTCGACTTCATCCTCGCCTACGGGACCATCATCCTGGGGCATGCACACCGCACGGTGGACGATGCGGCCGTCTCCGAGATACGCCAGGGCTTCGCCCTGTCGATGCTGCGGCCGGCGCAGCAGCGGCTGACCCGCCGGCTGACGGAGGTGATCCCGCACGCGGAGACGGCGCTGCTGGTGAAGACCGGTTCGGACGCGACGAGTTCGGCCGTCCGGCTGAGCCGGGCGTTCACCGGCCGCGACGTGGTGGTCCGCTGGGGTTACAACGGCTGGCACGACTGGGCCGCGATCCGCAGCCCCGGCGTGCCCCGGAACGTGGCCGAGCAGGTGACCACGTTCGCGTACAACGACCTGTCCTCGTTGGAGGAGGTCCTGGACCGCCTCCGTGGCAGGGTCGCGTGCGTTCTCATGATGCCCTTCGAGACCACGCTCCCCGCACCCGGATTCCTCCAGGGTGTGCGAGAACTGGCGGACCGGCACGGCGCGTTGCTGGTCCTCGACGAGATCCGCAGCGGCTTCCGGCTCGGGCTGGGCGGGGCCCAGGAGGCGTACGGCGTGCGCGCCGATCTGGTCACCGTGGGCAAGGCCATGGCGAACGGTTACGCGGTGTCTGCGGTCGCCGGTCGCGCCGACGTGCTGCGGGAACTCGGCAACGTACACATCTCGTCCACGTTCTTCGCGAACTCCCTGGACATGGCGGCGAGCCTGGCCACCATCGACGTCCTCGCCACCACCTCGGCCCTGGCGCGCGTCGAGGCGCTGGGGACCCGGCTTCAGGCGGGTCTGCGGGACGTGATCGCGCGGACCGGCCTGCCCGCGCGCGTCGTGGGAGCGCCCCAGATGCCGTTCCTGGAGTTCGACGACGACGCCCGCGCCCAGCGCTGCAAGCGGCACTTCTACACCTGGACCGTTCGGGAGGGGTTGCTGCTGCATCCCAACCACCACTGGTACGTGTGCGCGGCGCTGTCGGACGCCGATCTGGAGCACGCGGTCGCCGTCGCGGACCGGGCCGCCCGCCACGCGGTCGCCGAGGGCGGAGATCCGGCGTGAGGCAGACCATCGACGGGAACGGCCCGGTGGCGCGACGGGACCGTGTCGCCCTGGTCTGCGGCGGCAGCAGAGGAATCGGTCTGGCGACGGCGGTACGGCTGCGGGAGAGCGGCCGGCGGGTGGCGGTGGCCTCTCGGTCGGGCGGTGCCGGCGGGGACTTCCTGTCGGTGCGCTGCGATCTCACCGAGGCAGGCGACGTCGACGCGGCGGTGCGGGAGGTCGAGGACCGGCTCGGTCCGGTGGAGGTGCTCGTCGCCAACGCCGGCACCACCGACGACGCCCTCCTCGCCCGGACGTCCGACGCGTCCTTCCACAGGCTGGTCCAGGGCAACCTGCTGTCCGCCTACCATGCGACCCGGCACGTCGTGCCCGGGATGACCCGGCGCGGCTGGGGCCGGCTCGTCTTCGTCTCCTCCGTCGCCGCGACCGTCGGCGCCCCCGGGCAGAGCGGCTACGCCGCCGCCAAGGCCGCGCTCATCGGTCTGGCCCGCAGCCTCGCCCGGGAGGTCGCGCCGCACGGCGTCACGGTCAACGTGGTGCTGCCCGGTTTCGTGGAGACCGAGCTGACGCGGCGGGTACCGGACCAGATCCGCGACGGCATCCGTGCCCAGGTGCCGCTCGGGCGGTTCGGCCGGGACCGGGAGGTGGCCGCCACGGTGGACTTCCTGGCCGGCGAGCAGGCCGGATACATCACCGGCGCCCTGGTGCCCGTGGACGGCGGACAGGGGATGGGCTGGTGAGCGGCGTCGACGCTGCCCGTGGTGCCGCGGCGTCCTACGGGTTCGACGGCGTCGCATCCCGCTACGACCGTACGCGCGGCGGCGAGGAGCGCGGTCGCAAGGTCGCGGCACGGCTCGCCCCCTTCCTGCGCCAAGGCGAGCCCGTCCTGGACGTCGGAACGGGCACCGGCGTGGTCAGCCGGGCGCTGACGGACCTCGGCCACACCGTGTACGGGCTCGATCTGTCGCCCGCCATGCTGGCGCGGGCCCGGCAGCGGCTCGGCCCCGTGGTGGTCGCCGCGGACGCGGCCCGGCTGCCCTTCCGGGCGGCGACGTTCGAGCAGGCGGTCAGTGTGTGGGTGCTCCAGATGGTCGCGGACGCCCCCGCCGTGCTCGCCGAGGTCGCACGGGTCCTGGTGCCGGGCGGTCGCTATGTGATCGCCTCCGGTGTGCTGCTGCCCGCCGACGACCCGATCGGCATCGAGTACGAGCGGGTGTGGCAGCGCCTCGACAGCGACGGGCGGCGCGACGACCGCTCGGCCCGCCTGCACCTGCTGGCCCCCCGGACCGGCTTCGCAGTGGAGCACACCGACCGTTTCGAGCCGACGTACCACCGGCAGTCGCCCGCCGAGGCGGCGGACTTCCTGGAGAGCGGTGCGCCGTTCTTCCTGTGGGCGCTCGGCCCCGCCGAGCGCGAGCGCGCCATCGGTCCCGCCGTCGCCCGGCTGCGGGCCATGCCGGACCCCGACCGGCCGCGCACCAGGCGTACGCAGCGCGAGCTGACCGTACTCCGCAAGGTCTCACAGACCGGTGAACCGTCCCGTCCCGACCGCCCGCAGGCAGCAGGGGGAGCAGACCGATGACATCCATCCACAGCACGGCCCCGTCCGCCGACACCCGCTGGACGAAGGAGCGGTGGCTGCGGGCCTTCCACCAGGAGGCGGCACGCTTCCGGGCCGTGATCGACACCGCCCGGCTCGACGCGGCCGTCCCCTCCTGCCCCGGGTGGACGGTGTCCGATCTCGTCGCCCATGTCGCCGGTGTGTACCGCTGGCACCGTCAGCATCTGCACCGACGCACCGCCGGCACCCCGCGGCACGACCGGCCGGAGGTGCCGGACGGCGTCGGCGTCGTCACCTGGTGGCAGTGGGAATGCACGGCGATGGGCGAGGAGTTGGACGCGGTCTCCCCGACCGCGCCCGCCTGGAACTGGGCGGGCCGGCCCCCGGTGGCCCTTTTCTGGCACCGCCGTATGGCCCACGAGACGGCGCTGCATCGCTGGGACGCCGAGAACGCGCTGGGCGTTCCGGCGGCCATCGGCACCGAACTGGGGACGGACGGTGTGGCCGAGGTCCTGGACACCTTCCTGCCGGGCGGACGGAACGCGGGACGCCCGGGATCGACCGGGACCGTTCTGCTCACCGCCTCCGACACGGCCGCGAACTGGCGGGTCACCGTGCGCGGGTCCGACGTCTCCCTCACCCCGCCGCCGGACCCCTCCGAACCCGGCCCGGCACCCGACTGCGTGGCCGTGGGCACGACCGAGGATCTCCTCCTCGTGCTGTGGGGCCGGGCGACCGCCGCGGACAGGCTCCGGATCGAGGGCGACGCTACGGTGCTGGACGCCCTCCGCGCCCGCTGACCGTCCCGGGCGCGGTCCCGGCGGCAGACGATCGGTCCGCCCGCCACATGGCGGCGTAGACACCGTCGCGCGCCAGCAGCTCGGCAGGCATGCCGTCCTCCGCCACGACCCCGTGGTCCAGCACGACGATCCGGTCGGCCAGCGCGGCGACGGCCGGCCGATGGGTCACGATCACGGTCGTACGGCGTGACGGCCCGGCCGTCACCGCGCCCCCGGAGCCGCCGTTCGCGTCGGTCGCCGATGTCGCCTCGTCGAGCAACAGGATGTCGGGGTCTGCGAGATGGGCCCGCGCCAGGGCGAGCAGCTGACGTTGGCTGAGCGACAGGTTCGGCCCGCCCTCGTCGACCGGGTACGCGTAACCGCCGGGCAGGGCCGCTATGGTCCGATGGGCGCCCACGGCCTCGGCGGCCTGCTCGACGGCCCGCTCGGTCGCCCCGGTCGCGGCGAAGCCGATCACCTCCCGGACGCTGCCGCCGAAGAGATACGGCTCCTGCGGCACCGACCCCAGGCGCCGGCGGTAGGCGGAGACGTCGTAGGAGCGCACGTCCACGCCGTCCACCAGGATGCGTCCGCCCGTGACCTCGTACAGCCTGGCGATCAGCTTCACCAGCGTCGACTTGCCCGCGCCGCTGGCACCGACCACGGCGACGGTCTCGCCGGCGGCGATGCGCAGGCTCACGCCGGCGAGGACCTCCGTAGCCGTGCCGGGGAACGAGAACCGGACGTCGTCCAGGACGATCTCGCCGCGCAGTCGGCCGACCGGCACCGGGTTCGCGGGAGAGCGCACCGACACCGGCACTTCGAGGAAATCGCGTATGCGCTGCATGCCGACCGCGGCCTGCTGGTAGCTGTCGAAGAGCTGCGACAACTGCTGTACGGGGGAAAACAGCAGGTTCAGGAACAGCAGGAAGGCGATGAGCACCCCGGTGCTCAGAGTGCCCGCGGCCACCCGGTGCCGTCCTGTCGCCAGGATGACGACCGCGGCGAGATCCGTCACCAGCTGGACAAGGGGGAAGTACAGCGCGACCAGTCGCTGCGCCCGCGCACGGCCGTTCTTGAAGTGGGCGCTCAGTTCGGCGAACCGTCGGATGTTCGCCTCTTCCCGGCGGGCCAGCAACACCGCCTCGGCTCCGGCGGCGTTCTCCTCCAGATACGCGTTGACGGCCGTGAGATCCTGCCGAGACCGCCGGTGCAGCGGCACGATGCGGCGGCGGAAGAGGACGGTGGCCGCGACGAGCAGCGGGAACGCGGGAAGGACCGCGCAGGCCAGCCCCGCGTCGGTGATCAGCAGGGCACAGCAGACGCTCAGCACGGTCAGCGCGCTGACCGCGACGGAAACCAGACCCGTCTGCAGGAAACCGGCCAGGAGGTCAGGCTCGGTGGTGACACGGCTGAGCGTGGCGCCGGTCGCCTCCCGCTCGTAGTAGTCCAGTCCGAGGCTCTGCAGATGACGGTAGAGCCGTACCCGGATGTCGAACATGAGCCGTTCACCGGTGGTGCCCGCGAGTCTGACCTGTACGACGTTGACGACCCAGTCGGCGAGCACCACGGCCAGCCCCAGCAGGGCGGCTGCGGCGACGGCCCCGAAGTCCGTGTGCCGCACCCCCTCGTCGATGGCCCGGCGGACCAGCAGCGGAACCCCGAGACCGGCCAGGGCGTCGGTGGCCACCAGCGCCGCGCAGGCCGCCAGCGGCCACTTGTACCGCCTCAGCAGGCCCCGGAACCCGATGTCCTCCGTGTCCCGCAGGGGCGGCACCAAGGCCGTGGCGGCCAGCGCAGAAGCCGGAACGTGTTCGGGTGCCGACCGTCCGTCCCGCGCTTCGGCGGCGGTGTCCACCGCGAACAGGCCGCGGTAGACCGCGCAGCGCCCGAGGAGCTCCTCGTGGGTCCCTGAGTCCACCACGCGGCCCTCGTCCAGGACGACGATCCGGTCGGCCAGGCGCACCGTCGCCCGTCGGCGCGCGATCAGCAACACGGTGCGCTCGGCGAAATCCCGCCGCAGCGCATCGTGCACCTCTGCCTCCAGGGCAGGGTCCAGCGCGGACGTCGCATCGTCCAGGACCAGAACGGAAGCGGCCCCACACAGCACCCTGGCCAGGCCGAGGCGCTGTCGCTGCCCGCCGGACAGCGACACCCCGCGTTCACCGAGGACGGTGTCGTATCCCCGGGGCAGTTCGCGGATGAACTCGTCCGCCCGCGCCGCACGTGCCGCGGCCCGGATCTCGTCGTCGGTGGCTCCCGGGCGGCAGTAGCCGATGTTGGCCCGCACGGTGTCCGCGAAGATGACCTGGTCCTCCGGCACGAGGCCGACCGTGGCACGCAGTGCGCGTACATCGAACTCGCGCACGTCCCGGCCGCCCACCAGGATCCGCCCGTCCCGCACGTCGTGCAGTCGGACCAGCAGGCGGGCCACGGCCGACTTCCCCGCCCCGGGCGGCCCGACGAGCGCCACGGTCTCCCCGGCTGCCACGTCCAGGCTGAAGTCCCGCAACAGCGGGGTGGCGCCGTGGGCGAACACCACCGAGGCGAACCTCACGCTCGGGGCGCCGCCGGTGGCGGTGAGCGGGCCCGGCGCCGGTCCTCGTCCGGAGGAGTCCGGCCCGCCGTCCCCGTCCGCGTCGAGGACCTGGTAGATGCGCGTGGCGCCCGCTCTGGCCTGCTGACCGACCGACACCAGGCGGGACATCATCCGGACCGGAGCGATCAGCTGGCCGAGGTAGGAGGCGAAGGCCAGGTACGTTCCCACACTGAGCCGGTGGTGCACGGCCAGCCAGCCACCGAGGGCCAGCAGCGCGAGCTGGCCCAGGGTGGGAAGTGCCTGCAGGGCCGGGTCGAAACGGGAGGCGAGCCGGATCCGGGCCAGTTGGGCCGCCATCAGCCGGCGCGCCGCCTCGGCCAGTCGCTCATGCTGTTCCGCCTCCCGCCCGAACGACTTGACCACACGCGCGCCGGCGATGACCGACCGGACCGCCGAGACCACCTCGCCCGCCCGCCGCTGCACTGCCGTAGCCGCCGGGAAGACACGGTCCCTCCCCCGCCTGGACAGGGCCCACAGACCGAGCCCCAGTCCGGCCGCCACAGCGGTCAGCGCGGGCGACAGCACGAGCATCGCCACCGACATGCCGACGATGAGCACGATGTTGCCGAGCAGTAGTGGTCCCATACCGAGCAACGAGGTGATGGGCGGGAGATCCGCGACGGCGCGCGTGGCCGCCTGGCGCGGCGTCGGCATCCCCGGGTGGCGGGGGCCGCTGCGCAGCACGGCGGCGAAGAGTTCGGTGCGCAGCTCGTGCTCCACCCGGAGCGACAGTTCCTGCGCCGCGCGTCTGCGCAGCACGGAGCCGCCGAAGGCGACGCCCGCCGTCAGCAGTAGCCCGGCGTACCAGAGGGTCTGGGGTGTGCCGCCACGGCCCGCCACGGCGGCGTCGATCAGCCGACGCTGCATCAGGGGCGCGGCCATCGCCGCGAGTCCGCTGACGGCGGCGGCCGCTCCCGCCGTGGCGCACAGGCCCCGGTGCCGTGCGCACCGCGTCAGCAGCCTGGAGAGAGCGGAACGCTTGCTGGGCGCCGTGGCCGGTCTCCTGCGTGTCTTCGACGGACCACCGAGAGGGATCACGCGTGCCAGCATGCCGATCGCCGTCGGTCCGTCCCGCATCGATAAGGACTGCTCATCAATGCCGGGAACGGCTGGCCGCCCCCTGCCTCGGCCGGTCTACCTTGAGTGAGCCCGCCGGCCCTTCCGGGGTCGGCCGCGGACGCGGCACAGGGCAGGCCGGAAGGGGGGAGATGACACGCATCGCCTTGGTGTCAGGGGGTGGCACGGGCATCGGCCGGGCAGCAGCGCACGCGCTCGCGGACGTCGGGCATCGGGTCGTTCTCCTGGGACGCCGTGCGGAGGTACTGAGAGTGGCGGCTCGGGAGACCAACCAAGCCGTCCGGCCCGACGCGGTCACCTGGCTCGCCGCGGATCTCAGGGAACCGGACGAAGTACAGCGCGCGGTCGACACAGTGGCCGCCGAGGCGGCGCCGGGGGACGCGATCGCCACCGTGGTGAACAACGCGGGCGGGACGACCCGCGTCACCGGCAGCGCACTGCACGACGTGGCGGCGGCGTGGCTCGACGAGTGGCAACGCAACGTCCTTTCCTCCGTACTGCTCACGACCGCGGCGCTGCCGTACCTCACGCGATCCCCGGGGGCCAGGATCATCACCGTCAGCTCGGTCGCGGCCCTGCGCGGCGGGGGCCCCTACGGCGCGGCGAAGTCCGCCCTGCACGCATGGACGTACACGCTGGCCAAGGAACTGGGAGGCCGTGGTACCGCCAATGTGGTGGCGCCCGGATACGTGGAGGGGACCGAGTTCTTCGACGACCGCATGACCGAGGAGCGCCGCCGTTCCCTCGTGGACGCCACCCTCGTCGGCCGCGCCGCCCGTCCGGAGTCGGTCGCGAGCGCGGTCCGCTGGCTCGCCTCGGCGGAGGCGGAGGACGTCACAGGCCAGATCATCCAGGTCAACGGCGGGGCGGTACTCGGCCGGGGCTGATGACCTGCCCGTAAGGAGGATGAGAGATGTTCCGGACCGACAGGTGGGAACGCCGCACGGCGCCGGGCCCGGAAGCCTCCTCGTCCCTTGTGGACGGATACTTCCTGGCCCAGCACCGTCGGCCTGTGGAGTTGCGCGACATCGACACGAGCGCGCTCGACCCGATCCTGCGCGGTGTCCTGACGAGCGACGGAACCGTGACGACTCTCATCGCGACCAGCACGATGCAGCCTCTGGCGGTGCGCGTGCTGGACGAACGGGCCGTCGGGTTGTCCGCCGACACGGGGACGTGGCTGGAGGCGTCCCCGGGAACGCCGGCGATACGCCGACGCGTCGAGGTCACGGTCCGCGACACGAACACCCCTGTGTACCACGCCGAGACGTTCCTCCTGCGCGAGCGCCTCCCACTCGAGGTGGCCCGTTCCTTGAGTGCCGAACCGCTGGGACTGGGCGGAGCGTTGAGGCGTCACGGCGCGAACGCCCGACGGGAACTCCTGTGGTACGGCCTGGGCTGTCTCCCCCAGTGGGCGGAGGCGAGCGCACCCGCCGGACCGACGCTGCACCGCACCTACCGCTTGAGAACGCCGCACCAGCAACCGGCGGCCCTGATCACGGAGTGCTTCGGCCTGGATTGGTGAAACAACTGAAAGGTCATTTACACAGGTCAGCAACCACCAGCCACTCATCGCGGCAGGTCACCGCGTTCGCTGGTCTCTTCCGGGACATCTGACCTCTTTGCGAAAAACTGCCGCCACATCCATCCTGACCTGCATGGTGGTCTCCGCGAGCTGAGAGAAAGATCGCCCGGCACTTCATGTGATGCGTCATCGGAAAGATGTCACCCCTAAGCGAGTCACGGAAAAGCCCAGGTCAGGGCAGCTTTCTCGGCTCGCCACCCTGCGTGCGGGCGCCCAGAGCGTCAAACGAGCGTCACGACCGACAACTACCGAGACACTCGCGTCGCCGAGCCCGAGGAGGTCGTCGCCATCGCGGCCGTCCTCCTGGCCCGCGCGGGCGGCGCCCCGCCGGTCCCGGGGCGCCGCCTCAGCCCGAAGGCCGGCCGGCGCCACCTGGACCTCGAACGCGGATTCCGCGCCCCGCACAGCTGGCACGGCTGGGCCGCGCCGATGCCTGAAGGACCGCTGCGGTCCTTCAGGCGGCGGACGCGCCCCTGTGGCGCAGACCGGCTCGCCGACGCGACGCCCTCGAACACGTCGCGTCGGCGAGTGCGTTCACCTGCCGCCGATGGCGCGCAGGATCTCCGTCCTGGCAGCGCGCCGGGCCGGCCAGACGGCCGCGACCACTCCGACGAACGCCCCGCCCAGCAGGTACGCGCCGATCTGACCGAAGGGCACGGTCAGCACCTCCACGCCATCGCCGGCCATGGCCCGCTGCAGCGCAAGGCCGCAGACGACCCCGACGCCGAGTCCGAGCACCGTACCGAAGACCGAGATCACGACCGACTCGTACCGGATCATGCGCCGCAACTGCCTTCGCTGCATGCCGACCGCGCGCAGCAGTCCGATCTCCCGGGTGCGCTCGATGACCGAGAGGGCAAGGGTGTTGACGATGCCGAGCACAGCGATGACCACCGACAGGGCGAGCAGGATCAGGATCAGTGGCAGGAGCATTGTGGCGTTGCCCGCTGCCTGCCTCTTGAGCTCGCCTCGGTCCTGAACCCGGAGGTTGGGCCAGTCGGCCAGTGCGGTTTCGAGGGCGTGCCGGTCCCGGGCGGAGTCCGCGCCGTGCGCGGTGACGACGTCGATCCGGTCGATCAGGTCACTCTGCTGGTGCGTCCGGTAACCGGCGGCGCTCAGGATGAGCTTCGGAACGGTCGCCGTGAGACTCTTGACGTCGGCGTAGATGCCCGCGATCCGGAAGCGCGCCGTGTCGCCGTCCTCGTACTGGCCCGACACCGTGCTGCCCACGTGCCAGCCCTTGTCCTTCGCGGTGCCGCGATCGACGAGCAGTTCGTCGGTGCCCAGGGTGGTCGAACCGTCCTCCGTCCTCAGCCGGTACAGCTGGGCCAGCGCCTGCGGATCGGCGGCCGTGACGCTTTGCGTCTCCCCACCGAGCCGGACGCGTACCGTGCGGGACTCGACGACCTTCCGCACCCCGGAGGCCCTGGCGACGGCGTCACCCACCTCGCGGCCGAAGGGCATCGACCCCTGGGAGGTGACCTCGTAGTCCGCCCGGACGCCGGCGTCGAGACTTGCCGTCACGGAGGACACGGTCGACGCGGCGATGACGGACACCAACCCGACGAGGGCCAGGCCGATCATGAGCGCCGACGCCGTGGCGGCGGTACGTCGCGGATTGCTCTGGGCATTGCGCCGGCTCAACCGGCCGACGACTCCCCCGAACCTCGCCAGTGGCCAGCCCAGTGCCGTCGTCAGCGGTCTGTTCACGGCAGGCATGAGCAGGGTGACCCCGAGCATGATGCCGATCGCGCCGCCGCCGGCGAGGAAGAGCGCGGCCTTGCCGTCGACGAGGAGCCCGCCCACCTCCATGGCCGCCCCGAGGAGCGCCGCCGCCGCACCGGCTGCGGTGCGGGTGCGCAGCGACCGGTCGCCCGCGCCGAGGTCCTCGCGCATCGCCGCCACGGGAGGGATGGTCGCGGCACGGTGCGCCGGCAGGTATGAGGCGCAGACGGTGCCGGCGATGCCCACGGCGTAGGAGGCCAGCACAGCTGATGCGGGAACGCTCAGGGGCGCTTCGGGCAGGTGCAGCCCGAACAGCCTGAACAGCAGGCGCAAGCCCACGGCCAGCGCGCATCCCAGACCGACGCCGAACGTTGCGCCGATGAACCCCACGCCGGCTGCCTCGCCCAGCACGGAGCCCTTGACCTGGCTGCGCGAGGCGCCGACGGCCCGCAGCAGCGCCAGGTCGCGGGTGCGTTGGGCGACGAGCATGGAGAAGGTGTTGAAGATGAGGAAGGAGCCCACGAAGACCGCGACGACGGCGAAGGCAAGCAGGAAGGAGCGGAGGATGACGATGAGGTCCTTGGCCTGGTTCACTTGTTCGTCGATGGCCTTCCGGCCGGTGATCACCTCGATGCCGGACGGCACCGCCTTCGCGATGGCGTCGCGCACCTGCTGCTGCGAAACGCCGTCGCGCGCGTGCACGGCGATCTCGTCGTAGCTGCCGGGCCGCTCGGACAGCAGCCGCTGTGCGGTCCCGGGGGCGAACGCCGTGTAGGACGTGTCGCCGATCGGAGGGGTGGATCCGAAGTCGAACGTCCCCACGAGCGTGAACGTCTCGGTCGGATGCCGGGTCGCGACCTTGACCCGGTCGCCCACACGGAAGCCGGCCTTTTTCGCGGTGCCGGCATCCATCACCACCTCCCTCGCGCCGGTGGGCGCGCGACCGGATGCGAGGTGCATGATCGAGAAGTCGGGGTCGTCGGTCCAGTCCTGGCCGACCTGGCTGGAGCCGAGCAGCTTCCCGTCGTGCAGTACGGCGGCGTATCCGAGGATCGAGCCGTGCGCCTTCGCCACCCCCTCGACCCCGCTGACCATCGTGAGGACGGAGGCAGGCAGCGGTTTGGTGCCGCTCTGGTCGAGGCTTTGGGCAGAGTCCGCGTCCAGGGCCCGCTTCGGCCGGACCACGGCGTCGGTCCCCTTGCCCGATTGCGAGAACAGGTCGGTGACGGCGGTGTTGATCGTGGCCGTGAAGATCAGCGTACCGGCCACGATGGACGCCCCGAGAGTGACGGCCAGCACGGTGAGGGCGAGGCGCAGCCGGTTCGCGCCCAAGTTGCGCAGAGCGATTCTCAGCAGCATCAGGCGGCCGCCTCACGCGGTGTGAAGCCCTGCATGCGGTCGAGGACCCGCTCCACCGTGGGTTCGGTCATCTTGCCGACCGTGCGTCCGTCGGCGAGGAACAGGACCTCGTCCGCATAGGCGGCGGCTCGCGGGTCGTGTGTGACCATCACGATGGTCTGGCCCATATCCGTCACGAAGTCCCGCAGGAATGCCAGGACTTGAGTGCCCGAGCGGGAGTCGAGGTTACCGGTGGGCTCGTCGGCGAAGATGATCTCGGGTTTGCCGGCCAAGGCGCGGGCGCACGCCACACGCTGCTGCTGGCCACCGGAGAGTTCGGCGGGCCGGTGCTTGAGCCGATCGCCCAGTCCGACCACGTCGACAACGGAGTCCAGCCATTCCTTGTCCGGTTCGCGGCCTGCGATGTCGAGGGGCAGGGTGATGTTCTCCAGGGCATTGAGCGTGGGAATGAGGTTGAAGGACTGGAAGATGAAGCCCACCTTGTCCCGGCGCAGTCGGGTCAGGTGTTTGTCGTCGAGCTCGCTGATCTCGACGTCACCGATGCACACGCTGCCGGAGGTGCATGAGTCCAGGCCGGCCATGCAGTGCATCAGTGTCGACTTCCCGGAGCCGGAGGGCCCCATGACCGCGACGAAGCGGCCGCGCGGGATGCTGACCGAGACGTCCTTGAGTGCGTCGACCGCGGAATCCCCTGAACCATAGGTCTTGAAGAGGGCGGAGGTGCGCGCGGCGACTTCGTCCGACGCACGCTCGGCGCCGCTCCCTTCGCGCATGGTGTCCGTCACGTCTGGCCTCGTTTCCGTATCCGTGAAAAGTGCTCGGAACGATTCCAGTGGGATCCACGTGCACAGGACAGTCTCCAAGGTAGGCGACCGCCCCATACGAAAGTAGGTACCGTGATACGACGCTGCGGGCTTCCGTAGGAAGTTGACACGATGTCGGTTGCCGGCCGCTGACTCCGGCGTCGTGCGCTCGTAGAGTGACCGCGTGAAACGCCATGTGGCTCTGCCGGAACGCGGCGTCGTCTTCGATGCGTTGGCGGTGATGAGCGCCTTCGTCCTGAGCCTCGTCCTGACCGAGGGCTCCTCCTCCCTCCTGCAGCCGGTCGGCGGTGCGACGACCACCGTGCTGACACTCGGCGGGCTGTCGCTCCTCCTGCGCCGGCGCGCGCCCGTCGCCGTCGCGTGGGCTGCGGCGGGCATGACCGCGTCGCTGCTGTGCCTGGAGTACGTATGCCCCGGAACCGTGATCCGGCCGGACGCCGACGTCTACCGTGTGCCGCTGTGGCAGCCCACGGCACCGTTCGCCGCCTACGCCGTCATGGCCTACGCACGGCAGCGGCTGGCCAGTTGGGCTCCGGTGGTGGCGCTCCTCGCCCTGGTCCTGCTGGCGCTCCCGGCCCTGCGGCACGTGCACGCCAGCGCGACCACGCCGGAAGCCGCGGAGGCTCGTTCCATGGGCCAGTCGGCCTCCGCGGGCCTGGCGTTCCGCAGTGCCGTCTTCATCGTCGGGGGCACACTCCTAGGCATGTACGTCTCCGCACGGCGCCGCGAGCTGCGCGGTCTGACCGAGCGCGCCGAGCGGGCGCGCGCCGAGGAGCGGGCCCGGCTGGCCGCGGAGATGCACGACGTGGTGAGCCACCGGGTCAGCCTCATGGTCGTGCAGGCGGGCGCGCTGTGGGTCACCGCGTCCGATGAGGCCACCCGGGCCGCAGCCGAGCGGCTGCGTGCGGACGGCTGTCAGGCTCTTGAGGAACTGCGTGACGTGGTCGGCCTGCTGCGCAGGACGGCGAACACTCCGGAGGAGGACCGGGAGGGGGACGAGGACTCCTTGAGTCCGGCCGTTCCCGATCTGCTGCCGCTGGTCGAGGAGTCGGAGTCGGTGGGGGTTCCCGTTGAGCTGATCACCGAGGGGGCCCCCGCGCTCGCCTCGCCGGTGGTCAGCCGCACCGCCTACCGCATCGTCCAGGAAGCCCTCACCAACGTCCGCAAGCACGCGCCAGGCGCCCGAGTCCGGGTGCTGGTGCGCTGCCGCAACGACGGCATACGTCTGGTCGTCAGCAACACGGCACCGACGCGGGCCGTCGACGCCCGGCTGTCGGCGGCCGGATCGGGAACGGGACTTCTCGGACTCACCCACCGAGTCGAGCTGATCCGCGGGACCCTGGAGGCGGGACCGCAGGACGACGGCGGTTTCTGCGTCCGGGCGGCGCTCCCGTCGTACGTTGCCACAGCCGACAGCTTGGAGCCCTTGGAATGAGCGGTGAGCCGATCCGGGTACTCCTGGTCGACGACGAACCCATGGTCTGCGCGCATCTGCGCACGATCCTCGGCTCGGCGGACGATCTGGAGGTTGTCGATCAGGCCCACGACGGAGCGGCCGCGGTGGAGTCGGTGGTGCGGTTCCGACCCGACGTGGTCCTCATGGACCTGCGGATGCCCGGCGTCGACGGACTGTCCGCGATCGAGCGGATCAGTACGTTCCGCGAACCGCCGGTGATCGTCGTGCTCACCACGTTCGACGCGGACCACCATGTGATGCGCGCCTTGCGTGCCGGTGCAGCCGGATTTCTGCTGAAGTCCACTCCGCCCGAGGACCTGATCAACCTTGTGCGGGTCGCGGCCGACGGGCACACGGTGCTGTCACCGGCCGCCACGCGCAGGCTGGTGGCCGGCGTGTCCGGCCGGCATGCCACGCGGGAGCGCGGCCAGGGCCTGCTGAGCGAACTCACCAAGCGGGAGCGGGAAGTACTGTCGTGCCTGAGCAAAGGCATGTCGAACGCCCAGATCGCCAAGGCACTGCACCTCACCGAGCCCACGGTGAAGGGTTATGTGTCCCGCCTACTGGTGAAGCTGGACTGTGACAACCGCACCCAGGCCGGCCTGCTCGGGTACGAGGCGGGGCTCGCGTCCGGCTGACTCACGCAGGCGGCGGGCCGGAGGGGCCCACCAGTCCTCGGGTCAGGACGGCCCCGGCCGGGTGCCCCTGCCGCGGAAGCGGTTGATCGCGCCCAGGTGCTTCTCACGCAGAGCGGGGTCGGTCACGCCCAGACCCTCCTCGGGGGCCAGGCACAGCACACCGACCTTGCCCTGATGGAGGTTGCGGTGCACCTCGTAGGCTGCCTGGCCGGTGTCCTCCAGGGAGTACACCTTCGACAGCGTGGGGTGGATCCGGCCCTTCGCGATGAGCCGGTTGGCCTCCCAGGCCTCACGGTAGTTGGCGAAGTGGGAACCGACGATCCGCTTGAGCGACATCCACAGGTAGCGGTTGTCGTACTCGTGCCGGTAGCCCGACGTCGAGGCACAGGTGACGACCGTGCCGCCCTTCCTCGTCACGAACACCGACGCCCCGAAGGTCTCGCGTCCCGGGTGCTCGAAGACGATGTCCACGTCCTCGCCGCCGGTCAGCTCCCGGATGCGCTTGCCGAAGCGCTTCCACTCCCTTGGGTCTTGGGTCTGCTCGTCCTTCCAGAATCGGTAGTCCTCGGCCCCGCGGTCGATGATCGCCTCGGCGCCCATGGAGCGGCAGACGTCCGCCTTCTCCGGTGAGGAGACGACGCAGACCGGGTTGGCGCCGCCGGCGAGCGCGTATTGCGTCGCGTACGAACCGAGGCCACCGCTCGCACCCCAGATCAGGATGTTGTCCCCCTGCTTCATCTGGGCACCGTTGCGGGACACCAGCTGCCGGTAGGCCGTCGAGTTGACCAGGCCCGAGGCCGCGGCCTCCTCCCAGCTCAGGTGCTGCGGTTTGGGCATCAGCTGGTTCGACTTGACCAGTGCGAGCTGCGCCAGACCACCGAAGTTGGTCTCAAAGCCCCAGATGCGCTGCTCGGGGTCGAGCATCGTGTCGTCGTGGCCGTCGGGAGACTCCAGCTCCACCGACAGGCAGTGCGCGACCACCCGGTCCCCCGGCTTCCAGTTGTTCACCCCTATGCCGGTGCGCAGCACGACGCCCGCGAGGTCGGAGCCGATGATGTGGTAGGGGAGATTGTGGCGTTTGGCCAGCTCGCTGAGACGGCCGTAGCGTTCCAGGAACCCGAAGGTCGACAGCGGCTCGAAGATCGAGCTCCATACGGTGTTGTAGTTGACCGAGGAGGCCATGACTGCCACCAGGGCCTCGCCCGGGCCCAGCTCGGGCACCGGGACGTCCTCCACGTGCAGCGACTTGCGAGAGTCCCGCTCCGGCCCCGGTATCCCGGCGAAAATGTCGGCCTCGTCCCGGTGCACGGTGACCGCGCGGTACGAACCGGGCAACGGCAAGGACGCGAAGTCCGCGGCGGTGACGGCACCGCCGCCTGGTGCGGTCGACGCCTCGATCGCATCGAGGATGTGCTTCACAGTGGCCTCCAGCCGGTCGGAATGACGGTCCACTCAAACCCGCGGCGAGCACCGCCGTGCCCGTCATGGGCGCCGTGTGGGGGTCAGCGCCACGGAACAGGGGCCTTGATAGGGGCCCGGAAGACGACGGAAGAGCCGGCAAAGCCTTCTCCAGGCCGGGCGGTTCGCAGAAGGCGCCACGTGTACGGCCTTCCGCGCAGGGCAACCACCGGCCACCGGCGTCGTCTTCAGCGGGCGCGCTCCCAACGGTCGTCTCCGGCCGGGAACATGATGCGAGAGGCCGGGGTGCGCGCCACCACGGGCCGGCCGGCTTTGGCCATGTCGCCGTCCGTGGCGGCGACACCCAAAAGGCCGGGGACCGGAATTGCAGCCCCACCGATCGACGGATCAAGGACTCTTTTGGCGCAAGTCATGTACAATTTTTGCCTCCGCTTTGTGGCGAGTCGCACCTTCGGCGCATTCCGGCTGGAACCCACCGATGCGGAGGATTCTTGCCGACCGGGGGGACTCTTTCCAGCGCGATTAGCGACGCGCTGACCTTTCAGGGGTTCCGGGCAATGGACGCGTGCCAGTGATCCGGCAGGTGATCCACCGCGACCGGCAGCGCCGCCGGGCAGGAGATGCGCGAAAACACGCCCCCCAGTGGGTCTTCTCCATCCGGCGATGAAGGGTCCGCAGCCAGGACCACCCACCCCTACGCCCCGGGGAGGTGACCCCAGCATCCGGATAATTGCCGCAACACGAATATAGGGGCACTGATCACCCTCGCTCCTCGAACACGTGGATCAAAGCACTGTGCCGTCGGCGTCTCCGGCGTATGGTTGAACTATTCAACACGGGGGTGGAGAATGACGCTGTACGGGTCCAAAACACCGTTCGGCTCAACCAAGTTGAACGAGTCGGCTGCCGCCGCATACCGGCACGCGGTTGTCCAGGGACGATACGACCGGACACAGGTGGCGGCGGCCCTGGGAATCACCGAGTCCGCGGCGGCCGAAATCGAAGAGACGCTTGTGTCGGTCCATCTGCTGCGGCGCAATCCGAGTTCCGCCGACACACCCACGCCGCTCAGCCCGGACGTCGCGGCGGTCAGCCTGGTGGGACCGGCGGAGGCCGAGATCCGAGACCTCCAGGAGCAGGTCGCCCAGGCACGCGGTGGCCTGCTGGCGCTGCTGCCGGACTACTTCGAGAGCCGGCGCCGCCGGCGCGGGATCGAGGCCTTCGACGTGATCCACGATCGCCGGGATCTGCAGGCCATTCTCGATGACCACGGCGCCCGCTGCCGCAGCGAACTGCTCACCGCGCAGCCCGGCGGGAGCCGGCCCTCGGTCGCCCTGGAGGAGGCCCAGCGGCTCGCGATCGAGCGGCTTCGCAGAGGCGTCCGGCTCAAGCACCTCTACCAGCACACGGTCCGCAGCGATCCGGCGACCACGGACTACGTACGCGCCGTGACGGCCGAGGGCGCCACCGTGCGGACCACGGACGAACTGATCGACCGCATGATCATCTACGATCGGGAGGTGGTCTTCATCCCCGAACAACAGCTGGAGGACGGACCGCCCGGGGCGGTCGTCATACGGGAACCGGCCCTGGTCGCCTTCCTCTGCCGTGTCTACGACCACATGTGGACCGGCGCGATGCCGTTCGTGCCCGACGTGCAGGAGGACCCGCACATCACCGACGAACTCAAACGCGCGGTCGTCCGTCTGATGGCCCAGGGACACAAGGACGAGGTGGTGGCGCGCAGGCTCGGCATGTCGGTGCGCACCTGCCGGCGCCACATCGCCCAGATCATGGAGGAGATGGACTCCAGCAGTCGTTTCCAGGCGGGGGTGAACGTCATGCTCCACGGGCTGCTGGACGCCCGTGCCGCGGGTACGTCCGAGGCCGACGGCTCCGGTGCCACGGGGTTCCCCTGGGACCAGCCCAGGTCCGCGACGTCCGGCACGGCGCGTCGCCGCGTTGCCGGATCACCCGGGTACGTTCAGTACGCGGGTGACGATCCGGCCTGATCCCTTCGACGGACTCCTAGCGCGCGGCCGGGCGGACCCGTTCCAGGGCGAACCCGGCCACGATCCACTTGCTGGGCTCGACGACGAGGGCGACCGCCCGGTCGCCCTCCTCCGCCTCGGCCGCCAGCCGGTCCAGCTGGAGCAGTGACAGCGCGCTGGCCGCATTGCCCGTTTCCGCGACGCATGAGATCTCGTGCGGGCCGGCCATGCCGAGGCACCCGGCGAACCGCTCCGCCGTCCTGCCGGAGAGCTGCGGAGGCAGCAGGTAGCTGATCTCGGCCCACTGCCAGCCCACGCCGGCCAGCACCGCGTCCAGGACGTCCGCGGCCAGCGCGGGGACGCATGCCCTCACGGCCTCGTGGTCCTCGTAGAGCATCCGCCGCCCCGGTCCGGCCTGCCCCGCTCCGTTCCAGTCCACGATCCGCCCGGGCGCGCGGCCCAGTCCCTCGAAGCGGTGCACCAGCCCCGACACGGCGAGGCAGGCCCCGACCGGATCGGCGGTGATCGCGGCGGCGCCCGCCGCGTCACCGAGCAGCAGGCAGCCGGCCCCGTCGTCTCCCGGCAGTGCGGCCGGCCTCCTGCTGATGTCCAGGAAGCGGTCGGTGACATCACCGCCCACCACCAGGCCGGTGCGGCGCCCGGCGGCTATCAGCGCACCGGCCATCTCCAGTGCCTGCACGGCGCCCGAACAACCGGCCTGTAACTGATAGACCGGCAGCCCCTTCAGACCGAGCCGGTCGGCCGCCACCGTGGCGGTGGTCGGCAGCAGCGTGTCCGGGGTCGAGGTGCTGAGGATCAGGAAGTCCAGGTCCGAGGGGCTGAGCCCGGCGGCGTTCAGCGCCGCGTCCGCCGCCTCCTCGCACAGGTCCGCCAGCGAATGGGTGAGGTCGCCGGTGGCCGGGTCCCAGCACAGGTGCCGGCAGCGGATCCCGCTGAACAGCTCCATCCACTGCGGACTGACGCCGAGCACCCGCGCCATCTCGTCGTTGGACACCGGGCTGCCGGGCAGCGCCGCGCCGGTCCCTGCGATGAAGAAGGGCGGGTTCGTCATGTCTCGGCTCCTTGTGCGTCCGCACACTGATCGGGTCGGCCGGGCGCATCCGTGCCGCATGCATCGGCTGAACCGCCCCATCCTTCCGGGGAGCCCTTAAGTACGGCTTGCCCCGAGCCGCACACCGCCGGCGCCGCGGACCGGAGCCCGCAACCGCAGACTCCGGCGCTAGCGCCGGGCGACGTCCTCCATGAGCTCGAACTGCAGCTCCATCGGCAGATCCTGGCGCCGAGTGATGCTGAGCTTGCGGTACACCCGGGTGAGGTGCTGTTCCACCGTGCTCACCGTGATGTACAGCCGCACCGCGATCTCCCGGTTGGTGTAGCCGTACCCGGCGAGCGCGGCCACCCGGCGTTCCGACTCGCTCAGCTGCTCCGTGCGCGCCGCGGCGGGCTCCGGGCGCTGCGGCGGCGGGGGCTGCTCCTCCTGCCGCGTCCGTCCCTGCTGGCTGGGCGACACCTGCTCGCACAGCGGCAGGGCACCACAGTCCTGCGCCAGCTGCCGCGCCCGCCGGGTGACGATCCCGGCCCGGCTCTCCTCCCCCGACCGCCGCAGCGCCCGGCCCAGGTCGGCCAGGGCGCGGGCGAGTTCGATGCGGTCGCCGGAGCGGCGCAGTTCGTCCACCGCGGAGGTGAGCAACCTGGGTCGCTGGCGGGGCTCGGCGACGGCCGCGCGCAGCCGCAGCGACACACCGCGCACGCGGGGGCTGCGCGCGTCGGGCAGGCCGAGTTGCTCCACCACGAGCCGTTCGGCCCTGCGGTGCTCGCCCAGTTGCAGCAGCGCCTCGGCGGCGTCGGTGCGCCAGGCCAGTTGCCGGGGCCGATCCAGGCCCCAGCGCTGAGCGAGCCGCCCCACGTCCAGGAACTCCCCGAGCGCGGCCCGGTAGCGATGCGTGGCGAGGTAGTACAGGCCACGCGCCCGCAGGAAGTCGAGCGCGTAGACGCTGTTGAACAACTCGTCGGGAACGGGGCACTGCAGGCGCCGCGTGACCTCTTCGTACCGGCCCATCGCGGTGAGGGTGGTGACCTGGACGGCGATCGGGCCGAACAGGAAGAGGCCGCCCCGGTCGGTGACCGCATCGGCCGCGGCGGCCGCCTCCTGCTCGGCACCGGCAAGGTCACCGAGCCTCAGCAGCCCCTCGGCCTGGACCAGGCCGAAGGCCGACCACCAGGCCGGAGCGCTGTGCTGCCGCACGTCGGCCTTCAGGCGCTTGGCCCAGTGCACCGCCCGGTCGGGGCGGTCGAGGTGGATCAGGGTGCGGACCGCCTGAACGATTGGTTCGAACGTGGTCTGGGCCAGCGGGGTGCCTCTGAGCAGCCGTTCGACGACCCGCTCCTCGCCCTCCGCGCCCGGGTGGGTCCACAGCGCGGCTCCGGCCCGCAGGGCGGTGGCCGTCCGGGCGGTCGCGTCGCGGCACTCGTCCGGGTCCGCGGCCGCCGGGCCGAGCGCCGGAGGCAGTGCGAACAGCTCCCGCAGCGGGTCCTCACGCGGCCCCGCTTGTCGGCCCGCGATATGGCCGAGGGCTTCCGCGGCCTCCTCGACCCTGCCCTGTGAGACCAGCAGCCTGGCCAGCCGCGCCGTCATGGCGGGCCCGAGCGCACCACGGCGCAGGGCGGCGAGCGGGGCCCGAAGATGGTGCTCGGCGGCGCCGGGGAACGTCCGCCAGCTGGCGGCGGCCTGACGGAGTTCCACCTCCCACTCGTTCTGCTCGTCGGCGCACAGGACGCGGGCCAGGGACAGGCACTCGGCGGCGTGCGTGCTGTCGTCGGAGACGATCAGGGCCTGCTGGGCGGCCTCGCACAGCACCTTGACCGGCCAGTCGCCCGCCATCAGGTCGGCGGGCCGCTCGTCCTCGGACGCGGCGAGCAGCAGGTGGCGGGCGACGAGGTCGGCACGCGCACCGTTCTCGTGCAGGACCTGGGCGGCGCGGGCGTGCAGTTCGGCGCGCTCGGCGCCGGGGGTCGCGTCGAGTATGGCGGCGGCCAGCGCCGGGTGGCGCAGCCGGCCGTCCCGGGTGAGGCCGGACCCGTCGAGGACGCCCATCGCCCGCGCGGCGGCCGAGGTGGTGGTGCGGGCCACCCGGGCGGCCGTGTCGGCGTCCGTCTCGCCCTTGAAGACCGCCAGGACGCCGGCCATACGACGGGCCTGCGCACCGCTGCGGTTCAGACAGGTGAGCGCGGCCTGGGTGAAGGGGCCTCCGTGTTCCGGCTCGGGGGCGGTCAGCTCCGTGAGCAGGGCGCGCAGCAGCAGCGGGTTGCCCCCGGTGACGGAGTGCAGACGAGCGACCGTGTTCCCGTCGGCCGGGCTCCCGGTCCGCTCCAGTACCGCGGCAGTGCCGGCCTTGGTCAGTGGGCCGATGACCAGGCGCATGTAGCCGGGGTGGCGCAGCAACTCGGTGCGCGCCTGGTCCCGTTCGGCGCAGTCCGGCGGCGCGTCGGCGAGCACGAGCAGCAGGGCAGTGTCCCGCAGGGTCCGTGCGGCGTGCAGCAGCTGGGCGAGCGATGGCTTGTCGACGTATCTCAGGTCGTCCACGCACACCACGAGCGGTGCGTGCTGCGCCGCCGTGCGCAGCGCGGCGCTGAACTCCACGGCGGTGAAGGGGGCTTCCTCGTCGTCCGGGCGGACGGAGCGCTGCTGCGGTATCCGGTCGGCCAGCGGTGTCGGTGCGGGCGGCACCCGCCCGGGCGCCGCGGCGGCGGACGGCGGTGCGGGGAGCGGCGCGGGGGCGAGGGGGACGAGAGCGGCCTGGGCCGGGCGGCCACCGGTTGCGTACAGCGGTCTCGACGACACCTCGGACGCCAGTTGCCGCACCACCCCGTGCGGCGTGGCGAGGGACGAGGGACGGCCGGCGGCGCGCAGCACCTGGGCCCCGCGCAGCGCGGCCTCGTGGGCGAAGCGGCTCAGCAGCTCCGTCTTGCCGCAGCCGACCGCTCCCTCGACCAGGACCACGCCTGCCGCCCCCCTCTGACAGGCCTCGAGTGCCGCCTCCAACTTCCTCCATTGCTCATCTCTTTGCAGAAATGACAAAACGGTTCCCCCTTGTGTCGCTTCCGTGGCGATGTCCAAAGATGCCGCACGCCACCGCGAACCGCTCGGTAACCCTTTGGCCACAAGCTGCCGGACAGCTACTCCGTTGTTCCTTACGGCATTTGGAACTTGGCCACGAGCGACCGCCGGCGGTCCCGTCCGGGCAGCTCGCACGGGTGGCCCCGGGGGCGGGGGCACGGGTTCCGGTAGGGGCGCCTAGGGGGTGGTCAAGGGTTACCCAACCGGTCCGTGCCCAGCACGATGGCGAGCAGCCTCGCCCGTTCCCGTCCCCCCGCACGGTCAGGAGCCCGCCATCAACGGCATAGGAATACTGGGTACCGGTTCGTACCTCCCCGCCGAGACCGTGCCGAACCGCGTGGTGGCGGAGCGAGCCAGCGTCACCGAGGAATGGATCCTGCGCAAGGCGGGGATCCGCGAGCGCCGGTACGCGGCCCGCCACGAGGCCACGTCGGACCTGGCGGCACAGGCCGCCGAGGCCGCACTGCGGGCGGCCGGTGTATCGGCCGCCGACCTGTCCTGGGTGGTGCTGGCGACCTCCACCCCCGACCATCCCCAGCCGGCCACCGCCTGCCTGGTGCAGAACCGGATCGGCGCCGAGAACGCCGCCGCGTTCGACATCAACTCCGTGTGCAGCGGCTTCGTCTTCGCCCTGGTCGCCGCGGCCCGGCTCCTGGCGGAGCCGGACGGCGGGGCGCCCGGCCACGCCCTCGTGATCGGCGCCGACGTCTACTCGCGGATCATCGACCGGACTGACCGGCGCACCGCCGTGCTCTTCGGCGACGGCGCCGGTGCCGCGGTCCTCGGGCCGGTGCGCGCGGGCCGCGGCATGCTGGGGTCGCACCTGGTCAGCCGTGGCGCACAGCACGGCCTGATCCACGTCGAGGCCGGCGGGAGCCGGCTGCCCGCATCCGAGAAGACGGTCGTCTCCGGGCAGCACCACTTCCGCATGGACGGCCGGGCCGTGCGCGACCTGGTCGCCCGCGAACTGCCGGACAACGTCGGCGAGCTGCTGGCACGCAGCGGCATCTCCCCCGAGCAGGTCGACCACTTCATACCGCACCAGGCCAACGGCGTACTCCTCCGCGAGATCCTGCCGACGCTCGGACTCCACCGCGCCCGCGTCCATCTGCACGTGGCCGAGCACGGCAACACCAGCGCCGGATCGATCCCGCTGGCCCTCGACACGGCTCACCGGTCGGGCGCCTTCGGGGACGGCGACCTCGTCGTCCTGTCCGGCTTCGGCGGCGGCATGTCCATCGGCTCCGTCGCGCTGCGCTGGGACGCCTGCGCGGCTGCATCCCCTGGGAAGGACACGGCATGACCACAGCAGACTCCGCCCCCGACGCGCCCGCCGACCGGGCGGGGCTCCCGTTCCGGAGAACCGCGGTGATCGGCCTGGGCACGGTCGGCTCCGGGCTGGTCCGCGCGCTGGCCGCGGCCGGGGCGCACGTGACGGCCGTGGAGGCGGACGCCACGCGGCTGGCCGACGCCCGCACCCGCATCGCGGGCGGGCCGTCGATCCCGGACCGGATCGCCTTCACCACCGGCACCGCCCTTCCGGCCGACACCGAACTCGTCGTGGAGGCCGTGCCCGAGCAGCTTGCGCTCAAGGCCGCCGTGCTGCGCGCGGCCGCCGAACGCTGCGGCCCGGACACGGTGTTCGCCACGACGACGAGTCTGTCGGTGGCCGCCGTCGGAACCGCCGCCGGACTGCTGATACGGACCGTCGGCCTGCATCCGGTCGGCCACGGGCCCGACGGCGGCGCCATCGAGGTGATCCCCGCGCACGCCACCGAGGCCGCCGTCGTACGCGACGCCGAGCGGCTGGTCGCCGCCCTGGGCCGGACCGCGGTGCGGGCGGTCGACCGCCCGGGCTTCCTCTCGTGCGGGCTGCTGATGGCCTACCTGAACGGCGCACTCGCCCTGTACGAGCGGCGGTACGCCTCCAGGGACGACATCGACGGAGCCATGCGGCTGGGCTGCGGGCTCCCCCTCGGGCCGCTGGCCCACCTCGACCGGATCGGCCTCGACTCCGCCCTGGACACCCTGCGGGGGCTGTACGACCTGACGGGCGAGCGGCGGTTCCTGCCGTCACCGGTGCTCGGCCACATGGTCGCCGCCGGGCTGCTCGGCGTGAAGTCCGGGCGCGGCTTCTACCGCTATCCGCCGGGACCCGCGGCCGACGCCCCCGTGTCCGGTCCCGCCACCGCGCCCCGCCCGGTGGGCGCGGTCGGGGTGGTCGGCTCCGGGACGATGGCCACGGGCATCGCCGAGGTGTTCGCCCGGTCCGGGCTGCCCACGACGCTGGTCGCCCGAACCGAAGTACGGGCCAAGGGGGCGCTGGACCGGGTGGCGGGCTCACTGGACCGCGCCGTCCGGCGCGGCAAGGTCTCGTCCGACGACGCGCGGGCCGCGCAGGAGCGGCTGCGGGGCTGCGCCCACATCGAGTCGGTGGCCGGGTGCGACCTGGTGGTCGAGGCCGTCGCTGAGGAACTGTCCGTCAAACGCGAGGTGTTCGGACGGCTGGACGCGGTGTGCCGACCGGGTGCCGTGCTCGCCACGACCACGTCGAGCCTGCCCGTCGTGGAGTGCGCCACCGCCACAGCACGTCCCGAGGACGTCCTCGGCCTGCACTTCTTCAACCCGGCGCCAGTGATGCGCCTGGTGGAGGTGGTCGGCACAGTGCTGACGGCTCCGGACGCGTCGGCCACCGCCCGCGCGATCTGCGGCCGGCTCGGGAAGCACCCGGTGGAGGTCGCGGACCGGCCCGGTTTCCTCGTCAACGCGCTGCTCTTCCCGTACCTCAACGACACCGTACGGCTGCTGGAGGAGCACCGGGCCCCGGCCGGCGACCTGGATGCCGTGATGACGGCGGGCTGCGGATACCCCATGGGCCCGCTGGCGCTGCTCGACACCATCGGCCTGGACGTGTCGCTGCACATCCAGCGCGGGTTGCACCGGGCCTCGCGCGAGCCCTCGCTGGCCCCCGCCCGGCCGCTGGAGGACCTGGTGGCCGCCGGGCACCTGGGGCGCAAGAGCGGACGCGGGTTCCACCGCTACCGACGGCTCTGAGGCTGCGGGGGCCGCCGTAGACCGAGCCAAGAGGTGCTTTAGCCGGGCGGCCCACGATGGTGGAAACCGGACCCGACAGGGGTCCACGACGCCCCGGCGGCACGGCGAGGGGCCCGAGGAGGAGTGCCATGGGCCGGCACGCGAGCGTATCCCGCAACGAGACCGGGCAGCCCGCCCGCGGTACCCCGGATGCGGCCGGTGCCTTTCAGGGCCTGCACCGCCTGGTGATCGACACAGCCGCGGCACACGGCGGCCGCCCGGCGGTGGTCGCCGTGGACGGCGTGCTGACCTACGCCGAACTCGACCGGCGTGCCGACGCACTGGCCCACACACTGGCCACGCGCGGCGTGGGCCCCGGTGACCGGGTGGTGATCTGGTCCGCGAAGTCCTGCGCCGCCGTGGTCGCGATGCAGGCGGTGCTGCGCCTGGGCGCCGCCTACGTCCCGGTGGACGGCTCAAGCCCGGTGGGCCGGATGGCGCTGGTGGCCCGCGACTGCGAAGCCCGGGTGGTGTGCGCGGCGCAGGCCCGCGAGGCCGAGGTCACCACCGAACTGCCCGCCGGAGCCGCGTACGTGGCGCTGGACGCGGAGCATGCGCAGCCCACGGGCGAGACGCCCGGGCGCCGCACGGCAGGCTCCGGCGACCTCGCCTACATCCTGTACACCTCCGGGTCCACCGGCACGCCCAAGGGCGTGTGCATCAGCCACGGCAACGCGGTCGCATTCGTCGAGTGGGCCGTCGCGGAGCTGTCCGCCGGCCCCGACGACCGCTTCTCGAGCCACGCGCCGTTCACCTTCGACCTGTCCGTGCTGGATCTGTACGCGGCGTTCGCCGTGGGCGCGTCGGTACATCTCATCGACGCGGAACTCGCCTACGCACCCATCCAGTTGACCGAGTTCCTGTACGAGCACGAGATCAGCGTCTGGTACTCGGTGCCGTCCGCGCTGATGCTGATGATGCACGGCGGCGGGCTGCTGGACCGCCCCGCTCCGTCCTCTCTGCGGGCCGTGCTCTTCGCGGGCGAACCGTTCCCCGTCACGGGGGTGCGCCAGCTCACCGCCTGGACCGGGGCCCGGCTGCTGAACCTGTACGGTCCCACCGAGACAAACGTCTGCACCTTCCACGAAGTCGTCGCCGAGGACCTCGCGCGCGACCGTCCCGTACCGATCGGATCGCCGTCGTGCGGCGACACGGTCTGGGCGGTCAACGCCGACGGCCGCGCCCGGCCGGGCGAGGAGGGCGAGCTGTATGTCGACGGTCCCACCGTCATGCTCGGCTACTGGGGACGGGACCCGCAGCGCGGCCCCTACGCCACCGGCGACATCGTGCTGGTCAGACCGGACGGATCCTTCGATTACGTGGGCCGCCAGGACCACATGGTCAAGATCCGCGGACACCGCGTCGAGCTGGGCGAGGTCGAGGCCGCGCTCAACAGCCATCCCGCGGTCGAGAACTCTGCCGTGATCGTCGCGGGCTCCGGGCTGAGCGCCCGGCTGGCCGCGTTCGTCGTCCTGGCCGCGGACTCCACGGCCGGGGTGCTCGCCCTCAAGCGGCACTGCGCCGAGCGGCTTCCGCCGTACATGATCGCCGACAGCATCGAGTTCGTCCCGCAGCTGCCGCACACCGCGAACGGCAAGGTCGACCGGTCCGCGCTCGCCGACCGGCTCACCGCCCCGTCCCCCGACGGCCCCGCCCCTGCCACCGGCCGCCCGGCCGGTGCGCCCGCGCACGCCGCGATCATCTGACGCAACCAACCGAAAGGCAGGACGACATGGCCGAGAAGACGGCGCCCACCGAGGCGGAGATCAGGCAGAAGCTGATGGACTTCATCCGCGACAGCTTCCTCTCGGGCGACCCGAACGGCGAACTTCAGGAGACCACGCCCCTGTTGGAGTGGGGCGTGCTCGACTCGCTGAAGGTCGCGATGCTGCTCAACTTCCTCCGTGTCGAACTGGGCGTGACCGTGCCCTTCGAGAAGATGAGCGGCGGGAACTTCAAGGACGTCAACCAGATCTCGGCTCTCGTGTGCGAGCTGTCCGAGGCGCGGTCCCCCGCGGTCACCACCGACTGAGCCTTTGACCGTTCAAGGGACGGATCACCGCCAATGGACTTCGATCTCACCGACGACCAGCACAAGGCGTGCGCGGCCCTGCGGGAGGCAGCCCGCGACCTGTTCGACGAAGCCGCCGCCGCGCCGGCGGAGTACCGCGACCGAGACGCCTGGCGCTCGGCCGCCGGGCTGGGTATGGCCGGGCTGTGCCTGCCCCGCGAGTTCGGCGGCGGCGGCCTCGGCGCCCTGGACACGGCGTTGCGTCTGGAGGCTTTCGGTGCGGGCTGCGCCGACACCGGACTGGTGTTCGCACTGGCCGCCCATCTGCTCGCCTGCGCCGTGCCGGTCAGCGCCTTCGCTTCCGACGCCGCCCGCAAGGACCTGCTGCCGGGGCTGAGTTCGGCCGAGCTGATCGCCGCCAACGCCATGACCGAGGACGAGGCCGGCTCCGATGTGGGCCGTCTCGCCACCACCGCGGTCCTCGACGGCGACGCCTACGTGCTCGACGGGGTCAAGTCCTTCGCCAGCAACGCGCCCATCGCGGACCTGTTCGTCACCTACGCGACCACGGATCCCTCCCTGGGGTTCCTCGGGATCAGCGCGTTCGCCGTGCCCCGGGACCTGCCCGGCGTCACCGTCAGTGCCCCGATGGCCAAGATGGGACTGCACGGCTGCGCGGCCGGCCGGGTCGAGTTCCACGGCTGCCGGGTCCCCGCCCGCCTGCGCCTCGGCGCCGAGGGCCAGGGCAGCGCGGTGTTCCAGTACTCGATGGGCTGGGAGCGCGCCTGTCTGCCGGCGCTCTACCTGGGCGTGATGGAGGAACAGCTGGAGCGCTGCGTGGCACACGCCCGTACCCGCCGCCAGTTCGGCCACCCGATCGCCGAGTTCCAGGCCGTCTCGCACCGTCTGGCGGCCATGCGCCAGCGCCTGGAGGGCGCCCGCTGGCTGCTGTACCGGGCCTGCTGGCTGCTGGACCGGGACCGCGAGGAACAGGTCGCCGCCGCGGCGCTGGCCAAGACGGCCGTGTCCGAGGCCGCGGTCGCCAACAGCCTCGACGCCGTGCAGGTCTTCGGCGGCAGCGGCTACCTGGCGGCCACGGGGATCGAACGCAACCTGCGGGACTCCGTGCCCGCAGCGATCTTCTCCGGGACCACGGAGATGCAGCGGGAGATCCTCGTCCGGAAGGCGGGGCTGTGATGAGCACACCGCCGCGGCCCTCGGACGCCGCCCGGTACGCCCGCGGGGCCGGCCGGCTGGCGCTGCGCTGCCTGCGCCTGCTGGGGCGCACACTCACCCAGTTCGGCCTGCTCTGGGTTCCCGTCCCGGCCCCCCTGGCGGACGACGGCCGGGCCCGGACGCCGGTGCGGGTGAAACGGGACCCCGGCGGGCCCGCGCTGTACCACCCCGAACGGCTCTGTCCCGACATACCGCTGACCACGCTGGAGCTGGCCCTGCAGCGGCAGCTGTGGGCGGTCGACGACGAGCACCCGGGCAATCCGCCGGTCGCCGGCGGTCGGGCGTGAGCCGCCGCGGCACCGTGTAGCTCCCGGCCGCCGCGCGGTGCCGCCCCTCCCTGCCGGCTTCGGCGTGCTGCTCGTACCGTCGGCGTGCTGCTCGTACCGAGGGGCCGGGAACCGTCCTGTCGCGGTTCCCGGCCCCTCGTCGTACCTCCCGGCCACACTGCGCGCTCCGGGGTGCACCGACGCCGTCATCGGCGGGGGGACTCGACGAACTGCCGGATGGAGGCGACCACGTAGTCGAGCATTTCGTGGGTGAGCGCCGGGTACACGCCCACCCACAGGGTCTGCCGGGTGATGATGTCGCTGTTGGTCAGTTCTCCCGAGACGCGGTAGGACTGGTCCACGTACGCCGGCTGCCTGGTCAGGTTGCCCGCGAACAGCCTGCGGGTGCCGATCCTGCGTGCTTCCAGGAACTCGGTCAGCTCCGCCCGGCTGAAGGGCGCCTGCGGATCGACGGTGAGGGCGAAGCCGAACCAGCTGGGTTCGCTGCGCGGGGTGGGTTCGGGCAGCAGCAGCCACGGCACCCCGTCCAGGCCCTCCCGCAGCCGTCGCCAGTTCTCCCGCCGGGCGGCGACGAACTCGTCGAGCCGGGAGAGCTGGCTCAGTCCCAGCGCCGCCTGGAGATCGGTGGCCTTCAGGTTGTAACCGAGGTGCGAGAAGATGTACTTGTGGTCGTAGCCGTCCGGGAGCTCCCCCATCTGAAAGCCGAACCGCTTCAGGCACTTGTTGCTCTCACCCGGCTCGCACCAGCAGTCCCTGCCCCAGTCGCGCAGCGACTCCACGATGCGGGCCAGCGCCAGGTTGGACGTCAGCACGCACCCGCCCTCGCCCATCGTGAGGTGGTGGGCCGGGTAGAAGCTCACGGTGGACAGGTCACCGAAGGATCCGGTCAGCCGGCCGTCGTAGGTGGAGCCCACCGCGTCGCAGTTGTCCTCGATCAGGAAGAGGCCGTGGTCCTCGGCGAGTTGAGCGATCTCGGACGCCTCGAAGGGGTTGCCGAGCGCGTGCGCGATCATGATGGCCCGGGTCTTGGGGCCGATCGCCCGCGCCACCCGGTCCGCTGTGGTGTTGTACGTGCGCAGGTCCACGTCGACGAAGACGGGCACGAGCCCGTTCTGCAGGATGGGGTTCACGGTCGTGGGGAAGCCGGCGGCCACGGTGACCACTTCGTCGCCGGGGCGCAGCCGGCGGTCCTCGAGCACGGGTGAGGTGAGCGCGGACAGCGCGAGCAGGTTGGCCGACGAGCCCGAGTTGGTGAGATGGGCCTTGCGCCGCTTGAGCTTGCGGGCGAACTCCGACTCGAACTTCCGGGAACGGGTGCCCGCCGCGATCCGCAGGTCCAGCGCGGACTCCACCAGCGCCAGCCGGTCCTCCTCGTCCAGCACCGCGCCGGAGGGCCAGATCTCGGTGACGCCGGGGACGAAGTCCCGTACGCCTTCCCGCTCCTGGTGGTACTTGCGGACCCCTTCGAGAATCAACGCCTTGACGTCACCCATGCTCAAGCCCCTCCTGAACGAGTCAGCACGCCGACTCCGGTTTCCACCAAAAGGTCGTGCAGCGAGCGCTCCAGGCTCAGCTGCGGCTGCCAGCCGAGCAGCCGCAGGGCGAGGGAGACGTCGCACCGCTGCCACTGCAGGTCGCCTCGTTGCTCGTCGCGGTCCTGGTCCTCGACCACGGTCAGACTCAGACCGCTCAGTGCGACCAGCCGGCGGACCACCTGGCGGACCTCCACCGCCTCGCCGCTGCCGATGTTGACCACCTGTCCGCAGACGTCCGCGCGGGCGGCGGCGACCACGGCACCGGCCACATCGCGTACGTCGACGAAGTCCCGCCACGCCGTCAGCGGCGCCAGCCGCAGGACCGGGGGCGGCTCGCCCGCCGCTGCCCGGGCACGCTCACGCAGCCGGCGGGCCAGGATGCCCAGCAGGCTCTCGCGCGGGGTGCCCGGCCCGGCAACGTTCGCGATCCGCAGGACGGTGCCGTTCAGGGTTCCCTCGGCGGCCGCGTCCAGCACCAACCGGGCGCCGAGCAGTTTCGACCGGCCGTAGGCGGTGTCCGGCGCCGTCGGCACTTCCTCGCTGATGCGGGTGCCGCGGGGCACCGGACCGTACTCGTGGACCGAGCCGAGGTGGACCAGTCGCGGCCGGCCGGGCACCGAGGTCATGGCGGCGACCAGACGCCGCACCAACTCGGCGTTGGCCTCGTACATCTCGCGTTCGCCCACGTGCCAGACGGCACCGACGGAGTTGACGACGATGTCGGCCCCGGTGGCGCTGAGGATCTCGGCGATCCGCTCCGATGTGGCGTCCATGAGATCGACGCGGATGAACGGGACGTCACCGCCGTCGTCGACGGGCGCCTCGCGGGCCACCCGGGTGAGCCGCGCGCCCGTGGCGCCGAAAGCGGCGCAGATGTGCCGTCCCAGGAATCCGGTTCCGCCCAGGACCAGGACGGACGGGACGGGTCCGGTCGTGCCGGCCCCCGGTTCGGCGGTCGGCGCGGTGGCCGGGTGGTGTGCCGTGGTCATCCGCGCTCTCTCGTCTCCACCGTGATGTGCTGGGCGCATCGGCTGATCTCCTCGACGAGTTCCGCGGTCCGCACGGCGGCGGCCGCCCAGGCCTGACGGTCCGGGTCCGTGCCGAGGTCCTGGGCCGTGCGCACGGCCGCGGCGAAGGCGCCCACCGTCGCGGCGTACTGGTCCTCGGCCGGCAGCACGGTATGCACCGGCTCCCCCTGCCCGTCGACGCGCAGCACCGGGGCGAGGTCCGGCGGCGGGGTGAAGGCACGCTCCAGCGTGAGCCGTCCCTCGCTGCCCCACAGCTGGTAGAGGGAGCCGTAGCCGTGCTCGAAGCCGAAGTCGACGGTGACGATCTCGCCGCCGGCCGCGCGCAGCAGCGCCGACCCGCCGACGTCCACCCCGGTCGCGGCGTCCTGCCGCAGCAGCGCTCCGGTCACTGACAGGTCGTCGCCGAGGAAGAACTGGGCGGCTCTGATCGGGTACACGCCCGTGTCGAGCAGCGCACCGCCGCCGAGTTCGGGCCGGTGGCGCACGTCGGCGGCAGGCCGCGGCGGGATGCAGAAGGCTCCGGCGAAGCGGCGCAGGCGCCCAATCCGTCCGGCCCGCAGCAGTTCGCGCACAGTGCGGTGCTGCCCGTGGTGGAGGAAGCAGAAGTTCTCCCGCAGGACGCGTCCGGTGCGTGCGGCCACCCGTACCAGTTCGGCGGTGTCGGCGGCCGACGTCGTCAGCGGTTTCTCGGCCAGCACGTGCTTGCCGCTCTCCATCGCGGCCAGCGCCCATTCGTGATGCAGCGCGTTGGGCAGCGGAAGGTACACCGCGTCGATGTCGTCGCGGGCCAGCAGCTCCCCGTAGTCGGCGGCGGCCGCGCAGCCGTGCTGGGCGGCCGCGCGCGCGGCCCGCGCCGGGTCGCGGCTGGCGACGGCGGCGAGTTCGGCGTCGGGGTGCCCGCGGATCGCCGCCATCATGCGGCGGCGGGCGAACTCGGAAGTGCCCAGCACCCCGACGCGGATCCTGCCGTGGTGTGGGGTGCCGCCGACGATGCGGTCCTGGGCAGCGGCGGTCATCGGTCCAGTTCTCCTCGGTGTGCGGGGGACACGGACGGCCCGGGCCCGCCGAACGGCGCCGCCGGCACGCGTGCCGAAGGGCGGTGCCGGAGGTGATCCGGAAATCTCGGGCCGACCGCCGAGAAGTCAACGCCCGTGCCGACGGGCCGTTCAACCCCCTACCGGTGGCCATCGTCCCCTAAGTGCTCCCGGAAATTTCGTGCCGCCCCCTATTACTGTGCCCAATACTCGACCGGGTGCAGGGCCACCGGTACTTTCACGGCAATGAAAGGCATCCTGCTCGCCGGCGGAAGCGGCACTCGGCTTCACCCGTTGACACGCGCCGTGTCCAAGCAGCTGCTTCCCGTTTACAACAAACCCATGGTCTATTACCCGCTTTCCGTTCTCATGCTGGCCGGAATCCGGGAAGTCCTGGTCATTTCGAACCCCGAAAACATCGACCTGTTCCGTCATCTCCTGGGAGACGGATCACGGCTCGGCATGCAGATCGACTACGCGGTCCAGCCGTCCCCCGACGGCATCGCCGAGGCGTTCACCATCGGCTCCGAGCACATCGGCACCGATCCGGTGGCGCTGATCCTGGGCGACAACATCTTCCACGGGCCCAACTTCTCACCGCTGCTGCGCCGCAACGTGCAGGAGATCGACGGCTGCGTACTCTTCGGATACGCGGTCTCGGATCCCGAGCGGTACGGCGTCGGTGTGGTGGACGCCGAGGGCACGCTGCTGGAGCTGGAGGAGAAGCCGGCCCGCCCCCGTTCGAACCTGGCCGTCACCGGGCTGTACCTCTACGACAACGACGTCGTGGACATCGCGAAGAACCTGCAGCCCTCGGCCCGGGGCGAACTGGAGATCACCGACGTCAACCGCGTCTACCTGGAGCGCGGCAAGGCCCGCCTGGTCAACCTCGGCCGGGGCTTCGCGTGGCTCGACACGGGGACGCACGACTCGCTGCTGCTGGCCAGCCAGTACGTGCAGGTCCTGGAGCAGCGCCAGGGGACGCGCATCGCGTGCGTGGAGGAGATCGCCTACCGCGTGGGGTTCATCGACGCCGAGGACTGCTACCGGCTCGGCGTGGAGATCGGCGCCTCCGACTACGGCGCCTACCTGAGGGACATCGCCAAAGGAGAGACATGACAAGGACAAGGAGCGGCACGTGCGCATCCTGGTGACGGGTGGCGCCGGGTTCATCGGCTCGCACTTCGTCCGGCAGCTGACGACCGGCGCGTATCCCGAGTACGACGACGCCGAGGTGATCGTCCTCGACCGGTTCACCTACGCGGGCAACGAGGCCAACCTGGCGCCCGTGGCCGGCTCTTCGCAGCTGCGGGTGGTGCGCGGTGACATCTGCGACACCGCCGTGGTCGACGACGTCATGCCCGGCACCGACCTGGTCGTGCACTTCGCGGCCGAGTCCCATGTCGACCGCTCCATAGCGGGCGCGGCCGAGTTCGTCCGGACGAACGTCCAGGGCACGCACACCCTGCTGCAGTCCGCGGCCGACCACGGCGCGGGCAGGTTCGTGCACGTGTCCACCGACGAGGTGTACGGGTCGATCGAGCACGGCTCCTGGCCGGAGGACCACTCGTTGCGGCCCAACTCCCTTTACGCGGCGTCGAAGGCCTCCTCCGATCTGGTGGCCCTGGCCTTCCACCGCACGCACGACCTGCCCGTGTGCGTCACGCGCTGCTCGAACAACTACGGGCCGTACCAGAACCCGGAGAAGGCCATCCCGCGGTTCGTCACGAACCTGCTGACGGGGCACCCGGTCCCGCTGTACGGCGACGGCCGCAACGTGCGCGACTGGCTGCACGTGGACGACCACTGTCGGGCGCTGGCACTGGTGGCCGCCAAGGGGACGCCCGGCGAGATCTACAACATCGGCGGCGGCACCGAGCTCACCAACCGCGATCTGGTCTCCCGGCTGCTGGAACTGCTGGACGCCGGCCCGGAGATGGTCGAGCAGGTGACCGACCGCAAGGCGCACGACCGCCGCTACTCGGTGGACTGCACCAAGATCCGCACCGAGCTCGGGTACGCGCCCCGCGTCCCCTTCGAGCAGGGCCTGGCGGACACCGTCCGCTGGTACGCCGACCACCGCGACTGGTGGGAGCCGCTGCGTCCCCAGCCCACCGGCGGGGCCGGATCCCTCACGGAGGTGTCATGCTGACGTCCCTCGCCGCCCGGGTCGCGCTGTCCGCGGCCGCGGCGGAGACCGGGCACGCGCCGCTGGCCGACTTCCACCAGTGGTGGAAGGAGCAATGCGCCGCCGACGACTCGGCCGCCCAGGTCATCCCCTTCGCCGATCTGCGGATGTGGAGCTTCCGGCCGGACACGGGAGACCTGGTCCACGACACCGGCCGGTTCTTCACCGTCGAGGGCCTGCGGGTGCGGCGGCCCGGCTGGCCGGTGCCCGAGTGGTCCCAGCCGATCATCCACCAGCCCGAGGTCGGCATCCTCGGCATCCTGGCCAAGGAGTTCGACGGCGTCCTGCACTTCCTGATGCAGGCCAAGACGGAGCCCGGCAACATCGCGGGCCCGCAGCTGTCGCCGACCGTCCAGGCGACCCGCAGCAACTACACGCGGGTCCACCAGGGCAATCCGGTGCCGTACGTGGAGTACTTCCGCAACGCCGCGCGCCACCGGGTGCTGGCCGATGTCCGGCAGTCGGAGCAGGGCAGCTGGTTCTACCGCAAGCGGAACCGGAACATGGTGGTCGAGGTCAGCGAGGACGTCAAGCTGCTCGACGGGTTCCGCTGGGTGCCACTGGGCCAGCTGCACCGGCTGCTGGTCGAGGACGACCTGGTGAACATGGACTCGCGGACCGTCCTGGCCTGTCTGCCGTTCCCGTTCGCCGGGGCCGACGGTGGCAGCCACCGGCCCGCCGACACCGCCGTACTGGGCTGGATCACCGAGGCCCGCACCCGGCACGAGCTGCTGGCCGAGCGGATCACGCTGCGGGAGGTGACGGGCTGGCGGCACGAGCCGGACCGGATCACCCATGAGAGCGGCGCCTTCTTCGACGTCATGGCCGTGGACTTCCAGGGCCGGGGCCGCGAGATCGCCGCCTGGACGCAGCCGATGGTGCGCCCGCACGGAACCGGCGTTTCGGCGTTCCTGGTGCGGCGGACCGGGGACGGCGTGCAGGTGCTGGCGAGCACACGCGTGGAGGCGGGCAGCGCCGACGTCCTGGAGCTGGGGCCGACCGCGCAGGGCACACCGGAGAACTACGCCGCCCTGCCCGAGCAGGCGCGACCGCCGCTGCTGGACGCGATCCTCGGCGCACCGGCGGAACGGGTGCTCTTCGACACGGTGATGTCGGAGGAGGGCGGGCGCTTCTTCCACGCGCGCACCCGCTACCTGATCGTCGAGGCCGGACCGGACGGCGGCCCCGAGGACACCGCGGATCTGCGGTGGATCCCGCTGGAGGAACTCACCGACCTGGCCCGGCACAGCTTCTACGTGAACGTCGACGCCCGCACGCTCATGGTGTGCCTCCAAAGCGTCTACGGCCCGGACCGCGCGGTCTGACACCCCGGCCCGCCCGCGTCGGGCGCGGCGCGATCCGCCCGACGCGGATGTCGGCCCAGGAGCAACGGAGCGAAGATGCGCGTACTGTTCGTCCCGGCTGCCGCACCCAGCCACTACTTTCCCATGGCCCCGCTGGCCTGGGCCTTCCGCCTGGCCGGTCACGAGGTCTGTGTGGCCGGCCAGCCACCCGTCCTCGACCCGGTCGTCCGATCGGGCATGACCGCCGTGGGTGTGGGCGGCGGCTACGACCTTCTGACCGGTCTCACCGAGGCCACCGAAACCGTGCGCCGCGAGACCGGGCACCTGCTGTCCGGCTCCGCCGGCTGGGACTCGCTCCCCGCCGACGTACGACGCCGGTACGGGGAGATGCGCGGGGCCCCGCACGTGCGCACCGCCGAGGACATGGCCGACGACCTGGTGGCCCTGGCCCGCGGCTGGCGACCCGGTCTCGTGGTCACCGACCCGCTCGGCTACGCCGCCGCGCTGGCGGCGGAGACGGCGGGGGTGCCCCTCGTACACCACCTGTGGGGGCCGCAGCCGCCCTCGTTGGCGAAATTCCCGGGCTTCGGCGCGGCCCCCGAACGCTGGCCCGAGGACCTGCTCAAGCTCTTCGGGCGGTTCGGGGCCGAGCCGCGTGCCGTGCACAGCGTCTGCACGGTGGACCCCTGTCCGCCCAGTCTGCAACCGCACCCCGTGCCCCGGCAGGTGCGCACCCGGTACCTGTCGTACAACGGCTCCGGCCGCGTCCCGCAGTGGTTGCTGCGGCCCGCCGCCCGGCCCCGGATCTGCGTCTCCTGGATGACCACCAACACGGCCGCGGCCGGTCTGGCGTCGCAGCACCCGGTGAGCACGCTGGTGACGGCGCTGGTGGCGCTCGACGTGGAGGTCGTCGCCGTGGTCAGGCCGGCCGACCGCGAGCGCATCGGGCCGGTCCCCGAGGGCGTCCGGCTGGTCACCGACCTGCCCCTGCACACCGTCGTGGCCGGCTGCGACGCGGCGGTCAACCACGGCGGGGCGGGGACCATGCTGACCGCTGCCTGTCACGGTATCCCCCAGGTCGTCGTCCCGCAGGAGGCGGGACTGGTCTTCAACGCCGAGTGCCTGGCGGCCACCGGCGCCGGAGTCGCCGTGCCGGCGAGCGAGACGGACCCCGAACGGATCGCCGCGTGCGTCGCGCCGCTGCTCCACGAGCGGCGGTGGCGGGAGGCGGCGCGTCGGATCCGCGCGGAGAACGCCGCCCAGCCGGCGCCGTCCGAGGCCATCGGTGTCATCCAGGAGTTCATGTGATCAGCCAGCCCCGGTCCTCGCGGACCGCCGACCCTCTCAGGGACCGACCATGACCATCACCACCGATCACGTCATTCCGTTCAACCGGCCGCATCTGACCGGCGAGGAGCCGGAGCTGATCGCCGCGGCGCTCGCGTGCCGGTCCCTGGAGGGCGACGGCCGGTACACCTCGCGGGCGACGGACCTGCTCACGAAGATGGTCGGGGCGACCTCGGCCCTGCTGACCACGTCCTGCACGCACGCGCTGGAGATGAGCGCGCTGCTGCTGGATCTGGAGCCCGGCGACGAAGTGGTCATGCCGTCGTTCACCTTCCCTTCCACCGCCAACGGCTACGCGCTGCGGGGTGCGGTCCCGGTCTTCGTCGACTGCCGGCCGGACACGCTCAACATGGACGAGCGGCTGCTGGAGGACGCCCTCACCGAACGCACCCGGGCGATCGTCGTCGTGCACTACGGCGGTGTCGCCTGCGAGATGGACGCCATCATGGAGGTCGCCGACCGGCACGGCCTTCCCGTGGTCGAGGACAACTCCCACGGCCTGGGAGCCTCCTACCGGGGGCAGCAGCTGGGGTCGCTGGGTGTGATGGCCACACAGAGCTTCCACTCCACGAAGAACGCGCACTGCGGCGAGGGGGGCGCGCTGCTCTTCAACGGCACCGACCACCTGGAGCGGGCGGAGCTCATCCGGGAGAAGGGCACCAACCGGCGCCAGTTCTTCCGGGGCGAGATCGACAAGTACCAGTGGGTGGACATCGGCTCCAGCTATCTGCCGTCGGACCTGCTCGCGGCGTGCCTGATCGCCCAGTTGGAGAACTTCGACGCGATCCAGGCGCGCCGCCTGCAGGTGTGGGACATCTACCAGGAGCGCCTGGCGGGCTGGGCGGAGCGCAACGGGGTCGTCCAGCCGACGGTGCCGAAGGAATGCGCCCACCCGGCTCACCTGTACTACCTGCTGCTGCCCGATCTGGAGCACCGGCACGCGCTGATGGACCATCTCGCCGCGCGCGGGATCCGGAGCGCGTTCCACTACATGCCGCTGCACAGCGCTCCGGCTGGCCGACGCTACGGGCGTACGGCACCGGGCGGTTGCCCGGTGACCGAGCGGGTGGCCGACCAGTTGCTGCGGCTGCCGGTGTACACCGATCTGACCGACTCCGACGTCGAGCGCGTCCTGGAGGCGGTGACGTCTTTCCGCGTCCGGGCCTGACAGCTGTACGGGTCCGGCCACCGCGCCCCGCGGGGAGTCTCCGCGGGGCGCGGCCTCGTGCGTGGGAAGACGGGGGCCGGGAGAGCAGGCGGACGGCCGCGGGTGCGGCTGCCCGGGACGGGGTTCGACCGGGGCTCACGGGCCACGGGGCCCGGCGGACGGGGTCCGACGGCGGCGCGGCACCGCTCCGGTCGCCGCCGCTCCCCCGGCGGCCGTGCGCGAGGCCGATCCGGAACGCGGGCGACGGGATTGCGGCCCGCCGACGGCCGCTCACCCGGCTGCGGTGCCTGTCAGGAGACCGGAGGCTCCAAGCCGCCCGCGTGTTCCCGGCGGACCCCGCCGCGTCGGGGCCGCTGCGCCGGGACCGCCGGGCCACCGGCCGGCCCCTGGGCCGTGTCCGTCTCCCCGACGGCCGCCGGCGCGGCCGGGCGCGGCTCCTTGAAGAAGAGCGTGATCAGCACGGCCACGGCGGCGATCAGGGCACCGCTGACGAACACCTGGTCCGCGGCCCCCACCAGGGCGTGGACCACCGTGTCCCGGGCCTTGCCGGTCAGTGTCTGAAGCAGGGCGATGCTGGGTCGGTTCCCGTTCTCGCCGCCCTTGAGGCTGTCCGGGACCCGCGCCGCGAACTCGCGGGCCAGGATGGTCCCGAAGACCGCGCTGCCGACGGCACCGCCGAGCGTCTGGCTGAACCGGATCGAGGTGATCGCCACGCCCATCTGCTCTTTCGGCACCGACATCTGGACCGCCAGCAGGGCCATGCCGAGCACCAGGCCGAGCCCGGCGCCCAGGAGCAGCAGGTCGACGTTGGTCACCCACACCGAGGTGTCCGCACGCAGCCTGCTCAGCAGGCCGAAGGCGATCGTGACCATGACCGTGCCCGCGATCAGGACGAGCCGGAACCTGCCCGGCCGGCGGATCAGTCGGCCCCCGACGACCGCCGAGACGATCATGCCGAGCGCCATGGGAAGCAGGTGCACGCCGGCGAGGGTCGGCTTCACGCCCTGCGCGGCCTGCAGATAGAGCGCCACGTAGACGACCGAGCCCATGGTCACCATGCCCGAGATGAACTGCTGGGGGCTGGCGAGCCGGAAGACCTGGTTGCGGAAGAGCGACAGGGGGAAGAGGGGCTCCTCGGCGGCGATCCTGCTCCACAGCCCCTGCCTGAGGAGGAAGGCCACGAGGAACAGCGCGCCGCCCAGCTCCAGCAGCACGATGACGGAGGAGCTCCAGGCGTATTTGGCGCCGCCCCATTCGGTCACCAGCAGCAGGGCGCTGGTCGCGGCCGCGATGAGCCCGGCGCCCACGAAGTCGATGCGGTGGCTGTCGTTGCGGACCGGCAGGCGCAGGTTGAAGACACCCAGAGCCAGGGCGATCAGGCCCAGTGGCAGGTTCACGTAGAAGATCCACCGCCACGACAGGTGTTCGGTGAGGTAGCCGCCGACCAGCGGGCCGACCACGATGCACACGCCGGTCATGACACCGCCCATGCCGGCGCTGCCACCGCCCGTCGAACCACCGCCGCTGGTGGTCTTCGGCGGCCAGATGCTGAGCACCACGACGAGCGTGACACTCATCAGACCGCCGCCGCCGACACCCTGGACCGCACGGAAGGCGATCAACTGACCCATATTCTGTGCGATACCGCAGAGCGCCGAGCCGACCAGGAATGTGGCCAGCGAGAAGAGGTAAATCTTCTTCGGGCCATAAACGTCCGTCAATTTCCCGTACATCGGCTGCGTAACGGTCGACGCCAGGGCGTACGCGGTGATCAGCCACGGGAGCAGATCCAGACCATGCACCGGGTCGAGACTCTTGGTGATGGGCCAGGCGGCCGTGGCCACAATGTTCGAATCGACGATACCCAGGACCATCGACAAGACGGCACCAATGGTCGCCAACCTCATCTGAGTGAGTGTCATTGCTCCAGCGTATTTCACCAATCGGCGACTGTCAACCTTGATTGACAGTCGCACGATATTCGGACGCGTCGTGTGGGGCAGTACGCGGGCTACGACGCCAGCACCCCAAGACGCCGGCCGTCCGCCGTGAGGATCGCCTGCTGCACGTCCCGCAGCGCCTGCCCGGGTTCCAGCCCCAGTTCGTCGTGCAGGGTGTTTCGGGCCAGCTGGTACACCATCAGCGCGTCGGCCTGCCGCTCGGAGCGGTACAGGGCGACCATCAGCTGCCGGTAGAAGGTCTCGCACAGCGGATTCTCCGCCGTCAACGAGTAGAGCCTGCCGACGAGTTCACGGTGCCGACCCAACCGCAGACAGACATCGGCGAGCATCTCAAGGCACTCCAGGCGGGCTTCGGTCAGCCAGGTGACGTACCCGCTGACGAGGGGACCGCCGCCCAGGTCGCCAAGCACCGGCCCGCGCCACAGGGCCAGCGCGCTCTCGAAGCACTGGACCGCGTCCTCGTAGCGCTCGGCCCGCACGGCAGCCCGGCCGTCCTGGACCAGATCCAGGAAGATGCCCACGTCGAGCTCGTCGGTGCCGGTGCGCAGCAGGTATCCCGACTGCCGGGTGACCACCGGGTTCTCGGAACGCCCGGGCCGGTGCAGGAACTTGCGCAGCTGCGAGATGTAGACGTGCATACCGGCGGTGGCTCTGCGCGGCGGCCGGTCGCCCCAGATCTCCGCGATCAGCTGGTCGTGCGTGACCACCTGGTCGCTGCGGATGAGCAGGACCGCGAGCGCTATCTCGATCTTCCGCGCGCTGATCGAGGAGACGGTGTCACCGTCGACCACCCGTAGCGGTCCGAGGATCTCGTACCTCACGATGTGCTCCCCTCCAGCGCGGTCGCCGCCGCCCCGACGTCGTCGGCCGCTCCCGCCAGAGCGGCCGACACCGCGCCGCACACCGCGGCGCGATGGGCGTCCAGGTAGAAGTGGCCGCCCGGGAACACCTTCAGATCGAAGGCCCCGGTGGTGTGCCCGGCCCATGCTTCGGCGTCCTGGACCGTGGTCTGCGGGTCCGCGTCCCCCACCAGCGCGGTGACGGGGCACTCCAGCGGGGCCCCGCCGTGCCAGCGGTACGTCTCGACCGCGCGGTAGTCGTTGCGCGTCACCGGCAGCACCGCCGCCAGCAGTTCCGGGTCGCCGAACACACGGTGATCGGTGCCCCCCACCGCCCGCAGCTCCTCCAGCAGACCCTGGTCGTCACGCAGGTGCACCCCTCCCTCCCGCACGCGGGAGGGGGCGCGCCGGCCGGAGACGAACATCCACACCGGTCCGGCCTGTCCGCGGTCCCGGAGCCGGCGCGCGACCTCGAAGGACAGGACCGCGCCCATGCTGTGCCCGAAGAAGGCGAACGGGCCGTCGTCACACACCGCGGCGAGGGCGTCGGCCACCTGGTCGGCGAGTCGCGGAACGCTGTCCACCAGCGGCTCGGTCCGCCGGTCCTGGCGCCCCGGATACTGCACGGCGGTCACCTCGAATCGCGGATCCAACTGCTGCGACATCGCGAAGTAGTAAGTGGCCGCGCCACCCGCGTGCGGAAAACACACCAGCCGGATTTCCCGCTCCGGACGCGGTTGGAATACACGCAACCACCGGTCCTCATCACCCATGGGCGACGCCATTGGCAGATCCCTTCCCCTCAAGCCCAGAGCTCCTCACCAGGCGGACGAACGGCAGACCGCGCGGCGGTAGCCGTGGACAGGACGGAGTCGGCCGGAGCAAAGGGCGGGCGGACGTTCCGTGCGTTCCCGGGAGTGCTCACTCGCCGGAAAGCCTGCCACAAGGGCGTGCCCCCCTAACAACCCCTAACGGTGCTCCCCGGAGAGCGCGCCGCGGCCCCTCTTGACCTCCTGCCACCCTTGTGCGGCGGCGGTCGGGGTGCCGTGCGGGAACCGGGGCGAAGAGCTGGCCACCCCCTCGCCGGGTACCGCGCCGAAACGTGTCGTCCCCGGTCGCGGGGCGGCGCGGTCGGGAATTTAGGGGTTTCACGACGGTCCAGCAGCTCCCTACCTTTCCGCTGTCCGCCCACCCCGACTTCCCATGAGCCGGAATGCCGTTCGAGGCATCCCGGCGGAATTGGCCTTCATGAATGCGGTTGATGCGGTGATCCGCACCGGACATATATCCCTCGTACTGGTCACGATTTTCCTCGCGGCATACGCCGGACGGCAGCTGGCCCGGTTGGTCGGCCAGCCGAGCGTGGTGGGGGAGGTCGCGGCGGGTCTGGTACTGGGCCCCGCCGTGGTGGCGATCGGCGGTCACGGCCTGCTCGGCCGGCTGCTGCCCGCCGATGTGTTCTCCCTCGTACGGCAACTCGCCCACATCGGGCTCGTCCTGTTCGTCGTGGGTGTCCTGCGCGAGATGCGCACCGGGGGCTCCTGGGCCACCCGGCGGGCGATCGGATGGGTCACCTTCGGTGCGCTGGTCCCGCCGCTCACGGCCGGGTTCGCACTGGCCGGCTGGGTGCTGTGGCGCTCGGAGCCCGGCCTGCGCGGCGACGCCCCCGCCCCCTCGTTCGTGCTGCTGCTCGGTGTCTCGATGTCCGTGACCGCCATTCCGGTGCTCGCCCGGATCCTGGAGGACCGCGGGCTGACCTACACCCGGGCCGGCCGGCTGTCGATGGCCGGGGCCGCCGTGATCGACGCAGTCGCCTGGCTGCTGCTGACGCTGGCGATCGGCCTGGCGGCCGGCGGCAGCGGCGACAGTGTGAACCGGATGGCGGCCCTGGCGGCCGGGGTGACGGCGGCCTTCGTCCTGGCGCGTCTGCTGCGCACCCCGGTGGCGGGGCGGCTGTGCGGGCGGCTGCCGTGGCTGTCGGCCGTGGCCGTGGCCGCCCTCGCCCTGACCGCCTCGTGGCTGATGCAGCGGTGCGGCCTCAGTGAGGTGCTGGGGGCTCTGCTGGTCGGGACCGCGCTACCCGCCGCTGACGAGCACGGGCCGTGGGGCAGGGCGGTGCGCCGTGTCTCGCGGACCGGCACCCTGCTGATCCCGATCTTCTTCGTGGTCACCGGCGTGTCGGTGTTCGCCGGCCGGCTCGGCTCCGCCCCCTGGCAGGGGTGCCTGCTGGCGACTGCGGCCGGGCTGGTCGCCAAGATCGGCGGCGGCTACCTCGGGGCCCGGCTCGGCGGCGAGTCGCACCGCGTGGGCCTTCAGGTGGGGGTGCTGTTGAACACCCGCGGCCTCACCGAACTGGTGATCCTCCAGGCCGGGTTCTCCGCAGGCATCCTCACCCCGGGGATGTACCTGGCCCTGGTCGTGATGGCCCTGGTGACGACCGCGGCCACCGGACCGCTCTACACCCTGGTCGAGCGGCAGACGAGCACGGCCGAGGAGCTCGAGGTGAGTACCGTACGAGCCTGAGCGGCGGCGGTGCGGCCCCGTCCAGCAGGAGGGGGCCGCACCGCCGCGGCCCGGACGTGCAGCCCATACGCTCAGCAGAGCACGAACGACGTTGCGTAGTGCGGGGGCTTCTGGCTCGGGTCGGCGATCGCCAGGGTCATGTAGCCGACCTTCCCGGCGTACCGGCCGCCCGTCCCAATGATGCGGAACAGCTGTGTACCGCCACGCAACATCACCGTGCAGTCGAGGACCCCGACCGCCTCGAAGGTGCCGTCCTCCAGTTCGGCGCGGCTCTGGTGGAACTGCCACATGTGAGGGGTCGTACCCAGCACCACGGAACGGCCGTCGACGGTGGCCACCCGGTTGCCGTCCGCGTCGTAGAAGGCGTCGGTGTACTCCACCGAGGTGCCCAGGCCCGGCGTCTCGCCGTCGTGCACCACCAGCTTCTCGATCTTCTCGGTCAGTCCCGTCACGATGACGCACTTCTCGATCGCCGCGGCCCGCGCCTGCGCACCGTCACCCGGGGTGTACACGCCCGCCGCCGCGGCCGCGGCCAGGGCCAGCGCCCCGGGGTCGAGCGGGCTGGGGTCCGCGACCTCGCGCCGAGCCTCCACGCCCACGTCCATCGCACGCCGGTCGATCGGCTGTGCCGCCGCGTTCTCGTTCTCTTCCAGACCAGTGGTCACGGTCTCAACTCCAGCATTCCGCAGGGTCCATGGGCCTCCCATGCTCGACGGCACGCTGAAGCTCGGCTAACTCCGGCCTTTCGCAAGGGGACGCCGCATCCGCGCGCCCAGATCTCAGCGGCGCAAGAGCGGCTTTAGTCCTCCGGCCGAGCATGCCCTTGAGCCGGACCGCCCTCGTCCCGGCGTGCCCCTGTTCGGAGATCCCAAGAAACCGCCGCCAACGGAAGGCCCAGGATGGACGCTCCCGACATCCACATCCGCTCGGTCGGAACCGCGCTCCCCGGCTCGGCCGTCGACAATGCCATGCTGCGCCGGCGGTTCGGCATGCCGTCACTGTGGGAGCAGTGGATCGACGAGTTCGTCGGCACGCACCGGCGGCACCTCGCCGTCGACCTGGAGAGCGGCGAGGTGCGCCACTCGCTCGCCGACCTCGGCGAGCTGGCGGGGCGCCGAGCACTGGACGGAGCCCGCCTGGCCCCGCGGGACGTCGACCTGGTGGTGATGGGCACGTCCTCGCCCGACCTGCTGATGCCGGCGACGGTGAACGAGATCGCCGACCGGCTCGGCATCGACCAGGTGCCGTCCTACCAGCTCCAGTCCGGCTGCACCGGTGCCGTGCAGGCTCTCGACGTCGCCTGCCAGATGCTGCGTTCGGGCCGTTGGCGCACCGCACTGGTGCTCGGCGGCGACACCTGCGCCAAGCACTTCGACGTCACCATGGACGTCGCCTCGCTCAAACCGGAGGAGCAGATCAACGGCGTGCTCTTCGGTGACGGTGCCGGAGCCGTCGTACTGAGCACCGAGCCCGCTGCCGGTTCGGCGGTGATCCGGCACGTCTTCGTCCGGCTGGTGGGCCGCGGCCGGCCGCCCGGCCAGATCGTGGAGTGGTTCGGACGTGCCGACCGCGGTGCGGGCCGGCCGCCGGTGGTCGAGGACTACAAGGCCATCGAGCACTCCGTGCCGCTGCTCGCCGCCGAGGCGTTCGAGGAGCTGCTGAGCGAACTCGACTGGAAGAACGACGAACTCGAGTACCTGCTGCCCCCTCAGCTGTCAGGCCGGATGACCGCGCGGATCACCGAGGGCTTGTCCGCGCCGGCCGCCCAGGAGATCTCGCTGGTCGCCGAGATCGGCAACACCGGCAACGCCCTGCCGTTCTTCCAGTTGGAGGCGGCACTGCCCCGCATGGCCGCGGGCGAGCGCGCCGCGGCCGTCGCCGTGGAGTCCAGCAAGTGGATCAAGGCCGGCTTCGGCCTGGAGAAGGTCTGATCCCGATGGCGGACACCACGACGGCCCCCACCACGGTCGCCGACCTGCACAGCTTGGGCCTGCTGGTGGCCCGCTACCCCGACCTGCGGGCTCTGCTGGCCGACGCGTCCGACGACGAACTGACCGCGGCGGGACACCTGCTCAGCCGGTTGCGCCCGGACGACGTGCTGGCGGCGCACCCCGCGACGCCCACCGTCTCGGTGGCCGTGACCGGCCATGGAACGCTCGCTCCGCTGGTGGCCCCGCTCACCGCCCAGCTGGCCCGGCACGGGCTCCTGGGACGGATCTTTGTCGGCGACTTCGACAGCTACGTCGCCGACCTCGCCGAGCCGGGCAGTGCCCTGTACGCCTCGGACCCGGATCTGGTGCTGTGCATCCTCGACCCCACGGTGGTGTTCGACGAGGTGCCGGTGCAGTGGCGGCCCGAGGACGTCGATCGCGCGCTGACGGATAAGCTGTCCCTGCTGTCCGGGCTGGCGAGCCGCTTCCGTGCGGCGGGCCGCGGCACGCTGGTCCTCAACACCCTGCCCCTCACCCGGCGGTTCACCGCCCAGCTCGTGGACCAGACGTCGCGGTCCCGGCTGAGCGCCCTGTGGCACACGGCCAACGCCACGCTGCTGCGGATGGCCGAGGAGCATCCGGCCGTCGTCGTCCTCGACCTCGACCCGCTGCTGGCCGAGGGGATCGCGGCCGAGGACGCGCGGCTGGACACGTACGCCAAGGCGCACCTGTCACCGGCGCTGCTGGCCCGCTACGCCAGGGAGGTGGGCCAGCTCGCCCGGCAGGCCACCGGGCTCACCAAGAAAGTGCTCGCCCTGGATCTGGACGGGACGGTCTGGGGCGGGGTGCTCGGCGAGGACGGCCCGGAGGGCATCGAGGCGGCCGGCACCCACCGCGGCGAGGCCTTCCGCGCGTTCCAGCGCGTGGTCAAGCAGCTGGGCAGCCAGGGGGTGCTGCTCGCCGCGGTGAGCAAGAACGACGCGGAGGCCGTCACCGCGGTGTTCCGGGAACACCCGGACATGGTGCTGCGGGAGGAGGACTTCGTGCGGATCGTCGCCAACTGGCGTCCCAAGCACGACAACCTCACCGAGCTGGCCGCCGCGCTCAACCTCGGTGTCGACAGTTTCGTGTTCGTGGACGACAGCCCGTTCGAGTGCGGGCTGGTGCGGAGGGAGCTGCCGGGCGTGGCCGTGGTCCCCGTCGACGCGGAGCCCGCCCATCACGTGGGACGGCTGCTGCACGACGGCTGGTTCGACACGCCGACGGTCACCGCGGAGGACCGCACCCGGTTGGTGAAGTACCGCGACGAGCTGGTCCGCAAGGACTTCCTCGACAGCTTCGCGTCCCTCGACGACTACCTCCACCAGCTGGGGGTCGCCGTGCGGCTGGCACCCGTCGGCCCGGAACAGATCGGCCGGGTCTCCCAGCTGACACTGCGCACCTCCCAGTTCAACCTGACCACCGAACGCCTGCAGCCGGCCCGGGTGCGGGAGCTGGCCGACGCCCGGGACGCTCTGGTGCTGGCGGTGCACTCCCGCGACAGGTTCGGCGACAACGGCCTGGTCGGCGCGGTCTTCGCGCACCGCACGGGCCACGAGCTGCATCTGGACAACTTCCTGCTCAGCTGCCGGGTGTTCTCGCGGGGCATCGAGCAGGCGTGCCTGGCCGCGGTGCTGCGCCATGCCCGTGAGACCGGAGTGGCACGGGTCTTCGGCAGCTACCGGGCCTCTGCCAAGAACGGCAAGGTCAGGGACTTCTACCCGCGCAACGGGTTCACCGAGGTGTCGGGCGACGAGTCGGCGGCCACCTTCCGCCACGACCTCGCGCACCTCCCCGAGCCCCCCGCCCACATCGACCTCACCGACCTGCTGGGAGAACGCCCTTGAAGACCGAGGATTTCATCGCACTGCTGCACGACTCCATGGGGCTGCCGGTGACCGCCGAGGACATCGACCGGCCGTGGGACCAGATCGCGGGCTGGGACTCGGTGCACCTGCTGACCCTGGTGACCCTGCTGGAGCAGCGGACCGGACGGAGCCTGCCGTTCTCCGAGGTCCTTCAGGCCACCACCCTGGGGGACATCCACTCGCTGACCCTGGCCGCGGCGTGAGCGGGCGGGTGCGGGCGGTTCCCGTAGCGCCGGTGCGCCGGCCCACGCTGCTGTTCCTGAAGGAGGTACGGCCGATCGCGCCGGTGTTCCTGGACACCGAGGTGGACATGTCCGGCGTGCGGACGCACCGTGCCGAGGCCCACGAGCAGGGCCGCCACTACTCGACCACCGCCTACGTCCTCTACGTCGCGGCCCGCGTGCTCGCGCGGCACCCGGAGGCCAACGCGGCCGTTCGCGGACGGATCAGGCCGCGGGTGGCGCGTTACGCGTCCGTCAACGGGAAGATCACACTGGACAAGACGGTGGGCGGCCGACGCGTCGTCCGCTCGGCGGTGCTCACCGATGTGCACCGGGCGGACCTGGACGCCGTACAGGCGGAGGTGGACCGCTTCCGCGCCGGGGACCCGGCGACCATGCCGGAGTTCGCCCCGGCCCGGGCGCTGGAGCGGCTGCCGTGGCCGCTGGGGCAGCTCGCCTTCCGTGCCGGGGTCCGGCCGCTGAACCGGCGTCACCGGACGGTCGGCACCTTCGCCGTCACCTCGCTCGGCCACCGGCCGGTCGACGGCTTCCACTCGGTCGGCGGCACCACCGTCACGCTCGGGCTCGGCCGGATCGCCGACCGGCCGGTGGTCCGTGACGGCGCGATGGCGGTCGCGCCGGTGATGCGGCTCAGCCTCACCTTCGACCACAGGGTGATCGACGGTGCCGAGGCCGCCGACGTACTGGCCGAGATCAAGGACGGAATCGAGGGCTTCGCGGCCACCGGCCGGACGGGGGCGGCGGACGCCGGGCCACCCCGGCAGGCCGTGGCCGCGCCACAGGGAGGAGCGTCGTGAACGACCTCGCGGAACTCAAGCAGTACGTCGCGGTGCACGCCCGCGGGCAGCGCATCGCCGACTACCGGGACATACTGAACCGGATCCGTACGGATGACGGCGGCGGGCCCGGCTCATGGGTCGGCGAGTGGTCACGGACGGCCGCGGTGCTGGAGGAGCACGGCAAGGACCTGGCGGCGGTCAAGTACTACGCCATGGCCAGGTTCCCGTACGTGGACGGACCCGACCGTCAGGAGGCGCTGGAACGCTGTGTGCGGGCCATGGACCGCTGGCGCGGCACGCAGCGGACCGACATCGAGCCCCTCGACGTCCAGCTGCAGGAGGGCACGGTGCGCTGCTGGGCCGGCGGCCTGTCCACCTCCGACCCCAAGCCGCTGCTGGTCGTCATGGGCGGAATCGTCTCGGTCAAGGAGCAGTGGGCGCCGATGCTCGCCCATGTGCGGCGCCTGGGCATGGCCGCGGTGGTCGCGGAGTTGCCGGGCACCGGCGAGAACGCGCTGCCTTACGGGGCCGGCAGTTGGCGGATGCTGTCCGGGCTGCTGGACGCCGTCGCCGACCGGGCCGACGTCTCCCGCACATACGCCACCGCGCTGAGCTTCAGCGGCCATCTGGCCCTGCGGTGCGCGGTGGAGGACCCCCGCATCCGCGGGGTGGTCACCGTCGGGGCGCCGATCGGGGCGTTCTTCACCGACCACGCGTGGCAGAAGCAGCTGCCCCGGATCACCGTGGACACGCTGGCCCGCATGACCGGCACCGTCGCGGACGCCGTACCGGGCGCCCTGGACGAGTGGGCGCTGACCCGGGAGCAGCTGGCCGGACTGGACATCCCGGTGGCGTACGTGGCGAGCTGGCGTGACGAGATCATCCCCGCGGCCGACCTGGAGCTGCTGCGCAGCGGTGCTCGCCGGCTGAACCTGGTCGAGTTCGACGATGTGCACGGAGCCCCGCACCACGTCGGCGAGGTGCAGTTGTGGACCACGGCGGCGCTGCTGCGTGCGCGCGGCATCCGCAACGCACAGTCCGCCGTGCTCGGCATGCTGCTGCGCGGTCAGGGGCTGCGGCGCCGGCTGACCGGCTCGCGGGCCTGAACCGCCGGACACACCACTCGACGCCCATGGGTGGTGCCCCACTTCGTGAAGTGGGGCACCACCCATGGGCGTCGAGTCGCTCGCGGCTCAGCCGACGAGCGCCTCCAGCTCGGTGACGATCCGGGAGGGGGTGGGCTGGTCCAGCATCTCCTGCCGCAGCCGTCGCGCGGCCTGGCCGGGGGCCGCGCTGTCGAGCACCTGGCGCACGGCCTCCTGTACGGCCTGTGTGCCGAGGTTGTCGCCGTCCAGGACGATCCCGGCACCGGTGCCGGCCAGCCGCTCGCTGACCAGCCCCTGGTCGGCGATCTGCGGGACCGTCACCTGGGGCACGCCGTGCAGCGCCGCCGTCAGGGTGCTGCCGGCGCCGGACTGGTGGATGATCGCCGAGCAGGTCGGCAGGATCAGGTCCAGCGGCATCCCCACCAGGACGCGCATCCGCTCGGGCAGTCGCCCCAGACGTTCGCGGTCCGCGGCCCGCAGGGCGAGGATCACCTCGACGTCCAGGTCTGCCAGCGCCTCGACGATACGCGGAACGAGAAAGGCCTCGGGCCCCCGCATGGTCGTGGTGAGCGATCCCCAGGTGACGCAGATCCGAGGCCGCTCGGCGGGTTCCAACAGCGACTGCGGAGCCACCGCGGTGCCGTTGTAGGAGGTGTAGCGCATGGCGACGCGGTGGGGCACGCCCGGCACCTGCAGGGATTCCGGGCAGGTGTCGAGGGTTCGTACGGCGATGTCGGCGGCCGGCTCGGCGCCGTGACGCAGGTAGAGGTCGGCCAGCTCCTGCGGCCAGGCGGCACGGTGGTCCTCCTGCGCGCTCACGCCGTTGCCCGGCAGGCCGACCTTGCGCGACATGTCCGGCCCCCACAGGTGCCGTACGACCGGAGCGGACACCGCGGCCGCGGCGAGCGGGGCGGCGTACACCACCGGGTCGGTGATCACGAGATCCGGCCGCCAGCCGCGGGCGAACGCGACGAGGTCGGGCGCCATGTCCTCGGCGGCCCTGATGTGCGGGACCATCCGCAGGTCGAGGAGCTTGCGCAGGACGTCGGGCGGGAACTGGCCGGGACCGGTCACGTGCCACTCACGAGCCAGTTCGTCCCGTACCTTCACCGCCTCGGCCAGTCCGGCGATGAGGTCGTAGTCGCCGCCGGCGGTCACCGCGATCATGCCCGTCCGGGTGACCGGGTCGGCGAGCTGCGGGTGCCCGGCCACCCGGACATCGTGACCGGCCGCTCGGAAGGCCCAGGCCAGTCCCACCATCTGGTAGTAGTGGGTAGGCCAGGCCATCGGGGTGAACAGGACACGCACGGTCTTCCTCCTGAACGATGGGTGAGGGCAGGCGGGCCGTGCGCATCAGGCCGCGTGGGCGGCCGGAACGCCGGCCAACTGCCCGGCCACGTCGGCGGGCGAGGGCTGGTCGGCGATCTCTTGCCGCAGCGCGTCGGCCGCCTTGCGGACGGTGCCGTCGGCCAGGGCGGCACCGACCGCCGTCGTGAGGGCCGCCGGGGAGAACCCGGCGGCGTCCAGGTGCAGTCCGGCGCCGGCTGACGCCAGCCGGGTCGCGGTCGCCACCTGGTCGAGCATCCCGGCGATGAGGACCTGCGGTACGCCGAACGAGGCCGCCGTCAGCATGGTGCCGGTGCCGCCCTGATGGACGATCGCGTCACAGCTGGGCAGCAGCAGGTGCAGCGGCAGGTCCTCGACCACCCGTACGTTCGCGGGGACGTCGCCGAGCAGCTCGCGGTCGGAGCCCTTGACGGCCAGGACGACCTCCGCGTCGAGCCCGGACAGGGCGGCCAGGACGTCCGGCACGAGGAACGAGTCCTCGCCGCCCAGTTGGGTGGTCGTGGTGCCCCAGGTCACGCACACCCGGCGCCGCCCGGCGCGCTGGGAGAGCCACAGCGGGGCGTCGCCCGGGCCGTTGTACGGGACGAAGCGGACCGGCAGGCGGTCGGGTGTCCCGGGATACTGCAGGCTCTGCGGACAGGGGTCGACGGTGGCGCTCGCGTACTCCGGGCGGACCGGCACCCCGTACTGCTCGAAGAGCCGCAGCAGAGAGTGCGTCCACAGCTCGGGCGCGGCGCCGCTGCCCGGGAAGAACCCCATCTGTCGCTCCACGGCCGGCCCGGTCAGGTGGTGCACGAGCCGGGCACCGGACGCGTGTGCCGCGAGCGGGGCGGCCAGGACGAACGGGTTGCTCACCACGAGGTCCGGTCGCCACGCCCCGGCCAGCTCGACGAGCTCCCCGGCCATCGCGGTGGCCGTTTCCACGAACGGCGCGAACTTCCGCTCCAGGACCCGTCTGCGCATCTCCGGCGTGGGTGCGGCCTTCTGCTCGAGGTTCGCCTTGCGGTCCGGGTGCTCGCGGTTGTGGCGGGCGATCTCGTCCGCGATCCGCTGGAAGGCCGGCAGGTAGTCGTAGCCGGCACCGACCTGGGTAATGGTCAGGCCGGAGCGCTTGACCGCGTCGGCCAGCTGCGGCTGCCCGGCCACCCGCACCTCGGCGCCCGCGGCACGCAGGGCCCAGGCCAGCGGGACCATCTGGTAGTAGAAGGTGGGCTGCGACCAGGGGACGAACAGGACCTTCACGAGCCCGTCCTCTCCGGCCGGGGCGCGGCCGGGGGCGTACCGTCGCGCAGAGCGGCACCGGCCTCGGTCACGGTGAGGACGACGCTGGAGACGTTGTAGCCCTGGGTTCCGCCGACCAGCAGGACGCGGTCACCGGCGTCGAGCTGGCCGCTGCGCAGCAGGTGGTCGAGCGAGATGGCCTGGTCGCTGGCGCCGATGTGCCCGATGGTGCGGCCGAAGTCCCAGGTCGCCCTGGACAGCGGCAGACCCAGGGGCTGCAGCAGGTCGGCCTCGATGATCTCGGCCCCGGCGTTGGTGAAGACGACCCGCTCGAGGTCGTCGGTGGTGAGCCCGGCCTCCTTCAGCGTCCGCTGGGTCACCTCGGCGTACATCATGGTGAAGATCCGGTGGAAGTCGATCTGGTTGTACCGTCTGGCGATGGCGAACTCGCGCGCACGGCCCGGTACGTCGACCTTCGGCGGGGCGCCGGTGCCCCTCTCGGCCAGCGGGAGGTCGCCCCGGTGCATGGCCTCCAGGTCGGCGTAGGTCAGCGAGTTCACCGCCTCGATCCGGGCGATGCCCTCCTCCTTGCCGAGCAGCAGCGCGGAACCGCCGTCACCGATGGCCATGCCGAACCCGGCGCTGCGCCACCGCTCGACCTGCGGCAGATCGGCCTGCAGGCCCGCGGTCACCAGGGCACCGGCGCCCTCCGGGGCGAGCGCCAGCCAGCCCGCCGCGAGCTCGACGCCGGCCAGCGTGCCGTTGCAGCCCTGGCTCACCTCGAAGCCGGGGATCTGCCCGCAGCCCAGCTCGCGCATCACATAGCCGACCGGCGCCCAGCCCTCCGGGCCCTCGCTGAACATGGTGGCGTGGATCAGCAGAGCCAGTTGCTCGGCCGGGAGTCCGGCCAGGTCCAGGGCCCGTCGTGCGGCGTCGGCCGCCAGCTCCACGCCGGGCGTCCCCGGTGCCACGGGCACCTCCACTAGGTCGCTGCCCGTGAACTCGTTCGGCCGACAGTGGCCCGCCTCGAACGCCTCGGCCAGGGTGACCCGCTCGGCGGGCAGCGACACGCCGATGGACCGTATGTACAGGTTCTCCGTCTTCATGGCTGTCTCCTGTCGTCAGACGGTTTCCGGCGCGGTCTGCGCCCACGGCGAGGGGGCCCGGAGGGTGCCCAGGTACGGGTGCCACAGGTGGTCGGGGTCGTTCTCCACCGCGGTGACGATCTCCCGCATGGCGCGCAGCGTGTCGGATTCCTCGCCGTCGTAGAAGTCGCCCTGCAGCATCTTCAGTACGTCGATGCGGTAGCGCGGGTCCTGGACGAAGGCGGTGAACAGGACGTTCAGGCGGTAGTAGATGGAGATGAACTCGTACCAGTTCTTCACCGCGGTGCAGATCTTGGTTTCGAACCCCTCGAACCGCTTCTTGCCGAAGTCACCCGCCTCGTGGGCGGCGATGATGTCCTTGGCCGCCAGCCGCCCGCTGTTCAGGGCGACGCTGACGCCGCTGGAGAAGATCGGGTCGACGAACCGGGCCGCGTCACCGATCAGCACGAAGCGGTCGCCGCAGATCTCCTTCATGGTGTAGCTGTAGTCGCCCTCGGTTTTGAACGGCCGCAGCCGTTCGGTCTTCTTGAGGGCCTTCAGCAGGTCGGGACGACTGCCGACCATGTCCCAGAAGAACTGCTCGCGGTTCTCGTTGGCCGCGGCGAAGCGCTTCTTCTGGGTGACCACACCCACGCTGGTGATGGTGTCGGTGATCGGGATCTGCCAGACCCAGCTGTCCTCTACGGGCAGGAAATGCACGTAGATGTATTCCGTCTTGTCCGGCTCCACCGCCAGCTCCGAACGGTCGAGCCCCTCGAACCAGCTGTGGATGGCGTACTGGTTGAAGACCGGGTCGGACACCTTCAGCTTCATCTGCCGTCCGAGGGTGGTCTGCCGACCGGAGGCGTCGACCACCATGCGGGCGGTCAGACCGAACTCCCGGGGCCCCATGCGGCAGTTGACCGTCACGATCTCCGGGTCGCCGTCGAAGTCGACGCCGAGCACCCGGACACCGTTGAAGACACGGGCGCCCTGCTCCTCGGCGTGCTTCAGCAGGATCAGGTCGAACCTGCCGCGGTCGACGTGGTACGTGTAGTCGCGGTCCACGCCCGGCTGGTCGCGCTCGACGAACTGCACCTCGGCCGCCCGGAAGTCGTGGTCGAGGCCGGTGAACCCGTTGTGCGGGACGTTGCGTGACTCCGCCGATGTCCAGGCCGCACCGTACTTGCGGGGGAAACCGGCGGCGTCGATCTGGTCCATGACACCGATCTCGACGAGCACCGGGGTGGTGGCCGGCACCAGCGACTCGCCGACGTGCGGACGGGGGAACAGTTCGCTCTCGCATACCGCCACCGACAGTCCGGCTCTTGCCAGGTAGGAGGCCACGGTCGAGCCCGAAGGGCCACCGCCGATGACCACGACGTCGAAATCAGGGTTCATAGGGACTCCAGTGGGGCGCCGTTGAACGAATGGGGCTGGGCCGCCGGGGGCAGATGTGTGTCCGCCGGCCGGGTCCGGAACAAGCGGTGCGGTCTGGCCGCGCGCGGCTCACTGTTCCCCGGCGGTCTTAAGGCGGACTACAGCGGGATTAAGGCGCGGCGCGTAGCCGCTCGCCCTGCAGCCGGCCGGCCCTGGCCGGGTCCGCGCACGCCCGCACCGAGGCGACGGGGTCCGGATCTCGGCGCTCGGGTGCGAGGTCCCGGTGGCACGGCTTTCACGGCCTTGGCTTTAGACGGCACCAAGGACCCGGTTAGTCGCCCGGGTGACCCTGACGGCGGCAGGCGAGGTCTGCGCTGGGCCGGGCGGTCGTCGAGTGATCGGAGACCTGTGGCACGCCCGGAGCGGCGGCTCCTGGGCCGGTCGCGGCCCGACGAACGGGAGCGGGACAGAAAGGGTCACGAAGAACATGCCGAGCGAGTACGCCTCCGCGGTGTCCGACACCCGCGTTTCCCCGGAACTGTTCGCGGTGATCGGCTTCTCCTGCCGGCTGCCCTCGGCGGACGGTCCGGACGCTTTCTGGGAGCTGCTGGCCGATGGTGCGAGCGCGGTCACGACACGACCGGACCAGGTGTCCGGCGACGGCGGACGACGCGCCGGGTTCCTGGAGGACGTCGGCGGCTTCGACGCCGCCTTCTTCGGCGTCTCACCGCGCGAGGCGGTGGAGATGGACCCCCAGCAGCGGCTGATGCTGGAACTGAGCTGGGCCGCCCTGGAAGATGCCGCGATCGTCCCGGACACCCTCAAGGGCAGCCGCACCGGCGTGTTCGTCGGATCCATCTGGAACGACTACGCGAACCTGCTGCACTCCCGGGGCGCCGGAACGGCGAGCCATCACACGCTCCCGGGCACCAACCGCGGCGTGATCGCCAACCGCGTCTCGTACGTCCTCGGACTGCACGGTCCCAGCCTGACCGTGGATGCCGCGCAGTCGTCTTCGCTGCTCGCCGTCCATCTCGCCTGCCAGAGCATGCGCGCGGGCGAGTCGGACCTCGCCCTCGTCGGCGGCGTCAACCTGAACTTCTCCCCCGAACGCGCCGCGGAGGCCGCTGCCTTCGGCGGTCTGTCCGCCGACGGCGAGTGCTTCACGTTCGACGCCCGGGCCAACGGCTACGTGCCCGGCGAGGGGGCGGTCGTCGTGGTGCTCAAGCCGCTGGCGGCGGCCCTGGCGGACGGCAACCCGGTGCACTGTGTGATCCGGGGCAGCGCAGTCAACAACGACGGTGCCACGGACGGGCTGACCGTGCCGAGCGCCGAAGCGCAGAGCGACGTACTGCGGCGCGCCTGCGAACAGGCGGGCACGGACCCGGCCGACGTCCAGTACGTGGAGCTGCACGGGACCGGCACCGCGGTCGGCGACCCGGTGGAGGCGGCGGCGCTCGGCGCCGTCTACGGCACGGCACGGCCGGCGGACGCCCCGCTCCTCGTCGGATCGGTCAAGACCAACGTCGGGCACCTCGAAGGCGCGGCGGGTCTCGTCGGGCTCCTCAAGACCGCCCTCAGCCTGCGCCACGGACAGCTGCCGCCCAGCCGGAACTTCTCGACCCCCCATCCCCGAATCGACCTGGCCGCGCTCCATCTGCGGGTGCAGACCTCCCTCACCGCCTGGCCGCGCCCCGACCGGCCCATGCTGGCGGGGGTCAGCGCCTTCGGGATGGGCGGGACGAACGTGCACGTCATTCTCGAGTCGGCTCCCGGGGACTTGGCGCCGGTCGGATCGGTGCCGGCCGATCAAGCGGACGCCGACCCGGCCATGGACGGACCGGCGCCGTGGCTGCTCTCAGCCCGCACCCCCCAGGCCCTCCAGGCCCAAGCCGCCCGCCTGCACACCCACCTCACCCACCACCCCCACCTCCACACCAGCGCCGTCGCCCGCGCCCTGGCCACCACCCGCACCCACTTCACCCACCGCGCCGCCATCACCCACGGCACCACCACCCAACGCCTCAACGCCCTCCACGCCCTCACCACCGGCCAACCCCACCCCCACCTCACCCACACCACCACCAGCGACGGAGGGGGGAAAATCGCGTTCTGCTTCAGCGGCCAAGGCACCCAACACCCCGGCATGGGCCACGACCTCTACACCACCAACCCCGCCTTCGCCCACCACCTCGACCGCGTCTGCCACGCCCTCGACCCCCACCTCGACCACCCCCTCCAACACATCATGTGGGCCACCCCCAACGACCCCCTCACCGGCCTGCTCAACACCACCCTCTACACCCAACCCGCCCTCTTCGCCCTCCAAACCGCCCTCTACCACCTCCTCACCCACGACTACGGCATCCACCCCCACTACCACCTCGGCCACTCCCTCGGCGAAATCACCGCAGCCCACACCGCCGGCATCCTCACCCTCACCGACGCCGCCCACCTCATCACCACCCGCGCCCACCTCATGCACACCCTCCCCCCCACCGGCACCATGGCCAGCATCAACCTCCCACCCCAACCCCTCACCCACTACCTCACCCAACACCACATCACCGACGTCACCATCGCCGCCCACAACACCCCCACCACCACCGTCATCGCAGGCCACCACACCACCGTCCACCACATCACCACCCACTTCCAGCAACAAGGAATCAAAACCAAAATCCTCAACACCACCCACGGCTACCACTCCCCCCACCTCGACCCCATCCTCGACCAACTCACCCACACCACACGCCATATCACCCACCACACCCCCCACACACCCCTCATCACCAACCACACCGCAACCACCACCACCGACCCACTGCCCACCCACCACTGGACCACCCACGCCCGCCAACCCGTCCACTACCACCAATCCATCACCCACCTGAACCACCAAGGCGTCACCACCTACCTCGAAATCGGACCCGACACCACCCTCACCACCCTCAACAACCACACCCTCGACAACCGCCTCGACAACCAGACCGACACCACCAGCCCCGACCCCATCACCATCACCCACACCCTCCACCCCCAACACCACCCCACCCACACCCTCACCCACGCACTCACCACCCTCCACAACACCGGCACCCCCATCAACTGGCACAAAGCCCTCCCCACCACACCACCCACCCCCCTCCCCACCTACCCCTTCCAACACCAGCAGTACTGGCCGACGTCGGCCTTCGAAGAGACCCCGGTCGCGACTGCCCCGGTGACCGTCGCCGCTGCGTCCGAGGAGGACCGCCGCCGCTCCCTGCTCGACCTCGTGCGCGCGCTCGTCGCGCGGGTGCTGGGCTTCTCGTCGGCGGACGAGGTCGAACTCCACACGCCGTTCCGGGATCTGGGCATGGACTCCATGTCCGCGGTGGAGTTGCGGAACCAGCTGGGCACCGCGACAGGGCTGAGGTTGCCGACCGCGCTGACCTTCAACTACCCGACGCCCACCGCTCTGGTCGCGTACCTGCAGGAAGCCTCCGGTACTCCGGAGGGCGCCGAGCGGGCCGGGCGTACGGCGGGCGTCTCCGGTGTTCCCGTACGCACCGCCGACGAGCCCGAGCCCCTCGCGATCGTGGGCATGGCATGCCGCTACCCGGGAGGCGTGGCCTCTCCGGAGGACCTCTGGCGGCTGGTGGCCGAAGGGACCGACGCCATCGGCGAGTTCCCCGGCAACCGGGGCTGGGACCTCGACGCCCTGTACGACCCGGATCCGGCGGCGCACGCGACGTCGTACGTGCGGTCGGGCGGTTTCCTCCATGACGCGGACGAGTTCGACGCGGCGTTCTTCGGGATCAGCCCGCGCGAAGCGGCGGCGATGGACCCGCAGCAGCGACTGCTGCTGGAGACGGCCTGGGAGACGCTGGAGCGGGCGGGCATCGATCCGGCGGCCCTGCGCGGTTCGGCGACGGGTGTCTTCGTGGGGGCGACCGCGCAGGACTACGGTCCCCGGCTGCACGAAGCCCCGGCGGGCCTGGACGGACACCTGCTGACCGGCACCACCAGCAGCGTCGCATCGGGCCGGGTGGCTTACACGTTCGGCTTCGAGGGTCCCGCGGTGACCGTGGACACCGCCTGTTCGTCCTCGCTCACCGCCGTGCACCTGGCCGGGCAGGCGCTGCGCCAAGGCGAGTGCTCGATGGCGCTGGCCGGTGGCGTGACGGTGATGTCGAGCCCGGGGATGTTCGTGGAGTTCAGCCGGCAGCGGGGCCTGGCGGCCGACGGCCGGTCCAAGGCGTTCGCCGCGGCGGCCGACGGCACGTCCTGGGCAGAGGGTGCGGGCATGCTGCTGCTGGAGCGTCTGTCCGACGCGCGGCGCAACAACCACCGGGTACTGGCGCTGATCCGCGGCAGCGCCGTCAACCAGGACGGCGCGAGCAACGGCCTGTCGGCGCCCAGCGGCCTGGCCCAGCAGCGGGTCATCCGGCAGGCGCTGGCGAACGCGCGGCTCGGTACGGCGGACGTCGACGCGGTGGAGGCGCACGGCACGGGCACGGCGCTGGGTGATCCGATCGAGGCCGAGGCGCTGCTGGCCACCTACGGCCAGGACCGTCCGGCGGACCGGCCGGTGTGGGTGGGCTCGCTGAAGTCCAACATCGGGCACACCCAGGCGGCCGCGGGGGTCGGCGGCGTGATCAAGGTGGTGATGGCCCTGCGGCACGGGCTGCTGCCCCGCAGCCTGCACATCGACGCGCCCAGCCCGCACGTGGACTGGTCCGCGGGCAGCCTGTCGCTGCTGTCCGAGGAGCGGGAGTGGCCCCTGACGAACCGCCCCCGGCGGGCGGCCGTCTCCTCCTTCGGCATCAGCGGCACCAACGCCCATGTGATCCTGGAGCAGGCGTCCGAGGACACGACCGACGACGGCAGCGCTCAGCACGCTCCCGCCGGGGACGGCGGCGAGCAGGGCGGTGCCGGATCCGTGGGCGGGTCGGATGACGGGGTCGTGCCGTGGGTGGTGTCGGCGAAGTCGGAGGCCGCCCTGCGCGACCAGGCCGCCCGGTTGCTGGCGCTGCTGGACGGCGACCCCGGGCTGGACATCGACGCCGTGGGCGCGGCCCTGGTCGTCTCCCGTGCCGCGCTGGACCACCGGGCGGTGGTGGTCGCCGGGGACCGCAACGGGTTCCGTTCCGGGCTGCGTGTGCTGGCGGCCGACGGCAACGCGCCGAATCTGGTGCGCGGTACGGCGCGGGCGAGTGGCCGTACGGTCTTCGTCTTTCCCGGTCAGGGATCGCAGTGGGCCGGCATGGCCGCTGCCCTGATGGACTCCTCGCCGGTGTTCCGCGCGGAGATCGAGGCGTGCGACCGGGCGATGGCGCCGTTCACGCACTGGTCACTGACCGATGTCCTGCGGGAGCGCGAGGGCGCGGCGCCACTGGACCGGGTGGACGTGGTGCAGCCCGCGCTGTTCGCCGTGATGGTGTCGCTGGCCGCGCTGTGGCGGTCGTACGGTGTGCGGCCGGACGCGGTCGTCGGTCATTCGCAGGGTGAGATCGCGGCCGCGTACGTGGCCGGCGCGCTCTCCCTGGACGATGCCGCGAAGGTCGTCACGCTGCGCAGCAGGGCACTGCGGGGCATCGCGGGCACCGGTGGTCTGCTCGCGGTGCCGCTGCCCGCGGCCCGGGTGGCGCCGCGGCTTCAGCGGTGGGCGGGCCGGCTGGACGTCGCCACGGTCAACGGCCCGGCCTCGACGGTGGTCGCCGGGGATCCGGAGGCGCTCGACGAACTGCTGGCCGAGTACACCGCGCAGGAGGTTAGGGCGCGCCGGATCCCGGTGGACTACGCCGCGCACTCCCCGCAGGTCGAGGTGATCGAGGACGAGCTGCGGGAGGTGCTGGCCGACATCGCGCCGCGGTCGTCGGCGACCGCCTTCTATTCGACGGTGACCGGTGGACGGATCGACACCGCGGGGCTGGACGGCGACTACTGGTACCGCAATCTGCGGCAGACCGTCGAGTTCGAGCAGGCCACGCGCGCCCTGATCGCCGATGGCTACCGGCTGTTCGTCGAGACGAGCCCGCACCCGGTTCTGACCGTGGGGGTCCAGGACACAGCCGAGGACACAGGGGCCGCGGGCGACGTGGTCGTGGTGGGCTCGCTGCGCCGGCAGGAGGGCGGTCTGCCGCGCCTGCACACCTCGCTCGCCGAGGCGTACGTGCACGGCGCGGCCGTCGACTGGCCGGTGGCCGAGGGCGCGGCGCGGGCGGTGGACCTGCCGACGTACGCCTTTCAACGGCAGCGTCACTGGTTGACGGCGCCGGTCGCGTCAGGCGCCCCCGGCGGGCTGGGGCTCGGCCGGGCGGACCACCCGCTGCTGGGTGCGCGGCTGGACGCCGCCGACGAGGACCGCCTGGTGTTCACCGGCCGGATCTCGGCCCAAACCCACCGGTGGCTGGTCGACCACGCGGTGAACGGCACGGTGCTGCTGCCCGGCACTGCCTTCGTGGAGCTCGCCGCGCACGCGGCGGGGCGGGCCGGATGCGCCGAGCTGACCGACCTCACTCTGCGGACACCGCTGGTGCTGCCCGCCTCCGGCGCGGTGCGGCTCCAAGTCACGGTCGGCGCCGCCGACCCGGCAGGACGGCGTCCGGTCGGGGTGTACTCGCGGCCGGATGCCGACGACGCCGACGGCGAGGAGTGGACCTGCCACGCCGTGGGCACGGCCGAGCCCGCCACCGCCGGGGGCCCGCGGTGGAGCGGGCCGTGGCCGCCGCGCTCCGCGGAGCCGCTCGACGTCGACGAGCTCTACGCCTCTCTCGCCGACGACGGCTACGAGTACGGCCCGGCGTTCCAGGGGGTGCAGGCCGCATGGCGGCTCGGTGAGGAGATCTACGCCGACGTCCGGCTGGCGCCCGAGCAGGTGGGCGACGCGGACCGCTTCGGTCTGCATCCCGCGCTGCTGGACGCGGCGCTGCACGTCCTGGCGCCCGCCGGGCAGCTGGGCACGGACGAACAGGGCCGGATCCGGCTGCCGTTCGCCTGGGCCGGGGTGTCGCTGTGGGCGCCGGGGGTGGCCGCGGCGCGGGTGCGCTGGACCCGCGGGGGCGCGGGTGACCTGGAACTGGCACTCTTCGACAGCGAGGGCGCGCCGATCGCCGCGGCCCGCTCGGTGACCACTCGCCCGGCCTCCCCCGCGGTGCTGCGCGGCGCCGGTGCGGTGCGGCACGACGGGCTGCTGCGGCTGGAGTGGATGGCCGCGGGCGGCGCCGGCGCTCCGGCGGATCCGGGCCGCTCGTGCCTGCTCGGCGACGAGCACGGGACGCGCGTCGCGGCCGGCTCGCCCGGCGACGGCGGTACGGAACCCGAGCTCGAGCGCCACCCGCACCTCACCGGGCTGCTGGACGCGGTCCGGTCCGGCCGGCCGGTACCGGACGTCGTGCTGTCTGTCGTACCCGGGTCCGCACCGGCGGGCGGGCAGCGGCAGGCGGTCCCGGAGGCGGCCCACCGAGCGGTACGCGACACCCTCGCGCTCCTCCAGGAGTGGCTGGGCCACGCGGAGTTCGCCTCGTCCCGGCTGGTCGTCGTCACACGCGGGGCGGTCGCCGCCGCCGGGGACGGGGCCGGCGACGGACAGGGCCCCGACCCGGCCGCGGCGGCCGTCTGGGGGCTGGTGCGAGTGGCCCAGAGCGAGCACCCCGGCCGCTTCACCCTGCTGGACCTCGATGGCACCGGTTCCTCCGCGACGGCGCTCGTGGAAGCGGTCTTCGGCGGCGAGCCACAGCTCGCGGTGCGCGCGGGCACCGTCCTGGTGCCGCGGCTCGCCCGGCTGCCGGAGACCCCCGACCTCACGACCGGGCCCGCTGTCCTCGCGGAGGGTGCCGCGGACGGGGTGCGGATCGACCCGGACGGAACGGTCCTGATCACCGGGGCCACGGGCACTCTCGGCACCCTGACGGCACGTCACCTGGTGACGGCCCACGGCGCCCGGCGCCTGCTGCTGGTGGGCCGGCGCGGCGCGTCCGGGGAGGGCGCCGCCGCGCTGGCCGCCGAACTCACGGCGCACGGCGCCGAGGTGCGCTTCGCCGCCTGCGACGTGGCCGACCGCGACGCGGTGGCCGCGCTGCTCGCCACCGTGCCCGAGGCACACCCGCTGTCAGTGGTGGTCCACGCGGCCGGCACGCTGGACGACGCCGTGGTCGAGCGGCTCACGGCGGAACAGGCGGACGCCGTGCTGCGGCCGAAGGCCGATGCCGCTTGGCACTTGCACGAGTTGACGCGGCATCTGCCGCTCACCGGCTTCGTGCTGTTCTCGTCGGTCGTCGGCACCGTGGGCACCGCTGGCCAGGCCAACTACGCCGCGGCCAACGCCTTCCTCGACGCCCTCGCGCAGCACCGGCGCCGAGCCGGACTGCCGGCGACCTCGGTCGCGTGGGGCCTGTGGGGCGAGGCCACGGGGATGACCGGCCACCTCACGCACGCCGACCGCGCCCGGCTGACGCGTGGCGGCCTGACCCTGCTGACGACCGAGCAGGGCCTGGAACTCTTCGACACCGCCCGGCGGTCCGGTGAGGCCGCGGTGACGGCCGCCCGGCTGGACGGTGCCGTGCTGCGCCGGCAGGCCGAGGCGGGCACCCTGCCGCCGGTGCTGCGCGGGCTGGTCCGCACCCCCGTACGCCGTGCCGGTGGCGCGGGAACGGACGGCTCCTGGGTGCAGTCGTTGGCCTCGCTGCCGGACGAGGCGCGCGGCCACGCGGTGTCCGAGCTGGTGCGCACGCACCTGGCGACGGTCCTGGGCCATGCGGACACGGCAGCCGTCGACGGCGACCAGGCGTTCAAGGAGCTGGGCATCGACTCGCTGACCGCGGTCGAGCTGCGCAACCGCCTCAATGCGGCGACCGGTCTGAACCTGCCGTCCACGTTGGTGTTCGACCACCCCACGCCCGCCGCGCTGGCCCGGTACATCAACGCCGAACTGGGCGGCCGGGCCATCTGTGCGGCGGCGCCGCGGACCGCCGCCGTGGGTGCGGCCGCGAACGAGCCGGTCGCCGTCGTCGGGATCGGCTGCCGCTTCCCCGGCGGTGTGACCTCGCCGGACGAGCTGTGGCAGCTGCTGCTGGCCGGCCGCGAGACGGTCGGTGACTTTCCCTCGGAGCGCGGCTGGAACGTGGAGGAACTGTACGACCCGGACCCGTCACGGGCGGGCCGCAGTTCGACCCGCCGGGGTGGTTTCCTCGGCGACGCGCACCATTTCGACGCGGAGTTCTTCGGGATGAGCCCGCGCGAGGCACTGGCCACCGACCCGCAGCAGCGACTGCTGCTGGAGACGGCCTGGGAGACGCTGGAGCAGGCCGGGATCGATCCTGCCGGACTGCGCGGCAGTCGGACCGGCGTCTTCGCGGGTGTCATGTACGGCGACTACGGCGGCCGACTGCGTACCGCCCCGGAGGAGATCGAGGGCTATCTCCGCAACGGCAGCCACGGCAGTGTCGCGTCGGGCCGGGTCTCCTACACCTTCGGGTTCGAGGGTCCGGCCGTCACGGTGGACACGGCCTGCTCCTCGTCCCTGGTCGCCCTGCACCTGGCGGCGCAGGCGCTGCGTTCGGGCGAGTGCGACCTGGCGCTGGCCGGGGGTGTGACCGTGATGGCCACGCCGGCCACGTTCATCGAGTTCAGCCGGCAGCGGGGGCTGGCCCCGGACGGCCGCGTCAAGGCGTTCGCGGCGGCCGCCGACGGTACCGGGTTCGCCGAGGGGGTCGGTCTGCTGCTCGTCGAACGGTTGTCCGACGCGCGGCGCAACGGCCACCGGGTGCTGGCCCTCGTCCGGGGTTCCGCCGTCAACCAGGACGGCGCCAGCAACGGGCTGACCGCACCCAACGGCCCCTCTCAGCAACGCGTCATCCGCCAGGCGCTGGCCAACGGGGACCTGGAGCCCGCCGAGGTGGACGCGGTCGAGGCACACGGCACGGGCACGCCGCTCGGGGACCCGATCGAGGCCCAGGCACTGCTGGCGGCCTACGGCCAGGACCGGCCCGCGGAACGGCCGTTGTGGCTCGGCTCCGTGAAGTCCAACATCGGCCACACCCAGGCCGCCGCGGGTGTGGCGGGCGTGATCAAGATGGTGCAGGCCCTCCGGCACGGCGTCCTGCCGAAGACACTGAACGTGGACGCCCCGAGCCCGCACGTGGACTGGGAGGCGGGAGCGGTCAGGCTGCTCACCGAGCAGACGCCCTGGCCCGACACCGGCCGCCCCCGCCGGGCCGCCGTCTCCTCCTTCGGCATCAGCGGCACCAACGCCCACGTCATCCTCGAAGCACCGCCCGCCGCCGATGTCCCTCCGTCCGCCACCGAGTCCACCGGGCCGGCCGGCGAGGCGTCTTCGGACCCCGGTGAGGGTTCCGGAGGCGAGTCCGCCACGGCGTCACCCCGCCCGGTGTTTCCGTGGGTGCTCTCCGCCAGGACGGACGCCGCGCTGCGCGCGCAGGCCGAGCGGCTGTGCCGGCACCTGACCGAGCGGCCGGGACTGGGCCACGAGGAGGTCGGTCACGCGCTGGCCACCACCCGCGCCCACTTCGACCGGCGCGCCGCGGTCCTGGCGAACGACGACGAGGAGCGCCTGGAGGGCCTGAAGGCACTGGCACGCGGTGAGTCGGCGAGCGGCCTGCTCCACGACGCGGCCGCCCCGGCCCCCGGCAGGACGGTGTTCGTCTTCCCCGGCCAGGGCGGCCAGTGGCTGGAGATGGCGGACGAACTGCTCCGGGACTCACCGGTGTTCGCGCGCCGCGTTGAGGAGTGCGCGAAGGCACTGGATCCGCTGACCGGCTGGTCCCTGATCGACGTGCTGCGCCGGGCCCCCGGGGCACCGCCGCTGGAACGCGTCGACGTGGTGCAGCCGGTGCTGTTCGCCGTGATGGTCTCGCTCGCCGAGCTGTGGCGCTCCTACGGTGTGCACCCCGACGCCGTCGTCGGCCACTCCCAGGGCGAGGTCGCCGCCGCCTGCGTGGCCGGGGCCCTCTCCCTGGACGACGCGGCCGCGGTCATCGCCCTGCGCAGCCATGTCATCACCGAGCTCGCCGGCACCGGCGCCATGGCCTCCGTTCCCCTGCCCGCCGGCGAGGTCTCCGGCCTGCTGGCCCGGCACCACGGGGGCCGCGTCACGATCGCCGCCGTCAACGGCCCGCGCACCACCGTGATCGCGGGCGACGTAGACGACGTACGCGGCATCGTGGCCGCCTACCAGGAACAGGGTGTCCGCGCCCGGGAACTGCCCGTCGACTACGCCTCCCACTCCGCCCACGTCGAACGTGTCGAGGCCCCTCTGCGGGAGGCCCTGGCCGGTGTCCGTGCAGGCGTCTCGGACATCCCGTTCTACTCGACGCTGACCGCCGGCCTGCTGGACACCACGACCATGGACGCCGCCTACTGGTACCGCAATCTCCGCCGGCCGGTGCGCCTGGAGGAGGTCGCGCGGCGGCTGCTCGCCGACGGACACCGGCTGTTCATCGAGGTCAGCCCGCACCCGGTGCTCTCCGTCGGACTCCAGGAGACCATCGAGGCGGTGGGTGCCGAGGCCGCTGTAGTGGAGACGCTGCGCCGCGGGGAAGGCGGCCTGGCCCGCGTCACGGGCTCAGTCGCCCTCGCCTACACGCGGGGCGCGGCGGTGGACTGGCGGCGCCTGCCGCACACGGTGCCGACGACCCCCGTGGACCTGCCCACCTACGCGTTCCAGCGCCGGCCCTACTGGCTCGCCGCCGGCGCCGCCGGTACCGACGTACGGTCTGCCGGGCTCAGCCCCGCGGACCATCCGCTGCTCGGAGCGGTGACCGAACTTCCTGACGGCGGGCTGCTGTTCAGCGGTCGGCTGAGCCAGGCCGACCACCCCTGGACGGCCGACCACGCGGTCCTGGAGAACGTGCTGCTGCCGGGGGCCGCGTTCGTCGAGCTGGCGCGGCACGCCTCCGAGCACCGCGGCGCGGGGCTGATCGAGGAACTGAACCTGCATGTGCCGCTCGTCCTGCCTGAACAGGGAGCGGCGCAGCTGCAGATGGTGGCGGGGGCGCCGGACGCGGATGGCCGCGGCACGCTGGTGATCCGTTCGCGGCAGGCCGGCTCCGCCGACGCCGACGGCGCGGCCGCGTGGGTCCAGCACGCCACCGGTGTCCTCGGCCCACCCGCACCGCCGTCCGCCGGGCCCGCACCCGCCTCGTGGCCGCCGGCCGGTGCCGAGCGGGTGGACATCGATGACCTGTACGAGCACCTCGCGGACGCCGGCATCGGCTACGGCCCGGTGTTCCAGGGGCTGCGCGCCGCCTGGCGCGCGGGCGAGGACCTGTACGCGGAGGCGGAGCTGGGCGAGTCCACCGCCGCCGACGGGTTCGGCATCCATCCGGCGCTGCTGGACGCGGCCCTGCACCCGGTGTTCCTGCGCCCCGGCGCGCTGCCGGAGGCGGAGGGGAGCGAGCGGCGGGTCCCGCTGCCTTTCGCCTTCTCCGGGGTGTCGGTCAACGCGGGCGCCGACCGGGCCGTACGTGTGCGGATGTCGCCGGTCGGCTCTGACGCAGTGTCGTTGACGTTGAGCGACAGCTCGGGCCGGGAGGTCGCGTCGGTCGCGTCACTGACGGTGCGCCCGATCGGTGTCGAGCAGCTGCGGCGCGCCTCCGGCAGCCGAGAGCCGCTCCTCGGCGTCGACTGGGTCACCCCGGCACAGTCTGCGGATGCCGTGGCCCCCGGCGCCGGGCGCTGGGCGGTGCTGGGCGACCTTCCGGACACGCGGTACGACTTGGCGGGCCTCGACCGGTACGCCGACCTGCCCGCCCTGCTCGCGGCGATGGAGTGCGGTGCTCCGCCGCCGGACCTGGTGCTGGTCCCGGTCCCCGGTGCGGACCCGGACAGCCCGGCGGACACCGTGGAGCAGGCGCACGCCGTGGCCCGCCGTACGCTCGCCCTCGTGCAGGACTGGCTGGCCGCCGACCGGCTGGAGAGCTCCCGGCTCGTCCTCCTGACCCGGCGGGCGGTCGCTGCCCGCGCCGACGAGGACGTACAGGATCTCGCGGCCGCCGTGGTCTGGGGTCTCGTCAGGGTGGCGCAGTCCGAGCACCCCGGCCGGTTCGTGGTCGTCGACCTGGACGAGGAGGTGTCGGAGGCACTGCCCGCCGCACTGGGCGCCGCGGTGGCGGGTGAGCCGCAGTCGGCGCTGCGAGGCGGCGCCGTCCTGGTCCCGCGGATCGCCCCCGACAGGTCCCCCGCGCCGCCGGCCGGACGGTCCGACACCGCGCCGGCCGCCCTGGCCAGCGGGGGGACCGTCCTCATCACCGGGGGCACCGGCACGCTCGGTGCCGTCCTGGCCCGTCACCTGGTGGTCGAACACGGCGTACGGCATCTGCTGCTCACCAGCCGCCGCGGCCCGGACGCGGACGGCGCCGACTCGCTGGCGGCCGAACTGACCGGCCTCGGCGCGGAGGTGACCGTCGCGGCCTGCGACGTCGCGGACCGGGAGGCGCTGGCCGCCCTGTTGTCCGGCGTCCCCGAGGAGCACCCGCTCACCGCGGTCTTCCACGCCGCGGTGGCCCTGGACGACGCTACCGTCGCCTCGCTTACACCACAGCGGATGGAGGCGGTGTTCCACCCGAAGGTGGACGCTGCCTGGCACCTGCACGAGCTGACCCGGCACCGGCCGCTGTCCGCGTTCGTGCTGTTCTCCTCGGTGGCGGGCCTGGTGGGCAACGCCGGGCAGGCGGGCTACGCCGCCGCCAACACCTTCCTCGACGCCCTCGCCCACCGCCGGCGGGCGCTCGGTCTGCCCGGCGTGTCCCTCGCCTGGGGGCTGTGGGAGCAGACCAGCGGCGCCCTGGACCAGGCCGACCGGGCCCGGCTCCACCGCTCCGGGATCACCGCCGTCGCTGCCGTGGAGGGCTTGGCCCTCTTCGACGCCGCACTGGCCGCGAACCGCCCCCTGGCCGTACCGGCCAGGCTCGATCCGCCGCGGCTGCGGGCGCAGGCGGACGCCGGCCTGCTGCCGCCGCTGCTGCGGGACCTGCTGCGCACACCCGGCCGACGCACCCCGGCGGCCGCCGGTCCGTACGCCGACGACCGGGCCGCGGCACTGCGGGATCAGCTGCGCGGTCTTGGCGAGCCCGAGCAGCACCAGGTTCTGGTGAAGCTGGTGCGCGGCCTGGTCGCGACCGTGCTCGGTCACGACACACCGGAGCACGTGACGGTGGAGCGCGGGTTCCTCGACATGGGGTTCGACTCGCTGACCGCCGTGGAGCTGCGCAACCGGCTCAACGCGGCGTCCGGTCTGCGCCTGCCCACGACCGTGGTCTTCGACTATCCCACCGTGTCCGGCCTGGCCCGGCGGCTGCGGACCGAACTCCTCGCGGAGAACACACCGTCGGAGAAGTCGGCGCTCGACGATCTGGACCGGCTGGAGTCCGCGCTCGGGGACTACTCGCCGCAGGCCCGCACCAGGGTCTCGACACGGCTGAGGGAGTTGCTGCAGCAGCTGGGCGGCGGCCCGGCGGGAGCGGGGGTGCCGGACGCCGAGGCCGACAAGCGGGTCGAGTTCGCCACCGACGACGAGGTCTTCGACTTCATCGACAACGAACTGGGCATCTCATGAGCCCCGCCACGGGCGCGCCCGGCCCCCGCGACCGGTCCGGTCACGAGGGGGACGGGGATCGGACCGCGGCCACCGCGACGGGGAGCCTCGGATTCGCATTCGGATCGGGTCCGCCGTGCAGCGCGTGTCTCCCGTTCGGCCCGAGTCCCGCGTGCGTCCCCTGCCTCATGGCCGGACCGGGTGCCGCGCTCGGCCAAGGTGCCGCGTCCGGCCGGGGTTCCGCGTCCAGCCGGGGAGCGCCGTTCGGCGAAGGTTCCACGTTCACCCCAGGCCTTCCGTTCATGCAGGTGACAGGTGAGGAGCACCGTGAAGGATCAGCGTCAGATGTCGAATGAGGACCGGCTGCGCGACTACCTCAAGCGTGTGACCGCGGAACTGCACCACACGCGTCGGCAGCTGGCCGCGGCCGAGACGGGGATCGCCGAGCCGATCGCCGTGGTGTCGATGGCCTGCCGCTACCCAGGCGGCGTCAGCTCCCCCGAGGACCTGTGGCACCTGCTCACCCACGCCGGCGACGCCATCGGCGACTTCCCCACCCAACGCGGCTGGGACCTCGACAACCTCTTCGACCCCGACCCCGACACCACCGGCACGAGCTACGCCCGCCAAGGCGGCTTCCTCCACGACGCCGACCACTTCGACGCCGAGTTCTTCGGCATCAGCCCCCGCGAAGCCCTCACCATCGACCCCCAGCAGCGCCTGCTGCTGGAGACCGCCTGGGAAACCCTCGAACGCGCCGGCCTGGACCCCACCCGGCTCCGCGGCAGCCGCACCGGCGTCTTCACCGGCGTCATGTACAGCGACTACGGCGCGCGCCTCGTCCACGACGCTCCGGGGGAGGTCGAGGCCTACCTGGGTACGGGTAGCGCGCACAGTGTCGCGTCGGGCCGGGTGTCGTACACCTTCGGCCTCGAGGGCCCCGCCGTCAGCGTGGACACCGCCTGCTCGTCCTCGCTGGTCGCGATCCATCTGGCGGCGCAGGCGCTGCGCTCCGGCGAGTGCGAACTCGCCCTCGCCGGCGGGGTCACCGTCATGGCCACGCCCACCACATTCGTGGAGTTCAGCCGGCAGCGCGGGCTCGCCACGGACAGCCGGGTCAAGGCGTTCGCGGCGGCCGCCGACGGCACAGCCCTGGCCGAGGGTTCCGCGCTGGTGCTCCTGGAGCGCCTCTCCGACGCCCAGCGCAACGGCCACCCCGTCCTCGCCGTCATCCGCGGCTCCGCCGTCAACCAGGACGGCGCCAGCAGCCAGCTCAGCGCCCCCAACGGCCCCTCCCAGCAACGCGTCATCCACCAAGCCCTCACCAACGCGGGCCTGCACCCCACCGACGTCGACGCCGTCGAAGCACACGGCACCGGCACCCGACTCGGCGACCCCATCGAAGCCCAAGCCCTCCTCGCCACCTACGGCCAGAACCGGCCCACGGAACAGCCCCTGTGGCTCGGCTCCGTCAAATCCAACATCGGCCACACCCAAGCCGCCGCAGGCATCGCCGGCGTCATCAAAATGGTCCAAGCCATCCACCACGGCGTACTACCCAAGACCCTCCACATCGACGAGCCCACACCACACGTCGACTGGGAATCGGGCGCGGTCAAACTCCTCACCGAACAGACCCCCTGGCCCCACACCGACCACCCCCGCCGCGCCGCCGTCTCCTCCTTCGGCATCAGCGGCACCAACGCCCACCTCATCCTCGAAGCAGCACCCCCACCCACCACCAGCACCAGCACCAGCACCAGCACCAGCACCAGCACCAGCACCAGCACCAACCAGCACACCGAACAACCCCCCGCACACACCCCCCTGCCCTACCTCCTCTCCGCAAAGACCCAAACCGCCCTCAAAGCCCAAGCCACCCGCCTGCACCACCACCTCACCCACCACCCCCACCTCGACCCCACCGCCGTCGCCCGCACACTCGCCACCACCCGCACCCACTTCACCCACCGCGCCGCCGTCATCGCCACCGACACCACCGACCTGCTCAACGGCCTCACCGCACTCGCCAACGGCGAAACCACCCCCAACACCCTGCAAGGACACACGACTGAGGGCAGAGTCGCCTTCGTCTTCCCCGGCCAGGGCTCCCAATGGCCCGGCATGGCAAGCGAACTCCTCACCTCCTCCACCCCCTTCCGGGAGACGGCCGAGGAGTGCGACGCCGCGCTGAGGGAGTTCCTGGACTGGTCCGTACTGGACGTGCTGCGCGGCGAGCCGGGCGCGCCGCCGTTCGACCGGGTCGACGTGGTGCAGCCGGTCCTGTTCACGATGATGGTGTCGCTCGCCGCCGTGTGGCGTGCGGAGGGCGTCGAGCCGTCCGCGGTGGTCGGGCACTCCCAGGGTGAGATCGCCGCCGCGTATGTCGCGGGCGGCATGTCGCTCGAGGATGCCGCCCGCGTCGTGGCGCTGCGCAGTCGGGCCTGGCTGCGGCTGGCCGGACGCGGCGGCATGGCGGCCGTCTCACTCGGTGCGCCGGAGCTGCGACCTCGCCTGGAGCGCTGGGGCGACCGGCTCTCGGTCGCCGCGGTGAACAGCCCGGGGACGGCCGCGGTGGCCGGGGAGCCGGAGGCCTTGCGGGAACTGGTCGCGGAGCTCCAAGGGCAGGGCGTACAAGCGCGGCTGATCCCCGGTATCGACACCGCCGGGCACTCCGCGCAGGTGGACGTCTTCCACGACCACCTCTCCGAGGTGCTGGCCCCGGTGGCTCCGCGCTCCTCGTCGGTGCCGTTCTACTCGACGGTGACCGGCGCACTGCTCGACACCAGCCGGCTCGACGCCGCCTACTGGTACCGCAACATGCGCGAGCCGGTGGAGTTCGAGGCGGCGACGCGAGCGCTGCTGGCCGACGGACACCGGGTCTTCCTGGAGACCAGCCCGCATCCCATGCTCGCCACGTCGCTGCAGGAGACGGCGGGGGACGCGGACGCCGACGTCGCCGTACTGCACACGCTGCGGCGCGACCACGGCGACCGGACGCGGATCACCACCGCACTCGCCGCCGCCCACCTGCAAGGGGTCGCCGTGGACTGGTCGGCCGTGCTGGGCGCGGGTCGGACCGTGCCGCTGCCCACCTACGGCTTCCAGCACCAGCGGCACTGGCTGGACGCGCCGATCACCGCGGATGCCGACGCCACCGGGCTGACGCCGACGGATCATCCGCTGCTGAGCGCGCTCGTGGAACTCCCCGACGGCCAGGGGCACCTGTTCACGGGCCGCCTGTCCCTCCAGACACATCCGTGGCTGGCCGGGCACGCCGTCCTGGAACAGGTGCTGCTGCCCGGGACCGCGTTCGTGGACGTCCTGCTGCACGCCGGCGCCCACAGCGGCTGCGGTCGGATCGGCGAACTCACCCTTCAGGCGCCGCTGGTCCTCCCCGAACGGGGAGCCGTCCACCTTCAGGTCACGGTGGGCGCCACCGAGCACGACGGCCGGCAGAGCTGCACCGTGCACTCCCGGCCCGCGGACGCCGAGCCGGGAACACCGTGGCTGCTGCACGCCACGGCCGTACTCGAACCGGAGGGCACGCCCGACACCTTCGACTTCGGGACCTGGCCGCCGGCCGACGCCACCGCGCTGGACCACACGGACCTGTACGACCGGCTGGCCGGAATCGGCCTGGCCTACGGGACCCCGTTCCGCGGGCTGCGCGGCGCCTGGTGGGACGGGACGGCCGTGTACGCCGACGTCGTACTGGAGGAGCCGGGCGACCCGGCCGGGTACGGCGTCCATCCCGCGCTGCTGGACGCCGCGCTGCACTCGATCGGCCTCGACACCGCCGACGGCGGAACGGGCGGGTATGTGGCCGCAGGGGTGCAGCTGCCGTTCGTCTGGAACGACGTCAGGCTGTACGCCACCGGTGCGTCCCGGCTCCGCGTGCGGCTGACCCGCACCGGCGACGACACGGTGGCCCTGGATGTGGCCGACGCCTCGGGCACGCCGGTCGCCGCCATCGGGTCGCTCACCATGCGTCCGCTCAGCACCGATCTGCTGTCCGCCGCACGGCCCGACCGTCACGACGCGCTGTTCCATCTGGACTGGACGGCCGTTCCGGTCCCGGCCCGAGCCGCCCTGGACGGGCCGATCGCCGTCGTCGGCGACGGGCTGCCGGCGGCCGCGGTGGCCGCCGGCGCAGCGGGTTCGGTGCCGGTGTATCCGGACCTGGCCGCGCTGGTGCGGGCGGTGGACGAGGGTGCTCCGGTTCCGGAGAGCGTCCTCGTCCTCGCACCCGGACGTACGGACGAGGACACGACCCGCCGCACCCGGGAGGTGCTGGACACCGTGCTCGGCCTGCTCCAGGGCTGGCTGGCGGACGACCGCTTCGCCGAGAGCCGGCTGGCCGTCCTCACCGACCGGGCGGTCGCCGTGACCGACCAGGAGGCGGACCGCGACCTGCCGCAGGCCGCGATCTGGGGCCTGGTGCGCACGGCGCAGTCAGAGAACCCCGATCGGATCGTGCTGGTCGACCTCGACGGCACCGACCGGTCCGCCGAACTGGTGACCACGGCACTGACCGTCGGGGAACCCCAACTCGCCGTCCGCGGCGGGGTGTTCCACGCACCGCGGCTGACCCGCGCCGGAGCCTCCCGGACGCTGGAGCTGCCCGGGGACCGTGCATGGCGGATCGACGTGAGCGAGCCCGGCACCCTGGAGTCGCTGACGGCGGTCGACAATCCGGCGGCGCAGCGGCCGCTGGCGGACGGAGAAATCAGGATCTCCGTGCGGGCGGCCGGGTTGAACTTCCGGGACGCGCTGGTCGCGCTGGGCATGGTGCCCGGACAGGAGATCATGGGCAGCGAGGCGGCCGGGGTGGTCGTCGAGACCGGTCCCGAGGTCTCCGGCATCGCAGTGGGCGACCGGGTCATGGGACTGTTCACCGGCGCGGTCGGGCCACTCGCGGTCACCGACCACCGGCTGGTCGTGCCGGTCCCCGCCGGCTGGAGCTACTCCCAGGCGGCATCGACCCCGGTGGTCTTCCTCACCGCCTACTACGGCCTCAAGCACCTGGCCGATCTGCGTCCCGGGCAGCGCGTGCTGATTCACACCGCGACCGGCGGCGTGGGAATGGCCGCCGTCCAGCTCGCCCGGCACCTCGGCGCGGAGATCTTCACCACCGCTTCCCTGCCCAAGCAACACCTACTGCGGGCCGACGGGTTCGCCGAGGACCACATCGCCGACTCCCGCACGCTGGACTTCGCGGACGAGTTCCTGGCGGCCACCGGCGGCGAGGGAGTCGATGTCGTTCTCAACTCCCTGGCGCACGACTTCGTCGACGCCTCGCTGCGGCTGCTGCCGCGCGGCGGTCACTTCCTGGAGATGGGCAAGACCGACCGGCGCGACGCCACCGAAGTGGCCGCCGCTCATCCCGGGGTGCGGTACCGGACGTTCAACCTGGACTCCGACGGACCAGAACACGTCCAGGAGATGCTGGCCGAGCTGGCCGACCTCTTCGCGCGCGGTGCACTGCGCCCGCTGCCGTACACGGCATGGGACGTGCGCACGGCACCCGACGCGCTGCGGTACCTCGGCCAGGCGCGCCACACCGGCAAGCTGGTACTCACTCTCCCGCGCGCCCTCGACCCCGACGGCACCGCGCTCATCGTCGGTGGCACCGGCACACTGGGCGGCCTGACGGCCCGTCACCTAGTCGTCGAACACGGCGTACGACACGTGGTGCTGATCAGTCGTCAGGGACCGGACGCCGAAGCAGCCGAGGAACTACGGGCCGACCTGACCGCCCTGGGCGCCCAGGTCACCATCGCCGCCTGCGACGCCGCGGACCCCGAGGCCCTGGCAGCGCTGCTCGCCTCGGTCCCCGACGACCATCCGCTCACGGCCGTCGTACACGCCGCCGCCGTCCTCGACGACGCCGTCCTCCCGGCCCTGACACCCGAGCGTGTGGACACCGTCCTGCGTCCGAAGATGGACGCCGCCTGGAACCTGCACCACCTCACGAAGGACCTCGACATCGGCGCCTTCGTCCTGTTCTCCTCCGCCGCGGGCGTGCTCGGCAACGCCGGGCAGGCGGGCTACGCCGCCGCCAACACCTTCCTCGACGCCCTGGCCCAGCACCGCCGGTCCCTCGGCCTGCCCGCCACCTCACTCGCCTGGGGCCTGTGGGAGCAGACCAGCCAACTCACCGCACAGCTCCAGCATGCCGACCGGGCACGGCTGGCCCGGGCCAGCATCACGGCCATGCCCACGGCCCAGGCCCTGTCACTGCTCGACGCCGCGCTCGGCTCCTACCGTGCCGTCGCCGTTCCGGTCCGGTTCGACCTCGGGGTGCTGCGCTCGCTGGCCACGGCTGGAACGCTCCCGCCGATCCTGCGGGGACTGGTCCGTGGCCCAGGGCGCCGCGTCATCGGCTCCGGCCCCGCGCAGGACACGCCGGCCGAGGACTGGGCACAGCGGCTGAGCGGGATCACTCCCGATCGACAGCTCGACCTCCTGGTGGAACTCGTCCGCACGAACGCCGCCGTGGTGCTCGGCCACTCGGACCACTCGTCCATCGACGAGTCGCGGGCGTTCAAGGAACTCGGCTTCGACTCGCTGACCGCGGTGGAACTGCGCAACCGGCTGGGCAAAGCCGTCGGCCTGCGCCTGCCGTCGACCGTGGTATTCGACAATCCGACGCCGACGGCGCTGGCCGCCCGCCTGCACTCGGAGCTGGTACCCCGAGGCGCGGCCGCCCACCAGGTGGTCCTGGACGGCCTGGAGCGCCTGGAGAAACTCGCGCTGTCCGCTGCCGAGGACCAGGACGTACGCGACCAGATCTCCGACCGGGTGAGGGACTTCCTCTTCCGGCTCGACCAGGTGGACGCCCCCGGTGCCCGGTCCGGCGCCACACCGGAGGCGGACGTCGCCGGGCTCATCGACTCGGCCAGTGACGACGAGATCTTCGCCTTCATCGAGAACGAGCTGTGACCCGTCGGGAGCGGTCGCGGAGCGACGAGGGCGAACACACGCCTGTCGAGGACGCGCGACCCGCCGGCACATGGCTCAAGGACGCATGACCGAACACGACCGGACCGGGATTCCAAGGAGCTGACAGTCGTATGGCCAACGAGGACACCCTCCGCACCTATCTCAAGCGGGTGACCACGGACCTGCACCAGGCACGCCGGCAGCTCCGGGAGAACGAGGCGAGGGAGCAGCAGCCGATCGCGATCGTCGGGATGGCGTGCCGCTATCCCGGTGGCGTCAACTCCCCCGAGAAGCTGTGGCAGTTGGTCACCGAGGGGCGGGACGCCATCGGGGACTTCCCCACCAACCGCGGCTGGGACATCGAGGCCCTCTACGACCCCGACCCCGATGCCGGCGGCAAGACCTACGTCCGCCAGGGCGGCTTCCTCCACGACGCCGACTGCTTCGACGCCGAGTTCTTCGGCATCAGCCCCCGCGAGGCCGCCGCCATGGACCCCCAGCAGCGCCTCCTCCTGGAGACCGCCTGGGAAGCCCTCGAACACGCCGGCATCGCCCCCGACTCCCTGCGCTCCACCCCCACCGGCGTCTTCGCCGGCATCGCCAGCCAGGACTACGCGTCCCTGCGTCACGGTGGCGGAACCGGAGCCGACGGCTACCTCCTGACAGGTATCGCCAACAGCGTGGCCTCGGGCCGTATCTCCTACACCTTGGGCTTCGAGGGTCCGGCGGTGACCGTCGACACGGCCTGTTCCTCGTCCCTGGTGGCCATGCACCAGGCGGCGCAGGCACTACGGACGGGCGAGTGCACTCTCGCTCTGGCCGGCGGCGTCACGGTCATGCCGAGCCCGGGCATCTTCACGGAGTTCAGCCGGCAGCGGGGCCTGGCCCGTGACGGCCGCTGCAAGTCGTTCGCCGCCGGAGCCGACGGCACCGGCTGGGGCGAGGGCGTGGGCCTCGTCCTGCTGGAGCGCCTCTCCGACGCCCAGCGCAACGGCCATCAGATCCTCGCCGTCATCCGCGGCAGCGCACTGAACCAGGACGGCGCCAGCAACGGCCTGACCGCCCCCAACGGCCCCTCCCAGCAACGCGTCATCCACCAAGCCCTCGCCAACGCCCGCCTCACACCCGACCAGATCGACGCCGTCGAGGCACACGGCACCGGCACCCGGCTCGGCGACCCCATCGAAGCCCAGGCCCTCCTCGCCACCTACGGCCAGAACCGGCCCGCCGACCAACCCTTGTGGCTCGGCTCCGTCAAATCCAACATCGGCCACACCCAAGCCGCCGCAGGCATCGCCGGCGTCATCAAAATGGTCCAAGCCATCCACCACGGCCTCCTGCCCAAGACCCTCCACATCGACGAGCCCACACCACACGTCGACTGGGAATCGGGCGCGGTCAAACTCCTCACCGAACAGACCCCCTGGCCCGACACCGACCACCCCCGCCGCGCCGCCGTCTCCTCCTTCGGCATCAGCGGCACCAACGCCCACCTCATCCTCGAAGCGGCACCGGTCGAGACACCTCCCACCCAGACGCCGGCCGAATTGCCTCCCGCGGCGGAGGGACTGGCGCCGGTCGGATCGGTGCCGGCCGATCAAGCGGACGCCGACCCGGCCATGGACGGACCGGCGCCGTGGCTGCTCTCAGCCCGCACCCCCCAGGCCCTCCAGGCCCAAGCCGCCCGCCTGCACACCCACCTCACCCACCACCCCCACCTCCACACCAGCGCCGTCGCCCGCGCCCTGGCCACCACCCGCACCCACTTCACCCACCGCGCCGCCATCACCCACGGCACCACCACCCAACGCCTCAACGCCCTCCACGCCCTCACCACCGGCCAACCCCACCCCCACCTCACCCACACCACCACCAGCGACGGAGGGGGGAAAATCGCGTTCTGCTTCAGCGGCCAAGGCACCCAACACCCCGGCATGGGCCACGACCTCTACACCACCAACCCCGCCTTCGCCCACCACCTCGACCGCGTCTGCCACGCCCTCGACCCCCACCTCGACCACCCCCTCCAACACATCATGTGGGCCACCCCCAACGACCCCCTCACCGGCCTGCTCAACACCACCCTCTACACCCAACCCGCCCTCTTCGCCCTCCAAACCGCCCTCTACCACCTCCTCACCCACGACTACGGCATCCACCCCCACTACCACCTCGGCCACTCCCTCGGCGAAATCACCGCAGCCCACACCGCCGGCATCCTCACCCTCACCGACGCCGCCCACCTCATCACCACCCGCGCCCACCTCATGCACACCCTCCCCCCCACCGGCACCATGGCCAGCATCAACCTCCCACCCCAACCCCTCACCCACTACCTCACCCAACACCACATCACCGACGTCACCATCGCCGCCCACAACACCCCCACCACCACCGTCATCGCAGGCCACCACACCACCGTCCACCACATCACCACCCACTTCCAGCAACAAGGAATCAAAACCAAAATCCTCAACACCACCCACGGCTACCACTCCCCCCACCTCGACCCCATCCTCGACCAACTCACCCACGCCACACGCCATATCACCCACCACACCCCCCACACACCCCTCATCACCAACCACACCGCAACCACCACCACCGACCCACTGCCCACCCACCACTGGACCACCCACGCCCGCCAACCCGTCCACTACCACCAATCCATCACCCACCTGAACCACCAAGGCGTCACCACCTACCTCGAAATCGGACCCGACACCACCCTCACCACCCTCAACAACCACACCCTCGACAACCGCCTCGACAACCAGACCGACACCACCAGCCCCGACCCCATCACCATCACCCACACCCTCCACCCCCAACACCACCCCACCCACACCCTCACCCACGCACTCACCACCCTCCACAACACCGGCACCCCCATCAACTGGCACAAAGCCCTCCCCACCACACCACCCACCCCCCTCCCCACCTACTCTTTCGACAAGGTCCGTCACTGGCTGGACGAGCCGGAGAAGCGGGCTTCGGGGACCGAGGAGCGGTCGGACGCTGGGTTCTGGGAGCTGGTGGAGCGCAACGATGTGGCGTTGCTGGCCGGGGAGTTGGGCGTCTCCGACGACCAGCCGCTGAAGCGACTGCTGCCGTCGCTCGCTTCCTGGCGCCGTCGCCGGCGGCAGACCGAGCAGCTGGACGGGTGGCGCTACCGCATCGCCTGGCGCCCGCTGGCCGCGGCGCCCGGACCGCGCCTTGAAGGAACCTGGCTGCTGGTGGTCCCGGACACTCTGGCCGAAGACGACGTCACGGCACAGTGCGCGCACGCTCTGCGCAAGCACGGTGCGATCGTGGAGACTTGGAGCGTGGATTCGGCCGCGGCCGACCGTCGGACCCTCGCCGACCGGCTGCGCGAACTCTCAGGTGGCGTAGGGCGGATCGACGGTGTGCTGTCGCTGCTCGCGCTGGCCGACGCCCCCCATCCGTCGTTCCCGGCGGTACCACTCGGCCTCGCCTCGACACTCGCCCTCGTCCAGGCGATGTCGGACAGCGGGTCCGAGGGGCCACTGTGGAACGTCACCGTCGGAGGCGTGCTCACGGGGCACGGCGATTCCGCTGTCCGTCCGGCCCAGGCACAGGTCTGGGGGCTCGGACGGTCGGTGGCTCTGGAGCGTTCGAAGCAGTGGGGCGGTCTGGTCGACCTGCCGGCGGAGGTGACGGAGCAGGTCATGGACCGGCTCACGGCCGTACTGGCCAGTGCGGGGGACGAGGACCAGGTCGCCGTGCGCGCCGGTGGTGTGTACGGGCGCCGGCTAGTACGGGCACCGCAGGTTCCGGCCGACAGGGCCTCCGCGCGTGCGTGGCAGCCGAGAGGCACGGTCCTGGTCACCGGGGGCACCGGAGGCATCGGTGCCCACGTCGCGCGGTGGCTTGCTCGGAGCGGCGCCGAGCACCTGCTGCTCACCAGCCGACGCGGCCCGGAAGCCCCTGGAGCGGCCGAGCTCATCACCGAGCTCACCGCTCTCGGCGCGCGGGTGACCGTCGTATCCTGTGATGTCGCCGATCGCGAGGCCGCGGCCGCCCTCCTCTCCTCCGTACCGTCCGCAGAGCCCCTGACGGCTGTTTTCCATGCGGCGGGCGTGGCGCAGCAGTTCACCGATGTGTGCGACACGGACCTGGCCGACCTCCAGCGGATTACGGCCGGAAAGGTCCTGGGGGCCGCCGTTCTTGACGAGTTGCTGAGCGGTGCGGAAAGCAGGGCGCTGGACGCGTTCGTGCTCTTCTCGTCCAGCTCGGCCCTCTGGGGCAGCGGCGGCAACGCGGCTTACGCAGCGGGCAACGCGTACCTGGATGCCCTCGCCGAGGCACGCAGGTCCAGCGGGAAGGTGGCCACCTCAGTCGCCTGGGGCACGTGGGGCGGCGGAGGCATGCTCGTCACCGAGGACGTCGGGGACTACATGGACCGGCGGGGAATCCTGGAGATGGAACCGGACTCCGCAGTCGCAGCCCTGGTCACGGCGGTGGAGCAGGACGAGACGTACCTCGCGGTCGCCGACATCGCCTGGGACCGTTTCGTGCTCGGCTTCACGTCAAGCCGTCCCAGCCCCCTCCTCTGCGAGATAGCCGAGGCACAGCGCGCGCTGCAGGGCACCGGCCACGGGGACCCCGCGGGGGCGGCGGAAACGGTGGCGGCCATGACGGAGCGTCTGGCCGGTCTGCCGGTCTACGCGCGGGAGGATTTCCTCCTCGACTTGGTCCGTACGGAAGTTGCCGTCGTTCTGCGTCACCCCGACTCCGACGGAGTCGCCGCCGACAGAGCGTTCAAGGAGCTCGGCTTCGACTCACTGACCGCGGTCGAGCTGCGCAACCGCCTCAACGCGGTGACCGGTCTGCGGCTTCCGGCGGGGCTCGTCTTCGACCATCCCACACCGCGGCTCCTCGCACACCACCTGCTCGACCAGGTCCTGCCGCCCCAGGAGCCGGAGGCCGACGACGTCCTCGCCGAACTGACCGCCCTTGAAGGCTCGATCAGCGCGTGGGCTGCCAGCGGCGGCGCCTCGGCCGGGATCGCCGAGCGCCTGGAGGCGCTGGCGCGGAGGGTGCGGCGCGCCGAGGACACCCCGGCGGTCCCCGAGGAACCGGACGACGAGTTCGCGTCGGCGTCGTCGGAGGAGATCTTCGACCTGATCGACCGGGAACTCGGCCGTTCCTGAAGTCCAGCAAGCTACGCACCACCGGGTCACGGGAGAGACGATGCCGGAAAACGCCGAAAAGCACCTCACCTATCTGAAGCGGGTCATGAATGACCTCCGTCAGACCCAGCGGCGTCTGCGTGACGTCGAGGAGCGCTCCACCGAGCCGATCGCGATCGTCGGGATGGCGTGCCGCTATCCCGGTGGCGTCAACTCCCCCGAGAAGCTGTGGCAGTTGGTCACCGAGGGGCGGGACGCCATCGGGGACTTCCCCACCAACCGCGGCTGGGACATCGAGGCCCTCTACGACCCCGACCCCGATGCCGGCGGCAAGACCTACGTCCGCCAGGGCGGCTTCCTCCACGACGCCGACTGCTTCGACGCCGAGTTCTTCGGCATCAGCCCCCGCGAGGCCGCCGCCATGGACCCCCAGCAGCGCCTCCTCCTGGAGACCGCCTGGGAAGCCCTCGAACACGCCGGCATCGCCCCCGACTCCCTGCGCTCCACCCCCACCGGCGTCTTCGCCGGCGTCAGCGGTCAGGAATACATCTCCCTGCGTCGGCCGGGAGCCAGCGCCTCCGAGGGCTACCTCATGACGGGCGTGGCCACCAGCATCAGCTCGGGGCGTATCTCCTATGTGCTGGGTCTCGAGGGTCCGGCGGTGACCGTCGACACGGCCTGTTCCTCGTCCCTGGTGGCCATGCACCAGGCGGCGCAGGCACTACGGACGGGCGAGTGCACTCTCGCTCTGGCCGGCGGCGTGGCCGTGATGGCGACGCCTGCCGGTTTCATCGAGTTCAGCCGACAGCGCGGGCTGGCACCGGACAGTCGGATCAAGGCGTTCGCCGAGGCTGCCGACGGCACGAGCTGGGGGGAAGGTGTGGGTCTGCTGGTCCTCGAGCGCCTCTCCGACGCCCAGCGCAACGGCCATCAGGTCCTCGCCGTCATCCGCGGCAGCGCACTGAACCAGGACGGCGCCAGCAACGGCCTGACCGCGCCCAGCGGACCCGCACAACAGCGGGTGATCACCCAGGCCCTCGCCAACGCCCGCCTCACACCCGACCAGATCGACGCCGTCGAGGCACACGGCACCGGCACCCGGCTCGGCGACCCCATCGAAGCCCAGGCCCTCCTCGCCACCTACGGCCAGAACCGGCCCGCCGACCAACCCTTGTGGCTCGGCTCCGTCAAATCCAACATCGGCCACACCCAAGCCGCCGCAGGCATCGCCGGCGTCATCAAAATGGTCCAAGCCATCCACCACGGCCTCCTGCCCAAGACCCTCCACATCGACGAGCCCACACCACACGTCGACTGGGAATCGGGCGCGGTCAAACTCCTCACCGAACAGACCCCCTGGCCCCACACCGACCACCCCCGCCGCGCCGCCGTCTCCTCCTTCGGCATCAGCGGCACCAACGCCCACCTCATCCTCGAAGCGGCACCGGTCGAGACACCTCCCACCCAGACGCCGGCCGAGTTGTCTCCCGGGGACTTGGCGCCGGTCGGATCGGTGCCGGCCGATCAAGCGGACGCCGACCCGGCCATGGACGGACCGGCGCCGTGGCTGCTCTCAGCCCGCACCCCCCAGGCCCTCCAGGCCCAAGCCGCCCGCCTGCACACCCACCTCACCCACCACCCCCACCTCCACACCAGCGCCGTCGCCCGCGCCCTGGCCACCACCCGCACCCACTTCACCCACCGCGCCGCCATCACCCACGGCACCACCACCCAACGCCTCAACGCCCTCCACGCCCTCACCACCGGCCAACCCCACCCCCACCTCACCCACACCACCACCAGCGACGGAGGGGGGAAAATCGCGTTCTGCTTCAGCGGCCAAGGCACCCAACACCCCGGCATGGGCCACGACCTCTACACCACCAACCCCGCCTTCGCCCACCACCTCGACCGCGTCTGCCACGCCCTCGACCCCCACCTCGACCACCCCCTCCAACACATCATGTGGGCCACCCCCAACGACCCCCTCACCGGCCTGCTCAACACCACCCTCTACACCCAACCCGCCCTCTTCGCCCTCCAAACCGCCCTCTACCACCTCCTCACCCACGACTACGGCATCCACCCCCACTACCACCTCGGCCACTCCCTCGGCGAAATCACCGCAGCCCACACCGCCGGCATCCTCACCCTCACCGACGCCGCCCACCTCATCACCACCCGCGCCCACCTCATGCACACCCTCCCCCCCACCGGCACCATGGCCAGCATCAACCTCCCACCCCAACCCCTCACCCACTACCTCACCCAACACCACATCACCGACGTCACCATCGCCGCCCACAACACCCCCACCACCACCGTCATCGCAGGCCACCACACCACCGTCCACCACATCACCACCCACTTCCAGCAACAAGGAATCAAAACCAAAATCCTCAACACCACCCACGGCTACCACTCCCCCCACCTCGACCCCATCCTCGACCAACTCACCCACGCCACACGCCATATCACCCACCACACCCCCCACACACCCCTCATCACCAACCACACCGCAACCACCACCACCGACCCACTGCCCACCCACCACTGGACCACCCACGCCCGCCAACCCGTCCACTACCACCAATCCATCACCCACCTGAACCACCAAGGCGTCACCACCTACCTCGAAATCGGACCCGACACCACCCTCACCACCCTCAACAACCACACCCTCGACAACCGCCTCGACAACCAGACCGACACCACCAGCCCCGACCCCATCACCATCACCCACACCCTCCACCCCCAACACCACCCCACCCACACCCTCACCCACGCACTCACCACCCTCCACAACACCGGCACCCCCATCAACTGGCACAAAGCCCTCCCCACCACACCACCCACCCCCCTCCCCACCTACCCCTTCCAACACCAGCAGTACTGGTTCACGGCCGCCGCCGACACGGACGTCACTGCGGCCGGGCTCGAAGAGAGTGCTCACCCGCTGCTGGGTGCCGGCGTGCCGCTCCCCGACGGCGGGCACCTCTTCACCGGCCGCCTCTCGCTCACCAGCCACCCCTGGCTCGCCGACCACGCCGTCCTGGAGACCCCTCTCCTGCCCGGCACCGCCTACATCGACCTCGCCCTCCACGCCGGCGAACACCTCAACTGCCCTCATGTGGCCGAGTTGACGCTCCGGACACCGCTCGTTCTGAATGAGCAGCGTGCCGTGCAGCTCCAGGTCACAGTCGCCGCACCGGACGAGAACGGAAACCGCCGTATTACGGTCCACTCACGGCCCGAGGGCAGCGAGAGCGAGGATCCCGCGGAACGCTCCTGGACCGAACACGCGCACGGATTGCTGGCGGAACATCAGACTTGCTCAACACCGGCGGACTCGGCCTCTTGGCCGCCGCGAGATGCTGCACCGGTCGGCGTCGACGAGTTCTACGACCAGCTCGCCGACCTCGGCTATCACTACGGTCCGGCCTTCCAAGGCCTGCGCGCGGCCTGGCGGAAGAGCGAGACGCTCTACGCGGAGGTGGCCCACCACGACGCGTCGAGCGGCGCGCGATTCGGGATGCACCCGGCGCTCCTGGACAGTGCGCTGCACCCGCTGGGGCTCGGCCTGGACCGAACCGGGGACAGCGAGCCCGACGTACGGCTGCCGTTCTCGTGGAGCGGTGTCACGCTGCACTCCACCGGTGCCACGGCCCTGCGGGTCCGGCTGTCACGCACCGGCGAGGACACCCTGACACTCACCGCGACGGATGACACCGGCACCCCGGTGATAACGGTCGACGCGTTGACGACGAGGCCGGTCACTGCTGAGCAATTGGCACCCGCTGATGCCGATATCAGCAACTCCCTGTTCGAGGTCGAATGGGTGCCTGCGGAGCCGGAACCGCGTACAGGAACCCCCCGCATCGCCATCCTCGGCACCCCACTGCCCCACGACCCCGACCACCCCATCCCCACCTACGCCAACCTCACCGACCTCACCCACGCCATCACAGAACAACACCACCCCACCCCCGACATCCTCCTCACCACACTCCCAGCCACCGACCCCACCAACCCCAACCCCCTCCCCGACACCCACCACCTCACCCAACACACACTCACCCTCACCCAAGACTTCCTCACCAACCCCCACCTCACCCACACCCAACTCACCGTCATAACCCACCACGCCAACACCACCACCCACGACACCCACACCCCCAACCTCCCCCACGCAACCACCTGGGGACTCCTGCGCACAGCCCAAACCGAACACCCCCACCGCATCACCCTCATCGACCTCGAAACCCCACCCCACACCACCACCCTCAACCCCACCCTCCTCCACCAACTCACCACCACCCACCCCCAAACCACCATCCGCAACAACACCCCCCACACCCCACAACTCACCAAAACCACCGCCCAACCAACCACCCACACCCCCCTCAACCCCAACGGCACCATCCTCATCACCGGCGGCACCGGCACCCTCGGCCGCCTCATCGCCACCCACCTCGCCACCCACCACCACCCCCAACACCTCCTCCTCACCAGCCGCCAAGGACCCAACGCCCCCCACACCACAGAACTCACCCAACACCTCACCCAACTCGGCACCAAAGTCACCATCACCGCCTGCGACGTCTCCGACCCCCACCAACTCGCCGACCTCCTCACCACCATCCCCACCGAACACCCCCTCACCACCGTCATCCACACCGCCGCAACCACCCACGACGCCACCCTCACCACCCTCACCCCCCACCACCTCACCACCACCCTCAAACCCAAAGCCGACGCCGCCTGGCACCTCCACACCCACACCCAACACACTCCCACCCTCACCCACTTCATCCTCTTCTCCTCAGCCGCCGGCACCCTCGGCAACCCCGGCCAAGCCAACTACGCCGCCGCCAACACCTTCCTCGACACCCTCGCCCACCACCGCCACACCCAAGGCCTCCCCGCCACCTCACTCGCCTGGGGCCTCTGGCAACAAACCAGCACCATCACCGCCCAACTCACCCACCAACAACACCAACGCCTCACCCAAAACGGCACCACCCCCCTCACCACCCCCCAAGCCCTCCACCTCCTCGACACCACCCTCACCACCACCAAACCCACCCTCCTCCCCATGCGGGTGGAGCCACGCGCACTCCGTGCGCGCGCGGAAGCCGGCACCTTGTCGCCGATGCTGCGCAGCCTGGTCAGGACACCGGTTCGCGTCGCCACCGAGAAGGCCCCGCTCGGACGTCGGCTGGCGGCCCTGGAACCCGCCGAGCAGGACCGCCTCCTCCTCGACCTGGTGCGGCAGCAGACCGCGGCAGTCCTGGGGCACGGCTCCCCCGAGGCCGTAGACCCCGAACGGGCCTTCCAGGAACTCGGTTTCGACTCGCTGACCGCCGTCGAACTGCGCAACCAGCTCTCCGGCGCCACCGGCCTGCCCCTGCCGGCAACCGTCGTGTTCGACTACCCATCGGCCCAGGCACTCGCAGGCTTCCTGCGCCAGTCCCTGATCGGCAGGGGAAAGGACCCGGCGACCACAGCTGTCGCGGCCCGGTCCGCCGACGAACCGATCGCGATCGTGTCCATGGCCTGCCGATACCCCGGCGGCGTCACGTCGCCCGATGACCTGTGGGACCTGGTTGCCGCAGGGAGAGACGGCATCGGAGAGTTCCCCACGAATCGCGGTTGGGACGTCGAGGGGCTGTACGACCCGGACCCCGAAGCCATCGGCAAGAGCTACGCCCGCGAGGGCGGCTTCCTGTACGACGCCGACGAGTTCGACCCGGATTTCTTCGGGATCAGTCCTCGTGAGGCAGCGGCCACCGACCCCCAGCAGCGCCTGCTCCTGGAGACCGCCTGGGAGACGTTCGAACAGGCGGGCCTCACTCCGGGCTCATTTCGTGGCAGTCGTACCGGAGTCTTCGTCGGTGTCATGTACGGCGACTACGCCGGCCGCCTGATGCAACGCATACCGGAAGGCTTCGAAGGCTTCCTCGGTACCGGAAATTCGTACAGCGTGGCCTCGGGCCGTATCTCCTACACCTTGGGCTTCGAGGGTCCGGCGGTGACCGTCGACACGGCCTGTTCCTCGTCCCTGGTGGCCATGCACCAGGCGGCGCAGGCACTACGGACGGGTGAATGCGAACTCGCCCTCGCTGGCGGCGTCACCGTCATGGCCTCGCCGACCACGTTCATCGAGTTCAGCCGGCAGCGGGGCCTGGCCCGTGACGGCCGCTGCAAGTCGTTCGCCGCCGGAGCTGACGGCACCGGCTGGGGCGAGGGCGTGGGCCTCGTCCTGCTGGAGCGCCTCTCCGACGCCCAGCGCAACGGCCATCAGGTCCTCGCCGTCATCCGCGGCAGCGCACTGAACCAGGACGGCGCCAGCAACGGCCTGACCGCCCCCAACGGCCCCTCCCAGCAACGCGTCATCCACCAAGCCCTCGCCAACGCCCGCCTCACACCCGACCAGATCGACGCCGTCGAGGCACACGGCACCGGCACCCGACTCGGCGACCCCATCGAAGCCCAGGCCCTCCTCGCCACCTACGGCCAGAACCGGCGCACGGAACAGCCCCTGTGGCTCGGCTCCGTCAAATCCAACATCGGCCACACCCAAGCCGCCGCAGGCATCGCCGGCGTCATCAAAATGGTGCAGGCCATCCGCCACGGCTTCCTACCCAAGAGCCTGCACATCGACGAGCCCACGCCTCATGTGGACTGGGAGTCGGGGGCGGTGGAACTGCTCACCGAAGCCGTCCCGTGGCCACAGACCGGGCGTCCTGCTCGGGCGGGCGTGTCCTCGTTCGGTGTGAGTGGGACGAACGCCCACGTCATCCTCGAAGCGGCACCGGTCGAGACACCTCCCACCCAGACGCCGGCCGAATTGCCTCCCGCGGCGGAGGGACTGGCGCCGGTCGGATCGGTGCCGGCCGATCAAGCGGACGCCGACCCGGCCATGGACGGACCGGCGCCGTGGCTGCTCTCAGCCCGCACCCCCCAGGCCCTCCAGGCCCAAGCCGCCCGCCTGCACACCCACCTCACCCACCACCCCCACCTCCACACCAGCGCCGTCGCCCGCGCCCTGGCCACCACCCGCACCCACTTCACCCACCGCGCCGCCATCACCCACGGCACCACCACCCAACGCCTCAACGCCCTCCACGCCCTCACCACCGGCCAACCCCACCCCCACCTCACCCACACCACCACCAGCGACGGAGGGGGGAAAATCGCGTTCTGCTTCAGCGGCCAAGGCACCCAACACCCCGGCATGGGCCACGACCTCTACACCACCAACCCCGCCTTCGCCCACCACCTCGACCGCGTCTGCCACGCCCTCGACCCCCACCTCGACCACCCCCTCCAACACATCATGTGGGCCACCCCCAACGACCCCCTCACCGGCCTGCTCAACACCACCCTCTACACCCAACCCGCCCTCTTCGCCCTCCAAACCGCCCTCTACCACCTCCTCACCCACGACTACGGCATCCACCCCCACTACCACCTCGGCCACTCCCTCGGCGAAATCACCGCAGCCCACACCGCCGGCATCCTCACCCTCACCGACGCCGCCCACCTCATCACCACCCGCGCCCACCTCATGCACACCCTCCCCCCCACCGGCACCATGGCCAGCATCAACCTCCCACCCCAACCCCTCACCCACTACCTCACCCAACACCACATCACCGACGTCACCATCGCCGCCCACAACACCCCCACCACCACCGTCATCGCAGGCCACCACACCACCGTCCACCACATCACCACCCACTTCCAGCAACAAGGAATCAAAACCAAAATCCTCAACACCACCCACGGCTACCACTCCCCCCACCTCGACCCCATCCTCGACCAACTCACCCACACCACACGCCATATCACCCACCACACACCCCACACACCCCTCATCACCAACCACACCGCAACCACCACCACCGACCCACTGCCCACCCACCACTGGACCACCCACGCCCGCCAACCCGTCCACTACCACCAATCCATCACCCACCTGAACCACCAAGGCGTCACCACCTACCTCGAAATCGGACCCGACACCACCCTCACCACCCTCAACAACCACACCCTCGACAACCGCCTCGACAACCAGACCGACACCACCAGCCCCGACCCCATCACCATCACCCACACCCTCCACCCCCAACACCACCCCACCCACACCCTCACCCACGCACTCACCACCCTCCACAACACCGGCACCCCCATCAACTGGCACAAAGCCCTCCCCACCACACCACCCACCCCCCTCCCCACCTACCCCTTCCAACACCAGCAGTACTGGCTGACTCCGGCGATCACCGCTGACGTCACCTCAGCGGGTCTCAACGCGACGGCTCATCCGCTGCTCGGTGCCGGCGTGCCGCTCCCCGACGGCGGACACCTCTTCACCGGACAGCTCTCCCTCACCAGCCACCCCTGGCTCGCCGACCACGCCGTCCTGGAGACCCCTCTCCTGCCCGGCACCGCCTACATCGACCTCGCCCTCCACGCCGGCGAGCGTGTGGGGGCCGGTTGTGTCCGGGACTTGACGCTGTACGAGCCCTTGGTGGTGCCCAGCGATGACGCCGTTCGCGTGCAGGTGACGGTCGGTGCCCCTGACGACGGGGGGACCAGGTCCGTCGCGGTGCATTCGAGGCGGGGCGACGACGTCGACGGCGCCGAGTGGGTTCGGCACGCGGAGGGAACACTCGCGGCGGATACGCGTTCCGCGCCCGAGTTCCCCGCGGAGTGGCCGCCTGCGGCCGCGGTCGCCGTGGAGGTCGACGACCTCTATGCGCGGCTGAGCGACATGGGACTCAACTACGGTCCGGTGTTCCAGGGACTGCAGGCCGCCTGGCGCGACGGGGACGAGGTATACGCCGAGGTTGCTCTTGCTCATGACGTCGGCACGGCGGGATTCGGTGTCCATCCCGCCCTGCTGGATTCGGCCCTGCACGTCTCCGCCATCGGGCTGTCCGGTGCCTCGGAGTCCGAGCCGACGCGGCTGCCGTTCTCATGGAGCGGTGTCACGCTGCACTCCACCGGTGCCACGGCCCTGCGGGTCCGGCTGTCACGCACCGGCGAGGAGACTCTGTCGCTCGCGGCGACCGACCCGTCGGGAATGCCGGTGCTGATGGTGGAGATGCTGGCGGTCCGTCCTGTCACGGCCGATCAACTGGCTCTGGGCGACCCGGCGTTGCACAACGCGTTGTGGGAGTTGGAATGGGTGCCTGCGGAGCCGGAACCGCGTACAGGAACCCCCCGCATCGCCATCCTCGGCACCCCACTGCCCCACGACCCCGACCACCCCATCCCCACCTACGCCAACCTCACCGACCTCACCCACGCCATCACAGAACAACACCACCCCACCCCCGACATCCTCCTCACCACACTCCCAGCCACCGACCCCACCAACCCCAACCCCCTCCCCGACACCCACCACCTCACCCAACACACACTCACCCTCACCCAAGACTTCCTCACCAACCCCCACCTCACCCACACCCAACTCACCGTCATAACCCACCACGCCAACACCACCACCCACGACACCCACACCCCCAACCTCCCCCACGCAACCACCTGGGGACTCCTGCGCACAGCCCAAACCGAACACCCCCACCGCATCACCCTCATCGACCTCGAAACCCCACCCCACACCACCACCCTCAACCCCACCCTCCTCCACCAACTCACCACCACCCACCCCCAAACCACCATCCGCAACAACACCCCCCACACCCCACAACTCACCAAAACCACCGCCCAACCAACCACCCACACCCCCCTCAACCCCAACGGCACCATCCTCATCACCGGCGGCACCGGCACCCTCGGCCGCCTCATCGCCACCCACCTCGCCACCCACCACCACCCCCAACACCTCCTCCTCACCAGCCGCCAAGGACCCAACGCCCCCCACACCACAGAACTCACCCAACACCTCACCCAACTCGGCACCAAAGTCACCATCACCGCCTGCGACGTCTCCGACCCCCACCAACTCGCCGACCTCCTCACCACCATCCCCACCGAACACCCCCTCACCACCGTCATCCACACCGCCGCAACCACCCACGACGCCACCCTCACCACCCTCACCCCCCACCACCTCACCACCACCCTCAAACCCAAAGCCGACGCCGCCTGGCACCTCCACACCCACACCCAACACACCCCCACCCTCACCCACTTCATCCTCTTCTCCTCAGCCGCCGGCACCCTCGGCAACCCCGGCCAAGCCAACTACGCCGCCGCCAACACCTTCCTCGACACCCTCGCCCACCACCGCCACACCCAAGGCCTCCCCGCCACCTCACTCGCCTGGGGCCTCTGGCAACAAACCAGCACCATCACCGCCCAACTCACCCACCAACAACACCAACGCCTCACCCAAAACGGCACCACCCCCCTCACCACCCCCCAAGCCCTCCACCTCCTCGACACCACCCTCACCACCACCAAACCCACCCTCCTCCCCATCCAGCTGGATCCCCATGGCCTGCGGTCGGCGGCGGAGGTCCGGGAACTGCCTGCGCCGCTGCGGCACTTGGCGCGCGTTCCGGTCCGGCGTGCACGGGCCGGCGGCCGTTCTGTCATCCAGTGGCTGGCAGGCCTGGAACCCGCCGAGCAGGACCGCCTCCTCCTCGACCTGGTGTGCGGCGAGATCGCCCTGGTCCTGGGCCACTCCGCGGCCGACACGGTCGACACCGAGCGCGGCCTGATGGACATGGGTTTCGACTCGCTGACCGCCGTCGAACTGCGCAACCGGCTGAACGCGGTCACCGGCCTGCAGTTGCACCCGACCCTGGCGTTCGACCATCCGACACCTGCCGCCCTGGCCCGCCACCTGCGCACCCAAGTGGTTCCCGCCGCGGAGGCCGGGAGCGAGGGGGACGACGACGAGGCCAGACTGCGCCGGGCGCTGGCGAGGGTCTCGGCAGCCCGGTTGCGGGAGGCCGGCCTGCTCGACGTGCTGGTGCGCCTGGCGGACGGGCCGGGTGAAACGCACGGCGCGGCGGATCCCGAGGAGCTGGACCGGGCGGACGCGATCGAGACCGCGGGTGTCGACGACCTCGTCCGGATGGCCCTGGTCGGGCAGGGCGCGCAGGAGCCGTCCGCCGCGGCTGCGGAAGCGAGTGCGGGCCGATGAAGGCCATCGATGAACTCAAGGAATGCGAGGAGAGCGCAATGACGCACACCGAACCCGTGGTCGATGGGATGCCGACGGCCCGGAGCTGCCCCTTCTCTCCGCCGGAGGAGCTCGGCGCGCTCCGTGAGGAGCGGCCGATCGCCCGGATGACCTATCCCGACGGTCATCAGGGATGGCTGGTCACGGGCTACGACCTGGCGCAGGAGGTGCTCGCCGACGTCTCGTTCAGTGCGCGTCACGACCTGCGCAGCTCGCCCATCGTGATGGGAGGCAAGCTCGGTCCGGCGCAGCCCGGCATGTTCATCGGGATGGACCCGCCGGAGCACACCCGCTACCGCAAGCCGCTCAGCCGGCACTTCACGGTGCGGCGGGTACGGGAGCTGGAGCCGGCGATCGAGCGGATCGCCACGGCCTGCCTGGACGCGTTGGAGGCCGACGGGTCTCCGGCCGATCTGATGGCGGCGTTCGCGCTGCCGCTGCCGGTCCTGGTGATCTGTGAGCTGATGGGTGCCGACGCCGATCTGGCGGCTCAGCTGCAGAAGCTGCGGGTGCCGATGCTCTCGCCGACCACCCCGCCCGCGGAGGTCGCGGCCGCCGCACGGCGCACCGGTGAGCTGATGCGCGAACTGGTCAGGGCGCGGCGGGCCGCTCCGGGCGACGACCTGCTCAGCGAGCTGATCGGTGTCGGTGAGCTCAACGACGACGAGCTCGCCGGGCTGACGTTCCTGATGCTGGTCGCGGGTCATGAGACCACGGCGAACATGATCGCGATGAGCGTGTACTTGCTGCTCCAGGACGACAAGGCGCGGGCCGCGCAGGGCGACGGGAGCCAGGTGGACGACCAGACGGTCAACGAACTGCTGCGCTATCTGTCGGTGGTCCAGTTCGTCTCGCGGGCCGCCCTCAAGGACGTCGAGATCGGCGGGGTGCTGGTACGGCAGGGCGAGACCGTCACGATCTCCACCTCGGCGGTCAACCGTGACGGCCGGCGCTTCGAGGATCCCGACACCTTCCACGCCGAGGGAGGCGGTGTCGGCAGTCTCGCGTTCGGTCACGGTCTGCACCAGTGCATCGGCCACAACCTGGCCAGGATCGAGATCCGGATCGCGCTGCGGCTGCTGCTGCGCCGCTTCCCCGGGTTGCGGCTGGCAGCGTCGCCGCAGGACATCAGAACCCGAGAGGCGATGAACACGTACGGAGTCCACGAGCTGCCGGTCAGCTGGTGACGGCGGGCGGCCCTGGTCGGTGACCGGGCCGCGACAGGTCCTGTGCGGGGGCCGCCCGGTTCGCCGGCGGCCCCCGCACCGCTGTTCCCAGAAGCGGTGCGGGCTCTCCGCCATCTTCAGAACTCGCCTAGCTCGGCTTAAGAGGGCCTGGTGACCATGACGAAGACCGATCACGCCCGGCTCGCATCCTGTCAGGGCGTTCGTGCGCGGGACACGCGCGGCCGGTCCGACCAGTCCCACGACGGACGGAGCTGATGATGAGCGTGCCCCCGGATGGCAAGGTCGTTGCAGCGCTGCGCGCCTCGCTGCTGGAGAACGAGCGGCTGCGGCGTCTGCAGGACCGGTTGACGCAGGCTTCCCGGGAGCCGATCGCCGTGGTGTCGATGGCCTGCCGCTACCCAGGCGGCGTCAGCTCCCCCGAGGACCTGTGGCACCTGCTCACCCACGCCGGCGACGCCATCGGCGACTTCCCCACCCAACGCGGCTGGGACCTCGACAACCTCTTCGACCCCGACCCCGACACCACCGGCACGAGCTACGCCCGCCAAGGCGGCTTCCTCCACGACGCCGACCACTTCGACGCCGAGTTCTTCGGCATCAGCCCCCGCGAAGCCCTCACCATCGACCCCCAGCAGCGCCTGCTGCTGGAGACCGCCTGGGAAACCCTCGAACGCGCCGGCCTGGACCCCACCCGGCTCCGCGGCAGCCGCACCGGCGTCTTCACCGGCGTCATGTACGGGGACTACGCGGCACGGATGATCCAGCGGATGCCCGACGGCTTCGAAGGGCACCTGGGGCTGGGCAGTGCCTACAGTGTCGCGTCGGGCCGGGTGTCGTACACCTTCGGCCTCGAGGGCCCCGCCGTCAGCGTGGACACCGCCTGCTCGTCCTCGCTCGTCGCGATCCATCTGGCCGCGCAGGCACTGCGCTCCGGCGAGTGCGAACTCGCCCTCGCCGGCGGCGTCACCGTGCTCGCGACACCGACGTTGTTCGTGGAGTTCAGCCGGCAGCGCGGGCTCGCACCCGACGGCCGCTGCAAGCCCTTCGCCGCCGAAGCCGACGGCACCGGCTGGGGCGAGGGCGTAGGCCTCGTCCTCCTGGAGCGCCTCTCCGACGCCCAGCGCAACGGCCACCCCGTCCTCGCCGTCATCCGCGGCAGCGCCGTCAACCAGGACGGCGCCAGCAGCCAGCTCAGCGCCCCCAACGGCCCCTCCCAGCAACGCGTCATCCACCAAGCCCTCACCAACGCGGGCCTGCACCCCACCGACGTCGACGCCGTCGAAGCACACGGCACCGGCACCCGACTCGGCGACCCCATCGAAGCCCAAGCCCTCCTCGCCACCTACGGCCAGAACCGGCCCACGGAACAGCCCCTGTGGCTCGGCTCCGTCAAATCCAACATCGGCCACACCCAAGCCGCCGCAGGCATCGCCGGCGTCATCAAAATGGTCCAAGCCATCCACCACGGCGTACTACCCAAGACCCTCCACATCGACGAGCCCACACCACACGTCGACTGGGAATCGGGCGCGGTCAAACTCCTCACCGAACAGACCCCCTGGCCCCACACCGACCACCCCCGCCGCGCCGCCGTCTCCTCCTTCGGCATCAGCGGCACCAACGCCCACCTCATCCTCGAAGCAGCACCCCCACCCACCACCAGCACCAGCACCAGCACCAGCACCAGCACCAGCACCAGCACCAGCACCAACCAGCACACCGAACAACCCCCCGCACACACCCCCCTGCCCTACCTCCTCTCCGCAAAGACCCAAACCGCCCTCAAAGCCCAAGCCACCCGCCTGCACCACCACCTCACCCACCACCCCCACCTCGACCCCACCGCCGTCGCCCGCACACTCGCCACCACCCGCACCCACTTCACCCACCGCGCCGCCGTCATCGCCACCGACACCACCGACCTGCTCAACGGCCTCACCGCACTCGCCAACGGCGAAACCACCCCCAACACCCTGCAAGGACACACGACTGAGGGCAGAGTCGCCTTCGTCTTCCCCGGCCAGGGCTCCCAATGGCCCGGCATGGCAAGCGAACTCCTCACCTCCTCCACCCCCTTCCGGGAGCGCATCGAGGCCTGCGCAACGGCCTTGGCGCCGTACGTCGACTGGTCGCTGACCGACGTGCTGCGGGACCCGGAAGCGGGACCGATGCTCGACCGGGTCGACGTGGTGCAACCGGCGCTGTTCGCCGTGATGGTCTCGCTCGCCGAAGTGTGGCGTTCCTACGGGGCCCGTCCGGACGCCGTCGTGGGCCACTCCCAGGGAGAGATAGCCGCCGCGTGTGTCGCCGGGGCGCTCTCCCTGGACGACGCGGCCGCCGTCGTGGCCCTCCGCAGCCGCGCCCTCACCGAACTCGGCGGCACCGGCACCATGGCCTCCGTTCCCCTGCCTGCCGAACGGATCGCCGCCGACCTGGCGCGACACCACGACGGGCGTGCCTCCGTCGCCGCCGTGAACGGCCCCGGTACCACGGTCATCGCGGGTGACACCGACGCCGTGCACCGTATCGTCGCCGCCTACCGGGAACAGGGTGTCCGCGCCCGAACGATCCCCGTCGACTATGCCTCCCACTCGCCCCACGTCGAGCGCATCCGCGGCCGGGTACTCGATGCTCTCGCCCACATCACACCGCGTCCCTCGACCGTGCCGCTGTATTCGACGCTCACCGGCGGCCTGCTGGACACCACTGCCATGGACGCCGACTACTGGTACTCCAACCTGCGGCACACGGTCCGGTACGAAGAGGCCGTACGGGCGCTCCGGCACAGCGGCCACCGGTTGTTCATCGAGTGCAGTCCGCACCCCGTGCTGACCATCGGCACCCAGGAAACGCTCGACGACATCGGAAGCGAGCAGGCCGGCAACGGGCGCGGCGCCGGCGGTGGTGTCGCGCTCGGCACACTCCGCCGCGACGATGGCGGCCGGCTGCGGCTGCTGACCTCAGTGGCCGAGGCCCATGTCACGGCGAACGTCGTGGACTGGGCGCCCCACTTCGCGGAGCGCACGGCCGCACGGGCCGACCTGCCGACCTACCCCTTCCAGCGCGAGTCGTACTGGCTCGACACGCCTCCGGCGGGTTCCGACGTCACCTCGGCCGGGCTGGCGGTCGCGGACCACCCCTTCCTCACCGCGGAGGTAGTGCTGCCGGAGGAGCAGGGAACGGTTCTCACCGGGCGGCTCGGGCTCGCCGTCCAGCCGTGGCTGGCCGAGCACACGGCGCTGGACGTCACGGTGCTGCCGCCCAGCGCCCTGGTCGAGCTGGCGCTGTACGCGGGAGGGCGGACCGGCTGCGAGGAGCTCGCCGATCTGTCCCTCGACGCGCCGCTGCTGCTACCGGATCAGGGCGCCCTGCAGCTGCGGGTCACCGTCGGGGCGAGCGATCCGGCGGGCGGGCGGAGCGTGTCCGTCCACACCCGGCCCGAGCGGGCCGGGTCCGACACCGACTGGACGCGGCACGCCACGGGCCGTCTCGTCGTGGCGGACCCGGCCGAGCCGACCTCCCTGACCGTCTGGCCGCCGCCGGGCGCATCGGCCGTCGCTGTCTCCGGCCTGTACGACCGGCTGGTCGGCGCCGGTGTGGCGCACGGCCCGCTGTTCCAGGGACTGCGCGCCGCCTGGCGGGACGACTCGGCCGTCTACGTCGAGGTCGATCTGCCCGAGGACGCCGAGGACACACGCTTCGCCGTCCATCCCGCGCTCCTGGACGCGGCGCTGCACACCGTACTGCTCGACTCAGGGGACGGGTCCGCCCTCGGGGGTGCCGACGCCGACCGGGCGGGCAGCGGGCGGGTCCGCTGGCTCCGCCGGGTGACGGGGGCTGCCTTGTACTCCCGTGCCGGTTCCGCGCTGCGGGCCCGGCTGCGTCCCACCGGGCCCGGCACGTACGCGATGGACCTCGCGGACCCGACGGGTTCGCCCGTCGCCACGTTCGCGGGGCTCGCGCTGGAGCCGGTGGACGCTGGGGCGCTGCACCGCGACGGCGCGTCCAACGACCTGTTGTTCCAGGTGGAGTGGTCGGCCGTCGCCGATGCGCAGACGGCGCCCGGGGAGTGGGCCGTGCTCGGCCCGGACGGGTCGGCGGCGGACGACCTCGCGCCGGCGGAGTGCCCGCGCTATCCGGACGTCGCCGCCCTCACCGCGGCCCTGGACGCCGGACTGCCCGTCCCCCGCTGGGTGGTGCTGCCCTGCGCGGAAACGGAGACGAGCGGCAGCGACGCCGCGCACCGGGCGCGTACCCTCGCCCACGAGGTGCTGGCCCGGGCCCAGGAATGGCTCGCCGACGAACGGCTGGCGTCCTGCTGCCTGGTGGCGGTCACTCGGGACGCGGTCGCCGCGATCGCCTCCGACGAGGTGCGGGATCCGGGAGGGGCCGCGTGCTGGGGGCTACTGCGCTCGGCCCAGACGGAGAACCCCGGCCGGTTCCGCCTCGTCGACCTCGACCGTGAGCGGACCGCCGCGGCGGCCCTGCCGACGGCGCTCGCCTGCGGGGAGCCGCAGGTGGCGGTCCGGGACGGCGGGCTGTTGGTACCGCGGCTGGTTCGCGCTCTGCCGCCGGCGTCCGGCCAGGCCGGGCCCGTCGTCCTCGACGGCGGGGGAACGGTACTCGTGACCGGCGGCACCGGCGCCCTGGGCGCCCTGGTGGCCCGCCATCTGGTCAGCAGGTACGGCGTACGGCACCTGCTGCTGACCAGTCGCCGCGGCCCGCAGGCTCCCGGGGCGGACGAGCTGGCCGCGGAACTCACCGCGCTGGGTGCGCGGGTGACGGTCTCCGCCTGCGACGTCGGGGATCCGGCCGCGCTGGCGGAGCTGCTCGCCTCGGTCCCGGTGGCGCACCCACTGACTGCCGTCGTCCACACGGCGGGCGTGCTCGACGACGGTGTCCTGCCCTCTCTCTCGTCCGAGCGCCTGGACACCGTGCTGCGGCCCAAGACCGACGCCGCCTGGCAGCTGCACCAGCAGACGCGAGAGGCGGGCCTGGCGGCGTTCGTCCTCTTCTCCTCTGCCGCCGGCACCCTCGGCAACCCCGGGCAGGCGAGCTACGCCGCCGCCAATGCCTTCCTCGACTCCCTGGCCCGGCACCGCCGGTCCGCCGGCCTGCCCGCCATCTCACTCGCCTGGGGCCTGTGGGAGCAAGGCGGTGCGATGACCGGCGACCTGGACGACGCGGACCGCGCGCGCCTCAACCGCCAGGGCGCGGTGGCACTGTCCGCGACCGAGGCGCTGGCGCTGTTCGACGCGGCCCTGGGCCTGGACCGGCCGGTCCTCCTGCCGGCGCGGTTCGACATGGCCTCGCTCCGCGCGACGGCGGCCGACGGCACCCTTCCGGCGCTCCTTCGCACCCTGGTGCGCGTCCCCGCGAGGCGCACCGGCCCCGGCACGTCGGGCGTTTCGCTCGCGCAGCGGCTGACAGGGCTGTCCGACCCCGACCAGCACTCGCTGGTATTGGACTTGCTCAAGCGTCAGGTCGTCGCGGTCACGGGGCGCTCCTCCGCTCAGGACATCGGCCCCGATCGCTCGTTCAAGGAGCTCGGGTTCGACTCCCTGGCCGCGGTCGAACTGCGCAACCGGCTCACGGCCACCACCGGACTGCGGCTGCCCGCCACGCTCGTCTTCGACTATCCGAACTGCGACGCACTCGCCGGGCACCTGCTGACCCTCGTCGAGGGCGAACGGCCGTCCGTCCCCGACGGGTTGCTGGCAGGTCTGGACGCATGGGAGGACGCCGTCCTGGCCCTGCCGGAGCATGACGAGCGGCTCTCCGCCGTCACGGACCGTCTGCAGGCCCTGCTGTGGAAGCTCAGGGCCGAGCCCGGTCCGGCCGGGGCCGAGCAGACACCGGTCGCCGACCTCGAGTCGGCCTCCGACGACGAACTGTTCCTGGTACTCGACAACGAACTCGGCCTGTCCTGACTCGGCACGCCCTGATGCGAAGAGGTCTTATGAACGCGAACTCCGCCGGGGGCGACACCGCTGCGAACGTGGAGCGGCTGCGCGACTATCTCAAGCGGGCGACCGCCGATCTCCAGCAGGCCAATCGCCGGTTGCGCGAAGCCCAGGCGAAGGACACCGAGCCGATCGCCGTGGTAGGGATGAGCTGCCGTTTCCCAGGGGGGGCGGAATCCCCTGACGCCCTGTGGGAGCTGCTGCTGGACGGCCGCGACGCGGTTTCGGAGTTCCCCGCGCGCCGCGGGTGGAACACCGAGGAGCTCTACGACCCCGACCCGGACCGCAGCGGGAAGACATACGCGCGCGAGGGCGCCTTCGTCTACGACGCCGACTGCTTCGACGCCGACTTCTTCGGTGTCAGCCCCCGTGAGGCGCTGGCCACCGACCCGCAGCAGCGACTGCTGCTGGAGGCCGCGTGGGAGGCCTTCGAGTACGCGGGGATCATTCCCGGAGCGCTGCGAGGTAGCCGCACCGGGGTCTTCGCGGGGGTCAACGGCCAGGACTACTCCCAGCATCTCGCCGGCGGCCTCGAGGCGGCCGAGGGATACCTGGTGACCGGCACATCGGCGAGCGCGGTCTCCGGCAGGGTCTCGTACACCTTCGGCTTCGAGGGTCCGGCGGTGACCGTCGACACGGCCTGTTCCTCGTCCCTGGTGGCCGTTCATCTCGCCGCGCAGGCGCTGCGCTCGGGCGAGTGCGAACTGGCCCTGGCCGGCGGCGTCACCGTCATGGCGACCCCGGCGATCTTCACTGAGTTCAGCCGGCAGCGCGGGCTCGCACCCGACGGCCGCTGCAAGCCCTTCGCCGCGGCCGCCGACGGCACCGGCTGGGGCGAGGGCGTGGGCCTCGTCCTGCTGGAGCGCCTCTCCGACGCCCAGCGCAACGGCCATCAGATCCTCGCCGTCATCCGCGGCAGCGCACTGAACCAGGACGGCGCCAGCAACGGCCTGACCGCCCCCAACGGCCCCTCCCAGCAACGCGTCATCCACCAGGCCCTCGCCAACGCCCGCCTCACACCCGACCAGATCGACGCCGTCGAGGCACACGGCACCGGCACCCGGCTCGGCGACCCCATCGAAGCCCAGGCCCTCCTCGCCACCTACGGCCAGAACCGGCGCACGGAACAGCCCCTGTGGCTCGGCTCCGTCAAATCCAACATCGGCCACACCCAAGCCGCCGCAGGCATCGCCGGCGTCATCAAAATGGTGCAGGCCATCCGCCACGGCTTCCTGCCCAAGAGCCTGCACATCGACGAGCCCACGCCTCATGTGGACTGGGAGTCGGGGGCGGTGGAACTGCTCACCGAAGCCGTCCCGTGGCCACAGACCGGGCGTCCTGCTCGGGCGGGCGTGTCCTCGTTCGGTGTGAGTGGGACGAACGCCCACGTCATCCTCGAAGCGGCACCGGTCGAGACACCTCCCACCCAGACGCCGGCCGAATTGCCTCCCGCGGCGGAGGGACTGGCGCCGGTCGGATCGGTGCCGGCCGATCAAGCGGACGCCGACCCGGCCATGGACGGACCGGCGCCGTGGCTGCTCTCAGCCCGCACCCCCCAGGCCCTCCAGGCCCAAGCCGCCCGCCTGCACACCCACCTCACCCACCACCCCCACCTCCACACCAGCGCCGTCGCCCGCGCCCTGGCCACCACCCGCACCCACTTCACCCACCGCGCCGCCATCACCCACGGCACCACCACCCAACGCCTCAACGCCCTCCACGCCCTCACCACCGGCCAACCCCACCCCCACCTCACCCACACCACCACCAGCGACGGAGGGGGGAAAATCGCGTTCTGCTTCAGCGGCCAAGGCACCCAACACCCCGGCATGGGCCACGACCTCTACACCACCAACCCCGCCTTCGCCCACCACCTCGACCGCGTCTGCCACGCCCTCGACCCCCACCTCGACCACCCCCTCCAACACATCATGTGGGCCACCCCCAACGACCCCCTCACCGGCCTGCTCAACACCACCCTCTACACCCAACCCGCCCTCTTCGCCCTCCAAACCGCCCTCTACCACCTCCTCACCCACGACTACGGCATCCACCCCCACTACCACCTCGGCCACTCCCTCGGCGAAATCACCGCAGCCCACACCGCCGGCATCCTCACCCTCACCGACGCCGCCCACCTCATCACCACCCGCGCCCACCTCATGCACACCCTCCCCCCCACCGGCACCATGGCCAGCATCAACCTCCCACCCCAACCCCTCACCCACTACCTCACCCAACACCACATCACCGACGTCACCATCGCCGCCCACAACACCCCCACCACCACCGTCATCGCAGGCCACCACACCACCGTCCACCACATCACCACCCACTTCCAGCAACAAGGAATCAAAACCAAAATCCTCAACACCACCCACGGCTACCACTCCCCCCACCTCGACCCCATCCTCGACCAACTCACCCACGCCACACGCCATATCACCCACCACACCCCCCACACACCCCTCATCACCAACCACACCGCAACCACCACCACCGACCCACTGCCCACCCACCACTGGACCACCCACGCCCGCCAACCCGTCCACTACCACCAATCCATCACCCACCTGAACCACCAAGGCGTCACCACCTACCTCGAAATCGGACCCGACACCACCCTCACCACCCTCAACAACCACACCCTCGACAACCGCCTCGACAACCAGACCGACACCACCAGCCCCGACCCCATCACCATCACCCACACCCTCCACCCCCAACACCACCCCACCCACACCCTCACCCACGCACTCACCACCCTCCACAACACCGGCACCCCCATCAACTGGCACAAAGCCCTCCCCACCACACCACCCACCCCCCTCCCCACCTACTCTTTCGACAAGGTCCGTCACTGGCCCCAGCAGACGGCCAGGCCGGGTGACATGCCGTCCGTCGGTCTGGTCGCGGCGGAGCACCCCCTGCTGGGCGCCGCGGCCGAGTTCGCCAACGGTGAGGGGCTGTTGCTGAGCGGGCGTGTGTCTGTCGGAACCCACCCGTGGTTGGCGGATCACGCCGTCATGGGCTCGGTGCTGCTCGCGGGAACGGCCTTCGTGGACCTCGCGCTGCACGCGGCCCATCAGGTGGGCTGCGACCAGGTCGAGGAATTGACCATCCGGACGCCGCTGGTCTTCGCTGAGCAGCTGGCGGTCCGGCTGCAGGTCGTCGTGGGTCCGAGCGGTGACGGGGGCCAGCGTTCCGTCGCCGTCTACGCGCAGGCGGAGGGGTCCGGTGACAGGGGCACGCCTTGGACCTGCCACGCGGAGGGTGTGCTCGCCTCACGTGCGGCCGGTGACCAGCCCGTCGCCACGGACGCCGAGTCCTGGCCGCCGGCCGGTGCCGAGCCGCTGCCTGATGTCGATCTCTACGAGCGATTCGCCGAGTTCGGGCTGGAGTACGGTCCGACGTTCCGCGGGTTGCGGGCCGCGTGGCGGCACGGCGAGGACGTGTACGCCGAGGTGGAGCTTCCGGACAGCGTGGACGCGGAGGGATTCGCCGTGCATCCCGCGCTGCTCGACGCCGCGCTGCACGCCTCCGTTCTGGCGGGGCTCGGCAGGACCGAGGAGGTGCAACTGCCGTTCTCCTGGGGCGAGGTGGCGCTGCACGCCGTGGGTGCCACCGCGGTGCGGGCCCGGCTGACGAAGGGCGCAGGGGACACGCTCACCGTTGCGCTGAGCGACTTCTCCGGGCGGCCGGTGGCGACGGTTCGAGCGCTCACCGTGCGGTCCGTCACCGCCGAGCAGCTCAACGCGGCACAGGCGGCGCGCACCGACGACCTGTACCGCGTGGACTGGCCGGTCATCGAGGTCGCGGACGTCACGGAGACCGTGGACTCCGCGCTGACGGCGCAGAGCCCGGACGCGGTGGCGCACGAAGCCCTCGCGGTCCTGGGCGCCGGTCCGCCGGCAAAGACGTCGGCCGCCCGCGGGGAGAGCGGCCCCGTGTATGCCGACCTCGCCGCGCTGGGTGAGGCCCTCGCGGCCGGAGCCGCTGCGCCCGCCACCGTCGTGGCGTACGTGCCGGACACGCTCCCGGCGGCCGGGGACGGACGGGAGCCGCACAGCCGACAGCAGGGGCAGGAAGGGCACGACCCCACGATCGCCAGGGTGCACGCGCTGACCCGCTGGGCGCTGGATCTCGTACAGGCCTGGCTGGCCGACGACCGGTGGGCGGATGCCCGGCTCGCGGTGGTCACGAGCGGTGCCGTCACGGCGCAGGCGGGTGAGCACGCCGGTGATCCCGCGGGGGCCTCCGTCTGGGGGCTTGTGCGGGTCGCGCAGTCCGAGAATCCCGGTCGGTTCGTCCTGGTCGACACCGACGGGAGCACGGCGTCCGCCGAGCGGCTGACGGCGGCACTGGCGTCGGGCGAGCCCCAACTCGCGTTGCGCGCGGGAGCGGTGCACGTGCCGCGGCTGGGCCGGTCGGACACGGCGCCGGATCTGGTGCCGCCGGCCGGGGCGGGTGCGTGGCGCGTCGGCATGAAGGAGTTCGGGACGGTCGAGAACCTCACCCTGGAGGAGTGCTCCGAGCACGCCGCGCCGCTCGGTGAGGGGCAGGTGCGGCTGGGTGTGCGCGCGGCGGGCATGAACTTCCGGGACGTGATGATCTCGCTGGGCATGTACCCGGGTCGGGCGGTGATCGGGAGCGAGGCCGCCGGTGTCGTCACGGAGGTCGGTCCGGGGGTGACCGGTTTCGCGGTAGGTGACCGGGTGATGGGTCTGGTCGACGGGGGCATGGGCCCGGTGGCCCTGACTGACCAGCGGCTGATCGTGCGGATCCCCGAGGGGTGGACGTTCGCCCAGGCGGCCGGTGCGCCGGTGGTCTTCCTGACGGCGTTCTACGCCCTCTCCGACCTTGCCGGGCTACGGCCTGGCCAGCGGCTGCTGGTGCACGCCGCGGCGGGTGGTGTCGGTATGGCGGCCACCCAGCTGGCCCGGCACTGGGGTGCCGAGGTGTTCGGTACCGCGGGCCCGACCAAGTGGGCGGCGCTGCGTGCGCGGGGCTTCGACCGGGAGCACATCGCCAGTTCCCGCACGCTCGCCTTCGAGGGCGCGTTCCGTGCGGCGACGGGCGGGGAGGGCTTCGATGTCGTACTGGACGCGCTGGCCCACGAGTTCGTCGACGCCTCGCTGCGGTTGCTGCCGCGCGGGGGCCACTTCCTGGAGATGGGCAAGACCGACATCCGGGATCCGCACGAGGTCGCGGCGGCTCATCCGGGGGTGCGGTACCGCGCCTTCGACATGATCGAGGCCGGTCCCGATCGTATTCAGGAGATGCTGACCGACCTGGCCGGGCTGTTCGCCAGTGGGGCGCTGCGCCCGCTTCCGGTGACCGCGTTCGACGTGCGCCAGGCTCCGGCGGCGTTCCGGTTCCTGAGCCAGGCGCGTCATATCGGGAAGGTCGTCCTGACCGTTCCGCAGCCTCTCGATCCGAACGGCACCATCCTCATCACCGGCGGCACCGGCACCCTCGGCCGCCTCATCGCCACCCACCTCGCCACCCACCACCACCCCCAACACCTCCTCCTCACCAGCCGCCAAGGACCCAACGCCCCCCACACCACAGAACTCACCCAACACCTCACCCAACTCGGCACCAAAGTCACCATCACCGCCTGCGACGTCTCCGACCCCCACCAACTCGCCGACCTCCTCACCACCATCCCCACCGAACACCCCCTCACCACCGTCATCCACACCGCCGCAACCACCCACGACGCCACCCTCACCACCCTCACCCCCCACCACCTCACCACCACCCTCAAACCCAAAGCCGACGCCGCCTGGCACCTCCACACCCACACCCAACACACCCCCACCCTCACCCACTTCATCCTCTTCTCCTCAGCCGCCGGCACCCTCGGCAACCCCGGCCAAGCCAACTACGCCGCCGCCAACACCTTCCTCGACACCCTCGCCCACCACCGCCACACCCAAGGCCTCCCCGCCACCTCACTCGCCTGGGGCCTCTGGCAACAAACCAGCACCATCACCGCCCAACTCACCCACCAACAACACCAACGCCTCACCGAGGGCGGCCTGGTCCCGTTGCGGACGGAGGACGCGCTGGCGGCGTTCGACGCCTGCCTGGGCGGCGCCCTCCCGTCGTACGTCCCGGCACGGTTCGACCCGAGTACGTTGCGGAACCTGGCGAGCAGCGACGGTCTGCCGGCCATCGCCCGCCGCCTGCTGCGGACCGCACCGCCACGTGCGGTGGCGGCCGGTGGCGGCGGTTCGGCCCTGCAGCGCGCCCTCGCCCGGCTACCGGAGGGCGAGCGGGACCGTCACCTGCTGGATCTGGTGCGTGGCGACATCGGCGCGGTGCTGGGGCACGAGACACTGAGCACGATCGCCGCGGACCGCACCTTCCAGGACCTCGGCTTCGACTCGCTGACGGCCGTGGAGCTGCGCAACCGGCTGAACGCCGCCACGGGGTTGAGACTGCCCGCCACCCTGGTCTTCGACCACCCGACCGCGGCGGCGCTGGCGGCGCACCTGAAGTCCCGGTTGCTCGGTGCGCAAGAGACGAGCCCGCCCGTCGCGGCCGCGGCGCGGCCGGCGGAACCGCTCGGGAACGACGACCCGATCGCGATCGTCGGCATGGCATGTCGCTTCCCCGGTGGTGTGGCCACCCCTGAGGGGCTGTGGGATCTGGTGGCGGCGGGCCGGGACGGCCTGTCGGGCTTCCCGGACAACCGGGGCTGGGACCTGGAGCGGCTCTACGATCCCGACCCGGAGCGTGCGGGCACGTCCTATGTGAACCAGGGCGGTTTCGTCTCCGACGCCGACGAGTTCGACGCCGGGTTCTTCGGCATCAATCCGCGCGAGACGCTGGCCGTCGATCCCCAGCAGCGGCTGCTGCTGGAGACCGCCTGGGAGACGATCGAGAGTGCCGCGGTGCGCCCGGAGTCCCTGCGCGGCACACGGACCGGCGTGTTCGTCGGCATGGCCTCCCAGCACTACGGACTGGGCGCGGAACGGTCCGCGGACGCGTTGGACGGGTATCTGCTCACGGGTACCACGAGCAGTGTGGCGTCGGGCCGGGTGTCGTACACGCTCGGCCTCGAAGGCCCGGCGATCACGATCGACACGGCCTGCTCGTCCTCGCTGGTCGCGATGCACCTGGCCGCGCAGGCACTGCGCTCCGGCGAGTGCGAACTCGCCCTCGCCGGCGGCGTCACCGTCATGGCCACCCCCGGCATCTTCGTGGAGTTCAGCCGGCAACGCGGGCTCGCACCCGACGGCCGCTGCAAGCCCTTCGCCGCCGAAGCCGACGGCACCGGCTGGGGCGAGGGCGTAGGCCTCGTCCTCCTGGAGCGCCTCTCCGACGCCCAGCGCAACGGCCACCCCGTCCTCGCCGTCATCCGCGGCTCCGCCGTCAACCAGGACGGCGCCAGCAACGGCCTCACCGCCCCCAACGGCCCCTCCCAGCAACGCGTCATCCACCAAGCCCTCACCAACGCGGGCCTGCACCCCACCGACGTCGACGCCGTCGAAGCACACGGCACCGGCACCCGACTCGGCGACCCCATCGAAGCCCAAGCCCTCCTCGCCACCTACGGCCAGAACCGGCCCACGGAACAGCCCCTGTGGCTCGGCTCCGTCAAATCCAACATCGGCCACACCCAAGCCGCCGCAGGCATCGCCGGCGTCATCAAAATGGTCCAAGCCATCCACCACGGCGTACTACCCAAGACCCTCCACATCGACGAGCCCACACCACACGTCGACTGGGAATCGGGCGCGGTCAAACTCCTCACCGAACAGACCCCCTGGCCCCACACCGACCACCCCCGCCGCGCCGCCGTCTCCTCCTTCGGCATCAGCGGCACCAACGCCCACCTCATCCTCGAAGCAGCACCCCCACCCACCAGCACCAGCACCAGCACCGATGCCCCTGGTAGGCCCGCTCTGGGCGCGCCCGTCACACCATGGGCGCTGTCGGGCCGTACCGAGGCCGCTCTGCGGGCGCAGGCCGCCCGGCTGCATCAGTACGTCACCGAGCATCCGGAGCTCGATCCCGCAGCCGTCGGCCATGCCCTGGCCACCACCAGGTCGGCTTTCGAGCACCGGGGCGTGGTGCTCGGCGCGGACGGTGCCCAGTTGCTGCGGGGCTTGTCGGCGCTCACGGCAGGCGAGCCCGCGGAGGGGGTCGTACGCGGGGTGGCCGACGGGGCCGGAACGGTGTTCGTCTTCCCTGGGCAGGGTTCGCAGTGGAAGGGCATGGCGGAGGACCTGCTGGAGAGTTCCGAGGTCTTCACTGAGCACATGGCCGCCTGCGAGCGGGCGCTGGACCGTTACGTCGACTGGTCGCTGCTCGATGTCGTGCGCGGGGCGCCCAATGCTCCGGGTCTGGACCGGGTCGACGTCCTGCAGCCGGTGCTGTTCGCGGTCATGGTCTCGCTGGCCGAGTTGTGGAAGGCGGCGGGCGTGCGGCCGGACGCGGTGATCGGGCACTCGCAGGGCGAGATCGCCGCCGCGCACGTGGCGGGCGCGCTCTGCCTGGACGACGCGGCCGCCGTGGTGGCGTTGCGCAGCAAGCTCCTGCTGCCGCTGGCCGGTTCGGGAACCATGGCGTCGGTTGCGCTGCCCGCGGCGGACCTGGAGGAGCGGCTGTCCGGCTGGAACGGCCGGGTCGGCACAGCCGCGGTCAACGGACCCACCGTCACGGTGGTCTCCGGGGACGCGCAGGCCGTACGGGAACTCGTCGACGCGTGCGCGGCGGACGGCGTCAGGGCGCGGCTGATCCCCGTGGACTACGCCTCGCACTCCGACCACGTCGAGCGGATCCGGGAAGAGCTGCTGAACCGCCTGGCCCACCTCACCCCTCGCACGGCGGACATCCCGTTCTACTCGACCGTCACGGGCACGGAGATCGACACCAGCGGCCTGGACGCCGACTACTGGTACCGCAACATCCGCCGCCGGGTGCTGTTCTCCGAGACCACCGGCGCTCTCCTGGACGCGGGGCACTCGCTCTTCGTCGAGATCAGCCCGCATCCCGTGCTCACCGTCGGGATCGAGCAGACCGCGGAGGCACGGGAGACCGCCGCCACGGCGATCGGGACGCTGCGCCGGGACATGGACGGCCGCCGCGAGTTCCTCACGGCCCTGTCCCTGGCGCACGTCCACGGGGCGCCGGTCGACTGGGCCGCCGCCTGCCTGGGCCGGCACCACCCGGCCGTGCCGCTTCCCACGTACGCGTTCCAGCGCACCCGCCACTGGGTGGAGTCGTCCGGCGGCGCCGGTGACGTGACCGTGGCTGGACTCACCGAGGCCGGTCACCCGCTGCTGGGCGCGGCCGTCGAGATCGCCGGAGGGGGGCACCTGCTGACCGGCCGCCTGTCCCTCCGTACGCATCCGTGGCTCGCCGATCACGCGGTGCTGGACACGGTGCTGCTACCCGGTACCGCGTTCGTCGAGCTGGCGGCGCACGCCGCGGCCGAGGCGGGCTGCGGCGGGGTCGCCGAACTCGCCCTGGAGGCGCCGCTGATCCTCCCCGAGCGGGGCGACGTACGGATCCAGGTGGTCGTCGAGCGGCCCGACGACGGCGGGCAGCGGCCGGTGGCCGTGTACTCGCAGGCAGCGTCCGCCCCGCCGGACGCGTCGTGGACCCGACACGCGCACGGACTGCTCGCGGACGTCGCCCCGGTCTCGCCCGAAGCACTGTCCGACTGGCCTCCGGCCGGAGCCGAACGGGTCGATCTCACGGACGTCTACGAGCGGTTCACCGCCTCGGGGCTGGCGTACGGCCCGGCCTTCCAGGGGCTGCGGAAGGTGTGGACGCGGGACGACGTGGTCTATGCGGAGGTCGACCTGCCCGAGGACATCCCGACGGCGGGCTTCGGTCTCCACCCCGCTTTGCTGGACAGCGCGCTGCACGCCCTGGCCGTGGCGGGCGCGGAACCGACCGGGTCGGAGCTGCGGCTGCCGTTCGCCTGGGCGGGCGTGTCGCTGTGGTCCGACGGCGCGCGGGCGCTGCGGGTGCGGCTGTCGCCGGTGGAGGGCGGGGGCACCGCGCTCCATGTCGCCGACACCGCGGGGCGTCCCCTCGGCTCCGTGGGCTCGCTCGGTTTGCGGCCGGTCCGGCCCGAACAGCTCGCGGCCGTCCGCGACGGCAGGCGGGGAGCGCTGTACGAGCCGGGCTGGGTGCGGGCATCGGCCTCGGTGGGGCCGGCCGACGGGAAGGCCGTCTGGGCGGTCCTGGGCGATGCGCTGCCCACGGTGGGCGCGAGCGGTGACACGCCGGTCCGTTACGACGGCCTGGAGACGCTGCGCAAGGCGCTCTCCGAGGGCGCTGCCGTGCCGGAGTTCGTCGTCGCGCCGGTGATCGCCGGTGGCTCGGGCGGCTCGGGAAACCTCGGCGGACCTGCCGCCGCCGCGTCCGCCACCGTTCAGGAGGTGCTGTCCCTGCTGCAGGGCTGGCTGGCGGAGCCCGCTGTCGCGTCCTCGCGGCTGGTCCTGGTCACCCGCGGTGCCGTCGCCGTACGCGCCGACGAGGAGGTGCGCGACCTGGCGGCCGCCCCGGTGTGGGGCCTGGTGCGCAGCGCGCAGTCGGAGAACCCGGACCGGTTCCTCCTGGTCGACCTCGACGTCGACCTCGGCGCGGACGACGCGGCGACGACTGCCGTGGCGGCCGCCGCCGCGGTCGGTGAACCCCAGGTCTGTGTGCGCGGGGGCGAGTCGTTCATACCGCGGTTGTCCCGCTCCGCCGCCGAAGGCGCCGTCGGCTCCTTGCCGTTGGACTCCGGGGGCACCGTGCTCATCACGGGTGGAACCGGAACGCTGGGCCGCCTGGTGGCCCGCCATCTCGTCACCCGGCACGGGATCCGGCACCTGCTGCTCACCAGCCGCAGCGGTGGCGACGCGCAGGGGGCGGCGGAGCTGGGCGAGGAACTCGCCGCGCTCGGCGCCCGGGCCACGTTCGCCGCCTGTGACAACGCCGACCGCGAGGAACTGCGCGGGGTCCTCGCCGGTGTTCCCGCGGAGCACCCGCTCACCGCGGTGATCCACGCCGCCGGTGTGATCGACGACGCGATGGTCGGCTCCCTGACCGGTGACCGGATCGACGCCGTCCTGCGTCCCAAGGCGGCCGGGGCGTGGAACCTGCACGAGCTGACCCGGGACCGGTCCCTCGCGGCCTTCGTGCTGTTCTCGTCGGCGGCCGGTCTGCTGGGCAGTCCCGGTCAGGGCAACTACGCGGCCGCCAACACCTTCCTGGACGCGCTGGCCGCTCACCGGCGTGCCCGGGGGCTGCCCGCCACCTCCCTCGCCTGGGGGCTGTGGGAGGAGGGCAGCGGCATGACGGCCCATCTGGAGCGGACCGACCGGGTGCGGATGAACCGCAACGGGCTCGCGCCGCTGCCGACCGAGGACGCGCTGGCCCTGCTCGACACCGCCCTGTCCGCCGGCCGCCCGCTGCTGCTGCCCGCGCAGCTCGATACGGCCGCACTGGCCGCCCAGGCTGGTTCGGGTCTGGTGCCGCCCGTCCTGCGCGGTCTGGTACGCACCCCGGCCCGCCGGGCGGACGCGGCGGGACCGTCGCTGGCCGAGCGGCTGACCGGGCTCGACGACGCGCAGCAGCTGGATCTGTTGCTGGACGTGGTGCGGGGCCAGGTCGCCGGGGTGCTCGGGCATGAGGGTGGCGCCGCCATCGACCCGGACCGGGCGTTCCAGGAGCTCGGTTTCGACTCGCTCACCGGGGTGGAGCTGCGCAACAGGCTCAACGTGATCACCGGTCTGCGGCTGCCCGCCACGCTCGTCTTCGACTACCCGACGGCTCGCGTGCTCGGCGAGCACCTGAAGCGGTTGACCGCGCCGGAGCCCGCACGGAAGTCGGTGCTGGCCGAGTTCGACCGGATCGCGGCCGCCCTGTCCGCGCTCGACCCGGACGACGGCGAGCGCGGTGAGATCGCGCGCCGCCTGCAGTCCCTGACGGCGCAGTGGAAGGAGTCCGCCGGCGGCACGGCCGTGGCGGAGCAGATCAGGGCAGCGTCCGCCGACGAGGTCTTCGCCTTCATCGACCGTGAGTTCAAGCGGAGTTGAACGCCGTGAACAACCGCCGGGAGGAGCACATGGGGATGGATACGGCATGACGAACGAAGACAAGCTCGTCGACTACCTCAAGTGGGTCACGACGGACCTGCACGAGACGCGTGAGCGGCTCGCGCAGCTGGAGTCGGACCTGCGGGAGCCGATCGCCATCGTGGCCATGGGCTGCCGGTACGCGGGCGGCGTGCGGGGCCCGGCGGACCTGTGGCGTCTGGTGGCCGCGGGCGACGAGGCGGTCGGGGGCTTCCCGTCCGACCGGGGCTGGGATCTGGCACGTCTGTACGACCCCGATCCCGACCACCGCGGCACGTCGTATGCGCGGGAGGGCGGGTTCCTGTACGACGCGGGTGAGTTCGACGCCGAGTTCTTCGGCATCAGCCCCCGCGAAGCCCTCACCATCGACCCCCAGCAGCGCCTGCTGCTGGAGACCGCCTGGGAAACCCTCGAACGCGCCGGCCTGGACCCCACCCGGCTCCGCGGCAGCCGCACCGGCGTCTTCACCGGCGTCATGTACAGCGACTACGGCGCGCGCCTCATGGACGCGGGCGGCGCCGCGTTCGAGGGTCTGCTGGGCAACGGGAGCGCGGGAAGCGTGGCGTCGGGCCGGGTGTCGTACACGCTCGGCCTCGAAGGCCCGGCGATCACGATCGACACGGCCTGCTCGTCCTCGCTGGTCGCGATGCACCTGGCCGCGCAGGCACTGCGCTCCGGCGAGTGCGAACTCGCCCTCGCCGGCGGCGTCACCGTCATGGCCACCCCCGGCATCTTCGTGGAGTTCAGCCGGCAACGCGGGCTCGCACCCGACGGCCGCTGCAAGCCCTTCGCCGCCGAAGCCGACGGCACCGGCTGGGGCGAGGGCGTAGGCCTCGTCCTCCTGGAGCGCCTCTCCGACGCCCAGCGCAACGGCCACCCCGTCCTCGCCGTCATCCGCGGCTCCGCCGTCAACCAGGACGGCGCCAGCAACGGCCTCACCGCCCCCAACGGCCCCTCCCAGCAACGCGTCATCCACCAAGCCCTCACCAACGCGGGCCTGCACCCCACCGACGTCGACGCCGTCGAAGCACACGGCACCGGCACCCGACTCGGCGACCCCATCGAAGCCCAAGCCCTCCTCGCCACCTACGGCCAGAACCGGCCCACGGAACAGCCCCTGTGGCTCGGCTCCGTCAAATCCAACATCGGCCACACCCAAGCCGCCGCAGGCATCGCCGGCGTCATCAAAATGGTCCAAGCCATCCACCACGGCGTACTACCCAAGACCCTCCACATCGACGAGCCCACACCACACGTCGACTGGGAATCGGGCGCGGTCAAACTCCTCACCGAACAGACCCCCTGGCCCCACACCGACCACCCCCGCCGCGCCGCCGTCTCCTCCTTCGGCATCAGCGGCACCAACGCCCACCTCATCCTCGAAGCAGCACCCCCACCCACCACCAGCACCAGCACCAGCACCAGCACCAGCACCAGCACCAGCACCAGCACCAACCAGCACACCGAACAACCCCCCGCACACACCCCCCTGCCCTACCTCCTCTCCGCAAAGACCCAAACCGCCCTCAAAGCCCAAGCCACCCGCCTGCACCACCACCTCACCCACCACCCCCACCTCGACCCCACCGCCGTCGCCCGCACACTCGCCACCACCCGCACCCACTTCACCCACCGCGCCGCCGTCATCGCCACCGACACCACCGACCTGCTCAACCGACTGGGCTTCCTGGCGCAGGACCAGCCCGCGGGCAACGTCCTCAAGGGCACGGCCTCCCACGGGGGCCTGGCGTTCCTGTTCTCCGGGCAGGGATCGCAGCGTCCCGGCATGGGGCAGGAGCTGCACCGGGCGTTTCCTGTCTTCGCGCAGGCCTTCGACGCCGTGTGCGCCCACCTCGACCCGCATCTCCCGCATCCGCTGCGGGAGGTCGTGTGGGCACGGCGGGACAGTGACCTGGTGGGGCTGCTGGACCGGACCGTCTACGCACAGGCGGCGCTCTTCGCCGTCGAGACGGCTCTGTTCCGTCTGCTCGAACACCACGGGTTGCGGCCGCACGCCCTGCTCGGACACTCGCTCGGTGAAATCGCCGCCGCCCATGCGGCGGGCGTGCTGGACCTGTCCGACGCCTGCGCCCTGGTCGCCGCGCGCGGACGCCTGATGGAGGCGCTGCCCGAGGGGGGCGCCATGGCGGCGCTGGAGGCCGGCGAGCCGGAGGTGCGGGTCGTCCTGGCGGCGTACGGGTCCCGGGCGGCGCTCGCGGCGGTGAACGGGCCCGCCGCCACGGTGGTCTCCGGGGACGAGGACGCGGTCGAGGAGATCGCGGCGGAGTTCCGCGGCCGAGGCTGCAAGGTGTCCCGGTTGAAGGTGAGCCACGCCTTCCACTCGCCCCGGCTGGATCCGATGCTGGCCGAGTTCGGTGCGGTCGCGCGCGGTCTGACGTACTCCGCTCCGCGCATACCCGTGGTGTCGAACCGCACCGGTCGCGTGGCCGGGCCCGGTGAGCTGACGGATCCCGCCTACTGGGTCGGCCACGCACGCGACTGCGTCCGCTTCGCCGACGGTGTCGCCGCGCTGGAGCAGGCGGGCGTCACCACATGCCTGGAGCTGGGCCCCGACGCGGTGCTGACGGCGGTGACCGGTACCTGCACCGAGGGGCGCCTCGTGCCCGTGCCGGTACTGCGCGCCCGGCGCCCCGAGGAGCAGACCTTCCTGTCCGCCCTGGCGCACGCGCACATCCGGGGCGCCGCGGTGGACTGGCTCGGTTTCTTCGCCGAGCGGGCCGCGGGGACCGTAGAGCTGCCGACGTACGCGTTCCAGCGGCGGCTCCTGTGGCTGGAGGCGGCCCCGTCGGGTGCGCGGTCCGGCAGTGCGGCGGACGCGGCGGAGACCAGGTTCTGGGAGGCCGTCGACGCGCAGGACCCGGAGGCGCTGGCCGCGGCCCTGGGGGTCGGCGGGCAGGTGCGATCCTCGCTCGAAGCGGCGCTGCCGCTGCTCACCGACTGGCGCCGCCGGCGCAACCGCCACTACCGGATTGGCTGGGAGCCGGCGGGTCCGGCCGAGTCCGGCGCTGCCAAGAACTGGCTGGTGGTGGTGCCGGAGGGTGAGGTCTCGGGCGGCGTCGTCACGGCCCTGGCGGCGGAAGGCGTCGAGGTGACGGTGCTTCCGGTGGGTGCCGGCCCGCAGGACGGTGCGGATCTCGCCGGCCGGCTCAGTGCCCTGCTCGCCGCTTCCGCGGCGGTCGACGGGGTGCTGTCCCTGTTGGCGTTCGCCGACGACGGGGCGCAGGACACCGGTCCCGGGGGCGCCTCGGCAGCGGACGGTACGGCACCGACCCCCGCGCTGACCGCCACCCTGGACCTGGTGCGGGCCCTGGAGGAGGTGACGGGGCCGCTGCCGGTCTGGATCGCCACGCGCGGCGGTGTCCGCGTGACGCCGCAGGACGGTCCGCCGGACCTGCGCCAGGCTCAACTCTGGGGGCTGGGGCAGGCACTGGCCGCCGAACGTCCCGAGCGCCGTCTCGGACTGGTCGACCTGCCGCCGGGGACGGGGGCGGCGGCAGGGGCGGAAGCGGACACCCGATGCGCCCGGCTGCTGGTCCGGGTCCTCGGCGCGGGCCTCGGCGAGCCGCAGGTCGCGCTGCGTTCCGGGAGCGTGTTCGCGCGCAGGCTCCTGCCCGTGGCGCTGGACGAACTGGAACCCTTGGAGGAGCCCGGCGAGGACGCCCGGCAGGTCTGGCGGCCGGAGGGGACGGTCGTCGTCGCGGGGGCGGGCACCGCGACCGGGCGGGAGCTGGCCCGGAGCGTGGCCGGACACGACGGTGTGCACGTCCTGCTCCCGCTGGACGAGCGGGACAGGGACAGCGACGCGGTCGACGCGCTCCTGGCCGAGCTGGGCGACCGTGTCACGACCGTGCCCGGCGATCCCTCCGACCCCGCGGTGCGTACGGCTCTGGTGGCCGCCGTGCCCGCGGAGCGCCCGGTGACGGCCGTACTGCACGTCGCCCGTGCGGCGGAGGGGCAGTCGCCCGAGCCGCTGGACCGCAAAGGCATCGAGCGGCACTTCGGCGATCTGGCCACGGCCCGGGCGCTGGAGGCGCTGGCCCGTGCGTGGGGCGCGCCCATGTTGCTGGTCGCCGGACTGGCGGGGGCCCTCGCCGTGCCGGGCTTCGGCAACGCGGCCCCCGCGCACAGTGCGCTGGCCGCGCTGGCGGACGCCCGCGTGGCGGAGGGGCTGCCCGCGCTCTGCCTCCAGGTCGTGTCGTGGCAGGACGACGATTCGCGGGCACCGGTCACGCCGGGCCTGCGCGCGGCGCCTGAGACGGCGCCGGCCGCACTGCTCGGCGGCCTCGCCGGGGCCGCGGCGGGACGGCCTCGCTCTCTCGTGGTCGCCGACGTCGACTGGGCGCGTCTGGCACCGGCGCTGGGCGGGGACGTCGCGCTGCTGCGCGGTGTGCCGGGCGCCCGGCACGCATCGGAGCTCGACGCGGGCGCGGACCACGTCCCCGTACGGCTCGCGGACGTGCCCGAGGAGGAACGCCTCGACGTCCTGCTGGAGCTGGTGCGCGGCCGGACCGCCGCCGTGCTCGGCCACGCCTCGGCGCAATCCGTGGACCCGGACGGCGAGTTCGCGGACCTGGGCTTCTCCTCCTTCACCGCTCTGGAACTGACCACGCACATCCGTGAGGCGGGGCTGCCCATGTCGCTGACGGCCGTCTACGACCATCCGACGCCGGCCGCTCTCGCCCGCCATCTGCACGCCGAAGCGGCCGGGGCGCCCGTCCCGGATCCGCCCTGCGGCCGGCACCCCGACCCCACCCGAGTACAGGCATAGGAGCCCGTCATGAGTAACCCCATTGTCATCGCAGGCGGCGGTCCCGTCGGGCTGATGCTCGCCTACGAGCTCGGTCTGGCCGGGGTGGACACAGTCGTCCTGGAGCGCCGCGACCAGCCGAGCACCCGGTCGCGCGGGATGGCCATCAACGCCGCCGTGGTCGAGCTGCTGACCCAGCGCGGCCTGATGGAGACGCTGCAGGGCGACGGCTTCACCTTTCCGGCGGCGCACTTCGCGCACCTGTGGCTCGACCCGACGCGGCTGCCGGAGTCCCGGGCGTTCGCGTTCGCCGTCGCGCACTCGCAGCTGGAGCGGCGGCTGGAGGAGCAGGCCGTGAAGCTGGGCGTCTCCGTCCGGCGCGGCGCCGAGGTGGTCGGCATCGACCAGGACGAGAGCGGTGTGCTGGTGACGGTGCGCACCGGGTCCGGCGAGGAGACGGTCCGGGCCTCGTACGTCGTCGGCTGCGACGGCGCCGACAGCAGTGTCCGGACCCTCGCGGGCATCGACTTCGTGGGCACGGACAACGAGTTCCGGGGCATCGTGGGCGACGTGGAGGTCGCGACGGACGATCCGCTCTTCGCGAAGCTGGGGGTCAACCAGACCGACACCGGGTTCTTCACGGTCTCGCCGGTCGGACCGGACGTGCTGCGCGTCGCCACCGGGGAGTTCGGCGCGGGGACGGTGGCCGAGGACGTACCGGTGGACCGCGCGGAACTGGACGCGGCGATCCGGCGCATCACCGGTGACGTGTCAACGTCCGGCACCGCTCGCTGGCTCGCGCGGTGGAACCCGCCGACCCGGCAGGCCGTCGCGTACCGCAGCGGCCGGGTGTTCCTGGCCGGCGACGCGGCGCACGTCCATTTCCCCCTCGGCGGGCAGGCGCTGAGCACCGGCATCGAGGACGCGGTGAACCTCGGCTGGAAGCTCGCCGCCCATCTCCAGGGCCGGGCCGCTCAGTCGCTGCTGGACACGTACCACGAGGAGCGGCACCCGGTCGGGCAGCGCGCCTGCCTCACCACGCGGGCGCAGCTGGCCCTGCTGCACCCCATGGAGCAGGTCTCGCCGCTGCGGACCGTGCTGACCGAGCTGTTCCACATCCCCGAGGTCAACGCCCACTTCGTACGGATGGTGGGCGGTCTCGACGTGCGGTACCCGATCCGGTACGCGCAGCTTCCCGATACCGTGGCCGCCCACGCGCTGCAGGGCAGCAGGCTCGGTGACGTGCCGCTCACCGCCGGCGAGCCGACCTCGCTCGGCCGACTGCTGCACGGCGGGCGCGGTGTCCTCGTCGACTTCTCCACGTCGGGCGCCCACAGCGGCCAGGCCGGGCACTGGACCGACCGGGTCGACGTCGTGGCGGCCGAGGCGTCGGCCGAGATCGACGCCACCGCGCTGCTGCTCCGCCCGGACGGCCGGATCGCCTGGGCCACCTCCGACGACACCGCCACCGAGAGCAGCGCCGCGGGTCTCGACGCGGCACTGCGCACGTGGTTCGGCACGCCGGTCGGCTGACGCCGGCATCCGATGCGGTACCTGCGTACCGCGTCGGACCCTGATCGCAGGGCCGACCGCTCCGGGACCCCCGCCCGGACCCGGTCGGCCCTGCTTCACGTTCACGTGCCGAGAACGGCTCGAATACCGACCCATGTAAACCTGGGTTGACACACACCGGGTTGTCAATGTAGATTGACACACATGACTCGAGCCACCGATCTCGCCGCACAGGCGGGCGACAGGGATCCGAGAGTCGGCCTCCGCGCGGTCGTCGCGCTGCGGCGTCTCCTGGAGCAACTGGAAGCCGTCCAGGTGCGCAACGCGCGCAATCAGAAGTGGTCCTGGCAGGAAATCGCCGATGAGCTCGGAGTGAGCAGGCAGGCCGTGCACAAGAAATACAGGAGGCACTGATGTTCGAAAAGCTTACCAAAGAGGCACGCGCCGTCCTCCGGGCGGCGGTGCAGCGCTCCGAACGGGCGGGTGCCACCGGACTGCGCCCCGAGGACCTGCTGCTGTCCCTCTTCGACCTGCCCCAGACCGCCGCCGGCGGCGCGCTCGCCGCACTCGGCGTCGTCGAACAGCGCGACTCCGTCGAGCGGGCACTGACCGAGGCCGCCCGGCGCGCCGGGCTGTCGCAGGCCGACGCCGACGCCCTGGCCGATATCGGCATCGACCTGTCGGCCGTACTGGAGCGGACGGAGGCCGCGCACGGCGATGACGCGATCGCCGCCCGCGACACCACCAAGCCCGGCTGGCGCCCCGAGTACCGGCCCTTCTCCGAGGGCTCCAAGACAGTGCTGCAGCGGGCGCTGCATGAGGCCGCGGAGAATGGTGCGAAGAAAATCGGCGACCAGCACCTGCTGCTCGCCCTGGCCACCCCGCCCGGCGTCGTGGCCGACGTCCTCGCCGCGCACGGCGCCACCTACACCGAGATCCGGCGCGTCCTGTCGCGCCGCCCCGAGGCCGCCTGACGCACGGGCGAAAGCGAAAGCGGAGAACGAGAAGAGGGGATCCCCGGGGATCCCCTCTTCTCGTTCTCTTCCTTGTCCCGCGAACGTCGGAACCGGGCGCCACGCTCAGAACTGGGGCGCCGCGGTGGGTGCGCGCAGGGTGCCGAGGAACGGGTACCAGACATGCTCCGGATCGTTCTCGACGGCGTTCACGACCTCTCGCATCGCCTGCAGCGCCTTCGGCTCGTCACCGTCGTACACATCGCCCTGCAGCATGCGCAGCACGTCGATCCGGTACCGGGGGTCCTTCGCGAACGCGGTGAACAGGACGTTGAGCCGGTAGAAGATGGTGATGAACTCGTACCAGTAGCCCACCGCCTTGCGCAGCTTCTCCTCGTACGGGGCGAAGCTCTTCTTCGAGAAGTCACCACCGGCCTTGTGCGCCGCGATGATGTCCTTGCAGGCGATCCGTGCACTGTTGAGCGCGACGCTCACTCCGCTGGAGAAGATCGGGTCGACGAAACGGGCCGCGTCCCCGATGAGAACGTAACGGTCGCCACATATCTGCCGCATCGCGTAGCTGTAGTCACCCTCCGCCTTGAACGGACGGACCCGCTTGGCCTTTCTCAGCATCTCCGCCAGTTCGGGCCGGGTGTCCACGAAGTCCCAGAAGAATTTCTCGCGGTCGGTATTGGCCTGGGCGAACCGCTTCTTCTGGGTCACGATTCCGATGCTCGTAATGGTGTCCGTGATGGGAATCTGCCACACCCAGGTGTCCTTGACGGGCAGCCAGTGCACGAAGATGAAGTCGGTCTCCTGGGGGTTGCTCGCCAGCGCCGCCCGGTCCACGTCCTCGAACCAGGTGTGCAGCGCGTACTGGTCGAAGACGGGGTCGCTCACCTTCAGTTTGAGCTGCCGGCCGAGTGTGGTGCCCCGACCCGACGCGTCGACGACCATCTTCGCGCTGAAGCCGACCTCCTTGGACCTCAGGCGGCAGGTCAGGCCGACCTGCTCCGGGTCGCTGAAGTCCACCTTGAGCACGCGGACACCGGAGAAGACCTTGGCGCCCTTTTCCTCGGCGTTCTTCAGCAGGAGCAGATCAAACTTCCCCCGGTCGACATGGAAGGTGTAGTCGCGGTCGACCCCCTCCTGGTCGCGCTCGACGAACTGGACGTCGGCGGTGAGCCGGTGGCCCATTCCCACGAAACCGTTGCTCGGCACGCGCAGGGCGTACGACGCGGTCCACGAAGCGCCGTACTTCTTGGGGAAGTTCGCCGCATCGACCGCTGCCATGGCGCCGGTCTCGTGCAGCACCGGCGTCGTCGCCGGCACCAGGGACTCGCCCACGTGGGGCCGGGGGAACATCTCGCTCTCGAACACAGCCACCGAGAGTCCCGCCATGGCGAGATACGCCGCGGCCGTCGACCCCGCGGGGCCGCCACCGATCACTACAACGTCGAAGTCGGTCGTCATGGGCGGGCCTCGCGAACTGCCTCTGACACCATCCAGGGCTCCTCACCTTGTCGACAGCGGGCGCATGGGTCCTTGCTCGCAGGGCGCCGAGTCTTGTCAGGACCGCTGAAGCCGGACTAACCCGCACCTTGGTCCGAGGAGTGGCATCCCGACATCCCAGCCGAGGCAGAGGCGACGGCCGCCCAGGGCACGAGCGCACAGGCCGCAACGACCCGCAGACAGTGGTAGACACCTGTGGCCCACCGGTAGGTTGAGGGTGCCGCGCTCACGGGTCACGCTCTTACTTTCCCTGCCCCTGGCGAGCTGACTTCGCCGCTACCCACAGGGCGACGCTGTAGAAGAGGTCGTCGTTGGCTTCGGCGTGCGCTCGCACGAGAGCTTTCAGGTGCTCGGCGTTCGTTCCCGCGCACCGCCCATAACAGCGCACCCTCGATCAGACCCGTGCGCCAGACCTGCCCCACGGGCGAGGCCGCCAGAGCTCCTGAGCAGCAGCGAACAGGGGCCTGACGACCCGTCAGAACGAGCGTCGAATGAGCGTCACATGCGTCATTTCAGCGTCAGGATATCGCCCGTAACGCCCACACCGCACATCATACGCACACACAAAAGCACAGGTCAGGAGCCCTTCGCGGCCGGTTCAAGGATCGCGACACACTCCACGTGGTGGGTCCACCGAAACATGTCGACGCGGCCGGCCCGGATCCTGGGAATCAGGAAACCAGCAGGTCAGAGCCCCTTCGCAGCAGGCTCCAAAATCGCCACGCACTCCACATGATGCGTCATCGGGAACAGATCAACAACGCCGACTTCAGCCGTCGCGCCGCCCTCCCCGCCTCTGCTCGACTCCAGCGAGCGCCTACGAAGGCAAGGCCGTGGGCGGCAGCCGAATGCCTGTCTGACAGGCAGTGGGCGGAACGGCCGACGCCGACCGCGTGCACGTCGCATCTCCCGGCCCACCGCCGGGGCGAGAGAAGCGCCGTATCGCGGGAGGGCCCCGGTCGGCGTCGACACGGCGAACCCGACTCGCTACCCCGTCGAAACAGACAGCGCCGCCGCGTAACCTCCCAGGCAGGCAACGTCCCTCAGCCTCCACCCTGGCGTCTGAGCCGGCTCGGGCGCCGATCCGACGTACGGATGGGCGAAGCCGGAGGCCAGGCCCTCGCCCGTGCCCTTCAGGTACGCCTCCTTGCGGGACCAGACACGGGCCAGCGCGTCGGGCCGCTGCGCCTCCTGTAGCACGCGCAGTTCGTCGGCCTCTCGGGGATGCAGGGCGGGAAGCAGATCAGCGACCGCCTGCGGCTCCGGTACGGCCTCCACGTCCACCCCGACCGGCACCCCTGCGAACGCCAGCAGCGCCACGCCACCGCTGTGCGACAGCGAGAAGTGCACTCCGCCCCCGGCGACCGCCGGGCGTCCGTGCGGGCCCCCGCAGCAGGGGCAGTCCTCACACACGAACTCCACTCGGTCCGGAGGAATGCGCAGGTAGCCGCCAAGCAGCACCCGCAGTCCCACGTGGGCTGCCAGATAGCGGTGCCGATCGGTCTCTCGGACGAAGCCGGCAGCGCGTGAGCGTTCCGCGTCGTCCAGCAACGCGTCGTTGACGGAGTGCGAGCCGATGACATCGCGGTCCGTGTCAAGCACCCACAGTGCCACCGCTCCACCCACCGGCCGGTCTCGGACTTCCGGCACCCACGCATTCAGTTCGAATTCGACGATTCCCTGCGGACCGTCTGGTGCGGTGCGGAGCAGCAAACTGGGGACGCCAGTCACACGACACAGGAGGTGGAGCGAGGACCGAACATGCCTTGACCCGAACCTGAGAGGTGAGCTCCGGACCACTCACCGAGATCCTGCAGCATCGTCAGCTGTTTGCGAGTGACTGCCAGAATCTCGTCGTCAAGGTCGGCAATGGCAACGCCTGTCTCCTGATTTCCTGCCTCGGCGAGTGGTCGGCCGTCCGGCCCGTAGATTGCGCTGCCGCCGCTGAAGTTCCAGGAACCCTGCTGCCCCACGAAATTGGCAAAAAGTACGTAGAAGGTGTTCTCCAGCGCGCGCGCCGGAAAGTACACCGAACGTCGGTGGTCGGAGTCACCTTGGACGAACCCGCCACCGCAAAGGTAGGCGTCCGCCCCTGCGAGCGCTGCCGCGCGAGCGTGCTCCGGGAAGCTCGCGTCGTAGCAGATTCCGACGGCCAGTTGCCAGCCGTCCACCGACACAGTGCAGCTTTCCGTCCCCGGGGTGAAGAGGTCCCGCTCCTGGACTTCGAGGTGCTGTTTGTGACATACCGCGGCCGTCCGGCCCTGATCATCGATGACCAAGGCGGAAATGGCAGCCCGCTGCCCCGAGGCTGTGGGCGCTCCCACTATCGCCGTTACATGTGAGGTGCGGCAGGCATCGCGAAGGACATCCAGTTCCGGTCCGTACGGGTCCACAGCCTGTGCGGGCAACGATGCCTTGAGCCACCCGGGCTCGTACCCCGTGAGCGAGAGCTCGGGAAACTGTAGGACTCGCACGCCCTGTTCCCCGGCCGCCCGCACCAGCGATGCCGATACGGCGACATTGCGGGCGACGTCACCGGGGCGGGCCTGCATCTGCGCTACGGCCACCCGCAAGGGCGTACGGTTCGGGTTCGCCTTGGTGTTCATTCTCGTTACCTTTCGTGACTATGGGGTCGTGGCCGGCGGATCAGCTCAGCCGAGAAGCCAACGGGACAGATAGAAGACGGCGACACCAACTGCTGTGACGAGGAGGAATTTCTTCGAGATCAGACCCGCGACGAACGTCGCGACGCCGCCTATCAGGTACGGGTTCGAAACGGTCAGTTCGATGCCCTTGCCCGAGGGGGCGAGCATCGCGGGGAACACCAGCGCCGCCAGAACGGCCTGCGGGGTGTAGTTGAGCATGGTCTTCACCACCGGAGGCATCTCGCGATCGGCGAAGAAGGCAAGAGGCAGATATCGCGGCAGGAAACTGCACAGGGCCATGCCCAGGATCAACAGTGCCATGCTCATCGTGACTTCTCCCCGCTGTTCGTCTTCTGCCCGTCCTCCACGTCGGCGATTTCCTCGTCGGCGCTCTCCACGTCGTCGCTGCGGGCCTTCGACAGGTACTCACACACCGTGCCCACTCCGGCGCCGACGACGGTGGCGACGACGACCCCGAGGTTGTATGGCAGGGCCTGCGTCAGCATCACGGTCAGACCCGCGGTGCAAATGACCGCGACCACCCGCCAGTTCGTCAGCCCGGCCGCGAGCATGGCGACGAACATGGCCGTCATCGGGAAGTCGAGACCGAGCTTGCTCAGGTCGGGCACTGCGGAGCCGAGTGCCATTCCGATGGCGGTGCACGACATCCAGGTGATGTACATGACGCCGGAGGCGCCGAGAAAGTACAGGTGCTTCCCGCGGGTGAGTTCGCCCTTCTTCAGCTTCTCGATGACGACGAAGAAGACCGCGTCGATGAGTCCGAAGCCGAGCAGCACACGCCAGCGCTGGGGCACTTCCTTGACGTAGGGGCCCAGGATGGTCGAGTAGATCAGGAGTCGGAGCCCCAGAATGAGCGTGGTCAGGATGATCGTGACCCAGCCCGCGCCGTGGGCGATCAGTGCGTAGCCGACGAACTGGGCGGTGCCCGAGTTGACGGCCATGGCCATGCCCAGGGTTGCCCAGGCGGAGAGTCCGCTGGACAGGCCCAGAACGCCGCCGACGATCCCCATGGGCACAGCCGATGCGAGGAACGGTGCCATGCTCTTTGCCCCTGCCAGCAACTGCTGGCGGGCGGTGGGAAGCCGGAGGGCTTCCGGTGTCTGTGCGGTACTCATCTCAGTGGGTTCTGCTCCGTAGGTCTCGGTGTCCGGTCCTGTCCCGCCCGTGACGGCGGGCGGCCAGGGCCACGTGAAGGTCGCGTGGCCCCGACTGCTGTGCCTCAGTACGCCAGTGCCGCAGTGCGTCAGTGCGACGCCTCGGCCGCCTCGCGCCACCGGTCGAGGACCAGTTCGGCGACGGCGTCCGGCACCGTGCGGCAGAAGTAGTGCCCACCGGTCCCGAGTTCCGCGAGCCGCGGCGCGTCGGAGAACAGCGCCCAGTCCTCATAGCGCCGTCCGTGGTCCTGCGTCAGCTGGTCGTCCACGGCGTACACGGCGGTGAAGGAGGCGGCGAGCTTGGCCCGGGGGCCGTCCTCCGCGGCCGCGAGCAGGTAACCGTTGGCTACGCCGGTGTCGTGACGGAACACCCGCGCGAGGAACGCCGTCTGGTCGGAGCGCAGGCCCGACAGCTCGGAGGACCCGGTGTTGTCGACGAGCCACCGCACGATGTCCTCATCCGTCATCGCGGCCGCCTGCTCCAGGCCCTGCCGCGTCACGTCGACGCTGTGCAGCAGCTTGCCGCCCGCGAAGACGTGCACCGGACGGTTGCCTTCCGCCTCCAGCAGCCGTGCGGCCTCCACCGCGAGGGCGGAGCCCACGCAGTGGCCCCACAGCATCACCGGGCCGACGACGGTGCGGCCGATCTCCTCGACCGCGCGCCGGGTCGCGTCCTCCAGGGACAGCAACGGCTCGTCCGGACGGCTCGCGTCATGGCCGGGCAGCTCCACGGCGTAGACGGCGACCTGGCCGCCCTGCCGGTCGAGGGCCGCGGCCAGCGGCTCGAAGTTGATGGCGTTGCCACCCGCGTACGGGAAGCACACCAGCGTGACGGCGGCCTTGGCCGGGTCCGCAGACAGCGGCTGGAGCAGCGTCTGCTCCTTCGGCTCGGCAGCCGTCGCGCTCTCGTCCAGTCGGGCCTGCACCACCGTGCAGAGCGGCTCCAGGGTGGAGTTGCGCATCAGGTCCGTGAGGGAGACGAGATCGCCCAGCTCCATGATCACCCGGAGGGCGGAGAGTGAATTGCCGCCCAGGCGGAAGAAGTTGTCATCGAGCGTGATCTCCGGCAGCGGAACGCCGAGCACCTTGGACCAGGCCTGCGCGATGCGCACCTGTACCTCACTGACGGGCAGGCGGGTCGCCTCCTCGGATGCGGCGACGACGGCTCCCTGCGGTGCCTCCCGGCGGAACGTCAGGTGGGTGCGCTCTTCGAGGGCGCCCAGGGCCTGGAGGCCGTCGGGCATGCGGCGGCCGTACATCCCGGTGGGCACCGGCTCGGCCCCGTCAACGACGAGGACAATCTGCCCCGGGGTCGCGAAGGGGGCCGGTAGCCCGTGCGCGTCGACGATCCGCGCCCGACGCGGCTGGCCCGGGTCAGGCACGAGCGCCGCCAGCTCGGCGGGCAGCTTCTCCGCCTGCTCGGCAGCGGTGAGCGCCTCGAGTTCCTCGTCGCGCAGGAGCACGGCGAGGTGGTGCGGGGCCGCCGGATCCGCCGTCATCTGCTCGAACGCGGCGACGTAGTAGGCACCCATCCGGTCGATCTGCCACGACTCGAAGAGGTGGGCATGGTAGTGCAGGCTCAGCCGCAGCTCGTCGGTGAGGAAGTGCCGGGAGAATTCGGCCCGGTGGACGAACTCCGTCTCTGCGTTGGCCCGTACGTCCAGGAGCGCGAAGCCCTCACGCGCCTCCAGCTGCTTGAGCAGGTAGAAGTGGGTGAAGTTGAAGGCCGACTCGAAGAGCGCCTCCTGGGTGTTCAGGTCGAACTTCATCTGCGCCATCGGGTAGCGCCGCGCCGGCAGCAGCTCGATCTCGTTCCGGTAGACCTGCCGGATGAGGTCCTCCCAGGAGCCCTCCTCCATGGACACCCGGAACGGCACGGTGTTGAGGAACATACCGATCGCGCGGGTGGCGTCCTCGGCCTCCGGACGGCCGCTGTGCTCGTAGCCGGTCATGACATCGCGGTCGCCGGCGATGATCGACAGCGCCTTGACGTGCGCCGCCATCGCTACGTTCTTGACCGGAACGGAGAGCGAGTTGGCCAGCGCCACGATACGGTCCGACAGGCCGCGCGGGAACTCCACCTCGTGGAAGACCACGGGGAACAGCTCGGGGTCGGTCGACTCCTTGGTCCGCGGCAGTTCCGTGAAGATGCTGCCTTCGAGGACCTCGGCCCAGAAGTCCCGGTGCGTCTCGTCCGCGAGGGACTGGCGCTCCAGCGACACGTAGTTGCGCGTGTGGTTGTCGACGGCGGGGTCCTGCAGCGGAGTGCCTTCGAGCAGCCGGTAGTAGGTGTCGAACAGCGTCGTGTGCGTGAGCGTGATGCTCCAGCCGTCGAGCGCCGAGTTGTGCTGGCTGAGGGTGTAGCGGAAGAGGTTGTCACTCAGCACGTGCACATGCAGGCGCACCAGGCCGGGCTCGGACCAGACGAAGCGGTAGGCCTTCTCCTCCTCGGCCCACTCGCGGAACCAGGCGTCCTGCTCCTCCCCGGACTTGCCGCGCAGGTCGGCGATGTACAGCGGCAGCGGCGCGTCTTCGTGGACGAACTGCAGGTACTCGCTGTACCCGGTGAGATGGAAGCTCGTCCGGAAGATGGGGTTCTGGGCGACGACGATCTGCGCGGCCCGCTCGAAGCACTCGGTGTCGAACGAGCTCTCGATCATATAGCTGATGATGTCGTGGTATTCGGCGGTGCCGTGCGTCAGCTCGCTTTGGAAGACCAGACCAGCCTGCAGCTGCGTCATCGGATACGCATCCTCGATCCCTTCGGGGATCGCCGCCCGGTCCTCGGGCGTCAGCAGCTCGAACGGCTCCAGCCGACGTACCGGCGCGTCGCTGCGCGAGTACGTTGGGTCGGTGAGGCTCGCGGCCAGCTCGGACACGGTGGGGTTCTGGAAGAACTGCTGGAAGGTGAACTCGATGCCGGCAGCCCTGGCCTTGGCCAGCACGGTGACGAAGTGGATCGAGTTGCCGCCGAGCGCGAAGAAGTTGTCATGCACTCCGATCTGCTCGTGGCCCAAGACCTCGCCCCAGATCCGGGTGAGCTCGCTCTCCTGCGGCGTGGCGGGCGCCACGTACGCGGCGGCCTCGCGCAGCGGCTGCGCGGGCTCGGGCAGGGCGCGGCGGTCCAGCTTGCCGTTCGGGGTCAGCGGGAAGGACTCCAGGGTGATCAGCCGGGCCGGGATCATGTACTCGGGCAGAGTGCGGCCGAGGTGGCTCTTGAGCTCGTCCTCCGTCAGCGGTGCGGCGGCCAGGGCGTAGCCGCACAGGTACGTCTGTCCGTCGTCGGCCGTGCGGGCGACGACCACGGCGTCCTTGACCTCGGCGTGGCCGCGCAGCCGCTCCTCGATCTCACCGAGCTCGATGCGGTAGCCGCGGACTTTGACCTGGTGGTCGATGCGGCCGAGGTACTCGATCGTGCCGTCGGGCAGCCAGCGAGCCAGGTCGCCGGTGCGGTAGACGCGCTCCTCACCGGCCTGCGGGGCTGCGGTGAAGCGCTCCGCGGTCAGCTCGGGACGGTTGTGGTAGCCGCGGGCCAGCTGGACACCGGCGATGCACAGCTCGCCGGGCACTCCGACCGGCTGGGGACGCAACTCCGGGTCCAGTATGACGATGCGCGTGTTGTCGATCGGGCGGCCGATCGGCACCCGGGTCTCGTCACCGGCGCACGGGTAGTGAGTGACGTCGACGGCCGCCTCGGTCGGACCGTACAGGTTCACCAGCCGGGCGCTGTCCAGGACCTCCGCGAAACGACGTGCGTGGTGCGGCATCAGCGCCTCACCACTGGCGAAGACCTGACGCAGCGTGGCGAGCCTGGCCTGCTCGCCGGAGCCGTCGACGAAGTCCAGGAACGCGCCGAGCATGGACGGCACGAAGTGCATGGTGGTGACCCTGTGGCGCTCGATGGCGGCCGTCAGCGCCTCCGGGTTGCGCTCGGCACCCGGCTCGGGCAGGCACACGGACGCGCCCTCGAGCATCCACCAGAAGAGCTCCCACACGGAGACGTCAAAGGACGTCGGGGTCTTCTGCAGGATCACGTCGGCAGCGGTGATCGGGTACGCCTTCTGCATCCAGGCGATACGGTTCACCGCCGAGCGATGCTCGATGAGCACACCCTTGGGGTTGCCGGTCGAGCCGGAGGTGTAGATGACGTAGGCGAGGTCGCGGGCACCGCCCACCGGGGCCAGGGCGGAGTCGTCGGCCGCGTAGTTGCCCTCGTCGGTCACGTCCAGGACCGTGATCCCCTCGCCCACCAGCCCGGCGTGCTGGGGCTGGGTGAGGACGATCCGAGCGGCGCTGTCGTCGAGGATGTACGCGATGCGGTCGCGGGGGTTGCCGGGGTCGACCGGCACGTAGGCGCCGCCGGCCTTGAGCACGGCGTGGATGGCGACCAGCATCTCCGGGGAGCGGTTGGCCAGCACGGCCACCAGGTCCTGCCGGCCCACGCCACGGGCGCGCAGGGTGCGCGCGAGGCGGTTGGCGCGGGCGTCGAGTTCGGCGTACGTGAGGCGGAAGCCGTCTCCCACCACGGCGGTGGCGTCGGGGGACTCGGCGACCTGGCGGCTGAGGAGCTCGTCCAGGCGCACGGTGTCCTCGAACGCGGCCTCGGTCCGGTTCGCCTCGGCCGTCAGCGCGCGGTCGGCGTCGGAGAACAGGTCGAGGGCGGTCATCGGCGCATCGGGCGCCTTGGTGGCCTGAGCGAGGAGGACCGCGCAGTGCGTCAGCAGTCGCGACGCCGTCTCGACGGTGTGGCGCCCGGTCCTGTGCCGTACTTCCAGCGCGAGGCCCCGCTCGGCGCGGACGAAGGCGAAGACGAGCGGGAAGTCGGCGCGGTCCGCCGGGACCTCGCCGTGGCGCACCGAGTCGACGAGCACCTGGGCGAAGGGGTTCTCCGCCTCCGGGGCCGTGATCCCGAACTCCTCGGCGAGCAGCTCGACCGGGTAGTCCTGGTGCTTGAGCGCGGCGAGCAGCCGGGACCTGACGTCGCCGAGGAGCCCGCGCAGCGCGGTGTCATGCGCGAGCGGCAGCCGGAGCACCAGCGAGTGGGCGAGCGGCGCGGATCCGTCCGCGGCTTGGATCGACGGTACGGCCAGTACGGCCTCGTCGGTGCCGGTGTAGCGCTGGAGCAGGGAGCCGACCGCGGCGATCAGCACCGTGTGGAGGGCGGCGTCCTCACCGCGGGTCAGCTTGTCCAGCCGGGCGGCGAGCTCGCCGTCCAGGTCCAGCACCGTGGACGTGTGCGGCGCGCGGGCGGCCGGGCCGGCGATGACGTCAGAGGGGAAGCCGGTGCGCTCGGGCAGAGCGGCCACCTCGGCGCGCCAGAACGCGCCCTCGACGGGGCGCTGCGCGGCAGCGACCTTGAGCTGGCCTCGGGTTTCGAGAGATTGCATGGTGCCTTCCAGATGTGGATCAGAAGTCGAAATCGAGCGCGAGCTCGGGGACGGTGTGGTCGACCGGCGTGGCACGGCCGAGTTCGGCGAGTGAGGTGTCGGGTGCGGCCAGGGCGGCGTCCGTCAGGGCCAACAGTTCGTCGCGGAACATCTCCACCGTGGGGCGCAGGAAGAGCGCCGTGGCGTACGCCCAGCGGGCCGTGTAGCCCTCGGGGGCGTCGTCGATCTGCAGGTTGAGGTCGAAGATCGTGCGTCCCGTGGCCTCGGGCCGCCAGTGCGGACGGCCACCGAGGAAGTCGACCTGGTGGAGGCCGGTGTCCTGCACCGCGAAGAGGGTGTCGAAGAGCGGATGCCGGCTGTAGTCCCGCTCACCGGCCAGTGCCACGACCTCGTCGAAGGGGTGGTCCTGATGGTCCACGGCGGCCAGGGCGTGGCGCGCCACCTCTGCGAGGTACGAGCGGAAGGACTGCCCGGCGCTCGGACGCACCCGCAGGCAGAGGGTGTTGACGAACATACCCTGGGCCCGGTCGGTGCCCGGCAGGTGCCGTCCGGACACGGGCGTGCCCACCGTCACGTCCTCGCTGCCGGTCACCCGGCCGAGGAACACGGTGTAGACGGCCAGGAGGACATGGAAGGGCGTCACCCCTTCGGTGCGGGCCAGCTCGCGTACGGCGAGGCTGCGCTCGGTGCCGAACGCGAAGGGCAGGTAGTGCCCTTCGGTACGACGGACCGGGGGCCGCGGCAGGTCGGTGGGCAGGTCCAGGCGCGTGACGGGCCGCGCGAAGGTCTCGGTCCAGAAGCCCCGCTGGGCCTCGGCCTGCCGCCGGCCCTGCGGTCCGTTCGCCCAGTGGGCGAAGTCTCGGTAAGACAGCTCGGATTCGGCCAGCTGTTCGCCGCAGATCAGGGCCGCCCACTCGTTCATGAGAAGGGTGAGCGAGTACCCGTCGGTCAGCAGGTGGTGTACGTCCAGGACGAGCCGCGCCCCGCTGCCGTGACGGAGCAGGACCGCCCGCCACAGGGGGCCTCGATGCGGGTCGAAAGCCCGGATCCACTGCTCGGTCCAGGCATCGGGATCAGCGCCAGGAGGCAGCTCGACGTCGTCGACCGCGACCGGCAGCTCCGGGTGTACGCGCTGGTACGGCGTGGCGTCGTCGTTCAGGGCGATGTCGGTCCGCAGGACCTCGTGGCGGGCCACGAGCATGGCCAGCGATGCGCGCAACCGCTCGCCGTCCACCGGACCGGGCAGGTCTACGGTGATCGGCAGGTTGTACTCGGTGGCGGCGGGGTCCTTGACCTGCTCGATGTAGATCCCCTTCTGCTGCGGGGAGAGCGGGGTCCGCTCGGCTGCGAGACCGGGGCGCGGCCCCTCGGCGTCGGGGGCGGCGGCATCGGCCGCCCGGATGTACTGCGCCAGCGCCGCGACCGAGCGGGCCGCGAGCACGGTGGACACCGGGCAGGCCACGGCGAACCGCTGACGGACCCGGGCGGCGAGCCGGGTCGCGGTCAGCGAGCTGCCACCCAGTTGGTCCAGCGTGTCCCGCACGCCGATCCCGCGGACGCCCAGGACGTCTTCCCAGAGGTCGACCAGGGCGCGCTCCACATCGTCGGTCGCCCGCCCGCCGTCCTCGTCGGTTGCGGTGCCGCCCTGGGCCGGCTCGGGGAGCGCGGCTCGGTCCACCTTGCCGTTGGCGGTCAGCGGGAGGGCGGGCAGCACCACGATGTGCGCGGGCACCATGTGCGGAGGCAGGACCGCCTCGACTGCGGCACGCACCTGTTCCGGTACGAGGGTCTGGTCTCCGGAGAGGTACGCGCAGAGGTAACTGTCCGAGGAGTCCGGACGTCGTCGAGCCAAGACCACCGCAGCACGCACCACCGGATGCGTCAACAGCGCTGCTTCCACCTCTCCGGGTTCGACACGGAATCCGCGGACCTTGACCTGGTGGTCGACCCGGCCGAGGAAGTCGATCCTGCCGTCGGGCAGTCGACGGACCTTGTCCCCCGTCCGGTAGAGCATCCGGCCGGGCCGGAAGGGATCGGGGACGAAGGCGCGCTCGGTCAGCTCGGGCCGTCCGTGATAGCCGAGCGCCATCCCGTCGCCGCTGACGTACAGCTCGCCGGGCACACCGGTCGGCAGCGCGGCGCGGTCCTGATTGAGGACGTAGGCGGTGGTGCGAGGCACCGGGCGGCCGATGGGCACGCGGTCATCGACGGGCTCGGTGACGGGCTCGTACGTGGAGAAGACCACGTTCTCCGTCGGCCCGTACATGTTGACCAGCCGCATGTCCGGGTTGGCGCGCAGCACGGACCTCGCGTGCTTCGCGGAGAGCACGTCGCCTCCGACGAGCAGGTCGCGCAGCGCCCGGAAGGCGGCCGGGTCCTCGTCGGCCAGCTGGTGGAACAGCGCGGACGTGATGAACGCGGTGGTGATTCCCTGGTGTTCCAACGCCCGCTTCAGTTCCTCGACGTCGAGGAACGTCTCGCGGTCGAGGATGTGCACGGTCCCGCCGCACAGCAGCGCGCCCCAGATCTCCCAGACCGAGGCGTCGAAGCCGGTCGCACCGAGCTGGGCCATCCTGGTGGTGTCGTCCAGGCGCACGTAGCCGACGTTCCTGACCAGGCGCACGATGCCGCGGTGGGGCACCATGACGCCCTTGGGCCGGCCCGTGGTGCCGGAGGTGTACATCATGTAGGCGGCCGCGTCGGCATCGCCCGCAACCCCGGTCTCCGGCGCGGGTTCGGCCGACCAGTCCTGCTCCTCCACCAGAATCACCCGGCGGTCCGTTCCGGTCTGCCCCAGTGCTTCGCTGAGGCGCTCGACCAGGCACCCGGTCGTCAGCAGCAGGCCCGCACCACTGTCCTGGAGGAGGTACGAGACCCGGTCGGCCGGATAGTCGGGGTCCACCGGCAGATAGACCCCGCCGGCCTTGAGCACCGCGAGCGCCGCGACCACGAGCGCCGGTTCACGCGGCAGCAGCAGGGCCACCGGCTCGCCCGGCCGGAGCCCGTCACGGAGCAGCGACTCGGCCAACAACGCACTACGGCGGTGTAGCTCGGCGTAGGTGAGGGTGGTGTTCCCATGCACCACGGCGGGGTGGTCACCCGCCGCTTCGGCGCATGCCGCGAAAAGCGACTCGACTCGGCTGTCCTTCGGGTAGTCCCCCACCGTGTCGGGACCGCACAGCAGCGCCGCCCGCTCGGTCGGCGACAGCGGATCCAGGTCCTTGACCAGGCACTGCGGCGAGCGCGTGGCCGTCGCTAGCACGGCGGCGAGATGCTGCGCGTGCCGGGCCACCGCGTCCGGACGGCTCGCGGCGGCATCGTGCCGCAGACCCAACACGGCTCCCTGCCCGATGTCCTCCAGCACCAGGCCGAGCGCACCGGACGGCACGGATGCCACGGGGGCTTCCGTACGGCAGTCGACGCACACAGGCAGGGGCGCAGCGTCGGCCGTGTACGGCTGTGCGGCGTCGAGCGCCCGCATCGCCGTGTCCGCCAGGTGCGCCAGCGACTGCCCTGGATCAACCGTGAGCCGGACCACGACGTCCTGTGCTTCGCCGCTCAGGACACGGATGGGCAACTCTCGCTGACCGGTGTGGTGGTACAGCAGCGCGCCCCAGGCCGCCAGCACGTCTGGCAGGACCGTGTGGGACGGACAGGCGACCCGGAACGGCCCCACGTGGGATCCGGCCGACTCGTCCGGGCCGTAGGTTCCGGGCGGCGCCGGGTCGTCCGGACCGGGAAGCCAGTCGAGCAGCAGCCCGGCCCCGGTGATCGGCTCGCTCATGCGCCGCTCCCCGCGTCCAGGACCTGTGCCAGGCCGTTCACCGTGGGGTTGAGGTAGAGCTCGCGAATCGGCAGGGCGGGCAGTGCCTGCTCGCGCATGGCAGCCGCGACCCGCATCGCATGCAGTGAATTGCCGCCAAGCGCAAAGAAGTTGTCGTCGGGGCCGACCGGCAGGCCGAGCACGGACTCCCAGATGGCGGCCAGCGCGGCCGCCAGGCTCCCTTCGACTGCCTGCGGCGTAGTGTCAGCTGTCGTAGAGCCGGACGGCCGAGGGGACGTGGGCGCGGGGACGGGTGCGGCAGGGGCCGGCAGCTTCTTGGCATCCAGCTTGCCGTTCGCGGTGAGCGGCAGCGCAGTAAGCGCCGTCACGGTCGTGGGCAGCATGTACTCCGGCAGTACCGTGGCCGCCCTGGCCCGCACGTCGGCGGTGTCCCCGCCGTCCAGCACCACATAGGCGTCGATGCGCACCCCGGCTGCGTCGTGCGCCGGATCGCCGCCGATCACCACCGCGGCCGCCATGACGCCCGGATCGTCCAGCAGTACGTTGCGGATCTCATCCAGCTCGATGCGGAAGCCGCGGATCTTGACCTGGGTGTCGAGGCGGCCCAGGTGCTCCAGGCGTCCGTCGGGCAGCAACCGGCCCCGGTCGCCACTGCGGTACATCCGGCCGCCCTTGAACGGATCCGGCAGGAAGCGCTGGGCGGTCAGTTCGGGACGGCCGAGGTATTCCAGGGCGACGCCTTCGCCTCCGACGTAGATCTCACCGGGTACGCCGCAGGGCGTGGGACGGCCGCGCTCGTCCAGGACGTAGAGGTACCAGCCGGGGAGGGCGGGCCCCACCGACCTGGATCCGGCGGCCACTTCCCGGTGTGTCACGGTCTGTGCCGTCACGTGGACGGTCGTCTCCGTGATGCCGAACATGTTGACCAGCCGACACTGGTCCTCGGGGTAGCGGTCGAGCCAGGAACGCAGGGCGCGCACGTCCAACGGCTCGCCTCCGAAGATCACCAGGCGCACCGCGAGCCGTTCGGCCTGGTGCCGGTCGGCCTCCATGACCTGAGCGAAGGCCGACGGGGTCTGGTTGAGCACGGTGACCCGCTCACGGAGCAGCAGCTCGCGGAACTCGTCGGGCGACCGGGAGACCCAGTACGGCACGACGACCAGTCGCGCACCCGTCAGCAGCGGCCCCCAGATCTCCCAGACGGAGAAGTCGAAGGCACTGGAGTGGAAGAGCGTCCAGGTGTCGTCGGTGCCCAGCTCGAAGTCGTCCAGCGTGGCCGCCAGAAGAGCGACGACGTTGCGGTGCGGCACCACGACCCCCTTGGGGCGGCCGGTGGAGCCAGAGGTGTAGATGATGTACGCGGCGTCCTCGGGTCCGCGGAGGGGCCCCGGGACATCGTGGTCTGGGCCGTCGTACGACGCGAGCTCCTCGGGCCGCAGGGCGCGTACCTGCCCGGCCTGGCCGGGGAAGTCGTCGAGGGCGGTGACGACGATCCGCAAGGCCGCGTCCTCGGCGGTGTACGCCAGACGGTCGGCCGGGTAGGCGGGGTCCATGGGCACGTAGACCGCATCGGCCTTGAGGACCGCCAGCATGGTCACCACGAGGTCGAGTGAACGCTCCAGGCAGACGCCCACACGCTCGCCTGGCCGGACACCCTGGGCACGGAGCGCGGCGGCGTAGAGTCCGGCGCGTGCGTCGACCTCCGCATAGGTCAGCGACTCTCCCTCGCAGGTGAGCGCGAGGGCGTCGGGACGCTCCGCCACCCGCGCGGCGAACACCGTGTCGATGCGCTCCGGCTGCCAGTCGAGCGAGCGGCCGGGCCGACCGAGGGCGACCATCTGCCGGAGTTCGTCCTCGTCCAGCAGATCGATGTCGGCGGGCGCCTGCGCTTCGTCGCCGGCGCACAACTGCGCGTAGGCCCGGCTGACGTGGCGCGCGAATCGCTTCGCAGAGTCCTCGTCGATGTCCTTGAGGCGGTGGTGGATGTCGAGCCGGAGCTCTCCGGTGGCAGTTCGGCTCGGCACGACGGTGAGCGGGAACGGGGCCGTCTGGCACGCCAGATAGCTGCCCTCCGGGCCCGGAGCCTCGTGGCCGCCGTGGAGCAGCCCGGCCAGGAGCCTGCCGTTGGCCTCGGCGGTGAGCTCGGCGTACTGCCGTGCGTCGCACCATCCGCCGTCGCCGTCCAGCACGCGCCTGGTCTCGGCGACCAGCTCCCCCACGGAGCGCGCGCCCGAGAGGTCCAGCGCCAGAAGCGTCCCGGCGTCAAATGATCCCAGTACGTCGTCCGCGCGGGCCGGGATGCCGCCCAGCGCGCCGAGAACAGGGCTGTCCTGGTTCTCGTACCGTCCCAGGACGAGCCCGGTCGCCACGGCGACCCTGGCCGGCGCGTCCACCGGCGACCCCACCAGCGGCACCGTCACCGTACCGGTGCGGTCGCCCGCGGCGTCATCGCCGACGGCCCACTCGACCCGCCCGGAGTAGTCCGCTTCCCGCCACCGCTTGACGAGGTCCGGGTCAGCGACGACGGAGCGGCCTGCCCTGTCGGTGCCGAAGCGGTCGTACGGTGCCCTGCCGGTGAGCACGTCGGCCACGGAACGCAGCGACACGGCGTCCAGCTCGGCACGGTGGGCGACCAGCACGAGGTCGGCGGGGCCGTCCGCGTACTGCAGGAGCGTGGCCCGCAACACGCCGTCCCGTGCCTCCATCGGAGCGTACAGCGCTGACCGAAGCAGCTGGCCGGCCGCTGGGGAGTCACAGTCCGCCGCGACTCGCTCGGTCCGCAGCCCCGGGAGCGGAGCGCCGGCGTCGTTCCACCAGTGGCGGGACGCGTCATCGAGGGCCTCGGCCATCCGTACGGCGTCCGCGCCGCCGGGCATTCGCACCCGCCAGGCATGGCTGTGGGCGGACGACGCACAGTCGGCGGGGATGAGAAGGACAGGGGAATCGGTTCGCACCGAGCGATCTCCAGAGCAGGAACGGTTCAACAGGAGCGGTTCAAGAGGGCGACGGGACGGATCGACGAGCGTCGGCCGAGGCGGGTGAGGAGCGGCGGTCCACCGGCAGCATGGACTCAGCGGCAAAGGGCAACGAGCGGACTGTTCACCGGCTCGTGTGGACCCGTCAGAGACGGTCGGCCGACGGTGCGGGCGGCGTGGCGTGGGCGGTGCGCGGAGGCGCCGGCGGCCGTCGGACGAGCGCGGGGCCTGCGAGTCGTCCCTGACGCGGCTCGATGTCGCCACCCGCACCGTGCGCACGAAGTCGAGCGAGCACGCTCACCCCGCAAGGTCGTGTCGCCGACGCGTCAGGCGGTCTGCATCCCGGCCACGATGAGACGCAGCAGCGGGGCGTAGTCGTCGGCCAAGTACATGTGCCCGCCGTCCAGTTCGCCGGTGGAGAGACCGGCCGTGGTGGCCTCGGTCCACTGGGAGATCTGGGCGGAGTCCACCAGCGTGTCGTCGCGGCCGCGGACCGCGGTGATCGGCGCGGACAGCGGCTTGTCGGAGCTGGGCCGGTAGTTCTCGTGCATCTCGACGTCGGCGCGCAGCATCGGGAGCAACAGGTCGCGCATCATGGTGTCCTGGAGGGCGGGATGCGTGTACCCGGTGAAACGGTGGAGCTGCGCCAGGAACGCCTCGTCGTCGAGTCCCGTGGCCCGCTCCTTCCTTCCGTTCCATGGCGACGGCGAGCCGCTGACGAAGAGTCTGGTCAGCCGGATCCCCTCGGCGTCACTGAGCCTGTGCGCCAGTTCGTAGGCGAGCACCGCCCCCAGACTGTGGCCGAACAGGGCCACGCGCGCCGACCCGTCGAACTGCTCGAGCACCCAGGAGTACGCCTCGTCCACGGCGCGCGCGACGTCCGTGTGAAGGGTCTCTACGAAGCGCTCCTCACGGCCGGGCAGCTGGACCGGCAGGATGGTCAGTCCCTCCGGCACGTGCTCCTGCCACTCCCTGAAGAAGGACGCGCCGGCCCCGCCGAAGGGCAGGCAAATGAGGTAAGTGGGTTCCATGGAGGGGTATTTCTCCGTTCATAACTGCAACGTTTGATAAGGATGACGGGTAAACGAGGGCAGGGCCGACCGTCAGGCGTCAGCGAGCACGAAGGCGCGTCAGATGGCAGTGCGCGGCCGGTGGCCGGTCGCCGCTGCGACGGAATCGAAGGCAGCGACGATATGGGCGGCGACAGCGTCGATGTTCGCCTGATCCAGCAGATAGAAATGCCCGCCGGGGAAGATCTTCACCTCAAAAGCGGCTTTAGTGCGCGCCTTCCACAAAGGTAGCTGCGCAGAGGGAACCAAACGGTCCTCCGCTCCGCCGAGCACGGTCAACGGAATGTCGAGTATCGCGTTCTCCAGCTGCCCACGCAGCCGGCATCCCAGGCTGAAGTCGGCGCGGAGCAGCTGGAACAGATGGTCCCGCCAGTGGGGATCCGCCAGCAGTTCAAGGGGGGTGCCTCCCCCCAGCTCCATGATCTCAAGGAGGTCGGCATCCTCCCATCTGCTCGGCCGTTCAGCTCGAGAGCCGCCGGGGAGCTGTGCACTGACCAGCAGAGATGCGCACGCGTTCGGTTCGGCGAGGGCCACGCCGAGAGCGATGGACGCCCCCAGGCTGTGGCCGAAGAAGATCGTGGGACACGGTTCCAGTGCGGCCAACTCCCGCCGCACCGCGGCCACGACGTCCGAAGGGGCGACCTCCGGCGACTCGGCGAAACGCCGCTCTCTCCCCGGCAGGGTCACACCGACGACGTCGTACGTTTCGGGAAGTCGTTCCGCTATGGACATCAGGGCATTCGGGCCGGCTCCGGAATGAGCGAAAATGACGACCCGACCAACGGGCTGACGCGACTGCCGACGCATCCGGTCAACCCATACAGCTTCCAGCACGCTGGGCTTACTCCCCACCCAGGTAGCGAGCCAATGCTACTTCCCCAACCGTCCCTGGACGAACAGCAGGGTGAGGGCACGCTAGGTGGCGGCCAGAACTCATGGACTTTTCCAAACTTGTTGCAGGTGGTGCGCCTTGTGGGCGGCATCAACGTACGCATTCGCACCCGCTAGTTCAACTCCACGGCCCGTACGTGATCATGATTACAGCGCGAGCCGTTCGCGGCTGACGGCAGTCAACCACGCAGAAGTCGCCTGCCGCGCGCGGACCACCACCGCTCCCCCTTCCAGGCGTGTCCGCTTCAACCGTCTTTCGACGGGCCAGGCGTCTGACACACCACCGGCTACACTCGGCCACGCGTGACCGGATCGTTCCGGCACTGGTCCCGATTGTGACTACCGATCGGGGATAGTCAATGGTCAGACTGGTGGGCATGAAGCGAGCGCTGATCGTCATTGATGTCCAGGAATCCTTCCGCGCTCGACCGCTGTGGGAACGGATCGCCAATCCGGACATCGCCGAGCCGGTGAACCGGCTGGTCCGGCTCACACGGGACAACGGTGATCTCGTCGTATGGGTGCTGCACACGGAACCCGGTACCGGGGACGTGTTCGACCCGGCCCTGGGACACGTCCGGCTCCTTGACGAGCTGGAGCAGCCGCTGCCCGCCGAGCCGGTGCTGCGCAAGACCTCGCACAACGCGTTCACCACGACCGACCTCCAGCGGCGGCTGACCGAGGCCGGCGTCGGCGAGCTGTGGGTGTGCGGCATCCGTACCGAACAGTGCGTGGAGACCACCGCGCGGCTCGGCAGCGATCTGGGCTACCAGGTCGTCTTCGTGGCCGACGCGACCACGACCGACCCGATCGGTGACCTCAGCGCCGAGGCGATCATCGAACGCACACAGGCCGTCCTGCGCGACCGCTTCGCCCGCATCGCCACGGTCGACGAACTGGCAACATCACAGGAATGACGCACGTAGTTTTCGTCCTGCTCCCCGAGGTCCACCTACTCGACCTGGCCGGTCCGGCCCAGGTCTTCAGCACTGCGGGGGAACTCGGCCGACCGTACACGCTCACATACGTCGCCGAGCAGGAGCAGGTGGTCAGCGCCCAGGGCCTCACGCTCACCGCCCAGCGGCACTGGCCCGACCTGGGCACCGACGACCTGATCATGGTCCCGGGGTGGCGGGCGCCCACCCTGCCGGGCCCCGTGCTGGGTGCCGGCACCCTGGAGCGGCTGCGCGCGCACCACGCCGCGGGCGGCACCGTCGCCAGCGTGTGCGTCGGAGCGCAGGCCCTGGGACAGGCGGGTCTGCTGGACGGCCGGCGCTGCACCACGCACCACCAGCTCCAGGATGAGTTGGCCGCCCGCCACCCGCGGGCGACCGTGCTCCGCGACGTGCTGTTCATCTCCGACGACCGGGTGGTGACCTCTGCGGGCATCGCCAGCGGCATCGATCTGGCCCTGCACTTGCTGGCCACCCGGCACGGCCCGGGGCTCGCCGCCCAAGCGGCCAGGGAGATGGTCGTCTTCGCCCGCCGCAACGGCCACGAACCCCAGTCCAGTGCCATGCTTCGCCACCGCAGCCACCTCGACGACAACGTCCATCGGGTCCAGGACCTGATCGACGCCCACTACGTCGAACCACTTCCCCTCGCTCGTCTCGCCGCCCATGTCGGCGTCAGCGCCCGAACTCTCACCCGCCAGTTCGCCGAGGCCACCGGCGGCATGACCCCGCTGCGCTATCAACAGGCCCTCCGCCTGGAGCGGGCCGACCACCTCATCGGCCACGGCGCGACGATCGAGTCCGCGGCCCGTGAGGTCGGGTTCGAGGACGCCCGTATGCTCCGCCGCCTCCGTGCCCGGCCCTCCTGAACAGCCTGAAATCAAGGGCCGCGGAATCGGCCACAGAAGCATGGATCGGAGATTCATGCCCCGGAAACGAAATCAAAGATTCGGCCACAAAAAGGCCATCTCATGGTCAGGTCATCAAGATTATCCGTAGTGATCTTGCCCACCCCGGCAGAAATTGCTTTCGGGCTTGCTCGAATGCAATGCTCAGTGAGCCGTGCAGATCCACGACAAATCTGAGGTTGCATTCGAGTGTCTACCGACGCATTGAATACCGCATTCCTTGCCATTCCAGGTTCGACTCCTTTTCCGTCGGACTCGTGGCAGTCTGAAGCAATGTCCTCCTTCGAGCAGAGGATGCTTGACCCGAAAGATAAATTCCCCTGCGTGTTCGGCGTCGACGCAGTAGCGCGGAAAACCCTGCGATACGGCTTCATCGAAGCGGGCGCGCATGCGGTGCAGCTGGCCAGTACCCTCCGGTCCTTCACTTCCATCTGCGAAGAGCTGGGGCGGCGTACGTCACTGGTCGTCTTCTTTGAATCGTGGGGCGCCCCCGAGGAGACACACGAGAGCTACTACCAGGAGTTCTGGGAGCTGCTCGAAAGAACGTCCCTCCTCGACGAGACGTCGTGGCCGTCGGAGTACGCGGTAGACACGGACGACGCCACGTTCGAGTACTGCTTCAACGGGGTTCCCATGTTCGTGGTGGTGAACACTCCGCTGCACTCCGCCCGTCGCAGTCGGCAGTTCGAGCGCGTCGCGATCACCTTCCAGCCCCGCTTCGTGTTCGACGACATCAAGGCGGGAACAAAGACCGGCGACAATGCGCGCAAGGTCATTCGAGGCCGGATCGACGAATACGACAGCGCGCCGCTCACCTCAATGTTGGGTAATTACGGCGAAGAAACAAACAACGAATGGCGCCAGTACTATCTGGACGACGGGGAAGACGCCATATCGCGAAGCAAGTGCCCGGTCAGCTTTCTGATGCGGGGGGAAGACCTGATAATGACCGAGACGAAGATTATCCAAGAGGACCAGCTCGGCATCGCCGAGGCCGGGGCCAAGTTCCTCCCCAGCCAGGGAGGCATCGAACTGCAACGTGACATGCCCGGGAAGGTGCATTCCTGGCACAGCCACTCGGTCCACGAAACCCTCGTCGTTCTCGAGGGCGACATGGTCCTCGAGTACGCAGGACCGGGCGGAACCCCGGAGTCGGTCAGTGAGGAGAAGGCGGCCGGCGGTACCCGGATCGAGCTGCCCGCGGGGACGATCCACCAGTCGACGGCCGGCGAGCAGGGCTGCATCTACTTCATCATCCCCGAGGGCGGCAAGGCCGCTCACACCGTCTCGCACGGCGACTTTCTGAGTGGTCGCGTTGAGCCTTAGTATGCAGGATCTGCGCAAATTCCCTCCGCAAATCTGGATCGTATCACTGGCCACGCTGGTCAACCGGTGCGTGGGATTTCTCGGTCTCTTCGCGGCGGTGTTTTTCCAGGGGATGAAGGCGACGTCCGGGACGGTCGCCCTGGCACTGCTCGCAGTCGGCGGCGCCGGAATCCTCGGGGCGATCATCGGCGGCCGGGCGGCAGAGAAGATCGGTAGCTCCCGGGTGCTTGTCGCCGGGTGCTTCATCAACATTCCGCTTCTCCTCGCCCTCTCCTTCCTGACGGACAATCCGTACGGCTCCATACTCGTGGCGGCCGTCAGCGTGGCAGTGTCACAGTCCTTCGTCGGCCCGTCGGCGGCGCTGGTTTCCGATTCGGACTACAAAGGTCCGAAGGTCACCGCCTTCGCGTTCTACCGGATCTTCCTCAACGTCGGCATGGTCGCGGCCCCGGCCGTCGCCGGAATCGTGGGGTTCTCGCAATTCCCCCTTCTGTTCAGGATGTCCGCAGTCGGATCGCTCCTGGCCGGCGTGCTACTCGTCGTGGGACAGAAGTGGATACGCCCGCGAACGCAGAGTCCGGTCGAGGAGCAGGCTTCGACGGTCGATGAGCAAACTCCCGCCGGGAACCTGGCCACTGCGCAGCGCAAGAAGGTCCGGATCTGGTCCGTCATCGTAGCCTTCGGTGTCACGATCGCCGTCTACGCACAGCACCAGAGCGGCATCCCGCTGTCGCTCGACCGCCTCGGCGGAGGTGATCGCCTATACGCGATTCTCCTCCTCATCAACCCCATCGTCATCATCGTCGCCGAGCTTCCACTCAGCGCTTTGACGGCCAAGTTCAACTGGGGAAAGGCGTTCGCGGTCGGATCCTTCCTGACGTGCGCCGGACTGGCGGTGTGCGGCCTTTCCTCGGCGTGGGCGGTATGCATCATCGGTTTCGTGTTCTTCTCCCTCGGTGAGGCGATATTCGCCCCACTGGGCAATTCCTCGGTTGCGGATCTCGCCGGGCCCTCCGAGAACGCGCGATACCAGGGTTACCTTTCCGCCGCCCAGTCCACCGGTATAGCCCTCGGACCCGCCGTCGGCGCCTGGGGAGTCCTGCACAACCGGGTCGTCTTCTGGATCGGTATCGCCGTGGTGGGCCTCGCGCTCGCCATCCTTCTGGTGGCTACAGGCAAGGAACGGGTGGTGACTCATGAGCGAGTCGAATCGGCCGTCTAAGGTACTCATCGTGGATCCCGTGAGCTCCGGGAGCCTCTACGCGCCGCTCTTGGCCGAAGCTGGTGTCCCGGTCGTGCTCCTGGACACCGGGAGAGCTCTCGCTGCCGGGCTGCGCAGCGGAGACACGCCCGGTGCCCTCGGCTTCGAGCGCGACTTCGCGGGCGACCGGACGCGCCTGCTCTCCCACTGCGTCGCCGAGCGTGTCGAGTACGTGATCGCCGGTGCGGAGTCCGGCATCGAACTCGTCGAGTACCTGCGGGAATCCATTCCGGAGTGTCCGGCCAACGGTGAAGGCGAGTCGCGGAAGCGCTGGGACAAGCAGTTCATGTTCGCCGCCCTCCAGGAACACGGGGTCCCCTGCCTCGAGACGCACGCGATCCCTCCGGGAACAGATCTTTCAGCGGATCTCATCGCCCGACACAGCGCGTCCCTACCCGCCGTGGTCAAGCCCTCCACAGGCGCCGGTTCGGTGGGCGTCCGGATGGTGCAGGACTCGGCCGAACTGCACGAGGCGATCCGGGACATCCTCGGCGCACCGGGGCTCTTCGGTGACAGCCCCAGTGCCCTGGTCCAGGAACTCTTCCCAGCGCCGCAGATCGAGTACGTGGTCGACACGTTCTCGCACGACGGGGTGCACGAGATCGTCGGCCTGAGCCGCTACGACAAGCGTCTCTCCGCCCAGGGCGACTTCATCTACGAGCGGATCCAGTGGATCTCGCCCGACGAATCACCGGCCGGGGAGATCACCGAGTACGCCAAGGACGTCCTCCGCGCCCTCGGAGTGAGTGTCGGGCCGGCGCACGTGGAGATCATGTACAACGCGCACACCGGCCCGCGCCTGATCGACTTCGGCGCGCGGGCCCACGGCGCGGGACATCCGCTGAAGACCTTCAAACTGACCGGTGTGTCCCAGATCCACCGGGAGTGCGAGTACGTCGCGCACAGGCTGAGGAGCGCTCCTTTTTCCACGGCGGGTGGCAGCTACTCCCTGACCCGTGACGGCGCGATCATCTTCTTCAGCCTGGACGAGGCGACGCGATGCGTCACCCAGCCGGACACGGACGCGCTGACGGAACTGCCGGGCGTTCATGAGGTGATGGTCAACGCCCGTGCGGGCAAGGAGTATCCGGCCACCCGTTCCCTGCTTGACTCTCTCGACCTGGGCCTGGTCTTCCTCTCGGCGCAGGACGAGAAACAACTGGACGAGTACGGCCAGGCAGTGCGAAAGAGGTTCGCCTCGTTCTTCGCAGCCGACACCGGACAGAGGGAGTCCGCCGACTCCGTTTGAGCAAGCCCTCACGTTTGGGCCCCGTGCTGCTATGGCATGGCAACACGGGGCCCGAAGTCCTCGACGGGCAGGGCGCGTAGCAGGTTGGGCAACGGGCCGGATTGAACACCCTCGGCGGCTACACCGTCTCCGCCTGAACGAAGATCAAGGCGCGCCACCGATGCACGAGTCCCAGCCCGCACACCGCCCCCTGCGTAGAGCCGAAAGAGTAGCCATCACCCCTGGGACTCTCCTGGGACTTCCGGCTGTATCAACGGGCACGGCCGTGAAACAGTCGAAAGATCATCTGCGCAGGTCAGCGCTCCGCAGTCGCCCAACGCCGCAGGTCACAGGGGAGCCTGGTCTCTTCCGGGACAACTGACCACGAATGCGCCCGCGTCGTGGGCATCGTCCACGAACTCCCCGGCATGTCTCGCCCTGTTATCAGTCACATCATGTGACCGACACGCGGTTCCGCCGAGCAGCCGAAAGCACGGTCAGCGCCAGTCGCATGACGGCTGTCCGTGGGGAGAATCTGGGGAGTGGGAGCCGCTCTGGGGAGCGCCTGGGGAGAATGAGCCGCATAACGCGGCACGATCCTGAAACACCCTGAAAGGCTCATCCGCGCAGTTCAGAGACGGTAGCGACCGCATCGCCGCAGGTCAGAGGTGCTCAGCAGACGACTTCAAGAGGATCTCTTCGCCCTCCCGGCTTCGTGCAGACGCCCGTCCCGAGCAAAGCCCTCTCCGGCTTCGGCTCGTCCCGGTGCACGACCAAGATCCGGACCATACGCGGGCCATAGCTCGCCTTCCTGCTTCAAAGCCCACATTCGTACTGGCCAGAGCCATGCAGGCCGTGTACCACCAGCAGACCAAGAACATTCTTTGTTCTTACAGCCCTCAGAAGCTTGGCTTCTTCTAGAGCCTGAAGTCGGTTGCCTGGCGGCATCGTTGCGCTCCAGGCAACCCGAAATAACGGCTCCACTCTGTGATTAACTGGAGTCTTCGCGCTACTGTCTGACACCCAAGGAGATCTCTCCCGGACCAGTCGTGGACCAAATGGCGCCGAACGACATCACCCCACGAGCAGGGCTGATGCGTTCTCAGGTTTCAAGATCGAGTAGTTGGAGTGCGTGGTCGGCTCGTGACCGGTGGCGGCGGTGATGTTTGTCCAGCCAGCCTGGCGGATGAGGCCGATGGCGAGGTTGCGGAGGGTCGCCATGGCTTGGGGAGCGGTGCCGGTGCGGATGCGGGAGGCGTCCTCGGCGAAGGTCACGTCTCTCACGTGGTGCAGAGCCTCGACCTGCCAATGCCCGCGGATCAGTTGTGCGAGTTGGGCCGGGGTGGCCTGGGCGGGGCTGAGGCTGGTGATGGCGTAGATCGTCTTGACGGTAGTCTTGCCGGTCTTGTGGTTCGTGCGGCGGCGCTTGATCTCGATGGCCTGGACGGCGTGCGGGAAGAGCAGGCCGGGCTGGACGGTGCAGGCCTTCAGACGGCGGATCTCGCGGCGGCCGTGGTTTGTGTCCCGGGTGCGGTGCTGGAGCGGCATCTCGCGCCAGGGCAGTCGCCGCAGCTGTCGGCGGAGTTTCTTCTGGTTCCCTTTCACGACCAGGATGTAGTGGGCGCCCTGGGCGGTGATCTGCTCGGCGTGATCGGTCTGCGTGTGCATCGCGTCGGCGGTGATGACGTGCCCGCGCAGGTCGAGCCGTTCCAGAAGCGGGGCGAAGGCGGGGATCTCGTTGCTCTTCGTGGCGATCTGCCGCTGTGAGATCACCATCTGGTTCTCATGCAGGACGGCGGCGAGCAGGTGGATGGCGCTCTTGCCGCCGTCGCGGCTGCCGCGTACGGCTTTGCCGTCGACGGCCAGCCCCACAAGCTCAGTTGGATCGGTTTCGACGGGGTCACGGGAGTGCCGGGCAAGCCAGGCGCCCACGGCGTCATCAAGGGCGTCGCCGTCGATGCGGGACAGAAGGCGGCCCAGGGTGGTGGCGCGCGGAAGACGATCCAGTCCAATCCGTTTGCGCACTTCAGGGGTGGAGTCGATGGCGAACCGTGCGATGCCGGCCAGTGTGGTGGCCCCGCCGAGGACCGCGAGTAGGCACAGGGCAAGCAAAGAGCCCAGCCGGTAGCGGCGGCCTCTTACACGCCGCGGATCGGGAAGCCGGTCCAGAACCGTCGACAACGAGGTCAGGTCGGGCAGTTCGACGGGTGGGCAGGACAAGTCGACGTCCTCACGGTGGCGTTGGAGGACACCGATCAGGGAGGATGACACGCGAACGCGACCCCTGTTCTTGATCAAAGGCTTCGACAACCTTGATCATCGGGGGTCGCGTTCGTCGCTTCCAGCCCGGACACCTCGGACCGCCTCAGTACGCACGCGCATGATCAGTCCATCTCGCCAAGCGGGAACCATCAGCCCTGGTGACGCACCCGCCAGCCATCGTCACGGGTCCGTGACCAGCACGTCTACAAAGATCAACCCGCCTTTGAAAGCGCCCTGCCAGCGGGGGAACTTCAGTTTCAGGCTGCAGAGTTAGCGGTGGTGATCCTGGGTTTCACGGGGTGAGTTGTTTGGCGATCCTCAGGAGTTCGGCTTCGTGCAGGTCCTGATCCGTGGTGCTCACGATGAATGTGTAGGTCCCGTTCGTCCATGTCACGGTGCTATTGGAGTCCGGGGTGAGCCGACCAAAGTACCCATGGATGGACTCGGGAGTGCCTGCGGCACTCACGGTGAGCTTTCCGGCGATTTGCGTGATGCTCAAAGACGCCTTCTCCGAGGCGCGGTGGTAGAAGCGGGTCCAGGTGGGGCCTGAGTTCCGGTCACGCATGAAGACGGGTGACAGCAGCTCATGCTGGTCGAAGTCGCTCCAGTGCACGTCAGATGTAGGCGAGTAGCCTGGCGGGAGATATCGCGGGTTGGCCAGCCGCTTCTGGTCGAGGGGGGCAATGGTCCAGCCGTTACCGGCGTCTACCAGTCGTCGTGTCCCCAGCGGTGACTGCAGCGTCGTGGTCATCTGCTCCTCGATGCCGTCGCAGTGAGGCCGGAGATCGACATCGCTTTCCTTCAGTTCCAAGGTGACGGAATCGCGGGATTCGCTCGCCACCAGGAGGGGCGGGTCCTGCTGGCATGGGGTCCGGCTGTTCAGGGTGGTGATGGTGCGGCCGTCACCGCTCACCAGTACTTCGCCCAAGAGCCCTTCCCCGTGCCTGCGGTCCTTCATGATCGATGCAGTGACGGCAATGGCAAGAGCAGCCCCTACGGCAACGGCCAACATGATGCGCAGGGGCCGACGAAGCCTTTTCGGATCCACGGTCGCGCTCCAAGATGGGCGAGCCAGCTCCCTGGCTTCATTCGATGGGTCGTGTAGCCCTCGGGGCGCTACTCCGGCCTCGCATCATACGGGTTCAACCCCGAGCGATGGCGACCCTCCACAACCTCACCATCGGCCCCATCCGCCAGGCTGCCCGGACAAACATCACCGCCGCCACCGACCACTACCGGTCACGAGCCGACCACGCACTCCAACTATTCGATCTTGAAACCTGAGAACGCATCAGCCCTGACCCCACGAGCCGCCCGTTCATGAGCGCCGTGAGTCCATGAGAACGCCTCCTGGCACCGCATCAGATCGAATGCCGGGCGTGCGTCCCATCACTCGCGCAACGACCGTCGTATTGGCTCTCAGCGGGTGACGTGTTTCTTCTGTGTGATCACGGGCGGGGGCTTCGCGTATCGCTGCGGCTGCGTCGCAGTTCCACGCCACCCGGACGTCGTGCGGGGCTGCTCCTCGCAGTCACGGACGTCACCTTCGACTTCCCGGGACCGGCTCGAGACCACGGCCGAGCCGCCCCCGCGCGACCTCGTCGTCGAGTTCGATGGGGCACCACATCGGGTTCCTGCGTGGCGGGCGGGGGCGGCGAGCGCTTCGGGGACACTGCCATCTGTCTGCCTGGCGAAGGAAGCTGCCTCGGGGCCCTCTCGGCCCACTTGCTTCTGAGCGCCGACGGCGCCCGCGTCTCGACCACTTCGAGTGGACCAACGCCGAGGCCCGCCGGGAGGTGGCGAACGCCGGAAGACGCGAGAGGGTGCACGAGGTCTTCTCCCCCACCGGGCGAACGGTTCGGCCACGGAAGGTGGTACCGCTTCCACCCCTGCCTGTCCCCGGCCGCCGGCGTGATCCGATCGTGCCGAGGCACCCGCTGCGGGTATCCCGCTCCGTCGGGAGAAGGAGATCACACGGGCAATGGATCACCCCCTCCCGCTGTCCGGGTACCGTCAGGGTATGAGTCATCCGCACCCCGAGCTGAAAGCCGCCCCGCCCCTTCCCGAAGGAGGGCTGCGGGTCATCGCCCTGGGCGGCCTGGGTGAGATCGGCCGCAACATGACCGTCTTCGAGCATGCGGGCAAGCTGCTCATCGTCGACTGCGGCGTGCTGTTCCCGGAGGAGACCCAGCCCGGCGTGGACGTGATCCTGCCGGACTTCACCTCGATCCGGGACCGGCTGGACGACATCGTGGCCGTGGTCCTCACCCACGGCCACGAGGACCACATCGGCGGCGTGCCGTACCTGCTGCGCGAGCGGTCCGACATTCCCGTCGTCGGCTCCAAGCTGACGCTGGCGTTCCTGGAGGCCAAGCTCAAGGAACACGGCATCCGGCCGCGCACGGTGCGGGTGCGGGAGGGCGACCGGCGTGGTTTCGGGCCCTTCGACTGCGAATTCGTGGCGGTCAACCACTCCATCCCCGACAGCCTCGCGGTCGCGATCCGCACCCGGGCCGGGATGGTGCTGCACACCGGCGACTTCAAGATGGACCAGTTCCCTCTCGACGACCGCATCACCGATCTGCGCGCCTTCGCCCGCCTCGGCGAGGAGGGCGTGGACCTGTTCCTCACCGACTCCACCAATGCCGAAGTACCCGGCTTCACCACCTCCGAGCGAGAGCTGAACCCGGCGATCGAGCAGGTGATGCGCACCGCGCCGCGCCGGGTCATCGTCTCCAGCTTCGCCAGCCATGTGCACCGCATCCAGCAGGTCCTGGACGCCGCCCACCAGCACGGCCGCAAGGTCGCCTTCGTCGGCCGGTCGATGGTCCGCAACATGGGCATCGCCCGTGACCTGGGCTATCTGAAGGTCCCCTCCGGTCTGGTCGTGAGCACGAAGGAGCTGGAGAAGCTCCCGGACCACAAGATCACGCTGGTGTGCACCGGCTCCCAGGGCGAACCGATGGCCGCGCTGTCACGGATGGCCAACCGCGACCACATGATCCGCATCGGCAAGGACGACACCGTCCTGCTCGCCAGCTCCCTCATCCCCGGCAACGAGAACGCCATCTACCGGGTGATCAACGGACTCACCCGGTGGGGCGCCCACGTGGTCCACAAGGGCAACGCCAAGGTGCACGTCTCCGGGCATGCCAGCGCCGGCGAACTCGTCTACTGCTACAACATCGTCAAACCCCGCAACGTCATGCCCGTGCACGGCGAATGGCGCCACCTGCGGGCCAACGCCGACCTCGCCGTCCGAACCGGTGTCGACCCCGACCGGGTCGTCATCGCCGAGGACGGCGTCGTCGTCGACCTCGTCGACGGGCGCGCATCCATCACCGGCAAGGTCCCCGCCGGCAACGTCTACGTGGACGGCATGGAAGTCGGCGGCGCCACCGAAGCGTCCCTCAAGGACCGCCTCACCCTCGCCGCCGAAGGCGTGGTCACGGTCGTGGCGATCGTCGACGCGGACACAGGCGCCCTCGCCGAGGCCCCCGACTTCCTGGCCCGCGGCTTCGTCCACGACGACACCACCTTCGAGCCGGTCATCCCCGTCATCGAGAAGACCCTGGCCACCGCGGCCGAGGAAGGCGTCGGGGACGCACGCCAACTCGAACAACTCCTCGCCCGCGCCGTCGCGAACTGGGCGTTCCGCACCCACCGCCGCAAGCCCCTCATCATCCCCGTCATCATCGACGCCTGAACCACAGCCCAGCAGCACGGTCGGTTCCGGCCGCGGCCCCGCCCGCGACGGACTTCCCGGGCGGTGCCGCCTCAGCGGCGGCCAGAGGCTGCCTCAGGTTCCAGATCCCCGCCACCCATGGCAACCTCCTATCGGTTGCCGCTCCTTCTTCCCCGGGTTCGCCCCTCGTCACCCACTACATGCGTCACGCTCGCTGGCGGTTCTCTTTCGCGTGGAGTCCGGTTGACGCGTTGAGCCCGCCTGAGCTGCGAAACGGCGGTGCGGTCCCTCGACGGCCTCGTCCGTCGGCAGTGCATCGGTTGCCTCGGGTTCCAGCGTTCTGATCAGGCTGATGTCTTCGGCTGAGGCTTGCCGCCCTCGGCGCGCAGTTGCTCGTTGATGCGCTGCGCCTCTTCGAGCTGGTCTTCGAGGATGACGATGCGGCAGGCGGCCTCTATGGCGGTGCCCTGGTCGACGAGTTCGCGGGCGCGGGCGGCGATGCGCAGCTGGTACCGGGAGTAGCGGCGATGGCCGCCATCGGAGCGCAGCGGGGTGATCAAGCGGTGTTCACCGAGGGCACGGAGGAAGGCAGGGGTGGTGCCGAGCATCTCGGCGGCCCGGCCCATGGTGTAGGCGGGGTAGTCGTCATCGTCGAGAGGGCCGACGGGACGGGAACCGGCAGGCGGCATAGACCTCTTCTTTCGGGGACGCGTCGGGGGGCCCGGGTGCCAGTACGGCACCCGGGCCCCGAGCTTTCAACACCATCTACCGGCGCGCTGCGCCGACCTTCTTTTTCCGCAGGTGCCGCCTGGGAGGGCGGGGTTGCGGGGATCGCGAATGCGTGACCGGGGACCACCTTCCAATCCGGGGCCTTGCGGTACCCGGGCGAACTAATTCCTCGCCCGGGCGATCCTGATGGCGTTCTGCTCCTACCTTTCGATTACGCGGATACCGCGGGTGCTGCTCACAGCCCCGCTGGGGCCGTGTCCTTCTGGTCTACCTGCACAGCAGTTCGTGCCTGCTGTGCCCACTTCGACTTCTGGGTACGAAGACAACGCTAACCCTGTGACGGCGGAATGTCTACTGTCGCCATGACAGTTTTTCTCCATGGAGTGTGCGTCTGCTTCTACCGCAGGTACATCAGGAAGAGTGCTCACTCGAATGGCGGTCCCCGCTTCCCGTACAGAAGTCCTCGGTGGGACCGGCCCAGTGCTCGCCCACGCTGAACGGCGTCCCAAGCCGCGTACGTCCACCGCCACAACCCCGCGCCGAGGCCCAGATCAGGACCGATCTCCGACTGGAGATCCTGCGAGACGTGGCCGCGCACGAGCCAAGTTCAGAGTGTCCTTCGGCTGGCGCCGGGGACGGGCTCAGACATCCAGGAGGATCCGGGCCGTGATGCGTTTGCCGACCGCTTCCCCATCGACGGTGAGATCCTGTGCGATGGCCTCACGATCTCCGGACAGTGCCGACCCACCCATTGCGGGTCTGCTCGCCAGGCTGTCGGCAGCAGGGGATCAGTGTCCCAGCCCGTGCCCCTTACCTCCCCGACGACCAAGCACAGCTGCACAAGGACGGGGCCGGGCACGTACTTGTTTGGTGACCAGCTCTCTGATCACCAGCCGGGCCAGGCTCACGATCCGCTCAAAGACCGCAGCCGGGTGGCCGCGGGGGAAAGCGGCGGCTCGGTGGGGGGCTTCGGCGATGCTGACTCCGTCATCGGCCAAGGCGATCGTCATCTCCATCGCGGTGCATTACCCGGCACCACGCGCAGGCGGCTTTCCGTCCGGAAGCGCAAGGATGCCGACGTCGGTGACGGTTGTTGAGGAGAGCGTGGAAGGCATCGGCGGCCCGCCAGAAGGCAACCGATTGTCGATCACACGCGCAAGGCCGAGGGCCTGTCCGGAGCCGTGCGAGGCAAGAAGATCTACACCACCGTCGCCGACCAGCAGGCGGTGCGGGCGCCGGACCTGGTGGACCGCGACTTCGTCGCCACGGCGACGAACCGCTGCTGGGTCGCCGACCTCACGCACGTCGCGGCCTGGGCCGGTACCGTCTACGTCGCGTTCGTCGTCGAGACGTTCTCCCGGCGCATCGTCGGATGGTCCACGGCACTGACCAAGCAGACCGAACTGGTCCTGTCCGCACTGGAGATGGCCATCTGGCAGCACGACCGCGCCGGAAGCCCGATCTAGCCGGGCGAGCTGGTGCATCACTCGGACAGTGAGTATGTGAAGTATCGGATGTCCCGGGCTTCTTGACTCGCACAGCGATGGACGCGCCAGGATGCCGGTGCCGGGATGCTCTCGCGGCTCTTCCTGACCCGCACTCCGATCGACGGCGCTGTCCTTCCTCGGACTTGTCGGTGGCCCGGGAGCATCCCGGCGAGGTGCTCGCCTCGACCAGGCCGGCATCGCCCCCTCGGGGCCGTGACCCTCCTATGGTCCCGTGGGGGGGGACCCAGGACATGGGAACGATGCCTCCGCCGGTCTTGGTGCGCTGCTTCATGCACTCGGGCCTGGGGGATTGGGCTGTGACTCTGCATTGCCGTCTGGTTCCCTGTTGCGCTCCGCACAGCCGGGGTGCGTGTACAGCCACGCGAGGACATCACGGATGGCTTCGCCCTGCTTGATCGCCAGTTGCTCACCTTCGGTCCATCCACGGAGACGTACTCGATGACGACCTCGGGCGGTTCTCTGTGTCTCACCCTCGTAGCCTGCATCGTGGCGCCGGCCGTTCGCGTGAGCTGGAAGAGTTGCAGCGTTCCGGGACAGTGCCTGACGCCGGCGGGGTGGTCTACGGCCGTCAGGGTTTCGATGCGCTTCACCGTCACACGGGCGCTGCACCCGGTCACGTCCATGGGCCTCGCCCGCCGGGCGCCGTGCTCGCTGGAGCGGGCAGTGTGCTCGCTCCCACCATGGCCAGGGCGGGGACCCAGCTGGGGCGCGTTGAGCGGCTCACCGGACGGCTCGAGCCCAACGTCGCCGTCTGATCCGGCACACGCAGCCACACAGGCTTCAGCGGCCCCGTCTTTCCGCACGCGGCGGCTCTGCCGCCGGTGTGATCGCGGGCCCTCAGCGAACCGCCCCCGACGCGATTGCAGCTCGCGGAGGTGTCGCAGGACTTCCTCACTACGGCCTACGCGGCCACGAATTGCGTGAGATATGCCTCTTTCGCCCTGCTTAACGAGGACGAAACGGCGGCCGCCGCATTCCGTAAAGAGGTTTCGCGACGATCGGGCGCTTACACCGTCCAGCGCAACATCCCGCAACATCCGGAGCCAGATCGCGTGACTACTACAGAATCCGCCCACACGCCTCTCGGCGGTCCCGGCACGGGCGTCACTCCCGAGCCCAAGCGCCTGCGCACCGGGGCGCTGGGTATGTGGGGCGTCGTCTTCACCGTGCTGGCCACCGCCGCTCCCATCACCGCCATGACGGGCAACGTGCCCATAGCGATAGGCTCCGGAGCAGGCACGGGGACCCCGGCCACCTTCATCTTCTGCACCGCCGTTCTGGTGATCTTCACCATCGGCTACTCCGCGATGGCCCGGCACATCACCGCCACCGGCGCCTTCTACGGTTTCATCACCCGCGGCCTGGGCCGGGTCGCCGGGCTGGCCAGTGGCCTCATCGCGACCCTTGCCTACGTGGTCTTCGAGGGTTCGCTGATCGGGATCTTCGCGTCCTTCTTCAAGACGGACGTGGAGACCTTCGGCGGGCCGAAACTGAGCTGGATCGTCTACGCGCTCTTCGGCATCCTCGCCATCGCGGTACTCGGCTACTTCGACATCGAGCTCTCCGGGAAGGTGCTGGGCGTCTTCCTGGTCGCCGAGGTACTGATCCTGCTGCTGATGGGCGGCTCGGTGCTCTTCCACGGCGGCGGCCCCGACGGGCTGATGACCGGCTCCCTCGACCCGGCAGGCGGTTTCACCGCGGTGGCCGGCGGCAGCGTGGCGATCGGTCTGTTCTTCGGTTTCTGGTCGTGGGTGGGCTTCGAGACCACCGCGGTCTACGGCGAGGAGTCCCGCAACCCGACCCGGATCATCCCGCGCGCCACCCTGCTCGTCGTCATCGCGCTCGGCGCGCTCTACACCTTCGTCTCCTGGATGACCATCGCGGGCAACGGCGCGCACAACGCCGTCACCATCGCCCAGGGCGGTACCGGCAACCCCTTCGATCTCTTCTTCGGCATCACCCAGAAGTTCGTGGGCGTCTGGGCCAAGGACCTCTACCAGGTCCTGACCGTCACCGGCTCCTTCGCCTGCGCGCTGGCCTTCCACAACTCGGCCTCCCGCTACCTCTACGCGATCGGCCGCGAGGGCCTGCACAAGGCCGTCACCCCGCTCGGCGTCACCCACGACAAGCACAAGTCCCCGTGGGTCGCCTCGATCGTGCAGTCCGTGATCACCCTGCTCATCACCTTGTACTTCTTCCTCTTCCAGGCCCCCAGCAAAGCCGCGCCGGACGTGCCGTACTACTATGAGTTCGGCCTGCTGGCGATCATGGGCACGATGGGGATCCTCATCGTCCAGGCGATCTGCTCCGTCTCGGTGATCTGGTACTTCCACGGCGGCAAGCGCCACCCGGAGACCCGTAGCTGGTGGCGGACCCTGCTCTGTCCGGCGGTGGGCGCGGCGGGCATGGCCTACGTCGTCTACCTGCTGTTCAGCAACCTCTCCTTCGCGGCGGGCGCCGCCTCCAACAGCCCCGTCTACACGCTCACCCCCTACCTGGTGATCGGTGTGGGCGTGCTGGGCGCGGTGACAGCGCTGGTGCTCCGGTCCACCGACCGGGCGCGCTACGAGCAGATCGGCAGCACCGTGCTGGCCGAGTCCCACGAGCGCTGAAAGCCCCTCATGCGTACCGCAGAGAGAGTTCGGAGAGGTTGACAGTATGGTCTACCGCGGCACTCTGCGTGGCGAGCGGTTCACGTTCGCCACGCTGCCCGAGCTGCTGGCCAAGGCGAACGAGGTGAAGTCGGGTGACCAGCTCGCCGGACTCGCCGCACGCAGCGAGCGGGAGCGAGTAGCGGCCAAGCTCGCCCTGGCCGACGTACGGCTGGCCGAGATCGCCGCGACTCCCGTCGTGGAGGACGCCATGACGGAGGCGGTCTCCGTGCCCGCCGACCCGGCGCGCTTCGCGGAGATCGCCTCGCTCACCGTGGGTGAACTGCGCGAGTCGGTCCTGGAGCCGGACTTCCATCGGCGGTGGTCGGGCGGGCTGCGCGCGGCGATCACCCCGGAGATCGCCGCCGCCTGCGCCAAGCTGATGAGCAATCTGGACCTGGTGGTGGCGGCCGCCCCGCTGCGCCGTACCACCCGCTGCCGTAACACCATGGGCGGTGCGGGCGTCTTCGGCTCTCGTATCCAGCCCAACCATCCCACCGACAGCGTGCGCGGCATCATGCTGTCCGCGCTGGACGGCCTGGCCTTCGGCTGTGGCGACGCGATGATCGGCGTCAACCCGGCCACCGAGTCCGTGCCGGTGATCGGCGAGGTGCTGCGCGGCGTGCACGAGTTGATCGCCCGGCTGGGCATCCCCACCCAGTCCTGCGTGCTGGCGCACATCACGACCCAGCTGGCCGCGCTGGAGGCGGGCGCACCCGTGGATCTGCTCTTCCAGTCGGTCGCCGGGACGGAGGCGGCCAACGCGAGTTTCGGCATCGACCTCGGCCTGCTCGCCCGCGGCCGGGAGGCTGTGCTCGCCCACCACGCCGAACGGGCGGGCGAGTTCGCCGGCGAGCAGGTGATGTACTTCGAGACCGGCCAGGGCAGTGCGCTCTCCGCCGAGGCCCACCACGGCGTCGACCAGCTCACCCTGGAGGCGCGGGCGCAGGCGGTGGCCCGGCTCTACGACCCGTTCCTGGTCAACTCGGTGGTCGGCTTCATCGGGCCGGAGTACCTGGCCGACTCGGTGCAGATCACCCGCGCAGGCCTGGAGGACCATTTCGTCGGCAAGCTGATGGGCGTGCCGACCGGCGTGGACGTCTGTTACACCAACCACGCGGACGCCGATCAGAACTCCAACGACAACCTGCTGGTGCTGCTCGCCTCTGCCGGGTGCACCTTCGTGATGGCCATCCCGGCCGGGGACGACGTGATGCTCAACTACCAGACCACCAGCTACCACGACGTGGTGAGTGTCCGCCGGACGCTGGGCCTGCGCACCGCTCCGGAGTTCGAGTTCTGGCTGGCCGAGATGGGCATCTCCTCCGACGGCCGCCCCGGCGGCAAGGCGCACGCCCTGCCGACCAGCCCGGCCGAGCTCGCCTCCGCGTTGGAAGGCAGTGGAGCCCTGCGCGAACTCCTTCCCGGGGGTGTGGCGTGACGGAGCACTTGGAGCTCTGGGCCCCTTCGGCCGGACCGACGTCCGCGGAGCGAACCGCTGCCTGGCTGCGCGCGGCGACCCCCGCCCGCATCTTCACGGGCCGGGCGGGCAGTTCCTACCGCACCGCCACCCTGCTCGCCCTGCGCGGCGACCATGCGGCCGCGCGGGACGCGGTCTCGGCACCGCTGGACCTCGACGGCCCTGGGATGGCCGCGCTGGCCGACCGCTTCCCCTGGACGGTGGTCGCCACCATGGCCGACTCCCGGCACCGCTACCTGCGCCGCCCCGACCTGGGCCGGCGCCTCACCCCGCAGGCGCGGCAGGCGATCCGGGCCGAGCACGGTCCCGGCCCGGACGTGCAGCTCGTGATCGGCGACGGGCTGTCCTCCACCGCCGTACTCGCCCAGGTGCCGTCTCTCCTGCCGCTGCTGCACGAGGGCTGCGCGGCGCGCGGCTGGTCGGTGGGCCGTCCGATCGTGGTGCGGCAGTGCCGGGTCGGCGTGCTCAACGAGATCGGCGAGCTGCTGGACCCGGCGGTGGTCGTGCTGCTGATCGGTGAACGCCCGGGCCTGGCGACGGCGGAAAGCCTTTCCGCGTACCTGGCGTACCGGCCGCGTCCCGGGCACACGGACGCGGACCGCAACCTCCTCTCCAACATCCACCGCGCGGGGATTCCGGTGCGGGAAGCCGCGAGCCGGATCGTCGGGCTGGTGGATACGCTGATGGCCGAAGGGCGGAGCGGAGTGGCCGTCAAGGAGGCCGCTGCACTGGAGAGCTGACCAAGCGCCCAGCTGGACGTGCCACGATGTGCCGCCGATCGTCTGTGGCGCCGTCGTGGGCAGGGCCTGTCTGATGGGTCGCGGGTGATCCGTCGTCTTGGAGGGCGGGGCTCGTCAGATGGTCACGGCGTCGCCCGGCTGCAAGGGGCGTATCAGACACAGTCCCGCACTCCTTCAGGGGGCTGCCGAACCGCAGCGGACTTCGCCCGACGTGCTCGGTGTCGGGTGACGCGTCATGAAGGGGTCGGCCGGAGGGCCGGGAGTGATTCCCGGCCCTCTGTCGCGTTCAGGCAACCTGTGTGAATTCCACGGTCACCTCCGGCGGCCCGCCCGCCACCCCCCGGTACACGCCCTTGTGCGGGGGCACGTCGTCGTAGTCGCGGCCGCGGCCGACCACCACGTGGGACTCGTCGGCGCGGGTGCGGTTGGTCGGGTCGTAGCCGCACCAGCCGCCCGCCCAGTACTCGATCCAGGCGTGGCTCTGCCCGGCGACCGGGCGGTGAAGCTCGGCCTCCTTCTCCGGGTGCAGGTAGCCGGAGACATAGCGGGACGGCAGCCCCAGGCCCCGCAGCAGGGCGATGGTGACGTGGGCGATGTCCTGGCAGACGCCGGTGCCCTGCTCCCAGGCCTCGGCGGCGGAGGTGGTCACGCCGGTGGTGCCGGGCAGGTACGACACCCGGTCGGCGACCAGCGAGGAGACGGCGACGGCCATCTCGTGCGGGTCGAGGCCCGCCGTGACGTCCCGCGCGTGGGCGATCAGCTCCGCCGGGACCGTCGTACGCACCGTCGGGTTCGCGAACTCCAGCAGACGGGAGCGCGTGGTGCGTTCGGCCACCTCCGCCCAGCCGGGCGGCTCGGGAAGCGGACCGGGCGGGGCCGTCTCGACCAGGCTGGACGCGGTGATGGTGAGGTCGGAGTGCGGGTCCATCAGGTCGAAGCCGGTCACCTGGGTGCCCCAGTAGTCCCAGTACGACCAGGTCGCGGCCGCCGGGCCGACGGTCACCCGACCGTCCAGAGTGGTCTGGCCGGGCAGCGTCAGCGGGGTCATGCGGACCTCGTTGTGCGAGGAGACGGCGGCCTGCGCGTAGGAGACGCGCGTGACGTGCCGGATGCGGAGGCGGCGGATTCCGTTGCTGGTCACGCTCACGCCCCTTCCTGGGCCCACTCGACGGCCCCTTGGTACGGGAAGAACCGTTCCGCCACCGCGTCGGCGGACGTCATGCAAGCCTGCTGCAAGTCCCGCAGCAGTACCGGTAGTTGTTCCTCAAGGGCGTTCGAGTCCAGGTACTCAAGGCGGGTACGCAGGCGGCCGATCGGGCGGCGTGCCGGGTCCTGGCGCGGGCGGCCCAGCGCGGTCAGGCACTCCTCGGCCGTGGTCAGCGCATGCAGCGCCGAGCGCGGGAAGTCCCGGTCCAGAAGCAGGAATTCGGCCACGCGCGGGGTGTCGCCGAAACCGCCGTACACGCGCGCGTACGCCTCGTCGGCGCCGCTCGCGCTCAGCAGCGTCGGCCAGTCCGGCGCGTGCGCCGCGTCCAGCACGCGCACGCTCAGCAGCCGTACGGTCATGTCGACCCGCTCCAGACTCCGGCCCAGGATGACGAACCGCCAGCTGTCGTCCCGGCTCATCGTGGAGTCGGCGAGCCCGAAGAAGAGGGCCGCGCGGCGCCGGACGAGCTCCAGATAGGCGTACGGGCCCGTACGGCGGGCCGCGAGCCGCTGGTCGGCGAGGGCGTGCCAGGTGGAGTTGAGGCACTCCCACATCTCCGAGGAGACGGCCTCACGGGCGCTGCGGGCATTGAGCCGGGCGGCGCCCAGCGCACCCTCGATGGAACCGGTCGAGCGGGCGTCGAACGCGAGCTGGTCCAGCACCTGCTGCATGTCCACCGGTTCCGCCCCCGCGTCCACGCCGAGGATCGCGTACAGCGACCGGCAGGCCACGTCCTCGTCGCGCCAGGGGTCCTCCAGCATGCGGTGCAGATAGGCGTCGAGGATCCGGCCGGTGGCGTCCGCCCGCTCGACGTACCGCCCGGTCCAGGTCAGCGCCTCCGCTATCCGGGAGAGGATCACGTCGTTCACTGCTGCTGCGCCCCTTCCTGTACGACCGTGGTGGTGCCGTCGGGACCCAGCTGGCGGGGAGCGACCTCGGGCGGATCACCCGAGCCGACGGAGGCCGGCCGCTCGGCGGGGCCCTCGGCGAGTACCCAGGTGTCCTTGGAGCCGCCGCCCTGGCTGGAGTTGACGATCAGGTTGCCCTCCTGGAGGGCGACGCGGGTGAGGCCGCCGGGCAGCACCCAGACATCGTTGCCGTCGTGCACGGCGAACGGGCGCAGGTCGATGTGGCGCGGCGCCATGCCCTCGCCGGCGAGGGTGGGGGAGGTGGACAGGGCGACGGGCCGCTGCGCGATGAAGCCGCGCGGGTCGGCGATGACGGCTTTGCGGGTGCGTTCGAGGGTGTCGGGATCGGCCTTCGGCCCGATGACGATGCCCTGACCGCCCGCTCCGTCCACGGGCTTGACGACGAGCTGCTCGATCTGGTCGAGGACCGCCTCCAACTGCCCCGGTTCGTCGGGCCGGTAGGACTCGACATTGGGCAGGACCGGTTCCTCGGACAGGTAGTACCGGATCAGATCCGGGACGTAGGTGTAGAGCAGCTTGTCGTCCGCGATCCCGTTTCCGACGGCGTTCGCGAGCGTGACGTTGCCGGCCATCGCCGCGTTCATGATCCCCGGGCAGCCGATCACCGAGTCGGGCCGGAAGTGCAGCGGATCGAGGAAGTCGTCGTCCAGACGCCGGTACACGACGTGGACGGGCACCTCGCCGCGCGTGGTCCGCATCCACACGCGGTTGTTCCGGCACAGCAGGTCGTGTCCCTCCACCAGCTGCACGCCCATCAGCCGGGCGAGCAGGGCGTGTTCGAAGTAGGCCGCGTTGTTGGGCCCGGGGGTCAGTACCACGACCCTGGGGTCGGTGGTGCCGTCGGGCGCGGCGGCGCGCAAGGCGGCCAGCAGGCGGTGCCCGTAACCGTCGACGGGCAGCACGTGCTGCTCGGCGAAGAGGGAGGGGAAGATGCGGGTCATCGCACGCCGGTTCTCGATCACGTACGACACCCCGCTGGGCACCCGTACGTTGTCCTCCAGCACCCGGAAGTCCCCGGCCTCGTCGCGCACGAGGTCGATGCCGGCGACGTGGATGCGCACGCCCCCGGGAGGCTCGATTCCGTGCGCGACGCGGTGGAAATGGGGGGAGTTGAGGAGCAGCCGCCAGGGCACGACGCCGTCCTCGAAGGCACGGCAGGGACCATAGGCGTCGGCGAGATAGGCCTCCAGGGCCCTGACTCTCTGGCCGACGCCGCGTTGTATGAGATCCCATTCGAGGGCGTCGAGGATGCGCGGCACGAGGTCCAGCGGCCACGGCCGCTCTTCGCCCGCGAAGGCGTAGGTCACACCACGGTCGGTGAACGCCCGGGCCATCTGGTCGGCTCTGAAACGCAGTTCACTCGGTGCGATCGGCTGCAGCGCCGCCAGTACCGGCTCATAGGCGGTCCTGACCTCACCCGGCCGCACAAACATCTCGTCCCACGCGTCGGCCAACGCGTACGCGTCAAATATATCCGCCATGAAGGGACATTAAGTGCGGCTCGTAACGCGACGATCTCTACATGATTTCCGGCGGCGCACTCGCGGCCGCCAGCCTGTGGGGTACCAAAAGTCTCGGGCGCACCCGGAGTGCGGATGGCCGGATGTCTGGGGTGTGCGGGGTGACCGTGCCGGGGGCCGGCCCTGACCGCTCAGGTTCGCCGGGTTCGGCTTTGCTCTAGGATCCGATGGCTATGGGGGAAAGTGTTCGTAGCCGCTGGCGCGCGACTCGCACGGTGGCCGTGGCGTTGGTCGGGGTGGCCGCACTGGCCGTGCTGTCCGTAGTGCTCCTGGTCCTTCCAGGGATGGTGGTGGACCACGATCTCGCTGGCGGCCACCTTGCTGCCGCGGACCGGATGAACGCGGTGAACAACGTGCGTACCACGCTGCTGCAGGCGGTCGGTGGCGCGGTCGTCTTGTTCGGCGCCTACGCCACCTGGCGGCAGTTGCGTGTCAGCCAGGACGGGCTGAACGCCACCCGGGAGGGCAATGTCACCGATCGCTTCAGCCGGGCAGTGGAACAGCTCGGCAGTGACAAACTGGACGTGCGGATCGGCGGCATCTACGCACTGTGGCGGATCGCGGACCACTCCGCCCGCGACCACGAAGCCGTCGTCTCGATCATGGCGGCATACCTTCGGACACATCTGCCGTGGCCGCCACAGGAGCCGGGCGCTCCGGCGGCGGACGCGTCCATCAACTCGGTACGCCCGCTGGAGACCCGTGCCGCCGATGCTCAGGTGGCGCTCACCTGCCTCGGAGTCCTTGGCCAGGAACGCAGCCCGGGTTGGCTCAACGTAAGCTTCACCGACCTTCGTCGAGCCGACTGCGACGGGCTGTGGCTGAACGGTGTCAACCTCGACGCCACATGCCTGGAAGCGGCGAGCGTGTACCAGGTCAACCTGAGCGGGGCGTCACTGATCGAAGCCAACCTGCGGTATGCCGAACTCGGGACGTCGATTCTCCATAAGGTCCGCTGTCTCGAAGCCGATCTGCGCGGCGCACGCCTGGTCAAGGCCGACCTGCGGGAGGCGGACTTCTCCGGTGCGGACCTCAGGGAGGCGAACCTGCGCAAGGCTCGGGCCCATGGGGCGGTGTTCGTCCGTGCGGATCTGCGGTTGGCTGACCTGCGGGGCTGCGACCTCAGCGGTGCCGACCTGCAGCACGCGAGACTCGAAGGCGCACTGGCGAGCGACCTGACCATCTGGCCAAACGGCTTCGACATCGACGCGGCCAGCCTCGTCATCGCCGAGGATCCCGGCGCCGAACCTGACGTTCTGCTGCCGGCTGCCGCGATCACGAGGCCAATCCCGCCCCTGCTGTCGGCCTGATGCTTGGTTCGACTTCATCGCACTGGATTGATAAGGCCGCCGAGTCGAGGGGGCGGACGCCCCCTCACAACGGCAGCCTGACCAACCCCGGCGCTGGCGTGCCCGGGCGCCGAGAACGGATCAGCACTTGACTTCGCCGTGACCGCTCAGCTGCTTGGGCCTACTGCCACGCCGTCTACTTGCTGCGACTCCACCGCCCTCCCCGGTACCAGGACAGCAAGGGTGCTGCGCGCTTCACGCCGCAGCGTGCGACGCGGAGCAAAGGTCGCAGTAAGAGCGAGGATCGAGACCGTACCCCCGTAGAACACAGTAGCGATCGTGGAGAGGAGCCCGATCGTCATCGGGCACGCACCTTTCTTCCCCCGTTCGGCCCGCCCGGCTCATAACCCGGGGCGGGCGTTGATGCGTTTCCTCTCCACCATACGCGCGCCGTCAACTCCCCTGCGCAGCATGGCCAACCCGGCGAACCGGTCACAGCACCTAAGCAGCCTGGACGCCCTCCTAGCGGCACTGTAGGTGTTCGTCGACGACCATGCGGACCCGCGCGGCCGGGTCGGCCGACCTCGCTGACGGACAGGTCAGTCCCACTGCTCGTCCGCGAGGGAGGTGACCGGCTGCGGCTTGCCGATGACGGCCAGGGCGATGAAGAAGTTGATCTGGCCGATCGCGATGGTCAGGGTGGCCAGCGCCTTCTCGTCGTAGTGTTTCGCCACCTCGGCGTACAGCTCGTCGCAGACGCGCTCCTTGCCGTGCGGGGCGGGCTGGAGGGTGGCCTCCACCAGGGCGAGGGCGGCGCGTTCGGCGTCGGTGAAGTAGGGGGCGTCCTGCCAGGAGGAGACGGCGGTGATGCGCTCCTCGGACTCCCCGGCCTTGCGTAGGAAGCCGGTGTTCAGGATCGTCAGGTAGGTGTTGCCGACGATCTGCCCGGCGCGCAGGTGGACGAGGTTCATCGTGGTGCGTGGCACCGAGTGGTTGCCCGTGGCCCGGAAAAGGGCGGCGCTGATGTCGTTGAGCTCGGGCACGAACTCGGCCGGGTTGGGCATCCGGGAGATAGAGCTGTCCGTCATGGCTTTTGTTCTCTTTCGTATCGGCCTGGTTGGCGTCTTCACCGCACTGACGGATCGGCGCACGCAGATGTGACAGGAATCCGGGAAGGATCTCTGACGTGCTCCGGACCTGGTGACAACCCTGTCCTTCCCGGGTCGCGCCTTGGCTGGGTGAACCGGGTGTTCTCAGTGGTAGCAGGCAGTCAGAGATCATTGGTGATGCCGCGCACGATGCTCATGTGCGCGGCCTTCCTGTTCGACGCCGTCACCACGAGGTGGGGATGTACGGGTAGCAGGGGCGGTAGGGCGAGCCGAGAGAGCCCGGGTCGCCATAGCCCGCGAGCCAGTCCCCGGTGTTCGGGCCGACAACTCCGTCCACCTGGATGTTCATCTTGCTCTGGAACCACTCGACAGCGCCCCAGGTCTTGTTCCCCCAAATCCCGTCCTCGGCCAGCTGCGCCGGAGGGTTCTGGTTGGCGAGGGGCGTGTTCTGGAAGGCGTAGTTCAGGTTGTGCTGGACGCACAACACGGCGTTGTACTTGGTGGAGTATCCGTAGCCGACGTACGGCGCGGTGGTGCTGGCATTGGCGATGCCGGTGGTGGCGGCGAACAGCATGGGAACTGCGATTGCGACACTGAAGTGCTTGGCCATCCGCTTGATGTTCAAGGCTCCCCCGATCGGGTTGAGAAGAGTCGAGCGGGAGGCAGCCTATGAACGGAGAGCCTGCTGCTGTGTGCATGCCATGCAGTCCTCCTGCACAATGCGTGCAGCGGGGAGAAGGGCTCCCCCGCACCGGGAGTCGGTCGTGATGTCAGTGCCTCGCCCCGTCCGTCAGACTTCTGATCACTGCAGGTGCAGGCACCGGCGGTGAGAAGCGGGATATCGGGGGGATTTGACGATGTGGCAGGGTGGTTCCGCAGGAGCGGTGCCGGCAGCAGACAGGTTCGACTGGTTCGCCGACGTGGTGTCCAGTGCCTTGATGCCGTCGGCGCTCACTCCGCAGGACGCCGCTGGGTTCTATGCCGAGGGCGCCGTGCTGGACCTCGGAACCGCCCAGGTGTCGAGGTTCTCCTACTCCCCGCTCCGTTCGCGACGCACACCAACGCTGATCCGCAAGGGAGACCCGGAGCAGTACCAACTCGGGCTGGTGACCAAAGGCTCCGCGTGGTTCGCGCAACAGGGTGGCGAGGCGGAGCTGCAGGCCGGGGACATGGTGCTGTGGGACACATCCCGCCCCTACGAGTCCGGCTCCGGAACAGACGGCCGCAACGTCGAGGCGTTCGTCCTGCAGATACCCAAGGCGCAGATGCTCTTGCCCACGCAGCAGGTTGACCGGCTCCTCGCGCAGCGCATACCCGGTGGCACGGGCATGGGGGCGATCCTGGCCCAGTTCCTGGTCGCGCTCTCCGGCAACGGCCCCGACTGCCGGCCCCAGGAACTGGGCGGACTTGGAAACATGGCGGTGGAACTGGCTACCTCGTGCCTGGCGCACCGGCTCGGTGCCGTGAGGGCAGTGCCTTCGGAGCTCCGGGCTCACGCGTTGCTCCGTCAGATCACCGCCTTCATCGAGCACAACCTGTGCGACCCTGAACTGACCCCGGGCGCTATCGCCGACCGTCACCACCTCTCATTGCGCAGCCTGTACGCGCTGTTCCAAGGTCAGGAGGAGAGCGTCGCCGCATTGATTCGGCGGCGGAGACTTGAACAATGCCGCAGTGAGCTGGCCCGCCCCGAATTGCGCAACGAGCCGGTGCAAACCATTGCCGCCCGCTGGGGGTTCACCAGCGCCACCGCCTTCAGCCGTACGTTCCGCGCCGCGTACGGCAGAACTCCCAGCGATTACCGTCGCCAAGCCCTCGATACCGCTCGCGCAAGCGGGGCTTACGGAACTCGGCGGTAGATGTCGCGATGGTTGCCGACGGCTGCCTCCTGGTCGCCCTCGACACCGGCGGCCGGGGCTGGGCTGGGCCGTCGTCGTGCCGGTCTGCGACCGGTGCGCGTAAGCCGGCGTGGTCGTGTCGGCCGGTCTTTGCCATCGCCCCTTGCGTGTCCGATCTCCACGGTGGTCGCTCCGCGCGTGCGGGGCGCCTTGGGTATCTCCTCACCGAGCATCGCGTTTGCACAGGTCATTTTGTATGCGAGCCAGTCGAGAGCCACTCGCGAGCCACCACCGAGCCAGTGAGAGCGGCCGTCCCACGAAGGCTCGGAACGACGCCGAAGACCTCTGGGCTCGATTCGCGTCACTCCGGCCGGGCCGTCGCAGCAGGCCGTCGAGGGCGGTCTACGGCCGAGCCATCGCACACGCCGAGCGATTCGAGCGGCGGTGACAAGGTGGCCACACGGGGTTCCGGCCCAGTCGATCAGCGCAGTTGCTGGGTCTGGAAACGGTCTGCCGACTCCTCCGCAGACCGTTACAGAAAATCGGGGCTCAGCCAGCTACCGGATGCGGCAGGGGCAGGGCGGGCTGGTGTCCGTCTATCGGCGAACGCTGCGCTGAGGAATATCCCTACCCACCTCGGGCTTTGCAGTGACGTTCAACCGGATGAGCAGCTGGGGGTAGGGATGAAGAACGAACGTGCGCTGGTCGTCGGCGGTGGCGGAGTGGCCGGAATAGCCTGGGCTACGGGCGTACTGGCCGGTCTCGCCGACGCCGGGGTAGATGTCACCGACGCGGACGCCTTGTTCGGGACCTCGGCCGGGTCGGCGGTGGCCGCACAGCTCACCAGCGGTGTAGAGCTGCCGGCGCTGTTCCGGGCCCAGGTGGACCCCGCGCTGCAGCAGGAGGAGCTGACGCCGCGGGACGGCGCGCTCGTCGAGGCCTTCGAGTTCGCCGCGAAAGTCGACGCTGAGGTCACCGACCCGGTGGAACGCCTGCGTCGGATGGGTGAGATGGCTCTGGCCGCCGAGACCGTGACCGAGGCCGCCCGGAGGGCCGTCATCGAGGCCCGGTTGCCGTCTCACAGGTGGCCGGAGCGCAATCTGTCGGTGATCGCCGTGCACGCTGTCAGCGGTGAGACCCGGGTCTTCGACCGTACCTCCGGCGTCGGCCTGGTGGACGCTGTGACGGCGAGCTGCGCCATTCCCGGTGTCTGGCCTGCCGCGACAGTCGGCGACGACCGCTACATCGACGGCGGCGTCCGTTCGCTCACCAACCTCGATCTCGCGGCAGACTACGCCCGCACTCTCGTCATCGCTCCGATGCCCGACCCTGTACTCGATGCCGACGCAGCCTCGATCACCCGGCGAGGCGGCCTCGTCGAGGTCATCACCCCCGACGAGGCCTCTCTTGCCGCCTTCGGCACCGACCCGCTGTCCCCTGCCAGCAGGACCCCTGCGGGCCACGCTGGTTTCACCCAGGGCCGGGCGGCCGCGCAGGAGATCGCCACGCTGTGGAGCATGGCGTAGCACACGACGCGACAGGGTGGCCGTCGCCGACAACATCAGCTCTCAGAGCCGAAGCCAACCAACAGCTCGGGCAGACGGCGGGGCTTCCCGGCCTCAAACGCGACGAGGAGAGCGTCGGCAGTCTGCTCCGGGCCTCGGTGCGGGTGCGGAACGTGTGACGGTGCACGTACTCCACTTTGAGCACGTTGTTGAACGCCTGGCTGACTGCGTTATCGAAACAAGATCCGACTCGGCCCATGGACTGCACGCCGGCTGCATCTCCGCGCCTCCATGATCTGGATCAACGACCTCACCCGAACCAGCCTGTGATCACAGCCAGTTACAGGACCGGTCGCGAGGTCAGGCGGTCAGCGCCGCAAGCTCCGCGTTGGCGCGCTCGGTGACCAGGGCGAGGACGCGGCCGGCGGCGGTCAGGTCCTCGGCGGGTATCCCGCCCCAGATGCGGGCGGAGATGGGGGCGGTCTCCGCGCCGGTGGCGGCGAGCAGCTCGCGCCCAGCGTCCGTCGGGCGAAGGTGCGCGCCGTCCGCGACGAGCAGCTGCTTGGCCAGCAGTTCGTCGAGGGTGGCGCGGATGTCGGCCGGATCGGCCTTGAGGGAGCCCTGGACCTGGGTGATGAGATCGTCCGACGTCTGCGGGGTCTCGGTGGTGATGGCGGCGCGCAGGGCGACCTGCTGTTGGAACGTGGCGCCGTACCGGGCCAGGACGTGCTCCAGGACGCTGCGGGCGGCGTAGTGGGCCAGGGCGAGGGCGCGGGCATCGGCGACGGGCGCGGTAGCGGTGGATGCGGTGGTGGTCATGGCGTTCCCCTCCGGGTGCTCTGGTCGTTCGGTACGGATGGAGCGAGAGGTACGTCGAGCAGGGCCGTCAGCTCGGCGGTGAACGCGCGCGTCCTCGGGGCGTTGAGGCCGCCGAGCGGCTCCAGCAGTTGCTGGAGCAGTCCCTGGACCACCGCGATGGCCTGCCGCGTGACAGCCTGTCCTTGCTCGGTGAGGGCGAGCTGTACGGCGCGCGGGTCGCGGGGGTCGCGGGTGCGCTCGATCAGACCGGCCGACTCCAGGACGCGCGCCAGCTTCGAGACATAGAGCGCCTCCAGGCCGGTGTGGTCGGCGAGCCGGCGCTGGCTGGGCCGCTCGCCAGTGCGCTGCATGCCGTGCAGCGACGCGACCAGTACGTACTGTGCGTGGGTGAGACCCAGCGGAGCCACCGCGCGGTCGACCGCGACGCGCCACTTGTTGGCGAGCCGCCATACCAGGAAGCCGGGCGTGGGGCCCGGTGAACCCTTGCTCATGGCGAATAGATTACATGGCTACTATGTCCATGGCTACTATTTTCGGCGGATGTGACGGCGCAATCGACTCGGCGCCGCGACGGGCCGAGGGAACGCCTCCAGCGGGACCGCCTCCGCCCCGTCACACGATCAAGACCAAATACAGGCCCTAGTTCCCCAGGGAGCCGGCCGTGCCGATCCCGGCCGGCGGGCAGGATCGGCACGACGGCGTACATCGTCAGTTTGTTCGTTCCTCGTTGCGGACAGCCGAGCTCGCGGTGCCCGGGTCTGCCGATGTCTCCGCCGCCAGCGCCTTCACACCCTTGATCGAATGCGGGCGATCTCCTTTGTCAGAAGGAGCGGTGGCCACTGCGGACGTCTCACCTCCCGCGGGTGCAGACATGACATGTGTCTACGGTCCTGCGCGTCCGGCTCGCTCGGTTTCCGCAGCGCGACCTGCTCGACGCCGATGCGCCGTCGCACAGCCTGCCTGGCACCGCCTTGGTGAAGATCAGTACGTCCTCGTGCTGGATCACCGCGAGCGGGAGGCCCTGTCGGCGGGCGTCGCGGACGTTCTTCATCTGAAAGAACGACGGACGGGTGATCACGCGGCTGTCACGGATACCCGCGAGGAGCGCGACGGAGCGTTCGGTGGGGGTGAGTCCGGCGGCCTGGCCTGCAGCGAGGACGGCGGAGGGCAGGTCGATGAGTTCGCCCCGCTCGCGCCACGGGCGGGTGGTGACGACGACCGTTCCCCCAGGGCGCAGGACGCTCCGGCACTGAGCAAGGATCTCGGTGAAGGCTTCCAGGAGCCGGTCGGTGGAGACGTGGGCAAGGTTGGAAGGGTCGTGGCCGTAGCGGTAGTCCGTCTTCACCACCCCGCGTTCGCCGGTCTCGCGGGTGGAGCGCACCTGCCCGTGAACGGAGCTTCCGTACGGCGGTGAGGTGACTACGAGGTCTACCTCGCCGTGGAGTGCGGTGGGGATGAGCTGGGTGAGGTTTCGGGCGTCGCCGCAGTGCACGGCGCCGGCGCTGGTGCCGTCTTGTCGGGTGGCGGAGGCTGCGTTGAGTCGGGCGATGTCGGCCCACTTCCCTTCGTACTCGACGCCGAGGGCGCTGCGGCCGAGGTGGATGGCCTCGACGAGGGTGGTGCCGATGCCGCACATCGGGTCGAGGACCAGGTCGCCGGGGCGGGTGTAGGTGGAGATGGCGTGGGCGGCGATCCTGGGGAGCATCTTGGCCGGGTGGGCGGCGGAGCCGGGCACGTAGCGGCCCTTGCGCTGCGCCGGGGCGGAGGTGGGAGCGGTGTTCCACACCGAGAGGGGGTAGGGCACGGCGGTCTCCTCTTTCCCGGGTCTAGGCGTGGCGGATCGCGGACAGGGCGATCAGGTCGCAGTGTGCGACGCCGCGGGAGATGTCCGCGGGAAGGACGGGTACGAGGTGGTCGCCGACGGGATGGGCGTAGGCGACGACGATGTGCTGGAGGTAGCGGAAGCCGGCGGTGCGGGCGCAAGCGATCAGTGTCCCCAGCGGGTCGGTGAGCTGTCCGGCCTCCCGGCGTTGGCGGGTGGCCAGCAGCAGAAGTCCGTAGTCGGGGAGGAGCCGGTGGGCACGGTGGAAGAAGCCGGGCCAACCGTCCGCCAGGGCGCCGGGCATCCCGCTGTGGTCGGACGGCAGGTCGTCGGTGGGGGCGGGCAAGGTGTCGGGGTGGAGTTCGGCCAGCAGGAGGGAGGGCTTCTTCGCTCCGTCCTCGTCGTCGGCCGGGTTGGTGAAGGGGGCGGTCGGGATGCGGGCGTCCATGGCCGGTGCCGTGTCCCGGATGGCGATCTTGAGGAGTGGGGCGGGCCGGTCGGCGGGGCGTCCGACGAAGTCGGTGCGGATCTTGTCGAGGGCCCAGGCGGGCAGTACCGCTCCCGGGATGGGAGCAACGTTGGGCTCGTCCGGGCCGGGGAGCCACACCGTCGTCGGCAGTAGGTGGGCGGTACGACGGCGGCGAGCAGCGTGGTTCGGCATGGGCTGAGCGGGGCCCGGGAGTGAGGGTCCGGCCGTGCTCGTGCTGACGTGGGTAATAGGGACTCGCTGGCTGATCTTCGCCATCGCCTTGCGGGTGTTCGATTGCCTTGGCGTTCGCTCCGCGTGCACGGCGGGCAGCACTGGCTTTTCTCGCCAGTTATCACGTTGGCGCAGGTCACCTTCCTTACGAGCCAGTCGCGTGCCATATGCGAGCCACCACCGAACCATCGGAGGCGGCCCCTATGACGGCGATCAGATCGATGCCGAAAAAGTTCCGTGTTCGAATCGCGATGCTCCGTTCGCGGCGTCATGGCAGCCCATGGCGGGAGCAGCAGAGCCGGGCCATCGCACATGCCGGTCCATTCGACCGGCGGTGGCGCGGCACTGGCATGTGAGTGGGCCGGCGGTGACTCGGGGGCCTGGGAGGTGTGGCGGCGGAAGTTGTCCACGCCGTCACGGGAGATGCGCCATGCACCACCGTCAGCACCCCCACCGCCCCACCGTCGCCCACCCGCAGAGCACTCTTCGCTCGCCGCTCGGAGAGCTGGAGCAGACGTTCCTCGCTCTCGCCCACGGCGCCGAGCCCCTCACCCTCCCCGCTCACCTGGTGTGCGACGAACCCGACCGTGCGGCCTGGCCGGTCGACCGGATCCGCACTCACCTGGCCCACTCCTCCACCCGCGCCGAACTGCGCGAGCAGACCTGGCGCGAGGTGGTCCGGCGTGCCCGCGACCTCGGCGAGCCATGGGGTGTGGTCGCCGTGGCCATGACCGTGCCGGTGCTGCGCCGGATGCTCGCCCGGCTGGCCCGCCCCGTCCATCTGGAGCGCGCCGAGGTCGAGCAGGAGGCCTTGGCAGCTGTCGCCACGGCCCTGCGCACGGTGGACCCCGGCGTGGAACGGTTGGACCGGGAACTGTTCAGCGCGGCCGACCGGGCCGTGCACCGACTGGCGTACGCAGCGCGCCGCCAAGCCGCCCGCGAAACCGCCGCATATGCAGGATCTCTCGACCACCCGTACTCCCCACCCCAGGTGGACAAGGGAGAGCCGGTGGACGAGCTGACGGTGCTGGCCCGCGCCGTGCAGGCCGGCGTGATCCGCGTGGCCGAGGCGCGGCTGATCGCCCGAACCCGCCTCGACGGAGAGCCCATGGACCGTCTCGCGGCCGAGCGCGGGATGAGTGCACGTCAGCTCTACCGGCACCGCAGCGCCGCCGAACAGCACTTGGCCACACATCTGCGGCGCCTGCAGCAAGAGCTGTAGGGCGTCCGACCGGGCGATCTGTGGTGGCGGAATGTCAATTCCCGCCACCGGCGTCTCTATTCACGACGATGGCCCGGCCCGGATCGGGATCCGAGCCGTCCGCTCCGGTCCGGCGCAGCGGCTGGCGGCCGATGTCTCGGGCAGGAGCGATGCAGTGTGCGGGGTGAGCACGACCGTCTCGTGCTGACACCCGAGAAAACCCTTCCCGTCGCACTCCTTGAGGAGGTCGGCCCGGAGGCCAGGGTTCTGCTCACCCCGCACCCGCTTCTCGTACACGCCTGTGGGACTGCCGTCTCGGTCGCCCCTTTCTGTCCAGTTCTGTGTGCCGATGGAGGTGTGCTGCCATGTCCGCGAAGCTCCGTCGGCCGTACCAGCCGAAGCTCCGGCCTTTGGCCCGCTGGCTCTCGCGCTTGGGGTTCGTCGCTGCCTGTACCGTTTCGGCACTGCTGGCGGATCCGCCTTGTGTGTGGGCGGTCGCGGACATCCCGACCGTCATCACGAACCTGCGGAACTGGATCGTCGGCATCCTCACGGGACTCGCCACCCTGTTCCTGACCTTCGGCGGGCTGCGCTACCTCATGGCCGGCGGCGATCCCGGGGAAGTCGAGGCAGCCAAGCGGGGGTTGAAGGCTGCGGCCATCGGCTACGGGCTCGCGATCCTGGCGCCAGTGGTCGTGACAGTGTTGCAAGGCATCGTCGGCGCAGGCGGGGGCGGGCGGTGATGCGCTCACGTCTGGGCCGCGCCCTGCTGCTGCTGTTCCTGGCCGCCCTCGTGTTCGTTCCGCTCGCCCAGCCGGGTTCCGCGTACGCCGTGGACCTGGTTGCCTTCGGCCCGGCTTCCCCTGATCCACCTCAGCCCGAACCGCAGCCCGCGCCCGGCCCCGCGGCGCCCTCCCCCGCCCCCGAGCCCGGACCGAGGCCGGATCCCGCCCCAGGACCCACCCCTTCCGCGGGCCGTCCCGCGCCGAAACCAGAACAGCCGTCCCCCACCGAGCCGGCGCCGGGCCCCAGCCCGTCAGCCTGCGAGGCCACCGGCGTCGGCTGCGACAAGGACAGCGGCTGGGGCTTTCTCGACATCCCCGGCATGATCGTGAACGCGGTCACCTCGTTCCTCGGCACACTGATCGAGCAGGTCATGAAGCCGATCCGCGAGTTCCTCGCCGACACCCTGCTCGCCACCCCCGACGTCACCCAGCACACGGACATCAAGCGATTGTGGACCTGGACGCTGGGAACCACCGCCGGGATCTATGTGCTGTTCGTGACCGCGGGCGGCATCACGGTGATGGGCTACGAGACCGTCCAGACCCACTACGCCCTGCGGCAGATCGCCCCGCGCCTGCTGCTCGGGATGGCCGCGGCGGCAGCCTCGCTGACCGTGATGGGCAAGGCGATCAGCCTGTCCAACGCCCTCGCCCACGCGATCATGGCCAGCGACCTGTCGGACGCCGGGCAGGGCATGGTCGAACGCGTCCTGCCCTTCACCCTGTTCGGCTCCCCCGGCCTGCAGCTGTACCTGCTCATCCTGGCGATCGTGACGACGGCACTGGTCCTCGCCGTGCTGATCGGCTTCCTGGTACGTGTCGCGGTGATGGCGCTGCTGGCCGCAGGCGCGCCCCTGATGCTGGCGTGTCACGCGCATCCGCTGACCGATCCGGTCGCCCGCCTGTGGTGGCGCGGGCTGGCCGGTTGCCTGGTCATCCAGATCGCCCAGTCGATGACGTTCGTCCTCGCGCTGAAGCTGTTCTTCGCCCCCGGTGCCACCGCCCTGGGCATTCCCAAGGCCGACCAGCTGGGCACCATGCTCGCCGGCGTGGCCCTGTTCTGGGTGCTGTTCAAGATTCCCGGCTGGACGCTGCAGGTCGTCCTGCACGGCACCCCCGCGCACCAACCGCACACGCCCGGAGTACGGATGCTCAGGCACCTGGCGATGTACCGGCTCATCAACCACTACCTGCCAGGCATGTACCCACCACGTCGCCGCCCAGGCGGAGGAGGCCGCGGGCCGGGCCCGGACCGCGGCGGCCCTGGCGGGCGCGGTGGTGGAGGAGGTGGTGGTGGCGGAGGAGGAGGAGGTGGAGGTGGTGGTGGCGGAGGAGGAGGAGGTGGAGGTGGTGGAGGTGGTGGAGGTGGTGCAGGCCGGGGCCGGGGCGGCCCCGGCGCAGGAGTAGGCCGTCCGGGACGAGGCAGGCGCGGGCCGGGTGGAGGCGGCCCGCCTGCCCCTGGCCCCGGGGGTGGGGGCGGGCAAGGCCGTGGCGGACCAGCGGGCGCGCCACGCCCCGGTGGCCGCCCCCGGCCAGCGGGTCAGCCCGCGCCCGGTGCCCCGCCCGGACGGGGCGGGCGCCGCGTCGGCGGCGTCGGCGCACTACCGGTTCCCGCCGCGGCCAGGACTCCTGTCCCCGCTGTCCCACCTCGCCAGACGCCGCGGCACCGCAGGCCCGGTGTGGCTCCCGCTGTCCGCACGCCGAGAGGTCCCCGCGCTGTGATCTACCCCGCCCAAGCCCGTCGGACCCGACAACTGCCCCTGCCCGTCACTGCCGCGCGCACTCCGACCCGGCCGGCAGGGGCTACCCAGCTCTGGCTGCCGATCCGCGCCGAGCGCCTACCGGCCCCGCCCTCACCAGCCCGCGCCGTGCCGGCCACGCCACCGCCGGCGACCCGGCCGACCCCCGCGAACCGAGCCCGCCAACTGGCCCTGCCCATTCCCGCCCGCCGTGTCCACGTCCGGCCGCCTCGCCCCATGCAACTGCGCCTGCCCCTCGAACCACCCCGGAGGTAACCCCGTGCATCAGCCCGACGAGACGGCGGACGCCCCCTACACCACCCGCATTCCAGCCGACATCTCCCGCCCCGACCGCCTCCTGGGACCCTTCACCGCCAGGCAGACAGGCATCCTCACTGCCGCGGCACTCGTGCTGTACGGCGGCTGGTGGGCCACACACCGCTTCATGCCCCCGCTCGCGTACGTGGTCCTCGTCATTCCGGTCGCCGGCGCGGTGGCCGCCCTCGCGCTAGGCCGCCGGGAGAGCATCGGCTTGGACCGCTTCCTGCTCTCCGCGCTCGCCCATGCCCGCGCGTCGAAACGCCAGGTGCACGCCCCCGAAGGAATGCCCGCATTGCCGGCCGTCGTTCCCGGCCGCTGGGCCACAGCCGCAGGCTCGCCTCCGGATGCGATGCGTATGCCGTACGACGGGATCACACCGGAAGGGGTGCTCGACCTGAACCGGGACGGAAGGGCGGCCCTGGCGACGTGCTCCACGGTCAACTTCGAGCTGCGCTCAGCGGCCGAGCAGCAGGCCCTGACCGCGGCGTTCGCGCGCTGGCTCAACTCCCTGACCGGCCCGACCCAGTTGCTGGTGCGCTGCCACCGCATCGACCTCGCCCCGCTCGCTGACACCCTGCAGCTCGATGCCACCGCGCTCCCGCACCCCGCGTTGGAGCGCGCCGCCCGAGCGCACGCCGACTTCCTCACCGACCTCGCTGCCAGCGGCAACCTGCGCGGTCGGCAGATCGTGCTGGTCGCCCGCGAAGAAGCCGCAGCACCCGGCATACGAGGCCACTCCAGCGAAGGACGAGCACGTCAGCGCGTGGCCGAGGCCGCTCGCGCACTCGCCGCCGCCGAGATCACGGTCATCCCGCTGGACGCCGAGCAGAGCGCCGAGTTGGTCAGTGCGGCCTGCAACCCCGACACACCCACCCCACCCGACGACGATCCGGAAGGAAGCCTCGCATGATCCGGCTCCCCTTCAGCGCCCGTCGCACCACTGCCGACGCCCCGATCGTGGACGGCGCCCGCCTGCTGGATGTGGCCGGTCCCGAGGCCATCGAGGTGCACGCTCGCGCGCTGGCCATCGGAGCGCACCTGGCCACCACGCTCGTGGTCACCGGCTACCCGGCCGAAGTCAGCGCCGGCTGGCTCGTCCCGCTGCTGAGCTTCCCCGGGCATCTGGACATCGCTGTGCACATCGAGCCCGTTCCCAATGCTCTTGCGGCTGCCGGGCTGAAGAAGCAGCGCGCGCGTCTGGAATCCGGCCGCCGCACCGGTTTCGACAAGGGGCACCTGGACGACCCTGAGACGGAGGCCGCCGCGGCGGATGCCGCTGAACTCGCCTACCGGATTGCCCGGGGCGAGGGGAAACTCTTCCACGTCGCCCTCTACCTGACCGTGCATGCCGCGGACGAGGAGAGCCTGGCCGAGCAGGCCGCCGCCGTCCGGGCCGTCGCCGAATCCCTCCTCATGACTGTTGCCCCGACCACCTACCGGGCTCTGCCGGGCTGGCTGGCGACCCTGCCTCTCGGCGTCGACACTCTGAAAATCCGCCGCACCTTCGACACCGCCGCACTTGCCGCGTGCTTCCCCTTCGCCAGCCCCGATCTGCCGATCAGCACCGACGAGGCCGGCGTCGCGTCGGGGGTGCTGTACGGGCTGAACGCGGTGTCCGGTGCCCCGGTGCTGTGGGACCGCTTCGCCCAGGACAACTACAACTCGATCACCCTGGCTCGCTCCGGCGCCGGCAAGTCCTATCTGACGAAACTGGAGCTGCTGAGGCTGATGTTCACCGGCGTGACGGCCTCGGTCATCGACCCGGAGAACGAGTACGTCCGGCTCGCCGACACCGTCGGCGGGCACGTCGTCGCGCTCGGCGCCGACGGCGTACGCCTCAACCCCTTCGACCTGCCGGCAGCGGCGGACAACAGCGAGGACATCCTGACCAGGCGCGTGCTCTTGCTGCACACGTTCCTTGCGGTCCTGCTGGGCAGTGACCTGACCACGGCCGAGAAAGCTGTGCTGGACCGGGCCATCCTTGCTGCATACGCTCGCGCCGGAATCACCTCCGATCCCCGTACGTGGCAGCGCACCCCGCCCACGCTTGCCGATCTCGCGGCCGTCCTGGCCGAAGAAGGAAGCGAGGCGTCAGCCGATCTCACCAATCGGCTCGCTCCTTTCACCACCGGTTCGCATTCAGCGCTGTTCAACGGTCACACCACCGCCTCCACCACCGGTCACCTCGTCGTGTTCGCCCTGCGTCAGCTTCCGGAAGAGGTCAGGCCACCGGCCATGCTCCTTACACTGGACGCGGTCTGGCGGCAGGTCACCCATCGCACGCAGCCGGGCCGGCACCTGGTCGTGGTGGACGAGGCATGGCTGCTGATGCGCGACGGCGCCGGAGCCGGCTTCCTGTTCCGGATGGCCAAGACCGCCCGCAAACGCTGGACCGGTCTTGCGATGGTCACCTCGGATGCCGACGACGTCCTCGCCTCCCCGCTCGGGCGGGCCATCGTTTCCAACGCGGCCACCCAGATCCTGCTCCGCCAGGCCCCGCAGGCCATCGAGGTGATCAGCGACAACTTCCATCTCTGTCACGGCGAGCGGGAGTTCCTGCTCTCCGCGCCCCGAGGCGAGGCCCTGCTGCTGACCGGTGACCGCCGCCACAAGGTCGCCCTGATCAGCGTCGCCGCACCGGGCGAACACGAAGTGATCACCACGGATCCCGGCGAGCTCGCCGCCCAATACCTGACGGCCGGGCATCCCGAGGCCGATGGCCTCTCCACCGATGAGCCCTTCGACCGCGACGCTGGTTGGGCATCATGACGGCATACATCCCGAATGCTCACTCCCGGTCAGGCGGGCCACTGGTGGACTTCCTCACCGGCACGGACGGCTTGTGGAGCACGATCGGCGGCAACGGCGCCGGCTGGCTCTGGGCGCATGCTCTCGTGCTCGTTCCCTGTGTCACCGTCGCCCTGGCGGGCGGCTCCGTGCTCCGGTATCGCCTGCGCCTGCGGCGCGAACAGCGCCTCGCCCAGGGCGCCCGCTGTGTGGAGGTCTTCGCACCGCCTGTGGTCGCTGCCCGGGGCGGTGAAGTTCTGTGGGCGCAGCTCTCCGGTCTCCTGCGCCCCTGGTGGCACCGGATCACGACGGGCCAGCCGCACCTCGCCTTCGAATACGCCTGGTCCCACACCGGGCTGTCGATCCGGCTGTGGCTGCCCGGCTCCGTGCCGCTGGGCCTGGTACGCCGTGCTGTCGAGGCCGCCTGGCCCGGCGCCCAGACCCGCGTCACCGAGCCGACCCTGCTCCTCCCGACCGGCCACAGCGTGACCGCTGGGAGGTTGCGCTCGACCCGTCCTGACGTGCTGCCGCTGCGCACCGACCACGCCACCGACCCGCTGCGGGCCCTGCTCCAGGCCGCCACCGGTATGGGCGAGGACGAATCCGCGTGCGTACAGGTCCTGGCCCGCCCTGCGACCGGCAGCGCCCTGCGCCGGGCCCGTCGCCAGGCCCGCAGGCTGAAAGCGGGACACGTGCCCACCCGGCCGGTCGCCCTGGCGGCGCTCCTTCTCCACCGTGCGCAGCCCAGCACCACCGGCAAACAGGATCCCGAACACGGCCCAGCTGTACGGCAGTCGGCCACGAAGCTCGCCGGACCGCAGTGGCAGTGTGTGATCACCTACGCCGCCACCTGCTCGACCGAGGTGGAGCGTGCGCAGGATGTGGCGCGCGGCCGGGCCCACGCGCTTGCGTCTGCCTTCGGCCTGTACGCCGACCGCAACTATCTCGCGCGCACCCGCCTGCCTCGGCCCGAACCGCACCTGAGTGCCCGGTGTTTCCCCTTCTCGCGGCCGGCGCTGCTGTCCGTCCCGGAACTCGCCGCCCTGGCCCATCTCCCGGCCGACGTGGACGCCCCCGGACTGCGGCGGGCCGGCGCCCGGTCCGTTCTGCCCCCACCCACCGTTCCCGAGCCGGTGCCCGGCAGCGGGGTCAAACCTCTTGGCCGCTCGGACACCGGTGCCCGCCGCGGCGTGGGGCTTGCGGTCGCTGATGCCCGACATCATCTCCATGTCATGGGCGCGACCGGCTCCGGTAAGTCCACCCTCGTCGCGAACCTCGTCCTGGACGATGTGTGCCATCGCCGCGGCGTCATCGTCATCGACCCCAAGGGTGACCTGGTCACCGACCTGTTGGACCGCCTCCCGGACACATGTGCCGACCGCCTGGTCCTCATCGACCCTGACGACCCGCACACCCCGCCCTGTCTGAACGTCCTCGAGGGCACGGACATCGACGTCGTCGTCGACAACCTCACCGGCATCTTCCGGCGTATCTTCACCGCTTTCTGGGGCCCGCGTACCGACGACGTGATGCGCGCGGCCTGTCTCACGCTTCTCAAGCACCGCGAGCGCACCCGCCAGCTGGTCACCCTCGCCGATGTCCCCCGGCTGCTCGGCGAGTCCGCCTACCGGCTGCGGATCATCCCCGCGCTCAAGGATCCGGTGCTGCGGGGCTTCTGGGACTGGTACGAGTCCATGTCCGAGCCCTCACGAGCGGCCGTGGTCGGCCCGGTGATGAACAAGCTGCGGGCCTTCCTGCTGCGTGACTTCGCCCGACGCGCGATCGCCGCCGGCCCCTCCACCTTCGACCTCGCCGGCGTCCTCGACGGCGGCATCCTGCTGGCCCGTCTGCCCAAGGGAGCGCTCGGCGAGGAGACCGCCCGGCTGCTGGGCTCGTTCATCGTCGCCGGCACCTGGCAGGCTGCCGCGGCCCGTGCCCGCACACCCGAGCACGCCCGGATCGACGCCACGCTGAGCATCGACGAGGCGCACAACTTCCTGACCTTGCCATATCCGTTGGAAGACATGCTCGCCGAGGCACGCGGCTACCGCCTGTCCATGCTGCTGGCCCACCAGCACCTCGCCCAGCTCCCCCGCGACCTGCGCGAAGGCATCTCTGCCAACGCCCGCAACAAGATCTTCTTCAACGCCTCCCCGGAAGACGCCGGCGCGCTGGAACGGCACACGCTCCCGACACTGGCCGCGCACGATCTCGCTCACCTCGGCCCGTACCAGGCCGGTGCTCATCTGCTGACCGGCGGCGCGGAGTCGGCCGCGTTCACTCTCACCACCCGTCCCCTGCCGCCCCCGGTGCCCGGCCGGGCGAAAGACCTGCGGGCGGCGGCGGGCGGACGCACCGGGCCACGTCCGGCCACACGCCCCTGAAGCACGCCTCCCCCATCCTCCTCACACCTGGTGGTGACCTGTCATGCCCTCATTGCCCCGCCCCGCCATGGGCCCCGGCTCCCGCTGCACCGCTCGCGCAGTGACGACCCGCCCACGCCCCGCCCGGCACACCGACGTCGCTGCGCTCTCCCGCACCCTCACCGCCCGCGACCTGTGGTTGGCGCGCATGCTCCATGAGCACCGCGTCTTGACCACCCACCAGATCGCCGGCCTCGCCTACACGTCGCTCCGCTCGGCCCAACGCCGCCTGCGCACCCTGCACCAGCACACCGTCCTCGACTCCTTCCGCCCCCTGACCCAGACCGGCTCCGCCCCCGAGCACTACACCCTCGGCCCCGCCGGCGCCGCCGTCCTCGCCGCCCACGCCGGACGCGACCTCGCCGACCTCGGCTGGCGCCCCAGCCACACCGGCCGCATCGCCTACTCCCCCTCCCTCGGCCACGACCTCGGCGTCAACGAACTCCTCACCCACCTCGCCGCCCACGGCCGCAACACTCCTGGCGTCGGGCTCACTCTCTGGTTGTCCGAGCGTTCCTGCGCCCGCCGCTGGGGCGACCTGGTCCGTCCCGACGCCTACGCACACTGGTGCGACGGCGAGCACCTGCTGCCGTTCTTCCTCGAATACGACACCGGCAGCCAGACCCTCGGTCGCGTCGAGGCCAAACTCACCGGCTACGCCGCCTTCGCCACGACAGCCGACACCCGCCCGGCCCTGCTCATCCACACCCGTACCGCCTCCCGCGACCAGGCACTCCGCTGCCGTCTCGCCGCCCCTGCACGGGAACTGGGGCTGACCATTGCGACCTCCTCCGCAGACTTCACCACCACCACGCCATGGGGCCCTTGGTGGAGTCCTCTCGGCCCCGGGGACACCCGCCGCACCACCCTCACCAACCTCGCCACCCGCTGGCCCCGGCTCGGTCCGGCCGTCGAACTGGAGCCGACCGACGCCGACACGGCCCTCACCCTGCCTGTGTCCCCCCTTCCGCCCACGCCCAAGGCCAGAGCGTGAGCTCGCTGTTCGCCAAGACCGCCGGCGGCATCGGCTGCGCGATCCTCGCCCTGCCGTTGCTGCCGGCGCTCGCCATCGCCGCACTGCTGGGCGGGCTGTCCGCCGGCGGCAGTGTGGCAGCCGCGCCGAGCAGGCTGGCACTGGCGGACATCCCCGCGAACCTGCTCGCCCTCTACCAACGCGCCGCCCTGGAGTGTCCGGGCCTTTCCTGGACGATCCTCGCCGCGATCGGCAAGGTCGAGACCGACCACGCCCGCAACCCGGAGATGGTCTCCTCGGCCGGCGCGGTCGGACCCATGCAGTTCCTCCCGCCCACCTTCGCCACGTACGCACACCCCGTCCCGCCCGGGGGCAAGAACCCGCCCACCCCCTGGGATCCGGTCGACGCCGTCTACGCCTCTGCCCGGCTGCTGTGCGCCAGCGGCGCCCGCAACGGCCACGACCTCCGCCACGCCATCTGGCAGTACAACCACTCCGACGCCTACGTGAACCAGGTCCTCAAGATCGCCGAACAGTACGCGGCTGCCATTCCTGCCCCAACCGAGTCGGCAGCCAGAGCAGTTGCATTCGCCCGAGCCCAGCTCGGCACCCCGTACGTGTGGGGCGGCGACGGCCCGGCCGACGGCGGCTTCGACTGCTCCGGCCTGACCCAAGCCGCCTACCATGCCGTCAGCATCAGCATCCCCCGCGTCGCCCAGGACCAGTACGACGCAGGCCCCCATGTGCCCAGAGGAGCAGCGCCGGCCCCTGGTGACCTCCTGTTCTTCGGCACCGGCCCGCGCGACATCACCCACGTCGCCCTCTACATCGGAGGCGGCCAGGCCATCGATGCGCCGCACCCCGGAGCCGTCGTGCGTCAGGGCCCGGCGCACACCGACTCCCCCTCCTTCCAAGGCGCGACCAGGCCCGCAGCACGAGGCGCGAGCGCGTGAAGCAGGTCCCCGTCCGTGAAGCCGTCGCCCTGCTGCGGATGATGACCTGGGTCCTGTGCGCGGTCGGGCTCCTCGCCCTGGTCTTCACCACGGTCAACGTCACCCGCTTCGCCACCAGCCGCGACATCCCTCTGCCGATCGCGGTCCTCCTCGACCCGATGATCGGCACCGCACTCGCCGGCGTCCTCTACGTCGACGCACACCTCGCCTCGTGGGGAATTCGCCCGCCGATCTGGTCGACCGCACTGCGCTGGAGTGCCGGATGCACCGCCGCTCTCATGAACTCCTGGGAGAGCCTGTGGCCCGACGGGCAGATCGGCTGGCCCCACCAGTCCGATCCGGCAGCCGTCCTCCTGCACCTGACTCCCGCTCTGCTCCTGATCGCCCTGACGGAAACGATCGCCGCCTACCGACGGACCGTCACCGACCTCATGGACCGGATCACCATCGCAGATCCTCCCGAACAGCGCTCTCTGCCCACCCCGGGCACATCCCGATCGCCCGGCACCAGCGCCGACCCGGAAACCGGCCGCCCCGATTCATCGACGGTGGCCCACCAAAGGGACCGAACCGGTCCGGCGCCCTTCTCCATCAGCATCCCCGCCGCGGACACCGGCCACGACCGGCCCCACACGGGCGACGACGGGCGCCATCACCCCCTGCTGGCATCTGATCCCCCACCAGCCGACGACACGGCGACAGACGCCGATGTGTGGCCTCGCGCCATCGCGTTGAACGAGGCATCGCGCGCCGCCACCGGGAAGCCGGTCAGCGTCTGGCGGCTGCGCACCGATCTGCGCATCGGGCCACGGCGTGCCCGGCACATCCGCGAGCAGCTTCTGACATGCGATCGCACGCCATCGCCGCCCTCCGTCAATTGAGCCGCCCTGCCCGTCACCCGATCGCACAGAGCCGGGACTGATCGGGTCTGGGTCGGGAGTTCAGGCCTCCCCGTTCGCCGATCGGCACACGGACCGGTGCACTGCACGTTCCACCGACCCACCGCTCTGAGCTGGTCCGTACCCCAAGCGCCAGACCCGCTTGACTTCGCGCCGGAGCGGAGCGTCCATGGTCGTGGCCGATGCACCCGGCGAGCCAACAAGGAATCCGACCCGCCCGTGCCATGGCCACGTTCGCCCGGGAAACACGCGATGCGCACGCGCCCGGCGAACATCCGCGAACCGCACCCTTGCGGTTGCACCCCCGGCCGGGGACCTCGCCCAACCGACTTCCGACGGAATCGAGGTTCCCTCATGTCCGACACCACCAACGACACACGCACGCAGCACGCCGAACCCGACCAGCCCGCCCAGCTGGTCGGACCCCCCGCCTCCGTCCTCGCCCACCTGATCACCCTCACCGCCGACGAGGAAACGACCGCCGCCGAACTCGCGCTCGCAGCCGACCTGGGCCGATCCACCACCAGCAAGGCCCTGACCACCCTGGAGAAGCACGGCCTGGCCATCCGCACCCCCGGCGGCCACGACGGCCCCCGCCGCACCCCCGACCGCTGGCGCGCCACGCGCGCTGACGAGACCAGCAGCGACAACTCATGCCCATCGGAGCCCACCGCCACCACCCCTGAGCCCTCCACCACCAACACAGCCGAGCCAGAATCCCCGTGCACGGGCTGCGAGAGCACTCCGGTCGACGCAACCGCAACCGCAAGCGAAGACACGAGCGCCGACTCAGGTGCGCGCGTCACGGACGTGTCGGTAGACGACACACCACACAACCCCCTGCACCAAGAAGGTGAGCAGCCCGGGGCGGACTCCGCTGAGGAGGCCAGCGGGCGTCACAACCCCAGCGACGACGACTCGGCGGCCGAGGATGCCCCTCCTGCAGATGCAAGGTCCGGAAAGCCGACGCCGGGACGTCTGCTGATGACTGTCCAGTCCGGCGAGAAGAAGCGGCTCGCCCCGGGATCGCTCCGTCAGATGGTCATCAACCACCTGGAGGCACACCCCGACGAAGCATTCACTGCCACCAAGATCAGCCGAGTGATCGAGCGGTCCTCAGGAGCGATCGCCAACGCCCTGGTCAGTCTGGCGCAGCAGGGCATCGCCGAGCAGATGAGCGACCGGCCGCGCACCTACCGCATGGCAACGCCCGACGGCAACGCGTAGCCGACCGGAAGCACCGAACCGGGCTGGTTCCCATGAGAGTTGGGAACCAGCCCGGCAACTGGTCGAGTCTCCCACACCACGCTAGTGGCCACGGGAACAGCGAGGGTACGGCGGCAAATTGGCTAAGGGCTGAAATCAGAATGAGGTCTCATGGCTCGGGGATGGCGGCATGCCAGTTGGCGTTGGCGCGGCCCGGAGGGCTATGGAAGCTGGACTCCGGACCAGGCCCCGGTTCCCACCGACGGCGAGACCTGGGCGATCGGCGCGGTCATCCTCAACCAGGACGGCAGGGCCTTCGCTCAGAAACGCAGCCCCCACAGGCGGCTCTTCCTCGACTGCTGGGACGTCGTCGGCGGCCACGTCGAGCCCGGCGAATCACTCCTGGATACGCTCGCCCGTGAGGTCGAAGAGGAGACCGGCTGGCGCCTGCGCCGAGTACGACGCCTGCTCGGAATCACCACCTGGACCGGCGACGACGGGAACGGAACGCGGCACGAGGCCGACTACCTCGTCGAGGTCGACGGCGACCTGGAGCACCCCACCCTGGATTGGTCCAAGCACACCGCTTGCGACTGGTTCGGCCCCAACGACCTCTCCCGCCTCAAGGAGAACCGAGCCCCCGGCGAGTACCTCATCCACGACCTCATCGCCACGGCCCTACAAGATCGCCCGGACTGACTCTAGGCGTCCTGACGGCCGTAGCGTGCTCTGTTCCATGCCACTTGCTCGGCAGTCAGTGGTGACGAGATTTTATGCACGTCGCCGACAAGGTCGTTGCCGCGCCGCCGAGGCCGCCCCCACTCGCGTTCCCGGAAGGCCATGACGGACACCTGGGAAGCGGGCTGCCAGTGCAGGGTGAAGGCCGGGGCATTGGCGTCCGGGACGTCCTCCAGGCACACGCCGCGGTTCGACAGCAGCCGCTGCAGTTTGTCGAAGCGGAGGTGACGGTCAAAGCGACCGTACCGCTCGCGAATCGCCTTGTTGACAATGCTGCTGCCCCAATACGAAAGCCGATGCACCTGCAGGGTGAAGTGGTGCCCCTGCCATGGGTGGTCGGGCGATTCCCGGTCCCAGAAGAACTCGACCAATCCGTAGTCGCGCCACATGCTGTAGTCGTCAATGGAGTTCTCGGCGAAGTCGGAACTCAAGATCGCGCTAACTTGGTCGGGGCTGTCCGTCGGCTTGGCACCGAGGACCGTTCCAGACATGACCACGTCCACGTAGAACGCGAGGGAATGCGGAGTCAGCTGCTCTCTCCTTGACTGGGTCGAGGTGGCCGGGAATGGCCGCCTCAGCATGGGCGACAGGGGCACCGCGAAGATCCGATGGGCAGGCCCTACGACCGGTTGCGTGGGTGGTTGCGCGCGGTGCGCTCATTGCCGTGCTTGTAGGCCCCTGTCCAGCGGGCCATCACCAGTTGGGCATCCCCCGACTCGACCCCCGCAAGGAACTTCTGGGCACGCGCGCCGCGCAACGTGCCCGCCGGACGGCCCTGGCGGGTGATCGTCACGGTGCCATCAGGGCGCTGGGCATAGGCGAATCCGAAGGGTCTTGGCATGACCGGGATAGTAGGCACTCGAGCCGGCAATCCGCATGCGCATTTCGGTCAGCGAGTACCGGCGTTGTCTACATGATCGCCCGGACAGGCTCTAGCCCCAGAGATCTCAGTCCGATGACAGTCCTAAGGATGATCGCGGGGGTGGTCTCGGCGGCGGTCGCGATGTAGGTAGCGTACTGGACCCAGCGTTCAGCGCGCGCAACCTTCGCACGCGCAGCGTACGAACTCGCATCCCGCACGGGGTTGCCCCGGGCCGAGCACGCGGGCGTCGACAACCGCGGCACTGGCACAAGAGGGGCTGGAACGCGAAGGACTGCCGCACACCACGGGTGCGGCAGTCCTTTAACGTACTGAAGTTCTAGCTGGTGACCAAGGGCTCCACTTCTGCCACGAGGAACTCTCCGTAGTGCAGAGCCGAGCCCAGCGCCTGCAGTCGCGTGTATTGGTCCTGGGAGAGCGCCGTGCCAGATCGGATACCGATCTCGCAGATCGCTCTGAGGAGCAGTCTGAGTGCCAGGTCGGGCGTGCACCTGCTGGCACACAGGGCCAGGGCCTTTCGGATGGCGTCCGGCAGGATGCGGGTGTGGTCGATCTCGGCCAGAACCTCATCCGCCATGTCGGCCCCGTCGTCGGCATCGCTGCCGGTGAGCGGCGAGATGTCCGGTGCGATGGCCAGCCAGTCGTCACAGAGTTGGACCAGGGTCTCCATCCACGCTGTACCCGAGGTAAAGCCCCTGGGCGGGTCGGAGAAGGCGCCTTCCGGATCCGTCGCGGCCTGCCACAGGGTCTCGATGGTCGCTGAGTCGAGGCTGTCCAGCAGGACCTGGGCATCCCGGCGGATGAGCAGCACTGCCTCAGGCTCCAGGTCCGGGGCCAAGTGATACCGGACCGCCTCGGCCCCCGTGGCTCCGTTGTGCGTCCAGTCCTGGTGGAACATGGTGGTGAGCCATGTCAGGCCGAAGTCGGACTCGTCGAATCGCTTCACTCATCACCTCCTACATCGGGAATGCAGTGAACACGTAGTAACCGCTCTTATGACCCTTGGCCTTCTTCAGCACGATCCGGAAGGCATTTTTGGCGGGTGTGATGCTTCCGTCGCTGTGTGCCACGTAGCCGAGGGAGTCCTTCCCAGGATAGGTCCCCGTCAACGCCCTCTCCCGCTGGGTGCCGCGCATCCAGCGCTGGATTTCGGCTGCCTTGGTAGACAGTGCATAGTCCACCACGGCCTGTGCCGTGTCGACGTCAGCGAACACCCCGTTGACTCCCTTCGCCTTAGCTAGTCTCTTGGCGTCCTCCTCGGTTACGAGTCCGGGGCCGGCCGTGTGCTCGTCAAGGGCGTGAGCCTGTCCAGGGAACTCACCGGCATCGGCGACGAGGTTATTGCAGTTGTGGACCAGGACCGGGCTGCTGCCGGCGATCGCGTAGAAGGTGTGCAGGCCGGACACGGTCAGGTCGTACACCGTCCGCGGCGCGGCCTGGTGCTCGTCGAGCAGTGCGGCCACGGTGCGGGCGGTTCCGTCCGGGCCGCGCAGGGTGTCTCCGTGCCGCAGGTCGGATGCCAGGGTCCAGCCGTGTCCGGTGACGAAGAACCGGTGTCCGGGTGTGCTGGTGAGGTGTCCGCCGTTGGTGAGGGCGACATCGACCAGGTCGACCGCGGTGTGGTGGAACGTCCGTGTGACCGGCTCGCCCTGAGCCCGTCCCGTCGCCGGGTCGGTGGCGAGCAGCAGGTCACCGGTGCGTACGTCACGAATCGCCTTGCGGCTGCCGTCGGCGAGGACCACCTGGGTGGTGCCGGGGAAGCTGTTGACCGAGCAGGCCGTCCGCGCCTCCTTGTACACGTTCACCGACCGCTCGATGTCCGCCAGGGTCTCCGCGTCGACATCCAGTGTCTTCAGGGCCTTCAATGCATCGGCGACCCCTTCCCCGGAACGCAAGGCGGCGTCCATGCCTCGGATCGCCTCGGCGATCTTCCCGAGCGGACCACCGAGCGGAAGCCAGGTGGCGGCCCAGGCGCAGTCACCGAGGCTGCCGTCGCCGTCACCGGCGAGTTTGTGGTAGCAACCGGTGAAGTCCCCAGTGATCGACTTGGCGATGCCCTTCCAGAGGTCCAGAGCCACGTCCACGGCGGACATCTTGACCTTCTTGCTCAGGCCCTTGATCGTCACCGTCTTGAGGAAGACGGTGTCCTCGGCCGGACAGCCGGACTCGGTGGCAGGCACATCCGGGTTCAGGCACAGGTAGTAGCTGACCACCGCGTCGAAGTGCGCGATGTACACCATGGTGTTGCAGTTGAAGTTGTGGCATTCGTTGGGCAGTTGTTCGGGGTCCCCGTCCTGCCTGATGTCGTCGATGACGGAGAAGACTCCGCCGACACCGGTCGTCGCGCCCGTCTGCACCTGCTGGTTGGCCTTCTCCCGTTCGGTGCGGTCGGCGGCAGTCTGGGCTTCCTTGGCGTACTTGTCTGCGTCCTTGGCTGCCTGTTCGGCCTCGGTCGCCGCTGTGTCGGCGCGGTCGGCCGCTGCACGGGCGTCCTTGGCATCCTGTTCGGCCTGGGCGGCTGCCGAGCGTGCTGCCGCCGCGTCGAGTTCGGCTGTGTCGGCGGAGTCGCGGGCGTCCTTGGCGTAGCCCTCGGCGTTGCCTGCGGCCTTGTCGGCGGCCGCGGCGTCGTCGGCCGCCTGTTGGTCGTAGTCGATGGTGCGGGCCAGCGACGAGGCGGCTGCTGAGGCGGCCTTGGCAGCGTCGGCCGCGTAGCCGAGAGCCTCCTTGGAGTAGGTGCGGGCGTCCGCAGCGTACTGGGCTGCGTTCGCGGCGTGCTGGTAGGCCTCCTTGGCGTCGCCCTTGGCCTGGTCGGCGAGGTTCTTGGCCGCGTCCGCCTCGGCTTGGGCGTTCTTGGCATGGGCGTCGGCGACGGCCTGCTGCTGGTCGGCGATGGACTTGGAGGCCTGTCCGGTCAGGACCACCAGGACGGCGGCGGAGTCGGTTTCGACGTAGGGCGAGCCGAGCTGGATGGCGTCGTTGGCGGGGTCGGCGACCTTCTCGGCCGCCTTGCCTGCGTCCACGGCGGCCTGCGCGGTGACATGGGCGTATCCGGCGGCCTTGGCCGAGGCGTCGAGTGCCTTGCCGGCTTCGGTGCTGGCGGCGTCGGCCTGGGTCTTGGCGTCCTTGGCGTGCTGTTCGGCCTCGTCGGCGAGCTTGACCGCGGCCCTGGCCTCGGTGGCGGCGTCCTGGGAGGCCTTGATGGCGTCGGCGGCGGCGCTGGTGGCGGTCTTGACCGCCGCGTCCGCCTTCGCCTTGTCGGCCTGCGCGGCGTCCGCGTCCGAGCGCGCCCGCTTGGCCGCGGCCTCAGCGCGGGTGGCCGCCGCGTCGGCGTCGGCTGCCGCCTGGGTGGCTGCGTCGGCAGCGGCGCGGGCGTTCTGCGCCGCGGTGTCGGCGTCGTCGGCAGCCTTGTCCGCCTCATCGGCGGCAGCCCGGGCGGCGGTTGCGGCGTCCCCGGAGTCCAGCTTGTCGGCGTAGGCGTCCTTGGCGTCGGCCTTGGCACGGGCCGCGTCCGCCTTCTGCTCGGCGTCCCAGGCGTCGTCGCGCATGGCCTTGGCCTTGTCGCGGGCCGTGTTCGCGTCGTCCCGCTTGCCCTCGGCGGTCTTCTCGGCGGTGTCGGCCTTGTCCTTGGCGTCCTTGGCCCGGGTCGCCTGGGCCTCGGCGTTCTTCCTGTCGTCGGCGGCCTCGGCCTGCTTGGCGGCGGCCGTCTCCTTCTCCGCCTTGGCCGTCTTCTCCTGAGCCTGTGCGTCCAGCCGCTTGGCGTGCGCGTCGGCGGCAGCCGCCTCCGCGTCGCCCTCGGCCTTCACGGCATCGGCGAGCTTGGCCTCGGCGGTCTCCTTGTCCTTCTTGGCGTTGTCCCGGTGGACCTTGGCCGCGTCGGCCGCGGCCTTGGCCTGCTCCTCGGCGGCCTTCGCGGCCTCCTTGCGGAACTCGGCCTTCGACTGCGCCGCCTGCGCCAGGGCGCGCTGGGCGATGGTCGCGCTGTCACCGGCGGAGGCGCGGGTGGCGGCCTCGGCCGTCTCACCCGCCTTCTCCATCGCCGCGAGCGCGGCGGCGGCTCCCCGGGTGACCTGCGCCTTCTGCTCACCCACCAGCAGACCGCGGCCCCGCGGCGCCCCATTGGCGTCCGCGATGCCATAGGCGGCCTGAAGTGCGCTGTCGGAGTCGGTTGCGGCCTTCTGCGCGGCCGCCAACCCCGCCTTGAGCACGGCAAGCTGACTCTTCGCACCCGTCTGGGCCAGGGTGATGCCGGCGGTGGCCCTCGTGAACTGGGCCTTGTCTGGGTACGACAGGCTGTCGGTGCCGTCGTGGCCCTGGGGAACGACGCGGATCTTCTGCGCGTCGGTGCCGTTGCACGTGTACAGCTGGGTGTCGTTGCCGTTGTCAAACGTGTGCAGATCCAGGCACTTGCCGGTCACGGCGTTACGCAGCTCGCCGGCGGCGCGGACATCGAGCTGCCACTGCTGCGCCGGGGAGCCGTTGCACGTCCAGATCTGGATCTTCGTGCCGTTGGCGTCGTTGCCGCTCTTCACATCGAGGCACTTGCGTGCATTGGTGTTGTACAGGGCGTACCCGCCGTCGTAGGCGCCCCAGAACTTCCACTCCTGGGCGGCACTGTTGTTGCAGGTGTAGATCTGCACCGGGGTGCCGTTGGCCGTTCCGCTGCCCTGGACGTCCAGGCACTTGCCCTTGGCCGCCTCCACCCGCATCACCAGGGAGGAATCGCCGATCCAGCCGACGCCACCCGGGGACCAGTAGTCTTGCCAGCGGGTGAGATGGTCGGCGACCCAGGAGTTCCCCAGCATGCCGCTCAGCGCCTTCGCGCCCTTGGCCAGGGCGTCGACCGCGCTCTTGTTCGCGTCCAGGATCTGGTTGCGCTGGGTGGCCTGGGAGGCTACCTCCTGCTGCCATTCACCTGCCGCGGTCGTGCTCACATCGCCCAGCACGTTGTTCGGGTCGAGCGGGTCACGCCAACCGCACGCCGCGAAGCGGGACTTCACGTCCTCCACCGCGATGCGGTACTCCGGCGTTCCCGGCTGCGGAGCAGTGCGCGGGAAGCCACCGGAGGAAAGGAAGACTCGCGCGTCGTCGGCGCCGGCGTTCCTCGCGGGGCCGCCGTGCATCCATTGGAACGCGTCGTGCTCGGCCAGCGCCCGGTTCCACTCCTGCTGTGACTTCCCCGCCGGGTCCGGGTCCTTACCGTAGACCGGGTTGCCCACGGCGTCGACGGCCTTGAGCGTCGCGGTGTCGGCCGCCGGAGTGGCGTCCTCGTAGAAGTCACTGTCGTTCTTCCAGAACCGGCCGGCGACCCACGTGCTCAGACCGGTCTGGCTGTAGAAGCTCTGCTCGCCGTCGGGCGGCAGGTGAAAGGCGGTGTCGGTGAATCCCCCAGGAGTCGCCAGACCGTCGAGAGGCTTCTTCCAGCCCTCCCGGAGAGCATCGAGCCCGGCCATCTCCTTGCCCGCCGCGTCCCGGTCCTTCTGGTACGCGACGGCCAGCGGCGTCTGCTCCCAGTTCTTCCGGTCCGCCAGGACATGGAGCTTGTCGGCGCTCTGGTTGAGGCCGTCCTGGGCGGTCGTGGCCATCGTCGGGCCGCCGAGCCGCAGCACGTCGGTCATCAGGCACTGGTCCTGCCGCAGTTGCTCGGCAGTGGTGTCCTGGTACCAGGGGTAGGAGTCGGCGGCCGGTTCGGGGGCCGGCCCGGACGAGCCGGGCTGGACCGCGAGTCCGGCCAGAACCGCTAGCGCCGTGACACCGGTGACGGCGGAAGGCAGTCTCCGTGGTCTTCGTGATCCGGGCAGGCGGAACCAAGGTCTGGGGTGCACAGGAGCATCCCTTTCTGCGTTCATGGGAGTGCGGGCCGGGAGAAGGCCGGAGAACAGGGAGCAGCAGAACGCATCCCTGACGGCATGCCGGGATGGCTGGATCCCGTACGCGTTGCGGTCTACGGACGCTTCTGGCGTTCCGACGGCAGGTACGACGGCATGACGGTGCTACCCCTCCCCGTGAGCGACGCTGTTCCCCCGGCCGCTGGTCAACACGCACGGACGCGGATTGGTCATGATCCGGTCACGCGCGGCTTTACCCTACGCATACACAGACCGCCCGTACAGATGTTCATGTCCGGGCGGACGAAGAGGCTGGCCTGAATCTGCCAGGCTGGCCAGCCACCGGAGAAGGCGGGAAGAGTCCGTCCCTGCAAGGAGATTTCGCGATCACCTCGTGGAGTTCCTGTGTGCATGAATGGCAAATGCAGGGTCATCAACTGACAAGAGATGGCTGGTTTTCGCCCTCCGATCACGCCTGGGTGCAGTTCATCGCCGCCCCCTCAACCTGCCTGGCCGCAGCCGCCGCAGAACCCACCGTCGTTGCGGGGATTCCGACAATGACCCGCCACGCAGCGCTTGGACGCCGGGCTGCGGCTCTTGGTGAAGAGTTGATAGGGCTCTTTGAAAGGGTGCGGACAGACCTGCTCGCCCAACTTCCCCACCCACCACCTGCACGCTGACTTGCGGACAGGCCCGTAAGGGTTCGCGCGTGCCGCCGTCCGGATGATGAGGTGGCACGGTGACCAATCATGATGAGGCAGCGGCTGTCCGACCGTTGACACTGGCCTGGGTGCACCGGCACCTGGAGGCCGGCGAGCGGATCGTCGGAGCCGAGGCGCTGCACGGCGGCGCCACCGCCGACATGCGGAGGCTGACCATCGGGACGCTGGACGGAGGCACCCGGCACCTGGTGCTGCGCTCCTTTGTCGGCCCGACCCGGCAGGGGCCGGCCGAGGACCTCCTGCACAGAGAGGCCGACGCCCTGACCACGCTCACCGGCACCGGCGTGCCGGCTCCCGGACTTGTCGCCGTCGATCCGACCGCCGCGCACTGCGAGTACCCCTCGCTCCTCATGACCCACCTGCCGGGCCGGACGGTCCTCGACGACGAGGGGCTGGAGACGCGCCTGCCCCTGCTGGCCCGTCAACTCGTGGCGGTCCACGCGGTGCGGCCGGCCGTCCGGCCCCGGGAGTACGTGGCGCTGACGACCGCCGACACGGTCGTGACCCCCGAGGGCGCCGACGCCGCGGTCTGGGCCGCCGCCATCGACGTGATCCGCAAGCCCGCGCCGCACTACGAAGGGCGGTTCCTGCACCGGGACTTCCAGCCCGGCAACGTGCTGTTCGACCTGCCGCCCGAGGACCCGGCCGGTGCCGCCGGTGCCCGGATCACCGGCGTCGTCGACTGGGCGGCGACCTCCTGGGGCCCGGCGGACCTCGACGTGGCGCACTGTTCCACCAATCTCGCGCTGTTGCACGGCCCGGTGTGGGGCCTGCGCTTCACCGAGGCGTACCAGGAGGCCGGCGGGAGGCTGGCCGCGGCCGCGGACGAGCGGCTGTACTGGCAGGTGCGGGAGCCACTGGCGTTCTCGGAGGAAGTGCAGTCGGTGGCGCAGCCGTGGCGGGAGGCAGGACGGACCGAGCTGACGACACGAGCCATGGAAGAGCGGCTGGATGCCTATGTCACCTCCCTGATGGACGCGCTGGGCTGAGCCAAGGCGGTCCGGGGCGCGGGCCTCGGCCTCGTCGTTTACTGCTCAACCAAGTGGGGAGTCGAGCAGACCCTGGGGAATCTCGGCATCCCCATCAGTGTGAAGTGGTCAGCGCAGGCGTGTTGTGGTCGGGGGCGCTGTGGCGCACGGCAGGCCGGTACGAGCCGCGTGGGCCGGCTGATCGAGAGCCTGGAAGCAGTGCATCAGGTGTGTGTCCTGCGGGCGGACAGAGGGGGGCGTGCAAGCCAGCACCTTTACGGCGGCCTCCGCTCCGCTACGGCCCTGGTGAGGGTGGGCGCATCGAGGTCGGGGCGGTCTTTGGCCAGCAGATGCTCCGCCGGACGGCCTGCAGGTCGGCGAGCGGCGGCCTGGCCGTTGTCGGCAGTCGCGCGGAGGGGATGAGCACGGTGGAGGAGCTGAAGTACGAGCAGGTGGGGACCGGGCGGGCCGGTGCCGCGATACCGACCCGCCGTCGGGGATTCGTGGAAGGGCAGGGCCGGGGGCCGGTCGCGCGCCCCCACATGGCCAACTGCCTTCGGTCACGCCTCGGGGTGCCGCACAACGGCCTGGTAGGTCTCCAGGACGAGGGCGAGTTGGTTCATCTGCTGGGCGAATCGTGCGGCGTGCAGGTCGGTGGTGTGGCCGGTGGTGGTGAGCAGGCCGGTGACCGGGACGAAGGCCGGACCCGAGGGCGGGTTGAGGGCGTTGTCGAGGCAGTCACGGGCACGGGTGGCGTGGCGGCGCAGTTTCCCGTGGAGCCGGTCCGCCTCTCGGGCGGTATCCCGTACCAGGACGGCCAGCGCGCCCAGCACGGTTCCACGCTGCAGGCACAGATCGTCGAGGCGACAGTAGCCGGTGTCGCCGAGGACCCCGTATACGGCTTGGGTGCCCGGTGCCGGGCTGATCTGCGGATCAGGTGTCGGGCAGGCCGGCTTGTCCGGCGGGCTGCTGCGGGCGGCGGTGCCCCGGACCCGGCTCCCGGGGGTGAGGTGCTCGGTCATGGCAGCGGCGTTCCTTTCTCGGTAGGTGGGTTCTGCTGCGTCAGAGGACTTCGCCGTAGCGGCAGGTACGGCTGTGCCCTTCATCGACGCTGAAGGTGTCCGGCACCGTGTCCGGCCGTGGGATGTCACCAGGCGTGAGCGGCGGGCGGGCGAGATAGGTGCCGAGGTCAGCGAGGTGACGGACCAGGGCGAGCGGGACGTGGCCGGAGCATTCGGGGCAGGGACCGAGGAGTTCGAATGCTTCGTCGTCGTAGATCGGAAAGCGCGAGAGGAAGACGTACTGCTCGTTCGTGTCGGGACAGGTGGCGGTGGCCAGGACCGGCTCTGCGGGGCTGGTGCGGCGGCGCTGCCAGTCCGGGGCGGTGGTGATCTGGTCCAGGCCGAGTCCTAGGGCGGCAGCCAGGCGTACGGCAGTGCGGGCGTGTTCCTCGCCCCGGTAGGGGCCGTGCGGGCTGATTGCGGTGTTGTGGCGGATGAACACGGCGGCGGCGTGGGCGCGTTCGGCGAGTGAGGTCATGGCGGTTGTGGTCTCCTTCGCGGTCGTGGCGGGTGGGTGGTCGGGGTGGAGGCGGCCCGCGGCGTAGGGACGGGCGGCCGGGCTGCTGTTCGGGCGCGGGTGCCGGTGCCTGGCTGAGCGGCGTAGTGGTTGATGCGCGGCTGGGTGCCGCCCCCGGGCGGGGCCGGGGGCGCCACCTGGCGGGTCAGGCGGTGGTTGCGGCGAGGGCGGCGGCAGCTGCCTGGCCGATCGCGGTGACGGCCTGGGCCGGGTCGGTGAGTTCCAGGAGGGTGGCGCCGGGCAGGGGGCGAGGGTCGGTGTCGAAGGCGAGCCACAACACCGCGCACCCGGCTGTGCGCAGGGCGGTGATGCGGTCGGCGGCGCGGGCGGCCTCGTCGGGGCGGTAGTGGCCGTCGGAGGCGATCACCAGCAGTCGGCCGGTGCCCGGTGTGGTGAGGTCGAGGGCGGCGCTGAGGGCATCGGTGGCCTCGGCGAGGCTGTGCCCGCCGCCGTCCGCGTCGAATTCGGTCACCTTCGAGGGGACGCGGCCCGGTTGGGTGATCGCGGTCAGTGCGCGGCGGTAGGCGATGGTGGCGGTGCGTGAGTCGGGGTCGGTCAGGGCGGCGGCCTTGGCGACGATCCAGGCGGCCGAGGCGATCGGGGCTGCGGCGGCGCTCATCGAGCCGGAGACGTCGACCGCGATTGCGACGCGCAGGGGCGGGGTGGGGCCCTGGCGGCGCTGGGTGCGGATCCAGGGCTGGGCGGTGGGCAGGGCACCGGCGGCTTTCTGTGCGTCTCGGGCCAGTGCGCCGCGCATGTTCAGGCGCCCGGGCGGAACCGCCGAGGCGGTGACTGTGGTGGTGCGTTCGCGGTAGGCCGCCGTGCGCAGGGCGCGGGCGAGGCGCCCGGCCGCCGACTTCTCCGCTGGCGTGGGCGGGCGGGTGCCGGTCACCGGGGAGGCGGCACGGCCGAGTCGGCCCCGGGCACGCTGGCTTTCGGGGGTGTAGGGGCGTTTGCCGGGGCCGAAGACTTTCTCGGCGATACCGGCCGCGTGCCGCGCTTGGGCGGCCTGTGTGGCTTTCGCCCGGGTCCGGGAGGCGCGGGCGGCCGTGATCCGGGCCTGGGTTGCTCGTTCGGTGGCCTCGTTCGCCGCGACCGTGGCGGCGACCTTCCCGACCGCAGCGGCGAGCTCACCGCCGCCGCTGGCGTTCCGGTGGCCGCTGCTGGGGACCGGGATCGGTTGCGGCTGATCAGGTGTTGCGCCCAGTGCTTCGCACCAGGCGCGGGCGTGGGCCAGCATGGCGGATGCGTCGTCGTCGGCGGTGGCGTGCGCGGCCGTCCAGATCATCTGGAGCTGGGCGAGTGTCTCCTCGCCGAGGATGTGGTGTACGGCGTGGTGGAGGGGTTCGGTCTCGTCGGGGTCGAGGATTCCGGCGTCGCGGCGGGCCAGGATCAGGCCTGCCGCCCCGGCCGCCTCCCACCGGTCGGCCGGGCCCTTGGTGGTGAAGTCCGCCATCACCATGTGCTGGATCGCGGTCCGCAGGTGTGCCCGGTCTGCGGGGCGGCGCGTGATCTGGGCGTGTTCGACCCGTGACTCCTCCAGCAGCTGGGCTGCCGTATCGAGGGCGCTGCCACGTAGGGGTGGCGGGGTGGACCAGCGGCTGTGGGCGGCGTGTGCGGCTTCGTGGGTGAACACGCCCCAGGCGACGGGGTAGTTTGCTTCGTCGCCCGCCTGGTTGGGGTTGATGGCGGCGGGGCGGAGGGGGGCGAACAGGGCCCGGTCGACCTCGAGTTGGGCGGTGGCGGGGAAGAAGGCGGCCGGGGCGCCGGAGCGGGTCTGGTCCTCGCAGGTGACGATCACGTCGTCGCGCCCGGCAAGTTCCGGGAGCCGTTCGGCCAGGGCGGCGGCGATCCGCAGCCAGTGATCGTCCTGCGGGCGGGGCGTGGCCTCGTAGGCGGGGCCGCCGTCGTCCTCCCAGCGGGCCAGGGCCTGTTCGGTGTCGGTGACGGCCGGGCGGGTGGGCAGGAGGTGAGCGGGTGCGGGCATGCCGGTTGGGTCCCTTCCAAGCGGGTGCCGGTGGGCGGGGTGGGTGCCCGGGGCCGGGTATGTGTCCTGGCCCCGGGGCATGTGTCAGAGCTGGCGGCCCAGGGCGAGGGCGGTGACCGGGCGGCCGGTGGCCTTGGTGACGATCTCGGCGACCGTGTCGCGGTCTTCCAGGGGTGCGATGCCGACCAGGTTGGCGAAGGCCGTCTCGGCGCCGAGAACGTCGGCGATCTTCTGGAAGGCGATCAACTCCCGTAGCTGTGGCGCCCATCCGATGTCGCCCGCCTGCTGGAGGGCGGCCAGGTTGCGGGCGATGCGTACGGCCGCGCGGTTGATGTTCAAGGAGGCGGCCAGGTCGTAGTCGGAGCCGACCTGGATCTGCACGCTGAAACGGCTGGAGAGGGCTTCGGTCAGTACGGCTCCGTGGACGCCGGGGTTGTGTCCGGCGATCACGTAGAAACCGTCGGCGGCGGTGATCGTCTCGCCCTTGTGTGCCTTGACCTGGATCTGCCTGCGCCCGTCCATCGCCGGATACAGGGCGGCCAGTACCTTCGGGGAGATCAGCGTGGCGTCGTCCAGGAGGAGGGCTCGGCCCTCCTGCATGGCGGTGACAAGGGGTCCGTAGACGAACTCGTAGCCGCCGTTTGAGTCCTGGGTGTATTCGCCGATCAGGTCGCCGACCGTGGTGTCGCCGTCCCCGGCCACCGTGACCAGGTCCGGGAAGGCCGCCTCGATCAGTGAGGTCTTGCCCGTGCCCGGCGGGCCGTACAACAGCACCGCCACCTGGGCCTCGCGCAGCCTGCGCAGCGCTTCCACATCCGGTAGCTGCGCCAACGCCCTGGGGTGGTACTTCTGGCCGTTCGGCCGGGTGATCGGCTCCGGCCGTCCGCCGGGCGGCGGCGCTGGGGCCTGCCCGGCCGACTGGGCTGGGGCCTGCCTGGCCGACTGGTGCGGCAGCGAGGGGGCCGGGCTCAGCGCGGGAGCAGGGCCCGAGGCCTGTCGGGCTGCGGCGTCCGTCGCGGAAGTCACGCGGTAGGTACGGGGTTTGTCCCCTGCCCGTTCCGCTTCGCCCCGGCACACCAGTGTCTCGCACGCGTTGCCGACCGCCCCGCCCGAATGCCCCAGAACCTTCGCCAGCTCGGTCACCGTGAACCCGGTGCCCGGGTTGGTGGCCAGGATCTGCGCGATCCTCGCCCGCAGTTCGCCCGGGCGGGCCTTGCCGACCGGGCCGGGCGCCGGTCCCGCCGAGGGCGCGGGTGTACTCGGCGGGCCGGACGCCGCCTGCCCGGATACCGGGGCGGACGGTGCGGGTGTGGGGGCGGGGGCGGGCGCCGCAGGGCTCGTCATCGGGCGAATTCCTTTCGCTGCCTGACCAGAACCGGCTTATTCGAATTCGGAAATGACCGCCCTTTGGATACACTCCACCCGTCATCCGTTTTCGGGCGGACCCCATCGGAGGGATTTCCTTTTCCCGGCCTTCCCGGGAACAATTCAAATATAGCTCGACCGGTGCTCCACCTGAAGTCGGATTCCGCCTTGATAATGCTGGAATTTTCGGGAATTCACGACGCTATTTCAGGAGAATTCTCGGCTGGACGACGCAAGGCGTCGTGGCCTGTGGTACCTACGACCGAAGCACGGGCACACGGGCCGTGTGAAACCCGCACATTCGCCTGTGCGCGCGGGATCCGCCTGCAGGCGTGGACCGGGCCAGGGCGCCTTCACCCGCGCCTGGGAACCGGCTCCTCGCACGAGCTGGCCAGCCCTGCCGCGGGCGCCGGCTCGGGCGAGAGATGACGTGAAGCAGCAGATGAACAGCAAGCTTGTGTTCGTGAGGTGAGTGAACGGAAGTGACGGGATGCGAGGAGGAGGCGGGCCGCCGGGCTGGTGGAGATCGGGATGCGTTGCTGCACCGATATACAGTCGCCCTCGCCGGCCGGTGGCTCGCAGGGCCCCTGAGCTGCCCTTTCGGGCATGCTGGGGGCGTCGCATCCAAGTGCGTACGCAGAAGCGACGGCGGATGTGACGCCGGATACGACGGGGCGGACGCCAAGCGGTCACCAGGCCGAGCAATGCCACGCGCAGGCGCGGTGAACTGCGGCTTTAGCGTGTCTGACCGGAGCGGCCCCGAGGTGAGACGAGCGCTTGGGTGGCCGCCTCCGGTTCGAGGCCGAGGTCGCCGAGGTGCCGTGCAAGGCGGGCGAAGGTGTGCCGGGCCGCGTCCTGACGTCCGCCGGCCTGGTAGAGGCGGATGGTGTGCTGGGCGAGGCGTTCGTGGTCGGGGTGGATGGCGCCCAGCTGCTCCAGGAGTGCAAGGACGGCGTCCAGCTCGCGTGGTGTGGCGCCGGCGCGTTCGGCTTGGCGGGCCAGGCGGACGGCGGCATCGGTGGCCTTCATGGCGAGGTGCTCGCGGATTGCGTCAGCCCACAGATAGTCGCTGCCGTGGGCGAAGGGTCCTCGGTAGTGGGACAGGGCTTCGCGTACAGCGAAGAGGGAAGTATCCCAGGCTTCTTCTCCATCGGACGCCGAGAATGCGTCTTTCAGACTTCGACTGAAATCCGCTAGGTCTGTTTCCACGAGTTCTGGATGGAGTTTGTGGAGTTCTCCTTGGAGCAGGATGAACTCCTGTGCGGTGATTCCGGTCGCGGTGCGCAGTGCGCGCCTCACTGCGCGGCGGAGGTTTTTCAGTGCGTTCTGATCGCTGCCGGGGGCGAGGTGGAGTTTGTCGGCGATGTCGGAGGCGAGGAGTCCGGCGGGATGGGCGGCCAGGAGGGCGAGGAACTCGTGGACTTCACCGCGCAGGTTGGTGCCGACGGGGTCTTGGTGGTCGCGGGCGTAGAGGGTGACGGGGCCGAGGACGTGAAGGCGCACGGGCTTGGCCTGAGCCGGCCGGGAGGTCTCGACTGCGTTCGCGTGCGCCGGTGCGGCCTTCGGCGGTGGTTCGGCCGGGGTGTCAGGTTGGTCGGTGCCGGGGTGGGGGCCGCCGGGCGTGGGCAGGATGCGCAATTGCCTGCGCTGGCCGTGGGCGGTGAGGAGGACGTCGGTCACGTCGCGTGCGGCATCGAGTGTGAGGTGGAACAGCCTCAGTGTGCCGGGGTGTTGACCGGGCGGTCCGGCAGGTGTGGTGGAGCCGTCGGCGTCGATGTGCCAGGCGGTGGCATCGGGCAGCGGAGCGCCCAGTGTGAGGACGATCAGCGTTCCGGGTCTGCTGCGGGCGGCCAGGGCCTGCAGTTGTCCGGCGTGGGCGGCGTCCGGCACGGCGATCAGGAGAAGGGTGCCCGGCTCGGTCTCCGGGGCCAAGTCGGCGCTCGCCTGCCCGGTCGTCGCGGGCATGGTGCTGAGTTCGTCGTGGGTGCGGGCGTGGGTGATCAGGTGCTGTTCGGCGGTTCGGATCGCCTCAGCGAGGTCGGCACTCTGGCTGAGGGCGGTGAACTGGGCGGGCAGTCCGGGCAGCAGGCTCTCGGCCACGTCGTGGGGGACGACCGCCGTCACGTGCGCAGGGCTGGGGCGCCGGCATTCGGCGGCGGTGAGGACGCCGACCAGCAGGGCGCGGGCGGCACCCTCGGCACCCAGTCCGGTCCATGTGCAGCCTCCGGGCACGGCCAGCTCATCGAGGGGGACCTCGGCGTCCTGCCGAACGCCGATGGTGACCGTGCCTTTCGCGCGGGGCGGCTGAGGTGGGATACGGCGGGGAGCCAGGACGTCGGGATCCTCTGGCTGGGAGAGCAGTGTGGCTGCGTGGGCGGCCTGGGCGGCCTTGTCCACCAGCGGGCTCAAGGAGGGGATTTCCGTCTCCTGGCCCGGGTCACGTCGGCGGTTTTGGTGCCAGTACCAATAGCGGCGTGCAGCCAGCAGGCCGGCCGCGGTGGTGATTCCGATCAGGCTCGCCTCTCCGAGACCGATCGTGGCCGGTCCTGTCTGCGTACCCATCTTGTGAGGGGTGACCTCGTGGTGCCGGTCGGCGTGCGAGCGGGCGTGTCGACCGCGGTCCTGCTGGCCGACGTTCTTGTGTTGGCTGGGAGTTGGCTGGGCCGACGGGCCCTCGGTGGGTTTCTTTGTGGGTGTGGCATCCGGCGCTTGATGTGCCGGGGTGGGAGCAGGTGTCGGCGGCGGTGTGGCTTCGCGGGGGACGGGGATGGTCAGGTGCCAGCCGGGGCGGATCAGGTCCGGGTCGGTGAGTCGGGCTCCGTCGCTTTGGACGCGGTGCTTGTTCAAGGCATAGATGCGCGGCCATGTGAGCGCGTCTCCCATATGCGCATGAGCGATGTCCCACAGTGTGTCGCCCTCGACGACTGTGTACTCGATGTGCCGGACCGTTTCCGTTTCCCCGGGTGGCGCAGCGCGTGCCGGGGTAGGCGCTGCCTCAGTTTTCCGGATCGGCGTTGTCTCGGCCACGAGCGCAGCCGCGGGGTGCAGGGTCTGAGAGGGGAGGAGGGGGGCTGTCGCCACCGTGTGCGGCCGTGCCTCTCCCGGAGACGGCTGCCGGCCGGTGAGTGTCTGGGGGCGGCACAGGCCGATCAGGGCGACTACGAGGGTGCCGATGCACAGCGCGGCCAGCGAGCCTTTCACCGAGAGGGCGGCCAGGTGCTCATGGTGTGTGTGCCGGTCGCGCAGCAGTTGCGGGAGATGAGTGGCGTACCAGACGGTCTCGCGGACCGCGGTGCAGGCGAAGGCGGCCCAGCACACCCAGCCGACCAGCGCCAGCACGTCGATCACCATGGGGTCACTGACGGGCTGCATCAGCCGCTGCTCGAACTCGCTGAGGGAGGAGACGTGTTCGGGCCAGGGCAGGCCGGCGGCTCGCCACAGGATGTAGGGCATCGCGGCCAGCAGGGTAAGCGTGACGGCCAGGGTGCCGACGGCGGTGGCAGCCGCGGTCAGGCGCTGGCGCAGCTGCGGAGGGTGCATCATCGCCGGTTGGCTCTCCTTGACCGGAACAGGGGTGAACGATCCTTATGGGGTGATGCGTTCGGCATGCGCGGTGCTGGTCGCGTGGACGGTGAGGGTGCGGATACCGATCAGTTGCAGGATCTGGGTGCGCTGGCGGTGGGTGACGTGGACGGTGACGGCTTCGCCTTTGACGGAGGCGGTGGCGCTGTCTCCGGTGGAGGCGGCATAGGCGCGGGCCGCCGCTGCGGCCTTGTCCCGTACGAGGCGGACCTCTTCTCCGCGCCGCAGTCGGCCGACGTCCAGTTGCTGGGCGCCGGTGCGGGCGGCTTCCTGTGCCACGTCCAGGGCCTGTGACTTGCCCGTCAGAGCGAGCCCGCCGTCCACGACGATGCCGGCGAACAACCACAGCGCCGCGAAGACGCCGACGACGAACGCCGTGACCTGCCCCCGGTCGTCCCCGGCCGTCAGCCGTACGAGGACCTGCGTGGGGTGCTTTCGCGCTCGTCGCGCTCGTCGCTTCACGGCGTGCTCCTGAAGGTGTCGACGGCGGAGAAGGCGGTCTCGTCCAGCGGTACGTGACCGGGGAGCCCGGTGTGGGTGAGAGTGCCCAGGTCGGCGATGCAAGAGACGCGTGCCGTCACCGTGGCACCCGGCCTGAGACCGCCGGTGGACAAGTGAACGCTCGGGCGGGTGCAGGACGCCCCTGCCTCGCGCAGCGCCGCGCCGGCCGCCCGCTCCGCCTGGGCGCGAGCCTCTTTCTCGGTGCGGGCGAGGGAGGCAGCGCGGGCGGCCTGGTGAGCGGCGTCCACCACGACCAAGCGGGCATCGGCGAGCAGCCCGAAGGCCACGACAACCAGGAACACCAGGACGAGCAGTGGCGTGACGAGCACCATCTCCACCGCCGCCGAACCCTGCTCTCCATGGCCAAGGGCACGGCCGGCCCGCGACTTCACGACTGGCCTCCGGTAGGGGTGGTGATCCTCTCCGTGGGGCCGGAAGCCGTACCGGAGGCGTGCAGCACCAGTCCGGGAACGGGCAGTACCCGCATCGCCGTCCCCTCCACACGTACGGTGGTCTGGGTGGCGGTGCGCTCGGCGGTCACGGATGGCGCGGTCAGGACGCGGCTGCCCAGCGCGGCGAGGCTGCGCAGCGCCTGAGCCCGGCCGTCCCCCGCAGTGCCTCCCTGCGCGCGGGCAGCGGCCAGGGCCCGCTGGGCGGCGTACTGAGCGATGTGCCGTGCGTGCCAGACCAACGCGAACTGCACCACCAACAAGGCGATCAGCAGCAGCGCCGGGACGACGAGCACCAGCTGGGTACTCGCCGCGCCCTGGTCACTGCGCAGTCTGCAACGGGACGTGGTCACGAACTAGCCCAGGTCGATGCTGTTGGCCTTGGCGGTGACTTTGGCGACGATGATGCCCACGACGGTCAGGCCCAGGATCGCCAGCAGGGCGGTGACCACGATGGTCTCGGTGGTGTATCCCGCGTCCGAGCGGGCGTGCCGGCGCAGTTCGGCCCAGTGGGCGCGTACCAGGCGGATCAGGGTGTCGAGTGGGAACATGACCGTGCTCTCTCTGGGGCTGGTGTGGCTGATTGGTCAGGTGATCGACATGACGTGGGCGAGGGCCGGGTAGCCGATCAGCAGGAGGAACGCGGCGAACAGGCCGACCACGGGCAGCGACATCCGTTCGGTGGCGGCCTGGGCGGCTCCGTCGGCCTCCGCGATCCTGCGCCGCCGTATCGCCCGGGCCTTGGCCGCAAGCGAGGTACGGATCTTGGCGCCCTCGCTGCCGGCCAGACTCAATGTCGAGGCCAGCTCGGTCAGATCCGCCACGGCCAGATGACGTCCGAGATCACCCAGGTGGGGCCAGGGACTGGTGCGGGTGAGCTGCGCGACGTGCAGGGCGTGCCGGAGTCTCGCTGCCGCCCACCCTTGGGGCGCGTCCACGGCTTGGGCGAGGGCCTGCTGGATCCCTGCGCCGCCGGCGAGCGCAATCACAGTCAGGTCCAGGACCAGGCTGAGGGTGTGGCGCATCTCGCGGCGCCGCTGCTCGGCCTGCCGGTGTACGGCCAGGTCGGGGGCGAAGAACAGCACGACGGCCAGAGCAAGTGCGCCCGCTGACGGCACCCACCAGCCCGCCTCGATACCGGCTGCCAGGCGCAGCAGGAGCACGGCCGTCCAGGGGCCGACAAGGCCGGCCGTCGCACAGACCGCCTTGCCCGCCAGGTGGTGCTCCTCGTCGGTGCCGCAGACGGCCAGGTCCGCCCGCAGTGAGGGGGTGGGGAATCCGAGCGCGCGCACCAGGGGTACGGCGCGCCTGCCCAGCCGGGTGGCCCACACCGCCTCACCTGTCTGTGAAACCGCTGGCGGCGCAGGGGTGTTGAGTGCGGTGAGGACGTCGGCCAGGGCGGGCCGGGGCGGACGCAGTCCGTAGACGAGAGCGGTCGCTCCGGCACCGAACAGCGCGCCAAGCAGCATGACGATCACCTGCTGCCTCCCAGCGCGTTACCTGACGTGGCGCGGGGAGAGGTCGGGCTGATGAGGCGGACGGGTTCCTCGATGCTGCCGACCGCGGTCTCGTAGGGGGTCGCCCACAGCAGCAGGCACGTTCGGCCGACCGGCCGTTCAAGCGAACCGCGACCCAGTCGGGAGGCACAGAAACCCCTGGCGCGTCAGCGAACGGCTCCAGGCCGTCAGCCTCGCGCCGGAACGGCGAGCACAGTCAATCGACCCGCAAGCGCGCCGAGCCGCGGAAGAGCGAGCGCCCGGAAGACCCCCGATCAGAGGCTCCCGCCACCGACTGACACTCTTCGATACAGCAGCCCAGAACCACGAGAATCACGAGATCCAAGAGGAAGCGGATGCCTGCCGACACGTTGAGGAACGGCTGTCTTGGGAGCGTTGTCTCCGGAGCCGTGGGCTTGTTGCTGGTGGGCGTGACCGCCGCACCAGCCCACGCAGAGACCATTCGCGAACAGCAGTGGTACCTCACGGACATGAAGGCCGACCGGATGTGGCGGACGAGCACGGGGAAAGGCATCACAGTCGCGGTCATCGACTCGGGCGTCGACGGCAGCATTCCTGACCTGAAGGGACAGGTGCTTCCCGGCCTGGACGAGGCACCGGGGTCCCCCGTGGACAAACAGGCGAGTCACTTCGGCCACGGGACGACGATGGGCCTCCTCATCGCGGGCACAGGCGAGGCGAACGGCGGTGACGGAACCTTCGGTCTCGCACCGGGCGTCAAGATCCTGCCCGTCCGCATACCGGACAGCACCGTTGAGTTCAGCAAAGAAGTGAGCCGAGGAATCCGGTACGCCGTCGACTCCGGCGCCAAGGTCATCAACATTTCCATGGCCGCGCCCATGGGCTCTGACGAACTCACCGCCGCCGTGAAGCACGCCCTGAACAAGGGAGCACTCATCTTCGCCGGCGCCGGAAATGACGGCACCTCGGAAATCGAATACCCCGCCGGGACTCCAGGCGTGGTGGCGGTGGGCGCCGTAGGCCGTGACCTCCGCAAGACGAAGGAATCCCAGTATGGGCCACAGATCGACATGGCCGCCCCCGGTGACGAGATGTACCACGCCTGCCCGAACGGCAAGGACCTCTGCCGCTCACACGGCACCAGCGACGCCACTGCCCTCGTCTCCGCCAGCGCCGCCCTCATCTGGTCCAAGCACCCGACCTGGACCAACAACCAGGTCCTCCGCGTCATGCTCAACACCATCGGCGGCCCGACGAACGGCGCCAAGCGCAACGACTCCATCGGCTACGGCATCGTGCGGCCGCGCATCGCCTTGCAGAACCCCGGTGACCCCGGGTCGGCCAGCATCTACCCGCTTCCGGACTTCTCGGCCGTAGCTTCTTCCACGTCACCCTCTCCGGCCACTGCCGGTTCCAAGGACTCCGCCTCGCAGGGGAAGGACGGCAAAGCGGCAGTAGAAGCTTCCTCCGACAAGGGCGGTAGCGACACTCTGTGGGTCACACTGGGAGTCGGGGCTGCTGTACTCATTGGTGGAGTCGTCGCGGCTGTCGTCACGAGAAAGCGTCGGCGTTCCGCCGCATAGTGGGCTTATCGGTGTCACCACTGACCGGCGTCGGCCCGCACCGCGACACTCTGCCGCAGCGATTGTCGTACGATGCGTCACTGTGGCGATACAGAATCCGTACCCGTGGGGACCACCGTACGGCGGCCCGCCGCCTCCGCTGGCGAACATCCCGGCGAAGGACCTGCGGCCTCGGCGCATCTGGTACCTGGTGGCCGCACTGCTCGGTCTCGTACTGGTCGGTGTCGGTACCGCTTTCCTCGTAGCGACGGTGCAGAGCACGGTGCACTCGGTCGATACGGCCCGGAGCTTCTCCAGCGGTGACTCGCAGAAGTTCAGCTTCGTCGAGGGGAAGACCAAGGCGATCTACGTCTCGCAGTCCGGGAAGGGCCGGGTCAACTGCCGGATCCTGGGGATGCGGTCCGGGTCGATGACCCAGCCGGACAGCAGCTTCCGCATCACCGTCGGCTCCCGCAGTTGGGAGCGCGTCTTGGAGGTGCGGCCCGGCAGCAGCGGTGACTACGCCCTCACTTGCACTTCAGAGCTGCCGGCTGAGTTCGCGTTGGGAGAGCAGCCCCGGGTGGGGGCCACGATCGGCAGCATCGCCGCAGGGATCGGCTGTTTCCTTGCCGCGTTTGGCGCGGCGGCGACCATCGTCGTCGTCACCGCTGTCCGCCGCGGTCGCCACCGTCGACGGCTTGCCGCTGCATGGGTCCCTCCGCAGCAGTGGGGCTAACCGCCCTCCGGTCCCCCACCTAGCCCTCTGTTTTAGTTGGTTAATGCGATGGGCTTGTCACAGAACAGTACCCGCCGCCCTTGAGGCAATGGACGGATCGCTATCCTGGCAGGTGCACGCTAAGGAATGTGGACGGGGGCAAAGACTTCGTGGCTGGCACAGCAGGAGATCGGCACATAACCGGGAACGCGGCTGCCCAGCCGGTCGGCATGCGGCTGAACCAACTGGCCGATCCAGGAGGTGGAGGCGGTTCCTTCGGCGGTCAGTCGGGGCTGACGTCGTCGCCTGCTGAGAAGCAGGCCGCGGCGAATGCGATCGAGCAACACATCGAGCCGGACACCCGCACGGCGGGAGCCTGGACGGACCACGAAACGAGCGCCGCGGTCAAGGCATTCGGGGCGAAGGACGGGCACGGTTGGCTGACGTCCGGAGCCCTTCAGAAGGCGCACAAGACGTGGGGCGAGCAGGTCCAGGGCCTCATGAACCTGTTGTCGGCGGACAAGGGGGCACTGCGGGCCGCCAACACCACATTGATGGGCACGGACGGCGAAGTAGCCGCAGGAGTGCGCAGGCCGTCGGCGCTCGACCAGTACTCACAGCCGCCGCAGAACTGACCTCTTCCTGATCCGGCTCGTACGCCATCGCACTCAACGGGGACCCATGCCGACGTACCACGAGATCATGACGACCGACCTGTCCACGCTCACCACGGCCGCCGACCGCTGGGACGGGATGGCGAAGGAGTTCCACAAGCAGGAGACGGCGTACGGGAAGGATGTGCACGGCATCACCCTCGGCCCGTCGTGGACGGGGTTCAGCGGGGATGCCGCCCAGAAGCGCCTCGGCACCACGCTCAAGGAGTTCCAGAAGGCCCAGGTCGAGGCCAAGGCGATCGCCTCGCTCCTCCGCGATGCGCACACCCAGTTCGTGAACCTGCGCAAAAAGCTGGAGTCGGCCCGAGACGACGCGATCGCCGCGGGGATGAAGGTGTCGGACCAGGGAGTGGTCTCGTACGACACCGGGAAGCTCAGCCCGGGGGACCGTCAGGCACTGGCGCACGACCCCGACTACCAGGACAGTGTCCGTAAGTCCGTAGCCTCCTGGCAAGCCAGCATCGACCAGCACGTGAAGGACGTGGGCGACGCCGACAAGGACGTCGAGTTCGCTCTCCAGACCGTGGTGGTCGATACCGACGTCACGGACGGCACCCTTAACGGCTTCAACGGCAAGGCACAGGGTGACCTCGGCACGTACAAGGCCGAGGAGCCGCCCGAGGACAAGGCCCACACGAAGACCGACGGGTGGCAGTGGCACGGCAAGGGCACGGTGACGGGGCCCAGCGCCGGCGCCTCCGCCAGTGGTCCGAAGTACGGAAAGGAAGGCTCGGCCAAGGTGTTCGCCGACCTCGAGCACCTGACCGGGAAGGGAACACTGTCCAACGGCGACCTGGAGCTCTCCACGGTTGGCGACCTTGAGGTGGGGGCCAGGGCGTCGGCGTCCGGCGCTATGACGGACAAGGGCATCTCCGGATCCGTCGAGGCGTCTGCGGGAGCGCGGGCCCTGGTGGAAGGGCGAGCCGACTACGGGTATCTCGGCGGCGCCTACGTGCGGGGAACTGGCTTCGACGGTGCCGAGGCCCAGGCCGGTGCCGGGGCAGGTCTCGACGGCCTCAATGCCAAAGCGAAGGCGTTCGCCGGGGCGAAGGCCGGTGTCGCCGGGGGAGGCGAGGTCGCGGGTATCGGCGCCGGTGCCACGGCCGAGGGGTGGGCCGGTGCGGGTGCGGAGGCCGGGGTGACCTTTGGCAAGGGAGACGACGGTAAGTTCCATATCGGTGCGAAGGTGGGCGTCGCGCTCGGACTCGGCGGCGCCGTGGGCGCCGAGTTCACCGTCGACCCGCATAAGGTGAGCGCCGCCGCCAGCGATGCGGCCGATGCCGTAGGAGGCGCGGTCGACGCCGTCGGCAATGCTGCGAGCTCACTCAAGGACGACTTGACCAGTCTGCTCTGATGGACCACCCCGTGGAAGGAACGACCCTCATGGCCTCGACCCTGCCAGTACCGATCGAATTCCGCCTGCCGGACGGTTGGCGCCCGGCCCCTCCTGACAAGGTCGGCGCCCCCGAGGCTGCCTTTGTCGCGCTTCACCCGGAGCCTGACGCCGGTTTCACCGCGAACATCACCATCGACGGCGAGGTCCCTCCTGACACGGTGGGGTTGCCCGAACTCGCGGAAGAGTCGGTCCAGCGCTTGCACGAAGTCGCCGAGTCGGTGGTAGTGGTGAACCGACACGAGGTCGGCTCCGAGGCCGCGCCCGCACTGACACAGAGGCTGACGTTCTCAGCCGTCGTCGGCGGTGTGCGCCGTGATCTCGTCCAGTCCCAGGTGTACTTGGCCATGCTGGACGCCAACGACCCCCGCAAACGTGCGGTGATCCGGACATACCTGACCGCCACCGCGGCACAGCACGACACCGTTCTGCCGGATTTCCAGGAATTCGTTCGGACGGTCGGCCCGGACACCGAGGCGGTGTCCTAGCGTGTCCCACCGCACCCGGAGATCTCACTTCGAGTGACTAGACGTTCATAGGTGGTAGTTTGATGGGCTTTTTCGACATATTCACCGGCACCAAGCGCCCGAAAGGTGGCGTCGCGCCGCGATCCATCCAAGAGGTCCGGGCGGCGTTGCTCGAAGTCAGCGGGCCGGACACGCCTTATGTTGTGCGCGATGGTGCCGCTGAGGGGGCCGATCTGGTTGCGGAATGGCGTATCCGGGATCCAGCCTGGCACACCTTCTTCGCCCGGACTCAGGTGAACCGCACCCTTCAGATCAGGATGCGCTTGGTCCCGGAGAGCCGCGAAGTCCGCGCTCTCGACCGCGAGTGGGAAGTGACCTGGATCGGAAGTACACCCAGGTTGGCGCTGCCGGCAGAGCAGTCCCGCGGGCAGGTGAAGACGGTTTCCCGGCGCTGGACGGTCGAGCGCGGGGCCGACGGCCGCCTGCAGAAGACTGAGGAGTTCCTCTTCGATTCCGCGGAGCTGAAGACGCCCTTGCAGGAGGCGGTCCTCGGCGCGGGGTGGACATGGCGCGGGGTCCTGTTCAAACTGTGATCGCCCCCGCCTGCAACTCGACCTGCCCCCGCCGAGCCCGACCGGGCCGGAGCCCGGCCACGGCCATCGCCGGGGCGAAGTCCTGTGCCACTCGCTGGCTAGGGCAGCCCGCCGGGAGGTGACCCCGGGCCGGGCGCTTAGCAGGTCCAGTTCGCGCAGACGCAGCGGTGGGTCCGGTGGGGCGAGTGAAGTTGTGGGACCGTCCAGAAAGACGACCTGCCGTTGCGCGCATACAGCGGGTTGCCCGCGGCCTCGTGCCCACCGATCTCGCGCCGCACCCAGATCACCCCTCGGGTGTCGGGTCCCGGCTCGCCGACCGCCTTGATCACGTCGTCCCAATCCGCTACGGCTACCGCATGAACTCCAGGAAGTAGCGGCGGCCGATCCGGACGACACGTCTCGTCTGATGGATCCAAGCCAGCTCAGAGGCATCCTCTGCCCCTGAGCTCCAGGTCAGAGACTTTCAGCGCTGTCCGAGGGACTTCCGAGGGACTCTCCGCCGCCTACGCGGCAAGCCCCTGAAAGATCGAAAAGGGCCTCCGCTGCAGGTCAGAGGCCCTTTCTCAGGCAAAGCCACAGGTGGCGACAGACGAGTCGGGCTGTACGCCGGGTTCGCTGATGAGGCTGGGTGAATTTGGCTCTGTCCGCAGTTTCGTGATCCGACTTGATCATCAAGACTTGGACGGCGGCACCGGCCAGGGATGTCCATCTGGTGAGCTGTTTGCCGGCCGTCCGGCCATCACGTAGTCGTGATACTCGTCCTGGACCACACCGGCGTTGACCCACCTATCGCGTACTGCGCCGGTGACGTCTTCAGCGGCTGCGAGGGCGACGAGGGGGTCGTCGCTAGTCGCGACAAGGCGGCCGAACTCCTCTTCCTCGTCGTCAGGGTCAAGGGGAGGGAACTCAACCAGGTCAGCGAAGCTCTCGTGACCGACATCTTCCAGGGTGTGCAGGAAGATCTCGTAGTGGGTCTTGGCTGACCTGACCTCGACGTAGTGGATGCCGGGATGCTCGGGTGAGCCAGCAGGACCAAGGAACTGCTCAACAGGCCGACCCCGTCTCAGGGATCCGAGGGCGAAGGACTCTGCCAGATAGCGCACGTGAGCAGCGTAGAGGGCCAGTGTGAACGATCACGTAATTCGGCTCTGTCAGCGATCTTGTGATGTCTCGCGGTTGAGCTGGGCATATAGCGGGTGTGCGGTTCAGGGGGTTTGGGGCAGTTGCTACCGCATTTAGCTGATGTGGTGGTGGAGTCGGCCAGGCGTACCGCCGAGGCGGTCACGTTACGTGCGTCCTGCTCGTCGTTGCCAGCGAGATGTACGGGGTGCCGGATGCCGTCATGGAGGGTGCACGGCCGCTACGTCCGCCGGTTGTCCGATGCGCCACTCGGCGGCGCGGCCGTCGTGATCGAGCTGACCGTGCGTCGGTTCAAATGCCTCAACTCGGCCTGTCCGGCAGTGACGTTCGCCGAGCAGATCCCCGGGCTGGCCAGCCCGCATGCCCGTTACACCCCACTGCTGCGCGCCGCGCTCACCTCCATCGCGCTCTTCCTGGCCGGACGCCCCGGGGCCAGGCTGGCCGCCGCGTTGAAGATCCGGGTCGGCAAGGACACGCTCCTCAACCTTCTACGCGCGATACCCGACCCGCCTGACCAAGGCGTACGGGTCCTCGGTGTCGACGACTTCGCCCTACTCAAAGGCAATACCTATGCCACCCTCCTGGTCGACTTGGAGGCCCGCCGCCCGCTCGATGTCCTGCCCGGTCGGGACGCCGATCCGCTGGCCGACTGGCTGCGTGGCCATCCCGAGGTGGCAGTCATCTGCCGCGACCGGGCCGGCGCATACGCCGAAGGCGCGCGTTCTGGCGCTCCCCAGGCACAACAGGTCGCGGACGCCTGGCACTTGTGGCGCAACCTCGCCGAGGCCGTAGAGAAGACCGTCGGCTCTCACCACCCGTGCATCCGGACCGCGTTCGCCACGCCCCCGGTCACTGAGGAGCCGCCCGTGAAGTCCCTGGTCACTGCGGTGCCGCCAGCCGAAGCCGAGCCGTTCGAACCACCCGACGGCACGCTCGATGTCCTGGGGAAACCGCGGCGGCTGGTCGCGCGCACGACGGAGCGGTACGAAGCAGTGCAACACCGGCTAGCTGCGGGGATGTCGCTGTCCGGGATCCGCCGCGAGCTGCGGCTCGACCACTCCACCGTGCGGCGCTTCGCCCGCGCCCAGAGCCTGGACGAGCTCCTGGTCAAAGCCGTCAACCGCGCCTCGATCCTGCACATCCACAAGCCCTATCTGCACCAGCGGTGGAACGAGGGCTGCCACGACATTCCCCAGCTCCACCGCGAACTGCGCGAGCAGGGCTTCACCGGCGACATCCAGAGCGTGCGCCGCTACTTCCGCCCCTTCAAGAAGCCCCATAGCCCCAGGCCAAAGCACCCTTCGGCGCCGCAACCCGAACCGCGGCCGGCGCCCAAGCCCCGCCGAGTGGTGCGCTGGATCATGACGAACCCCGGACACCTCTCGGACGCCGATGCGACAGAGCTCAAGGAGATCAGGGCCGCTTGCCCGCACCTCGACGCTGTTGCATGCCACGTCCGCGACTTCGCCGACATGATGCGCGACCTCCGCGGCGATCAACTCCCAGCCTGGATGGACCGGGTCACCCAGGACGAACTGCCTGCCCTGCACTCGCTGGTCAACGGCTTACACCGAGACTTCGACGCTGTCACCGCCGCCCTCAGCAGCCCATGGAGCTCCGGCCAGGTTGAAGGCCATGTCTGCAGAGTCAAGCTCCTCAAGCGCATGGGGTTCGGCCGCGCCAAACTCGACCTGCTCCGCCAACGCATCCTGCACAGCCCATGATCCCGGCAGCGTCACAAGATCGCCGACAGAGCCGAATTTCGTGATCGTCGACAGCGCTGATCGTCCAGCGTTTTTCCAGCAGGCGGTGGATGTCCTCGTATCGGTGACGGGTCCGCTCGATGATCTGGGTGCGGGGCAGTTCTGCGGGCGGTAACAGCATCGGGGCCGCCTCGGGCGCTTCGGTCACTGTCTCCTCCTCGGCACGTTTACGCAGGCAGTCGCGATGCTGGTGGCAGGTCTTCTCCACTGCGGCCGCCAGGTTTTGAAGCAAATGCCACCTGTCCGCGACCTCCAGAGCGTCCGGGGCGGCCTCCTTGACCGCCTTGGTGTAGGCGCTGGCCCGGTCCCGGCAGATGATCTCGGCTCCGGGACGCTCGGCCAGCCAGGCCGCGAACGTTTCGGAGGTGCGGTCGGCCAGCACGTCCACGACCCGGCCGGCCTCAACGTCGACGAGCACGGTGCCGTAGGTGCAGCCCTTGCGGAACGCGAACTCGTCCACCCCCAGCACTCGCGGGGCGCGGTCCGGCACCGCCGGCGCCTTGAGCAGCCTGAGCAGCCGGGTCCGGCCCGCGGTCATCCGCAGACGCCGGCACAGTCGGGCAGCCGGACGGCCGCCGAGCTCGATCGCGATCGACCGCAGCCAGCTCGTCAGCCCGCTGGTGGAGCGGCGGTGCCGCTCGGACAGGCCCGGAACCTGCTCGACGAACGTCTTGCGGGAACAGTTCTTCCGGTCGCAGAAGTACCGGCGCACCCGCAGCCGGACTATGACCTGGCGAGGACCCAACGGCCGCTCGTCCAGGGCGCGTTGGTACGTACTGTGTACGCGCCTCGCCTGCTTCCGGCAGTCCGGGCACCGGCCCGGACGAGCCGTCGACACCGCCTCCACCACCAGGACGCTGGAGAAGTCGTTCACCCGCTCCACCCGCACATCGATCCCGGGAAACAGCACATCCTCGACCGTCTTGCTCGCCACGGCAGGAAACACCCTGCTGAAACGATCCCCCGTTCCAGCTGCCGACCTGCGGATTCACGGAACTGCGGACAGAGCCAATTTCAAATAGCGCCATCAGACACGGCCGCCGTCACCACCAACGCCCCGCACCGCATCCGCGACCGTTCCGCTGCCCATGTTCTGCAGCTCCTGTCAGGGACACAGCGAATGGCAGAGCGCGATGAATGCGTTCTGCCAGTCGATCTGGGGGACCACCGCCTGGGGCCGCAGCCGGAACGCGCAGGGGGAGATCGACGAACAGGGCGGACGCAGCTGGAAGACCGCAGGGGACGTGGCGCCCGCGCAGCGCCGCCCTATCCTGGAGGTGCTGCACCACACCGCCGACACCATCCAGAAGACCTGCGACGAGCTCGCGCAGGTCGCGAACACCTGCCGGACGACTACCGAGAACCTCGCCAAGACGGCGGCCAAGGGGATGGTGGAGGACCTGACGGTCCGGCTCGACCCGCTGGAAATCCTCAAACTCGCGGCCACCGACATGTTCGGCGAGCTGGTGATGGCCTTCCGCAGGCACATGGACAGGGAGGCTGCGGACAAGGCCGTCGAGATCTACCAGCAGAAGTTCAGCGACGCCGCCACCACACTCCTCGGCCTGGAATGGGAATTGGACGAGGCGCTCAGAAGCGCGCCCCAGTTCACGGCAGAGGAAGCCAGGGCCGAGGCCTTCGGCGCACGCACACTCGACGCCTTCAAACATCAGTACAAGTGGACCGATCCGGCGGACACCAAGAACGGCGTCTACAAGATCGACCTGGCGAGCATGGAGTGGCTCGACGGCGGACACACCCTCGACAAGCACGTCGGAAAGTCCCCTCAGCAACTCGCACAACGCCTGCGCGACCAGGGTGATCCGCCGACCCAGTCGTGGCCGCACGGCAAGCCCTCGATCGGGGGTGCCTCCAGCTTCAAGGACCTAGACAGCGCGCAGCGGTTCACGCAGTACAACATCGATGCTCACTCCGCTCAGATCACGGCGTGGCTGAAGGGCCCTCCTCCGCCCGCCGACGGAGATGTCGAGAAGTTCGTCGGCCCCGGCCCCAACGGAGAGATCACGGGCACGAGCGTCACGAAGCAACCGTACGACCCGCAGGATCCGTTGAGCGGTTTCAAGCAGGGCGGGATGAATGCCAAGGTCGTCGATGTGAAGAACATCGATACGCGCCTGAAGTACGATTCCAGCCTCAATCCCCCGTTCGTCGTCATCACTTCCATGCCGGCGCGCTGATCGATTCCGTCTGGAACAGGAATGGAAACTGTTACCAAAAGTGCGTGGGAGGCAGCTGCCCTGCGTCTCCTGGAGGACCTCTACGTTTTCGTGGCGACCGGTCCGCGAACACACTCCGACTGGCGTGGCGACGTGCTGGCGGTCATGAACCGGGACGTCGACGATCCACGCGGATGGCTCACACTCGACTGGGACAAGGAGAATGAGGAGCGGACGCCGAGCAGACCGTCCTTTCCCTTTCTCCCTCTGTCCCGCGAAGCGCTGGCCGAGTGTCTGTACCCGGTCACGAGTGAGACAGCAGCTCGCCTGCTGGTGACCATGACCTACGAATGGGGACCGCCCGAGCCCGAGGACAAGACTGCGGGCGCGCTCGCCGACGCTCGGATCCTGCTCGACCGGTACGGCGAGGACATCTCCTGCTACAGCAACATCACCAAAGCCCGCACGTCCCCTTCCCCCGATCTCACAGCCGGCGTCACCGGCTGGAAACCGGTCACGCAATACGACGGCGACTACGGAGTCGTCGTCGTCTCACCGGACGAGGTCGGCGTCTTCTGGTCGTTCAACCCCATCTGACGGAGCCCAGACACTGTGCGTACCCGAAGTGCCACCTATCCCGACCGTGAGACCGCCCAGTGGGCGACCCAGCAGGTCGTCACCGCCAACGAGCAGGTCATTCATCGCTGGCTCGCCCAGTCCACGCGCCCCAGACTGACCATCGAGGCGTCCTGGCCGTCCCGGCCCGACCCGGTCGGGCGGGTGCTGTTGCAGGCCATGATGCTGGCCGGCCGGGAACCGGTCGACGTCCGCGCGACCCGGGTGGTCCTGAAGCGCGACACATCCCGGCCGCACGGCTTCGCTATCCACGCCACGTTCCCGGTCTATCTGTAGCCACCTGTAGCGACGATCCGTAGAGGCTGATCATCCGTGCCCCTGAGCCCCCTCGAACACGACCGCCGCTACGGCGAGCTCGACCAGGTGATGCGCGCCTACGCCGGACAGCCGGCCGACGACACTCCGGACAAGCCCAGCCAGGCCCTGACCGCCTACCTGCGGCAGACTTGGCAGAGTCGGCCCTGGGCGCTCGCCGTCGCGGAGCGGCAGGTGCGGGAGTACGCCGAGAATCCGCCGGGCCGGCTGCGTCTGCGCCTCGGCGAGTTCTACGCGCTCCCCGACATCGGCCTGCCCGACGGCGAGATCCAGCCATGGCTGTCCTGCCTCGCCGACCACATCAAGCACAGCATCGTGGAAGGCGAGGTCCCGCCCCCGGCCGCCCCCGCCACCCACTGGGAATGGCACGCCCGCTTCCCCGAGCTGGGCCAGTTCCTCAGCGGATGGTTCTCCCAGGACATGCCTGACGAGTTCGACGACCATGACGCGGCCGCCGACGACTACCGGACCTCCGCCGCCCCACAGCTCGTGGCCCGCCTCGTCGGGGAACTTTATGAGCTGCTCGCGCTCGACCTGGACGAGTCCGACTACGCCCTGGCCGTCGCCGAGCTGGGGATGGAAGTCGACCCGCCGGCACCGTATTCGCCGAGCGGCTGGCTCGCGGTGATCGCGGAGCGGTTCAGGGGGCCGCGTGCCGAGTACGGACCTCCGGACCAGGGAGCCACTGGCTGAGCCCGGTGTCCCCTGCGGGAGTGGACACGGCCTGGCGGGTCCGCCCGCTGCTTGGCCTCCATCCGGTCCGTTCTTGCCTGAGTCGTCCGGCCGCCGGACAGACGCAGCGTTCCGACGACGACCGCTGGCGGTCGGCCCGTTGGCGTCGGCTTTATCCGTAGCAGCTCGCCACGCTTCAGCGGTGGTCATGCGGGTCCACGGCGGCGCTAGGGACGGTGGTAGCGGGTTGCTGTCGGATGCAGAGCCGACCGGGCCATCCACGGCGCGACCTTGCAACCTGTCCTCGGCTGCTGCGTCAACCGTCGCCCTGCTCGATGTCCAGATGGATCGGACCCCGAAGGACGGGGCTGGGCCGGTACGGCGGCGGGTCGGTGACCAGCCTGGGGCGGTCGAGGCGGCGTACCAGCTCGGTCAGCGCGATCTGGGTTTCCAGCCGGGCCAGCGGGCCGCCGAAACACAGGTGGATGCCGCTGCCGAACCCCAGGTGCTGGTTGTCCCGCCGATCCGGGTCGAAGCGGTCCGGATCGTGGAAGCGCTTCGGATCGCGGCTGCCTGAGGCCAGCATCAGCATGATCTGCGAGCCCTTGGGGATGACTGTGTCGGCGACGGTGATGTCGCTGTACGCCGCCCGCCAGGGAATGATCTGCACGGGAGGCTCGTAGCGCAGCACTTCCTCGACCAGCGGTACGACGAGGGCCGGTTCGTCGCGCAGGCGTTGCAGCACCCGCGGGTGGCGCAGCAGCGTCAGCATGCCGTTGGCGATGAGGTTGACGATGGTCTCGTGGCCGGCGATGAGGAGCAGTTTGGCGGTGGCGACGATCTCGGCGTCGGCCATCCGACCATCGGGCCCCTCGTCGTTGGCCAGCCGTGACAGCAGGCCGTCTCCCGGCCGGCCGCGGCGCTGTTCCACCAACTCGCCGAGGCACTGGAGCAAGTCCTTGCGGGCCTGTACGCCCTTGTCCCGTCTCTCCTTCGGGTCGGTCTTCGGGTCGTAGTCGACCGCGTTCATGATGTCGTTCACCCAGAGGTGGAACCTCGGCTCGTCCTCGCGTGGCACGCCGAGCAGGTGGCAGGTCACGGTTACGGGGAACGGGAAGGCGAAATCGTCGACGATGTCGATCCGCTCCTTGCCCGCCAGATCGTCGATCAGACTGCCGACGGTGGCAGTCAGGAAGTCTTCGAGTCCGGTCACCAGCCCAGGCGTGTGCGGGGGGCCGAATTGACGCATCGCCATACGCCGCAGGCGATCGTGCTCGGGCGAGTCCATGTGGATGAACGACGACGTGGCCACTCCCTCGACTGAGGGCATCGCATGCGACAGATTGCGCACGTCGGAACTCAGATGCGGGTCATTCAGCGTGTCCGTGATCTCGCGGTAGGTGCTGATGACGTAGCTGCCGTCCTCCTGCCGAGCCACGGGCGTCTTGCGCAGCTCGGCATACAGCGGGTACGGGTCGGCCCGGGCGGCGTAGTCGAAGATCCGTTGGAGCGTTCCGGGCATCCCGGTCGTGGTCGTCTGGCCTTCCTCCTGCCGGAACCGGCGCCCGGCCGTGGCGCAGCGCTCCCCGGGGTCATGGCTTGTGACGGCCACCGTGGCTTCCTGCGCGAGCAGGGCGGGGCCGGGAAAGTCGACGGGCACCGGTTTCATATCGGCTGGCTGGTCCGGAGTGGGGCAGGGTGGCGGGAACGGTGCGGCCGTCTCGATCAACCGTCGGTAGTGGTCGAGCCACTTGCCGTTGTTGAAGCTGACGGCAGCCGTGACACGGCCCCGATAGCCGTATGCGGTGACGAAACGGTGGTCGTCCAGCGATCCCTGGGTGACTGCCACCTCGTCGGCGAAGGTCGGCAGGCCGACGGACTTGATGTTGACGCCGAACTGGATCGACCAGAACAGCGGGATGGACAGGTGGGACCGACGGTCCGCCTGGGCGCTGACCATGTTGTGTGCCGCGACCTCGGCCTGCTCCACGGCGTTGGCCCAGTGCTCCAGTGCGATGAGCCGGTATCCGCAGATGGGGTTCGGGCAACGTGCCACGTCGCCCGCGGCGAAGACGTCATCGGTGACGCGGCCATTGACGTCGAGGGCGCGGCAGCCCGTGTCACAGGTGATTCCCCACACGCCCGCAGCCAGTCCCGCCCCCCGCAACCACTCGGTGTTGCGGATGCTCCCGAGTGCCACGACCGCCACATCGGCGTCGACCGTACTGCCGTCGTCGAAATGCGCACGCCGAAACCGTCCCTGCGCGTCGCCCTCCAGCTGGGCGACCTTGACACCGCAGCGCAGGTCCACACCGTGAGCGCGCTGCATGTCGGCCGCAACCTCGCCGATCACGGGGCCGAACGCCCCGACCAGCGGGGCGGGCGCGAGTTCGGCGACGGTCACCGGGATGTCCCGTTCGCGGCAGACGGAGGCGATCTCGGAGCCGGTGAATCCCGCACCGATGACCAGCACACGGGAGGGCCCGGCGGCGAGGGCCCGCTGCAGGCTCTCGGCATGCTCGCGTGTACGCACGACGAACACCCCGTCCAGCGCCGCCTCGGACTCGACGAACCACGGCCGGGCCCGTACCCCAGTGGAGATCAGCACCCGGTCGAAGGGAACCTCGCGTCCGTCGGCGAGACGCACGTGGTTCGTCGCAAGGTTCAGGCCACTTGCGGGCACACCCAGCAGCCACTCCGCGTCGATGCCACAACGGCGGGGCAAAGCGGTGCCCCCGACCGGCACCCACCCGGTCAGTACCTGCTTGGACAGGGGAGGCCGGTCGTAGGGCTCGCCCAACTCATCACCGATCATGGTCAGCGAACCGGTGAAACCCTCGTCCCGCAGAGCCTCCGCAGCCCGCAGCCCCGCCAGCGACGCCCCGACGACCACGATGCGGCCCTCGCGCCTGAACGCCTGCAGATCATTGGCGCTGGTCATGACGGCCACGCCTCCGCCGGTGCGTGCCACGCCCCCAGCCGGTCGACCAGAATGGCCTGGACCGGGCAGGCCGCCGCGGCGCGCAGCACCTGGTCACGCCAGGCGTCATCCGGGCTCGGGTCGTACATCAGCGCTTCCTCACCGTGCATCCGGAACACCTCCGGAGCCAGGAACGCGCACTGCGCATACCCCTCACATCGGGAAAGATCAACGACAACTTTCACCCCGACCTCCACAGGAAGTGGGAGCTGCAGACCCTCAAGCCGGCGCCACTCCTGCGCGCAACCAAGGAGGATGGCCGCTGCCTCACCCCTGCGAAGTGCGAGGGGATGCACCGCACTCGCCCAGGGAATGAATTGATCATCACGGCAAGGCGATCGGCGCCCGGCCAGGGACGTATCCCTGGCTGCGTCTGCATTTTGGATATATAAGCGGCGCTCTCTTGGATTGCCGTTTCGACGGAAACTGTGTGGCACGGTGCGCCGGTATAACGTCAGAAAATCAGCGTAACAGCGGCACCGATACCGGCGACTCCAGCATTGATCGATCAGATGGCGCAGGTCAGCGATCCGGCCCTGCACTTCGCCAGCTGCCGGGGGCGCTCGCCCAAGGTCAGTAGAAATCAAGCATGGCAGGCAGCACCTGCCTGTGTGCCTCTCAGCCCCGCGCGCACAGCAGTGTGATCAAATAGGGCATGGCATCGTCCTGGACCGGTAATCGGGTACGCCTTCGCGCTATCGAGCCCGACGACTGGACGGCGTTCATGCGCTTCGCCGAGGATGACGGGCGGCGAGGGAGCCGCCTGGATCTGCCGCGGTCCGCCGAGAGCTACCGTGCCTGGGCGAAGGAGCAAGCCGTCGCCAAGTGCGATGACGACCGCTTCCGGTTGGCAGTCGAAGCGACGGCCACGGGAGAGCTGGTTGGCACAGTCGGCTCGCATCGCACCGGCCCTCGTTCCGGCTGGTTCGAGTTCGATGTCACGATCGACGCTGACCACCGGCGCAAGGGCTACGCGGCAGAAGCCGTAGTGCTGCTGCTGCGCTTCATGTTCGCCGAGCGGCGCTATCACAAATGCCTGGCAGCGGTCCTCGCCCACAACGAGGCATCGCTGGCACTTTTCCGTCGGCTCGGCTTCACCGAGGAGGGGCGCTTGCGGGAACACGTTTTCTTCGCCGGCCGGCACCACGACCTCGTCATGATGGGCATGCTCGCAGGCGAATTCGACCAGCGACACACGATGAGGGAACCATGAGCAGGTCGTCCAGGCGTGTGCGGAACGGCACTGTTACTTGATCAACGTGCACTGTTCGCTGGTGGAGGCGTCCTGCTACCGAACGCAGGACTGACCTCAGCCGCGCAAGGTCGCGCGCAGGCGCAAGCCGACAGTTGCGAGACCTTCGAGGGTGGTGACCTGGTAGCTGGCTTCCGGTCCCGGCGGCTCGCTCAAGTGGTAGCAGCGGGCGGTCTGCGCAGTCAGGAGCGTCAGCATCGCCATGGCCAGAGCCGCCCCCTCGCAGCCGTGCGGGCCGGTACCGAAAGAGAGGAAGACCCCGGGTTTCGCCGGCGAGCCCGAATCATCGAGCCAGCGCTCGGGCCGGAACTGGTCCGGCTCGGGATATTCCCGTGCGTCGCGGTGGGCGGTGTAGGGGCAGATGAGAACGGTGGATCCGGCGTCGATGGTGTAGTCGGCGAGTTGAGTCTGTCGCGGGGCGCGCCGGGTCAGTAGCCAGCTCGGGGGGTACAGCCGGAGAACCTCATGTACCAGTGCCTGGGTGTATTGCAGGCTGCCGAGGTGGGCGCTGGTCGTCGCGGCCGGGTCCGCTGGCAGCGAGGCGGCTTCAGCCGCGACGCGGTTCGCTGCCTGGGGGTGCCGGGCCAGGTGGAGCAGGATCCATCCGGCTGCCCGGGAAGGGGTCTCGAAGGTGGCGACGGTGATTCCGGGGAGTGTGTCGAGGATGGCTTCTTCCGGCAGTAGGCCGTAGTGGGGAGAGGGCCGGAGCATCTGTCCCAGCATGTCGTCACCGAGCCGGCCCGATGAACGACGCCGGCGGACGATGGGCCGCAAAGCGTCGGTGAAGGCGACTTGCTGCCGTGTGCGGAACCGCCGTGCCGGTGTGGGGATCCAGGGGGGCCACACCCAACGCGAGGGGCGTACGAGCACCTCCCGGGCCAGGAAGAGCTGTGCGGCATAGGGCAGCAGGGTGGGAGCGTCTTCGGAGAAGAGGTAGCTCACGCCGATCTCTGCCAGGGCATGCCGGACCGGGGGCAGAATCTCGACGTCCTGGCCCGTGGGCCACTGGTCAGCAAATCGGGCAGTCTGGGGCGCAATCTCACCGATCCGGGCTGCAACCGCCTGCGCACGCAGTCCGCGCCTGCGGGCGGCGCGAGCGTGCGCACGCTCCTCGGGTGTCGGTGCCCCGCTCGACCGCTTCAACGGCGGGAAGAGAGGCGAGGATGCCTTGGGGAAATCCTGCGCGTGGCGCAGGACCGCTTCACACGGCCCGGCCGCAGCGGCTACGTAGACACCCGGCTCCAGCTGCCAGACGTCCCCACACTCTTCAGCCCCACGGCGCGCCAACGCCAGCCGGTCGCGGCTCCAGGCCGCAAAGCTGCCTCCGGGCAACCGCGGCGGCTCATTCCTTCGGCCCATGAGATCGTCCCTGGCTCTCGTACCTATCCAGGCCGATATCGACGGCAGCGCAGGGGACTGGCGGACGCCCAAGGGCGCCCGCCCACAGTGCGGTCCGTCCTAGTCGTCGCCGGCGTACGCAACCCATTCGTGGGCCCCATACGCACCGTAGTGGCGGGTGAAGGACAGCTTGCCGAGCAGCTTGGCGATCATGATGCGCTCCTCTCACCTGTCTTCAGCGCCAAACGCCACATATGACATATTGCCACGCACGCCACATCAACGATATAGGTCATATTTCTGCACCTGTCGCGCGCATTCGAAGAAGAGCAGCGGGATAGGGAGCAAGGACTCTCGACGGCGGCCGAACCAGCGTTCAGCCGCCGCCGACACACCCACCACGCTGCTGGCCTGGCATCGGCAACTCATCGCCTGGAAGTGGACGTTTCCTCAGCACCGCAGCCCCGTGTCGAGACCCCGGCAGGCCCTCCACCGCACCCGCCGTCAAGCAACTCATCTTGCGACTGGCGAAGGAGAACCACTCCTGGAGCCACCGCCGGATGCAAGGCGAGCTCGCCCGCCTTGGCTACCCGATCGCTCCATCCACGGTCGGCCCATCCGCGCCTTGCCCTTGACGCGGGTTTCGCCCGCCGAACCTGCCTCGACCAGGCCAAGACAGGATGACAACTTCGGCTGGGCGCGCGGACCGCGCCCGAGCACCCCTTCGAGGTCCTTGCCCGCCGCTCCGGTAGGCAGTGCTGTGACTCCTTTCTGTGTGGCCCCCACCCGGATCCGCTCCTGGACCGCGGCAGGACATGGTCGCCTCGGATGACGCGACAGCGGGGCTGGACAAGGTCAACCCTGCCCAGCCCCGCTTCGGGGCCGAACGCGCCGTGATCGGCTGCGGACCCGCATCAGCTCACGTCAGCTGACCTTCACGGTGACGGGCGAGGAGTGGAAGGTGCCGGACTTGGTCGCCACCCGCACCTGCTCCGTACCCTTGTTGGTGAATGTCCGCCTGATCGTGTAGGTGCCGTTCTTGTTGACGGCCGCCGTGGTCCTCAACGTGGTCCACTTGCCGTTGCGCATGCGCTGGAGCACCAGCGTGGAACCGGCCTTGATGCCCCTGACTCGGCCCGTGAACACCACGGTGTTGCCCACCTTGACGGCCTTGCGGTTGGCCGAGACGGTGATCGAACCCATCGCGGTCGGCGTCCGCGACGGCTTCATGCTCGGCATGCCGGTACGGGTCACGGAGGGCTTGGGGGTCGGCGTCCCGGTCGCGGCGACGGCACCGGCCGTACCGGTCGACAGCAGGGCGGCGGACAGAGCACCGGCGGCGAGCGCACGGGCGTGGCGGCTTCGGGTCACGCTCATTGTGGGTCTCCTGGCTTCGTAGGAGTTTCCCCCCTGGGAGCGAGTCAGCCATTCGGGCGGCTCGCGAACCCAGGCTGGCCCAAGCACGGCGGACCGGCATGTCGAAGCGAGTACGTCAGCCGTTGAAACGCCCGTCGCGTCCGATAAAGCCGCAGGTCAGGCAACGCGATCTCCCACCAGCCGCGGCTATCTCACTTTTACCACGCATCACTGAAATGGCGTAACTAAGTTACATAGAGTAGCCACCGTGGAGTTGCTGGATGGCCGACCTCCTGATCATGTAGCCCGGATCGAAGTCCCGCCGTACGTGCCGTCCGCACCCCTCTGTGACAGCGTGGCGCAGGACTTGAGCCGCTCAGTCGTCCATGTGGTGACGCAGCCAACTCGTTCAGCGAAGCGCGCGTCGGTTGCCCAGTCGCTCACGGCATCCACGCCTGAATCAACGTTGAACCCTGCCAGGCGGCCACCGCCGCAAGGGAACTCGTCCAAGCGAACGCGTCATCCCTTCGGCGGAGATCGGTCAGGGCAATAGCCTGCCTGGACCGCACCTGTGCCGCAGTGCGTGCCGGTCGCTGGAGGCCACCCGTTCGGGGGTGTTTGCCGGGCGGGGGTCGGTCGCGCCGAGTTTTTCTGGTGTGGTGCCCGTCCGGCAGGCAAGAGACCGGTCGGGCCCTAGACGAGGAGAAACCGTGTCTCAGCACAGCATCAGGCAGTACAAGGACGCCCACACCGTCATCTACGGCGGCACCGGCCTGGACCGCAACGTCACCGAGGAGCAGGCCGGCCACGCGGCTGCCTGGGAGGCTACCCGGAAGCTGAAGGAGTCCGGGCAGCCGATCGACAACCAGAGCCTGACCAACACCCTGGAGGCACTGGCGCGCCAGCAGGCCGAACGGCTCATGACCGACCTCGGCCTGGACCACCTTGACGAACAGCAGGTCAAGCGCCACGCGGCGGCCGCAGCGGCGCGCATCGCCCCGGAGTTCGCCACCGCCTGACCGCATCGGCTCGCCCCCTCCGGTTCTCCCTCACCGGAGGGGGCCACCGTCAACCTCCCCATGTTGTGAGGCACAGCGGAACCTGGCGCCACTGGCATGCTTCGGAACTGCATTCCAGGGGACACCACACGACCTTTGACACCAACGCGTCGCCGTCGCCCCGGACTGGGACGGCACCTGCCCGGCAGTAGGCAACCTGAATCGCTTCTTCGAGGACTCCTACAACCGGACCCCGCACGCCGTCGCCCTCGAATGCGGAGAGCAGCGGGCTGACCTATGCCGAACTGGACGCCCGGGCCAACCAGATCGCCCACCGGCTGCGTGGTCTCGGCCTCGGCTCGGATAGTAGTGTGGCGCTGCTCTTGCCGAGGCCGGTCGAGATGTACGCGAGCCTGCTCGGCGTGTGCAAAGCGGGCGCGGCGTTCGTACCGGTCGACCCGGCGACGCCCGTCGACCGGGTGGACTTCATCCTCCGAGATGCCGGCGTCGATGCCCTGCTCACCACCTCCGCCCTGGCATCCGGCGCACCGTGCCCGGTCATCGAGATCGACGGATGCGTCGAGGAGTGGACGCTGCTGCCGTCCACACGGCCGCCTGAAGACGCCGAGAGGTGCGGGCCCGCTGGCGTACATCATGTACACCTCGGGCTCGAACGGCAGGCCCAAGGGGGCGGAGATCGCCCGGTCCAGCATCCGCAGCTTCCTGCGGGTCGTCGGCCCGGTCTACGACATGCGGCCCGGCGACCGCGTCTACCAGGACATGACCATCTCCTTCGACTTCTCCATCGAGGAGATCTGGCCCACCTGGGCCGCTTGCGCCACCGTCATCGCCGGCCCGACGGACTCGGCACGGCTGGGGGCCGGGCTCGCTGACTTCCTGGACCCGCGCGAGGCACAGCCATAACAGCCTCCTCGGCCACCAGGCCGGTCTTGACCAGCGCATCAGGCGCGGAGCGCCAGCCGTTTCCACCGCGCCAGACCCACGCGGCCCTGGGCGCGGGATGTCACAGCCCCGGCGCACTCCAGAGCGGGAACCAGCGGCCGAGATCCTGTTCGACCCGCAGGTCGTTGGCAATCACCGTCTTCACCTGGAGCTCCATCGCGTTGTCGCGTTTTTCACCTGGCAGTGGCGAGAACGGGTAGAAGGTTCCCCGCTTGTACAAGTACACGAGCGCGAGCCTGCGGCCCTCCGGGTTGGCCAAAGCGACCAGAGAGCACAGCAGTTGCGGGCCGAAGCCGTTGTCCTGCAGGGCGGTGTTCACCGCGTGCAGGTCGTTGACAAGGGAGACGATGTCGTCCGGCGACTGTCGGGAGAGCAGCCAGGTGTAGCCGTAGCTGTCGCGGCTGATCTCGACCGGGGTGCCCTGGTCGGCGTTGAGCAGCGCCTGAACGTCCTGCTGGACCTGGGCGAAGGCACCGCCCTCTGCGGCAGCGAAGCACACCGAGCCAAGGCCGGTCGGAGTGAAGCCGGCTGCAGCCTGGAGGGTGATCGCGGCGGAGGGCAGGCCGAAGAGCTGGTCGAGGTCAGGGCTGACGGGCTTGGTGCGGCCGAGCAGCGCGTCGAGAAAGCCCATGGCGGAGCTGTTCCTTCCTGGTCAGGGCGTCGGGCGTCAGCGGCCCAGCTCGGCGGAGATGCGGCCGAGCTGGTCGAGTCGCTGCTCCAGTGTCGGGTGGGTGGAGAGCAGGTTGCCCGCGCTCTGCCGCGCGGAGAAGGCCGGGGCGAAGTAGAAGGCGTTGAACGGCTCGGCCTGGCGCAGGTCGCGCGTCGGGATCGCGCCCATCGCGCCGGTGACCTTGGTGAGCGCCGAGGCCAGCGCGGAAGGGCGGCCGGTGAGCAGCGCCGCCGAGCGGTCGGCGGACAGCTCGCGATAGCGCGACAGCAGGCGCGTCAGCAGGAAGCTGACCGCGTAGACGACGGCGCTGACCGCGATCACCACCAGCAGGGCCAGGCCCTCGTCGTCACGGTCGTCGCGGCGGTCACCGAACCCGCCCCACAGACCAAACTGAAGGCCCACCCGTGTAAGGAAGCCGGCCATCACGCCGAGGAACCCGGCGATCGTCATCACGGCAACGTCCTTGTGCGCGACGTGCGAGAGCTCGTGCGCGAGCACGCCCTCCAGCTCCTCCGGCTCCAGACGGCGCAGCAGGCCGGTCGTGGCGCAGATCACGGCGTTGTTCGCATTGCGGCCGGTCGCGAATGCGTTCGGGACGTCGCTGTCGGCGACGGCGACACGGGGCTTGGGCATGTCGGCCAGGGCACAGAGACGATCGACCGCGCCGTGCAGTTCCGGGTACTCCTGCTCGGTGACCTCACGGGCGCCCATGCTGAACGTGGCGATCTTGTCGCTGAACCAGAACTGCGCGATGAAAATGCCACCCGCGATGACGGCCACCAGCGGCCAGGCACCGCGTAGCAGCACGAGCAGCGCCCCGACGAAGACCACGTAGAGCAAGCCGATCATGAACATGGTGGCCACCATGCGGCTGGTCAGGCCCCGGTCCGGCGCGAATCTCGTCCCGCTCATCGGCCATGCTCCACTTCTGTTCGGACCCCCGCTGGATCCCACTGTGGTGACGTTCGACAAGCCCCGGAAGTTCCCATGCGGCGTGGCCGGCGTGAGGATCTCGGATGTGCCGGAGGGCAGCTGCGGCAGCGGGGGTGCCCTTTCCTGTATAGCCGCCGGAACGCGATCGGAGAGAACCCACCGAAAGCGGTCGGCCGACTACGGCCTCCCGTCAGCTGTCACCGCGCGACAGCCTCGCGAGCGGGGTGGGCCGATGGCCGCGCCGAGCACAGCGTTGTTGGGCAGCAACACCTGACCGTCCTCCGTATGGAGTTGGACGAACAACAGGGTCATGTCCGTCACCTCGCCCTCGATCCGGCCTCCGAGGGGTCCGGACTGAATGCTGATCCGCTCACCGATCGCGAAAGGGTGCGAGACGAGCAGTACCAGACCAGCGCAGATATTGCCGAAGACCGGCTGCGCGGCGATCCCGAGGATCACTCCGGTCAGCGCGCCGCCCAGCAGGAGCTTTTCCCACGGCACTCGGACCAGGCTGAGGGCGCCGAGAATGACCAGGGCATAGCCGCAAAGCAGGCAGAGGACCCGCAGCGCGGCCGACCGGCTGTCGCTGATCCGCCCGGTCAGAAGCTTCACCAGATACCTTCGTGCTCCGGCGTCCACTCGTCGGTGGTCCGCATACAGACGTGGTGTGCGAGGCGGCCCGGGTCTACGGCGCAGGGGCCGAATATCCGCCAGGGCGCTCGGCACTCTGAGGACGACGCGGCCCTCGGCCTGGGTGCCCAGGCTCGACACCCGGCGACCCGGCAAGCAGGAAGAGGCCGACGCTCAGGAAGAATGAGGCCGTTATCCCCCGGCGCGTGTCGTGCTCATCTTCGAAGGTTTCCGCATCAGCCCCTCCCGATCGCCCAAAGTGCGGCTGCCGTTCGGCCACGGCCTCCTCACCACATCCGCGGGCATTGCCAGGGCCGGGAACGGGTGCTGTCCTGCAGCGCGTGCGCCTCGCTGCTGCTGTCCGGCCGGGCGGCGCCTGGCCCGGCAAGCCGATGAAGCACCTCTGCGCAGCCTCACGTCACACAGGTAATCCGGACAGCGTCCGCTAAAGGTGTCTTGAGGGCCGTCCGGGCAGGAGCCCTCAAATGTGCGGCGCTGGTTCAGGTATCGCGGCGGGCGGCCGAGGCGGGTTCCCTCGTGTGGCAATCCCCCACGCACCTGCTCATTTGCGTGATCTTGCAACTAACGTGACGCCCTATGCGTCCTACCCGTCATCGACAGAGCACCCGACGACCGACCGGACGGACTGGGCACGTGCAAGAGCAGCAAGCCGGAGCGACCGACAGCGGCGAGGTGTGGCGGCAAGGTCAGCAGCCCGCACATCTCGACTGGGAGGTGTCGTCGCCCGCCACGACGTACCGATCTTCTCCGGCGGAGACAGAAACCAGACGCTCCGGCCGCCGAGGGTGTCTGGTGGGTCTGGCCCTCGCAGCCGTACTCGTCATCGCCGCTGCCCTCGGTGCCCTCTGGTGGCTGACCCGACCGCCCGCACTGCCCACCATTCCCGGTCAGTATCTGGCGACCGTTCAGTCAGCCACCAAGACCTGCCCGGAGCTGAGCGTTCCGATGCTGGCCGCGCAACTCGACGCGGAGAGCCACTGGAATCCGAAGGCGAACTCCGGCAAAGCCCAGGGCATCGCGCAGTTCCAACCCTCGACCTGGGCGGAGTGGGGCAAGGACTACACCGGCGACGGCCGGGCCGACGTGTGGAACCCACAAGACGCCATCCCGGCCCAGGGCGCCTACATGTGCCACCTGTTCAAGGAGGTCAAGGGCGTCCCCGGCGACCCCACCCAGCTCGCACTCGCCGCGTACAACGCCGGCCCCAACGCGGTACTCAAGGCCCAGGGCATCCCACAGATCCCCGAGACACAGAACTACGTCAACCGGATCGAGACACTGATCCCGAAGTACACCCAGACCTACGCCAAGCAGATCAGCGCGTCGCCCAACCCTCCGGGCGACTAAAGCCCCCTGCACCGAGTCAGACGATCAACGACCCCGGACTGGGCATCGTCACGAGAACCCGGGCGGACGACCGGGCTCTGCTGGCCGGGCTCGACGCCTGGCGACGGCTGTGCCGTCCGCTCCTGGTCGCGGCCTCCCGCAAGCGATTCCTGGGCACGCTGCCGGCGGACCCGGCGACCGGCGATCCCCGATCGCCGCCGCCCAGGGAGCCTGAGCCGTCCGGGTGCACAAGGTACGGGCCACGGCCGACGCGGTCCGCATCGAGGCCGCGATCAGAACGGCCAGGACACCGGAGCCCGGCTCGGACCTGTGAGCGAGAGCGGCGTGGACGAGGTGTATGGACCACCTCAGTCGGGAGCGGAACGGCGAACAGTGCCGCCCGTGCGGAGACAGACATCCGATGCGGTTGATCAGTCAAGCGGTGTCGGGGAAGGCGGTCTGCTCGTCGTAGCCCCGGCCCGCCGGCAGGGACAGCACGGCGTCGGCGGGATGGACGTTGCCCGCGCCCCGGCCTCGGTGGGCGCGACCCGGGTGACCCGGACCATCCCGAACACGGTGGCCGGCCAGCGCGCGTGTCCGGTCCCCTGCCAGGGCCGCACACGGCCTTCCGGCCCCACCACGACCGGGCCGCCACCGGAACGAACCTGTTCCTCCTCTCGCACCGCGCGCAGCTCGAGGCGGCCCTGCAGCAGCAGGCGAAGCAGTTCCCGCCCGGCCGTCCAGGTATTCCTCCAGTTCAGTGTGGGTCCAGGTGCCCGCATCGCTGCCTGACAGCGAGGTGGTCAGCATCTCGAAGGCGCTGAGGGAGCGGCAAAGGGGTCAGCGGCGGCATCAGTGTCGTACGGTGTCATCTTCAAGGCTCTTCCCGTCCAGCATCGTTTGGGTCGCGCCTTCGAATGTAGGCACGGAAGAGCCCTACTGTTGACGGGAGTTGGGCGAAGCACCGCCCCGACGGGGGCCAAAGTGAACAGGCCCCGGAACATCCTCATCCAGCCAGCCCCCGCTCCACCAGCCGCTTCATTCGCCCGCGTGGCCTCGATCTTCCCGGTCTCGACCGGCAGCCCGATCCTCGGCACGATCTGCTTGGCGCGGACCGGCCCCGGCGCCTCCGCCACCACCTCCACGATGTCCTGATACACCCTCGGCAGGATCTCCGGCCTCATCCCGGACTGCCAGTTCGGCACGGTCAGCACTCCGATGACCTGTCGCTCGGCCCCTGCATACGCCGACGCCACCGGCTCAGCCACGGTTGGCCGGTGGGGATCGACCGCGCCCGCGCTTCTCTGGCACCAACTCCACCAGCACTTCGGCGACCGTCTCCCGCGCGATCCGGAGACGCTCCAATCCCTCCCGGGCCAACTCCAGTCGAAGGCGGTCGGCAAGAGAGGCGAACGCGACAGGAGGTGTGCGCTTCCGGTCAATTGGTGCCGAAGGCCATCAAGGAGGCGCATCGTTTCTCCACAAGCGAATACATGTTCGCCATGCGTTCACCTACCGTCTGTCTCTCGTTCCGGTCTTTCGGGGCCTTCCGGCCTCGGTACTTACAGGGAGTGCAGTCATGGAGTCGTTACGGCATCTCGCTGCCCACCTCGGGCTCGACCTCGCCGCCGTCGGCGTGCTGACCTTCGCCATCTACTATCCGCGCCACCATCGGCGCGACCTCGTGCCGGCCTATCTCGCCCTGAACACCGGCCTCTTCACCGTCGTCACCGCCCTCGCCGAGGTGCGCAGCGGCGGGGCGGCCCTGGGCTTCGGCCTCTTCGGCGTGCTCTCGATCGTGCGACTCCGCTCCGACGCCGTGCAGCACGAAGAAGTCGCCTACTACTTCACCACCCTTGTCCTCGGCCTGCTCTGCGGACTGCCGAGGCTGCCGTTCGCGCTCACCGGCGGGCTGTGCGCCACCCTGCTCCTCATCGTCTGGGCGGCCGACAGCCCCCGCCTCCTGGCCGACACCCGGCGCGCCGTCGTCACTCTCGACACCGTCCACGAGGACCCGGCCGCGCTCCGCACCGACCTCGCACGGCGCCTGGGTGAGCCCCTCCACTGGACGGTCATGGAAGTCGACTTCGTCCGGGACCTCACCGTCGTCGACGTCCGCTACCGCGAGAGCACAGTGGCCCCGGCCGACCGGCGCCCCGTGCCCGCCGCCGGACCCGCCCACCGGACCACACCCACCTGGGAAAGCGCATGACCACCGCATCGGTCCGCTCCACCGCTGCGGTCCGCGCCATCGGCGACGCCGCCCACGGCGCCAGCCCGATCTCGCTCGACGAGCTCAACGAACGGGCGGCTCTCCTCGCGCGTTTCGACCACAGCTACCTGGTGCCCGCGAACACCTTCCTGCGCATCGTCGGCCGGCTCACCGACCCGCACCGGCCCGGCGGCCCCTTCCGCGCCCTCGCCATAGACGGCCGACGTGCCTTCCGCTACCACTCCGTCTACTACGACACCCCCGAGCTCCGCTCCTTCCACGACCACCGGCAGGGCCGCCGGCTCCGCTTCAAGATCCGGGAACGGGTCTACACAGACACGGGTGAGCGGCAGTTCGAGATCAAGCTCAAGGGGCCGCGCGGCGACACCGTCAAACGCCGCCGTCCGTTGACCGGAGCGGCCACCCCGCTCGACCCCCACTGCCGGGGGTTCCTCGCCGACACCCTGCGCACCGCGTACGGCATCGGCGCCCCGGCAGCCCTCGAACCGTCCTTGTGCACCGACTACATTCGCGCCACCTTCGTGGCCGACGGCGAGCGCATCACCTGCGACGCGGCACTGGTCTGCGACGACATGCGCACTGGGCGCACCGTGCGGTGCACGGACGACCTCGTTCTCGTCGAGACCAAGACCACCGGGCATCTCACCGAGGCGGACCGCCTGTTGCACGCCCACGGGATACGCCCCGCCGTCTTCACCAAGTACTGCAGCGCCTACGCCGCACTGCGACCCGCGCTCCCCGCCAGCCGGTGGCGCCGCGCCTCCCGCCGTGCTTTCGGTGAGGTGGCCCCGGAGCCGGAGCGTTGAACGGCCGGTGAAAGCCCGGTGGCATGACGAGCCCGCAGCCGGGACAGCCCTGCGGCCGGGAGGCGATGTGCGTCCTCCCGGCCGGACACCGGGGCCCTGTCGCGCGGATCTTCGCTCGTGGGCGCGCCCGGTGTGGCATGGCTGGCCCCGGCGGCCGGCTGCCGCTGCCGCTGCCGCTGCCGCTGCCGCTGCCGCCACGGTCACACCAGCACCACCCGCCCCGACCCCGGCCGCATCTCCAACACCTACGTCCGCGAAGACCACGTTCTGCCACATCTGCCGGCCCTGCGCCTCCGTCTCACCAGCCGTCTGGATCCTCCCGGGTCGGCGTCCGTCAGCCGAGATGCGGTGCAACCCACACCCGCCCAGGCGATCGCCCACCTCCGCAGCGAGGAGATCATCCTGACCTACGACCCAGCGGCCAGGACCCTGACCGCGAACACACCCCAGGCAGAAGAGATCACCATCAGCTGACCAAAGCCCAGCGACAATCCGGCGAAGGCAGAGAAGCCGAACCGAAACGACGAACACCCGCCCCGGCCGGGAGCCGAAAGCGGGTGCCGATACCCCCTGCCCTAGAACACAGGACGTCGTGGGGCAACTCTCTCTGTGTCCGAGGGGGGACTTGAACCCCCACGCCCGATAAAGGGCACTAGCACCTCAAGCTAGCGCGTCTGCCATTCCGCCACCCGGACTAGGTGTCTGCCGCCTTGCCGGGGGTGTTCCCCGCGGCGACATGGACAACAATACCAAGGTTTCGGAGTGCCTTTCACCTGCGTATCCGTGCCCTGGGCGGCGGCCCGGGCCGGCCGGGCCGCCGGGATCGCCGGCGGTATACAGAATGCGAGATGCTGTGTACACGGTGCGATGAATCAGGGCATGAGCTGGTACTCCGGGGAGTTCCCGGGCGGCCGCTCCCCCGCCGGCCCCTGGGTGACGGCGCGCACCAGGAGATCGCCGCCGACGAAGGAGCCGCGCCAGGAGGCACCGAAGCCCCCGAACAGTTCGTCGCGATCGCCGCGGGAGCGGGGTACGCCGTGCCCGGTCTTGAAGGCGCGGATCTGCGGGGCGAGCCGGTCGTAGACGGTCCGGTCGTCCGTGGCGAGGGTGGCAACCAGCGCCCCGTTGGACGCGTTCATGGCGGCCAGCAGTTCGGCCTCGGTGTCGACGAGGACGATCGTGTCGACCGGCCCGAAGGGTTCCGCCGGTGGCGACGACCACGTGCTTGCCGGTGACCAGCGGCTGGGCCTCCACGGCGCCGTTCACCGCGGTGGACCAGCGCTGTCCGAAACTCGACGAGGACACCAGGGCCGGCGACAGGGCCAGCTCGTTCGCGTCCCACCCCGTGCGCGCGTTGTTCAGCGAGACGGTGGAGTCGATGGCCTGTGCCTGGGAAGCGAACCCGAGCAGCAGCAGACCCGCCGCCACGGCGCCCCTCAGCCGCAGCAGCCGCCATCTCGTCGCCCCGCCCCTGCAAGGGCGTGCCTGTCCGTTATCCCCGCCTGAACGATTCCCGCGCCTGAGCGTCACCCGTGGTGGCTCCCCCTCTACGATCTGCACACCGATCACCGGAGGGGGAACACTGCATGCACACCACGCAGTCGGCCACGACGGCCGGGCAGCCCGAGGAGAGCGGGCGGGCCGAGGGCACCGGGGAGGCCGGGGAGACCGGGCGCCGCGTCACCACCCTGGAACTCTTCTTCGACCTGGTCTTCGTCTTCACCCTCACCCAGCTGACCGTACTGCTCGCGCACGACCTGTCGTTCGCCACGGCCGGCCGGGTGGCACTGATCATGATCGTGCTGTTCTGGATGTACGGCGCCTACGCCTACCTCACCAACCAGGTGCCGCCCGACCGGCCGTCGCGGCGGCTGCTTCTCATGTGCGGCATGGCCGCGTTCCTGGTGTGCGCGCTCGCCATCCCGCGCGTTTTCCAGGACACCGGGGTGGTTTTCGGTGCCGGCTTACTGCTCGTGGTCGTCGTCCACACCACCCTGTACACCCGCAGCCACGGCTGGGACTCCATCTGGTACGGCGTCACCAACGCGCTCGCGGCCCTGTCGGTGACCGCCGCCGGGCTGGTAGACGGGCTCGCGGCGGACGGACTGTGGCTGCTCGCGATCGCCTTGCAGTTCGTGACGCCGTTCGTCGCCGAGCGCGGGCCGGGACACAGGGACGGACGCGGTACGGCGGTGCTGCGCGAGCAGCTCGGGGCCCTGGATCCGGCTCACTTCGTGGAACGGCACGGCCTGCTGCTGATCATCGCCTTCGGCGAATCCGTCATCTCCATCGGGGTCGGCATCGGTGATCTGCCGCTCACCCCGGGCCTGTTCACGGGTGCGTTCCTGGCGCTCGCGCTGTCGGTCGCGCTGTGGTGGACGTACTTCGTGCGGGACGAGGAGGCCGCCGAGGCCGCGTTCCGGGCGACCCCGCCGCCCGCCCGCTGGCGGTTGGCGATGAACGCCTACTACTACGCCTTCCTGCCGATGCTGCTGGGCATCGCCTGCCTGTCGGCGGGCATCAAGACGACCCTCGGGCATCTCACCCAACACCCGCACTGGGGACCCGCGTTGGCACTCGCGGGTGGGGTGGCACTGTTCCTCGCGGGCGACGCCGCGTTCCGGACGACCCTCGGACTGCGTCCCGTCCGCCACCGCGCCGCCACTGCCCCGCTGGCTCTGGCCACCGCAGCGGCCGGCGTCCGCATGCCCGCCTACGGCGAACTCCTGCTGCTGGTAGCCGTGTTGGTCGCCATGCTGGCGATCGAGGCCCGCTGGTGCGCCCGGACCGTGGGCGCCGCTCCGTCTCGGGGTACGGCAGGCGCAGGAGGTTGACGGTCGTCGAGCGAGGGTTCCCCTGTCTTCTTGGTCACGGTGGATGGGTGCTGTTTCAGGGCGCCTGGAACGATGTGCCCCGTGGATGCTGATGAGGCGGTGGCAGTGCGCGGGGACGGACCGGAGTGGACGGGCGCGGTGAGCCAACGCCTGCGTCGTTGTGTCTGTAGTGGGTCGACGGATGGTTCCGAGAATTACGTGCTCGTCGAACTGACGGCACAGTTCTCCGGTGCTCGCCAATGGCTGGGTGCACATGCGGACCACCTGAACTCCGTCCTGGCAGAAGGGTTCTCCGTGGAGATCCACCAGATGTAGCGGTTCCGCGCCCGCAGCCGGTATTGGTTGCCTTTGCGGAGCCGTGAAAACGGTGACGGGAGGGGCGGGCGCAGGGAGCTACGGCGGCCGGTTCAGGACTCGTTGCGGTGGTGGTACGAATGCCGGGTGTGCTCGGTGTGCTCGCGCATCAGCCGGCCGGCCTTCTCCTCGTCCCGCTCCTTGATGGCGAAGACGAGGTCGGAGTGCTCGGACCAGGAGGTGCCGCCGCGCATCTTGGCGACGGGGGTGTAGTACCAGCGGACCCGACGGTCGACCTGCGCGGCGAGCTCGGCTAGGACCACGTTGCCGGCCAGCTCCATGACCTTGGCGTGGAAGGCCGCGTTCAGCGCCACGGCACGGGTCACATCGTTCTTGGCGACCGCCGTCCGGCCCTCCTTCACGATCTCGAAGAGGGCCTCGACGCCCTTCGCGTCGGAGTTCAGGGCCGCCAGCCGGGCCGCCTCCGCCTCCAGCAAGGTGCGGACCGTGAGCAGCTGGTCGGCCTCCTCCTCTGTCGGCTCGTGCACGAACGCGCCTTGCGCGGGCCGCAGATCGACCCAGCCCTCCGTGTTGAGCCGCTGCAACGCCTCGCGGACCGGCTGCCGGGAGACCCCGAGATGCCCGGCCAGCTCGTTCTCGACCAGATGCTGGCCGGGCTGCAGGGCGCGGGTGGTGATCAGCTCCAGCAGGGCCTCGTAGACGCGCTCGCGCAACGGGCCCGGGCGATCCAGCTTGGGCACGCTCCCCTGCGGCAGTCCGGTCGACAACATCACGGTCCCCCTCCTGGGCAGGCCTGGCGCGTGGGCGCTGGACGCTCAGTATCGATTGTCTTTTGTCTACAGTCTGCAGTGCACAAAATCCAGGCCTGTTGCATACAGTTTCCGGCCCACTGCATACAGTGCCCCGCCCACTGCATACACTTCCGGCCGCTCGCGCACAGGCCTGCCTGTCGCACCCACCTCACCCGGTCACGGGCAGCGTACGACCTGCCCGGCGTACGACAGGTTGCCGCCGAAGCCGAACAGCAGCACCGGATCGCCGCCGCTCAGCTCTCCCCGCTCGACGAGCTTGGACAGGGCTAGCGGGATGCTGGCCGCCGAGGTGTTGCCGGATTCGGTGACATCACGGGCGATCACCGCGTTGACGGCGCCGAGCTTCTCCGCGAGCGGCTCGATGATGCGCAGATTGGCCTGGTGCAGAACGACCCCGGCGAGGTCCTCCGGAGCGACCCCGGCTTTCTCGCAGGCCTGGCGGGCGATGGCGGGCAGCCGCGTGGTGGCCCAGCGGTAGACGCTCTGCCCCTCCTGCGCGAACCGCGGCGGCGTGCCCTCGATCCGCACCGCGTGCCCCATCTCCGGCACCGACCCCCACAGCACCGGCCCGATCCCCGGCCCCTCCCCCGGCCTGCACGCCTCGACCACGGCGGCCCCCGCCCCGTCGCCGACCAGGACGCAGGTGCTGCGGTCGGTCCAGTCGGTGACGTCGGACATCTTCTCGGCACCGATGACCAGCGCCCGGGTGGCCGCGCGGGCCCGGACGGCGTGATCCGCGGTGGCCAGCGCGTGGGTGAACCCGGCGCACACCACGTTCACGTCCATCGCCGCCGGCTGCGGGATACCGAGCCGGGCCGCGACCCGGGCTGCGGTGTTCGGGGAACGGTCGACCGCCGTGGAGGTGGCGACGAGGACCAGGTCGATGTCGCCAGGGGCCAGCCCTGCGGCGGCGAGGGCCTTGGCGGCAGCGTGCGCGGCCAGCTCGTCCACCGGCTCGTCCGGGCCCGCGATGTGCCGGGTCCGGATGCCGACCCGGCTGCGGATCCACTCGTCGCTCGTGTCGACCATGCCCGCCAGGTCCTCGTTGGTGAGCACCCTGGCGGGCTGATAATGACCGATGGCGGCGATGCGCGAGCCGTTCATGACGGAGATCCCCTTGATGCCGTGCGGGTAGCGGGATCCACCAGTCTGAACAGTGACTCACGAGTACGACGGCAGGTGAGGCCACAGGATTCGGGCGTCCGAGTTGTCGGCTTCCCTCAGACCCTCGGACACCCGAGCATCCGTCCGGGCCCTTCAGCCCGTGAACAGCTGCGTCGCCTTCTGTACGAGTTCGTACACTCCGTAGCCCAGGGGCACCGCCACCCACAGCCAGGCGAGGACGATCAGGCCCCTGCGGCTAGGCGGACTGCTGTCGCTGGTCATCCGCGGCCTCCCTCGGAGCGGGGACGTGGTGGTGACGGACGTGGACGGGACGGACCAGTTCGTTGGCGACGAAACCGAGGACGAGCAGGCCGATCATGATGCCGAACGACAGCGTGTACAGCGACGCGCCGTGCTTGCCCGCCTCCTTCTGCCGGTCGGCGATCCAGTTGACGATCAGCGGCCCGAGCACGCCCGCGGTGGACCAGGCGGTGAGCAGTCGGCCGTGGATCGCGCCGACCTGGTACGTCCCGAAGAGATCCTTCAGATACGCGGGTACGGTCGCGAAGCCGCCGCCGTAGAAGGAGAGGACGACGAGGGCGCACAGCACGAACAGCGGCTTCGCTGAATCCCCGAACAACGCGATGAGCAGGTACATCAGCGCGCCGACACCGAGGTAGACGCGGTAGATGTTCTTGCGGCCGATCCGGTCGGAGGCCGACGACCAGCCGATCCGGCCCGCCATGTTGGCCGCCGACAGCAGCGCGACGAAACCGGCAGCCGCCGAAGCCGAGACCGGGGTGGAGCTGTCCGCGAAGAAGTCCGTGATCATCGGAGCGGCCTTCTCCAGGATCCCGATGCCGGCGGTCACGTTCGTGCACAGCACCACCCACAACAGCCAGAACTGCGGCGTGCGCACCGCACTGCGAGCCGACACCCGCACACCGCCGGCGTCTCCGGATCCGCTCGCGCCCGCGACCGGGGTATCCGCGCCGGGCACCCGGACGAGGAGCACACCGAGCGCCATGAACACGGCGTACGACAGACCGTGCACCAGGAACGCGAGGGCGATGCCGTTGTTGTCACTGCCGAACGACGAGAGCATCTGCGCCGACCAGGGCGAGGCGATCAGCGCGCCGCCGCCGAAGCCCATGATGGCGATGCCGGTGGCCATGCCAGGCCGGTCCGGGAACCACTTGATCAGGGTGGAGACGGGCGAGATGTAGCCGATGCCGAGTCCGATCCCGCCGACGAAGCCGTAGCCGAGGACGATCAGCCAGTACTGCTTCGTCTCGGCGCCCAGCGCGGAGATCAGGAAGCCGGAGGAGAAGCAGACGAGGGCCACCGTCATCGCCCAGCGCGGCCCGTTGCGCTCGACGAGCGTGCCGCCGAACGCAGCCGACAGCCCGAGCATCACGATCGCCAGCTGGAAGGGCAGCGCGCTCTCGGTGCCGTCGAGATGCAGGGCGGACTCGAGGGGCGGCTTGAACACGCTCCAGGCATACGCCTGGCCGATGGAGAGATGGACCGAGAGGGCGGCGGGCGGAACGAGCCAGCGGCTCCAGCCCGGAGGTGCGAGAGGGGGGCTGCTCATGCTCGCGGACGGTAGAGCCGGGGACGGGAGTTGAGGAGGTGTGCGGTCGACCGTATGCGGTGAACGGTATGCGAGATGCGTCCAACGGTCGACCGGCGACATGACGTCGACCGGTAGGTGGCGGGCGAGGAGCCCGCCCCCCTCACGCGACGTGCGTACGTGAAGCCCACGGCTGACGCCGCGCGTCGTTGCGTTCGATGCTCACGAAACCGGACCTCGATGAGCGCATCGAGTTCGGCGATCTCCTCGTCGAGGGCCATCACCGACTTCGCAAGACGGACCGCCATGCCGCGGCGGCCAGTGTCTCGCCGGGCAGCGCGGTGTGCTGGGCCTGTGCCGCCTCCAGGGCGGCATTGGCCAGAGCCGCGGCGCTTCGGACCTTGCGATTACGCAGCAAGGTCTCGATACGCTTCGCGCCGGCGCGGCGGATGGCGGCCGGTGTCTGGTATTCCGTCGGGAGAATGACGGGGCCCTTGTTGGTGAGGTCCAGCGCGCGTTCCAACGCGAGGAAGAACTCCAGCAGTTGGTCGCGGAGCCGGTTGATCTGGCGGGTGCGGTCGCCTGCGAGGTCGGTGCGGCGGGTGGTGAGGATGCGCAGGTCGACGGCTCACTCGTCGCCGGGCCGCAGCAGGCCCAGGTCGCGGCGCATGCGGGCCTGGTCGGCGATGACGAAGGCATCCTTGGCGTCGGCCTTGCCCTCACCGCGGTAGGTGCCGGACGCGCGGTGCACGGTCAGGCCAGTGAGGTAGGCCATGGGCTGGCCGTGGTTGAGCAGCAGACCGATCAGCAGCGCAGCACCGCCGTGATTGACGTCCACCGCCCACAGCACTTCCTGGTCGATGTCCAGGACGTCGCGAATCAGTTCCAGCAGGGCCGCCTCGTCATTCAGGACTCGGCGGGACAGCAGCCGCTCGCCCCGCTCGTTGATCACCACACAGTGGTGATGCTCCTTACCGATGTCCATCCCGGCCCAGATCTGGGGCACGGCCACCTTCGTCAGCTCGTCGTCACTCCATCCCGCAGACGACCTCGCCGACGTAGTCCAGGTCGACTGCCGAGGCGATACGCACCTCCAGGTCGCCGGTCCCGAGGTGGCCGATACCGCGCATGTCGCGCGAGAAGCCCTCCTCCAGTTCGACTGTGTCCGGGTCGATCTTGAGGTAGACCAGGATCGCCTCGTGCTTCGGGCGGAAGATGACGGAGGCGAGGTTTACCATCCGGCGGTAGGCGATGTAGTGCCGAAGCTGAGCCACCTCGACCTCGCCCCAGGCGGTGAGGGCCTCGACCAGCTCGGCGTACAGGTCCTGCAGGCAGCCAGGAATCGCACCCGCGGTAGCGGTCGCCTGAGCGGACGTCTTGCCGTCTTTGCCGGCGGCACCAGCCGTAACCTCCCGCTCGCGGCTCTGGCGCCGATCCGAGATCGGTCTCGTAGATCTGGGCGTGGACTCGAACAGCAGCAGGCTCAGCAGCCCACCCTCGAAGACGCGGTAGCGCACCAAGTCGATCCGCTCGCGCAGACGGCGCACCGCGACTCCGTCGTGGTGCGAGAAGCCAGCGGCGATGCAGACCATTCGAGGGTTCCGCCAGACGATCGACTGGGCGGCCTCGGAGCCCAGCTTCTCCTTGACCAAGGCCTCGAACTCGTGACGCGCGGAGTCCAACGAAGATAGGTAGGAGACAGCCTGCGACAGGACACCGCTGTCGGCGCCCTTTTTGTACTCCACATTACCGACCGCAGAAGCCCGGATACCGGCTCTGAACTGCGACGATTCATAGAATATATGTTCGCGACGGCAGGTTGGCGCCGCTGGTGTCGCTCGTTCGAATGGCCTCGTGCCGGAGCCTCGGTTGCCTGGTGGCGGGGGTTCCATTGGCCTGCGGCAGGATCAGGCTGCATTGGGCAGGACGGTGGCTTGCGGCCAGCTGCGGTCGACAGCATGGCAGTTCCCGTCGATGTCGACGACGGGGTGAAGGTCGTCCACGGCAGCCCGGCGAGCGATGCTGTCATCCTCGACCGCCACGGTGCCCTGGCGAGCACGACGGTGTCGAGATATTGGATCGTGTGGGCAATGCCGGGGACCCTCCTTTACGTCATCGTCCACATCGTGAGGTTCGTGCCCCCGCTGGCTAAGGTCTTGCCGTCCGGGCTAAAGGCGATGCAGTTGCTTGTGGTGTCGGTGGTGACGGCAGCGGTGCTCCCGCTGTTGGCGGTGTTCCACACATTGACAGCGCCGTCTTTGGTTCCGCTGGCGAGGAGGGTGCCTGGGCCGGGCGCGATGCACGTTATCTCGGAGCCGGGGCCGGCGAGGGTGGCCGTGCTCCTGCGGGCTGCGACGTCCCAGAGCGTGAGTGTCCCGTCGGAGCGAAGGTTCGCCAGCCTCTTCCCGTCGGAGCTGAATGCCAGGGAATGCAAGGTGGAATTGGTCCGGGCGAGAGTGGCGATGTTCGAGCGGGAGGGGACGTCCCACAGTTGAAGCCGTCCGTCGCTGGTGGTGTTCCCGGGGTTGCCGTTGCCGGAACTGGTCGCCAGGACGGTGCCAGAAGGGCTGAACGCCAGAGTTGAGATCCAAGAGGTATCGCCGGTGGTCAGCGGTGTGCCGGCCGTCCGGGTGGACAGATTCCACAACCTGAAGGCAGGGGCGTCGTAGCTCGCTGCCAGCATCCCGCCGCTCGGATGGAACGCCACGTAAGCGACGGAGCCATTCCACTCGACAGGATCGAGGTACGGGAGCGTGGTTTCGGCGCCGGTGGCAACGTTCCACACGCTGACCGTCCCATCACCGTTGCCGACGGCCAATCTGGCCCCGTCCGGGCTGAACGCCACGGACAAGGCCGTCGAGAAGGCGGGGTTGAAAGCGGTGACCTGAGCGAGTGATTTAGGCCATGGGTTCACGGGCTTGTGCGTGAAGGTCTTGGCCAACGTTTTGGTGGCCACGTTCCACAGCCTGGCCTCGCCGTCGTCGTCGGCGCTGGCCAGGGTGTTGCCGTCCGGGCTGAACGCCACTGAACGCACGACCGCATTGCCGCCGCCTCCGAGCGTCACCGGGCTGCCGGGGCTACTGGCCGGGTGCCGGCTCGGGCCCGGGCTCGGGCTGCCGCCTTTCTTGGGGGTGCCTGCGCTGTCGGCGAGTGTCAGTCCCAGTGCGGCGAGTGTCCCGGCCGACGCCGTGGCCAGTGAGCCGAGGATGAGGGTGCGGCGGCGTGGGCGGTGGCGAAGGGCTGCGGGCGCGGGTGGCGAGACGATGGGCTGGGTGGGGGCGGGCGCGGTGTCGTGGTTGGGCGCGGTGGCGGTGACCGGTGTGGCCGGGTCCTCTGATGCTGGTGCGGGGCCACGGCTGGGTGGCGTTGCATCCCGGGTGGAGGTCGAGTGCGGTCCAGGCGCATGCCGCTGGATCGAGTGCAGGCGCTGGGCGGTGCTGGCTGCGTCCGGCCGAGCGTCCGGGTGCTTGGCCAGGAGCGCAGTAACCAGCTCGACGATCTCCGCCGACACGTCGTTTCGTAGCGTGTGCAAAGCGGGCGGTGTTTCCTCCAGGTGCCGGTGCATCAAAACCCAGGGTTGCTCGGAGGCGGGGAACGGCGGGGTGCCAGCGAGTAGCGCGTGCAGCACGCAGCCGAGTGCGTACTGGTCGCACTTCGCGTCGACGTGCTCGCCGCGCCATTGCTCCGGCGCCATGTAGGCCGGAGTGCCGATCAGCCGGTCGGTGACCGTGATACTGCCGGTGGTGTCCGCGGCCCGGGCGATCCCGAAGTCGCAGATCTTGATCCGGCCGTCGTCCTGCAGGAAGAGGTTGCCAGGCTTGAGGTCGCGGTGCACCACTTTTCCGCCGTGCGCGGCGGCCAGCGCCTCTGCGGTCTGAAGCGCGAGACCGACCGCCTCGGCGACTGGCAGACCGCCGGGCGAGCGGGCCAGGAGCTGGGAAAGGTCCATCCCTTCCAGCAGCTCCATGACGATGAACTGCCGGTTCTCGTGCTGCCCGACGTCGTACACGACCGTGATACCGGGATGCTTGAGCCGGGCGCCGATCGACGCCTCGCGCCGAAACCGCTGTAGCTCCTCATGCGTGGCGTGGAACTGCAGCAGCACCTTCACCGCGACCGGGCGGCCGAGCTCGGTGTCGAATGCTCGCCACACCTCGCCCATGCCACCGTGCCCGAGCCGCACGTCCAGCCTGTACCTACCGGAGAGATGGTCCCCCGCCCGCACGATTCCCCCCCCTGCCGTAGTCAACTGCCCGCGTTGCAGAGGCCATTGTGCAGTGTGACGATCACCTGTACCACGGTCCCCGGCCAGCGCCTGGTCAAAGACCGTATGGACGTCACCGGAGCCGAGGCCCTCGTCAAACTCCGCACCCTGGTCTGGAACGGCAACTTCGACGCGTAATGGCTACCATGCCGGCGCGAACCCATATGCACCCAATGTCTCCGCTCTCACAACGTCCTCACCCTCGCCGGGTGGTCACGACCACTCAAGGAGAGCTAAGCCCATCGGCAATGCGGGTTTCGAGGTCGGCGACGCAGCGTCGACGCCTGCGGCGACCAGTGGCAGAACAGCTTCGCGATCGCGGTCGCCGGGCGCGGTTTCGACGCGCGGATCGCCGTCGAGCACGACGCTCCGCTGACCGACTCGGCCTGTGTGTACTGCGGGAACTGCGTCGCGGTGTGCCCGACCGGCGCCCTCGCGCCGCGTACCGAGTTCGACATGCGGGCGGCCGGCACCTGGGACGAGACACGGCAGACCGAGACGTCCACGGTGTGCGCGTACTGCGGAGTGGGCTGCACCCTCAGCCTCCATGTGCAGGACAATGAGATCGTGAAGGTCACCTCACCGCACGACAATCCGGTGACCTACGGCAATCTCTGCATCAAGGGCCGTTTCGGCTACCAGCACGTACAGAACCGGGGCTGATCAGGACATGGGACGAGTCACGGAACGACGCAAGGTGCTCCGCATCCGGGATGGGGCGGTCTCCACCCGGCCGGACACACTCGTCGCCGAGGAACCCCTGGAAATCCGGCTCAACGGAAAGCCTCTCGCGATCACCATGCGCACGCCGGGCGACGACTTCGCACTGGCGGCAGGATTCCTGGTGAGCGAAGGTGTACTGGCTACTGCACACGATCTACAGAACATCGTCTACTGCGCGGGGGCGACTGCAGACGGCTCCAACACCTACAACGTGGTCGACGTGAGGACCGCGCCGGACGTGGCGCTGCCGGACTTCACCCTGGAACGGAACGTCTACACCTCCTCCTCGTGCGGCCTGTGCGGCAAGGCCAGCCTCGACGCCGTCCGCACGACGGCGCGTTTCCCGATCGCCGACACTCCCCCGGTCCAGGTCACCCCCAAGCTGCTGGCGAGCCTCCCCGACCGTCTGCGGGCGGCCCAGCGGGTGTTCGACCGGACCGGGGGCCTGCACGCGGCGGCCCTGTTCACCGAGGACGGCGAGCTGCTGGACATACGGGAGGACGTGGGCCGCCACAACGCCGTGGACAAGCTGGTCGGACGGGCGCTCCAGAACGGCGACCTGCCCCTGTCACGGACGATCCTGCTCGTGTCCGGACGGGCCTCGTTCGAGCTGGCGCAGAAGGCGGTGATGGCGGGCATCCCGGTGCTGGCGGCGGTGTCGGCGCCGTCCTCGCTGGCGGTGGACCTGGCCGCCGAGACCGGGCTGACCCTGGTGGGTTTCCTGCGGGGCAGCTCGATGAACGTGTACGCGGGAGAGGACCGCATCGCCCTGCAGGAGGCGGACGCCCAGGGATGAGGCCGACTCCCCGCGGCACGGCGGCGGGGCCCCGCCGGCGGGGAGCGCCCCCTGCGCCGCTGGGCCCCGCCTCAGAGCCTGTCGGGTGGCCGGTTGATTACGCCATGATGAGGTCTTCGGCGGTCTAGGTTCGCGCGGTCTTGCGGTGGGATTCATGGCTCCACCGCGATGACTGCCCGTCCAGCCGGACGGGCATCAGGCGGATCATCGCGACCTTGGTCATGGCCTCGGAGAGCACACTTCGTCTCCACCGTTGGTCGGGAAGGATTTGCACCATGGCGCACATGCTGAACTACAACCTCGCCGTCCCCGATGCAGATGACGCCGGTGTCCTGTCCGCGCTGGTGGCTGAGGGTGACGAGCTCGACGCCCTGGTCAGGGCAGTGGACGACTGGTCCATACCGACACCGGCACCGGGCTGGACGGTCGCCCACCAGATAGCCCACCTCGCGTGGGCGGACGCGAACGCAGTCAGCGCCTTACGCACTCCGGACGCGTTCGGCGCCGAGCTCGGGCGGGCGGAAGCCGAAGGCAGCGGGTATGCGGACAAGGCCGCCGCCGCGGGAGCGGCCAAACCCCGGTCGGTACTTCTGGAGGAGTGGCGGGCCGGTCGAACGGAACTGGCGGCGGCACTGCGCGACACGCCATGGGACCACGCATTCCCCTGGTACATGTCGATGGTGACCCCGGCCCTGATGGCGCCCCTTCGTCTGATGGAAACCTGGGCACACGGGCAGGACGTCTTCGATGCTGTGGGCGGGGCACGCCGCCCGACGGATCGACTGAAGCACGTGGCGTCGCTGGGGGTGTTGGGGAGGGCGCTGTCCTTCGCCGCCGTCGGACTGCCTGAGCCGGCGGACCCCTTCCGCGTCGAGCTGACAGCACCTGACGGACGGACCTGGGTGTGGGGCCCCGAAGCTGCCGCGCAACGGGTACACGGCGGCGCCATCGACTTCTGCCTGTGTGTCACCCGGCGTCGCCCCTGGTCCGAGACCAACATGACGGCGACCGGCGAGGACGCCCAGAAGTGGCTGGAGGTGGCGCGCGTCTTCCTCTGAGAGCTTTCGGGGTGCCTGTGTCACGCAAGACGCGTGACGGTTGCGATCTGCCCTCCGGACACGGCGGCGGTCCCGATCACTCGGTGTGTGCCAGTGCGAGAACTCCGGGGCCGTCAGCGGCCCATGCTCGGCGTGATCAGCTGGCCACCCGACGGGCTCTCAGCCGCACCCCGCCGTCGCCGCGGCCTCGGCGAACTCGGTGATCAGGGGCGAGGTACGGCCGGCCGCCCAGGCCAGCAGCACTTGGTCCGGTTCGGCGTCGACGACCGGTACGTAGCTGATGTCCGGGCGGGAGTACTGCTCGGCGATCGAGTGCGGGACGAGCGTGATGCCGCTGCCGGCGGCCACGCACTCGAACTTCTCCTCGACGGTGCGTACGGGCATGTCGCCCGGCCCGGGAAGCGCGTAGGTCAGCCATGTCTCGCCGTCGAGGTCGGCCAGGGACAGTTCCGGCTTACCGCCGAGGCGGTGTCCGGCCGGGAGCATCGCCACGCGGGACTCGGTGTAAAGGAGCCGCAGTTCGAGACCCTCCTCGCGCAGCGGAGCGCGTACATAGGCGATGTCGAGGGTGCCGTCGAGGACGAGCCGTTCCTGGTCGTCCCATTCGATGCGGCGTGCGCTGGTCTCGACGTCCGGGTGCGCGGCCCGGAAGGCACGCAGGGCCTGGGTGACGACGATGCCGGCGCGGAAGCCGACGACGAAGCGGCGGGGCCCGCCCGCGGCCCGGCCTACCCGGCGCCGCGCGCCGTCGGCCGCAGCCAGCAACTGATGTGCTTCCTCAACAAGTTGGCGCCCGGCATCGGTCAACGTCACGCCATGGCTGTGGCGTACGAACAGCTCGACCCCCAAGTCCTTCTCCAAGGCCCGGATCTGCCGGCTCAGCACCGGCTGGGCGATGTGCAGCCGCTCGGCTGCGCGGCCGAAGTGGAGCAGTTCGGCGACCGCGGCGAAGTAGCGGACCTTGCGCAGATCCAGGTCCATGACCGCCCCTCTCGTCGGCACGCTCGCGCACCTGTGGTGATGCCTTCAGGGTATCGCCGCGGGCGAAAGAGGACTTGGACGTACACCTTCATAGGAGCGCAGGCTGGAGTCGTCCGATCGGGATGGAACATCGGTATGGAGAGGGATTTCCCATGGATCTGCGGGGACAGCGTGTGGTCGTCATCGGGGGTACGTCGGGTATCGGGCTCGCGGTCGCCGAGGGGGCGGCGCGGGAGGGCGCGGAGGTGGTGGTCGCCTCGCGCCGGCCGGAGAGTGTGGACGCGGCGCTGAAGCTGCTGCCCGAGGGGGCCGGGGGGAGGGTCCTGGACGCGACGGACGAGGACGCGGTGCGCGGCTTCTTCCAGGAGGTCGGGGTGTTCGATCATCTGGTGTACACGGCGGGTGAGGCGCTGCTGCTGGAGAGCCTGGCCGAGACGAGGGTCGAACGGGCCCGACAGTTCATGGACACACGGCTGTGGGGGGCGTACACGGCGGTGAAGCACGCCGCCGCCTCGATCCGCCCGGGCGGGTCGGTGGTGCTGACGACGGGGACGGCGGGGCGCCGGCCGGTACCCGGTTCGAGTGCCGCGTCGGCGCTGTGCGGGGCGATGGAGTCGCTGGCCCGGGCGCTGGCCGTGGAGCTGGCACCGGTGCGGGTCAACGCGGTCTCGCCCGGGGTGGTGCGCACCGAACTGTGGCGGGAGTTGCCGGAGGACGTCCGGGAGGGGCTGTTCCGGTCGTCCGCCGAGTCGCTGCCGGTGGGACGGGTCGGCGAGCCGGCGGACGTGACAGAGGCGTACCTGTATCTGATGCGCGGGGGTTACAGCACCGGGTCGGTGGTGGTGGTGGACGGCGGCGGCACGCTGGTCTGAGCCGTCACACGTCAGCCGGCGGCGAGGCGGACGCCGTCGGCGGTCACGACCGTCCCGAGCCGGGGGAAGTCGAGCCGGACGGACGCCTCGTGTTCGGCGGCGGTGAAGGCGGCCATGGCGTCTTCCACAAAGACGAGGCCGTACCCGAGGTCCGCGGCGGCGCGAGCGGTGGACTCGACGCCGAGGTTGGTGGCGATGCCGCCGAACACCAGCGTGGTGACGCTTCGTTCCTGCAGCCGCTCGTGCAGTCCTGTGCCCTGGAAGGCGCCCAGGGTGCGCTTGACCACCTCCAGGTCGCCGTCGCGGACGAGTCCGGCCACCAGGTCGCTGCCGGGCGGCTGTTCGGCGGCCGAGGGGCGTTCTACCCGGACGAGCACGACAGGCGCTCCGGCGCCGCGGAATCTGTGCGCCAACTGCTCGGCGGTGGCGAGCACATGGGTGCCGGTGCGGGGTTCCAGGGGCAGCGCGACGATGCGATCCATCAGGTCGATGAGGATCAGGGCGGTGCGCTGCGGATCGAGTACGGGAGCTGCGGTCATGACGGAACGTTACCCGCCGTCAGCCATCCGTGCCGGAAATCCGGATCAACAGGCCCATGAACTGATCGCGTTCGGCGGCCGAGAGCGGGGCCAGCAGATCGTCGTTTGCCTCGCGGGCCGCCTTCTCGCAGCGTTCGAGGAGGCGGGCACCCTCGCCGGTGAGGGACACGGCGTTCTTGCGCCGGTCCCGGGGGTCGGGGGCGCGGACGACGTGACCCGCGGACTGGAGGTCGTTGAGGACGCCGACCAGGTCCTTGGGATCGAGGCCGACACTGCGGCCGAGGTCGGCCTGGGCGACCGGGGCGAGGTCGCGGACGGCGGAGAGGACCACGTGGTGCCACATCTTCATGCCCTCGGCCGCGAGGGCCTCGGCGACCAGGGCACGGCCCCGGGCGGCGGCCCGGCCGAGGAGCCAGCTGGGCAGGGAGCGGATCGCGGGCAGGGGAGCTTCGGCCATGACGGCAGCCTAGCCAGAAAACGTTGGACTTCCCAACGAAGACCGGTTATCGTTGGGACTCCCAACGATTTCATGGGTTTTCCCAACGACCGATGCGCCGGGTCCGCCCGGCCATGGAGGTGCTGATGCGTCGCGTTCGCTACGACTCCGCCGGCGGCCCGCTGTTCCTGGAGGAGGCCCCCGTCCCCGAGCCCGGCCCCGGGGAGCTGCTGGTGCGCTGCGAGGCGGTCGGTGTCACGCTGCCCATCGTCCGCAAGGTCACCGAGGCCGCCGAACCCATCGCACTGGGCGGCGAGCTCGCCGGTGAGGTGGTGGCGGTCGGCGAGGGCGTGAGGCGTTTCCGGCCGGGCGAGCGAGTGACCGGCCTGTGCTTCGGCCACGGGTACGCCGACTTCGCCCTGCTGCACGAGGCCATGGCCTCGCCGGTACCGGACGAGGCGAGCGCCGTCGACGCGGTCGCGCTGGTACGCAGCGGCCTGGTGGCGTTCGGGGCGCTGGAGGCGGCGCGGCCCGCACCGGGCGAGGCGGTCCTCGTCACGGCGGCAGCGAGCGGCGTCGGACACCTCGCCGTGCAGCTGGCGCGGGCGCGGGGCGTGGGACGGGTGGTGGGCGCGGTGTCCGATCCGGCGAAGGCCGGCTTCGTGCGGGCGCTGGGCGCGGACGACTGTATCCAATATGCGGACGACAGTTGGGGGGATCCGGTCGATTGCATACTGGATGCGGTCGGCGGTGATCTGCTCACCCCGGCGCTCGCCGCCCTCGCCCCGCACGGCCGCCTGGTCGCCTACAGCTCGGGCGGCGGCACAATCCAGGCCTACGACCTGCTGGTCGGCGCCAAGTCGGTGATCGGCTTCCAGATGGCCCTGATCGCCCGCGGCCGGCCGGAACTGTACGAGCAGTGGCGCCGGGAGCTGTGGCGGCTGTTCACCGAGGGCGCCGTGACGCCCGCCGTGCACGGCGAGTTCGCCCTGGAGGACGCGGCGAAGGCGCACGAGGCGATCGAGACGCGCGCCAACCTCGGCAAGGTCGTCCTGCGGCCGTGAGGCTCGGCGTACTCGTTGAGGCCTCGGCGCACTCCGTGCACTGCACGCTGCTTGTGGGGCGCCTTGGCCCCAACTACCGTCATCGGTGCGCACGTTGGACATCGGATGTCCGAATGTCCAGATGTCCGACCGATGAAGGGCAGGTCGCACCATGCCGTCAGGTCTTCGCGCCCGTCTCAGATCCGCACTCGCCCTCGTATGCACGACGGCGGCGCTGCTAGTGGCGCCACTCGCCACACCCCACCCCGCACAGGCCCAACCCGTGGATAAGACACCCCAGTTCACACAGCAGGTCCTGTTCAAGGCGTCCCAGGACCCCGGCTACGCCTGCTTCCGCATCCCGACGGTCGTCAAGGCCGTCGACGGCACACTGCTGGCGTTCGCCGAGGGACGGGTCCCCAACTGCGGGGACGCCACCGACATCGACATCGTCCTCAAACGCTCCACCGACGGCGGCCGCACCTGGGGCCCGCTCCAGGTGGTCAACAAGGGCCACGGCGACACCCACGGCAACCCGGCGCCGATCGTGGACCGCACCACCGGCCGCATCTGGCTCGCGGAGACGTACAACACAGGCCGTACGGACAGCGCCAGCTGCTCGGTGCCGTGCGACCGCACCCCGCACCTCCAGTACAGCGACGACAACGGCCTGACCTGGTCCGTACCGCGCGACCTGAGCCCGGAGATCCTGCCCGCCGCCTGGAACTCCTGGTACGCGACCGGGCCGGCGCACGACATCCAGCTCACGCACGGACGGTACGCCGGGCGGCTGGTCTTCGGGGTCAACGCCGAGTCCTGGGACGGCACCCGGATCACCGCCAACCACGCGGCGCTGATCGTCAGCGACGACCACGGCGGCCACTGGCGGATCGGCGCCCAGGACACCTGGCCCATCGCCGAGGACGGCACCTTCCGGCAGAAGCCCTCCGAACTCGCCCTCGCCGAACTCGGCGACGGCTCCGTCCTGGTCAGCGGCCGGGAGCAGGACGGCACCGACCTCGGCCACCGCACCCAGGCCGTCAGCCGCGACGGTGGCTCCAGCTTCACCGCTCCATTCCGCGACCTGCCGGACCTGTACGCACCGATGGTGCAGGGCTCGCTGCTGCGGCTCGGCGACCGCCTGCTGCTCGCCTGCCCCGCCGACCCCGACCGGCGCCGCACGATGATGATCCGCTCCTCCTACGACGGCGGCCGCACCTGGGACAGCGTGGACCGCGGCACGGTCGTCACCACGGACTGGTCCGGCTACTCCGACCTGGTGCGCATCGCCGGGGACACGATCGGCCTGGTCTACGAGGGCGGTGCGCTGGACTCGCGCGACGAGATCCGCTTCGCCCGCTTCACCGAGAACTGGCTCGCCCCGCGGCGCGGCCCCGACCCGGTCACTGCCGACTTGGCCCCGCACGCCCGCCCGGCCGCGGTGCTCGGCGGCGCGCGGCGAACGCAGGGAGTGTTCGGCGGCGCGCTGGAGTTCAACGGCACCGACGCGGCCGTACGTCTGCCGTACAGCCGCCGGCTGCCGCTCGGCACGAAGGACTTCACGGCGTCGCTGTGGTTCCGGTACACGGCCACCACCGGTGAGCAGCCGCTGCTGTGGATGGGCGGGACCGGCACCACGCAGCCCCAGGTGTGGCTGCGCGCCGAGCCGGCGAACAACCGGGTCCAGGGCCTGATCACCGTACGGGACGGCGCGGCGGCTCCGCAGACTGCATACGTTCGCACGGATACCGCATACAACGACGGCCACTGGCATCACGTGGTGCTCCGGCGGGGCGGCGGCCGGCTGATGCTGTCGGTCGACGGTATGCAGTCGTCCGTAGCCGACATCCCGGGGTCGGTCAGCCGTAACTCCCCCTTCGGCGTGCACATCGCTCAGCGCATGGACAGCCGGGCCTTCTTCACCGGCGCCATCGACGAGGTGCACGTATGGGACCGGGCGCTCACCGACCAGGAGCTGTCGGACCCGAGGGCACTGCGGTCAGCGAAGGACACGGTCCTGTGGCTGCCCCTGGACCACGTGGGCCGCTGACGCCCCCGGCACGGCGTCCAGAACCTCCTCTGGATCGCGGGCACGGCGCTTGGCGATGACCGCGCACACCATCAGCTGCATCTGGTGGAAGAGCATCAGCGGCAGCACGGCGAGGGAGGCGTGGGCGCCGAACAGGACGCTCGCCATGGGCAGCCCGGAGGCGAGGGACTTCTTCGACCCGGCGAACTGGATGGCGATCCGGTCCGCCCGGCCGAAGCCGAGCGCCTTGCCCCCGTACCAGGTCAGCAGCAGCATCGCGGCCAGCAGGACGGCTTCCACGACGACGAGGCCACCGAGCCGCGCGGGGCTGACCTGGTGCCAGATGCCCTGGGTCATGCCCTCGCTGAAGGCGGTGTAGACGACGAGCAGGATGGAGCCGCGGTCGACCAGGCCGAGGACCTTCTTGTGCCGCGCGATGAAGCCGCCGATCCAGCGGCGCAGCATCTGCCCGGCGAGGAACGGCACCAGCAGCTGGAGCACGATCTTCACCAGTGAGTCGGCGGAGAACCCGCCGCCGCTGTTGCCGAGGAGCGCCGCCGCCAGCAGCGGGGTGATCAGTATGCCGGCGAGGGAGGAGAAGGAGCCCGCGCAGATCGCCGCGGGCACGTTGCCGCGGGCGATCGAGGTGAACGCGATGGACGACTGGATCGTGGACGGCACCAGCGTCAGGAACAGCAGACCCTGGTAGAGCGGATGCGTCAGCAGCGTCGGCACCAGGGCCCGCGCGGCGAGCCCGAACACCGGGAAGAGCACGAACGTGCAGAGCAGCACGGTGGCATGCAGCCGCCAGTGGCGCAGGCCGTCCATCGCCTCCCGGGTCGACAGCCGGGCGCCGTAGAGGAAGAAGAGGAAGGCGATCGCGGCCGTCGACGCGCCCGAGGCGACATCGGCGGCGGTCCCCCGGGCCGGGAGGAGCGCGGCAAGGCCAACAGTCCCCAGCAGCAGGACGATGTACGGGTCGATCGGCATCCAGCTCGGCCGGCGCAGGCGTGTCACGGTGCTCCGATGTGCTCTGTTGTGTGCGTGTGGGGACTGAAGTTGTCGTCGGTCGGTCAGCAGGTATCGCTGAGCGTCTTTGTTCGTTCGGGCCCGCAAAAGCCCCCTCCATGCTCCCCCGGGCCAGGCCGATCGGGAATCCCGTACACCACTCTGACTGCCATCACATTTCGCGATAACCGGCTAAACTGGTGCCGTGTACGACCCGGCACAGCTGCGCACCTTCCTCGCCGTGGCCCAGACCCTGAGCTTCACGCAGGCCGCGCGCCGGCTCGGGCTGCGCCAGTCCACGGTCAGCCAGCACGTCCGCCGCCTGGAGGACGCGACCGGACGGCAGCTGTTCACCCGGGACACCCATTCGGTGGAGCTGACCGAGGACGGCGAGGCGATGCTGGGCTTCGCCCGGCGGATCCTCCAGGTGCACGAGCAGGCGACGGCGTTCTTCACCGGCACCCGGGTGCGCGGCAGGCTGCGGTTCGGCGCCTCGGAGGACTTCGTGCTCACCCGGCTCCCGGAAATCCTGGAGAGCTTCCGCTACGACCACCCCGAGGTCGACCTCGAACTGACCGTCGAGCTCTCCGGCACCCTGCACGAGCAGCTGGCCGCCGGAAAACTGGACCTGGTGCTCGCCAAGCGCCGCCCTGAAGACCCCCGCGGCGAACTGGTGTGGCGCGACGACCTGGTGTGGATCGGCGCCGAGCGGCTGCGCCTGGACGCCGACCGGCCCGTCCCGCTCATCGTGTACCCCCCGCCCGGCATCACCCGGGCCCGTGCGCTGGAGGCGCTGGAGCGCGAGGGCCGGGCGTGGCGGATCGTGTGCACCAGCGGCAGCCTCAACGGCCTCATCGCGGCCGCCCGCGCCGGCCTCGGCGTCATGGCCCACTCCCGGCGCCTGATCCCGCCCGGCCTGTTCCGCCTCCCGGACCGCTCCGGCCTGCCGGACCTCGGCAAGACCGACTTCGTCCTCCTCCACGGCCGCCGCCACGGCGCGGCGGGGAACGCAGCGAACGCCCTGGCCACTGCCGTCCTGGCGGGCGGCGAACGGCTCCGGCGACGCGGCGACTGAGCAGACCGCGGCGAAAGCCACCGTCCACCGCCGCCGGCCGGATACCGTCCCGCCTCCGGTGGATTCAGCGGGCCACCGGATACGTCAGATGCTTCACCCGGCGCAGGAACGGCGTCGTCTCCACGTGCTGCACGCCCTCCAGGCGGCCGAGCGGGCCGCTGAGGTAGTCGTACAGGTCGGCCGTGCTGCGGGCCACGACGCTGGCGACAAGGTTGGAGGAGCCGGCCGTCGCCGAGACGTGGGCGATCGGACCGTGGGCGGCCAGGGCCCGGCCGACCGCGGACAGGGCGGCCGGGACCGCGGTGATCCACAACAGGGCGGAGACCGGGTAGCCGAAGATCCGCGGCGGGTACTCGACGTCGAGATAGATCGCGCCGGAGGCCAGCAACGCCGTCAGCCGCCGTTTGACGGAGGAATCCGAGCGGCCGGTCGCGCGCTGGAGTTCGGGGTACGTGGCACGGCCGTCACGTTCCAGTACGGCCAGCAGCGGCTCGTCGTCGGGTTCGAGGCGGGCCGGACCGGACGGCGGTCCGGAGCCGGGACCCGAATCGGATACGCAGCCGGGATCGGCCCGCAGCGCGGCGATCTCGTCCTCCGTGAGCGCGCCGAACTTGCGGAGCCAGCCGTCGACACCGCCGTAGAAGCGGTGCAGGAGCTGGTGGGCACGGATCTCAAGCACGCGCGGGGTGCGCGGCAGTTTGCCGAGCAGCAGGTCGTCATGGTCGCCGGGGCGGTGCGGCCGGGTCAGGAGGATCACCTCGGTGCCGCCCGAGGCGAGACCGATCCAGAAGGTGTCCGGTCGCTTGGCGAGGGCCTCACCGATGGCCAGGGCGCTGTCGGGGGCACAGCGCACGCGCAGCATCCACTGGTCCTGACCGAGCCGGTAGGCATCCCGCAGGGCGACAACGCGCACGCCGCCGGTCGCGACGAGCCTGCGGTAGCGGCGGGCGACGGTCTGGTCGGAGACGCCGAGCACCGTGCCGATCCGGCTGAAGGGAGCCCGGCCGTCCACCTCCAGCGCGGACAGAAGGCGCAGGTCGAGAACGTCGAGAACGTCGGATTCCATCTCCGGCACGCGATCCCCCGTCGGATTTCGTCGCACAAGGCGTACAGAGCGGTCCGATCGGCCCCGCCCCGGTCATCGTACGGAACGACAGGAAGACGACGGGAACGATACGGGGAGTGGAGCATGCGGAGCTGGGGGACGCTCACGGCCGTGTGCCTGGGCACGTTCATGCTGCTGCTGGACGTGACGATCGTGGTGGTCGCGCTGCCGGACATGGCCGGCTCACTGCACGCTTCGCTGGGCGATCTGCAATGGGTCGTCGACGGGTACGCGCTCGCGCTGGCCGCGCTGCTGCTCGGCATGGGAGCGGCGGCCGACATCATGGGGCGGCGCCGGGTACATGTGACGGGTGTGGTGCTGTTCGCGCTGGCCAGCCTGCTGTGCGGGCTGGCGTCGGGGCCGGGAGCGCTGGTGGCGGCGCGGGCGGTGCAGGGCATCGGCGGCGCGGCGATGTTCGCGACGACGCTGCCCCTGCTCGGCTCCGTGTACCAAGGACGGCAGCGCTCGGCGGCGCTCGGGGTGTGGGGCGCGGTCAGCGGCGGGGCCGCGGCGGTCGGGCCGGTGCTGGGCGGACTGATCACCGAGGGGCCGGGCTGGCGGTGGATCTTCTTCGTGAACCTGCCCGTGAGCGTGGCGGCCGTGTGGCTGATGCTGCGGGTGGTGCCCGAGTCTCGCGGGCCGCGCGGGATGCGCGTCGACTGGGCGGGTACGGCCTCCTTCGCGCTGTTCGCGGGCGGTGCGACGTATGCCGTGGTGCGCGCCGGCGAGGACGGCTGGACGGCGTCCGCGACACTGACGGCGTTCGCGGTGGCCGCGCTGGCGTTGGTGGTGTTCGTGCTGGTGGAGCGGCGGGTGGCGCATCCACTGCTGGATCTGTCACTGCTGCGCCGGCCGGCGTTCGTCGGCGTGATGCTGGGATCGTTCGCCTTCAACGGGGTGGCGTTCGCCGGGATCCCGTACCTGTCGCTGTGGATGCAGACCCTGCTGGGGCTGACGCCGGTGCGCGGCGGGCTGACGCTGCTGCCGATGACGGTGGTGTCGATGGTGGTCGCCGTACTGGTGGGGCGGCTGCTGCACGGGGTGCCGGCCTGGCTGACGGTCGGCGGCGGACTGCTGCTGATCGCCGCGGGCACCCTGTGCCAGGCGGTGCTGGACGCGGGCTCGGACTGGACGGCGCTGGTGCCGGGATTCGTGCTGGTCGGCGTCGGCACCGGGTTCGTCGCGCCGACCGTGGCCGGGGCGGCGCTGGCGGCGGTACCGCAGGAGCGGGCCGGCATGGCGGGCGGTGCGGTGAACACGGTGCGCCAGCTCGGCTACGCACTCGGCGTGGCCGTCTTCGGCACGGTCCTCACCTCGCGGATGACCGGCACCCTGCCGAACGGGGCGGCCCACGCCCTGGCCGGCGGCGCCGCCGGGGCCCTGCGTGGCCACTTCGCCGAGCACACGCTGCGCACCGCGTTCGCCTCGGGCCTGAACGGCGCGCTGCTGGTCGTCGGCCTCGCGGGGACGGTCGTGGCCGCCCTGGTGCTGCTGCTCGTACGGGCGGGCCGGCCGATCTCGCCCAAGGAGTCCGGCACCGTGTCACGGAAGGCGGTGGCGGCGCACCGCTGACAACAGCGGCCGACTGCCGACGAAGGCGGGCGGACGGCTGCTCCGACGCGTGCAGGGCGGGGGCGGTCCCGGGAGCATGACTCCGGGGCCGCCCTCGCCGCGCGAGGTCGCGCGTATGCAATATGCAGTATTCGGTGTGCGATATGTGTGGGGAGGTGAACGGCGAACGTGATGTCGTATGCGATGAGCAGGACACTGCATGCCGTGAGCAGGGCACTGTATGCCGTGACCAGGATGGTACGGCCCGTAATTAGCCCGTACAGATTCGGTGGAGATTACGGCACCGAAACTTACTGACCCGTCAGTATCGTGTCCGGCCCTTCCCCATGTGAGGGCATTTTCCGGTCACCTCCCACGAAAAACGTGAGGTTTGCGCGGTTAACTACCCCCTCCCGCCCGGACACGCCGTGGGGTAGCTTTCACCGCGCTGTGCCGAGCATCACGGGCGTGACCAACAGCGAGGATCGGGGAGCGAGGTTTTGCGCGAGTTCACCAACCCGCCGTTGGCGTCGGCGCCGCCCGTGGGCGGTCTGGCCGACGTCGTCTTCGAGCATGCCCAGAGCGACCCGACGCATATCGCCCTCGGCCGCAAGGATCCCGACGGGCAGTGGCGCGATGTGACCGCTGCCGAGTTCCGCGACGAGGTCATGGCCCTCGCCAAGGGCCTGCTCGCGCGCGGCATCCGCTTCGGCGAGCGCGTCGCGATCATGTCCCGTACCCGTTACGAGTGGACCCTGTTCGACTTCGCGCTGTGGACGATCGGCGCCCAGGTGGTGCCCGTCTACCCCACCTCCTCGGCCGAGCAGTGCTTCTGGATGCTCTACGACGCCGAGGTGTCCGCGGCGATCGTGGAGCACGAGGACCACGCGATGACCATCGCCACCGTCATCGACCGTCTCCCGCAGCTGCGCCAGCTGTGGCAGCTGGACTCGGGCTGCGTGCAGGAGCTGTACGACGCCGGCGCGCACCTGGACGACGAGACGGTGCACCGCCACCGGCAGGCCGTCACGCCCGACTCGGTCGCCACGATCATCTACACCTCCGGCACCACGGGCCGCCCGAAGGGCTGTGTGCTCTCGCACGGGAACTTCATGTTCGAGGCGGACACGATGATCCAGCGGTGGCAGCCGGTGTTCCACACCAAGAGGGACGACGAGGCCTCCACCCTGCTGTTCCTGCCGCTCGCGCATGTCTTCGGACGGATGGTGGAGGTCGCCGCGATCCGCGGCAAGGTCCGCTTCGGGCACCAGCCGCAGCTGCACGCCGCCGCGCTGCTGCCCGATCTGGCCGCGTTCAGGCCGACGTTCATCCTGGCGGTGCCGTACATCTTCGAGAAGGTGTTCAACTCCGCACGCCGTAAGGCGGAGAAGGAGGGAAGGTCGGGGCCGTTCGAGAAGGCGGTCGACATCGCGGTGAAGTACGCGGAGGCCGTGGAGGCGAAGGCATGGGGCATCGGGCCCGGGCCGTCGGCGGGACTGCGTATGCAGCACCAGTTCTTCGACAAGGTCGTCTACGGCAAGGTCCGCGCGGCGATGGGCGGCCGGATCCGCAACGCGATGTCGGGCGGTTCGGGGATGGACCGGCGCCTGGGGCTGTTCTTCGCGGGCGCGGGCGTGCAGATCTACGAGGGCTACGGCCTGACCGAGTCGACGGCCGCGGCGACGGCCAACCCGCCCGAGCGCACCCGTTACGGCACGGTCGGCCAGGCCATCCCCGGGATGACCGTGCACATCGCGGACGACGGGGAGATCTGGCTGCACGGCGGCAACGTCTTCCAGGGCTACCTGAACAACCCGAAGGCCACCGACGAGACCCTGCACGAGGGCTGGCTGGCCACCGGTGACCTCGGCTCGCTGGACGAGGACGGCTATCTGACCATCACCGGCCGCAAGAAGGAGATCCTGGTGACCTCCGGCGGCAAGAGCGTCTCGCCCGGGGTGCTGGAGGAGCGGGTCCGCGAGCATCCGCTGGTGAACCAGTGCATCGTGGTCGGCAACGACCGGCCGTACATCGCCGCCCTGGTCACCCTCGACCAGGAGGCCGTCGAGCACTGGCTCCAGATGCGCGGCAAGCCGAGGCTGACTCCGGCGCAGCTGGTGCGCGACGCGGACCTGGAGACGGAGGTGCGGCGGGCGGTGGTGGCCGCCAACACCCTCGTCTCCCAGGCCGAGTCGATCCGTACCTTCCGCATCCTGGCGCAGCCGTTCACCGAGGAACACGGCCTGCTCACGCCGTCGTTGAAGCTGAAGCGGAAGGCGATCGAGAAGGTGTACGACAACGAGGTCGAGGCCCTCTACCGGACCTGATGATGCGTCTACTCGTCGGATTCAGAGGGCGGTATGTAAGTGCATAGGTGTTTTGTCGTCGCCTGAACGTGTGGCAGCTCGGTATCTCGGCCGGTCGACGGGCTCGGGCGTGCTGGGCTGAGCACCGTGAGCGAACGCAAGCCCTACAAGACCGACCTGTCCGACGAGCAGTGGGCGCTTGTCGAGCCGGTGATCGCGGCATGGAAGGCCGCACACCGCTCGGTCAGCGGTCACCAGGGCCGGTACGAGATGCGGGAGATCGTCAACGCGCTCCTCTACAGGGCCGCACCGGCTGCCAGTGGGACCTGCTTCCGCACGACCTGCTGCGCTGGCAGGTGCGGGAGAAGGCGCGGCGGAAGGCGGACCCGAGTCTGGTGGTGCTCGACACCCAGAGCGTGCACGCGGCGGCTGGGGTGCCTGCACAGTCGACGGGGTGTGATGCGGCAAAAAAAGTAGCGGGCCGCAAGCGCGGCCTGGCCGTTGACGTGCTGGGCCTGGTGATCGCGGTGGTGGTGCTCGCTGCGTCGGTGCACGACAACGCCGCCGGCATCGCGCTGCTGGACAAGGTCGCCGCCGACACCGACACCGTTCAGAAGGCCCTGGTCAACCAGGGCTTCAAGAACGCCGTCGTCGCGCACGGGGAGAAGGCGGACATCGAGGTGGAGATCGTCGAGGCCAACCCGGCGCAGACCGGGTTCGTGCCGATCCCCAAGCGGTGGATCGTGGAGCGCGCCTACGGGATCTTGATGCTGCACCGCAGGCTGGTGCGCGACTACGAGCACCTGCCACGCAGTTCGGAGTCGCGGGTGTACTGGGCGATGACCGCGGTGATACTGCGCCAGCTGACCGCCACGAGCACGGTCGGCACACGGTTGAGTGGGGCAGGACCGGCATACGGTGATCCCGCAGACCGCGCTGACGTGACCGGCCCGGCCGGCGCATGTCCGCTGCCCCGGGCGACCGATGCCGCTCTGTCCTGACGTACCTGTTGGCGCAACCTGGGCTGCTCTGCAGCCGTTCGTCTGACAGGGCCATGGCTGTGTCCGTCTGCCCTACGCGAAGGGGAGCGCGCTCATGTCGAGGAAGCCGGCCCCCCAGGTTACCGCCCGGCCCCGAGCGCGACAACGTCGCCGCGGACCTCAAGGCCCGGTACGAAGCGGGGACTTCCCTCCGCGCGATCGCAGAGGCCACCGGCCGCTCTTACGGCGCGGTCCACGGCCTGTTGGGAACAGTTGGGGTGTCTCAGCGGGCCTGGTGTCTCAGCTCGGGTCGGCCTGGTCTGTCGTTGGTGTGCGGCGATCGAGTGCTGGCAGTGTCTCGCTGATCGGCTGAGAACGCTATCGATCTGTGATCCCGGAATGCGGAAGGGACCGGCTCTTGAGGGCCGGTCCCTTCCGCGTGGGGGGTGTTGGTGGTCAGGCGCGTCCGAGTGCTCGGATGAACCAGCCGGCGTCGCGCCACTGGGCGGTGTTGAGGGTGCCGCGGGCGTTGTCGAGGGCTTTGGGGCCGGTGACGGTGACGCCGAGGTCGTGCAGGGCCTGTGCGACGGCGAGGGCGGGAGAGTCGCGGATGTCGTCGGCCTCGGGTTTGAAGGCGGCGCACCAGCCGGTGATCCGCTTGCCGCGCAGGTCAGCCCGAGTTCCTCGCAGGCGAGGTCGACGACGCGCTGTCGGCGGCGGGTGTTGACGGCGTCGGCTTCGCGGAGGATCCCGACGGCCTGGCCTCTCCCAACTCGCTGTGCACTTTGACACCGGAACCCCCGCTTCACCGTGCAACCTGACACTCCACACGATGCTTGCCAGTCCTACATTGGCAGTGAGCTGACAGGGGCCGACCGGGGTGTACGGATTCGTGCGGGAAACGCGACTCCACACAACCACCCAAGGCAGTCTGGTTGTGCTGCCTAGCGCAAGGCCGGGCCAAAGCGGCAACAACACGGAAGTCGAGCGGCCATGACCGGCCGCGACCACACGAGGGGGAACGAATGCTCAAGCTCGGCAAGACCAAGCGCGCCATCGCCATGGCCGCCGCGACTCTGGCAATCGCCGGGGGCGCAACCATCACCGCCACGGGAAGCGCGAGCGCGGCGAGCGGGGGAGGCTGCCGTGCGTGGTTCGATATCCCCGGCCACGATGTGCGGGTTGCGCCCTGCATCAGTGCCAGCGGTAGCGGTATCAGCGGGAACGGTTACCTTAACGGCAGCGAGCACGTGGACGACTTCACCGTCGAACTCATGAATAAGAACACCAACCAAGCGGTATGGCAGTGGGGCTATGGCTGCCCGCAGGGTCCTGCTGCGAACTGCGACGTCGCGCCCAACTTCGGGTCATACCCCTCCGGCGCCTACTACGTGGCGGTGTTCCTCGACATCGCCGGGACCTGGTACGGCCCCGTGGATTCGCCCGTGCTGTACATCTGAAGCCGCATTCCTATCGATCATGAGGGCGGTTCTGATCGAACAGGGCCCCTCGGTAGCTCGGGGTTGCTCGTGCGTGGATCCGAATGGCGTGTGGGTTGCAGTCATCAACACACCTGAGACCGACGTACAGATGTGGTATCAGGTCATGGACAAGCCGGCCTGGCAGTCAGGAGAGCCGACCTACGCGGTCACGCCCCCACTGTCCTGGGCACTGACCGGGGCTGGTTCGTGTATCACGACAGTGTTCCCATCGCCACGAGCCACTGCTACTACCTGCGCGTATGGTTCGTCGACGGTTCCAGAACGTACGGGCATGCGGAATCACCCGGTGCCTGTGACTGACACCAGAACGTCGTCCCCGGCAGCCGGAAGTATGCGGTGGTGCCAGGCCCGAGCGGGACCGTCTGGTCCAACCCGGTCACACTGGGCCCCGGAACGTACTACGGCGTCTCCTACTTCACCAGCCCGACGTACTACTACGGCGGCGAGACCCCCGCAGCCTCCGTCTCCTGACTGTCCCTCGTCTTCGGAAGGAATCCGCTTCATGCTGTCTCACCGTACGTCCCTGCGATCCGCCGTCGCCGTCCTCGGCTTCGGTGCCATGGTCGTCCTGTCCGCGTCGCCCGCTTTCGCCGCCAACGAGGGCGATCACTGGATCCACACCTATGACTGCACCGCCGACCAGGAGATCCAACTGAAGTTCGTCGACGGCGCCTGGCATGACGAGCAAGAGCTCAACCCGACCGTTACTGCTCACGGTTGCCGGTTCATCCTGACGGACAACGGCAGGGAGATCTCCGTCACCACCGGCGCCGGCTCTGGTTGGTGGCCCGACGGCCCGGGACACTACGTCTGCGCCATGGTCTCCGATTCCGGTGCCCAGTCCGCCGTCAGCGGCGTCTGCAACTGACCTCGCAACCCGAGGGGGAGGCGCGAGGAACACCTCGACGAGACCGTTGGCCGATCTGCCCGCCCCACGCCCCGCATATATGGCGAGAATCGCTGCCAGAGCCTCGACGGCCCCCCGAACCCGGCATCGGCGCCTGAGTAGAAGTAGGCGGTGCCGTGGCCCGGGAAGTCGTGCGGGAGGTATTTCCAGGGGATTCCGGTGCGGTTGACGTAGAGAATCGCGTCGAACACATCACGGAGGTCGACTTTGGGTGGCTGGCCGGTGGGCCGGCGGTCGAGCCGGGCCTTTCTCCGGGCCGTCAACGTCGGCTCGATCAGGGCTCATCGGGCGTCGGACAGGTCACTGGGGTACGGCTTCCGTTGGCTCACGCCGTAGCGTGATCATGGACGCGGCGGATGGTGCCGTTCCGCTGCTGCTGGGCGTTTCTGCCTCATCTTCGAATTAGACGGACTTCGTGCCCGAAGAGCGGAGCAAACGGGCGGCCTCGTCAGCGACTCGACGGACGCAGGGACTCGCGTATGGGGCAAACACCTCAAGCCTGACAGTCGCGAGACGCGCTTATCGGAGTGAACCATGTCTTAACGCGCACTAAGACCGCGACGGCCCGCCGGGTTTCCCGGCGGGCCGTCGGAGCGGGTGTTCAGGTCACACGTTGGGGGCGGACTTGGAGATGGTCCAGCGCTCGTCCTGGGCGCCGTTGCAGGGCCACTGGATGAGCTGACTGCCCTTGGTGGCGGCGGAGCCCAGGCCCAGGCACTTGCCCGAGTAGACGTTCCGCAGCTCGTGGGTGTCCTGGTCGTACCACCACTTCTCGTCCACGGCGCTGTTGCAGGTGTACTGGATCACGCCCTGGCCGCTGTCGAGGCTGCTGCCGGTGCCCAGGCACTTGCCGGAGTATGCGTTCTGGACGGTGTAGGCGGGGTTGCCGTTGTTGTCCTTGGTCTCGTCGAACACCCATTTCTCGTCCTGGGCGCCGGTGCAACCCCACTGGATGACCGGGTCGCTGTTCTCGATCTTGTCGCCGGCGCCCGCGCACAGCTTGCTGTAGTCGTTGTACAGGTACTGGGCGTCGTCGATTCTCCGCGGCAGCAGGGAGAAGACGACGCGCTTGCCGTTGCGCTCGTTCATGCCCCACAGGCGGCCCGAGGAGAACGAGTAGGACAGGTTCTGGGTGAGAGGCGCATCGCGGGTGAGGATCGACATCTTGTCGTTCGGCTTGGCCTGCCAGATGCAGTAGTAGGCGTCTGAGTCCGTGGGGTCGGCGATGTGCATGTAGTTCGTGTCGCACATGGCCGATATGTAGTAGTACGTGCCGTCGGTGGCCACGCCCTGCAAGCCGTGGATGGGAGCGGCGTAGGCGGCCGTCGCCGTGACGGGGGACGTGCCGCCCTCGCCGAGGTCTTCGATCGGCCAACGGATCACATCCACAGGGGTGGTGCGTGTGGCATCCCCGTACCGTCCGGAGACCAGGCGCGGCGGTGACACACTGCGGTCCAGGCTCAGGGAGCTCAGGCAGGCGATGTGCCCCGTGCAGTACATGTTGCTGCGGTCCTTGGGGTCGGCGCCGTCCTGCTCGGCCTCGGTGCGGTTCGAATAGCGGGCGACCATGGGCAGGGCCCACTGGTGGTACTCGGCCGAGGATGTGCCGCCCGAGATGCCCGACCCCTTGGAGATGGAGTTCACCTTCCACAGGTGGTTGAGGTCGTAGATCTGCAGTTCGCCGCCGTTGGCCACGAACAGCCTGTTCCCGTACCAGACCATGCCGTCGGCGTGTACGTCGTCGACCGAGGTGAAGTCGGGGTTGTCCCGGCTGCCGGTCGGCTTCACGAGCAGCACGTGCCCGTAACTCCAGTCCGTGCCGGTCGACTCCAGGATGGAGATGCGGGCCTTCTTGTTGCGGTCGTGGTCGCCGCCCCCGTTCCCGTAGTACCAGGTCGCCATGTACAGGTGGTGGCCGTCGATCGTGCCGCTCGGGTCCGCGTCGTGCGAGGCGGTGAATCCCTGCGGGTGCCAGCCCCCGGCCGGGTCCCAGGCGTTGGTGTTGTCGTCCGTCTCGTCCCAGCAGAAGCCGTTGTACTTGAGCGTGCCGTTGATCCCGGTCGTGTGGCACAGGGGGCGGCCGACATGCTGCCGCGACTGGGCCACGCTCAGCGGCGTCACCCTCGACACGACGCCTTTCGCCTCAGCCCCCTCGATCACCGACCGCGCTGTCTCGCCCTCGTCAACACCTGGCATCTCCCGAGGATGGAGAACGAAGCCGGATGCGTCCTCGGGCTTGAACGGCAGGTTCTGGTCCTGGATGAGGGGCGGGTCGTCGGCGACCGCCTGCTGAGTGCCCGATATCAGCGCCGCCAACGACGTCAGAGCGACCAGCGCCGCTGTGATCCGTCCTCTGCGACGACCTCGTTGCTTCGCAGTCATCTGTCCCCGTTCTCGTTCGGTGGCTCGCGCTGTCCCCCGCGAAGCACCAGCCCTGGTGCGCGTTGCGACGCACCAGGACCGAGGATCTCGGAATCCCTCCGAAGAGTCGTTAGCAATCAGTCCACACTCCCCTTGGCAATGAGTCCCAGAGCCTGGTGCCGGTGGTCCCTGGGCGTGGTGCCGTAGGCCGCGCGGTGTGCGCGGCTGAAGTCGGCCGCGCGGGAAAACCCCCAGCGGGCGGCGATGGTGTGGATGGGGGTGGTGCGGAGCGCCGGGTCGGCGAGGTCGCGACGGGCCGCCTCCAGACGCAGACGGCGTATCCACGCGGCGACCGTGGCGTCCTCGTGCTGGAAGAGGCGGTGCAGATAGCTGGTGGAGATGTGGTGCGTGGCGGCAATGCCGCTCGGGGTGAGGTCCGGGTCGTGCAGGTGCTCCCGGATGAACGCCTGGATGCGCAAGGTGAGGGCTTGTTGGTGGGTCTCCGGGGGCAGGCAGTCGCCGGCTTCGAGCAGATGGGCGAAGAGCGCGGAGACCAGCGGGGTCACGACGGCGGCCAGCCGCGGCCGGTCGGAGGGCTGGTACGCGGCCGGGTCCGCGATCAACTGGGTGAGGAACCGGGCCAGTAGGGCACCCATGCCCTCCCGGGCCGACACCGGCGCCCCGACGATCCGGGCGGCCATGTCGCGAGGCAACGGCAGCAGGGCCTTGGGAACCTCCAGCGCCACGGTCTGGACCAGGTCCCCGGTGCTGTAGACGTCGTTCGGCAGCGAGGACGAGTTGATGAACAGGTCGTACGGCTTGTACGCGGTCTCCCGGTGCCGCCACACGCCCGCCCCGGTCCCGCGTACGACGAGTGACAGGTGGTAGGCCTCGGGGTCGGACTGCCGGATCAGCTTCGGCGTGCGCTGGAACACCAGCGGCTGGAACGTGGCGGACCACACGGTGACGGCACCGAGGTCCAGCACGCGCTGGGAGGCCCGGAAGTCGTCGGTGTGGTCGCTGCGCAGGTCCATGGGCGCGTGGGTACGGCCCAAAAGCTCGGTCCAGTAGTCGAACCGGTCCGCCGCGGACACGTCTTCGCTCCGGAACACCATCTCGTCCAACAACTGTCTCTTCACCGCTTCTTAAGCCGCTGGTCAAAGGCCCCCTTGAGGATGACGGGGTATCTGAACGCACCGGTTCCCTCACCCGTTCGGCCCACAGCGGTCACTGTCGTACCCGGGTCCGGTCTCGATGGGAGTGAGCCCGGCTTGAGAGGACGTCTGGTTCGTGTAGTTCGCGGGTGATTGCGGTTTATGCGTCTCGCCAGGTTGGAGTGGTTTCGCCGGTTGCGCGTTTGGCGAGGGCGGAGATCGCTGCGAGGCGGATCATGCTCTCGGAGTGTTCGGGTTTGGTTTCGTAGTCGCGGGCGAGGCGGCGGTGCATCATGATCCGTCCGAGGCTTCGTTCGACCCTCCACCGCTTCGGCTGCGGCACGAACCCCTTGACCTGCGGGTTGCGTTCGACGATCTCGACGTCGATGCCCCAGGTCGGCGCCGTGCATGACGACCTGATTCTTGAAGCCCTGGTCGACCAGCGCTTTGCGCACGGTTCCGCCGGCGTGGTCGGCGACCTGGTCAAGCAGGACGATGCCCGCGGCGTTGTCGTGGGTGTTCGCAGCGAGGACGACGATCGCGATGACCAGGCCGAGGACGTCCACGGCCAGGCCGCGCTTGCGGCCGGGCACCCGCTTGGCCGGACCGTGGCCACTCGTGGAGGCGGGGACCCCGGCGGCCACGTGGACACTCTGGGTGTCCAGCACCACCGGGGTCGGGTCCTCTAATCGTCGGGCCCTCTCCCGGACCTGGCAGCGCAGGAGTTCATGAATGACCTGGTCGGTCCCGTCGTCCCGCCAGGCGGCGAAGTAGTAGTACGTCGCGCTCTTCTGCGGCAGGTCGTGCGGGAGATAGGCCCACTGGCAACCGGTCCGCCCCTGGTAGAGGATGGCTTTCACGATCTCTCGCCTGTCGTAGGCGCCCTGATGACCGCTGACCGAGCGGTGCCGGTCCTCCCACGCGGTGATCACCGGCTCGATCAACGACCACTGCTCGTCCGATAAGTCACACGGGTACGGCTTGCGTTCGCTCACCCGGTCACATCACCAGATCACCAACCGCGGACCGGCAGAGTCCGCCCCGCCGCCACATGATCAGGCGACAGCAGATCCACCCAAACACTCACGAACCGCCCACTCAGAGCTCACTTGATCGTCACGCGGAAGATCTTGTCGGAGCCGTCGGGGGCGTTGCCGTTGTTGTCGCAGTTGGTGGTGGACAGCCACAGCTCGTCGGCGCCGGGCACCTTGGTGACCGTGCGCAGCCGGCCGTAGGAGCCGACGTAGTACGCGGTGGGTGTGCCGACGTTCTCGGTGTCGCCGTTGATGGGGATGCGCCACAGGCGTTCGCCGCGCAGGGACGCCATGTAGATGACGTTGCGGACGACGGCGATGCCGCTGGGCGAGGCCTCGGAGACGTTCCAGGTGGCCTTGGGGTTGGTCATGCCGGGGACGCTGCAGGTGCCTTCGCAGGTGGGCCAGCCGTAGTTCGCGCCGGGCTTGATGAGGTTGAGTTCGTCCTTGGAGCTGTTGCCGAACTCGGCTTCCCACAGGCGGCCGTTGCGGTCGAAGGCGAGGCCTTGCGGGTTGCGGTGGCCATAGCTGTAGACGTAGTTGCCGAAGGGGTTGCCGGGGGCCGGCTTGCCGTCGGTGGTCATGCGCAGGATCTTGCCGTTGAGGGAGTTCTTGTCCTGGGCGAGATCGGGCTGCTGGGCCTCGCCGGTGGAGGCGTAGAGGTAGCCGTCGGGGCCGAAGGCGAGGCGGCCGCCGTTGTGGTAGCGGTTCTTCTTGATGCCCTGGAGCAGGATCTTGTAGCCGGTGAGGGTGCTGCCGTCGTAGGTCATGCGGACGACCCGGTTGCCCTCGGCTGCGGTGTGCATGAAGTAGACGTAGTGGTTCGTGGCCCACTTGGGGTCGACGGCGACGCCGAGCAGGCCGCCCTCGCCGTTGGTGGTCACCGCGTTCGGGACGGTGCCGACCTGGGTCCTCGTACCGTCCTTGGTGACCTTCCAGACCCGGAAGTCGTCCCGCTCGGTGACGAGGGCGGTCTTGCCGTCGGGCATCCAGTAGGTGCCCCAGGGGATGGTCCAGCCGCTGGAGAGAGTGGCGATGGACGACGGGACACCGCCGTCGGTGGCGCAGGCCTTGGTCGTGAAGGAGACGGTGTTGCTCGGCGGCGAGACGTTGCCGGCGGCGTCGCGGGCAACGACGTCGAGGGTGTAGGGGCTGTTGCAGGCGAGCCCGGTGAGGGTGGTGGAGGTGCCGGTGGTGACGGTCTGGTAGACGGTCAACCCGCTGCGGATGTCGTAGGCGGTGACGGCGTGGTCGTCGGTCGAGGCGCCCCAGGTGAGGTCGACGGTATTCGATGTGATGTCGACTGTCTGCAATGTACCGGGTGCGGTCGGCGGTGTGGTGTCGGAGCTGGGCTTCGTCGTGCAGTCGACGACCGGGCTGGCGGGCGAGGTGTTGCCGGCCGCGTCCCGCGCGATGACCGTGAGGTCGTAGGTGGTGTTCGGGGTGAGCCCGGTGAGCGTGTGCGTCGTGGTGCTGCCCGGTGCTTCGCCGATCTTGTTGCCGTGCTCGTAGAGGTCGTACGCCGCGACGCCCGTGTCGTCCGTCGACGCGCCCCAGGACAGGGTGAGCCGGTCCTCGCCGATGTCCGAGCAGGAGGGCTGCCCGGGGCGGGTGGGGGGCTGGGTGTCGGTGGCGGCTGCGAGGCTCAGGCTGTCGAGGTTGGGGCCTCCGTTGTCGGTGGTGGCGGTCGCGCGGATCGTGTTGGTGCCCGCCTTCAGCTGGACGTTCACGGTCTTGGCGGCCCAGGTGTTCCAGTCGGTGGTGGCCGGGAAGGAGACGGCGGGCGCCGCGACGGTGCCGTTGACGGAGAGGTCCATCGGCCGGTCGGTCGGGGTGCCGTTGGCGTACCGCAGGGTGAGTGACGCGGGGCCTGCGGTGGCCGCGGAGACGGTGAACTCCACGGAGGAGCCCTTGACGTTGGTGTAGTCGACGAAGCCGGTTCCGGTGTAGCCGGTGTGGTTGGTGGCGACGGTGCCCTGGGAGATCAGGGCGTCCTCGGCCTGGAAGTCGGTGGCGGCGAGGGCGGTGCCCTGGCTCAGTGCGGCCAGGGGCAGCGCGAGTACCGCGGCCAGGCCGTAGGGCAGAACTCTCCTGAAGGTCATGGCTGTTGGTCCCTTTGTTTCCTTCAGCCCGTGTACCGGGTGAAGATCTTGAGGTAGTCGTACGGCTGCTGCGACACGCCGCTGCACGCGTCGCCGTCGGTGCCCGGGCCGCAGGGGCGGTCGCGGTTGGCGGACCAGTAGGTCAGGCGGGCGATGTGGTGCTGTTGGGCGTAGGCGAGCATGGTGCGGAAGTCGGCGGTTCGGACGAGCTCGCCGGAGTCGTCGGTCTTTCCGTTCATGGACGACAGACCGATGTGGGCGTAGGCGGTGGCGTCGCTGTAGCCGTAGGCGGCTTTGACGCGGGCCTTGAGGCCGTCCATGGCCCGGGTGGTGAGGGTGCCCATGGTCGTGGTGCCGCCGCCGAAGTCGAACGGCATGATGCACCAGACGTCGTTCTGCAGGCCCGACCTGGCGGCCCGCTGGATCATGTCGACGCCGGTGGCGTCGGGGCCGGTCGTGGCGGTGCCGAAGGTGATGACCGTCTTCAGGCCGGGGTTGTTCGCCTTCACCGTCTTCAGGGCGTCGATGACACGCTGGCGTACGGTGGCGTTCGACCACTCGGTGTTCTCGATGTCGATGTCGATCGCGTGCAGACGGTATGCAGTGATCAGTTTTTGGTATGCAGTCGCCAGCGCCCCGGCGCTCGCGCACTTCTCGCCCAGCTTCGCGCCGCTCCAGCCGCCGACGGAGACGATGACATCGCCGCCTGCGGACCGTATACGGTCGACCGTCGACTGATCACTGCCTCCGGTCAACGGTCGACTGCCGTCCCACTTCGGGTTGCAGGTGCCGTCGGACAGGACGAACGCGAGCGTGAACCACTTCACGCCGGTAGCCGACATCACCTTCGTCGGGTCGGGCGGATTCCCCCAGCCCAGGTACTCGTACGGGGCGACGGCCATACCAGGTGCGGCTGCGGTGGCGGCCGGCCGGGCCGAGCCCGTGGGCCGTACCCGGATCAGGCGGGTCTCCCCCGGTCGCAGGGTCGCGCTGTAGGAGCCGGTGGTAGTGCCCGGGTGGGCGCCGGACCACAGGTCGGTGACATCGCCGGAGCCGGTGAAGCCGATCCGGGACCAGTCCACGGAGACGGTGGCGGAGCCGGAAGTGGCGGTGTTGAACAGGGCGACCGCGTAGGAGCCGTCGCTCTCGCGTTTGCTCCAGACCTGCTGGGAGCCACTGTCGACCACGCGTTTCGCGGCGACGCCGTCCTGGTCGACGCCGATCAGCCGGTCGTTGGTGAGCATGGCCTTGTCGACCGGGTCGAGGTGGGTGAGGTCGGTGCCCAGCAGCAGCGGGGCCGCCGCCATCGACCACAGGGTGAACTGGGAGCGGCGCTGGTCGGCGGTGAGTCCGGCCCGGTCGCCGTTGCCGATCTCCAGGGAGTCAAGGTCGTTCCAGCCGCCGGGGCCGGCGTAGGGCTGCCAGGCGGCGGCCGAGTCGAAGCGGCGCGCGACGTGGGTCCAGTCGGTGAGGGGGTAGCCGCTGCCGTTCGGGCCCGGGCCGCAGTAGCACTCGACGTCGCCCTGGGTGCGCCAGCTGTTGGCGAGGGTGCGCCAGGTGCCGGCGTGGTCGATGGGGAGGTTGTTGGACAGGGCGAAGGTGATGGGGCGGCCGGTGGCGCGCAGGGCCTTGTCCCAGGCCTGGACGTCGGGGATGTCCTGGCTGCCCACGCCGTCGATCTTCAGGTAGTCCACGCCCCACGAGGCGAACTGCCGGGCCCAGGAGTTCACGAACTCCTGCGCGCCCGGCTTGGTGTAGTCGAGGGCGTACATGTTCTTGCAGTTGTAGTTCTTCTCGGTCTTCGAGGTGTCCGCGATGTCCGTGGCGTGGTAGGGCGTGCCTTCGACGGGGGTGTTCTTGAGGACGGCGTTCTTGGCGATGCCGGGGGTGACGTAGAAGCCGAACTTCAGGCCCTTGGCGTGTACGTGGTCGGCGACGGCCTTGATGCCGTGCGGGAACGTGGCGGGGTCGGCGCTCCAGCGGCCGTACCCGTCGACGGTGAAGCCGTTGCTGTCGCACTTCTGCCAGAAGTCGTCGAGGTTGACCTGGACGAAGCCGTGCCGGGCGAGGCCCGAGGAGGCCAGGGCGTCGGCCTGGGCCTCGATCGTGGCCTCGGTGGGATGACGGCGTACGAAGCTCCAGCTGCTCCAGCCCATGGCGGGCCGGACCGACTGGCCGTTGTCGGAGGCGGCCGCAGGGTGGGCGGCTCCCGTGAGCGGTACGGCGGCGGCGATGAGCAGTCCGGCCGCCACCGTTGTGAGTGCTCTGAAGCGGGTCATGGGCGTCGTCCCCTGTTCACGGCGGGGGTGGCGTAGGAGGTGCCGATCCAGGCCTCGTCGATCCGCAGCTGCCGGTAGTGGGTGGTGTCGGTGGCGGCGGCCCAGGTGGAGTCGACCTCGATGCGGACGTAGCGGGCGGTGCCGGCGGGCAGGTCGATGCTCTGCACGCCGCGGGCGCTGGGGAGTTGGCCGGTGGTCACGGCGCTGCCCCAGTGGGTGCCGTCGCTGCTCAGGTACACCTTGTACGCCTTGATGCGCGCCGACTGTTCGGTGGCGGAGCGGGCGTAGGCGACGGAGTCCTCGCGCTGGTTGAGCCCGAGGTAGCGGACCTTTTGGGCGGAGTGGAGGTCGAAGGTGAGGGTGACGGGCAGGGTCGTGTCGTTGTCCCAGTAGGTGAGGTACGACCCGTCGCCGACGGCGGAGGCGGGGTGGCCGCTCGCGGAGGTGCTCGCGGTGACGGTGACGCCGGTCGCGATGCCCTGGCGGCCCGCGGTGATCACCTTGAGGACGGTGTCGTACGGGTCCCAGCCGCCGAGGCCGGTGAGGGTGAGCGTGCCGCCGGACTGCGACCACGCGACGGCTTTGCCGGTGCGGAGGTTGGTGACCGAGGCGATGCGGTAGCCGTTGTCGCGGATGCGCAGGGTGGAGGTGCTGGGCGGGGTCAGGACGTGGATGTACTGGCGGTTCGGGTCGTCCTTGGCGATGGTGGTGACGCCGTGGGCGCCGTCGTTCCAGTTGCCGGGTGCGAGGCCGCCGTACATGTAGCCGCCGCCCTCGGTGCCGTGCAGGGACTCCCAGATCGGGTCGAGGTAGGCGTTGGCGAAGGTGTTGAAGGCGGCCTGGTTCGCCGGGAATCTGCCGTTGACCTGGGCGGTCTCGGCCATGAGTGCCTTGACGGAGGATCCGGCGTTGGAGACGAGGCGGCCGAGGGTGAGTCCGCGGTCGACGGTGGGGTCGGTGCCGTCGTACCACCAGGCGCCGGTGGACGGCAGCTTGAAGTCGGCCTCCGTGAGGCGGGGTTGGGCGGTGTACACAGCCTGCGGGTAGTCGTATGCGGGCGTCATTCCCGTCTTCTGCTCATTGCTGATCATGTCCATGATCGGCGTGTCTTCGTTGTTGTTGCTGAGGGTGTAGTTGGGGCGCTTCTGGTAGATCTGCTGGTAGAGGTTGTGGCTCAGCCAGTAGTCGTTGTCGTTGTCGATCCAGAAGCCGCCGAGGTCCGGGTAGCGGTCCATGACCTCGAAGAAGTTGTCGTACGAGAACTCGCCGAAGCCGTCGCGGGTGGTCAGGTCGACCTGCTTGCCCTTGTAGGCGGAGTAGGCGGCGGAGTCGAGCCACTCGTGGCCGCCGTCGCCGTGCCACTGTGGGTCGTCGGTCATGTAGAGGATGACCTTCATGCCCTTGGCCTTGGCGGCCGTGATGAGTTCACCGAGGAAGTCCCGCTTGGTGGAGCAGGAGCCGGGGATCTTCGAGGGCCAGGGGCGGGCGTAGCCGAGCCGGCTGTGGAAGGTCGCCAGTACGAGGTATTGCGTATGCAGTTTTCTGGCTTCGTTCACCCAGTAGTCCGGCGTCCAGCCGCCGGCGGTGACGTCCTTCTCCCAGGCGGCGCAGTCGGTGTGGGCGGGGGCCGTGCGCAGTCCCCAGTGCAGGAAGAGGCCGCCGACGGAGGCGCGCAGGAATGCCTGGCGGGGGTTCTCCAGGTCCAGCGGGCGGGCCGGTGTGCCGCAGTCCTGGCTCGATCCGCTCGCCGAGACGCGCAGGGCGGCGCCGGTGGTGGAGTGACTGTCGGCCAGGCAGTAGCCCGTGACGTTCTGGAGGCCGATGTCGTGCGGCGACCTGCTGCCCCTCTGGGCGGTGAAGCGGGTCAGCCGGACACCGCTCGCCGCGTTCGCGATGACGGCGGGGCGGCCGTCGTCGGCGGTATACCGCACACTGCTGTCGGTGAACTGTATATCGTCGACATTGTGCAGGTACCAGCCGTATGCCGGCCGGGTCCCGATGCTCTTCGGGTTGTAGTCACCCGGGTCGTTGCTCGGCACGCCCGTCGACATGGTGCCGTTGCCGCCCGGGACCGTGACGTTGACGTTGGTGAAGGTGACCCCGGTGATCCGGTGGCCGGTCTCGCCCCACAGGGTCGGACTGAAGGAGGGAGTGTTGCCGGTGGCGGTGATGTTGTCGTACGTGACATCGCTGATCGAGCCGACACCGGGGCTGCCACCGCACCGTTTTCGTGTGCCGATCTTCTCCATGATCGGGGAGTGGACGTCGGTCATGGTGATGTCGCGGTAGTGGACGTCGGAGATCTTCGCGCCGTCCATGGAGACCATGCCGAGGCCGGACTTGTCGGCGCCCTCGATGCGGATCTTCTCGAACTGGTAGTCCGAGAAGTCGCCGCAGGTCTCCGAGCCGAACATCAGGGCGTTGCAGCAGCGCGCCGAGAGCACCGAACCGCTCACCCGCACATGGCCGTTGGGGAGCTTGGCGCCGAGGGCGTAGTCGCTCTTGAAGACGAGGGCGTCGTCGTTGGCGGAGATGTGTGCGCCCGTGATCGTCACGTTCGTGGTGGAGATGACGTTCCAGCCGTCACGGTCGCTCGCGGTGTCGATGGTCAGCCGGTCGGAGACGACGTTCGTGCAGCCGTTGATCAGGGCGGCGAAGTGGCCGCCGCGGCGCAGGGTGAGGCCGTCGCCGAGGCGCAGTCCGTCACAGCGGGTCAGGGAGAGGATCTTGTCGGCCTGGCCGGACTGGGGGTTGCCGGTGATCAGGTGGCCCGCGCCGTCGATGACGCCGTCGCCGGTGAAGCCGATGTCGGTGAGCTTGTCGCCGTAGATCATCGCGTCGTGGAAGTGGCTGTGCCCGAAGTCCTGGTACTTGTCGTTCGGGTTGGCCTCGGGCGGGTCGTAGGTGCCCGCCGAGGAGCCCTGGAGGGTGGCGCCCTTGTCGAGCTGGAGCGTCACATGGCTCTTCATGTGGATGGTGTTCTCGGACCGGTAGGTGCCGGCCGGGAAGCGGACGGTGCCGCCGCCGGCCGCGGCCGCGGCGGTGACGGCCTTGTCGACGGCGGGGGTGTCGTTGGCGCTGCCGTCGCCCTTGGCGCCGAAGGCGCGTACGTCGTACACGGCCGCGGGGCGGGGGGCTGCGGGCTGCGGGGCCGCGAGGGCGGCGGGGTGGGTAAGGCCGAGGACCACGGCGAGGGCGGCGAGGAGGATCGCCGCCGCCCTTCTGGCGTGGCCGGGCCCGGCGGGATGGGGTGTCAACGGACCGCTCCTCTAGGAGAGTTGGTAGCCGCGCAGGTTCGTGAGCAGGAGGTAGGTGTCCTCCAGGGAGCCCGAGGTGTCGCCGAGGGAGCGGTAGATGCCCCACTTGGGGCGCACCCGGTCGGCGAGGAACGTGTCGACGCCGGACTTCGTCCTGTCGATGACCGTCGTGGAGCCGCTCTTGAGGATCCAGCGGACGGAACCGGCCGTGCCGTTGCCGACCTTGATCTGGAAGTCGACGTCGGTCCACGTGTCGTGCAGCGGGTCGAGGCCGGTGCTGCCGACGAGGATGTCGTCGGTGGCGAGCCGGAGTTCGATGGTCTGCGTGCCGTTCGTGCGGCGCAGCGACTGCACGACGATCGGCGAGGTGCCGCTGCCGGGCTGCTTCATCTGCATGATGTGCGTGAAGGTGGTGGTCGCCTTGAGGGTGCTGGGGATGTACATCGAGTAGGTGATCCGCCAGGTCTGGCCCTCGGTCCACTTCAGGTAGCTGTCCGGGCCGGTGCGCAGGCCGGTGACCTCCTGGCGCTGGCGGTCGGTGGAGGTGTCGCGGTCGACGGTGTGGATGTTGAAGCGCCAGTTGTCGCCGGTGGCGAAGATGTGCGGGTGGCCGGCCGGGTGGGAGTGGGCGCGGTCGTCCTCGACGGTCTCGAAGGCGCCGAGTCCGTCGGTGCGCGCTGACGGCGACCACTTCAACTGCCAGGAGGCGGCATGGGCCGCGGTTGCGGGCAGACCGGGCGGCAGTCCGGTCGCGGCCGCCGCGGCACCGCCGAGCGCGGCACCCAACACGACCCTCCTGGACGTGCTCATGACATACCACCGTCCTCACACAGTTGCTCGTTCATGATCAGGAAGGCGCCGAGCCCGTGGAAGTCGTTGACGGCCCGGGGACGGGCGGCGTAGTAGGCGTAGTCGCCGACGTTGGTGCCGACGGAGATGTCGGACAGGGCGGTACGGGCGTCCGTACCGAGCGACAGCCGGGCCAGCACTCCCTGGTAGCCGCGCCGGGCCACGGACCTGAAGTGCCCGTCCAGATATCCCTGTTGGGCGCCTCGGTCGAGGGCGTAGGCGAACATACTGGAGCAGGACGTCTCGGTCCAGTTGTCCGGCCGGTCCCCTTTGTCGATCACCTGGAACCAGCGTCCGGACGCCGGTTCCTGGTACTTCTCCAGGGCGGAGGCCAACGTGTGGAAAATGCTGAGCAGTTGGGGGCGGTATTGCTGGTTCGCGGGGATTGCGTCCAGGACGTTCACCGTCGCCATGGCGTACCAGCCGACGGCCCGGCACCAATGCTCGGGGGCGAGTCCGGTGGCCGGATCGGCCCAGCTCGCCGACCTCGACTCGTCGTAGGCGTGCCGGAGCAGGCCGCTCGCGACCTGGAGGTGATGGCCGTAGACGTACAGCTGCCGCGCGGCCTCGCCGTTCGTGTACGCGCCGTCGTGGAACTCCTGGCCGTACTCGACCAGGAACGGGTTCACCATGTAGGCGCCGTCAGCCCAGAGTTGATGGGCCCGGCTGCTGGTGTCGGCGTGCCAGAAGCCGCCGTCGGAGGTGCGCGGATAGGTGCTCAGACGGTCGCGGATCTTCTGGGCGGCCTTGCGGTAGCGGTCCTGGCCGGTCTCGTGGTGCAGGATCACCAGCAGCCGGCCCGCCTGCATGCTGTCCAGGCTGTCGAACGACTGGCCGATGCCACCGTCGGCGCTCACGAACCGGTCGACGTAGGCCTTGATGTACGAGAGCAGGCGGGGGTCGTGGGTGCGCCGGTAGACGAGGTACTGGCCGTAGAGGTACAGGCCCACCGGGTACGACCAGCCGCCGATGGTCTGCGGGGTGTAGCGCGCCATGGTGGAGTCGACGACGGCCGTGGACCAGTCGCGGGCCGCGGCCGGACGGGAGGAGGGGACGGCGGCACGGAGGGCGGGGGCGGTGGTGGGCGGAGCGGCGGCCGCCGGGGGGACGGCGGCGGGCAGCACCGCGAGGGCGGCCGTGGCGAGCGCGGCGGTGCTCAGCGCCGCGCGCAGGCGTCGACGTCTCATGATCCTCCTTCTCGGTAGGCGTACGCGCTCCGGTGCGCGGCGGCGCCGTGCACCAGGGCGTGGACGAGGGGGTGGTCCGGGGCGTGCCGGCAGGCGGGGTCGGTGCGGGCGGGATCGCCGGTCAGGGCGTGGGCCTGGCAGCGGCAGCCGCCGTGGTCGACCGTGCGCAGGGCGCAGCCTCGGCACGGTTCGGGCATCCAGGCCTCGCCCCGGAAGGCGTTGAAGGCCTTCGACTCCCGCCAGATCCAGGCCAGTTCACGGTCCTTCACGTTCGGCGGGTCAAGTCCGGGCAGGGCGCCGGCGGCCGGGCAGGGCAGCACCGTGCCGTCCGGGGAGACGGTCAGGGAGACGGCTCCCCAGCCGCCCATGCAGGGTTTCGCGGTGGCGTCCACGAGATCGGCGGCGACCCACACCAACTCCAGTGCGCCTCCCAGCCGTTCACGCCAGCGGGCGACACGGGTGCGGGCACGTTCGGTCTGGGCGGGCGTCGGCAGCAGGGCGGTGCGGTTGCGGGCCGCCCAGCCGTGGTACTGGGTGTTGGCCAGCTCGATCCGGTCGGCGCCCCAGTCGAGGGCGAGCCGCACCAGGTCGTCGAGAGCGTCCAGGTTGCCGTGGTGGAGAACGACGTTCAGGCCCAGAGGAAGCCCGGCCTCGCGCACCAGGCGGGCGGCACGCTCCTTGGCCGCGAACGACCGTACGCCCGCGATGCGTTCGGCGGCCACGGGATCCGCGTGCTGCACCGACAGCTGCACGCTGCGCAGCCCGGCCCCGGTCAGTGCGGCCAGCCGCCGCTCGCCGAGTCCCACGCCGCTCGTGACGAGCTGGGTGTAGAGGCCGGCGCCGTCCGCGGCGGACACCAGGTCCGGCAGGTCGCGCCGGAGCAGCGGTTCACCGCCGGACAGATGGGTGTGGACGACTCCGAGGGCACCCGCCTGCCGGAATACCTCCGACCACTGCCCGGTGGTCAACTCTGCTGACCGGCCGACCAGTTCGATGGGATTCGAGCAATAGCCGCAGCGCAGCGGACAGGCGTGGGTGAGTTCGGCGAGCAGGGCCCAGGGAGGGGCCGCGGCGGTCATCCGAGCCAGCCCTCCTTCCGTAACCGGTCGAGGAACACGGGGACTTCGGCGGCGACGGGTGCGTCCGGATGACGTGCCGTCAGTTCGGCGACGACGGTGTCCACGTTCCGGACGCCGTCGCACAGCCGCAGTACCTCGCCCGCGCCGCCGTCGAGCACCACCACCCGCTCCGGCAGCAGCAACAGATCCGCGCCCCGCACCCGGTCGCGCCGCAGCAGCACTCCCCGGGCGAGGACCGGCCGCCAGGGCGCGGCGGGCGACACCGGCGCGGGCGACTCCGGAACGGGCGACACCGGCACGGGCGTCATGCCCCGCACCTGTCCGCCGAAGCCGACGAGTCCGCCGTACCCGTCGCGCCCGCCATGCGCGTCACGTCCACCGCGTCCAGCAGCGCCCACAGCACCTCGCACTTGAACTCCAGGGCGGAGACGGCCCGTTGCTGCTCGTCCGGAGTGCGGGCGCGGGCCAGGACCAGGGCGAGGGCCTGTTCGGCGTCGCGGGCGCCCTGGGTGACGCGGGTGCGGAAGTAGGCGAGGCCCGCCGGGTCGATCCACGGGTAGTGGCGTTCGAAAGCGGCGGTGCGGGTGCGCATCAGGTCCGGGGCGGAAAGCTCGGTCAGGGAGGCGGCGACGGCGTCGAGCACCGGGCGCCGCCGGCAGAAGTCAACGTATGCCTCCACCGCGAACCGCACTCCGGGCGGCACCCGGGACGCGTCGAGAAGTTCCTCGCGGTCGAGCCCGGCCGCCTCGCCGAGCCGCAGCCAGCGCTCGATACCGCCCCCCGCACTGTCGGTACCGTCCTGGTCGTGGATGCGGCGCAGCCAGGCGCGGCGGTCCTCGGGCCGCTCCAGAGCGGCGAGGATCAGCGCGTCCTTGACGGGGATGTGCCGCTGGTAGTGGAAGCGGGCGGCGATCCAGCGGCGCAGTTCGGCGGGGGTCAGTTCGCCGCGGTGCATCCGCTGGTTGAAGGGGTGCCGGTCGTGGTAGCGCGCCCTGGTGACCGCGCGCAGCCGCTCGGTGAACTCGGCGGCCGGCCAGGCGGCGCGGCTGTCGGGTTCCGGTGCCGCCGCGGTCATGCGGCCGGGGGCGGCTCGGGCGCGCGGCGGTCGGCGAGCGCGTAGGCGGTCACCTCCAGCGCGGTCTCCACCACACGGTAACCAGGGCTTCGCCAGACCTTTTCATCCGATGTCTGCGGGGTGAGGAGGTCCGTCCGAAGGGACAGGGAAGGGCTCTCGTTCATGGGTGCGTACTCGCTTTCCCGAGGTGGGGGAACTCATCAGGGAAGGCCACTGAGGGCAGGGCGGAGTCGACGGCCAGGTCAGGGCCGGTTCACGTACATGCACCGGGTTCATCGACACGTCCGGTGGCGCGATACAGAGTCGCGGGACGATGCGCCGCGGTCAATGGTCCGGACCGAAAACGTCGGATGCGTTTCCGGCCAATCTCCGCCGCGGACGCTGACTCGCCGGTCAGTTTCGCCGGATTCCGCGGTCAGGAATGCGGCACGGCCGTTGATCGTTGACGATGGACGTACCACCTGTCGACAACCGAAGGATCACGAGGCTCGTGAGCAGCAAGGTCCCCCCGATCATCCTCAACAACGGCATCGAGATGCCCCAGCTGGGCTTCGGCGTCTGGCAGGTGCCGGACGACGATGCCGAGCGGGCCGTCACCACGGCGCTCGCGGCCGGGTACCGCAGCATCGACACCGCCGCGATCTACGGCAACGAAGAGGGCACCGGCAAGGCCCTCGCCGCCTCCGGCGTCCCCCGCGACGAACTCTTCGTCACCACCAAGCTCTGGAACGCCGACCAGGGGTACGACGCCACGCTCCACGCGTTCGACACCTCGCTGGCGAAGCTGGGGCTCGACCACGTGGACCTGTACCTGATCCACTGGCCGCTGCCGTCCCGCGACACCTACGTCGACACCTACCGGGCGCTCGAAAAGCTCTACGCCGACAAGCGCGTGCGCGCCATCGGCGTGTCCAACTTCCTTCCCGAGCACCTGGAGCGGCTGATCGCCGAGACCTCCGTCATCCCGGCGGTCAACCAGATCGAGCTGCACCCGCAACTCCAGCAGCACGCCGCCCGCGCGTTCCACGCGGAGCAGGGCATCGCGACCGAGGCCTGGTCGCCGCTCGGCCAGGGCAAGGGGCTGCTGGAGGTGCCGGCGATCGTCGCGATCGCGCAAAAGCACGGCCGCACCCCCGCCCAGGTCGTGCTGCGCTGGCACGTCCAGCTGGGCACCATCGTGATCCCGAAGTCCGTGACGCCGTCCCGGATCAAGGAGAACATCGAGGTCTTCGACTTCAGCCTGGACGACGAGGACCTCGCGGCGATCAGCGCGCTCAACGAGGACCGGCGCATCGGCCCCGACCCGGCCACCTTCGACTACGTGGGCTGAGCCGCTTCGCCCGGACCGACAGCGGGCTCCGGCCCGCCGGACAACGCCGCGCACACCACGGCCGTCCGCCCCGCCCACCGGCGGGACGGGCGGCCGTACGCCGTCCACCCGCCGTCCGCGACCGCCGCGGCCACCTCGCCCGCGGTCGTGGACCGTTCCCGTGAGCCGCTCCCGTACGCCGTTCCCGGGACCGTGCGCCCCGTCGTTCAGTCGGTCCGCACGTCCGCGTGGACGATCTCGAACTCCTCCAGGGCGACGACGTCGACGTGCGCCTTGACCACGCTCTCGTGCCGGATGAGTGCCTGCCCGGCCCGGGACCCGTCCAGTGCGGCACGGTCGGCGAAGAGCACCCCGACCAGGCCCCGGCCGCGCACGCGGTCCAGGAAGAGCGCGGCCCCGGCGAATCCGGGCAACACCTCCAGCCGGGGCAGCACCCCCGAGTGGAAGGTGTCGAAGACCAGGTCCGCGTCCGCCGGCGCGAACTCCAGCCGGGTCAGCCGCATGCCGCCGCCGGTGAGCGGCCGGTGTCCGACAGGGAAGACCGTGGCCTCGTAGTTCTCGACCGCGACGGTCCCGGCGAAGGGATGCAGCAGCGCCGGGCGCCGCTCGCGCATCACCGCGTCGCTGTGGTCACGCGCCTCGGCCGACTCCCACCAGCTGACCGAGAACAGGGTGCCGAGTCCCCGGTCGACGAAGACGCCCGCACCCAGGAAACCTGGGCGTTCCTCCAGCAGATCGTGCCCCTGCGTGTTCAGGGTCCGGATGGCCGTGCCCAGCTGTGCCGGATTGCCGGTCGCGTACACCGTGCGGACGAACAACATGCGTCCCACCTCCCGGAGCCGTGACCGTGCCGGGCCGACGGCGGCAGACATAAGAGTACAAAGCGGTCTCCTCAGTCTTGCCGTGAGCGCAAATCACCGCAATACGCACAGGTTTCGGGAGTTCGCAACCCGAGGGTTGACGGGGACATGCGGATGGGGCCACGGTGTACGGCACCCGGTAAGGAAACTTTCCTAACAGAAGGGTCCCCCACAGTGCGCTTTCGAACGCTGACCCTCACCGCGGCCTCCGGGGCCGCCCTGCTCGCCGCGGGTGTGCTCCCCGCGCACGCGTCCGCCGTCCCGTCAGCGAGGACCGCGCCCACGTCCGCCCAGGAGGGCTCGGTCAGCGCGGCCGACCTGCTCGCCAAGGTGACGTCCTGTTCGCAGATATCGAACGGCAAGTACAAGACGGACGAGGAGACGTCGGCCACCGTCCCCGTGTGCGGCAAGAACGGCGCGGTGTTCTGGAAGGCCGACATGGACATCGACTGCGACGGCCAGACCACCACCAACTGCAACAAGAACCGCGACCCCTGGTACCAGAACGACACCGCCTTCCACCAGTCCGACGGCAAGCCCCTGAAGGCGGAGTCACTCCCCTACATCGTGGTGCCCAGCTCCAGCAGCATCTGGAACTACTCCAGCGCCGGCATCAAGGGCGGCGGCGTGGTCGCCGTCATCTACGACAACAAGGTGGAGTACGCCGTCGTCGGCGACACCGGCCCCACGAAGATCATCGGCGAGGCCTCGTACGCCACCGCCAAGGCACTCGGCATCGACCCCGACCCGAAGACCGGCGGGGCCGACTCCGGCGTGACCTACATCCTGTTCAAGAACTCCAAGGTCTCCCCCATCGAGAGCCACAGCGCGGCCGTCTCACTCGGGGACCAGCTGGCCAAGCAGTTCCTCGCCAACAACTGACGTGCCGCATACGTCAGTTGGGCTGCCCCAGCGGGCGTACGACCACGGTGTTGACGTCGACCCCGGCCGGCTGCCGGATCGCCCAGACGACCGAGTCGGCGATCTGGTCGGCGGTCAGGAGCTGCCCCGGGGGCAGGCTGCCGAGGCCGTCCCAGAACGGGGTCTCCACCCGGCCGGGGGCGACCAGCGTCACCCCGATCCCGAACTCCGTGACCTGGCGCCGGGTGTTCTCGGCGAGCCCGGTGACCGCCCACTTGGTGGCGCCGTAGAGATTGCCGGGAGTGTTCACGAACCCGGCGACGCTGCCGATGAGGACGATCCGCCCGCGGGTCTCCTTCAGCGCCTCGACGGAGGCGCGGATGAGCAGGGCCGGGCCGAGGACGTTGGTGAGGACCATCTCGGTCCAGCCGGCCGGGTCGCCGTCGGCGACGGAGTCGTGGGTGGCGAAGCCGGCGTTGGCGACGACGGTATCCAGTCGACCGTATGCCTTGAGCGTACGGTCGACAGCATTCTGTATATCGTCGAATGTCGACGCATTACCGGCGATTGTCTGCAGTTCCTCAGGCCGGCCGAGCTCGTCGGCGAAGTCCCGCAGCCGGGATTCCGTACGACCGGTGACGGTGACGCGGTGTCCGGCGGCCAGCAGCTGCCGGGCGACGGCGGCGCCGATGCCGGTGGCGCCGCCGGTGATGAGTGCGACCGGAGAGTCGTTCACGGGTTCCCCCTGTATGTCGGTGACGCGAGGGAGTTCATCACGTGGAGCGCGCTCGAAGTCAACTTCCCGCATCCGAGTGGGAATCCGCCGCTCTCCGGCGCACCCCGCGCCTACGCCGGCCGTACCGCCCGGTGCACCGTGTGGGCCGCGAGGACGAACACGTCGGGGCGGCGGTGGACGCTGCCCGGGTCGGCGGGGTCGAGGAGTCGGTCGAGGGTGGCGCGGTCCTCGGCGTCCAGGGCCTCGGCATGGAGGTCCCGGGCGCGGGACAGCATGGTGACCACGAAGGTGCGGGCCTTCTCGGGGAGGGGGGCGGGCAGGTCGAGCAGGAAGCTGCGGGTACCGGTGTGCTTCAGGCCGGCGGCGGTCAGCAGGGCGGGCCAGTCCTCGGTATCGGCGACCGCGCCGGGCAGCTCGGCGCGCATCTCGGCGAAACGGTCCTCCTGGAGGGCGTCGAGGCGGGTCTGGAGCCCGGGACGGCCGAAGCCGAGGTCACGGGGCAGAAAGCGGGGAGCCAGACCGCCCTCCAGAATGGCCAGTGCGCCGCCGGGGGCGAGCCGCGCGCCGAACGCGGCGAGTGCGGCCTTCTGGTCACCGAGGTGGTGCAGGCTGCGGCTGGCCCACAGCAGGTCCACCGGATACTCCAACTCGCCCAGTACGTCCGGGAGTTCGCCGACCAGGGTGTCGAATCGGTCGGCGACCCCCTCGCGGGCGGCGCGGGCGCGGGCGCGCTCCAGCAACGGGGCCGAGCCGTCGGCGGCGACCACCCGGGCGCCGGGGAACTCCCGCGCGAACAGGCAAGCGATCACCCCGGGGCCACTGCCCGCGTCCACGATCAGACCGGGCTCCGTCACCTCCTCGCCCAGCCAGGCCAGGGCGCTCTCGTACGCCGGGGCGGCCACCTCGGCCTCCGTCTCCAGATGGGCCGCCATCGCGGCCCAGTCGATGTCGCCGCCGTGGGCGTGGCCCGCGTGGCCCCCGTGAGCCGCGTGACCTCCGTGGGCGTGCTGCCCCTGATGCCCGTCGTGCTGGTGGTGCCCGCCGTGCTCCTGATGTTTGTTGTGCTCCTGTGCCATGGTGTTCAGCCTCTCCTTCGGATGCGGCCAGCGTGCGACGCCGCCCCGCGAGGAGGCCAGTCCTGTTGCCGGTGCCGCAAAAAGATTGCCGATACGGCACAGTGGCGCCGAAAGCAGCCGGGTGTGCGGGGCGCAGGACGGTGGCCGCGGCGGCGCCATCGGGCCTCGTGGACGGCGAACCGGGCGCAGCCGCCGCCGATTCCGGCGGTGCCGTGCGCGCTGGAGCGGGCGGACGGGGCGTACTCCCCGGTGGAGACGGCGATCCGCCGGGGTCTCGGCCGCCCGTAGACGGCGGGACCCCGGCGGACGTTCACCGCGCCGGTGTGACGAAACCGGTTACGGTAGCTGTTACGCGACCGGTTACGGCAGCGGCGGGTAGGCGTTCTGCATCAGCTGCTGGAACTCGGCGGAGAACCAGTGTCCGGACAGCGGCGCGTTCGGCAGCGCGCCCGACATGTTGTTGTTGTTGCGGGCGTTGCCCGTGTACGTCGGGTCGCACATCCGGTCGAAGCCCTTGCCCTCATTGTTCGGGATGGCGGTGCTGGAGCCGTCGGACTCCCCCGGGGGCTTCATCCACACGTAGGCGTCGATCCCGGGGGCCGGGCTCGCCTGCGGGCGCTCGCCGAGGCCGGCTCCGGCCTGGTTGCACCAGTTGCCGACGTGGATGCGGCGGTCGTAGCGGCCGCCGTCGACGTAGGCGTCGACGCTGGTCCTCGGGCCCGGTCCGGTCGGGCGGGCGGAGCCGCCCCAGCCGTTGCGGGAGGTGTCGATCAGCATGCCGATGTTCGAGTTGAACCCGACCGAGACCAGCTCGGTGCGGAAGGCCTGGGCGAAGGAGAGCTCGTCGGCGTACCGGTTCCAGTCGACCCACTTGGACTGGCGGACGGAGGTGCCGTTCACGGTGTCGTTGATCGTGAAGTTGTCCTCCTTCAGGGCGCTGTAGTTGGCGGTGTTGGTGATGAAGCCCTGGACGTCGTCGACCGTCGCGCCGGAGGTGGTGGCCGCCTGCTTGAACACGTTCGCGGCGGCGGCGAAGTTGTCGTCCCAGCCGAGCCAGCCGTGGTGGCCGGCGTCGAGGTAGTTGTAGACGTTCGGGATGGCGCCGAGTTTGGCGAGGGCGTAGCCGACGCCCTTCACGTAGTTGCCGTTGGCGAGCATGGTGTCGCACTGGGGTGTGGCGGTCGCGCGGCTGCCGGTGTTGGTGACGAGGTTGGGCAGCGAGTCGAGCTCGATCGTGGTGACGATCCGCAGCGAGGCGTACTTGGGGTCGGCGAGGATCGCGGCGATCGGGTCGATGAACTGGCTCTCGTACTTTCCGATGTCGTCCGGGCCGAGTTCGCCGTTGGAGGCGAGGGCGGAGCAGTCGCGGCCGGGCAGGTCGTAGACGACCAGTTGGACGACCTCCTGGCCGCTGCCCTTCTGTGCGAGGGCGGCGTCGAGGTGGTCGCGCAGGCCCATGCCGCCGTTGTCGCCGTTGATCGCGGCGATGTGGTCGAGCCAGACGCCGGTCGGCTCGTTGGAGACGCGGGTGCCGCCTGGCTCGGCGGCCGCCTTGGCCGACCACTCCGGGTTCACGTACACCTTGGCGCCGTCGTACGGGTTGTCGACGCGGGTGCCGCCGCCGCTGCCGCCGGTGCCGCCTCCCCCGCCGGTGCCGTCGTCGACGTTGCAGGTGACGCCGTCGAGGGTGAAGGTGGTGGGCAGGGTGTCGGTGCCGCTGTAGGTGCCGTTGAAGCCGAAGCTGATCGAGGAGCCGGTGGCGAGTGTGCCGTTGTAGCTCTCGTTGGTGGCGGTGACGTCGCTGCCGCTCTGGCTGATCTGCGCGTTCCAGCCGCTGGTGACCTTCTGGTCACCCGCGTACGACCATTTCACCGCCCAACTCGACTTGGCCGCCGCGTTGTTGGTGACGGTCACGGCGGCGGTGAAGCCGGTGTCCCACTGGTTCTGCACCGTGTAGGCGACGGTGCAGGGGATCGCGTCGGCCGCGGCGTGGGCCGCGGTGGTGGTGGTGAGTGCCGTCCCGGAGGCGCCGGCGACCAGCGCCAGGGCGGCGAGCAACGGTGTTCTGGTACGACTCATGTGTGCGGGTTCCTTCTTCCGTGGTGGGTGTTACGGGTTGAGGGCGCGCAGGTGGTCGCGCAGTCCGATGCCGTAGGCGGTGGGTGTGCCGTCGTAGGCGGAGATCAGGGACGGCCCTGCGGAGCAGTCCCAGGTGTTCCAGGCCCAGCCCAGATAGGACAGGTTCCGGTCGTCGAACCACTTCATGACCTGGTCGGTGAAGCCGTGCGCGCAGGTGTTCTCACCGATCTCCCCGGCGACCAGCGGCACCTGGGCCGCGACCGGGGCGAGGGTGGAGTTCCAGCAGCTCTCGCCGGCGCAAGTGTTGAAGTTGTAGCCGTGGTAGGCGGCGGCGAGATTGCCTACAGGATCCTGTGGTTTGTATGCGGTCCACTGGCTGAGGTCGTTCGCATACGCCAGACCGCTGGCCATGATGACGTTCTTGGATCCGGTGTTCCGGATACTGTCGACGAGATCCTGCATACCGGCGACCGCGTACGGGATCCCGGGGCAGCTCCCGCCGTCCCGCCAGCACTTCCAGGCGTCGGTCGTGCTGGTGGTCGCCCGGTCCGGGTACGGCTCGTTGAACAGGTCGTACACGGGTGCCGGGTCGTCCTTGAAGGTGCTCGCCACCGATGCCCAGAACGGCGGACTGTACTGCGCGTCGGGCATGGGCTTCTGGCAGGTGGCGTGGACGTCGGAGCAGCCGGCGGAGTTTCCGGTGTACTGGCCGTAGGTCCAGTGCAGGTCGAGGATCGGGGTCATGCCGTGGGCCTCGACGCGGGCCACCAGGTCCTTGACGGCGTTGATGTAGTTGGCGCCGCCGTACTCGGGCTTGATGTTCGAAAGTCCGAGCCAGCACTCCTCGTTGAGCGGGATGCGGACGGCGTCGGTCTTCCAGTCGGCGATCGCCTTGATCGCGGCGTCGTCCACCGGGCCGTCCCAGATGCCACGGCCCTGGACGCACATGAACTCGCCGCCGGAGCGGTTGACGCCGAGCAGCCGGTGGGTCGCACCGGAGGCGTCCTCCAGCTCGGTGCCGGAGACATGGAGGGCGGGTGCCGTGCCGGTCGTGGGCGGCGGCGGTGACGTCGGCGGCTCGGGATCGACGTTGCAGGTCGTGCCGTTGAGCGTGAACGCCGTGGGTGCGGTGTTGCCGCCCGACCAGTCGGCGAGGAAGCCGGCGGTGACACTGGCGCCGGTGCCGAGGGAGCCGTTGTAGCTCTCGTTGGCCGCGGTCACGGTGGTGCCGGACTGGGACCATGCGGCGTTCCAGCCCTGGGTGACCTTCTGGCCGTCGGCGAAATCGAAGGATATCCGCCAACTGCCCAGCGGTGCTTGATTGTTGGTGACGTTCACGGAGCCCTGGAAGCCGCCTGCCCACTGGTTGGTGACGGAGTACTCCACCGTGCACGCGGGTGTGGCTCCCTGGGCCGACAGGGCCGGGGCGACGGCGCTCGCGATGAGCGCGGTCGCGCCGGCGGCGGCTAAAAGTACTGAACGCGGGGGGTGTCGCATGAGCGACTCCTTGCAGTGGCGCGCGCCGTGACCGGCGCGTCGACTGACAGGAACCGCTCCCACTGGTGCGATGGAAGGTAGCGCCAACTGGCCATGATGCCCAGGGGAGTTGCTGACTTTTCCTCAAGGCTTTCCGTCGAATCTTTTCGACTCTTCGAGCACCTTGACCGTTCACAGGGTTGTCCCCACTATGGGAGCGCTCCCACTGGTTCAAGCCTTGACTTCTTCCCGAGCCGCAAGCCGCATGTCGCGAGTCGCCAAAGGAGGAACCAGCACATGGATCCCGGACGCAAACCCAGACGCAGAAACAGAGCCGTGCGGCGGTGGTGGACCGCCGTGGCGGCCGCGTTCGCCCTGCCCCTGTCGATGCTCGCCGCCGGCGCGACGACCGCGCACGCGGCGTCCGTGCGGTGCAGCGTCGACTACACGACCAACGACTGGGGTTCCGGCTTCACCGCCGCCCTCACGATCACCAACCGCGGCACCGACCCGATCGACGGCTGGACGCTGTCGTACGCCTACTCCGGCGATCAGAAGCTGACGAACGGCTGGAACGGCACCTGGTCCCAGTCCGGCGAGACGGTTTCCGTGCAGAGCGCGTCGTACAACGCCGCCATCGCCGCGGGCGCCGCCGTCACCACCGGCGCGCAGTTCACCTACAGCGGCACCAACACCGCCCCCACCTCCTTCTCGGTCAACGGCACGACCTGCGCCGGTGCGCACCAGCCGCCGGTCACGGTGCTGACCAGCCCGAGCGCGGGCGCGGTGTACACGCGAGGGGACGCGATCCCGCTCGCCGCGACCGCGGCGGCCGCCGACGGCGCGACGATCGACAAGGTGGAGTTCTACGACGACACCACGCTCCTGGGGACGGACACGAGCGCGCCGTTCACGCTGTCCGTCTCCGATCTGCCCGTGGGCAGTCATTCGCTGGTGGCGAAGGCGTACGACAGCACGGGCGCCTCGGCCGAGTCCACGCCGGTCGGCGTTACGGTCGCCTCAGGACCCTCCGTGGTGGCCTCGCCGTCCCAACTCGGCGTCCAGCAGGGCACGTCGGGGACGTTCGGGGTGAAGCTGTCGACGCAGCCGGGCACGGACGTGACGGTGAGCGTGGCCCGCACGGGCGGCAACACCGGCCTGTCCGTGAGCGGCGGCTCCTCCCTGACGTTCACGCCGTCGAACTGGGACACCGCTCAGCCGGTCACCGTCTCGGCGGACTCCTCCGGCACCGGATCCGCGACCTTCACCGCCTCGGCGAACGGCCACGCGGGGGCCACGGTCACCGTGACGGAACTGGCGGCGACGAAGACGTACGACGCACGCTTCCTGGATCTCTACGGGAAGATCACCGATCCCGCAAACGGTTACTTCTCTCCTCAGGGCATCCCGTACCACTCGGTGGAGACACTGATCGTCGAGGCCCCGGACTACGGCCACGAGACCACGTCGGAGGCCTGGAGCTACCTGCTCTGGCTCCAGGCGATGTACGGCAAGGTCACCGGTGACTGGTCGAAGTTCAACGGCGCGTGGACGCTCATGGAGAAGTACATGATCCCCACGCACGCCGACCAGCCGGCGAACTCCTTCTACAACGCCTCCAAGCCGGCGACGTACGCGCCCGAGGAGGACACTCCGGACCAGTATCCGGCGAAGCTGGACACGTCGGTGTCCGTGGGATCGGATCCGATCGCCGGTGAACTGAAGACTGCATACGGTACGGACGATGTATACGGTATGCACTGGATCGAGGACGTCGACAACGTCTACGGCTACGGCGACACACCCGGCGGCACCTGCGAGGGCGGCCCGACGGCGAGCGGGCCGTCGTACCTGAACACCTTCCAGCGCGGGCCGCAGGAGTCGGTCTGGGAGACGGTCCCACAGCCGACCTGCGACGCCTTCAAGTACGGCGGAAAGAACGGCTACCTGGACCTGTTCACCGGCGACAACTCCTACGCGAAGCAGTGGAAGTACACCGACGCCCCGGACGCGGACGCCCGCGCGGTGCAGGCGGCGTACTGGGCGGACGTGTGGGCCAAGGCGCAGGGTAAGGGCGGTGAGGTGTCCGCGACGGTCGCCAAGGCCGCGAAGATGGGCGACTACCTGCGGTACGCGATGTACGACAAGTACTTCAAGAAGATCGGCAACTGCGTGGGGCCGTCGACCTGCGCGGCCGGCACCGGCAAGGACGCCTCGCACTATCTGCTGTCCTGGTACTACGCCTGGGGCGGCGCCACCGACCCCAGTGCGGGCTGGGCCTGGCGGATCGGCTCCAGCCATGTCCACGGCGGCTACCAGAACCCCCTGGCCGCCTACGCGCTGAGCAGTTACCCGGACCTGGAGCCCAAGTCGGCGACGGGCGCCTCGGACTGGGGAAAGTCGCTCCAGCGGCAGCTGGGGTTCTACCGGTGGCTCCAGTCGTCCGAGGGCGCGATCGCGGGCGGCGCGACCAACAGCTGGCAGGGCCGGTACGCGAGCCCGCCGGCCGGCACGCCGACCTTCTACGGCATGTACTACGACTGGGAGCCGGTCTACCACGACCCGCCGTCCAACCAGTGGTTCGGCTTCCAGGCGTGGTCGATGGAGCGGGTCGCCGAGTACTACCAGCAGACGGGCAACGCCGCCGCGAAGGCGGTCCTCGACAAGTGGGTGAAGTGGGCGCTGTCCCAGACCACGATCAACCCCGACGGCACCTACCGGATCCCCTCGACCCTCCAGTGGTCCGGGCAGCCGGACACCTGGAACCCGTCGACTCCCGGCGCCAACAGCTCACTTCACGTCACGGTCGCCGACTACACCGACGACGTCGGCGTGGCGGCGGCGTACGCGAAGGCGCTGACGTACTACGGCGCCAAGTCCGGTGACGCGACGGCCAGATCGACGGCGAAGGCGCTGCTGGACGGCATGTGGAACAACGACCAGGACAGCCTCGGCATCGCCGTCCCCGAGACCCGCGCCGACTACAGCCGGTTCGGCGACAGCGTGTACGTGCCGAGCGGCTGGAGCGGCACCATGCCGAACGGCGACGCGATCAACTCCTCGGCCACCTTCACCTCGCTGCGGTCCTTCTACAAGAACGACCCGGCCTGGTCGAAGATCGAGGCCTACCTCAAGGGCGGCGCCGCGCCCACGTTCACCTATCACCGGTTCTGGGCCGAGGCGGACATCGCCCTGGCCATGGGCTCGTACGCGGAGCTCCTCGAATAGTCCCCGCCGGCGCTCCGCGTGCACGGCCCCGTCGCAGGCGACGGGGGCGACGACGGCCGGGCGGTCCCTCCCGCACAGGGGGCCGCCCGGCCGTCCCGTCATGCCCGGACGCCCTGCCCCGCCGACGCCGCCGGTTTGCGGTACGCCCGCACGGCGAACACCGGGTCCGGGCGGGGACGGTCCTGGTCCGGGAGGCGGGCAAGGCGCGCGGCGAACCGCTCGGTGCGCGGCTCGCCCGGCGGCAGCTGGGTGAACCAGCCGCGGCGCAGGTCGGCGATGGTGGTGCGCGGGCTGCGGCCCTGGCCGGAGCCGCGGAACACGCCCGCGCCGGCCGGCTCCAGTCCGTGCCGGACGGCGTGCGCGGTGACGGTGGCGGCGGCGTCCTGGGCGGGGCGGCGCGGGCGGCCGGCGAGGACGGTGTCGATGTCGCTGCCGACGTCGTGCGCGTCCGCCTTGTCGACGGTGGTGACGTAGACCCCGCCGGGCCGCAGCACGCGGGCGCACTCGGCGACGATCGCGCGGACGTCCCCGGCGTCGTCCAGCAGGTGCAGCAGCCAGACGCTGGTGACCGCGTCGAAGGTGCCGGTGGGGAAGGGCAGGCGGCGGCTGTCGGCGCGGACGACGGCGCCCGGGAGTCTCGCCCCGGCCCTGCGGACCATCTCGGCGGTGAGGTCGGCGCCGGTCACCCGCAGTGCGGGGCGGTCGGCGGCCAGCCGGCGGGTAAGGATGCCGGTGCCGCAGGCCACGTCGAGGAGCCGGCCCGGCCCCTCGGGGATCAGACCGAGCACCGTTTCGGCGGCGGCGTGGGCACGGGCCTCGCCGCCGCGGGACGCGTCGTACGCGTCGGCTTCCTTGTCGTAGTCGAGCACGTTTCTCAGTGTGCGCCGTGACCTGGGGCGATGTCCTCCACCCTGCGGGCGAGTGCGAAGTCCTTCTCGGTGACGGCGCCGCCCGCGCTGTGTGTGTGCACGGTGAGGGAGACAGTGTGGTAGCCGAGAGTGAGGTCGGAGTGGTGGTCCAGCTCGTCCTGGACCGCGGCGATGTGCATGACCAGCGCCGCCGCCGCGACATGCGACCCGAGCCGGTAGGAGCGGGCGAGCTTGTCCCCGTCCAGCGACCAGCCGGGCAGCTCCGCGAGCCGGTCCTCGATCTCCTTCTGCGACAGCGGTTGAACGGCCATGGCGTTCGGCTCCCTTCGCGTCGGCGGTTCTCGTTCAGCCTGCCACGTCAGGCCCGTGCGCACTCCGCCGCCAGGTCGTCGGCGAGGGCCGCGATCCGGTGGCGGCCCTCCACCCGGGCGACCCAGTCGTGCGGCAGACCGGTGTCGCCGTGCAGCGCGCCGAGGAGGTTGCCGCAGATCGAGCCGGTGGAGTCGCTGTCGCCCGAGTGGTTGACGGCGAGCAGCAGCGCCCGTTCGACGTCGGGCTCGGCGAGCGCGCAGTACACGCCGATGGCGAGGGCCTCCTCGGCGACCCAGCCCGCGCCGAGGGACTCGGTCTTCTCGGCGGTCGGTGCCCCGTCGTCGGCGAGGTCGAGGGCGGCGCGCAGGGCGGCCGTGGTCTCCGTGTGGCCGCGGTGCCGCTCCAGCAGCCGCAGTGTGCGCAGCACCGCTCCTTCCAGCGAGTCCCCGGCGAGCAGGTGCGCGACGATCGCGGCGAGCGCGCCGGCCGCGTAGTAGCCGGTGGGGTGGCCGTGGGTGATCTGGGCGCCGCGCGCCGCCATGGCGAAGGCCGCGTCGGCGGGGGCCGCGAGGCCGAAGGGGGCCGAGCGCATGACCGTGCCGCAGCCCTTGGAGTCGGGGTTGACCTGGCCCGGTGTGCCGTCGAGCGGGAGCGCTGGGTCGGGCGCGTACATCTGGGCGACACCGGACAGGCAGGCGTTTCCGGGCGCGCGGCGGGAGTACAGCCAGGCCTCGCCGACCAGTCCGGCGGGCGGCGGTGTGCCGGGCTGCCGCGGCACGGGCTGGTCGGGGCCGGGCCTGGACTGGGTCTCCAGCCAGCGCTCGTAGGCCTGGCGCAGCAGCAGTGGCCAGGCGCCGCCGATGCCCTTGTCGCGCTGCCGTGCGTGCGCCTGGATCAGGGCCTCGACGGTGAACAGGGTCATCTGGGTGTCGTCGCTGATCAGCCCGACCGCTCCGTGCGCGCCGGGTACGAGGCCGGTGACGCCGCGCGGACCGTGCGCGGCGCGGATGCGGTCCAGTGAGGAGAACTCCACGGGGTAGCCGAGGGCGTCACCGAGCGCGCCGCCGAGGAGGCAGCCGCGCACCCTGGCCCGGTGGACGGCCGCGGCCTGGAGGGACGGGGACCGCCACGTCGTGTGCCACGGCTCGTTCGTGCTCAACTGAAGCAGCTCCTCGACTACGGTCGGACGTATGACCATTGTCGCTTCCGGTCCTTCCGCGTCCGCCACCGCCCCCGCCGCCGTCACCGCCGCCGACAAGGGCGTCGGCCCGCTGCTGCGCGCCTGGCGGGAGCGGCGCCGGGTCTCGCAGCTGGAGCTGGCGCTGCGCGCCGACTCCTCGGCGCGGCACATCAGTTTCATCGAGACCGGCCGGTCGCGGCCGAGCGAGGAGATGGTGCTGCGGCTCGCCGAGCATCTGGACGTGCCGGTGCGCGAGCGCAACTCCCTGCTGCTGGCGGCCGGTTACGCCCCGCACTACCCCGAGACCCCGCTGGACGACCCGGCGCTGGGCGCGCTGCGGGCCGGCCTGGACCACCTCATCCAGTGCTACGAGCCCTACCCCGCGCTGGTGGTCGACGCCTGCTACACGGTCGTGGCCGCGAACCGGGGCATCGCGATGCTGCTGGACGGGGTGCCGGAAACGCTGCTGGCGCCGGCGCCGAACGCGATGCGGCTGACCCTGCACCCCCAGGGGCTGGCGCCGCGCATCCGCAACCTGCGTGCCTGGCGCGGGCATCTGCTGGAGCAAATGGAGCGACAGATCGCCCTGCAGCGCTCGGAGCGGCTGCGCGCCCTGTACGAGGAGGTGGCGGGCTATCCGGTGCCCGAGAGCGCGCGGGGCGACGTCGAAGACGGCGGGGACGGTGAACCGGCGGGCCCGGTCGCGTACTTCGCGCTGCCGTTGCGTATCGAGCACGACGGCCGGATCCTGTCGTTCGTGTCGTCGATCTCCACCTTCAACACACCGATGGACGTCACGGTCGCCGAACTCGCCATCGAGACGTTCCTGCCCGCGGACCCGGCCACCGCCAAGTACCTGCACACGATGGCCGGTTAACCGCCCGTACCGGTCCCCTGCCTGCCCTTACCACGTTCCTCCCCCGCTGCCCCGGCGTTCGTCGGCCATCTTGATGCCCTCGGACCCGTGTGCGAGAGGCGATCACGTGGCAGACTGCCCGGGTACTTCGGCGCGTAGGGGAGGCGTGGCGTGAGTGAGCGTCGGGCTGCGCCCACCGTGGGCCAGGTGGTGCTCGGCAAGCGGTTGCAGGAGCTGCGCGAGGCGGCGGCCCTCACCCGGGACGAGGCCGCCCGAGTCCTGCGGGTGGCGTCGGCGACCGTACGGCGCATGGAGATGGCCGACGTCGCCCTGAAGATCCCCTACGTGCAGGTACTGCTGGAGACCTACGGGGTGCCCGAGGAGGAGGCGGCCGCGTTCGTGCGGCTGGCCGAGGAGGCGAACCAGCCGGGCTGGTGGCAGCGGTTCCACGACGTGCTGCCGGACTGGTTCAGCATGTACGTCAGCCTGGAGGGCGCCGCCCGGATCATCCGCTCCTACGAGCCGCACTTCGTACCCGGCCTGCTCCAGACCGAGGAGTACGCACGCGCGGTGATGGAAGCCGGCACGGTCGGGCAGACCTCACCGCACACCGTGGAACGGCACGTGTCGCTGCGCCTGGAGCGGCAGCGGCTGCTGGAGCGGGACGATCCGCCCCACCTGTGGGTGATCATGGACGAGACGGTGCTGCGGCGCCCGGTGAGCATGCGCGGGAAGGTGATGCGCGACCAGCTGGACAAGCTGCTGGAGTTCGCCGGGCGGGACCGGGTCACGCTGCAGATCGCCGAGTTCTCGGCGGGCCCGCACCCGGGGACGTACGCGCCGTTCACGCTGTTCCGGTTCGCCGAGCCGGAGTTGCCGGACATGGTGTTCACCGAGTATCTGACCGGCGCGCTGTACCTGGACTCCCGTCGCGAGGTGGCCGCACATCTGGAGGTGCTGGACCACATGACGGCCCGGGCCGCATCGGCGCGGCGCACACAGACCCTGCTGCGGGAGTTCCGCGAGGCCCTGTGACCCGCGTACGGGGCCTGTGACCTCCCGTACGGACCAACGCCTGCGGGATCCTGTCGCCCGTATACCGTCGACGCACCCGGCCGCCGGGGCCGGGGGCGGCCGAGGAGTCAGGCCGCACCCCCCTTGGTGTCCCTGTCCTCGTCCACGATCTCCGCGTCCACCACGCCTTCCTCGTCGGCGGGAGTCCCCTGCTCCGTGGCCGCGCCCGGTTCGCCGGCGCCGGCGGAGGTGTTCGCGTACATGGCCTGGCCCATCTTCTGGCTGACGGTGGCGAGTTTCTCGACGCCGGTGCGCAGTTCGCCGGTGTCCGCCTTCCGGTCCAGGAGGCCCTTGAGGTCCGTGGCCGCTTCCTGGACCTGCGACCTGGTGTCGGCGGGGATGCGGTCCTCGTTGTCGCGGAGGAACTTCTCGGTCTGGTAGACGAGTTGTTCGGCCTGGTTGCGGGTCTCGGCGGCCTCCCGGCGCCGGCGGTCCTCCTCGGCGTACTGCTCCGCCTCGCGCATCATGCGGTCGATGTCGTCCTTGGGCAGCGCCGAGCCGCCGGTGACGGTCATCTTCTGCTCGCGGCCGGTGGCGAGGTCCTTGGCGGAGACGTGCATGATCCCGTTGGCGTCGATGTCGAAGGCGACCTCGATCTGCGGGACGCCGCGCGGGGCGGGCGGCAGTCCGGTGAGGTCGAAGACGCCGAGTTTCTTGTTGTAGGCGGCGATCTCGCGTTCGCCCTGGTAGACCTGGATGCCGACCGAGGGCTGGTTGTCGGTGGCGGTGGTGAAGATCTCCGAACGGCGCGTCGGGATCGTGGTGTTGCGCTCGATCAGCCGGGTCATGATGCCGCCCTTGGTCTCGATGCCGAGGGAGAGCGGGGTGACGTCGAGGAGGAGGACGTCCTTCACGTCACCGCGCAGCACACCCGCCTGCAGGGCGGCGCCGACGGCGACGACCTCGTCGGGGTTGACGCCCTTGTGCGGGTCCTTGCCGGTGAGTTCACGCACGAGGTCGGTGACGGCGGGCATCCGGGTCGAGCCGCCGACGAGGATGACGTGGTCGATCGCGGACAGCTCGATGCCCGCGTCCTGCACCGCCTGATGGAAGGGCTGCTTGCAGCGGTCGAGCAGGTCCGCGGTGAGCTCCTGGAACTGGGCCCGCGTCAGTTTCTCCTCCAGGTGCAGCGGGCCCGCGGCGGAGGCAGTGATGTAGGGCAGGTTGACCGTGGTCTCGGAGGACGACGACAGTTCGATCTTGGCCTTCTCGGCGGCCTCCCGCAGCCGCTGCACGGCCATCTTGTCGGCACCCAGGTCGATGCCGTGCCCGGCCTTGAACCGCTTCGTCAGATGATCGACGATCCGCTGGTCCCAGTCGTCGCCGCCGAGGTGCGTGTCACCGTTGGTGGCCTTCACCTCGATGACGCCGTCGCCGATCTCCAGCAGGGACACGTCGAAGGTGCCGCCGCCGAGGTCGAAGACCAGGACCGTCTGCTCCTCGCCCCGGTCCAGGCCGTAGGCGAGGGCGGCCGCGGTGGGCTCGTTGATGATCCTGAGCACCTTCAGGCCGGCGATCTCCCCGGCCTCCTTGGTGGCCTGGCGCTGGGCGTCGTCGAAGTACGCGGGCACGGTGATCACCGCGTCCGAGACGTCCTCGCCGAGGTAGGCCTCCGCGTCCCGCTTCAGTTTCTGCAGCACCCGCGCCGACAGCTCCTGCGCGCGCAGCCGGGAACCGTCGACCGTACCGCTGTCCGGGAAGCGCCAAGCGGCGTCGCCCATGTGCCGTTTCACCGAGCGGGCGGTGCGCTCCACGTTCGTCACGGCCTGCCGTTTGGCGACCTCGCCGACCAGCACCTCCCCGTTCTTCGCGAACGCCACCACCGACGGCGTGGTCCGCGCGCCCTCCGCGTTGGTGACGACGGTGGGCTCGCCGCCCTCCAGGACGGCCACCACCGAGTTCGTCGTCCCGAGATCGATCCCGACCGCACGTGCCATGATCCGTCCCCTTCCGCTCGCGCCAGGGCGTCCTTCGGCACTCCCAGCACATGACGTGCGTACGGCGGTGTCAATGGCGGGATACCGGATGGCGGACCCCGGACGCGCTCGGTCTGCGGGAACGGCGGTGCCGCGCCCCGGGACGGGACGCGGCACGGCACGGCGCGGGGGCGTCAGGCCAGCTCGGCCGAGAGCGTGATGGTCGTACCGGCCAGGGCCTGGCTGACCGGGCAGTTCTTCTTGGCGTCCTCGGCGGCCGAGGCGAAGCCCTCCTCGTCGAGGCCGGGGACCTCGCCGCGCACCCAGAGGTGGATGCCGGTGATGCCCTCGCCCGGCTGGAAGGTCACGTCGGCCTTGGTCTCCAGGCGGGTCGGCGGGGTGCCGGCGCCGGTCAGACCGTGCGAGAGGGCCATGGAGAAGCAGCTGGAGTGGGCGGCGGCGATCAGCTCCTCGGGGCTGGTTTTGCCGTTCGCCTGCTCGGCGCGCGACGGCCACGACACCGGCTGCGAGCCGATGCCGGAGGAGTCGAAGGTGACGGTGCCGCTGCCCGTGAGCAGCTCGCCCTCCCAGACGGTGTGCGCGGTACGCGTGGTGGCCACGGTGGTTCCTTTCGCGGGTGGTCGGTCCCGTTTCCGGGTGCCGTTTCCGGGTTCCGTGTCCCCATCCGATCACATCCGGGCCCGCCGCATGCCGAAGACCGGCCCACACGTGGTGAACGGAAGGTGACGGTGCGTTCCGCCGGGCCTAGCGCGGTGTTCAGGCCGCCTGTTCCTCCTCCTCGGTGGCGGTGGTGAGCGGGACCTCGGGGCCGTTCAGCTCGCGCAGCCAGCGGCGCAGTACGTGGTGGACCTGTTCGGCGCCGACGAGTTCCTCGCGGTCCGAGGCCGGTGCGGACAGGCCGAGCGGGGAGAGGAGGAACGGGCGGGACTGGGCGCCGCCGAGGCCGCCGTGGGAGCCGATCTGCTCCTCGAAGGCGAGCACCTCGCCGCCGGCCGGGTCGTACGCGGAGTTCACCATGATGTCGGCGGTGTGCGGGAAGGAGTGGGTGCGCCGGACGGCGTCGGCGGCGCCGGGCCCGAACGGGGCCAGCGGCCCGGACGCGTCGGTCAGGTCGGCCAGCGGGACCTCGGCGCCGTGCGCGCCCAGCACCACACCGCCGTGCTCCGCGCTGCGCACCAGCAGGAAGCCGATGCCGGGGTGGTGGGCGAGGGTGGTGAGCAGGGCGGGATGGCGGGCGTCGATCTCCTCCCGGGTCATACGGTGGTGCACGTCCGGGAAGGAGATCAGGCCGAGGTTGCCGGAGGCCAGCACGATCGGCTCGGAACCGGGGGCGGGGCGGGCGGGGGGTCCGCCCGCCCGGAGGGCGCGGGCGGGGCGGTGCTGCTCGCCCGCCTCCTCCACCGGCCGGCGCAGCGCGGCCCGCACGGCGGCCCGGGCCTCGGCGCCGCTTCGGGTACGTCCCGCGCGGTGCGGCACGGGCAGTCCGCAGCCGGCGCGGACGAGGTCGCCGAGGGAGAGGCCGTAACGGCCGTGGAAGGTCTCGCCGGGGCTCTGACCGTGGTCGGAGAGGACGACGAGGCGGTAGGGGCGGGGGGCGTGTTCGGCGACGCGCTGGAGCAGGGCGAGGGCGCGGTCGAGGCGTTGCAGCACCTTCTCGGCGTCCCGGCTGTGCGGGCCGGAGTGGTGGGCGACCTCGTCGTAGGCGACCAGGTCGGCGTAGACGGCGGTGCGCCCGGCGAGCATGTCGCCCATCACCGCGGCGACGACGACGTCCCGCTCGACGACGGTGGCGAAGGCCCGCACGAGGGGGTAGAGGCCGCCGCGGCCGACCCGGGGGCGCTGTCCGCGCAGCCGGGCCCGGACGGACTGGCCGACCTCGCGGGCGACTTCGGCGCCGAAGGACAGGGCGGTGCGTACGGCGTTGGCGGGGTCGGAGAAGTAGGCGAAGTAACCGGCGCGGGACCGGTTCTCCTTGCCCCGTCGGCGGGCGGCGATGGACAGGACGAGGGCCTGCTCGCCGGCGCCGCCGCTGAAGAGGTTGCCGCGGCTGGCGCCGTCGATGGTGAGCAGTCCGCCGTCGCCGGTGTGCACGGCGGCGCGGCGCTGCAGTTCGGCGGCGCTCGTCGGCCGGTTGCACACCATCACCTCGCCGCGGTCCTTCTCGTACCAGCGGAACGCCGGCACGTCGAAGGTGCTGCCATGGAGAATGCCGAGCTGGCTGGCACCGGTCTGGCTGGACCAGTCGGTGCGCCAGGGGGTGAGGCGGTGGGTGGCTGGCGGTGGAGGTGGGGCTGCGGCTGTGGGTGTATGCGATCGACCGTCGACTGTCGGCGTTCGACCGTCGGCTGTCTCCTGTCCGCCGTCGACAGGGCGACGGTCAACCGTGGACCGTATACCGTCGACCGGCCGCGCGTCGACCGTCGCATGCATACGGTCGACCAGCCGCGCGTCGACCGTCGAATGCATACCGTCGACCCCCGACGCATCCACCGTCGACCGCACACCGTCGACCGCCGGCACGTCCACCGTCGACCGCACACCGTCGACCGCCGGCACGTCCACCGTCGACCGCACACCGTCGACTGCCGACACGTCCACCGTCGACGGCGCGCTGTCGCCCGTCGCCAGCCACCCGGCCACCGTCGGCATCAGCCCCTTGCCGACCGCCGCCGTCAGGACGTCGTGGCCGACGCCGTCGAGTTGGACGAAGACCAGGCCGGGGGTGGTGGGGCAGGGTGGGTCGGATCTGCGGCGGCGGGCGGCGAGGCGGTGCAGGCGGCGGCGGTAGGCCTCGTCGTCGCGTACGGCGAGGGCCGCGCCGGTGGCCGAGGCGACGGCGGACATCACGGCGGCCACGATGACCGCGGTCTCCGGGGCTGCCGCGCCCCGGCCGGAGGGGTTGATGCGCAGGGCGAGCAGCAGCAGGGAGCCGTTGAGGACGAAGACGAGCAGGCCGAGGAAGAGGGCGGGGACGAGGAGCAGGAGCCGGACCAGGAGTGGCCAGACGACGGCCGACAGGACGCCGAAGGCGCCGGCGCCGCAGGCGGCGGTGATGGCGATCCGGGTGGCGCTGTCGCCGTCGGCGGACCGGAGTTGGAAGTCGGGCAGGAGGGCGGCGAGGGCCAGCATGGTGAGGGTGGAGGCCGCCCATACGGTGGTGCTGCGTCCGATCTGGCCGGCGACCCGCCGCCACGGAACGCCCCGTACGCCTCGTACGCCACGCACGCCCTGTCCACCCCACGTCCCGGCCCGCTCGACGGCCGGGCCCCGCTCCACCTTGTCATACCGGTCCGGGGGCGCCGGCTTGTGGCCGTGCGGCTCGGCGACGGCTCAGCGGCCGTCGTAGCCGGCGGTCGGCATGGACAGCCGGCGGTGGACGCGGGCCTTCATCTGGGCGTCGTAGGCCGGTTCGGCGCGGTCGGCCGTTTCCACGCGTACTCCGCGCCGGGCGCATTCGGCGGTGAAGGCCTCGACGGAGGACAGGGCTCGGCGCAGGACGCGCAGGCTGGGGGCGACGAACACGTCGATGCCGGGGCGGACGCCGTCCCACAGGGCGCAGTGGTCGAAGCGCAGGCCGCCGACGAGGAGTTCGCGGGCGACGACGTATCCGTGCTCGGCGGCCCAGCGGGCGCACATGGCGTGCTGGCTGCGGGCGTCGACGAGGAAGGGGTCGGCCTCCAGTTCCTCCAGCGGGGTCAGACTGGCGATGGCGGTGACCCGTACGGGCGCGGGCATGCCGGAGGCGGCCTGCGGTTGTCCCATGGCGTCCCCCTCACCTCCGGGTTTCGCCGCCGACCCTACTCCTGCCCGTAGGCTTCGGGGAGTCGCGTGAAGGAGGCGTAAGAAGGTGCCGGTGGAGATCACCTGGTGGGGTCACGCGACCTGCACGATCGAGGATGCGCGGACACGGGTGCTGACCGATCCTCTGTTCGCGCGCCGGCTCGCGCATCTGCGGCGGCGCCGGGGGGACGTGCCGCCGGCCGGGGCCCGGCGCGCGGACGTGGTGGTCGTGTCCCATCTGCACGCCGATCATCTGCATGTGCCCTCGCTGGCGTCGCTCGCGCCGGGTACGCGCCTGCTCGTGCCCCGGGGTGCGCGGCGGGCGGTGCCGGCGCTTTGCCGGCTGCGGCAGTTGCGGGTGAGCGAGGTGGTGCCGGGGGACGAGGTGTGCGCCGGTGAGGTGCGGATCCGGGTGGTGCCCGCGGCGCACGACGGGCGGCGGTTGCCGGTGGGGCCGCGTCGTGCGCCGGCGCTGGGGTATGTCGTGGAGGGGGAGGCGCGGACGTATTTCGCGGGGGACACGGGGTTGTTCGACGCGATGGCGGCATGGGTCGGGCCGGTGGATGTGGCGTTGCTGCCGGTGGGCGGCTGGGGGCCGTTCCTGGGTGAGGGGCATCTGGATGCGGGGCGGGCGGCGCGGGCGCTGGCCGGGCTGGCGCCGCGGCTGGCGGTTCCGGTGCATTACGGGACGTACTGGCCGATCGGGATGGATGCGGTGCGGCCGCACGAGTTCTCCGCGCCGGGGGACGAGTTCGTGCGGTGGGCGGGGGTGGTGGCGCCGCAGGTGGTGGTGCGCAGGCTGGGGCACGGCGAGAGTGTGCGGCTGGAGGTCGCGCGGTGAGCCTGCCGGTGTCCGCGGGGGTGTGGGCGGCCGCGGCGGCGCCTGCGGGGCCGGTGGTGCCGCCGGAGTCGACGCAGCAGGCGATCGGTTATCCGTCGTTGTTCCTGCTGGTGTTGATCGGGGCGCTGGTGCCGGTGGTGCCGACGGGGGCGCTGGTGAGTTCGGCGGCGGTGGTGGCGTTCCATCAGACGGCGCCGTTCTCGTTGGGGCTGGTGTTCGTGACGGCGTCGTCGGCGGCGTTCCTGGGGGACGGGGCGTTGTACTGGCTGGGGCGGCGTGGGATGCGGTCGCGGGGTGGGTCGCGGTGGCTGGAGGCGATCCGGTCGCGGGCGCCGGACGCTGCGCTGGCTTCGGCGCGGGGGAGGCTGGCCGGGCACGGGGTTGCGGTGCTGGTGTTGTCCCGGCTGGTGCCGGCGGGCCGGATTCCGGTGATGTTGGCTTGTCTGATGGCTGATTGGCCGCTCGGGCGGTTCGGCCGGGGGAATGTGGCGGCGTGTCTGGCGTGGGCGGCGACGTATCAGGTCATCGGGATCCTGGGGGGTGGGTTGTTCCGTGAGCCGTGGGAGGGGGTTGTGGCGGCGGTGGCGCTGACAGTGGTGGTCAGTGGGGTGCCGAGTGTGGTGCGGCGGTTTCGGTAGCGGTGTCGGGGTGGGTGTGCGTTTCGGGGTGCGGGTTCGTCGGGGTCGACCGGGCGGTTTGCCGCGCCCTGTTCGGGGTGGTGCTCCGGTCGAGCCGGCGTGACGCTCCCACCGGAAGGTCCCACAGGTCTTCCCGTACCAGGCCTGCCTTCTCCCAGGCCGCACGCACGCGTGTGAGTGGTTCGAGGACGGGTTCGGCGGAGAGGACGAAGGTGCCCCAGTGCATGGGTGCCATGCGGGGGGCGCCGAGGTCGAGGGTGGCCTGGACGGCTTCCTCGGGGTCGCAGTGGACGTCGCTGAGCCACCAGCGGGGCTCGTAGGCGCCGATGGGCATGAGGGCGAGGTCGATGCCGGGGTAGCGGCGGCCGATGCGGGAGAACCAGTGGCCGTAGCCGGTGTCGCCGGCGAAGTAGAGGCGTCGGCCGTCGGTGCCGGTGAGGATCCAGCCGCCCCACAGGCTGCGGCAGGTGTCGGTGAGGGTGCGCTTGGACCAGTGGTGGGCGGGGACGAAGTCGAAGCGGACTCCGGCCAGTTCGGCGCCCTCCCACCAGTCGAGTTCGGTGACGTGGGTGAAGCGGCGGCGCCTGAACCAGCGGGCGAGCCCGGCGGGGACGAACAGCGGTGTGGTGCGCGGGAGTCGGCGCAGAGTGGGGGCGTCGAGGTGGTCGTAGTGGTTGTGGCTGATGACGACGGCGTCGATGCGGGGCAGGTTGTCCCAGGGGACGCCGACCGGGGTGATGCGGGCGGGGGCGCCGAGGATGCGGCGGGACCAGACGGGGTCGGTGAGGACGGTCAGGCCGCCGATGCGGACGATCCAGCTGGCGTGTCCGGCCCAGGTGACGGCGAGGGTGTGGGTGTCGGGGCGGGGCAGCGGGCCGGGTTCGACGGGGAGCAGGGGGAGGTCGGCGAGGCCTTCGGTGCCGGGGCGTACGGCGCCTTCGCGGGCGAAGCGGGCCATGGCTCTGAGGCCGGGCAGCGGGGCGGTGAGCCGGTCGTGGAACGTCCGTGGCCACACGCGGTGTTCGCCCAGGGGGCGGGGCTCGGCGAGGGGCGGGACGGAGGGGGCGAGGGGTGTCGGTGCGGCCACGGTGACGGCGGTCGTGGCCGCGGGTGCCGTGGGAGACGCGGGAGGCGTGGGTGAGGTCGTCGTGGGCGATCCTGGCTCGTGCGTCTGCTGCGTCTGCTGCGTCATCGAGGGGACTCCCGTCGCTGGGCTTCGTCGCGGAGATCGTCGAGGAGCGATGTCAAGGAGATCAACGCGCGGTGCACGTGCGGCAGTTCCAACGGTGTGGGGGACGTGAGGCATTCCGCGCGTTCGTCGTCGGTGGTGCCGAGCAGGGGGCCGGTGGCGAGGCGTACGCGCAGGGCGGCGAGGTCGTCGCCGAAGCGGTGGCCGCCGGGTGCGGGCATGCCGAGGCGGGTGGTGAGGAAGTCCTCCAACTCCTGGGCGTCGCCGACTCCTTGGGCGGCGAGGGGTGCGCGCAGGGGGCCGAGGTCGGCGTAGAGGTGGCGGCCGGCCTGCGGGGGGCGGGCGAGGGCACCGGCAGCGACGAGCGTGGCGTGCGCGGCGGCGGCCACGCGCGCGTGGAGGCGTACGGTGTGCTCGCGGCGCTCGGTGACGGGCGGGGGTTCGTCGAGGGCGTAGCCGGCCGCGGCGGCGACGGGGGCGGCGACGCGGGCGCCGAGTGCGGTGAGGATGTCGAGCACGCGCGCGTGGAGGTGGAGTCCGGGTCCGGTCGCGGGGAAGCGGGCGACGGCGGCGGGCCAGCCGGGGGGCAGCAGCGAGCCGGCGAGGTCGGTGACGACGGTGACCCGGTCGGGGCGCATCTCGGCGGGGCTGAGCAGGACGGTGTCGTGGGGGTCGTGCAGGGTGTCGCGCCAGGTCTCGTCGCTGACCAGGTGCAGGCCTTCGGAGGTGGCGGCTTCGACGGTCTCGTGGAGGAGTTCGGGGGCGGCGACGGTGGCGGTGGGGTCGTCGGCGACGGACAGCACGAGCAGCCGGGGGTCGCCGCCCTCAGTGCGGACCCGGCGGACGGTCTCCAGCAGGGCGTAGGGGTCGGGGACGCCGCCGCTCTCGGCGGGGGTGGGCACGTGGTAGACGGGCCGGCCGAGGATCCGGGCGTAGGGCGCCCACCAGGCGGCGCAGGGGCGGGGTACGAGGACGTCGGCGCCGTCCGAGGCGAGGGCGGCGGTGAGGGCGAGGAGCAGGGCGGGGGCGCCGGGGCCGGCGGCGACCTGGTCGGGGACGGTGGGCAGGCCGCGCCGGGTCCAGTAGCCGCAGGCCGCTTCGAGGAGGCCGGGGGCGCCGCCGACGGGCTGGGCGTCGGTGCGGCGGGCGGCGGCGGCGAGTACGGCGGTGAGTTCGGGGAGCACGGGCAGGCCGTCGCCGGGCAGGGGCGGGCCGTAGCGGACGGGGCCGTGGCCCTCGGGGTCCGTGCGCCGCATGTCCGCCTCCGCGCAGTCCGTGATGGGTCGTCGTGGGCTCGTCGTGGGCTGCTGTGCAGTCCGCTGTCCGGGGTCGCGGGGTACGGCAGCCGGCGCGGGAGGGGGGGCCGGTCTCCGGTGGGTGTACCCGGCGGGCGGGCGCCTGTGAGCGGTGCGGGCGTTGTCCCGGTCATCCTCCGGTAGGGCGGCCCGCCGCTCCGCGCCGGTGGCCGTGGAGCCGGTGGCCGGCCCCGGCGCAGGCGGCGGCGATGAGGATGCCGCCGGCGACGAGGGCGGGGACGGAGCCGGTGAAGCTGCCGCCCTGCCCGGCCTCGACACCGTGCTGCACGCCGGCCGGGGCGCAGTCGTCGCCGTCGCGGGACGGGGTGCCGTGCGACGGGGCGGCGTGCGGGGAGTCGTGCCGCGGGTCGCTGGGCTCGGTGCAGGTGTGGGTGTGGGTGTCCGTGTCGGAGCAGGCGCCGCTTCCGGTGACGCCTCCCCTCCCGCTCGCGCTTCCGCTCCCGCTGGTGAGGCAGTCGCGTCCGCCGCTCTGGCACGGTGCGGTGTCGCGGCACGGGGTGCGGTCGGCGCAGGCCTCGCCGTCCCGGCAGCCGGTGCTCTCCCGGCAGGAGGCGTCCCCGGGCCGGCACTGGGTGCCGCCGCTGTCGGCGCAGGGTTTGGTTTCGGGGAAGAGCTGGGCCGGAGCCTCGACGGCGCCGGGCAGCGGGTCACTGGCGGGGTCGGGCAGGGCGCCGGCCGCAGCGCCGGTGCCGAACGACGGGCCGGTCGCGCCACCGGACAAGGGGTCGGTGGCGGAGCCGGGCAAGGGGCCGGTCGCGCCACCGGACATTGGGCCGGTCACGCCGCCGGGCGGAGGGCCGGTGGCGCCGCCGGACAAAGGACCGGTCGCGCCTCCGGTCGTGGGGCCGGTCGCGGAGCCGGACATAGAGCCGGTCCCGCCGCCGGACCCCCCACCGGTCCCGCCGCCGGTCATGGGGCCCGTCATGGGGCCCGTCACGGGGCCGGCCATGGGGCCGGTCGCGTTGCCGGGCGGAGGAGGGCCGGTGGCGTTGCCGGGCGAGGTGCCGGTCGTGGTGTCGCAGTTCGCGGCGACGACGGTGGGGAGGGGGCCGGCCGGGGCGGCGGTGGCGGTGGGGCCGGGCAGGAACAGGGCGGCACCGGCGGCGAGGGCGACGGACAGGGCACGGGCGGTGCGGCGCATGGGACGGGCTCCTCGACGGGCTGCGGCGGATCGGCGGGCCCGCGTGTACGGCGGGCGCTGCCGGACGGCGCCACGGGCACGGGGCCGGGGGCACGGGGTGTGCCCTGGTTGCCATCACAGCCCGTGCGGCGCCGGACCGCGCGTCGCCGGACCCCATTCGCGGGACGGGGACGCCCAGCCGGGTGACGGGGGCGCGCGGCGCCTGTTCGGGGCGGTGCGGGGGCGGACACGTGGTGGCACGGCGCGGTCGGCGGCGGCATGGGCGGACGCCCGCGCCGGTGTCACTGCCGGGCCCGGCGAGGAGGCTCTGCCGTGCCGCGGGCCTGCGGTCGCGGGGCGAGGGGGCGGCCAGGCACGCGGGAGGGGTGCGGCGGCGTCCGGTACGGCACCGCGCGGCGCGGTACGGCGGTGGGTACGGCGCGGTCGGCGACCGGCACGGCAGGGTTCGGGCGCGGGCAGGTGGGGGCGAAGGCCGGGCAGGGGCGGCCCCGGGGGTGTGGGCGCGGGTGGCGGTCAGGCGCCGGCGGTGCGCGGGGTGGCGGTGTCGCCGCAGCAGCGGTCGCGGGCGCCCTCGCGGGTGCGGCCCGCGCTGACGAGGCGGCGCGGGTTGCGGCGCAGGTACTCGCCCTCCAGCTGCGCCATGCGCTCGTTGTGGGCGCGCAGCGCGTCGTTGGAGCCGTACAGCAGGGTGTCGTGGCGCGTGCGGTGGATCGTCTCCAGCTCTTTCATGAGCTGCTGGTCGTCCAGTCGGCTGGGGTCGACTCCGGTCATGGTGGTGCCCCGCTCGTCGTGTCCGTGGTCCCGGCCCCGAGCGTGCTGCCGGGAGGATCCCGGGAGGCCGGGGTTCCTGCCATCCACCATACGAAGATCCCGCGCCCTGAGCCTGCGAAGGCCCGGGGGCGCGGGGTGCGGGAGGTCAGCGGGCGCGTTCGACGCGGCGTTCGTCCCAGACGGGTTCCGGGGTCTCGCGGACGCGGCCGTCGGTGCCGAAGACGAGGTAGCGGTCGAAGGAGCGGGCGAACCAGCGGTCGTGGGTGACGGCGAGGACCGTGCCGTCGAAGGCCTCCATGCCTTCCTGGAGGGCCTCGGCCGATTCCAGGTCAAGGTTGTCGGTGGGCTCGTCGAGGAGCAGCGCGGTGGCGCCGGCGAGCTCCAGCAGGAGGATCTGGAAGCGGGCCTGCTGGCCACCGGAGAGCCGGTCGAAGGCCTGCTCGGCCTGCTGGGTCAGCTCGTAGCGGCGCAGCCGGGACATGGCCGGGCCCCGGTCCTGGGCGTGTTCCTTCCACAGGATGTCGAGGAGGGTGCGGCCGTGGAGTTCGGGGTGGGCGTGGGTCTGGGCGAAGTGGCCGGGGACGACGCGTGCGCCGAGTTTCCACTCCCCCGTGTGCGCCACGTCGTCGCCGGCGAGGAGGCGCAGGAAGTGGGACTTGCCGGAGCCGTTGGAGCCGAGGACCGCGACCCGTTCGCCGTAGAAGACCTCCAGGTCGAAGGGTTTCATCAGGCCCGTCAGTTCAAGTCCCTTGCAGGTGACGGCTCTTACGCCGGTGCGGCCGCCCTTGAGGCGCATGGTGATGTCCTGTTCGCGGGGCGGCTCCGGGGGCGGGCCGGCCTCCTCGAACTTGCGCAGGCGGGTCTGTGCGGCGGCGTAGCGGGAGGCCAGCTCGTGGGAGACGGTGGCCGCCTGGCGGAGGCTCAGCACGAGCTTCTTGAGCTGGGCGTGTTTCTCGTCCCAGCGGCGGCGCAGTTCCTCGAAGCGGGCGAAGCGTTCGCGGCGGGCGTCGTGGTAGGTGGCGAAGCCGGCGCCGTGCACCCAGGCGTCGGCACCGGCCGGGCCCGGTTCGACGGAGATGATCTTCTCGGCGGCGCGGGCGAGGAGTTCGCGGTCGTGGGAGACGAACAGGACCGTCTTGCGGGTCTGCTTCAGCTGCTCCTCAAGCCAGCGTTTGCCGGGTACGTCGAGGTAGTTGTCGGGCTCGTCCAGCAGGAGGACCTCGTCGGTGCCGCGCAGCAGGGCTTCGAGGACGAGGCGCTTCTGCTCGCCGCCGGAGAGGGTGCGCACCTGCCGCCACTGGGCCGTGTCGTAGGGCATGCCGAGCGCGGCGGTGGTGCACACGTCCCACAGGGTCTCGGCCTCGTAGCCGCGGGCCTCGGCCCAGTCGGCGAGGGCCTGGGCGTAGGCGAGCTGGGCGGTTTCGTCGTCGACGGTCATGATCGCGTGCTCGGCGTCGTCGACGGCCTTGGCCGCTTCGCGGATGCGGGGCGGGGCGACGGAGACGAGCAGGTCGCGTACGGTCGTCTCGTCGCGTACGGAGCCCACGAACTGGCGCATGACGCCGAGGCCGCCGGTGACGGTGACGGTGCCGCCGTGGGGTTTGAGCTCGCCGGAGATCAGCCGCAGCAGGGTGGTCTTGCCGGCGCCGTTCGGGCCGACCAGGGCGACGGCGGAGCCTTCGCCGACGCGGAAGGACACGTCCCCGAGGAGGGTCCTCCCGTCGGGGAGGTGGTACTCGAGGTGTGCGGCTTCCAGATGTCCCATGACCTGGCATTGTGCGGGGTGGGCGGTGAACAGGGCAAACGCTTATCGGGCGGCGTTCGGTGCCGGGGCGGTCAGCGGGCCGCGTCGAGGGGTTCTCCCGTCGGGCCGGGCTCTCCGGCCGGTTCCACCGCGGCGCCCTGCCAGGAGATCGTCTTCCAGCCGTCGGCCGGGGTTCCCTCCAGGACGATCACGCCGGTGTTGTGGAGGGGGCGGGCGGCGGCGAAGGCGACGTCGACGTTGTCGGCGCGGGCGGCGGTCCACAGGCGGATCGCGGCGCCGTGGCTGACGAGGGCGACGGTTCCGGCGCCGCCGGCCGCGGCCTCGGCGACGACGGCGTCGTACCGGGCGAGGGCCGCCTCGCCGCTCTCCCCGCCGGGGATGCGCCGGGTGGTGTCGCCGGCCGCCCACGCGAAGATGGTGCGCATGTACTCCCGGCCCTCGGTGGACTCGCCGGGCAGCATCTCCAGGTCGCCGGCGGACACCTCGCGGATGCCGTCGCGGACGATGGTTTCGAGGCCCCGGGCGGCGGCCAGCGGGGCCGCCGTCAGCTGGGCGCGCAGCAGGGTGGAGACGTAGAGGGCGTCGATGTGCTCGTCGGCGAGCGCCTCGGGCAGGGCGGCGGCCTGTGCCTCGCCGAGCGGGGTGAGTCCCGGTCCGGGTACGGCGGTGTCCAGGCGGTGGTCCACGTTGGAGGGGGTCTCGCCGTGACGGACGAGGAGCAGACGCATGCGGGGTTCTCCCTTCGCGCCGGTCATGCGCCCGGCGCACGCGCGCACGGAAGCGGGCACCTCAGGGTATCCGCACGCATGCGGGGGCCGGGCCGCCGGGCCCGCGCCCGCCGTCGCACGGCCCTTGCGCGGCAGCGTCCGCGCACCCATTCTCTGACGCACCGTCAGTCCATGATGCGAAACGGCGGTCTCATCATTCGGCCTGCGCGCGTACGGTGATCCGTACCACCGTCGGACCACCGCCGGACCAGAGGTGAAGGGGAACCGCCATGCCGAGAGCACGGGAGACGGCCGTCTACACGCACGGGCACCACGCGTCGGTGCTGCGTTCGCACACCTGGCGGACCGCCGCCAACTCCGCGGCGTATCTGCTCGGTTCGCTGAAGCCGCACATGAAGATCCTGGACATCGGCTGCGGTCCCGGGACCATCACCGCGGACCTGGCGGAGCTGGTCCCCGACGGTCATGTCACCGGCGTCGACCACGCGCCCGGCATCCTGGAGCAGGCCCGGGCCACCGCGCAGGCGCGCGGGCTGGCCAACGTGGACTTCGCGGTCGCCGACGTCCACGCCCTGGACTATCCGGACGACACGTTCTGCGTGGTCCACGCCCACCAGGTGCTCCAGCACGTCGGCGACCCGGTGCAGGCGCTGCGCGAGATGCGCCGGGTGACGAGGCCGGGCGGGTTCATCGCGGTACGCGACGCGGACTACGCGGCGATGACCTGGTACCCGGCGGTGCCCGGCCTGGACGACTGGCTGGATCTGTACGAGCGGGTGGCCCGGGCCAACGGCGGCGAGCCGGACGCCGGGCGCCGGCTGCTGGCGTGGGCGCGGGCCGCCGGGCTGCGGGACATCACCGCGACGTCCGCCACCTGGACGTTCGCCACGCCCGAGGAGCGGGCCTGGTGGAGCGGGCTGTGGGCGGACCGCACCGTGGCCTCCTCCTACGCGGAGCGGGCCGTGCAGGGCGGGCACGCGACCGAGGAGCGGCTGCGGGCGGTGTCCGAGGCATGGCGGGACTGGGGCCGGCGGGAGGACGGCTGGTTCGGCGTGCTGCACGGGGAGATCCTGTGCCGCAAGGAGGCCTGAAGGTCAGCGGGGTTCCTCGCCCGTGAAGGAGTACCGGGTCTCCTCGCCCGTGAAGGAGTACGCGGCCCAGGGACCGGTGAGTTCCACCCGGACTCCCGGTTCCTCGGCCCGCGTGCGGTCCACCAGTTCCACGAACTCCTCGCAGTGCACCCGGGGCACCAGATAGGCCGCGTCGAGCACGTTCCGGGCCGCGTGGCCCGGCGGGGTGCACGCCGGGACGCGCACGCGGCAGGCCTCCGCCCGCCCGGCGAGGCGTTCGTGCAGGGTGCGGACGAAGGCCTCCCCCGGCTCGGCGGCGAAGCCGGGCCCGGCAGGCACACCGGCGCCGGCGGCGGAACCGGGCTCGCGGGCGGATCCGGGGGCGGCCGTCGGCTCCGTGTACACCTTCACGCCCCACTCCACCCGGCCCTCCAGCCGGTCCAGGACCCGGCGGAAGGAGTCCTCGTGGGTCTCCAGCAGCGTGCGCGCCACGCTGTCGTCCTCGCAGACGGTCCCGAGCCGCAGCGGCAGCGGGGTGGTGACCGTGGCCAGCGCGTCGATCACACCGCGGTGCGCGCGGACGGTGGCCGCCAGCCACACCGGGTCCTCCAGGTGGGCCTGGAAGGCCTCCTCGCCGAAGTCGGCCTCGGGCACCGTACTGACGACCGCGACCAGACCGCGGTGGCGCAGCAGGCCCGGCGGGGCGCCCGCGACGCCCGTCAGCTGGGACTGAAGGGGCGTGTCGAAGGGGCGGCAGACGGCATAGACGTAGCGCAGTCCGGCCATGGTCCCTCCTTTGCTCCAGCTCCAGACTGACCCTGCGGCCGCGCCCGCGCCACAGAGGCCGGCGCGGTCCGCCGCGGGCGCCGGCCTCTGTGGCGCCGCTCAGCGCGCGGCCTTCTCCTCCACCAGCAGTTTCACGGCGTTCACGATGCCCACGGCGTCGATGCCGGCCGCGTTCAGCTGCTCGTCGGGCGCGGCCGAGCCCGGCATGGTGCGCACCGCGAGCCGGAGAAGCCGGGGCACGGGCCGGCCGTCGGCGAAGGCCTCCGCGACGGCGTCGCCGAGGCCGCCCTCGGGGTGGTGGTCCTCGACGGTGAGCAGGCAGCCGGTCTCGTCGGCGGCCCGGCGCAGGGTCTCGGTGTCGACGGGCTTGACGGAGTACAGGTCGATCACCCGGACCCGGATGCCGTCCTCGGCGAGCCGGTCGGCCGCCGCGAGCGCCTCGGGCACGGTGACCCCGGCCGCGATCACGCTCACCCGGTCCTCGTCACTGGTGCGCAGCGTCCTGCTGCCGCCGACCGGGAACTCCTCACCGGGCCCGTAGATCACCGGTGTCGCGCCGCGCGAGGTGCGCAGATAGCGGATGCCGTCGAGGCCGGCCATGGCCGCGACCAGGCGGGCGGTCTGGTTGGCGTCGCACGGGTAGAGCACCGTCGAGCCGTACACGCCGCGGAACATCGCCAGGTCCTCCAGGCCCATCTGGGAGGGCCCGTCCTGCCCGATGGCGACACCGGCGTGCGAGCCGACCAGGTTGATCCCGGCGCCGCTGACGGACGCCATGCGCACGAAGTCGTGGGCGCGGGTGAAGAACGCGGCGAACGTGGAGGCGTACGGCAGCCAGCCGCGCGCGGCCATGCCGACGCTGCAGGCGACGAGCTGCTGTTCGGCGATGTAGCACTCGAAGAACCGCTCGGGGTGGGCCTTGGCGAAGGCCTCGGTGCGGGTGGAGTCGCCGACCTCTCCGTCCAGGGCGACCACGTCGCCGCGGGCGGTGCCGAGTGCGGCGAGGGCCGCGCCGAAGGCGTCCCGGGTGGCGACCTCGTCGCCCTTGTCGTAGTGCGGGAGCAGGAGCGGCTCGGTGGTGCGGTCGCGCAGCGCGGCGGCGGCGGGCGGCTCGCCGACGCGGACGTGGACGTCGCGCGGTCCGCCGAGTTCGGCGACGGCCTCCTCGGGGTGGGGCAGCGGCTTGCCGTGCAGGCCCTCGTGGTCCTCGGCGGCGGCGACTCCCCGGCCCTTGAGGGTGCGGGCGAGGACGACGACGGGCTGGCCGGTGGTGGCCAGTGCCTCGCGGTAGGCCTGGTCGATCTTCTCGATGTCGTGGCCGTCGGTCTCGACGGCGTGCCAGCCGAAGGCCCTGAAACGGCGGGCGTAGGCGTCGAGGTCGTGGCCGTGCCGGGTGGGGCCGCGCTGTCCGAGCCGGTTGACGTCCACGATCGTGATCAGGTTGTCCAGCTGCTCGTACCCGGCGTGTTCGGCGGCCTCCCACACCGAGCCCTCCGCCAGTTCGCTGTCCCCGCACAGCACCCACACGCGGTAGCCGGTGCGCTCCAGGCGTTTGCCGGACAGGGCGATGCCGACGCCGACGGGCAGGCCCTGGCCGAGGGAGCCGGTGGCCGTCTCCACCCAGGGCAGCCGCCGGGGCGTGGGGTGCCCCTCCAGCCGGCTGCCGAGTTTGCGGAACGTGAGGAGTTCGCCGTCCTCGACCGCGCCGGCCGCCTTGTAGGCGGCGTACAGCAGGGGTGAGGCGTGGCCCTTGGACAGGACGAAGCGGTCGTTGGCGGGGTGCTCGGGGCGTTCGAAGTCGTAGCGCAGGTGCTGCCCCAGCAGGACGGCCATCAGGTCGGCGGCGGACATCGAGGAGGTGGGGTGCCCGGAGCCCGCGGCGGCGGAGGCGCGTACGCTGTCGACGCGCAACTGCGCGGCGAGTTCTGCGAGTTCGTCGAGTTCGGCGGTGTTCATGGTTCTCCACGGATCGTTGTGCAGGTCGGCTCACGGGAGGTTTCCCGTGTATCCGTGAGCGCGGCACTCAAACGTCCCGCGGGTCACCCGAACGGCATGGCGGTGTGCGGCCGGCTCCGGCGGCGCCACCGTCGGCCGGGAAGTCCAACTAGGCTCGTCCGTATGGAGATTCTTGGCGCCACACTGCGCATCTGCGTCGATGACCTCGAAGCCGCGGTCCCGTTCTACGAGCGGCTGGCGGGCGGCAGAGCCCAGCGGTTCGCGCGCGGTGGGGTGCAGGTCGCCGCGATCGGGTCCTTTCTGCTGATGAGCGGGCCGCAGGCGGAGCTGGAGATTCTCCGGAAGGTGACGGCGACCATCGCGGTGCAGGACGTGGCGCAGGCGCACGAGGTGCTGACCGGTCTCGGCGCGCGGATCCTCGCCGGGCCGCTGCCGAGCCCGGCCGGGCGCAGTCTGCTGGTGATGCATCCGGACGGGACGGTCTTCGAGTACGTGGACCAGCAGCGGGCCTGAGCCGCCTCGCTACGGCTGGTCCGGGCGCATCCGGAAGTCGAGGCGGGCGGGCAGCGGCTCGTCGGTGAGCCGGGACCACAGCCGGCCGATCGTCTCCTCGCCCTCGCGCAGGTCGGCGACCTCGACGTCCTCGTCGAGGACGGCCCGCGCCGCCTCGGGCCGGCCCTCGGCGAGCAGCAGTTCGGCCTCAAGGAGGCGGAAGCGGCCGCGCTCGCGCACGGCGGGCGGCAGCCGGTCCCACACGGCGCGGGCCTCGGCCGTGCGCCGCACCTGCAGCAGGGCCCCGAGGGTCTCGCGGCCGAGCGCGGCCTGGGCGGAGGCCCAGATCCCGCCGTCGTCGCCGTCACCGTCGCCGCCCGGGGTGTGTGCCGTGTCCTTCGGGCCGTGGGGGAGGGCGCGGCACAGGTCGTCGAAGGCGTCCGCGTAGCGTGCGGCGGCCCGCTCGTGGTGGCCGGACGCCTGGTCGGCGACGGCCAGGCAGCGCAGCGACGGCCAGCGGGAGGACGCCCGTCGCAGGGAGCGTTCCCAGCTGCGGACGGCCTGGGCGTGGTCGCCGGCGTGCCACTGGGCGACTCCGAGGTGGTACTCGGTGTGCGGGGTGGCGGGCGCGGTCTCCAGCATGTCCCGCCAGTGCGGGGCGACGAGGCTCTCGCCGGGCGGTCCTGCCCGGTGCGGCTCGGGCAGCGTGCCGGTGCGCAGCAGTTCCCGCCAGGGTGTCTGGGCCTCGCCCAGGGTGGACTCGGGGAACGGGGTGCCGGGCAGCTTCCCGTCGGAGTGCAGCACCTCCAGGGCGCCCCAGCCGGAACCGGCGGCCAGGATCGCGGCCGGTTCGGTGTCGGCGCACGGCAGCCAGTGGGCATAGGCCTGCTCGACGCGGGCGCGGGGCAGGGCCGCCTCCAGCCGGTCCTCGGCGCCCCGGACCGCCCGGGTCCACTCCCCCGCACCCGGCGTGTCGAGCGGGCCGTACGCCTCCAGCCAGGACACCTCGCTCTGCGCCTCAAGGCGGACGTGTTCGAGCTGGGTGCGGGCGAGGCCGGCCTGGATCTCGCAGTAGCCGCCGGTGCCGGGTTCGGTCAGCCACTGCTGCCAGCGCCGGCCGCCGGGCAGGTGGCCCCACAGGAAGAGCTTGCGGCCGCGCAGGGTGTCGGTGGAGGTCTGCACCAGTCCGTGCCCGTCGGCGTCGAGGGCGGCGATCCAGCGGCGCCGGGCGTCCGGCACGTCGTAGAAGTAGTCGGCGGCGTAGGGGCTGTCGAGGGGGCGGGTGCGGTCGATGCCGTCGTACGTGGGCACCGGGACCCGGCGCAGGCGGCGTTCGTAGCCGAATTGCCAGGCCTCGTCGGCGGGTGCGAGGACGCGGACGTCCTCCGGTACCGCGATGTTGGACCACCAGTAGTCGGGCACCGGGTGCTCGTGCGGGTTGCGGATCCGGACGCCGACGTAGAGGAAGTCGGAGCCGTCGGGCAGCCACAGGTCGACCTGGAAGGGCAGGTCGCGCAGCCGCTCCCACTCCCACAGGCGCAGCATCTCGCCGCCGTCGGGCGCGGGGACGCGGGCGGCGTGCAGCGGGGCGCAGGACAGGGTGGTGTGGCCGGTGGCGCCGATGTTCCATTCGATGCCGCCGGAGTACCAGGCACCGTTGAGCGCGAAGTCGGCGGGCTGGAACACCGGGTTGCGGTAGAGGAGTTCGCGTCCGGTGGGCAGGTGGAGGAGGGAGGCGACCCGGCCGCCGAGGCCGGGCAGGACGGTGGCGCGCAGCCGGTCGTTCTCGATCACCAGGGCGTCCAGGGCGCGGGGTGTGCGGGTTCTGCCGTAGCCGTCGCGGACGCGGACCGGGAGCAGGCTGGTGAGCGGCTCGTGGCCGAGTTGCCGAACCATGTCCCGGGGCATGCCTTCCCGGTCGCGGTCGTCGATGCGGTGGACCTCGTCGAGGGGGTGCAGCGGGGGCAGGGGGTTGTCCGGGCCCAACTCGGCGGCGGGCAGGGTCAGTACCTCACGTCGGATCCTCGTCACGATCACCATGGAACCCGGAGCGCGAGCCACTGCCCAGGGGAGCTGCCGGTCAGGATTGCGCAAAGGCGGCCACGACCACGTCGGCTTCCGGGTGCATCCGGAAGCCGTCGAGGGCGGGCACCTCGGGGTCACGGACGCCGGAGAACCGTACGTCCCTCCTGCCGGTCGCCCCCGTCGTGGCGCGGGGGCACGGCGTTCGTGACAGCCGGGGCGGGCGGGCGCAGGCCCAGGTCGCAGGGGGCGTCGAGCACGACCGACCCGCGCAGGGCGGGTCCCCTCACCGCGCCGAGGCGCTCAGCTGCCGGTCCGCATCTCGGCGGTCAGCGCCCAGCGTTCGTGGTCGCGCCAGGCCCCGTCGATGTGGATCATGGCAGGCGAGAAGCCCTCCAGCCGGAAGCCGGCGCCGCGCGCCAGCGCGACGGAGGCGGTGTTCTCGGGCTGCACGTTGATCTCCAGCCGGTGCAGGCCGAGGGGACCGAAGGCGTAGTCGATGACCAGGTCGAGGCCCTCGCGCATCAGGCCGCGCCCGGCGGCGTGCGCGAAGGCGCCGTAGCCGAGCGCGCCGCACTGGAAGCCGCCCCGCACGATGTTGTTGATGTTGATGAAGCCCGCGATGGCCCCACCGCCCCCGCTGCCCTGGTCGTCCTTCTCGCAGACCAGGAAGCCGGCCTTCGTCGGGTCCTCGATCAGCCGGCCCGCGTAGGCGGCGTAGGCCTCGTCGTTGTCCGGCGGGAACAGCCAGGGCCGGTGCAGGTCCTTGCTCTCGCGGGTGCGGGCCGTGAACTCGGGTCCGTCCTGGAGGGTGAAGTGACGGACGGCCACGCGAGGGCCCTGGGCGAGGTAGTGGGGCGCGGTGTGCGGCATCCGGCCAGCGTACGACGTCACCGGCCGTGCCGCATCCGCGCGCCGGGCCCGGTGCGGTCAGCGCAGGGCCGGCTCGTCCAGGGTCAACGTGGCGGTGTCCGCGTCGAGTTCGGCCGCGACGCCGAAGGGGATCGTCAGCGCGCCCGCGCAGTGCCCGAAGCCGAACTCCTCCACCACCGGCACGCCGAGCGTCCCGAGCCGGTCGGCGAGCATGGACCGCACCGCGGCGTAGTCGCCGCACCTCTCCCAGGAGCCCAGCAGGATCCCGCGCACGCCCTCCAGCCAGCCGGCGCGCAGGAGTTGGGTGAGGTAGCGGTCCAGGCGGTACGCCTCCTCGCCGACGTCCTCCAGGCACAGCAGCCCGCCGGCCGCCGAGGGGCGGGCGTGCGGGGTGCCGAGGTCGGTGGCGAGCAGGGCCGGGCAGCCGCCGAGGGTGATGCCGCGGGCGCGGCCGGGCACGAGGGCCGTGCCGCCGGAGGCGATGGTGCGGACCGTCTCCGGGGCGAAGAGGGTGGCCTTCAGGTGTTCCTGTGCCCGGGTGTTCTTGATGAAGTCGATGCCGGCCGCCATCGGCCCGTACAGGGTGGCGAGTCCGAGGCGGGTGGCGAAGGCCTCGTGCAGGGAGGTGATGTCGCTGAAGCCGAGGAAGACCTTCGGCCCGGCGGCGCGCATCGCGTCCCAGTCGAGCAGGTCGATCATGCGTTGTGCGCCGTATCCGCCGCGGGCGCACAGGACGGCGTCGACCGTGGGGTCGCACCAGGCGTTCTGGAGGTCGGCCGCACGGTCGGCGTCGCTGCCGGCGAGGTAGGCGAACTCGCCGTGCCGGTCGAGGACATGGGGTGCGGCGACCGGGTCGAGGTCCCAGCCGCGCAGCACGTCGAGCCCGGCCTGGAGGCGCTCCTCGGGCACCGGCCCGCTGGGGGCGACGACGGCGACGCGGGCGCCGGGGGCCAGCCGCCTCGGCCGGGCCAGTTCCTTCGTCTCCTTCACGGGTGCAGCTCCAGTCTCGGGACATCGGGCGCGTCCAGCCCGAACACCTGAGCGTACAGCGACATCTCCGCCTCCAGCGCGCGCACCATCGTCTCGGCCCGCCGGAATCCGTGCCCCTCCCCCGCGAACGTCAGATAGGCGTGCGGCACGCCGCGGCCCCGGATCCGGGCGAGGAGGCGTTCGCACTGTGCGGGCGGGCAGATCACGTCGTCCAGGCCCTGGAGCAGCAGGAACGGCACGGTGAGCCGGTCGGCGTGGGTGAGGGGCGAGCGTTCGGCGTACCGGTCCGGCACCTCGGCGAACGGCCCGATCAGCGACTCCAGGTAGCGGGACTCGAAGTCGTGGGTCTCGCCGGGGCCCCAGGTGGTGAGGTCGAGGACGGGGTAGGCGATGGTGCCGCAGGCGTAGACGTCGGTGGTGGCCAGGGAGGCGGCGGCGGTCCAGCCGCCGGCGCTGCCGCCGCGGATGGCGAGCCGGGCGGGGTCGGCGGTGCCCTCCTCGGCGAGGGCGCGGGCGACGGCCGCGCAGTCCTCGACGTCGACGACGCCCCACTGCTCGCGCAGCCGCTCGCGGTAGGCGCGGCCGTATCCGGTGGAGCCGCCGTAGTTCACCTCGGCGACGCCGATGCCGCGCGAGGTGAAGTAGGCGACGGAGAGGTCCAGTACGAGGGGTGCCCGGCTGGTGGGGCCGCCGTGCGCCCAGATGACGTAGGGCGGGGCCTCGCCGTCGGGTGCGGTGCGGGCGGGGTGGCGGGGCGGGTGGATGTGGGCGTGCACCTCGCGGCCGCCGGGGCCGGTGAAGGTGCGGGTGCGGGGCTCCGGGTAGTAGGCGGGGTCGACGGCGTCCCGGTGCCGGGCGCCGACGGCGCGGGCCCGGCCGGTGACGGTGTCCAGTTCGACCACCTCGTGGGCGGTGCGGGGGCCGGCGCCGACCGCGACGACCCGGCTGCCGTGGGCGGCGAGGGCGGGCGCGAACTCGGTCCAGGGTCCGGCGGCGTCGACGACCTCACCGGATTCTGTATCCAGTATTCCGAGTACGGTCGACCCTCTACCGTGTACGACCGCGATCAGCCCGTTGTCCAGCGGCGCGAACCAGCGCAGGCCCGGTTTCCACAGCGGGCCCGCGAACTCCTCCTCGCGGGGGCAGAGCGGGGTGCCGTCGCGGTAGAGGTTCCACCAGCCGCTGCGGTCGCTCGTATACAGAAGACTGCCGTCCGTATGCCATTCCGCCTGGGCGATCGCCTCGCCCGGCCCGCCGGCGACCGTGTGGACGGTATGCGGTGTTCCGTCGGCACCGATCTCGCCGACGCGCAGTTCCGTCCCCTCCCACGGCATCCGCGGATGGTCCCAGGCGAGCCACACGGCCCGGCGGCCGTCGGGCGAGACGCGCGGGCCGGTGACGAACCGGTGCCGGCCATCGGTGAGTTCGCGCACCGCGCCCCGGTCCTCGGCGGCGGATCCGTCGAGCGGTACGGCGGCCAGGAGGCGGCGGACGTCGCCGGGTCCGTCCCCGGTGAACTCCTCCAGCACGCACCACACTTCGCCGCGGGCGGTGTCCAGGTGCGGGTCCGCCCAGCGCAGGCCCGCGCCGACCGGGGAGAGCGGGGTCAGCGGGCGCGGCTCGCCGCCGGGCTCGTACCGGTACAGCCGCTGGTCGGCGAAGTGCGTGAAGACGATCAGCGGCCGGCCGTCCCGCGTCGCTCCGGTCCAGGGGCGGCCGCCGTACTCGACGACCCGGTTGCGCACGTTCCACGGCGCGGGCAGCACGGTCTCCTGCGTGCCGTGGGCGGTGCGGCGCACCAGGGCCCGGCGGCCGCCCTCGGCGGGGCGGGGCTCGGTCCACCACACCTCGTCCCCGACGAACTCCACCCACTCCGGGTGTCCGTCGTGCGCGGCGGCCAGCGTCGCGTCGACGGGTGACGGCCAGGTTCCGTACGGGGCGGTCAGCACTCCGGTGTCCTCCTTCGTCGGGACTGGTCTAGGCCGTGCGCAGGAAGCGGTCGAGCACGCGGACGCCGAAGTGGAGCGCCTCGACGGGTACGCGTTCGTCCACGCCGTGGAAGAGGGCCTGGTAGTCGAGGTCCTCGGGCAGCTTCAGCGGGGTGAAGCCGTAGCCGGTGATGCCGAGCCGGGAGAACTGCTTGGCGTCGGTGCCGCCGGACATGCAGTACGGCACCACGTACCCGTCCGGTGCGAACTCCTCGACGGCGGCCCGCATCCGTGCGAAGGTCGGCGAGTCCACCGGCGCCTGCAGGGCCACCTCGCGGTGTGCGAACTCCCAGTGCACGTCGGGGCCGGTCAGCTCGTCGAGGGTGGCGGCGAACTCCTCCTCGCCGCCCGGCAGATACCGCCCGTCGACGTAGGCGACGGCCTCGCCGGGGATCACGTTGAGCTTGTAACCCGCCTGCAGCATGGTCGGGTTGGCGCTGTTGCGGACGGTCGCCTCCACGAGCCTGGCGGCCGGGCCGAGCTTGTGCAGCAGCCGGTCCACGTCCCGGAAGTCGGGCTCGATGCCGTAGAGGGCGGCGAGTTCGGTGAGCGCGGCCCGCACGGTCGGGGTGAGGCGGAGCGGCCACTGGTGCTCGCCGATGCGGGTGACGGCGGCGGCGAGCCGGGTGACCGCGTTCTCCGGGTTCACCTTGGAGCCGTGTCCGGCCCGGCCGCGCGCGGTGAGCTTCAGCCAGCCGGTGCCCCGCTCCCCGGCCGCGATCGGGTAGATCCGGTGGCCGGCGCCGTCGTGGAAGGTGAAGGCGCCGGACTCGCTGACGCCCTCGGTGCAGCCCTCGAAGAGTTCGGGGTGGCGGTCGGCGAGGAAGCCGGAGCCGTCCTCGGCGCTGGCCTCCTCGTCGGCGGTGAACGCGATGACGAGGTCCCGGCGGGGCCGTACGCCGCGGCGGGCCCAGGAGCGGACGACCGCGAGGATCATCGCGTCCATGTTCTTCATGTCGACGGCGCCGCGCCCCCACACCACCCCGTCGCGGACCTCCCCGGAGAAGGGGGGCACGCTCCAGTCGGCGGCCTCGGCGGGCACCACGTCGAGATGACCGTGGACGAGCAGCGCGTCGGTGCCGGGGTCGGTGCCCTCGATGCGGGCGACGACGTTGGTGCGGCCGGGGGTGCGCTCCAGCAGCATCGGGTGAAGGCCCGCGCCGGCCAGCCGTTCGGCGGCGTACTCGGCGGCGGGCCGCTCCCGGCAGTCCCCGCCGCCCCGGTTGGTGGTGTCGATGCGGATCAGGCCGGAGGTGAACTCCACGACCTCGGCCAGGGCCTGCTCGTCGACCCGCTCAGCGGTCTGCTCGTCGACCTGCCGGTCAGCCATACTGCTCCTCCACGGCGGCGGAGACGATCGTGGTGACCGCCTTGAACGTCCGGATCCCCTCGTACATCGTGGCGCTGGTGTACGCCACCTTCCGCTCCCCGATCCGCGCGACCCCGGGGACGACGGTGGCGGCCATCGCCAGATGCTCGGCGTCGAACTCGACCGCGACGGTGAACGGCCCGGCCTGCACCGGTTCCTGACGGACCGCCAGCCTGGCAGCCTCCTTGGCGGCCGCGCGGATGTCGGCGGCGGTGCGGGCCGGTGTGCGGCAGACCGCGGCGTAGCGCGACACATGGTCCTTGACGGCGACCTTCAGCGCCTCGGGGGCGTAGCCGAGCGCGTCCTCGCAGGCGAGGTCGTCGCCGGTGACGAGGACGACGGGCACGCCGTACTCGGCGACGACGTGCGCGTTGAGCAGACCCTCGCTGGCGCGGACGTCGTTCAGCCACACCCCGGTGATCTGGTTGGCGAGGTAGGTGTGGGCGAGGACGCCCTCCGTGCCGGCGCCCGCGTGGTAGCCGACGAAAGCGATACCGTCGACGTCGCCGTGCTGCACGCCTTCCACCATGGAGAGGGTCTTGTGCCGTCCGGTGATCATCTCGACCCGCTCGTCCAGCCGCTCCAGCAGCAGGTTACGCATGGTCCAGTGGGCCTCGTTGACGAGCACCTGGTCGGCGCCGCCGTCGAAGAAGCCCTGCGCGGCGGCGTTCACGTCCGAGGTGAACATCGACCGGCACCGCTCCCACTGCGGTGTCCCCGGCAGTACGTCGGCCGGCCACGTGACGCCCGTGGCCCCTTCCATGTCGGCACTGATGAGGATCTTCATGGTGCTTCACGGTACGCGTCGGCGGGGGAACTTCCTACGAGGCGGAACGGAGGCCGAGCCCACTGCCTGGAACTCTGTCGAGGGGCAGGCCGGCCGCCGCGCCGGGCGTACTCTGCGGGCTGTGACGGTGAGATACGTGTGGGACGGCAGCAGGGTCAGGACGCTGGAGGACTTCTGGCGGGTCGTCGGCGAAAGCATGGGCTGCGGCGGCTACTTCGGGCGGAACCTCGATGCCTTCGCCGACTGCCTCCGCGGCGGCTTCGGGACACCGGACGACGGTGACTTCGAGATCGAGTGGCGTGATCACGAAGTGTCCCGCCGGCACCTCGGACACCACGAAACGGCTCGTCAGCTTGAGATGTGGCTCGCCCGCTGTCACCCGACGCACAAGGACCGCATGGCCGCCAGGCTCGCAGAAGCCCGCGCGGGACGTGGCCCGACCGCCTTCGACTGGCTGGTCGAGATCATCGAAGAAGAACTTCCCGGGGGCCTGATGCTCCGGTAGGAGCACGGCGGACTCGTCGCAGATCGGACAGCCGGCCTGCGTCGACGCGGCCGGCAGGACAGACCGGACTGCTCACGGGCCGCCCGGCCGAGGCCGCCGGAGGCAAGCCGACAGTCGAAGAACACACGGATGGGCCCGCCTCCCGTCGGCGTGCCCGAATTCCTTCCGGACCACCAGCGAGCCCCGCGGCCATCACATGCCCGGCCCTTCCGCCGCACTGAAGCGCGTGCGCACTTCCGGCCCGTGAGACGGCCCGCGCCGCCGTCACGGGTCGGCGCTCCGCCGCTGGTCAGGCGTCTTGTCGTCCCACGAAGTCATCACTTCCCCGTGGGCTCCTGGCCTCCGGCTGCCAGACCCCGCCAGGATTCCGTCCGGTCGGCCGCACCACGTCCGGCCCGGGGCTGTCCCAAGTGGGCTTGCCCGGGCTCGGACGTCCAGGGTCGAGTAGCCGGGGGGAGTCTCACCCCCCGGCTCTCACAGAACCGTGCGTAACAGTCGCCCGTTACACGGCTCTTGTCGTTCTGGTCACCAAGCCGATGCGGGTGTCGTGGTGCAGCGCCAGTGCGCGAACATGCGGGGGTAGCGGTGTGCAATCTCCTGCAGTTTCGCGATGGCCTTGCGCTTGGCCGCCAGCCGTTTGTACTTCTTGCGGATCCAGCGCACCAGGTAGGCGTTGATGCGCTGGAGGAGGGGACGCAACTCACGCGGTCGGAAACGGCCGTAGTAGTTGATCCATCCCGCCACGATCGGATTCATCCATCGGGCGAGGTCGGTGAAGGACAGATCGGTCCGTCTGTGCAGGTGCCACGACCGCACCTGCCGGCTGATCCTTTTCAGGGCGTCCTTGCTGATGGCCGGGTCGAAGGCCAGGAACATCGTGCCCTGCCGACTCCGGTTGCCTCTGGCACGGAAGGTGTATCCCAGGAAGGTGGACGCGGTGTCCGGGAAGGTTCCGGTGCGCTTGCCGTCCTGGCAGTACACGATCCTCGTCTTGGTCGGATGCAGGCGCAATCCGACCTGATTCATCCGGTCCTGGAGCGCGGCCAGCACCTGGCGGGCCTGGCGCTCGGTGACGCAGTGCAGCACCGCGTCGTCCGCGTAGCGCTCGAACTGCACGGTCGGGAACTCCCGGTCCATCCAGACATCGAACGCGTAGTGCAGGAACAGATTTGCCAAAACGGGAGATACCGGGGCGCCTTGCGGCGTCCCCGCTTCCCGTTGGGCCAGCATGCCGTCGGGCATCATGAGCGGGGCCGCAAGCCACCGCCGCACGTACAGCTTCACCCAAATGGCGTCGGTGTGCGCTTCCACCGCCCTGACGAGCAGGTCCCACGGCACGCTGTCGAAGAACTTCTGGATGTCGAATTCAACCACCCAGTTGCGCTTCCAGCAGCGTTCGCGGCACTTTTCTACCGCGTCCAAGGCGGACCGTCCGGGTCGGTATCCGAATGAATCGGGGTGGAAGATGGGCTCCACTCGTCTCATCAGATGCCGGGCCACGACGGTCTGTGCCACGCGATCGGCGACGGCGGGAATGCCCAGCATTCTCGTGCCTCCGCCATGTGGCTTGGGGATTTCCACCGCACGCACCGGAGGTGGGAAGTATGAGCCGGACGACATCCGGTTCCAGATCTTGTACAGGTTCCCGTCAAGATCCTTCGCGAATTCGTCGATGCTCTGCCCGTCCACGCCCGGTGCGCCTTTATTCGTCCTGACTTCCTCCCACGCCTCCTTGACTTCCCACTTCGAGATATCAAACGGCTTGGCCGGTGATTTCAACTGGCCCATCGAATTCCTCCCGGAGAGCTTCCGGTTGATGCGATCAACTCAGTCACGAACAACCTGACCCCTTCGCTCCGCCCCCGTTACAGGGGCTTCCTCGCTACTACGGGCCAGTCCGCCAGCGCACCCCGCCTCGGTACTCGATCTCTCGTGGTTTCTGCCACTTGAGACACTCCCTGTCGCCAGCCCGTGGGGCAGGTCGGTAGCGGGACACGCCTTCTCCTGTTCCATGCGGAAGCCGCAGACCGGACTCACGCCGCCTCCATGCCGGACACCGCTTGGCCAATCGGCGGGCACCCGCCAAGCTCATCCCGGAATTCTTATTACACCCCGGTTTTGATGTCGTCTGAATGGATTTCGACACGTCCACAGCGGTTCACTTGCGTTCGTCTTTCCGGTCCCCACCTGACGCCTCTTACGGCGCCTTTTCCTCATCGCTTACCACGACAGTCTTCAGCTAACGCAGCATGAGGGGGTTTGGAGCCTCCCCCCGCAGGGCGGCTCCGAAGGGCCAAACCTTCATCTCCCGCACAGCACCATTTCCAGAAGTTTCCCTACGCCAACTCCCTTTCATGTTCAGGACACACAATCAAGATCCATGCACCGGGGAGAGGTCTCCAATGACGAACAGCATCAAGCGGATACTCGTATCGGCATCCGTGCTTCTGCTGGGCATTGCGGCTCAGACGGCGTCCGCATCGGCTGTGACCGTCCGTCCGATGACGTTCGACGAATGTGGCCACAACGGCGACTCCGGCGTCGACAACTGCATGTACATCAGTGGCGCCGGCCTCTACGCCTCCGAGGTGCGTGGGTGGTCCACGCATGTGGGTTTCGGGTACCCGGTCCACGAAGAGGTCACCGGGCCGAACGGTGTGGTCTGCAACTCGGCGACCGTCACCACCAGCGACGGATCCGCGGTCGTCGGCTGCCAGATATACCCGAACAAGAACATAGCCGCAGGTACCTACTGTTCGATCCTCTGGGAATACCAGGGCGGTAAGTACTACAACGACGCCGAGAACTGCGGCACCGTCAGCGCCTAGGCCGGCACGATCGCCCGGTGCCGGACGACCGCCGCTCGCTTCCCTCCGCTTCGGCCGGAGAAGGCTCGGCGGGCGTCCCTCACGGGGCGGGCGCGGAGTAGCACAGCCGGGTACGTCCCGGCGGAGTCGTCAGGCAGGCCGTCAGCGGCGCGTGCCGGGCGGGGAGTGCGATCAGCGGCGTGTAGACGAAGGCGTCCACGAGGCTGGGATCGTCGACGGTGACGCTCTGCTCCGGCTCGCCGCGTGTGCTCAGGGTGAGGCGGTCGCCGAGCCGGGTGTTCCAGACCCTGGCCCACGACGCCCGGCACAGCGGATTGGACCGGATCTCCAACCCGGCCCCGCCCGGCGTGACCACGTCCAGGAGCGTCTGCGGCTCGACCCCGCACAGCGTCACACCCGGGTCCTGACCATTGCAGGCGGCACCGCTGCAGGAGACGTGGAAGCCCCCGCCACCGCCCGTGCCGGCGGTGGACACGGCAGCCAACGCCGCGCACGCCGCGAGCACCCCTCCGACCACCGTGACGAGCCAGGCCCGGCGGCGCCCGAGCCGGCGGACGGCCGGCGGGGGTACGGCCTCCGCATCGGTGGGCGCATCGTCCTGACCCTCCGTTCGGGCCGGCCGGATCGAACCGCGGCGGCTCCACTCGGCTTCGGCCAGTTCCCACAGCGCGCGCATCCGCGGCTCCGGTTCGCCCGCGAGGCGGCACAGCCCGCGCACGGCAAGCCAGGGCGGCAGCGCCTTGCCGCTGAGGTAGCGCTGCCAGGACGATGTGCTGTACGCGGACTCCTCGGCCAGCGTGGCGAGGGTCAGCTTGGAGCTTTCGCGCAGCCGGCGCAGTTCGGCCGCCAGCCGCGCGCACTCGGGCGGCGTCGGGTTCATCCGCGCAACGCCGCCCAGGTGCGCGGGCCCACCTGCCCGTCGACGTCCAGGCCGAACTTCTTCTGCGCGCGGATCACCGCGGCCTCGGTCAGCGGCCCGAAGGAACCGTCGATGCCACCCGGTGTGATGCCCGCGCGCTGCAGCAGGCACTGCAGCTCGGCGACATCGGAGCCGGTCGTGTCGACGACGAGCTGCTGTGTGCGGGTGGTGCTGTTCCCCGCGTACCACAGCCCGTCCCGGCGGCTGTACACGCAGGTGTAGATGACGCGTCGAGCCACGGCTGCCGAGGGCCGGGCGCCGGCGCCCGGCGCCATCAGCAGCGCGGTGGCGCTCGCACCGACGAGAGCCCCGGCGCCCGCGATGAGCACCGACCGCCAGACCGATGACCGGCGCGACTCCGCGCCGCCAGCCGTCCCGGCAGAGGCCGGCGGCCCGTTCTCGGTCTCCTCAAGCCGCGGCGACACGTCGACGGCGGCGGCACTCGGCTGCGTGCGCCATGCTTCTTCCGCCACCTCGTGCACAGCCAGCAGCCGGACGGCGTCCGCGCCCACCACCCGTGCCAGCGCTTCCACCGCTTCGCGTGGCGGCAGCGCCCGACCGCCGAAGTAGCGCTCCCAGGAGGAGGTGCTGTATCCCGTGTCCTTGGCGAGTTCGGGAATCGTCCTCCCACTGGCGTCCTTCAGCTGCCGCAACCGCGACACGAGCTTGGCAACCGCCGGATCGAGCCCCTCCGGCAACGCACGCCACCGCGCCATGAACCGCCCCCTCAGACGGACGCGGAGGCCGCCTCCACACACCGTCAGGCGGTGATCCTAGCGGCCCGAACACCTGTGGGACGACGCGCGGCGGGCCGCGGCGGCAAGGGCTTCGGCCGGGGCGCCTAGTGAGCCGCCAGCAGCGCCGCGAGGACGCCCACGGCCAGCACCGCGACGAGACCCAGTGTCACGCGCCTGGGATCCGCTCGCGTGACGTGGCCCAACGGCTCACGACGGCGGAAGGAGGGGATCCAGACGAAGCTCTGCCCGTCCCCGGTGTGATGGTGGTGGTTGCCGTGGTGACCCGATCCACCGCTGTGCTGGTGATGGCTCAAGCCACCGCTGTGATGGTGTCCGCTGAAGCCGCCCCCGTGGTGGCCGCCCCCGCTGAATCCTCCGCCGCCGTGCATGGTGTTCACCCCGTTGTTCGTCTTGCGTTGATCGCAGTCGGTTCTTCACCGCCCCCCTGCCCGGGTTTCGGCGGCCTACACCTGGCGAGCCCGCCCGGGCACGGAACCGACCGGGCGGGCCCCGGCCTCAGGCGGTCTGCAGCTCCAGCAGCGACGTCACCAGCCGGTCCACCTCCTCCCGCGTGTTGTACAGCGCCAGCGACGCGCGGGCCGCCGCGTCGAGGCCGTAGTGCGCCAGGGCCGGCTGGGCGCAGTGGTGGCCGGCCCGTACGGCGATGCCGTCGCCGTCGAGCCGGTCGGCGATCTCGGCCGGGGTGCGGCCGGGCAGGGTGAAGGTCAGGACGCCGATCCGTTCGGCCGCGGAGCCGAGCAGTTCGAGGCCGGGGACCTGGGCCAGGGCCTGTTGCGCGTACGCCGTCAGCCCCGTCTCGTAGTCCGCCACCGCCTCCCGGCCGAAGGCCGTCAGCCAGTTCAGGGCGGCCAGCAGCCCGGCCGCACCCGAGATGTGGCCGGTGCCGGCCTCGAAGCGGTGCGGGACCGGGGCGTACGTCGTACGGTCGAAGCTCACCGACTCGATCATGTTGCCGCCCGACTGCCACGGCGCCATGGCCTGGAGGATCTCCGGCCTGGCGTACAGCGCGCCGATGCCCGTGGGGGCGTAGATCTTGTGGCCGGAGAAGGTGTAGAAGTCGGCGTCCAGGTCCGTCACGTCGACGGGGAAGTGCGCCACCGCCTGTGCCCCGTCCACCAGCACCTTCGCCTGGTAGCGGTGCGCCAGCGCCGTCATCTCCCGCACCGGTGGCACGGTGCCGAGGACGTTGGAGGCGTGGCTGACGACCACGAGCCGGGTGCGCGCGGAGAGCAGGTCGGCGTACGCGTCCTGGTCGACGGAGCCGTCCGGCCGCAGCGGTACGGGCACGACGCGCGCGCGGGTCTCCTTGGCGACCCGCTGCCAGGGCACGATGTTCGCGTGGTGCTCCAGCACCGGTACGAGGATGTCGTCCCCGGGGCCGAGGTTGGCGCGCCCCCAGCTCTGGGCGACCAGGTTGATCGCCTCGGTCGTTCCCCGGGTGAAGACGATGCTCTCGGGAGAGGGCGCGCCCAGGAACCGCGCGACTGTGGCCCGGCCCGCCTCGTACATCTCGGTGGCCTCGCGCGCCATGGTGTGCGCGCCGCGGTGGATGTTGGAGTTGGCGGCGGCGTAGAACGCCGTGAGTGCCTCGATGACCTGCCGGGGCTTTTGCGTGGTGGCGCCGTTGTCCAGCCAGACCAGCGGGTGGCCGTTGACCGTCCGGTGCAGGATCGGTACGTCCCGGCGGGCCGTTTCGGGCGAGAAGCCCGGGGAGGCACCGGACGGGCCGGCCGGCGTGGGGACTTCGGCGGCGACGTCAGGAGTAGTCATGGTATTTGGACACCTCGACGTTCTGGAGCACGGCGAGCGCGTCCTCCACCAGGACCGCCGCGTTGAAGTACGCCGTCATCAGGTACGACGTGATGCCCTTCTGGTCCACGCCCATGTTCTTCATCGCGAGGCCCGGCTCGACCTCGTCGGCCACCTTCGACGGGCGCAGGCCCACCACGCCCTGTTCCGCCTCGCCGAGGCGCATCAGCAGGATCTCGGTCGTGCCCACGCCCGCGCCGCCGGAGAAGCGCACCTTGTCCGAGGGCAGCAGCGGCACTCCGCGCCAGGTCAGCAGCGGGCTGCCGAAGCGGTTCTCGATCACCGGGGGCACGCCCCGGCGCGTACATTCACGGCCGAAGGCGGCGATCGCCTTGGGGTGGGCGAGGAAGTACGCGGGCTGCTTCCACACCCGCGTCAGCAGTTCGTCGAGGTCGTCGGGGGTCGGGGCGCCGGTGCGCGTCTGGACGCGCTGTCCGGGGGCGACGTTGTGGAAGAGTCCGAACTCCGGGTGGTACAGCATCGAGGCCTCCTGCCGCTCGCGCAGGGCGTGCACGGTGAGGTTGGCCTGGGCCCGTGTCTGGTCGATCGGTCCGTTGTAGAGGTCGGCGACGCGGGTGTGGACGCGCAGCACGGTCTGGGCAAGCGTCATGTGGTACTCGCGGGGCGTGTCCTCGTAGTCGACGAACGTCCCCGGCAGATCGGGCTCGCCGTCGTGTCCCGCGGTGAGGTCGACGGGGACCTCGGCGCCGGCCATGACGTGGGCGCCGGTGACATACGCGTCGAGCGCGGCGCGTAAGGTCGCGTCGCGCTCGGCGAGCCGGGCGAGTTCCGCGCGCTCCAGGCAGAGGGCGGTGCCCGCGGTCAGCGCCTGCACCCGGTAGGGCAGGGTCTCGGCGGCGGTCCATGCGGCGAGGTCGAAGAACTGGCCGTCGCCGATGACGTCGAGGAGCGCGTCCGCGCCGTACTGCCCGGTCGCGTGCTTCTCCGCGCGCCCGTGCGCGATCACCCACAGCCGGTCGGATGGGGCGCCCTCCTGGGCCAGGATCTCGCCCGGTGCGAAGGACACCTGTGTGAACGCGCCGGCCAGTTCCTCCAGCAGTGCCTCGTCCGCCTCGCGCAGGTACGGCAGTTCGCGCAGGTCGCCCGGGATGACGCACGGGGTGTCGCCGTCGGTCGTGTTGATGCGGTCGTCGCCGAGGACGTAGGTGCGGCGCCGGTTGACCCGGTAGACGCCGGAGTCGACGTCCACCCAGGGCAGCGCGCGCAGCAGATAGCGCGGCGTGATGCCGCGCATCTGCGGTGTCGTCTTGGTCGTGTCGGCGAGTTGCCGTGCGGCGTCCGGGCCGAGGCTCAACCGCTCGCTCATGTGAACTCCTCGCAGGTAGGGCGTGGGAACGAGGAGCGATCGTCTTCCTGGTGACCTGTTCGTCACAAGAGAGCATTTATCTGCTGATGGCAGGAATTGTCATCCGTACGCAGATTCCGTGATCGTACGCACGCCCGAGTGGCCTTGGTCGCCGCAGGTCGCGGCGTGCGGGCGTGGCGATGAATTTCTACCGGCACACGGTCGACCGGATCACCAAATCGTCCATAGAGGGCCGAATTTCACCTCATATGAATGCTTGGTGAAACCCAAAGAGGTATTTATCATTGCCGCCCGAGCAAAGCCGGGCGGCAATGGGCGACAACGGACGGCAACGGGCGGGTTCTATCGCCCCGCGAGCACGAACCAGCGGGCCGGCAGGTCGATGCGGGTGCCGTCGGTGAGGTACTCGGTCTGCGGCAGGCTCGTCACGCCCTCGGCGAGGACCGTCAGGCCCGCCGCGTCGAGCAGGCGCGGGATCTCCTCGTCGTCGGCGTCGGCGGGCTTGAGCCCGTGCTGGAAGACGCGCTGGAGCTTGGGCCCCGGGCCGGACGGCTGGGCCGCGGCGCGCCGCAGGACGTCCCGGGAGCCGGAGGTCAGCTCGACGACGAACGCGCGCCCCTCGGTGCCGATGATCCTGGCGACGGCGGCGGCGACCGCGGGCCGTGCCTCCGGTTCGCTCTGATGCATAACGGCGCGCAGGTAGACGTGGGCGTCGCCGAGCCGCCCGTGCAGGGCGCGGACGGCGTCGGCGTCGGTCAGGTCGAGCTGCTGGAACTCGACCGTGTCGTCGTTCTTGGCGCGGCGGGCGTGCTCGACGGCGGCGTGCGAGAGGTCGACGCCGACGGCGCGGGCGAACCGGGTGGCGAGGTAGCGCGTCGTGGTGCCGTTGCCGCAGCCCAGGTCGACGATGGTCCGCTCCGCGTCGGCGTGGGGCAGCAGCAGAGCACTGTGCGGTTCGGCGGACAGGGCGGGATCGCAGTCCCAGATCGCCTCGCCCGCCTCGTCGGAGGTCTCTCTCCAGTAACTTTCCCAGGCGTTGCGGTAGTTGTCCGAGACGTTCATGCGATCTCCCCACGGTTCGGTTCCGTGATCGGGATATCGCGCAGGCCGGGAGCGAGGCAAGGGCCGGGTGGGCACCTTCACGAGATGTGCGGGCGCCCCGGGCGTGCCGGGGGCGCGCGAGGTCAGGGCGCACGCCCCTCCCCGTTCACCCTGCCCCGTTCGCCCTTCCTCGGTTCGCCGCTCCTCCGGTTCGCCCCTCGCTCACGTCCCTGCCGTGATCGTCTGCTCGAACCAGACCGTCTTGCGGTGCCCGCTCGCCGTGGCGCCCCATTCGCGGGCCAGCCGGCTGACCACACGCAGCCCGCGGCCTGCCTCGTCGTACGGGCCGGCGCCGAGCATGGCGGGCAGGGCGGGTTCGTCGTCGGTGACCTCGAAGAGGAGGGCGTCGGCGAGGATCACCCGCAGACCGACCGGCTCACTCCCCGCGTGCCGGACGGCGTTGGTGACGACCTCGCTGACCAGCAGCTCGGCCGTGTCCACCGCCTGCGGCAGCCCCCAGTCGAGCAGTTGGGCACGCACCAGGCGGCGGGCGCGGGCCACCTCGCGCGGATCGGGGTCGAGGCGCCACTCGGCGACATGGTCACCGGGGATGCCGTTGAGGCGGGCCATCAGCAGGGCGACGTCGTCCTTGCGGCCGCCACGGGTGTTGAGAGCCCGGATGATGGTGTCGCAGGCGTCGTCCATGGAGGCGGCCGGGTGCGCGGCGGACTCGCACAGCGCGGCGAGGCCCTCGCCGATGTCGCAGCCGCGGACCTCGACCAGGCCGTCGGTGCACAGCACCAGCCGGTCGCCGGGTCCGACCGCGATCCGGAGGGACTCGAACGCGACGCCGCCGACGCCGATGGGGGCGCCGGTGGGCAGGTCGAGCAGTTCGCTGCTGCCGTCCTCGGCGCGCACCAGGACGGGCGGGATGTGACCGGCGTTGGCGAGGTGCAGTTCGCCGCGGATGGGGTCGTAGACGGCGTAGAGGCAGGTGGCGAGGTAGTTGTCGCCGAGCCGGCGGGCGAGGTCGTCGAGGTTGCGCAGGAGCTGGGCGGGCGGGGTCTCCATCGTGGCCATGGTCTGTACGGCGGTGCGCAACTGGCCCATCATGGCCGCCGAGTTGAGGCCGTGGCCCATGACGTCGCCGACGACGAGGGCGGTGCGCGAGCCGGGCAGTTTGATGGTGTCGAACCAGTCGCCGCCGATCCGGCCGAGACGGGTGCCGGGCAGATAGCGGGTGGCCACGTCGCACCCGGCCATCCGCGGGTTCACCTGCGGCAGCATGCTGTCCTGGAGGGTGTCGGCGACGTTCTCCTGGTACGTGTACATGCGCGCGTTGTCGAGCACGAGGCCCGCGCGGGCGGCGAGTTCGGCGCCGGTGGTGCGGTCCATGTCGTCGAAGGCCGGCCGGTCGGGGCGGCGCATCAGCACCATGAAGCCGAGGACGACGTTGCGGGCCTTGAGCGGCACGATCAGCAGCGAACGCCCGCCGATGAGCGGCCGCAGGTCGCGCTTCTCGAACTCGCCCGAGATCCGCTCGGACAGCTCCTCGGTGACCCGCGGGATCAGCACCGGATCGCCGGTGACCATGCACTTGTAGAACGGGGTGTGTTCGGGGAAGGCGAAGGCCTCGCCGACGGGCACGGTGTCGTCCCAGCGGCCGGGTTCGTCGTTGTGCTCGACCCAGACGCGGAACATCACGGTGGTGGCGTCCGGCGGGCCGTCCGGGAAGCCCTCGCCCGCGAGGACGGCGGCGCGCAGATGGGTGCCGGCGAAGTCCGCGAAGCGGGGCACGGCGGCGCTGGTGACCTCGCGGATGGTCTCGCCGAGGTCGAGGGAGGAGCCGATGCCGGAGCTGACCTCGTTGAGGAACTCCAGCCGCTCGCGCACCGCGGCGTACTCCAGGTCCGTCTCGGCGCCGGCCGGGACGAGGGGCGGTGCGGAGCGCTGCTGGGGTACGACGGCCTCGGCGTGCCGGCGGCCCGGGCGGCGGGGCACACCCCAGTACGGGGTGACGGGCACCCGGTCGTACTGGCTGAACTCCAGGACGGGATAGCCCAGTTCGAGGACCTGGGCGACGATGCGGGAGCTGAGTCCGGGGCCCATGTTGGGCAGGATCTCGGGCAGCCGCCGGGCCAGCTCGTCGGAGGCGGGCAGTTCGGTGTGGCGGGCGAAGCCGGGCGCGATGCGCTCGGCGGTCTCGTCGTCGTAGCCGCGTTCGTCGCGCAGCCGGGTGGCGTCGGCGGCGAGCACGAGCAGCCGGGACGGGCCGGGTCCGACCAGCGGGTAGGCCCACCACAGCACGTCGAGCCGCTCGCCGGGTGCCCCGTCGTGCCCGCTCTGGCGGGCGCGGCCGGCCGTGGCGTAGCCGGTGTGCCCGTCGAGCGAGGCCTCCAGGTCCGGTCCGGGTGCGTCGTACGGCGGGTACGCGTCCCGCGTGTCGTCGCCGTGCGTGTCCTCGGCCAGGGCGCCGGAGACCGGCAGCAGGTCGGCGGCGGGCCGCCCGACGGCGTCCTCGCGGGCGACGCCGAACAGCCGCCCGGCGCCGCTGCTCCAGTGGGACACGAGGCCGGCGCGGTCGACGACGACCACGCCCAGCGGAATGCGGCCAGCGGCGGCGTCCCCCTCGCCGCGGCCGGGAGGTGTGTCCCGCGTGCTGCCACGGTCGTCGCCGAAATCCATGGCCCAGGCCCTTTCTCCCCACGGCTGTTCGCAAACGATCTGTGAAGCCTGCCACTACCGTACGGCGGGGTACGGTCGCGATGTGTGGCAATCCTGGAATTGGATTCACCGGATCGCACCGGCGCGCGGCCCGGTGCCGCGCGGGCGCCCCCCGTCGGCTCCCGCTGCGGCTGCCGGTCAGTCCTCGTGGCCCAGTTGCAGGTCACGCTCGGTGCGGCCGCCGCCCGCGACCTGGAGGACGGTGGCGACCGGCGGGTAGCCCGCGGCGATGACGGTGTACTCGCCGGAGGAGAGGTCGACGAAACGGAAGGTGCCGTCCGCTCCCGTGGTGAGGGTGTCGACGACGTTGCCCGCGGCGTCGAGGAGCGTGACGCGCGCGTCCTCCACGGGCCGTCCGCCGCTCGCCCGGACGGTGCCCCGCAGCACGGCGCCGCCCGCGAGTTCGACGTCCTGCCGGGTCTCCCGGGAGGCCTGCACGCTGATCGGGAGCGCGGCGGGGCGGTAGGCGGGGGCGCTGGCGGCCAGCGTGTACTCACCGGCGACGAGTTCGGTGATGACGTAGCCGCCCTCGCGGCCGCTGCGGGTGGTGGCGACGACCTCGCCGTGCACGTTGGTGAGCGTGACGGTGGCGTCGCGCACGGGGCTGCCATCGGCGGTGAGGACACTGCCCGCGAGGCGTCCGGCGCCGCCGAGGACGACGTCGAGTTCGACGGGGCGTTCGCCGACGGTGACGGAGACGGCCTGTGGCTGGTGGCCGCCGGCGGCGGCGATGAGGACGTACGAGCCGGAGCCGGGTGTGCTGAGCGCGTACCGTCCGTCGTCGCCGCTCGCACCGCGGCCGATCTGCTGTCCGGCGGCATCGATGAGAGTGAGGGCCGCGCGGGGCACCACGGTGCCATCGGGGTGCTGCACGGTACCGCAGACCGGGACGCCGGCGGCGTAGGCCGAGCGGGCCTGCGGGATCGGGGGGTTCGCGGGGACGGTCACGGTCACGTGCACGGCATCGGGTTCGTGGTCCGGTTCGGCGGTGGGGTGGGACACCAGGGGTTTCTCCTTGAGGAAGAAGGCGACGAGCAGGCCGGCGACGAGCACCGGGACGAGGTAGAGGAAGATCCGGGGCATCGCGTCGGCGTAGGCGCGGATGTAGGCGTCGCGCAGGGCCGGCGGGAGCGCGTGCACGAGCTGCGGGGTGAGGGAGTCGGCGTCGGGCAGCCCGGCGCCCGCGCGCGGGGGCAGCTCCCGGCGCAGCGCGGCGGTGAGGCGGTCGGCGAAGAGAGTGCCGAAGATCGCGGCGCCGACGCTGCCGCCGATCTGCCGGAAGTAGTTGTTGGCGCTGGTGGCGGTGCCGAGGTCGGCGGGCCGTACGGAGTTCTGCACGGCGAGGACGAGAACGGGCATCACCAGGCCGATGCCGGCGCCGAGGACGGCCATCCAGATGCTGTAGTGCAGCCGGGGCGTGTCGACTTCGAGGCGCGAGAGGAGCCACATGCCGACGGCGGAGACGGCGCTGCCGAGCACGGGGAAGACCGTGTAGCGGCCGGTGCGGCTGATGAGCTGGCCGCCGATGACCGAGGCGCCGACGATGCCCGCCATCATCGGCAGCATGAGCAGGCCGGACTCGGTGGCGCTGGCGCCGTCGACCATCTGGAGGAAGGTGGGCAGATAGCTGGCGGCGCCGAACAGGGCGACGCCGATGACGAGGCCCACCAGGCCGCTGACGTTGAAGACGGAGTCGCGGAACAGCCGGAGCGGGATGAGGGGTTCGGCGGCGAAGCGCTCGGCGACGAGGAAGAGCACGGACGCGACGAGGGCGCCCGCGCCGAGGCCGGCGATCTGCCGCGAGCCCCAGGCGTACTCGGTGCCGCCCCAACTGGTCAGCAGCACCAGGCAGGTGGAGGCGGCGGCGAGGAGCAGGGCGCCGAGGACGTCGAGGCGGCCTCGGGCGGCGGGTTTCGGGAGTTTGAGGACGACGGTGACGACGGCGAGGGTGACCAGGCCGAAGGGGACGTTGACGTAGAAGCACCAGCGCCAGGAGAGGTGGTCGGTGAAGTAGCCGCCGAGCAGCGGGCCCGCGACGGAGGCGAGGCCGAAGGCGGCGCCGATCAGGCCCATGTAGCGGCCGCGTTCGCGGGGCGGCACGATGTCGGCGATGATCGCCTGCACGCCGATCATGAGCCCGCCCGCGCCGACGCCCTGGAGCGCGCGGAAGGCGATCAGCTGGTCCATGGACTGGGCCCGGCCGGCGAGCGCGGAGCCGAGCACGAAGACCGCGATGGCGAACTGGAAGACGCCCTTGCGGCCGACCAGGTCGCCGAGCTTGCCGTACAGGGGCAGGCCGACGGTGGAGGTGAGCAGGTAGGCGGTGATCGCCCAGCTCATCCGGTCCAGGCCGTGCAGTTCACCGACGATCTTCGGCAGCGCGGTGGCGACGATCATCTGGTCGAGCGCCGCGAGGAGCAGGGCGAGCATCAGCCCGAGGAACACCAACCGCACGCGGCGTGCACCGAGTCGGGGCGCGGGTGCGGGGGCCTGCGGTGCGGCGGCGGTCTCCTGTCCGGCCGGCGCCACGGCCCGCTCCTGCTCCGCCAGAGTCGTTCCGCCCACGTGCCGCTCCTCTCGTCACACCTGCTCACATTTCCCGCGTAAGGCGTCAACTGTGAACAACTGCGGTGAGTTACGGAATCGTTCCGGGCAGGGCGGAGATGCACTCGAACCGGTGAAGGGGTCCAACACCCCTTCACCGGCGGAGCGTTGGACCTACTTCTCGACCTCGGCGGCGAGGTTGGCGAGCAGGGCGTCGTAGATCCGGCCGAGGCCCTTGGGGGCGAAGGTCTTCTCGAAGAAGCCGCCGATGCCGCCGGCGCCCTGCCAGGTGGTGGTGACGACGGCCCGGGACCTGCCCTCGCCGGCGGGGGTGACGCGCCAGGTGGTGACCATGGAGGAGTTGCGGTCCTTCTCGACCAGCTCGCCGTCGGTGGGCTCGCTGACCTCCAGCAGGCAGTCGCGCACCCGCTTGCTGGTGGCCTGGAGCTTCCAGTGGACGAGGGTGCCCTCGCCGTCGCCGCCCTCGCGGACCTCGTACTCGCTGAACTGCTCCGGCAGCAGCTTGTGCCGCGTGCCGCTGTAGTCGGCGAGGGCGTCGAACACCTTCTCCGCGTCCGCCGCGACGACCCGCTCCGTAGTGGCCTCGACCTGCGCCATTGCGTTCCTCCAGGACCTGCGTTTCTCGGGGTTGGGGCAAGCCAACCACCCCGGTGCCCGGCCCCCCAAATCGGGGGGCGTCAACACGGGCCGCACGATCATGGGAACAGGTGTTCTATTGTGTGCGGCAGTGCTACCGAGGAGGCGTCATGCGCTGGGAGAACCTCACCGTCCGGCCCGCCGCGACCGTGCAGCCGGCGGGAGCGGAGGAGCCGGCCGCGCACGGCCGGGCCGCCGAGCCCGCGCTGTTCGGCGCGGACGCCGTGGCCAGCCGCACCTTCGACACGCCCGAGTTCCGCGGGATCACCTTCCACGAGGTCCGGGCGCGCTCGGTGCTGAACCGGGTGCCGGGCGCCTCGCGCATGCCGTTCGAATGGACCGTCAATCCGTACCGCGGCTGCAGCCACGCGTGCTCGTACTTCACTGCATGACCCTATTGAGCCCGGGAGGACCGATGCTCAGCACTCCGAACGCGGACAAGGCCTGGAAAGACATGACGAGGTCATTCCCGACCCCGGAGGCGCCAGACCAGTATGCCGCCCCGGGCAAGGCGGAGAGGACGGCTTACGCCGTGCTGCTGCACGGACCGGCTGCGCGCTCAGGCGGCGCCGACGCGAGCCAGTGGCTGCTGCTGCGCGACCGCACAGCGAAGCGCCTGTAACCGACGCACCAGAAGCAGCCACACACTTCAGGAAACGCGTCAGTCGCCCAAGATGCCGTCCGGTCGAGGTGAAGGCTCCACGGGTGAACGACCGCCGCATCGAGGACGAGACGGGCGAGCGCAAGAGGTTCTCCTCGAAGATCCTGGCCCCGTGGTGCCGCAAGTCGCCCAAGGTGAGCGAGGTGCTGCCGCTGCTCTACCTGCACAGACTGTCGTCCGGAATACCGCACCAACTTGTCGGTCAGCCATCCGCGTCACAGCCCCGCCAGCGGACAAGGGATCGACAACCCTGGGCCCGGCCCGAAGCCGTCCTGCGTGCCTCACCTCCGAAGTCAACGCCTTTGGCCGCGAGAGGGATACCCGCCGAAACGGAGCAGGATGACGTTGCTGGCGCCTCGCACTGCGCCCGGCATGACAAGCTGTGCTTGCCCACCCCCGAACCCAGGAGGTCACCATGACCGCAGAGCCCGTATCTACGGAAGGTTCGGAGCCGGCTGCCCCCGAGACGTCCCCTCTGGAGCCGGACAGCGACGGCAACTACGACCTCAAGCGCAAGTTCCGCGAAGCCCTGGCGCGCAAGCGCGGTGCGCAGGCGGACGCCGCTGATGTTGCCGCCAAGTCCGATGCGTCGAAGGTACGTTCGGCGCACGGCCCGGCTGCGAGCCAGCGGTCGTTCAGGCGCAAGAGCGGCGGCTGAGTCGATGAGTACCGCGATCTAACCGCTTCACCGGCACTCGCGCTATCCACTCGCGCGTCCCGTGCAGTGGCCCGCGACGTGCGCATGCCCGTGCGCGCGTTGCGGGCGGGGCGTAGCCGGCGGACGCCTGGGGAAATGGCCCAGATGCGGTTGGCTCGGGTCGGTGGCGCCGCCGAACTGGAATTCCGAGATGAGAGCACTGCCTTGTCCAAGGGTGCGCGGCCGGTGTTGCGCGCCTTGCGTGCCCCTGTACCGCTGTGAAAAACGACCGCGGTTGTCCGGGGTGACGGTAGGCATCCGCGTGGCAAGGACATTCGTTCCCCGTCCTGCTGCGGCTGATCGACGAACAGTCGGTCGCGTTCCCGGCAGCGGTCGCCTTCGTGCCCAGCCACGACGTGCAGGTGCCGACCTGCCCCGAGTGGATGCTGTCCGATCTGGTGCAACATCTGGGCGGGGTGCACCGCCGCCATGTCACCGGTTCCTCCCGCGGCTTCGGCCGCGAGTTCGCGCAGGCGGCCCTGGAGCGCGGCGACAGGGCCGTCGCCCGCAACACCGACTCCCTCGCGGACCTGCCGGTCGCCCACGGCGAGGCGATAAGCCTGGTCGAGCCCGGCGGCTTCGCCACCGTCCGGTCCGGGCGTGCCGGACCTCGATGCTCGCGGGGCTGCCACCGGAACCGACCGTGCTGCTGGGCTGTGGTTCAGGCGTCGATGATGACGGGGATGATGAGGGGCTTGCGGCGGTGGGTGCGGAACGCCCAGTTCGCGACGGCGCGGGCGAGGAGTTGTTCGAGTTGGCGTGCGTCCCCGACGCCTTCCTCGGCCGCGGTGGCCAGGGTCTTCTCGATGACGGGGATGACCGGCTCGAAGGTGGTGTCGTCGTGGACGAAGCCGCGGGCCAGGAAGTCGGGGGCCTCGGCGAGGGCGCCTGTGTCCGCGTCGACGATCGCCACGACCGTGACCACGCCTTCGGCGGCGAGGGTGAGGCGGTCCTTGAGGGACGCTTCGGTGGCGCCGCCGACTTCCATGCCGTCCACGTAGACGTTGCCGGCGGGGACCTTGCCGGTGATGGATGCGCGCCCGTCGACGAGGTCGACGACGACGCCGTCCTCGGCGATGACGACCCGGTCGGGGTCGACACCGGTTCGGACGGCGAGGTCGGCGTTGGCCCGCAGGTGGCGCCATTCGCCGTGCACGGGCATGACGTTGCGGGGTTTGACGATGTTGTAGCAGTAGACGAGTTCGCCGGCGCTGGCATGCCCGGAGACGTGCACCTTGGCGTTGCCCTTGTGGACCACGTGGGCGCCCCACCGGGTGAGTCCGTTGATCACCCGGTAGATGGCGTTCTCGTTGCCGGGGATGAGGGAGCTGGCGAGCAGGACGGTGTCGTCCTTGCCGATGCGGATCATGTGGTCGCGGTTGGCCATCCGTGACAGCGCGGCCATCGGTTCGCCCTGGGAGCCGGTGCACACCAGCGTGATCTTGTGGTCCGGGAGCTTCTCCAGCTCCTTCGTGCTCACGACCAGACCGGAGGGGACCTTCAGATAGCCCAGGTCACGGGCGATGCCCATGTTGCGGACCATCGACCGGCCGACGAAGGCGACCTTGCGGCCGTGCTGGTGGGCGGCGTCCAGGACCTGCTGGATGCGGTGCACATGGCTGGCGAAGCTGGAGACGATGACCCGGCGCGGCGCGGTGCGCATCACCTGCTCGATCGCCGGGTTCAGCTCTCGCTCGGAGGTGGTGAAGCCGGGTACTTCGGCATTGGTGGAGTCGGTGAGGAACAGGTCCACGCCCTCCTCGCCGAGGCGGGCGAAGGCGCGCAGATCGGTGATGCGGTCGTCGAGAGGGAACTGGTCCATCTTGAAGTCGCCGGTGTGCAGCACCATCCCGGCCCGGGTGCGGATCGCGACCGCGAGGCTGTCGGGGATGGAGTGGTTGACCGCCACGAATTCGCAGTCGAAGGGCCCGAAACCACGCCGGTCGCCCTCCCGCACCCGCACCGTGCGCGGCCGGATGCCGTGTTCCTTGAGCTTGGCCTCCAGGAACGCCAGCGTCAGCTTGGAGCCGACGACGGGAATGTCGGACCGCTCGCGCAGCAGGTACGGCACGCCGCCGATGTGGTCCTCGTGGCCGTGGGTGAGGACCACGGCCACGATGTCGTCCAGCCGGTCCCGGATCGAGGTGAAGTCCGGCAGGATCACGTCCACGCCGGGCTGGGTCTCCTCCGGGAACAGCACGCCGCAGTCGACGATGAGCAGCTTGCCCGCATGCTCGAAGACGGTCATGTTGCGGCCGATCTCACCCAGGCCGCCCAGGGCGATGACCCGCAGCCCTCCTTCGGGAAGGGGCGGGGCGGCTTTCAGCTCGGGGTGCGGATGACTCATACCCTGACGGTACCCGGACAGCGGGAGGGGGTGATCCATTGCCCGTGTGATCTCCTTCTCCCGACGGAGCGGGATACCCGCAGCGTGCCTCGGCACGACCGGATCACGCCGGCGACCGGGAACAGGCAGGGGTGAAAGCGGTACCACCTTCCGTGGCCGAACCGTTCGCCCGGTGGGGGAGAAGACCTCGTGCACCCTGTCGCGTCTTCCGGCGTTCGTCACCTCCCGGCGGGCCTCGGCGTTGGTCCACTCGAAGTGGTCGAGACGCGGGTGCCGTCGGCGCCCACGAGCAAGCGGGCCGAGAGGGCCCCGAGGCAGCTTCCTTCGCCGGGCAGACAGATGGCAGTGTCCCCGAAGCGCTCGCCGCCCCCGCCCGCCATGCCGGAACCCGATGTGATGCCCCATCGAACTCGACCCGGATGCTGGCGCGTTTTCGCTAGCGGCTTCCGTCATGCCGTTATAGCGTTTTGGTCAGCAGTCGTGGTTCCGAAGTTCCGTTCGCCCGTGATCGCCTCACGGGCGTTCTTGCTGTTCAGCGCCTCTCCGGACCAGGGCGATCACCTCCCGGTCACGCAGAGTGCGTGCCCGGTTTCCCTCAAGGAGACAGTCATGGCCAAGGGCACAGTGAAGTGGTTCAACAGCGAGAAGGGCTTCGGCTTCATCGAGCAGGAGGGCGGTGGCCCCGACGTCTTCGCCCACTACTCCAACATCGCCAGCCAAGGCTACCGCGAGCTGCAGGAGGGCCAGAAGGTCCAGTTCGACGTCACGCAGGGCCAGAAGGGCCCGCAGGCTGAGAACATCCGCCCCGCCTGATCGCGCGCCCCGGTAAGGTCCCGGCATCCCGGCTTCGGGACGCCGGGCCCCTACCGTCTGCCGCAGTGGTCAGCGGGCCAGAGCCGATCGGTGTCTCGCGTGTCCCAACGAGCCATTGCCAGGAAAAGTGCGCGGAACTGCCGGTACGACGGCGCCAGGCAGGTGACGGGGCAGTGCTACCAGATCACCGCCGAACCTCCCGCAGCCTGACGTTCAACTGCGGGAGGTTTCCACCTCAGAGTCAAGCCAAGGTCCACCATCATGCCGGCAGCAGCACGAGTGAACCGGCTGTGGCGCGGGACTCGATCGCCCGATGGGCCTGCGCCGCGTCGGGCAAGGCGTAGGTGCCACCGAACCGTATGCGCAGTATGTCTTCGGATATCGCGCTGAAGACCTCGTTCGCGCGCCACAGAACCTCAGCGCGGGTACGGACGAAGTGCGGCAGCACCGGCCGGGTCACGAACAGCGAACCCAGTTCGGCGAGACGCTGCAGATCGAACGGCGGCACTCGGCCGCTCGCGGATCCGAACAACGCGAGTGTGCCCCGCGGCCGAAGCGAGGCGAGGCTCGACTCGAAGGTGGCCGCACCGACGCCGTCGTAGGCGGCGAAGACACCTTCGCCGCCCGTCAGTTCCCGGATATGTTCGGCGAGATCGTCTCCGTATCGCAGCACGTGCCAGGCCCCGGCCTCCCGGGCGAGCTTCTCCTTCTCGTCGGTGGACACGGTGGTGATCACCTTGGCACCTCGCGCCGCGGCCCACTGCACCAGAAGCTGGCCCATGCCGCCGGCACCCGCGTGAACCAGGATCGAGTCTCCCGGCGTCGGTCGGTACACCGACTCCAAGAGGTAGTGCGCGGTCATTCCCTGCAGCAGCGCCCCACCTGCGACCTGCCAGTCGATCCCGTCGGGCACCGGCACGCACTGATCGGCCGGCACGGCCACGAGTTCGGCGTAGCTGGCCCTGCCGTACGCCCAGGCCACTCGATCCCCGACGGCGACCTCGGCTCCCTCGCCCGCCGCCACGACCTCGCCTGCTCCTTCGAGGCCCGGAACGGGGAGTTCAGCGGGGTACTCCCCTCTGCGCACGTACACGTCGCGGTAGTTCACGCCGATCGCTCTGGTCCGCACCAGCACCTCGCCCGGCGCGGGAACCGGGTCCGGCATCCGCCGGTAACGAAGGGCATCAGGGCCGCCGGGCTCGGTCACCACTACTGCGTGCACGAGGTCTCCCCTTCTCGCTCTCGTCGGTTCGGCCGCATCACGCTGTCCGGGCCTTCTGTTCGCGACGGAATCGGTACAGCACCGGTTCGGTATAGCCGTTCGGCGCCGTCGCGCCCCGGATGATCAGTTCGCGGGCCGCCTGCCACGCGAGGGAGGCTTCCCGTGCAGGGAGCAGCGGCCGGTAACCCGGTTCGTCGTGGAGGCGCTCGTCGAGGACCGCCGCCGTCCGGCGTAGACCCTCGTCCACATCCCGCACGGTGATCACGTTGTGGTGCAGCCAGTTCGCCAGCAGTTGGGTCGACATTCGTATCGTGGCGCGGTCTTCGAGTACGACGACACCGTCGAAGGCGGGCATCGGGGAACTGGCGACGGCACGCTCGACCCAGCGCACCGCATAGCCGAGAACGGTGTAGCAGTGGGCGTCCAACTCCCTCCGCAGGTCGGTGAGGGTTTCGGCGACCGGCGGGCGCAGGAGCTCGCCGAGCGAACGTCGCGGTCCGGCCGCCGCGATCTCGCGCTGCACGTCGGCGATGTCCACCTGGTGGTAGTGCACGGCGTGCAGAGTCGCGGCGACGGCGGTCGGCACCCAGGTCGTCCCCGCGCCCAGAGAGAGCTGGCCGATCTTGGACGCGAACAGGTCGCTCATCCGCTCGGGCGTGGGCCACATGCCGAGACCGATCAGTGCCCGCCCCTGAAGGCCATGGGCCAGGCAGGTGTCGACGTGCCACTGCTCGTACGCCATCTGCCAGTCTTGGGTCTTCATGGCGGTCTTGGGCACCATGGGCCCGGCCGCCATCGACGTGTGGATCTCGTCGGCAGTTCGGTCGAGCAGGCCGTTGTTGGTGGAGACGACTCGATGCCGTACCGCCTCGAGGCACGCCGCCAGGTTGACGGTGGTGCGCCGCTCCTCGTCAAGGAGACCGAGTTTCACCGTGTGATCCGGCAGTCCGAGCAAGCGCTCGATGCGGCCGAAGAGCTCATCGATGAAGGCGAACTCGTCAGGCCCGTGCAGTTTCGGCACCGCCAGATACACCGCACCGGCACGGGAGTTCACGCGGGAGGTGTCGCCCCGCAGGTCGTGCAGCGCCGCGAGGGTGGCGATCACCGCGTCGACGATGACTTCCGGCACCTCGGCGCCCTCGTGGTCGAGGATCGCGTCCGTGGTCATCAACTGCCCGACGATCCGGGCGAACAGCAGTGCCCGCCCGGGCAGCGATATGCGGCTGCCGTCCGGGGCGGTGTACCGGCGATCGGGATGCATGCCGCCACCGTGCCGCGTGGTGTAGCTGCCGCGCATCAGACGCAACCAAGCGCGGTAGACCTCGATCTTGTCCGTGACATCAACGGCAGCGACGCAGTCCTCGAAGTCCATGATCGTGGAGATCCCGGATTCCGGGACCACATCCTGGATGCCGGCCGCGTCGAGACGGCCGAACGCGCCATCCGGGTCGAACTGGATCTCGACGTGCAGGTGATGATGTTCGATCAGCACGACCGACGGCCGAGCTGGATCACCGCGGAATCCGGCCAGCCGCGCCGCAGGGGCCAGTGTGCTGAACGTGCCGTCGGCCATCTGCACGCGCAGCGCACCGTCGGCGACTTGATAGTGCGTCGATTTCGCGTGCGAGCCCTCGTCGAGCGGCGCCATCACGTCGAGAAGGCCTCGGGCGAAGTCGATGACCGCCTCGCGGCGTTCACCGGTGTCGCCCTGAGGAATCACGTCGGTCTTGTACAGGGCGCGATACAGCGATCCCCATCGGGCGTTGACCGCTTCGAGCACGAAGGGCTCGTCGACCACCGGCACCAGCAGCTGCGGACCGGCGATCCGCGTGATCTCCGCGTCCGTACCGGCGGTGTCCACGGAGAAGGGCTCCGGTGTCGCGACCAGGTAGCCGATCTCGGTCAGGTACCGGCGATACGCGTCCGCGTCGAAGTCCTCGCCGCGGTGCTCGGTGTGCCAGGCGTCCACGCTGTCCTGCAGTGCGCGGCGCCGGTCCAGCAGTGCGCGATTGCGCGGCGCGAGGTCGTCGATCAGCTGCTCGAATCCGGCCCAGAACTCCCCGGCAGCCACGCCGATGCCGGGGAGAGCCTCCCGTTCCACGAAATCCCGGAACGCGCGCGCGACCCGCAGGGCCCCGATCCGGACCCACGCGTCCTCGGCGACGTCAGCGATGCTCATACAGGCACCACACCATCGTCGCCTCCAGCTTCTTCAAGATCTTCAGATTCTCGATGGATTCGACGACGTCCACCGATCCGATGCAGGCATCGACGGCCTGCTCGCTCACCAGCCGCGCGGCTTCCGGCTTCGCCCGGACCGTCGAGACCACCACGTCGGCCGGCATGTGCTCGCGCACGAACTGCAGGGTGGCCGGGTGGGACGCCGCCGAGCGGATGTCCGCGATCCCGCCGGAGAAGTCCGAATGGACCGCGACGCACATGGGCTTGGTCGGCGACTCCCAGACCCCGACCATCGTCATCGAACGCAGCTTGCTGAAATGAAGGTCGACCCAGGAGTCGATCACTGACCCGTTGTTCATGTCCAGATACCCGGCGGCGACCAGCGCCCTGCCGCCGTGTGTCTCGGAATCGTCGATGGCGGCGCGGAAGGAGGGGAAGAGCTCGATATTCTCGCCCCCGATGCGGACGGCCTCCGCGTGCGCGTCCGTCCCCGACGGTCCGAGCGTCTTGATGATGCCCTTCACCATGATGCAGTCCCCGTACTGCTGGAAGCGCTGAATTCGTAGGTTGTCAGGTGGGCGGCTTCGCCGACGGTACGGCAGCCGGACAGGGCGAGATCCGTCTCGAGTTCCTCGCGCAGCAGCGACAGCACGGCGTCGACGCCCGACTCGCCGCCGACGGCGAGCCCGTAGAGGATCGGCCGCCCCAGCAGGACGCCGTCGGCGCCGCGAGCCAGGGCCTTGAGTACGTCCGAGCCTGATCGGATGCCGCCGTCGACGAGTACTTCCACCGTGTCTCCCACTGCGGCCCGGATCTCCGGCAGCACCGTGAGTCCGGGCACGGCTCCGTCGAGCTGACGCCCGCCGTGATTGGAGACCACCAGCGCATCCACGCCCGAGCGCGTCGCCATGAGGGCGTCCTCGCCGGTCAGGATGCCCTTCACGACGAGCGGCAGCCGGGTGCGCTCCCGCAGCCATTCGATGTCGCTCCACGCCAATGAGGGGTCGAACATCACGGTGGTGTGCGAGGCGACGGCCGAACCTCCGGCCGGGGCCCGTTGCGCTCCGATCGCGGCCTCGCCGCGGAAGTGGGCGGCGTAGACGTCGGGCGGCAGTGCGAAGCCGTTGCGCTGGTCTTTGAGGCGGCGGCCCAGTCGGGGCACGTCGACGGTGAGCATGAGCGCCTGGCAGCCCGCGGCTTCGGCCCGGCTCACCAGTTCCTTCGTGGCGCCCCGATCCCGCAGCCAGTACAGCTGGAACCACAGGTCGGCACCCGACTCGGCGATGCGCTCCACCGGTGTCCCGCTGAGCATCGCCACGGTGAACGGTACGCCCGCCGTCTTCGCCGCGCGTGCGGTGGCCGCCTCGCTCTGCGGATGTACCAGCCCGTGGTAGGCCATCGGCGCGATGGCCACCGGCAGGCTCGCTTCGGTACCGACCAGGCGGGATGCGGTCGACACATGCGATACGTCCCGCAGCATCCGCGGCGCCACGTACAGGTTGTCGAAGGCGCGCAGATTGGCCGCCACGCTCCGCTCGGCACCGCTGCCGCCGGAGATGAAATCCCAAGCGGCGGGCGATATCACGTCGCAGGCCGCGTCGGAGAACTCGGCCACGGATTGCGGCCGACTCGGTTGCCCGGCCTCCGTCACCTCCGTCACCGTTCCTCCCGCTGGCTCCGCTCCGCCTTCCTGGCCTCGAACAACGCCTTGACGTTGCCCTTGCCGAAGGTCTCGGCACCAACCCGCTCGATCACCTCGAAGAAGAAGGTGTTGCGCGGATGCGTGGAGTGCGTGAAGATCTGGAACAACTCGCCGCCGTGGTCCCGGTCGGCGAGGATGCCCAGTTCGCGCAGTTGCTCGAGCTCGTGACGGGCTACGCCGCCGAGGCGGTCCGGCAGCAGGTCGTAGTAGGCGCCCGGAGTGTCGAGGAAGTCCACCCCGCGCCCGCGCAGCTTCTGAACGGCCGTCACGATGTCCGCGCAGCTGAACGCGATGTGCTCGACCCCGGGCCCGGCGTTGTTCTGCACGAACTCCGCGATGAAGTCCAGGGACTGCCCCGGCTTCGCGGCGGACTCGACGATGGTGAACGTGACGTCGCCCGCGGCGTTGCGCACGACCTGGGAATCCATACCCTGACCGCCGACCATGGTCCGGTCCTCGAAAATCACCGAGAAACCCAGGACGGATTCATAGAACTTCACCGCGTTCCGAAGATCGCCGGCTCCGACGAGGTAGGCGAAGTGGTCCAGCACACCGAATTCCGCGGGCACTTGCGCCGCAGACTCCGGTGCCGGGACGATGCCCGGCGGCAGTTGGCCAGGTGCGGCATCATCCGGGCGTTCGACCAGGCCGTGCTGGACATCGCCGAACGCACCGAAACCGGCGACCAGCACACCGGCGCGCTCGACCGGCTGAAGCACGGCTTCGGCGCCGTTGGCCACGGCCTCCGCGAAGGCCGCATCGACCGACGGCGTGCGCAGCCAGATGTTGGCCACGCCGTCGCCATGGGTGCGGACCCAGGTGGACACCGGGGAATCCTCGGTCAGCCCCTGGGTGAGCAGGAGCACGATGCCCCCTTGCCTCAACGCAATCGAGCGGTGGGACTGGATGCTCGCGCTCGACGTTCCCGCTATCTGGAAGACGTATTTCGACACGAGATCTTTGACGGTCGCGTCAATGTCTTCGACATAGAACTCGACGTGATCCAACCGAGCATCACGCAAAACTTGCATGGCAGCTCTCCAAACGCTTGAAGTCAACCCAGATCAGAGGGGACTTCGAATAAGCAATCCCCCAGAACGCCCCGACCTGCGGCTGACGCACCCCATTGGCAGCCGCGGCTCGGCTGAGGAGAGCCGCGGGCTCTTTATTGCTCGTTCAACTCGAACTTACAGGCCCCTCAGGCGACTTGACAATGGCCGCATTCGGCAGCACAACGGAGTCGATATTAAGTCCTTGTTTCACGGCACATCTTGTGCGCGCCGAGCAGGCAATACGTAATCGCCGATTGCAGTTCTCGCACATCTGAGGCCTGCCATTCTGTGGATTTCACCGAACGGCGGTGCCAACTATTCGGAGCCTCCGCACCCCAGGAGCAACCCTTGACACACCAGAAGCGCCTCCGCATGCGAAGGCGCTTCTGAGTAACTCTCCGGGCTGGTCCCCCTGCTCACTCCCGCGTGGTGATCACCGCGGGATCCTCGCGGGCGCCTCGCGAGCCGGCGTCTCGGCCGGTTCCGGAACGGTCCGCCGCACGGAGAGCAGCGATACGCACGCGATCAGCGCAGACAGGGCTGGAACGGCCACCGGTCCCCCCGTCGACAGGGCGAGGCCGCCGACGGCACCGCCGACGGCGACTCCCAGGAACTGCACGGAGAAGTGCACCCCCAGCGCCAGGGACCGCTGCGCGGGCGCCAGGGCGGCGATCCGTGTCTGCTGGGAGACCCCGCCGCAGCACCAGGCGGCACCCAGGCAGAACAGCACCGGAAACGCGGCGATCGCCGCGGTGGTGCGGGGATGCCAGGCAGTGCCGACGGCAATGGCTGCGAGGAGCAGCGCCATCAGCGAGAGAGCCACGCGCAGCACCCGTGCCACGGGCACCTTGACCAGGATCCTGCCGATCGTGCGCCCGGCCAGCAACGCACCCGCACCGAAGACGATCATCAGCGCCGCGACACCCTGACTTCCCATCCCGGTCGCCCGCTCGACGATCGGCGCAAGATACGTGTAGGTGCAGTACGCGGCGAGGAAGACCCCGAAGGTGGTCAGCAGACTCCACCGGACGGCCGGGTTGCGCAGCAGTTCGGCCCGGCCGGTGCCGACGGGAGCCACCGGCACCGTCGGCAGCAAAGCCGCCAGCATCAACGCAGTGACCAGCGCCAGGACCGTGACGAACAGGAACGTACCCCGCCAGCCGAACAGACCGCCGATCAAGGTGCCGATCGGCGCGCCCAGAGTGAGCGCCAGCGCGTTGCCGCTGGCGGTGACCGCGATCGCGTTGGGCATGTCCTGCGGACGGCACAGCGCCGCCGCGGCGGCGGCGGCCGGCGCGGCCAGCAGGGCCGCGCTCAACGCGGCCAGCACGCGCGCCACGGCGAGCACGGCATAGTCGAGTGCGCACGCCGCGAGGGCGTTGCTGAGCGCGAAAGCCAGCATGGCCCCGATCAGCACCGACTTCGGCGGCACTCTGCGGAACGCGCCGATCAGCGGCGGCCCGCCCAGGGCGTAGACCAGCGCGAAGACCGTGACCAGCTGCCCGCACACCGACACGGACACATGCATGGAGTGCGCGACCTCCGGCAGCACGCCGGCGATGACATACCCCTCGGTGCCGACGGTGAAAGTGGCCAGGGCCAGCACGTATACCCGGGGGTTCATGCCGGTTCCGGCGCGGTGGGAACCGGTGCGGCAAGGCGCCGGCGCGCGAGGTCGTCGGCGGCCTGCGCGGTCGTGATCTTCGTGCGCGCGGCCGTTTCGAACAGGCCGGTCAGCGTGTCGGCGATCGACTCGATGCGCTTGACCGCTTCCTCCGGTTCGTCGCCCAGGACTTCGCGAGAGACCGCGTTGACGACACCGCCGGCGTTGGCGATGTAGTCGGGGGCCCAGAGGATCTCGCGCTCCCGCAACAGCTCCGCCACGCCGGGATCGGCCAGTTGGTTGTTGGCCGCGCCCGCCACCGCGCCGCAGCGCAGCCGCGCCACCAGATCCCGGGTCAGCAGGCCGCCGAGCGCGGCGGGGACGAGCACGTCCACCTCGGCGGTGGCCGCCGCGTCGGGTGCGGCGAACACCGCGCCCAGTTCCGCGCCGAGGGAGCGCTTCGCCGGGTCGACGTCGCTCAGGATCAGGCCGGCTCCCGCGGCCGCCAACTGCCGGGCTATCTGCTCCCCGACGTGTCCGAGACCGATCACCGCGAATTTCCTGCCCGCCAAGGCCGGCGAGCCGAACAGCGCCAGGCAGGTCGAGCGCAGCGCGGCGACGACGCCCAGGGCCGTGAACGGCGAGGGGTCACCGCTTCCGCCGGCGGCCTGCGGTCGGCAGAACACGTGCTCGGTCCGTTCGCCGATGACCGCCATGTCGGCCGGTCCGGTACCCGCGTCGGGGCCGGTCACGTAGGCGCCGCCGAACTCCGCCACGATGTCGCCGACATCGTGCAGCGCCGCGCGACGTTCGTCCGCGGCGAGGCTCCGCCCGGTGGGAAGGACCACGACCGTCTTGCCGCCGCCGTTCGGCAGTCCGGCGGCAGCGCACTTACGGGTCATGCCCTCTGACAGGCGCAGCGCGTCGCGCAGGCCGTCCTCCCAGCTGTCGTACGCCCACATCCGGCAGCCGCCGACCGCACGGCCGAGAGCAGTGGAGTGCACTGCGACGACGATCGGCAGCCGGCTTCGCCGCCCGCGTCGCACCACGACCGATTCATGACTGAACTCCATCGGAGTCTCCACGCGTCCTCCCGTGCACCCGGATCTTCAGGACCCCTCACCGGGGGCCAGGCCAGGCCCCTGCGGCGTCCGCTGTCCAGCCTGCTGACGGCCGGTCAGCGGGACCAGAACCGAATCCGAGAACTTCCCCGCACCGTTTTTGCGAAGTCCACAAAAGTGCAGCGTGCGCGTTCTTGATCTCCTATCGTCGAGGCGTGGTCGCAGCGCCGCTGCCATGCAATCGCGAGAGAGAGCACTACGAAATCCACATATCGGGAGGGGCCATGGTGGAGCCCGTGACCGAAGAGGCCGGGGCGCAGGGCGACACCGCCGCGGCGTGGCAGCCCGTCGTCGAACTCTGCGCATCACTCGCCGCAGAACTGCCCACGGTGATCCCGAGGATCGTCGACCGCATACGGCTTGAGATCCCGAGCTACAGAATCGTGGACCGCGAGCAGCAGGAACGCGACGTCACCCGCCACTACCAGGGACTGCTGACCGGCGTGGCCGCACGCCGCTCACCCACCCGCGAAGAGGTCGAGGCCGCACATGCGCTCGGAGCCGAACGCGCCGCCACCGGCCTGCCGCTGCACGCCCTCATCGAGGCCTACCACGTCGGCTACCGCGAGATGTGGAACGTGCTGCTCGCGCGTGCTCAGTCGCACGACACCCAGGCCGGCGCGCAACTCCTGTCGATCGTCGGGATGGTCTGGACGTGGGTGCAGGCTTCCAGCAGCGCGGCCGCCGAGGCGTACGGCGTTGCCGTCCGCGCTGCCGATGCCACGCTCCTGAGACTGACCCACCAGTTCCTCGACGGACTTGCCACCGCCGCGCCCGCCGGCGTCGACCTCGAGCAACTGGCTGCCGCCCTCACCTTCGACCCTGCCGGCGGGTTCCAGGCGCTGTGCTCACCGGCCGAGGCCTGGACCGACGAGCGCATGATGGATCTGCGTCACCGCCGGTGGCCGGGCACGCTGCGCTGCGCGACCCGCGGCAACCTCATGATCGCCCTGGTCCAGGACATCCCACCGCAGGCCGTGGTCGAAGCGGCCCAGCGGCAGAACCCTGACGCGAGCTTCGGCATCGGCCTGCCGCGGACCGGGCTCCCCGGCGCCGCGATGAGCATGGCGGACGCGAGAGCGGCGCTGCCCCTGGCGGATCCGGGACAGGTGAAATCCTTCGCAGACCACTGGCTGCTCGCCACCTTGGCGCCCACGGCGCAACGCTTCGCGGTGCTGCTCGAACCGCGCCGAGAGGCCGCGCAACAACACCCCGACCTGGCCGAGACCGTGCTCAGGTTCGCCGAGAACGGCTTCTCGCTCACCGCGACAGCCCGCGTCCTGCACGTGCATCCGAACACTGTGAAGTACCGCCTTCAGCGCTGGCAGCAACTCACCGACTGGGACGTACGCACCTGGCACGGACTGTCGTCCACCATGATCGCGCTCGGCCTGCCGACACTCTGAAACGCTCATCCGGCCAGGGCCGCAACTCGGTGACATTGCTCTTGCCGGAAAACTCGTCCGCGAAGGTCACGCTGCATGTTCGTACTCGTGGAGGATTCCGCCGAGGCGGTCGCATCGTCGAACGTCGAGGTGGGCGACGGCGTCCGGGTCGGTGATCGGTCGGCAGGTCAGTACCCAGCGTTCCATGATCGAGTTCATGCGCGGCATACGGATGCCGCTGAGTACGACCTCGATCCCCGCGTCTTCCAGGACGCTGTCGAACAACTCGGGGAACTTGCCGTCCCGGTCCCGGATCAGCAACCGTGCCCGGCAGCCCGACTCCTCAAGGTCCATGACGAGATTCCTCGCGGCCTGTACCACCCAGGAGGCGGTCGGGTGCGCGGTGGCCCCCAGGACCCGGATCCGGCGGGTCGCGTGCTCGATCACCGCGAACACGTACAGCCGCGCCCCGGTCAGGGTGACCATCTCGAAGAAGCCGCACGCCACAAGGGCGTCGGCCTGGGAACACAGGAAACCTGCCCACGTGCTGGAACTCCGTTCGGACGCGGGATCGATCCCGGCCCTGCGCGTCAGCCGTGAAACAACGCGCCCAGAGCTACTGGGTGACACGCACCGACGGTTCTGGCACCGAGGCCTCCGACTCGGCAGCGGCAGCTGAACCGTCCAGCGCCTTCTTCGCCTGTTCCACATCCAGCGCGCCCTCCCAGCGGGAGACGGCGAAGACGGCGACACAGTTGCCGAGCAGGTTCGTCACCACCCGCATCGAGTCCATGATCCGGTCCACGCCCAGCAGCAGCGCCACCGCCCCGGCGGGAATGGCACCGAGCGAGGAGGCGGTCGCGGACAGGGCGAGGAAGGCGGAGCCGGGGATGCCCGCCATGCCCTTGCTGGTCAGCATCAGCACCAGGACGACGGTGATCTGCTGGCTCAGGCTGAGGTCGACGCCGACGGCCTGGGCGATGAACAGGGTGCCGATGGAGAGGTAGAGTGAGGCGCCGTCGAGGTTGAAGGAGTAGCCGGTGGGCAGCACCAGGCCCACGGCGTCGTCGCGGGCGCCGGCCCCGCGCAGCTTCTGCATCACGCGCGGCATGACGGACTCGGTGGACGCGGTGCCCAGCGCGAGAAGCATCTCCTCGCGGATGTAGCGCAGGAACTTCCAGAGGCTGAGCCCGGTGACGATGCGCAGGGCGAAGGCGAGCAGCGCGACGAACAGCGCGGCGGCGACGTAGCACAGGATGATCAGCTCGCTGTAGGTCTTGATCACGCTAAGCCCGTACTGGCCGATGAGGACGGCCATCGCGCCGAACACCGCGATCGGGGCGAGGCGCATGACGAAGCCGACGATCGCGAAGATGATCTCCTGGGCCTGCTCGACGGCGGGCAGGACCTTCGGCACCTTGGTGTGGCCGAGGTGGAGCAGAGCGGCGCCCACCAGACAGGCCAGGATGAGCACCTGGAGCAGGGAGTTCTCAGCGAACGCGCCGATGAAACTGGTGGGCAGCGCGTTGACGACGAACTCGGTCGTCGAGGGCAGCGCGGCGCCGCCCGTCTTCGCGTCGACCGCCTTGGTGCTCAGGGTGGACGGGTCGACATGCATCCCCGAGCCGGGCTGGACGACGTTGGCGGCGACCAGGCCGATGATCAGCGCCGCGGTGCTCGCGACCTCGAACCAGATCAGGGCCTTGAGCCCGATCCGGCCGAAGGCCTTGAGGTCACCGGCCTTGGCGATGCCGACGACGACCACGCAGAACACCAGCGGCGAGATGATCGTCTTGATGAGCCGGGTGAAACCGTCGCCGAGCGGCTTGAGATCCGCGGCGAAGCCGGGCCACAGCTTCCCGATGACGATCCCGAGCACGAGCGCGCAGAGGACCTGCGCGAAGAGAGAGGTACGCAGTATGCGTGCGACGCGTCGCGGCAGGGACGGTGCAGTCGGCGGCACAGGGCACTCCTGGAGGGGACGTGAACGCACAGAAGCCGGGGATGAGACTTCTGCGATACGGAATGCGGCTTCCGTGACGATCACTCTCAAGGTGCTCTTGATCCCGCCGGATACCTCCGCATTACGGACGCGTAAATCACGCCCGGAGTGACCCATCGCACACAACCGACCTCAGCAGCCGTCCCGGTCCTCCGTGAGCACCCCCTCGTGCAGCTCCCGAAGGGCCGCCTCGGCCAGGGAGTCGTCTCCGGGTTCGGTGTGTCCGCCGGGAGCGAGGACCTTCCCGCTCGCGAGGTGCAGCACGTGCAGGACGCGGCCGAGCGGATCGACGACGATGGCGCCGCAGGTGACGTGGCCGGAGAAGGTGGAGCGACTGGCGATGTCGGTGGGCCGGTCGAGGGCTTCCAGGAGGCCGCCGAGTTGCGTGCGCTGGCGCATGGTCAGCGGCAGATACGTGAACTTCTGCGGCACTAGAGCGACGTGCTCCCACGACCCCCACGGGTCCAGGTCCGCCGTGGAAGCGTGATCCCAGGCCACGTCACCCTCGGTGGGCAGCAACAGTCCGCACAGCAGGCGGGAGAGGGTCGTCTTGCCGGAGCCGTTCTCTCCGACCAGCGCCACGATCTCGCCGCGGCGCACGTGGAGGGAGACGCCGCTCAGGCTGTCCTTCGGGGCGCCGCCGTAGCGGTAGGTGACGTCGCGGACCTCGAAACGCTCCGGGACTGCGGTCAGGGACGCGGTGCCGCGGGAGTCGGTCATCGCCTGGCCGTGGGCGTTGTCGAGGAAGTTCTGCCAGTCCTGCACGTACCAGCCGGTGCGCACCAGGCGGGCCCCGCCGTTGATGATGCCGCGCACCGAGCCGGTGGCCGTCTGGAGGGCGAAGACGGCGCCGCCTCCGGCCGCCAGGCTCATGCGGCCTGAGGCCAGGAGCCACAGCAGTGCTGCCCACACGGCGGTCGAGGCGATCCCGACCGCGACGGCTCCGGCCAGTCCCATCCAGGCGCCGGTGTTGGCGGCCTTGCGTTCGGCCGCGTTGACCGAGGCGGCCAGCTTCCGATACCGGCCGATCAGAAAGGGGCCGGCCAGGCCGGCTCGCATCTCCTCGCTGGACTCCATGTAGGCCATGTGCCATCGCAGTTTGCCCAGCATCCGGCGCCGCCCGGAGGTCTCCAGGCTGGCGAGGTAGATCACGCGGGCGGACCGGACGTAGGCGGCGGCCTGCGGCAGGCATGCGAGGAAGACGAGGGCGAGGAGCAGCGGGTGCAGGACGGTCAGGACGGCTGCGCCGGCCGCGAGCGTCGCGGTCGCCGCGAGGACGTCCTGTGCTTCTTCCACGAGGTCGGGGGAGACCTGGGCGCCGCGGTCGGCGATGTCGAAGGCGTCGTTGTAACCGGGCTTGTTGTTGGCGGCCAGTTCCGCTCCGAGCGCGGCCTCGACCATCGTCAGCTCCGCTGCCCGGCCGAGCACCGGGCGTAGACGCCCGGTCAGCCAGACGACGGTGATGCCCAGCAGCGCGCGCAGGCCGGTGGTGGCGGCGATGACGCTCAGTTGCGGAGCGGCGCCCCACAGCCGCTCGGTGATGTCGCCCGAGGAGATCAGTGCGGTGATCGTGCCCGTGACGGCCAGGAGGCCGAGGGCCGCGAGGACGCCCGTCCCGATCTGGCACACCAGCAGTCCGATGGTCGCGCCGCGGTCCACCCGCCAGGCCATCTGCACCGAGCGCCGTACGAGCGAGGGTAGACGCCGCGCCATGGTGCGGGAGGTCAGCAGCGACCCTGCCTTGAGCCGTGACTCGTCGCGGTAGAGGTATTCCTCCTCTCGAACATCGGCCCCCTGCGGTGAGTCGTCCTGACCTGCCTCCACCTCGGCTGACCCCTCCGGCCACGCACGCCAGGCCGGTCGGATCACGTGCTGGTCGAGGTCCCCACTCGACCAGCACCTCGTACGACGTACCGAACGGGCCCGTGACTTCGGGCACGAAGCGCCTCGACACGCCGGTGCGCCGCCGGTCGCCGATAGTCAAGCCGCAAGAATTGGCGGACAGTTGTCGTCCGTCCACGGAAGGAATCCAGAGCCCATGGGCCTGTCCCGTCGTCTCCTCACTCTGCTCGTCGTACCACTGCTCGCGCTGATCGCGACGTCCGCACCGGGGGCCGGTTCCGCGGTTGCCGCGCCGCGGGTGACAGCGATCCCGATCGCCCAGGCGCGCAGTTTGCCGCTGGGGACGGTGGTCACGGTGGAGGGCACGGTGAGCACTCCCTCGGGAGCCTTCGCATCGAGCTTCGGCGACAAGGGGTTCGCTCTCCAGGACAGGACCGCCGGGATCTACGTCAGCCTGCAGACCGACGTGCACGCCAGCCCGTGCCGGCACGCGCGCGTCACCGGCACGCTCCGGGACAGTTCCGGGCTGCTCACCCTGGCGCCGGCCGACCCCTCCGGCGTCGAACTCGGCGCGCGGGGCCGGCCGGTGAAACCGAAACGGGTCAGCACCGCGGGGATCGGTGAGGCCACTGAGGGACGGATCGTCAAGGTCGTCGGAAGGATCATCCAGGCGCCGGCGAGCGACCTCCCGTACGGGTACAAGTTCTTCGTCGACGACGGCTCCGGTGCGGTGCAGATCTACGTCAACCTGCAGACGGGAATCGGCGTCGCTGGACTGCAGCAAGGCGAGACCGTGCGGGTGACCGGTTTCAGCAGCCAGTTCGGCAGCCACTACGAGATCGATCCGCGGTGGCCGCGCGACGTCGAGGCCGTCAGGGCGTAGCACCGGCGTCAGGCACGATTCCCGCCGGCCGCCGGCGAGGCCACGGTGACCGGCGTTCCGGCGCTTCGCAGTGGTGGCTCCGTCCCACGGGTGGCAGGGGCCGGGGCAGTCCCGGCGGAGTGACCAGGGGCCCGAGGTGTTCACCTTGTCGGCGAACCGGGCGGCCGGGGTGTGGAGCGACTTTCAAGATGCCCATGTCGCGGGCGGGTTTGCGGCGTTAATATTGCCGATGAGTTCGGTGGCATGCCGGCGAGGGCGGGTGTTCGTGGGCGGCGGCACCTTGCCGATGAGCCGCCCCGTCGGCGGGGCGTCGTCGTCGCCGAGCATCGGAACCGTGAATGCCGAAGTCATCGGCATTTTGAGTGCCGGGCAACACCCAGTCGGCTACGGCTGGATACTGCCGTCCGGCACGAGGATCGTGATCCGGTCCTGGCACAGTTGCTGGCCGTCGTTCGAGAAGAGACCACTCAGGCTTCCTCCGTCCGTGCCTTCCTGGTCGGGCCCGATCTTCAGCCGACTCCTGTCGTGCGGGTCACCGGTGTAGCTCGGCTTCGACGCATCGACGGGCTCGACCGTGCAGCGCAGCCGCTCGACGCGCGGCGTCCGGTCTGCTTCGTGTGGCTGGATGACTCGGACGGTGATGTCGTTGATGAACGTCGAGTGGTGCCACGGGAACTGACGCTGCTCACGTTGTTCTTTCACCGACACGCTTCTGGGCACGACGACGTCGTGGTCTTCGATGGTCGTGCAGTCGTAGGTGCCGGTGTACAGACCGTTCAGCACGGCGGACATGGCAGCGTCGTACTTGGGGCGCTGCACGTCGGACCACGCGGACAGGTTCTCTTTCCAGACCTTACGAACGCAGTACCCGTGTTCGTCGGCCCACTCACGGCCCCGGTCTTCCTGTGCACGGATGGACAACGCGCGCTCGCCCTCGCGCACGATCTTGGACTTAGGTAGCAGCAGGTCCACCCACGGGCGACCGTGGCACGCGCAGACCCCGTTTTGAGTGGTCGTTTCCATACCACTGGTAGGGCGCGATTCTTGCCGGGCGGAGCGAGTCAGGGTGGCCGCTGCCATGTCGTACCCCTTGTGACCTGCGGGAACGGCCCGCCACCGGTGAGGTCCCAGGGTGTTGGACCTACACCGTTCGGTACCACTGGTAGTTGTGCCGAGAGCACACGCTCTTGGCCCGGATCTTGGTTGCCGGGCACCCGGATACCGAACAGCGTCTGCGAGCCCGCGGGTAGTAGTTGTCGATTACTGCCCGGTTGAACTCCGGGTCGGCCCGGCGCAGGTGAAGCAGAGTCGGGAACGGATCCCCACCTCGGCGTACACCTCACGCAGCTGCGGCCCGAACGCACCGCAGCCAGCACCACGACCTTGATGCGGTCGATCCCCTCGGTGGTCAGCGATTCCCATGCCGGGGGAGGCACGCGTGCCGGGGCAGGCACGCGCTGGTCCGGACACCCGCCCAGACGCTGCTGGACGAGTCGACGGGCGACGCCCGGGACTGGATCGCCCTCCCGCTGGCACGGCTGCTGACGTTCTGCCACCAGGCGCGCGCCCTCTTCGAGGCCGGGTTCGTGCTGGATCCGGCGCCAAGTAACGTTGCCGATCTTGTTCGCTTCGTAGCGGCGCTGGAGCTCGGCCGCCTCGATGGCGATGAGTGTCCGGCGTATCTCGCGGCAGGCGTCGGCGGGACGGGCGTCAAGAGATGCGCCCGGTGCGGCAGCCGCACCCCCGCGTGGGTGCCCAGGGGTATGGAGAGCTGGGGCAAGGCCTGGGATTCATCAGGGGAGCGGAATCCGAACAGCGGCCACGACACCCAATTGCTATGCCGATTACTTCCCTTTGACCGAGCATTTCCTCTGACTTAACCGAATTCAGAGCCGGTTCATAGGAGGCCCCAAGTCGATGAATGACCTGCCACGACCCGCAGTCGGCCTCGCCGTGGCAACCGGCCGCCGTTTGCCCGGACTTCGCGTTCGACCTGCGGAATCAGCGGGCGGTCGACGTCGAAGCCGCCCGTCCGGGAGGGCCACGACCTCCCCCCACGAGAAGGCCACGCGCACCCATTGACCTGAACCCGTCAAACTGCTTTGCTTCTCCGCGTCTGACAGGGCATCACCAATCCGGCCAGCAAGAAGTCACAGTGCGAACCCTTCTCACTGCCTTTTTCATTCGTCAGGTCCAGGACGAGAGTTCCCCCGCGCATCACAACGCCGTGCGTGAGTTCCCCCAGCTGCCGAGCACATCGCCCGTGCAGTCACCCGGCGCGGCTCGGGCCTCTTCTCCTGTTCCTCGGCGGAACCGACGTCAACGTCGGTGGCCGGGTTAGGCGTACCGGGTGATGCGCCCCGTCGACGTCCCGTTCAGCTCACCTCCGCCGGACCGACGGCGGAGATCCGTGCGAAGAAAGGGCCCCAACACCCATGGGCAGACCCCACATACGCGGCGCAGCCCGCGCGACCCTGACCGGTCTCGCGTCGTTGTCCCTCGTCACCGGCGTGGCACTCGCCTTCGTACCCCAGGCGGCAGCCGCCACCCAGGCCCCGGCTCACACCGCGAGCCCCAACCCCTACAGCCCGGCCTACCAGCACCCGTACCGGCACGGTGCCATACCGACCATCCGGCAGAACGCCAAGATGAAGTCCTGGGCCGCCGAGCAGCCGGCGGCCACCACGGCGACCGGACCGGAGACGCTGTCCTACGGCGGCGGCATCGACGGCATCGGCGTCCAGAGCGGCCACTCCAAGGTCTACCTGGTCTTCTACGGCTCGCAGTGGGGCACACAGAGCACCAACGGCAACGGCGACGCCACGTTCTCCGGCGACCCGGACGGCGCGGCCCCAGTCACCCAGGAGATGTTCAAGGGCATCGGCACCGGGAACGAGCTGTGGTCCGCGGACCTCACCCAGTGGTGTGACGGACCGAACGTGTCGGCGGGCGCCACGAGTTGCCCGTCCAACGCGAACTTCATCCCGTACCAGAGCGGCGGCGTGCTGGCCGGCGTGTGGTACGACAACTCGGCGGCCTCGCCCAGCGCCGCGACCGGGCACCAACTCGGCGCCGAAGCCGTCAAGGCGGCCGGGCACTTCGGCAACACCACCGCCGCGTCCAACCGGGACGCCTACTACGTCGTCCTCTCGCCGCACAACACCAACCCGGACAACTACCAGGGGCAGTACTGCGCCTGGCACGACTACAACGGCGACAGCACGCTCACCGGCGGGCCGGTGTCCTCCTCCTACGGGGACATCGCGTTCAGCAACCAGCCGTACAACATGGACTCCGGCTCCGGCTGCGGCGTCGGCTTCGTCAACTCGCCCGGCACGCTGGACGGCTGGACCATGACGCTCGGCCATGAATGGCACGAGATGATGTCCGACCAGAACCCGGCCGGCGGCTGGACCAACCAGACCGGCAGCTCCTACAACGGCCAGGAGAACTCCGACGAGTGCGCCTGGATCTCGCCCGGCAGCACGGGCGGGGCGGCCAACGTCACGATGGGCACCGGTACCTTTGCCGAGCAGGCGAGCTGGTCCAACGACACCAACAACTGCGCCATCTCCCACCCGATCGTCGGTGGCGGTGGCGGCGGCACCGGCGGCACCTTCACCAACGGCACCTTCGAGACCGGCAGCCTGTCGGGCTGGACGACCAGCGGCACCACCTCCGCCACCACCTCGGCGGCGCACAGCGGCACCTACGGTGCGATGGTCGGCTCCACCAACCCGACGAACACCTCGTCGGTCTCCCAGTCCTTCACCGCTCCGTCCGGCAGCAGCAAGGTCTCCTTCTGGTACGACGTCACCTGCCCGGACACCGTGAGCTACGACTGGGCGACGGCGACCCTCCAGGACACCACGGCGGGCACCACCACGACACTGCTCGGCAAGACCTGCACCCAGGGTGCGGGCTGGAAGCAGGTCTCCGGCACAGTGACCGCGGGCCACACCTACACGCTCACCCTCACCAACAAGGACGACAACTACGCGGGTGACGCGACGTACACCTACTACGACGACGTAACCGTCTCCTGACCTCGCACCGCACGGTGGGGGCGAGCCGACGGCTCGCCCCCACCCCCGTCCCAGCGCCCGCTACGGGCGGCATCCACCGGAGGACCCGTGCTTCCTTCGTCAGCCCGCACGAGCCCCGCCCGGCGCGCACTGCGCGCCGGGCTCGCCGCCGTGGCCGCAGCAGCCGCGACCGGCGTCCTGGGCGGCTGTTCGTCCGGCCCCGCCGGATCGCCCCCTCCCCCGCCGTCGCGCACTCCCGCGTCTTCCGCGTCATCCGCGTCCTCCACCGGGTCGGCCGCCCTCGACGAACGGTCACGCGGAACCACGGTCCGGGTGCCCGCCGGCACGCTCATCGTGGTGCGACTGCACGGCGCCTACTGGTCGACCCCCGCCAGCTCGAACCCGCGAGTGCTCACGCCCGTCGGCGGCGGGACCACAGCCACCGCCACCTGCCCGCCCGGCCGCGGCTGCGGCACGTCTTCCGCGCGATTCACCGCCCTGCGGCCCGGCACGGTTCACATCACCGCCCGGCGCGACTCGTGCGGCGAGGCGATGCGCTGCCCACCGGGCCAGGGACGCTACGACGTCACCGTGACGGTCACCCGACAGCACGGGCAGCCGTCGGGCACCCACTCCTGACCCGGGGTGAACGGTGGCATCACCGACGGCGTGTTGGCGCCGAGGCAGCACCCATGAGCGTGTGCACAAGACATGACGGAACGAAGGACGTCACGTGAGACCTGCGGCCACGTCGTCATCGGGGGCGGGTGCGGGGCCGCGAAGGTCTTGCCGGTGGTCTCGACCCGGGAGATCCTCAAGCGGGTGCAGGAACGGGAAGCACCACACGGAGCCGTGGTGAAAGCAGGCGACACGCACCGCCGCGAGGACAGTTGACGGACATGGAGACCCCCTCCGCGCGACGGGGACAAGAACCCGCGGCGGTCGGGGTGGGGCGGCGGAGATTCCTCGACTACGTGCTGGCCGCCTCGACGCTGACCGTGGCCGCCGAACTCGGTGAGGCGGTGCTCGCTCCAAACGAGGCGGCGGCCGTCGTCCCGTCCGTGCCGGGTCCGGCGGAGATCTACGACCTCGACGACATGCTCACTCATGCGACACTGCCGACGGCTGACCTGATCTGGTGCGGCGCTACGAGCGGCTGTACGCGGCGGGCGCCTACGCGCCGACGTGGTACCAGCGCCGGATCACCCGTCAGGTGCACGAGCTGGCACGGGAGTACGGCATCGGCCCCACGCGCGGGGCCGGCCCGCCGGATCCCGCCGCCCGCCGACGCGGCCCCGGACGCGCCGGACGCCGCGCCCGGGCCGGTCCAGCTGACCCTCCTGTGACCGCGGCCGGACGGCGGCGCGCACGACCGTGTCCGGGTGGGAGCGTTCGAGGGCATCGGACGGCGCAATCGGGTCAAGTAAGCCCGTAATACGTTAGCTTCGGCCCCCTGGGCCGGGACGATGCGGCGAACGGCGTGATCATCACGGTCCGCCGACCCCGCCGTCCCGGGAGGACCCATGAGAAGACGCGCAGCCGTGCTGTGCGCTGCCGCCGCCGTGGTGGCGGGCTCGGTCACCGCCGTCCCCGCGCACGGGACCCCGGCCGCCCCCGCCGCCCGGCTCGCCTGGAAGAAGTGCGGCTCCGGCGACTACCCGACGCTCCAGTGCGCCTTTCTGAAGGTGCCGCTGGACCACGCGAACCCGGCGGGCCGGCAGATCACGCTCGCCCTGTCCCGCGTCCCGCACACGGCGAAGACCTTCCAGGGCCCGCTGCTCGTCAACCCCGGCGGCCCCGGCGGCAGCGGGCTGCGGCTCGCCGGATTCGTCGCCTCCGCGCTGCCGAAGAACGTCGCCGCCCAGTACGACGTCGTCGGCTTCGACCCGCGCGGCGTCGGCGCGTCCTCCCCCGCGCTGGACTGCTCGCCCGGCCACGCCAAGCCGGTGCGCCCGGACTCCCTGCCCGTGACACCGGCGCTGGAACAGGCGAACCTCGCGCGCGCGAAGGCCTTCACCGCCGCCTGCTTCCGCAGACACGCCGACGTACTGCCCTACATCGACACCGTCGGCGCCGTACGCGACATGGACGCCATCCGCGCGGCCCTCGGCGCCCCGAAGCTCAACTACTTCGGCTACTCCTACGGCACCTATCTCGGCGCGGTCTACGCCAAGCTGTTCCCCACGCGGGTGCGCCGCCTGGTGCTCGACTCGATCGTCGACCCGACCGGCGTCTGGTACCGGGACAACATCGGCCAGGACTACGCCTTCGACGACCGCCACCGCGCCCTGATGGCCTGGATCGCCCGGTACGACGCCACGTACCACCTCGGCACGGACCCCGCGAGGATCGAGGCCCGCTGGTACGCGATGCGCGCGGCCCTGGCGAAGAAGCCGGCCGCCGGCAAGATCGGCGCCGCAGAGCTGGAGGACACCTTCGTCCCCGGCGGCTACTACGACGGCTACTGGCCCTACCTCGCCGAGGCGTTCTCGGCGTACGTCCGCGAGGGCGAGACCGGGCCGCTGGTGGAGGCGTACGAGAACCTCGGCGCCGTGGACCACGCGGGAGACAACGGCTACAGCGTCTACTCGGCGGTGCAGTGCCGGGACACCTCCTGGCCCGCCTCCTGGAACCGGTGGCGCGCGGACACCTGGCGGGTGTACGACAAGGCGCCGTTCTTCGCCTGGAACAACGCCTGGTACAACGCGCCGTGCGCGTTCTGGCCGGGCGTGCGGCGCGCGCCGGTGAACGTCGCCAACGCCGAGCTGCCGCCGGTGCTGCTCTTCCAGGCGACCGAGGACGCGGCCACGCCGTACCCCGGCGGTGTCCGGGTGCACCGGCTGCTCGCCCGCTCCAGCCTGGTGGTCGAGCAGGGCGGCGGCAACCACGGGATCACGCTGGGCGGGAACCCCTGCCTGGACCGGTATCTGAGCGCCTATCTGGCGGACGGCCGGGTACCGCGCGCTGCCGCCGGTACGGCCGACGCGGTGTGCGCGAAGACCGCCGACCCGAAGCCGCGGACGGGGCGGGCGTCGGCGTCCTCGCCGGGGTGGGCACTCCACCGGTTGCTCGGGACGCGCCCGTAAGGGCGCCGGCGGCGGCCCCTTTTCGGGGCGTTGTCAGTGCCGTGGGTCACCATGGGACCCATGAGCGAACCGATCCGCATTCCCGCCCCCGAGGGCGTCGCGCCCGCCGCCCAGTACAGCCATGTGGTCACCGCGAGCGGGCGGCTCGTCGCCGTGTCCGGTCAGCTTCCCCTGGACGAGAAGGGGGAGTTGGTCGGCGCGGGCGACGCCGCGGCGCAGGCCCGGCAGGTGTTCGAGAATCTGCGGCGGTGCCTGGCCGCCGCGGGCGCCGGATTCGAGCACGTCGTCAAGCTGACCTACTTCGTGACGGACACGGCCCATCTGCCGGCGATCCGCGCGGCCCGCGCCGCCCACATACCCGACGACCGGCTGCCCGCGTCCTCCGCGGTCCGGGTGGCGGGGCTGGTCGCGCCGGAGTTCCTGATGGAGGTCGAGGCGCTCGCGGTGGTGGCCGGGTGAGCGCCCCGGGCGGCCGCTGACCCGGTGTCACCTCGCCTCCCTCTGCTGGGGGATGCGCGCCAGGGCGTGCACGGCCGCCTCCGCGAGGGCCGGGTGGGCCAGCGCCTCGTTCAGGACCCGGCGGGCGCGGGGATCGCCGAGGGTGCCGAGGCCCTCCACGCACGCGAGGGCGACCCTGCGGTAGGGGTCGTGCGGGCGCAGCCGGCGCTCCAGGGTGGTGATGAGCGCGGGCACGGACTCCGGGGCGCGCAGTGCGGCCAGCAGGCGCACCGGGTGCAGGGCGTAGGCGACGCGCAGTTCGTTGGTGGCGAGGGCGGCGGCGGCGCGGGCGGTGCGCGGATCGCCGAGGCGGGCCAGGGCGTGCGCGGCGGAGGCGCAGCGCGGGGGGTCACGGTGGTTGAGGAGCAGGACCAGCGACTCGAAGGCGCGCCGGTCGCCCGCGCGCCCGAGGCGGAACGCGGCCAGTTCCCTGGCCCACAGCGGCTGTCCTGGGGCGGTGAGCACCTCCGCGAGTTCGTCGTCGTCCTGCGTCGCCAGCAGCCGGTCGAACGCCGCCGAGCCGCGCGACTCCTGCCGTAAGCGCTCCGTGAGCGATCGCAACTCTTCGTCCACGAAGTCCAGCGTAGGCGGGTGGCGGCCGCGGGGGGAGCTACATCACACAGTCCGATGCGAGCGCCCCTCTGGCGCGCTCGTTACCCGCCGGTTAAGCTCAGACGAGCGAGTTACCCACTCGCATCTTCCGCTGGCGACGGTTTGGTGACGCAGCCGCCGCACGCGTAGTCGGTTCGGTACGCCAGTACCGATGTACGGCCGGGCTCCGGGACAGGGCCGGTCGGATTCCCGCCGTTCGTACGGGCGTTGTGCGCGCCCGTGGCACCGGCACCACCGGGCGTGTGCGCTCGCAGCCCGGCAACACCCGCATTCTTCACGCCCCGTGGTGCGTCTTCGGCGCACCCGGCGCGCTCCTCGTCGTCACCCTCTTTTCTGGAGTCCCGCGATGGCCACTCCCCTGTCCCCCCAGTCCGGCACCGCCGCCACACCGAAGACGATCGCCGTCGTCGGTCTCGGCACCATGGGCACCGGCATCACCGAGGTCCTCGTGAAGGCCGGCCGCGAGGTGATCGGCATCGACGTCAGCGAGGCCCAGGCCGCGCGCTGCGTCACCGCCCTTCAGGCCTCCACCGCACGCGCCGTGGAGCGCGGCCGGCTCACCGAGCAGGAGCGCGCCGACGCCCTCGGCCGGCTGCGCACCGGCACCGACCTCGCGGCGGCGGCCGACGCCGACCTCGTCATCGAGGTGGCCCCGGAGTCGTACGAGGTCAAGCACCGGATCTTCCGCGAGCTGGACGGCGTCGTCCGCCCCGACACGATCCTCGCCACCGGCACCAACGCCCTGTCCGTGACCCGGCTCGCCGCCGACTCCGCGCACCCGGAGCGGGTGCTGGGCCTGCACTTCTTCAACCCGGCGCCCGCGATGAAGCTGGTCGAGGTGGTCTCCTCGGTGCTGACCGCGCCGAGCGCCGTCGCCGCCGTCACCGACCTCGCCATGGAACTCGGCAAGGAGCCCGTCGCGGTCGGCGACCGCCCCGGCTTCGTCGCCGACGGCCTGCTGTTCGGCTACCTCAACCAGGCCGCCGCGATGTACGAGGCCCGCTACGCCTCCCGCGAGGACATCGACGCGGCCATGCGGCTCGGCTGCGGCCTGCCGATGGGCCCGCTCGCCCTGCTGGACCTGATCGGCATCGACACCGCGCGCACGGTCCTGGAGGCCATGTACGCCGAGTCCCGCGACCGGCTGCACGCCCCCGCGCCGATCCTGAAGCAGTTCAGCGAGGCGGGCCTGACCGGCCGCAAGTCCGGGCGCGGTTTCTACAGCTACGAGGCGCCGGGCAGCGCCACGGTCGTCCCGGACGCCCTGACCCCGGCGGACGGGACCACCGGTGCCGCCGGCCGCACCGTCCGCTCGGTCGGCGTCGCCGGCTCGGGCACCATGGCCTCCGGCATCGCCGAGGTGTTCGCCAAGGCGGGCTACGAGGTCGTGCTGGCCGCCCGCAGCGAGGAGAAGGCGCAGGCCGCCAAGGCCCGGATCGGCACGTCCTTGTCCCGCTCGGTCGACAAGGGCCGGCTGACCGCCGAGGCCGCCGCCCAGGTCCTGGACCGGATCACCCCGGCCGGGTCCTACGACGCCTTCGCCGGCGTCGACCTGGCCGTCGAGGCCATCGCCGAGGACCTGGAGGTCAAGCGGGAGCTGTTCCGGACGCTGGACAAGGTCTGCAAGCCCGGCGCGGTCCTCGCCACCACCACCTCCTCGCTGCCCGTCGTCGCCTGCGCCCGCGCCACCTCGCGCCCGCAGGACGTCATCGGCATGCACTTCTTCAACCCGGCGCCCGCGATGAAGCTGGTCGAGGTCGTGCGGACCGTGCTCACGGCCGACGACGTCCACGCCACCGTCCGCGAGGTCTGCGCGAAGATCAGGAAGCACGCGGTGGACTGCGGCGACCGGGCCGGCTTCATCGTGAACGCGCTGCTGTTCCCGTACCTGAACAACGCGATCAAGATGGTCGAGGAGCACTACGCGTCCCTCGACGACATCGACGCCGCGATGAAGCTCGGCGGCGGCTACCCGATGGGCCCCTTCGAGCTGCTGGACGTGGTCGGGCTGGACGTCTCGCTGGCCATCGAGAAGGTCCTGCACCGCGAGTTCCGCGACCCGGGCCTCGCCCCGGCCCCGCTGCTGGAGCACCTGGTGGCGGCGGGCTGCCTCGGCCGCAAGACCGGCCGCGGCTTTCGCGAGTATGCCCGCCGCTGACGGCGTCGGCGACTGGTCCCCCGCGGAGACGGACTGGGGCGGGCTGCTCGATCCCGCCGTGCATTTCCTCCCCGCCCGGGCAGGCGGCCCCCCGCCCGTCCCGGGTGGGGAAACCCCCACACCTGCGCAAAGAGCTGCGCACATGCAGTACGTTCGGGGCATGTCCCAGCCCGCCAAGTCCTCACGTACACCAGCTACGCCCGACGCGCCGGAAAGTGCCGCAGGCAGTCGCGCCGCCGCCCAGCGGCTCAAGATGCGCCGGGAGCTGGCGGCCGCAGCCATGGAGCTGTTCGCGACCAAGGGGTACGAGGCGACCACGGTCGACGAGATCGCGGCCGCCGCCGGGGTGGCCCGCCGCACCTTCTTCCGCCACTTCCGCTCCAAGGAAGAGGCGATCTTCCCGGACCACGACGACACGCTGGTCCGCGCCGAGGCGGTCCTCAACGCCGCCCCGGCGCACGAGCACCCGCTCGACACCGTGTGCCGCGGCATCAAGGAAGTCATGAAGATGTACGCGGCGCAGCCGGCCATCTCGGTCGCCCGCTACAAGCTCACCCGCGAGGTGCCCACCCTGCGCGAGGCCGAGATCGCCTCGGTGGCCCGTTACGAGCGCCTGTTCACGCGCTACCTGCTCGGTCACTTCGACGAGCACGCGCACGCCGACGACGTGGGCGACGACCCGCTGCTGGCCGAGGTCGCCGCCTCCGCCGTCGTCACCGCCCACAACCACGTCCTGCGGCGCTGGCTGCGGGCGGGCGGGCAGGGGGACGTGGAGACGCAGCTCGACCACGCCTTCGCGATCGTGCGCAAGACGTTCGGCACGGGGATCGGCGCGGGCCGCGGCCCGGCACCGCGGACGCCCGCCGCCCCGGCCACGTCGTCGGTACAGGGGGAGGTCCTGGTGACGGTGGCCCGGACGGACGCCCCGCTGGAGGAGGTCATGCGGACCATCGAGCAGGCACTCAAGGAGCGCTGAGCGCCTCTCCTCCCGTCTCCCGGCTGTGATGACGGCCACCCCTCGGGGTGGCCGTTTTGCCATGTCAGGGCCCGTTTTTGAGCAGAATTCCGGACGCGTTCGATCGATCATCGCTCATTTGTTACGTAAAGATTTCATCTGAGGGCTTGTTCTGGCACTCAGTGCCTTGCCACCTGACACGCGGTGTCATACGTTGAAGGTGTCCGGCCTGTCCCGGCGAGCCCACCAGCTCGTGCGCCGGACGCCTGCGTCACAGGCAACCTCCCGCGCCACAAAGCGCTGCCGAAACACCACTGCGCCGAACCGACGGCACCTTCAGCACCGAAAACCCTCAGCAGCACCGACGAACCCTCAGCGCCCCCTCCCTCAGGGGCGTTCACCGCCGGAGGCAACACCGTGACCATGAAGGACATCCTGGACGCGATCCAGTCGAAGGACGCCACGTCCGCCGACTTCGCCGCCCTGCCGCTCCCCGAGTCGTACCGCGCGATCACCGTGCACAAGGACGAGACGGAGATGTTCGCGGGGCTCTCGACCCGCGACAAGGACCCGCGCAAGTCGATCCACCTCGACGAGGTGCCCGTGCCCGAACTCGGCCCGGGCGAGGCCCTGGTGGCCGTCATGGCCTCCTCGGTCAACTACAACTCGGTGTGGACTTCGATCTTCGAGCCGCTGTCCACGTTCGGGTTCCTGGAGCGCTACGGCAAGGTCAGCGAGCTCACCAAGCGGCACGACCTGCCGTACCACGTCATCGGCTCCGACCTCGCGGGCGTCGTCCTGCGCACCGGCCCGGGCGTCAACGCCTGGAAGCCCGGTGACGAGGTCGTCGCGCACTGCCTGTCCGTCGAGCTGGAGTCGAGCGACGGGCACAACGACACGATGCTCGACCCCGAGCAGCGCATCTGGGGCTTCGAGACCAACTTCGGCGGCCTCGCCGAGATCGCGCTCGTCAAGTCCAACCAGCTGATGCCGAAGCCGGGCCATCTGAGCTGGGAGGAGGCGGCGGCCCCGGGCCTGGTCAACTCCACCGCCTACCGCCAGCTGGTCTCCCGCAACGGCGCCCAGATGAAGCAGGGCGACAACGTCCTCATCTGGGGCGCGAGCGGCGGACTCGGCTCGTACGCCACGCAGTTCGCGCTCGCCGGCGGCGCCACCCCGATCTGTGTCGTCTCCTCGCCCCAGAAGGCCGAGATCTGCCGGAGGATGGGCGCCGAGCTGATCATCGACCGCAGCGCCGAGGGCTACCGGTTCTGGAAGGACGAGAACACCCAGGACCCGCGCGAGTGGAAGCGGTTCGGCAAGCGCATCCGTGAACTGACCGGCGGCGAGGACGTCGACATCGTCTTCGAGCACCCCGGCCGCGAGACCTTCGGCGCCTCCGTCTACGTCACCCGCAAGGGCGGCACGATCGTCACCTGCGCCTCGACCTCCGGGTACAACCACGAGTACGACAACCGCTACCTGTGGATGTCCCTCAAGCGCATCATCGGCTCGCACTTCGCCAACTACCGCGAGGCCTGGGAGGCCAACCGCCTCATCGCGAAGGGCAAGATCCACCCGACCCTGTCGAAGGTGTACGCGCTGGAGGAGACCGGGCAGGCCGCCTACGACGTCCACCGCAACCTGCACCAGGGCAAGGTCGGCGTGCTGTGCCTCGCGCCCGGGGAAGGCCTCGGAGTGCGCGACGAGGAGATGCGCGCCCAGCACATCGACGCCATCAACCGTTTCCGCAACATCTGAGGACACGAGGACACCCGAGGTCATAGATGACAGAGCGTCAGCCCCCCGAGAGCAAGCGGGAGAAGGACCGGCCGTGGCTCATGCGCACGTACGCCGGCCACTCCACGGCCGAGGCGTCCAACGAGTTGTACCGGCGCAACCTCGCCAAGGGCCAGACCGGCCTGTCGGTGGCGTTCGACCTGCCGACGCAGACCGGCTACGACCCGGACCACATCCTCGCCCGCGGCGAGGTCGGCCGGGTCGGCGTGCCCGTCTCGCACCTCGGTGACATGCGCCGGCTGTTCCAGGACATCCCCCTGGAGCAGATGAACACCTCGATGACGATCAACGCCACGGCCATGTGGCTGCTGGCGCTCTACCAGGTCGTCGCGGAGGAGCAGGGCGCGGACGTCACCAAGCTCCAGGGGACGACCCAGAACGACATCGTCAAGGAGTACCTGTCCCGGGGGACGCACGTCTTCCCGCCGGGGCCCTCGCTCCGGCTGACGACGGACATGATCGCGTACACGGTGTCCCACATCCCCAAGTGGAACCCGATCAACATCTGCAGCTACCACCTCCAGGAGGCCGGCGCCACGCCGGTGCAGGAGATCGCGTACGCGATGTCCACCGCCATCGCGGTCCTCGACGCCGTGCGCGACTCCGGCCAGGTGCCGCCGGAGCGCATGGGCGACGTGGTCGCCCGGATCTCGTTCTTCGTCAACGCGGGCGTCCGCTTCGTCGAGGAGATGTGCAAGATGCGGGCGTTCGGCCGCATCTGGGACCAGGTCACGCGCGAGCGGTACGGCATCGAGAACGCCAAGCAGCGCCGGTTCCGCTACGGCGTCCAGGTCAACTCGCTCGGCCTGACCGAGGCGCAGCCGGAGAACAACGTCCAGCGGATCGTGCTGGAGATGCTGGCCGTGACGCTGTCCAAGGACGCACGCGCGCGTGCCGTCCAGCTCCCCGCCTGGAACGAGGCGCTGGGCCTGCCCCGGCCCTGGGACCAGCAGTGGAGCCTGCGCATCCAGCAGGTGCTCGCCTACGAGAGCGACCTGCTGGAGTACGAGGACATCTTCGAGGGCTCGAAGGTGATCGAGGCGAAGGTGGACCAGCTGGTCGCCGACGCCTTCGCGGAGATCGGCCGGATCCAGGAGATGGGCGGCGCGATGGCCGCCGTCGAGTCCGGCTACCTGAAGTCGCAGCTGGTCTCCTCGCACGCCGAGCGCCGGGCCCGGATCGAGTCCGGCGAGGAGAAGATCATCGGTGTCAACGCCTTCGAGGGCACCGAGCCGAACCCGCTGACGGCCGACCTGGACACCGCGATCCAGACGGTCGACCCGGCGGTCGAGGCCCGCGTCATCGCCGCGCTCCAGCACTGGCGCGACACGCGCTACCAGCCGCCCTTCAACCACCCGCGCCCGTGCAAGGCGCTGGAGCGGCTGAAGGAGGCCGCCAAGGGCACCGAGAACCTGATGGAGGCCACGCTGGAGTGCGCCCGCGCCGGGGTCACGACCGGCGAGTGGGCGGGCGCGCTGCGCGAGGTCTTCGGCGAGTTCCGGGCGCCCACCGGGGTCTCCTCGGCCCCGGTCGCGGTCCCCGTCGAGGCGGGCTCCGCGCTCGCCGACGTGCGCGCCCGGGTCGACGCCACCGCCCGCGACCTCGGGGTGGGCAAGCTGCGATTCCTGGTCGGCAAGCCCGGCCTGGACGGTCACTCCAACGGCGCCGAGCAGATCGCGGTGCGCGCCCGTGACGCCGGCTTCGAGGTGGTGTACCAGGGCATCCGGCTCACCCCGGAGCAGATCGTGGACGCGGCCCTGGCCGAGGACGTGCACGCGGTGGGCCTGTCGATCCTGTCCGGCTCGCACGCCCAGCTCGTCCCGGACGTACTCCAGCGGCTGCGTGTGGCCGGTGCCACAGATATACCGGTGATCGCCGGTGGCATCATCCCGAATGGTGATGCCGAGCAGCTCAGGGCCGCCGGAGTAGCCGCCGTCTTCACCCCGAAGGACTTCGACATCACCGGAATCATCGGCGCCATCGTCGACGAGATCCGGAAAGCGAACAAGCTCGACCCCCTGGAGGTCCCCGCATGACGGCCCACCCGTCGCCCGCCACCGCCCCTCTGACGAGCGGCTCCGCCGCGCCCCTTTCGACTGTCAACCGCCTTCGCCCGCGGCGCTCCTGCCTGGCCGTACCGGGCTCGAACCCGCGCTTCCTGGAGAAGGCCCAGGGCCTCCCGGCGGACCAGGTCTTCCTGGACCTGGAGGACGCGTGCGCGCCGCTCGCCAAGCCCGAGGCGCGGCACACCATCGTCAAGTTCCTCAACGAGGGCGACTGGACGGGCAAGACGCGCGTCGTGCGCGTCAACGACTGGACGACCGAGTGGACGTACCGCGACGTCGTGACGGTGGTCGAGGGCGCCGGCCAGAACCTCGACTGCATCATGCTGCCGAAGGTGCAGACGGCCGAGCAGGTCGTCGCCCTGGACCTGCTGCTGACCCAGATCGAGAAGACCATGGGCTTCGAGGTCGGCAAGATCGGCATCGAGGCGCAGATCGAGAACGCGCAGGGCCTGAACAACGTCAACGCCATCGCGCAGGCCTCCCCGCGCGTCGAGACGATCATCTTCGGCCCGGCCGACTTCATGGCCTCCATCAACATGAAGTCCCTCGTCGTGGGCGAGCAGCCGCCCGGCTACCCGGCGGACGCCTACCACTACATCCTGATGAAGATCCTGATGGCCGCCCGCGCCAACAACCTCCAGGCGATCGACGGCCCCTACCTGCAGATCCGCAACATCGACGGCTACCGCGAGGTCGCCCAGCGGGCCGCCGCGCTCGGCTTCGACGGCAAGTGGGTGCTGCACCCGGGCCAGGTCGAGGCGTCCAACGAGATCTTCTCGCCCTCCCAGGAGGACTACGACCACGCCGAGCTGATCCTGGACGCGTACGACTACTACACGTCCGAGGCGGGCGGCAAGAAGGGCTCGGCGATGCTCGGCGACGAGATGATCGACGAGGCCAGCCGCAAGATGGCCCTGGTCATCTCCGGCAAGGGCCGGGCCGCCGGCATGCAGCGCACGTCGAAGTTCGAGATCCCCGCCGGCTAAGGAGCCCTGAGCGCAATGCAGTTCGGACGCACGTACGAGGAGTTCGAGGTCGGGGCGACGTACAAGCACTGGCCCGGAAAGACGGTCACGGAGTACGACGACCACCTGTTCTGTCTCCTCACCATGAACCACCACCCGCTCCACATGGACACCAACTACGCCGAGAAGACGACGGACTTCGGCAAGAACGTGGTGGTCGGGAACTACATCTACTCGCTGCTGCTCGGCATGAGCGTGCCGGACATCTCCGGCAAGGCGATCGCCAACCTGGAGATCGAGTCGCTCAAGCACGTGGCGCCGACCTTCCACGGCGACACGCTCTACGGCGAGACGACCGTGCTCGACAAGTGGCCCTCGAAGTCGAAGAACGACCGCGGGATCGTCTACGTCGAGACGAAGGGCTACAAGCAGGACGGCACGCTCGTGTGCACCTTCCGCCGCAAGGTGATGGTGCCGACCGAGACGTACATCAAGGAGCGCGGCGGCGAGCAGCCCGGCCGCCCCGAACTCAACGCACCTACGGAAAAGACGGAGAAGTAGGCCATGGCCCGTCTCGCCCAGACCGCCGGTCTGACCGACGTCCAGCAGGAGATCCTCTCCACCGTCCGGGACTTTGTCGACAAGGAGATCATTCCTGTCGCGACCGAGCTGGAGCACCGCGACGAGTACCCGCAAGCGATCGTCGACGGGCTGAAGGAACTCGGCCTGTTCGGTCTGATGATCCCCGAGGAGTACGGCGGCCTGGGCGAGTCCCTCCTGACGTACGCGCTGTGCGTCGAGGAGATCGCCCGCGGCTGGATGTCCGTCTCCGGCATCATCAACACCCACTTCATCGTCGCGTACATGCTCAAGCAGCACGGCACGCAGGAGCAGAAGGACCACTTCCTGCCCCGCATGGCCGCCGGCGACATCCGCGGCGCCTTCTCGATGTCGGAGCCGGGCCTGGGCTCCGACGTGTCGGCGATCACGTCGAAGGCGGTCAGGGACGGCGACGAGTACGTCCTGAACGGCCAGAAGATGTGGCTGACGAACGGCGGCACATCCTCGCTCGTGGCCGTTCTCGTCCGCAGTGACGAAGGCCACCCGGAGGGCACGGCCCCGCACAAGTCGATGACGACCTTCCTGGTCGAGAAGGAGCCGGGCTTCGGCGAGGTCCGTCCGGGCCTCACCATCCCCGGCAAGATCGACAAGATGGGCTACAAGGGCGTCGACACCACCGAGCTGATCATGGACGGCCTGCGGCTGCCGGCCGACCGGGTGCTCGGCGGCGTCACCGGCCGCGGTTTCTACCAGATGATGGACGGCGTCGAGGTCGGCCGGGTGAACGTGGCCGCCCGCGGCTGCGGCGTCGCCCAGCGCGCCTTCGAGCTGGGGGTGAGCTACGCCCAGCAGCGGCACACCTTCGGCAAGCCCATCGCCCAGCACCAGGCGATCCAGTTCAAGCTGGCCGAGATGGCCACCAAGGTCGAGGCCGCCCATGCGATGATGGTCAACGCCGCCCGCAAGAAGGACTCCGGGGAGCGCAACGACCTGGAAGCCGGGATGGCGAAGTACCTGGCCTCGGAGTACTGCAAGGAGGTCGTCGAGGACGCCTTCCGCATCCACGGCGGCTACGGCTTCTCGAAGGAGTACGAGATCGAGCGTCTGTACCGCGAGGCGCCGATGCTGCTCATCGGTGAAGGTACCGCCGAAATCCAGAAAATGATCATCGGTCGCAGGTTGCTCGAAGAGTATCGTTTCCAGGGCTGATTGTCCGGGTACGGGGTGTTTTCTTCGAGAAGAAGATCACACCCCGTACTCGTCGTTCAGCCGTTCTTCGGCCGCCGACTCGGCTTCCTGGCTTGCCGAGTTGCGGCCCGCGACCGGTACGATCCCGGGAAAGCCGCCGTCCCCCGTCATACCGCGCGGCATCATCCGCTACGAAGGTCATCCATGCCCCACAGCCAAACCTCTGCACATCGAGACAGCCTGGCCGGCGTACGCCTCGCGCGCGGAGCATCGCCGTGGCTCCTCCCGACCGTCGCCACCGCAGCCCTCAGCCTGGCCCGCGCCCGCCGCTCGGGCGCCGCCAAGGCCGTCGCCGTGCCCGCCACCGCGCTCGCGGCGGGCATGCTGTGGTTCTTCCGCGACCCCGAGCGCGAGATCGCCCGGGGCCGGGTCATCTCGCCGGCCGACGGTGTGGTGCAGAGCATCATGCCGTGGAAGGACGGGCGCACCCGCGTCGCGATCTTCATGAGCCCGCTGAACGTCCACGTCAACCGCGCGCCCCTCGCGGGCACGGTGACGTCCGTCGAGCACGTCCCCGGCGGCTTTGTTCCGGCCTTCAACAAGGAGAGCGAGAACAACGAGCGCGTAGTCTGGCATTTCGACACCGAACTCGGCGACATCGAGATGATCCAGATCGCTGGCGCGGTGGCCCGCCGCATCGTGCCCTACCTCCCCGAGGGCACGAAGGTCGAGCAGGGCGACCGAATCGGTCTGATCCGCTTCGGCTCGCGTGTCGACCTCTACCTGCCCGAGGGCGTGGAGGTCGCGGTCGAGGTCGGACAGAAGACCGTGGCTGGGGTGACTCGCATTGACCGTGATTGATCCGGAGACCCAGGCGGGCTGGGTGCCCGAGGCCGACGAGGTGGACGAAGAAGAGGAGATGCCTCTCTCTCTGCGCCTGTCGATAGCGGACACCCTCACGCTCGGCAACGCCACGTGCGGCTTCATGGCGGTGTACTTCACCACCACCGGCATCCTGATCCCGCACCTGACGGGCAAGGACGAGTCTGCGGGCATGGCGCGGCACAGCGCGGCCACGGCCGTCATCCTGATGCTCTGCGCGGCCGTCTTCGACCTGTTCGACGGACTGGTGGCCAGGAAGCTGCGCTCGTCCCCGATGGGCGCGGAGCTGGACAACCTCTCCGACCTGATCAGCTTCGGGCTCGCGCCCGCGTACTTCGTCCTCGTCTACGGCATGGTCGCCGACGACGCGCACCAGCGGATGGCGGCGCTGGGCGCGATCGTGGTGCTGCTGGCGGTCGTGCTCAGACTCGCCCGGTTCTCCTGCGTGACGATGAAGGACGGCATGTTCCAGGGCATGCCCAGCCCGTTCGGGGCGCTGACGGTCGTCTCGATCGTGCTCCTGGAGCTGCCCTTCGTGGCCACGCTCCTGGCCATCCTGGGCACCGCGTGGCTGATGGTGAGCCGTGTGGAGTACCCGAAGCCGCGGGGCCGCCTGGCCGGGGCCATGCTGTCCTGGATCGTGCTGAACATGGGCCTGCTGGCCGCCTGGGCCTTCGACGCGCCCAGCGGACAGCTGCTGCTCCAGACGGGCTGTGCGCTCCAGCTGGTCATGGGCGCGGTGATCCCGCTGTTCGCCACGGCTCGCCGGGTGAACAACTTCCGCGACAACCGCCGTGAGGCGCGGGCGGCGCAGCTGCCCTGATCCTCCTCGCCGGCACCCCGGGTGTGGCCCGAGCCCCTGCGGCTCGGGCCACACCCGTTTCGCGTTCAAGAGCTGCGCCCGATTGCCCGTTGAGCAGTCAATTACGGTTGTTTTCCGCCGAGTTGCGACAGTCCGCACGGGAGAGGACGGTGGATTGAGGGGGGTTGCCGTTGGCATGTGCCACGGCCCAGGGGGCCCTCTCGCCATCTCGGACAGGATCCGACCATGACCAAGATCAACATCACAGACCGCAGCATCACGTACCAGTCCACCATTCCGGCGAACGCCGGCGCGGAGGTGACCCTGTTCGTGCGGGAGTACGACGGCACCCCACCCACCCAGGACCACAGGCCGGTGCTGATGCTCCACGGCAGGAGCGCACCGGCGGCCGCGGCCTACGACCTCGTGCTGCCCCACGGCTTCGGCGACGGCGGCGCCGAGGACCGGTACAGCTGGGCGCAGTACCTCGCCAAAGCGGGCTACGACGTGTTCATCATGGACCTCCAGGGCAACGGCGAGTCCACACGGCCGGACGTGATGAACGATCCGTGCAACGCCAACCCGGCCCAGCAACTGCCGGTGCTGGTCCCCAACCCACTGCCGCAGGCATGTGCCCCTCTCTACCCTCACCAGCTGGGCAACTCCGAGAGCGAGTGGGCGGAGCTGGACGCCGTGGTCCGGATGATCCGGGGTCTGTCCCCCGACCGGGACAAGCCGATCGAGTTCATCGGCTGGTCCGCGGCCGCGTTCGTGATGGGGCCCTACACCATCCAGCACCCGGAGAACGTCGCCCGCCTCATCCTGCTGGCCCCGATCTTCCCGCCCCGGGGCCGCTGGTCCACACAGCCAGACAACCCCTTCGGCCGCCCGCTCGACCCACAGGGGCTGCCGGTGGCCCTGCCGGTGTCCCAGCCGGCCGTCCTCTTCGGCTTCCCGCTGAACGTCAACAGCAAGTCCGGCTTCGCGACCTCGTGGGACATCGAGCAGGGCAGCCCCGATCAGCGGGAGCCGGGCATGGACGACCAGGTGTGGGAGACGATGATCGCCACCGACGAGACCGGCCTGAAGTGGGGACCGCCCGCGGTGCCGTACGGCCCGCCCGCGGGCGTGCTGCGCTTCCGGAACACCTACTGGTGGGGCTGGAACGACCAGACCGCACCGCTGGCGGACGCCACGGGCACCCCCGTGCTCGGCGGCCGGGTGCCCGTGCTCATCGCCTACGGCGCCCTGGACAAGCAGGCCAACAACGCGGCCACGCTGCCCCCGGTCGCGCACTTCTCCGTCCCGGACCTCTACGACGCCATCGCCGGGCCGCAGAAGCTCATGTTCTGCTACACGAACGCCGGACACATGATGGCCTGGGAACGCCCGGCCACGTTCCTGCACCACATGTCACGGCAGTGGCTGGACGACGGCAAGGTGGAGGGTCTCACGACCGGGAGCTACCTGCGGGACGCGGACGGCGAGCTCACGCCCCTGCAATAACCGCTGGGCGGGCGCCCCGCCCGCCCGCTGTCCGGCTCCCGCTCAGACCAGCCGGTCTCCCGCGATCCGCTCTGCCACGTCCTCAAGGATCGGCCCGGCGTCCGCCATGCACTTCGCGACGTCGGGCTCCACCGAGGTGAGGGGGTACGCCCGCTCGATCCCCGCCCGCAGCAGCGCCTCCCCGGGAAGCGCCAGCCGTCCGCACACCGCGACCACGGGCTTCCCCGCGGCCCGCGCCGCCGAGGCGACACCCGCCGGTGCCTTACCGTGCAGTGTCTGCTCGTCCAGCGACCCCTCGCCGGTGATCACCAGCGAGGCCCGCTCCAGCGCGGGCGCGAAGCCGAGGACGTCGAGCATGACCTCGATGCCGGGGCGGAAGCGGGCGCCCAGGAGGAGGGCGCCGTAGCCGATGCCGCCCGCGGCGCCCGCGCCCGGCGCCGCAGCGTACTCGGCAGCCCGCGGCCCCACGGCCGCCTCCAGCACCTTCGCGTAGTGCGCGAGCGCCGCGTCCAGGGTGTCCACGTCGTCCGGCGAGGCGCCCTTCTGCGGGCCGTAGACGGCCGGTGCGCCCTTCGGCCCGGTCAGCGGATTGTCGACATCGCTCGCCAGTACCAGTTCGACCGAGGAGAGGCGGGGGTCCACGCCGGACAGGTCGGCGCGGGCCAGGTCGGCGAGGCCGCCGCCGCCCGGGGGCACCGGCTCGCCGTCCCCGTCCAGGAACCGCGCGCCCAGCGCCGACAGCATCCCTGCGCCGCCGTCCGTCGTGGCACTGCCGCCGACGCCGAACACGATCGTCCGCGCGCCCGCGTCCAGCGCGGCCCGCAGCAGCTCTCCGGAGCCGTACGTCGATGCGGTCAGCGGCGCGAAGACACCGGCCGGGAGCCGCTGGAGGCCGCTGGCCTCCGCCATCTCCACGACCGCGGTCGTGCCGCGCAGCGCGTACGCGGCCGTCACCTCCTCGCCCAGCGGCCCGGCGACCCGCACCTCGCGCCGCTCGAAACCGGCCGCGACCGCCGCGTCCACGGTGCCGTCGCCGCCGTCGGCCACGGGCAGCGCCTCGACCTCGACGTCCGGCACGACCCGGCGCAGCCCGGCCGTCACCCGCTCGGCGACCTGCACGGCCGTCAGCGAGCCCTTGAACTTGTCCGCGGCGACGAGCACCCGACAGGGCTCGTCCACGCTTGCGTCCGCCACCTTGCTTTCCCCTTGCTCTCCGGGCCCCGCGCACGTCAGGGCCAGTCGCGCCGCTGCGACCATAACCGCAAGCAGCCCCCGCCGTCATGCCCCGACCGAAGGCTGGGAAGCGGCTGGGAGTGCCCGGGGGAAACGGGGAGCGCCCTGGGAAAACGGGTACACCCCAGCCATGACCCTCCAGCCCGCCTCCGCCCCGCAGCGCACCGGGCCGGACCTCGCCGACCGCATCCACGGCGGATGGCTCGGCCGGATCGCGGGCAACATGCTCGGCAAACCGGTCGAACAGGGCGAGGTGTGGACCCGCGACCGCATCGACCGCTATCTGCGCCGGGCCGGTGCGCTGCCGCTCACCGGCTATCTGCCCGAGCCCGTCGACCCGGCCGACCGGGCGGTGCTGCGCCCGGAGTGGCGGGCCTGCGTGCGCGGCGGCGTCGCGGGCAGCTGCCGCGACGACGACGTGGACTACACGGTCCTCGGCCTGGACCTGCTGGAGACCCACGGCTTCGGCTTCAGCACCGAGCAGGTCGGCGGCCTGTGGCTGCTCAGGCTGCCGTATCTGCAGACCTTCACCGCGGAGCGGGCCGCGTACCGCAACCTCGTCGCGGGGCTCAGGCCGCCGCTGACGGCGACGTACCACAACCCCTACCAGGAGTGGATCGGGGCGCTGATCCGCGCCGACATCCACGGCTGGGTCTGCCCCGGCGACCCGGTCCGCGCCGCCGGGCTGGCCCGCCGGGACGCGGTGCTGTCCCACACCGGCAACGGGGTGTACGGCGCCATGTGGGCGGCCGCGCTGATCGCGGCGGCGTTCACCGCGCCGAGCGTGCGGGACGCGGTGGAGGGCGGGCTCGGCGTGATCCCGGCGAGCAGCCGGCTCGCCCGGACCGTACGGCGGGTCACCGCCCTGCACGAGTCCGGGCTGTCCTGGCAGGAGACCCTGGCCACGCTGTCCGAGGAGACCGCCGGGCTCGGCTGGATCCACACCGTCCCGAACGCCGCCGTGCTGACCGCAGGACTGCTGTACGGCGACGACGACTTCACCCGGACCATCGCCCTGACCGTGCGCGGCGGCCTGGACACCGACTCCAACGGGGCGACCGCCGGCTCGGTGGCCGGGGTCCGCACCGGCGCGGCCGGTATCCCTGCCCCGTGGACGGAGCCGCTGCGGGACACGGTACGGAGCGCGGTGTCCGGATTCGACGGCGCACGGATCAGTGCGCTGGCGGAACGCACCCTGCGCCTGGCGACGGCCGCGCCGTAGCCGTGCGGCGGCTGGTTAGGCTGCCGCAATGACCACGACTGAAGACTTCGCCACGTACATCGCGAGCCTGCCGCGCGTCCTCGCCGGTGCCGCCGTGCTCTTCCGGGACGCCGAGGGGCGGGTGCTGCTCGTCGAGCCCAACTACCGTGAGGGCTGGGCGCTTCCGGGCGGCACGATCGAGTCCGACGACGGCGAGGGCCCCCGCGAGGGCGCGCGCCGCGAGACCCTGGAGGAGATCGGTCTCGACCGGGCGCCGGGCCGGCTGCTGGCCGTGGACTGGGTGCGCGGCGAGGCCCGCCCGCCGCTGGTGGCCTACCTGTACGACGGCGGTGTCCTCACGGAGTCCGACCTGAGGTCCGTCCGGCTCCAGGAGGAGGAGCTGCTTTCCTGGCGCCTGGTGGCGCGCGAGGAGATCACCGACCACCTGCCCGGCGCACTCGGCCGCCGCGTGCTGGTCTGTCTGGACGTCCTCGCGGACGGCTCCGGCACGGCGGAACTGGAGAACGGCCACCGGGTGGCCTAGCGACGGCTTCTCCGGCTCGTTCCCGGTTTGCAGCCCGGTCCGGCGGAGCCGATGCTGAAGAAGAGGCATGCCGACCGATCGTGTGAACCGAACGCAGGGGTCGCGGAGCCTGCGGGCAACCGCGGCCGGGCAGAGAGCGGGTTCCAGATGAGGCTTGTCGTCGATCTCAACCGCTGCCAGGGATTCGCGCAGTGTGTGTTCCTCGCCCCGGACGTCTTCTCCCTGCACGGGAACGAGGCGCTGCTGTTCTCCCCCCGCTTCGACGAGGCGCAGCGTGACCGGGTGGAGAAGGCCGCCGCTGCCTGCCCGGTCCAGGCCATCCTCGTCGACTACTCCGACGAGCCGACGCGGCAGGCGAAGCAGGTGGAGCCCCATGCCGGCTGACGCGGACACCGAGGTCCTGCGGCGCACGGGCCGCATCGTCGTCGTCGGTGCCTCGCTCGCCGGTCTGCGCGCGGCGGAGACCCTGCGCGAGGAGGGCTTCACCGGATCGCTGACCATGATCGGTGACGAGCCGTACGAGCCCTACGACCGGCCGCCGCTGTCCAAGCAGGCGCTGCTCGGGCGGGCCCGGCCCGAGGACACCGCGCTGCCGCGGCGGCGTGACATCGACGCCGACTGGCGTCTGGGCGTCGCCGCCGAGAGCCTGGACCGGGACGCCAGGCAGGTGCGCCTGGGGAACGGCGACGCCGTCCCCTACGACCGTCTGCTGATCACCACCGGGACCAGGGCGCGGCCCTGGTTCCACCCCGAAGAGGCCGCGCTGGACGGGGTGTTCGTGCTGCGGACCCGCGACGACTCCGCGCGCCTGCACGGCAGGCTGACCGGCGGCGTGTCCCGGGTGCTGGTGATCGGCGCGGGCTTCACGGGCTCCGAGGTCGCCTCCGTCTGCCGGGAGCTGGGCCATGAGGTCACGGTCGCCGAACGCGGCCCGGCCCCGCTGGTGGGCGCGCTCGGCGGAGTGATCGGCGCGGTCGCGGACCGGCTGCAGCGCGCGCACGGAGTGGACCTGCGCTGCGGCGTCAGCGTCACCGCCCTGGAGGGCGACGACGTGGGGCGGCTCAGGCGTGCCCATCTGTCCGACGGTTCGTCGGTCGACGTGGAGGTGGCGGTCGTCTCGCTCGGCGCCCTGCGGAACACGGAGTGGCTGGCCGGCTCGGGAGTGGCCGCCGGTCCCCGGGGGGTGGCGTGCGACGCCGGGTGCCGGGTCTTCGACGTCAACGGCATCGTCACCGACGACATCTACGCCGCCGGTGACGTCGCACGCACCCCCCACCCGCTGTTCGACTACCAGTTCCTGGCGCTGGAGCACTGGGGCAACGCGGTCGAACAGGCCGAGATCGCCGCCCACAACATGATCTGCGCCGGTCCCGAGCGCCGTCCGCACCTGTGGCTGCCGATGTTCTGGTCCTCCCAGTTCGGCGTCAACATCAAGTCGGTGGGCGTGCCCTCGCTGGGCGACCAGATGGTCGTCGCCCTGGGAACGCTCGCCGAGGAGCGGTTCGTCGCGGTGTACGGGTACGGCGGCCGCGTCATCGCCGCGGCGTCCTTCGACGGAGCCAAGTGGCTCGGGTTCTACGAGCAGCAGATCGCGGCCGGCGCGCCGTTCCCGCCGGAGTACGGCACGGTCGACCGCCGCACCGAGCGGCTGCGGCCGGTCGACCCGGAGTTCCCCGACCCCCATCTGCCCAGCCACGGGCCCACCGTCACGCTGACGGGTCACTCACCGAGCGAGCGGCGTGTCCAGTTCGTTCCGTCGCATGCCTGATCACCGGCCCTGTGCCGCCCGGAGCCCGCAGGAGACACCATGACGCCCGACAGCATCTCCGCGCAGATCACCGACTACGCCAACCGGGCCGATCCGTACCCGCTGTACGCGGAGTTGCGCAGGACGCCGGTGCTGCGGGAGGACGACGGCACCTACCTGGTCAGCACCTACTACGAGGTGCGGAGCCTGGCCAACGACCCGCGGCTGAGCAACGACACGCGCAACCGCCCGCAGGGCTACGCCCGCACCGGACAGCCGGCGGAGGAGACCGGTCTGCCGCCCGGCTTCATCTTCACCGACCCGCCCGTGCACGACCGGCTGCGCGACACCATCAACCGGCCGTTCGGTCCCCCGCACAGCCCCGGATTCCTCGACGGTCTGCGCGGAGAGCTGGCCAAGGTCGTCACCGAGCTGCTCGACGCCTTCGAGGGCAAGGACCGGGTCGACATCGTCGAGGACTTCGCCTACCCCCTGCCCGTCACCGCCATCTGCAAGGTCCTCGGCGTGCCGCGCGAGGACGAACCGCGCTTCCACGGCTGGGCCGACGCCCTGGCGTCGGCACTCGATCCGCAGGCCGGCGAGGAAGGCCAGGAAAAGGGCCAGCGGGCACGGCAGGACCTGGGCGCCTACCTGGCCGGCCTGATCGAGACCAAACGCCGCCACCCCGGCCCCGGGATCCTCAGCGCGCTCGCCCCCGACATGACACCGGCGGACCTGGAGGCGACGGCGGTGCTGCTCCTGGTCGCCGGCCACGAGACCACCGTCAACGCGATCACCAACACGACCCTCACCCTGCTGCGCCACCCCGACGTCCTCCAGCGCTTCCAGAAGGAGCCGGACCTGACCGTCCCGCTCATCGAGGAGGTGCTGCGCTACGAACCCCCGGTGCAGTTCGTCACGTGGACCACCGCCCTGGCCGACATCGACGTCGCCGGGACCACGATCCCCAAGGGCTCGCCGGTCTGGCTCATGCTGGCCGCGGCCAACCGCGACCCCCGCCGCTTCGAGGACCCCGACCGGTTCGATCCCGACCGCAAGGACAACGAGCACCTGGGTTTCTACACCGGCATCCACTACTGCTTCGGCGCCCCGCTCGCCCGCATAGAACTCCATCTGGCGGTGGCCGAGCTGTTCCGCCGGGTCACGTTCTCCGGGCTGCTGGAGGACCCGCCGCCGTACCGTACCAACGCGGTACTGCGCGGCCCCCGCCACCTTCCCGTGGCGATCGAGGGCCTCACGGCCTGAGTCCGGCGGCCGACGGCGTTCCGTCGAGCACCGCAGATGGGCCTGTCCGATGGGTCTCTGTGGAGAGCCGCCGGATGACGATACCCGGGTCGTCATCGCCCCGGAGGGCTTCGCTGTCGGCGCCGACAAGTACCGCAACGGGTAGCGCAAGGCGCCGACACGGTGGGGTGACATGGGCGGTGGCGCCGTCAAGATCTACGACGCGTCCGGAGCCGGCGGCGAGGCCGAACTGTGCCATGTCCCGGCCCTCCGCGACGGGAGTCCGATCATCGTCGACGAGAACACCTTCCCCGGCCTCTGCCCGGATCTGTTCCATGCCGCCGGCAAGGATTTCGGACGCGAACTGTTCCAATTGATCGTCCAAGAGATCAGGGAATTACGCTTCCGCTGGGGCCTGGTCAGCGGCCGACAGGCTGCATGCCCGGCAACGGCACGCCGACACATCCGTGGAGGACCAGGTCGGGCTCAGTCTCTGATTGCGGAAGCGCACGGGCGGTTCGAGGAAACAAGCCTCGTCGTACTCGACGACTTCTTGACGACCGAAGCCCTCGACCACGCCACAGCCGCGTCTTTGAAGGACGAGCACGCCCGCAGTTTCCTTTTCGAGGGAACCAACAGGGGAGGACGGCTTCGTGGCCGGCTTGGTCGAGGAGACCGGATCGCTCCCACCTCCGTGGCAGCGTCCCGTACCGAGGCCCTGCGCCTTGAGGTTCACAAGGGGGTTCGCCTGGCCTGAGGCCGGGCGTCCGTGCGGGCCTCCGCGGTGAGGAGCCGAAGAACGAGTCTTCAGGTCGGAGTCACGGTGATCGTGAACCGCTGTACGTAGGACACGACAGCGCCCTGCCACCGACACGGAGCTCTCGCCGCCGCCCTCATGTGTCAGCTCCCGCTCGATCACGTGGCCTTGGGAGACATGCAGGTCGTAGGCCCAGCTGCCGTCGCGACGGCCGACCAGTCCGCCAGCGGCGACCAGCTGAACTCGCCCGGCAGCGAGTCGAGCACGGTGTACGGTGCGGCAGCGGGCTCCCAGCCTCCGTACTCACCCTGAACAAACGGGAGTTCACCGATGCCGCACGGCCGGCCGGTGGCATCTGCGATCCGAACCGCGAGGGCCCGCGTCACCGGAAGGCCCGGGGCGGTCATGGCAAAACTCCGCCCTCCAGAGCCTGGACGAACGCGGGCTCGGTCTGCCGGAATGCGGGCCAGCCTGCGCGCCTGCGGAGCATCGGTGAACACCTCCGCGGTCACCTGCCCGCCACTGGTAATCATCCGGACATCCCACGACGCCCGGTACTGGCCGGTGATCACGTTCGATCACATTCGGCCCCGGCCTGCCGGACGCGTTGCGCTGGACAGGGCTGTCCGCGAAACACTGCGCCGCGCCGTCGACGAGGTGTTTCCCCGCTCAGGACGGCTGACGACGGTCCGCCGCTGCGGGTGATCCCCGCTCATCGGGCTTGCCATCCCGCTGGACGTGACCCGCGCCGCTCAATCGCTGGCACGTGCTCAAGGTTCGGCGTCACGAGACACAGGCACATCAGGAGTGGCAAGCGACCTACCGGTGTCCCGTGTCCAGAGATTTGGTCCCTGTCTCAGGTGACGTGGTCCGATTCGCTTGCGATCTCAGGCGACCTGGTCCGCCGGCGTCCGTAGCTGTCCTGCCTCACCCAACACCTTTGACTGGTGGCTCACCTTCCCGCTCGCGCGGCCAGTCGGGCGGCGCGCAGGCTGAGGTGGTGCCGCTCCGGGAGGCTGGCGGTGCGGCGGGCGGCGGTGCGGTAGTCGGCGACGGCAGCCTCCCGGTCCCCGGCGAGCTCGTGCAGATGGGCGCGGACCGCGTACAGCCGGTGGTGGCCGGCGAGCGCGGGCGGCGGGTCGGCGAGCAGGGCGAGGCCGGCTGCGGGGCCGTCCACCATGGCGGTGGCGACCGCCCGGTTCAGGGTGATCAGCGGATTGTCGGAGATGCGGGCAAGCACCCCGTACAGGGCGAGGATCTGCGGCCAGTCGGTCTCGGCGGCGGTCGGCGCCTCGTCGTGGACGGCCGCGATCGCGGCCTGCACCTGGTACGGGCCGACCGGGCCGCGCGGCAGAGCGGCGGTGATCAGCGCGACGCCCTCGGCGATCGCGACGGTGTCCCATCGGCTGCGGTCCTGCTCGGCGAGCGGGACGAGTTCGCCGTCCGGGCCGGTACGGGCGGGCCCGCGCGCCTCGGTGAGCAGCATCAGCGCGAGCAGGCCGGCCACTTCGGCGTTGTCCGGCAGCAGCGTGTGGACGGCCCGGGTGAGGCGGATCGCCTCCCGGGAGAGTTCGACGCGCCGCAGCTCGGGGCCGGTGCTGCTGGCGTAGCCCTCGTTGAAGATCAGGTAGAGGACGTGCAGCACCGCGTCCAGCCGGGCCGGCCACTCGGCGCTGTCCGGCATCCGGAACGGCACCCCGGAGGCTTTGATCCGCTGCTTGGCCCGGCTGATCCGCTGGCCCATGGTCGCCTCGGGGACGAGGAACGCCGCGGCGATCTCGCCGGTGGTCAGGCCGCCGACCGAGCGAAGGGTGAGCGCGATCGCCGAGGCCGGCGACAGCACGGGGTGGCAGCACAGGAACAGCAGCGTGAGGGTGTCGTCGTGCGCGCCCTCGTCCCCGGTGTCGGCCCCGGGCGCGGACCGCCGGTCGGCGGGGACCTGACCGGCCACCAGTTCCTCGCGTCGACGGCGGGCCTGCTCGCTGCGGACCTGCTCGGTCATCCGGCGGCTGGCGACCTGAACCAGCCAGCCGCGCGGGTTGCGCGGCACACCCTCGGCCGGCCACTGCGTGGCGGCGGCCAGCAAGGCCTCCTGGACAGCGTCCTCGGCTGCGGCGAAGTCCCCCCAGCGGCGGGTGAGCACGCCGACGACCTGCGGCGCGAGCGTGCGCAGCAAGTCGTCGAGGGTTGGTTCGAAAGTCGTCATCGGGGAGTGTTCACAGCTCGGTGGGCGGGGCCGCCATGATCTGGCGCACCTCGATCGGCATGTTGAGCGGCCGTCCGCCCGGGCCGGGGGCCGCGGAGACGGCGGCGGCGATCTCGATCGCGCGCTGCTCGGTGTCGCAGTCCACGATCCACCAGCCGGCCACCCACTCCTTGGACTCCGGGAACGGGCCCTCGGTGACGACCGGCGCGCCGCCGCTGTGGGAGCGCACGATCCGGGCGGTCTCCGGCATGGCCAGGCCCTGGGCGTCGACCAGCTCACCAGCGGCGGCCAGGCCGGCATTGGTCTGCTTCATGAACTGGATGTGGGCCTGGATCTCCTCGGGCCTCCACTCGTCGAGCTTGGGGAAGTCGGCGTTCTTCTCGCTGAACTGCATCAGCAGCATGTACTTCATGGTTCTGCTCCTCGTTCGTCGTGCCCGCCCCGGGCAGGGGCTGTCACGGGTAGGTAGAAGCACGCCCGAGGGTTTCGACATCCTCGGCGGGAATCCACGAAAAAACTTAGCGGCCCCCACGGGGACGAGCCCGCAGCAGCCCCGCGACCCGCAGCGCCCCCGCGTCCGCAGCGACCGTGCCACCGGCCGACCACGGCCGCGCCGCCGCGCCCGATCTGCGCGGCCTTCCTGCGACTGGCGGGCACCAAGGCGGCCGACCGACCCAGGCGTGGTATCAGTTCGAAACGCCTCCGCCGGACCAGATCAGCTGAGACGCCACGGGCATCCACTTTCCTCGGACCGGATCACCTGAGATTCGTGGCGCCTCCGCGTCTCACTTGATCTGGTCGCTCCAGGTCTGAGCCGGTTCCGCGGACCAGATCCTCTGCGACGGGACAATCGGCAGCTCGCCGCACAGCCGGGGAAGGAACTGCGGCGACGGCTCATCCGTCTGTCGTCGGAATCGGAAGTGGTGTTCCACTCTTAGAGGTGGCGCGGAAAGGGGTGCGGTCATGGTCGGCGGTTCGGGCGTTCGTTCCAGCGGTGAGCCATCCATGCTCGCCGGATCAGGCTGCGCACGGTGATGATCGTGTCGGTGAGGTCGAAGAATGCGTTGACAACGGGGGTGCGCCGCTCCTAGCAGGCCCGAGCGGCCGGAATACCACCCGGACCAGCCACTTGGCTGCCAGCAGGACCGCGAATTGGTCCCAGAGCGGCTCGGTCAGCCATGACGGAAGCGCAGGCACAGGTCTCCTCGGTGCGCACAGAGCGTCAGCAACTCCATGATCAACGAGACCTGTGCCCGCTCGGCCACCTACCTTCCCAACCGCGCCTATCCGCGCGGCCGAACAGCGTTGTCAAACTTACGGCTACTTGCGCCATCCACTCCCCTGCCCGCCGTTTCCGGCGCTTCAGCCGGTCGTTTTCCCGGCAGGCCCGCCAACCAGGGTGGTCGACCTGACCACTCGACAACGCGCGTGCCGGCAATGGCTGAGGAACTCTTCCCACGAAGCCTCTGCGCACGGATGGCGAGAGCTTGGGCACTCAGATGCTGTTGGCGATGCGCTCGTGGTCCCGTTCGCCCTCGCGGGTCTGGATACCAGCGGCGAGCAGCTTGTGGGCGAGCTCGGTGACCTCATCGCCGAACGCCGCGAACAGGCCCTCGTTCTCAACGGCGTATGCCGCACGCGGAATCGGCTGCGCGACCGCGTCGACCGCAGCCTTCGTGATGGAGATCACCTCCGGCCGGAGGCCGGCGATCCGTCGGGCGAGGGTGTCGACGAAGGGATCGAGTTCTGCGGCGGGCAGGGCACGGTTGATCAGGCCGTACCGTTCCGCGAGCTCCGCGCCCACGAGCTCGGCGCCGAGGATGAGCTCCAGCGCGCGGGCCCTTCCTGCCAGGCGCGTCATGTTCACCGTGCCGCCGCCTCCAGGAAGGATCCCCATCAAGGACTCCGGCTGCCCCTGCCCCGACTTGCCGATCGCCGCGAATCGCATGTCCAGGTACATGAAGAACTCGTTGCCCGCGCCGCGCGCGAAGCCCGCGAGCTTGCCGATGGTGACCTGCGGCAGCGAGCGGACCTCCTCGCTCATCGCCTGGAGGATGTTCAGGCCTTCCGGGACGGTCGAGCCCGGCGCGGCCGCGATCGCAGCGCGAGTGGCTGCAGGCAGCGCGTCAGGGTCGGTGAGGTAGGCCATGTCACCGTGCGCAACGAAGAACTCCGGGTCAGCGCTCTCGAAGACGATGACGCGGACGTCGGCGTCGTCCCGCACACGCGCGACGAATGCCCGGAGTGACGGCAGGAGGACCGCGTCCATCAGATTGAGCGGCGGGTGATCGATTGTCACCGTCGCGACCCCGTCCGAGACGTCGATCGTCAGGGCGGGAAGGTCTTCGTAGCTCATGAGGTGGCTCCATATCGCGGTAAGGGACGGCCTGTGACCGGGCCGCCGACTGGGGACAACGTCGCGAATCTCAGTATCACGACTGACACTGAGTATCAGATTAGAAACCAGTGTTCGAAGAAGCAAACGAGTTTGTCGGAGTACACTCGTCCCCATGAGCGCAGCGCCAGTCGGTACCCGTGAGATCAGCCGCCACGCGGTGCGAGCAGAGCTGGCCCGCGTCGCGTTCAACCGGTTCTGCCTCACCGGCTTCAACCAGGTCACCTTCGCCGACCTCTCCGAAGCCGCCGGAGTGTCGCGGAGCACCTTCCTGCGCTACTTCGGCACCAAGGAAGACGTGGTCCTGTTCGTCTTCGACCCTGTCGGTGACGTCATCACTGACGCGCTCGATGCCGAGCGGGCCAACCAGGACGACTGGAGCAGGCTGCGCAACGCCCTGGAGTCAGCCGTGAGGTTCCTCGTGCGCGACGTCCAGGAACTCGTGACGATCCTCGGTCTCATCGAGCAGACCCCAGCCCTGTGCGCACGCCTCCGCGAGAAGCAGGCTGAATGGCGACCAGAGATCGTCGCCCGACTGCAGAAGACAACCTCCTCGACCGACGGGTCATCGGTCATCGCCAACGTACGCGTAGCGGCGGCGCTCGAAATCTTGTGGATCGTCCTCGGGCAATGGAGTGCGAGCGACGGCCAAGAGGACCTCGGCAACCTATTGAACGCTGCGTTCGCCGCCTTCTCGACCCCGGCACGCCAGCAGACGGACGCTCCGTTGTAAAGGGCCGAGGCGGCGGCTTCCTCGGCGGTGCCGAAGCGGCCGAAAGGAGTGATCGACCCGGCGGCGGTGATCGCGTCGTCGGAGTCCAGCCCCGGCCGCGAGTGCAGGAGTGGGGTGTCGATCCGGCCGAAGCGGACGCTGTCCACGCCCAGCCGTGCGGGGCCACCGAGGCCCCCACAGCACCTATCTGCGCGACCTCTTACTGGCAGGGTCGGCAGCCTGGGCGGCACGCACGGTGCACGCCATGCCCGAGCAGCCCCCTAACCCGCCACTGCCGCCCGACCCGCACCGGCTCCGGGTCATCCTCGCGTTCCTCAACGGGCAGATCGCCGACAACGACACGCTCGCCGCCTACCTCCGGATCCAGCGCGGCGCGGTACACAAGGCGCTCGCCCGAGCGGGACGTCCGACTCAGCAGCAGCCACCGGCACGCGGCGCAAAGGACACACTCCCCCGGCTTCAGCCCGGCGCCTACGAAGACCTGCTACGCCGTTCAGCAGAAACGCACCCCGCACGGACCCACTGCCGGCCGGATTCGGGGTTGGGGATCCTCGGCTGAATGCGGGTGGCCCCGCGTGGGGCGGGGTGCCCGCGATGACTATGCAACCGGCGCGTCAATGCCTGATTTGCGATACTTCGCATTAATGTCCTGTAAGTGAAATAAGTCGGTCTATCACAGATCGCATCCATTCACTTTCACGGAGACGACATGCACAAGCTTCGCAAGGTTGCCGTCCTGGTCGCTGCCCTCAGCAGCGTGGGAATCATGGCCGCTGGTACCGCCCACGCCGGCGGCGAGGGCGGCGGCCACGGCGACGGCTTCAACATCCAGCAGAGTTCCAAATGCAGGTCGCACGACCTGAACGTCGACGTCCTCGGCGAGGTCGGACTGATCAACGGCGCGCTGGGCAATGCGCTCAACGGCGAGGGCAACCCGGGCGCCCAGGCCAGCAGCCTCGGCTCGACCATGGGCTGCAACAACAGCGCGTTCTGATGGCAGGCGCGCCTCTCAGCTGATCGAGGGGCGCGCCGCGTCTCGCATCAGGATGGATGTCAGACGCGCGACCGCCCCGTCTTTGTGGAGGAGCGGGGCGGTCGGTGCGGTCACAGACCAAGATGTCCGGTGGGCTCGGTTGGCGCCGGGCCGGATCCCAGGATGCCACGACAGACAAGCCGGGTTCTCCACATCCGGCAGGCCCGCCACAGCAGTTCGGCGCTCCGGGAGCGGCGGTGTGCGCACAGCCGGCCACTGATGCCGTCGACGCATGTTCGAGGCGTCAGGGCCGCCGCCTGAGCCGACCAAGTTGACCGTTCAAGGCCGACGTCGCCGCGTTCGAGGCCCCCGGGCGGATCCAAGCCCTACTCGGCCACAGCAGGTACTCCCTGACCGCCGATATCCATACCCCGGTGTTGTCCCAGTTCAAGAAGGCCGAGGCCGAAGCACCGGTCGCCCTGGTGCCGCGAGCCGGACAGCAACAGGAGCCCCGGGCCACGCCCGACGTTCCCAGCGATGACCTAGGCAAGACGGCCGCCTGACCGCACGTTCCAAGCGCGTTCCCATCTGACGTGGCGAAGGCCCTCCGTGCAGATCACGGAGGGCCTTCGCCACCTCAAGCAAGGCTCTGACCTGGTGTATCTCGGTGCTCCAGCAGGCGAAAGGCGGCGGGACAGCTGGATTCGAATCAGCGTGTTCTGGTTTCGAGATCCAGCAGGCGGCGCTTGCGGTCCAGGCCGCCGCCGTAGCCGGTGAGATCGCCGCTCGCGCCGATGACCCGGTGGCAGGGCACGATGATGCCGATCGGGTTCCTGCCGTTGGCGAGGCCGACCGCGCGGGAGGCCCGGGGATTGCCGAGGGCGTCGGCGAGTTCGCCGTAGGAGCGGGTCTCGCCGTACGGGATGCGGGTGAGCTGGTCCCAGACGCTGCGCTGGAACGGCGTTCCGGCCAGGCGCAGTTCGAGGGAGAACTCGGTCAACTCGCCCGCGAAGTACGCCGACAGCTGTTCCTCCGCCGCCGCGAAGGGGGCGTCGCCGGGGCTGCCGGGGCCGCCGAGGGACTCCTCCGGCGGGCGGTGGCGCTGCCCGACCATGTACAGGCCGCACAGCGCGCCGTCCTCGGCGACGAGCGTGAGGGGGCCGTAGGGGCTGGGGATGACGGTGTGCTGCTTCATGTGTCGCCGGTCCTTGTACGTGTACGGGCTCAGACGGGAAGGAAGTTGATCGGGTGGCTGTCGGTCGCCCACAGGTACTGCACCGCGTACGCCCGCCAGGGCCGCCAGGTCTCGGCGCGGGCGGTGAGGGCGGCGGGGGTGGCCGGCAGCCCCGACTCGGCCGCGGCGCGGCGGATTCCGAGGTCGGTGGGGAGGAAGGCGTCGGGGTCGCCCAGGGCGCGCATGGCGATGACGTCGACCGTCCAGGGGCCGAAGCCGGGCAGGGCGAGGAGCCGGGCGCGGGCCTCGGACCAGTCGGACTCGACGCCCAGGTGCAGGGTGCCGTCGGCGAGTTGGCGGACGAGGGTGGTGAAGGTCGTACGCCGGGTGCGGGGCATGGCCAGCGTGTCGGGGTCCGCGGCGGCGAGGGCCTCGGGGGGCGGGAAGAGGTGGGTGAGGCCGCCCTCGGGATCGTCCAGGGGCTTGCCGTGCGCGGTGACCAGACGGGCCGCGTGGGTGCGGGCGGCGGCCGTGGACACCTGCTGGCCGAGAACGGCACGGACCGCGAACTCCGCCTCGTCGACCGTGCGCGGCACCCGGCGGCCCGGCGCCTTGTCGACCAGGGGCGCGAGGAACGGGTCGGCGCGCAACCGGTCGTCGACGGCGACCGGATCGGCGTCCAGGTCGAGCATGCGCCGGCAGCGGCTGATCGCCACGGTCAGGTCGCGCAGGTCGCCGAGGGTGAGCCGGCAGGCGATGTGGTCGGGGCGCGGGGCGAGGGAGACGATCCCGTGGCCGTAAGGCAGGCGCAGCGTGCGCCGGTAGCTGCCGTCGCGCCATTCCTCGACGCCGGGTACGGCGGTGGCGGCGAGGTGGCCGAAGAGGTTGTCGGGGTTGAGCGGGGCGCGGAACGGCAGCCGGAGGGTGAGCGTGCCCGGGGTGCTCGCCGGGCCGCTGCGGGGCGCCTTCGCGCGCAGCTCGCTCGGGGAGAGGGCGAAGACCTCGCGGACGGTGCCGTTGAAGGTGCGGATGGAGGAGAAGCCGGCCGCGAAGGCGATCTCCGCCATGGGCAGCGCGCTGGTCTCGATGAGCAGCCGCGCGGTCTGGGCGCGCTGGGCGCGGGCGAGCGCGAGGGGGCCGGCGCCCAGTTCGGCGAGGAGCTGGCGCTCGACCTGGCGGGTGCTGTAGCCGAGCCGGGCGGCGAGTCCGGGCACGCCCTCGCGGTCCACGACGCCGTCGGCGATCAGCCGCATGGCCCGCGCGACCAGGTCGGCGCGCTGGTTCCACTCCGGGGAGCCGGGGCTGGTGTCGGGGCGGCAGCGTTTGCAGGCCCGGAAACCCGCCTGCTGGCAGGCGGCCGCGCTCGGGTAGAACGTCATGTTCTCCGGCTTGGGCGGGACGACGGGGCAGCTGGGCCGGCAGTAGATCCGGGTGGTCAGGACGGCCGTGAAGAACCATCCGTCGAATCGCGCGTCCTTGGACTGCACGGCGCGTACGCAGTGTTCCCGGTCGAGGTGCGTCGCTGTCTGCATGCCTCAAGGATCGGCCACGGGCACGGGCTGCCGCTGGCGGAAATCCGACACCTGCGTTTCCCCGGCGTGGGGCGGGGTGGTCCCCGTCCGGCACCTAGGGGCACCTAGGGGGTGTCGCTGCTCATGCCCTCGCCGTGCCGGAAGGCGGCGATCCACTCGGCGGTGTGGCGCAGTCCGCCGAAGGTGTAGAAGTGCACCTTGACCGTGCCGTGCCGCTCGGGGTCGTAGCGCCGGGCGAGGGTGTGCAGGAAGCGGTCGGGACCGGTCGTGCCCATGAGGTTGGTCAGTGAGAAGCCGTACTTGCGGGCGACGGAGGCGCTCGTCGCGACGCCGAACCGGGTGGCGTAGCCGAGCAGCCGGCGCACCCCGGCCGGCCCGGGCACGCCGATGCGGACGGGGAGGTGGACGCCTCGGGCGCGGGTGGTCTCCAGCCAGGTGAGGACCGGTTCGACGTCGAAGCCGAACTGGGTGATGACGTCACCGTCGAAGCGCTGCGCCCCGATCACGGCGGCCTTGTCGGTGAGCGCCGACCAGAGCGTGCCGTCGGCTATCGCGGGGTGGCCTTCGGGGTAGCCGCTGATGCCGACGTGCCGGACGCCGTGGCGCTGGAGCAGGCCGGTGCGCAGGACGGCGAGGGAGTCCTCGTAGGGGCCCTCGGGGCGGGCGGGGTCGCCGCCGACGACGAAGACGTTCTCGGCGGTGCCGTCCTCGGCGAGGGCGGACAGGAACGCGTCGAGGGCGTCGCGGGAGGGCAGGCGGCGGGCGGAGACGTGCGGCACGGGGACGAAGCCGAGCCGCTTGACCGCGCGGGCGGCCGTGCGCCGCATGCCGAGGTCCTCACCGGCGAGGAAGGTGATGTTGATCCGCGTACCCGGCGGAATGCTGTCGCGGGCCTCCTCCAGCCGGGCCACGTCCTTGCCGGTCATCTCCAACGAGAAGTCGTCCAGCAGAGCGGCACCGACCGCCGGCATGACGCTGACACCGGGCTTCATCGCGCTCCTCGTACGGCTGTGATCCTGACCTCGGCCGATGATGTCACGGGGGCGTGGGAGGCCGGGGGTGGGGGCTGGGGCTGGAGGTGGAGGTTGGGGGTGGAGGTTGGGAGCCTGGGGGGGGTGCCGGGGAGCTGGGGTCTGGAGGCCGGGTGCGGGGCGCAGGCCGCCGGGCAGCTGACGCGACCGCCCCGCCTCACCGCGCCTCGACCCGAGGACCCGGACACCCTCCGGGGACCGGAGCACGGCGGCGAAGTGCACCTGCGGTGCTTCTCCGGGACGCGGGAGAAGTCGGTGACCAGGGCGGCGGCCAGGGCGTTCCAGGCAAGGACGTCCCCGCGTCGGCCCTGCACGATGGCCGGGGTGGCGGTGAGGTCGTCCAGGACCCGCTGCACACGGCACCGGCATCCAGGCCGCCCACGTCGGCATCGACGTGTCGATCGCCGTCTCCCTCATCCCCGGGCAGCCGGTGGTCCAGCCCTAGGACATCTCCCCCGTCTACTGGGACCTGCACACCACCAAGCGCGACCAGGCCGAACAGGTCTTCAGGGGTGACGCAACACTCGCCGACCATCCGGGGCGGGCAAACGGTCGGCAACAGCCTGCCGTCCCTCGAAACCGAACAGCACTACTCATTGCATATCGGCAGAACAATCACGCGCGCCTTCGAACTGTTCGGTCACGACCGTCGTCATCGGACCTGCCGGGCGAACGCCTCGTACGCCGCCTCGTCGAAGAGGACGAACCGGACCTCCTCGACCGATGTCCGCGCCGCCCGCACCGTCTCCACCGCGATCCGCGCGGCGTCCTCCATCGGCCATCCGTAGATCCCCGCGGAGATCGCGGGAAAGGCGACCGTTCGGGCGCCGAGTTCGTCCGCCACCCGCAGCGACTCCCGGTAGCACGAAGCCAGCAGCTCCGAGCGGTCCTCGCCGGCGCTGTACACCGGGCCCACGGTGTGGATGACCCAGCGGGCGTCGAGGGCGCCCGCCGTGGTGGCGACCGCCCGGCCCGTGGGCAGGCCCTTGCCGTACCGGGAGGCGCGCAGGGCGCGGCACTCCTCCAGGACGGCGGGGCCGCCGCGGCGGTGGATGGCGCCGTCCACCCCGCCGCCGCCGAGCAGCGAGGAGTTGGCGGCGTTGACGATCGCGTCGGCGCTCTGCCGGGTGATGTCGCCCTGGACGAGGGTGATGAGGGTCATGTCGTCCGTCTCAGTCTCCGCCATACGGCCTTGGCCGCGTTGTGCCCCGACATGCCGTGCACACCGGGTCCCGGCGGGGTGGCCGAGGAGCAGATGAAGACGGCCGGATGGGGCGTGTGATAGGGGAACAGGGACAGTCTGGGGCGCAGGAGCAGCTGAAGTCCGGAGGCCGCGCCGCAGGCGATGTCCCCGCCGACGTAGTTGGCGTTGTGCGCGGCCAGCTCGGCGGGACCGGCGGTGGCGCGGGCGAGCACGCGGTCGCGGAAACCGGGGGCGAAGCGCTCCAGTTGGCGTTCCAGGGCGTCGGTGAGGTCGCCGGACCAGCCGTTCGGCACATGGCCGTACGCCCAGAAGACCTGTTTGCCCTCGGGTGCGCGGGTGGGGTCGACGATGCTCGGCTGCACGGTGATCAGGAACGGCCGGTCGGGGGCGCGGCCCTCGCGGGAGGCGGCCCGCAGGGCGGTGCCGATGTCCGCCTTGCTCGGGCCGAGCTGGACGGTGGTGGCGACGCGGGCCTCGGGCGCGGTCCAGGGCACCGGTCCGTCCAGCGCGTAGTCGATCTTGAAGGCGCCGGCGCCGTAGCGGTAGCGCGCGTAGAGGTCGCCGAAGCCGGCGATGCGGGCGAGCGCGGTGGGCGAGGTGTCGAAGACGTACGCGCGCGCGGGCGGCAGGTCGTCCAGGCGCTTGACCTCGTAGTCGGTGTGCACCGCGCCGCCGAGGTCGGCCAGATACGCGGCGAGGGCGTCCGAGATCGCCTGGGAGCCGCCGCGCGGCACCGGCCAGCCGCGGGCGTGCGCGGCCAGCGCGAAGACCAGGCCGATCGCGCCGGTGGCCAGGCCGTCGAGCGGTGACATCACATGCGCGACGAGACCCGCGAAGAGGGCCTTGGCCCGCTCGTCCTTGAAGCGGCGCATCAGCCACGTGGACGGCGGGAGCCCGGCCAGGCCGAAGCGGGCGAGGGTGACGGGGTCGCGCGGCAGCGCGGTCAGGGGCAGGGACATGAAGTCCCGTACGAGGGTGTCCCAATGGGGGAGGAACGGCTCGACCAGTCTGCGGTACGCGCCCGCGTCGCGCGGTCCGAAGGAGGCGGCCGTCTCGGCCACCGAGCGGGACAGCACGGCCGCGCTGCCGTCGGGGAAGGGGTGCGCCATCGGCAGCTCGGAGTTCAGCCAGCGAAGGCCGTAGCGCTCCAGGGGGAGGGCGCGGAACGCCGGGGAGTTCACGCCGAGGGGGTGGGCGGCCGAGCACGGGTCGTGCCGGAAGCCGGGGAGGGTCAGCTCCTCGGTACGGGCGCCGCCGCCGACGGTGGACTTCGCCTCGAACAGGGCGACGGAGAAGCCGCGGCGGGCCAGCTCCACGGCAGCGGTCAGTCCGTTCGGCCCCGCACCCACCACGACCGCATCGAGCATCGACGGCACGTCTCGGTCCCCTTCGTCAGCCGATGGCCACAGAGGACCAGGATAGGCCGGTGCACCGGCACGATCCCGGTCCGGCCCCGGCGCTCAGGCCGCCGTGCGCAGCAGTTCCACCACGCGTCGGGCGGTCGCCGTGTCGCGGGCCGCCGTGAACGGCAGGGCGTTGCCCCCCGTCACCCGGAACGGTTCGCCGCCGCGGGTGAGGTGGGCGCCGCCCGCCTCCTCGACCAGGAGCAGGCCGGCCGCGTGATCCCACGCCGCTTCCCAGGTGAACGCGATGCAGTCCAACTCGCCCCTGGCTATGGCGAGATACTCCAGGCCCGCCGAGCCGCACGGGCGCGGGGCGAGGCCGTCGGTCCACAGGACGCTCAGCGAGCGCTTCTCCTCGTCGGTGGTGTAGTCCGGGTGGGAGGTGGCGACGACGAGGTCACGGCCCGGCGCGGGCCGGCCCGCGACCAGCCGCTCGCCGTCGAGGAAGGCGCCCCGGCCGCGGACCGCGGTGGCCATCCGGCCGCGGGCGGCGGCGTAGGTCCAGGACGCCAGGGTCACGCCCCGGTGGGCGAGCGCCACCAGGGTGCAGAAGCCGTCGTCGCCGTGCACGAACTGGCGGGTGCCGTCGACCGGGTCGACGATCCAGACGGGGGCGTCGCCCTGGAGCGCGTCGTACGTCGCCGGGTCGGCGTGCACCGCCTCCTCGCCGACCACGACCGAGCCGGGCAGCAGGGCGCCGAGCGCCTCGGTGAGCCGCTTCTCGGCGAGCCGGTCGGCGTCCGTCACCAGGTCGTGCGGTCCGCTCTTCTGGTCCACGTCGGCCGCGGACAGGCGGCGGAAGCGGGGCAGGATCTCGGCCGCGGCGGCCTGGCGCACCGCCTCCTCCACGTCGGCCGAGCAGCGCGTGAGAAACTCGTCGATGGTTTCCGTCATCTGTTCGATCATGTGTCCATGAGAGCACACCCCACTGACAATCCCCTCCCGCCCGGTGCACACCAGGTGGAATCGGGATGAAGAGCGGGGGCCGCCCGCGCCGTCAGCGGCCCACCGCGTACCCCTGCATCCCGCGCGGGTTCGCCGCCGCGGACAGCACGCCCGTCTCCGGGTCCCGGGCGACCGCGCACAGCCGGCCCTCGGACCAGGCGGCGCCGACGGTGACGTCGTGGCCGCGCCGTCGCAGCTCCTCGACCACGCCGGGGTCCGTGCGGGACTCCACGGTCACGCTGCCGGGGCGCCGGCCGCGCGGGTAGAACGAGCTGGGGAAGCTGTCGTTGTGCCAGTTCGGGGCATCGACGGCGCCCTGGAGGTCGAGGCCGCCGCGCACGCGGGCGCGCAGGGTCGCGGCCAGGAGGAAGTGCAGCTGCCACTGGTCCTGCTGGTCGCCGCCGGGGGTGCCGAACGCCAGCACCGGCACGCCGTCGCGCAGCGCGAGGGACGGGGTGAGCGTGGTGCGCGGCCGGCGGCCGGGGGTGAGGGAGTTCGGCAGGCCTTCCTCCAGCCAGGTCATCTGCAGGCGCGTGCCGAGCGGGAAGCCCAGCTCGGGCACGACGGGGTTGGACTGGAGCCAGCCGCCGCTGGGGGTGGCCGCGATCATGTTGCCCCAGCGGTCGACGACGTCCAGGTGGCAGGTGTCGCCGCGGGTGGTGCCGTCACCGGCGACGTGCGGCTCGCCGGGGAACTCGGCGACGGTCGGCTCGCCCGCGCCCATCGGGTCGAAGCCCTGGTCGCCGCTCTCCACGCGCGCGTACGCCTGCGCGGGCAGTCGCGGGGTGCGGCCGCCGGGGCTGCCGGGCCGCAGCTCCCAGGAGGCCTTGGCGCCGACCAGGGCGCGCCGGCCGGCGTTGTAGTCGTCCGACAGCAGCTCGGCGAGGGGCACCTCGGCGGCGTCGCCGTACCAGGCCTCGCGGTCGGCCATGGCCAGCTTGCAGTTCTCGATCAGCAGATGGACGTAGTCGGCGGAGCCGTAGGCGGGCAACTCCTGCGGCAGCAGGGCGAGTTGCTGGAGGAGGGCCGGGCCCTGGCTCCAGGGGCCCACCTTGCAGACGGTCCAGCCGTTCCAGTCGTACGTCACGGGGGTCTCGTACGTCGCCGACCAGCCGGCGAGGTCGGCCTCGGTGAGCGTGCCGGTGTGGCGGGCGCCGCTGGTGTCCATGGTGGGCAGCCGGGACCGGCGCAGCAGGGCCTCGGCGATGAAGCCGGAGCGCCACACGGCGCGCGCGGCGTCGATCCGCGCCTCCCGGTCGCCCGCGCCGGCGGTCTCGGCCAGCAGCCGCTTCCAGGTGGCGGCGAGGGCGGGGTTGGGGAAGCGCTCGCCGGGCCGGGGCGCCCGGCCGCCCGGCAGGTACACCTCGGCGGACGAGGTCCACTCCGTCTCGAACAGCGCCCGTACGGTCTCCACGGTCGCGCCGAGTTTCTCCACGGGCGCGTGCCCGTGCTCGGCGTATCCGATGGCGTACTCCAGGACGTCGTCGAGGCTCTTGGTGCCGTGGTCGCGCAGGAGCAGCAGCCAGGCGTCGAAGGCGCCGGGCACGGCGGCCGCGAGCGGTCCGGTGCCCGGTACGAGATCGAGGCCCAGCCCGCGGTAGTGGGCGACGGTGGCGCCGGCCGGGGCCACGCCCTGCCCGCACAGCACGCGTACGTCGCCGCCCGCCGGGGCGAGCAGGATCGGCACCTCGCCGGCCGGCCCGTTCAGGTGCGGCTCCACCACGTGCAGCACGAACGCTCCGGCCACGGCGGCGTCGAAGGCGTTGCCGCCGCGCTCCAGGACCGCCATCGCCGACTGGGAGGCCAGCCAGTGCGTCGAGGACACCATGCCGAACGTGCCTTGCAGAGTGGGCCGGGTGGTGAACACGGGGCGGCTCCTGGGCTCGGGTACGTCTCCCGGGTGATCGTACGAGCGTGTGCGCCTCCCGGGAACACGGCGTCCCGACCAGCCGTTGATCTCGTGCGGGAGACAGAAGTGCGGGAGTACGGAGGCCCGGACAGTGCACGGTGAGTACAAGGTGCCCGGCGGCAAGCTCGTTGTCGTGGACCTGGCGGCCGAGGACGGCGTGCTGCGGCACGTGCGCGTGGCGGGCGACTTCTTCCTGGAGCCGGACGAGGCGCTGGACGCGGTGAACCGCGCGCTGGAGGGCGCTCCGGCGGACACGGACGCGGCGGGGCTGGCCGCGCGGATCGACGCGGCGCTGCCCCCGGGGACGGCGATGTACGGCCTGACCTCGGAGGGCGTCGCCGTCGCGGTGCGCCGGGCGCTGGCCCGCGCCACGGACTGGACGGACTACGACTGGCAGCTGATCCACGAGAGCCCGCAGCCGCCCGCGCTGCACATGGCGCTGGACGAGGTGCTGACCGCCGAGGTCGCCGCGGGCCGCCGCCCGCCGACCCTGCGGGTGTGGGAGTGGGGCGCCCCGGCGGTGATCATCGGCAGTTTCCAGTCACTGCGCAACGAGGTGGACCCGGAGGGTGCCACGCGGCACGGCATCGAGGTGGTGCGGCGGATCTCCGGCGGCGGCGCGATGTTCGTCGCCGACGGTCTCCCCACCCTGCGCGCCAACCACGCCGACTCGAAGTCCTGCCCCACCAACGGCACTTATATCCCTGGCCGTCGTGGAAAAGTGGTTCCTCAAGCGGCTCGACCGGCGAGGCACTTTGGTACACCACAGGTAATAAGGCGCGTCGACGCAGTTCGACATCCGCTGTGAGGCCTCGGCCCGAAACCTGCTGCCTCTTACGAAACGCGGTGCGCGGCAAACGACCGAGAACGCAGGAGTTCAACCAGTGACGATGCCAACCTTCCTCAAGGAAAAGGGCTACATGCTCGACACCTGAAGCGGATTACACATGGAGGACCACGAGGGCAATTCTCGTTCGATGCACTCCTGACTCATCTCCGTATAGTCAGGCGGAACGTCGCTGATCCCGTCTACTTCTAGAACGTAGAATTCTGCCTGCTTACCCGCGACGTCGAGTTCGGCGTCAGGGAAGAACTCAAACTTCGCGCGAAATGAATCGGCAACTCGGTCAGGCAGGCTTGAGACTACTGTAAGGGCCGCGAGAGGAACTTGGGCTGCCGAGTACTTCCAACCGAAGGAGCTCAGTCCACGCACGACAAGTAGTGCCGCGTTTCCGGCGTCGAATTGCAGCGAAGTGCGCAGTTCGAACAGGAGCGCAGCCGTCGAGGTCCGCTGGCACACACAAGAGTCAAGCAACTGGGCTTCTTGCAGGGCGTCGGCCTCCCTCAGGGGATCCGGGTCCGCCACCTCGGCGAGAGCAGAGATTTCACGCCTCGCTGCAACGAGATTACTCACTGAGATCATGGAATCGGGATGTGATTGTAGGGGTCAGCTTTACTGACCGTCTGACCGGTTAGAGGGTTGACCGATTGTCCGGCCTTGTTCATGTAGACCACGTATCCATTGGGGTACTGATACTTTCCTGTCGTTACCGGATCCATGACTCGGACTTGCGTAACCCGGGGATCGATCCCCTTGGTGCCGGCTGGAATATCGTACGCCCAGCCCTTCCCTGTTGCGACTGGCGTACCGGTTGCACCCTTGGGGAGAGGAAGTGTCTCCCCAGCGGGGCCCGTCACCGATGCAATGCCGCAGGGATTGAGCCCGAGAGGATCTGATGTCGACAGAGGCGCCGCCACATACACGTGATGGTTGGGCGCCGGTTCAAGCCCAAGGGGGTCGGGGCTGAGGTACCGGGCGGTCTCGGGATCGTAGTAGCGGAAATGATTGTAGTTCAGGCCGGTCTCAGCATCGGCGTACTGCCCAGGGAATCGGAGCGGGCATTCCACTGCGGTCTGACTGTCTGCTACTGCAGGAAGCTCGGTTCCCCAGAGCGCGGTGCGATGCTGCCATGCCACCTCACCGTCAGCGGTCACCAGTTCGGTAGGAGTTCCGACGAGATCGGTGACAGTCGCGTGGAAGCGCGTGCTGCGATCCACGTTTGTATCCTCGGCCAACTGAGCCAGGAAGGACGTCCCCGGAGCGCGCGTGCGACACCAGTGATCGGTCTGGGTGAGTGGGCGGTGAGTTCCTGGGGCGTAGGCCCAGGTGGTGGCCCGCCCATCGGTCCCGGTCTGTTCTGCGAGCCGAGTGTCGTCCCAACTGAAGTCAGTTGTCGCAGCTGCGCAGCCGTCGGTGGTCTCGCGACGTTTGGAGATGCGGCGGCCGAGTGGGTCATAGCTGTAGCGCCAGCACTCTCCGTCCGGGGTGACCACTGTAGTGAGACGGTCTTCCGCGTTCCAGGCGTAAGTCCAGGTGCGAGTCTGGCCGTTGAGTAGTTTGCGAGTTTTGCGGACCAGTCGTCCCTGGGGGTCATGTTCGTATGCGGTGCGGCCCGCGGTGCGCAGGAGTGTGCCTGCGAAGGATCGCCTGTCGGGCTCAGGGTGGCCGGGAGCGGTGGCGTGCGTGAGGTTGCCCGTGGTGTCGTACACGTAGGTCTCGGACCAGCCGAGAGCGCGGACCGCTGTGGTCCGGCCGACCGCGTCGAGGTCGAAGCGACGGGTGCCGGTGGTGAGTTCCCGGATCTCGGCGACGTAGCCGTCGGGACGGTAGGCGTAGCTACGGTGTTGGAGCAGGGCTTCCGCGTTCGGTGCCGAGGACAGGGCGCTCAGGGACTGGGTGGTGAGGCGGTCGGTGGCGTCCCATGTCTGGGTGAGGATCACACCGTCGCCGATGCGGCGCTGGGTCTCGCGCCCCGCGGCATCGTACGTGAAGACCAGCGAACCGTGCTCCGAACGGAGTTCGGCGAGGCGGCCCGCTGGGTCATACGTCCAGTCGGTGGCCAGGCCGGTGGGGGTGACGCGGTGGGTGCGCTGTCCCAGGGCGTCGTACACGTACCCCATGGTGCGGCTGTTGACGCTGTCCGACAGCAAGCGGCCCAACGCGTCGTACTTCAGCACGACTTCGGCATCCGCGTTGGTGGCGCGGCTCAGATTGCCGCTGGGGACGTACGCGTACGTCGTGATGTCGCCTGTCCCCGTCCGTTGTTCAACGACTCGGCCCAGGGCGTCCCGAGCGTAGAGCAGTGCCTCGTTCGCGCCGTTGGTGCGAGCAGTGAGACGGCCTGCCGCATCGTGGGCGTAGGTGATGGTACGGCCGTTGAAATCGGTCTCTGCGGTCAGGCGACCCGCCGCATCGTATGTGTAAGTCCAGCTGCACCCTTGAGGGTTGGTGACCGACGTGAGTCGCAGCTCCGTGTCGTAGGCGAATTCATAGTGGGAGCCGTCGGGATCTGTGCGCGAAGCGGGGACGTCGAACGGGCCAGGAACGTGTTGAGTGATGATTCCGGCTGGATCGGTATGGGCGAGGAGATTACCCTCGCCATCCCAGGTCCATACCTCGCGAGTGCCGTCAGGGAGTTCACGCCAGGCAGGCTTGCCTTCGATCGTCCAACCTGTCCGCGTGATATGGCCAAGCGGGTCGGTGGCTTCGGTGATGCGCCCGAAGATGTCACGGCGGACTGTGGTGGTGTGGCCGAGTTCGTCGGTCACCGATATGGGGAGCCCGACGGAGTTCGGGATCGTGGTGCGGGTGTGGCCCAGCGCGTTCGTGACTGCTGTCGGACGGCCCGCGTCGTCGTACGCGTACCGTGTCTCGGCGCCTAGCGGGTCGACCGTCGTCAGCCGGTTGCCCCGCTCGTCGTAGGTGTGCCGCCAGACCGCCCCGCCCGGCTCGACCACCTCGGTCGGCAGGCCGAGCACGTTGTACTCCGCCCGGGCCAGCGTGCCGTCCGGGAGGTCTACGCCGGTGAGGTTGCCGGCGTCGTCGTACGTGTACCGCGTCGTGTGGCCCAGGGGGTCCGTCACTGCGATCGGCCGGGCCCCGCACTCGTCCCATTCCGTACGGGTGACGTGCCCCAGGGGGTCCGTCTCCTCCACGACCAGGCCCTCGGCGTTGTACCGGTGGACCGAGACATGACCCTGCGAATCCGTGTACGCCGTGGTGCGGGCGGTGTCGTCGTAGGTCAGAGTGCCGGAGAGGATGCCGTCGACGCCCTCGGTGCGCACCACCCGGCCGCGCTCGTCGTAGACGTACGAGAACCAGGTGCCGTTACGGTCGGTCCAGCGGACGACACGGCCCTCGGAGTCGTAGGTGAAGCGCAGTGGCTTACCGCTGGAGTTGATGACCTCGGTGAGGTTGCCAGCAGGGTCGTAGCCGTACCGCATGACCACCGTGCCGTTGTCGGTCGCGGTGCCCGGGCGGTAGCGGGATGGCGGCTCGTCCAGGAGGCGCAGGGCGGTGATGCGGGGGCCCTGAGTGTCGACGGCGACGTAGTAGCCGCCTGAGTGGCGGATGCCGAACGGGATGCCCTCGTCGTCGCGTTCGATGTCGATGCGGTTGCCGTTGCGGTCGGACCAGGAGTCCAGGGCCAGGTGGAACACACCGAAGGAAGGCGACGGGACCGGGGCCGCGAAGGTGCGGACCACGCCCGTTGCCGGGTCGGTGACCGTCATCGCGCCGTCTGGCTTGCCGTCCCATTCCAGGGGCCAGCGGGCGCCCTTGGCCGGCATCGTGGGAACGCCGGGCTCCGGTACCGGGTACACCAGGCGCATGCCGTCGGCCGCGGCGAAGACGACGCCCTCGCCGTCGATCTGGAGGCACTCGTCGAGGGTGGAGATCCAGGTCGGGCCGAAGCAGACGCCGCCCCGGTAGGAGGAGAGGTGGGTGCGGGTGAACTGGAGCGGCAGAGTGCCTGGCAGGGTGAGGTCTGTCTGCGTCATCAGCATGGCGCCGGTCGCCACGTCGATCGGCTCGCCCACGCAGGGGGTGTCGTCGGCGTTGCGGGCCGCGGTGCCCAGGTCGACCAGGTCGGGGCGGAGGGAGGGCGGGCGCAGGAGCAGTGGGGTGGTGTTGGCGAGGCCGCCTTCCATGCTCGCCTTCAGCAGGCCGCCGCCCCCTCCCAGGGCGCCGCCGAAGATCATGCCGTCCTTGGCGGCCTGGTTGACCTCGTCCAGGCTGAAACCGTGCTGCAGGCCGGCCATCATCTGTAGCGGCTGGGCCACGGCAGCGTCGATGGTGACCGACTCGACCCCGCCGAACGCGACGCCGACCAAAGCGCCTGCGATGATGTCGGCCACCGCGCCGGTGACCCCGACGCCGATCGTGGCGCCGAACTCGATGACCGCGTCCGCCGCAGCTGCCGCCGCACCCGAGGCGATGCCCGCGGTGAGCACGGCCAGCGTGATTCCGCCCGCGATCACGACCGCGTCGATGGCGATCCGCGTCCAGAGCTTGTTGATCGCGTCGTCGATCGCGTGGGCGAACTTGTCCAAGGCGTTGGCCATGTCCCGCGATGACTTCGCGAGGTCGCTCAGCCAGCCGCCGTCCTTGCCCTTGGCGTAGCGGTCCCAGAACTTGTGGAACGCCTCGATCGACTCACCCGTGTTGTTGTGGATGATCGAGGACGCACTGCGGTTCACCGGGGCCCGGACGTCGTCCACGGAGTCGGCGAACGCACGCCACGCCTTCGCCGCTTCCCGCAGCTTGTCCGGGTCGGCCTCCGGCCACCACAGGCCCAAGTCGAGAAGGATGTGGCGGGCCTTGGACTCAACGCTCACCGGCACCGTCGCTCTGCTTGTTCGCCTTCACTTCCGTGAATATGCCGGCGACGAGCTTGTCGTTGTCCACATGCCCGTCCGCCATGTCCACCATGGCCTCGTGAATGCTCGTCAGACCGAGCACCAGGACGCCCGCCGCGCTCTCGATCGACTTCTGGTGCGGCTTGTAGGCACCGCCGAACTGATTGCCCTGGTCGTCGTGGCCCCAGGGCTCACCGAGGCCGTCCAGGGTCCTGATCAGAGTGGTCAGAGCCTTGCCCAGGTCGATGGCGCCCTTCTGGAAGGTCGGTGCCGCCGCCTTGATGTCGGCGGTCTTGATGTCCAGCACCTTGCCGGGGACCTTGCCGTCACCCATCGCTGTCGTCTCCCCCCGGTTCGCAACCGCGGCTTCCGACCCTAGGGCGACGAGGTCAAGGAAGACCCATGATCAGGCAATAGGGAGGCAACAGTCTCCTGGCAGGCGTGGTTTCCAGTCGGGGCATCGGCCGTCGCAGCCCTACGCGATCGCCGTGGCCACGGCACGCGCGTAGCCGGGCCTCGGCCGGCAACAGCGATTGATCACCGTCGACAGCGGCAAGAGCCTCGGATCCCCGTGTCCGCGCGACGAGGCGAACTCCGCCCGAGCAAGGTGCATCGAAGTGAGGCACCGCCATTTCCGAAAGTCGGTGATGATGATGGCGCCAACTGTCCATCTCTTGTGCCAGCTAGCGATCATCGTCACGATGGCGGACCTCGACCTCAGCAAGGAGCACAACCGGCGCCACCGCGCGGCCAACACCCGACGCGGCCTGGACGGCCTGATCGAGGTCGTCACCGGATCCCTCAGCCGCTTTCCCTACGAGACAGAACGCTTCGATGTGGTCTAGTCCCTGGAAATCCTGTGCCACGTAGCCAACCGGGACGGCGCACTGGCCGAGGCCGTCCGCGTGCACAAACCAGGCGGAGCGCCGATCTTCTCCGACATCGTGGCGGCCGAGGAGGCTCCGAACGAGGCCGTGCGGCGCACGCTGTCCCGTCTCGGCGCGCATAGCCGGGCAACGCCGTCGCTCTATCCGTAACGCCTGTCCAGACTGAGCCTGCAGACTGACTCGCGCCACCGAGAAGTGGACCGCGCGCGTGCCGTAAACGCCGCGCCCTGCCGGATGCCGCGTGGCACCCGGCAGGGCGAGCAGGCTCTTGCCCGTGATCACGCTGGCTCGTACTGTCTTCCCCGTCCGACCTTCGTCGAGCCGGGCAACACGATCACGTACTCCCTGTCGGTGCCCGACTCCCTCGTGCAGGGCCTGTCCTTCCAGGACAGCTACGCCTATCTGGACGACTGGGTGCTGGGCGCCCTCGGCGACATGGGGATCCGGGCCTGGTACCAGCCGCTGAACGACATCGCGACCGACCAGGGCAAGATCGCGGGCGCCGCGCAGAAGCGGATGGTCGGGCCGGACGGGGGCCCGGGGGCCGTGCTGCACCACGTGACGATGTCGTACGACATCGACGCCGACAAGATGCTGGAGGTGCTGCGCATCGGCCGGGAGAAGCTGTCCGACAAGGGCACGCGCAGCGCGAAGAAGCGGGTCGATCCGCTGCGTCGGCAGACGGGGCTGCCCCGTGAGGCGGTCATCGACCGGATGATCGCGTCGTTCCGCGCGCGGTACGGCCTGGCGCCGGGCAGGATCACGGACGAGGAGCTGGCGCGGGCCGGGGAGCTGGCGCGGAGCAAGTTCGCGTCGACGTAGTGGACGGCGCGGGTGCCTTAGCGGGCGGTCCGGGCGGACACCCCGGTTCAGCAACGGGTCAAGGACTGCCCTTCCCCGGACCAAACGGTCGTATGGGTTCCGTGCACGTCGACTTCCGCACGCCGACATAGCCGGATTTGTCTCATTGACTGCTGGCTAACGTGGTCGAGCCCAACGGCCACGCGAAACCACGGGGAAGAGGTGAAGGCGGTGGGGGCGCCGATACGTTCACGGCTGCACGATTTCCTGGAACCAGACCCGCCGGGACGCGACACTTCACGGCAAGCCACCGAGCCGCGCCGTTCGGCGCTGCTGGACCTGCTGGGCGCAGCCCCGGCGCCCCGACCCGCCACGGACGACCGTCCCGGCCCCAAACCGGGCGTACCCGCCTACCACACACCGGTGTTCGTACCGGCGCATCCGAGGTCCGTCGCCGGCACCGGCGCGGACGGCCGTCCCGCACGTTCGGTCTTCGTCGTCTTCGAACTCTTCGACCATCCCTCCCACGGCACCGTGGCCTTCGCCTTCACCACACTGGAGAAGCTGGTCGACGCGCTCGGCGAGGCACAGCCATGGGTGGCCACCTCGCTGGGCCCGCTGGCGGAGGGCGTGCGCGAGCAGGGCGTCACCGTCGTGCTGGACCCGCGCGCGACACCCTCGGAACCCAACTGGCAGCCGGCGGACCTGGCCGCCTACGCGCAGGGAGTGGCCCGATGACAGCCGACTTCAAGGTCGTGTACAGCGATCTGTCCACGTTGGCGAAGACCTTCCATGACGAGGCCGACGCCTACCGCAAGCTGCACAACGACGTGGCGCCGCCCGTGGTCAGCGGCGGCGATCCGGGGCTCGACTCGGCGATCAAGGAGATCTCCCACCTCATCATCGGCCTGCACATCGCGCTCGCGGACCGGATGGACGACCACGGGGACAAGGCCGCGTACGCGCGTGACTCCTTCCATCGACATGATGTGGACGTCCACGGCGTGTTCGAAGATCTAGTGCCACCGGACGAGGACTGATGAGCGACAACTGGGTCGACGGTGACATCGGCGGGCTCCGCACGATGGCCGAGACGTACAAGAACGCCAAGGACAAGCTGGACGGCATCGTCAAGCCGCTCGGTCGCGCCGTGGAGCAGCTGGTGGACGACGCGAGCTGGAAGGGCGACGCGGCCCAGTCCTTCCGCGCCAAGTGGAGCGAGGACGCGGTGGCCGCCGGCGGCTTCGCCGAGCTGGTGCACGCGGCGGGCGACATCCTGGAGACGCTTGCCAACGCGCTGTCCACGTGCGATTCGGCCCTCAAGAACGCGCAGCACACCGCGGTCGGCAACGGGGTGGCGACGACCGACAAGGGCGTGCCGCTGGACATCGCGACGGCGAACCCCCCGAGCGCGGACGCCCAGAAGACCACCGCCGCGAGGGACGAGTACGTCAAGGCGCGCGACGAGATCCTGCACACGGCGCAGCATGCGCGGCTGGTGGCGGCGAAGCAGTTGCAGGGGCTGTACGACAAGGCGACGGCGAAGGACAACTCGGTGTCTCAGGGGGACAAGGTCACCCTGTACGACGCGTTGCGCACGCTGTACGCGTACGACGCCGAGGACGCCCGGGCGGGGGGCATCGACGCGCGCAAGAACATCGACGCGGCCAAGGCCGACGCACAGGCCGCCAAGAAGCAGCTCCGCACCGAACGCAAGATATTCCAGCAGCAGGGCCGCACGATGCCCGACGACCTGCCCGCGAAGAGCGCCTACCGGGACGCGGTCACCAAGGTCGACTCGCTGGAGGAGGACATCGCCCGCGCCGACAACGGCAGCACCAACCTGCCGTACGACCGTGCCCTGAACGTCAAGCTGGCCGATGCCGCGGACGCGCTGCGCCTGGGCAAGGGGCTGGAGGCGATACCGGACGCCCTCAAGGAACTGCCGGTGCTGGACGTCGCCGCAGCCGGCGCCTGTGGTCTGATCGAGGCCAAGGGCGACCACGACAAGGGCTGGTCCTGGCAGCGTTCCGTCGCCACCGACGAGGGAGCCAACGTCGGCGGTCTGGTCGCGGGCGCGGTGGTGGCGGGCGCGCTCATGCCGGCCGAGGCACCGGCCCTCGCGGTGGCCGCGGCGGGTGTGGGGGCGGCCGTCGTCGCGACCGGCCTCATCGACCATTCCCTGCACGAGCACTGGAGCGAGGACATCCACGATCACGGCGTGATCGGCGGGATGGCCGTGGGCGCCGGCCACGTGGTGAAGGACACGGGGAAAGACATCGGAAGGCTGGGGAAGGACATCTGGCATGGCGTCACGAGCATCTTCTGACACGGGTGCCGCCCGAGGCCAGGTGGGGATCCCGTCACTGCCCCGGCTCGGCACCGCCTGGTACGAGCGTGGTACGCGCTACTGGCTGTGCCGTGCCCGGATCGCCCTCGGCCTGCTCGTCGCGTCGGCCATCGTGGTCTTCTTCTCACTGAGCCTGTACGACGGGTTCACCAGCGAGTGGTCGCCGGCCGCGCGCACGACCTCGTACTGGGTGCAGGCCGCCGGATCGTGCGTGGCCGTCGTCTGGGGCTGGCTGAAACAGCGCAGGGACCATCGCGCGGGCCTGCTCGCCCCGCCCAGTCCCGCGGAGAGCCTCGCGGCCATGAGGGCGCACAAGAGACGTGCTCCTGGGCTGTCCGTGACCGGGCGTGGCCTGGTACTGATCCTCGCTCCCGTCATGCCTATGGTGGCCGCGTGGTGCGTCGGCTGGTTCCTCGCCTACGCCACCGTCCGCGAGTACCCCGGCGAGGCCGGCGCCCGGCGCTGGTTCGAGGAGCATTCCACCGGTTCATGACGCCGACCGACATCCCGTCCCTGCCGGGCCTCGGCACGACCTGGTACGAACGCGGCCCGCGCTACTGGCTGCGCCGTACGTTCAGCGCCCTCTTCCTGCTCACCGTCCTGGCCTTCTTCTGCTACGTCGCGCTCCGGCTCTACCTGGGCGCTCCCCGCAGCGACATGCCGCCGGGCCTGCGCCGGGTGTGGGACGTGACGCAGGTGGCCGGCTCCTGCGTGACCCTCGTCCAGGGGTGGGTCAAGCAGCGCCGGGACCTGCGTCGGCAGTTGCTGGACCCGCCCATGCCCGACACGTTCCGCGCGGCCAAGCAGGCCGAGTCCGGCCGTGCCCGGAACTGGAGCCGGGCCGGGCTCGTCCCCCTGCTGCTCGCGGCACCGATCCTGCCCGCGATCGCCGCGTGGTGCGTCGGATGGTTCGCCGCCACGCTCACCGTCCGCGTCCACCCCAGCGAGGTCGGCGCCCGCCGCTGGCTGGAGGAGCACGAGGGGGTGTTGTGACCGTGCGAGCACACAGCGAGTTTTCACTTCCGCCCCACAGGCTGTCGTGTGACACTGGCGTCCCCGTCCACCCTGCGGATCCCTTCCGCACCCCCTCCCCCACGAGAAGTGCGCCGTGCGTTCTCTTCCTCTGCCGCTCGCGCTCACCGCGCGGATCTCTCCGGTCGCCGTGCTCGCCTGCGCCGGCTGGGCGCTGACGTCCGGTCCGGCCGCGCCGGCCGCCGCCGACGGCTCCCCGGCGGGCCAGACGGCGCCCGCGCAGTCCTCCGCCGCCCCCGGCCCGTCGTCCTCCACCGGGTCGAAGGCGTACGCCGCCGCGCCCACGCCCTGTACGAGCGTGCCCGCGGCCACGGTCACGGCCCTGGTGCCCGGGGCGAAGACGGAGGGCAAGGAGATCCCGTCGACGGACAACAAGGTGCGCCGCACCTGCTCCTGGAACGCCCTGAAGGGGTACAGCTACCGCTGGCTCGACGTGTCGTTCGAGATCGCCGGGTCGCAGCAGGAGGCGAAGCAGAACTACCAGCAGCAGGTGAGCGAGAAGAGCGGCGGCGGTGCCGTGCCGGGGCTCGGGGACAGCGCCTACTCGATCGTGAACCTCACCACCGAGGACAAGCAGCAGACCCGCGAGGGCGTGGTGATGGTCCAGGTCTCCAACGCCCTGGTGGTCGTCACGTACAACGGCAGCGACTTCGACACGAAGAAGGCCCCCGGTACGGACGAGATCAACCAGGGCGCCATCAAGGCGGCGCGCGCCGCCGTCGGTGCGCTCGGGGGCGGGCAGTCCGGGTAGCCGGTTGCCCGCCCCTCACCCTTTCGGGTCTTTCTTCCGGGTCTTCCTACATCTGCCTGCGGGCCGTCAGCAGCGTGAGTACCAGGTAGAGGACCAGCGACGTGCCCAGTCCCACCGCCCAGCCGTAGTCCGCCAGGGCCGACAGGGCGGGGATGGGGCGGCCGTCGAGCAGGGGTTTGAAGCTGGCGCCGCCGATCGCGAGGACGCCGCCCGCGAGGAAGGCGACGACGGCCCGCCAGTTCCAGCCGGCCGCGTACCAGTAGCGGCCGCCCGCGCGGTACAGGTCGGCGAGGTCCAGTCGGGTGCGGCGCAGCAGCCAGTAGTCGGCGACGAGGATGCCCGCGACGGTGCCGAGCAGACCGCCGACCAGGCCGAGCCAGGTGAAGATGTAGCCCTGCGGGTCGGAGTACAGCTTCCAGGGCATGATCACCACCGCCAGGACCGCGGTGACGAGCGCGCCGGTGCGGAAACTCACCTTCCTGGGCGCCACGTTGGAGAAGTCGAAGGCCGGGGATACCAGGTTGGCCGCGATGTTCACCGAGAGCGTCGCCACCAGGACCGTGACCAGGGCGTAGAGCAGGCCCACCACGTTGTCGGTCTTCGCGGCCAACTGCACCGGATCCCAGACCGGTTGCCCGTAGACCGCCTGCGAGCCGGAGGTCACCAGCACTGACAGGAACGCGAACAGGGTCATCGTCGTCGGCAGGCCGAGCGCCTGGCCCCGGGTCTGGGCCTTCTGGCTCCTGCCGTAGCGGGTGAAGTCGGGGATGTTCAGCGACAGGGTGGACCAGAAGCCGATCATGCCCATCAGGGACGGCCAGAACAGCTTCCAGAAGTGGCCGCCCCAGCCGAGCTTCGACGGCTGGTCGAACAGCGGGCCGACGCCGCCGGCCTTGCCGGTCATCCACGCCAGCATCACCAGCGCGCCGACGATCACGAACGGCGCCGCCCAGTTCTCGAAGCGGCGGACCGTCTCCATGCCCCGGTAGATGATCGCGACCTGGAGCAGCCAGAACAGCGCGAACGACAGCCACATGGTCCAGGCGTAGCCGCCGACGTGCGCGGCGTTCGACCAGCTGTCGCCGATCAGCTTGCCGGCGAGGAAGTAGATGGCCTCGCCGCCGATCCAGGTCTGGATGCCGAACCAGCCGCACGCCACCAACGCCCGTACGACGGCGGGCAGGTTGGCGCCGCGCACCCCGAAGGAGGCGCGGGCGAAGACCGGGAAGGGGATGCCGTACTTGGGGCCCGCGTGCCCGGTGAGCAGCATCGGGACGAGGACGACCAGGTTGGCGAGGGCGATGGTGAACACCGCCTGTTTCCAGTCCATCCCGACGGCGATCAGTCCGGAGGCGAGCGTCCAGGAGGCGGTGTTGTGGGCCATGCCGACCCACAGCGCGGAGAAGTTGTACGTCGTCCAGGTGCGCCCGGCCGCGGGGACCGGGAGCAGGTCGTCGTTGGCGTACGGGCCGCTGGGCGGCGGGGTGCCGGGGGCGAGTTCGACGCGGCCGTCGGGGAGGGTGACCTGACGGGACGGGGGTATGGCTGCGGGGGCGGTGTCGGTCATGGGCGGTCCCGGAGGGGTGAGACGGGTCGGGGAGTGCCGTGCGGGCGGCGCGATGGGGGGTGCGCGGGCGGGCGCCCTGTGCCCCCTCCCCCCGGGCGGCGGGGAGGGGGAGACCAACGGGGAGGCGGTGGTCAGGAGTTGACGGCGGGGATCACCCGGGAGCCGTAGGCGTCGATGGTGGCTTCCCGGGCGTCGTGCATGTCGTACACCGCGAACTGGTCGACGCCCAGCGCGCGCAGCGCCTTCAGTTTCTCGACGTGCTTCTCAACAGGGCCGATGACGCAGAAGCGGTCCACGATCTCGTCGGGCACGAACGCGGTGTCGGGGTTGTCGGCGCGCCCGTGGTGGGAGTAGTCGTACCCCTGGCGGGCCTTGATGTAGTCGGTGAGTTCCTCGGGGACCCGGCCGGAGTGCTCGCCGTAGCGGGCGACGAGGTCGGCGACATGGTTGCCGACCATGCCGCCGAACCAGCGGCACTGCTCGCGGGCGTGGGCGAGCGCCTCGGGCGAGTCGTCCTCGGTGACGTACGCCGGGGCGGCGACGCAGACCGTCACCTCGGACGGGTCGCGGCCGGCGGCGACGGCGGCGTCCTTCACGGCCTTGACCATGTACTCGGTGAGGTAGAGGTCGGACAGCTGGAGGATGAAGCCGTCGGCCTCCTCGCCGGTCATCTTCAGCGCCTTGGGGCCGTACGCGGCCATCCAGACGGGGAGTTCGGCGCCCTCCCTGATCCACGGGAAGCGGATCTTCGTGCCGCCGAGGTCGGCCTCCTCGCCCCGGCCGAGGGCCCGGATGACCTTCATCGCCTCGCTGATCCGGGCCAGCGTGTTGGGCTTGCGGCCCGCGACGCGCATCGCGGAGTCGCCGCGGCCGATGCCGCACACGGTGCGGTTGCCGAACATGTCGTTGAGGGTGGCGAAGGTGGAGGCGGTGACCTCCCAGGTGCGGGTGCCCGGGTTGGTGACCATCGGGCCGATCTTCAGCTTCTGTGTGTTGGCGAGGATCTGACTGTAGATCACGAAGGGTTCCTGCCACAGCACGGAGGAGTCGAAGGTCCAGCCGTACGTGAAGCCGTTGCGCTCGGCGCGTTTCATCAGGCTGACGACGCGGGAGGCCGGCGGGTCGGTCTGGAGGACGAGTCCGAAGTCCATGGGCGCCACTCCTCGTTCGGTTAGTTGAGGTACTGACAGGTGGAGCGCGGGGTGTAGACGCCGTGACCGGTGCGTCCGGTGTACTCCCGCTCGGTGATGACGGGTACGCCGCGCGAGAGCACGGTCTCGACGCGGCCGGTGATCCGTTTGCCCTCGTAGGCGGAGTAGTCGACGTTCATGTGGTGCGTCGCGGCCGAGACGGTCTGCTCGGCGTGCGGGTCGTAGACGACGACGTCGGCGTCGGCGCCCGGGGCGATGGTGCCCTTCTTCGGGTAGAGGCCGAACATGCGGGCCGGGGTGGCGCAGGCGATCTCGATCCAGCGACGGCGCGAGATACGGCCGTCGACGACGGCCTGGTGCAGCAGGTCCATGCGGTTCTCGACGCCCGGCAGTCCGTTGGGAATCCTGGAGAAGTCGCCGCGGCCCAGCTCCTTCTGGCCGGCGAAGCAGAACGGGCAGTGGTCGGTGGAGACCACCTGGAGGTCGTTGGTGGCGAGGCCCCGCCACAGCGCGGCCTGGTGCTCCTTCGGCCGCAGCGGCGTGCTGCACACGTACTTCGCGCCCTCGAAGTCCGGCTCGGCGAGGTTGTCGGTGGACAGGAACAGGTACTGCGGGCAGGTCTCGCCGAAGACGGGGAGCCCCTCGTCGCGCGCCCGCGCCAGCTCGGCGACCGCCTCCTGCGCCGAGACGTGCACGACGTACAGGGGCGCGCCGGCGACCTGCGCGAGCCGGATGGCGCGGTGGGTGGCCTCGGCCTCCAGCAGGGCCTTGCGGACCTCGCCGTGATAGCGCGGGTCGGTGTCGCCGCGGGCGAGGGCCTGCTGGACGAGGACGTCGATGGCGATGCCGTTCTCGGCGTGCATCATGATCAGCCCGCCGTTCTCGGCGGAGCGCTGCATGGCGCGCAGGATCTGCCCGTCGTCGGAGTAGAAGACGCCCGGATACGCCATGAACTGCTTGAAGGAGGTCACGCCCTCCTCGACCAGCAGGTCCATCTCCTTCAGCGTCTCGTCGTGGACGTCGGAGACGATCATGTGGAAGGCGTAGTCGATCGCGCAGTTGCCCTCGGCCTTGGCGTGCCAGGCGTCGAGGCCCTCGCGCAGGGTGTGACCGACGCTCTGCACCGCGAAGTCGACGATCGTCGTCGTACCGCCCCACGCCGCGGCCCGGGTGCCGGTCTCGAAGGTGTCGGAGGCGAAGGTGCCGCCGAACGGCAGCTCCATGTGGGTGTGCGCGTCGACACCGCCCGGGATGACGTACTTCCCGGTGGCGTCGACGACCCGCTCGGCGGTGAACGCCTCGGCGGCGGCGGTGCCGGAGGCGGCGAGGGCGGCGATGCGGCCGTCCTCGATCAGGACGTCGGCGTGGAGTTCGTCGGAGGCGGTGATGACGAGTCCGCCGCGGATGACGGTACGGCTGCTCATGCTGCTCCCTCGGTCAACGAATGCGGTCGGGGTGCGGTCAGGGTGCGGTCAGCGGCTCGTACGCCCCCGGCGCCCGGTCCCGGTAGAACTGCCAGCGGTCGCGGACCTCGCGGAGTTTGGCCAGGTCCAGGTCGCGGACGACGAGTTCGGTCGCCTTGTCGCTGGCGACCTCGCCGACGAACTGGGCCTCGGGGTCCACGAAGTAGGTCGTGCCGTAGAAGTCGTTGTCGCCGAGGTCCTCCACGCCGACCCGGTTGATCGCGCCGACGAAGTACTCGTTGGCGACGGCCGCCGCCGGCTGCTCCAGCTGCCACAGGTAGCGGGACAGGCCGCGGGAGGTGGCCGAGGGGTTGAAGACGATCTCGGCACCGGCGAGGCCGAGTGCCCGCCAGCCCTCGGGGAAGTGACGGTCGTAGCAGATGTACACGCCGATCCTGCCGACGGCCGTGTCGAAGACGGGCCAGCCGCTGTTGCCCGGGCGGAAGTAGAACTTCTCCCAGAATCCCCGGACTTGCGGGATGTGGGTCTTGCGATACTTGCCGAGGTAGGAACCGTCCGCGTCGATCACCGCGGCGGTGTTGTAGAGGACGCCTGGCTGCTCCTCCTCGTACATCGGCAGGACGAGGACGATGCCCAGCTCGCGCGCCAGGCGCTGGAAGCGCTGGACGGTCGGGCCCTCGGGGATCCGCTCGGCGTACTCGTAGAAGGCCTTGTCCTGCACCTGGCAGAAGTAGGGGCCGTAGAACAGCTCCTGGAAGCAGAGGACTTGGGCGCCCTGGGCGGCGGCGTCGCGGGCCGCCTGCTCGTGCACCTGGATCATGGATTCCTTGTCGCCGGTCCACGCGGTCTGGAACAGGGCGGCACGGATCACTCGGCTCATCGGGACCTCCGTCGGCTCGGTGTGCGGTGAGCCTAGAAAGCGCGGAGGGCGCCTTCGACGGGCAGCGTGTCACGTCTGCGGGCGCGCGGCGTGCCACCGTGTCACGTGTCGCCTGCCGCATGTTTCACCGCCGTTTTCCCAGGTCGTCGTGTGTTTCAGCGCTGTTGCGCATCGTGCGCGAGCAGCGCGATGTGGACGGAGGCCGCCTGTTCGAAGTCGTCCAGGTCGACGCCGAGGCGGGTCTGTATGGCCTCCAGGCGGCGGTAGAGCGCGGGCCGGGAGACATGGTGGAGCTGGGCGGTGCGGGACTTGTTGCGGCCGGTCGCGAGATAGGTCCGCAGGACACCCAGCAGCTCCGGCTCGGCCGCGCACAGCAGCCCGTCCAGCTCCCGTTCGGCGAAGGACTGCACATGCGGGTCGTCGCGCAACAGCCGTACCAGCCCGCGCAGATGGACGTCCCGGAGCCGCACCACGTCGGGCAGGTCGAGGGTGTGCGAGGAGTCGGCGACGGCGTCGGCGACATGCCGGGCCTCGCGCAGCCCGGCGGGCACCTCGTCCCATGCGGTACGGGCGTCGGCGGCGGCGACCACGGCCCCGGACCCGGCGCGCAGCCGGGCCGCGAAGTGGCCGGTGAGCGCCACCGCGTCCTGGTCCCGGGCGAGGCTGAGCAGCACGGCGGCGGCCCCGTCGGCGAGTTCGGCGACGAGTCCGGACAGTCCCAGCAGCCGGAGCACACGGTCGAGTTCCTCGGGACCGGGGCCGAGGACCACGAGGGGCACGAAGGTGCGCCGGTTGACCGGGAGCCCGGCGGCGCGGGCCCGGGGCAGCAGGGCCCGGGCCGGTACGGCGCCGGAGACGAGGTCGGTGAGCAGCCCCTGCGCGGACTGCTCCTCCCAGCTCGCCGCGCTGGAGCCGCCGAGCATGCGGTGCAGGACCAGCGCCTCGGCGGCCCGGTCGGCGAGCAGCCGCCCGGTGGCGGCGGGGCCCCGGTGGCCGCACAGCAGCAGCCGGCCCCAGCGCTCCCCGCGGCCGCCCAGTTCGGCGCTGATCCAGCCGTCGCCGTGGGCACCGCCGGCCTGCCGGGCGATGCGCTCCCAGTCGCGCAGTACGTCGTCCACGGCCGGCCGCTCCCCCGCCGTGGCGAGGACGCGGTGGGCGAGGTTGGTGACGACGACGGGGCAGCCGCTGTGCACGGCGACCTCGTCGAGCAGCCGCTGCAGGGGGGCGCCGGCGGTGATGAGGCCGGTGAGGGCGGTGCGGATGGACTCCGAGAGGCTGACGGCGGCGAACTTCCGCCGCACCAGGCGGGACTGGACCTCCTCCGTCAGCTCGGCGAAGGGGAAGGGGCGGTGCAGGACCACCATGGGCAGCCCGCAGCGGTCCGCGGCGCGCCGCATCGCCTCGGGGGGCGCGGGAAAGGCGCGGCCCAGGCCGAGGACGACGGCGGCCGCCTCGGCCCGGTGCAGCGACTGGACGTACTCGGCCTGCTTGGCCTCGTCTCCGGCGAGCAGGACGCCGGTGGTGAGGACCATCTCGCCGCCGCTGAGCATGACCCCGACGTCGGCGGCCTCGGCGACATGCACCCAGCGCACCGGCCGGTCCAGCTGCCCGGCACCGGCCACCACCTCGGGTTCCCCGGCGAGCACCCGTTCCAGGGACAGCACCTGGCGCACGGAGAGCACGGGCTCCCAGCCGTGCGGGGTCTGCGAGGCGGTGGTCATGGCCGTGCACCTGTCTCTCTCGTCCGTGCGCCGTTTCCCCCGGGGGCGCTAGTACGCGCTCCGCAGGGCCCGTTCCAGGATCGCCGCGCCCTCCTCGGCCTCCGCGACGGTCAGCGACAGCGGCGGGGCGATGCGCAGGGCGCTGGTGTTGTGGCCGCCGCCCTTGCCGATGAGCAGCCCGCCCTCGCGGGCCGTCTCCAGGACGGCGGAGGCCGACTGCGGGTCCGCCTCGTCCGTGCCCGGCCTGACCAGCTCGACGCCGATCATCAGTCCGCGCCCGCGCACCTCCCGGACCCCCGGCAGCTGGGCGGCGACCGTCCGCAGCCGCTCGATGAGCAGACCGCCGACCCGGCGGGCGTTGCCCTGGAGGTCGTGTTCGAGGAGGTAGGCGAGGTTGGCGAGCCCGGCCGCCATGGTGAGCTGGGTGCCGCCGAACGTCGAAATGCTGTTGGCGTCCAGGCAGTTCATGATCTCGGCGCGGGCGATCACGCCGCCGATGGACGTGCCGTTGCCGATGCCCTTGGCGAACGTGACGATGTCCGGCGGGCCGCTCTGCGCGTGCGCCTGCCAGCCCCAGAAGTGCTCGCCGGTGCGGCCCCAGCCGGTCTGCACCTCGTCGGCGATCCACAGGATGCCGTGCTCCTTGAGGACGTCGCGGAAGGCGGCGTAGAGGCCGTCGGGCGGCGAGGTGAAGCCGCCGACGCCCTGGATGGGCTCGGCGATCAGCGCGGCGGGCGGGCGGGTGTGCCCGAGGATGTCCTTGAGGTCCGCGACGCAGGCGTCGATGAACGCGCGGTCGTCCAGCTCGGCGAACGGCCCCCGGGTGCGCACTCCGCCGTGCACGTAGAGAGTCTGGAGCGGGGACAGCGAGGTCGGGGACCAGCTGCGGTTGCCGGTGATGCCGACGGTGCTGAAGGAGCGGCCGTGGTAGCTGTTGCGCATCGCGAGGATCGTGTTGCTGCGCCGGTACGCGGTGGCGAGCAGCAGGGCGGTGTCGTTGGCCTCGGTGCCGGAGGTGGTGAAGAAGACCCGGGCGTCCGGGATGCCGCTCAGCTGGGCGACGCGCTCGGCGAGTTCGACCATCGGCCGGTTCAGGTACAGCGTGGACGAATGGACGATCCGCCCGGCCTGCTCGCTGACGGCCTTGGTGACCTCGGGGAGCGCGTGGGCGGTCATCGTGGTCAGGATGCCGCCGAAGAAGTCCAGGTACTTGTTGCCGGCGGAGTCCCAGACGTGGCGCCCCTCGCCGTGGGTGATCTCGATCGGCTCGTCGTAGTAGAGGGCCAGCCAGTCGGGCAGGACCTGACGGTGGCGGGAGTAGAGGTCGGTCACGGCTGGATCAGTCCTTCGTAGGCGTCGGGGCGGCGGTCGCGGTAGAAGGCCCACTGCTGCCGCACTTCGTCGATCAGGCCGAAGTCGAGGTCGCGGACGAGCAGTTCCTCGGACGTGTCGCTCGCTGCCTCGCCCACGAACTGCCCACGTGGATCAACGAAGTAACTGGTCCCGTAGAAGTCGTTGTCCCCGTACTCCTCCCGGCCCACCCGGTTGATGGCGGCGACGAAGTACTCGTTGGCGACGGCCGCCGCCGGCTGCTCCAGCTGCCACAGGTAGGCGGACAGGCCGCGGTGGGTGGCGGAGGGGTTGTACACCAACTGGGCGCCGTTGAGCCCGAGTTGCCGCCAGCCCTCCGGGAAGTGCCGGTCGTAGCAGATGTACACGCCGACCTTGCCGACGGCGGTGTCGAAGACGGGCCACCCGAGATTGCCGGGTTTGAAGTAGTACTTCTCCCAGAAGCCCTTGACCTGCGGGATGTGGTGCTTGCGGTACTTGCCGAGGTAGGAGCCGTCGGCGTCGATCACAGCGGCGGTGTTGTAGTAGAAGCCGGACTGCTCGACCTCGAAGACGGGCACGACGGTCACCATGCCGGTCTCGCGCGCCAGCTCCCGCATCCGGCGCACGGTCGGCCCGTCGGGCACCGGCTCGGCCCAGCGGTAGTGCTCGGGCTCCTGGACCTGGCAGAAGTAGGGCGCGTTGAAGACTTCCTGGAACCCGATGACCTGGGCGCCCTGCCGGGCCGCCGTACGGGCGTGCGCCTCGTGTTTCGCCACCATGGACTCGGTGTCGCCGGTCCAGGTGGCCTGGACCAGTGCGGCGCGTACGACGTTGGCCATGAGCTGCTCCTTCGACGGGACGCCAGAGCCTCTACACCCGTGGAGCAGGCCGTAGAGGGACGAAAGTAAGCCTCCTGGAGGCCCTTGCCAAGACCATCGTCGTCAACAGGCGGGGTCGATCACGTTTCACACGCCGATGGGCGAGCGGACGATCCGCGCGACGGGGTGAAACGGGGCAGACCGGTACGAGGTCGTCCCGGCTCCTCTCACGCACCGTACCCGGCGACACGCAGGGCGTGCACGAGGTCCCAGTGCCGCTCCTCGGAGACGCCGCGGGCGGCGTCGAGCAGCAGCGGCACGAGACGCCGCGGCTCGGGGGCGACCGTCCGGGCGGCTGCCTCCGCCGTCCGCGCGCGGACACAGGCGTCCAGCAGGGCCCGCACCTCGCGCTCCCGCCCGTCGTCCGCCAGCCGCAGCACGGCGGTCCCGACCTGCTCGGCCGGCCGGGCCACGCCCTGCCGCAGCAACTGCCGCCCGTCGCCGTCCCGCCCTGCGGCGGCGAGCGCGTCGGCGACGCCGACCAGCCGTTCCACGGGCAGCGAGGCGGCCTCCCACAGCAACGTCGCCCAGTCGGCCCCGAGCCCGGCCCGGTGCAGGGCATCGGCGAGCACGGGGTAGCGGGCCGGGGGCCACTGCGCGACCTCGGCCAGCAGCACATGCGCCTCGCCGCTGCGCCCCGCGGCCCGCAGCCGCGCCAGCCGCCCGACGGCTTCGGCGACCGCCGCGTCCGCCCCGGCGTCGACGTGCTCGACGCGCACCGTCTCCGCCTCGACGGGCTGCTCCGCCGCCCCGGCGAACCGGGCCCCGCGAGGCCGGGCGGACCCGGCCGCCCGCGGCACCCGGGCCGCCGGCACGGGCGCCTGCGGTACGGGGACGGGGGCTGCCACGTCCTCGGCCATCCCGGCGAACCGGGCACTGCCGCGCCGGCGTTTCCGGGCAGTGGCGACCGGCGCGGGAAGTGACCCCGAATCGGGGGGTGGCCCCGGGGCGGGCGGGGCGGAGGGCGGGGCATGCCGGGCGGGCGGTGGCGGGACGACGGGGTCCGGTTCCGGGGTCACGACGGCCGGGGAGGCGGGGGGAAACGGAGTGGCGGCCGCCGGCGCCTCCACCGAACCGGCACCACCACGCACCCGCGGGTCGGCCCGGCCACCAGCCCCCGCCGACTCCCCCTCCCGACCGGGCCCGTCGGCCGACGGGCCCGGTCCCGGAGCCGGCCGTTCCCGCACGGGCCCCGTCCAGTGGCCCGCCGCCCGTCGGTCCAACTCCGCCAGGCGGCCGCGGAGTTCCTCGCACCTCGCGGAGGCGCGGGCGTGGTCGTCGCGGGCCCAGGCGAGGTCGAGGCGGAGGGAGTCGAGGCCGGCACCCGAGGCGCCCGGGGCCCCCGCGGTGAGCAGACGGGTCAGCTCTGCCTGGCGTTCGGCCGCGTAGCGCTGTTCGCGGAGCATGACGTCGAGCCGGTCGGCCAGGGCCGCGCGTGCCCCGGGGCGGGCGTCGTACGAGGTGAGAGCCGCCCGGTACAGGCCCCTGGCGCGGGTCCGCTCGGCGTCCGCCGCGCCCGTGCCGTACACCGTCGCGAGGTCGTCCAGCAGCGCCTCGACGACGTCCCACGGCGGCACCTCGCGCCCCTGAAGGCAGGCCCGCATGCCCTCGGGGTCCCGCTGCCAGAAAACGCCGCTCCAGCCCTCCCCCTGGTCCAGGCGGGCCAGCAGGCCGTCCAGACAGCCCGCGAACTCCCGCACCGGACCGGGGAGTTGATCCACCGCCATCGCCCAGCTCCCGCCCCACCACCGGCACTACGGCCACCAGGCAACACCAGTCGTGTTACGGCTCTGCTACGCACGGTTTTCCGGCAGCGCGCGGACCCCTCACCCCGGACACCGGCTCACACGGCGACGAGTGCGCAGCGGGTGACCAGTTCGTCCATCGACAGTCCGAGGGCCGCGGCCAGCGCGGCCACGGTGAAGAACGCCGGTGTCGGCGCCCGGCCCGTCTCGATCTTGCGGAGCGTCTCGGCCGAGACGCCCGCAGCCGCGGCGATCTCGGTCATACTCCGGCCGCCGCGCGCCTCGCGCAGCAACCGCCCGAGCCGCTCGCCGCGTTCACGCTCTTCGGGGGTGAGGGGGGTGCGCACCATGCCGCCATTCTAATACCGGCCGCCCGGTGCACCCCATTTAAATACCGGTATACTAATTGGCGCGAGGGGGTCGAAGCCGGACGCGCCGATCGAGGCGCTGCACGCAGCCGGTGCGACCTCGCCGTTCCTCGGGCCACCGCCCGCGCGACGGCGACCTGATGCCGGTCGGCTGCGGCGCCGTCCTGGACGACTGGGCCGCCGATTCGGCGCTCAGCATCACGGTGGACCGGCCGCGTCCGGCGGACGTGCGGCTGACCGGCACCGCCGAGCGGGCCCTGGCGTCGCGGGGTCCCTCCCGCGCGCGAAGCCGAGCCGGGGGGAGTCGGCGACCGACGACAACGCCGCTGGGGTCCCCCCTCCGGAGGAGCGCGTGCCAGACCCCGCTCGGGTCGGCATGATCTAGACGACACCCCGGGTCTGCCGCGGCGCCGGCTACGGCATCCCTCAGGGCCTCTGCGGCCACGGCGTGGGCAGCGGGCCCCCGGGCGCTGGTGGCGCGGACGGCGCGGGAGCCGCGCGCACGGCCGCGGCGCGCCCGCAGCCGCCCGCCGGCCGGCGCCCGCTCCCCGCAGGCGAACATGCCCGCCCCCACGGATCGTGTCATCGTGGGCATGAACAGCCAGCGAGGAACGGAACGCCATGACCAACGGCTACCCTCCCGACCCCTTCGGCGATTTCCTGGCCCGCTTCTTCGGCGGATCCGGCGCAGCCCCCGGTCCCCGCCACATCGACATCGGCCGGCTGCTCAGCCAGCCGGCCCGGGAGCTGGTCAGAGGAGCCGCCCAGTACGCCGCCGAGCACGGCAGCCGGGACCTGGACACCCAGCATCTGCTGCGCGCGGCGGTGTCGGCCGAGCCCACCCGGAGCCTGCTGAGCCGGGCCGGCGCGGACCCGGACTCGCTCGCCACGGAGATCGACGACCGGGCGGGCCCGGTCCAGCACCCGCCCGGCGAGGCACCGCCGCCCACCTCGCTGTCACTCACCCCCGCCGTCAAGCGCGCCCTGCTGGACGCGCACGACCTGGCGCGGTCGAGCGGCGCCGGGTACATCGGCCCGGAGCACGTGCTCAGCGCGCTGGCCGCGAACCCGGACTCGGCCGCCGGGCACATCCTGAACGCGGCCCGGTTCTCGGCGGGCGGGCTGCCGCCCGAGGCGCCGGAGAGCACACAGCCCCGCCCGGAGCGGCAACGGCCCACCGGCACGCCCACGCTGGACAAGTACGGCCGTGATCTGACCGAACTGGCCCGGCAGGGCCGGATCGACCCGGTGATCGGCCGGGACACCGAGATCGAGCAGACCATCGAGGTGCTGTCGCGACGCGGCAAGAACAACCCGGTCCTGATCGGCGACGCCGGGGTCGGCAAGACGGCCGTCGTGGAGGGGCTCGCGCAGCGCATCGGCGACGGGGACGTACCGGACGGGCTGGCCGGGCGCAGGGTCGTCGCGCTGGACCTCACCGGGGTCGTCGCCGGCACCCGCTACCGGGGCGACTTCGAGGAGCGGCTCAACACCATCGTCGAGGAGATCCGCGCCCACTCCGACCGTCTGGTCGTGTTCATCGACGAGTTGCACACCGTCGTCGGCGCGGGCTCGGGCGGCGAGGGCGGCGCGATGGACGCCGGGAACATCCTGAAGCCGGCGCTCGCCCGCGGCGAACTGCACATCGTCGGCGCGACCACACTGGAGGAGTTCCGCCGGATCGAGAAGGACGCGGCGCTGGCCCGCCGGTTCCAGCCGATCCTGGTGCCCGAGCCGACGGTCCCGGACACCATCGAGATCCTGCGCGGGCTGCGCGACCGGTACGAGGCCCACCACCAGGTCCGCTACACCGACGAGGCGCTGGTCGCCGCCGTCCAGCTCTCGGACCGCTATCTCACCGACCGGCGGCTGCCGGACAAGGCGATCGACCTGATCGACCAGGCGGGCGCCCGGGTACGGCTCGGCGCCCGGACCAAGGGCACGGACGTGCGCGCGATGGAGCGCGAGGTGGATCAGCTGGTCCTGGACAAGGACCAGGCGGTCGCGGCCGAGGAATACGACGCGGCCAAGCAGCTGCGGGACCGGATCGGCGAGCTGAAGCAGCGGATCGAGCAGGTCAGCGGCGGCGACAAGGCCGACGAGGGGCTGGATCTGGAGGTGACGGCGGAGGCCGTCGCCGAGGTGGTGTCCCGGCAGACCGGGGTCCCGGTCGCCCGGCTCACCCAGGAGGAGAAGGAACGGCTGCTCGACCTGGAGCGGCATCTGCACCAGCGGGTCGTCGGCCAGGAGGAGGCCGTCGCCGTGGTCTCGGAGGCCGTGCTGCGCTCCCGCGCGGGCCTCGCGAGCCCGAACCGGCCGATCGGCAGCTTCCTGTTCCTCGGCCCGACCGGCGTCGGCAAGACCGAACTGGCCCGGGCCCTCGCCGAGGCGCTGTTCGGCAGCGAGGAACGGATGGTCCGCCTGGACATGAGCGAGTACCAGGAGCGGCACACCGTCTCCCGGCTGGTCGGCGCCCCGCCCGGGTACGTCGGCCACGAGGAGGCCGGGCAGCTCACCGAGGTGGTGCGCCGGCACCCGTACTCGCTGCTCCTGCTCGACGAGGTGGAGAAGGCGCACCCGGACGTCTTCAACATCCTGCTCCAGGTCCTGGACGACGGCCGGCTGACCGACTCCCAGGGCCGGACGGTGGACTTCACCAATACGGTCATCGTGATGACCAGCAACCTCGGCTCCGAGGCGATCACCCGGCGCGGCGCCGGGATCGGGTTCGGGCCGGGCGGTGCGGACGCGGACGAGGAGGCGCGGCGCGAGCAGATCCTGCGGCCGCTGCGCGAGCACTTCCGGCCGGAGTTCCTCAACCGCATCGACGAGATCGTGGTCTTCCGGCAGCTCACCGGCGCCCAACTGCGGCAGATCACCGAGCTGTTGCTGGACGGGACCCGTCGGCTGCTGGAGGGCCAGGGCGTCACGGTCCACTTCACGGACCCGGCGGTCGACTGGCTCGCCGAGCGCGGCTACCAGCCCGAGTACGGCGCCCGCCCGCTGCGCCGCACCATCCAGCGGGAGGTGGACAACCAGCTGTCCCGCCTCCTGCTGGACGGCACGATCTCCGAGGGCAGCCGGGTGACGGTGGACGTGACGGACGGCCACCTGGACTTCCGCTCCGCCCGCTCCCAGCCTCCGCCGCCGGAGCCGTAGCAGCGGCCTGTGGCGGCCGCGCTCACCGCGCCGGGTCCACCACCATCGCCGAGCCGCCGCCGCGGCGTACCTTCTCGGCGGCGGCCAGCCACTCGCCGCCGGGCAGGCGCTGGACGCCGGTGGCCGCGCCGATCTCGGGGTTGAGGGAGAAGGAGTGGCCGATGGCCTCCAGCTGCTTCTTCAGGTCGCTGTCGTAGAGGGCCGGTTCGAGTTCGGTCCGGGCCGCGTTGCGCTGGCTGGCGCGGGGGGCGGCGATGGCGTCGACCAGCGGGAGGTGCCGGTCGAGGAACTCGGTCAGGGTCTGGAGCACGGTCGTGATGATGGTGGCTCCGCCGGGCGAACCGAGCGCCACCACCGGCAGGTTGTGGCGGTCCAGGACGATCGTCGGCGCGATCGACGAGCGCGGCCGCTTGCCCGGACCGGGCAGGTTCGGGTCGTGCACGGCCGGGTCGGCCGGCGTGAAGGAGAAGTCCGTCAGCTCGTTGTTGAGCAGGAAGCCCCGGCCGGGCACGGTGATGGCGCTGCCGCCGGTCTGCTCGATGGTGAGCGTGTAGGAGACGACGTCGCCCCACTTGTCGGCCACCGTCAGATGCGTGGTGTTCTGGCCCTCGTACGTCGTCGGGGCCGCCGTGCCGCCCGTGCCGCAGGCCTTCGGATGGCGCGGGTCGCCGGGGGCGAGCGGGCTGGTCAGGACGGCGTCGTCCTTGATCAGGCAGGCGCGCGAGTCGGCGTACCGCTGCGACAGCAGTTGCCTGGTCGGCACGTCCTCGAACGCGGGGTCGCCGACCCAGCGCCCCCGGTCGGCGAAGGCGATGCGGCTCGCCTCGATGAAGTGGTGCAGGTACTGCGCCTCGCTCGCCTTCGAAAGGTCGGTGTTCTCCAGGATGTTGAGCGCCTCGCCGACCGTGGTGCCGCCGGAGGAGGAGGGTGCGATGGAGTAGACGTTCAGGCCGCGGTACGACGTCCTCGTGGGGGCCTGGAGCCTGGTCCGGTAGACGGCGAGGTCCTTCTCGGCCAGCTTCCCGGGGCGCGCCGTCCAGCCGGAGGCGGGGTCCACGGGCGGGTGCTCGACGGTGTTGACGATGTCGTCGCCGATGTCCCCGCGGTAGACCGTGCCGATGCCTTTTCGGCCCAACTCCTCGTAGGTGCGGGCGAGTTCGGGGTTCTTGAAGATGGAGCCGACGGCGGGGAGCCGGCCGCCGGGCAGGAACAGCTTCGCGGTGTCGGGGAAGTAGCGGAACCGGGTCTCGTTGGACGCGGTCTGCGAGCGGAAGGTGTCGTCCACGGTGAAGCCGTCGCGGGCGATCCGCTCGGCGGGCTTCAGTACCGTGCCGAGCCGTTCGGTGCCCCAGTCGTCCAGCGCCGTCTGCCAGGTGGCGGGCGTGCCCGGGGTGCCGACGCTCAGCCCGCTGCTGACGGCGTCGGCGAAGGAGAGCGGCTTGCCGTTCTCCACGAACAGGTCGGAGCCGGCGCTCAGCGGCGCCGTCTCCCGGCCGTCGATGGTGTGCACGCTGCGGGTCCTGGCGTCGTAGTAGACGAAGTAGCCGCCTCCGCCGATGCCGGAGGAGTAGGGCTCGGTGACGCCGAGCGCGGCCGCGGTGGCGACGGCCGCGTCGACCGCGTTGCCGCCGTGCCGCAGGACCTCGATACCGGCCGCGGTGGCGTCCGCGTCGACACTCGCGACGGCGCCGCCGTAACCGACGGCCACCGGGGCCTTGGTGGGGGTGCTGCTCGTCGCGGCGGGCGGCGCGGCCGCCCCCACCGACACCAGGGCGGCCGAGACCGCCACAACCGCAAGTTTCCGCGTGCCAGGACGACCCATCCGTGCCTCCCGTCGGGACAGTCCGCGCAGCGTAACGAGATTGCCGCAGTACCGACAGTACGCCTCGGCCACCGGCCGCACGAACGTCACGGATCGAACACCGGTACGTGGCCGTTGCCCGGGACCGCTAGCATGCGCGCCCATGAACGACGACGTGCGCAACATCGTCCTCGGCCTGGTGGCCACGGGCATCTCCGCCTCGCTGGGCTGGCTCGCCCGCACGTATCTGTGGCGCCGCAAACTCCGGCGCAAGCAGGCGTTCTTCGGGCTGCCGGAGAACGCGGAGTCGTTGCTCGTCGTCAACCGCGACCCGGCCGCCGCCGAACCGGCGGTGCACCGCTTCGACGTGTTCGCGCTGCTGGAACTGTCCGCGCTCATCAAGGAGTGCGGAGCCAACGCCCATGTGGTCACGCAGGACACGGTCCAGCAGGGCTTCGGCGAGCGCACCGAGTTCTGTGTCGGCGGGCCGGCCTCCAACCGGCGCACGGCCGCCCACATGTCGGCGATGCTGCCGGGTCTCGCGGTCAACACCGATCCGGAACCGGGGCCGGAGCGGGGCGCCTTCCGGATCGGCGGCGAGCACTACCCGATGGCGCGCGGCACCGCCGAGCACGTACTGCTCGCCCGGGTCACCACGAGCGGCCAGGCCCGGCCGGTGTTCCTCTTCTGCGGCCAGAGCGCGATCACCAACCAGGCCGCGACCCGCTATCTCGCCCGCCACCACGAGCGGCTGCACCGCAAGTACGGCACCGGTTCGTTCGTACTGCTGCTGAAGGTGCTCAACTCGCAGGCGTACGGCCCGGACGTGGTGGAACTGGTGGCGGACGTGACCCGCGCGGCGCGCACCCCCGCCCCCGCGACGGCCTCCGCCGACACGGCCGCTTAGCCCTTCAACAATCTTTACCCGCACGTAACTTACCGACGGGTTACTTACGGTAAAGGGGCACGGTTACCGTCGGGTCACTTTGCACTGACACGAGTGAAGGAGTGACCCATGGCATCCGCAGGACACGGCCGCACCGCCCTGCGCACCACAGCCGCCACGGCCGTATCGGCGGCGCTCGTCGCGGGAGGCGTCGTCGGGCTGGCCCCGGCCGCCCAGGCCGCCCCGGCCGCCGCCCCGTCCGTGCGCTTCGTGGACATCACCGGCGACGGCGGCACCGTGCTGAAGGCCAACGTCGTCGCCCCCGCGGACGCGAGCGCCACGCACCGCTACCCGCTCGTCGTGCTGCCCACGAGCTGGTCCCTGCCGCAGGTGGAGTACCTGGCGCAGGCCGAGAAGCTCGCCGACGCCGGCTACGTCGTCCTCAGCTACAACGTGCGCGGGTTCTGGCAGTCCGGCGGGCAGATAGAAGTGGCCGGTCCGCCGGACGTGGCGGACGCCTCCAAGGTCATCGACTGGGCCTCGGCCCACACCCCGGCCGACCCGCGGCACATCGGCATGGCGGGGGTGTCGTACGGCGCCGGGATCAGCCTGCTCGCCGCCGCGCACGACCGGCGGATCAGGGCGGTGGCGGCGCTGAGCGGCTGGGCGGACCTGGTCGACTCGATCTACTCGGGCCGCACCCAGCACGTGCAGGCGCTCGCCGTGCTGGACGGCCTGGGACGGCTCACCGGCCGCGAGAGCCCGGAACTGCGCGCGATGTTCCAGAACCTGTACTCCTCGAACCTCTCGAAGGAGCAGGAGATGATCGCATGGGCGAAGAAACGTTCTCCCGCGACCTACCTCGACCAGCTGAACCGCAACGGCGCCGCCGTGATGCTCGCCAACGCCTGGGGCGACACCATCTTCAACCCCAACGAGTACACCGCCTTCTACGAGAAGCTGAAGGTGCCCAAGCGGCTGGAGCTGCGCCCCGGCGACCACGCGACCGCCGAGCTGACCGGCCTGTTCGGGCTGCCCAACGACGTCTGGACGGACACCGAGCGCTGGCTCGGCCACTATCTCAAGGGCGCGGACACCGGCGTCGACCACGAGGAACCGGTCCGGCTGAAGTCCCGTAGCGCGGGGGAATACGAGGGCTACCCGGACTGGAAGTCGGTCGGCGCGACCCGCGAGAAGATCGCGCTCGCCGGCTCCACCACCATCCACGCAGGCGTCGACTCGGGCGCCGACGGCGGGATCGTCTTCCTCTCCAGCATCCTGGACCAGGTCGCCCAGCTGCCGCCGATGGCCTCGATCCCGCTGCTGCCGCGCCGCTGGGCGGCCGTGTGGCAGTCGCCGCGCCACGGCACCGCGCAACAGGTGCGGGGCACGGCGAGCCTGCACACGACGCTGACCCCGACGGCGGAGAGCGGCACCCTCGTCGCCTACCTGTACGACGTGGGGCCGCTCGGCGTCGGCAAGCTGGTCACGCACGCGCCGTACACCTGGCACGGGCGGACACCCGGCACGCCGTTCGACGTCGACCTGGACCTGTTCTCCACGGCCTACGACGTACCCGCCGGGCACCGCCTCGCGCTGGTGGTCGACACGGCCGACCCGCTGTACATCGAGCACAACCCGTCCGGCGCGCAGCTGACCTTCTCCTCGCCCTCGGACGACCCGTCGTACGTGTCCGTCCCCGTGCGCGAGCAGTGATCTCCGGCTGCCGCCGGACGAGCCTGGCCCGTGTGAACTGCCGCCCCTCCTAGGGTTTCGGGACCGTGGGGGGCTCCCCGCCCGGCAGCAGCGCCCCAGGACCCGGTGTGGCGAGAGCCACCGCCTCGGTCTTGGGGCTGCGCTGCTCACGGCGGGACACCCGGACGGCGCACCACGAGAGCAGCATGCACATCCCGATGTAGATCGGCGAGATCACCATCACCACAGGGATGAACGGCAAATCGTAGTCGAGGTTGGAGGCGATCAGTTTCCCGGCATGGAGGAACTCCTCGTAGGTGATGAGGTAGCCGAGCGAGGTGTCCTTCAGGGCGACCACCAACTGGCTGATGACGGCGGGCAGCATGGCGCGCACGGCCTGCGGGACGAGGACGTGCGTCATGACCTGCGTCTTGCGCATGCCGAGCGCGAACGCGGCCTCGTGCTGGCCGCGTTCGACGGCGTTCACGCCCGAGCGCAGGACCTCGGCGAGCACCGAGCCGTTGTAGAGGGTGAGTCCGGCGACGAGCGCGGTCAGCGGCTGCGCCTTGAGCGCCACGAAGATGAAGAAGATCATCACCAGGACGGGCATGGCGCGGAAGAACTCCACGAGGACCGCGGCCACGAGGCGCACCGGCCGGTGGTCCGACAACCGCCCGACGGCGAGCACCGCGCCGAGCACCAGGGAGAGTGCGGCCGCGATGACGAAGGCCTTCAGGGTGTTGCCGAGGCCGCGCAGCAGCAGTTCCTGGATGCCCTTGTACACGAAGGGCATCCACTTGGTGTACGTGAACTGGCCGGTGTCGGACAGCAGATACAGGATCCAGGCGATCAGGCCGAGGAGCACGGCGGCGGCCAGCACGCCGTAGAGGCGGTGCCGCTGCCTGGTGCGCGGGCCCGGGATGTCGTAGAGGGCGGTGGTGCCGGTCATCGGGCGACTCCCCAGGTGCGCTCCAGCGCGTGGAACAGCGCGCTGACGGCGAGCGTGATGATCAGGTAGCCGAGGGCGATCCAGACGAAGGTCCAGACGATGTTGTAGCCCAGTTCGTTGAGGGTCTTGTAGGTGCCGAGCAGTTCGGTGACGCTGAACGCGCCCGCGATGGCGGAGTTCTTCGCGAGGGCGATGAGGGTGGAGCCGACCGGCGAGATCACCGAGCGGAACGCCTGGGGCAGCACGACCAGGTTCAGGGTCTGCCCGAAGGTCATGCCGAGGCTGCGGGCCGCCTCGCCCTGTCCTGTGGGCACGGTGTTGATGCCGGATCGCAGGGCCTCGCAGATGAACGCCGAGGTGTAGCAGCCGAGGGCGAGGACGGCGAACACCTGGAAGGGCAGCACGAGTCCGAACCGGGGCAGGCCGAGCACCACCGCGAAGAACAGCAGGGTGAGCGGGGTGTTGCGCAGCACGGTGACCCACACGGTGCCGAAGACGCGCAGGGAGGCGACGGGGGCGACCCGGAAGGACGCCATCAGGAAGCCCAGCGCCAGCGCCAGCAGCCCGGCGTAGACGGTGAGTTCGACGGTGCCGAGGAAACCCCTGCCGTAGAGGGAGAAGTTGTCGGTCAGTACGTTCATGCCGTCCTCGCACCGGGCGCCGGGTAGCGGTCGATCGGGGGCGGGTGGGGGGCGGGTACGCCGGACAGGCCGAGCGTGGCCTCGTACGCCTTCTTCCAGTCGCCGTTGTGCTGCCGGGCCTCCAGGGCGTCGTTCAGGGCGAAGCGCAGGGCGTCGTCGCCGCGCGGGACGCCGATGCCGTACGGCTCCTTCGAGAACGGCTTGCCGACGACCTTGAGTTCGTCGGGGGCCTTGGCCGTGTAGCCGATGAGGATGGCGTCGTCGGTGGTGACCGCGTCGACCTGATAGGTGAGCAGGTTGTCGACGCAGACCGAGTAGGTGTCGTAGCCGACCAGGACGGCCCTCGGGTAGTCGGCCTGGATGCGCTGGTACGGCGTGGAGCCGGCGGCCGAGCAGACGCGTCTGCCGTCGAGGTCGCCGGGGCCGTGGATGGCGTTCTCGTCCTTGCGCACCAGCAGGGACTGGCCGGCCATGAAGTAGGGCCCGGCGAAGCCGACGAGCTTCTTGCGGTTGGCGTTGATGGTGTATGTGCCGACGTAGTAGTCGATCTGGCCGTTCTGCAGGGCGGTCTCGCGGTTGGCGGAGGCGATGGTCTTGAAGTGCACCGACTGCGGCGCGAGGCCGAGGGAGGCGGACATCATCCTGGCGATCTCGATGTCGAAGCCGGAGTAGGTGCCGGTCGCCGGGTCCTTCTCGCCGAGGTAGGGCTGGTCCTCCTTGGCGCCGACGACGAAATAGCCGCGCCGCTTCGCCCGGTTCCAGGTGCCGGAGGCGGGCAGGCTGAAGCTCCGGTCGACCCGGTAGTGCGGGAGCCTGTCGGCCGCCGGGCCCTTGCTCGGCGGGCTGCCCTCCTTGCCGCAGGCGGCGGCCAGCAGCGCGAGCGCACCGCACAGGACAGCACCGAGGGCGGCGCCCGGGGCGCGGGGCACACGGGTGGTACGGATCACGGTCGCGCTCCCCCGGTCAGTGCTTGAGGATCTTGGAGAGGAAGTCCTTGGCGCGCTCGCTGCGCGGGGCGGTGAAGAACTCCTCCGGGGTGCGGTCCTCGACGATGCGGCCGTCGGCCATGAAGACGACCCGGTTGGCGGAGGCGCGGGCGAAGCCCATCTCGTGGGTGACGACGACCATGGTCATGCCGTCACGGGCGAGCGTCCGCATGACCTCCAGCACCTCGTTGATCATCTCCGGGTCGAGGGCGGAGGTGGGCTCGTCGAAGAGCATCACCTTGGGGTCCATGGCGAGGGCGCGGGCGATGGCCACGCGCTGCTGCTGGCCGCCGGAGAGCTGCGCCGGGTACTTGACGGCGTGCGCGAGCAGGCCGACCCGGTCGAGGAGTTCACGCGAGCGCCGGTCGGCGTCGTCCCTCGTGCGCCTGCGGACCTTGACCTGGGCGAGGGAGACGTTCTGGAGGACCGTCTTGTGGGCGAAGAGGTTGAAGGACTGGAAGACCATGCCGACCTCGGCGCGCATCCGGGCGAGCGCCTTTCCCTCCTGGGGCAGCGGCTCGCCGTCGAGGGTGATGGTGCCGGACTCGACGGTCTCCAGCCGGTTGATCGTCCTGCACAGCGTCGACTTCCCCGACCCGGACGGGCCGACGACCACGACCACCTCTCCCTTGCCGACGGTGAGGTCGATGTCCCGCAGGACATGCAGTTCCCCGTAGTACTTGTTGACGCCCAGCAGTTCGATCAACGGATCGACGGCCATCCGCAGCCCTACTCACTCTCAGCTGTGTCGTGGTTGCCGCAACCTATCCAGACGCCAGCGGAGTCGAGGGACGACACGCACTTTTCGGGCATTAGCCGTATTTACCGCGTATGGGGTGGTGGTGCGAGAGGGGCGGGTGCCGACGGCGGGGACCGGCGGCAGGAACCGGCTCAGCTCTCGGCGATCTCGGCGTACAGCTGGGACAGCTCCGGGACACCGCTCGCCGCCCACTCCTGGCCGGCGTCCGCGACCTCGATCTCCCGGCCGGAGGACAGGAGGACGACGGGCTCCCCGCCGGGGCGGATCCGCCAGCGGGCGCCGGGCACGGTGCGCACCACGACCGTGCCCAGATAGAGCCCCGCGTCATGGCCGAGCCCGGGCAGGGTCTCGGTGTCGTCGCGCCAGCGCGGGACGATCTGGTCCAGGGCCTCCAGGGAGGCCGGGGTGTCGTCGAGGCGGACACCCGCCCGATCCGCCTGTGCGCGCAGCAGCTCGCACTCGGACAGCAGCGCGGTGACCGACTCGGGGTCGGCCGGCAGCGCCGCCTCGCCGTTCTTCTTGTGCCGGTGGCCCAGGAACGGAAGGTTCATGGCCCCAGCCTGGCATCACACGTCGAGGTCGACCACCACCGGCGCGTGATCGGAGGCGCCCTTGCCCTTGCGCTCCTCACGGTCGACGTACGCGTCCTTGACCGCCTTGGCGAAGGGTTCGTTGCCGTACACCAGGTCGATGCGCATGCCGCGGTTCTTCGGGAAGCAGAGCTGGCGGTAGTCCCAGTAGGTGTACGGGTGGTCGTACTTCAGCGGGCGGGGCACGACGTCGTCCAGGCCCGTCTCGCGCAGCGCGGCGAGGGCGGCGCGCTCGGCGGGAGTGACGTGGGTGAGGCCCTCGAAGGCGGCCGTGTCGTAGACGTCGTCGTCCGTCGGCGCCACGTTGTAGTCACCCAGGACGGCGAACGGGCGGCTGCCGCCCGCGTCACCGGCGACGGCCGCCTTCAGGGCCTCGAACCACCGGAGCTTGTACGCGTAGTGCGGGTGGTCCACCTCGCGGCCGTTGGGCACGTACACCGACCAGACGCGGACCGGGCCGCACGTCGCCGAGAGGGCGCGCGGCTCGCTCGCGCCGTCGTACCCGGGGTCGCCGGGCAGGCCCTTGACCACGTCCTCGATGCCGACGCGGGAGAGCACCGCCACGCCGTTCCACCGGCCGGTGGCGTGCACCGCCGCCTCGTAGCCCAGCTCGCGCAGCGGGTCGAACGGGAACTGCTCCTCGGCGACCTTGGCCTCCTGGAGGCAGAGCACGTCGGTGCCGCTGCTCTCCAGCCAGGCCAGCAGTCTCGGGAGGCGGGCGGTGATCGAGTTCACGTTCCAGGTTGCGATGCGCATGTCCCACAACCTACCCGCAGGCTCTGACAACGGGCCTCAGAGCTCCGCCGAGGCTCCCGGGGCCAGCCGCAGGTGGTCGGTGCCGCCCAGGGTGCCGATCTGGCGGTCGTAGATCGGCCGGGCGAGATCGGTGAGCAGGGCGTCGTGGACGTCGTAGGCGCGCTGCGGGCGCACCTCGCGGACGTAGTCGATGACCTCGGAGATCTTGTTCCAGGGCGCCATCACGGGAAGCATCAGCGTCTGAACCGCCCGGTCGGGGACGGTGAGGGCGTCGCCGGGATGGAAGACCCTGCCGTCGTCGATCAGATAGCCCACGTTGGTGATGCGCGGGATGTCCGGGTGGATCACGGCGTGCAGTTCGCCGTGGACCTGCACGTCGAAGCCGGCCGCGGTGAACGTGTCGCCGTGGCCGACGGTGTGCACCCGGCCCGGGAAGGCCGCCGCGACCTGCTCCGCCACGGACCTCAGCGTCCAGATCTCGGCGGCCGGGTTCGCCTCCAGGGCGGCGCGCAGCCGGCCCTCGTCGAAGTGGTCCGGGTGCTCGTGCGTGACCAGGACGGCGTCCGCGCCGACGGCCGCGTCCGCCTCGCTGAAGCCGCCGGGGTCGATGACGAGCGTCCGCCCGTCCTTCTCCAGGCGGACGCAGGCGTGGGACTTCTTCGTGAGCTTCATGCCCGCCATCCTGCCGCCTGCGGCGGCCCGGCGGTCACCCGGCTCCTCACGCGTCGGGCGTGGTCTCCTCCGCGATGACCCCCTGGGCCACCCGGAAGGCGCGGTGCGCGGCCGGCACCCCGCAGTACACGGCCGTGTGCAGCAGCACCTCCCTGATCTCGTCCGGGGTGAGGCCGTTGCGCAGCGCCGCCCGGGTGTGGGAGGCGAGATCCTCCAGGTGGCCGCCCGCGACCAGCGCGGTCAGCGTGATGCAGCTGCGGGTGCGGCGGTCCAGGCCCGGCCGGTCCCAGACCTCGCCCCAGGTGACGCGGGTGAGGAAGTCCTGGAAGTCCCCGGAGAACGCGTCGGCCGCGGCCAGCGCCCGGTCCACGTGCGCGTCGCCGAGCACCTCGCGGCGGATCTTCAGCCCGGTCTCGTACCGGTCGGCCGGCGCGGGCAGCGCGGCCGGCACGGGGGCCGGCGCGATCTCGGCGACCGGCACGACCGGCGGCGGCGCGACCGGGACGGGCAGGGCGGCGAGGCTCGGCAGGGCCGTCTGACCGGTGTCGTACGGCTGCTGCCAGGCGGTGGAGAAGTGGTGGACCAGCAGGTCGGTGAGGGCGGCCGGCTGTTCGACGGGGACCAGGTGGGAGGCGCCGGGGACGACCGCGAGCCGGGCGTCCCGGATGCCGGCGACCAGGGTGCGGGCCTCGGCGGGCCCGGTGACACCGTCGTCGGAGCCGACCAGCACGAGGGTCGGCGCGCCGGCCCGGCCCAGCTCGGCACGGACGTCGAAGGCGGCCAGGGCCTCGCAGGCGGCGATGTAGCAACCGGGGTCGGTGGTGCGGACCATCTGCACCGCCCACTCGGTGATCGCGGGCTGGGCGGCGGCGAAGGAGCCGGTGAACCAGCGGTCCGGGGAGGTACGCGCGATCGGGTCGAGCCCGTTGGTCCGGACGATCACGCCGCGCTGGCGGAACTCGTCGGCGGTCCCGAACCGGGGCGAGGCGGCGACCAGCGCCAGCGAGGCGAGCCGCTCCGGGTGGCGCAGCGCGAGCTCCAGCCCGATCGCGCCGCCCAGCGCACAGCCCGCGTACCCGAACCGCTGCACGCCGGCCGCGTCCAGCGTGGCCAGCAGCCGGCCGGTCAGCTCGGCGACGGAACCCGCCGGGTGAGCGGGGGCGCCGCCGTGCCCGGGCAGGTCGAACCGGAAGACCCGCCACTGCTTGGTCAGTTCCGGCACCTGCCGGTCCCACATGTGCCATGTGGTACCCAGTGAGGGACCCAGGATCAGGACAGGAGCGTCTTCTGGCCCGTCAAAGCGGTATTGCAGGGTGTTCGGTGGTGTCTCGCTCACCCGCCCGAGCCTCTCATCTGTCACGACAGCCCCTATGAGCGGGGTCCTGACTGTGGCTGTCTGACCAGGTGGAAGACCTCTCGGGCCGCGTAGCGTTTGAGGCATCGGACGATTTCGCGACGGGTCTTGCCCTCCTTGATCCGGCGCTCGTAGTAGTCCCGGGTGCGCGGGTCGACCCGCAGGCGGGTGAACACGATGCGATGCAGCGCGGCATTGGCCTGACGATCGCCGCCACGGTTGAGACGACGGAACTGCCGACGACCCTGCCGATCGGCGCCTCACTGACCTCGCCGACTCGCTCCGCGAGCGGACGCAACGCATAGACCAGGAAAAGGACGAAGAGGAAGAGGACGAAGAGGAGTACGAGGAGGAGCCGGAGGAAGGCGAGGGGCGTTACGAGGAGGAAGAGGGGGAGGAGGAACCGGAGGAAGAAGAGCCGGAGGAGGAACCCGAAGAGGAAGAAGCTGAGGAAAAGGCCGAGGAGGAACCGCCACAGCGTCACCGTCGGCGGACGGGAACCGCGGCGAGGAAGCGCCCGGACGCCCCCGCTCCCCGTAAGGCGGCCGCCAAGAAGGCTGCTCCTGAAAAAGGAAGGCGGCCCCTGCGAAGAAGACCGCAGCGCACAGGCTCCCCGGCCAGGAAGGCAGCGGCGAAGAAGGCTGCCAAGAAGTCTTCGCCGCACGCCAAGAAGGCCGCTGCGAGGAGGCCCACTGCCAAGGAGACTTCGGCGAAGAGGGCGACCGCGAAGAAGGCCCCGGCCAGGAAGACGGCCCCGGCGCGGAAGACCGCTGCCAAGAAGACCACCGCACGGCGGAGGTAGGTCATGTCCGGCAAAGTGCGTGACACCGACCACGAAGAGAGTTCGGGTCTGGACCTGCTGCACGAACCACTCGTCGACTACCTCGGTGCTCAGGTAGGACATCTCGCCGGCGTCGGCGGTCGGATGCTCCAGAGCGACTCCCCGCTGAAGGCATTCGTGGGTCAGAAGGCCAAGGGGCTCAAGGACAACGTGATGGGCAAGGTCAAGGGCATTTTCGGCGGAGGGGGCGGCGGCAAGGCCGGCAGCACCAAGGTCGTGAACATCATCGAAGTACTCGACGTGGGTGTCCCGATCCGCACGGCGTACAACTACTGGACCCAGTACGAGTAGTTCAGCGGCCTCACCAAGGGCGTACGCAGTGTGTCCAAGAACGACGAGGTCGCCAGCACCTGGAAGATGAAGGTCGGTCCGTCGGCTCGGGGCTGGAAGGCACCAGTTGAGGAGCAGGTGCCGGACGAGCGCATCGTATGGAGCTCCGAGGGCGCGACAGGCACCACTCACGGCTGTGTCAGCTTCCACGAACTCACGCCCGACCTGACGCGCATCGTGCTCGTCGTCGAGCACTACCCCTCGGGCTTCTTCGAGAAAACAGGCAACCTGTGGCGCGCCCAAGGCTGGCGTTCGCGGCTGGACTTCAAGAACTTCCAGCGCTACGTCACGTTCGCCGACGAGGAAGTCGAGGGCTGGCGCGGAGAGATCCGCGACGGCGAGGTGGTCCGCAGCCATGAGGAGGCACTGGAAGAGGAGGAAGCAACAGGGGAGGACGAGGACCAGGAGGAGTACGACGAAGAAGACGACGGGAACGAGCGCTGATGCGGAGGGACAGCTCATCGGCCGGGTGAACCGCATTGAACCCAGGGGCGCAGGAGATCCGGACGGTGGCTCGCTCCCTCTCCCACATGCTGCAACGGGCGCGGGGCGGGACCACGACGGACGACACGACGCTCCTGCTGATCGAGTGGCGTGGCTCAGGCTGACCGGCCTCACGGCGGCAACCTGGTTGAAAGCCATCCGTCCTGATCACATGTGACATGCCACGTTTGACGTAATGGGCACTTTGGGTTGGTCGGCTGCGTCACTCTGGAGGGGCTGATCACGGTCGTGTCGGGAGCCCGTGTGTACAGATCACGTGAGAGGGTCGAGCGGATCGGCTGTGACCGCCGGACGGCCCCCGAGCGTGTCGGGGCGGCGCTGCATCCGCGGCACGAGGCCGGCAGGAACATGATGACCGAGACTTCGAGGACACCGGTACGAGAGCGCGGCCATGGCACAAGGTGAGCGGCGACCGGACAACAGCATGACGGACCGTTCGGAAGGGTTCGGTGAGCGGCTGCTGGGGGTGCTGCTGGACCGGGCACACGAAATGCCGCCGCAGCTGATCGCCCCGCTGGTCGTGGACGAGGTGGCCACGGTCGGTGGTCGCGACGTGTCGATCCTGCTGCAGGACTACGGCCAGCTGGTGCTGGTGCCGCTGCCGGGTCGGCGGCTGATGGTCGGCGAGCCCGAGCCGATCGGCGGCTCTCCCGCCGGCACCGCCTTCCTGCAGGCGACCACTGTCGAGGTACCGCAGCCCGACGGCGTCCGGATGTACCTACCGCTGCTGGACGGCAGCGGCCAGGTGGGAGTGATGGCCCTCACCCTGGACACCGTCGATGACGACGACCGTCGGCTGCTGCGCAGGCTCGCCAGTCTGGTCGCCTACATGCTGGTCACCAAGCACAGCTACACCGACCAGTTCTTCTTCGCCCGGCGCCGCGAACCGATGAGTGTGGCAGCGGAGATCCAGTGGTCCCTGCTGCCGCCGCTGGCGATGTCCGTCCCACAGGCAGCAGTGGCCGGAATCCTGGAGCCCGTCTACAGCGTCGCAGGCGACAGCTTCGACTACGCCCTCAACGAGGACATCCTGCACCTGGCCATCGTCGATGCGATGGGCCATGGCCTGGACGCCGCCACGATGGCGACCGTCGCCGTCGGGGCCTACCGGCACGCCAGACGTGCCGACATCGGCCTCTCCGAGATCTATGCGTTCATGGACCGGGCCATCGCGGCGCAGTTCGGGCCCGAGCACTTCGTCACCGCGCAGATGATGCGCTTGAACATCGCGACGGGCCACCTGCAGTGGGTCAACGCGGGCCACCCCGCACCGCTGTTGATCCGCAACCACCAGGTCGTGCGGCAACTGACAGGCCCGACCACCTTGCCGGTCGGCTTCGGCGGTGAAGAGCCCCAGATCTGCGAGCAGATGCTCCAACACGGCGACAGGGTGCTGTGCTTCACCGACGGCCTGATCGAGGAGCACGAAGCCGGTGAAGAGCAGTTCGGCGAGGAGCAACTCATCCACTGGGTCAACCGCATCGAACACACAGAGAAGGGAGTACGCGCGGTGGTGCGCGCACTCTCCCACGCTCTGAAGCAGCAACGGGGCGGCCGTACCAGCGACGACGCGACCCTCTTCCTGATCGAATGGCGCGGGGACGCCGCCGACCACCTCGCTCTCCTGGAGTGAGGCGGCTCTCAAACCACCATAAATGGCGGCTCGGTTCAGGAGACCGGCCGGGTGACGCTACACGGACTGGATTCGCGGCTCTTCCTGCGCCTTCCTGCACGGTCGTGCTCTCGTGCAGAGAGGCCAACGGCCGGTTCGGCAGCCTGCGTTCCAGGCGCAGGTCCGACCGGTTTCCTCATGGCATGCGTCCTACGCAGGAGCCCCCTTCCCCTGAGCCGTTGTGCAGGCTGGGCCGGATGTGCGGGGTGGCACTTCTCGGTTCGGTGCCACGACCGGAGCCGCCACAGCCGGGTATGGTCAGGGGGGCAAGGTCGCCGTGCGATCGTCGTGGCGCGTGAACAGCTGAATCACGTCGGGCGGCGGGCGTCATGCCCGCCTTCGGATTCCCAGACCGCCTCCCGTATCGAGTCCGAGTCGGCCTCGTCCTCTGCCATGGCCCGGAAGCTTTCGGCCTCATGCATCAGGCCGCTCGCCGTGAGGTTCCGTGACGGGTCGGTGGCCGTGACCATGAGCCGGGCCGCGGTGGCCGGGTCTGTCTCCGGTGGAATCACCAGCAGGTCCCAGCGGCCGAAGGTGTAGGACAGCAGCAACAACTCGTGCGGGTCCTGCCCGGCGTTGGACCAGCCGACGCGCACCATGTGGCCATGCGCGGGCACTTCTCCTGGAATGACCGGCCAGAACGTGCGGCTCACCGCTACCCGGGTGATCCGCCCCCACAGCGGGTCGAGACATTCGACGAGCGCCGGGAGCTGCTCCGTCAGGTTGCGCGAACGGGGCCACCAGGCACCGTCGATCAGGGCCGGAGGGGCGCCGGCCCGCGCCAGGGTGAGTCGAAGCGGTGACGAAGAAGGAGCCCAGCCTTCGACTGCGGGCGTGAACGGAATGGTCGCGGTCATGGCGCGGACCCAACCCCGGGCCGGTCACGGCCGGCCCGGTTGTCGTGAATCGCCGAGAACGACGTCAGCGTTGAAGCCGGTGTACGAGATGCTCTCGGTAATCACCAGGATACTCCTCGCCGAGGCCCGGCGGACTGATGGAGAGCGATGGGCTGAACGGAACACGAGGAACACCTCCCATGTAACACAGCCGAGGAGTGCCGGGCCAGGGCAGCCGAGGAGTGCTGGGCCAGGGCATGCGGGCCGTCGGGCGTGAGACCGGTCCGGCAACCGGCATACGTCATGCCCCGGCACCCGCAGCGCGCCCCCGCCGGTATCGACAGCCACTTCACGGAGTGCGGCGTCGCCTCCTCAACCGCCCCGGCGTGTGCGGAGTACCGTGGACAACACCGAGGGCATTTCGCACACCGGCTTCCACGACGGGTCGTTCTCGGCGAGAGATGAAACCCGGGCCGCCGCGAAGGCGGCCCGGAGACGGGTCCGCATCATGTCGGCGACCTTGCACCAACCCCTGCCACACCACGAGCCCGCCGCAGCCCCGGCCGCACGTCTCGCCCTGAAGGCCGACGGCACGTCGCGCGGCCTCCTGGACGGTGCCTGGTGGCCCCGCTCCCGAGACCTGCTGAGCGAGCTGCCCGCACTGACCGAAGTCCTGGACGCCTTGTGGGGCCGCATCACCCGCATCGCCGTCAACCCGAAGTCCTGGCCGGTCATCCCGCACGAGATTCCCGTGGGCGGTCATGTCGTCAAGGTCGGCTGGTTCACCCCGGAGATCGACCCGCACAAGCTGCTGCTGCTCTCCTACGGCACCGGTCGCTGGGATCTGCTGGTCATCCCGCCCGAGACCGGAGCGGAGTCGGCGGCCCGCCTGATGGCGGCCGCGTCCGACTGCGACGGTCCGCCGCTGACCGCAAGCGCTCTCATCGGCGCGGACGAGACCCGGCGCGCAGTCTCCGCTGCCGACCGACCACTCGAACCGGACGAGGCAGGGAAGTACGAGGGCAGCCCCTCCTCTGCGGCCGTTCCGGCACAGACCGGTCGCGTCAGTCGCCTGATCATCGGCATGTGAGACAGTCGCCATGAACACCTTCCTGACGACCGGCAGCCTCCTGGTCCTCATCGCAGCGGCGGCAATCGTGATCCACCGGCTCGACATCGAGCACGCGGAAAGGATCGCCTTGCACCGGTACAGTCGCGCCCTGCCCGGCGGCCCGCGCCACGGCACCGACGGGGCACGTCCCCCTGCAGGACCACCACTGTCCAAGTCGCCGGCCGTCGACGAACGACGTGACCACCGTGACGGGGGCCGCGGCCGCTTCCCACCGCGCCGCCGCCGCGACCGCACCACTCACCACGGGTGACGAGGCGATGTCCCCGGCCCCGCGCACCGACCGTCGGCGCGGCCCGTACCGACGGGTTTCGGACCTGCCTCACGAACCGGCGCAGGCACGTGCAGGGATCTTGACCGGCGGGTCCCCGCCCCACGTGGTCCTCGTACCGAGGAGCAGCACATGCAAGCCCTGATCGTTCCCATCGTCCTGATCTGCCTGCTGGCCGTCCTGGGCCTCGCCCTGTCCGTGAAGGTCGTCAAGCAGTACGAGAAGGGAGTGCTGTTCCGCTTCGGCCGACTCGCCGGAACGCGCTCCCCGGGGCTGCGGTTCATCATCCCGTTCGTCGACGCCCTGCACCGGGTGTCGCTGCGGGTCGTCACCATGCCGATCCAGTCCCAGGGCATCATCACCCGGGACAACGTGAGCGTGGACGTGTCGGCGGTCGCCTACTTCCGGGTCGTCGACGCCGTGAAGTCGGTCGTCGCCGTCGAGAACGTCAACGCGGCGATCAACCAGATCGCCCAGACGACCCTGCGGAAGGTCGTCGGCCGGCACACGCTCGACGAGACGCTGTCGGAGACGGACCGTATCAACCTGGACATCCGCCAGATCCTCGACGTCACCACCGTCGACTGGGGTGTGCAGGTCACGCTGGTCGAGCTCAAGGACATCCAGCTGCCCGACACCATGAAGCGCGCCATGGCCCGCCAGGCCGAGGCCGAGCGGGAGAAGCGAGCGAAGATCATCAACGCGGAGGGCGAGTCCCTGGCCGCAGCCGCGCTCGGCGACGCCTCGGACACCATGATGGCCCACCCCCTGGCGCTTCAACTGCGCAATCTCCAGAGCCTGGTGGAGATCGGCGTCGACCAGAACACCACCGTCGTCTTCCCGGCCCCCCTCATGAGCACGATCGGCGAGCTCGGCTCCTTCCTCGCCCGGGAAACCGCTGCCGCCGCACCCGCCGCGGCAGCGCCACCTGCCGGCACCGGCCGCACCGACAAGTCCCTCAGCCCGGCCGACAACGCGCCCGGCACCGCGGCGTGACCCGACTACGGCCCGAGCGATCCGTGCCGCCAGGGCGGACTCGTGGCCGACGTCTGTCGCGCGCGTCCTCCGGGCATCGGCTGATGATGGGAGTACAGCCGAACACGCGGAGCTGATCATGACGGGTTGGCGGGTCAGGGACTATACCCAGGACGATCTCGAAGCCCTGATCCGAGTCGACATGGAGAGCAGCACGACCGAGGAGCCGCCGCTCTTCCCGCTCTCGGACGCCGTGACGGCCCTCCAGGCCCGCCACCCGGCTGTGGTGGCCACGGCCGACGACGTGCTGATCGGCGCCGCGGTGAGCAGGGTGGAGGGCGAACGGGCATGGATCCTGCGCATCTGCATGGCGCCCACCTGGCGGCAGCGCGGGCTGGGCAGTGCCCTGATCACTGCCCTTGAGCAACGGCTTTTCGCCGCCGGCGTCCGGGCGGTGCACGCCGTCCTTCCCGAGGGCGAGACCGGTGCCACCGCCCTGCGCAACTGCGACTTCGGCGCCCGCCCCGGGCTGGTCTTCTTCGAAAAGCGCGGGCCGGTGACCCCGCAGTCGGCCGGCACGCTGTCCTCGCTCGGAGCGGAGCTGCCGGCAGGGGGACTGTGGCAGAAGGTCGCGGGCATGCAGCGGGAGAAGCAGCTCATCGAGCGGCGCCTGGTCCTGCCGCTGGCCCATCCCGAACTGGCCGCCCAGCACGGAGTGGAACTGCCACGGGCGGTGATGCTGTTCGGCCCGCCCGGGACCGGCAAGAGCACGTTCGCGCACGCGATCGCCAGCCGCCTGGGATGGCCCTTCCTCGAACTGTTCCCCGCCCGTCTGGCCGCCGAGTACGGCCTGGCGACCGGGCTGAACCGGCGCTTCGACGAGATCGCCCGGCTCGACCACGTCCTCGTCTTCATCGACGAGGTCGAGGAGATCGCCGGCGAACGCGGCGGCGCGGACGCGACCGCTGTCGGCGTCGTCAACGAACTGCTCAAGGCGATCGTCCGGTTCCGAAGCCAGGACGGACGGCTGCTCGTGTGTGCCACGAACAACGTGACCACGCTCGACTCCGCGTTCCTGCGGCACGGCCGCTTCGACTACGTGCTGCCGATCGGCCCTCCCGACCACACCGCCAGAACCGCACTGTGGGAGAGCTACCTGGCCCGAGCGGGCGCGCGGGCCGACAGCGCGGTACTCGCGTCCGCCAGCGAGGGGTTCACCCCCGCCGACATCGCCCACGCGGCGCGAACCGTCTCCCAGGCCCAGTTCGAGCGCACCTTCGACACCGGAACCCGGACCACCCCCACCACCGACGACTACCTGGACACGATCCGCGACACCAAGCCCACGGTCAGCTCCGCCATGGCTCAGGAATTCGCCCAGCAAACGGAAAAGTACGCCCGCATCTAGCGTCCAGGCCGATGGGGAGTCGATCTGCGACGGACGTGTCAGGCCGGCGCAGGAGGCATGCCGCCGGCCGTATCGATGAGGATCTGTTTGGCCTCGGTGACGTTGTCGGCCCGTACGGCCCTGGCCATCGCGGCGCGTGCCGCGTCGGGCGACGTGTCCGGAGGGACCAGCATCAGGGAGAAATGGTCCCGGTCGCCCCGGGTGATGAGGACGGTGTCGTCACCCACCGGGAAGGAATCGATGTGGACGACTCGGCCGTCGATCATCACCCGGGTCGGCAGTTCGTCCCAGGCGCTGCCGTCCAGACCGACCCGGTTGACAGGTCCGAGGTGCTCGGTCAACGCGGAGATCAGCGAGGGGAGTTCGGCGCCGATGTCCCGGGACCGCGGCCACCATGCGCCGTCCAGGATTCCCTCGCGTGCGTGTGTCGTCTCCAGCCGCAGCAGGGCCGTCCCGGGTTTCACCGACCGGTGAACGGCATCCGGCAGGAGCCTGGGAAGGTCGGGGGTGTCGGAGTCGGCCATGGTGTCCGCCCGTCCGCAGAGAACAGTGCGACCGCAGGGCGTGCGACCGCGATACGGCCCTGCTACCTCACGGTACTCCGCACCACACGCCCGCGAGCGCTTCGCCCCAGGGCACCGTGACGGAAACAGGTAACGGCTCCGGCGTATACCCGCCGGAGCCGCCCTTCCGGGTCATTGCACGTGAGCGTGCGCCGACCCGCTTTCCACGTTACGCCAAAGGGACTAACCCGGCATGAACACTACTTGCGAAGGTTCACCTCGGTCCGAGAAGCCGACGCGGCGGCTCAGCCACGCCCTTCCTCTTCTGTCTCCATCTGCCGGATCCCCTGGTGCGTCAGCGTGATCATCGCGGGCGTGTTGCCCCTCCCCCAGTCCACGACGACCCAACCTTCACCTGCCAGGTACATACAGGCAGCGGCCATGTCCTGCTCAGGGATACCAAGGTCGGTGCGGAGCTGCGCCCCATCGACGCCCAGGAGCCGATTGCCTTCGGCGGCTTGGTACAGAGCCTGCATGATCCTCTCGCGGTACGTCTTCCGGTCTCGCAATATCGCCATGACGCGCCTTCCTCTACTGCCCACGGTCGGGCCGAAGTCGATGTCATCCGCAGTCGCCGTCGCGGTGGGGCTCGTCGGAACGGTGGCGTCCACCGCCGACCGACGGTGCCTGCGGGGCCGACGCCCGATCCCCGGCAGAACATCGCTGTAGTGGAAGGCAGCGATCCGTTCGTCGTGCTGAGCATTGAGCTGGTGGATCAGAACGACTCCGACGGCGATCAGAAGGAGCAGCACGGCCACCGCGATGACAGTCATGGCTCTCTCACCTCCGCCGACCGGCGGGCGAAGGCCCTGTCGAGCCGACGGGCCGGGGCAGGAACGACGGTCGACCCGCTCCCCCGTCGGTCTCCCACGCCTCTTCCCTGATCCGGGCATCGATCCTGTCTGCTGCTTCCCCCCGGGCCGAGGCAGGGATGCCGTCGCCCGCCATCAGCTGCGCGGCGGCATCCGCACCGGTCTCCGGCGGAATCACCAGGACGTCCCGGCGGCCATCGGCGGAGAAGAAGGTCAGTCTGTGCGGATCCTGCTCCTCGGTGGACCAGCCCACGTGCACCGTACGCCCGGCGACGGACACCCGACACGGGATGACGGGCCAGTGGGCAGGGTTCACCGCGATACGCGTGATGCGACCCCAGAGATCGCCCAGGGCAGCTGTCAAGGGTGGCAGCTCACGGGTGAGGGCACGGGAGCGAGGCCACCACGTCCCGTCCAGCCCGCCCGGCGCGGGCGTCAGCGACAGCCGAGCCGACTGCGGCGGCGCGCGCCTGCTAGATGTCGTACGGTCAATGGTCACGGGCATGGCGCGGACCTGTCCCCGGGCTCGTGGGTGCGGCCCGGCGTTGTCGATCACCGGAAACGGCACCCGCGGCGGAGCCGGTACGCGAAGAACTCCCGGTTTCTTCACACTACTCCGCTCACCGGCCCGAAAGCTGGGGGCGACCAGGTATTTTCCTGCCTTCGGACCCTGGTCGCCGGTGCCCGGTACCGGGCCGGTCAGAGCCAGTCCTTGCGCTTGAACGTCAGATACAGCACGGCGGACAGGACCACGATGACGGCTACCGAGGTGATGAATCCGGACTGGCGGCCGAAACCGGGATAGGGAAGGTTCTGGCCGTAGTAGCCGGTGATCGCGGTGGGTACGGCGATGATCGCGGCCCAGCTCGTCACCTTCTTCATGATCAGGTTCATGCGATTGGCCTGGACCGAGAGGTTCGTCTCCATGACCGAGGCCACCAGGTCCCGCAGTGATTCCGTCCATTCGGTGGCACGCAGCACGTGGTCGTAGACGTCCTGGTAGTACGGAACGAGGGGGTCGGTGATCACGTGCAGGCCGGGACGCATGAGTCCGTTGACCACCTCACGCATCGGGAGCACGACGCGGCGCAACCGGACGAGCGATTTGCGCAGTGCGAAAACCCGGCGCTGTACAGCTTCGATCTCGCGGCGCCCGGCCGCGAAGAGCAGACCCTCCAGTGCCTCGATACTGTCGTCCAGTTGCTGGACAGCAGCGAAGTGCCCGTCCACGAGATGGTCGAGTAGGCCGTGCAACAGGAATCCGACACCGTGGCCGGCCAGGTCCGGGCTCTCGTCCCAGCGGGCGACGACGTCCTCGATGTCGAGGCCGTCGTCCTTGCGGACGGTGATCAATGCCTGACTGGTGAGGAATACGGCGATCTCGCTGTATGACAGTTCCGCACCGTCCGGGCTGAACCTGCCTGCCGGGGGCGGGAGTTCAATCCGCGAACGCGGCCACGTAGGACGCCACGCACGACCCGGGTGTGACCAGTGATGTGACAATGTGGCAGTCGACGCTCACCGGCTGGTCGAGCGGCACCTGGACGAGCCGCTCGGTGCGGGTACCGGCGAGTTGCTCGGCCGGCATCAGCGTCCAGCCCCCGGGATCCTGGCCCACCTCGAACAACACGTTGAGGATGTCCCCGGCAGGCGGGCGCAGCGGAGCCGCGGGCAGTACGGCGAGGATCGCGTCGTGCATCGGCGGGTCGCCCTCGCGGGTGGGAAGCCGCAGGCCATGGGGATCGAGGTCATGCAGGCCGACCACGGACTCACGGGCGGCGGGATGGTCGCGTGCGAGCACCGCGTGCAGCGGCTCGGACCAGGCACGCACCGCAGTCACCGCCGGCGAGGTGACCGCTCCGCAGACCAGCGCCAGGTCCAGCTCGCCGTCGCGGACGGCGTCGAGGCGGGCGGTAACCGGCAGGTCGACCAGTTTCGGCTCGGCAGGGCGTCCGCTCTCGCGCATGCGGCCCACCGCCCGCTCGAGGCGCGCGGTGACGCAGGAGGCCACCCCGATCCGCAGGACGGCCGCCGGATGTCCGGCGGCCACCCGCACCCGGGCCGCCGCAGCGAGGGTCTCGCGGGCCGCAGCGAGAACCCGTTCACCGGCCGGGGTCAACCGCACCCGGCGTGAGGTGCGCTCCAGCAGGCGTACGCCGAGCTCACGTTCGAGCCGGGAGATCTGCTGGCTCACCGCCGGCTGCACGATGCTCAGCCGTTGCGCCGCCCGCCCGAAGTGCAGCTCCTCCGCGACGGTCACGAAATACTGCAGCGCCCTGAGTTCCACCCTCCTGATCTATCACCGGATGTGATCGCTGGTGAGGGATTCCGGTCATTGTTCGCCAAGGTCACTCCGGTTGTGATGGATACCAGCCCGCCGGAGCGGTCCCACCCCTGGGACCCGCCACGCGGGAGATCCGAACGGAGAACACGAGTGAGCAGCACAACCCTCAGCATCATCGGCACCGGCAGGGTCGGCTCCGGGCTCGCCCGCCGCGCCGTCGACGCCGGCCTGGACGTCGTCCTGAGCAACTCGCGCGGCCCCGAGACGCTGACCCGTCTCGTCACCGAGCTCGGCCCGCGGGCCCGCGCCGCCACCCCGGCCCAAGCGGCCGGCACCGGTGACCTGGTCCTCGCATCGGTGCCGCTGTCCGCCCACACACGGCTGCCCCGCGCGGAGCTCGCCGGCAAGACCGTGATCGACCCCATGAACTACGCACCGACGCCCCACTGGGGCTCCCCGGAGCTCGACGGCAACGAACTGACCTCCAGCGAACTGGTGCAGCGCCACCTCGCCGGCGCCCGGGTCGTCAAGGCCCTGCACAACATCGGCCCCACCCAGCTGCTGAACCTCTTCCGCCCCGCCGGAGCCCCCGACCGCACCGCACTGCCCCTGTCCGGCGACGACCCGGATGCCAAGAAAGAGGTGGCCGACCTGCTCGACATCCTCGGCTTCGACACAGTGGACCTGGGCACACTGGCCGACAGCTGGCGAAGCGAACCCAACACCCCGCTCTACGCCCTCCCGTACCTGGGACGGCCACCGGCCGACTTCACCGACGTGCAGGACGTCGTGGCCTGGGCCCAGCAGGCGCCCGGCGTGCCCGTACCCCGCGCCCGGGTCAAGGAACTCGCCACCGCCGCGGTACGCGGCCCCGCAGGATTCCGGATGCAGTAAGCAAGCGATCCGCCAAGCCGCCATCATCGCCGGCCTGCGCCTCTTCCTGTCCATCCGTGGGCCGGCCCAGAAAGTGCCGGGCAGTTCCTCCAGCAGACCGATAACGATGCGGCCGTACCGTCCGGCGAGTCCGCACAAGGTGACGAGGCGCCTGTGCGTGTCTGTGATCTTGCGTAAGTGCCTTGGGGTCATTGGACGCTGAGCCGGTCCTCGAACAAGAGGGAGAATTGGTTCAGAGCGTCCGCCAGTAGGCGTTGAGATGGGCTATCGGATGCGGGGACTGCGCGGTCGGGTGTCCCACCGGTGGGTGTACCAGGCTCGTCGGATCAGGCTACGGACGGTGATGATGGCTGTGGCCAGAGCAAGGAAGAACTCGGTGCATGCGCGTCGCCGCTCGGTGTTGCGGCGAAGCTTGCCGAAGTTGTTCATCCACGAGTTTGTGCGCTCGACCACCCAGCGGCCGTCGGTCTGGATTGGCGTCTTCGTGCCGCGCTTGCTGATGCGTGGCCTGATCTCGCGTTCGGCCAGGGCGGTGTGGACGGGCTGGTAGTCGTAGCCGGCATCTAGGCTCAGTGCCGGGTTCTGCGGGGCGTGGTCTAGGCGGTCTGTCAACTCGGTGAACTCGTCGAGGGTTTCGCAGAGCAGCGTGTGGTCGCGAACGTTCGCGGCGGCAGGCACCGTGACCACGGGTATTCCGTATCCGTCGGTCAGCTGGGACCGCTTGGTGCCCTGCTTGCCCCGGTCTACCGGAGACTTCCCCGCGCACTGGCCGCCCGAGGGTGCCTTGGTGATGCACCCGTCCGCGGCCAGGTCCTCGAGTTCCAGGCCCACCATCTGGTCGTAGGCTCGCAGTACCGCGAGGAGCAGGTGGCCGATGACACCGGCCTCGATCCACTCGTCCCGCCGCCGGCGGATCGTGGTCGCCGAACAGGCCCGGTCAGCGACCCTCTCGTAGCCCATCCCCGAGACCAGCGCCAGGACAAGCCGGTCGAACACGACCGCGTCCGCGATCCGCGGGTTGTGGCACCCCAGCGGGTGCGAATCGGGCCGGGCAGGGATCAGCCTCAGGAACTCCTCACGGATCGGGTCGATGATGGACGCGGGCGCGACGGACACGAACCCCCCAGATGGTCACATAGCGTAGGCAACTCCATGATCATCAAACCCGTCTCCGTCGTGCCATCCTCTCCGTTCTGGCGTACTGGCCGGCGCTCTACACGATGAAGCGGTGGATGGCCTCGTTGGCGTGGTCCTGAAACGACGGGTTGGCCAAGTCGGGGAAGATGTCCGCTTGGTCGACCAGGGGGCCCTTCAGCTTGTTGGCCGCGCTGGCGTAGAACACGCCGTTGGACAGGGTCGGGTCGGTGACACCGTCGACCAGTCGCTTCGCGCCGACCTCAAGCTTGTGGGAGATCCCGAGGGCGGGCAGGACGTACTTGGACGCCAGGCGCAGCGGTAGGGCAATGTCGTTGGAGGCCTGGGTGCCGGTGGTGGCGCCGGGGCTCACGGTGATGAAGCGGCGGTCGGGGTGCTGGCGGGCCAGGTAGGCCATCCAGAGGGCCCCGATGTACTTGGCCTGCCCGAAGGCGAGGTTGAAGTCGGTCTTTCCGTCGGCGAAGTAGCTGCCGTCGATGACGGCGGCGAGTTCATCGGCAGAGGTTGAGGCAAAGGACGGCCGCTTCATCCGCAACATCGGAAGCCCCCTGGCTGCTTCGCTTCCGGCGAGGACCGCGACCTGGCCGAGCCGCCCCTCGGTCAGGAGTCCTTCGAGGAGGACGACGTGGCCAAGAACATTCGTCGCGAAGACGTTGGTGACCCCGTCGGCGGTCAACTCCATCGACCGCGGGCCGATGACGCCGGCGTTCATGACCAATGCGTCGACGGATCCGTCGACGGCAGCAAGGCCGGCTCGCACCGAGCCCAGATCGGCGACATCCATGACGACGATGTCGAAGATGCGCCGGCCGGTAGCGGCTTCGAGGTCGGCCTTTGCCGTTGTCGCCCGGTCTCGGTTGCGGCAGGCCAGGTAGATGCGGGCCGTCTCCGGTCGCAGAGCCAGTTGCCGGGCCACCTCCTTGCCGATCCCGACGTTGGCGCCCGTAATCATCACGGTCTTTCCCGTGAGTGTGCTCATCGGGATTCCCTCTCATCTTCTGTGGGGCTGGTCAGGGTGAACGGCTCATGCTGCTTCGCGGGACCGGTGCTGCGTTGGCGAGTCACGCGGCCCTCAAAGTGGGTTGTGTAACTCAGTCTGACCCTGGCCAGACTGGGCTGTCAAACTCAGAATCGCTAGCATGGCTGCATGGCGAATAAGACGAACGACCGGCCGCGGCTCACCGCGAAGGGCGAGCGCGTCCGGGGCCGAATCGTGGAGGGGGCTGCGGCCTTGATCCACGAGCGCGGGGTCGCGGGTACCACCCTGGAAGACGTCAAGGGGGCAGCGGAGGTCAGCGGCTCGCAGCTCTACCACTACTTTCCCGACAAGAACGAGCTCCTGCAGGCGGTCATCGACTACCAAGCCGACACCCTCGTCAATCACAATCGGCAGGCGCTCAGCGGTGAAGACGGGGTCGCAGCCTGGCGGGACATGCTGATCGCCGGGGTGAAGCACGGCCAGGCAAAGGGAGGCTGCCCACTCGGTTCGCTCGGCGGTCAACTCGCCGAGAGCGACCCCGAGGCCCGGGCCCTCATCGCCGCCGGATTCGAGCGATGGTCAGCTGCCATCAGCGAGGGACTCAGGTCGCTTCACGCCGACGGGAAGCTCGCACCCGGCATCGACCCGGACGCCCTCGCCACCACTATGCTCGCCACCCTGCAAGGGGGACTGCTACTCGCCCAGGTGCAACGGAGTACGCGTCCTTTCGAAGTTGCAATCGATACCGTTCTCGCCCTTGCCATCCGGACTTGAGACTCGAAGACCGGTAGCCTGCTGTACTCCGCCATGGGCCGCTGAACGATGCGTCGCAAGGCCGCCAGGGCCGCCTCCGCGCGCCATCCGACGGCCCTGGCCGGGTCCCGCTCCCTGTGCAGTTCCTCAGGCTCATCGTCGCGTTGAGGCAGAGCGGCACGGCCTCCGGCGAGCGGCGGCGATGCGGTCCTCTACCTGAAGCACGGACGTCATCACCGTCCGTAGCCTGGTCCGACGACTCTGGCATACCCACCGGTAATCCACCCGCCCGCGCAGCCCCGCATCCGATAGCCCAGCGCAACGCCTACTGGCGGACGCTCTCAGTGCTTCTTTCGAATGTGCGGCAACGTGGTTGGCGTCGCGCGCCTTCGGCGTGATCTGCTCTCGGACCGCGAGGTAGAGCACCTTCACCACGCTGACCAGGGATAAGTCCGTCTGTCCCCGGCGGGCGGCCTCGGCGATCATGCCTTCCAGAAGAGCGGAGAAGACCCCGGCGTCCCGCCAGACGCGAAAGCGCCCGTAGACGGTCGCCCACGGTCCGAACTCGGAGGGCATCTCGCGCCACTGGGCGCTGGACCGGAACCGCCAGATCACCCCCTCGAACTGCTCCCGCAGCCGCTCGGGGTACGGACCGTACTCGCCTATCGGCAGGTACGGCTCAATGAACTCCCACTGCTCGTCGGTGAGTTGCCTACGTGTCACATCCAGCGTCCTACCAGGTCCTGTCCCCGCACGGGACCAGAACCCGAGATTGATCACGACCTCACACAGACCCTAGAAGACTCATGAAGATCTTGGGGTTCTGGCCCCGCCGCGTGAGCGGCGGGGCCAGACTCGTTTCGTGGTGATGGGGGAATGGGCCGGGGAGACGGTCGGGCCGGATGTGTGGGAGACCTGCCGGGAGTTGATCCCGGCGGGGAGTGTGTTCGCGTTTCTGGCCGAGCATCGTGGTGCGCTGTTTCCGGCGGAGATGTTCGCGGACATGTACCCGTCGGCGAACGGGCGGCCGAGCATGCCGCCGCAGATCCTGGCCGCGGCGATCACATTGCAGGCCCTGCACGGGCTGTCGGACTTCGAGACGGTCCAGGAACTGCGGTGTGACCTGCGATGGAAGGCCGCCTGCGGACTCGGTTTGCATGACATGGCGTTCGATCCGTCGTTACTGGCCTACTTCCGGCGCCGGCTGTCCCGTTCGCCCCGGCCCAACCGGGTGTTCGAGGCGGTGCGGGAGGTGGTGAAGGCGACCGGCGTGCTGAAGGGCAAGCACCGGCGGGCGCTGGACTCCACCGTGCTGGACGACGCGGTCGCCACCCAGGACACCGTTACCCAGCTGATCGCCGCCGTCCGCGCGGTGATCCGCGAGGTCCCCGGGGCCGGCGAGGTGGCCGCGGTGCAGTGCACCGCGCACGACTACACCGATCCCGGCAAGCCCCGTATCGCCTGGAACGACGAACAGGCCCGCGCCGCACTCGTCGACGCCCTGGTCACCGACGCACTCAGGCTGCTGGGCCACCTGCCCGAGCAGGAACTGGGCGAGAAGGCGGCCAACGCGGTCGGCCTGCTGGCCCTGGTCGCCGGGCAGGATGTCGAGCCGGCCGAGGACTCCGACGGACGCGACGGACGCTGGCGCATCACCCAGGGGACCGCGCCGGACCGGATGGTCTCCACCGTCGACCCCGAAGCCCGCCACATCCACAAGACCCGCACCCACCGGCAGGACGGATACAAAGCCCACCTGGCCATCGAGCCCGAGACCGGCTTATACACCGCCGTGGCTCTGCGGCCCGGCGCCGGAACCGAGCACCACGAGGCCACCGTCGGCCTGGACCTGCTGGCCGACGAGGAGAACCCGGTGGACGCCTTCGGCGACACCGCTTACTCCGCCGGCGACACGCGCCAAGCCCTCCACCAGGCGGGACACCGGCTGTTCTTCAAGCCCGCCCCGCTACGGCCCGCCGTCCCCGGCGGCTTCACCCCGGACGACTTCACCATCAACACCACCGCCGCCCTCGTGACCTGCCCCGCCGGGCACACGGTCCCTCTGTCGGACCCCGGCGGACAGCACCACCAGCGCAAGGCCGCCTTCAAGGACCTGTGCACCGGATGCCCGCTGCGTGAGCGGTGCACCAAGGCCAAGGCCGGCCGCATCCTGACCATCCGCCCCCACCACGCCCTCCAGGCCGCAGCCCGCCACCAAGCCGCCACCGACCCGGACTGGCAAGCCGACTACCGGCGCTGGAGACCACCGGTCGAACGAGCCGTCGCCTGGCTCGTCCAGCACGGCAACCGCCGCCTGCGCTACCGCGGGACCATCGCCAACAACACCTGGCTCCACACCCGAGCCGCCGCTCTCAACCTCCGCCGACTGATCAACCTCGGACTCACCCACACCGGCGGCAGCTGGCAACTCGCCCCGGCCACCGCATAGCGAACAGGGGCTGCCCGGCCTCCGGGGCGTGTCTGAAAGATCGTGTAAGTCCGTGATGTGACAGGCTGGTCAGGGCTCTGACCTGGGGCCTTTGGCCAGCCGGGACGGACGGACATGAACGACAACGAGATCCCGGCCGTCGAACCGGCCGAGGACAAGCTCGTGGATGAGGTCGTCGAGCGGCTGCTGGACCGCGCCGACGCCTCGGGCGCAGCCCTGCTGGGTGACGGCGGGCTGCTGACAGAGGTGACCCGGGCCGTGCTGGAGCGGGCCCTGGACGCGGAGATGACCGATCACCTCGGATACGAGAAGCACGATCCCGCGGGCCGCGGCTCGGGCAACAGCCGCAACGGCACATCGCTGAAGACGGTGCTGACCGATGCCGGCGCGGTCACGCTGGCCGTTCCGAGGGATCGTGACGGGTCCTTCGCGCCTCAGCTGGTACCCAAGCACGCCAGGCGACTTGCGGGCTTCAACGAGCAGGTCCTGTCGCTGTATGCCCGCGGCATGTCGGTGCGCGACATCCGCTCGCACCTGGCCGGCCTGTACGGCGTCCAGGTCTCACCGGACCTGGTCAGCAAGGTCACCGACGCCGTCACCGACGAGCTCGACGCATGGCAGAACAGACCGCTGGACGCCGTCTGGCCGATCATCTACATCGACGCGCTGTGGGTGAAGATCCGCTCCGGGTCCGTGGCCTCCCGGCCGGTCTACCTGGCCGTCGGGGTGGACATGGACGGCTGCAAGGACGTGCTCGGCCTGTGGGCCGGCGACGAGGGCGAAGGCGCCACGACCTGGATGACCGTGTTGTCCGAGCTCCGCAACCGCGGCGTCGAGGACGTGTGCATCGTGGCCTGCGACGGGCTGAAGGGCCTGCCCGACGCGGTCACCGCGACCTGGCCCAAAGCCACCGTCCAGACATGTGTGATCCACTTGATCCGTGCCTCGCTGAGGTTCGCCTCCAAGCAGCACCACACCAAGCTCGTCTCGGAGCTGAAGGCCATCTATGCCGCCCCGACCGAGCAGGCGGCCGAGCAGGCCCTCGCCGACTTCGCCGCGGGCGAGCTGGGCCAGAGGTATCCCGCGATCGTGAGGACCTGGCAGGCCGCGTGGAGCGAATTCACCCCCTACCTCGCCTTCCCGCCGGAGATAAGGAAGGTCGTCTACTCGACGAACCTGATCGAATCGATCAACGCACGGCTGCGGAAGGCCACCCGCAACCGCGGCCACTTCCCCTCGGAACAAGCCGCGCTGAAGGTGCTCTACCTCGCCGTCCGCGAGCAGATCACCCCCAGAGCACGCGATGTCAACCACGTCGCGGCACACTGGAAGAAGGCACTGAACCAGTTCTCACTCTTCTTCGAGGACCGGCTCAACACCAAGTGAAATCCGAGGACTTACACAAAGTTCCGTACGCGTCCGGCCTCCGGCCGGACAGCCCCCCACCAAGATCTTCATGAGTCTTCTAGGCGGGCATTTCTTGTCGCTCGGCATCGCGGATGGCGCGAGCGGCGTTGATGAGACCGATGTGGCTGAAGGCTTGGGGGAAGTTGCCGAGGGCCTCTGCTGTGGTGGAGTCGGTCTCCTCGGCCAGCAGGCCGAGATCGTTGGCGTGTGCGAGGGCGGTTTGGAAGGCGTGTCGTGCACGGGCGGTGTGGCCGGTGAGGGCGAGGGCTTGGGCAAGCCAGAAGGTGCACAGCAGGAAGGTGCCTTCCTCCTCCTGTAGTTCGTCGGTGAGGTAGCGGTGGACCAGCCCGTTGTGGTCGGTCAGGTGTGTGGCGATGGCCAGCACGGTGGACTGGATGCGGGGGTCGTGTGGTGGCAGGAAGCCGACGATGGGCAGCATCAGTGCGGAGGCGTCGAGGTCGTCAGTGTCGAAGGCCTGGGCGAAGGCGCCCAGGTCGGGGTTCCAGCCGCGTTGTTCGATGGCCTGGCGGATCTGGTCGCGCTCGTGCTGCCAGTGGGGCAGGCGTTCGTCGGCCTGGAGGGCTGGGGCCATGCTGATGGCGCGGTCCAGGGCGACCCAGCACATCAGTTTCGAGTGGAGGAAGTGTCTGCTGGGTCCGTGTCTTTCCCAGATGCCTTGATCCGGTTGGGTCCACCGTAGGGCGGCTGTCTCGGCTGCCTGGAGCAGGAAGGTGCGGGTGGCTGGGTCGAGGGGCTCATCGGGTGGAAGGGTCTGGGCTGCGGCGTCGAGGAGTTCGCCGTAGACGTCGAGTTGGCGTTGGCGCCAGGCGTCGTTGCCGATCCGAACGGGGCTGCTGTTGCGCCAGCCGGTCAGGTGGGGCAGGGGTCGCTCGCTGAGGTCACGTTCTCCGCCGATGCCGTACATGATCTGCAGGTCGGCGCCGCGGTCGAGCTGGGTTGCCGCGGCCCGGGCGAGGAAGCCGAAGAACCGGTTCTTCTCCTTCTCGCAGGCGGCCGTGGCCAGTGCCTGAATGGTAAAGCTGGCGTCGCGGACCCATGTGTAGCGGTAGTCCCAGTTGCGCGTTCCGCCCGTCTTCTCGGGCAGAGAGGTGGTGGCCGCGGCGACGATGGCCCCGGTGGGAGTGAAGGTCAGGGCCCGTAGCACGCGCCCGCTGTGGCTCACTTCGTCCTGCCAGGGGCCGACGTAGCCGCGGTGGAGCTTCGACCAGGACCGCCAGCCCTCGACGGTGTCGGACATACGACGCCGGATCCGTCCCGCCCGCCAGGCCGCCGACTCCCTCTCCCACGCCGTCCCGACGTGCAGGGCGAATCCGAGGCGGTGCCCCGCCATGAGCGGGATTCGGCCGTGGGCCGTGGAGCCGCTCACCCGCAGGTCGACGGGGCTCGACAGCAGCAGAGCATGGGCTCCCCCGTACGCCGCAAGCCCACCCGGCACGGCTGAGAGGAGTGGGTGGACGAGTCCGAACTCCGGGCGCGGCGCGTAGGCGATCTCGATGTCCATCCGCCCTTCGGTGCAGGTGATCTGCCGCAGCAGCATTCCGGGGGAGGCGGTGCCGAGCGCGTGCCCGCGTTCGCGCCGTCCCAGGGCAAGGGCATCCCGCAGGACCGCAGTGCCCCCGGTCGTACGGAAGACCGTCTCCAGAACGAGGGTGTCCTCGACGTAACGGCGGCTGATGTCGACCGAGCCGGTGACAGGGCGGATGGACCAGTGGCCGGCGTCCTCGTCGAGGAGTCGGGCGAAGATCGCCGGGCTGTCGAAGCGGGGCAGGCACAGCCAGTCCACCGAGCCGTCGGAGGTCACCAGCGCGGCCGAGCGGCAGTCGGACAGCAGGGCGTGGTCACCGATCGGTCGCGCACTCATGCGTCGCAGCCCGTCCACCTCGGGCCGGACGCGGCCCGGCCGGGACGACGTGAGCAGTCGCCTGCGACGCAGGTCTCTCCAGGTGCCTGACGGGTGACATGGATCCCAGCCTTCCTGAACAGCGGATTCACCTCCAGCCAATCAGCACGATCGGTGGATCGCACGTGCCGGTTGCCGACGTTTGCTCCGAGCGAGTGGCACGAGCTGGTGCCGCGCTCGGCGTGCGTCGTGTCTCCCCGCCGCGGCGTGGCCGACCCCGCGTCATCAGCGAGGCCACGAGGCCGAATCCGGGCGGCCGAGGGCGAGGAAGCGTCGGCGGCCGTATCCCCACTGGTCGGTGACGCTGAGGGCAAGGTCTTCGGCGATCCTGTGGAGCGCTGGTCGCCCGACCCGCGCCCAGGGAAAGTACGGACCGCTCTGGCCTTGGAGGTTCTCGAACCGGACGATGCACAGCTCTTCGACGTCATGGGGGTCGACCTCGACGACGAGGCGCCCGGTGGGGGCGATGAGTTCGCCACAGCGGCGCAGCAGGCTATGGGGGTTGCCTCCGATGCCGATATTGCCGTCGATGAGCAGTACCGTCTTCCAGCCTCTCTCGGCCGGCAGCTGGTCGAAGACCGATCGGCACAGTGCGAGCCCGCCCAGGGCACAGGTCAGGGCGACCGCGCGAGGTGTGATGTCGACCCCGAGGGCGAAGACTCCGCGGCTCAGGAGTGCTCTGCAGATGCGGCCCGGGCCGCATCCGACGTCGAGGACGGGGCCGATGCAGTGTTTCAGCACGGTCTTGTCTGCCGCCGTGGGCTGCTCGTGCCAGCGGTGCACCGGCATCCGGATGCGGCGCCCGTCGGCCAGCCGCAGGAATACCGGTTCAGGGCCGGGTCGCAGGGCGAGCGCGTAGGGATCCTCGTCGGCGTCGTACGGCTCGTCCTCGTCCGCTGTCACGGTGCTGCGCCATGCCCTGCGGCGGGTCGGCTCTCGTCGCCGCGGCCGGCCCGGCGCGCGCCGCGCAGTCTCACCGCGAAGGCCGCTGCGGAGGCGGCGAAGAGCACGGCGGTGATCGCCAGCCATCGGCCGAGGTAGACACTGTCCGACAGACCGGTGTCGCCGGGGTAGGGAACCGCCAGACGCAGGACGAGGGGGAACCAGACCAGCAGGAGCAGACCTGACAGGAAGGCGGGAACGCGCAGGTAGTTGATCCACGGCACCGTCGGTCCGGCGGGGGCTCGGTGCCGCAGTACGGAGAGGGCCGACAGGTCGGCCAGAGAGTACAGCGGCAGCAGGATGAGGTCGTGGAGGATCGCCGCACCGACGAACCAGATCGCCACCTCCCAGGGCTGGACGGTGAACAGGCGCACCATGGCGTAGCCGGTCAGGGCGAACGAGGCGATCAGGACGAGCAGATGCAGGGGGCCGGAGCCGTACCAGCGTGCGAATCGTGCCATGGTCACGCCCTGAAGGTGAGCCGGTGGACCCACTTGGTGTTGTTCACGCCGGGGTTGGCCGGGACGATGATGCGGGCCGGGTAGCCGTGGTCGAGTGAGAGGTCCGCGCCGTTGACGCGGAGGGCGAGCAGCGCTCGGGGGTCGTGGATCTGGTTGCCCCGCAGCATCACCCGGGTGAAGGGGCCGGGGGGTTGGATGGACTGGACCAGGACGCTTGCGGCGTCGGGCAGTCCGGCCAAGGCGGCGAGGTCGGCCAGCCTGAGGCCGCTCCAGTGCTGGTCCTCGGTGGACCATCCCTCCACGCAGGCGATCGGCAGTGCGGCGGCGTGCTGGTGCATCGCCAGGAGCTGCTCGCGGGTGAAGACCCGTGGCGCTCCGCGTCCGTGGACCTCCAGCCGCCAGGTGGGGCCGACGAGGGCGGGGGTGACGCCGACTTTCGCCGCCGTCTTGTTGATCTGGAAGCTGTTCGGGCCGCTGCCCGGGTCGCGGTTGTGTGGTGCGAGCAGCGCGGTGGCGCGCAGCCGGCCGCCGATGCTCTGTCCCGCGGTCACGACGAACAGGAGCAGCGATCCCGCTCCCACCATGCCCACCGCGCCGCGGCGGGTCATCGTGGGCGGTGCGGGAGAGGCTGCCACCAGGCCGTCGGGATCGGGGGGTTCGGGCACGGTGTGGGCGAGGTCGGTGCGCAGTTCGGCGCCCAGGCTGCGCGAGCGCAGAGCCCGGATCATCCGGCCGAGTCTGAGGCACACGTGGACGACGAAGGCGGCGATGAACACCCAGGCGCCGTAGAAGTGCAGGCGGTAGAACGAGCCCGGGAAGACGTAGTACAGCTGGATGTTGACGATGCCGGTGACGAACTCGAAGATGACACCGCCGACCAGCATCAGCAGGGAAAGCCGCTCCAGGCCGTGGGCGATGGAGCGCACCGGCAGCCATTCGAACAGCTTCGGGATCACCGACCACAACTTGGCCAGCAGCACCGGCACCAGCACCACGCCCAGCGTCACGTGCACGCCCTGGAGCAGCCGGTACAGCCAGTACGGATGCGTGGGCCAGCTGAAGAGGTAGAAGCCCAGGACGCCCTTGTCGGCAGTCTCGTCGTTGAGGGGGCTCAGGTCAGGGTTGTAGGAGGCGTAGGAGAGCAGCCCGGTGACGAAGAGCAGCGGGATGCCGATCAGCAGCACCAGGCCGAACACGGACGTCAGCCAGGGGCCGCGGACCGGACTGCGCCAGAAGCCGGGGCGGAACGGTCCCGGGGGCGGAGGAGCCTGCTCGGCCCGGCGCACGAGGGCCCTGGCACGAGCGGCCACCTTGGTGGCCCGCGCCGCCGCGGCAGCACGAACGCGCTCGAGGCGCCCCTGCGCGTGACCCTCGTCCGATCCCCGCCGCTGCGACCCGCCGGAGCCCGCAGCCGGCGGCCGTCCGCCACTGTCCAACGACTGCCTCCCCTATACCCAGACCGTCTCTCAACGTGGGCATCGAACCCCACCGCTCCATCAGGGCCTGTCAAATCGTCAGCCACACACCGGCGCAGATCGGGTCGACTCTCCGCGCCTGTCGTGCATGCGGGCGTCTGCCGTCAGCCGAATGGTTGAACCGGCGCTCCGCACAGCTCGACGGGTCGCACGGCGGCCCCATGATGGTGGGGTGCGGCGCCTCAGCGCACGACGCAGCGCCACCACCTGGCTCGGCCGCACCGCGCTGACCAGGGAAGCGTTCTGGTTCGTCGTGATCGGCGTCGCCTCCACGGCGGCCCAGGCCATGCTGTACGCGCGGCGAAAACGGCCGAGAGGGGGTGTCGCGCGGCGGTTCAGTCCGCCTGCAGCGCGAGCATGGGTGACGTCGTCGCCGTGCGGGAGGCCGGCAGGACGGAGGCTGCCAGTGCGAGGATCAGCGCGACCGTGACCGTGAGAGTGAGCTGGCCGTAAGGGATCGTGGGAATGCTGAGGTCGGGCAGCGCACCGAGGAGCAGGGTGCCGTAGAGCGCGCCCAGAGCGGTGCCCGGGACAGCCGCGTACAGGCCCAGCAGTCCGGCCTCCCAGGCCAGTACGGAGCGCAGCCGCGAACCGCGCATGCCCACAGCGCGCAGTACGCCGTTCTCACGGGCGCGTTCCATGACGGACAGGGTCAGTGTGACCGCGACGCCGACGAGCGAGACCAGAACGGTGATGCCGACCAGGCCCAGGGCCATGATCCGTAGGTCGCCGATCGACTGCCGGGTGGTGATGCGGTCCTCACCCGTGTAGGTGAGGTGCAGCGCTGGGTCGAGCGGCAGGACACGGTCCAGGGGGCCGCGCAGGGACGCCGGGTCGGCGCGGTCGGTGGCGTTGACGTACAGGGATCGTACGGACGCGTGGGGAGCCAGCTTCGCGAAGTCCTGTGGGAGGAGGGCGATATCACCGAGGGCGGGGTTGTTCGCGGGATGGATCCGGGCCGCCTGGGCGCTGATCGTCTTGCCGTCGGCCGTGCGCACGGAGATCCTCTCGCCGGTCCGGACGCCGAGAGCCGCCGCCGTGGTCGTGGACAGGCTGGCCTGTCCGGGCCGCAGCGTTCCCCGGTCAGGGACGGGGACGGTGCCGGTGAGCAGTTCGGGCACCGCGCTCGGGTCGATGCCGTGGATCTCGTAGTCGCGGTAGCGGCCCCTGGGCCCGGCGGCCGAGCCGTCGCCAACGGTGACGGGCACCACGGCGCCGGTCTCGGGCAGCGCCCGGACGTCTCTCACCACGTCCGCGGTGAGAGCCGACTTCCCCGTCCGCGGAACGTCGATCACCACGTCGGCCGGGTCACGCGCCGCCAGCCGCCGGTCCATGCCGTTCTGCACGGAGGTCAGCGTCACGAGCACCGCGGCGACCATGCTGATGCCCAGCATCAGGACCACCGCACAGGCCGCGCTGCGGCGTCCGGCGCGGCCGAGGTTGCGCAGCGCCAGCGCGCCGTCCAGCCCGGCCACCGCCCGTACGGGCCGGTGCGCGACGCGCACCGTGGCGCGCAGCAGCGTGGGCCCGAGAGCGAGGAAGCACCCGAACAGGGCGATTCCCGAGGCGACGGAGCCGATGGCCGCCGCGCCGGAGTCCGCGCCGCCGCCGAACTCGGCCGCCGTGCCGAGCAGCAGCGCAGCGGCCAGGCAGAGCACCCCGGTCAGCGTGCGCACCCGGCCGGTCCGGTCCGGAGCGTTGCGGGTCGCCGCGCTGGACAGCGCGGTCACCGGCGCAATGCGTGCCGCCGCCCAGGCCGCCGGTGTGGCTGCGCCGACGGCGGCCAGCACCGAGACGAGCACACAGCCGAACAGGGTCGGCACCGGCAGCTGCGGGCCCGGCAGGCCGCTGAGTGCGGTGACAGCGGCGGCGCAGCCGACGGCCGCACCGACCCCGAGCATTCCGGCGACCAGCCCGGCGAGCGCCGCCTCCGTCAGCACGGACCGCATCACCTGCGCCGGGCGGGCGCCGATGCAGCGCAGGAGGGCCAGCCGCTTCTGGTCGCGGGCGAGCAGCACCCGGAACGTCGTGGAGACGATCACGGTTCCGGCCAGCAGCGCCACCACGACGAAGGCGGTGAGCAGCGTGGACAGTGCGCCGACGGAGCCCCTCTCGCTCCCCTTCGTGCGTATCTCGGCACCGGTCCAGGTGGTGAAGCCCGCGCCCAACTCCTTGCCTGCCATGGCCTTCACCTCGGCGGCGGGGCGGTCGCCGGCGCGCAGCAGCGCCTGCTGCCAGCCTTTGGTGCCCAGCCATGTGCGGGCGTTCGAGGGGGTGGTGAACACCCCCGTAGCCAGGGCCTGGGGCGCCTGCACGACGGCCGTGATCGTCACGGTGCGCGGTGCGCGGTGCCGGGTCGCGGAGGTAAGCCAGGATTCCTGCGGCACCAGGGTGATCCGGCTGCCGACGCCCAGCCCCCGGCGCTCGCCCATCGCCTTGGTCACCGCGACTTCTCCGGGCCGCTCGGGCAGGGTGCCGCGCACTGGGCGGACGATGGCCTGGGGCCCTGTCAGCGCCGTACCGATCAGCGGGTACGGGTCACGGCCGGCGCCTTCGACGAGTGCCTCGCCCCTGGCGACCGGCTGCGCCTCGGTCACCCCCGGAAGGCTGGTCAGCCGCGCCAGCCGTGCGTCGTCCAGCAGGTGCTCGCCGTCAGTACCGACGACCACGCTCGTGCCCGCCGCCACGGTGGACAGGGTGTCCCCCAACTGCCGCTTCAGCGTGGCGGTGAAGACTGTGGAAGCGGTGAGGAAGAAAGCCGTCACGATCAGTGTGCAGCCGGTGAGAAGCAGCCTGGACGGCCGCTGCCCGATCCTGCGTACGGTCGCCGAGACCAGTCCCGATGCTGGTGTCGTCATCGTCATCTCCCCTTCAGCTTCTGCAGGGCATTGAGGACGGTCTCGGGGGTGGGCGCGTCGAGGCTGCCGCCGACCCGGCCGTCGAGCAGCAGCACGACCCGGTCGGCGTACGCGGCGGCGGTCGGGTCATGGGTCACCATGACGACGGTCTGGCCGAACTCGCGTGTGGAGTAACGCAGGAACTCCAGTACGTCGCGGCCCGACGAGGCGTCCAGATTGCCGGTGGGCTCGTCGGCGAAGACTACGGCCGGCCGGGCCGCCAATGCCCTTGCGATTCCGATGCGCTGTTGCTGGCCGCCCGACAACTCCGAGGGCTTACGGTCCAGTTGGTCGCCGATCTGCAGTGCGCCCACGACCGTGTCCAGCCAGTCGTGGTCGGGACGGCGGCCCGCGATCTCCAACGGCAGCAGGATGTTCTCCGAGCCGTTCAGCTCCGGCAGCAGGTGGTACTGCTGGAAGACGAAGCCGATACGATCGCGGCGCAGGTCTGTCCGTTGCCGTTCGGACAGTGCGGTGATCTCGGTGTTCTCGATGGTGATCGTTCCGGAGGTCGGCCGGTCGAGGCCTGCCAGGCAGTGCATCAGGGTGGACTTCCCGGAGCCGGAGGGTCCCATGATCGCCATGAATCGTCCCTGGGCGATCCCCAGATCGACCCCCCGCAGAGCGTGCACCGTCGCTGTCGCGCCGCTGCCGGCCGCCCCGGGGCCGTACACCTTGGTGACGCCGGCGGCGCGGATCGTCGTAGGAGTGAGCAGGTTCGCGGTCATCGGATCAGTTCTGCACGCTGACGTTGCACGACAGGTTGCCCTTGGCGTCGGGCTTCTTCTCTTCCTTCAGTTTGCCGTCGACATAGATGCGGCAGACGGTGCCGGGGGCCGCGTCACTGACCGAGACGCTGTTGAAGCCGTAGCCGACGTTCTGTGTCCTGGTCCAGGGCAGCTGCTTCCCGGTGTCGTGCTTCGGCACGGTCTCACCGGAGAAGTTGTAGTCGACGTTGACGCTCCCCTTTCCGGTCACCTCCAGCTTGACGTCCCAGCTGTCGCCGAACAGGCCGCAGCTGGTGAGTGACAGGGCTGCCACGGCCGAAGCGCCCGCCAGCAGGGCGGACTTGACGTAGACACGAGACGTGCGGGACTTCATGGCGTTGGCCTGCACTGCAACTCCTTGTGATGCGCCGTCGTTGGGTGTGCCCCAGTCTGGATCGCGGCCCACGGGTGCCGGTGCGGTCGAAAGACGGCATTCGGCAAAGCCGCATCGGCCGAAAGTACGTATGTGGCCGGCTCAAGCCCGGTCGGGGGCACTCCGCAGAAGGCGCGAGGCTGTGTCCATGTGCGGCTCCGTCCGACTGAGGGGTACCGTCTCCGGGCCGAACGGCCGTCTATCCTTCGCGCCATGTTCCCACTGCGCCCGCGCTCCGCCCCGGGGTCCCTCGCCATGGCCGGCCCCTGCGCTCTGCTCCTGCTCCTGGACGGGGCAGTGGTCAGCCGCAGTGGCCTCGGCGCCGCGTTCCTCGCGAGCGGCGCCGTGGTGTCGGGCCTGGCCGCCGGGACGCTGTACGCGTACCGGACCGGACGGGAATGGCCGGCCGCGGCACTGGCCGCCACCGCCGCGGCTGTCTCCCTGCTGATGACCTCGCTGGTGGAACGTACGGTGCTGCAGCGCACCCCCGGTTGGGCCGAACTCCTCGGACTGCTGGTGCTGTTGTGTCTGACCTGCCGGTACGGACGGCGGTTGCCGCTCGTCCTGACGGCGGTGGGGCTGTTCGTGGCGGTGGTGCGCATGCAGGGCCGGGCTCCGGCGCTGACGGACCTGCCCGTGCTCGACCGGATCGACGGGCTGTTCACGCTGCTGCCGATCGGCTTCGCACTGCTGGGCGGCTATCTGCGGGCGGAGGACGGCAGACGCCGGGCCGCCACCGAGCGGGTGCGCCAGTCCGAGCGCCTCGATCTCGCTCGCGACCTGCACGACCACGTGGCCCACTACGTCACGGCCATGGTCGTCCAGGCCCAGGCCGGAGAACACACCGTGGAGCGCGATCCGGGTACGGCGCGGGAGCTGTTCGCGAACATCGAGAGGACCGGCCAGGACGGGCTGGTGGCGATGAGCCGTATGGTCCGGCTACTGCGGGACACCGGTGACGCGGGGGCGGCACCGGTCGCACCCGCCATGACGACGGTCGAGGCGCTGGTGCACCGCTTCTCCAGCCCCGGGCAGCACGCCTGGCTGAACGTGGCCGACGGGGTGGACAGCTCCACCTGGTCGCCGCAACTTGCCAAATCCGTCGAGCGATTGGTGCAGGAGGGTCTGACCAACATCCGCAAACACGCCCGCACGGCCACCACCGTGCATGTCCTGCTGGCCACCGAGGGGGACCGGCTGGTCGTCCGTGTGCGCGACGACGCGGCCCGGCCACAGCGCGGCCGGATGCGGTTCGGTCCGAGCGGCTTCGGCCTGGTCGGCCTCACCGAGCGGGTGGCCGAACTGGGCGGTGAGCTCACCAGCGGGCCGATGCCCGAGGGCGGCTGGGAACTGGCCGCTTCCATACCCATGCGGTGACGGACTCCGCCACCAGGACCCTTTGGGGGTGACGGAGCCGGAGGCGTTCGCCCAGCTCAAGCAGGACCTTGCGGTGGTGGTGAGCGCCGAGGCCCTCTTCGCCCTCACCGACCTGTGCGGGCTCTGTCCCGACGACGCTGTCGCCAGCGCCGTGCGGACCGCAAGGACACTGACCGGGGCCGCCCTCCGCTGAGTTCAACTCAACGGGCAGAATTCGACAGAGACCTACCCCGTGAAGCGACGGAGTGAAGAAGCGCCGTGAGTGTCTCAGTGGTGATCGCCGACGACCAGGAGATGGTGCGGACGGGCTTCCGTCTCATCCTGGAGAGCCAGCCCGACATCCGAGTGGTCGGGGAAGCCGCCGACGGCGTGCAGGCCGTCGAAGCCGTACGTCGGCTGCGGCCGGACGTGTGCCTGATGGACATACGTATGCCGAAGCTCGACGGCCTGGAGGCCACGAAACTGGTGCGCCAGGACTCCGGAGGCGCGACATCCCGGACGAAGGTCGTCGTCGTCACCACCTTCGACCTCGACGAGTACGTCTACGGCGCACTGCGGGCCGGCGCCAGCGGCTTCGTGGTCAAGAACTCCGGCCCCCGGCTGCTGACCGAGGCCGTGTACGCCGCCGTCAACGGCGACTCCCTCATCTCTCCCTCCGTCACGGTGCGGTTGCTCGAACACCTCGGCAGTTCGTCCCCCGCCGACACCAGGGCCGCGGCCGCGAGGCGGCTGACCGCGCAGGAGCTGAAGGTGGTGACACTGGTCGCCCGTGGCCGCACCAACAACGAGATAGCCGAACAGTTGACGCTCGCCCTCAGCACCGTCAAGAGCCACCTCAGCCGCATCCAGGACAAACTCCAGGCTCGCAATCGCGTGGAGATCGCGGCGTGGGCCTGGGAACACGGGATCGTGGGCTGAGACCGGGCCGGCGGCCGCACTAGAGGGTCTTCCTCGTCTGTTCCACGACCTCGATGAGGAGGTCGGTGACGATGTCCGGAGCGGTCACGAGCGGCGTGTGGTCCACGTCGTGGACCCGCACCGTGGAGCCCATGCGCTCAGCCATGAAGCGCTGGTTCTCGGCGGGGATCATGCGGTCCTGTTGGGCGAGCAGGTACCAGCTCGGGAGGACCTTCCACAGCGGACGACCCACCGGGGTGCTGATCGCGGCTGCCGCGATCGGACGCTGGACCGCGCGCAGCAGGGCCTGCTCCTCGGCGGTGGCCAGGTGCGCGAACGCGTTGGGGAACGCCTCGTAGGGCAGCCAGACGAGGCCGCGCTCGTTCGGCGTCACGGCCGGCGCGTCGGGGTGCGGGGTGCCGCGCATGAAGACCTCGTCGACGGTCTCGCCCTCGTCCGGCGCGAGCGCCGCGACGTAGACCAGCGCACGGACACTGTCCGCCGTGGTCGATCCGATCACCCCGCCGACATAGGCGTGTCCGGCGAGGACGACCGGCCCGCCCACGTGCTGAAGGGTGTCTTCCAGGGCCGCCACATCATCCTGAAGGGACGTCAGGGGCAGCGGCGCAGCGACGGCGCGGATGCCCTGAGCCTGGAGCCGGGCGATGACCTTGCTCCAGCTGGAACCGTCCGCCCATGCGCCGTGGGCGAGTACGACCGTGATGTCCGCTGACATGCTGAGACTCCTTGGTTACGAGAGCTGGTGGTGCGCGCGTTCCCGCGCGGTGACTGGACAGTGGAGGGCTGCCGGACCCGGGAGATCGTGCGAGACGCACCCTTCAGGGGTCCTGTGGCGGTGCGGTGCTACAACTCGCGAGGAAGGTGCGGCTCGCCGCGCTTCCATGCCGCTGGTGCCTGTCATTCCTCAGGGCCGCCACGGTGACCGCCGGTACCGGTAGGGCACGTCTCCGGCGGTTCCTGGGCGCCGATTCCCCGCGTTCGTCGAGCCGAATGAAGAGGTTTCGGGCGTTTTCATAGTGTCTGAGGGCTTGCCAGTTTCATGCCAGACAGGTTGGTGAGGTCCCGCCGAGAGCCCGGAATCCGCTCGCAGCGGGCCATGCTGGGTCGCGTCCACAGGTCACGCGCCCCCCAGGGAGGAGCCCCCTGCGGTCCGCTGTCAGGGGCTCGCCGTCCGGCCTGTCCTGGTTCCGTCCGGCCGGTTGAAGCCGGCTGAAAGGAGACCCCCTTGACCATTGACGCCACCGCCGAGCCGTTCTCCCTGACCCCTCGCGAACGGCAGGTCCTCTCACTTCTGGCGGCTGGGGGCACGTACCGGGAAATCGCCCGGAACCTCGGTGTCAGCCGGCACACCGTGGACACGTATCTGCGCCGGCTCCGCACCAAGACGGGGAGTGCGAACCGCACCCAACTCATCATGCTCGCCTTTCGGCACGGCTACCTCTCCTGAACCGACACAGAGCGGAGCCCCGGCCTCCGGGACCGGAATTTCGTGACTAGCCGGTCTTGCGGAGATACGGAAATGTTGTTCCCGGGCCGAGGAAAGGCCCACGACGCCAGGGGCGAATGCGCCGGCCACCGAGAACGAGGAGATGCGGGCATGCGCGGGAACGAACGGGGAGCGAAATCAGCACTCCGCGATCGGCTCCTGCCGGAAACCATCCGGCATGCCGAAGCCATCCCGTTCTACGCCGAACACTGGGGTAGGTCCGCCTCAGGAGAGATCGCCACGACGGACGCCCTGGCCCGGCTGCCGGTGGTCGGACGGGACGAGTTGGCCGAGCACGGCGACCGGATGGTGCATCCGGGGCGGACGCCCAGTGTCATGCTCCACAGCACCGGTACGACGACCGGACAGCCGGTGCGCCGCTTCCGGTGCGCCGAGGAATTGGCGGCATTGGACTCCTTCCGGCACCGTCTGAGCGCCAAGGCCCGGGCGCGAAGGGGTGAGAGCAATCCGATCGTCCACTTCACGACTCTGTCGGCCCGCCACCATGGTGCTGTCCTCGGTGCCCGCACCGGCGCCCAGCGTGCAGTGTCGCTCAGTCTGCTGACAGCCCGGGAGGTGGAGCGGTCAGTTGCCCTGTTGGCCCGCGACCGCCTCTTCCCCGATCTCCCGGAGCACCTCTGTGAATACGAACTGAGCGGATCGCCACAGGACTTGACCCTCCTCGCCACGGTGCTGTCCGAGCCGGGGAACGAGGCCGCGCGGCGCAGAATCCGGCGGATCGTCGCTGTGGCGGACTTCCTCTCCCGCGCCCAGCAAGATCTTCTGACCCGGACCGTGCCGGAGTCGCGACGAGTCGTGCACCGCTACAGCCTCTCGGAGGTGGCGGGAGGTGCCACCCGGTGCGAGCGCTGCTCCCTGTTTCACTTCGACGCGATCGTGGTGCCCGAGGTCGTCCCCCTGGACGGGGGCGATCCGGTGCGTGAGGGGGTGGGCCGCCTGGTGCTGACCGAGCTGTATCCCTTCTCGCAGGCGCAGCCGCTGATCCGCTATGACACCGGCGACCTGGTCGAGGCGGTCCGCTCCGACTGCGACGCCGGCGAGCTGTCAGTGGCCCTGCTGGGCCGAACCGCTCTCGTGCCGACGGTGCGCGCGAGGGGCGGCCGCGTACCGGTCTTCAGGCCCTACGCGTTGCGGGAGACCGCGGAGCGGCTGCCCGAGCTGTGCCACGCTCCTGTGTCGAGTCTGGCCCCCTGGCAGTCCACGGCGGGGACGATCCCGTTGGTAGCCTGTGAGTTCCGGCCGGCAGCGGGGCGTGCGCCGCACCGCCTGACAGTGCGCGCCGCGGTCGGGTTCCCGCCCCGCCTCCTGCCGGAGGCCGCCGCAGGGGTCTTGGAGCAGTTGCGTGCGGCGGTCCTCGCCTCCTCACCCGAACTGATGCACCTGGTGACCGAATGCGCCTGTGAGCTGCGTATCGAGATCACCGGTGACTCCTCCGCCGTCCCGCCGCTCGCGACCCGCTGAGTGCGACGGCGAACCCATGGATTTCCGGACCACGTATGTGGGCCGGATGGTACGGGCCTGCCGGCGAGCAATTCCCGGAACCGATGGCCGTACCAACCTCGGACGGAATTTTGACCGTCCGTTCGCTGGAAACCCTTTTCGGTTTCCCTCTTGTGAAGGAGAAAGTTATGGAGAACGTCGAGTACATCGTGGACGAGGTTCTCGCGGCCATCGCCGACGAGGAGCTGGACGACGTCATCGGCAGCGCCATGCTCGCCGAGACCATCTGACGCTCGGGCAGCCCACTCGTCCGAACGCGCCGCGGCGGGATGACGTGCTTGCGCGTCATCCCGCCCGGTACCGGCCATGTGATCAGAGCGACAAGGAACTCCCGCCATGCGTCGGCGCATTCCCTTTCATTCCCAGGTGACTCTGCACGGCTGTGGCGCGGCCTGTCTGCTGATGGTGCTCGGCCACCACGCCGGCCGGCGCCCGGCGGCCCTGCAGTCGCAGGAACTGGCCGACCGGCGCTGGAGCGCCAGGGAACTCCTGTCCTTCGCGCGGGAGTCCGGGCTCGCGGCCCGGGCCGTGCGGATACCGCTCGACGGTTCGGTGCCGCCTCTGCCGCGTGCGAGCATCCTCCATCTGCGGGTCGGCCACTATGTGGTACTGGACTCCCTCAGCCGAGGGCACGCGGTGGTGCTCGACCCGAGCATCGGCCGGCGGAGACTGCGCTGGACGGTCCTCGCGGCCCAACTGAGTGGTGTGGCACTGGTTTTCGGACGTTTCGCCGACATGTCGATGCCCTCGGGCCGGTCCACGCCTGCTCCGGTGAGCGCGGACCGCGGCGCGGACCTGCCGACTGGGGCGGGCAAGGGCGCGCGGCGTCCGGGCGCAGGTCGGGCGCTCCTTGGCGACATCCTCGCCGCGTTTGCCCCGGGGCTCCCAGCCCTGGTGACAGCGGCTGCGCTCCAACGACACCCGGCGTCCCGTAGGGCGTCGGCCCCCCTGACAGCGGTCGGGCTCGCCGCAACGCTCGCGTGCGCCGTCTGGGGCGGTGCCGACGGCCCACTGACGCGGTCAGCGCACAGCGCCGCCCGCTACCGTGCGGCGGACGACGTCGGGCGCACTTTGGCGCGGGCAGACATCGGCTATTTCGTCGCACGGGGCAACAGCGATCTGCTCGCCAGGTGGCGTACGGCCCCGGCAGACCGAGCCGAGCAGCGGCTCGTCCTGCCGTGGTGCCTCGCCGCGACAGGGTATGTGTCGGCCGCAGTGGTTCTCGTCGGCCGCCAGGACCGGCCGACCGCGGCAGGGCTGGCAGCTGTGTGGAGCGCACACACGGTGCTGGTTGCCGCAGCCGAGTACCGGGCCGGCATCGCGCGCCGGGAGCGGCTGCTCGCTCAGGAGTCGAGTCACCACGCGACGGCAGAGCTGCTGGCCAGCCTCGAACGGGCGCAGCCGGCCGGCGCCGAGCACTTCCGTCGCGCCCAGCAGGGCCTCGTCGCGCAGTGGCGTCGGCGGACCGGCCCTCTGCTGGAAACGATCGCCGGCCTTGCGGCGACGGAGCGGGAGGCGGATGAGGCGGTCCGGGGGGCCGGTGCCGTGGTGCCGCTGCTTGCCGCAGCCGTCGCACTGGCCCGTCGACACGGCTGCGGCCCGCAGGGCCCACTGGTCCTGGCGGTCCTCGCCGCCTCCCCCATCGCCGTCCCCACGCGGGCCGTGCGGACGCTGGTGCGACGTCGGGTCGACGCGGTCCGTCACGCCCGCCTGGCCGATCTCACATGTTCGCCGCCCGACCGGGACCGACATGCTCCGCCACTCCGGCACACCACTGCCCCGTGAGGGCCGACCTGCCGTACACCGCGGCCGCCAGGCCGCTCAGCACACCCCCATCACCGTTTCATCCTGCGCCCCGGAGGCACCCATGCAGACAGCAGCCACCTTCGCCCACCCGGGCTGGCATGCCGACCCCGAACGTTTCCTTGCGATCCTCGACAGCCCGCTGCACCGCACGGTCGCCGAGCTCCAGAACCTCATGACCGTGGTCAGCACCCGTTTCTGGGCCGAGCGGGGGGTGCAGGCGATGCATCTGCCGATCACCACGGACAGTGTCTCCAGTCCGATGGGGCTGGGCAGCGACTCCCTGCCCGTCCAGGTGGAGTTGTTCGGACGTCCCACGTACTTGGCGGACTCCATGCAGTTCATGCTGGAGTACGGCTGTCGGCTCAGCCCCTCCGGAGCCTGGTACCTGATGCCGAGCTTCCGCGGCGAAGACAGCGACGCCACCCACCTCAACCAGTTCTTTCACAGCGAGGCGGAGATACCCGGCGGCCTCGACGAGGTCATCGCCACCGTGGAGGACTACGTGCGCCGGCTCGCCGGCGCTGTCCTGGCCGAGCACTCCGCCACGGTGAGCCGGCAGGCCGGGGCCACCGGTCATGTCGAACACATGGCCGCGCTCAAGGAGTTCCCCCGGCTCACCTTCGACGAGGCCGTCCGTGTCCTCGGCGATGACCCCTCAGCGGTGCGGGACGAGGGCGGCTGGCGGACCTTGACCCGGCACGGTGAGCGACGGCTGATGGCCGAGGTGGCGCCCGTTTTGTGGGTGACCCACTTTGACCACCTCTCGGTGCCCTTTTACCAGGCCTACGCGGACGACAGCCGCAAGCGGGCCCGCAACGCCGACCTGTTGTTCGGCATCGGTGAGGTGGTCGGCGCTGGTGAGCGGCACATCGACGACATCGCGGCGCGCACGGCCCTGCGGCATCACTGCGTGGACACGGCCTCCTACGACTGGTACCTGCGGATGAAGCAAGCCCGACCGATGCTGACCTCCGGTTTCGGCCTCGGTGTGGAGCGCTGGCTGATGTGGGTGCTCGGCCAGACCGACATCCGTGACATGCAACTCGCCCCCCGCCTGAACGGAATCTCCCTGGTCCCCTGACCCGACCCGCCGGAGGCGTCGCCATGTCCTTGAATACAGCCCCCCGCAGCGATGTGCCGGACGGAGCGCAGCCCGTGAAGCCTGCGCGCTGGCGTCCCGAGCACATCCTGGACCCCTACACGTCCCTGGACCCCCACCCCTTCTACTCCTGGCTTCGCGACACGGGGTCCGTCCAGTGGAACGAGCCGACCGGGGCGTGGTACGTGACCTCGCACGCCCATGTGTCGGAGCTGCTGCTCGAACCGCGGCTCGGCGCACGGTCCAAAGAGGCCCAACTGGCGCGGCTCGACCCGGCCGGGCATGCCGAGGTGTTCGCCGTGGAGGACTTCCTCGCCCGATGGCTGGTCTTCTCCGACCCGCCGTTTCAGACGAGGGTGCGCAGGATCGTCGCACCGCGGCTCACCCCGCGCGTGATCGGTGCCCTGGACGAGGTGGTCCTCTCTGCCGCGCGGCACCATGTGCGCGGCCTGGGGGCCGGCACGCACGACCTGCTCGCCGAGGCCATCCGACCGTTCGCACTCGACGTGGTGTGCCGCGTCCTGGGGATCGAGGATGCAGACCGGGAGAGCGTGCTCGCCTGGTCCGACGCCTTGGTGCACTACCTCAGCCGACCCGGAATCGAGACGGCAGCAGCCCGCGCGGCGGCCGACGCGGCCGCGCAGCTCACCGACTACGTGGCCACCCGTGCGCTGGCCAGTCCCGCGGGACCCATCGCCGAGGCGCTCGCCGAACCTGTCCGGTGCGGCGAACTGACGGCCGCCGACGCAGCCGCCGTGTTCGCGCAGATCCTCACCGGCGGCATCGAGCCGGTGGCCGTAGCTGCGGCCACCGGAATCAGCCGGCTCGTCGGCGATGCCGAGCAGCATCGGGCTGTGCGCTCCGGGAACGTGTCCCACGGCCGGGCGGTCGAGGAGATCCTGCGTTTCTGCGCGCCCTTCCACTACGCACCACGCACCGCTGCGCACAACCTGAGCGCCGCGGGCCGACGCATCGAGCGGGGCCAGCGGGTGGTGCTCGTCCTGGCCGCCGCCAACCGCGACCCCGCCGTCTTCCCCGATCCCGACCGGTTCGACGTCCGGCGTGCGGAAGCCGACCGCCACCTGTCCTTCGGGCGGGGCGGACACTACTGCCTCGGCTCCGTACTCGCGCGACGCGAGATCGAGGTGCTCGTCAGGGAAGTGCTGGCAGCCGGCATCGCACCGGGGACACCACTGCTGCTCCCGTCATTGGGCATGACCGCCGTGGCGGAGCTGCCATGCCTGATCTGACACGTTCTCAGGTCTCCGCGCTGCTGCGCGCCGACGCAAGCCTGATCAGTCCACACGAGCATGTCGGCAGCGAACTCATCCAGCACGGAGCGGCGGACCGCCACACCTACCGGCAGTCCGTCGGCGAACTGATGACGCTGATGGCCCGGCTCCGAGACCGCTTGCTCGACGGTGCGGGCACAGTCGCGGCCCTGGCACTCCCCATGCCGTTCTACCGGTATTTCAAACCCGAGGGGACCGCCGTCGACCCCGTCACCGCGGTCCGCGCGATCCGGCGGCGCAACCACGAGACGCTCGATGCCTGCGCCGAGCACCGGGCCACGGAGGGACTCGGTCCGGGCCTGGCCGTCCCGCTGGCCGCGCTGCTGGCCGATCCCTTCCGCAGCGCCGAGATCTTCGCTCAGGAGTACGCCGACCGCCGCGAGGAGGTCTTCGCCCTCAAGTGGCATCCGGCAGCCCATCTGCGCTCACCCGCGGCCCATGTGGCACTCGGCTATCTCGAACTGGCCGCCGAGTGGGACGTGCCGATCGTCGTGCACTGCGCCCCCGCAGGACGGATGGGCGATCTACCCGCGCTACGCACGCAGCTGCTGGCCCGCGCGGCCGACGCGGGCGTACGGATCGGCGTCGCGCACGCCGGACATCTGGACCCGGCCCTGCCGCAGGTCCTGACAGCGCCGGGCGTCTACGCGGACCTGGGCCCGTGGGAGGCCCTGCGGGAGCGCACCCTGGGTGCGCCCGCGCCGACCGGCCACGACGAGCGGCTCGGCACCTTACTGGCCTCCAGCGGTAGCCGACTCATGTCTTCACTCGACTCCCCCTGGCACCTCGAGCACTGGGCGAGCGGACGGCTGTTGGGTGCGCCCGCCGAGGAGTCACTCGCACACCTGCTGGCCGCTGCTGCTGCCGTCGGCGCGCCCCGGGAGCGACTGCTGCACGAGAACGCCTACGCGTTCCTCTTCGGCGACCGCCACCACCATCGTGCGGATGAAGCGGCCGCGGCCACCCGTCCTGTTCCCTGCTGACCAGTGTGACCGGAGGTGCTGCACCCCATGGACAGCCCCGTTATTGCCGAAGCGGTCCGCAGCGGGTTCGTCGAATCCCGCCATCGCGGCGCTTTTGTCGTCCTGGACACGGACGGCTCGCCCACCCTCCGGGCCGGCGACGTGCAGCGACCAGTCTTCCCTCGGTCGTCGGCCAAGCCGCTCCAGGCCGTGGCGCTCGTGCACCCCGTCGTCGCGCTCGCCGGCCAGACGCTGGCGATCACTGCGGGCAGCCACGAAGGCCAGCCCTACCACGTCGCGGCGGTACGCGAGATCCTCCGAGCGGCGGGCCTCGACGAGACCTGCCTCGGCACGCCCGCCGCGCTTCCCTGGCCGCCCGAACCCTATCTGCGCCAAGGGGGCCGTGCCCGGTCCATCCTCATGAACTGCTCGGGCCAGCACGCCGCGATGCTCGCCGTCTGCGTAGCCGAGGGCTGGACGACCAAGGGCTATCTCCGTCCCGGACACCCGGTGCAGCTGCGGGTGCGCGCCGCGCTGGAGGAGCTGACCGGGGAGCGGACCGCTCATGTCGGCGTGGACGGCTGCGGGGTGCCAGTGCCGGCCTTCAGCCTCCTCGGCCTCGCCCGTGCCTTCCAACGCCTTGCCACCGCCCCCGCCGGCACCCCCGGCGCCGAGGTGGCGGCAGCCATGATCGCTCATCCGCGGTTCGTCGCCGGCACGGAAGGACTCGACACCCGGCTGATGCAAACCGTGCCCGGACTTCTGGCGAAGTCGGGAGCCGAGGGCATGCAGTGCGTGGCGCTCCCGGACGGTCGAGCGCTCGCGCTGTCAGTGGAGGACGGCGCGCGCCGGGCCGTGGGGCCGGTGGTCGCCGCCGTGCTGCGCCGCCTGGGCATCGCCGGCCCTGAGGTCGAAGCCGTATGCCGGTCCCGGCTGCCGGGCGCCAAGACGGATGCCGACGAGGTACGCGCCACCGTCGCCCTGTCGTAAAGCCGCCGCATCGAGCTCTGCTCATCCCCTCCCCCCTGTGCCCGACTTCCCGGAGAACACCTGAAGATGGCCATGTACACACTTGAAACGCTGCTCGAGGGCGGACACTTCGCAGCCGACCCCGAAGCCGGGACCCGCATCGCCTTCATCCACCGCAGTTTCCGTTCCGTCGGGCTGAGCCGCGGGCTGGAGGAGTCCTTCTTCAAGGCTCACTTTCCCGCGCTCGGTCTGCTCAACCTCGCCCAGGCGGTCCGCACGGCGGCCGCCGAGGGGCGCATCCCCCCGGTCGAGGTCCGATACTTCGACGAAGACGCCCACCCGCACGAGGTGGCCTTCCGCGAAGCGATCAGCGACTGGCTGGACGGCAGTGCACGGCCGGTCATCGCGGCCAGTTCCTACACCGGGACGATCGACCGCCTGGAGGACTTCCTGGGCTCCTTCGCAGCCGACCGCTATCTGGTCATGGTGGGAGGCGCCCACGCGTCGGTCGCGCCCGATATCGACAACGTCCACATGACGGTGCGCGGCGAGGGCGCGCCGGCCCTCCTCCACGTCCTGTCGACCTTCGGCACGCCCTCGTTCGGACAGGGCGCAGGGACGCGGGGGCTGCACTATCGCACCGAGGACCGGCAGGTCGTCTCACCACCGTGCTTCGACCGTTCACTGCAGGAGGCGGAGGGCCCGGCATTCGCCTACGACCTACTGCCGCCGCAGGTCGTCGAGTCGCCGGTCTACGCCACCAACTTCACCCGCATGCTCGGCGACCGGCCCCAGCTGTACATCTGCACCCAGAGCTGCCGGGGGCGCTGCACCTTCTGCTCCACCTACCTGATCCACGGGCGCACGGTGGCCCGGCCCCTGCGGCTGATCCGGAACGACCTTGAGGACATGGTGCGCACCACGGGCTGTGACAGCGTCGAATTCCATGACGACGATCTCACCCAGCACCCTGAGTTCGACGAACTCGTCGAGGTCATGGGTGAGCTGGGACTTCCCTGGTTCTGCTATCTGCGGGTGGACGGGATGAGCGCCGAGCGGGCCCGCAGGATGGCTGCGGCCGGCTGCCGCAGGGCGTTCGTGGGACTGGAGTCCATGGACCAGGCGGTCCTCGACTACTACAACAAGCAGGTGACGGTGGAGCAGAACCGCTCGGCGATCGCCGCACTCGCCGAGGCAGGCATCAACTGCGTCACCGGCTTCATCATCGGCGCACCCCAGCACACGGTGGAGAAGGTCGTGCACGAGATGGAGGAGTTCCTCAACCTGCCGCTCTACGCGATGAGCTGCACCATCCTCTCTCCGGACCCGGCGACGGTGGAGTTCGTGCGGGCGAAGAAGGCGGGCCACTACGGGGACGAGGTGGTCCGCCGAGGCCGGATGCTGCGGCTGGTACCGAATGTCGAGAAGTACGGGCTGGCCTCACCGGTGGGTCTGCCCACCGTCTGCGAGGGCATCGGCAAGGCCGATCTCAACCGGCTGCAGGCCGTGGTGGATGCCCGCTTCTACTTCCGTGAGCACGTTTGGCAGGCACTGACCGCCGGCCGGACCGCAGAACAGGTCCAGGTGGTGAGCGACTACTACCGTCATCTGCTGCGGCGGCTCGACGACCCGGCGATCGACCTGGGCCGCGAAGACATCACCGCTCTGGTGAGGGACGCCCGCCAGGCAAGCACCGGCTTCTCCCTCTTCGCGACCGCCGCCTGACGGCTCCTTCCCGACCCGAGGATTCCGTACGCCATGATTTCCACCGCCGTATCGTCTCCACCCGCCCACGGCAACGTCCTTCGCGTGCGCGAGGTCACACGAAGCTTCCCCGCGCGCACCGGCCAGGTGCAGGCACTGGACGGGGTCTCCTTCGATGTCCGCCCCGGCGAGCTGGTGGGCCTGCTCGGTCTCAACGGTGCCGGAAAGACAACCCTGTTGAAGATCGTCTCCACCCTGCTGCTGCCGACCAGCGGCACCGTCGAGGTCTGCGGCCACGACGTCGCCCGCCACCCGCGCGCGGCGCAGCAGCGACTGTCCGTGGTGCTGGGCGGCGACCGCGGCCTGTATCTGCGCCTGTCCGCCCACGACAACCTGCGCTTCTTCGCCATGCTCACGGGGGTCCGCGGCCGAGATCTGGCGCGGCGTTCGGTGCAGGCCCTGGAGTCGGTCGGTCTCGCCGAGGCCGCCGGCCGGCCGGTGGAGACGTACTCCAAGGGCATGCGTCAGCGGCTGCACCTGGCCATCGGCATGGTGACCCGTCCCGACCTGCTCCTGCTCGACGAACCCACCGTCGGCTTGGATCCGGCGGAAGCACAGAACATCCGCGCTGCGGTGGCTCGAATGCGCAGCGAAGGTACGGCGATCGTCCTGACCAGCCATTACCTCAACGACATCGAGCAACTCGCAGAGCGCGTCGTGGTCCTGCACCGGGGCCGTGTCCTGCATGATCTGCCGTTGCCCCGGCTCCTGGAACGGGCGACGAGCGCGGCCGTGATCACCCTGAACGGGCGGGGCCACGCACCGGCCGTGCCACCGCACGGCCTCGCCGACCAGGCGTGGGTCGAGAAGGTCGAACCCACGGCCTCGGGATGGACGATGGTCCTGCACGTGCGTAGCTGGACCCCCGACTCGCTGCGCACGCTCGCCGACGCCTGGCCCGAGGGACAGCTCCTGGACGTCCGGGTCACCCCCTCCAGCCTGCAGCAGGTCTTCAACGAACTCGCCGACGGCACACGGGTGAGCGCATGACCGGTGTCCGGGTCGCGTGGAACTCCTTCCTGCTACAGCTGCGCGGAACCTCCTGGCTGTCGATCCTCATCGCCGCCGCCGTCCAGCCCGCCGCATATGTGAGTATCACGCTCGCAGCCGACCGCCCCGGCGGGGTCGCACCCCAGGCCGTGGTGCTCGGCAGCGGCCTGCTCGCCGTCTGGACGATCACGCTGTGGCAGGCGGGGATGGTGCTGCGCCGGGAGCTCTGGTCGGGCACCCTGCCCTCGATCTGCTCCCGTCCTGGCGGTCTCGGCCCCGTGCTGGTCGGCAAGTCGGTGGCATCGGTGGCACTGTCGGCGAGCATGACGGCGATCTCGATCGTGGCGACCTCGGCCCTCGAGGGGCACCCGCTCGCGGTCGAGCGACCCGCGCTCTTCGCCGCCGCGCTGGCGGCCGCACTGGTCAGTACTCTGCCTCTCGGCCTGCTGGTCTCCTGCCTGTTTCTGCTCACCCGGTCGGCGATCAGGATCGCCGAGACCCTGGTCTATCCGGTCGTCCTCATGGGCGGCCTGCTCGTGCCGCTCAGCATGCTGCCCCCTGTGCTGCGCCCGCCGGCCGACGCGCTGAGCCTGCACTGGGCCTACGTGCTGCTGGCGGGTGCGATGACCGGACCAGTGGACGGGGCGGCCTGGGCAGGCCTTCTGACGACGGGCCTCTGCTACACCGTCGCGGCACGGCTGGCCTTCATCCGCGTTCTGCACCGCGCCCGCAGGGAGGGCACCCTTGAAATCTTCTGACCTTCCGGTGCTCGCGAGCGCATTCGCCCGCACAGCTCGGCTCGGCCTGCGCGAGTACCTGGTGGAGTATCCACCCGGAGTGCTTCTCGCCGCCGTTCTGCCGCGGACCATCCTGCAGGTCCTCTTCCTCACCGCACTCGGCCGGGCGGTGGGCGGCCCGGCCGGTGCGTCGGCCGCCGGCGTCGGCGCGTCGGCTTTCGCGATGGTCACCGCCACTGTCAACAAAGCGCCCGACGTGCTCATCAACGAGCAGGTGCAGGGCACGCTGTACCGGCTTCGGATGACAGCTCTCCCGCTGCCGGGCCTGGTAGCCGCGCGCTGGGCGGTGTACGCGGCGGAAGCGCTGACAGCGGTACTGGTGGCAGCCCCGGTCGCCGCTCTCGTGGCCGGAGACGGACGGATGCTGCGCACGCTGCCCGCAGCCCTGCCCCTGTACACGCTGATGGTCCTCAGTAGCAGCGCATTCGGTTTCACCATCGCCGTCCTGGCCATGAACGGCCGGGCCGACGTCTTCCTGACCAATCTGGCCACCTACCTCGTCCTCGCGCTCAGCGGGGTGCTCTCGCCGGTGCCCGGCGGCGGGATGCGAGCCGTGGTCGGCGCCGCGCTACCGCTGTCGCACGGCATCGCCGCGCTGCGTGCACTGAACTCCGGGCACGGTCCGGTGCTCGCCACCGCGTCCGGCGAAGCCCTGGTCGGCGCCCTGTGGTGCGTGCTCGCCATGGTGGGCCTGCGATTCCAGGACAGCCGATCGAGGCGGACCGGCAGGGACTTTCTGCTCTGAGTTCCCCCACCGCCGAACGACGACGAGAACAAGTGGAGTTCTACGTGACGATCACGGACACCGACCGCACTGCACCCTCGCCCGAACTAGCCCGGTGGGTCGGCGACGCCGAGAGATTTCTGGCGTGCTTCTGGCGTCGGCAACCAGGCGTTTTCCACCCGGCAGCACCGCTCGTCCCGCCCCTGACGCTCGGCTCCGTGGACACGATGCTCCAGGAGGGCCTGCTGCGCACGCCCTACCTGGAGATGACGCGCCCGGACCGGATGATTCCCGAGGATGACTACTGCACCTCACGTACCGTCAACCAGACGGCGCACAACGGCTTCGCGGACGCCACAAAGGTGCGAGAGCTGCTGTCTGAGGGGGCGACGCTACTCCTGCGATGCGTCGACCAGTGGCACAGCGCGACCGCCGAACTGGCCGACCGGTTCGGCCGGGAACTCGGCCGCAAGACAGAGGCGTTCTTCTTCGTCACCCCTCCTGGCCGGCAGGGGCTGCGCGTCCACCGTGACGACGCTGACGTGTTCGTGCTCCAGGTCAACGGCAGCAAGGACTGGCAGATCCACCCCGGACCCGCCGACGGGAACTGGCACCCAGGCCCGGTCTCGGACCCGGGTCCGGTGCTGCTGACCACGCCCCTGCAGACCGGTGAAGTGCTGTACATCCCAAGAGGGTTCGCACACTGCGCCACCGGGTCTCGCGGTCTGTCCGCCCATCTGTCGTTCACCGTCCGGGAGATCGGCGGATCGCATCTGCACAAGGAGTTGCTGCGCCTGATCTCCGCGAGACACCGGCCACTACCGCGTCCGCTCGACGACGCAGATCTGATCGATCAAGCCCGTGTTCTCATCGGCCGTCTGACCGGCGAGTTGCAACAGACCACCGCAGAAGGCCTGGTCGCATCTGCCCGTGACAGCCTGCGAAAGGAGAGCGCCGCACACCCAGACCCTGGCCTGATGACAATGGCCAGGCACCTGGCTGCGAAAGAGAGCTGATCCCTCCCGGCAGGCAGCCCGCAGTGGCGCCGCCAATGCCCGGACCTCTCGCCGCAGAACCTCTCGCTCGGATCCCGGCTTCGGAGCAGAGGCACCTTGTGGCCACACCGAACGGTGTGACCAGGACGCGAGAGGCCGCAGCCCACGACCGGCGGTGTCGCTGCGAAGGAGGCGATCGGGGCCCGCAAGCCCCGACAAGGTCCGGCGGCAGATCAGAAAGGTGGCCGTGATCACTGTGAGCGGCAAGTCCGGCTGCCGCCCCGCATCGTGACCACGGCCTGACCTCTGGGCCCGTCCTTCACACCCGGCGCTGACATGAACACTCGGCACCCGCCTCCCCATCCCGCCGCCGGTCCCCGGAGTCCTCGCCTCAGGCGCCGGGTGCCGTCAGGTGCAGCACCAGCAGCACAGCGGCCGTGGTGCCGCCGGAGACCGACAAGCGCCACCCCGTCGGTGCGTAGAGGACTTCGGCGGTGTGCAGGCGCAGCCGCAGGGGAGTCGTCGAACCGGCCGGCGACTCCCCAAGCCGCCCTGCGGCAGCCGGCGGGAAGACAGTGAAGTCGTAGCCGCCTCGCAGCGGAAGGAGCAAGGCTTCACCGTCCACGTTCAGCTCACTGCTGTCCTGCCAGGACGGAGCCGCCGCGTAGTCGGCACGTACCAGGCGGCCCAACGCGGCCTGAAGCCGGTCGGCCAGCACAGTGGCCTCGGGACCTGCTGACAATACGTTCCACCAGCGTCCGGACAGGAGTTCCAGGCGGGCGGCCGCCACATCGGCGAGTCCCGTCAGCAGGGCCACGGGTTCGTGTTCTGGCCACACCATGGCAGGGCTGCGATCGCGATGAATGGAGACGGACAACGCGATTTCCCTGACGAAACCGTCGAGTTCCGAGTCCAGCGCCGCCGCGTCTGGATCGCTGTTCATTCTGCCCCTCCGCCCGTGCTGCCCCCGCGTCGCCACCCACATGCACGGCAGGCCGAATCGCCCGTCGAGGCCGGGAACTACAGCGTGTCGACGCGAAGATCCGTAGACCTCCAGTGTCGTGTGCGGCGCTCCTCGCGGACCAGTCACGGATTCGCGGCACCGAAGTCTGGACGGTGCGGCAGAACCGTCAGAGCCCGGCGGCCTGCTCGTCTTCCCCACCAGGTGCGCAGTCGGCGTTCATCAAGCCGGCGTTGGCCGCCAGCACGCCTGCCTGGAACCGGCTTTCGGCTCCCAGTGTCTCCAAGATGTCAGCGATGTGCCGCCGCGTGGTGCGCAGGGAGATCCCGAGGCGCCGGGCGATTGACTCGTCCTTCAGACCGGACCCCAACAGGCGCAGGATGGTTTGGTCCAAGTCCTTGGCGACCTGCTCCAAACCGTCCTGCCCGGCATCGGCGAAAGGCGTGGCGTGGGTCCAGGTCTGCTCGAAGACCTCGCACAGGTAGGCGACTATGGACGGTTCACGGATCACCACAGCTCCCCACGTCCCGCGATGGTCGGGGATAAAAGCCACCTCCCGGTCGAAGACGATGATGCGACCGAACAGTTCATGCGCAGTGCGGTACTCGGCACCACGTGCGCCGACGGCAGCGACGTACGCCTGGCTGGGGCCGTTGAATCGCGCGGTGTGGTGATAGAGCGTGCGTATACGGACACCACGGTCAAGCATGGCTATGTCGCGACTCAGGGCCTCCTGCATGGCCTCCGGTACGCGGGTGCCGCCCGGCTGACTGCTCAGCATCTCCTTCTGGCATTCCGCGGAGGCACGGTTGAGTGCCGCTCGCACCTCCTCCATGCTGGGTATGGTCTCTACGGCGGAGAGCGCCTCATGGTCACAGCGACGCAAGAAGCGGTCACGGAGGACGCCGAACCCCTGCTCCAAGCGCTCCAACTGATCCTGCTGATAGCGGATGGAATCCCAAAGCGGCCTGGCTAGCGCGGCCTTGGCCGCATCCGGGTCCACCGCCCTGGCTCCCGACGGAGTAGTCCCGTCGGGAATGACCAGACGCATTGAGGTCAGATTCGCCAGGGCAGCGGACACTGCGCCGACCGGGAGGCCCAGGTGCTCCGCGGCACGTTCCACGTCCGCACTCCGCTGCTCCAACACCCACCCATACAAGGCGGTTTCATGCACTCCGAGTTGTCCGGACGGCACATTGCCAGAGGAATCGCACACTATGTCCCCCCTTGGGTCCGGCTCGCCTTCATGCCAGGCAACTTGGTGAGGCGTGTCCCGTATGGCCATGTTCCCGCCGAGCCGACAGGCTGAAGCCATTCAGTCACGTTCCGGGGATTCGCTCTGCGGGGATCCGGGCCGCTCACGCCACCTAAGGAAGCTTAACAATGGTTCTGCGCCGCTTCGTTCTCGCCGCCCTCACCTGCGCCATGATGGCCCTCGCCTCGGCCACGGCTCCTGCTCCCGCCGCAACACACCAGGTCGTTGCGAGCGGCGGCTCGACAACGGAGGGAGACAGCTCCTGGGGAGGCTCGTGCACGACATGCCGCATGACCCTGGTTTCCTAAGCTGGACGTGGCAGTGGGTGATGAGGCAGGGGGCCCTCCACCTTGATCGTGGACACCTCGACACTGGATCTTGAGTCCAAGGGGAGGAGTCCCAGGTGGGGGCCTACAAGTACTCGGCGGAGTTCCGGGCCGACGCGGTGGCGTTGGCCCGTTCGTCGGGCCGGCCTGTCTCACGCGTTGCCGCCGAGCTCGGCGTGAATCACGAGACGCTGTGACAGTGGATCAAGACGGCGGAGAAGGCCGAGCGGCCCGAAGCGGTTGCGGTATCGGCAAAGGACACGGAGATCGCGGCCTTGCGCAAGCAGGTGCGCGAGCTGGAGATGGAACGTGACATCCTGCGCCGGGCGGCCAAGTATTTTGCGGGCGAGACGAACTGGTGAGCCGCTTCGAGTTCGTTGCCGACCACCGCGGCGCCTTCGGCGTGAAGCGGCTGTGCACCGTGTTGAGCCTGTCGAGGTCCGGGTTCTACCGGTGGCTGAAGACCGCGCCGACCCGCGCCGCGAAGGAGGCCGCGGACGCCGCACTCACCCGACGGATACGCAAGGTCCACGCAGAGTCCGGGAGGACGTACGGGGCCAAGCGGATCACCGCCGAGCTCCGTGCGAACGGCTCGATCGTGAACCGCAAGCGCGTCGAGCGGCTCATGCGCCAACACGCGATCCAGGGAAGGAGGTTGAAGCGGCAGCACCGCACCACCCTTCCGGACCCCGCCGCCCAGGCCGTGCCCGATCTGCTGCGGCGCAACTTCACCGCCTCCGTCCCCAACCGGGCCTGGGTCGGTGACATCACCTATCTGCCCATCGCCGGCGGGAAATTCCTGTATCTGGCCACTGTGATCGACGTGTTCTCCCGTCGCCTGCTGGGCTGGTCGATAGCCGACCACATGCGGGCCGAGCTCGTCACCGACGCGCTCAACGCGGCCGTCCGCATTCGCAGCGGCCAGGTGAACGGCGTCATTTTTCACAGCGATCACGGGGCTCAGTACGGGTCGAAGGCATTCGCCGACGCCTGCCGCCAGGCCGGGATCCGGCGGTCCATGGGAGCGGTCGGCACCTCTGCGGACAGCCGCCGCGGAGTCGTTCTTCGCCTCGCTGAAGCGGGAGATCCTGCCCGGTCGGCGCGGCTGGCCGACCGAACGGGCCGCGCGGCTCGCGGTCTTCCGCCGGCTCAGCTGCTACAACCACCGGCGCCGGCACTCCACGATCGGCTACCTCGCGCCGGTCGTCTTCGAACAGAGATCAACTACGCTGGCCATCGCTGCATGACAACCGGTGTCCACGAACAAGGTGGAAGCCCCGTCTCACTCACGCCCTGCACGGTCTCACATCTGGCCATTTCCTACGCGCCTGGGTCCGAGCCCCGTACACGGCGTCCCCGGTTGTGAGGACTGCGCGAAGATCCTCCACCTGCGCAGACGGGAGGGCCGGGCGGGCGACCCCGTGGGTCGTCCGCCCGGCCCTCCGCTGTGCGTGGCCGCCGGCCGCTACCGGGCCTCGTCCTGGTGGGACAGCTCCAGGTCGAAGTCGGTCACACCGCTGCCGTCCAGGCGTACGGACGTGGCGACCGGGGCGTAGCCGCTGGCGACGACGGTGTACTCGCCGCCGTCCAGGTCGGTGAACCCGTAGGCCCCGTCGGTGCCGGTGACCGCGGTGCCGACCACGTTCCCGGCCGAGTCCAGCAGGGTGACCTTGGCGTCGTCGAGCGGCGTTCCGGCGGGGGTGCTGACGACGCCGCCCAGCCGGGCGCTCGCCTCCAGGCGGATCTCGTGGACCTCCCCGGCGCCCGCGGTGACCTCGACGGGAAGCGCGGCCGGGCGGTGTCCGGGCGCGTTCACGACCAGCGTGTAGCTGCCGGGGACCAGTTCGGCGAGCGTGAAGGAGCCGTCCTCGGCCGTGGTCCCGGAGGACACGACCTCGCCGCGTACGTCGGTGGCGACCAGCAGTGCCGAGGGCACCGGGCGGGCGTCGACGGCGTCGCGGACGACCCCGGACAGGGCGACCGTGCCGCTGAGCGCGAGGTCGCAGACGACCGGCTCGTCGCCGACGAGCACGGTGACGGCCTGCGGCTGGCGGGAACCGGCGGCGGCGATCAGCACATACGTGCCGGGGCCGGTGACGGACACCGCGTAGCCGCCGTCGGGACCGGTGACGGCACGGCCGAGCTGCCGTCCGTCGACGTCGATCACGGTGATCACGGCCTGCGCCACCGGCGCGTTGGCGCCGTCGAGCACACGGCCGCGGACGGCGTACGACGGGCCGCCCGGCACGGGCGCGAACCGGTCGGCGGGCGACGCGGCGGCGGTCTCGTCGGCGACGGGCTCGGCGGCGACCGGCGCGGCGGTCTGCTCGACAGCCTGCTCGACGGCCGGCGCACCGTTCTCCTCGGCGGCCTGCGCCTCCAGTCCGGAGACCTTGCGCAGCGGGACCTCCTTGGTCCACACGGCGACCAGGAAGCCCAGGACCATCACACCGGCGGCGATGAGGAACACGAGCTGCATCGAGCTGGTGAAGCCGACCTTGAACGGCTCGGCCAGGCGCGGGTCGAGCCGCTGGATGAACGAGGAGTCGTTCAGCACGCCCGAACCGCTGCTGCCGCTCGCCGCGGGGTGCTTGAGCATGTCCAGCACGGGAGCGTTGGCCGGGTTGGCGCGGACGGCCGGGTCGTGCAGCGCGGCCTGGAACGCGGGCGTCCGCGCGGCGGACCGGAAGGCGGAGCCGATCTTGTCGCCGACGGTGCTGAACAGCACGGAGAGGAAGATCGCGGTACCGGCGGTGCCGCCCATCTGCCGGAAGAAGGTGGCCGACGCGGTCGCCACGCCCATGTCCTTGGGCTCGACGGCGTTCTGCACGGCCAGGGTCAGGATCTGCATGCAGCCGGCGAGACCGATGCCGAACAGCGCCATGTAGGCCATGGTCTCGGGCAGGGCAGTGTTCCACTCCACCCGGTAGTGGAACAGCAGCAGCGCGGCGATGATCAGCAGGGTGCCGATCACGGGGAAGATCTTGTACTTGCCGGTCTGCTGGATGATGCGGCCGACCACGATGGTGCCGGCGATCATGCCGACCATCAGCGGCAGCATCAGCAGGCCGGACTTGGTGGGGCTGACCCCCTTCACGATCTGGAGGTAGAGCGGGACCATCATCATGCCGCCGAACATGCCCATGCCGACGAGCACGGACAGCAGGCTCATCTTGCTGAACACGGCACTGCGGAACAGCCGCATCGGGATCAGGGCCTCCTCGCCCATCGCCCGTTCGACCAGGACCCACACGATCAGGCCGACCGCGCCGACGCCGTAGCAGACGAGGGACTTGGTGGAGCCCCAGCCCCAGTCCTGGCCCTGCTCGGCGACGAGCAGCAGCGGTACGACACCGATGGCGATGGTGAGCGCGCCCCACCAGTCGATGCGGTGCTCGCGGCGGGTGTGCGGGAGGTTCAGCACCTTGGCGACGACGAACAGCGCGATGATGCCGACCGGCACGTTGACCAGGAATACCCAGCGCCAGCCCGTGATGGCGAGGATGCTGCCGCGGCCCGCGAGGAATCCGCCGATCAGCGGGCCGAGCACACTGGAGGAGCCGAACACCGCGAGCATGTAGCCCTGGTAGCGGGCCCGCTCGCGGGGCGGGACGATGTCACCGATGATCGCCAGCGCCAGCGCCATCAGGCCGCCCGCGCCGATGCCCTGGAAGGCCCGGAAGGCCGCCAGCTCCGTCATCGAGGTGGCGAACGAACAGGCCGCCGAGCCGACGATGAAGATCGAGATGGCCGCGAGGAAGAACGGTTTGCGGCCGTAGATGTCGGACAGCTTGCCGTACAGCGGCGTGCTGATGGTGGAGGTGATCAGATACGCGGTCGTGACCCACGCCTGCGAGCTGAGCCCGTGCAGATCGTCGGCGATCGTGCGGATCGAGGTGCTGACGATGGTCTGGTCGAGCGCCGCGAGGAACATCCCCAGCATCAGGCCGCTGAGGATCGTCATGATCTGCCGGTGCGTCATTCTGCCGGCCGGTGGTGGTGACGCGGATATCTCTGCGGTTCCCCCGCGGGCCGGGGACGCTGACATGGTCATGCGTACGAATCTCCTTGCCTCGCCTCGCCCCCCGGGCTCTTCCCGGCTCCGAGGCTCGTGTTCCTGTGGTCCGCCGGGTCGCCGTGGGGGCGCTGCACCGATCCCCGATCGACGTGCGAGCGCTCGGCTCACTCACGGCCTTCCGACGGCCCGTGCCGATCATCACTCACGTACCGTTGCTTGCGGCTACCAACTGAGTGTAGATCCTGGCCGGGCCAGGCTCTATCACATAGGTCCGATCACCCGTATGTGCGATCAACGACCGTCCGGTCATCGGATGTCCGCGCGTCAGGGCATGGCCAGCCATCCGATCACGCCGACCACGCCGAAGAGGGCGAAACCGATGCCGCATGCCCGCATCAGCCCTCTCAGCAGCCGGCCGGCCCCGGGGGACCACAACGCCGCGCCGATCCGCCCGCCCAGCCGGGGCATCGCGGTGGAGAACGCGCCGCACAGCAGGGTCAGGCCGCCGACGCCTGCCACCACGGCGACACAGATCCCGGCCAGCCGCCCGGCCGTCGGGGCAACTCCGACAAGGTAGCAATGGCCGCTCGCGTCCCGCTGGACCGGAAGGACCGTCTCCCCCTTGAACGACTCGCCGATGGAGGCGTACGGGTCCGTGACCCGATGATCGTCGGAGCGGAAGACGCCGTAGCAGTCGGTGTGCCGCTGCTTGCCGGTGCCGGAGGTCTCGCAGTATTCGATCCGCAGCAGCCCCGGCGTGCCGGACATCCGCGTGGAGTACTTCATACCGTCGGCGAGACCCACGGCGCCGCCGATGCCGAGGCCGCTGAACAGCACCCCGGCGAACACGCCGAACAGCACCATCCCGATCCGGCCCAGCCTGGTCCTCGGCTCGCTCCGGGTCCCCGCCCGGGCTCTTCCCGCCCTCACCGGTGTCACGTCTCCCCCGCCTGCCCGATGCCGATCCGGCCGGTCATGATGCCACCGGCCCTGTGGTCCCCCACGCACCACCCCGGCCCACCACACCGGACCCCCACAGTTCCTGCGGCGCTCTGCACACGTGCCGCGGGCGATGCGGGCGGGCGGGGGCGCCGAGCCGGCCCTGTGCGGCCTCGGACTACAGGTCGTCCGGGGTGCCGAGGCCGGTCAGGGCGCCCACCGGGTCGAGGTCCGGGGTGCCGCGGGGCCACCAGTCGTCGCGGCCGGGCTCGGACTCGTAGGCGTACCACAGGCCGTCGCGGCCGAGGCGGAGCTGGGCGTGGCCCTGCGGGTGGGTGAGGCGGTTGCGCCAGGGGCGGAACGCCGGGAGGTCGGCGGCGAGCAGCAGCGGGCGGGCCCGGTCGAAGCGGCCGGCCGGCGGATCCCACGGCTCCTCCAGGGCGGCCAGCCCGGCGGACGCGCCCTGCCGCCAGGCGGCGACGGCCCGCGCGAGGTCGGACGGGGTGCGGCCGACGGCCGTGGCGAGCGTGGCGTACAGCGTGCGGGTGGCGGCGGTGAGGCCGGAGCCCGGGCGGGCGGCGGCGAGGCGCACCGCGTCCTGCCACAGGGTCAGCTCCCCCACCGGGTCGCGGCCGGTGTCGAGCAGCGCGTGCGCGCGGGCGGCGGCGTCGGTCGCGAGCTGGTCCAGGGCGAAGGGGTCCGGGCCGCCGGGGGCCGCGGGATAGACCGGTGGCTGCCCGGAATGCGGCGGCACCGGCAACGGCGGGGGCAGCGGCGGCAGTCGGCGGGGCGCGAGGGCGTCGGTGGCGCGCACGCCGGGCAGGGAGTCGGCCTGCCGCTCCTGGGCGGCGCGGGCGGCGCGGGCCGCGCTGCGCCGGGACAGCGCGTCGAGCAGGTCCTTCTCGCCCCGGCCGCGCAGCAGGAGCAGCACGAACGGGTCGGCGTCGAGGAGCCGGGCCGTCTGGTAGCAGAGCGCGGCGGCGTGCTTGCAGGGGTGGCCGGAGTCGGGACAGCTGCACTGCGGGGCGAGGTCGCCGGGCCCGGGCAGCAGCGGCACACCGCAGTCGGCGAGGGACTGGGGCAGCTCCTTGTCGAGCAGCGCGGCGATGTGCCCGGGCCGGTCGGCGGCCGCGTCCAGGAAGCGCTCCCAGTCCTGGTCCTCCAGCGTGCGGAGCCGCACCTGCACGCGGTACGGCCGCGGCCGGCTCCCGCGTACGTACGCCAGCACGAGCCCCGGTGTCACGGTGATCGCGTCGACGTGCCCCTGGTCGGCATAACCCCGCCCCCGCGCCAGCCGCTTGGCGTCCAGCGCCCCCTGCTCCAGCGCGTCGGCCCACGCGTTGCCCCACCAGGTCCCGGCGAACCGCACACCCTCCTCGGCCGCCGCGCGCACCGCGAACGCCGGGAACGTGCGCCGCAGTTCGGTGTCCCGGTGGGGGGTGGCCATGGTGGCGGGCAGGTACGGGTGCGCGGGGGCAGCATCGGGGGGTGACTGGTGGGAATCGTCGGCCGTGGGCACGGGGGCGGTCGGCGAGCGGTCCGGGCGGGACTCGGCGGTGGGCGTGGAGGCAGTGGACGGTGGCTCCGGGTGGGCGGGGTGTCCGGCGTCGGCGCTGGGGTCCGAGGGACGGGGCTCCTCGTCCGGGGTGTCGGACCAGGTCGGCATCCGGAAGGCGTTGGCCAGGTAGTGCCGCATGTCCTGGGTGGCCTTGATCCGGGTCGCCGGGGAATCCGGTCCGGGCCCGGACGCGGCGCGGGACGCCGACGCGACGGAGCGGCCGGGCGCGGGCGCCCCGCGTCGGGTACGGGGCTGCGCCGTCCGCCCGCCCCGCGCGGCACGTCGTTCCGCCGCCTCCGCGTCCGCCTCGGCCCGGACTGCCTCCCGCCGGGCGGCTCGCAGCGCTTCCCTGGCGATGTCGCCGGGCCGAGCTCCGGCGGGGGTGACGGGACGGGCTCGGGACACGGGGTTCTCGTCCCGGACCGAAGTAGTGGCGTCGGCCGGAGCCGTGGCCGGGCGAGGTGCGGCCGCATCCTCCGGCCACAACTCACCGCCGTCCTGCCCCACCGGTGCCTCCGTGACGCCGGCGGAGTCCTCCGCCGCCGTCGCGGACTGTGGCGCCCGCCCTGCCTGCGACCGTTGCCGTGCCTCCTTGAGCACGCGGTGGGCCAGGCCGGCAGGAGTCTCCTCGTCCCCCTCCCGTACCTGCTCGCACCCGGCCCCGGCCCCCTGCCGAGCCGGCCCCGGCTCACGAACGGCCGCGCCGGCGGGGGGCGGCTCCTCCCCGTCCCGTGCCTGCCCGCGCTCGGCGTCGGCCCGTTGCCGGGCTGCCCGCAGGGCCTGGCGGGCCGCGTCGGCGGGGCGGGGGGCGGGGGAGGTGGTGGGGTCCTCCGGGGGGAGGCTCATGGGGTCCTCCGGAGGGAGACGAGGTCGGACAGTTCGCGGTCGGTCAGCTCGGTCAGGGCCGCCTCGCCGGAGCCCAGGACGGCGTCGGCGAGGGCACGCTTGGCGCTGAGCATCTCGGCGATGCGGTCCTCGACCGTGCCCTCGGTGACCAGGCGGTGGACCTGGACGGGCTGGGTCTGGCCGATCCGGTAGGCGCGGTCGGTGGCCTGCTCCTCCACCGCCGGGTTCCACCAGCGGTCGAAGTGGACGACATGGCCCGCGCGGGTGAGGTTCAGGCCGGTGCCCGCCGCCTTCAGGGACAGCACCAGGACCGGGGTCTCGCCGGCTTGGAAGCGGTCGACCATGCGCTCGCGTTCCGGGACCGGGGTGCCGCCGTGCAGCAGGTCCACCGGGATCGCGCGGGCGGACAGGTGCGCGGTGATGAGGCGGGCCATGCCGACGTACTGGGTGAAGAGCAGCGCCGAGCCGTCCTCGGCGAGCAGGGTGTCCAACAGCTCGTCCAGCAGGGCGAGTTTGCCGGAGCGGTGCGCCAGGCGACCCCCGCCTGCCTCCTCTTTCAGGTAGAGCGCGGGGTGGTCGCAGATCTGCTTCAGGGCGCCCAGCAGCTTCAGGACCAGGCCTCTGCGGGCGATGCCCTCGGCGGTCTCGATGGCGAGCAGCGACTCGCGCACCACCGCCTCGTAGAGCGCGGCCTGCTCGCGGGTGAGGGGCACCGGGTGGTCCGTCTCGGTCTTGGGCGGCAGCTCGGGGACGATGCCCGGGTCGGACTTCTTGCGGCGCAGCAGGAAGGGGCGGACCAGACGGGCGAGGCGGTCCACGGCCTCCTGGTCCTCGCCGTTCTCCACCGCGCGGGCGTGGCGGGCGCGGAAGGACTTCAGGGGGCCGAGGAGGCCGGGGGTGGTCCAGTCGAGCAGGGCCCACAGTTCGGAGAGGTTGTTCTCCACCGGGGTGCCGGTGAGGGCCACGCGTGCGGGGGCCGGGATCGTGCGCAGCGCCTTGGCCGTGGCCGAGTAGGGGTTCTTCACGTGCTGGGCCTCGTCGGCGACGACCATGCCCCAGGGGTGGTCGGCGAGTTGCTCGGCCGCCGAGCGCATCGTGCCGTACGTGGTGAGGAGGAAGCCGCCCGTCAGGCCGTCCAGGGTGCGGTCCTGGCCGTGGAAGCGGCGGACGGGCACGCCGGGGGCGAACCGGGTGATCTCCCGCTGCCAGTTGCCGAGCAGGGAGGCCGGGCAGACGACGAGGGTCGGCTCGGTGCGGGCCCGCTTCAGGTGCAGGGCGATGAGGGTGACGGTCTTGCCGAGGCCCATGTCGTCGGCGAGGCAGCCGCCGAGGCCGAGGGAGGTCATGAGGTCGAGCCAGGCCAGGCCGCGCAGTTGGTAGTCGCGGAGGGTGGCGGCGAGCCCCGGAGGGGGGTCGGCGGGGTGGAGGCCCGCCGTGAGACGGTCGCGGAGGGCCGCCAGGGCGCCGGTCGGCACGGCTTCGACGGTCTCGCCGTCGACCTCGGCGGTTCCGGTGAGCGCCACGGACAGGGCGTCGACCGGGTCGAGCAGGCCCAGTTCGCGCTTGCGGGCCTTGCGGACCAGTGCCGGGTCGACCAGGACCCAGCGGTCGCGCAGGCGCACGACGGGGCGGTGGGCCTCGGCGAGGGCGTCCATCTCGGCCTCGCTGAGCGGGTCGCCGCCGAGCGCCAGCTGCCAGCGGAACCGGAGGAGGTCCTCGCTCTCGAAGAAGCCGGTGCCGTCGGTCGCCGAGCCGGGTGCCGGGCGGACCTCGGCGGCGGCCGTGAGGTCGCGGGCGAGGTCGCGGGGCCAGTGCACGGCGACGCCGGCGGCGGCCAGCCGGGAGGCGGCGACGCCCAGCAGCTCGCCCAGTTCCTCCTCGGACAGGGCGAGCACGTCGGGCACGTCCTGCTCGGCGAACCGGTCCAGGGGCGCCCACACGCGGGCCGCGCGCCGCAGCGCGAGGGCGGCGTCCACGCGCGCGCGGGGGCCGAAGGCCGCGTCGGCCTCCCCCGCCCACAGGGCCGCCGCGTCGGCCACCAGGGTGGGGTCGGCGAGGCTGTGGACCTGCACGATCGCCGCTCCGGCGGCCCGCGCGCCGGTACTGGCGCCGGCGTCGAAGACGTCGTACGCGGACAGGTCCAGGCGCAGCGAGATCCGTACCCCCGCGTCCATGCCGGCGGCGACCTCGGCCGCCCAGGCGTGAGCGTGGGGCAGGGCCACGGGTTCGCGGGCGGCGAAGGGCCGGCCGGCGGTGTGCGGGGCGGCCGGGGTGCGCGGCAGGGTGTCGGCGACCGCGTCCAGGAAGGAGCGGACGAGGGCCTCGGGCTCGGGCAGCCGCAGCGGGCCGGTGCCGGTGAGCGGCACGGCGTGGCCCTCCGGGGGCAGGGCCGCGGCCACCGCGCGCAGATGGGCGATGTCGTCGGGCTCCAGCGGGCCGGCCCGCCAGGCGTCGTGGCCGCCGGCGGTCAGGCCCGGCAGCAGCCGGCCGCGGGCGACCAGCCGCAGCGCGTGCAGCGCGGCGGCGCCCCAGCAGGCCGTCGCCGGGTGGGCGGCCGGGTCCCGGCGGGCCCGTACCAGCAGCGGCAGGGCCTCGGCGAGCGGGAGGGTCAGCGCGGGGACCTGCCGGCGGCGCACACCGGCACCGTGCCGTCGTACGACGGTGAGCTCCTCGACGTCGCCCGGGCCGGGCAGGGGGTCGCCGTCGGGGTCCCAGAAGGCGATGCGGCCCTGGCGCGGCAGGGGCGCGGGCAGATAGACCGACGCCAGGCGCACCGGGACCAGGTCCTCGGCCCGCCCGGAACCGTCCGTGCGTCCCGCCTCCACAGCCGTACCCGTGCCCGTGCTCATATGTCCTGCCACCTCCCGCCCGCGTACCGGATCAGACGTCGTCGGACGTCATCGGACGTCGTCGGACGCCTTCGACTCTACGGGCGGGCTCTGACAACGGGCCCCGGACACCGGTCGGCACCGGCCGGGGCCCGGCGCTACGGCACCGTGCGCGAGACGACGTACACCACCGGGTTCTTCGGGTCGTACATGTTCACGACCACGTCCTGGGTGGGGGCCGGGTTCTTCTGCGCGTGGGTGAGGCCCCACCAGGGGCCGGTGCCGGTGAAGCGCCAGCCGCTGACCTTCTGGTCGCGGGCACCGATGGCGATGTCGCCCTTCCTCAGCTCGGCCCGGCGCGTGCCCATGGACTCCAGGAAGGCGTCGAGGCCGGCGTCGTTGGTGCGGAACTGCACATAGAGGCGGCTGGTCTTCCAGTTGTTCGTCTCGTAGGAGGCGGGGGAGTCGGCCGGGTGCGGAGCCGTCACCTGGTAGAGGCGGCTCTGCACCCTCGACGGCAGGCCGGGGGTGAGGCCGGTCGCCGCGTACTTCGCCTCCTTGTCCTTGCCGCTGTTGCGGCTCTGGTTGGCGGAGATCACCAGATAGCCGGCCGGGATGCCGATCAGCAGGCCGATGATGAGCAGGGTGAGTGCGCGCCGTCTGGCCTTGTGCCCGGGGTTCTCGGCGGGGCGGCGCGGCTCGTCCGGCGGGGCCGCCTGTCGGGGCAGTGCCGCGGTCATGCGGTGTCCCGGTCGCGACGGGCCTGGGTATAGCGCTCGTACCGCTCGTAGCGCTCCACGCGGCGGCGCTTGGCGCGGCGGAACCGGCGGGCGACGAGCCGGGCGAGGTCGGCTGCTCCGACCATGCCGGCCTCGGGGCCGAGCTGGGCGCGGGTGATGCGGGCCTCGGGGCGGTAGCCGCGGCCGGTGAGGTGGCGCTTGAAGGCGTCCCGGGCCGGGCCGATGAGCAGGTCGTCGGCGGCCGAGACACCGCCGCCGATCACGAAGCAGGAGGGGTCGAGGGCGGCGGCGAGGTTGGCGATGCCGACGCCGAGCCACTGGCCGATGTCCTGGAGCAGCTCGATGCACATCGCGTCGCCCTCGCGGGCCAGCTCGGTGATCAGCGGGCCGGTGATGTCGCCGATGTTGCCCTTGACGCGCTCGATGATCCCGTACGCCACCGGGGAGTCGGCGGCGGCCAGCTCCCGGGCCTCGCGGACGAGGGCGTTGCCGGAGCTGTACTGCTCCCAGCAGCCGCGGTTGCCGCACGGGCAGCGGTGGCCGCCGGGCACGACCTGCATATGGCCGAACTCGCCCGCGACGCCGAACTTGCCCCGCTTGACCTGGCCGTCCTCCAGGATGGCGCCGCCGATGCCGGTGCCGAGCGTGATCATGACGAGGTGGTCCTCGCCGCGCCCGGCGCCGAAGCGCCACTCCGCCCAGGCGGCGGTGTTGGCGTCGTTGTCGACCAGGACCGGCACGGAGAGCCGGCCGCTCAGGCGGTCGCGCAGGGGCTCGTTGCGCCAGGACAGGTGCGGGGCGAACAGGACGCGGTTGCGGTCGGCGTCGACCCAGCCGGCGGCGCCGATGCCGACCGCGTGCACGTCGTGCCGGTCGGACAGGTCCAGGACCAGTTCGACGATGGTGTCCTCGACGACCTTGGGGCTCTTGGACTTGTCCGGGGTCTCCGTGCGGAGCTTCTCCAGGATGTTGCCGTCGGCGTCCACGACGCCCGCCATGACCTTGGTGCCGCCGATGTCGATGCCGACCGTGGGAACCCGGGGTGCGGTCAGGTGGGAGCGGCGTTCCCTGGTGCCCACGGTGCGCAGGACGGGGGCTCGGCGGGAGCCGATGGGAGCGGTGAGGTCGCGATAGGTGCTCATCGTTCGTCGATTCTGCCTCACCGCAGGTATGGGTGCTGTACGGGAAGGGGGCGGGGGGGGTGGCCGGGCGCGGGTGCGTCGTGGCTCGGTGCGCCCGGCCGCGGAGCCGCACATCGATGCGGCCCCGCGCCCCGGTGGGCTCGCTCAGGTTCGCCGCAGTTCGTGGACCAGGGCGTCCAGGTCGGAGCCTCCCGCCATCTGCTGGGTCAGCTCGTCCAGCGATATCCCGTCCCGTGTGTGATTGCCCACCATCGTGCCCCGGCGCAGCAGGACGAACCTGTCCCCCACCAGGTACGCGTGATGCGGGTTGTGGGTGATCAGAACGACGCCCAGGCCCTCGTCACGTGCCGCGGCCACATATTTCAGGACCACACCGGACTGCTTCACGCCCAGTGCCGCCGTCGGTTCGTCCAGGACCAGGACCTTCGCACCGAAGTGGACCGCGCGGGCGATCGCCACGCACTGGCGTTCGCCGCCGGACAGGGTGCCGATGGGCTGGTCGACGTCGCGCAGGTCGATGCCCATGCGGAGCAGGGCCTCGCGGGTGGTGCGGCGCATGAGGGCGGTGTCCAGGCGCTTGAAGGGGCCGGCGCCCTTGCGGGGCTCGGAGCCCAGGAAGAAGTTGCGCCAGACCGGCATCAGCGGGACGACGGCGAGGTCCTGGTAGACCGTGGCGATGCCCCGGTCCAGGGCGTCGCGCGGGGAGGTCAGGCGGGTCTCCTCGCCCTCGATGCGCAGGGTTCCGGCGTCGTGGCCGTGCAGGCCGGCGATCATCTTGATCAGGGTCGACTTGCCGGCGCCGTTGTCGCCGAGGACGCAGGTGATCTCGCCCGCGTGGACCTCCAGCGAGACGCCCTCCAGCGCGCGTACGTTGCCGTACTGCTTGGCCACGTCGGTCAGCTCGACCAGCGGCGTGCGCCCGGTGTCCCCGGCCGTGCCGCCGCTCATGTCGTCCGTCACGTCGTCGGTCATGCCGTCGCCTCCGCGCGCCCTCGGACCCAGTGGTTGAGCAGGGTCGCGAGGAGCAGCATCGCTCCGAGGAAGAACTTGAACCAGTCCGGGTTCCACTCGGCGAAGACGATGCCCTTGCTGGTCATGCCGAAGAGGAGGGCGCCCACGGCCGAGCCGATCGCGCTGCCGTAGCCGCCGGTGATCAGGCAGCCGCCGATGACGGCCGCGATGATGTAGATCAGCTCGTTGCCGACGCCCTCGCCGGACTGGACGGCGTCGAAGGAGAAGAGCAGGTGCTGGCCGGAGATCCAGGCGCCGAACGCGACGCCCATGTACAGGCCGATCTTGGTCGCCGTGACCGGGACGCCGACCGCACGGGCAGCGTCCTGGTTGCCGCCGACGGCGAAGATCCAGTTGCCGGCGCGGGTGCGCAGCAGGATCCAGGAGGCCACGGCCACCAGGGCGAGCCACCACAGGATGGTGACCTTGACGTCGACCCCGCCGATGGTGAGCGTCGAGGCGAAGACGGCGTGGGCGGCGGGGAAGCCCTCCATGTCCCCGATGGTCTTGGTGGACACGGTGCCGTCGATCAGCTTGGTGAAGCCGAGGTTCAGGCCGGTCAGCATCAGGAAGGTGCCCAGCGTGACGATGAAGCTGGGCAGCTTGGTGCGGGTGAGCATGAAGCCGTTGAAGGCGCCGACGGCCAGCGTCACGAGGAGGGACACGCCGACGCCGACCCAGGTGTTGGCCGTCATCTGGTAGCTGAACATCGAGGAGATCAGCGCCGAGGACGTCACCAGGACACCGGCCGACAGGTCGAACTCGCCGCCGATCATCAGCAGCGCCACCGGTACGGCCATGATCCCGATGGTCGAGGAGGCGTACAGGACCGTGCTGAGGCTGCCGGCGTCGAGGAAGCCGTCGGCGGTGACGGCGAAGAAGACGAGGACGGCGAGCGCGCCGACGACCGAGCCCAGTTCCGGCCGGGCGAGGAGCTTCTTCAGCGGAGACGTCCGCAGAATCCTTTCATCGACGGAGGTGCTCATCGGGTGCCCCGCTCGGTGTACGCGGCCAGCGCGGACGCCTGGTCCTTGGTGACGATCTGCGGGCCGGTCAGCACGGGCCTGCCGCCGCCGAGGACGTCGCCGTTGTACTTGTAGGCCCACAGCAGGTCGACCGCCTCGTAGCCCTGGAGGTACGGCTGCTGGTCCACGGCGAAGCCGAGGGTGCCGTTCTTCAGTTCGGCGGCGACCTGGGCGTTGAGGTCGAAGGTGTCGATCTCGGCCTTGCTGCCCGCGTCGCCCTTCGCCTTCACGGCGGTGTCGGCGTACGGCGCGCCGAGGGTGACGACCGAGTCGATGGACGTGTCGGCCTGGAGCTTGGCCTCGATCGCGGACTGCACGTCGGGCATGTTCGTGCCGTTGACGTAGAGCTTCTGGAGCGTGCCGTGGAAGGTCTTGGCCACGCCGTCGCAGCGCTGCTCGTGGCCGACGTTGCCCTGCTCGTGCAGCACGCACAGGGCCTTCTTCCTCCCGCGCGCGTTCAGCTCGTCACCGACGGCCTCGCCCGCGACGGACTCGTCCTGGCCGATGTGCGTGAGGGCGCCGAAGGCCTTGGACTCCTCGGAGCCGGAGTTCACCGTGATCACCGGGATGCCGGCCTTCTCGGCGCGGGCCACGGCCGCCTTCATCGCGTCCGGCTTGGCGAGGGTGACGATGATTCCGTCGACCTTCTTGTCCACGGCCGCGTCCACCAGCTGCGCCTGCTGCTGGGCCTGGTCGTCGTGGGAGTACAGGAAGTTGATGTTGTCCTTGACGGCGGCCTGCCGGGCGCCGTTCTGCACGATGTCCCAGAAGGTGTCGCCGTCTCCGGAGTGGGTGATCATCGCGAAGGTCCAGCGCGGGGTGTTCACCGCCGCCCTGCCCTGGGCGGCCGCGGCCTTGCGGGCGTCCTCGGCCCGTTTGCCGCCGGTGCTGCTGCACGCCCCCAGGGACAGCGAAACTGCCCCCGTCAGTGCGATGACTGCCCAGGTCCGAAACCGTGCCACGAGGCCGTGCCCTTCTTGCCGTGTTCATACGTGCGGAAGGGGCCGACGATCAGTCCTCAGCGGCCCCAAATAATCCAGTATCGAACACCATGAACACTCGTGACAGGGCAGGGGGTGCGGCCGCGGACCTATTGTCCGGACATTGTGAGGAGTTCGAGGGCTCGGGTCACGGCCGTACGAGCAGCTGGAACTCGAAGGAGTAGCGGCTCGGGCGGTAGGTGTGGTCGCCGAACTCGACCGCCCGGCCGGTGTCGTCGAACGTGGTGCGCTGCATGGTGAGCAGCGGGGCGCCCTCGGCCTCGGCGAGCCGATCGGCCTCGGCGGCCGTGGCGCCGCGGGCCCCGATGGACTGGCGGGCGCTGTGCAGGGTGATCCCGGCGGCGCGCATCAGCCGGTACAGGCCGGTGGCCTCCAGCTGCCCGGTGTCCAGGTCGAGCAGGCCGGTCGGCAGGTGGTTGACCAGGTACGCCATCGGTTCGCCGTGCGCGAGCCGCAGCCGCTCGATGCGGTGCACGTCGTCGCCCTCGGCGACACCGAGCGCGGCGGCGACCGCGGCGGAGGCCGGTACGACGGTGTTGACCAGCACCTTGGTGGCGGGGCGCTGGCCGGCCGCCTCCAGGTCGTCGTAGAGGCTGCTCAGCTCCAGCGGGCGCTTGACCTGGCTGTGCACGACCTGGGTGCCGACGCCTCTGCGGCGCACGAGCAGTCCCTTGTCGACCAGGGACTGGATGGCCTGCCGGACGGTCGGCCGGGACAGGCCGAGCCGTGCGGCCAGCTCGATCTCGTTGCCCAGCAGACTGCCCGGGGTGAGGCTGCCGTGCTCGATCGCGGCCTCCAGCTGCTGGGAGAGCTGGAAGTACAGGGGCACCGGCGAACTACGGTCCACACGGAGGTCGAGCGCGACGGTCGGGTCCACATCTGGTTTCGGCACGGGGCTGAGCGTAGCCGTGTGATGGGTTGACGGGAAGTTGTGTAGTCCGATTGTCCGGACATACGCATTGACAGCGCGCGGGGTCCGCCCTCACTTTGTTTCCATGCGCATCGGGGTCATCGGTACGGGCCGCATCGGCACCCTTCACGCGAGAACGCTCAGCCGCCACCGCGAGGTCGGCTCGCTGATCCTGACGGACGCGGATCCAGCGCGGGCCCAGGAACTGGCGCACCGGCTGGGCGAGACGGCGGCCCCGGGGGTGGACGAGATCTACACCTGGGGCGTGGACGCGGTGGTGATCACCACAGCGACGGCGGCGCACGCCGCACTGATCGGCCGGGCGGCGCGCTCGGGCCTGCCGGTCTTCTGCGAGAAGCCGATCGCGCTCGACCTGCCCGGCACCCTGCACGCGCTCACCGAGGTGGAGAGCGCCGGAACGATCCTTCAGATGGGGTTCCAGCGGCGCTTCGACGCGGGGTACGCCGGTGCCCGGGAGGCGGTGCGCTCGGGACGGCTCGGGCGGCTGCACACCGTACGGGCGCTGACCTGCGACCCGGCCCCTCCCCCGGCCGACTGGCTGCGGCTGTCCGGCGGGCTCTTCCGGGACACGCTGATCCACGACGCCGACGTGCTGCGCTGGGTGACCGGCCGTGAGGTGGTGGACGTGTACGCCGCCGGGTCGGACGCCGGGCCCGCGATGTTCCGCGAGGCCGGTGACGTGGCCACCGGCGCGGCCCTGCTCACCCTGGACGACGGCACGCTGGCCACGGTGAGCGCGACCCGGCTGAACGGCGCCGGCTACGACGTGCGCATGGAACTCGCCGGAGAGCGGGACACGGCCGTGGTGGGCCTGGACGACCGTACGCCGCTCGCCTCGACCGAGCCGACCGGGCCGCCGCCCGCGGACAAGCCGTGGACGGGCTTCCTGGAGCGGTTCGGGCCCGCCTACGAGGCCGAGCTGAACGCCTTCGTCGACGTGGTGCGCGGCGAGCGGCCGAACCCCTGCGACGGCCGTGAGGCCCTCCAGGCGCTGCGGATCGCCGAGGCCTGCGAGATCTCCCGGCGCGAGCGGCGCCCGGTGGCCCTCGCGGAGGTCCCGGACCGGGCGCAGCCGTCGTACGGCTGAGGGCGGATCGGCGCGGGGCCGGGGGCCTGTCGTGCGCCTCGCTCGACTCGCTCCCCCAGCCTTCGGCCGTCAGCGGCCGGTCACCAGCGCACCGGGAGGCTGCGCATTCCCCTCATCAGCAGGCCCGGCAGCCACTCGCCCGGGGTGCCGTCGAGCGCGAGGCCCGGGGCGCGCCGCAGGAGGGTGCCGATGGCGATGCGGCCCTCCAGGCGGGCCAGGGGTGCGCCGAGGCAGTAGTGGATGCCGTGGCCGAAGGCAAGGTGGCCCCGGGTGTCGCGGCGGATGTCGAAGCGGTCGGGGTCGTCGTAGCGGGCGTCGTCGCGCTGGGCGGCGGTGAGGCCGACCACCACGTGCTCGCCCTTGCCGATCGGTGTGCCGGCGATCTCCAGGGGCTCGGCGGCGAAGCGGTACGTGGCGCTGTGCACCGGGCCCTCGTAGCGCAGCATCTCCTCCACTGCGCCGTCCAGGAGGCTCATGTCGGCCCGCAGGGCAGCGAGTTGGCCGGGGTGGGTGAGGAGGGCGTGGACGCCGTTGCCGATGAGGTTGACGGTGGTCTCGTGGCCGGCGATCAGCAACAGGAAGGCCATGCCGCGCAGTTCCTGTGCGGAGAGCCGGTCGCCGTCCTCGGCGGTAGTGCGGATCAGGTCGCTCAGCAGGTCGTCGGTGGGGGCCGAGCTGCGCTTGTCCTCGATCAGCTCGGTGAGGTACTCGCCGAGGCGGACCACCGCGTCCTGCTCGGCCTCCCCGTCGGCCGGCGCGACCACCGCGGTGGACGTCTTGCGGAACTCCGCGCGGTCCATGTGCGGGACGCCGAGCAGTTCGCAGATGACCGTGATGGGCAGCGGGTAGGCGAGGGAGCCGATGAGGTCGGCGCGGCCCGCCGGGAGCATCTCGTCCAGCAGCTCGTCGGTGATCTGCTGGATCCGCGGGCGCAGTTGCTCCACCCGGCGCATCGTGAACGCGCGCGTGACGAGAGCGCGCAGCCGGGTGTGCTGGGGCGGATCGGTGGCCAGCAGGTGATCGCCGACCATCTCCCGCTCCATGACGGTCACGCCGATCTTGCTGGTGTCCTTGGCCAGCCGGGGGTCGGCGAGGGCCGCCCGCGCCTCCTCGTACCCGACGACCAGCCAGGCGTCCTCGCCCCAGCCGGGCAGCCGGACACGGTGCACGGGGCCCTGCCCGCGCAGCCGGGCGTACACCGGGTGCGGGTCCTCGTGCAGCGCTTGCTCGAACTCCCCCAGATCGACCGTCTGTTGCCTGTCCACAGCTCCCCTTCCGGACTCCCCCGAGGCCCACCGGACGTCCGCCGGTACCGGGACAACGCACGGCACACGACGTAAGTGCCCGTCCCCGGCGCCCGTCTTCAGTGCCCGTCCTCGTCGAGCAGTCCCGCGTCGTAGGCGAGCAGGGCGATCTGGACCCGGTTGTTGAGGCCGAGCTTGGCGAGGATGCGCGAGACGTGGGTCTTGACGGTGGCCACGCTCATGAAGAGCTCGGCGGCGATCTGGGCGTTGGCCAGGCCCCCGCCGACGAAGACGGCGACCTCCCGCTCACGGTCGTTGAGTGCGGCGAGCCGCTCACGCGCGCGTGTCCGGCGGGAGTCGGCGGCGGTGCCCGCCGCGTGCCGCATCAGCTGGCGGGTGACGGCGGGCGACAGCACCGGCTCCCCGGCGGCGACCCTGCGCACGGCGTCGACGATCTCGGCGGGCGCGGTGTCCTTCAGGACGAACCCGGCGGCGCCCGCACGCAGGGCGTGCAGCGCCTGGTCGTCCGCGTGGAAGGTGGTGAGCACCACGACCTGCGGGGCGTCCGCACGCGCGCGCAGCAGCCGGGTCGCGGCGAGCCCGTCCACCGACGGCATACGGATGTCCATCAGGACGACGTCGGGCCGGGTGCGCCCGACGAGTTCCTCGACCTCGGCGCCGTCGGCGGCCTCCCCGACGATCTCGATGTCCTCGGCCCCGCCCATCATCAGCGCGAGTCCGGCGCGCACCAAGGGGTCGTCGTCCACGAGGAGGAGTCTGATCGGCGTCATGGGCCCAACGTAATCACGGTTCGCGCGGCCCGTGGCCCCGTCCGTTCACCCCCAGGGCAGCCAGGCCCGGATCTCGAAGCCGCCGTCGGGTGTGGTGCCGTGCTGCAGGCGGCCGCCGGCCAGGGTCGCGCGTTCGGTGAGGCCGATCAGGCCCTGGCCGGAGCCGGGGACGGGCGGGGCCTCGGACTCGGGCGGCGGGTTGGTGACGGTGATCGCGAGGCCGTCGCCGCCGGCGCCGGTGAGGCGGAGGGTGACCTCGGCGCCGGGGGCGTGCTTGCGGGCGTTGGTCAGGGCCTCCTGCGCGATGCGGTACGCGGTGCGGCCGACGGAGGCGGGTACGGCGCCGGGGTCGGCGACGCGATGGTCGAGCGTGATCTTCATACCGGCCTCGCGGCACTCGGCGACGAGCGGTTCGAGCGCGGCGAGCGTGGGCTGCGGGCGGCCGCCCGCCGTGTCGTCCGAGCCGCCGGTGCGCAGCACCCCGATGATCTCCCGCAGGTCCTGGAGGGCCTCGTGGGAGCTCTCCCGGATGACACCGGCGGCCCGCACGATCTCCTCCCGCGGCGCGTCCGGCCGGAACTCCAGGGCTCCGGCGTGCACGCTCAGCAGGGTCAGCCGGTGGGCGAGCACGTCGTGCATCTCGCGGGCGATGTCCTCGCGGGCGAGGCGCTGCGCCTGCTCGGCGCGCAGCCGCGCCTCGGTCTCCGCCCGGTGGGCCCGGTCCCGGAGGCTCAGCATCAGCAGCCGCTTGGAGCGCACGAACATGCCCCAGCCGACGACGCAGACGGTGAGCAGCAGCGCGAAGACCAGGGAGGCGAGGTACGGCAGCCCGCTCTCGGGGCGCAGCCAGTAGTAGAGGGGGGCGAGGGCGAGGGTGGCGCCGGCGGTCCAGGCGACGTACCGGAAGGGCCGGTGCACGGCGACGGTGAACAGGGAGGCCAGTTCGGCCCAGCCCGCGGTCGAGGAGACGAAGCCGACGGCGATCATCGCGACGGCGAGCCCGACCGGCCAGCGGCGGCGCACCCAGACCGCGAGGCAGGCGAGGCCGCCCAGCACCACATCGGCGGCGACGAGCCCCCTGGGCACGTCGGGGTGCTGCACCAGGGACAGCGCGGTCACCAGGTACAGCAGGACGACCATCAGGAAGCAGCAGGTGTCGACGGCCCAGTCCCGGGCCGTGCGCCGTGGCCGGCGGCCCTCGGGGACCGCGTCCGGGTCCAGTTCCCGCACCACGGCCGACGGGAGCATCCAGCGGCGCAGCCCGTTCCCGGGGACGGGCACCGGCTGGGGTCGGTCTTCAGTCACGATCGACAAATCTACGCAGAGCCCACCCCTGCCCGCCGCCCCGCGCGCGGGATCGGCTACCAAAGTCGCGAGATCGCCGACTTTCGTACGGCTCCGCGCCGCGGGCATCGGCCCGGACGCCGCTCGCCCCGCGGCCCGGAGTGGGGGGAGGGCCGCGGGGCGAGACGTACGGTTCAGCTATGTCGCGTTGTTCTTCCGGGTTCCGTCGGCCGGCTCAGCAGCCGAAGTCGACCAGGTTGAACGTCGCGTAGTGGTCGGAGGTGTAGTAGTCCTCCTGGGACTGCTCACCGGTGACGATGCGCCGGGCGCCGCGCGTGGGCGAACCGGGCGTGATCACGGTGTACTCGTGGTAGTACCCGGACGACTGGCTGGGCAGGACGCCTTCGCGGTTGGAGAAGACGACGCCGTCCTGCGAGTACGGGTACGGGCCGCCCTGGGCGATCAGGTCCAGGGTGTCGTGAGCCTGCGACGGCAGGGCGCTGTAGCAGATGCTGCCGACCGAGTCGGCCGCGGCGTTCGCCGAGGTGGCGGAGACGGTGCCGCCGACGACGAGGGCGGACAGGAGCGCGGCGGCGGCGCCGATGCGAGTGGCACGTGGGGGGAATCTCATGCCCCCATGATGACGCGCGTAGACGTTGGCATGTCAACGACAAGGTTGAAGATTTTCCCTTCAAGTCCGCCGAGTTTTCAGAAAGTTAACCTGCCGCCCTGCGCCCCCACGCGGTCCCCGCGAGCACCAGCGCGCCCCCTGCCAGACCGAGCGCGCCGAGCCGTTCGCCGCCGAGCGCGATGCCGGTCGCGGCCGCCCACAGCGGTTCGGTGCCGAGCAGCAGCCCGACCCGCGAGGGGGACGTACGGCGCACCGCCCACATCTGCACGAAGAACGCGAACACCGTGCACAGCACGGCCAGGAACAGCAGCCCGGCCCAGTCCCGGGCGCCGAGGTCCGCCGCGACCGTCCAGGGCGCCGGGGTGCCGGAGAGGGCCGACAGCAGGGCGAAGACGGCCACGGACGCGCCGAGTTGGACCGTGGTGAGCGGCAGCGCGTCCGCTCCCTGTACGGCCCTGATGCGGGACATCGCGAGGACGTGCACGGTGCGGGCGAGCGCGGCGAGCAGCATCAGCAGGTCGCCGGACGAGGGCCGGGTGAAGCCGCCGCCCTGGGTGAGCAGGACGACGCCGAGGACCGACAGCAGCGCCGCGCCGAGGAAGGCCGGGGTGGGCCGGGTGCGGGTGACGGCGGCCTCGGCGAGCGGGGTGAAGATCATGGTGAGGCTGATGATCAGGCCGGCGTTGGTCGCCGAGGTGTGGACGACGCCGTAGGTCTCCAGCAGGAAGATCCCGCTGAGGATCAGCCCGAGCAGGGCCGCGCCGCGCCACTGGGCGCCGGTGAGCGCGCGCAGGGCACGGCGGCCGGCGACGGCCAGGGCGGGCACGGCGAGCGCGAAGCGCAGGACGAGGACGGCGAGCACCGTACGGGCGGTGACGATGTCCTTCGCGGCGAGATAGCTGGCGCCCCAGCAGACCGCGACGAGCAGGACGGGCAGGTCGGTGTGCCAGGCGCGGCGGGGCGCGGCGGCGGCGCCCGGTACGGCGATCGAGGACATGCGGGCGGCTCTCCCGGTCTCCGGTGGGGGTGCGGAGACATCGGCGGCTCGCACGGGGCGGGCTCACCGTACCGGCGGCGACGATCTTCGGCCAGGGATTTGCCGGCCGGGGGTCGGGGCCGGCCTCAGGCGTCCTCGGGGAGGTCGTACGAGCCGTACTCCGGGTCGCCCGCCAGGTCGTACGTCTGGAGGGAGACGCCCGATCCGGTGACGCGGCCGCCGGTGTGCCGGAAGCGGGTCGGGGCCGTGCCGTCCGGGAACAGCCTGCGGCCGGAGCCGAGGACGACCGGGAAGGTCAGCAGGTGCAGGGTGTCGAGGAGGCGCAGGCCGATCAGGGAGCGGACGAGGGCGCCGCTGCCGTGCACCTGGAGTTCGCCGTCGGTGCGCTCCTTGAGGGCCTGGACCTCCTTGGCGAGGTCGCCGCCGAGCACCGTGGTGCCGGACCACCCGGGATCCTGGAGGGTGGTGGAGACGACGTACTTGGGCAGGGTGTTGAGACGGGAGGCGAAGGGGTTGGCCGGGTCGGTCACCCGCGGCCAGTAGGCGGCGAAGATGTCGTACGTACGGCGGCCGAGCAGGAAGGCGCCGGCGCGCTCGAAGACCTCGGTGACGAAGCGGCCGGAGTCGTCGTCGGCGAGCGGGAAGCTCCAGCCGCCTTGCGTGAAGCCGTCCCGGGTGTCCTCGCGGGGGCCGCCCGGCCCCTGGTAGACGCCGTCGAGGGTGACGAAGAGGGTGGAGACGAGCTTGCCCATGAGGGGTGCCTTCTTCCGGGTGCGGGGTCTGCTGTCACCACATCGGACCCCGCCGGCCCCCGGAACTCATCGGTTCAGCCCGCGTGCGTGGAGAACAGTCCGCCGGTCGGGCCCTGCTTGTCGCCGCCCTGGGCCTTCTTCAGGGCGTTGGCGAGGCTCTCGATGGTGAGGGACTGCAGGATCACCCGGCCGTTGCCCTCCAGGGTGGCCAGGGACAGGCCCTCGCCGCCGAAGACGGCGTTCATGAGTCCCTGGCGGTTGAGGCCGCCGATGCGCTGGACGCCGTACTGGATGCCCTCCTCGAAGGCGACCACGCAGCCGGTGTCGACCTCGATGCGGCCGCCGAAGTCGGCCGGGTTGAGGTCGATGAAGTTGCCCGCGCCGGCGATGATCACCGTGCCGTACCCGGTGAACTTCTCCAGGACGAAGCCCTCGCCGCCGCTCATGCCGGTGCGGCCGCCGGCGAAGGCGATGCCGAAGTCGACGGTGGACTCGGCGGCCACGAAGGCGTCCTTCTCGGCGAACCACGCGCGCGTGCCGTCGAGTTCCAGCGCGCGCATCTCGCCCGGGAGGACGCCCGCGAAGCCGACCGTGCCCTCGCCGCCCTGGGAGGTGAAGTACTGGAACGCCAGCGACTCGCCCGCGAGCACGCGCTGGCCCACCTGCATGGCGGTGCCCATGGCCTGGCGCAGCAGGCCGCCCATCCCGCCGCCCGCGCCGCCCTGTCCCTGCTGGCCGCCGCCGCCGTTTCCGGACGGACCGGACAGCCGCGTCTCCATGGTCACGTTCGTCGTCTTGAAGAGGAACTTCCCGGCCTCGCAGTACACGGTCTGGCCGGGTTGCAGGCTGACGACCGCCATCTGCATGGCGTTGCCGACGATCTCTTGCTGAAGGGTCACGTGGGGAAGAACGCCGGACACGGGCCCGTAAGTTCCGGGCGGCCGCAATCGGGTCCGTACGGGTGACACGCGGGGCGCCCGGTGCTGTCCAGGCCGGGGCGCCCCACGCGCGCGGGGTGGGTCAGCCGCCCAGTTCCTGGTGGCGGGCGGCGAGCCGGGCCGCGCCGTCCTCGGTCAGGGAGCCGAACAGCCGCAGGCGGGAGATGCCGCCGTCGGGGAAGATGTCCACGCGCGCGTGCGTGCCGACGGCCGGGGCGGGCAGCACGAAGCGGTGGTTGGTGTCGGGCTGGAGGCGGGTGCGGGGGACGATCTCCGTCCAGTCGCCGTCCTCGCCGTCCCGCACGGAGACCGACGCCCAGCCGGCGCTGTTGCCCTTCAGATAGGCGGTGTCGATCTCGATCGCGCGGATCCGGGACTGGGCGACCAGTTGGTAGCGGATCCAGTCGTTGCCCTGGTCACGGCGGCGGCGGGTCTCCCAGCCGTCGTCCATCTTGCGGGAGCGGCCCGGCTGGATGGTGTTGGTGGCCGGGGAGTAGAAGAGGTTGGAGGCGTCCTCGACCCGGCCGCCGTTCTCCAGCGCGACCACGTCGAAGGTGCCCAGCACCGACAGCCACGCGGGGTCGGGGACGACCTCGCCGTACACGCGCAGCCGCGCGATGCCGCCGTCGGGGTGCTGGTTGACGCGCAGGTGTGTGAAGCGCTGTTCGACGGATACGGCGAAGCCGTTCGCCGCGTGGCCGCCGACCGCGGTGCGCGGGACGATCGTCGTCCACTTCACGTCGTCGCCGAGCAGTTCCTCGGCAGAGGGCGAGCCGGGGACGGACGCGGCCTCGACGGAGACGGCCTGCGGGTAGTTGCCGCGGAAGTGGGCGGTGTCGACGACGATGCCGCGGATCACGCCGGGCGCGCCGAGGCGGACCAGCGCCCAGTCGTGGTCCTCGGCGGTCGGCCACGGGTGCTCCGCGGAGACTCCGCGCCGGCGGCGGGTCTCCCAGCCGTCCATGACCTTGCCCTTGTGGCCGAAGTGCTCGGGGTCGAACTCGGCCCGCTCGGGCACCAGCAGGTTCTCGCGCTGGGCGAAGAACTCGTCGTTGGCGGCGACCACGCCCGCGCCGAGCTGCCGGTCGGCGAGGTTGGCGTACTGGGTGAAGGGGAAGTCGGCGGTGCGGTAGTCGGCGTACGGGTCGCCGCCCGCGTAGGGGTTCGCGTCGCCGGTGAAGCTGGAGGTCGCCGTCACGGTGATCAGGGGTTCCTTTCCGGGAGTGGGCGGGGGCGGGGTGCGTTACTGGGGGCGGGCGAGCAGCGTGCCCTTCGGTTCGGTGAACTCGCCGTCGTGGGCGATGCGTTCGCCGCGCAGCCAGGTGGACTTCACGACGCCGTACAGGGTCTTGCCGGCGTACGCGGTGACGCGGTTGCGGTGCTGGAGGGCGGCCGGGTCAACGGTGAAGGTCTCGTCCGGGGCGAGGACGGCGAAGTCGGCGTCGCGGCCGGCCTCGATGGCACCCTTCTGGCCGAGGCCCGCCAGTGCGGCGGTCCGCGTGGACATCCAGCGCACGACGTCCTCCAGGCCGTGTCCCCGCGCGCGTGCCGCCGTCCACACGGCGGACAGGCTGAGCTGGAGGCCGGAGATGCCGCCCCAGGCGGTGGCGAAGTCGGCGGTCTTGAGGTCGGCGGTGGAGGGCGAGTGGTCGGTGACGACGCAGTCGATGGTGCCGTCGGCCAGCGCCTCCCAGAGCAGGTCCTGGTTGGCGGCCTCGCGTATGGGCGGGCAGCACTTGAACTCGCTGGCGCCGTCCGGGACTTCCTCGGCCGTGAGGGTGAGGTAGTGCGGACAGGTCTCCACGGTGATGCGGACGCCCTCGGCGCGGGCGGCGCGGATCAGCGGCAGCGCGTCGCTGGAGGACAGGTGCAGGACGTGCACGCGCGCGTGGAGCCGTTTCGCCTGCGCGACGAGGGTCGCGATGGCGGTGTCCTCGGCGTCGCGCGGGCGGGAGGCGAGGAAGTCGGTGTACTTCGGGCCGCCGTGCTGCGGGGCGGCGGCGAGGTGGTGGGGGTCCTCGGCGTGCACGATCAGCAGCCCGTCGAAGCCGGCGATCTCCGCCAGGGACCGGGCCAGCCGGTCCTGGTCGAGGTGCGGGAACTCGTCCACACCGGACGGGGACAGGAACGCCTTGAAGCCGAAGACGCCGGCGTCGTGCAGCGGGCGCAGGTCCTTGACGTTGTCGGGCAGGGCGCCGCCCCAGAAGCCGACGTCGATGTGCGCCTTGTCGCGCGCCACGTCCTGCTTCACCCGCAGGTGGTCCACGGTCGTGGTGGGCGGGAGGGAGTTGAGCGGCATGTCGATCAGCGTGGTGATGCCGCCGGCCGCCGCCGCGCGCGTGGCGGTCCAGAAGCCCTCCCACTCGGTGCGGCCCGGGTCGTTGACGTGCACGTGGGTGTCGACCAGGCCGGGCAGCAGGACGTGGTCGCCGACGTCCTCCAGCCGGGCGCCGGCGGGGACCTCGGCGTCGTACGGCAGGACGGCCGTGATCCTCCCGGCGGACACGGTGACCGTGGCGGCCCGCGTCCCCTCCGGAGTGATGACGCGCGTCGAGCGCAGGACCAGTTCAGCGTCGGACACCCGAACCCCTCTCTGTACCGCCGTTTTACGCCCAGGAAACGGGATGTACACCCACGTAACGGAATTCAACGTTCTGTTGAAGGAGTCTTCACTCCCGCTTCCGCGCCGTCAAGGGGCACACTTCTGGGCAGCACACCACACGCACCCACTCTGGACGTTTCCACAAAGCGGAATTAGAATTCCAGCAAGCAGAACGTAGCTACGTACAAGCGGGGAGTCAACCGACTGCCGGGTAGGCTTCTTCCCTCCCGCCAGTCCCGAAAGGAACGCGCCGTGCCGACGTCCAGCGCCAGCACCACCGACTCCGCCAAGTCCTCCGCCGGCGGCGGTGTCCAGTCCCTTGAGCGCGCCTTCGATCTGCTGGAGCGGATGGCGGACGCGGGCGGCGAGGTGGGCCTCAGCGAGCTGTCCGCGACCAGCGGGCTGCCGCTGCCGACCATCCACCGGCTGATGCGCACCCTGGTCGCCTGCGGCTACGTCCGCCAGCAGCCGAACCGGCGCTACGCCCTCGGCCCCCGCCTGATCCGGCTCGGCGAGTCGGCGTCCCGGCTGCTCGGCACCTGGGCGCGGCCGTATCTGGCGCGACTGGTCGAGGAGACCGGCGAGACGGCGAACATGGCGCTGCTGGACGGCGACGAGATCGTGTACGTGGCGCAGGTGCCGTCGAAGCACTCGATGCGGATGTTCACCGAGGTGGGCCGGCGGGTGCTCCCCCACTCCACCGGCGTCGGCAAGGCGCTGCTCGCCGGGGTGCCGGACGACGAGGTGCGGGCGCTGCTCGCCCGGACCGGGATGCCGGCCGCGACCGAGAAGACGATCACCACGCCCGACGGGTTCCTGGCGGCGCTGGACGAGGTACGGCAGCTGGGGTACGCGGTCGACGACAACGAGCAGGAGATCGGCGTGCGCTGCCTCGCGGTGTCCGTGCCGGAGTCTCCGACGGCCGCGGCGATCTCCATCTCGGGCCCGGCCGGCCGGGTGACCGAGGCCGCGACCGAGAAGATCGTGCCGGTGCTGCAGGGGATCGCGCTGGAGCTGTCCCAGGCGCTGGCGAGTTCGGGCGCGTAGCGGATACGGGCCCGCCCCCGGGGGAACCCCGACTAGCCCCGCTGCGTCGGCTCCCCGAACAGATCGACCGCCTCCCGTACGCCCCTGAGGCCCCTCGCCAGGGCGCTCACCGAGCCGATCGCGCCCGCGATCAGTAACAGGGAACTGCGCAGGCGCGGGATCTCCGGTGTGCCGCCGGAGGCCATCGCCGCCAGGGCCGCCAGTTCGTCCTCCGCTATGGCCCGGTCGGGGAACTCGGAGGGCAGTATGGCGAGTTCGCGCCGCAACCGGGACACCGCGGTCCGCAGTTCCGTCACTCTCGGGTCCTCGTCGCTGCCGATCACTGGCCTCTGCCCCAAGCTCCGCAACACAGCCCTCCCCCTCGCACGCCGTCGTGCGCGGGTCAGTAAACGCCACCCCGTCCGGGAGCGCCACCGCGCCGACCGAAATTCAGCCCAAGGAAACGCGCCGTCGCCGCCCGCGTCAGGTATGCAGGACGCATGACGGACACGCATCACGAGGAGCACGCGGAGGTCGCCGGGCTGGTGCTCGCCGCAGGCGGCGGGCGACGGCTCGGCGGGCGGCCGAAGGCGCTGCTGGAGCACCGGGGGCGGCCGCTGGTCGAGCACGCGGTGGGGGTGCTGCGCGCCGCCGGATGCCGGCGGATCCACGTGGTCCTGGGCGCCCGGGCCGACGAGGTGCGGGCGCGGGCCGAGCTGAGCGGCTGCGTCCTCGTGGACAACCCCGGCTGGGCCGAGGGCATGGGCTCCTCGCTGCGGGCCGGGCTGGACTCGCTCGGCGGCACGGGGGCGCGCGCGGCGCTGGTGAGCCTCGTCGACCAGCCGGGCATCGGGGCGGCCGCGGCGGCCCGGGTGCTCGACGCCCACGAGGACGAGAAATCGCTGGTCTCGGCCGCCTACGCGGGGGTGCGCGGGCATCCCGTGCTGTTCGGGTCGGCCCACTGGGCGGGCATCGCGCGGACCGCCACCGGCGACCGCGGGGCCCGCGCCTATCTGAAGGAACACGAGAGCGAGCTCCGGCTGGTGGAGTGCGCGGACGTGGCCGAGCCGTACGACATCGACACGGAGGCCGACCTGCGCCACCTTGAGTGAGCACGGTGGCACCGAGCGCCACCCTTCCTCGACCCGGAGAATCTCGACGTCAACAAACCATTGAAGTTCCACGATGAGGAAACTAGTATCCACTGCTCAGAAGCGCCTGACCGCACAGCGGGCGCTGTTCGCCCTATTCGTGCCACTAGGCACCCGGTGCCACCGCTGAAGGAAGTGACAGCTCATGTCCGCACCAGCGCCGTCCCCGCTGGCCATCGTCGACGCCGAGCCCCTGCCCCGGCAGGAAGAGGTCCTCACGGACGCGGCGCTCGCCTTCGTGGCGGAGCTGCACCGGCGGTTCACCCCGCGCCGTGACGAACTCCTCGCCCGCCGGGCCGAGCGCCGCGCCGAGATCGCCCGCACCTGCACGCTCGACTTCCTCCCGGAGACGGCCGCGATCCGCGCGGACGACTCCTGGAGGGTCGCCCCGGCCCCGGCCGCGCTGAACGACCGGCGCGTCGAGATCACCGGCCCGACCGACCGCAAGATGACCATCAACGCCCTCAACTCGGGCGCACGGGTCTGGCTCGCCGACTTCGAGGACGCCTCCGCGCCCACCTGGGAGAACGTCGTCCTCGGTCAGCTCAACCTGTCCGACGCCTACACCCGGAACATCGACTTCACCGACCCGGCGTCGGGCAAGTCGTACGCGCTGCGCCCGGCCGAGGAGCTGGCGACCGTCGTCATGCGCCCGCGCGGCTGGCACCTGAACGAGCGTCATCTGACCGACGCCGACGGCACGCCGGTCCCGGGCGCCCTCGTCGACTTCGGCCTGTACTTCTTCCACAACGCCCAGCGCCTGCTGGACCTCGGCAAGGGCCCGTACTTCTACCTGCCGAAGACCGAGTCGCACCTGGAGGCCCGCCTCTGGAACGACGTCTTCGTCTTCGCCCAGGACCACGTCGGCATCCCGCAGGGCACCGTCCGCGCGACCGTCCTGATCGAGACCATCACGGCCGCGTACGAGATGGAGGAGATCCTCTACGAACTGCGCGACCACGCCTCGGGGCTGAACGCCGGCCGCTGGGACTACCTGTTCTCCATCGTCAAGAACTTCCGTGACGGCGGCGCGAAGTTCGTCCTGCCGGACCGCAACGCCGTGACGATGACGGCCCCGTTCATGCGCGCGTACACCGAACTCCTGGTGCGCACCTGCCACAAGCGCGGCGCGCACGCGATCGGCGGCATGGCCGCGTTCATCCCGTCCCGGCGCGACGCCGAGGTCAACAAGGTGGCCTTCGAGAAGGTCCGCGCCGACAAGGACCGCGAGGCGAACGACGGTTTCGACGGCTCCTGGGTCGCCCACCCCGACCTCGTGCCGATCGCCATGGAGTCCTTCGACAAGGTGCTCGGTGACAGGCCGAACCAGAAGGACCGGCTGCGCGAGGACGTCCACGTCGAGGCGGCCGACCTGATCGCGATCGACTCGCTGGCCGCGAAGCCGACGTACGCCGGTCTGGTCAACGCCGTCCAGGTGGGCATCCGTTACATCGAGGCCTGGCTGCGCGGCCTCGGCGCGGTCGCCATCTTCAACCTGATGGAGGACGCGGCCACCGCCGAGATCTCCCGCTCGCAGATCTGGCAGTGGATCAACGCGGGCGTCGAGTTCGAGAACGGCGACACGGCCACGCCGGAGCTGGCCCGCAAGGTCGCCGCCGAGGAACTGTCCGCCATCCGCCAGGAGATCGGCGAGGAGGCCTTCGCCGCCGGGCACTGGCAGGAGGCCCACGACCTGCTGCTCAAGGTCTCCCTGGACGAGGACTACGCCGACTTCCTCACCCTGCCGGCGTACGAGCAGCTCCGGGGCTGAGCATCGCGGACGGCCGAGCGGTCCCGGGAGCCTTCCCGGGGCCGCTCGCGCGTGTTCACCCCAGGTGGACCGACCAGTCCTGTGCCGCGGCCGGCTTGCCGTGCAGGTCGGGGACCTGCTTGAGCCAGGCGGGCCGTCCGGCCTGGCTCTTCGCCGCGCGCAGCGCCTCCTCGGCGGCGAGCTGCTCCCGGCTCGGGAAGTCGGTGGGCAGCCACGTGCCCGACAGCCGCACCCGGGCCAGGAGGTAGTCGACATAGGCGGCACGGACGTCGTCGGGGGTCGCGAAGCCCGCGTCCTCGGCCAGCCAGGCGTCCGGGACCTCGGCCACGATGCCGCGCAGCAGTTCCCCGGTCACCCTCGGGGCCAGTTCGGCGTCGGCGGCCCGGACGTCGGGACCGTAGTGGCCGAGCGCGTGATGGCGGAAGTCGTACGCCCTGCCCGGGTCCGTGGTGTCCCAGCGGTGGTGGAAGACGAGGGCGGCGCCGTGGTCGATCAGCCACAGGTGCGGCGCCGCGGTGCCGAGCGTGGGCCAGACCATCAGGTTGGAGCTGTGCACCGTACGGTCCACGTTGACCGTGAGCGCGTCCAGCCAGACGATCCTGCCCGCCTCCAGCGGGTCCACCGGGAAGACCTCCGCGATCTCGGGGGTGAAGTCGACGGCGCCCGGCAGATGGTCCATGCCGAGGTTCACCCCCGCGCTCGCGCCGTGCAGCTCCCGGACCTCCTGGTGGGGCTCGTCCGCGGCGATCGCCGGATCGAAGTGGACGAGCACCAGCTCCGGGAAGCGCAGGCCCAGCGCGCGGGCGAGTTCACCGACGATCACCTCGGCGACCAGCGCCTTGTGCCCCTGCGCGGAGCCGGTGAACTTGACGACGTACGTGCCGAGGTCGTCGGCCTCGACGACGGCGGGCACGGAGCCGCCGGACCGGAGGGGGGTCACGTATCGAACAGCAGTCACGTCGCGCAGCACACCGCCCAGCGTAAGCGCTCCGCCGCTGCGGCCTTCGGGCGTACGCGGCCGGGGGGACGGCGGGGTCAGTAGTGGCTGTTCATCGCGGCGCGCACCTCGGCGAGCGTGGCGTCGGCCACCGCGCGGGCGCGTTCGTTGCCCTCGCGCAGTGTCCGCCGCAGGAAGGCGCGGTCCTGCGCGTACTCGCTGCGGCGGGCCCGGATCGGCGCCAGGTACTCGTTGACCGCCTCGGTCACGGTCCTCTTCAGCGCGGCGGCGCCCGCCGTGCCGATCTCCTCGGCCACCTCCTCGGGCGTCCGGTGCCGGCACAGGGCCGCCAGCAGCAGCAGGGAGGACACCTCGGGGCGGTTCACCGGGTCGTAGGCGATGTGCCGCTCGGAGTCCGTCCTCGCCCCCTTGAGCAGGCGCGCGGTCTCGTCGGCGCCGGCTGCCAGCGTGATGGCGTTACGGCGGCTCTTGCTCATCTTGGTGCCGTCGGTGCCGAGCAGCAGCGGGGCGCCGGAGAGCAGGGCGTCGGGCTGCGGGAAGACCGGAGTGCCGTTGCCGTAGCGGTCGTTGAAGCGGCGGGCGATGGTGCGGGTGACCTCCAGGTGCGGGAGCTGGTCCTGGCCGACCGGCACCAGGTTGCCCTTGCAGAAGAGGATGTCGGCGGCCTGGTGGACGGGGTAGGTGAACATCAGGCCGCTGACGGCGGACTGGCGCGAGTGGGCGATCTCGTCCTTGACCGTGGGGTTGCGGTTCAGCTCGGCGACGGACACGAGGCTGAGGAAGGGCAGCATCAGCTGGTTGAGGGCGGGGATCGCGCTGTGCGTGAAGATCGTGCTGCGCTGCGGGTCCACGCCGATGGCGAGGTAGTCCAGAACGAGGTCCTCGACGTGCTCGGTCAGGCTGTCGGCGACGTCGCGGTCGGTCAGGACCTGGTAGTCCGCGATGATCACGTACGTCTCCACGCCGAGGTCCTGGAGGCGGACGCGGTTGTGCAGCGTGCCGAAGTAGTGCCCCAGGTGCAGCCGGCCGGTGGGGCGGTCGCCGGTCAGCATGCGGAACCGCCCTGGGTCCTCGGCGATCAGTCTCTCCAGCTCGGCGCTGCGGGCCTGCGCGGCGGACATGCCGAGGGAGTCGGCGGGGGCTACGGCGGTCTGGGGCGTGGCGTTCACAGCGTCTCCTGGGGGTCGGGGGCGCCGTCGAAAGCAAACCGGCCCGGGTCCAGGGGACAGGAAAAAGGGCCGTTCTTCCGAACGGCCCGGTCATGCGTACGAGGCGGCCGCTCCTACGAGGAGCGCCACCAGCTCAGGCATGACGACAGATGCATGCGCACAGCATAGCCCTCCCGTGCCGGGATCAGCGGGCCAGCGGGTTCGGCAGGGGACGGTAGCGGGCGTCGGCGCCGTCGGCGCCGGTCCAGCGCAGCAGCAGGTTGGTCTTGCCGGGCAGGGTGGGCGAGGCGAGCAGGGCGGGGATCTCCGGCAGGCCGTGCCGGGCGAGCTCGCGGCGGACGGCGGGCCAGGGGTCGAGGCCCCGGTGGTGCTCGGCGAGGGCCGCGGCGATCTCGGTGAGGTGGTTCACCACCAGGCAGTACACCAGCCGTTCCCAGCCCGCGGCCCGGGTCACGTCGGGCAGCAGCTTGACGCCCTCGGCGTCCCGGAACAGCGCGGCCACGGGGAGCCCGGCCGCGTCCACGGCGACGAGGGTGTTCTGGAGGTGGGCCTCGACGACGACGCCGTGCGCGTCGAAGGCGGTGAGGACGGGCGGCACGACCTGGCGCAGATACGCCTCCCACCAGGCGGCCGGGTCGGCCGCGGCGGCCAGCGGGCTGCCGTCGAAGCCCTCCGCGAGCCCGGCCGCGAGCAACGGGGTGGCGCCGTGCGGAAGGTGGCCGCGCAGCCCGTCGCGGACGAGGACCGCCAGCTCCTCGAAGGCGAAGGCGGCGGTGCGGTAGCCGCGGTCGCTCAGCCAGGCCGCGGGCCGGCCCACGGCCGCGAACGCGCGCCGGGCGGCCGTGTCCGTTCGGCACGTCCTGCGCAGGTCGTGGCGCCACAGCCGGCGTATGTCGTTGGTGATGCGGACGTCCAGGGAGAACTTCAGGAACAGATCGCGGTGGGGCTCGTAGAGCGTGCGGACCGCCGCCGTCGGCCAGGCGTCGAAGGCGGTGGTGCCGAGCCGGAGCAGGCGGCCGTCGGCGAAGGCCGGGGCGAGGTCGCGGGCGACGAGGTCGAGCTGCCAGGGATGGGCGGGCAGCAGCCGGTAGCCGGGCGGGGCGGCGGCGAGGGCGTCCAGGGCGCGGGTGTCGCCCTCCTCGGCCACCTGGTCCTCGCGGACGCCGAGCAGCACGAGCGGGAAGCGGGCGTGCGCCTCGGGGGCGTACGGCAGCCAGGACGTGACCGGGCCGCCGCCGCGTGCCTTGGGGGCCGGGTGGTAGGGGTGGCCGGTGATCAGGGACTGCTCGGAGCGCAGATAGAGGTCGGCGGGCGGGGTCGCGAGGGCGCGGGCGGCGAGGATCGCGGCGACCGCGTCCCGGCTGTCGACCATCTCGGCGGGCAGGTCACCGCCGGTCAGCCCGGTGTGCCGGCGCAGCTCCTCGGCGACCAGCTTGACCAGCTCGGTGTGCCCGACGGAACGCCAGCCGCCGTCGGTCCGCACCTCGGGCCCGGCGGGGCGCCGCCCGGCGCGCACGCGCAACAGCCGACCGCTCGGCAGCCGGTACACCCGCCGCGCACCGGGATCCGGGGGCGGGAGCGGCTCGGCGACCTCGCGCAGCAGGCAGTTGAGCAGGGGCGCGGCCGCGTACGCGTCGGCGAGGGGGCCGACGGCACCGGAGGGGGGTGTGAGGTCCACGCGATCCATTCGTTCCATGTCCGAGGGGGCGGTCGATTCCCGGTCCGGGGGCCGGAAGACCGGGACCGGACACCGCGACCGTCCGTCCATTGTCCGGCGGGCGGCGGGACCGGTACGCCATGTCCGTCCCGTCGTCCCGCACAATCGTGCCCCGAGCCCGAGCCCGCGACGCGCGTCCCGCGTTCCCGTCTCCCCGAGGAGCCGACCGTGCACCGAACCCCCGCCGCCGAGGCCGAGATCGCCGAGGAGCTGGCCGCCGTACGGCCCGCCCTGCTGCCCCGGTACCGGGCGGAACTGCCGGGTGCCCGCGCCGCCGTGCTGACCCGGCTGTGGCGGGCGCTGGCCCATGAGCCGTTGCCGTGGATCACGGGCCGGGTGCGCGGGGCGCACAGCCTCGCCCTGCGGCTCGCCGACGGCCGGACGCTGCATGGGCCGCACGCGGATCCGTACGCCACGAGCGCCTACGTCGGCGAGGTCCGCCTCGGCCAGGACCGGCACGTCGGTCCGGCGGGCCTGATGACCGCGCTCGGGGTGCCGCACGCCGACGCCTTCGCGGCCGAACTGGCGTACAGCACCGCCTCGTTGGCGCTGTCCCGGGCCGACGCGGATCACCCGGAGGAGTGGCCGGAACACGACTGGAAGTGGGAGCAGCGGGTGACCGACGGGCATCCGTACCACCCCAACTGCCGTTCCCGGCCGGGGTTCTCGGTCGCGGAGCAGCTGGCGTACGGACCGGAGCACCGGCCGGTGGTGGAGCTGGGCACGGTGGCGGTGCCGGCGGACGCGTGCGAGCAGAGCGGCGCGTGGCCGCAGGAGCTCCGGGACGGCGAGCGGCTGCTGCTGCCCGTGCACCCCTGGCAGTCGGAGCACGTCCTCGGCCGTGCGCACGTGCCCTGGCGGCCGGCCCGTCCCCTGCTCTCCCTGCGCACCCTCGCCCTGCCCGGCGGCGGTCCGCACGTAAAGACCGCGCTCAGTGCCCGGCTCACCTCCTCGGTGCGGGACATCTCGGCCTACTCGGTCCGCTGCGCCGCGCCGCTGGGCGACCTCGCCGACCAACTGACGGCGCACACCGGTGGCCTGCTGCACATCACCCGCACGCTGGGCGCGGTCACGGCCGGCTCCCCCGACCTCGCGGCACTGCTGCGGGAGCCGCCCGAGGCGTACGCGGGCCCCGGTGAGCGGGTCGTCCCGGTGGCCGCCCTGCCCGCGACCGGTCTGCCGGACTCCCCCGGCTGGCTGGCCGCGTTCGCCCGCCTGGCGCTCACGGTGGGCCTGCGCGTGCTCGGCCTCGGGGTGGCCCTGGAGGCGCACGGCCAGAACCTGCTGGTGGTCCTCGGGCCCGACGCCACCCCCCGGCGGCTGGTCTACCGCGACCTGGCCGACATCCGGATCAGCCCCGCCCGCCTCACCGCCCACGGCCTCACCCCGCCCCCGCTCACCGGACGCCTCGTCACGGACGACGAAACCGCCCTGCGCCGCAAGCTGTTCGGCTCCCTGGTGGCGGGCGCGCTGGCCGCCACGGCGGGCTCGGCCGCGCCTCTGGCGGCGGCCCTGACCGCCGCGCTGCCCTCCCTCCCCGCCGGTGACGACCTGTCCGCGCTGCGCGAAGGCCCCGTGCCCGCCAAGGCGTTGACGCTGATGCGGCTGTCCCCGCGGACCCCGGGCGACCAGTGGACGGCGCTGCCCAACCCGCTCGTTTTGGAGCCCGGCACGTCCGCTCCATAGGATCCTGCGATGATCAGAAGACAACGGCTGGCGGCGGGAGTCTGCGCTCTCCTCGCCGCCCTGGCGGCCGGGATCGCGTTTCCCGGCGGGGCTGTCGCCGACGGGACACAGGCGAGTGCGCCGAAGGTCGAACTCGTGCTGGACGTCAGCGGTTCGATGCGGACGCGGGACATCGACGGCGGCTCCCGGATGGCCGCCGCGAAGCAGGCGTTCGACGAGGTGCTGGACGCCACCCCGCAGGAGGTCCAGCTCGGCATCCGCACCCTGGGCGCCAACTACCGCGGCAACGACCGCCAGGAGGGCTGCAAGGACACCGCGCAGCTCTACCCGGTCGGGACGCTGAACCGGACCGACGCGAAGACCGCGGTGGCCACGCTCCAGCCGACCGGCTGGACGCCGATCGGGCCCGCGCTGCTGAAGGCGGCGGACGACCTGAACGGCGGCAGCGGAACGCGCCGCATCGTCCTGATCACCGACGGCGAGGACACCTGCCAGCCGCTCGACCCGTGCGAGGTGGCCCGCGAGATAGCGGCCAAGGGCGTCGGCATGACCATCGACACCCTCGGCCTGGTGCCGGACGCCAGGACCCGCGACCAGCTCAGCTGCATCGCGGACGCGACCGGCGGCACCTACACCGACGTACGGCACAAGGAGGAACTGAGCAGCCGGGTCGGGCAGTTGGTCCACCGGGCGGCCGATCCGGTGGTGACACCGGTGGCCACCGAGGGCGCCGCACAGTGCACGGACGCGCCGCAGCTGAAGTCCGGGCTGTACACGGACCGCGCCGGGTTCGGGCAGCAGCGCTGGTACAAGGTCTCCGTCGAGCCCGGCCAGGAGCTGCGCGCCTCGGTCAGCGTGGCCGACGACCGCGCCGTGAACCCCGGTTACGGAGTGCTGCTGCGGGCGGTGACACAGAGCGGCCGGGAGATCGTGCGCGGCGAGGCCGCAGGGACCGGCCGTACGGACGCCGTCTCCACCGGGCTGCGCTATCCGAAGCCGGCGAGCGACGACGACAACGCGCCCGCGGAGACCGTGTGTCTCCAGGTCAGCCACTCCTTCTCGGCCGCCGCGGGCGTCAGGACGACCCCCGGTCTGCCGCTGGAGCTGACCGTCGACGTCGTGGACGGGCCGTCCGGCCATCACGACGTGGCCTCCTTCGGCCTCGGGCGCGGCTGGTGGCTGCTCGGCACGCTCGTGGTGATCGGCTTCGTGGCCGGTCTGCTGTGGGGCTGGCTGTCGCGCTGGCGGGTCGCGGTCTGGAGGACGAACTGATGCGTGCTACACGTGTGTTGAGCGCCGCGCTGCTGGCGCTGGGGCTGGCCGCCGGACCGGCCGCCGCCGACTCCTCGCCGAGCCCCTCGCCGAGCGCGTCGTCCGACGGCTCGGCCCCCACGCAGGCGGGCACCTCGTTCCGTACGGCGACGGAGATGAAGCAGGGCCAGCCGGCCACCGCGTCCGGTTCGACCGGTGACTACCTGTACTGGTCGTTCCCGGCGGACGTCGGCCAACGGCCCACCGTGAAGGCGACCGTGAAGCTGCCGCAGGCGCACGGCGCGCAGACCTGGCAGCTCGACGTGTACGACGGGCTGCGGCGCCGGCAGGCGTGCCAGTACGGCGCCGACCCCCGCACCGTCGCGCAGGACGCCTCCCAGGTCGAACTGGCCTGCGTGCTGCGCACGGTGCGCGGCTGGGCCGAGCCGTCGGCGAACGACCCGCTGCCGGGCACGTACTACGTCCGGCTGACCGTGGTGGACCTGGGCGCCTCCGACCTCGGCCAGCCGGTGAGCGCCGAGGTGCGCGTCGACTCCAAGGACATCGGCGGCGCCGGGGCCGTGGACGGCTCGCTGGGCAAGCCGCTGGTGCCGGGGATCGCCGTCACGTCCGGGGAGAAGACGGCCGGTGCGAAGACCGCGGTGCTCTCCAGCTTCGGGAGGACCGACGGCTGGTCCTCCGGCTGGTGGTCCGACCGCTGGGTGTGGACCGGGATCGGGGCCGTGCTCGCGGCTCTGGCCGGCATCGGCGGTTACGCCCTGACCCGGGGTTCGGGCCGGCCCTCCCGGGTGCCGCCGGGCGTCTGAGCCGCAGCGCCCGAATCCCCCTGGGAGGCCTGCCGGTCCGGCAGGCCTCCCCCGCGTCTCACCCCTCCCGCAGCGCCTTCGCGAGCGTGCCCTCGCCCGTCACCGTCACCCGCCCCGCCCGCACCGCGTCCGGCAGGGTCGACTCCCCGCGCGCCACGGCCTCGCAGGTCGCCGCGTCCATCACCAGGCGCGCGTCCGCCCCCGCGGGGGCGGGACCGTCGCCGTACACCGGCCCCTCCTGCGCACCCACCCGCAGATGGAACTCGCCCTCCTCCAGGCCGACTTCGACGATCGCCTCGCCGGCGCTCCCCTCCCGGAGGGCTCGCAGCAGCGGCAGGGCGAACCAGTGCGCGCGCACCGCGTCCGTCGGGCGCCGCTCCCCCAGCTCGGCCGCGCCCCACGTACTCAACGCCTGGAGCACCGGCAGCAACTCCCGCCCCCGCGCGGTGAGTTCGTACACCGAGGCCGCGCCGGGCGGGGGCAGCCGGCGGCGGGTGGCGAGGCCGCCCTGCTCCATGTCCTTCAGCCGGGAGGCGAGGACGTCCGTGCTCACGCCGGGCAGGTCCGCGTGCAGGTCCGTGTAGCGGCGGGGGCCGGCCAGCAGCTCCCGGACGATCAGCAGGGTCCAGCGGTCGCCGACGAGGTCGAGCGCACGGGCTGCGGAACAGTACTGGTCGTAGCTTCGGCGAGGTGACATGCGGCGCAGTCTAGACAAGATGTTGGACTTTCCAAGCTCCTGCTTGGTAAAACCAAGCACCACGAGTTTCCGGAGGGGCGCATGGAGTTCCGGCAGTCGAACAAGCTCAGCGAGGTCTGTTACGAGATCCGCGGCCCGGTGATCGAGCACGCCAACGCGCTGGAGGAGGCGGGCCACAGCGTACTGCGCCTGAACACCGGCAACCCCGCGGCCTTCGGGTTCGAGGCGCCCGAGGAGATCGTCCAGGACATGATCCGGATGCTGCCGCAGGCGCACGGCTACACCGACTCGCGCGGCGTCCTCTCCGCCCGCCGCGCGGTCGCCCAGCGCTACCAGAACCTGGGCCTCGACGTGGGCGTCGACGACGTCTTCCTCGGCAACGGCGTCTCGGAGCTGGTCTCCATGGCCGTGACCGCACTGGTCGAGGACGGGGACGAGATCCTCATCCCCGCCCCGGACTTCCCGCTGTGGACGGCCGTCACGACCCTGGCCGGCGGCAAGGCGGTCCACTACCTGTGCGACGAACAGGCCGACTGGAACCCGGACCTGGCCGACATGGCCGCCAAGATCACGGACCGCACCAAGGCCGTCGTGATCATCAACCCGAACAACCCGACCGGCGCGGTCTACCCCAAGGAGGTCGTCGAGGGCATCCTCGACCTCGCCCGCCGGCACGGCCTGATGGTGTTCGCCGACGAGATCTACGACCAGATCCTGTACGACGACGCCGTCCACCACTCGGCCGCGGCCCTCGCCCCCGACCTGGTCGTCCTCACCTTCTGCGGCCTGTCCAAGACCTACCGGGTGGCGGGCTTCCGCTCGGGCTGGCTGGTCGTCACCGGCCCCCGGCAGCACGCGAAGGACTACCTGGAGGGCCTGACGATGCTGGCCTCCATGCGGCTGTGCGCCAACGCGCCCGCGCAGTACGCCATCCAGGCCGCGCTCGGCGGCCGCCAGTCCGTCCACGAACTGACCCGGCCCGGCGGGCGGCTGTACGAGCAGCGGAACGTGGCCTGGGAGAAGCTCAACGAGATCCCCGGCGTGTCCTGCGTGAAGCCGAAGGGCGCGCTGTACGCCTTCGCCCGCCTCGACCCCGCGGTGCACAAGATCCACGACGACGAGAAGTTCGTCCTCGACCTGCTGCTGCGCGAGAAGATCCAGGTGGTCCAGGGCACCGGCTTCAACTGGCCCTCCCCCGACCACTTCCGCATCCTCACCCTGCCCCACGCGGAGGACCTGGAGGCGGCGATCGGACGCATCGGGCGGTTCCTCGGCGGGTACCGGCAGTAGCCGCGGCGCGTACCGGCGCCGGCACCGGCGCGACGGGCGCCGCGACGCGGCCGTGCCGTACGTCCGTGCGAGACCAGGGGGCTTCATGGGAAGATCACCCGGCATGACCCGGGGGGTTCCCGCGCGCCCGACCAGCGCCGCACCGCGCTCTCCCCGGTCCGGACCGAACAGGCCGTAGGGCCGAGGGGAAGCACCGTTGTTCTCGTACCGCGCACGCCGGGCGGCCGTCGCCGTCGTATGCCTCGCGGCCGTCTGGGGCCCGGCCCCCGCGGCGCAGGCCGACAGCGCCACACCACCGCCGCCCGCGCCCGCGCCCTCCGCCGGGCGCGAGGCCCGGGACGCCGCCCGGTTCTGGACCGCGCGGCGCATGGCCGACGCCCCGCCGCTGGACGACGCGCGCACGGCCCCGACCGGGCCGGGGGCGGCGGCCGCGGCGGCGGGCCGTCCGCAGGGCACCCTGTTCCCGGGATCGCCCCTGGTCGGGACGTTCTTCGGGTCCGACGGGCCCAGCGGTACCACCTGGCACTGCACCGGCAGCGTGATGGACACCGCGGCGCGCAGCATCGTCCTCACCGCGGCCCACTGCGGACTGAGCATGCGCGGCGACTACCTCTTCGTCCCGAAGTTCGTGAAGGGCGCGGGCCCCGACCAGCAGCCGTACGGCATCTTCCACATCCAGCACCTGTTCACCGACCCGCGGTACGTGCCCGACCAGGGGTCGACGACCACCAAGAAGCCCGTCTCCGACCTGGACACCGCGTTCGCCCGGGTCTCGGCCAACCAGCGCGGCCAGAGCCTCCAGGACGCGGTCGGCGGCGGACTGACCTTCACCCCGGCGCCCGGGTACACCAACCGGAACGTGACCGTGGTCGGCTACCCCTCCTACGGACACAACAGCGCCGGACAGGCCGTCAAGTGCACCGTGCCGACCACCCAGTTGCCCGGCTACCGGCAGATGTCGATGACCTGCGGCGGCTACTACGGCGGGGTGTCCGGCAGCCCGTGGATCACCGACTACGACGACAACGCGCGCACCGGGCACGTCATCGGCGACCTCGGCGGCTACAACGGCGGCGGCAACGACGCGAACGTCGACTACATCAGCTACGCCCCGGCGTTCGGCGACGACGCCGCCCGCCTGCTCGGCGCCGCGGTCGCGAACCAGGACCTGCGCACCGACCTGCCGCCGTACCAGGGGCTCCAGGACCCGCTGCCGGGCGGCGGCGCGCGCTGGCGCAGGGCCACGCTGCTGGCCTCCGCCGACTACACCGGCGACCGCCGGGGCGATCTGCTCACCGTGTGGTCTGACGGCGGGATCACCCTGCATCCCGGGGACGGCAAGGGCGGGTTCGGGTCCGAGCAGCGGCTGCTGAAGGCCAACTCCACCTGGACGCACGCCCGCACCGTCACGGGCGGGGACTTCACCGGCGACGGCCGCGCCGACCTCCTGGTGCGCTGGTCCGACGGCGAGGCCACGCTCTATCCGGCCGTGGGCGGCGCCGGCCTGGGCCGGGAGGTGCGGATGGCGGCGCCCCGCTCCGCCTGGCAGAACGCCGTACAGATCACGTCCGGGCAGTTCGACGGCGGCAAGGGCGCCAGCGACCTGCTGGTGCGCTGGTCCGACGGCCGGCTGACCCTCTACACCGGGGTCGCCGCCGGCACCTTCGGCCCCGCCCGGCAACTGCTCAAGGCGAACGGCACCTGGACCAGGGCCGCACTGCTGACCGGCGGGAGCTTCGGCGACAGCGGCGGCTTCCTGGTGCGCTGGACGGACGGCTCGCTGGACGCCTACACGGGCACCTCGGCCGCCGGGCCCGGCACCCGGTCCCGGGTGCTCGGCGCGAACGGCACCTGGACCCACGCACAGGTCATGACCACCGGGGACGTCACGGCCGACCACAGGGCCGACGACCTGCTCGTGCGCTGGTCCGACGGCGAGACCACGCTGTACGCCGACACCACCGCCAAGGCCCTCGGCAAGGAGAACACCCTGGTCCGCTCCGGCGGCTGACACGGGGACCGGCCGTCTGGCGCAGTCCGTCCTGCGCGCGGCGGGCTTCCTGTGCCACCGTGCTGGCAGGAGAGCGGGAAGGGCGCGCGCGTGGGTGACCTCTTTCTCGTCCGGCACGGCGAGACCGAGTGGTCGCGCTCCGGGCGGCACACCGGCTGGACCGACGTACCCCTCACCGAGCACGGCCGGGAGGAGGCACGCCGGCTGGTTCCGCTGGTCCGCTCGCACCGGATCGGCGCGGCCTTCGTCAGCCCCCTCCAACGGGCCCGGGAGACCGCCGAACTCATCGGCGTCCCCGACGCCCGGGTGGACACCGACCTGCGCGAGTGGGACTACGGCGGCTACGAGGGCGTGACCACCGTGGAGATCCAGCGGACCCGGCCCGGCTGGTTCCTGTTCACGGACGGGGTCGCGCCGGGACCGCCGGAGCACCCGGGCGAGACCCCGGAACAGGTGGGCGAGCGCGCCGACCGGATGCTGGCCAAGGCCGACGCCGCGCTCTGCAACACCGAGGGGGTCGTCGTCCTCATCGCCCACGGCCACTTCCTGCGCGTCCTCACCGCCCGCCGCCTGGGCCTGCCGCCCCAGCAGGGCGCCCTCTTCCAGCTGGCGACGGGCGCGCTGTGCCGACTGGGCACGGAGCACGGCCGGCCGGTGGTGGCGGGGTGGAACATCCGGCCGCGGGAGTAGCGGGCGGCCGGGCGGGGCCCGTTGTCAGAGCCGCGCCGTACGCTGCACAGGCAGGGAAGGAGTACGGCTGTGACCCGAGCGCCGAGTGCCGCGCAGCGGCGGGTGATCGACGGGGCCGACCCGGTCACCGGGCGGGTGCGGGGGACGGAGGCACAGCTCGCGGCGCTGCTGAGGCGCGGGCTGGTGTTCCGCCATCCGCGGCCGCCGCACGCGTACTTCCTGACCCCGGCGGGGCATCGGATACGTGAGGCGGCGGACGCTGCACCGGCAGACGCCGCACCGGCGGACGGGCCGGTGGCGGATCCGGCGGCCGGGGCGGGGGTGTTCGCGGCGCGGGCCGGCGGCGCGGACGAGGCCGCCGGGGCGGGGCCGGCGCGGGCGCGGGAGGTGCACAGCGCGTGGCAGGGGCTGCTGGAGCTGCGCCGGATGACCAACGCCGACGGCGCGGCGGACCGCCCGTGCGGCTGGGAGCGGGCACATCTCGTGCGGGCCGCGGCGCTCGCGCTGGAGGCGGCCGGGCACCGTCCGGCGGACGGGCGGGCGGACGGCTACCGGGTGCGGGCGACCCCGCAGCCGGAGGCCGTCGCCGTGTACGCGCCGGACGCCCAGGCCCTGGCGGACTGCGCGGCCACGCTGGAGCGCGCGGGCTGGCAGCCGGGCGAGTACACCGAGCCGCGGACCGGGACCCGGTATCTGCTGGCCTCGCCGCGCCGGGTGTGAGCTGCGTGCCAGGATCGACCGACCGCAACCGTGAACGCGAGGAAGGGCAGGCAGTGGCCGAACCGTTTTCCGTCCGTGTGACCGTCCGTGGCTACGAGACCGACACACAGGGGCATCTCAACCAGTCCGTGTACCTCAACTACGCGGAGCACGCCCGCTGGTCGCTGCTCCAGGCGGCCGGAATAAGCCAGGCCCGGCTCGTGGGCCGGGGGGTGGGCCCGGTGGCGCTGGAGACGACCATCCGCTTCCGGCGCGAGCTGCTCGCCGGCGACGAGGTCGACGTGACCTGCGCGTTCGAGTGGAGCGGCGGCAAGACGTTCCGGATCGTGCAGGAGGTCCGCAAGACCGACGGCACCCTGGCGGCCGAGGTCAGCGCGGTCGGTGGGCTGCTGGATCTCCAGGAGCGCAAGCTGGTCGCCGACCCGCGCACGGTGTTCAAAGAGCTGACGACGGACCTCGCCCTGTTCGGCCTGTAGCCGCCGGGCCGTACCCGCTCAGGCAGTGCCGAAGGCTGCCCTGTGGTCCTCGGCCCACTCGCGGAAGGTGCGGGCCGGGCGGCCCAGCACCTCGGGCACGTCGTCGGTGACGAGCGCGTTGCGGCCGTCGCGCATATACGCGACACCGGTCAGCACGCTCGCCATCCGCGTCTCGTCGATCCCCCACGTGGTGCGCAGGAATTCGGCCGTCTCGTCGGGCGTCAGGTCGCGGGTGGCGACCGGGCGGCCGAGGACCGCGGTGAGGGCGGCGGCCTGGTCCGGGACGCTGATCGCCGCCGGTCCGGTCAGGGTGTACGTCCGCCCGTCGTGCGCGTCCTCCAGCAGGGCCCGCACCGCCACCTCGGCGATGTCGCGCGGGTCGATCACGCCGGACGCCCCGTCGGCGGTCATGTTCGGCACCGGCTCGCCCCGCCGGACGGCCTGCGCCCAGGCCAGCGTGTTCGAGGCGAACGACGACGGCCGCAGGACCGTCCATTCGGCACCGCTCTCCCGGACCGCCCGCTCCCCCTCGCCGTGCCAGGCGGCGGAAGGGCCGGCCGCGGAGTCGTCGGTGCCGATGGCGGAGAGCTTCACCAGCCGCCGCACCCCCGCCGCCCGGGCCGCCGCCACCAGCGCCGTGTCGTGGCGTGCACCGGGACCGGGCGGGCACACCAGGTACGCGGCCCGCACCCCGGCCATCGCCGCCGCGAGGGAGCCGGGGTCGGCGTAGTCCCCGCGGACCGTCTCCACCCCGGCGGGCAGCTGGGCCCGTCCCGGGTCGCGGGTCAGGGCGCGGACCTTCTCGCCGCGCGCGGTGAGCTGTCGTACGACCTCGCTGCCGGTGGTGCCCGTGGCACCCGTCACCAGAATCATGCGGTCCACGATGGGCCGCGCGGGGCGCCGTTCTCTTGGAAATTCCGGCACGGTTCGCCCGCCCGGAAGCGGGTGCGGCGCGCGTACGGTGGAGTGATGCCGAACACCGTCGCCGCGCGGGTCCTGACCGTGCCCGAGGTGCTGCGCCCCTGGATCGCCGGGGTGCGCACGCTGTCCCTGTCCGACGCCGAGCACACCGAGGAGCCCTTCGTGCGGCTGCCCACCGCGGTCACCAAGGTGGTGCTGCGGGTGGCCGCGGACGGGCGGCGCGACGTGCTCGCGGTCGGGCCGCGGGTGCGGGCCTCGTACCACGAGGGCAAGGCCCGTCTGCGGTGTGTCGAGCTGCGTCTCACGCCGGGCATGACCCGCCCGCTGCTCGGGGTCGCCGCCGCCGAACTGGCCGGCCGGGCCGTGCCGTTGGAGGCGCTGCCGGGAGCGATGCCCGAGCTGCTCGCGGCCGCGCTGCGCCGGCTGGATCCGGGCGATCCGCTGCCGCGGCTCGCCGGGACGCTGCCCGGACCGATGTCGGACGCCGCGGACCCCGCCCGTACGGCGCTGCTGCGGGCGGGGGTCGACGCGCTGTCGGTCCGGCCGGACCGGACGCCGGCCCAGGTGCGTGAGGCGGCCCGGGAACTCGCGGTCAGCGAACGGCAGTTGCGCAAGCTGTTCGCCGAGGGGGTCGGGGTCTCCCCCAAGCACTACACCCGCATCGACCGCGTCCGCACGCTCGTCACCCGGGCCGGTGACGCCCCGTGGTCCCAACTCGCCGCCGTCACCGGGTACTTCGACCAGGCGCACATGACGTCCGACTTCCGTACCCTGATGGGCGTTCCGCCGCGCTCGTACCTCACCGGCCGGCTGCCGTCCCTGACGCCCTGCCAGGCGCGGGGGTGAGGACGAGCGCGGCGGCGGTCAGTGCGCGGGGGTGAGTTCCGCTCCCGCCTCCATCGGGTGGGTGACGTCCTCGGCCTCCCGGCCCTTGCCGAGGTGGTTGAACAGGAGGTTGAGGATCACCGCCGTCACGCACCCGGTGGAGATGCCCGAGTCCAGGACGATCTTCGCGGTCCCGGGGAAGGCGTGGTAGAAGCCGGGCGCGGTGATCGGGATGATCCCGACGGCCAGGGAGACGGCGACGATCAGGACGTTGTTGTCCTTCTCCAGGCCGGCCCGGACCAGGGTCTGGATGCCGCTCGCGGCGACCGAGCCGAACAGGACGACGCCGGCGCCGCCGAGGACGGGGCGGGGCACGACGGCGATCAGCGACGCGGCCATCGGGCACAGGCCCATGAGGACCAGGAAGCCGCCGCCCGCGGCGACCACGAAGCGGCTGCGGATCCGCGTCATCGCGACGAGGCCGATGTTCTGCGCGAACGCGCTGCACATGAAGCCGTTGAAGAACGGGCTGAGCGCGGAGCCGAGGGTGTCGGCGCGCAGGCCGGCCGCGATGACCTTCTCGTCCGAGGGGCGCTCGACGATCTCGCCGAGGGCGAGCATGTCGGCGGTGGACTCGGTCATGGAGACGACCATCACCACGCACATCGACAGGATGGCCGCGAAGTGGAAGGTGGGGGCGCCGAAGTGGAACGGGGTCGGGAAGCCGACGACGGCCGCCTTGGTGACGGGGGTGAAGTCGGTGACGCCGAACGGTATCGCGATGAGCGTGCCGAGGACCAGGCCGAGCAGGACGGCGATCTGTTTGACGAAGCCCCGGGTGAAGCGGCGCAGCAGCAGGACGAGCAGCAGGGTGATGCCGGCGAGGGTGAGGTAGGTCGTCGAGCCGTAGTCGTGCGCGGCGGGGTTCGGGCCCTGGGCCCAGCCGAAGGCGACGGGCAGCAGGGAGACACCGATCAGGGTGATGACCGAGCCGGTGACGACGGGCGGGAAGAAGCGGACGGCCCTGCTGAAGAAGGGGGCGGCGAGGAAGCCGAGGAGACCGGCGACGATGACCGCGCCGAAGATCATCGGCAGGGCGTCGGACTTGTCCTTGGCGGAGGCGACGATGGCGGTCATCGGGGCGACTCCGGCGAAGGTGACGCCGTTGACGAAGGGCAGCCGGGCGCCGATCTTCCAGAAGCCGAGGGTCTGGAGGAAGGTGGCGAGCCCCGCCGTGAACAGGCAGGCCCCGGTGAGGAAGGTGAGGTCGGTGCCGGACAGGCCTACGGCCGCGCCGACGATCAGGGGAGGTGCGACGACCCCCGCGTACATGGCGGCCACATGCTGCAGGCCGCTGGTCGCCATTTTCAGGGCGGGGAGTTTCTCGTCGACGGGATGGGCGACGGGTCGGGCGACAGGTTGGGCGGCCACGGCGGCTCCTCCGGGCGGTTGACACGTCGTCGTCGACGTGGGTTTCAGGGAGGTGGTGCGTGTGGTCGTGCGGGACCGTGACGGGGGTGAACAGTGGGGGGTGGGTGACCGTTCCGGGGCGGGTGCGTGCGCACCTGCCCCGGAACGGCTCCCGTGAACCCCGCTCGGGTTCACGGGCCCGGCCGGGAGCCGTCCCTCTCGGCCGGAGTCCGAAGGGGATCAGCCCTGGGCGGCGATCCGGGCGAGGCGCTGGGCCTCCTCGCGGGTGGAGCGGGCGATGGTGTCCTCGTCGACGGTGAGCAGGCGGCCGTTCTCCACGATCTGCTCGCCGTTGACGAAGGACGCGGTGACCGGGGCCGCCGCGCCGAAGACCAGCGCGGTGACCGGGTCGGCGATGGAGGCGTGGGCGAGGGTGTCCATCTTCCACAGCACCACGTCGGCCAGCTTGCCCGGCTCCAGCGAGCCGATCTGGTCGCCGCGGCCGAGCACCCGGGCGCCGCCGTGGGTGCCGAGCCGCAGCGCCTGGCGGGCGTTCAGCGCGGCCTCGCGGTGGCTGCCGAGGCGGTTGATCAGCAGGGCGTTGCGCAGTTCGGTGTGCAGCTCGCCCGACTCGTTGGACGCCGTGCCGTCGACACCGAGGCCGACCGGGACGCCGGCCGCGAGCATGTCCGGGACCCGTGCGATCCCGGCCGCGAGGCGGGCGTTGGAGGACGGGCAGTGGGCGACGCCGGTCCTCGTGCGGGCGAAGGCGGCGATGTCGGAGTCGTTCATGTGGACGCAGTGCGCCATCCACACGTCCTCGCCGAGCCAGCCGGTGGACTCGAAGTAGTCGGTCGGGCCCATGCCGAACAGCTCGTGGCAGAACTTCTCCTCCTCCACGGTCTCCGAGCCGTGGGTGTGCAGCCGTACGCCGAGGCGGCGGGCCAGCTCGGCGCCCTGCCTGAGGAGTTCGGTGGAGACGGAGAACGGCGAGCAGGGGGCCACGGCCACCTGGGTCATGGCGTCGAAGGAGGAGTCGTGGTGCTTCTTGACGGTCTCCTCGGTCGCCGCGAGCGCGCCCTCCAGGGTCTCGACGGCGAAGTCCGGCGGCAGGCCGCCGTCCTTCTCGCTGCGGTCCATCGAGCCGCGGGCCAGCGTGAAGCGCACGCCCGTCTCGGCGGCGGCCCGGATGATCGACCCGGACAGGTCGCCGGAGCCGTGCGGGAAGACGTAGTGGTGGTCCATGGCGGTGGTGACACCGCCGCGGGCCATCATGGCGAGGGAGCCCTGCGCGGCCGCGTACGTCATCCGCTCGTCGATGCGCGCCCAGGTGGGGTAGAGCGCGACGAGCCAGTTGAACAGGTTGTGGTCGGTGGCCAGGCCCCGGGTGATCCACTGGTAGAAGTGGTGGTGGGTGTTGACCAGACCGGGCGTGGCCAGATGGCCGCTCGCGTCGATCCGGCGCACCACGTTGTCGAGGCCTTCGGGGGCCTGGCCCGCGCCGAGCGACTCGATCCGGTTGCCGGCGAGGACCAGGTACCCGGAGGCGTACTCGGTGTCGCCCGCATCCACGGTCGCGATGGCGCAGTTCTCGATGACGATGCGCTGGGCTGCCGATGGTGCCATGGTGCTTCCTTGTCTTTCAGTGGCGGATCCGCGAACAGGGCGGGGAGGGAGTGTCCGCGGGGAGGGCACGGCAGGACCCTAGGAGGATTTGAGTGCCGGGGCGGGGCCGCCGCTCCGGGTGCCGAGATGGTGGAAGAACAGATTGAGCAGGACGGCGACCACGGCGCCCGCGCTGATGCCGGAGCCGAGCACGGTCTGCGCCCAGGCCGGGAAGTCCGCGTAGAAGGTCGGCGCGGCCAGCGGGATGATGCCCGCGCCGAGCGCGACGGCGACCAGGATGATGTTGGAGCTGTCGTCGAGGCCCGCCTCCGACAGGGTACGGATGCCGCTGACCGCGATCGAGCCGAACAGGACGATGCCCGCGCCGCCGAGGACCGGCATCGGCACCAGGGAGACGACCGCGCCGAGCACCGGGAAGGCGCCGAGGACCAGCAGGGCGCCGCCGGCGACGGCGACGACGTAGCGGCTGCGCACCCGGGTCAGCGAGACCACGCCGACGTTCTGTGCGAAGGCGGAGGTGGGGAAGCCGCCGAAGACGGGGCCGAGCAGGGTGGCGATGCCGTCGGTGCGCAGGCCGCGGGTGATGGTCCGCGCGTCGGTGCGGCGGTCGCAGATCTCGCCGAGGGCCAGCATGCCGGCGCTGGACTCGGTCATCAGGACCAGCATCACGATGCACAGCGACAGGATCGCCGCGGGCTGGAACTCGGGGGCGCCGAAGGCGAACGGTGCCGGCAGCGCGGCGAGGGGCGCGGACTTCAGGGCGCTGAAGTCGGCCATGCCGAACGGGATCGCCGCCAGCGTGCCGATGAGCAGTCCGAGGAGCAGGGCGACCTGCTGGACGAAGCCGCGGCCGAAGCGCTGGATCAGCAGGATGACCGCGAGGGTGAACCCGGCGAGCGCGAGGTGGCTCATGGCGCCGAAGTCGGGGGCGGTCCTGTCGCCGCCCTGCGCCCAGCTCACCGGGACGGGCATCAGGGTGACGCCGATCAGCGTGATGACGACGCCGGTGACGAGCGGCGGGAAGAAGCGCAGCAGCCGTCCGAAGAACGGGCCGACGGCGAGGCAGAAGACACCGGCGACCATCACCGCGCCGTAGACGGCGGGGAGTTGGTGCCCCTTGGCGTTGGTCTCGGCGATCGCGAGGATCGGGGCGATGCCGGCCGAGGAGGCGGCGTTGACGAAGGGCAGCCGGTTGCCGACGAAGCCCTTGACACCGAGGGTCTGCAGGAGGGTCGCGACGCCCGCGACGAGCAGGCTCGCGGCGATCAGCCGGGTGCGGGCCGCGAGGTCGAGTCCACAGGCCTGGCCGATGATGAGCGGAGGAGTGACCACGCCCGCGTACATGGCGGCGATGTGCTGGAGCGCGGCGGGGGCGAGCCGCGTGGGGTGGAGCTTCTCGTCCACCGGGTGCACGGACGTGACGGCGTCCTCGGTGTGCGCCGGCGGGGTGGAACACGGGGCTGTGTCGGGCCCCTTCGCAGGCTGAGCCATTTCGTTCCCTCCGGTGTGGCGGGCCCCCGGCCGCGCGGGCGGCGGGGCCGGGGGCCCGCGTCCCGCGTCAGAGGTTGGTCATGTCGACCGGGATACGGGCCTCACAGCCGTCCCGCAGGATGGTGGCCTCGATGAGGCCGTAGGGACGGTCGGCGGCGAAGTAGACCTCGTTGTCGTTCTTGAGCCCGAACGGCTCCAGATCGACGAGGAAGTGGTGCTTGTTCGGCAGCGAGAAGCGGACCTCGTCGATCTCGCTGCGGTTGTTGATGATGCGCGAGCCCATCTGGTACAGCGTCTGCTGCAGGGAGAGCGAGTACGTCTCGGCGAAGGCCTGGAGCATGTGCTTCTTGACCTGCTCGTAGGACTTCTCCCAGTGGGGCATCTTCTGCTCGTCGTCGGTCCAGTTGAACCGCCAGCGGCCGGAGACCTGGGTGGCGAGGATCCGGTCGTACGCCTCCTGGAGGGTGGTGTACTTGTCCTTGACGTAGCCCCAGAACTCGGAGTTGGTCGAGTTCATCACGACCAGGTCCTTCAGGCCGGAGATGACCTCCCAGCGCGCACCGTCGTAGGTGATCTGGGTGACGCGGGTCTCCTGGCCCTTGCGGACGAAGGAGTGCTTGACGTCGTCCGCGCCGATGAACTTCGAGTTGGCGTCGGAGGTCTCGATCCGCTCCCAGGCGTACTCCTCGATCCGGATCCGCGCGGTCCTGATCGGCTCCTGCGAGGTGACGAAGTGGCGGGCGAGGTGGATGCCGAACTGCTCGGCGGACTCGATCCCGTACTCCTTGGCGAACGCGTACACCGTGTTCTTGGTGGTATCGGTCGGCAGGACGTTGGCGTTGGAGCCGGAGTAGTGGACCTCCTCCATGTCGCCGCTCAGCGCGACGGAGACGTTGAGGTCCTTGATGTGATGGGTGGCGCCGTCCCGCGTGATCTTGACGACTCGGTTCTCGGCCTTGCCGTACTGGTTCTGTCCCAGGATGGTGGGCATTCGCTAGCTCCCTCGGTAAACGGAGTAGCCGAACGGGTTGAGCAGCAGCGGCACGTGGTAATGCTCGCCCGGCACGACGGCGAACGTGATCGCCACCTCCGGGAAGAACACGCCGCGTCCGCTGTCCCGATTCGCGGGGGCGTCCTGCTGCGCATCGGCTTGCTGGTTCGCAGTCTTGTCTTCGAAGTACGGTTCGACGGCGAAGTCGAGCCGTACGTGGGTGGTTCCCTCCGGCAGGGCCGGCAGGTCCTTGCACCGCCCGTCCGCGTCGGTCGCGGAGCCGCCGAGCGCCTGCCAGTCCGCGCTCCTGCCGGTGCGGGCGAAGAGCTGGACGGCGACGCCCTCGGCGGGGCGGCCGGCCGAGGTGTCCAGGATGTGCGTGGACACGGAGGCGGTGGTGCTGGTGCTCATGGTGTCAGGCGTCCTCTTCGACGAGTCGGGCCAGGCGGATACGGTTGATCTTGCCCAGCTCGGTGCGGACGATCTCCCGTTCCTGCTCCGGCGCGTTCCCGATGCGCTCCTTGACCGCGTCGCGCATCTGCTCGCCGGTCCGGCCGGTGGCGCAGATCAGGAAGACGTGGCCGAACTTCTCCTGGTAGGCCAGGTTGAGATCGAGCATCTCGGCCTTGAGGTCCTCGGAGGCGCCGGCCATGCCGCGCTGCTCGCGGGCGGAGGTCGGATCGCCCGGCCTGGGGCGCCCGATCGGCGGGTGTCCCGCCATCGCCTCCGCGAGGTCGTCGCCGCTCAGCCCGGCCATGGCGGCGTCGCTAGCGGCGTACAGGTCGTCGGTGGTGGCGTACGGGCGGGCGGCGCTGACGCGCCGGCCCCACTCGGCGGAGGCGCACGCCTCGTGGAGGGCGGCGAGAGCCTCGCGTTCCTCCAGGTCGTTGAACCGGGCCAGACCCGGGGGCGTGGGAGTCGTCGTCACGGGAGCCTCCGTGGCCGGAAACGGCCTTCGTGCTGAACGGGCTGCCGATAGTGAACGCCCCCGGGAACGTCACGTCAACACTTTGTTGAAAATTCCGCGTAACAGGCGCGCCGCTTCAGGGCACTACGCACCTTTGTCCCGGTTGAGGTAGTTGTACACCGTGAACCTGCTGACGCCGAGCGCGCCGGCGACCGTTTCCACCCCGTGCCGGACGGCGAACGCGCCGCGCGCCTCCAGGGTCCGTACGACCTCCTGCTTGGCCTTGCGGTCCAGCTCGGCCAGCGGCCGCCCCCGCCGGCGCTCCATGGCCGCCAGGATGTGGTCGAGGGAGTCGGCGAGCTGGGGCAGGCGTACGGCGACGACGTCGACGCCCTCCCAGGCGAGGACGACGTCCTCCTCCCTCGCCTCGTCCGGCGGCAGGATCTCCCCGCCCATCGCGTCCACCAGCGGCTTCACCGCGGCGATGAAGGGCTCGTCGCCACTCATCTATCGCCCTCCCCGAACCCGTCGTCGATCACGTTGACCTGGAGCGAGACCCGGGTGGCACCGGCCTTCAGGCTCCTGCGCAGCAGCGCGTCCACGGCCGTCAGGACGCGGTCCGCTCCGCCCTCCGCCGTGTTGCCGAACGGGCCGACGTCGACGGCGTCCAGCTCGGCCGTCTCGATGACCTCCCGCGCCGCCAGGGCGTGCGCGGGCGCCTCGTCCAGGTCGAAGGGTTCGGTCGTGAACTCCACTCTCAATCGCACAGTACCCCTAAACACCCTTCTGACCTGCGCTTTTACCGAATCACCCACCGAGTGGGCACATCGGGCGCGCCGAGGGCACAGCGACCGACTGCGCCACGGTCGCGATCCACCGCAGGCCGATCCGTTTCACGCGACGGCGCCGGTCCGTCCGCCACGAGGCGACCCTAGCCGACCGGGGCTGCGGTGCGCCGGGTGCGCGGAGCCGATTCCCGCGGAGCCACGGGCCCGCGGAGTCACAGGAGACGGCCGGGGCCGTCCGTGGACGCCCCGGCTCATCCCTGCGCGGCCGTGCGCACCGCGGCTTCGGTGAGCGTGGTCGCCGTCCGCACCGCGCTCGCGACGGCGTCGTCCGGGGCGAGGCCGCACAGGTCGGTGAGGGTGAAGAGGGCTTCGGCGCTGACGACCACGGCGAGGTCCCGCTTCAGCTGGGCGAAGGCTTCCGGGTCCGTCGTGGCCAGCGTCCCTTCGAGGGGGGCGAGCGCGTGGTCGATCAGCCCGAACCGGATCCCGGGCCGTTCGGCCGCCGCCGCGGGCCGGGCGACGGTGGCCGCGATCATCGCGCGCACCGCCCCCTGGCGGCGGAGTATGCCGCGGAGCAGGAACGCGCAGGCGAAGGCGACCCGTTCGACGGGGTCGGTGGAGTCCGCGACCGGGGCGAGGGCCTCGGCGGGGGGCGGCCAGGCGCCGGCCAGGGCCTCGCCGATCAGCGACGGGAGGTCGGGGAAGTACCGGTAGGCGGTGGGCTCGGAGACCATGGCCGCGCGCGCGACCGCCGGCATGCTCACCTCGCCGCCCGCGGCGATGAGGCCGCTCGCGGCCTCGACGATCGCAGCACGCGTGCGCCTCTTCTGATTGCTGCGGCCGGTGTCGATCGGCGTCGGCATCGGTGCCGCCTCCCTCCCTGCTCGTCCGGCGTTCCCGCCCGTCCCGTTCACGGCCACTTTATCACTGCCGACTCTCTTCATGAGAGTCCACTTGCACAAGGAGAGTCGACCCTCTACTCTCCTTCACGAGAGTTGGCTCTCACGAAGGAGACCGCAATGACACAGGCTTCCGTGGTCGGTCCGGACGACGGCGAGACGATCCGCCTGGGACCGGCACAGATCCGCATCCTGGAAGACGGCAGCACCACCGGTCACCGGATCGGGATCGGCGAGATCACCCTCGCCCCGCACACCGAAGGGCCGCCACAACACCGCCACGCCCAGCACGACGAGGGCTTCTACGTCGTCTCCGGCACCGTGCACTTCACCGTCGGCGAGACCACGCACGTCGCACCGGCCGGGACGCTCGCGATGATCCCGCCCGGCGCGCCGCACACCTTCGCCAACCACGGCGACGAGCCGGCGGTGATGCTCAACACCTTCACGCCCGACCTGTACGTGCAGTACTTCCGCGACCTGCGGGACATGATCGCCGGCGGCCAGGAACTCACCCCGCAGGCCACGGTCGAGGTGATGAGCCGGTACGCCACCGTTCCGGCCACCGACCACGCGTGACGGCCCGCGTCAGTGACCCCCGACAACCCCCCGACAGCAAAAACCGACTCGGAGACTCCCATGACCAGCACCGCCCGCACGATCACCCTCACCCTCGACTCCGGCGACGCCGACCTGCGCTTCACCGTCGACGAGCGGGGCAAGGGCCATCCCTTCCTGCTCCTGCACGGCGGCGGCGGCCCGCAGACCGTCGCCGCCTTCGCCGGGCTCCTCGCCGAGCAGCGGCCGGCCCGGGTCATCACCCCGGTCCACCCCGGCTTCGGCGGCACCGCCAGGCCCGAATGGCTGACCGACGTGCCCACCCTCGCCCGGGTCTACGTACGGCTGCTGGACGAGCTCGGCCTGGAGGACGTCACCGTCGTCGGCAACTCCATAGGCGGCTGGATCGCCGCCGAGATGGCCCTGCTCGGCAGCGACCGGATCGGCAGTGTCGTCCTCGTCAACGCCGCCGGCATCCACGTCCCCGGCCACCCGGTCGCCGACCCCTTCACCCTGACGCCCGCCGAGCTGTCCGCTCTCTCCTTCCACGACGTCGAGAAGTTCCGCATCGACCCCGCCACGTTCTCCGACGAGCAGCGCGCGGCGGCCGTCGCCAACCGCGCCGCGCTGCAGGTCTATTCGGGCCCGCACGCCATGGCCGACCCCACCCTGCGCGAGCGCCTGGCCAAGGTCACGCACCCGGTCCTCGTCGCATGGGGCGAGAGCGACCAGGTCGTCGACACCGACTACGGACGGGCGTACGCCGACGCCGTCCCCGGCGCCCGGTTCCAGCTCCTCCTCCGCACCGGCCACATGCCCCAGATCGAAACCCCTGAGCAACTCCTCGCGACGGTATGGGACTTCGCCGACGCCGACGCCACCGACCGGCCCGGCAACTGAGCACGAGGGGAGCCACATGCCCGTCCCCCGACACGGGCGGCGCGTGCCGGTCCTGGCCGTCTGCTGCCTGAGCGTGCTGCTGGTCAGTCTCGACGTCACCGTCCTCAACGTCGCGCTGCCGTCGATACAGCGCGACCTGGACTCCTCGGTCTCCGGCCTGCAGTGGACACTCGACGCCTACACCCTCGTCCTGGCCTCGCTGCTGACCCTGGCCGGTGCCACCGCCGACCGGGTAGGACGCCGACGGGTCTTCCAGCTCGGCCTCGTGCTGTTCACCGCCGGGTCGGCCCTGTGCGGCCTGGCACCCACGACCGGCTGGCTGGTGGCCTTCCGCACGGTGCAGGCGGCGGGCGGCAGCATGCTCACCCCCGTCGCCATGGCCATCCTCACCAACACGTTCACCGAGCCCCGCGAGCGCGCACGGGCCATCGGCGTCTGGGGCGGGATCGTCGGCCTCAGCATGGCGGCCGGACCGGTCCTCGGCGGCGTACTGGTGGAATCGTTCGGATGGCGATCGGTGTTCTGGCTGAACGTGCCGATCGGGCCGGCCGCGTGCGCGCTGGCCGCGCTGTTCGTGCCGGAGTCCCGCGCACCGCGCACCCGGCGGGCCGACCCGGTGGGGCAGCTCCTGCTGATCGTCCTGCTCGGCACACTGACGTACGCCGTCATCGAGGCGCCCGGCGAGGGCTGGACCGCGCCGCCGATCGTGGCCTGCCTGATCGCCGCGGGGTGCGCGCTCGCCGTCTTCGTACCGTACGAGAACCGGCGCGCCGAACCGCTGATCGAGCCGCGGCTCTTCCGCAGCGCGTCCTTCGGCGGAGCCACCGCGACGGCGGTCCTCGCCTTCGCCGCGCTCGGCGGTTTCCTGTTCACCAACACCCTCTATCTACAACGGGAGTTGGGGCTGAGCGCTCTGGGCGCCGGGCTGCACCTGCTGCCCATGGCCGCGCTGTCCCTGGTGTGCCCGCCGCTGTCCGGGCGGATCGTGGGCAGCCGCGGCCCGCGCACTCCCCTGCTCGTCGCGGGGGCCGGCATCACCGCGAGCGGTGTGCTGGCCGTCGCCGCCACCCGCTCCGCCCGCCCCTCGGACATCCTGCTGTATCTCACGTACACGCTGTTCGGCCTCGGGTTCGGCTTCGTCAACGCGCCGATCACCTACACGGCGGTGTCCGGCCTGCCGCGCGACCGGGCCGGGGTCGCCGCCGCCATCGCGGCGACCAGCCGTCAGATCGGCTCCTCCCTCGGCATCGCGGTGATCGGCGCCGCGGTCGCCGCCGGCTCGGGTCCGGCCGCCTGGTGGATCATCGCCGGCTGCGGTGCGGCCATCCTCGCCCTCGGCACACTCGCATCCGGGCGCTCGGCAGCCGCCGCCGTGCCATGACACCGCGATCGTCGGAACCCCCCGGACCACGAGCCCGGCAGGACGCGCCCTGCCGGGCTTTTCGCATGCCCGGTGACCGGCCCCCCTTGACAAGCGCCGACACCCGACGGCAATCTTCCATTACGCAGAAACAAACTTCCATAATACGGAATACGGAAGTCGGCGACGTCGATCACGGAAGGGAGCGCGGCCCCCGATGCCAGGTTCTGGATGGAGCACAGCCGCAGACCAGCGCTTCAACGTCAACCTGTCGATCCTCTTCACGGAACTCCCGCTCCTGGAGCGCCCCGCGGCGGCCGCCGCGGCGGGCTTCACGGCGGTCGAGCTGTGGTGGCCCTGGGTCGACTCCCCCACCCCCGAGCAGGCCGAGCTCGACGCCCTGAAGAAGGCGATCGAGGACGCGGGCGTCCAGCTCACGGGCCTGAACTTCTACGCCGGACAACTGCCGGGCCCGGACCGCGGCGCCCTGTCGATCCCGGGTGCGGAGTCGGACAGGTTCCGCGCCAACATCGACGTGGCCGTCGCCTTCGGCCAGTCCCTGGGCTGCACGACGTTCAACGCCCTGTACGGCAACCGCGTCGACGGCGTGGACCCGGCCGAGCAGGACGCGCTCGCCCTGGAGAACCTGGTGCTCGCGGCCCGGGCTGTCGGCCGGGTCGGCGGGACGATCCTGATCGAGGCCCTCAACCGGCCCGAGTCGCCGAAGTGCCCGATCGTGAGCGCGCCCCGGGCGATCGAGATCGTGGACAAGGTCAACGAGGCGACGGGCCTCGGGAACGCGACGTTCCTGATGGACCTGTACCACCTGTCCATGAACGGCGAGGACCTGCCCTCGGTGATCGAGCGTTACGCGGCGAAGACCGGTCACGTCCAGATCGCGGACAACCCCGGCCGCGGCGCCCCCGGCACCGGCTCGCTCCCGCTGGAGGAACTGCTCGACCAGCTGAGGAAGGCCGGTTACGACGGCTGGGTCGGCCTGGAGTACAAGGCCGGCGACCGCCCGAGCGCGGAGTCCTTCGACTGGCTCCCGCGCGAGGCACGCGCCGCCCGCTGAACCCCCTGACTTTGCAAGGCAGTTGAGAGAGGCACCCCCAATCATGAGCAGCAACCTTACTGATTCCTCCCGCCCGGCCCGCCCTGCGATCGCGTGGATCGGCCTCGGCATCATGGGCTCCCCCATGTCCGAGAACCTGATCAAGGCGGGTTACGACGTCACCGGCTTCACGCTGGAGCAGGACAAGCTGGACCGCCTGGCCGCCGCCGGCGGCACCGTGGCCGGCTCGATCGCCGAGGCCGTGCGCGACGCCGACGTGGTGATCACGATGGTGCCCGCGTCCCCGCAGGTCGAGGCCATCTCCTACGGCCCCGACGGCATCCTGGAGAACGCCAGGCAGGGCGCCCTGCTGATCGACATGTCCTCGATCACCCCGCAGACCTCCGTCGACCTGGCCGCCGCGGCCAAGGACAAGGGCATCCGGGTGCTCGACGCCCCGGTGTCCGGCGGTGAGGCCGGCGCCGTCGAGGCCGTGCTGTCGATCATGGTCGGCGGTGAGCAGGCGGACTTCGACCAGGCCAAGCCGATCTTCGACGCGCTGGGCAGGACCATCGTGCTGTGCGGCCCGCACGGCTCCGGCCAGACCGTGAAGGCGGCCAACCAGCTGATCGTCGCCGTCAACATCCAGGCGTGCGCCGAGGCCGTGGTCTTCCTGGAGAAGTCGGGCGTGGACCTCGCGGCCGCCCTGGACGTCCTCAACGGGGGCCTCGCCGGCTCGACCGTGCTGACGCGCAAGAAGGACAACTTCCTGAACCGCGACTTCAAGCCGGGCTTCCGCATCGACCTGCACCACAAGGACATGGGCATCGTCACCGACGCCGCCCGCAACGTCGGTGCCGCCCTGCCGGTCGGCGCCGTGGTCGCCCAGCTGGTCGCCTCGCTGCGCGCCCAGGGCGACGGCGGGCTGGACCACTCGGCCCTGCTGCGGGCCGTGGAGCGCCTCTCCGGCGCCCAGGTCTGACGCTCCCGAGACTTCCGGGCCGCGGCGGCGCCGACACCTGTCCTGTCGCGCCCAGGCGCCGCCGCGGCCCGGAACACATTCCACAGCCCCAAGCTTCAACAAACTGTTGACGCCCGGAGGGCCCGAACTTAGGCTCCACAAAGCGGAAACAGTTTTCCGCTGCCACTCGTACGGAAGGTCCCCGATGTCGAAGCGCGTGCTCACGGCGCGAACTCTCACCACGGAGTCCGGCGCCCCGGTCGCAGACAACCAGAACTCCACCTCCGCCGGCGTCGGCGGCCCGCTCCTGCTCCAGGACCAGCACCTCCTGGAGAAGCTCGCGCGCTTCAACCGCGAGCGCATCCCGGAGCGCGTGGTGCACGCCCGCGGCTCCGGCGCGTACGGCCACTTCGAGGTGACCGACGACGTCACCGGCTTCACCCACGCCGACTTCCTGAGCGAGATCGGCAAGCGCACCGAGGTGTTCGCGCGCTTCTCGACGGTCGCCGACTCCCTCGGCGGCGCCGACGCCGTCCGTGACCCGCGCGGCTTCGCCCTGAAGTTCTACACCGAAGAGGGCAACTACGACCTCGTCGGCAACAACACCCCGGTGTTCTTCATCAAGGACCCGATCAAGTTCCCCGACTTCATCCACTCGCAGAAGCGCGACCCGTTCACGGGCCGGCAGGAGCCGGACAACGTCTGGGACTTCTGGGCGCACGCCCCGGAGGCCACGCACCAGGTGACCTGGCTGATGGGCGACCGCGGCATCCCGGCGTCGTACCGCCACATGAACGGCTACGGCTCGCACACCTACCAGTGGACGAACGCCCGGGGCGAGGCCTTCTTCGTCAAGTACCACTTCAAGACCAACCAGGGCATCCGCTCGCTCAGCAGCGAGCAGGCCGCGGAGCTCGCGGGCAAGGACGCCACCTCGCACCAGACGGACCTGCTCCAGGCCATCGAGCGCGGGGTGCACCCGTCCTGGACCCTGTACGTCCAGCTCATGCCGGCGGCCGAGGCGGCGGACTACCGCTTCAACCCGTTCGACCTGACCAAGATCTGGCCGCACAAGGACTACCCGCTGCAGCGCGTGGGCCGCCTGGTCCTCGACCGCAACCCGGACAACGTCTTCGCCGAGGTCGAGCAGGCCGCGTTCTCCCCGAACAACTTCGTTCCGGGCATCGGCCCCTCCCCCGACAAGATGCTGCAGGGCCGCCTGTTCGCCTACGCGGACGCGCACCGCTACCGCCTGGGCGTCAACCACACCCAGCTCGCCGTGAACGCCCCGAAGGCGGTCGAGGGCGGCGCGCAGAACTACGGCCGCGACGGCCTCATGGCGGTCAACGGCCAGGGCCGCGGCGCCAGGAACTACGAGCCGAACTCCTACGACGGCCCCGTCGAGACCGGCCGCCCGCTGTCCGCCCCGCTGGCCGTCTCCGGCCACACGGGCACCCACGAGGCGCCCCTGCACACCAAGGACGACGACTTCTTCCAGGCGGGCGAGCTGTACCGCCTCATGTCGGCGGAGGAGAAGTCCCGCCTGGTCGCGAACATCGCCGGCAGCCTGTCGCAGGTCTCGCGCGACGACGTGATCGAGAAGAACCTGGCCCACTTCCACGCCGCCGACCCGGAGTACGGCAAGCGCGTGGAGGAGGCGGTCCGCGCCCTGCGCGAGGACTGAGAGCACGGCAACACCCGAGCGGCGTACGGAGTCTGACGGGAGGTCAGCAACTCCGTACGCGGCCCGCGCAGGACGCCCGGCGGCCCGGATGAGGGGTGGCCGGCGGGCGGCGGGCGCGGGCAGGGCGAGGACCGCGGCGGCGTGCGAGCCAGTGCGGTGGTGAAGGAGTCGTGTCCCCCTTCTCGACCAGAGGGAAAGGGAGCCCCGGTTCCGTCGCACCCGCCGCGGTCCCACCCGGACCCCGCTCACGGGGTCCCCACCGGCCCCGTCCGGCGGCGCGAACGACCTGTCGCGCCCAGCCTCGCGCCGTCGGACGGCTATCAGCACACCGAAGCAGCGCCCCCGGACCGGCCGGTCCGGGGGCGCTGCCGTGTCGGCACACGGAGCGAGTGCGCGAGCTCGTCCTCGGACACCTACATACGACTGTCTTTCCGCACCCGCACCCGCTGTCGGGGCACGTCGCGGCCCCGGCGTGCGCGCCGGGCGCATCCGCAGCACGCTGAGGGCATGGGCAATCCGACGCAGCACCCGCACATCGTGGTCCACTCCCCCGCCCTGGACGGCTCCCGGCGGGTCACCGAGGGCGAGGTGACGCTGGGGATCGCCTCCCATCTGGACGATGTCGTGGAGATCCTGCGGCTGGCGGACCTGGACCGCATCGAGGTGGAGGAGAGCGACCTGATCGAGTGGCAGGGCGGCGGCCCGGACGACTGGCCGGGGCTGTCGGAACACGAGGTGTGACAGACGTACCGGACGTACGGGAACACCGAAGGGCGGCCCGTCCTCCCGGACGGGCCGCCCTCGGCGTGTCGGCGTTACGGCGTTTCGGCCGTCAGACCTTCAGCGGCTTGATCGAGGTCGGCGCGTGGCCCGGCTCGGTGGCCAGGTCCTCGAACTCGGAGATGTCGCTGATGTCCATGGTGCGGCTCATCGAGATGTTGGTGATCCGCTCCAGGATCGCCTCGACGACGACCGGCACCCGGTACTCGGCGGCCAGCTTCTTCGCCTGCTCGAAGGCCGCGCCCAGCTGGTCCGGCTCGGTGACCCGGATCGCCTTGCAGCCGAGGCCCTCGGCGACCTTGACGTGGTCCACGCCGTAGACGCCGAGCTCGGGCGCGTTGATGTTCTCGAACTCCAGGTTGACCTGGAAGTTGATGTCCAGGCCGATCTGGGCCTGGCGGATCAGGCCGAGGTAGGCGTTGTTCACCAGGACGTGGACGTACGGGATCCGGTGCTGGGCGGCGACGGCCAGCTCCTCGATCAGGAACTGGAAGTCGTAGTCGCCGGACAGGGCGACGACCGGGGACTCGGGGTCGGCCTTGGCGACGCCGATCGCGGCCGGGATGGTCCAGCCGAGCGGGCCGGCCTGGCCGCAGTTGATCCAGTGCCGCGGCTTGTAGACGTGCAGCATCTGCGCGCCGGCGATCTGGGAGAGGCCGATCGTGGTGACGTAGCGGGTGTCCGGGCCGAAGGCCTTGTTCATCTCCTCGTACACGCGCTGCGGTTTCATCGGCACGTTGTCGAAGTGCGTACGGCGCAGGAGGGTCGCCTTGCGCTCCTGGGTGGAGGCCACCCACGCGGAGCGGTCGGGGAGCCTGCCCTCGGCCTTCAGTTCCTTCGCGACCTCGATGAACAGCTCCAGCGCGGCCTTGGCGTCGGAGACGACCCCGTAGTCCGGCGGGAAGATCTTGCCGATCTGGGTGGGCTCGATGTCGACGTGGACGAACGTACGGTCGCCGCGGTAGACGTCCAGCTTGTAGCCGGTGTGGCGGTTGGCCCAGCGGTTGCCGATGCCGAGGACGGCGTCGGACTCCAGGAAGTTGGCGTTGCCGTAGCGGTGCGAGGTCTGGACGCCGACCATGCCGGCGTTCAGCTCGTGGTCGTCGGGCAGCGCGCCCCAGCCCATCAGGGTCGGGACGACCGGGGTCTGGGTCAGCTCGGCGAACTCGACCAGCAGGTCGGCGGCGTCGGCGCCGAGGACACCGCCGCCGGCGACGATGACCGGGCGCTCGGCGGCGAGCAGGAAGGAGAGGGCCTTCTCGATCTGGGCGCGGGTCGCGGCGGGCTTGTAGACCGGCAGCGGCTCGTACGTGTCCGGGTCGAACTCGATCTCGGTCTGCTGGACGTCGATCGGCAGGTCGATCAGGACCGGGCCGGGGCGGCCGGAGCGCATCAGGTGGAAGGCCTGCTGGAAGACACCGGGGACCTGGGCGGCCTCCAGGACGGTGACCGCCATTTTCGTGACCGGCTTGGCGATCGAGGCGATGTCGACGGCCTGGAAGTCCTCCTTGTGGATCACGCTGGTGGGCGCCTGGCCCGTGATGCACAGGATCGGGATCGAGTCACCGATGGCGGAGTACAGGCCCGTGATCATGTCGGTGCCGGCCGGGCCGGAGGTACCGATGCAGACGCCGATGTTGCCCGGCCTGGTACGGGTGTAGCCCTCGGCCATGTGCGAGGCGCCCTCGACGTGGCGGGCGAGGGTGTGGTGGATGCCGCCGCCCTCCTTGAGCGCCTTGTAGAAGGGGTTGATCGCCGCTCCCGGCACACCGAAGGCGTCGGTGACGCCCTCGCGCTTGAGGATCTCAACTGCCGCGCGGGCAGCGGTCATACGAGCCATCGAGTACTCCTGCTTCGGCTGTCGGATGCGTACTCCCGTCGCGCCCCGCGGTGAGCACAGCTACGTCCGTGATGTTCGTTGGTTTCCGTATCGCGGAATTTAATTTCTACTATCTGGAAGCAATGTAGGGGGGGTGGGCGAAAGCCGTCAAGAGACACCGGAGAGGGCCGCGAATCGGCGAAGACCCGGCAAGCGCCGGACAAGCGGGGCAGGAGAGGAGGACCATGGGCAGCGCTGTCCCGACGCGACGCCTGGGAGTGGGCCATGCCCGAGAGCGTGCCGGTGCGCTGTCCGGCCTGTCGGCGCGAGTACGTCTACACCGCGCCGGTGTATCCGTGCGTGTGCGGCGCCCCCACCGCCCCGCGCCTCGACCCGGCCGCCGAGCCGGTCGTGACGGTCCACCGCGCCTGGGACGACGAGTGGCTCGCGGTGCCGTGCACCGCCTGCGGCCGCCGGAACCACTGGCCCCACCCGGAACTGGGCTGCTCCTGCGGCACGGTCCTGCGCATCCCGGTCCCCGGCCCCTCCGGGCCACGGCCCACGGCGGAGCAGCCGGAGCGGGAAGCCGGGGCGGACACCGGGACCGGGCCACAGCCGGGCGCGGGTCCGGCGCCCGCAGCGGAGCGCGGTACGACACCGCCGACCACGGCCGGACCGACGCCGGCAGCCGGGCCCGCACCGGAACCGGGGGCACGCCCGGAAACAGCACCGGAGGCCGGGACAGAGGCAGCACAACCGGACATGCCATCGCCACTCGCAGCCGACCCGGGCGCGCCATCGGCCTCGGAGACGACACCGGAGGGAGGTTCGGTGCAGAAGGGAGGCTCGGTGGCGGAGGCGGGCCCGACGCCGAAGACAGGCTCGGCACCGGATACAGGCCCGGTACAGGAGGCGGGTCCGGAGCCGCGGAGGGACTCGGCGCCGGAGGCAGGTTCGGTGGCAGAGGCGGGCGAGGCCGCGGCCGGAGGCGAACCGGTGGAAGGCGGGCTGCCCACGGAAGGCGAGGAACCGGCGAAGGGCGAGATGCCGACCGGAGGCGAACCACCGACCGAAGGCAGGCCGCCCGCGAAACGCCAGACCGCGGCCAGAAGCGAGGCACCGACGGAAGGCCAGGCACCGGCCGGAAGCAGGACGCCGCCCGAACACGGGACGCCGGCCGGAGACGAGGTGCCCGTGGCCGGAAGCGGGGTGCCCGCGGCCGGAGTCGGAGGGGCGCCAGGGGTGATGCCGGGGGCGGGCGGCGTGGGAGGGGAGGACGGTTCCCGGCCTGCCTTTCAGCCGCGTGTCATCCGTACCGCCCGGGACGCCGTGACCACCGCCGCCCTGTATCTGCGCTGGCTCGGCTACCGGGACATCCGGCGGGCCGACCAGCGGCCGCCGAGCGGCATCGGGCTCGCCGCCCACGGGCTCCTCGCCCAGGTGGACCCGACCGTCCGCCCGGCGGCGCCGCGGGACGTGGAGTGCCTGTGGCTGACGGCGATGACGGAGGACGCGGGCTGCGTGTACTTCTCGCTGGCCGGCTACACGGACGACGCCCGGCTGCGCGCGGCCGCCCTGGCCGTCCCCCTGTTCGTGCTGGACCTCGCGGGCGTCCCCCAACCGATGAACGACGCGGCGCAGGCCCTGCACACCGAGGGCGCACCGGAGCGGGGGACGCGGGCGCGGGACGGACGGACCTGAGGCCGGCCGGCCCCGGCTCAGCCGCCGTAGGTCTCCCGCAGTTCGATCTTGCGCACCTTCCCGGACACCGTCATCGGGAAGGAGTCGAGGAGCCGGAGCCGGCTCGGGACCTTGTAGTGGGCGAGCCGGCCCTCGCAGAAGTCGCGCAGGTCCGCCAGGGTGAGCGGGTCCGCGGGGTCCTGCGGGATGACGCAGGCGAGCACCTCCTCGCCGTACTTCTCGTGCGGCACCCCGACGACCTGGACGTCCTTGATCCGCGGATGGGCGTAAAGGAACTCCTCGATCTCGCGCGGGTAGATGTTCTCGCCGCCCCGGATGATCATGTCCTTGATGCGGCCGACGATCTCGACGTACCCGTCCTCGCGCATCGTCGCCAGGTCCCCGGTGTGCATCCAGCGGCCCGCGTCGACGGCCTCGGCGGTCTTCTCGGGCTCGTTCCAGTAGCCGAGCATCACGCTGTAGCCGCGGGTGCACAGCTCACCGGCCGTGCCCCGGGGTTGAGTGACCCCCGTGGCCGGGTCGACGATCTTCACCTCCAGGTGGGGCAGGACGCGTCCGACGGTGGCGGTGCGGTGTTCGAGGTCGTCCTCGACGCGGGTCTGGAGCGAGACGGGAGAGGTCTCGGTCATGCCGTAGCAGATGGAGACCTCGGCCATGTGCATCTCGGCGACGACCCGCTTCATCACCTCCACCGGGCACGGCGAGCCCGCCATGATGCCGGTGCGGAGGGTGGAGAGGTCGTACGAAGCGAAGTCCGGGAGGTTCAGTTCCGCGATGAACATGGTCGGCACGCCGTACAGGGACGTGCAGCGCTCCCGCTGCACCGCCGCCAGCGTGGCCCCCGGTTCGAAGGACGGCGCCGGGATGACGATGCAGGCGCCGTGCGAGGTGGCCGCGAGGTTGCCCATGACCATGCCGAAGCAGTGGTAGAAGGGCACGGGGATGCAGATCCGGTCCTGCTCGGTGTAGGAGATCGACTCGCCCACGAAATAGCCGTTGTTGAGGATGTTGTGGTGGGAGAGGGTGGCGCCCTTCGGGAAGCCGGTCGTGCCCGAGGTGTACTGGATGTTGATGGGGTCGTCGCAGGACAGCTCCGCGTACGGGGCGTCGCCGGTGCCCCGCGCGAGCAGCGCCTCCCAGCTCGGGTCGCCGATGTACACGGTCTCGCGCAGCTCGGGGCACCGGCCCCGGACCTCCTCCACCATCGCCCGGTAGTCGCTGGTCTTGTGGCCGAGGGAGGCGAAGAGCAGGCAGACCCCGGCCTGACGCAGGACGTACTCGACCTCGTGGGTGCGGTAGGCCGGGTTGATGTTCACCATGACCGCGCCGATGCGGGCGGTGGCGTACTGCACCAGGACCCACTCCGGGCAGTTGACCGCCCAGATGCCCACCCGGTCGCCCTTGACGACCCCGGCGGCCACCAGCGCCTGCGCCAGCTCCTCGACGGCCGCGCCGAACCGGGCGTACGTCCAGCGCCGCCCCGAGGGCACGTCGACCAGCGCCTCGCGGTCCGGCCAGGCGGCCACGGCCCGGTCGAGGTTGGCGCCGACGGTGTCGCCGAGCAGGGCGGTGGTGCCCGTGCCGTGCGTGTACGACTGCGCAGACGGCTGAGGTGGCTGGGACGGCTGGGCGGTCACCGGAAGTCCTCCTCGCGGTACTCGTTCGCGGAGCCCTCGGCCGTCGCCTCGCGCAGCTCGATGCGGCGGATCTTGCCGGAGACCGTCTTGGGCAGGGCGCCGAACTCCAGCCTGCGGATGCGCTTGTAGGGGGCGAGCACCTGGCGGGAGTGCTCGAAGACGGCCTTCGCGGTGTCCGGGCCCGCCTCGTAGCCCTCGGCGAGGACGACGTACGCCTTCGGCACGGCGAGCCGCAGCTCGTCCGGGGCGGGCACGACGGCCGCCTCGGCCACCGCCTCGTGCTCCAGCAGCGCGCTCTCCAGCTCGAACGGGCTGATCTTGTAGTCGGAGGCCTTGAAGACGTCGTCCGCGCGGCCGACGTAGGTGAGGTAGCCGTCCGCGTCGCGGGCGGCGATGTCGCCGGTGCGGTAGTAGCCGCCCGCCATCGCCTCGGCCGTACGGTCCGGGTCGCCGTGGTAGCCGGTCATCAGGCCGACGGGGCGCTCGGACAGGTCGAGGGCGATCTCGCCTTCGGCGGCGCCGGGGGCGCCCGAGACCGGATCGAGCAGTTCGACGCGGTATCCGGGGCTCGGGCGGCCCATGGAGCCGGTCTTGAGGGCCTGTCCGGGGCTGTTGGAGACCTGCACGGCGGTCTCGGTCTGCCCGAAGCCGTCCCGGACGGTGACGCCCCAGGCCCGCCGGACCTGCTCGATCACCTCGGGGTTCAGCGGCTCCCCGGCGGCCACCACCTCGCGGGGCGGGGTGCGCAGCCGGCCGAGGTCGGCCTGGATCAGCATCCGCCACACCGTCGGCGGGGCGCAGAAGGAGGTCACCCCGTGCCGGTCCATCTCGGCCATCAGCCGGGTCGCGTCGAAGCGCGTGTAGTTGTGGATGAACACGGTCGCCTCGGCGTTCCACGGCGCGAACAGGTTGGACCAGGCGTGCTTGGCCCAGCCGGGCGAGGAGATGTTCAGGTGCACGTCGCCGGGTTTCAGGCCGATCCAGTACATGGTCGCCAGGTGCCCGATCGGGTACGAGGTGTGGGTGTGCTCGACCAGCTTGGGGCGGGCGGTCGTACCGGAGGTGAAGTACAGCATCAGCGGGTCGTCGGCCAGGGTCGGGCCGTCGGGCTCGAACGCGGCGGGCGCGTCGTACGCGTCCTCGTACGCCGCCCAGTCCGCCCCGGCCGTTTCCCCGACGGCTCCGCCGACCGCGATCCGCGTGTAACCGCCGGGCACCTCGGCGAACTTGGCGGCGTCCTCGGCCCGTGCGATCACGTGCCTGACCCGGCCCCGGTCCACGCGGTCACGCAGGTCGGCCGGGCCGAGCAGCGGGGTGGCCGGGATGACGACCGCGCGCAGCTTCATCGCGGCCAGCGCCGTCTCCCACAGCTCGGCCTGGTTGCCGAGCATGACCAGGATGCGGTCCTCGGCGGCGACGCCCCGCGCGCGCAGGTGGTTCGCGACCCGGTTCGAGCGCTCGGCCATCTCGGCGAAGGACAGTTCCGTCTCGCCGCCGTCCTCCTCGACGATGTGCAGCGCGGTCCGGTCGTTGCCGGCGGCGATCACGTCGAACCAGTCCAGCGCCCAGTTGAAGTGCGCGGGCCGCGGCCAGGCGAAGCCCTCGCAGGCGGTGGCATAGTCCTCGCGGTGCGCCAGAAGGAAGTCCCGGGCGTCGCGGAACACCTCAGTCACCGTGCTCATCACATAACTCCTTGCTGTTCCGGACCATTGCCGGGCGGCTCTCTGGCATCGTCTAATCCGTGATGCAGGTCTCACCACCCCCGAACGGGGGTGTGGACGGCCGGAAGGACGGACCAGGTGACGGCGGACGCGGCGGGGGCAGTGGAGATCGGTGGCGCGCTGGCCCGGCTGCGCCGGACGACGGGGCTCCCGGTGGCCTTCGGCGGGCTGCTGGAGTCGGGGCGGCCGCAGATCCGGATCAGCGAGCTGAGCGGTACGCACACGGCGGCCCTGCGCGCGCTCGCGGTGACGTCCGGCAACGGGCTCGGCGGCAAGGCGGTGGCGCTGGCCCGGCCGTGCGCGGTGACGGACTACTCCAGCTCCCGGCAGATCAGCCACGAGTACGACGTCCAGGTGGCCGCCGAGGGCATCCGCTCGGTCGTCGCCGTGCCGGTGGTGGTACGGCGCCGGGTGCGCGGGGTGCTGTACGGCGCGCTGCGCTCGGTCCAGCCGCTCGGTGACCGCACGCTGGGCGCGGCCATGGCCGCCGCCCGGGACGTGGAGCAGGCGCTGGTGGTGCGGGACGAGGCGCGGGAGCTGCTGGCCGCGGCACGCGCGGAGCCGGCCGTGGCCGGCCGGGGCGCGGCCTGGGAGCAGGTGCGCGAGGCGCACGCGGCGCTGCGCGCGCTCGCGCCCCGGATCCCGGACCCCGGGCTGCGGGCGGAACTGCTGGACGCCTGCGGGCTGTTGACGGCATCGCGCCCGGCCGGCGGCGCGACTCTGGCGCCGCGCGAACTCGACGTGCTGTCCTGGGTGGCGGCGGGGGCCACCAACGCGGCCGTGGCCGAGCGGCTGGGGCTGCGTCCGGAGACGGTGAAGGGCTATCTGCGTTCGGCGATGCGGAAGCTCGGCGCCCACACACGAGGGGAGGCGGTGACCGCGGCCCGCAGGGCGGGGCTGCTGCCGTAGCCCGGCACGGGCGGCCGCGACAGCAGTAAACAAACCTTCCTATTCAATGGGAACGGCCTTGATTTTCCCCGAGCTTGCCCTTCTGTTATTTCCCTCACGACGTCTTCCGGCCGAATTTCAGCGATCGTTGCCTAGAATTTGGCCCGGACACGCCACACGAGGGGAGCGGTGACCGTGCGACGGGACTTCCAGGAGCCTGCCAAGTGCCGTCCCGACCTGGTCATCGGCCGCGAGGAGCTGTTCACCGGCGCCCGGGACCAGCTCGCCTCGGGCGGCAGTGTGCTGCTCCACGGTCCCGCGGGAATAGGGAAATCGACCGTCCTGCGGGCATTGGTCGAGGAATACGGCGCCACCGCGCACACGGTCCTGCGCTGCTCGGCCACCGAGTCCGAATCCCATCTTCCCTTCCTGGCCCTGGCCGACCTCCTCGGGCTGGTCCTCGACGACGTCTCGCCGCGGCTGCCGGCCGCCCAGCGCACCGCCCTGGAGTCGGCCCTCACCGGCCGCGGCGAGTCCAGCCTCCAGCGCGACGGCCTCGCCCTGCGCCTCGCCGTGCTCTCCGCGCTGCGCGCGCTCGCCGCACGCGGCGGGGTCCTCGTGGTCGCCGACGACCTGCAGTGGCTGGATCCGGCCAGCGCCGAACTGCTCGGCTTCGCCGCGCGGCGCCTGGAGGGCACCCCGGTCCAACTCCTGTGCGCGGTACGCACCGAGGGCACCGGGAGCCAGGAGTACGACCGGCATCTGCGGGCCTGCCCGCCGGACACCCTCGCCGTCCGGCTGGGCGCGCTGACCCGCGCCCAGGTCGCCCAGCTGCTCGACCACCGGGGCCACGGCCACCTGCCCCGCTCCACCGTCCGCGAGATCCACCGCACCTCCGGCGGCAACCCGCTGTTCGCCCTGGAGCTCGGCCGCGCCCTCGCCGAGAGCCCCACCCCGCCCCGGCCGGGCGAGCCGCTGCCGGTGCCGACCAGCCTGCGCGCCCTGGTCCTCAGCCGCCTGGACATGCTCTCCGTGGAGGCCCGGCGCACCCTGCTGGTGGCCAGCGCCGGTGCGAGACCCACCCCGGCCCTGCTGCACGCGGCGGGCCGGCCCCACGCCGAGGCCGAATGCGCCCAGGCCGCCGAGCTGGGGCTGCTGGCCACCGAACCCGACGCCCCCGCCGTACGGTTCGCGCACCCGCTGATCTCCGCCGCGCTGTACGCCGAGGCGCCCGCCCCCGAGCGGCGCGCGGCGCACGCGGCGCTGTCCACGGCCGCCTCCGACCCGATCGAGCGGGCCCGGCACCTGGCGCTGGCCACCGTGGGCGCCGACCCGGAGGTGGCCGCCCGGCTCGCCGAGGCCGCCGCCCTCGCCCGGGACCGGGGCGCCCCCTCGGTCGCGGCTCAGCTGGGACTGCTCGCCGCCCGGCACACCCCGGCGGACGGCGCGCCGCGCCAGGAGGAGCGCCGGCTCCAGGCCGCCGAGGACGCCATCACCGCGGGCGAGATCGACCTGGCCCGGGACATCGCCCGCGAGGTGCTCGCCCGGGCGGCCGTGCCCGCCGACCGGGTGCGGGCCTGGATGATCGTCATCGACAGCGCCGGGCACACCATGGCCGAGGTGGACGCCGTCTTCCCGCAGGCCCTCGCCGACGCCGGCGACGACCCCCGGCTGCTGGCCCTGGTCCACTACCAGCTGGCCTGGCGGGCGCTGATCGTGGCGGGCGACTTCACCGAGGCCCGCGAGGCCGCCGCGCACGCCGCCGAGCTGGCCGCGCGCGGCCGGGAACGGCGCACCGAACTGCTCGCGCTCGCCTTCCAGGCGCAGACCGAGACCCTGATGGGCCATCCGGAGGCCCCCCGCACCATCCAGCGGGCCCTGAAGGAGCCGCAGGACCCCCGGGTGACCTGGCACCACAACGGGGCGCTCAGCGCCCGGTTCCGCTGGCTGGTCATGGGCGACCAGCTGGTGGAGGCGCGAGCGACGGTCACCGCGCTGCTGCGCGAGGTGCGCCGGCGCGGCTCGGTGGAGAGCGAGGTGCACTTCCTGCGCGGCCTCGCCGAGACCGAGCTGCGCGCCGGGCACTGCGGGCGCGCCCTGGAGCTGGCCCGCGACAGCCTGCGCCTGGCCCGGGACTCCGGGATCGGCGAGACCGCCTCGGCGATGCTGACCTCGCTCGCGGAGGCCTCCGGCGGCGACGTGGACCGGGCGCTCGCGCTCGCCCGGGAGGCGGTGCAGCACGCGGAGGAGGACGGCGACCAGATGTATCTCTCCCGGGCGCTGGGCGCCCTCGGGTACGCCCAGTTGGTGGCCGGGGACCCGGCCGGCACGGTGCGCTCGCTGCGCCGAGTGCGCCGGCTGGAGCTGGGGCTCGGCATCACCGACCCGGCGCGCGGCCGCTGGCAGGGCGACCTCGCCGAGGCACTGGTCCGAACCGGTGAGCCGGCGGAGGCGCAGGACGTCATCGACGTGAGCCGCGAGCACGCCCTCAGGCTCGGCCGGGAGAGCGTCCTCGCCGTCCTGGACCGCTCCGAGGCGCTGGTGCGGGCCGCCCGGGGCGACCTGGAGGCGGCGACGGCCCAGCTGACGTCCGCTCAGGACCGGCTCGGCAAGCTCGGCTACGGACTGGAGGAGGCGCGGGCCGCGTTCGCCCTGGCCCGGCTGCGGCCGCGGCGCCCCGCGGGCGGCGCGGGCGCCACAGGAGGCTCAGGAGGCACGGCGCGGGGAGCGGGCGGGGCGGGCGGCCCGGCGGGGACGCGGAGCACGGGCGGCCCAGGGGGCGCCGGCGGCGCGGAGGGGGCCGCGGCGCGGCGCCAGCCGGCGGGCTTCGACGAGGCCACCCGGATGTTCCGCCGCTGCCGGGCGCTGCCCTGGCTGCGTCAGGTGGACGAGGCCATGACCGCCCCCGAGCCGGAACCGGTGCCGGCCGCGGCGGACGCCCTGGACGCGCTCGGCGTGCTGGCCGCGATGGAGCGTCAGGTCGCCGCGCTGGTCATGGAGGGCGCCACCAACCGGGAGATCGCCGCCCGGCTGTTCATCAGCGTCAAGACGGTGGAGGCGACCCTGACCCGGGTCTACCGCAAACTGGGGATCCGATCGCGGGTCGACATCGTCCGATTGGCGGCGGCTCACCGCGCGAAGTGACGACGTGGCCGGTTAACTGATGCCGACCGAGGGTTTTCCCTCACCCCACCCGCTAGGGGGTTCCCTCATTGGGAGCCGACGGATCCGGGTCCTAGCGTAAAGGGCGTGCCGCTCGCCCGGGCACACGGGGTCCGGTCCCGCGAACCCCGTACACCCCGCCCGTGCGACCCCCCACCGGTGCAACCCCCACTGAGGAGACTCATGTTCGGGCTCAGACGTGCCAGAAAGACCGCCGCGATCACGGTGGCCTGTGCCGCCGCCGCGGCGACCACGCTGCTCGCCTCCCCCACGGCGAGCGCGGCCCCGCAGCCCATCGTCGGCGGTACGACCACCACGACGGCGGCGTACCCGTTCGTCATGCAGATCACGGACGCCTCCGGCAACCAGTTCTGCGGCGGCACCCTGGTGGCCGCCAACAAGGTCGTCACGGCCGCGCACTGCATGGCCGGCGAGTCGGCGAGCAGCGTCCGGGTGGTCGGCGGCCGGACCTTCCTGAACGGCACCGACGGCACGGTCAGCAACGTCAGCAAGATCTGGACCAACCCGAACTACACGGACGCCACGCAGGGCAACGACGTGTCCGTGCTGACCCTGTCGACGTCGATGCCGTACACCGCGGCGAAGTACGTGTCCGCCTCGGACACCGGGGTGTACGGGGCCGGTGCCTCGGCCCGCATCCTCGGCTGGGGCACCACCTCGGAGAACGGCAGCTCCTCCAACCAGCTGCGGACCGCGACCGTCCCGCTCGTGGCCGACTCCAGCTGCAAGAGCTCCTACGGTTCGGACTTCGTCCAGTCCGACATGGTTTGCGCCGGATACGCGTCCGGCGGCACAGACACCTGCCAGGGCGACAGCGGCGGTCCCCTGCTCATCGGGGGCGTCCTGGCAGGGATCACTTCCTGGGGAGAGGGGTGCGCGGAGGCCGGCTACCCGGGTGTCTACACCCGGCTGGCCACCTTCTCGGACCTCGTGACCGCGCAGGTCACCTCGTGACCGGGAAACCGGGCACCTGAGCCTCCCTCAGGTCGATGCCAGGGGGACGTTGCGAGCCACCACGAGCGGCCCGCAACGTCCCCCTCTCCACTGCCGTACGGCGTTGAGCCGCCGGGGGGCTGCTCAGCGCCGTACGACGGCCGTAAACCGAATCCCGGACACATCCCTCGATCGAGTGGTCGCGGCCCGTCTTCAGGGCGTCTCCCGGCCGACAGGTGCACCGGCGTGGTCGCACACCGACTGGAGCCAGGTCAGGCCGTGGGTCAGGCGCAGGGAGTCCAGGTCCTTCAGCAGGGTGCCGAGGTGGCCGGGGTGGGCGAGGTACTCGATCGTCGCCTCGGCGAAGGCGTCGCGCACCGAGGGCGGCATCGCGTCGGAGGCGTCGAAGCAGTGCACCGCACGGTCGTCGAGGAGGGTCGCGGCCAGGGTCCGGTGCCAGTCGGCGCCCCGGGCGGCGGGGGCGGGCTGGGCGTCGGGGCTGACCGAGAAGCCCGACTCCCGGGCGTTCCAGGCGCGTTGGGCGTCGGCCGAGGCGAGGTAGCCGATCAGGGTGCGGGCCGGTGAGGTGTCGTGCAGCAGGGCGACCAGGTCGCCGGAGACCTCCCAGGCGTCCTCGGCCCGCGCCCCGGGGATCAGCCGGGCGGAGGGCTCGTACCGCCCGTCGGCCCGGTTCCAGAAGTCCTGGTTGCGGATGAAGGACGCCTGGTGCTCCAGCGTGCAGCCGCGCGGGGTGCGGGTGACCGGCCCGGCCGCGTCCTGGTACGGCGTCTTCAGCGCCCGGCGCACCAGGGCCGGGTCCCCGCCCGCGCCGACGAGGCGGCCCCAGGCCGTCCAGGCCCCCTGCACCTGCGCGGACCGCCAGGGCAGTTCACCGCGCGCCCAGCGCTGGTAGGCGTCCGGGCCGTACTGCTGGAGCAGGATGTCCTCGATCCAGTCGGTGCCGGGCCAGCCGCTGGTCGCCCCGGAGCCCATGCCGAGGCACCACTGCCCGGGCTGCCGCGCGGCCGCGGCGCGTTGCTGCGCGCTCAGGCCGCCCGGATACCAGACGATGCTCTTCAGGTCGGCCTTGAGCGGGAACCAGTAGACGTGCCCGTCCAGCGGCGTGGTCCAGGACGCGCCGAAGCCGGACCGGGGCAGCAGGCCGTCGAGCGGCTTCAGCTGTCCCTGCCGGGCGTAGTCGGCCAGTTCGCCGGGCCCGGTCAGCACCACCACGTCGGGCGGGGTGCCGGCCTCGACGTCGGCGCCGAGCACCTGGCTCTCGGCGGAGCTGCCCTGGTAGTCGACGTGGATGTGGTGCGTGCGCGCGAACGGGTCGAGGACCGTCTCGCGGAAGTTGCGCTCGTCCGTGCCGGTCCAGTTCGCCAGCAGGGTGACGGTCGGCTCCTGCCCGAGGGCGCGGATGCCGGCGACGAGGCCCGCCGCCAGCAGGACGAGGCAGCCCGCCAGCACGGTGAGGGTGCGCACCCGTCGGCGGCGCGGGGCGGCGCCGGGAGCGCCGGCGGGCGCGGGGGCGGTGGCCGGCGTGGGGCCGGTGTGCGGGGCGCTCACCGGGGCCTGAACCGGTAGTCGTCGATGTGCCGCCGCAGTCCCGTCTCGGCGAGGGCCATGAGCAGGATGCCTCCGATCAGGATCCACACCGCCGCCGACGCGCGGAAGCCGGTGTGGGCGAGGTACGAGGCGGTGTGCCGCCCCGCGTCGGTGATGAGCGGTCCGGACAGCGGGCGGTCGAGCAGGGCGCGGGTGTGCGCCATGCCCCGGTGTGTCCACGCGGTGAACAGCAGCGCGGTGACCACCCAGGCCACGAGCAGGCCGCCCGCCGCGAGGAGCCCGCGGTTGAACCGGCGGCGGAAGCGGCGGCGCAGGAACAGCTGGGTCTCCAGCAGGGCCGCGGCGAGCACGAGGGTCAGCAGCAGGGTCATGGTCCAGCCGCACCACAGCAGCGGCCCGAAGCCGGTCTGGCGGTGCACCGTGGCACGCAGCTGGGCGCGCAGCGCCGTCAGCCGGGCCTGGATGCCGGAGCCCTCGTCCGTCAGGACGCTGGTGGCGTAGCTCAGGTAGGCCTCGCGCAACACGCTGTCGGCGGGCTGGAGTTGGGCCTGCTGGACCTTGACTGCGTACACGGTGATCAGCCCGGCGACGGTCTGCAGGGCCTGCCGGCCCGCCGGCCCGCCGACGTCGTCCCCGGCGGCGGCCGCGAGACTCTGCGCGGCGACCGAGATCTGCTTCTGGAAGTCGCTGGTCGGCGCCGCCGCACCGGCGTCCCGCTGGGCCTGGTCGAGCGCGTACAGGGCCGTGTCGAGGGACAGCACGGCCGGCGCACTGGCGGTACGCAGGGGATCCGCGTTCCCGTGCACCCCTTCGTACGACAGGAACAGACACAGCGTCAGCAGTCCCGACAGGGCCAGCAGCAGACGATGGCGTACGGCGAGGTCGTGCGCCGTGGCGCTGCCGGCCGCACCGGGGCGGCCGGTGTCGTGCGGGGGCGTGAGGGGCACGGACGCCGGGGTCATGAGGGGGATCCCCGCAGGGGCCGGCCGCAGTCGCCTCCGCAGTAGGCGGAGTCGGCCGGGCCGAGCCACCCGCACTCCGGGCACTCGACGAGGCCCCCGGGCCCGGGGCCGCCCTCCGGCGCGAGGCCGGCGCCGGGCGGCGGGCCGGGGGCGTGCGGCTCGGGCGGGGTCGTCAGCGCACTGGAGAGGATCAGGTGCTGCCAGTCCACGTCCTTCAGGCCGCTGCGGACCCGGCCCGTGCCCGGCCCGGCCCCGCCCTCTCCCCTCTCCTCGATGCGCCGCAGCGCGCCCACCAGCTGGGCGTCGTCCAGCTCGCCGGCCACCGCCAGCACCCGCGCCAGCGCACGGTCCGCCGCCGCCCGGCCCTCGCTGCCGCGCAGCCACGCTCGGTAGGCCTCGGCGACGGCGCCCTCCACCTGCCGGTACAGCTCACGCCGGCGCACCCCGGGATGCTGCCGGGAGGCGTCGAGCGGGTTGTCGGTCCAGCGCACCAGGACGGGCCTCGGCGGGGGCAGCCGCAGCGGGCGCCCGGCCTCGGGCACGACGACCTCCACGGCGGCGAGCTGGAGGTCCTCGCCGGTCTCGCGGCCGGTCGGGTCGGCGCTCAGGACGGCCTGGAAGTGCCGTACTTCGTCGCCCCAGGCCCGGGTGACGTACTCGGTGCCGCGGCCGCCGGAGCCGGCGGCCGGGACGGCGGTCAGCTCCTGCTCGTTCGGCACCACCTGGGTGACCCTGCGGATCACCGTGCCGGGGGTGGGGGTCAGTCTGATGCGCAGTTCGGGTACCGCCGTGCCGAGCAGGTCCCGCATCAACTCCTCGTAGGCCGCGGTCAGTTCGGACGCGTCGCGGACCGCTCCGGCCCGGCCGTGCAGCCGCCGGGTGATGCGCAGCAGCAGCTCGGCGTCCCAGTCGTCGCCGATGCCCCAGGCGTCGCAGACGAACCGGCCCTCGCACGCGTCCAGCGCGGTCTGCAGGGTCATGGCGGCCCGGTGGTCGTGCTCGTTGCGCCCGTCGGTCAGCAGCAGGACGTGCTTGACCGGGGCGCTCTGCCGCGTCAGCAGCCGGCGGGCGAGGTCGAGCCAGGTGCCGATGGCGGTGCCGCCGTCCGCGTCCAGGATCCGTACGGCCCGCTCGGCGGCGTCGCGTTCGGCGGGCCCGGCGACCGCCATCGGCGGGCCGCCGGGCCCGGGATGGACCACCCCGGCCCGGAACCGCCCGGAGAGCACGGCGAAGGGCGTGCCGTCGGGCAGCAGCCGGACCGCGGCGACGGTGGCGTCCTTCGCGGCGTGCAGCTTGGCGGCCGGGTGGAGCATGGAGCGGGAGGTGTCGACGATCAGCACCTCGGCGAGCGCGGGCCCCGCCCCGGGGCCGGCGGCGAGCCCCGCCGCGCCGTGGCTGCTGACGCCGATCTCCAGGATCGCGTGCATCTCCCGGCCGGCAGAGCTCCCGGCCGTGGGCGGGGCGGCGGGCAGTTCCTTCTGCTGGCCGACCGCGAGCGTCACCTCGATCGGTCCGGGCACGGTCATCGTCGTCCCCCACGTGGTGGTCAGAAGGTGGTCGTCGGGCGGACCGCGTGGGCCAGGTCGAGGAGCCGGCCGTGCTGCGCGGCGGTACGGGCCTGCGCGGCCAGCTGCCGGAAGGAGTGCTCCAGCAGGGCGCGCAGGCCGTCCTCGTCGCCGGGCCCGAGGACGTCCCCGGCGCACGTCTCGCCCCAGCCCGGCTCCGGCCGGCCGTACAGGGCGTGCTCGCGGACCTCGGCGGCCAGCCGGGCCCGGGACTCGCCGTCGGCGGCGCCGCCGTCCAGGCGCAGCTCGGGCAGCCGCCGGGCGGCGTCGGCCAGGTCGGCCGGTGAGGGCGGGCCGACGCGCAGGAGCCCGGCGCGGACGCGTACCGCCGCGATCCGGGCGGTGTCGTGGTGGCGGGAGGTGGCCGGGACGTCGTCGAGGACGTGGACGGCCGCGTCCCGGTCGCCGCGGGACAGATGGCAGCGGGCCAGCCCGAACGCGGCGGCGGTGTGCGCGAAGTCCCGTTTCCACACGGCCTCGTAGAACAGCATGGCGCGGGCGAGGCACTGCCGGCGGACCCGCACGGCCTCGTCATCGGCCCCTGGCTCCGCCCCTTCGGGTGCTCCGGCTTCCGCTTCCGGTACGGCTGCCGCGTGCTCCGAGCAGTAGCCGAGGGCCAGTTTGGGGACGTACTCGCCGGGCAGTGCGCCGTACACGGTGTCGAAGTGGTTCCCGGCCTCGGCGACTTCGCCCCGGCTGAGACGCAGGACGCCGCGGTGCCAGGCGATGCGCCAGTCGTGGGCGGCGGCGCGCTCGCCGAGCTGGGTCTCGGCCTCGGCGAGCCAGCTCTCGGCCTGCCGCTGCTCGCCGCGTCTGAGGTAGGCGCGGCACAGCCACAGCGCGGTCTCGGGGGTGCCGAGCCGGGCTTCGCGGGACCAGGCCAGGGCGACCTCGTCGGGGGCGTCGGGCGAGAACGTGTCCAGCAGCAGGGCGGCGCCGTCGTCGGGGTCGGGCACCGGCTCCGGGAGGGCGCCGGCGACCTCGGCGGCGCAGGGCGGGGCGACGCCCAGTGGTCCGGGCCGTGCGCCGGGGCGTGCGGTCCAGTGGTCCAGGGCCGGGATCGCGCCGAGCCCCGCGTCGAGGCTGGCGCCGGCGGCGCGGAACCGGGTGGAGCTCTCCGGCAGCTGCTCGCCGAACTGGAGCGAGCGGAACTCCCGCAGCACCTCCCACAGTTGGCGGGACATCTCGGCGGCCGAGCGGAAGCGGGCGGCGGGTTCGGGGTGGGTGGCGCGGTCGACGATCCGGCGGAAGGAGGCGGAGGCGAGCCCGCGGGCCGGTTCGGCGGCGCGGTGCAGGGCCTGGAGGGTCATGCCGACGGTGTAGAGGTCGCTGTCGACGTGCCAGCCGCGCCGGTCGATCTCCTCCTTGGGCGGGGCGAAGCCGGCCGTGTGGACGTAGGCGGAGGTGCGGTCGCCGATCGCGCGGACCGCGCCGAGGTCGATGACCTTGACCGCCCGGCCGAAGTGGATGACGTTGGCCGGCTTCATGTCGCAGTACAGCAGCCCGCGTTCGTGCATGTACTGGAGGGCGCCGAGGATCTTGCAGCCGTAGGTGAGGACGTGGTCGAGGCGGGGGCGGCCGTGGAAGATCCGCTCGGCGTCGTCGGCGTCGAAGAGCTGCTGGAGGGAGCGGCCGCCGATGTAGTCCATGACCAGGTAGCCGGTGGGCGGGCGGCCGGGGGCGCGGTGGTCGGCGTAGGTGATGATGCGGACGATGTCGGGGTGGTGCAGGGCGGTCAGCGAGCGGCGCTCCTCGACGGCGCCCAGGCGGGCGAGGGTGTCGTGGACGTCGATCCGGCCCTTGAGGACGACCCGGTGGCCGTCGGCGCGGGTGTCCTCGGCGAGATGGATCCAGCCGAGGCCGCCGCGGGCGAGACAGCCGAGGACCCGGTAGTGACCGGCGACCACGTCGCCCTTGTCCAGCTGGGGCAGGAAGGAGTACGGCGTGCCGCAGCGGGGGCAGCGGCCGGTGGCGCGGGCGGGCTGGCCGCCGTAGCCGAGGCCGACGGTCATGGTGCAGCCGTTCGCTCCGCAGCGGCGGCCGCCGGTGGGCGGGCGGGGGTCGGCCACGAGCACGTCGTCCGGTACGGGGACCTCCGGCAGGACGACCAGGCCGTGCGGGTCGAGTTCCCCGACCCCGGCGACCGCGTGCACGGCGGGCGGACCGGCGCTCTCCTCGGCGGCGGACGGCACCGGTCGCACGGCCCGCGCGGGCGGCTCGCCGGGCGCCTCGACGTGCCGGTGCCCGCAGGTGTCGCAGTAGCCGGTCCCCATGATGTGCCCCGCACAGCCGGGCCGGACGCATGAGATCACGACGTGCTCTCCTCTCCGGAGCGGGGGACACGGAGCGCCGGCCCCGGAATCCCGGGGTCGCCGTCGCCCCGCGCGGCGGCCGGGGGCCCACCCCCGGGAACCCCGGTGGTCGGGCGGCCGGGCACCGGCCCCGGGTCGCCGGGCGGGCCGGCCGGGTTCCCGTGTGCCGTCACCGTGCCTCCGGCACCGGCACGGGCACCGCCCGAACTGCCGTGCGCGGCATCCTGGTCGTCCGGTCCCGGGCGGCCCGGTCTCGCGCCCCGGTCCTGGGGGTGGGAGCCGTCCGGTGGCGGGGGCGGGGTGTCCCCCGGCCTCGCCGGGCTCCCCGACGCGGGCGGTGAGCAGAACGTGATGAACCGTTCGACGGCCGCCTCGGCGCACTCGATGTCGCACGGTGTGTGCCGCAGCACGGAGAGCGCGTCCTCGTAGCGCAGGTACGCCTCCATGACCGGGTCGCCGGACTCGGCCCGCGCACCGACCGCCCCCGAGGTACCGGCCGTCTCCGCCGCCGTCGCGGCGCGCCGGCGGCACAGGGGCCACTCGGCGCTGACCCGGCCGAGGAGTTCCTCGCGGCGGTGGAGGCGGGTGTCGAGGTGGCCGATGGCCTGTTCCAGACGTCGGCGGCGGCGCTCGGCGGCGTCCTCGAACGCGAACAGCTGCCCGGCGCGGCCGGGTTCGCGCTCGCTCTGCGGGGTGTGGGCGACCCACGCGCGCAGCATCCGGGTGCGCCGCAGGCCGCCCTCGGCCTGCTCGACCAGCCGCCGGGCGCCGGGGCCGGGCAGCACCCGGTCCCGGAGCCCGTCCAGGGCCGGGCCCAACTCCTCGACGATCCTGTCGAGTTCGCCGTGCAGCCGGACCCAGCGGTCGCGCAGCGGGCGGTTCACGAGCAGCTCGGTGGCGTGTTCGGCGTGCTTCCCCTCGCGGCGGAAGACCAGCAGCAGCCGGGCCCCCTGGCGGGCGAGCCGGTCCAACAGGCCGAGCAGGGCGGCGGGTTCGGCGGCCCGGTCGACGCCGACCAGGACCGCGGCGAGCGGGACGTGCAGCCCGCCGAGCCGTTCGGGCCGGGGGTCGTCGCGGATGCCGAGCCGGGCGGCGACGCGGTCCATGACCTCGGCGGCCGTGAGCCCGCCCGCGTCCAGGGCGAGATCGTGGGCGCCGGCCGGCGGCACGGTCTCGGGCGGGTCCTGGCTGAAGACGCTGGTGTTCCGGTCGGTGCGCAGCTCCCGGTCGGCGAGCGTGACGGCCCGGCCCAGGGTCCAGTCGCGGTCGCCGCGCTCGGGGACGACGGTGACCAGCACCGGCCAGCCCTCGCCGCGGAACCAGGAGGCGAGTTCGGTGGCGAACGGCACGTCGAGCGCGCCGGGCGTGTCCTGGGCGCCGGTGCGCAGCCGGGGGTCGACGGCCTCGGCGCCGTCGGTCCAGGCGGCGACCTGCGGCAGATGGCTGAGGATGGTCTCGGTGGGGCTCATGTAGCTGAAGGCGGAGGGGGTTCCCTCGTCCACGCTGAGGACGATGCCGATGACCCGGCCGGTCGCGTGGTCGACCACCGGGCCGCCGCTGAAGCCGGGTGCGGCCAGCTCGCCGGGGGTCCGCGGGCGCAGTTGCACCTGGCTGTCGCGGCCCCGGGCGGCTTCCAGCGTGGCGCCGTGCCAGCGGCCGCCGTCGTCGCCGTCCGGGAAGCCGTACATGCTCACCTCCCCGTACGGCACGGCGAGCCGGTGGAGCCGGGTGGTGTGGCCGTCGGGCAGGCGTCGGTCCAGGCGGAGCAGGGCGAGGTCGCCGCTGCGATCGCCGAGGCCGTCCTCGCGCTGCGGCACGTGCTCGTCCTCGCGGACGGTGGCGGGTACGGCGTCCAGGCCGGGCACCGCGACCAGGCGGACGGCGTAGCGGCGGCCGGGCGCGACGACGTGCGCGGCGGTGAGCACGCGGTCCGGGGCGAGCAGCACCCCCGCACCGAGCACCTGTCCGTCCGGCGCCTCGATGCGGGCGATCCAGGACGGCATCCGTAACCGCGTCGTGACGGCTCGCTCCCCCGTGCGCGTCATGGCCTCCAAGTTACTCCGCGTACCGATCCACTCCTACTGGTGTGCACGGGGACGTTGCCGAGAGGCGGGGACCGGGACGAGCGAGGGGCTGTTCAGTGCGCGTGCAGCGCGGCCAGCACCTGCGCGTCGGTGAGCTGCTCGAAGTCCTCGTACCACTGCCCCACCGCGGCGAAGCCGGCCGGCCGGTGCGGGCAGACGACCGTGTCGGCCTCGCCGGTGAGCGACTGGACCGAGTCGGGGGCGCCGACGGGTACGGCGAGGACGAGGTGGGCGGGCCCGCGGCGGCGGACGTGGCGCAGGGCCGCGCGGGCGGTGGCGCCGGTGGCCAGCCCGTCGTCGACCACGATCACCGTGCGTCCGGCCGGGTCGGGGGGCGGGCGGCCCGCGCGGTAGCGCTCCTCGCGGCGGCGCAGTTCCCGCCGCTCGCGTTCGACCGCCGGGGCCATGTACTCCTCGGTCAGACCGAGCATGTCGAGGGTGGCGGCGTCGAAGAGCGGCGGGTCGTCCGCGGCGAGCGCGCCGACGGCGAACTCCTGGTGGTGCGGCGCGCCGATCTTGCGGACGACGAGCACGTCCAGCGGGGCGCCGAGGGCGCGGGCGACCGGCTCGGCGACGGCGATGCCGCCCCGGGGCAGCGCGAGCACGAGGGGGTCGGCGAGGGACTCCCGCGCGCACAGGTCCACCAGCAGTCCGGCCAGTTCCCGCCCGGCCTCGGCACGGTCCCGGAAGCGCATGACTGGTCCTCCTCCGCGCAGCCCCCTACCCCTCCATGGTGCTACGACCGTGCGGACCGAGGCGCCTCGGTAAAGATTTGGTTATACACCACATGTATAGTCCTGGCATGCCTCTTTGGACCGACACGATCCCGACGACGAAGCGTGCCTCCCGGAAGATGCGCGCGAGCACCCGAAGGTTGCGCCCCGCCGCGCTCGCCTCGGCGGCCGCCGCCCTGGCCCTCACGCTGTCCGGCTGCGCCCAGGTCGACGCGATCTCGCCGAGCACCGCGCGGGCCGCCGCGGCGAAGGGGGCACCGGCGAAGCTCGGGACCGTCGACTGCCGCGAGGCCAAGTGCATCGCGCTCACCTTCGACGCGGGCCCCAGCGAGAACTCGGCGCGGCTGCTCGACATCCTCAAGGAGAAGAAGGTCCCGGCCACGTTCTTCCTGCTCGGCAAGAACCACATCGAGAAGTACCCGCAGCTGGTCAGGCGGATGGCGGCCGAGGGTCACGAGGTGGCGAGCCACACCTGGGACCACAGGATCCTCACCGAGATCTCCGACGCGCAGATACGGGACGAACTGAAGCGCCCGAACGACGCGATCGAGCGGCTCATCGGGCGCCGGCCCACACTGATGCGCCCGCCGCAGGGCCGTACCGACTCCGACGTGCACAAGATCACGAAGGAGATGGGCATGGCGGAGGTGCTGTGGAGCGTGACCGCCAAGGACTACATGACCAACGACTCGGCGCTCATCACGAAGCGCGTCCTCGAACAGTCGTCGCGGGACGGGATCATCCTGCTGCACGACATCTACCCCGGCACCGTGCCCGCCGTGCCCGGCGTCGTCGACGCCCTGAAGGAGCGCGGCTACGTCTTCGTGACGGTGCCCCAGCTGCTGGCGCCCGGCAGGGCGGAGCCGGGCGAGGTCTACCGCCCCTGACGTCCGTCACGGGCCCTCTACGATCCTGCCGTGCCGATCTTTTCCTTCACCCGCACGGCCCCGCTCCCCCTCGACGAGGCGTGGCGCCGGCTCACCGAGTGGCCCCGCCACGCCGACGCGGTCCCGCTGACCCGGATCAGCGTGCTCACACCCCCGCCGACCGGGACGGGCACGCGTTTCGTCGCCCGCTCCGGCCTCGGTCCGCTGGCCGTCGACGACGTCATGGAGGTCACCGTCTGGCGCCCGCCCGCCGGCGACCGCCCCGGTCTGTGCCGCCTGGAGAAGCGGGGGCGGGTGGTGCTGGGCTGGGCGGAGATCGAGGTCGCGCCGGGGCCGGGGGGTCGCAGCAGGGTGGTGTGGCGGGAGGAGCTGCGGGTGCGGTTCGCCCCGCGGCTCCTCGACGGCGTACTGGAACGCGCGGCGACCGTGGTGTTCGGGCGAGCGGTCAACGGGTTGCTCCGACGGCCGTGAGCGGCGCGCGGTGTGCCCTCGCGCGTCCGGGGAACTCAGTCCTTCCGCCCCGTCACCGCCACCGTCACCCCGAGCCCGATCATGGTCAGTCCGCCGATCCCGCCGACGGCGGACAGCCGTCGCGGCGAGCGCGCGAACCACTCCCGCGCGCCGGAGGCGACCAGCCCCCACACGCTGTCCGAGGCCAGCGCGATGACGTTGAAGACCAGTCCGAGCAGCAGCATCTGCCCGGTGACGTGCCCCTGACGGGGATCCACGAACTGCGGCAGCACCGCGGCGAAGAACACCATCGTCTTCGGGTTGGCCACGCCGACGGCGAAGCCCTCCCCCAGGGTCCGCAGGGACCCGTGCCCGGTGCCGCCGCCCGGCTGCGCGAACGCGGCCCGCAGCGAACCCCGTCGGCGCCACGCCGTGACGCCGAGGTACACGAGATACGCGGCGCCCGCGAGCTTCAGGCCGGTGAAGACGAGCACCGAGCGCTCCACGACCGAGCCGACGCCGAGTGCGACGGCCGCGACGAGCGCGTACGCGCCGAGGGTGTTGCCGGCGACGGTGGTCAGCGCGGCCCGGCGGCCGTGCGCGAGGGCGCGGCCGACCACGAACAGCACGCTGGGGCCGGGCACCACGATGAGCAGGAGGGACAGCGCCGCGAAGGCGGCCAGCCGGTCGGTGGGCACCATGGCCCCATGCAAGCCGGGCCCGGCACCGCCCCGCAAACCCTTTTGGCGCCGGCCGCTCAGGCCACCGAGCCGATCCGCACCGCCGGCCGGGACACCGGGTCGTGGTGGATCGGGGTGTGTGCGCCGGTCAGTGCGACCCCGCTGCCGCCGCGCCGGCAGGCGACGATCTCCGCGCCGATGGACAGGGCCGTCTCCTCGGGCGTACGGGCACCGAGGTCGAGGCCGATGGGCGAGCGCAGCCGGGCGAGTTCGAGTTCGGTGACGCCGACGTCGCGCAGCCGCTGGTTGCGGTCGAGGTGGGTGCGGCGCGAGCCCATCGCGCCGACGTAGGCGACCGGGAGCCGCAGGGCGAGCCGCAGCAGCGGCACGTCGAACTTGGCGTCGTGGGTGAGGACGCACAGCACCGTGCGGGCGTCGGTGTCGGTGCGCTCCAGGTACCGGTGCGGCCACTCGACGACGATCTCGTCGGCCTCCGGGAAGCGGGTGCGGGTCGCGAACACCGGGCGGGCGTCGCACACGGTGACGTGGTAGCCGAGGAACTTGCCGACGCGCACCAGCGCGGAGGCGAAGTCGATGGCACCGAAGACGATCATGCGGGGGGCGGGGACGGACGACTCCACCAGGACCGTGAGCGGGGCGCCGCAGCGCGAGCCCTGTTCACCGATCTCCAGGGTGCCGGTGCGGCCCGCGTCCAGGAAGGCGACGGCCTCGGCGGCAACGGTGCGGTCCAGTTCGGGGTGGGCACCGAAGCCGCCGTCGTACGAGCCGTCGGGGCGGACGAGGAGGGCCCGGCCCCGCAGCTCGGCCGGGCCGTCCACGATCCGCGCGACCGCCGCCGCCTCCCCACGGGCGGCGGCGGCCAGCGCGGCTGCGAGCACCGGCCGGGCGGGACCGTCCGCCCGGACCGGTGTGACGAGGATGTCGATGATTCCGCCGCAGGTCAGGCCGACGGCGAAGGCGTCCTCGTCGCTGTAGCCGAAGCGTTCGAGCACGGTCTCGCCGTCCTGGAGCGCCTGCCGGCACAGCTCGTACACGGCGCCCTCCACACACCCGCCGGAGACCGAGCCGATCGCGGTGCCGTCGGCGTCCACCGCGAGGGCGGCACCGGGCTGGCGCGGGGCGCTGCCGCCGACGGCCACGACGGTGGCGACGGCGAAGTCACGGCCCTGCTCGACCCACCGGTTCAGCTCCTCGGCGATGTCCAGCATCTCTCGATCTCCTCACGGGGTTGGTTTCCCCGGGCGTCGGCCCGGCTAGTGGACGCCGAGCCAGGCCTCGACGGGATGAAGGGCGAAGTAGATCAGGAAGACGACCGTCAGACCCCACATGAATGCGCCGATCTCGCGGGCCTTGCCCTGGGCGGCCTTGATGGCGGTGTAGGAGATGACGCCCGCGGCGACACCGGTGGTGATGGTGTACGTGAACGGCATCAGGACGACGGTCAGGAAGACCGGGATCGCGGTGGCGCGGTCGGCCCAGTCCACGTGCCGGGCGTTCATCAGCATCATGGCGCCGATGACGACCAGGGCCGCGGAGGCGACCTCCTGCGGGACGATCGCGGTGACCGGGGTGAAGAAGAGGCAGGCCGCGAAGAACAGACCGGTGACGACGGAGGCGAGGCCCGTGCGGGCACCCTCGCCGACGCCGGTCGCGGACTCGATGAAGACCGTCTGGCCCGAGCCGCCCGCCACGCCGCCGATCGCACCGCCCATGCCGTCGATGAACAGCGCCTTGGACAGGCCGGGCATCCGGCCCTTGTCGTCGGCCAGCTCGGCCTCGGTGCCGACGCCGATGATGGTGGCCATCGCGTCGAAGAAGCCGGCGAGCACGAGGGTGAAGACGATCATGGCGATCGTCATCGCGCCGACCTTGCCCCAGCCGCCGAACTCGACGTGCCCGAGGAGCGAGAAGTCGGGCATCGACACGGCGCTGCCGTGCAGTTCGGGGGCGCCGTTGGCCCACTGCTTGGGGTCGATGACGCCGAGGCCGTTGAGGACCGAGGCGACGATCGTGCCGGAGACGATGCCGATGAGGATGGCGCCGGGGACGTTGCGGGCCTGGAGCATGAAGATCAGCAGCAGGGTGCCGGCGAAGAGCAGCACCGGCCAGCCGGTGAGCTGGCCCGCCGGGCCGAGGCTGAGCGGGGTCTCCGCGCCCTTGTGCACGAAGCCGGACTTGTAGAGTCCGATGAGCGCGATGAACAGGCCGATGCCCATGGTGATGCCGTGCTTGAGCGCGAGCGGGATCGCGTTCATGATCATCTCGCGCAGGCCGGTGACGACCAGCAGCATGATGACCACGCCGTACATCACGCACATGCCCATGGCCTGCGGCCAGGTCATGTTGGGGGCGACCTGCGAGGACAGCACGCCCGAGACGGACAGGCCGGCGGCGAGCGCGAGCGGCACCTTGCCGACGAAGCCCATCAATAGCGTGGTGAACGCGGCGGCCAGCGCGGTCGCGGTGATCAGCGCCTTCTGGCCGAGCGTGTCGCCGTGGACGTCCTTGCCGGACAGGATGAGCGGGTTGAGCAGGAGGATGTAGGCCATCGCCATGAAGGTGGTGATGCCGCCGCGCACCTCACGCGCGACCGAGGATCCTCTTATGGAGATGTGGAAGTACCGGTCGAGCCAGGACCGTCCGGCCGGGACGCGGCTGCCGTCACCGGCGTCGTCGGCTGCGGTCCTGGGCTCCACTGACTGCTGGGTCATGGGCCAACTCCCAAGGTTCACAGGGGCACCCGTGCCATTCCTTGTCGGCACGAGATTTGGGATTGGACGACCCGGGGGACGGCCCGAGACGAACAGTGGGGGGGCCGGGGGGACGAAGTCCCCCCGGGGGAAAACCGGTTGGAACCCCGAAGGGTCAGGTCCCCGTGAGGTGCTCGGGCCGTACCGGAGTGCGGTTGAGCTCCAGCCCGGTCGCGTTCCGGATCGCCGCGAGGACGGCCGGGGTGGACGACAGGGTGGGGGCCTCGCCGATGCCGCGCAGCCCGTACGGGGCGTGGTCGTCGGCGAGTTCGAGGACGTCGACCGGGATGGTCGGCGTGTCGAGGATGGTCGGGATCAGGTAGTCGGTGAAGGAGGGGTTCCTGACCTTCGCCGTCTTCGGGTCGACGATGATCTCCTCCATCACCGCGACGCCCAGGCCCTGGGTCGTGCCGCCCTGGATCTGGCCGACGACGGAGAGCGGGTTGAGCGCCTTGCCGACGTCCTGGGCGCAGGCCAGTTCGATGACCTTGACCAGGCCGAGTTCGGTGTCGACCTCGACGACGGCGCGGTGCGCGGCGAAGGAGTACTGGACATGGCCGTTGCCCTGCCCGGTGTGCAGGTCGAAGGCCTCGGTCGGCCGGTGCCGCCACTCCGCCTCGATCTCGACGCTCTCGCCCTCCAGGACGGCGGCCAGGTCGCCGAGGACCTCGCCGCCGTCGGTGACGACCTTGCCGCCCTCCAGCAGGAGTTCGGCGGTCGCCCAGGCCGGGTGGTAGCTGCCGAACTTGCGGCGGCCGAGCTCCAGGACCTTCTCGCGGACGAGTTCGCAGGTGTGCTTCACGGCGCCGCCGGTGACGTACGTCTGCCGGGAGGCCGAGGTCGAACCCGCCGAGCCCACCTGGGTGTCGGCCGGGTGGATGGTCACCTGGGTGACGCCGAGCTCGGTGCGGGCGATCTGCGCGTGGACGGTGACACCGCCCTGGCCGACCTCCGCCATCGCGGTGTGCACGGTGGCGACCGGCTCGCCGCCGATGACCTCCATGCGGACCTTGGCGGTGGAGTAGTCGTCGAAGCCCTCGGAGAAGCCGACGTTCTTGATGCCGACCGCGTAGCCGACACCGCGTACGACGCCCTCGCCGTGCGTGGTGTTGGACAGACCGCCGGGCAGCTGCCGTACGTCGGCGCCCTCGCTGGACTCCCACTGGCGCTCGGGCGGCAGCGGCATCGCCTTGATGCGGCGCAGCAGTTCGGCGACGGGGGCCGGGGAGTCGACCGGCTGCCCGGTCGGCATGATGGTCCCCTGCTCCATGGCGTTGAGCTGCCGGAACTCCACCGGGTCCATGCCGAGCCGCTTCGCCAGCTTGTCCATCTGGGCCTCGTAGGCGAAGCACGCCTGGACCGCGCCGAAGCCGCGCATGGCGCCGCAGGGCGGGTTGTTGGTGTAGAGGGCGATGGCCTCGATGTCGACGTCGTCGATGACGTACGGGCCGACGGAGAGCGAGGAGGCGTTGCCGACGACCGCCGGGGAGGCGGAGGCGTAGGCGCCGCCGTCCAGGACGATCCGGCACTTCATGTGCGTCAGCTTGCCGTCGCGCGTGGCCCCGTGCTCGTAGTACAGCTTGGCCGGGTGGCGGTGGACGTGTCCGAAGAAGGACTCGAACCGGTTATAGACGATCTTGACGGGCTTGCCGGTGCGCAGGGCGAGCAGGCAGGCGTGGATCTGCATCGACAGGTCCTCGCGGCCGCCGAACGCGCCGCCGACGCCGGCCAGCGTCATCCGCACCTTGTCCTCGGGCAGGCCGAGGACGGGCGCGATCTGGCGCAGGTCGGAGTGGAGCCACTGGGTGGCGATGTAGAGGTGGACGCCGCCGTCCTCCTCGGGCACGGCGAGGCCGGACTCGGGGCCGAGGAAGGCCTGGTCCTGCATGCCGAAGGTGTACTCGCCCTTCACGATCACATCGGCGCGCTTCGCGGCCTCGTCCGCGTCGCCGCGGACGATCGGCTGGCGGTGCACGATGTTGGGGTGCGGGACGTGGCCCGAGTGGTGGTCGTCGCGGCCCTCGTGGACGAGGATCGCGTCCGGCGCGGTCGCGGAGGCCTCGTCGGTGATGACCGGGAGTTCCCGGTAGTCGACCTTGATCTTGGCGGCGGCGCGGCGGGCCGTCTCCGGGTGGTCGGCGGCGACGATCGCGACCGGCTCGCCGTGGTGGCGCACCTTGCCGTGCGCGAGGACCGGGGTGTCCTGGATCTCCAGGCCGTAGTTCTTCACCTCGGTGGGCAGGTCGTCGTACGTCATGATCGCGTACACACCCGGCATGGCGAGGGCCTCGGAGGTGTCGATCGAGACGATCTCGGCGTGCGCGACGGTGGAGCGCAGGATCTGGCCCCACAGCATGTCCTCGTGCCACATGTCGGACGAGTACGCGAACTCGCCGGTGACCTTGAGGGTGCCGTCCGGGCGGAGCGTGGACTCGCCGATGCCGCCCTTGGTCTGCGAGCCCTGCGTGATCTTCGTAGGAGCGCCGTTGGTCGGCATGTCTGTCAGACCCCCTCGGACTGGCGGGCGGCCGCGAGGCGGACCGCGTCCATGATCTTCTCGTAGCCCGTGCAGCGGCACAGGTTGCCCGACAGCGCCTCGCGGATGTCCGCGTCGCTCGGGTTCGGGTTGCGCTCCAGGAGTTCGTCGGAGGCGACGAGCAGACCCGGGGTGCAGAAGCCGCACTGGACGGCGCCGGCGTCGATGAACGCCTGCTGGACGGGGCTGAGTTCGGTGCCCTCGCCGGTCTGCGAGTCGGAGGCGGGCTTGGCCGTCCACTGCTGGGCGTCCTGCAGCGTCGTACCGCAGGCACCCGTGCCGCAGGACCGCTCCTTGGCGAAGTCCGCGAGGCCCTCGACGGTCACGACGTCACGCCCCTCGACCTGGCCGGCCGCGACCAGGCAGGAACAGACCGGCACGCCGTCCAGGCGCACGGTGCAGGAGCCGCACTCGCCCTGCTCGCAGGCGTTCTTCGAGCCGGGCAGGCCGAGGCGCTCGCGCAGGACGTACAGCAGGGACTCGCCCTCCCAGACGTCGTCGGCCTCCTGCGGACGTCCGTTGACGGTGAAGTTGACGCGCATTACGCAGCTCCCTCAGATGCGCGGCGGGCGCCGCGGTACGACTCCCAGGTCCAGGTCAGCGTCCGGCGGGCCATGACACCGACCGCGTGGCGGCGGTAGCTCGCGGTGCCCCGGACGTCGTCGATCGGGTTGCAGGCGCCGGAGCACAGGTCCGCGAACTGCTTGGCGACCGACGGGGTGATGATCTTGCCGTTGTCCCAGAAGCCGCCTTCCTCCAGCGCGGCGTTCAGGAACTCCTCGGCGGCCTTGGCCCGCACGGGGGTGGGCGCGGCCGAGCCGATGCCGGTGCGCACGGTGCGCGTCTCGGGGTGCAGCGCGAGACCGAAGGCGCACACGGCGATGACCATGGCGTTGCGGGTGCCGACCTTGGAGTACTGCTGGGGTCCGTCGGCCTTCTTGACGTGCACGGCGCGGATCAGCTCGTCGGGCTGGAGCGCGTTGCGCTTGACGCCCGTGTAGAACTCGTCGATCGGGATGAGTCGGGTGCCGCGGGCCGCGGACTCCGCCTCGACCTCGGCGCCGGCGGCGAGGAGGGCGGGGTGGGCGTCACCGGCGGGCGAGGCCGTGCCGAGGTTGCCGCCGACGCCGCCGCGGTTGCGGATCTGCGGGGAGGCGACCGTGTGCGAGGCGAGCGCCAGGCCCGGCAGCTCGGCACGGAGATTCTCCATGATCTTCGTGTACGGGACGGAGGCACCCAGCCGTACGCTCTCCTCGCCGATCTCCCACTCGGTGAGCTCACCGATGCGGTTGAGGTCCAGCAGGTACTCGGGCCGGCGGTGGTCGAAGTTGATCTCGACCATCACATCGGTGCCACCCGCAATCGGCACAGCGGTGGGGTGCTCGGCCTTCGCGGCGAGCGCCTCCTCCCAGCTGGCGGGGCGAAGGAAGTCCATGACCGGCTCTCTTCTTCGTCTCGTGAGTCGTGCAGATTGAGCCAATCCGTGTGCGGCGGGCGCGGCTCGTTCATGTCCTGTTAACGCGGAGTGGACTCAGTACACCGCCCCGTACTCCGGCGGGGTCAGTCACCGAAACCATGAAGGAGTTGGCTGGCCACCACGGGCATCTTGTAGATTCGTATGAACGGAGGTCATCGGTAACCTCTCCGATTTCCTGGGGAAACGCAGGAAACACTGCGGAGACTCCGGACTGCGCCCTGTACGGCTCCGTGCCGGGCCCTTCCCGCGTCACCCTCCAAGATCCATCGTAGGTTTCGAGACACAAGAACGGCGGCGACGAGATGCGGCTGCGCGCACTTCTGGACACCGATGTGCTGGGGCTGCGGCTGCTCGGCGGCGAGGAGGAGCTGGACCGCTCGGTGCGCGGGGTCATGACGACCGACCTGCGCGACCCGAGCCGGTACCTCTCCGGCGGCGAGCTGGTGCTGACGGGTCTCGCCTGGCGTCGGGACGCCGACGACTCCGAACCGTTCGTCCGCATCCTGGTGCAGGCCGGGGTGGCGGCCCTCGCGGCCGGTGAGGCGGAGCTGGGCGACGTGCCGGAGGACCTGGTGCTGGCCTGCGCCCGGCACCGGCTGCCGCTGTTCGCGGTGCACGAGTCGGTGGCCTTCGCGACGATCACCGAGCACGTCGTACGGCAGGTCTCCAGCGAGCGCGCCGGGGACCTGGCGGCCGTGGTGGACCGGCACCGGCGGATGATGACCTCGGGCCCGGCGGGCGGCGGCCCGGACGTCGTCCTGGACCTGCTCGGCACCGACCTGGACCTGCGCGCCTGGGTGCTCTCCCCCACCGGCCGGCTGATCGCCGGCTCCAAGGAGGCGGGCCCCGGCCTGCCCGCCGAGACCTGCGCGAAGCTCGCCGCCGAGCACCTGGCCGCCACCCGCACCGGGCGGCGCGGCCCGCACCGGGTCCTGCTGGGCGGCGCCACGTACTCCCTCTTCCCGATCCGCTCCACCGGCCGCGCCCCGCAGGCCGCCCGCGACGTGCGCGAGACGGTCCTGTCGGACTGGCTGCTGGCCGTCGAGGCGGACGCGGGCGACTGGCCCGAGGAGCGCATGGACCTGCTCCAGGGCGTGACCCAGCTGATCGCGGTCGAGCGGGACCGCCGGGACGCGGCGCGCACGGTGCGGCGCCGGCTCGCCCAGGAGGTCCTGGAACTGGTCCAGACGGGCGCCGCGCCCGCCGAGATCGCGGCCCGGCTGCGCGTGGCCGCCCCGGTGCTGCTGCCCGGGCTCGGCACGGCCCCGCACTGGCAGGTCGTGGTGGCCCGCGTGGAGTGGGACGGCGAGCAGGTCGAGGGCGGCCCGGTCGCCCAGTCGCTGCTGGAGGAGGTGCTGGTCGACCCGCAGGCCACGGGCCCGGAGCCGTCGGACCGGATCGCGGTCGCGCACACCGGCGACGAGGCGATCGCCCTGGTCCCCCTCCCGGCGGTCTCCACCGAGCACGACGGCTCCGAGACCGGGCTGCTCGCCGACGCCCTGCTGAAGGCCGTGCGCGAGCCGCTGTCGGCGGGCCTGGACGACGACGGGCGGCTCACCCTCGGCGTCAGCGCGGCCGTGCACTCGGCGGAGGGCCTGCGCGGCGCCCTGGAGGAGGCCCGGCACGCCCGCCGGGTGGCCGCCGCCCGCCCGGGCCGGGTCTGCGCGGCCGGCCACCAGGAGCTGGCCTCGCACGTCCTGCTGCTGCCGTTCGTCCCGGACGACGTCCGCCGCGCCTTCACGGCCCGGCTGCTGGACCCGCTGACCGACTACGACCGTCGCCACCGGGCCGAGCTGATCCCGACCCTGGAGGCGTTCCTCGACTGCGACGGCTCCTGGACCCGCTGCGCCACCCGGCTCCACCTGCATGTCAACACGCTGCGCTACCGGGTCGGCCGGATCGAGCAGTTGACGGGACGGGACCTCTCGCGCCTGGAGGACAAGCTGGACTTCTTCCTGGCCCTGCGGATGAGCTGAGGTCAGCGGGGGCGCGTGGGGGCAGGACGCGCAAAAGCGGTCACGCCAACACCCCACTACTTTGTGAAAACTTTCACCCACCCCCTTGGCCCGGCCCGTCGATCGGTGCTGGAATGCCGCCACCACTCAACAGCTCGATGGCGTGCTCGGGGAGGGCAACGTGGCGCACTCCGCCATGTCTGGCAACGGAACGACCGCCGGTGACGATCCGCTCCAGACCGCGGTGTGGCGGCTGCGCTCGCGGGCCTGCTGGGCGGACGCGGCGGCCCTGCTGCCGCACGACACGCCCGCGTCGGCCCTCCAGCGGGCCGCGCTGCTGGTCGAACGGTGTCTGTACACCGAGCGGGGCTGGGCGGAGGCGGAGGACGCGCTGCGTACGGCGGAGGCGCTCGCGCACACCGACGAGGAGCGCGGCGCGGCGGCCTGCGAGCGCGGCCAACTGGCCTACGCCGCAACGCTGCACACGGTGCGCGACCGCGCGGACGAGGCGCGGGCGGCACTGGGCCGGGCGGCGGCGCTGATCCCGCCGGGCGGGGCGGGCCGGGCCCTGCTGGACTTCCGGCGGGGCCTGCTGGCCGAGAACCTGACGCGCTCCCCGCAGGCGGCCCGCGCGGCCTACCGCCGGGCCCACGCGGGCGCCACGGCCCACGCCGACCCGCTCCTGCTGTCCTTCACCTGGCGCCACCTGGCCGGACTCGCCCTGCGCGACGGCGAGTTGGCCGAGGCGCGGCACGGCTTCGCCGAATCCCTGCGGATCAGGGAGGAGTTGGGCTACCTGGTCGGCACGGCCCCGGCACTGGCCTCCCTGGCCGACGCGGAGTCCGAGCCGGAGGCGTCCCGGCTGCGGGAGGAGGCGCGGCGCCTGTTCCGCCTGCTGGGCGGCGTACCGACGTGGCTGGCACGGCAGTTGGCCCCGCCGGCGCCGGGGGTGGCGACGGCGTAGGGAGTACAGCCGCGTCGCCGGGTGCGGGCAACCCCCTGGGGGCGCGGGGCGGTCCCGATACGCGGCTTCGCCGCCCGGGCGCGGACAGCCCCACCGGGCCGCACCCGGCAGACGGCACAACCCCCGCGGCGCTCACCCGCCCCGCTCAGCACGCGCCCGCGAAGTGCTCCGACACCAGCCCCCGCACCACGTCCACGTCCCCCGCGACCAGCGCCTCCAGCAGCGCCATGTGCTCCGCCGCGTCGGCGACCAGATACCCGCGCCCCTGCCGCACCGGCGGCCACTGGGAGCGGCGGTGCAGGTCGGAGGCGATGCGGACCAGCTGTTCGTTGCCGGACAGGGCGAGGAGCGCGGCGTGGAAGGCCCGGTCGGACTCGGCGTACGTGGCCGGACAGCCGGCGGCCGCCGCGCGGACCGTCTCCTCCGCCAGCGGCCGCAGCTCGGCCCACCGCTCGGCCGGCACCGTACGGGCGAGCCGCAGCATCACCGGCACCTCGATGAGCCCGCGCACCTCCGCCAGCTCGGACAGCTCCCGCGCACCGCGCCGGACGACCCGGAAGCCCCGGTTGGGCACGACCTCGACGGCGCCCTCCTGGGCGAGCTGCTGCATGGCCTCCCGCACGGGCGTCGCCGAGACCCCGAAGCGCTCGCCGAGCACCGGCGCCGAGTACACCTCGCCCGGCTCCAGCTCGCCGGTCACGAGCGCGGTGCGCAGCGCGTCCAGGATCTGGCCGCGCACCGAGGAGCGCTGCACCGCGGCCCGGGGCCCGGGTATCGGCGGCTCGGCGTGCGGGTGCTCGCCGCGCGCGCCGGGCGGCGCGTCCTCCCGCTCCCAGGAGCCGCCGGAGGGGCCGGAGACCTGCGCCACGCGTGCCTGCGCGGGCACCCGGGCGCAGCCCTGGGTGCCCTGCTTCACGGGGTCCACGGGATCCTCCTGGCGGCTTGTCGGTACTTGGGCCATTAACGGCGGGTTGTCACCTGTCCGTCAAGCACCTTAGGCGCAGAACCCGGAGGGTCAAACTCACCGGCCCGCCGTCGCTGAATCGATACAGCCAGACTCGCCTCGGTGTGATCAAGACGGCACGGCCCGTCCGCTAAGATCATCTGCGGCGACCCGCCCCCCCCCCCTTTCACAACCCCCTCACACGTCACGGGAACTTTCCGCGGCACCATCCGTGCGGGTACTCTTATTCGAACTCAACTCCCGCCCCTCATGCGGCAGTTCGAGCAGAACGCCGTCCGTGGGCATCCCCTTGCACCTCCTTGGCGGCCTCTTGCCCCGAAACCCCCTGAGGGCCGTCGGGCGTGGGCCACTATGGCGGGCGTTACGCCCTATCCCAATGCAAGGGACCCCTGATGAAGCTGACCGACATATCGCTGAACTGGCTGCTTCCGGGCGCCGTACTGCTCCTGGGCATGCTGGCGGCGGTGGCGGTGCTCGCGCGCGGCAAGCGCTCCTCCGGGGAGAACGCGAGCGCGGACGACTCCTGGGAGCGCAGCGAGGAGCGCCGCAGACGCAAAGAGGCCATCTACGGCACGGCCTCCTATGTGCTCCTGTTCTGCTGTGCGGCGGTCGCCGCAGCCCTCTCCTTCCACGGTCTCGTCGGCTTCGGCGAGCAGAACCTGGGGCTGACGGACGGCTGGCAGTACCTGGTGCCGTTCGGCCTGGACGGCGCGGCGATGTTCTGCTCGGTGCTCGCCGTGCGCGAGGCCAGCCACGGTGACGCGGCGCTCGGCTCCCGGATCCTGGTGTGGATGTTCGCCGCCGCGGCGGCCTGGTTCAACTGGGTGCACGCGCCCCGGGGCGCCGGCCACGCCGGTGCCCCCCAGTTCTTCTCCGGCATGTCGCTGTCGGCGGCCGTCCTGTTCGACCGCGCCCTGAAGCAGACCCGCCGGGCCGCGCTGCGCGAGCAGGGCCTGGTGCCGCGTCCGCTGCCGCAGATCCGCATCGTGCGCTGGCTGCGCGCCCCCCGCGAGACCTACAAGGCCTGGTCGCTGATGCTCCTGGAGGGCGTGCGCAGCCTCGACGAGGCGGTCGAGGAGGTCCGCGACGACAAGCGGCAGAAGGACGAGACGCGGCAGCGCAGGCGTGACCAGCAGCGCATCGAACGCGCCCAGCTGAAGGCCATCAGCCGGGGCCACCGCGGCTTCGTCGGACGCGCCGGCCGCCAGGTCGAGGTCGAGGTGGGCGCCGTCGAGCGCGCCCCCGCCGAAGTCGCCGCGGAGCCTGCCATATCCGGCGCGGAGCAACTGCCCGTGCGCGCCCGTCCCTCCCTGCAGCCGGTCCGCAGCGGATCTGAGCCGGTGACCGTCGATCTCACCGCGGAGGACGACACCATGGCACTGCCGCGCCTGGACTCCCTGGAGCGCAAGCTGAAGGACCTGGAGCAGCAGTTCGGCTAGGACGCCGTACGCCTGTTCCGGGCCGGGGGCGTGACCGTACGGGTCACGCCCCCGGCCCGTTGTGCGCCGCCCGCGCGCTCACGCCGCCTCGGCGCCCAGTTCGAACCACACCGACTTGCCCACGCCGTGCGGCCGTACGCCCCAGGCGTCCGCGAGGGACTGCACCAGCACCAGGCCCCGGCCGTGGGTGTCCTCGTCCGTCTCCGGCCCTCGCGGCTCCGGTCTGCCGGCCACGAAGTCCCGTACCTCCACGCGCAGTCCGCCCGGCGCCACGACGGCCGTGAGGACCGCGTCGTCGTCGGTGTGGACGAGCGCGTTGGTGACCAGTTCGCTGGTGAGCAGTTCGGCGATCTCCGAGCGGCCGGGCTTGCCCCAGTGCCGCAGCAGTTCGCGCAGCTCCCGCCGGGCCTCGGGCACCGCCCGCAGATCCGCCCGCCCCAGCCTGCGCCGGAACCGGTGCGCGTGGTCCGTGGTGGTGCCGGCCTCTTCCCCCGTCGTGTCCGTGGCGGCCCCGACGACCATGGGCCCGCCCCCTCGTGCCTGCCTCTTCATGACCCCCGCCCGCACGATGTCCCCCTGCCCCTCCTGGTCGAACACGTTCACGGGGGATGCTTGCCCAGCAGAAACCCCGGCAGTCCTGGCCCCCGCCCGAGGACCGCTGTTCGGCCACGGGCGCGGGGCGTGCGGGCTGCCCGGCGGGCCGTGCCGCACCCGCGTCCCGGCCTCCCGGGAGGGCGCCGGCCGCCACGGACGCCCCGGAACGGCCGGGCAGATGCGCCCGGCACCGGCCGTCGGCACCCCGTCACACCCCGTGAAACTGGCCGAAACCCGCCCCTCCGGTCGCCATGAGGAGGCGGCCTAGGGCCGCGGCACGTTGCGCAGATTGGAGCGGGCCATCTGGAGCATCCGGCCGACGCCGCCGTCCAGCACGATCCTGGACGCGGACAGCGCGAACCCGGTGACCATCTCGGCGCTGATCTTCGGCGGGATGGACAGCGCGTTCGGGTCGGTGACGACGTCCACCAGCGCCGGTCCCCGGTGCTTGAAGGCGTCCCTGAGCGCCCCGGCGAGCTGCTTGGGCTTCTCCACCCGCACCCCGTACGCCCCGCAGGCCCGCGCGACGGCGGCGAAGTCGGGGTTGACGTTGGCGGTGCCGTACGAGGGCAGTCCGGCGACCAGCATCTCCAGCTCGACCATGCCGAGGGAGGAGTTGTCGAACAGGACGACCTTGACGGGGAGGTCGTACTGCACGAGCGTGAGGAAGTCGCCCATCAGCATGGCGAACCCGCCGTCGCCCGACATCGACACCACCTGCCGGCCCCGGTCGGTGAACTGGGCGCCGATCGCCATGGGCAGCGCGTTCGCCATCGACCCGTGCGAGAACGAACCGATGATCCGGCGGCGCCCGTTGGGCGAGACGTAGCGGGCCGCCCACACGTTGCACATGCCGGTGTCGACGGTGAACACGGCGTCGTCGTCGGCGACTTCGTCGAGGACGGCGGCCACGTACTCGGGGTGGATCGGGATGTGCTTGTCGACCTTGCGGGTGTACGCCTTGACCACGCCCTCCAGCGCGTCGGCGTGTTTCTTCAGCATCCGGTCGAGGAAACGCCGGTCGGTCTTCTCCTTCACCCGCGGGATCAGACAGCGCAACGTCTCGCGTACGTCGCCCCACACCGCGAGGTCGAGCCGCGAGCGGCGGCCGAGCACCTCGGGCCGTACGTCGACCTGCGCGATCCTTACGTCGTCGGGCAGGAAGGCGTTGTACGGGAAGTCGGTGCCGAGCAGGATCAGCAGGTCGCACCCGTGGGTGGCCTCGTAGGCGGCGCCGTAGCCGAGCAGGCCGCTCATGCCGACGTCGTACGGGTTGTCGTACTGGATCCACTCCTTGCCGCGCAGGGCGTGCCCCACCGGCGACTTGATCCGCCCGGCGAACTCCATCACCTCGGCGTGCGCGCCGGCGGTGCCGCTGCCGCAGAACAGGGTGACCCGGCCGGCCTCGTCGATCATCCCGGCGAGCGCGTCGATCTCGGCGTCGCCGGGGCGGACGGTGGGCCGGGAGGTGACGAGGGCGCTCTGCGCGGCCTTCTCCGGGGCCGGCTCGGCGGCGATGTCACCGGGGAGCGAGACGACGCTCACGCCGCTTCGGCCGACCGCGTGCTGGATGGCGCTCTGGAGCAGCCGGGGCATCTGCCGGGCGTTGGAGATCAGCTCGCTGTAGTGGCTGCACTCCTGGAAGAGCCGGTCGGGGTGGGTCTCCTGGAAGTAGCCGAGGCCGATCTCGCTGGAGGGGATCTGCGAGGCGAGGGCGAGCACCGGGGCCATCGAGCGGTGGGCGTCGTAGAGGCCGTTGATCAGGTGCAGGTTGCCCGGGCCGCAGGAGCCGGCGCAGGCGGCCAGCCTGCCGGTGATCTGCGCCTCGGCGCCGGCCGCGAACGCGGCGCTCTCCTCGTGGCGGACATGGATCCAGTCGATGGCGGAGTTGCGGCGCACGGCGTCCACGACGGGGTTGAGGCTGTCGCCGACCACCCCGTACAGACGGCGTACGCCGGCGCGGACGAGGATGTCGACGAACTGCTCGGCGACGTTCTGTTTGGCCATGCCTCCATACAGTCACAGGGCCGGCGCTCACGCCTCCCACACGGCCGCCGCCGTACGGTCGTCGGCGTAACCCTTCACCCGCACCTGGGTGTCCGCGAGGAACGCGGCGAGGCCGGGCGGGGTACGACCGGACCAGCGGCGGGCCAGGTAGGCGCCGAGCGCGGGCTCGCCGCGCAGCGGCTCGGCCAGGCCGGCGCTGCACATCACCAGGGCGTCACCCGGCCGGGCGAGGCAGGCGCGGAAGCGGAACGGCTCGCGCGGCGGCTGCGGGGCCGGCTCGTACGGGCTCGGCGGGGTGGGGATGCCGAGGTCCATGGTGAACCGGTCGCCCTCGGACGTCAGGGGCGCGGCGGTGTCGTCGTCCGGCGCGGGCTGCGGCTCGATGTCCTGCCAGACGCCGTCCCGCAGCCGGAACAGCCCTCCGTCGCCGACGCCGAAGAACACGCGCGTACGGCAGTCCGGATCGCCCGGCAGCAGCAGACAGCGCAGGCTCGCCGTGTACTCCCCAGGGTCGAGGCCCTGCTCGGCCGCGCTCGCCCGGAGCCTGCCGAGGCTGCGGTCGGCCAGCCGGCCCAGCCCCGACTTCAGCTCGCCGCGCCGGGCCGCCCGGATGTCCTCCACCAGCCCGGGGTGGCTGCGCCCCACGGCCCGCCCGATCCACCGGCACGCCTCGGCCGCGGCCAGATGCGCCCCCGGCGTGGCCCGCGCCCCGGTCGCCACCGCGACGAGCACCAGCGCCCGCTCCCCCGTCCCGAACCGCGCGGTGAGCACCGCGTCCCGCCGCGGCTCGCCCCGGAACCGCGCCGAGTCCCCCCGCAACGACACGGCCCGCAGCGTGCACGCCCCGTACCGGGCCCCGTCCAGCACGGTGTCCGCGACCAGCTCCCCCAGCGCGTCGGGCTCGGCGACGGGCAGCGCGGTCGGCTCGGGGTCGTAGGTGGGCGGCCCGGACCCCACGTAGTCGAGCGCGGAGGGCGGCGGGGGCGGGACCGCTGGTGAGGAGGAGTTCGGCACCGGCACCGGGGCCGGTTCCGGGGCCGGTGCCGGTTCCGGGGGCGCGGCGGCGGTGGCGGGCTGTTCGGGGGTGGCCGGGGGCCCGGTCGTGCGCTGCGACGGCAGCGCGGGCTCCCCGGGCGCCCGGTCCTGCGCGCTCCCGGTGCCCCCGGTGCTCCCCGTGCCCCCTGTACGCGGTCCCGTCACCGTGTTCTTCGCGGAGGCGAAGCGGTCGTCCAGGGAATCGGGTGCCGTCGTGGGGCCCGTGTCCGCGGTGGAGTCGTCGTACAGCTGCCCCCACCAGTCGTCCTCGGAACGGGCGGGCCTTCCCCCCTGCTGGCTCATGCCGGTAATTGTCCACCGCGGGGGCCGCGGGGAAACGGCGCATCGGGAAATTCCGCCGCCCACGGCCACACCCGGCAGCGGGTCGGGTGAGGGGGTGAACTGCCGTACGAAAGAAGGCTGATGGCCGCCGGGCGGCCCCACCCCCCACGGGAGGACCGCCCGGCGACGTCCGCGGTGGCCCGGCCCCGAATCCCCTTCGCGTGTCTCGCACACGTACGGGCCCGGGCCACGTTCCGCGCGACCGGGCCGGGTGAACGGCTCCGGTCGGATGGCCGGATTGTGGCTTGGTTTCCTGAGACGAGGCTGTGAATCGCGATCGCGACCACCTGCCCCAGGTGCTGCCACCTTGGCAGAGTCACCCGCACAGCGGCGATGATGTTCCGCGGCGGGTTTGCGCCGTGGCCGGTTTCCGCCAGGCCGGGCCCGCCGAAATGACGTGACCGTGGCGTGTGGTGGCTCGTGGGAGGGGCGAAGGCCGATGCTGGCAGCGATAGGGCTGGACGACACGCACGAGGCGGCGTACCGGGCGCTGGTGTCCGTCGGCGCGGCCGAGGTGGGCGATCTGGCGCGCCGTCTGACGCTGGCCGAGCCGGACACGGAGCGGGCGCTGCGCCGGCTGGAGCGGCAGGGGCTCGCCGCGCAGTCCCCGGCCCGGCCCGGCCGCTGGGTGGCCGCTCCGCCGGGGGTCGCGCTCGGCGCGCTGCTCACCCAGCAGCGGCACGAACTGGAGAAGGCGGAGCTGGCGGCGGCCGTGCTCGCGCAGGAGTACCGGGCGGCGGCGGCCGAACCGGCGGTGCACGACCTGGTGGAGGTGGTCACCGGCGCCTCGGCGGTCGCCCAGCGCTTCCTCCAGCTCCAGCTGGGCGCGGCGCAGGAGGTGTGCGCGCTGGTCACCGCCCGTCCCCAGGTCGTGTCCGGCATGGAGAACGAGGCGGAGGAGCGGGCGGCGGCACGCGGGGTGCGCTACCGGGTGGTCGTGGAGCGCGCGGCACTGGACCTGCCGCACGCGGTGACCGAGCTGACGGCCGCCCTCGGCCGCGACGAGCGGGTGCGGGTGACGGACCGGGTGCCGACGAAGCTGGTCGTGGCCGACCGCTCGCTGGCGATGGTGCCGCTCACCTCGACGACGGCGGAGCCGGCCGCGCTGGTGGTGCACGCCAGCGGGCTGCTGGAGCTGCTCGCCGGGCTGTTCGAGTCGGTGTGGCGGGAGGCGCTGCCGCTGCGCATCGGCGCGTCGGGGGCGGCCGAGGAGCGGCCGGACGGCCCGGACGGCACCGATCTGGAGGTGCTGTCGCTGCTGCTGGCCGGGCTGACCGACGCGAGCGTGGCGAAACAGCTCGATCTGGGCCTGCGCACGGTGCAGCGCCGGGTGCGGCGGCTGATGGAGCTGGCCGGTGTGACGACGCGACTGCAACTGGGCTGGCACGCCTTCGAACGGGGCTGGGTCACCCGCTCCTGAGCAGCGCCCCGCGCCGCTGTCCCGGGGCGCGGTCCTGCCGTTCCGTGGCTTCTCCGGCACTCTGGGCAGATGGGAGTGTCGGAACTCCTGCTGGTCGGCGTGGTGATCGTGCTCGGCCTGTGCGGAGTGCTGGTGCCCGGGGTGCCGGGGTCGTGGCTGGTGTGGGCCGCCGTGCTGTGGTGGGCGCTGACGGATCCGCAGCCGCTGGCCTGGTCCGTCCTCGTGGGTGCGACCGCCGTGCTGCTGCTGTCGCTGGCCGTGCGCTGGGCGCTGCCGCCGCGCCGGCTGCGGCAGAGCGGTGCCACGCCGCGGATGGCGGTGTACGCGGGCGGCGGGGCGTTCCTCGGCTTCGTCCTGCTTCCGGTGGTGGGCGCGCTGCCGGGCTTCATGGCCGGGATCTACCTGCACGAGCGGCTGCGCCTGGGCCGGCACGGCGAGGCGATGGCCGCGCTGCGTACGGCGATGCGCTCGGGCGGCTCCAGCGTGCTGGCCGAACTGTTCGCCTGCCTGCTGATCGCGGGCGCGTGGCTGGGGGCGGTGCTGTGGGGCTGACCGCGTTCGACGGCGTGCCTCAGGCGGTCAGGGCCTTGAGGACGGTGTCGGCGACGGCGGCCATGCCGGTGTCGTTGAAGTGCAGGTGGTCGCCGGGGTCGTAGGCGGGCAGGATGCGGCCCTGATCGTCGGGGTCGCGGACGGCGGCGTCGGCGTCGGCGACCGCGTCGAAGGCGCCGCCGGTGCGAATGAAGCCGTTCACCTGCTGCCGTACCGCCTCGCGGGCGTCGGTGTAGGCGGCGAAGCCGCGGAACGGGGTGAGGGTGACACCGATGACCCGGATGCCCCGGGCGTGGGCGCGGGCGACGAGCGTGCGGTAGGCGTCGGCGTAGGCGGTGACGTCGTCGGCCGCGGGGGTGCCCTTGATGTCGTTGATGCCCTCCAGGACCACCAGGACCCGTACGCCCGCGCGGTCCAGGGCGTCGGGGTCGAGCCGGGTGAGGGCGCGCGGCCCGACGCCGTCGTGCAGCAGCCGGTTCCCGGAGATGCCGGCGTTGAGGACGCCGTACCGGCCGGCCCGCAGCGTGGCGGCGAGCCGGTCGGGCCAGCGGTGGTTGGTGTCGGGGGTGGAACCGGTCCCGTCGGTGAGGGAGTCGCCGAACGCGGCGACGCTGCCGACGCAGTCGCCGAGGACGTCGACGCCGGTGACGTAGTACCAGCGGGTGACGGTGTCCGTGTAGCCGGTGCCGTCCTCGTCGGCGGCGCGGCCCACGCCGTCGGCGGCCAGGTAGCTGGTCTGGAGGGCGGTCTGGTGCGTGGTCGCGGGGCCGCTGTCGCCGGGGGTGTACACGGTGACGAGGAGGTCGGCGGCGGCCGGGACGCGCAGCGGCACCGGGTCGGTGACCGTGTCCTGGCCCGGCGCCACGGTGACGGCCGGGGCGCCCTGGAAGGTGGCGGTGCGCAGCGTGCCGGGCAGGGCGTCCGCGCCGGCCGCCGCGCGCAGCGCGACGGTGACCGCGCCGAGGCTCAGGGGCGCGGTGCCGAACCGGTTGCTGAGCCGTACGCGCACCGCGTCGCCGCCGCAGCTGAGGTGGACGACGTTGCGGATGGCGGCGCCGGGCCGGGCCGCGGCGGTCCCGGACGGGGCGGTCTCCCAGCTGCCGGTCCACAGGGGCAGCGCCGCCGGCTGCGGGTGGGCGAGGGCCGGCGCCGCCAGGCCGGGCAGCACGGCCAGCAGCAGCACCGCGAGGATCCGTCCGACCTTGGCCATGTCTGCGCCCGCCTTCCCCGTGGCCCGTCGGAGGCGACCGTCCCACACGCCCGGCCCGTACCCCCCGCAGCGTGCACGGTGATCCACCCGCTCGGCGTAACGGGGCGTGGCATCGGAACACGAGGGTGTCGGCGGCGCCAGGGGGTGTCGTTTGGATCATCCCGGCGTCGCGGGCCCTGGCACGCGCGGGTCCGCCGTCCGGACCGTTCGTCCCAGCCGGCCTGATCCGAACGACACCCCCTAGCCGTGCAGCGCGCCCTCCAGGGTCAGCAGCAGGACCTTGCGGTCGAGGCCGCCCGCGTATCCGGTCAGCGAGCCGTCCGCGCCGATCACCCGGTGGCAGGGGCGCACGATCAGCAGGGGGTTGGCGCCGATCGCCCCGCCGACGGCGCGCACGGCCGCGCGGGAGGCGCCGATGCGCGTGGCGATCTCGCCGTAGGTGACCGTGCTGCCGTACGGCACCTCGTCCAGCGCGGCCCACACCCGCTGCCGGAACGCGGTGCCGTGCGCGGCCAACGGGAGCCGGAACACGGTGAGTTCACCGGCGAAGTAGGCACCGAGCTGGTCCGCGGCGGCGCGGAACGGCCCCGGGTCGCACCGCCACCCCTCCTCGACGCTCCGCCCGCCCTTCTGCCCGGGCACGGACAGCGAGGTCAGCGCCCCGTCCGCGGCGGCGGTGAGCAGCAGCGTGCCGACCGGGGAGTCGAGGCGCGTCCAGTACGTGTCGGCCATCAGTCCGACCCCCCTGCCACACACAGGTGTTGGACGGCGTACGACCGCCAGGGCCGCCAGGCGTCGGGGACCTCGGTGCCGGGCGGGGCGACGTCCGGATCGCCGAGGGCGCGGACGCGGACGGCGGCGACGGCGGCCGGGTCCATGCCGGGCAGGGCGAGCAGGGCGGCCGCGGCGTCGTCCCGGTCGGCGCCCGCGTCCAGCCGCAGGGTGCCGTCGGCGAGGGCCGCGGCGAGCGCGCGCAGCGGGCCGTCGGGCACGGCCTCGGCGAGCACGGCGGGCTCTGGGAAGAGATGGGTCAGACTGCCGCAGGGCGCGTCGAGCGCCTTGCCGTAGCGCCGCACCAGCGGCTCGGCGCCCGCCCTGCCCACCAGCGCGCGCACGGCGGGCTCCAGCGGGTCGACGGCGCCGGGCGAGCGCAGTCCGGGCCGGGCGGCGACGAGCGGGGCGAGCCGCGGGTCGGCGCCGAGCCGTTCGTCGACGGCGTACGGGTCGGCGTCGAGGTCGAACAGCCGCCGCAGCCGCTGCACCGCGGTCGTCAGGTCCCGGGGGTCGGTCAGGTGCAGCCGTGCGTCGAGCCAGCCGCCCGGCCGGGTGCCGGTGCCGGTGCGCGCCGCCCGGGCGCGCTCCTCGACGGCTGCGATCCCGGTGCCGTACGGCAGCCGCAGGGTGCGCCGGTAGGTACGGCCGCCCGGCGGGCCGCAGACCTCCTCGACCCCGGCGACCGCCTCGGCCGCCAGTTGGTCGAAGACCGCGGCGGCCTGGTACGGGCCCCGGTGGGCGAGCCGCAGCGGTATGCCGGCGCCGGGCGCGGCGCGGCGGCCGTCCCGGGCGCGGGGGGCGGCGGCGCGCACCTCGGTCGGTGTCGAGGCGTACACCTCCCGGACGGTGTCGTTGAACTGCCGCACGCTGGCGAACCCGGCGGCGAAGGCGATCTCGGTGACGGGCAGTCCGGTGGTCTGGAGCAGCACCCGCGCGGTGTGCGCCCGCTGGGCCCGGGCGAGCGCCACCGGTCCGGCGCCGAGCTCGGCGGTGAGCTGGCGCTGCACCTGCCGGGCGCTGTAGCCGAGCCGGGAGGCGAGCCCGGAGACGCCCTCGCGGTCCACGACGCCGTCGGAGATCAGCCGCATGGCCCGGCCGACCACGTCCGCCCGTACGTTCCACTCCGCCGACCCCGGCACCGCGTCCGGCCGGCACCGCCGGCAGGCCCGGAACCCGGATCCCTGCGCGGCGGCGGCCGTGGCGAAGAAGCGCACGTTGGGCCGCTTGGGCGTCACCGCCGGGCAGCTGGGCCGGCAGTAGATCCCGGTGGTCTCGACGGCGAAGAAGAACGCCCCGTCGAACCGCCCGTCCCGGCTGCGCACCGCCTCGTACCTGCTGTCCTCGTCCATCACGCCTTCCAGTGTGGGGCGGGGGGAGGAACGCGGCTAGCGGAAATCGGACGCGACGCTGCGGGCGTGCCTACTGATAGCGCGCCCGCTTGAGCTCCCTCGCCGCCCTGCCCTCGGCCTCCTTCCTGCGCCAGTGCCGCCCGCGCTCCACACGCACGCGTGCGTCGGTCTTGGCGACGATCCACTGGTTCTCGCGCATCAGCTTGCGGTAGCTCTCCAGCCGCCGAGCGGGCAGTTCCCCGCCGTCCACGGCGGAGCGGACCGCGCAGCCCGGCTCGGCCTCGTGCGCGCAGTCGTGGAAGCGGCACCGCCCGGCCAGGTCCTCGATCTCGGAGAACACCTGCCCGACCCCGCTCGCGGCGTCGAACAGGCCGACCCCGCGCAGCCCGGGGGTGTCGATCAGGACCCCGCCCGAGGGCAGGACGAGCAGATTGCGGGTGGTGGTGGTGTGCCGCCCCTTGCCGTCGACGTCCCGCGCGGCCCGTACGTCCATGACGTCCTCGCCGAGGAGGGCGTTGGCCAGCGTGGACTTGCCCGCGCCGGACTGGCCGAGCAGCACGGACGTACCGGAGCCGACGCGCGCGAGGAGCGCGTCGAGTCCGTCGCCGTGCAGGGCGCTGACGCCGAGCACGGGTACGCCGGGCGCGCTGGTTTCGACGTCGTGCACGAGGTGGGCGAGGGTGACCGGGTCCGGCACGAGGTCGGCCTTGCCGAGGACGACGACGGGCTGGGCGCCGGACTCCCAGGCGAGGGCGAGGAAGCGCTCGACGCGGCCCAGGTCGAGTTCGGCGGCGAGGGACACGACGAGGACGGCGTGGTCGACGTTGGCGGCGAGGACCTGCCCCTCGGACCGCTTGGAGGAGGTGGAGCGGACGAAGGCGGTGCGGCGGGGCAGATATGCCCGGACGTACCGCGGATCACCGTCGGGGTCGACGGCGACCCAGTCCCCCGTGCACACGACCTTCATCGGGTCACGGGGCACGACGAACTCGGTGTCGGCGCGGACGGTTCCGTCGGCGGTGACGACGTCGCACTGGCCGCGGTCGACCCGTACGACACGGCCGGGCAGCAGCCCGGCAGCGGCGTAGGAGTCGAACGCGCCGGCCCAGGCCTCGTCCCAGCCGAGGGGTGCCAGCGCGGAGAACACAGCGGAGGTGGAAGTCAAGGGAGACCCTTCACAAGGGTGGCCCCGGCACCGCGCTCACTGGCGCGGGAGAAGAGTGAGGTCAGCCGGAGACCACAGAGGTGGAATGGATGAACTTCCGGATGCGGGCAGCGCCCGTCACAGAGAGAGCCATCGGTCACACCTCCCGTCCTCCACACGACTGACCGCGGCAGCCGACGGCCACCGCGAGAAGCAAGCCCCACCCTAGAGGGGCCGGCTCTGCGGCACCACAGAATTTCCCACGTCGTTCCTCGCGGAAGAAGGCCAGGCCGCCTCCGGTAGACGACGGAGACATGTGTCAGAGTGAAGGGGCGAGACGGCGCCGTCAGCGGGCGGAGGAGACAGGAGAGGGCGGCCTGTCATGTCCATATATTTCGATCCCCACCGTTCGGCCATGGCCCACTCGGTCGCCATCGACCGGCGGAGCGAGGAGTACGCGGACCTCTTCGGGCAGGCCCCGGTGATGTTCGCTGCGCTCAGTGGCCCCAGACACCTGCTGGAAGTGGCGAACTCGGCATTCTTCGAGGCCGTGGGGTGCGACCGCGGGCGCCTCGGCGAACCGGTCGGAGAGGTGATTCCGGAATTGGTTCCGCAGGGCGTCCTCGACCGGCTCGACGAGGTCTACCGCACCGGCGTCGCATACCGGGCCCGGGACGGGCGGCTGATGCTGGGAGAGCCGGGCAGGCAGCGGGAGGGGTTCTTCGACTTCACCTACGAGCCCCGATGGGACGGGGCCGGCCGGATCGACGGGGTCGTGGTGATCGCGGTCGAGACCACCGCACACCACGACGCACATCTCCTGGCCTCGGAGCAGCGCGTGTTGCTGGAGCAGATCGCACGCGACGCCCCTCTCGCCGAGATCCTCGACGGCATGGCCACGGCGATCGAAGAGCTCTCGCCGGACATGATCGTCTCGGTACTGCTCCTCGATCCCGACGGACAGCGCCTGCGGCACGGCGCCGCCCCGCGCCTGCCCGACTTCTACAACGAGGCGATCGACGGGACAGTCATCGGCGAGGGTGTCGGCTCGTGCGGCACGGCCGCCTACCGGCACGAACCGGTGATCGTCACCGACATCGCCACCGACCCCCTGTGGAAGGACTACCGCGACCTGGCGCGGCAGGCCGGGGTCGCGGCGTGCTGGTCCACGCCGATCCAGGACAGGGACGGCCGGCTGCTGGGCACCTTCGCGATGTACCACCGCACCCCCAAGGCTCCCGCGGACAGGGATGTGACGCTCAGCGTTGCGTTCGCGCGCGTAGCCGCGCTGGCCATCGAACGCCACCGTGCGGTGGAGGCGAGGCATGCCGCCCAGGAGCGTGAGAAGGCAGTCCGTGAGGATCTGGCCTTCCTGCTGGAAGCGAGCACCGCCATCACGGGCGAGACGCACTATTCGGACAGCCTGCAGCGCATGGCCAGGCTGACCGTTCCGGCCCTGGCCCCGTTGTGTGCCGTGCATGTGGTCGAACGCGGCCGGACCCACCGCATCGCCGTCGCCGCCTCGACCCGGGAGGGGGAACAGCTCCTCTGCTCCCCCGCGCTGTGCGACGACGTGGACGCCGCCGTCGCCCGCGTGCTGTCCTCCGGCGCCATCGAGACGGCCCGCATGGGCAGCCCCGTCGCGCAGCCCGGCGTCACGGGATACGTGTGCGTGCCACTGGCCACCCGGGGCCGTACCTTCGGCACGCTGACTCTCCTCGCCACCGCCCTGCCCCTGGACGGCCACACGATCGCCCTGGCCCAGGAGCTCGCCCGCCGGGCCGCTTCGAGTGCCGACAACGCCCACCAGTTCACCGACCGCGTCCGGCTGGCCCACGATCTGCAGGCAGGCCTGCTGCCTCCCGAGTTGCCCAGGATTCCCGGCGTAACCCTGGCCGCCTCCTACCATCCGGCCGGTGAAGGACTCGTCGTCGGCGGCGACTTCTACGACGTCTTCCCGCTGTCCGGCGACCGCTGGGCGTTCATGATCGGCGATGTGTCGGGGCGCGGCGCGCTGGCGGCCACCACCACCGGATTGGTCCGCCACACCGCACGCGCCGCCGCCCGCCTCCTGAACGACCCGGCGGCGGTGGTCGCCGCCATCAACGACGCGTTGACGGCAGGCTCCGCCGACGAGGACCAGTTCGTTTCACTCGTTTACGGCGAGCTGCGGCGTTCCGCGTCTCACCTCGCGCTCAACCTGATTCGAGCAGGCCACGTACCGCCGCTCGTGCGCCGAGCCGACGGCACGGTCGAGGAACTCACGCAACCAGGCCTGCTGCTGGGCATCCGTCCCGACCCCGGCTTCTGCCCGTGCGAGATCGACCTGCGCCCCGGCGACAGCCTGGTCCTGGTCACCGACGGCATCACCGAGGCCCGCTCCGCCGACGGCGAATTCTTCGGCGAGGACCGCTTGGCCGACGCGCTCGTCGCCGACCGGACCACGACGCCCACCGCCGCCGTCCTCATCGAGTCCATCACCGCCGCAGTCACCACGTTTGCAGGCGATGCCACCCTCGATGACCGGGCCACGCTGGTCGTGACAGCCACCTGATGGTCACGAAGGCGCAGCAGCCATTGCCGGGCTCACAGCGCACAGGAGGCAAGAAGGTCGGCCGGAGACCGCGGAGGTGGAGTGGATGAACTTCCGGACGCGGGTAGCGCCCATCACACCGGCAGCCATCGATCACACCTCCCGTTCCTCACTCGGCCGAAAGCGGCGGCCAACAGCCATGCACGAAGCGAGCCCAACCCGGATGCGCGCATTCGGGCGCCAGCGACTTTCTGACAGGGTCACAGGCCGTGCTGGTCGAGGAGCCGCATCAGGTTCCGCTTGCGTTTCTGCCCGGCACGCAGCGCGGCGAGGTACGCGGTGAACTCGTCTTCGGTGCCCAGGCGGTGGTGGCAGTCGCGCATGCTCAGCAGCAGACCTGTCAGCTGGTCGTAGACGGTGTTGCCTGTCTGTTTCATGAGCGGTTCTGCCAGCCGCAGGTAGACACCGAGCGCGTCGGCCGGACGGGCGATGCGGGCCCGGTCGGCGAGGGCGAGCCACTGCCGGTCGTGCGCACGCGTTTCGGCCGCTGCCCCCCCCCCAGGCAGCGTCGACGTCCCCGTCGTCCAGCAGGGCATCGACCAGGACCGGGCCGCCGTGCCAGGACCGCTGTCGCTGCCCGGCGTCGGTGCGCAGCAGCACAAGCGCCGGCGCCCGCTCGACCTGCCAGCAGCCGGCCGCCCGTGCCACCGTACGCAACTGCTGGTACGCGACCAGGGAACGGCGGGCGGCGAACCGGGTGCGGCGCAGAGCCACGGCATCGATGAGCCGGTCGCCGCGGGCGTAGCGGTCGAAGAGGTAGTCGATCAGGTGCTTGCAGAAGGTGCCCTCCACGCCGTACGGGCAGTCGCACTCCCCGGCAAGGCCGTCCGGGCCGTCGAGGGTCAGCTCCGCCTGGTAGGCGTCCGTCCCGTGAACGATGCCCGTGATCCAGCCGTCACCGACCTCCACCGCGGTCACCGCGGCCAGGTATTTCTGGCCCCGCTCGAAGGAGCGTGGCCCGGCCAGCGCCCGCAGGTCGTCTTCGTCGAAGTCCAAGTCCTGTGCCACACAGGCATTCAACCGGAGGAACGGAGCGACGGCCTCTGCAGTACCCGTATCACTGTGTTGGTGGGCGTGCACGCCCACATCTGCATGCCAGACAGCCGCGGTTCACGACCGCAACGAGGTCCAGCCACCGACAGGCCAGCCCTCGGACTCACGCATTGAATCCTGCCGACGTCGGACAGAAAGCGGAACGCGGTCGCCCTCTGGGGCGCACCTGACGCTGTTGGCCCAAGTGGCGAGCGGGGGACGCGGGATCAGCGCTTTGAGGAGTCTGCGGGGCACGACGAACTCGGTGTCGGCGCGGACGGTTCCGTCGGCGGTGACGACGTCGCACTGGCCGCGGTCGACCCGTACGACACGGCCGGGCAGCAGCCCGGCAGCGGCGTAGGAGTCGAACGCGCCGGCCCAGGCCTCGTCCCAGCCGAGGGGTGCCAGCGCGGAGAACACAGCGGAGGTGGAAGTCAAGGGAGACCCTTCACAAGGGTGGCCCCGGGCAGGCGCGCGGACGCGGTCGGATCAGCCGGTGGCCACGGAGGCGGACTTGAGGAGTTCCTGGACGGGGGCAGAGCCCGGCGCCGTGACAGCCGTCGGTCGACACCTCCTCGTCTGTCTCGCACCGCTCGTGCGCACACCACCTCGGCGTGCGTGATCAATGCAGCCCCCGGGCGGAACCCGGCGTCACAGCATTTGTTCAGCCGGCCGCGCAGGACGCCCCGTTGAGTGTGAAGCCGTACGGTGCCCGGTTCGCGTCCTGCCAGGTGGCGAGGAAGCCGAAGGACAGGGTGCCGTGCGCGGCGACGGTCCTGTTGTAGTCGGCGGCGGTGGCGGTGACGCGCGAGCCGTCCTGGTGGACGGTGGCGTCCCACATCTGTCCGACCCGCTGGCCGTCGTGGAAGCTCCAGGAGACCCGCCAGTCGGTGAGGGGCCGGTCGGTGGTGACGGTGACGGCGGCCTGGAAGCCTGCGGGCCACTGGTTGACGACGTCGTAGGCGACCCGGCAGGACACGTCCGATGACCCGGCGGCGCCGGACTGCTGCTCGGCCGTGGAGGTGCTGCCCTGCGGTTCGGGATCCGGCTGCGTACGGCCGGGGTTCGCCGCCGTACCGGTCGCGGACGGTGTCGCGGACGGGCTGCCTGCGGTGGACGACGGCGCGGCGGAGCGGCCGGCGGAGCGGCTCGCGGAGCGGGAGACGCTGGGGTCGGCGACCGGCTGACGGTCGTCGCGGCCGCCGGCGGCCGTGTCGTCGCCGGAGCCCGAGCCGCCGAACGGCATCATCGACACGCCGAGCGCGAGCGCCGACAGCAGGACTGCGGCGACGAGCAGCCCGCCGCGCAGCGCCCGGCTGCGGCCGCCGCCCTCCTCGGTGTCACCGGGGTCCGCCTCGGCACCGGGGCGGCCGGCGCCGAGGCGGACCTCGGCGGCGCGCCGGCGGCGCTCCAGGTAGGCGAGGCCGCCCCAGCCGACCACCCCGCCGGCCAGCGCGGCGGGCAGTCCGCCGCCGTGCAGCCGCAGGCAGGCCGCGGCCTCGGCGCAGCGCACGCAGGTGGCGAGGTGCCGGGAGAGGTCGCCGGGGGTGTCGGCGACCGGCGAGCGGGTGACCGCGTCGAGCAGCCGGGCGTACGAGCGGCACTGCGCGTCCAGCGGGGTGTCCAGGTGAGCCCGGTGGCAGCGGTCGCGGAACAGGGTGCGGACCTGGTCGAGTTCGTCGCCGACGGTGGCCGGGTCGAGGCCCAGCCGGCGGGCGACGACGGGCAGGGGCAGCGCCTCCACCTCGGCCAGCCAGAGCAGCGAGGCATCGGCCTCCTGCATGTCCCGCAGGCCCCGCAGCGCGATCGGCCTCTCCAGCGGCGGCCCCGAACAGCGGGCTGCCTGACCGGAGTTGAGCCACAGCCGCAGCTCGGGGTCGAGCTTGTGCCCGTCGCCGCCGGCCTCCCAGGCGGCGGCGGTGTCGCGTACGGCGGTGAGCAGGGCCGGGATCGTCGGCAGCCGGGCGCCGCGGCGGCCGGCGCCGCGCACATGGGTGCGCCCGGCCGCGCGGATCTCGCGCACGCCGAGCGCGAAGGCCTCGGTGGCCAGTTGATGAGCCGTCACGGACCCGGAGGTGCACAGGTCCGCGTAACTGAGCACCGCGTCCCAGCCCTCCGAGAACAGCGCGGCCTCGGTGGGGTCCTGGGGGGTCGGCAGGTCGGGCATGGGACTCCTGCATCCACGAGCGAGGTCAACTCTCCATAGGGGAAAGGGAGTTACAGGGAACCTCGCGGCAGAGCACCGAGCCTTTCACGACCCCGACACAACTGACAAGCGGCCTGTTCACATCCGGTGACGCATGGTGGCGGGACGGATGCGCGTCGCGACGAACCCCGACTCCCGCCTCTGGTACGGACGCGGAGGCCGCATCACTCACCGCCCTGCGGGTCTCCTCACCGCCCCGCCGGTTCGCTCGCGGACTCGTCGGCGGCGGGCAGGCTGTCCATGAAGGAGCTGACCGAGAAGACCGCGCGGCCGGGTCCGGGCGGGCCGTAGCCGGGCGGCGAGGACAGGCCGAAGTCGTCCATCGTCTGCCGGTAGGCCTGGAGCAGCCGGATGTGGTACTCCAGCGGCGCGCCCTGCGGGTTGGCCTTGCCGAGCGGGGTGGTGGGCTCCGGGCACCAGGTGGTGAAGCGGGGCGTGATGCCGTGCGACATGAAGAAGCGCAGCCCCTCGGTGGTCGACGCGATGGCCTCGTCCACGGTCGTGAAGCCGAACGGCTCGGCCATCTCCACGCCCGCCACGAAGTTGGGGATCACATTGCGCGCGCCGAACACCTCGGCGGAGTCCAGGATCCGCCGGTGCCACTCGTCGCGGCCGACGTAGCGCTCCTTGCCGGGGCAGTACAGCTCGAACAGCCTCCGGTCCCACACCTCGAAGTTGGGGTGGTAGATCTGCACGCCGTAGTCCTTGAACCGCTGCACGTCGTCGCGCGGCAGCGCCTGGGCGACGACCTTGCCGATCCAGCGGCCCGGGAAGCGCTCCTCGATGGCCTTGGCGTAGTGGCCGTAGAAGTCGGCCTCGTCGCGCCCGGAAACCGTTTTCGTAATGGCTCCGCCGGTGAGCGTGTACGCGGTGGACGCCTTCTGGGTGTCGTACCGGTCGATGATCTCCAGCGCCTCCAGGACCTCCTCCACGTCCTTGACGCCCGTGTACGGCCGCCCGGCCGCCTTGTGCTGGCGCCAGTTGTGGTTGATGTCGCAGTACTGGCACTCCTCCTTGGCGCCGAAGTACTGGCAGACCCGGAAGACGGTGAGGTAGATCAGGTAGCCCCACTGGATGGTCGGGGCGACCTCCATCACGGACTTCCCGTTGGACAGAGTGTGCCGGTAGTACTCCGGCATGGGCGGCACGCCGACGTCCGCGATCCGCCCGCCGTCGAGGTAGAGCCCGAGCAGTCCGTCCTCGTCGGCGGCGACCCGGTAGGGCGAGGCGGGGTTCACCCGTACGGAGACCACGGTGCGGCGCAGGTCGTACGGGCCGCCGGTGAGGATGATCTCCTCCGGGGGCCGGCGCAGCGCGGCCTCGCCCAGCTCGGGCAGGGTGCCGTGGTCGAAGGAGAAGATGAAGTACGACTTCGGCTTGACCTCGCCGCTCTCGTTGTCGCTGAGGGCGGACGGGTCGAAGGCGACGCCGCCGCGGAGCAGGTCCTCCTTGAAAACGGCTTCCCGCGGCACCTGCGGGAACCGCTCCATCAGATCCTCGACCAGCGCGGTACGACTGCCCATCCGTCTGTCTCCTCCCGGTTCAGGCGTACGTGTCACACCGTATGCCCCCGCCCGGGACTCAGCCGTGCCGGGTCCCCGCACGCCGTGCGATGTGTTCCGGTACGGCGATGCCGGGCGGCAGTGCCGGGTCGGGCTGCGGGGTGCCCCAGCGCGGGGTCAGCGGCAGGACCCCGGCCCACAGTCCGAGGGCCGCGTCGGGTCCGTCGCCGTCCTCCGGGGCGCCGGTGCGGATCTTGACGGAGGCCTCTTCCAGGGAGAGGGCGAGGAGGGTGGTCGCCGCGAGTTCCTTGCGGCTGGGCAGCCGGGCGTACGCCCACTGCCCCGGTGCGCAGTGCTCGGTGAGCAGGCGCAGGCCCTCCAGCTTCCGGTCGGGTTCGGTGACCTTGCGGGCGGTGCCGTGGATCATGGCGCTGCGGTAGTTGACACCGTGCTCGAAGACGGACCGCGCGAGCACCAGTCCGTCGACGTGCGTGACCGTGACGCAGACCGGGGTGTCGCCGGCGAGGCTGCGGCCGGCCACCGACCCGTGGAGATACAGCCACCGCTCGTCCCGCCCGTACACGGTCGGCACGACGACCGGCCGTCCGTCCACCACCACGCCGAGGTGACAGACGAACCCGGCGTCGAGAACCGCCTCCAGCTCCGACCGCTCCAGCCTTCCCTGCTCGCGCAGCCGCCGGTGCCGGGTACGGTCGGTGACGGGCAGCCGGTCGGGCAGCGGTTCCTCATTCATGAACCGGAAAGTTACCGATATCGCAGAGAAACGGCCAGCGATATTTCACATACATCGATCGTAACCGGTTACGGCAACGAAATCCGCAGACATCCCCGATGGTGGACCCTGCCGGATCATGGCGGATGAGAGGCTCGGCGGACACGCACTCTCCGGGAGGGACGCAACGGTGACAGGGACGGCCGGGACCGCGGGCACGGTCACCAACTGGGCGCGCACCATCACGTACACCGCCCGGGAGTTCCACCGGCCCCGCACGCCTGACGCGCTCGCGGCGCTGGTGGCGAACAGCCCGCGGGTACGGGTACTGGGCAGCGGGCACTCCTTCAACCGCATCGCCGACCCGGGCCCGGACGGCGTACTGCTCTCCACGGCCGGCCTGCCTTCGGTGACCGACGTCGACACGGCGGCGCGCACGGTCCGCGTGTCCGGCGGCGTCCGCTACGCCGAACTCGCCCGCGCCGTCCACGCGCACGGCCTCGCCCTGCCCAACATGGCCTCCCTGCCGCACATCTCGGTGGCCGGCTCGGTGGCGACCGGCACCCACGGCTCCGGCGTCACCAACCGCCCGCTCGCCTCGGCGGTACGCGAGGTGGAGCTGGTCCGCGCCGACGGCGCGGCGGTGACGATCGGCCGGGACGACCCGCGCTTCGACGGCGCCGTGACCTCCCTGGGCGCGCTCGGCGTCGTCACCGCCCTCACCCTCGACCTGGAGCCGGCGTACGGGGTGGAGCAGCGGGTCTTCACCGAACTCCCGCTGGCGGGGCTGGACTTCGCGGCGGTGGCGGCCGCCGGATACAGCGTGAGCCTGTTCACCGACTGGCGTGAGCCCGGCTTCCGGCAGGTGTGGGTCAAGCGGCGCACCGACGAAGCGGCCGTGCCCTTCCCCTGGGCCTCACCCGCGACCACCGCGCTGCACCCGGTGCCGGGCATGCCCGCGACCCACTGCACGGGACAACTGGGCGTACCGGGGCCGTGGCACGAGCGGCTGCCGCACTTCCGGGCGGAGTTCACGCCGAGCAACGGGGAGGAGATCCAGTCGGAGTACCTGCTGCCGCGGTCGAAGGCGATGGAAGCGTTGTATGCGATAGACGGTATCCGGTCGACAGTATCCGGTGTACTGCAGACCTGCGAGGTGCGGACGATCGCCGCCGACACACAGTGGCTGAGTCCGGCCCACGGGCGGGACTCGGTGGCGCTGCACTTCACGTGGGTGCCGGACGAGGCGGCCGTCCTGCCCGTGGTGCGCCGGCTGGAGGAGGTGCTGGAGCCGTTCGGCCCGCGGCCGCACTGGGGGAAGGTGTACGAGATGCCGTCGACGGTCGTCCGTGGACTGTATGCACGCCTCCCCGACTTCCGCGCCCTGGCCCGCTCCCTGGATCCGGCCGGGAAGTTCACCAACGCGTTCGTCCGGGAGCTGCTCGACGAGTGATGCGACGGGCGACTCCTCCACCCCTGCTTCGTCCACCCCGAACTTCGTGGACCGCGACTTCCTCCACCCCCTTTCCTAACCCCTTGTCGAAAGGGGCCGGCAGCCCATAGCCTGACGCCCGCGCCGGTGCCGATGCCGCCCCGGCCGGGTCTGGACGGGATGGGAGGGGCCGCCGCGTGAAGCGCACATCGCGTGACATCCGCACCGCGAACCGCTACGAGGTGCTGCGCCAGATCATCGCCGAGTCTCCTACCTCCCGGCAGGAGTTGGCGGCCGCCACCGGACTGAGTCTGGCCACCGTCGCCACGCTGGTCGGCGAGCTGCTGGACCTGCGCATGATCACCGAGGTCGGGTTCGAGGACTCGGCGGGCGGGCGACCCCGGGGGCTGGTGGCCGTCAACGCCTCGGGCGGGGCGCTGATCGGGGTGGACATCGCGGAGACGTACGTCCACGTCGAGCTGTTCGACCTGGCGCTCGACGTGCTGGCCCGTGCCGACGAGGACATGCGGCCCGGCGAGAGCCGCCCGGAACAGGTGGTCGGCCAGGTCGCCGCCGCCGTCGGCGCGGTGATGGCGCAGGCCGGGGTCGAGGCGGCCCGGGTGCTCGGCGTCGGGGTGAGCGTGCCGGGCCAGGTGGACCGGGACAGCGGCGTCGCCGAGTACGCGCCCAACTGGGACTGGCACGACGTGCCGTTCCTCGATCTGCTCGCCGAACACATCGCGTATCCGCTGTACCTGGACAACCCGCTGCGCGCCTGCGCGGTGGCGGAGCTGTGGTTCGGGGCCGCGCGCGGCCGCGGAGACACGGTGGTGGTCAATCTGGGCACGGGCGTCGGCGCCGGTCTGGCGCTCGGCGGCGGGCTGCACCGGGGGGTGAGCAACAGCGCCGGCGAGTGGGGTCACACGACGCTGGTGCTGGACGGCCGGCTGTGCCACTGCGGCAACCACGGCTGTGTCGAGACCTACGTCGGCGCGCCCGGCATCATGCAGAATCTGCGCGAACTGAGCCCGGACTCCCCGCTGTTGCACCCCGAGGACCAGACGGCCACCATCGACGCGCTGGCCCGCGCGGTCGCCGCGGGCGATCCGGTGGCGCTCAAGGTGGTCCGGGACACGGCCCGTTACCTCGGTGCCGGCATCTCCGATCTGATCAACCTGCTCAACCCCGAGGTGGTCGTGCTCAGCAGCTGGGTCGCCTCCCGGCTGGGCGCGCCGCTGCTCGACGAGGTGCGCCGGGCCGTGGCCCGGCACGCGCTGCGCCGGCCGCTGGCCGCCACCGAGATCGTCCTGTCCCCGATCCCCACCGACCCGGTCTCCCTCGGCGCGGCCACGTTCGCGCTGGAGGGGGCGCTGCAGTCGGTCGGGCCGAGGCAGGGCACCGCCAAGAACACCGCCAAAGGCACCACGAGAAGCACCGCCTCGCGCACCACCCTCGCAAGGAGCCGTACCGCACCGCCTTCATGACGACGGAAGGGATGCACGTGTCTCACCCCCGCAGGAGATCCCCGCTGCTCGCGGTCCCGGCCGCGCTGGCCTTCGGCGCCGCCCTCCTCACCTCCCCGCCCGCGAGCGCCACCACCGCCCCGGCGACCACCGCCCCGGCCGCCGCCGAGGTCTCCCCGCACGCCGCCCAGACCATCGACGACATCGGCGCCTCGGGCGCCTGGTGGGTCAACGACCTGACGCACTTCGACCCGAATGTGCAGGCGAGGGTCGCCCAACTCCTGTTCTCCCCACAGGGTTTGGACCTCAGTTCGTACCGCTACAACATCGGGGGCGGCGGCACCGCCGTCACCACCGCGGCCCGCGCCGCCGAGGACTTCCTCAAGGCCGACGGCTCCTACGACTGGAGCCGGGACAAGGGCGGCCGGATGTTCCTGGCGTACGCCGCGAAGTACGGGGTCAAGGACCTGATCGGCTTCGTCAACAGCGCACCCGCCCGGTGGACGACCAACGGCCGGAGCTGCGGCGGGCAGTTGAAGGCCGAGAACGAGAGCGACTTCGCGAAGTACGTCGCCGACGTGACCGATCACTTCGCGCGCCAGGGCGTACGGCTGGACTACATCAGCCCGTTCAACGAGCCGGACAACAGTTTCGCCGACTGCGGTCAGGAGGGCATGCCGGTCCCGGTGGACCAACGCGACGACATCGTGCGCGCGCTCGGCTCCGAGCAGCGGGCCCGGCACCAGAAGACGTCGGTCATCGCGGACGAGTCCAGCAGGACCACGCAGTTCACGAGCGAAGTGCCGCAGTGGATGGCCCAGCCGGGCGCCGCGCAGTACGTCGCCAGGCTGGCCCATCACACGTACGACGACCCGGACGACGGCCGGCTCGGCAATGTCTACGAGACGTCGAGGTCGGTCGGCAAGACCTCCTGGGCCACCGAGATCTGCTGCTTCGGCAAGGGCACGACGGGCTGGAACCAGGAGTACGACCCGACGATCGACAACGCCCTGCTGATGTCGCGGATCATCTACAAGGACTTCGCGACCTCCCACGACTCGGCGTTCCAGTGGTGGGTGGCGCTCGCGAGCGGGTACGGCACCAGCCCGACGGCGAAGAACGACCAGGGCTGGAACGACGGCCTGGTCTACTACGACCCCGACTACGCGGCGAACGGCGACCAGCGGCTGTACTTCACCAAGCGGTACTACGCGCTCGGCCAGTACAGCAAGTTCGTCCGGCCGGGCGCGGTCGCGCACGACGTGACCGGGGCGCCGGACGGCGTGGAGGTGTCGTCGTACGACCGGGACGGGCAGTGGGTGGTCGTGGTGAACAACCACAACACGACCGACACCGCCCTGAACCTGCACTTCAACAGCGCGGCCCCGGTGCGGGCGACGCAGGCGGTACGGACCTCCGCGAGCGAGGACTGGGCGAGGGTCGCGAAGCCCTCGGTGCGCGGCGGGACCGTGTCCGCGACGCTTGCGGCCCGTTCGATCACGACGTACGTCTTCGGCCGGAGGACACAGGGCGGGCACGGCGGTTCGGCGGTCACCGGGGCCCTGGCCGGCAGGCAGTCCGGCAAGTGCCTGACCGCCGACGCCTCGGGGGCCGCGATCGCCACGTGCACGGGCGCGGCTGACCAGGCGTGGTCGTACGACGCCGCCGGCACGCTGAAGGGTGCCGACGGCTATCTGACGGCGGGCGGTTCGGGACTGGTAGCGAGCGCCGCGGCCACGGGTGACGGCACCCAGCGCTGGCTGCTGAACGGCAACGGGCAGATCGTGAACGAGGCGTCGGGCAGGTGCCTCGACGTCAGCGGGCAGGCCACCGCGGACGGCGGCAAGGTCATCGTCTACAGCTGCAACGGCGGCGCCAACGAGGCCTGGTCGAGGCAGTAGTCCCCTCCTTCGGTCCAGCCCTCCCCCTGACCGAGGGCCGCCGGCCACACCCCTGACCCGGCGGCCCTCATCTCCCCTGCCCCGACATCCCGTTCGTGATTCCGAACCGGATGCAACTCTTCGAACAGACTTCGTCCAACCCCTTGCCGAAGCCTTAGCCGAAGGTTAACGTCCCGCACCGCACCCTCCTTTTCACGCCACTCGGCCATCAGGCCGTCCGGCCCTCGGGCGCAGAGCCGCACACGCACGCCGCGCGCTGCATGCCACAAGCCGGAAGCCGCAAGCAGCCGCACCGAGCCGCCCGCCGTACTCGAAAGACAAGGACGTCAGCATGTCGGCACAGAGCAACAGCCACTGGGACCGCCGTTCGCTCCTCCGGGCCGCCGCCGGCCTGGCCGTCGCCGCCCCGCTCGCCGCGTGCGGCAGCAACAACGGGCGTGGGAGCGGCGGTTCGGGCAAGCAGCTGCAGCAGTACTTCCACGCGTACGGCGAGGCCGGTGTGGAGCAGGCCGTCAAGCGGTACGCGAAGGCGTACTCGAAGGCGAACGTGTCCACCCAGTGGATCACCGGCGCCGACTACGAGACCAAGCTCTTCGCCGCCCTGCTCACCCAGCAGGCGCCCGACGTCTTCGAGTTCCACCCGCAGATCCAGCTGGTCAAGAGCGGCCAGGTGGCGGACCTGACGGACATCATCGAGCCGGTCAAGGACGACTTCAACCCGGCCGACATCGCCTCGCACAGCTACGACGGCAAGATCTACGGCGTCCGCATGATCGACGACCCGCAGTTCCTCTTCTACCGCAAGTCGATGCTGCAGAAGGCGAACGTCGCGGTGCCGACGACCCTGGAGGAGCTGATCGAGGCCGCCGCCAAGCTCACCACCTCCAAGGTCAAGGGCCTCTTCCTCGGCAACGACCTGCACGCCATCGAGGCACCCCTGATCTGGTCCGCCGGCGCCGAGACCCTCACCGCGAAGAACGAGATCGGCTTCCACACCGACGGGGTCGTCGAGGGCCTGCGCCAGCTGCGCAAGCTGTTCACCAGCGGCAGCCTGCTGCTGGACGCCCCGGCCGACTTCTGGGACCCGTCCGCGATCAGCCAGGGGCTGTGCGCGATCCAGTTCTGCGGCATGTGGGCGATGCCCGTGATGCAGAAGGCGCTCGGCGACGACCTCGGCGTCCTGCCCTTCCCGAAGGTCGGCAGCAAGGGCAGGCCGTCGGTCTACAACGGCGGCTGGTCGATGTTCGTCAACGCCAAGGGCGGCGACGTGGACGCGGCCAAGGAGTACGTGAAGTGGCTGTGGATCGACCAGAAGCAGTACCAGGAGGACTTCGCCACCTCCTACGGCTTCCACATCCCGCCGCGCACGTCGATCGCCGCCCGGGCCGACAAGCTCAAGTCGGGCCTGGCCGCCGAGGGCGTGAAGCTGTTCAACACCTACGGTCACTTCGACAACATCGGCTGGACGCAGGCCATGTGGAGCGCCTGGGACTCGGTCATCGCCGACTGCGTGCGCAAGGGCGGTGACCCGGAGACCGCCCTCGACAAGGCCGGCAGGACGGTCGAGCGCGAGCTGAAGAAGCTCTTCGGATAGACCGGCGGACGGACTGCGACATGTCGACCACCACCACCCGCGGGATCGCCCGCCCCACCCCGGCCGGGACCTCCGGTGCCCGGCCGCGGCAGGGTCTCGGCGCGAACCGGACCCTCAACTTCTGGCTCTTCACCGGCCCGTTCCTCATCGGCCTGGTGATCTTCGTCTTCGTCCCCATCGTCTGGAGCGTCTGGCTCAGCTTCTACGACGCCCGCTTCACCGTCACCCCGAGCCACTTCGTCGGCCTCGACAACTACCGGCACATGCTGTCGAACAGCGACTTCACCGGATCCCTGGTGACGTTCACGGTGTTCGCCGCGTTCATCGTGCCGACCACCTGGGCGCTCTCCCTCGGCCTCGCCCTGCTGGTGCACCGGCTGCGCCTCCTGCGCGCCTTCTTCCGCTCGGTGTTCTTCCTGCCGACCGCGTGCAGCTATGTCGCCGCTGCACTGATCTGGAAGATGTCCCTGTTCAACGGCGTCCGCTTCGGCCTGGCGAACACGGTCGTCGGCTGGTTCGGCGTCGACAACATCGCCTGGGTGTCCAACCCGAGCCCGCCCTGGTACTGGCTGGTCATCGTGACCGTACGGCTGTGGCTGCAAGCCGGTTTCTACATGATTCTCTTCCTCGCGGCCCTGCAGAACATCCCCGGCGAGCTGTACGAGGCCGCGGCCATCGACGGCGCCAGGCGCGGCTGGCAGACCTTCCGGTACATCACGCTGCCCCAGCTGCGCGCCACCTCCACCGCGGTGATCCTGCTGCTCCTCATCGCCGCGTACCAGGCCTTCGACGAGTTCTACAACCTCATCACCACCCGCGCGACCTGGGGTCAGACGCCCCTGATGGTCCTGTACAAGACCGCCCTCGGCTCCAGTCAGGACTACGGCTCCGGCAGTGCCGGCGCGGTCATCCTGACCCTGCTGATCTGTGTCGTCACCCTGTTCCAGGGCAGGATCATGGGCTTCGGCCGAGGGGAGGAGTCCACGTGACCACGTCCGTACCCGAGGCCGGCGCGAAGAGCCGCCGTGTGCGGCGCGCCGGCGTCCTCGGCAACACCGGCCTCTACCTTGCCGTGAGCGTCGCCGCGGTGCTCTTCCTCGTCCCCTTCTATCTGATCGTCCGCAACGCCCTGTCGACGGACGCGGAGATCACGGGCGAGAACTGGCAGTTCTTCCCCACCCATCTGCGGTGGGGCAACATCTCCGAGCTGTTCGACGACACGACGGTCGACTTCGCCCGGTCCCTGTGGAACTCGATGGTCGTCGCCGTCCTCATGACCGCCGGCATCCTGCTGATCTGCTCGCTCGCCGGCTACGGCCTCGCCCGCATCCCCTACCGGCACGCCAACAAGGTCTTCTACGCCGTCCTCGCCACGTTGATGGTGCCGACGGCCGTCACCTTCGTGCCCAGTTTCGTCCTGGTCTCGTCCCTCGGCTGGGTCGACAGCTACCGGGGGCTCATCATTCCGGGCCTGTTCAGTGGTTTCACCTGCTTCCTGTTCCGGCAGTACTTCCTCGGGTTCCCGAAGGAGCTGGAGGAGGCGGCGCGGGTGGACGGGCTCGGCTACTGGGGCGCGTACTGGCGGGTCGTCGTCCCCAACTCGCTGAACTTCTTCGCGGCGATGGCGACCATCACGTTCATCAACGGCTGGAACTCCTTCCTGTGGCCGCTGGTCATCGGCCAGGACCCGAGCTCCTGGACGGTCCAGGTCGCCCTGTCGTCGTACATGACCAACCAGACCGTCAACTACCACCTGATCTTCATGGCCACCGCCGTGTCCATCCTGCCCCTGCTGCTCGTGTTCCTCTTCCTTCAGCGCTGGCTGGTGCAGGGGATCGCGCAGACCGGTATCAAGGGCTGAGCGAGGAGAACGATGTCTTTCCGCACCACCGCTGAAACCGCTTACGTCGAGGACGTCTCCCCGGGCTCCGGCGCACTGCCGCCACGCGCCTGGTACGCCTCCTCCGACTCCATGTCCCTTTCGCTGAACGGCAGTTGGCGCTTCCGGCTGGCGCAGACGGCCGACGCCGAGGACGACTCCTTCGCCGCCGAGGGGTACGACGCCGGTGACTGGGCCGAGGTCTCGGTCCCCGGCCACTGGGTACTCCAGGGCGGTGGTGCCTTCGGATCCCCGATCTACACCAACCACCTCTATCCGTTCCCGGTCGACCCGCCGCGTGTGCCGACCGAGAACCCGACCGGCGACCATCTGCGCGTCTTCGACCTGCCGGCGGACTGGCCGGACCTCGCCGAGGGCGGCGCGGTGCTGCGCTTCGACGGGGTGGAGTCCTGCGCCCGGGTGTGGCTGAACGGCACGGAGATCGGCGAGTTCAAGGGCTCGCGGCTGCCGCACGAGTTCGCGGTCGGCAGTCTTCTGAAGACTGTGGACAATGTACTGGCGGTCCGCGTCCACCAGTGGTCGGCCGGCTCCTATCTGGAGGACCAGGACCAGTGGTGGCTGCCGGGCATCTTCCGTGACGTCACCCTGCTGCACCGCCCGGCGGGCGCCGCCGCCGACTTCTTCGTCCACGCCTCCTACGACCATCGCTCCGGCACCGGCACCCTGCGGGTCGACTCCGACGTGCCCGGCCGGGTCACCGTGGCGGACCTCGGCATCGACCTCGCGACCGGCGAGAGCGTGACCGTGCCGGTCGAGCCGTGGTCGGCGGAAGTGCCGCGGCTGTACACGGGCGAGCTGGCCACCGAGGGCGAGCGGGTGCCGCTGCGCATCGGGTTCCGTACCGTCGAGCTGTCGGACGGCCTGATCAAGGTCAACGGCAGGCGGGTCCTGTTCAAGGGCGTCAACCGGCACGAGTGGCACCCGGACCACGGCCGCGCCCTCGACCTGGCGACCATGCGCGAGGACGTGCTGCTGATGAAGCGGCACAACGTCAACGCCGTGCGCACCTCCCACTACCCGCCCCACCCGGCCTTCCTCGACCTGTGCGACGAGTACGGCCTGTGGGTGATCGACGAGTGCGACCTGGAGACCCACGGCTTCACCGAGCAGGGCTGGCGGGACAACCCCGTCGACGACGACCGCTGGACCCCGGCCCTGCTGGACCGCGCCTCCCGCATGGTCGAGCGGGACAAGAACCACCCCTCGGTCGTCGTCTGGTCCCTCGGCAACGAGGCCGGCACCGGCCGCGGCCTGACCGCGATGGCCGAGTGGATCCACGGCCGCGACGCCTCACGCCTCGTGCACTACGAGGGCGACATCGACTGCCGTGACACGGACATGTACTCCCGCATGTACGCCTCCCACGCCGAGGTCGAACGGATCGGCCGGCACCTGGACGGCGGCACCCGCAAACGCCGCGAACTCCCCTTCATCCTGTGCGAGTACGCCCACGCCATGGGCAACGGCCCCGGCGGACTCGCCGACTACCAGCGGCTGTTCGAGACGCACGAGCGGCTCCAGGGCGCGTTCGTCTGGGAGTGGATCGACCACGGCATCACCCACCCGGAGCTGGGCTACGCCTACGGCGGCGACTTCGGCGAGGAACTGCACGACGGCAACTTCGTCTGCGACGGCCTGCTCTTCCCGGACCGGCAGCCCTCCCCCGGGCTGGCCGAGTTCAAGAAGGTGATCGAACCGGTCGGCATCAGCGGCACCGCCGGCGACGGCACGGTCCGGATCACCAACAAGCAGGACTTCGCCGGCCTGTCGGCGCTCGCGTTCTCGTGGTCGTACGAGGTCGAGGGGGAGCCGGTGGAGTCCGGCACGCTGACGGTGCCCGCGCTGGCGTCCGGCGAGTCCGCCGACGTGAAGCTGCCCGCACCGCCGGCCACTGCGCCGACGGGCGAGGCCCACTGGACGGTCCGCGCGGTCCTCGCCGCCGAGACCCCGTGGGCGCCGAAGGGCCACGTCGTCGCCTGGGGCCAGGTCCCGGCCTCGCCGCGCCGGGTGCCGTCGCTCGCGCCGACCGCCCGCCCGGTGCCGGGCGCCGGGGTGATCACCCTCGGCCTCGGCACCTTCGACGCCCGCACCGGCGCCCTGACCGCGATCGGCGACGTGCCGGTCACCGGTCTGCGGCTCGACGTGTGGCGGGCCACCACCGACAACGACGACGGCGCCGCCTGGCAGAGCGACACGCGCTACGGTCTGCGGTGGCGTCAGCTGGGTCTGCACCGGATGCGGCACCGGCTGGACGCGGTGGAGGCCGGCGAGGCCGCGCTGACCGTGCGGACGCGGGTGGCACCGGCGGCGGCGGAGGTCGGACTGTCGACGGTATACCGCTGGACGTCTGATGGAGACAGTCTACGGTTGACTGTATACACGACCCCCGAGGGCGACTGGACCGTCCCGCTGCCCCGGCTCGGCGTCCGCCTCGGCCTGTCGGCGGCCGACGACGTGCGGTGGTTCGGCGGCGGGCCTGGTGAAGCGTATGCAGATACCAGGATGGCGTCGACGGTCGGCCGTTGGCAGTCGACTGTCGACGGTATGCAGACGCCGTACGTCCGTCCGCAGGAGAACGGCGCCCGGATCGACGTCCGCTGGGCGGAGCTGGGCGGTCTGCGCATCGAGGGCGACCCGGAGTTCCTCCTCACCGTCCGCCGCTGGACCACCGAGCAACTGGACGCCGCCGCCCATCGCACGGACCTCACGCCGGGCGGCACTGTCTGGGTGAACCTCGACCACGGTCAGCACGGCATCGGCTCGCAGTCCTGCGGACCGGGCCCACTGCCGCAGTATCACCTGCGCGCCGAACCGGCGGAGTTCTCCTTCGTGTTCTCACGGACCAGTTGACGCGCGGCGCCACGTCCCTCCGCCGTCCGGCACCCTCCTCCCTCCGAACCTAGGCCTCCTAGGATATAACCTGGGTATCCAAGGAGGAGGGGTCGGACGATGGCGCGCGCAGGGCTCAGTACCGAGCGGTTGATCACGGCGGCGGCCGAACTCGCCGACGAGGTGGGCTTCGAGAAGGTCACCCTCTCCGCGCTGGCCCGCCGTTTCGGGGTGAAGGACGCGAGTCTGTACTCGCACGTCAAGGGCCTTGCGGACCTGCGGACCCGGCTCGCGCTGCACGCGGGCGGCGAACTGATCGAGCGGATCGCCGCGGCCGTGGCGGGCCGGGCGGGCAAGGAGGCGCTGGCCGCGTTCGCGGGTGCCTACCGCGGCTATGCCCTGGAGCACCCCGGCCGGTACGCGGCCACCCAGATCCGCGTCGACCAGTCCCTGATCGCAGACTCCCCCGCGATGCGCCGCACGGCCGAGATCACCTACGGGATGCTGCGCGCCTACGGCCTGGACGAACCCGATCTGACCGACGCCGTACGTCTGTTGCGCAGCACGTTCCACGGCTACTGCGCCCTGGAGTCCGCGGGCGGCTTCGGCGCGGCCCGCGAGGTGCGGGCCTCCTGGGACAAGGCCGTGGAAGCCCTGCACCTCGCCCTCACGCACTGGCCCCGGGAGACGAGGAACGATGGCTGAATCCCCGCACCACGACGTCACGGGCAGTGGTCCCGTCCTGCTGATCGTGCCGGGCGGGGCCGGGCACCCCATGGGGTTCGGGCCGCTGACCGAGCGGCTGGCGCGGCGCTTCACCGTCGTGACGTACGACCCGCTGGGGCTCGCCCACGGACGGCTCGGCCTGCCGGTGCCGGACCAGCGTCCGGCGGACTGGAGCGAGGGGGCGCACCGGCTGCTGCAGGCCGTGCTGCCGCCGGGCGAGCGGGCGTATGTGTTCGGGACCAGCTCCGGCGGGATCGCCGTACTCGACCTGGCCGCCCGGCACCCGGAGCGGCTGGCGGGAGTGGTGGCGCACGAGCCGCCGTGTGTGACGGTACTGCCGGACGGGGCGGAGCGGCGGGCCGAGTTGCTCGCGCAGTTCGACGGGGCCGGGCGGCCGCCCGCAGAGGGTGAGTCGGCGACCCCGATGGGCGTCTTCCTCGCGCACGTCCTGCGTCCCTTCACCGCCCACGTCCCGGCCGTCCCTGCCGCCGGGGCCCGCCTCACCCTCGCCGCCGGGGCCGGCTCACGCGGCCAACTTCTCTACCGGACCGGCGAGTTGCTCGCCGACCGGCTCGGCGGCTCCTTCGTCGAGTTCCCGGGCGGGCATCTCGGCGCCCTCGATCACCCCGAGGAGTTCGCCGGCCTGCTCACCGCGACATTCCTGTCCGGCGCGCACACCTCGGCGTAGGACGGCGTCGTACCGCCCGGCACCCGGCCGGCCGCGATGTCGGCCACCGCGTCCAGCGCCGCCCCCAGCGCCCGCCGGTAGAGGAACGATCCGAGGCTGACCCGGGCGACGCCGAGGTCGGCGAGATGGGAGACCGTGGGGCCGGTGGGCGAGTAGAGGATGTTGAGCGGGGTGTCGAGGTGCCGGACGAGGCGGCGGATGCGGTCCGGATCGGTCAGCCCGGGTACGAACACCCCGTCGGCGCCCACCTGTTGGTAGGCGTCGAGGCGGTTCAGTGTGTCCATCCCGACGGTGTCACCGTCACCGTCGCTGTCACCGCCGCCGCCGTAGCTGTCGCCCAGCCAGTACGTGTCCGTGCGGGCGTTGACGAACAGGCCGGGCACGGCGGCCTTCACCGCCGCGATCTTCGCGGCGTGCCGGCCGGCCGGCCCGAGCCCGTCCTCAAGGTTGATGCCGACGACCCCGACGGACCACAACTGGCGGGCCAGCTCGGCGACTTCGGCGGGGTCGTCGGAGAAGCCGTCCTCCGCGTCGACGGAGAGGAGATACGGCTCCGAGCCGAGTGTGAGGGCGAGCCCCAGGGTCTGCTCGCGGGTCGCGCCCCGGCCGTCGGGCAGTCCGGCCGCCGCCGCGACGGCCAGGCTGGTCGTGCCGATCGCCGGGAACCCCCGGGCGGCGAGCGCGGCGGCCGAGGCGTGGTCCCAGGCGTTGGGCAGCAGCAACGGCTCGCCCGGGCGGTGGTGCAGCGCGGCGAACGTGGGTACGGTCCCGGTCACGGTGGGCTCTGCGGTCATGGGACCACGCTAGGCGCCGGACACTTCGGCGTGCGCCGAACTATGGGCGACCTCCGCCGGGCCATGGACGCCGTCCGCCGCACGAGGAGCGGCGCCCGGTGCCTCGCGGGACCTGGGGCGCCCCGGTTCCGGTCGGGACGCCCCAGGCGTTCATCCCACCCGCACCAGGCCCTCGGGCACCAGGTGCCGGGCCAACAGCGCGCCGCGGACGAGGCCCGCGAAGACGGTCGCGCCGTGCACGGAGGTGTGGGTGTTGTCGCGCTTCTCGTCGTAGAGGTAGATCGCCTTTGAGCCCTCCACGCCCAGGGACTCCACCAGCGCCTTGGTCCGCGCCGTGAGGTCGATGAGGGGCACGTGCTCGGCGGCGGCGACGGAGCGCATGACCGCCGGGAGGTCGACGCCGAGGCCGTTGACCAGCAGGGCGGTGCCGTTGTCCAGGGTGCCGTCGGCGTTGAACCAGCGCCGCACGATCGGGGTGACGAGCACCGGCTCGCCGCCCCGGGCCCGGATGCCCGCGACCATGGTCTCCAGGTCGGCCCAGTAGGTGGCCTCGTCGGTGGTCTTGTCGTTGTGGGCGAGCTGGACCAGGACGAGGTCGCCGGGGCGGATCAGCGGCCGGACCGTGCCCCACAGCCGCGGATCGGCCAGGTAGCTGACCGTACTCTCGCCGGAGGCTGCGTAGTTGGCGACAGAGAGACCCCTGCGCAGGTACTGCGGGAGCTGCTGGCCCCAGCCGGAGTACGGGGCGGCGGGCTGGTCGCAGACGGTGGAGTCGCCGATCAGGATGATCTGCCGGGCGTGCCGGGCCGGGGTGACCCTGATGCCGGCGAGGGCGGGGGCGGAGCCGCCGAGCGCCAGGTCGAGGCCGGGGGTTCCGGTAGGGCCGGTCGGCTCGCCCTCGGGGGTGCGGACGTTCACGGTGAAGCTGCGGGTGACCCGCGCTCCGGCCGCGACGGCGGTCTCCGGGAGCAGGGACCGCCGGGTCTCGCCGGTGATGGCCGTGCTGGAGGCCGTCGCGGCGCCGAGCCGGACGGTCACGTCGTAGGTGCCCGGCGGGACGTCGAAGTGGCAGCCGGTGTCCGTGCAGTTCTCCGGGCCGAGCGGCCGGGGCCCGGGACGGGCCTGGGCGGGGGCTGCCGCCAGGGTCGCGCACAAGGTGACCGCGACCGCGGCAAGTACGGCGCGGCGCACGGCGTTGAAACGTCTCACTCGTGGCCTCCCCTCGGCGATCGGCAAGGTCTGGCCGGTGGACCGTACCCTCTCGGGCAAGCGCTTTCTAGATCTCTTGCTGAATTCACATGATAGCCAACTACTCAGCAGCGAAAGCCCTTTCGCGAAATCGATTCAACTGTCACCCTGCCTCACACCCACACTCCCCGGACCTCCCGAAGGTGAGGCACCCCCATGTCCGGAATCCCGAACGGCACGGACGACGCGAACGGCACGGACGGCGTGAGCGCCGCGGACGACGTGAGCGGAGCGGTCAGCCGCCGTGCGTTCGTCGTCACCGCCGCGGCCGCCGCCGGTACGGCGGCCCTGGCCGGACCGCTGGCCACCAGCGCGTCGGCGGCGGGCTTCGGCTGGAGCGACGACGGCTCGAACTACGTCGTCGACACCGGCGCGAGCCTCGTCTTCAAGGTCAGCAAGACCAACGGCGACCTGACCTCGCTGGTGTACAAGGGCACCGAGTACCAGGGCTACGGCGGCAAGAACTCCCACGTCGAGTCCGGTCTCGGCACCTCCGCCGTGACGCTGCAGCAGTCCGGCTCGACCATCCTCATCTCCGTCGCCTACGGCACCCTGCGGCACTACTACGCGGCCCGCAGCGGCGAGAACAACATCTACCTGTGGACGAACAAGGCCGACTCCTCGGTCACGGCCACCCGGTACATCGTGCGCGTACGGGCGGGCCTGTTCCTCAACGACGAACCGGACTCCTACACCTACACCACCAGTACCGTCGAGGCCTCGGACGTCTTCGCCAAGCCCGACGGCCAGACCCGTTCCAAGCACTACTCGAAGCACCGCGTCATCGACTACGACTACATCGGCTGGACCACCGGCAGCGTCGGCCTGTGGATCGTCCGCAGCAACCACGAGAAGGCCTCCGGCGGCCCGTTCTACCGCTCGCTGCTGCGGCACCAGAGCGCCGACGGCGGCGGACTGTACGAGATCCTCCACTACGGCGAGAACCAGACCGAGTCCGAGCGCTTCGGCCTCCAGGGCCCGTACGTCATCGCCTTCACCGACGGTGGCGCGCCCTCGTCCGCGCTGTACCACGACACCCTCACCACGTCGTGGGCCGACTCGCTCGGCATCTCCGGGTACGTCGCCGACGGCGGCCGGGGCCGGGTGGCCGGTGTCGGCATCAGCGGGCGGGACACGGCGTACACGTACACGGTCGGGCTCGCCAACTCCTCGGCACAGTACTGGGGGACGGCGCGGGCGTCGGACGGGTACTTCTCGGTATCCAGGATCCTGCCGGGTGTATACACGCTGACTGTCTACAAAGGCGAGTTGGCTGTATACAGTACACAGACGACCGTATCCGCGGGCGCGACGACCACCCTCAACACGGTCGCGATCCCGTCGTCCAACGACCCGTCGAACGCGAGCGCCGTCTGGCGGATCGGTTCCTGGGACGGTACGCCGAGCGGGTTCAAGAACGCGGACCTGATGACGTACGCGCACCCCTCGGACGTACGGGCGTCCGCCTGGACGGGCAACGTGGTGATCGGCAGCGGCACCGAGACGTCCGCCTTCCCCTGCTACCTGTGGAAGGACGTCAACAGCGGCCTGATCGTGTACTTCAGGCTGACCGCCGCGCAGGCGGCGGCCGCGCACACCCTGAGAATCGGTGTGACGACGGCCTATGCCAACGGCCGGCCGCAGGTCACGGTCAACGACTGGACGTCGTCGGTTCCCTCCCCGCCCACGCAGCCGGGCACCCGGTCCCTGACGGTGGGCTCCTACCGGGGCAACAACTACACCTTCACCTACAGCGTCCCGGCCAGTGCGTGGCTCACGGACACCAGCCAGTACAACGTGCTGAAGATCAACGTGGTGAGCGGTTCGGGGACGACGGGATATCTGAGCGCGGGCACGGCGATCGACGCGATCGATCTGCTGGCCTGACTGTGCCGGCCTGAACGCGCAGCTGCTCCCATTCTGCTGGCTTTTCGTCAGGTTCCGCGTGTCCACTGCTGGTTCGTGCCGCCGTTGCAGGTGTAGGTGATCAGGGCGGCGGAGTCGGCGGTGGACGCGCCGGACACGTCCAGGCACTCGCCGGTCGTGCGGGCCTTGATGTTCACGTACGAACCCGTGGTGACGACCGACCACTGCTGGGCGGTGGCTCCGGTGCAGTTCTCCTGCGTGACGTTGCTCGCGCTCTCCTGGAGGCACAGCGAACTGCCCCGGCCGAGCAGGGAGTAGTAACCGTTTCCAAGGTCCTTGAACCACCATTTCTGGTTGGTGCCGCCGTTGCAGGTGTACTGGCTCACGGCGACGCCCTGCCACAGGGACTGGTTCGGCACGTCGGCGCACTTGGAGCTGTGCCGGGCGATGAGCGTGTGGTACGTGGCACTGGTGCCGGTGATCGTGCCGGCGGCGCTGTCGACGGTGATCTCCGGGGACCAGGACATCGACATGGACGTGGCGGCCGGAAAGGTCAGCGGCAGCCAGACGTACCGGGAGTCGTCGACCGTGCCGCCGAAGGAGTTGCCCCAGCGGTCGCCCATGTACAGGTACGAGGTGCCCGAACTCCCCTGGACCGGAAGGACGTAGGCGGTCTGCGAGCCGTATGCCGTGGAGTCGCCGACGTTGCTCCAGGAGGTCCAGGGGCCGGCGAGGGAGGTGGCGGTGGCGTACTGCTGCTGGTTGGGGCTCCAGCCCGTGGCGCCCGACGTCAGCATGAAGTAGACGCCGTTGCGCCTGAACAGGGCCGGGGCCTCGCGGTGACCGCCGGGCCAGGGGTTGGCGACCAGGCTGTCGATGCCGGTGTAGTCGGCGGTGAGCCGGTAGATGTTCAGGTCGTAGTTGTCGTTCGCGGACGAGACCAGGTAGGCGGTGCCGTCGGTGTCGACGAAGGTGGTCATGTCCCGGGACTGGTACCGGCCGAGCGGCTGGAAGCTGCCCCGGTAGGTGTAGCCGCCGTCGACGGTGGAGGAGACGGCGACGGCGACCCTGGCCTGGGTGTAGTCGACCCCGTTCTCCTTGTGCATCCACATCACGAACATGCCGGTGGCGGCGTTGTAGACGACCTTCGGCCGCTCGATGTAGGCGGTGGACAGTTCCGGGGCGGAGGACTGGGTGAGGACGTGGGCGCGGAACTCCCAGTTCTTCAGGTCGGTGGAGCGGTAGGCGTCGACGGAGCGGAAGGTGTTGTCGCTGTTCCTGTCCTCGCCGAACCAGTAGTAGTACGAGCCGGCCTTGATGACGCCGCCGCCGTGGGCGTGCAGGGCGTTGCCCGAAGTGTCCGTGAACTGCGTGCCGTTGGCGATCGCCTGCGGTGCCGCCTGCGCGGGTCCGGCCGTCGTCAGTGCCGCGGCGAGGGCGCAGCACAGGGCGAGCAGGAGGGCGTACACGCGTCTCATCTCACACACCCTCCTTCACGGTGTCGGCGACGGGTACGCCGAAGTCCGGGGTGCCGTCGGCTTTCCAGCCGAGCTTCTGGATCCGGGTGTGCCGGTTAGGGTCGTTCAGGGGGTCGCCGGTGATCTCCTTGTACGGGCGGGCGTGGTAGACCAGCACGTCGCTGCGGCCGTCCTCGGCGACGGTGAAGCAGTTGTGGCCGGGGCCGTACTGGTGGGTGGTGTCGTCGCTGGAGAAGACCGGTACGGGCGACTTGGTCCAGCTGCGGGCGTCCATCGGGTCGCTGCCGGCGTCGGCCGTGAGCATGCCCATGCAGTAGTGGTGGTCGGTGGCACTGGCCGAGTAGGTGAGGAAGATGCGACCGTTGCGCTGCAGGACGTACGGGCCCTCGTTGACCTTGTAGCCGACGCACTCCCAGTCGAACTCCGGTGTGGACAGCCGTACTTGGCGTCCGGTGAGGGTCCAGGGGTTGTCCATCTGCGAGATCCACAGGGCGGTGTTGTTGTCCATGCCGGGCTCGTGCTGCGCCCAGACCAGGTAGCGGGTGCCGCGGTGCTTGAAGGTGGTGGCGTCGAGGGAGAACGTCTCCCAGGCGGTGCGGATCTGGCCTCGCTCGGTCCATGTCCCCGTGAACGGATCGTGGTTGGCGTTCTCCAGCACCCAGATGCGGATCGCCCACACGTCCTCGGCGGGGGCCGAGGCGAAGTAGATGTACCACTTGCCGCCGATGCGGTGCAGCTCGGGGGCCCAGATGTGCGCACCCATGGGGCCGGTGGCGTGGGCCCGCCAGATCACGGACTCGGCGGCGGTGGCGAGGCCGTTCAGGGTGCGGGAGCGGCGCAGGACGATGCGGTCGTACTCGGGGACGGTGGCCGTGAAGTAGTAGTGGCCGTCGGTGTGCCGGGTGATGTGCGGGTCGGCGCGTCGGCGGACCAGGGGGTTCAGGTAGGGGGCCGTCCCCCCGGCGGCATGGGCGGGGGCCGCGTGGGCCGTGCCGGTCATGGTGGCGAGGGCGCCCGTGGCCAGCGCGGCACCCTTCAGCATCAGTCTGCGGCTGGGGACTTCGGGCCGGACGTGGTCACGGCTCATGCGGACTGCCTCCGTTAGCACTGTCTGGTATTTCGTACAACATCTGTGATACCGAACGCCGAAAAGGTAAGGGCGAGCCCCTGTGGGGTCAATGGGTCCGGCGCGAGGAAGGCGAACACCGATCCCCTTACCCGGTACCGGAGTTGGGCCGCTGTGCAGTTCGGCACCGGAAGGACCGCTTCACCGTGCAAACAGGTCCTTCGCGCGGCCCGCAGCCGTCATAGGTTCTGGTCCGCCTTGCGCCGGATGTACAGGCGGACAGTCTGAACGTCCACACCTGTCTCCAGGGGGACGGCGGCAGCACCCTGCAGTCCGACGCGGACACCCTGTCGCTGACAAGAGAAGAGAAGCCGTGAGGACATCAGTGAGGACGCCCCGCGCCACGAGACTTGGGGTCGCGCTCGCCGCGACCGTGATCGCCCTGGCCGGTTCGCCGAACCAGGCCGCGTCGGCAACGACGACAGCAACGACCATGGCAACGGCACCCCCCGGTCATGCCGCTGCTCCCGCCGCGGGTACCGCCGCCACCGCGAAGGGTTTTCGCCTCGACGGGGTCCGACTGCGGGTCTCTTCCAGGGACCTTCCGGCGGTACCGTTCGCCGTGAGCGCCCCGGGGGACTCGTCCCAGAGTGCCTCGGCCACCACCATGACCCCCTTCACGAACGTCGCCATCACCACCGTCCCGTTCGGCAGGACCCTGCCGGGCAACCCCGGCCTCGGTGCGGCCTCGGCCGCCGAAGCGGCCCACTGGCAGCAGCAGTTGGCCGTGGCGCAGGGCGGAGTCCCGCACAGGACCGCAAGCGTCTCCGCCTTCGGACAGAAGGCGACCGGCACATACACGCGGCCGCGCGTGTCACTGGACCGGTCCGGCCCCTCCGCGATCGACCGGTACACCTGGGTGCTCGCGGCAGGCAACCGGCTGTGGGTGATCCGGGCCGAGAAGGACCACCGTTACGCGAACGCTTCGACCTTCGCGCACGACCTGGTCATCTCCTCGCCCGACCCCGACGCCCCCACCACGATGTCCTCCACGTTGTCCACCACCTTCTCCACGGCGGCACACCCCGCGGCGCACGCGAGCGCGCACACCACCGCCCGGACGAGCGCCCACACGACCACGCACACGGCCGCGCCCGAGACGGCGAACGCCGGGGTTCCCGGCATCGGTTCCACGCCGTCCTGGTGGAGCGGCGACTGCGACGCCAACCACGCCCCCGGCGAGAAGATGCAGAACTCCTGGGAGGGGCTGGAGTCCTGCGGCAACTTCAGCGGCGGCAGGTCGCACGGGACCGAGTACACGACGTACTTCGGAGGCAGCAGCGCACCGGTCGAGGAGTTCCAGTGCGTGGAACTCGCCACCCGCTACGCCTATCAGGCTTGGGGTGTCCCACCCCAGCTCGTCGGGCACGGCTACAACTTCGCCAACGCCTACGACGGCCTCACCGACCGGGCCAGCGGCAGGAAGCTCGTCATGTACGGGCACGGAAAGCCCTACACCGCCGCCGAACTGCCCCAGGTGGGCGACGTCATCAGCTCCGGCGACGTCTCCGCGTACAACGGCGACGGGCACGTCGGCATCGTCGTCTCGGCCGCCTACGACAGCAGCCACTCCGCGACACTCAAGGTGATGGACGAGAACTTCAACCCCGGAGGCAGCAACACCATCGTCGTCTCCAACGGCGTCGTCCACCCGTTCCCCCACATGGTCGGCGTCAGCTGGCTCCACGACCCGGCGGGTGGCACACCCCCGCCATCAACGGCGCCGTCGCTGACCGTGCACGGCATCAGCAACGGCCAGGCCCTGACCGGCCCGGTCACGCTGACCGCCAGCGTCGACAACAACACCGCCGACGGGAAGGAGAACCTGTCTCACGAGCACTACTACATCGACGGCACCGTGATCGCCGGAACCGACGGTGCCGGCGAGGGCAGCCTCGGCGGACCGCCTTCGGGGTCGACGTCACCCGGGTACGCCTGGACCCTCGACCCGGTGAAGCACACGGGCAGCAGCGCCGAGGTGGCCTCCTGGACGGTGCCGGCGAACCTTCTGACCCCAGGTGTGACGCACCAGATCTGGGCCGACGGGACCAACGGCGCCGGGGAGACCGGCACTTCGGCGAAGATCGGCTTCACCGTGCCGAGCGGCCCGGAGCCGTCCGTGCTGACGTACACGGGCGCGAGGACCGCGGACTATCACGACGCCTTCACCGCGTCCGCCGGCCTGACCGGCGGCGGGAAGCCCATCACCGGCGCGACCGTCTCGTTCGCGCTCGGCGACGGCGGCCCCGGCCGGACCTGCTCGGCGACCACCGACGCCAACGGCTCGGCGAACTGCCGGCTCACCCCCGGCCAGGCGGCGGGCCCGACCACACTGACCGCCCGCTACGCAGGCGACGACCGGACGCTGCCGAGCCACGCGACCACGGCGTTCACCATCACGCGCGAGGAGACCGCCCTCACCTACACCGGGCCGAACCATCTCGCCGACGGCGGGCCGGCAACGCTGTCCGGCGTCCTGCGGGAGGACGGCGCGGAGCCTGTCGCCGGCCGCCCGGTGACCATCGTCGTCGGCAGCGGCGCCGCGCAGCAGAGCTGTGCCGGCACCACCGACGGATCCGGCACCGTGTCCTGCACCGTCCCGACACTCAACCAGCCACTCAACGACACCGCGACCCTGCCGGTCACCGCGACGTTCGCCGGCGACCCGTTCTACCGCGCGTCCACCGGCCCCGCCACGGCCCGGCTGGAGTACTTCACCGGGCGGGCGTTCGGCCTGTCCGCGCAGGTCAACGCGCTGCTCCTGTCGTTGAACGTCCCACCGACGCCGGACACCGGTGCGATCCGCACCGCGCAGCCGAGCAGGACCACCACCCCGTGCACCGCGACGGTCCACACCCTGCTGATCAACGCGGCCGCGCTGTGCGCCGACGGGAGCACCACCTGGAAACCGGGCACGGTCACGACGACCGCGTCGCTGCAGCAGACCACGATCGGGCTGCCGGGCCTGCCGCTGATCGGACTGAGCGGCGTCACCTCGACGTCGGTCAGCACGTGCACGGGATCGCACGGCGGCGCCACGATGAAGCTGACCGTCGCCGGCGTGCCGGTCACCGTGCCGACCGCACCGAACAGCGTGATCAAGCTGGCCGGCGGAGCCGAACTGATCATCAACGAGCAGGTGCCGGCACCCGGCGCGGACCACGGCCTGACCGTCAACGCCGTACACCTCGTCGCCCTCGGCGGCCTGGCCGACGTCGTCGTCGCATCCAGCACCAGCGGCGCACACAACTGCGCCTGAATCCGTTCGACCGGGGCCGGGGTACGGCACACGCGTGCCGTACCCCCGGCCCCGCTCCGCCGCGGGCGGTCCGAGGCGGATGTTCCAGCACGGCGGCAGAGCGTCCGGTGAGGTGATCGTCCCGTAGACCGTCATCTTCCGAGGCCGGATCCGGCAGGAGCCGTCGGCCGTCGGGCACGCACGCGGCACCGGCCATGTGCTTCGCGGTCGCCTGCTCCCGCCGAACAGTCGGTGCACGGCTCGGCCGCGAGGAGTGGTCGGGGACGGTCATGGCGGTTCCGGGCAGGGCGTGCCGAGGAGACGGAGCGTGACCGGGACGAGAGGCGCTCACCTACTGGACATGGCTGCCCGGCACGGCTCCGCTTCGACTAGCGTCATGTCATGACCAGCAGCAACACCTCCCCCAGCCTCGCCGACGCCCTCGCCGCCGGGACGGTCGTGCTCGACGGCGGCATGTCCAACCAGTTGGAGTCGGCCGGGCACGACCTGAGCGACGAGCTGTGGTCGGCGCGGCTGCTGGCGGAACGCCCGGACGCGGTGGCCGAGGCGCATCTCGCCTACTTCCTGGCGGGCGCGGACGTCGCGATCACCGCCAGCTACCAGGCCACCTTCGAGGGTTTCGCCCGGCGCGGCATCGGCCACGACGAGGCGGCGCGACTCCTCGCGCGGAGCGTGAACCTGGCCCGTACCGCCGCCCGGCGGGCCGGGGACGCGGGCGTGGCGCGGCCGCTGTGGGTGGCGGCCTCGGTCGGGCCGTACGGGGCGATGCTCGCGGACGGCGCCGAGTACCGGGGCCGGTACGGGCTGAGCGTGGACGAGCTGGAGCGCTTTCACCGGCCGCGCATGGAGGTACTGGCCGGCGCCGGGCCGGACGTCTTCGCGCTGGAGACCGTTCCCGACGCCGACGAGGGCGCCGCGCTGCTCCGGGCGGTGCGCGGGCTGGGGGTGCCGGCCTGGCTCTCGTATACGGTCGACGGTACGCACACGCGTGCCGGGCAGCCCCTGGAGGAGGCGTTCGCCCTGGCCGCGGAGGTGGACGAGGTGATCGCGGTGGGCGTGAACTGCTGCGCCCCGCAGGACGTCGAGCCCGCGACGGAGATCGCGGCCCGGGTCACCGGCAAGCCGGTCGTGGTCTACCCCAACAGCGGGGAGGCCTGGGACGCGGAGGCGCGGGCCTGGACGGGACGGTCGAGGTTCGCCGCCGAGCAGGTGAAGGCGTGGCGGGACGCGGGTGCACGGCTCATCGGGGGGTGCTGCCGGGTGGGGCCGGAGGCGATCGCGTCGATCCGACAGGCGTTGGCCTCGGCCTAGCGGCCCGACGACCTGGCGGCGTTGCAACAATCACCTGACGACCGTGGACTGTCGTCGGTCGTCGGTCGTCGGTCGACAGTCGACAGTCGACAGTCGACAGCAGACGATCGACTCGGCCACCGACGACTGTGGACAATCCACCGGCGACCGCAGATTGTCGACCGTCGACCGCCGGCAATCACCGCCGCCGCGCCCCCACCGAGCGTCTCAATCGTCGTACCGCCGCCGCCCATTCGGCGCCGGGGGCCCGGATCTCCGAGGTGGGGCCGGGTTCCGGGGCAGCGGGTGCCAGGGCGGGGGCGGTCGACCAGAGGGCGACTTCCGTATCCCGTGGACCGTATGCGGTATACGGTCCACCGTCGCCGAAGATCCGCACCGGGTGGGACGTGTCCCAGGCCTGCCAGCCCGGGTCGCCCGTCGTCGCGAAGCGTACCCAGGCCGTGTGCATCTCCGTGCACAGGTCCGGCGGGGCGCCTTCTCCGGCCAGTTTTCTGGATTCGGGGGCGGCGCCGGTGTCGAAGACGAAGCCCAGTTCCAGGGCGTGGCAGGCGCCGAGGCCGGGGAGGCCGGAGGGCCAGGCGAACTCGTAGAGGTGACAGGTGCCGGGGCGGGCGTCGGCGAGGCGGTGCAGTGGGACGCGCAGCAGGTGGTCGGTGACCATCTGGCCGACGATCTCGGCGGTGCCGGCGTCGGGGTTCAGGGCGCGGTAGCCGCGGGGCACCTCGTGGCCGGCGTGGCAGCGGGCCATGGCGCCGGCGAGGGCGACGGGGCCGAGGCGGTCGACCCGTTCCAGCAGGCCGCCGGGGACGAGCCAGAGCCGGTACTCGTCGCGTGTCCACCCCATGAGGAGGTCGACGCCGCTGGCCGCGTCGCCGTCGACGAGCGCTTCCAGCGGGTCGCGGGGTACGAGGTCGCCGTCCACCACGATCCCGAAGGCGGGTCCGCCGAGGACCGGGCTGCTGAGCCTGCCGACCTCGGCCTGGGTGCGCAGCAGTAGATCGCGGTCGACGGCGGCGAAGGCTTCGGCGGTGGCGGGGATATTCAGCCGGTTGGCCATGCGGCGCACCATGCGCCGTACCTTGTCGCGGTCGAGGACTTCGGGCGGGCCGCTCTGCAGGACCGCCCGCCGGACGAGGCCCTGGCTCTGGGGGGCGGCGAGCAGGGCGCCGGCGCTGATGGCGCCCGCCGACTGACCGCACAGGGTGATGCGGTCCGGGTCGCCGCCGAAGGCGCCGATGGTGTCGTGGACCCAGCGCAGTGCGGCGAGTTGGTCGCGCAGGCCGGGGTTGGGGGGTGTGTCGGGGAAGAGGCCGTAACCTTCCACGCCCAGGCGGTAGTTGACGGAGACGCAGACGACGCCGTCGCGGGCGAATGCGGTGCCGTCGTAGACGGGTACGGCGGAGGATCCTCTGGTCAGGGCGCCGCCGTGGAGCCAGACGAGGACGGGGAGGCGGGCGCCGGGGTCCGGGTCGGGGGTCCAGACGTTGAGGTTGAGGCAGTCGTCGCCGGGGATCTCGGGGTCGGACAGGTACTGGGCGAAGGCCTCGGAGTACGGCGGTTTCGGCGCGGTGGGTCCGAAGGCGCCGGCGTCGCGTATGCCGTCCCAGGGTTCGGGCGGCTCGGGTGGGCGGAACCGTCGGGGGCCGAAGGGCGGGGCGGCGTACGGGATGCCGCGGAACACGGCGACGCCGTGTTCGTACCGGCCGCGTACGGTTCCGTACGCCGTCCTGACCTCGGGGTTCGTCCGGTCTGCCGTCATCGCCCACCAGCCCTTCGCCGTGCACTCGTGCACCGTGCAACAACAGAGCACCACAGGCGCGTCCGGTATTCCGGTGCACGGGCGCGTGGGAGGGCCGTTCGGGCGATCCGGGTACGGTGAGTGATGCGTATGTTACTTGGCGTACATCAGGGTGCCGAAGCCGAGCTGGTCGTAGCCGCCGCTGGTGGAGCCGTAGTCCCCGCCGCCGCCCTCGGGGGCGACGAGGTCGTCGTACATGGCCGAGATGTACTTGTCGTCGAGGTGCAGGCGGCGGTTGTAGTGGAAGTGGAGCATCGCCCAGACGGGGCGGAGCTGGCCGCGGGAGCCGGAGCCGATGACGGTCTGCGACTGCTGGGCGCAGTTCTGGCCGCTGCCCCAGGTGTAGGTGGTGTAGGGGACGTCCTGGCCGGTGTTGTACTTGGCGACGTACTGGGCGGCTTTCATGAAGCGGCGGTCGTCGTAGGAGTAGAGGTCGTCGCCCTGGTTCCAGGCCATTTCGCAGACGGCGCCCATCTGGCCCATGCCCATGACGGTGTGGCCCTGGTCGCGGCCGGACTCCTGCCACTGGCCGAGGGCGTAGCCGTCGCTGTCGGTGTAGAGGTACGGCACCGCGTGCTCGATGGAGCCGTTGCCCGCGCCGGATTTGAAGTAGGTGACGGCCTGGTCGTAGGTGGTGGTGTCGTCGTTGAGGATGCCGATGGCCAGGATGGAGGCCATGGTGCACAGGTCCCAGTTGGCCCAGTAGTTGGTGATGCAGGCGTCGTTGTGTCCGGTGAGGAACTGGTTGTTGAGCGGGTGGAAGACGTTCGCCATCATCTCCTGGAAGGCGGCGAGGTCGAACGGGGTGTAGTCCCGCATGAGTTCGGCGGCGTTGGCGAACTCCCAGCCGTAGATGCCGGCGGCGAGGAAGCGGTCGGCGTTGCCGGTGAGGGTGGTCAGGGTGGACGACCAGGCGTTGAGGATCCTGGCGGCGCATGCGGCGTTGGCCTCGGTGCCGCCGACCTTCCAGCGCAGGGCGTTCTGGTAGGCGGCGGCGATGTCGTTGTAGAGGATGCCGTAGTTCTCGCCGGTGCCGCCGCGGATGATCGTGGCCTGGGGGTTGGGGGTCCAGGTGGAGGCGGAGTGGGGGTTGGCGGTCAGTTTTTTCCAGCCGGACAGCCAGGGGTCGGTGCCGGCGGCGACCCTGACCTTGGCGCGGTTGATGTCACCGGCGTTGTGGAGCATGCCGGGGTGGGTGAAGGTCGCCGGGGCCGCATCGGCGGTGGTGGCGGTGACGGCGGTGCCGAGGGCGAGGGCGGCGGTGAGTCCGCCGGCGGTCCTCAGCAGGCTGCGGCGGCTCAACTCGCCTTGCTGTTGGGGTTGTTGGTGGTGGGGGGAAGTGCGGCTCATCGCTGGCGGCTCCAATCAGGTGCTGGCCTATTCCTGGGGAGTGATGGTCACCTCGTCGAATGTGCTGGTGCTGGGGGCCAGGGGATAGCGGGAGCAGACCACGAGGCCCACGTGGTAGGGGGCGTCACCGAAGCCGAGGATGCCGCCTGCGGCGAGGCGGGGTCCAGGATGGTCGCGATGCGCCGCTACTGGCGCACCGGGGTGACCTTGGGCGCCATCAAGTGACGTAATGTGTCGGCGAGTTGACAACTCCGGTGATCTGCGGCTTCGCCCCGGACCCCTCCCCGGCCCGCGTCGGCGTCGGGTACTACCCGGCAACGGGCTCCTCCAAGCGGTTCCCTACGATCCCACTCCACCGCTCCCTCGACGTGGCCCACTGGGCGTACGCGGGCCACATCGAGGGTGCGGCCCCGGGTGTCTCGCCGGCCGGGGGGCCGGACTCGGGCGGGATCCGGGCACCTCGCCGAGCTGGGGCGGCGCACGGTTCTGGGTGGCGTACGCGATAGTGCGTCCGGTCGGCACGCCGTACTTCGACCTGGGCACGTACGTCAGCACGGCCCGGGGACGTCGCCGGAGCGTGGACTGCCCCGCGCCGGGTCCCGTCCCACGGTTTCGCCCGGCCCTCTTCCACGACGAGGACGAGGCGCACCGGGCGGCGGTGGTCGACGTCGAGGCCGGTGCGCCGCTCACCCTGGGGGTGGGCGCCGAGCGCGGCGAGGCCCGGTTCCGGTACGCCGCGCTCGGCACCGGCCGCCCGGTCGGCCCGCCGCCGGACCTCACCCGGCTCTCACGACCACGGCTCCCGGCTGCGCTTCACCGGTGCCATGGCCGCGATCCACACGGTGAACCTCGTGGACGCCTCCCTCGCGGCGGACTTCACCGGCTTCCGGCTCGACCAGCGCTCCGCAGCGAGTGAGCTTTCCTCGGCAGTTCCGGCATCGCGCCACGACGATGTTCGGAGTTTCGAAAGTGTTGACTGCTGCCATCCCGTGAATTCCCGCGTCTTCACGTCGTGTTGACGCACATCTATCGTAGGAAGCGCTTTCTGCATGGTCGGTGGGCAGGCCGCGGAAGCAGCGTTGGTCGCAACTTTCGGGGCCCGAAGGCGGGCCGGAGAGGCGGTTTCCTGTGGTCCGTGCGGGGAGTGCGAGCGTGGCGGCCGGGCCGACGCTGGCGGTGGTCGCGCGCGAGGCGGGGGTCTCGGTGCCCACCGCGTCGAAGGTGGTCAACGGTCGTGAGGACGTGGCGCCGGAGACCCGCCGCCGGGTCACCGAGGCGCTGGACCGGCTCGGCTATGTGCGCCGCCCCCGCTTCGACGCGACGAAGGCACCGGGTTTGGTCGACCTGGTGGTGCACTCGCTGGACAGTTCCTGGTCGGGCGCCGTACTGCACGGCGTGGAGGCGGCGGCGCACGAGGCGGGCCTGGAGGTGGTGGTCTCGGCCGGCGCGAACCGCACCCGGGGCAACCGGCGCGAGCACGGCTGGCTGGACAAGCTGACCGCTCGCGGCTCCTCGGGCGTGCTGTTCAACCTGGCCGAGCTGTCCCCGTCGCAGTACGCCTGGCTGGACCACCATCGCATCCCCTATGTGCTGATCGACCCCGCGCACGAGCCGCCGGCCGGGGTGGTGTCGGTCGGGGCGGCCAACTGGCAGGGCGGGGTGAGCGCGACCGAGCATCTGCTCGCGCTGGGCCACCGGCGGATCGCCGTGATCGCCGGCCAGCGGCGCACGACGGGCACCGGCGCACGGGTGGCCGGATACCGTTCCGCGCTCGCCTCGGCCGGGGTGCGGCACCGCGCCGAGTACGTGCGGCACGCCGGATACGACGAGGCCACCGCCCGGCTGCGCACGCACGAGTTGCTGGACCTGCCCGAACCGCCGACCGCGGTGTTCGTGTGCTCGGACCGGATGGCCCTCGGGGTGTTCGCCGCGCTCGCGGAACGGGGGGTGCGGGTGCCGGACGACATGAGCGTCGTGGGCTTCGACGACCTGCCCGAGGCCCGCTGGGTCGCCCCGGGCCTGACCACCGTGCGCCAGCCGGTCGGCGAGATGGCGGCGATGGCGCTGCGGCTGCTGGTGCGGATGATGCACGGCGAGCGCCCGGAGGGCACCCGCACCGAGTTGTCCACCCGGCTGGTCCGGCGCGGCAGCACGGCCGCGCCGCCCGACGCGCGACCAACTCCTTGATACAGCATGCCTGTTCGGGCACAGGCCGGTGACCGCGCCGCAGTCGAGATCGTTGCTCCGGCATGAACCTCACCCTGCGCACCGTGGCCGTCCTCGCGGTGCCCGCCGTGGCCCTCGCCGCCGTCTACGGCACGGCCCACGCCGCCTGCCGGACGCTCGCCCCCGGACAGCACCGCGCCGCCGTCGCCACGCCCGGCGACGAGCACGATCCGAAGGAGGACATCGAACGCGCCGAGAACGGCCGCCCCGGCCTCGGTGAGGACTGAACCGGCCGGTGCCCGCCAAGCACCGGGCCGGCCCGGCCCCGGCAAGCAGCGGGGCCGCGCCACGGTGGCGGCCGGGCGGCTCCCGGTGGCTCAGTTCTGCCAGACCTCCCGGTGGTCGCTTCTGCCGCCGACCAGGGCCTCGATCGCGTCCACGGCGCTGCCGTCGTGGTCGCTGCCGGCCGTGCCCCTGCCGGTCTGGACGTTCGCCGTACGGTCGACCTCCAGCCAGGAGTCGGCACGGGAGTTGTCGATCACGGTGATCAGGCTGTCGGACGCGGCCGCGGGCGCCGCGCCGACGGCGGCCGTCGCGGCGGCGAGGACCACCGCCCGCCCCAGCCGGGCCACGGCACCGCTCACACGCCCACGCCCTCGGAGGTGAGCCGCTCGGGAGCGATGTTGCGCTCCAGCAGGCTGGTGGAGGCCTTCACGCCGATGCCGCTCGCGGGGTCCACCTCGGGCAGCCGGCCGTCGGCCGCCTTCAGGTCGCCGAGTGCGCAGTCCACCGCCTCGTGCGCCGCGAACAGGCACGGAGTGCTGTAGATCGCCACGTCCACGCCGAGATCGGTCAGTTCGCCGAGGGAGAGGCGGGGCGACTTGCCGCCGGCGATCTGGTTGAACAGCAGGGGCTTGTCCCCCACGACCGTGCGGATGCACTGGATCCATTCGACGCTGCGCACCCCGTCGACGAGGACGACATCGGCGTCGGTGGCGGCCAGCCGCTCGGCACGGTGCAGGATGTCGTGCTCGTCGGTGGCGTCCGTCCGGGCGACGACGACCAGGTCCTTGCGGGCCTCCAGGACCTTGTTCAGCTTCTCCAGGTACTCCCCCAGCGGCAGCACCTGCTTGCCGTCGGCGTGCCCGCAGCGGCGGGGCCGCTTCTGGTCCTCCAGGATCACCCCGGAGGCCCCGATGCGCTCCAGCCCCTCGACCACGTGACAGGCGACCTCGGGGTCGACGTAGCCGTCGTCGATGTCCACCAGCAGGTGGTGGTGCGGGAACGCGCCCCTCAGCCGCTGCACGAAGGCCACCATGTCGGGCCAGGCGATGAAACCGATGTCCGGCAGTCCGTAGTACGACGCCGCGAATCCGAAGCCCGAGACGAACATGCCGTCGTAGTGCTTGGCCGCGATCGACGCGGAGTACATGTCGTACACGCCGATCAGGGGTGTGGTCCCGGGCCCGGCGATGCGCTCGCGCAGCTGGTTTCCGTAGGTCAAGGTCCGGCTCCTTCTGTGGGTGGGTGACGCGGAGCGATCGGGCTACGCGTTCGACGTCCTTTACTAAAACCAAAGCTTCTCTAGATAGACACATGACCTTCCATGTACGCGAGCTTTACTCACCCCAATGGTGGAGTCGATTCACCGCAGAAACGTTGCTCGGGGGTGCGGAGCCGCCCAACTTCCTTGAAGCACGCACCCGGTGACCGTGGCCTCGGGGGCGGGAGGCTGGTGGGTGCATGGCTCGTCTTCTGTGTGGGTGGCCGATTTCTTCAAGACCGGGCGGGCAGGGTCTTCCTACGGTGGGCTCATGACTGCACGATTCGCCGTGATCGGGCTGGTGGCCTCCGACCTGGCCGCCTCGCTCGCCTTCTACCGCCGCCTCGGGCTCGTCTTCCCGCCCGGGTCCGAGGAACAGCCGCATGTCGAGGCCGAGTTGCCCGGCGGGCTGACGCTCGCACTGGACACCGAGGAGACCGTCCGCTCCTTCCACTCCCGCTGGCGGCCGCCCCAGGGCGGCGGGCGCGTGGGGCTCGCCTTCCGCTGTGACTCCCCCGCCGAGGTCGACGCCGTGTACGAGGACCTCATCGGCGCCGGACACCACGGGGAACTGAAGCCGTGGGACGCCTTCTGGGGGCAGCGGTACGCCACCGTGCACGACCCCGACGGCAACAGCGTCGACCTGTTCGCCCCGCTACCCGCCGCCGAGTAGCTCCCCGAGCGGCCGGCCTGCCAACTCCCGCACCTCTCGGGCGAGATGAGGCTGGTCCGCGTACCCCGCGCGGATCGCTGTCTCGACGTACGGCAGCCCGGAGCGGGCCAGCGCCAGCGCGCGTTGCAGGCGCAGGATGCGGGCCAGGGTCTTGGGCCCGTAGCCGAACGCGGTCAGGCTGCGGCGGTGCAGCGTGCGGGCGGCGAGACCGAGTTCGGCGGCCGTCGCGGACACCGGTCGGCCCTCGTCGAGGCGCTCCACCAGCCGGTGCAGCAGCGGGTCGGGGGCCTGCGCCCGCGCGGCCGCGGCCAGGGCGATCTCCTCCAGCGCCGTCGCCGGGTCGGGCGCCGCCTCGATGCGCTCGCACAGCCGGCGGACCCGGGCGGCGGGCCAGAGATCCGCCAACTCCACGCGCAGGTCGCGCAGTTCGTACGCGGGTACGCCGAGGAGGGTGGGCGCGGTGCCGGGGAAGAAGCGGATTCCGGCCCAGGCACGGCCCGGGCCCTCGGGGGCGTAGGGGCGGGTGTCGGGTCCCGCGACCAGCAGCCGCCCCTCGCTCCACAGCAGGTCCATGCAGCCGTCGGGGAGCACCGCCCCGTTCCCGGATCTGCTCGGGGTGTGCGTCCAGACGACGGCGCCGGTCAGCCGGGAGGCCCGCTCCGCGTACACGCGTGCCAGCCTACGTCGTCCACGGCGCCCGGCACGGTGCTGGGCGGCCGGGGCGATACTCCGCCGGTGGGCGCAGGATCCGACGGTGAACGCAAGCTCCGGCGGCGGCGGTGAGCGGTGGAGGTCAGCTCGGGCGTCCGGTCCCGGGGAGCGCCGCCGCCGGGGTGCGTATGCCGGTGGTTTCGGATCCGGGGGCGCCGAGCAACGGGAGGCCGTGACGGGTGCGGAATCGGCGCGCGTAGGCGGCGGTGGCCACGGCCGTCAGGGCCAGCAGGGACAGCGACGCGACGCGGGTGAGCAGGGGCACCGTGTCCGTGGGCAGCGTGGCGGCGGCGAGGGTGCCGAGGGAGCCGTCGAGCAGTTGCTCGGCGCCCCAGGCCAGGGTGAGGACGCGCAGGGCCCGGCGGAACTCGGCGGAGCCCTGCCAGAACCCGGCCCGCGCCCGGACCGTCGGCCCCCGGTGCAGCCGCTGCCCCAGCTGGAAGGCGAGGGGCCTGCGGGTGAAGCCGGTACCGAGCACCCAGATGCCGACCACGAGGGACAGCGCCGCGTCCTTGAACAGCAGGACCCGGGGACCGCCGCCGAGCAGGGTCACCAGCGCGGCGGCGCTCAAGAGCACCGTGAAGAACAGGTCCACCCCGTCGATCCGGCGATGCCGGACCGCGCCGTACAGCAGACGCAGCGCGGGAGGCGCTCCGCTGAGCAACAGCGCCGGTGCCTGGCCGGCACCTAGAGCGCGGGCCGCGTAGAAGACCACGAGCGGCAGCACGATGTCGACGGCTGTTCCGAGGAGCGGCCCGTAGCCCGTGCCACCGGCCCGCGGCCCTGCCCGCGTCCCTGTCTTCGGCCCGGTCACCACCTCGGTCGCCGTGCCCGGCGCTGTGTTCGCCGCTGTGCCGGTTTCCTGCCGTCGTGCGTGCCGCGTCGCCTCCGCCATGTCCCGCACCTCCGCCATGTCCCGCACCTCCGCCATGTCCCGCGCCTCGTCATCCCCTACGCCTTCTCGCCGGCCCGGATGCCGTTGCCGACCCGCGGAAAACGCTAGGCCCAAGGCGGTGCCGGGCGGATCGGAGCAGGGGTGGAGAGGCGGGTGGAGATCACCAGGACCGCGCCCCTTAAGGGGCCCTTGCTTCACAGGACCCTCGGCGCCGCTCAGACGCCCACTGCCGCGGCCGCCCGCCCCGCCCGGTGCTCCTGGGGGCTCACGCCGTAGACGCGCTTGAAGGCGGTGGAGAGGGCGAACGCGCTGCCGTAGCCGATCTGGCGGGCGATCGTGTCCAGGGTGAGGTCGGTGTCGCGCAGGCGGTCGGCGGCGAGGGCGAGCCGCCAGCCGGTCAGGTAGGCCATCGGGGGTTCGCCCACGAGGTCGGTGAAGCGGCGGGCGAGGGCCGCGCGGGACACCCCGGCCTCGGCGGCGAGCGCGGCCACCGTCCACGGGTGGGCGGGGTCGTCCTGGAGCAGGCGCAGCGCGCGGCCGACGACCGGATCGGCCAGCGCCCGGTACCAGGCGGGGGCAGCCGCCTCCGGGCGGGAGAACCAGACCCGCAGGGCGCTGATGAGCAGCAGGTCCAGCAGCCGGTCCAGGACGACCTCCTGGCCCGGCGCGTCGCGGACGATCTCCTCCGCGAGCAGGGGCGTGAGCGGGCAGTCCCACACGTCGGCGGGCAGGGTCAGCAGGGGCGGCAGGGCGTCGAGGAGACGGCCGTGGATCTCGCCGCGCATCAGGTAGGTGCCGATGAGCATGACGGTGGCTGCGTCGGGGCGGTCGCCCCAGGTGCGGACGCCGAGGTCCATGGAGCCGTTCAGGGAGGTGCCGTCGGGGTAGCGGCACTCGCCGCCGGGCAGGACGAGCGCCTGCGGTGCGGTGCCGGGCGTGTCGCCGGCGGTGTACGGGTCGGGGCCGCGCGTGATCGCGAGGTCTCCCGGGCCGAGCCGCACCGGCACGCCGTCCGCGTCCGGGGTGATCCAGCAGGTGCCGCGTGCCATGAGCATCACGGTCAGCGGTGCCTCGTCCGCCACGCGGACGGCCCACGGCGGGTCGAAGCACGCCCGGATCATGAAGGCGCCACGCGCGCGTGGGCCGTCCAGCAGGCCTGCGAGTGCGTCCATGAAGGCAGCGTAGACGCCCGCTTATGGGAGTGAGCGGATCGGCGATGTTCCCTGGCGGGGCACGGCAGTTGACTGGCGGGCATGACCCAGAACACGGAACACGCGGAACACACGGATCGCACGAAGGTGCCGACGGTCGTCGTGACGGGGGCGTCCGGCCGTACGGGGAGCCGGGTCGCGGCGGCGGCACGGGCGGCCGGCCTGACGGTCCGTGCCGCCACGCGCGCGCGTGGCTTCGACTGGCAGGACCGGTCGACCTGGGAGGCCGCGCTGCGTGGCGCCGACGCGGCTTATCTGGTGTACCCGCTGGACGTCGGCGCGCCGGACGCCCCCGAGGCGGTCGGCGGGCTCGCGCGGGAGGCGGTGCGGCTGGGCGTACGGCGGCTGGTGCTGCTGTCCGCGCGGGGTGAGGAGCAGGCCCGGCCGACGGAGCGGGCGCTCGCGGAGTCCGGGGCCGAGTGGACGGCCGTACGGGCCGCGTGGTTCGCGCAGAACTTCAGCGAGGGGCCGCTCGTCGAGGAGATACGGGCGGCCGGGGAGCTGGTGTTTCCGGGCGGAGCGGTGCGGGAGCCGTTCGTCGACGTGCGGGACGTCGCGGACGTCGCGGTGGCGGCGCTCACCGGCGGCGAGCGGTACGTGGAACGGACGCTGGAGGTGTCCGGGCCGCGGCTGCTGAGCTTCGGCGAGGCGGTCGCGGAGATCGCGGCGGCGACGGGCCGGGAACTGGCGTACCGGGCGGTGTCGGCCCGCGACTACGGCGAGCGGATGGCCGCGTTCGGGCTGCCGCCCGAGGAGGTGGAGTTCCTGGTCGAGCTGTTCGCCTCCCTGCTCGACGGCCACAACGCCCACCTGTCCGACGGCGTACGGCAGGTACTGGGGCGCGAGCCGCGGGACTTCGGTGACGTCGTACGGGAGGCCGCGGCGGACGGCGTGTGGAAGCCCTGAGCGGACCGGGAGGGCCGCCGCGCGCGCCCGGCCCCGCCGCCTGCCCGCCTGCCCCTGCCCGCCTGCTCTCCGGCGCGCTCCTCACTGCCCCTGCGGCGGCGCGCTCCCCGGCCCGTGGCCCTGCCCCTGCCCCTGCCCCTGCCCCTGAGGACCCTGATCCTTCCCCGGACCCTGGCCCTTGTGCGGTTCCCCGCTCCCGTTGTGGGCATGGTGGTGGTGCGGGTTCTTGGCGTGGGTGCGCAGCCGGGCCGTGACGTCCTCCGGGGGGAGGAAGCGCGACCAGCGTTCGGGGAATTCGGAGGGCATCTCGGGGTCGTCGGGGTCGGTCTCGCGGGCCGCCGACGCCCAGGCGACGTACTCGGCGACCTGGGCCTCGCGGACCCGTTCGTTCGCCTCGCGGGCGGCGGCCGTGGCGGCGGCGGGCCAGACCCGGTCGATCGCCGCGTTCACGGCCGCGCCGACGAGGACGGCGAAGGCCGACACGCCGATCCACAACAGGACGGCGACGGCCGCGGCGAGGGAGCCGTAGATGGTGGCGCCCTCGATGGTGTGCACGAGGTAGATGCGCAGCAGGAAACTGCCGAGGACCCACATGGCCAGGGCGACGAGGGCGCCGGGGACGTCCTCGATCCACGGCGAGCGGACCGGCACGGACACGTGGTACAGCGTCGTCAGGAAGGCGATGGACAGGAGGATGACGACAGGCCAGTACAGGACCTGCACCAGCGTCTCCGACCAGGGCACCACCCGCACCACGGCGTCCGGGCCCGCCACCATCAACGGCAGTGCCACCGAGCCGATCAGCAGCGCCACGATGAACAGCAGGAACGACATCATGCGTGTCTTGACGATGCCCCGGACTCCGTCGAGGCCGTACATGACGGTGATGGTGTCGATGAAGACGTTCACCGCGCGGGAGCCGGACCACAGGGCGAACACGAAGCCGATGGAGATGATGTCGGGGCGGCCGCCCTTCATCACGTCGTGCAGTATCGGCTGGGTGATGTCCTTGACGCCCTTGTCGGACAGGACCGTCCGCGAGGCGTCGAGGATGTTGGTCTCCAGGCTCTGGATGCTGTGGGCGCCGGTCCAGGTGTCGACGTAGGCGAGCAGTCCGATGAGGCACAGCAGCAGGGGCGGCACGGACAGCAGCGTGAAGAACGCGGCCTCGGCCGCGAGGCCCAGGATGCGGTACTCCACACAGGAGTTGACGGTGTCCTTGAGCAGCAGCCAGGCGGTCCTGCGCTTGGAGACGTTCCGGTAGAGGGCTCTGGCCCGGTGGAGGCGACCGGCGGGCCGCGTGGGGGGTTCACTTGCTGGCTGCACGACCCAAAGGTATCCGCAGCACCGGACCGGCCTCACCTTCCGGCCCGGTCGACCACGCTCCCCGGCCCGGTTGATCGGCTTCTGTCCCCCCGGTACGGGCCGCTGTGCCACGCTGGAGGCCATCACCAGCACCGTCCCGGATAGGTTCGCGATCATGGCAGGCACCTCCACCCACACCGTGACGAACCAGCCGCCCCCGCTCGCCGGATACGACGTGTTCACCGCCGACCGGGCGCTCGTGGCGGCCGTCGAGCGCCACACCGGTCCGGACGTGCTGGACGAGGTGCGCGAGGAGCTGTCCGTGCTGGGCCGTGCCGCCGGCTCGGCGCAGGTGCAGGAGTGGGGGGCGCGGGCGAACGAGAATCCGCCCCGGCTGCGCACTCATGACCGGTACGGCCACCGGATCGACGAGGTCGACTTCGACCCGGCCTGGCACCGGCTGCTCGGCAAGGGGGTGGGGGCGGGGCTGACGGCGGCCTGGACGCGGCCCGCGGGGCACGCGCGCCGGGCGGCCGCCTTCCTGGTCTGGACCCAGGTCGAGGCGGGCAACTGCTGCCCGTTGTCGATGACGCACGCGGCCGTGCCCGCGCTGCGTGCCGATCCGGAGCTGGCGGCGGAGTGGGTGCCGCGGCTGACGTCGACGGTCTACGACCGTGAGCTGCGGCCCGCCTCGCGGAAACCCGGCGCCCTCTTCGGCATGGCCATGACGGAGAAGCAGGGCGGCAGCGACGTACGGGCGAACACCACCGAGGCCCGGCCCCTCGCCGAGGCCGGGACGTACACGCTGACCGGGCACAAGTGGTTCTGCTCGGCGCCGATGTCCGACGGTTTCCTGGTGCTCGCGCAGGCCCCCGGCGGGCTGACCTGCTTCCTCGTGCCCCGGGTCCTCGCGGACGGCGCCCGGAACGTGTTTCTGCTCCAGCGGCTGAAGGACAAGCTGGGCAACCGGTCCAACGCCTCCGCCGAGGTCGAGTTCGACGGGACCTGGGCGCGCCGGGTCGGCGAGGAGGGGCGCGGGGTGCGGACCATCATCGACATGGTCGCCGCGACCCGGCTGGACTGCGCGCTCGGCTCGGCGGGACTGATGCGGCAGGCGGTGGCACAGGCCGTGCACCACTGCGCGCACCGGGAGGCGTTCGGCACCGCGCTGATCGACAAGCCGCTGATGCGCAACGTCCTGGCCGACCTCGCCCTGGAGTCCGAGGCCGCGACCACGCTCGCGCTGCGGCTGGCGGCCGCCCACGACGACGGGAGCGAGCAGGAGCGCGCCTTCCTGCGGCTCGCGGTGCCGGCCGCCAAGTACTGGATCACCAAGCGCTGTACGCCCGTCGCGGTGGAGGCCGCGGAGTGCCTGGGCGGCAACGGTTACGTCGAGGAGTCCGGGCTGCCGCGGCTGGTGCGGGAGTCGCCGCTGAACTCCGTCTGGGAGGGCGCGGGAAACGTCCAGGCGCTGGACGTGCTCCGGGCGCTGCAGCGCGAGCCGGGCGCGCTGGACGCCTGCCTGACCGAGATCGGCCGCGCCCATGGCGCCGACCACCGGCTGGACCGGGCGGTGAAGGACCTGTTCACCGAACTCGCCGACCTGGACGGCGTCGAGGCCCGCGCCCGCCGCCTGGTGGAGCGTCTCGCTCTGGTCCTCCAGGGTTCCCTCCTGGTCCGTCACGCCCCGCCGGAGGTCTCCGACGCCTTCTGCGCCTCCCGTCTGGGCGGCGACCACGGAGCGAGCTTCGGCACCCTGCCGACGGGCCTGGACCTGACGGCGATCGTGGAACGAGCACGTCCCGTGCCGTGAAAAGGGCGCCGACGTGTGGCGCGACGCCGGCCGACCCTCCCGAGGGACGGGGTGGTGCTGCGCCGACACGGCACCACCCCGGGGGTCAAGTCTCGGCCACCTTCGACAAGTTCACCAGGGTTGCAAGGGGTTGCAACTTGTTGGCTCACGTGTGCGGAGTATGTGCCTCCGCCATACGCCTCGGGGCAGTATGAGGGGCGCAACCGGGCCGGAAACCGCCGCCGGTACGGCTTGACATGCGTGTTCGAAGACCTTTTCCGGGCCCCTTCGGGCCCTTTTCCCGGGAGGACCCCAGTGGTGAACCCGCCGATGAACGTGGCGCGCCTGGCCGCCGTGGACGCGGCGCAGGCGGCGCGCGTGCTGAACGAGGTGCGCGAGGCCACGCTCGCCGGTCACCGTGCGCGGATCGCGCCGCGGCCGGTGATCGAGCAGTCCTGGGGGCGCATGCTGCGCAGCGGCGTGGACCCCGACCACGACTTCCGGTCGGGGCTGCTGCCGTCGGACGAAGTGCGGCGCCGGCGCGAGGAGTCGCCGCTGCGGCACGTACTGCCGGTGTTGCGCGAGGGTCTGCTTTCGGTCGCGGACGTCGCCCAGCACATCATGGTCGTCGCGGACGCGGAGGGACGGGTGCTGTGGCGGGAGGGCGCCCCGCCGGTGCTGCGCAAGGCGGACGGCCTCGGTTTTGAACTCGGCGCGGACTGGCGTGAAGACGTCGTCGGCACGAACGGCGTGGGCACCCCGGCGGTGGTGCGCCGGCCCGTACAGGTCTTCGCCGCCGAGCACTTCGTACGCTCCCACGCCTCCTGGACGTGTACGGGCGCGCCGATCACCGACCCCCGGGACGGCCGGCTGATCGGTGTCGTGGACGTCAGCGGCCCGCTGGAGACGATGCATCCGGCGACGCTGGCCTGGGTGGACTCGGTGGCCAAACTGGCCGAGGCGCGCCTGCGGGAACTGCATCTGGACTCGCTGGAACGGCTGCGGGCGGTGGCGGCCCCGCTGCTGGCCCGGTTGGACGGCCGGGCGCTGGTGGTGGACCGCGACGGCTGGTCGGCGGCGGTGTCCGGGATGCCGTACGTACGGCGGGTCGCGCTGCCCAAGTCGCTCGCGCCGGGCCTGCGGTGGCTGCCCTCGCTGGGTTCGTGCGCGGTGGAGCCGCTGGCCGGGGGCTGGCTGCTGCGGGCGGCGGACGAGCCCGCGACCACGGCGACCCGGCTCGTGCTGGACCTCGCCAGGCCCTGGCGCAGCACGCTGACGGTGAGTGGTTCGGCAGGGTCCTGGTCGCGTGAACTCAGTCCTCGGCACGCGGAATTGATCTATCTGCTCGCCGAGCACCGTTCCGGCCGGGGTGCGGCGGCGCTCGCCGGGGACCTGTTCGGGGATCCCTCACGCACGGTGACGGTGCGAGCCGAGATGTCGCGGATCCGGCGGTACCTCGGGGAACTTCTCCAGCATCGACCGTATCGTTTCCGCGAGGACGTGGAAACGGCGGTGTTGCTCCCCGACGACCCTCTTGACCTGCTGATTTCTTCGACGGCGCCGGCGATCTCGCGTCGCCGGACGACTCTCGGAGGCACGCGGCCCGCCGCCCCCTGACGATGTCCTGCGCGTAATTGCGGGGTCTTCGCCCTGCGCGGGCCGTTACTGCCGTAGCATCCTGTCAGGGCCTCCCCGGCTGCGCCAGGCGTCAACGTACGGACCACCAGGCACAGTTGGCCCGCCTCGGCCCGTACCGGGCCACCGAGGCACCTCGGAGGCGAAGGAGCCCTGAAAGAGGGGACGAGATGAAGCATCGCGGCAGACACCGCCGGCGCAGACGCGGCGCCGCGCTGCGCGCGGTCCTGGCCGGGACCGCGCTGGCGCTCACCGCGGCCGCGACCCTGATCAGCGCCTCCCAGGCGGATGTCACCGACAGCCCGGGCGCGCTCAAGCCGCTCTCCTCCCCCGCCGACACCGGCCGGCTGCGCCTGCAGGAACATCTCGTCCCCGCCCGTACGCTGGACCGGCTGTCCGCGTCGATGGGCACCCCGGTCGGCGTGGCCGACGTCCTCGCGAGCGCCGACCGCGAGATGAACGAGTCCGCCCGCTGCTCCTCCGCCGACCGCTCCTCCCTGCCCGTCGCCCCGGCCGTCGCCCGCGCCTACTGCTGGGACCCGGCGGATGCCGCGGCCGCCTGGCGGCCGGCGTCGGTGACGACCTCCGGGGACGCCGACGACGACGGCGTCTGGGGCACGCACCGGGTGCTCCTCGCGGGCTGGACCCACAGCACCACCGCCGGCCGCACCGCGGAGCGCGGCCTCGCCCGGGTCGCCTTCGTGAACGCCGACGACCCCGCCCGCCTCTCCTACCGCTGGGTGCTGCTGGTGCTGCCGGTCGACGGCGGCCGGAACTACCGGGGCCTGGTCTCCGGGGTCTCCGGCATGGTCTGGTACCAGGACAAGCTGCTGGTCACCGCGAGGAGCGGCGGCGCCGACGCGCTCTATGTCTACGACCTCGACCGCATCCAGCGCACCGACGTCGACGGGCCCGCGATCGGCCGGGTGCCCGGCGGCTGGTCCGCGGACGGCTACCGGTACGTGATGCCCGCGGTCGCCTCCTACCGCTTCACCGCCGGGCGCTGCGCCGCCGACGGGCCGCCGTGCCCCGGCGCGCTCGCCCTGGACCGGAGCACGGCGCCCGACAGCCTGGTCGCCGCGGAGTGGACGGCGCCCGGCGGCGATCATCCGGCCCGGCTGTGGCGGTACGCCTTCAGCACGGATCCCGCGCGCGGCGGGCTGCTCGCCACGGACGCCGCGGGCCGGGTGAACGCGGTGGAGGAGTACCGGACCCGGGCGGCCGGGATCCGGGGCGTGCTGTCGTACCGGGAGCCCGGCGCGACCCGCCCGTCCTGGTATGTGGGACGCCTGCCCGGCTCGCGGGACGGACACGGCGGGCTGTGGCGGCAGGACCTCACGGGCGCGAGGGCGGCCCAGTGCGGGGCGGACGCCTCGCACCGCTGCTGGGCCGAGGAGGCGGGCTCGCTGTCGTACTGGCAGGAGACCGGCGAGGTCTGGTCGCTGTCGGACCGGATGCTCTTCGCCCTGCCGCTGGCCGACCTGGACCGCTCGTCGGACTGATCGCGCACCCCGGGTCCGCGGCGGCGGGCCGCTGCCGGAGCGAGCTCCCTTCCCCCCTGGCCGCACGCGGGGTGACCAGGTCGATCGACAGATCCGCGGCGGGATGATTCCCTGGCCCGCATGAGCAGCGTCCCCGTCACCACCTGGTCCCTGGAGCAGACGTCCCCGGCCGATCTCCTGCCCGCCGCCGCACCGGAGGGCGACGACGTCCGGATCGTCCGCGCCACGGCCCCCTCCCCCGAGTTCAGCCGCTTCCTGTACGCCTCGGTCGGCGGCGACATCCGCTGGACCGACCGGCTGAGCTGGCCGTACACCGTGTGGCAGGAGTACCTGGCGCGACCCGGGGTGGAGACCTGGGTGGCCTACGACCGCGGTACGCCCGCCGGTTACGTGGAGCTGGCGGCACAGGACGAGGGCGTGGTGGAGATCGTCTACTTCGGGCTGATCCCCGCCTTCCGCGGCCGGCGCATCGGCGGTCATCTGCTGTCGTACGGCACGGCCCGCGCCTGGGACCTGGCGGAGCGGTGGCCGGGGCGGGCGCCGACGAAGCGGGTGTGGCTGCACACGTGCAGCAAGGACGGCGAGTTCGCCCTGGACAACTACCGGCGGCGGGGCTTCACGCTGTTCGACACGAAGGTCGAGCTGGAGCCGGAGACGGCGACGCCCGGTCCGTGGCCGGGGGCGTACCCCGCCTGAGCCCGTCCGGCGCCCGTACCTCCGCATACCCGGCCCGACCTGCCGGGACAAGGCTTCGGCGGCGCATGTGAGCGACGACACCCTTGTTCCATATTTCGGGACAAGGATGTCCGCATGATGGATAAAGCTGGACTGTGTCCAGATCGCCGTGACACGCTTCCGTCATGTCTGGAACTGGAATTGCCTTGGTGAGTCGGCGGCACGTCGACCTCGGCCGCATGTCCAGCGCCATCTGTCCGGCGAGCTGAGCCCACCAGCACCGCCGCACTTCCCCGCACCTGATTTCTGCCGCGCAATGCCGCGCGAGCATGCCCGCATGCGCGCTCATGCGCAGGTCAGAGCCCCTTCCCGCCTGTCCCGAAGGACGTAGAACCATGGCCGCCACCCCACAGAACCCCGCCGCCTCCGCGCCGCGCCGCAAGGTGAGCCGTCACCGCGGCGAGGGTCAGTGGGCCGCGGGGCACTTCACCCCGCTCAACGGGAACGAGCAGGTCAAGAAGGACGACGACGGTCTCAATGTGCGGACACGCATTGAGACGATCTATTCCAAGCGCGGTTTCGACTCGATCGACCCGAGCGATCTGCGCGGCCGGATGCGCTGGTGGGGTCTGTACACCCAGCGCAAGCCCGGGATCGACGGCGGCAAGACCGCGGTGCTGGAGCCGGAGGAGCTGGACGACCGCTACTTCATGATGCGGGTGCGCATCGACGGCGGCGCCCTCACCACGCGGCAGCTGCGCGTGATCGGCGAGATCTCGCAGGAGTTCGCGCGGGGCACCGCCGACATCACCGACCGGCAGAACGTCCAGTACCACTGGATCCAGATCGAGAACGTGCCCGAGATCTGGGAGCGGCTGGAGGGCGTGGGCCTGTCCACCGTGACCGCCTGCGGTGACACCCCGCGTGTGATGATCGGCTCCCCGGTGGCGGGCATCGCCGAGGACGAGATCATCGACGCCACCCCGGCCCTGGAGGAGATGAAGCGCCGGGTGCTGAACAACCCGGCGTACTCGAACCTCCCCCGCAAGTTCAAGACGGCCATCTCCGGCTCGCCGCTGATGGACGTCGTGCACGAGATCAACGACGTGGCCTTCGTCGGCGTACGGCACCCCGAGCACGGCCCGGGCTTCGACGTCTGGGTCGGCGGCGGTCTGTCCACCAACCCCAAGCTGGGCGTGCGGCTCGGCGCCTGGGTGCCGCTGGAGGAGGTCGCGGACGTCCACGAGGGCGTCGTCTCGATCTTCCGGGACTACGGCTACCGCCGGCTGCGCAACCGGGCCCGGCTGAAGTTCCTCGTCGCGGACTGGGGCGCGGAGAAGTTCCGTCAGGTGCTGGAGGACGAGTACCTGGGCGGACGCAAGCTGATCGACGGGCCCGCCCCCGAGCAGCCGGCCCAGCAGTGGCGCGACCACATCGGCGTGCACCGGCAGAAGGACGGCCGGTTCTACGTCGGTTTCGCCCCGCGGGTCGGCCGGGTCGACGGCGCCACGCTGACGAAGATCGCCGACCTCGCCGAGGCGCACGGCTCCGGCCGGGTCCGCACCACGGTCGAGCAGAAGATGATCGTCCTCGACGTCGACGAGGACAAGGTCGAGTCGCTGGTCGAAGGGCTCGACGCGCTGGACCTCACCGCCCGGCCGTCCTCCTTCCGGCGCGGCACCATGGCCTGCACCGGCATCGAGTTCTGCAAGCTCGCGATCGTCGAGACCAAGCAGCGCGGCTCGACGCTGATCGACGAACTGGAACGCCGTCTGCCGGACTTCGACGAGCCGCTCACCATCAACCTCAACGGCTGCCCGAACGCCTGCGCCCGGATCCAGGTCGCGGACATCGGCCTCAAGGGCCAGCTGGTCCTGAACGACCGGGGCGAGCAGGTCGAGGGCTACCAGGTGCACCTCGGCGGCGCCCTCGGTCTGGAGGCCGGCTTCGGCCGCAAGGTGCGCGGCCTGAAGGTCACCGCGGAGGAACTGCCCGACTACATCGAGCGGGTGCTGAAGCGCTTCCAGGCCGAGCGCGAGAACGGCGAGCGGTTCGCCGCCTGGGCCGCCCGCGCCTCCGAGGAGGCCCTGTCATGAGCGAGCGCGCCGCGCCTTTCTACTGCCCCTACTGCGGTGACGAGGACCTGCGTCCGCACGAGGAGGGTCACGGCGCCTGGGAATGCGGGGCGTGCAACCGCGCATTCCAGCTGAAGTTCCTCGGGCTGCTGGCCCGGGGGCTCCAGCGGGCCGACCACGGAGGGGATGACCGGACATGACGACGGCTCAGGAACAGCGTACGGCCGAGGAGTTGAAGGCGCTCGCCGAGCAGGCGGGCCGGGACCTGGAGGACGCCTCCGCGCTGGAGATCCTCCAGTGGGCGGTGGACACCTTCGGCCCCGGCTTCTGCGTCACCTCGTCCATGGAGGACGCGGTGGTCGCCCATCTCGCCTCCCGGGTGCGCAAGGGCGTGGATGTCGTCTTCCTCGACACCGGCTACCACTTCGAGGAGACCATCGGCACCCGGGACGCCGTCGAGGCCGTGATGGACGTCAACGTCATCACGCTCACCCCGAGGCAGACGGTCGCCGAGCAGGACGCCGAGTACGGACCGAAGCTGCACGACCGCGACCCCGACCTGTGCTGCGCGCTGCGCAAGGTGCGGCCGCTTGAGGAGGGCCTGAAGGGCTACCGGGCCTGGGCGACCGGCCTGCGCCGCGACGAGTCCCCGACCCGGGCGAACACCCCGGTGGTCGGCTGGGACGAGAAGCGGCAGAAGGTCAAGATCTCCCCGATCGCCCGCTGGACGCAGGACGACGTGGACGCCTACGTCGCCGAACACGGCGTCCTCACCAACCCGTTGCTGACGGACGGATACGCCTCCATCGGCTGCGCCCCCTGCACCCGCCGGGTCCTCGCGGGCGAGGACGCGCGGGCCGGCCGCTGGGCGGGCCGCGCCAAGACCGAGTGCGGACTGCACGGATGACGAACGACTCGAACGACTCGACCCAGGAGAACCACGTGACGACCGGGGCCACCGTCTGGCTCACGGGTCTGCCGAGCGCCGGCAAGACCACCATCGCGTACGAGCTGGCCGGCCGGCTGCGCGGCGAGGGCCACCGCGTCGAGGTGCTCGACGGCGACGAGATCCGCGAGTTCATCTCGGCCGGCCTCGGCTTCAGCCGCGCGGACCGGCACACCAACGTGCAGCGCATCGGCTTCGTCGCCGAACTGCTCGCCCGCAACGGCGTCACGGCGCTGGTGCCGGTGATCGCGCCGTACGCGGACAGCCGGGAGGCGGTGCGCAAGCGGCACGCCGAGAACACCACGCCGTACCTGGAGATCCACGTGGCGACCCCGGTCGACGTGTGCAGCGTCCGCGATGTGAAGGGGCTGTACGCCAAGCAGGCCGCGGGCGAGCTGACCGGGCTCACCGGGGTCGACGACCCCTACGAGGAGCCCGAGACCCCGGATCTGCGGATCGAGTCGCAGAACCAGACCGTGCAGGAGTCCGCCGCGTCGGTGTACGCCCTGCTGAGCGAGAGGGGACTGGCATGACGACCGTCGCCACGGTGAAGGACGGTACGGGCAGCCCGTACGCCCTGTCTCATCTGGACGCGCTGGAGTCCGAGGCGGTGCACATCTTCCGTGAGGTGGCGGGCGAGTTCGAGAACCCGGTGATCCTGTTCTCCGGGGGCAAGGACTCCATCGTCATGCTGCACCTGGCGCTGAAGGCGTTCGCGCCGGCCACGGTGCCGTTCTCGCTGCTGCATGTGGACACGGGACACAACTTCCCGGAGGTCCTTGAGTACCGGGACCGTGTGGTGGCCGCCCATGGGCTGCGCCTCCATGTGGCCTCCGTCCAGGACTACATCGACCGGGGTGTGCTGAAGGAACGTCCCGACGGCACCCGTAACCCGCTGCAGACGCTGCCGCTGACGGAGAAGATCCAGAGCGAGAAGTTCGACGCGGTCTTCGGCGGCGGGCGCCGTGACGAGGAGAAGGCCCGCGCCAAGGAGCGGGTGTTCTCGCTGCGCGACGAGTTCTCCCAGTGGGACCCGCGCCGCCAGCGCCCCGAGCTGTGGAACCTGTACAACGGCCGGCACGCCCCGGGCGAGCACGTCCGGGTCTTCCCGCTGTCCAACTGGACCGAGCTGGACGTGTGGCAGTACATCGAGCGGGAGAAGATCGAGCTGCCGCAGATCTACTTCGCGCACGAGCGCGAGGTGTTCGCGCGGTCGGGCATGTGGCTGACCGCCGGTGAGTGGGGCGGTCCGAAGGACGGCGAGAGGGTCGAGAAGCGGCTCGTGCGCTACCGGACCGTCGGTGACATGTCCTGCACCGGTGCCGTCGACTCCGACGCCACCACGCTGGACGCCGTGATCGCCGAGATCGCCGCCTCCCGGCTCACCGAGCGGGGCGCGACCCGCGCCGACGACAAGCTGTCCGAGGCCGCGATGGAAGACCGCAAGCGCGAGGGGTACTTCTAGCCATGAGCACGACCACGACCGAGGCGCTCTCGGCCACCACCCTGCTGCGGTTCGCCACCGCCGGCTCCGTCGACGACGGCAAGTCCACCCTGGTGGGACGGCTGCTGCACGACTCCAAGTCGGTCCTCGCAGACCAGCTGGAGGCCGTGGAGCGTGCCTCCGCGAGCCGCGGCCAGGACGCGCCGGACCTCGCCCTCCTCACCGACGGCCTGCGCGCCGAGCGGGAGCAGGGCATCACGATCGACGTGGCGTACCGCTACTTCGCCACGCCCCGGCGCCGGTTCATCCTGGCCGACACGCCCGGCCATGTGCAGTACACGCGGAACATGGTCACCGGCGCCTCCACGGCCGAGCTGACGGTGATCCTGGTCGACGCCCGCAACGGCGTGGTCGAGCAGACCCGTCGGCACGCGGCGATCGCCGCGCTGCTGCGCGTGCCGCACGTGGTCCTCGCGGTCAACAAGATGGACCTCGTCGCCTACGAGGAGACGGTGTTCGCGTCGATCGCCGAGGAGTTCACGGCGTACGCGACCGAGCTGGGCGTCCCCGAGGTCACCGCCATCCCGATCTCGGCGCTCGCCGGTGACAACGTGGTGGAGCCGTCCGCGAACATGGACTGGTACGGCGGCCCGACCGTCCTGGAGCACCTGGAGACCGTGCCGGTCAGCCATGACCTGGCGCACTGCCACGCCCGGCTGCCCGTGCAGTACGTGATCCGGCCGCAGACCGCCGCACACCCGGACTACCGGGGCTACGCGGGCCAGATCGCGGCCGGCACCTTCCGGGTCGGCGAACAGGTCACGATCCTGCCGTCCGGCCGGACCACGAGGATCTCCGGCATCGACCTGCTGGGCGAGCCGGTCGACGTGGCGTGGACGACGCAGTCGGTGACCCTGCTGCTCCAGGACGACGTCGACGTCTCGCGCGGTGACCTGATCGTGCCGACCAAGGACGCGCCGGCCACCACCCAGGACGTGGAGGCGACCGTCTGCCACGTGGCGGACGCGCCGCTGACCGTCGGGCACCGGGTGCTGCTCAAGCACGGCACCCGCACGGTCAAGGCGATCGTGAAGGACATCCCGTCCCGGCTCACGCTCGACGATTTGTCCCTGCACCCGCACCCGGGACAGCTCGTCGCCAACGACATCGGCCGGGTGAAGATCCGTACCGCCGAGCCGCTGCCGGTCGACTCCTACGCCGACTCGCGCCGCACCGGCTCCTTCATCCTGATCGACCCGGCCGACGGCACCACGCTCACCGCGGGCATGGTCGGCGAGTCGTTCGCGGCCCCGGAGCCGGTCAAGGACCGGGCCGACGAGGACGGCTGGGACTTCTGACATGACGACGACCGACGTGTACTCGACGTTCGCCAAGGAGGGCGGCCGCGTCGGCAGCGGCGCCCTCGGCAGCGGGCAGGGCGGAGTGGCCCGATGTGTGCGCTGACGTACGCGCACCGCTTGCGCGCCCTCACCCCCCACCGCCGTAGACGAAGACCTGCCGACCTCCCGGCCACGACCTGAGAGACCGTGACCGCCGGGCCTCCGAGAGGAACACCTCCCGTGCCTGCAACAACCGCCTTCCGCCGCAGCCTTGCGGTGATAGCCACGCTCCCCCTCCTCACCCTCGCCGCCTGCGGTTACGGATCCGCAGCGCACAAGGACGACACCGCGAAGGTCGCCGCCGGCGCGAAGAAGATCGACGGACTCGGCTCCGTCAGGATCGGCTACTTCGGCAACCTGACGCACGGCACCGCACTGGTCGCCCGTCAGCAGGGCATCTTCCAGAAGGAACTGGGTGCCACCAAGGCGGACTACGCGCTCTTCAACGCCGGTCCGTCCGAGATCGAGGCGCTGAACTCCGGGTCCATCGACATCGGCTGGATCGGCCCCTCCCCCGCGATCAACGGCTACACCAAGTCGAACGGCAAGAGCCTGAAGATCATCGGCGGTTCGGCGTCCGGCGGGGTGAAGCTGGTCGTCAACCCGAAGAAGATCACGTCCCTCAAGGACGTCAAGGGCAAGAAGATCGCCACCCCGCAGCTGGGCAACACGCAGGACGTGGCGTTCCTCAACTGGATCGCGGAGCAGGGCTGGACGGTCGACGCGCAGAGCGGCAAGGGCGATGTGTCGGTCGTGCGCACCGACAACAAGGTGACCCCGGACGCCTTCGCGAACGGCTCGATCGACGGCGCCTGGGTGCCGGAGCCGACCGCGTCGAAGCTGGTCGCCGAGGGCGGCAAGGTGCTGCTGGACGAGTCGTCGCTGTGGCCGGACAAGAAGTTCGTGATCACGAACATCATCGTGCGGCAGTCGTTCCTGAAGGAGCACCCGAAGGCGGTCGAGGCGGTGCTGAAGGCCTCGGTCGAGGCCAACAAGTGGATCAACGCCAACCCGGACCAGGCGCAGGCGGCTGCGAACAAGCAGCTGGCGGATGACTCCGGCAAGGCGCTGCCGACGAAGGTCCTGGACCCGGCGTGGAAGTCGATCCGGTTCACCGACGACCCGCTGGCCGCCACGCTCGACACCGAGGCGCAGCACGCCGTGAAGGCCGGTCTGCTCAAGCAGCCCGACCTGAAGGGCATCTACGACCTCACGATCCTCAACAAGGTCCTCAAGGCCGAGGGCGCGAGCACGGTCGACGCGGCCGGTCTCGGCACGAGCTGACGCAGGTCTCGACCAGTCCCCAGGAGGTGACGACCATGGCCACGACCTTCGCCAAGGCCGCCGAAACGACGCAGTACGCGGCGCGTCTTGAGCATGTCTCGAAGTCTTTTCCGACTCCGGGCGGGCAGCAGCTCGTGCTGGACGACATCAGCCTCGATGTCGCTCCTGGCGAGTTCGTCACCCTCCTGGGGGCCTCGGGCTGCGGCAAGTCCACGCTGCTGAACCTGGTGGCGGGGCTCGATCGGCCCTCCGCCGGCGCCATCACGACGGACGGGCGCCCGGCCCTGATGTTCCAGGAGCACGCACTGTTCCCGTGGCTGACCGCGGGCAAGAACATCGAACTCGCCCTGAAGCTCCGGGGAGTTGCGAAGCCGGAGCGGCGCGAGCGGGCCGAGGAGCTGCTCGCCCTGGTCCGGCTGAAGGGCGCGCACGGCAAGCGCGTCCACGAGCTGTCGGGCGGCATGCGGCAGCGGGCCGCGCTGGCCCGCGCGCTCGCCCAGGAGAGCAACCTGCTGCTGATGGACGAGCCGTTCTCGGCGCTGGACGCCATCACCCGGGACGTGCTGCACGACGAGCTGACCCGGATCTGGGCGGAGACGGGCCTGTCCGTGCTGTTCGTCACGCACAACGTGCGCGAGGCGGTGCGGCTCGCCCAGCGGGTCGTGCTGCTGTCCTCGCGGCCGGGCCGGATCGCGCGCGAGTGGAGCGTGGACATCCCGCAGCCGCGGCGCATCGAGGACGCCCCCGTCGCCGAACTGTCCCTTGAGATCACCGATGTACTGCGGGGGGAGATCCGCCGTCATGGCCAGCACTGAGACGACGCCGGCCCAGGACGCGCCGGGCCAGGACGCCGGGAGCGTCGAGGCGGGCCTCGACGCGCTGGAGACCACCACCACGGGCCGTCCGCCGTTCCGGCAGACGTTCGTGAACAAGATCCTGCCGCCGATCGTCGCCATCGCGGTGGTCCTGGCGGTGTGGGCCCTGCTGTATCCGGTCGTGAACAACCCGACCAAGCTGCCCTCGCCGGCGGCCGTCGGCGACGCCTTCAAGGAGGCCTGGCTCCAGGGCACGCTGCTCGGCTACATCTGGACCAGCGTCTCGCGCGGTCTGCTCGGCTTCGCGCTGGCCCTGGTCATCGGCACCCCGCTGGGGCTGCTGGTGGCCCGGGCGAAGTTCGTGCGCGCGGCCATCGGCCCGATCCTGTCCGGTCTGCAGTCGCTGCCGTCGGTGGCGTGGGTGCCGCCGGCCGTGATCTGGCTGGGCCTGAACAACTCGATGATGTACGCGGTGATCCTGCTCGGCGCGGTCCCGTCGATCGCCAACGGTCTGGTGTCCGGCGTCGACCAGGTGCCGCCGCTGTTCCTGCGGGCCGGCCGCACGCTGGGCGCGACGGGTCTGAAGGGCGTCTGGCACGTGACGCTGCCCGCCGCGATGCCCGGCTACGTGGCGGGGCTCAAGCAGGGCTGGGCGTTCTCGTGGCGTTCGCTGATGGCCGCCGAGATCATCGCGTCCTTCCCCGATCTGGGCGTGGGCCTCGGCCAGTTGCTGGAGAACGGCCGCAACGCCAGCGACATGGCCATGGTGTTCGAGGCCATCCTGCTCATCCTGTTCGTCGGCGTCGCGATCGACCTGCTGATCTTCAGCCCGCTGGAGCGGTGGGTGCTGCGCAGCCGCGGTCTGCTGGTGAAGGGCTGAGATGCGCGCCCCGGTTCTTCTCGTCATCGCCCACGGCAGCCGCGATCCGCGGCACGCGGCGACCGTGCACGCCCTGGTGGAGCGGGTGCGGTCGCTGCGGCCGGGGCTGCGCGTGGAGACCGGGTTCCTGGACTTCAACGTGCCGTCGGTGCACGGGGTGCTGGAGTCCCTGGCGGCGGAGGGGGTACGGGACGTCGTCGCCCTGCCGCTGCTGCTCACGCGCGCCTTCCACGCGAAGGCCGACATCCCGGCCGTGCTAAGGGACGCCCCGGCGCGGCTGCGGATCCGGCAGGCGGACGTGCTCGGCCCGTCGCCGCTGCTGCTGTCCGCGCTGGAACGGCGGCTGTACGAGGCGGGGTTGAGCCCCGCCGACAAGTCCTCGACCGGGGTCGTGCTGGCCTCGGCGGGGTCCTCCGACCCGGAGGCGATCGCAGTGATCGCAGACATCGCGCGGGAGTGGCGGCACACCGGTTGGTGCGCCGTGCGGCCTGCGTTCGCCTCCGCGTCCCTGCCGCGCACCGAGGACGCCGTCGCCGAACTGCGGGCCCTCGGCTGCGCGCGGGTCGCCGTCGCGCCGTACGTCCTGGCCCCCGGCTTCCTGCCGGACCGCATCGCGCGGGGCGCGGCCGGGGCGGACGTACGGGCGCGGGTGCTGGGTGCCGCGCCGGAGGTGGCGCGGGTGCTGCTGGAGCGCTACGACGCGGCCCGTCGGCCGGCGCTGGCGGCGCTGGGCGCCTGAGCGCACCGGCCGGCGCGGAGGGCACCCGGCCCCGTGGCGGCGGGGCTCCGGCGGGTCACAGGCCGAGGTCGTCCAGGAGTCGCTGGGTGAAGGTGAGGCTGCCGGTGCCGGCGCCCGCCCGGATGGCGATCTCGTTCAGCGAGGAGCGGATCCGGCCCAGGTTGGGCGGCAGGCCGTCCTCCGCGGACTGCTCGAACTGACGCTGGATGATCACGCCGTACTCGGCGATGCCCGGGTATTCGGCCTGCAGCGCGGCGGTGAGCCGCTCCGCGACGGCCATGAGGGTCTCCAGATCCGGCGGTGTGCCGTCGCCGAGGCTGATGCGGCCGCGGCCGCCGTAGCCGTAGGTGGTCATGTCCTGGCCTCGCTTCTGGCCCGCAGGGGCCGTGAGGGGAGCTTGAGTGAGGGGGAGGGACCGCTGACGTTACCGACGTCGCGGGGGCCCGTCGGACGGGCGGGAGGCCGGGCGGTCACGGTAGTGCGGAGTGGGCCGAAAATCGCCACCCATCCGGGTGATCGGTGTCCGTTGACCGGGCCCCGCGGGCCGGTGACACGCGGGGGGCCGGGCGCGTGGCGCGGGGTGGGTGCCGCGCTGTGCGCGGTGCCGGTGCTGTGCGCCCCGCTCATCCGTCCCCTCGCTCCGTTCCGCTCCGGCCGTTGCTTCCCTCCGGCCGTTCACGCTGTCGACCCTAGGGACAAGCCGATGATTTTGTCGCGAGGTTCGCGGAGCCGACCCACCGCGGGGTGAAGACGTGGTACAAGGCCTCCGGGTCCGGCGCTCCCCTGTGACGTCGGACCCGGTGGCTCTTCGTTCTGCGCCGGGTGCGGCCCGCGTGTCACAGGTGAGGGCGAACTTCGGGCGCCTCAACGGCGTTTATCGGCCAACCGGCGTCGGGGTCGGTCGAAGCGGAGGGAGCCGGTGCGGGTGCGCTTGAGTTCGAACAGGTCGGGTGGCGGGCCAGCACCCGGAAACTGTCGAAGAGTTCGGCCGCCTCGGCGCCGCGCGGAACGGCGCGCAGCACCGGTCCGAACCACACCGTGCCGTCGACGTGCGGGGTGGGCGTGCCGACGTAGCCGCCCGTCTCCCGCTCGGTCCCGGACTCGTGGCTGCGGCGCACGGCTTCGTCGTAGGCCGGGTCGTGCGCGGCGGCCGCGAGGCCTGCGGGGAGCCCGAGTTCGGCCGGCGACTCGGCGACGACCGCGTCGAAGTCCTCGATGTCGCGCTCGTGGATCCGGGTGCCGAACGCGGTGCAGAGACCGCGCAGCACCTTCTCGCCGTGCCGCTCGGCCGCGGCACCGCGACCCGCACCGGGCCGATCGAACGGTCCACCAGGTCCCGGTACCGGTCGGGGAGTTCGTTGCCGGTGTTGTGCAGGTACAGGCTCATCGCCCGGAACCGGAGGTCGAGCGGGCGCAGCCGCTCGACCTCAAACGGCCGGCGGGAGGTGGTCCAGACAGTGACGCCAGTGGGTCATGGGTGCCCGGTCCCGGCCCATTCACCTCTCCCTTTCATGGTCCAGTCGGCGCGTCCTTCCCGTCCTCGGCCTCGTCCGCCCTGCGCACCAGCTCGGCGACCGGCATCGAGCCGGCGGCCCGGTGCTCGCGGGCGAAGCGGCCCGCGAGGCGCTGGAGCAGTTCGTTCAGCGGGGTCGGCACGCCGTGCAGCCGGCCGAGCAGGACGATCTCGCCGTTGAGGTAGTCCGCCTCGATGGTGCCGGTGCCGCGGGCGAGGGACTGCCAGGAGGAGCCGCCGCCGCGCGGGGCGCCGTCCAGCGGCACCAGGGTCACCTTGTCGCCGCGCGCCGCGCGCTGTTCCTCCGCGCTCGCGTGCGCGATACCGGCGGCGTCGAGTACGGCCTCGCCCTCGGCGCGCACGCGCGCGAGCAGGGCGTGTGCGGCCTCGTCGGCGGCGGGGCCGCACAAGGCCTCGAAGGCGGTGCCGAGGTTCCAGAGCAGCTTCGCGTACTGCCAGCGGGCCACGTCCGGCACCACGGGTGCCTCGAAGCGGGCGTCCGCGAGGTCGGCGGCGATACGGCGGGCGGTGTCGTCGGTGCCGTGCGGCAGGCGGCCGAGGTGCAGGACACCGGTGAGCGGGCGGCCGGCGGCTGAGACGACACCGGGCTCCACGAAGGCCGAGGGCAGCCAGACGCAGACGCCGTACACGTGCCGGAAGCGGCGCAGTGCGAGCCGTCCGCCCTCCACGCCGTTCTGGAGGGACACGAGCGGCAGCCTCCGCGCCGCCGTACCGCCGCCCGCGACGGGCACGTCGGCCCAGGTCTCCAGCGCGGCGACGGTGTCCTGCGTCTTCACGGCGAGGAGGAGGACGTCGTCGGCGCGCAGCTCGCCGAGCGGGCCGGGACCGTCGACGACGGGCAGCCGGTGCCTCGACTCCCCTTCCGGGACGAGCAGTCGGAGCCCGTGTGCGGCGAGCTCCGCGAGGTGTCTGCCGCGGGCCACGAGGACGACCTCGCGCCCGGCCTGGGCGAGCCGCCCGCCGACGCTTCCGCCGACCGCTCCCGCCCCGATGATGATGTAGCGCATGGGGCGAGCCTCGCACACGCGTGCCCGGCCGCGTCATGCCGGTGGTGCCGTCAACTCCACCAGTTTCACCACGGTGTTCCAGTTCCGGCTGGTGGCGATCAGCCCCTTGGTCGGGCGGGTGCGGGCGAGCGCCTCGGCGAGCTTGGAGCGGCCGAGACCGTCCGGGGCGTACAGGTACAGACAGCGGTCGCCGAGCCGGAACTCCTCGGGGAGGTGGGCGCTTCGGTCGATCCCGGCGTAGCGCTCCGCGGTGACGGGCGCGGAGAAGTACGTGACGTGCAGTTGCTTCGGCGCGAGGTCGGCGGCCGGGAACGGGCAGGCCTCGGCGACGGCCTTCAGATAGGCGTGCTCGCGCACGAGCACGTCGACGGGGAAGCCGAAGCGCTCCTCGATCGCCCGGCTCAGCTGCGCCGCCAGCGACTCCTCGTCGCCCTGTTCCGCGCCGAACACGGCCTGGCCGCTTTGCAGATAGGTCTGTACGCCCGTGTGGCCGAGGCCGGTCAGCAGGGCGCGCAGGTCGGCCATGGGCAGCTTCTTGGCACCGCCGACGTTGATACCGCGCAACAGCGCCGCGTAGGTCGTCATCGGGCCAGCGTAGAACGGCCGTCGTGCCCCGTGGGGGTGGGCACGACGGCCGGCCCGCACGAGGCGGACTGCGCGAAACTCTGGCCGATGGGCGGGTGCCGGAGCAACCTCTCCACGCAGCTGTGACTTGTTCAACAAGCTTCTGTAATCACAAACCTGTGCGCTGACGGCGGATCGGACATCCCTCGTTCTACGCCGCCTGTCCCTGTGCGCCGGCGCGTCGGGCCAGCTCCGCCTCGATGAGGTCGGCCGCCCGGCGGGTGCCGCCCTCCTGGGCCGTCTCGGCCTGGACCGCCCTCAGGCGGCGGGCCACCTCCGGGTCGTCCACCAGGGCGAGGGCGGTCTCGCGCAGGCGGTCGGCGGTGGCCTCCTCGGTGTCCAGCCGCCGGGCGACGCCGAGGGCCACCAGCATGTCGGCGTTGCCGAACTGGTCGACGGCCTGCGGTACGGCGATCATCGGGGTGGCCGTGGCGAGGCCCTCCTGACTGCCGCCGGCGCCCGCGTGTGTGACGAACAGGTCCGCCTGCTTCAGGATCGCCAACTGCGGTACCCAGTCGCGCACTTCGACATTGGCCGGTACGTCGCCCAGGTCGGCGGCGGAGACATGGCGGCCGACCTGGAGTACCAGGTGCCAGCCGGGCAGGTCCCTGAAGGCGCGGACGCACGCGCGGTAGAACCCGGGCTGCTTGGTGAAGGCCGAGCCCAGGGACACCAGCGCGACCTTGTCCACGCCGGCCGGCCGCTGCCAGTCGCCCTGGCCGGCGCGGTCGCCCTGGCAGGCGCCGACGAAGGTGTGGACCCGCTCGTCGACCCGGTCGGCGTTCGGCTGGAGGGCCTTCGGGATCAGCACGATCGAGCGGGCCGGGCGTCCGGCGAACGGGTCCGGGTGCTGGTCGATCCCGTTCTCCTTCAGCCAGGCCTCGAACCGGGCGTAGTACGCCTGCCCGCGCGCCGTCTTCCTGGGCTCCGCCCACATCGGCTCGGCGACCTCCTTCTCGTACCCCTCCCAGGCGACGAGGTTCGGCGAGAGGGAGATCGCCGGGACGCCCCAGCGGTGGGCGAGGACGCGGGCCGGATAGGAGGCGATGTCGTGCAGCACGAGGTCGGGCTCGTCGCCGGCGTAGGCCTCGATGAGCTGGGGAAGCGCCTGGACGGCGTCCGCGAGGAACGGCTCCACGTTGTCCAGGAGCGTCGTCCCCCAGACCGACGGGTCGGCGCCGGGTGCGGGCAGCGTGGAGGTGTACGGGACGGGCCGGGCCCCGGTCTCGGCCACCTTCTCGGCGAACACCGGGGGGATGGCGTACGTGACCCGGTGGCCCCGTGCGACGAGTTCCCGGATCACCTCCAGGCTGGGGTTCACGTGGCCGTGCTGGGCGATCGAGAACATGGCGATGTGTGCGGAGCTGGTCATGCCCCAGAGGCTAGACGAGACGTTGCGTCTCGTCCAAATGGTTTTCCCGGCCCGGAGGCGAGGTGACGCAGGTTCTCGTCGAGGATGTCGGCGTCCGGGTTGTATACGAGCCGCCCCAGCAGGTCCTGGAAGTTCAGGGCGCCGGTCCAGTGGGTGGCCCGGGTGCGGCCCGACTGGGCGTCGGTGAACGCCCGGGGTCGCGTCGAGGGACCGCGCACCCGGCCCGGCACGCCACCCGACCTGTGCGAATGCGAGACTGACCGGGGAGACGACCGCACGGAGGCACGATGGACGAGGGACGGGCACGGGACGTACTGGCCGCGGCGGGGGTGCTGCCGGGACGGGCCGGGGACGCGCGGCTGCTCGCCCTCGGGGAGAACGCGGTCTTCGCCGCCGGCGACCTGGTCGTGAAGGTGGGCCGGGACGCCGAGTTGCTGGAGCGGGCCCGGCGCGAGCTGGACATCGCCGGCTGGCTGGCCGAGGCGGGCGTGCCGGCGGTGCGGGCGGCCGAGCCGAAGCCGCGGCTGACCGAGGGGCACCCGGTGACCGTGTGGCACCGGCTGCCGGAGCCGGTACGGCCCGCCGAGCCGCGCGATCTGGCGGAGCTGCTGCGGATCGTGCACGCACTTCCCTCTCCTCCTTTCGCCCTGCCGCCGCGCGAGCTGCTGGGCGGTGTCCAGCGCTGGCTGCGGCTCGCGGGGGACGCGATCGACCCCGAGGACGCGGCCTACCTCCGCGCACGCCGGGACGGTTTCGCGGCGGCCGCGGCCGCGCTGACGCCCCATCTGCCGCCGGGCCCCGTCCACGGCGACGCCCTGCCCCGCAATGTGCACATCGGGCCCGACGGACCGGTCCTGGTCGACCTGGAGACCTTCTCCGCCGACCTGCGCGAGCACGATCTGGTGGTCATGGCCCTCTCCCGTGACCGGTACGGGCTGCCCGCCGAGGCGTACGACTCCTTCACCGAGGCGTACGGCTGGGACGTACGGGAGTGGGCGGGCTGCTCGGTCCTGCGCGGCGCCCGGGAGACGGCGAGCTGCGCCTGGGTGGCCCAGCACGCCGCGAGCAACCCGAAGGCGCTGGCCGAGTTCCGCAGGCGGGTGGCGTCGCTGCGGGACGGGGACGAGTCGGTGCGCTGGTATCCGTTCTGAGCGTGCCGCAGCAACGACCGCAGCGTGTCGCGGGGTTGCCGCGGGGCGATCGCTACGCGGGGCGGCTCTCGGCCAACTCCCGCAGCGGCCAGGCCCCGTCCACCACGGCCTCCGCATCCCCCTTGCGGCGCAGGAACGCCTGGAAGTCCGCCGCCCACTGCGCGTACCACTCGATCTGGCGGCCGTGCAGGTCCGCCGGGCTCAGGGACGCGATCTTCGGGTGGCGGTCGGCTATCGCGCCGGCCAGGCGGGCCGCGGCGAGTGCGTCGGCCGCGGCGTCGTGGGCCCGGTCGAGGACTATGCCGTACTCGGCGCAGACCGCTTCCAGATTCCGCTTGCCGCGGCGGTAGCGGTCGGCCCAGCGGTCGATCGTGTAGGGGTCGACGACCGGGGCGGGCGGGGTGCCGCCGAGGCGGTCGGCGAGGGACGGCAGGCCATGGCGGCGCAGTTCGGCCGAGAGCAGGGTGAGGTCGAAGGCCGCGTTGTAGGCGACGACCGGGACGCCCGCCTTCCAGTACCCGCTCAGGGCCTCGGCGAGGGCGTCGGCCACCTGGTCGGCGGGCCGGCCCTCGGCCACGGCGCGCGCGGTGCTGATGCCGTGCACCGCCACCGCGTCGGCCGGGATCTCCACCCCGGGATCGGCCAGCCATTCCCGGCGCCCCACGGGCTCCCCGGCCCTGACCTCGATCACCGCACCGGTGACGATGCGTGCCTCGTGCGGATCCGTGCCGGTCGTCTCCAGGTCGAAGCCGATCAGCAGCTCACGGTGCCAGCCCATGGCGGCCCCCCTTCTCGGTGGTGCTTTCCCCCAGTGGCCTCCACCCTCGCACGCGGCACTGACAACCCGAGGACGGGATTCCGCTTACCCCGACGGACAGTTCAGGACACAGGGCGCGAATCCGCCCAGGACAGCTCGAATTCCTCCCGGTATGTCGGGAAGAGACCGGCTTCACTGACGTCGTCCGACTTCACCAGCTTGCTGCCGTTGCGCAGCACGAGCACCGGCGACTCCATCCCCCGGGCGCCGCGCAGATAGGACTGCACCACGGCGATGCCGTCGGCGCCGTCGCCGTCCACCAGGTAGGCGGTGAAGCGGGGCGTCTCGTCGTACACCTGGATCTCGAAGGCGCCGGGGTCGCGCAGCCGGGAGCGCACCCGGCGCATGTGCAGGATGTTCATCTCGACCGAGCGGCTCAGCTCGCCCCGCTTCATGCCCAGTTCGCGCTCGCGGCGCTTGACCGCGCTGGAGGCCGGGTTGAGGAACAGCAGCCGTACCCGGCAGCCGGACTCGGCGAGGCGGATCAGGCGGCGCCCGGAGAAGTTCTGCACCAGCAGGTTGAGGCCGATGCCGGTGGCGTCGAGGCGGCGGGCGCCGGCGAAGAGGTCCTCGGCGGGGAACTGGCGCATGAGCCGCACCCGGTCGGCGTGGACGGCGACCACGTCGGCGTACCGGTCGCCGACCAGGTCCTCGACCGCGTCGACGGGCAGCCGGCGCGCGGAGGGGACGTCCCCGCCCGCGCCGAGCATCTCCAGGAGGCGGGCCGAGGCCCGCTCGGCCTGGCTCAGCACCGTCTCGGACAGGGCCCGGTTGCGGGAGACGACGTTACGGGTCACCTCCAGCTCGTCCAGGGCGAGTTCGAGGTCGCGGCGCTCGTCGAAGTACGGCTCGAAGCACGGCCAGTGCTGCACCATCAGCTCGCGCAGCTGCGGCAGGGTCAGGAAGCTGAGCACGTTGTCGTCGGCCGGATCGAGCAGATAGCCCTTTCGGCGGCTGACCTCGCGGACGGCGACCGCGCGCTGCACCCACTCCTGCCCGGCGGGTCCGGCCGCGGCGACCACCCAGTCGTCCGCGTGGACGGGTTCGTAGATGGGGCGCAGCACGGCGGCCACGACGGCGCGCAGCCGCTGTTCGACGAGGTTCAGCCAGATGTAGGCCCGGCCGGCCCGCTGGGCGCGGGTGCGCACCTCGCGCCAGGCGTCGGCGCCCCAGTCCAGCTCCGGCCCGATGGAGCCCGCGTCCATCGGCCGGGCCAGGGACACCGCGCCGGGCGGGACGTCTGTGGAGTTTCCCTCGTGACCCTCGTCACCAGGGGGCAGCTCCAGCCCTCCCGAGCCCACCCGTGCACCGCCTTCCGCGCTCCGGGGCCTTCCCCGTCTCAACGATCAAGGAAGGGTACTCCGGGAGCGGTCGGGGTTGCAGCCGGATGGACAGGTCGGTTGTCCAACTGTTTTCCTCAACTCGACCTGTGCCGACGGTCATTCGACGGCCCTGTGTCACGGGGAGTGAGCGGATTCATAGCGGGGACGGTCCGCGGGGTGCCGGGCGGGGCCCACCCGAGCTCCGTCAGCGCTGGTGAGCGGCACCGCGGTGGATGCCGGGGCGCCTCGCGCCCGCTCCGGGGGCAGGTGAGGTTTCGTTACTTTCGGGAGACTCGGGAGCCGTCACGGCCCCGGGCGGGCGGATCACCTGTCAGAGTCGTGTGCATGCAGGTCTGGCCTGGACAGGCGTATCCGCTCGGCGCCACCTACGACGGCGCCGGAACCAACTTCGCGGTCTTCACGGAGGCCGCGGACCGAGTAGAGCTGTGTCTGCTGCACGACGACGGCTCGGAGACGGCGGTGGAACTGCGCGAGAGCGACGCGTTCGTGCGGCACGCGTACGTGCCGGGCGTGATGCCGGGACAGCGCTACGGGTTCCGCGTGCACGGCCCGTACGACCCCGCGCGCGGGCTGCGCTGCAACTCCGCGAAGCTGCTGCTCGACCCGTACGCGAAGGCGGTGAGCGGCTCGGTCCGGTGGGGCGAGGAGGTGTACGGCTACCACTTCGGCGCGCCGGAGCGGCGCAACGACCTGGACTCGGCGCCGCACACCATGACCTCGGTCGTGATCAACCCGTACTTCGACTGGGCCGACGACCGGCCGCCGCGCACCGAGTACCACCACACGGTCATCTACGAGGCCCACGTCAAGGGCCTGACCATGCGTCACCCGGGGCTGCCGGAGGAGCTGCGCGGCACGTACGCGGCGCTGGCCCACCCCGCGGTCATCGACCATCTGACCGGGCTCGGGGTGACGGCTCTGGAGCTGATGCCCGTACACCAGTTCGTCAACGACCACCGGCTGGCCGACCTGGGTCTGAGCAACTACTGGGGCTACAACACGATCGGCTTCTTCGCCCCGCACAACGCGTACGCCTCCTGGGGCGACCGCGGACAGCAGGTGCTGGAGTTCAAGTCGGCGGTCCGGGCGCTGCACGAGGCCGGGATCGAGGTCATCCTGGACGTGGTCTACAACCACACGGCCGAGGGCAACCACCTGGGCCCGACGCTGTCGTTCAAGGGCATCGACAACCCGTCGTACTACCGGCTCGCCGAGGATCCGCGCTACTACACGGACACCACCGGCACCGGGAACTCGCTGCTCATGCGGTCCCCGCACGTGCTCCAGCTGATCATGGACTCGCTGCGCTACTGGGTCCTCGAGATGCACGTCGACGGCTTCCGCTTCGACCTCGCGGCGACACTGGCCCGGCAGTTCCACGAGGTGGACCGGCTGTCGTCGTTCTTCGACCTGGTGCAGCAGGACCCGGTGGTCTCCCAGGTGAAGCTGATCGCCGAGCCGTGGGACGTCGGCGAGGGCGGCTACCAGGTGGGCAACTTCCCGCCGCTGTGGACCGAGTGGAACGGCAAGTACCGTGACACGGTACGGGACCTGTGGCGGGGCGAGCCGCGGGCGCTCGCGGAGTTCGCCTCCCGGCTGACCGGGTCCTCCGACCTGTACCAGGACGACGGCCGCCGTCCGCTGGCCTCGATCAACTTCGTCACCTGCCACGACGGTTTCACGCTGCGCGACCTCGTCTCGTACAACGACAAGCACAACCACGCCAACGGCGAGGACAACCGGGACGGCGAGAGCCACAACCGGTCGTGGAACTGCGGGGTCGAGGGCGAGACCGACGACCCGGACGTGCGCGCGCTGCGCGCGCGGCAGCTGCGGAACTTCGTCGCCACGCTGATGCTGTCCCAGGGCGTGCCGATGATCAGCCACGGCGACGAGTTCGCGCGCACCCAGCAGGGCAACAACAACGCCTACTGCCAGGACAACGAGCTGTCGTGGGTGCACTGGCCCGGCACCGGCGACGGGATCGGGGAAGAGGCCGGTGACGAGGCCGGTGACGGGGACGAGGCCGGGTGGCTGCTGGAGTTCACGCGCGCGATGGTGTGGCTCCGTCGGGACCACCCGGTGCTGCGGCGGCGGCGCTTCTTCCACGGACGGCCGGTGGAGGGCACGCACGACGCCCTCTCCGACATCGCCTGGTTCACCCCGGAGGGCGCCGAGATGACGCAGCGGGACTGGGACTCGGCGCGGGCGTCCGCGCTGACGGTGTTCCTCAACGGCAACGCCATCTCCGAGCCCGGCGCGCGCGGGGAGCGCGTCACCGACGACTCCTTCCTGCTGATGTTCAACGCCTCCCCCGGGTCGCTGGAGTTCCTGGTGCCGGTCGACCACGGCCGGCAGTGGCAGGTGGTGGTCGACACGGCCCGCCCGGAGGGGGTGCCGCCGGGCGGCGGGGCGAAGGTCGGGGCGGGCGACCGGCTCACCCTGCCCGACCGCAGCCTGACGGTGCTGCAGCGGCCGGCCTGACGTCGGGGGTGGTGGAGCTCAGGAGGACGTGCGGGCCGGTACGTCGTCCACGTGCGCGTGCGCGGCGTGTCCGGCACGTCCGGCGTGGGTCGTCGGGCGGGCCGTCAGGGCGATCACGAGGGTGAGCGCGGCCGACGTGCTCGCCACGGCGAAGGCCGCGACGGGGCCGTAGGCGTCGGTGAGGCGGCCGGTCACGGCGACCGAGAGGGCCTGTCCGCCGACGAGCGCACTGGTGGCGACCGCCATCGCCTCGGCGAGCCGGGCCGGCGGCACCGCGCGCTCGGTGAGCCCGAACACCGTGATCAGATGGGGCGCGTAGGCGACCCCGAGCACGGTGACCACGGCGTACAGACCGGGCAGGCTGTCCGTGCGCAGCAGCGGCAGCGACAGGGCGAGCGCGGCCGCCGTGGCCAGCCGCCAGCGCAGGCGCAGCCCGAAGCGGGCGGGTACGGCGGCCATGGCGAGCCCGGCCCCGGCGCTCATCACGCCCATGGCGGCGTACACGAGCCCCGCCTGGTCCTCCTGCCCGAGCCGGGCGGTCAGCGCGGTGATGCCGGACTGGCAGGCACCGAACATGGCGCCCTGGAGGGCGAGAGCCGCGCGCAGCGCGTGCACACAGCCGGGCATGCGGGCGCGCACGGCCGCACTCGCGGCACGCGCGGGGACGCACCCACGCCCCTCCGCCGAATCCCCGTCACGGACACGGACACGCGCCCGGCCCCGGTTTTCAGCCACGACAGCGGCACACGCGCGGGCGCAGACACCACCCACGTCCGGCTCGGCGGCACGCGCGCAGGCGGCGGAGGCACGGTCCTCAGCCCGGTCCCCGTCGCGCACGCGGGTCCGGCCCCGGTCTTCATGAGCGGCGGCAACACGTGGGCGGGCGGAGGAACGGTCCTCGTCGGACTTCACGGCACGCGCGTGGGTGCGGGCGGGGGACTCGGCCGGATCCGTGTCACGCGCGCGTGCCGGGTCGGGGTCCTCCGGGGTGGCGGGTGCGGCGGCCGAGGCGGTCGGGTGCAGGGCGAAGGCGGTGCCGCAGGTGGCCACCAGGGCCGCCGCGCCGCCCATCGCGTACGCCGGATGGGCGAGCACGGAGGTGAGCCCGACCAGGGCCGGGCCGAGGACGAAGGACATCTCGTCCAGCGTGCTCTCGAAGGACAGCGCGGCGCCGACGGTGGCCTCGGGGGCTCCGGCCCGGCGGGCGAGCCCGACCAGCCGGGCGCGGGCCAGCGGGCCCACCAGCGGCACGGTGCCACCCGCGGCGGCTCCCACCAGCGCCAGGACGGCCGTGGGCAGGCCCGCGAGGGCGCCGGCGACCAGGGAGGCCACCGCGAGCGCGTTGGCGAGCGAGAACGCGAGCACGACCCTGCGCTGCCCGTGCCGGTCCGCGAGCCGCCCCACCACCGGGCCGCAGACCACCTGGCCGAGCGCGAGCGCGCCCCCGGCCAGCGCCGCGGCGGACAGGGAGCCGCTCGTCCGGGCGACGAGCAGCACGCTGCCGAACTGGATGGTGGCCGTCGGCAGCCGGCCCAGGAACGACACGCACGGCAGCAGTGGTCCGGTCAGGGCGATCACCTGACGGTAGGTGTCGCGCGTGCGGCGCCGGTCCGGCTTCCCCGCCGTCCCCGTCGGACCCGCCGTCCCCGCCGTCCCCGCCGTTCGCGGCGTTGTCCCCATCACTCGAAGCTAGGCACGCGCGCATGCGTGCGTGCAGGGACCGATGACACGAAACCGGGCGGTCTGGGTACGTAGGTTTCCATGACTCCTGTGCGACCCGGACCGCGCGTGCCCACGGCCACCTACCGGCTCCAGCTCCAGCCCGCGTTCCCGTTCGCCGCCGCGGCGACGGCCGTACCGTACCTGGCGTCGCTCGGCGTCTCGCATCTGCATCTGTCCCCCGTCCTGGAGGCCGTGCCCGGCTCCACGCACGGCTACGACGTGGTGGACCACACGCGCGTGCGCGAGGAACTGGGCGGCGAGGAGGGCCTGCGGGCGCTGGCGCGGACCGCGCGGGAGCACGGCATGGGCCTGGTCGTGGACATCGTGCCGAACCACATGGCGATGGCGCCCCGGCACAACCGCGCCCTGTGGGAGGTGCTGCGCGAGGGGCCGGCCTCGCCGTACGCGCGGTGGTTCGACATCGACTGGGAGGCCGGGCACGGCCAGCTGCTGCTGCCGGTGCTCGGCGGCCCCGTCGGCACGGAACAGGGGCGTCTCGTGGTCGACGGCGACGTGCTGCGCCACCACGACCACGCCTTCCCGCTCCGCCCGGGCACCGAGGGCCTGCCGCCGGCGGAGCTGCTGGACGCCCAGTGGTACCGGCCGGTGTGGTGGCGGCTGGCCCGCACCGAGCTGAACTACCGGCGCTTCTTCAGCATCTCGGAGCTGATCGGGGTGCGGGTGGAGGACCCGGAGGTGTTCGACGCCATCCACGCCAAGATCCTCCGACTGCTGCGCGAGGGCGTGCTCGACGGGCTGCGCGTCGACCACCCCGACGGGCTCGCCGACCCCGACGGCTATCTCGCGCGGCTGCACGCGGCGAGCGGCGGGCGCTGGACGGTGGTGGAGAAGATCCTCGCCGACGGCGAGGCCCTGCCGCCGTCCTGGCCCGTCGCGGGCACCACCGGGTACGACGCCCTGCGCCGGGTCGACGGCCTGTTCACGGACCGGGCCGGGGCGGATGAACTCCGCACGGCGTACCGGCGGTTCGCGGTGCCGCAGACCGACCGGGGCGGGGACTGGGCGGCCACCGCGCGCCGGGCCGCCTACCAGGTGCTCACGCACGAGCTGGCCGCCGAGACGGACCGGCTCACCCGGGTGGCCGCCCGGCTGTGCGCGGCCTCGCCGGATCTCGCGCTGCGCGACCGGGCGCCCTGGGCGCTGCGCACGGCCCTGGTGGAACTGCTGGTCCGGATGCGGGTGTACCGGCCCTACGCCTCCGGCGACGCGGCCGCCGTCGTGACCGAGGAGGCCGCCGAGGAGGCCCGGCGTGCCTTCGTCGTCCCCGAGGAGGCCGGGGCGGTGGACGTCGTACGGCGGCTGCTGACCGAACCCGTCGAGGCCGCGGCCGGGGACCGTGCGGGCCGGGCGGAGCTGCGCACCCGGTTCGCGCAGACCGCGTCGGCGTTGCGAGCCAAGTCTGTCGAGGACACGGCGTTCTACCGCTACGTGCCGCTGCTGTCGGCGACCGAGGTGGGCGGCGATCCCGGCCGGCCGGGGATCTGTCCGGAGGAGTTCCACGCGTACTGCGCGCGCGTGCAGCGCGACTGGCCGTCCACCGGCACGGTGGTCACCACGCACGACACCAAGCGCAGCGCCGACGTCCGCGCGGCGCTGGCCGTGCTGACCGAATGCCCCGCGCGGTGGGCCGAGTTGATCGCCGAGGTGACGCTGCCGGAGGAGGGGGTGCCGGACGGCCAGCTGGCCTGGGCGGCCTGGCAGACGGTGTTCGGGCTGGGGCCCGCCGCGGCGGAGCGGGTCCAGGGGGCGTTGCTGAAGCACGTGCGCGAGGCGGGCCTGTACACCAGCTGGACGGAGCAGGAGCCGCCGTACGAGGAGGCGGTGGCCGCCTTCGTCGCGGCCGGGCCGTGCGGGTCGCCCGGCGAGCGCGTGACCGCTTTCCGCACGGCGCTGGAGCCGCACGTCCGGGCCAACGTGCTCGGCACCGCGCTGGTCCATCTGACGATGCCGGGGGTGCCGGACGTGTACCAGGGCACGGAGGGCGAGTACCGGGCGCTGGTGGACCCGGACAACCGGCGTCCGGTGTCCTTCCCGCCCGAGGCACCCGGCGAGAAGGACGCCCTGACGGCGGCGGCGCTCCGGCTGCGTGCCCGGCGCCCCGACGCCTTCGGCACGACGGCGACGTACACCCCGCTGACGGCCGAGGGCCCGGCGGCCGCCCATTGCGTGGCCTTCGCCCGCAGCGGAGCGGTGGTCACGGCGGTCACCCGGCTGTCCCTGCGCCTCGCGGAGGCGGGCGGCTGGCAGGAGACACGGCTGGCGCTGCCGCCGGGGCGGTGGGCGGACGTGCTCGCCGCGGGCAGGGAGTTCACCGGGCACGCGCGCGTGGCCGATCTCTTCGCCCGGCGCCCGGTGTCGCTGCTGGAGTGCGTCGCCCAGGACTGAGAGGGGTTCCAGCGGGTTAGCGGCGCTCGCGGGACGCGGCCTGCACCAGCAGTGCACCCACGGCACGCAGTGCCCGCACCGCGTCCTGGCGACTGCGTCCGGGCGCCCCCGGGCGCCTCCCCCGCCGTATGCTTGACAGTTCACCCATCCCGTGCGGGACTGGGAGGGCGAAGCCGGGCGGACGAGTCGGGGGTGAGTTTCCTGCCGGAGCTGCGCTATCCCAGCGTTCCCGAACTGATCGCCTCCGCACAGGCGTTGGCCGCTCAGGAACCCGGGCTGTGCGCGCTCAGGCAGGTGGGCGTCTCACGCGCGGGAAGACCCCTGCACCTGCTGTCGGTGGGACACGCCCGGCGGGCGGTGCTGGTGGTGGCCGGCGCGCACGCCAACGAACCGGCGGGGGGCTCCACCCTGCGGGTGCTGGCGGAACGCGTCCTGGCCGAGCGCGAGTTGCGTTCGGGGACCTCGTGGCACTTCCTGCTGTGCGCCGACCCGGACGGCGCGAGTCTGCACGTGACCCCGGCGCCGCGCAGTCTGCTCGACTACCACCTCGGCTTCTACCGGCCGACGGGCGCGGAGCAGCCGGAGTGGTCGCCGTCGGTGCTGCCGCCGGACCGGCTGCCGCCCGAGACGCGGACGCTGACCGGGGTGATCGACGAGCTGCGCCCGTACCTCCAGGTGACGCTGCACGGCACCGATCTGGGCGGCAGCTGGGTGCAGTTGACCAGGCCCGTGCCGGGGCTCGCCGAGCCCTTCGCGAAGTCCGCGGCGCAGCTGCACATCCCGGTGGAGACGGGTGCCTCGGACGCCGCCGGCTGGCCCGCCGCCGGACCCGGGGTGCACGTCATGCCGGGCCCGGAGTCGGGCGTCGCCTACCCGAGCATGCCGGACGACGCGCGGCACAGCACCTGGTACCACGCGCACCGCTACGGCGGTCTGACGGCCGTGGTGGAGGTCCCGATGTGGGCGAGCGACCTGGTGGACGACCGGGCGCCGCACCCGGCGCCGGCGGCGGCGATACGGCGGCTGGCCCGGCGGCTGACCGGGGACGCGCGCGAGGTGGAGCGGATACTGGCCGAGGCGCAGCCCCGGCTGGACGGCCTGGACGGTCCGCTGCTGCGGGCCTCGCGCTGGGTGCTGGGGCTGATCCCGGGCCTGGCCGAGGACTGGATCCACACCCCGCCGGCCGGTACGACGATGGCGTACGTCGGCAGTGTGGACGCCTTCGGGCGACGGCTTCCGCTGCGTGCGGCGGCGATGCTGCTGCGGGTGCTGCGGGAGACCGACGACCGCGCGGCGCCGCGGCTGGAGCACCTCGTGGCCGACTGGTGCGACGCGTTCGCGGAGCGTTTCCGGGCCCGCTGGGTGCCGTTGGAGCACCAGGTGGAGCATCAGTCCCGGACGGTGCTGGTGGCGGCGCAGCAGGCCCGCGAGCGGGCCGGGTGAGCCGCGCCGCCGCACCCGGCGCTCACGCGTCCAGGGCGAACACCGCTCCTGTGTGCGCGTTCATGACACAGGTGTTGGTGTAGGTCTGCCGGAAGTCGACCGGCCGGCCGTTCCACCGCCCGTGCGCGTGGACGGCCACCGGGGAGTAGAGGGCCGGGCAGAAGACGTGCTCGGGCGGGATACGGCCGATGTCGCCGCCGGCGGCCGCAAGTTCGGCGCACGCCTCGGCCGCCCGCGCGTGGCCGCCCCGCGGCGGGTCGCACAGCAGCAGGGTGCTGCGCGTGGGACCGTTGCCGCTCTCGCCCTTGACGACGGTCAGATGGAGCCAGTTGCCGGTGAGCCGGTCGCGGGGCGCCGCGTGGGCCGGGCCCGCGGCGAGGAGCCCGGCGGCCGCCAGCACGGCGCCGACCGCCGCGGTCGCTCTCGTGAGGTACGTCATGCTCCCCAGCATCGGCACGCCGGCGCGCGTTCCGCAGTCCGGCTCCTCCGGCTCACTCGAACGGGACGGCACGCGCACGCGTGAAGAGCGTCTGTTCGAACGCGACCGGCCGTCTCCGCCGACGGGCTCAGCTCACGGACAGCCGGAACCCCATGCGGCCGAAGGCGACCAGATCGCCCTCGCGGACCACGATCGCGCCGGTGACCCGGCGGCCGTTGACGGTGGTCCCGTTGGTGGAGCCGAGGTCCCTGAGGACCCACGTCTCCCCCTGGCGGACCAGCTCGGCGTGCACGCGGGAGACGGTCTCGTGGTTCAGACGCAGCCCGTTGGCGGGGTCGCGGCCTATGCGCAGCGGGTGGGTCTGCCCCGGATGCGGCAGCAGCAGCTTCGGCAGCCGCTCGGCCTGCCAGGCGCGGCGCAGCCGTACGGTGAACGCGGAGACGGCCTCCACGCTGCCGAAGACCGCGCGGGACAGGCGCTTCTCGCGGGGCAGGTCGGCGACGAGGGCCGCCAGTTCGTCGGCGTGGCGGGCGGCGAGCGCCAGCTCCATGCGGCGCACGAACGTGTCGTGCGACAGCCGCCCCTTGGCGACGCCGTCGCGCAGCACCAGTAGCGCCTTGTCGCGCTCCGCGTCGGACAGCCGCGCGGGGTACGTGGAGAACTCGAATGACGACGTCACGCAGGTGATTGTCGGTCAGTGAACCCCTAGTGTCCAGAAAACGCGGAATCGGTGCCACGCGTGCGTGCGTTCCGCGACACCCGCCGGGAAAGACCGAATTCGAGAGCACATTGATCGTCCGGACGGCACGATGGGGGCCGCGGGACATCATCACGGTGAGCAGACGAAGGGGAACCGTCCGTGCAGTTCGAGGTGTGGGCACCGCAGGCAGACCGAGTGACGCTCCATTGTGAGGGCGCCACGCGCGCGTTGGGGCGCGATCCCGAGCGCGTGGGCTGGTGGACGGGGGAGGCGGAGGCGGACGACGGCGCCCGGTACGGGTTCGCGGTGGACGACGGTCCCGTCCTGCCCGACCCGCGCTCGCGCCGCCAGCCGGACGGCCCGGACGGGCTGAGCGCGGTGGTGGACCACGGCCGGTACGCGTGGCGTACGCGGTGGGCGGGGCGGGGGCTGCCGGGCGCGGTGCTCTACGAGCTGCACGTGGGCACGTACACCCCCGAGGGCACCCTGGACGCGGCCGCGGCGCGGCTGGAGCACCTCGTGGAACTGGGCGTCACGCACGTGGAGTTGATGCCGCTGTGTCCCTTCCCGGGGCGGCACGGGTGGGGGTACGAGGGAGTGTCGCTGTGGGCGGTGCACGAGCCGTACGGCGGCCCGCAGGCGCTGAAGCGTTTCGTCGACCGCGCCCACGAACTCGGCCTCGGGGTCGTCCTGGATGTGGTGCACAACCACCTGGGTCCGTCGGGCAACCATCTGCCCGCGTTCGGGCCGTACTTCACCGACACGCACCACACGCCCTGGGGTTCGGCGGTGAACCTGGACGCGCCCGGCTCGGACGAGGTGCGCGCGTTCCTGCTCGGCAGCGCGCTGGCCTGGCTGCGGGACTACCGGATCGACGGACTGCGCCTGGACGCGGTGCACGCGCTGCACGACACGCGCGCGTACCCGTTCCTGGAGGAGCTGTCGGCCGCCGTGGACGCGCTCGCCGAGGAGGTGGGCCGGCCGCTGTCGCTGATCGCGGAGTCCGACCGGAACGACCCGCGGTACATCACCCCGCGCGCGGAGCACGGCCTCGGGCTGCACGCGCAGTGGAACGACGACTTCCACCACGCCCTGCACACGGCGCTGACCGGTGAGGCACAGGGCTACTACGCGGACTTCGCGCGCGCCCCGTTCGCCGCGCTCGCCAAGACGCTGACCGGGGGGTACTTCCACGACAGCACGTACTCCAGCTTCCGGGGCCGGTGCCACGGCCGCCCGCTGGACCGCGCGCGCGTGGCCGGGCACCGCCTCCTCGGCTACAGCCAGACCCACGACCAGGTCGGCAACCGCGCCCAGGGCGACCGGCTCGCGGCCCGGCTCTCCCCCGGCCTGCTGGCCTGCGCGGCGGCGCTCACGCTGACCTCGCCGTTCACGCCGATGCTGTTCATGGGCGAGGAGTGGGCGGCGGGCACCCCGTGGCAGTTCTTCACCGACCACACCGATCCGGAGCTGGCCGAGGCGGTGCGGCGGGGCAGGCGGCGGGAGTTCGCGGCGCACGGCTGGGCCGAGGAGGACGTACCGGACCCGCAGGACCCGGCGACGCGGGACCGCTCCGTGCTGGACTGGTCGGAGCCCGCGCGCGAGCCTCACGCGCGCGTGCTCGCCTGGTACCGGCGGCTGATCGCACTGCGCGGTGAGCAGCCGGACCTCACCGACCCCGATCTCGCCGACACGAAGGTGGCGTACGACGAGGAGGCCCGCTGGCTCGCCTTCCGGCGCGGCGACGTACGGGTGGCCGTGAACCTGGGCAAGGAACCGGCGGCGATCCCCCTGGGTGCCCGTCCCGCCGTGGTCCTCGCGGCCTGGGACCCGGTCGCGGCCCCGGGCCCGAACGGTCTGCTGGAGCTGCCCGGGGAGTCCTGCGTGGTGCTGTCCCAGCCCTGAGCCCGGCAGGCTCGCGCGCACGCACGCTACGCGTCCTGGTCGTCCTCCTTCAGGTCCGTCACCCGTTCCAGCATGATCGGTTCCCAGGCGCGGCCCAGTTGGGTGCGCAGGAGGGGCAGCGGGCTGTCGTCGCGGCCCTCCAGGCGGTCGGTGAGGCGCAGGACCGTGTCGCAGCGGGCCAGCCACAGGCCGCGCAGGCAGGGGCGGGCGCCGTAGCCGGCGAGGGTGGCCGCGCGGACCGCGGCGCCGGAGCCGACCGCGAGGACGAGCCCGGCGATGTCCTCGGCCGGGTCGGCCACGGCCGCGTCGGTCCAGTCGAGGACGCCGCGCACCCTGCCGTCGGCGCTGACCACCAGGTGCTCGCCCTTGAGGTCGTGGTGGACGAGCACGGCACCGCCGGCCTGGGCGACGAGCTGGGCCGCGCCGGGCGGGGTGAGCTGGTGCAGGCGTGCGGGGTCGAACTCGTCGGCGGCGGCGAGGCGTTCGGCCGCCGCCACGGCCATGCGGCGCAGCGCCTCCAGGGAGCGCGGCGCGACACGCGGCACCCCGATCGTCTCGACCTGCCGCACCGGCACCGCGCGCAGCCCGGTGAGCAGTCCGGCCAGGTCGGCCTCGCCGACGGCCGAGACGTCGTGCTCCTCGGCGCTGCCGCCGGGGATCCGGGTGTCGAGCGTGTAGGTGAGGCCCGGCGCCCACTCGCCGTGTGCGACGCCGGCCGGGACGGCGACGGGCAGGTACGGCCGTACCAGGTCGCGCAGGCGCAGTTCGCGGCGCAGGCGCAGGGCGGCCTCGCGGTCGAGGGCGAGCCGCAGCACATGGCGGGTGCCGACCCACCAGGTGGAGTGCTCACCGCCCGCCGTGACGGGCCGGACCTCGGGTCCCCCGCCGCCGGCCGCGTGCTCGTCGGTCAGCGAGCGGACGAGCCGGCGGACGGTGTCCGCGGTGGGTGTCGGTGCCTGGGTCATGGATCGCGCCGTCGCCGTTCGGGAAAAGTCGGGAAGAGGGACCGGGGCGGGTCTCCCTGGGCCGGTCAGCCCACGACGACCAGCTCGCGGGTGGTGTTGTTGAAACGACGGCCGCCCTCCTCGGTCACCGTCACGATGTCCTCGATGCGCACTCCGAACCGCCCGGGCAGATAGATGCCGGGCTCGACGGAGAAGCACATGCCCGGTACGAGGGGCTGTTCCTCGCCCTCGATCATGTACGGCGGCTCGTGCGTGGTGACGCCGATGCCGTGCCCGGTGCGGTGGATGAAGTACGCGCCGTACCCGGCGTCGGTGATCACCGCGCGGGCGGCGCGGTCGACCTCCTGGCAGGCGACGCCCGGCCGTACGGCCGCGAAGCCGGCCTCCTGGGCCGCGCGGACGATGCCGTGGACGCGGCGTTCCTCCTCGGTGGGCTCGCCGACGTGGACGGTACGGGTGGTGTCGGAGCCGTAGCCGTCCTTCAGGCCGCCGAAGTCGAGGACGACCATGTCGCCGTCCTGGATGACGCGGTCGCCGACCTCGTGGTGCGGGTTGGCGCCGTTGGGTCCGGAGCCGACGATGGTGAAGTCGACCTGGGAGTGGCCGAAGCGGCGCAGCAGGGCGGCGAGGTCGTGGCCGACGTCGGACTCGCGGCGGCCGGCGAAGGGAACCTTCCGGATCTCCTCGAACGTTGCATCGGCAGCGGCTCCGGCCGCCGCGAGGAGTTCGAGTTCGGCCGCGTCCTTGACGGCGCGCAGCATGGGGAGGGCATCGGTGAGGGAGGCGTACGAGGTGTCCGGCAGGGTCCGCTGGAGACCCAGCAGGTGCATCGCCCAGGTGTTGTCGCTGATGCCGAAGCGGCCCTTGCCGTCGAGCAGGGCGGCGGTGACGGCGTAGGGGTCCTTGCCGTCGGTCCAGTCCCGCAGGGTGAGCGCGGAGGCGCCGACCGCGTGCTCGGCGTCCGGCGCCTCCAGGGTGGGCACGACGAGCACGGGGTCGTGGCCGGGGGTGAGGACCAGCACGGTGAGCCGTTCGGTGACGGCGGTGGGCGTGTAGCCGGTGAGCCACACCATGTCCGGTCCCGGCGCCACGAGCAGCCCCGCCAGTCCGGCGTCGGCGGCGCAGCGCGCGGCGCGCTCCATCCGGGCCCGGTGGTCGGCGGCGGTGAAGGGCGGGGGCGGGTTACCGGTCATCCGGTCCTCCGAGCACGGGTGAGGGTACGGGGCGATGGCGTCTCGTGCAGCATCCTGCCCGGCCGGCCGGGGTGGCGCGAGCCGTCGCCGGCGCGCTCCACGGGGCGCGGTCGCGGGAGAAGGGGGCTCGGCATGGGGCCATCATGGCGCGCGGGGCGGACGGCGACCAGTGGGCCTGCCGGGGTGGCCGAAGGGGCCTCCCGTTGACCGGGTGCGGGCTCGGGGTGCGTCCCGGTCAGGTCACCACGCCCGGTACGGCGGTCAACTGCTGGTAGCCCCCGCTGCGGTGACGCACGGTGAGGAGCACTCCCTGGCCGGGGCGGGCGTGGGCGACGGCGCGGGCCAGGTCGGCGGCGCTGTCCACGCGCGCGGGGCCGAACTGGAGCAGGACGTCCCCGCGGACCAGGCCCGCGGCGTATCCGGGGCCGGGCACGTGCACGCCCACGACCAGCGCGCCCGCCTTCTGGGCGTCGACGGCCTCCACTCCGAGCGTCGCCGCGGGCAGCACCGGAGCAGGGCTCGGCGCGGTCGCGGGGGCCCTGGCCGCGGGGGCGGACGGCGGGGTCCGGTGGCGCAGTTCGGCGAGCCTGCTCATGCCGATCACGGTGGCGCCGACCGTGCCGATGCCGACGCCGGAGAGCACCAGCAGGGTGCCCGCGCACAGGCCGAACAGCAGGCCCCGCAACCGCTGTCCACGCCGGTGCGCGGCATGCGGGCGCCGGACCGGGCCCACGTCGCCGTGGTCGGCGCACTCGGCCCGGTCGGCACCGGCGCCGTCGCGCGGGTCCTGTCCGGGCATGGGCTTGGGACGCAACGCAGTCTGTTCCATGGTTCGCTCGCCTCCGGGTGATGCTCTACCCGGCGCACGGGGCCGCGACGAGACACGAACGAGTGAGACTGGCCGGAGGGTGGCGCAGGGTAGTCATGGCCCCTCGGCGGCGCGCCGTCACATCCTGCCCGCCAGCTTCCGCACGACGTCCCCCGCCGCCGCCCCCGGGCCGGCGCCGTGGAGGAGTTCCGTACGGTGCACGACCCGGGGTGCGGTGAGCGGGACGGCGACCGTGCCGGGTACGGCGCCGGCGGCCGACCGGGGCAGCAGGGTGAGGCCGTGGCCGGCGGCGGCGAGGGCGGTGAGGGTGTGCAGATCGGTGCCCTCGTAGCGCAGCGCCGGGCGGAACGCGCCGCCGCCGTTCGCGGCACGCAACTGGTCGAGCGGGAGGGCGGCGTCGGGCGCGTCGAGCCAGCAGGCGTCGGCGAGGTCGCCGAGGCGCAGTCCGGGCCGCCCGGCGAGGGGGTGCCCGGCGGGCAGCAGGACGCTGACGGGCTCCTCGGCGACGCCGTGCGTGGTCAGCGGGGCCACGTCGGGCAGCCGCAGCGGATCGCTCGGCGCGGCGAGCCCGGCGACGAGGCCGAGGTCCGCGCCGCCGGTGGCGACGGCGGCCGGGATCTCCTCGCGTGCGAGGACGCGCACGGTGACGCCGGCCGCCGGAAGCGCGGCGAGGACGGCGGGGCCGAGGGCGGTCGGGGTGGCGGCGAGGGTGAGGCCGGGTGCGGGCGCGGCGGCCATGCGGACGACGTCGGCGCGGGCCGCCTCCAGGCGCAGCAGCAGCGGTCCCGCGTGTTCCAGCAGCCGTTCACCGGCCGCGGTGGGCGCGACGGGCCGCCGGGTCAACAGGGGTGCGCCCAGGTCGAGTTCGAGCGCGGCGATGTGCTGGGAGACCGCGGACTGGGTGTAGCCCAGCTCGCGGGCGGCCTCCGAGAAGGAGGCGAGGCGCGCCACGGTGACGAACGTGCGCAGCAGATGCGGGTCCATGGGCCCAGCATCCCATCACCATCAGCGTTGCTTATCGAACGTGCAGGAATCATCGTTGGACGTGAACGAGGGGGCGCGCGAAGGATGGGGCCATGGACAACACCGCCACCGTCGCCCTCGTCGGCGACCGCTCCCCCCACGTCGTCTCGCACACCCGCATCCCCGGCCTGCTGAAGGCGCTCGCCGAGCGCGACCGGCTGGTCCTGGACGCCTACTGGATCCCCTCGCAGGACGCCGAGGCCGAGGGCGCGGTGCGCGGGTTCGACGCCGTGTGGGTGCTGCCGGGCAGTCCGTACCGCAGCGAGGCGGGCGTGCTCGCGGCCGTGCGCACCGCGCGTGAGGAGGGCATTCCGTTCCTGGGCACGTGCGGCGGCTTCCAGCACGCGCTGCTGGAGTTCGCCCGGAACGTGTGCGGGCTGACCGGCGTCGCGCACACCGAGAACGACCCGGACGCCGCGGACCCGCTCATCGAGCCGCTCGCCTGCTCACTGGTGGGGCACGAGGCGGCGGTGACGATCGGGCCGGGCTCGCTGGCGGAGTCCGTGATCGGCGCGCGGCGCACGGTCGAGCGGTACTTCTGCGCTTACGGCCCCACCCGCCACCTCGACACGCTGAGCGCCCACGGGCTGCGGTTCTCCGGGCACGACGAGGACGGCAATCCGCGGGTCGCCGAACTGCCGGGCCACCCCTTCTTCCTGGCGTCCCTGTTCCAGCCGGAGCTGGCGGGCGACGGCTCGCACCCGCACCCGATGGTCCGGGCGCTGGCGCGAGCCGCGGTCGCGCACGCGACGTCCGGGCTCGCCCGGCCGGCCTGAGGCCCGCCGCGCACGAGCCGGCCGCCAGCGGCCGGCTCGGAGCTCCGCTCAGCCCATGTGCCCCTCATGACCGCCGCCGTGCCCGGCGCCGTGGTCGAACTTCATGGCCTCGGCCGGCATGACGACGAAGGGCCGCATCATGCCCATGTCCTCGTGCTCCAGCAGGTGGCAGTGGTACATGAAGCGGCCGTACGCCCCGTCGAAACGGCCCATGACGCGCAGCATCTGGTTCCCGGGCACCCGGAAGACGTCCTTGTTGCCCCGCTCGTTGGGTGCGAGCGGGATCGTCCGGCCGGCGTCGTACCGGATCGGTGTGCGGGTGCCGCCGACGGCCGGGTCGAAGCCCGAGACGTCGTAGGCGTCCCGGCCGAGCAGCTGGAAGTCGGCCAGATGGATGTGCATGGGGTGGACGATGGGCGCGAGGTTGAGGAAGCTCCACTGCTCGTAGCCGCCCTCGGCGAGGGTGAAGCCGAGCGCGTCGTTGAACGTCCGCGACGTGCGCCGGTACGTCCTGGTGGTGCCGTCGGACCCGGTGACCTGCACGATGCCGTCGGCCGGCAGTGGGAGCCCGCTCGGGTCCTCGACCTCGGTCAGCTCCCAGATCTCCGGGTGGCCGCCCGCGCCCTTGGTGGCGGGCGGGGTGAGCAGGACCATGCGGTGGTGGTGCGGGAGGTCGTGGGTGAGGCGGCGGAAGGAGCCGGAGAGCACCTCGGGCAGTTCGAAGGTGTCCTCCTCCTCGCACGACGCGCCGATCCGGAACTCCAGCACCGCCGGGTAGCGCACGTCACCGGCCGGGTCGGGCACGCCCGGCGGCTGGTTCGGGCCCTTGTTGACCAGCCGCAGGGTCCGGCCCGCCAGCGCGCGGAAGTCGACCAGCAGGTCGAAGCGCTCGGCCGGCGCGGCGGTCAGCGTGGGCAGGTCGCCTTCGAAGTCGACCGGCACGGGGCGTGGCAGCAGCCCGCCGTCGCTGCCGATCTGGTGCACGACGCCCGGCACCGGCGTGCCGTGCTCGTCGATCAGGACGAGGTCGAAGATGCGCGCGTTGGAGGCGTTGAGGAGCCGGAAGCGGTACCAGGCCGGGTCCACCTCGGCGTACGGCCAGATGCGGCCGTTGACCGTGGTGTACGGGCCGGTGAAGGGTATGGAGACCGGCTTTCCGGTCTCCGGATTGCTCTGCTGGACGATCACCGTCTTGTGCAGCAGCCGGCCGTTGAGGCGGCCGTCCTCGTCGGTGTCGAGGTTGCGGTCGGCGAGGAGCAGCGGGATCTCCCGCTCCCCGGACGGCAGCCGCAGCGCGTCCTCCTCGTCGTCCCGCAGGAGGTAGGTGCCGTACAGGCCCGTCATCACGTTGAACCGCGTGATGTTCATGGCGTGGTCGTGGTACCACCACTGCACGGCCTGGTGGTCGTTCGGGTACTCCGACAGCTGGGCGTCGCCGAATCCGACGGCGTTGTCCGCCCAGCCGTCGTTGCCGCCGCCGGTCTGGGCGCCGTGCAGATGTGTCACCGTCCAGGCGGGCAGGGCGGCGACGTCCTTGTCCGGCTCGACTCCCCCGCGGCCCGGCTCGGTGCTGGGCGGCGGGGTGCCGGGCGCGCTCGCGGGCACCTCGACGGAGGTGACCGGGAACTCCGCGTCCTTCGGTACGCGGTTGGTCCAGGCGATGCGGACGCGCTGTCCGCGCCGCACCTCGACGGTCGGGCCCGGCACATGTCCGTCGTACCCCCACATGAGGGTCGGCGGCAGCTGCGGGTGCAGGCGCACCCAGGTCGGGCGCACGGCGATCTCGGTCTCGTGCAGGACGTCGTCGGCCGCGGGACGCAGGACCGGCGGCACGGTCAACGGCGTGGCGTACGGCGTCAGTTCACCCGGTGCCGGAGCTTCCCGCCGTTCGTTCCCCCCGGCGAGCCTCTCCGGCGTCTCGGTGATCTCGGTCAAGTTCGAACACCCCCGTGTGTCCTTGACTCGGTGTCTGTGTTTGTTGTGTCTCTGTTTGTTCCCCTTACCTCTCAAGACTCCGCAGAGCACGCGAAAGTTCCCCGAACATCCCGTTCCGTACGCGAAGATTCCGCGACGGTCAGCGGAGCGACAGCGCCGGGACGGCGGGCGCCCGGCCGGGCAGGAAGCCGTGGGAGCGGCGGGCCAGGAACCCGGCCCGGTAGCGGTCGACGGTGCGGTGCCAGTTCAGGATGCCGGCCAGCCAGTTCCGCAGGTCGGCGACGTAGGCGTCCATGGCGGCGCGGGCCTCGGCCGACAGCGCGAAGTCGTCGTACAGGACGGGCAGTTCATGGGCGATGACGTGCTCGAACTGCTGCATGCGCTGGGTCGTGAGGTCGTGCACGACGCGCAGTGCGGTCGGATAGTCCACGCCGAAGAAGTTCTGCACGACCAGGATCGCGTTGTGGATGTCGCCCTCGTACTCGATCTCCTTCTGGTACGAGAAGATGTCGTTGAGGAGGCAGGCGTAGTCGACGGCGGCGTTCTCCAGCGACCGGACCGGGCCGCTGCGGTGGACCTCCGGCGGGATCGCGGGGCCGTAGCCCCCGCGGGCAAGGTTCAGGGTGAGGTCGGAGCCGAAGGTGGCGCGGCGCATCTCCAGGTAGTCGACCGGGTCGGGGATGCGGTTCTGGAGCCGGTTGGACAGCTCCCACACCCAGCTCTCGGTCATCACGTCGACGGACGCCTTGAGGGCCTGCCGCCGCTCCGTGTCCATCCCGGCGGTGGTGCGCGTCCACAGGTCGAGCAGGCCGCGTTCCATGGCGCCCGCGGGAGTGACGGCCGGCTCCCCCTCGACCGGCATGCACTCCGAGAGCCGGGCCGTGCTCAGCCGCGCCCCGACCAGGTCCCGGCGGTGGCCGAAGACGAGCGGGTAGTAGTCGTCGGCGTACGTCCCCCAGGCGAGCCACTGGGCGCTGAGGTCGAGGGCCTCGGGGGTGGCGTCCGGGTCCACGCCCGCCGCGCAGAGGGCGAAGTCGAAGGCGGCGAGCCTGTCCTCGTCCCAGACGCCCTCCTCCAGGATGCCCATGCGGTGCGACCAGGCGACGAGGTTGTCGCGGGCGTTCTCCCGATGGGGGTTCAGGCTCACTTCGCAGGGCATGTGGAAGTCGGGCACCACGGACGGGCCGACCTTCTGGAACGGCACATGCGTATAGGCGCGCAGCCGTTGCCGTGCGGCGGAGGCGAGCAGGGCGCCGACGTCGGCGGCCGACGTGCCGGGGCCGCTCGGGAGCTGCCAGGGCGCCTGCGTCACCGCCCCCTGGTTCATGTAGCGGCTGGAGCGCAGATGCCATTCGTGACCGCCGGACTGCCAGTCCTGAAGTCCCTTGGTGTAGGCGGCGATCGCGGCGGCCTGGTCCGGGGTGAGGCCCTTCTCCAGGGCGACGGCCGGGACCTCGGTGAGCGCGGTGTGCTCGAACTGGTGCAGGCGTGAGGTGAGGATGTCGTTGACGGTCTCGGCGGCCTCCTGGGTGGTGCAGCCGAAGAACTTCTCCAGGACCAGGACGCCGTTGCTGTTCTCGCCCTCGTCCTCGACCTCGCGCTGGTAGGAGAACAGGTCGTTGCGCAGGTGGACGGCGTCCGAGAACGTCTCCATGAGGACGCGCAGCGGCCGGGTGCCGGCGACGGCGTCGGGCACCTCGGCGGTCGCGTACTCCACGAGCCCCGCCGACCAGGGGGCGCCGCCCACCTTGCGGCGCATCTCGATGTACTCGACGGGGTTGGCGATCCGCCCCTCGTTCATGTTCGACAGCTCCCACATCGACTCGTTGAGCAGATGCTCGGTGGCGAGGGCGAAGCGGCGCCGCCAGTCCTGCGACATGGCCGGTACGGTGCGCGCCCACAGGTCCTTCAGCCCGGCCTCGACCGGGTTCTGCGGCTCGGGCACCTCGCCGCTCAGGTCGAGCGGCATGAACAGCGGCAGACGGTCGAGATGGGCCTTGCCGGCGGCACGGTCCTGGGTGCGCTTGTACATGTCCAGGAAGTGGTCGTCGAAGAAGAAGACCCACACGTACCAGTCGGTGATCAGGGAGAGGGCTGCGCCGTCGCAGTCGGGGTGGGTGTAGGAGCACAGGAGCCCGTAGTCGTGCGCCTCCAGGTCGTCCTGCTCCCAGATCCCGGAGCCTTCCAGCATGCCCATCTCGCGTGCCCACCGGGTGGAGTGGGCCCGCGCCTCGTCGAGGTGCGGATTGAGCCGCGCGGGATACGGCATGTAGAAGTGCGGGAGTTCGAACGGCTGCGTCATGGCCGGGGCACTACCCGTGGCCCGCGACGCCCATCCGCCGCCCCGGACAGGGCCACACCATCGCGTGAACCGCCCTCGAAACCCTGACCTCCCGACGCCGGGTGTGTGCCCCGCCCGCAGGTCCCCCCGTATGCCCCGGTCCGTGCCCTTGCCGTGCCCCCGCGCGCGGGCCACGGTAGGCGCATGACCTCCTTCGTGCTGCCCCATGAGGTGCACGGCGACGGCCCCCACCAGGTGTTCGCCGTGCACGGCTGGTTCGCCGACCGCTCCGCCTACGCGGCCGTGCTGCCGGACCTCGACCGGACCTCCTTCACCTACGCGCTGGTGGACCTGCGCGGGTACGGCGAGGCCCGGGACGCGGCGGGCCCGTACACGACGGCCGAGGCGGCCGGGGACCTGCTGGAACTGGCCGACCGGCTCGGCTGGCAGCGGTTCTCGGTGGTCGGGCACTCCATGGGCGGCGCAGTGGCGCAGCGGCTGCTGGGCCTCGCCCCGCACCGGCTGCGCCGGATCGTCGGCGTCTCGCCGGTGCCGGCCTCGGGGCTGCCGCTGGCCGGCGAGCAGGCCGCGCTGTTCAGGGACGCGGCACACAAGCCGGGGAACCGGCGGGCGATCCTCGACGTCACCACCGGCGGGCTGCGCCCGGCCGCCTGGCTGGACCGCATGGTCGCCCACTCGCTGGAGCGCAGCGACGCGCAGGCGTTCCGGGCCTGGCTGGACTCCTGGGCGGGCGACGACTTCCACGCCGACGTCGAGGGCTGCGCGGTGCCCGCCCTCGCGGTGGCCGGCGCGCTCGACCCGGCACTGTCGGCCGAGGTCATGCGGCAGACCTGGTTGTCCTGGTTCCCGCGCGCCGAACTCGTCACGCTGGCGGGCGCCGGACACTACTCCATGGACGAGACGCCGCTGGAACTGATTCGCGCGGTCGAGGACTTCCTGCGGGCGGACAGCGAAGAGGCGGCGACCGCACGGGAGTCGGCGTGACCGTCCGCGAAAGGCCGCCGGTGCCCGACGTGTTCGACCCCCGCCGGTACGGCATCGGGGTCCCCCACGACGACTACCGCGTTCTGCGCGAGGACCATCCGGTCGCCTGGCAGGAGGAGCCGGAGGTGCTGGGCTGGCCGGCCGGGCCCGGGTTCTGGGCGGTGACCCGGCACGCGGACGTCGTACGGGTGCTGAAGGACGGGGCGACGTACTCCTCGTACGTCGGCGCGACCCAGATCCGGGACCCCGATCCGGCGGACCTGCCGTTCATCCGGCGGATGATGCTCAATCAGGATCCGCCGCAGCACGGCCGGTTGCGTCGGCTGGTGAGCCGCGCGTTCACGCCGGGCCGGATCGAGCGGTTCGCGTCGGTCGCCCGGGAGCGGGCGGGCGCACTGCTCGCCGGGGCGCTGGCGGCGGCGCGGGAGGGGGACGGCACGGTCGATCTGGTGGCCGCCGTCACCGACGAGTACGCGCTGCTCAACCTGGCGGATCTGCTGGGCGTCCCGGAGAGCGACCGGGGCCTGTTGCTGCACTGGACGCGGCGGGTCATCGGCTACCAGGACCCGGACGAGGCGGGCACCCCGGTGCTGGACGCGGCGGGCAAGCCGGTCGATCCGCGCTCCCCGGCGATGCTGGAGGACATGTTCGCCTACGCGCAGCAGCTCGCGGCGCACAAGCGGCGCCATCCGGCGGACGACGTGCTCACGGCGCTCGCCCATGAGGCCGAACTCGCCCCGGCCGAGCTGGAGATGTTCTTCTTCCTGCTCACGATCGCGGGCAACGACACGGTGCGCAGCGCGGCCCCGGGCGGCCTGCTGGCCCTCGCCGGACATCCGGCCGGCTACGCGGCGCTGCGTGCCGGAGCGGCCGGACTCCCTTCGGCCGTCGAGGAGTTGCTGCGCTGGCATCCGCCCGTGCTGACGTTCCGCCGCACCGCCGCCAAGGACACCGAGCTGGCGGGAACGCACATCCGGGCCGGCGACAAGGTCGTCGTCTTCCATGCCTCGGCCAACCGCGACGAGCGGGTCTTCGCCGATCCCGGCCGGCTCGACCTCACCCGCTCCCCCAACCCGCACGTGTCCTTCGGCGACGGCCCGCACGTCTGTCTGGGCGCCCACTTCGCACGGCTGCAACTGCGCCGGCTCTACGCGGAGGTACTGCGCGCCCTGCCGGAGGCCCGGCTGGCGGCGCCGCCCGCACGGCTGGTGTCGAACTTCATCAACGGGATCAAGTCACTGCGGTTCGAGGTCGGTTGAGACCTGGATCAGCGCGTGCGTGCCGCTGGTGCGCCAGCGCTGCTCCTCGGCCGCGACGAGTGCGGCCTCGGTCGCCGGGGACAGGCCGGTGACGACGTCGGACTTCAGGGTACGCAGGGCGGCGACCGGGCCCGGGGCGTATCCGGTCACCGCGGCGAAGGGCGTGGTGGGCGGCCACAGCCGGTCGCCCACCAGACGGCGGTAGTTGAGGTCGCCCTTGAAGAGGGTGAGCGTGGCCGCGGCGAACTCGGCACGCAGGTCGTCCGGCATGTCCGCGTACGGCAGCGGGGCGCACGAGAACGGGTGGGCGCGCACGGTGAGACGGCCGTCGGCCAGCGCCGACCACAGCACGCGCGCGTACCCGGCGGCCGCGCCCGGGGCGGATCGCAGCCGGCGCAGCGCGTCGACGACGTCGGCGGTCGTGGCGTCGGAGACGTAGTAGGGGTGCGGCTTGACGTGCAGCACCGCCCGGGCGGCCCGGCCCTGGTCGAGGAGGTGGGCGATCAGCAGCAGATCCGGGACCAGTTCGCGGCCCGCGTTGTCCGCGACCAGGACGAGCGTGCCGGCTCCCGTGCGCGGCAGCAGTGCGAACAGGGCGTCGCTGTCGTCGGCGACCAGCGCGGGCGCCGGGTCGCGGGTCTCGGCGCCCTCGGCGCTCTCGGTGCTGTCGGCGCTCTCGGCGCTCTCGACGGAGAGCCGGAAGCCGAGGTCGGCCCGGTTGCCCCAGAGCGAGCCGTGCAGCAGGGCGCGCGCCCGCTCCTCCTCCGGCAGGCCGGCCAGGTCGTCCAGGGCGGCGAGTTCCGCATCGGTCTCGGGCGCGTCGAGTTCGGCGCGCTTGAACGGACGGAAGGGGTCGATGCCCTGCCAGGCGCCGGGGCCGACGTATCCGACGGCGTCGAGCAGCCGGCGGTAGAACCAGCTCTCGGACCACAGCCAGGGCACGTCGTACCAGGACCGCCCGGTGTACGCGGGCAGGCCCCAGCCGTGCCACAGGTCCCGGTCCGGGGCGTCGGCCGGCAGCGGTTCGATCGTGCCCTCGGTGCAGCTCGCCAGCAGTTCGTCCAGCGCCCGGTGCTGTCCGGGGCCGTACGGGAAGGCGTCCCGGACCTGCTGGATGATCGCGGGGTGCCGTTCGGCCAGCACGCTGTGCGGGAACGAGCCGGTTTCGTTGCCGAGGATCACGGGTGCGAACGGGGTGTCGGGCATGTGCGTCACGGTAGCGCGCGGGTCAGGCGGTTCTGATCTCCCGCTCCAGCTGCGTGGCGAGGGTGACGTAGCGGGGACGGCGGTGCACCGGGACCAGGCCCCGGATCATCAGGTGCCACATCTCGGCGACCCGGCGCGGCAGCCGGCCCACCGGTTCGAGCGAGCGGCCGGCGACCCTGGTGCCGACATAGAAGGAGACGAGGGAGTGGGCGACGACGCCGACGTCGAGTTCGCTGTGCACGTCGGCCTCCCGCACGGCCCCGTGGAACTTGCGGTTCGCGAACTCCAGCCACTCCGTGAACAGGTGTCTGACAGGCGGCCGTACGGCGATGTCGGCGGTGGCGAGGCGCAGCGCGGCGCGCGGCACCGGGTCCTCCACGGCGAGCCGGGCGATGCCGAACGTGGCGCGCATCAAGGCCTCCAGCGAGGAGTAGCCCCGGCTCTCGACCTCGGCGACGAGCCGGCGCGCGGCCTCGGCGTTGAGTTCCAGGATGGCCTGGGCCAGGTCCTCCTTGGCGGCGAAGTGGAAGTACAGCGCGCCCTTGGTGACCTTTGCGTGCGCGACGATGTCGCTCAGGCTGGTGGACTCGTAGCCCTGCCGGTCGAACAGGTCGGCGGCGGCCGTGATGATCGTTGCCCGGGTCTGCTCGGCGCGTAACTGCCTCGCCATGACGGGACCCCTCCTCGCGACGTTAACGAACGGGACATGCGGTTTGTTTCTGACACCCTGCACACGATAACTCACCGACCGGCATGGGGAGTCGGCCGTGCGGGCCGACGGCGCGACCCGCGCCATCGGTGACTCCCCTGGCGAACAGCCCGTCAGCGGTCTGTGATCGCGCGAGATCAGGGCGCCCTCCCCCTTCTTTGCCCGCCGATGCACGGCAGTCGCGCGACGGTGCGCGCCGCGCGCATGATCGCCACCATACGAGGCCGACGACCCGCTCCTCAACGGGGGCTCACAGGAGGCGCGAAACAGCCGAACCGGTCGGTGCTTTGCGCCCCCGATCACGGGTGCGCCGGCCCGGCGGAACAGCGGCACGCCGGACACCTCCCGCTCGTGTCCGGCGTGTTCGCACGTTCGCGTGTTCGCACGTTCTCGCGGGCGGCGTGACGCCGTCGCGAGCGGCGGCACGCGGTGGCACGCCAAAAGCCCGAGCTGCCGGTGGCGGCTCGGGCCTTCGGTGAACTTCCCGTGTTCTGAGTCTAGTTGACGTACACCTGGGCGCCGCCGTCGGTGACGGGTGCGTACTTGGCCGTGAAGTAGCCGTTGGCGAAGCACAGCGACGAACCGGAGGACTTGGTGAACTGCTGGTTGGTGAAGGTGATGCTGCTGTCGGAGTTGTCGGTCTTCCCGGTCAGAGCGGCCGCCTGGTAGACGCAGGTGATGCTGCCCAGCAGGGTCTTCAGCTTGACCGTGGTCTGGATGGTCGAGCCGCTGGCCGGGGAGACGGTGAGGGTGCCGTCGGAGGCGACCGTCGCCGTGTAGGGCAGGTTGTCGACGGTGATGCTGCTGACGCCGGTGACACCGAGGACGTTGCTGGTGCACGAGGAGGCGTCGAAGGTGTGGCCGGAGACGGACTCGGTGGCCGTGCCGGGCGCGGCCGGGTTGGCCGTGACCGAGGCGGTGAACTGGGAGGACGTGCACGAGACACCGCTGGTGCCGGTCGCGCTGGAGTAGAGCGTGGCGGACGTGCCGGAGGCGAGCGGGGCGGTGAGGGTGTCGCCGACGGCGACGGCGGTGCCGCCCGCGCCGCCGGTGGTGAGGACGGCGCCGTCGGCGGAGGCCGGGGTCGCCACGGCGAGGGCGAGCGCGGTGGCGGCGCCGGCGAGGGTGAGGACGGATCGCGTACGCATGGGCGGGTGCCTCTTTCCTGAGTGGGGATCGGGTGAGGTGAGGTGAGGGGTGGCGGGTTGGGCGGTGGTGCGGGGCGGCACAGGTACGGCGCCTGCGGCACGCCGGTGCGCCCGGTGCTGCGAGGAGGCGCGAGCCGCCGTGGGCACACGTGCGCGGGGTGCGTCACGCGAGCGGTGCGGGCGCCGGTGGCGGCGGCGCGGGGTGCGTGACGCGGTGGTGGCGGCGACGGCGGCTCGGAGTGCCGTCGGCGCGGGCCGTCGCGCCTTCTCCGTACGCGACGGGCCGTCGACGGCGGTGGGCCGGCGCCGGCCGGAGGCCTCGGGGGAAGACCTCCGGCCGGGCCGAGGGGGACGGCGGGCACCCGCGTCCGGGGGGAAGGGACCCGGGTGCCGCGCCGGTGTGAGCGGTTGCCGTGAGCCGAGGTGAGCGGTCGCCGGGAGAGGGCCGGGAACGCGGCCTGTGACGCTCGGCGGATCCGGCGCCACGGATCCGTGAAACAGGGGAAGTTGTAGACCTGATCAACCATCAACGTCAAGCACCGCAAGGGCAGTTGTGGCATGTGACCGAGGTCCGAACGGGTTCGACACCCTTTTTTCACATCTCCCTTGACCCTTCAAAGTAACCGGCAGTAACTTCCTCGGAGGCTACTGCCGCGTAACGAGAAAGCCCTTGCCCGCCGGGAGTGCGAGGAGGCGTGCGCGGCGGTCGCTGTCCGCGCCAGGACACCGCGCCGCCACCTGATGCCCGACCCGCAATGGATCCATGACCATGGGAGCAGACATGGCCTCGTCCCCGGACGTCCCGTCCGACGGCAACACCCCCGAGAACCCGGGAAGCGGTTCACCGTCCGAAGCACCACAGACCGCCCGGACCGCCGGCGCCGGCGAGAGACGAGGGCGGGTCCGCGCACGCCGGGCCGCGGTGATGGCGGTGCCCGCCACCCTCGTCGCGGCCGGCCTCGCCGTCCTCACCGCGCAGGGCGCCCTCGGTGTGCAGTTCGCGATCTCCGGCATGCCGTTCACGGTCACCGCGACCGACCTCACCGGCACCGGGTTCGAGCAGTTCGGCGGGCTCGACAACATGGCGCCCGGCAGCCCGAACGCCGGGGACAGCGGCGGGCAGGAGCTGATCGTCACCTCGGCGATCAGGAACGCCACACTCACCAAGCTGTGCCAGAGCGTCGACCTCGGCGGCACCAACCTCCTGATCACCGCGGGCGGCGGCGGCACGCCGGTGTCCGCGAGCGACCTCACCACCGACTCGTCCCAGCTGTCGGGCGACGCGGCGTTCAACAACATCGAGATCGGCAACGACGCGAGCACGCTGAACAAGGCGGGCGTGAAGGGTCCGATCGGGGTCTTCAGCCAGCAGGCCGACACCGTGCACATCGCCAATCTGCGGCAGACCAACTACGCGACCACGGCAGGCGTGTTCAAGCTGCCGGGCCTCAAGCTCCGCTTCAGCGACTCGGGTTGCTGATCGCCGTGCCGGACCGTCCGCATCGGGGTGCGAGGGCGGCCTTCCGCGACTGGCGGGCCCGCCGGCCGTTCTGGGGCGGGCTGCTGCTCGCCCTGGGCGGCGGCTGGATCCTGCTCACCGAGAAGGCCTCGCTGAAGGTCGTGATGCACATCGGCATGCAGGGCCTGGCCGGCTATCTGCTGCCGGCACTGATGACGCTGCTGGGCCTGCTGATCCTCTTCAACCCCTCGCAGCGGCTCTTCTACTCCATCACCGGCATCCTGGTCACGCTGGGCACCTGGCTCACGTCCAACCTGGGAGGCTTCTTCCTCGGCCTCCTGCTCGGCGCCACCGGCTGCTGCCTCGCCTTCGGCTGGCTGCCCGACCAGGAGCCGCGTGTCAGCCGTCGGGAGCGCCGCAAGCGGCTCCGGTCCGCCGCGGCACACGCGGCGGCGGAGGGAGTGGAAGGCTCGGTCTGAGGACCGGCCCGCGGACCGGTCCCAGCCCGGCCCGAGGTTCCGGGAGCCGGCCCCCGAGCGGCCGGCTCCCGGCCGGGAAGGGGGACGCCCTCCGCCGAGCCGGGGAGTACGCGCCCCCGTCAGGGAGGCAGGCGGCGTCGCTCAGCGGGCCGCCGCACCCGCCGCGGCACCCGCGCCGGGCGCCGTGGCCGTGCTCGCCGCCGCGCGGACATCGCTCGACGTCAGGACCTCCGTCGGCTGCACCACCGACGCGTCCGCGGCGGCGGTGACCGCGGCACCCTCCTCCTTCATCGCCTTCGCCTCGCTCTTGAGGATGCGCATCGACTTGCCCAGCGCCCGCGCGGTGTCGGGGAGCTTGCGCGCGCCGAAGAGAACGATGAAGACGACCGCGACGATCAGCAGATGCCAGGGTTCGAGTCCGTTGCGGAGCATGTCCGCCCCTCCCTCTCATGAACAGTTGCCATATTGCGCAACTGTACAACCTGGATCAGAGACCGCGCAGGCGACGGGCCGGGGCCTCGGCGGCGGTGTCCTTCGCGGCGAGGCTCCCGACGAGGAGTCGTACGACCTCCACGACGGCGGCCTGCCCCGCGGTGTCGACGAAGTACACCTGACGGCGGCCCTCGCGGCGGGAGCGGACCAGACCGGCGAGCTTGAGCTTGGTCAGGTGCTGGCTGACGGCCGGCAGCGCGCCGCCGACCCGTTCGGCGAGCCCGGTGACATCGCTCTCACCCTGGATCAGCGCCCACACGATGTGCAGCCGGGCGGGCGAGGCGAGCAGCCCGAAGGCGGCGGCCGCCTCGGTGAGCACCTCGGCGGAGGGGTCCTGATGGCCGGTGCCGGGCGCTGTCGCCACTGTCGCCTTCCTCTGCTTTCCGCTGCGTCGTCCGCTTCGTGACGGGGTTTCCGTCCGCGTACGGGATCCCGGGTCGGGATTCCAGGTACGGGGACCCAGTCTAGGCGGGCGGGAACTTCCCGGCGGCGCCATGAGTTTCTACGGTGTTGTAGAAGTTGCCGCCGGTGTGCCGTGGGAGCGCCCGGCCTTTTGACACGAGGAGTGCGCATGGCCCTGTGGGACCGCATCAAGGAGTCGGCGTCGACGATGCAGACCCAGTTGGTGGCGAGGAAGAACGACCTGAAGAGCGGTGCGTTCCGGGACGCGAGCATGGCGATGTGCGCGCTCGTGGCCGCCGCCGACGGGACCGTCGACCCGTCGGAGCGGCAGCGGGTGGCCCAGCTCATCGCGACGAACGAGGTGTTGCAGAACTTCCCGGCGGACGACCTGCGCCGCCGCTTCGAGGAGAACCTGAACAAGCTGACGACCGACTTCGCCTTCGGCAAGGTGAGCGTCCTCCAGGAGATCGCCAAGGCGAAGAAGAAGCCGGCCGAGGCGCGGGCCGTCGTCCAGATCGGCATCGTGATCGGCGGCGCGGACGGCGACTTCGACAAGTCCGAGCAGGCCGTGGTGCGCGAGGCCTGCTTCACGCTGGACCTGCCGCCGCACGAGTTCGACCTCTGAGCCCCGCCGGCCGGATGCGGGCGGGGGCACGCTCGACACCGTCGACCGTGCCCCCGCCTCCGGTGTTCGCCCAGCGGTGTCAGCTCAGGCCCGCGGACTTCAGCCAGGCCTGGGCGACGTCCAGCGGGTCCTTGTTCTGGGCCTGCACCTGGGTGTCCAGGTCCAGCAGGGTCGCGGTGTCGAGCTTGGCCGAGACCGCGTTCAGCGCGTCGACGCCCTTCTGGGACAGGGCGCCCTTGTGGACGAGCGGCTGGACGTTCTCGAAGCCGAAGAGGTTCTTCGGGTCCTGGAGGACGACGAACTTCTCCTTGGTGATGGTCGGGTCCGTGGTGAAGATGTCGGCGGCCTGCACGGCGTCCTTCTGCAGCGCCGCCTGGGTGAGCGGGCCGCCCGCGTCCAGCGCCCGGAAGGACTTGAAGTCGAGGCCGTAGACGGACTGCAGGCCCACCAGGCCCTGCTGCCGGGTCTGGAACTCCGGCGAGGCGCCGAGGACCAGGTCCTTCGCGACGTCCTTCAGGTCGGCGATGGTGGACTTCTCGGTCAGGCCGTACTTCTTCGCGGTGGCCGCGTTGAGCGTGACCGAGTCCTTGGACTGCGCCGCCGCCGGCTTCAGCAGGGTCAGCTTGGAGTCCAGCTTGGCCTCGATGGCCGTGGTGGTGGCGTCGGCCGTCGCCGGCTTCGCCTTCGGGTCGAGGTACGCGAGCAGCGCGCCGTTGTACTCGGGCAGCAGCTTGATGGAGCCGTTCTTGATCAGCCCGTAGGTGGTCTCGCGGCTGCCGATGTTCGGCTTGTACGTGACCTTGACGCCCTTGGCCTTGAGCGCCTCGCCGTAGATGTCGGCGATCAGGGTGCTCTCGGGGAAGTTGTTGGAGCCGACGACGACGGTGTCGCCGCTCGCCTTGCCGTCGTCCGTCAGGGGGTTGCCGCCCGAGGAGCCGCTCTTGGAGGAACAGCCGGCCAGCAGAGCCGTCGCCGCCACGAGGGCGACGGCCGCCGCGCCCCGGTTCCTTCGGATGGACCTGCTGATGCGCTGTGTGGAAGTCACCCACCGATCCAATCCAGCCGGTTCTCGGTCAGTCAAGGGCAGCAGATTACCGATTGGCCTCGATCTGCGGTCAGTTGCGCACAGAGAGCGCTGTCTTCGTCATGGATTCGTGATGCGATCTGCGCCGATTGTTCCTTCAAGAAGACTGTAATCTCTGGGTCAGTTGAAATCCGGCCACGGCAGTGCACGGGGCCCGCTTCGGTGTCGGAGAGCACCCGAGAAGGAGGCCCGTGTGTCCACGGACCAGGTGGACGCGCCCGCCCGGCACACCCCGGCGCGGGGCAGGGTACGGGGCGTCGCCGACCGCTGGCCCTTCCGGCGCAAGCTCAACCTCCTGGTCGGCATCCCGCTGGCCGTGATCGCCGTCCTGCTGTCCTACGTCTTCACCGACCTGGTCCTGCAGTGGAACAGCTCCTCCTCGGCGGCCCGACTGGTGCGCGACAGCGTCCAGGTCGCACAGCTCGTGGACCGTATCGAGGCCGAGCACCAGCAGGCCATCCTGCTCTCGGTGAACTACGAGGCCGGGTACACCCAGTCCTCGACCTCCGCCTACGACGAGGCCCAGGCCGCGGTCGACGCCCAGGTGGCCAAGGTCCGCGCGGTCTTCGGGGACCGGCTGCCCGCCGGTGAGGCGCAGGCGCTGCGCGAGGTCGACGGCCTGACCAGCCTGCGCCTGTCGGTCGAGCAGTCGTACATGCCCGCCGACAACGTCGACCCGGCCTACGCCCACGCCGCCCAGGGCGTGATCGACGGTCTCGGTCTGGACCGGAACGCGGACCTCGCGGACACCTTCACGGGCAACCTGCTGGACTCACTGCTGCGCGCGGACGCCGCGCACGGGGCCTTCGAGACCAACGTGTTCGCGGCGAAGACCGGCGACACCAACGCGCTGATCGAGTTCACCAGCGCGGTCGGTGCCTACGACCTCTACAACCACCAGGCCGACCGCTTCGCCCGGTTCGCCACCGAGGCCCAGGCCGAGGGGCTCGCGGGCATCGAGCACACCCCGGAGCAGCGCAACATCGCCCAGTCCTTCGCCGAGTTGCAGGTGGACGTGGGCCAGCTCCAGGCGAACGGCAAGGACGAGATCCGGCAGGCGGTGCAGGACGCGCTGGCCGGCTACCCGGACTTCTCCCAACAGGCCGACGCCCGGCTGACGATCACCACCTCGCTGATCGGCCAGATCGCCGCCGACGCGGAGCATTCGGCCGGTTCCGCGCGGTGGCGGGCCGGGCTGCTGCTGAGCGGGGCGCTGCTCATGTTCGCGCTGTGGATCGCCTTCGCGGTGCTGGTGCGCCGCTCGGTGATCCGGCCCGTGCAGGCGCTGACCGGGGCCGCGCGGGAGGTCGCCGAGGTGGCCGGGCGCGAGCTGGCCCGGGTCGCCGACGACGACGCCGAGGACGACGGGCCGCCCCGGCTGCGGGACATGCCGGTCACCGCGCGCGACGAGATCGGCGAGCTGGCAGAGGCGTTCAACCGGGTGCAGACCACCGCCGGCGCGCTGCTGGAGCGGCAGGTGCTCAGCCGCCGCAACACCGCCGAGATGTTCGGCAACGTGGGCCGGCGCGTCAGCAACCTGACGTCCCGTCAACTCGCCCTGATCGACGCCGTGGAGCGCGGCGAGACGGATCCGGCTCTGCTGGAACGGCTGTACTCCATCGACCACATCGCCGTACGCCTGCGCCGCAACGCCGACAGCCTGATGCTGCTGGCCGGCATCCGTGAGGGCGGGCTGGACGGGGAGCCGACGGCGCTGTCCAACGTCGTACGGGCCGCGCTCGGGCAGATCGAGGGCTATCAGCGGGTACGGCTGTACGCCGCGTCGGACGCCCTGGCCGAGCCGGACGTCATCGGCGACCTCACGCTGATGCTGGCCGAACTCCTGGAGAACGCCGTGTCGTTCTCGCCCGAGGGCAGCCCGGTCGAGGTGACCGTGCGCACCGGCGCCGAGGGCACGCACGTCGTGATCGCCGACCACGGCCTCGGCATGAGCGCCGAGCGGCTGGCCGAGGAGAACGCCCGGCTGATCCGCCGCGAACGCGTGGACCTGGTGCCGACGAAGGTGCTCGGCCTGTTCGTGGTGGGTGCGCTGGCCCGCCGCTGGGAGATCGCGGTCGAGCTGACCCGGACGCCGGGCGGCGGTGTGACGGCCGAGGTGACCCTGCCGAGCGCGCTGCTGCGGCCGGCGAGTCCGGTGGCCGGGGCGGTCACGGTACGGCCGACGCCCGCCGGGGCGGTGTCGGGTCCGGAGCGGTCGAAGAGCACCGTGCGGCCCGCCGAGTCCGCGCAGGGCCCCTCCTCCGCCCGGTCCCGGGACGACGACGCCGAGGCCGACGCCGACGCCGACGGCATCGAGCCCGCCGGCCCGCTGCCCCGCCGGCTCCCCCGCCGCGAGCCGCAGGCTCCGGAGCAGGCCCCCACCGGCTCCCGCCCCTTGCGCCGCCGGGTCCGCGGCGCCACGCTGCACACGACCGCGGGTGCCGCCCAGTCGCTCCCCGCGTCGGCCCGGCCCCGCGACGCCGAGGCCGAGCGCAGCGCGCTGGAGGAGTTCGAGGCCGCCGTCGAACGCGCCCACCGCGACAGCGACACGGGCAACCACCCCCGCCCCGACACCGCGCCACTGAAGGCCACGGGGCCACGCGCCGCCGCAGACACACCCGCCCACACGAGATCGCACGCCAACGCCGGGACAGCCACCGACACCGCAGCACAGGCCGACGCTGAGCCGCACGCCCACGCAGACACACCGGCCGACACGAGACCGCACGCCAACACCGCGCCACCGACGGACACGGGGACACGCGCCGCCGCAGACACACCGGCCCACACAAGGTCGCACGCCAACGCCGGGACAGCCACCGACACCGCAGCACAGGCCGACGCTGAGCCGCACGTCGATGGGGAGGCGCAGGCCGGCGCCGTCGAGGCACACGGCGACGCGGACGCGCGCGCCGTCGACGCCCCGGCCGGTGAGCCGACGCACACCCCCGGCTCACCGGTCGCGGACTCCGCACGTGGCCACGGCGGCACTCCGGCCGAAGTCCCGGAGCACGCCCACCACGCCCCCGCCGAAGCACCCGACCGCGCCTCGGCCGAGAACCCCGCGCACGGCCCCGGCACCCCCCGCACCCCCCTTGAAGGTGCCGTACCGGCAGTCCACTCCACCGCACCGCACGACCAGATCCACCTTCCCGAAGGAGCCGACAGTTGAGCACGTCGACAGGTGACACCCCGACGGGCGGCGCCGCGCCGGCCGATCTCCAGGCGGCCGCGGCCGACTTCACCTGGCTGCTGAACCGCTTCGCCACCGAGACCGCCGGGGTCGTTGACGCGATCGCCGTGTCCTCCGACGGCCTGCTGATCGCGGTGTCCGAGCTGCGCGAGCCCGCCGACTCCGAGCGGCTCGCGGCGATCGTGTCGGGCATCACCAGCCTGGCCGCGGGCGCCTCCGGCAACTACGGTCTGGGCGGACTGAACAAGGTCATCATCGATCTGGAGGGCGGCCATGTGATCGTCTCTGCGATCGGCTCCGGCGCCGTGCTCGGTGTCGTCACCGACAAGGAGGCGAAGCTCGGCAACATCGCCTACGAGATGACCCTGTTCGCCAACCGCGCCGGTGCCGCGCTGAGCCCGCAGCTGGTGCTGGAGCTCAAGAACAACGTCGCCGCTGCGTCCGCCCGCTGAGCGTCCGCGCACGGAGAGAGAGCAGATGGTCATGGCGGACGGCACGACGGGTCCGGACCCGGTCGGCCCCGCCCCCGCCGTACGTCCGTTCCTGGTGACCGCCGGCCGGGTCGCGGACGACGGCTCAGGCCGGGCGCTGCCCCTGGAGACCCAGGTGGTGGCCACCGCCGAGGGGCTGGCGGCGCTCGCCGGGCTCTCGTTCGAGCAGTACGACATCGTGGCCGCGTGCCGGCTGCCGCAGTCCCTCGCGGAACTCGCGGCCCGGCTGCGCCTGCACCTCAACGTGGTCCGCGTCCTGGCCGAAGACCTGCGCGAGGCCGGGCAGCTGGCGGTGTACGTGCCGGACGTCGGCGCCACCCGCGACGCGTCCGTCCTGCGCAGGCTCATCGATGGCCTCAGGGCCGTCCCCGACTCCCGAGAGGTACCGAGTGACACCGACTGAACCGCTCGTGCGCGGCGCGGCCGCACCCGCCGCCGTACGGCCGCCGCTGCCGGTGAAGATGGTGGTCGCGGGCGGCTTCGGCGTGGGCAAGACCACCGCGGTCGGCTCGATCTCGGAGATCGAGCCGCTGACCACCGAGGCGTCGATCACCGAGGTCGCGGCGGGCGTGGACGACCTCACGCACACCCCGCGCAAGACCACGACCACCGTGGCGATGGACTTCGGGTGCCTGACCATCGACCCGACGCTGAAGCTGTATGTGTTCGGCACGCCCGGGCAGGAGCGGTTCGGGTTCATGTGGGACGACATCGTCGAGGGCGCGGTCGGCGGGCTCGTCATCGTCGACACCCGCCGCCTGGACGACTGCTACGCGGCCGTCGACTACTTCGAGCACCGGGACATCCCGTTCGCCGTCGCCGTCAACGCCTTCGACGGCAGGGTGGAGCACACCCTGGACGAGGTCCGCTGGGCACTGGACGTCTCCGACGGGGTGCCGGTCGTGGTGTTCGACGCCCGGGAGCGGGGCTCGGTGCGGGACGCGCTGCTCGTCGTGCTCGAACTGGCGCTGGCCCGCACCGAGTCGTAGCGGGAGTCAGCCGCTGCGCCGGACCCCCGCCGAGACCGTGATCCGGGACAGTGCCCAGAACACCAGCAGGGTGGCGAGGGCGAGTCCGGCGACCAGGGTGGCGCCGCCGACGACCTTCTCGTAGTTCTTCTGGTAGAGGCCGTCGATGATGTAGCGGCCGAGGCCGCCGAGGCTGACGTAGGCCGCGATGGTGGCGGTGGAGACGATCTGGATGGCCGCCGTGCGCAGGCCGCTCAGGATGAGCGGGAGCGCGACCGGCACCTCCACCTGGAACAGCACCCGCGCCTCGGGCATGCCCATGCCCCGGGCGGCGTCCACCGGCGAGGGGTCGACGGAGCGGATCGCCTCGTAGGTGGTGACCAGGATCGGCGGTACGGCGAGCACGACCAGCGGGATCATCACCGGCAGCAGACCGAAGCCGATCCAGATGAACATCAGCACGAGGAGCCCGAAGCTGGGCAGGGCCCGGCCGGCGGTGGCGATCAGCGCGAGGGCGTTGCCGCCGCGGCCGTAGTGCCCGGTGACCAGGCCGATGGGCAGGCCGATCAGGGCGGCGTACAGCAGCGCCTCCAGCGCGTACGTGACGTGTTCGACGAGCCGGGTGGGGATGCCGTCGTAGCCGTGCCAGTGGGCGCTGTCGCCGAAGAAGGCGTGCGCGAAGTTCAGGACGTTCACCGGACGGCACCCTTCGTCGGCATCCAGGGGGTGAGCAGCCGGCGGACGAGGACGAGCGTCGCGTCGGCGAGGATGCCCAGCACGGCCGTGGTCAGCACGGAGTTCACGGCCAGGGCGGGGCGGTGGTACGTGGTGGCGGCGTAGAGCATGTTGCCGAGGGCGCCCTGGTTGCCGATGAGCATGCCGACGCTGACCAGGGAGAGACTGGAGACGGTGGCCACCCTGAGGCCCGCGATGATCGCCGGTACGGCGATGGGCAGTTGGACCTGGAGATAGCGGCGCACCGGCCCGAAGCCCATGGCCTGCGCGGCGGCGAGGGTCTCGGGCGGCACGGAGCGGACGCCGTCGACGATCGCCGGGACGAGCACCACCAGGCTGTAGATCGCGAGCGGGATCATCACCGTGGTCTCGCTCTGCCCGAAGTAGTCGATGAGGACGACGAAGAAGGCCAGCGAGGGGATGGAGTAGAGCACGGTCGTGACGCCGAGCACGGGCGGGTAGACCCAGCGGAAGCGGACGCACAGCTGGGCCACCGGCAGCGCGAGGAGCAGCCCGGCCAGCACCGGCAGCAGCCCTTCGCGCAGGTGCAGGGCGACGAGACCGAGGTAGCTGTACTGCAGGTCGCTCGGCAGGTCGAAGAAGCCGTTCACCGGACGGCCTCGGCGTCGGCGGCAGCGGCCGGCTCCGCGGCGCCGGCGGCCCGGCTGTGGGCGGCGCGGATGGCCTCGCCGATGACCTGCTGCGAGACGACGCCGACGGCACGCCCCTCGCCGTCCACGGCGACGGCCCGGCCGGTGGGCGAGAGCACGGCGCCGTCGAGCGCGGTGCGCAGCGAGTCGGTGCCGGGCGTGAACGGGCGTCCGTGGTCGAGGAGTTGATCCGGGTCGACGGCTCCGGCGGTGAGCCGGTCCGGCTCGCTCCAGCCGAGCGGCCTGCCCTCCGCGTCGGTGACGAGGAGGTAGGGGGCGGCGGAGCGTGCGGCGATCGTCTCGGCGTCGGCGTCGGCGGCCACGATCGGCTCGGTCTCCAACTCCAGGTCCGCGGACGGGAAGAAGGACAGCCGGCGGATGCCGCGGTCGGCGCCGAGGAAGTCCTCCACGAAGGCGTCGGCGGGCGCGCTGAGCAGTTCGGCGGGCGGGGCGAACTGGGCGAGCCGGCCGCCGGTGCGCAGCACGGCGACCATCGTGCCCAGCTTGATCGCCTCGTCGATGTCATGTGTGACGAAGACGATGGTCTTGCCCAACTCGTCCTGGATGCGCAGCAGTTCGTCCTGGAGCCCCTTGCGCACCACGGGGTCGACGGCGGAGAACGGCTCGTCCATCAGCAGCACCGGCGGATCCGCGGCGAGCGCCCGGGCGACGCCGACGCGCTGCTGCTGGCCGCCGGAGAGCTGGTACGGATAGCGCCTGGCCAGCGTGGCGTCGAGCCCGACCCGTTCCATCAGCTCGGCGGCGCGGGCCCGGGCCTCCTTCTTGGGGGTGCCGAGCAGCCGGGGCACGGTGGCGATGTTGTCGAGGATGGTGCGGTGCTGGAAGAGACCGGCGTTCTGGATGACGTAACCCATCGAGCGGCGCAGGGTGTTGACCGGCTGCTGCCGGATGTCCGTGCCGTCGAGGAGGATGCTGCCCTCGGTGGGCTCCACCATGCGGTTGATCATCCGCAGCGTCGTCGTCTTGCCGCAGCCCGAGGGCCCGACGAGGACGGTGATCGCGCGGTCCGGTATCTCCAGCGACAGCCGGTCGACCGCGACCGTGCCGTCCGGATACCGCTTCGTGACTGAATCTATCCGTATCAAAACGCCGAATACCCTTCGGGTTTGGCAGATTTCCGCCCGTTTTCGGCCAGGGTCGTCGTGCGCAGGCCGTTGCGGGGAGAGTCTAGACCGCGAGTGTTTCGGCGCTTTGGCGGGCGCGTGGCCGGTCAGGCCAGGGGCAGCCCGGGGGTACGGAGCACGCTCCGGCCGGCGTCGACCGCGAACACCTCGCAGCCCGGGCGGGCGGCGGCCCAGGCCGGCCCCTCGGCGCCGAGCGCGAAGGCGGCCGTGGCGGTCGCGTCCGCCTCGGTCAGCGTCGGGGACAGCACGGTGAGGCTGAGCAGTCCGGTCACGGGGCGGCCGGTGCGGCCGTCGAGGATGTGGTCACCGCGCTCGTACCGCCCGGAGGTGGCCACCGCCGCGTCGGTGACCGCCAGCACGGCGCACACCTGGTCGGCCCGTTCCGGGTGCCGTATCCCGACCCGCCACGGCCCGCCCGCGGCGACCACGTCACCCCCGGCGTTGAGACAGAACCGGCGCGCCCCGGCCGCCGCCAGCAGACCGGCCGCCCGCTGCACCGACCAGCCCTTGACCACCGCGCAGGGGTCGAACTCCCGCCCGGGCAGCCGTACGTCGAAGGCGCCGCCGGTCGCGGCCCGGTACTCCTCGCACAGGCCGAGCACCTCCGTGAGGTCCGCGCTCAGCGCGCCGTACGCCACCTCGCCCCGGCCGTACCGGGACACCTCGCTGTGCGGCAGGAACGGACTGAACCGGGCGTCCGCCTCGCGCAGCCACGCGAAGACCGCGTCGGCGCTCGCACCGAAGTCCCCCTCGTCGTCGATGCGCAGCGAGACCGGGAAGCCCATGACGTGTTCGACACGCCGCACGTCAGGAGCCCTTGGCGTCGATGGCGGCCTGGAGGGACTCCTTGTATCCCTGGCTCGTGATCGTGGCCCCGGACACCGAGTCGATGTGGGCGCTCTGCGCCTTCAGGGTCTCCGCGACCAGCTCCGGCACGGCCCACTTGGTCTGCGGATGGTGCGGCGCCTGCAGCATCCGTACGGCGGCGATCCGGTCGCCGCGGAAGGTCACCTCCACCTGGAAGACGCCCTTCACGGTGTCCACCGCGGTGCCGGGGACGACCTTCGACGACGAAGGGGACGACGGCGAGGAGGACGAGGAGGAGGACGGCACGGTGGCCGGCGTCGACGCGGGCCGGGCGATGTCGGCGGTCCCGGTCGAGGGCTGGTAGCGCCAGACGGGGATCAGACCCGCGACGGTCAGGAGGAAGACGGGAACGGCTCGCTTCACGGTGGGACGCCTCTCTCAGCCCGCGAGACTGAAACGCTCGAAGTGGATCTGCTTCCTGGGCACGCCCAGGTCCGCCAGGCTGCGCAGCACGGCGGTCATCATCCCGGGCGGCCCGCACAGGAAGACGTCGCGGTCGGCGATGTCCGGGACCAGCCGGGCCAGTTCGCGCGGGGCGAGCCGGTCGGGGACGACGGGCCCGGTCACCAGGTGCAGTTCGGCGCCCTTGGCGAGGGCGAGGTCGCGCAGCTCGTCGTGGAGGACGGCGTCCCGGTCGGCGGCGACCCGGTAGATGACCACGGCGTGGCCCTCCAGCTCCTCCAGCAGCGCCCGGATGGGGGTGACGCCGACGCCGCCGGCGATCAGCACGGACTCCGGGCGGGTGCGGTGCAGCGCGGTGAAGGCGCCGTACGGGCCCTCGGCGAAGACACGGGTGCCGGGCTTCAGCCGGCGCAGGGCGGCGCTGCCGGCACCGGCCGCCTTGGCGGTCAGGCGCAGGGTGCGGCCGTCGGGGGCGGCCGACAGGGAGAACGGGTTGGCCTGCCACCAGCGGTCCCTGGTGAGGAAGCGCCACAGGAAGAACTGGCCGGCCCGGGCGGGCAGCCGGTCCAGGTCGCGGCCGGTGACGTAGACGGAGACCACGTCGTCGGACTCGGGGACGACGGCCTCGACGCGCAGCCGATGCCGCAGATTGCGCCACAGCGGGAGCAGCATCCGGCCCGCGACCACCGATCCGAGGGCGCCGCCCCACAGCGTGTACCAGTACGTCCGCGCGACGGGCGAGGAGGTGAACGTCGTACCGGCCGCGACCTGGTGGGTGAAGGCGAGGACCACCGCGACGTAGGTGTACAGGTGGATGAAGTGCCAGGTCTCGTAGGCGAGCCGGCGCCGGGCCCAGCGGGCGGAGACCGCGCCGACCACGACGATCAGCGACAGCGCGACGACCGCCCGCAGCACACCCTCGGTGGTCTCGGCGAGGTTCACCAGCTGGTTCACCGGGTCCATCGAGGACGCCCGGGCGTAGCCGAAGGTGATGAACACGACGTGCGTGAGCAGGGTCCACAGCACGCCGAAGCCGGTCCGGCGGTGCCAGGAGGTCAGCCGGTCCATGCCGATCCTGCGGTCCAGCCAGGGCAGCCGGGCCACCAGCAGCAGCTGGAAGGCCATGAGGAGGGCGCCGTACAGGCCGCAGAGGCGGCCGAGCACGATCAGCGTGTTCGAGGCGAAGCCGGCCTGGACGAAGAACCAGGCGACAACGGCCGCGTTGGCGGCCAGCAGGGTGTACAGCCCGGTCCGGGCCACGGCCCGGGGACGGATCGCCGCGGCGGGCGCGGGACGGCTCTGGAGGGTCGTCACGGACGGCAGCTCCTTGATCGGGTCCTGGGTGACGAGCTTCGCCCGCCGATGCTGTCGTTCTCCTGTCGGACGACTGTCACTTGAGTATCGATACGACCGGTCGCGGCGGGCAGCTCCGGCAGGGCCGGACGGGTGACGCAGGACGGGCGGGTGGAGAAAGCACGCCTGCTGGTCGCTCTTCCGCACCGTGACCATCGCCGGGGAGGGCACCTACCGGCTGCGCGCCTGCGAGGTGGAGCCCGGGGTGGTGCTGGTGAGCGCGGCGCCCGTGGCGGACGTCGAGGCGACCGTACGGCAGCTGGTCACGGTCCAGGTGGTGGCGTTCACGCTGGCCCTGCTGGCGTTCGTGGTCATCGGCCGCAGGATGCTGCGCCGGGGTCTGAAGCCGCTCAGCGACATGGCCCACACCGCCCACGGGATCGCCTCGCACGATCTGACCGACCCTGCGGCCCGGAGGTGGAGGAGCTGCGCACCGCCTTCAACACCATGCTGGAGCACATCGACGACTCCCTGGCGGTGCGCGCGGAGGCCGAGCAGCGGCTGCGCCGGTTCGTCGCGGACGCCTCGCACGAGCTGCGTACCCCGCTGATGTCGGTGCGCGGCTACGCCGACCTCTTCCAGTAGGCGGCGGCCAACGAACCCGCCGAACGCGACCGCCACCTGGCCCGCCCGCGGGCCGAGGCCGCGCGGATGGGCGTCCTGCTGGACGATCTGCTGCTGCTCGCCCGGCTGGACGCGGCCGAGGTCGAGAGCCCGCTGCGCTGCGCGGACACCGACCTCGTGGAACCGGCCGGCGAGGCCGCGGACGCCTTCCGTGCGGCTCACCCCGGCCACCCGCTGGTCGTGGACCCCGGCACGGCACCGGTCCGGCTGCGTCCGGACCCGGTGCGGATCCGCCAGGTGCTGGACAACCTGCTGGCCAACGCGGCCGTGCACACCCCGCCCGGGACGCGGGTGTCCGTGACCGTCACGGCCGGGGCGTCCGGCGTGTGCGTCCGGGTCGCCGACGCGGGCCCCGGCGTCCCCGCCGCCGACCGGGAGCGGATCTTCGACCGCTTCTACCGGGTCGACAGGGCCCGCAGCCGCGACCGGGGCGGCAGCGGCCTGGGCCTGTCGGTGGCGCGGGCGCTGGTGACGGCGCACGGGGGAAGTCCGGGGCTGGGTCGGGAGGAGGGGCTGACGGTGTTCACGGTCCGGTTGCCGGTGGCTGCAACTCCCTGAGGGGCGCGGGGCCTTATCGACGCCGGCCATGGACCCGTACCGCTACGGCGAGACCGCTTGCCTGCTGTACGGCCGCGCGGCCAGCGCCGCGACATCGTCCTCCGCGTGCCGCGCGTCCAGCCGCGCGAGGATCGTGTCCAGTACGTCGTCCAGCCCGTCCCCCGTGGGGAAGCGGACGGCGGACAGCCGCGCCAGCGACTGGTCGATGTCCTCGCCCCGCCGCTCCACCAGCCCGTCGGTGAACAGCACCAGGGTCTGCCCCGGCGCCAGCGGATGCGTGGCCGACTCGTACCCGCCGAGCCCCGTGCCCAGCGGCGGCCCCACGGGCACCGAAAGCAGCCTGGCCGAGCCGTCCGGTTCGATGAGCACCGGCGGCAGATGCCCGGCGCTGGCCAGCGTGACCTGGCCCCGGCCGGGGTCGACGCCGGCCAGCAGACAGGTCGCGGGCCGGCGTTCGGCCTCCCGGGAGGAGATCTCGTCGATCTGCCGCAGCACCCGGTGCGGGGGCAGGTCGGCGGAGGCTATGTAGCGCAGCGAGGAGCGGTAGGCGTTCATGTCGACGGCGGCCTCCAGGCCGTGCCCCATGACGTCGCCGACGACCAGCAGGGTCCGCCCGAAGTGCAGCCGCACGGTCTCGCACCAGTCGCCGCCGACGACGGCGTGCCGGCCGGCCGGGAGGTAGCGGATGGCGACGTCGAGGTTGGGGTGCGGGCGGCCGGGCTCCTCCAGCAGGGCGCGTTGCAGGTCGCCGGCGGTGCGGTTGACGTGTTCGTAGGCGCGGGCGTGGCGGATGTGGGAGGCGGCGCGCTCGGCGAGCAGGCTCAGCAGCTCGGCCTCCAGGGGGCGCAGCGGCTCCCCGGAGCGGGCCCACACCAGGACGCCGTACACGTCGTCCCCGCTGGTCAGCGAGAGGCACAGGGCGGCCCGGGTGCTGGGCGCGCCGGCGTGTTCCAGCCAGGGCTCGGCCGTCGTGTCGAGCGCCGGTGCGACCGCTTCCCGGGCGACCGCGGTGGCCCAGCGGACGTCGGGCAGCACATCGGCGTCCCCGTTGATCTCCTCGTACCCGGAGATCGTCTTCCCGGTCCGGCGCAGCACCGCGGCGGTCCCGCCGGCCAGCCCTACGGCGGCCTCGGTCAACTCGGCACAGGTGGTGGACTCGACGAGGGTGCTGCCGATGCCGGCCAGGGCGTCGCGCAGGAGGGCGAGCCGCGCGCCGGCCGCGGCGACGTCGGCGGCCGGCACGGCCTGCGCGGCGGCCGCGGTGCGCGTGGACGCCGACGGCGCCTGGTCGTCGGCGTCGGCGCGACGGTGGCCGCTGTCGGCAGGCCACGACCTGCGACGGGACTGGATCCAGCGCGCCACACCCAACACCCTCACAGAATCTCAAACCGGGGCGAACGGGGCATCGGTCTCATGCATCACATTCGTACCGTTGCCCCCGTCAGACCCGGCAGCCCCGTGCGGGACCCATTCCCACTCCCGCCCCCGTGTCCGGTGGTGCTCATTTTCGACCGGCCGAAGCGTTTCGGACACTCCTTTTGCCAGATTCGGCGTGTCCGTTGATCCGCTGCATGCCGGGCCTCCACGAGATCGCCAGAGACGGAGGCCGACCGTCCTCAGCTCTCCTCGGGAGCCAGGCGCAGCGAGATGGAGTTGATGCAGTACCGCTGGTCCGTCGGGGTCGGGTAGCCCTCGCCGGCGAAGACGTGCCCGAGGTGCGAGCCGCACCGCGCGCAGCGCACCTCGGTGCGCACCATCCCGTGCGAGCGGTCCTCGATCAGCTCGACGGCGTCCGTGTCCTTCGGGTCGAAGAAGGAGGGCCAGCCGCAGTGCGACTCGAACTTCGTGTCCGAGGTGAACAGTTCGGCACCGCAGGCCCGGCAGGAGTAGACGCCCCGGGTCTTGGTGTCCGTGTACTCACCGGTGAACGCCGGCTCGGTGGCGGCCTGGCGCAGCACGGCGTACTCGGCCGGGGTCAGCTCCGCCTTCCACTGCTCGTCCGGCTTCTCGACGTCGTACGACATGAGCCTCAGCCCCTTTACTGCTGCGACAGGCGGTCCAGGATCAGCGGGCCCAGGTCGGTCACGTCGCCCGCGCCCATGGTGAGAACGAGATCACCGGGCCTCGTCATTCCCGCGATCACGGCGGGGCTCTCCGCCTTGTCGTGCACGGCGGTGACGTCGGCGCCTGCGGCCCGCGCGGCCTCGATGATCAGCTCGCTGGTCACGCCCGGGACCGGGTCCTCGCGCGCCGGGTAGATGTCGAGGACGACCGACGCGTCCGCGAGGGCCAGGGCGTCGCCCATCTCCTTGCCCAGCTCCTGGGTGCGGGAGAACAGGTGCGGCTGGAAGAGGACGAGGATCCGGGAGTCGCCGGCGGCGGCGCGCATGGCCTCCAGGTCGGCGGTCATCTCGGTCGGGTGGTGGGCGTAGGAGTCGATCACCTGGACGCCGGCCGCCTCGCCCTTGAGCTGCAGGCGCCGCTTGACCCCGGTGTAGGCGGCGAGCGCGGGCGCCAGCTCCGCGGCGGGGATGCCGAGGGCGGCACCGGCGGCGAGCGCGGCGACGGCGTTGAGGGCGTAGTGCCGGCCGGGCACGGAGACGGCGAAGGTCAGCTCCTGCCCGTCGAACACCGCGGTGACCCGGCTCTTCAGCCCCTGCGGGACGATCGACAGCACGCGCACGTCGGCGTCCTCGGCCTCGCCGTACGTCACCGTCCGCACCGACCCGGCCAGCCGCCGGGTCAGCTCCCGCGCCCCCGCGTGGTCGGCGGAGATCACCAGCGTGCCGCCGGGCACGATCTTCCCGGCGAAGATCTCGAAGGACTCGTAGATCTCGTCCATCGAGGCGTAGTTGGCGTGGTGGTCCAGCTCGACGTTGAGGACGATGGCGACCTCGGGGGCGTACGTGTGGAAGCTGCGGTCCGACTCGTCCGCCTCCGCGACGAAGATGTCGCCCGTGCCGTGCAGCGCGTTGGAGCCGGGCGCGTCCAGGTCGCCGCCGATGGCGTACGACGGCTTCAGGCCCAGCTCGGTGAGCGAGACGGCCAGCATCGAGGTCGTCGTGGTCTTGCCGTGCGTCCCCGCCACGGCGATCGGGCGCAGCCCCTCCATCAGCGCGGCGAGCGCGTCGGAGCGGTGCACCACCGGGATGCCCAGCTCGGCGGCGCGGGCCAGCTCGGGGTTGTCCTGCCGGATCGCCGAGGAGACGACGACACAGCTCGCGTCGTCGGCGAGGTGCCCGGCCGCATGCCCGATGTGCACGGTGGCACCGGCCGCGCGCAGCGCCTCGACGGTCGCCGACTCCCTGGCGTCGCTGCCGGCCACCGCGGCCCCGCGCTGGGCGAGGATCTTCGCGATCCCCGACATCCCGGCGCCGCCGATGCCGATGAAGTGCGGTCGGTCCATGGCGGCAGGAAGGCCGGGTGCCATGTGGTTCTCCCCAAAATCTCCGGTACGAGGCTGAGCGGGCCCTAGCCTATGTGCTCAAGCGCCGGGCCCTCTGCACCAAGGGGTCACCGGTCCCGCCCGAGGGACGCGGCGCTCACGCCTTGCTGTGCGAGAACAGCTTCAGCACCGGCACCCCCACCTTGTGCCGCGCCCGCGAGGCCCAGTCCCGGTGGAAGAACTCCTCCACATAGTGCGGATCGGTCAGCACGATCACCTCGTCCGCCGACACCTCCGCCACCAGGGCCTTCAGCGCCTCCAGCGGATGGTCCTCGACCAACCGCCCCTGCGCCGTGCTCCCCGCCGCGTGCAGCGCCTGCACCGAGACGTCGAGGGCCTGCTGTCCGACCCCCTGCGCCGCCGTCCCCTCCGGCGTGTCCCGCTCCCGCACCGCCTCGTCGAGTTCGCCGAGCGCGATGTCGTCGATGGCCCGCAGCAGGCGGTCCGCCTGGTCGCCGCGCGGCTGGAGGAGCACGTGGAAGGTGACCGGCTCGTCTCCGTGCAAGGTGGTGACGAACTCCACGTCGGCGGACGTCAAGGCCTTCTCGATCATCAGAACGCTTGTGAACACCGGACGCCTCTTCTCCTCCGTGGCCCCGGCAGGGCCGCTGCGGAAACCATCCTGCCCCGTGCTCCCACGGGTTCTGCCGGTCTAAGTCTGCCCTCCGGAAGCTAAACGGAATAGCAGATTCCGCTTATTTCAGGACCGACGGTAGCGACCGAACAGAAATCCGGCCTCCTCAAGGAGGGAGACGAGTGCGAAGCGGCGCGGCACGGCGACCGGCGGGCCCCCGGCGATGCGCTGCGCCTCGCCCGCGGTGAGCATGGGCGAGAGGGTCAGGCACATCTCGTCCAGCACGCCCGCGGCGATGAACTGGCCGAGCAGCCGGGGCCCGCCCTCGGTCAGCAGCCGGGTGTGGCCGAGCCCGGCGAGGGCGCGTACCGCGCGGTCCGGGTCGATGCCCGCGCCGTCGCCCGCGACCACCACCCGCGCGCCGGCCTTCCCGGCGGCGGCGACCCGGTCCGGGGCGGCCGCGGCTCCGGTCAGGATCAGGGTGGGCACGAGGGGCGAGGTGAACAGCGGGAGCGAGAGGTCCAGGTCCAGGCTCGCGGTGACGACCGCGACGGCCGGCGCCGGGCCCTGTCCGGCGGCCGCGCGGGCCGCGGCGAACTCGGCACGCGCGCGTGCCGGGCGGTACCCCTCCTGACGTACCGTTTCCGCGCCCACGACCACGACGTCCGCGAGCGCCCGCAGCGTGCCGAAGATCCGCATGTCGGCGGCGCAGGAGATGGGCTGCGAGCGCCCGTCGTGCTGGGCCGCGCCGTCCAGCGTGGAGACCATGTTGGCCCGCAGCCACGGCCGCGGCTCCCCCGGCTCCGCCCCCGGCCCCGGCTCCGGGTAGGCGTAGGCGGCGGCCAGCTCGGCGAGGCTCCACTCACGGTCGGCGAGCGCCGCCGTACGGTCCTGGGCTGCTGTTTCGTCGGTCACAGGGAACAGGCGTCGCATGTCGTGCAGTGTGACACGGCGCTTAGCATGGGTAACCGTGTCGTCCTCCACCGCCGCCCCCGGTTCCAGCCCCGTGACCGAAGCGGGCCCCCTCTCCCTGTGCGCCCGCGAGCCGCACGTCCCCGCGGACCGGCTCGTCGCCGAGATGGTGCCGCCGCCGCGCTTCGACTCGGTCCGCTTCTCGACGTACATCCCGGACCCGAACCAGCCCAGCCAGACCGAGGCCGTGACGGTCCTGGAGGGCTTCGCGGCCGGGCTGGGCGGGGCGCACGCCTCCGGCGCCGGCAGGCGCGGCTTCTTCGGCTTCGGCCGGGCCAGGGCGCCCAAGGTCCCGGCCGGCCCGCGCGGGGTCTACCTGGACGGCGGCTACGGCGTCGGCAAGACCCACCTGCTCGCCTCCCTGTGGCACGCCACCCCCGCCGAGCCCGCCCGCAAGGCGTTCGGCACCTTCGTGGAGCTGACGAACCTGGTCGGCGCCCTCGGCTTCCAGCAGACGGTGCAGACCCTGTCCGGGCACAGCCTGCTGTGCATCGACGAGTTCGAGCTGGACGACCCGGGCGACACGGTGCTGGTGTCGACCCTGCTCGGCAAGCTGGTCGAGGCGGGCGTCGCGCTGGCCGCCACCTCCAACACGCTGCCCGGCAAGCTGGGCGAGGGCCGGTTCGCCGCCGCCGACTTCCTGCGCGAGATACAGGGGCTGTCCGCCCACTTCCGCGCCCTGCGCATCGACGGCGAGGACTACCGGCACCGCGGTCTGCCCGCGGCCCCCCTGCCGTTCTCCGACGAAGAGGTGACGAAGGCGGCGTACGCCACCGAGGGCGCCTCGCTGGACGACTTCCCGCATCTGCTGGAGCACCTGGCGAAGGTCCACCCGAGCCGGTACGGCGCGCTGACCGACGGGGTCACGGCCGTGTGCCTGACCGGGGTGCGGCCGGTGCCGGACCAGTCGACGGCGCTGCGGCTCGTGGTGCTCGCGGACCGGCTCTACGACCGCGAGGTGCCGGTGCTGGCCTCGGGGCTGCCCTTCGACCGGCTGTTCAGCGAGGAGATGCTGAACGGCGGCTACCGCAAGAAGTACTTCCGCGCGATATCCCGGCTCACCGCGCTGGCCCGGGACGCCAAGGGGCTCGTCACCCCGTAGTCAAGAGCCAGATCTCGCCACCCGACCGGCACTTTTCACGCTCTCTCGCGCTCGTAACGCGCTGTTAACCCTGCAAAGGACTTTGCAGGGTTAACGTGTTTCTTGACCAAGCATTGACCAATGCTTGGTGCGCACGAGACGCGTGAACACACGGAAGGGGGGCGCATGTTCCGAGGTACGACGACCCGGACCCCGTTCGTCCTCCTCGCCGTCACACTGCTCGCGTTCCCGTTCTTCACCCTCGCGGGATCCTTCGCACCCGCGCACACGCCCAGTCAGGCACAGGCCAACGCCGAGCCCGGAATCACCTCCCCCGCCGAGGCGGTACGTGACGGCGCGGGCTCCGCCGCGTGCGCGCAGGAGCACCCGCTCATAGCCGGCCGGGCCGCCGGCACCGACGCCCCGGGCATCCCCGGAGCCGTGGAGCCGCGCGCCCCGAAGGCCTCAAGACCCCACACCCCGGCGGCACTTCAGGTCTTCCCCTGCTGACAGCCGGCCGACGCCGGCCCGGCCCCACCGGGCCCTCTCGCTCCCCCCACCATCATCGTTCAACACCGACGCGCCCGTGCAGGCGCGCCAGGAGGAACCACACACATGCAGCCCCTCATCGACAACGCCCGTAGCTTCGGACAGCGCCCTGAGGAGTTCGCCGGACTCGCCGAAGGCCAGTCACCGCAGGTGCTCTTCATCACCTGCTCCGACTCCCGGGTCGTCCCGGCCCTGATCACCGGCGCCCGCCCCGGTCAGCTCTTCGAGCTGCGCACCGCGGGCAACATCGTCCCGCCCCACACCTCACAGCACCCGACCAGCGAGGCCGCCACCATCGAGTACGCCGTGGAGGTGCTCGGCGTCCGCGACATCGTCGTCTGCGGCCACTCGCACTGCGGGGCCGTCGGCGCGCTGGTGCGCGGCGACGACCTGACCGCCGTACCGGCCGTGCGCGACTGGCTGGCACACGCCGCCACCCCGCGCCCGGCCGGCCAGGCCGAGGACCCGGAGGTCGCCAAGGGCGTGCAGGCCCACGTCCTGACCCAACTGCTGCGGCTGCGCTCGTACCCCTGCGTCGCGCGGAAGCTGACACAGGGTCAACTCGGCCTGCACGCCTGGTACTACGAGGTGCACACGGGCTCCGTACGGGCGCACCGCCCGCAGACCGACACCTTCGAGTCCCTGTGAGCGCATCGATGACCGACGCCAAGCCGACGACCGGCAAGAACCCCCTCATATCCCGGATACCCCGTCTCCCCCACGCGCGGCAGGACTTCGCCGCGTCCCTCGTCGTCTTCCTGGTCGCGCTGCCGCTGTGCGTCGGCGTGGCCGTCGCCTCCGGTGTCCCGGCCGAACTCGGTCTGGTCACCGGCATCGTGGGCGGCCTCGTCACCGGGCTGATGCGCGGCAGCAGCCTCCAGGTGTCGGGGCCCGCCGCCGGCCTGACCGTGCTCGTCTTCGAGGCGGTCAAGGAGCACGGCCTGCCGGTGCTCGGCGTGATCGTGCTCGCCGCCGGAGCGATCCAGATCGCCATGGGCCTGCTGAGGCTGGGCCGTTACTTCCGCGCCATCTCGGTCTCCGTCGTCGAGGGCATGCTGGCCGGAATCGGGCTGGTCCTCGTCGCCGGGCAGCTGTATCCGGCGCTGGCGGCCAAGGCCCCCGACTCCGGGCCGGGCAAGATCGCCGGGCTGCCCGGGGCGTTCTGGGCCGCCTTCGGCGACGGCACGGCCCTGGCCTCGCTCGCCGTCGCGGCGGGCACGGTCGCGGTCCTGCTGCTGTGGAAGCACGTCCCGGCGAAGGCGCGCACGGTCCCCGGCCCGCTGGCCGCGGTCGGTCTCGCCATGCTGGCCGCGTTCGCACTGGACCTGCCGGTGGCCACCGTCGAGGTGCGGGGGCTGCTGGGCGCCGTCCAGCCGCCCCCGCTGAGCGCCTTCGGCGAGCTGGCGGGCGTCGGGGTGCTCGGCACGGTCGTCGCCTTCACGCTGATCGCGTCCGCCGAGTCGCTGTTCAGCGCGGCGGCCGTGGACCGGCTGCACTCCGGGCCGCGCACCGCGTACGACAAGGAGCTGGTCGCCCAGGGCACCGGCAACGCAATCTGCGGGCTGCTCGGCGCGCTGCCGATGACCGCGGTGATCGTGCGCAGTGCGGCCAACGTCCAGGCGGGCGCCCGTACCAAGGCCTCCCGGGTGCTGCACGGCGTGTGGCTGCTGCTGTTCGCCGCGCTGCTGCCCGGTGTGCTGGCGTACATCCCGATCCCGGCGCTCGCCGGCATCCTGATCCACTCGGGCGCCAAGCTGGTGCCGGTCCGGGCCCTCGCGGGGCTGTGGCGCGAGCACCGGGGCGAGGCCCTGATCCTGGCCGTGACGGCGGTCTCGATCGTGGCGGTCAGCATGTTCGAGGGCGTGCTGATCGGCCTGGCGCTCGCGGTGGTCAAGACGGCCTGGGAGGCCTCGCACGTCAGGCTGGAGGTGGTCGACAAGGGCGCGGGTCCGGTCGAGGCCCACCTGTCGGGCAACGCGACCTTCCTGCGGCTGCCGAAGATCCTCGACAGCCTGGAGTCCCTCCCCCAGGACCGCCCGGTCCGCCTGGACCTGACCGGCCTGCACCACCTCGACCACGCCTGTCGTACGGCCCTGGAGAACTGGGCCGAACGCCACAGCGCGGCCGGGACGGAACCGGTGCGGGTCACGGCGGCGCAGGCCGTCTGACCGGTCACCGCCCGGGCCGCCCCGACGGCCGCTGTCCCCGGGCCGGGATGCCGACGCCCCTCGGCATCCCGGCCCGGTCCTCGCGGAGTGCACCGGTCCGCCGGTACCCCTTGCAGAGCGGCCCAACCGGCTTATGGTGACAGCAGCGGACAAAAGCAGACCTCTCCGTGAGGAGGTCACCATGCTCCAGGAGCTGCTGGGCGCCATCGCGGCGGCAGGTTCCGCCGGTCTGGTCTACCTGGCGATGGCGGCCCGGGTGGTCAAGCAGTACGAACGCGGTGTGCTGTTCCGGCTCGGGCGCGTCAGCGGTGAGGCACGGGCGCCGGGCTTCACGCTGGTCATCCCCTTCGTGGACCGGCTGCAGAAGGTCAACATGCAGATCGTGACGATGCCGATCCCGGCCCAGGAGGGCATCACCCGCGACAACGTCACCGTCCGGGTGGACGCGGTCGTCTACTTCAGGGTGGTCGACCCGGAGAGCGCCCTGGTGAAGGTCGAGGACTACAAGTTCGCGGTGTCGCAGATGGCCCAGACGTCGCTCAGGTCGATCATCGGCAAGAGCGACCTGGACGACCTGCTGTCCAACCGCGAGAAGCTCAACCAGGGGCTGGAGCTGATGATCGACAGCCCCGCCGTCGGCTGGGGCATCCAGGTCGACCGGGTCGAGATCAAGGACGTCTCCCTGCCCGACACGATGAAGCGGTCCATGGCCCGCCAGGCCGAGGCGGACCGCGAGCGCCGGGCCCGGATCATCAACGCCGACGCCGAGCTCCAGGCCTCCAAGAAGCTCGCCGAGGCCGCCCAGCAGATGGCCGACACCCCCGCCGCGCTCCAACTGCGGCTGCTCCAGACGGTGATGGCGGTGTCGGCCGAGAAGAACTCCACGCTGGTGCTGCCCATCCCGGTGGAGCTGCTGCACTTCCTGGAGCGGGGCAACAACCCGCAGCAGGCGCCGAACGGTGACACCGCCCCGCAGACACGGGAAGGCGACAGAGCAGTGGGGGCACCCGACGGCGACCGGGCGCTGCGGGCACCGGACGGCGCCGACGCACAGCGTGCCCTGGACGGCGGGAGTACGCAGCACGTGCCGGACGCCGACACGGCGTCACGCGCGCCGGACGGTGACGGCGGGGCACGGTCCGGCTAGCGTGCCGGGCATGCGTAAGAGCGTGGTGGCACCGGCGGTCCTGGCGGCCGTGCTGGGCTGCGTCGCCGGGTGCGGCGGTGCGGGCCGCACGGGCGCCCCGGGCGCCGGCACCCACTCCCCCAAGCCCGCCGCCGCCCGCATCACGGTCACGAGCAGCGCGTACGCCGAGGGCGGCACGATCCCGCGCCGCTTCACCTGCGACGGAGCCGACATCTCCCCGCCGCTCGCCGTCACCGGCGTGCCCGCCCGCACGGCGTCCCTTGCCCTGGTCCTACAGGACCTGGACGCCCCGCACGGCACGTTCACGCACTGGCTGGCGTGGGGCATCGGGCGCGGCACCGCGCGTCTCGCCGCGGGGGAGCGCCCGCCGGGCGCGACGCAGGGCCGCAACGGCTTCGGGAGGGCCGGCTACGGCGGCCCCTGCCCGCCCCGCGGCGAGCGCCCGCACCGCTACGTCCTCACGGTGTACGCCACCGACCGCCGCCCGGCACTTTCCCCGGACGCCGCCCCGGCCGACCTCCAGAAGGCCCTGACCGGCCACACGCTCGCCGAGGGAACCCTCACCGGCCGCTACGGCCGCTGAGCCCGCCGACCGGGTGACCGTGCCGCCGTGCCGTCCGGCATTTCGGCATACAAGCGAAGATCTCCCCGTACGTTCGCATGATGATCGCACGAGCATGCCGGATCACCGCGGTCTGTGTCCTGGGCGCGGCGCTCGCCGCCTGCGGCGGTGCGGGCGGTGGCCGTCAGGGCCCGGGCAGGTCCGCCGTACCCGTCTCCATCATCCCTCCCGTCGTACGGCCGCCCGTGCTCGCGCCGGGGCCCGGCGGGCTGACCCCGGTCTTCGAGCACGGCCCGCGCACGCGGGGCAAGGCGGTCGCGCTGACCTTCGACGCCGACATGACCGCCGACGAGGAGCGCCGCGCGGCCGCCGGCGAGCACTTCGACAACCCCGGACTCATCAGCGCCCTGCGCGCGCTGAAGGTGCCGGCGACCGTCTTCATGACCGGCCGGTGGGCCGAGGAGTACCCGGCGCAGGCCCGCGCTCTCGGCCGCGACCCGCGTTTCGAGGTCGCCAACCACTCCTACGGCCACGACGCGTTCACCGCCGACTGCCACGGCCTGCCGGCCCTGCCGGCCGACCGGATGCGCGCGGACGTGGAGCGCGCGTACGCCTCCCTGAAGGAGGCGGGCGTGGCGCACCCGATGCCGTACTTCCGCTTCCCCGGCGGCTGTCACGACGAGCGGTCGCTGCGCGCGCTGAGCGGGCTCGGGGTGACGGCGGTGCAGTGGGACGTGGTGAGCGGCGACGCGTTCGCGACGGATGCCGGAGCCGTCGCCCGGCAGGTGCTGGACGGGGTGCGGCCCGGCTCGGTGGTCGTCATGCACTGCACCCGCAGCGCCGCCCCGGCCACCGAGCGGGCCGTCCGCACGGTCGTACCGGAACTGCGCAGGCGCGGCTACCGGTTCGTGAAGGTCTCCGAACTGATCGGGCAGACCGACGGGCACCGGTCAGGGTGAGCGGCGGGAGCTGAGCCAGGCGGCCGTGGCGAAGGCGACGGCGGCGAGCAGGAGCGCCGCGGCCAGCGGCAGCAGCGGCACCGTGATCCGGCCGGTCCGCGAACCGGTGACCAGACCGCTCACCGCGGCCTGCGCCGGGGAGCCGGTGAGCACCACGGACAGCAGCGCGCCCAGCAGCATAGCGGGCACCGCGCGGCCGGTGGAGCGCAGCACCGGCCGGTTGGTGAGCGCGCCGACGGCCGCGCCGATCAGAGCGCAGGCGAGCGTGGCCGGCAGTCCGGCCGCGGCCGCCCTCAGCAGGGGTACGCGGATCTGGTGGCCGTTGTCCGCCGGGGCGCTGATCAGCGTCACCACCGAGGTCGCCACCACCCCGAGCGCCGCCGCCGTGAGCAGCGCGGTCAGCAGGGCGGCGAGGTGGGCGCGGGCGGGGCCGCGCGCGGCGGCGGCACAGGCGCGGGCCGCGTCCGGCTCGCCGGTGGCACAGATCCGCACCAGCCAGGCCGCGACGGGCAGCAGACCGCCGGCCGTGTAGCCGAGCGAGTCGAGGACGGGCTGGCCGCTCTGCACGCCGATTCCCAGGTACGCGGCGTAGAGGAGCACCGGCGGCAGCCAGCGCTGGGAGCGCACCAGCAGGTCCAGCTGGTAGCGCAGGAGTGCGGTCATGGGCGGCTTCCTGGATCGGGGGGTGGCGCGAGGTCGTCGGGGGCCGGTGCGTGGTCCGGGGGCGGGGTGACGCGCACGACGTGCCAGGGCGGGCGGGCCGTGAGCAGGGCGCGCAGCAGGATGTCCGAGTGGGAGGCGGGGACGGTGAGGCGGTAGCCGCCGGGAACCGTCTCCTCGGCGGTGGCGCCGGTCCGTGCCGCCTCGGGCGGCAGCGCCCCGCCGGCCGGGCCCTGCGCGACGATCAGGGCGAGCGGCCCGGCCGGTGAACTCCCGCCGCCCGTACGGGGCTTGAGCCCGCCGTCGAGCACGGTGTACGTCGCGTCCGGTGTTCCGGCCAGCCGGCGCGGGTCGTGGTCGACGAACACCACGGCGCCCCCGGCGGCGGTCCGCTCGGCCACGGCCCGCTCCAGCTCGGCCCGCGCCGCCGCGTCCAGCCCGGTCCAGGCCTCGTCCAGCACCAGCAGCTCCGGCTCGCCGAGCAGGGACTGGGCGACGGCGACCTTCTGGCTGCTTCCCTTGGACAGCCGCGCCATCGGGGTGTCGGCGTGGCCGCCGGCGCCGAACCGCTCCAGCCAGGTGCGTGCGGCGCGCCGTGCCGTCGCGCGGCTCAGGCCGTGCACCGTGCCGAGGTGGGTGAGGTAGCCGAGGGGGGTGAAGGGGAGCGCCGAGGGGAAGCGTTCGGGGACGTACGCCGTGCGCGGGCGGCCGGTGACGCGGCCCTCGGTCGGCGCGTCCAGGCGGGCGAGGAGACGCAGGAGGGTGGACTTTCCGGTGCCGTTCGCTCCTTCTATGCGGGTGAGGGTGCCGGGCGCGATGGTGAGGTCGACGCCTCGTAGCACCCAGGGGCCGCGGATGCCGTAGCGGCGGCCTACGGCGGACAGTCGTAAGGCACATTGCATGCGGCCATTGTGGTCGGTCGTGCCGCGGGGACCGCTGCCCTGTCCGGTCCGTGGGCCGGTCACGCCGTGCCGTGTGCCGTTTAAGGTGGGCTGTTGTGAGCCCTGATGCCATGCCCCCGACCGAGCCCGCGACCGACACGCGTGACGAAGCGCCCCAGTTCGTCCTTCCCCTCGTCGTACGGCTGGAGCGCGCCGCGCCGCCCGCCCGCACCGACGCGCTGGAGACGGCCGCCCGTGCCGTGCTCGTGCTGCTCGGGGACGAGCGGGCGCACGGCGACGGCGCGTGGGCCGAGGCGGTACGCGACTGGGAGGACGCGCGGATCCGCAAGGTGGTCCGGCGGGCCCGCGGGGCCGAGTGGCGGCGGGCCGAGGCGCTGCCCGGGATCACGGTGACCGGCAAGTCGGCCGAGGTACGGGTGTTCCCGCCGGTCCCGCTCGACGGCTGGCCCAAGGACCTGGCCAGACTCCAGGTGTCCGGCACCGAGCTGGACGACCCTGAGCCGCCCGCCGCGCCCGATCCGGCCCAGCCCGTGCTGTGGCTCAACCCGGAGCTGGAGATGTCCGCCGGCAAGGCCATGGCCCAGGCCGGGCACGGCGCGCAACTGGCCTGGTGGGCGCTGCCGGAGGCGGAGCGCGCGGCCTGGCGGGACACGGGCTTCGCGCTCGCCGTCCGCACCGCCGGCCCGACCGACTGGGCGCGGCTGACCGGCAGCGGGCTGCCGGTGGTGCGTGACGCCGGCTTCACCGAGATCGCGCCGGGCTCGTGCACGGTCGTCGCCGATCACCCGGCACTGCGCTAGCAGGGGCCGGCGCGATGACGCGGGTCGACGGCCGGGTCGAACGGGGCAACCGCACCCGGCAGTTGGTGCTGCGCCGCACGGTGGAGATCGCCTCGGTGGAGGGCCTGGAGGCGCTCACCGTCGGACGGCTCGCCACCGAGCTGGAGCTGAGCAAGAGCGGGGTGTTCGCGCTGTTCGGCTCCAAGCAGGAGCTTCAGCTGGCCACCGTGCGGGAGGCCGCACGGATCTTCACCGAGCGGGTGCTCCGGCCCGCGGCGCAGACCCCGGCCGGGGTGGGGCGGGTGTGGCGGCTGTGCGAGCTGTGGCTGGAGTACTCACGCGGCCGGGTGTTCCCCGGCGGCTGCTTCTTCTACGGCGTCATGGCCGAGTACGACGCCCGGACCGGGCCGCTGCACGACGCCGCGGTCCGCGCCCAGCGCGACTGGTCGGCGCACGTGGAGCGCACGATCGACGAGGCCCGTACGGCGGGTGAGCTGCGCGCGGACACGGACGTCCCGCAACTCGCCTTCGAAGTCGTGGCGTTGCTGGAGACGGCGAACGCCCTGTCCGTCCTGCACGACGAGGAGAGCGTGTACCGCAGGGCGCGGGTGGCCGTCGCGGCGCGGCTGCGGGATGCGGCCGTGGACGGCGTCCCGCTCCCTCAAGTCCCGTGATCCGGCACCCGGCTGGAGCCCGGACCGGGTTTCCCGAAAAAAGAGCACGACCGTTCGCTTTGTTTTATGCTCGGGCCATGACTGTGACCGGAACGGACTTCGTGGAACTCGACCGGATCGCCGTCCAGGAGGCCGTGCGCGTGGTGGACCTGGCCACGCCCGCGGACTGGACGCGGGACACCCCCTGCGCCGGCTGGGACCTGCGCCGGCTCGTCGCCCACATGACCGCACAGCACTTCGGGTTCGCCGCCGCGGCGCGCGGCGCGGGGCGGCGGCCGGAGCACTGGCGGGACCCCGAGGACATGAGCGAGCCCGCCCGGACCCACCACTCGGCCGCCGCCTCGGTGCTCGCGGCGTTCGCCGAACCGGGCGCGCAGGGACGGGAGTTCACCCTTCCGGAGCTGGGCGGCGACTTCCCCGGCGACCGAGCGGTCAGCTTCCACTTCATCGACTACGTCGTCCACGCCTGGGACGTGGCGGCCACCCTCGGCATCCCCGTGCGGTTCCCCGCACACGTCCTCGCCGCCGCCCTCGCCGTGGCCCGCGCGGTACCGGCCGACCCCGCCCGGCGCGGCCCCGGCTTCGCGTTCGCCCCGCCCCTGACGGTGGCCGAGGGCTCCGGCACGCTGGAGGAGATCCTGCGCGTGCTGGGCCGCGGCCCCGAGCGGTGGCCCGTGCGGGGCTGAACCTCAAATGTTGCTCTGAACGCGACAGGAACGGGATTCGGCACCGCCCGCCGGGGCGATACCTCCGTCATTCGCACGAGGGGACACGAGGGGAGGGGTCATGCGGGGAAAGGCCATGGGGCGGCTTGGCGCGGGGATCGGCTGGCGGCCGGAGATCGCGGACGCCGTGGAGCGGATGCCGGGGATCGACTGGGTGGAGGTCGTGGCGGAGAACGTCTGCCCGGGGCACCTCCCTCAGTCGCTGCTGCGGCTGCGCGAGCGCGGCGTGACCGTGATCCCGCACGGGGTCTCCCTGGGGCTCGGCGATGCCGACCGCCCGGACGAGGGGCGGCTGACGGCGCTGGCGGAGCGGGCGGAGGCCCTCGGTTCCCCGCTGGTCACCGAGCACATCGCGTTCGTGCGGGCGGGCGGGGCGCTCACCGCGTCCCCCCTGCTGGAGGCCGGGCACCTGCTGCCGGTGCCGCGCACCCGGGACGCCCTGGACGTGCTGTGCGAGAACGTCCGCATCGCGCAGGACGCCCTGCCGGTGCCGCTGGCGCTGGAGAACATCGCCGCGCTGTTCTCCTGGCCGGGAGAGGAGCTGACCGAGGCGCAGTTCCTGTCCGAGCTGGTCGAGCGCACCGGCGTACGGCTGCTGATCGACGTGGCCAACCTGCACACCAACCACGTCAACCGGGGCGAGGACCCGGTCCGGGCGCTGGCCGGTCTGCCGCTGGAGGCGCTCGCCTACGTCCATGTCGCGGGCGGCTTCGAGCGCGACGGGGTGTGGCACGACAGCCACGCCCACCCCGTGCCGCGCCCGGTCCTGGACATCCTGACCGAGCTCGCCGCCCGGACCACGCCGCCCGGAGTGCTGCTGGAGCGCGACGAGAACTTCCCCGAACCGGCCGAACTGGAAAGGGAGTTGACCCTGATCCGGGACGCGGTGACGGCCGGGCGGGAACGAGCCGGCACCGGTGGCGGCACGGGGGCCGCCACCGGTGCCCCCACCTCGGGCGCGGGTGACGCCGACGGTACGGGCAGCGCCGCCGTCGGTGCCGCGCGGGCGGACGGGGGCGGCGTCGCCGTGCTCGCGCGGCCCGTGGAGGCCGCGCGTGAGCGGGTCGGCGTCGCCCAGGCCGCCGTGCTGTCCTCGCTGGTGGCGGGGACGCCGGTGCCGGAGGGGTTCGACCGGGCCCGGATGCGGGTCCAGGCCCGGGCCCTCGCGGCGAAGCGGGCCGACGTGGTGGCGAAGGTGGCTCCGGAGCTGCCGGTGATCCTCGGCGCGGGGTACCGGGAGCTGTTCCTGGAGTACGCGCGCGAGCAGCCGATGAGCGGGGGGTACCGCCGAGACGCCCTGACCTTCGCCGGCCACCTGCTGCACGCCGGCCGCCCGCGGGAGGCGGGGGCGCGCCGGGAGCTGCGGGAGTGGTGGCTGGACCGGTCGGGGCCGGCGCCGAGGCGGCCCGGCGGGCGGGTGGCCCGGATGGCCCGGAAGGTGCTGCCGGGCCACCGGGGCTGAGCGGGAAGTGAGGTCGCTCACCGGTACCGACCCGGTGCAAGCGCCCCAAAGGGGCACGGGGCCGTACCCATGTGCGGCTCCGCCGCGTGGCCGCGACCAGCCACAACGTGCCGGCGGTCGCCGACGCACCGCACGGAAACGGCGATCATGCGCGCACCTCGCCCAGGCCCCGCAGAGAACCGGCGCCAGTAATATGCCAAGCCGCACCACATCCCCCCTGCACACGCGTGCGGTGCGCTACAGGAGGCGCCATGCGACCCCGACCCCCGATCAAGGGCCGAGGCATATTCAGCGGCACCGGGCTGGTCATCGCGGCACTCGCGACCACCGCGGCGGCACTGCTCTACCCGATCTGGTCCTACGCCGACCGGCAGGACACGGCCGACGCGAGCACGCTGAGCACGCAGACCGTCACCACTCCCTACGGTCCGCTGTCGGCCCAGGACAAGGACTTCATCACCAAGGTGCGGCTCGCGGGGCTCTGGGAGCTGCCCGCCGGCGAGCTGGCGGAGCAGAAGGGCACCACGACGGCCGTCCGCACCGCGGGCCAGCACCTGGTCGACGGGCACACCTCGCTGGACGCGCACCTCCGCACGGTCGCCGGCCAGCTCGGCGTTCCCCTGCCGAACGAGCCGAACGCCCAGCAGAAGCAGTGGCTCGCGAACCTGAACGGCGCGCAGGGCGAGGACTTCGACCGCGACTTCGCCGCCGTGCTGCGCCTCGCGCACGGCCGGGTGTACGGGCTGGCCGCCCAGGTCCGGGCCGACACCCAGAACTCCCTGGTCCGCGATCTCGCCGACGACGCCAACGCGACCGTCCTCGACCACATCAAGGTCCTGGAGGCGACGGGGTACGTCGACTTCGCCACGCTCGCCCGGGAGCTGGCGGCCTCCCCCACCCCGGTGCCGACCCCGCCGGCGGTCGCCCCGAGCGCCGCCGTCCCGCTGACGCCGTCGCCGGCCCCGTCGTACTCCCTGCCGCCCGCCACCGCCGGGCCGAGCACCCCCTGACCACGCCGACCGCCCGGAACGGAACGTCACATACCGGCCACACTGCGTCCGGATGGTGAAAAGGGCATGGCGCTCACCCAGGCCGTCGGCATAGAAACTTGTCATGTTCTGGGTTCTTCTCCTGCTCCTGGCCTGGGCTTTCGCCGGTACGGCGTGCACCCGGCTGTGTCTTGCGGCCGTACACGCGGCGGCACCGGACGCGGCCGGTGCCGCGGTGGACCAGGAACGCGCGCACGCGTTGACGCTGTACGAGGCGGCCTTCCTCTCCGGCGGTCCCGCCCGGGTCGCCGATGTGACGATGGTCTCGATGGCCCGGCAGCGGCGCCTGCTGCTCGCGCACACCGGCTGGGCCACGGTGGTGGACCCGCGGGGGCACGATGAGATCGAGCAGTCCGTCATCGGGGCCATCGGGCCGCAGGGCCAGTCCCGGATCCAGCCCGTACGGGCCCGCGCGGCCGGTGCCGAGGCCGTACGGCGGCTCGCCGACCGGCTGGAACGCGCCGGGCTCGCCGTCCCCGACGGTGCCGGCACGACCGTCGCGGCGGCCGTGCGCCAGGTACGGGCGGGCGCGCTGGCCGTGGCGGCGCTCGGCGTGAGCGCGCTGCTGCTGCCCCTGCCCACCGGGACCCCACGGCTGCTGGTCGGCCTGTGGTTCGCCCTGCCGCTCATACTCTCCCTGAGCTGCCTCGCCATCACCCGGTTCGAGGTGCAGCCGTACTCCCGCTGGGCCTCGCCCGCCGGGCTGCGGCTGCTGGACGGACTGACCCGCAGGCCGGCCGGGGACGAGCGGTCGTTCCTCACCTCCGTCGCCGTGCGCGGGATCCGGGCGATCGGCGAGCCGGAACTGCGCGCGGCCTTCACCCATCGCGACCAGCCCTGGCGGGAGTGAGGGCGGCTGCAGGGGGCGCATCGGGGGCATTGGGGCCGACACCGGCCCGATGGTGCTTGCCTTCCCTCACGGCCGAACGAAACATCCCTTGTGATGTCGCCGGGGCGTGGCAGTCGTGCCATCGCCGTCGCCGCACCGAAGGGATACGCGATGAGAGCTGCCGCCCTGTACTCGGCCGCCGGGTCCTTGCTCCTGACCACCCTGGCCGCCGCCCCGGCGGGACACGCTCTCGACGCCGGGCGCGCTCTGCCCGGCGCGCCCGGTGTGCCCGGCGCGGCCGAGCTGCGCGGCACCGCCGTGGCCGCGGCCCGCGCCCGCGCGCGGGGCATCGACTTCGGCGCGTGCTCGCGCGCCGACATCCCCGCGGCGGCGGGCTCCGTGCGGTGCGGCACGGTGAGCGTCCCGCTCGACTACGCCCGCCCGGACGGGCCGCAGATCAAGCTGACCGTCAGCCGGGCCGAGGCGACGCAGAAGGACCCGCGCGACAGCGAGCGGCGGGTACCCCGGCAGGGCGCCCTCGTCTACAACCCGGGCGGCCCCGGCGCCTCCAGCATGGTCTTCCCGCTGATCGGCGCCGTCCCGCAGTGGAAGCAGGTCGCCGCCGCGTACGACCTCGTCGGCTACGCCCCGCGCGGTGTGGGCCGCTCGGCGCCGCTGTCCTGCGAGGACCCCCGGCGCCTCGCCACGGCGCCCGGCGCGGCGCCGGTGCATCCGTCGGCGGCCTACAAGCGGGAGCGGATCGCCCGGGCGAAGGCGTACGCGCGCGGCTGCGCCCGGCGCTCCGGCAGCGGGCTGCGCCACTACACCTCGCTGAACAACGCCCGTGACCTGGACGTCCTGCGGGCCGCGCTGGGCGAGGACCGGCTGACGTTCGTGGGGGCGTCGTACGGCACGTACTTCGGTGCGCTGTACGCCTCGATGTTCCCCTCGCACCTGCGGCGCATGGTGCTGGACGCACCGGTGAACCCGGATCCGGAGAACATCTGGTACCGCTCCAACCTGGACCAGTCGGCCGCGTTCGAGCGGCGCTGGGCGGACTTCAAGGGCTGGATCGCCCGCCACGACGACGTCTACGGGCTCGGGAACACCGCCGGGAAGGTACAGCGCGGCTACGACACCGCGCGCGAGCGCCTGGCCCGGAAGGCGGCGGACGGGAAGGTCGGCCCCAGCCAGCTCCAGGACTCGTTCCTGGGCGCCGGCTACTACGACGACGACTGGCCGAGCCGGGCGGCCGCACTCTCGGCCTATCTCAAGGGCGACCCGAAGCCGCTGGTCCGGCTGGCCGCGGCGGGGCCGGACCCGGCCGCGCGGGCGGCGGCGGAGAACAGCAACGCGGTGTACACGGCGGTGGAGTGCAACGACGCCCCCTGGCCGACGGACTGGAAGACATGGGACCGGGACAACACCCGGCTCGCCCGCGTGGCGCCGTTCGAGACCTGGGACAACGCGTGGATGAACCTGCCGTGCGCCTACTGGCCGGCGCCGCGGCAGAAGCCGCTGGACGTGCGGACCCGGCCCGGTGAGCTGCCGCCGGTGCTGATCCTGGCGGCCGAGCGGGACGCGGCGGCGCCGTACACGGGGGCGCTGGAGATGAACCGGCGGCTGGCCGGTTCGGTCCTGGTGACCGAGCGGGACGCGGGCACGCACGGCATCGCGGGCGGCGCCAACGCGTGCGTCAACGGCCACTTCTGGGCGTACCTGCTGAACGGCCGGGTCCCGGGGCGGCACGCGTCGTGCGCACCGCACCAGGAGCCCCGGCCGACCGCTTCGGCCGGCAAGGGCACGAAGTCCCCGCGGGGTTAGGCCAGGCCCGCCACCAGGTCCGCGACGTCCTTGCGGCGGCCCGTGTAGAACGGGATCTCCTCGCGGACGTGCCGGCGGGCCTCGGAGCCGCGCAGGTGGCGCATGAGGTCGACGATGCGGTACAGCTCGTCGGCCTCGAAGGCCAGGACCCACTCGTAGTCGCCGAGGGAGAACGAGGCGACCGTGTTGGCGCGCACGTCGGGGTAGCCGCGGGCCATCTTGCCGTGGTCGGCGAGCATGCGGCGACGGTCCTCGTCGGGCAGCAGGTACCAGTCGTAGGAGCGCACGAAGGGGTAGACGCTCACGTAGTTGCGCGGCGTCTCGTCGGCGAGGAACGCCGGGATGTGCGAGCGGTTGAACTCGGCCGGGCGGTGCAGCGCCATGTTGGACCACACGGGCTCCAGGGCGCGGCCGAGCTTCGTGCGCCGGAAGAGGTTGTACGCCTCCTGGAGCTGGTCGCTGGTCTCGGCGTGCCACCAGATCATGAGGTCGGCGTCGGCGCGCAGGCCGGAGACGTCGTAGGTGCCGCGGACCGTGACGTCCTTGGCGGCGAGCTGGTCGAACAGCTCCTGGACCTCGTCGGCGTAACCCGCGCGGTCCTCGGGCAGCACGTCCTTCAGCTTGAAGACCGACCACAGGGTGTAACGGATGACCTCGTTGAGGTCCTTGGCCAGCTTGCCCTTGTTCGGGATCCTGCCGGGCTCGGTGGTGGGGGCGTCGTCGCTCATGGTTCCTATTCTCCCGCTCCGCCGTGGAGGCTTTGCACCGGGTTGGCCGCCAGCTCCCGGATTCCGGTCGGATCGCCGCCGAGCCGGTCGACGGCGGCATGCGCGCTCGCGATGCAGGCCGGGATACCGACGCCGTCGTACGGCGCGCCGCACACCGCGAGGCCCGGCAGCTTCGCCACGTGCTCGCGGATGCGGGCCACGCGCGCGTGGTGCCCGACCGGGTACTGCGGCAGGCCGTCGGTCCAGCGGGTGACCCGGGTCCGGAGGGGTTCGGCGTCCAGGCCGGTGGCCTCGCGCAGGTCGTGCCGGGAGACCTCGACCAGGGCGGCGTCGTCGCGCTGGAGGATCTCCGTCTCGCCGTACCGGCCCACGGACGTGCGCAGCACGACCACGTCCGGGTCCTCCTTCGCGATCCAGCCCCACTTGTGGGAGGCGAACGTGGACGCCTTGATGGTGCGGCCGTCGACCGGCGGGACCAGGAAGCCGCTGCCCTCGGGGAGCCTCAGTCCGGCGCGCCGGTAGGCGAGCGTGACCAGGGCCATCGACGCGTACTCGATCGAGCGCAGTTCGGCGGCGGCCGCCGGGGACTCGGCGCCCAGCAGCCCGGCGGCCGCAGGGGCCGGGACGGCGAGGACGACCGCGTCGGCGCGCAGCGCCCGCTCCCCGGCGACCACCCGCCAGCCGCCGTCGGCCTCCCGGCGCAGCTCGCGCACGGGCGTCCCGGTGCGGATCTCGCCGCCGCGCGCGCGGACGGCGTCGGCGACCGCGAGCGGCAGCGTGCCCACGCCGCCCTCGATGCCCATGAAGACCGGGCCGGTCTGCCGGTCGGCGGCCGCCCTGGCCTGGATCTCGCGGACTCCTTCGGTGAGCGAGGTGTGGCTGCGGGCCGCCTGGAAGAGCTGGGGAACGGCCGAGCGCATCGAGATGCGGTACGCGTCGCCCGCGTAGACCCCGCCGAGCAGGGGCTCGACGAGGCGGTCGACGACCTCGCGGCCGAGCCGGGCGGCGACGTACTCCCCCACGGCCACGTCGTCGCCGACCTCGGTGCGCGGCAGGTCGGCGTCGCGCCCGATGCGGGCGAGGCCCTCGGCGGACAGGACGCCGGTGAGGGCGGCGGCGGTGCCGGGCACGCCCATCACATGGCCCTTGGGCATGGGCCGCAGGGCGCCCCGGGTCCAGATCGAGGCGGTCGCGGTGGCCGGCGGCTGCAGGCGCTCATCGAGCCCGACCTCGCGCGCGAGGGCCACCGCCTCGGGGCGGCGGGCGAGCATCGACTCGGCGCCCAGGTCGACCCGCACGCCCGCGATCTCGCCGGGCAGCAGCTTGCCGCCGACCCGGTCCGCGGCCTCCAGCACGGTCACGCGCGCGCCCCGGCCCAGCAGCCGGTGGGCGGCGGCCAGCCCGGCGATCCCGGCTCCGATGACGACGACATGCCCCGTACGCGTACCCGTTGCGCTCATGCCCTCCACTCTCTCAGACCCCTCTGACACTCCCGCCAGGGCCCGAAGGTCCTCTCTGCCGTGCCCCGGTGATCGCGACGCGTCCGGACCGTGACCGCATCGGAACCCGCGCCGTCAAACGTCTGCGCCCGCCCGGCCGTCGTAGGGCCGTCACAGACATCGCAGATCGCCGTCCCCAGGGGGTACCGCCCATGCGCACACCACGTTCCCCACGCCGCCCCGTCCGGCCGCTCGCCGGGCTGCTGCTCGCCGCCTGTCTCGCCCTCGCCGGCTGCGGCGCCGCCGCCGACCAGGGCAACGCCTCGGCGAAGTCCGCCGCGGGCGACGCGGCCCGGCGGCCGGTCACGGGCGTCAACGGCGCGTCCGGCAAGGGCGCTTCGGGCGCCACGGGGTCCGCTCGCCGGACGCCGAGCCTCGCTCCGGACGCCGTCGTCCGCACCGCCTCCCTGACCGTCGAGGTCAAGGACGCCGCCAGGGCCCTGGCCGCGGCCCGGTCGACCGCCGAGGGCGCGGGCGGCTTCGTCGGCGAGGAGAACACCGACCGGGACGCCGACGGCCACGAGCGGACCCGGGTCGTCCTGCGGGTGCCGAACGCGCGGTACGACGAGGTCCTCGCCGCTCTCCAGGGCACCGGCAGGCTCGTCGAGCGCACCGCGAAGGCGGTCGACGTCACCGACCAGGTCGTGGACGTGGACAGCCGGGTGCGGTCGCAGCGGGCCGGCGTGGACCGGGTCCGGGCGCTGATGGGCCGGGCGGACAGGCTGAGCGATGTCGTGTCCCTGGAGGGCGAGTTGAACAGCCGCGAGGCCGATCTGGAGGCCCTGCTGGCGCAGCAGGCGTCCCTGAAGGACCGCACGAGCCTCGCGACCGTCACCCTGTCGCTGTCCGAGAAGCCCGTGCGCAAGGCCGCCCCGGACCGCTCTCCGGGCGTCGTGGACGCCGTGTCCGGCGGCTGGCACGTGTTCGTCACGATGCTGCGCTGGATCGCCCTCGCGCTCGGCGCCGCCCTGCCGTTCGCGGCCTGCGCGGCCCTCACGGCACTGGTGTGGCTGCGGGTCGTACGGCCCCGGCTGCCGCGCCGCGCGAAGCCCGCGCCCGTTCCCGTGCCGACGGCGCTGGGCCCGCTGCCGTCCACGCGCCCGGTACCGGACCCGGACTCCGGCCCTGACGCGCGCGGGACCGGCCGGGACTGAACTGACGCGGCCCCGTAGCGTGTTCCCATGACCATGAGCGATGGGCGGGGCGGCACGGAACGGCTGGTCGTGATCGGCGGTGACGCCGCGGGCATGTCCGCGGCGTCCCAGGCACGCCGGCTGAAAGGGCCCGGCGAGCTGGAGATCGTGGCCTTCGAGCGGGGCCACTTCACCTCCTTCTCGGCGTGCGGCATCCCCTACTGGGTGGGCGGTGACGTCCCCGAGCGGGACGACCTGATCGCCCGCACTCCCGAGGAGCACCGCGCGCGCGACATCGATCTGCGGCTGCGCACGGAGGTCACGGAGATCGACGTGGCCGGGCGGCGGGTACGCGCGCGTGACGTCGATTCCGGCGCCGAGTCCTGGACGGCGTACGACAAGCTCGTCATCGCCACGGGCGCCCGCCCGGTCCGCCCCGACCTGCCCGGCGCGGACGCTCCCGGGGTGCACGGCGTGCAGACCCTGGACGACGGTCAGGCCCTGCTGGAGACGCTGGCACGCGCGCGTGGCCGCAGGGCCGTGGTCGTGGGCGCGGGCTACATCGGCGTGGAGATGGCCGAGGCGCTGATCAACCGCGGCTTCGAGGTGACCGTCGTCAACCGCGGCAGGGAACCCATGTCGACGCTCGACGCGGACATGGGCCGTCTGGTGCACAAGGCCATGGAGGGCCTCGGCATCACCATGGTGAACGACGCCGAGGTCACCGGGATCCGCACCGGGGACGACGGCCACGCGCGCGCGGTGGCCACGGCGCACGCCGAGTACCCGGCGGACGTGGTGGTCCTCGGCATCGGCGTCCGCCCGGAGACCGCGCTCGCCCGCGCCGCCGGTCTCCCGCTCGGCGCGCACGGCGGCCTGCTCACCGACCTCGGGATGCGGGTGCGCGGCCACGAGGACATCTGGGCGGGCGGCGACTGCGTGGAGGTGCTGAACCTGGTCTCCGGCCAGGAGCAGTACGCCCCGCTCGGCACCCACGCCAACAAGCACGGCCAGGTCATCGGCACGAACGCCGGCGGCGGCTACGCCACGTTCCCGGGGGTCGTCGGCACGGCGGTCAGCAAGGTGTGCGACCTGGAGATCGCCCGCACCGGCCTGCGCGAGAAGGACGCCGACCGGGTGGGCCTGCGCTACGAGACCGTCACCATAGAGTCCACCAACCGCGCCGGCTACTACCCCGGCGCCGCCCCCATGACGGTCAAGATGCTCGCCGAACACCGCACGGGCCGGCTGCTGGGCGTCCAGATCGTCGGCAGGGAAGGGGCGGCGAAGCGGGTCGACATCGCGGCGGTCGCGCTGACCGCGCGGATGACGGTGGAGCAGATGACGGCCCTGGACCTGGGCTACGCCCCGCCCTTCTCACCGGTGTGGGACCCGGTCCTGGTGGCGGCGAGAAAGGCGACGGCGAGGGTGCGGGCCGCCGCTGCGGCGGGTGCGGTGTCCTAGGCCGTCCCGCTGATCCTCGGCAGCGAGGCCACGGACGCGCCGGCGGAGACGGCGGCCGGCTGCTCGCCCGCGGGCCGCGCGTGGGTGGCCGCGGGCCGGGTGGAGCGCAGGCGGTGGCCGACCGCCTCGTCCAGCGTCACCGGCCGCCCCGTCTGCGCGGCCAGCCGCCCGGCCTCCTGGCCGAGCCTTGCCACGTCCTCCCAGGGCAGCCGCACCACCAGGGAGATCTCCGCCTCACCGTCGGGCAGAGCATGCATCGCCGATACCTGCGGAGCGTTCGTCATCGCCTGTCCTCACGTCGGTTGAGAACAGATACGCACGGCGCGCCCCGGCCGTTCAGCGATTCGCCCACCGCGTCCCGGGCAGTACTCCTGTGTGGTCATCCCCGTCCATGACGTGAACCCGGTGCGCCGCACTCCCTGGGTGACGTACGCGCTCATCGCGGCCAACGTCGTCGTGTTCCTCCGCACGCCCGGCATGGCGGGCTCCGTGGCCGGCGGCGGCGATCTGGCGCGGCTGTGCCATCTCCAGGCGTTCATGGACCACTACGCGGCGGTGCCGAGGGAGCTGATCCACCATCAGCTGCCGCGGCTGGTGCCGACGGGGCAGCCGGGCGTGGGCCCGCGGGGGCCGGGCTGTGTCGTGGGGCCGCCGTCGTACGACAAGTCCCCGCCCCTGTCGGTGTTCACGGCGATGTTCCTGCACGGCAGCTGGCTGCACCTGCTGGGGAACATGCTGTTCCTGCTGATCTTCGGCAACAACGTCGAGGACCGGATGGGCCATGTCCGGTTCTTCGTCTTCTACGTCGTCTGCGGCTACGCGGCGGGATACGGCTTCGCGCTGCTCAACGCCTCCTCGGGCGACCCGCTGATCGGGGCGTCCGGGGCGATCGCCGGGGTGCTCGGCGCGTACATCGTGCTGTGGCCGAGGGCGCGGGTCTGGGTGCTCGTGCCGTTCCTGGTCTTCCTGCCGCTGCGGCTGCCGGCCTGGCTGGTGCTGGGCTTCTGGTTCGTGCTCCAGGCCGTGTACTCCTCGGGGCACGGCGTCTCCGGCGCCGGCACCGTCGCGTACGCGGCGCACGTGGTCGGCTTCGTCGCGGGCGTGCTGCTCGCCTGGCCCCTCAAGCCAGGCACCCCGCCCCCGCCGGAGCCGCGCGGCCTGCTGTTCGGCAGACGAGCGCGGCCCCGCTCCACATGGTGAGTCAGCGGGCGGTGCGCGTGTGGACGTACTCCGCGAGCCGGGTCAGCGCGTCCGGGTCGGTGTTCGGCATGACTCCGTGGCCGAGGTTGAAGACATGGCCCTCCAGTCCGGCGGCGGCGTCCAGCACCTCCTGGGCCTTGGCCTCGACGGTGTTCTTGTCGGTGAACAGGACCGTCGGGTCGATGTTGCCCTGGAGCGCCTTGCCGGGGCCGACGCGGCGGGCGGCCTCGTCCAGCGGGACGCGCCAGTCGACGCCGACGACGTCCGCGCCGGCCTCGCCCATGAGCTTCAGCAGCTCACCGGTGCCGACACCGAAGTGGATGCGCGGGATGCCGTACCCGGCGACGGCGTCGAAGACCTTCGCCGAGGCGGGCATGGCCGAGTTCCGGTAGTCGGCGGGGGCGAGCGCGCCGGCCCAGGAGTCGAAGAGCTGGACCGCGCTCACGCCGGCCTCGATCTGGACCTTGAGGAACGCGGCCGTGATGTCCGCGAGCCGGTCGAGCAGGTCGGCCCAGAGCTCGGGGTCGCCGTACATCATCGCCTTGGCGTTCTCGTACGTGCGCGACGGACCCCCCTCGACCAGGTAGCTCGCGAGGGTGAAAGGCGCGCCGGCGAAACCGATCAGCGGGGTGGCGCCCAGCTCGCGGGTGAGCAGACCGATGGTCTCGGTGACGTACGGGACGTCCTCGGGGGTGAGGTCGCGCAGCCGGGCGAGGTCGGCGCGGGTGCGGATCGGCTGCTCGACGACCGGGCCGACGCCGGGCTTGATGTCGAGGTCGAGGCCGATGGCCTTGAGCGGGACGACGATGTCGCTGTAGTAGATCGCCGCGTCCACGCCATGGCGCCGTACCGGCTGGAGCGTGATCTCGGCGGCCAGCTCGGGCCGCATGCAGGATTCGAGCATCGGAACGCCCTCGCGGACCTTGCGGTACTCGGGCAGCGAGCGGCCGGCCTGACGCATGAACCACACCGGCGTGTGCGGCACGGGCTCACGCCTGCACGCCTTGAGGAAGGCGCTGTCGTACGTCGCTGTCGGCTGCTGGCCCAGGGGCTCTCCGTTGGCACTCACGACGGCAAGTCTCGCACGGCCGCGAGGAGAGAAGTGCCGCAGCCCTCAGGGGGTGTCTTGCCCTGCACACAGCCGCGCTTCCCCTTACTCTTCCCCGCATGGCTGGGGCTCAGGGACGAATGTCGGACAGCGCTGACGGAATGGACGACGTGAAGGACACCGAGGAGGCGGACCGGCACTCCGGTACCGCGGGCCCACCGGCTTTCCGGGCCGCGGTCGACGCCCTGCGCAACAGCCGGCTGCGGCCGCAGGTCGAGGTGGAGCCCACTCCCGCGCCGCAGCGGCTGGCCCCGCACGCGTACGCGCTGGAGGCCGTGGTGGTCGACGGCGAGCAGGAGCTGGCCGACGGGCGGCTGGTGCTGCTGCACGACCCGGCCGGGCACGACGCCTGGCGCGGGACGTTCCGGCTGGTGACGCTGGTGCGCGCGGAACTGGAGCCGGAGATGGCGGCCGATCCGCTGCTGCCGGAGGTGTGCTGGTCGTGGCTGACCGGGGCGCTGCAGGCGCGCGGGCTGGGCTACGGCGAGCCGAGCGGGACGATCACGCGCGCGAGTTCGCACTACTTCGGCGGGCTGGCCGAGCGGCCGGCCGCCTCGCAGATCGAGATCCGGGCCTCCTGGACGCCCCGCGAGGGCCTCGGCGGAGTGCCGGACACGGCGTCCCATCTGGCCTCCTGGTGCGATCTGCTGGCGCAGGTCGCGGGGCTGCCGCCGGCCGGTCCGGGGGACGCCTCGGTGGTCACGCTGCCGCAGCGCAGGGGCCCGCAGTCACGGTGAGATGACCGCAAGGTTCCCGGGGGTCCCCCGCTTGGACGCCTCATTGACCATCTCTTTGTCGATACGGCCACTTTCGAACCCGGATCGCATCCGCTCGAACCGACTTGATCTTCGGATGATCGATCGCGTGTCCGAATTGCACAGATTGTTACTCACTAGATCGTGATCATTCTCTAAAGGCGGACGAGTTTGCTGCCGAAGACGACTGTGACCTAGAAAGCACGGTTCGTCCCGGCTGATTCCCCACAAGCCGGCCCCGTCCCCCCACCCCAGGAGGCCTGGTGTCCGTTCTCCTCGAGCAGCCCGCAAGCCTGGTCGCCTACCGCCCGAACAAGCCGACCGCCATGGTGGTCGTGGCCGACCCGCGCGTCCGCTCCACCGTCACCCGTCACCTGTGGGCGCTCGGCGTGCGCGATGTCATCGAGGCCTCGTCCATCGCGGAGGCTCGTCCCCGCATCGGCAACCCCCGCGACATCTGCGTCGCCGACGTCCACCTGCCCGACGGCTCCGGCCTGACCCTCCTGTCCGAGACCCGCGCCGCGGGCTGGCCCAACGGGCTGGCGCTGTCCGCGGCCGACGACATCGGCGCGGTCCGCAACGCGCTGGCCGGCGGCGTCAAGGGCTACGTCGTCACCGGCACCCGTACCAACATCGGCCTGCCCGCCCGGCCCGGCGCCGCTCCCCTCGGCGCCGCCCGGATGCACCGCCGCCCCCCGGGTGCCCCGAGTCACCCGGGTGGCTACCGCGAGCTGTCCGGCCGCGAGGTCGAGGTGCTGCGCCTGGTCGCGGAGGGCCAGTCCAACAAGGCCATCGGCGTCTCGATGGGCCTGTCCGCCCTGACCGTCAAGAGCCACCTCGCCCGCATCGCCCGCAAGCTGGGCACGGGCGACCGCGCCGGCATGGTGGCCGTGGCCCTGCGCACCGGGATCATCCACTGAGCCGTTCGGCGCAGCGACCGATTCACCCGCGCGAGGTCTTCGCGCCCCCGGGCTGACCGGTTTACGACCCTCCCGCGCCCGTCGACGGAACGTTCCGTCGACGGGCGCAGTCCATACACGGATACCCTTGACAGGTGACCGACGCCCAAGACACCGCAGCAGACAGTTCCCTGCGCACCACCGGAGGCACTCCTCCGGACGACGCCGGATCTTCTGTGACGGGGGCGCCGACGCCGCTGCTCGAACCCCGCGAGGGCATTCCGCCCGTGATCGCCGACGCGGCCTCCCTCACCGAGGTGATCTCCGCGTTCGCCGCCGGCTCCGGCCCCGTCGCCGTCGACGCCGAGCGCGCCTCCGGATACCGCTACGGCCAGCGCGCCTACCTGGTGCAGCTGCGCCGCGAGGGCGCCGGGACGGCGCTGATCGACCCGGTGGCCTGCCCCGACCTGTCCGGGCTCGGCGCGGCGCTGTCCGGCGCCGAGTGGGACCTGCACGCCGCCACCCAGGACCTGCCCTGCCTGCGCGAGATAGGCATGATCCCGACCCGGCTGTTCGACACCGAACTGGCCGGCCGGCTGGCCGGTTTCCCCCGGGTCGGCCTCGGCGCCATGGTCGAGGGCGTCCTCGGCTACGTCCTGGAGAAGGGCCACTCCGCCGTCGACTGGTCGACCCGCCCGCTGCCCGAGCCCTGGCTGCGGTACGCCGCCCTCGACGTGGAGCTGCTCGTCGACCTGCGCGACGCCCTGGAGAAGGAGCTGGACCGCCAGGGCAAGCTGGAGTGGGCCCTCCAGGAGTTCGACGCGATCGCGACGGCACCGCCCGCCGAGCCGCGCAAGGACCCCTGGCGGCGCACGTCCGGGATGCACAAGGTAAGGCGGCGCCGGCAGCTCGGCGTCGTACGGGAGCTGTGGGAGACCCGCGACCGGATCGCGCAGCGCCGGGACGTGTCGCCGGGCAAGGTGCTGAGCGACGCGGCCATCGTGGAGGCTGCGCTGTCCCTTCCTGCCAACGTCCACGCGCTCGCGGCGCTGAACGGCTTCGGGCACCGGATGGGGCGGCGGCAGCTGGAGCAGTGGCAGGCGGCCGTCGACCGGGCCAAGGCGCTGCCGGACACCGCGCTGCCGCAGCCGGGCCAGCCCGTGGCCGGGCCGCCGCCGCCGCGCGCCTGGGCCGACAAGGACCCCGCCGCCGCGGCCCGCCTCTCCTCGGCCCGGGCGGGGGTCACCGCCCTCGCCGAGCAGCTCAACCTGCCGCAGGAGAACCTGGTGGCGCCGGACACGGTGCGGCGCATCTGCTGGGAGCCGCCGAAGGCCGTCGACACCGACTCCGTGGAGGCCGCGCTGACCGGCTACGGCGCGCGCCCCTGGCAGGTGGCCCTGGTGACGCCGGTGCTGGTGAAGGCGCTCTCGGCGAAGGGGGCCTGAACGATCTCCCCGTGGGTGCCGTAGGGGCCACGGAAGCGGAGCCGGGACGTCGAGATCACGCCAAGATCCGGGGAGGGCGCGCAGCAGAAGGGGGCGGGGAAGGGAAGGGGACACCGCGCCGGCCGTCTTGACGCCGGTCCACACGGAGGTGACCGCGGGCATGTGACGTTCGCCGCTCCGGCCGAGGGGACTGGGCAGCTACATTACTCACAAGTAGCATGGTCGTAAGCAAGCGCTCAGCGTCCCATTCTGGAGGAGAGCCATCGTGCCTCGTACCGTCAGGGACGTCGTCTTCGTCGACGGCGTCCGCACCCCGTTCGGCAAGGCGGGCCCGAAGGGCATCTACCACGAGACCCGCGCCGACGACCTCGTCGTGAAGGCGATCCGGGAGCTGCTGCGCCGCAACCCCGGTCTGGACCCCAAGAAGATCGACGAGGTCGCCATCGCCGCGACCACGCAGATCGGTGACCAGGGTCTGACCCTCGGCCGTACCGCCGGCATCCTCGCGGGCCTGCCGCAGTCCGTGCCGGGCTACTCGATCGACCGCATGTGCGCCGGCGCCCTGACCGCCGTCACCACCACCGCCGGCTCGATCGCCTTCGGCGCCTACGACGCCGTCATCGCCGGTGGCGTGGAGCACATGGGCCGCCACCCGATGGGCGAGGGCGTGGACCCGAACCCGCGGTTCGTGAGCGAGAAGCTCGTCGACGAGTCCGCCCTGTTCATGGGCATGACCGCCGAGAACCTGCACGACCGGTACCCGACGATCACCAAGCAGCGCGCCGACGAGTACGCGGTGCGCTCGCAGGAGAAGGCCGCCAAGGCGTACGCCGACGGCAAGATCCAGCAGGACCTGGTGCCGATCTCGGTGCGCCGCACCAACCCGGAGGCCGGCGAGACAGGCTGGGGTCTGGTCACCGCCGACGAGCCGATGCGTCCGGGTACGACGCTGGAGAACCTCTCCGGTCTGAAGACGCCGTTCCGCGTGCACGGGCGCGTCACCGCCGGTAACGCCGCCGGTCTCAACGACGGTGCGACCGCCTCGATCATCGCCTCCGAGGACTTCGCCCGCGAGCACGACCTGCCGGTCAAGATGCGCCTCGTCTCGTACGCCTTCGCGGGCGTCGAGCCGGAGGTCATGGGCTACGGCCCGATCCCGGCCACGGAGAAGGCCCTCGCCAAGGCCGGTCTGTCGATCGAGGACATCAACCTCTTCGAGATCAACGAGGCCTTCGCCGTCCAGGTCCTGGCCTTCCTGGAGCACTACGGCATCGCCGACGACGACGCGCGCGTCAACCAGTACGGCGGCGCCATCGCCTTCGGTCACCCGCTGGCCTCCTCCGGCGTCCGTCTGATGACGCAGCTGGCCCGCCAGTTCGAGGAGCAGCCGCACGTCCGCTACGGCCTGACCACCATGTGCGTCGGCTTCGGCATGGGCGCGACGGTCATCTGGGAGAACCCGCACTTCGAGGGGGACAAGTGAGCACCACCGCCGAGCTTCTGCAGCAGGCCTCCGCGCAGTTCCCCGACGAGGTCGTCACGTCCGCGCACGTACGCCACCTCGACCTGCCCTTCGGTGCGGGCCGCTTCGCGCTGATCACGCTGGACAACGGCCTGGACCACACCAAGCCGACCACCTTCGGCCCGGCCTCGCTGGCGAACCTCGACGCCGCGATCGACCAGGTCGAGAAGGAGGCCGCGGACGGCGGGATCGTCGGCGCCGGCATCACCGGCAAGCCGTTCATCTTCGCGGTCGGCGCCGACCTCAAGGGCGTGGAGATCCTCAAGGAGCACGAGCACGCCCTCGCCATCGGCAAGGGCGGCCACGAGGTCTTCAAGCGCCTGGCCAAGCTGGCCGTGCCGACCTTCGCCTACTACAACGGCGCCGCGATGGGCGGCGGCGTCGAGGTCGGTCTGCACTGCTCCTACCGGACCGTCTCCAAGGCGATCCCGGCGTTCTCGCTGCCCGAGGTCTTCCTCGGTCTGGTCCCGGGCTGGGGCGGCTGCGCGCTGCTGCCGAACCTGATCGGCGCCGACAAGGCCGTCTCGGTCATCATCGAGAACAGCCTGAACCAGAACAAGCAGCTCAAGGGCCAGCAGGTCTTCGACCTCGGCATCGCCGACGCGCTCTTCGAGGGCGCCGACTTCCTGGAGCAGTCGCTGCTGTGGACCGCCCAGGTCCTCAAGGGCGACGTCACCGTCGAGCGCCCGGTGATCGACCGCGGCGAGGCCTGGGACCAGGCCGTCGCGCGGGGCCGCTTCGTCGCGGACTCCAAGGTGCACGGTGCCGCCCCGGCCGCCTACCGCGCCCTCGACATCATCGAGGCCGCCAAGAACGGCGACCTCCAGCAGGGCTTCGACGCCGAGGACCAGGCGCTCGCCGACCTGATCATGGGCGGCGAACTGCGCGCGGGCATCTACGCGTTCAACCTGGTGCAGAAGCGCGGCAAGCGTCCCGCCGGCGCCCCGGACAAGAACCTGGCCCGCCCGGTCACCAAGGTCGGCGTCGTCGGCGCCGGTCTGATGGCCAGCCAGCTCGCGCTGCTGTTCCTGCGCCGCCTGGAGGTGCCGGTCGTGCTGACCGACATCGACCAGGAGCGCGTCGACAAGGGTGTGGGCTACGTCCACGCCGAGATCGACAAGCTGCTCGGCAAGGGCCGCATCAACCAGGACAAGGCCAACCGCCTCAAGGCGCTGGTGACCGGCGTCCTGGACAAGGCCGAGGGCTTCGCGGACGCGGACTTCGTCATCGAGGCCGTGTTCGAGGAGATCGGTGTCAAGCAGCAGGTGTTCGCGGAGGTCGAGGCCGTCGCCCCGGCGCACGCGATCCTCGCGACCAACACCTCCTCGCTGTCGGTGTCGGAGATGGCGTCGAAGCTGAAGCACCCCGAGCGGGTCGTCGGCTTCCACTTCTTCAACCCGGTCGCCGTGCTGCCGCTGCTGGAGATCGTCCGCGGCGAGAAGACGGACGACGCCTCGCTCGCGACCGCGTTCGCCGTCGCCAAGAAGCTGAAGAAGACCGCGGTCCTGGTCAAGGACGCCCCGGCGTTCGTCGTGAACCGCATCCTGACCCGCTTCATGGGCGAGATCCAGAACGTCATCGACGAGGGCACCCCGGTCGAGGTCGCCGAGAAGGCCGTCGAGCCGCTCGGTCTGCCGATGTCCCCGCTGGTGCTGCTGGAGCTGGTCGGCCCGGCGATCGGCCTGCACGTCTCCGAGACGCTGAACCGGGCCTTCCCGGACCGCTTCACGGTCTCCCCCAACCTCGCGGCCGTCGTCAAGGCGGGCAAGCGCGGCTTCTACGTGTACGACAGCGGGAAGCCGGAGCTGGACCCCGAGGTCGCCGCGCTGCTGAAGCAGGGCGATGTCGTCCTGACGCAGGAGCAGGTCCGCGAGCGCGTCCTGGACGCCGTCGCCCAGGAGATCGGGCTCATGCTCGACGAGGGCGTCGTCGCCGAGGCGCAGGACATCGACCTGTGCCTGATCACGGGCGCCGGCTGGCCCTTCCACCTGGGCGGCGTCACGCCGTACCTGGACCGTGAGGGTGTCTCGGAGCGCGTGAACGGCAAGAAGTTCCTCGCCCCGGGCGTGGCGTCGGTCCCGGCGTAACACCGGACGCAGTGTGAAGGGCCCCCGCGGCGGCGGGGGCCCTTCCGCGTGTTCAGACCTGTTGCCACGCCGTGAGCGCCAGTCCCGGCTCGTCCTTGCGCCGGGCCAGCAGGAGCTGCCCGGTCGACGGGGACAGCGTCGCCGCCACCACGCGGCCGTCCGCGTCCTCGGCCAGGGCCACCAGGGCGTCGACGGGCAGGCGCGGGCCCGACTCCGTCCACCAGGCGCCCGCCGACTCCAGCTCCGTGGGATAGGCGGCGAAGGCCACCCGGCCGCTCGCCGAGCGCTGTGCGAGCAGGGTGCAGTCGTGGCCGTCGAGTTCGCAGCGGATCGCCGCGACCGGGCCGGGGCCCGCCGCGGGCATCAGGACCGCCGGTTCGCCGCCGGGGCGCCAGGCGCACAGGTCCCCCGAGGTGTCCGTGAAGAACACCGTCGTGCTCCCGGGTGAGGTCGCGAGGGCGCGCAGGGTGCCGGGGCGGACCGGGGCCTTCAGGCGCTGCTGCATGACCGGCCGGGCGCCCGGCTCCTCCTGGCGCCAGCGCAGCATGCCGTCGGGGACGGCCGCGTACACCTCGACCAGGCCGGACTTCCCGGTCACCGCCGCCAGGCCGTCCTGGACCTTGCTGCCCCGCAGGTCGAGCCAGGGCTCCCAGCCGCCCTTCTCCTTCTGGGCGAGGTGGTGCACTCCGGCGCCGTTGTTGCGGACGAACACATGGGCGCGGCCCTGGGCGTCCACGGTGACGGCCGGGGTGCCCGTCCGGTCGCCCTTCTTCTTCGGGTGACCGACCGGGTTCCAGTCCAGGGCCGCGAGCAGCGGGCGGAAGTGCGTGGAGTGGACCAGGCCCGACTCGCCCTCCGCCGTGGGCCGCCAGGCCACCAGGTGGGCATAGCCGTCGCCGCCCTGGCCGATCCCGGCCGAGGGGTGCAGCGGCTGATCGCCGCCCAGCCGCTGGGGCGCGGTCCAGGAGCCGCCGGGGACGTGCTCGGCCCGCCACACCACGGCGTCACCGGAGATCAGGTAGACACTGAGCCGGCCGTCTCGGCCGCGCAGGAACCAGTCGCCGTTCACCGCTTCACCCTATGCGGTGACCTTCGGGGCGCCCCCGCCGCCCTGGTGACCGGCTGAGACCCTTATCGGTATGACGGACACCACCGGCGCGCCCGACGCGGCGAGCGCACCCCCTCCCGTGCCGCTCCTCATCATCGACGGCGCCAACGTCGTCGGCTCCGTGCCCGACGGCTGGTGGCGCGACCGCCGCGCCGCCGCCGTCCGCCTGCGCGACCGGCTGGTGCCGTACGCGCGCTCCGGCGTGGCCGGTCTGTCCGGGCCCGTGGAGCTGGTCCTCGTGGTCGAGGGCGCGGCCCGGGGCGTGGCCTCCGTGCCCGGGGTACGGGTCGACGAGGCGCCCGGCAGCGGCGACGACCGGATCGTGGAACTCACGGCGACCGCGGGCGACCGCCCCTGTCTGGTCGTGACGGCCGACCGCGAGCTGCGCCGCAGGGTGACCGAACGGGGCGCGGCGGTCACCGGCCCGCGCGCGGTGCTGGACTGAGGTACCGCAGGCCTAGGGGGTGTTCCCGGCGGGTGGCCCCGGGACGTCCCCGGCCGGGCTCTGCTCGCGCAGGGCCAGCCGGCTGTGGGTGCGGCCGTAGAAGAAGTAGACGACGAAGCCGATCACCATCCAGATGGCGAACCGCAGCCAGGTCTCGGCGGGCAGGTTGAGCATCAGCCACAGCGAGGCGCACACCGACAGGACCGGGACGACCGGGACCCACGGGGTGCGGAAGGCACGGGGCAGGTCGGGGCGGGTGCGGCGCAGGATCACCACGCTGATCGCGACGACGACGAACGCGAAGAGCGTGCCGATGTTCACCAGCTCGGCCAGCTCGGCCAGGCTGGTGAAGCCGGCGACGATCGCGATGATCACGCCGAGCAGGATGGTCGGCCGGTGCGGGGTCCGAAAGCGCGGGTGGACGTGCGAGAAGAAGCGCGGCAGCAGTCCGTCGCGGCTCATCGCGAAGAAGACGCGCGTCTGGCCGAGGAGCAGGATCATGCAGACCGTGGTCAGTCCGACGGCCGCGCCGAAGCTGATCACGCCCGCGTACCAGGGATGCCCGATGGCCTTGAAGGCGTCGGCGAGCGGGGCCTCCACGGACAGTCTGGAGTACTTCTCCATGCCGGTGACGACGATGGACACGGCCACGTACAGCACGGTGCAGATGAACAGCGAGCCGAGGATGCCGCGGGGCATGTCGCGCTGCGGATTGCGGGTCTCCTCGGCGGCGGTGGCCACGATGTCGAAGCCGATGAAGGCGAAGAAGACGACGGAGGCGGCGGTGAAGATGCCCATCACACCGAAGTTGGCCGGCGCCCAGCCGAACATCAGCTGGATCAGCGGGGCCTTGAGATTGCCGCCCGCGGGCACCGGCTGGGACGGCGGGATGAACGGCTTGTAGTTCCCGCCCTTGATGAAGAAGGCACCGGCGACGATCACGATGAGCACGACGATCACCTTGATCGCGACGACGAGCGAGGTGATCCGGGCGGACAGTTTCATGCCGAGGACGAGGATGCCGGTGAGCACGAGCACCAGGGCGGCGGCGAGGATGTCGAAGCCGAAGCCGGCGGCGTTGTCCCGGCCGGCCAGGTAGTCCGGCAGGTGCCAGCCCGCGTTGTCGAGCAGCGAGCGGATGTAGCCGGACCAGCCGACGGCCACCACCGCCGTGCCGAGCGCGAACTCCAGGACCAGGTCCCAGCCGATGATCCAGGCGGGCAGCTCGCCGAGCGAGGCGTAGCTGAAGGTGTACGCCGAACCGGCCACGGGGACCGTGGACGCGAACTCGGCGTAGCAGAGTGCCGCGAGTCCGCACACCACGCCGGCCGCCACGAAGGCCAGGGACACCGCCGGGCCGGCGTTGTTCTTGGCGACCTGACCGGTGAGAACGAAAATGCCGGTGCCGATGATGACACCGACGCCGAAGACGGTCAGGTCGAGCGCGGAGAGGGACTTCCTGAGCGAGTGCTCCGGTTCCTCGGTGTCCTGGATGGACTGCTCGACGTTCTTCGTCCTGAACAGCGCGCTGCTCACGTGCCTACCTCCCACGCTTGTGGGTGTCCCGACCCGACCGGACACGGCCCGGCATGATCGGGAGGGTCGGGGAGCGTATGCCCCGGTAGGGGCAGGTTCACGCAAACGGGCCGGTTCCGCCACCGCAGGGGGGCGGAACCGGCCCGTGGGGGCGCGTTGCGGATCAGTCGCGCGCGGGCTCCACCGAGTCCACCTCGGCGGCCGTACGGTCGAACCGGCCGTCCAGCCTGGCGACCAGCCCGGTGACCTGGCGGGCGATGTCCGGGGCGGTCAGGCCGATCTCGGTGAGCACCTCGCCCCGGGAGGCGTGGTCCAGGAAGCGCGGCGGGATGCCGAAGTCGCGCAGCGGCACGTCCACGCCCGCGTCGCGCAGGGCCTGGGCGACCGCGGAGCCGACACCGCCGACGCGGCTGTTGTCCTCGACGGTGACGACGACCCGGTGGCGCTCGGCCAGCGGGGCCATCGCCTCGTCGACGGGCTTGACCCAGCGCGGGTCGACGACGGTGGTGGAGATGCCCTGCTTGTCGAGCAGGCCGGCGATCTCCAGGCACATCGGGGCGAGGGCGCCGACCGAGACCAGCAGCACGTCCGGCCGGCCGGTGCCGGGCTCGCGCAGCACGTCCATGCCGCCGACGCGGCCGACGGCCGGTACGGCGGGGCCGACGGCGCCCTTGGAGAAGCGCACCACGGTCGGCGCGTCCTCGACGGCGACGGCCTCGCGGAGCTGGGCGCGCACCTGCTCGGCGTCGCGCGGCGCGGCCAGGCGCAGTCCCGGCACGACCTGGAGGATCGACATGTCCCACATGCCGTTGTGGGAGGCGCCGTCCGTGCCCGTGACGCCGGCCCGGTCCAGTACGAAGGTCACGCCGCACTTGTGCAGGGCCACGTCCATGAGGACCTGGTCGAAGGCGCGGTTGAGGAAGGTGGCGTAGACGGCGAAGACCGGGTGCAGACCGGCGTAGGCGAGACCGGCGGCCGAGACGGCGCCGTGCTGCTCGGCGATGCCGACGTCGTAGATGCGGTCCGGGAAGGCGTCGGCGAACTTCTTCAGGCCGACCGGCTGGAGCATGGCCGCCGTGATGGCCACGATGTCGTCGCGCTCCTTGCCGAGCTCGACCATCTCGTCGCCGAACACGGAGGTCCAGTCGGCGCCCGAGGCCTTGACCGGCAGGCCGGTGTCGGGGTGGATCGGGCCGATGCCGTGGAAGCGGTCGGCCTCGTCCGCCAGGGCGGGCTGGTAGCCGCGGCCCTTCTCGGTCAGGCAGTGCACGATCACCGGGCCGCCGAACCGCTTGGCCCGCGCGAGGGCCGACTCCAGCGCCTCGATGTCGTGGCCGTCGATCGGGCCGACGTACTTCAGGCCGAGGTCCTCGAACATGCCCTGCGGGGCGATGAAGTCCTTCAGGCCCTTCTTGGCGCCGTGGAGGGTCTCGTAGAGCGGCCTGCCGACGACGGGCGTGCGCTCCAGGATGTCCTTCCCACGGGCCAGGAAGCGCTCGTACCCGTCGGTCGTGCGCAGCGTGGCCAGGTGGTTGGCGAGACCGCCGATCGTGGGGGCGTAGGACCGCTCGTTGTCGTTGACGACGATGACGAGCGGGCGGTCCTTGGCGTCGGCGATGTTGTTCAGCGCCTCCCAGGCCATGCCGCCGGTGAGGGCGCCGTCACCGATGACGGCCACGACGTGGCTGTCCCGCTTCGTGAGCTGGTTGGCCTTGGCGATGCCGTCGGCCCAGCCGAGGACCGTGGAGGCGTGGCTGTTCTCGATGACGTCGTGCTCGGACTCGGCCTGCGAGGGGTAGCCGGACAGGCCGCCCTTCTTCTTCAGCTGGGAGAAGTCCTGCCGGCCGGTGAGCAGCTTGTGCACGTAGGACTGGTGGCCGGTGTCCCAGAGCACCTTGTCCTTCGGCGAGTCGAAGACGCGGTGGAGGGCGATGGTGAGCTCGACGACGCCCAGGTTGGGGCCGAGGTGGCCGCCGGTCTTGGAGACCGCGTCGACGAGGAAGGTCCGGATCTCCCCGGCCAGCTGGTCCAGCTCCTCCAGGCTGAGCCGGTCCAGATCGCGCGGTCCCCTGATGCGGGTCAGCAGCGGCACCCGTGCCTCCTTGCGTTGAGCTGATCGAGCTTGCCGGGCTCGCCCGAGTCTAATGTTTGGGCTTTGCAGGACATGACAGCGCCCGGCACCTTTCGGGCACCGGGCAACTGTTCCTACCCCTCGTTGCGCGCGACGTTACGCGCGACCGGCGGTCTTCTGCGTCTTCCGGGTGATCGAGTCGATCACGACGGTGGTGAGCAGGACCGCGGCGGTGATCATGTACTTCACCGGCTCCGCGATGGACTCCAGCTGGAGCCCGTACTGGATCGAGACGATCACCAGCACACCGAGCAGCGCGTTCCAGGTGCGGCCCCGGCCGCCGAAGAGCGACGTACCGCCGATGACGGCCGCGGCGATCGCGTTCATCAGCAGGTCACCGGTGCCGGCGCTCTGGTTGGCCGACGCGATCTTCGAGGCCAGGAAGAGGCCGCCGATCGCGGCGAAGCCGCCGGAGATGGCGAAGACGGAGATCCGCACCGCGGTGACGTTGATGCCCGCACGCCGGGACGCCTCGACGCTGCCGCCGAGCGCGAAGATCTTGCGGCCGTACGGCGTGCGGCGCAGCACGAAGTCGGTGCCGATCAGGAAGGCGAGGAAGATCACCGTGGCCAGCGGCAGGCCCTTGTACTGGTTGTACATGTACGCCGCGGCGAAGGAGATCACGGCCAGCAGCACCGTGCGCAGGACCGTGTCGCTGAGCGGCCGGGACGGCACGCCCGCGGCCTCCCGGCGCCGGTTGCCCAGGAACGAGGTGAGGAAGAACACCGCGACCACGACGACGGCGAGCCCGTAGGCGGCGGCCACGTCCGAGAAGTAGTACGTGGTGAGCTTGCCGACCAGGCCGTTGGGGTCGAGGTTGATCGTGCCGTCGGCGCCCAGCACCTTCAGCATGAAGCCCAGCCAGAACAGCAGGCCGGCCAGCGTGACGGCAAAGGCGGGGGCACCGAGCACGGCGAAGAAGAAGCCGTGCAGCGCGCCGATGGCGATGCCCGCGCCGATGGCGATGAGCACGGCCGTCCACTCGGGCCAGCCCTGGTTGACCGCGAGGACACCGGCGAGGGCGCTGGCCGCGCCGCTGACGGAGCCGACGGACAGGTCGATCTCGCCGAGCAGCAGCACGAAGACGATGCCGACCGAGATCATGCCCGTGCCGACCATCGTGATCGTGATGTCGTTGATGTTCTGCGCGGACAGGAAGTTCGAGTTCAGGACCTGGAAGATGACGCAGATGATCGCGAGGCCGAGGATGACCGGGACGGAGCCCAGCTCACCGGCCTTCATCTTGCGCTTGAACTCGTGCCAGTAGCCGACCAGGCCCTCCTGCTGGACCAGCAGGCGCGGGTCGACCGCGGTGACCGCGGCGGCCGCGGCCTCGGGGTTCTCCACGGCGGGCGCGTCCTGCGCCGGGGCCTCGTCGGCGCTCGCGGAGGTCTTGTCGATGCTCACTTGGAAACCTCCCCGTTCGTGCGCGCCGCACGGCGGGTCACGGCGTTGTCGGTGGCGCCGGTGATGGCGGAGATGATCTCCTCCTGCGAGGTCGTCTTGACCTCGAAGACGCCGTTGTTGCGGCCGAGGCGCAGGACGGCGACCTTGTCGGCCACCGCCTTCACGTCCGCCATGTTGTGGCTGATGAGGATGACGGCGTGGCCGCGCTCGCGCAGGCGCTCGACCAGGTCGAGGACCTGGGCGGTCTGCTCGACGCCGAGGGCGGCGGTCGGCTCGTCGAGGATGACCAGCTTGGGCTCGCCGAGCATCGAGCGGGCGATGGCCACGGTCTGGCGCTGGCCGCCGGAGAGCGAGGCGATCGGGATACGGACGCTGGGGATGCGGATCGACAGCGTGGTGAGCAGCTCGCGGGAGCGGCGCTCCATCTCGACCTCGTCCAGGACGCCCCACTTCCTCAGCTCACGGCCGAGGAAGAGGTTGCCGACGACGTCGATGTTGTCGCACAGCGCGAGGTCCTGGTAGACCGTCGCGATGCCCAGTGCCTGGGCATCGTGCGGTCGGGTGATGGTGACGGGCTTGCCGTCCCACTCGATGGCACCCTCGTCGATCGGGTGCACGCCGGCGATCGTCTTGACCAGCGTGGACTTTCCGGCACCGTTGTCGCCCACCAGGGCGACCACCTCACCGGCGTGGACCTCAAGCTCTACGTCGGTGAGCGCCTGAACGGCACCGAACCGCTTGGAGATCCCGCGCAACGCCAGCACGGGCGTAGCGGACACGTGAACCATCTCCTTCGCCGCCTGACCCGGCGGGAGGTTGTGCAGAAATCTGGGTGGGTGGGTTGGGGGAAACCCTGGGGGAGTTCCGTCCGGCGCCCCGCGCCGAGCTTGCGGGGCTGTGTGATCGCGGGGCGCCGGAGGAGTCCTGGGGGCGTCCAGTCGGCTTCCCTACGGGGCATTCAAGGACGAACACCCGTGTACGGGAAGGGACTTGGCGCCGGTTACTTGAGGCCGAGCTTGTCGCAGGCCGCCTTGTAGTCGGCGGTGCAGATGTCGGAGACGGTGTAGTAGCCCTGCTTGATGACCGTGTCCTTGATGTTGTCCTGGGTCAGCGAGACGACCGGGACGAGCACGGACGGGACGTCCTTCTGGGAGGTGCTGGAGACCTTGTCCTTGGCGATGGAGTCCAGCGGCTTGCCCTGGGCGAGCGCGACGGCCATCTCCGCGGCGACGTTCGCCTCCTGCGGGTAGGACTTGAAGACGCTCATGTACTGCGTACCGGCGACGATGCGCTGCACACCGGCGAGCTCGGCGTCCTGGCCCGTGACCGGGACCTTGATGCCGGCGCCGCTGAGGGCGGTGATGATACCGCCGGCCATGCCGTCGTTGGCGGAGTAGACACCCGCGATGTTGCCCTTGCCGACCGCGGAGATCGCCGCCTCCATCTCGGAGTTGGCGTTGTCCGGCGACCACTCCTTGGTGTCGAACTCCTTGGCGACCGTGACCTTGCCGTCGAGCACCTCGTGGGCGCCCTTCTTGAACTGGGCGGCGTTCGGGTCGGTGACCGAGCCGTTGACCATCACGATCTTGGAGGACTTGGTGGCCTTGCTGCCCAGCGCCTTCAGCAGGGCCTGGCCCTGGGTCTTGCCGACCTCCTCGTTGTCGAAGGAGGTGTAGGCGCTGATCGGGCCCTCGGCGAGGCGGTCGTAGGCGACGACCTTGATGCCGGCGTCCACGGCCTTCTGCACGGAGTTCTGGATGGCCTTGGCGTCGACCGCGTCCACGATCAGGACGTCCACCTTGTTGGTGATCATGGTGTCGACCTGCTGCGCCTGCAGGTTCGCGTCCTGGCGGGCGTTGTTGTAGTCGATCGTGGCCTTGCCGTTCGTCAGCTCCTTGATCTTCTTCTCGATCAGCGGCTTGTCGAACTTCTCGTAACGCGCGGTCTTGTTCTCCGGAAGGAGGAGGCCGACCTTGATGTTGTCGCCCTTCTTGGCGGAGGACGACGAGGAGGAAGAGCTGCCGCCCTTCGACTCCTTGGCACTGCCACAGGCGGCCAGCGTGACGGCCATCGTACCGGCGGCAACGACAACGGCGGCACGACGCATACGTGCGTTCACTTGAAAACCTCCCTGACGAGGCCGCGTCGTTGCGGCCGAGGTGGCTGGAAGTCAACTCGGCCGCAGGTTCGACGTCAAGAAGTAAATCCTTAACGAGATGGCAACGGTGCCATCCGTTATCTAAGTGAAGGCAGGGGCCGCCACGGACAGGACCCCGGCGACATTGCCCGACAAAAGGGATGAATCACCCATCTCGCTGAGGGCCAGGGCGAGCGCCCCGAGCACCTCCGCACGACCGCCAAGTGCCCCGGGGAGGACGGACAGTTGGCGTGCCGCACTGGGGATGGCGTAACGGCCGACGGACTCCCTGATCGGCCCGAGCACCAGCTCACCGGCCTCGGCGAGATCACCGCCGAGGACCACCCTGCTCGGGTTCAGCAGATTGCAGAGATTGGCCACTCCACTGCCGATGTGGCGGCCGACGTCGGCGATCACCCGACGGCAGCCCGGGTCACCTTCCCTGGCCAGCCGTACGACGCCCTCAAGCGTGAGGTCGGGGCCGTGGCTGGGCTGGAGCAGCGGGAGCACGTAGCGCGCGGCCGCGAAGGTCTCCAGACAGCCACGGTTGCCGCAGCGGCAGACCGGGCCGGATTCATCGAGTGTAATATGCCCGATTTCTCCGGCGGTGCCGCCCGGGCCGCGATAGATCTTCCCGTCGATCACCAGACCGGCGCCGACACCGCTCGCGACCTTGATGTACGCGAGGTCGCGCACACCTTTCCCGCTGCCCCAGACCAGCTCGCCGAGGGCGCCGAGGTTGGCGTCGTTGTCCACGTGCACGGGCACGCCGAGCCGCTCGCGCAGCTCCTCGGCGGGCTTGGTGCCGCCCCAGCCCGGCAGGATCGAGGTGGAGCCCAGCGTCCCCGACTCGACGTCGATCGGGCCCGGCACGCCGAGGCCCACCCCGGCCACCTTGGACCGGTTCACCCCGGTGGCCTCGATCAGCCTGCTGACCAGCTGTTCCGCCCGGTCGAAGCCCTGTGCGGCGGACGCGTCCACATCCAGCGGCTCGGACTCCTCGGCCAGCACCTGATGGGCGAGGTTGCCGATCGCGACCCGCAGGTGGGTGTGCCCGAAGTCGACACCGATCACGATGCCGGCGTCCCCGCTCAGGCTGACGCTGCGGGCCCGGCGGCCGCCCGCGGACGTGGGCGTGACCTCGACGGTTCCGCCGTCCTTCAACTCCCGCACGATGTTGGAGACGGTCGCGGCGGACAGACCGGTCGTCCGCGCGATCTCCGCCTGCGTGAGGGACCCTGCCAGGCGTACGGCCCGGACGACCCGCTCCAGGTTGGCTCGGTGCAGCGACGACTGCGACCCTGGAGTCTCCACGACGACCTCCTGAGCGCGGGACCGCTTCGGCGAGGCCCCGCGTATGTCCAACTAGTGAACTCTAAGCTGAGCCGTTCGGGGCGACTCACGTCAAGAGGTTGAACCGTATCCGGGAGTCTCGGAGACACAGCGCACACAGCGGCGCACGCCGCCCCGAGAGCGGGACGGCGTGCGCACGGACGGTCGCGACGGGTGACCTCCGTCGGACTCCGGGGGCTACTTGAGCGCCCCCGCGGTCAGGCCCTGGACGACCTGGCGCTGGAAGACGATGTACGCCCCGAGCACCGGCAGCATGGCCATGACCAGGCCCGCGAAGAGGCCGGACCAGTCGCCCTTGTAGCCCTGGCTGACCGCCAGCTGGACCAGGCCCTGGGTGAGGACCTTCTTGTCGGGGTCGGTGTTGAGGACCGTGGGCAGCATGTACTGGTTCCACTGGCCCAGGAAGTTGAAGATGCCGACGCTGATCAGGCCGGGCCTGGCCATGGGCAGCATGATCTGGAAGAACGTACGCGTGTGCGAAGCACCGTCCACGAACGCCGCCTCCGCCACCGAGGTCGGCAGGGTGCGGAAGAACGCCGTCAGGAAGAAGACGGTGAACGGCAGCGAGTACGCGATGTAGACCAGGATCAGGCCGTGGATCGTGTTCAGCAGGCCCATGTTGTTCACGACGTAGAACAGCGGGACCAGCGCGAGCATGATCGGGAAGCTCATGCCGCCGACGAACAGGTAGTAGATGAAGCGGTTGCCCGGGAAGTCGAAGCGGGCGAGGACGTAGGCCGCCATGGAGCCGAGGACCAGGGTGCCGATGAGCGAACCGCCGACCACCAGGACGGTGTTGAGGAAGTAGTCGCCCATGTTGGCGTCGGTCCAGGCCCGCGCCCAGTTGTCGAAGTGCAGGTGGTCCGGCAGCGACCAGGGCGAGGAGAAGATGGAGCTGTCGGACTTGAAGGACGTCATCACCGCCCACAGCAGCGGCGTGACCACCATGATCGCCCAGATGATCAGGACGCCGTGGGAGAAGACGTTGAGGACACCGCCCTCCTTCTTCTTCCCGGCGGGCCCCGGGACCGGTACGTCGATCTTGGAGACGGTCGCGCCGGACTCGGCCGGCAGCGGTGCGGGGGTCTCGGTCGTCTTCATCGCTTCTCAGAACTCCAGCCGCTCGCGACGGCCCAGCCGCATCACGATCGCCGCGAAGGCGAGGGTGACGACGAGCAGGGCGACGCCGATCGTGGTGGCGTAGGCGGCCTGACCGTCCCGGAACGCCTTCTGGTACACGTACAGGACCAGCACCGTGGTCGAGTAGTCGGGCCCGCCCGGTCCGGTCGTCATGATCTGTACGACCGCGAACGACTCGGCGCCGAGCGCGAGGATGCCCATGTAGACCCAGCCGGACTGCACGGTGTCCCACAGCAGCGGCAGGGTGATCCGGAAGAAGGTGGCGGCCCGGCCGGCGCCGTCGAGCAGCGCCGACTCGTACAGCTCGGTGGGGATCGAGGCCATGCCCGCCGAGAACAGGACCACGAAGAAGCCGACCGTGGACCAGACGAGCACGGCCATCACGCACCACAGCGCGAGGCTCGGATCGCCCAGCCACAGCGGCTGGACGCTGCCGAGGCCGATGCCCCGCAGTATCGAGTTGATCGCGCCGCTGTCCGGGTTGTACGCGAAGGCGAACAGCAACGCGACGATCGCGATGGACAGCACCTGCGGGAAGAAATAGACGATTTTGTAGAAGGACGAGCCCCGCACCCCGGAGATCGCGGGGCCGCCCTTCCTCCGCCGTCCGCCCACATTGATCATGAAGGCGAAGAACAGCGCCAGACTGATCGTCACCAGTGGCAGCACCAGGGCGAACAGCAGACTGTGCTCCAGCGACTTCCAGAAGATGTCGTCGTGGACCATCCTCGTGTAGTTGTCGAAGCCGACCATCTTGAATTCGGGGCTCAGGCCGGTCCAGTCCGTGAACGAATAGTAGATGGACTGGATGAACGGCCAGACCACGAAGAGCGCGTACAGTCCCAGGGGCAATGCCAGAAACCCCACGATGAACCGGTACTTGCCGTGCTGCATCGCCACTCCGGTGCGGTCAGGGTGCTGTTTACTGGTGCTTGTAGTGCTTGATGGTGGTGTCCTTGGCCGCTTCGTCGGCGAATCCCTGGATCTTCTTGATGGCCTCGGCCGGGGTGAGCCGGCCGGCCATCATCTCACCGAGGCCGGACACCCCGATCTTCTCCTTCTGGAGCTGCACGTACCAGTCCTGAAGGCGCGGATTCACCACGTTGGATCCGGCCAGCTGAAGCGCCGCGACACCCGACGTGAGGCCCGGGGTGAGCGTGATGCCGGTGGTGCCGCCGTTGTAGGCCGTCAGCGACTTCACCTTGCTGGTGAAGTTCTTCGACGACGCCTCGGAGAGCATGATGCGCAGCTGCTCCATGCCGCCCTCGGGGTTCGCCGCCTTGGCCGGCACGATGAACGGCTCACCGCCGGAGGCCCAGATGGTGCCGAACGGCAGCTTGTCGCTGCTGTCGATGCCGGAGGGCGCGGAGACGGCCAGGTTGAAGTCCTTCGGGATGACGTTCGCCGACTCGTTCTCCACCCAGGAGCCGTTCGGGATGAAGAGCGCCTCGCCCTTGGCCCAGGCGGTCTGCGACTGGATGTGGTCCAGGCCCGGGGTGCCCTTGAGGATGTACCCCTTCTTGTACAGCTCGTAGTACGCCTCGAAACAGGCCTTGACGGCCGGGTGCTTCCAGGCGTTCGGCTCCAGGTTGTCGATGGCGTCGAGCACCTCGCGCCCGCCGACCTTGCCGATCATCGGGTAGAGCGAGAAGGGGAGGTAGTACGGGTACTTGCCCGCGTACGTCCAGCCCGCCATGCCCTTCTTCTTGGCCTTCTCGCAGACCGCGAGCATCTCGTCCCAGGTCTTCGGGTACTCCGCCCCGAGCGAGTCCAGCGCCTTCTGCGAGTACCAGACGCCGTACACGGTGTAGGCGTAGTAGAAGATCCACACCGGGTTGCCGTCGAACTGGCCCATCTCCACGATGCCGGGGCGCAGCGTGTCGCGGACCTTCTTGCCCGGGTCGTCGTACGACGGCGCGTCCAGCAGCGGGGTGAGGTCGGCGAGCTGGTTCTTGCCGACGAGGACGCCCATGTCCATCTGCTCGGCGCCGGAGTTGTCGATGAGGTCCGGCGGGTTGCCCTGGTTGAAGCGGGGCTGGAGCGTGGACTGGATCTTCTGGGTGGCGGAGAACTTCACCTGCGCCTTGGGGAAGTCCTGCTGATAGATCTTCACCGCGTCCTGGGCGTACTCCTTGCCGAAGCCGCCGTCGAAGAGGACGAATTCCATCTGGGCGCTGTCGTTGACGCCCAGCGGGTTCTTGGCGGTCTTCTTCCCGGCCTTGTCCTTCTTCTGGCCGCCTCCGCCGCTGCTCGCACAGGCGGACAGCAGTCCCATACCCGGGGCCGCGACCAGGCCGAGCGCGGCGGACCGCTTGATCAGATCGCGCCGGCCGACGCCTTCGGCACTGTTGTTCGAGGTGGATCCCATGCTCAAGTCCTCGCCTTCTCCAGGACTCAGGCGGTGAACCGGATCCTCCCCGGCACCGCTGTCGGGTCAAGCTGGGTGGTGCAGGGTCACGCTGGAAGTGCCGACAGGTATAGTCCACTTCCCGCCACGGTAGCAAGATCGAATGCACGGTTCACCAAGGGTCTTTTCCGAGTTGAGACCTCGCGGAAATACCGGCCTCCGTCGCACCGGTGGCGGAAAAACTCGCGGCATAAGTCCCTGAATGCCACACCCAACACCCTTGACACCACCGGCCACTTGACGCCCTACTGGTTCCTACGCCCGGAGCTTGACAACGTTGTCCGACACAGGGCGCAGGAGGGGAATCCGTAGATGCAGCGGAGAACTCGGCACAGATGGGGTCCGGCGGCCGTCCTCACGGCCGCCTTTGTCATGGCCGTCGGCGCACAGGGCGCGGCGGTCGCCCTGCCCGCCAGGGCCCCGGCCGCCGGCGGCGAGTTCGCGTCCTCGTTCGAGGCGGGAGACCCGGCACCCGACTGGATCGACACCGTGGACACCGCGCCCGACGGCGGCAAGCGCGCCTCGGGCGTCGACGGCGGCTACAGCACCGGCATCCCGGGCAATGTGACGGACCATGTCACCGGCGTCCGGGCGAGCGGCGAGAACACGGGCGCCGGCGAGGTGAAGGAGAACCTGGTCGACGGCGACCCCGGGACCAAGTGGCTGACGTTCCAGCCCACCGGCTGGGCGGAGTTCGACCTCGACAGGCCCGTCAGGCTGGTGACGTACGCGCTCACCTCGGCCAACGATCACGCCGAGCGCGACCCGAGGGACTGGACGCTCCTCGGCTCCACGGACGGCAAGGACTGGAAGAGCGTCGACACCCGCTCCGGCGAGACCTTCTCCGAGCGGTTCCAGACCAGGTCGTACGACCTGGCCCAGCCGGCCGAGTACCAGCACTTCCGGCTGGAGATCACGAAGAACGGCGGCGCCCCCGACATCCTCCAGCTCGCCGACGTCCAGTTCTCCACCGGCGGCACCGGGGGCCCCGTCCCCGAGGACATGCAGACCGTGGTCGACCACGGCCCGACCGCCTCGCCGACGGCCAAGGCACGCGCCGGGTTCACCGGAAAGAGGGCACTGCGCTACGCCGGGCGGCACACGACGCCGGGCCGCGCGTACTCGTACAACAAGGTCTTCGGCGTGCATGTGAAGGTCGGCGCCGACACCCAGCTGTCGTACCGGATCTTCCCGTCGATGGCGGACGGCGACCGGGACTACGACGCCACGAACGTCTCCCTGGACCTGGCCTTCACCGACGGGACGTACCTGAGCGACCTGGGCGCCCTCGACCAGCACGGGTTCCCGCTGTCGCCGCGCGGGCAGGGCACCTCGAAGGCGCTGTACGTCAACCAGTGGAACGACGTGCTCTCGCGGATCGGCTCGGTCGCGGCCGGCAAGACGGTCGACCGGATCCTCGTCGGGTACGACTCCCCCGCCGGGCCCGCGAAGTTCCGGGGCTGGATCGACGACGTGGCGCTGAGACCGGTGGCACCCGAGAAGCCGCGGGCGCATCTGTCGGACTACGCGCTGACCACCCGCGGCACCAACTCCAGCGGCAGCTTCTCGCGCGGCAACGACTTCCCCGCGACCGCGCTGCCGCACGGCTTCAACTTCTGGACGCCGGTGACGAACGCGTCCTCGCTGAGCTGGCTGTACGAGTACGCGCGCGCGAACAACGACGACAACCTGCCGACGATCCAGGCGTTCAGCGCGAGCCATGAGCCGAGCCCGTGGATGGGCGACCGGCAGACCTTCCAGCTGATGCCGTCGGCCGCGTCCGGCACCCCGGACACCGGGCGCGAGGCACGCCAACTGCCGTTCCGGCACGAGAACGAGACCGCGCGGCCGTACTACTACGGGGTCCGCTTCGAGAACGGCCTCAAGGCCGAGATGACCCCGACCGACCACGCGGCGGTGCTGCGCTTCACCTACCCCGGCGACGACGCGAGCGTGCTCTTCGACAACGTCACCGAGCAGGCGGGGCTGACCCTCGACAAGGAGCACGGGACCGTCACCGGCTACTCGGACGTGAAGTCCGGCCTGTCGACGGGGGCGACCCGGCTGTTCGTGTACGGCACGTTCGACAAGCCGGTGACGGACGGCGGTTCGAGCGGGGTGAAGGGCTATCTGCGGTTCGCCGCGGGCGCGGACCACACGGTCACCCTGCGCCTGGCGACCTCGCTGATCGGCGTCGACCAGGCCAAGGACAACCTGCGCCAGGAGATCCCCGACGGCACCTCCTTCGACGCCGTGAAGGACCGGGCCCAGCGCGCCTGGGACAGGCTGCTCGGCAAGGTCGAGGTGCGCGGGGCGACCCCGGACCAGCTGACCACGCTGTACTCCAGCATGTACCGGCTGTACCTGTACCCGAACTCGGGCTTCGAGAAGGTGAACGGGAAGGACCAGTACGCGTCCCCCTTCTCCCCCATGCCGAGCCAGGACACCCCGACGCACACCGGCGCGAAGATCGTCGACGGCCAGGTGTACGTCAACAACGGCTTCTGGGACACCTATCGGACCACGTGGCCGGCGTACTCGTTCCTGACGCCCACTCAGGCGGGCGCGATGATCGACGGGTTCGTGCAGCAGTACAAGGACGGCGGCTGGACCTCCCGCTGGTCCTCGCCCGGCTACGCCGACCTGATGACCGGCACCTCCTCGGACGTGGCGTTCGCCGACGCCTACGTCAAGGGGGTGCGCTTCGACGCGAAGGCGGCGTACCAGGCGGCCCTGAAGAACGCGACCGTCGTCCCGCCGATGTCGGGCGTGGGCCGCAAGGGCATGGCCACCTCGCCGTTCCTCGGCTACACCAGCACCTCCACCACCGAGGGCCTGTCGTGGGCGATGGAGGGGTACATCAACGACTACGGCATCGCGCGGATGGGCGAGGCGCTGTACAGGAAGACGGGCGAGAAGCACTACAAGGACGAGTCGGAGTACTTCCTCAACCGCGCCCGCGACTACGTGAACCTGTTCGACCCGGAGGTCGGCTTCTTCCAGGGCCGGGACGACCAGGGGAACCGGCGGCTGGACCCGTCGGCGTACGACCCTCGCGTGTGGGGCTACGACTACACGGAGACCAACGGCTGGGGCGACGCCTTCACCGTCCCGCAGGACACCCGGGGGCTGGCCGACCTGTACGGCGGCCGGCAGGCGCTCGCCCACAAGCTGGACACGTTCTTCGCCACCCCGGAGACGGCCTCCCCGGACTTCGTCGGCTCCTACGGCGGTGTCATCCACGAGATGACCGAGGCGCGCGACGTCCGCATGGGCATGCTCGGGCAGTCCAACCAGCCCGCGCACCACATCCCGTACCTGTACGACGCGGCCGGGCAGCCCTGGAAGACCCAGGCGGCGGTCCGCGAGATCCTCTCCCGGCTCTACCTCGGCAGCGAGATCGGGCAGGGCTACCACGGCGACGAGGACAACGGCGAGCAGTCGGGCTGGTACCTCTTCTCGGCGCTCGGCTTCTACCCCCTGGTGCCCGGCAGCGGTGACTACTCCATCGGCTCCCCGCTGTTCAAGCAGGTCACCGTGCACCTGGAGAACGGCCGGGACCTGGTGATCAAGGCCCCGGCGAACAGCGCGAAGAACGTCTACGTCCAGGGCGTGACCTTCGACGGCCGCCCCTGGAACTCCACTTCGCTCCCCCACTCGCTGCTCTCGAAGGGCGGCGAGCTGACGTTCGCCATGGGCGCCCGTCCCTCGGCGTGGGGCACGGGCAGGAACGCGGGGCCGGTCTCCCTGACCCAGGACGACAAGGTGCCGGTGCCCCGGGCGGACGTGCTGAAGGGCGACGGGCCGCTGTTCGACAACACGTCGGCGACCGAGGCCACGGTCACCTCGGTGGACCTCCCGGTCGACCACGCGGTCAGGGCCGTCCAATACACCCTGACGTCCCCGGCCGACCACACCGGGGCACCGGCCGGCTGGACCCTCCAGGGCTCGGCGGACGGTTCCACGTGGAAGACGCTGGACCACCGCTCCGCCGAGGCGTTCCCCTGGGACCGCCAGACGCGGGCGTTCACCATCGCGACGCCGGGCACGTACGCGAAGTACCGGCTGGTGCTGGACCGTGCATCGACGCTGGCGGAGGTGGAGCTGCTGGCCTGAGGCGGGGACGGCGCACACGCCTCAGAAACGGCACCGTGCGCCACCCGTACCACGGAGGACCGCGCGCGCCGGGGTCGGCGCGCGCGGGATCACCCGGTCGAGCTACCTCAAGCGGGTTGACGTCCTTCGCGGTCGGGCCGGTAGAGTCATGGTCAGGGGCAAGACAACGTTGTCGCCGCAAGCCGGCACCATCCGGGCGGACACACCCACCCCCCTCGCCCGCCCGGCTCGCGGACCCGGTGCGTCCTGAGCACCGGGTCCGCCCAGAGCTGTCCGAGTCGCGGACCAGCCATAGCCACCCGGCGAACATGAGTGCTACAAAGGCCGCATGTCGGACATGCCTGAGCGATTCAGGCGTCTCTCCTGGCGCTCTGTGATCGGCAAGAGCCCGCGGAGCGTCGCCGGGCAGGTCATGGTCCTGCAAGTGGCGCTGGTCGTGGTCCTCGTCATCTGCGGCGTCCTCGCCCTGTTCCTCCAGTCGCAACGGGACACCGGCGCCGAGGCCAGGCGCCGGTCCATCGCCGTCGCCCAGACCTTCGCCCACTCCCCCGGCCTCCTGCCGGCGCTGCGCACGCCCGATCCGTCCAAGATCCTCCAGCCGATCACCGAGACGACGCGCAAGGCCGCGGGCGTCGACTTCATCGTCGTCATGGACACGCACGGCATCCGCTACACGCACCCGATCCCCAGCAAGATCGGGCACCGGTTCGTGGGCCAGATCGCGCCGTCGCTGGCCGGCAAGGTCTACACGGAGAGCGTCCACGGCCCGCTCGGCCACGAGGAGCAGGCGACCGTTCCGGTCGACGACGCCCACGGCAAGGTGGTCGCCCTCGTCTCCGCCGGGCTGAAGGTCAAGAACATCACCAACGCGGTCAACCGGCAGCTGCCGATCATCCTGACGGCGGGGGCCGGGGCGCTCGTGGCGTCGACCGGCGGCACGGCGCTGGTGGGCAGGCGCCTGCGACGGCAGACCCACAGCCTGGCGCCCGACGAGATGACCCGCATGTACGAGCACCACGACACGGTGCTGCACTCCGTGCGCGAAGGCGTGCTCATCGTCGGTGCCGACGGGCGGCTGCTGCTGGTCAACGACGAGGCCAAGCGGCTGCTGGACCTGCCCGCCGAGGTCGAGGGACGCCACCCGTCGCAGCTGCCGGACCTCGATCCGGACGTCGTGGAACTGCTCGTCTCCCATCGCGAGGCCACCGACGAGGTGCTCTTCGCCGGGGAGCGGCTGCTGGCGGTCAACCAGCGCCCCACCGACAGCGCCGGAGGCCCCGGAGGCACCGTGGTGACCCTGCGCGACACCACCGAACTGCAGGCACTGTCCGGCCGGGCGGAGGTCGCCCGGGAGCGGCTCAAGCTGCTGTACGACGCCGGTGTGGGCATCGGCACCACCCTCGACGTGGGGAGCACCGCGGACGAGCTGGCGCGGGTCGCCGTACCGCGGTTCGCCGACTTCGTCACGGTGGACCTGGCCGACGCCGTGCTGTACGGCGACGAGCCGGCCGCCACCGCGACGGACCTGCGGCGCATCGCCATGTGCGGGATCCGGGACGACCATCCGCTCTACGAGAAGGACCGGCTGATCGACTTCCTGCCGATCACTCCCCAGGCCCGGGGGTACGGCAGCGGCCGCTCCGAGCTGGTGGCCGACCTGTCCGCCGCGCCGGACTGGCAGGCCCAGGACCCCGAGCGCTCCCGCGCGATCCTGGAGTACGGCATCCAGTCGCTGATCGTCGCCCCGATCCGCGCCCGCGGCGTCGTCCTGGGCATGGCGAACTTCTACCGGGCCAAGCGGGACCCCTTCGACGAGGAGGACGTGTCGCTGGCCGAGGAGCTGGTGGCACGCGCCGCGGTCAACATCGACAACGCCCGCCGCTACGCCCGTGAGCACGCGCTGGCGGTCACCCTGCAGCGCAGCCTGCTGCCGCGCGCGCTGCCCGAGCAGAGCGCCCTCGACGTCGGGTACCGCTACCTTCCCGCGCAGTCCGGGGTGAGCGGGGACTGGTTCGACGTGATCCCCCTGCCGGGCGGCCGGGTGGCGCTGGTCGTCGGCGACGTCGTCGGCCACGGTCTGCACGCGGCCGCCACCATGGGACGGCTGCGTACCGCGGTGCACAACTTCTCCACCCTCGATCTGCCGCCCGACGAGCTGCTGAGCCACCTCGACGACCTGGTCGGCCGGATCGACCAGGACGAGGCCGGTGCGGAGGCGACCGGGGAGATCACCGGCGCCACCTGTCTGTACGCGATCTACGACCCGATCACACGCCGCTGCACCATGGCGCGGGCGGGGCATCTGGCACCGGCGCTGGTCCGGCCCGACGGCAGTGTCGCCTTCGCCGAGCTGCCGGCCGGGCCCCCGCTCGGCATCGGGGGCATGCCGTTCCAGACGGCCGAGCTGGAGCTGGCCGAGGACACCCGGCTGGTGCTGTACACCGACGGTCTGATCGAGGACCGCACCCGCGATCTGGACGTGGGCATGGAGCTGCTGCGGCAGTCGCTGACACGGCACCCGGACCGGTCGCCGGACGAGATGTGCCAGGCGGTGCTGGACGAGCTGCTGCCCGGGCGGCCCACGGACGACGTCGCGGTGCTCGTCGCGCGCACCCGGGCGCTGGCGCCCGACCGGGTCGCCGAGTGGGACGTGCCCCGCGATCCGGCCGCCGTGTCGGACATGCGCCTGACCGTGACCGCGAAAATGGCGGAGTGGGGCCTCGACGAGCTGGGCTTCGCCACGGAACTCGTCCTGAGCGAGCTGGTCACCAACGCCATCCGCTACGGATCCGATCCGATCCGGCTGCGGCTGATCCGCGACCGCGCGCTGATCTGCGAGGTGGCCGACGGGAGCAACACCTCGCCGCATCTGCGGTACGCCGCGACGACCGACGAGGGCGGCCGAGGGCTGTTCCTGGTGTCGCAGATGACCGAGCGCTGGGGCGTCCGGTACAGCCCTCAGGGCAAGGTGATCTGGGCGGAGCAGGCGCTGCCGTAGCCCACCGCGGGGCCGGGCGGGCGGGGCTGCCGCGCGGCGGGGAGCCCGATGCGGAACCCGGTGCGGCCCGGCTCGCTGCGGACGTCGAGGCGGCCCCGGTGGGCGGCTTCGATCGCCGGCGCCACCGCGGGGCCCAGTCCGGAGCCGCCCTCGGCGAGGCCCCGGCGGGTGCGGGACGGGTCGGCGCGGGTGAAGGGGTCGAAGACGGTGGGCAGCAGGGCGGGCGGGATGCCGGGGCCGTCGTCGCGGACCCGGACGGTGGGCCGGCCGGCCGTGCTGCCGACGGTGACGGTGACCCTCGTACCGGGCGGGGTGTGCACCCGGGCGTTGGCCGGCAGGGCGGACAGCGCCTGCTCCAGGCGCGGTCCGTCACCGGTGACCAACGGCGTTGGTTCCGGCGGGAGTTCGAGGCGCCACACATGGTCCGGGCCGGTGGATCGGGCGTTCCGTACCGCCTCGGCGGCCAGCACGGCGAGGTCCACCGTCGGCGTCTGCGCGGGCCGGTCCTCGGCGAGGCGGGCGAGCAGCAGGAGGTTCTCGACCAGGCCGGTCAGCCGGGCGGGCTCGGTGCCGGTCCGGCGCCAGGCGGGGTCGGCGCCGCCCGGGCCGGGGGCTCGGTTCATGAGCTCGGCGTAGCCGGCGATGGAGGCGAGCGGGGTGCGCAGTTCGTGGCCGGCGTCGGCGATGAAGCGGCGGACGCGCTCCTCGCCGCGTCGGCGTGCGGCGTGCGCGGCCTCGACCTGGTCGATCATGCGGTTGAGGGCGCCGATCTGGCCGGTCTCGGTGCCGGGGTCGGCGTCGGGCGCGGGGATGCGGGCGGGCGGGCCGGGCCGGTCGGGGGTGAGCGGGGTCCGGGCGACCTCGGCGGCGGTGGCGGCGAGGTGGCCGAGCGGGTGCAGCCGGCGGCGGACGGCGAGGGCGCAGCCTGCGCCCGCGAGGAGGAGGACGGTGCCGGCGGCCGCGGCCCCGATGCGCACGAACTGGCCGAGGGTGTGCCGTACGTCGTCCTGGGGCAGGCCGGCCAAAACGCGGATGCCGTCGGCGCCGAGGGCGGTGACGCGGTAGGCGCCGAGTCCGGGGACGGTGCGGGTGTGGGCCGAGCCGTCGTCGGGGACGCCGGTGAGGGCGGCGCGCCGGGCGGCGCGGAGCGGGCGCGGGCCGTCGTCCGCGCGGACGACCGCGGCGGCCAGGACGACACCGCCGGTGTCGAAGCGGGCGGCGAGCAGTCCGTCCGGGTGGCCGCCGGTGCCGAGGAAGGCGAGGTCGGCGGGGCGGGACGGATGGCGGGCGGCGCCGGTTACGCCAGCTGCGGCGGCGACGCCCACCGGTCGTCCAACGCGCCCATGAGCAACGCGTGTTGGGCGAGGACGGCGGTGAGCGCGAGGACGGCGGTGAGCGCGAGGACGGCGCGGACGCCGACGAGGGTGGCGGTGACGAGGAGCAGGAGGCGGGTACGCAACGAGCGGCCCCTCGGTCGGGGGCTCATCTCCGGGACCCGGGGGTGTCAGACATGTACGGATTCTGTTCCGGTTCGCTGGGGGAACCCTGTGTTCAGCCTGAGGACCGGTGATGACCCGGCCCGGGCACGGCGAAGGGCCGCCTCCCCGTCACCGGGGAGGCGGCCCTCAACTGCCCTGCGCGACCGCTTACTTGCGGATCAGGTTGCGCAGCACGTACTGCATGATGCCGCCGTTGCGGTAGTAGTCGGCCTCACCGGGGGTGTCGATGCGGACGACCGCGTCGAACTCGACGCCCGTGTCGGTGGTGACCTTGACCGTGCGCGGCGTGGTGCCGTTGTTCAGCTCGGTGACGCCGGCGAAGGAGAAGGTCTCCTCACCGGTCAGGCCGAGGGACTCGGCGGACTGGCCCTCCGGGAACTGGAGCGGCAGGACGCCCATGCCGATGAGGTTCGAGCGGTGGATGCGCTCGTACGACTCGGCGATGACGGCCTTGACACCGAGGAGCGCGGTGCCCTTGGCGGCCCAGTCGCGGGACGAGCCGGAGCCGTACTCCTTGCCGGCCAGGACGACCAGCGGGATGCCCTGCTCGATGTAGTTGCGCGAGGCGTCGTAGATGAACGACACCGGCGCGTCGGCCTGGGTGAAGTCGCGGGTGTAGCCGCCCTCGGTGCCCGGCGCGATCTGGTTGCGCAGGCGGATGTTGGCGAACGTGCCGCGGATCATGACCTCGTGGTTGCCTCGGCGGGAGCCGTAGGAGTTGAAGTCACGACGCTCCACACCGTGCTCGGTGAGGTACTGGCCGGCCGGGGTGTCGGCCTTGATGGCACCGGCGGGCGAGATGTGGTCGGTGGTGACCGAGTCGCCGAGCTTGGCGAGGACGCGGGCGCCCGCGATGTCCTCGACCGGGGCCGGCTCCATGCCCATGCCCTCAAAGTACGGGGGCTTGCGGACGTAGGTGGACTCGGTGTCCCACTCGAAGGTGTTGCCGGTCGGGACCGGGAGGGACTGCCACTGGGCGTCGCCGGCGAAGACGTCGGCGTAGGACTTGTTGAACATGTCCTCGCCGATCGCGTTGGCGACGACGTCGTTGACCTCGGCCTCGGTCGGCCAGATGTCCGACAGGTAGACCGGCTTGCCGTCCTGGTCGGTGCCGAGGGCGTCCTTGGTGATGTCCACCTTCATGGAGCCCGCCAGGGCGTACGCGACGACCAGCGGCGGGGAGGCCAGGTAGTTCATCTTGACGTCGGGGTTGATCCGGCCCTCGAAGTTCCGGTTGCCGGAGAGGACCGAGGTGACCGCGAGGTCGTGGTCGTTGACGGCCTTGGAGACCTCCTCCGGCAGCGGGCCGGAGTTGCCGATGCAGGTGGTGCAGCCGTAACCGACCAGGTTGAAGCCGACCTTGTCGAGGTACGGGGTCAGGCCCGCCTTCGCGAAGTAGTCGGTGACGACCTTGGAGCCCGGGGCGAGGGTGGTCTTGACCCAGGGCTTGCGGGTCAGGCCCTTCTCGACCGCCTTCTTGGCCACCAGCGCGGCGGCGACCATGACGTACGGGTTCGAGGTGTTGGTGCAGGAGGTGATGGCCGCGACGGTGACCGCGCCGTGGTCGATCTCGTACGACGTGCCGTCGGGGGCGGTCACGGTGACCGGGTTGGACGGGACGCCGTTGACGGACGCCGGGGCGTCGGAGGCCGGGAAGGACTCCTTGCCCGCCTCGTCGGCGGTGTCCACGTAGTTGCGGACGTCGAGCGCGAACTGCTGGGCGGCATTGGCAAGGACGATGCGGTCCTGCGGACGCTTCGGACCGGCGATCGACGGGACGACCGTCGACAGGTCGAGCTCCAGCTTCTCGGAGAAGTCGGGCTCGGCCGCCGGGTCGAGCCAGAGGCCCTGCTCCTTGGCGTACGCCTCGACGAGCGCGACCTGCTGCTCGCTGCGGCCGGTCAGGCGCAGGTAGTTCAGGGTCTCGCCGTCGATCGGGAAGATCGCGGCGGTGGAGCCGAACTCCGGCGACATGTTGCCGATGGTGGCGCGGTTGGCCAGGGAGGTGGCGGCGACGCCCTCGCCGTAGAACTCGACGAACTTGCCGACCACACCGTGCTTGCGCAGCATCTCGGTGATGGTGAGGACGAGGTCCGTGGCGGTCGTGCCCGGCTTGAGCTCGCCGGTCAGCTTGAAGCCGACGACGCGCGGGATGAGCATGGAGACCGGCTGGCCGAGCATGGCGGCCTCGGCCTCGATGCCGCCGACGCCCCAGCCGAGCACACCGAGGCCGTTGACCATGGTGGTGTGCGAGTCGGTGCCGACGAGCGTGTCGGGGTAGGCCTGGCCGTTACGGACCATGACGGTCCGCGCCAGGTGCTCGATGTTCACCTGGTGGACGATGCCGGTGCCCGGCGGGACGACCTTGAACTCGTCGAAGGCGGTCTGGCCCCAGCGCAGGAACTGGTAGCGCTCCTTGTTGCGGCCGTACTCCAGCTCGACGTTCTGCTTGAAGGCGTCGTTGGTGCCGAACTTGTCGGCGATGACGGAGTGGTCGATGACCAGCTCGGCCGGGGCCAGCGGGTTGATCTTCGCCGGGTCGCCGCCCAGCTCCTTCACGGCCTCACGCATGGTCGCGAGGTCCACGACGCAGGGGACGCCGGTGAAGTCCTGCATGATCACGCGGGCCGGCGTGAACTGGATCTCCTGGCTGGGCTGGGCCTGGGAGTCCCAGCCGCCGAGGGCACGGATGTGGTCGGCGGTGATGTTCGCGCCGTCCTCGGTGCGGAGCAGGTTCTCCAGCAGCACCTTCAGGCTGTACGGAAGGCGGGCCGAGCCTTCCACCTTGTCCAGCCGGAAGATCTCGTACGACTCGTCGCCCACCTGCAGCGTGCTGCGGGCGTCGAAGCTGTTCGCCGACACGACAGTCTCCTTCATTGATGTGCGCGTACCACCGTCAATCGTGCCGCCACGCCGGTCTGACCGATCCGCTAAGGTAAGGCTAAGTTAGGTAACCCTTAGCGGGTGGCGGGGTGCGGTGCGCCTGGCAGATATCTCGATGTCGAGATAACTCTAGTACATGGCCGCCGGATGGTCATGCCGGGTCGGGCCGAACCCTGCCGTTTTTCGGCGACACGAACCACACCTTCCCCGCTTTCGCAACTAACCGCGATTAACGGACAAATCACCCAGATGGCCCCATCACCCGTGAATTCACTGGTCACTGACGCGACATCACTCGAATGGACCCCCCTGACGGGCGCCATCTCATATCTGAGATAGCCTCAGTCTCATGTCAGACGACTACCTCGTACGCATCGGCAAGCTCATCCGTGACGCCCGGCAACACCGTGGCTGGACACAGACGCAGCTCGCGGAGGCGCTCGGCACCAGTCAGAGTGCGGTCAACCGCATCGAGCGGGGCAACCAGAACATCAGCCTTGAGATGATCGCGCGCATCGGTGAGGCGCTGGACAGCGAGATCGTGTCGCTGGGGTACGCCGGTCCCATGCATCTGCGGGTCGTCGGCGGCCGCCGGCTGTCCGGTGCCATCGACGTGAAGACGAGCAAGAACGCCTGCGTGGCGCTGCTGTGCGCCTCGCTGCTCAACAAGGGCCGCACGGTGCTGCGCCGGGTGGCCCGCATCGAGGAGGTGTACCGCCTCCTGGAGGTGCTGAACTCCATCGGCGTGCGCACCCGCTGGATCAACGACGGCGTCGACCTGGAGCTGGTGCCGCCGGCCGAGCTGGAGATCGCGGCGATCGACGCCGAGGCGGCCGTACGCACCCGCTCGATCATCATGTTCCTCGGCCCGCTGCTGCACCGCATGGACGCCTTCAAGCTGCCGTACGCCGGCGGCTGCGACCTGGGCACCCGGACCATCGAGCCGCACATGATCGCGCTGCGCCGGTTCGGTCTGGACATCGCGGCCACCGAGGGGCAGTACCACGCGCGGGTCGACCGCACGGTCCGCCCCGACCGTCCGATCGTGCTGACCGAGCGCGGCGACACCGTGACCGAGAACGCGCTGCTGGCCGCCGCCCGGCACGACGGCGTGACGGTCATCCGCAACGCCTCCTCCAACTACATGGTCCAGGACCTGTGCTTCTTCCTGGAGGCGCTCGGCGTCAAGGTCGAGGGGATCGGCACGACGACGCTGACCGTGCACGGCATGCCGAACATCGACGTCGACGTGGACTACTCCCCCTCCGAGGACCCGGTCGAGGCGATGAGCCTGCTGGCCGCCGCCGTGGTGACGGAGTCGGAGCTGACGGTCCGCCGGGTCCCCATCGAGTTCCTGGAGATCGAGCTGGCGGTCCTGGAGGAGATGGGCCTCGACCACGACCGCAGCCCCGAGTACTGCGCGGACAACGGCCGTACGCGCCTGGTCGACCTCACGGTCCGCCCCTCCAAGCTGGAGGCGCCGATCGACAAGATCCACCCGATGCCCTTCCCGGGCCTGAACATCGACAACGTCCCGTTCTTCGCGGCGATCGCGGCGACCGCGCAGGGCCAGACCCTCATCCACGACTGGGTCTACGACAACCGCGCGATCTACCTCACCGACCTCAACCGCCTCGGCGGCCGCCTCCAGCTCCTCGACCCGCACCGGGTCCTGGTCGAGGGCCCGACCCGCTGGCGCGCCGCCGAGATGATGTGCCCGCCGGCGCTGCGCCCCGCCGTGGTCGTCCTGCTGGCGATGATGGCGGCGGAGGGCACCTCGGTGCTGCGCAACGTGTATGTCATCAACCGCGGTTACGAGGACCTCGCCGAGCGGCTCAATTCCATCGGGGCGCAGATCGAGATCTTCCGGGACATCTGACACTCTTCAGAAAAAGCGCCGCCACACCCATCCTGACCTGCATGAACGCGAGGCGGGCGGGAGGTGGCGGCGCCTCTGGGACTCTGTGGGACTTTCGGCCGGGCCCGAAGTCTTCCGGTCGCTGCGCAGCGCGTTGCCGCACAGCGGCACGCTCCGTCACCACCGAATGCGAGACAGGGCCGTTGGCCGCACAGACCCGAGGCTGTTGCCCCACAGAGACGAGTCGGTGCTCTTGAGGCTGGGGACGCCGCCGTACGTGCCGCCGTCGGCGGTGACGAGCGGGGCGGAGAGCTGGTCTTCCAGAAGTCCGTCGCGGACCCGCACGATGGTGCTCTCGTGGTCGGTCCTGCCCGGCTTGAACGTCTTCCCGTCGATCGCGGCCTTCAGGTAGTACAGGGCGTACTCGGCATAAAGGTCGACCGGCTGGGACACGGTGGCGTCGATGGTGCCGTTGGAGATGTCCTTGAGCTCCCTGGGGATGCCGTCGTTGGAGACGACGAACACGTGCTTCTTGTCCTTCGGGCCGACGAACAGCCCCTGCTGCTTGAGCACGTGGAGCGTGCCGGACAGGGCCAAGCTGGACTGCATGTAGATGCCCTTGACGTCCGGGTGGGCCGTCAGGTCGGTCTGGAGCTTCTGCGCGGCGACGGCGCCGTCCCAGTTGGTGGCCTCGCCGAACACCTTGATGCCCGGGTAGTTCTTCTTCATGCAGTCGTTGAACCCCCCGGTGCGGTCACGGCCGTTGATCGATGCGAGGTCTCCCTCCAGCATCACGACCTTGCCCTTGCCGCCCAGCTTGGTGCCCAGGTACTTGCATGCCTTCTCGCCGTAGGCGCGGTTGTCGGCGCGGACCGCCATGTAGACCTTGCCGGTGTCGGGGCGGGTGTCGATGGTGACGACCGGGATCTTCGCCGCCTGCAACTCCGCCAGGATCGGCGCGATGGCGAATGTGCTCTGCGGGGCCATCGCGATGCCCTTGACGCCCTGGAGGATGAGTGTCTGCACGTTGGCGGCGAGTTTGGCGACATCGTTCTGCGAGTTGGTGGTCTTGAGCGAGAGGCCGAGCTGCTTGGCGTACTCCGGCGTGTACTTGATGTACGCGTTCCAGAAGTCGGTGTCGGAGCGCGGGTACTCGACGCCGACCAGCGGCTGGCCGCCGCTCGACGGGGCCGTGACGCCGGAGCCGCCGCTGCAGGCGCTGAGCAGCACCAGTGCGGAGAGGGCGGAAGCAGTGGAGCAGAGGACGGATCTGAGCCTCATCGGTACTTTCTTATCTGTGCAAATCGTCCCTTCATCCAACATACATGCGGGAACCTCTCATCGTATCCGGCCCCGACGCCACGCCCAGGTCGCTGTGGACAGCGCCGACGCCGCCCGTGGACGTGTCAGGCGCGCCCGTGCGCCTGCTGCGTGTGTCGGGACAGTGAGTCAACGACCACCGCGGCGAAGAGCACCCCGCCCGTGATCACCAGCTGGACGGCGGTGGGCGTGTCAGTGAGGGCCATGCCCGAGGCGATCGACTGGATGACCAGGATGCCGAGCACTGCGGACCAGGTCGTACCGCGTCCTCCGAACAGGCTGGTGCCGCCGATGACGGCGGCGGCGATGGCGTTGAGCAGCAGGACGCCGGAGCCGGAGCTCTGGCTCACCGACGTGATGCGCGAGGCCAGGAACAGGCCGCCGGTCGCCGCCAGGGTGCCGGAGACCGCGAGCACGGCCGTCTGGACGCCGGTCACGCTGAGGCTGGCGCGACGGGCCGCCTCGATGCTGCTCCCCAGCGCGTAGACCTGCCGTCCGCAGGGCGTGCGCCGGAGCACGATGTCGAGGCCCGCCACGACGGCGAGGAAGATCAGCAGAGCCAGCGGCAGGCCCTGGAACTGGTTCAGCAGATAGGCGGAGGCGAACGCGATCACCGCCACTACTCCTGTGCGCACCCCGATGGTGTGCAGCGGGCGGTGTGACATGCCGACGGCCCTGCGGCGGCGCCTGTTCCGGTAGGAGGTGAGAAAGACCAGAGCTGTGGCGAGTGCCGCCACCGCGTAGGCGACGCCGGCGTTGGTGAAGTAGTAGCTGGTCAGGTGGGCGATGAGCCCGTTCTCGTCGAGGTTGACGGTGCCGCTGGTGCCGAGGATGGCGAGCATGAGGCCGTTCCACGTCAGCAGCCCGGCGAGGGTGACCACGAAGGCCGGCACCCCGGTCCTGGCGACGGAGTACCCCTGGACGGCTCCTGCCGCGGTGCCCGTCAGCACGGCGGCGATCAGGGCAAGCCATTCCGGCACGCCGTTGTTGACGTTCAGCACCGCGAAGACCGCGGCGGCGAGCCCGCTGATCGAGCCGACCGACAGGTCGAGTTCACCGAGCAGCAGCACGAAGACCATGCCGACCGCGATGAGGCCCGTGCCCACGATGTCCACGCTGAGGTTGGACAGGTTACGGGGCGAGAGGAAGGCGGAGTTGATGCACTGGAAGATGATCCAGACCGCGGCGAGAACGAGGGTGACGGGAAGGTAGCCCAGCTCACCGGCGCTCAGCCTGCGCCGCCGGACGGCGATCCAGCCCGCCGCCGCACGGGTGACGACCCTCCTGGCCCGGCGCTGAGGGGCCTCTGCGGTGGCTGCTGCGGGATCGGCCCGCGTCTCGTCCGGCATGTCACGCATCCCTTTCACCACTCGGCCTCGCGGTGGGCCGGCCGGCGGGGCGCGTTGTCCGTGGCGCCCGTGATGGAGGAGATGATCTGCTCCTGGGAGGCGGTGCTCACGTCGAAGAAGCCGTTGTTGCGGCCGAGCCGCAGCACGGCGGCCCGGTCCGCGAGAGCCTTCACATCGCCCAAGTTGTGGCTGATGAGCAGGATCCCCAGGCCGTGGTCGCGGAGACGGTCGACGAGGTCGAGGACCTCGGTGGTCTGCTCGAACCCCAGCGCCGCGGTCGGTTCGTCCAGAAGGAGGACGCGCGGGTCCCCGAGGAGCGAGCGGGCGACGGCGACGGTCTGCCGCTGGCCGCTGGACAGTGACACCAGGGGGGCGCGCAGATCGGGGACGCTCCGGGTCAGGCGCGCCAGCAGCTGTCCGGTGCGGCGCTCCATCTCCACCTCGTCGAGGAAGCCGAACCTGCGGATCTCCCGTCCGAGGAAGAGGTTGCCGACGACGTCGAGGCCTCCGCACAGCGCCAGGTCCTGGTAGACGGTGGCGATGCCGAGGTCCCGGGCTTCCTGGGGACGCCGTATGTGAACGGGCCGGCCCTCCCACTCGATGCTCCCCTTGTCCGCGGGGGCGACCCCGGAGATCACCTTGACCAGGGTGGACTTGCCGGCACCGTTGTCGCCGAGCAGGGCGAGGACCTGGCCGGCGTGGATCTCCAGCTCGATGTCCCGGAGGACCTCGACGACGCCGAAGCGCTTGCACACACCGTGCAGGGCGAGCAAGGGGGGCGGCAAGAGAACCATCTCCTTCCCGGGCCCGGGGCCTGCCGGTCCCGCCTGTCAGGCCAGCCCGGCCTTGTGGCAGTCGTCCGCGAGTGGCGGGGTGCAGATCTGTTCGAGCGTGTACGCGCCGTCTTTCACCAGGGTGTTCTTGATGGTGGCAAGGGTCACGGGCACCGGGGTGAGCAGCACGGCCGGAACCTCCGCGCCGCTGCGGGTTTTCACCCGCCTGGTGGCCACCCCGTCGAGGCGCTGACCACGCGCGGCGGCCACGGCCATGGCGCCGCCGGCGGCGGCCTCGGGTCCGAACGGCTTGTAGACCGTCATGTACTGATCGCCGCTGACAATGCGCCGTACGGCTGCGAGCTCGGCGTCCTGCCCGGTGACGGGGGGCAGCGGGCTGACCTTGTTGGCCTTGAGGGCGGCGATACTGCCGGCGGCGAGGCCGTCGTTGGCGGCGTAGACGCCGTTGATGCTGCCGGCGCCCAGGGCGGCGATGGCTCCGGACATGTTCCGGTTCGCCGCCTCCGTGCTCCACTGGGGGGTGTCGTACTCCTTGGCGATCGTCACCTTCCCCCGGAGTTCGGACAGTGCGCCCTGTTTGAACGACAGCGCGTTGGGGTCGCCGGGGTCGCCGTTCATCATCACGATCCGGCCGCCGTGCGCCTTGGCGCCCATGGCCGTCAGCAGTGCCCTGCCCTGGAGCCTGCCGACCTCCTGGCCGTCGAAGGAGACGTAGCCCGAGATCGGGCCCTCGGCGAGGCGGTCGTAGGCGATGACCGGGATGTGCGCGGCGGCTGCCTTTCCGACCGAGGCGCCCATGGCCCTGGCATCGACGGCCGTCAGCACGATGGCATCGACCCCGTTGGCGATCGACGAGTCCATCTGTTCCTGCTGGATGGCCACGTCACCTTTGGCGTTGGCGTACTCGATCGTGCAGTCGCCGCACAGCTGCCGGATCCTCTGCTCCAGCAGGGGCCTGTCCTGCGTCTCCCAGCGGGCTGTGGTGGATTCCGGCAGCAGCACGCCGATCTTCCGCGCGCTCCCTGCGCCGGAGGTGTTCCCGGCGCCCGATCCGCAGGCGGTGAGGGACACGGCCGTCGAGACCGCGGCCAGGGCAAGGGCGGCGTCCCGGACGCAGGCTTTCATGCGCGAGGCCTCCTTCCTCCCTGGAGCCACGCGGCTGCAACGGCGGTGCGGCAGCATGGCCCACCGGGGCGAGGCGGGGTCTCGGCCCACACCCGCCCGGACCGGGCGAAAGCGGCAGAACGACCACGCCGTCAGTGTGACACCGGCCACGGTGAACTGCGAACCCGCTGCCGCGCAGTCGACACGACGTCGATCTGTCCGGTTCATCCCTCTGTGCGATTCTGGTAAAGGGAGTGCCCGGGCGATGGCCGGTCGGTACCCCGGCACGGACGGGAGGTAGATGCGGACATGCCTCACGAAGGCAGTGCCGGGGGCGGACTCTCGCAGCCGGGGACAGCCGAGGCCGGCGTCGCGGACACCAGCTCACCACCGGGGTCGGAGATCCCCGTGAGCGTCCGCGCCCTGACGTTCGCCGGAGCAGAGCTGGCAGTGCTCTATGTGCCCGGCGCGGGCTCTGACGACCTTCGGTCGGTGGACTCGGCCGGATGCGCCCCCGCCGAGTACCGGCTGCCGGAGCGTCTGGCCCTGTCCGGCGGCTCGCCCGCGGCTCACGCCTTCCGCGCCCTCCACCCCGTGTGGCTGACCCCCGCGGCACTCGCCTCCTACCCCGAGGGATGTCCGGCGCCGCCGCGGGCCCGGACATCGCTCGGTGCGCTGCCCCTCGGCGCCGAGGGCAGGCGGCTCGGCTGCCTCGTCGTCGTGGGCGCCGGTGAGAACGGCTTCGACGCCGGGCAGCAGCGCTTCCTGGAGCGCTATGCCGACGCGGTCGCCGCAGTGCTGGAGGCCGGGGCCGGGGGAGGGACGCCGCCGGCACCCTTGGGTTCCGCACTGCGCCGCATGCGCGTCGGCTCCTTCGTCCTGGTGCCGGAAACCGGTGTGATCGACGCGGACGAGACGCTGCGCGAACTGGTCGGCATCAGGCCGGACGACTTCGACGGCAAGGCGGACTCCCTGCTCGCGCACGCACTGCCGGAAGACCTGCACGCGCTGATGTCGGTGCTGGAGCCGTCCACCCAGACGTCCGGCCGACGGGAACTGGACTTCCGCGTCCGCTGCCCCACCGGTGGGATGCGCTGGCTGAGCCTGACGTGCCGCGTGGCGGCGGCTGCCGACGACCGGCCGGAGCAGGTGCTGGGCGTGGTGACGGCGACCTCGGTCCTGCACCGGGGCGCCGACGACGTCTCCCGGATCCAGTGGTTGACCGCCGCACTCGACAAGGCCACCACCGTGCGCGACGTCAGCCACGTGGTGGTCACCGCCCTGCGCGAACCCCTGAGCGCCGACCGGGTCGCGTTCGCCGAACTGCAGCACGAACGGCTCCAGGTCACCCTGCTCGACCCGCCGCAGCCCGACGCCTGGCCGCAGACATGGCGTCTCCAGTGGCGTTCGGAGTGGCCCGACGCGCCCCTCGGTGCCCTGCCCACCCTGCAGATGGCTCTGCGAGACGGACGTATGGACCTGTGGCCGACAGGCACAGCCTTCGAAGCGGGACTCGACGGCATCGGCCCCGGAGGCCTTGCCGTCCTGCCGCTGCCCGCACGGGGCCGGGTCGTCGGCGTGTGCCTGATCGGCTGGGACCGGCCGCACGAGTTCGTCCCCGAGGAGCGTTCGCTGCTGACCGCCACCGCCTCGCTGGCCGGCCAGGCCCTCACCCGCGCCCACGCCTATGACGCCGAACAGGAACTCGCCACGATGCTGCAGCGCAGCCTGCTGCCGCGACGTCTGCCCGAGCTTCCCGGCGGGATCGCCGTCGCCCGCTATCTGCCCGCTCGGCGGGGACTGCAGGTGGGCGGCGACTGGTACGACGTGATCGCTCTCTCCGAGGACCGGGTGGCGCTGGTCATCGGCGACGTGCAGGGCCACAGCGCCGCAGCGGCGACGATCATGGGCCAGATGCGTACCGCGGTCCGGGCGTACGCGGTGGAGGGCCACCCGCCCGACGTGGTCGTCTCGCACGCCAACCGCCTCCTTGTCGGTATGGAGACGGATCTCTTCGCCACCTGCTGCTACGCCGAACTGGACATGGACGAGGGCGACGTCCTGTTCGTCCGGGCCGGGCACGTCGCACCGCTGCTGCGACATCCCGACGGCAGCACCGAGGAGGTCGAGATCGAGGGCGGCCTTCCGCTGGGCATTTCCATGGACGCGGACTTCCCGATGACCGCGGTGGCACTGGCGCCCGGAACGATGCTCGCGCTGGTCACCGACGGGCTGATCGAGGCCGTCGACCTGTCCCTGGACGAGGGCATGCGCCGCACGCGCGCCACCCTCGCCGCGGCCGACCCGTCGGATCCCGGGCGGGTGGCCGACGACCTGCTGGGCGACGTCGGCCGCCGCGAGGACGACGTGGCGCTGTTGCTGCTGCGCTACGACGGCATGAAGACCCGGCCGATCCGGTCGGGCTGGGTGGTGTGGCGGCTGCCCGACGCCGTCATGCACGCCCGCCGGTTCACCGCGCGCACGCTGCGCCGCTGGAAGGTCGAAGAAGCCACCGACCCGGTGCTGCTGGTGGTGTCCGAACTCGTCACCAATGCCCTGGTGCACACCCAGGGCCCGGTCCGTCTCGACCTGATGCTGCGCGGGGACCGGGTGCGTGTCTGCGTGAGCGACTCCTCTCCGCGGGCGCCCGCCAGGCCCGTGATCGTGGACTGGGAGTCGACCGGCGGCCGGGGTCTGCTCCTGGTCGAGGCGATGTCGGAGTCCTTCGGCACGGTGCCCGTGGCCGGCGGCAAGCAGGTGTGCAGCGAGATAGCGGTACCGCGTCGTGAACCGGCTTCGGTGGGCGCAGAACCAGGCGCCGAGGACGGGGGCCGATCATGATGTGTCGTAGGCGACTCGCGACGCCCCGTACGCGGTATGTCGTCGGCGCGCTTGTCGCGGGCCTGCTGGCCATGCCCTCGGCCGCCTGCACAGGAGGGGGGACAGCCACCACGGAGAGCTTCACCGTCGGCCTGCTGCTGCCGAGCCGGGTGGTGCCACGCTGGGAGCACTCCGACAGGCCGCTGATCGAGCAACGGGTGAAACAGCTCTGCCCGCACTGCAACGTCATCTACGGCAACGCCGACGACGACTCGACGGCTCAGCGGCAACAGATGATCGCCATGATCACCAAGGGAGTCAGGGTCCTCATCCTCGGCGCCACCGACAACAGGGCGCAGCGCTCTTCCGTCCAGGAGGCGCGCAACGCGGGCGTCCCCGTCGTCGCCTACGACAGGCTCGCCGACGGCCCGATCTCGGGCTACGTCAGCTTCGACGGCGTAAAGGTCGGCACGCTGCAGGGCCAGGCTCTCCTCAAGGCCATGCACGCCGCCGCCAAGGGCGGGACCATCGTCATGTTGAACGGCGACCCGACCAGCCCCAACGCCGCGTCGTACAAGAGGGGTGCACTGTCCGTCCTGCGGGGCAGGGTGAGGATCGGCCGTTCCTACGACACCCTGGGCTGGAGCACGAACAACGCGAACGCCAACATGTCCGCCGCCATCTCGGCCCTGGGCCCGGGCCGGATCGACGGCGTCCTGGCCGCCAACGACGCCATGGCCGCAGGCGTCATCTCCGCGCTCAAGAGCGCCCACGTCAGTCCCCTTCCACCGGTCACCGGCCAGGACGCCGACCTCGACGCGGTGCAGCGCATCGTCAGCGGCGAGCAGTCCATGACGGTGTACAAGTCCTTCCGCGCGGAAGCCGAAGCAGCCGCTGCCATGGCTGTCGCCCTGGGCCGCGGCGAGAAGCTGCACGCCATCGCCACGACGACGACCGACAGCCCCACCACCCGCCACATCCCGTCCGTGCTCCTCACCCCGGTCGCCGTGACAACCGCCGACATCAAGCAGACCCTCGTCAAGGACGGTGTGTACACCGTCGCCCAGATCTGCACACCGCCGCTGCGGGCCGCTTGCGCGAAGGCAGGGCTGACTCCGTAGACGGGCGGGGAGCGTGCTCCTCACACCACCTGGTAGTTGGCCATCATCGCCATGTCCTCGTGCTCCAGGTTGTGGCAGTGCAGCATGTACCGGCCCCGGTAGCCGCGGAAGCGGACCAGCACGTCCACGACCTCGTACGGGCGGACGTCCACCGTGTCCTTCCAGCCCGCGTCGGTGGGCTCGGGCGCCCGCCCGCCGCGCGACAGCACCTGGAAGTGGGCCATGTGCAGATGCACGGGGTGGTGGCGGTCGCTGGTGAAGCGCCAGCGTTCGACGGTGCCCAGGCGCGGGCGGGCCAGGAACTCCGAGGTGCTGAACGGGCGGCCGTTGATGGTCCACACGGCGCCGGAGCGGCGGAAGTCGAAGTGCCGGGTGGCGACGGCGGACGCCGGACGCAGGGCCGTGAAGCGCGAGAGGCGGGCCGGGACGTGGCTCGGGTCCTTCTCCTTGCGGGCGATCCTGAAGCGCATGACCTGGCGCATACGGCCGTTCGCCAGGGTGTTGACCAGGGTGACCGCACTTCCCACCGGGCAGTCGGTGAAGTCCACGACCACGTCGAAGCGTTCCGCCGGCGCCATGGGGATGCCGCCAAGGCGCTGAGGCGCGGACAGCAGGCCGCCGTCGCCGCCGATCTGTGTGAAGGGGAGCCTGCCGCCGTCCTCCCGCCGCAGCACCAGGTGGTAGCGGCGGGCGTTGGAGGCGTTCAGCAGGCGCAGGCGGTGGCGGCTCGCGGAGACCTCCGCCTCCGGCCAAGGGGCGCCGTTGACCAGCTGTACGTCGCCGAGCACGCCGTCCATGTACGCGCCCTGGACACCCGGGGTCCCGGTGCAGGTCGGCGAGTGGCCGGGATACCGGAAGGAGCCGTCCTCCTCGAAGGAACGATCGCAGATCATCAGCGGGATGTCCCGCTCGCCCCCGGGCAGCGGAAGCGCGTCCTCCTCCCGGTCGTGAACGAGGAACATCCCGGCCAGCCCACGCCAGACCTGCGGAGCACTGAAGTCCATCCGATGGTCGTGGTACCAGAGCGTGGCCGCCCGCTGGTCCATCGGGTACGTGTACGTCCTGTGGCCCTGCGAGACCGTCCAGTCGACGGCGGGGGCGTGCACCCCGCCCATGCCGCCGTGCGTCACCTCCCCTGCCTTGAGCGCGGCGCCGCATCGCGCGGGCACGAGCACATCCGTCGGGTAGCCGTCGGAGTGCGGCGGGGTGACACCCCCGTGCAGGTGCAGGGAGGTGGGCACGGACAGCTGGTTGCGGACCCGTACCTCCATCCCCCGGCCGGACCGGGCGGTGAAGGTGGGGCCGGGGAAGATGCCGTCGTAGCCCCAGACGGTCGTCCTCAGCCCGGGGACGATCTCCACGGACCCCTCGCACTGCCTGATGTCGTAGACGTCGATGCCGCCGGTCGTCCGCGCGGGGCGGGCGCGTGGCGGTACGGGCAGGGGCACCGCGAACCGCCGGGGCGGGCGGATCGCGCTGGCCAGGACGGTGCCCCTGCGCTCACCCGACCGCTTCGCGTACGCCGCCGAACCGGCGGGTACGGTGAGGCCGGTGGTGACCCCGGCCGTCACCCCGAGGAATCGTCGACGTGACGTCACCCGCGCTGCCCTCCCGGTGTTCGTCCGTGCGGCGCCCGGCCCCGACTCTGCTCCGACCAGCACGATCGGTCCGAGTGCGAGCGTAAACGGCCACGCCGGTCCCCGCGGGGAACGCCACACCAGCGCGATGCCCCCTCCGGACACCCCCCTGGAGCCGCTACGGCACCGCGACCGGGGGCTGGTTCTCTCCCTCCCCCGGGGCGGGTTCCCGGGTGCGCCAGGGGATGCGGAACGCCGTCAGGGTGACGGTGAGCGCGGAGGCGGCGACCACCGCCATGCCCAGGGCCAGGTTCGCCGCGCTCGCGACGAAGCCGATCAGGGCGGGCCCGGCCAGCAGGCCCGTGGTGCCCATCGCGGCGACCAGGGCCAGCGCGTCCGAACCGTGGCCGGCGGCGGCGACGTAGACGCACGGGGTGACGGCGGCGGCACCGAGGCCGACGCAGGCGAAGCCGAGGAGGGTGGGGACCACTCCCCCGGCCGCCAGGGCGACGGCCAGGCCGGCGGCGGCGACGGCGCTGCCGGCCCGGACCACCCGGCCGTCGCCCCAGCGGGTGCGCCAGCGGTCCGCGCACACCCGGGCCAGCAGCATCATCACGGAGACGACCGCGATGCCCAGGGGCGCGACCGTCGCGGACGCCCGGACGACGTCCTTCAGATAGAGGGTCGACCAGTCGTTCATGGCGCCCTCGGTGATCGTGCCGAAGGCCATCGCGCATCCCATGAGGAGCGTGGTCGCCGAGGGCAGGGTCCAACGGCCCTTCTTTTTCGGCTCGTTGGGCGCCGCCGGGTCCGTGTGGCGCAGCAGGGCGGGGCGGGCGACGGCGAGCAGGAGCAGCAACAGGGCACCGGCGACGGCGAAATGGGCCGGGACGGACGCCGTCAGCGTGGTCACGCCCGAGGCCAGCAGGGCGGCGGCGAGCAGGCCCGCGCTGAAGGTGGCGTGCAGCTGGGACATCGCGGTGCGCCCGTACGTCTTCTCCAGCGCCGCGCCCTGGGCGTTCATGGCGACGTTGAGGCAGCCGACCAGGACCCCGTCCGCGCAGACGGCGAGCAGGGCCAGCGGGTAGTCCGGTACGGCCGACAGCGCGGCCAGGACGGCGATCAGGCACGCGGCCGAGGCGAGCGACAGGCGCCGGGAGCCGAGGCGTCGCATCAGGGCGGCGACCAGCGGGAAGGAGGCCGCCGCCCCGGCCCCGCAGGCCATCAGCAGCAGGCCCACCTCCCCGGCGCCGAGGTCCAGGCGGGTCTTCAGCGCGGGCAGGCGCGAGACCCAGGTGCCGTACTGGAAGCCGAGGAAGCAGAAGAGCGCGGCGATGGACCACTTGGCGCGCGGGAAGGAGGGGGCCGTCATCAGCTCGCCTCCCGCAGTGCGGTCAGCCGGGCCGACATGTAGACCGCGCCGCTGCCGTAGCCGGCGGGCGGGCTCGCCTCGGGGTGGGGGCGGTAGCCGTTGGACCGCCAGAAGGGCTCCTTGCCGTCGACCGCGATCAGCGACATCGTCGCGAAGCCGCGGGCCCGGGCCACGTCCGTCAGGTGGCGGACGAGGCGTGTGCCAAGCCCTCGTCGGCGCTGGGGTGCCGCGATGACGATGTCGTGCAGATGGAGGTTGGCGGCGCAGGCGACCGTGTCCTCGGGGCGCCCCAGGTCGGGGTAGTGGAATCTCGGGTACGGCAGGGCCAGGACGTAGCCCGTGACCCGGCCGCCCCGGTCCAGGACGAGGCAGGTGCCGGCGGCGGCCCGGGACCGCAGCGCGGCCTCGCCCTCGGTGAGCGAGGTGCCCGCGTACGCCTCGGCCTCCAGGGCCGCCACCTGGGGCCAGTCGGCGTCGGTGACCTCCCGTATGAGGTCTCGCATGTCAGTCGTGTCCTTCCTGGCCGCGGACGCAGACACAGGGCAGCGGGCGGATGCCGTTGAAGCCCTGGGTCATGTAGCTGGTGGCGTAGGCGCCGGCGGACAGGATCCAGACCGGGTCGCCGGAGGTGAGGGAGGCGGGGACGCGCACCGGGTGGCGGCCGTCGCCGTAGGCGTCGTCGCTGTCGCAGGTGGGCCCGGCGACGACCGCGTGGACGTGCTCCCGCTCGTCCCGGTGGCCGGGGAAGACCATCCGGTGTGTCAACTGGTCCATCTCGTAGAGGCCGTTGAACTTGCCGCAGCTCAGATAGAGCCAGTAGGCGTCCGTGCCGTCCGGCTGCCGGCGGCGGGTCAGCCGGGAGACATGGGCGCGGACGGCGCCGTGGTCGGCGACCAGGTGGCGGCCCGGCTCCAGGACGAAGGCGAGCGGGGCGGGGGTGAGGCCCCGCAGGCGGTCCATGCCCTCGCGGAGCACGGTGAGGATCTTGTCGAGGGGCGGGTCGAGGGGATTGCCGTGACGGTCCTGGTAGCCGAGCGCGGGCAGGCCGCCGCCGAGGTTGACGTGGTCGGGTACGATCCCGCGCCCGGCCAGGGCGGCCATGGTCCCGGCGAGGGTGTCGAGGGCCTGCTGCCAGGCCTCGCAGGTCATCTGCTGGGAGCCGACGTGCACGGACAGGCCGGCCGGGACGAGTCCGGCCGCGCGGGCCGTCTCCAGCACGCGGACGGCGTCGTCGGGGGCGCAGCCGAACTTGCGGCTCAGGCCCCACAGGGCGCCCTCACCGCTGGTGGCGAGGCGGCAGAACACCCGGGAACCGGGGGCGTGCCGGGCGATGGCCCGGACGTCCTCGACGCTGTCGGTGGCGAACGTGCGGACGCCCAGGCGGTGGGCCTCGGCGATGTCGCGGTCGGACTTGACGGTGTTGCCGTAGTGGATGCGGGCGGGGGTGACGCCGGTGCGGAGTGCTTGCGCGATCTCGGCAGGGCTTGCGGCGTCGAAGCCGGCGCCGCGTTCCGCGAGGGCACGCAGGACCTCGTCCTCGGGGCACGCCTTCAGGGCGAAGCGGATGCGGGCGTCCGGCAGCTCCCCTGCCAGGACGTCGTATTGGTGCTCGATGCCGGTGAGGTCGTAGACGATGCGGTCGGTGTCGGCGCCGGCGAGCGAGGTGGTGAGAGCGTCGCTCGGGTGCGGGGCGTTCACGGAGTGGCCGCCTTGATCAGCGCCGGCCAGGCCTCGATCAGGTGGGCGAAGGACTCGATGTCCGCCTCGGCCTCGTCCAGCAACCGGTCGCGCTCGCGGGCGAGTTGGTCGGCGAATCCGGCGTAGCGGCCGCCGAGCTTCCGGTACGCCGTGTCCACCCTGTCCAGGCGCCAGATGTTCTCCGCGCGGTCCAGTCCGGTGCTCGCGCGCAGGAACTCCACGATCCGGTCGGGGCGCACACGGTGGCCGGTGTCCAGCAGGGTGTCGCCCGCGTCGGTCATGCGGTCGTAGACGTCGTGGAAGTACAGCATGGAGAGCAGGAACTTGACGAAGCGGCGCTGGTAGGCCGGGAAGCCGGTGTCGGTGCGGCGTTCGGGGGTGTGGAAGTTCTCGATGTGGCGGTTGTGCAGGATGCCGGGCAGGCCGGCGTCGTGGACGAGGTGGAGGAGGAAGTAGTCGCTGCCGATGGTGTCGGTGGCGGGCGGCAGCGGGACGCGTTCGTAGATGTCCCGGTCGAAGGCGACGTTGCACATGTCGACGCGCATCGGGTCGACCACGGTGAGGGTGGAGAGGTCGGCGGTGAAGGGGGTCGTGCCCGCGCCCGTGAAGGACTCCTCCACCAGGGCCTTTTTGCGTTCCTCGGGCCAGCCGCCTGGTGCCCACAGGCTCACCACGTCGTGGTAGACGCCCTCGTCCGCGCGGCGTATCTCCGCGATGTCGACGGAGAGTTCGCCGATGAAGGAGGCTCCGGCGAGGGAGACCGGGCGGGACAAACGGTCCGGGGTGAGGGCGGTGCGGGTGACCGTGGCGGTGGCCTCCTGGGCGGGCCGGCCCAGGAACGGCAGCTCGTGGTGGACGGGGAACACCGGTTGCCCGGCGTAGCGTTGGTAGGCGCTGTCGGAGTCCCTGCGGTGCAGCGAGGTGCAGCCGAGGGCGGCGGCAAGCAGGAAGGCGCGGTCGGTGCAGGCGCCGTAGGAGACGGCGGGCGGGAGCAGCAGGCCGAGCAGCCGGTCGGGATCGGGCAGGCCCGCGCGCTCGATCGTCCGGAGCAGGAAGGCCCGCTGGGCGTCCTCGTCGAGGTGGTGGACGGTGACGCCGGCCGTCGGGGGCAGTCCGGCGACGACCCGGGTGTGTGCGGCGCGGGTGTGTGCGTCGGAGGAGTCGAGGATCAGCAGCTGGACGTCGGCGTCGAAACGCTCGGCCGCGTAGCCGGCTTCCTGGTGGAGAGCGGCGATGGTGGCGGGGCAGGGGCGGTTCGTGGGCAGGCAGAGGCAGACGCGGTTCACGGTGCCTCTTCCGCCGGGGTGGTCCAGGAGTCCAGGCCGAGGAGTCTTCTGCCCAGGGGGTCGAGGGTGGCGGGGCCGTAGCGGTGGGCCTCGGGGGTGCGGGCGTCGCCGAGGAGGGTGGCGTTCCAGTCCGGGGTCGCGAGGGTGCGCCAGGAGTCGACGCGGGAGTCGCGCAGGGTGGTGTGCTCCTCCAGAGCGGGCATCATCGACAGGTACTGGACGGCTCGGACAGCGTTGTCAGAGCGGTTCGGTGCGACGCCGTGCGCCAGCAGCCCGTTGAAGATCAGGAGGTCACCGGCCTGGAGGTCGGGGCGGATCACCGGGAACTCGGCCCGGTCGGTGCCGGGGCGGACGGGGTCGCGGCCCGGTGGCTGGGCGAGGCGCCACTCCTCGAAGCGGCGGAAGAGCTCCGGGGCGCACTGGAAGCCGCCGAGTTCGGGCCGTGTGTCGTTGAGGGCGATGATGCCCTGGACGCGCTGGGGCAGTACGGCGAGGGTGGTGTCGACGTCCCAGTGCAGCTCGATGTCGAAGCCCTCGTCGGTGGGCTCGATCAGGGAGCGGGAACGGGTGCGGACGTTGGGCGGGTTGAGGTTGAGCCGGTCGAGGGTGACCCACAGCTCCTCGCAGTCCCAGACGTCCGCGAAGGCGTCGTGGACCCGACGGCTCTGGCGGCTGTCCCAGAGGAGCTGGTGGTGGTACGCCTCCACGAAGCCGTAGATGAACAGGTGCTGGTCGAGTTCGGAGCGGAACTCCGGCTCCTCGTACCAGGACTCGGGGTCGTCGGGGTCCAGGCCCTGGAACTGCCAGGCGAAGTCGAGGAGTTGTTTGGCCTCGCCGGGGGTGATGGCCTCGCGGACGACGACGTAGCCGTACGTCTGCCAGAAGGCGAAGTCGTCTTCGGAGAGCACCCGCAGGGGCTGGGACTTCTTCAGGTCGCGCAGGGGGGTCGGGGCGAGGTAGGTCTCGCCGTCGGCGCTGAAGTAGGGGCGCGGGGAGGCGGCGCGGTGGAGGAAGGGGTGGGGCGTCTGCATGCGATTCCTCTGGAAAACAAGGTCGAACGAGTGCGAGCACGTGCGGTTGAGATCCGGGAGAAGAGCACGATCGAGCGGGCCGCCCGCGGGGGTGCGGGCGGCCGGCGGTGGCCGCTTCGGTCAGCCGGCGACGACGGCCTCGGCCGCCGCCACGCCGCAGACGCGGGCGGCGCCGTAGGTGGCGATGTGCAGGGCGCCGCGGGGGGCGGCCTGGGGCAGGCCCATCTCCACGACGATCGTGTCGGGGCGGGCGGCGAGCAGGGTGTCGAGGGCGGCGCCCATCCAGGGGTGCCGGTGTTCGTCGCGGACGACGGCGACGATGCGGCGGCCGTCGGCGGCGGCGAGGACCTGCGCGGCGGCGTCGTCGCCGGTGCGGGAGCCGGTGGTGGTGCCGGTGGTGGAGCCGGGCAGCAGGCGGCGCAGTTCGGTCGCCGGGCCCCAGGGGGTCTGGTCGCCGACGGCGATGTTGCGGGCGGGCTCGAACTGGGCGACGTGCACCGGGGTGTCGAGCGGTGCGACGGCGCCGGTGCGGGTCACGCGCAGCGCGCGGCGGGCGGCGATCAGGCCGATCGCGGGGTCGGGTGCGGTGGCCGGTCCGGCCGTGCGGGCCTCGGCGGTCCAGCGGGCGAGGTCGCGCACCCGGGCGGCGGCGTCGGCGAGCCGTTCCTCGGGCAGTTCGCCGGAGCGCACGGCGGCCACGAGCGCGTCCCGCAGGCCGAGGACGGTGCCCTCGTCGCACAGGCCGCCGCCGACGCAGATGGCGTCGGCGCCGGCCGCGATGGCGAGGACGACGCCGTGCTCCAGGCCGTAGGTGCCGGAGATCGCGCGCATCTCCATGCCGTCGGTGACGATCAGGCCCCGGTAGCCGAGTTCGTCGCGCAGCAGGTCGGTGAGGATGCGCGAGGAGAGGGTGCCCGGCCGGTCGGGGTCGAGGGCCGGGACGAGGATGTGCGCGCTCATGATCGCGCGGGTGCCGGCGGCGATGGCCGCGCGGAACGGGGGCAGTTCGCGGGCGTACAGGGTCTCGGCGTCGACGTCGATGCGGGGTACGGCGTGGTGGGAGTCGACGTTGGTGTCGCCGTGGCCGGGGAAGTGCTTGGTGCAGGCGGCGACGCCGGTGGACTGCAGGCCCTCGACCCAGGCGGCGGTGTGCCGGGCGACCAGGCCGGTGCTCGCGCCGAAGGAGCGCACGCCGATGACGGGGTTGTCGGCGTTGGCGTTGACGTCGGCGGAGGGCGCCCAGTCGAAGTTGACGCCGCAGGCGGCGAGGCGCCGGCCGAGCTCGCGGGAGACGGCCCGGGTGAGGTCGGGGTCGTCGACGGCGCCGAGGGCGTGGTTGCCGGGGAAGGAGGAGCCGGTGCGCACGTCGAGGCGGGTGACGTCGCCGCTCTCCTCGTCGATGGCGACGAGCAGGTCGTCCCGTTCGGCGCGCAGTTGCCCGGTGAGCGCGGTGACCTGTTCCTCGGTGACGACGTTGCGGCCGAACAGGGCGACGGAGGCGAGGCCCTCGCCGAGGCGGCGGCGCACCCAGTCGGGCGCGGTGGTGCCGTCGAACCCCGGTTGCAGCACCGCGAGGGCGTCCCGGGTGAGGGTGTCAGGGCCGGTGGCGAGTGTGGTCATCGGCGGGGTCATCCCTTCACGGCGCCGTCGGTCAGACCGCTGACAGCCTTGCGTTGCAGGAAGATGAAGAGGATCAGGATGGGCAGCGCGAACAGGGACGAGGCGGCCATGGTGGCGCCCCAGTCGTCGCCGAAGGCGGTCTGGAACTGCGACAGCCACAGCGGCAGGGTCTGCTTGTCGTTGGCCTTGTTGAGGATCAGGACGAGCGGGAACTCGTTCCAGGCGGTGATGAAGCCGAACAGCGAGGTCGCCATCAGACCGGGCGCGAGCAGCGGGAAGATGACCTTGACGAAGGCCTGGGTGCGGGTGCAGCCGTCGACCATCGCGGACTCCTCCAGCTCCTTCGGCACGGCGGCGACGTAGCCGCGCAGCGTCAGGACGGTCAGGGGCAGCACCATGACGGTGTAGAAGGCCGTCAGCGGGACGAGGCTGTCCAGCATGTCGGCGTCGCGGACGATCATGTAGATGGCGATGATCATGACCTCCCAGGGGGCCATCTGCGCCAGCATGAACGTCACGATGAAGGCGCGCCGGCCCTTGAACCGCAGCCGGGCGAGGGCGAAGGCGGCGAACAGGGCGATGACGAGGGAGATCAGCACCGAACAGACGGTCACCGTCACGGAGTTGCCGACCAGCGTCCAGAAGTTGTCCGCGTCGACGGCCTTCTGGAAGTGGCTGAAGGTGAGGTGCGTCGGGAACCACACGGGGTTCTCGGAGATGATGTCGCCGGTCGGTTTGAAGGCCGTGGCGAACATCCAGTAGACGGGGAACACGAGGCCGGCGAAGAGGACGACGGCGGTCGCGTTGGGCCAGATACGGCCGAAGAGCGAGCGCTTCACAGCTCGTCCTCCTCTTGCTTGAGGACCATGCGCAGGTAGTACGAGGTCAGGACGAGCAGCACCAGGACGGTCAGGAAGGAGATGGCCGCGCCGACGCCGAAGTGCTGGTTGCCGACGCCCTGGACGAAGGCGTAGATCGGCAGGGTCTCGGTGAGGTGGTCGGGGCCGCCCTCGTTGATCGCGAAGACCTGCGCGAACGCCTTGAAGACCCAGATGACTTCGAGGAAGGTCGTGGAGTAGAGGAAGGGCCGCAGGAACGGGAAGGTCACCGAGGTGAAGCTCTTCCAGGCGCCGGCGCCGTCCAGGGACGCGGCCTCGTACAGCTCCCCGGGGATCGTGGTGGTGGCGGCGTAGAGGTTGATCGCCACGAAGGGGATCGACTGCCAGACGATCAGCAGGATGATCACGGAGAAGGTGGAGGTCTGGGTGCCGAACCAGTTGTAGCCGGCCATGGAGTGCCAGCCCAGCTTGTCCAGCACCCAGTTGACGACGCCGAAGCGCTGGGCGAACAGCCACTGGTAGACGGTGGTGGCCGCGAGGATCGGCATGGCCCAGGCGAGGACGAGGCCGATCAGGAGCAGCAGCCGCATCCGCTTGCCGAGGCGGGCGAGCAGCAGTCCGGTCAGGGTGCCGAGCACCATGATCAGGACGACATTGATCGCGGTGAAGACCACCGAGCGCTCGACGACGTGCCAGAAGTCCGAACCGGTCAGGACCTCTTTGTAGTTGTCGGTCCCGTTCCACTCGGTGAGGTGCTGGATGAGCTGGCGCGGGTTGAGGTTCTGGAACGACAACATGCCGTTCTTCACCAGGGGCCAGCCGAGCAGGACCAGGGTGGCCAGCAGCGCCGGCAGCAGGAGCAGATAGGGGGCGGCGGCGCCGCGGCGGGACGGGGACCGGGAGCCGCGGTCCTCACCCGTCGGCGGCCCGGCCGTCCGGGCCTTGCGGACAGCGGGCTCCCCGGCCGTGTCCGTGCCTTCGGTCTGCACTGACATGAGTTGTCATCTCTTCCGTGGCCGAACCGGCCGTACGAACGACTGCGCCGGGGGCGCCGGGTGCGGGCGCCCCCGGGACTGCTCAGTTCTGCTGGGCCAGGCGCTTGTTGATCTCGGACTCGACGTCCTTGGCGGCCGCCGCGGGGTCCTTGCCGTTCAGGACCGAGGTCATGTACGACTTGATCGGGTTCGGGGTGTTCTCCACCGCGGCCCACTCGGGGATGAGCGGGGTGGTGCCACCGCCGGCCGCGGCGGGGGCGGCGGCCTCGGCGGCGGGGTTGCCCTTGACGTTGCTCGCCAGGGACGCCTTGTTCGGCACGATGCCGCTGAGCTTGGCCAGTTCGCCCTCGTACTGGTCGGACAGGGCGACCTTCAGGAACTCCTTGGCCAGGGACTGGTGCTTGCTGTTCTGGGCGACGGCCAGGTTGGAGCCGCCGAGGAAGACACCCTCGGGCTTGTCGGCACTGGCGCCCGGGATGGTGAAGTAGCCGAGGTCCTTCTCGATGGCCTTGTTGGCCTGAATGGCGGTGGCGGCCTCCCAGCCCATGCCGATGAACGCGCCGGTCTTGCCCTTGGCGAAGACCTGGGCCTGCTGCGGGGTCGCCTCGTCCTTGTCCTTGGGGGCCTTGGAGTAGGAGGCGTACTTCTTGTAGAGCTCCATGGCCGCGGCGACCTTGGGGTCGGCGAGGTTGGAGACGTACTTGCCGCCCTGCTTGGTGACCAGCTCGCCGCCCTGGCCGATGATGAGGCCGTCGAGGAAGTACCAGTTCTGGCCGGGCAGGTAGAGGGGCTCGGCGTCGGTCTTCTTGCCGATGGCCTCCAGGTCCTTGAAGAACTCGTCGCGGGTCTTCGGGGTGGTGGTGATGCCCGCCTTGGCCCAGATCGCCTTGTTGTAGATGACGACGCGGTTGGCGAAGTACCAGGGGGCGGCGTACTGCTTGCCTTCGTAGACGGAGGACTGCGAGACCGACGGCGTCCAGTCGGCGCCTATCTCCTTCTTGACGTCGGCGAGGTCGGCGAGGCCGCCGGTGGCCGCGTAGGCGGGGGTCTGGGTGTTGCCGACCTCCAGGACGTCCGGCGGGGTGTTCTCGGAGAGGGCGGTGGTGATCTTCTGCTGGATCCCGTCCCACTTCTGGATCTGGAAGTTCACCTTGGCGCCGGTCTGCTTCTCGAAGGCGGCCTGTACGTCCTTGGTCCACTGCGGCGGCGCCGAGCCGTCCATGGTCCAGACGGTGAGCGTCTGGCCCTTCCAGCTGCTCGGTCCCGCGTCCTTGGAGTCGTCCTTGCCGTTCCCGCCACACGCCGCAACGGAGACCATCATGCCCGCGATCGTGATCGCGGCAGCGAGCTTGCGCTTCACGCCACCCTCCTCAGGGATGCCACTTGCCCCCCACGCCCTCGGCGGTGATCTGCGTACGACGCTGGTGCACACAGGGCTCGGGACCTGGCCACTAATGGTGTAGACCAGTAGGGTGGAGCTTGGCCTAGACCTTTCGGGGTGTCAAGGGTGGTCCGGGAAGCCGATTCCGGCCGTTACGAGAACGTCACCGGAGGGCGTCCGTCCGCATCCGCCCCCTTCGTCCCGGCCCTCCGCGACACCGGACCGTTGGACTAGACCATAGGGCAGTCGACCGCTATAACGGGAGACCGTCGACACAGCCGGGAAGGCAGGCATGACCACCGACGTCAGCAGCGCCCAGCCGTACGAAGGGGCGCCCGGCCGCACCGCGCGCGTGCCGAAGTACTACCGGATCAAGCAGCAACTCCTCGCCATGACCGAGGCGTTGCAGCCCGGCTCGGCCATGCCCGCGGAACGGCTGCTGGCCGTCCGGTTCGACACCTCACGCACCACGATCCGGCAGGCGCTCACGGAACTCGTGGGCGAGGGCCGCCTCGACCGGATCCAGGGCAAGGGCACCTTCGTCGCCCAGCCCAAGCTGTACCGCACGCTCCGGCTGACCTCGCACACCGAGGACATGCGCGCCCAGGGACTCACCCCGGCCTCGCGGATGCTGGACATCGGGGAGATCCCGGCGGACGAACAGCTCGCGGGGCTGCTCGGCATCGGGCTCGGCGAGCGGGTGCTGCGCATCGAGCGGCTGCGGCTGGCGAGCGGCGCCCCGATGGCGATCGAGACGACCCATCTGTCCGCCCGGCGCTTCCCCGGACTGCGCCGCACGCTCGCGGACCGGCCCTCGCTCTACACGGCGCTCGCCGAGGTGTACGGCGTCCGTCTCGCCGAGGCCGACGAGACCATCGAGACCTCGCTGTCGACCCCGCGCGAGGCGCAGTTGCTCGCCACGGACGTGGGGCTGCCGATGCTGCTGCTGTCCCGGCATTCCCGGGACGCGCAGGGCACCCCGGTGGAGTGGGTGCGCTCGGTGTACCGGGGGTCGCGGTACAAGTTCGTCGCCGCGCTGAGCCGTCCGGCGGAGGAGACGACGGTCCTACGGCGCTCCTGAGGCGGCCGCGGAACCACCGGCCGTCAGTCCAGGAACGCCGTCTCGATCCAGCGGCGTACCGCGCGCGGGCGCATGCGGTGCAGACGGTCCACGGTGTCGGCGACCTCCTGGGCGCCGCCCACCGACAGGAACTTCTCGCGCACCAGGTCGGAGTGGGCCGCCCGGGTCTCGGGGCCGGCCGCGCCGACCGGGATCAGCCGGGTGCGCGAGAGCGTACGGCCGTCCGTCAGCCGTACGGTGACCCGGGCGCCGGTCGCCTTGGTGGAGCGGGAGAAGTCCCGGCCGTCGGCCTCCAACGCGCCCACCAGGTCGACCAGTTCGTCCCCGCCGAAGCCGCGCAGCCAGGGCACGGCCAGCTCGCCGGCCTCGCGCACCGCCTCGCCGAACGGCGCGTCGGACAGGAAGAGTTCGCGGGTCATGTCGGTGTCGTGGCGCAGTTGGATCCGCTTGGCCAGCGCCCAGCGGTCGGGGTCGTCGAGGTGCGGCGAGGAGAAGTCGTCCACGCCGAAGCCGCCGGTGAGCAGCGTGGTCGCGACGGGGTACGGCACGTCGAGGACCAGCGCGCCCAGCGGGGAGCCGGGGCCGGTGACGTAGCGGGCGGCCCGCTCCCCCGCGAACAGGGTGTACAGGGAGGCCTCGACGACGACCTCGGCCACGTCCTGCGGCCGCAGTGCGCCGAGTTCCCTGTGGATCTCGGCCGCGCAGTCCACGGCGGCGTCGATGCCGGGGCCGCCCGGGTGCATCTTGAACGAGAGGGTGTCCGTGTGCCAGCGGCGGCCGAGCCCCTTGGCCACGGCCTGCGGCAGCGGCACGGTCGCGAACCGGGCGAGGAAGCCGTCGCTGTGCTCGATGATGTCGGGCGCCCCGCGCAGCCCCGCGTACGCGGCGTCGCAGGCGTCCATCGCGGTGCGCACCGGGGTGAAGGTGTTGAACAGCCGGGCGTCGCTGGCGAGGAAGGCGCGCATCAGCGGCCAGTTGGGCATCGCGAAGGCCAGTCCGAAGGCGTTCTCGAAGAGCGTCGCCGGGGCCCGGTCGCAGTGCAGCCGTCCGGCGACCGCCCCGGCGAGGTGGGTGTGCACGGCGCTCTGGCCGCGCAGCGGACCGAGGGTCGCGGAGGCGGTGATCCGGGCCGCGCACTCGTTGGCCGCGACCACCGCGGTCAGCAGCGACAGCCCGTCCAGCCGGCGGGCGTAGGCGAAGGCGAGCGGCACGGCGACCGTGGAGTTCGACAGGTGCCCGGCGTACGCGGTGTCGTCCAGGTTGAGCCAGGAGCCGAGCGCGGCGAACACCCCGGCCGCCTGGCGCGGATCGCGCTGCATGGGGTGCCCGAAGGCGGCCACCAGCCGTCTGCCGAGCGGGTGTTGCAGGCCGGCGCGGATGGAGGCGACCTGGGAGAGCACCTGGCTCGCGGCCAGTTTCAGGACCCGGCACGGGATGTCGCTCGGGCGCAGCGTCGCGGCCCAGTGCGAGAGTTCGCGCAGCGGGGTGTCGGCGGGGGCGCGGCGGCGGCCGGCCCGGGACGGGCTGCCGTACGGCTCGCCCCAGTCGGCGCACAGCGCCCGGGCGACGCTCTCCGCGAGGACGGCGGTCATGGCGGATACACCTTCCGTGCGTCGAGGGGGGGACACGGCTGCGGGAGCACCGACGGTCCCGGTGCTCCCGCAGGGTCGGACGTGCGTGGGCGGTGTTACGCGGCCGGGACCTTGTCGAGGAAGCCGTAGACGCCCTTGATCCGGCCGGTGTCGTCGGTGACGAGGACGTCGAAGCCGATGGCGACCGGCTCGGCGCCCGGCTCGGTCACCAGGCCCCACTGGAAGCGGGCCTGGTTGTGGTGGGCGTCGACGGTGCCGTGCAGTTCGAAGGCGAGGCCCTGGAACTGCTCGCGGGCACCGGCCACCACGGCCCCGAAGCCCTCGTGGCCCTCGACCGCGGCGAGCGGGTCGATGTACGGGGCGTCGGCGGTGAACAGCTCGGCGATGGCCGCGGCGCGCTTGTCGGCGTCCGCCTCGTTCCAGATGTCGAGGTAGCGGGTGACGGTGGTGGTCAGGTCGCTCATGCGGGCGATCTCCTTCGTGGTGTGCAATTTCGGTTCTCGGACAGGTGGTTCAGGGGGTGGCGGGCGCCCACACCGGGAGGGCTCCGGGGAGCACCTCGAAGGTGGCCGCGCTGCCGATTCCGGGCTGGTACTCGCCGTCGTGCTCCAGCGGGAGGCGGCGGCCGTCGGTGCGCTCGACGGTGATCGTGCGCCCGCGGGCGTAGACGGTCGCCGGATGGTCCATGTGGGCGGCGTTCAGGGTCAGTTCGGGCACCTGGTCCGCCGGGACGCCGCCGCCGATGACACAGACGTCCAGCAGTCCGTCGTCCAGCAGCGAGTCGGGCAGCACCAGGAACCGGCCGCCGCGGTAGCGGCCCCCGCCGACGTTGGCGAGGACCGTGGGGCCCTCGTGCACCACCCGGCCGTCGACCGTCACCCGGCCCGGGTACGGCGGGTAGCCGGCGGCCGTGTCGGCGTAGGCGCGGGCGTAGCGCTCCCGGCCCCTGAGCGGCAGCTCCCTGGCGGTGAGCAGCGCGTCGGCGATCACGCCCGAACAGGCGCCGAGGTACACGTAGTTGCGGGTCTCGGCGAGACGGGCCAGGTCGAGGCGGCGCAGCCGGACGCTGCCGCCGACGCCGGTGTCGGTCAGGATCGCCTTCAGCGACTCGCTCCAGGGCCGCTCGCCCCACAGCATCTTGTAGCCGGAGTTGCCGGTGCCGCCGGGCACGACCGCGAGGGCGGCGTGCGTGGCGGTGGGCACGAGTCCCTGTACGGCCTCGCGGACGGTGCCGTCCCCGCCGATGACGACGATCAGGTCGGGCGCGCCCGGGGCGGCGTCGGCCGGCCGCCCCAGGGCCCGGCGCACGGCGGCCGTGGCATCGCCCGGTCCGGTGGTGAGGTGCACCTCGGTGTGCTCCAGGCAGGAGGCGCACAACTGGCGTACCTCCTCGACCAGTTCGGGCGAGTGGCTGCCGGAGGCGGGGTTGCCCAGGACGAGTGCCCGGGTGGGGGCCGGGGCTGCGGTCTCTGCCATGTCGGGCGTGCTCCTTCCCGTCGGACGCACCGGCGGTGGACCGGCCATCCACGACTCTGCCAAGCACGGCTGATCCGGCGCTGACGCGCGGCTGACACCGCTCCGGGCGGCACCGGTCGCGTCAGTGTCCGGTCAGGTCCGGGGTCTCGAATGGACGAATCGGTGCGTTGGCGGCAACTCTCGCCGCGACGCACCGATTTCCGCATACACCGCGAAAGGAGTGATGCCCATGACCGCGCCGACCCGTCCGGCGGCCCTGCCCCCCGGCAGGTACACCGCCGAACTGCGCCGTGAGGCGGCCCGGTTCGCCGGGGCCGCCCGGGCGATACCGCTGTCCGAGCCCGTCCCGGCCTGCCCGGGGTGGACGCTGGGCGACCTGGTCCGGCATGTGCGCCAGGGCCACGACTGGGCGACCACGATCCTGGCCACGCGCAGCACCGAGTTCATCCTGCCCGGCGGCGACCTGTCCGGCGCCCCGGACGAGGACAGGAGCTGGACCGAGCGGGTGGCCGAGCTCGGTGCCCGGGGCGGGGCGCTGGAGGGCCGGCTCGCCGACCCGGAGCTGCGCGCACGGTTCGTCGTCGAGGGCGCGGACCGGCTCGTCGAGGCGATCGACGGGGTGGGCCCCGAGGTGCCGGTGTGGGCCCCGCACGGCAGGCAGAACAAGGAGTTCTGGCCGCGCTGGGCGGTGTTCGAGACGGCCGTGCACCGGGCCGATGTGTACGGCATGGCCGGTCTGCCGTTCACACCGGCCGCGGAGGTCGCGCTGGACTGCGTGGACTTCTGTCTGGCCGCCTTCGGGGTGCCCGAGGCGAGGCCGTTCCTGTCGCCGCTGTTCGCCGAGGTGCCCCGCGGCGGACAGACGCTGTGCTTCCGCTCGACGCGGGAGTCGGCGTACGGCCCGTCGAGCTGGCTGGTCACCTGCGCCGCGGGGGGCGTCGAGGTGACCCGGGAGATCCCGGCCGGCACGCGGGCGGACGCCACCGTGGTCGCCGCGCCCGCGGATCTGCTGCTGGTGGTCAAGGGGCGGCTGCGGCCGGGGAGCCCGCGGGTGACGGTCCGCGGCGATCGTGAGCTGCTGGACTTCTGGCTGAGCCACGCCGTCTCCTGAGCCCCGGTCACCGGTACGGCGAAGGACCCGGGTCCGCCGAGCTCTCCCTCGGCGGACCCGGGTCCTTCGGCGTCGGCGGGCGTCACCAGGTGACGGGCAGTTCCTCCAGGCCGTAGACGATCGTGTTCTCGCGGAAGCGGACCTCCTCGGGCGGCACGGCCAGGCGCAGCGTGGGGAAGCGGGCGAAGAGGGCGCTCAGGCACACCTCCAGCTCCATCCGGGCCAGCGAGGCACCGGGGCACAGGTGCGCGCCGAAGCCGAAGGCGAGGTGGCCCGAGGCGTTACGGCGGATGTCGACGCGGCCGGCGCCGGGGTAGACCGACTCGTCGTGGTTGGCGGCGGGGATCGCGACGATCACACCGTCCCCCTTGCGGATCGTCGCCCCGCTCAGCTCGACGTCGTCCACGGCCGCGCGGACCTGGTTGTCCTGCGAGATGGACCAGTAGCGCAGCAGCTCCTCGACCGCCGGCCGGTACAGGGCGGGATCGGCGCGGAGTTCGGCCAGTTGGGCCGGGTCGCGCAGCAGGCTCAGGACGCTGAGGCTGATCTGGTGGGCGGTGGTCTCGTGCCCGGCGACGAGGAAGAAGCGGGCCATCGCGACGAGGTCCGCGTGCGTCAGCTCGCCGGCCGCCACGTACCGCGTGGCCAGGCGGCTGATCAGGTCGTCGCGCGGCTCGGCGGTGCGCTGCGCGGCCAGGCGGTCCAGGAACCGCGTCATCTCGACGAAGGCGGCGTACGTCTCCTCGGGGCCGGCCTCCTGGGAGAGGATGACCTGGCTCTGCTCGGTGAAGTCCGCCTCGTCCTGCTCAGGGACGCCGAGCATCCGGGCGATCACCAGCGAGGGCAGCCGGAGCGCGAAGCTCCGCACCAGGTCCACCGGGTTGGGGCCCTGTTCGACCTCGTCCAGCAGCCGCGCGACGAGCAGTTCGACCTCGGGGCGCAGGGCGCGGGTGCGGCGGGCGGTGAACTCGGTCAGCGCCATCCGGCGCAGCCGGCCGTGCTCGGGGTCGTCCATGCGGCTGAAGGACATCACGCCGGGTTCGGGCGGCAGCTGGATCCGGATGGGGAAGCCGGGCTGCTGGTCGTCGGCGCTGAACCGGTGGTCGCCCAGCACCTGGCGGACGTCCGCGTGCCGGGTCACCAGCCAGGCCTCACCGCCGCGGATCCGCACGCGCAGCGGGGGTCGTTCTCTCAGCTCCGCGTAGGCGTCGGGCGGTGTGTAGGGGCAGGAGCGGGGCATGGGCCAGGCGGGGAGTTCAGACATGGAGTCCTCCGGCGGTGTGGCAGGAACGGCGATGTTTCGGCCATGTTGACGAAGGGGGCTGACCGGATTCTGATGTACGGCTGACGGGCACGCGGAGTGGTGTCCGCGTGCCCGTCGGGTGTGGCCGGCGCTGTTCGCCCGGCTCAGGAGGCCTTCGCCCGGCCGGGCAGCAGCTGGACCAGGGCGGCCACCACCGCGCAGATCCCGGCCTGCACCAGCAGGCTCGTGCCGAAGGCGTGGGCGTAGGGGTGGGCGCCGGTGCCGTGGCCGACGACGCCGAAGAAGACGACGCCGATCACCGCGATGCCGATGGCGTTGCCCATCTCCTGTGCGGTGGAGAACACCCCGGAGGCGGCGGCCGCGTGGTGCGGGGCCACGCCTTCCAGGACCAGGGAGGCGAGCGGGGCGATGACGAAGCCCATGCCGAAGCCGGCGACCACCATGGCCGGAATGCACCAGACCACGGAACCGCTGCCGTCCAGCTCCCACGCGGTCACGGCGAGGGCCACGTTGCCGACCGCCTGGATCAGCGCGCCGATGGTCAGGACCTGCCTGCCGAGCTTGGCCGCGACCTTCGGCGACTGCGCGGAGCCGATGAAGAAGCCGAGGCCGAGCGGGATGAACAGCAGCCCGGAGCGGAGCGCGGACAGCCCGCGGCCCTCCTGGAGGTAGAGCGCGAGGACCAGGAAGAAGGAGGCCATCGCGGCGAAGAACACCAGCAGGGAGACCACGCCCACGCCGAACGCCCGGTCCTCGAACAGGCTCGGGTGGACCAGCGGCGACTTGTCGCGGGCGGCCTTGCGACGCTGGGTCCACCAGAACGCGGCCAGCAGCGGCACCGCCGCGATCAGGCACTCCCAGGTCCAGGTCGGCCAGCCCTGCTCGCGGCCCTGGACCAGCGGCAGCACGATGGCGGTGAGGCCGGCGGTCACCAGGATCACGCCGGTCCAGTCGAGGCCGGTGCGGCCCTCGGCCCGGGACTCGGGCACCGTCTTCGGGGTGAGCAGCAGGACGACGGCGCCGATCGGGGCGTTGATCAGGAAGATGGTCCGCCAGTCCCAGCCGAAGATGTCGGCCTTGATCAGCAGACCGCCGATCAGCTGACCGAACACGGCCGAGGCGCCCATCGTGATGCCGTAGGCGTTGAACGCGGCGACCCGGGCCTTGCCCGTGTAGGCCGTGGTCAGGATGCCGAGCACCTGCGGGATGACGAGGGCCGCCGCGGCGCCCTGCACCGCGCGCGCCACGATCAGCTCGGCCATGTTCGGGGCGATGCCGCAGGCCAGCGAGGAGAGCGTGAACAGGGCCAGGCCGATCGAGAACACCTTGCGGCGGCCGAAGAGGTCGCCGAGCCGGCCGCCGGTGATGAGCATGGCGGACAGGCCGATGTTGAAGGTCGCGGCGACCAGCTGGATCTCGGCGCTGGTCGCGTGCATGTCGCGTTGGAGCGAGGGGATGGCGACGTTGACGATGAAGAAGTCGACGTTGGCGATGAAGAGGCCGGCCAGCACCACCAGGAGTGCACCCCAGGCGGGCTTGCCTCCGCCCTCCTCGATGTCCGGTGGCGGGGCGGCCGAGGCCGCGCTGCCGGTCAGTTCCGCTTCGGTGGTCATGGACGACCCTCCTAGGTCGTTTCTGTGCTGGTGGGGGGCGTGCCGGCGGGTGTCCGCACGGCGTGTCGGGGCACGGGACGGCACTCGGTGCGGCAGTCCTTCCGAGCACTCTCCCGCGCCCCGCTGACACGGCGCTGACGCGGACCTCGGCACCCGGTGGCCGCGGCGGTCAGCCCACCGGTCCGGCGGTCAGCCGCTGGAGCCGGTGCGCGAAGTGCGCGGTGACGGCCTGGGCGTGGGTGTCGATGTAGAAGTGGCCGCCCTCGTACTCGTTGTGCCCGAGGTACCGGGGGGTGCGGCCGGCCCAGTGGGACATGGCGTCCGGGGCCTCCTGGAGCGGGTCGCTGCGCCCGCCGTAGGAGGCGAGCGGGCAGCTGACGCCGGCGCCGTCGTCGTCGTAGTCCCCGGCGACCCTGAGGTCGGCGCGCAGCGCGGGAACGACCAGGGCGAGCATCTCGGGGTTGTCGTAGACCTCGGCCGGGAAGGAGCCCAACTTCTTGATCCACTCGATGAGTTCGGGCTCCGGCATCCGGCTCTGCTCCTCGGTCGGCTTGAAGAAGCCGACGGGCGACCAGCCGGACATGCCGACCATGACGGGGGCCGGGCCGCCCTCCTCCTCCATGCGGATCGCCAGCCGGAACGCCAGCTGGGCGCCGAGGCAGTGCCCGAAGAAGGCGAACGGCCGCTCGTCCAGGTCGTTCAGCACCGCCTCGTGCAGGGCGTCCAGCAGCGGCCAGAAGTCCTCGTACGTCTCCTCCTCGCGGCGGTTGTGCCGGCCGGGCAGCGTGACGGCCTGTGCGGCGATGTCCGGCGGGAGCAGGCGTTCCCAGTCGCGGTAGATGATGGCGCCGCTGCCCGCGTGGGGCAGCAGGAACAGCCGGATCGAGGCGTCGGGCGAGGGCTCCACGGGGTGGAACCAGTGGCCCTCGCTGGACATCTGACTGCCCAGGGCGGCGGTGGCGGTGGTCACGGCTGCGTACTCCCAACGGTGGTGGACGGGCCGAGGGCGCGCACTGCGGGCAGCAGCACCTCGGCGATCTCCTTCAACTGCGGCTCCGGGTCGAGGGATCCGATCCGTACGACCAGGTGCCGGGCGCCGGCCCGGACGTAACCGCCGAGCCACTCGGCGCACTTCTCGGCGCTGCCCCAGGCATAGGCCTGGATGGTGCGCATCTGCTCCAGGGAGCGGCCGTAGTAGTGGCTGATGTAGTGCTCCAGTTCGGCCCGGGCGGTGCGCTCGTCGCTGTTCACGGTGACCGTGGCGTACAGCGCGGGCGTGACGGTGCGGCCGGCCTCCGCGGCGATCTCCGCGAGCCGGTGGCGGGCGCGGGCGTAGGCGTCGACGTCGGGCAGGAACGGCAGCCAGCCGTCGTAGCGGGCGGCGGCGCGGGCGAGGACCTTGGGGGTGTCGCTGCCGGCCAGCCAGAGCGGCGGCCCGCCGGGGACGGCCGGTGCGGGCAGCCGGTCCAGGTGCTCGGCCTGCCAGAACCTGCCCCGGAACTCGCTGGGTTCGCCCTCCTCGCCGGACCGCCAGGCCGCGCGCCACAGCGCGGTGATCTCGTCGAGGCGCCCGACCCGGCCCTGGAAGGAGGCGCCGACGGAGGCGAACTCCTCCTCGGTCTCGGCCATCGGGAAGCCCGAACCGAGGCCCAGGATCAGCCTGTTCGCGGCGACGTGGCTCAGGCTCGCGACCAGGTTGGCGCCGATGAGGGGGTGGCGCAGGGCGGGGGTGAGGGCGGCCGTGCCGACGGTGATGTGCCGGGTGGCGGCGGCCGCGGCCGAGAGGACGACCAGGGGGTCCAGCCGGGGGCGGGCGGTCAGGGAGTCCCCGGCCCACAGGGAGTCGAAGCCGAGCGCTTCCGCGGTCCTGGCGAAGTCGAGCAGGGGGGCCGCGGCGTAGGTGCCGTTGATGGCCTGCTCCCGGGTGGGCAGGAGGATGCCGATGCTCAGTGCGGTCACAGCGTGCTCCCCAGGGGGTGCCGGGCCGGTGCCGTCAGCCGGTCGCGCACCGCGCGGCGCAGGATCTTGCCCGACGGGTTGCGCGGCAGGGCGTCCACGACGTGGTAGGTGCCCGGGATCTTGTAGTCGGCGATGCGGCCCCGCAGGGACAGCAGGAGTTCGCGGGGGGTGGCGCTCGTGCCGGGCTTCAGGACGACGGCCGCGTGGACGCTCTCGCCCCAGCGGTCGTCGGGCAAGCCGACCACGGCCGCCTCGGCGACCGCCGGGTGCGCGGCGAGGGCCTTCTCGACCTCGGCCGGGTAGATGTTCTGTCCGGCGACGATGATCGTGTCGTTGATGCGGTCGCACAGGTGGAGGTGGCCGTCCTCGTCGAGGTAGCCGGCGTCGCCCATGTGCAGCCACTCCCCCACCAGGGTGCGTGCGGTGGCCTCGGGCAGGTTCCAGTAGCCGAGCATCCGGGAGGGTGTGCGCACGCAGATCTGGCCGATGGCGCCGGGCGGCAGGGTGTCGCCGTCGGGGCCGACGACCTTGATCTCGGTGCCGGGGCAGGGCAGGCCCACCGAGGTGAGTCTGGTGCTGCCCGGGTGGTGGGCCGCCGGCGGCAGGCACACGGCCACGCTGCCGGTCTCGGTGCTGGCGTAGATCTGGGCGAACTCGCAGTCGTAGGTGGCCAGGCACTGTTTGAGCAGGGTCTCGGACATCGGCGCGGCGCCGTAGGCGATCTTGCGCAGTGAGGTGAACGCCTCGGGTCCGGCCGCCCGTTCGGCCGCCATCGCCTGGAGCATCGCGGGCGCGGCGAAGGTGGTCGTCACGCGGTGCTCGCGGATGAGGCGGACCGCCTCCTGCGGGTCGAACTGCGGCATGATCACGCTGGTGCCGCCGGCGTTGAAGGTGTGCAGGAACCAGCCGATGCCGGCGACCCCGAAGCCCGGCAGCGAGATCAGGGCGACGTCCTCGGGCAGCCAGTCGATCCAGTCGACGCCCGCGGCGCGGCTCGCGTGCGGCAGGGTGAAGAAGCTGCGGTGGGCGAGGACGGCGCCCTTGGGCAGGCCGGTGGTGCCGCTCGTGTAGATCTGGACGACGGCGTCGTCCGGGCCGGTGCCGGGCGTGAGGTCGGTCTCGGGCTGGTCGGCCGCCCAGGCCGACAGGCCGGCGCCGCGCGCGGGTTCGCCGTAGGGGTCGGTGCCGTCGACGCGGATCACCTTGCGCAGTCCGCGCAGTTGGTGGCGGACTTCTGCGACGGTGTCCCAGAACTCGTCGTCCACGAAGATCAGCGCGGCCCGCGAGTCGCGCAGGATGTGGTCGACCTCGTGCGGGGTGAGCCGCCAGTTGACCGGGACCAGGACGGCGCCCGCCTTGGCGCAGGCGATCATCACGAGGTAGTAGTTCGCGGACTCGCGGCCCAGGTAGGCGACCCGGTCGCCGCGCCGGATCCCGCTGGTGCGCAGGGCGTGGGCGGCGCGGTTGCTGTCGCGGTGGAACTTGTCGTAGGTGGTGACCCGGCCCTCGCAGACGATCGCGGGGTGCTCCGGTCGGCTTCCGGCGTGGGCCCGGGAGGAGTGGTGGAGCGTCCAGCGCTCCCTGGGTATGTCGGTCATGGTGGTGGTGTCCCGTCCCTTGGTGTTCACGCTGCCGGGGCGAGCTGCCCGTCGAGGAACCGGGCGAGCGCGCGGACCGTGGGGTGGTCGTGGGTGAGGGAGGCCGGCAGGGGCAGCCGGAACGCCTGTTCCAGCGCGGCCTTGACCTGCTGGGCCATCAGGGAGTCCAGGCCCAGCGAGACGAATTCGCAGGTCACGTCCAGTTCGTCGGCCTCCTCCAGGTGCAGCACGGCGGCGACCCGCTCGCGGACGGCGCCGGTGACGGCGGCGATACGCTCGGCCTCGGGCAGTGCGGTGAGGGCCCGCAGGTCGAGGCCGGTGCCGTCGTCGTCGGTGGTGCGCCGGGCGAGCCGGTCGTAGAACAGGTCGCCGGTGACGCTGCCGGAGACGTAGCGGTCCCAGTCGAACTCGCCGACGATCCGCTGGGTGCGCGGGCGCCCCCACAGCCGGGCGAGGGTGTCCAGGGCGCGGGTCGGGGAGAAGAAGCGGACGCCGCTGCGTTCGATCTCCTCGCTGAGGTGCTCCTCCAGCCGGGCCGACATGCCGACCCGGGCCCAGGCGCCCCAGTTGACCGACAGCCCCGGCACCCCGCGCCGGGCGCGCCACTCGGCGAGCGCGTCGAGGGCGGCGCTGGCGGCGGCGTAGTGGCCCTGGGTGGCGCCGCCGAGGACGGAGGCGATGGAGGAGTAGGTGACGAAGAACTCCAGGTCCGGGAAGGACTCCTCGGCGGCCTCGTGCAGCAGCCAGCCGCCGTAGGCCTTCGCGGCGAGCTGGGCGTCGATCGACTCCCAGGTCAGCTCGGAGATGAGCTTCTTGTCGTAGGAACCGGCGGCGTGCACGATCCCGCCGAGCGGGTACGGTCCGGCCGCGAGGTGGCGGACGAGCCGGCGCACGTCCTCGGGGCGGGAGACGTCGGCGCGTACGACGTCGATCTCGGCGTCGGCGGCGAGGTCGGCGAGGAGTTCGCCGGCCTCCTCGGTGGCCCGGCCGCCCCGGCTGACCAGGGTCAGGTGCCGGGCGCCGAGTGCGGCCAGTTTGCGGGCGGTGACCAGGCCGAGGCCGCCGAGGCCGCCGGTGACGAGGTAGGTGCGGTCCGGGCGCAGTCCGCTCGGTCCGTCCTCGGCGGTCCGGTCGGACTGCCGTTCCTGCGCCGGGTCCTCGGGCAGGGCCACCCAGGTGCGGCCGGCCGGGTCGGACAGGGCGGTGCGCAGGGCCTCGCCGGTCTCGTCGAGGCGGAAGCGGGGCGCGGTGGCGTCGGCGCCGGTGGCGTGCACGACGGCGGGGGCGGGCACGGTGAGCGTGGAGCGGAAGGTGCCGTCGTACCGGACGAGGACCTCGTCGCCCGGCGCGAACCCGGTGCCGTCGGCGGCGGAGAGGACCGTGCCGTGGGCCAACTGGCCGAGCAGCGGCGGGGGTTCCTCCTCGCCCGGGGTCTCCTCGGCGCGCTCGGCCCGGCCGGTGTCGAGGGCGGTGCGGGCGTCCTCGGCGGTCAGGCCGACCAGCCGCACCCGGACCTGCACCTCACCGTCCCCCGGCGCCCGGTCGGTGACCGGGGCGAGGGCCAGGTCGGACAGGTCGCCGGAGTCGGCGGCGCGCAGTTCGAAGCCCCCGCTCCAGGTGAGGGTGGAGTCACCGGCGAGCAGCCGGCGGACGTAACGGCGGCCGGGGCGGTGGGCGACCTGGAACTCGCCGGGCGGCTCGGCCCGCCACTCCTCGGCGAGCGGGGCGAGGCCGCTGCCCGGGGCGAGGTCGACCAGGGTGGCCCGGTACTGCGGGTACTCGGTGAGCAGCACCCGGCCGAAGCCCCACAGGGTGGCGGCGCCGAGGTGCCCGCCGTCGCCGGCCGGGTCGCCGGGCAGCCACTGGGCGCCCTCGGTGACGAGCCAGAGCCGGGGCGGCCGGGAGGCGGCCTCCAACGCACCGGTCAGGGCGAGGAGTTCGCGGTAGTTGTCCTCGCACTCGGCACGCAGCCGGCCGGCGGACATGGGCTGCGGGCGCTGCCGCCACAGCCGGCAGACGTCGGTGACGGTCGGGTCGTCCAGGGCCGCCTTGAGGTCGGTGAGGTCGGTCAGCCAGGTGACCTTCAGACCGGGTTCGGCGGCCAGTTCGGCGGCGCGTGCGGCGGAGGGGTCGAGCAGGACGACGTGCCGGGCCGGGGCGTGCTCCGCCGCGGGCAGGGCGCGGCGCACCCAGTCGGGGCGGTGCAGGAACTGACGGCGGCCGCCGCGTCCCTCGGGGCGGGCCATGCGCACACCGAGCAGCTCGGCGACCGGGTCGCCGTTCTCCAGCAGCAGCACGTCCGCGAGGCGCCGGTCCTGTTCGCCGCGCACCCGGGCGAGGACGCTCAGGTTCTCGCCGCGCGGCTTGCGGAAGTGCCGTACCACGGCGATCTCGCGCGGCGCGAACACCGGCCCCTCGGGGTCGAGGACGACCAGCGCCTGCACGGCCGCCTCCAGCAGCTCGGCGGGCACGTGCTCGACGGCGGTGGCGTCACGGCCGGTCAGCTCGCCGGTGACCAGTCCGTCGCCGTGCCGGGCGGCGTGCAGGAGCAGCCGCATGCGGGGGCCCTGGGGGCGGCCGACGGAGGCGAGGTCGGTGTAGATGTCCTCGTCGTCGATGTGCTGGACGGCCGGGTCGAGGGTGGCGGCCAGTTCGGCCAGCTCCGAGACGGGGACGAGGGGTTCGGGGTCGGCGGCGACGACGGCGGTGGCGTGCAGGTTCTCCTCGCCGCCGACGGTCGTGAACACCTCGACCTCGGCGCCGCCGCCGTGCCGGGGGCGCCAGCGGGTGGTGAGCGCGGTCAGGGTCTCGGCGGGCAGCTCCAGCGGGGCGAGCAGTTTCAGCTCGCGCACGGCGGAGCGGGCGTGGCCCTGGACGGCGTCCTGCACGGCGAGCAGCAGGTCGACGTAGGCGCCGGCGGGCAGGACGGTACGGCCGCCGTCGGCGAGGTCGGCGAGCGCGCCCAGCTCCTCGGCGGTGAACTCGGCGTTGAACTCCCGTACCCCGCTGGCGAATCGCTCCTCGGTGCCGAGCAGCGGGTGGCGGGCGGGGCCGCCAGTGGCGGTGCGGCGCGGGGTGACGGAGGGCAGCCAGTAGCGCTTGCGCTGGAAGGCGTAGGTGGGCAGGTCCACGCGGGCGGGCGCCGGGTGCCCGGCGTGGTAGCCGGTCCAGGAGACGTTCAGGCCGGCCGCGTAGTAGTCGGCGAGCGCTGTGAGGGTGGTCTCGGTCGTGGTGTCCCGGCGGCGCAGGCTGGCCAGCCACAGGTGGTCCTCGACACTCACCCCGCGCCGGGCGAGCGCGGTCAGCCCGGCCTGCGGGCCGATCTCGACCATGGCGTGCCGGCCGCGCTTGGCGACGGCCCGGATGCCGTCGAGGAAGCGGACGGGCTCGCCGATGTGCCGCACCCAGTAGTCGGGGGTGCCGATCTCGCGGAAGCGGGCGAGGCGTCCGGTGACGTTGGAGACGATGCTGATCTGCGGCTCGTGGAAGGTGATGCCGTCGAGGGCGGCGCGGAAGTCGTCGTAGACCTCGGCCATCAGCGGCGAGTGGAAGGCGTGCGAGACCTTCAGCCGCTCGACGCGGACGCCCTTGCCCTCCAGGATCCCGGCGACCTCCGCCAGCGCGGCCGTCGCCCCCGAGATCACCGTCTGGTCGGGGGCGTTGATCCCGGCCAGCGCCAGGTCGTCGTGGCCCTCCAGCAGCGGGGCGACCTCGTCGACCGGGGCGGCGACGGCGGCCATGCCGCCCTCGGTGCGCACGGCCTGCATCAGCCGGGCGCGGGCGGCGACCAGGGTGACCGCGTCGGGCAGGCTGAACAGCCCGGCCACGGCGGCGGCCACCACCTCGCCGATGCTGTGCCCGATGAGCACGTTGGGGCGGGCGCCCCAGGCCAGCCACTGCTGGGCGAGGGCGTACTCCAGCGTGAACAGGGCGGGCTGGGTGTACTCGGTGCGGTCGATCGCCTCGGGGTCGTCGGCGATGCCGAGCAGCAGCGCGCGCACGGAGCGGCCGAGCGGGGCGGCGAACAGCTCGTCGCACTCGTCCACGTGGGCGCGGAAGACGGGCAGGGCCGCGTAGAGGGCGGCGCCCATGCCGGCGTACTGGGAGCCCTGGCCGGTGAACAGGAACGCGGTCTTGCGGATGCCCGAGGGCCCCGTGTGCTCGGCCTCGGCGGCGTGGACCAGGAGCTTGTCCAGCGCCGCCCGGTCGGCGACGGGCGCGGCGATCCGGTACGGGTGGTGGGTGCGCGTGGTGTTGGCGCTGTGGCAGAGCGCGGAGACGGACAGCTCGGGCCGCCGGTCCAGCAACTCCCGGTATCGCGCGGCCAGTTCGCGCAGGGCGGCCGCGTTCTTGGCCGACAGGGTGAACACCGGTGCCGCGCTGGCCGGTTCGGTGCCCGGCGCCGGGCCGGCCGGCGCCGGCTCGGGTGCCTGCTCCAGCACCACGGCGCCGATCGTCCCTGCGAACCCGAAGCTGTTGACGACCGCCCGCCGCACCTCGGCCTCCCAGGGCTCGCAGGCGGTGGGCACGCGCAGCGGGTACAGGTCCCAGGGGATGCGGCCGGAGGGCGTCGTCAGGTTGAGGTGCGGGTAGACCGTGCCGGCGCGCAGCTGGAGCACGGTCTTGATGACGCCGACGATGCCGGAGGCGGGCTCCATGTGACCGAGGTTGGTCTTCGCCGAACCGACCAGCACCGGGCGGTCCTTGGTGTGGGAGTCGACGAAGACGTCCCCGATGGCGCCGAACTCGATGGGGTCGCCGAGCGGGGTGCCGGTGCCGTGCGCCTCGACGTAACTGATGTCCCCGGGTGTCAGCCGGGCCGCGTCGAGCGCGCTGCGGATGACCTTCTCCTGGGCGGGCCCGTTGGGCACGGTCAGTCCGGCGCTGTCGCCGTCCTGGCCGACCGCCGTGCCGCGCACCAGGGCGAGGATCCGGTCGCCGTCGCGCTCGGCGTCGGACAGCCGCTTGAGGACGACGATGCCGCAGCCCTCGGCGCGCGCGTAGCCGTCGGCGGACTCGTCGAACGTCTTGCAGCGGCCGTCGGGGGCGAGCATCTGGGCGTTGGAGAACATCACCGGGATGCGCGGGTGGTGCAGGGCGTTGACGCCGCCGCACAGCGCGATGTCGGTCTCGCCGGCGCGCAGGGCCGTCACGGCGAGGTGCAGGGCGACCAGCGAGGAGGAGCAGGCGGTGTCGACGCTCATGCTCGGGCCGCGCCAGCCGAGGAAGTACGAGAGCCGCCCGGACAGCGGGAACATGGTGATGCCGGAGGCCAGATGGCCGTCCAGCTCCTCGTACGGCAGGGAGTCCAGCTCCAGGGCGTAGTCGATGGAGCTGGCGCCGATGTAGACGCCCCCGTTGCCGCGGCGCAGCGGGGCCGGGTCGATGCCGGCGTGCTCCAGCGCCTGCCAGGCGGTCTCCAGCAGCAGCCGCTGCTGGGGGTCCATGTAGCGGGCTTCCTTCGGGGAGATGTTGAAGAAGCCGGCGTCGAACAGGTCGATCCGGTCGAGGAACCCGCCGGCCGAGGCGATGATCTTGCCCTTGTCGTCGGGGCCCTGCGGGGTGAACGCGTCGACGTCCCAGCGGTCCCGGGGGATCGGGCGGATCCCGCTCCCGCCGTCCCGCAGGAAGGCGTCGAACTCGTCGGGCGAGCCGCTGCCGCCGGGGAACCGCAGACCGATTCCGACGATCGCGACCGGCTCGGGCGCCTGCTCTGTCTCCGTACGCGGCATGGAGCGACTCCTCAAGCTTCCTGGATGGCCTGGGTCAGGTGGTCCACGAGATGGGCGATCGTCGGCTCGTTGAAGAGCACGCTGACGTTGATCGACAGGTCCAGGAGCTGCTCCAGGCTCTGCCGTATCTCGGTCAGCCGCAGCGAGGTGAGGCCGAGATCGAAATAGCTGATGTCGACGGGCAGGTCCTCGGATTCCTCCATGAGAAGGACGGCCCGGAATTTCGCGAGGCAGATCGACTCGATTTCGTCGGCGAGTTCACTGCGCGGAAGGTCGCGCAGGCGCCGGCTCGTGCTGTCGACAGGTGGCATGCGCCTAGGCAAGCAGCGCCGGCTGACACCCCGCTGACGGCTTCGGGCAGGCCGGTTGGCCGGATCGGACCGGTCAGCCGGGCGTCAGCGCCGGGTCAGATTCCGCTGTCAGGCTCGGCCTTGCTTCAAGAAATCCACTCGCCATATCCGAAAGGCTGAAGATGCTTCGCGAAGCCGCGCAGGAGGAGAGTGCTGAGGCACCTTCCGGATTGAAGAGCTACGACCTCTACATCGCGGGCAAGGACGTCGCCGGGGACGGCTGGGTCTACACCGTCAGCGGACGCTCCCTGCTGGAAGACGTGTTCACCAGCGTGAGCCTGAAGCGCTCGCTCGAACAGGACCCGGAGTCCGAGGCCGCGCAGCACCCCTACGTGGTCGGGCGCTGCGCGATCGCGGACGACTCCGCCATCGACCTGGCCACCCAGGCCGCCGCCGCTGCCGCCCCCGACTGGGCGGCCGTGCCGCTGGAGCGGCGGATGCGGCTGGGCACCCGCTTCCGCGAGGAACTGATCAAGCACCAGGACGAGTTCCTGCGCATGCTGGTCGCCGAGTCCCACCCCGTGAAGCTCGCCCGCTGGGAGCTGAGCTGCCTGTTGCAGATCTACGCCCCCGGCTCCCTGCGCTGGTACCTGAAGCAGATGCGGGTGGAGAAGGAGTACAACGGCCGCAGGCTGATCCTGCACCGCCAGCCGGACGGTGTGGTCGCCTTCAACCCGCCGCAGAACGCCCCGCTGCCGAGCGCCGCGCTGTGCGTGCTCGCCCTCATGGCGGGCAACGCCGTGGTGGTACGGGCGCCGCGCAGCATCGCGCTGTCCACCATGTGGCTGCTGCGGGACGTCGTCGCCCCGCTGCTGGAGGAGATCGACGCGCCGGCCGGGGTGCTGAACGCGGTGTGCTCCAACCCGAAGCAGACCATGGACCGCTGGATCGCCGACCCGCTGATCAACGACATCTTCTACATCGGCGGCAGCCAGGAGGGCCTGCGCTTCGAGCAGGCCTGTGTGGCGCACGGCAAGAAGCCGATCCTCGAACTCGCCGGCAACGACGGCATCGTGGTGTGGAAGGACGCCGACGTGACGTGGGCGGCCGAGGCGATCACGGAGGCGTTCTACGGCTCCGGGCAGATCTGCATGGTCCCCAACTACGTCCTCGTCCACCCCGAGATCGCCGACGCGCTGATCGCCGAGGTGCGCGAGCAGGTCAAGGGCATCCGGCCGGGCCTGCCCGAGGAGGAGGACGTGCTGCTGTCGCCGGTGCGGCGCAGCGAGCGGTTCTTCCGGCTGCTGCGCCAGGCCCTCGACAACGGCGCCGAGCTGATCACCGGCGGGCACCGCACCGAGGTCGACGGCACGGTCTCCGAGACGGGCGTCTTCCTCCAGCCGACGGTGGTGCGCGTGGACGGCCTGGACCGGGCCCGCACCTACGACGTGGTCCGCGAGGAGACGTTCTTCCCGCTGGTTCCGATCGTGGTCGCCGAACGCGACAACGACGACGCCCTGTTGGAGGCCTTCCTCCAGTTCGTCAACAGCAACGACTACGGGCTGCGCAACTCCCTGTGGTCCCGCTCGGACCACGTCGTCGAGACCTTCGTGCGCCGCACCGTCAACGGCGGTCTGCTGAAGGTCAACGACTCGCACATCGGCTTCCTGCCGTACCTGCCGAGCCACGGCGGCACCGGCCGTACCGGCGGCGCGTTCGGCGAGGCCAACTACCCGATGCTCAAGACCTCCCACGTGCAGGGAGTCAGCATCGCCCGCGACGTCAGCCCGTACGACGCGGTGTTCGGCGCCTGATCCGCCCGCCCCGCCCGCCCTCGACGTATTCCCGGAGGTTCCCCGTGCGTTCCCTCGATGCCGCCCGGTCCGTCTGCGAGCGGTTCCACCCCGGACTGCTCAAGGAGCTGGACCAGATCCCGTACGCCGAGCGGGAGCGGCCCGGCAGCCCGGTGATCGACCTGTTCCGCATCCACGGCGGGGTCGGTCTGCTCATCCCCGAGTCCTACGGCGGCCACGGCGCGTCCCCGCTCGATGCGCTGCGGGTCCAGCTGGCCCTCGGCGCGCTGTCGCCGTCGCTGGTCGCGGCCGTCTCCATGCACCACTTCACGGCCGCCATGCTGTACTCCCTCGCCGTCAAGGACGGCCGGCTCACGCCCGCGCAGACCGAGCTGCTGCACCGGATCGTGCCCGAGCAGCAGGTGATGGCCTCCGGCTGGTCGGAGGGCCGTACCGCGCAGAACATCCTCAAGCCGGCGGTGACCGCGCGCCCCGTGGAGGGCGGGTTCCTGCTGTCCGGGGCGAAGAAGCCGTGCAGCCTGTCCCGTTCGATGAGCCTGCTCACCGCGTCCATCGCCATCCACGGCGAGGACGGCGGCGATCCCGAACTGGCGCTCGCGATCGTCCCGGCCCGCGCGCCCGGCATGTCCGTGCACCCGTTCTGGGGCAACGACCTGCTGGCCGGCGCGGAGAGCGAGGAGGTCCGGCTGGAGGACGTGTTCGTCCCCGCCGACATGGTCGTGCGGGCGGGCGCCGACGACCCGACCCGGCTGGACGACCTCCAGTCGGCCGGGTTCGTGTGGTTCGAGATGCTGATCTCCGCCGGGTACGCGGGCGGTGCGGCCGCGCTGGTGGAACAGGTGCTGGACCGCAAGCGTGGCCCCGCCGAGGAGCGGGCCGCGCTCGCCGTCGACATGGAGGCCGCGCTGGCCCTGCTGGAGGGCGTGGCCACCGGCACCGGTGCGGAGCCCGGCGACGAGGAGTCGGTGGCGCGGGTGCTGGTCGCCCGGTACGCCGTGCAGAGCGCGCTGCCGGCCATCGTCGGGCGGGCGCTGGAGCTGCTGGGCGGGCTGGAGTTCATCAACAACCCGGCGTCGGCGCAGGGCGCTGCCGCGACGAGGGCGCTGGCCTTTCACCCGCCGTCGCGTATCGGCGCGGCCGAGCCGCTGCTCGCGTATTTCGGCGGGGGGCCGTTGGTTCTGGCCTGAACACCGATCCGGTCCTGGCCGCGTACACCGATCTTTGGAGAGACACGTGACCGTCATGCAGGAGTCTCCGGCGGCGACCGCAGCCGATTCGGAGGCGGAGATCCTCAACCTCTACCGGGCCCACCTCAGCAAGGGCCGGGCCACGCTCGCCGAGTTGTTCGGGAGCCATATGGAGACGGCGTCCGAGGGCGCCTGGCTCACCACCAGTGACGGTGAGCGGTTCCTGAACGCGGGTGGCTACGGAGTGTTCATCATGGGCGCCCGGCACCCGATCGTCATGGAGGAGGTGGAGCGCCAGCTGCGCACCCACCCCACCGCGACCCGCATCCTGCTGGAGCCGACGGTGGCGCGCGCCGCCGAGGCGCTGGTCTCCGTGCTGCCGGAGGGCCTGGACCGCGTGCACTTCGCGCTGTCCGGGGCGGAGGCCGTGGAGACCGGGCTGAAGCTGGCCCGTGCGGGCGGCCGCAAGCGCACCGTCTCGATGCGCGGCGGCTACCACGGCAAGACGCTGGGCGCCCTGTCGGCGACCGCGAAGGACGTCTACCAGGCGCCGTTCCGCCCGCTCGTGCCCGACTTCCAGCACCTGCCGTACGGCGACGCCGACGCCCTGGAGGCCGAGCTGAGGGCCCACCCGGGCGAGGTGTGCGTGATCCTGGAGCCGGTCCAGGGCGAGGGCGGGGTCATCGTCCCGCCGAAGGGCTATCTCAAGCGGGTCGAGCAACTGGTCCGCGAGTACGACGGGTTCCTCATCCTCGACGAGGTGCAGTCCGGGTTCGGGCGGCTCGGCGAGTGGTGGGGCGCCGACATCGACGGCGTCGTCCCGGACGTCCTGCTCACCGGCAAGGCGCTCGGCGGCGGGGTCATGCCGGTCTCGGCGGCCGTCGCCACCCGCAAGGCGTTCCGCCCCTTCGACAAGGACCCCTACGTCCACACCGCCACCTTCTCCGGGCAGCCGGTGCTGATGGCCGCGGTGCAGGGCGCGATCCGGGCCATGAAGGAGGAGCGCCTGGTCACCCGGGCCATGGACCTCGGCTCCCGGCTGCTGCCGCGGATCGCGGAGGTCGCCCGGCGCAACATCCCCGAGCTGGTCGTGGACGTGCGCGGCCGGGGCCTGCTCATCGGTGTGGAGCTGGTCGAGGCGGGCCTCGCCGGCGAGCTGCTGATCGAGCTGTTCAACCACGGCGTGGTCGCCAACCACTCCATGAACGGCAGCTCGGTGGTGCGGTTCACGCCGCCCGCCGTGCTGGACGACACCGACGTGGACTTCCTCGTCAACTCCTTCGACCTGGCCACCCGCGACCTGATCAAGGGCGCGGCCACAATGCCGGAAGGCGGTAACTGATCGTGCGGCACGTCGAACTCGATGCCCTGATACCCGCGGAGCAGGCCGAAACGGTCCTGCACGCCGTACGGCGCTGGGAGAGGTACCCCGACCTCGCGCCCCACGTCAACGCGACCACCGTGCACGCCTCCTACCCCGCTCCGCGGGCCTCCTCCAGCTGGGAGCTGCACTTCCGCAGCGGCCTGCTGCGCTGGACCGAGGACGACACGATCGACCCGGCGGCCGGCGAGATCCGCTTCGAGCAGTCCGACGGCGACTTCGACTCCTTCTCCGGGGTCTGGTCCGTGCGGCAGTCCGAGGAGGACGTCACCGTCCGTTTCGACGCCGACTTCGACTTCGGCATCCCGAGCCTGGAGGGCATCCTCGACCCGATCGCCGAGCGGGTCATCAAGGAGACCGTCGCCTGGGCGCTGACCGGGCTGTTCCCGGGCGTGCGCATCCGGGGCGACGTCGAACTGACCACGCCCGCCGCGGTCGGCGCCTAGCACCCGGCGAGGAGCTGACCATGGACCAGGCGAACCCCTTCGAGACCCCGCGCACGTACTCGCTGCACCGCGCCGAGTACCTGGTGGGCCTCGCCGTCACCACCGGCCTGATCGTCTACCACTTCGGCGACATCCGCTGGCTGCCGGCGCTCGGACTGTTCCTCTACATCGACCTGATCGGCTACATCCCGGGCGCCATCGCCTTCCGCAGGAGCGGCGGGCGGCCGATCCCCAAGGCCTACTACGTCCTCTACAACGTCATGCACAGCCTCGTCACACAGGGCGCGGTCGCCGCGCTGTGGTGCTGGCTGGTGAAGCCGGAGTGGGCGCTGCTGGTGCTGCCGTTCCATCTGTTCGGCGACCGCGGTCTGTTCGGCAACTTCATGAAGTCCTTCGCGCTGCCCTTCGAACCGGTGCGCCAGGAGGGCTACTTGAAGCTCCTGGACGAGCTGGGCCTGCCGCACCCGAAGCCGGTCGGACACGCCATGGACCCGGTGCCGGTCGGACACGTCCCGGCGCGTCCGGTCGTACGCGAGACGGAGGCCGTGCGATGACGACCGTCACGGACGTACGGCGTCCGGTCCGGCAGGATCCGGCCGAGCGCCGCCAGGCCCTTTACCACCTGGCCTCCCCGGTGTCGGTGCTCACCACCGGCCCCGAGGACCGGATGCACGGCACGACGGCCAGCACGGTCACCCTCGTCTCGCGCGCGCCCCTGCTCCTCGGGGTCGTGCTGCGCGCGGGCTCGTCCTTCGCCCGGCTGGCCGCCGCCGAGGGCCGGTTCGCGGTCAACGTGCTCGGCGCCGAACAGGCCGACGTGGCACGGCGGTTCGCGGACAGCGCGCGGCCCGACGGCGACGCCGCCTTCGCCGGCCTGGCCTGGACGGCGGACCGGTACGCGCACGCGCCGCTGATCGCGGGCGCGCTCGCGCACTACGTGTGCCGTTTCCACTCCGCCCACCCGGCGGGCGACGGCGAGCTGCTGCTCGGCCACGTCGTACGCGCCACGGCGGACGACGCGCTCCCCCTGTTCTCCTACGCCGGCGGGCTGTACGCCGGCTCCCTGCGTCCGGCGAAGGAGGCCGTCGCCCCATGACCGCACCCGTAGCTCCCGAGGCCGACTGGGACAAGGCGCCCGGTCTGCTGGACGGCGCGAAGGAACTCACCCTCGGCCCCGAGGAGTGCGACCTCGCCTACTGGATCACCTCCGTCGCCCAGGGCACCCTGCGCGACCGCGGGGCGAGTGGCCACCACGCGAACGCGCTCACGCCCGACTTCCTGAAGGCGCCCGGCCCGCTGCGCGAGGCCCTGGTGCTGGAGTTCGGCTTCCGGGCCCTGGCGGAGGAGCTGGCCACCCGGCTGCTCGGCCACTACGTCTCCATCGCGCCCGGCATCCCCGAAATGGAGTTCTACGCCACCCAGTTGCTCGACGAGGCCCGCCACGCGCGCGTCTTCCGGCAGCACCTGGTGGAACTGGGCATCCCGCAGAAGACCCTGCTGAAGGACATCGAGGAGATGGCCCGGGACTACCGCAAGCGGGTCCTGGACCCGGTGGTGGACTTCACCCTGGACATCGTCCGCGACCGGGCCGACTTCCCCGGCGGGGTGGGCGTGTTCGCCATCATCATCGAGGGCGTGCTCGCCCCGGCCGCCGAGCTGAGCGAGCGCAAGTGGACCCCGCTGTCCCCCGCGACCGGCGAGATCTCGCGCGGCACCGCCATCGACGAGATCCGGCATCTGACCGTGGCCAGCACCATCCTGCGCGACCACGTCGCCCAACACCCCGAGTACCGGCCGCGGTTGCTGGAGATCCTGCGCTCGGGCGTGAAGCTGTGGGACGAGATCCCGGACCGGGAGTTCGTCATCCACCGCGAGGAGCTGTTCCAGCAGGGCATGCACGAGCACGCGGACCTGATCGGCGACTACGAGATCTGGCCGGGCGTGCGGCTGCTCGACACCACCGCCGTGCAGCGCTACGACATGGCCGAGCGGTGGACCGACGAGATGGCCGAGGTCCGCATGGCCTACATGGGCCTGCCCGTCGAGGTCCTCGCCTCGGAGAACGCCGGGAGCCCGGAGAGCGGCGCATGAGCGCCGGGCGGGCCGCGGTCGTCGCGGGCATCGGGTCGTACGTCCCGCCCAACCTGGTGACCAACGACGACCTGACGGCCCGGCTGGACACCTCCGACGCCTGGATCCGCTCCCGCACCGGGATCGCCGAGCGGTACGTCGTCTCGCCGGGCACCTCCACCGGCGATCTGGCGGTGGAGGCGGGCCTGCGGGCGCTGAAGTCGGCCGGGGACGAGCGGGTCGGGGCGGTGGTGCTGGCCACCACCACCCCGGACCAGCCCTGCCCGGGGACCGCACCGCAGGTGGCCGCGCGCCTCGGCCTCGGCCAGGTGCCGGCGTTCGACGTGGCGGCCGTCTGCTCCGGCTTCCTGTACGGCCTCGCCTCGGCCGCCGGGCTGATCGCGGCCGGGATCGCGGACAGCGTGCTGCTGATCGCGGCCGACGCCTTCACGACGATCATCAACCCGGCCGACCGCACGACCGCGGTCATCTTCGCGGACGGCGCGGGCGCGGTGGTGCTGCGGGCCGGCTCGGCCACCGAGCGCGGGGCGATCGGCCCGCTGGTGCTCGGCAGCGACGGCGAGCTGAGCCATCTGATCGCGGTACCGGCGGGCGGCTCGCGGCAGCGGTCGAGCGACCGGCCCGTGGCCCCGGAGGACCACTACTTCCAGATGCTCGGCCGGGACACCTACCGGCACGCGGTGGAGCGGATGACCGCCGCGTCCGCCGAGGCCGCCGAGCGGGCCGGCTGGTCCCTCGACGACGTCGACCGGTTCGCGGCCCACCAGGCCAACGCCCGGATCCTGGACGCCGTCTCGGACCGGCTCGGCATCCCTCAGGAGCGGCGGCTGAGCAACATCGCCCGGGTCGGCAACACCGGCGCCGCGTCCCTGCCGCTGCTGCTCGCCGAGGCCACCGCGGACGGCACGCTCCGGGCCGGCCACCGGGTGCTGCTCACAGCGTTCGGGGGCGGCCTGTCCTGGGGGGCGGCGACCGTCGACTGGCCGGAGCTGCAAACCATCTGACCACCTGTCAGCCCCACCTTTCCTACCTTTCGAAAGGAACAGTCATGACCGTCATGCTGGAGCAGCTCAAGGACATCCTGTCCAACAAACTGAAGGTGTCGCCCGAGGCCATCACCCCGGAGGCCACCCGGGAGGACATCGAGCTGGACTCGCTGGCCGTGGTGGAGCTGTCGCTGCTGCTGAAGTCCGAGCTGGACCTGGACATCAGCGACGACGACCTCCTGGAGGCCGAGACCGTGGCGGACATGGTCCGGCTGATGGAGGAGCGGAGCGCGAAGGTCTGATGGCCGGTATGGACATCGCCGTCACCGGGCTCGGCCTGGTCACCCCGGGCGGGATCGGGGTCGGGCCGAGCTGGGCGGCGGTCTGCGACGGCAGGCCGGCCGCCGCCCTGGATCCGGTACTGGCGGACAATCCCGTACAGATCTCCTGCCGGGTACCCGGCTTCGACCCCGAGATCCTGCTGAGCGCGCGGCGCGCGCACCGACTCGACCGGTTCGTGCAGTTCGCGCTGGTCGCCGCGCACGAGGCGGTGGCCGACGCGGGGCTGGACCCGCAGACCTGGGACGGCGCGCGGGTGGGTGTGGTGCTGGGCTGCGCCGACGGCGGTCCGGGCACGGTCGAGGACCAGCACCAGGTGCTGCGCGAGCAGGGCGCCGACCGGGTGTCGCCGCTGCTGCTGCCCATGCAGCTGCCGAACATGCTGGCCGGTCAGACGGCCATCGAGTTCGGGGCCACGGGTCCGAACCTGGTGGTGGCCACCGCGTGCGCGTCCGGCGCGACGGCCATCGGCACGGCGCGGGACCTGCTGGCGCTCGGCCGCTGCGACATCGTGCTCGCCGGGGGCAGCGAGGCCATGGTCACCCCGCTGGTCATGGCCGGTTTCGCCCAGATGGGCGCGCTGTCGAAGCGGCACGACGACCCCGCGTCCGCGTCCCGGCCGTTCGACTCCGACCGGGACGGGTTCGTCGCGGGCGAGGGCGCCGGGATCCTCGTGATGGAGCGGGTGGCCGACGCCCGTGCCCGTGGCGCCCATGTGCACGGCCGGATCATCGGCTACGGCGCGACGGCGGACGCGCACCACATGACGTCGCCGCATCCCGACGGCGCCGGCATCGAGGCGGCGGTGCGGGCGGCACTCGCGGACGCGGGCGCCGACCCGGACGACGTGCAGCACGTGAACGCCCACGGCACGTCGACGCCGCTCAACGACCTGTCCGAGGCCCGCATGATCCAGCGGACCCTGCGCGGGGATCCGCTGGTCACCTCCACGAAGGGGGTGACCGGGCACCTGCTGGGCGCCGCGGGGGCGGTCGAGGCCGCGTTCGCCGTGCTCAGCGTGGAGCACGAACTCATTCCGCCCGTCGCCAACTTGGTCATGCCCGATCCCCGGATCGAGATCAAGCTGGCCCAGACCCTGACCGAGATGCCGATCGACCTGGCGCTGAGCACCTCTCTGGGTTTCGGCGGGCAGAACACGGCACTGGCGATCGCCCCTGCCTGAGCCCGCCCCACGACAGCCGTCCGTAGCGAAGCTTCCGCGGGCGGCTGTTCCCCGTTCTCCGCGTTCTCCCGTTCTCCCCCGTCCTGCTCTGGAGACCCCATGTCCACCACCATGTCCACCAACGGCTCCCCCGCCCCGCCCGGACGGCTCGGCACCGGGCACATCCTCTTCCTCATCGTCGCGGCCGCCGCCCCGCTGTCCGCGATGGTCGGTACCGTGCCGCTCGCGTTCGCCTTCGGCGACGGGCCGGGCGTGCCGGCGGCGTTCCTGTTCGCCGGGGTCACCCTGCTGTGCTTCTCGGTGGGGTACGCGGTCAGCGCCCGGCGCACCGGCGGCTCCGGCGGCTTCTACGCCTCGGTCGCCGACGGACTCGGGCGCCCGCCCGCCGTCGCGGCCGGGTACGTGGCGCTGCTGTCGTACAACTGCGCCACCGTCGGGCTCGCCGGAGCGCTCGGCTACTTCACCCAACTGGTCCTCGCCGCCCACGGGTTGACGGTCTCCTGGGAGTGGTGCGCGGCCGTCGGGCTGGCGCTGACCGCGGTGCTCGGGTACCGGGAGATCGCACTCAGCGCCCGGGTGCTGGCCCTGCTGATGCTGGGCGAGATCGGTGTGCTGGCCGCGCTGGACATCGCGATCCTCGCCCGGCACGGGCTGCACGCCCTGCCCGCCGCCTCGTTCTCGCCGCATGTCGCGGCCGGGCACGGGGCCGGGGTCTCGCTGATGTTCGCGTTCGTCTCCTTCATCGGCTTCGAGTCGGCGGCCCTGTACGGCAAGGAGGCGAAGGACCCGCGGCGCAGCGTGCCCCGGGCCACCTACGCGGCCGTCGTGCTGATCGCCGGCTTCTACGCGCTGACCAGCTGGCTGGCGGTGGGCGCGGTCGGCACCGGGCGAGTGCGGGAGGTCGCGGGCAAGGAGATGGGCGACCTGTTCTTCTCCCTCGGTGACGACTTCCTCGGCAAGGCCGGCAGCACCGGGCTCCAGGTGCTGCTGTGCACCAGCCTGTTCGCGGCGACGCTGGCCCTGCACAGCGCCGCCAACCGGTACACCCAGGTCCTCGCCGAGGACGGGCTGCTGCCCGGCGCCCTCGCCGCCGAGCATCGAAGGCACCGCTCCCCGCACCGGGCGAGCCTCGCGCAGAGCGCGCTGACCGCGGTGGTCGTGGGCGCCTTCGCCGTCGCCGGGCTCGACCCGTACGCCGACCTGACGACCAGCATGCTCGGTCTCGGCACCCTCGGCATCGTCGCCCTCCAGGCGCTGGCCGCGCTGTCCGTGCTGGGCCTGCGGGTGCGCGGCGAGGGGGAGGGGCACTGGTGGCGGACGGCGCTCGCCCCGCTGCTCGGCTTCGCCGGGCTCGCCGCCTCGGTGTGGCTGGTCGTCGGCAACTTCGACATGCTCACCGGGTCACCGTCCCGGGTGATCGCCGCCCTGCCCTGGCTGCTGCCGCTGGTCGCGCTCGGCGGGCTGGCGTACGCCGCCCGGCTGCGCGCCGCGCACCCGCTGCGCTACCGCCGGCTCGGCACCCGGCACCTCGACTCCCCCGCCTCCGCACCCTCCCCCGCCCTGACAGGAGACCGCCATGCATGACGCGCACGAGCTGATCGAGGCGGGCCCCGACGCCGTACGGCGCCTGGCCCGCCGCCGCTACGACCTCGACGTGGCCGCCCTGAGCGACGCCCTGCGCGCCCGCACCGCGACCCAGGCCGAGGTCAACCGGCTGCGCACCGAGCTGAACCGCACCGCCAAGGCCCGCCGCTCCGGCCCGCCCACCGAGGCCGAGAAGGAGGCGGCGCGGGCGCTGCGGGCCGAGGTGCAGCAGGCGGAGACCGCCGCCCGCAGGGCCGCGGGCGCGCTGTGCGAGCTGCTGCTGTCCATCCCCAACCTGCCGCTGGACTCGGTGCCGGACGGCGACTCCGAGAAGCAGGCCGTGGAGATACGGCACGGCGGGCCCGCACCGCGTCCGGTGGCGGGGGCCCGCCATCACGCCGAGATCGGCGAGGCGCTCGGCATCCTCGACTCGCCCGCGGCCGCGAAGCTCTCCGGCGCCCGGTTCAGTGTGGCCCGGGGCGCGGGGGCGCGGCTGGAGCGGGCCCTCGGCGACTTCTTCCTGGACCTGCACACCCGTGAGCACGGCTACACCGAGCAGTCCGTGCCGTTCCTGGTCGGCCGCGACGCCATGACCGGCACCGGCCAACTGCCCAAGTTCGAGGAGGACTTGTTCCGCACCCAGGTCGGCGAGCGGGAGCTGTTCCTGATCCCGACGGCGGAGGTGCCGCTGACCAACCTGGTGGCCGGCGAGCTGCTGGACGCCCGCGGCCTGCCGTACGCCTTCACCGCCCGCACCCCCTGCTTCCGCGCGGAGGCGGGGGCGTACGGCCGGGACACCCGGGGTGTGCTCAGGCTGCACCAGTTCGAGAAGGTGGAACTGGTCCGGATCTGCGCGCCGGAGCAGGCGCAGGAGCAGCTGGAGCTGATGGTCGCGCAGGCCGAGGAGTGCCTGCGCCGGCTCGAACTGTCCTTCCGCACCGTGCTGTTGCCCGCGGGTGACATGGGCTTCTCGGCGCGGATGACGTACGACATCGAGGTGTGGCTGCCGGGCGGCGGCGCCTACCGGGAGATCTCCTCCGTCTCCGACTGCGGCACCTTCCAGGCCCGCCGGGCCGACATCCGCGTCAAGCGGGCCGACGGCCGCAAGTCGCCGGCGGCCACCCTGAACGGTTCGGCCCTGCCGATCGGCCGCACGGTGGCCGCGCTGCTGGAGCAGGGGCAGCGGGAGGACGGCTCGGTGGTGCTGCCGGAGGCGCTGGTGGCGTACACCGGGTTCCGGCGCATCCTGCCGGGCGGGACGACCGAGTAGCGCACATCGAGAAGCAGAGGGGGCGGGAGTCGAAAGCGACTCCCGCCCCCTTCCGCGTGCGGTGCTCACGCGCCCGTCATGTGCACTCCGCCGTCGACGTGGACGATCTCGCCGGTGGTGCGCGGGAAGAAGTCCGACAGCAGGGCGACGACCCCGCGGGCGGCCGGGCCGGGGTCGGTGAGGTCCCAGCCGGCCGGAGCGCGGCCGGTGGTCCAGACGTCGGCCAGCTCGGCGAAGCCGGGGATGGACCTGGCGGCCATGGAGCGCAGGGGGCCGGCCGCGACCAGGTTGCAGCGGATGCCGCGGCCGCCGAGGTCGCGGGCGAGATAGCGGCTGGTGGACTCCAGGGCGGCCTTCGCGACACCCATCCAGTCGTAGTGCGGCCAGGCCACGCCCGCGTCGAAGGTGAGGCCGACGACCGCACCGCCGCGCCGCTCCAGCAGGGGCAGACAGGCGGTGGTGAGGGACTTCAGGGAGTACGCCGAGACCTGCACGGCCGTCGCGACGTCGGCCCAGGTGCCGTCGAGGAAGGAGAAGGCGCCCGGGGGCCCGTAGGCGATGGAGTGGACGACGCCGTCGAGGCGGTCGGTGTGCGCGCCGATCCGCTCGGCGAGGGTGCCGAGGTGGTCCTGGTCGGTGACGTCCAGCTCGATGACCGGGGCGGGTCTCGGCAGCTTGTCCGCGAACCGCTCGATCAGGGAGAGCCGGCCGAAGCCGGTGAGCAGCACCTCGGCGCCCTCCTCCTGGGCGATGCGGGCCACGTGGAAGGCGATGGAGGCGTCCGTGACCATGCCGGTCACCAGGACGCGCTTGCCCGCGAGCAGTCCGCTCACGCCACCGACACCCCCTCGGGCAGCTCCGCGACCAGCGGCGAGTCGTGGTCCTGGGGGCCGATCGCGCTGCCGCCGCCGGGCGAGCCGAGACCCGCGAAGAAGGCGGCGTTGGAGGCCGCGTGGTCGCCGCCCCACTCCGCGGGCACGTCGTCCTCGAAGTAGATGGCGTCGACGGGGCAGACCGGTTCGCAGGCCCCGCAGTCCACGCATTCGTCCGGGTGGATGTAGAGGGCGCGGCGGCCTTCGTAGATGCAGTCGACGGGGCATTCGTCGATGCAGGAGCGGTCCTTGACGTCGACGCAGGGCAGTCCGATGACGTAGGCCATGCTCAACTCCTTGTCCAGAAAGGTCGGTTCAGTCGACGGGGGTGCCGGTGGTGCGTTCACCGAGGGTCAGCACGGTGAGGGCGAGGACGGCCATGGCGGCGGCGATGACGCCGAACAGCGCGCCGGGGCCGTGGGCGTCGAGGACCGGCAGCAGGGCGAACGGCAGGGCGCCGGCGCTGAGTTTGGACAGCGAGTAGGCGGCGCCGGCGGCGGTGGCCCGGATCGAGGTCGGGTACTGCTCGGACAGATAGACGTGCGAGACGCTGGAGAAGACGTTGCTGAACAGGGTGTAGGCGAATCCGCAGACCACCACCAGGGCGGCCGAGCCCGCACAGGCGAAGCCGAGTCCGGCCACCACCATCGCGGCCGACGACAGGGCGATCAGGGTGCGCCGCTCGACCCGGTCCACGACGGGCAGGGCGAGCGCCGAGCCCACGGGGTACCCGAGGAAGGACAACGCCGTGAACCCGAGCCCGGCGACGATGCCGTACCCCTTGGCGGCGACGATCTGCGGCGCGAGCGTCCCGAAGCCGTAGTACCCGACGACCGAGAGCACGGAGAAGAGCCAGAGGACGAGGGTGCGCCGTCGCAGACCCGGCCGCAGGACGTCCCGGAAAGCGGCCGCGTGCGCGGGGGGCCCGGGCCGCGTCTCGGGTGGGGTGAGGAGCAGACCGCGGCCGGCCGCCTCCGCCTCCATGCGCGACACCAGCCGCTCCGCCTCGGCGGCGCGGCCGTTCACCGCGAGCCACCGCGGCGACTCGATCAGCCCCCGCCGCAGCAGCCACACCACGGCGGAGCCGAGCGCGCCGAGCACGAACAGCCAGCGCCAGCCCGCCACGCCGAGCGGGGTGCGCGGGACCAGCCACAGCGCGGCGAAGCCCACCGCGGGGACGCCGCAGAAGGCGAGCGTGTAGGCGCCGGAGATGAACCGGCCGCGCCGGCCGGCGGGCAGGACGTCGGCCAGGTAGCAGTCGGACAGGGCCTGTTCGGCGCCGATACCGAGGCCGGCGAGGAAGCGGGTGCCGATCAGCCACGCGGCGTTCGGGGCGAGCGCGCCGAGCAGCGAGAACGCCGAGTAGAGGGCGAGGTTGACGAGGAAGGCCCGGCGCCGGCCGAATCGGTCGGCGATCCGGCCGAGCGTCAGGGAACCGAGGAACTGGCCGAGGAATCCGGAGGCCAGCACGAGCTTGAGCGAGGTCGCGCCGAAGCCGAAGTCGCTCTGCAGGACCTTGCCGAGGGTGCCGGAGAGATTGTTCTCGAAGGTGTCGAAGAACAGGCCGACACCGATGACGGCCGTGAGTCTGCGGTGCAGCGGGAGGATCGGCAGCCGGTCCAGCCGGGCGCCGATCGGGGCGGGAGCGGTGACACCGCCCGCCGCCGCGGTGGTCTGGGACATGGATCGTGCTCCTTGGGGCGGGCGGACGTCGGGACGGCTCGGCGGGCGCGGGCCGGGGCTCAGGCGACCCGGGCGGCCTCGGCCGCCGCTGCCTGGCGGCGGATCTGCTCCGCGACGTCACCGCGTCGCACGGGCGCGCTGACCTCGTGCAGATAGGAGGCGACCTCGCGGTACGAGGCCCAGAACCCGACCTCGTGGTACGGCACCCCGCGCTCGGCGCAGTACTGCATGGTGAGTTCGCGGGCGCGCGGCAGGCTCTTCTGCGGCATGGCCGGGAACAGGTGGTGCTCGACCTGGTAGTTGAGGCCGCCGTAGAGGAAGTCGACGAGCAGGCTGGGCCGGATGTTGCGGGAGGTGAGGACCTGGCGCTCCAGCCAGTCCAGGGTCTCCTCCTCGCCGTCGCGGATCTGCATGCCCTTGTGGTTCGGGGCGAAGATCATCCCGAAGTAGACGCCGAGGGCGGCGTGCTGGACGACGACGAACGCGACCGCGAGCGCCGGGGACAGGACGGTGAGGACGAGGCCGAGGTAGACGGCGGTGCGCAGCAGGATCAGGAAGGTCTCCAGCGCGGGCCGCTTGGTCTTGCCCTGGGCGATGGACAGGACGGCCGTCTTCAGCATCTTGAAGCCTTCGAGCACGAGCAGCACGAAGAACAGCACGCTCTGGTAGCGCACGACGAGCTTCTGGGTGCCCTTGCGGGAGGGGTACTGCTTGATGTCGAAGATGGCGGTGCGCCGGCCGATGTCCGGGTCCATGTCCAGGTGGTTGGGGTTGGAGTGGTGCCGGTTGTGGTGGTTGACCCACCAGCCGTAGCTGACCCCGTTGACCAGGTTGGCGTGCACGTAGCCGACCGCGGAGGCGGCCTTCTTGCTGCGGAACATCGCCTTGTGGCCGGCGTCGTGCCACATGAACGCCGACTGGCCGCCGCACAGGCCCATCCACAGGGCCGTGGCGAGCTGCCACCAGGAGTCGCCCAGTGCGAAGAAGGCGGCGAACCCGATCAGCAGCAGGAGGGTGTTGAGGGCGAGCTTGCCCACGTAGTAGCGCGGGTCGAGGTCGAGCAGTCCCTCGGCCTTGACCCGTTTGAGCAGTTCGGCGAAGGTCGCCGAGGCGCCGGGGCGGGCTGTGGCCGCGGAGGCGGGGGCCCCGGCCGTCTGTATGTGCGGACGCTGCATGCGTTGCTCTCCTTGGGAGAAGTGCCCGGATCGGGCGGCGGCGCCGCGGCCGGGCGGAGCTGCGGGCGCCGCGAGTCGACTTCAGCTCCCGCGCGCGGTCACCGTCGCGGGCGGGGCTCACCCGGCGGACCGGGGCGACGGGAGCACAGTGCGGTGCTCCCGGGCCCGGACCGCCGGGCGAACGTGTGTCCAGCGTTCCGTGGAGCGCTGATGTGACACTGATGTCCCTCTGATCGGACGTGCGGTGCCTGCCGCGCTCAGGCGGCCGCCTCGGCGCGCAGCCGCTCGTCCAGGGCGCGCACGACGGCGTCGGCGGCCTCGGCGACCTGCTGGTCGTCGGGTGCCCCGATGACGGCCATCAGCTGCTCGACCATGGCGTGCTGGAGTTCCTCGGTGGACCGGCTCACGGCTTTCTCCTTGTCGGTGGTCTTTGACGATGCGGTGATCTCTGACGACGCGTCAGAAGGCGTTGCAGGCACGGAAGACGTGGGCGAAGCCGGGCAGCGAGGCCTGCGGGCCGTCGATGGCGACGTACTCGGGGATGCTCAGGTCGGGCGCCCACTTCTGCTTGTACGACAGCTGGGTCTGCGCCGGGTACAGCGCGGCACCCTCGGCCCACAGGGCGTGCATCAGCCACTGGAACGCCGGGCTGTGGCCATCGAGTTCGTGGCTCGCGTCCAGCCCGGTGAAGGGGGTGAACCCGAAGTGCAGCCACTCGACGCCCTCGGCCCGGAACACCTCGATGGCGTGCGCGTTGATGGCCTCCATCAGGCCCGGGGAGCCCTCGGGGATGCGGCGGCTGAGGTCGTGCATCCAGCCGGCCCGGCTGCCGTACACCGGGGAGTACGAGATGTAGGCGACCGGGGCGCCGTCGATGGTGCCGACGAAGAGCCGGCGGTGGGCCTGGGCCGGGCCGCCGATCTGGCCGACCAGGAACTCCAGTTGCTGGGCGCCGCCCTTGGAGCCGAGCCAGGCCGCGTCGATGGCGGCGATGGCCTCGCGCACGTCGGCGGCGTCGGCCTCCTGGATGGTCAGGCCGTTGCGGTGGGCGCGGGAGATCTTGTTGCGCAGCTGCATGAACTTGGTGCCGCGCAGGGTGAATTCGGCGAGGCTCGCCGCCCAGGAGGCGCCGACCTGGTTGACGGTGAAGCCGCGCCGGGCGTAACGCTCGGCGTCGGCGCGCTGGAGCTGGACGCCGACGAGGCCGAGCCCCTCGTCCCGGACGCGCTGCCGGAAGGCGTCGAGGAGGGTGTCGTAGTCCTCCTCGGCGGCGAAGGGGCCGCCGAACTGCACGGCCCAGCGGCCGGTGCGGCGGTACACGACGACCCCGTCCGCGCCCGGGGCGGTGAAGACGCTGTTTCCGCTGTTGAGCGCCAGGAAAGAACTCGGATTCTCACTCGCGGTGTGGGATCGTATCGCCTCCAGAATCCGGCTGTCGGTGCTGCTTCCGGTGGCGGCCTCGGTGGTGGTGGCGGTCATTCGCGTACCCCTTTCGGGAGCGTTTTCGCGGCATGGGAGTGTTGCAGGGAGTACAGCACCGCCGGACCGTCCGGGAAAAGGGCCGTTGGAAATTCATTGCCCTGCGTCAGAAGCGTGTCAGCATTCCGTCAGCGCACGGTGTCACTGTGGTGGACGTGAACGGCACGGAGCACCGGAGCCGGGATCCCGCCCTCCCCACCGTGGTACGCACCACCGCCGGATCGCGATGTCCGAACGCGGGTGAATGAGAATTCACCATTCCGGATCCCAGGAACCGCCGGCCGCCCCCGTCCCGGCGGACAATCCGCCCCGGCGGGCCGCTGAAGGAAATCGAGGCCCGCCGGGGCGAGGCGTATGCGGTCACCCTTCTCTGCCACCGCAGCACCACATCGGAAACACCGTCGCCGAGGAATTGTCATCAAGGGGGAAAGACATGCTGAGGTTCTCCGTTCTCGGACCACTGGAGATACGCACCGACGCGGGCCCGGCGGACGTCCCGGGCGATCTCCAGCGCATCCTGGTGCAGACGCTGCTGGTCAGCGAGGGCCGGCCGGTGTCCGGGGAGAGCCTGGCCGAGGAGATGTGGGGTGAGGCCGCCCCCGACAACCAGGCCAACGCCCTCCAGGCGCACATCAGCCGGCTGCGCCGCAGGCTCCGCACGCTGGAGCCGGACCGCGCGGCCTCGCGGGTGACGATCCATCCGGCCGGCTACCGGCTGGGCCTCGGCGAGGGCGAGCTGGACGCGGCCGAGTTCGTCCGGGCCGTACGGCAGGCGGAGGGCGCCGGCGCGGCGGACGCCGGCCGCACCGCCCGGCTGCTGGAGGACGCGCTGGCGCTGTGGCGCGGGGCGGTCTTCGGCGGTTTCCCCGGCGGCACGCTGTGCCAGCTGGCGGGCGCCCGCCTGGAGGAGTACCGGATGCGCGCGATGGAGCTGCGCTTCGACGCCGAGTTACGGCTGGGACGGCACGCGGCCGTCCTCGCGGAGCTGGCCGAGGCGCACACCAACCACCCGCTGCGCGAGCGCTTCTGCGAGCAGTTGATGATCGCCCTGTACGGCGCGGGCCGGCAGGCCGACGCCCTCGACGCCTTCCGCCGCATGCGCCGCCGCCTCGACGACGAGCTCGGCATCCAGCCCTCCCCCGCGCTGCGCCGCGTCGAGAGCGCGATCCTCGCCCACGACCCCGCCCTGAGCGGGGACGCCCACCTCCAACTGGCCTGAGGAACAGCGGTGTTGTCCCGCGTAAGCGGTTCGTCAGCCCCCGGTCAGCCCGCCTTGCCAGGCTGGGCGGACCAGTGGGGTTCCGTCACTTCACGTATGCAGGGGGAGACATGAGGTCCCGCGTCGAGGAACTGGCCGGCATACGCGACAGCGTGCTCGCCGGCCCCAGCGAGAGGGCGACGGCCGCCCAGAGGGCCAAGGGCAAGCTCACCGTGCGCGAGCGGATCGGCCTGCTGCTCGACGCGGGCTCGTTCCACGAGGTCGAGCCGCTGCGCAGGCACCGGGCGACCGGCTTCGGACTGGAGGCGAAGAAGCCGTACACCGACGGCGTCGTCACCGGCTGGGGCACGGTCGAGGGCCGTACGGTCTTCGTCTACGCCCATGACTTCCGGATCTTCGGCGGTGCCCTGGGCGAGGCCCACGCGGCCAAGATCCACAAGATCATGGACATGGCCCTGGCGGCCGGCGCGCCGCTGGTCTCCCTGAACGACGGGGCGGGCGCCCGGATCCAGGAGGGCGTGACCGCGCTCGCCGGATACGGCGGCATCTTCCGCCGCAACGCCGCGGCCTCGGGCGTGATCCCGCAGATCAGTGTGATGCTCGGCCCGTGCGCGGGCGGCGCGGCGTACTCGCCGGCCCTCACCGACTTCGTGTTCATGGTCCGTGAGACCTCGCAGATGTTCATCACGGGCCCGGACGTGGTCAAGGCCGTGACCGGCGAGGAGATCAGCCAGAACGGGCTCGGCGGCGCCGACGTGCACGCCGAGACCAGCGGCGTGTGCCACTTCGCCTACGACGACGAGGAGACCTGTCTGGAGGAGGTCCGCTATCTGCTCTCCCTCCTCCCCCGCAACAACCGCGAGAACCCGCCCCCGGTGCCCTGCGACGACCCCGCGGACCGGCGCTGCGCCGCGCTCGCGGACCTGGTGCCGGTGGACGGGAACCGGCCGTACGACATGGCGAAGGTGATCGAGGAGATCGTCGACGACGGCGACTTCCTGGAGGTGCACCAGCGCTGGGCGCGCAACGTCATCTGTGCGCTGGCCCGTCTCGACGGGCAGGTGGTCGGGATCGTCGCCAACCAGCCGCAGACCCTGGCCGGCGTGCTGGACATCGAGGCGAGTGAAAAGGCCGCCCGCTTCGTCCAGATGTGCGACGCCTTCAGCATCCCGATCGTGACCCTGCTGGACGTGCCGGGCTTCCTGCCGGGCGTCGGCCAGGAGCACGGCGGCATCATCCGGCACGGCGCGAAGCTGCTGTACGCCTACTGCGACGCGACCGTGCCGCGCATCAGCCTCATCCTGCGCAAGGCCTACGGCGGCGCGTACATCGTCATGGACTCCCAGTCGATCGGCGCGGACCTGACGTACGCCTGGCCGACCAACGAGATCGCCGTGATGGGCGCCGAGGGCGCCGCGAACGTCATCTTCCGCCGGCAGATCGCCGAGGCCGACGATCCCGAGGCCCGGCGCGCGGAGCTGGTCAAGGAGTACAGGAACGAGCTGATGCACCCGTACTACGCGGCCGAACGCGGCCTCGTGGACGACGTGATCGACCCGGCCGACACCCGCGCGGTCCTCATCGGGGCGCTGTCGATGCTGCGCACCAAGCACGCCGAGCGCCCCGCCCGCAAACACGGCAATCCCCCACAGTGACGGAGGTTCCCATGTCCGGATCCGCTCCCCTGTCCCCCGCGTCCCCGGTCCCCCCGATCCGCGTCGAGCGGGGTCAGGCCTCACCGGAGGAGCTGGCCGCGCTCGCGGTGCTGCTGCTCAGCCGCAGCGCCCTGACCGCGCCCGGCACCGCCCCCGCCACCCCCGGCGGCACCTCCTGGCGCCCGCACGCCTACCACGCCCCGCACAGCTGGCAGCGCTCCTGAGCCCGGCGGGGCCGCCGGGCGGTCCGGGCCGCTGCGCGCCCGGGCCGTCCGGCTCACGGCCGGGGCTCACTGCTTGGCGAGCGTGATGTCCTGGTCGGCCGTCGCGTGGAAGGCGGGCAGCGGGAGGTCGCCGATGAGGCCGGTGTCCGTGGGCCGCAGTTCCATGAGGGTGGCCTGGACGTGGGCCTTGCCGGTCTTGAGGGTCTCTTCGCCGGGCTTGCCGGAGTTCTTCCAGTGGTGCTCGGCGCCGTCGCACCGCGCGCCGCTGCCGCCGATGCCGTACCGGACGCGGGAGTCGCCCTGGCTGATCGAGGAGCTGACGAACACCGGTCCGGTGCCGGCGGTGCACCGGTAGGTGCCGGAGAGCGTGACGGTGCCGTCGGAGGCGAGCTTGCCGGTGGCGTCGACGGTGACGGTCTCCGTAGGCGCAGCGGGCGCGGCGCCGGCCGGGCCGACGGCGGCGCAGAGCAGGGCCGCGGCGCCGAGGGCCGAGGCGAGAGCGGGGCGAACGGGCATGGGGGTACCTCCCGGTTCCCTGGGGTGATGGGGTCGAGAGTTCCACTGGATACCGGGCGTCCGTGCCGCAGGGCGTGACCGTCACTCCAACGGTGGCGCGTCATGGAACCGTCCGGGAGTTGTCCGGGTGTTGTCACGCTTCACGGCGAGCGGTTCCGGCGCGTTCACGGCGGTCGCATGGTCTGAGGTGACGGGCGACGGCCGGACCCGCCGGCCCCGCTCACGTCCCGTTGTGGAGGTGCGCCATGTGCTCCTGCCGGTCCTCGTGCCCCGCGTCCGCCACGGCCCCGCGGCACCCGGTCGCCGCCCACCCCGAACAGGGCTGGACGCTGCTGTGCGACGGCTCGATCGTCTTCGACGACAGCGGCGAGCTGCACGCGGACGGCAGCGTCGTCCCGCCGTGCCGGCTTCCGGCGGAGCGGCCCCCGGCGGCGGTCTGAACGGCCTGGACGGACACCGGTCAGGGCAGTACGGCGAACCCGTCCAGCTCGACCATCGCCTGCTCGTCCCACAGCCGTACGACCTCCACGACAGCCATCGCGGGATAGTCCCGGCCCGCGAGGTCCCGCCAGATCCGGCCCAGCCGGCCCGCGTGGGCGCGGTAGGCGGCGACGTCCGTGGCGTAGACCGTGACCCGGGCGAGGTCGGCGGGGGTGCCGCCGGACGCGCGCAGGGCGGTGAGGAGGTTGCCGAGCGCCTTCTCGAACTGCTCGGGGAGCGTCGCGCCGGTGACCTTGCCGTCGGTGTCGAGGGCGGTCTGGCCCGCGAGGAACACCACACGGGAGCCGGCGGCGACGACGGCGTGCGAGAAGCCTGAGGGCGGGGAGAGGGTGGGCGGGTTGATACGCGTGAGGGTGGGCGGGTTGATTCGCGTGAGGGTGGGCGGGTTGACGCGCTCGGTGCTCACCGGGCCTCCTGATGGTCAGCGGTGGCGTACAACTCCTTGGCGATGATGCCTCGTTGGACCTCGCTCGCGCCCTCGTAGACGCGGGGTGCGCGCACCTCGCGGTAGAGGTGTTCGAGGAGGTGGCCGCGGCGCAGGGCGCGGGCGCCGTGCAGCTGGACGGCGGTGTCGACGACGTACTGCGCGGTCTCGGTGGCGAGCAGCTTGGCCATCGCGGCCCGCCCGGGGACGCCGGGGGCGCCCTGGTCGTACGCGGTCGCCGCCGCGTAGACCATCAGCCGGGCCGCCTCGGTGCGCAGCGCCATCTCGGCGACCTGGTGGGCGACGGCCTGGAGGTCCTTCAGCGTGCCCCGGAACGCCTCCCGCCGCCGCGTGTGGTCGACGGTGGCGTCCAGTGCGGCCTGGGCCATGCCGACCGCGAACGCGCCGACGCTGGGCCGGAAGAGGTTCAGGGTGCCCATGGCGACGGCGAAGCCGCGGTCGGTCTCGCCGAGCACGTCGGCGGCGGTGACCGGGACGGCGTCGAAGCGAAGGGCGCCGATGGGGTGCGGGGAGAGCATCTCCAGGGCGGTGCCGGTGAGTCCGGGGCGGTCGGCGGGGACGAGGAAGGCGGTCACGCCGCGGGCTCCGGCGCCGGGTGTGGTGCGGGCGAAGACGGTGTAGAAGTCGGCCTCGGGGGCGTTGGAGATCCAGCACTTCTCGCCGGTGAGCCGCCAGCCGCCGATGCCGGTGCCGTCCGGCTCGGCGGCGAGGGAGAGCGCGGCCGCGTCCGAGCCGGCGCCGGGCTCGCTCAGCGCGAAGGCCGCGACCGCGCTGCCGTCGGCGACCTTCGGCAGCCAGTGCTTGCGCTGGGCCGGGCTGCCGTGGGCGTGCACCGGATGGGCGCCGAGGCCCTGGAGGGCGAGGGCGGTCTCGGCCTCGGTGCAGGCCTGCGCGAGGGACTCCCGCATCAGGCACAGGTCGAGCGCGCCGGAGGTGAACAGCCGCTCCAGCAGGCCGAGTCGTCCGAGTTCGGTCAGGAGCGGCCGGTTGACGTGGCCCGGCTCCCCCTGGTCGGCGAGCGGGCGCAGCCGTGCGGCAGCGAGCGCGCGCAGTTCGGCGCACCAGGCGGTCTGCTCCGGTTCGAGTGAGAATGCGGGCACGGCCGGTCCTCCCTCCGGGGCGGGCCACGGGGCGCCCCGCCCTTCCTCGTTGCCGTCTTCCCTCTGACGTTATCGCGCTAGCTTGACTGCCGTCACCAAGACGATACGCTCCAGGCACGAGCCCGCCGCAGAGTTCCGTCCGTCACGGCAAGGGGGCGAACCGCCATGCACGTCACGGCCCACGTCGACACCTTCGCGCGCGACCATCTGCCCCCGCCGCACGAGTGGCCCGAGCTGCGGTTCGACCTGCCGGAGCTGTGCTACCCCGACCGGCTGAACTGCGCGGCGCAGCTGCTGGACCACGCCGACGCGGACCGCCCGGTCTTCCACACCCCGGAAGGCCCCAGCTGGACGTACGGCGAACTGCGCGCCCGCGTCGACCGGATCGCGCACGTGCTCACCGGCGACCTCGGTGTGGTCCCCGGCAACCGGGTGCTGCTGCGCGGCCCTACCACACCCTGGCTCGCCGCCTGCTGGCTGGCCGTGCTGAAGGCGGGAGCGATAGCGGTCACCGTGCTGGCCCAGCAGCGCCCGCACGAGCTGGCGACGATGTGCGAGATCGCCCGGGTGCGGCACGCGCTGTGCGACATACGCGCGGTGGCCGACCTGGTGAAGGCCGGGACACCGGACCTGCGGATCCTGACCTACGGCGGGGACGGCCCGGACGACCTGCTGTGCCGCCCGGCGCCCGACACCCCGTTCCCGGCGGTCGACACCGCCGCCGACGACATCGCCCTGATCGCGTTCACCTCCGGCACCACGGGTCGCCCGAAAGGGTGCATGCACTTCCACCGGGACGTGCTCGCCATAGCGGACACCTTCTCCCGGCACGTGCTGCGCCCCCGGGCGGACGACGTCTTCGCCGGCTCTCCCCCGCTCGGCTTCACCTTCGGCCTCGGCGGGCTGGTGATCTTCCCGATGCGGGCCGGTGCCAGCAGCCTGCTGCTGGAGCAGGCCGGCCCGAAACACCTGCTCCCGGCGATCGCCGGGCACCGCGTCTCGGTGCTGTTCACCGCCCCGACCGCCTACCGCGCCATGCTGGACGAGCTGGACGGGCACGACGTCTCCTCGCTGCGGCGCTGCGTCTCGGCCGGCGAGAACCTGCCCGCGGCCACCTGGCGGGCCTGGCACGAGCGCACCGGCGTGCGGGTCATCAACGGCATCGGCGCGACCGAGCTGCTGCACATCTTCGTCTCCGCCGCCGACGAGCACATCAGACCCGGGACCACGGGGGTGCCGGTGCCGGGCTGGCAGGCCCGGGTGCAGGACGCGGACGGCCGCCCGGTGCCCGACGGCGAGCCCGGGCTGCTGGCCGTGCGCGGCCCGGTCGGCTGCCGCTATCTGGCCGACCCGCGTCAGCGCGGATACGTCCGCGGCGGCTGGAACGTCACCGGCGACACCTATGTCCGCGAGCCCGACGGCTACTTCCGCTATGTGGCCCGCGCCGACGACATGATCATCTCGGCCGGGTACAACATCGCCGGGCCGGAGGTGGAGGACGCGCTGCTGCGCCATCCGGACGTGGTGGAGACGGCCGTCGTCGGCCGCCCCGACGCGGCGCGCGGACAGGTCGCCGTCGCGTACACGGTGCTGCGCGCCGGGGCGCCGCGCGACCCCGAGGCCCTGCGCCGCTTCCTGCTGGGGGAGCTGGCGCCCTACAAATGCCCGCGCGTGTTCGTCTTCCTGGACGCGCTGCCGCGCACCGCCACCGGCAAGCTGCAGCGGTTCCGTCTGCGCACCGATGGTGACCAGCAGTGATGCCGAAGACCTAAAATGATCAACGTGTCCGAGCAGCACGCCCCCCGGTCCCTCATCGTCACGCTCTACGGCGCGTACGGCCGCTTCATGCCCGGCCCCGTGCCCGTCGCGGAGCTGATCCGGCTCCTGGCCGCGGTCGGCGTGGACGCGCCCTCCGTGCGGTCCTCGGTGTCCCGGCTCAAACGGCGCGGCCTGCTGGTGCCGGCCCGCACGGCCGCCGGCGCCGCGGGCTACGAACTCTCCCCCGAGGCACGCCAGTTGCTGGACGACGGCGACCGCCGTATCTACGCGGCGGCGCCGCCCGGGGACGAGGGCTGGGTGCTGGCGGTCTTCTCCGTGCCCGAGTCGGAGCGGCAGAAGCGGCACGTGCTGCGCTCCCGGCTGGCCGGCCTCGGCTTCGGCACGGCGGCCCCCGGGGTGTGGATCGCCCCGGCGCGGCTGCACGAGGAGGCGGAACACACCCTGCGCCGCCTCCACTTGGACCCGTACGTCGACTTCTTCCGCGGTGCGCACCTGGGCTTCGCCCCGACGACCGAGGCGGTCGCCCGCTGGTGGGACCTGGCCGCGATCGCCAAGGAGCACGAGCTCTTCCTGGACACCCACGCCCCGGTGCTGCGCGCCTGGGAACACCGCCCGGGCACCCCGCCCGAGGAGGCCTACCGCGACTACCTCCTCGCCCTCGACTCCTGGCGCCACCTGCCCTACACCGACCCCGGCCTGCCCACCGACCTGCTGCCCGCGGGGTGGCCGGGCCTGCGCTCGGCGGAGGTCTTCCGCGCACTGCACGCACGACTGCGGGACGCGGGCGCGGAGTTCGCCGGGGTGTGAGGCGTCGGACGCGGCAGCGGGCCGCACCGACAGCTCAGCGGCCGAGGGTGAGCCGGGGCTTCGGGGCGTCCGTGCGGCCGGTCTGCGGGCGGCGGCTGCCCGCGCGGTAGGGGGCGGGCCAGCCGACGCCGGGGCCGTCGTAGCCCTGCTCGGCCGCCGCGTGCAGGGTCCAGTGCGGGTCGTACAGATGCGGGCGGGCGAGGGCGCACAGGTCGGTGCGTCCGGCGAGGATCAGGGAGTTCACGTCGTCCCACGAGGAGATCGCGCCGACCGCGATCACCGGGATCCCTGCCTCGTGGCGGATCCGGTCGGCGAACGGCGTCTGGTACGACCGCCCGAACTCCGGGCGCTCCTCGGCCACCACCTGCCCGGTGGAGACGTCGATCGCGTCGGCGCCGTGCGCGCGGAAGGCCCGGGCGATCGCGACGGCGTCCTCGGCGCTCGTCCCGCCCTCGGCCCAGTCGGTGGCGGAGATGCGGACGGTCATCGGCCGCTCGGCCGGCCACACCGCGCGGACGGCGTCGAAGACCTCCAGCGGGAACCGCAGCCGCTTCTCCAGCGAGCCGCCGTAGCCGTCGGTGCGGCGGTTGGTGAGCGGGGACAGGAAGCCGGAGAGCAGGTAGCCGTGGGCGCAGTGCAGTTCGAGCAGATCGAACCCGGCCCGTGCGGCCCGCCAGGCGGCGGCCGTGAACTGCTCGCGCACATCGGTCAGTTGGGCCCGCGACAGCTGCCGCGGCAGCTGGCTGCCCGGCTTGTACGGCAGCGGGGAGGCGGCGACGAGCGGCCAGTTACCCGTGGGCAGCGGCTCGTCCATGCCCTCCCACATCGGCCGGGTGGAGCCCTTGCGGCCGGCGTGCCCGAGCTGCACCCCGATCGCCGTGCCCGGCGCCTGCTGGTGCACGAAGTCGGTGACGCGCCGCCACGCCTCGGTCTGCCGGCCCGTGTACAGCCCGGCGCAGCCCGGGGTGATCCGGCCCTGCTCGCTCACGCACACCATCTCGGTCATCACCAGCCCGGCCCCGCCGAGGGCGCGGGCGCCGAGGTGGACGAGGTGGAAGTCGCCGGGGACGCCGTCGACGGCGGAGTACATGTCCATCGGCGACACCACGACCCGGTTGCGCAGGGTCAGTCCGCGCAGCCGGAACGGGGTGAACATCGGGGGCGTGCCGGGCGGGCAGCCGAACTCGCGCTCGACGGCCCCGGTGAAGTGCGCGTCGCGCAGCCGGAGGTTGTCGTGGGTGACCCGGCGGCTGCGGGTGAGCAGGTTGAAGGCGAACTGGCGCGGCGGCTGGGCGCGGTAGCGGGCCAGGTCCTCGAACCACTCCAGGCTCGCCCGGGCGGCCCGCTGGGTGGAGGCGACGACGGGCCGGCGCTCCGCTTCGTACGCGGTCAACGCCCGTGCCACGTCCGGCTGTTCCTCCAGGCAGGCGGCGAGGGCGAGCGCGTCCTCCACGGCGAGCTTGGTGCCGGAGCCGATGGAGAAGTGGGCGGTGTGGGCGGCGTCGCCGAGAAGGACCACGTTGGTGTGGGACCACCGGTCGTTGACCACCGTCCGGAACGTCGTCCAGGCCGACTTGTTGGAGCGCAGGGGGCGGCCGCGCAGGGCCGCCGAGAAGATCTTGGCGCACCGCTCGACGGACTCCGCCGGCTCCGGCTCCTCGAATCCGGCCGCCCGCCACACCTCCTCGCGCATCTCCACGATCACGGTGGAGGCGTCGGCCGCGTACGGGTAGCCGTGCAGTTGCACCGGGCCGTGCTCGGTCTCGGCGATCTCGAAGCGGAAGGCGTCGAAGGGGAAGTCGGCGGCGAGCCAGATGTAACGGCAGCGGTGTGCGCTCACCCGGGGGCCGAAGGCGTGGGCGTACGCCTCGCGGGTGGTGCTGTGCACCCCGTCGGCGGCGATGACGAGGTCGTACTCGGCCGACAGCGTGTCCGGGCGCGGGGCCTCGGTGCGAAAGCGGATGTCCACGCCGAGGGCGTGGCAGCGCTCGTGCAGGATCTCCAGGAGGCGCCGCCTGCCCAGTGCGGCGAAGCCGTGGCCGCCGGAGCGGTGGGTCGTGCCCCGGTGCACGATGTCGATGTCGTCCCAGCGGACGAAGTCCCGGCGCAGGGCCTCGTAGACCACGGGGTCGGCATGTTCGATGCCGCCGAGGGTCTCGTCGGAGAGGACGACGCCGAAGCCGAAGGTGTCGTCGGGGGCGTTGCGCTCCCACAGGGTGATCTCGCGGGCCGGGTCGAGGCGCTTGAGCAGGGCGGCGGCGTACAGACCGCCGGGACCGCCCCCGATGACGGCGACCTTCATGCCGGTGTCACCTCCCCTGCCACTTCGGCGGGCGCTTCTCGGTGAACGCCGCGTGGAACTCGGCGTAGTCCTCGCCGTTCATCAGCAGAGCCTGGGCCTGGGCGTCCAGTTCGACCGCGGCGGCCAGCGGCATGTCCAGCTCGGCTGTCAGCAGGGCCTTCGTCTGGGCGTGGGCCAGGGCCGGGCCGTCGGCGAGGCGGCGGGCGAGGGCCTGGGCCGCCTCGTCGGCGTGGCCCTCGTCCGTCAGCTCGCTGATCAGGCCGATGCGCTCCGCCTCGGGGGCGCGGACCGGCTCGCCCAGCATGAGCAGGCGGGTGGCGTGGCCGAGGCCGACGACCCGGGGCAGCAGATAGGCCGCGCCCATGTCGCCGCCGGACAGGCCGACGCGGGTGAAGAGGAAGGCGAAGCGGGCCGAGGGGTCCGCGACGCGGAAGTCGGCGGCCAGGGCGAGGACCGCGCCCGCGCCCGCCGCCACCCCGTGCACGGCGGCGATCACCGGGAACGGGCATTCACGGATCGCCCGCACGACCTGGCCGGTCATCCGGTTGAAGTCGAGCAGCTGGGCGGTGTCCATGGCGAGCGTGGCGCCGATGATCTCGTCCACGTCGCCGCCGGAGCAGAAGCCGCGGCCCTCGCCGGCCAGCACCAGGGCGCGCACGGCACGCTCCCGGGAGAGCTCGGCGAGCAGATCGCGCAGGTCGGCGTATCCGCCGAAGGTGAGGGCGTTGAGTCTGTCGGGGCGGGCGAGGGTGACGGTGGCGACCCCGTCGGCGAGAGAGACCCGCAGGTGCTCCCAGTCGGAGGTGCGGGCGGCGGAGCCGGTGAAGGGACTCATGACGTGCGGCCTCCTTGGCTGGGGTCCGTACGTGGCGCTGTGTCCCTCGAAGTTATCACCTGTTTCTGACTGTCGTCACGAGGACGCGACATGCCTGTGTCACCGATCGGCGACAGGGCCGTAACAGCGGGGACGGGTGGGGGACACGGGGCGTTCGCCTGGGTAAGCCGCCTGGTACCGGGGTCCGGGCCGACAGGGCCGGGGTCCCGGGCGAAGCCCCCAGGCCGTCCCCGTGGCCGGGGCCCGTACCATTCCTACAGTCGAAAGCAGGACAGCCTGCTCCATGAACGGACTCGCCTTGCACGAACGCCCCACCGAATCGGCCTCCTGGCGCATCGCGCTGCCGCACACCGCCGCGGCGGTGCCTGTGGCGCGGGCCCTGGTGCGCACGGCTCTCGCCGAGGTGGAGCACACGGCCGACAGCGACACCGCGGAGCTGCTCACCGCCGAGCTGGTGGCCAACGCGGTGGAGCACACCGCCGGGCGCGGCCCGATAGAGCTGGTGGTGCGGCTGCTGCCGACCGGCTGCCAGGTCGAGGTGCACGACGCGGACCCGGCGCCCCCCGGCCATCTGACCCGGCCGGTGATCGAGGTGCCGGACCCCTGGCAGGAGGACGGGCGCGGGCTGCTGCTCATCCGTGCCCTCAGCTCGTCCTGCGGGCACCGCCCCACCCCGTCGGGCAAGGCGGTGTGGTTCACACTGCCTGTGGTTCCCGCTCAGCGGCGGCGCTCGCAGTGACCTCGGGGGCCGCGGTGGCCAGGGTGGAGTGCCGGCGGCCGTAGGCGGCGTAGATCGCGAGGCCGACCGCGAGGAACACGGCGAACTGGATCCAGGTCCGCCAGCCGGTCTCGTACATCAGGTACAGGCAGAAGCCGATGCCGAGCAGCGGGCCCACCGGGTAGAGCGGGACGCGGAAGCTGCGGGTGAGGCCCGGTTCGCGGCGGCGCAGGGCCAGCACCGCGATGTTGACGACGGCCATGATCGCGAGCGTGCCGATGGTGCACAGGTTCATCACCGCGTCCAGCGAGGCGAAGGCCGCCGGGAGCGCGAAGACCACGGCGACGATCAGGGTGCCGGCGACCGGGGTGGCGGTCTTCGGGTTCACCTTCTCGAAGACGCGCGGGATCAGGCCGTCCCGGGACATCGACATCAGGATGCGGGTCTGGCCGTACATCACCGCGAGGACGACGGAGGCGATGGCGACGACCGCGCCGAAGGCGATCACGCCGCCGCCGACGGTCGAGCCCGTGACCTCGTTGACGACGTAGGACAGGGCCGCGGGGCGGCCGGCGACCTGCCTGCCGCCGACGGCGCCGATCGCGGCGAGCGCGACCGCGCAGTACAGCACGGTCACGATGCCCATGCAGACCATGATCGCCACGGGGATGTCCCGGCGCGGGTTCTTGGCCTCCTCGCCGGCGGTGGTGATCGCGTCGAAGCCGATGTACGAGAAGAACGCGGCGGTGGTGCCCGCGCCGATGCCGCCGAGGCCGGCCGGCGAGAACGGGGTGAGGTTGCCGTGCTTGAAGGCGCTGTAGCCGATGGCGCAGAAGGCCAGCAGGATGACGAGCTTGACGGCGGCCATCGCGGCCGTCGCCCGGGCGCTCTCGCGCACGCCGCGCACCAGCAGCACCGAGGCCATGGCGATGACGATCACGGCGGGCAGGTTGACGATCCCGCCGTCGCCGGGGCCGGCCGACAGCGCGGCGGGGAGCTGGACTCCGGTGAGGCTGTGCAGCAGTTCGTTGACGTACTGGCTCCAGCCGACGGCCACGGCCGAGATCGAGACGCCGTACTCCAGCAGCAGGCACCAGCCGACCAGGAAGGCGGTGGACTCGCCGAGGCCGGCGTAGGCGAAGGAGTACGAGGAGCCGGAGACCGGGATCGCGCCGCCCAGCTCCGCGAAGGAGAAGGCGGTGAAGACGCAGGTGATCGCGGCGAGCACGTAGGAGACGACGACGGCCGGACCGGCCTGGGCGACGGAGTCGGAGAGGCCGACGAAGATGCCGGTGCCGACGATGGCGCCGACGCCGAAGCAGATGAGCTGGAAGAGGCCCATCGTGCGCTTCAGGCCGTGTCCCTCGCGGTCGGCGCCGGATTCGGCGACAAGCGCTTGCGGGGACTTGATGCGGGGAGCGGGCATGCGGGTGGTGCTCGTTTCTCGGTGGTGCGGACGACCGTCGTGGGGTCGTCGTGGCGGCACGCGCGGTCGCCGTGGGACCGCGCCGACGGCACCGAAAGGGGTGTTTTCGGGCCGCCGGTCAGGATAAGGCCTGGTGAGGCCGGTCAGGCAAGGCTGTGTGACGCGGATCGGGCGAGGGTGGCCACGAGGACCGCCTTGATCGTGTGCATCCGGTTCTCCGCCTCGTCGAAGACGACGGAGTGCTCGGACTCGAAGACCTCGTCGGTGACCTCCAGCTCGGTCAGTCCGTGCCGCTCGTGGATCTCCAGGCCGACCTTGGTGCCGAGGTCGTGGAAGGCCGGCAGACAGTGCAGGAACTTCACGTCAGGGTTCCCGGTGGCGGCGAGGACGTCCATGGTCACGGCGTACGGGCCGAGCAGCGCGATGCGCTCGTCCCAGACCTCCTTGGGCTCGCCCATGGACACCCAGACGTCGGTCGCGATGAAGTCGGCGCCGCGCACACCCTCCGGCACGTCCTCGGTGAGCGTGACCCGGGCGCCGGAGGCGGTGGCGAGCTGCCGGGCGACCGCGACGATCGTCTCGTCCGGCCACAGCACCCTGGGCGCGACGATCCGCACGTCCATGCCGAGCAGGGCGCCGGTGACGAGGTAGGAGTTGCCCATGTTGTAGCGGGCGTCGCCGAGGTAGGCGAAGGTGACCTGGTCCAGCGGCTTGTCGGTGTGCTCGGTCATGGTGAGCACGTCGGCGAGCATCTGGGTGGGGTGCCACTCGTCGGTGAGGCCGTTGTAGACGGGGACGCCGGCGTGGGCGGCCAGCTCCTCGACGACACCCTGGCCGTGGCCCCGGTACTCGATCGCGTCGAACATGCGGCCGAGCACGCGCGCGGTGTCCTTCACGGACTCCTTGTGCCCGATCTGGGAGCCGGCCGGGTCGAGGTAGGTCGTGTGGGCGCCCTGGTCGGCGGCGGCGACCTCGAACGCGCAGCGGGTGCGCGTCGAGGTCTTCTCGAAGACCAGCGCGATGTTCCTGCCCTTCAGGTACTGCGGCTCGGCCCCGGCCCGCTTGGCGGCCTTCAGCTCGGCCGCCAGCTCGACCAGGCCGCGGAACTCCTGCTCGGTGAAGTCCAGCTCCTTGAGGAAGTGGCGGCCGGCAAGGGCGGTCGGGACTGTCGCCATGGGGGCGCTCCGGAGGTACGTGAGGGACAGGACTTTGGAATTCTATACGACGTCCTGAATTTCTATACAGCCTCCTCGGGGTCCGCTTCATCACACCGGCCGGGGACACCGCCCCGGCACGCCCATCAGTCCCCTCGGGCCCAGCGGTCAGACGGGGTCGCGCTGCACCGGGCAGCTCATGCAGCGCGGGCCGCCCCGGCCCCGGCCCAGCTCGCTGCCCGGGATCTCGATCACCTCGATGCCCTGCTTGCGCAGGTGGGTGTTGGTGGTCGCGTTGCGCTCGTAGGCGACGACGACGCCGGGCTCGACCGCGAGCACGTTGCAGCCGTCGTCCCACTGCTCGCGCTCGGCGGCGTGCACGTCCTGGGTGGCGGTCAGCACCCGGATCTCACCGAGGCCGAGGGCGGCGGCGATGGCGCGGTGCATGTGCTCCGGTGGATGGTCGGTGACCTTCAGCTCCCGGTCGCCGACGCCCGGTTCGATGGTGTATGAGCGCAGCATGCCGAGGCCCGCGTACTGGGTGAAGATGTCGCCGTCGACCATGGTCATCACGGTGTCGAGGTGCATGAAGGCGCGCCGCTTGGGCATGTCGAGCGCGACGATCGTGCGCGCGGAGCCGGCCGCGAACAGCTGGTAGGCCAGCATCTCCACGGCCTGCGGGGTGGTGCGCTCGCTCATGCCGATCAGCACGGCGCCGTTGCCGATCACCAGCACGTCGCCGCCCTCGATGGTGGACGGATGGTCGGCCTGCCCCTGCGACCAGACCCGGAACGTCTCGTCGCGGAAGAGCGGGTGGTGCCGGTAGATCGCCTCGAAGTGGACGGTCTCGCGCTGCCGGGCGGGCAGCCGCATGGCGTTGATGGCGACCCCGTCGTAGATCCAGGCGGAGGTGTCGCGGGTGAACAGGTGGTTGGGCAGGGGGCCGAGGAGGAAGTCGTCGAGGTCCATCACATGGAAGCGGACGGACGTCGGCTCCGCGTGCGCCTGGAGGAACTCCCGCTTGGTCATGCCGCCCACGAGCGCCTCGGCCAGTTCCCGCGCGGGCAGGGCCGCGAAGGCGGCGCGCAGATGGTCGGCGGCGAGCGGGCCGTACTCCTTCTCGTGGAAGACCCGGTCGAGGACGAGGTCGCGGGCCGCGGGGAGTTCGAGGGTCTCGGTGAGCAGGTCGCCGAAGAGGTGCACGGCGACACCGCGGTCGCGCAGGACGTCGGCGAATCCGTCGTGCTCGGCGCGCGCCCGGCGCACCCACAGCACGTCGTCGAAGAGGAGGGCGTCCTTGTTGCTGGGGGTGAGCCTTTTGAGCTCCAGGTCGGGCCGGTGCAGGATGACGCGGCGCAGCCGACCGGCCTCGGAGTCGACACGGTAGGTCATGCCTCCATCCTGGCCGCACGCGACCGTCTTCACGCCCCTGTCGCCCGTTTCTGCCACTTCCTGTTCTCGTCTCATTGACGAGAAGCGCAACCCGGCGACGCCCCCGGCAGCAACCCCGGTGTGCAGGCCGTCGCCGACGACACCCATACCGCCTGGGACTGCGTGCTGGTGGGACCGGCACCGAAGCGGACCGTCCGGCCCGGGGCCGGACGGTCCGCTTCGGTGTGTGCGAGCGGCGGCTGCGGCTGGTCGGCTGACCAGGTCGTACGCCCTCAGGCCCTACAGACGGGGGTCGACGGGCTCCGACTCCAGGGCCAGCACCCCGAACACGGCCTCGTGCACCCGCCACAGCGGCTCGCCCTCCGCGAGCCGGTCCAGGGCCTCCAGGCCGAGGGCGTACTCGCGCAGCGCCAGGGACCGCTTGTGGTTCAGGAACCGCTGCCGCAGCCGGGCCAGGTTGTCCGGCCGGGTGTACTCGGGCCCGTAGACGATCCGCAGGTACTCCCGCCCCCGGCACTTGATGCCGGGCTGCACCAGCCGCCCCTCCGGGTTCCGGACCACCGCGCCGACCGGCTTGACCACCATGCCCTCGCCGCCGCGGCCGGTCATCTCCAGCCACCAGTCGACACCGGCGCGCACCGACTGCGGGTCACCGGTGTCGACGTACAGCCTTCTGGTCGTCCGCAGCAGCCCGGTGCCGTCGTGCTCCACCAGCCGGTCGAGCAGGGCCAGTTGCTCGTCGTGCGGCAGCGCGGCGAGGCTGCGGCCCTGGACGGCGAGCAGCTGGAACGGGGCCAGGCGGACGCCGTCCAGGCCGTCCGTGGTCCAGCAGTAGCGGCGGTAGGCGGCGGTGAACGCGGCCGCGTCGGCCGCCCGTTCGCGCTGGTGCTCCAGCAGCCCGCCGACGTCCACGCCCCGCGCGGCGGCGGCCTCCAGCGCGCCGAGCGCGCCCGGGAACACCGCGCCCGACGCGGCGCCCACGGCCGCGTACTGGCCGCGCAGCAGACCCGAGGCCTTCAGCGACCAGGGCATCAGCTCGGCGTCCAACAGCAGCCAGTCGGTGGCCAGTTCGTCCCACAGTCCGGCGTCCGTCACCGCCGAGCGCAGCCGGGCGAGGATCTCCTCGGTCACCGTCTCGTCGTCGAAGAAGGGGCGCCCGGTGCGGGTGTAGAGGGACCCGGTCGGGCCCTGCACGCCGAAGCGCCTCGCGGCCGCCGCCGCGTCGCGGCACACCAGGGCCACGGCCCGCGAGCCCATGTGCTTCTCCTCGCACACGACCCGCCCGACGCCGTCGCGCGCGTACTGTGCGAAGGCCTCCTCGGGGTGCTCCAGGTAGCCATCCACCTGTGACGTCGCCGTCGGCGCCATGGTCGGCGGGAGGTACGGCAGCAGGCGCGGGTCGATCGCGAAGCGGCTCATGACCTCCAGGGCCGCCGCCGCGTTCTCCTCGCGCACCGCGACCATGCCCGCGTGCCGGGTCTCGACGGCCCGGCGGCCGTGCACGTCGGCCAGGTCCAGCGGCCGGCCGTCCTGCCCGCCGGGCGCCTCGGCGCGCAGGGGGCGGGCCGGCTCGTACCAGACCCGCTCGGCCGGTACGTCGACCAGCTCGCGCTCCGGCCAGCGCAGCGCGGTCAGCTTGCCGCCGAAGACGGCGCCGGTGTCCAGGCAGATGGTGTTGTTGAGCCAGGACGCCTCCGGGACCGGGGTGTGCCCGTAGACGACGGCCGCGCGGCCCCGGTAGTCCTCCGCCCACGGGTAGCGCACCGGCAGCCCGAACTCGTCGGTCTCGCCGGTGGTGTCGCCGTACAGGGCGTGCGAGCGGACCCGGCCGGAGGTGCGGCCGTGGTACTTCTCGGGCAGACCGGCGTGGCAGACGACCAGCCTGCCGCCGTCGAGGACGTAGTGGCTGACGAGGCCGTCCAGGAAGCGGCGTACCTCGGCCCGGAACTCCTCGCTCTCGCCCTCCATCTGGGCGATGGTCTCGGCGAGCCCGTGGGTGTGCTGGACCTTGCGGCCCTTGAGGTAGCGGCCGTACTTGTTCTCGTGGTTGCCCGGCACGCACAGCGCGTTGCCGGACCCGACCATCGACATCACCCGGCGCAGCACGCCCGGCGAGTCCGGGCCGCGGTCGACCAGGTCGCCGACGAAGACGGCGGTACGGCCCGCGGGGTGCACGCCGTCCGCATAGCCCAACTTGGCCAGCAGCAACTCCAGTTCGGCCGAGCAGCCGTGGATGTCGCCGATGATGTCGAAGGGGCCGGTGAGGTGGGTCAGGTCGTTGAAGCGCTTCTCGGTGACGACGGTGGCGCCGTCGATCTCCTCGACCCCGCGCAGCACGTGCACCTTGCGGAAGCCCTCGCGCTCCAGGTGCCGCAGGGAGCGGCGCAGTTCGCGGATGTGGCGCTGGATGACCCGGCGGGGCATGTCGGCGCGGTCGGTGCGGGCCGCGTTGCGCTCGGCGCACACCTCCTCGGGCACGTCGAGGACGACGGCGATGGGCAGCACGTCGTACTTCTTCGCCAGTTCGATCAGCTGGCGCCGGCTGTCCTGCTGCACGCTGGTGGCGTCCACCACCGTGCGGCGGCCGGCGGCGAGGCGTTTGCCGGCGATGTAGTGCAGGACGTCGAAGGCGTCCCGGGTCGCGCTCTGGTCGTTCTCGTCGTCGCTGACGAGGCCGCGGCAGAAGTCGGAGGAGATCACCTCGGTGGGCCTGAAGTGCCGCCGGGCGAAGGTGGACTTGCCGGAGCCGGAGGCGCCGACGAGGACGACGAGGGAGAGGTCGGTGACGGGCAGGACCCGTCCCGTGTGCTGCGTCTCGGTCATGCCGCCTTCGCCTCCTTCTCGGTGTCGTCGCGGTGGAACAGGGCCATCTGGGTGGGCGGGCCGACCTCGGGGTCGTCGGGGCCTATGGGGGTGAACTCGACGTCGTAGCCGTGGAGTCCGGCGATCCGGGCGGCCCAGGCGCGGAACTCCTCACGGGTCCACTCGAAGCGGTGGTCGCCGTGCCGGACGTGCCCCGCGGGCAGGGTCTCCCAGCGGACGTTGTACTCGACGTTCGGGGTCGTCACGACGACCGTGCGCGGGCGGGCGGCGCCGAACACCGCGTACTCCAGGGCGGGCAGCCGGGGCAGGTCGAGGTGCTCGATCACCTCGCTGAGCACGGCGGCGTCGTAGCCCTTCAGGCGCTTGTCGGTGTAGGCGAGCGAGCCCTGGAGGAGCCGGACCCGGGACGCCTGGCGCTCTCCCATGCGGTCCAGCTTCAGCCGCCGCGCGGCGATGGTGAGCGCCCGCGCCGACACGTCGAGCCCCACGATCTCCGTGAACCGCGTGTCCTTCAGCAGTTCCTGCACCAACTGCCCCTGTCCGCAGCCGAGATCGAGCACCCGGGGGGCGCCGGACGCCCGGAGCGCGGCGAGGATCGCCTCCCGGCGCAGCACGGCCAGCGGGGTCGGCCTCTCCTCGGCCTCCGTCTCCTCGGCGACCGCGTTGTCGATCTCCTCGACCTCGCTGTCGTCGGCCTCGGCGAGCCGGACCAGCTCCAGCCGCTCCGTCGCCTGCCGGGTCAGCGACCAGCGACGGGAGAGGTACCGGCTGGTGATGAGCTTCTGCTCGGGGTGCCCGGGCAGCCAGCCCTCGCCCGCGCGCAGCAGCTTGTCGACCTCGTCGGAGGAGACCCAGTAGTGCTTGGCGTCGTCGAGGACGGGCAGCAGCACGTACAGGTGGCGCAGGGCCTCGGCGAGCGTCAGGGTGTCGGACTCCAGGACGAGCCGGACGTAGCGGGAGTCGCCCCACGCGGGGAACTCGGTGTCGAGCGCGACCGGTTCGGCCGTGACCGTCCAGCCGAGCGGCTCGAAGAGGCGGTGGACGAGGCCGGGGCCGCCGCGCGCGGGCAGCGCGGGCACCTCGACACGCAACGGCCGCGCCCGCTCCGGCAGTTCCGGGCGGGCGGCGCACACCCCGCGCAGGGCGCTGGAGAAGACGCCGCTCAGCGCGACCGCGAGCAGCGAGGAGGCCGCGTAGGGGCGGTCGTTGACGTACTGCGCGAGCGCCGCGTCCGGAGCGCCGCCGCGGCCCTTGCCCTTGCCCCGCCGGACCAGCGCGACCGTGTCGATCTCCAGGAGCAGCGCGGCCGTGCAGCGCTGCTCGTCCGCCTCGGGGTAGAAGACGTGGGCGGTGCCATGGGACGTGGAGAACTTCTGCGCCTTGCCGGGGTGCTTGTGCAGCAGGTACCCCAGGTCGGTGGCCGGGTGGGCGGCGTCGCCGCGCGTCGAGATCGTCAGGAACACCTCAGCGATTCTTCCGGGCCCCGCCCCCGGTGACCACCCGTTTTCCCGGCCGCTCTCCTCTTCTCCCCTCGTCACGACCCCGCGGCGACGACGGCGCGGGCGTTGCGCACGGCCCGCTGCTGCGCCGCGCGCTGGTCCTCCAGCTCCTGCTTGTTCCGGCTGATGGCGCTCTTCTGGGCGCGCGCCTGGACGGCGTGGACGGACTGGATGTATCCGGTGTCGAGCTTGCACGTCGCGTCGGCGGCGGCCGTCTTGCGCTCCTTGCCGGTGGGCTTCTCGGTGCGGAACCAGGCCATGTCCAGGGCTGCCGCGTCCGGGTCGGTGTAGTGGAAGCCGCGCTTCTTCATGCAGTCCGACCAGGCACGCTCGGCCTTCTTCCAGGCCGGGTCCTTGCGGGCCTCCTTGCCGGACTGGATCCACAGGCGCATGGCGATCGAGGTGGTGCCGGTGAGCCGTATGCCGTCGACCTTCGTGGCGGGCGTGGGGCCGGTGATCTTCTGTCGTGCCTGCCCCAGGCAACCGCCCTCGGGTATGCGGTGTCCGTGCGCGAAGTGGCTGTCGCCGGTCCCGAACTCGGCGGTGAGGGCCAGGAACTGGTCGGTGGGCCACTCCAGGTGCTGGGTGCCGGCGGCCGGGTCCTGGTTGTGGTAGCCGTGCTCGGACGCCAGGTCGGGGTCGTCCACGCCGTACGGCCGGTCGTCGCCGACGGAACTGCTGAGGTCGAGCGTGCCCTGCCGGACCGGGTAGGTCGACTCGACCGACTTGGTGTCCAGCACCGCGAAGCCCGAGAAGCCGAGCCGGACCATGCACCGCTTGGCGAGGATCCACTGCGCCCGGTCGACGGCCTGGTTGTCGGCCGCGGAGGGGTCGATGTCGTACGCGTACAGCGGGAACGCCGAGACGGCGTTGAGACGGCGGGCCTCACCCGCGGAGTCGTCGTCGCCGCTGAGGCGGTCGGTGAACTGGCAGGCCGACAGGGCGAAGAGGGCGGCGAGAGCGAGAGGCAGGACTTTGCGCACGGGGTCATCCGATCAGGCCGCGATCATGGACGCCGTGACGGAGCCCACAATTCCGGCACGCGGAGATCACAACTGGTTCACAATCACCGGGTCCCGGCTCGGACCGGCCCACGTCGCGCGAGGTTTCAGCTGAAGTCGGCCCGCGCGAGATGCGTCCCGCAGACGCGGCAGCGGAAGAGGTACGCGGTCGGCTGTCCGTCCTTGTCGAGCGCCGCGAGGAACTCCTCGGCCGTGCCGTCCGCCCAGCCCCACGCGGCGCACTCCCGGCGCAGGTGGTCCAACGCGTCGGGATAAGGCCGCAGTTCGCGCACGCCGGCCGCGCCGAGGAACACCGCGCCGTCGCGGCAATGCTCCGGCCAGCCCCAGTCCTGCCAGGTGGCGAAGCCGGGGGTGCGCTCGCAGATCTGCCGGGCCGTCCCGTCCGGCATCCGCCCGGCGTCCACGTCGTTGAAGAACACGCCGAGGCGCCTGGCCGCCGTGCCGTACGCGATGCAGTAGGGGCACAGCCGTCCGTCCGGCACGTCCTCGCCGTGGACCGGGCCGGTGTAGATCCAGCCCTGGTCGTGTCCGCAGCACGCGCACGGCTCGTCGGCTGCCCTCACCGAGCCGGTGGCGACCGGATCCGGGTGGTACGGGAACGGCGGCAGCAGCGGGCGGCGGCGGGGCTCCGGGCGCGGATTGACGACCTGTTCGATCGCCTGCCCGGTCAGCGCGGCGGGCGGCACCACGACCGCCCGTGCCCGCAGGTCCTCCGGCAGCTGCCGCACGTCGTCCTCGCTGGTCACGATCACCGTCGGATCCCCGAGCAGCACGATCGCCGCGCCGGTGCGGCGGGCCAGCTCGGCGACGATGTCCAGAACACCGGGGCCCGGCCGGTCGAACGACACCCCGAGGTGCAGATACACGTCGGCGTCAGTGCCGTCGGCGGCCCGCACCCACTCGACCGGCTCGCCGTCGGGCACGTCGTACGGGGCGTACGGCACCAGCACCTCACGCACGGCGGCGGCGTCCATCGGCACGACGTCGCCGTCACGGAACGCATGGACGTAGATGCCGGACCCCATGGTCCCTACTCCATCACATACCTGCACCACCCCGGCATCCCCCGGGCCCGGGCGGGCGACCCGGACGGCGGGGCGCACCTCTCCCCGGGGATGACGGGCGTGACCGCCCACACGGGCACCGCTCCCAACGGCCGTGGTGGAGGCGGCACTTCAGGTCTGGGCGGGTCACCACGGCGCCGCGGGCTCCTCGACCGCGCCGAACGGCGACGTCCTTCCCGGCCCGCCCGGCCGAGCGGGGAAGGACGTGGCCGTGAGCCGTCCGTCCTACGACAGCTGCGACTGCACCTGGGCGGAGATCAGCTCCAGGTGGTCCAGGTCGTCGAGGTCGAGCACCTGGAGGTAGACGCGGCGGGAGCCGATCGCGGCGTACCGGCCGATCTTGTCGACGACCTCGGCCGGGGAGCCGGCCAGGCCGTTGGCCTTCAGCTCGTCCACCTCACGGCCGATCGCCGCGGCGCGCCGGGCGACCTCCTGGTCGTCCCGGCCGACACAGACCACGAGCGCGTTGGAGTACGTCAGGTCGTCCGCGCCGCGGCCGGCCTCCTCGGCGGCGGCCCGGACCCGGCCGAACTGCCGCTCGCTGTCCTCGACCGAGGCGAACGGGATGTTGAACTCGTCGGCGTACTTCGCGGCCAGCCGCGGCGTACGGGTCGCGCCGTGGCCGCCGATGAGCACGGGAACCTTGCCCTGGGCGGGCTTGGGCAGCGCGGGCGACTCGGTGAGGTCGTAGTGGGTGCCGTGGAAGTCGAAGGTCTTGCCGGGCTCGGTCGCCCACAGCCCGGTGACGATCGCGAGCTGCTCCTCCAGCCGGGCGAACTTCTCCTTCGGGAAGGGGATGCCGTACGCCTTGTGCTCCTCCTCGAACCAGCCGGCGCCGAGGCCCAGCTCCACGCGGCCGCCGGACATCTGGTCGACCTGGGCGACCTGGATGGCGAGCACACCGGGCAGCCGGAAGGTGCCGGCGGTCATCAGCGTGCCGAGGCGGATGCGCTTGGTCTCGCGGGCGAGGCCGGCCAGGGTGATCCAGGCGTCCGTGGGGCCGGGCAGGCCGTCCGTGCCGCCCATGCTGAGGTAGTGGTCGGAACGGAAGAAGGCGTCGAAGCCGAGGTCCTCGGCGGCCTTCGCCACGGTGAGCAAGGTGTCGTAGGTGGCCCCCTGCTGGGGCTCGGTGAAGATTCGAAGGTCCATACACCTATCCTGCACGCCGCGGCCCGCGTCAACCTCGCCGGTACCGCCGGGTGCGCTGATCCCCGGTCGGGTGAAAATCGGGGGCGGGGTGCCAGGGGCGCCGTGCGGGCCAGTGACCGGCCCCGGTGATGATCGTTGGGACGACGGTGCCGGACCGTCCGGCACCCGCGCCGGCCCCGCCGGGCCGGGGGCCGAGGAGGCCGTGATGTCCGAAGAGCTGGGCTCCGCCGGGCAGCCGAAGGGGCTGCTGGAGCAGATGGAAGAGCTGATGGCGGCGCTGAACGCGGATCTGTCGGAACTGGCCGATCTGCACGCCACGGGAACGGCTCCGGCTCAAGCGGACGAAGGCGGCACCGACCGACCGGGGCAGTGCCGACTGACCGGCGCGACGCCGGTTGACCGAAGCGACGCCGGCTGACGAGAGGCGTCGTCACCGGGGACGTCTCCGGCGGGGACGAGCGAGAACGGGCCGAGGCGAACGGCGGCGCTTGAGCGACACCGGCTGCGGGGAGCAGCGGCAGTTGAGCGGCACCGGCTCGGGGAGCGGCTCCGGTTGGCGGGAGCCCGGTTGGCGGGAGCGGCATCGTCCGAGGTGCGCGGCTCCGGGCCGAAGTGAGCGGCACCCGTCGGCCGAGCCACGTCGAGCCGATGTGAGCAGCATCGGTCGGCATGACGACGTCGAGCCGACGCGCGGGACACAGGCCGAACGAGCGGCACCGGTCGACGGGGACGACGCCCGGTCGGCATGAGCGGCGGCGTCATCGAGGGCGGCTCCGGGTGGGTCAGCCGAATTCGCGCTCCGGTAAGACCTCCTCGCGCGCTGCCAGTTTGCGCAGCATCTCGCGGACGCGGTCGCGGGACTCGTCGGCCGCGTCGATGGCCTCCATGCACTGCCAGTACGTCGTCTCGTCGGCGGCGGCGCTCGCCATGCCGACCAGGGCGATGCCGACCTCGCCGAGCAGACCCCCGAGGCAGAGCAGCGTCTCGCGGGCGTCCTCCAACTCGGTGAGCTGGGCGGCGCGCAGATCGCCGGGGTCCAGTTCGGGCGGGTCCAGGACGCCGCAGCCCCGGCCCGCCAGCTCCGTCAGGCCCAGTGCCTCGCCGCGCAGCTCCGGCGGGCCGGAGACCGCGAGCCGACTGCCGATCGCCTGGGCCAGGGCCTGCGCCTGCCAGACCTCCGCCAGGATTTCGCCTGCGTTCGCGCCGTTCGCCAGGGCTCGCCTGCTCGCGAGGATGAGCCGTATCGCATCCATAGGTCGCCCCCGTCCCTCCACATGCCTTCTCGCACGTCCGCCGGAACTCTCTTCTCGCTACCTAGTCCACTACCCAGAGTGAGGGCGCCTGAGTCGAAAAGCCAGAGGTGGGCGGAAATTTGTGGACAACAATTCGGATTCGACAGGCGATTTCGCTACGGAACGTAATAATGGAGTTCAGGAGTCCGGCAGTTGACCCGGTTCGTCCCCGTCCCTGTCCCCCGCGACCGGAAAACGACGCTCATTTCGGTCGATCTTGGCGGCCAGCGCGGCCAGCGGGTCGATGCCGAGGGTGCCGCAGAACTGGAGGAGGTAGGCGAGGACATCGGCGACCTCGTCCTCGACGCGGTGCGCGGTGCCGGCGTCGGCCATCACCCGCGCGGACTCCTCCGGGGTCAACCACTGGAAGATCTCCACCAGTTCGGAGGCCTCCACCGACAGAGCGGCGGCGAGGTTCTTGGGCGTGTGGTAGGGCTGCCAGTTCCGCGCGGCCGCGAACTCGGCGAGCCGGCGCTGGAGTCGGGCCAGGTCAAGAGGTTCCGTCACGGTCCAGGTGTACCACCGTGACACCCCGGACCCCGGTGGCCCAGGAGCCGTCGCTCACCGCGCCCAGCCACCGGATGTGCCCGCGCTCGCCCATCCGGGCCGCCAGCCACAGCAGTGCGCGGCGCTGGGCGGGGTCGAGGCCGCGGTCGAGGCCGTCGGCCAGGACGGTCAGGCTGCACAGCGCGTCCGGCACCTCGCCGGGGGTGTCCACGGCGAGGACACCGGGCCCGGTCAGCAGCACCAGCGCCAGTGCCAGATAACGGAGTTCGCCGTCCCCGAGCCGGGCCAGCTCGGTGCGCAGGCCGTCGCCGCGGTCGAGCAGCGCCCGTACCGTGCCGTCCGCCAGCGGCTCGGCGACCAGGTCGGTCACGGGCCCGGCGCAGCCCGCGCGCAGCGCCTCGACCAGCAGAGCGTGCCGGCGGGCGCACTCGGCGCGGGTGCGCCACAACACGTCGGCGAGGTTGTCGCAGCCGGGCAGCAGCCGTCCGGAGCCCGCGGGGACGGGCGTGCGCATGGACGCGGGGTGGGGGTCGCACGGGAAGACGGAGCGCAGGGCGACCACCATCTGCTCGGCCGCGGCGAGCACCTGCCGCTGCCCGTCCGTCTTGCCGGCCACGCGCAACGGCAGCAGGGCGGTGCCGAGCCGGTCGTCGGGGAGCGGGGCGCGGGTGACCGGGGCGGAGCCCGCGGTGTGCCAGGCGGCCTGGACGGCGCGGCGGGACGGGTCGCGCAGCGCGGTCTCCAGCAGCACGACGCCGCCCGCGGTCAGCCGCTCCCCCGCGATCCGCAGAACGGGTTCGGCCTGGACGGCGACGTCGAGCCGGACGGGACCCTCGGCACCGTCGGCCGTACACCCGATCCGGAAGCCGCGCCGTCCGCCCGCGTCGGGGCGCGCCCGCTGCGGCACACAGGCGGGCGGGTCCGGGAACGCCTCCCGGAGCGCGACACCTGCGGCGAGCCGGGCGAGCGCCTCGTACGCCATGAGCGCGGTCGTCTTGCCCGCGCCGCTGGGCCCCGCGAGCACCGTGACCGGGCCGAGCGGAATCGAGGCCCGCCGGTGCCCGGCGAAGGCCGACAGCCGCAGCTCGGTGATCCGAGCGCGTACGTCGGGGCACCGGGCGGCTCCGGCCGCACCGGCGGGTGCGGCCGGTTCGAGGGCTCCGAAAAGTTCGGAGAGTTCGGGGGTTCCCGGGGCGTCCCCGGGCACGCGGGACTGCGCAGGTACGGTCCCGCCGGGCGCGGCGGCCGCCGCGGGCTCGGTGGACACGGAAGGCACGGCCATGCCCGGACGGTAGAACTCCGCCGCCCCGCCGAACCGTTTGCCCTCGGGACCTTCCTACGAACGAGGGATGCCCGTGGGGCCGTCGGTGCGCCGGCGGCCCCGCGGACAGGGGCTCAGCCCCCCGACATCCCCGCCCCCTCCATCAGCCCGCTGACCTCGGTCCCGGGCGGGGTGAGGAGGAACACGTTCCGGTCGACGCGGTGCATCCCGCTGCCGAGCCCGAAGACCACGCCCGTACTGAAGTCGAGGACGCGCTTGGCGACCTCCGTCTCGGCGCTGGACAGGTCGAGCAGTACCGGCACCCCGGCCATCAGGGTCTCGGCGACCTCCCGCGCGTCCGCGAAGACGTTGACGCGCAAAACCACGAACCGGCGCCGGGTCTCGGTCTCGGCGTCCGGCAGCGCGCGGTGGTTCACCGCGGACGGCCACGCGTCCCGGCCCCGCAACGGCACGACCTGGGCGAGCCCTTCCCACTGTTCATCGGTGACGTCGTAACGGCTCACCGGCTCCCCCCGACCTGACTCACACTCAATGCCTGCACCGGCCAATTCTTACGCCAAGTCACCCGTTCGGCCCAACAACGACACGGTGCGCGACCGATCCGATGCCCCGACTCCGGCGTGACACAGGGCACATGTACGGTTAAGTCCGCTTCTTACCTTTCTCACACCGGACTCTTCACAAGCGGCCATGTCTCGGTCATTTACCGTCAGTAGCTTCCCGTGCCGTGCACTTGGCAGAAACACCGCAGGTGACACCCGGCCGGCGGACGCAGTCGGCGGTGTCCGCCGTTCCGGGAACCCACCTGGAGTCCCCCGAGGCGCCCGCGCAGTGGCATCGCGTCCTGACGCTGCTGGCCGACGTCAGCCTGTTCATCGGCGCCCGCACGGTGTGGACCCAGGCGGCGACGCACCGGCTGACCCTCGCCGCGGTCATCTCCCTCTGTTACGCCGCGATCCTGGTGACCGGCATCCTCGCGCTCACGGTCCGCCGGGCGCGCTCGCTGGCCCGCCTGGACCTGGTGGTGCTCGTCACGGCCATCGCCCTCACCCTGTGCACGTGGGCGCTCAACCACGCCGGCGGCGACGAGGCGGTCCTGACCACCCAGGCGGCGAGGGAGATCCTCGGCGGGCACCAGGTCTACGACCACCCGTGGCCGTGGCTGTTCCACCTCCCCGGCGTCGCCCTGACGCCGACGACGACCGGCGGCTACGACTTCACGTACGGCTACCCGCCGCTGACGCCGCTGCTCACGCTGCCGTTCCTGGGGCTCGGCCACAACGGCGCGCCGGCCACCGCGGCGGTGACGGTCGTCCTGATCGTGGGCACGGTCGTGCTGTGGCGGCGGCTGCCGGCGCCGTGGCGCTCGGCGGCCACGATGATCTGCCTGGGCTTCAGCTTCCTGCCGATGTACGCCCGCCAGGGCTACCCGGCGATCGTCGCCCTGGTCCTGCTGATGCCGGTGGTGGCGGGCTGGACCCGGCTGGGTGCCGGGGGGCGGCTGGGCGCGGCCGGGATCGCGCGTGCCGCGTGCCTCGGGGCCGCGTGCGCGGCACAGCAACTCCCGTGGTTCCTCACGCCGTTCCTGCTGGCCGGGATCTACGCCGTGCGCCGCGGCGAGCTGGACGGGCGGGCTGCGGCGCGCGTGGTGCTGCGGGTCACGGGCATCGCGGTGCTCACCTGGTTCGTGATCAACGCCTACTTCGTGGTGACCGAGCCCGGCCCCTGGATCCGGGGCATCGTCCTGCCGCTGACCCAGGGCGCGGTGGTGCACGGCCAGGGCCTGGTGGACATCTCGCTGTACTTCACCCACGGCAGCGACCGGCTCGACTGGTACAGCCACGCGAGCATGCTGCTCGCCGCGGCCCTGCTGGGGCTGTTCGTGCTGTTCGTCCGGCGCCTCGGTCCGGCGGCGACCGTGCTGCCCTGGTGCGTCTTCTACCTGGCGACCCGCTCGCAGGACGGCTACTACCTGATGATGACGCCACTGTGGCTCGCGGCGGCGATCACCACGCCCCTGTCGGAGTTCACGCGCGCGTGGCAGCCGCGGCCGGCGTGGCTGACGGCCCGGCGCCGCAGGCCCGCGCTGACCGGAGCCGTGGTGCTGCTCGTGCTGCCCGCGCTGCTGAGCGTGACCGTGGCGGCGACCGGCGGGCCGCCGCTGCGCATGGACATCACGAAGGCCCGGCACGCCCCGGCGGGCGCGCTGTCCACGCTGACCGTGAAGGTCACCAACACCGGGAGCGACCCGCTCACCCCGCACTACATGCTCACGACGGGCCAGGGCATGGGCAAGTACTGGTCGCTGGCGCACGGCCCCGCCACGATCCCCGCGCACGGCACGGCGACCGTGGTCCTGCGGGCGCCCGACGGCGGCTACCCGCTGCCCACGAGCAAGAGCACCCACTTCCGGCTGCGCGCCTTCACGGCCACCCCGCAGACGCTCTCCACCGAGGACGTGCAGGGGTCGGAGCTGGGCCTGACCGGCTGACGCCCGCAGGCCCCGGCCCGACCGCCCGGTCGGGCCGTCCGGCTCAGGAACCCGCGCGCGTGAAGCGCAGCGCGGCCGTCACCGTGGTCAGGCCGCGCATCATCCCCATCTGGTTCCAGCCCATGCCGAACTGGTCGCGGTCCACGGTGAACTCGGTCTCCAGGGTGAGCCCGCCGGCGTCCGCCGAGGCCAGGCGCGCGGTGAGCTCCTGCGGCCGGCTGATGCCCCGCACGGTCAGCTGCCCGGTGACCCGCACGCCGTCCGCGTCGAGCCGCTCGGCGCCCCGGACGGCGAAGGTGATCTCCGGGTGCTGGTCGGTGTCGAGGAAGTCCGCCGAGCGCAGGTGCTTGTCCCGCTTGGCGTGTTTCGTGTCCAGGGACGCGGCGTCCAGGGTCACGGTGCCGGTGGCCGAGCCGTCCGGGCTCACCTCGCCCCCGCCGCTGATCGCGGTGAACGCGCCCTTCACGGTGACCAGGCCCCACATGGTCTTGTGCCGCAGCGCCACGGTGGACGCGCTGGGGTCGAGCTGCCAGGTACCTGTTTCCACGGCGACGGTCATGGTCGTACTCTCCCGAAAGGTGATTCAAATTTGGATAATCGAAGGAGCCCTACGCTAGCCCGTTATCCAAATTTGCACAACGGGTAGACTGGCCGTATGTCCGCCACCACCACGCCCCCCGCCGACCAGCCCTCTTGCCCTCTCGCCGAGAGCGGGGAGCGGCTGCTCCCGGACGAGCTGCGCGCGTGGATGGTGCTGCTGGCCGCGACCGGCGGGGTGGAGCAGCGGATGCGGACGGCGGTGAAGGAGACCCTCGGCGTCTCGCACGACGAGTTCCTGATCCTGTGCCTGCTGGCCGAACGGCCGCGCACCGGGTTGCGGATGACCCAGGTCGCCGACCTCCTCGGCCGCCCCAAGACCCGGCTCACCTACCAGATCGCCTGCCTCCAGCGGGCCGGCCTGGTCAACCGCCGTGCCGTGTGCGGCGACAAGCGCGGCGTGGAGGTCGCGCTCACCGACAAGGCGCGCGAACTGCTGCGCGAGACCTCCGCGCTGCTCGCCGGGACCGTCCGGCAGGCCCTCGCCGACTCCATGGGCACCGAACAGCGCGCGGCCATGTGCGCGCTCGTCCCCGAGGTCGCGCCCCCCGACGGTTCCTGAACTCCCCCTCCACAGCTCCTGAACGTCATCGGCCGACGGGCGGGAGGCGCAGGTCACAGGCGTGAGGAGGGCAACTTCACAGTGCGCTCTTCACCCGTCCTCTAGCATCCTGCCCTAGCATCCGAGCATGACGGTCCTGCCTGACGACGGGCTCTCCCTGGCCGCCGAGTTCCCTGACGCGACGCACGAGCAGTGGCAACGCCTGGTCGAGGGTGTGCTGCGCAAGTCGGGCAAGGAAGTCTCTGGCGCGGCAGCAGAGGACGCCCTGTCCACGACGCTGGAGGACGGGCTGCGCACCCGGCCCCTCTACACCGCGCGCGACGCCGCGCCCGACTCCGGCCTGCCCGGTTTCGCCCCGTACCTGCGCGGCGGCCGCCCCGAGGGCAACACCGCCGACGGCTGGGACGTACGGCAGCGGCACGCGGCACTCGCCGAGGGCGCCGTGCTGGCCGACCTGGAGAACGGCGGCACCTCGCTGTGGCTGGTGCTGGGCGAGGGCGGCTTCCCGGTCGCCGACCTGCCCCGCGCGCTCGACGGCGTCTACCTCGACCTCGCGCCGGTCGTCCTCGACGCGGGCCGCGACACCGAGGCCGCGGCCGAGGCACTGCTGCGGCTCTGCTCGGACAGGGGCGTCGACGCCAAGGCCGTACGCGGCAACCTGGGCGGTGACCCGCTCGGCTACGAGGCCCGCACCGGCACCGCGCTCGACGTCGCGCCGTACGCCGCCCTGGCCGCCCGCTGCGCCGAGCAGTACCCGGGGCTGCGCGCGCTCACCGTGGACGCGCTGCCGTACCACGAGGCGGGCGGTTCGGCCGCGCAGGAGCTGGGCGCCTCCCTCGCCACCGGTGTGGCCTATCTGCGCGAGCTGACCGAGGCGGGCCTCGGCATCGAACAGGCCGCCGCCCAGCTGGAGTTCCGCTACGCGGCCACCGCCGACCAGTTCCTGACCGTCGCCAAGCTGCGCGCCGCGCGCCGGCTGTGGGCGCGGGTCGTCGAGGTGTCCGGGGCGCCCGGCGCGGGCGCGCAGGTGCAGCACGCGGTCACCTCGCCGGTGATGATGAGCCGCCGCGACCCGTGGGTGAACATGCTCCGCACGACGGTCGCGACGCTGGCCGCCGGGGTGGGCGGCGCCGACTCCGTCACCGTGCTGCCGTTCGACCACGCGCTCGGCCTGCCCGACGCGTTCGCCCGCCGCATCGCCCGCAACACCTCCACGATCCTGATCGAGGAGTCGCACCTGGCCCGGGTCATCGACCCGGCCGGCGGCTCCTGGTACGTCGAGCGGCTGACCGACGAACTCGCCCACGCCGCCTGGGAGTTCTTCCGGTCGGTCGAGCGGGACGGCGGCCAGCCGGCCGTGCTGCGCTCGGGCCGGCTGCGCACCGACCTCGCGGCGACGTGGGCGGAGCGCTCCAAGAGGCTCGCCAAGCGGCGCGAACCCATCACCGGCGTGAGCGAGTTCCCGCTGCTCGGCGAGAAGCCGGTGGAGCGCGAGCCCGCGCCCGAGCCGCCGTCCGGCGGGCTGCCGCGCGTGCGCCGCGACGAGGCGTACGAGGAGCTGCGGGCCCGCTCCGACGCCCACCTCGCGGCGACCGGCGCCCGCCCCCGGATCTACCTCGCGACGATCGGCTCGGCCGCCGAGTACACCGCGCGCGCCACCTTCGCCGCCAACCTCTTCCAGGCGGGCGGCATCGAGCCGGTCACCGAGGGCCGCTTCGAGGACAGCGGCGCCACCGAGGCCGTGCTCTGCTCCAGCGACGGCCAGTACGCCGAACAGGCCGAGCGCCAGGCCGAGTTGCTGCGAGCGGCCGGTGCCCGTCAGGTCTTCCTGGCGGGCCGGGGCGACCACCCCGGCATCGACGCGTACGTCTTCGCGGGCTGCGACGCCGTCGACGTCCTGTCCACGACTCTCGACCGCATGGGAGTGTCCTGATGGGAATCCCCGACTTCTCCGGCATCGAGCTGGAGACCGCCGAGGGAACGGCCGCCGACGGCAGCGCCGAGCAGTGGCTGGCGGCCGGCGGCGACCGGCCGCTGTGGGAGACCCCGGAGGGCATCGGGGTCAAGGCGCTGTACACCGGCCGTGACCTGGAAGGCCTGGACTTCCTCGGCACCTACCCGGGCATGGCGCCGTACCTGCGCGGCCCGTACCCGACGATGTACGTCAACCAGCCCTGGACGATCCGCCAGTACGCGGGCTTCTCCACCGCCGAGGAGTCCAACGCGTTCTACCGGCGCAACCTGGCGGCCGGCCAGAAGGGCCTGTCGGTCGCCTTCGACCTGCCCACGCACCGGGGCTACGACAGCGACCACCCGCGCGTGACCGGCGACGTCGGCATGGCGGGCGTGGCCATCGACTCGATCTACGACATGCGCCAGCTCTTCGACGGCATCCCGCTGGACCGGATGACCGTGTCGATGACGATGAACGGCGCCGTGCTGCCGGTGCTGGCGCTGTACATCGTGGCGGCGGAGGAACAGGGCGTACCGCCCGAGAAGCTGGCCGGGACCATCCAGAACGACATCCTCAAGGAGTTCATGGTCCGCAACACCTACATCTATCCGCCGAAGCCGTCGATGCGGATCATCTCCGACATCTTCGCGTACACCTCGCAGCGGATGCCGCGCTACAACTCGATCTCCATCTCCGGCTACCACATCCAGGAGGCGGGCGCGACGGCCGACCTGGAGCTGGCGTACACGCTCGCGGACGGCGTCGAGTACATCCGTGCCGGGCGCGAAGCGGGCCTGGACGTGGACGCGTTCGCGCCGCGCCTGAGCTTCTTCTGGGCGATCGGCATGAACTTCTTCATGGAGGTCGCGAAGCTGCGGGCGGCGCGGCTGCTGTGGGCGAAGCTGGTGAAGCAGTTCGACCCGCAGAACACCAAGTCGCTCTCCCTGCGCACCCATTCGCAGACGTCCGGCTGGTCGCTGACCGCGCAGGACGTGTTCAACAACGTGACGCGTACGGCCGTGGAGGCGATGGCGGCGACCCAGGGCCACACCCAGTCGCTGCACACCAACGCCCTCGACGAGGCGCTCGCGCTGCCCACCGACTTCTCGGCGCGCATCGCCCGCAACACCCAGCTGCTCATCCAGCAGGAGTCCGGCACCACCCGGGTCATCGACCCGTGGGGCGGCAGCGCCTACGTGGAGAAGCTGACGTACGACCTCGCCCGCAAGGCCTGGCAGCACATCCAGGAGGTGGAGGCGGCGGGCGGCATGGCCAAGGCGATCGACGCCGGCATCCCCAAGCTGCGCATCGAGGAGGCCGCGGCCCGCACCCAGGCCCGCATCGACTCCGGCCGCCAGCCCGTGATCGGCGTGAACAAGTACCGCGTGGAGAACGACGAGGCGATCGACGTCCTCAAGGTCGACAACTCCTCCGTACGCGCTCAGCAGATCGAGAAGCTGCGCCGGCTGCGGGCGGAACGGGACGAGCAGGCCTGCCGGGGCGCGCTCGACGCGCTCACCCGGGCGGCCGGCGGCGAGGGCAACCTGCTGGAGCTGGCGGTGAACGCGGCCCGCGCCAAGGCCACCGTCGGCGAGATCTCCGACGCCCTGGAGAAGGTGTACGGCCGGCACGCGAGCCAGATCCGTACGATCTCCGGCGTGTACCGCAACGAAGCAGGCCAGTCCCCGAACGTGGACCGCACCCGTGCCCTGGTGGACGCCTTCGAGGAGGCCGAGGGGCGCCGGCCGCGCATCCTGGTCGCCAAGATGGGCCAGGACGGTCACGACCGGGGCCAGAAGGTGATCGCCACCGCCTTCGCCGACCTCGGCTTCGACGTCGACGTCGGCCCGCTGTTCCAGACGCCCGAGGAGGTCGCCCGCCAGGCGGTCGAGGCGGACGTCCACGTGGTCGGGGTGTCCTCGCTGGCCGCGGGCCATCTCACCCTCGTCCCGGCGCTGCGCGAGCAGCTGGCCGAGGAGGGCCGCGAGGACATCATGATCGTGGTAGGCGGGGTGATCCCGCCGCAGGACGTGCCGACGCTGCTGGAGATGGGTGCCACGGCCGTGTTCCCGCCGGGGACGGTGATCCCGGACGCGGCGTACGACCTGGTCGAGCGGCTGTCGGCCGACCTCGGCCACGAGCTGTAGCGCCGCGATGGCCGCGATCGATCTCGACACGTATGTGAAGGGTGTGCTCGACGGCAAGCGGGCCCTGGTGGCCCGCGCCATCACGCTCGTCGAGTCCACCCGGCCCCAGCACCGGGCGCTGGCACAGGAGTTGCTGACGCGGCTCCTGCCGCACAGCGGCCGGGCGCGGCGGATCGGCGTCAGCGGGGTGCCGGGGGTCGGCAAGTCGACGTTCATCGACGCGTTCGGCACGATGCTGACCTCGCTGGGGCACCGGGTCGCGGTGCTCGCCGTCGACCCGTCCTCGACCCGCACGGGCGGCTCCATCCTGGGCGACAAGACCAGGATGGAGCGCCTGTCCGTGGACCCGGCGGCCTTCATCCGCCCCTCTCCCAGCGCGGGCACGCTGGGCGGGGTCGCGAAGGCCACCCGGGAGTCGATGGTGGTGATGGAGGCGGCGGGCTACGACGTGGTCCTCGTGGAGACCGTCGGTGTGGGCCAGTCCGAGACGACGGTCGCGGGCATGGTCGACACCTTCCTGCTGCTGACCCTGGCCCGCACCGGCGACCAGCTCCAGGGCATCAAGAAGGGCGTCCTGGAACTGGCCGACGTCATCGCCGTCAACAAGGCGGACGGCCCGCACGAGCGGGACGCCCGTGCGGCGGCCCGTGAACTGGCGGGCGCCCTGCGGCTGATGCACGGCAAGGACGCCTTCTGGACTCCCCCGGTGCTCAGTTGCAGCGCGCGGGAGTCGGCCGGCCTGGACACGCTCTGGGAACGTCTGGAGCAGCACCGCACGCTCCTGGACTCCACCGGCCGCCTCACCGCCAAGCGGCGCGACCAGCAGGTCGAGTGGACCTGGGCCATGGTCCGCGACGAGCTCCTCGGCCGTCTGCACGCGGCCCCGGCGGTGCGCGAGAGCGCGCCCGATCTCGAACGGCGGGTCAGGGACGGCGAGTTGACGGCGACGCTGGCCGCGGAGCGGATCCTGGCGGCGTTCGAGGGCGGACTGCCCACGGCGGCGCAGGCCTGAGACGGCCGGGGCCCGCGGCGGCCCACCGTGTGGTGCCGCGGTCACGACGGCCCGGCTGCCCGTCAGTGCTCGTGCGGGCCGGGACGGTGGACGGGGCCGTGGGCGTCGTCGCAGTGCTCCGCCTGCTGTTCGGCCGACGGTGCGGTGATCTGGAGCAGGTCCGCGGCGTCCGTGTCCTCTCCGAGGTGGTCGACCTGGAGGGTGGCGTGGCCGATGCCGTGCCGGTCGCGCAGCAGGTTCCGGAGATGGCGCCGTACGGCGTGGCAGTCGCCGCCGGGTTCGACCAGGACGTGGGCGGACAGGGCGGGTTCGCCGGAGGTGATGGTCCACACGTGCAGGTCGTGGATCTCCACGACGGAGGGCTGTCCGGCGAGCTCGTCGCCGATCGTGTCCGGGTCGAGGCCGGCCGGGGCGGCCTCCAGGAAGATCCGTCCGGAGTCCCGGACCAGTCCGTAACCGGCCTTGAACATCAGAGCGACCACGACGAGCGTGGCGACGGCGTCGGCCCGGGCGAACCCGGTGAGGACGACGATCAGCGCGGCGACGGCGGTGCCGACGAAGGCGAACAGGTCGTTGAGGATGTGCTGGTAGGCGCCCTCGACGTTCAGGGAGCTGCGGTTGGCCCTGGAGATGCACCAGGTGGCGACCACGTTCACGGCGATGCCGGCGAGCGCCGTCGCCAGCATCAGTCCGCCCTCGACCTCGGGCGGGCTGATGAGCCGCCGCACCGCCTCGTACGCCAGCCAGGCTCCGAGCAGCAGCAGGGTCAGGCCGTTGGCCTGGGCGGAGAGGATCTCCGCGCGCTTGAGTCCGTAGGTGAAGCCGCCGCGGGCGGGGCGGGCCGACAGACGCATCGCGACGAGGGCGAGCACGATCGAGGCGGCGTCGGTGAGCATGTGTGCCGCGTCGGAGATCAGGGCCAGGGAGCCGGCGATGACGCCGACGGCGACCTCGACCGCCATGAACGCCGTGATCAAGGTGAGCGCACAGGCCAGCCAGCGGCGGTCGGCGTCCGCCGACACACCGTGCGAGTGGCCCGCGTGCCCGCCGGCGCCATGCGCGTGCCCGTGGTCGTGATCGTGGTCGTGGTCGTGATCACTCATGTCGTACGCCTCCCCCTCGCGTCGGGTTCCTGGCCGCAGTGAAACGCATGGTCGGTGTATTCACCAAAGGCTGCACCGGTGACCGTTGTCATCTTCTTTAACGAGGCTCTGACCTGCGCAGACGTAATCCGTCCGGACGGAAATGGGACCGATTTCCACCTTCCCGCCACGTAGCACGACGCACCTCACCGCACCCGATTCGACACGCTGGGCCGACAGCAAGTGATGAGGCGTCAGAAGATCCCTCGTAGGGGCTAATGGTGCGACAATCCACTTTTACTCCACGGGACTTGGCGCTTCGGCGCCTTGCCCGTGGGGCGGCATCCGACGCCCCGGATCCCCCGATCAGCCCGTGGTGCCGACCTTCTGATATGACCGTCATGTCAGCTGTGTGTACTTTCGTCACAAGCTGGCTGACGGGCCGGCATCTCCGCACACGAGACAGGAGAGCGACATGAAGGTCGCCCGTTCCACCATGGTCACCGCCGCTGTCGGGACCGCCGCCGCCCTGGCCGCGTCCGGCATCACGTACGCCTCGGCTGCCTCGTCCCTGACGTCCCCGGCCGCCCCGGCGGCCACCGCCGCAGCGCCGCAGGGTGGTGACGGCGGACAGAGCAAGGGCAACGAAGGCAGAGGCAACGAGGGCCGGGACAACGAAGGCCACGGGGGCCACGAGGGTTACGAGGGCCGGATCCAGGTCAACGAACGCTCGTACTCCAGCGACCCCGGCGACTGCGTCACCGTGGTCAGCGGCCTGGGCGCCAAGACCCTGAACATCCGCAACGAGAGCCACAGGACCGTCGAGGTGTTCCGCGGGGCGGTCTGCGACAACGGCGCTCCGATCGCCACCGTCGGCCCCCACAGCGACAGTTACGGCGTGGAAGCGGGCCCCACCGACGGCATCTACATCGACAACGGCGTGGTGGCCAGCTTCCGCGTGGTCCGCCACCACGAGTTCTAGTCCGAAGCCGGTCACATGACGAAGAGCCCCGGCCCGCCGCAATCGGGCCGGGGTGACCATCGCATCGATCCGACCCTGCCGGACGACCCGCGTCCCGAGCGGGTCTGGTACACGTCCTACGGCTCGAACATGCACCTGGACCGGCTTGCCGCCTACGTCCGCGGCGGCCGCCCGGACGGCGCCGCACGGGAGTACCCCGGGTGCCGGAACCCCGCGATGCCCGTGCGGTCCATCCCCGTGGAACTGGCCGGGGCGCTGTACTTCGCCACCGAGTCTCCCGTCTGGGGCGGCGGCAGGGCCTTCTACGACGAACGAGTCGACGGGCGCGTACTGGCCAGAGCCCACCTGATGACCGCGGAGCAGTTCTCCGACGTCGCCGCCCAGGAGATGTACCGGCAGCCCGGACCGGACCTGGACCTGCGGGACGTGCTCAGGGACGGTCGCGCCGTGCTGGGCGAGGGCCGCTACGAGACCCTGGTGTGCGCCGGGCAGGTGGACGGCCTCCCCCTCCTCACGTTCACGGCGCCCTGGGGGATGACCGACGTTCCGTGGGTCGCCCCGTCCCCCGCCTACGTCCGCCTGCTCGCCTCGGGCCTCCTCGCGGCCGGTGCCTGGGACATGGACACTGTGGCCGCGTACGTGGCCGGGTGCCCCGGCGCGGCGGAACACTGGTCGTTTGAGGACGTCACCGACCTCCTGAGGGACGAGGCGTAGAGCTGCCCCTAGGAGGCGGAGTCGGGGACATCGCGTGCCGCGGCGTACGCCTGCGCCGGTGTCATCGAGACACCGCCCAGGCTGACGGTCCTGTACTGGCTGACCTGGGCGCAGGTCTTGGAGTCGTCGGCGGTGGAGGCGTGGGCGTTGGAGACGGCGGCGTGGGTGTCGGCGGGCGCGGGCCGGGAGCTGCCGCCGGGGAAGGAGGTGCCGGTGGGCCAGTCCGATCCGATCACCAGGGTCAGGCCCGCGCCGGTGCCCTGCTGCAGGTGCGCGGAGGACAGTCCGAGCGCCTTGGCGACTGTCTGCGCCTCGCCCTTCTGGCCGCTGCCGTACGTCAGCGTGGTCGTCGCCGCGGGGCTGGGCGCGTTGGCGGTGGTGGTGGCGGAGCTGAAGCCCTGATCGGTCAGGGCGGTCGCGATCTGCGAGGCGCGGCCGGTCACCGCGGTGCCGTTCTCCACCGTCACCGCGATCTGCGCCGCCGGCACCGCCGAGGCGGTGGGCTCCGCCGTCGCCGAGGACGTCGCCGAGGCCGCCGCCGACTTCTCGCCCGAACCGGTCGTCAGGGACTGGTCGTCGGCGATCGTGGAGAACAGCGTCCGCGCACCCGGCCCCACGACCACCCGGTCCCTGTTGTTCGGGTCGGGGGCGGTCTGCATGGTCGTGAACGTCATGCGTTTCGTGGGCACCTTGTCCACGTCCGACGCGAGCGAGATCAGCTTCTTCACCGTGCCCAGACCGTCGTCCACGGTCAGCGCCTTGGTGGCCGCGTCGGCAAGGCCGTAGACCGCTGTGGGATCGGTGAGCGTGCCCGCGCTCTTGAAGTTGCGCATCATCGCGCTCAGGAAGAGGTGCTGGGTCGTCGTACGGCCCAGGTCGCTGCCGTCGCCGAAGCCGTGCCGGGACCGCACGAACTCCAGCGCCGCCTCGCCCTTGAGGGTGTGGTCGCCCTTGGACAGCTTCAGGTGCGAGTACGTGTCGTAGACGTTGTCGCTGACGCACACGGAGACGCCGCCGATCGCGTCCGACATCTTCACCACGCCGGAGAAGTCCAGCTTGACGAAGTGGTCGATCGGGATGCCCGTGAGCTGGTGGACGGTGGCCACCTGACAGGCGGGGCCGTACGTCAGCGCGCTGTTGATCTGGCCGTAGTAACCGGGCGTCGACTGGCCGGAGCCGGGGTCCTGGCAGGCCGGGACCCTGGTCATGGTGTCGCGGGGGATGCTCATCACCGTGGCGTTGGAGCGGTCGGCGGAGATGTGCAGCACCATCTCCACGTCCGCGTTCCCGTTGCCCGACTGCACACCGGTCTGCGAGCAGCCGCCGCCCAGCTTGCAGTCCTCCGCACTGGTGCGCCCGTCGGAGCCCATGACCAGGATGTTGATCGGGGTGCGGCCGAAGGCGTCGGCCTTCTCGGAGCCGCCCTTGCCGTCGAGCGACAGGCTGTGGATGTTGCCGTTCAGGTGCTCGTAGAACCACCAGCCCGCACCGGCCGTGACGAGGATGAGCACCGACGTGCCGACGGCGAGGACCTTCAACACCCGCCTGACGCGCCCCGCCTGACGGCCCGCGCGACCGCGCCCGGTGTCACGCGAGCGGCCGCCCGCCCGGGCCGCATCCTTGCCGCCCCGCCCACGCGGTCCCCCGGCCTCGGTCGCCCGCGTCCCAGGGACCCGTGCGCCACGGCTCCGCGTCGCCTGGCGGCCTGGGCCGTCCCACGGGTCGCTCATCTCCCACTCCCATGAACGGTCGGGCCATCGGTCCGGGCCGTCAGGGGTACGACCGGACGCGTGCGGCGTGTGTAAGGCAGGACGTGGCACCGCCCCGCATGGTTGCACAGTTGCGCAATCTTACAAACACTCGTGCCGGACGCGTGCACGACGACGGCTGGATCGCCCGACCGCGGTCCGCTGCCGCACGCCCCGCCGTGATCCGGACCGATCCGGCGGACCGGTTCCGCCGGCGGGGATCACCCACGACTCACGCCTCGGGACACTCACGCCTCGGGCAGCCACTTCACCACCGCGTCTCCCGATGCGGCCGTCGTCGCGTAGAACGCCCTCAGCTCCTGGTGCGCCGCCGCGAACGCGCCCCACGTCGCGGACTCCGCGGCCGGGCCGCCGTAGCGCGGCAGCAGGTCGCCTCGGGCGTAGTCCCACAGTGCGTCGAAGTCGGCGGCCGTCAGGAACCCGGCCACCCGGCGGGCCTGCGCCGCCGTCAGCACCAGGAGCGGCGGCTTGTGCCGGTCGGCGCGGAACACGGGCCGGCCGCCCAGCACCACCTGGGCCCGGGACGGGTCCCCGGGGACCTGCGGCGGAGCGCCGGCGTAGATGCGCTCCTGGTCCAGATACCGCTTGTCCAGCACCTCCTCACGGTGCCGGCCGGTGCGGTGCCGGACGGTCTCCACGTCGCTGTCGAAAAGCCGTTCCAGCCAGGTCGCGCTGTTGCGCAGTGCCGGTGGCGGCACCGCTCGCAGACGGAGGTACGCGCTCATGTCACAAGGAGCGCACGGGAGCGCCCGAGCATCACGCGGCCGGACGGAAGCGGGGTCGGGGCGGCACCCCCGCCCCTCTCCGTACCGCCACGGGGGGGGAGTCACGAACGGCACGGAGAGGGGTCCGGGACCCCGGCACCGGCAGCGGCAGGCGGTCGCCCTGCGCCGGCGCGGTACCGGGCCCGGCTCTCCGTCAGCGCACGGGCCGCGCGAAACGTCACCCGAGGAAGGCCGAGGCGACGAGTGCGACGGCGCGGTCGTCGTCGTGTGCCAGTCGGCGCAGGACCTCCCGCACGGTGGTCCCGGGCAGCTCGACCAGCGCCTGGATCAGGCGTATGCGCGTCGCGGAATCCGCGGTGGGCGCGGCGAGTTCGTCGACCAGCGCGGTCATGATCCGGTCTCCGCATCCGGGTTCCCTGGACAGCGTTGCCAGGACTTCCGCCGCGTCGACGTCGTGGGAGCCTTCGACCACCATACGGACGAGCGTCGGCACGGCCTCGGTCGCGCCGTGCCTGCCCAACGCCAGAGCGGCGTGCCCGCGCACCGTCGGGTCCGGGTCCCGGAGCGCGTCGGCGAGCACCTCGGTCGCACCCGGGGCCTCGGGCATCTCGGCGATCGCCAGCACCGCACGCCGTCGGATGCCGGCGTCCTCCGCGTGCATGCCGGCGGCCAGGGTCGCCGTCCCGTCGCCGCCCGAGCGGGCGAGCGCCCAGCGCAGGGCGCCCGCGACGTTGGGGTCGGACTCGGCCAGGACCGCGTCGGCGAGCAGCTCGGCGGGGACCGGCCCACCCTCCGGCCGGGCCAGGACGGCCTGCTGCCTGCGCGCGGCGCTGGGCGAGTCGAGCCCTTGCATGAGCTCGACGACGCGCAGGACGTCCTGCCAGTCGGCGGGCGCCGACGCATCGATCGCCCGGAGCCGCTCCAGCAGCTCCCGTTCCCGCTCGATGCGGTCTTCCGTCCACCGGATGAGGTCGCCGACCAGGGCGGACGGCGTGAACGCCGGGTCCCGCAGCGCGCGCCCGATCTGCTGGAGGGAGAGCCCGAGGGACCGCAGGCTCTCCACGTGGAAGATCCTGCGGACGTCCTCGGCGGAGTACTCGCGGTAGCCGCCGACGGTGCGACCGGTCGGTCGTACCAGCCCGAGGGCGTCGTAGTGCCGGAGCATCCGGGGGCTCACCCCCGAGCGGCGGGCCACTTCGCCGATCAGCACGCCGCGGCCTCCGGGGCCTGCGGGGCCTTCTCGGCCGGGCCGAGTGCGACGACTCGCCTCGCCTCCTCGACGGCCGCGTCGAAACCGGTCTGCGGGTTCTGCCGGAGCAGTTCGGTGGCACGGGCGTGCGCGGCCACCGCCGGGTCGGGGTGCGCCGCGGCCTCCGCCAGGGCGGGCCCGGTCACGTCGCCGAGGCCGACGAGGGCCCGGCTCAGGCTCAGCCGCACATCGCGGTCGCCGCGGCCGAGCTGCCCGACCAGTGCGTCGGCCAGGTCCTTCTTCCCGTCCTCGGGCACGAGGACGACGGCGACGCGCCACGCGGCCCGCGCGACCTCGTCGTCGGTGTCGCCCAGCATGTCGCGCGTGAGCCAGGTCCACGCGCTCTGCTCGCCGATTTTGGAGAGCGTGTGCAACGCCTGGCTGCGGGCCTGCGTGCGCGCGGAGTCGAGCTCCCGGCGGATCCGCGGCAGGGTGATCTCCGACGGGAGGCGGGTCAGCGCCCAGGACAGCATGTCGCGCACGAAGAAGTCCGGCTCGACCGCGCACCGCTCGACGAGCGTCTCCAGGAAGCCGGGATCGGGGTTCGAGCCGGCCGCCAGGGCCGCCTGGAGCCGGACCGACGTGTCCTCGGCGCTCAGGGCGTCGGCCACGCGGGCGTGCTGCGGGGTTCCGTTGGTCGGGTTGATCGGGACCACCTCCTGCACCCAGCGGACACCTTGTCACTATGTCAAGGTCAAGCCCGTGACCGGCGCAGCGGGGGCGCCGTTGCCTCAGCCCGTGGAATGCCGCGTCGGCGGGGCCGTCTCCTCGGTCGCGGCCCAGGAGGCGAGCAGGCGCAGCCGCTCCTCGGAGGGCGAGCCGGGCTCGGCGGTGTAGATGGTCAGGGTGAGGCCGGGTTCGGCGGCCATCTCCAGGCCCTCGAAGGCGAGGGTGACCTCGCCGACGGCCGGATGGTGGAACCGTTTGGTGCCGGTGCCGTGGCGGCGGACGTCGTGGGCGCCCCAGCGGGTGCGGAACTCCTCGCTGCGGGTGGACAGCTCGCCGACGAGATCGTGCAGGTCCTTGTCGTGCGGGTCGCGGCCGGCTTCGGCGCGCAGGATGGCCACCGCCATGTCGGCGAAGAGCTCCCAGTCGGGGTAGAACCGCCGGGACGCGGGGTCGAGGAAGTTGAAGCGGGCCAGGTTCGCCTGGTTGTGGGGGTTGGCGTGGACGTCGGTGTAGAAGGCGCGGGCGAGCTGGTTGGCGGCGAGGACGTCCATGCGGCCGTTGCGCACGAACGCGGGTCCCGCGGTGATCGCGTCCAGGGTCCACTGCAGGCTGCGGTGCGGGGTCCACTGCCGGGTGGTACGGCGCCGGGGGCGGGTGAGGGCGTCGGAGCCGTCGGCGGCCTGGGCCAGATGGAGGAGGTGGGCGCGTTCGGCGTCGTCCAGCTGCAGGACGCGGGCGACGGCTTCGAGGACGGCCGGGGAGACACCGGCGAGGTTGCCCCGCTCCAGCTTCGCGTAGTACTCGACGCTCATGTCGGCCAGTGCCGCGACCTCGCTCCTGCGCAGCCCCGGCACGCGGCGCCGGGAACCGGCGGGCAGCCCTGCCCGCGCCGGGGTGATCTTCGCTCGCCGCGAGGTGAGGAACTCGCGGACCTCGTCACGGTTGTCCACCCCTCGACCGTACGGCCTGCCCGCCCCGGGAGGGATGTACCGGCAGTACACCTCTCGCCGGTAACTCGCTGCCCGTGCGGAAACACGGTTACCTGGAGGACGTGGCGCCGGCATCAACGGCCGCACAGGCCGCGGCAGCGGCCCGACCTCAGCACGTAAGGACTTCTCTCATGCGCGGAGCAGTGATCCACGCCCCCGGCGATGTGCGCTTCGAGGCCCTCGACGACCCGAAGATCCTCAAGCCGACCGACGCGATCATCCGGACGGCCGTCACCTGCGTGTGCGGCTCCGACCTGTGGCCCTACCGCGGCCTGGACGCGACCGACGAGGCCCACCCGATGGGCCATGAGTACGTCGGCTTCGTGGAGGAGGTGGGCAGCGAGGTCACCGCGGTCAGGCCGGGCCAGTTCGTCGTCGGCTCCTTCGCCACCTCCGACAACACCTGCGCCAACTGCCGCAACGGCTGGCAGTCCAACTGCCTGAACCGCGAGTTCATGAGCACCTGCCAGGCCGAGTACGTGCGCATCCCCAACGCCCAGGGCACCCTGGTCGCCACCGACGGGCACCCGGCCGAGGAGCTCTGGCCCGGCCTGCTCGCCGTCTCCGACGTGATGGGCACCGGCTGGTACGCCGCGCTGGCGGCCGAGGTGAAGCCGGGTTCCACCGCCGTGGTGGTGGGCGACGGCGCGGTCGGCCTGTGCGGGGTGATCGCGGCGAAGGAGCTCGGCGCGGAGCGCATCATCGCGATGAGCCGCCACGCGAGCCGTCAGCAGCTCGCCCGGGAGTTCGGCGCCACCGACATCGTCACCGAACGGGGCGAGGAGGGCGTCGCCCGTGTCAAGGACCTCACCGACGGGATCGGCGCCGACGCGGTGCTGGAGTGTGTCGGCACCGCCCAGGCGATGCGGCAGGCCCTGCACTCGGCGCGGCCGGGCGGCAACGTCGGCTTCGTCGGCGTCCCCCACGAGGTGGCGATCGACGGACAGGAGCTGTTCTTCTCGCACGTCGGCCTGCGCGGCGGCCCGGCTCCCGTCCGCCGCTACCTGCCCGACCTGATCGACCGCGTCCTGACCGGCCGGATCGCCCCGGGCCGGGTCTTCGACCTCACCCTGCCCCTGGAGCAGGTCGCGGAGGGCTACAAGGCCATGGACGAACGCCGCGCCGTCAAGGCGCTCCTCAAGCCCTGACCCCGCCCGGGCGAACGACACAGAAAGTACGACCTTGCAGATCACCCGAAGCTCGATCGACACCCTCAAGGGCCCGGCCGGCTGGTTCACCGGCGACGTCTACATCGACGCCGTCGCCGCCGCGCCCGCACCGTCCCGGGTCAGCGCCAACCTGGTGCACTTCATGCCCGGTGCGCGCACCCACTGGCACCGCCACCCGCTGGGCCAGACCGTCTTCGTCACCGAGGGGGTCGGCCTGTGCCAGCGCCGGGGCGGGCCGATCGAGGTCATCCGTCCCGGCGACCGCGTCCTGTTCGAGGCCGACGAGGAGCACTGGCACGGGGCCGCGCCGAACCGCCTGATGGTCCACCTGGCCATCAACGAGAGCGACACCGACCACGACGTCGTGCACTGGCTGACACCCGTCACCGACGAGGAGTACGCCGCCGCCCCGGCCGTCGACTGACACCTCCCCCGGGAATCCACGACGCCACGTCCGCAGCCGCGACAGCCAGGAGGCCGCCCCGCTGGGGATGACGCCGGGCTGGAACCCCGCTCGGCGCGTTCCCCACGGCGGCATCCGCATGTGCCGTATCCCGTGGAGACCCACACCCCGTGACATCGGCAGCCGACACAGCAGGAGCAGCCACGTGACCAGCCGCGTCACCCTCGTCTCGCCCGCCGACGTAGTAGATGGCCAGCGCGATCAGCGCGGTGCCGGCCAGCCGGATCACGGCCTTGGCGGCGGGTGCGGACATGCTGCTCGTGGTCGAGCCTCCTCCAGGGGATCGTGCGTCCCTCGGTTCAGTGGAGCGTCGCGACGGCCAAGGGCCTGACTCCAGCCCCTCGGGGAGGGGCTGTTCACGGTGGCGCGACCGCGCTGGAATTCCACCAGCTTCCTCATGGGGAATGCCGACGGCGAACTCCACCGCTTCCAGGCCGCGTTGGATGTCGCCGTGGGTGTCAGCGGATCGCCACGACGACGCAGCTGTCCCCGTACTGCCAGACCGCGCCCGCCCGTTCGAAGCCCGCCTGTCGCAGCAGCCCGACATGGGCGGACAGGGACAGGCCGGCCGCGCCGCCGCCGGTGACCGGCTGCCGCCGTCGGCGTTCGGCGAGGAGGTCGGCGAGTTCGGGGTCCTCCCCGACCGCCGCCCACCAGGAGACCCAGTCCTCGTGGGCGAGGGCCAGCCGGCGCCGGGCCCGGCGGTGTCCGACGTGCGCCGCCAACCCGGCGAGCAGGGCGTCGTCCTGCGGCAGGTGGTCGCCGTTGACGAGGACGCCGCCGGGCCGCAGCAGGGCGGCGAGCTGCCGGTAGACGCGGCACAGGGCGGCCGGGCCCAGGTAGTGCAGGGCGGTCGTCGAGACGGCCGCGTCCAGGGGGCGGTCGAGGTCCAGGGTCTGCGTCCAGCCGTCCTCGCCGATCACCGTGTCGACGTAGCGGGCCGCGTCGGGGTGGTGGGTGCGGGCCAGTTCCAGCAGCAGCGGGTCCCGGTCCACGGCCACGATCTCCGCCCGCGGCAGCCTGCGGGCCAGCCGGGCCGCCAGGGAGCCGGGACCGCAGCCGAGGTCCACCACCAGGGGCCGGTCCGCGTGCTCTCCGGTGACGTACTCCACGACGTCCGCGATCACCGTGAAGCGGTCCTCGCGGTCGACGGCGTACCGCTGCTGCTGGAGTTCCCAGCGCTCCACCCACTTCTCGGCCGTCGCCAGGCTGAGACCCATCCGTCGTGCCACCTTGCCGTCGTCCTGCCATCGCCTTGCCGCCGTCCGGCACCTGCTCCAGGGACCCTACCGTTGGAAACGGTTTCCATTACGGGGCCGGGAGCAGCGGGTCACCCGAGAGAGGCAAGGACCGACAACAACCGGTCGATCTCCTCCGCGGTGTTGTATACGTGCAGGCTCACCCGCACCGACTCGCTCCTCTCGCCCGCGTCGCCCTGGCAGTGGTGGTCGGAGCGGACCATGAAGCCGTGGCTGAAGAGGATGAACCCCAGGTCGCCGGAGGCGATGTCGCGGTGCCGGAAGGTGACGATGCCCTGCCGGTGCTGGACGGGCGAGTCGGCGGCCAGGCTGGTCCGGCAGCCGAGGATCTCGTAGGCGTCCAGGTGGCGCAGGCCGTCGGTCAGGCGCGCCGCCAGGGCCACCGTCCACCGCTCGATCCGGTCCGTACCCGCTGCCTCCAGCCAGTCCAGCGCGGCGGCCAGGGAGGCGATGCCCACGGTGTTGGGCGTGCCCGACCAGCCGCCGGGAGTGAAGGCGGGGCCGCGCGCCTGGCGGGCCCAGACCGCCCCCGAGCCGGGCAGTGCCATGGCTTTGTGCCCGGAGAACACGACGAAGTCCACGTCCGCCGCGGCGCCCACGCACACCGGCAGATGGCCGATGCTCTGGGCGGCGTCCAGGCAGATGACCGCGTCGGGGCCGACCGCCCGTCTGATGCGGTGGACGTTCATGTCGCCGCCGTAGACGTGGTGGACGTGGGTGACGGCGACGAACCGGGTGCGCGGCCCGGTGAGTTCGGCGAGGGCGGTGTGGTCGTAGTCGCCCGACGCCTGCTGGTAGGGCATCGGCAGGACGCCGATGCGCACGCCGCGCCGGGCCAGCTCCCGCCGCGTCTCCAGCCAGGGCTCGATGTTGGCCTGGTGGTCGGCGACGGGTACGACGATCTCGTCGCCGTCGGTGAGCAGGCCGGGGAGCCAGTCCCGGGCGATCGTGCGCAGCCCCTCCGTGGTGCCGCTGGTGAAGTGCACGGCCGACCGCTCGGGAGCCGGGTCGCCCAGGAACCGGCGCACCCGGTCGCGGGTCTCCTCGACCAGGGCGGTGGTGCGGTTGGCCCAGGGGTAGGTGCCGCGCCCGGCGTTGGCGTTGGTGGTGGTGAGGTAGGTCTGCACGGCGGCGAGCACGGCCCGGGGCTTCTGGGCGGTGGCCGCGCTGTCCAGGTAGGCCAGGTCCGGGTGCCCGGCGATGATCGGGAACTGGGCGCGCAGCTCCTGCTGCCACCCCGTCAACTCCACGACGGAGTCGGGAACTTCATCGGCCACCGTGCTCAGTCCCGCACCAGGGGTGCGCCCGCGTCGCGCCAGGCGATGACGCCGCCGGCCAGGCTGCGGACGTCGGGGTGTCCCATCCGGGTCAGCAGGGCGGCGTAGCGGGCGGACTTCTCGCCGACCGGGCAGGCCAGCAGCACCGGGCGCGTACGGCTGAAGGGGAGGCCGCCGTGGAGGAGTTCCTCGAACAGCTCGTCCACGATGTTGACCGAGCCGTCGATGTGCAGGGCGGCGTAGGCGTACGGGCTGCGCAGGTCGACGACGAGGGGGCTGCCGGTGGCGAGCCACGCCTGGGCGTCGGCGACACCGATGACCGGGGCCGCCCGTATCTCGGCCTCGGACAGGTCGGCCGGGGAGTCCGGACGGCGCGGTCGGCCGAACAGGTCGGGCCGCCGTTTCCTGATGTAGCCCAGGTAGCTCTCGACCCGGTCGCAGACGATGAAGACGGCGGACTGCCGCTCCGTCAACGCGGCGTCCACGGTGGCCAGTTGGCGTACGGCGCCGAAGTAGGCGGCCCCTCCCGTCGGCCCCGCCAGGATGCCGCACCGGCGGTTCAGCGTCAGCATGCCCTCGATGGCGTCGTCGGAGCCCACCGCCTCGATCGTGTCGTACGTGCCGGGGTCGAACAGGCCCACCTCGTGCGCCTCGTCGATGGTGCGGATGCCGGGGACGAAGTCGGACTTGGCGGCGACCAGGCCGACGACCCGTACGGCGGGGTCGTGCTCGCGCAGCACGCGGGCGACACCCGTGGAGGAACCGGCGGTGCCGACGCAGGCGACGAACCAGTCCGGGGCCCGGCCGTCCAGGTCCTTGACGATCTCCGGGCCCGTGCCGGTGAGGTGGGCCTCGGTGTTGCGCGGGTTGAAGTACTGGTCGGTGTGCAGATAGGCGCTGCCCGGCTCGGACAGGGTCCGGTGGAAGAGGGTCAGCGGGTCGTCGGTGGCGGTCGGGTCGAGGCACTCGCTCTGCCCCGGCAGCTCCTCGATCTCGGCGCCGAGCAGCAGGAGAAGGTCCTTGATCTCCGGCACGCGCATCCGGTTGGTGACGCTCTTGAACGTCAGGCCGTGCATGCCGGCGATGACGGCCAGGGCCTTGGCGGTGTTGCCGCTGGAGAGTTCGACGACCTGGCTGCCGCTCTCGGTCGCGGCGGCCAGGTGCGGGCGGGCCATGTTCCAGGCCGCCCGGTCCTTGACCGAGCCGAAGGGGTTGAGCAGTTCCAGCTTGGCGTACAGGTCGATGTTCCTCAGTCCGTGCACGGCCGGGTCGATGCGGACCAACGGGGTGTTGCCGATGGCCTCGGTGACGCTGTCGTACCTCACTGCGCTCCCCCCATGTCGTGCCCCCCTGTGTCCATGGATGCGGTCGGCCAGTACAGGTCGTCCAGGCACCAGCGCCACGCGCCGCCGTCCTGCCAGGCGGCGACCTTGCGCGCGCCGGGCTGTCGCTGGGCGTGGGTGGCGTGGAAGTCCATGCAGTAGCCGGCGGTGTTGGCGAAGGCCAGCACCTCCCCGGGCTCGGGCCGGTGCGGCAGGAAGACGGTCCGGCGGGTGATCAGGTCGGTCTCCAGGCACAGGCTGCCGAAGAGGTGGGCGGCGACCGGCCCGGGGCCGGGGAGGGCCGGGTCCCGGGGGACGAGCACGGGGTCCACCAGCACCCCGTGCTGTTCCAGGGCGATGTCGTCGGCCTTCGCCGCGAGCCGTACGAGGAGTGCGCCGCCGTTCCCCTGCTCCCGCACCTCCAGCACCTTCGCCAGGGTCAGCCCGCACTGGTCCAGCAGGGCCCGGCCCGGCTCGACGTGCAGGTCGTACAGGTGCTCCAGCAGCAGCCCGGCCAGGGGGCGTCCGCCGTAGGACGCGGCCGGGTGGGCGAGCAGTTCGTCGAGGTAGCGGGGCCCCGAGACCGGCCGGTGGGCGGGATAGAGGCCGAGCGTTCCGCGCAGGGTGCCGGCCTCGTTGCGCAGCCCGTAGCCGTGGCCGCCCCAGGTCAGGGGCGGACGCGAGCCGAGGACGGCCGCGGTCAGCTCGGACGTGTACCGCTCCCACTGCGCGCCGTCGGCGAGGTAGTCGAGGCCGAACCCGCCGCCGATGTCCACGGCGGACGGCCGCAGGCCGCGGCCGCGGCACTCCTCCAGCACCCGCAGACAGCCCTCCAGCGCGGTCGCCTTCTCGGTCAGGCTCGTGGTGTCGAGGTGGTACGCCACGCCGGTCACGTCGATCACGTCACCGTGCCGTTCGGCTGCCTTCAGCAGTGCCTCCGACTCGCCGGCCGGTGTGCCGAAACGGCTGCGCCGGCTCAGCACGCGCACGCCGGACGCCTCGAATCCCGACAGCCGCAGCAGGACGCGGGCGCGGGGCAGCGTGTGCCTCCGCACCAGCGCGGCGAGCGTCTCCAGCTCGCCGCGCGAGTCGACCCCGACGGTGACCGAGGTGCGTGCCGCCAGCCAGAGGAACTCCGGGTTCTTGGGCCCGGTGGCGACGATCCGGTCGGGGGTGAGGCCGGCGCCGAGCGCGTGCTGCAACTCGGCCAGCGAGGCGACGTCCACCCCGGCGTCGGTGGCGGCCAGCCGCCGCAGCAGGGCACCGGACCGGTTGGCCTTGTGCGCGAAGAACACCTGGCCGGACAGCCGATGCCGGCTGAAGACCGCTCGGAACTGTGCCACATTCGAGGCGAGTTGGTCGGGAACCAGCACGTGCAGGGGGGATCCGAGCGCGTCGGAGAGCGTGTGCAGCAGCCCGGGGGACTCCACGAGCGAGCGCATCCGCTTCCCCAACCGCGGTGCGAGATACAAGGGCTCCGCGCCCATACCCGGCCCTCCCCCAGCACGTCGGGCCCGGCATTCCGGGCGCGGCCCCACTCCCCGCGATTCGCCTCATAACCCGTTTCCCGCCGCGAGCCGGTTCATCCCCGCACATCACGAAGTGGCCGGAATGCACCCCATTTCCCGTCCAGCATCCGCATGACCACAAGAAGCAGCAAGCATGCGTGGGGTGCGTCGTCGCCCTCGTGGTACGTCCGACACCGGGAGCCCATGTCCCGTACGCGCCAACTCGCCTTCCCCGCTTCGTCGTTGACTCTCGCCACGGCGGCCTGATCGTCACGACCACGGGCACCGCCCACGCCGCCGACATCTCGCAGTCGTACCTGCCGCTGCAGTACGCCGCCTGCCGGGACCCGGGCCAACTTGCCTCGGTTGCCCATGACTTCGGGCATCCTGCGGGTGACCTGGTCCCAGGTGGCCTGTTCGTCCTTCAGCGAGGCGCCGGAGCACACGGTGCAGGTACGGCCGTCGTACGTCGCGCCGTGGACGGCCGCGAAGCCGTATTCGTGGGTCTCGTCACCGACCGCCACCGTGAGGGTCTCGCGGTCGACGCCGGTGCCGACCTTGCCGCGCGCCGGGGTGCCGTCGTGGTCGTCGTCGTGGCCGGACGTGTCGGAGGAAACCGGGCGGTGAACGCTGCGGCGGACACCCCCGCCCCGCCCGGTCACACCATGCTGTGGGGAGGCCGTACCGCCGGCCTCGGGCTACGCTGCCGGAGGGGGCTGTTCTGGATCACGGAGTCCGCCATGCCGAAGTCCGAGCTGTCGAGGAACCGGGCCTCTCTGCGGCACCAGCTCAGCTACGCCGTACGGCACCCGGGACGCGTCCCCTCCCACCTCCGCCGTGCCGCGCGGGACACCTGGCTGGGCCTCCGGCACCGCGACCACGTCGCCTACTACCGCGCCGTCATGGCCTCCGACACCGCGCGCGGCCCCGAGCGCGCCGTCGGCAGCGGCTCGGAGGCCGGCTGGCTGGCGCTCGGGCAGATGCAGTTCGACTACCTGCTCGAACACGGCCTGAAGCCGCGGGACCGCATGCTGGAGATCGGCTGCGGGAACCTGCGCGCGGGGTGGCGGTTCATCGACCACCTCGCGCCCGGCCACTACTACGGGATCGACATCTCGCCGGACATCCTCGTCGAGGCGCAGCGGACCCTCGTCCGCCGGGGGCTGCAGGACCGCCTCGCCCATCTGGCCCTCGTCGAGAACCTGACGCTCGACTTCCTGCCCGCGGGCTGGTTCACCGTGGTGCACGCCCACAGCGTCTTCTCGCACTCGCCCCGGGAGGTGATCGACGAGTGCCTGGCCAACGTCGGGCGGGTGCTGGCCCCCGGCGGCTTCTTCGACTTCACCTACGACCGCACGGAGGGCCCCGAGCACCAGGTGCTCCGCGAGGACTTCTACTACCGCACCGAGACCCTCCTCGCGCTGGCCGAACGGCACGGCCTGTCCGCCCGTTTCATGGACGACTGGGAGCGGCGCCCGCACGGCCAGTCGAAGATCCGGGTCACGCACGCGGTCGCGGGGTAGCGGCCTCACCCTGCGGTGGTCCTGGTGAAGGTGCTGGTGAGAGGCCAGTAAGAGCATTCGCTGACGGCCCCAGAGTCCTGCCGTCGGCGGCGGTCGGCCAGGCACACTGGCGGCGCCGACCGCCCCAGAGGAAGCCCCGCCCATGGACAGCACAAGACACCGGCTCGCGATCCTGCACCCCCGCCGCAGCCTGGGCACGGTGTTCGCGCTCTCCTTCGCCTGCGTCACCGCTGCCACCACCCTCCTCGGCGGCGTCCTCAGCTACAACGCCGCTGCCCGGATGGTGCGCGTCGACCAGGACGACGTCTTCCACGGCGTCGTCGACGACCTCCACCAGCAGGTCTCCCAGCAGCGGCTGTCGCCGACGGACTACTTCAGCGTGAGCCCCGACACCGAAAGCCCCCGCGACGATCTCTCGCGCCGCATACGCACCGACGTCCAGGTCCTCGGCCGAGCGGGCCGTGTGGAGGAACGCGGCTTCCCGGCGCTGCCGGTCCGCGCGGCCGACCGTGCCGCGGCCTCGCACGCCAGGGCCGGGCACACCGTCTACTACAAGGCCGAGATCCAGGGGGACCGCTACCGCGTCGCCACCGTCGCGCTGGGCGGCGGCCGGGGCGCCGTGCAGGTGGCGCAGCAGTACAGCGACACCGAGGATCTGCTCAGGGAACTCAAGGAACGCACCGTCGAGCTGAGCGCCGCCGTCCTCGTCGTCGCGGGCCTCGCGGGCTGGTGGCTGGCCCGCAGGATCGCCGGGCGGCTCGTCCGGCTCACCCAGGTCGCCGAGGACGTGGCCCGCACCGGCCGGCTGGACACTTCGGTCCCGGTCGCCGGACCGGACGAAGTCGGCCGGCTGGGGCGGGCGTTCGACGGGATGCTCGGCCGGCTCGCCGCCTCCGAGGAGGTGCAGCGGCGCCTTGTCCAGGACGCCGGGCACGAGCTGCGCACCCCGCTGACCTCGTTGCAGACGAACGTGGCTCTTCTGGACCGTATAGACCGACTGCCGCCGCAGGCCAAGGCGGACCTGATCGCGGACATGAAGAGCGAGACCCGCGAACTGGTCAACCTGGTCAACGAGCTGGTCGACCTCGCTGCGGGCGACCGGGGTGCCGAACAGCCCAGGGAGATCACCCTGGGCGCCCTGGCCGGGGACGCGGCCGCCCTCGCCCGGCGCCGCACCGGCCGGGAGATCCGCATCGAGGCCGACGACGCCGTCGTACGGGCCCGTCCGGACGCGGTACAGCGGGCGCTGACCAACCTCCTGGAGAACGCGGCCAAGTTCGACCAGGAAGGAACCGAGCCGATCGAGGTCGTGATCACCGGTACACGCGTGGAGGTGCTCGACCGCGGACCGGGCATCGCCGAGGCCGACCTGCCCCGCGTCTTCGACCGTTTCTACCGCGCCGACGGCGCACGCAGCCTGCCCGGCTCCGGGCTGGGCCTGGCCATCGTGCACGCCGTCGCCGTCACCCACGGCGGCACGGCCTTCGCCCGCAACCGCGCCGGCGGCGGCGCGGTCATCGGCTTCACCCTCGACCCCGCCTCCCTCGTCGAACACCGCCCGCACACGACGCCCATGGCCGACTGCGCCGCCACGCCTCGCTGAGCCGCAGATCATCAGGACGTGTGCGCCGACGCGGTCATGACCGCGGGTGACAGGTAGATCCGCAGTCCCTCCCGCCGGACGGACGTCCAGGCGCGGGCGTAGGAGGGCGGCGCACCCGAGCCGTCGGTCAGGACCGCGACCGGCGTCCGTTCGGCCGTCCGGGTGAGGGCGACAGCCGTCGTGTTCGCGCTGTGGCCGCTGGTGTCGACGGAGGAACATCCGGCGTAGAAGGCGATCGGGACGTTGTCGCCGCCGGTGACCAGGCACGGCGCACGCACGCCCAGCCGGTGCAGCGCCTGCGCCGTACGCGCCCAGCCGCGGTGCCCGGCGGTGGTCCGCTCGACCGTACGCTCCAGCACCACGAGCTGGACGGCGAGATGCCCGGCGAGCCCGAGCGCCACCAGCGTCACGGCCGTCGGACGCCAGGTACGGGGCGCCGCGGTGACCAGGTGGGCGAGGGCGTCGGCGACCGGGATCGCCACCAGCGCGTAGGCCGGGAGCAGGAAGCGGGGTGCGGCGTAGCCGATCAGGAAGAGGTACGGGAAGGCGGCCGTGGCGGCGCAGGCCAGCGGCACCAGCGTGCGGGCCGTGCGCCCGGCCCGGACCGCGACGACCAGGGCGAACGCCGCGAGCACGGGGAGCGCGAACCACCAGGCGTACACCGCCGGGTTCGGCAGCGTGCCGGTGCACGGACGGCACAGCGTACGGCCGACCAGGCTCCGGAGTTGGTCGTCCACGGCCCAGTTCCAGCCCAGCCCGCCCTGGGCGTCGGAGCCCTCGGCCAGCCGCTCGGCCAGACCGCCGTAGCTGACGTACGCCTCCACGACCCACTCGCCCGCCCCGGCGACCAGCCCTCCCACGAGCGCGACCAGCAACGGCCAGTACCGCCACCGGCGTACGAGCACCAGCGCGGCGAGCAACGGCACGCACGCCCAGACCGCGTCCGTCGGCCGCATCAGCGCCACCAGCGCCGCGCTTCCCGCCAGGCCCCACACCGGAGCGCGCCGGGCCCGGTCCTCCTGGGCCCGCAGGAAGCAGCCGACCCCGGCGAGTGCGCCGATCGCCACCGAGAAGTTGGGCATGGCCTGCGGGCCGTAGAAGAGCGTCACCCACAGCGATGCGAACAGCGCGCCGCCGAGAGCGAGGACGCGGGTGGGGAACAGGCCGCGCCACGCGCGCAGGGCAAGGAACAACGCCAGTCCGGACAGCAGGGCCAGATAGATCCGCAGCAGCGTGGTGGACGACGACCAGGAGGCGATCGGTGCCACCAGCAGCGGGACGCCGCGGGCACGTGGCGCGCTGAAGAACGCGGCGGGGGCATGCGTGCTGACCTGGCTGACGTACACCGTTTCGTCCCAGCCCAGCCCCATGCCGGGCCGGACGAGGACGAGTTGGGCGAGGGTGAAGGCTCCGGCCACCCCTGCGGGCCGGCCGTCCCGCCGCCGGTCCCACCAGCGATCGGACAGGTGTGCCCGCCGGCTGGGGGCCACGGGCTCGCGCTGCGTGTTCACGGTCCTGGTCATCCACAACCCTTCGGCCGAGAGCGAGGGGTCAGAACATGGTCAAGCTAACCCGCGACTCCCGGACGCGCAGCGCGGAAGTGGCCGGGCTCCGCATCCCTGAGGGACCGGGGTACCGCGCATCGCGAGATGCGCCTGCCGGCCGCACCGCGGAGGAGCCCCTGCGGCTGGGCGGGCGTCCGGACGACATCCCCGGCACGGACGCTCCGACGCCTCCGGCCCGCCCGGGACGCCGCCCGGCCACGGCCGAGGTCCTGAGCCAGACCCTCGGAGCCGAACCGGCGACCGACACACCCCGGCGTTCCCTGCGTCCCCGCAGGCGCGCCGCCCGCACGACGGAGAACCGGCCCACCGGCTCCTCCGGCCGGTCGGCCCAGCGCCACCGGACATGCCGACCGGTACAAGGACGCACCTTGGGTGGGCGCAAATCCTGGACCCGCGAGCAGGCTGTGGATCCATGGCTTCTGGTTCGACGAACAAACCGTGTGCGGACCGCCCGACGCTGCTTGATGATGTGCCTCATGCAACGTGATGGTGGCGATGGCCCGCTCGGATGGTACGTCGCGGCCAATATCGCCCGTGAGACCGCACACGGCGAGGCTGGGCTGGAGATCCAGCGCGGCCTCAAGCACTTCGCACCTGGTGCGAAGGTGTGGATACCTCGGCGGCCGCTTTGGTGGGGTGGCCGCATGACGGTGGTAGGGCACCATCGGGGCAACACCCGCCGCTACGTGAACATGGTGGTGCGGCGCGAGGACCTGGAGAACTTCCGTGTGAAGGGCGTCTACAGCCCGAAGTTGCTGAGGTCGCTCAACGGTCACTATCACGAGCTGACCGATCCTCTGAAGCCACAGACCGCTTGGGTCTCGCGTGACGAAGCTCAAGGGTGGGCCGATGCATGGAACTGCCCACAGGAACCGGTGCGGTTGGACGGTCGTTTGCAGACGCGTGTCGCCGTGCCCAACCCGCCGCCGGTGGAGCTGGAAGTGGAAGGACGGACGTACTACTTGGCTCACTACAGCACTCGCGGCCCGCGCTACAGCTCCGAGCCGCCACCGCGGGAGCCGGCTCTGCGACGGCCATGACCTGTTCCCGGACATCGGCTTGGGAAGCTACGGTCACTTGCGGCTGGCTGGGTCGCGCGGCAGCGCGCAGCAGCGACTGAGCCACCCGTTCGGCATCGTCGGGGTGCATGTAGATCTCCTGAGTCCACAGCACCGAGAGCCGCACGGTGCCGTCCAGCAAGTTCGTTGCCACGTCGACTTCGACGCCGTTGCCGGTGGCGTCGGTGACGTTCAAGTCCGGATCGCTGCCATAGGCGCTCATGCAACTGAGCATGCCTCAGGCCCGACTTCAGGGAGAGACCGGACGGTCACCGCCCGCGCCCTCGCCCGCGTCGCCCTCCAGACCGCTGCGCCACCCCGTCTGTGGCCGCTGGCCGTAGCCGTACTGCTCGAACTCCTGGAACACGCGCTGGTGTGACCGAGCCGGCTTCGGAATGGTCCGTCAGGAACCGATGACGTCGAGCCAGAACGAGACGAGCGAGGCCAGCGCGCCAGGGGCGCCCGCGCCGAAGGCGACCACCATGGCCTGACCGATCGCCACGTCATGGGGGTCGAGGCCGTGGGACCAGGTCAGCCGGGCATCGATGCCGGGGATGCTGCGGAGAGGGCCGTACGCGCCCAGGGTGCCGTGCGCTTCGGCAATGGGCGTGCCATTGCGCAGGAGCCGGGCCCGGCACAGGCTGGTGGGGCGCAGCTCGTAGGTGCGCGCGCCCACCACGGCCGTGCGGGTGCGTGTTCTGCGGCGCAGGGCCCAGCGGCTGTCGCTCCCCCGGCGCGTGGGGACCACCTGCCCGTCGACCTTGATATGGCCGTGCTCGCGGCCGGGCCGGACCGTGACGGGTGGCATGCCGGGTCCCTGGACGAGCGCGATGACGGCGGGCCAGCGGTCGTAGCTGATCCGTATCGGCCCGAACGGGCTGTCGGCCGTGCGGTGCTGGGAGAGCCGGACGGTACGGCGCTTGCTGAAGAAGGACATGGTTGCATCGGCTCCGGAGACGGGGAGTTGGGGACAGGCCGGGCGGCGGGGTGGCCCCGGTAGGGCACAGCTCCTGGCGTAGCCGCTGATGCGGTATCGCCGTGGGGACCGGGCGGTGCAGGCGACAACGAATTCGTGATCATGGAACTGGATACGTACACGCCCCCGGGCGTGGCCCTGACGCCTGCGATCTCGCGCATGCCGCTCACCCTAGACGGACGTCCGCCGCTCGAACGCCGCCGTCGGCCGGTGGCGGGAGACCGCTGCTCAGCACCGGGGAATCGGCACCATGTCCGGTGGTCGTTCTCGGACGGGTGAAGCGTCCGACCGCCCCAGCGCCCCCGCCGCCCTCGACTGCCCCCGCCATCCCCGCGTCATGCCGGGGCGAAGGCCGCGACGGCCCGTACCCGACCCTCGCCTCTCGCCTCTCGTGTCGGCACCGTCCGCGAGGTCATCATCAAGACGGAGCCGAAGGACGAACTCTGCCGTCGTGGGAGACACCCTGGCCTGCACAAGCCCGAGCTGCGGCGAGGAGATCAGCCTGATCGGCGGCCAACTCGCCGACAGCGGTGGGCAGACCGGTGCCCCTGGGCCCGGCGCCGTACGTGCTCCTCACACCACCTGGTAGTTGGCCATCATCGCCATGTCCTCGTGCTCCAGGTTGTGGCAGTGCAGCATGTACCGGCCCCGGTAGCCGCGGAAGCGGACCAGCACCTCCACGACCTCGTACGGCCGGACGTCCACCGTGTCCTTCCAGCCCGCGTCGGTGGGCTCGGGCGCCCGCCCGCCGCGCGACAGCACCTGGAAGTGGGCCATGGCTGTCGGTTCGTTGCTCTCCTGGGCCGCTGAGCGAGGCGAGGCTGTCGATCCGCTGGCTGCGGACGCGGTCGTGCATCTGCTGGCGCTGAGCGGCGCCAGGGTGCACGGATCGCTTCCGGAAGCCACCCCTGACCTGGTGCGGACGGTGCTGCTGGAGGCGCTGCCGCAGTTCCTGTCCGTCGCGCCGGGCGACGAGGGCGCGGCGCTCGGGGTCCTGAGGGTGCTGGCGGACCGTACCCGGGCGGACGGGCGGCTCAACGCCAAGCGGCACGCGCGGCTGCGAGAGGCGATCGACGGGTGCGCCGAGGAACACCTGCGGGTGATGCGCGATCCGGGGACCACCGGGTTCCGGCGGGTTACTTCTGGGTGACGTCGGTGCAGTAGACGTCCTTCTTCGGCAGGTGGCCGGTGGTCAGGAAGCCGACGGTGACCTTGTCGATGCAGGCGGAGCCCTCGTTGTAGACGTAGTGCCCGCCGTTGTCGACGCCGACGAAGGCGGAGCCGTCGCCGAGAGCCTTGTGCAGCCCGACGCCGCCTTCCCACGGGGTGGCGTTGTCCCGGCGGTTCTGCAGGATCAGGGTGTTGCGCGGGCCGCCGGCCACGACCTTGACGGTCGCCTCGGCAGGCTTGTTCCAGAAGGCGCAGGCCCAGATGTTGGCGGGCATGCCCGCGGTGAGCGGCCACTTCTCGCGGTCGGCGGCGGTGCGGGTGGCGTAGCCGTCGACGTCGTGCGGCCATTCGGCGTCGCCGCAGGTCAGAGCCATGAACATGGTGGCCTGGTTGTCCGCGGGGACGCCCGGGGACGACGGTGAGTCGGCGAACACCTCCTTGAGAACCGCGGCGTCGGCGGCCGTGGTGCTGCCGTGGGACAGGTCGTCGGCGGCCTTCCAGAACTTGGCGAGTACGGGAAGGGTGTTGTTGTGCAGAAGCAGGGCGTAGGTCATGTTCCGCAGCAGCGCCCCGTCCAGTGACACCGATGCGCCGGGAATCGCTGCGGGCCTGCGGTCTAGCCGGTCGGCGAGGGTGAGGTAGGTGTGGGTCACCTGCGCGACGTTCGTGCCCAGCTGGAGTGTGCTGTTCTGCGCCGCGGCGACGCGTGCGGCGTCGGGGAACCGGTCGGCCATGCCCTTGCCCCACGTGTCCGCGACCTGGTTGGCCCAAACCTTGGTGGGGTCGACGTTGCCTTCCAGGATCATCCGGTCGGTGTGGTTCTGGAAGAGCGAGCGGTAGACGGCGCCGAGGTAGGTGCCGTAGGACTGGCCCCAGTAGGAGATCTTCTTCTCACCGAGCGCCTGGCGGATGCGGTCCATGTCGCGGGCGGTGTTGGCGGTGTTGTAGTACCGCAGGTTCTTGCCCACGGTGTCGGCGCACTGCTTGGCGTCGGCCTTGGCGAGGGCCACGTTCTTGGTGATCGAGCCGCCCGCGGCGGGATAGGGGAACAGCCCGGTCACGCTCGGGTCCTTCAGACCGCAGCTTTGCGGGGTGCTGTGTTCGACGCCGCGCGGGTCGAAGCCGATCAGGTCGTAACGGTCCAGCACGGACTTCGGCAGTGTGGACGCCATGGTTTCAGGCATGTCGAGACCGCCCAGGGCCGGCCCGCCGGGGTTCAGCAGCAGGACGCCACGTCGCTTCCCGGGTTTGGCGGTGGACAGCCGGGAGACCGCCACGTCGATCTTCGCGCCGCCCGGGTTCTGGTAGTCCAGTGGGACCTCCAACGTCCCGCAGGCCAGGTGGGGGTTACGGGTTTGTCCCTCGGCCAGTGCCGGGCACTCGCCCCAGGTGATCTTGGCGGCGCCCGCGGTCTCGCCGGTGCTGGCGGAGACCTTGGCCGTTTGCGCGCCCTGGGCCTCGGCGCCACACGCGGCCAGTGCGGTTCCTGCGAGCGTGGAAACCAGCAGAGCCGCGGCAAGTCGGCGGCCTCTGGGAAAACCGTGCTTCGCGGAACTGCATGTCGTGGTCATGGCGTTGTCCTTAGCTGCTCGGCTGGTCGGCCTGCCTGGTCCGGCCGTTGTGTTGACGGTTCGAGTCAACAAGAGAGCACCGGTGGCGCGCGTCACCGCAGAGAGGACAAATCTGGTAGCTCGCTCGGGGGATGCGGGGACCCTTGGAACATCTGAGAGAGCCATTGCGCAGGGCGGGGAGCACGCTGATCGGGCAGCCAGTCCATGAGTCTGGAACACCGCCTCGGCGGGGCGGTCGGTCGGGGAGGGGCGCGGCCGTGGCCGCGCTTGCCCGCCCCGGCCGGCATCTCAGGGCCGTCAGGCTCGGTTGCCGCCCCCTGCCAACCCCGCCCGGTAGGCCAGGACCACCGCCTGGACGCGGTCGCGGAGGTCCAGTTTGGTGAGGATGCGCGAGACGTAGGTCTTCACGGTCTCGTGGCTGATGACCAACTCGGTGGCGATTTCGGCGTTTGACAGGCCCTCGCTGATGAGGAGAAGGACCTCGTGCTCGCGGGGGGTGAGGACCTTGAGGCGCTCGCGCTCGGGGGACGCGTGGGCGGCGGAGGGGCGTACGCGTTCGGCGAAGCGGCCGATCAGGGTGCGGGTCACGGCGGGGGCCAGGAGGGACTCGCCGCGGGCGACGACGCGTACCGCGTTGATCAGTTCGGGCGGTGGGGCGTCCTTGAGAATGAAGCCGCTGGCGCCGGCGCGCAGGGCCTCGTACACGTACTCGTCGACGTTGAAGGTCGTCACGACGAGGATCCTGGCGGGGCTGGCGGAGTCGGGCCCCGCCAGGCGCCGGGTGGCCTCGATTCCGTCGAGCAGGGGCATGCGGATGTCCATGACGACGACGTCCGGCTTCAGCTCCTGCGCGCTGCGGATCGCCGCTCGGCCGTCGACGGCCTCGCCCACGACCTCCATGTCGGGCTGGGCGGAGAAGATCGTGACGAAGCCGGCACGCACGAGGGCCTGGTCCTCGCACACCAGCACCCTGATCGCAGCGGGCAGAACACTCACGCGGCACCTCGCGCGGGGATGCGTGCGTGCACGCGGAACCCGCCATCCGGGCTGGGCCCCGCCGCGAATTCGCCCCCCAGCATCTCCACCCGTTCCCGCAGCCCGGTCAGGCCCCGGCCGCCCGAGACCTGCGGGCCGCCGCCCGGCAGGGCGGCGGACGCGGGAGCGCCGTCGGCCGTCCCGGCGGTGGTGACCTCGACGTCCGTCCAGTCGGAGGTGTGCGCGAGCCGTACCAGCGTCCGCCGGCCCGGGGCGTATTTCACGGCGTTCGTCAGGGATTCCTGCACGACGCGATACGCCGTGAGTTGGGCACCTATGGCCATGGCCGACTGCTCTCCGTCCTCGACCAGCTCGATCGGCTGGCCGCCCGCTCGCGTCTGCTCCACCAGATCAGGCACCCGGCCCGGCAGCGGCGTCCGCTCCCGGGGCGCCGAATCACCGGTCGCCTCCAGCACGCCGAGCAGGAACCGGAGTTCGGCCAGCGCGCGACGGCCGGTGCCGTTGATGGCGTCGAGGGACTCGTGGAGGCGGTCCGGCGACTCGGTCAGGTACTGTGCTGCACCTGCCTGCACCACCATCGCGGTCACATGGTGGGTCACCACGTCGTGCAATTCCCGGGCCAGGCGGCTGCGTTCCGTCGCGATGGCCACCTGCACGGACAGGCGCCGACGCTCGGCCTCCTGCGCCCGCCGCCCGCGGACCTGGACACCCAGGCCCCACACCACCGCCAGGACCATGTAATAGAGCAGGTAGTCGGTCAGTCCCTCGGGCGAGCCCAGCACATGCAACACGACGCCGAAGACCACGTAGCCGCCCGTCGCCGCCAGCGGTACGACCCGCCGGAGGCGCTCCTGGTGGGCACCCACGGAGTACAGCGCGATGTACACCCCCAGGCTGCCGAAGGTCGGCGGGTAGCCCAGGCACTCGTGCACCGCGAACGAGGCCCCCACCACCGCGAGGCAGGCGGCCGGCCACCGGGTGCGCACCGCAAGCGGCAGGGTCTGCCCCAGGTTCAGCAGCACACTCGCGACCGAGGTGCCGTGGGTGGCAAGGCCGCCGAACTGCGCCCCGACCCGCGACAGCGGCGCCGCGAACGACAGCACCGTGAAGACAAGCGCGACTCCGCGGTCCCTGGTGGCGGCAGGGCGTGATCCCCACCACCGCGACAGCACGCGAAGCCGTGCGGCTGCGGCGGCCACCGGGTTCACGCGTGCGGAGGGGCCCCTGTCCTGCGCACGCGCCGTTGGCGCGGGGGACGCCGAGCCCGATGGTTCACGCGCTGCTTGGTCTTCCGTCATCATCATCCACGATCCCGTAGGTCCGGCGCTGAGCGGCATGAGGACCGGGCCGTGGTCCGCTACCCGCCCGCCCGTTCGCTACGACCTGTTCGGTATCGAACACCACACGGCGCCGCGGGCCGGACCGTCTTGCACTGTGAGCCTAGCGTCCTGGGGCGGGGGCTGCGTCCCCCGGGAGAGGACAGCCGGGTAGCTCGCTCGGGGGACCCGCAAAGACGGTAAGTGCCCACCCGTCGGTGACGACGCGCAGGAGTCGCGGCCCGTAACTTTCCGGCATCGAGAGCGCAGACCGAACCCGGGAGCGGGCCCTGAGGAGGAAGCCCTGTCGTCCGACCACCGTCAGTCACCGATGCGACTCGCCGATCGCGGGGTCAACACGACCGGATCGGCCGAGAAGAACACCGGGCGCCCTGTGCGGTGGGCGACGTCCGCGCGGGTGGGTCTGCCGGTGCTGGTCGGGTTGCTGCGGCAGTACGGCCCGTCGACGGCTACCCGCCGTGCGGAGCGGCTGGGCGTCAATGCCTGGCGGGACACGTTCGACGTGAGTGACTGGGCCCTGCGGCTCACGACCGCAGAGGCCGCCGCCTTGCATCAGGAGCTGAGGGCTGTCATCGCCGGTTACCGGAGAGATACGCCGGAGGCGGCGGCGAGTGCCCCCGCGGGGGCGGAACGGATCGTCGTGGTCACGCACATCCTGCCGGAGCTGGATGCGTCCGCCCCGTCGGCCACCTGTTCCAGTCCTCAAGAAGCGACAGTAACGGAGACGTCGTGACGGAGGATGTCCTGGAGGCCGACGGCATACCCGGGAGGCGGTCCGTACGGGCGCTGGGCGGGGTGCTGGCGGCCATGGCCGTATCGCTGACCGGTACTCGGATCTCGGCCGTGGCACTGCCCTGGTTCGTTCTTGTCACGACCGGCAGTGCCACCCAGACCGGACTGGTGGCCTTCTGCGAGATGGCCCCCTACGTGGTGGTCAAAGCGTTCACCGGGCCGTTGGTGGACCGGATCGGCCCGCGGGCCGTTTCCTGGACCACGGATCTGGCCAGCGCAACCGCTGCCGCCGCGGTTCCTCTGTTCCATGCCCTGGAGCTGCTGTCCTTTCCGCTCCTGCTGGCCCTGGTCGCGCTGATCGGCGCGGTGCGGGGCCCCGGCGACCTGGCCAAGGGAGTCATGGTCCCGGAGGCGGCCGAGCACGGCGGGGTGCAACTGGAGCGGGCCACCGGTCTTGCCGCCGTGACCGAACGGCTCGCCTCCACCATCGGCCCGGCGGCCGGCGGCTCCCTGGTGGCGCTGCTCGGCCCCCTGACGGGACTTGTCGTCAACGCGGGCTGCTTTGCGCTCGGATCGGTGATCATCGCGCTGGCGCTGCCCCGCGGGATGGGACATGCGGTCGAGGAAGCCCCCTCCCAGGCTGAGGAGACGGAACCGGGTTACTGGCGACGATTCGGCGAGGGCTTCGCGTTCCTGCGTGGCGAGTTGTTGCTGCTGACCGTCATCGTCATGGTCGGGGTCACCAATCTGCTGGACGCGGGGTTCACCACGGTGCTCATGCCCGTCTGGGCCAAAGAGTCCGGCAACGGGCCGACTGCGATCGGCCTGATGGGCAGCGTGTTGGGAGCCACTGCGGTGGCTGGGAGTCTGATCGCTGCGGCGGCCGCGCACCGGCTACGACGCCGGATGGTTTTCTTCACCGGGTTTCTGTTGGCCGGTGCGCCGAGATTCCTGATTCTCGCCTCCGATGCACCGATGGGGGCGGTACTGGCCGTGTTCGCCGTCAGTGGGTTCGGGGCGGGCTTCCTGAACCCGGTGCTGGGGACCGTTCTCTTCGAGCGGGTGCCGCGCCGGATGCTGGGCCGGGTCAACGCCCTTGGTGACTCGCTGGCCTGGGCCGGCATCCCTCTCGGTGGACTGATCGCTGGGGCGGCGGTGGCCTCCGTCGGACTTGCGCCGGTGCTGCTCGCCGGTGGGGCTGCGTACTTCCTCACCACGAACCTGACCGGGCTGCGGCCGGAATGGCACGAGATGGACCGCGTAAGTGGGCGAGACGCCCAGGAGCGGCAACCCGAGGAAACGCTTCAGCCAGCCAGTACGAATCCCACGACATGACCGCTTACGGGAGGCAGGGGGAACCATCTGGTTGCCTCCTCCCTCCCACTCCTCCTTCGAACACCCGACTGCGCTGCGGGCGAACTCCAGCACCGTCGCGCGGCCGATCCCACAGGACCGGGCCGAGGGCGCTCCGATGGGGTTCCATCCCTCATCCCTGCGCAGTCGGATCGTGCGGAGTCGGCCGCCCGCCGGCGGACCTCACGCCCGGCCCGGGCCTGCTCCCCGCTCGCCCCGCGCTTGGCATCCTCCGGCGCTCTCGTGTCAATCTCCCCGAGGATCAGGCCCAGGACTTCCTCCAGCACTCGGCTGTGACGATCGCGCACACCTCCCCGACATCCTGCGCAGAGCCGAAAGAGTGGCCATGGACAATGGGAGTCCCCTGGGACTTTTCAGGGACTTCCGGCTGCATCAACGGGCATGGCCGTGAAACAGCGGAAAGGCAATGTGCGCGGGTCAGCTGCTCGGCCCCATCTAAAGCGGCAGGTCACAGGGCTCGCCGGTCCCTTCCGGAACATCTGACCATCAGAAACCAGCAGCTCCGTTGCCCGTCCCTCCACTACGGGGAACAGGCTGCCCCGACCAGTTCCCCTCCACGAGGCCCGCTCCCGTTCATTCCCCCGCAGGCTCACACATCATGGCCCTCACCGCTTCTCTGACCGCCATATTGGAGTCATGCCCCTCCAGCCCACGGCATCCCACACTCACGCCGAGCAACCCCTCGGGCGCGGAGGCCGAGGACCTCGCGCTGTCCCGGGAGAAATTCCGGCGGCGCCTGCCGGAGTCGCTAGACGAGTTGCGCAGCCCGACCCTCGGGATCGTGGAGCTGCCACTCGGCAGAGTCCGCGACGACGGCAAAGCAGCTGAGCACGACCGAATCACAGGGGGCGGCGTTGCAGTTCTCCGCCACGCCGCCCGCGACAAGCCGGGCCAGGAGACCCATCGCCCGTGGGCTGCCCTGCTGCGGCCCAGCAGCAAGACAAACGTGAGCATACGAGGAAGCCGGCCAGCTCGCCTCCGCAGCTGTTCCAGGGCCCTCCAACGACCTGACGGTCTTTCAGGCCATGCGTCATTCGTGCGTCACGCCGCAAGAACCAACGGGCTCCGCCACCGCCACGCACCCCTCCCCTTCAGACGAATGCGCAGGTCACGCGGCGTCGTCCGCCTTCACCCGTTCTCACCTCCCCAAACAGGTCGAGCCGACGAAAGAAATCAGAAAACTGCAGGTCAAGAGCGTTTCCCAGCAGGTTCCAGGATCGCGACGCACTCCACGTGATGCGTCATCGGAAACAGATCGAACGCCCGCAGCGTCCGCACCCGGTAGCCGCCGTCGCGGAAGTACCCCAGGTCGCGGGCCAGCGCAGCGGGATCGCAGGCGACGTAGGCGATGCGGCGGGCGCCGAGGGAGGTGAGGTGGGCCACCGTGGTGCGGCCCGCGCCGGCGCGCGGGGGGTCGAGGACGATCAGGTCGACCTCGGTGATGCCCGTGCGCGGGAGGACCGATTCGACCTTGCCCTGTTCGACGCGGACGCGGGGGAACTCGGCGAGGTTGTGGCGGGCGTCCTCGACCGCTCGTTTGCCGGACTCGATGCCGAGGACCGCGCCCTTCTCGCCGAGGCGGTCGGCCAACGCCCCCGCGAACAGGCCCACTCCGCAGTAGAGGTCCAGGGCCGTCTCGCCCTTGCGGGGCAGCAGGCCCTGCATGACGGCGGTCACCAGGGTGTCGGCCGCCTTCGGGTGGACCTGCCAGAAGCCGCCGTTGCCGACGCGGTGGGTGCGGCCGTCCGCGCGTTCGCGGACGAAGGGGCGGCCGTGGACGCGGTGCACGCCCCCCGACTTCTCGTCGACGCGCAGGACCGAGACCGGCTTGTCCAGTTCGACCAGGGGGAGGCGGGCACCCGGGCGCGGGGTCAGGATGACCTGGCGGTCCTGGGAGCCCGTCGCCGCGATGGCCTCGACCGACTCCATGCCGGTCCAGTCCCGCCGCTCGATGCCCAGCTCGGACACCCCGGCCGCCGCGATCATGCAGTGGTCGATGTGCTCGACCTCGTGCGAGCGGTGGCGGCGCAGGCCCGCCTGCCCCGTCGCGGCGTCCACGGCGTACTGGACGCGGGTGCGCCACTGCGGGACCTCGCCCGCGGGCAGCTTGTCGCCCTCCGCCGGCATCACCGTGCCGTCCCAGCCGGCCTCCTCGGGCGTGAGGCCCGCGAGCCGCTGGAGCTGCTCGGCGATCACCTCGCCCTTCAGCCGGCGCTGGGCACCCGGCTTGGCGTGCTGCCAGTCGCAGCCACCGCAGCGGCCGGGGCCGGCGAAGGGGCAGGGGGCCTCGATGCGGTCCTTGGAGGGCTCCAGGATCTCGACGGCGTCCGCGCGCAGGAAACGCGCGCCCTCCTCGCCCTCCGTCACCCGGGCCAGCACCCGCTCGCCCGGCAGCGTGTGCCGGACGAACAGCACCTGGCCCTCGGCCGTGCGGGCGATGCAGTGGCCGCCGTGGGCGACGGGGCCGATCTCGACCTCGTACTCCTCGCCCACCAGCGACTTCGTCGGTTCTGCCTGCATGGCGGGGTGACTCCAGATCCAGAAGGGGAAGCGGCCGCAAAGAGGTGGGCCGGACAACAGCCCACCAGTCTACGGCCTCGCCGCTCCCCCTCGGTCCGAGGCGGCCGACGCCGTCGACGCCGCCTCAGTCCTTCGCCGCAGGCGACTCCTTCGCCGCCGGGGACTCCTTCGCCGCCGGGGACTCCTTCGCCGCCGGGGACTCCTTCGCCGCCGAGGTCGCCCTGGCCCGCTCCGCCGCCGGCCCCCGCCGCACCGCGCCCGGCGCGCTCCACTCCTGGCGCCTGCGGGCGCGCAGCTTGGCCGCCTCGGAGGACGCCAGCTGGTAGGGGACGGAGGTGACCATCACGCCGGGCGTGAAGAGCAGGCGGCCCTTCAGGCGCAGGGCGCTCTGGTTGTGCAGCAGGTGCTCGTACCAGTGGCCGACCACGTACTCGGGGATGATCACCGACACCGCGTCCCGCGGCGACTCCGCGCGCAGGCTCTTCACGTACTCGATCACCGGGCGCGTGACCTCGCGGTACGGCGAGTCCAGGACCTTCAGCGGCACGTCGATGCCGCGCCGCTCCCACTCCTCGCGCAGCGCCTTGGTCTCCGCCGCGTCGACGTTGACCGTGAGCGCCTCCAGGGTGTCCGAGCGCATCAGCCGGGCGTAGGCCAGGGCGCGCAGCGTGGGACGGTGGATCTTCGAGATCAGCACCACCGAGCGCACCCGCGACGGGCGGGTCAGGTCGTCGTCGGCGGCAGGGGTCTCGGGGGCGGCGATCTCCTCGGCCACGCGGTCGTAGTGCCTGCGGATCGCGGTCATCGTCGCGTAGAAGATGCACATGCCCATCAGGGCGACCCAGGCGCCGTGCGTGAACTTGGTGACGAGGACGACGACGAGCACCAGGCCGGTGAAGAAGGCGCCGAAGGCGTTGATCGCGCGGGAGCGCACCATGTGGCGGCGCTTGGCCTGGTCCTTCTCGACGGCGAGGTGACGGTTCCAGTGCCGGACCATGCCGGTCTGGCTGAGCGTGAAGGACACGAACACGCCGACGATGTACAGCTGGATCAGCCGCGTGGAGTCCGCGCCGTAGATGATCGTCAGCAGGCTCGCCGCGCCCGCGAGCAGCACGATGCCGTTCGAGAACGCGAGGCGGTCGCCGCGGGTGTGCAGCTGGCGCGGGAGGTAGCGGTCCTGGGCGAGGATCGAGCCGAGCAGCGGGAAGCCGTTGTACGCCGTGTTCGCCGCGAGGAAGAGCACCAGCGCCGTCGCCGCCGCCAGCACCACGAACAGGAAGCTGCCCTTGCCGAAGACCGCCTCGGCGACCTGGGAGATCACCGGGTTCTGGACGTATCCGGAGCCGAGGGGCACGCCGTTCCGGATCAGGTCGGTGGCCGGGTTCTCGGCCATGCGGACCTTGGTCGTCATGGCGAGGGCGATGATGCCGCAGAACATGGTGACGGCGAGCAGGCCCATCATCGCGAGGGTCGTCGCCGCGTTCTTCGACTTGGGTTTGCGGAAGGCCGGGACGCCGTTGGAGATGGCCTCCACGCCGGTGAGCGCGGCACAGCCGGAGGAGAAGGCGCGCAGCAGCAGGAAGACGAGCGCGAAGCCGGCCAGACCCTGGTGTTCGGCCTTGATGTGGAAGTCGGCCGTGGGGGCGCGCATGGCGTCGCCGAGGACCAGGCCGCGGTAGGCGCCCCAGGCGATCATGACGAAGACGCCGCCGACGAACACGTACGTCGGGATCGCGAAGAGCTTGCCGGACTCCTTGACGCCGCGCAGGTTCATCAGCGTCAGCAGCACGATCACGGCGACCGCGCACAGCACCTTGTGCTGCACCACGAACGGGACCGCGGAGCCGAGGTTCTCGATGCCGGAGGCGATGGACACGGCGACGGTGAGGACGTAGTCGACGAGCAGGGCGCTGGCCACGGTCAGGCCCGCCTTGGGGCCCAGGTTGGTGGTGGCGACCTCGTAGTCGCCGCCGCCGCTCGGGTACGCGTGGACGTTCTGCCGGTACGAGGCGACCACGGTGAACATCAGCACCACGACCGCGACCGCGATCCAGGGGCTGAAGTGGTACGCCGACACGCCCGCGATGGACAGGACCAGCAGCACCTCGCCGGGCGCGTAGGCGACGGAGGAGAGCGGGTCGGAGGCGAAGACGGGGAGTGCGATGCGCTTCGGCAGGAGCGTTTCGCCCAGCCGGTCACTGCGCAGTGCGCGCCCGATCAGGATCCGTTTGGGCACGTCGGTCAGTTTGGACACGACAGAGGATCGTAAGGGTTCGAACTGGCTGCCGCCCACCCGGCGTCATCGATCTGCCTCACGAGTGAAATCACGGGAGCGCGCGACTGCGGATTCCGTGGTCCGCGCGCTCCCCGTGCCTAGATGGCAAACCCCGCCTGTCATCGCACTTCGGAGGTTCCATGCCCGCTGCAGCGGAGCTGATCGGGGCGACACTCGCCCTCGTCGGCGTCGGAATCCTGACCCTGTGCAGCGTGCGCAGCATCACGCGTCGGCGTCCGCGTCAGGTGGTCGCCGACGCGGAGCGCTGACGCGCGTACACGCGATCAACACTCTGTACACACATGATCAACACCATGCACACCCATGATCAACGCTCCGTATGTGCTTGATCATCACCCCGTACACAGGTCGTACACGGCCCTGCCTGCCGCACGGGGGTAGCCAACCCCTCGGCGCCGCTGTGTAGCTTTGGGCGTCGGTCTGAGACCCTGAGGCCGAGCAGTAACTTTTGGACACCGGAAGGACGGTCGTGCACATCGTCATCATGGGCTGCGGAAGAGTGGGTTCCGCACTCGCCCAGACCCTGGAGCAACAGGGCCACACGGTCGCAGTGATCGACCAGGACCCCACTGCCTTCCGTCGGCTGGGCCCCGGTTTCGGGGGCCGCCGGGTCACCGGCGTCGGCTTCGACCAGGACACCCTGCGCGAGGCGGGCATCGAGGAGGCCGGCGCCTTCGCCGCCGTCTCCAGCGGTGACAACTCCAACATCATCTCCGCGCGCGTGGCCCGCGAGATGTTCGGCGTCGAGAACGTGGCCGCCCGCATCTACGACCCCCGCCGCGCGGAGGTCTACCAGCGCCTGGGCATCCCCACCGTGGCCACGGTGCGCTGGACCGCCGACCAGATGCTGCGCCGGCTGCTGCCGTCGGGCGCCGAGCCGCTGTGGCGCGACCCGACCGGCGGCGTGCAGCTCGCCGAGGTGCACGCGTCCGCGAAGTGGGTCGGCCACAAGATCAGCAGGCTCCAGGAGGAGACGGGCGTCCGTGTGGCGTTCCTGACCCGCCTGGGCGAGGCGATCCTGCCGAGCTCGCAGACCGTGTTGCAGGAGGGCGACCTCGTGCACGTGATGATGCGGACGGACGACGTGGCCAAGGTCGAAGCCGCCTTCGCCCAGGGCCCCGAAGAGGAGGGCGGTCACTGATGAGGGTCGCCATTGCCGGAGCCGGCGCCGTCGGCCGCTCGATCGCGGGCGAACTGCTGGAGAACGGCCACGAGGTCCTGCTCGTCGACAAGGCCCCGACCGCCATCTCGGTGGAGCGGGTGCCGCAGGCGGAGTGGCTGCTGGCCGACGCCTGTGAGATCACGTCCCTGGACGAGGCGGCGCTCCAGCGCTGCAACGTCGTCATCGCCGCGACCGGCGACGACAAGGTCAACCTGGTGGTCTCGCTGCTCGCCAAGACGGAGTACGGCGTCCCGCGCGTCGTCGCCCGCGTCAACAACCCCAAGAACGAGTGGCTGTTCAACGAGGCCTGGGGCGTGGACGTGGCCGTCTCCACCCCGCGCCTGATGTCCGCCCTGGTCGAGGAGGCGGTGAGCGTCGGCGACCTGGTCCGGCTGCTCCGCTTCAGCCACGGCGACGCCAACCTCGTCGAGCTGACCCTGCCCGAGGAGTCGGCCCTGGCCGGCACCCAGGTCGGCGAGGTCCAGTGGCCGGAGGACACCTCGCTGGTCACGATCATCCGCGGCACCCGGGTCCTGACCCCGTCCGGGGAGGACTCCCTGGAGGCCGGCGACGAACTCCTCTTCGTGGCCGCCCAGGCCCGGGAGGAACAGCTGGAGGAACTGCTGTCGGTGCGGCGCGAAGAGAGCTGACCGCACAGGAGAAGGGCGCCCCTGCTGCCAGGGGCGCCCTTTTTCGTCGTACGACCGCTGTCGTACGGCCGCTGGGTACGACCGACGTCTACGCGTCCCGGCGGTGCCGTCCGCCCGCCTGGTCGCCGCCGCCCTCGGCGGCGAGTGCGGCCTTGCGCTCCTTCTCCGCCTGCTCCTCCGCCTCCATCTCCGCGAACACGTCGATCGGCGCGGGGGCCTTCACGAGGAAGACCCAGGTGAGCCAGACGGCCAGCAGGAAGGGCGGGATCTTCAGGGCGACCAGGATCCAGCCGAGCTTGGTGGTGTCCGACCACCAGTACAGCGGGAAGAGGATCGCGCACTTGGCGAGCAGGATCAGGCCCCAGGCCCAACTGGCCTTCGCATAGGCCTTCTTGCGGCCGGGGTTGCGGGTGCGCCAGGAGAGGTTCTCCTTGAAGACCGGGCCCAGGATGAGGCCGAGCAGGGGCACACCGGCGAGGGTCGTGATGATGTACGCCAGCGCCAGGCCCAGCGTGTAGAGCATGCCGGGGAGGTAGAAGTCCTTGGCGTTGCCGGTGAACATCGCGAAGACGACACCGAAGGCCACGCCGAAGACACCGCTGAAGGCGTGCTTGACGGTGTCCTTCATGGCCAGCCGGACCACGACCAGGACCAGGGAGACGACCAGCGCGGCGATGGCCGACACGTGCAGGTTCTTGTCGATCGTGAAGATCGCGACGAAGAGCAGGCCCGGCACGACCGTCTCGATCATGCCGCGGACCCCGCCGAACGCCTCGAACAGCGCGGCCTCGGTCACCGCCCGGGCGTCGTCGGTCTGCGCCTGACCGGTGTCTTCGGTCGGCTTGTCGAGGGACGTCACCGGCTACTCCCGTCCGAGGGGTCGCAGTTCGTATTTCGGGTTGAACAGCACCCGGCGGCCCCGGCTCATCGAGATCCGGCCCGATGCGATCAGCTTGCGCCCCGGTTCTATGCCCATGATGGAACGCCTGCCGAGCCACACCACGTCCAGCGCCGCGGAGCCGTCGAACAGCTCGGCCTCCAGGGCCGGGACTCCGGCACGCGGACGCAGGGTGACCGTGCGCAAGGTACCAGTTACGGTGACGATCTGCCGGTCCTGGCAGTCGCCGATCCTGGTGCAGCCGGCGGACTGGGCGTCTTCCCGCAGTTCCTCGGACTCCAGGTCCTCCTGCGACGAGGACAGCCGGTCGAGCATGCGCCGGAACCGGCCGGCCGGCTTTTCGGAACGGGGAACAGCACTCATACCTGAAAGCGTACCGGGGCACACCGACACCGCCGTAGCCCCGCTCATCGCGACCGCCTCACTTCTCGAACCGGTACCCCATCCCGGGCTCGGTGATGAAGTGCTCGGGGTGCGACGGGTCCGACTCCAGCTTGCGGCGCAACTGGGCCATGTACACACGCAGGTAGTTGGTCTCGGTGCCGTACGACGGCCCCCACACCTCCTGGAGCAGCTGCCGCTGGCTGACCAGCCGGCCGGTGTTGCGGACCAGCACCTCCAGCAGGTGCCACTCGGTCGGGGTGAGCCGGACGTCCTTGCCGGCGCGGTTGACCTTCTTGGCGGCCAGGTCGACGGTGAAGCCGTCGGTCTCCACGGTCGTCAGGTCCTCCTCACCGGGCCCGACCGGCTCGGCCCGGCGCACGGAGGCCCGCAGCCGGGCCAGCAGCTCGTCCATGCCGAAGGGCTTGGTGACGTAGTCGTCGGCGCCGGCGTCGAGCGCCTCGACCTTCTCGTCGGAGGAGTGGCGGGCGGACAGCACCAGGATGGGCACGCGGGTCCAGCCGCGCAGGCCCTTGATCACCTCGACGCCGTCCATGTCGGGCAGGCCCAGGTCGAGCACGACGACGTCGGGGTGGCGGGAGGCGGCGAGTTCGAGGGCGGTGCGGCCGTCGGGAGCCGCGTCGACCTCGTACTTGCGTGCCTTGAGGTTGATCACGAGGGCGCGCACGATCTGCGGCTCGTCGTCGACCACGAGCACCCGGGTCATAGGGTCTGCCTTTCTGGTTCTGCGAGGTCCCGGCCCGTCGGGAGGGCCCCTGGACGTGATCCTGCCGCGCGGAGGCTGAGAACCATGGTGAGCCCCCCGCCCGGCGTGTCCTCTGCGTTGAGGGTGCCGCCCATGGCCTCCGCGAAGCCCCGGGCGACGGCGAGCCCGAGCCCGACGCCCGCGCCGCGCGGAGCGTCGCCGTAGCGCTGGAAGGGCTCGAATATCCGGTCCTTCGCCCCGTCCGGCACGCCCGGCCCGCGGTCCACCACGCGGACCTCGACGCGGTCGGCTATCGCGCTCGCGGAGACGAGCACACGCCGTCCGCGCGGGCTGTACTTGACGGCGTTCTCGACCAGGTTGGCCACGGACCGCTCCAGCAGCCCGGGGTCGACCGCGACCATCGGCAGCGTCTCGGGGACCTCCAGCTCGACGCTGTCCTCGGGCACGCCGACCAGGGCCATCGGGACCACCTCGTCCACGTCGATCTCGCGGATGATCGGCGTGACCGTGCCGGTCTGGAGGCGGGACATGTCGAGGAGGTTGCCGACCAGGTGGTCGAGGCGGTCGGCGCCCTCCTCGATGCCCTCCAGCAGCTCCGCCCGGTCCTCCTCGGACCAGGCCACGTCGTGGGAGCGCAGCGAGGAGACGGCGGCCTTGATGCCGGCGAGCGGGGTGCGCAGGTCGTGGCTGACGGCGGCGAGCAGGGCGGTGCGGATGCGGTTGCCCTCGGCGAGCGTGCGGGCCTGGTCGGCCTCCTCCTGAAGGCGCTTGCGGTCCAGGGCGACCGCGGCCTGCGCGGCGAAGGCCGCGAGCACGCGCCGGTCCTCGGCGGGCAGCACCCGGCCGGTGAGCGCGAGCGCCATGTGGTCGCCGACGGGCATGTCGACGTCGGCGTCCTCGGGCCGCTGAAGCGGGCGCCCGAACCCGGCGCGGCCCGCGCAGGTCCACGGCGCGACGTCGCCCGCCCGCTCCAGCAGCGCGGCGGACTCCATCGCGAAGGTCTCCCGGACCCGCTCCAGCAGCTCCTCCAGGCTGGTCTCGCCGCGCAGCACGTTCCCGGCGAGGAAGGAGAGGATCTCCGACTCGGCGCGCAGCCGGGCCGCCTGGTGGGTGCGCCGGGCGGCGAGGTCCACCACCGAGGCCACCGACACCGCGACGCACAGGAAGATCACTATGGCGACGATGTTCTTGGGGTCGGCGATGGTCCACTTGTGCAGCGGCGGTGTGTAGAAGTAGTTCAGCAGCAGCGAGCCGAAGGCCACCGAGGCCAGGGCGGGCAGCAGGCCGCCGAGCAGGGCCGACGCGACCGTGACCGTCAGGAAGAGCAGCATGTCGTTGGCGAGGCCGACGTCGACGCTGTTCAGCAGGACGGCGAGCGCGGCCGGGCCGCCGAGTCCGGCGAGCCAGCCCGAGACGATCCGGGCCCGCCCGAGCCGGGCCCCCCGGGTCACGGGCAGTCCGCGGCCCTTGGCGACCTCCTCGTGGGTGACGATGTGCACGTCGAGGTCGGGGCCGGACTCCCGGGCGACCGTGGCGCCGACGCCGGGCCCGAAGACGTACTGCCAGGCCTTGCGGCGCGAGGAGCCGAGGACGATCTGGGTGGCGTTGACGCCGCGCGCGAAGTCGAGCAGGGCGGCCGGTATGTCGTCGCCGATCACATGGTGGAAGGTGCCGCCCAGGTCCTCCACGAGGGTGCGCTGGACGGCCAGCTCCTTCGGGGAGCCCGAGGTCAGGCCGTCGCTGCGGGCGATGTAGACGGCGAGCACCTCGCCGCCGGCGCCCTTCTCGGCGAGCCGGGCGGCGCGGCGTATCAGGGTGCGTCCCTCGGGGCCGCCGGTCAGGCCGACCACGATCCGCTCGCGCGAACCCCAGATCTTGGAGACCCGGTGCTCGCTGCGGTAGGCGTTGAGGTACTCGTCGACCCGGTCGGCCACCCACAGCAGCGCCAGCTCCCGCAGGGCGGTGAGGTTTCCGGGGCGGAAGTAGTTGGACAGGGCCGCGTCGACCTTGTCGGGCTGGTAGATGTTGCCGTGGGCCATCCGGCGGCGCAGGGCCTCCGGGGACATGTCGACCAGCTCGATCTGGTCGGCCCGGCGTACGACCTCGTCCGGGACGGTCTCGCGCTGGCGCACCCCGGTGATCGACTCGACCACGTCGCCGAGTGATTCCAGGTGCTGGATGTTGACGGTCGAGATCACGTCGATGCCGGCGGCGAGCAGTTCCTCGACGTCCTGCCAGCGCTTGGCGTTGCGCGAGCCGGGGACATTGGTGTGGGCGAGTTCGTCCACCAGGGCGACGGCGGGCGCCCGGCGCAGCACGGCGTCGACGTCCATCTCGTCGAAGACGGCGTCCCGGTACTCCAGCTTCTTGCGCCGGATCTGCTCCAGTCCGTGCAGCATCACCTCGGTGCGCGGCCGGTCGTGGTGTTCCACGAAGGCCACGACGCAGTCGGTGCCACGCTCCACACGGCGGTGTGCCTCGGAGAGCATGGCGTAGGTCTTGCCCACACCCGGTGCCGCGCCGAGGTAGATCCGAAGTTTGCCGCGTGCCATGGCTCCATTGTCTTCCGGTGACTGCTGCCTACGCAGCGTCGACCTTACGGCCAACGATGCGGACAAAGGGGACGAGGGCCGGGTCAAGGGGGGTCTTTGACGCAATTCTGATGGCGAACGAAACGGGCCGCGCCCGGAAAGGCACGGCCCGTACGAGAACTGCTGCGATCAGCGAACCTCGGTGATCTCCGGCCCACGCTGCAGCTGGTCGACGCCGCCCGAGAAGCGGGACTCGTCCTGCTGCACGCCCTCGGGGACCATCTGCGCGTCGTTGGGCAGCTTGAGGACGATCGGGTCGCGGGGTGCCATCGGGCCCTCGCCGCGGACCACGACCGTGTCGCGGAAGATCTGCTCCAGCAGCCCGGCGGCCTGCGGCTGCACGGCGCCCTGGCCGGAGATCACGCCGCGCAGGAACCAGCGCGGGCCGTCCACGCCGACGAACCGCACGACCTGGAAGCCGCCGGTGCCGTCGGGCAGCTGCACCGGCACCTGGGCCCGCAGTTCCCAGCCGAGGGGGCCCTCGACCTCGTCGACGATGCCACCCTGCTGGGTGATGCCGGCCCCGATCTCCTCGCGGACCTCGCCCCAGATGCCCTCGCGCTTGGGCGCGGCGAAGGCCTGGAGCTGGACCGCGCTGTCGCGCAGCACGACCGTCGCGGCGACGATCGCGTCACCGGCGACCTCGACCCGCAGTTCCATGCCGTCGACGCCCGGGATGAACATCCCGCCGAGGTCCACGCGGCCCTCACCCGGGTCGCTCACCTCTTCGCTGTCCCAGGGCCCCTCGGGCCGGGGCCCGGGCTCCAGCCGTACGCGCTCGGCCGGCTCCTCGTTCTCGTCCGCCTCGGTGTCGACGCTGTCGACGACCTGCTCGGCCTCGCCGGCCGCGTCCTCGGCGGCACCCTTCTTCTTGCGACGTCCGAACACGTCACTGTCCTTCCCGGTCGGATACGACCGAAGCGTATCGATTCCCACCCGTCGGACCGCCAATGGCGGCCTGACTGCTTGTGCCGCTCTCGCCGCCCACCGCGGCATGGCCACCGGTGGACCCGAAGCCCCCTTCGGCCCGCGCCGAGCCGGGAAGTTCCGCCACCTCCTGGAAGCGGACCCTCTCGACCTGCTGGACGACCAGTTGGGCAATCCGGTCGAAGCGCTCGAACCGCACGGACTCGCGCGGGTCGAGATTCACCACGATCACCTTGATCTCCCCACGGTACCCGGCATCAACCGTCCCCGGGGCATTCACGAGGGCGACACCGCAGCGGGCGGCAAGGCCGGATCGCGGGTGCACGAAGGCCGCGTACCCCTCCGGGAGGGCGATCGACACTCCCGTGGGCAGTACGGCCCGCTCGCCGGGCTTCAGCTCGCAACGCTCGGTGGTGCGCAGATCGGCCCCGGCGTCACCGGGATGCTCGTACACCGGAAGCGGTACGTCGGGGTCGACGCGCCGGAGCAGGACGTCGAGGGGGCTGGGACTCACGGGTTCACCTCGAAGGCGCGGGCGCGCCGGATCTGGTCCGGGTCGTTCATGGCGGCCCGGATCTCCTCCTGGCGGCCGTGGTCGACGAAGTGGTCGACCTTCACCTCGATGAAGAGGGCGTCGGCGCGGACGGCGACGGGCCCGTCGGGGCCGCCGATGCGCCCGACGGCCCTGGAGTAGATCTTCCGCCCGGCGACGGCGGTGACCTCGGCCGCGAGGTGGAGCGTGGTGCCCACCGGGACGGGCCGCGCGAAGTCGGTCTCCAGCCGGCCGGTGACGGCGATGGTGCGCAGCAGCCAGTTCAGCGAGCCGAGGGTCTCGTCCAGGGCCGTGGCCAGCACGCCGCCGTGCGCGAGGCCCGGGGCGCCCTGGTGGGCGGGCTGGACGGTGAACTCGGCGGTCAGCGAGACGCCCTCGCCGGCCCGTGCCTCCAGGTGCAGTCCGTGTGCCTGTCCGGGGCCACAACCGAAACAGTGTTCGTAGTGGGCACCGAGGAGTTCTCCGGGCGCGGGCGCGTCGGGGTGCCGTACCGGTTTCGAGGCGTCGGCAGGAGGCTGAAGGCTTGCGGAACTACCACTCACAGGCGCAGACCTTACCCGCCCGCCCGTCACCCCAGGATCCCGTGCCAAGCTTGGCGTCATGCAGCTCTCCGCCACCCCGTACGAAGAACGCCTCACCGCCCCGCGCTCGTGGTGGTTCATCAGCTTCCTGGTGGGCGTCTCGTTCGCCCTGATCCTGCTTCCGTTCGGCACGCTTCCGCTGCTCGGCGGTCTGGTCGGCGGTACGGCCGCGGCGGCGGTGGTCGCCAGCGCGTACGGGTCCCCGCGCATCCGTGTGGTGGGTGACTCGCTGATCGCGGGCGAGGCGAAGATCCCGGTGTCGGCACTGGGCACGTCGCAGGTGCTGGACGCGGAGGAGGCCCGCGCCTGGCGGACGTACAAGGCCGACACACGCGCGTTCCTGCTGCTGCGCGCCTACATCCCGGGGGCCCTGCGGGTGGAGGTCACCGACCCCGCGGACCCGACGCCGTACCTGTACCTCTCCACGCGGGAGCCGGAGCAGCTGGCGGCGGCGATCGAGGCGGCACGGACGGCGCACGCCCAGGGCTCGGGCGCCTAGAGCTCTTCGAGTCCCTCCAGGGGCTTCGCCGGCTCCTCCAGGGGCGGCAGCTCGGGCAGCTCGTCCCAGGGCACCTGGATCCTGCGCAGGTCGGTGCGGATGCGGGCGGCGAGCTTCTTGGTGTCCCGGCGGTTCATGGCCGCGCCGACGGCCGCGCCCACCATGAACGGCATGAGGTTGGGCAGGTCGCGCACCACGCGTTTCATGATCTGCTGGCGCAGTTCGCGCTTCATGTGGCCGCTCAGGGCCGCGTCGTACGTCGACGGCTTCAGCACGTCGATCCCGCGCTCCCCCGACCAGGAGGACAGATACGCGGTGCTCCGGGTCTTGAGGCCGCCCGGCGGGCGTACGCCGTAGACCTCGTGGAGCTCGGCGACGAGCTTCAGCTCGATCGCGGCGACCCCGGTGATCTCCGCGGCCAGTTCGGTGGGCATGGCGGGCGGCACCGGCAGCATCGCCGCGACGCCGACCCCGGCGCCGACCGTCGAGGTCCCGGCCGCCGCTCCGGCCACCAGTTTGTCGGCGAGCTCCTCGGGCCCGAGGCCGGGGAACTGCCTGCGCAGGGTCGCGAGGTCGCGTACGGGGACACGAGGGGCGATCTCGATGATCCGGTCCGCGAGGTACGCCAGCCCCGCGCGAGCGCCCCTGCTGCCCTTACGGACCCCTTCCCGGGCCAGGTCCCGGGCCTTGTCACGCATCACCGCGGCCCGTCGGGCGACGGGCGCGGGCTGGCGCCGCACCGGCGCCGGGTGGTCGGCCCGGTCGTCCACCGGCGCGAGCGAGGCTCCCCTGCCGGATGAGCCCCGCTCTTCTTCACGTGCGCCGTACGGGCCGTCGAACGGCCCTGAGTCCGCTTTCCCCAGAGGGAAGCGGCGCTTCCGGGGAGGGGTCGAGCCAGTCATGGCCGACCCGTCCTCAGTCGCAGTCGCGGCAGATCGGCTGACCGTTCTTCTCGCGGGCCAGCTGGCTGCGGTGGTGCACCAGGAAGCAGCTCATGCAGGTGAACTCGTCCTGCTGCTTCGGCAGGACCCGGACGGCCAGTTCCTCGTTCGAAAGGTCGGCGCCGGGCAGTTCGAGGCCTTCGGCGGCCTCGAACTCGTCGACGTCCACCGTGGAGGAGGTCTTGTCGTTCCGCCGGGCCTTCAGCTCTTCAAGGCTGTCGGAGTCGACATCGTCGTCGGTCTTGCGTGGAGTGTCGTAATCGGTTGCCATATCGCTCTCCCCCTCTGGGTGTCTGCGGTGTCTCCAGCGCACGTAACGCGTGAGAGGCCGGACTTGTGCCCGACCTGAGGCGGAGATTTTGCCTCACATCAAGGTCTGTTACTCAATCGACACCCAACCCGACCCCTCAAGTGTGATCGGCTTGGATGGCGGTGAGGACCGTACACGGTCCGAATGGGGCACCTCAAAGGCGCCTCACCGTGTACTTCCCGTGATCAAGAGCCCCGAAAACCCGGACTTTCCCGGCTTTCCACTATGTGTCATGATCACAGAGAGTGCATGGCTGAAAATCCGCCCATGTGATTGATCACACAGCAAGAACCTCGTGAGAGGTCCGGAAAATTCCGCGTAAAGCGAACACCCTCCGCGTGTGTCAATGGATCACAGCGGCAAGGTGACACGCATCACCAGGCCGCCGCCCTCGCGGGGTCGGGCCGCGATGTGCCCGCCGTGCGCGCGCGCCACGGACCGGACGATGGACAGGCCGAGACCGACCCCCTTGTCGCTACCCGTACGCTCCGTGCGCAATCGCCGGAAGGGCTCGAACAGATTGTCGATCTCGTACGCCGGCACCACCGGCCCGGTGTTCGAGACCGTGAGCACCGCCTGCCCGTGCTCGATCTCGGTGGTCACCTCGACCCAGCCGCCCTCGGCCACGTTGTAGCGCACCGCGTTCTGCACGAGGTTCAGCGCGATCCGCTCCAACAGGACGCCGTTGCCCTGCACCACGGCGGGCTTGCGCTCGCCGCGGATCTTCACGCCCTTCGCCTCGGCCTCGGCGTGCACCTGGTCGACGGCCTGGGTGGCGACCTCGGCCAGGTCGACCGGCCCCCGCTCGACGATCTGGTTGTCGCTGCGGGCGAGCAGCAGCAGGCCCTCGACCAGCTGCTCGCTGCGCTCGTTGGTGGCGAGCAGGGTCTTGCCGAGCTGCTGGAGCTCCACGGGCGCGTTCGGGTCCGACAGGTGCACCTCAAGGAGCGTGCGGTTGATCGCGAGCGGGGTGCGCAGCTCGTGCGAGGCGTTGCCGACGAAGCGCTGCTGGGCCGTGAAGGCGCGCTGGAGCCGGTCCAGCATGTCGTCGAAGGTGTCGGCCAGCTCCTTCAGCTCGTCGTCCGGGCCGTCCAGCTCGATCCGGCGGGACAGGTCCGAGCCGGCCACCTGACGCGCGGTGCGGGTGATCCGGCCGAGCGGGGACAGCACGCGGCCGGCCATCGCGTAGCCGAACGCGAAGGCGATGACGGCGAGGCCCAGCAGGGCCAGCAGCGAGCGGCTGAGCAGGTCGTCCAGGGCGGCCTGGCGCTGCCCGTCGACGCACTGGCTGATCGCGTGGTTGAAGTCCGCGAGCGACAGGCTGGTGGTGTTGATCGCCGGGCAGTTGTCGCTGGAGACCTTCAGCTCCTGGAAGCTGACGATCTTGAACAGCGGCTGGTTGCCCGTGCTGATCGCCTGTGCGGCCAGCAGATAGATGATCGACAGCAGCAGGATGCCGGCGATCAGGAACATGCCGCCGTACAGCAGCGTGAGCCGTATGCGGATGGTGGGGCGCAGCCAGGGGAACGGGGGTTGCGGTCTCCTGGGGTCCCAGGTGGGCTTCGGTGGCGCCTGAGCGGGTGCGGGGGTCGCGGCCATGGGGATCAGATCCGGTAGCCGGAGCCGGGCACGGTGACGATGACCGGTGGCTCGCCCAGCTTGCGGCGCAGCGTCATGACCGTCACGCGGACCACGTTGGTGAACGGGTCGGTGTTCTCGTCCCAGGCCTTCTCCAGCAGCTGCTCGGCCGAGACGACCGCGCCCTCGCTGCGCATCAGGACCTCCAGGACCGCGAACTCCTTCGGCGCGAGCTGGACCTCCTTGCCCTCGCGGAAGACCTCGCGGCGGTTGGGGTCGAGCTTGATGCCGGCGCGCTCCAGCACGGGCGGCAGGGGCACGCTCGTACGACGGCCGAGGGCGCGCACGCGCGCGATCAGCTCGCTGAACGCGAAGGGCTTGGGCAGATAGTCGTCGGCGCCGATCTCCAGGCCCTCGACACGGTCGCTGACGTCGCCGGACGCCGTGAGCATGAGCACGCGCGTGGGCATGCCCAGCTCGACGATCTTGCGACAGACGTCGTCGCCGTGCACGAGCGGGAGGTCGCGGTCGAGGACGACCACGTCGTAGTCGTTGACGCCGATGCGCTCCAGGGCGGCCGCACCGTCGTACACGACGTCGACGGCCATGGCCTCCCGGCGCAGTCCGGTGGCCACCGCATCGGCGAGCAGTTGCTCGTCCTCGACGACGAGTACGCGCACGTCGCATCCTTCCTCTGTCCGCCCGCCGTCGCGCACCGTGGGCGCGTGCGGGCAGGGGTGTTCGTGGGGTGTGACCTCCATCCTGCCCTTTTCGGTCGTAAGTCGGCTGTAAGGCGGGTTGCGGACCGTACGGATCGGCGCTCCGGGGCAGGAATACGAGATTTTCTCCTCCGGTTGAGGTTTCCGGGTGAGGGAGCGGGGGGAGGACGGCTTTACACCCCGCGATCACACTCTGCATGTGCCGCAGCACCATGCGGTACTCCGCCGCCGCTTTTCGCAGAGCGGGCGCGGGTGTCCGGCACCGTCGCCGCCCGGCAGGGCAGCGCTGGGCACTCGCGAGGGCCGTGATCGCCCCTTTTTCCCGACGGCACACCCCCGTGCCACCGACCCACGACCCAAGGACGAGGGGGCGCAGCATGGACGCTTTCACCGCAGGACTTCTCCAGCGCATAAAGGCGACCGAGTCCGACCTGTCGCGGGCTCGTGACGAGGGCGACGACTTCCTCGTCGAGGTGGAGCAGGCAGAGCTCGACGACCTGCGACGCCTCGCCGCCGAACACGGTGTGGAAGTCGGCGCGTCACGCGTCTGATCAGCTTGGCAGCACGACGGCGGGACCCCCGGTGAATCCAGCACCGGGGGTCCCGTCCGTTCTGCCCGTCCCGTTCTGCCTGGGCTGCTGCCCGAGCTGTTGCCGGACCCGGCTCAGCCGTGCTCAGTCATGCCACGCCCCGAAGTCCTCCAGCAGGCCCTGGAGCGGCTCGAACACGCCCGGTGACCCGGCGACGGTGAGCTCCCGCGAGGGCCGCTCCCCCGCCCGCCCGCCGACCAGCGCGCCGGCCTCCCGGGCGATGAGATCCCCGGCGGCGAAGTCCCATGCGTTGAGCCCGCGCTCGTAGTAGCCGTCCAGCCGGCCGCACGCCACGTCGCACAGGTCGATCGCCGCCGAGCCGCCGCGCCGGATGTCGCGCAGCATCGGGATCAGCCGCGCGGCCACCTCGGCCTGGTGGGCGCGGACCTCGGTGACGTAGTTGAAGCCGGTGGAGACCAGCGCCTGCTCCAGCGGGGGCGCGGGGCGGCAGGCCAGCGCCTGCTCGCCCTCCCACGCGCCCCTCGCCCAGGCTCCGCCGCCGAGCACGGCGTGGTACGTCTCTCCGCGCATCGGCGCCGCGACGACCCCGGCGACGGTCTCGCCGTCCTGCTGCGCGGCGATGGACACCGCCCAGGTCGGCAGGCCGTACAGGTAGTTGACGGTGCCGTCGAGCGGGTCGATGACCCAGCGGACGCCGCTCGTGCCCGGGACGGCGGCGCCCTCCTCGCCGAGGAAGCCGTCGTCGGGGCGGCGGCCGGAGATCAGGTCGGTGATCAGCTTCTCGGCCGCGATGTCCATCTCGGTGACGACGTCGATCGGGCTGGACTTCGTCCTCGCCACCGCCAGGTCGGCCGGGCGGCCGTCCCGCAGCAGCTCTCCGGCTCGGCGGGCGGCCTCCTGGGCCAGCTCCAGCAGGTCCCGGTGCAGGGCGTCGGTCACGGGGCTCCTCACGCGTAGGGGCTGTCGGCGCCCGCGGCGGCCGGGCGCGGGGCGCGGGCCGGGCAGCAGCCGACGGGGCAGAGGTGGTGGCTGGGGCCGAGGGCGCCCAGGGCGCAGGGGGTGACCTCCTGGCCGCGCTCCACGGCGGCGCGCTCGGTGATCAGCTCGCGGACGGCGGCGGCGAAGCGGGGGTCCGCGCCGACCGTGGCCGAGCGGCGCACCGGCAGGCCCAGCTCCTCGGCCTTGGCCCGGGCCTCGGTGTCGAGGTCGTAGAGGACCTCCATGTGGTCGGAGACGAAGCCGATGGGGGCCATGACGACGGCCGGGACGCCCGCCGCGTGCCGCTCCTCCAGGTGGTCGCAGATGTCCGGCTCCAGCCACGGGATGTGCGGGGCGCCGGAGCGCGACTGGTAGACGAGCCGCCAGGGGTGGTCGATGCCGGTGCGCTCGCGGACCGCGTCGGCGATCAGCTGGGCCACGTCCAGGTGCTGCTCGACGTAGGCGCCGCCCTCGCCGTGCGTCTCGACCGGGCCGGAGGTGTCGGCGGCGGAGGTCGGGATGGAGTGCGTGGTGAAGGCGATGTGGGCGCCCGCGCGGACGTCCTCGGGGAGGTCGGCGAGGGAGCGCAGCACGCCGTCGGTCATGGGCTCCACGAAGCCGGGGTGGTTGAAGTAGTGCCGCAGTTTGTCGATCTTCGGCAGCTCCAGGCCCTCGTCCGCCAGCGCGGCCAGCGCGTCGGCGAGGTTCTCGCGGTACTGCCGGCAGCCCGAGTAGGAGGCGTAGGCGCTGGTGGCGAGCACGAGGATGCGGCGGCGCCCGTCAGCGACCATCTCTCGCAGGGTGTCCGTCAGGTACGGCGCCCAGTTGCGGTTGCCCCAGTAGACCGGCAGGTCCAGGCCGTGTTCGGCGAAGTCCTTGCGCAGGGCGTCCAGGAGGGCGCGGTTCTGGTCGTTGATGGGACTGACTCCGCCGAACAGGAAGTAGTGCTGCCCGACTTCCTTCAGGCGTTCCCTCGGGATGCCCCGCCCGCGCGTGACGTTCTCCAGGAACGGGACCACGTCGTCCGGGCCTTCGGGGCCGCCGAAGGAGAGCAGGAGCAGGGCGTCGTACGGGGTGGCATCGAGCGCGTCTGGCATGACTCGATCCTGCCACCCGGCACTGACAGCCGGGGAACGACGGGGTGACGAGTCGGGTTCCAGTAGGTTTAGTGCGGTTTTTCCCGTGGATTTCCGTGGCGATATCCGGGTGTGCTTAGGGTCGCCTGACTCGTAAGCTGTATCGGCCGCATTCGGACCTTACGAGCCGTCCCGGAGACCACGTGCCCAGCCCCTACAGCGCCCTGTTCGCCGAGCCCGGCACGAAAGCGTTCTCCACCGCGGGATTCCTCGGCCGGATGCCGCTGTCGATGATGGGCATCGGCGTCGTCACGATGGTCTCCCAGCTGACCGGTCGGTACGGCCTCGCGGGCGCGCTGTCGGCCACCATCGCACTGTCCGCGGCGGCGATCGGGCCGCAGGTCTCCCGGCTGGTCGACCGGCACGGGCAGCGCCGGGTGCTGCGCCCCGCGACCCTGGTGGCGCTCGCGGCGGCGGCCGGGCTGCTGCTCGCCGCGCAGCTGCGCGGGCCGGACTGGGTGCTGTTCGTGTGCGCCGCCGGGATCGGTTCGGTGCCGAGCCTCGGCGCGATGGTCCGGGCGCGCTGGGCGGTCCTGTACCGGGGCACCCCGAAGCTGCACACGGCGTACTCCTTCGAGTCGGTCCTGGACGAGGTGTGCTTCATCTTCGGCCCGATCATCTCCATCGGGCTGTCCACGACGTGGTTCCCGGAGGCAGGACCGCTGCTGGCCGCCTGCTTCCTGGCCGCCGGCGTCCTCTGGCTCACCGCCCAGCGGGCCACCGAGCCCGAGCCGCACCCGCGTGAGCGCCACGGCGGCGGCAGCGCCCTGCGCTCGCCCGGCCTCCAGGTGCTGGTGGCCACCTTCGCGGCGACCGGCGCGATCTTCGGGGCGGTGGACGTGGTGACGGTCGCCTTCGCCGACGAGCGCGGGCACAAGGGAGCCGCGAGCATCGTGCTGGCGCTGTACGCGGCCGGTTCCTGTGCCGCCGGGGTGGTCTTCGGGCTGCTGCGGTTCGCCGGGGCGCCGGAACGTCGCTGGCTGCTGGGCGTGGCGGCGATGGCCGTGAGTATGATCCCCCTCCTACTGGTCGGAAACCTGCCGCTTCTGGCCGTGGCGCTGTTCGTTGCGGGGCTGTCCATCGCACCGACGATGATCACGACGATGTCCCTGATCGAAGAGCACGTACCTCGCGCGAAGCTGACCGAGGGCATGACCTGGGTGAGCACCGGCCTGGCCGGCGGCGTCGCGCTCGGCTCGTCCGTGGCCGGCTGGGTGATCGACGCAGCCGGGGCGCGGGCCGGGTACGGGGTTCCGGCCGTGTCCGGGACCGTCGCGGTCGCGGTCGGTTTCCTCGGGTACCGCCGGCTGCGCAGGCCGGTCTCGGGTCGGGGAGGCACCGTTGAGCAGCACAGCGAGCGGGAAGAACGGCACCTGGCGTAACTGGGGCGGGAACGTCATCGCCCGGCCCGCCCGGCAGGTCGCACCGGCCTCGGTGGAGGAGCTGGCCGAGGCGGTGCGCCGGGCCCGCGAGGACGGCCTGAAGGTCAAGGCGGTCGGTACGGGGCACTCGTTCACGTCGATCGCGGCCACCGACGGTGTCTTGATCCGCCCTCAACTGTTGACGGGTATCCGCACCATCGACCGGGAAGCCATGACGGTCACGGTGGAGGCGGGCACCCCGCTCAAGCGACTCAATGCCGCTCTCGCGCGCGAGGGCCTGTCGCTCACCAACATGGGCGACATCATGGAGCAGACCGTCTCCGGCGCCACCAGCACCGGCACCCACGGCACGGGGCGCGAGTCCGCCTCCATCGCCGCCCAGATCAAAGGGCTCGAACTCGTCACGGCCGACGGCTCGGTGCTCGCCTGCTCCGAGAAGGAGAATCCCGACGTCTTCGCCGCGGCCCGCACAGGTCTCGGCGCCCTGGGCGTCGTCACCGCGATCACGTTCGCCGTGGAGCCCCTCTTCCTGCTCACCGCGCGTGAGGAGCCGATGCCGTTCGAGCGGGTTCTCGCGGAGTTCGATCAACTCTGGGCCGAGAACGAGCACTTCGAGTTCTACTGGTTCCCTCACACCGGCAACACCAACACCAAGCGCAACAACCGCAGCGCCGGCCCGGAGCAGCCGGTGGGGCAGCTGGCCGGCTGGTTCGAGGACGAGTTCCTCTCCAACGGCGTCTTCCAGGCGGCCCAGTGGGTCGGCCGGGCCGTTCCCCGGACCATCCCCGCGATCGCCCGGATATCCAGCAAGGCACTGTCCGCGCGGACGTACACCGACATCCCTTACAAGGTCTTCACCTCACCGCGCCGGGTGCGCTTCGTGGAGATGGAGTACGCGGTGCCGCGCGCGGCCCTGGCGCAGACGCTGCGCGAGCTGAAGGACATGGTCGACCGCTCGGGCCTGCGCATCAGCTTCCCGGTCGAGGTCCGCACGGCACCGGCCGACGACATCACCCTGTCCACCGCGTCCGGCCGGGACAGCGCCTACGTCGCCGTCCACATGTTCCGGGGCGCGCCGTACCAGGCCTACTTCACCGCCGCGGAGCGCATCTTCACCGCGTACGAGGGCCGGCCCCACTGGGGCAAGGTGCACACGCGGGACGCCGAGTACTTCGCGCGCGTGTACCCGCGCTTCGGCGAGTTCACTGCGCTGAGGGACCGCCTTGACCCGGATCGGCTGTTCCAGAACGACTACTTGCGGAGGGTTCTGGGGGTGTAGGCGTCGCGGCGGACCCGCTGGGCGTGGGGGTCGGGGTGGCGGAGCCCTCGCTCGGCCGTCCGCTCGGCGAGTCACCGGGAGTGGGCGTCCCGCCGGGCGTCGTACCCCCGCCGGAACCGGGCGCGTGCTCGCGGGACGGCCCGTCCGAGGGGGTCGCCGGCCCGCCGGAGGGGACATCGGACTCGGACCGCTCGGGGTGCGACCCGGACGTGCCCCGTCCGCCGACCGCGTCACTGACCGTCGTACCCGCGCCGCCGCTGAAGCTGCTGCCGGAGACCAGTTCGTACGTGGTGATGCCGGCCATCGTCACACCGAACACGAGGGCGGCCGCGGCCACCGGCCGCCGCCAGCTCTTCACCCGCGCGCGGTAGACGGTCCCCCCGGTGAACTCGCCCGGCCCCGGAGCCAGTTGTTCCCGGGGGCGGGGCGCGACCGTCGCGTCCCTCAGCTGCTCCCCGGTGCGCTTGAAGAAGTGCTGGAAGAGCGTGCCGCCGCAGGTGGCGACGATGCTGACGACTCCCGCGCCGAGGATCGTGCCGTACACGCCGAAGTACGACGCCAGCTTGGCCGCCACGACCGCCGCCAGGGCGCTGCCCGCGACCTGGGGGACGCTCAGGTCGATCCGCCTGCGACCCTGCGCACGACCCTCTTCGGGCGTTACACGCATACCCGGAACTTGCCTTTCCTTCTCATACGTGACGACGCACTTGTCGTCATGGACGACATTGACGACATTGATCCATCGACTGCATGAGAAAGGGACGTACAGCAGAAACCATTAGTTCCGTTTCTGGGGATTGCGTGAAGTTCGCCACGTTCATGATCGGCGAAACCGGTTGCCGGGAGCCGAGCGGCCGCTCTTGCCGGAAGTTGGGCGGCGCGCCCATCCACGCACATGGTCCAAATGGAGTACTGTTGCGAGCCCTGGGTCCGGTCTCCCACCAGGATGTCCGGGGCCTTGCAGGACCGCCGGGAGGGGGCAAGTTGCACAGGGTGACGGAGTTGGTCACTTAGCGTTGCGAACGGTCACCGTGCCATAACGGCGGCCCCGGGCCCGTGCCCGACACGCCGGGCAACTCGGCAAGGTTGTGGCAGGCTGCACCCGGGCAGGCCACACTCGACTAGCGGAAGCAGCGACGCACGTGACGTCGGCAGGCACCACCCGGGAGGTCCCCATGCCCGAACTGCGTGTCGTGGCCGTCTCGAATGACGGCACACGGCTGGTGCTGAAAGCTGCCGACGCAACGGAGTACACCCTTCCGATCGACGAGCGCCTTCGCGCCGCCGTGCGCGGCGACCGGCCCCGCCTCGGCCAGATCGAGATCGAGGTCGAGAGCCATCTGAGGCCCCGTGACATCCAGGCGCGGATACGTGCGGGTGCCACCGCGGAGGAGGTCGCGCAGCTCGCCGGCATCCCCGTCGACCGGGTACGGCGCTTCGAGGGGCCCGTGCTGGCCGAGCGTGCCTTCATGGCCGAGCGCGCCCGCAAGACCCCGGTCCGCCGCCCCGGCGAGAACTCCGGTCCGCTGCTCGGCGAGGCCGTGCAGGAGCGGCTGTTGCTGCGCGGCGCCGAGAAGGACAGCGTGCAGTGGGACTCCTGGCGCCGTGACGACGGCACGTGGGAGGTGCTCCTCGTCTACCGGGTCGCGGGCGAACCGCACTCGGCGAGCTGGACGTACGACCCGCCCCGGCGGCTCGTGCAGGCCGTGGACGAGGAGGCTCGCTCGCTGATCGGCGAGTCCGACGATCTCGCCGTACCGGAGCCGAGCTTCCCGTTCGTCCCGCGCATCGCCCGGCTGCCGCGCGAGCGTTCGATGGACCGTGCCCTCGAACGGGTCGACCGGGAGCGGCCGAGCCTGCCCGCGCCGCCTGCCGAGGCCGCCGAGGAGTCCGCGTCCACGGCGTCCACGGGCGAACGCGACTCGCTGACCAGCCTGTTGGAGGCCGTCCCGAGTTTCCGGGGCGACCTGGTCGTCCCGGAGCGCCGGGAGGAGGCGCCGGAGGAGCCCGTCGACGAACCGGAGGCGGAAGAGCCGCCGGCGCCCGCCGCCTCGGCCGGTTCGGCGTACGCCGACGTCCTCATGCCCCGCTCGGTCGGCAGCCACCGCGACCGGCTCGTCGGCGCCACCGACCGCCAGGCCGAGGCCGACGGCGTCCGCCCCGGCCGCCGCGCCGCCGTCCCGAGCTGGGACGAGATCGTGTTCGGCACGCGCCGCAAGAAGCAGGAGTAGCCAGAGCCGTACAGCAGAAGTGGGGGCACGCGTGCGTGCCCCCACTTCCCGCTGCCGAAAAGGCTTTTCGCTACTGCGGGTCCGCCCCCACCGCGACCGGACGGTCCGGGTCGGAGGACCACTCGGACCAGGAACCGACGTACAGGGCCGCCGGGATGCCCGCCACGGCCAGCGCGAGGACCTCGTGCGCGGCGGAGACGCCCGAGCCGCAGTAGACGCCCACCTCGGCGTCCTCGGCGACGCCCAAGGCCTTGAAACGGTCGCGCAGTTCGGCCGCGGGCAGGAAGCGGCCGTCGGGACCCACGTTCTCGGTCGTCGGCGCCGACAGCGCACCCGGGATGTGCCCGCCGACGCGGTCGATCGGCTCCACCTCACCGCGGTAGCGCTCCCCCGCGCGGGCGTCCAGCAGCACGCCTGTACGGGCCAGAGCCGCGGCCTCGTCCGCGTCCAGCCGGCCGGTGGCGGCCGGTGCCGGACGGAAGTCGCCCTCGGCCGGATCCGTTGCCTCCGTGGACAGTTCGCCCGCCCAGGAGGGCAATCCGCCGTCCAGGACCCGCACGTCCGGGTGACCCGTCCAGCGCAGCAGCCACCACGCGCGCGCGGCCGCCCAGCCCTGGCCGCCGTCGTACACGACGACCGGCCGGTCCGCGCACACGCCCGCGCGGCGCATCGCGGCGCCGAACTCCCCGAGGTCCGGCAGCGGATGCCGGCCGCTCGCCCCGGGCGCCCCGGCCAACTCCCGGTCCAGGTCGACGAAGACCGCGCCGGGGATGTGCCCGGCCGCGTACTCGGCCCGCCCGTCGAAGGCCGGCGCGCCCGCCGCCCTGGCCGTGCTCAGCTGCCAGCGCACGTCCAGCAGGACCGGCGGGCGCTCACCGGTCAGCTCGTGTGCGAGGTCGGTTGCGGTGATGATGACGTTCATGGCGTCCATGCATACGCCAGGGGTGGCCGCGGCGTCCAGGTCGGGCTACTCTGCTCGGCCGGACAGGCTCGATCACGAGGAGTGGGGGATCGAGCACGTGCTGTACAGCCGACGGCCACCCTCCGGCCATCGTCAGGAAGCGCCGAAAGTCGGCAGAACGGGCATCCTCCCGGAGGTGTCGCCGAGCGGCGGCGCGGTATCGCCCGCAGCGGAGTGGAGGATGCGGGCACCGGCACGGGCGTTCCCGCCGCCGGCGTGGACACCCCTTCCGGGGAGCGGAAGCGACACGGCCACCGCGAGGGGCCGGGGAGAGAGTGATCGATGACCGAGGCACGGGAGCCGGCCCGGCCGCACGCGCGGCGCGCGCCCGGCACACCCTGCTGGGTGAGCCTGATGGCGCACGGGCTGGCCGCCACCGAGGAGTTCTACGGCGAGCTGTTCGGCTGGGAGTTCCGGCCGGGCCCGCAGCAGCTGGGCCCTTATGTGCGGGCGCTGCTCGACGGGCGGGAGGTGGCCGGAATGGGCCAGCTGCCGCCGGACCGCCGGCTGCCGATCGCCTGGACGCCGTACTTCGCCTCGGACGACGTGGACCGCACGGCGGACACGGTACGGCTGTGCGGCGGCACGGTGGCGGTCGGCCCGCTGGACGCCGCCGAGGCCGGGCGGATGGCGATCGCCGCCGACCCCTCCGGGGCGGTGTTCGGCATCTGGCAGGGTTCCGCGCACCTCGGCACGGCCCTCACCGGCGTGCCGGGCACGCCGGCCTGGAACGAGCTGGTGACGTACGAGACGGAGAGCGTCGCCAAGTTCTACGCGACCGTGTTCGGTTACGAGGAGGAGCCGGTGGTGTCCGCCGACTTCGACTACGTGACCCTGCACCTGGACGGCCGGCCGGTCGCCGGGCTGCACGGCGTGGGCCACGGCCTGCCCCGGGACCGGGGGTCGCACTGGAGGACGTACTTCGAGGTCGCCGACGCGGATCTGACCCTGCGGCAGGTCACGGAGCTGGGCGGCCGGGTCGTCCGGCCGGCGCAGGACAGCCCGCACGGGCGCGTGGCGACGGTGGCGGACCCGGAGGGCGCGGAGTTCTCGCTGATCCAGGAGCCGCACTGAGCACGCGTCCCAGGGGGCCGGCTCAGGCGGGCGGGACCGGCAGGACGTCCGGGGACAGGGCCGCCGCGCGGGCCGACGCGGCGGTCATCCGGCGCCGGTGGTGGCGGCGGCACAGGACCTCGTAGCCGACCTCGCCCGTGGAGTGGTCGACATCGCCGACGACCACCTGGGCGCCCTCGACGACCATCGCGCCGCCTATCGTGCGGGCGTTGTGCGTGGCGCGGGCGCCGCACCAGCACAGCGCCTCCACCTGGAGCACCTCGATGCGGTCGGCCAGCTCGACCAGCCGCTGCGAGCCCGGGAAGAGCTTGGAGCGGAAGTCCGTGGTGATCCCGAACGCGTACGCGTCCAGGCCGAGATCGTCCACCACGCGCGCGAGCTGGTCGATCTGTGCGGGCGCGAGGAACTGCGCCTCGTCCGCGATCACATAGTCGGCACGGCCGCCCTGCGAGAGATGGTCGACGACGTACGCGTACAGGTCCTGGTCGTCCGCGACCTCCACCGCGTCGGTGACCAGGCCGAGCCGGGAGGACAGCTTGCCCTCGCCCGCACGGTCGTTCCGGGTGAAGATCATGCCGGTGAGACCCCGGGCCGAGCGGTTGTGCTCGATCTGGAGAGCCAGCGTCGACTTCCCGCAGTCCATCGTTCCGGAGAAGAACACCAGCTCGGGCATGAGGAGTTGAACACCTTTCGGCGATAGTCGGGGGTGCGTCGGGGGCGTGTGTCAGGAGCGGACTTCGAGCAGCGGGACGAGCTGCTCGGCGGGGGTCATCGAACCGTGGTTGCCGACGAGCGCCGACTCCTTGGGCTCCCGCTCGGTGGCGATGATCAGGACGTCGTCGTGGGCGGCCGCGACCACGTCGCCGAGCCGGTCGTACACCCGCTCGTCGATCCGCGGTCCGAACCAGCCCGCCGCGATCGCCTCGTCGCGCGAGGCCACCCAGAACTGCTCGCCGAGAACCTCGCGCCAGCAGGTCAGTACGTCGTTCTCGGCGCCCGGTACCGCGTACACGTGCCGCGCCCGGCCCTCGCCGCCCAGCAGGGCGACCCCGGCCCGCAGCTCCCAGTCCGTGTCGAAGTCGAAGCGGTGCTCTTCGTCGAACGGGACGTCGACCATGCCGTGGTCGGCGGTCACGTAGAGCGCGCTGCGCGGGGGCAGCTGCTCGGCGAGGCGCTGGGCGAGCCGGTCGACGTACATCAGCTGGCCGCGCCAGGTGTCGGAGGCGACGCCGTAGCGGTGGCCGGAGCCGTCCAGCTCGGAGTAGTACGTGTAGACGAGCGAGCGGTCCCCGGCGGCCAGTTGCTCGGCGGCGGCGTCCATGCGCTCCTCGCCGCTCAGCCGGCCGTGGAAGGTGCCGCCGCTGAGCGCGATCTTCGTGAGCGGGGTGTGCTGGAAGGCGGGCGAGGAGACCTGGGCGGAGTGCACCCCGGCCTCGTGGGCCAGCTGGAAGACGGTGGGGTACGGCTGCCAGGGGCGCGGGTCGGTGTACGGCTGGAAGCGGAGCTGGTTCATCAGCTCGCCGGTGGCCGGGTTGCGGGCGCTGTAGCCGGGCAGGCCGTGGGCGCCGGGCGGCAGGCCGGTGCCGACCGAGGCGAGGGAGGTCGCGGTGGTCGCCGGGTAGCCGGCGGTGAGCGGGCGGCCGGTGCCGCCGCGCGAGCTGCCTAGCAGGGAGGTCAGGAAGGGGGCCTCGTCGGGGTGGGCCCTCAGCTGCTCCCAGCCGAGCCCGTCGACCAGGAGGACGCAGACCCGGTCGGCCGGGGTCAGTTCCCCGATCGTGGCGGTCATGCCAGGGACGCCCATGCCCGCGGCCAGGGTGGGCAGCAGGTCGGCGAGGGAGCCGGTGCCGTACTCGGGCAGCGGGGCGGTGTCCAGGGCGAGGGGTTCCGGGTGGTCCCAGGCGGAGGTGAGCTGGGACATCAGCGCGTGAGGTCCGCGGTCGCCTCCGAGACGGCCTGCGCGAAGGCGAGTGCCTGGCGCACCGTCTCGGGGCCGTCCCCGGCCTCGCTGACGCGCAGGCTGAGGTCGTCCGCCGTGGAGTTTCCGGTGTAGCCGTGGTCGGCGTCGCAGTTGGGGTCGCCGCAGGCGGCGGGCTCCAGGTCGATGCGGTTGACGGCGCCCCAGCCGATGGTGAGCACGACCTCGCGGGGCAGGGTGCCCGGGGCGTACTGCTCGGGGTTCGCGACGACCCGGCTGACCACGACCGAGGAGATCCGGCCGAGCTTGACCGACTCGGTGGAGGTGGTGGCGTACGGGGTCGGGGAGGTGCTGTCGGCGGCCTGCTCGTCGGTGTGGCTGACGATGAAGCGGTTGCCGGTGAGGACCAGGACGGTCACATGGCGGCGCACCTCGTTCTGGTCGAACGTGGTCTCCTGGTGGACCAGGTACGACCGGATCGGCTCGCCGCCCACAGCGGCCTCCACCGCCTCGGCCACGAGGGCCGGGTAGTAGCCGCTGCGCTCGATCGCCGCGCGCAGCCCCTGGGTCGTCGTACTGGTCTTGGCCATGGCGTCCATCCTAATCCGTGGGCAGGGCCGCTCCGGGCCAGTCACCGGGACCGAGGCGGGCCGTTCACGCGCGCGTGGCCCGCCCGTCGTCGTGCCGACGGACGAGCCCCGGCACGATGTCCAGCCGCTCGGCGGCGATCAGGCAGGAGACCGGTCCGGGCCCGCCGGCGTCCGCCTCGAACGCGACCACGACGGGCGGTGCCCCGCCGAGCGCCCGCCGCAGCCGCGCGGTCTCCTGTGCGGTGGGCTCCCGGAAGACGGGGTCCTGGAAGGCCGCGGGGCACGAGACGAAGCACGGGTCAGTGAGGACCACCTCCAGGCCGTGGTGGTACGTCAGGTCGTACCCGGCGGCCAGCCGCAGCAGGCCGGTGTCCCAGACGATCACTTCCCAGTCCCACCAGCTGCCCTCGGGCAGTCGCCGGCCGGCGATCTCCATGAAGTCCCCCTCTCCCCCATCTCCCTCCTCTCCCCCATCTCGTCCGCTCAGTACGCCGGCATCGTGCGCGGTCCGAGGTCGTCGCGGGCGGGCGGGGGTGCGAGGCGGAGGGTGGCGCCGAGGACGCTCACGCCGTGCGGGGCGACGACCACCGGTTCCAGGGTGACGGCGACCACCTCCGGATGATCGTCGACCAGCCGGGACACCCGCAGCAGCAGCTCCTCCAGGGCAGGGGTGTCGACGGGGGTGGAGCCGCGCCAGCCGAACAGCAGCGGGGCCGTGCGGATCGCGCGTACGAGCGAGGTCGCCTCGCGGTCGGTGACCGGGACCAGCCGGTGCGCCATGTCCCCGAGCAGCTGGGAGGCGGCCCCGGCCAGCCCGAAGGACAGCACGGCGCCGGCGGCCGGGTCGATCACCGCGCGGACGACCGTGTCGACACCTCGGGGCGCCATGCCCTGCACCACCGGCCGCAGTTCCTCCGGCGCCCCGAACAGCTCGGTCAACTCGGCGTACGCCCGTCGCAGTTGCTCCTCGTCCGCGAGGTCGAGGCGTACGCCGCCCAGGTCCGCGCGGTGCCGCAGGTGGGGGGCGGTGGCCTTGAGGGCCACGGGGTAGCCGAGGGTGCGGGCGGCCTCGGCGGCGGCGTCGGCGGTCGGGGCGGGCAGGGCCTGGCGGACGGGGATGCCGTACTTGCCGAGCAGCTCGCAGGTCTCGGCGGCGGAGATCGTGAGCCCTTCTCCGCGCGCGAGCAGCTCCCCGATCAGCCGCGCGGCCCCCTTCTCGTCGATGTCGTCGTACTCGGGCACCTTCCCGGGCTCCGCCGCCTCCCGCCGCCACTGCCCGTACTTGACGGCTTCGGCGAGGGCGCGCACCGCGCGTTCGGCGGCGGGGTAGGCGGGGATGGCCTTGTCGGACGCCGCTCCCTCGGCGGGCAGCCGTTCCGCCGGGCGGAAGGGCGGAGCGGCGCCCTCGGTTCCGGCGGTCCCGGGAGTCCTCTCGACGGCCTGCGGTGCCGTGCTCGCCGCGGCCGACAGGGCCTCGGCCAGTCCCCCCAGCTCCACATGCACCACCAGCACCGGCTTGCCCGGCACCGCCGCCGCGGCCGACCGCAGCGCCTGCGCCAGCTCGGCATCCCCCGGCGAGCCTTCTCCGATCGCGGGGATCGCGGTGACGACGACGGCGTCGCACGTGTCGTCCGCCAGCGCGGCTCCCAGCGCCCGGTGGAAGTCCTCCGCCGTCGCCGCGGTCGTCAGGTCCAGCGGGCGCGACGGGCGCAGTCCTTCGGCGAGGCAGCGGTCGTACGCCAGCACGCCCAGCGACTCGGAGTTGCCGAGGATCGTCACGCGCGGCCCGGCCGGCAGGGGCTGCCGGGCGAGCAGCAGGCCCGTGTCGACCAGTTCGGTGATCGTGTCGACGCGCAGCACTCCGGCCTGCCGCAGCAGCGCGGAGACGGTGGCGTGCGGCAGCCGCGTCGCCCGCACCGCGTGCCCCTGCGGGGCGGAGCCGACCCCCTGCACGACGACCAGCGGCTTCGCCGCCGCCGTGCGCCGCGCGAGCCGCGTGAACTTGCGCGGGTTGCCGATGGATTCCAGGTACATGAGGGCGACGTCGGTCTCGGGGTCGTCGTACCAGTACTGGAGGACGTCGTTGCCGGAGACGTCGGCGCGGTTGCCCGCGGAGACGAACGTGGAGACGCCCGTCACCCCGGTGACGCCGCCGCCGCGCCGGTGCAGCCGGGACAGCAGGGCGATGCCGATGGCGCCGGACTGGGCGAACATGCCGATACGTCCGGGGCGGGGCATCTCGGGGGCGAGCGAGGCGTTCAGCCGCACGCCGGGGGCGGTGTTGATGATCCCGAAGGCGTTGGGGCCGATGAGCCGCATGCCGTACGCGCGCGCGTGGCGCACGAGCGCCCGCTGCCGCTCCCGCCCGTCGGGCCCGCTCTCGGCGTATCCGGCGGACAGGACCACGATTCCCTGCACGCCGTGTTCGCCGCACTCCGCGACCACCGCCGGCACGTGATCGGCCGGTACCGCGATCACCGCGAGGTCGACCGGGCCGTCGATGTCCCGCACCGAGTGGTGCGCGGGCACCCCGTCGATCTCCTTGCAGTCCTCGGGGAAGGCCTGGTTCACGGCGTGCAGCAGGCCGCCGTAGCCGCCGTCGCGGATGTTGCCGAGGACGCTGCGGCCGACGCCGCCGGGGGCGCGGCCGACGCCGATGACGGCCACCGAGCCGGGCACGAGGAGCCGCCGTACCGAGCGGGCCTCGGCGCGCTGTTCCCGCGCGCGCTGGACGGCGAGCGAGCGGTCGGTCGGTTCGAGGTCGAACTCCAGGCGGACGACGCCGTCCTCGAAGCTGCGCTTCTGGGTGTACCCGGCGTCCGTGAACACCTTGATCATCTTGGTGTTGGCGGGCAGCACCTCGGCGGCGAAGCGGCGGATGCCCCGCTCGCGCGCGACGGCCGCGATGTGCTCCAGCAGGGCGGAGGCGACTCCGCGGCCCTGGTGGGCGTCCTGCACGAGGAAGGCGACCTCGGCCTCGTCGGCCGGCACGGAGGCGGGCATGCCGTCGGCGCCGATGCGGTCGTAGCGTACGGTGGCGATGAACTCGCCGCCGATGGTGGCCGCGAGTCCCACCCGGTCCACAAAGTCGTGGTGCGTGAAGCGGTGGACGTCCTTGGCGGACAGTCGTGGGTACGGCGCGAAGAAGCGGTAGTACTTCGACTCGTCCGAGACCTGCTCGTAGTAGCTGACCAGGCGGTCGGCGTCATCAATGGTGATGGGCCGGATGCGCGCGGTACCCCCGTCGCGCAGCACCACGTCCGCCTCCCAGTGGGCGGGGTACTCGTACCGGTCCTGCCGGTCCGCCGAGCTCTGCATGGGCCCCAGAGTACGGCTCGCGTCCGACAACGGCGCGAGGCAGTCTGTGGGGGACGGAAGTCGGATCGAGGCCGCGGTCCGATGTCACACCGGAGGGGACGAGGGTCCGCTCCGGACACGCTTCGCGATATGGGAAACTGGTCTAGACAACCCTGAACACCGAAGGGCAGCAACACATGGCTGAGCGCCGCGTCAACGTCGGCTGGGCCGAGGGCCTCCACGCCCGCCCCGCCTCCATCTTCGTCCGAGCCGCCACGGCCGCAGGCGTCCCGGTGACGATCGCCAAGGCTGACGGCAACCCCGTCAACGCGGCCTCCATGCTGGCCGTCCTGGGTCTGGGCGCCCAGGGTGGCGAGGAGATCGTCCTCGCCTCCGACGCCGAGGGTGCGGACATCGCCCTGGAGCGTCTGGCCAAGCTGGTCTCCGAAGGCCTGGAGGAGCTGCCCGAGACCGTCTGATCCGGCCCCGCCCGGAACACGGAAACACCGAAGCCGCGTCGCCCTTTCCGGGGCGGCGCGGCTTCGCCGTTTGGCACGGTCTTCCACAATGCGTGAACACACCTGAATTCAGGCAGCAAGAATACACCGCCACCGAATTACTCTTCTTTGTATACGGCGCTCGTGTTAATGACGCAGGCCGGTCATGTTTACGGCGTGTTGCGAAGTCCTCACACCCTCGCCGCCGGCAGAAAAGCGAAGCCGGTGCGCGGCCGTCGCGCGCTCGCCGTGCAGAGCCGTGAGCGCCCGCGCGCGCTCGCCGTCGCCGCGCGCCACCGCGTCCACGATCGCGCCGTGCTCCGCCCAGGACTCGACCGGGGTCGGCAGCGCCTCCACCGCGTACATCCAGGCGATCTTGTGGCGCAACTGGGTCAGCATCGAGGTCAGCGAGGGGCTCGCGCAGGCCTGGGCGAGCGTCTCGTGGAACCAGCCGCCCAGTGACCGAAGATCCTCGCTGCTGCCCCGCCTGGCCCGCTCCTGGCCCAGTCTGACCAGGCCGCGCAGCACCTTCAGATGTGCCTCCGTGCGCCGCTGCGCGGCCCGGGCGGCGCCGAGCGGCTCCAGGAGCATCCGCATCTCCAGCAGGTCGGCCGCCTCCTGCTCGGTCGGCTCGGCCACGCACGCGCCCGCGTGCCGGCGCGTCACCACGAAGCCCTCCGCCTCCAGCGTGCGCAGGGCCTCGCGGACGGGGACGCGCGAGACGCCGTAGCGGCGGGCCAGGACTTCCTCGGTGAGGCGGCTGCCGCGCTCGTGGACACCGGCGACGATGTCGTCCCGGATCGCCGTGCATACCGAGTGCGCCGGAATACGCATGACCGACCTCCGCCTTAATCCCCGTGACACGTCGACGATGGACGCGTGTTCCGTGACTCTATTGCAATGAGCCAGAATTTCCGACGGCGGGCCGGAATCCATGGATATTTTTTGGACAGCGACTCCCGTAAGCGCACCGGGGACACCGTGGAAAAACGACGAAAGCCCCGGCTCGGTGAGCCGGGGCTTCGGATGCCGTGTCTCGTGCGCCGTGCGCGTCAGACGTTCACGCCGTGCTCGCGGAGGTAGGCGACCGGGTCGACGTCCGAGCCGTAGTCGGGGGTCGTACGGGCCTCGAAGTGCAGGTGCGGTCCGGTGACGTTGCCGGTCGCGCCGGACAGGCCTATCTGCTCGCCCGGGGTGACCTGTTGGCCCACCGTGACGCCGATGGACGACAGGTGGCCGTACTGGGTGTACATGCCGTCGGCCATCCGGATCACGATCTGGTTGCCGTACGCGCCGCCCCAGCCGGTGGAGACGACGGTGCCGGAGCCGACCGCGTGGACGGGCGTGCCGCTGGCCGCGTGGAAGTCGATGCCGGTGTGGGAGCCGGAGGACCACAGGGAACTGCTGGCCTTGTAGCCCGTGGAGACGTACGAGTCCGTGATCGGGGCGACGAAGCGGTTCAGCCGCTCGCGCTCCGCCTCGCGTGCGGCGCGGGCCTTGGTCTCGTGGATCTCCTGGGCCCGCCGGGCCGCGGCCTCCTCGGCCGCCTTCTGCGCGGCGGCCTGCCGCTGGGCGGCTGCCTGCGCGTCGATCTGCTCGGCGATGTCGTCGCCCACGCTGATCACCGGGGTGAGGCCGGTCTGCTCGACGGAGTTCTGGGCGGCGGACGCGGGGGAGGCCGCGAGGGTGCCGATGACACCGGTGGTGAGGGCCGCGACGCCGGCCGCCTGAGCGGCGGTGCGCGTGACCCGGCCGGGCTTGCGGTGCTTCCCGGTGGCGCACATGAACGCCATGGAGTGGCTGGTCCTTTCCTTCCCTCTCGCCTACCGGGTTAGCTGACGGGTTCGGAGCAGGAAGGTCTCCTACGGCCCCCACGCGCACGCGTGGGCGTCCGATTCACCCCAGGGGACGTTGTGGGTCCCCGGCTCCCCTGGCTCGCGCCGTACGGGGACTCGGCGATGGCTGTCCGGTGCCGCGGGTGCGGCGCACTGCCTGACGAACAGCCCGGACGACGCTAGGCGGGCCTGCCGCCGGTCCCCAAACCGAACCGGGCTTTTGTAGCGCATCCCACAGGGCAGACAGGCAACCTCCGTCCCAAATCGGGCATCTGGGGAAGGGCGCGGAACGACGAGGGGCCCTGACGGCCCGTAGGCGGTCAGGGCCCCACGCGGGCGTGCCCTACTCGGCCGCGACCACGCTGACTTCGCCGATGCCGAGAGCCTCCACCGGCGCCTTGATCTGCGAGGCGTCACCGACGAGGACGGTCACCAGGCCGTCCACCGGGAAGGCGTTCACGACGGCGGCCGTGGCCTCCACCGTGCCCGTGGCGGCCAGCTGCCGGTACAGCGTCGCCTGGAAGTCGTCGGGCAGATGCTGCTCGACCTGGTCGGCCAGCGTGCTCGCGACGGCCGCCGCCGTCTCGTACTTGAGCGGCGCGACCCCGACGAGGTTCTGGACGGCCACGTCCCGCTCGGCGTCGGTCAGTCCCTCCGCCGCGAGGGTGCGCAGCACCGTCCACAGGTCGTCCAGCGCGGGGCCGGTGTTCGGCGTGTCCACCGAGCCGCTGATGGCGAGCAGGGAGGCACCCGTGCCGTCCGCGGCGGACCGCAGGACCTGGCCGAAGGCACGCACACCGTAGGTGTAGCCCTTCTCCTCGCGCAGGACGCGGTCCAGGCGGGAGGTGAGGGTGCCGCCCAGGCAGTACGTGCCGAGCACCTGCGCGGGCCACACGCGGTCGTGCCGGTCGGGGCCCACGCGGCCGATCAGCAGCTGCGTCTGGACCGCACCGGGCCGGTCCACGATGACCACGCGGCCGGTGTCGTCGGCGCTCACGGCCGGCACGGGCCGGGGCTGCCCCGGGGTACCGCTCCAGGCACCCAGGGTGTCGCCGAGCAGGGCGTCCAGGTCGATGCCGGTGAAGTCGCCGACCACGACCGTGGTGGCCGTCGAGGGGCGCACATGGCGGTCGTAGAAGGCGCGTACGGCGGCCGCGTCGATCTTCTCGACCGTCTCCTCGGTGCCCTGGCGCGGACGCGACATGCGCGAGGTGGCCGGGAACAGCTCCTTGGACAGCTCCTTGGCGGCCCGGCGGGTGGGGTTGGCCAGCTCGTGCGGGATCTCGTCCAGGCGGTTGCGGACCAGCCGCTCGACCTCGCTCTCGGCGAACGCGGGCGCGCGCAGGGCGTCGGCGAGCAGGCCGAGGCCCTTGGCGAGGCGGGAGGCGGGCACCTCCAGGCTGATGCGGACACCGGAGTGGTCGGCGTGCGCGTCGAGCGTGGCACCCGCGCGCTCCAGCTCGGCCGCGAACTCCTCGGCGGAGTGCTGGTCGGTGCCCTCGGAGAAGGCCCGCGCCATGATCGTGGCGACGCCGTCCAGACCGGCCGGCTCGGCGTCCAGGGGCGCGTCGAGCAGCACCTCGACGGCGACGACCTGCTGGCCGGGGCGGTGGCAGCGCAGCACCGTCAGGCCGTTGTCGAGCGCCGCGCGCTCGGGGGCCGGGAACGCCCACGGCTTGGCCTCGCCGGGCCGCGGCTGAGGGTGGAAGTCCATGCTGGCGAGCTGCTCGGTCACTTGGCCGTCTCCTCGTTCTCGTTGCCGGCCTCTACGGTCGCTTCCTGCTCCGGGTCCTCGGGCACGTCGGCGTCGGGGGCCGCTTCCGGGGACTTCGGCTCGTAGACGAGGACCGCGCGGTTGTCGGGACGCAGGCGGGCCTTGGCGACCTCCTGGACCTCCTCGGCGGTCACCGCCAGGACGCGCTGCACAGCCGTGAGGGCGAGCTGCGGGTCGCCGAACAGGACGGCGAACCGGCACAGTTCGTCGGCGCGGCCCGCCACCGTGCCGAGCCGGTCCAGCCACTCGCGCTCCAACTGGGCCTGGGCGCGCTCCATTTCCTCCGGCGTCGGGCCCTCCTCGGCGAACCGGGCGAGCTCCTCGTCGATGGCGGCCTCGATGACCGGCACCTCGACGTCGCCGGAGGCCTTCACGTCCAGCCAGCCCATCGAGGGCGCGCCGGCGAGGCGCAGCAGGCCGAAACCGGCCGCGACGGCCGTACGGTCGCGGCGCACCAGCCGGTTGTACAGCCGGGAGGACTCGCCGCCGCCGAGGACGGTCAGGGCGAGGTCGGCCGCGTCGCACGCGCGCGTGCCGTCCTCCGGCAGCCGGTAGGCGGCCATCAGGGCGCGCGCCGGGACCTCCTCGACGACGACCTCGCGCTTCTGCTCGCCGATGACCTCGGGCAGGGAGCCGTCGCGGGGCGCGGGCTTGCCGTCGTGCGCGGGGATCGAGCCGAAGTACTTCTCGATCCAGGCGAGGGTCCGTACGGGGTCGATGTCGCCGACCACGGACAGCACCGCGTTGTTCGGCGCGTAGTAGGTGCGGAAGAACTGGCGGGCGTCCTCCAGGGTGGCCGCGTCCAGGTCCGCCATCGAGCCGATCGGCGTGTGGTGGTAGGGGTGGCCCTGCGGGTAGCTGAGGGCGGTCAGCTTCTCGAAGGCGGTGCCGTAGGGGACGTTGTCGTAGCGCTGGCGGCGCTCGTTCTTGACGACGTCCCGCTGGTTCTCCATGGACTCGTCGTCCAGGGCGGCCAGCAGCGAGCCCATGCGGTCGGCCTCCAGCCAGAGCGCGAGCTCCAGCTGGTGGGCGGGCATGGTCTCGAAGTAGTTGGTGCGCTCGAAGCTGGTGGTGCCGTTCAGCGAGCCGCCGGCACCCTGCACCAGTTCGAAGTGGCCGTTGCCCTTCACCTGTCCCGAGCCCTGGAACATCAAGTGCTCGAAAAGGTGAGCCAGGCCGGTACGCCCCTTGACTTCGTGGCGGGAGCCGACGTCGTACCAGAGGCAGACCGCCGCCACCGGGGTCAGGTGGTCCTCGGAGAGCACCACGCGCAGACCGTTGGCCAGGCGGTGCTCGGTCGCTGTCAGGCCCCCGGAGCCTGCCTCGGCTGTGGTCGTGTGACCCATGGGCATGTACGTCCCTTCGCGAGCGGAGGCGGTTGTGCAAACCGCGGTTTTCCTGCCGTGCCTGCCACTGTATGCAAAGCGTGCGGGGCCTCGGCGAAGTTCCCGCGGGCCGTACGCCCACAGCGGATCGCGCACACCGTTCCGGGCGGGTGCCGGAGCGGGTGCCGGGACGGGTGCCGGGACGGCTTCCGGCAGCCGACGGGGCCGCGGACACCGGGTCGTGGCACGGGTTGTCAGTGCCTCGGTCCACAATGGTCGGCGTCAGATCCGTCAAACGCTTCAGCAAGGAGCCAGGCAGGATGGCCCGCCGCAGCACGAAGACCCCGCCGCCCGACGACTCGTACGAGGAGAAGATCCTCGACATCGACGTCGTGGACGAGATGCGTGGCTCCTACCTCGAGTACGCGTACTCGGTCATCTATTCGCGCGCCCTGCCGGACGCCCGTGACGGCCTCAAGCCGGTGCACCGCCGGATCGTGTACCAGATGAACGAGATGGGCGTGCGCCCCGACCGCGCCTACGTGAAGTGCGCGCGTGTCGTCGGCGAGGTCATGGGCAAGCTGCACCCGCACGGCGACGCGTCGATCTACGACGCCCTGGTGCGCATGGCCCAGCCGTTCTCCATGCGCGTGCCGCTCGTCGACGGCCACGGCAACTTCGGCTCGCTGGGCAACGACGACCCGCCGGCCGCGATGCGGTACACCGAGTGCCGGATGGCCGAGGCGACGAGCCTGATGACCGAGTCGATCGACGAGGACACGGTCGACTTCGCGCCCAACTACGACGGCCAGGAGCAGGAGCCGGTGGCTCTGCCGGCCGCCTTCCCGAACCTGCTGGTCAACGGCTCCTCGGGCATCGCGGTCGGCATGGCGACGAACATGCCGCCGCACAACCTCGGCGAGGTGATCGCGGCCGCCCGCCATCTGATCCGGTCTCCGAACGCCGACCTGGACGCGCTGATGCGGCACGTCCCGGGCCCGGACCTGCCCACCGGCGGCCGGATCGTCGGCCTCGACGGCATCCGGGACGCGTACGCGACGGGCCGCGGCACCTTCAAGATCCGGGCCACGGTGTCGGTGGAGACGGTGACGGCCCGCCGCAAGGGCCTGGTCATCACCGAACTGCCCTTCACGGTCGGCCCCGAGAAGGTCATCGCGAAGATCAAGGACCTGGTCAACGCGAAGAAGGTCCAGGGCATCGCCGACGTCAAGGACCTCACCGACCGCGAGCACGGCCTGCGCCTGGTCATCGAGATCAAGAACGGCTTCGTGCCGGAGGCGATCCTGGAGCAGCTGTACAAGCTGACCCCGATGGAGGAGTCCTTCGGCATCAACAACGTGGCGCTGGTGGACGGCCAGCCGCTCACCCTGGGCCTGAAGGAGCTGCTGGAGGTCTATCTCGACCACCGCTTCGACGTGGTCCGGCGCCGCAGCGAGTTCCGCCGCACCAAGCGCCGCGACCGGCTGCACCTGGTCGAGGGTCTGTTGACCGCGCTGGTCGACATCGACGAGGTCATCCGGCTGATCCGCTCCAGCGAGAACTCCGCGCAGGCCAAGCAGCGCCTGATGGAGCGCTTCTCACTGAGCGAGATCCAGACGCAGTACATCCTCGACACGCCGCTGCGCCGGCTCACCAAGTACGACCGCATCGAGCTGGAGGCGGAGAAGGACAGGCTCACCGCGGAGATCGAGGAGCTGACCCGGATCCTGGAGTCCGACGCGGAGCTGCGCAAGCTGGTCTCGGCCGAACTGGCCGCCGTGGCCAAGAAGTTCGGCACCGACCGGCGCACGGTCCTGCTGGAGTCCGCGGGTGCCCCGGTGGCCGCGGTGCCGCTCCAGGTGGCCGACGACCCGTGCCGGGTGCTGATGTCCTCGACCGGTCTGCTGGCCCGCGCGGCGGCCGACGCGGCGTTCCCGGAGGAGGCCGGCGCGAAGCGCGTCAAGCACGACGTGATCGTCTCGGCGGTGCCGGCGACCGCACGCGGTGAGATCGGGGCGGTGACCTCGGCGGGCCGGCTGCTGCGGATCAACGTGGTCGACCTGCCCCAGCTGCCGCAGACGGCGACCGCGCCGAACCTCGCCGGGGGCGCCCCGCTCGCGGAGTTCGTGTCCCTGGTGGACGACGAGACGGTGGTCTGCCTGACCACGCTCGACGAGTCGTCCCCGGGCCTCGCGCTCGGCACGGAACAGGGTGTCGTCAAGCGCGTGGTGCCCGACTACCCGTCCAACAAGGACGAGTTGGAGGTCATCACGCTCAAGGAGGGCGACCGGATCGTCGGCGCGGTGGAACTGCGCACCGGCGACGAGGACCTGGTCTTCATCACGGACGACGCGCAGCTGCTGCGCTTCCAGGCGTCCATCGTGCGCCCGCAGGGCCGCCCGGCGGGCGGTATGGCGGGCATCAAGGTCGCCGACGGCGCCAAGGTGATCTCCTTCACGGCGGTCGACCCGGCCGCCGACGCGGTGGTCTTCACGGTGGCGGGTTCGCGCGGCACGCTGGACGACTCCGTGCAGACCACGGCCAAGCTGACCCCGTTCGACCAGTACCCGCGCAAGGGCCGGGCCACGGGCGGCGTGCGCTGCCAGCGGTTCCTGAAGGGCGAGGACTGCCTGTCGCTGGCCTGGGCGGGCCCGGTTCCCGCGCGCGCGGCCCAGAAGACCGGCGCCCCGGCCGAGCTGCCGGAGCTGGACCCACGCCGGGACGGCTCGGGCACGTCGCTGCCGATGACGGTCTCGGTCGTCGCGGGGCCGGTCTTCTAGACCGGCGGGTCCTGCGGCCCGGCCCCCGTCTCCTGCGGTCCCTGGACGTACCGCAGGACGCCCCACATGCCGTGTTCGTCGGCGTGTGGGGCGTCGTTCCTGGCCGCCTCCAGCTCCTTGCCCAGGGCGTCGGTGTCGATGCCGGAGCCGATCAGCACGAGCTGGGTGAGCCGGTCGCCGGCCGCGGTCCAGGGCTCGGGGTAGAAGCGCAGGAACCGGCCGACGGCGTGCACGGCGTACCGGTTGCGGGTGTCGTACGGCCCGAAGTTGACGTACCCCTTGATCCGGTACAGCCCCTCGGGCCGGCTGTCCAGGAACCGCATGAGCTCGCGCGGGTCCATGGGCAGGTCGGAGGTGAAGGACAGGCTGTCGTAGCCGGTGTGGAGATGACCGGTGTGGTCGTCGTCATCGGTGTGGTCGTGCAGGTCGTCGAAGGACAGCTGCCCGATGCGCTCCTCGCTGGGCTTGCAGTCGAAGAGGAACTCCGGGTCGATACGGCCGTAGGCGGCGGGGACGACGGCGGCTCGGTCGGCGAGGGACCGTACGAGGCCGAGCACGCGCTCGCCGTCCGCGGCCCGGTCGAGCTTGTTGACCACCACGAGGTCGGCGAGGGCCAGGTGCCGGTCGACCTCGGGGTGGCGGGCCCGGGTGTCGTCGAACTCGGCGGCGTCCACGACCTCGACCAGGCCGCCGTAGACGATCCCGGGGTGCTCGCTGGCCAGCACCATCCGCACGAGTTCCTGGGGCTCGGCGAGCCCGCTGGCCTCGATGACGATCACGTCGATGCCGACGCCGGGGGCGGCGAGCCGGTTCAGGTAGACGTCGAGCTCGCTCGCGTCGACGGCACAGCACAGGCAGCCGTTGCCCAGCGAGAGGGTCGAGTCGCCGAGGGCACCGGCGACGGCCATCGCGTCGATCTCGATGGCCCCGAAGTCGTTGACGATCGCGCCGATCCGGCTGCCGCCGCTGCGGTGCAGGAGGTGGTTGAGGAGCGTGGTCTTGCCGGAGCCGAGGAATCCGGCGAGCACGACGACGGGGATCTGCTGCGGGGTGCTGCTGTTGCCCAACGGGCGCCCTCTCTCACGTGGACCGACTGCCGGTCCAGGATAAGAGCGGCGCCCCCGGGCCCGGGCTCACGGCTGAACCGGCACCGCCACCGGGGGCTCCGGTCCGACGTAGCGGGCGACGGGGCGGATGATCTTCGGATCGGCCGCCTGTTCCAGGATGTTGGCGCTCCAGCCCACCACCCTGGCCGCCGCGAAGGTGGGGGTGAACATCTCGCGGGGCAGCCCGCACAGTTCCATGACCACGCCGGCGTAGAACTCGACGTTGGTGTGGAGTTCACGGCCGGGCTTCAGCTCTTCGAGGATCGCCTCGACCTTCCGCTCGACCTCCACGGCGAACGCGACGCGCGGGCCGCCGAAGCTCTCGGCGATCTCCCGCAGCATCCGCGAACGGGGGTCCTCCGTGCGGTAGACGGCGTGCCCGAACCCCATGATCCGGTCGCCGCCGAGCACCCGCGCGCGGATCCAGGAGTCGATCCGGTCCGGGGTGCCGATGGCGTCCAGGGTGTCCAGGGCCCGGCTGGGCGCGCCGCCGTGCAGCGGCCCGGACAGGGCACCCACGGCCCCGGTCAGACAGGCCACCACGTCGGCGCCGGTGGAGGCGATGACCCGGGCGGTGAAGGTTGACGGGTTGAATCCATGGTCAATGGTGGAGATCAGGTATTGCTCGACCGCACGGGCGTGCCGAGGCTCGGGTTCCTCGCCGGTGAGCATGTACAGGTAGTTGGCCGCGTGGGCGAGGTCCTCGCGCGGCTCGACCGGATCGAGTCCCTGCCCGAGCCGGTACAGGGCGGTGAGCAGGGTGGGTACGGCCGCGCAGGCGGCCAGGGTGTCGGCGCGGCGCCGGTCGGCGTCGATGTCGTACACCGGCCGCATGCCCTGGGACGCGCCCAGCAGTGACAGGGCCGTGCGCAGCCCGGACAGCGGGCCGGAGACCCGGCTCGCGGCGGCGATCGCGGGCAGTGCGGCGCGGACCTCCGCGGGCAGCCGGCGCAGCGCGGCGGTCTCGGCCGCGAAGGCGGCCCGGTGCCGCGCGTCCGGGAGTGCGCCGTGGACCAGGAGATGCCAGACGTCCTCGAAGCCGCGGGTCCGCGCGAGTTCGACGGCCGAGTACTGGCGGTAGTGGTAGAAGCCCTGCCGTCCCCGGACGTCACCGATCTCGGTCTCGGTGACGACAACGCCGGCGAGGCCGCGCGGGGCGTCGATGAGCGGAGTGGCGGCTCTGTTGATGGACATGGATTCCCTCCCGGTTTTCCACTCTGGACTTGATTCGACTGTCCATGCTTGACTGTTTTCTTGTCAACGTTGATTGAATCAATGTATCGCTATCAAGATGTGCAGAGACGGCTACGGTGACCCCTATGCGCGATCACGAACCCGCTCCCGGCCGCCCCGGGCGAAGGCTGACCACCAAGGAGACCGCCGAACTGCTCGGTGTGAAGCCCGAGACGGTCTACGCGTACGTGAGCCGCGGTCTGCTCAGCAGCAGACGCGAACCGGGCGGCCGGGCCAGCACCTTCGAGGCGAAGGAGGTCGAGGCCCTCGCCCGGCGCAACCGGCGTGAGGCGGCCGGGACTCCGGGCTCCGGCGGCGACCTGTCGGTGCGGACCCGCATCACGCTGATCGAGCAGGACCGCTACTTCTTCCGCGGCGTGGACGCCGTCGACCTGGCCCTGCGCCACTCGTACGAGGAGGTCGCGGAATGGCTGTGGACGGGCCGGCCGGCTCCGGGGGCCGCCTTCTCCGCCCCCGCCGCCACGGTCGAGGTCGCCCGCCGGGCGGTGAACGCGCTGTCCGAGCACGCCTCCCCCACCGACCGGCTCCGGGTGGCGGCGATCGCCGCGGCGGCCGAGGACCCGCTGCGCTTCGACCTGTCCGAGGACACGGTGCTGAACACCGCGCGGATCCTCATCCCCACCCTCGTCGCCGCGCTGCCGCCGGCCCGGCACGCCCACAGGGACGACGGCCCGCTGGCCCACCGGCTGTGGGGCCGGCTGACCGGACGCCCTGCCGACGAGGCGTCCCTGCGGGTCCTGGACACCGCGCTCGCCCTGCTCGCCGACCACGACCTGGCCGCGTCCACGCTCGCCGTCCGGGTCGCCGCCTCGGCCCGGGCCCACGCCTACGCGGCCGTCTCGGCCGGGCTCGGCGTCCTGGAGGGCCCGCTGCACGGTGCCGCGAGCGGCGGCGCCCACCGCATACTGCTCGACGTGCTCGACCAGGGCACGGCGGTCCCGGTGATCGCCGACGAACTGCGCGCGGGCCGTCGTGTCCCCGGACTCGGCCACCGGCTGTACGCGGGCGAGGATCCCCGCGCGCGCGTGCTGTTCAGCCTCCTGGAGCAGGTGCCGCGCGCGGAGTCCGCCCTGCTCGCGGCCCGGGACATCGTCGCCACGACCGCCCGGCACACCCCGCTGCACGCCAACGTCGACCTGGCCCTGGCGGTGTTCACGGCGTCCAGCGGCATGCCCGCCACGGCCGGCGAGACGATCTTCGCGGTCGCCCGGACGGCGGGCTGGATCGCGCACGCGCTGGAGGAGTACGGCGAGCGCCCCCTGCGCATGCGCCCCGTCGGCCACTACGTCGGCGCACGACCGCCGCAGCCCCTTCCGGAGTAGGGCCCGCGCCGCCCGCCGGAGCAGTACTCGGTCACGGCCGGAAGTCGCCCCGCACGAAGTCAGGTTAGGCTCACCTCTGTGAGTAGGTGCGCGACCGTCTCCCGGAGCCTCGACGAGCCCGTTTCCGGCACGGCGGCCACGGCGACGACGTGGCTGCTGCTGGAACAGCCCGGCCCGTGGGGCGCCAAGGCGCTCACTTCCAGCCATCTGGACCCCGGGTTGGGACGAGCGCTGGAGCGGGCGGCCGAGGGAACCGGCGTGCGCGTGGCCCTCATACGGCGCCCCGGGCGGCACGCCGACCCCGGCACGCCACCGCTGCGGCATGTGTACGCGGCCCACACCGTTCCGGGAAACGCGTGGCTGCACAGCGCCACCGTCCGCGCACCGGAACGGCTGCTCGACCTCGACTTCACCGCTCTCGGCACGGGCGACCACCGCTCCTTCGGCGCCGCGCTCGACGGCCGCCCGCACCGGGGCGACCCGCTCGCGCTCGTGTGCACCAATGGCAAGCGCGACCGCTGCTGCGCCCTTCTGGGCCGCCCGCTCGCCGGCGAGCTGGCCGCCTCGGGGGTGCACGGGGTCTGGGAGGTCACCCATCTGGGTGGACATCGTTTCTCGCCGACGGTGCTCGTCCTGCCGTACGGCTACGCCTACGGCCGCGCCGAGGCGCGCACGGTCAAGGAGGCCCTGCACGGCGTCCGCGAGGGGCGTGTGGTGGTCGAGGGATGCCGGGGGTGCTCCGCTTGGGAACGGCCCGGCCAGGCGGCCGAGCTGGCCGTGCGGAGGGCGGCGGGCGAGGACCGCGCGGGCGTGCTGAGCGTCGTACGGACCGACGGCGCGGCCCCGCGCTGGGAGGTCGCCGTCGCCCACACCGACGGCCGTCTGTGGCGGGTCACCATGGCGCAGGGGGCGTCGCTGCCGCCGCGCGCGGAGAGCTGTGGCGCGGAAGTGCTGGGCACGCCCGCGCGGATGGACGTGACCGCGGTGCGCGAACTGCAGCCGACGGCACTGGCGAGTTGAGCGCACCCCCGTCGTTCAAGAATTGGTCAAGAGATCCCCACCACAACCCCTGGGGCACACGGGGCCTTCCCACGTAACGTCGTCCCCATGAGCCCGCCTCCGCCCGCCCGCCGCCTGCGCGTCGGTCTGCCGCGACGGGCGTTCTCCCAGGTGCTGCTCATGCAGGTGACGATCGCGGCGGGAGTGGCGGTGCTGGCGACCGGGCTGTTCCTGGCACCGCTGAGCAAGCAGCTGGACCACGAGGCGATGCGCCGCGCGCTGGTCATCGCCCAGACCACGGCCCAGGACCCGCAGATCGCCGAGGGCGTGCTGACCACCGAGCCGACGACGGACGGGCCGGTGCAGCGGGAGGCGGAACGGATCCGACAGGCCACCCACGCCGAGTACATCGTGGTGATGGACCGGCGGGGCGTGCGCTGGTCGCACACCACTCCGTCGGAGATCGGCGCGCACGTCTCGACCGACCCCCGCGAAGCGCTGGCCGGCAAGCAGGTCATGGAGATCGACGACGGCACCCTGGGCCGCTCGGCCCGTGGCAAGGTGCCGCTCTACGACGCCGGCCACCGGATCGTCGGCGCGGTCTCCGTCGGCATCGCGTACGACAGTGTGCGGGCGCGGCTGATCAGCGCGATCCCGGGGCTGTTCGCGTACGCCGGCGGCGCTCTCGCGGTGGGCGCGCTGGCCGCCTGGGTGATCTCCCGCCGGGTCCAGCGGCAGACCCGCGACCTGGCGTTCTCCGACATCTCGGCGCTGCTCGCGGAGCGCGAGGCGATGCTGCACGGCATCCGGGAGGGCGTGGTGGCCCTGGACCGCGGCGGCCGCGTCCGGCTGCTCAACGACGAGGCGCGGCGGCTGCTGGGCATCGGCGACGAGGCGGTCGGCCGCACGCCCGACGAGGCGCTCGGCGAGGGCCGTACGACCGATGTCCTGGCCGGGCGGGTCACGGGGACCGACCTGCTCACCGTGCGCGGTCAGCGCGTCCTGGTCGCCAACCGCATGCCCACCGGCGACGGCGGCGCCGTGGCCACCCTGCGCGACCGCACCGAACTGGAGCGGCTCGGGCGCGAACTGGACTCCACGCGCGGGCTGATCGACGCCCTGCGCGCCCAGGACCACGAGCACGCCAACCGCATGCACACCCTGCTCGGGCTGCTGGAACTGGACATGTACGACGACGCCGTGGAGTTCGTCGGCGAGGTGGTCGGCGACCACCGGGTCACCGCCGAGCAGATCACCGAGAAGATCCAGGACCCGCTGCTGGCGGCACTGCTGGTCGGCAAGGCGACCGTGGCGGCCGAGCGCGGCGTCGCCCTGTGGGTGTCGGAGCGCACTCTCCTCCCGGACCGGCTGATCGACCCCCGGGGCCTGGTCACGGTCGTGGGCAATCTGGTGGACAACGCCCTGGACGCGGTCGCGGGCACGCCGCACGCGCGCGTGGAGGTCGAATTGCGCACCGAGGGGCGTGCGGTCGTCCTCAGGGTGCGCGACACCGGCCCCGGCATCCCGGCGGCCCAGCGGGAGTTGATCTTCACGGAGGGCTGGTCCACCAAGGAGCCGCCCGCGCACGGCAAACGGGGCCTCGGGCTCTCGCTGGTGCACCGGCTGGCCGAACGGCAGGGCGGCAGGGCGACGGTGGGGACCGCGGACGGCGGCGGTGCCGAGTTCGCCGTGGTCCTGCCCGAGGCGCTCACCGAGCCGGAGCCGGAACGGGCACCGGCGCTCACGGGACCGGCCGCGCCGGCCCCCGAGCACACCCCCGCCGCTGCCGAGGAGGAGGCTCGATGATCGAGGTCCTGGTCGTGGACGACGACACCCGCGTCGCCCGCGTCAACGCCGCCTACGTCGAGAAGGTCCCGGGCTTCCATGTGGCGGGCGAGGCGCACAGCGCGGCCGAGGCGCTGCGTCTGGTGGAGACGCTGGCTCGGGTGGACCTGGTGCTCATGGACCACTATCTGCCGGACGACACCGGGCTCTCGGTCGTGCGCGAGATGCGCCGGCGCGGCCACCAGACCGACGTGATCATGGTGACGGCGGCACGGGACGTGTCGACCGTACAGGCCGCCTTGCGGCACGGGGCACTGCAGTACCTGGTGAAGCCGTTCGCCTTCGCCGGCCTGCGGAGCAAGCTGGAGGCGTACGCGGACCTGCGGCGCACCCTGGACGGCGGCGGGGAGGCCGGGCAGGCGGAGGTGGACCGGATCTTCGGTGCCCTGTCCGCTCCGTCGGAGCCCGGCCTGCCCAAGGGCCACTCCCCCACGACGGCCGAGCTGGTGCGTCAGGCGCTGATGCATGCTCAAGCGCCGCTGTCCGCACAGGAGATCGCGGAGCGGACGGGGGTGAGCCGGCAGACCGCACAGCGCTATCTGAAGCTCCTGGAGCGCACGGGACGGGCGCGGCTCACTCTCAAGTACGGCGACGCGGGCCGCCCGGAACACCGTTACGTGTGGGCGACCCGCGTCTGAACGGGCAGGGCCTGCGCGCTACTTGGCGGCCTTGACGAACTCGGTCGTGTACGTCTTGCTCAAGTCGACCTCGGCGTTCTTGATGTTGGGGTTGAACGACTTGAGGACCTTCTCCACGGTCTCGGGGCCGCCCTCGGGCATCACGCCGTCCTTGGTGAACATCGGCAGGGTGCTCTTGACGGCCTGGGTGTAGAGCGCCTTGTTGCCCTGGGAGTAGTCGGCGGGCATCTTGGCGGCGATCTCGTCGGCGCTGTGGGTGGACATCCAGGTGAGCGTCTTGACGAATGCATTGACCAACTTCTGGACGGTGTCCTTGTGTCCGTTCACCCAGTCCGTCTTCATGTACAGACTTGACGAGGGGTACGGCCCGCCCAGCGCCTCCTGCGAGCCCTCGGGGGTGCGCATGTCGAGGAGGATCTTGCCCGCCTTCTTGTCCAGGATCGTCGCGACGGTCGGGTCGGTGGTCATACCGCCGTCGATCGCGCCGTTCTGCAGCGCAGCGATGAACGTCGGCCCGGCGCCGACCGAGACCGGCGTGAACTCGCTGACGTCGACGCCGTTCTTGACCGCCAGGTACTTGGTGAGGAAGTCGGTGGAGGAGCCGAGGCTGGTCACGCCCAGCTTGCGGCCCTTGAAGTCCTTGGGTGACGTGAGGTCGCCCGCCGCCTTGCCGGAGACGACCTCGACCTCGCCGGGCGCGTGGGAGAACTGGACGACCGACTCCACCGGCTTGCCCTTCACCTGGAGGTCGAGGGTGTGGTCGTAGAAGCCGACCGCTCCCTGCACCTGGCCGGAGACGAGCGCGGTCTCGGCCTGGACCCCGGCGGGCTCACTGAGCAGCTGGACGTTCAGTCCCTCCGCCTGGAAGTAGCCGAGGCGCTGTGTGAGCATCGCGGGCAGGTAGATGACCTTGTCCAGGCCACCGACCATGATCTTGACCGACTCGCCCTTGCCGCCCCCGCCGCTGCCGGTGTCGGCCGTGGAGCTCGCCGCGTCGTTGGCGCAGGCGGTGAGCGAGGAGAGGGCGAGGAGTCCGGCGGCGGCCAGGGAGGCGTATCTGGCGGTCTTGCGCATGGCGGTGTCACGTCCTTGTGAGAGGGGCGGTGCGGGAAAGGCGTGGGGGGCTGGTTTGAGAGGGGCCGGTCAGTCGTCGGAACCGGCGGGCTTCCAGCGGAAGATGCGGCGCTCGGCGAAGGTGAGCAGCCCCTCGGCGACGAGGGCGACGAGGGCGAGGATGACCATCGCCGCGTAGACACCGGCCGCGTTGAAGGTGTTCTGCGACTGCGAGACGAGCAGGCCGATGCCCTTGGTGGCGCCGATGTACTCACCGACGATGGCGCCGATCAGCGCGAAGCCGAAACTGACGTGCAGGCTGGTGAAGATCCAGGAGGTGGCCGACGGGATGACCACCTGCAGGGTCACCCTGCGGTCGCTGGCACCCAGGATGCGGGCGTTGGCCACGAGGTTGCGGTCCACCTCCCGGGCGCCCTGGAAGGCGTTGAAGAACACCGGGAAGAAGACGAGCACGACGGCCGAGGCGACCTTCGAGGAGGGACCGAGGCCGAACCAGATCAGGAAGATGGGTGCGAGGACGATCCTGGGGATCGAGTTGAGCACCTTGATGTATGGACCAAGCACCTCTGCGAGCAATCTGATCCGCCCGAGCGCAATACCGAGCAGCACACCGGCGACCACACCGATGATCCAGCCGAGCAGTGCCTCGTAGAGCGTGTACCAGATCTGTTCGCCCAGGGATCCGAGCGCGGTGCCGTGCATGACCCAGGTCCAGATCTGGTCCCAGATCTTCGACGGCATCGAGAAGTTGAACGGGTCGATCGCCTTGGCCCGGGACAGTCCCTCCCACAGACCGAGGACGGCGACCAGGAGCGCCACGCGCACGGCGTTGACGAAGACCTTGCGGCGGCGGGCGGCCTGAGCGCGGCTCTGCGCGCGATCGGGGACCTTGGCGGTCTCGACGTCAGGTGTGCTGAGAACGTCAGGCGACACGGGCGGCACCCCTCTCGCGGGTGATGCGGACCTCTTCGCCGAGCGACTCCCAGATCTCGCGGTAGATCTCGATGAACCGCGGCTCCAGGCGCACCGATTCGACCTTGCGCGGCCGCGGCAGATCGATGTCGAAGACCTGCTTCACGGTCGCGGGCCCTGCGGTCATCACGACCACCCTGTCGGCGAGCGCGATGGACTCCTCCAGGTCGTGGGTGACGAAGACGACCGAGGCGCCCGTGCCCTCCCACAGCTCCAGCAGCTCGTCCGACATCAGCGCCCTGGTCTGCACGTCGAGCGCGGAGAACGGCTCGTCCATCAGCAGGATCTCGGGGTCGTTGACGAACGTGGCGGCGAGGGCGACGCGCTTGCGCTGACCTCCGGAGAGCTGGTGCGGGTAACGGTCCTCGAAACCGGAGAGTCCGACCCGGGCCAGCCAGTCCCGCGCCTTCTCCTTCGCCTCCGCCTTCGGCACGCCCCGGAAGCGCGGGCCGGCCATCACGTTCGACAGCACCGTGCGCCAGGGGAAGGTGGCGTCCTGCTGGAAGACGAAGCCGACCTTGTCGCCGACGCCGCCGACCGGCTCCCCGGCCACCAGCACCTCGCCCTCGCTGGGCTCCTCCAGGCCGCTGACCAGCGTCAGCGTGGTGGACTTTCCGCAACCGGTCGGTCCTACGACGGCCACGAACTCGCCGCGCCGCACGGTGAGGTCCAGGCCGCGCACGGCCGTGTGCAGTCCCCCGGACGGGGTTCTGAAGGTCTTGCTCGCGCCCCGCAACTCGATGGCGGGGCTGGTGTGTGCGCTCATGGCCCGGACGGTAGGTGTGGCTCCGGCCACAGCAGGAGTCTTGTGGGCACAAGCCGTTCTTTTGCTCGCAGGAGCCTGTTGTGCTCTTTTTGCTCGCGCTACAACTGCGGAGCCGAAACACGGGTTTAACACCCGTCGGCCTTGAAGGAGAGGCCTGATGATTGACGTCCTGGTCGTGGACGACGATTTCCGCGTCGCAGAGATAAACGCCAAGTACGTGGGAAAGGTTCCCGGGTTCCGGGTGACCGCCCGCGCGCACAGCGCCGCCCAGGCGCTGGCGGCCGTCGAACGCGGCAGCGTCGACCTGGTCCTGCTCGACCACTTTCTGCCGGACCGGACCGGCCTCGACCTCGTCCACCGCATGCGTGAACAGGGCCACCGCACGGACGTCATCATGATCACGGCGGCCAGCGAGGTGACGACCGTTCAGCAGGCGATGCGCCTGGGCGCCCTGCACTACCTGGTCAAACCGTTCACCTTCGCCGCGCTGCGCACCCGCCTGGAGTCCTACGCCGCCCTGCGCCGCACCGTGGACCGGGTGGGCGGCCACGGCCTGACGGGCCAGGAGCAGGTCGACCGCATCTTCGGGGCATTGCGCGCAGCCCCCGCACCGTCCGCGCCCGGCCTGCCGAGCGGTCACTCGGAGCCCACGACGGACCTGATCTGCGGCGTCCTGCATCACGCCGACCAGCCGCTGTCGGCCCACGAGGTGGCCGCCAGGACCGGCCTGAGCCGCTCCACGGCCCAGCGCTACCTCCGCCATCTGGAACAGGCCGGCCGGCTGCGCCTCTCCCTGAAGTACGGCGACACCGGCCGTCCGGAGCACCGCTACGCGTGGGTGGCGCCGTAACGATCCGTTCGGCCCGCTACGCGGCCCCGGCACCGGTCAGCGACCGCACCTCGGTCTCGGCGTACTTGGCCTCGTCCGCGACCTCGGCCGAGGTGACCGTGCCCAGCCAGCCGGCCACGAAGCCGAGCGGGATGGAGACGATGCCCGGGTTCTGGAGCGGGAAGTACTGGAAGTCGACGCCCGGGAACAGCGAGTCCGGGCTGCCGGAGACCACCGGGGACAGCAGGACGAGCCCCAGCGCCGGGAGCAGCCCGCCGTACACGGCCCACACCGCGCCGCGGGTGGTGAAGGCGCGCCAGAACAGCGAGTACAGCAGCACGGGCAGGTTCGCCGACGCCGCGACCGCGAACGCCAGGCCCACGAGATAGGCGACGTTGAGGTCGCGGGCCAGCAGGCCGAGTGCGATCGCCACGACGCCGATGCCGAGCGCCGCGAACCGTGCCACCACGACCTCGCCGCGCGGCGTGCCGGGCGACCGCCGCAGCGACGCGTACAGGTCGTGCGCCACCGAGGCCGACGAGGCGAGCGTGAGGCCGGCGACCACGGCGAGGATCGTGGCGAAGGCGACGGCGGCGACGACCGCGAACAGAACCGTTCCACCAGTGGAACCCGCGCCGCCGCCCAGGTCGAGGGCGAGGAGCGGCACCGCCGTGTTCCCGGCCGCGTTCGAACCCCGTACGGCATCCGGCCCGACCAGCGCGGCGGCGCCCAGGCCGAGGACGATCGTCATCAGGTAGAAGCCGCCTATCAGCCCGATGGACCACACGGCGGAACGGCGGGCGGCCCGCGCGGTGGGCACCGTGTAGAAGCGGGACAGGATGTGCGGAAGTCCCGCCGTGCCCAGCACCAGGGCGAGCCCGAGGCTGATGAAATCGAGGCGGGCGGTCCAGCTCCCGCCGTACTTCAGGCCCGGGGCCAGGAACGCCCTGCCGTGACCGCTGCGGTCCGCTGCCGTGAGCAGCAGCCGGTCGAAGTCGCCGTGGAAGCGCAGCAGGACGAGCACGGTCAGCACGACCGTCCCGCTCAGCAGCAGCACCGCCTTCACGATCTGGATCCAGGTGGTGGCCCGCATCCCGCCCAGCGACACATAGATCACCATGAGCGCGCCGACCCCGATGACCGTCCAGGCCCGGGCCGCCCCGCCGGTCCGCCCCATCAGCAGCGCCACCAGACTGCCCGCACCGACCATCTGCGCCACCAGATACAGGACGGACACCGTCACCGAGGACGTTCCCGCCGCGATCCGCACCGGCCGCTCGCTCATCCGCGCGGCCACCACGTCGGCAAGGGTGAACCGCCCGCAGTTGCGCACCAGTTCGGCCACCAGGAACAGCACCACCAGCCAGGCCACCAGGAATCCCACGACATACAGCAGCCCGTCGTATCCGTAGAGCGCGATCAGCCCGGTCACCCCGAGGAAGGAGGCCGCCGACATGTAGTCACCCGCGATGGCGAAACCATTTTCCATCGGAGAGAACAAGCGTCCGCCCGCGTAGAACTCCTCCGCCGAACCGCGCCGCCACCGACTCACCCACGTCGTGATCCCGAGAGTGACGGCCACAAAAGCGCTGAACAGCAGCAGCGCCAGCGTCTGATGGCCACCGGTCACGAGGCACCTCCCCGCGCCTCGCGGGTCAGCTCCTGGGTGTCCCAGCGCAGCTCCAGCGCCGCGCGGTCCCGCCGCAGCCGCGCGTGCCGGGCGTAGGCCCACGCGAGCAGGAACGTGCTGAGGAACTGTCCGAGCCCGGCCAGCATGCCCACGTTGACCGCTCCCGCCACGGGCCGGGCCATGAGTCCGGGCGCGGCCGTGGCGGCGACCACATATCCCACGTACCAGACGAGGAAAGCGACGACTCCCGGCACGACGAACCGCCGGTACCTGCTGCGCACCTCCTGGAACGCCGCGCTGCGCTGTACCTCGACGTACACGTCACGCGTGCGAACTGCCGGTCCGCTCTGCTCACCGCGAGCGGACGGCACCACCGACGCCGGCATGCCCGCGCCGTCCAGCTCACCCCAGCCGGACGCCAGCGCGTCGTACCACGGGTCCTCGTACATCGCGTCGTGCGAGGGCGTGCCGTGCTCTTCCTGGCTCCCGCCCGAACTCTCGGGACCGTCCCCGGCTCCGCGGGCACGACCGTTGCTTGACTGCATGCCCAAGGATGGACAGATCGGGAAGTTCCCTGACTCTTCTTCCCCCGGCTCTTCACCCCATCAGGTGATTCACTGTGTGGGCGGCCTCACCAGCCCCTTGCCGTAGGCGTAACGCACCGCCTGCGCCCGGTCCTTGAGGCCCGTCTTGGCGAAGAGGTTGTTGATGTGCGTCTTCACCGTCGCCGTCGACACATGCAGCCTGCGGGCGATCTCCTGGTTGCTGAGCCCGTCGGCGATCAGCACCAGGACCTCGGTCTCGCGTGCGGTCAGCCCGTCGGGCGCGACATCGGCGGGTTCCGGCTCGGGCGGGTGCTCGGGCTGCGACAGCCGCTCCAGCAGCCTGCGCTGCACACTGGGAGACAGCCCCGCGTCCCCCGACAGCACGCTCTCCACGGCCCTCACGATCTCGTCGCCACCGGCGTCCTTCGTCAGATAGCCGCGGGCACCCGCGCGCAGCGCGGGGAACAGCGACTCGTCGTCCGCGTACGTGGTGAGCACGACGACCTGGGTCCTGGGGTACTGCGACCGGATCCGCCGGGTGGCCTCCACGCCGTCGCAGCGGGGCATCCTGAGGTCCATCAGGACGACGTCCGGGGCGAGTTCGCCGACCAGCTGCACCGCCTCCTCGCCGTCTCCCGCCGCACCGACGACCTCCACGCCGGACAGCAGCCCGAGGAGCATCACGATGCCTTCCCGGACCACGGTCTGGTCGTCGGCGACCACCACCCGCGCGGGCTTCTTCTCTCCCTCCGTCTCGGTCATACCGGCACCTTCAGCGTCACCACGAACCCCTCCTCGTCCGGACCCGCGTCCAACGAGCCGCCCAGCAGCTCGGCACGCTCGCGCATACCCAGCAGACCGTACCCGCCGCCGGATCCGGTGAGTTCGCCCGGCAGCCCGCCCGAGTCCCTTACGTTCAGCGTCACTTCGTGGTCGCTGTAGTCGAGCCACAGCTGCACCTTGGCGCCCTGGGCGTGCTTGCGGACGTTGGTGAGCGCCTCCTGCGCGACCCGGCGCACGGTCTGGGAGGCCTCGGCCGGCAGTGGTCTGCGCTCACCCGTGACGGTGACCTCGGCGCCGTCGGCTCCGGTGACGAGTTCGCTCAGGAAGTCTTCCAGCGGGGTCAGTTCGCCCCGCAGCGCCGACAGTGCCTGCCGGGTCTCCGCGAGCCCGTCGCGGGCCATTCCGCGCGCGGCCACCACCCGCTCCAGGATCCGTTCGCGGTCGGCGCCGTTCTCGATCAGCAGCCGGGCCGCCTCCAGGTGCACGAGCTGAGCCGAGAGGCTGTGGGCCAGCACATCGTGGATCTCGCGCGCGATCCTTGTGCGCTCGGCCAGTGCCGCGGACTCGGCCTCGGCGGCCCGGGCGGCCCGCTCCTGGGCGAGCAGCCGCTGCGCGCTGCCACGGGCTTCGGCGTCCAGCCGCAGGACGTATCCGGCGAGGGCCATGCCGGCCACCGTGGCCGCCGTGGTCAGCCAGACGTCGTTGTTGAACGCGGAGTACGACGCCAGGGCCACCGAGGTCACGGGCACGGCCGCTGCGAGCGGCAGCCGCTCCAGGGCGCTGATCCCGCATCCGCACCAGAGCACCAGGGCCGGTCCTCTGAACCCTGTGGCCTCGGCGGCGACCGCGATGGCCAGGAGCACACCCATGAGCGCGAGCGAGGAGACCAGCCGGTGCTGGTAGGTGGTCCGGAAGAGGGCCCAGGAGACGGCGGCGGCGAGGAGCACCCCGGCCGCTGCCCCGAGCGCTCCTGCAAGGTCGACGTGTTTCTGGTTGAACGCGCCCCACAGGAGCAGCGCGAGCACGAGGAGCCGCACGGCCCAGGCGAGCATGCGCCGGGGCCGGCTGATTCCTGCACGGCCGAGCGCCTCGCGCGACGGCCAGCGGGTCCAGAGGTTCTCCGTCACACGCTCTCCTTCCGGGCCGTCCACATGCCGTCACCGTACGCCGGAGAGGGACGGGTCGCGGTGCCGAGGGATTGGGCCCGCCAGACCAGGACGCCGCCGCGGACCAGCAGGGTGCCGGCGAGGCCGAGCATCAGGGCCGAGCTGTCCTGGTGCAGGCCCAGCGCGGTGCCGAGGGCGTAGATACCGATCCGCAGGGCGATGCCCACGGCCCATACGGCGCCGCTCGCCTTGGTGCTCTTGGTCCACACGACGCCGTCCGGAGCGGTCCAGAGGCGGGTGGTCCAGGCCCAGCCGGCGCCGGTGGCCACCCCTATGAGCACCTCCACGGCGAGCAGCGCGGCGGACTCCGTGCGGTGATGTGCGTCGAGGATGCCGGGCTCGCGCAGCGCGACGACGGCGAGGATCACGGGGATCAGCCACCAGCGCCGGTCGGTGTTGATCGCGCGGGCGCGGAACTGCCGCACCACCACTATGGTGACCACGGCCACGATCACCAGCGCGTTGACGAGCCCGGACATCAGAGCCTCCGTGAGCGGGAAGGTAGTGCCGGAGCAGGCGCTGCCGACACCAACGACGCTACGGAAATTCGCAGGTCCGGAGATCGGAGCGGAGGTGGATCACGGGTGGAAACCTCGGGCGGCTCCTCTCCACCCACGGGTGTAGACGCCGGGCGAAGAAGACGCTGGGAAGGGACGAGGCAGGGGGCACCGGGGCGGGGCGGGATGGCGCCGGACGCGGTGCTGGACCTGGCACTGGGTGCGCTGAGGGGTGAGCAGCAGCGGGAGATCGGCACGGCGCCGGTGTCTGGGTGCGGGTGACGGGTGGCCTGGCGACGGAGCCCGGAATCCGGGTGGAGATGACAGCTCAGGGGCGGCGGGACGGGGAGGACCCGGAGCGAGGTGTCGTGGGAGTGCGACGGCCGATCCCGATCGGCTTGGGGAAGACCACGGTGACTCGGCCGGGCCGACGCCACGGCTGCGGCGGGCGTGATGCACCGGCGCGACAAGGCGGCGGCCCGGGCCCGCCGGAGCGGCCCGAGATCCGCACCGGCTGGCCGGCCCTGCCGGCCCGGCTACGCACCGGACCACCTCAGGCGGCCCGGACAGGCACCCAACCGCGACCGCGACGCCGACCCGGCCCCGCTCGCCGCCCCAGGGCCAAGGCCCCGCATCCAGGCCGCGCTGCCTGCACGACCCGTCGGATCTGCCTCGCTCCGGCCTGCCGGGACACCCCCCGGTCGGCCGGAGCCCGGCGCAGCGGCTACGCGTCGATGCGCGAACGGTCGAGCGTCGCCGCCGAGCTGGAGATGAACTCCTTGCGGGGTGCCACGTCGTTGCCCATCAGCAGGTCGAAGACCTGTTCCGCAGCTTCCAGGTCGGCGAGGTTGATCCGGCGCAGGGTGCGATGGCGCGGGTCCATCGTGGTCTCGGCCAGCTGGTCGGCGTCCATCTCGCCCAGACCCTTGTAGCGCTGGATGGAGTCCTTGTACCGGATGCCCTTGCTCTGGAACTCCATGAGCTTGTCACGCAGCTCGCGGTCGGAGTACGTGTAGACGTACTTGTCCTGGCCCTTCTTGGGCTGGACGATCTCGATCCGGTGCAGCGGCGGCACCGCGGCGAAGACCCGGCCGGCCTCGACCATGGGCCGCATGTAGCGCTGGAAGAGCGTGAGCAGCAGGCAGCGGATGTGGGAGCCGTCCACATCCGCGTCGGTCATCATGATGATCTTGCCGTAGCGGGCCTGGTCGATGTCGAAGGTGCGGCCCGAGCCCGCTCCTATGACCTGGATGATGGCACCGCACTCGGCGTTCTTCAGCATGTCGGTCACCGACGACCGCTGGACGTTGAGGATCTTGCCCCGGATCGGCAGCAGAGCCTGGAACTCGGAGTTCCGCGCCAGCTTCGCCGTACCGAGCGCGGAGTCACCCTCGACGATGAACAGTTCGCTGCGGTCGACGTCGTCGCTGCGGCAGTCGGCGAGCTTCGCCGGCAGGGACGAGGACTCCAGGGCCGTCTTCCGCCGCTGGGCGTCCTTGTGCTGGCGGGCCGCGACGCGCGTACGGGCGGCCGCCACGACCTTCTCCATGACGACCCGGGCCTGCGCCGCGGCGTCGCGCTTGGTGGCGGTCAGGAACGCCTTCAGTTCCTTGGTGACCACGTTGTTCACGATGCGGCGGGCCGCCGAGGTGCCGAGGACCTCCTTGGTCTGGCCCTCGAACTGCGGCTCGGCCAGGCGCACGGTGACGACGGCGGTGAGGCCCTCCAGGGCGTCGTCCTTGACGATGTTGTCCTCGGCCACGCGCAGCATCTTCTTGGCGCGCAGCACATCGTTCATCGTCTGCGTGAGGGCCTGCTCGAAGCCGGCCACGTGGGTGCCGCCCTTGGGCGTGGCGATGATGTTGACGAAGGACCTGACGGTCGCGTCGTAGCCCGTGCCCCAGCGCAGCGCGACGTCCACGCCCAGTTCGCGGGTGACCTCGGTGGGCGTCATCTGGCCGTGCTCGTCCAGGACCGGGACGGTCTCCTTGAAGGTGCCCTGTCCCGAGAACCGCAGGACGTCGCAGACCGGCTTGTCGTTCGCCAGGTACTCGCAGAACTCGCTGATGCCGCCGTCGAAGCGGAAGGACTCCTCGCCCTTGCTGCCGCCCTCGCCCAGCCCGAACTCGTCACGGACGACGATCGTCAGGCCCGGCACCAGGAAGGCGGTCTGCCGGGCGCGCTGGTGCAGGTTCTCCAGGGAGAGCTTGGCGTCCTTGAGGAAGATCTGCCGGTCGGCCCAGTACCGCACGCGCGTGCCGCTGCGGGTCTTCGGGACCTTCCTGGTCTTGCGCAGGCCGCTCTTGGCCTCGAACTTCGCCTCGGCACCGTCGCCGGCGAAGGCACCCGGCACGCCCCGCCGGAAGCTGATGGCGTGCGTGTGGCCACCCCGGTCCACCTCGACGTCGAGACGGGCGGAGAGGGCGTTGACCACGGAGGCACCGACGCCGTGCAGACCGCCGGAGGCGGCGTAGGAACCACCGCCGAACTTGCCGCCTGCGTGCAGCTTGGTCATCACGACCTCGACGCCGGACAGGCCGGTCCTCGGCTCGACGTCCACGGGGATACCCCGGCCGTTGTCGCGCACCTCCACGGAGCCGTCGTCGTGGAGGACCACCTCGATGTGGTCACAGACACCCGCGAGGGCCTCGTCCACGGAGTTGTCGATGATCTCCCACAGACAGTGCATCAGACCGCGGCTGTCGGTCGAGCCGATGTACATGCCCGGGCGCTTGCGCACGGCTTCGAGGCCCTCGAGGACGAGCAGGTGCCGCGCGGTGTAGTTGGAACCGTCCCGGTCTGCTCCTGCCAGCAGCGCTGTGGACGGCACGGACGTATCGGCGGTCACGCGGTTCGCTCCTCGCTGAATTTCAGTTGACCCCTTGTTGGGTAAGGGGGCGGCTTCGGTTGCCGCTCAGAGGGTACCGAGGCCTGGTAGAGCCGGTGTAACGCCACCCTCGTCGAAAACTCAGACTAGTCCAGTCTCGCATGCGTGTTCGATCCCTCGTTGGAGTGAAGCACACATCACGTTCCCTTGGAGGCATGAACCATTTAGGCTCCGGGCACGTCCTCATGAACAACCGGCAACCCGGCCGGGAGGACCGAGACACAACACTGCGCGAAACCGTAAGCACGCAAGAGACGCACTACGGCACATTCGCCGCCAACCGGCAGCAGACAGCCGCCCCGGAAGATTTTTTTCGAGGAAAAGCCACGAGCGGGAACGTTTTCGGGCTGGTTGGATGTTGACCCTGGTACGACAGCTCGTCGAGCTAGAGAAGAGGCGACGTGACTACTGTTCTGACCCCCGCGAGCCCGCTGACGGCCGCCGATCGCTGCGACCGCTGCGGCGCCCAGGCATACCTGCGCGTCGTCCTGCTGAGCGGCGGAGAACTGCTCTTCTGCGCCCACCACGGTCGCAAGTTCGAGCCGGAACTCAAGAAGATCGCCGCCGAGATACAGGACGAGACGGAGCGGCTGACGACCGTTCCGAACAACGTTTCCGAAGAAGAGCGCTGAATCTCGCACACACGACGAGCCAGCGCCGGCACAAGCCGGTGGAAACGGGCGGCGGCTCCCGACCGGGAGCCGCCGCCCGTACTCGTACCCTGGTGCGCCCCTCAAGAGGACTCGCCGGAACCCGCCCGGCCGCCCGAGGACACGTCCAGCGCTCGTGCGACCTCGGAGACGCGCGTGTAGACGCCGGGGCTCCCAGGTCTGCCGCAGCCGCTCCCCCAGGACACCAGCCCGATCAGCCGTCCCGAGGCCACCAGAGGGCCTCCGCTGTCGCCCTGGCAGGCGTCGGGGCCACCCTTGGCCTCTCCCGCGCAGAGCATGCTGCCCGCCCGGTAGGCGCCCTCCGGGCCGCCCGGATAGGCGCGGGCACAGGCGTCGTCGGGCAGCACGCGTACGCGTGCCGCGTGGAGCCTGCGCGCGTAGGCGCCCCCGCCGCTCGTGTCGCCCCATCCGGAGACGAGAGCCTCGGTGCCCGGCGCGTAGGCCGTATCTCCCGCACCGGCCAGGGCGACGACCGCGCTGCGCGGCAGCGGCTTGGCGAGGGTGAGGACGGCGAAGTCGCCGGCATTGGTCGTGGCGTCGTACCCCGGGTTGACCCGGGCGTCCCGTACCGCGATCTCCTCGCCCTTGTCCGACAGCAGATCCGTACGGCCCGCGATGACCTTGAGGTCGCGCACCGTGTTCGGCGGCCCCCCGAGCACGTCCTCGCCGAGGCAGTGGGCCGCCGTGAGCACGGTGGTCCGTGCGACCGCCACGCCGCCGCAGAACTGACCCGCCCGCGTACCTCCGAACCGGTCACGGCTGGACAGCGCGACCGTCCACGGGGCCTGTGAGACGTCGATCGGAAACCCCCCGACCACGACGCTGTCAGCGGCCACGGGGGCCGCGTCGACCAGGGGTATGGCGGCTGTGGCGGCCGCCAGGGCCAGCGGCCGGACCAGGGCCCGGGCAACGGAACGACGCATGAGGGAACCTCGCTCTCGGGTGATGTCGGAACACCCAGAGTGATCCACGGCTCCGTTGCGCGCAGCGCGAAGACCCGGCTCCCGCAGTGGGGAACCGGGTCTTCGGTGTCGTACGGACGCGACCTAGTCGAGGTAGTCGCGCAGCACCTGGGAACGCGACGGGTGGCGCAGCTTCGACATGGTCTTGGACTCGATCTGGCGGATGCGCTCACGCGTCACGCCGTAGACCTTGCCGATCTCGTCGAGGGTCTTCGGCTGACCGTCGGTGAGACCGAACCGCATGGAGACGACACCGGCCTCGCGCTCGGACAGGGTGTCCAGCACCGAGTGCAGCTGCTCCTGGAGGAGCGTGAAGCTGACGGCGTCGGCGGGGACGACGGCCTCGGAGTCCTCGATGAGGTCACCGAACTCACTGTCGCCGTCCTCGCCCAGCGGGGTGTGCAGCGAGATGGGCTCGCGGCCGTACTTCTGGACCTCGATGACCTTCTCCGGGGTCATGTCGAGCTCCTTGGCCAGCTCCTCCGGGGTGGGCTCACGGCCCAGGTCCTGGAGCATCTGGCGCTGCACGCGCGCGAGCTTGTTGATGACCTCGACCATGTGCACCGGGATACGGATGGTGCGGGCCTGGTCGGCCATGGCGCGGGTGATCGCCTGCCGGATCCACCAGGTGGCGTACGTGGAGAACTTGTAGCCCTTGGTGTAGTCGAACTTCTCGACCGCGCGGATCAGACCGAGGTTGCCCTCCTGGATGAGGTCCAGGAAGAGCATGCCGCGGCCGGTGTAGCGCTTGGCCAGGGAGACCACCAGACGGAGGTTGGCCTCCAGGAGGTGGTTCTTGGCGCGCCGGCCGTCCTCGGCGATGATCTCCAGCTCGCGCTTGAGCTTCGGCGCCAGTTTGTCGGCGTTGGCCAGCTTGTCCTCGGCGAACAGGCCCGCCTCGATCCGCTTGGCCAGCTCGACCTCCTGCTCGGCGTTGAGCAGGGGGACCTTGCCGATCTGCTTCAGGTAGTCCTTGACGGGGTCGGCGGTGGCGCCGGCCGCGGCGACCTGCTGCGCGGGCGCGTCGTCCTCGTCCTCGTCGGACAGGACGAAGCCGGCGCTCTCGGCACCCTCGGGCTCGTCGGCCACCTTGGTGTCCTCAAGAACCTCGTCCTCGAGAATCTCGGCGTCGTCCTTCTTGGCCGCGGTCTTCTTGGCAGCCGTCTTCTTCGCGACGGTCTTCTTGGCGGCCACCTTCTTGGCGGTCGTCTTCTTGGCCGCGGCCTTCTTGGCGGGTGCGGCTTCCTCGGCGGAATCGGCTGCGACCGGAGCGGCGGGCGCCACGGGGGCGGCCGTGGTGGCGGTGGCCTTCCTCGTCGTCACCGTCTTCGCCGCGACCGTCTTGGTGGCGGTGCGCTTGGCCGGACTCTTCGCTGCGACGCTCTTGCGGGTGCGCTTGGGCTCTGCGGCACTGACCATCAGCGTCACACCCTCTTCCTCAAGGATCTGGTTGAGGCTGCGCAGTACGTTCTTCCACTGAGTGGCCGGAATCTGGTCAGCTTCGAAGGCCCGACGCACATCGTCGCCGGCGATCTGCCCATCAGCCTTTCCCCGCTCAATGAGAGCCATGACAGAGACGGACTCGGCGATCTCCGGCGGGAGCGTACGGGATGTGCTGGCCGACACGAACAACCTCTCGGAACGTTGGAAAACGGCTTCCGGCACCGTCCACTGCGGACAGGAGCCGACCACCGGCCTGGGGATGGGCCGACGGCGCGGGCGGGGGCCGGGGAGATGCACAGCGCCTGTCATGGCGTCCGTATTCCCTCCGCGGCTGTCACCTCTTAGGTCATCGCGCTGTTTCCACGAGCGTTACGCCCAATCCGCGTGGCCCGAGTCACACCCCGTAAGCAAACAAAAACGGTCAGACACGGACAGATGAGATCACTGCCGCCCTCGCGTCCGGTCACGCCCGCGACCACGGCCGCCCGTCGCACCGCCGGACCCCGCCGATCCGCACGGGATCCGGCGGGGTCCGGCAGCGGCCGGTACCCGAGCCCGGCATCGACACGAGACCCACGAGAAGCACGCTGACACCGCACGCCGGCGACCACATCGCCTTCATGGCACGGATCAGCGCTTGCGTCAGTGCTCGCGCGGGGCGGGCACCACGCGTTCGACCTCGGGGTGGACCGTGAGCAGTTGACGCATGGCCGTCTCCGCTGCCGCGCCGTCGCCGGTGCCGAGAGCGTCGACGATGCGCGCGTGCTGCGCGAGGGACGCCTCGTTCGGCCGGTCGCAGGCCGTCACCGGGCCGCCCGACACCTGGAGGGCGGCGGACACGATCCCGGACAGGTGCTCCAGCATGCGGTTGCCGGCGATCTGGATGAGCAGGCCGTGGAACTCGTTGTCGGCGCGCGAATAGGTCAGCGCGTCGCCCTGTGCCATGGCGTGGCTCATGATCTCCACCATGTCGCACAGGCGCTGCTGCACCTCCTCCCGTCCGTGCCCCGCGGCGAGGCGGGCGGCGAGCGGCTCGATGGTCCAGCGCAGTTCGCTCAGTTCCCGGCGCTGGTCGTCGCGCTGCGGCCCGAAGGCCCGCCATTCGATGATGTCCGGATCGAGCAGGTTCCAGTCGCTGACGGGACGCACGCGCGTGCCGACGTTCGGGCGGGCGCTGACCAGGCCCTTGGCCTCGAGGACTCGGAGGGACTCGCGGACGACGGTACGGGACACCTCGAAGCGCTGGCCGATCTCCTCGGGCACCAGCGGACGGTCCGCGCCCAGGTCGCCCGAGACGATCATCTGTCCCAGTTGTTGGACGAGTTGGCCGTGCAGGCCGCGTCCGCGGCTGCCCGCGGCCCGCCTGCCGACGCGGCCCAGCTCGGGTTCCGCGCCCTCCCAGGAGGGTGTTCCCACGCGATCGGGCACAGCGGCCTCGGCGTAGGGGTAGCGGTCGAGTTCGCCCGGGCCGGCCAGACCGGAGTCGGTGGAGCGGGCGGCGGTCATCATGGTGTGCGCAAGGGTACTCACGGAACCTTTGTCGGCGCCGTTTCCAACTCCCTTGAGGTCTTTGGTGAAAAGCACACGAAAGGGTGATCGCTCACGCCGTCGCAATTGACGCCTTATCGGAAAGAAATGGGCTTTCTGAGGGGAGTTGTGCACACGGCGAGATCGAAAGTGGACGCGCATCCCTCACCGGAAACCGGTGCGCAGCGTCGTGAACAGGTACGCGCACAGGAGCGCCGCGAGCGACAACACCAGTGCGCCGCCCATGGGTTGAGCGAGCACGCGTGCCAGCCCGAGGGCATACCTCTCCCCTCCGAAGGGCCACGGGAGCAGGAACACCTCTCTCAACCGTCCAGGAAATCCGGCCGCCGTACGCGGGGCGGGTCCCTGCATCGCCTTGTGCAGGACGGGAACGACGAGGACAGGTACGGCGAGTACGGCGGCGAGGCCTCCCGTGGTGGACCGGAAGACACCGGCCGCGAGGACTCCTGCCCAGGCGCAGCCGATGAGGAGGCCGAACCAACTCACGCCCAGCGAAAGCCAGTCCGCGGGAACTCGCGCCAGCTCCCGTCCGTAGACGAGGTAGAGCGCCTCGGCGTCGCAGCCCAGGGTGAGGAAGGCGAGCAGCGTCGCGGTGACTCCGGAGACGAGAAGTTTGGCCGCCAGCAGTCCCAGCCGGCGGGGCACGGTGCCGCGGTCCGCCGCGAGGGCGGGGTGGCGGAACTCGTCCCCGAAGGCCAGCGCACCGAGCAACCCCGCCGTGAGCGCCGCGGGCGGCAGCGGCAGCTCCCGCGGCCATGCGGCGAACAGCCGTGCCTGCGGGGTGTGGCCGAGCCGAGCCAGCAGTACGGCGGTGAGCACGGACACCGCCAGCACGGCAGCGCAGGTGAGGAAGCCGGCGCCGATCCCGATGGTGCGCCGGATCTCGTAGCGCAGGGGGCGGAGGGGACCGGGGGTGGAGCGGACGGAGATGGGGGGCGGGAGGGCGGAGAGGTTGTCGAGGGCGTGGACGCCTTCAGGACGGGCGGCGCGATCGGCCCAGATCTGACGCGTGCCCGGATTCCTGGCACCGGGCAGACGGGCGCGGAGTGCGGAGATGCCCGCCGCGGGGATGCTCGTTCCGGCGGCCTTCGCTTCCTGAGTCGCCGCGGCCCGGCCCTGCGCGACGCGGGCGCCTCGCGCAGAGTGGGTGCCCTGCGCGCCGGCGCTCCGGCCGACGTCGGCACCAGCGAGTACGTCTGCGGGGACCGCTCCTTCGACCCAGCCGCGCATGTCCTCATCGCCGGACTTCACAGCTCCGTGCGCCGTCCCGCCGGCTTCCGGGAGGGCTCTTGGCGGCGCGCCCTCCGTCGCGGCGTCCCGCGCCGCCTCCGCGCACTCCGCCCCCGGACGGAGGTCGGGCACGTTCCCGTAGGACGGTCGCTCACCGTCGGCCGTCTGCGCCCGCTTTGCCGACGCGAGCGCGGAGGTCCGCCCCACCTCGCCCGAGGCGAGACCGGTCCCGCACGGCTCCGGCGTCGGCGCATCCGCTTCCGCGCACTCCCGCCCCTCCGCCGAGAAGCCCGCCGGCACTGAGCCCCGTTCACTCACCTGGGCCTCCGTCGCCGTGTCGCTCGGTTTCGCCGGCGAGAAGCCGAACGCCATCGCGGCCTTGCCCGCCGCGGGCGAGCCCGGTGCCGGGGAGCCCGGCCCGGCCGGGGACGGGGCCGACGCCGAGGTGCCCGACTCCGCCGTCGGCAGACCGGGCGCCGCGGTCTGCGCCTCCACCACCGAGGCGTCCGTCTCGTCGCGCTCGCACCGTGCCCGTGGCCCGGTCGCCACGACCCCGCTCGCCTCCGCCGGCCCGGCGCCGGACCCCGTACCGGCACCCGGGCCCATGTCACCGACCTCGTCGGCGAGTTGGTGAACGAGAATGCCGTTGCGGAAGGCCGTCTCACCGATGTCGGCGGTCGTGGAGCCGTACACCGAGAGGCGGTTGCCGTCCTCCCGCACGACCTCCACGGACCGGCGCGCACCACGGGCTTCCTTGGCGAGCAGGGACGCGAGTCGTCCCGCCTGGGGGCTGCGGACGGCGACACGCGGGCGCAGTCGGGTGCGGGCGAAGTCCCCGGCGTCCTGGTCGGCCACGAGCCTGCCGCCGTCGAGGGTGACGACACGGTCGGCCCTGCGTGCCGCCTCCTTGGCGTCGGCCGTGGTGAAGACCACGGTGCCGCCCTGCCGCGCGTGGGCCCGCAGCATGCCGTGCAACCACTGCGCCTCGTGGGCGGAGAGGCCGGCGGCGGGCTCGTCCAGGACGAGCGTGTGCGGGTCGGGCAGCAGTGCGCAGGCGAGGCCGAGCCGGCGGTCCATGCCGCGCGAGAGCCTGCCGAGGCACTCTTCACGGAGGCTGACGAGGCCGACGCCTTCGAGGACCTCGTCGGCGCGGCGCACGGGAACGCCCGAGGCCGCGCAGAGCATCCGCAGATGGCCGCGGACGGAGCGGGCAGGGTGCCCCGGCACATCGCCGAGGAGCACGCCGACCTCCCGGGACGGGTGGGCGATCCGGTGCAGGGGCCGCCCTCTGAAGTAGGTGATGCCGCGCCCCTGTTGGAGTTCGAGCATCAGTCTGAGCGCCGTGGTCTTGCCCGCGCCGGCACATCCGAGGAGCGCGGTGACCTCTCCGGCACGCGCTTCGAAGGAGACGTCGTCGACGGCGGGCGGCTGCGCCTTGCGGGGATTGCTGGTCAGTCCGAAGGCCTGGATCACCTGAAGCAAGATAGCTTGCGATGTCTGATTTTTCTGGTATCACCCGATCTGCTTCTAGACATGGCGCCGCCGGAATCGGCTGACGTCCGCCGTTCGCCGCAACCGGAGCCCCGGTGTCGGCGCCCGGCCTCTCCGCCGTCCGGCCGACCGCTGTACGCCTCAGATCTCGGGGCGCAGCATGGGAGGATTGAGGAGAGTGGCCCCGCCGGCCCGGAAGAGCTGCGCCGGCCGGCCGCCCTGGCGCGTGGTCGTCCCTCCCGTGGGAACGAGGAATCCGGGCGTGCCGGTGACCTTCCGGTGGAAATTGCGGGGATCGAGCGCCACTGCCCACACCGCCTCGTACACCCGGCGCAGCTCACCCACGGTGAACTCCGGCGGGCAGAACGCGGTGGCCAGCGAGGAGTACTCGATCTTGGACCGGGCCCGCTCCACCCCGTCGGCGAGGATCTGGGCATGGTCGAAGGCGAGCGGCGCCACCGGCTCGCCGTCGCGTCCGTAGCCACCCCGCTGAAGCAGTTCCTCGACCGGTGCCCAGCGCGCGTTGCTGGCGTCGCCCCCCGCGCGCGGGGCCGGCAGGTCGGGCGCGAGCGCGAGGTGCGCGACGCTGACCACCCGCATGCGCGGGTCCCGCTTGGGGTCGCCGTAGGTGGCGAGCTGCTCGAGGTGGGCTCCGTTGTCCCGGGCCGGGACCGCGGGGTCGTGCGCCGTCAGCCCGGTCTCCTCCTCGAGTTCGCGCGCCGCCGCCTGGGACAGGTCCTCGTCGGCCCGCACGAACCCGCCCGGCAGCGCCCAGCGCCCCTGGAAGGGGGGCTCGCCCCTGCGTACCGCCAGCGCGCACAGGGCATGACGGCGCACGGTCAGCACGACCAGGTCCACGGTGACGGCGAAGGGCGGAAAGGCTGACGGGTCGTAGGGCATGCGGCGATCATAGTCGTCTGCCTGACGATAAACACTCCCTTCGTCGGTCGCATCGGTGGTGGTTCCGCTTCGTTCCGTTATGGGGCGCAGGGCCGGCTCCCCTTCTTCGCTCGGTCTCGTCGTACGAGGTCACACTCCCAGTTGCAGGCCGTCCGCCGCTTCCTCGACCATGGCGAGGCCCAGCCGGCTGATGCGTACGGCGAAGGGCGCGCCGGCGAGACGCAGCCCGGTGAGACCGAGTTCGCCGAGCGGCGCGCTGCGCACGGGGCTCAGGGTGACCGTACGGGCCGGGGCGTCGGGGCGGACACCCGCGAGAGCGGTGAGCACCATGATCGCGGAAGCCGCTGCGGTGGCCGCCGGCCGGCAGGCCGCGGGGTGCGGAAGGGGAGCACTCCCGGCGGCGCGCTGTTCGCCGCCGAACATCTCCGGCAGCCGGTGCCCGAAGTGTTCCGCCGCCTCCAGCAGGCCTCTCAGCAGACCGGCGGCTTCCCTCTCATAGCCGGCGGCAGCCAGTCCGCTGACGGCGACGGCGGTCTCGTGAACCCGGACGGCTCCACTCCGATGGCCGAACGGGTTGTGTCCAATCTCCTTGGCACCGAGACCGCGAAGCCCCCAGCCCGCATCCATGGCGGGAGTGCCGAGCAACCGGGCGAGCTGCTCGGTCTGCACCTGGTCGAGGAGGCCCGGGGCGAGCCGGCCGGAACCGAGCAGGCCGGTGTCGAGCAGGTGGGCGGCGGCCGAGCCCAGGTGCGGTACGGGACGGCCGTCCGGCGCCAGGGCCGCGGCCGGACGTCCACCACCGCGGTCCTCGACCCAGAAGCCGGTCCGGAAGGCTGTCTGCAGAGCCTGCGCCCACTGGCGCAACTCGGCGGCGCCCGGCCGGTCGTAGGCGTCGAGGAGGTCGGCGCCCAGCAGGGCCGCACGGTGCGCGTGGGCCTGCGTTTCACAGCGGACCGGACCCGTGGGCTGCGGATCGGGGAGGTAGGACTGGTCGCGGGTGGTGGTCCGCAGCCAGGTGAGGCAGCGTTCGGCGGCGGGCAGCAGTTCCCTGGCCTCTCTGTCGGGCAGTCCCCAGCGGCGGGCCTCGGCGAGCAGGACGGGGAAGAGCAGCGTGGCCTCCGTTCCCGTGCAGCCCGGCGGGAGGAGAGGGCCGGCGTCGCGTCGCGGCCCGGGGATCATGCCGGCCCGTGCGTCGTCGCCCGGGAGTTGCGTGCGGGCCAGGGCACGCAGTGTTCCCGCAGCGAGCCGGGTGCCGAGAGGCAGGGCCATACGAGCGGCGGCGAGCGCCTCGGCGGGCGCCATCCCGCAGCGCCAGGGCGCGCCCGCCGCGAGATAGGTGTCGGAAGGGTGGGCGGTGTCACGCAAGAGAAGGGCCTGGAGGTCGGCGACGGCCGCGTCGAGCAGCGGGGCCACCCGGGGGTCGTCGCCCGTCGCCCGGGCGCAGGCGATCGGGCTGGTCGTGGTCTGTCCCGCGGCCCTCAAGGGGCCCGCGCCGTCGAGCCGTATCCGCAGTTCCACGGTCGCCGTCCCACCCGGTGGCAGTTGCAGTTCCCAGCGCAGCAGTCCGGCGGACGCCAGGACGTCGGAAGGAGGCGGGTCGGCGGTGACGCTGGCAGCGGCATCGGCCGTGGCCCAGCGCAGCCCTGAGTCGCGGACCGTGGCAGGGAGTTGGGGGCCCGTCCTGCCGGAGGCGATGGCACCGAGTTCGGCGAGATCCGTGCCGAGGGCGATCTCGACGGGGAGCCTCAGCGGTCGCACGCCGGCGTTGCGGACGGTGATCCGTTCTGTTCCCTCGGCGCGGCGTGTTCGTTCGACGACGACATCCGGATCGGGGCCCGCCGCCGGGGAAGCCCGGAGCGTGGCGACGAAACGGGCGCTGTCGGCACCGGTCATCCTGGCCTGCACGGCGAGCGGTTCACGTCCGGCCACGCGGACCTGACACCGCGAGAGCAGCCGCCGCCCGCCTCGGTAGAACCCGTCCAGCCCCCGGCCCGTCAGCTGCCCCAGCTCACCCGAGATGGCGAGGCCAGGCAGGGCGACGCAGATCAACGCGGCGTGGGTGGGCGGCAGTTCGGATATCGGGCGACTGCTCGTCGCCGTGCGGGGCGACGGGAGCGTGACAGGCCGACGAGCCGGGTGTGGAGCGCGGGAGGGTGCGCCTGCGTCAGCTGGAAGGGCCGGCCGGGATTCCAGGGACGGTGGTCGTACGCCAAGGGTCTCCAGCGCCGTCATGACGGCGCTGTCCGGCCGGAACCGTGCGGGCCCGTCCCTCGCCGGTCGCTCGGCGGTGGCGAAGGACGGGGTCGGCTGCTGATGCATGGATTGGCTTCTTCTGCTCTCGGTGCGCCAGGGACGCGCTGGGCGGCCGGTGAGGCGCCCCGGGGGACATCGGTCGTGCGGCGGTGGAGTGCGTTCGGGCGTTCCGCCACTCAGGTGAACGGAGAGCGCCGCTTCCGGGTCACGGCCCGCCCCGGGGAGCCCGGCCGGATCGCGGCGCTGCACGACGGCGAAGGCACCGCTCAACACGGCCGTGACCCTGCGCCGGCATCGGGTGCGCGGTACGCCCGCGTGTGTCCCAGGAGCCCCCGGAGTCCCCGGGCGAGGCCGGTGCACCAGGCCGGCCAGGCGGCACAGCAGGGATGCCGCGCCATGGCGGCGTGCCGGAGACGCCGGGCGGGACACGGCCGGGCCCCGGTGCGGCAGGTTCACGCACGGGTTCCGGGAGCGCACGCTCCATGTCACCGTTGCCACCGGTGCACCGCGAGGTTTCGCCGCGCCGACCCGCGTGGCCGGCGCCGGGGCGTTCATCCGTCCCCCTCGGGCTCGCGGAGGTCGCCCACCGAGGAGGTGGCGCTGGTCGCGCTCTGGTCCGACGCACGCTTGCGCGTGCCGCCGGGACCGCGCGTGGCCGGCCGCGAGGGCTCGGCTGCCGACGGTCCGGAGCGCGAACCGGTCGGGCGCCGTCCTGCACCTGCCGCCCGGGCCGCCCGGCGGCTGTCGCCTCCGTCCAGGGACCGCACACGGCGCCTTCGGCGCGCACCCGTCCCGGACGCCGGTCCCGCCACCTGTCCGTCCGTCTGCGCACATGCTCCGGACGTGCCGCCGTCGACGGCCGGGAGCCTGCCGGTTGCCGAATCCACTGCCTCATGCGGCTGCTGCGCGGCCTCGGCCCGCGCAGGCCCCGAGCGCTCCGTGCGCAGACAGCGGCGGATCGCCTCGGGGTCGAGCCCTTCGTTGCAGGCCTGGTGCAGCAGGCGGGCGAAGAGGTAGTCGGGATCCGCGCCCAGGGCCATGGCGAGGGCCTCGCGGGCCTCCAGTTCGTCGCCCGTCGACCAGGCGACCCAGCCGGCCAGGGTCAGCGGGGCCGCGGCGTGCTCACCGTAGGGGCCGACGCAGCGGCGGGCCAGGGCACGCCAGAGCCGGAGAGCAGGGCCGGCCTCCGCACCCTCCATCCAGGCCGCGGCCCGGTCACGGGTCGTGCGGTCCTGGAGTCCGAGGATGACCGTCGCCGCCTCGTCATGTGCGAGCAGGCCGTCGTCGCGGACGTCCGCCGGATGCGTGCCCGACACGGGCGCCGCCGCGGCGAAGCGGCGCATGATGCGCTCGGCCAGCGCGAGGGTCTCCTCGGCCACCTCCGGACGGGACGCCTCGTCGAGGATGCGGGGCACCAGGATCATGCCCGCCGCGTCCAGCGCGGCCTCCTGCTCCAGGACCGCGGAGGTCTCCCAGGGCTGGAGCCTGGCCCGCAACTCCCTGAGGGTGCCGCGCACTTGGATGCCGGCATAGGTGGCGGCCGCCGCCAGGACCGAGGTGCCGGGCAGGCCCATCGGCGAGCCGTCCTCGGGGCAGCAGCCCTCGACCGGGCAGCAGTACGACCAGTAACGGCCGTCCGCGATGCACAGTGCCTCGACGACCGGCACGTCCAGGTCGCCGCACTGGGTGCGCAGCAACTGGGCCAGCCGTTCGAGCCGGCGCCTGACGTCCCGCCCGGACTCGCCCGGCGCCGGCTCCTGGCAGACGTAGGCCACCATCTGCTCCGGGCGGGAGCCCCGCCGCTCGCTGCCCTTGACCAGGCCCTGGGCCAGCTGCCGGGCGGCCGCCTCCCAGTCCTCCTCGTTCGCGGGAATGCCGAGCCGGGCCCGGCCGCCGAACCGGCCGCCGCCTTCGCGGTCGTGGAGGGCGACCAGCACCATGCTGTCCTCCGGTCGGTATCCGAGCAGGTAGGGCAGGGCGTCGGCCAGCTCGGCCGGGGTGCGCAGAGTGACGTGGGTGTCGGGCGCGGACAGTCCGGAGAACGGATCATGTCCGGAGATGTCATTGTTTTCGAACGGTCCCGTGGTTTCGCCGTGATTCGTCATGCGGAGACGATCTCGCGGATCCCGAAATCCCGCTTGCACCTGTGGATAAGTCGAATCAGGGACACGACAAGTCCATGGCGGTTGTCCACAGGCCCCGACCCGAGCCCGCCCGGTTGTCGGTCCCGTCCTGTTGTATGGAGCCCATGGAGCACACGAGCAACGCGGATCTCCGGGCAGAGGCGGACGCCGTCCTCGCCCGGCTCGTCGGGGATGCCACGGGCGGGGCCCGGCTGCGCGAGGATCAGTGGCGGGCGATCGAGGCGCTGGTCGCAGACCGGCGCCGGGCCCTGGTCGTGCAGCGCACGGGATGGGGCAAGTCCGCGGTGTATTTCGTGGCGACCTCGCTGCTGCGGGCCAGAGGCAGCGGGCCCACGGTGATCGTCTCGCCCTTGCTCGCGCTCATGCGCAATCAGGTGGAGGCCGCGGCCCGGGCCGGTATCCACGCCCGGACGATCAACTCCGCGAACACCGAGGAGTGGGACGCCGTACAGGCCGAGATCGCGGCCGGTGAGGTCGATGTCCTGCTCGTCAGCCCGGAGCGGCTGAACAACCCGGACTTCCGTGACCAGGTCCTGCCCAAGCTGTCCGCGGCGACGGGCCTGCTGGTCGTGGACGAGGCCCACTGCATCTCCGACTGGGGTCACGACTTCCGTCCCGACTACCGCCGGCTGCGCACCATGCTGGGCGAGCTGCCGCCCGGCGTGCCCGTGCTGGCCACCACCGCCACGGCCAACGCGCGGGTGACCGCGGATGTCGCCGACCAGCTCGGCACGGGCGGCACGTCGGACGCCCTGGTGCTGCGTGGCCCGCTGGACCGGGAGAGCCTCAGCCTCGGAGTGCTGCGGCTGCCGGACGCCGCGCACCGGATGGCCTGGCTCGCCGACCATCTCGGCGACCTGCCGGGCTCCGGCATCATCTACACACTCACGGTCGCAGCGGCGGAGGAGGTCACCGCCTTCCTGCGACAGCGCGGTCACACCGTCGCCTCGTACACGGGAAAGACGGAGAACGCCGAACGGCAGCAGGCGGAGGGCGATCTGCTCGCCAACCGGGTCAAGGCGCTCGTCGCCACGTCCGCACTCGGCATGGGCTTCGACAAACCGGACCTCGGCTTCGTGGTTCACCTCGGCTCCCCCTCCTCCCCCATCGCCTACTACCAGCAGGTCGGCCGGGCCGGCCGTGGTGTCGAGCACGCCGAGGTGCTGCTGCTGCCGGGCAAGGAGGACGAGGCGATCTGGCAGTACTTCGCCTCGCTCGCCTTCCCTTCCGAGGAACTGGTCCGGCGCACCTTGGACGTCCTCGCCCGGGCCGACGGACCACTGTCCCTGCCCGCCCTGGAACCGCTGGTCGAACTGCGCCGTTCGAGGCTGGAGACCATGCTGAAGGTCCTCGACGTGGACGGGGCGGTCCACCGTGTCAAGGGCGGCTGGGTCGCGACCGGGCAGCCCTGGTCGTACGACACCGAGCGGTACGACTGGGTGGCCCGGCAGCGCACGGCCGAGCAGCAGGCGATGCGGGCCTACGCGTCCACCTCCGCATGCCGGATGGAGTACTTGCAGCGCCAGCTGGACGACGAGGGCACCAAACCCTGCGGCCGCTGCGACAACTGCGCGGGGCCGCGCTTCACCGCCGACACGTCCACCGCAGCAGTGGACGCCGCCCGGAGCGACCTCGGCCGTGCCGGGGTCGAGGTGGAGCCCCGTCGCATGTGGCCGACAGGCCTGCCGGCCATCGGCATCGCGCTCAAGGGGCGTATTCCGGCCGGTGAACAGGCCTCATCGGGACGCGCGCTGGGCCGATTGTCGGACATCGGCTGGGGCAATCGGCTGCGGCCGCTCCTCGCCCCGCAAACGCCGGACGCCGCTGTGCCGGACGACGTGGCGCGGGCCGTGGTGGACGTCCTGGCGGACTGGGCGAAGGGCCCCGGCGGCTGGGCCCCCGGGGCGGCCGACGCCCAGCCCAGGCCGGTGGGCGTCGTCACCGTGGCCTCGCGGACCCGGCCCCGGCTGGTCCACTCGTTGGGCGCCCGGATCGCCGAGATCGGCCGACTGCCCGTGCTCGGCTCCGTGGCGTACGCCGAGGACGCGCCGCGGGTGCCGCGCAGCAACAGCGCGCAGCGGCTGAAGGCTCTCGACGGCTCGCTGACCGTGCCGCCCGCTCTCGCGTCGGCGCTCGCCGAGGCCGACGGGCCGGTTCTGCTGGTCGACGACTTCACCGAGACGGGCTGGACCCTGGCGGTCGCGGCGCGCCTCCTCAGACAGTCCGGCGCGCGAGGGGTATTGCCGCTGGTCCTGGCCGTTCAGGGCTGATCCCGTGTCCGACCGTGGCGGCCACCGGTGCCCCGGTCGGACACCCCAGGCGTGCGCTGACGAACCTTTGGGTAAGGATATAAGCCACACACCCGTAGATAACCGTCGGTGGCCCCAATTGCTCGTTGCCGCATCCCAGTTCGACAGGAAGAATTGAGGTCCGCTCCCCGCACGGCTCGCCCGTGATCCGGTTGGGCTTTGCTGCGGTGCGCGCTCCCGAATCCGACCTCGCCCGCAGTATGGGCGCGTAGCCGAAGGGAAGAACGTGACCTTCGGATTCGCCTCGTCCTCGGCGGCCTCGTTGTCGACGTCCGCGTCCGCCGCTTCCGCCAGTCGCCTGCTCGAGCCGGCCGAATGGGCTTCCGCCGGAATCCCGCTGCTGCGCGACCCTCGCGAGGTCGTCAGCGGGCTGCATGCCCGCCACCGCCCCAAACCGTCCACGGCGATCGTGGCGGTGCTGGATCCCGAGGAACGGCTGTGCGCCAGCGCGTCGTTCACGCGGCATCCGGCCCCGGCCGACGGCTGGATGTTCCGCAACGCACTGCTCGCCCAGTTGCGCCGGGTCATCCCCCACGACCTGAGACGCCGCACCCCGGTGCGCACCGCCGTACTGCTCTACTGCCGTGAGGGAGACGCGCGCTGGACGGAGGAGGACGGAGCCTGGATGTGGGGTCTGCGCGACGCCTGCACGCTGCACGGCCTGCGCTGCGGGGCGTACATCACGCTGACCCACGACGGCTGGCAGGTGCTCGGCGAGGGGCGCGGTGGTCGCCGCCCCAACGCCGACTCGGTGCCGGAGCCCTTCGGCGCCCTGTCGGAGGCCCCGCCGCTCGCGCCTCGCACCGGCGGACCGGTCTCCGAGGTCCTGCGCCGCGCGGCGGCCCGCTGACGGTCCGGGCGCCGGGCGCCCGAGCCGTACCCTCGGCCGGATGCCAGGCGCCAGCGCCGAACACCTGGGTCGAGGGGGCGGCAGGCCGAGCCCCGGCCGCCCGGTCAGCGCCTGGGCCGCACAGGCAGCGAGGGACACGGAGGACAGGCTGGCCGCCGCTCACACCGTGCCCGATGGCCCTATGGCGTCCGGAATGCGCCGCGCGGCCGTACGGCATCCGGGATGCGCCCTGGATAGGGACGCTCTCCGGGCGGCTCGGCGACCGCGCACCGCACCGCGGTGATGGACGCGCCCCACCAGCACCCGGCGGTCACCGCTTCGCCGCCGAGGCCGGCCGGGAGGCCGCCCGTGCGAACGCGGTGGCCGCCCGGCGTCCGGGCATGCCAAAGGCGACTCCCTGCGATTTCCGCCGGAGCAGCCCCAGCGTCACTCCGGTACCCCGAGGCGCCGGGCGTGGCTCAGACGCCGGCGCCCAGCACCGCGTTGATCTGCTGCGGGTCGCCGCAGACGATCAGCAGGGCATCGGCCCGCGCGTGGGCCAGCGGAAGGACGGAGGCGGAGGAGGCGGGACCTCCGTTGACAGCCACCACCACCACGGGGCGGGACGCTGCACGGGCGGCGCTGGTGACATCCGTGTAGAAGACGTCGTCACCGGCGTCGTGCTGCGCCCAGTAGGCGGCTTCGCCGAAGGACAGCTCGTGCTCCGCCCACGGGTGCTGGGCACCGGTGGTGATCACGAGCACGTCACCGGGGGCACGGCCCGAGTCCAGGAGCAGGTCCACCGCCTCGTCGGCGGCGTCGAGCGCGCCCTCGGCCGAGGCCGGGATCAGCTGGATCTGCGGGGCGGCCGCCGAAGCGGCGGGAGCGGCCGGGCCGGACGGGCTCGGCTTGGCCGGAGCCACATCACGCGGCGTGCGCTGCACCGGCGGCGCGGGCCGCGGAGGGCCGGGACGACCGGGGCGGGACGGAGCCGCGGGACGGGGGCCGGGTACGGGGCGAGGGGTCGGCGCGGTACGGCCGCTGGCCGGAGTAGCGCGGGGACCCTGGGCACTCTCGTGAATCTGAGGCTCCTCGGGAATGAGAGGCATGAGCTGATATTTATCAAACGTTGGTGCGGTACGGGTGACCGGGTGGCACATCAGTGCGATCGGAACCGTCAGAAATCGAAGCCGAGCTGACCCTCGATCTCCGGAACGCTTCCGTCCGCCCAGCTGCGGGCCTTCTTGAGGTGCCGCCACTCGGGCAACGCATCAAGATACGCCCACGACAAGCGGTGGTGCGGGGTGGGCCCCCACTCCTCCAGTGCGGCCTTGTGCACGGGCGACGGATACCCGGCGTTGTCCGCAAATCCGAAGTCTGCATGGTCGACACCCAGTTCGGCCATCATTTTGTCGCGCTGAACCTTGGCGATCACCGACGCCGCGGCGACGGCCACGCACGAGCGATCGCCCTTGATCACCGTACGCACCTGCCAGGGGGCGCCGAGGTAGTCGTGCTTCCCGTCGAGGATGACGGCGTCGGGGTGAACCGGCAGAGCGTCCAGGGCACGGACCGCGGCGAGCCGCAGCGCGGCCGTCATCCCCAGGCCGTCGATCTCCTCGGGGGAAGCATGCCCCAGGGCATAGGCCGTGACCCATGTCCGCAAGATCTCGGCCAATTCCGTACGGCGCTTGACGCTCAGCAGCTTGGAGTCGGTCAGGCCCTCGGGCGGGCGACGCAGTCCGGTGACCGCCGCGCAGACGGTGACCGGTCCGGCCCAGGCTCCGCGCCCCACCTCGTCGACACCGGCGATGACCTTCGCTCCGGTCGTGGCGCGCAGGGAGCGCTCGACAGTGTGAGTGGGTGGTTCGTACGGCATGGCGCCCCTAGCCTACGCCGACGCGATCGCCGTGCGACACCCTGGTCGCCCGGGCACCACAGAGATCACCGGGGCGCGGGATCAGACCCCGTGCGGCCGTAGCAGCGGGAGCATCAACTGGTCGATCATCTCTTCGAGATCATGGTCGCTCCATTCGCTGGCGCACACCTTCGACCGGTACATCATCATGGCCGGGATGGCGTCGAAGACATAGCTGTTGGCCGCATCCGAGCGAACCTCTCCCCGCCCTATTCCACGGGTGATGACCTCACGGAGCAAGGTGACGGTCGGCTCGATGACTCCGCCGACGATCACGTCCTGGAAGCGCTCCGCCTGAACGTCGTCGCACTCGTGAATGACCGCTCGCAGGGCGACGCCAGGGGGCGAGTACATGATCTCCCGCACCTCCCGGCACAGACTGAGCAGATCCTCGCGCACACTTCCGAGGTCCGGAGCGATCTCCACCCGAGGCAGTCCGGCCACCAGCGCATCCGCGACGAGGTCCTCCTTGGAGGGCCAGCGGCGGTACACGGCGGCCTTGCCGGTCTGGGCGCCGGCCGCGACGCCCTCCATGGTGAGGCCCTTCCAGCCGACCGCGCCGAGCTGTTCCAGAGCGGCATCCATGATCGCGCGCTCCAGGACCACGCCGCGCCGACGAGGGGAAGCCGCCCGGGCAGGATCGGCCGTCCAGCGCGAGGTAACCATCTGTGTCTCTCCAACGTGCAAGGGAAGCGGGGGTTCGGGGAAGGGGGAGCGCCGCACCGCAGCAACAGGGGGACGCGGGGCGGCACACCCGATTAAGTGAACGCTTGCGTTCACTCTTGGGGACTCACTACCGTGGAGGCGAAAGTGAACGCGAGCGTTCACTAATTCCTTCGTGGGGGACCCATAGTGACGACCTCTCAGCTGCTCCAGGATCCAAAACCGGGCGTGGCCCGCCGGGAGGGGCATCCCGGCATCGCGCTCGCCGTCATCGCGGCCTGCCAACTCATGGTGGTACTCGACGCGACGATTGTGAACATCGCGCTCCCGCACATTCAAGACGCGCTCAAATTCAGCACCACCGACCTGACTTGGGTGGTCAGCGCCTACACGCTCACGTTCGGCGGTCTGCTGCTGCTCGGTGCGCGGGCCGGTGACATCCTCGGCCGCCGCCGGGTGTTCATGACCGGCATCCTGCTCTTCACCTTCGCCTCGCTGCTGGGCGGTCTCGCCCAGGAACCCTGGCAACTGCTGGCCGCGCGGGCCCTTCAGGGCGTGGGCGGCGCGATAGCCTCGCCCACGTCGCTGGCGCTGATCACCACGACCTTCCCCGAAGGCCCGGAACGCAACCGGGCCTTCGGTGTCTTCGCCGCCGTCTCCGCGGGCGGCGGTGCCATCGGCCTGCTCGCGGGCGGCATGCTCACCGACTGGCTGGACTGGCGGTGGGTGCTGTTCGTCAACGTGCCGATCGGCGTGCTGATCGCGGCGCTCGCGCCGCTGTACATCAGCGAGTCGGCACGGCACCCAGGGCGCTTCGACATCACCGGCGCGCTGACCTCGACGGTGGGCATGGCCTCGTTGGTGTACGGCTTCATCCGTGCCGCGGAGAACGGCTGGCGCGACAAGCTCACCCTCGGCTCGTTCGCCGCGGCCGTGGTGCTGCTGCTCGCCTTCGTCCTCACCGAGACACGGGCGAAGGAGCCGATCACCCCGCTGCGGATGTTCGCGGACCGCAACCGCTGGGGCACGTACGCGATCATGCTCAGCCTGTCCGCGGCGATGTTCGGCATGTTCTTCTACATCGTGCTTTTCGTGCAGGACGTCCTCGGCTATAGCGCCATCAAGGCCGGTCTGGCCTTCCTGCCCGTGACCGTCGCGATCGCGATCAGCGCGGGCGCGTCGCAGGCCCTGCTGCCGAAGTTCGGCCCGAAGCCGTTCATGGCGGTCGGCTCGGCTCTCGTGACGGTCGGGCTGGTCTGGCAGACGTTCATCCGGCCGGACAGCTCGTACCTCGGCGGAGTGCTCGGGCCGATGCTGGTGTTCGGCTTCGGCATGGGGCTGAACTTCGTGACGGCCACCGTGACGGCGGTGTCGGGAGTGGCCCAGCACGAGGCGGGTGCGGCTTCCGGGCTGCTCAACGCGATGCAGCAGGTGGGTGGCTCGCTCGGGCTGTCCATCCTGACGACCGTCTTCGGCTCGGCAAGCAAGGACGAGGCGAAGAAGCAACTGCCCAAGTTCCTCGCCAACAGTTCGCCGGAGCAGAAGGCGCAGTTCGCCAAGACGCACCAACTGCCCGCGCCCTGGGGGCACGACGTGCTCGCCCACGGCATCTCCTTGGCCTTCGTACCGGCCGCCGCGATCGCCGGGCTGGCGTTCCTCACCGCCTGGCTGGTGCTCAAGGTCCGCAAGAGCGATCTCGAGTCCCTCTCCGGCACGGCCGGCCCGGGGATGGGCTGACTCCCTCGGGGCCGCGCGGAGCCACGCCCGGCCGGCCCGCCGTCCGCGGACTGACGGCACAGACGGCGGTCCGGCCGGCCGTGCGGCGGCGGCCGGCATCCGCACAAAGGCCAGGACGGCGACCAGCACGAGCACCGGCTCCCACGACACGAACGCCATCTCACGCCCCCTCCGCCGCGCGCTCTTCGACCTCCCCGCCGCACCGGCTCCCGAGGGCGCGGTGCACGGCGGATACGGGAAGAACGGGCAGCCATCACGGAGAGTTCCCGAAGGACACGGAGAGTTCTCACCCTCGTCTCGCGTCGCTCAAGAAATCCACATTCGGGGGCCGGCAGTCAGCAAGCGGCCGTCGGCCGTGAGCATCCCGGCAGCCGGTTTGCAGGGCCCGGAAAGCGGCCCTCGCGAGCGTCAGAGCCCCGTCGGCACCCAGTCCGGCAGTGCCTCGGCCCGCTCCGCCCACGCGGCGGGCGGTGTCCCTGCCTTGCCGGAGGCGAGTACGCCTCCCACGATCGCGCAGGTCGTGTCCACGTCCCCGCCCGCCTGGGCGGTCGTCCAGAACGCCGTCCCGTAGTCCCCGAGGCAGCGTGCTGCGGACCAGAGCGCGAAGGGGACGGTGTCGTGGGCCGTCCTACGGCGTCCGCAGCCCAGCACCGCCGCGACGGTGCCCGCGTCGGCGTAGTCGAGCATGTCCCGGGCGCGTCGCAGTCCCTGGCCGACCGCGCTCTTCGGCACCAGGGCGACGACGCCGTCGAGCAGCGCCTCGGGGCTCGGGGGCCCGTCCGGCGAGCCGGCCAGCGCGGCCGCGGCTGCCACGGCCATGGCGCCGACCACGGCCTCGCGGTGCTGGTGGGTGGGGTAGGCCGAGATCTCCGCCTGGTGGGTCGCCTGCTCCGGGTCGTCCGCGTACCAGGCCCCCAGCGGGGCGATCCGCATTGCCGCGCCGTTGCCCCAGGACCCCCGCCCGTCGAAGAGCCCGGCCGCCAGCTCCCGCCAGTCCCCGCCCTCCCGCACGAGGCGCAGCAGGCGGTTGACCGCGGGGCCGTAGCCCCGGTCGACGTCGTGGTGCTCGGCGAAGGAGCGGGCCAGCGCGTCCTGGTCGATGCGCCGATGGGCACCGAGGACGGCGACCACGGAACAGGCCATCTCGGTGTCGTCGGTCCATTGCCAGGGACCCGGCGGCAGCTCGCGCCGCTTCAGCAGCGGATAGTGCGCGGGGACGAAGAACTGGGAGCCCAGGGCGTCTCCCACGGCCAGTCCGCGCAGGCTCGCCAGGGCGCGCTCCAGTCGCCCGGCAGAAGAGGAATCAGCGGTCATCGCTCTGCCACTCTATCCGTTCACCCAGTACGGCAGCGGCTTGCGCCAGCGCTCGAAGGGCCGGTCGAGCGCGTACTTGCCGTCGTTCCCCAGAACGAGCATCCGCATCTCCGCGTTCCCGGGGTTCGACAGCGACTCGAATTCCGCGACGGTCCAGTGGAACCAGCGCATGCAGAACAGCCGCATCGCGAGCCCGTGCGTCACGAGGAGCACGTTCGGGGGATGGTCGGGGTCCTCGAAGCTGCGGTACAGACTCTCCAGGAAGCCACCGACCCGGTCGTACACATCGGCGCCGGACTCCCCCTGCGGGAAGCGGAAGAAGAAATGGCCGTAGGCGTCCCGGTAGGCCTTCTGGAGGCGTACGTCGTCGCGGTCCTGCCAGTTGCCCCAGTCCTGTTCGCGCAGGCGTGGCTCCTCCCGGACGCGTATGAGGTCAGGGTCGAGGTGGAAGGCGCGGAGCGTCTCGTGCGTGCGGCGGTACGGGGAGACGTACACGCTCACGCGTTCCCTGCCGAAGAGCTCCCGCAGTTCCTTTCCGGTCGCCTCGGCCTGCCGCCGGCCGCGCTCGGTGAGGGCGAGCGCGTGGTCGGGCTCACGCTCGTACACGGAGTCGTCGACGTTGCCCGTTGACTCGCCGTGCCGGACAAGGACGATGCGCCGTGGTCGTACCATGCCGAAACCCTAGATCGAGTGAGGGTGAGTCGAGGACTCGTACGGGCTCCATACGGCGTAGGTCACACGATATCGGCGTCCGGGACCCTTCCAGCGGTGAGTTTGCTATTCAAACTGACCACGGGACCGATCTCTGCGGTGAAGCCGACGCCGCGGCGCTCAGACCGTCCAGGACGGTTCCAGCTCCACGATGTCGCCGGAGAGCGCCGCGATGTCCGCCTCGGTCTGGGCGCGCAGGGCGAGGCGCTCGACGCGCTCGGTGCGGTACTTGCCGTGCTCGGCCGCGGACCGCCACATCGACAGGACCAGGAACTCCTGCTCGGGCGCCTCGCCGAACATGCCGCGGATCATGCCGGGTGAACCGGCCATGGCGGGGTTCCAGACCTTCTCCTGCATGAGCGTGAAGTGCTCCACCCGCTCCTCGTGGACCTGGCACAGGGCCACCCGGATCAGATCGGTGTCGGTGAACCGCGGCTCGAAGCCCGTCTTCACGTCGAAGCGGTACTCGAAGAGCTTGACCTGGGCGTCCTTGAACGTGCCGACCTGGGTGGAGGCCAGGCGGTCGTGCGAGCGGGCCATGAACGAGTCGTAGAAGGCGCGGCTCTCCCAGAAGGCGAAGATGTGCGCCACACCCGGCCGGTGCCTGCTCCAGCCGCCGCCCTGTCCCCGAAATCCCGGCTCCCCCGGAAGCCCCGCCCATTTCCGCTGCCCCCGCTCGAACCCGCGGCGGTCCACCACGGTGCAGCGAATCCACTTGACCAGCACCGCGCCATCGTAAGGCCAGCGGACGTGGCGCCGGTCACGCTCCGGCGCAGATCGCTCGCGCATATGCTCCGCGCGCGTGGCACGATGGGCAAAGAGCCCTGGCTCCTGGTGAGTTGGGGACCGGAGCAGTCACAGGGGGAAGGGGAGCCAGTTGTCCGGCTTCAGCAAGGGAATCAGCAAGGTCGAGGTCGCGCTCCAGTGGGACCCGAGCCCGGCGGGTCTGCCGCCCACCGATCTCGACATCATCGCCGCGACGTTCACCGCGGACGACCCGCACGGAGAACCGGCCTATGTGGTGCACTTCGACAGCCGGTCACCCGACGGCACGATCTTCCTCAACCGGGACAGCCTCGACGGCAAGGGCTTCGGCTGGGACGAGGTCATGACGCTCGAACTGGACCGGCTGGCCGACCGGTACGCGCGCGTGGTGGTCGGCGTGGTCATCCAACAGCAGCCCGGACACAGGACGTTCGTCGATGTGCTCAATCCGGCCATGCGCGTCCGGGAGGGCTACACCGTGCTCGCCCAGGACGACTTCGGCGCGGTTCCCGGGGCCACGGCGGCCACGATCGCGGAGTTCGTACGGGACGGCTCCGGACACTGGACCTTCCGCCCCGGCGTGCACGGCTTCCAGGAGGACCCTGCGACGTTCACCCACGTCATGGGCAGGGCGCACCAGCTCTGACACACGGTGATGAGTAAGGGGCGCCGGCAATGGCCGGCGCCCCTTACTTCACCTACCGCATGTCATCAGCTGCAGCCGCTGGTCGAGCCGCAGCCCTCGCAGATGTAGCAGGAGCCGGCCCGCTGCATCTTCGTGCCGCAGGAGAAGCAGAGCGGGGCGTCGGCCTGGATGCCCAGCTGCATCTCCACCAGCTCGGCACTGGTGTGCGCCTGCTTCGGGGCGGGCTTGGCCGCCTCGACCTCGGCACGCGGCGCGGCCACGGCCTTCAGCTCCTGGGCGCGCGGCGCCGACTGGGCCAGGCCCTCGACGTCGACCTCGTCGTCTTCGATGGACTGCTCGTAGGAACCGGTCTCCAGGTGCCGCTGGCGCTCCTCGGCGGAGTGGATGCCGAGCGCGGAGCGGGTCTCGAAGGGCAGGAAGTCCAGCGCCAGGCGGCGGAAGATGTAGTCGACGATCGACTGCGCCATCCGCACGTCGGGGTCGTCGGTCATGCCGGCAGGCTCGAAGCGCATGTTGGTGAACTTCGAGACGTACGTCTCCAGCGGCACGCCGTACTGGAGGCCGACGGAGACCGCGATGGAGAACGCGTCCATCATGCCCGCGAGGGTCGAGCCCTGCTTCGACATCTTCAGGAAGACCTCGCCGAGACCGTCGTCCGGGTAGGAGTTGGCGGTCATGTAGCCCTCGGCGCCGCCGACGGTGAAGGACGTGGTGATGCCGGGACGGCCCTTGGGGAGGCGCTTGCGGACCGGGCGGTACTCGACCACCTTCTCGACCGCGGTACGGATCGTGTCCTCGGCCTTCTCGGCGATCTCCGCCTTCTCGGCGTCCTTGTCGTCCTTCTTCTTGGCGGAGAGCGGCTGGCCGACCTTGCAGTTGTCGCGGTAGATCGCGAGCGCCTTGACGCCCAGCTTCCAGGCCTCGTAGTAGATCTCCTCGACCTCCTCGACGGTCGCCGTCTCCGGCATGTTGACCGTCTTGGAGATGGCGCCGGAGATCCACGGCTGGATCGCGGCCATCATGCGGACGTGGCCCATCGGGGAGATGGCGCGCTCGCCCATGGCGCAGTCGAAGACCTCGTAGTGCGCCTGCTTCAGACCGGGGGCGTCGATCACGTTGCCGTTCTCGGCGATGTGGGCGACGATCGCCTCGATCTGCTCCTCCTGGTAGCCCAGGCGGCGCAGGGCCTGCGGGACGGTGCCGTTGACGATCTGCATCGAGCCGCCGCCGACGAGCTTCTTGAACTTGACCAGGGCGAGGTCGGGCTCGACGCCGGTGGTGTCGCAGGACATCGCGAGACCGATGGTGCCGGTCGGGGCGAGCACGGACGCCTGGGAGTTGCGGAAACCGTTCTTCTCGCCAAGACGCACCACGTCCTGCCACGCCTCCGTGGCCGCGGCCCACACCGGGGTGTCCAGGTCGTCCATGCGGACGGCCTTGGTGTTGGCGTCGGCGTGCTGCGCCATGACGCGCTTGTGGGCGTCGGCGTTGCGGGCGTAGCCGTCGTACGGACCGACGACCGCGGCCAGCTCGGCGGAGCGGCGGTAGGCCGTACCCGTCATCAGCGAGGTGATCGCGCCGGCCAGGGCGCGGCCGCCGTCGGAGTCGTAGGCATGGCCGGTGGCCATCAGCAGGGCGCCGAGGTTGGCGTAGCCGATGCCCAGCTGGCGGAACGCGCGCGTGTTCTCGCCGATCTTCTGGGTCGGGAAGTCCGCGAAGCAGATCGAGATGTCCATCGCGGTGATGACCAGCTCGACGACCTTGGCGAAGCGCTCGGCGTCGAAGGACTGCTCGCCCTTGCCGTCGTCCTTCAGGAACTTCATCAGGTTCAGCGAGGCGAGGTTGCAGGACGTGTTGTCCAGATGCATGTACTCGCTGCACGGGTTCGACGCGGTGATCCGGCCGGACTCGGGGCAGGTGTGCCAGGTGTTGATGGTGTCGTCGTACTGGATGCCGGGGTCGGCGCAGGCCCAGGCGGCCTCGGCGATCTTGCGGAAGAGCGCCTTGGCGTCGACCTCCTCGATGACCTCGCCGGTCATCCGGGCGCGCAGGCCGAAGTTCCCGCCGTCCTCGACCGCCTTCATGAACTCGTCGTTCACACGGACCGAGTTGTTGGCGTTCTGGTACTGGACGGAGGCGATGTCGTCGCCGCCCAGGTCCATGTCGAAGCCCGCGTCGCGCAGGACGCGGATCTTCTCCTCTTCCTTGACCTTGGTCTCGATGAAGTCCTCGATGTCGGGGTGGTCGACGTCGAGCACGACCATCTTGGCGGCGCGGCGGGTGGCGCCACCGGACTTGATGGTGCCGGCGGAGGCGTCGGCGCCGCGCATGAAGGAGACCGGGCCGGAGGCGTTGCCGCCGGAGGAGAGCAGCTCCTTGGAGGAGCGGATGCGGGAGAGGTTCAGGCCGGCGCCGGAGCCGCCCTTGAAGATCATGCCCTCTTCCTTGTACCAGTCGAGGATCGACTCCATGGAGTCGTCGACGGACAGGATGAAGCAGGCGGAGACCTGCTGGGGCTGCGGGGTGCCCACGTTGAACCAGACGGGGCTGTTGAAGCTGAAGATCTGGTGCAGGAGGGCGTACGCCAGCTCGTGCTCGAAGATCTCGGCGTCGGCGGGCGAGGCGAAGTACTTGTGGTCCTCACCGGCCTTCCGGTACGTCTTCACGATGCGGTCGATCAGCTGCTTCAGGCTGACCTCGCGCTGCGGGGTGCCCACGGCACCGCGGAAGTACTTGCTGGTGACGATGTTGACCGCGTTCACCGACCAGAAGTCGGGGAACTCGACGCCACGCTGCTCGAAGTTGACCGAGCCGTCGCGCCAGTTGGTCATGACGACGTCACGGCTCACCCACTCGACCTCGTCGTACGGGTGTACTCCGGGGGTGCTGTGGATGCGCTCGATGTGCAGTCCCTTGGTTCCCGCCTTGCCGCCCTTGGCTCGGGAACCTCGTGCCGGACCGCTCGCCGTCTCTGTCATGCCGCCTCCCTCTACGGGCAAAAACGCCCTGAAGTGCCCCGTTTGTTCCCGTGGCACGGTGTTCTGTCTTGTGTTGCGGGCACCCTCAGCTGCCACCCGCAACAGGTCTTGGATCGCCGCCTCACGGCCGGAATCCGGGTCTCCTCCCGCTTTCCGGCCCGCCGGTCAGTCGGCGGCGTGGGCGGGCTCGGGGACCTGAGTGGTCCCGCCGGGCCCGCGATCGTCTTCCTGGCTCCCCGCTCCCGCGTCGCCGTCGCCCGCGGCGGGGCCTCGCGTCGCCTCCCTCAGCTCCGCGATGGCGGCCTCGAAGTCCTCCAGCGAGTCGAACGCCCGGTAGACGGAGGCGAATCGCAGATAGGCGACGAGGTCGAGCTCCTGCAACGGGCCGAGTATGGCCAGCCCCACGTCGTGGGTGGTCAGCTCGGCGCTTCCGGTGGCCCGCACCGCTTCCTCGACCCGTTGGCCGAGCTGGGCGAGCGCGTCCTCGGTGACAGGCCGTCCCTGGCATGCCTTGCGCACACCGTTGATGACCTTGGTACGACTGAAAGGCTCGGTGACTCCGGACCGCTTGACCACCATGAGCGAGCACGTCTCCACGGTCGTGAAACGACGGGAGCAGTCGGGGCACTGGCGGCGCCTGCGGATCGACGTGCCGTCGTCGGTCGTACGACTGTCGACCACACGGCTGTCGGGGTGCCTGCAGAAGGGGCAGTGCATGATCTCCAACCCTCCTCACAGCAGACTCAACAACCTCGCGGAACCCCATGGGCCCCGCGAAGCAGCCCTAAGCATAGGCGATCGCAGAGCCGTCTCAGACCCGGGGGACCACAACTTGTGGGCTGCTGTAGCCATCCAACCACTAGATGTGGGGATCAGCTCATTCATCGAGGCAGAGACGCGTGTCGCGACGGAACGGCCGGTCACACCGGCGTCGGCGGCACGCCCGGGGACACGCGCACGCGCAACCGCACCCGTCGCGGCACTTACGGAGATACCGTGGGCGCCGCACGGAGGACGCGTGGGACTCCGGAGCAGAAGGAGCCCGGAACCCGGGCGGCCGGGTTCCGGATGGCAGACTGAGGACACGATCCACGAGGTCGGCGACCCCGGCGGTGAAGAGTACAACAATGGGCGCTTTTGCCCGACAGGTAGCGCGTCAGCGATACACCCAGACACATGATCACGTCACGCGAATCGCACTTTTTCACTCGAACGTGTGTTTGGCGCAACCTTTCGAAAGCAACTACCGTTGTCCAGCAGGGAGACCATCGAGAGGGGCCGCCGTGACCACCACCGCAGACAGCGCCATCATCACCGCCCAGGACCGCTCCCAGGGCCGAGTCGAGCCAGTACACGCCATGAACGAAGCCACGAATCCCGAGCACAAGCGCTCCTTGCCGGGCCGACCTCCGGGAATCCGGGCGGACAGTTCCGGGCTCACGGACCGGCAACGCCGCGTGATCGAAGTCATCCGGGATTCCGTGCAGCGCCGCGGCTATCCGCCGTCGATGCGCGAGATCGGTCAGGCCGTCGGCCTCTCCAGCACCTCGTCCGTCGCCCATCAGCTGATGGCGCTGGAGCGCAAGGGCTTCCTGCGCCGCGACCCCCACCGCCCCCGCGCGTACGAGGTCCGCGGCTCCGACCAGGCCATGACGGTGCAGCCCACGGACACCGCCGGCAAGCCCGCCGCGTCGTATGTCCCGCTGGTCGGCCGTATCGCCGCCGGTGGGCCCATTCTCGCGGAGGAGTCCGTCGAGGACGTCTTCCCCCTCCCCCGCCAGCTCGTCGGTGACGGTGAGCTGTTCGTCCTCAAGGTCGTCGGCGACTCCATGATCGAGGCCGCGATCTGTGACGGCGACTGGGTCACGGTGCGCCGTCAGCCCGTCGCCGAGAACGGCGACATCGTGGCGGCCATGCTTGAGGGCGAGGCCACCGTCAAGCGCTTCAAGCGCGAGGACGGCCACGTCTGGCTCCTCCCGCACAACGCGGCCTACGAGCCGATCCCCGGCGACGACGCGACCATCCTGGGCAAGGTCGTCGCGGTGCTGCGACGCGTGTGACGTCTGCGGCGGACAGGCCTCTCGGCCGGTTCGCTCCCTGACCGGGCCCCGGAACCCCTGCGCCGGTTCCGGGGCCCTGCTGTGTCCACATGCTCCGGGGTGGCTCCGGCGCCTCGGGATCGCGGGGGTAGCCTGACCGGCGCCGGTCAGGCTACCCCCGCGATCCACTCCCGCCTCTTACGGCTCCTACGCCGTCACGGCTCTTACGACGCCTCGGCCGACTCCATCTGCGCCGCCTCGGTCCGGTTCGCCGCCGCGTCGATCGCCGCGAGGGACTTGCGCACCTGGTTCCGGTCCGTGGTGTACCAGAAGTCCGGCAGTGACGCCTTGAGATAGCCGCCGTAGCGCGCGGTGGCCAGTCGCTGGTCGAGTACGGCGACCACGCCGCGGTCTCCCGACGCACGGACGAGCCGGCCCGCTCCCTGAGCCATGAGCAGGGCCGCATGGGTGGCGGCCACCGCCATGAAGCCGTTTCCGCCCGCGTCCTCGACCGCCTTCTGCCGGGCGCTCATCAGCGGGTCGTCAGGGCGCGGGAACGGGATCTTGTCCATGACGACCAGCTGACAACTGGGGCCCGGGACATCGACGCCCTGCCAGAGCGACAGCGTGCCGAACAGGCATGTCTTCGGGTCGGCCGCGAAGTTCTTGATCAGCTCGCCGAGGGTCTCCTCGCCCTGGAGCAGGATCGGGAACTCCGGAATCCGCGAGCGCAGCTCCTCGGCGGCGAGCTGGGCGGCCCGCATGGACGAGAACAGACCGAGGGTGCGGCCACCGGCCGCCTGGATGAGTTCCGTCAGCTCGTCGAGCATGTCGGAGCGCTCGCCGTCGCGCGCCGGGCGCGACAGGTGTTTGGCGACGTAGAGGATGCCCTGCTTGGGGTAGTCGAAGGGGGAGCCGACGTCGACGCCCTTCCACTTCGGCAGGTCCTCGCCCTCCGTCCCTTCAGGGCCGAGGCCCAGGGAGGCGCCGACCCCGTTGAAGTCCCCGCCCAGCTTGAGGGTCGCGGAGGTGAGGACCACGGAGCGGTCCGTGAAGAGTTTCTCCCGGAGCAGGCCCGAGACGGACATGGGCGCGATCCGCAGCGATGCCCCGAAGCGGTCGTGCCGTTCGTACCAGACGACGTCCCACTCCGAGCCGTTCAGCACGCGCTCCGCCACGTCGTGCACCGCCTCCACCGAGGCCAGCGCCTGCTTGCGGACCGCGTCCTCGTCCTGGACCGACTTGTCGCGCGTCGCGCCGATCGCGGAGATGACCGTGCGGGCGGCGTCCCGCAGCGCCATCAGGGCGTAGCCGAGGTCTTCCGGGATCTCCTCAAGGCGGGCCGGCAGGGCCAGCTCCATCAGCCGCTCGAAACCCTCCGCGGCGGTCTGGAGCTGGTCGGCGGCCTTCTCGTTGACGAGCTTGGCGGCGCGGCGCACCGCGCGGTTGACCTGGCCGGCGGTGAGCTCGCCCGTGGCGACGCCGGTGACACGGGAGACGAGCTCATGGGCCTCGTCCACGATCAGCACCTCGTGCTGGGGCAGCACCGGGGCGCCCTCGATGGCGTCGATGGCGAGCAGGGCGTGGTTCGTGACCACGACCTCGGCGAGCTTGGCGCGCTCACGGGCCATCTCCGCGAAGCACTCGGCGCCGTAGGCGCACTTCGTCGCACCCAGGCACTCCCGGGACGACACCGACACCTGCGCCCAGGCGCGGTCCGAGACACCCGGGGTGAGATCGTCCCGGTCGCCGCTCTCGGTCTCGTCCGCCCAGTCGCGCAACCGCAGCAGGTCCTGGCCCAGCTTGCTCGTGGGCGCGGCGGCCTCGAACTGGTCGAAGAGGCCCTCCTCCTCGTCCTGCGGCATGCCCTCGCGCAGCCGGTGCAGGCACAGGTAGTTCGACCGGCCCTTCAGCATCGCGAACTCCGGGCGGCGGCGCAGCAGCGGGTGCAGGGCGTCGACCGTGCGCGGCAGGTCGCGCTCCACGAGCTGCCGCTGAAGCGCGAGCGTGGCCGTCGCAACGACCACCCGATCCCCGTGCGCGAGCGCGGGCACGAGATAGCCCAGCGACTTTCCGGTGCCGGTGCCGGCCTGGACCAGCAGGTGGGATCCGTCGTCGATCGCCTCGGCGACCGATTCGGCCATGGTCACCTGGCCGGGGCGCTCCGTGCCGCCGACGGCGGTGACAGCGGCATGCAGGAGTTCGGGGAGGGAGGGCTTCGTCATAGCCCGACCACCCTACGGCCCGGCACTGACAAACGGGCGATCACAGCGGGATCGGGGGACGGGGGCACGGCGGGGCTCCTGGGTGCGGTGGGGCAGCGATCGGACACGGATTCCGGGAATCCTCGGCCTGACGGGGCGCCTCGGCCCGACGAGGTTCCTCGCTCCACCGAGGCTCCTCGATTCTGCGAAGCTCCTCGGTGCCTCGTGTTCCTCGGTCTTCTCGGGCTTCACGGCCTTCTCGAAAATTCTCCGGTCGAGCGGGAACCCCGTCGGCCCGGACAGACGTTCCATCTGTGACCGCGCAATCACTCAGCGCTACAGAACATCACGCAGGACCCGGTCCCGGATCATGAGGGCGGCCCGCTTGCCGGGCAGGTCGACCTCGGCCGCGAACCGGAATCCGGCGCTCAGGAACGCTGCGACGGAGGGGGCGTTATGAAGATCGGGTTCCGCTACGACGCGGGCGCATGCCGGGCGCCGGTCGAGGACGAGGTCCGCCACGGCCCGCAGCAGCGTGGAGCCCAACCCCCTCCCCCGATCCGCGGCCCCGCCCACGAGGAGATGGATCCCGGTGTCGTGCGGACGGGCCGGGTAGTGGCGGGCCAGTGGATCCAGGTCCGCCCGATAGATCTCCCAGTAGCTCATCGCCGTGCCGTCCAGCAGACCGAGACAGGGCACGCTCCGTCCGTCGCCGTCGAGCTGGGCCCGCAGGTGCTCCTCGGTCCGGCTCCGGGGCCCGGCCAGCTCCCAGAACCGGGCGATGTCGGGGTCGTTCATCCAGCGGTGCACGAGCGGCAGGTCGTCCTCGACACGGACGGGCACGAGGCGGAAGGAGCCGACGGGGGTGACGACCGGCCCCCACGTGGGGAGTTGGTCGAGGAGGTAGGCCGCCCCTCCGACGAACCGGGCGAGGAAGTCGGCGGGCAGATGGAGGTCCAGCGTGTCCTCGCCGTCCTCGTCGTCGGCCTGGATGGTGAACCCGGCGAACGGTGCGTCCCGGCTGCACGCGCCGTTCGCTCGGGGGCCGTCGGGACCCCGATGGACCGGGCTGGGGCTGCTGCCGGCGTTCGCGTCGGTGGGAGGCACGGTGCGCTCCTCTCAGGAGACGAGGTGGGTCATGTTCCTCGGAAGTGCGGTCGGGCGGTGCGGCGTGCTCGGGTTCGGCGGGTCGGGTCGACTCAGGAATGAAGGGGGTTGGTGAGGGTGACGTAGACGGACTGGGTGTCGACCGGGCCGACGAGTTCGTCCAGGCCGTGCAGCCGGGTCAGCAGGTTGGCCTTGCATCGCAGGACGGGTGAGTCGAGCAAGCGGCGGGGCAGGGAGGTACGCAGGGCGGCGGGACCCGAGGCGAGGTCGGTGAGGAAACGGCGGAAGGCGGCGAGGAGCAGGCGCTCGTCGGCGAGGCGCTGGGAGCCGAACGCTCCGATCAGACCCAGCACGTTGTTGACGGCGAGGTAGTAGACGAAGCGTTCGTCGATGACCTCGTCGGAGACGAAGGTGTCGCTGCGCCTGCCGATGCCGGGCATCCGTGCTTCCAGTTCGGCCCGCCGGGACTCGCGGAAGTAGTAGCCCTGGTTGTCGCGGTAGCGGCCGCCGGCCGGCCAGCCGTCGCCGTCGAGCAGGAGCACGGTGTTCTGCTGGTGGGCCTCAAGGGCGATGCCGGCCTCGCCGTCCAGCCAGAGCACGGGCCGGACGACCTGCTCCAGGTACCGGAGGAACCACTCCGCGGCGACAGCTCCGACGGGACGGCCGGTGCGCGCGGCGAGCTGTGCCACGAGCCGGGCCAGCCGGGACCGCATCGGCCTGGCGGTGCACGGCGCCGGGTCGGTGGCGCCGGGCTCGGTGAGGGGGCGGGGCGAGACGAGTCCGGCGACGCAGCCGACGTCGTCGGCCGGGGCGAACGGGTTGTGCCGGATCATCACGTCGAGTCCGGGCACGGGACGTCCGTCCGGATCGTCGATGCCCAGCCAGGCCGGGTCTCGGACGATGTCGAAGCGGGGGTGGACCGCCTGCCACTGGCGGGCCAGGCCGGTGCGCAGCAGCCGGTGCACCTCGACTCCGCGGTGGAGTTCCTTGCGCAGGTTCTCGCGGCGGGAGTTGGTGATGCGCAGGCCCAGCGACAGCTTGAGCATCGCGGGGGCGCCGGGTTTGTGGACGGTACGCACGGAGGAGGTGGGGTGCCAGGAAGCGCCGAAGGGGCCGAGGTCGCGCAGGAGTCCGGAGTCCAGCAGGGCGGCGACGGGCGCGCGGTGGCGCACCTCGCGAGCCTGCCACGGGTGCATCGGCAGGGCGATGTACGCGTCGGGCAGGGGGAGTTCGGGTCCGGCGAGACGGCGGGTGAGGTGGTCGGCGGGGACGGGGCGGCCGCGCTCGGTCCAGGCTGAGTCGGCTGCGAGGAGAGAGGGGGCGACAGCCATCCAGTGCAGCGGGAAGGAGCCATGCAACTCCGGTGAGTACAGCCGGACTTCGGCCTCTGTCAGGCCTTCACGGCTCTTGGGGGTCGGGTGCAGGGGATGGCCGAGGAGAAGCGCCTGCTCGGCGTCGAGGAAGCGGTCGGGGACTTCGGCGGCGTGCTCGCGCCGGTCTCGGATGAAGGTCGCGGTGTGGCGCAGTGAGTCCGCGACTCTGGCCACGAGGTCGCTGTCGTCGCCCCGGCGGTCCGCGGAAGCGGGGGCGCCGGGCGCCGAGCCCGGGGCGGCGGGCCCCGAGGCCGAGGTACCCGTCCTGGTGGGCGGGGCGCCAGGTGTCGCGGACGGGGTGGTGGGTGTCTCCCGGGTGAGCAGCGCGGCCAGGGTGACGGCGTCGACGGGAGGGGCGGACTCGGGTGCGTGGAGGAAGCGGGGCGGGCCGAAACGGTGCCAGCCCGTCGGGGACCAGTAGCGGACCGGTACGAGAAGGGAGGTGCCGCTGGCGGGGAGTGGAAGGCGAAGGGTGCCGCCGGTGGGCGCCGCGAGGTCGGTCTCGCGTACCCAGCAGCGCAGGAGGTTCTCCGTGGCGGCGCACTGGGCCGCGGTGCGTGGGTCGGGATCCTCCAGCAGGTCGGCGCCGGGTTCTGTCACACGGGTGAGATCCGCGATGCGCCGCTTCTGCTGCGGGACCGACTCGGCGAGCGGGACGGGCGAGGGCGTGGCGCCGGAGTCGCCCTGGTCGTCGGGAGAGCCGGAGCTGCCGTCGGGAGTGGGGGTGGCGTTCATGACGGCTCCTCGGGGCCGGCTGGAGGGGTGCGGGGCTCGTGTGGGCGCTCGGTCGCCGTTCTCCGGTGGCCCGCGGCCGCCTCGGCGGCGCGTGGTCTCGTGACGCCGTGGACTCGCGGCGCTGGGAGGGGAGCGGCCGGGCGGTGCGGGGTCAGCCGACGCGCCGGGCGGGGCCTGGGGGCCGGCCGTGCCGGGAGGGTCTGCGGGGGCCGTACTCCTCGTGTCGGCGGGCCACCGCGGCGACGGCGTCGGCCAGGCGGTCCAGTACGGCCGCCGCCTGCTCGTCACTGATCGTCAGCGGAGGCAGCAGCCGGACCACCGCCGAGTGCCGGCCGCCGAGTTCGACGATCAGTCCGCGCTGGAGGCACTCGCGTTGCACGGCCGCGGCGAGTTCGGGAGCCGCCGGACACGGCGTGGGGGCCGGTCCTGGGCCGACGGGTGCCGGACCGGTGGGCTCCGGACCTCCGGGCACGGGGGCTCGGTCGCCGGGGGCGGATCCGTGGCGTTCCTGCGCGGGTCCGCAGCCGCTGGGCCCGGGAACGCGGCCGCCCGGCGCGGGAACGTGACCGTCCGGTGCGGGAACGTGACCGTCCGGTGCGGGGACGTCGGCGCCAGACACCCGGGCATCGCCGCTCGGCGTGAGGGCATGGCCGGTGTGCGCGGGGGCGGCGCCGTCCGGGTGGACCAGCTCGACCCCGATCATCAGTCCGCGTCCGCGCACCTCGCCGACGCAGGCGAACTGACCGGGGAGTTCCGCGAGTTGGCTCAGCATGCGGGAGCCGAGGTCGGCGGCCCGCGCGGCGAGGCCGTTCTCGCGGACGTGGGCGAGGGTCGCGGTGCCCGCGGCCATGGCGAGCTGGTTGCCGCGGAAGGTGCCCGCGTGGGCGCCGGGTTCCCAGACATCGAGGTCGTCGCGGTAGACGATCACGGCCAGCGGGAGGCTGCCGCCGATGGCCTTGGACAGGACCATGACGTCGGGGGTGATGCCGCTGTGGCCGACGGCCCAGAAGGCGCCCGTGCGGCCGACGCCGGTCTGGATCTCGTCCACGATCAGCGGGACGGAGCGGTCCGCCGTGATCTGCCGCATGCGGCGCAGCCAGGCGTCCGGCGCGGGGATCACGCCGCCCTCGCCCTGGACGGGTTCGAGGATCATGCCGGCGGGCAGCGGTACGCCGGACTTGGGGTCGTCGAGGAGGGACTCGGTCCAGCGGGCGGCGAGCTCGGCGCCGGACGGGCCGCCGACGCCGAAGGGGCAGCGGTAGTCCTGCGGGTAGGGCAGCCGGGCGACCTGGACGTCGCGGGCGCCGCCGGAGGCGGCCAGGGCGCCGGCGGTCATGCCGTGATAGGCGCCGGCGAAGGCGAGGATGCCGGTACGGCCGGTGGCGGCCCGGACCAGTTTCAGCGCGGCCTCGACGGCGTCGGTGCCGGCCGGTCCGCAGAACTGCACGCGGGCCCGGTCGGCGAGGCCGGGCGGGAGGGTGCGGAACAGCTCGGTGATGAAGGCGTCCTTGACGGGGGTCGCCAGGTCGAGGACGGACAGGGGGGCACCGGAGTCGAGGACCTTGCGGATGGCCTCCAGCACGACCGGGTGGTTGTGGCCGAGGGCGAGGGTGCCGGCACCGGAGAGGCAGTCCAGGTAGCGGCGGCCGTCGGCGCCCTCGATGGTGAGCCCGCGCGCCCGGACGGGCACGATGGGCAGGGCCCGGGCATAGGTGCGCGCCGAGGACTCGCGTGCCGACTGGCGTCTGAGGATGCCCTCGTGCACACCACGCGCTTCCTCGTGCGCACCTGAAGCCATCGACTCCGTAACGGCCACGACTGGCTGTCCTCCCCGCTGTTCAGACGCGAGTTGATCCGCGGGGACCGTCACACGGGCAGCAGGCCCCCCACCGCTACAACCCCGGACCGGTCGGCGGGTTACGGGTTACGGGAAGAACATTGCCAAGTGAGCGGGGAGCGAAGGGCGGTGCGGGAGGCGCGCGGGGTGAGTGGACGTCACATCGGTGCGCCCCTGTCGGACCGGCCAGGTCAGACGGCTTGTGGCCGAACCGTTGCCGTTCCGTCGGAACTCCCCCACAGCGACCGCATAGTGTGGGTCGCCGTTCCAAGAACGTCGTGAGACCGGCATGAACTCCTCATGAGTTCGACGTCGGCGGCACGGCGACAGCGCCGAGTTCCTTCACCACACGGGGAGTCAAGAGCATGCGATCCATACGGCCGTCGTTCACCGTTCGGCAGGGGAGGGGTACCCGCCGTACCTCCACCTCGCTCGCGGCGGTCGCCCTCGTCTCGGCGCTGGCGATGACCGCCACCGCCTGCAACGGCGACGACAACGCCGACAGCAAGCCGAGCGCCTCCGCGGCCGCGGCCGGCGACGGCACGATCAAGATCCCGGACGACCTGAAGCAGAAGCTCAAAGAGCACGGGATCGACATCGACAAGTGGAAGAACGGCGCCTGGAAGAACTGGGACAAGAAGGAGTGGCTGCGCGAGGCCAACGACTTCGTCAACCCGATCATCAAGGGCCTGTGGGACCCGAACCGGATGCGGCACGCCAACGACCCCAACAAGGGCGTGAACGACAACGACATCTCCGGTGACCAGGGCGTGACGGACCCGACCCCGCAGCCGGTGAAGGCACAGGCGGTGGCGACGCCGTACCACGTCAACGCGGCCGCCTCGGGCAAGGTGTTCTTCGACTCCCCCGAGGGCCACATGGTGTGCTCGGGCACGGTGGTGGAGGATCCGGCGCACCCGGGCAAGTCCAACCTGGTCTGGACGGCGGGCCACTGTGTGCACGCCGGCAAGAACGGCGGCTGGTACCGCAACATGGCCTTCGTGCCGTCGTACAACAACTCCGGCAAGTCGGTCGACCAGCTGCAGAACGCCAGCCGGTCCGAGATCGCGCCGTACGGCGTCTGGTGGGCCGACGCGGCGCAGACCTCGCAGCAGTGGATCGACGGGGGCGGCGAGACCGGTGGCACCGGTGCCTCGTACGACTACGCGGTGATCCATGTGACGCCGGAGCAGGGCAGCGGCGCCAAGTCGCTGGAGGAGACGGTCGGCGGCGCGCTGCCGGTGAACTTCAACGCCCCGGCGGTGCCGAAGGTCAGCGGCATCACCGCGACGGGCTACCCGGAGGCGGCGCCGTTCGACGGTCAGCTGATGTACCAGTGCAAGGACAAGCCGGGCCGGCTGTCCATCAGCAAGCCGGACCCGACGATGTACCGGATCGGCTGCACGATGACCGCGGGCTCCTCCGGTGGTGGCTGGGTGGAGACCGGCACCGACGGCAAGCCGGCGCTCGTGTCCAACACGTCGATCGGCCCGGTGACGTCGGGGTGGCTGGCCGGGCCGCGCTTCGGTCCGGTGGCCAAGGGCGTGTACGAGTCCGTCAGCAAGAAGTTCGCCGGACAGTAGGCGATCGATCGCAGGGGAGCAGTTCCCCGCGCCCCTGAAGGGGCGGAAAGGCCCGCCCCCTGAAGAGGGAGCGGGCCTTTCGCACAGCCGTCGGTCAGACCGTCGGCACCGGCGCGTACGGCGCCAGGTCCGCCGCCAGTTCCTCGTGGACCCGGACCTTGATCAGGGTGCCCTCCGCGGTGTGTTCCTCGGAGATGACCTCGCCCTCGGTGTGGGCGCGGGCGACGAGCTTGCCGTGGGTGTACGGCACGAGCGCCTCGACCTCGACCGAGGGGCGGGGCAGCTCTTCGTCGATCAGGGCGAGCAGCTGCTCGATGCCCTGGCCGGTGCGGGCCGAGACGGCGATCGAGTGCTTCTCGGTGCGCAGCAGCCGCTGGAGGACCAGCGGGTCGGCCGCGTCCGCCTTGTTGATCACGACGATCTCGGGCACGTCGGTGGCGCCGACGTCCCGGATGACCTCGCGCACGGCGGCGAGCTGCTCCTCCGGTACCGGATGCGAGCCGTCCACCACGTGCAGGATCAGGTCGGAGTCGCCGACCTCCTCCATGGTGGAGCGGAACGCCTCGACCAGGTGGTGCGGCAGGTGGCGCACGAAGCCGACCGTGTCCGCCAGGGTGTACAGGCGGCCGCTCGGGGTCTCCGCGCGCCGGACGGTCGGGTCCAGGGTCGCGAACAGGGCGTTCTCGACCAGGACGCCGGCGCCGGTGAGGCGGTTGAGCAGGGAGGACTTGCCGGCGTTGGTGTAGCCCGCGATGGCGACGGACGGCACCTTGTTGCGCCGGCGCTCCTGGCGCTTGATCTCGCGGCCGGTCTTCATCTCCGCGATCTCCCGGCGCATCTTCGCCATCTTCTCGCGGATCCGCCGCCGGTCCGTCTCGATCTTGGTCTCACCGGGACCACGCGTGGCGAGGCCGCCGCGACCGCCACCCATCTGCCGGGACAGCGACTGACCCCAGCCGCGCAGCCTCGGCAGCATGTACTGCATCTGTGCGAGCGCGACCTGCGCCTTGCCCTCCCGGGACTTGGCGTGCTGGGCGAAGATGTCCAGGATCAGGGCCGTACGGTCGATGACCTTGACCTTGACGACGTCCTCCAGCTGGATCAGCTGGCCGGGGCTCAGCTCACCGTCGCAGATGACCGTGTCCGCGCCCGTTTCGAGGACGATGTCGCGCAGCTCCAGGGCCTTGCCGGAGCCGATGTAGGTGGCCGCGTCGGGCTTGTCGCGGCGCTGGATGACGCCGTCGAGCACGAGCGCGCCCGCGGTCTCGGCGAGCGCCGCCAGCTCCGCGAGGGAGTTGTCGGCGTCCTGGGCGGTGCCGGTGGTCCACACCCCGACGAGCACGACCCGCTCCAGGCGGAGCTGGCGGTACTCGACCTCGGTGACGTCCTCCAGCTCGGTGGAGAGGCCGGCGACGCGCCGCAGGGCCGCGCGCTCGGAGCGGTCGAACTGGTCACCGTCCCGCTCGCCGTCGATCTCGTGGCTCCAGGCGACGTCCTCTTCCATCAGGGCATCGGCCCGAAGGCCCTCGGGGTAGTCGTGCGCGAGGCGCTTGGTGTCCTGGGAAGGGGAAGAAGAGGAGGTCATTGGATCCTTACGTCGATGGTGTTGGCCGATGCGGCGTCGCTGCGGCGGCCGGACCTGCGGGGCCGCTCGTCGTGACAACGTACGAGCGCCCCGGGAGATTCCCGTCCCGCCTCGCGCCGACCCGAAGATGGTCGCACGAGGCGACACGTCTCGTCACCGTGTTATCGCGCGCTTCGCGATCCCCCGGCCCCGGCGGTCCTGGCCGGAGCCGACGGTTTCCCGGCCTGAGCCGAGGGCTTCCCGGCGGCAGCCGAGGGCTTCTTGGCCGGTGCCTGCTGGTCCTTGGCGGGGGCCTGCTGCTTCCAGTCCGGGTGGCCGGGCATCGGCGGGGTCTTCTTGCCGTACAGCCAGGCCTGGAAGAAGCCGCTCAGGTCACGGCCGGAGATCGTCGAGGCCAGCCGGACGAAGTCGGCGGTGGTGGCGCTGGAGTCCCGGTGCGCGCGCACCCAGACCCGCTCCAGCCGTTCGAAGGCGGGGCGGCCGATCTCCTGGCGCAGGGCGTAGAGCACGAGCGCGGCGCCGTCGTAGATGTTGGGCCGGAAGATGCTGATCTTCTGGCCGGGCGCGGGGGCCTTGGGGCGCGCGGGCGGACCGCCGGACTCGCGCCAGCGGTCGGAGGCGCTGTACGCGGCCTTCATCCGCTTCTCCATCGGCTTGTGCGCGGTCTCGTCGGCGTAGAGCGCCTCGTACCAGGTGGCGTGTCCCTCGTTCAGCCACACGTCGGACCAGGTGCGCGGGCTGACGCTGTCGCCGAACCACTGGTGGGACAGCTCGTGCACCATGATCGACTCGATGTACCACTTGGGGTAGGCGGGGTCGGTGAACAGGTTCTTCTCGAAGAGCGAGAGGGTCTGTGTCTCCAGCTCGAACCCGGTGGAGGCCTGCGCCATCAGCACGCCGTAGGTCTCGAACGGGAACCGGCCGACCTTGCCCTCCATCCAGGCGATCTGGTCGGGTGTCTTCGCGAGCCAGGGTTCGAGGGCCTTGCGGTCGGCGGCGGGCACGACGTCGCGCATCGGCAGCCCGTCCGGTCCCTCGCGGCGGACGACGGCGGAGCGGCCGATGGACACCTGGGCGAGCTCGGTGGCCATGGGGTGCCGGGTGCGGTAGGTCCAGGTGGTCGTCTTTCCTGCCTTCTCGGCGCCCTCGGGCAGACCGTTGGCGACGACGGCATAGCCGTTCGGGGCGGTCACGTGGAAGGTGAACATCGCCTTGTCCGACGGGTGATCGTTGCACGGGAAGACCAGGTGGGCGGCGTCGGCCTGGTTCGCCATGGCGAGGCCGTCGACGGTGCGCACCCATCCGCCGTCCTGGCCCTTGGCCGGCACGGGGTCGCTGGTGTGCCGCACCGTGATCCGGGTCCATCTGCCCCGGGACAGGGGATGGTCCGGGGTGACGACCAGGTCCTCGCCTGCCTTGGCGAAGTCCGCGCGGTGCCCGTCGACCTCCACGGAGCGGACGGTGCCGTGCGCGAAGTCGAGGTTGAGGCGCTCCAGGTCGGCGGTGGTCCGGGCGTCGATGGTGGTGACGGCTTCGAGCGGCTTGTCGTTTCTGCCGGAGTAGGTGAAGGAGAGGTCGTACGACGTCACGTCGTAGCCCGGGTTGCCCAGGTACGGGAAGAGCCGGTCGCCGATGCCCAGCGGCTCGGGCGGGGCCGCGGCAGCCAGGAGGCAGACGGAGACGGCGGACGCGAGCAGGGCCGCCGTGCGGTGCCGGGAGCTCGGGGGCGTATGCCGGGAGCGGGGGGTGAGCAGCATGCACCACCGCTACCAGTGCGCCACCGCCCCGCGACGACGACTCGCGCCCGGCCCACCCGAACGGGTTCCGCCCACGTCGCTCTGACAGATCCTTCCGACCGGGATCCGACGGCCTCGTGAGCGAGTGCGCCCGGTACCGATCAGGAGGCCGGTCCCGGGTGTTGGGCGCGGGCCACGTCGTACACCCCCGGCACGTCCCGCATGGCGCGCATCAGGGCCGGGAGGCGGGCGGCGTCGGGGAGTTGGAGCGTGTAGGTGTGCCGGACCCGCTGCTGGGTGGGCGGTTCGACGGTCGCCGAGACGATGTCGGCGCCGGTCGAGGAGATCGCCTCGGTGAGGTCGGCCAGCAGATGCGGGCGGCCGAACGATTCAGCGACGAGCGTGACCCGGATCTCGGTCGTGTCGCCCCAGCGCACACCGATCTCCGCGCGCCCCCGGCTCTTCATCTGCGCCACCGTGGCGCATTCCAGTCGGTGGACGGTCACCACTCCCCCGCGTACGGCGAAGCCGGTGATCTCGTCGGGCGGTACGGGCGTGCAGCAGCCGGCGAGCCGTACGGTGGCTCCGGGCCGGTCGGAGAGGACGTCCGCGCTCCGGGAACGGGCAGCGCTCTCCCGGGCCGTACTCTCCGGCGCCGTGCTCTCGGCGGTTGCCGTGCCGTCGGCCGGATCGGGGCGCGGTGCGGTCGCCTCGTCGGTTCCGGACCCGGTGCCGCCGCCGGGGTGCGCCGCGAGCCAGCGCTGGATGGCGATGCGGGCGGCCGGGGTGTGGGCGTGCTCCAGCCATTCGCGGGAGGGCTCGGAGGCCGGGTCCTGGCCCATGAGGAGCTGGACGGTGTCGCCGTCCTTCAGGACCGTACTGAGCGTGGCCAGGCGGCCGTTGACGCGGGCGCCGATGCAGGCGTGGGCGTCCTCGCCGTACTGCGCGTAGGCCGCGTCGACGCACGAGGCGCCCTCGGGCAGGCCGAGGGTCCCGCCGTCGGGGCGGAAGACGGTGATCTCGCGGTCCTGGGCGAGGTCTTCGCGCAGGGTGGACCAGAAGGTGTCGGGGTCGGGGGCGGCCCGCTGCCAGTCGAGGAGCCGGGAGAGCCAGCCGGGGCGGGTGGGGTCGGCGCGCTCGCCGTCGGCGGGAGCGTCGGCGGCCGGACTGCCGGAGAGGGGGCTGTCGGAGACAGGGGCCTCGGAGGCGGGGGCGTAGGGATTGCCGAGCGCGACGACGCCGGCCTCGGCGACCTTGTGCATCTGGTGGGTGCGGATGAGGACTTCGACGACCTGGCCGTCGGGCCGGGCGACGGCGGTGTGCAGCGACTGGTACAGGTTGAACTTCGGTACGGCGATGAAGTCCTTGAACTCCGAGACGACGGGCGTCATACAGGTGTGCAGTTCGCCGAGGACGCCGTAACAGTCCGCGTCCTCGTGCACGAGCACGAGCAGCCGGCCGAAGTCGGCGCCGCGCAGCCGCCCGCGTTTGCGGGCCACGCGGTGGACGGAGACGAAGTGCCGGGGGCGGATGAGGACTTCGGCCTGGATGTCGGCCTCGCGCAGCACACCGCGGACCTCGTCGGCGACCTCGGCGAGCGGGTCGCCCCGGCGGGCGGCGTTCCCGGCGATGAGCTCGCGGGTGTGCTCGTACTCGTCGGGGTGGAGGATGGCGAAGACCAGGTCCTCCAGCTCGGTCTTCAGGGCCTGCACGCCGAGGCGTTCGGCGAGCGGGATGAGGACGTCGCGGGTGACCTTGGCGATCCGCGCCTGCTTCTCGGGGCGCATCACGCCGAGCGTGCGCATGTTGTGCAGCCGGTCGGCGAGTTTGATCGACATCACGCGCACGTCGCTGCCGGTGGCGACGAGCATCTTGCGGAAGGTCTCCGGCTCGGCGGCGGCTCCGTAGTCGACCTTCTCCAGTTTCGTGACGCCGTCGACCAGATAACGAACCTCCTCACCGAACTGTTCCCGCACCTGGTCGAGGGTCACATCGGTGTCCTCGACGGTGTCGTGGAGCAGCGAGGCGGTCAACGTCGTGGTCTCGGCGCCGAGTTCGGCGAGGATCAGGGTCACGGCGAGGGGATGCGTGATGTACGGCTCGCCGCTCTTGCGCATCTGGCCGCGGTGCGAGGACTCCGCGAGGACGTAGGCGCGGCGCAGCGGGTCGAGGTCCGCGTCGGGGTGGTGGGCGCGGTGCGCCTCCACGACATGGCTGATGGCGTCGGGCAGTTTGCCGCGGACGGCCGGGCCGAGCAGCGCGGCCCGGCCGAGCCTGCGCAGGTCGATCCGGGGCCGGGACTTCCTGCGGTCCGCCCGGGGCACCGCAGGGGTGGTGGCCGCCGCCGCTGTGGGCGCCACCGGGCCAGGGGTCGCAGGGTTCGTGGCCTCCGCACTCATGGGCACCTCCGGCTCGTGGACCGGCGGACGGGGCCTCCAGGGCGCACGCGGCTCAGGGATGGCGACGTTCTCCCCCGTCCGTGCCGGTGCTTGATGCTATCGAGCCCACCACGTGCTCCTGACCGCCTCTCGCCGAGCGTGAAACGGATCACCCATTCGAGCGACGAGAAGAAGGTTTAGGTTTTGCGCCACGCGCTCATGGCGCGCCCGCGGTTCATCCGAGGTCGCGCGCCGCTCCGGGCGCCGGAAACCGCTGTTCCCGGCGCCCGGGGCGGCTGCCGTCGTGGTGACGCCTGGTCAGCCGAGGGCGTTTTCCAGCCATTCGCCGTCGATCTCGCCCTCGGCGACGATCACGGCCGGTCCGGTCATCTCGATCTCGCCGTCGGGCCGCTCGGTGATGACCAGGCGACCGCCGAGCACGTCCACGGTGTACGTCACCGGGGTGCCGGTGACGGCCGGGTCGACGCCGTCGCGCCGCGCGGTGGCCACGGCGACGGCACACGTGCCCGTGCCGCACGAGCGGGTCTCGCCGGAGCCGCGCTCGTGGACGCGCATGGCGACGTGGCGGGGGCCGCGGTCGACCACGAACTCGACGTTCACCCCGTCCGGGTAGGCCTGCGCCGGGCTGACCGGGGGCGCGTCGAGCAGTCGGCCCGCGTGCGCGAGGTCGTCGACGAAGGCGACCGCGTGCGGGTTGCCCATGTTCACGTTGCGCGCGGGCCAGCTGCGCTCGCCGACGGTCACCGTGACCTCGCCCTCGGGGAGGCGGGCCCGGCCCATGCCCACGGTGACGTCGCCGTCCTTCGCGAGGTGGACGGAGCGCACGCCCGCGCGCGTGGCGATCGTGAAGTCGCCTTCGGCCACATGTCCGGCGTGCTGGAGATAGCGGGCGAACACACGGACGCCGTTGCCGCACATCTCGGCGACCGAGCCGTCGGCGTTGCGGTAGTCCATGAACCACTCGGCCTCGTCCGCCATCGCCTTCGCCTCCGGGTGCGCGGCGGACCGCACGACATGCAGCACCCCGTCGCCGCCGAGGCCCGCCCGGCGGTCGCACAGGGCGGCGACGGCGGCCGGGGGCAGGTCGAGGGCGTTCCCGGGGTCCGGGACGATCACGAAGTCGTTCTCGGTGCCGTGCCCCTTGAGGAAGGGGATCCGCGTGCGCGTGCTCATGCCTCGATCGTACGGGGTGGGTACGACATACCGCCCCGGAGCAGGGGCTAGCCGCGCAGGCGGGCGACGCGCCACACCGCGAGGACGGCCACCACGGCCACCAGCAGCATGTACGCGAGGACGACCCGCCAGTCGACCCGGCGGCCGGAGCCGCGCGGGGGCAGGCCGGGCCAGGTGTAGCCCACGCGGCGGGCGGCCGTCATGCCCCAGCCCGCGGCGCAGGAGCAGATCAGCAGGCCGAGCATCGCGATGACGGCGCCGCTGTCGCCGAAGTCGAAGGCGAGCGGGAAGGCGAACATCAGGGAGCCGACGGCGGACAGCCCCACGATGGGCGCGAGCTGCCAGATGCGCAGCCGGCGCTGCGGGCGCAGCTCGACCTCGACCTCGGGCCCGCTCGCGTACATCTCCTCGGGCGCCGGCCCGTCGGCGGTCACGCCGTCCGGGGACTCGTCGGGGCCGTCGTCGGACAGCGGGTCCCCGAGGAGACGGTCGCCCACGGGCCGGTGATCGTCCGGCCGGTCGCCGGGCAGGTCACGGGTGAGGTGCTCGTCGGTCGGGCGGTCGCTGTCCAGGCGGTCCCCGGCCGGCGGGTCGCCAGCCGGGCGGTGCCCGGTCGGTCCGCACTCCGCGGCACGGGCCGCTCCGGCCGGGTCCGGTTCGTCACCGGCTGTGGTGACGTGCTCGGCACCTGGTGCGGTGTCGCGAGGGCCGGCCTCCATCGCCACGCGCCCTCCCAACTAGGCTCCACTTGGTCGATCGAAGCTCGATGATGGCACGGCGCCGAAGGCCTCGATGACCGGCGGCGCATCCCGATGCCATCACGTGATCAGGCTGTGACCGGTCGTTCGACCAACGCCAGGGCCTGGTGCGGAAGTTCCTCGCGGGCGGCCGCGGCCCCACTCAACCAGTGCACCCTCGGGTCGCGCCTGAACCACGAATCCTGCCGGCGCGCGAAGCGCTTGGTCGCGCGCACGGTCTCGGCCCTGGCCTCCGCGTCGGTGCACTCCCCGGCGAGCGCCGCGAGCACCTGCTGGTAGCCGAGCGCGCGCGACGCGGTGCGCCCCTCGCGCAAGCCCTGCGCCTCCAGTGCGCGCACCTCGTCCACCAGACCGGCCTCCCACATCAGGTCGACGCGGCGCGCGATGCGCTCGTCCAGCTCCGGACGCGCGACGTCGACACCGATCTGAACGGTGTCGTAGACCGAGTCGTGGCCGGGAAGGTTGGCGGTGAAGGGCCGGCCGGTGATCTCGATCACCTCCAGCGCCCGGACGATCCGGCGGCCGTTGCTGGGCAGGATCACGCGGGCCGCCTCGGGGTCGGCGGCGGCCAGCCGGGCGTGCAGGGCGCCCGAGCCGCGCAGCGCCAGCTCGTCCTCCAGCCGGGCGCGGACCTCGGGGTCGGTGCCGGGGAACTCGAGGTTGTCCACGGCCCCGCGGACGTACAGGCCGGAGCCGCCGACCAGGATCGGCCAGCGGCCCTCGGCGAGCAGGGCATCGATCCGGGCACGGGCGAGCTTCTGGTACTCGGCGACGGAGGCGGTGACCGTCACGTCCCAGACGTCGAGCAGGTGGTGCGGTATGCCGCCGCGCTCTTCGGGCGTCAGTTTGGCGGTGCCGATGTCCATCCCCCGGTACAGCTGCATGGAGTCGGCGTTGACGACCTCGCCGCCCAGCTGCTGGGCCAGGAAGACGCCGAGATCGGACTTTCCGGCCGCGGTGGGTCCGACGACGGCGATGACGCGGGGGGTGGGGAGTGCACTGCTCACCGCACCAGTTTCGCAAACCTCCGGGTGGGCTCTCGAACGAGTTACGTGACGCATGGGTTTTTGCGTCGTTGCCCGTGGCGAGATACCGCCTCCGAATCACGGAGGCGGTGACCCCGGCGGCGCAACCGTACGCACCGGGTGACGCGGGATTTCGCCCGCACGAGTACCGTATGGAGTGAATATGGGCGTGTTTGCTCGGATCTTCGGCAGGTCGAAGGCGACTCCGGAGACGCCGGACGCCGTGGCGCAGGCCGGTGTGGAGCCGGACGGAGCCGAGGCGGAGGAGGTGGAGTCGGCAGCTGCGGAGGAAACCGCCTCGGCGGAGGCGAAGGGTACGACCGGGGACGGGTGTGAGGACGCCTCGGCACGGTCCGGTGCCGGTGCGGACGAGACGTCCGACGGCTCCGGCATCCCCAAGCAGCAGTCCGCCGAGGAGGCCGCCGACAGCGCGACCGGCGAGGGCGCCCGCAGGTAACTGTCCCGCGAGGGAAGGTGGACCATGGGTCTGTTGGACAACATGAAGGCCAAGCTCGGCCCGGCCAAGGACAAGGTGTCGGACCTCGCGCGACAGCACGGGGACAAGGTCACGCACGGCATCGACAAGGCCGCCAAGGCCGTCGACGAGCGGACCAAGGGCAAGTACAGCGACAAGATCCACGCGGGCACGGGCAAGGCCAAGGAGGCCGTCGACCGCCTCGCGCACAAGGAGGGCACCGGCCCCGAGACGGACGGGACCGACCCGGCGACCCCCAACCGGCCGCAGGAGCCGCCCACGGCTTCCTGAGGCCGCGGACGGCGCCCTTGCGGCACGGGGGGACGGGCATCGGCGGACGGTCGTGGAGCAGCACCAACGGCTCCCGGCCGTCCGCCGTCTCACGGGTTCGGCGGGCCTTCGCACGTGCCGCGGCAGGCCCGGGACCGGATCTGACGTTCTAGGACCAGGTGGCGACGACGTACCCGACGCCGTACGGCGCGTCCTCGTAGAGCAGCGCGCCGGCCAGGTTCGCGCCCTCGGCGGCGCCGGCCAGGACCTGCCAGGGGGCGCGGCCGGAGGCCTTCAGCTCGTGGGCCAGCTCCGGGTCCAGCGCCCGGACGGCCGCCAGGTCCGCCGTGCCCAGCGCCCGCGCGACCCCGGCGTCGAACGGGGCCGCCCGCTCGTCCAGGTACCCCGGCGCCTTCAGCGTGCGGCAGGCGCTGGCGTCTCCCATCACCAGCAGCGCCACCCGCCCGGCCCGGGCACCGATCTCCCGCCCGGTCGCGAGGCACCGCTCGGGCGCCAGCGGCTCCCCGACGCCGAGTCCCTCGATCGGGGCGTCCGCCCAGCCGGTCCGCTCCAGCAGCCATGCGCCGACGGCGAGCGACGGCGGCAGCTCGCGCTCGGGGACGGCGTCCGTGGCCGGGCCCAGGCGTACGGCGGCGTCGACCCCGAAGCCGCGGAAGGAGCCCGGGGTGCCCTGCGCGAACGCACCCCGCCCGCTCCGCTCGGCGGGTCCGACGACCACCAGGAGGTCCGGGCGGGCGGCGGCGAGCACGCCGAGCGCGTCGGCGCAGGCCGAGCGGGCGACGTCCAGCTCGGGCGCGGCACCCGCGGCGACCTCGGGTACGAGCAGCGGCGGGCAGGGACAGGCTGCGGCGGCGACAAGCATGACCGGCAGCGTACGCCGCACGACGGCCGCCCCTTGTCGGGGCAGGCCCTCAGTCGCAGCCGCAGCCGCTTCCCGCCGCGGCCGGCAGCGGCGCGGGGACGCCGATCTTCGGCAGGCCCAGCATGACGCCGGCCGGCTTGGCGGCCTCGGCGGCGTTGCGCTTCTCCCAGGCGTCACCCGCGCGCGTGCGGCGCACGGAGAGGACGGGGCCCTCGGCGAGGAGGTGGTGCGGGGCGGCGTAGGTGATCTCGACCGTGACGACGTCGCCGGGGCGGACCTCCTGGTCCGGCTTGGTGAAGTGGACCAGGCGGTTGTCGGGGGCGCGGCCGGACAGGCGGTGCGTGGCGCCGTCCTTGCGGCCCTCGCCCTCGGCGACCATCAGCTCCAGCGTGCGGCCGACCTGCTTCTTGTTCTCGTCCCAGGAGATCTCCTCCTGGAGGGCGACCAGCCGCTCGTAGCGCGCCTGGACGACCTCCTTGGGGATCTGGTCGTCCATGGTCGCGGCGGGGGTGCCGGGCCGCTTGGAGTACTGGAAGGTGAAGGCCTGCGCGAACCGGGCCTCGCGCACGACGCGCATGGTCTCCTCGAAGTCCGCCTCGGTCTCGCCGGGGAAGCCCACGATGATGTCGGTCGTGATCGCCGCGTGCGGGATGGCGGCCCGCACCTTCTCGATGATCCCGAGGTAGCGCTCCTGGCGGTAGGACCGGCGCATCGCCTTCAGGACCGTGTCCGAGCCGGACTGGAGCGGCATGTGCAGCTGCGGCATCACGTTCGGGGTCTCGGCCATGGCCGCGATCACGTCGTCGGTGAAGTCGCGCGGGTGCGGGGACGTGAAACGGACGCGCTCCAGGCCCTCGATCGTGCCGCAGGCGCGCAGCAGCTTGCTGAAGGCCTCGCGGTCGCCGATGTCGGAGCCGTACGCGTTGACGTTCTGGCCGAGCAGTGTGATCTCAGAGACGCCCTCGGCGACCAGGGCCTCGATCTCGGCGAGGATGTCGCCGGTACGACGGTCCTTCTCCTTGCCGCGCAGGGCCGGGACGATGCAGAAGGTGCAGGTGTTGTTGCAGCCGACGGAGATCGACACCCAGGCCGCGTAGGCGCTCTCGCGCCGGGTCGGCAGCGTCGAGGGGAACGCCTCCAGCGACTCGGCGATCTCGACCTGGGCCTCCTGCTGCACGCGCGCGCGTTCCAGCAGGACCGGCAGCTTGCCGATGTTGTGCGTGCCGAAGACGACGTCCACCCAGGGCGCCTTCTGCACGATGGTGTCCTGGTCCTTCTGCGCGAGGCAGCCGCCGACCGCGATCTGCATGCCGGGCCGCGAGGCCTTCCTCGGCGCGAGCCGGCCGAGGTTGCCGTACAGCCGGTTGTCGGCGTTCTCGCGGACGGCGCACGTGTTGAAGACCACGACGTCGGCGTCGCCGTCCGAGCCCTCCGGGGCCCGCACGTACCCGGCCTCCTCCAGCAGCCCGGACAATCGCTCGGAATCGTGGACGTTCATCTGGCACCCGTAGGTACGTACTTCGTAGGTCTTGGGTCCCTGAACGTCCACTGCCCGGCTCCGGTCGCTGCTGCTGGTCATGGGTCAAGGGTAGGCGCTGGCCGGGGCGACCGGGATCGGCGGGCCGACGGGGTGCGGGCGGGGCCGCGATGCCGGCGCCGTCCCGGCCGGCCGGAGCCGAAACCGGGTGGAGCGGGCGCGTCCGCTGCGCCTAGGGTCGCGGAATGACCACACGTACGTTCCGGATCACCGTCCGCGGCGCCTTCGACGGCCTCACCGACGCGCAGCGGGCCGCCCTGCTGGCCGACGCCGCGGCACACGACGTGCTGCGCGCCGCGTTCACGCCCGAGGGCAGCCTCACCTACGACATCGCCGCCCGCCCCGCCTTCGTCTTCCGCTTCAGTGACACCGGCGAGGAAGAGGAGGACATCCTGGAGGCGACCGAGCGGGCCGAGGAGGCGGCGCGGGCCTGGCTGAGCGAGCGCGGCTACGGCTTCAAGAACCTGCGCTCCAGTGCCGAGGACCTCTCCCAGGCTCCGATGGGCAAGCGCCAGCGGCGCGCGGCGCGTTTCGGCGGAGCATAAACTTGAGTACTCAAGGATCCAGCAATGGCCTGCGGAGGGAGCGGGGCGGCGATGAGTGACACCCTCGACGCGGCCCTGCGCCTGGTCAGGGCGCAGGCGGCGCTCGTACGGCGCTTCGACTCCCGGCTGAGCGGGCTGCACGGGGTGAGCCTCGCCGACTTCACCCTGCTGCTGCGGCTGGGACAGGCGCCCGGCGGACGGATGCGCCGGGTCGATCTCGCCGAGGCCCTGGGCCTGACCGCCTCCGGGGTCACGCGCGGGCTGGCCCCGCTGGAGCGGATCGGACTGGTGACCCGCGAGCCGGACGCCCGCGACGCGCGCGTGGCCTACGCGTCGCTGACCCCGACGGGCCGCAGGCGGCTGGCGGAGATGCGCGCCACGGCCGAGGAGACCGCCGCCGAGGTCTTCGCCGTCCGGGCGTGGAGCGGTGAGGACGTCGCACTGCTGTCGGGGCTGCTGACCGGGCTCGGCGGGGCCGGGCTCGACGGCCGCTGAGCCCCGGCCCGTCACGGAGTCCCCAGGTGGCCGCCGTCCGCCCGGGGACGGCTGCCACCCGCAACACCCGTGCGCACGAGCGCACTTCGGCCAAGGATGGCCCGAACACGCCGTGTCACAGCTCACGTTCAGTTGTGGCCGGACGGTGAGGGAGCGATGGACACGGCGTGGCATGCTCATGGTTCGACATCGAGTTACCGGCCGGTACGACCGCTGGGCAACCCGCCCGCCGGCATCTCTCTGCCACCCCCCACTGCATCCAGGACCGACCTTGCGCAGACGCACGAGGCACAGGCACGCCCTGCTGCCCGCCCTCGCCGTGACCACCCTCTTTCTCGCCACGGCCTGCTCCTCCTCCGCACCGCACGCCGAACCGGCGTCGGCCGCCGGACGCGGACAGCCGTCCACGGCCATCGACCGTGCCGCCGACGGCACGGACCGCTCACTCGCCGTCGCCGCCGCTCCCGCCGCCCCCGCGACCGCCACGGCGGGCCCGCCGGGCAGCGGGCAGCGCGCACACCGGACCACGCTCGCCGTCAGCTCGTACGACAGCCGCACGCGACGGGCCGTACTGTCCGACGAGCAGCCCCGACAAGGGAGTTCGACCGCCACCCCCTCGGCCTCCCCCGCTCCTTCCGGCAGTTCCCCGGGCGTCGCGCACCGGACCGCCGTGGGCGACGTGATCGCCAGCGCGCCCGCGCCCGGGGCGCCGCACGGACTGCTCGCCAAGGTCACCAAGGTGATCGGCGAGACGGACCGGGGCACGCAGGTGCAGACGGAACCGGCCACGCTGAACGCGCTGCTCGGTGACGCCACCGCGAAAGGCGCCGTGCCGGTCGACCCCGCGTCCTTCGCCGTCGAGAAGCTGCTGCCCGGTGTGAAGGTGTCCTGGGCCAAGGCCGGTGACGTGCACGTCGGCCCGAAGGGCGCGACGGTGCCGCTCGGCAGTCTCCGGCTCGACGTGAGCGCCGCGGTGCCGACGGCGAAGGACGCCCCGGTGTCGGCCGGTGCCTCGGTGCACGGCTTCGTCCAGGTCGCCCCGCGGGTCGACTTCGCCTACGGCGGCACCGGCACCGGCGTGACACCCGGGTCGGCGTACCTCGGCGTGTCCGGTCGCTGGACCTCCGGCTGGTCGGTCGGGGGCCGGGCCGCCGCGACGACCGGCGCGCCGCTGCGGATCCCGTTCGCCACGCTGCACGCCGCCCCCGTCCTCCAGGTCGGCCCGGTCCCCGTCGTCGTCAACCTCGACCTGACCTGTTACGTCCAGCTCAGCGGTGACGGACACGTCACCGTCGACGTCGAGCAGAGCCTCAAGGGCGCCTTCACGGCGGGCGGCACCTTCGGCCCCGCCAAGGGCTGGACGCCGGTCAGCTCCTCGGACATGACGAGCACCCCCGTACGCGCGTCCGTCACCACCGCCGGGTCCCTGAAGACGGCGCTCGGCGCCGAGGCCTCCGTCGGCCTCTACGGCGCCGTCGGCGTCACCGCCGACCTGGCCCCCTACCTGCGCGGCGAGGCCTCCGGCACGGCCACCGCCTCATCCCGCGACGGCTCGCCCTCCGCCGGCACGGGCGGGGTGAAGGCCTCGATGGCCTGGCGCGTGTACGGCGGCGTCGACCTGTCCGGGACGCTGCGGCTCCAGCTGTCCGTGTTCGGCACGCCGATCGTCCACCGGGACATCCCGCTGGGCGCGCTGCACCGCGAGTGGAGACTGGCGGGCGGCACCCTGAAGACCCCCTAGGACCCCTGGGCGCCCGGCTCCGCCGGTATCCAGCCCTGGCCGCGCAGTACGGCCGACACGTCCGGGGCGCGGTAGTGCTCACCCTTGAGGACCTTGCCGTCGGCCCGGCGGGCGACCTGCCCGTCCGGGCCGATCTTGCTCATGTTGGCGCGGTGGATCTCGGCGATCACCTGGTCGAGGTCGATGCCGTGGACGAGCGCCGTCCCGTATGCGACGTAGACCACATCGGCCAGTTCGTGCGCGAGCTTGTCCAGCGGGCCGTCGACCGCGACCTCGGCGACCTCCGCGGCCTCCTCGGCGAGCAGTATCCCGCGGTGCGCGGCCAGTTGGGGGTCCACCTCCGCCGGCGTGCTGCGGGCGTCGAGGCCGAAGGCATGGTGGAACTCACGGACGAGGTCGGCGGGCGAAGTGCTCATGCGTCGACTCTAACGGCCGCCACTGACAGCGCCCGTGCCCTCCTCGTCGCCCGGGGAGTGACCCCGGCCCTGGTCATGGGCGCGCCCGGACTGGCAGGATCGCCGCATGTCGAAGGTGTTCCCCCGGCTCGGCAGGCGCCGGGCGCTGCCGGTCGCGGCCACCGGGGCCGTGCTGCTCGGGCTGCTGCTGTGGTGGCTGCTGCCCCTGGGCGAGAGGCCGCCGAGCGGGACGATCGTCTTCAGCACGGGCACGTCCTCGGGGGTCTACCAGGAGTACGGCGAGCGGCTGCGCACCGAGCTGGCCAAGGACATGCCCGGGCTGAAGGTCGAACTGCTCGGCAGCGCCGGTTCGCAGGAGAACGTGCAGCGGGTGGCGACGGGCAAGGCCGACTTCACCATCGCGGCGGCCGACGCGGTGGAGACGTACGAGCTGGCACACGGCAGCGGCGCCGGGCGGCTGCGCGGGGTGGCCCGGCTCTACGACGACTACGTGCACCTCATCGTGCGCAGTGACTCGGACATCCGCAGTGTGGCGGACCTGCGGCACAAGCGGGTGGCGACCGGGCTGCCGCACTCCGGGGTCCGGCTGATCGCCGACCGGGTGCTCAAGGCCGCCGGCATCGACCCGCACCGGGACATCACCCCGGCCGGTGACGGCATCGACACCGGGCCCGAGCGGCTGCGGCAGAACAAGATCGACGCGTTCTTCTGGTCCGGCGGACTGCCCACCAAGGGGCTGGCCGGGCTGGCGAAGGAGGCCGCGTTCACGTTCGTGCCGATCGACGGCGACCTCGTCGCCAAGCTGCACGACGAGGGGCAGGAGAACCGCTACTACCGGGCCACCAGCATCCCCGAGTCGGCCTACCCCGTCGTGCAGCAGGGCAGCGAGGTGCCGACGATCGCCGTCGCCAACCTCCTGATCACCCGCACGGACGTGGACCCCCGGCTGACCGAGTGGCTGACCCGCACGGTCATCAAGAGCCGCGACGGCATCGGTGCCCACGTCCACAGCGCCCAACTGGTCGACCTGCGCACCGCGATCTACACGGACCCGCTGTACCTCCAGGAGGGCGCCCGCCGGTACTACCGCTCGGTGAAGCCGTAAGGCGGCCGGAGCGGGGCGGACACGCCGGAGCCCGTCCCCTCAGTGCTCCCCGTGCCGCGGCACCCGCACCGTCACGCGGAGACCGCCCGGTTCGTGGTGGTCGTAGGTGATCGAGCCGCCGCCCGCCGTGAGCAACGCGCGCGTGATGGACAGGCCGAGGCCCGAGCCCTTGATGTTCTGGTGGCGGCCGCTGCGCCAGAAGCGGTCGCCCACGCGCGCGAGTTCCTCCTCGGTAAGGCCGGGACCGGTGTCGGTCACCACGACCATGGAGGTGTCGCCGTCGACCGCCACGGTGACCGCCACCGTGCCGCCCTCGGGGGTGAACTTCACGGCGTTGTCGATCACCGCGTCCAGGGCGCTGGACAGGGTGATCGGGTCGGCCCAGCCGGTCGTGGGCGGACACTCCCCGGTCAGCCGGACGCCCTTCGCGTCGGCGGCCGGTGACCACGCGGCCATCCGCTCCTCGGCGAGCGCGCCGACGTCGGTCAGGCTCAGGTCCGCCTCGGCGTGCTCGGCCAGCGCGAGGTCGAGCAGGTCGTCCAGCACCTGCGCGAGACGCTTGCCCTCGGTGCGGACCGAGGCGATCTCCTCGTTGCCCTCGGGGAGTTCGAGGGCGAGCAGTTCGATGCGCAGCAGCAGCGCCGAGAGCGGGTTGCGCAGCTGGTGCGAGGCGTCGGCGACGAAGGCGCGCTGCTGCTCCAGCACGTCCTCGACGTTGTCCGCCATCTCGTTGAACGACCGGGCCAGCCTTCTGAGTTCCGGCGGTCCGCCGGCCGCCGCGACCCGGGACTTCAGGCGTCCGGTGGCGATGTCGTGGGTGGTGGCGTCCAGGACGCGGACCGGTCTGAGCACCCAGCCGGTGAGCCGTAGCGCCGCCCCGACGGCCAGCAGCATCGCCGCGCTCTCGCCGGCCGCGATGAGCAGCCAGCTGTGCAGGATCCGTGACCGCATCTGCCCGGTGGGCGAGTCGGTGACCACGACCGCCACGACGTCCCCGTCCCGGATCACCGGCGAGGCGACGACCAGCCGGCTGCGCTGCCAGGGCCACGCCTGCCGCGGGTCGTGGCTGCGCCGGCTGAGCAGCGCCTCCTCGAACGCGTCCCGGACTTCCCCCCTCGGCGGTACGAACCAGTCGTCGGGGGCATTGGCCATGGCGGAGCTGTTGCGGTAGAAGACACCGGCCTTGATGCCGTAGACGCCGTAGTAGCTGTCGAGTTCGCTGCGCAGCGCCTCCAGGCGCTCGTCCGTGCCCGTCCGGCGGGAACCGCTCGGGCCGCCGGTGACGAACTGGGCGAGCGCGGCGAAGCGCGCCGTGTCGTCGATCCGGTCGACGACGACCTTCTGCTGCTCGGCGGCGGCCACGCTGATGGCGAGCGGCAGGCCGAGAGCGAGGAGTACGGCCGCCATCAGGACGATGAGCAGCGGCAGCAGACGTGCGCGCACCCGGCCCCGCTAGGCGGCCGGCGCGACGAGCCGGTAGCCGACGCCGCGTACGGTCTCGATCAGCGCGGGCATGCGCAGTTTGGCGCGCAGGGAGGCGACGTGCACCTCCAGGGTACGGCCGGTGCCCTCCCAACTGGTGCGCCAGACCTCGCTGATGATCTGCTCCCGCCGGAAGACGACGCCCGGACGCTGCGCGAGCAGGGCGAGCAGGTCGAACTCCTTGCGGGTCAGCTGGACGACCGAACCGCCCACGGTGACCTGGCGGGTGGGCAGTTCGATGCGCACGGCACCGAGCAGCAGCGAGCCGTCGCCGCCGGGCCCCGCGTCCTCGTGGGCGGTGCGCCGGCTGACGGCGTGGATCCGGGCGAGCAGTTCCCCGGTGTCGTACGGCTTCACGACGTAGTCGTCGGCGCCGAGGTTGAGCCCGTGGATGCGCGAGCGCACGTCGGAGCGTGCGGTGACCATGATCACCGGGGTGCCGGTGCGCTTGCGGATCTTGCCGCAGACCTCGTATCCGTCCTGGTCGGGCAGGCCGAGGTCGAGCAGGACGACACCGAAACCGTCGCTCTCGGGGACGAGCGCCTGGAGGGCTTCCTCGCCGCTACGCGCGTGCGTGACCTCGAAGCCGTGCCGCGCGAGGACGGCGGACAGGGCCGCGGCGACGTGGTTGTCGTCCTCGACGAGCAGCAGTCTCATCCCGTCCCCCTCCGGTTCAGCGGTCGTACGGTGTCGGTTCTCGTGCGTCTTGTAGCTGCACGCGCGCGTGCACCATGGCAGTGACGCCGATGGACAAGGACGGCGTCAAGAGGGTTCCGGTTGCCTGTCGCTTCCGTTATCCGGCCGATACGCGCGCGGGGAGCATGTGCTACGACACGTGTCCGTTTGCTATCGGATCGTGATGCTCAGATCTCCCTCAGATGTGATGACGCAGGTCACAGCGGCTCATTACTGTCCTCCGAAACCGAGCAGGACGGAGCACGAGAGCGATGACCGAAGCAGCGCTGACCAAGGAAGACACGGTCACGTCCGACGAACTGGTCGTGCTGAAGAGCGTCAACAAGCACTTCGGCGCGTTGCACGTGCTCCAGGACATCGACCTGACGATCGCCCGCGGCGAGGTCGTCGTGGTCATCGGGCCCTCGGGGTCCGGAAAATCGACTCTGTGCCGCACGATCAACCGCCTGGAGACGATCGACTCCGGCACCATCACGATCGACGGAAAGCCCCTGCCCCAGGAGGGCAAGGAGCTGGCCCGGCTGCGGGCGGACGTCGGGATGGTGTTCCAGTCCTTCAACCTCTTCGCGCACAAGACCGTGCTCGAGAACGTGATGCTGGGCCAGCTCAAGGTCCGCAAGGCGGAGAAGCAGCAGGCGGAGGAGAAGGCCCGGGCGCTGCTCGACCGGGTCGGGGTGGGCACCCAGGCCGACAAGTACCCCGCCCAGCTGTCCGGCGGTCAGCAGCAGCGCGTGGCGATCGCGCGGGCGCTGGCGATGGGCCCGAAGGTCATGCTCTTCGACGAGCCGACCTCGGCCCTCGACCCCGAGATGATCAACGAGGTCCTCGAGGTCATGCAGCAGCTCGCCCGTGAGGGCATGACGATGATCGTCGTCACCCACGAGATGGGATTCGCGCGCTCGGCCGCGAACCGCGTCGTCTTCATGGCCGACGGCCGGATCGTCGAACAGGCCACGCCCGAGCAGTTCTTCAGCAACCCGCGCAGCGACCGGGCCAAGGACTTCCTGTCCAAGATCCTGCACCACTGAGGGCGCGCCGCCCGGGCGGTGCCGACCGCCCGCCCGCACGGACCTCGATCTCTCCTCCACGCAAAGGAAGTTCACGATGAAGCTCCGCAAGGTCACCGCCGCTTCGGCCGCCGTTCTCGCCCTCACGGTGGGCGCCACCGCGTGCGGCGGCAAGAACTCGAACAGCGCCTCGGACGGCAACAAGATCAAGATCGGCATCAAGTTCGACCAGCCCGGTCTCGGCCTGAAGCAGCCCGACGGCTCCTTCTCGGGCTTCGACGTGGACGTGGCCACCTACGTGGCCAAGCAGCTCGGTTACAAGCCGGACCAGATCCAGTTCGTGGAGACCAAGAGCGCCGACCGTGAGAACGCGCTCCAGCGCGGCGACGTGAAGTTCATCGCCGCCACCTACTCGATCACCGACGAGCGCAAGCAGAAGGTCGACTTCGCCGGTCCGTACCTGCTGGCCCACCAGGACCTGCTGGTCAAGAAGGACTCGACGATCGCCAAGGGCACGGACCTCAACCAGAAGAAGCTGTGTTCCGTGACCGGCTCCACCCCGGCGCAGCACATCCAGAAGACGATCGCCCCGAAGGCCAACCTGAGGGAGTACAGCTCCTACTCGGAGTGCATGGCGGGCCTGCAGAGCGGCGCGGTGGACGCGGTGACCACCGACGACTCGATCCTCGCGGGCTACGCCGCGCAGGACAAGTACAAGGGCCAGTTCAAGCTCGCCGGTCTGAAGCTGAGCAACGAGAACTACGGCATCGGCGTCAAGAAGGGCGACTCCGCCACCCTCGACAAGATCAACAAGGCGCTGGAGAAGATGGTCAGCGACGGTTCCTGGGACGCCGCGGTGAAGAAGGACTTCGGCCCGGCGAACTACAAGAACGAGCCCGCGCCGAAGATCGGCCAGATCGTCAAGTAACGCGGAACTCCGCCGGCGCTGACTCCGGCGGGTGACGCAGGGTCACCAAGGCGCGCCGCCGCCGCTCTCCCGGCGGCGCGCCCCGCCCTCCACGTACGCCACACACCCGGAAGCGCGGGAGATCGTGTTCGACTTTCTTTCTGGTTACGACGTCCTAGGGGCGTTCTGGATGACGGTGAAACTCACCGTCCTCTCCGCGGTCGGCTCCCTCGTCTGGGGCACCCTGCTGGCCGCGATGCGGGTCAGCCCGGTCCCGGTCATGCGCGGCTTCGGCACCGCCTACGTGAACATCGTCCGCAACATCCCGCTGACGATCATCATCCTGTTCACCTCGCTGGGTCTCGCCGACGTCTTCGGAGTGACGCTGGGCGCCTCCGACTTCAAGATCCAGGGCTTCCGCCTGGCGGTCCTCGGCCTCATCGCCTACACCGCCGCGTTCGTCTGCGAGGCGCTGCGCTCGGGCATCAACACCGTGCCCCTCGGCCAGGCCGAGGCGGCCCGCGCGATCGGGCTGAACTTCGGCCAGACCCTGCGCCTGATCGTGCTGCCGCAGGCGTTCCGCGCGGTCGTCGGTCCGCTCGCCAACGTCCTGATCGCGCTGACCAAGAACACCACCGTCGCGGCCACCATCGGCGTCGCCGAGGCCGCGGCCCTGATGAAGACCATGATCGAGAACGAGGCCCAGACCCTGGCGATCGGCGCCGTCTTCGCCCTCGGCTTCGTGGTCCTGACCCTGCCGGTCGGCCTGCTCCTGGGCTGGCTCGGCAAGCGACTGGCGGTGAAGCGATGAGTTCCGTCCTCTACGACACGCCCGGCCCCCGTGCCAGGCTGCGCAACGCGCTCCTGTCCGTCGTCTTCGTCGTCCTGCTGGCCGCGCTGGCCTGGTGGGTCTGGACGACGATGGACGACAAGCAGCAGCTGAAGTGGGCGCTGTGGCAGCCGTTCACCACGTCCGAGGCCTGGACGACGTACCTGCTGCCCGGACTCGGCAACACCCTCAAGGCCGCGGCGCTGTCCATGGTCATCGCCCTGCCGCTCGGCGCCGTCTTCGGCATAGCCAGGCTGTCGGACCACCGCTGGGTGCGCGCGGTGGCGAGCGTGGTGGTCGAGTTCTTCCGGGCGATCCCGGTGCTGCTGCTGATGCTGTTCGCCAGCGAGTTCTACAACCTCTACACGCAGGTCAGCAGCGACGACCGGCCCCTGTACGCGGTGGTCACCGGCCTGGTGCTCTACAACGCCTCGGTGCTCGCCGAGGTCGTGCGGGCCGGCATCCTGGCCCTGCCCAAGGGCCAGACGGAGGCGGCGTACGCGATCGGTCTGCGCAAGGGGCAGACGATGACCAGCATCCTGCTCCCGCAGGCGGTCACCGTGATGCTGCCGGCCATCGTCAGCCAGCTCGTGGTCATCGTGAAGGACACCGCGCTCGGCGGTGTGATGCTCGGCTTCACCGAGCTGCTCAACAACCGCGGCACGCTCGCGGCCAACTACGCGAACGTCTTCGCCAGCTTCGTCGTCGTCGCCGCCATCTACATCGTGCTCAACTTCGCCCTGACCTCCTTCGCGAGCTGGCTGGAGCGCCGGCTGCGGCGCAGCAAGCGCAGCACGGGCGCGGTGCTCGGCGCGGAGGACCTGGAGGAGCTGAATCCGGCCGCGGTGGGTGGCACCGTCGGTACCGGCAGCGCCGCCTGACACCTCGGCACTCACCCGTACGGGCCCCTGGGGCAGTGGCATGATCGCCACTGCCCCTTGTCGCTTGACGCAAACTCTGCCAATGGGTTGCATACGTTCTGTGATCGTGCACCCCGCTTCACCTTCTTGTTCACCGTCGTCCGTCGAGGCACCGCTGCGGGCAGGGGGCGCCACGCCGTGGACCCGGTGATCGTCGTCGGAGCCGGGCCCGTCGGGCTCACGCTCGCCCTGGCGCTGGCCCGCCAGGAGGTGCCGTCCGTCGTCCTGGACGAGGGCCCCGGCAAGGACGAACCCCGCCCGGCGCGCACCGTCGTGCTGCGCGAGGACACGGCCGCGCTGCTGCAGCGGCTGACGGGAGTGCCGCTCGACACCTACGGCATGCGCTGGGCCGGATGGCGGTCCCTCAGGCGCAAGCAGGTGATGAACGAGGTCGACTTCACCGAGGCGGGCCCCGCCGCCCCGCTGCACATCGCCCAGCACGTCCTCACCGCCGCCCTGCGCACGGCCGTCGCCGACGATCCCCTGGTGAAAATGGCCGTGGACAGCCGCCTGGACGCGATCGAGCAGGACCGTTCCGGCATCACCGCGCACTCCCGCGGCCCCAAGGGCACCTGGTGGCGCGGCAGTTACCTGGTCGGCTGCGACGGACCGCGTTCCACGGTGCGCAAACTCCAGGACATCCGCTTCCCGGGCCGTACGGCGGTGGAGCGGCACGCGGTCGCCGCGCTGCGCGCGGAACTTCCGTGGGAGGGCCGAGCGTTGATCCATCGGACGCCGCCGTGGCGGCAGTCCGGGCCCTCGGCCGTGGAGGTGACCGCCCGCCCCCTCCCGGACGGCGTGTGGCGCCTGGACTGGCTGCTGCCGCCCGGCAGGGACCTGGTCACGCCCGAGACCCTGGTGGCCCGGATCCGCGAGACGCTCGCGGGCTGGACGGACGGCACCACACCGCCGTACGACCTGCTCGACACCGGTGTCCACACCGTGCACCACCGGCTGGCCCGCCGCTGGCGCGCGGGCCGGGTCCTCCTCGCCGGGGACGCCGCGCATCTGCTCGGCGCGCTCGGCACCCAGGGGCTCGACGAGGGCCTGAGGGACGCCGACAACCTCGCCTGGAAGCTGGCGCCTGCCTGGCACCACGGGCACCACGAGGCGCTGCTGGACAGCTACCAGACCGAGCGGCGCGCCGCCGTCTCCGCCCGGCTGCGGGCCGCCGACCAGGTACTGCCGGTGCTGCGTGGCGGAGGCGGGCTGCGCCAGATGGTGCCGGGCACCGCCCGGGGCCACGACGCGCTGCTGGCGGACGGCCACTTGGGGCGCGGGGCGCTCGGCGCACCGGGGACGTACGCCGACTCACCGCTCGCGCCCCCGCCGCTGGACGGCCGGATCCCGGTCGGGACCGCACCCGGCGCGCAGGTCACCGACGTCCGGGTCACCGCGGAGGACGGCTCGTTCGTCCGGCTGCGCGACCGGCTCGGCCGCGGCGCCCTGCTCGTCGTGCTGATCGCGCCGGGCACGGGCGTGTGGGACCGTAAGCACTGGATGTCCGCCGGGGTGATGCCCCGGCTCGCGGCGGCCGTGACCGCGCTGCCGCACCCCGCCGAGCTGCTGGTCGCCGAGGACTACCCGGGTGCGCCGGCGCACAGCGTGCTGCTCGTACGCCCCGACGGCCACCTGGTCACGGCGCTGAGCGGGGTCCGTCCGGCCGCCCTGTACTCGGCGGCGGAAGCGGCGGTGGGCGGCGCGGTGAAGGAGGAGGCGGAGGCCGCCTCCGGCGCGCGCTGACCCGTACACCGATCACGCTCTGTCCACATGGTGACGGTGAGTTGACCGGAGTGCACGCGCATGCTGTACTCCGGACCATGACCGACACCTGTGTGCGCCTGTGGCGGAGGGTCCACATGGACCTCGTCCGCTACGCGGGCTGTGTGTGTCGTCCGTCCTGCTGAATTCGCTCCCCCTCCCTCTCCGGGCGCCGTCGTGCGCCCGTTTCCGCGAACTTCCAGGACGGTGCTCGTGTCTGTCTCCCCTGCTTCCGCGTCCCCTGCCGCTGCTTCCGTGCGTCCTGCCTCGCCCGGTGTCCGTTCGGCGCCCACCCAGGCGGACCTGCTCGCCTTCGCCCGGCGTACGGCCACCGACGCCGCGCTGATCGCCTCCCTTCCGCTCGACCCGGAGGGCCGTACCTGGGTGCGGCTGGAGGGGCCGGGCGGCAGCGAGGCCTGGCTGATCGGCTGGCCGCCCGGCACCGGTACCGGCTGGCACGACCACGCCGAGTCGGTCGGCGCGTTCGTCACGGCCTCGGGCGAGCTCAAGGAGAACTCGCTCGCCGCCCGGCTGCCCACCGACGGCTGGCAGACCCTGGAACTCTCCGAGGGCGTCGACCGCGTACGCCGCCTCCCCGCCGGCGAGGGCCGTGCCTTCGGCCGCCACCACGTCCACGAGGTCCTCAACGCGTCCCGCACCGAGCACGCGATCTCCGTCCACGCCTACCACCCGCCCCTTCCCCGTATCCGCCGCTACAGCCGCACGGGTCAGGTACTGCGCCTGGAGCAGGTGGAGCGGCCGGAGGACTGGCAGTGAGCGGCACGGAGGAGACCCCGGCGGGCGGCACCGGACCGGCGGCGGACGCGGGCGAACGGCCGCTCGGCATCGACGCGTTGCTGGAGCGGGTGCGCGCGGGCTACCGGCGTATCGAGGCACATGAGGCGCACGAGGCGGCGCGCACCGGGGCGGCGCTGCTGGTGGACATCCGGTACGCGGCCCTGCGCGAGCGGGACGGGCTGATCCCCGGCGCTCTCGTCATCGAGCGCAACGAACTGGAGTGGCGCCTCGATCCACTAGGCAGTCACCGCGTTGCCGAGGCCACCGGCCACGATCTGCGCGTCGTGGTCCTCTGCAACGAGGGCTACGCCTCCAGTCTCGCCGCCGCCTCCCTGCACCAACTGGGCCTGCACCGGGCGACCGACCTGGTCGGCGGCTTCCAGGCGTGGCGGGCACAGGGGTTGCCGGTGGAGCCGCCGGCGCGCTGACGACGGCCGCCCCGGCTCCTGGGTGCTACTCCCGGGCGGTGGCCACCGTCACCGCCCGCACCCGCAGCGCCGCCCGCCCCGGGACCGCGCTGCCGACGAGTGCGAGCAGAGCGGCCACCGCGACGACGGTGAGATGGAGCAGGGGCGTGACCGTGGGCGCGGCCCGGCCGGTCATGCCGACGCTGAACGCCGTGAGCACGGCGAGGGCGATCCCGCTGCCGAGCGAGGTGGCGAGGAGCAGCAGGCTCAGCACCTCGGTGCGCAGCATGCGCAGCACCTGGCGGCGGGTCGCCCCGGCGAGCCGGAGCAGGGCGAACTCCCGGACACGCTCCGCCACCGACATGGCGAGCGTGTTGACGACGGCGATGGCGGTGAAGGCCAGCACTAGCCCCATGGCGAGGTAGTTGACCTCGGCGTTCGTCTGTTGCCGGTCGGCCTGGAGGGCGTCGGCGTCGGCCGGGGAGAAAACCCGAAGCCCCGGGAACTCACGGAGGGTAGTCGCGAGTTGTGTCTGTGTACGGGCTGTGCTGACGAGGACGGAGGAGGCGAGCGGGTTGTCGACGTGCCGGGCGAGGAGGTCGTGGGCGAAGGTGAGATCGCCGAAGCCCAGACCCCGGGCATAGACGGCGGCGACGGTGAGCGTGGCGGGCGTGCCGTCGCCGAGGGTGAGTTTCAGGGTGCTGCCGGGCGCCAAGTGGTGCTGATCGGCGGCCAGTCGGCTGACGGCGACCGTGTCCGGGCCGAGCCGGTCGAGGGAGCCGGCGGTGACGTCCGGGTCCCAGGTACGGGTCAGACCGGCCGGGGTGACACCCTGCGCCGGGTACTTGTCGAGACCGATGCGCACGGTCGTGCGGACGACCTCGGTGACGGTGTCGTGCCCCGCGCGCAGCCGCTGGGCGGCCTCGTGGGGGACGCCGGGCCCCTGCGCGGCGACGACCCAGTCGGCCCGGACCCCGTCGCGGACCTGGGCGCGGGCGGCGTCGCCGAGGGTGGACTGGACGAACAGCACGGTGCAGGTCATGCCGACGAGCAGGGTGAGGGGGGTGACGACAGAGGCCATCCGGGCGGCGTTGCCGCGCAGGTTGGCGGTGGCGAGGCGGCCGCCGTGACCGGTGAGCCGGAGCGGGCCGGCGAGCAGCAGGGCGGCCGCCCTGACGAGGAGCGGGCCGAGCAGGGCGACGGAGGTGGACAGGACGACGACGGCGAGGAACGTCACGGGAGTCGAGGCGGGCTCGGTGCGCAGAGAGGTGAGGACGACGACGAGGACGGCAGCGCCGGCGAGAAGCAGCAGCCCGGCCGCGGTCCGGCCCCACGCGGGACGACCGGGTGCGATCCTGGCCTCGGCCAGCGCCTCGGTCGGGCGGATGCGGGTGATCCTGCGGGAGGCGATCCGGGCCGCGGCCCAGGCTCCGAACAGGGTGGCGGCGAGAGCGGCCAGTGGCGGGAAGACACTGACGGTGCGTTCGAGCGTGGCGGGTACGGCGCCCAGGGCGACGAACCTGGCGTACAGCGCGCCGCCGAGCGGCAGCCCGAGCAGCGCGCCCACGGTGCCCGCCGCCGCGCCGACGATCAGCGCCTCCCGGCCGAGCAGGGCGCGGATCTGCCCGGGGGTGGCGGCGATGGCGCGGAGCAGGGCGAGTTCCCGGTGGCGCTGCTGCACGGTGAGTCCGAAGGTGCCGACGACCACGAGCACCGCCACCAGCAGCGCGGTGCCGCCCATGGCACCGCCCATGCTGACCAGCCGGGTGCGGGCGTTCGCCGCGTCCAGGAACTCGGCGGGCCCCCGGGCGTCGCCACCCGCGACCTGGACGGAGGTGCCGTCAAGCACCGCCGCCACGGCCTGTCGCATCCGTCCGGGATCCGTCCCCCGGACCGGCAGCACCCCGAACGCGCTGACCTGCCCCGGACGCCCGGCCAGCCGGCGGGCCTCGGCGGCCGAGAAGAAGAGGGAGGTCTGGTGGCGTACGACGCTGGCGGGGGCGGCGATACCGGTGATCCGGTAGCTGCGCGGGGTCCGGGTGGACTGCACGGTGAGCCGGTCGCCGGGGTGCAACCGGGCGCGTGCGGCGAGGTAGTCGTCGACGACCAGTTCACCGTCGGACCGGGGCGCGCTGCCCGCGGTCAGCCGGTACGGCGTGAGCGCGGCGGAGTCCCAGGCGTGCCCGTAGGCGGTACGTCCGCCGGTCCCGGCCGGGGTCAACGGCTGGGCGAGGAAGGTGAGTTCGGGCACGACCCGGGACACTCCGGGGACGCTGGCGAGTCGGCCGCGCAGTCCCTCGTCGACCCAGGCGCGCTCGGCGATGGGTTTCGCCTTGTGCTTGACCTTGGTCTTGCCCTTTTTGTGCTCGACGGTGGTCTGGTGGACGTACGGGTCTCCGGTGACCACGACGGGGGTGGCAGCGTAGCGCTCGGTGCGGATGGTGCCGCGCAGGCCGGTGTCGAGGAGGGTGCCGCAGGCCGTGATCAGAGCGGCCGCGCACATCAGCGCGAGGAAGGCACCGAGAAAGCCCGCCTTCCGGGCGCGCACTGTCTGGAGGGCGTAACGCAGCATCATCGGGGCGGGCTCTCTTCTGTTGTACGCGTCGGCGGTGTCGTACGCGTCCGGGCCCCGGCCGGTGTGTCCGTGCCGTGGCCCGCAGCGTGCCTCCAGACTCGCCCGGACGGGCCCGGCACAGCACTGCGGCGAACCCGCGTCTTCAACGGGGGCTAACCCCACCGCGGGAGACCCACGAGCCGTCCCGGCGTGCGCTGCCACCGTCGGGCCGGCCGGCCGAGAGAACCCCGCCCCGGGGGGCCTCAGATGTCCGCGTCCCCCAGGAACTCGGTGTCCTCGCCCTCTTCTTCCAGGGCCTGGCGGACGACGCGGAGGGCCATGCCCTCGGGGTAGCCCTTGCGGGCGAGCATGCCGGCGAGGCGGCGGAGCCGCTTGTCGCGGTCGAGGCCGCGGGTGGCACGCAGTTTGCGGTCGACCAGCTCGCGGGCGGTCGCCTCCTCCTGCTCGGTGTCCAACTGACCGACGGCCTCGTCGATCAGCGCCGAGTCCACTCCCTTGGTGCGCAGCTCCCGGGCGAGTGCCCGGCGGGCGAGCCCGCGGCCGTGGTGCCGGGACTCCACCCAGGCGTCCGCGAACGCGCCGTCGTCGATCAGTCCGACCTCCTCGAACCGCGACAGCACCTCCTCGGCCACGTCCTCGGGGATCTCCCGCTTGCGCAGGGCGTCGGCGAGTTGCTTGCGGGTGCGCGGGGTCCCGGTGAGCAGGCGCAGGCAGATCGCCCGTGCCCGCTCAGCCGGGTCCCCTGAAGACTCCCCCCGCTCGGCCCTCGACGAGGAAGGGGTGCCTTCGTCCTCCCCGGGCGCGTCCCCGAAGCCGCGCCGCCGCCGGCTCCGGCCGCCCTTGCCGCCCCGGCGGGCTCCGCCGTCGCCCTCGTCCCCACCGCTGCCGCGGCGCTCGCCGGGGGCGTCGGACTCGCCGTACTCGCTGAACTCTCCGTGCGCGCCGTAGCCTCCGCGCCCGCCGTACCCGCCGGCCCGGTGTCCGTCGTCACCGTCCGGGGCGGAGTCCGGGCAGCCCCCTGTGCCCCTCCCCCGTGGGGCACCGGGGGTGGCGTACTCGTACTCGGCCCAGTCGGTTCGTCGTGTCACGGGTCAGCTCTTGGCTGCGGCGGCCTTGGGCTTGGCGGCCTTGGCGGCGGGCGCCGTCTTGGCGTCGTCGTCGGCCGCGGCGGTGACCGCCGCGTCCGCGCCGGGCTCGGCGGCGGGCTCCTCCGGCCGGACCCCCACGCCCAGCTTCTCCTTGATCTTCTTCTCGATCTCGTTGGCCAGGTCGGGGTTGTCCTTCAGGAAGTTGCGCGCGTTCTCCTTGCCCTGGCCGAGCTGGTCGCCCTCGTACGTGTACCAGGCGCCGGCCTTGCGGACGAAGCCGTGCTCCACGCCCATGTCGATCAGACCGCCCTCGCGGCTGATGCCCTGGCCGTAGAGGATGTCGAACTCGGCCTGCTTGAAGGGCGGCGCGACCTTGTTCTTGACGACCTTGCAGCGGGTGCGGTTGCCGACCGCCTCGGTGCCGTCCTTCAGGGTCTCGATGCGGCGGATGTCGATACGCACCGAGGCGTAGAACTTCAGCGCGCGGCCACCGGTCGTGGTCTCCGGGGAGCCGAACATCACGCCGATCTTCTCGCGGAGCTGGTTGATGAAGATCGCGGTGGTCTTGGACTGGTTGAGCGCGCTGGTGATCTTCCGCAGCGCCTGGCTCATCAGCCGGGCCTGGAGACCGACGTGGCTGTCGCCCATCTCGCCCTCGATCTCCGCGCGCGGGACGAGCGCGGCGACGGAGTCGATGACGATGAGGTCGAGGGCACCGGAGCGGACCAGCATGTCCACGATCTCCAGGGCCTGCTCGCCGTTGTCCGGCTGGGAGAGGATCAGGTTGTCGATGTCGACGCCGAGCTTGCGCGCGTACTCGGGGTCGAGGGCGTGCTCCGCGTCCACGAACGCGACCTGGCCGCCGGCCTTCTGGGCGTTGGCCACGGCGTGCAGGGTCAGGGTCGTCTTACCGGAGGACTCCGGTCCGTAGATCTCCACGACACGGCCGCGCGGCAGGCCACCGACGCCGAGGGCGACGTCGAGCGCGGTCGATCCGGTCGAGATGACCTCGATGGGCTCCTTCGACCGCTCGCCCATGCGCATGACTGCGCCCTTGCCGAATTGCCGTTCAATCTGTGCGAGCGCGGCGTCGAGCGCCTTCTCGCGGTCGGTTCCTGCCATGGGTTCCACCCGGTTTGCTTGAGTCGATCGCTTCACGTCAAAGACGCTAACGCCTGCCACTGACAATGCGCCCCGACGCAGGCCCAGCCTGTGGATAACCGGGGGACATCTCCCCGCAAAACGGGTCGAAATCCACCACCTAGAGCCTTGCCTGAGCTTCCATAAGAATGGATGTTCGATTTTCGTGTCAAGCGCACCCCGCAGGTACGGCCGAGTGCGACCGGCGCTCCTGGAGGAAGCGGGCCTCGGGGGACGCGGTGCGCGGGGGTGGGGCGGCCAGCTCCGGCGACTCGGTGACACGATCCCGCCGTCCTGCTGCCCCCCCCGGGCGGCAGGAGCGGGCACGAGCGGCACAGGTCGCGGACGCGCTGCTGCGCAACGAGCACGCCTGTCTGCTCGCCCCCCCCCGCCCCGCGCCTGGTCGCGCCCCGTCCCGCAGCGTCTCGGCGAGCCCCCGTCTCCGTATCCGCCCGGACAGGCCCGGCTCTGTGGGCCCACGGCGACCGCCGCCAGGCCGTCTGTCGGCCCACCCCGGATCCCGCGGCCCTGCGCCGCGCCCAGGACGAGACGGTGCCGCGAGCCCCGGCTGCCGCCCAGTCTGGTCGGCCGGCCTGGTCGAGCACGTTGTTCGCGGCGTCGACGCCGGCGCCGAAGCCGCTGTCGCCGTCGGCGGGCGTGGCCATACCGGCGGCGACGAGCGCGACGGCGGGCGGACGCGGACCGGAACCGTACGGCCTGCCGAACCGGTCACCCATTGGTGCACCCGGCGTCGAATCCACCCACCTCCGCCTGTCCGGGGCCGTCATGCTCACGTGACGGCGATGCGTGACCGGCATCGCCCGAAGGCACCGGCGGGAGACCGGGCGTACTGGCGGGAGAGGCATGACAGAGGGAGCGGGGCGCCGCGGCGGTCTGGACGAACAGGCCGTACTGCTGGTGGCGGGGGTGGCGGACCTGGCGGTGAGCGCGCTGGGCTCGGCCGTGACGACCGTAAGGGGGCTGCTGCGCCGCTCGGACACCGCGGAGCTGGCATCGGCGGCCGAGCAGGACCTGGTGGCCCGCGGCCGGCTGGCGCTGGACCGCTACGCGACCGTACCCCCGGCCCATTTGGAGATCCTCGCCCGGCACGCGCGCGTACACCGGGGTGCCGATGGCGGCTGAGCGGTGGAACGCGGCCGGGTTCCGGGCCCGCGTCGACCAGGTGCTGCACACGTTCGTCGCCCGGGAGGCCGATCTGCTGACCGAGGTCGATCCGGCCCTCGGACCGGTGGCCGGCCAGCTGGAGTCGGCGGTCGCGGACGGCAAGCGGCTGCGGGCGGCGTTCTGCTACTGGGGCTGGCGTGCGGCCGGCCAGCCGGACAGTGACGCACTGGTGCGGGCCGCGGCCTCCATGGAACTGGTGCACGCCGCCGCGGTCGTGCACGACGACCTGATCGACGACAGCCCCCTGCGGCACGGCCGGCCCACCGCCCACCTGGCCCTGCGCGGTGCCGTGACCGGGCATCCGCGCCCCGGCGCCGCCGCGCGGTCGCTGGCGATGCTGGTCGGGGATCTACTGATGTCGCTGGCCGGGCAGCTGTTCGCCACGTGCGGGCTGCCCGCCGCCTATCTGGGCCGCGCCCGCCCGCTGTGGTCGCTGCTGGCCCGTGAGCTGATCGCGGGTGAGTGCCTGGAGATCCTGCACACCGGGGCCGTCCCGGACACCACGGCGTCGCTGAAGGTGATCCGGTACAAGACCGCCAAGTACACCGTCGAGCAGCCCCTGCTGATCGGCGGCACCCTGGCCGGGGCCGGGGAACGGCTGCGGGCGGGCTACTCGGCGTACGGGCTGCCGCTCGGCGAGGCCTTCCAACTGCGCGACGACCTGCTGGGCCTGTTCGGGGACCCGGAGCGCACCGGGAAGGCCGATACCGACGACGTACGCGGCCATCGCCCCACCGCACTGCTGGCGGAGACCTGGCGCATCGCCGGCGCGGACGAGCGCGAGCGGCTTCGGGTCCTGCTGGGCCAGGGCGAGCCGGACCGGGCCGGCCTGGACGCCGTACGGGAGGTGATGCGCCGGCTCGGGGCACCGGACCGGGTCGAGAACATGATCTCCGCGCGCGTGGCGGAGGCACTCGACGCCCTCCACGACCTGGACGTGTCCGCGCGCGCCGCCGACGCCCTGGCCGAACTGGCGCATGCGGCGACGGTCCGCCCGTACTGACCGTCTGCCCCGCCCTCCCCGCCCGTACGGCTGCGACCGCCCACGACCCGGGCCCTGACGTCCCGTATGCCCACAACTCGCCGCACGCCCATGACTTCCCGGACAAGGAGCCCCCTGCCATGACCGTCACCGAGGCATCGATGGACGCCCTGCGGGAGGCCGGCGACGAACTCGCCGACGCCACCGTCGCCACGCTCTTCGCGCGCGGGGAGGTCGGCACCTTCAACTCGCTGATGCGGTACGTCTCCACCGCCGGCGCTCCGCTGCCGGACGGCCTGCCCGACGTGGCCCGCGAGTACCTCCGGGCGACGAGCGTGCCGCCGTCGTGGGTGGACTGGGGCGAGATGGAGAAGGCGCGGCTGTTCTTCATCGACAACAACGTGCACATCTCCACGGCGTTGTCCTTCGCCTCCATGCCCGCCTGTTACGTCGTCCCGCACGTGGCGCGGCTGCTGTCGGCCACGCACTCGCTGAAGTACCCCTCCAAGCGGATGGCGGAGACCGGCCAGTTCACGGTCTATCTGATGCGGCCGGACGCCTTCGAGGCGGGCAGCCGCTTCATCCCGGCCGCCCAGAAGGTCCGGCTGCTGCACGCGTCCATCCGGCACCACCTCAAGCGCGAGAACCGCTGGGACACGGCGGCCCTGGGCACGCCGATCTGCCAGGAGGACATGATCGGCGGGCAGATGTTCTTCTCGCTGCTCGTCCTCGACAGCCTGCACCGGCTGGGCATCCACATGACCACGGAGGGAGCGGAGGCCTACTACTACGCCTGGCGGGTGGTCGGCGCCATGCTCGGTGTCGACCAGGAGGCCGTGCCGAAGACCCTTCAGGAGGCACGGAGCTTCCTCGACCTGTACATGATCCGTCACATGGGCCCCTCGGCGGAGGGCGCGGAGCTGACGCGGCAGCTCATCGACCTCTACGAGGAGGTCGTGCCCGGCACTCTCTTCGACCCGATCGTCTCCGCCCTCGTCCGCCATCTGGTCGGCGACACCTGCGCCGACTGGCTCCAGGTGCCCCGCACCCGCTGGGACACGCTGGTGAAGGCCGTCCCGCACCTCCTCGGGGTGCTGGAGACCATCGAGGACCGCTCCCCGCTCGGCGCCTGGGCCCTGGACCGGCTCGGCCATCTGACGACGGTCCTCGAACTGTCCTCCCTCACGCGCGGGCGCGTGATGCACTACGCCATCCCCGAGCACCTCAAGAAGGACTATGGCGTCACCGACGCGGTCCCCCGCACCAGGCGCTGGACCCCGCCCGCCGCCACGGTGTCCCCCTGACCGCTGCCTTCCGGGCGCCGGATGCCGCCGTTCCCGGCGATACTCCCCGTGGCGTACGGCGGGTGCCTTCGGCCGGACGACGACCTCGCGGGCGGCCGCCGGGAGCCTTGGCGCATGAGGACTCCGCGCGCCGCCGGCCGCGTCACCGCCCGTCTCGTCGAGCGATCCGTCGGCCTACCCGTCAACCGATCCGCCGGCCGATCCGTCGACCGCCTCTGTCATGCGACTGGGCTGTTGCTCGTCCTGTCCGGTCTCGTGCACCTGGTGGTGTTCGCGGTGGACGGCGGCCCCTGGTACGGCCCGGTCTCCTGGCGCAAGCCCTTCACGTTCGGGCTCTCCTTCGGGCTGACGCTGATCGCGATCACCTGGGTCACGTCGTATCTGCGCGTCGCGGACCGGCTGCGCGCGGTCCTGCTGGTCGTGTTCGCCGCCGACTGCGTGGTGGAGGTCGGCGGGATCACCGTGCAGGCGTGGCGCCGGGTGCCCTCGCATCTGAACATGGAGACCCCCTTCGACACGGCCGTGTCCATGACGCTCGCGGTGGGCGGCGGTGTCCTGGTGGTCGTGCTCACGCTCTTCGCCGTCGCGTCGTTCCGGCAGCGGCCGACGGGGCCCGCCGGCATGCCGCTGGCGGTGCGCTCCGGATTCGCGATCCTGCTGGTGGGGCTGGCCTCGGGCGCGGCGATGATCGCGCGCGGGGTCGTGCTGACCCGGACCGGCCACCAGCAGGCCGCCTATCACTCGACGGCCCCGCTCAAGCCCCTGCACGCCGTCAGCCTGCACGCGGTCCTCGTGCTGCCGCTGCTGGCCCGGCTGCTGTCCCGCTCGCCCCGGAGTTCGTCCTGGAGCGGGCGGACGCGCCGGCGCATCGTGGCCGCGGCGGTCGGCTGTTACGTGGTGGCCGTCGCCGGTGCGGGTGTGTGGGCGGTACTGACGTACTGAGGTCCGTCCTACGGGAATGGCTCGGCGGACGCGGTCTACGACTCCTCGGCGGCCTCGGGCTCCCCGGCCCGCAGTCGGCCGTACGCGCGCGTATCCCGGGTCCGCCCGGGCTGCGGCCGCGATGCCCGTGCACCCGGGGGTCGTCCGTGACGGCGTACCGCTTCACCACGACGAAGGCCAGCACCCACACCGCATACCAGTGGGGCGACGGTGAAGGCGATCAGCATCGGCAGCGCGCCCGCGAGCTACGTCCCGATGGTGGGGATGAACTGCGACACCAGCCCGACCCAGACACCGAGCACGGGCGCGTACGGCACTCTCAGTGCCTTGAGCAGCGCGGCATGCGGCCGCCCGGAACGGCGGCGTCCGGGAGCGGGGCCGGTCGGGCGCTGTCGTACCGGTGGGTGCCGCGTGCCGGGTCAGCGGCTCGGTGGCCTCGTCGGCGGGTGCCACGAGGTTCTCGTCGGTGGGTGCCACGAGCCAAGTGTCGCCGAGGCCACCGACAACCAGCGCCCACCTGCGATTTCGTGACCGACCAGTGCCGTACCGCAGCCACCTTCACGACCTATTGGCACATCGGTCGGAAGGCGGCAGTGTGTCGGGGCAGGACGTCAGTGGCGTTCGCCCGGCACGTCCATGACCGTGCAGACCACGCGCCACACGTCCTTCGCCGCCCAGCCGGCGTCCAGCGCCTCGTTCACCGTGCGTCCGCCCAGCTCCGACATGACGTGATCACGCGCGAAGGTGTCGGCGTACCCCGGACCGAAATGTTCCGCCATCCGCTGCCAGAAGGTCGTCAACCGCATGACTCCAGTATCCCGCCCCTGAGGGTGGGCCCCGGCCGTGACCGCTTGCCGAGACCGCTTTCCGTCCTACGGTCTGACGCATGGCCGACATCGGAGCTTCCCCACTCCCCTCCACGCCCCAGGCGCGCTCCCCGCTCTTCCGCGCCGAACAGTTCGTGTGGCTCACCGCGCGCGTGCTGGAGCAGCGCCTCTTCGCCCACCACTTCCTGCACGGCGCCGCGGACGCGGTGGAGACGGCACTCGACGCCTACCGCAACGAGGACGGCGGGTACGGGCACGCGCTGGAGCCCGATCTGCGCGGACCCGTGAGCCAGCCTCTGCACACCGCGCACGCGCTGCACGTCCTGGACGCCATCGGGCGCTGCGGCGGACAGCGGGTGGAACGCGTGTGCCGCTATCTCACCGCCGTCTCCACGGCGGACGGCGCGCTGCCGGCGATCCATCCCAGCCAGCACGGCTACCCGGCCGCCCCGTTCGTGCCGGTCGTCGACGACCCGCCCAGCGATCTGCTCGCCACCGGGCCGGTGGTCGGGCTGCTGCACCGCAACGAGGTGTGGCACGCCTGGCTGTTCCGGGCGACCGACTTCTGCTGGCAGGCCGTGGAGTCCCTGGAGAAGTCCCACCCCTACGAGGTGGAGGCGGCCGTGCTCTTCCTGGACTCCGCTCCCGACCGCTCGCGCGCCGAGGCCGCCGCCGACCGGCTGGGCCGCATGGTGCGCGAGCAGCGGCTCGCGGCACTGGACCCGGACCGGCTCGACGCGTATCCGGTCGCGCCCGGCTACGCGCCCGCCGAGCATCACTTCCCGCACGACTTCGCGCGCGGCCCGGACTCGCTCGCGCGCGCGTGGTTCACGGACGACGAGATGTCCCGCTCCCTGGACCACCTGGCGGCCGAGCAGCAGGACGACGGCGGCTGGCTCGTCCGCCGGCGCCGGTGGGCCCCGGCCCCCGCCCTGGAGGCACGCTCCCTGGTGACGATCGCGGCGCTGCGCACGCTGAGGTCGTACGGCCGCTTCGTGGGCTGAGCCGACCTGGGCCGGCGGCGTCCTCGCGTCACCCTCCGAGGGCCCGTACGCCCGCCGTCACCACGACGGCCGCCATGACGACCACCAGGAACGGCGCACGCAGCACCAGCGCCACGGCGGCCGCGCCGAGCCCCGCCGCCCGGGCGTCCAGCACGAGCGCGTGCCCGTCGGCGAACGTCTGCTGGGCCGTGAGCGCGGCCAGCAGGGCGACGGGCAGCAGGGCGGCGAGCCGCCGTACGAACGGCCGTTCCATGGCCCCGGCCGGCACCAGCAGCCCGGCGAGCTTGACGGCGTAACAGCCGATGGCGGTCAACCCGATCGCGATCCAGGTGTTCACCGGTCCTCCCTCGATCCCGTGAGGAGGGCGATCGGTGCCGCCAGCGCCGCCACCAGGACCGGCACGCCGGTCGGCAGGACGGGCAGCAGGCCCAGGCCCAGCAGGAGCGCGAGGCCCGCCACCGCACGCTCGGTGGTCGTCTTCAGCATCGGCGCGAGCAGGGCGAGGAACACGGCGGGCCCTGCCGCGTCCAGGCCCCACGCGCGCGTGTCGCCGATGGCTTCGGCACCGAGCGCGCCGAGCAGCGTGGTCAGGTTCCAGAGCACGTACAGCGAGAGCCCGGTGACGGTGAAGCCGATCCGCCGGGCGCGCCGGTCCGGCTGGGACAGGGTGACCGCCGTGGTCTCGTCGATCACCCACTGGGCGGCGAACGGCCGTACCGCGCGAGGGAGGGCCAGCAACTGCGACAGCCGCAGCCCGTAGAAGGCGTTGCGCACGCCGAGGAAGAAGGCGCCGGCGGCCGCCGTGAACGGACCTCCTCCGGCGGCGAGCGCCCCGACCAGGGCGAACTGGGAGGCTCCGGTGAACACCAGGAGGCTGAGCGCGCAGGTCTGGAGCAGCCCGAGCCCGCTGCCCGCCGACGTCACGCCGAAGGCGAATCCGGACAGGCCCACGGCGACACCGACTCCGAGGGCGTCCCGTACGACGGCCCGGTCGGGCTTCACCGCGGCGTCGGTGCCGGTGCCCGTGTCGTCGTCGCCGGTGCCGTCGGCGGCCATGTCCCCGTGTGCTGTCTGCTGTGCCACGCCCCCGACGGTACGGGCGTCCTTCCGTGCGGGTCTTGTACGTTCTTGCGCCCGCTCGCCGGTCTGCGCTCTCGCTGGTACGCCCCCGGGGGCACGCCGACGATGCGCGCGAAGTGCCGGTTGAGGTGGGGCTGATCGGTGAATCCGACGGCGACGGCCACCTCGGCGGGCGGCGCCCCCGCATCCAGCAGGAGCCGCGCGCGGCGCACCCGCGCGTCGGTCAGCCAGGCGTGCGGCGGCATCCCGTAGGCATCACGGAACGCCCGCAGCAGCGCGAACGGGCCGGTGCCGAGGTCGGTGGCGAGCCGCTCCAGGGTCGGCGGCGCGGTCATCCGCTCGTCCAGCACGGCACGCGCGCGTGCCGCGATGCCGGCTCCGGCCGTGCGGACCGGGCGCTGCGGCAACGGTCCGCCGTTCAGCCGCAGCAGCCTCGTCACGGCGACCCGCAGCAGGGTGTCGGCTGCGAGCGCGTTGCCCTCCTCGGCGGCGCGCAGCACCTGATGGACCAGGCGCACGGCGTAGGGGTCGTCGAGAACGGGGCTGACGAAGCCCGGGGTGCCGCGGAGCGTGGTCGTCTCGGCCGTGATCGCGGCGACCGTCTCGGGCGAGGGGTAGACCGCGCCGTACCGCCAGCCCTCGGGAACGCCGGCGCGGCCGGTGTGCGCGGTGTCCGGGTTGACCAGGGCGAGGGCTCCGGCGCCCGCGGACACGTCGGAGCCGTGGTGGTGGAAGATCTCGACGCCGTCGGCTATCGCGGCGATCACGAAGTGCTCGTGGGTGTGCCGGACGAAGGTCTTGCGGACGTATCGGGCCCGCAGCAGGTCCACGCCCGGCAGGTCGTCGTACCGCCAGTGCCGCGCACGCTCCACCGGCCGGTGCCCGTGCGTCCGGCCACCCGTTCGTTCCTCGCCCCGCCCGGTCGCGCCCGCCACGTCTCCATTCTCCGCCTCACCGCCCGCGACCGGCTCCGTCCGCACCCGACGCACGGCGTTTCCGCAGGTCAGAGCGATTGTCAGTGGCCGGGTGCAGGATGGACGCATGGTCAGCTCCGCGCACCGAGCTCTCGACGGCTTCTCACCCGCGACCCGCGGCTGGTTCACGGGGGCGTTCTCCGCGCCCACCGCGGCCCAGGCGGGTGCGTGGCAGGCCATCGGTGCGGGCTCGGACGTGCTGGTGGTGGCCCCGACCGGCTCCGGCAAGACGCTGGCCGCGTTCCTCGCCGCCCTGGACCAGCTGGCCTCGTCCCCGCCCCCGGCCGACCCGAAGAAGCGCTGCCGGGTGCTGTACGTGTCACCGCTGAAGGCCCTCGCGGTCGACGTCGAGCGCAATCTTCGCAGCCCGCTGACCGGCATCCGCCAGGAGTCCGTGCGCCTGGGCCTGCCCGAGCCCGAGGTCAGGGTGGGCATCCGCTCCGGCGACACCCCTGCCGCCGAGCGCCGCGCGCTGTCCTCACGTCCGCCGGACATCCTGATCACCACTCCCGAGTCGCTGTTCCTGATGCTGACCTCGGCCACGCGTGACGCGCTGACGGGCGTGGAGACGGTGATCCTGGACGAGGTGCACGCGGTCGCGGGCACCAAGCGCGGCGCCCATCTCGCGCTCTCCCTGGAGCGGCTGGACGAACTGCTGCCGAAGCCGGCGCGCCGGATCGGCCTGTCGGCGACGGTCCGCCCGGTCGACGAGGTGGCCCGCTACCTCTCGCCGCGCCGCAAGGTGGAGATCGTCCAGCCCGAGTCGGGCAAGGAGTTCGACCTGTCGGTGGTCGTCCCGGTGGAGGACATGGGCGAGCTGGGCGGCTCCCCGGCGGCCGACGCGGCCGAGGGCGGCGAGCGGCCGTCGATCTGGCCGCAGGTGGAGGAGCGGATCGCCGACCTGGTCCAGTCGCACCGCTCCACGATCGTCTTCGCGAACTCCCGGCGCCTCGCGGAGCGCCTGTGCAACCGGCTCAACGAGATCGCGTACGAGCGCGTGACCGGCGAGCCCATGGCGGAGCACCACGCCCCCGCGCAGCTGATGGGCGGCTCGGGCGCGGCCCAGGGCGCTCCCCCGGTGATCGCCCGCGCTCACCACGGCTCCGTCTCCAAGGAGCAGCGCGCCCTGGTCGAGGAGGACCTCAAGGCGGGCCGGCTGCCCGCGGTGGTCGCCACGTCCAGCCTGGAGCTCGGCATCGACATGGGCGCCGTCGACCTCGTCGTCCAGGTCGAGTCCCCGCCCTCGGTCGCCTCCGGGCTCCAGCGCGTCGGCCGCGCGGGACACCAGGTGGGTGCCGTCTCCACCGGTGTCGTCTTCCCCAAGTACCGCGGAGACCTCGTCCAGGCGGCCGTGGTCACCGAGCGGATGCGCACGGGCTCGATCGAGTCCCTGAGGGTGCCCGCGAACCCGCTGGACGTGCTCGCCCAGCAAGTGGTCGCCATGACGGCCCTGGACACCTGGCAGTTCGACGACCTGCTCGCCACGGTCCGCCGCGCGGCCCCGTTCGCGTCGCTGCCCGAGTCGGCGTTCACGGCGGTCCTCGACATGCTCGCGGGCCGCTATCCGTCGGACGCGTTCGCGGAGCTGCGCCCGCGCGTCGTGTGGGACCGCGTGACCGGCGAGATCACCGGCCGCCCGGGCGCCCAGCGCCTCGCCGTCACCTCCGGCGGCACGATCCCCGACCGGGGTCTGTTCGGAGTCTTCCTCGCCGGCTCCGACCCCAAGAAGGGCGGCGGCCGGGTCGGCGAGCTGGACGAGGAGATGGTGTACGAGTCCCGGGTGGGCGACGTCTTCACCCTGGGCACCAGCTCCTGGCGCATCGAGGACATCACGCGCGACCGCGTCCTGGTCTCCCCCGCTCCCGGTGTGCCCGGCCGCCTCCCCTTCTGGAAGGGCGACCAGCTGGGCCGTCCGCTCGAACTGGGCCGCGCGGTGGGCGCGTTCCTGCGCGAGGTCGGCTCGCTGCCCAAGGACGACGCGCGGCCGCGCCTGCTGGCGGCGGGACTGGACGCCTGGGCGGCGGACAACGTGCTGTCGTACCTGGACGAGCAGCGCGAGGCGTGCGGCCATGTCCCGGACGACCGCACGATCGTCGTGGAGCGCTTCCGCGACGAGCTGGGCGACTGGCGGGTCGTCGTCCACTCCCCCTTCGGCGCCCAGGTCCACGCCCCCTGGGCCCTCGCCCTCGGTGCCCGCCTGTCCGAGCGGTACGGCATGGACGCCCAGGTCATGCACGCCGACGACGGCATCGTGCTGCGTCTGCCCGACGCCGATCTGATGGGCCTGGACCTGCTCGACCAGGCACCCGTGAAGACCGGCACGGAGTACGACAGCGAGCAGGCGCCCGTCGGCGCGGCGGACGTCGCCTTCGACAAGGGCGAGGTCGACCAGGTCGTCACCGACCAGGTCGGCGGCTCCGCCCTGTTCGCCTCCCGGTTCCGTGAGTGCGCCGCGCGCGCGTTGCTGCTGCCGCGCCGCAACCCCGGCAAGCGCACCCCGCTGTGGCAGCAGCGCCAGCGCGCGGCCCAACTGCTCCAGGTGGCGAGCGAGTTCGGCTCGTTCCCGATCGTCCTGGAAGCGGTCCGCGAATGCCTCCAGGACGTCTTCGACGTCCCCGGGCTCGTCGAGCTGATGGGCGACATCGAGTCCCGCAAGGTCCGTCTGGTCGAGGTCACCACGCCGGAGCCGTCCCCGTTCGCCCGCTCCCTCCTCTTCGGGTACGTCGCCCAGTTCCTCTACGAGGGCGACTCCCCGCTCGCCGAGCGCCGGGCCGCCGCGCTGTCCCTGGACTCCCGGCTGCTGGCCGAGCTGCTGGGCCAGGCCGAGCTGCGCGAGCTGCTCGACGCCGAGGTACTGACCGAGCTGGAGCGCGAGCTCCAGTGGCTCACCGAGGACCGCCGGGCCAAGGACGTGGAGGGCGTGGCCGACGTGCTGCGGCTGCTCGGCCCGCTGACCGACGCCGAGCTGGTCGCGCGCGGCGCGGATCCGAACTGGGTGCGGGAGCTGGCCGGGGCTCGCCGGGCCATCAAGGTCCGGATCGCCGGCGCCGACCAATGGGCGGCGATCGAGGACGCGGGCCGGCTGCGGGACGCGCTCGGCACGGCGCTGCCGGTCGGTGTGCCCGAGGCCTTCACCGAGCCGGTCAAGGACCCGCTCGGCGACCTCCTCGCCCGCTACGCCCGTACGCACGGCCCGTTCACGTCGGCCACGGTGGCGGCCCGCTTCGGCCTGGGCGTCGCGGTGACCGAGGGCGCCCTGCACCGGCTCGGGGCGGGTGGCCGGGTCGTGCAGGGCGAGTTCCACCCGGCAGGCATCGGCCAGGAGTGGTGCGACGCGGCCGTACTGCGCCGTCTGCGCCGCCGCTCCCTGGCGGCGCTGCGGCACGAGTTGGAGCCCGTGCCCCCCGCCGCGCTCGCGCAGTTCCTGCCGCAGTGGCAGCACATCGGCAAGGGCCACGGGGTGCGCGGGATCGACGGACTGGTGCGCGCCGTCGAGCAGTTGCAGGGCGCGTCCGTGCCCGCCTCCGCGCTGGAGAAGCTGGTCCTGCCCTCCCGCGTGGCGAACTACACGCCCGCGATGCTCGACGAACTGACCGCCGCCGGTGAGGTGGTGTGGGCCGGTGCGGGCGCCCTGCCCGGCAAGGACGGCTGGGTCTCCCTCTATCTGGCCGACGCAGCCCCCCTGCTCCTCCCGCCGCCGCACCCCCTGGAGCTGACCGCGCTCCACCAATCCGTCCTGGACGCGCTCTCCGGCGGTTACGGCCTGTTCTTCCGCCAGATCGCCGACCAGGTGCGGGTCACCACCCATCCCGACGTCACCGACCCCCAGCTGGCCGACGCGCTCTGGGACCTGGCCTGGTCCGGACGGCTCACCAACGACACCCTCGCCCCGATGCGCTCCCTGCTGGGCTCGGGCCGTACGGCGGGTTCGACCGCGCACCGCGCCAAACGGTCGGTCCCGCGCGGGCGTTACGGCTCCCTGACGGCCGCCGCCCGTCCCGCCTCCCGCTCGGGCCCGCCGACCGTCGCCGGCCGCTGGTCGCTGCTGCCCACGGGGGAGCCGGACGCCACCGTGCGCGCCCACGCACTGGCCCGCACCCTGCTGGACCGACACGGCGTGGTCACGCGCGGGGCGGTCGCGGCGGAGGGTGTCGAGGGCGGCTTCTCGGCGGTGTACCGGGTGCTGTCCGCCTTCGAGGAGAGCGGCCAGGCACGCCGCGGTTACGTGGTCGAGGGCCTGGGCGCCGCCCAGTTCGCCATGGACGGCGCGGTGGACCGCCTCCGCGCGGTGGCGAACGCCCGCGACCGGAGCGAGGGCCTGCCCTCCCCGGCCCACCGGAGCGGCTCCCTCCAGAACGGCTCGTTCCGGAACGGCTTCCCGGGATTCCCGGACGGTCTCGGCGCGGGCGACGTCGCGCCCCACGACCACACCCTCTCCGATGCCTTCGGCGGCTCGGACGGCGGATTCGCCCACCCCGGCCTCGACGGCGACTTCGCGTGGCCGCTGGCGGACCCCCCGCCCGCCCCCGGCGAGTACGTCTCCCCTCGCGACCTGGCCGACCCCTTCGCCTCCCCCGGCTACGGCGGCCCCCGAGGCGGCACCACGGCCTACGGCTCACCGGCGAACCGGCTCCACGGCGGCGGTCGTACGGGCTCGTCGGCACCCGACCCACGGGCCGTGGTCCTCGCCGCGGCCGACCCCGCCAACGCCTACGGCGCCGCCCTCGCCTGGCCGGAGTCGCCGACCGGGGCCGGGCACAAGCCGGGCCGCAAGGCGGGCTCGCTGGTCGTCCTCGTGGAGGGCGAGCTGACGCTGTACATGGAGCGCGGCGGAAAGACCCTGCTCGCCTGGCCCGCCACCCCGGACACCCCGGCGCCCGAGGACCCCCGCCTGCGTACGGCGGCCGAGGCCCTGGCCGCGGCGGCCCGCGCGGGCTCGCTGGGCACGGTCACCGTCGAGCGGATCAACGGCGCCCCGGCCCTGACCTCGCCGACCGGCACCCTGCTGGAAGGAGCGGGCTTCGTGGCGACGCCGCGCGGTCTGCGGCTGAGAGCGTGACAGCGGCCGTGCCCCTGCCGTACCGCACCGTGGCACCCTGGACGCATGCCCGAAGGTGACACGGTCTGGCAGGCCGCGCGGCGGCTGCACGAGGCCCTCGCGGGCAAGGCACTGACCGTCAGCGACTTCCGGGTGCCGAGGTACGCGACGGTCGACCTCACCGGCCGCACGGTGCTCGGCACGCTCCCGCGCGGCAAACACCTGCTCACCCGCTTCGAGGGCGGCCTGACCCTGCACACCCATCTGCGGATGGAGGGGGCCTGGAAGGTGTACGGCACGGGCGAGCGCTGGCGGGGCGGTCCGGCACACCAGATCCGCGTGGTCCTCGGCACCGCCGACCGCACGGCCGTGGGCTACCGCCTCCAGGTCCTGGAGCTGCTGCGCACATGGGAGGAGGAGCGGGTGGTCGGCCATCTCGGCCCCGACCTGCTCGGTCCGGACTGGGACCCCGAGCGCGCCCTCGCCAACCTCCTCGCCGACCTCGCCCGTCCGCTCGGCGAGGCCCTGCTCGACCAGCGCAACCTGGCCGGTATCGGCAACATCTACAAGAGCGAGCTGTGCTTCCTGCTCGGGGTGACTCCCTGGCTGCCCGTCGGCGCCCTGCCCGCGGACCGCGCGCAGAAGCTGCCGCCGCTCGCCAGGAGGCTGCTGGAGGCGAACCGCGACCGCCCGGTCCGACAGACCACGGGCCTGCACCGCCACGACCTGTTCGTCTACGGCCGCGCACCCCGCCCCTGCCTGCGCTGCCGCACCCCCGTCCGCGAGGCCGACCAGGGCGACGGCTCCCGGGCCCGCCCCACCTACTGGTGCCCCACCTGCCAGACGGGCCCCGCGCCCTCCCCCGGCCCGCCGCAACGCCGCCCGGCCCGCGGCCCCCACCACCCCGGCTGACGCCACACCCGCGCCCCGCCCCACTCATCCGGTCACCGGCCGATCCCCGCCAGCTAATTGACGATCCGTCAGAAACGCTCGTACGGTCGCTTCATGGCCCTCACGGCGTACGACCTCACCGGACGGACCGCGTTCGTCACCGGAGCCGCCGGCGGCATCGGCCGGGCCTCCGCCGTTCTGCTCGCCGAGGCGGGCGCGACGGTGCACTGTGCCGACCGGGACCCGGACGGACTGCAGGGCACGGCCACGCTGGTCAAGGACCGTGGCGGCACGGCCGTCGTGCATGTCCTGGACGTGACCGACCGGGCCCGGCTCGCCGAGGCCGTACGGTCCTGCGGACGCCTGGACGTGATGGCCGCGATCGCCGGGATCATGCACAGCAGCCCCGTGCTGGAGACCCGCGACGAGGACCTCGACCGGGTCCTGAACGTCAACTTCAAGGGCGTGCTGTATGCATGCCAGGAGGCCGCCCGCCTGATGCTCGCCCAGGACGTCCGGGGCAGCATCGTCACGATGGCGTCAGGCGCGGTCGACACGGGCGGTCCGGGGCTGCTCTGCTACGGCGCCGCCAAGGCCGCCGTGGTCCAGCTGACCAAGACCCTCGCCACCGAGGTCGGCCGGCACGGCATCCGGGTCAACGCGGTCGCACCGGGCTGGATCCGCACCCCCATGACCGAACGCCACGACCGGGAGGCACAGGCGCACACCGAGGGCACGATGGCCCGGTTGGCGCCCCTCGGCCGGGTCGGCAAGCCGGACGACGTGGCGCACGCGGTGCTCTATCTGGCGTCGGACGCCTCGGCGTTCACGACGGGTCAGATACTTCGCCCGAACGGGGGTGTGGCGATGCCCTGGTGACCTCTCCGGTCCGCCAGGCCGCCGCCCAGCGTCCCGTCCGCACCGCTCCGGCCGCCTGCCCCTCGGGCACACAGTGCACGGGCAGTACGCTCAGCCCCCACCCGCCGACCACGACGGCCCCTTCCAGCACACCCGAGCCCTGCCCCAGCACGAGCCGCAGCCCGGCCCACCACCACACGGCCGTGAGTCCCAGCCCGAGCGCCCAGCGCACTGTCCGCGCCACCATGGCCGCCACCACCTCCTGCGCGACGCTAGACCGCCGCCCGCCCGGCGCGGGAGGCGCACTGAGGGCTCATGGATGCAGCACCCCAGGCGGCACGCCCGGCACAGGGCAACGACACGGCGCGGAACACCGAACCCCGGCCGGCCGCTTACGCGTTCTCCGCCTGGAACATCCAGTGATGCTTCTCCAGATCCGCGGTGACCCCGATGAAGATGTCCTGGGAAACGGGGTCCGGCTCCCCCGTCGCCGCCACCCGCTCCCGCATCCGGGTGATCACCGCGCCGAGCGCGTCCACCATCGCCCTGACCGCGTCGCCGTCCTTGATCCAGCCCGCCGGAGTGGCGCCGATGCCGCTGCCCGAGGCGACCGAGGCAGCGCGCCCGTCGGGCGGGACACCGAGGGCCGAGGCCCGCTCCGCCACCGTGTCGGAGTGGGTGCGCGCGGAGGCGACGACCTCGTCGAGCTGGAGGTGGATGGACCGGAAGCGGGGTCCGACGACGTTCCAGTGGATCTGCTTGGCGACCAGTGACAGGTCCACCAGGTCGACGAGGGCACCCTGGAGCGCCTCGGACACGGTCTTCAGGTCCGCGTCGGCCAACGGGCTCTTCACGACGTACATCCGTCTTCCTCCGGTGCTTCGGCGCGGTCACGTCCCTCCCACCATGACCGCACCGCACACATCGGGCAAATGGACGCATGGCCGGACACGAACGGCAGAAGCCCCGGTCGGCTCCCCCAGGTCTCCCTGGAGCAGCCGGCCGGGGCTTCACTCGTCTTCGGACGGCTAGGCCACGCGCGCGAACCTCACGCGGCGACCACGTCCACAGCCTCCGCGGGCGCCTTGATGGTCACCCGTTCCGGTGGCACACCGGTCACCGACACCGAACCCAGCATCGGACGGACCGGCGTGGGCACGGGCTCGGTGGCCGCGGCGGACTGGGCCAGCTCGGCGAGCGCCAGCTCGTCGCTCACCTCTCGCATGAGTTCCGACATCCGTACGTCCAGCGCGTCGCAGATGGCGGAGAGCAGCTCGGAGGAAGCCTCCTTCTGCCCCCGCTCCACCTCGGAGAGATAGCCGAGTGAGACTCGGGCGGACGAGGAGACTTCGCGCAGAGTACGGCCCTGGCGTTGGCGCTGCCGACGCAGCACGTCACCCAGCAGGCGACGGAGCAGAATCATCGGTGGCTCCCTCCTCGGACCGCGTAGCCGCATCCTTCTCGCCCCACCGTACCGCCTCGCGCTGCGGCCGTGCGGGGAGCGATGTCGTGTTCACTCAGGGCTGCAAACATCAAAACCCCCCGTTCCGTTCCGTATCCTGTGCCCGCTCATTCCCGGTCTGTTCGCCCGCAAGCTGCTCAAGCAGCAGTGCGAGTACGCTCCGTACACTCTCCATACGAATTTCCGCACGGCTGCCGTTCAACCGCAGAGCCTCCACTTTTCCGCCACCGGCAGAACCAGCACGGCCGGTGACGGGCCCGTCGGCCGCGACGAACACCGTCCCGACGGGCTTGCCGTCCTGCGGGTCGGGCCCGGCGACTCCGGTGGTCGCGATGCCCCAGTCGGCACCGAGAGCCTTGCGCACTCCGGCCGCCATCTGGGCCGCGACCTGCGGATCCACCGCGCCCTGCCGTGCCAGCAGGGCGGGGTCGACACCGAGCAGCTCGTGCTTCAGCTCCGTGGCGTAGGCGGTGACCGAACCCCGGAACACCTTGGAGGCTCCGGGGACTCCGGTGATCTCCGCCGCCACCAGACCACCGGTGAGCGACTCGGCGACGGCGAGGCTCTCGCCCCTCACCGTCAGTAGTCGCACCAGTTCGGTGGCCGTGGAGCTCACGATTCCTCATCCTCCAACGCTGCCGCACGCTCGGCGATTCCCTGGCGGCGCAGCACAATGGCTTGTCTTACGTAGTCGAGACCGGTGACGACAGTGAGGACGACCGCCACGGCCATCACCCAGAACCTCAGAGTCGCCAGCCACCCCGTCAGTGCCAGGACGTACATCCCGACGGCGACGCCCTGGGTGAGCGTCTTGAGCTTGCCGCCCCGGCTGGCGGGGATCACGCCGTAGCGAATGACCAGAAAACGCAGCAGCGTGATGCCGAGTTCCCTGCCGAGGATCACTGCGGTGACCCACCAGGGCAGATCGCCCAGGGCCGACAGACAGACGAGCGCCGCCCCCATGATCGCCTTGTCGGCGATGGGGTCGGCGATCTTTCCGAAGTCGGTGACCAGGTTGTAGGTGCGCGCCAGATGCCCGTCGAACAGGTCGGTGATCATGGCGATGGCGAAGGCCGCCCAGGCCAGCGAGCGCCAGGCCGGGTCGTAGCCGCCGTCCGCCAGCATCAGCGCCACGAAACCCGGCACCAGGACCAGCCGGAGCATCGTGAGCAGATTGGCGACGTTCCAGACACTCGCCTGGTTGACGGCCGCGGCCGTGATCTTCCCGCCGCGCGCGGGCTTGCCGCCGCTGCCGCTGTCGGGACCTGGGGCAGAACCGGAGACCTCGGACCGTGCGCCGTCGGCAGCGGCGGCGGGACCCCGGGCGCCCTGCGCACCGGAGGAGCCGCCCGCGGCGGATGCCGGGACTCCGGTCATCTGCCCGCCTCCTCACTACACGCGAGCGAACCGGCCAGCGGCTCGGCCACCAGGTCGACACCTTCCGTACCGACCACCTTCGCCTCGACCATACGTCCGACACTCAGGCCCTCGCCGCTCGTGAGCAGCACCTGGCCGTCGGTCTCGGGCGCCTGGTGCGCGGCGCGGCCGTAGACGCCCTCTTCCTCGTCCACGGACTCGACCAGGACGCGCACGCTTTCGCCGACGCGCTCCTCGGCGCGCTGCGAGACCAGTTCCTCGGCCAGCCGGGAGATGCGCGCGAGCCGCTCGGCGACGACGTCCTCGTCGAGTTTGTGCTCGTACGTCGCCGCCTCCGTGCCCTCCTCGTCGGAGTAGCCGAAGACACCGATGGCGTCCAGGCGGGCGCCGGTCAGGAAGCGCTCCAGCTCGGCCAGGTCGGCCTCGCTCTCGCCGGGGAAGCCGACGATGAAGTTGGAGCGCACGCCGGCCTCGGGGGCCTTGGAGCGGATCGTGTCGAGCAGCTCCAGGAAGCGGTCGGTGTCGCCGAAGCGGCGCATCGCGCGCAGCACGTCCGGCGCGGAGTGCTGGAAGGACAGGTCGAAGTACGGGACGACGTTGGGGGTCGAGGTCAGGACGTCGATGAGCCCCGGGCGCATCTCGGCCGGCTGCAGGTAGCTCACCCGCACCCGCTCGATGCCGTCGACCTCGGCCAGCTCCGGCAGCAGGGACTCCAGCAGGCGGATGTCGCCCAGGTCCTTGCCGTAGGAGGTGTTGTTCTCGGAGACCAGCATGATCTCCTTCACGCCCTGCTCGCCCAGCCAGCGCGCCTCGTTCAGCACGTCGCTCGGGCGGCGTGAGATGAAGGAGCCGCGGAAGGACGGGATGGCGCAGAAGGAGCAGCGGCGGTCGCAGCCGGAGGCGAGCTTGACCGAGGCGACCGGGGAGCCGTCCAGCCGGCGGCGCAGGGGCGCGCGCGGGCCGGACGCGGGCGCGAGGCCCTCCGGGAGGTCGGCCGGGGCATGGCCGGGCAGCGCGACGGCGGCGGCCGATTCCTGCCGCTCGGCCGGGCTGATCGGCAGCAGCTTGCGGCGGTCCCGCGGGGTGTGGGAAGCGTGGATGCCGCCGGACAGGATGGTCTGGAGGCGGTCGGAGATGTCCGCGTAGTCGTCGAAGCCGAGCACGCCGTCGGCCTCGGGCAGCGCCTCGGCCAGCTCCTTGCCGTACCGCTCGGCCATGCAGCCCACCGCCACGACGGCCTGGGTTCTTCCGTGGTCCTTGAGGTCGTTGGCCTCCAGGAGGGCGTCGACGGAGTCCTTCTTCGCGGCTTCGACGAAGCCACAGGTGTTGACCACGGCGACGTCGGCGTCCGCGGCGTCCTCGACGAGCTGCCAGCCGTCCGCCTCCAAACGGCCTGCGAGCTCCTCGGAGTCCACCTCGTTACGAGCGCAGCCGAGAGTGACGAGTGCGACGGTACGGCGTTCAGGCATGGGCTCAAGACTACTTTGTCTCACTGACAGCCCACGTCGACGGGGTTGGCCGATCTTGGCCAACCCCGTCACATCTGCGATCCGGCGGGACCGGTCAGCCCGCCACCGGGTCGCCCTTCGTGTAGGTGAGGCGCTCCACGGCACCCGGCTGGAACTTGTCGTCGATCTTCTTGCCGTTGACGTACAGCTCGATCGCGCCGGCGTCGCCGAGGATCAGGTTGATCTTGGAGCTGTCCTGGAAGGTCTTGGACTCGCCCTTCTTCAGCAGCCCGTCGAACAGCATCCTGCCGTTGTGGTCCTTGGCGTTGATCCAACTGCGCCCGTTCGGCGCGCTGACCTGCACGGTCACCTTGTCCTGCGGGGCCGCGGCGATGGCGCTGTCGGAGGGCTCGGTGCTCGGCGCGGCGGGCTTGTCCTTCGTCGGAGTGGGCGAGGCGGACCTGGTCGTGGACGGCGAGGTGCCCTCGGCGACCTGCGTCTTGGAGTCGTTTGCGCCACTGCCGCTCTTGAGCGCGGTGAAACCGACGAAGCCGATCACGACGACGATCGCGGCGACCATGGCCGCGGTCCAGTTCGGCCCGCGCCGCTCGGGGCGGATCCGCTCCGCCTCGAACAGAGGTGCGGCAGGGGTGGGTGCGGGGCGGCCGCCGTGGTCGGCGTCGTACTGGGCGATCAGCGGCGTGGGATCCAGGTGGACGGCCTTGGCCAGCGTGCGGATGTGCCCGCGCGCGTACACGTCACCGCCGCAGGGGGCGAAGTCGTCCGCCTCGATGGCGTGCACGATGGCGATACGGACCCGAGTGGCACTGCTGACGTCGTCCACGGTGAGCCCGGCCGCGATCCGCGCCTGCTGGAGAGCGCGGCCCACGGAGACACGGGCTTCCTGGGACTCGTCTGGGAACGGACGCTCGTCTTCAGGGGAGTTGCCGATGGACACGGGGGCGCCTTTCGAGCGGGTGAGCCACCTGTGCTGGAGGTTCAGTCTAGGGGGGTACGAAAGGTTGGGGCGACAGGGCGGTGCTATTTGTACGCCATCAGAACAACCGCTCATCCCAATGGCGGGACAGACGCGCCCCCGGGCCCGGGGTCCGCGGCTGCCCTTTCGCTCAACTTGACGTACCGCAAAGGGAAACGGTTGCCCGCCGATCTCTAACGGGTGGATCACGGCGTGGCCGCCACCCGGACCAACCCGCATCGGGCGGGCGGCCCCATGCCCTTGCCTCTAAGACTCCCCGCGAATCAGCGCGAGCACGCCGTCCAGCTCGTCGGGCTTCACGAGAACGTCACGCGCCTTGGAGCCCTCGCTGGGCCCCACGATGTTGCGGGACTCCATGAGGTCCATGAGCCGCCCGGCCTTGGCGAAGCCGACGCGCAGCTTGCGCTGGAGCATGGAGGTCGACCCGAACTGCGTGGAGACGACCAGCTCGGCCGCCTGGCACAGCAGGTCGAGGTCGTCGCCGATGTCCTCGTCGATCTCCTTCTTCTGCTTGGTGCCCACGGTGACGTCGTCCCGGAAGACCGGCGCCATCTGGTCCTTGCAGTGCTGCACGATGGCCGCGACCTCTGCCTCGGTGACGAACGCGCCCTGCATACGGGTCGGCTTGTTCGCCCCCATCGGCAGGAACAGGCCGTCGCCCTTGCCGATCAGCTTCTCGGCGCCCGGCTGGTCGAGGATGACCCGGGAGTCGGCCAGCGAGGAGGTGGCGAAGGCCAGCCGGGAGGGCACGTTGGCCTTGATCAGACCGGTGACCACGTCGACCGAGGGGCGCTGGGTGGCGAGCACCAGGTGGATGCCGGCCGCGCGCGCGAGCTGCGTGATGCGCACGATCGAGTCCTCGACGTCCCGCGGCGCGACCATCATCAGGTCGGCCAGCTCGTCCACGATCACCAGCAGGTACGGATACGGCTGGAGCTCGCGCTCGCTGCCCTCCGGCGGCTTGACCTTGCCGTCGCGCACGGCCTGGTTGAAGTCGTCGATGTGCCGGTAGCCGTAGGCCGCGAGGTCGTCGTAGCGCAGGTCCATCTCGCGGACGACCCACTGGAGCGCCTCGGCGGCCCGCTTGGGGTTGGTGATGATCGGCGTGATCAGGTGCGGGATGCCCTCGTACGCGGTCAGCTCGACGCGCTTGGGGTCGACCAGGATCATCCGGACGTCCTCCGGGGTCGCCCGGATCATGACCGAGGTGATCAGGCAGTTGATGCAGGACGACTTGCCGGAGCCGGTGGCGCCCGCGACCAGCATGTGCGGCATCTTCGCCAGCGAGTGCATCACGTACCCGCCCTCGACGTCCTTGCCGAAGGCGACCAGCATCGGGTCGTCGTCCTCGGCGGACTCCGCGAGCCGCAGCACGTCGCCGAGGTTGACCATCTCCCGGTCGGTGTTCGGGATCTCGATGCCGACCGCGGACTTGCCCGGGATGGGGCTGATGATCCGCACGTCCGGGCTGGCGACCGCGTATGCGATGTTCTTGGTCAGGGCGGTGATCCGCTCGACCTTCACGGCGGGGCCGAGGGCCACCTCGTAGCGGGTGACCGTCGGGCCGCGGGTGAAGCCCGTGACGGCCGCGTCGACCTTGAACTCGGAGAAGACCTGGGTGAGCGAGGCGACGACCGCGTCGTTGGCCTCGCTGCGCGCCTTGCCGGGGCCGCCGCGGGTGAGGAGGTCCAGGGAGGGCAGCGCGTACGTGATGTCCCCGGCGAGCTGGAGCTGCTCCGCGCGCGGGGGCAGATCGCGGGGCTCCTCGGGGGCCTTCTTGGTCAGGTCCGGGACGGTCCCGGCGGTGAGCTTCTCCTGCTTGGGGCGCGCGGCCGGCACCGGCGAGGCCGCGGGAGTCGCGGCGGGCTCGGGCGTGGGCGTCGGCGTGGGCACCGGGGTGGTCTCTTCGCGCCCGCCCGTGCCGACGCCCTGGGTGAGGTCGGCGACCAGCGGGGACGGCGGCATGCCGTGCAGCACCGCGCCGTCGAGCGCGGCAGCGGCGGCCGCCGCGACGTCCACAGCGTCCATCTGGCGCTGCGGATCCGGCTGGGGCACCGCGGAACGCCTGGGACGCCCGCGACGCCGCGAGAGGGCCTCTTCCTCGGCGCCGTCGGGGTCGTACGGCTGGGGGGCGGCAGAGCGCCTGCGCGGGCGCGCGGGCAGCGCCTCGCGCCACTGCTCGTCGTAGCGCTCGTCGTCCTCGGTGAAGTCCTCGGCCTCGTGGTCGTGCAGCACGCCCAGGCGTACGCCGAGCGTGCGCAGGCGCTGCGGGATGGCGTTGACGGGGGTGGCGGTCACCACCAGCAGACCGAAGATCGTGAGCAGCGCCAGCAGGGGTACGGCGAGCACGTCGGTCATGGTGTACGTCAGCGGGGTCGCCGCCGCCCAGCCGATGAGGCCGCCGGCGTCCCTTATCGCCTGCATGCCGTCGGCGCGCGCGGGCGAGCCGCAGGCGATGTGGACCTGCCCGAGCACGCCGACGACGAGCGCGGACAGACCGATCACGATCCGCCCGTTGGCCTCCGGCTGCTCCGGGTGCCGGATGAACCGTACGGCGATCACCGCGAGCAGTATCGGCACCAGCAGGTCGAGCCGGCCGAAGGCGCCGGTGACGAGGATCTCCACGAGATCGCCGACGGGGCCCTTCAGGTGGGCCCAGGTGCCGGCGGCGACGATCAGCGCGATACCGAACAGCAGCAGCGCGATGCCGTCCTTGCGGTGCGCCGGATCGAGGTTCTTCGCGCCCCGCCCTATGCCGCGGAAGACGGCGCCGACGGCGTGCGCGACGCCGAGCCACAGGGCGCGCGCAAGCCGGTACACGCCCCCGGTGGGGCTGGGTGCCGGCTTCGGCGGCACGGCCTTCTTCGCCGGCGCCTTCTTCTTGGCGGGCGCCTTCTTGGCCGGGGTCTTCTTCGCGGCGGCCTTCCTCGCCGGAGCCTTCGCGGGAGCCGCCGCCTTCTTGGCGGTCTGCTTCTTGGCTGCGGAGGGACGTGAGGCCATGGGTGTGAGGTTACCGGGGGAGACGACAGGGGACACGTGTGCCCACAGCTTCACCCGTTCGTGTCGCCCTTGCGGGGACTCGGAACTGACGTGTGCTCATGGGCAACCGGCGCCCGGGATCACGTCAGTTCTGCGCCGGCACCGACGGACCGCCGGCCCCAGCGCCCGGTTCCAGGGCGTCGAGTGCACGGCGCAACCCGGTGAGTTTGCGCTCCAGATGGGCCGCCGTGGCCACCGCGGCTGCGTCCGCCGAGTCGTCGTCCAGCTGCTTGGACAGCGCCTCGGCCTGCTCCTCGACGGCCGCGAGCCGCGCCGACAGCTCCGCGAGCAGCCCGGCCGACTCCTTGCCGCCGCCGACCGCGCCCTTGCCGCCGCCCTCCAACTGGAGCCGCAGCAGCGCCGCCTGTTCGCGCAGCTGGCAGTTCTTCATGTACAGCTCGACGAATACCGAGACCTTGGCGCGCAGCACCCACGGGTCGAACGGCTTGGAGATGTAGTCCACCGCGCCTGCCGCGTAGCCCCGGAAGGTGTGGTGCGGGCCGTGGTTGATCGCCGTGAGGAAGATGATCGGGATGTCCCGCGTCCGCTCCCGCCGCTTGATGTGTGCGGCCGTCTCGAAACCGTCCATGCCAGGCATCTGGACGTCCAGCAGAATGACCGCGAAATCGTCCGTGAGCAGTGCCTTGAGCGCTTCCTCCCCGGACGATGCCCGCACCAGCGTCTGATCGAGCGCCGAGAGGATCGCCTCCAGCGCCAGCAGATTCTCCGGCCGGTCATCGACCAGGAGGATCTTGGCCTTCTGCACCATGGCCCGCCCTCCTCGCCCCGGCGGTACACCGGGCGCCGCCCCAGGGGACGACTCCCTATCGCCGCCCGTCCTTGTGCCGGTCATCGTAGCCGCACCCCGCCCGTCGCCACACCCTGTCACCGCGATGTCACTGTGCACGTAGCGGAAACGCCTCGGAGGCCCGGATGGTTCCCGGAATCCGGCATTCCCATACGCGCACAGCCCTGTCGGGCCCTACCTTCGCAGCCACCCCACAGGGGCAACTCCCGACGCCCGCCAGAGGTTCCCCGGGTGTTCACATCCCGGAGAACCTCTTTTCGCGTCACCTCGCGTCCGAGCGTCACCTCGCGCCCATCCACTGCTGCATCACGGCCAGCAGGTGGTCCGGGTCGACCGGCTTGGTCACGTAGTCCGAGGCACCCGACTCGATCGCCTTCTCCCGGTCGCCCTTCATGGCCTTCGCCGTCAGCGCGATGATCGGCAGGCCGGCGAACTGCGGCATCCTGCGGATCGCCGTGGTCGTCGCATACCCGTCCATCTCCGGCATCATGATGTCCATCAGCACGACCGCCACGTCGTCGTGCTGCTCCAGCACCTCGATGCCCTCGCGGCCGTTCTCGGCGTACAGCACCGAGAGACCGTGCTGCTCCAGCACGCTGGTCAGCGCGAACACGTTGCGGATGTCGTCGTCGACGATCAGTACCTTCTCGCCGCCGAACCGCACCACGTGCGCGGGGTGCGCCGTGCCCTCGTGTTCGAGGGCCGACCAGCGCTCCGCCCGCAGCTCACCCTGTGGCAGGGCGCGCCGCCGGCGCCGGAAGAGCGCCGCGGGGCCGTTCTGGGTCTCGCGGTACGACTTCACCTCGGCCGGCGTCTCGATCTCCACCGCGGACAGCTCCGAGGACGGCTTCGCCTCCGAGGCCAGCAGCTCGCCCGCCCCCAGCGGGGGCACGGACTGCTGGTAGCCCTGCGGCGGCAGTTCGCTCGGGTGCAGCGGCAGGTACAGGGTGAACGTCGAGCCGCGGCCCGGCTCGCTCTGCGCGTGGATCTCACCGCCGAGCAGCTGCGCGATCTCCCGCGAGATCGACAGGCCCAGGCCGGTGCCGCCGTACTTGCGGCTGGTCGTGCCGTCCGCCTGCTTGAACGCCTCGAAGATCACCCGCATCTTGCTGGCCGCGATACCGATCCCCGTGTCCGTCACCGAGAACGCGATCAGCGGCGCCTCCGGATCGGTCAGCGCACCGGCCTCCAGCAACTGCTCCCGGATGCCCACCGGCACGTCCGCGCCGGCCGGCCGGATCACCAGCTCCACCGAACCCGAGTCGGTGAACTTCACCGCGTTCGACAGCAGGTTGCGCAGCACTTGAAGCAGCCGCTGCTCGTCGGTGTGCAGGGTCGCGGGCAGCTCCGGGGAGACCCGTACGGACAGGTCCAGGCCCTTCTCCGCGGTCAGCGGGCGGAAGGTGGCCTCCACGTAGTCCACGAGCTGCACGAGCGCGATACGCGTCGGCGACACGTCCATCTTGCCCGCCTCGACCTTCGACAGGTCGAGGATGTCGTTGATGAGCTGGAGCAGGTCCGAACCGGCGCCGTGGATGGTCTCGGCGAACTCGACCTGCTTCGGCGAGAGGTTGCCCTCGGCGTTGTCGGCGAGCAGCTTGGCCAGGATCAGCAGCGAGTTGAGCGGGGTGCGCAGCTCGTGCGACATGTTGGCGAGGAACTCGCTCTTGTAGCGCATCGACACCGCGAGCTGCTCGGCGCGCTCCTCCAGGACCTGGCGGGCCTCCTCGATCTCGGTGTTCTTCACCTCGATGTCGCGGTTCTGCCGGGCCAGCAGCTCGGCCTTCTCTTCCAGTTCGGCGTTGGAGGCCTGCAGCGCCTTCTGCCGGTTCTCCAACTCGGCCGACCGCTCGCGCAATTGCTCGGTCAGCTCCTGCGACTGCTTCAGCAGCAGCTCTGTCTTGGTGTTGACCGAGATGGTGTTGACGCTCGTCGCGATCATCTCGGCGATCTGGTTGAGGAAGTCCTTCTGGATCTGCGTGAACGGCGTGAAGGAGGCCAGCTCGATGATGCCGAGCACCTTGCCCTCGAACAGCACCGGCAACACGATCACCTGCGCGGGCGGGGCCTCGCCGAGCCCGGAGGAGATCTTCAGATAGCCGCTCGGCGCGTCCGACACCAGGATCGTGCGCTTCTCCTCGGCGGCCGTGCCGACCAGCGCCTCGCCAGGCCGGAACGACGTCGGCATCGACCCCATCGAGTAGCCGTACGAACCCAGCATCCGCAGCTCGTAGTTGTCCTCGCCGTTGCCCACGGCCTTGCCCTCGACCATCGGCATCGCGAGGAAGAACGCGCCGTGCTGCGCGGACACCACCGGCGTCAGCTCGCTCATGATCAGCGACGCGACGTCCTCCAGGTCGCGGCGGCCCTGCATGAGGGCGGAGATCCGGGCCAGGTTGCCCTTGAGCCAGTCCTGCTCCTTGTTGGCGATCGTGGTGTCGCGCAGGTTGGCGATCATCTTGTTGATGTAGTCCTGGAGTTCCTGGATCTCGCCGGACGCGTCCACGTCGATCTTCAGGTTCAGGTCGCCGCGGGTCACCGCGGTCGCCACGCGCGCGATGGCCCGCACCTGCCGGGTCAGGTTCCCGGCCATCTCGTTCACCGACTCGGTCAGGTCCCGCCAGGTGCCGTCGACGTCACGCACGCGTGCCTGGCCGCCCAGCTGCCCCTCGGTGCCCACCTCACGCGCCACGCGCGTGACCTCCTCGGCGAAGCTTGAGAGCTGATCAACCATCGTGTTGATCGTCGTCTTCAGCTCAAGGATCTCGCCGCGGGCGTCAATGTCGATCTTCTTGGTCAGGTCACCCTTGGCGATGGCCGTGGTGACCATGGCGATGTTGCGCACCTGGCCGGTCAGGTTGGACGCCATCTGGTTCACGGACTCGGTGAGGTCCTTCCAGGTGCCGGCCACACCCGGGACGTGGGCCTGGCCGCCCAGGATGCCGTCCGTACCCACCTCGCGGGCCACCTTGGTGACCTGGTCGGCGAACGAACTCAGGGTCTTCACCATGGTGTTGATGGTGTCGGCGAGCTGCGCCACCTCACCGCGCGCCTCGATCGTCACCTGCCGCGTCAGGTCGCCGTTGGCGACGGCCGCGGACACCTGCGAGATGTTGCGCACCTGCATGGTCAGGTTGTTGGCCATCAGGTTGACGTTGTTGCTCAGGTCCTTCCAGATGCCGGTGACGCCCGGCACGTGCGCCTGACCGCCCAGGATGCCCTCGGTGCCCACCTCACGGGCCACCCGGGTCACCTGCTCGGCGAAGCTGGACAGTTGATCAACCATCGTGTTGACCGTCGTGACCAGCTCAAGAATCTCACCCTTGGCGTCAACAGTGATCTTCTTGGACAGGTCGCCCTTGGCCACCCCCGTCGTGACCTCGGCGATGTTGCGCACCTGGATCGTCAGGTTGTTCGCCATGAAGTTCACGGACTGCGTGAGGTCCTTCCAGGTGCCGGAGACGCCCTGCACCTCGGCCTGACCGCCGAGGATGCCCTCCGTGCCCACCTCACGGGCCACCCGGGTGACCTCCTCCGCGAACGACGACAGCTGGTCGACCATCGTGTTCAGGGTGTTCTTCAGCTCCAGGATCTCCCCGCGCGCGTCCACGGTGATCTTCTGGGAGAGGTCACCGCGGGCCACCGCCGTGGCGACCTGCGCGATGTTGCGCACCTGGGCCGTCAGGTTGCCGGCCATGCCGTTCACGGAGTCCGTCAGGTCCCGCCACACACCGGCCACACCGGGCACCTGCGCCTGGCCGCCGAGGCGCCCCTCGGTACCCACGTCCCGGGCCACCCGGGTGACCTGGTCGGCGAAGGCGGACAGCTGATCAACCATCGTGTTGATCGTGTTCTTCAGCTCAAGGATCTCACCGCGCGCGTCGACGTCGATCTTCTGCGACAGGTCACCCCGCGCCACCGCCGTCGTCACCTGGGCGATCTGCCGTACCTGCGAGGTCAGGTTGCCGGCCATGAAGTTGACGGAGTCCGTCAACTCCTTCCACGTGCCCGACACGCCGTCCACCCGGGCCTGACCGCCCAGCCGGCCCTCCGTGCCCACGTCCCTGGCCATCCGCGTGACCTGGTCGGCGAAGCTCGACAGCTGGTCCACCATCGTGTTCACGGTGTTCTTCAACTGGAGCATCTCGCCGGAGACGTCGACGGTGACCTTCTGCGAGAGGTCGCCGTTCGCCACCGCCGTGGTCACCTGGGCGATGTTGCGCACCTGGCCGGTGAGGTTGCGGAATGCAGTGTTGACGGAGTCCGTCAAGTCTTTCCATGCACCGGCGGCACCGGGCACCTGTGCCTGACCGCCCAGTTCACCCTCGACACCGATCTCCCGTGCGACACGGGTCACTTCGGCACCGAACGCCGACAGCTGGTCCACCATCCCGTTGACGGTGTTCTTCAGCTCCAGCATCTCGCCGGCCACGTCCACCGTGACCTTCTGTGACAGATCACCACTGGCCACGGCGGTCGTCACGGCGGCGATGTCCCGCACCTGAGTCGTCAGGTTCCGGAAGACCGTGTTGACCGAGTCCGTCAGGTCCTTCCAGGTCCCGGCCGCGCCCGGCACGTTCGCCTGACCGCCGAGCCGCCCCTCTGCGCCGACCTCGTTCGCCACGCGCGTGACCTCGTCCGCGAAGATGCGCAGCGTCTCGGTCATCTGGTTGATCGTCTCGGCCAGCTGCGCGACCTCACCACGCGCCGGAACCGTCACCTTCTGCGACAGATCACCGTTCGCGACAGCTGTCGTGACCTGCGAGATCCCCCGCACCTGCGCGGTCAGGTTGCCCGCCATCGTGTTGACGGAGTCGGTCAGCTCCTTCCACACACCGGCCACCTCTGGCACCTGCGCCCGGCCGCCCAGGATGCCCTCGGTGCCCACCTCCCGGGCCACGCGCGTGACCTCGGAGGAGAAGGCCGACAGCTGGTCCACCATCGTGTTGACGGTGTTCTTCAGCTCCAGCATCTCGCCGGCCACGTGGACGGTCACCTTGCGTGACAGATCACCCTTGGCGACCGCCGTGGTCACCAGCGCGATGTCTCGCACCTGCGCCGTCAGCCGGTCGGCCATCGTGTTGACGGACTCCGTCAGGTCCTTCCACGAACCCGACATCCCGCGCACCCGGGCCTGCCCGCCGAGCTTGCCCTCGGTGCCGACCTCGCTGGCCACGCGCGTGACCTCGTCGGTGAACGTCGACAGCTGGTCCACCAGGTTGTTGACGGTACGGCCGACCTTCAGGAACTCGCCGCGCAGCGGATGCCCGGCACCGTCGTCCGGCGCCTGCGTGCGCAGCTCCATCCGCGGCGACAGATCACCCTCGGCGACCGCCGTCAGCACCCGGCTGACCTCCGACACCGGCCAGACGAGATCGTCGACCAGCGCGTTGGAGGCGTCGATGGCGGTCGCCCACGAGCCCTCGCACGCCCCCGTCTCCAGCCGCTCCGTGAGTTTTCCCTCACGCCCCACCATGCGCCGTACCCGGGACAGCTCCCCGGTCAGATGCATGTTCCGGTCGGCCACCTCGTTGAAGACGGCGGCGATCTCCGACATCACGCCGTCACCGGACACGGTGAGCCGTTTGCGGAAGTTTCCGTCACGCATCGATACGAGAGCCGCCAGCAGCCGGTTCAGGGCAGCCGTGTCCACGGCGGTGGTGCCGCCGCTCCTGCCCAGGGACGGTCCGCCTTTCGCGCGCGTCTTCGTGCCACGCGTCGCCGCGCCAGACTCCACTGTGTCCCTCCCGGAGGGGTAGACCGCTACTGCCGTGCTCTGCCGCTTCGGCACCGGTCGCCGGTCATCGGCATACCGGATACTTCCGCGTACCCATTACTGCTGCGTATTTCTGCCAGACGAGATCCGGCCGCACCAGAGGCTGCTGCCCGCCGTACACGGAACACACGCAGCCCGACCCGACCTTCATCAGAAGCTTGCCCAGTGTTTCACCCGGGCCGAACCAGGCCATAACAGTTCGGCAGCTTCGCACATCGCCCGCACACCGTGGGGGGTAAACACCGGCGACCGGCATCCGCACGGACGGCGAAGGTAAGTAACCTTGCATCCGGCTGTCCAGCCGCACCGGTCCGACCGGCCTGGGCGGTGGCACGAGCACGAGGGGCATCGGAGGGGCGGCCGCAGACCATGACCACCGGAGTCATCCCCGGGGGACAGCCCCCGGAGCCACAGCCGACGGGCGAGCTGCTGCCCCAGCAGCGAAGCGAGCCGGCCGGCCATGCTGCCCTGCACGTCGACAACCGGCCGAGGAGTTCTGTGATCACCGCGCGTGCGGCCGCCACGTTCGAGCCCGTCGGGCGGTCCGTCGCGACCGCCCGGTCCTTCGTCCGCGACACGCTCCAGGGCTGGGGCTTCGCCGACATCGTCGACGACGCCGTCGTCCTCACCAGCGAACTGGTGACCAACGCGGTCGTCCACGCGGGCACACACGCGGACGTCCTGTGCCTGCGCACCGACGACGGCGCGCGCATCGAGGTCTCCGACCACTACCCCGAGCGCGAGGTCCCCCTTCAGAGCGCCGCCGCCACGATGGGCAGCCCCGACCGCGAGGGCGGCCGTGGCCTCCAGCTCTGCGCGGCCCTGGCCGCCCGCTGGGGCGTGGACTACACCCCCACCCACAAGAACGTCTGGTTCCAGCTCAATCTCCCCCAGCGCCCGGTCGGCACCCGCTCCGCCGGGCCGTCCCTGCCCGCCGAGCTGCTGCCGCTGGCCGACGGCCGGGTCCGCGTCGCCGTCCTCCAGGTCGACCGAAAAGGCTCCCTCACCGCCTGGAACGAGGACGCCGAGGAACTCTTCGGCTACCCCGCGTCCGAGGTCATCGGCAGGCCCCTCACCGAACTCGCGGCCTGGCCGCACACTCCGGGCACCAGCACCGGCGTCGCCGAGGCCCTCCAGCTCTCCCGCTGGGAGGGCAGTTACGGCATCCGCGGCGCCGACGGCCGCGTGGCCCCGGTCTACGCCTCACACCTCCGGGTCCGCGACACCGGCGGCGAGCCCTCCACCGTGTGCCTCCTGGTACGGGACCACGAGCGCGCCGTCCTCCAGACGCCGCTGCGCGTCCCGGCAAGCGACCAGAATCAGCCCTCCGACGGCCCGAACGCCGACCCCTTCGAGGTGTTCATCGGCTCCCCCGCCCCGGACGACCTCGACGGTCTGCTCCAGCGCACGGTGGAACGCGCGCGTGACATGCTCGACGGCGACTCCGCCTTCCTGCTGCTGGCCACCGACGACGAGACCGAGCTGGAGGTCCGCGCCTCCACCGGCCTGCCCTCCGCCCGCCAGCGCTTCGCGCGCGTGCCCGTCGAGGCCGGCCCCGGACGCTACGGCTCCGCGCGCATGCCCGCCGTCCACGACGACCTGACGGCCGTACCCGGCGCCGTACCCCTCCTGTCCGGCACCGGCATGCGCTCGGTCGTCACGGTCCCGCTGAAGGTCGAAGGCCGCCTCACCGGCTCCCTCGGCGTCGCCGCCGAGGGAGCCGGCAGATACTCCAACGAGGAGGCGCTGCGCCTCCAGTTCGCCGCCGACCGCATCGCCCTGGCCGTCGAGTCGGCCCGCCTCGGCGAACTGGAACGCCTGCGCCGCGGCTCCCTCAGCTTCCTCGTCGAAGCCTCCGACCTGCTGGCCGGCACGCTCGACCGCGACCAGACGCTGGCCCTCATGGCCCAGATGACGGTCCCGACCCTGGCCACCTGGTGCGCCGTCTACACGATCGCCGACCAGGCCTCGGACCCCTATCTGTCCTACGTCCTGCACGAGGACGAGGAACTCATCGACGGCATCAAGTCATTGCTCTCGAAGATCGCCCCGCCCGACCCGGTGCCGACCCCCGGCGCCCGCGTGTGGACGGTCCCCGCCGAGGTGGCCCACCAAGCGGCCCTGCGCACCTCCATGCGCACCCTCGGCCTGTCCGGCAGCCCCACCCACCGGATCTCCTCCAGCATCGGCCCGACCCTGGCCACCGCCTCCGCGGTCGGCGGCGAGACGGTCGTCCTGCCGCTCGTCGCGCGCAACCGCGTCATCGGCATGCTCGTCCTCGGCAAGCCCACCGACGAACACTTCCGCCAGGAAATCCTGGAACTGGCCGAGGACCTGTCCCGCCGGGCCGCACTCGCTCTCGACAACGCCCGCCTGTACTCGGAGCGCACGGCCATCAGCCAGGCCCTCCAGCGCAGCCTCCTGCCGCCCGGCACCCCGCACATCGACGGCGTCGAGGTGGAGGTCATCTACCGCGCGGCCGGCGAGGGCAACGAGGTCGGCGGTGACTTCTACGACCTCTTCCCGATCGGCAACGGCGCCTACGGCTTCGCCATCGGCGACGTCTGCGGTACGGGCCCCAACGCCGCTGCGGTCACCGGCCTCGCCCGGCACGCCCTGCGCCTGCTCGCGCGCGAAGGCCTCTCCGGCCCCGCGGTCCTGGAGCGCCTGAACTCGGCCATCCTCGACGAGGGCGACCGCAGCCGCTTCCTGACCCTCCTCTACGGCGAGATGCGCCTTCAGGAGGACGGCAGCGCGGAGCTGAAGGTGGTCTGCGCCGGCCACCCGCTCCCACTGCGCCTGCGTCAGGACGGCACGGTGGTCGCGGCAGCCGAACCCCAGCCGCTGCTCGGCGTCATCGAGGACCTGGAGCTGTACGAGGAGACCGTCACCCTCGATCCGGGCGACGTGCTGCTCTGCGTCACGGACGGCGTCACCGAACGCCGCGAGGGCACGCGCATGCTGGGCGACGACGGCCTCGCCGACGTCCTCACCACGTGCACGGGCCTGACGGCCGGAGCAGTCGCGGCCCGCATCATGCGCGCCGTGGAACGCTTCGCGTCCGACGCTCCGTCGGACGACATGGCGATTCTGGCGATGCGGGTCCCGGGAATCCACAAGGAGGCATGAGGCCTTGAGGTCTCAAGGCCTTGTGGGTATAAAAAAGGGCCCCACCCGAGAGGGTGGAGCCCTTTTCTGCTGGAGCCCCCAAACGGAATCGAACCGTTGACCTTCTCCTTACCATGGAGACGCTCTGCCGACTGAGCTATAGGGGCCTGTCGTTTTCGAGGTTTCCCTCGCGGCGACGAAGAAACTGTACCCCGAACCGGCCCGGGTTCCCAAATTCGTTCGGGAGCCGTTCAGAAGGCGGGCTGGAGCAGACCTCCGAGCGCGTTGCACGCCGAAACGATGCGCTGCATCTCCCGCTTGGTGAGCGTGGCGTCGACGGGCAGCGCGAGCGTCTCGTCGGCCGCGAGCTCGGTCTCGGGCAGCGACACGCACCGCCGGAACTCCGGCAACCGGTGCACCGGTGTCTTCACGGGCACCCGGCACTCAACTCCCTTGGCCCGCAGGGCTCGTGCGAAGGCGTCCCGGTCCGGACGGCCGTTCCCCGGCACCCGCACCACGTACTGCTGATACGTGTGCCCGTCGCCCCCGTCCGGCGTCCGTACGCCCTTGAGCTTGGCGTCCAGGTAGGCGGCCCGCTGCCGACGCTGCGCTATCTCGTCGTGCGGCGCCTCGGACTCGCCCTGCTCCAGCATGAGCAGGCCCTGCCGCTGCCCCAGCGCGTGCAACCGCCCGATGTCGGCCCGCCGTCCGAAGCGATGCACGGCAACGACCGCCGCAGTACGCGAAGTTACGGCCGCCTCGACGGCACCGGGATCGATGCAGTACGTCAACGGGTCTATGTCGGCGAACACCGGGAGCGCGCCGGCCAGGGTCACGGCCTCGGCGACTTCGACGTTCCCGAAGGCCGGTACGACGACCTCGTCACCGACTCCGACACCCGCGGCCCTGAGCATTGCAGCAGTTCCCATGTGCTGGATGTTCGGCGCGCAGGGTGAACGACACGTTAAGCAGAACGTAAAAAGGTCGGACCCCGAACCGAAGTTCAGGATCCGACCTTTTTGGAAGAATTGTTCGGCGGCGTCCTACTCTCCCACAGGGTCCCCCCTGCAGTACCATCGGCGCTGTGAGGCTTAGCTTCCGGGTTCGGAATGTAACCGGGCGTTTCCCTCACGCTATGACCACCGAAACACTATGAAACTGACAACCGGACCGCCTGTTCGGCGGGGCTGTTCGTGGTTTCAGAACCAACACAGTGGACGCGAGCAACTGAGGACAAGCCCTCGGCCTATTAGTACCGGTCACCTCCACACCTCACGGTGCTTCCAGATCCGGCCTATCAACCCAGTCGTCTACTGGGAGCCTTACCCCATCAAGTGGGTGGGAGTCCTCATCTCGAAGCAGGCTTCCCGCTTAGATGCTTTCAGCGGTTATCCCTCCCGAACGTAGCCAACCAGCCATGCCCTTGGCAGAACAACTGGCACACCAGAGGTTCGTCCGTCCCGGTCCTCTCGTACTAGGGACAGCCCTTCTCAAGACTCCTACGCGCACAGCGGATAGGGACCGAACTGTCTCACGACGTTCTAAACCCAGCTCGCGTACCGCTTTAATGGGCGAACAGCCCAACCCTTGGGACCGACTCCAGCCCCAGGATGCGACGAGCCGACATCGAGGTGCCAAACCATCCCGTCGATATGGACTCTTGGGGAAGATCAGCCTGTTATCCCCGGGGTACCTTTTATCCGTTGAGCGACGGCGCTTCCACAAGCCACCGCCGGATCACTAGTCCCGACTTTCGTCCCTGCTCGACCCGTCGGTCTCACAGTCAAGCTCCCTTGTGCACTTACACTCAACACCTGATTGCCAACCAGGCTGAGGGAACCTTTGGGCGCCTCCGTTACTCTTTAGGAGGCAACCGCCCCAGTTAAACTACCCATCAGACACTGTCCCTGATCCGGATCACGGACCCAGGTTAGACATCCAGCACGACCAGACTGGTATTTCAACGACGACTCCACGAACACTGGCGTGCCCGCTTCAAAGTCTCCCAGCTATCCTACACAAGCCGAACCGAACACCAATATCAAACTGTAGTAAAGGTCCCGGGGTCTTTCCGTCCTGCTGCGCGAAACGAGCATCTTTACTCGTAGTGCAATTTCACCGGGCCTATGGTTGAGACAGTCGAGAAGTCGTTACGCCATTCGTGCAGGTCGGAACTTACCCGACAAGGAATTTCGCTACCTTAGGATGGTTATAGTTACCACCGCCGTTTACTGGCGCTTAAGTTCTCAGCTTCGCCCCACCGAAATGGAGCTAACCGGTCCCCTTAACGTTCCAGCACCGGGCAGGCGTCAGTCCGTATACATCGCCTTACGGCTTCGCACGGACCTGTGTTTTTAGTAAACAGTCGCTTCTCGCTGGTCTCTGCGGCCACCCCCAGCTCTGGCAGCAAGTGCCGTCACCAGACGTGGCCCCCCTTCTCCCGAAGTTACGGGGGCATTTTGCCGAGTTCCTTAACCATAGTTCACCCGAACGCCTCGGTATTCTCTACCTGACCACCTGAGTCGGTTTAGGGTACGGGCCGCCATGAAACTCGCTAGAGGCTTTTCTCGACAGCATAGGATCATCCACTTCACCACAATCGGCTCGGCATCAGGTCTCACCCTGCATGAGTGGCGGATTTGCCTACCACTCGGGCTACACCCTTACCCCGGGACAACCACCGCCCGGGATGGACTACCTTCCTGCGTCACCCCATCACTCACCTACTAACCGCTTGGTCCGGCGGCTCCACCACTTTCCATTCCCCGAAGGGTCCGGAACGGCTTCACGGCCTTAGCATCACGATGCTCGATGTTTGACGCTTCACAGCGGGTACCGGAATATCAACCGGTTATCCATCGACTACGCCTGTCGGCCTCGCCTTAGGTCCCGACTTACCCTGGGCAGATCAGCTTGACCCAGGAACCCTTAGTCAATCGGCGCAAACGTTTCTCACGTTTGTATCGCTACTCATGCCTGCATTCTCACTCGTCAACCGTCCACGACTACCTTCCAGTGCCGCTTCACCCGGCAGACGACGCTCCCCTACCCATCCACACAGGCGTTGGCCCTATTGTGTGAATGACACGACTTCGGCGGTACGCTTGAGCCCCGCTACATTGTCGGCGCGGAATCACTAGACCAGTGAGCTATTACGCACTCTTTCAAGGGTGGCTGCTTCTAAGCCAACCTCCTGGTTGTCTGTGCGACTCCACATCCTTTCCCACTTAGCGTACGCTTAGGGGCCTTAGTCGATGCTCTGGGCTGTTTCCCTCTCGACCATGGAGCTTATCCCCCACAGTCTCACTGCCGCGCTCTCACTTACCGGCATTCGGAGTTTGGCTAAGGTCAGTAACCCGGTAGGGCCCATCGCCTATCCAGTGCTCTACCTCCGGCAAGAAACACACGACGCTGCACCTAAATGCATTTCGGGGAGAACCAGCTATCACGGAGTTTGATTGGCCTTTCACCCCTAACCACAGGTCATCCCCCAGGTTTTCAACCCTGGTGGGTTCGGTCCTCCACGAAGTCTTACCTCCGCTTCAACCTGCCCATGGCTAGATCACTCCGCTTCGGGTCTTGAGCGTGCTACTGAATCGCCCTGTTCGGACTCGCTTTCGCTACGGCTTCCCCACCCGGGTTAACCTCGCAACACACCGCAAACTCGCAGGCTCATTCTTCAAAAGGCACGCAGTCACGAGAATGTGCAAGCACATTCCGACGCTCCCACGGCTTGTAGGCACACGGTTTCAGGTACTATTTCACTCCCCTCCCGGGGTACTTTTCACCATTCCCTCACGGTACTATCCGCTATCGGTCACCAGGGAATATTTAGGCTTAGCGGGTGGTCCCGCCAGATTCACACGGGATTTCTCGGGCCCCGTGCTACTTGGGTGTCTCTCAAACGAGCCGCTGACGTTTCGACTACGGGGGTCTTACCCTCTACGCCGGACCTTTCGCATGTCCTTCGCCTACATCAACGGTTTCTGACTCGTCTCACGGCCGGCAGACCGTGAAAGAGAGATCCCACAACCCCCACGACGCAACCCCTGCCGGGTCTCACACGCCATAGGTTTGGCCTCATCCGGTTTCGCTCGCCACTACTCCCGGAATCACGGTTGTTTTCTCTTCCTGAGGGTACTGAGATGTTTCACTTCCCCTCGTTCCCTCCACACTGCCTATGTGTTCAGCAGCGGGTGACAGCCCATGACGACTGCCGGGTTTCCCCATTCGGAAACCCCCGGATCAAAGCCTGGTTGACGACTCCCCGGGGACTATCGCGGCCTCCCACGTCCTTCATCGGTTCCTGGTGCCAAGGCATCCACCGTGCGCCCTTAAAAACTTGGCCACAGATGCTCGCGTCCACTGTGCAGTTCTCAAACAACGACCAGCCACCCATCACCCCGAACCCATAAGGTCCGAGTGCACTGGGGCCGGCGACTGAGGAGAAGATCAGATCATTCCCTCAGACACCCAACAGCGTGCCCGGCACGACCAGCCGACCAGATCAGCGTTCCACGCCCCGAAGAGCAGTACTAGCGCCTGGTCCGTCCTGGACCGTGCCGAATAATCAACGTTCCACCCATGAGCAACCAGCATCGGACACTCGCCGATGTACTGGCCTCTGACCGAGCAGAGCCCGGTAAGAAGTGCTCCTTAGAAAGGAGGTGATCCAGCCGCACCTTCCGGTACGGCTACCTTGTTACGACTTCGTCCCAATCGCTAGTCCCACCTTCGACGACTCCCTCCCACAAGGGGTTGGGCCACCGGCTTCGGGTGTTACCAACTTTCGTGACGTGACGGGCGGTGTGTACAAGGCCCGGGAACGTATTCACCGCAGCAATGCTGATCTGCGATTACTAGCAACTCCGACTTCATGGGGTCGAGTTGCAGACCCCAATCCGAACTGAGACCGGCTTTTTGAGATTCGCTCCACCTCACGGTATCGCAGCTCATTGTACCGGCCATTGTAGCACGTGTGCAGCCCAAGACATAAGGGGCATGATGACTTGACGTCGTCCCCACCTTCCTCCGAGTTGACCCCGGCGGTCTCCTGTGAGTCCCCATCACCCCGAAGGGCATGCTGGCAACACAGAACAAGGGTTGCGCTCGTTGCGGGACTTAACCCAACATCTCACGACACGAGCTGACGACAGCCATGCACCACCTGTACACCGACCACAAGGGGGGCACTATCTCTAATGCTTTCCGGTGTATGTCAAGCCTTGGTAAGGTTCTTCGCGTTGCGTCGAATTAAGCCACATGCTCCGCTGCTTGTGCGGGCCCCCGTCAATTCCTTTGAGTTTTAGCCTTGCGGCCGTACTCCCCAGGCGGGGAACTTAATGCGTTAGCTGCGGCACCGACGACGTGGAATGTCGCCAACACCTAGTTCCCACCGTTTACGGCGTGGACTACCAGGGTATCTAATCCTGTTCGCTCCCCACGCTTTCGCTCCTCAGCGTCAGTAATGGCCCAGAGATCCGCCTTCGCCACCGGTGTTCCTCCTGATATCTGCGCATTTCACCGCTACACCAGGAATTCCGATCTCCCCTACCACACTCTAGCTAGCCCGTATCGAATGCAGACCCGGGGTTAAGCCCCGGGCTTTCACACCCGACGTGACAAGCCGCCTACGAGCTCTTTACGCCCAATAATTCCGGACAACGCTTGCGCCCTACGTATTACCGCGGCTGCTGGCACGTAGTTAGCCGGCGCTTCTTCTGCAGGTACCGTCACTTGCGCTTCTTCCCTGCTGAAAGAGGTTTACAACCCGAAGGCCGTCATCCCTCACGCGGCGTCGCTGCATCAGGCTTTCGCCCATTGTGCAATATTCCCCACTGCTGCCTCCCGTAGGAGTCTGGGCCGTGTCTCAGTCCCAGTGTGGCCGGTCGCCCTCTCAGGCCGGCTACCCGTCGTCGCCTTGGTGAGCCATTACCTCACCAACAAGCTGATAGGCCGCGGGCTCATCCTTCACCGCCGGAGCTTTACACCGTCAAGGATGCCCAAGACGGTCATATCCGGTATTAGACCCCGTTTCCAGGGCTTGTCCCAGAGTGAAGGGCAGATTGCCCACGTGTTACTCACCCGTTCGCCACTAATCCACCCCGAAGGGCTTCATCGTTCGACTTGCATGTGTTAAGCACGCCGCCAGCGTTCGTCCTGAGCCAGGATCAAACTCTCCGTGAATGTTTACCGGTAATCCGGTCGAACACCACGAGAGCGGAACCAGGAGGAGGAATAGTCCTCCCGGTTCACAGCGTCCTCGCTGTGTTTTTCAAAGGAACCTCGCCCCGGTCGTGATGACCGGAGACGGGGTATCAACTAATCTGGCGTTGATTTTTGGCACGCTGTTGAGTTCTCAAGGAACGGTCGCTTCCTTTGTACTCACCCTCTCGGGCTTTCCTCCGGGCTTCCCTTCGGTGTTTCCGACTCTATCAGATCTTTTCTCGATCCGATTTCCTCGGTGCTTTCCAGGTTCCCGCTCCGCTTTCGCTTCGCGTTTCCCTTTCCGGCGGTTCCGACTTTATCAGAAGTTCTGAGTCGGTTTTCCCGCCCCTCCGGGTTGTCCTCGGCGCACGAGGCGGCCGGGTTCCCTTGCTGGCGGAGCCGTAAACGTACTGGAGCGGGGCGCCTCGATGCAAATCGAGGCGCCCCGCTCGGGTGAAGCTTCCGACGGACCGTCAGACCTCCACGACCACCGGGAGGATCATCGGCCTGCGGCGATACGTGTCCGAGACCCACTTGCCGAGGGTGCGTCGGACGAGCTGCTGGAGCTGGTGGGGCTCCACCACTCCGTCCTGGGCGGACCTCTCCAGGATCTCCGTGATCTTCGGAAGGACCGCGGCGAAGGCCGAGTCCTCGATGCCGGAGCCGCGCGCCTGGACGTGCGGGCCGCCCGTGATCTTGCCCGTGGAGGCGTCCACGACCACGAAGACCGAGATGATGCCCTCGTCACCGAGGATCTTGCGGTCCTTGAGGGCCGGCTCGCCGACGTCGCCGACGGAGAGGCCGTCGACGTAGACGTAACCCGCCTGGACCTTGCCGACGATCTTGGCCTTGCCCTCGACCATGTCGACCACCACGCCGTCCTCGGCGATGACGATCCGGTCGTGCGGGACGCCCGTCAAAGCGCCCAGCTCGGCGTTGGCCCGCAGATGGCGCCATTCGCCGTGTACCGGCATCAGGTTCCTGGGGCGGCAGATGTTGTAGAAGTACAGCAGCTCGCCCGCCGAGGCGTGGCCGGAGACGTGCACCTTGGCGTTGCCCTTGTGGACGACGTTGGCGCCCCATCGGGTCAGGCCGTTGATGACGCGGTAGACCGCGTTCTCGTTGCCGGGGATGAGGGAGGACGCCAGGATCACCGTGTCGCCCTCGACGATGCGGATCTGGTGGTCCCGGTTGGCCATGCGGGACAGGGCTGCCATCGGCTCGCCCTGGGAACCCGTGCAGACCAGGACCACCTCGTGGTCCGGGAGGTCGTCCAGCGTCCTGACGTCGACCACCAGGCCCGGCGGCACCTTCAGGTAGCCGAGGTCCCGTGCGATGCCCATGTTGCGGACCATCGAACGGCCGACGAAGGCGACCCGGCGGCCGTACTCGTGGGCCGCGTCGAGGATCTGCTGGATGCGGTGGACGTGGCTGGCGAAGCTCGCCACGATGATCCGCTTGCTGGCGCTCGCGAACACCTGGCGCAGGACGTTGGAGATGTCCCGCTCGTGCGGCGTGAAGCCCGGGACCTCGGCGTTCGTCGAGTCGGTGAGGAGGAGGTCGATGCCCTCCTCGCTGAGCCTGGCGAACGCGTGCAGGTCGGTCAGACGGTTGTCCAGCGGGAGCTGGTCCATCTTGAAGTCGCCGGTGTGCACCGCCATGCCGGCGGGCGTGCGGATGGCGACGGCCAGGGCGTCCGGGATGGAGTGGTTGACGGCGATGAACTCGCACTCGAAGGGGCCGACGCGCTCGCGGTTCCCCTCCGCCACCTCCAGGGTGTACGGGCGGATCCGGTGCTCCTGGAGCTTGGCCTCGATCAGGGCGAGGGTCAGCTTGGAGCCGATCAGCGGGATGTCCGGCTTCTCGCGAAGCAGGAAGGGGACGCCGCCGATGTGGTCCTCGTGGCCGTGCGTGAGGACGATGCCCTCGATGTCGTCGAGACGGTCCCGGATGGACGTGAAGTCCGGCAGGATCAGGTCGATTCCGGGCTGCTCCTCCTCGGGAAAGAGCACTCCGCAGTCGACGATCAGCAGGCGGCCGCCGTACTCGAAGACCGTCATGTTCCGGCCGATCTCACCGAGACCGCCGAGCGGGGTGACGCGCAGGCCGCCCGTGGGGAGCGGCGGGGGCGGGCCGAGTTCAGGATGCGGATGACTCAAAAGACTCTCCTCAAACATGCGCGCCACGTACCGGTCGGGCACGTGGCGCGCATGACGTTCGTGCAGAAGCAGTTGTCGTTGTGGGGTGCAGGCACCGGTGGCCTGCGTCTTCTGTTGTTGTTCAGTTGTGAAGTCAGTGGTGAAGCTCGGGTGGTGCCAAGTCTGTTGTCAGAGCTGTACCCCGCCGGCGGCAAGATCGATCTTGAGCTGGGCGATCTCCTCGGGCGAACACTCGACCATGGGCGAGCGCAGCGGCCCGGCGGGCAGTCCCTGGAGGGCCAGGGCGGCCTTGGTGGTCATGACGCCCTGGGTGCGGAACATGCCGGTGTAGACCGGGAGCAGCTTCTGGTGGATCTCGGTGGCCTTGACGACGTCGCCCGAGGTGTACGCGTCGACGAGGGCGCGCAGGTCGGGGGTGACGAGGTGGCCGACGACCGAGACGAAGCCGACCGCGCCCACGGAGAGCAGGGGCAGGTTCAGCATGTCGTCGCCGGAGTACCAGGCGAGGCCGGACCGGGCGATGGCCCAGCTGGCGCGGCCGAGGTCGCCCTTGGCGTCCTTGTTGGCGACGATGCGGGGGTGCTCGGCGAGCCGGACGAGCGTCTCGGTGTTGATCGGCACGCCGCTGCGGCCGGGGATGTCGTAGAGCATGACCGGCAGGCCGGTGGCGTCCGCGACGGCCGTGAAGTGGCGGTACAGGCCCTCCTGCGGGGGCTTGTTGTAGTACGGCGTGACGACCAGGAGTCCGTGGGCGCCGACGCGCTCGGCCTCGCGGGCCAGCTCGACGCTGTGGTGGGTGTCGTTGGTGCCGACGCCGGCGACGACGTGGGCTCGGTCGCCGACCGCCTCCAGTACGGCTCGTACCAGGTCCGCTTTCTCCGCGTCGGTGGTGGTGGGGGACTCGCCGGTGGTGCCGTTGATGATCAGGCCGTCGTTGCCTGCGTCCACCAGGTGGGCGGCGAGCCGCTGCGCGCCGTCGAGGTCGAGTGCGCCGTCCGCCGTGAAGGGCGTGACCATGGCGGTGAGGACCCGCCCGAAGGGGGTCTGCGGAGTCGAGGTCGGAGCCATGGGTAACACGCTACTCGGTGCTCCATGCGTGGTCTGCCCTCGGGGGGCCGGGAAAGTCAGGACAAATATGGAGCCCGGCACTGCCTGCTCGGGGGTTCAAGCAGTGCCGGGTCCGTTTGATCAGGCTAGATGAACTTCTCTAAATGCCGCAATACGGACACTTCGCCCGGCTGATGCGCACATCCGTTCCGGGCCCTGATTACGGGGCGACCCGGCCGTTGCCGTTGAAGGCGGCGTACGTCAGCGGCATGAGCTCGGCCCACTCCGCCTCCATCTTCTCGCCGACCATCTCGATCTCCCGCTGCGGGAAGGACGGCACCTTGGCCAGCTCGTGCTGGGTGCGCAGACCGAGGAAGTGCATCAGGGAGCGGGCGTTGCAGGTGGCGTACATCGAGGAGAACAGGCCGACGGGGAGCACCGCGCGGGCGACCTCACGGGCGACGCCCTCGGCGAGGAGCTTCTGGTAGGCCGCGTAGGCCTGCTCGTAGCTCTCGGTGAGGGTGCTGCTCACCGTGTCGTGCTGGGCCGGGGTGCCCTCGACGAAGACGTACTTGCCGGGGCGGCCCTCCTGGACCAGCTTGCGGTCGGTGCCGGGGACGTAGAAGACGGGCTCCAGCTCGCGGTAGCGGCCGGACTCCTCGTTGTACGACCAGCCGACGCGGTGCCGCATGAACTCGCGGAAGACGAAGATCGGGGCGCTGATGAAGAAGGTCATCGAGTTGTGCTCGAACGGGCTGCCGTGCCGGTCGCGCATCAGGTAGTTGATCAGGCCCTTGGAGCGCTCCGGGTCCTTCTTCAGCTCGTCCAGGGACTGCTCGCCGAGCGTGGAGACGCGGGCGGCGAAGAGGACGTCGGCATCCGACGCGCTGGACTTCACGAGCTCGACGGTGACGTCACTGCGCAGGGTGAGCGACTCGGGGGTGGTCACGGGGGTCCTTCCCATCACTTCTTCAGGTTCGCGCCCACTGTACGGGGCGCCTCTGACAGTGCCGCACAGTGACCGTTCGGTGACCGCGCCGATGATTTTTTCGGACATGGGCACCTTTTCCGTCACTCGATCGTCTGTATGGGTGAGACCTGCTCGTTCGACCCGAAAACGACACTCCCGAGAGGAGAGGTACCTCCCATGTTCCGTCGGCGTGAGCCCGTGCCCTTCGCCTTCCTGGCCGAGGCGGACCGGTTCCGCAGCAATGTCGCTCCCCCGCCGCGCCGGCGTGCGTCCGCCGGGCAGATAGCCGGGCGCTGGCTGCTGGGCCTCACCATCGTCGCCGGGCTCGCGGGCTCGCTGATACTCGGCATGCCGGCGCTGTCGACCCCGTCCGACACCCCCGTGCAGCAGTCGCGGGCCGCCGACGGGCGCTGACTCTTACAGCCGTCCAAGGGTGGTGAGCGCGAACCCGGCCGGATAGCCTCACCGGGCACAGCCCGCGCAAGGATCGAGTGAGGACCAGCCGTGCCCCTGCCCTTCCTGACGGCCGACCGCACCTTCGAGGCCGCCGACGAGAGCGCGCTGCCCCACCTCGACCGGGAGCGCTGGCGGCGCCCCTACCGTCCCGGGCCCTGGCGGGTGGGCGTGGCCGCGCTGGTGCTGCTGGTCGCCTCCTTCGTGCTGTTCGCCGCGGTCGTCATCGCCCTGGCCGACTCGGTGTCCTCCGCCGTGGCGGTCCTCGTCACGGCGCTCGTGGTGATCGCCGCCGCGCTGCGGATGCTGCGCATGGGTGTCTGGGTGAGCGGGCGCGGGCTGCGCCGCGTCGGGTTCCTGGTGACGCGTACGGTGCCGTGGTCGCGGGTGGTCTCGGTGCGGACGGCGCAGCAGCCGGTGCGCTGGCTGGGGCTGCCCCGGACGGTGCAGGGGCAGGCGCTGACCCTCGTCCGGGGGGACCGGCCGGCCGAGGACACGCCGCCGCTGCTGACGACGCACACACTGGACTTCCTGAGCCGCCCGGCCGCCTTCGACCGGGCCGCGGACGCGGTCGAGGCGTGGGCCGCGGAGTGCGGCCGCGGGCACGGGCGCGACTGACCTGCGCAGGCATGCCGAAGGGGCCGGTCCGCTGCGGGCCGACCCCTTTGGTGTGTCCGGTGCGCGCGCTGTCCGCGCCGTACGGCTCAGGCCCGGGCGGGCTTGCCGTCGTGCAGGGCGATGGCCCGTTGCATGGCCTTGCGGGCGCGTGGGGTGTCGCGGGCGTCGTGGTAGGCGACGGCGAGCCGGAACCAGCAGCGCCAGTCGTCGGGGGACGCCTCCGTCTCGGCCTTGCGCCTGGCGAACACCTCGTCGGCGGAGTCGCGGTCGATGTGACCGCTCGGGGTGCGCCGCAGCTCGTCCACGGGCAGGCCGCCCTCGGCGTCGAGCTGGGTGGCGAGGGCGTTGGCCTTGCGGACGAACTGGGTGTTCTGCCACAGGAACCACAGGCCGATGACCGGCAGGATCAGGACCGCGACCCCGAAGGTGACGGTCAGGAGCGTGCCGGCCTGTATGAGCATGACGCCGCGGCTGCCGACCAGGACGAAGTAGAAGACCAGGACGGCGGCGGTGACGAGGTAAGTGATCTTGGCGCGCATGGCAGGGGCTGTCTCAGCTCAGGTCCAGGAAGTGCTCCAGGCCGAAGGTCAGGCCCGGAGTGGTCACCACGCGGCGGGCGCCGAGCAGGATGCCCGGCATGAAGCTGCTGTGGTGCAGGGAGTCGTGGCGGATGGTGAGGGTCTCGCCCTCGCCGCCGAGCAGCACCTCCTGGTGGGCCAGGAGGCCGCGCAGCCGGACGGCGTGGACGGGGATCCCGTCGACGCTGGCGCCGCGGGCGCCGTCCAGGGCGGTGGCGGTGGCGTCCGGCGCCGGCGCCGTACCGGCTGCCCGGCGGGCCTCGGCGATCAGCTGGGCGGTGCGGGTGGCCGTACCGCTCGGGGCGTCCACCTTGTTCGGGTGGTGCAGCTCGACGACCTCGACCGACTCGAAGTACGGCGCGGCGATCTGCGCGAACTTCATGGTCAGCACGGCGCCGATGGAGAAGTTCGGCGCGATGAGCACGCCGGTGCCCGGGGACTCGGCGAGCCAGCCGTTCAGCCGCGCGAGGCGCTCCTCGGTCCAGCCCGTCGTACCGACGACGGCGTGGATGCCGTGGCGCAGGCAGTAGTCGAGGTTGTCCATGACGGAGTCGGGGGTGGTCAGCTCGACCGCGACCTGGGCGCCGGTCTCCGCCAGCGTCTCCAGCTCGTCCCCGCGGCCGAGGGCGGCGACCAGCTCCATGTCCTCGGCGGCCTCGACCGCCCTGACCGCCTCGGCCCCGATCCGGCCCTTGGCGCCGAGGACCGCCACGCGCAGCTTGCTCATCTCTTGTGCTTCCTTGTCAGGAGTGGTTAGGCGACGGCGTCGTGCAGCCGCGCGGCCTGCTTGTCCTTCAGCGGGCCGATGACCGACAGCGACGGGCGCTGTCCCAGGATGTCGCGGGCGACCGCGCGGACCTCGTCCGGGGTGACCGCGGCTATCCGGTCCAGCATGTCGTCGACCGACATCTGCTCGCCCCAGCACAGCTCGCTCTTGCCGATACGGTTCATCAGCGCGCCGGTGTCCTCCAGGCCGAGGACGGTGGAGCCGCGGAGCTGGCCGACGGCGCGGGCGATCTCGTCGTCGGTGAGGCCGTTGGCGGCGACGTGGTCGAGTTCGTCGCGGCAGATCTTCAGCACGTCGTGCACCTGGCTCGGCCGGCAGCCGGCGTACACGCCGAACAGGCCGCAGTCGGCGAAGCCCGAGGTGTACGAGTACACGCTGTAGGCGAGACCGCGCTTCTCCCGGACCTCCTGGAAGAGGCGGGAGGACATGCCGCCGCCGAGGGCGGTGTTGAGCACGCCCATGGCCCAGCGGCGGTCGTCGGTGCGGGCGAGGCCCGGCATGCCGAGGACGACGTGCGCCTGCTCGGTCTTGCGGCCGAGCAGCTCGACCTTGCCGAAGGTGCGGATCGTACGGCTGCCGTCCCGCGGGGCGATCGGCTGCGCGTCCAGGTTCTTGAAGGCGCCCGCCTGCTCGAACGCGGCACGGACCTGGCGTACGACCTTGTGGTGATCGATGTTGCCCGCGCAGGCGACCACGAGATGGGTCGGGTCGTAGTGCTTCCTGTAGAAGCGGCGGATGCGGTCGGCGCCGAGGGCGTTGACCGTGTCGACCGTGCCGAGCACCGGGCGGCCGAGGGCGTTGTTCCCGAACATGGTGTGCGCGAACAGGTCGTGCACGCAGTCGCCCGGGTCGTCCTCGGTCATGGCGATCTCTTCGAGGATCGCGCCGCGCTCGACGTCGACGTCCTCCTCCAGGATCAGCGAGCCGGTCAGCATGTCGCAGACGACGTCGATGGCGAGCGGCAGGTCGGTGTCGAGCACGCGCGCGTAGTAGCACGTGTACTCCTTGGCCGTGAACGCGTTCATCTCGCCGCCGACGGCGTCGAGGGCGGCGGAGATGTCCAGCGCGCTGCGCTGCCGCGTGCCCTTGAAGAGCAGGTGCTCCAGGTAGTGCGTGGCGCCGTTCAGGGCCGGGGTCTCGTCGCGGGAGCCGACGTGCGCCCAGATGCCGAAGGTCGCGGAGCGGACCGAGGGCAGGGTCTCGGTGACGATGCGCAGGCCGCCCGGGAGGGTGGTCTTGCGGACCGTGCCGATGCCGTTCTGGCCCTTGATCAAGGTTTGGGTACGGGCAACGGCCCGCGCCTCCGAAGAGGGGCGGGCCGTCACCTTGGAGCTACGGGACGTCACTGCTCGGCGTCGTCCTTGTTCTCGTTGTCGCCTTCCTCGCCCTCGATCACCGGAACGAGGGAGAGCTTGCCGCGGGAGTCGATCTCGGCGATCTCGACCTGGACCTTCTGGCCCACGCCGAGGACGTCCTCGACGTTCTCCACGCGCTTGCCGCCGGCCAGCTTGCGGATCTGCGAGATGTGCAGCAGACCGTCCTTGCCGGGCAGCAGGGAGACGAACGCACCGAAGGTGGTCGTCTTGACGACCGTACCCAGGTAGCGCTCGCCGACCTCGGGCATCGTCGGGTTGGCGATGCCGTTGATCGTGGCGCGGGCGGCCTCCGCCGAGGGACCGTCGGCGGCACCGATGTAGATCGTGCCGTCGTCCTCGATGGTGATCTCGGCGCCCGTGTCCTCCTGGATCTGGTTGATCATCTTGCCCTTGGGGCCGATGACCTCACCGATCTTGTCGACCGGGATCTTGACGGTGATGATCCGCGGGGCGTGCGGGCTCATCTCGTCGGGCCGGTCGATGGCCTCCATCATCACGTCGAGGATGTGGAGACGGGCGTCGCGGGCCTGCTTGAGGGCCGCGGCCAGGACGGAGGCCGGGATGCCGTCCAGCTTGGTGTCGAGCTGGAGGGCGGTCACGAAGTCCTTCGTGCCGGCGACCTTGAAGTCCATGTCGCCGAAGGCGTCCTCCGCACCGAGGATGTCGGTGAGGGTGACGTAGTGCGTCTCGCCGTCGATCTCCTGGGAGATCAGACCCATGGCGATACCGGCGACCGGGGCCTTCAGCGGCACACCGGCGTTCAGCAACGACATGGTGGAGGCGCAGACCGAGCCCATGGACGTCGAGCCGTTGGAGCCGAGGGCCTCGGACACCTGGCGGATCGCGTACGGGAACTCCTCGCGCGTCGGCAGCACCGGCACGAGGGCGCGCTCGGCGAGGGCGCCGTGGCCGATCTCGCGGCGCTTCGGGGAGCCGACGCGGCCGGTCTCACCGGTGGAGTACGGCGGGAAGTTGTAGTTGTGCATGTAGCGCTTGCGGGTCACCGGGGAGAGGGTGTCCAGCTGCTGCTCCATGCGGAGCATGTTGAGGGTGGTGACGCCCAGGATCTGGGTCTCGCCACGCTCGAACAGCGCGGAACCGTGCACCCGCGGGATGGCCTCGACCTCGGCGGCCAGGGTACGGATGTCCGTCACCCCACGGCCGTCGATGCGCTTCTTCTCCTTGATCACGCGCTCGCGGACCAGCTGCTTGGTGAGCGAGCGGTACGCGGCGGAGATCTCCTTCTCGCGGCCCTCGAACTCCGGCAGGAGCTTCTCGGCGGCGAGCCCCTTGACGCGGTCCAGCTCGGCCTCGCGCTCCTGCTTGCCGGCGATGGTGAGCGCCTGGGCGAGCTCGGGGCGGACGGCGGCCGTCAGGGCCTCGAAGACGTCGTCCTGGTAGTCCAGGAAGATCGGGAACTCGGCGGTCGGCTTGGCGGCCTTGGCGGCGAGGTCGGCCTGGGCGCGGCACAGCACCTTGATGAAGGGCTTCGCGGCGTCCAGACCGGCGGCGACGACCTCCTCGGTCGGCGCCTCGGAACCGCCCTCGACGAGCTTGATGGTGCCCTCGGTGGCCTCGGCCTCGACCATCATGATCGCGACGTCGCCGTCCTCCAGGACGCGGCCCGCGACGACCATGTCGAAGACGGCGTCCTCAAGCTCGGTGTGCGTCGGGAAGGCCACCCACTGACCGCGGATCAGCGCGACGCGGACGCCGCCGATCGGGCCGGAGAAGGGCAGGCCGGCCAGCTGCGTGGACGCGGACGCGGCGTTGATCGCCACGACGTCGTACAGGTGGTCGGGGTTGAGCGCCATGATCGTGGCGACGACCTGGATCTCGTTGCGCAGGCCCTTCTTGAAGGACGGGCGCAGCGGACGGTCGATGAGGCGGCAGGTGAGGATGGCGTCCTCGGACGGCCGGCCCTCACGACGGAAGAAGCTGCCGGGGATCTTGCCGGCGGCGTACATCCGCTCCTCGACGTCCACCGTCAGCGGGAAGAAGTCGAGCTGGTCCTTGGGGTTCTTGGAGGCGGTGGTGGCCGACAGCACCATGGTGTCGTCGTCCAGGTACGCCACGGCGGAGCCGGCGGCCTGCTTGGCCAGGCGGCCCGTCTCGAAGCGGATGGTGCGGGTACCGAAGGCGCCGTTGTCGATGACGGCCTCGGCGTAGTGGGTCTCGTTCTCCACTAGCGTTTTCTCCGTTACGTATCGTCTTTCGTCCCTTGGCTGCCCGTGTGGCAGGGGGACGGTGGCGGAGAAGCGCGCCGTCTGGTGCGGGCCGGTCTTCGATCGAAGCACCCGGGGCTCGCTTCCCCCCGGGGGCCACTACCGAGGACCGGCGGCGGCGAGGTGCGCTTCTCCTCGTTCTTTTCGTACTGCGTACTGTGTCGTGCGTCTTGCGTTGTGCGTCGTGCGTACTGCGTTGTGCTACCACACTACAAAGCGTGTGTGACACTCCGCACGTTTCCCTACATACGGCAAAGGGAGCGATCCCCGAGTCCTTCGGGAACCGCTCCCCTCACGGCGTCTTACTTGGCGCCCGCCGCACCGCGGCGGATGCCGAGGCGGTCGACCAGCGCACGGAAGCGCTGGATGTCCTTCTTCGCCAGGTACTGGAGAAGGCGGCGGCGCTGACCGACGAGGATCAGCAGGCCACGACGGGAGTGGTGGTCGTGCTTGTGGGTCTTGAGGTGCTCGGTCAGGTCGGAGATCCGACGGGAGAGCAGAGCGACCTGGACCTCGGGGGAGCCGGTGTCACCCTCCTTGGTACCGAACTCGCCGATGATCTGCTTCTTCGTAGCGGCGTCGAGCGACACGCGTACTCCTCAATAGTCTGTTGAATGCCACCGAGTGCCCCCGGTCTACGTCTCGGGGAAGCTTCCGTTACTCGGGAGGCGGGGATCCGCTGGGCGCGGCCACCAGAACGTGCAGGACTGCCTGCGGGATCCGGGGGTGCGTACACGAACGGCCGTCAGCCAGGGTACCAGGAGGTGGCGGGCACCTTTCCCCCGGTCTGCGAACAGCCCGGGCGGCGGTCGTACGGCCACTAGGGTGAGCGCCGGGACCGAACGTTACGCCGTTACGCCGGGAAGGGGTCGTCACACGATGACGGAGACGGAAGCGGACATCAAGGCGCGCAAGGAGCGGGAGCGGGACGAGCTGTACGGCCTCGACATCTCCGGTGTCGAGTGGCACTGCGCCCCGGGCACCGAGGAGCACGAGGAGCGCGTCGAGATCGCCTACCTGCCCGAGGGAGCCGTGGCCATGCGCTCCTCCCTCGACCCCGACACCGTGCTGCGCTACACCGAGGCGGAGTGGCGCGCCTTCGTGCTGGGGGCACGGGACGGGGAGTTCGACCTGGAGCCGACGGAGGGGAACGGGGGGCTCGGGGCGTAGCGCCTGACGTGGCGAGGGGGCGGCACGCGTGCGTGCCGCCCCCTCGCGCTTGTCCGCCCTTGCTCAGTGCTTCAGGCCCGCGGTGCCCACTCCGAGCACCGACAGCACCGGGTCCTTCGGGTGACTGGTGTCGCGTTCCAGGACGCGGCGGGCGAAGAAGGCGTGCCCCTGTTCGTACAGGATGTCTGACATATCCGGTTCGCCGAGTTCGCCTTCGTCGTCCGACGGGAGATGGAACAGGAGGTACGGGGTCTCCTTGTCGGTCCGGGGATTCCAGTCCACCACGGCCGCCGGCTGAACGTCGTCCGAGGTGGAGCGGAAGATGATCAGGTCGTCACCGTTCATGCGGACGGGGACGACCCGCTGGAAGAGCCGGCCCTCGAACTTGGCGACGGCGGTGCCCTTCTTGACGTCGAAGGCCGTGATCTGGTTCTCGGGCTTCGTGGTGACGTCGGCGGTGTCCTTGCTCATGACGAAGACCCGGTCGCGGCCGACCACCATGCCGTAGCACCTGTCGACGGCGTCGAAGAACAGCTCGACGTTGCCGCCGCACTTGGGGTCGTAGCCGTCCAACGAGATGGTGGCCAGCCGCTCGCCGCTCTTCGGATCCAGCGTGATCAGGTCCGTGACCTGGTATTCCCCCGCCTCGGCGGCGATCACAGGCGGGTCGGCGGACGGCAGGTAGATGCTGCGCAGACCGTCACTGACCGAATAGCGCCACAGGACTTTGCCGGTGCGCGGCTCGACCTTCTCCACGCGGTAGGTGGGGGCACTGGAGTCACCGCATTTGACGAGGGCCAGCAGGGCCGCGCCACCGGCATAGGCCGAGTCGTGGCACTGGGACGTACCGGACGTGCTCCACAGCCTCTTGCCACCGTCCATGGCATACGCTGCCGACCCGTCCTCCCAGGCTATGGCCACGACGCCCCGGGTCAGGGCGATGTCGGTGCCGTTGAGGGTGGCGTCGTCGGCCGCCGGGATCTTCCCTTGCCAGAGCTTCTTGCCGGTGTCGAGGTCGACCATGATCACCTCGTCACAGCCGCTGTCCAGGGGGGAAGTGACGTTCACATGCCCAGGCGTGACCACGACGGCTGTCCGGTTGTCGGCGGTGACGTCGCGGCTGACGGCGCAGATGTGGCCGCCGAGTTGCAGGGTCCATGCCTTCGCGTCCGAGTCCGGGTCGGGCTCGATCTCGTAGCCCTCGATACGGTCGGCGAGGGCGCGCGCGACGATCTTGGACGTGGCCCAGGTGGCGGGCGCGACCCGCTGCTCGTTGCCGGTGAAGCCGCCTTCATTGTGCTGGACGACGACCTGGCCCTCCGGCGAGACGGGGGGCTTCTCCACGGTCTGGCGAACGGTGTCCGGTGCCTGCTCGACCGCCTTGGCGCCGGTCCGCCCCTGCGTCCGGTCCGCCGAGTGGTACCAGAACAGACCCGCGCCGAGGCACACGACGGCGGCCACCACCGCGGCGACCGCGCCGACTATGCGTCTGCGGCGTCTCTTCCGTGACTGGTCGGCCGCCAGCACGGAGTGGGTGTACATGGACGGGGGCGGCCCGAAGCTCACGCTGCTGGATCCTTTTCCTCGCTGCCGCCCACGGGGCGGAGAGGCCCGCTCGGGCCGGCCCGTGTCACTTGCTGGTCATCGCGCGGGCAGTCGCGTACACGTCGAACACGGCGAGCGCCAAGGGCACCAGCGTCAGCAGGACGAAGCCCTCGCAGATCTCCAGGAACCGGCCCCAGAACGGGGTCATCCCGCCGCGCGACAGGATCAGGCCCAGCGCGGTCACCAGGGCGGTGGCCGCACCGATGACGGCGATCAGCCAGATGGTGCGGATGTCCAGGTCGGTGCGGTTCCCGCCGAGGGCCTCTCGGATCACGTGTCCCGGCGGGTTGAGGGCGAGGCCGAGGCCGAGCAGGACCAGGCAGGCGAGGCCGGCGGCCAGGACGGGGGCGACCTGGGCGGTGTACCGGAAGAGGCCGGCGCGCATCAGCATCGCGACGCCGGTGGCGAACGCGAGCACCTGGGCCCAGATGCCGTCGGAGAAGCCCAGCACCGCCGAGGCTCCCACGGCGAGGAGGGCACAACCGCCGACCAGGCCGACGAGCAGTTCGTGGCCGCGACGGGCCTGGGCCTCGACGCGCTCGGTGTCGACGGCCTCCGGCGCGGCGGACTCGGTGCCGTAGGCGGAGCGGGCGGGGCCGCTGCTGGGGCTCTCGAAGCCGATCGGCAGCCGCGCGAAGCGCATGGACATGCCGGGCAGGAAGGCGAGCGCCCCGACGGCGACGGGCGCGCACAGGCCGGCCATCTCGGTCGCGGACCAGTGGGTGAGGGTCGCCACGAAGACGACGACCAGGGCGACCGCGGAGGCGAAGACGAAGGCCACGAACGGGCCGTCGCCGCGCGGGGAGCACAGGGTGAGGATCAGGGCCGCGACGAGCACCGCCGCGCACGCCAGCAGGAACTGGAGCCGGCCGATGCCCTCCCCGCCGGTGAGGGGCAGCAGTCCGCTGCCGGCGACACCGATGTTGGGCAGCGCGCCGAGGCCGAGGGCGATGGCCGAGCCGCGGTCGTCGTAGACGCGGGCACGGATCGCGGAGAGGACGACCAGGAGGATGCCGGCGACGGCGGCGAGGATGCCGGCGAGACCGTGCATGTCGTGACGCGGGTCGGCGGTCCAGGCGACGAACGCGAGCAGCGTGGGCAGCACGCCGCCGCCGACGAGACCGGCGGCCCGGGTGAGGTCGCCGCTCCACAGCTTGTGCTGCTTGGTGACGGCCGAGGCGACGGCCTCGGCGACGTCGTCGAAGACGGCCGGCGGCAGGGACTCCGCGAACGGCCGCAGGGTGAGCAGTTCGCCGTCGAGAATGCGCTGGGCGGCGAAGGAGCGGGCACTGTCCAGCACGGTGCCGTCGGTGCGGACCAGGTGGTAGCCGACCGGGGCGCCCGACTCGGGACTCTGCTGGGACAGCCGGAGGATCTCCGGATAGAGGTCGGCGACGGGGACGTCGTCGGGCAGTGCCACGTCGATACGGCTGTCCGGCGCGACGATGGTGACCCGGCAGAAGCCGAGTCCGGTGCCGGACCCGGCGGGGGCTCCCGTCCCGGTTCCGCCGGTGGCGGCGGCCGTCATGCTCACCTGCTGCTCCCCCTCAGTGGTGGTGGTGCGTCTACTTCGTGAAGGTCTCGTGCCGGTCGCATCTGCGCGGGTCGGCACGGGCTCCCTGTGGCCGGTTTCCGGGGCCGTACCGCCTCGACATCAAGGGGGTTGTCCCGGTTCGTCCGGCCTGCTCGCCGTGTGCTCACGCGAACACCCGGCACCCTACCGCCCACCCGTCCGCCGTGAACTCAGTAGGATCACGCGGCGGCCTGCGCCCGCCGGACACGGGGCGGTGGGCGGAAAGCCTGGGTCGGGCAAGGGAATTGGTGAGCAGTGAGCCAGATTGTCGTCAAGCGCCCCGCTAGGGCGCTTCCGTCCGAAGTGCCCACGGATGAGGTCGTTGTCCAGCCGCCGCCGGAACTGCCGAGGGGGCATCAGGAAAGCGTCCTGATGCAGCTGCTACCGACGTTGGGCATGGGTGGCTCGGTGGTGTTCTTCTTCACGAACGGTCAGCCGTTCATGAAGATCATGGGCATGATCATGATCGCCTCGACGGTGGCCATGTCCATCGCGATGGTGGTCCGCTTCCGCCGTGGCTCCCAGGGCCAGCTGGCCGACATGCGCCGCGACTACCTCAGCTATCTGTCGCAGACCCGCAAGTCCGCCGTCGAGACGGCGCGGAAGCAGCGGGACGCCCAGTACTACCTGCACCCGTCCCCCGAGCAACTGTGGGCGCTCGTCGCCGAGGGCAGCCGGGTGTGGGAGCGACGGGCGAGCGACGAGGACTTCGCGCACGTGCGCGTCGGCCTGGGCCCGCAGCCGCTGGCGACTTCTCTCGTGGCCCCGGAGACGGGTCCGGTCGACCAGCTGGAGCCGCTGACCGCGGGCGCCATGCAGCGCTTCCTCGCCACGCACGGCACCGTCGGCGATCTGCCGATGGCGGTGTCCCTGCGCGCCTTCTACCACGTCACGCTCAGCGGTGAGCCGCAGTCCGTACGCGCCTCCGCCCGCGCGCTGGTCGGCTCGCTGGCCTCGCTGCACTCCCCCGAAGACCTGGTCATCGCGGTGGCCGCCGGACGCGAGACGCTGCCGGACTGGGACTGGGCGAAGTGGCTGCCGCACGTGCAGGCGCCCGGCGCGGTGGACGGCGCGGGCAGCCGACGGCTGATCGGCGCCGACCCGCGCGAGCTGGAGGACCTGCTGTCCGCCCGGCTCACCGGCCGCCCTCGCTTCCACCCCGCCGCCGCGCCCCTGCTGGACGAGCCGCACATCGTGCTCGTCCTCGACGACATCTCCCTGCTGCCGGACTCCGTGCTCGCCAATCCGGAGGGCCTGCAGGGCGTCACCATCCTGGAGGTCGTGGCCGGCGAACTCATGAAGCCGGGCGGCGAGCTGTCCATCGTCGTACAGCCGGGCACGCTGCGGCTGGAGTCCGGGCACGGGGAGCTCTACGACGGCATCCCGGACGCGCTCTCCTACGAGTCCGCCGAGGCTCTGGCCCGGCAGCTGGCGCCGCTGTGCATGGGGGCGGGCGGCGACGACGGCGAACCGCTGCTCGCGAACCTGGAGTTCACCGATCTCCTCGGTCTCGGCGACGCGGCCTCCGTCGACACCAAGCGGACCTGGCGCCCGCGCGCCCTCGCCGAGCGTCTGCGCGTGCCCATCGGCCTCGGCGAGGACGGCCGCCCGGTCATGCTGGACCTCAAGGAAGCCGCGCAGGAGGGTATGGGCCCGCACGGCCTGTGCGTCGGCGCCACCGGTTCCGGCAAGTCGGAGCTGCTGCGCACCCTGGTGCTGGGCCTCGCCGTCACGCACTCCTCCGAGACCCTGAACTTCGTCCTCGCGGACTTCAAGGGCGGTGCGACCTTCGCCGGTATGGCGCAGATGCCCCACGTCGCGGCGGTCATCACCAACCTGGCCGACGACCTCACCCTGGTCGACCGCATGGGCGACTCGATCCGCGGTGAGCTCAACCGGCGCCAGGAGATGCTCCGCGACGCGGGCAACTACGCCAACATCCACGACTACGAGAAGGCCCGCGCGGCGGGCGCGCCCCTGCAGCCCATCCCCTCCCTCGTCCTGGTGATCGACGAGTTCAGCGAACTGCTGACCGCCAAGCCGGACTTCATCGAGATGTTCGTGCAGATCGGCCGTATCGGCCGATCGCTCGGCGTGCACCTGCTGCTGGCCTCGCAGCGCCTGGAGGAGGGCCGGCTGCGCGGCCTGGAGACGTACCTGTCGTACCGCATCGGTCTGCGCACGTTCTCGGCGGCCGAATCCCGCGCCGCCCTCGGCGTCCCCGACGCCTACGAACTCCCCAACGTCCCCGGTTCCGGCTTCCTGAAGTTCGGCACGGACGAAATGGTCCGCTTCAAGGCGGCGTACGTCTCCGGCACGTACCGTACGGGCGGGCAGCGGACGGCGCCCGGCGGCGGCCCGCTGCCGGTGGACCGGCGCCCGGTGCTGTTCACGGCCACCGAGGTACCGGTGCAGTACACGGCGCTCCCGCAGCAGCGTGCGGAGTCGGCCCCCGAGACGGACGACGCGCTGACCGACACCGTCCTGGACGTGATCGTGCGCCGCCTGGAGGCCCAGGGACCGGCGGCCCACCAGGTGTGGCTGCCCCCGCTGGAGAGCCCGCCGGCGCTGGACTCGCTGCTACCCGGCCTCGCGGCGGTGCAGGGCCGTGGCCTGACCCAGCCGAACTACGAGGGTGCCGGCCGTCTGATCGTCCCGGTGGGCCTCGTCGACAAGCCGTACGAGCAGCGTCGTGACCGGCTGATGATCGACTTCTCGGGCGCGGCGGGCCACATGCAGATCATCGGCGGCCCGCAGTCCGGCAAGTCGACGCTGCTGCGGTCCCTGATCTGCTCCTTCGCGCTGACGCACACACCGTACGAGGTGCAGATCTACGGGCTGGACTTCGGTGGCGGCGGTATGGCAGCGGTCGCCGACCTGCCGCACGTCGGCGGCATCGCCTCCCGCCTCGACCCGGAGCGCGTCCGCCGTACGGTCTCCGAGGTGTACGGCGTCCTGACCCGCCGCGAGGAGTACTTCCGCGCGACGGGCATCGCGTCGATCGCCGACTTCCGCAGCCGACGGGCCCGCGGTGAGATCTCGGTGACCGACCAGCCCTGGGGCGACGTCTTCCTGATCGTCGACGGCTGGGGCAACTTCCGCACGGACTACGAGGCCCTGGAACCGGCGGTCGTGGACCTCGCCGCCCGCGGTCTCGGCTACGGCATCCACGTGATCATCACGGCGTCGCGTTCGATGGAGGTCCGGGCGAACCTCAAGGACCACCTGATGAACCGCCTGGAGCTGCGCCTCGGCGACGTCATGGACTCCGAGATCGACCGCAAGGTGGCGGTCAACGTCCCCGCCGGCGTTCCCGGCCGCGGCCTCTCCCCCCAGAAGCTCCACTTCATGGCGGCGGTCCCGCGCATCGACGGTCTGACCTCCGACACCGACCTGGCTGACGCGACGGCGGCACTGACCACCGAGGTCGGCCGCCACTGGCAGGCGCCCGGCGCCCCGCAGGTGCGGCTGCTGCCGCGCCAGCTGGAGGCGGTGGAACTGCCTCCGGGCGACCGCCTTCCGCAACGGGGCATCGCCTTCGCGCTGGACGAGGACGCCCTGGAGCCGGTGTTCCTGGACTTCGAACAGGACCCGTTCTTCCTCGTCTTCGGCGAGAGCGAGTCCGGCAAGTCCAACCTGCTGCGGCTGCTGATCAATCAGCTCTGCCTGCGGTACAGCGGCGACGAGGCGAAGTTCTTCGTCGTCGACAACCGCCGCTCGCTGCTGGACATCACGCCCGCCTCGCACCTGGCGGAGTACATCCCGATGTCCAGCCAGATGGACCACCACATGGTGGCGCTGGCCGACCTCATGCAGCGCCGCACGCCGACGGCCGATGTCACCCCGCAGCAGCTGCGGGACCGCAGCTGGTGGCGGGGCCCGCAGGTGTTCGTCGTCATCGACGACTACGACCTCGTGTCCACGTCCAGCGGCAACCCGCTCAGCGGCCTGACGGAGATGCTGCCCTTCGCCCGCGACGTCGGCGTCCGCTTCATCATCGCCCGCTCCTCCGCGGGCGCGGGCCGCGCCGCCTACGAGCCCTTCATGCAGCGCATGAAGGAACTCGGCGCCCAGGGCATCGTCATGGCCGGCGATCCGGCGGAGGGCGACATCCTCAACGGGGTGCGACCGCGGCCGATGCCGGCGGGGCGGGGCGTCTTCGTGTCGCGGAAGCGGGGGAAGCCGTTGGTTCAGACGGGGTTGGTGGACGTGGAGTACTGACGTGCTCGTTCAAGCGCTGTGAATACGGCGAATCCGGCGGTCTGGCCGACCGCCGGATTCCTGTTCCGGGTGCGGCGGGGTCAGAAGACCGGCAACGCGATCAGGGCGTTGCCTGCCGTGACGAAGACTCGGTTGCCGTCGGCCGCGAGCTTGAGGTCGTCGATGAAGCGAGGGTCGAAGTACCAGATCTCCGAGCCGTCCTTGACGCTCAGGGCGTGTACCGACAGACCGTCGTTCAGATCTTGGAGCACCCATACACCGCTGCCCTGGAACAGGACCGGACTCCCGTCGGTGCCGCCCGGGCCGAACCAGTCCTTGCGGCCCTTGCGGAGGCTGAACCGCTGGTTGAAACCACCGATGTTCGCATACACGTAGTCGTCGGAGAGACCGGCGGGACCCCATTCCGACGAGGACCCGGATTCATTGATCCCCCGCCAGACCTCCTTGCCGTCCGAGATCCTCCGGCCGGTCAGCGTCTTGCCGTTGAGATAGACCACACCGCTCGCGGCCACCGGAACGAGCTGTGTCTTCTTCGCCTGGTCGTACACCGTCCACAGCGTGCGGCCGGTCTTCGTGCTGACCGCCAGTGCGTGCCCGTCGGTGGTCGCGACGACCAGTGTTCCGCTGTCGACCACGCCGTGGAGGTACAGGCGGGTTCTGAACCGCTCCGGCACCGACACGGTCCAGCGGAGTCCCGCATCGAAACGACCCACCGAACGGAGCCGGTGGTCCTTCGTCACGACGTACACCGCCTCCTCGTCGACGGCCAGGAGCGTCTCGGCATCGGCCTGTGCCGTCCACTTGGGCTCGCCCGTGGACGGGACGAAGGTGTGCAGCGTGCCGTGGGTGTCGGCGGTCACGAGCAGACGGTCGGAGAGCGACAGATAGCCGCTTGCCATCTCCATGTCGGAGGCCTGCCAGCGCTGTTTGCCGTCGACGACGTTGAACGCCGCTACACCGCCGGACTTGGCACCGGCGATGACCACGTCGCGGACCGGCAGCGGCGCTGGTGACTGCGGTCCCACCGCCGCATCGTGCTTCCAGAGCGGCTTGATGGCGTCACCGACAATGAAGTCGCCGTCGTCGGCGGACAGGATGCGCGCCGTCGGTGTCTTCACCGCGGGCGGCAGGGCGAACAGGTCCTTGCGGCGCGAGCCACCGTCGCGCATCAGCCACCAGCCGGTGCCACCGGTCGCCGCGAGCAGCGCGCCACCGGCCGCGACCCCGGTGAGCAGTCCGCGCCGGCTCGGCCCCACCCCGGTCCGGGTCGTCAGCAACGGTGCGGTCAATTCCCGTATCTCGCGCTCCCGCTCCTTGATCGCATCGGCCACGGGCCCGCGCTTCCACACCCCGTCGGACTTCCCGGACAGAGTGAAGGCCCCGGCGATCTGCTCGGGAGTGGGCCGGCCCGCCGCCTCCTTCGCCAGGCACGGGGCGATCAGGGCATGCTGTTCGGGCGAGAGACCGTGCCAGCGCGGTTCGCCGTGGACGACCTCGTACTGGACCGCAGCGACATGCCCGCCGGTGAACGCCCGGCGCCCGGTGGCCGCGTACACGAGGACGGCGCCGAGGGAGAAGACGTCGGCCGCCGCGGTGACCCGACGGCCGAGCACCTGCTCGGGGGCGCCGTATCCCGGGGTGACCGGAATCTGCCCAGTGGTGGTGAGCGTCAGTCCGTGCTCCGGACGTGCGATGCCGAAGTCGATGACCCGCGGGCCGTTCGCGGTGAGCACGATGTTGGGCGGCTTGAGGTCGCGATGGACGAACCCGGCGGCGTGGATGTCGCGCAGGGTACGGGCGAGCGAGGTGGCCAGCGCACGCAGACCCGCGTCGTCCAGCGGGCCGAGCCGATCCACGATCTGGTCCAGGGTCGGCCCGGCAAGGAACTCCGTGGCGATCCACGGCCGTCCGCCCTCGGTCTGCGCACCCAGCACCGCCGCCACACCCGGACTCCGCACGGCCGCAGCCGCCAGCGCTTCACGCACGAACCGCTGGGCGAGACCCGCGTCGTGGGCGAGTTCGGGCCGCAGCACCTTCACCGCGGCGACGATGCCCGCGTGGTCCTGGCCGACGTACACCTTGCCCATGCCGCCCTCGCCCAGCACACCGAGCAGGCGGTACGGGCCAAGCCGGATCGGATCACCGGTCCCCAGGGGTCTCATCGCTTGTCGCTTTCTGTTCTGTGCGCCCGTTCTGTTCTCTGCACCGGCCGGTTCACCGCACGGGGAACGCCGCGAGGAAGTGGCCGCCCAGCGCGATGACTTCTCCCGCCTTCTCATGGATCATGAAACGGTCACCGGTGGTCCGGTAGGAGTGGGCCGGCTGCTGGGAGGACAGATCGATCGCCCACAACCGCGACCCTCGCTTGGTGTACGCGAAGTCGGAACCCACCACGGGTGGGGCACTCAGGTCCGCGTCGGTGCCCTGCCCGCCCTTTTCCTGCCACTTGACGCGCCCGCTCGCCGGGTCGAAGGCGACGAGCCCGAGCCCCTTCTCGACGGCGTACAGGGTGCCGTCCTTGATCACCGGAAGGCCATAGGTGCGACCCGGCCGTTCGGACGCCGAGTCCCAGGCCACGCTCCCGTCGCCGAGCCGCAGTGCCCTCAGTCGGCCGGCGCCCACGTACAGGTGCTGCGCGTCGGTGACCAGGGACTCCCGTACCCGGTCCGGGACGACGCCGTCGAGCTTGCGGTCCCACCGGACGGTTCCCGTACCCGTGTCGCGCACAACGGCGTGCACACTGCCGTCGTTCGCTTCCTGAAGCGCGACGAGGCGGTTCCCCACGACCGAGGCGCCGAGGAAGAACAGGTGCGGGACCTCCTGCTGCCGACGGGGCAGCGGCGCCTTCCACAGTCGCTTGCCGCTGCTGATGTCCACCGCCAGCACGTACCAGGACTGCGAGGCGAGGAAGCTGAAGGAGAACTTGCCGTGCCCGGCCACCGCGTAGGCCACCCCGCCCGCGGTGCACAGCGCCTGGTTCAGTGAGAGCCCATTGAGGTCGGTGAACTGCGCGAAGGGCTCCCCGACCGAGCCGGTGCGGACGTCGATCGAGGCCAGAGCCAGCGGGCGCGCATGGGAGGAATCGGATCCGGTGTAGCCGTCGTTCACGTCCTTCACCAGGAACATGCGCCCGGCGTCGGAGGCGATCTGCCACGGTATCGGCGCGTTGAGCGACTTCCAAGCGACCTTCCCGCTCTGCGCGGCGACCCCTTCCAGGAAGTTTCCGGCCATCACCACGACCATGTCACCGACGGCCTGCAACGGCACCGGAAAGGAGTCCAGAGGTCCTTCTGTGAATCCTCCGTTGTACGTGTCCTCGACCTGGACCTGCCAGCGCGAGTCCAGCTGCTTCTTCGGCAGCTGGCTGTTGCTGGGCCCGGGCACGGGCTGTGTCTTCGGACCACCGGCCCACTCGCTCCAGGCCCACGCCCCCGCCGCTCCCACGGCCGCGACGCCCAGTGCGGCGCCGCCGCTGGTGAGCAGCAGACGCCGGCGCGACCACCGTACGGGAGCGGCCGTCGCCGCCATGGCCGGCTCATCGGCCGGGGCCGGCAGCCGCTGCGGCGCGACCTGCCAGACCTCCGTGGCCCGACGCCCGATGTCGGCCAAAAGTACGTCCGGCAGGTGGTCGGCGAACTCGCCACCTCCGTCGTGCAGTTGGGAGGCCAGCCAGCCGGTCGTCGGGCGCCGGAACGGATTCTTGTCCAGACACTGCGCAAGCGCCGGCACCAGGTTTTCGGGTACTCCGCTCAGGTCGGGCTCGGCGTACTGCACCCGGTAGAGCAGATCCGCCGCCTGGCCGTGCCCGAAGGGCGGATGCCCGGTGGCGGCGAAGACGAGCAGCCCGGCGAGCGCGAAGACATCACCCGCGGCCGTGTGTTCCTGCCCTCCCGCCTGCTCCGGTGACATGAAGGCGGGGGTACCGACCGCGACTCCGACACGGGTGAGGTGATCATCGCCGGCCGCGCGGGCGATACCGAAGTCGATGACCTTGGGCCCGTAGGCGGTGATGAGAATGTTGGACGGCTTGAGGTCGCGATGGACGACATCGGACGCGTGCAACTGTTCCAGCGCCCCGCACAGCGCCGCCCCCAGTGCCCGTACGGACGCCTCGGGCAGCGGCCCGCACAGCTTCACGGCCTCGTCCAGGGACGGCCCGAGCACGTACTCGGTCGCGAACCAGGGTGTCTCAGCCCGCGGATCGGCGTCCACCACACCGGCGCCGAACCGCTCCCCCACGACCCGCGCCGCGTCGGTCTCCAGCCGGAACCGGGTACGGAACGCAGGATCGGAGGCGATGCGGGCGTGCATCGTCTTCAGCGCGACGGTACGTCCACCCACGGTACGGGCGAGATACACGGTGCCCATGCCTCCGCTGCCGAGGCGGGCGATGGGCCGATAGGAGCCGATCGTGTGGGGGTCGTCGTGGGTAAGCGGGGAAGGCATGGGGTCGTTGTCAGTTCTGGCTATGGGAAGGGTGGGTGGGAGAGGTCTGCCCGGCAAGGGAGATCTCCGCCGTGAGAACAGCCGCCGACTGATGGGCGAGGGCGGCGATGACACGCCCGGGGAGCCAGCCTGGACCGAGGAGGACGGCGGAACGGCTCTCTGCCTCAGCGCGCCCTCCCAGGGCGTCGATGAGTTCGGCCAGTTGAGGACGCTTCCTCGGGTCATGTGAGAGGCACCGGGCGATGACCGTACGCAAGGCGGCGGGAAGTTCGTCCCGCTCCGGTGTCGTGTACCCGGTGGCCGCGTAGGCGAGCGTCGCCCCGAGGGCGTACACGTCTCCTAGGGGACGCGGACGCCCGCCGGACGACTGTTCCGGCGGCAGGCTGCCCGGTTCGAGACCCGGCAGCCCTGAGCGGGAAGCACCGTCGGGCGCGGCCGCGCGCACGGCGCCGAAGCAGGAGAGACGCGGCCCGTCGGCGGCGATCAGGACGGCCGCCGGTGACACACCGGCGAAGGTCAGCCCCTGCCCGTGGAGGACGGCCAGCGTCTCGGCGAGGGCCGCGCCCAGCGCGCGTACGGTCCGCTCGGGAAGCGGACCTCCGTGTACGGCGAGGGCGGTGGGGAGGGGCAGGACAGGCAGATACGGGTGCGCGTACCACGGCGGCTCGCCCGCACCGGCGACGGAGGTGGCCGGGGCGGCGCAGGACCCGAGCAGATAGCGGGAGGCTTCGGCCTCGGCGAGGAAGCGCTGAGGGTCGCGACCGGACAGCGGGAGGGACAGCAGCACGGTGTGCTGTCCGTCGGAGCTTCGGGCGATGTACCGCCGCTCGGGGACAGGGACTTTGGTGTGGGGGTCGTCCAGGGCGGTGATCAGCGTGTACGGGCCCACTCGTCGCCGTGACGTGGCGGCTCTACCGGGTTTCGCCCCAGTGGCCACACCACCTACGGCGCCGTCTGCGGCGTGCATTCCCTGTCCTGATTCTTCCGCTGTACCAGCCTGGTTCCACCGCCCTGCCGGGTCCACACCGCGCACGACAGGGGGTGGGCACCCTCCGTGCGCGCCCACCCCGCTACCGCGACGTGCTGCTGATCCCGGCCGCTTACTGGAAGTAGCTGGCGGCCTTCTTGTCGCCGCCCATGTAGTCGCCGCCGGCGGCGTGCACGGCGCGGCCGATGGCGTGGAGAGCCTCGTGGATGGCCCGGGCCTCCTTGTCCCATTCGGCCTGCTTCCGGATGTACGCCTGGTGGGCCTCGCCCTCCCACATGCCCGAGACCTTCTGGACCTCGCCCTTGATCACTTCGAGGCTGGCCTCAAGATTTCGGGCCTGGGTGGCGATTTCGGTCGCCATCTGGTCGAGACCGTCGTAATGGACTTCCGTCACGTCACTGTTGTTGATGCCCATGTTTTCTCCGTTGCTGAGAAGTGGTGGTCCGGCCGAGATCAGAGGTGCGACAGTGCCGACGAGCCGCCGAGGTTCACGTCGATCTTGTGCACCGAGGCTCGGACCTGGTCCTCGGTGTGGTCGTTGATCTTCATGGTGGTGTTCATCGACTCGATGAACCCGACCAGGATGTTGCCGATCCGGACCATGTGCTCGTTGATCTCGGTCTGCTTCTGGTTGAACGCGCCGGCGCCAATACCCTTCCAGTGCCCCTCAAGCGAGTCGATCAGGTGCTGGAGGCGCGTGAGCTGACCCTTGATGTCGTCGAACTGCCCCAGAAGCTTCTGCTCAAGGCCTACGACTGAATCTTTGGTGATCTTCTGAGTGCCTGCTGCCACTTCGATGCCTTTCTCTGTGAACGGAGCCTGCCCGGTGCCGGCTTCTGGTGCCGGCACTGTCGGCAAGCGGACCTCTGCTCGTTCGGCGAATGAGCAGCTGTGCGGGAGACCGGTCAGGCGTTACGGCGTGCACGCAGCGCGGCGAAACCGGCGCCTCCGATGATGAGGACGGCCGCTACGGCGCCCACGATCACCCACGTGGTCGTGTTACTGCCGGAGTTGGAGTCCTTCGCGGCCGCGGAGGCGGAGCCGCTGGTGGAACCGGCGTCCTTCGCGGGCTGGCCGGAAGAAGCTGAAGGGGTGGGGCTGGCCGAGGTGCCATCGTCGCCGGTGGAGTCCTCGGCAGCGAGGGGGTCGACGTTGGCCGGACCGGGGTTGATGTTTGGATTGTCGAGGACCAAACGCGGGCGCAAGAGACCAAAGCCAAGATAAAGACTCCGCTCGTTCTTCGGCCACTTACGGCCGGCCGTGTCGAACAGCACGCGGAGCACCTGGTTCGCCGTCCATTTGGGGTGTGCGGACCAGACGAGGGCGGCGGAGGCGGAGGCGATGGCGGAGGCGGCGCTGGTGCCTTCGTTGCTGCAGTATTCCTTGAACGTGTTGTCACACCAGCCTGGTATGTCAACTCCGGGTGCCGCAAAGTCGACGTACTTGCCGTGCTCCGAGAACTTGGCAACCGTGCCGGACCGATCTGAAGCAGAGACTCCGTTGACGTATGGATAGAAAGCCGGATACTCGATCTCGTTCTTCTTCAGCCCCGAGTTACCTACCGCAGCGAACAGGAGCTTCCCCTTGGAGGCGGCGTATTTGATGGCCGCTTCGGCGTCCGGATCAATATATCCGTTGCCAAAGGACATATTGATGATCTTGGCACCACTATCGGCGGCGGCCTTGATCACATCGGCCGCCGTAGGCATCTTGTTCGCCTCCTGCTCGTCCTTCAGTGAGCTGAGCGCAATTCGGTAGGGGATGACCTTCGCCCCAAAGGCCAGACCTTTTATACCGTTGTCCGCACCGGTTCCGGCGATCAATTCAGCCATGGATGTGCCATGGCCGTCGTAGTCCTGGGTGACGTGGTACGAGACGGACTTCTGCACCTCGTCGACGAGAACCTGCCCCTTCAACGAGGGCGTGTTCGGATTCACCCCTGAGTCGATGACGGCGACCTTCACCCCCTCACCAGTGCTCGTTTTCCACATCTGGTCGGCCTGCATCGCGTCCAAGTACCACTGCTTCGACCGAATGTCTACGGCTGCGGCACCAGGAGCCAGGGACGCGGACACGATGGTCAACGCGCCCAGCGCGGAGCACACGACAGACAGGCGTATGCCGCCACGCCCTATCAGGCGTGATGCTTTTGTGTCACGTCGGCTAGTCCCTGGCTTCATGCCCGCGTACGTCCTCGCTTGTTCAGTCACTCTTCTGTGGCGCGTCACGCCGCTGCTTCTGCGACGAGCGGTGTTGTTCCTTCTCGGCCGACTTTCCGGCCCGACCTGCGCCACCATCCGCTCCCCGGCGGTCGCCTACCACACCCCGGCCGAACCCCGGCCTACCGAAGCCGCCCTCGGAGTCCTTGAGTGTCGAGCCGCTGTTGTTCCGGGGCGCGCCGATCACGCCCTCGGGGTTGCTCGCCGAACGCAGCGCCGACCGGCTTGTGGCAGGATCTGCCTTCGTTCTGGGCGTATCGACAACTCCACGCTGTCCGAGAGCGCCCTTCGGCTGTGCGGAGGAGACCGACTCCTCGGCGCCGATCACCATACCGCGCGGCACACGGGAATTGGATGCCGCTCCCGACGTGCTCCCTGCGACAGGTTTGCCGCCCACGACACCGTTGCGCGCCGCGCTGGAGGGGCCAGTGACTCCAACACGTCCACCGGGCGTGTTGGCCTTCCTCGGCGTTCCACCAGTGACCCCACGCCCCAGAGAGGAACGTCCGGCTTGTTGAGTGGACCCGCGCACAGATGACTCACCGGCCGGAGTCGTCGTACGTCCCATGGCCCGAGCACCCTGCCCCATGGGCTCCTGCGGCACACGGCCGCCGGCAGCAGCACGCCCTGTCTGTCCCTCAGGTTCCTGTGGCACTCGACCACTTGTCGTGCCCGCGGGGCCGGTGCGTCCCTGTGCCGAGGTCGGGAACCGGCTGGCCGGACCGTAGCCCGCCGTACGCCCGACGGTCGGCGCAAATGGAGGCGTCATCGGTCCGCTGGTCAGCGGAGGCGTGCGCCCCCCGCCGCCGGTGGTCGGAAGAGTGGGCACGGAGCGCTCGGGTTGTGTGGTGTGAGCTGGGGCAGGCAACGTGCCCACGGTGTTGATCTCGGTGCCGACCTGGTGGTGCGGATCGGAGGCCGGCTGGTGCGCATCATGCATGGGTGCGACATGACCAGGGGCGTGCGGGTCAGTCGACACCGCCGTCTGCTGATGGCTCGACACCGTGGGCTGCGTGGTGACCCGCTGCGACGAACCGTAATGGCCCTGCTTGTCGTCCGAGCGGGGGTCAAATCTGGGCCTCGGCACCCCCACAGCCGGCATCGGCTTGTACGGATCCGGCCCATTCTGCCCATGCAGGACGCCAGCCGACACCGCATAGTAAGAAGCGAGCTTGTTCATCTGATTGATCGCCTCTTGCCGATCCTTCTCGGCAGTCTTGGCGACCAGGTAGTCCGAGTTGCTGTCGACCTGCTTGGCCTTGGGCAACTCGGTGGGCAGCTTCCGGTCAGCCCTGGGCCGGGGGTCGCGGGGCGGCATCGACTTGCTCACGGTGGCCAGGCCCATGCCCGCAGCGGAGATCTGCGTGGCGGTCGTGTCGGCGAAAGCCGCGAGTTCGTCGCTCCAGTCGGCCAAGCCCTTGCCCCAGTCGCGGAAGGCGGTGGCGGCCTCGCCCTTCCAATCGACTGCTTTGATGCGAGTTCTCAGCTCTTTGGCCGCACCAGAGATGGCCTTGTGGGCGTCCCACAAGGCCCTGCTGGCCGACTCCAGATGCTCAGGCTGCGCTTGTTCGACGAGGTCGATCATATCGTTGAGGTCGTGGTGCTCGAAATTGGTCGAACCGAAGGCGTTGACGTGCACGCCGGGGCCGAGCGGGAAATTGCCCAGCATGTACTCCACGATGTCGACCGCGCCGACCTGCTGGTCCGCCTGCTCCACGCCGGGCTTGTACTGAGGTTCCTGCTGCCACTTGTCGTCGCTCATCAGTAATCACCGCCGTGCGTGGACTTGTTGGTCTTCGGCTCCGGTGCCGGCTTGACAGGCTTCTTATCCGGCTCCGGCTGCTGGAGCTCCTGGTCGAGTCGAGTCTGAATCGCCCAGAAACGTCGACGTACCTCTTCGTCGACGTTGTCGTATCCGATGTCGGCCGCCTGTACAGCGATCCCTAGCGCAGCGATGTGCAGGCCCAACGAATTCGACAGGTCCTTGAGGCGGTCGTGCACGCGGCTGTACTGATAAGACAGGTTCTGTGCCTCGTTGAACTCAACTCCCCCACCACTGAACGACGCCCGGCTGAGGGCGTGCTGAGCAATGCTGGACGAAGCGCCCGGTGAGCCGTCAAAGTCCTTCAGCGCATCGTTCACGCGCTTCTGGAAGAGCTTCAGAGCCTCAAGACCGCGTCTCAGATCCGAGCCGCCACCGTCACTCACCGCGACCCCTTCCCCGTTGGTGCAGCTGCCGACGCCCTGGGCAGCGCAGTACACCCCCGGGGCCATCGCTGACCACTGTAGTCACTGCGCAAATCGCAGCCAACTGAACTCTGCGACGGTTCAGTTGCAATGGTGTCCCGAAGTGACCGAGTCCGGAGCCACACAAGACCGGCACTCCGGTCAATCAGGGCAAGAGCACTCACACATCTGTACGGAAGCTTCACATTCAGCCACTGGCCCGTAGTTGAGGCGCCGGCGATACATGAACTTTGCGATCACACGGTCACCCCATGGGGTGACCTGCCGTCAGGTTGCCGAACCGTTCGATCGAAAATCAGCGTCGGCAGCCCGCCGTAGCTGTGACGCCGCGCCCGTAAGCGCAGCTCAGACAGGGACCCCAGGCGCCGCGCCCGCCGACGCACCCCCACCTGCCTCCAATCTTCACAGCCCGACAATCCTTCGATTGCGGACATGGACGAGTCTTTCCTTGTCTCAGGTTGCTAACTTGACCCGGCACCGGATGTATCCACGCGGGGGAAGGGGCCCTTCCATGGCATGGGACGAGTGGGAGCAGCTCAAGGCTCGGGCAGCCGAGGGTAAATCGCCGCATATGCGCCTCAATCAGCTGGCGGCGGCTGGGGGAGGCGGGGGTACGGGCGAGCTGGTGGTCCATCAGGACGACCTGGGCGCTGTCGGTCACGAGGCCAACATCCTTTACGACGACGTGAAGAGTCAGGCGGACATCGCCGCTGCTGGATCCGGGAGCGGGTCGACCGGCTCGACGATGCAGGCCGCCGCCACTCTCAAGTCACGCGGATTCCAGACGGGCGGTGCTCTGGAGACCACCGTCGAGATGTGGACTTCGCAGGTGAAGGCCGTGCTGCAGGCATGCGCGCACATCTCCGACCACCTGGACTACACCCAGAAACGGCATGCCGAGGACGACGCCAAGATCGGTGCCGTGATCCGGGGTCGTGACGGCTCAGCCGTGTCGGTGTCACAGCTCAACGAGTACTTCAAGTAGGAGCATCTCCGATGACTCTCAGCTTCAACGACCTCGTCGAGGTCGATCTCGGCACGCTCGCCACCGCCGTGTCGGACTGGAAGAAGGCCGTCGACGGTCTGAAGAAGTCGGCGGAGAGCGCCCGTACGGGGATGCAGGCCAAGTCGGACTCGGCGAAGTGGGCCGGCATCAACGCCACCGTGACGCGTGAGTTCGTCGCCAAGACCGCCAAGGAGGTCTCGGATCTCCACTCCGAGGCCAACAGCATCTACCAGGTTCTCGATGACGGGCACACCGAGCTCGAGTCGCTGCAGAAACAGATCAAGACCGCCGTCCAGGTGGACGCCCAGAATCTCGGTGTCCGGGTGGAGGACATCGGCGAGGGGAAGGTCCGCTGCTTCTTCCCGCACATTCGCGGTGACAGCGACGAGCGCACCCAGGAGCAGCTCGATCAGAGGCGGGCATTGGAGGACCGGATCAACGGCATCCTCGCCCACGCTGCCGAGGTCGACGCTTCCGTCGCCCGCGCACTGGCGAAGAGCCACGGCAACGACCCGTACGACGCAGGCCACAGCAAGTACGAGTCGTTGAACGACGCCGAGGCCGAGCGCGCCGTGGAACTGGCGCGCAAGGGCGACAAGATGTCCGACGCCGAGCTGCGCGAACTCAACCAGCTGCTGCGGTTCAACTCCCGTGAGAAGGATGGTGAGTTCGCCACCGAGTTCTACCAGGAGCTGGGCGGTCCGGAGAAGGCGCTGCAGTTCTACGCCGAGATGTCGATCGACGGCACGGGCAGCGATGCGACGAAGACGCGTCTCAACGAAGTACAAGACCTGCAAGAGGTCATGGGGTACACGCTCGCCAACGCCACTGACCCGGACCACAGGCAGCATCTGGACCCGAGTTGGGGTGCGGAGTTCCGGCGCCTCGGCACCCGGCAGATCGGCTGGCAGAAGGGGCAGTGGAACAAGCCGTACGGTTACCAGGTGCTGGGCGGGCTGCTGCGCTACGGCGACTATGACTCCCGCTTCCTCAATCCCATCGCGGAGCACATCACACAGCTGCACAAGAAGGACCCGTACTTCTTCCTGTCGAACAAGCCAACAGGCAACCCGGACACCTACGGCTTCAACCCTTCCGGCCAGCTCGGCACGGGGAACGAGCCGCTCAACAGCGTCCTCGAGGCGCTGGGACACAGCCCCGAGGCCGCTGAGAAGTTCTTCAGCCAGCCGCCGACCGCGTACAACCAGGATGGCACCGTCAAGAAGGACGGCAAACTGGGCTTCGACTCGTACGTCGACCTGCTCACCGACAAGGACTTCGAGTGGACGATGGACACGAACAGCGCGAATGTCCTCGCCGACGAGGACAAGGCCAAGACGGTCATGGGCTACGGTCCTGATGCGCTCGGCCATGCCTTGGAGGCAGCGACCACCGGTCTGCCTTACGGGAGTGACGCGGTGTCGCCTCCCCACTCCAAAGAAGCGGCCGAGATCTTTCACAAGCTCGTCGAGCGCTACGGCGGCACGCCCGAGGATCTGGACGACTCACCCCTGCGTGACAGTCTAGGGAACATCACCGCCGACTACATGCGGGATGTGCAGGGAGCGTTCATCGGGGATGGGAGCGCCGTGGGAACCCATGGGGCCAGTGCTCACCTCGGAAACCTCGATGTCACCGCCAACCCCGAAGGGCTCAGCCCTGGCATGCTCAAGAATTTCCTCAGCGCGGTCGGGAAGGATCCTGACGCCTATGGAGCCATCATCACTTCTCAAGAGTCGGTGACCACCGACCTCGTCAACGACGCGTTCCATAATGCCGATAAATACAAAGAATTGGCTCCAGAAGTTGCCAACCGGGTCCATGCCGGAGGCGAGATCGCCGGAATCATGGCAGAGTCTCGGACCCAATCTGTTGTTGACGAGAAAATCGCCGAGGATGCGGAGTTCAACGAAGGCGTCGCTACGGCTGACAAGTGGGCCGGGCGCATCATCGGTATGGGCGTCGGAAAAATCCCGGTGGGTGGAGAGGTGGCCGGCTGGGTGGTGGAGGACATCCAGGAGTCGGTCGTTGAGAATTTCACCAGAGATTCCGCACCAGAGGCTTTGAAAGACCGGGATGCGTTCCTGGAGCAGCAACAGGCAAGCTCGGCACAAGCGATCTACGATTCCACGTACACCGCCGCCAAGGAAGCGGGCTACGACGACGCGAATGCGCAGAGCCAGGCCACAGCAGCAAAGCGAGAGATCGAGAATTCATACGGTCTGGGTCGCCAGAGAGCAGGAAAGTAGCCGGTCGTGGATATGATCAAAAAGGCGCGAGGGCGGTTCACGCTGTGGATCGCTCTGCCCATAAGTGTTCTTGCTTTGGCCGCTGGGGCTGCTTGGCAGATGTGGCCGTCTGATGAGGCCGCTGTTGCGGTGCCGGCGCGTGTGTGCGACAACGCTCTTCCCGGAACAGCTGTGAAAGCCCTGCTACCAAAGAACGGAAAGCAGTTCTCGCAGTGGCATACCGGTGTCTTCAACCCGGACGAGGCCTACCTCAAAAAGGAACCGGGAACATGCAAAGTGTACGGCGGAGGTGAGTCGGTGACGATCAAACATGGCCTCTACTCAGGGAACGGCTACACGATGACAGACGTGGCTAGCGACGCGCTTACCACGGGGGCCACACGGATCACTCTCGGCGCGTCACAAGGGTTCCACAAGGAAGACACCGTCTACCTCTTCACCAATTGCGCATCGAAACAAGACGGGAAGGATTCACTGCTGGAAGTCGATATCACGTACCAGAAGTCGAATGTTCGGATGGTGATCGAGAAAATGGCTGCCCTTGCCGCGGACACCCTTCGGCTCGAAGCGCGAAAGCTGTGGAATTGTGAGGGTTCGGAAAGCCTCCCGAACAGCGCTCCTGAGATCGGCTGAACGGACAGAGAAGGATCGCCCCGGCTTCAAGGGCTCCTCTGTGAGAACGGCGTTGAACACTCATAAACGGCTGCGGCCATGGTGGCGCAGACGTATCGGGACGAGGATTCGGCCAAGTCGGCGTACGGGAGCGATTGGAAGTCCTGGAAAGAAGGGGGTCCGGTAGGCACGGGCTCTGCGGAACGGTGACTGCCCTACGCTGCGGATCGACCAACCCTGGCTCTCATCGGCGGACTGGCAGTCGAACCGACGCTACTCACGCATCGGGATGCTCATTTCACGCATCCCGCTTGATGAGTCCTCCTACTTGTTCAACGACGACTTGACGGATCTACGTATCGAGGAGGCGGATCACAACGGCCAGCTTTCCTGCTTCGTCTCCAGTGGCAGAGAGCGACTCATGGTGATCGTTCAACCGAAGCAAGCATGAAGGCTCCGCTGATTCCGTGGTGTAGGAGAACGTTAGTTCACTGGCGCGGAATGCCCCGGTGTCTACGTACGAGAGGGCACCGTGAGACGTGCCCTCCAGTCTCGCCCCGTGTCCGCTCAGCACTCCCCCGCCGAACTCGCCACCCTGAACACGTACTTGTACTGGGTGGATGAGCCGCCGGCGATGCCGGGCGCCTCGTAGTCGCCGGATTTGTCGCGGAGTACCTTGACGTGCATGCAGAAGGCCGGGTCCGCTCCTTCGGCCGAGATGTTGTAGTACGCCTCGTTCGAGTCCTCGGGGCTGGTGGGAGTGGCGTCCACGGCGGAGCGGGGAGCGTCGTTGCCGACGTGTTGGGCGATGGCGTCCTCGATCGTCAGCGCGTATCCGGTGCCGAGGTCCCCGGGTGTGTCGTCCTCGTAGGGGCTGTAGGTGGAGTCGCCGTCCAGGCTGTCCGCCGCACTCCGCACCGCGTTCGTCAGCTCGTCGTTGCTCCAGTGCGTGTCCTTGGACACGGAGATGCTCTGGAATCCGAAGTAGATGCCCAGCGCGGCCATTCCCAGGAGCGCCACCCGGGCGATGACGAAGTCGATGTCCCCGACGGGCGGGGCCGAGGGGTTGACGGACTCTCGCCAGGAGCGGACCCGGTCGGCCTTCGCGCAGGTCATCAGGATCAGCACGACCGATCCGGCGAAGAGCAGGAACGTCATCGACTTCACGCTCGGCCCTCCAGCGCCCGGCGCCTGCGGCGGGCGTCGCGCAGGGCCACGGCTCCACCGCTCAGGCCTGCCACGAGGACGGCCGCGCCGACGGCCACGTAGGTGGCGTAGCGGGCGATGCGTTGCTGGGTGGTTTCACCGAGGGTGAGTTGGGCGGGGGTGGGGGCCTCCACATGGGTGAGGCCCGGGTCGGGGTGGGGGGCATCGATCGGGTGATCGTCCTCCGTGAGCGCGCGGACCGGGTCCACCACGCCCCAGCCGACCAGGCGGTCGTGGCCGGCAATGGAGCGTTCCGCGGTCTGCTCGATCTGGGCCACGATCTGGTTGGGCTTCCAGTCCCAGTGCTTGGCCTTGATCAGGGCGGCCACGGCGGCCACGTACGGTGCGGAGAAGCTCGTGCCGTTGTCGGAGCAGTGGCCGCCCTTGGGGACGGTCGAGATCATGTCGACGCCGGGTGCGGCGACTCCGACGAAGTCTCCGGACTGGGAGAAGGCCGCGCGTTCGTTGTTGCGGTCGGAAGCGGCTACGGCGAGCACTCCCTCGTAGGAGGCCGGGTACGTGAGCTTCACGTTGCCGCCCAGGCCGTCGTTGCCCGCCGAGGCGACGACGACGATACCGGCGTTCAGGGCCTCGTCGATGGCAAGGTGCAGGTCGTTGTCCTGTGAAATGGCCTTCGTCGTGTCCTGGGAGATGTTGATGACGTTGGCCTTGACGCCGATCGCGCGTCGGATCGCGGTGGCGAGGGTGCCTGCCGTGCCGTGGCCCTCGGAGTCGTTCTGCTTGATCGGGACGATGGTGGCCTCGGGGGCCAGGCCCACGAAACCGGTCCCCTTCATGGGCCGGGCGGCGATGATGCCGGCCACGCGGGTGCCGTGGCCGACCGTGTCGGTCGTGCCGTCCGCCTTGCCGACGTCGATCTTCTGACCCTTGTCGTCCTTCGTGGGCAGGTAGTTCGCACCCAGGGTCGCGTTCACCGCGTCGGTCAGCTGCGGATTGCTCGTGTCGACGCCCGTGTCGATCACGGCCACCTTCACGTTCTTGCCCTTCGACTGGCTCCACAGCTCGTCGAGGTTGACGCGCTGCAGGGCCCAGGGCGTACCGGCGTACTTGTGGTTGTTCTTGGAGAAGGTGCACTGGTCGGAGGCGTCGTCCGCGGCGGCGGCCGGGGCCGCCAGCAGGGTGGCGGTGAGGCCCAGAGTCGCCGCCAGGGCCGTACGCGTGCGCAGTGCGGGCAGGGTGGAGCGCATCGGACGACCTCTCACGAACCCTGCGGCTGGCGTGCCGCCGCCGTCGACAGCCGCGGACCCGTCGGCAGGAACTCCGACCAGGCCGCGGGGATGGGGGCCGGGTTCACGTCTGCGTAGCCGAGGCGGGTCTGCGCCAGTTTGGCCTCCTGCTGGAGTTCCTGTCGCTGCTTGGACGTGAGGCCGACGCCCTTGTCGTCGGTGGCGCTGTCGTCGTTGGACTGCAGGGCGTAGCGCAGGCCGGTGTCGGTGACCAGGAAGACCGAACCCACGTTGGTCGCGGTGCCCTGGAACTGGCGGTAGAGCTGACCGGAGCCCGCGGTGACGTACGCGCTGGAGGAGCCGGTGGCCAGCGCCGCCGGGAAGTCGGTGCCCGCCCAGGTGCTCAGCGTGGTGGTGCCGTTGTCGGGGTCGACGTGGTTCAGGACGTTGCAGACGGTGTTGCGGCTGCCGTCGGCGGTGGGGGTGACGTTGACCGCGGAGGGCTTCTCGGTCGGCCACTTGTACTGGGCGGCGAACGGCTTGCCCCGGGTCATGGCGCCCGCGCTGACCTCCCGGAAGTGCCCGGCCTGGCCCAGCTTCACGAGGTCCGTGTCGGCCAGGAGGAGCTGGGCGACGAAGTCGGAGACCGGTGCGACCCGGCCCTGAAGCACCACGAAGTACTGCTCCTGGTCGGCGACCGGTGCCCGCAGCACCATGCCGACCTTGTTGGCATCCCCCAGCTGGCCGGGGGCGTTGGCCGGGGCTCCGGGGACGCCGGGGATCGTCGGGAAGACGATCTCGTCACCCTGGTGCAGGGTCGCGATCCACTCCTTGGACACCTCCTCCGGCTGGCGGTCCGCCCCCACGAGGGTCTGCACGAGGAGCTGGTCGGAGGCCTTGACCTCGTACGCCGTACCTGTCGCGTCGACCACGTACTGCTTCTTGTCGGTCGGGGTGGTGACGTAGAGGAGGTCGCCCCCGCTCAGCTTCTGCGGTCCCTGGGTCTTCTTCAGGTCGCGCTGGGCCAGGACGAACGCTGCCTTCTGGATGGAACTTCCGCTGCCGCTCGGACGCTCGCAGACGGCCCACTGCTTGTCCGTGCCGGCCTCCTTGTCAGAGGGCAGGCGGTCGGGGGCGTAGGGGATGCCGATGGTGACGCCGTGCGGGATCTTGCCGTTGTCGAGGATCGACTCGTCGACGGTGACGACGTCGACGTTGTCCTGGGTGTTCAGGACGAGCTTGGCGGACGCCATGTTGAGGACGGGGTGGAGCTGGGGCTTGTTGTTCGTGTCCAGCACCACGTACCGGGTGGTGGACTTGCTGGCGATGATCACCTTCTGCCCCGGTGTGTCCCAGCCCTGCGGAGCCGTCGGCTTGAACATGCCCCAGGCCCCGAAGGCCGCCAGCACGACGACGCCGACGAGGGCGCCCGGCAGGATCGCGCGCAGCGGTCGCGGGGCCCCCTCGTCGGAGGCATCCGGTGACGACTGCACGAACGACGCGAGCATGCGGCGCTTCGCGAAGGTGTAGGCGTTGAGTTGGTCCCGCCGAGATGCCATCTGTGCCTGTTTCTCCCCGTGTCTCACGCGGAGCGCGCCCGGGGACCACGCTCCCCCGCCCTCCGTTGTCGGACCCGGCCCCTACTATGCCTGGTACGGAGCGAGTCCGGTGGAGCGGGTAGGGTACCTGGGCCCTCAAGGCCCATGTTGAGCGGCCTGGTTCCAGCGAGTTGTGAGCAAATCGGGGGGATGGAGTGATGGCTTCCGGAACGCGGTCGCGAGCACGCGGCCGGTCGGCGACACGCGGTCGCGCGGCCAGGTCCGCGGCACCCGCGGACGGGGCGTCCGCGCAGCGCGGTGCGGCGCAGCAGGCGGTCACGCTCAGCCTCAGGCCCCGGCCGGGCCAGGCGGGTTCGTTCCGTCTGCAACGGCTCGTGCTGGTGGAGCTGGCGGCGGCCGCCCTCGTCGTCGGGATGGCTGTCGGGATGATGGCCATGGTGCCGGCCGCGGTCGTGGCCGTACTGCTGCTCCTGCTGGCCTTCGTACGGCGCCGGGGCCGCTCCCTGCCCGAGTGGTTCGGCACGGCGCGAGAGCTGCGCGCACGCCAGAAGCGAGCCGACAGCACCCCGGTCCCGCCGGGCACGGAGCCGGGCCTGGTCCCCGCCGTGGAGTGCGAGCCGGCTCTGCGCACGTACTCCTACGGCGCGCGTGACCGGCGTCCGGTCGGCATCGTCGGGGACGGGACGTTCGTCACCGCCGTGCTCCAGGTGGAGGCCGACGCGACCGCACTGCGGGCCGAGCGCAGCCGGCAGCCGCTGCCGGTCGGGCTGGTGCGCGACGCGCTGGAGGTGGACGGGATCCGGCTGGAGTCGGCCCAGATCGTGCTGCACACCCAGCCGGCGCCCGCGCTGCATCTGCCCCAGCAGTCCGTCGCCGTGTCCAACTACCTTCCGCTGCAGGAGCAGACGGGCGCCCCGGCCGTCCGCATCACCTGGATCGCGCTGAAGCTCGATCCCGAGAGCTGCGCGGAGGCCGTGGCTGCGCGCGGCGGCGGGCTGCTCGGCGCACAGAAGTGCGTCGCGCGGACCGCGGACCACCTGGCGAGCCGGCTGACCGGCTCCGGGTTCCGCGCGCGGGTGCTCGACGAGGAGGAACTGGTCGCCGCGCTCGCCACGTCGGCGTGCGCCAACCCCCTGGTCACCGCCGAGGCGGGGCGCAGCGAGACCCGGGAGCGGCGTACGGAGGAGTCCGGGCGCAGCTGGCGCTGCGACAACCGGCGGCACACGACGTACTGGGTCAGACGCTGGCCCCAACTGGGCGGAGGCAACGGCGAGTCGCTGCCGCACTTCGTCGCCCGGGTCACGGCGATCCCGGCCCTGGCGACCACCTTCAGTCTCACCCTCGCCCACGGGGAGCGGCAGGAGGTGTCCCTCTCCGGCCACCTGCGGGTGACCGGACGCAGTGACGAGGAACTCGTGGCGGCACGACGCGCGCTGGAGGCCGCCGCCCGGCAGGGCGGGGCCGGACTGGCCCGCCTCGACCGTGAGCAACTGCCCGGCATGCTGGCCACACTGCCCCTCGGAGGTGCGCGGTGACGACGATTGCGACGACTTCCACGAGGCCGGGCACGGACACGCCGGCGCCGTCCGGACCGCGCCGGATGGGCGAGCTGCTGCGGCACGGCCTGGGACTGATCGGACCCCGGCACAGCCGGCACGGGTTGCCCGTGCAGCAACTGGACGCGCTCGCCCTGCCGATCGGAGACGACGGCGTCGTGGCCGGTGTCGACGCCGAGGGCCAGCCTGCCGTCCTGGGTATCAACCGGCCCACGCCGTACGACGTCGTGCTGATCGGCGGGCTGTGGACGGCACAGGTGCTGGCTCTGCGCTCGGCGGCCACCGGGGCCCGGGTCGCGGTGGAGACGGGCCGGCCGCAGGCCTGGATGCAGATGGTGCACGCGATGGGCGGCGGGCAGAACGGACTTTCCGTGTACGACGTCGGGCGGGTGCCTCCGCAGGGCGCCTCGGCCGGCACACCCGTCCTGGTGGTCCGGGACTGCGGCATGCGGCCGCCGCGTGGACGCGTGGTGTCCGGCCCCTGGCAGTCGGTACTGACACTGCTGCCGTATCTCAGCCCGGTCGCGCCCAGGCTGCTGCGCCAGGCACGGCTCGCCGGCATCCAGCGGGTCTCGCCGGACGAGGCCGCCGAATTGGGGCGCACGACAGGTCTGTCGCGCACCGAGGTGGAGTCGCTGCCGACGCTGCCCGACGGCGTCACTCTGTGGTGTACCGACCGCGACCGGCAGTACGTCCTGACGCAACCCACCGACGCCGAGATCGGATTGTTGGGCACGCCACGTCGGATGGACTGAACTCCCCCCGAGTGTCCCTTTTATTCGCAGTTTCCACTCTCCCCTTTCATTACATCCCTCCCGTTTTACCCACCCTTCCTCGGGCAAGGCGCAAGGCGTGCAGGGTGTTTCGGGCGCATGGTGACCGGGCGTTCGCGTGCCGAGAAGCGGGCGGGCCTGCCGAGGGACGGCTCATGGTGATTAGGCTGGGAGCGGGCGCGCTGACAGGACCCGTGGACCGGGCGTCGGTGTCCGGGGGGAGAACCGATGGATCGGACTGCCTCGAAAACGACTACGGACGACTCGGAACAACACGACATGGTCGCCCCAGCACGGCATGAGCATGAGGGTGTTCGACCACACCAGGAGGAACTGTGAACAGCGATCGGGACGGGATCCGCGGGGGCTGGGACACACCCGACGACGACCAGACCGACGCGGAGTCCGCCATCGAGATGACGGGCGAGTTCACCATCGACTACGCGCCGCCCGCCTGGTACACGCAGAACGCGTCGGGTTCGTCCGCTCCTCCCGCGGCGCCGGTGCCGCAGCCGCCGGTCGGCACCCCGCCGCAGGGCACTCCGTACGCGCCCCCGCAGGGCACTCCGTACGCTCCGCCGCCTCCGCCCGCGCAGGGCGGTTACGGCTTCCCGCCGCCGGTGCAGCCCGCGCCGCCGGTCGGACCTCCCGTCGGGTCTCCGGTGCCGATGCCGCAGCTGCCGCAGGGGTTCGAGCCGCAGCAGCCCGCTCCGCACGACTTCGAGCTGCAGCAGCCGCACGCCGCTCCGCAGGTCCAGCCCGGGGCCCCGGCGCCGGAGCCGGACAACGGGGATCTGGAGAGCGGGGCCACCATGCGGTTCTCCGCCGTGGCCCTGAAACGCGAGATGGCCGAGATCGCCGAGCGCGCGGCGGCCGTCAAGGAGGAGGCCGATTCCGTCGGCCAGGATTCCGCCGAGGCCGCCGGAACGGAATCGGCCGGCGCCGAGAGCACGGGTGCCGCCGGTGGCGAGGGTGCGCCCGAGACCGTGGTGGCGTCGGACGACTCCGGCGAGGGCGCGGTGGGTCATGTGGCCGAGGAGCTCCAGGAGCCGCGGGAGTCCGCCGAGTCCAGGGGCGGTGCCGCCGCTCAGGGTGACGCCGTTGCCGAGAGCGCCGGATCGGAGGAGGAGGGCTCCGCGGACGCGGAGGGTCCGGATGCCGACGCCGGTGCCGGTGCTGATGAGGACGAGCGCGAGGGCGCGAGCAGCGCCGGGCTTCCGGCCGCGGACGCGGACGGTGCCGCGGGTACCGAGGGCGGGGAGGGGGCCGAGGCGTCTCGGGCGGAGGGTTCCGCCGTCGTCGCGGACTCCGCCGCACCGGAGTCCGCGGCCGCGCCGCAGGACAGTGCCGCCCAGCCGGAGGCCGCCGCCGCACAGACCGACGCGCCCCAGGACGCCGTGCCGCCCGCCGCCGTGCCGCAGGACGCCGTGCCGCAGGCTCCCGCCGCTCCCCCGGCCGCACCGCAGGGTGCGCAGCCCGGTTGGACGCCGCCGCCCGCGCCGCAGAGCGGGGTGCCGCCGCTGCCGCCCTCCTACCAGCCCGCTGCCCCCGCCCCGGCGGGCCAGTGGTCCGGACAGCCGGGCCTCCCCGGTCAGCCGGCGCCGCCGCAGCAGCCCGGTCCCCTGCCCGGTCAGCAGCCGCCGTTCCAGCCGCAGGCCCCGCAGCCCGCACCCGCCGCCTGGAACCAGCCCAACCAGCCGCCGCAGCCCGGTCAGCCCGTCGCGCCGGCCGCGGGCCCGGGACCCCAGCCCCACCCCCAGCAGCCGCCGCAGCCGCAGCCCCAAGCTCAGCCGCAGCAGGCAGGGGCCAACGGACCCGGTGGTTACGGCTTCCCGCCGGCCGGAGTCAACTCCCCGCCGCAGCCGGGTGGTTACGGCTTCCCGCAGCCTCCGCAGCCGCCGCAGGCCCCCCAGCCGCCGCAGCAGTCGCAGCCACAGCCCCAGCCGCAGCCGCAGAGCCCCACCGCGCCGACCCCGCCCGGCGGTTACGGCTTCCCGCAGCCGCAGGCGGACGCCCCGCAGGCGCCGGTCGATCCGCGCACCGGTGCCGCGTGGCCGCAGCCGATCCAGCACGACCAGCGGCAGATGACCAACCCCGGTGCCGCGCCGCTCGGTTACACCGCCGCCGTGGAGCTGTCCTCGGACCGGCTGCTCAACAACAAGAAGCAGAAGGCGAAGAGCGGGCGGCCCGCAGCGGCGTCGAGTCGCTTCAAGCTCGGCGGCAAGAAGGAGGAGGCCGAGCGGCAGCGCAAGCTGGAGCTGATCCGCACGCCGGTGCTGTCCTGCTACCGGATCGCGGTCATCAGTCTCAAGGGCGGTGTCGGCAAGACGACCACGACCACCGCGCTCGGCTCCACCCTCGCCACCGAGCGGCAGGACAAGATCCTCGCCATCGACGCCAACCCGGACGCCGGCACGCTCGGCCGCCGCGTGCGCCGGGAGACCGGCGCCACCATCCGTGACCTCGTCCAGGCGATCCCGTACCTGAACTCGTACATGGACATCCGGCGGTTCACGTCCCAGGCGCCGTCCGGGCTCGAAATCATCGCCAACGACGTCGACCCGGCCGTCTCGACCACGTTCAACGACGAGGACTACCGGCGCGCGATCGAGGTGCTCGGCAACCAGTACCCGATCATCCTGACGGACTCCGGCACCGGTCTGCTCTACAGCGCCATGCGCGGCGTGCTCGACCTCGCCGACCAGCTCATCATCATCTCGACGCCGTCCGTGGACGGTGCGAGCAGCGCCAGTACGACGCTGGACTGGCTGTCGGCGCACGGGTACGCGGACCTGGTCTCCCGGTCCCTCACGGTCATCTCCGGGGTCCGCGAGACCGGCAAGATGATCAAGGTCGAGGACATCGTGGCGCACTTCGAGACGCGCACGCGCGGTGTCGTGGTCGTGCCCTTCGACGAGCATCTGGCCGCCGGTGCCGAGGTCGACCTCGACATGATGCGGCCGCGGACGCGCGAGGCGTACTTCAACCTGGCCGCGCTGATCGCCGAGGACTTCACCCGCCACCAGCAGGCACACGGCCTGTGGACCAACGACGGCAACCCGCCGCCGGTCGCCGCCCCGCCCATGCCGGGCTACGCGATGCCCGGGCAGCCCATGCCGGGGCAGCCTCAGCCGTACCCGCAGGTGCCCGGGCAGCCGTACCCGCCCCAGCAGGGACAGCCCGGACAGCCGGGACACCCGTACCCGCAGGCTCCCGCCGGTGCCCCCGGTCAGCCGTTCCCGCAGCAGCCGGGGCAGCCTCAGCCGTACCCGCAGGCCCCCGGCCAGGAGCTGTACGGCCAGCCGCCGCAGCAGCAGCCCGGCCAGGCGTACGGCTACCCCCAGGCACCCCAGGCCCCGCAGCCCCCTCAGGAGCAGCCGCCGCAGCAGTAGCAGTGACCGAAAAGGGCGGCCGGTGCGATGCGCACCGGCCGCCCTTTCGTGTCAGTCGCCCGCGGTCACTCCTGTGCCGCCACGATCTCCCGGCACCGCTTCACGTCCGCCGCCATCTGGTCCAGCAGGGCCTCCAGCGAGTCGAACTTCGCCTGGCCGCGCACGTAGGCGAGGAAGTCGACGGCGACGTGCAGGCCGTACAGGTCGAGGCCGACGCGGTCGATGGCGTACGCCTCCACGGTCCGCTCGGTGCCGTCGAACTGCGGGTTCGTTCCGACCGAGATCGCGGCCGGCATGGCCTCGCCCTCGACGTGCAGATAGCCGGCGTACACGCCGTCGGCCGGGATGGCGGTGTGCGGAAGGGTCTCGACGTTGGCCGTCGGGAAGCCCAGTTCGCGGCCGCGCTGGGCGCCGCGCACGACCACGCCCTCCACGCGGTGCGGGCGGCCCAGGATCTCGCGGGCGCCCTCGACGTCGCCCTCGGCGACCAGGCAGCGGGTCAGGGTCGAGGAGAACGGCTTGCCGCCGCCCGCCTCACCGGTGACGTACAGGTCGACGACCTCGACCTCGAAGTCGTACGTCTCGCCCTGCTCGGCGAGGAACTCGACGTTGCCCGCGGCCTTGTGGCCGAAGCGGAAGTTGGGGCCCTCCACGACCGCCCTGGCGTGCAACTTGTCCACCAGGACCTTCACGACGAAGTCGGCGGGCGAGAGCTTCGAGAACTCGGTGGTGAAGGGGAGCACGAGCACCGCGTCCACGCCCAGCTCCGCCATCAGCTCGGCACGGCGGTGGTGCGCGGCGAGCAGCGGCGGGTGGCTGCCGGGGCGGACGACCTCGCTGGGGTGCGGGTCGAAGGTGACCACGACGGCCGGGACGCCCAGCTCGCGGGCGCGGTCCACGGCATGCCTGATGATCAGCTGGTGGCCGCGGTGGACGCCGTCGTAGGAACCGATGGTGACGACGCTGCGCCCCCAGTCCTGGGGGATGTCCTCCAAGCCACGCCAGCGCTGCACTGTGACCGCTCCTCGAACCCGTGTCCGTATTGACTCTCATTGACTCTCACGACTTGCGCAGGTCTAAGGGTGCCATGCCGGGTGCCCCCGGCCCGCATCGGTGTCGGGGCTGTGACCGGGCGCACGTTCACGGCTATGCCGTCGGCGCTGCTCAGGCCGGTACCCGGACGCCGGCCAGGCTCTCCAGCGTGCGACGCGTGCTGGGGCCCACCACGGCGGCCCAGTCCTCCGGGGTCGCGCTCAGCCAGCGGGCCATCAGCGCGGCGAAACCGGGCACGTGCCGGCCCAGGTCGACCAGGCCGCGGTCGAAGCGGGTGGCGCCTTCGGGCGTACGGACCAGGAGCAGACCGGTGCGGTGGACGAGCCCGCGCGTCTCCTCCTCGCGGCGGTCGCCGTGCGCGGCCGCCGCGTGCAGGACGGCGGCCAGGACGGACGGCTCCTGTTCGCCGGCCAGCAGCACCTCCAGCAGCTCGCGGCGCAGCGGGCGGGAGGCCGGGGTGCCCGGGGCGGCGAGGACGGCGGCGAGGGCGGCGCGCAGCGGTTCGGGGCCGTCGTCCAGCAGGCCCGTGACGAGGGGCAGGAGGACGGGGCGCGCGGTGGGCCCCTGCTGCTCGAATCGCCGGTCGACGTGGTGGGCGAGCTGCCCGGCCAGGTGTCCCGCGCCCTGCGGACGCAGCCGTACGGCATCCCGGGCGAGGCCGGCGACGGCGCGCGCGAGGGTCGGGGTGGCGGCGTCGGCGAGGGCCGCGAGCAGGCGCACGGCGTCGGGCGGGTCCGAGGCGCTCAGCCGGGTGCGGAAGGCCTCCAGGACCGGTTCGGGATGGGTGGCGAGGGCCGGGGCCAGGGCACCGGGCGGGACGTGCGGGTCGCCGTCGGCGAAGTACCGCAGGGCGGCGGGCAGGTACGTGTCCCGGGTGTGCGGGTCGTGGACCAGCAGGGCGAGCGCGCCGCCGTGCAGGAAGCGGTCGGCGGGGCGGGCGAGCAGGGCGAGGGCGGCGAGCCGCAGCAGCGCGCGGTCGGCCTCCGCGCGCGCGTGCGGCGCCGTACGCAGCCCGAACGCGACGGCCGCCGCCCGTCGGACGGCGCGCTCGTCGTGCGCCCAGCGGTCGACGGCCCGGCACAGGGCCGCCGGCTCGTCCTCGGCGAGCGTGCCGAGCAGTTCGTCGGCGCGGCGGTGGGGGCTCGCGGCCAGCAGGTCGGTGAGGTCGTCCAGCGCGCCGTGCCGGTGGGTGTGCAGCAGCGCCTGGGCGGCCGTGGCGACGGTGGCGTGCGGCGTCGCGGGCAGCGGCCGCTCGTCGGCGAACCAGCGGATCAGCTCCGGCTGTACGACGGCGGGGGCGGCGGCGAGCAGCCGGGCCACGGCGTCGAGGTAGCGCCCGCCGGGCTCCGGGGGCACCTGGTCGGCCAGCACGAGCCGGCGCAGCAGATCGAGGCGTGCGGCGTCCGGGAGGGGCAGCCCGGTCCAGAAGGCGGGCCCGAACTCGGCCGGCACGGTCCGCCCCGCCCGGCGCCAGGCCACGATCCGCTCGGCGAGCAGCCGCAGCACCTCGGTGTACGGCGTCGCGTCCGGGACCTGGTGCAGGGTACGGGCGAGCAGCCGGGCGGCCCACCAGGAGCCGGGGTCCCGGTCCAGGGCGTCGGTCAAGTCCCTGAGGCGGGCGGTGAGTTGACGGGGTCCGCACTGCCGGGCGAGCAGCAGCAGGGCCTGCACGACCGGGCCGGCGCGGTGGTGCGGCACCGGCACGGGCGCGCTCTCGTGCGCGGCGCGGGGGCGGTGGACGAGGGCGTGCAGGGCCTCGTCCAGGTCGAGGTGCATGCCCTGGATCCAGTCGGCCAGCTCCTCGTGCGCGAAGCGGTAGCCGGTGCCGGCCGGGACGAGCAGGCCTTCGGCGAGCACGGCGGAGGCCCAGCCCGTGCCGCCGCCGAGGCGGGCCGGGGCGGGCCCCCACGGGAACACCGCCTCGAAGGACTCCCGGTCCAGCTCGCCCTGCCCGGGCCCGAGACTGCGCCGGGCGGCCTCGTGCACCTGTCCGGCGACGCGCGCGGCGAGCCGCCGTACGGCCGTACCGCGCGGGCCGTCGTTCCCGGCGGCGAGACGGACCGCGATGCGCAGGCACATCAGGTCGAGGTGGGCGGCGAACACCTCGTGCCGGTCGACGGGTCCGGCGGCGGCAGGGGTGTCGGGGGCGGCGGCGCGGATCTCGGCCAGCAGCCGCAGGACGAGCGGATGCCGGGCGTCCCGGCCGACGAGCACACCCTCGGGGACGCCGTACCGCGCACGGGCGCGACGGGCCTCGTCCGACGTCAGCGCGGTGAGCCGGACACAGGGCGGCAGCGCAGGACCGGGCGGACAGGGGGCACAGGCCGGGGCCGGGGTGGAGGCGGTGGTGGACGTGTCGGGGGCGGCGGCGGTGGTCGGAGGCGCGGGGACCCCCGGAGCCGCACGCCCGGCGGCCGGAGCCGCGGCGGTCAGCGGAGCCGCGGGGCCCGTCGCGCGAGCCGTGGGGGCCGTCGGCGCCGCGGGGGCCGCCGGGGCGTACAGCTGGTCCGGCGGGAATTCCGTACCCGCTCGCTCCCAGTACTCCTCCCGGCACGCCACCACCAGCCGTGCCCCGGTCTCGCGGAGCCAGTCGGCGGTGCCGCGGATCCAGTCGGGCTGCCGGTGGGCGAGGACGGGCGGCATCTCCTCGGGGCCGTCGAGGAGGAGCAGCAGCGGGCGCCCGGCGCGGGCGGCGAGGCGGGCCAGCCGCTCGGGGGTGATGTCGCCGAGGTCGCCGCAGGGGGTACGCCGGGGGGCGGCGACGATCCGGGCGGCCCGCTCCAGCGTGCGGCGGGCCGCGTCGGCCACGGAGCCGTCACCGTCCGCCAGGTCGGCGCCGCGCAGCCAGAGCGTGGGCGCGGGCCGTCCGGTACGGGCCCGGCGCGCGGCGAGGGCCGCCAGTTCCGTCGTACGGCCGCTGCCCGCGGTGCCGACGAGCGCGAGGACGGACCGGTCACCGTCCGCGAAGGCCGCCAACTCCCGTGCGACGCCGTAGCGTTCGACGGGTTCCGGCCCGCCGCCGGGGCGGGCGCGGGGGCCGTCCTGGCCGACCGAGGTGGCGGTCAGCTCCAGGATGCCGGCCAGGTTGAGGTCGGCGCCGTACGCGGGCACGGTCGCCGCGTTGCGGGCGAGCAGGTCGGCGAGGGGGCCGTCGGCGGTGGGCCGCAGCGGCGCCGCGAACGCCGCGTCGCGCTGCCCGGTGTGCAGGGCCGTGCCGAGGACGCCGAGGACCGCGCCGGTGCGCGCGTCCAGCACCGGTCCCCCGGCCGCCCCGCAGCCGAGCCGCAGCGCGTCCCGGCCCGCGGTGCCGATGGCCAGCTCCAGCGCCTCGGGGACCGGGTGGAAGCGGTCCGTGGCGGTGTACGTCGCCTCGGTGGCGGCCAGCACCCTCGCCTCGCGCCAGCAGCCCGCCGGGAGCCGTACGTAGGTGCCGGCGTCGATCCGCTCCCGCACGGTCAGCGGCAGCGGGGCCACGCCCAGCCCCTCGGTGCGCACCAGGGCCAGGTCCTGGCCGGGCAGCGGGGTGACGGCGCCGGCGTCGACCACGCACACGCGCTCGCCGGTACCGGCGCCGTCGTGGCCGTCTCCGGACTCGGCCGGGGCGCGCAGGACGAGCCGGGGCAGGCCGTCGACCGCCTCGTGGCTGGTGAGCAGGGTGCCGTCGTGATCGGCGAGGAAACCGACCCCGCGGGGGCGGCCGGCCGGGTCACGGATCTGGACCAGGGCGGGGCCGGTGGGGGCGGGGGGAGGGGGCGCAGATGTGCGGCCGATGCCGTCCCCCGGCTCTCGGCTACCGTCTCCCGCCTCCCCGCGACCGCTTCCGGTACGCGGGCCCCGTCCCGCCATGGCCGTACCTCCCCGCCCGTGCCCCTGCCTGTCCTCGACGGTAGGCGCGCGATGATCGGCGGGACAGATCGCGTGGCGAACGCGCCCCCGTCCGCTCCCCCGGTTCACTCCGAGCGCCTGCCCGGACGGGTGAATAGGCGGGTGCCGCTGGATAACCCTAGGGATGGGGGAACCGAGGGGGGACCGTGGAGCGGCGGCAGGAGCCCGCCCCGTGGCAGGCCGCCGCTCCACGGGCGAACACGCGTCCGTGCCGCGCACGCCCCGGAAGCGCTGTCTCAGCCGAAGACGGCCAGGCTCTTGGCCTTGCCCTTCTGTTCCTCGACGAGCGCCAGGAAACGGCTCTCCCCGTCGAAGACGGCCACCGGGCCGCGGCCCGCGTACTCGCCGGGCATGTCCAGCCGTACGCCGTTCAGCAGCAGCCGGGCCCGCCTGGTGTCCACCTGCCAGCGCGGGAACGCTGCCGCGGCGGCCTCGGCGACGGGCATCACGGTCAGCTCCTGCTGGAGCTGATCCAGGGTCCTGGCCGCGTCCAGCTTGTACGGCCCCACGCGCGTGCGGCGCAGCGCGGTGAGGTGGCCGCCGACGCCGAGGTCGGCGCCCAGGTCGCGGGCGAGGGCGCGGATGTAGGTGCCGGAGGAGCAGACGACGGAGACGATCAGGTCGAGGACTCGCGTGCCGTCCTCGGCGACCGCCTCCCGGATGTCGTACACGGTGAAGGACGAGACCGTCACCGGGCGGGCCGGGATCTCGAAGTCCTCGCCCTCGCGGGCGCGCTTGTACGACCGCACGCCGTCGATCTTGATGGCGCTGACCTTGGACGGCACCTGCATGATGGCGCCGGTCAGCTTGGCGATGCCGGCGTCGACGGCGTCCCGGGCCACCTTGGACGTGTCGGTGGACGAGATGATCTCGCCCTCGGCGTCGTCGGTGAGCGTGTTCTGGCCCAGGCGGATGGTGCCCAGGTACTCCTTCTCGGTCAGCGCGAGGTGGCCGAGGAGCTTGGTGGCCCGCTCGACGCCGAGGACCAGCACGCCGGTCGCCATCGGGTCGAGGGTGCCGGCGTGGCCGACGCGGCGGGTCCGGGCGATCCCGCGCATCTTGGCGACCACGTCGTGCGAAGTGAAGCCCGACGGCTTGTCGACGATGACAAGGCCGTCGGGCGGGGTGGGCTTGCTGGTCATTCGGCGCTGTCGTCCGTCTCCTCGTCGGAACCCGGCTTCTTGTACGGGTCCGCCTCGCCGGCGTACGCGGCGCCCGCGGACGCCTCGCGCACCGCGGCGTCGGACTGCCGGGCCCGGTCGAGGAGGTCCTCGATGGTCCGGGCGGTGTCCGGCAGGGCGTCCGCGACGAAGGTCAGGGTCGGCGTGAACTTCACACCGGCCGCACGGCCGACCTCGGAGCGCAGGATGCCCTTGGCGCTCTCCAGGCCGGCGGCCGCGGCCGTCCGCTCCTCTTCGTCCCCGTAGACCGTGTAGAAGACGGTCGCCTCCCGCAGGTCGCCCGTGACCCGGGTGTCCGTGATGGTGACGTGCGAGCCTAGCCGCGGGTCCTTGATCCCGCGCTGCAGCTTCTGGGCCACCACCTCTCGGATGAGGTCCGCCAGCCTTTTCGCCCGCGCGTTGTCGGCCACTGGTCCGTCTCCCGTTCTTTCTTCTTCGTTCTGTGCTCAGTCGTCGTCGCTCGGTCGTCGCTCAGTCGTCGTCGCCGTGAAAACGCCGTCGGACCGAGAGCAGTTCCACCTCGGGGCGGCCCGCGACCAGCCGCTCGCACCGATCGAGTACGTCGCTCAGGTGCCCCGCGTCGCCGGAGACCAGCGCCAGGCCGATGCAGGCCCTGCGATGGAGGTCCATGTGGTCCACCTCGGCCGCGCTCACCGCGTACTTCCGCTGGAGTTCGGCGACGATCGGGCGGACGACGGAGCGCTTCTCCTTCAGCGAGTGGACGTCGCCGAGGAGGAGGTCGAAGGACAGAGTCCCCACGTACATGTGTGTAACCGGTTCACCCGCCGGTACGGGATCGATGGCCCCGTGGCCGTGTGGCCGGGGACATCAAGAACGGTACCGCGTACCTGCCGGTGGCTCGACAGGGTTTCGGCACCGTGGCCTGCGCGACCGGCCCTGGGGGCTCCGCCCCCGGACCTCCGGCCTTGCCCGGGTCCGGGGGCGGAGCCTCCGGGAACGGCGAGCTGGCCGGCAGGACCGAGATCCCGCCGGCCAGCATCAGAATCCGTCGGCCGTTACGCCCGCGGCTTCTCGCGCATCTCGTACGTCGCGATGACGTCGTCGACCTTGATGTCGTTGAAGTTTCCGAGGTTGATACCACCCTCGTAGCCTTCGCGGATCTCGGTGACGTCGTCCTTGAAGCGACGCAGACCCTCGATGTTGAGGTTCTCCGCGACCACCTTGCCGTCGCGGATGAGGCGCGCCTTGGTGTTGCGCTTGACCTCGCCCGAGCGGATGAGGACACCGGCGATGTTGCCCAGCTTGGACGACTTGAAGACCTCGCGGATCTCCGCCGTACCGAGCTCGACCTCTTCGTACTCCGGCTTGAGCATGCCCTTGAGGGCCGCCTCGATCTCCTCGATCGCCTGGTAGATGACCGAGTAGTACCGGACGTCCACGCCCTCGCGCTCGGCCATCTGCGCCGCGCGGCCGGCCGCGCGGACGTTGAAGCCGATCACGATGGCGTCGGAGCCCATCGCCAGGTCGATGTCGGACTCCGTGACCGCACCGACGCCGCGGTGCAGGACGCGGATGTCGACCTCTTCGCCGACGTCCAGCTGGAGCAGGGAGGACTCCAGAGCCTCGACCGATCCGGACGCGTCGCCCTTGATGATCAGGTTCAGCTGCTGGACCTCGCCGGCCTTCAGCACCTTGTCCAGGTCCTCCAGCGACACGCGGCGCGTGCGCTTGGCGAACGCGGCGTTGCGCTCGCGGGCGGCGCGCTTCTCGGCGATCTGACGGGCCGTACGGTCCTCGTCGACCACCAGGAAGTTGTCGCCCGCACCCGGGACGTTGGTAAGACCCAGGACCTGGACCGGAGTCGACGGGCCGGCCTCGGCGACGTTGTTGCCGTTGTCGTCGAGCATGGCGCGCACACGGCCGTAGGCGTCGCCCACCACCATCGTGTCGCCGACCCGCAGGGTGCCTCGCTGGACGAGGACCGTCGCCACGGCACCGCGGCCGCGGTCGAGACGGGACTCGATCGAGATGCCCTGCGCGTCCTGGGCCGGGTTGGCCCGCAGGTCGAGCGAGGCGTCCGCGGTGAGGACCACGGCCTCCAGCAGCGAGTCGATGTGCAGACCCTGCTTGGCGGAGATGTCGACGAACATCGTGTCGCCGCCGTACTCCTCGGCCACCAGGCCGTACTCGGTCAGCTGACCGCGCACCTTGGTCGGGTCGGCACCCTCGACGTCGATCTTGTTGACCGCGACCACGATCGGCACGTCGGCCGCCTTGGCGTGGTTCAGCGCCTCGACCGTCTGCGGCATGACGCCGTCGTTGGCCGCGACGACCAGGATCGCGATGTCGGTCGACCGGGCACCACGGGCACGCATGGCGGTGAACGCCTCGTGACCCGGGGTGTCGATGAAGGTGATCGCGCGGTCCTCGTCGTTGACCTGGGTCGAGACCTGGTAGGCACCGATGTGCTGGGTGATGCCGCCGGCCTCGCCCGCGATGACGTTCGTCTTGCGGATGGCGTCGAGCAGTCGGGTCTTACCGTGGTCGACGTGGCCCATGACGGTGACGACCGGCGGACGGACCACCAGGTCGCCCTCGTCGCCCTCGTCCTCGCCGAACTCGATGTCGAAGGACTCCAGCAGCTCGCGGTCCTCCTCCTCCGGGCTGACGATCTGAACCGCGTAGTTCATCTCGCCCGCGAGGAGCTGCAGCGTCTCGTCGGAGACGGACTGCGTGGCCGTGACCATCTCGCCGAGGTTCATCATGACCGCGACGAGGGACGCCGGGTTGGCGTTGATCTTCTCCGCGAAGTCGGTGAGCGACGCGCCGCGGGAGAGACGGATGGTCTCGCCGTTGCCGCGCGGCAGCATCACGCCGCCGACGCTCGGGGCCTGCATGGCCTCGTACTCCTGGCGCCTCTGCCGCTTCGACTTGCGGCCACGACGCGCCGGACCACCGGGACGGCCGAAGGCGCCCTGCGTGCCACCACGGCCACCGGGACCGCCGGGACGGCCGCCGAAGCCGGGACGACCGCCGCCGCCACCGCCGGGACCGCCGGGACGACCGGCGAAGCCGCCGCCACCGCCGCCGCCACCGGGACCGCCGGGACGACCGGCGAAGCCGCCGCCACCGCCGCCGGGACGGGCGAAGCCGCCGCCGCCGCCCGGACGACCGCCGCCGCCGGGACGACCGCCGCCACCGGGACCACGGCCACCGGGGCCACCGCCGCCGGGACGCGGGCCGGCAGCAGGACGCTGCGGCATCATGCCGGGGTTCGGACGCGGACCGGCCGGGCCGGGACGCGGGCCGCCCTGCGGGCGGGGCATGCCGGCGGGCGACGGACGGGAACCGCCCGGAGCCTGCGGACGGGGACCGCCGCCCTGCTGGCCGGGAGCCTGCGGACGCGGACCGGCGCCGGGGGCACCGGGGCCGCCATGGCCGCCGTGGCCACCAGGACGGGGACCGCCCTGCGGGCGCGGGGCCTGCGGACGGGCCATGCCGGTGGAGCCACCGGAGGTGAAGGGGTTGTTGCCCGGACGCGGGCCGGCCGGACGGGCGCCCGGACGCGCGGCCTGACCACCGGGACGCGGGGCACCCTGGCCCGGACGGCCCTGGCCCTGGCCCTGGCCCTGAGCGGGACGACCGCCGGGCTTCGGGGCACCGGGGCGGGCGCCGGGACGCGGACCCTGCGCGGCCGGGGCCTGCGGGGTCTGGGCGGCGGCCGGAGCGGCCGGCGGAGCGGTGAACTCCGGGGCTGCCGGGGCCGGGCGCGGCGCGGGCTTGGGACCCGGCACCGGACGCGGGCCGGGGGCCGGCGCGGACGGCGCGGGAGCCGACGAGGCGGCCGGCTGCGGGGCAGCGGGCGCCGTCGGAGGCTTGGGGGCCGGCGGCCTCGGGGCAGCCGGACGTGCCGCCTGCGCCGGAGAGGGCGCGGCGGGCTTGGGGGAAGCCTTGCGCGGGGCGGGCTTACCGGCGGACTTGCCGTTGCCACCGCCCTGGAAGGCGTCGGTCAGCTTGCGTACAACCGGCGCTTCGATGGTCGAAGACGCCGAACGGACGAATTCACCGAGTTCTTGGAGCTTGGCCATGACGACCTTGCTCTCCACGCCGAACTCCTTGGCGAGTTCGTATACCCGGACCTTAGCCACTTCGCTCCTTTGAGGTCCGGGTTGCGTCCGGACCGTCGCTACTTCATGGGCGTACTCATCGCGTGCTCATCGAGTGCTCATCGCAATCTCGACCTACTTCCAACTCGCGGGGTACCTGGTCACGCGGACGGTCCGCGCACCACTTCCTTACGGTGTTGCCTGCTCGACAACTGTTGTCCGCTCGACGTACTGGCGCAACGCCTTTGTGTCGAGCGCTCCCGGGGCGCGAAGTGCCCGCGGGAACGCCCGGCGGCGTACCGCCTGATCGAGACAGACCAGGGCGGGATGTACATAGACGCCCCGGCCGGGCAGCGTACCGTGCGGATCGGGGGCGCACGCGCCCTCGATCCGCACGATCCGCAGGAGATCGTTCTTGGCCGCCCGCTCCCGGCACCCCACACAGGTGCGTTCAGGGCATGCCCGGGCGTGCGTCCGGCCAGACACAGTTAAGTCTACCTCCCCGCACCGACCTCACCCCTCCGGGGGAAAGATCGAACGGCTGTTGTCGCAAACCAGCTGTCAACCCAACGATCTGCGGCTTGGATCCATTCCCGGCGGCCCGGCGGCGCCGGTCCGCCCGGCTCCTACTCGGCGGGCTGCTCGGTGTCCGGGCGGATGTCGATGCGCCAGCCGGTGAGGCGCGCGGCGAGGCGGGCGTTCTGCCCCTCCTTGCCGATCGCCAGCGACAGCTGGTAGTCCGGCACGGTCACCCGGGCGGAGCGGGAGGCGAGGTCGACGACCTCCACCTTGCTCACCCGAGCGGGTGACAGGGCGTTCGCCACCATCTCCGCCGGGTCGTCCGACCAGTCGACGATGTCGATCTTCTCGCCGTTCAGCTCGCCCATCACGTTGCGCACCCGGCCGCCCATCGGGCCGATGCAGGCGCCCTTGGCGTTCAGGCCCGAACGGGTGGACCGCACGGCGATCTTGGTGCGGTGACCGGCCTCGCGGGCGATCGCCGCGATCTCGACCGACCCGTCGGCGATCTCCGGCACCTCCAGGGCGAAGAGCTTCTTCACCAGGTTGGGGTGCGTGCGGGACAGGGTCACGGACGGACCGCGGACGCCCTTCGCCACCCGGACGACGTACGACCGCAGGCGCATGCCGTGCGGGTAGGTCTCGCCGGGCACCTGCTCCTGCACCGGCAGGATGGCCTCCAGCTTGCCGATGTCGACCAGCACGTTCTTCGGGTCGCGGCCCTGCTGGACGACGCCGGTGACGATGTCGCCCTCGCGGCCGGCGTACTCACCGAGCGTCGCGTCGTCCTCGGCGTCGCGCAGCCGCTGGAGGATCACCTGCTTGGCGGTGGTCGCCGCGATCCGGCCGAAGCCGGACGGGGTGTCGTCGAACTCGCGGACCTCCTGGCCCTCCTCCAGGTCCTCGGGGTCCTCCTTCGCCCACACGGTCACATGCCCGGTCTCCCGGTTGAGCTCCACGCGCGCGTGTCGGCGGCTTCCCTCGGTGCGGTGGTAGGCGATGAGGAGGGCCGACTCGATCGCCTCGACCAGCAGGTCGAAGGAGATCTCCTTCTCCCTGACCAAGCCCCGCAGGGCGCTCATGTCGATGTCCACGGCTACGCCTCCTCCTCTTCCTTCATGTCCTTCTTGTCCTTGCGGTTGAACTCGACCTGCACGCGCGCCCTGGCGATCTCCGGGAAGCCGAGCCTGCGGCTGGTCGCCTTGCGGCCCTTGACTCCGGGGACCTCGACGTCGAGACCGTCCTCGTCGACCGTCAGGATCCGGGCGACCAGTTCGCCGCCCTCGGTCAGCTGGAACTTCACGAGCCGTTCGGTGGCGCGCACGAAGTGCCGGTGCTCGGTGAGGAGGCGCTCCGCGCCGGGGGTGCCGACCTCCAGGTCGTACGCCGCGTCGCCCATCGCGTCGGTCTCGTCGAGCTTCGCCGAGAGCACACGGCTCACATCGGCGATGGCGTCCAGATCGGCTCCCTCGTCGGAGTCGACGACCACGCGCAGCACCCGCTTGCGTCCGACGGAGTCCACAGCGATCTCTTCGAGATCCAGCCCCTGGGAGGTGACGAGCGGTTCCAGCAGCTCTCGCAGCCTCTCGCTCTGGGTGGTGCTCATCCGGGTGACTCCTCGGCCGCGTGTGCTGTTGTGGGATGGGTCGCGTGTCTGGTCAAAGGGTATCCGGTCGCGGGGGGTGTCGCTGTCCCCGCCCGGGGCGAGGGCGGGCGTCCGGTGCACCCGAGCGCCCCTCGGGTGGGCTGTCTGAGCCGGTGACATGAAGCGGGGGGATGCGCGGGTACCGTGATCACGGCGGGCCGCCCTCCCGCCCGTGTGTTCGTACGAGCCCCCCGAGGACGTCAGCCGTGCCGTACCCGCCAACCCCGCGCGCCCTCTCGGGTCCGCGGAGGAGAACCCTGCTCGCCTCGGCCGCCGGCGCCGCCCTGCTGGCGGGCTGCACGTCCGGTCCCGGCTCCGGCGGCGGCGCCCCCTCGGTGACCGAGCGGGCACGCGCGCGTGCGGCCGCGGACAGCCGGGCGCTGCTGGCGCGCTACGACGCCGCCCTCGCCGCCCACCCCGGGCTCGCGGACCGGCTGCGACCGCTGCGGGCGCAGGTGGCGGCCCATGTCGCGGCGTTCGCGGACGGTACGCCCCCCACGCCCGAGAAGTCCTCGGCCTCTCCTTCTCCCACCCCGGCCGTCCCGGCCACCGAGAAGGACGCCCTGGCCGCGCTCGCGGCGGCCGAGCGCACGCTCGCCGACCGGCGCGCCAAGGCCCTGCTCGACGTGCCGGGCGAGCCGGCGCGGCTGCTGGCGTCCGTGGCGGCGGCCGGGGCGGCGCACGCGTACCTGCTGACGGAGGGGGCCAAATGAGCGGCGACAGGACCAAGGACGAGACCAGGAAGGCCGAGCTGACCGCGCTGCAGGCGGCGCTGGCGGCGGAGCACGCGGCGGTGTACGGGTACGGCGTCGTCGGCGGCCGGATCGCCGAGGCGCGTCGCGCCGAGGCACTGGCGGCCTGGAACGCCCACCGGGCCGGCCGGGACGCGCTGGCCCGCGAGGTGCGCGACCTGGGCGGCCTGCCGGTCGCCGCGGATGCCGCCTACGCGCTGCCCTTCCCGGTGCCGGACGCGGCGGCGGCGCTGCGGCTCGCCGCACAGCTGGAGCAGCGCCTGGCCGGGGCGTACGCCGACCTGGTGCGGGCGGCGACGGGCACGCGGCGCGGCGCTGCCGCCGGGGCGCTGCGGGAGGCCGCGGTGCGCGCGGCGCGCTGGAGCGGGCAGAGCGTAGCCTTCCCTGGGCTCGCCGAGCGGGCCACCGAGGGGGCCGCCGAGGGGACGGGCCCGGCCGGTGCGACCCCGTCGGCCTCCGCCTCGGTGTCACCGTGAGCCGGTGACCCGGTCCGCTCCGCAACGACACGATCTCTGACCCGAAGGGAAACGCTCGCGCATGGCTTTCGAACCGCCGCCGCGCCTCGTCAAGGCGCTCGGTGAGACGGCACCGGACGGCGACGCCTGGCTGGCGGAGCTGCCCAAGGCCGCCGAACGGGCCGTCGCCGAGCGGGAGTTGACCGTGGAGCGGGTGCAGGTGCCGGGCGGGCGCAGCAGCCTGGTGCTGCTGGTGCGGCGCGCCGACGGCACCCCGGCGGTGCTGAAGCTGGCCCCGCCCCGGGCCCGCCCGGAGAGCGAGCGGGCGGCGCTGGCGCACTGGGGCGGGCTGGGCGCCGTGGAGCTGCTGGAGGACGGGGCCGAGGAGGGCGTACTGCTGCTGGAGCGGCTGCACCCGGATGTGTCGGTGCGGTCGCTGCCGGAGGCGAAGGCGCTGCTGGAGGCGGCGGGGACGCTGCGCCGGCTGTGGGTCGAGCCGCCCGCGGACCATGTCTTCGAGACGGTCGCCGAGCGCACCGGGCGGCAGGCGACGGCCATGCGGGCGGGCGCGGACGCCGGCCCGGAGGTGGCACCGCTGGTCGACGCGGCGCTCACGGCCCGCGAGGAACTGCTCGCCGCGCCGCCCGAACACCGCTTGCTGCACGGCACGTTCCGGCAGAGCAAGGTGCTGTCCGGGGAGCGGATGCCGTGGCTGGCGGTGGGTCCGGATCCGGTGGCCGGCGAGTGCGCCTTCGATCTGGCGCGGCTGGTGCGGGACCGGGTGGAGGACCTGATCGCGTCGCCCTCGGGCGCGGCGACCGTACGGCGGCGGATCAAGCGGCTCGCCGAGTCGCTGGAGGTCGACCAGGAACGGCTGCGCGGCTGGACCCTGTTCCGGGCGGTGGAGTCGGGGGTGCGGGCCCTGCGGGTGGGACGGCCGAAGGACGGCGAGCTGTTGCTGGAGTTCGCCGGCTGGCTGTAAGGGGCTCAAGAGGCTTCGCCGGCCGACGGCGAGCCGCGACGCACAAGCCCCCTGGGACCACCGCGGGTCCCAGGGGGCTTGTGCGTCGCCGAGGGCCTACTGGGCGGTGAGGCGGGCGATCGCGTCCTCGACCGGCAGCTCCTCGCGCTCACCGGTCTTGCGGTCCTTCAGCTCGACGACGCCCTCGCCGGAGCGGCGGCCGGCGACCAGGATCTGCGGGACACCGATCAGCTCGGCGTCGGTGAACTTCACGCCCGGCGAGACCCCGGCCCGGTCGTCGACCAGGACGCGGACGCCCGCGGCGGCCAGCTTCTCGGCGACGTCGAGGGCCAGTTCGGTCTGCAGGGCCTTGCCGGCGGCGACGACGTGGACGTCGGCCGGGGCGACCTCCCTGGCCCACACCAGGCCCTTGTCGTCGGCGTTCTGCTCGGCCAGCGCGGCCACGGCACGCGAGACGCCGATGCCGTAGGAGCCCATGGTGACGCGGACGGGCTTGCCGTTCTGGCCGAGGACGTCGAGCTTGAGGGCGTCGGCGTACTTGCGGCCCAGCTGGAAGATGTGGCCGATCTCGATGGCGCGGTCCAGCTTCAGGCCGGTGCCGCACTGGGGGCAGGGGTCGCCCTCCTGCACGACGACGACGTCGACGTACTCGGCGACCTCGAAGTCACGGCCCGCGACGACGTTCCTGGCGTGGGTCTGGTCCTTGTTGGCACCGGTGATCCAGGAGGTGCCGGGGGCCACGCGCGGGTCGGCGATGTAGGTGACCTTCTCGCCGAGGCCCTGCGGGCCGACGTAGCCGCGCACCAGGTCGGGGCGGGCGGCGAAGTCGGCCTCGGTGACCATCTCGACGGTGGCCGGGGCGAAGTGCGCCTCGACCTTGTCCAGGTCCACCTCGCGGTCGCCGGGCACGCCGACGGCGACGATCTCGCCGTCCACCTTGACCAGCAGGTTCTTCAGCGTGGCGGAGGCGGGGACGCCGAGGGAGGCGGCCAGGGTCTCGATGGTGGGGGTGTCCGGGGTGGGGATCTCCTCCAGCGCGGGCACGTCCGCCGCGTCGACCGGCTTGAGGGCGTAGGTGATCGCCTCGGTGTTGGCCGCGAAGTCGCAGTTCGGGCAGTCGGCGAAGGTGTCCTCGCCGGCCTCGGCCGGGGCGAGGAACTCCTCGGACTTGGAGCCGCCCATGGCACCGGCGGTCGCGGCGCAGATGCGGTAGTCGAGGCCGAGGCGCTCGAAGATGCGCTGGTAGGCCTCGCGGTGCAGGGCGTAGGACTTCGCGAGGCCCTCGTCCTCGGTGTCGAAGGAGTACGAGTCCTTCATCAGGAACTCGCGGCCGCGCAGGATGCCGGCGCGGGGGCGGGCCTCGTCGCGGTACTTGTTCTGGATCTGGTAGAGGATCACCGGCAGGTCCTTGTAGGACGTGCACTGGTCCTTGACGAGGAGGGTGAAGATCTCCTCGTGGGTGGGGCCGAGGAGGTAGTCGCCGCCCTTGCGGTCCTTGAGCCGGAACAGCTCCTGGCCGTACTCGTCCCAGCGGCCGGTCGCGTCGTACGGCTCGCGGGGCAGCAGCGCGGGGAGGGTGACCTCCTGGGCGCCGATGGCGTCCATCTCCTCGCGCACGATCCGCTCGACGTTGGAGAGGACCTTCTTGCCGAGGGGCAGCCAGCTCCAGATGCCGGCGGCGGTGCGGCGGACGTAGCCGGCGCGGACGAGGAGCTTGTGGCTGAGGACCTCGGCGTCCGCCGGGTCGTCGCGCAGGGTCTTCGCCATCAACTGGGACATGCGCTGGACCGGTGCTTTCGCCATGGCTCTCGTACTCCTGCCGGGTAAGGGTGATGTCAGGAGGTTAGCCGGGCCGCCTGTGCGGGCGGAAATCGGTTAGCGCCCGCGCAGCGGCAGCGGGGCGCCCATCACGGCGTACGGCCGCGGCGCGCTCGGGAAGTGGACCTGGCGGGCGAGGTCGACGTAGCCGAGGGAGAAGTACAGACCGCGGGCGGGGCTGTCGGTGTCGATCGCGGAGAGGATCGAGCGGGGCTCGGCGGCGGAGTCGGTGATCATGGTGATCAGCCGCCGCCCGATGCCCCGGTTCTGATGACCGGGGTGGACGTGCAGTTCGGTGATGACGAAGGAGTCGTCCAGCCAGTCGGCGTTGTCGTTGGCCCGGAGGTAGGGCTCCACGACGGTGGACCACCAGTGGGTGCGGGAGTTCGGCATGCCGTAGACGAACCCGACCAGACGCCCCCGGCTGGTGGCCCCGAGCGCCCGCGCACCCCGGTACTGCATGTGCCGCTGGACGATCTGCCGGCGTACGGCGACCTCGTCGGGCCCGAGCCCGAAGGCGACGGCCTGCACGGCCAAGGCCTCGTCGACGTGGGCGGCGAGGTCCAGGGGGCCGATGACGAGGTCCATGCGGGGAGGGTACAGGGAAGCCGACGGCGCCCGGTCCGCCTCCGGACGGGGTGCGACCGGGGGCCTAGGACCGGCGCAGGGGTGCGGCTCGATCCGGCGGCCGATGACCGGCGGGCGGGTACTGCCTACGGTCGGATGTCATGAGCATCGACAGCAGTCTGGACGAGGCGTACGAACGACTGCACCACAGCGGGCCGGAGTTCGAGGGCTGGCTGAGCAACCACGGCCCGATGGCCGTGGAGGCACTGGTCAGGAACGGGCACGGGGACCGGGTGCACCGCTGGCTGGACCGCTACATGGACCGGCTGGACGAACTGCCGCGCGGCACGTCGCCCGTGACCGCCGACGACTGGCGTACGGCGCTGGGGGACCCGCGCCGGCTCGGCGACTGGCTCCTGTACTTCGAGCGCGAGGTGCGGGAGCGGCCCTGGCGCGCGGTGCTGGAGACGTGGTGGCCGAGGCTGCTGCCCGGTATCGCGGCGGGCGCCACCCACGGCGTGATCCGCACGGGCCACGCGGTGCACGCCCTGCTCGACGACGGAAACAGCGGAGATGGCGGGGCCGACGGGAACGGCGGGGCGGATCCTCGGCCGACCGAGCTGGGGCAGGCGCTCGGGTACTGGGCGGCGCGCTGGCAGCCGGTCACCGTCGTCGCGCCGTCCGGGGCGGCCGACCCCGCGTCCGCCCTCGCCGCGGTGCCACCGGTCCCGGACCGGAGCGCCGGGATCAACCACCGGCTCGGCCAGCTGCCCGAGACGGCCGGCTGGCCCGCGGCCCCGGCCGCGCTCCGGCCCGCCGCGGACGCGGACCAGGCGCGTGAGCTGCTGGCCGACGTGACGTCCGCCGCCGCGCTCCACTATCTGCCCCACGCGCACGGCTCGCCCGTCATGCTGGTGCACGCGGCGACCGCGCCCATGGCGGCCCTGCGGACCCTCCCGGCGCTCCCCCGCACCCAGTGGGTGCCGACTCTGCACGCGGCGTGGACCGCCGCCGCGGCCGTCACCGCGGCCTACCGCCCGGCCGCCCCCGCCCCGCAGGACGGCCTGCCGGCCGCGCCGGAGTCGGCGGAGGAGACGTTCGAGCTGGCCGCCCGGCACGGGGACGCGCACGTCATCAAGCTCGCCGACACCTGCCTCGACGTGCACCGGCGCACCGGACGCCCCAAGGCGCTCGCGGCGGTGATCCGGGCGGCGGAACTGATCGAGGGCATGTGAGCGAGAGGGTGGTGGCGTTCAGAAGAGGACGCTCATGAACGCGCCCACTTCCTGGAAGCCGACCCTGTGGTACGTCCGTCTCGCCGCCGTGTTGAAGTCGTTCACGTACAGGCTCACCACGGGGGCGACGTCGGCGAGGGCGTACCGCAGGACCGCCGCCATGCCCGGTGCCGCGAGCCCCCTGCCCCGGTACTCGGGAGCGACCCACACGCCCTGGATCTGACAGGCCTGGCTGGTCGCGGCGCCGATCTCGGCCTTGAAGACGACCTTGCCGTGCTCGTCGACGCGGGCGAAGGAGCGGCCGGCGCCGACGAGCTCGGCGACGCGGGCCTGGTAGAGCAGACCGCCGTCCCCGGCCATCGGGGACACGCCGACCTCCTCGGTGAACATCGCCACGCACGCCGGCATGATCGTCTCCATCTCGTCCTTGCGGACGCGGCGGACGTACGGGTCCGGGGCGACGTCGGCGGACGTCCGGTCGGTGACCATGAGCGGCTGATGGGAGCGGACCTCACGGGCCGGTCCCCAGTGCGGCTCCAGCAGACGCCACAGCCTGGCGGTGGCCTCGGCGGGCCCGACGATGGAGGAACAGCGCCGCCCGGCCCTGCGGGCCCGGTCGGCGAAGGCCCGCACGGCACGCGGGGTGGCGCAGATCGGCACCAGATTCGCCCCCGCGTAGCACAGGGACGTGAGCATGCCGTCCTCGTACCAGCCCCACATCTCGCCGCCGAGCCGCCACGGGTCGAGGCCGGCGATCTGGACGCGCGAGGTCACGAACGCGTTCGTGACCGGCTCGCGGTGGAGGACGGCGAGCGCGGCGTCCAGGTCGCTCGGTTCGAGCACCCGTGAGGTGGTCTGGGTCAACACGTGCGGGGCCTCGGGGCTGGGGATCTGCTGATCCTCCGCACTGTACCCCGAGGGGTGGTGGAGCGCTTAGTGGTGAGATCCGGCTGCGGGCGGACCCAGCAGCACGACCTCGAAGGTGCTCCTCTCCTGCCCCGGCAATCCGGGTCTCCCCGCCCAGAAGGTCACGGCGTCGTCCAGGGCCCGCAAGAGGATCTCGTGTTCGTCAGGGGCTCGCATACAGGAAACTCAGGCGCGGCATCCCGCAGCCGCCGCGCGACGTCGATGTCCCGTTGCAGCGCACTGAGCCGGGGAGGCTCCCGGCTCGCGTCGAGGACGACGACGTGCAGCTGGTCACCGACCTGGGGTGGTGCGGCGCTCTCGTCCCACCAGGAGGGATGCTTCGCCCGGTCGATGAAGCCGGCCTCGCGGCCGGCTTCGACCTTCGCCCCCACAGGGGCCACCGCAATCACGGTCGCCTCCAGCTCCTGATGATTACGGAACGCCATGCCGCTACTCACGCTCCACTGCCGGAACATCGGATTCAGATTTCATTGGCGTATGCGGTCAGCTTTGAGATGAAGGTCGTGTCAGCAACGACCCGAATACGAGCCTCAGATGACGTCAGGTTAAGGGTGACACCGTTGTCGGAGGTCAGTGAGACATCTGCTCTGATATCGGTCCCGAAGCCTTCCAGCGCGATCTCCTTGATACCGCTGAACGAAATCTCGACCTGCGTGGTGTTGAAACGCTGCACCGCCCACTTACGCGGAGGCCGTTCCGGGTATCGCGCGAGATCCAGGCGCAGCGTCAAGGTCGGTCCGTCTGTACGGAGTACCGCCTCGTGCAGGTGAACGCCCACGAGGTCCGGCGGGTTGCCCTGGTAGACGGAGGTAATTCCCTCCGGGTTGTGCAACAGGGAGGTCCATGACATGCCGACTCAGCCTTCGGCCTGGGGAACTCGTACTTTTTTCGGGTCGTAGCGCCACGTCCCAGTAGCTCAGATCCACCGAAAAATTCTCTCCGAAGTCCCGCACGGTGATGCGGCCGACCGCGCCGGATCCTGCTACGGCTACGGCGGGCGACGGGGCGGAGACAACCCGTCGACGTCCGGCGTGGTCGTCGTACGCCGCCCGCGCCGCGCCCCCTCAGTCTGCGCACCAGCCCGAAGGCCCGAGCAAGGACGACGAGTTCGCAACCGACGAGGGATGGCGACATACTGCTGCAGTGCGCTGAGCCGAAGCGGCTCGCGTCGAGGACCGCGGCAGGCAGCCTGTCCTACGTCATCTCACATTCGCCGAGTTCCTCCAGGAAGGGAGTCACATTTCCTGTGGAGTGATGAATTCCAGCACACTGCCGGTTAGACGTCCTCCACACACCGGACACTCCGCACGGAACGAGTGGGCCCGATAGCGCTCGACAAGGTCGGGGAACAAGGGAACATCAACCGTGAGATGGACCACTCGGAATTCCGAACCGCAGACGGGATGGGTAATCAGGTAGGGCTCTCCTACGACGGCTCCGGAGAAGTCCTCCCCCGTCGCCGTACCGGCGGCGACACGGCTGTCCAGGGCTGACAAGTCAGTACCGTCACTCCAGTGCAGGTAATAGCGGTGCAGCGGCCAGCCAGGACGTCCCCGGAGCACGATCCGGCGCATCCGCGGATGAGCCGCGAGCAGTCGGTCTTCCAACTCGTCGAACGCGGCGATCGGTTCGTCCGCTTCGACGAGTTCTCCTGCAGGAAAGTACTGCGTCTCCCACCGTCCGAACTTCACTGTCAGCCTGCCCACGGTTCCACCTTGATCATGTTCGGAATCAACACTTCGCTCTCCCCTGCTCCAGGCAAGCTCTGCCAGATCCCTTCGCTCGGGTCGATCATGGCACGATATACGGGACCCCCATTGGCGAAGTACTTCGCGACCTCCGGGTCTGTCGTGAACGACATCACCGAACGGGGGCCGTATGCCTGCTGCATCTCCGTTCCGAACTCCGAATGGGCCTGAGCAAGGGCATCGGAACCACCCCACTCCGCGAGAGCAGCGGCGTGCGCCCTTTCCGAAGCCTGGAGAGCATCCTCGACGGAGCCGGTCGAGTAGTACACGTTCCTGGCCGACTCGCTCATGAGCAGACCCGTCTCGTCCGCAATCATATTCTCCGCCATCATGCTTGTACCTCGGTAAATCGGTACCTTCCCCCCCTGCGGGTAGGGGGACAAACCGAGGGGGTCCGTCCAGAGGTGCGGGCTGGACACGTAGGTGTTGGGGTTCGGGGCGGGCGCGAGGCCGAGGGGATCCGGGGTGACGTAACGCGCGGTTTCAGGGTCGTAGTGGCGGAAGAAGTTGTAGTGGAGGCCGGTTTCGGGGTCGTAGTACTGGCCAGGGAAGCGCAGCGGGATGTATCCGGTGGCGTCGGCGTTCCATGCCGTAGTGCCCCAGAGGGTACTGCGGGTACGCCAGGCGATCTCACCATGCTCGTCGACGAGTTCGACGGGGCTGCCGACCAGGTCGGTAACAATGGCGAAGAAGCGGCTGTCGATCTCTTCCTGGGAAACACGGGCGGAGTGAACCCGTTCCGTCTGGGCGATGGGGCGCCGCCCCTGATAGTCCCAGGTGAGGGTGACCGGGCTGGGCAAGTCCGTGGATGTCGTCGTCTCTTCGCAGAGGGTGGTGCCGTCCCAGGTGAAGTCGGTCCGCTCGACAACCGTTTCACCGTCCCCTGCGAGGCGGAGTTTCGCCACGCGTCGGCCCAGCGGATCGTAGACGTAGCGCCAGCGAGTGCCGTCCGGCGTGACGGCGGAAGTGAGCCGGTTCTCGCAGTCCCATGTGTAGCGCCAGTTTTCCGGTTTACGGGAGAGTCGGGTCTTCTGGCGGAGAGTGATGCGTCCGAGGGAGTCGTGCTCGTAACGGACGCTTCCTGCGCGAGTGATCCGAGTGCCGAGGTATGTGCGTTCCCCTGTGGCATCGTGACCGGGGTGAGAGGCCGGCCAGGTTGCCTGTGCCTGGTTGCCTGCCCCGTCGTAGGCATAGGTCTCGGTCCAACCCTCCGCTCGAACGGCGGTGACCCTGCCGCTCGCGTCCAGGTCGAAGTCGCGTCTGCCACCCAACTGAGCTTCGATGGCGGTCAGATGGCCGTCGGCACGGTAGGTGTATGCGCGCCTCTGCAGCGTGCGGTGGTCCGGTGACGTCACCGACTGGGCAGCAAGGCGTCCCGCGTCGTCAAACGTGTTGGCGAAGGAGAGGAACTCATCGACATGACGGTTGAGTTCGCGGCCCGCCTCATCGTAGATGAAATCTATGGTGTGCCCGTTGGCCGTCAACTGACGGCGGTTGCCTGCCGCGTCGAACGACCAGGTGCTGTGTGCGCCGGTGGGCGTGGTGCGGCCGACGCGGCGACCCAGAGCGTCATAACCGTATGTCATCGTCCGGCCGTTGACCGTCTCGGACTTGAGACGCCCGTAACGGTCACGGAGTAGCTCGAGAACACTGCCGTCCGGGCCTGTGGCATGGGCCAGTCGGCCGGTGAAGTCGTAGGCGTAGGTGGTGATGGAGCCTGCGGCGTTCTTGGTAGTGACCCGGCCCAGGGCGTCACGTTCAAACGCGATCTGCTGGCCGAGGGCGTCGGTGCGGGTGGCGAGCCGGCCTGCGACGTCGTAGGTGTAGGTCAGGACGCGGTCGTCGAAGTCGGACTCCGATACGAGACGGCCTGCGGGATCGTATGTGTAACTCCAGTTCAGACCGTCAGGATTAGTGACTCGAGTGAGTCGCAGTTCGGTGTCGTGAGTGAATTCGTAGCGGACCCCGTCCGGCCCTGTGCGGGCGCTCAGCAGGTCGAAGTGGGTGTATTCGAAGCGGGTGACGCCACCGGCGGGGTCGGTGTGGCTGGTGCAGTTGCCCTCTCCGTCGTACGTCCATGTCTCCGTGGTGCCGTCGGGAGCCGTGCGGCGGGCAAGGTGACCTTCCACCGTCCAGGCCAAGCGAGTGGTCGAACCTGTGGGATCGGTGACGTCCACGGGGCGGCCGAAGGCGTCCCGGGTGTAACGAGTGACCGCGCCCAGCGGGTCGGTCACCTCGATCGGGAGGCCCGCCTGATTGCAGCGGATGGCTGTCGTGTGGCTGAGCGGGTCGGTCACAGACGTCAGGTGACCGGCCTCCGAGTACGCGAAGTGAGTCGTCTGACCGGACGGGGTGGTTGCCGATATGCGGTTGCCCCGCTCGTCGTAGGCATGGCGGTAGGTGTTGCCGTCAGTGCCCGTGATTCGTGTCGGCAGGCCGTGGGTTCCGTACTCGACGCGGGCCTCTTGGCCGTCGGGCCGGATGATGGCGGTCAGGTTGCCTTCGTCGTCGTAGCGGTACATCGTCGCGTGGCCCAGCGGGTCGGTGTGGGACAGCACGCGGTTGTAGCGATCACGGGTGAAATGGGTCGCCGCACCCAGCGGATCAATTTCGGTTATGACTTGGCCGGAGTCGTTGATCACGTAGCGGTGGGTGTGGCCCTCGTCCGTCACGGTGGTGGTGACGCGGTGACCCGTCGCCGGATCCGTACCGTCGTACGACAGGCGCAGCGCTACGTGGCCATGTGAGCCGCTCTCGGCGACGCAGCGGTCCCGGTCGTCGTACTCGTAGGTGTAGCTGCGGTTGTTCGTGTCCGTCCAGGACGTCACGCGAGCTCGGTCGTCGTAGCCGAAGCGGAGGGGGAGACCGGAGGAGTTGATGACCTCCGTCAGGTGGCCTTCCGGGGAGTAGGCGTAGCGCTTCAGTTCCGTGTCGGTGCCGTCCGGCCCCGCGCCGGCCAGGTGCAGGGCGGTCACCCGGTCACCCTGTGTCGTGATCTTCAGGCGGTAGCCGGCGGACGACACGATGGCGAGTGGGGTGCCCTGCGCGTCGTACTCGAAGGTCAGCCAGTTGCCGTTGCGGTCGTCGATCTGCTCCAGGACCGCCCGGTCCGCCGACTGGCCGGCGAAGTGCCAGACCCGGCCCGAGCGCGGGTCCGTGATCGTGTAGCCGCCGTCCACCCGGACCAGGGGCCAGCGGTTGCTGCCGTGGGCGGGGAGTGTCGCGGTGTCGGACCGGGGGTGGGGGTAGGTGAGGAGGAGGCCGTCCTCCGTCACGAAGATGACGCCCTCGGCGTCGATCGCCAGGTGCTGGTCGAGAGTTGAGGACCAGGACGGGCCGAACCAGTGGCCCAGTTTGTAGCCGGACTCCACGCGGCGCGTGAAGACGAGAGGGAGCGTGCCGGGGAGGGTGACGTCGGTCTGCGGCAGGTACATCTTGCCGGTGACCAGGTCGACCGGGTCGGTGTTGTCGTCCTCGACCTTGTTCTTGGGGTTCTCCGCCGTGCCTTCCGGGTCCTCGCCCGCTGCCTGGCGGGCGGCACTGCGGGTGTCCGCCGCCGCGACGTCGCCCAACCCGTCCAGTTCGCTGGGCAGCGCACGGATTCCGGGGACGGAGACCCCGTCGAAGAGGGCGCGGAAGCCGCCCGCCTCGCCCGCGACCTTGGCCATGGCACCGGCGCCGCCGAACATGCCGCCGAACTCCATCCCGGACACGGCCGAGTCGCTGACCTCGTCCAGGTTGAAGCCCTTGCTCTCACCGGTGGCCATCGAGACCGGCTGGGTGACCGCCAGGTCGACCGTCACCGACTCGATGCCGCCCATCGCGGCCGTGGCCAGGGTGGTGCCCGCGATCGTGGCGATCTCGGTGGAGACCTCGACGCCCAGGGTTCCGGCGAGTTCCACGACGCCCGCCGTGGCCGCGGCCGCCGCGCCCTCGGAGATACCGGCCGTGAAGATCGCCAACGCCGTGCCCGCGATGATCGTCGCCCCGACGATCTCCAGCTCGTGTTCCAGCTTCACGACCGCGTGGTGGACGGCGTCGGCGTACTTGTCCAGCGCCTTGGCCATGTCCCGGGCGCCGTCGGCCATGTCCTTCAGCCAGCCGTGGCCGTTGTTGTAGTAACGGCGCCAGTAGGGGTCGTCGAAGGCGGAGATCGCCTCGCCCTTGTTGTCCTCGATGATCCCGCGGGCCGTCCTGTTCGCCGCGGTCATGACCGTCTCGATGTCATCGGCGAAGTCACGCCAGGCCTTGGCCGCCGCCCGCAGCCCGTCCTCGTCGGCCGCCGGCCACCACATGCCGGTCATGTCCTGGACGATCTGCTTCGCCTTGTCCGCCGCACTCACTTCGGCTGACCCCCGCCCTGACCGCCCGGCTTCGGATGGATCCGGCTGAACATCGAGCGGACCAGTTGCTCGTTGTCGATGTGGCCGTCCGCCATGTCGGTCATCGCTTCTTCGATGCTGGCCAGACCCTGGGAGAGGACGTCCGCGGCGTGCTCGATCTTCGTCACCAGCGGGCCGTAGGTGTCGTGGAACTCCTTGCCCTGCTTGTCGTCACCCCACGGCGAACCGGCCGCCGCGAGCGCCGTCTTGAGCTTGGTCAGCGCCTTGGTCAGATCGGTACTGTGCGTGTGGAAATGCGGAGCCGTCTTCTTCAGATCCTCGATCTTGATGTCGAGAATCTTGCCGTCGCCACCGCCCTGGTCACCCATGGTGCCGCGCCCCTCCCCCGTCAGCCAACTCATCGGTCCGGAGACCCTAGTTGGCAAGACGCGTTCGCAATCGAGAGCGGCACCAAGGGGCGGTAAAGCCACGTTCAGGATTGCGCAAGCCCGAGGAACGCCTGCCAGGCGGTCGGCGGCACTATGAGGGTGGCGGTGGTGGGGTTCTGCTTTGAGTCACGGATGTGGATGGTGGTGGGGGTGGTGGCGATCTCGACGCATTCGCCGCCCTCGCCGCTGCTGTAGTTGGACTTGTGCCAGGTGAGGGCGACCTCTATGCATTCGCCGCCATCGCCACTGCTGTAGCTGCTCTTGAACCACACCAGCTCGTTCGGCTCGTCAACGCTCATGTCTCTCCCAGCAGCTTCTCTACAAAGGCCAGTGATTCGCGCGGTGTCAGGGCCTGGGCGCGCAGGAGGTTGTACTGCTCCTCCACCTCCCTGACCGTCGAGCGATCCGCGAAGAGGCGACTGGCCTTGTACGCCGGTACATAGGCGATCCTGCGCCCCTTCGCCGTCTCGATCAAGGTAAACGGACCGTTGAGGCAGGCGTGCTCCTCGCGGTCGTTCGGCATGACCTGGATCTCCACATTACGCCGCTGTCCGACGAGCAGGATCTGCTCCAACTGGCCCCGCCAGACGGCCGATCCGCCCAAGCGCCTGCATACAACGGCCTCTTCCAGCACGAAGCTCAGGGTGGTCGCCGGTTTCCGCGCGAAGATCTCCTGGCGGGCCAGCCGTGCCGCCACCCGCTGCTCGATCGTCTCCTCGCTCAACGGCGGCCTCCACATGGTGAAGACCGCCCGCGCGTAGTCCTCTGTCTGCAACAGGCCCGGTACGGCCTGTACGGCGAACACGTGCAGCGCGACTGCCTGCTTCTCCAACGCCGCCGCGTCCCGGAAGAACGCCGGATACTGCGCCTTCTCCATCTCCTCGATGAAATCGACCAGTACTCCCTGCGCGTTCAGCGCCTCGTCGGCCTGCATGATGAAGCGCGCCGACGGAATGCGTCTGCCCTGCTCGAACGACGCGATGGTCGCAGCCGAGTAGCCGGTAAGGCGGCCGAGTTCAGCGCGTTCCACGCCCGCCTGGGTCCGCAGCCGCTTCAACAGCCGCCCGAAGATGAGCGGGACCCCGGATCCCGGCTCGGACTCACCCTCCGATTCCTGCACTTCCTCGCTCACACAACCCCCAATGCCCTCGCGCCACCGTCCGTCACTGCGCGCACGCCGACAGCGGCACCCCGCCCTCGTACAACCCCTGTTGGTCGAGGTGCAGCCGCTGTTCAACGTTACTGAGCGTGCGGGAGCGTAAACGGCATGAAGTCAGAAATCTCCACCCACGAGTTCACCCACGAATTCGCGATGCGCTTCACCTCCACCCCGCGCGGCGCACGCCTCGCCCGGCGGCTCGTCTCGCACCGGCTGGACGAGTGGGGGCACCCCTACGACGGGCCCGCCAACGAGGCCGTGACGCTGATCGCCGCCGAGCTGGTCGCGAACGCCGTACGGCACGGGCACGTACCCGGACGGGACTTCCACCTGAAGCTCACCGGAGCAGGTGCGACCCTGCGGCTGGAGGTCTCCGACACCCGTACCGAGTGCCTGCCCGAGCTGCGGGTCCCGCAGGGCGAGGGAGGCCGGGGCCTGCTCCTGGTCGAGGCGCTCGCGGACAAGTGGGGTGTCACGCCACGGCGGCCGGGCAAGTCCGTCTGGGCGGAGGTACGACTGAGTCCCGCCACCGAGCGGTGACGGGACTCACGGAAATCGAGGGGTCAGCCCGCGACGGACACCGACGGCTCGCCCGACTCCACGCCCGCGTCCTGCATCTTCTCGGCCAGCTTCATGGCCTCCTCGATGAGGGTCTCGACGATCTTGGACTCGGGGACGGTCTTGATGACCTCACCCTTGACGAAGATCTGGCCCTTGCCGTTGCCGGAGGCGACGCCGAGGTCGGCCTCGCGGGCCTCGCCCGGGCCGTTCACGACGCAGCCCATGACCGCGACCCGCAGCGGGACCTCCATGCCGGTCAGACCCGCCGTGACTTCCTCGGCGAGCTTGTAGACGTCGACCTGGGCGCGGCCGCAGGACGGGCAGGAGACGATCTCCAGGCCGCGCTGGCGGAGGTTCAGGGACTCCAGGATCTGGGTGCCGACCTTGACCTCCTCGACCGGGGGCGCGGACAGGGAGACGCGGATCGTGTCGCCGATGCCCTGGGAGAGGAGCGCGCCGAAGGCGACGGCCGACTTGATCGTGCCCTGGAAGGCCGGGCCCGCCTCGGTGACGCCGAGGTGGAGGGGGTAGTCGCACTGGGCGGCGAGCTGCTTGTACGCCTCGATCATGACGACGGGGTCGTTGTGCTTCACCGAGATCTTGATGTCGCGGAAGTCGTGCTCCTCGAAGAGGGACGCCTCCCACAGGGCCGATTCGACCAGGGCCTCGGGGGTCGCCTTGCCGTACTTCTGGAGCAGGCGCCTGTCCAGGGAGCCGGCGTTGACGCCGATGCGGATCGGGGTGCCGTGGTCCTTGGCGGCCTGGGCGATCTCCTTGACCTTGTCGTCGAACTGCTTGATGTTGCCGGGGTTGACGCGGACCGCGGCGCAGCCGGCCTCGATGGCGGCGAAGACGTACTTCGGCTGGAAGTGGATGTCCGCGATCACCGGGATCTGGGACTTCCTGGCGATCGTGGCGAGGGCGTCGGCGTCGTCCTGGGTGGGGCAGGCCACGCGGACGATCTGGCAGCCGGACGCGGTCAGCTCGGCGATCTGCTGGAGGGTGGCGCCGATGTCGGACGTACGGGTCGTGGTCATCGACTGGACCGAGACGGGCGCGTCTCCTCCGACGGCCACGCTTCCGACCTGGATCTGCCGGCTCTTCCGGCGCTCGGCGAGCTTGGTCGGAACGGACGGCATGCCGAGAGAAATCGCAGTCATCTGCTGTGCAACCCCAAGTCGTGGATCAGGATCCGGTCCCGTAACGGCGGGCTCCAGGCTTCGAGATTACGGCACCGGCCCGGGCGGGAGCACATCCCGTCCGGCAAACCCACCCGATGGAAGGCGGCCCGGAAGATCATCTTCCGGGCCGCCGCCAACGTCGTGTGGCTACGAGATTTTCACGGGGTTAACCACGTCGGCGATCAGGACCAGGATCGTGAAGCAGACGAAGATCCCCGCCACCACATACGCCACCGGCATCAGCTTCGCCACGTCGAACGGGCCCGGGTCCGGGCGGCGCAGGACGCGGGCCAGGTTGCGGCGCAGGGCTTCCCACAGGGCGCCCGCGATGTGCCCGCCGTCCAGGGGGAGCAGCGGGAGCATGTTGAACAGGAACAGGGAGAGGTTGAAGCCGGCGAGCAGCATCACGAACATCGCCACCTGCTGGGAAGCGGGGATGTTCAGGGTGGCGATGTCGCCGGTGATGCGGGCGGCGCCGACGATGCCGACCGGGGAGTCCGGTTCGCGCGGGCCGTCGCCGAAGGCGGCGTTCCACAGGGCCGGGATCTTGGCGGGCAGGGCGGCGAGGGAGTCGACGGCGTCGCCGACCCGGTCGGTCATCCAGGTCACGGACTCGCCGAAGCTCTGGTGGACCACGCCGGTGGCGGAGCTGAAGCCGAGGAAGCCGGCCTTGACGTACTTGCCCTGGACGTACGTGCCGCTGGAGTCCTTCTTGGCGACCAGGTTCGTGGCGATCGTGGCGTGCAGCGTGAGCTGCTTGCCGTCGCGGTCGACGACGATCGGGACCGTCTTGCCGGCGCTGTCGCGGATCAGGTCGGAGAGGGTGTTCCAGTCCTTGGTCTGCTTGCCGTCGAAGGAGACGATCTTGTCGCGCTTCTGCATGCCGGCGGCCTGGGCCGGGGAGGCGGGGTCGGACCTCTTGCAGGTGTCGCGGTTCTCGCTCTGGGCGATGACGCAGGGGGAGACGGAGGCGACCGTCGTCGTCTGCTGCTGGATGCCGAAGCCCATCAGGACCGTGAAGAAGAGCGCGACCGCCAGGACCAGGTTCATGAACGGGCCGGCGAACATGACGATGACGCGCTTCCAGGGCTTGCGCGTGTAGAACATGCGCGTCTCGTCGCCGGGCTGGAGCTCCTCGAAGGCGGCGGAGCGGGCGTCCTCGATCATGCCGCGCCAGGGCGAGGTGGAGCGGGCGGAGACGCGGCCCGCCTCGTCGGGCGGGAACATGCCGATCATGCGGATGTAGCCGCCGAGCGGGACCGCCTTGATGCCGTACTCGGTGTCGCCCTTCTTCCGCGACCAGACGGTCGGGCCGAAGCCGACCATGTACTGCGGCACGCGGATGCCGAAGAGCTTGGCCGTGGAGAGGTGGCCCAGCTCGTGCCAGGCGATCGAGACGAGCAGGCCGACGGCGAAGACCACTATGCCGAGGATGAACATCAGGGACGTCATGCACGCGCCTCCGCGGTCGCCGTCGTGGCTGTCAGTTCACGGGCCCGGGCTCGTGCCCAGGTCTCCGCTTCGAGGACGTCCGACACGGTGAGTGAGGTTCCCGTGACCGGGGTGCCGTGTTCCTCGACGACCCGGGTGACGGTTTCCATGATCCCGTTGAAGGGCAGTGCGCCGCCCAGGAAGGCCTCGACGCACTCCTCGTTGGCCGCATTGAACACCGCCGGAGCCGTGCCCGCGAGCTGCCCTACGTGCCGGGCGAGGTTCACCGAGGGGAAGGCCTCGTCGTCCAGCGGGAAGAACTCCCAGGTGGAGGCCTTGCTCCAGTCGAAGGCGGGCGCGGCGTCGGGGACGCGTTCGGGCCAGCCCAGTCCGATGGCGATGGGCCCGCGCATGTCGGGGGGCGTCGCCTGGGCGATCGTGGATCCGTCGGTGAACTCGACCATCGAGTGAACATACGACTGGGGATGCACGACCACCTCAATGCGGTCGAAGGGAATGTCGTAGAGGAGGTGTGCCTCGATGACCTCCAGGCCCTTGTTGACGAGGGTCGCGGAGTTGATCGTGATCACCGGGCCCATCGCCCAGGTGGGGTGGGCGAGGGCGTCCTCGACGCCGACGTGCGCCAGTTCGGCCTTGGTACGGCCGCGGAAGGGGCCGCCGGAGGCGGTGACCACCAGCTTGCGGACGTCGGCCCGCGTTCCCGACGCCAGTGCCTGGAAGAGGGCGGCGTGCTCGGAGTCGACCGGGATGATCTGGCCAGGCTCGGCGAGCGCCTTGACGAGCGGGCCGCCGACGATCAGCGACTCCTTGTTGGCGAGGGCGAGGGTGCGGCCGGCCTCCAGGGCGGCGAGGGTCGGGGCGAGGCCGATGGAGCCGGTGATGCCGTTCAGGACCGTGTGACAGTCGGAGGCGGCGAGGTGGGTGGCCGCCTCCGGTCCGGCGAGGATCTCGGGCAGCGGCTCCCCCGCGCCGTACTCGGCGGCGAGCGCCTCGCGCAGGGCCGCCACGGCGTCCTCGCGGGCGACCGCGACGGTGCGCACCCGCAGCCGGCGGGCCTGCTCGGCGAGGAGGGCCACGCGGCCGCCGTTCGCGGACAGGGCGGTGACGCGGAAGCGGTCGGGGTGGCGCAGCACGAGGTCGATGGCCTGGGTACCGATGGATCCGGTGGAGCCGAGGATCACCACGTCCTTGGGGCCGTCGCCCGCGAGAGGGTCGTAGACGAGGTGCGGATCGGCGAGGGGTGCCGGATGGGCGGGGCTGTCGGTCATCTCTCCATTGTTGCCGCATCGGGCAGCGCTCCGGACAGGGCGTCCCCCGGGCGGGTGCGTTAGCAGGTTTCGTTGCCGGATGGAGTGATTCTCCCGATGTGAAGTACTGGTGAAGATCATGTGATAACTCTTCAGGCATGCCGGTCCACCGGTACGTCTTCGGGAGCGTCAGCGTCGGCGCCGGGAAGTACATGAAGATCCACACGGGCCGGGGTACGGACACCGCGACGGACAAGTACCAGGGCCGCCGCGCCTACGTCTGGAACAACGACCGGGACACGGCCACGCTCACCCGGTCGAACGGGGCCAGGGTCTCCTCGTGCTCCTGGACGAAGCCGGACGCGGGGCACACGTACTGCTGACGTACGTAAAGGTGACGTAAGTACTGCTGCCGTAGCGCGAAATCGCGCACGTGTGGTCGTGGATCATGGCATCCTTCCCGTTGGCGCCCGTCAAGTAGGGCGAAACGGGGAGGAGTCACCACCATGAAGCGCATGCGTACGACCACGGCCGTGCTGGCCACGACCGGTCTGCTGGCCGCTGCTCAACTGGGTCTCGCGGGCGGCGCGTTCGCCGCCGCGCAGACGCCGAAGGCCACCGGCTGCCCGGTCGACATCGTCTACCCGAGCCGCTTCTACATCGGCTCGAACCACTGGGTGACCAACGGGGGTCTGTACTTCGGCATCAAGAGCAGGACGGCGACCGGCTTCAAGCGGGTCACGTTCACCGTCACGGACACCAAGAACCTCCGCTTCGGCAAGGCCGGGGCGACCGGCGGCCGGATCACCCACAACTCCTCCACGTCGGTGTCCGTCTACGCGGGGACCCTCAAGGGCAGGGCGAGCCTCGGGATGAGGATCCCCACGCATCTGCTCAACACCCGTTCCTACGGGGTGAAGTTCACGCTTCACGGCTCCGGCTGGAACTGCGCCGTCAACCAGGGCACCTGGGGCAACTGACCTCAAGCGCCGTACGGGCGGCGTTCGTTCTCCCGGGTGGCCGGTCCGGGGGTCGCGTCGGCGATCCACGGGCCGTCCCCGGAGGGATCGATGATTCCCTCTTCCAGCCAGGTGTACGACCCGGCGAGCACGGCCTTGACCACCGTGTGGTCGAGGCCGTCCGTATTGGTCCACAGCCGGCCGAAGAGCTCCTCGATCCGGATGCGGGCCTGGTGGCAGAAGGCGTCGGCGAGCTGGTAGGCCTCGCGGCCGTGTTCGCCCTGGACGCGCAGCCGCTCGGCCCGTACGCAGGCCGCGCTCATCGCGAACAGCTCGGCGCCGATGTCCACGATCCGCCCGAGGAAGCCCTGCTTGGTCTCCATCCGGCCCTGCCAGCGGGACATGGCGTAGAAGGTGGAGCGGGCCAGCTTGCGGGCCGCGCGCTCGACGTACCGCAGATGCCCGGACAGGTCGATACCGTGCTTGAACTCGCCGTAGGACGTGGGAAGTTGACCGGGACCGGCGACCAGCTTGGGCAGCCACCTGGCGTAGAAGACGCCCGCGTTCGCGCCCGCCTTCGCCTTGTCCGTAAGGGACTTGTCGGGGTCGATGAGGTCACCGGCGACCGACAGGTGCGCGTCGACGGCCTCGCGGGCGATCAGCAGGTGCATGATCTCCGTGGAGCCCTCGAAGATGCGGTTGATCCGCAGGTCGCGCAGCATCTGTTCGGCCGGGACGGCCCGCTCTCCGCGCGCCTTCAGGGACTCGGCGGTCTCGTAGCCGCGCCCGCCCCTGATCTGGACCAGTTCGTCGGCCATCCGCCAGGCCATCTCGGAGCCGTAGAGCTTGGCGAGGGCGGCCTCGATGCGGATGTCGTTGCGGTCCTCGTCGGCCATCTGGGAGGACAGGTCGAGGACGGCCTCCAGGGCGAAGGTCGTGGCCGCGATGAAGGAGATCTTCGCGCCGACCGCCTCGTGCAGCGCGACCGGCTTGCCCCACTGCTCGCGCTCCGCCGACCACTCGCGCGCGATCTTCAGGCACCACTTCCCGGCACCGGCGCACATCGCGGGCAGCGACAGCCGGCCGGTGTTCAGGGTGGTGAGCGCGATCTTCAGGCCCGCGCCCTCGGGGCCGATGCGGTTCGCCGCGGGCACCCGGACCCGGTGGAAGCGGGTGACGCCGTTCTCGATGCCGCGCAGGCCCATGAAGGCGTTGCGGTTCTCGACGGTGATGCCCTCCGAGACGGCCTCGACCACGAACGCGGTGATGCCGCCCTTGTGCCCCTCGGACTTCGGCACCCGCGCCATGACGACGAGCAGATCGGCGACCACCCCGTTGGTGGTCCACAGTTTCACTCCGTCGAGGACGTAGCCGTCGTCCCCGTCGGGTACGGCCGTCGTCGCGAGGCGGGCCGGGTCGGAGCCCACGTCCGGCTCGGTGAGCAGGAACGCGGAGATGTCGGTGCGGGCGCAGCGCGGCAGGAAGGCGTCCTTCTGCTCCTGGGTGCCGAACATCTTCAGCGGCTGGGGTACCCCGATCGACTGGTGGGCGGAGAGCAGCGCGCCGATGGCGGGGCTCACGGAGCCGACCAGGGCGAGGGCCTTGTTGTAGTAGAGCTGGGTGAGGCCGAGACCGCCGTACTTGGGGTCGATCTTCATGCCGAGGGCGCCGAGTTCCTTCAGGCCCGCCACGACCTCGTCGGGGATGCGGGCCTCGCGCTCGATGCGGGCCGGGTCGATCGTCGTCTCGCAGAAGGCGCGCAGCGCGGTGAGGAACTCCTCGCCGCGCCGGACGGAGTCGTCGTCCGGGAGCGGGTGGGGATGGATGAGGTCGAGCCGGAAGCGCCCGAGGAACAGTTCCTTGGCGAAGCTGGGCTTGCGCCAGTCCTGTTCCCGGGCGGCCTCCGCCACCTGACGCGCCTCGCGCTCGGTGACGTTGGTACGGGGGGTGGTGGGGGCGGACATGAGGCTCACCTCGCCGCGAAGAGGGATGATGGGGGACCGTTCGCTACCGACCCGTGCTACTGGATCGTTCGTACCCGAAACGGACCGACCTCACCACCCCTCGCGCGTCCGTTCAGCCGATGCCCAGCGACGCGTTGGTTGCCCGGCCGTGGAGCACGAAAGGGCTGTCGAAGCGCTTCGACAGCCTCTGGACACCTCACCCCGGCTGAAGCTAGTGTCGATCTCACCCTCACTCACTCTAGTCGGTCACGCGCTCTGTCGAAGCGCTTCACATAGCTTGGAGAGCCGGATGGTCACCCTCGCCGAGGTCGCCCAGCATGCCGGAGTGTCGGCGAGCACGGTGAGTTATGTTCTCAGCGGCAAGCGGTCCATCTCCGCGACCACCCGGCAGCGGGTCGAGGAGAGCATCCGGGAGCTGGGCTACCACCCGAACGCCGGCGCCCGGGCGCTGGCGAGCAACCGGTCGAACATCATCGCGCTGATGATCCCGCTGCGCACCGACATGTACGTGCCGGTGATGATGGAGATCGCCATCGCGGTGGCCACCACGGCCCGCACACACGGCTACGACGTCCTGCTGCTCACCGGCGAGGAGGGTCCGGACGCGGTGCGCCGGGTCACCGGCAGCGGGCTCGCCGACGCGATGATCCTGATGGACGTCGAGCTGGAGGACGAGCGGCTGCCGCTGCTGCGGGGGACCGACCAGCCCTCGGTCCTGATCGGGCTGCCCGCCGACACGGACGGTCTGACCTGCGTGGACCTGGACTGGACGGCGACCGGCGCGCTGTGCGTGGCGCATCTGGCGGGGCTCGGTCACCGTGACATCGCTGTCATCGGCGAGGCCCCGGCCGTCTACGAGCGGCACACCGGCTTCGCCGAGCGCACCCTCGACGGACTGCGCGCCCGGGCCCGCGAGGCGGGCGTGCGGGTGCTGCACCGCCCGTGCGAGGGCGGGTACGACGCGATGGCCCTCACCCTGGCCCGGATCTTCGACGAGCGTCCGGGCACGACCGGGTTCGTGGTGCAGAACGAGTCGGCGGTGGAGCCGCTGCTCGCGCTGCTGCGCCAGCAGGGCCGGGCCGTGCCCGAGGACGTCTCCGTGGTCGCGATCTGCCCCGACCAGGTCGCCGTGCAGGCCTCGGTGCGGCTGACCTCGGTCGCCATCCCCGCGCAGGAGATGGGCCGGCGCGCCGTGGAGCACCTGGTGGCCAAGCTGGACGGGCGCGGCGGCGACGGCGTCGTCCTGCTGGCTCCCGAGCTGACCGAGCGGGCGAGTACGGGACCGGCGTCGGCCGCGTCCTGACCTGCACCGACGGTGCCCTTCCCGGGCACCCCCCTGCCTGCGTCCCTGTCTGCACTCCTCACCTCAGGAGCCGCCGTGAACCAGCCTGCCGGTACTCAGCCCGCCCTCGCGCAGCCCAAGGTCAGCCTCGCCCAGTCCGCCCCCACCGTCGGCCGCCTCCAGGTGCGGGAGGGGGCGCTGGAGTGGAGCGGCCGTCAGGAGACGGTGCGGATCGAGCCGTGGGGTCCGGACGCGGTCCGGGTGCGCGCCCGGCTCGGCGGTCCGGTGCTGGAGGGGCTGCCGGGGGCGCTCCTCGACTCCCCGCCGGCCGCCGAGGCGACGATCGCGGTCGGTGCGGCGGGAGGCAGGCTGACGGTCGGCTCACTGACCGTCGAGGTGAGCGCCGAGGGCATGCTCCGCTTCCTGCGCACCGACGACGGCGGCGAGCTGCTCGCCGAGGAGCGGGCGCACTTCTGGTGGCCCGGCCCGCGCCTCTACACGGCGGTCGGCAACGGCCACCACCGTCTGGAGCAGCGCTTCGCCGCCTACGAGGACGAGAAGCTGTACGGCCTCGGCCAGCACCAGCACGGGCGGCTGGACCAGAAGGGCCTGGTGCTGGACCTGGTCCAGCGCAACAGCGAGGTGAGCGTCCCGGTGCTGGTGTCCAGCCGGGGCTACACACTGCTGTGGAACAACCCGGCGATCGGCCGCGTGGAGCTGGCGGGCAACGGCACCCGCTGGGTCGCGGACTCGGCCCGGCAGATCGACTACTGGATCACGGCGGGCACCCCGGCCGACGGCCAGCGCGCCTACAGCGCGGTGACGGGCCGTACGCCCATGCTGCCCGACTGGGCGGCGGGCTTCTGGCAGTGCAAGCTGCGCTACCGCACCCAGGACGAACTCCTCGGCGTGGCCCGGGAGTACAAGCGCCGGGGCCTGCCGATCTCGGCGATCGTGTGCGACTTCTTCCACTGGACGCACCTCGGCGAGTGGAAGTTCGACCCGAAGGAGTGGCCCGACCCGGCCGCCATGGTCCGCGAGCTGGACGAGCTGGGCATCAAGCTGGTCGTGTCCGTGTGGCCGTCGGTGTCCCCGCTCTCGGAGAACCACCAGCTGATGGAGCAGCGCGGCTACTTCATCGGTACGCAGTACGGCCCCGTGGCGCACGCCGACTGGCCGGACAAGGAGGTCGCCACCCCCGTCCAGGTGGCGTTCTACGACGCCACGAACCCCGAGGCCCGCGCGTTCGTGTGGTCGAGGATCCGGGACAACTACCTGATCCCGTACGGCATCACGGCGTTCTGGCTGGACGCGTGCGAGCCCGAGCTGAAGCCCGGCTTCCCCGAGAACCTGCGCTACTGGGCGGGTCCGGGCCTGGAGGTCGGCAACCTGTACCCGCGCGAGAACGCCCGCGCCTTCCACGAGGGGCTGCTCGCGGCCGGACTCGGCGACGACGAGGTGATCTCGCTCAACCGCTCGGTGTGGGCGGGCAGCCAGCGGCACGGCGCGGCCCTGTGGTCCGGTGACATCGGCACCGACTTCGCGACCCTGCGGCGGCAGATCGCGGCCGGGCTCAACACCGCGCTGTCCGGGATCCCGTGGTGGAACACCGACATCGGCGGCTTCCACGGGGGCGACCCGGACGACCCGGCGTACCGCGAGGTGATGGTCCGCTGGTTCCAGTTCGGCACGCTGTCCCCGCTGATGCGGCTGCACGGCTTCCGCGACCCCGGTATGCCGCTCGGCCCGGAGATGACGGGCGGCCCCAACGAGGTGTGGTCGTACGGCGAGGAGGCGGGCGCGATCCTGGAGCGCTGTCTGCGCCTGCGCGAGCGCCTGAGGCCGTACATCCTCAAGGTCATGCGGGAGGCCCACGAGCAGGGCCTGCCCGTGCTGCGCCCGCTCTTCCTGGAGTTCCCCGAGGACCGGACGGCCTGGTCGGTGGACGACTCCTACCTCTTCGGCCGCGACCTCCTCGTCGCCCCGGTGCTGACGGCGGGCGCCAGGGCCCGCACGGCGTACCTGCCGGCCGGGGCGACCTGGACGGACGCCTGGACGGGCACCGCGTACGCGGGCGGTACGGCGGTGACGGTGGACGCGCCGCTGGACCGCATCCCGCTGTTCCTGCGGGACGGCGCGGTACTCCCGATCGCCGGATGAGACCGGGGGCCGGTCCCGTGCGGGACCGGCCCCCTGCACCGCCGGGTGGCTCAGCTGCTGCTGACGCTCTCGCTGTTGACGGTGAAGTTCAGCCCGCCGGCCGAGGAGGTGATCTCGAAGCCGAACTGGAGGTCACCGATGGTCACGTCGCCGAACCAGCCCTTGGTGTCCTTGATCCACTTCAGGATCGGCAGGATGTTGACCGAACCGGAGCTGGAGTTGGAGCTGCGGACGAAGGAGAACACGTCGTTGGATCCGTTGTTGCCCTTGTAGGCGGTCCAGGTGGAGCCGCCGAGGGTGACACTGCCCTGCGAGGTGCCGAGCGGGCCGACGGCGCCGGTCTTGTTGACCCAGAGCATGATCTCGTACTTGTGGTTCGTGTCCCAGATGTCGTACGCCGTCTCGTAGGCGCCGGACGACGGGACGGTGACGTTGTAGCTGCTGGTGAGCGAGGCCAGGGAGCTGACCGACTTGTTGATCACCTTGTTGGCGTTGGGGTAGGACTTGATGCCGCCGGTGTTCGGGTGGTTGGCGTTGACGCCCCAGTTGGTGCCGGAGTTGGCCCAGATGCACTGGGTGCCGGCGCCGGAGCCCCAGATGTCGTTGTAGAGGGTGTAGCCGTTCAGCGTGGTGCTGCCCCACTGGTCGCAGGAGGACCAGACGGCGGCGGAGGCGGGCGCGGCGGCGAGGCCGACGGTGGCGCCGAGGGCCAGGGCGGGGGCGATGAGCGCCGTGGCGGCCTTGCTGAGCGTGCGCAGTGCCATGGTGGCGTCCCTTCCGTTCCATGGGTGGGGGGATGTGCGGGGAGTCACCACGTCCCCAGGGTGAGGACGCGGTCTTCTCCGGCGACGAGGTCGAGCGGCTGTGCGCCGGAGGGAGTCCGCAGGTCGATGCGGGCGGTGCGGCTCGGCCGGAGGGTGACCGTGGCACGCCCCGGAGCCCAGCCGAGGTCGAGTTCGGCACCGAACCGGGTGCGCACGCCCCGGAGTTCGCCGGCCGGGCAGCTGTCCGGGACGGCGGGCAGCAGGACCAGCCGGCCGGGGGTGGACTGGACGAGCATCTCGATCAGGACGCCGGGCAGGGTGTGCGCGGCGTCCGCGTTGTAGACGTCCCGGTCGGTGTAGTGGGCGCTCATCAGCGAGGCGTGGAAGAAATCGCCGCCGAGGACCTCGCGCAGGGCGTCCTCGGCCCGGCCGGCGTCCCGCAGCCGTGCCGCGGTCAGGGCGTGGTGCAGATGGCCGTGCGCCGAGTGGTTCTCGGCGCCGCGCAGGGCGAGGGCGCGGTGGGCGGCGGCGGCCAGGCCGGGGGTGTCGTAGGGATTGATCTCGTCGAGCGGCCAGACGCCGTAGAGGTGACTGAGGTGCCGGTGGTCGTAGGTGTCGTCCAGACCGGGCCAGGCCCATTCGGCGAGCGCGCCGTCGGAGTTGACCCGGTGCGGCGGCAACCGCTCCGCCAACTCGCGCCACTTCGCTGCCCGTTCGGGGTGGTAGCGGGCGGCGGTGAGCAGGGCGTGCCGGGCGGCGGACAGATCCATGGCGGCGTTGAGGGCGCCCCAGCTCGCGTTCGCGGGCCGGTTCTCGGGCGAGTAGGAGGGCACGACGACGAGCCGGCCGTGCGCGTCGGTGCGGGTGAGGAAGTCCTCGTAGAAGGCGGCGACCTCGGCGAGGACGGCGCCCGTGCGCGGATCCCGCTCGCCCCGGGTCTCGTCGTGGTCGACGAGCGGCTTGAGCAGCCAGTCGGCACCGGCCGTCCACAGCTGGTGGGGGTACGCGCGGTCGAAGTGGTACGTCCGCCCCGACTCGCCGTCGGTGTGGGTGGGCGCGACCACGCCCCGGGCGCCGAAGATCGCGCGGGCGTTCTCGTGCCAGTCGTCGAGCTGGCGGTGGATCAGTTCCGCGAGCGCGTCGGTCACTTCGGGGAGGGCCGCGGCCGGTGCGGAGGCGGTCTGGAGGTTGAGGTTGGCGTTGGTGGTGAACGCCCCGGACCAGGCGGTGTCCCAGTCGCCGGTCCACAGGCCGGTGAGCCGGGGCGGCAGCAGGCCGCTGCTGGAGAGCAGGTGATAGCGGCCGGCGGCGAAGAGCCGTTCCAGCAGGGCGGGGCTGCCGGGGCGCCGCAGCAGCTCCGAGCCGGGCAGTGCGCGCTCGGCGGGGTCGGCGCCGAGGTCGAGGCCGACCCGCCGGTAGGCGGTGCGGTGCGACTCCAGGTGCCGGGCGAGCAGTTCCTCGTACGGCCGCTCGGTGCCGGACACCATGTTCCGGAGCAGCCCGGCCTCGGCGACGACGTCGGCCTCGCCGGTGTGCCGCAGGACGCGGGTGAGCAGCAGCACCGGACGGGCGCCGGTGACGCGGACGCCCGGCGGCTGGAGTTCGGCGCCGCCGGCGACGACGAGGGTCACGCCGGTGTAGGCGCGGTCGCCGCCGGGGTAGCGGGCGCGCAGGCTCAGCAGGGCGCCCTCGGGAGTGAGCAGGGCGCCGTGGCCGACCCGGAGCCCGGCCGGGGCGCCGGGCAGCCGGTGGTCGAGGCGGATGTCGAGGTCGCCCGCCGCGATCTCGTGCACGATCACGTCGTCCGCGCGGGAGACGAACGCCCGGCTGCGGAAGTCGGCGCAGACGGCGGTGACCTCGCCGGTGGTGAAGTCGGCGGTCCGCCGGTATCCGCTCCGGCTGTCGCCGGGTCTGCCGAGCCGTATCTGGAAGGCGGGGTGGAAGGGCTGGACCCACTGGAGCGGGCGGCCGTCGGTGAAGCTCTCTGCGGCGGTGAGGTCTCCGTCGAGCAACCGGTCCTGGAGCGCGCCGAGTTGATCGGCGAGCCGGGGCGGGCGGGCGTGTTCGCCGCCGTTCGGCCGGACCAGGGTGTGCTGGGTGACGATGACCCGTTCGTCGTTCGGATCACCGAACACAAGGATGCCGTGCCGGCCGTTCCCGCTCAGGAAGGCGTCCTCCCAGCGCTCCGCCGGGGCGGGCTCCCAGGTCCCGTGCACGGGTGCGGGTGCGGATGCGTCGCTCATGGCCGCAGCACCGCCACTCCGTACCGGTCGAGGGTGACGGACCCGGTGACCGGCTCCCCGCCGGTCACCGCGTTGCGCCAGCGGTAGCTCCGCGAGGCCTCGGGGGTGGTTTCGGCGGCGGCTTCGGCCGCGGTGGCTCTGGCGGGAAGGGTGAGGAGGGCCGCGGTGGCCGCGGTGCCGGTGAGGACGGTTCTGCGGGTGGGGGTGGGCATGGGGGACCTCTGAGGGCGTGGGTGGACGGAGTTGCCGCCGGGCGGGGGTGGGGTCGCTCGCCCGCGCTCGCGGGGTGCCGCCCTGGGGGCACCTCCCAGGCCCTTTAGGCACTGGGGGAGGCACGACTCCGCAGGCCGGGCAGGTGAGCGCCTGAAGGCTCGGGTCACCCCTTGACCGCTCCCGTCAGCATCCCCTTCTTGAAGTGCTTCTGGACGAACGGCGACAGGACCGTCACCGGCAGCAGGGCCATGACCATCACGGCCATCTGTACGGCCAGCCCGGACAGTTCGCCCGTCTTGATGGCCTGCCCCAGCCCCACCGGGGCCTGCTGCTTCTGCACCAGCTGGATCATGACGTTCTGGAGCGGCATCTTGTCCTGGTCGTTGAGGTACAGGGACGCGTTGAACCAGGCGCTCCAGTAGCCCACCGCGTAGAAGAGGGTGATGACGGCGAGGACCGCGCGCGACAGGGGCATGACGATCTGCCACAGGATCCGGAAGTCCCCGGCCCCGTCGATGCGCGCGCTGTCGATCAGCTCCTGGGAGATGCCCATGAAGAACCCGCGCAGGACAAGGATGTTGAAGACGCTCACCGCGCTCGGGAGGATGAGGGCCAGGTAGCTGTTCATCAGACCCAGGGACTGGACCAGCAGGTACGTCGGGATCAGGCCCGCGCTGAAGAACATCGTGGCCAGCAGGAACATGAGGAGCCAGCGGTGCCCGAGGGTGCCGATGCGCGAGAGGCCGTAGGCGCACAGGACCGACACGGCCATCGAGAACAGCGTGCCGACCAGCGTGACCAGGACGCTGATGACCGCGGCCCGGGTGACCTGGCCGCCGCTCAGCAGTTCCTTGTACGCGACGAACGTGACGCCCTTCGGGATGATCACCAGTCCGCCCGCCCGGTCGATCGTCCTGCGGGACGACAGGCTGGTGACGATCACGATCCAGAGCGGGAAGAGGATGCCGAGGCAGGCCAGGGTCAGGACCAGGCCCTTGCCGGCGAGACCGGCCCTGCCCGGTTCCTCCTCCCACACCGGGCGGGGCGGCGCTGCCCAGCGGGACGGCGGCCGCTCCGGGACGGGCGGGCTGTCGATGACGGCGGTCACTTCTTGTACACCCCCTGCTCGCCCATGAGATGGGCCACCTTGTTCGCGGCGAGGACCAGGCCGAGGCTGACCACGCCCTTGATCAGACCGGCGGCGGCCGCGTAGCCGAAGTCCTGGTTGCGGACGCCGTTCCACCAGACGAAGGTGTCGAGGACCTCCGCCGCGCCGGGTCCGACGGCGTCGCGTTGCAGCAGGATCTGCTCGAAGCCGACGGTCAGGGCGTCGCCGACCCGCAGCACCAGCAGCAGTGCGATCACCGGTCGCAGTGCGGGCAGCGTGACGTGCCACATACGGCGCCGGCGGCCGGCGCCGTCCATCGCCGCGGCCTCGTACAGATCGGGGCTGACCGAGGCCAGCGCGGCGAGGAAGATGATGATTCCCCAGCCCGCGTCCTTCCAGATCCCCTCGGCCGTGACGAGGAACTTGAAGGTGGACGGGTTGGTCATGATGTCCAGCCCGTTGTAGCCGTGCCGGCGCAGCAGCTGCGACAACACGCCCGCGCCGCCGAAGAGCTGCTGGAAGACGGCGATGACCAGCACCCACGAGAAGAAGTGCGGGAGGTAGAGCACGGCCTGGGCGAAGGCTCTCACGCGCGGTCTGACCACACTGTTGATGAGCAGCGCGAGCAGGATCGGCACCGGGAAGAACAGCACGAGCTGGAGGACGAACAGGACCAGGGTGTTCTTGACGGCGCTCCAGAAGGCCGAGTCCGCGAAGATCTGCCGGAAGTTGTCGAGACTCACCCAGGCGCTGTGCAGCATCGAGACGATGCCGTTGTCGCTGACGTAGGGGTTGTAGTCCTGGAAGGCGACGATGTTGCCGAGGACCGGCAGGTAGTTGAAGACCAGGATCAGCAGGACCGCGGGCAGTGTCATCAGCAGCAGGACGCAGTCGCGTCCGAATCTGCGGCGCAGGCTCGGCTTCCCGCTCACCGTCCTCTTCCCGCTCGCTTTCCTCTTCCCGTCCACCGCCTCCTCCCCGTCCACCGCCTCCTCGCGGGTCCTGCCCGCGCTGTCGTCCGCCCCGGCCCTGCTCCGAGGCTCCGTGCTGTGGGACACGGCCGTCTCCTCGCCTCGTGCCTCGTCTCAGCCGGCCGCCGTGCCGTTCTCGTCGAGCAGCTTCTTGTACCAGTCGCGCAGCTTGTCCCCGCCCTTGCTCTTCCAGTCGGAGACGGCCTGCTGCATGTCGCTGATCTTCTTGCGGCCGCGGGTGATGTCGTCCTCCAGCTGCTCGAAGTCGTTGCCGAGGTCGGTGTAGCGGGACGGCTCGGTGATCATCTGGCCGTAGAAGCTGGACTTCCTGGTGAAGGCGCCCATCCGCTGCTGCCACTCGACCTGGGCCTTGGCGACGTCGGGGAAGTCGGGGTGGGCGATGGTGGCGGCGGGGCTCGCGACCATGACGTAGGCGTTGAGCACCTCGTTGTTGCCCTGGGTGGTCTTGACGGGAACGCCGTTCCTGACCGTGTAATCGGCGCCCTGGACACCGTAGTTGGTGGCCATGTACTCCTTGGTGCCGTACGGCGCGGCGGTGACGTCGGCGACGGCCAGCGCGTCGCGGATCACGGACTCCGAGGCCTTCTTGTTGACGAAGGCGAAGATGCCGGCGGGTTGTTCGGCCCACAGGTGCGGATCGCCGCCGTCGTGGCCGAAGATGTCCATGCCCCAGATCCTGTACGACGGGTTCTGGGCGGCCTGTTCGGCGGTGCGGCTCCACCACTGGCTGATGTTGTTGGGGTAGATCAGGAACTCGCCGGCCGCGAACTTGGGGCCCGGGTCGGGGGCGTTCTTGCCCATCAGGGAGTCGGGGTGGACGTATCCGGCGGCGAAGAGCTTGCGGGTCCACTCCAGCGCTTCGAGGTACTCCTCGGTCTCGATGCGGTTGATCATCTTTCCGTCGACGAGGTTCCAGCCGAGCGGCTTCTCGCTGCCGGAGAGCACGCCGAACATCTGGAACGCGGTCCACTTCATGTCCGTGCACGCCCAGCGCTTGGCCCTGGCGTTGGTGATCTCCTTGCACAGGGCCGTGAACTCGTCCGCCGAGCGGGGTACTTGATAGCCCTGCTTGTCGAAGATGTCCTTGCGGTAGAGGGGCACGATGCCGGTGACGTACGGGGCGGGCTGCGGCAGGCCGCGCAGTTTGCCGCCGATGATGCAGCGCCGCCAGGCGTCGGTCGGGATCGCGGCGAGGTTCGGGTAGTCCTTGACCTTGTCGCCGGAGAGGTAGGGGCCGAGGTCGGCGAACTTGTTGATGATGGCGGTGGGTATCTTGCCGCCCATGTTCCAGCTCGGGACGACCACGACGTCGGGGACGTCGCTGGAGGCGAGGACGGCGCCGAGCTTCTGGTCGTAGGTGTTGCCGTCCTGGTTCTGCCAGACGACGTCGACGCCGGTCATGTCGTTCATCGCCCGGTAGTAGGCGTTGTCGCCCTTGGGCGGGGAGCCCCAGAACGGCGACATGATCGTGACCTTGCCGCCCTTGCCGAGCTTCTTGGGCACCGAGGTCTTCAGGGCCGCCAGGTCGGTCTTGCCGGTGAAGCCGATCGCCGAGCCGTTCTTCGCGGGGATGTCCGGGGTCACCACAGTGTTCGCGACGTAGGTGGGCAGCAGTTTCCGGTCGCCCTTGCCGCCGGAGGTGCCGCCGCCGGACCCGCTGTCCGACGCCCCGCAGGCGCTGAGCAGCGGCATGCCTCCGGCGACCGCCGCGGCGGCGACCGCGGTGGAGGCGAGGAAGCTCCGCCGGCTGGGAGATTCTCTCCGGCCGTGCGCGGAGGAGGCGGAGGCGGCGTTCGGCGTCATTGCATCAATCCTTCGAGGTCAGTCGAAGCGCTTCGATGTTGCTGCGAGGTTAAGTGAACACATGGGGGCGCACAAGGGTCGCTCCCAAGATTTCCGCGATGCGCCGGGCCCTTGCCCGAGCGCCAACACCCCTTGCAGACTTGGCCGTATACGAGTGTTGATCAGACACGGCACCTTGACACCCCGGCCTCTCCCGTCCGAGCATCGAAGCGCTTCGAAAGCATCTCGCCGCTCCATTCGCAAGGGGAACCGCCCGTGACCGTTGACCCGCCGTCCGCACCGCCGTTCCGCGATCCGCATCTGCCCTTCGCGAAGCGCATCGACGATCTGCTGGCGCGGCTCACCCTGGCCGAGAAGATCTCCTTCCTGCACCAGTTCGCGCCGGCCGTCGAGCGCCTCGGCATCGCCGCGTTCCGCACCGGCCAGGAGGCACTGCACGGGGTTGCCTGGATGGGCCCGGCGACGGTGTTCCCGCAGGCCGTCGGGCTCGGCGCGACCTGGAACCCGGAGCTGGTGCGGCGGGTCGGCGAGGCGGTGTCCCGGGAGGTCCGCGCGATGCGGGCGCGGGACGAGCGGGTCGGCCTCAACGTCTGGGCGCCGACGGTCAATCTGCTGCGCCACCCGCTGTGGGGCCGCAACGAGGAGGGCTACTCCGAGGACCCGAAGCTGACCTCGGCGATCGCCACGGCGTACACGCAGGGCCTGCGCGGCGGCCATCCGCTGTACTGGCGCACCGCACCGGTCCTGAAGCACTGGCTGGCCCACAACAACGAGACGGACCGGGCCACCTGTTCCGCCTCCGTCCGCCCGCGTGTGCTGCACGAGTACGATCTGCGCGCCTTCCGCGAGACGGTCGAGGCGGGCGCGGTGGCCGGGGTGATGCCCGCGTACAACCTGGTCAACGGCCGCCCCAACCACGTCTCCCCGTATCTGCGCGACCCCCTGCGCACCTGGACCGAGGAGGAGCTGCTGGTCTGCTCGGACGCGGGCGCACCCTCCAACCTGGTCGACGCCGAGCACTACTTCGACACCCACGAGGAGGCCGTCGCGGCCGCCCTGCTGGCCGGCGTGGACAGCTTCACCGACCACGGCACGGACGGCTCGCAGATCACCGGACGCCTCGAAAGGGCTTATGAGAAGGGCCTGTTGACCGAGGCGGACATCGACACCGCCGTGCGCCGCCAGCTCTCCGTGCGCTTCCGGCTCGGCGAGTTCGACCCGGCGTACGACCCGCACGCGGGCACCGGCGAGTTCGACACCCCGGCGCACCGGGAGCTCGCGCGGGAGGCCGCCGAGCAGGCGGTCGTGCTGCTGAAGAACGACGAGGACCTGCTGCCGCTCGCGCCCGACACCCGGATCGCGGTGGTCGGCCTGCTCGCCGACGAGTGCAAGCTGGACTGGTACAGCGGCAGCCTCCTGCACCGCTCCACCCCGCTGGAGGGCCTGTACGAGCGGTTCGGCGCCGCGCGCGTGGAGTTCGCCGAGGGCGTGGACCGGGTCCGGCTGCGCACCGCCGCCGGGGCGTTCCTGCACGTGGCGCCCACGGACGCGCCGGCCGAGGCGCGGGGCGCCGAGGGCGCCCTCGACCCGGCGCTGCTGGCCGGCCGCACCGATCTGCCGCCGCTCACCACGGACCCGGCCGGCACCGAGTTCGCGCTGGTGGACTGGGGTGAGGGCGTGCTGACCCTGCGCGCGCCGGACGGCCGGTATCTGTCGGTGGCCGACGACGGCTACGTCCGCGCCTCCGCCGACCAGCCGGGCGGTTGGGTGGTCCAGGAGACGTTCCGCCTCGAACCGCACCACAACGGTCACCTCCTCAGGCATCTGGGCACGGGTCGCCATGTCCAGGTCGCCGCCGACGGCGTGAAGGTTGCCGACGCCGAGGGCTCCGGCGACGTCTTCGAGGTGATCACGGTCGAGCGGGGCGAGGAGGCCGTGGTCCGGGCGGCCGAGCAGGCGGAGGTGGTGCTCGTGGTCGCGGGCAACGACCCGCACGTCAACGGCCGCGAGACCGAGGACCGTACGACCCTCGAACTGCCCGCACACCAGCGGCGGTTGCTGCACGCGGCCCGCGCCGCGAACCCGCGCACGATACTCGTCCTGACCTCGGCCTACCCGTACGCGGTCGACGTGGCGCGGCTCCCGGCCGTCGTGTGGACCGCGCACGGCGGCCAGGCGGCGGGCACCGCCCTGGCCCGCGTCCTGGCCGGCGACGTCTCCCCGGCGGGCCGGCTCCCGCAGACCTGGTACGCCGCCGACGCCGACCTGCCCGACCTGCTGGACTACGACGTGATCGGCGGACGCCAGACCTACCTCTACTTCGACGGCCTCCCGCTGTTCCCCTTCGGCCACGGCCTGTCGTACGCGTCCTTCGGCTACGGCGATCTCGCGGCGACTGTCGCGGGCGGCGCGCTCCGCGTCCGCTGCACGGTGACGAACACCGGGGACCGGGCGGCGGACGAGGTGGTCCAGCTCTACGGGCGGGCCGCGGACCCGTCGGTGCCCCGCCCGCGCCGACAGCTGCTGGCCCACCGCCGGCTCGGTCTCGCGCCCGGCGAGCGGGCCGAGGTGACCTTCGAAGTGCCGCTGTCCGCGCTGGAGTTCTGGGACGTGGCGCTCGGCGGCCCGCGCCTGGAGACCGGGCCGTACGACCTGCTGGTCGGCGCGTCCAGCGAGGACATCCGGCTGCGCACGACCGTGCACGTGGACGGCGCCCCGCCGGCCCCGCGTCCGGTGGTCCGGCGAGGCCTCGCGGGCGCGGACTTCGACGAGCAGTCGGGCATCGCGATCGTGGACCGGACCCGGACGGCGGGCGACGCGGTGACCGCGGCGCACGGCGGGACGGCCGAACTGGTCTACCGTGCCTGCGACTTCGGCCCGGGCGCGACCGAGGTGACCGCACAGCTCGCGGGCGAGGGCGTCCTGGAACTCTCCCTGGACGGCGGCCCGGTGCTCGCGGCCCTGCGGCTCGACACCCCCACCGACGGCCCGTACGCCTACACCACGCTCGGCGCCGGGCTCGTCGCCGAGGGCGTGCACGACGTCCGTCTCAGGCTGCGCGGCCCGCTGCGGCTCGCGCACGTCGGCTTCTCCGGCTGAGGGTCCGGAGGAGACCGACGACAGTGAAGGGGCCCGGCACCGAAAGGCAGCGGTGCCGGGCCCCTTCACCTGCTCAGGACGAACGTCAGCCGCGGCTCGCGCGCGCGAGGGCCGGCACGAAGGTCAGGGCGTTCAGCGTGCCCACACCCGTGGCCATGTCGTAGCCGTCGACGGCCTTGTAGCCCTTGACGCCCTGGTAGCTGTTGTCGGTGCCGTCGTTGACGTCGACGACGCCGGAGCCCTTGCGACCCATGAGGGTGTAGAGGGCCTGGTTGATGTCGCCCACGCGGTGGCCGCCCGCCTGGTCGGCGAGGGCGACGATGCCCGAGAACAGGGGGCTCGCCTCGCTGGTGCCGCCCGCGACGTCCCAGCCGGTGGCGGTCGGGTCGTAGCTGGAGTAGGTCCAGGCACCGCCGTTGACCGCGGCGGCCATCGAGATGTCCGGGGTGCCGCGGCGGGTGCCGACGACGTTCCGCACGCCGTTCTGGAAGGCCGGGCGGGTGAACACGTGCGACTGGCCGCCGCCGCCCGCGCCGTTGTCGTTGTAGACGCTGTCCGGCTTGACGCGCGTGCCCTTGTCGTTCAGGTGGAGCTGGGTACCGCCGATGGAGGTCACCAACGGGTCCGAGGAGGGCCAGGAGTTGACGCGGTACTTGTAGTAGCCCTTGCCGTCCGCGGTGGCGTCGGTCGCGCCGCCGTCGCCGGAGGAGGCGAGGACGGTCACGTGCTTGCGGGCGGCGTCCTCGAAGGCGTACCGCAGCTTCTTGATGCTGGAGAAGTCGCCCTTGTCGAAGCCCGGGAAGGTGTTCTCGGTGGCGCCGAAGCTCTGGCTGATGACGTCGCCGACCCCGTGGTCGATCATGTACTTCTCGGCGTCCATCATCTCCGGCAGACCGGTGGTGCCCTCGGTCTCGGCGACGGCCGTCTCCACCAGCACGATCCTGGCGTCCGGCGCGACGGCGTGCGCCATCTCCACGTCGAGCGTGGTCTCGCCGGCCCAGCCGGTCATGTCGGAGTTCTTCGGGTCGAACGGGGGCACCTTGCCCCACTTGACCACGTTGACCTTGGCGCTCTTCATCCCGAACTGCTTGCTGTACACGTCGAGATCGTGCTGGATCGTCGGCGAGCCGAACGAGTCCACGATGACGATCGTGCGCCCCTTGCCCGTGATGCCCTTCTTGTACAGCGCGTTGAGGTTGTACGCGGTTCTGTACTGGAGCGGGTTGTAGCAGTTGATGTGCCACTTGGCCTGGCACTGCGCGATGGGGAGGGGGCTCGCGACGTCGCGAGCGAGGGTGTGCCCCGCGATGGCCGGCTGCGCGAAGGTGTGCGGTACGCCGGCGGGCGCGGCGGCGGTGGCGCCGGCCGAGGAGACGGTCGCCAGGCCTGCGGCGACCAGTGCGGCGGTGGCGGCGGTGGCGGCGAGGCCGCGCCCGGTACGGGCTATGTGCATGTGTTCCCCTGAGTGGTCCGAAGTCGGACGTAGATCGGTCGCCTAAGTCGACACGGAACCCCACGGGCGAGTCATGCACAGAACAAGATAATTGACCCGCTTATGCCAAATCCTTTACCGGAGCACATCATTCAGCGGGAACACGAACGGCCGTTCCCCGCGCACGCGAACGGCCGCGACCCCCGCACAGTGGGCCGCGGCCGTCCAGTCCGACCTGTCCGTGGCAGGTCAGAGCGCGAGACCGGTGAGGACCAGCACGCGCTCGTATGTGTAGTCCTCCATCGCGAACCTGACGCCCTCGCGGCCCACGCCGGACTGCTTGGCGCCGCCGTACGGCATCTGGTCGGCGCGGTAGGACGGGACGTCGCCGATCACCACGCCGCCGACCTCAAGGGCGCGGTGGGCGCGGAAGGCGGCCTGGAGGTCACGGGTGAACACGCCCGCCTGGAGGCCGTACTTGGAGTCGTTGACCGCAGCGAACGCCTCGGCCTCGCCGTCCACCTTCTGCACGCTGAGGACCGGTCCGAAGACCTCCTCGCGGGCGAGGGTGGTGCCGGCCGGGAGGTCGGTGAGCACGGTCGGCGCGTAGGCGGCGCCGTCGCGCTTGCCGCCGGTGAGCAGCTGGGCACCGGCCTCGACCGCCTCCGCCACCCAGGACTCGACACGCTTGGCCGCGTCCTCGCTGACCAGCGGGCCGACGTCGGTCGCGGCGTCGCTCGGGTCACCGGTGTTCTGCGCCTCGACGGCGGCGACGATACGCGGCAGCAGCCGGTCGTAGACCGACGCGTCGGCGATCACGCGCTGCACGGAGATGCAGGACTGGCCGCCCTGGTAGTTGGAGAAGGTCGCGATGCGGGTCGCGGCCCAGTCCAGGTCGGCGTCGGAGGCGTAGTCGCCGAGGACGACCGCGGCGCCGTTGCCGCCCAGCTCCAGCGTGCAGTGCTTGCGCGGCACCGAGTCCATGATCGCGTAGCCGACCTTCTCGGAGCCGGTGAAGGAGATGACCGGCAGGCGCTCGTCCTGGACGAGGGCGGGCATCTTGTCGTTGGCGACCGGCAGGATCGACCACGAACCGGCCGGCAGGCCCTCGGTCTCGGCGAGCAGGTCACCGATGAGCAGGCCGGAGAGCGGGGTGGCGGGCGCCGGCTTCAGGATGATCGGCGCACCGGCCGCGATCGCCGGGGCGATCTTGTGGGCGCACAGGTTCAGCGGGAAGTTGAACGGCGCGATGCCGAGCACGACGCCCTTCGGGAAGCGGCGGGTCAGCGCGAGGCGGCCCTGGCCGCCGGCGTCGGTGTCGAGCCGCTGGGCCTCGCCGCCGTTGAACCGCCGGGCCTCCTCGGCCGCGAACCGGAACACGGAGACGGCACGGCCGACTTCCCCTCGGGCCCACTTGATGGGCTTGCCGTTCTCGGCGGAGATCAGCTGGGCGATCTCCTCGGTGCGCTCGGCCAGCCGCTTGCTGACGTGGTCGAGGGCGGCGGCGCGCACGTGGGCCGGGGTGGCGGCGAACTCGTCCCGCACGGCGTACGCGGCGGCCACGGCCTCCTCGACCTGGGCGTCGCTCGGCACGGCGACCTTGCCGACGAGCCGGCCGTCCCACGGGGAGGTGACGTCGAGGGTGTCCTCGCCGGTGACCTGGCGGCCGGCGAGCCAGAAGGCGTGGGTGGAAGTCATAGTGCGAGTCCCGGCCCTTCCGCGTTGGAGGTGTGCTGCTTTCGTGCTCCACGGTAGGGCTGGGGCGGCCGGCGGTCGCTTGTCCGACTCGTAGCAGTCGGGGCGGTGGGTACGCCGTATTGGCGAGGTGAGGTGGCGGGTCGCGCGCCACCGTTCACTCCGCCGAGGTCGCCTTCAGGGCGAGCCACAGCTCCATGCGTACGTCCGGATCGTCCAGGGACCGCCCGAGGATCTCCTCGACCCGGCGCATCCGGTACCGCAGCGTGTGCCGGTGCACACCGAGGTCCGCGGCGGCGGCGTCCCACTGTCCGTGCCGCGACAGCCAGGCCCGCAGCGAGGCGACGAGATCGCCGCGGCCGGTCGCGTCGTGCTCGTGCAGCGCCCGCAGCAGCCCGTCGGCGAACGCCTTCACCGCGTCGTCGGCCAGCAGCGGCAGCACCGACCCGGCGGCCAGCCGCTCGTGCTCGACCAGCACCCGGCCGCGCCGCCGGGCCACCGACAGCGCCTGCTCGGCCTGCTTGTAGGCCGCCGCCGCGGCGATCGGCCCGGCCGGCGCCGACAGACCCACGACCAGCTCCGCCTCGTCGCCCCCGGTACGCTCCGGCGCCGCCCGCGCGGCCTCCAGCGCCGCCGCGTACCGGGTGCAGGCGGCCACGGCCGCGCCCGCGTCGGCGGCCAGCACCACCAGCCGCTCCCCCTCGGGCACGACCAGCACGGCCTCGCCGGAGCGGGCGGCGGCGGACTCCACGCTCTCCGCGAGCCCGCCCAGAGGATCCCCACCGCTGTCGGCGACGACGGCGGTGCGGCCGGGGGCATCCGCCTGCGCCCGTGCCGCCGCACCGGACGCGGACTCGGCGACGATCATCCGGAACGGCGCGTCGAGGAGTCCGCCGTACAGGTCTCCGGCGACGGCCCGGGCGTGGTCGGGCTCCCCGGCGAGCAGCATGCGCAGCACGGCCGCGCCGACGCGCTGTTCGGCCGCGTGCAGGGAGCGGGAGCGTTCGGTGGTGAGGGTGAGCAGCGCGATGGCGGAGTGCACGGCGTAGCGCTCGGCGGTGCCGAGGGCGGCGGCGGTACCGACGGCGAGCGCGGCGCGCGGCCGTCGCCCCGTGCCGAGGGAGTGCAGCTCGACCCGGTCCTCGTGCTCGGGTCCGCCCACCACGGACGACGCGGGCGCGGGCCGCTCCCGCAGCCGTTCCACCTCGGCGGTCAGCCGCGCGGCCCGCCGTCCCGCCCACTCGGGCGCGGCGGCGACGACGGCGCCCGAGGCGTCGTACAGGGCCGCCCACCCGTCGACCTGCGCGGCGAGCGCCCCGAGCAGCCCTTCGGGGCCGGCGTTGAGCGTCTGCTTGGTCAGCTCGCGCTGTGCGGCGAACCCCGCCGTGACGGCACGGTACTGGTCGGCGGCGATGGCGGCGGAGACGGCCTTGCTGATGGCGAGGAAGGGTGTGCGCCGCGGCACCTCCAGCAGCGGCAGCCCCTCCTCGCGCGCGGCGTCGACGAGCGCCTCGGGAATCTCCTCGTAGTTCACCCCGACGGCGAACCCGAGCCCCACGACACCGGCCCCCACCAGCCGCTTCACATAGCGCCGCATGATCTGCGGATCCTCCGCGTCCAGCTTGAGGGCGGTGATCAGCAGCAGCTCGCCGCCCTCCATGTACGGCACGGGGTCGGCCAGCTCGCTCACGTGCGCCCAGCGGACGGGCACGTCGAGGTGGTCCTCGCCCGCGCGCACGGTCAGCTTGAGCGCGGAGTGGTGGACGAGCGAGGCGAGCGTGGGGGGCATGGGTCCTTCACGGTGAGGGGGCATCCGCCGGTCTCGGCGATCTCGGCGGTCTCGGCGATCTTTTGGCCGCCGCGTATGAACGGCCCACCCCGATTCTGCCTCACCGTACGAGCCCGCGCCGCCCCCTCACCCCCGCAGATCCACGAGCAGCGGCGGCGCGTGCTCCCCCCGCACACTGGTCAACGACAACACGGCATGCCCCGCGGGCACCCCGTGCGCCAACTCCGAGGCCGACCACCGCTCCCGCTCGACCTGGCGGACGGTGACGGCCTCGGTCGTCACCGCCTTGCCGGTGATCAGCTTGCGCAGGGCGTGGATCGCGCGGGTCATCGGCTGGTTCGCGAAGACGGTGTGCTGGGCCACGTCCCGGGTCTCCACCCACTCGGTGCCCCAGGCGTCCGCGAACCTGCCGCCGTCCCACGTGGCCACCCCGGAGAACGCCATCCGGCAGCCGACGGCCGCGTAGAGCGGGCCGTGCAGCGCCTCGGGGACGTCGCCGACGGTGCGCAGGGCGAGCACGACGCCCGCGTTTTGCGAGCGCAGCCGCGAGATGCGGCGCAGGGACTCGGTCGTCACCGCGCCGGTGGCATCGTCCAGGACGAGGCAGGCGAAGTGGGTGCGCTCACCCGCCATCGCGACGGCGCCGAACTGGGCAAGCACCAGCCGGGTGACGATCCGAGCCGCCTCTTCGTGTCCGCGCTCGGGCAGGTCGATACGGACCCGCAGCGGATGGTGGGCGACGGCGCGCAGCGAGAACGGCCGGGTACCGGCGCCGTCCGTGCCGAAGAACTCGGCGAACGCCGGGCGGTCCAGCACGGCGAGCCGGTCGGCCAGGACCGGGCCTGGGTCACCGGCACTGCCCGACTGCCGGGCGCGTGCCTCAAGTTCGCGGCGCATCACGGCGTGCTCGTCGCCGGCGAGCGCCGCGCGCAGCGCCGCCAGGGCCGACGGCTCCCCTTCCAGCAGTTCGCGCAGCAGCGGCAGGGCCGGAAAGCGGCCGTGGGCCGCCCGGTAGGGGCCGAGGAGCTGGGCGAGCGCGGTGACCGCCCGCTGCCCGCTCACCGTGTCCAGATCACCGACGAGCCCCTCGGCCAGGAAGGCGGCCGCCTCGTCGGGATCCTCGGACTCGGCGTACGGGTCGAGGTCGTGGACGGACGCGGGATCGCCGAGGCGTACGACGACGTCGTGGGCGGAGTCGGGGCCGAGCGGGGTGCCCGCCGCGCAGACGGCGACGACGGCGCACTGTCCGGTGAGCGCCTGCAGGCCGAGCGACTCGACGACGGGCTGGATCAGATGACGGGTCTTGCCCGCACCGGAGGGTCCGACGGCCAGCAGCGAGGTGCCGAGGGTGTCCGGCGCGAGCGCGACGCCCGCGCCTCCGTACCCGCGAGGCGTGCGCTCTCCCTCGGCCCACCGCCCGATCCGCACCTGTCCGACCAGCAGATCGTGCCGGCCGGTACGGCCGGGCAGGTCACGGTGGCCCGACGGGTGGGTCCAGGCGGCGCCGCCCTCGCGCAGGACCGTGTCGGAGAAGGACGAGACCCGGGCCCGGGCCCGGGCCACGGTCCACATGTGACCGACCCGCGCGCAGTCCACGTCGTTCATCCGGCCGGCGTCCACCTCGGCGGCGAGCAGGTCCGCTGCCTGGTGCTGACCGGCCTCGCGCAGCTCGGGCCACTGCGACGGCCGCCGGTCGACGGCCGTCTGTACGGTCTGGCCCGCCTTCGCCCGCCCGCGCGCGGCGAGCTTCTCCTGCGCGAGGGACCGCCAGCCGCCGATCCGGGCGAACGGCCACAGCACCAGCACGGTGATGAGCGTGTACAGCCCGTCCGTGAGCCACTGCGACGCGAACACGCTGTAGTCGCCGGTGATCAGGACGATGAGCGAGAACAGCGGATCCTGCACGGGAAGGGGGTCCCAGCCGAGGCCGAACCAGGTCGGGAAGACGAAGGCCAGCGCGATCAGCGCGCCCAGGGCGGCGAGCAGGGCGCGGGCCGGCTGCTCACGGCGGCCGACGACATGCCGGACGATGTCGCCCCAGCTGCCCAGGCGTGCCATGGCGTAGACGAGGATCGCGAAGACCACACCGTTGGCGACCGTGAGGGCTTCGGCGCCCTTGAAGGTCTTGGGCGACGTGGTGCCGCCCCACCACCAGTCGCCCGGGGTGAGCAGCTTGAGGACGGTCCATTGATAAGGGAGGCTGCCGTGCCGCCACAGCGACCACAGCAGCAGCCCGGCCGCCAGGGGCACCACGAAGCCGACGATGGTGACGGGGGCCAGCCGCTGGGCCGGCCGGGCGGCCTTGGGCGGGCGGTAGCCGAAACGCCAGATGCCGGGCTCGACGGCCGGTCGCGGCTGGTCGAGCCACTCGGCGACGGGTGCCCGCAGTGGCGCGCCATGGGGGGCGTGCGAGGGCTGGGCGGTCGGGAGCGGCGGCACGTCGGGCGCCCGGGACGGCCGGGGCGGCGCCTCCCCTCCCTCCAACGGCGTAGCCGGGCGTGGTACCGGGTGCGCATGCGTGCCGCGTGCGTCGCGTGTGCCGTCGCTGTCCATCGCCCTTGCCCCCTGACCAGCCGTTCCGTCCACCGTCAGCGAGCCAATCTAACGCCCCCGCAGGGGGAGTTCACCGATTACGGGGCCGACAGGGCCGGGCGGCCGGGTGGAATGCGGGCGAACGGCTATGTCCAACGCGGACAAGGAATCGCGCCGACAACGCCCACATGGAGCATGCCCACCCCCCGTTCCCGGCCCTAGCCTGCGAAGAAAGACATGTAAGCGGCCGAAAACGCACGGCCCCGGACCGTTCGGGACACCGGACACCACGCCCGTACGCAAGATCATCAGGAGCCCTCATGACCGCACTTCCGCAGGAGCGCCGCGTCGTCACCGCCATCCCCGGTCCGAAGTCGCAGGAGCTGCAGGCCCGCCGCACCGCCGCGGTCGCGCAGGGCGTGGGCTCCACGCTGCCGGTCTTCGTCACCCGCGCCGGCGGCGGCGTCATCGAGGACGTCGACGGCAACAGCCTCATCGACTTCGGGTCCGGCATCGCCGTGACCAGCGTCGGCGCCTCCGCCGAGGCCGTCGTACGGCGCGCCTCCGCCCAGCTCGCCGACTTCACCCACACCTGTTTCATGGTCACCCCGTACGAGGGCTACGTGGCGGTCGCGGAGGCGCTGGCCGAGCTGACCCCGGGCGACCACGCCAAGAAGTCCGCGCTGTTCAACTCGGGCGCCGAGGCCGTCGAGAACGCCGTCAAGATCGCGCGGGCGTACACGAAGCGGCAGGCGGTCGTGGTGTTCGACCACGGGTACCACGGGCGCACCAACCTGACGATGGCGCTCACCGCCAAGAACATGCCGTACAAGCACGGCTTCGGGCCGTTCGCGCCCGAGGTGTACCGGGTCCCGGTGGCGTACGGCTACCGCTGGCCGACCGGGCCGGAGAACGCCGGTCCCGAGGCCGCCAAGCAGGCCATCGACCAGATGAGCAAGCAGGTCGGTGCGGACAACATCGCCGCGATCATCATCGAGCCCGTGCTCGGCGAGGGCGGTTTCATCGAGCCGGCCAAGGGCTTCCTGCCGGAGATCGTGAAGTTCGCCAACGACAACGGCATCGTCTTCGTCGCCGACGAGATCCAGAGCGGCTTCTGCCGGACCGGGCAGTGGTTCGCGTGTGAGGACGAGGGCATCGTTCCCGACCTCATCACCACCGCCAAGGGCATCGCGGGCGGGCTTCCGCTCGCCGCCGTGACCGGCCGCGCCGAGATCATGGACGCCGCGCACGCCGGTGGGCTCGGCGGTACGTACGGCGGCAACCCCGTCGCCTGCGCGGGTGCGCTCGGTGCCATCGAGACCATGAAGGAGCTGGACCTCAACGGCAGGGCCAAGCGCATCGAGGAGGTCATGAAGGGGCGCCTCACCGCCATGGCCGAGAAGTTCGACGTCATCGGCGACGTGCGCGGGCGCGGGGCGATGATCGCGATCGAGCTGGTCAAGGACCGGGCCACCAAGGAGCCGAACCCGGAGGCCACCGCGGCGCTCGCCAAGGCCTGCCACGCCGAGGGCCTGCTGGTTCTGACCTGCGGCACCTACGGCAACGTGCTGCGCTTCCTGCCCCCGCTCGTCATCGGCGAGGACCTGCTGAACGAGGGCCTCGACATCATCGAGCAGGCCTTCGGCCGCGTCTGAGCCACCCGTGCGCGCACTGCTGACGTGCCGTACGACAGGCCGTGTGAAGAAGGTGTGCGAGGTGGATGACGGGACGCTGTTCCGTCTGCCCAAGCGCGCCCGCCTGCCGTAGGTTCTAGGCAGATGAGAGATACACCCCGCCCACAGGGGACTGTGGGCGATTTCAGGCCGGGGCCTCCCCAGCTTCGACCTGGTCGTGCCCTCGCGCACACATCCGGCGCCTGACGGCTCCGGGATCTCCTCACCGATCGGACGGTCGCCGCCCCAAACCCCCCGGGGCGCGCGACGTTCCGATCCGGACGGCCGCCTCGGAACCACCCCCCCCTGTTCCGGGGCGGCCGACCTCCTTCTCCGCGCCGCCCGCCCCGTCTGCGAAGCTGGGCGCCGTGTCGACCGTCGTCCGCAGCACCTCGCGCGCCCTGCGCGCCCTGCTTCTGGTCCTGCCGGCCGTGCTCCTCGCCCTGCTCACCTGGCAGGTCGTGGCGCACGGCCCACTGCTGCGCCTGGACGCCCGGGTCAGCCGGGCCCTCGTCCGTCCGGACACGTTCTCCGAGGTCCTCTCCGACCTCGGCGACATCCAGGTCGCCGTGCCGGTGCTCGTGATCGCCCTCGCCCTCGTGCTGTGGCGGGGCCGGCGCGCCGGTGCGAAGTGCTGGTGGCTGCCGCCCGCCGCCGCTGCCGTCCTCATGGCGCTGCTCCCGGCGGTCGTCGTCCCGCTGAAGGACTGGACCGCGCGGCCGGGGACCCCCGTGATGCCCCCGGCCGTCGGCTACTTCCCCTCCGGGCACACGGCCACGGCGGCCGTCGCCTACGGCTCCGCGACCCTGCTCCTGCTGCCCTGGCTGCGTTCCCCGGCTGCCCGCCGCGCCCTGGTCGCCCTCTGCGCGGCCCTGGTCCTCGGCGTGTCGTACGGCCTGGTCCGGCACGGCTACCACTGGCCGCTGGACGTGGTGGCCAGCTGGTGTCTGTGCACCGTGCTGCTGACCGTCCTCAGCCTGGTGATCAGCCGAAGTACGCGTCGAAGTTCTTCTGGAACTCCCAGTTCGCGTACCGGTCCCAGTTCACCGACCACGTCATCAGACCGCGCAGCGCGGGCCAGGTCCCGTGGGTCTGGTACGAGCCGCAGTTCGTCTTCTTCGTCAGACAGTCCAGCGTCTTCGTGACCTCGGCGGGCGCCACGTAGCCGTTGCCCGCCTCGGTCGAGGCCGGCATGCCGATCGCCACCTGGTCGGGGCGCAGCGGCGGGAAGACGTTGTTCGGGTCGCCGGCGACCGGGAAGCCGGTGAGGAGCATGTCGGTCATGGCGATGTGGAAGTCGGCGCCGCCCATGGAGTGGTACTGGTTGTCCAGGCCCATGATCGGGCCCGAGTTGTAGTCCTGGACGTGCAGGAGGGTGAGGTCGTCGCGCAGGGCGTGGATGACCGGGAGGTACGCCCCGCAGCGCGGGTCCTGGCCGCCCCACTTGCCGGTGCCGTAGTACTGGTAGCCGTTCTGCACGAAGAAGGTCTCGGGGGCCATCGTCAGGACGAACGCCGGGCCGTACTTGGCCTTCAGGGTCTTCAGGGCCGAGATCAGGTTCACGATCACGGGTGTCGTGGGGTTCTTGAAGTCCGTGTCGTTCGTGTCCAGGGAGAGCGAGTGGCCCTCGAAGTCGATGTCCAGTCCGTCCAGGCCCCAGGTGTCGATGATGTTCGAGACCGACGAGACGAAGGCGTCGCGGGCGGCCGTGGTGGTCAGCTGGACCTGGCCGTTCTGGCCGCCGATCGAGATCAGCACCTTCTTGCCGGCCGCCTGCTTGGCCTTGATCGCCGCCTTGAAGTCGGCGTCGGACTCGGCGTTCGGGCAGTCCGTGACCGGGCAGCGGGTGAAGTGGACGTCCCCGGAGGTGGGCGACGTGGGCTCGCCGAAGGCCAGGTCGATGACGTCCCAGCTGTCGGGGACGTCGGCGAGGCGGGTGTAGCCGGAGCCGTTGGCGAAGCTGGAGTGGAGATAGCCGACGAGGGCGTGCGTCGGCAGGTCCGCCGAGCCGCCACCGCCGCCCGTGCCCGTCGTCGCCGTCACGGCCGCCGACTTCGCGGACTCTCCCGCGTCGTTGCTCGCCGTGACCTGGAAGCTGTACGCCGTTGCCGCCGAGAGCCCCGTGACGGTGGCCGAAGTGCCGGTCACGGTCTGGGACTTCACCCCGTCGCGGTAGACCGTGTAGCTCGTGGCGCCGGTCACGGCCGGCCAGGACAGGGCCACGGAGGACGCGGTGACGGATCCGGCGGTCAGGCCCGCGGGGGCGGCGGGCGGCTGTCCGGTGCCGGTACCGCTGCCGCCGGGGCCGACGAGGGAGATGTCGTCGGCGTCGTAGCCGCCGGTGCCGTACCAGCCGTGGGTGTAGACGGTCACCTTCGTGGTCGTGGCGCCGGTGGTGAAGGTGGTGCTCAGCTGCTGCTAGTCGGGGGCGGACTGGGTCCAGGTGGAGACGTCGCTGGTGCCGGTGCCGGTCGCGCCGAGGTAGACGTAGGAGCCGCGGACGTAACCGGAGAGCGTGTACGTCGCGTTCGGCTGGACGGTCACCGTCTGCGTGCACTGGGCGTCGTCGCTGCCGGCCGGGGTTGCCTGGAGCGCCGAACTCCCGCTGTGCACGGGCGAGTCGACCGTCGTACCGGCCGTACAGGTCCAGCCGGTGAGGCCGGACTCGAAGCCGCCGTTCGTCAGGACGTCCGCGTCGGCCGCACGGGCGGCCGACGAGAGCGCGGTGACTCCGGGGACGGCCAGAGCCACGGCCGTGAGCAGCGCGAGAAGGGGCCTGGGAGGTCTGGCGCGGTCCACAAGGGCCTCCGGTGTCGGGGGAGTTGGAGGAACGGAGCGGCCGCTCCGGGATCGCACTCAACTTGGTCCAGACCAATCGGCTTGTCAAGGTGTCCGGACACCCCCGCCGGAACGTCCGGCGCCCCGGCCCTAACCGTCGGCACCCCCTCCTCCCCCGTCCCCGCCCCTGGCCAGCCCTGCCGCCGCCTCGTGCATCGCCAGTTCCAGCAGCGCGGGGTCGGTCAGCGTGCCCGAGCCGTCCGGCGGCACCAGCCAGCGCACTCCCCTGGCCGTCCGGCCCGGGTGCGGTACGACGATCCAGGTGCCGGGCCCGGCGGTGCGGATGCCGGTGCCGACCCAGCGGGCCGCGGTGCCCGGTGCCACGAAGAACCCGACCCGGTCGTCGCCGAAGTCGACGAGGACCGGGCCGGGCCGGTCGAGGACCCGGGTGAGCACGTCCAGGGTCGGGTAGCCGAGGCGGCCGGGCAGGATCAGTACGTCCCAGGCCTTGCCGGCGGGCAGCAGTGCGACCCCGAGGGGGTTGCGTTCCCATTCCCAGCGGCAGGCGCCGGGATCCGGTGCGACGGATGCCAGCCATTCGACGGCCGTCTTCGCCCCAGTCATCAAGAAGGCCTCCCTGCTCTTCCTGTCGACGCGGTCGCGTCAGCAGGAGAGAGGGAGGCCGCCTCGGGGCATTACGCGGGTTCCGCGCACCCGATGGAGTGACCTGAGTCACACTTCAGGAGCGGGCGTCAGCTGTCGAAGCCCAGCCCCAGCCGGTCCATCGTCCGCAGCCACAGGTTGCGCCGGCCGCCGTGCGCGTCCGCGCGGGCCAGGGACCACTTGGTGAGGGCGATGCCGGTCCAGGCGAACGGCTCCGGCGGGAACGGCAGTGGCTTCTTGCGGACCATCTCCAGCTCCGTCCGCTCGGTGCGCTCCCCGTCCAGCAGGTCCAGCATCACGTCCGCGCCGAACCGGGTGGCGCCGACGCCGAGCCCGGTGTACCCCGCCGCGTACGCCACCCTGCCCTCGTGCGCGGTGCCGAAGAACGCCGAGAAGCGCGAGCAGGTGTCGATCGCGCCGCCCCAGGCGTGGGTGAAGCGGACGCCCTCCAGCTGCGGGAAGCAGGTGAAGAAGTGGCCGGCGAGCTTGGCGTAGGTCTCCGGCCGGTCGTCGTACTCCGCGCGCACCCGGCCGCCGTAGTGGTGGACCGCGTCGTAACCGCCCCACAGGATGCGGTTGTCGGCGGACAGCCGGAAGTAGTGGAACTGGTTGGCGCTGTCGCCGAGGCCCTGCCGGTTCTTCCAGCCGATCGCCGAGAGCTGGTCGGCGGTCAGCGGCTCGGTCATCAGCGCGTAGTCGTAGACCGGGACGGTGTAGGAGCGCACGCGGCGCAGCAGGCTCGGGAAGATGTTCGTGCCGAGCGCGACCCGGCGGGCGCGGACCTGGCCGTACGGGGTGCGTACGGCCATTCCGCCGCCGTAGCTCTTCAGGGTCAGGGCGGGCGTGTGCTCGTACACCCGCACGCCCAGCTCGACGCAGGCCTTCTTCAGGCCCCAGGCCAGCTTCGCGGGGTGCAGCATGGCCACGCCCCTGCGGTCCCACAGGCCCGCCTCGAAGGTGGGCGAGTGCACCTCCTCGCGCACGGCGTCGGCGTCCAGGAACTCGATGCCGTCCGCGAGGCCCTTCTCCGTCAACTCCCGGTGCCAGTCCTTCAGTTCCCAGGCCTGGTAGGTCTCGGTGGCGACGTCGATCTCGCCGGTGCGCTCGAAGTCGCAGTCGATGCCGTGCCGGGCGACGGCGGCCTCGATCTCGTCGAGGTTGCGCCGCCCCAGCTCCTCCAGTTTCCCGATCTCGTCGGGCCAGCGGGCCAGGCCGTTGGGCAGGCCGTGGGTGAGGGAGGCGGCGCAGAAGCCGCCGTTGCGGCCGGAGGCGGCCCAGCCCACCTCGCGGCCTTCCAGGAGCACCACATCGCGCCGCGGGTCGCGCTCCTTGGCATTGAGCGCGGTCCACAGCCCGCTGTATCCGCCTCCCACGACCAGCAGATCGCAGGTGTCGGTGCCGGTGAGGGCGGGCTCGGCGTGCGGCTTTCCAGGGTCTTCCAGCCAGTACGGGACCGGCTGGGCTTCGGAGAGAGAGGCGATCCAGTTGTCTTTGCCACGGCTCATGGCGCTTGGGGCCATGATTTCAACTCCCTACGAGGGCTTTCCTGAAAAGGCAGGACCTGAAACGGCTTATGCCTTTTGCTTGTTACGGCCGTTGGTGACGACCATCGAGAACAGTGTGATGAGGACGGCGACGAGGAACATGGCCGTACCGATCACGTTGATCTGGACCGGAGTTCCGCGCTGTGCCGAACCCCAGACGAACATCGGGAAGGTGACGGTCGAGCCGGCGTTGAAATTGGTGATGATGAAATCGTCGAAGGAGAGCGCGAAGGACAGCAGCGCGCCCGCGGCGATCCCGGGTGCCGCGATGGGCAGGGTGACCCGCAGGAAGGTCTGCGCGGGACCGGCGTACAGGTCCCGGGCGGCCTCCTCCAGGCGCGGGTCCATCGACATCACGCGCGCCTTGACCGCGGTGACGACGAAGCTGAGGCAGAACATGATGTGGGCGATGAGGATGGTGTAGAAGCCGAGCTGCGCGCCCATGTTGAGGAACAGGGTGAGCAGCGAGGCGGCCATGACGACCTCGGGCATCGCCATCGGCAGGAAGATCAGCGAGTTGACGGCGCCGCGTGCGCGGAAGCGGTAGCGGACCAGCGCGAACGCGATCATCGTGCCGAGGACCGTGGCGCCGATCGTCGCCCACACGGCGATCTGGAGGCTGATGGACAGCGAGCCGCACATGTCGGCGACGCCGCACGGCTGTTTCCAGGCGTCCAGCGAGAACTGCTGCCATTCGTAGTTGAAGCGCCCCTTCGGCTTGTTGAAGGAGAACACCGTCACGATGACGTTGGGCAGCAGCAGATAGGCGAGCGTCAGCAGTCCCGCGATGACGACGAGACGGCGCTTGAGCCAGTTGACGAGGGGCATTAGACCAGATCCTCCGTCCCGGCCCGGCGGATGTAGATCGTGACCATGGCCAGGATGGCGGCCATGAGGATGAAGGAGAGGGCCGCGGCCGTCGGGTAGTCCAGAATGCGCAGGAACTGCGTCTGGATGACGTTGCCGATCATGCGGGTGTCGGTGGAGCCGAGCAGTTCGGAGTTGACGTAGTCACCGGCCGCCGGGATGAAGGTCAGCAGCGTGCCGGAGACCACGCCCGGCATCGACAGCGGGAAGGTCACCTTGCGGAAGGTGGTCCACGGCTTGGCGTACAGATCGCCGGCCGCCTCGTGCAGCCGTCCGTCGATCCGCTCCAGCGAGGTGTACAGCGGCAGGATCATGAACGGCAGGAAGTTGTACGTCAGTCCGCACACCACGGCGAGCGGGGTGGCCAGCACCCGGTCGCCGGCCGTCCAGCCGAGCCAGTTGGTGAGGTCCAGGATGTGCAGCGAGTTCAGCGTGTGCACGACCGGGCCGTTGTCGGCGAGGATCGTCTTCCAGGCGAGCGTGCGGATCAGGAAGCTGGTGAAGAACGGCGCGATCACCAGGATCATGATCAGGTTCCGCCAGCGGCCCGCGCGGAAGGCGATCAGGTAGGCCAGCGGATAGCCGAGCAGCAGGCATCCGACGGTCGCGGCGGCCGCGTAGAGGACGGACCGCAGGAACTGCGGCCAGTACTGGCCGAACGCGTCCCAGTAGGTCGCGAAGTGCCAGGTGACCTTGTAGCCGTTCTCCAGCGAGCCCTGCTGCACGGAGGTGGAGGCCTGGTAGATCATCGGCAGCGCGAAGAAGACGACCAGCCACAGCAGGCCGGGCAGCAGCAGCCAGTAGGGCGTGAACCGGCCGCGCTTGCGCGGGGGCCTGGTCTCCCCGGGCGTGGGAGACAGAGGCGGGGGCGCCTCGGTTTCGGTGAGGGTCGACATCAGGCGGCCGCCTCTTCCTCGGTGCCCGCGGAGCCCACCGTCCCAGCAAGCAGGGACTGGGCCGCGTCGAGGCCGAACGTGTGCGCCGGGCTCCAGTGCAGGACGACGTCGGCGCCGGGCACGAGACGGCCGTCGCGCTCGACGTTCTGGACGTACACCGCGAGTTCGTCGCAGACCGGGCTGTCGATGACGTACTGCGTGGAGACGCCGATGAAACTCGCGTCGGCGATCGTGCCGGTGAGGCGGTTGCGGCCCTCGGGTATCTCGCCCGCGTCGTCGGCGTGCGTGAGCGAGATCTTCTCGGGGCGGATGCCGACCAGCACCTTGCCGCCGGCCGTCGTGGGCGCCGAACATCGCGCCTTCGGCAGGACGAGCCTGCCGCCGCCCGCCTTGAGGACGATGTCGTCGCCGTTCTTGGTGTCGACCTCGGCCTCGATGAGGTTGGAGGTGCCGAGGAAGTTCGCGACGAAGGTGGTGTTCGGGTTCTCGTACAGGTCGGTGGGCGAGCCGAGCTGCTCGACGCGGCCCGCGTTCATCACGGCGACCGTGTCGGCCATCGTCATGGCCTCCTCCTGGTCGTGCGTGACGTGCACGAAGGTGATGCCGACCTCGGTCTGGATGCGCTTGAGCTCCAGCTGCATCTGGCGGCGCAGCTTGAGGTCGAGGGCGCCCAGGGGCTCGTCGAGCAGGAGCACTTTGGGGTGGTTGATCAGGGCGCGGGCGACGGCGACGCGCTGCTGCTGGCCGCCGGAGAGCTGGTGCGGCTTCTTGCGCGCCTGCTCGCCGAGCTGGACCAGGTCCAGCATGTCCTCGACCTGCTTCTTCACGCTCTTGATGCCGCGCCGGCGCAGCCCGAAGGCGACGTTCTCGAAGATGTCGAGGTGCGGGAAGAGGGCGTAGGACTGGAAGACCGTGTTCACCGGCCGCTTGTAGGGCGGCAGGTGGGTCACGTCCTGGTCGCCGAGGCGGACGGAGCCCGTCGTGGGCTCCTCCAGGCCGGCGATCATGCGCAGGGTGGTGGTCTTGCCGCAGCCCGAGGCGCCGAGCAGGGCGAAGAAGGAGCCCTGCGGGACGGTCAGGTCGAGCGGGTGCACGGCGGTGAAGCCGTTGTCGTACGTCTTGCTGATACCGGAGAGGCGGACGTCGCCGCTGTTGTCTGGTGTCGTCATCGTCGTCACGCCCCTGTGAGCTTCGAGAACTTCTGCTGGTAGGCCGTCTCTTCCTTCTGCGTCAGCGCGCGGAAGGCATGGGACTTGGCCTGCATGGCCTTGTCGGGAATGATCAGCGGGTTCTTCGCCGCCGAAGCGTCGATTTTCGCAAGGTAGGGCTGTACTCCGGCGACGGGGCTCACGTAGTTGATGTAGGCGGCCAGCTCGGCGGCGGGCTCGGGCTCGTAGTAGTAGTCGATGAGCCGCTCGGCGTTCGTCTTGTGGCGCGCCCGGTTGGGGATGAGCAGGTTGTCCGTCGACGTCATGTAGCCGCTGTCGGGGATGACGTAGCCGACCTCCGGGCTGTCCGCCTGGAGCTGGACGATGTCGCCGCCCCAGGCGATGCAGGCCGCGAAGTCGCCCTTGGTGAGGTCCGAGGTGTAGTCGTTGCCGGTGAAACGGCGGATCTGGCCCTTGTCGACGGCCTTCTGGAGGCGGGCGATCACCGCGTCGTAGTCGTCACCGGTGAACTTCGCCGGGTCCTTGCCCATGTCGAGCATGGTCATGCCGATGCTGTCGCGCATCTCGGTCAGGAAGCCGACGCGGCCCTTGAGCTTGGGGTTGTCGAGCAGGTCGGAGACCGACTTCACCTCGATGCCGTCGAGCGCCTTCTTGTTGTAGGCGATGACGGTCGAGATGCCCTGCCAGGGGTACGAGTAGGCGCGGCCCGGGTCCCAGTCGGGGGCCCGGAACTGGTCCGACAGGTTGGCGAAGGCGTGCGGCAGGTTGGACGCGTCCAGTTTCTGGACGTACCCGAGCCGGATCATGCGGGCGGCCAGCCAGTCGGTGAGCACGATGAGGTCGCGGCCGGTGTCGTGGCCGGCGGCCAGCTCGGGCTGGATCTTGCCGAAGAACTCGTCGTTGTCGTTGATGTCCTCGGTGTAGGTGACCTTGATGCCGGTCCGCCGGGCGAAGTGGTCGAGCGTGGGGTGGCTCTTGCCCTTGGCGTCCACGTCGATGTACTCGGGCCAGTTGGAGAAGTTGACGGTCTTCTCCGTGGCCGAGTGGTCGTCGGCGGAGACCCCGCCCTGGTTCTTGCTCGCCGCGGGGATCCCGCAGGCGCTCAGCGCCCCGAGTCCGCCGACCGCGAGCGCGCCGCCCGCCGAGGCGCGCAGCAGCGACCGGCGGGTCGGGGCCGCGACAGGGGTCGGGCGGTGGGGCTCGTAGTGCTCCATGCGCGTGGTGCCTTTCGGGAAGTGCCCTTGGAGGAGGTGCCCTTGGAGGGGAAGGTGCCGGCCTGGTCGGTGGCCGGGGGGGTGCCGAGCGCTCCGCTGGAAGCGCCGCGATGTGCCGTCGGTCGTCTGCGGGTCCGTCGTGGCCGGCCGCGCAGTTCCGCGCCCCTTCGGGGCGTTGCCGAACCGGACCGGACTTCGCCGGGCCTGCTCAGCGGTCCCCGAAGACGGTGCGGTGCCAGTCCTTCCTCGCCACCGCCGTGTTGTCGAACATGACGTGCTTGACCTGCGTGTACTCCTCGAAGGAGTACACCGACATGTCCTTGCCGAACCCGGACGCCTTGTAGCCGCCGTGCGGCATCTCGCTGATGATCGGGATGTGGTCGTTGATCCACACACAGCCCGCCTTGATCTCGCGGGTCGCGCGGTTGGCCCGGTAGACGTTGCCGGTCCACGCGGAGGCGGCCAGGCCGTAGGGGGTGTCGTTGGCCAGCCGGAGCCCCTCCTCGTCGCTGTCGAAGGGCAGGACGACCAGGACCGGGCCGAAGATCTCGGACTGGACGATCTCGCTGTCCTGGGCGGCGTCGGCGACCAGCGTCGGCCGGTAGTAGGCGCCGTCCGCCAGCTCCCCCTTCGGTGCCTCGCCGCCGGTCACCACGCGCGCGTAGGCACGCGCCCGGTCCACGAAGCCGGCGACCCGGTCCCGCTGGACGTGCGAGATGAGCGGCCCGAGGTCGGTGCCGGGGGCGAAGGGATCCCCCAGCCGCACGGTCTCCATGAGCGCGGCGGTCCGCTCCACGAACGCCTCGTACAGCGGGCGCTGCACGTACGCGCGCGTGGCGGCCGTGCAGTCCTGGCCGGTGTTGATGAGCGCGCCGGCGACGGCGCCGTTGGCGGCGGCCTCCAGGTCGGCGTCGTCGAACACCACGAAGGGGGCCTTGCCGCCCAGCTCCAGGTGCAGGCGCTTGACGGTGGCGGTGGCGACCTCGGCGACGCGCCTGCCGACGGCGGTGGACCCGGTGAACGAGGTCATGGCGACGTCGGGGTGCCCGACGAGGTGCTCCCCCGCCGCCCGCCCGGTCCCGGTGACGATGTTGATCACGCCGTCGGGGAGGCCGGCGTCCGTGGCGGCCTGAGCGAACAGCAGCGAGGTGAGCGGGGTCAGCTCGGCGGGCTTCAGCACGATCGTGTTGCCCGCGGCGATCGCCGGGAGGATCTTCCAGGCGGCCATCTGGAGGGGGTAGTTCCAGGGGGCGATGGACCCGACGACACCGATGGGTTCCCGGCGGACGTACGAGGTGTGGTCCCCGGAGTACTCGCCGGCGGACTGACCGGCCAGGTGCCGGGCGGCGCCCGCGAAGAAGGCGGTGTTGTCGATGGTGCCCGGCACGTCGAACTCGCGCGTGAGCTTCAGCGGCTTGCCGCACTGGAGGGACTCCGCGCGGGCGAACTCCTCCGCCCGGTCGGCGAGCACGGCGGCGAAGCGGTGCAGCGCGTCCGAGCGCTCGCCCGGGGTGGTCGAGGACCAGCCGGGGAACGCGGCGCGGGCGGCGGCCACGGCCGCGTCGACGTCGTCGGCGCCGGCCAGCTCGTAGGTGTACACCTCCTCGCCGGTCGCGGGGTCGACCACGGCGTGGGTGCGGCCCGAGGTCCCCTTCGTCAGGCGGCCCGCGACGAACTGCGCACCCTCGGCGAACCGGTCCTGTGCGGGAAATCGTTCCGGGGTGGCGGTGCCCGGGTTGTGCATGTCGCTCTCCTCCGCCGTGCGCCCCGTCCCCGGGGGTTGGGTGGCGTAGCTCCAGCTCGATTTGAGTGCCGATCCTGACAGAGCAAGTGGACTCCAACAAGTGATTCCGTTGTTGCCTTTTGGTTACGCGACGGAATCTGTCGACCAGATGTCGAGTCGGGGCAGAAAAGGACGGACGGAGTGTCAGTGGTGCGTGCCAGACTCGCGTGCATGGGGAAGATCGACGGGCTCGAAGCCCTGATCAGCGAGGTCCGGTCCGGGGCCCGGGTGAAGTACCTGCACTTCTGGGGGCACCGGCCGACAAAGGACGGCAGCATCGGCGCGAGCTGTCTGAGCCAGTGGTGGCCGTCACCGTTCGTGGTCGACGGTGTGGAGTACGCGACGGCCGAGCACTGGATGATGGCGGGCAAGGCACGGCTCTTCGAGGACGAGGAGGCCGAGCGCAAGGTGCTCGCCGCCGGGCATCCCTCCCGGGCGAAGAAGGCCGGGCGGCTGGTCCGGGGCTTCGACGAGGAGATATGGGAGCGGGAGCGGTTCCGGATCGTGGTCGAGGGCAGCGTGCACAAGTTCGCGTCCGACGACGCGCTCCGCGCCTTCCTGCTCGGCACCGGTGACCGGGTGCTGGTGGAGGCGAGCCCGGTGGACCGGGTGTGGGGAATCGGCCTCGCGGCGACGGACGAGGCGGCGATGGACCCGCAGCGCTGGAAGGGCCCGAATCTGCTGGGGTTCGCGCTGATGGCGGCGCGGGAGAGGCTGGCGTAGCTCTCCCCCGGGCCGAGCGCCGCTCGGGTCGGCCGCGCTCGGGGGACTCAGTGGAGCAGGGCTATGACGACTGCCCAGAACCCCAGCACCAGCACGATGCCCACCGACCCGCAGATGAGCCCCGCCAGGGCCATGCCCGGGTTCGTCGCCTCGCCCCGCTTCGCCTTGCCCCGGCCGATCGCGCCGAAGATGATCGCGAGGATGCCCAGCACCAGGGCGATCGGCCACAGCAGGAAGCCGACCGTGGACAGGATGCCGCAGACCAGGGCGGCCGTGCCCAGGCCGTTGCTCGGGGCCGGCTGCATGCCCGGCCAGCCGTAGGCGTGCGCGGCCGGGTAGGCGCCGGGGTCGCCGTAGGCCGACGGCGCGGGCGGGTAGTACGGCAGCTGCCCGGGGCCGTCGGGCGCGATGGGCGGCGGGGGCACCGCCTCGGACGCCGGGTACTGCCCGAGGGGCGGGGCGTACGGCTGCGCGGGGGCGGCCGGGGCGCCGTACGGGTGCGCGGGCGGCGCCGTGGCCGTCGGCGGGGCGTACGGGTCGGCCGGGGCCGCGAAGGGGTTCGCCAAGGGCGCGGCGGCGGGGGCGGGCGGGGCCCAGGACGCCGCCGCGGCGTCGGTGGGCAGCGAGATCACCGTCTGCTGGTCATGGACCGAGCCGAAGGAGCCGAACCCGGGCCCCTGGCCGGGAGCCGGGGCCTGCGCGGCCGCAGGCACGGTACCCGCCGGGGCCTGCGGAGCCGCCGGTGCCGTGCCCGCGACCCTCTCCTGCGACGCCTGGCTCCCCGCGGTCTGCTCCTCCGCGGTCTTGTTCAGCGACACCGGGGACGACGCGGGCCGCTCGCCGGCACGTTGCTGCTCCGGTGGCGTGTGGTGCGGCACCTCGTCGGACATCGTGAACGCAACCCCCTCAACTGGATGTGTTCATGCTACGGGCCGCCCCGGACGGCGGCGCGGGCCGGGGGCCTACGATGATCCCGCGCAACCGATCAGCCGATCACCGCGCCCGCACCACGGACCGGTTCCACGGACCCCGTTCCACGGACCCCGTCCCGAACCCCGTTCCGCGGGCGCCCGTTTCCGGGGAGGACCCCTTGACCGACCACAGCTCCGCACCCGCCACCGGCACCGCCGACCGCGATCTGCGGACCTTCATCGCCGGCCTCCCCAAGGCCGAACTGCACGTCCACCACGTCGGCTCCGCCTCCCCCCGCATCGTCTCGGAACTGGCCGCCCGGCACACCGACTCCAAGGTCCCGGCCGACCCGGAGGCCCTGGCCGAGTACTTCACCTTCACCGACTTCGCGCACTTCATCGAGGTGTACCTGTCGGTGGTGGACCTGATCCGCACCCCCGAGGACATCCGGCTGCTGACCTACGAGGTGGCCCGTGACCTGGCCCGCCAGCAGGTGCGGTACGCCGAGCTGACCCTCACGCCGTTCTCCTCCACCCGGCGCGGCATCGACGAGCTGGCCTTCATGGCGGCCATCGAGGACGCCCGCAAGGCGGCCGAGTCCGAGTTCGGGACCGTGCTGCGCTGGTGCTTCGACATTCCCGGCGAGGCCGGGCTGGAGTCCGCCGAGGAGACTGCCCGGCTGGCCACCGACGACCGGATCCGGCCGGAGGGCCTGGTGTCGTTCGGGCTCGGCGGGCCCGAGATCGGCGTACCCCGGCCGCAGTTCAAGCCGTACTTCGACCGGGCCGTCGCCGCCGGACTGCACTCCGTGCCGCACGCCGGGGAGACGACCGGCCCGCAGACGGTGTGGGACGCGCTGACCGAGCTGAGCGCCGAGCGCATCGGGCACGGCACCAGCTCCGCGCAGGACCCGAGGCTCCTCGCGCACCTCGCCGAGCACCGGATCCCGCTGGAGGTGTGCCCGACCTCCAACATCGCCACCCGCGCGGTGAGCACCCTGGACGAGCACCCGATCAAGGAGTTCGCGAAGGCCGGGGTGCTGGTCACGATCAACTCCGACGACCCGCCGATGTTCGGCACCGACCTCAACAACGAGTACGCGGTGGCCGCCCGCCTGCTCGACCTGGACGAGCGGGGCCTGGCCGGACTCGCGAAGAACGCGGTGGAGGCCTCCTTCCTGGACGCTGCGGGCAAGGCGCGGATCGCGGCGGAGATCGACACCTACACCGCCGCCTGGCTGGCCCGCTGACCCCTTCCGTTCGACCGGGCCCGCCACAATGGGGGTCATGCAGACCGTGACCGCCGTGGCCCACCGCGGCGACCCCTACCGCTTCCGCGAGAACACGACCGACTCGCTGCGTTCCGCGCTCGACCAGGGCGCGGACGCGGTCGAGATCGACGTACGGCTCAGCCGTGACGGTGTCCCCGTGCTGCTGCACGACGAGACGCTGAAACGGCTGTGGGAGGTCGACCGGCCGCTCGCCGCGCTGTCCGCCGAGGAGGTGCGCGGGCTCACGGCGGGCGGTGTGCCGACGCTCGCGCAGGCGCTGGCCGCGACCGGTGACGCCCGGGTGATGGTGGACCTGTGCGGGCGGGTGGAGCGGCGCATGGTGGACCGGGTCATGGACGTGGTCCGGCAGTGCGGGGCCGAGGACCGCGTCTACTACTGCGCGCACGCCGAGGCCATGCTCGCCGTGCGCGCCGCCGACCCGGCCGCCGAGATCGCCCTGACCTGGACGACGCTCGCCCCGCCCCGGCCCGCGCTGCTCGACGTGATCAGGCCGCGCTGGCTCAACTACCGCTTCTCGCTGGTGAGCCGGGACCTGGCCGCGCGTGTCCACCACGACGGCTACCTCGTCTCCGTCTGGACCCCGGACACCCGCCGCTCGATGAGCCGGCTGCTGGACCTGGGCGTCGACTCGGTCACCACGAACCGCGTCGAGGTGCTGCACGCCCTGCGCGGCGGCAGCTAGGCATCGGCTAGACGTCGGACCGCTGGGCGACGGTCGAGGTGTCCGCCGGGGTGGCGCGGGTGAGGTACTGCGGGACCGGGGTGTCGTCCCTGCCGGTGTCGCGGACCAGCCCGTAGCGCCTGGCGCCCTGGGCGGGGCCGGTCGTGACGTCCTTCTCGACGGCGTCCCAGGTGCTCGGGAGGACGCTCAGGCCGTAGTCGGCGCCGCGTTCGTTCTGGGTGAGGGTGACGGCACCGTCGAGGTAGAAGTACTCGTTCTGCCACATCTGTTGCGTCCCGGGCGGCAGGACGTCGTAACCGACGGCTCTGCTGCCCATGCCCGTGGCGGTGGGGTCGGTGGTGCTCACGGGGTCGTCCATGCGCCGCCCGCCGCCCGAGGCCACATGGAAGAGCTTGCCCGTCAGGCCCGTCCAGGCGGGCATGACCAGGCCGCCGGAGCGGTACTGCGGCGAGATCTGCCAGCGGACCAGCACATAGCCCTGCCCGCGCAGCGTCACGCTCTCCCCGCGGTGGTTCATCACGGCGTGCGCGCCGCCGGTGCTCGTGACGCCGGTCGCGGGCCGGCGGGGCAGGGCGGCCGGGCGCGTGTCCGGGTCCGGCGCCCGGTCGACGGCGTCGACGACCGTGCCGTACAGAGCGGTGGGAGAGGCCGACGGGGCCGGAGTCGGAGACGTGGACGGGGCCGGGGACGGGGACGGCGGCCTGAGCCCCGGCGGTGCCACGGCCGTTCCGCTCGCCGTGGAGGTGACGGCCGGACCGCTCCCCGGCCGGTGGTGGTCCGGGGCGTGTACGGCGATGTAGGCGCCGCCCGCCACGACGGTCGCCCCCGCCGCCAGGGCCACGGCGGGCTTGGTCAGCGCGCCGAACACCTTCGCCGACCAGCCCACGGAGGCGCCGGCCGCCGCCGTCCTGCCGCCGAGCGCGAGAGACAGCGCGAACCCCGCCGGGACCGGCACCAGGGCGAGGCCGACCAGCAGCCGCTCCGCCGGGACGAGCGACTCGGGGGCGTCACCGCAGTAGCCGCAGCCGCGCAGATGCCGGGCCAGCCGTTTGCGCCAGACGGAGTCGGGCCGCCCGTCCCAGCGGGCGGTCAGCTCACCCAGCTCCGGGCACGCCCCGTCCAGCGCGCGCACGATGCCGCGCGCCGTCTCCAGGCGCCCCTTCAGCCGCTGGACGCGTACGGCGGCGTGCTGCCGGCTGATGCCGAGGCCCTCCGCCAGTTCGCGCCGGGTCAGCTCGCCCGCCACCTCCAGCCACCACAGCGACACCAGCTGCCGGTCCTCGTCGTCCAGCCAGCGCACGGCCCGCGCTACCTCGCGCCGCTGACCCTCCAACTGCAGCCGCAGTACGGTGAGTTCGGCGAAGTCGGCGGTGTCCGCGGCGGCGTCCTCGGCGAGCCGGTCGGCGGAGCGGCGGCGCGCCCGGTCCCGGAGCTGCCGCATGGCGATGGCCACGAGCCAGGACCGGAAGCTGTCCGGGTCGCGCAGCGAACCGAGGTTGCCGACGGCGCGCAGCATGGTCTCCTGCACGACGTCGTCGACGTCCGCGTGGCCGCCCAGGGTGCGGCCGACGATGTTGTAGACGAGCGGCAGCCAGCCCGCGGTCAGCTCGTCCAGGGCCCGCCGGTCGCCTCCTTGCGCGGCCGCGACCGTGGTGCGCCAGTCCCGCCCGTCCACCGATCCCGACTCCCGTTGGTGTCTCACTTGCTGTAGAGCAGCGTCCCGAAGCCGAGCTGGTCGTAGCCTCCGCTGTTCGGCCCGTAGTCGCCGCCCCCGCCCTCCGCGCGCACCTTCTCGGCCATGGCCGTGACGTACGGCGTGCTGAGCCTGCGGCGGCGGGCGTAGTGGTTGTGCAGGATCTCCCAGACGGGCCGGAGCTGGCCGCGGGCCGTGGCGGAGATCACGGTCTGCTCGCGCCACTGGCCGTGTCCGGTGCCCGAGCGCCAGCCGTACGGCGTGAAGGGCACGTCCGCGCCGAGGTTGTAGCGGGCGACGTACTCGGCGGCGTGCAGGAAGCGGTTGTCGTCGTAGCCGTAGAGGTCGACGCCCTGGTTCCAGGCCATCTCGCAGATCGCGCCGAGCAGGCCGATGCCCATCATGCTGTGCCCCTGGTCGCGGCCGCTCTCCTGCCACTGGGCGAGGCCCTGCCCGGCGTAGCGGAAGGGGATGGCGTTCTTGAAGGAGCCGTTGCCCTCGCCCTTCTTGAGGTACGTCACGGCGCCGCGGAACAGGGCGTGGTCGTCGAGCAGGATCCCGATGGCCATCACCGAGGCGAGGTTGCACAGGTCCCAGTTGGCCCAGTAGTTGGAGATGACGGCGCCGTTGTGGTGGGTCAGGAAGTCGATGTTCATCGGGTAGAAGACCGTGCGCAGCATCTTCCGGAAGCGGGCGAAGTCGAAGTCCGGGTGGTCGCGGACGAGTTCGGCGGCGTTGGCGAACTGGTAGCCGTAGATCCCGGCGGCCAGGAAGCGGTCGGCGTTGCCGGTGAGCGTGGTGAGGGTGGCCGACCAGGTGTTGAGGAGGGCGACGGCCGTGTCGCCGTTGGCCCTGGTACCGCCGATCTTCCAGCGCAGGGCGTTCTGGTAGGCGGCGTGGATGTCGTTGTAGAGGACGGTGTAGTTCTGGCCGGGCACGGCGCCGCGGACGACGGTGGCCTGCGGGCGAGGCCGCCAGGAGCTGGCGGAGTGCGGGTTGGCGGTGAGCCGCTTCCAGCCGGCGAGCCACGGGTCCCGGCCGGCGGCGACACGGACCTTGGCGCGGTGCAGGTCACCGGCGTTGTGCAGCAGGCCGGGGTGGGCGAAGTGCTTGCGCCCGGCGGACGCCGTGGCGGCGGCACTCGCGGAGGGGCTCGCGCCGGCCGCGCGCGGGGACTGCGCGGCGTCCGCTCCGGCACCGGAGAACGCGGCGATCCCACCGCCGAGCACTCCGGCCGCCGCGAGTCCGCCGCCGACGGTGAAGAGGCCCCGGCGGCTGAGACGGTGCTTGTTGACGTGCTGGTGGGCGGGGCTGGGCATGAGGGGGACTCCGCGCGTGAGGGAACGGTGACGTGCGAGGAGACGGAGTGGAGGGGGCGCGGATAACAGTTTTCCGTCCGCCCGCGCACCGTTCTCGACGACGGTCCACGCACCGGCACGGCGCCGGCGGGCCCGCCCTGCGGTCAACCGCTGACGGCCGGCCGGGGCAGCGCCTCCAGTCGCTTGATCTTCTTCCGTACGACGTACAGCGGGACGACCCCGAAGATCCCGAAGGACATGTCGATCAGGCTCCACCAGAAGGGGATCGAGCGGATCGGCCCGCAGACGAGGGCCAGCGGGACGATCCCGGCGCAGGCGATCATCCCGAACTCGACGACCCAGATGTTGCGGACCGGGTCGCGGTACGGCCCGTAGAAGGCGACGGCGATGACGAGATGGGCGAAGGCCAGCCAGTCGGTGCCGTAGAGAAGGAACGGGTAGTCGGCGTCGGCGGTGTCGAGCCCGTGCCGCACCCGCACGATCCAGTCCATCAGCCCCGGCAGCCCCTCCGGCACGGACAGCGCGCGCAACAGGCTCTCGGTCCAGCGCAGTTCGTGCACGAGGGGGAAGGCGGTGGCCCCGCTGAGGACGAGACACACCACGAAGAGGACCAACCAGACGCGAATGCCCTTGAGAAGGGCGGCTCTGTCGCTCATGACGGCAGCCTACGCCGACAATTGAACACGTTCAAAAGCGCCCGATGGCGAGCAGCAGCCCGCCGCTCCGGCTCCGCGAGCGACCGCGCCTCCGACATCGTTGTCGAAGGCGCGGCCTGCGGAAGGGACGGTCGGACTATGGCGCGTAGACGGCGTCACTGCCGTACAGCTCCCTGGTGAACGCGGAGACGTCGGCGCTGCGATCGGCGCCGTCGAGGTTGTACGTCAGGTAGACGCCGTACCCCTCAGCGACCGTGCGGCGGGCGAGGTCGGCGGCCGTGCTCTGCGAGGTCCCGCCGATCTCGACGGCCGCGGGCGACAGCTTCGACTTGGGCAGGGCGATGCCGGGGACCTGCCAGGTGCCGTAGTACGGGTTCCAGGCGTAGTCGAAGTCGGACGAGACGTCGACGCCGCCGTAGGACAGACTCGACGCGGCCGGGCCGATGTCGTAGAGGCTGATGATCTTGTCCGGCATGTTCGCGCGCAGTGCCGACACCAGGTACACGAACGAGCTGTCGTTGGGCTGGCCGGTCCCGTTGTTGCCGTACTCGGCGTACTCGTCGTCGAAGTCGATGCCGTCGAGGCCGTACTCGGCCACGGTGTCCGAGAGTTGTTTCGCGAACGCCGAAGCCGCCTGCCGGGACGGGAAGTTGGCGAAGCCCGCGCCCTGGTGGTTGCCGAGCACCGAGAGGACGACCTTGATGCCCTTCTGCTGCAACGGCCGTATCTGCGTGGCGGCGTTGTCGAGGACGCGTTGCACGTTCTCGTTGAAGTACAGGGTCGCCGCCTTCGTGCCCGTGTCGTAGTTGATGTTCGCCGCGAAGATCACGGCGATGTCGAAGACGTTGCCGCCGCCGCCCGCGAGGGTGTACTTGCCGACGTTCAGCATGCTGTTGTTGTTCACCTCGACATAGGCCACCGAGGTTGGTCCCTGTTTCGCGGGAGCGGGGGCCGCTGCCGCACCGGTCGTGGGGGTCGCGCCGAGGGCGAGGGCCGTAGCGGCCAAGAGCGCGAGCGCGGCCGTCCGTACTCTGCTGCGCACCGGAGTGAACATCGTCGATCGGTCTCCCATCGCATGGGGCGGCGCCCGACCTGTCCGCAAGCGCCGAGTGCCCTCCGATCTTTCCGCTCCCGTGACCGAATCCCCAGAACCCTGCGAGAGCTCTTCACGACTCCCACACCAACGGAGAGCGCGGGAGATCGGAATTGTCAGAGGGGAGCCGAGCCCCCGTCAGAGCCCCACGATCGTGTTCCAGCGCTTGGCGAACTCCACCCGTTCCGTGGAGGTGATGTCGCGGGCGATGGCGAGGCGCCCCCGCATGGTGGTGTCCGGGAAGATCAGGGGGTTGTCGGCGAGGGCCGCGGTGTCCTTGTCCTTCGAGGACGCCAGGACCTCCTTGGCCGCGGGGACCGGGCAGACGTAGTTGACCCAGGCGGCGAGCTTCGCGGCGACCTCGGGGTCGTAGTAGTAGTCGATCAGGCGCTCCGCGTTGGCCTTGTGGCGGGCGCGGTTGGGGATCATGAGGGAGTCCGACCACAGCTCGGCGCCCTCCTCGGGGACGACGAAGCGGATGTCGGGGTTGTCCGCCTGGAGCTGGATGACGTCGCCGGAGTAGGCCTGGCAGGCGAGCACGTCGCCGCTGACCAGGTCCTTGGTGTAGTCGTTGCCGGTGAAGCGGCGGATCTGGCCGCGGTGGACCTGCCGTTCGACCTGGTCGCAGACGGCGTGGAAGTCGGCCGCCGTCCACCGGGTGATGTCCACCCCGTTGCCCTGCATGAGCAGCGCGAACGACTCGTCCAGGCCGGACAGGAGGGTCACGCGGCCCTTGAGGTCGCTCGCCCAGAGGTCCTTCACCCGGCGGATCTCGCGGCCCAGCTTCTTGTGGTTGTAGGCGATGCCGGTGATGCCCGACTGCCAGGGCACGGTGGACATGCGGCCCTTGTCGAAGGCCGGTGAGCGCAGCAGCGGGTCGAGGTACTTCGCGATGTTCGGCTGGTGGGCGCGGTCCATCCGCTGCACCCAGCCGAGGCGCACGAACCGGGCGCACATCCAGTCGCTGATGACGATCAGGTCGCGGCCGGTGGACTGGTGGTTCATCAGCGCGGGGCTGATCTTGCCGAAGAACTCGTCGTTGTCGTTGATCTCCTCGACGTAGTCGACGGAGATGCCGGTGCGCTTCTGGAAGGCCTCCAGGGTGGGCCGCCGGTTCGGGTTCTTGTCGTCGGTGTCGATGTACAGCGGCCAGTTCGCCCAGGTCAGCTTCTTGTCGGCCGCGGAGTCGTCCGGGGCGGCGCGGTCGCCGGGCTGGACGTAGGCGGCGGGCACCCCACAGCCGGCCAGCGCGCCGAGCGCGGCGGTGCCGCCGAGGGCGCGCAGCAGGGAACGGCGGGACATCACGGACGTACGAGAGGGAGTCTGGGGCACCCCGGAAGGATGCCCTCCCGCCCGCCGAACGGACAATCGACGCTGCGTCGAGCATGCCGTTCCCCGTCCGACACCTTGTCGATCGCGGTCGCGGGGCCGCGGTGTCGACCCGGTTGGGCGCCAACTCCCAAGGGGCGCGGGGAACTGCGCGACCAGCCCCCACGCGCCCGCACCCGGAACGCGGCCGAAACCCGCGGAGCGTTACGCGTCGAGGGACGTCATCACGTGCTTGATGCGCGTGTAGTCCTCGAACCCGTACGCCGAAAGGTCCTTGCCGTAGCCGGACTTCTTGAAGCCGCCGTGCGGCATCTCGGCGACCAGCGGGATGTGGGTGTTGATCCACACGCAGCCGAAGTCGAGCCGCTTGGACATGCGCATCGCGCGGGCGTGGTCCTTGGTCCACACCGAGGAGGCCAGGGCGTAGTCCACGCCGTTGGCCCACTCCACCGCCTGGTCCTCGTCCGTGAAGGACTGGACGGTGATGACCGGGCCGAAGACCTCGTTCTGGATGATCTCGTCGTCCTGCTTCAGGCCGGAGACGACGGTCGCGGCGTAGAAGTAGCCCTTGTCGCCGACCCGCTGGCCGCCCGCCTCGACCTTGGCGTGGGCGGGCAGGCGCTCGATGAAGCCGGAGACCTGCTTGAGCTGGTTCGGGTTGTTCAGGGGCCCGTACAGCACGTCCTCGTCGTCCGGCTGACCCGTCTTCGTCTCGGCGGCGGCCTTGGCCAGCGCGGCCACGAACTCGTCGTGGATGGACTCCTGGACGAGGACACGGGTCGCGGCCGTACAGTCCTGGCCCGCGTTGAAGAAGCCCGCCACGGAGATGTCCTCGACGGCCTTGGCGATGTCGGTGTCCTCGAAGACGACGACCGGGGCCTTGCCGCCCAGCTCCAGGTGGACCCGCTTGAGGTCCTTGGACGCGGACTCGGCGACGGACATGCCCGCGCGGACCGAGCCGGTGATCGAGGCCATCGCCGGGGTGTCGTGCTCGACCATCAGGCGGCCGGTGTCGCGGTCGCCGCAGACGACGTTGAAGACGCCCTTGGGCAGGATCGAGCCCATGATGTCGGCGATCAGGACGGTGGAGGCCGGGGTGGTGTCCGACGGCTTCAGGACGACCGTGTTGCCCGCGGCGATCGCCGGGGCGAACTTCCACACGGCCATCATCATCGGGTAGTTCCACGGGGCGACCTGGGCGCAGACGCCGACCGGCTCACGGCGGATGATCGAGGTCATCCCGTCCATGTACTCACCGGCCGAGCGGCCCTCCAGCAGCCGTGCCGCGCCCGCGAAGAAGCGGATCTGGTCGACCATCGGCGGGATCTCCTCGGAGCGGGTCAGCCCGACCGGCTTGCCCGTGTTCTCCACCTCGGCCGCGATCAGCTCCTCGGCGCGCTCCTCGAAGGCGTCCGCGATCTTCAGAAGCGCCTTCTGCCGTTCGGCGGGCGTCGTGTCGCGCCAGGCCGGGAAGGCGCGGGCGGCGGCCTCCATGGCCGCGTCGACGTCCGCCGCACCAGACAGCGGCGCGGTCGCGTACGCCTCGCCCGTCGCGGGATTGACCACCTCGGTGGTCCGTCCGTCGGCGGCGTCCCGGAACTCACCGTCGATGTAGTTGCGCAGACGACGCAGCTCGGTGCTCACTGCCGGCCTCCTGATTCAGGTACTCGCTGTTACTCGCTGTCCGATTGCTGAGACACCCACCCTAGTCGTCAGGCCCACGTTTTCAACACCCCCAGCGGTACCACTTCTGCGAAATCCGCAAGCTTCGAAGCCGTAAACAACGAATTTCATCGCTGGAGGGTTGCGGAACTGTCGAGACCTCGTGCACAGTGAAGTCGTGGCCAGTCGAAGCGCAGACCAGAGGGACTCCACCCGCGAGTCCAGGAACGGCAACAGCCCCCAGCTGGACGCCGTCTCCCTCGCCATCATCCAGCAGCTCCAGGAGGACGGCCGGCGGCCGTACGCCGCGATCGGCAAGGCCGTCGGCCTGTCCGAGGCGGCCGTGCGCCAGCGCGTCCAGAAGCTGCTGGACCAGGGCGTGATGCAGATCGTCGCCGTCACGGACCCGCTCACCGTGGGCTTCCGCCGGCAGGCGATGGTCGGGATCAACGTCGAGGGCGACGTCGAGTCGATCGCGGACGCGCTGACTGCCATGTCGGAAGTCGAGTACGTGGTGATGACCGCGGGCTCGTTCGACATCCTCGCCGAGATCGTCTGCGAGGACGACGACCACCTGCTGGACGTCATCAACAAACGCATCCGGGCCCTGCCCGGGGTGCGCTCCACCGAGAGCTTCGTCTACCTGAAGCTGAAGAAGCAGACCTACATGTGGGGAACCCGATAACCGTGACCCAGAAGGACCTCAGCCGCACCGCGTACGACCACCTGTGGATGCACTTCACCCGCATGTCCTCGTACGAGAACTCCCCCGTCCCGACCATCGTCCGGGGTGAGGGCACCTACATCTACGACGACAAGGGCAGGCGCTACCTCGACGGTCTCGCGGGTCTGTTCGTGGTCCAGGCCGGTCACGGCCGCACGGAACTCGCCGAGACCGCCTTCAAGCAGGCCCAGGAGCTCGCCTTCTTCCCGGTGTGGTCCTACGCCCACCCGAAGGCCGTGGAGCTGGCCGAGCGCCTCGCCGACTACGCGCCGGGCGACCTGAACAAGGTCTTCTTCACCACCGGCGGCGGCGAGGCCGTCGAGACCGCCTGGAAGCTCGCCAAGCAGTACTTCAAGCTCAAGGGCAAGCCGACCAAGTACAAGGTCATCTCCCGCGCGGTCGCCTACCACGGCACCCCGCAGGGCGCCCTGTCCATCACCGGCCTGCCGGCCCTGAAGGCCCCCTTCGAGCCGCTCGTCCCGGGCGCGCACAAGGTGCCGAACACCAACATCTACCGCGCCCCGATATTCGGCGACGACCCGGAGGCCTTCGGCCGCTGGGCCGCCGACCAGATCGAGCAGCAGATCCTCTTCGAGGGCCCCGACACCGTCGCCGCGGTCTTCCTGGAGCCCGTGCAGAACGCCGGCGGCTGCTTCCCGCCGCCGCCCGGCTACTTCCAGCGCGTGCGCGAGATCTGCGACCAGTACGACGTACTGCTCGTGTCGGACGAGGTCATCTGCGCCTTCGGCCGCCTCGGCACGATGTTCGCCTGCGACAAGTTCGGCTACGTCCCGGACATGATCACCTGCGCCAAGGGCATGACCTCGGGCTACTCCCCGATCGGCGCCTGCATCGTCTCCGACAGGCTCGCCGAGCCGTTCTACAAGGGCGACAACACCTTCCTGCACGGCTACACCTTCGGCGGCCACCCGGTGTCGGCGGCCGTGGGTGTCGCCAACCTCGACCTGTTCGAGCGCGAGGGCCTCAACCAGCACGTGCTCGACAACGAGGGCGCCTTCCTGCAGACCCTGCAGAAGCTGCACGACCTGCCGATCGTCGGCGACGTCCGCGGCAACGGCTTCTTCTACGGCATCGAGCTGGTGAAGGACAAGAACACCAAGGAGTCCTTCAACGAGGAGGAGACCGAGCGCGTCCTGTACGGCTTCCTCTCCAAGGCGCTCTTCGAGAACGGCCTGTACTGCCGTGCCGACGACCGCGGCGACCCGGTGATCCAGCTCGCCCCGCCGCTGATCTCCAACCAGGAGACCTTCGACGAGATCGAGCAGATCCTGCGCGCGACGCTGACGGAGGCGTGGACGAAGCTCTGAGCCTCGGTCCTCTGATCAGCTGATCATCACCGGCCCCGGTGCCGTCCGTTCGAGTGGGAACGGCGGCCCGGGGCCGTGTGCTGTCCGGCCTCCCGGCACCGGCTGCCTAGCGTTCCAGTGACCGATCGGCCCAGCCTTCGTTCCCCCACACGAGGGATGAGGCAAACGGGAAAACGGATCAGAACCGAGGTGTACGCCCATGGAGGCCCCACCGGACAACGACGTGCTCTGGGCACGCTCGCTGCACTACCGGCACCCCGACGGCTCCCCCGGGCTCGCCGGGGTCTCGCTCGCGGTGCGGGAGGGCGAGATCCTCGCCGTCACCGGCGCCCGCGGCAGCGGCAAGTCGACCCTGCTGTCCTGTCTGTCCGGCCTGGTGCCGGCGAGCGGCGGCGAGGTCTGGTTCAACAGCGTGCCCGTGCACACCCTCGGCCCGATGGCCCGGGAACGGCTGCGCCGGGACCGCTTCGGCTGGATCGGCCCCGCCCCGGTCCTGATCCCCGAGCTGAACGCCTGGGAGAACGCCGCCCTGCCCCTGATGCTGCGCGGCACCGGCCGCCGCCGGGCCAAGGTCGCCGCGCAGGAGTGGCTGGTGCGCCTCGACGTCGGCGACAAGTCCCGCTGCCGGCCGCACCAGCTCCAGCAGGCCGAACGCCAGCGCGTCGCCATCGCCCGGGCGCTGGCCACGGCCCCCACGGTGCTGTTCGCCGACGAACCGACGGCCCCGCTGCACCGCGGCGACCGCACCCATGTGCTGCGCACGCTCACCACGGCCGCCCGCTCGCACGGCATCACCGTCGTCCTCGCCACGACCGACCCCGACATCGCTGCCCTCGCCGACCGGACGGTCTCGCTGCTGGACGGGCGGCGCGTGCAGACCCTGTACCTGCCGGAGAGCTCGCAGGCGGAAGGCCGGGCCGCGTGCTCGCTCTCCGTCTGACCCGCGCGGCCCGGCCCGCCGTCCAGCTGCGCCGCCTGCTGGTGGCGACGGCCACCGCGGGCACCGGGTTCCTCCTGCTGTCCTGCCTCGGCTACGCCCTGGGCCACCCGGAGTCGGCCCACGCCGCCACGCTGCGCCTGGTCTGGTGCGCGGTGCCGCTCGCCGCCACGGTGTACCTCGCCCTCGCCGTCGCCCGCACCGACCCCGCCACCCGGCAGCGCCCCGGACTGTCCGCGGCGGGCCTCGGCCCGGCCCGGCTCATGGCGGTCTCCGCCCTGACCACGGCCCTGTCCTGCACGCTGGGTTCGCTGCTCGCCCTGCTGGCCTTCCTCCATCTGCGCGGCGACCTGACGGGCCTGCCCTTCGACGGCGCGGCGGCCGGCTTCCTGGCCGCCGGCCGGCCCTTCCCGGTCCCGGCGGCCCTGACCCTGCTGACCCTGGTCCCGGTCACGGCGTCCGTGACGGTGGCGCTGTCCCTGCGCCCGCGGGACCCGCGCCCCGCCACCCCGGCACCGCGCAGATTCGGCCGCTTCGGGGCGTACGGCGAGGTGAGGGGCCGCGAGACGTTCGGGGCGTACGGCAGGTTCGGCGCGCGTCTGGGCCGCAAGGCCGCGGGCGGCGGCACCAGCGTGACGGCCTCCGGCCCGGAAGCGGGCACCACCGCATCCGAATCCGAAGCCGGCCCCGAGCTCCCGGCCCCGGACCCCGCGCCGGAAGCCACCTGGGCCGACGGCACTCCCCCGCCTCCCCGGGACGCCCCCGCCGGTCTGCCCTGGGGCATCACCCTCGTCACCGCCGGCCTCGCGATGCACGCCTACGCCGCCCGCCAGGACCTCGCCGTCCTCGGCGGCTGGCTCCTCATCGCCATCGGTCTCGTCCTCGCCGCCCCCGGCCTCACCCACCTGTGCGGCCTGCTCCTCCAGTGCACCCGCCCCGGCGCCCTCCGGCTCCTCTCCGGCCGGGTGCTCATGGCGGAGGCCACCCGGATCGGCCGCCCCCTCGGCGTCGTCTGCGCGGTCGTCTCCGCCGGGTACGCCATGACGTCGCTGTACGCCGGCCCGGCGGCGGCGTTCGGCCCTCTGGCCGGCCTCGGCGCGCTGCTCGTCACCGGCTGCACGGTCGCCACCCTGCTCACCGCGGCCGTGGAGACCCGCCAGTGCCGGTCCGACACGACCGCCGCGCTGCTCCGGCTCGGCGCCCCGCCCACGATGCTGCGCGTGGCCGCGGCCCTGCGCGCGGCGGCCCTGCTGGCCCTGTTCGGCCCGCTCACCCTCGCCGTCGCCGCCCTGGCGGCGCTGCCCGTGGGCCGCTGAGCAGCGACGGCGGAAACCGCGGCGACTGCGGACGCGGAGACTGCGGAGAAGATCCGCCGAAAGACTTCCGCGATCGCCGATGAGTTCGAGCCGGCCCCCCGGTCTACCTCTCGAACACGCTGACCCCAGCACGCACACCACGGGAGAGAAACCCCATGTACCAGCAGATGATCTTCGTGAACCTGCCCGTGAACGACCTCGACGCCTCGAAGAAGTTCTTCACCGAGCTGGGCTATTCGATCAACCCCCAGTTCAGCGACGAGAAGGCGGCCTCCGTAGTGATCAGCGACACCATCGTCGCGATGCTGCTCACCAAGCCGTTCTACGCGACCTTCACCGAGAAGGAGATCGCCGACGCCACGAAGACCAGCGAGGTGCTGGTCTGTCTGAGCGCGGAGAGCCGTGCGAAGGTCGACGAGCTGGTGGACAAGGCGATCGCCGCGGGCGGCACGGAGACCGGCCCGACCCAGGACCAGGGCTTCATGTACGGCCGGGCCTTCGACGACCTCGACGGCCACACCTGGGAGGTCATCTGGATGGACCCGGCCGCGATCGAGGGCTGAGCCCGCTCCGCCCGGACGTACGCGCCTAGCATGGGCGGGTGGATCCGACACCCGCCCAGCCGCTGCGGGGCGCCCGCAGCCGGGGCATCGAGTCACTCGCCGAGTTCGACGAGGTCGTCGCCGAGCAGGGCACCCTCGCCCGGTACCGCGTCCAGGCCGTCGACCTGACCGGCCGTACGGACGTCCTGGTGAGCCTCGACACCGCCGGCGCCGTCTTCCTCGGCTGTGCGATGAACCCCGGGGCCGCCGCCCGGGTCCGGTCGGCCGGAGCCCTGGTCTTCCCGCCGGTCCCGGGTCTGCCCTTCGACCCGTACCGCGCCTTCACGTACACGCCCGACGAGCTGTTCGAGTCGTTGGAGGAGGGCTACGAGGCGACGCCGGACGCGCGCGCCTACGCCTGGTACCGGCGCACGAAGGCCGACGGCGACGTCTTCGCCTCGATGCTGCGCGCGATCCACGACGACGCCGTGTCCGACGCCATGGACGAACTCCTCGTCGGCGCGCGGGTGGTGGGCGTCATGGGCGGGCACGCGACGGGCCGGGGCACGGCCCGGTACGCGGGGGCCGCGCGGCTGGGCCGGGAGCTGGCCCGGGCCGGGTTCACCGTCGCGACCGGCGGCGGGCCGGGATCGATGGAGGCGGCGAACCTCGGCGCGTACACGGCCCCCTTCGAGGACACGATGCTGGACGAGGCGCTCCAACTCCTCGCCGCGGTCCCCTCGTTCCGGCCGTCCGTCACCGACTGGGCCCGCGCCGCCTTCGCGGTGCGGGCCCGCTGGCCCAAGGGCGGCGCCTCCGTCGGCATCCCCACCTGGTTCTACGGCCATGAGCCGCCGGGCGCCTTCGCCTCGGACATCGCGAAGTACTTCGCCAACGCCACCCGGGAGGACGGTCTGCTGGCCCGCTCCACCGCCGGGGTGGTCTTCCTGCCGGGCGCCGCCGGGACCGTACAGGAGATCTTCGACAACGCGACGCCGAACTACTACGAGTCGCACGGCGAGCCCGCGCCCATGGTGCTGGTGGACGAGGCCCACTGGACACGGGAGTTGCCCGCCTGGCCGCTGCTGCGCTCGCTCGCCGCGGACCGGTCGATGGAGTCCCGTATCGCCCTCGTTGACCGGATCGAGCAGGCTCCGGAGGCGATCAAACGTCTCGGCGTTTAATAAGAAGGTAAAGCCAACTGCCGTTGACGGCATATGCATTGACACTGCTTACGGAGCGCTTATAGACCTGTGAGCCTCCTGGGGGTGCTGGGGCGTCTCCCTCATCCGTCGCCGCAACTCCCTCTCAACCCCCCGCAGTTGTGCACTCTGTAAAGGACAAACGTGTCCATATCCCGCCGCAGCGCACGCCGTTCCGTGCGCATCCTGGGTGTTGCCTCCGCCTCTGCCGCCGTGGTCCTGGGCCTGTCCAGCACCGCGTCCGCGTGCAACATCCGTGAGTTCAAGGCCGAAGCCAAGTGCGACGGCAACAAGGGTGTCCTCGTCGTGACCGACAACGACGCCTCCGGTACCCCCGCCACCATCACCGTGTTCCGCACGAACAACGGCGGGGTCGAGAAGCAGATCGGCGAGCAGCCGGTCAAGGGCTCCGCCGAGGGCACCGAGGTCACCTTCCAGGAGAACTGGAAGCCGAACGCGACGTACCGCGTCCACGTCACGGCCAGCCCCTTCGTCGACCAGGACATCACGCCTGCGCTGAGCACCCCGTCCACCGCCTGCGCGACCGGGAGCTCCACCCCGACCCCGCCGGCCTCCACGACGCCGAAGCCGTCGCCGTCGAAGTCCACCCCGGCCCAGTCGGCGTCCCCCACCCCGTCGGACTCCGCCTCCAGCTCCGCCCCGGCGAGCGCGGCCCCGAGCAACGCGCCGTCCCCGGCCGCCGGCAGCTCGAACCTCGCCGAGACCGGTGCGAACTCCAACACCCCCCTGATCGCCGGAGTCGCGGGCGCGCTGGTCGTCGTCGGCGGTGGCGCGGTCTGGTTCGGCATGCGCCGTCGCGGGGCGCGCGGCAACGGCTGACCCCCGCCCCTGCGCACCGCCGCCGCGGCCCGCCCCCTGGTCCTTGCCAGGGGACGGGCCGCGGTCGTACGCCGGGACCTCCGCTCAGCCGAAGGTCGCGCGCTGCAGCCAGAACTCCAGCAGCTCCCGCTCGCCGAGCACCTCCAACTCGGGGCTGTCCAGCGGCAGTCGGCGGTAGAAGGCGAGCAGCACGGAGGTGAGCGGGCCGCGCAGGGCGACCGCGGCCTTCTCGTGCCCGCGCCGCCAGCGCACGCCCTCCGCGCCGAACTCCAGCAGCCATTCGGCGTTCAGGCCGGGATCGGCGTCGGTGGCGTGGAGGTGGATGGAGCGGATGGGGCCGTCCAGGCGCAGGGCCTCTTCACGGCCCCGGACCTGCTGGAGGAAGACGGCGAAGTCCAGCCACTCGTCCATCGCGTCGACGGCGATCTCCGGTGCCAGTTCGTAGTCGAGCCCGGCGGCGAGGGTCGCGTCGGCGCGGTGGACGGTGATCTCGTGGGTCATCCGGCGGGCCCAGAACCCGGAGACGGCCTTCCCCGGCACGAAGCTCCACACCGCGGTGTCCGGGCCCGCCTCGCGCAGCGTGGCGACGACCAGCTCACCGGTCTGCGCGAGCCACTTGTCGAGTGCCGCCGCATCGCCCCGTTCCTCGGGCCCGGCACCGAGCGGCACCTGGTCGCGGGGAACGCGCTCCTGCGCCCGGATGCGCACGGTCGTCTCCACCCACCGCAGGGCGCCGCCCATATGGCGTACGAGGTCCTCCAGCGACCAGTCCGGGCAGGTCGGCACGGTCGCGGACAGATCGGCGCCGGAGGTGACCACGGCCCTCAACTGCGCCACCTGATGAGCGATTTCGTCACAGTAACGGTCATGCGCGAGCAAAGTCATGCCCCTCACCCTAGAGGTGGGCGTTCAGTCGATCACCACGATTTCGGCCACGTCGAACTCCACGCCGACCGTGTCCCCGACCGCGGGCGCCTCCCGCAGCGCGCAGGCGGCCTCCAGACGCGGCTGCCCGTCCCCCGGCTGGAGGTGGACGGCCACATGGGTGCCCTTGAAGGTACGGGCGGTCACCGTGCACGCCAGGCCCGCGTCGGCCGCCACGAGCCGTACACCGGCGGGCCGGACGAGCACGCTGCGCGCGCCCTGCGGGGAGCCGTCGGGCACCGGGAGCTTGCCCCACGGGCTGTCGGCGGCCGCGCCGGCGACGGTCGCCTCGGCCACGTTGTCGAAGCCGAGGAAGCGGGCCACGAACGCGTCGGCGGGCCGCTGCCAGACATCGAGGGGCGTACCGGTCTGGGCGATCCGCCCGTCGCGCATCACCACCACCCGGTCGGCCAGCGCGAACGCCTCGCCCTGGTCGTGGGTCACGGCGAGCACGGTCGTCCCCAACCGGCCGAACAGTTCCCGCAGTTCGACCACCAGCCGCTCGCGCAGCGAGCGGTCGAGCTGGCCGAGCGGCTCGTCCAGCATCAGCAGCCGGGGCCGGGGCGCGAGCGCGCGGGCGAGGGCCACGCGCTGCTGCTCGCCGCCGGACAGGGAGGCCACGGCCCGCCGCGCCGCCCCGGGCAGTCCGACCAGCTCCAGCAACTGCGCGACCTCGGCGTCCCGTACGCCCCTGGCGACGCCGCGCACGCGCGGCCCGAAGGCGACGTTCGCGCCGACGTCCCGCTGCGGGAAGAGCTGGTGGTCCTGGAACATCAGGCCGACGCCCCGCTTGTGCGCGGGCACGCCCGCCTGGTCGCGGCCGTCCAGCAGGATCCGTCCGCCGGACAGGGGCTGGAGCCCGGCGACCGCCCGCAGCAGGGTGGACTTCCCGCTGCCGCTGGGCCCGAGGACGCACACCACCTCGTGCTCGGCGACGTCGAGGCCGACCGCGTCCAGCACCGCCCGCCCGCCGAAGCGCACGGTCGCGGCGTCGAGGCTGAGCAGCATCAGAACTCCCCCGTCGGCATCTAGAACTCCCCGGTCCGGTCGGTGCGCAGCCGCTCCAGGAGCAGCAGCGCGGCGGCGCACACCACCATCAGAATGGTCGAAAGGGCCATCGCCTGGCCGTAGTTGAGATCGCCGGGGCGGCTCAGCAGCCGGGCCACGGCGACCGGGAGCGTGGGGTTGTCGGGCCGGGCGATGAACACGGTCGCCCCGAACTCGCCGAGCGAGACGGCGAACGCGAACCCGGCCGCGACCAGCAGCGCCCTGCGCACCAGTGGCAGATCCACCTCCCGCCACACCCGCCACGGCGAGGCCCCGAGCACGGCGGCGGCCTCCCGGAGCCGGCCGTCCACCGCGCGCAGCACGGGCAGCATGGTCCGTACGACGAAGGGGGCGCCGACCAGCGCCTGGGCGAGGGGGACGAGGATCCAGGACTGCCGCAGGTCCAGCGGCGGCTTGTCGAGGGCGATCAGGAAGCCGAAGCCGACGGTCACGGCGGAGACGCCGAGCGGCAGCATCAGCAGCGCGTCGAAGCTCCGGACCAGCCGTCCGGCGTCCCGGCGGGCGAGCGCGGCGGCGGCGAGAGCGCCGATCACGACGGCGATGGCGGTGGCGGCGACGGCGTACTGGAGCGAGGTCCACACCGCGTGGATGGGCGCCACCAGGAACGTACCGCCGTCGGAGCTGTTGAGGGCCCGGTAGTAACCGAGGCCGGGGGCGTCGAGGGAGCGCTGGACGAGGACGGCGAGCGGCAGCACGAGGAGCAGCGCGACGGTGACGAGGACACCGGCGAGCAGTGCCCACTGCCCGCTCCCGCGCGGCCGGCGGGCGGTCGTCTCGGGGGCGACGAGCCGCAGCGCGGTCTCCCGGCGCCGCACGGTCCAGGCGTGCACGGCGAGGATCGCGCCGACGGCGGCGAACTGCAGGAGGGTGAGGACCGCGGCCGTGGACAGGTCGAAGACCTCGGAGGTCTGCCGGTAGATCTCCACTTCGAGGGTGGAGAAGGTGGGGCCGCCGAGGATCTGGACGACGCCGAAGGAGGTGAAGGTGAACAGGAACACCATCAGCGCGGCGGCGGCCACGGCGGGCGCGAGCGCGGGCAGGGTGACCTTGCGCCAGGCGCCGAACGGGGAGGCGCCCAGCATGCGGGCGGCCTCCTCCTGCCGGGGGTCGAGCTGGGCCCACAGACCGCCGACGGTCCGTACGACGACGGCGTAGTTGAAGAAGACATGGGCCAGCAGGATCGCCCACACCGTGGTGTCCAGCCGTACGCCCCACAGGTCGTCCAGCAGCCCGCCGTGCCCGACGAGCGCGAGGAAGGCGCTGCCGGCGACGACCGTCGGCAGCACGAACGGGACGGTGACCACGGCCCGCAGCACCTGCTTGCCCGGGAAGTCGAGCCGGGCGAAGACATGGGCGGCGGGCAGCGCGAGGAGCAGGGTGAGCGCGGTGGAGGCGAGCGCCTGCCAGGTGGTGAACCACAGCACGTGCCGGATGTCCGGCTGCGTGACCACGTCCGCGATCCGCCCGAACCGCCAGGCGCCGTCCGCCTTCAGCCCGCGCGCGACGATCGCGGCGACCGGCCAGGCGAAGAACAGCGCGAAGAACGCGACGGGCAGGGCCATCAGCCCGAGCCGCGTCACGTTCCCGCGTGTCCTCCGCCGTGTTCCGGCTACTTCAGTACGAGCGAGGTCCACGCCTTGACCCACTGGTCGCGGTTGGCGGCGATCGTGCCGGGGGCCATGGTCTCGGGGTGCTGGGCGGCCGGGCCGTACGCGGTGAACTCGGCGGGCACCTTCGCGCCCTTCAGCACCGGGTAGACGTACATGTTCAGCGGCATGTCCTCCTGGAACTCCTTGGAGACCAGGAAGTCGATGAACGCCTTGGCGCCCTTGGGGTTGTGGGCGTTGCTCAGCAGCCCGGCGAACTCGATCTGCCGGAAGCAGGTGCCGTTCGCCACGCCGGTCGGTGCCGTGCTGGGCCGCTTCTTGGCGTAGATCACCTCGGCGGGCGGGGAGGAGGCGTACGACACGACCAGCGGCCGGTCACCGCCCGCCTTCTTGCCCTCGGAGGAGCCGGAGAACTCCTGGTAGTAGGCCTGCTCCCAGCCGTCGACGACCTTGACGCCGTTGGCCTTGAGCTTCTTCCAGTAGTCCTGCCAGCCGGTGTCGCCGAACTGCGCGGCGCTGCCCAGCAGGAAGCCGAGGCCCGGCGAGGAGGTGGCCGCGTTCTCGGTGACCAGGAGGTTCTTGTACGCGGGCTTGGCCAGGTCGGCGAAGGACTGCGGCGGGGTCAGCTTGTGCGCGCTGAAGTAGGCCTTGTCGTAGTTGACGCAGATGTCGCCGTAGTCGATCGGCGTGACCCGGTGCTTGTCCTTGTCCAACTGGTAGGCGGCGCCGACCTGGTCGAGCCCCTTGGCCTGGTACGGCTGGAAGAGGCCGTTGTCGAGGGCGCGGGAGAGCAGGGTGTTGTCGACGCCGAAGAAGACGTCGCCCTGCGGGTCGTCCTTGGTCAGGACGGCCTTGTTGACGGCCTGCCCGGCGTCGCCGTCCTTGAGGACCTTGACCTTGTACCCGGTCTTCTTCTCGAAGTCCTGGAGCACGCTCTTGGAGACGGCCCACGAGTCGTGGCTGACGAGGGTGACGGTCTTGGAGCCGGCACCGCTCTTGGTGTCCGCGGATCCGCACGCGGTCAGCGTCGACATGGCGACGAGGCCGAGGCCGACCGCGGTGGCCACGAGGGTCTTGTTGTGCACTGGATGTCCTCCTGGGGTTGGCCAGGAAGAACGCGGCCCTGCCCAGGGAGCTGGGCAGGGCGCAACAGCTTGAGTGATGACCGAACTTCCTACCCAGAATGACCTGGGCGAGGTTCAGAGGGTCTGCGGCCCTGTCCGCCGCACTCTCAGCGCTGTGGCGCTCCCCTGTCGGAATATGAAGGTGTCGATATGGAGATGTCGATATGAAGATGTGCGTGACGGTGGCCAGATTACCGCTCGGTGGCCGCCAGCTGACCACAGGCTCCGTCGATCTCCTGGCCCCGGGTGTCCCGGACGGTGACGGGCACGCCGTGCGCCGCGATGGCTTCGACGAACGCCTTCTCGTCCTCGGGCCGCGAGGCGGTCCACTTCGAGCCCGGCGTCGGGTTCAGCGGAATGAGGTTGACGTGCACGGGCTTGCCGCGCAGCAGCCGGCCGAGCCGGTCACCGCGCCAGGCCTGGTCGTTGATGTCCCGGATCAGCGCGTACTCGATGGACAGCCGGCGCCCGCTCTTCTCGACGTACTCGAACCCGGCGTCCAGCACCTCGCGCACCTTCCACCGCGTGTTCACGGGGACGAGGGTGTCGCGCAGCTCGTCGTCGGGAGCGTGCAGGGAGATCGCGAGCCGGCACTTGAAGCCCTCGTCGGCGAACCGGTGGATGGCCGGCACGAGCCCGACAGTCGAGACGGTGATGCCGCGCTGCGAGAGCCCGAGCCCGTCCGGCGCCGGGTCGGTGAGCGCGCGAATGGCTCCGACCACCCTCTTGTAGTTGGCGAGCGGCTCCCCCATGCCCATGAAGACGATGTTGGAGAGCCGGGCAGGCCCGCCGGGCACCTCCCCGTCCCGCAGCGCGCGCATGCCGTCGACGATCTGGTGGACGATCTCGCCGGTGGACAGGTTCCGGTCCAGGCCCGCCTGTCCGGTGGCGCAGAACGGGCAGTTCATGCCGCAGCCCGCCTGCGAGCTGATGCACATGGTGACCCGGTCCGGGTAGCGCATCAGCACGGACTCGACCAGCGTGCCGTCGAACAGGCGCCACAGCGTCTTGCGGGTGGTGCCCTGGTCGGTGGACAGATGCCGGACGACGGTCATCAGCTCCGGGAACAGCGCGTCGCGCAGTTTCTCCCTCGACCCGGCAGGGATGTCCGTCCACTGCTCCGGGTCGTGCGCGTACCGCGCGAAGTAGTGCTGCGAGAGCTGCTTGGCGCGGAACGGCTTCTCACCGATCTCGGCCACCGCGTCCTTGCGCTCGGCGGGCGTGAGGTCGGCGAGATGCCGCGGCGGCTTCTTGGCTCCGCGCGGGGCGACGAAAGTGAGTTCTCCGGGCTTAGGCATGGCTGTACCAGTGTCTCAGATCAAATTCCGTGACCTGCGGCCCATGACGCGTACGGTGATCGTCGGCCGTCGCCATTTGTCATCGCTGGCCACCCTCGGACGGCCCGGAGACGGCCCGGCTCCGGGCCCGGAGAAGTCGCTGGCGCTAGCGGCGGGAACGCTGACGTCAGCGACCCCGCTAGCGGCCGAAACCCCCGGTGACCAGCATGTCAGCAGTCAGCGGGCCGGTTCCTGCGCGATCCCCGCAGCACTCGGCATACGTGGCCGTCCGACCAGGAGGAGGGCTCAGTCGAGCGTGAATGAGCCGCCCTGGTCCGATGCGCCACTCAAATGCAGGGGACGTTGGCGTAGCCCGGGTAGAAGTAGCGCCCGGCCGGACCGGCGCTGTGGACGCAACGGTCGAAGGCGGGGCTCTGGGGCTTCGGGCTCTCGGTGGCGGCGGTCGCGGTCGGTGCGACGAAGGCGATCACTCCGAGGATCATTGCCGCCACCACCGATTTCTTGCCCGGGATGCACCTCCGGAACGTCTTCATTGCCGCCCTCCTTCGAGCCGGGATGGGAGCGCCGCACGGTTCACAAGGCGACTGTTCGGCGCTCGCGATTCCGCCTATCGTCATATGCCTCACACATAACGTCAATACCCAAAATCAGGGTATTAGTGTTGAAAAACGACCATCGGATCGTCCGTCCGACGCCACAGGCAGGCGTGATCACCCATGGCAGCGAGAGGCGCCCCGGTAAGGAGGGTCGCCGGCCTGTGACGCCGGCCGAACGTCTTGCCGCCGGTTCGGGCACGGCCAGGGCACGCGTGCAGCCTTGCGGTGGCTCAGAGAGGAAGACGCAGCACGCGTCGCGCCGTCCTCGGCTCGCTAGGCTGACGGCCGCACCGGGGGGGCGGCGGGCGGCGTGTGAAATTCTGCCGACGAACGGTCGGGTTTCCTGGTCAGCCCTTGTCCTGCCCTTTGCCGTGCCGTAACAACTGGCGCCATGAACCTTTTCGGCCGCAATTCATTTCACCGGCGCGCGCAGCCGTCCGCCGCGCCCGGGGCGACCGCGTCACCGGTGGCCGGCAGCGCCGCCACCGCCGTACTGCCCGACCCCGAGCTGGCGGCTCTCACCGGCGAGTGGCTGATCGATCCCGCGCACAGCAGGATCGGGTTCTCGGTACGGCACGCGATGGTGACCACGGTGCGCGGCGCGTTCGCGCAGTACGAGAGCCGCCTGTACTTCGACGGGCGCGACCCGTCCCGGTCCCGGGCCGACATCGTGCTGTACACCTCCAGCATCGACACCGGCGTCGAGCAGCGGGACGCCCATCTGGTCGGCCGCCAGTTCCTGGACGCCGCGGCACATCCGAGAATGACGTTCACGAGCACCACCGTGCGGCTCGTGGGCAAGGACGTCTACCGCATGACCGGCGACCTCACGATCAAGGACACCACCCGTCCGATCGAGCTGGACCTCACCTACATCGGCCACGTCACCGACGCGTTCGGCGACGAGCGGGTCGGCTTCGACGGCACCACCACGATCAACCGCTCCGACTGGGGCCTGACCTACGACGCCCGGCTCGCCCAGGGCGGGTCCATGGTGAGCGAGACGGTCCGCCTCCAGTTCGACATCGCGGCGATCCGCACCACCCGCGCAGCCTGACCCCGCCACACCAAAGTGCCCCCACCCTGCGTCCAGGGCGGGGGCACTTCCGCGTACGGCCACCGACTCACGACCGCCACCGACTCACGCCGACCCGACGAACACCACCAACAACAACCACACCACCGGCGCGGTCGGCAGCAGGGAGTCCAGGCGGTCCATGATGCCGCCATGGCCCGGGAGCAAGGTGCCCATGTCCTTGATGCCCAGGTCGCGCTTGATCATGGACTCGCCGAGGTCGCCCAGCGTGGCGCTGCCCGCGACCGCCAGGCCGAGCAGCAGGCCCTGCCACCAGGTGCCGTCGTCGATCAGGAACTGCATGCACAGCGCGCCCGCGACCATCGCGAAGGCCACCGCGCCCAGCAGGCCCTCGCGGGTCTTGCCGGGGCTGATGCGCGGGGCCAGCTTCGTCCTGCCGAAGCGCCAGCCGACCGCATAGGCGCCGGTGTCGCTGACGACCGTCAGCAGGAGGAAGGTCAGGACGCGCCACGGGCCGTCGTCGGCCGTCAGCATCATCGCCACGAACGTGGCGAGGAAGGGCACGTAGAACGCCGCGAAGACGCCTGCCGTGACGTCCTTGAGGTAGCCCTCCGGCGGTTCCGTCATGCGCCAGACCAGGACCGCGAGCGCGGTGAGTGCCATGGCGACCCAGGCGCCCTCGGCGCCGCGCACGTACCCGGCGACCACCATCGCCGCACCGCCCACCGCGAGCGGCACGAGCGGCGCCTTGATCTCCTTGCGCTCCCGCAGCCTGCTGGTCAGCTCCCACAGGCCCACGACCACGGCGACCGCGACCACGCCGACGAACACGGCCTTGTACACGAACAGGGACGCGACGATCACCACACCGAGTCCGACGCCGACCCCTATGGCCGCGCTCAGGTCACGGCCCGCGCTCTTCTTCTGCGGCGCTGGCGCCGGCTGGGGGGCGTCGGGCATGGGCTCCGGATTCTGGTTCTCGGCCGAGAGGGACCCACCCGGTGCGGGCTCGGGCCGTACCTCGTTGTGGAACGGGGGGCCGCTCGGCCGAGCGGCCCCCCGGTCGTCCTGGTCTCCGCCATACGCGGGTGCGTCGGGCACGATGGGCATGGGGCGAGTGTGCTGCGCCTGAGGCGCATCGTACGCGGGACCCGCCGGGGCGGCTCCCTGGACAGGCCCGCCCCCGGTGGGCCCCCAGTAGCCGGCCGGATCCGCCGCCCGCGGCGCCCCCCAGGAAGAGTCGCTCATCAGACTTCGAGCAGTTCCGCTTCCTTGTGCTTCAGGAGCTCGTCCACCTGGGCGACGTACTTCGCCGTGGTGTCGTCCAGCTCCTTCTCAGCACGACGGCCCTCGTCCTCGCCGACCTCGCCGTCCTTGATCAGCTTGTCGATGGTGTCCTTGGCCTTGCGGCGCACGGAGCGGATGGACACCCGGGAGTCCTCCGCCTTGCCCTTGGCGACCTTGATGTAGTCGCGGCGCCGCTCCTCGGTCAGCTCGGGGAACACCACTCGGATGATGTTGCCGTCGTTGCTCGGGTTGACGCCCAGGTCGGAGTCGCGGATGGCCTGCTCGATGTTGCGCAGCGCGCTCTTGTCGAACGGCGTCACGACCGCCATGCGCGGTTCCGGCACGGAGAACGAGGCCAGCTGGTTGATCGGCGTCAGGGCACCGTAGTAGTCGGCCACGATCTTGTTGAACATCGCCGGGTGCGCACGGCCGGTGCGGATCGCGGCGAAGTCCTCCTTGGCGACCACGACGGCCTTCTCCATCTTCTCCTCGGCCTCGAGGAGGGTCTCTTCGATCACCACTTGCTCCTGCGTGTCTTGAGTAAGGCCCGGCTGCGGTTCCTCGTCGGGGCGGCGGCCGGCTGCGTCGCGTCTTCTTCCTGCACGGTTCCCGACCGGCAGGACATTGTCCATCCCCCGGCCGGCAGCCGGCCCCGTCACGGGGCCGTGCACCACCGGCCGGATCGATGCCGGGTCAGTCCCGGCTGCCCTGGTCGCCGACCAGCGTGCCGATCTTCTCACCCTTGACGGCCCGAGCGATATTGCCCTCCGCGAGCAGCTCGAAGACCAGGATCGGAAGTTTGTTGTCGCGGCACAGCGTGATGGCGGTGGCGTCGGCGACCTTCAGGTCGCGGGTGATGACCTCGCCGTAGCCGAGGGCGTCGAACTTGACGGCGTCCGGATTCCGCTTCGGGTCGGAGTCGTAGACCCCGTCCACGCCGTTCTTGCCCATGAGCAGCGCCTCGGCGTCGATCTCCAGGGCGCGCTGGGCGGCGGTGGTGTCGGTGGAGAAGTACGGCATGCCCATACCGGCGCCGAAGATGACCACACGGCCCTTCTCCAGGTGGCGCACGGCGCGCAGCGGGATGTACGGCTCGGCGACCTGGCCCATGGTGATGGCGGTCTGCACCCGGCTGTCGATGCCCTCCTTCTCCAGGAAGTCCTGGAGGGCGAGGCAGTTCATGACCGTGCCGAGCATTCCCATGTAGTCGGAGCGGGCCCGGTCCATGCCGCGCTGCTGGAGTTCGGCGCCGCGGAAGAAGTTGCCGCCGCCGATGACGACCGCGATCTCGGCACCGTCCCGGACGACGGCCGCGATCTCACGGGCGATCTTGTGCACCACGTCCGGGTCCACGCCCAGGCCCCCGCCGCCGGAGAAGGCCTCTCCGGACAGCTTCAGCAGAAACCGGCCGCGCACTTTGCCGTCGTCGCTCTTCTGGGCCTTGGTGGTCATGGGAGATTCCGCCTCTTTCACGTGGTGCACATACGAAGAAGGCCATTGCCGGTGGGGTCGCTTTTCGCTCCCATACGCGGCAATGGCCTCCTCGTCAGATCTGCTGCCGTCCGCCTCACGCCGGGGTGGGGCGGTGTACGCGGACGACTGCTTACGACCCTATCGGGATTTCTCCCGGGATCGCTCCCGGAATCCCTCTGTGGGTCGTACGTCGATCGCGGTACGGACTCAGATGCCGACCTTGATGCGCGTGAAGCGCTTCAGGGTGACACCGGCCTCGTCCAGAACCTTCTGGACCGACTTCTTGTTGTCCAGCGCGTAGGGCTGGCCGAGCAGCGTGGCGTCCTTGAAGAAGCCGTTGAGGCGACCCTCGACGATCTTCGGCAGGGCGGCCTCGGGCTTGCCCTCGGCGCGGGTGGTCTCCTCGGCGACGCGGCGCTCGGACTCGACGACCTCGGCCGGGACCTCGTCCTTGGAGAGGTACTTCGGCGCGAAGGCGGCGATGTGCTGGGCGACACCCTTGGCGATCTCGGCGTTCGGCTTGTCCAGCTCGACCAGGACACCGATCTGCGGGGGCAGGTCGGGCATGGTGCGGTGCATGTAGGCCGTGACGTAACCGCCGGAGAACTGCGCGAAGCGGTCCAGGACGATCTTCTCGCCGAGGTTGGCGTTGGCCTCGTCCACGAACGCCTGGACGGTCTTGCCGGCCTCGATCTCGGAGGCGAGCAGGGCCTCGATGTCGGCCGGGGAGGTCTTGGCGACGTGCTCGGCGATGGCGTTGGCCACGGCCTGGAACTTCTCGCCCTTGGCGACGAAGTCCGTCTCGCACTTCAGCTCGACGAGGACGCCGGAGGTGTTGTCGTCGGCGATGATGGAGACCACGGCGCCGTTCTCGGCGGAGCGGCCCTCGCGCTTGGCGACGCCCTTCTGGCCCTTGATGCGGAGCGCCTCGACGGCCTTGTCGACGTTGCCCTCGGCCTCGTCCAGCGCCTTCTTGCAGTCCATCATGCCGGCGCCCGTGAGCTCACGGAGCTTCTTGACGTCGGCGGCGGTGTAGTTCGCCATGAGTCTGTGAGTCTTTCTCGAAGTCTGGAAGATCTTCAGGTCACCACGGTTTTGCGTTCCACATGTACGCGCGGATCACATACATCGTGCCGACCTACGGGTGAACAGCGGGGGCGGACTTCACCGCGCCGGGGCGCTGTGGTTGCAGTTCCGCCCCCGCTGTCGACGCCTGCGTCAGGCCTGCTCGCCCTCGGCGGCCTTCTCCTCGGCCGGGGCGGCCTCGGCGGCGGGGGCCTCGGCGGCCGGAGCCTCGGCGGCAGCCTCGGCCGGCTTCTCGGCCTCGGCGGCCGGAGCCGCGTCCTCGGAGTCCGTCTTCTTCTCACCCTCGAGCAGGTCGCGCTCCCACTCGGCGAGCGGCTCGCCCGCGGCCTTCTCGCCCTTGTCACCGGTGGCGACGCGAGAGCGGGAGATGAGGCCCTCGGCGACGGCGTCGGCGATCACGCGGGTGAGCAGGGTGACGGAGCGGATCGCGTCGTCGTTGCCCGGGATCTTGTAGTCGACCTCGTCGGGGTCGCAGTTGGTGTCGAGGATCGCGACGACCGGAATGTTGAGCTTCCGGGCCTCACCAACGGCGATGTGCTCCTTCTTGGTGTCCACGATCCAGACGGCGCTGGGCACCTTCTGCATCTCGCGGATACCACCGAGGGTCTTCTCCAGCTTGGCCTTCTCGCGCGAGAGCACGAGAAGCTCCTTCTTGGTCAGACCCGACGCGGCGACGTCCTCGAAGTCGATCTGCTCAAGCTCCTTGAGGCGCTGCAGACGCTTGTAGACGGTCGAGAAGTTGGTGAGCATGCCGCCCAGCCAGCGCTGGTTGACGTAGGGCATGCCGACGCGGGTGGCCTGCTCGGCGATGGCCTCCTGCGCCTGCTTCTTGGTGCCGACGAACATGACCGTGCCGCCGTGGGCGACGGTCTCCTTGACGAACTCGTAGGCGCGGTCGATGTACGACAGCGACTGGAGCAGGTCGATGATGTAGATGCCGTTGCGCTCGGTGAAGATGAAGCGCTTCATCTTCGGGTTCCAGCGACGGGTCTGGTGACCGAAGTGGACGCCGCTCTCCAGCAGCTCCCGCATCGTGACGACGGCCATGGCCGTATCTCCTCGAAATTCTCGGTTGTGCCGCGTCCGCCGGACGGCGGTCGCGCCTGACGCCCGCGATGCGCCGTGCCGCAAAGGACCGAGAGGCGCTGACACCGACCGCTTGGCGGCCCGATGTCGGGGCGTGCGAAGTCGACCCGGTGACCCGGATCGCCAGAAGAAGTGTACGGGACCGCCGGGGCACCGGGTGACGCCACTCTCCACAACCGGAGAGTCGTCCACAGACTCCGGCCATGATCGGCGGGGGTGCGGGACGGTTCTGGCATGCGACGAGCGATGCGATACGCCCTGGTGCCGGCGGCCGTGCTCCTCTGTCTCGCGACGGTGGCCCTGCTGCCGCGCTGGGCCTGGGCGGAGCCGTCTCCCCCGGCCCCGCAGACCCCGGTGCCCCGGATCGCCCGCACCTGGCCGGTGGGCGTACGGCCGCCCGTACTGCGCGGCTGGAACCCCCCGGCGACGCCGTACGGCCCGGGCCACCGCGGCGTCGACCTGTCGGCCCCGCCCGGCGCGCCGGTCCGGGCGGTGGCGCCGGGCCGGGTGTCCTTCGCGGGGCGGGTGGCGGGGCAGGGCGTGGTGTCCCTGGACCTGACGGGCACGGACCTGCGCACCACCTACGAGCCGGTCAGCCCGTCGGTACGCGAGGGCGACGAGGTGCGGGCGGGAGATGTCGTGGGCACGCTCGAACAGCCGATCAACCCCCACTGCCCGTCGGCGTGCCTCCACTGGGGACTGCTGCGAGGCGGCACGTACGTGAACCCACTGTCCCTGCTGCCCCCATGGCTGCGGGAGAGCGGCCCATCGAGATTGCTGCCGGTGCTGGACGTACCACTGCCGGACGGTGGGGAGCGGTAGCGGGGTGCTGGAGCAGCGGCCGGCCGGACCGCGGGAGCGTTCGGGCCACGCGGGCCATGGGGTGGCGGCTCGGCGGACGGTCGCGGCAGGTCGACCGCCGCAGTGACGGAGCCACGGACGGTCTTGCCGCCATGGTGGTGAAGCCGCAGGCGGTCCGGGCGATGGGCCGCGCGCCGTCGGGGCGAGGGGGTCGCTGTCGGCCGGGTGCCGGTGGCGGGCCCGGCGTGGGCGGAGGCGTCAGCCCTGTACGCCGTGCAGGACCATCGTCACCGCCGCGTCGGTGATGGCTGCGGGGTCCTCCGCCGCGCCCAGCTCGATCCTGCGCACCGCCGCGTCCACGACCCCCTGCACCAGCATGGCCGCCAGCCGGGGCTGCTCGTGCCCCATGTCCCCGAGTGCCTCGACGATCATCGCGACCAGCCCGCCGTGCGCCGCCCGGATCTTCTCCCGCGCGCCGGCGTCCAGCTCGCTCGCGGAGATGGCCACGACGGCCCGGTGCCGCCGGTCACCGACCAGCGCCAGCTGCCTGCGCACGTACGCCTCGACCTTGCCCTCGGCCGACTCCTCCCGCTCCATCGCGGCGGCCACCTCGGCCGCCCACAGCGGGAAGTCGACCTCGCACAGCTCCTCGACCACGGCGGCCCGCGACCGGAAGTACTCGTACACGGACGAGCGCGCGAGCCCCGTCCGCTCGGCGAGAGCCGGGAAGGTCAGTGCCTCCGTCCCGCCCTCGGACAGCAACGACCGGGCCGCGTCCAGCAGGGCGGCTCGCTGCATCGACCGGTGCTCGGCCACGGAGGCCGCTCGAATCCTTGGCACGCCGACCACTTTACGGACGCCTCGACCCGAGCGGGAGAGCCGCTCACCCGCCGTGCGGCCACCGGCACCGGGACGACGACACGACGGCACCGGCCGCGCGCCGGCCTCACTGTCCGAAGCTCGCCAGCTTGGCCCGCAGCTGGAGCACGGACTTGGTGTGGATCTGGCTGACCCGGCTTTCGGTGACCCCGAGGACATTGCCGATCTCGGCGAGCGTGAGCCCCTCGTAGTAGTACAGCGTGACCACGGTCTTCTCGCGCTCGGGCAGTGTGTTGATCGCGCGCGCGAGGAACCTCCGCAGCTCCCGGTCCTCGGCCACCTCCACCGGATCGTCCGCGGCGGTGTCCTCCAGCGTGTCCATGAGGCTGAGCCGGTCGCCGCCCTCGCCGCCGACGTGCAGCAGCTCCTCCAGGGCGACCACGTTGGCCAGCGACAACTGACTGAACACTGCGTGGAGTTCGTCCACCTCCATCTCCAGCTCGGCGGCGACCTCGCCCTCGCTCGGGGTGCGCCGCAGCCGCGCCTCCAGGGTGGCGTAGGCCCGCTCCACGTTGCGCGCCTTCTGCCGCACCGAGCGCGGGATCCAGTCCAGCGCCCGCAGCTCGTCGATCATCGCGCCCCGGATCCGGGTGATCGCGTACGTCTCGAACTTGATCTCCCGGTCGATGTCGAACTTCTCGATCGCGTCGATCAGCCCGAAGACCCCGGAGGAGACGAAGTCGGCCTGCTCCACGTTGGGCGGCAGCCCGACGCTCACCCGGCCTGCCACGTACTTCACGAGCGGCGAGTAGTGCAGGATCAGCTGCTCCCGCAGCCGGTCGTCCCCCGTCGCCTTGTACGACCGCCACAGCTCGTCGAGCGTCGAGGGAGCGGGCGGCCGCACGCTGCCACCGTCGCGGGCGGCTGGGGGGATCGCCGCCCGGTCTGACCCGGAGGTGTGCTGGGGCATTCGTCGCCTAGTGCCGTTCTGCCGTGAAGTGCTGTGAAGTGCTGTGAAGCGCCGTGGGGTGTCGTGGGTGCCGCGGGCCGGCGGGGGTGGGGTTGGTGGGTGAATGGGCTGCCTGGGTGAGCTGTCGGTCTGATGTCGAGTTGGTGCGATCTGTATCACTGTCTTCGTGAGCGTAGCGTGACTGAGGTGTCGCGGTGTGCGAACAGCGAGGCTCCACCCCTGCGCGGGCCCTCCGGCCGGTCTCGCGGGCGCGCTGCGCGACCCGCTCCGCGTGACCGGCCGACGACGCCAACTCCGGGAAACATCAAGGGCGTCGGGGATTCCCCCGGACGGCCGAACCCTCCGGGTCAGCGGGGATCGCGACCGGTGCGGACGGACATCACCGCCTGGCGTGTCAACTTCCAGCCGTCGCCGTGTCGTTCGACGTAGCCAAGTGCTCGGAGTTCGTACAGTCTCGCGATCGCCTCGTCCCGCGTGGTCCGCGCGCCGAGCGCGATCTCGTCGGCGGGGGCCGCGCGGTCGCCGGGCAGGGCGGCGAGCACGGCCCGGACGGGGGGATCCAGCAGATCGCGCGGAAGTACGGGGCCGCGCCGCACCGGCGCCAGCTCGCCGATGTCGCCGACCAGCTCGACGACCTCCGCGGCATCGGTGACCAGGGCGGCCTCGCCCCGCAGCAGTTCGTGCACGCCGACGGAGAGTGCGCTGGTCACGGGGCCGGGCACGCCCATGGTGAACCGGCCGAGGCGCTGTGCGGCCCGCGCGGTGGACAGGGAGCCGCTGCGCTGGGCGGCCTCCACGACGACGGTGCCTCGGGTCAGTGCGGCGATGACGCGGTTGCGCAGGATGAACCGGCTCGGCGTCGGGTGGTCGCCCGGCGGCAGCTCGCCCACGACCAGTCCCTGCTCCGCGATCCTGCCGATCAGGGCGGCGTGGCCGCGGGGGTAGGGGCGGTCGACACCGCAGGCCAGGACGGCGACGGTGGCTCCGCGGGCGGCGAGGGCGCCTCGGTGGGCGGCGCCGTCGATGCCGTAGGCCCCGCCGGACACCACCACCCAGCCCCGCTCGGCGAGCCCGCTGGCGAGGGCGGCGGCCGCATGGGCCCCGTACTCGGTGCAGGCCCGCGCCCCCACGACGGCCACGGATCTCAGCGCCCAGACCCGCAGGCTGGGCCGCCCGCGCACCCACAGCCCGAGCGGCCGGCCGTCCCCGAGGTCGTCGAGCTGCCGGGGCCACTCCGCGTCGCGGGGTGCCACGAACCGCGCCCCCGCTCTCGCGGCCGCCTCCAGATCCCGCCCGGCATCGGCCTGCCCGGCCCGCGCGACCAGCCCCGCCCAGCGCTGCTCGCTCACCCCCGGCAGCGCCTCGCCGCCCCGCAACCGCCGGACCACCTCCCCCACCCCGAACTCCCGCACCCAGCGGCCCCCGGCCTCGTCCCCGGGCTCGATGACGCGGGTGAGGAAGATCCGGCCGAGCAGTTCGTCGTCGGGGCTGTCGTCCGCCGTCATGTCAGCGCCCCGATGGCCATCGGCACACCGCGCGGCACTCCGGTGCGCAGTTGCAGGGCCAGGGCGACGTCCGTCGCGTCCGGCCGGTCGTGTCCGACGAGGTCGGCGACCGTCCAGGCGACGCGCAGGACCCTGTCGATCCCGCGGGCGGTGAGCACGCCCCGTTCGAGGTTGCGCTCGGCCTCGTCCATCGCGCCGGGCGCCGCGTGATAGCGGCTGCGCAGCTCCCGGCCGGGCACCTCGCTGTTGGTGCGCCACGCGGTGCCGGCGAGACGGGCCGCCGCCCTGTCCCGGGCCTGCCGCACCCGCCCGGCCACGGTCGCCGTCGGCTCGCCCCGGGCTCCGGGGTCGGTGAGCTGGGCGCGTGTGACCGGGTCGACCTCGACGCGCAGGTCCACCCGGTCCAGCAGCGGGCCGGAGAGCCGGGACTGGTAGCGGCGGATCGCCGACGGCGGGCACTCGCACAGCGAGTCGCGTTGCGAGAAGCGGCCGCAGGGGCAGGGGTTGGCCGCCAGCACCAGCAGGAAGCGGGCCGGGAACCGCACGACGCCGGCGCTGCGCGCGATCACCACGTGCCCCGACTCCAGGGGCTGGCGCAGCGCGTCGAGGGTCTGGCTGTGGAACTCCGGCGCCTCGTCGAGAAACAGGATTCCGCGATGGGCGAGGGACACGGCGCCGGGGCGTGCGATGCCGGGGCCGCCGCCGACGAGTGACTGCATGGTGGCCGAGTGGTGCGGGGCGCAGTAGGGGGCGACGTCGATGAGCGGTTTGCCCGGTGGCAGCAGTCCGGCCACCGAGTGCACGGCCGTGACCTCCAGCGATTCCTCCCGGGTGAGCCGGGGAAGGACGGCGGGCAGCCGTTCGGCGAGCATGGTCTTGCCCGCGCCCGGCGGTCCTTCGAGGAACAGGTGGTGTCCTCCGGCGGCGGCCACCTCCACGGCCGTACGGGCCGAGGTCTGGCCGACGACGTCCGCCAGGTCGTGCTCGTGGTCGTGCTGTGCGGCCCCGCCGCTGTGCATGCCGGTGGCCGCGCCGGTGCCGGGCATGCGCAGACCGGCCAGGAGCGGGTCCGGGCGGCCCTGCTCGTCCGGTTCCTCGTCGGGGACGGGTTCGTCGGTGAGGACCGCGACGAGCTGGCGCAGGCTGCGGACGCCGAGCACGGACACCCCGGGTACCAACGAGGCCTCCGCGGCGGCGCATTCGGGCACGACCACCTGCTCGTAGCCGGCGCCGGCCGCCGCCAGCACCGCGGGCAGGATGCCCCGCACCGGCCGTACCCGGCCGTCCAGGCCCAGCTCGCCGATCATGACGATGTCGGCGAGGACGCGGGGATCGATCCGTTCGGCGGCGCCGAGCACCGCGCAGGCGACGGCCAGGTCGAAGCCCGAGCCGGCTTTCGGCACCGATGCCGGGCTGAGCCCGACGGTGAGTTTCTTCTGCGGCCACTCGCCGCCCGAGTTCACCACCGCCGCCCTGACCCGGTCCCGGCTCTCCGACAGGCTCTTGTCCGGGAGGCCGACCAGGGTGAAGGCGGCGACGCCGGGTTCCAGGTCGGCCTGGACCTCGACGACGACTCCTTCGACACCGACCAGGGCGACCGAGCATGTGCGGGCGAATCCCATTCAGGCCACCCCCCGCGCGTGCTCGACGGACGGGGCACCGCGCAGGGGCAGCAGGACGCCGATCAGATCGATGCGGACGCCGCCCGGGGGCGCCCCTCCGTGGGCCTGGATCCAGCGTTCGGCCAGTTCGCGAAGTTTCGCCGCCTTCTCCGGGCCCACCGCGGCCATCGGGTGTTCGTAGCCGCCGCCCCGGCGGGTCTTGACCTCGCAGACGACCAGCGCGTCCCCGTCGCGCGCCACGATGTCGATCTCGCCGGACCGCCCGCAGCGCCAGTTCCGTTCCAGGATCGTCATGCCGGATGCGGCGAGCCGCCGGGCTGCCAGGTCCTCGCCGTACTTGCCGAGTGCTTCTCGTGCGTTCATGTCGGCACCACCTCCGGCGCCCACGGTCACGCACCCGGCCGAGACATGTTGATCTTGGTGAGCTACCGGCCGGTTGTGGAAAACTCCGTCACCCGATCGGGTACACCTCGCCCCGTCGGGCCGGGCGTGCCGCGCCCCGCCGGGCGACGCCGGCGGTCATCAGCCGCCCGGAAGCTCCAGGTCGCTCTTGTTCAGCTCTTCGATGTTCACGTCCTTGAACGTCAATACGCGTACCTGCTTGACGAACCGAGCCGGCCGGTACATGTCCCAGACCCAGGCATCGGCCATCGTCACCTCGAAGAACACCTCGCCCTGGACCGAGTGCACCTGCATCTCGTAGTCGTTCGTGAGGTAGAAGCGCCGCTCAGTCTCGATCACGTATTTGAACAGACCGACGACATCTCGGTACTCCCGGTAGAGCTTCAGCTCCATCTCGGTCTCGTACTTCTCGAGGTCCTCGGCGCTCATGGCATGTTCCCCTTCAGCCGTGCGATCCCACCATTGTGCGCCAGTCCCAGGTGTCCTCAGACGATTTCGGTGTCGAGGGTCACGGGACTGGCCGGGGGACCCTCGTCGAGCAGTCGCTGGAGCAGCTCGGCGAGTCTGGTCGGATACACCGTCTCATGTGCCCGGGTCAGTTCCCGGCACGTCCACCAGCGCGCTCCGGCGACACTGCGCCGCTCCAGCTCCGTCAGTGCGGTGGGTGCGGTCGCCGTCTGTGTCGTACGGGCCAGGTAGTACCACTCGTCCTGGTCCCAGCGACGGCCCGCGAAGGGGAAGGAGCACCTGCGCCGCCACAGCACCGGGCCGAGTACGACGTCGGTGACGCCCGTCTCCTCGGCCAGTTCCCTGAGCGCCGCCTGCTCGCGCGTCTCGGCTCCCTCCAGGCCGCCGCCGGGGGTGAACCACCAGTCGTCCGCCGGGTCTCCCGGCTCGTGGCCGTGCAGGAGCAGGATGCGGTCGTCCGGGTCGAGAAGGACCACCCGGGCCACCTTGCGCAGCCCGCCCTCGTACGTCTCCTCGCCGGTCCGCGCGGCCTCAGCGGGCACCGGCCGCCTCCGGCCGGGCACCGCGCGCGCGGGAGCGGCCCGTGCGCGCGGCGACAGGACCGTAGGCACCGCCGACGAGCACCAGCACGGCACCGGCGACGATCACGAGCTCGATGATGCGCAGCGGCCCGGGCTGGGAGAGGGGGCCCAGGGTCTCGAAGCCGGTGGGGCGCCCCAGCATGCCCTTCCAGGGCCAGACGACGGCGTCCACGCGCGCGGAGACGGCGTCGCTGGAGACCGTGCCCTTGGCCGCGTCGGTGAGGTGGGCGGTGGAGTCGAGGGAGCCCTGACGCTCGTCGCCGAGGAGGAAGAGGCGGCCCCTGGGCACGGTCACGGTCGGGAAGTTCATGTTCTCGGCCAGGCTGCCCTTGGGCAGATACGGTTCGTCGATCTGCTTGCCGTTGACGGTCAGCTTGCCGTTCGTGCAGCAGGAGACGGTGTCACCGCCGACCGCGACAACCCGCTTGACCACCTTGGAGTTGGTGACCCAGGTCTTGTCCTCGAAGACGACGACGTCACCGCGGCGGACGTCACCGCCGTGGACACGCTGGGCCAGTACGCGATCGCCGGCGTCGATGGTGGGGGTCATGGAGCTGGTGGGCACGGTGTAGGGCCGGTAGGACACCGCTCCCCAGGCGAATCCGCCGAGGAACAGCACCAGACCGAGTGCGACGGCCACCCCGGACAACCGCTGTCCGAGCCGGCTGCCGCCGGCCTGTGCCGTGCCTGTCCCGCCGCTGCGCGGGGCCGTACGCGTCGTGCTCTCGCCGCTCATGGATCCGCACCCTACCCGGCGGTACCGGGCGGGGGCAGCCCCTGTCGCGGACCGGCGGCAAAGGCTCGGCCACCGCCGGACTCACGGCCTCCGGATCGCCTCGTCGTCACGGACACGCGGAAGGCCCGGTGCGCATCGACGAGTCGGTGCGCACCGGGCCCTTCGTGGTCACTTGCCGCCCGCGGACGCCTTCTGCCGCGTCTTGGACTCCAGCCGGTCCCGGCGGCTGCGCCGCCACACCACCACCGGCAGCACCGCCGCGATGGCCACGCCCTGCGGGGCCACCGTGAGGGCGGCGGACGCGGAGGACTGCTGGTTCAGGTTGGGCTGGTCGAAGGTGTCCGGGACGGGCAGGGTGCCCCAACGGTTGATCGGCCAGGCCTTGACGATCGCGCGGCCCACGACGTCGCTGACCGGGACCATGCCGTGGTGCTTGTCGGTCTGGTTGTAGCGCGAGTCGCGGGAGTTCTGGCGGTGGTCGCCCATCACCCAGATGTATCCCTGGGGGACCGTCACCTTGAACTGGCCGCCCTGGTCGTCCACGCTGCACGGCGTGTTGCCGGGGTAGACGTACGGCTCGTTCAGCGGGTGGCCGTTGACCAGCAGCGGGCCCGAGTTCTTGCACTCGACCGTGTCGCCGCCGACTCCGATCACCCGCTTGATCAGGTCCTTCTCCTCCGCCGACGGCATCAGGCCGATCCAGCTCAGGACCTTCTGCACCGGGTTCGGGGTCGGCGTCGGCTCGCCCGCCAGCCAGTTGTCCGGGTCGTGGAAGACGACCACCTCGCCCCGCTCGGGCTCGGAGCCGAACCACGGGGTGAGCTTGTCGACCAGGACACGGTCACCCTGTTGGAGGGTGTTCTGCATCGAGTCCGACGGAATCGAGAACGCCTGCACCAGGAACGTCTTGATCAGCAGCGCCAGGACCAGCGCGATGCCGATGAGGATCGGCAGTTCCTTCCAGAAGGAGCGGGGTTTCCTCGGCGCGGGGGCGGCCCCGCCCTCGCCCGTGCCGTCCGCCCCGGGGGGCCGCTGCTCGTCGTCCCGCGTGCCGTCGTCGTCCGTCATCTCGTCATTCCCGGAGGTCACGGCGCCGTCCGGGCCGCTGGCGTTCGCTTCCACGGGGTGCCCGCGGTGCTCTTCGCCGTCGTGTCCCGACCGTGCGCCAACCGCCACATCCCCCACGCCAACTCCTTACTCTGTGCCACCGCCTGCCCGTGACACGGCGCAGGCCCACCACTCCCATAACGAGCGGGAGTTCCGCAGGGGTCGGGAGCTGAGTGATTCCGTTCGGATTCTCGGGGGTAACCCTATGCGACAGCACGGGAGCGGCGGCCGTACCCGACACGGAGTGGGCGACGCTTGCGAAGGTTTTAGGTTCCTGGAGACGGGTCCAGTGGTCGAAGGGCCAGCCGATGGCGACGGCCCGGCCGACGACGGAGTCCACGGAGACCGTGCCGCCGTAGGGCGTGTTCATGTGGAACCGGGAGTCCGCGGAGTTGCCCCGGTGGTCACCCATCACCCACAGCCGGCCCTTGGGGACGGTGATGTCGAAGCGCATCGCAGACGGGGCGTCGCCCGGGTAGATGTAGTTGCCCTCGGTGAGCGGGGTGCCGTTGACGGTCATCCGGCCCTGCGCGTCACAGCACTTGACATGGTCGCCGCCGACCCCGATGACCCGCTTGATCAGGTCTTTCTCATTGTCCGAGGGCAGCAGGCCGATGAAGGTGAGGCCTTCCTTGACCTGCTTGACGACGATGGGGTCGTTCGTCTTGGTGGTCTGCTCGTCGGCGAGCCAGCCGCCGGGGTCGTGGAAGACGACGACGTCCCCGCGCTGCGGCTCGGAGCCGAACCACGGCGTGAACTTGTCGACCAGGACGCGGTCGCCGATCCGGATCGTCTGCTCCATGGAGCCGGACGGGATCACGAAGGCCTGGACGAGGAAGGTCTTCAGGACGAGCGCGATGAGGACGGCGACGCCGACCAGAAGAGGGACCTCACGAACGGCTGAACGCCTGCGCTTGCGCTTGACCTTGCGCTGGAGCTTGCGCCGTTCCGCGCGCGTGCGGCCGCCGCCGGGCGCCGAGGTGCGGCGCGCTCCCGTGGGCAGCAGGTTGTCGGCGGGACCGGCCGGCACCCCGCGTGGTTTGCCGCGGTTACCCATGCGCACCGTCCGCGGACGGCACGCGCGCGTAGGCGGAGGGTCGCGTCAGATGTGTCCAGTGGGCGTACGGCCAGACGATCCAGTCGGCCCGGCCGATGACGTCGCCGACCGGGATCATGCCGCCGCCGGGCGAGCCGAGGTGGTCGCGGGAGTCGCGGGAGTCGCTGCGGTGGTCCCCGAGGACGAACAGGCGCCCCTCGGGCACCGAGACATCGAAAGGCACGCTGGAGGCGCTGTCCCCGGGATAGAGGAAGGACGACTCGTCGACCGCGCGGCCGTTCACCTCGATCCGTCCCTTCTTGTCGCAGCAGACCACATGGTCTCCCCCTACCCCGACCACGCGTTTGACGTAGTCGGCGTCCCCGAAGTACCCGGAGCCGTCGAACACGATCACGTCGCCGCGGCGCGGCCGGGCTCCGAAACGGTACGCCAACTTATCTACGAGAATGCGGTCGCCGATCCTCAAGCCCTGCTCCATCGATCCGCTCGGAATCTGGAACGGTTGCACCACGAATGCGTTGAGGAGCAGCAAAAACGCCAGGCAGACGAAGAGGGTGAGGGTGATGCGGCCGCCCGGCAGCCAGTCGGTGATCCGCGACACCAACGCGAAACGCGACCGTTCCTCCGGCCCCGGGGATTCCGGGTGGGAGGGGCGGTCGCGTTCCGTCGGCTGCGCTTCGGTGTCCATCGGGGCGAGATGCTATCCCGCCTCGCTATGGGCTCCGCGGTGCGCTCAGTTGTCGCGCTTCTCCTTGATCTTCGCGGCCTTGCCGCGCAGGTCACGGAGGTAGTACAGCTTGGCGCGGCGCACGTCACCACGGGTGACGAGCTCGATCTTCTCGACGATCGGGGTGTGCACCGGGAAGGTGCGCTCGACGCCGACGGAGAACGAGACCTTGCGGACCGTGAAGGTCTCGCGGACGCCGGAGCCCTGGCGGCGGATCACAACGCCCTTGAACTGCTGCACACGGGAGCGGTTGCCCTCGATGACGCGGACGTGGACGTTGACGGTGTCACCCGGGCGGAAGGCCGGGACGTCGCTGCGCAGCGACGCGGCGTCGACGGAGTCGAGCAGGTGAGACATTTCGTCTGCTTTCTTCGCTGATGCCACAGGTCATCAACGGAAACTAGGTGTACAAGAGGTCTGCCGTGCGCGTCGGGGCGGGCGTCGTGTCCCCCTGCGGCAGGGGCGCACACCGGACGGACGCACAACAGCGAGCTATTCTTCCATGCCCTGGGCCCGCCGCCAAAATCGGCCGAACGGCTCTCCTCCGGGGTCGGGCTCCCAGCCCAGGATCGAGAGCATCTCGCGGTCCTTCTTGTCGAAGGCCTTGGGGTCGCAGCGCTCGATCAGATCGGGCCGGTGCGCGGTCGTACGCGTCAGGGCCTCGTCGCGGCGCCAGCGGGCGATCTTGCCGTGGTGGCCGCTGAGCAGCACCTCGGGGATGTCCCGGCCGCGCCAGACGGGCGGCTTGGTGTAGACGGGGCCCTCCAGCAGGCTCGCCATGGCACCGGGCGCGAAGGAGTCGTCGCGGTGGGACTCGGCGTTGCCGAGGACGCCGGGCAGCAGCCGGGCCACGGCCTCGGTGATGACGAGGACGGCCGCCTCGCCGCCGGCCAGGACGTAGTCGCCGATGGAGACCTCGTAGACGGGCACCCGGGTCGCGTACTCGTCCGTGACGCGCCGGTCGATGCCCTCGTAGCGGGCCGGCGTGAAGATCAGCCAGGGTCGCTCGGAGAGCTCCACGGCCAGTTCCTGGGTGAAGGGGCGGCCGCTGGGTGTGGGCACGATGATCGCGGGGGCGCTCGCGCCGGTCTCGTAGCCGTCGGCGAGGACCGTGTCGAGGGCGTCGCCCCAGGGGCCGGTCTTCATGACCATGCCGGGGCCGCCGCCGTACGGGGTGTCGTCGACCGTGTTGTGCCGGTCGTACGTCCACGCGCGCAGGTCGTGCACCTGGACGTTCAGCTGTCCACGCGCGCGTGCCTTGCCGACGAGGGAGACGTTCAGCGGTTCGAGGTACTCGGGGAAGATCGTGACGACGTCCAGGCGCATTACGACTCTTCTCCGGACTGTTCCCCCGGCTCTTCCCGGTTGGAGTCGATCTCCGCACGGTCGTCGATCAGGCCCGGCGGGGGCGCGATGACGGCCTTCTGCTCCGCCAGGTCGATCTCGGTGACGATCTCCTCCACGAAGGGGATCATCACCTCGCTGCCGTCGGGGCGCTCCACGATGAACAGGTCCTGGGACGGCAGGTGCGAGATCTCGGTGATCCGGCCGACCTCCTGCCCGTCCTCGGTGACCACGTCGAGGTCCATGAGCTGGTGGTCGTAGTACTCGTCCTCGCCCTCGGGGAGTTCCTCGGGGTCGATCTCGGCGATGAGGAGCGTGTTGCGGAGGGCCTCGGCGCCGTTGCGGTCCTTGACGCCCTCGAAGCGCAGGAGCAGGCGGCCGCTGTGCACCCGGCCGGTCTCGATGGTGAGCGGTCCCGCGGCGGCGGGATCGGTGGCGAGTACGGCGCCGGGCGCGAGCCTGAGCTCGGGTTCGTCGGTGCGTACCTCCACGGTGACCTCGCCCTTGATGCCGTGGGCGCGGCCGATCCGTGCGACTACGAGCTGCACTGTGCTTGGTCTCCTGTCATACGACTACGGGCCGGGGACGGCCCAAGGGCCCTCCCCGGCCCGAGCCGGTTACGATGAAGCGTCAGCGGACGTGGTCCACGTCGACGAGGTCGACGCGGACACCGCGGCCGCCGATGGCGCCCACGACGGTACGCAGAGCGCGCGCGGTACGGCCGTTGCGGCCGATTACCTTGCCGAGGTCGTCGGGGTGGACCCGGACCTCCAGCACGCGCCCGCGGCGCAGGTTGCGCGAGGCGACCTGCACATCGTCAGGGTTGTCGACGATGCCCTTCACGAGGTGCTCAAGCGCCTCTTCGAGCATGCTGCTCAGGCCTCGGTCGACTCGGACTCAGCCGCGGCCTCGTCCTTCTTCTCAGCCTTCTTCTTCTGGGTGATCGCCTCACCCTTGCCCTCGTCGTCGCCGCCGAGCGCCTCGAACGACGGACGGGTCGCCTTCGGGGCGGCGACCAGCAGCGGCGCCGGGGCGGGCTCGCCCTTGAACTTCTGCCAGTCGCCGGTCTTCTTCAGGATGGCGAGGACGGGCTCGGTCGGCTGCGCGCCGACACCCAGCCAGTACGCCACGCGGTCGGCGTCCACCTCGATGACCGACGGGTTGTAGGTCGGGTGGTACTTGCCGATCTCCTCGATCGCACGGCCGTCACGGCGGGTGCGGGAGTCGGCGACGACGATGCGGTAGTGAGGCGAACGGATCTTGCCCAGACGCTTCAGCTTGATCTTGACTGCCACGGGAGTGGGTTCTCCTGGATTTGACGTGGTTGGGCACGGCGAGATTGCCGCGTGGGGTTGCGGTACCCGAGTGCCCGATGGACGCGTCAGCCGGAGGAGAGAGGGGTCCTGTGCGGCTGTCGAGTACAGCTAGCCATTGTGCCATACCCTGCGGGTCGCTTCCGGCCGAGGGGTTCTGCGCCGTATCCGGGCATGCCGGACAGGCATCCGGCGTGGAGGTGAGATCACGTCGGATGCGCTGTCCGCTGCCCACGGCGAGGAGCCCGCTTCCGGCACCCACGAGATGCCGGTGTACGCGGCTCGCGTCACGCCGCTCCGGCGACCTCCGGGATTCTGAACGGCTTGCCGCAGCCGCCGCAGACGATCGGCGCCTGGGCCAGGACCGAGGGCACCACCCGGACGTTGCGGCCGCAGTCGCAGACCGCCTTGACGCGGACGCCGCCGCCGGAGGAGCCGTGCCGGGCGGCCGGGCCGCGGAAGCTGCGGGTGGTGTCGGACGTCGTGGCCGCCGTGTGGGCCTTCAGCGCGCGCTGGAGCCGCTCGATCGTCGGGCGGTAGCGCCGCCGCGCCTCGGGGTTGAGCGTGACCAGGGAGAAGCCGCTGCTCGGATGCGGCTCCTCGGGATGGTCCAGGCCCAGCTCCTCGGCGATCGCCAGGAAACGGCGGTTGTGGTATCGGCCGGCGCGGGAGGTGTCGCGGATCCCACGGGCGGCTGCGATGCCGTGGACTGCCTCATGCAGCAGTCGTTCGAAGGAGAGCTCGTGACCGCACGCGGACGACGACTCTCCGATCAGGGACTCTGGCGCGGCGAGGTCCGGCAGCTCGGGGTGGTACCGCTGAATGTCGGCCCACGCCTGTGCCAGCTCCGCGGCGAGAACAGGTGGTGTCTGTGTCGTGCTCACGTAATGACAACGAGCGGGAGCTCGAATGTGTTCCTATTCCGGGTCATCCCAAATATTTTGCACGTACCCGTCAGTTGCCGCTGATGCGTCCTGACGAGGGCGGGTGCGCTGATCTGCGGAGAAGCCTCACAGCTCGTAACAAGCTGGTGCGTAGTCCGCCGTACGATCCGGCGCGTAGTGCCCACTGCGGGGTGAGGTCGGGGATGCGCAAGAGACGTTTCGGCCGCGATCGGCGTCACGTCTCGTCTTGATCTGCGTCCGTGACGGCCGTGACGTTACCGCGCACCGCCCGGACCCCTGGCACCGGCCCCGCCGCGGGAACGCACACCGTACGGCCGCCCAGATTGCCGGGATGTGAAATCTCGCCACAGACACACCCGGACCTCAAGCGGGGCTCCACGACCCCTGGACGCCGTCGCGAGCCGGGAGTTACCTGACATACGTGGGAAGTGCGCGCGCACGGCACGGGGGCCGAACGACCGGGCGCAGCGGCGAACTGTCGGCGGATTGGGGCGCTTACCTATGACACCTGTGCTCGTGCCGCAGCACCTGGCTCACGCGGACTCCGAACCCCGCGTGGACCTGTGCGCACGCGCGCGTGACTGGTCCGAGATCCAGGAGCGGATGCTGGTGCCGCTCTACGAGGCCGTTCACGAACGGCTGGAAGTGGGCCCCGCCACCCGGCTGCTGGGCCTGCGCTGCGGCTCGGGGCTCGCCCTGCTGCTGGCCGCCGGCAGAGGGGCCGAGGTCACCGGCTGCGAGGCCGCCTCCCCCGAACGCCTCGCCCTCGCCCGCGAACGCCTGCTCCCGCACGCCCCGCGCGGCGCGGACAGGGGCCTGCCGGGCGTCCCCGGCCACCCGGCCGGGTGGGGCGAAAGCGGCCGTACGCGTGCGCGTGCCGGTGTGCGGCTCATCGCCGGGTCGCCCGCCGACCGGGACGACGCCGAGGCGGAGCCGTACGACCTGGTGACCGTCTTCGAGCCGGTCGGATGTCTCGCCGGGGACGCCGAGGGGCTCGGGGAATCGCTGGCGCAGGCGCTGCCGTTCGCCGCGCGGGGGGCCGCCGTGGTGCTGACCGGGTGGGGTCCGCCCGAGCGGTGTGCCGCCTCCTCGGTGCTGCGGGTGGCGGCGAAGCTGGCCGATCCGCTGCGCGGCGCGGGCAGTTGGCGGCCCGCCGGGCGGGACGACCTGGAAGAGGTCGCGCAGCGCGCCGGCCTCAGGCCGGACGGCTCCGGACGGGTCGCCTGCCCCTTCGGGTACGCCGGCCTCGACAGTGCCGTACGCGGCCTGCTGTCGACGGCGCTGTTCGACGCGGCGATCGCGGCGACGGACGCCAAGCAGGTCGACAAGGAGCTGACCGAGGCCCTGCATCCGTACCGGCGCCCGGACGGCACCGTGTGGATGCCGAACGTGTTCCGCTATCTCGTCGCGCGCGTGCCCTGAACGTCCGTCACGAGTCGACGTCCTTGGTCAGGCGGGTGATCCCGGCGACGCGGTACGCGTCCGCCTCCTCCAGCGTCTCGTTGACCAGCAGCGCCTGCGCGAGGGCGTCCAACTGGCCGCGGTGGTCGCGGAGTTTGCGGCAGGCCTCCTCGTAGCACTCGTCCACGATCCGGCGCATCTCGGCGTCGATGACGTCCAGCGTCTGCGGTGCGGCGGCGAGCCCGTAGGCCTGCTGGGCGTCGTTCGGGAGCGCGGAGAGCCGGCCGACCTCCTCGCTCATGCCCCAGCGGGACACCATTCCGCGCGCGATGTTGGTGACCTGCTCCAGATCGCTCTCGGAGCCGGTGGTGACCACGTCGTAGACGACGTGCTCGGCCGCCATGCCGCCGAGCGCGCCGATGATCCGGCCGCGCAGGTACTCCTCGGTGTACGCGTACTTGTCGGCGTCCGGCGTGGAGAGCGTGACGCCGAGGGCGCGGCCGCGCGGCACGATGGTGATCTTGCGGACCGGGTCGGCGCCGGGCTGGAGCATGCCGAGCAGGGCGTGCCCGCTCTCGTGGTAGGCGGTGCGCCGGCGCTCCTCCTCGGGCATCACCAGCGGACGTTCCGCGCCGAGCTGGACCTTCTCCAGCGCGTCGGACAGGTCGGACTGGGTCACGGCCTGCTGCTGGCGCTTCACCGCGAGCAGGGCGGCCTCGTTGGCGAGGTTGGCCAGATCGGCGCCGGTCATGCCCGGGGTCGTACGGGCCACCTGGGCGAGGTCGACGTTCTCGGCGAGCGGGATGTCGCGGGTGTGGATCTCCAGGATGGCCTCGCGGCCGCCGCGGTCCGGGGGCGAGACCTGGACGACCCGGTCGAAGCGGCCGGGGCGGGTCAGCGCCGGGTCGAGGATGTCGGCGCGGTTGGTGGCCGCGATGACGATGACGCCCTCCGAGCCGGAGAAGCCGTCCATCTCGGTGAGGATCTGGTTCAGCGTCTGCTCGCGCTCGTCGTGCCCGCCCATGGACGCGCCGCCGCCGCGGGCCCGGCCGATGGTGTCGATCTCGTCGATGAAGATGATCGACGGTGCGACCTTGCGGGCCTCCGCGAACAGCTCCCGCACGCGCGAGGCGCCCACGCCCACGATCATCTCGATGAACTCGGACGCGGACGCGGAGAAGAACGGCACGCCCGCCTCGCCGGCGACCGCGCGCGCGAGCAGTGTCTTTCCGGTGCCGGGCGGGCCCGCGAGCAGCACACCGCGGGGCATCTTGGCGCCCATGCGCCGGTAGGCGTCGGGGTTCTTCAGGAAGTCGACGACGTCGTTCAGCTCGCCCTCCACCTCGTCGATCCCGGCCACGTCGGCGAAGGTCGTGCGCTTCTCCCCCGGCACCAGCTCGACCGGCTTGGGCGGCGCCTTGCGGCCCAGCATGCCGCCCGCGCCGCCGAGGCCCGCGCTCATCCGCCGCGCGACGAAGATCCACAGAGCGACGATGACGATCATCGGCGCCAGGGAGATCAGCAGATTGGCGAGAAAGCTGCGGTGCTGGACGACGGGCTGCGCCGTGACGGTGACGCCGTGCTTGGTCAGATTCGACCAGAGGTTGTCGTTCGCGAAGGACGGCCGCTCGGTGTTGAACTTGGTGTACGTGCCGCCGCCGGGGTTCTTCTGCTCCTTCTTGAGCTGCCCCTGGATCGAGTCGCCCTTGGCGTAGATCTTGGCGACATTGCCGTCGTTGACCTGCTTGCTGAACTCGGTGTACGAGATCGTCGGCTCGTTGGCCTGGTCGAAGTAGGACAGCACCAGGTTGGCGATCAGGTACACGACGAGCGCGGTGAGGATCAGCCGCCACCAGCCGCCGCGCATCCGGGGCCCGCCCGGCTGCTTCGGCGGCTCCTCCGGGGCACCTTCGGTACGCCAGGGCTGGTCGGGCGACTTGCGCGGCGGGGCGGGGTTGGTCATATCCGGACGGTACGACAATGACCAACCCCCGGCATGCCCAGTGAGGGCTCAGGGGCGAGCTCAGCCCATGAACTTCTTGAACTCGTCCGGCAGCTCGAACTCCTGGCCGCCCTGCTGCGGCACCCCGAAGGCGCCGCCGCCCTGGGCCGCGGCCTCGCGGCGCTGGGCCTCCTCCAGCTCCTGCTGCTTGCGCTTCATCGGGTTGCCGGAGCGCTGCTTGCCCTTGGCCTTCTTCTGCTGCTTCTTCTGCCGGCCGGGGCCGCCGCCCATGCCCGGGATCCCCGGCATGCCCGGCATGCCGCCGCCCTGGGCCATGCGGGACATCATCTTGCGGGCCTCGAAGAACCGCTCGACCAGGTTCTTCACCGCGCTGACCTCGACACCGGAACCCTTGGCGATACGGGCACGGCGCGAGCCGTTGATGATCGTCGGCTCCTGGCGCTCGGCCGGGGTCATCGACTTGATGATCGCGGCCGTGCGGTCGACGTCCCGCTCGTCGATGTTCTGGATCTGGTCCTTGATCTGGCCCATGCCCGGGAGCATGCCGAGCAGCTTGCTGATGCTGCCCATCTTCCGGACCTGCTCCATCTGGGCCAGGAAGTCGTCCAGGGTGAAGTCCTGGCCCTTCTTGGACGCCAGCTTCGAGGCCATCTTGGCGGCCTCTTCCTGGCTGAAGGTCTTCTCCGCCTGCTCGATCAGGGTGAGCAGGTCACCCATGTCGAGGATGCGGGAGGCCATCCGGTCCGGGTGGAACGCGTCGAAGTCGTCCAGCTTCTCGCCGTTCGACGCGAACATGATCGGCTTGCCGGTGATCTGCCGGATCGACAGGGCGGCACCACCTCGGGCGTCACCGTCGAGCTTGGAGAGCACCACGCCGTCGAAGCCGACGCCGTCGCGGAAGGCCTCGGCGGTGTTGACCGCGTCCTGGCCGATCATCGCGTCGACGACGAAGAGGATCTCGTCCGGGGAGACGGCGTCGCGGATGTCCGCGGCCTGCTGCATCATCTCCTGGTCGATGCCGAGGCGGCCGGCGGTGTCCACGATCACGATGTCGTGGACCTTGGACTTCGCGAACTCGATGGAGTCCTTGGCGACCTGGACCGGGTCGCCGACGCCGTTGCCCGGCTCGGGCGCGAAGACCGCCACGCCGGCGCGCTCGGCGACGACGCTCAGCTGGTTGACGGCGTTCGGGCGCTGGAGGTCGGCGGCGACCAGCAGCGGCGAGTGGCCCTGCTCCTTCAGCCAGCGGCCGAGCTTGCCCGCGAGGGTGGTCTTACCGGCACCCTGGAGACCGGCCAGCATGATCACGGTGGGCGGCTGCTTGGCGAAGCGCAGCCGGCGGGTCTCGCCGCCGAGGATCGTGACCAGCTCGTCGTTGACGATCTTCAGGACCTGCTGGGCGGGGTTCAGCGCCTTGGAGACCTCGGCGCCGAGGGACCGCTCCTTGATGTTCTTGATGAACGTCCGGACGACCGGCAGCGCCACGTCCGCCTCGAGGAGCGCGATGCGGATCTCACGCGCGGTGGCGTCGATGTCCGCCTCGGAGAGCCGTCCCTTGCCGCGCAGGTTCTTGAAAGTCGCTGACAGGCGATCGGAGAGAGTGTCGAACACGGCGCTCGCGGTCCTCGGGGTCGGTGACGGTCTTGATGGGAATCGCCCTCCAGGGTATCCCGGCGTCGAAAGTACCGGGGCAGGTCGTCCCCCGGCTCATCCGCGCAGTGTCTCCTCCAGCACCCGCGCCAGCGATGCCGCGTCCTGCGCCGGGAGCTGTGCGCCCGTGCCCGTCGTGACGTAGAAGGCGTCGACGGCGTTGGAGCCCAGCGTGCTGACGTGCATGCTGCGCACCCGTACGGCCGCCTTCTCCAGGGCCATGCCGATGCGGTGCAGCAGGCCGGGGGCGTCCTGGGCGCGGACCTCGATCACCGTGGCGTGGTGCGAGGCGGCCGGGGCCACCGTGACGCGGGGCGGCGGGGCGGTCCAGCCGCGCCTGCGGGGGTAGGCCGCGTCCCGCTCGGCGAGGCGGCCGGCGATGTCCAGCGAGCCGTCGAGGGCGCGCACGAGGTCGGCGCGCAGCCGGGCGGCCTGGGGCAGGGAGCCGTACTCGGCGGCGACCCGCCAGTTGAGCAGCAGGACCGAGCCGTCGTCGACGTCGTCGGGCAGGCTCAGGGCGCGCAGCTCGGCGGTGCGCACGGTCAGCCGGTGCACGGCGAGGACCCCGGCGACGGCGGGGAGCACGGCGGGCTGGTCGGGTACGGCGATGAGCAGCTCGACGCCGAGGGGTTCCTGGGCGGACGCCTCCCCGGTGGCCGGTTCCGTCTGGGCGCGCAGGGCGAGGACCGGGCCGCCCGTGCGGAACGCCTCGATCGCCAGCCGCTCCTGTTCGGCGGTGGGCGCGGCGGTCGGCTCGGGCTCGTCCGGTGCGTCCCCGGCGAGGACGGCGCAGACGCGACGGACGAGGTCGGCGACGAGGGAGCCGCGCCAGGAGGACCAGGCGGCCGGGCCGGTGGCGAGGGCGTCGGCCTCCGTCAGCGCGTGCAGCAGCTCCAGGGTGCTCTGGGTGCCGACCGCCTCGGCGACCGAGCGGACCGTGGCCGGGTCGTCCAGGTCGCGGCGCGTGGCCGTCTCGATCAGCAGGAGGTGGTGGCGGACCAGCGAGGACAGCACCGTCACGTCCGCGCGGTCGAAGCCGATCCGGACGGCCACGTCCTTGGCGATGATCTCGCCGGCCACCGAGTGGTCGCCGGGCCAGCCCTTGCCGATGTCGTGCAGCAGGGCGGCGACCAGGAGCAGGTCGGGGCGGCTGACGCGGCGGGTGAGCGCGGAGGCGCGGACGGCCGTCTCGATGAGGTGCCGGTCGACGGTCCAGAGGTGGACGGCATTGCGCTGGGGGCGGCAGCGGACCCGCTCCCAGTCCGGCAGCAGGCGGCTGATCAGGCCCTCCGCCTCCAGCGCCTCCCAGACCTCGACGGTCGGGCGGCCGGAGCCGAGCAGCGTGACCAGCTGCTCCCGGGCCTCGGCGGGCCACGGTGTGGGCAGGGGGCGCGTGGTCGCCGCCATCCGCCGGACGGCGTGCAGGGAGAGCGGGAGGCCGGCCTGCGCGGCGGCGGCCGCGGCGCGCAGCGGCAGCACGGGGTCGCGCTCGGGGCGCGCGGCGCGGGCGAGCACCACCTCGCCGTCCTGCTCCACCACGCCCTCGGCGAGCGGGGAACGCTCGGTGACGGGCTTGCCGCCGCCTCCCAGCATGGCGCGCAAGCGCGGCCGCACGGCGCGCGAGCGCAGTACGCGCCCCACCTCGCGCCAGGTGACGTCACTGGCGTACGCGATCACCCGCGCGGCCTCGTACACCTGCCGCAGCAGGGTGTCCGCGTCCAGCAGGCCCAGCTCGGCCGCCACCTGGTCCTGCTCCTGGAGGGACAGCCGGTCGGTGGCGCGGCCCGTCGCCAGGTGCAGGGCGTCACGGACGTCGAGGAGGCGCCGGCATGCGTCGGCGAGGCCCTCGCGCGGGGCGTCGGCGAGCCAGGAGGCGGCGACGGCGCGCAGGGCGGTGGCGTCGCGCAGGCCGCCGCGCGCCTCCTTCAGGTCGGGCTCCAGCAGGTACTGCAGCTCGCCCTGCCGCTCGGCGCGTCCGGCACACAGTTCCTGGAGTTCCGGCAGCCGCTTGGGGGCCTGGTTGCGCCAGTCGGTGAGGACGGCCGTACGCAGGCCGGCGGTGAGGCCGGCGTCGCCGGCCAGGTGGCGGGCGTCCAGGAGACCGAGGTGGACCTTCAGGTCGTCCCCGGCGGTCCTGCGGGCCTCCGCCGGGGTGCGCACCGAGTGGTCGAGGGCGAGGCCGAGGTCCCAGATCGGGTACCAGAGGCGGTCGGCCAGCGCGGCGACCTCCTTGGTGTCACCGCCGTCGTGCAGCAGGAGCAGGTCCAGGTCGCTGCGCGGGGACAGCTCGCCGCGGCCGTAGCCGCCGACGGCGACCAGCGAGACCCCCGTGAGCCCCTTGGCCGCCGCGCCGAACAGTCCGCCGAGCCAGTCGTCGGTCAGCTCCGCGAGGGCGGCACGGCGCGGCGGCCCGGACCGCGCCCCCTCGGTGAGGAGGCGCAGCCGGGCCGCCGCGTAGCCGCCGGGTCCCGAGTCCTCTGCTGCCATGCGCTCGTCCGTTCCCGTCACCCGGCGACTCCCGTTCTCAGAGATGCTGGTCAGAGCGCGTCGGGGCCGCGCTCGCCGGTGCGGACCCGTACGGCCGTGTCGACCGGCAGGGCCCAGACCTTGCCGTCACCGATCTTTCCGGTGCGGGCCGCCTTCACGATGACCTCGATCAGCTGCTCGGCGTCGTCGTCCTCGGCCAGCACCTCGACGCGGATCTTCGGGACCAGGTCGACGGTGTACTCGGCACCCCGGTAGACCTCGGTGTGGCCCCGCTGCCGACCGTAACCGCTGGCCTCGGTGACCGTCAGTCCCTGGACGCCGAACGCCTGAAGGGCCTCCTTGATCTCGTCCAGCCGGTGGGGCTTGACGACGGCGGTGATGAGCTTCATGCGTCCACCTTCTTGGTCTGCGTGGCGGCGGCCAGGGCCGAGGAGTGCGCGGCGGAGCCGATGACACCGCCGCCGGTGCCACTGAAGTCGTAGGCGCTCTCGGCGTGCTCGGCCTGGTCGATGCCGGAGATCTCCTCGTCCTCGGTGACCCGCATGCCGATGGTCTTGTCGAGGAGGAAGGCGAGGACCGCGGAGACGACCAGGGAGTAGGCGAGGACCGCGCCGACACCGGCGCACTGCTTCCACAGCTGGGTGAAGGAGTGGTCGCCGTAGAAGACGCCGGTCGCGGTGGACTGGCCCTTGCCGGTGGCGAAGAAGCCGATCAGCAGGGAGCCGAGGATGCCGCCGACCATGTGGACGCCGACCACGTCGAGGGAGTCGTCGTAGCCGAACTTGAACTTCAGGCCGACGGCCGCGGCGCAGGCGACACCGGCGATGGCGCCGACGGCGATCGCGCCGAGCGGGGAGACCGCGCCGCCGGACGGGGTGATCGCGACCAGACCGGCGACCGCGCCGGAGGCGGCACCGAGGGTGGTGAACGCGCCGTGGCGGATCTTCTCGTAGGCGAGCCAGGCCAGCATGGCGGCACCGGTGGCGACCTGCGTGTTGACGAACATCAGCGCGCCGACGCCGTCGTCGTTGCCGAGCCAGGAGCCCGCGTTGAAGCCGAACCAGCCGAACCACAGCAGACCCGCGCCGAGCATGACCAGCGGGAGGCTGTGCGGGCGCATCGGGTCCTTCTTGAAGCCGACGCGCTTGCCGATGACGAGGATGACACCGAGCGCCGCCGCACCCGCGTTGATGTGGACCGCCGTACCGCCCGCGAAGTCGATCACGCCGAGCTTGAAGGCCCAGCCGTCGGCGCCCCAGACCCAGTGGGCGACCGGAACGTAGACGATCGTGGCCCACAGGGTGATGAACAGGCACCAGGCCGAGAACTTCACGCGGTCGGCGAGGGCGCCGCTGATCAGGGCCGGGGTGATGATGGCGAACATCATCTGGAAGACCATGAAGACGAAGACCGGGATGGTGTACCCGGGCCAGAGCTCCGTCAGGCCGATGTGGCTGAGCCCGAACCAGTTCGAGTTCCAGCCGATGAAGCCGTTGTGCGTGCCGAAGGCGAGGGAGAAGCCGTAGAGCGTCCAGAGGATGGTGATGATCCCCATGGCGATGAAGCTCATCATCAGCATGTTGAGGGTGCTCTTGACCCGGACCATGCCTCCGTAGAAGAAGGCCAGGCCCGGGGTCATGATCAGCACCAGGGCGGAAGCAATGAGCATGAAGCCTGTGTTCGCGGACGACAGCTTGGGTGCCTCCGCGGCAAGCGTGATGGCTGGGGCCATCGGCGTCTCCTCGTCGGTTTCAACGGCCCCGTGCGGGCGGTACCGGGCCTGGGCGGTCCGGTCGGGTGAGGGGTGGGCCGGTTATGCGCCATGAGATTGACGCAGCGCGGTTTCGGTGGAGGCCCCTCGTTGTTTCGCCGGGGTGACGAAGACGCCGTGCGTGTTACGCGTGGATGAACGGCCGGATCTCCGGGAGGGAGACGGGCCGGCCGCGGCGGGCCTCTCGATGACCTGGCATGGGGGAGCCGAGTCGAGCGGTTCGGGAGGCCCGGCCGCGGCCGGGGCTTGGCGCCGGGGTCGGTCAGACGGCCTCGGCGGTCTCGGGAAGGTCCACGGCGAGCTGGTCGGTGAGGTCGACGACGACGGCGAGGTCGCCGTAGTCCCGCGCGGCGGTGTCGACCGTCTTTCGGATACGAGTGTTCACGCGCTCGGAGCGGACCTTCTTGGCGATCTCCATGGCCCGGGAGGCGTATTCCGTGCCTCGCTCGGGCTCGCGCTGGAGCAGGTGCACGGTGGCCTTGCCGATCAGGTTCAGCGCATACGACCGCTGGTGCTCCGGGTCCTTGGCGAACAGCTCCACCGCCCGCCGCATGAGCGGCTCGGCGAGGGAGGCGTAGGTGGGGCTGCGGCCGGCGACGTAGGCGAGGTCGCGGTAGGAGTGGGAGTTCTCGCCGTACAGCTCGGCCTCGGAGAAGAAGCGGATCCAGTCGGGGTCCGGCTCGTCCCACTCGTCGGCTTCGGCGAAGGTGTCCTCGGCCATGCGGACCGCGCGCTTGGTCTTGCCGGGCTGGCCCATGTTCGCGTACGCGCGGGCCTCCATCGCATACAGCATCGACTGGGTGCGCGGGCTCGCGCAGTCGCGGCTGCCGTACTGGGCGAGGTGGATCAGCTCCAGGGCGTCGTCGGGACGGCCGAGGTGGATCATCTGGCGGCTCATGCTGGAGAGGATGTAGGAGCCGAGCGGCTTGTCACCGGCTTCCTTGGCGGCGTGCAGGGCGAGCACGAAGTACTTCTGCGCGGTGGGCTGGAGGCCGACGTCGTACGACATCCAGCCCGCCAGCTCGGCCAGTTCGGCGGCGACCTTGAACAGGATGCGGGTGGTGGCCTCGGGCTGGGGTTCCTGGAGCAGGTCGGTGACCTCGTGCAGCTGTCCGACGACCGCCTTGCGGCGCAGGCCGCCGCCGCACTGGGCGTCCCACTGGCGGAACATCCTGGTGGTGGACTCCAGCAGGTCCAGCTCGGGCCGGGACAGACGGCCGGGGCGGCGCGGGTCGAGGGCGGGCCGGGGCTCGGGGCAGCCCGGGGAGGCCGGGCTCGGCACGAGCCAGCGCTGCATCGGCTCGATGAGGGAGGGACCGGCGGACAGGGCGAGGGAGGTGCCGAGGAAGCCGCGCCGGGCGAGCATCAGGTCGCTGCGCGAGAACTCGCTGAGCAGGGCGACGGTCTGCGGGCCGGTCCAGGGCAGGTCGACGCCGGTCGCGGAGGGTGACTGGCGCGCGGCGCGCAGGCCGAGGTCCTCGATGGAGACCACGCAGCCGAAGCGCTCCGAGAACAGCTCCGAGAGGATGCGCGGGATCGGTTCGCGGGGGTTCTCGCCGTCCAGCCAGCGCCGTACGCGCGAGGTGTCGGTGGAGATGTGGTTGGCGCCCAACTGGCGCGCCCGGCGGTTCACTTGGCGGGCCAGCTCGCCCTTGGACCAGCCGCTGCGCACGAACCACGAGCCGAGCAGCTCGTTGGGGCGCTTGTCAGCGTTCGTCCCGCTACCGCCGTTGCCGCTCACTGGAACGCCCCCATTCCTGAGACCACTTGTCGCCGCGTACGCCAAGCCCTATCAGAATGCCGGTAAATACGGCCTCCTGTCCGCCGGTTCTCACCCTTCGAACGGGATGACGACTCGCCTCCGGCATACCCACGGATGCATATGCCCCGAGGACTCGCACACTCACAGTAATCCTACGATCACCCGTCCAGCCATGGCGATCCGGGAAACGCCACCATTCGCCACCCCTTCGAATGAACTCACGTTCCCCGGGACGCGATTCACTTGACATAGGACGGCCGGAGGTGGGCGGAGTGATGCACCCGGGGGCGCGTGCCAACCGGTGCGCCACCTCAGGCGCTTCCAGGCGCTGCCTTGACCCCGCGCTTGATCGACGGCCGGTGCGGGAAGGCGGAGCCGTAGCGTTACGTTCCGCTTTCGTCCCGTTCCGTGTCGTAACCACCGGCGCGCTGGACCCGTTGGAGGGGGCATGGGCTTCACGATCGGCGGCATCCGCGAGATCCGCTCCGGCGCGCGTCGGCGCGGCCGGTCCTCGGAGTGCACGGCCGTCGCCGAGTTCACCGGACTGTGGGGCTGGGACGTGGTGCCGGGCGCGCGGGCCGCGGCGGGCGCCTGTTCCTGCGGGCGCGCCGACTGCCCGGCGCCGGGCGCCCATCCGCTGGACTTCGCGCCCCAGGTGCCGGCCGGGGCGACGCTGGACGAGGTGAGCGAGGCCTGGTCGGAGTTCCCGGGCGCCGCGGTGATGCTGCCGGTGGGCCAGGCGTTCGACGTCGTCGAGGTCTCCGAGGCGGCCGGCCGGCGCGCCCTGGTCCGCCTGGAGCGGATGGGGCTCCCCCTCGGTCCGGTGGCCGCGACCCCGGACGGCCGCGCGCACTTCTTCGTCGCGCCCGGCTCCGCCGCCGAACTGCCCCGGCTGCTCTACCGCCTGGGCTGGGACGACCCCTCCGCCCTGGACCTGAGCGGCCTCGGCCCCGGTGCGTACGTCACGGCGCCGCCCTCCGACCGTGGCGGTCTTGGCCCGGTGCGCTGGCTGCGCCCGCCGGCGCTGGACTCGGCGACGGCACCGCCGGCGGCCCGGCTGGTGCTGGGCACGCTGGCCTATGTGGCGCACCGGTCGCGGGCGCGGGCCTGACGGCTCCCCCGCGCACAAAGGCGAAGTGCCCGTCCCCAACTGCACCTTGGGGCCGGGCACTTCCTTTCTTTGCGCCTAAGCCGGCGCCGCTCTCGCGGACGTGGTTGATCGCCGTCGTGGTTCCTCGATTATCGGCTGCGGTCCGTGGGTGAAGGCTGATCCACAGGGAGTTACTCGCCGATCAGCGCGTCCACGAACGCCTCCGGCTCGAACGGGGCCAGGTCGTCCGCGCCCTCGCCGAGGCCGACGAGCTTGACCGGCACGCCCAGCTCACGCTGGACCGCGACGACGATGCCGCCCTTGGCGGTGCCGTCGAGCTTGGTCAGCACGATGCCGGTGATGTCCACGACCTCGGCGAACACGCGGGCCTGGACCAGGCCGTTCTGGCCGGTGGTGGCGTCGAGGACGAGCAGCACCTCGTCCAGCGGCGCGTGCTTCTCCACGACCCGCTTGACCTTGCCCAGCTCGTCCATGAGGCCGGTCTTGGTGTGCAGGCGGCCGGCGGTGTCGATGAGGACGACGTCGACCCCCATCTCCTTGCCCTCCTTGACCGCGTCGAAGGCCACGGACGCCGGGTCGCCGGCCTCGGGGCCGCGCACGGTGTGGGCGCCGACGCGCTCGCCCCAGGTCTGGAGCTGGTCGGCGGCGGCGGCGCGGAAGGTGTCGGCGGCGCCGAGCACGACGGTGCGGCCGTCGGCGACGAGCACGCGCGCGAGCTTGCCGGTGGTGGTGGTCTTGCCGGTGCCGTTGACGCCGACGACCATCACGATGCCGGGCTTGCGGTCCTCGGGCTCGGTCCTCACCGTGCGGTCGACGTCGGTGCCGACCAGCTTGAGCAGCTCCTCGCGCAGCAGGCCGCGCAGCTCTTCGGGGGTGCGGGTGCCGAGCACCTTGACGCGCTCGCGCAGGCCCTCGACCAGCTCCTGGGTGGGCTGCACGCCGACGTCGGCGGTGAGCAGCGTGTCCTCGATCTCCTCCCAGGTGTCGTCGTCGAGGTGCTCGCGCGACAGGAGCGTGAGCAGGCCCTTGCCGAGGGCGTTCTGGGAGCGGGACAGGCGGGCGCGCAGGCGGACGAGCCGGCCTGCGGTGGGCTCCGGGATCTCGATCTCCGGAGCCTCTTCGAGAGTGGGCTCGGCGGCGGGAGGCTCCTCCACGGCGACCGGTGCGGGGCCGCCGGGGAGATCCACCTCCTCGATGGTCCGGCGCGGTTCGTCGCGCGGTGTCTCGGCCTCGTCGCCGACGTGCGGCTCGGCCGGGGGCGCGGTGATGTCGGGCGTCTTCGGGGGTGGCGGAGGCAGCGGCTTCCGGCGCCGGGTGCCCACGATCAGCCCGCCGAGCGCGCCGATCACGACCACGGCGATGACTACAGCAAGGATGACGGTTTCCATAACCCGTCCAGTATCAGTCATGGGTGACGACGGGAGCCGGTTTGTGGCTTCCTCCGAGAGACAAACGCCACGTACGGCGAGGAGTCGGAGCAAAGTACGATGGTGGCGACTCTGTCGACGCGCGTAGAGTCCCGAGCGTCCCCCTTCCCCCCACGGCAGGCCCGTTTTTCATGAGCAAAACCGTCGAGACCGAAGGCGCTCTCGAGACCCGAGGGATCGAGCAGGTCCCGGATCACGAGCGCACCGCGAAGACCCGCGAGCTGTTCCCGACCTGGGTCGGCGCCAACATCAGTGTGCTGCTGCTGACGATGGGCGCGAGCCTCGTCGTCGCGTACCACCTGGACATCTGGCAGGCGCTCGTGGTCGCGGCGGCCGCGCCGGTCGTGTCGTACGGCCTCGTCGGGCTGATCGGCATCGCGGGCAAGCGGGGCGGCGCGCCCGGCATGGCGCTGTCGCGGGCGGTCTTCGGCCAGCGCGGCAATCTGCTGCCCGGGTCGCTGATCTGGGTCGCGCGCTGGGGCTGGGAGACGATCAACGCGGTCACCGGCGCCTACGCGATGCTCACCATCCTGGACATCGTGTGCGGCCTGAAGGCGAACAGCGTGCTGGACATGGTCATGCTGCTGGCGTTCGTCGTGGCGACGTTCGCGATCTCCGGGCTCGGCATCAACGCCGTGCAGAAGTGCAACAAGTACGCGACGTACCTCTTCGGCGTCTTCTCGGTGCTCGTCCTCGCCTACCTGGTGGCGAACACCGACTGGTCGAAGGTGATGCACCACGGCGGCGGTTCGACGGCCGCGGTGATCACCGGTGTCGGCATGATCGCGGCCGGCGGTGTCAGCTGGATCCCGACCGCGCCGGACTTCACCCGCTACCTGCCGCGCACGGCGTCCTCCAAGGCGATCGTCGGCACGGCGGTGGGCGGCGCCGGTGTCGTGGTGCTCCCGATGGTCCTGATGGGCGCGGTGATGGCGGTCTCCACGCCGGACCTGGCCTCGGCGACCGATCCGGTGTCCTTCCTCGGCGAGATCCTGCCGACCTGGATCGCGGTGCCGTACCTGTGCATCTCGCTGATCGGCATGCTGCTGATCAACTCGATGTCGATGTACTCGGCGGGCTTCACCGCGCAGACCCTCGGCTTCAAGGTGCCGCGTCACTGGGCGGTCTCCGTCAACGCCGTGATCTCGCTGATCTTCGGCGGCGTGCTGATGCTGGTGGCGACGAGCTTCATGGGCTCGTTCATCGCCTTCCTCTCCCTGCTGGCGGTCGCCTTCTCCGCGTGGGTCGGCGTGTTCGGCGCGGACATGCTGCGCCGCACCGAGTACGACGGCGCGGCGATGGCCGACACCACCCGCACCAGCGCCTACTGGTACAAGGGCGGCTTCTCCCCCGCGGCCGTGGCCGCCTGGGCGATCGGCCTGGTCTCGGGCCTGATGTTCACGACGTCGGACTGGTTCACCGGCCCGCTCGCGAAGAACAACGTCATCGGCGAGTACGGCCTCGGCTGGGTCGCCACGATCGTGATCTCCGGCCTGCTGTACCTGGTCCTGCCGAAGCCGGCGGCGGCGCGGCCGGCCCCGGCCACCGAGCCGGCCGAGGAGCCCGCGACCGTCGGCGCCTGAGACACCTCAGTGCGGCCGGCCGCTCTTGTGGAGGGCCGCACTCGCCCGGAACCGCAGGCGTGAGCAGCGGTCCTTCGTCTCCTGGCCGGCGTCGTCCGGACAGCAGCAGTGGCGGGCGAGCCACCGCAGATCGTCCGGTGCGAGCCAGAGGGCGACGCGGTCCCGCTCGGCCTCCGCCCGCGGGTCCGTGGGTACGGTGTCGGTCATCCCGCGAGCCTACCTCCGCCCCGCCATGGCCATCTGACGCTGCGTCAGCTAACGTCCCCCTCCACCGAGCCGTACCGGAGGGGGACTTGCCATGCCCGTCACGGTCGTCCGTTTCAACCTCGTCGCCCCGGGGGCCACGCCCGCCGCCCTCTCCGCCCGCTACCGGGCCGCCCTGGAGATGGCCGCGTACGCCGACGAGCACGGGATCAGCACCGTGCAGACCGAGGAGCACCACGGCGCCGAGAACAACTGGCTGCCGTCGCCGTTCGCCTTCGCCGGCGCGGTGTTCGGGGCGACCCGGAACATCGCGGTGACGGTGTCGGCGGTGATCGGCCCGCTGCACGATCCGCTGCGGCTGGCCGAGGAGATCGCCGTACTGGACCTGCTCAGCGGCGGGCGGCTCGTGACGGTGGCCGGCATCGGCTACCGCCCCGAGGAGTACGCCCTGTTCGACGTGGACTGGAAGCGCCGGGGCCGGATCCAGGACGAGCTGCTGGAGACGCTGCTGGCGGCGTGGTCCGGCGAGGAGTTCACCTACCGGGGCCGTACCGTACGCCTCACCCCGCGCCCGTTCACCGCGCCGCACCCGCTGCTGCTGGTCGGCGGCTCCTCGAAGGCCGCCGCCCGCCGGGCCGCCCGGCTCGGCCTGCCGTTCTTCCCGAGCGCGCATCTGCCCGAGCTGGAGGCGTACTACAAGGAGCGGCTCACCGAGTACGGCACCGAGGGCTGGGTCATGATGCCCGCCCCGCAGACACCGCTGCTGCACGTCGCCGAGGACCCGGACCGGGCCTGGACCGTGTACGGCGAGCACTTCCTGCACGAGGCGCGCACGTACGCCTCCTGGCAGTCGGGGCAGATCCGCTCGGCGGTGAAGTCGGCGGCCACGACGGTGGCGGAGCTGCGCACGGAGGGCGTGTACCGGATCCTCACGCCGGAGCAGTGCGTGGCGCAGGGGCTGGACAACCTGGTCCTGCACCCGCTGGCGGGCGGGATGCCGGTGGAGGAGGGGTGGCGCAGCCTCACCCTGTTCGCGGAACGGGTGCTGCCCGCGCTCGGCGCCTAGGGGGTGTCGCAACGACACCGCCGCCCCCGCTCCAGGCAGTGGCCGGAGCGGGGGCGGCGGATGGTACGAGGAGAGGGGCAGCGGGGACTTGGCCCCTACTCCTCGGTCTCGGGAGGCGATCCGGGAGGATCAGCCCATCTCCTCCAGCGACTTGCCCTTCGTCTCCTTGACGTACTTCAGGACGAACGGGACGGAGAGCGCCGCGAAGACCGCGTAGATCACATAGGTGCCGGCCAGGTTCCAGTCGGCCAGCGACGGGAAGCTCGCGGTGATGGCCCAGTTGGCGATCCACTGCGCGGAGGCGGCGACGCCCAGGGCGGCGGCGCGGATCTTGTTCGGGAACATCTCGCCGAGCATGACCCAGACGACCACGCCCCAGGACAGCGCGAAGAAGAGGACGAACAGGTGGGCGGCGATCAGGGCGACCCAGCCCTGGGTGGCGGGAAGCTTGCCGCCGACCAGGTGGGAGGAGAACGCCCAGGCCTCCAGCGCGAGACCGACGGCCATGCCGACCGAGCCGATGAGGGCGAGCGGCCGGCGGCCGACGCGGTCCACGAAGATCATCGCGATCACGGTGCCGACGATGTTGATGATCGACGTCGTGAAGGAGTAGAAGAACGAGTCCGTCGGGTCGATGCCGACCGACTGCCACAGCGTCGAGGAGTAGTAGAACGCGACGTTGATGCCGACGAACTGCTGGAAGACCGACAGGCCGATGCCGACCCAGACGATCGGCTTGAAGAAGAAGCCGCCGCCGAGCAGGTCCTTGAAGGTGGACTTGTGCTCGCTCTTCATCGCGTGCTCGATCTCGGCGACGCGGGCGTCCAGGTCGGTGCCCTCGCCCTCGACCTCGGCGAGGATCTCCTTGGCGCGCTCACGCTTGCCGACGGAGAGCAGGAAGCGCGGGGACTCGGGGATCGCGAAGGAGAGCAGGCCGTACAGGACGGCCGGGACGACCATGACGCCGAGCATGACCTGCCAGGCCTCCAGGCCCATCAGGTGGCCGCGCTGGTTGCCGCCGGCGGCGTTCAGCAGGCCCCAGTTGACCAGCTGCGAGATGGCGATGCCGATGACGATCGCCGCCTGCTGGAAGGAGCCGAGCCGGCCGCGGTAGGCGGGCGGGGCGACCTCGGCGATGTAGGCGGGGCCGATGACGGAGGCCATGCCGATGGCGAAGCCGCCGACGACGCGCCAGAGGGCGAAGTCCCACAGTGCGAAGGGCAGCGCCGAGCCGACGGCGCTCACCGTGAACAGCACGGCGGCGATCTGCATGACCCGGATACGGCCGATCCGGTCGGCTATGCGGCCGGCGTACGCGGCGCCGATGGCACAGCCGATCAGGGCGATCGCGATGACCTGGGCGAGCGCGGCGGAGCCGATGTCGTAGCGGCCGCGGATGGCCTCGACGGCGCCGTTGATCACGGAGCTGTCGTATCCGAAGAGGAAACCGCCCATGGCGGCAGCCGCCGCGATGAAGATGACGTGCCCGAGATGTTCGGGTTGAGCCGTTCTGGCTCCTGACTGAGGTGCCTGCGCTGTGCTGGTCACGTGTATCTCCTCGGGCCACGGCAACGCTGCCGGGGTGGGGGGCGAGCCCTCTCAGGTGGCGACACCTGAAGGTAAAAGCAACGTTGCAGAGACTATGCCTTCAAGTTTCGAAGTCAATAGTTCAACGGCTGTGAGTTTCGAGATATGCCCGATCATCTCGCGTTCATTTATTGAACGCAGAGTTAGTTGATCTTGAAGAGGGTCAGCGAAGCCGCTGAGAGATGACCTTGGACACTCCGTCGCCCTGCATGGAGACGCCGTACAGCGCGTCGGCGACCTCCATCGTGCGCTTCTGATGCGTGATCACGATCAGCTGCGAGGCTTCCTGCAGCTCCTGCATGATCCGGATCAGCCGCTGGAGGTTGGTGTCGTCGAGCGCGGCCTCGACCTCGTCCATGACGTAGAAGGGGCTCGGCCGGGCCTTGAAGATCGACACCAGCAGCGCGACGGCCGTCAGCGACCGCTCGCCGCCCGACAGCAGGGAGAGCCGCTTGACCTTCTTGCCCGGCGGGCGGGCCTCGACGTCCACACCGGTGGTGAGCATGTTGTCGGGGTCGGTCAGGATCAGCCGCCCCTCGCCGCCCGGGAAGAGCCGGCTGAAGACGCCCTCGAACTCGCGGGCGGTGTCCCGGTACGCCTCGGTGAAGACCTGCTCGACGCGCTCGTCGACCTCCTTCACCACCTGAAGCAGGTCGGCCCGGGTCTTCTTCAGGTCCTCCAGCTGCTCGCTGAGGAACTGGTGCCGCTCCTCCAACGCCGCGAACTCCTCCAGCGCCAGCGGATTGACCTTGCCCAGCTGCTGGTACGCCCGCTCTGCGGCCTTGAGCCGGCGCTCCTGCTCGGCCCGGTGGAAGGGCCGGGGCTGGTTGCGCGGGTGCTCGGGGTCCTCGGGCAGCACCTCGCCCTCGGCGGGCGGCGAAGGCGGCACCGGCAGGTGCGGCCCGTACTCCGACACCAGTCCCGCCGGCTCGACGCCCAGCTCCTCCAGCGCCCTGGTCTCCAACTGCTCGATCCGCAGCCGCTTCTCGGCGCCGAGCACCTCGCCGCGGTGCACCGAGTCCGTCAGCTTGTCCAGCTCCGACTTCAGTTCGCGGCCGGCGGTGCGCGCGGCGGTCAGCTCCTGCTCGCGCCGCGCCTTCGCGGCCTCGGCGGCGGTGCGCTCCCGCTCGGCGCGGGCGAGGGACACCTCGATGTGCGCGAGCAGCTGCCGGGTGCCGGCGGCGACGGCCTCGGCGACGGCCGCCTCGTGCCGCAGCCGGGCCCGGCGCTGCTCGGCACGCGCGCGTGCCTCGCGTTCGGCGCGGGCGGCCCGGTCGAGCGAGTCGGCCCGCCCGGCGAGCCCCTTGACCCGCTCCTCGTGGGTACGGACCTGGAGCCGGGCCTCCATCTCGGTCTGCCGGGCGTTGGCCCCGTCGGCGGCGAGCCGATCGCGGACGGAGGTGTCCGGCTCCTCCTCGACCGGCATCTCCTCGGCGACCGCCAGCCGCTCGGCCAGCTCCTCGGCTTCCTGTACGGCCCTGTCCAGCGCCTCCTGCGCGCGGGCGGCGGCAGCGGCGGACCGCTCCGCCTCCCCGGCGGCGCCGCGCGCCTGCCCGGCGAGCCGGCCGAGCTGCTGGGCGACGGCCGACTTCTCCCGGTCTGCGGCCCTGCGCCGCTCCCCCAGTTCTTCCACGAGGGCGGCGGCCTGCCCGCGGTGCTCGGCCGCCGCCTGCTGTGCCTCGGCGAGGCCCTCGCAGCGGACCGCCAGCTCGGCCAGCTCGGCCGCTGCCTCGTCCACGGAGGCCTGTACCTCCAGCAGGCTCGGCGCGCCGGCGGAGCCGCCGTGGGCGAAGTGGCCGCCGAGCAGGTCGCCCTCGGTGGTGACGGCGGTCAGTTCGGGGTGCGCGTAGACCAGGTCCTCGGCGTCCTCCAGGGTGCCGACGACCACGATTCCCCTCAGCAGGCGGTGGACGGCGGGCATCAGGTCGGCATCTCCGCGCACGAGCTCGGCCGCGAAACGCCCACCGGGGGGTGCCGCGGTCGGCAGTTCGGCGGGTGCGGGTTCATCGTGGCTTGTCGCGCAGTTCCCCGCGCCCCTGCGGGGCGCGTCCCCTCGGGTCGGCTCCGCCGGCCCCGCCAGCAACAGCGCCGCCCGGCCGCCGTCCTGCTTGCGCAGGAGGCGGATCGCGTCCGCCGCCGCTGCCGGGGTCGACACGGCGACGGCGTCCGCCGCCGCGCCGAACGCCGCCGCCAGGGGGACCTCGTAGCCGGGGGTGACCGTCAACAGCTCGGCCGCCGGGCCGAGTACGCCCGTCAGGCGGTCCCGGGCACCCAGCAGTATCCCGGTGCCGTCCTTCCGCCGCAGGCCGAGGGCCAGGGCCTCCTGGCGGGCCTGGGTCGCGGCGCGGCTGCGCTCGGCAGTGGTGAGTGCCTCGCGGGCCGCGCTCAGCGCGGACTCCGCCTCGGCGAGCTGCCGTCTGGCCGCCTCGTGCCGCTCGGCCAGGTCCGCGTCGTCGGCGTCGAGGCCGTCCACCTCGGCCTTGAGCGCCTCGTACTCCTCCTGGGCGGTGACCGCCCGTTCCTGTGCCTCGTCGCGGGCCACGGCCAGCCGGTCGATCTCGGCCTGCGCCGAGGCCGCACGCGAACGGGCCGCGTTGACCTGGCCGTTGAGGCGGGCCAGACCCTCGCGGCGGTCGGCGATGGCGCGGGCCACGTCCTTCAGCCGGCGCTCCTCGACGGCCAGTTCCCGCTCCAGCTCGGCCCGGTGGGCGACCGTGTCGTCCAAGGCGTGCTGGGCCGCGTCCAGGGCGGCCTCCAGCTCGGCCTCCTGTTCACGGATGCGGGCGGCCTCGCGCTCCAGGTCCTCCGGGTCGCGCCCGCGCCGCTCCTCGGGGGAAGCGGACGTCGCGCTCTTCACGCGCGCGTCGGCCAGCGAGATCGTGCCCCGTACGCGTTCGGCCAGCTGGGACAGCTCGTACCAGGTCTGCTGGGCGCGCTGGAGGCGCGGCGTGAGCTGCCGTACCTCGTCCTCCAGCAGGGCCTCGCGCTGCAGGGCCTTCCTCAGCTCCTGCTCGGCCGACTCCTTGCGCTCCTTCAGGGCGGCCTCGTCGGCGATCTCGCTCTTCAGCGCCTCGCGCAGCCGGACCAGGTCGTCGGCGAGCAGCCGCAGGCGGGCGTCGCGGAGGTCGGCCTGGATGACGGCCGCTCTTCTCGCCACCGCGGCCTGCCGGCCGAGGGGCTTGAGCTGGCGGCGCAGCTCGTCGGTCAGGTCCTGCACGCGCGCGAGGTTGGCCTGCATCGCGTCCAGCTTGCGCAGGGCCTTCTCCTTGCGCTTGCGGTGCTTGAGGACGCCGGCCGCCTCCTCGATGAAGGCGCGGCGGCCCATGGGGTCGGCGTGCAGGACGGAGTCGAGCTGGCCCTGGCCGACGATGACGTGCATCTCGCGGCCGATGCCGGAGTCGGAGAGGAGGTCCTGGATGTCGAGGAGCCGGCAGGTGTCGCCGTTGATCTGGTACTCGCTGCCGCCGTTGCGGAACATGATCCGCGTGATGGTGACCTCGGCGTACTCGATGGGCAGCGCACCGTCGGAGTTGTCGATGGTCAGGGACACCTCGGCGCGGCCCAGCGGGGGGCGGCCGGTGGTGCCGGCGAAGATGACGTCCTCCATCTTGCCGCCGCGCAGCGACTTGGCGCCCTGTTCGCCCATGACCCAGCTGAGCGCGTCCACGACGTTGGACTTGCCCGAGCCGTTCGGTCCCACGACACACGTGATACCCGGTTCGAACCGGAGTGTGGTCGCCGAGGCGAACGACTTGAACCCGCGGAGGGTCAGGGCCTTGAGGTGCACGCCGTCGGACTCTACCGGGCGCCGCTATCTCACTCCACGAACCCTCCGGGCCACGCGGTTTCACCAGTGAACATGCAGGGCACACCGTACGTTAAAGAGGGTGAAAGCATGCGGGGGCAAGAAGAAAGAAGGAAGGGACGCCGGAGCGTCCCTTGCAACTCTGACGACTGGGTTGCAGCCGTCCGGTCGACTGAGCGGTTGAATCGGCAGCCCGATGACTGCGACTGCTGTCGTGGAGCGATGCAGTAATCAGGTGAGCGCAGGCTCCGCCTGGTGTGCGTCGATGCTCTCCATGATCCTGTCCTGAGAGGCGGCAGCCGTCAGCGCGTCGTTCTCCGCCTGGATCCGTACGAGCTCGGACTCCAGGTCCTGGACACGCTGCTGCAACCGTCGCATCTCGGCGAGGAGTCGAGGGTCGGAGCCGCCGACGTAACCGAGAAGCGCCTTTGCCATGATGGATGGTCCTCCACACTGAGTGACCGACCGATGCGGTGTGGGTCGTGAGGGATTCGCACCCGCGGTGCTTGGCACATCCGGGTGTTGCTCTGCTGTTGCTTCATGCCAAACAGCTAAGGTGCGCGGGGCTTTCAGCGTCTCACCAAAAAGTTTGACGGTCAACACGATCACACCCCGTATTGGTGGGCGAACCGGGGGCACGCGGCCGGGAAATCGGCGGCGCGGCGACTCTTCCGGTGCCTCGGGGCGTGTCGATCAGTCGTAGCAGGGGAGCCTGCCATGCCGGGCTCTTCTTGGCAACCACCAGGCCATTTCCACCCTCCACACGCGCGCCCGGCACCTCTTCGCGCGCCTGCCGGTGCGGCGTCGCGGACCCCGGTCAGCGAATGGCGAAGCCGTCGTAGCCGCCTCGGGGTGTGTCCCAGATCTCGGTGACGCCTTCCACGCGCCCGGGCGTGTCGGTGCCCTGGAGCCAGTCGAGCAGCCCCTCGCAGTCCTCGCGCGGCCCTTCCGCGACCACCTGGACCCGGCCGTCGGCCAAATTGAGAGCAAAACCACTCAGGCCGCCGATCTCCAGCGCCTTCGCACGCGTGAACCAACGAAAACCCACACCTTGGACGCGTCCACGCACCCAGGCGACCAGCCGTACATCCTCGCTCATGGGTGCAACCTAACCGGCCGATGTCGCTCGGGACGCGTCGCCTCCCGACGCCATGGGGTACCGTCCCCACCCAATGCATCTCATATGAAACTCACTCGATCGAGTGAGTCGGGTGGGCCAGAGGGAGTCAGGCGCCACCAGGGACCGGGGAGCCCGCGAGGACGAGGAAGAGGGCAAGGGGATGGGACGGCACCGACGCTCCGCCGCCGGCCGCGCCGCCGAGGGACGCGCCACGGGGGTCACGCACACGGACACCTCCGCCACCGGGAGCGACGGCCCACCGGACCCGTACACGCGGGACGCGTACACGACCGACTCGTACACGACGGACTCGTACGCCCAGGACCCGTACACGACGGACATGTACACGCAGGACCCGTACGCCCTGGAGCTGTACCGGCGGGACGGGATACCCAAGGGCATCGCGCCGTACCTGAACCCGGAGGCCTACACGGGGGCGAACCCCCGGGCCCGCGCCTATCCGTTCGCCGACGGCCGTGGTGCGGGCTCCGGGGCGGGCGGCGGGTTCACGCCGGGCGGCGACTCCTCCCGCCGTCGGCGCCGCAAGAGGGCCGGCGGGCCGGTGCGCGTGGGCCTGCTCGGCACGGCCGCCGCCGCCCTGCTCGGCACGGCCGCGGTGGCCACGGGCGTGGTGCCGGGGCTGGAGCACTACAGACTCGGCGGCGGCACGGACACCGGCAGCGACTCGGTGCAGGCGGCCGGCTCGCCGGGCAACACGGCGACCGAGCAGGGCGGCACGTCGGGCGGCGCCGACCGCCGCGAGGGCGACGCCGGCGCCGGCAGGGCCGCGACGCGCCCGGCGTCCCCGAGCCCGTCCGCCTCCGCCTCCGCCTCCGCCTCTACGTCGGCCTCCCCCTCGGCCACGCCGTCCAGGACGGCGGGCGGGATCCCGGCGCCCCGGGCCACCGCGTCCCGGCCGGCGAGCAGCCCGTCGCGTACGGCGAGCAAGGCGCCCGCGGCGAGCGCCGCGCCGGCGTCGGTGTCGGCGCGGAGCGCCGCCGAGGCGGAGGTGCTGAGGCTCGTCAACCAGGAGCGGTCGAAGGTCGGGTGCAGCCCGCTCACGGCGAACTCCTCGCTGACCAGGCTGGCCGAGGCGTTCAGCGACGACATGGCCGCGCGGGGCTTCTTCGACCACACCGACCCGGACGGCAAGTCGCCGTGGGACCGGGCCTCGGCGGCCGGGATCAGCAACCTCGGCGGCGAGAACATAGCCCGCGGCCAGGCGGACGCCCAGGCCGTGATGACGGCCTGGATGAACAGCCCCGGTCACAAGGCCAACATCCTGAACTGCGACTTCAAGACCCTCGGCGTCGGTGTCCACCTCGGCACGGGCGGCCCTTGGTGGACGCAGGACTTCGGTTACTGAGGCTCTCGGTCACCGAGGCTCACAGAGCGCGGCGGTAGGCCAGCCCGGGGCGGCCGCTGTGCGGGAGCCGGGTCTCGCCGGTGACGGTGAAGCCGGTGCGGGTCAGCACCGTGCGCGAGGCCGGGTTGTCGAGGGCGGCTGCGGCGCGCAGGACGCTCAGGCCGTACCGCTCGGCGGCGAGCACGCACACCTCGCGGACGGCCCAGGTGGCCAGCCCCCGTCCGGCCGCGTGCTCGGCGACGCGGTAGCCGAGTGCGGCGCCGCCTTCGGCCACGTCCACGAGGTTGACCCGTCCCAGTACTTCGCCGTCGGCGCCTGCCACCACGTGGAAGTAGCACTCTCCCGCCTCCTGCTCCGCCAGCAGGGCGCGCAGCCGCTCGTCGAACCGGGCGAAGAAGTCGTCACCCCGGTCCGGGACGGACGCGGCGAAGTACGCGCGGTTCTCCCGCTCGAAGGCGAGGAGCGCGGGGGCGTGGTCCGGGCGGAGCAGGCACAGCTCGGGCATGCCGGGACCGTACGCGACCCGGCCCGCCCTCGTCTCCCGTATTTCCCCCGAATCTCCGGCGGCCTCAGGCGGCGCTGCGACCGCGCGTGAACACCAGCGCCGTCTCCGTCACCCGGCGGCCCAGGTGCTCGGCGGTGGCGATGTCCGCCTTGTGGACGCCCTCGGGACCCTGGTCGTTGTTGCTCTGCGCGGCGGCGCCGGCGAAGAAGCCGAGGCGGTTGAGGTCGTTCTCCGAGGCGGTGCTGGCGTTCCAGCCCGGGAGCAGACCGAGGTTGACCCAGTGCATGCCGTGCTGGGCGGCGAGGGTCTGGAAGAACTGCAGGGTGTGCAGCTTGTCGCCGCTCTTGGAGGCCGAGTTGGTGAAGCCGGCGGCCAGCTTGTCCTGCCAGGCGCGGGTGAACCAGCGGCCCGAGGTGCCCTCGGCGAAGACGTGGAAGGCGCCGGAGGCGGTGCCCATGTAGGTGGGCGAGCCGAAGACGATCGCGTCGGAGCGGTCCAGCGTCTCCCACTGCTCGTCGGTGATCTCGTCGACCTTGATCAGGTGCACCTCGGCACCCGCGTCGGCGGCGCCGGCGCGCACGACCTCGGCGAGGACGGCGGTGTGGCCGAAGCCGGAGTGGTAGGCGATGGAAACGACAGGGGTGGTCACGACAGACTCCTCGATCGGACAGCCCGGAGGGCGAGTTGGCAGCTCAAAAGCAGTGACCCTAGGAAAGCACTAACTTCTGGTTAGTGCAACCTGGTGGTTAGCGCTGTGTGTGCGTATCCTTCTGTCATGAGCGCCACGCCCCAGGAACAGGACCACCTCGCGGACACCCTCGCGTACGACGTCTTCGCCAAGGCCTGCCCGTCGCGCGCGACGCTGGAGCACGTCACGGGCCGCTGGGGCGGGCTGACGCTCGGCGCGCTGTACGAGGGGTCGCTGCGCTTCAACGAGCTGCGCCGCCGGGTCGACGGGGTGAGCGAGAAGATGCTGTCCCAGACGCTGCACGCGCTGGAGCGCGACGGACTGGTGCACCGCGAGGCACAGCCGACGAATCCGCCGCGCGTGGACTACGAACTGACCGCGCTCGGCCGCGAGGTCGCCGGGCGGCTGCTCGCCCTCATCCACTGCGTGGAGGGCGCGATGGACGACGTGCTCACGGCACGCGCGCGTTACGACGAGACGCGCGGCGCCCTCTGACACTTCGGGCAGAAGTAGCTCGACCGGTTCATCCACGGGCGGCGGCGGATCGGCGTACCGCACCGCCCGCAGGGCTCGCCCTCGCGGCCGTACGCGTCCAGGGACCGGTCGAAGTAGCCCGACTCGCCGTTGACGTTGACGTACAGGCTGTCGAAGCTGGTGCCGCCGACGGCGAGCGCCGCGTTCATGACGTCCCGGACGTGGCCGAGGAGTTCCTGGGTGACCGGGCGGGTGAAGTTCGCCGTCGGGCGCTCGTAGTGGACGCGGGCGCGCCACAGCGCCTCGTCCGCGTAGATGTTGCCGACGCCGCTGATCAGCGACTGGTCGAGCAGGGCCCGCTTGATGGTGGTGCGCTTGCGGCGCAGCGCCCGGTGGAAGGCGTCGTCGTCGAACAGCGGGTCGAGGGGGTCGCGGGCGATGTGCGCGATGACGTCGGGCAGGCCGTCGGGGGTGTTGTCGTGCAACGACAGCCCGCCGAAGGTGCGTTGGTCGACGAAGCGCAGCTCCGTGCCGAGGGAGTCCGCGAACCGGACACGGATGCGCAGGTGCTTCTCGTCCGGCGCCTCGTGCGGCTGCACCAGCAGCTGGCCGCTCATGCCGAGGTGGGCGAGGACGGACTGGTTCGTCTCCTCCAGCGGCAGCCACAGGTACTTGCCGCGGCGGCTCGGGGTGCCGATGTGCCGGCCCTTGAGGCGGTGCGCGAAGTCGTCGGCGCCCGCGATGTGCCGGCGTACGGCGCGCGGGTGCAGCACCTCGACCTCGGCGACGGTGCGCTGGGCCACCCAGCGCGCGAGACCGCGCCGTACGACCTCGACCTCGGGCAACTCGGGCATCGGGACCCCCGTACAGAGCGCTCGCACGGAGCGGTGGATGAGCCGAGCGCCCGCCCGCCGGGAACGGCGGTGCGGGCGCTCGTGCTGCTGTGGGTCAGGCCGGAGCGGACGAGGACTCGCCGTCCTCGGCGTCGGCCCCGGAGGCTTCGTCGGCCGCCTCGGCGGCCCTGGCGCGCTCGTCCGCGGCGGCCTTGATGGCCCGCCAGGCGGACTCGGCGGCCTGCTGCTCCGCCTCCTTCTTGCTGCGGCCGGTGCCGGTGCCGTACGAGACGCCTCCGACGCGGGCGGCAGCAGTGAAGGTCTTCTCGTGGTCGGGGCCGGTCTCCGTGACCAGGTACTCGGGCACGCCGAGCCCCTCGATCGCGGTCAGCTCCTGGAGACTGGTCTTCCAGTCCAGGCCGGCACCGAGGTTGGAGGACTTCTCGATCAGCGGGTCGAAGAGCCGGTGCACCAGCTCGGACGCCGCGTCGAGGCCCTGGTCGAGATAGACCGCACCGATCACCGCTTCCAGGGTGTCGGCGAGGATGGACGCCTTGTCCCGGCCTCCTGTGCCCTCTTCACCACGGCCGAGCCGGATGAAGGCGCCCAGATCGAGGCCACGGCCGACCTCCGCCAGCGCACGCGAGTTGACCACCGCGGCCCGCAACTTGGCCAGCTGGCCTTCGGGCAGGTCGGGGTGGGTGCGGTACAGCGTGTCCGTGACGACGAGGCCGAGCACGGAGTCCCCGAGGAACTCCAGCCGCTCGTTCGTCGGCAGACCGCCGTTCTCGTACGCGTACGAGCGGTGGGTCAGCGCGCGCACCAGAAGGGCGGACTCAAGCTGATAGCCGAGCCGCCCTTCCAGAAGCGTGTGGGACGAGGCCTGGTTGTCCGCCGGGCTCCCGCTCGCACGGGAAGAGTTCTTCTTGGGCGTGGACACAGTGCCTCTCACCTGGCCGCTCAGACTTCGAGGACCTGGCGCTTGTTGTAGGTGCCGCAAGACGGGCACGCGATGTGCTGCTGCTTGGGCTCGTGGCAGCGCTCGCACGCAACCAGGGTGGGGACCGCAGCCTTCCACTGCGACCGGCGGTGGCGCGTGTTGCTGCGCGACATCTTCCGCTTCGGAACAGCCACGGCTACTTCTCCTGCTTCTCGTCGACGCCCGCTTCCGCGTCAGCGCCGCTCATCTCGTCCTTCTCGCCGTCTTCGAGTGAACCGGCGAGTCCCTGCAAAGCCGCCCAACGGATGTCGACGGCGTCGTGATGGTGGTCCGGGTTGTCCGTGAGCCGCGCTCCGCACTCGGAGCACAGGCCCTGGCAGTCTTCCTGGCACACCGGCTGCATCGGCAGTGCGAGCACCACCGCGTCGCGCAGCAGAGGTTCGAGGTCGAAGAGTCCGTCCTCGAGGAAGAACCTGTCCTCGTCGTCCTCGGCGTCGTCGCCCGGTTCCGCGATCACGCGGCCCCGGTCGTCGGCGTCAGGGTACGAGAACAGTTCCTGGAAGTCCGCTTCGAGCTGCTGCTCGACCGGCTCCAGACACCTTACGCACTCCCCCTCGGCCAGTGCACGGGCGGTGCCTGTGACGAGCACCCCTTCCATGACCGACTCAAGGCGGAGTTCGAGCTCCAGCGGGGCGCCCTCGGGCACTCCGATGACTCCCTGGATCCCGAGATCCGCGGGGGCGTCGATCGTGCGGGTCAGGCGCTGGAGCGCGCCAGGACGCCGCCCCAGCTCGTGTGTGTCGAACACGAGAGGGTTGCGGTGGTCGAGGCGGGCGTTGGGAGCCATTCCTGCTTTCGATCTTCAAACTCGGAGGGACGCCGCCCTTCGGTGTTCCGGGCAGCGCAGATCGCGGACATACGCGCGACCGAAGAGCCAGGATACTGGACCTTTCGCTCTCGGCCCAATCCGGCCCTGTCTACAGGCCCCGGCCCTGCTCGTACGCCCGCAGCTGCTCCGCGCTGATCATGCCGGTGTCGAAGAGGCTGGTCTCGTCGAGGGCGTAGCCCTGCTGTCCCTGGTGCTGGTGGGACTGCTGGGCCTGCTGGGGGTCGTAAGCGGCCTGCTGGGGGTCGTAGGAGCCCTGGTAGGCGTAGGGGTCGGCCTGCTGGTAGCCGTAGCCGGTCTGGGTCTGCTGGGGGAAGGCCGCGTACGGGTCCGGCTGCTGCTGGTAGCCGTACGCCGGCTGCGGCTCGTACGACGGCTGCTGGGGCTGCTGCTGCGCCGGCCGGTCCTGGCGCTCGGCCGGGGCGTCCTGCTCGGCGAGGGCCGCGAGGTCGGCGAGGTAGTCGGCGTCGCTGGAGTGCTGGAAGGTCGTGGTGTCGTCGGCGAGGGCGCCGAGGTCGTCCGTGGCGATCCGGCCGTGCAGCTTCTGCCGGCCGCGGCCGACGGCCTCCAGGGTCTTGGCGAGGACCGCCTCGAAGGCGCCCAGCTTGGCGTCGACGTACTGGTCGGCGGTGTGGCGCAGGGTCTCCGGGTCGTGGCTGCGCTCGGGGGCGTCCTCGTCCTCGTAGCCGTTCTCGTCCAGGCCGGGGCCGGTGCCGAGCAGCTTCTCGCGGCCGCGGCCGACCGAGCCGAGGGTCTTGGTGAGGACGACCTCGAAGTTGGCGAGCTTGGAGTCGACGTAGTCGTCGGCCTCGGCGCGGACCTCCTCGGCCTCCTGGCGGGCCTCGGCGAGGATCCGGTCGGCCTCCGACTGGGAGCGGCGGGCGATCTCGGTGTCGGAGATCAGCGAGCCGCGCTCGGCGTGCGCGCCCTCGATGATCCGCTCGGCCTCCTGGCGGGCCTGCTCGACCATCTGCTCACGGCCGCCGATCAGCTCCTGCGCCTGCGCGAGGGAGCCGGGCAGGGCCTGGCGCACCTCTTCCAGCATCGCGAGCAGCTCGGCGCGGTTGATCACGCACGAGGCCGACATGGGCATGGCGCGGGCGCCGGCGACCGCGGAGACGATCTCGTCGAGCTTCTTCTGCACGTCCACCTGTGCTCGCCACTCTCTACAGCCGGGTTGGAGACGGACGGGACGACTGTAGTCCCATCGGTCCCATCAGTCCTTGTGCAGGCGCTTGTTGAGGGCCCCCAGCACCGGGGCGGGCACCAGGTGCGAGACGTCGCCGCCCCAGGCCGCGACCTCCTTCACCAGGGAGGAGGACAGGAAGCTGTACGTGGGGTTGGTGGGCACGAACAGCGTCTCGACGCCCGTGAGCCCGATGTTCATCTGGGCCATCTGCAGTTCGTAGTCGAAGTCGCTGACGGCGCGCAGGCCCTTGACGATGGCCGGGATCTCGCGCTGCTTGCAGAAGTCGACCAGGAGGCCGTGGAAGGCCTCGACGCGCACGTTGTCGTACTCGGCGGTGACCTCGCGGATCAGCTCGATCCGCTCCTCGATCTCGAACAGGCCCTTCTTGGACTTGTTGATCATCACCGCGACGTAGACCTCGTCGTAGAGGCGCGAGGCACGGGCGATGATGTCGAGGTGTCCGTTGGTGATGGGGTCGAACGACCCGGGACAGACGGCGCGGCGCACTTGTGATCCCTCGCTCTCCGGTCCGGTCATCGTGCGTCTTCGCACGTAGAGGCGGCGCGACCGTACCAAAACGTTCCCTCGCCGTAGCGACGGGACCTCAGTGGTGCGAATCCGTCGGGCCAGCGGAATTCTCCGCCTCTGGTGCTGCGCTCCACGGTGACGAGGGCTTCTTCGGTGAGCCAGCGTTCGGAGCGGAGTGTGAGCAGAATCTCGCGAAGATCGTCGTCCGTGACGGCGTACGGAGGGTCGAGGAAGACGAGGTCGTACGGCTCGGCGGGGGGCGCGGTTCTGATGACTTGTTCCGCTTTGCCCGCGCGCACTTCGGCGCCGGGCAGGCCGAGGTTCCTGACGTTGTCGCGGACGGTCCTCGCCGCGCGGGCGTCGGCTTCCACGAGGAGCGTGTGGCTCGCGCCGCGGGAGAGCGCCTCCAGACCCACGGCGCCCGAGCCGGCGTAGAGGTCGAGGACCCGTTCGCCGTCGAGGGGGCCGCCGAGGAGGGACTGCCAGGTGGAGAAGAGACCTTCGCGGGCGCGGTCGGAGGTGGGCCGGGTTCCGGTGCCGGGCGGTACGGCCAGGCGACGTCCGCCGGCGGTGCCGGCGATCACGCGGGTCATCTTCGGTCCTTGGTCGGGGGTGGTGACGGATTCAGTGTGGCAGGCCGCTTCAGCCCTTTTCCAAGTACTGCTCCCTCTCGTCGTCCAGCAGGGCGGCCAGCGCCGTCCGCAGGCCCGGCAGGTGCTCCAGCTCCGGGTCCGCGCTCACCACCGCCGTCGCCTCCTGTCTCGCCTCCGCGATGACCTCCTCGTCCTCGATGACGGCGAGGACGCGCAGGCTGCTGCGGGCGCCGGACTGGGCCTGGCCGAGGACGTCGCCCTCGCGGCGCTGTTCGAGGTCGATGCGGGAGAGCTCGAAGCCGTCGAGCGTGGCGGCGACCGCGTTCAACCGCTGGCGGGCCGCGCTCGCCTCGGGCATCTCGGTGACCAGCAGGCACAGGCCGGGGGCCGAGCCGCGGCCGACGCGGCCGCGGAGCTGGTGGAGCTGGGAGACGCCGAAGCGGTCGGCGTCCATGATGACCATGGCCGTGGCGTTGGGGACGTTGACGCCGACCTCGATGACCGTGGTGGCCACCAGGACGTCGGTGTCGCCGGCCGCGAAGCGGCGCATGACCGCGTCCTTGTCGTCGGGGTGCATACGGCCGTGCAGCACCTCGACCGTGAGCCCCTGGAGTGGGCCCTTGGCCAGCTGGTCGGCCACGTCGAGGACCGCGAGCGGCGGGCGCTTCTCCGCCTCGTCCTCGGGGGACGGTTTCTTGGCCTTCTTGGCGTCGGCCTCGTCGATGTCGTCGCCGATGCGGGGGCAGACGACGTACGCCTGGTGGCCGTTCGCCACCTCCTCGCGGACCCGCTCCCAGGCGCGGGCGAGGAAGTGGGGCTTGTCGGCGGCCGGGACGACATGGCTGGCGATGGGTGAGCGGCCGGCCGGGAGCTGGTCGAGGACCGAGGTCTCCAGGTCGCCGAAGACGGTCATGGCGACCGTGCGCGGGATGGGGGTGGCCGTCATGACGAGGAGGTGGGGCGGCTGCTTGCCCTTGCCGCGCAGGGCGTCGCGCTGTTCGACGCCGAAGCGGTGCTGTTCGTCGACCACGACCAGGCCCAGGTCGTGGAACTGGACCTTGTCCTCGATGAGCGCGTGCGTGCCGATGACGATGCCGGCCTCGGCGGTGACCAGATCGAGCAGCGCCTGGCGGCGGGCGGCGGCGCCCATGGAGCCGGTGAGCAGGACGACCTTGGTGGCCTGCTCGGCGCCGCCCAGCATGCCGCCCTCGGCCAGCTCGCCCATCATCTCCGTGATCGACCGGTGGTGCTGCTGGGCGAGCACCTCGGTGGGCGCGAGCATGGCCGCCTGCCCGCCCGCGTCGACGACGGCGAGCATGGCGCGCAGGGCGACCATGGTGTTGTGGGTCACCGAGAAGTGGTCGGTGACGTACGCGTGACTGGAGTGCGCGACGCTGATGCACTGGACCGGTTTCCGGCCCACATACTCCACCGCCCGGATGCCACGCCTGAAGGTGTTGTGTTCCGGACGTGGCCGCACGCGCTCCGCCTTGTGTGTGAGCCGGAAGGGGGCGAACTCGTCGGGCAGCGCGACCGAGACGTTGAAGGCGGATCCCTTCGGCAGCACCCGCGCCCGGCCGCCCAAGGACCGCACGATCCAGGCGACGTCATCCGCGAGCCTGCGCGAGGCCGAACACAGGGAGATGCTCATCCCGTCCCGGTGAATCGTGCCATCCGTGTCCAGCAGCCCTTGCAGGAGAGCGAGCCGATTCTTGATCGACGCGTTCTTGAAGTCGTCGGGGACGAACCTGTCGTGGGACGCCAGGCCCCAGAGACCGAGGTCACGCAGGACCTGGATCACCGGGTTCCGGACGCCGCCCGCGCGCTGCGACAGCTGGATCATGTAGTCGCACCGGGAGCCCTGGACCGCCACGAGGCGGCAGTCCGGAGCCACGGAAGCCGCGACGGCGTCGTGGATCTCCGCGTCCTCGGTGGACAGGCGCAGGTCGTGCCGGAACGAACCACCGCCCAGGAGGAGTCCGAACAGATACGGGTCCAGCGGGAGTCCCGAGTCGTCGCCGAGGTCCACCGGCGTGGCCACCGGGATGTACCACTTCGACGAGCCGTCGGCTTCGAACAGGTCGTGCCGGATTTCCCTCGCGGTCATCACCTTCGGCGGCTGACCGCGCTGCCACCCGCACCTCGTGCCGACGATCCAGAGGTGCTCGTCATCGCATTCCACGGAGCTCCCGTCGGACAACACCATGCGCCACACTTCGCGCTCTCCCTGTGGGAAGACCCCGTCGACCAGGGCGACATCTCCGTCGGGCACGATGACCTCGTCGCCCTCCCTCATGTCTCCCATCCGCCTGAACCCCCTGGGCGTCAGGACGAGCGAGTCCAGTGGCTGGGCCTTCCCCGATCCCACCTCGCCCTGGAGCAGGCGGTGCATCGGGTGTTCCGTGGCGAGGTCGTCGAAGATCTCGCGGGAGACCTTCCGCTGGCCCTCGGTGAGGGTGAAGGGGAGGCGGTCGTCGAAGGCCGTGAGGAGGCCGTCGGGCCGGGGCCTGCGGGGGACGGCCGGGAGCTGGGCGTCCGCGTGGCGGCGGCGGGCCAGGGCCACCTGGAGGACGAAGGCCTCGTCCCACTTGAGCCGGGCGCGGGCGTCGGCGATGTCCGCCTTGGTGTGCGGGCGGTGGATCTTGAGCAGTGCCTCGGGGAGCGGGAGCAGGCCGCGGCCTTCGAGGAGCGGGCCCGGCAGCGGGTCGACGGCCTCCTGGGCGGCGGGCAGCACCGTCTGGACCGCCTTGCCGATCTTCCAGGACTCCAGCTTGGCGGTGGCCGGGTAGATCGGGATCAGGGCGCCGGCCCAGCTCTCGACCGTTTCCTCGCTGTCGCCGCGCAGCAGTTCGTAGGCGGGATGGGCCAGTTGGAGGCGGCGGTTGAAGACGGAGACCTTGCCGGCGAACATCGCGCGCGTGCCCGGCAGCAGCTCCTTGTGCGGCTTGTGCACGCCGTTGCCGAAGAAGACCAGCTGGAGGCGGCCGCTGCCGTCGGTGATCGTGACCTCCAGGCGCTGGCCCTTGCCGCGCGGCGCCCTGGCGGAGGCGAACGTGTGCAGCCGGGCGTCGGCGACCTGGGCGACCACCGTGACGTGCTCGTCCATGGGGAGGTCGGCGAGGTGGGTGAGCTGGCCGCGCTCCTCGTATCTGCGCGGGTAGTGGTGCAGGAGGTCGCCGACGGTGTCCAGGCCGAGGTGCTCGGCCATCACCTTCGCGGTGGCGGGGCCGAGCACTGACTTCAGGGGCTGCTTCAGGGGTTCTTCCAGTGCGGGCACGAGATCCATTGCACACCACGGCACTGACAATGCCGTAGCACCGCCCGGCCCGGCCGCCGTGCGCGCTGCCCTGCGCATTCGTCCCGCCACGCCGTCAAAATCAGGGAAAGCCCTGGTCAGGTGCGCTGATCCGGCCCTAGGATGGCGCGCTCCGGCCCCCTTTCCGCGGTCACCGCCCCATCCGGGACCGCCCGACCCCGCGCCGCACGCGTCCCCCCTCCGGCGCAGTGACGATGGAATCCCAGACCTCACAGTCATCCCAGGCATCCCGGTCACCCCACCAACCTCACCCGCCTCACACGTTCCAGGTCGACCTGCGCGGTCTGGTGGACCTGCTCTCCCATCACCTCTACTCCAGCCCCAAGGTCTATCTGCGCGAGCTGCTGCAGAACGCGGTCGACGCGGTCACCGCGCGGCGGGCCGAGCAGCCGGACGCCCCGGCGCTGGTCCGGCTGCACCCGGCGGACGGCGGGCTGCGCGTCGAGGACAGCGGCATCGGGCTCACCGAGGCGGACGTGCACGAGCTGCTGGCCACCATCGGGCGCAGTTCCAAGCGGGCCGAGGGCCTGCGGGAGGCGCGCTCCGGCTTCCTCGGCCAGTTCGGCATCGGGCTGCTCGCCTGCTTCGTGGTCGCCGAGCGGATCCGCGTGGTCAGCCGCAGCGCCCGTACGCCCGACGCGCCGCCGGTCGAGTGGACGGCCCGCGACGACGGGTCGTACACCGTGCGCACGCTGGACGGCTCGGCGCGGCCCGAGCCGGGCACCACCGTGTACCTGACCGCGCGTCCGGGCGCCGCCGAGTGGCTCGCGCCCGAGCGGGTCCTGGCCCTGGCCCGGGACTTCGGCTCGCTGCTGCCGTACGACGTCCGGGTCGGCGAGGAGCCGGTCACCGAGCTGCCCGCGCCCTGGGACCGGCCGTATCCGAGCCCGGCGGGCCGAAGGGTGGCGCTGGCCCGGCACTGTCGGGAGCTGTTCGGGTTCGCGCCGCTGGACTCGATCGACCTGGACGTGCCGCTGGCCGGGATCCGCGGGGTGGCGTACGTGCTGCCGGCCTCGGTCGGACCGGCCCAGCGGGCACGGCACCGGGTGCATCTCAAGGGCATGCTGCTGACCGAGCGGGCCGAACAGGTACTGCCGGACTGGGCGTTCTTCGTGCGCTGTGTGCTGGACACCGACAGCCTGCGGCCCACGGCCTCGCGCGAGTCGCTGTACGAGGACGAGACGCTGGCCGCGGTCCGCGACGCGCTCGGCGACCGGATCCGCTCCTGGCTCACGGGGCTCGCCGCCGGTGATCCGGAGCGGCTGCGGGCCTTCCTCGCCGTGCACCACCTGGGGGTCAAGTCCCTGGCCCGGCACGATGCCGGGATGCTGCGCACGATGCTGCCGTGGCTGCCGTTCGAGACGACCGACGGGCAGCTGTCCCTGGAGGAGTTCGCGCAGCGCCACCCGGTGGTGCACTTCACGCGGACCGTCGAGGAGTACCGGCAGGTCGCGCCGATCGCGTCCGCGCAGGGTGTGGGCGTCGTCAACGGCGGCTACACGTACGACAGCGAGCTGGTCGAGGCGCTGCCGTCGGTGCGGCCGGGGACGGTGGTCGCCGAGTTGGACGCGGACACCGTGACCGCGCACCTGGACTCCGTGGACCCGGCCGAGGAACTGGCGCTGTCGGGCTTCCTGGCGGCCGCGCGGGCCAAGCTCGACCCGCTGGGCTGCGACGTCGTGCTGCGGGCCTTCCACCCCCTGTCCGTGCCCGCGCTGCACCTGGACGACCGGGGCGCCCGGCACGAGCAGGCGCGCGCGGACGCCGAGGAGCGGGCCGACGACCTGTGGGCGGGCATCCTGGGCTCGCTGCGCGGCAGCGCCCCGCGCGCGCGTCTGGTGCTCAACCATCTCAACCCGCTGGTGCGGCGCATCGGTTCGCTGGCGGACCCGGAACTGATCGGCACCGCCACCGAGTCGCTGTACGGGCAGGCCCTGCTGATGGCGCAGCGCCCGCTGCGGCCGGCCGACTCGGCGCTGCTCAACCGGGCGTTCCTCGGCCTCCTGGAATGGGCCACGCACGGAGAGTCCGCTCAGGGGGCTCGGGGAGAGGACGATCACCGATGAGCGGAATCGACGGCACGCACGGGACCGGCGGGAGCGAGGGGGCCACGGACTTCGACACGCTGCGCCGGGCGATGGCGGAGAACTCCGAGCAGCCGGAGGGGCCCGCCCGCAACGCGCGCGCGGAGCGGCTGCTGGCCGACGCCGAGCGGCTGGACGTCCGGCTCGCCGTGATCGAGGCGCTCGGACACCAGCTGAAGGTCTACAACTACAGCTCCGAGAAGGACAAGATGTTCGTCCCGTTCGCGCGGCTGCTGCGCATGTGGGACGAACGGCCGGAGGACTTCGACGCGTACGAGGCGCACTCGCTGCACTGGGTCTTCAAGTGGATGTCGGCGGGCATGCTCGACCAGCCGCACGTGCCGCTCGCCTCCATCGAGAAGTGGCTCGGCGAGATGGCGCACCGCTACCGGCTCGCCGGGCACTCCGAACGGGCCGTGCGCAGCGCGGAGTTCAGCGTGGCCGCGCACGTCGGCGACCACGCGCGCGCGGAGCGGGCGTACGCCGCGTGGCTGGCCGCCGACCGGGACGAGATGGCCGACTGCCACGCGTGCGAGCTGCACGGGCAGGGTGAATGGCAGGTGACGCTCGGCCGGGACGAGGAGGCCCTGGAGCTGTGGCGGCCGGTGCTGGAGGGCGAGTTCGCGTGCGCGCACGAACCGCACACCGTGCTGGCGTCCTCCCTGGCCCCGCTGCTGCGCCTGGGCCGCGTGGACGAGGCCCGGGCGCATCACCTGCGGGGCTTTCGTCTCGTACGCCCGATGGAGTCGATGCGGGGTGCGTACGCCGACCATGTGGAGTTCTGCGCGCTGAGCGGCAACGAGGCGCGCGGTCTGGAGCTGCTCGCCGAGCGGCCGGCGTACTTCACCGACACCGGGCATCCGCGCAGCCTGCTGGACTTCATGGCCGTGGTGGCGCTGCTCATGGACCGGCTGACCGAGCTGGGCCTCGGCGACCGGCGGGTGCCGGGGCCGGCCGGGCGGACCTGGACCGCGGGCGAACTCGCGGTCCACGCGCGCGCGGAGGCGCTGGCGCTGGCCGAGCGGTTCGACCGGCGCAACGGCACGGCGTACGTCGGCGACCGGGCACGCGCGCGTATGGCCCAGCGGCCGCTCGCTGACCGGCTCCCGCTGGGCGTCCGTACGCCCCGCACCGCAGCGGCGCCGGTGGCACCTGCCGCGCCCTCCGGAACGGCGGCGGCACCCGGCCTGCCCGCCCTGCTCGCCGAGGCCCGGCGCCTGTCGGAGACGCTGCGCCCGCACGCCCTGGAGGCCTGGGCGGCGGTCGCGGAGGCGGCGCGGGGCGCGGAGCTGGAGCCGCGGGCCCGCGCGGAGATCACCGACCACGAGGCGATGGCCCGCGGCCCCGAGGGCGTCGCGCTGTTCGCACGGGCGGCGGAGCTGTACGCGGAGGCGGGCGACCCCGGCGAGGCACTGGGCGCACGCGCGCGTGGCGCCTACGTCCGCGCCCTGACGGGCGAGGTGACGGCCGCCCTGACCTCCGTCACAGCCCTGTACGACGAGATCCTCGCCCTGTACGCCGAGGAGGGCACCGGTCTGCGGCAGACGGCCTCGGTGGCGATGAGCCGGGCACGGATCCTGATGCGGGGCGTACACGAGGGAGCGGTGTTCGAGGAGACCGCACGCCAAGAGGCCGAAGCCGCGTCGGACGGGCCCGCGCCCGCAGAGGCCGATCCGAGCGGCCCGGCGTCCGAAGAGACCGGCTCGCGCGGGCCCGCGGCCGAGCGGCAGGCACCCGGCCGGCCGGGGCCCGAGGGATCGGCGCCCGGAGAACTGGCATCGGACGGTCCGGCGTCCGAGGAGGCCGGTGCGGGTGGGCCCGGTGCAGCTGCGCGCGGTGATGCCGTGGCGCGGGCCGAGCGGGCTGTGCGGGAGGTGCTCGCGCTCGTGGACGGGCGGGGGGCGGACGATGTGCGGCTGGCCGCGCGGGCCGCGGAGGCGAGGGCGATGCTGGCCGAGCTGGCGGGGGTGCGCGGGGACGCCGGGCAAGCGGCGGCGTTGTTCCGCGAGGCGGCCGCCGCCTATGTCGACGCCGGCCTGCCGTGGTTCGCCGTGGAGTACGAGGTACAGGTCGCCGCCCTCGCCCATCAGGCCGGTGACGCGGACGCGGCCGAGCGCGCGCTGCGGTCCGCGCTGGAGCACGGCGGGGCGTACGTGGAGCCGGTCGGGCGGGCCCAGCTGCATCTCCAGCTCGCCGAGGTCGTCGGCGGGCGCGGCGATGTCGTCGAGGCCGCCGAGCAGGCACTCCAGGCCGCGCACTGGGCCGACGAGGCGGGCGAGAGCGGCACGCTCGGCGCCTGGGCGCGCCAGCAGCTGGGCGGTTTCCTGCTGCGCCGGGGCCGCTGCGCGGAGGCCGCCGAGGTGCTGGAGTCGGCCCTGGCGGACCTGTCCGCCGAGACGCACGGCGACGGGCCCGTCGTCCAGGCGTTGTGGTGGCTCGGCGACTGTCTGAGCGAGCTGGGCGATCACCAGGGGGCCGCCGAACGCCGGCTGCGGGCCGCCGAGTTCGCCCGGCACTGGCCCGAGCAGCAGGACCACGCCACGCTCGCCCATCTCGCCGCCGAGTCCCTGGGCAACGCCGGGCTGCTGGACGAGGCGGAGCAGGCGTACACGCGCGCGGGCGAGCTGTGGCGGGCGCTGGGCAACCCGCACTTCCTCGTGCGTTCGCTGCGCGCCCGCGCGTGGCTGGCGCTGCGCGCGGAGTCCGGCGCGCGGGGTGCGCGGGAGCTGATGGCGCAGGCGGTGCGCACCTGCGAGGGCGCGCTGGAGGCCGCGGCGGATCCGGTGGTACGGGAGCAGCTCACCGCCGAACTGGGCGCCACGCACCGCCAGTTCGGCGATCTGCTGGCCCGCTCGGCGACCGAGGAGGCCGAGGAGGTCGAAGACAGTGTGATCCAGGGGGTGTTCGAGGCCGCGCTGGCGCAGATGGACCGGGCGGCAACGCTGTTCGGCGCGCTCGGCGCGGACGGGCTGGCCAGCCGTACCGGTGCCGAACTCGCCGCGGGCTGGCTGGAGGCCGACCTCGGCCGGCCCGCCGCGGCGGCCGCACGCGCGCGTGCGGTGCTCGAAGCCTACGAGAACGCCGACCAGGACGCCGGGGACGAGACGGTGCGGGAGCGGCGGGCGGAGGCCGCGCAGCTGCTGGAGCTGGAACGGTGAACCCTCACTCCACACCGATGAGCAGCAGCGCGCCCTGCCGACCGCCCCGGTACACCACGGTGTCGACGGCGAGGTAGGACTCCCGGACGCAGGCCTGGAGGTGCTGGGCGACGGTCTCGGGGGCCTCGTCGCCGACGACGAGGGTGACCAGCTCGCCGCCCGCCTGGAGCATGCGGTCGAGGACGGTGACGGCGGTGGCGGTGACGTCGGCGCCGATCACCGCCACGTCGCCGTCGATGAGTCCGAGGACGTCCCCAGCCTGGCAGATGCCGGCCGTCGTCCAGGACTCGTGCTCGGCGACGGCCACCTCGGCGTAGCGGGTGGCGCCCGCCGCCGAGGTCATCTGGACGACGTCCTCGTCGAAGCGGCGCCCCTGCTCGTGCACGGCGAGCGCGGCGATGCCCTGGACCGCCGAGCGGGTCGGGATCAGGGCCACGCGGATGCCCTCGGTGCGGGCCTGCTCGGCGGCCGCGGCGGCCGTGTGGCGCAGCTCGGCGTCGTTGGGCAGCAGGACGACCTCGCGCGCGTGGGCCCGCCGAAGGGCCTGCACCAGCTCCCCGCTGGCGGGCGGCTCCCCGGGGCGCGCGAGGACGGTGGTCGCGCCGGCCTCGGCGTACAGCCCGGCCAGGCCCTCGCCCGGCACGACGGCGACGACGGCCCGCTGCACGCGCTCGCGTGGCGGCCGGCCGCGCCCGGTGTGCGCGTCCCCGAGCCCGAAGTGCGTGATCCGGATCCGGTACGGCCGTCCGGCCTCCACGCCCGCCTCCACGGCGGCACCGGCGTCGTCGACGTGCACGTGGACGTTCCACAGCCCGTCGCCGCCGACCACGACCAGGGAGTCGCCGAGCGCGTCGAGCCGTTCCCGGAGCCGAGCGACGGCGCCGTTCCCGGCCTCCAGCAGGTAGATCACCTCGTAGGCGGGCCCGTCCGCGCCGGGCCCGTCGTCGCACGGCCCCGCCTCGGAAACGGCCGTTACGCGCGCGTGCCCCTGAGGAGCGGCAGGGGCCCCCGGCACGTCCGGTACCGCCTCCCCCGTGAACGCCTCCACGAGCGCGCCGAGGACCGCCACGAGGCCGCGTCCGCCCGCGTCGACCACCCCGGCCCGGCCCAGCACCGCCAGCTGGCCCGGAGTGGCCGCCAGGGCCGCCCGCGCGCCCTCGTAGGCCGACCACGCGACCGCCCCGCAGTCGCCCTCGGCCCCCTCCGCGGCGTCGGCGGCGGCCGAGGCGACCGTCAGCACGGTGCCCTCGACCGGGCGGGCGACGGCCTGCCGGGCGGAGTCGGCGGCCTGCCGCAGCGCCCGTCCCAGCCCGGCGCCGTCGACGCGAGCGGCCTCGTCGTCCCGCGCGAGCACCTGGGCCATCCCCCGCAGCAGCTGCGCGAGGATCGTCCCGGAGTTTCCCTGTGCCCCGATGAGCGCGCCGTGGGCCATCGCGTGCACGGCGTCCGCGAGGGACGGCTCCCCGGCGCCCGGACCGGGTCCGGGCCCGGAGCCCGTCTCGTACCCGGCGAAGACGGCCTCCACGGCCGTGGCCGCCGATTCCAGGGTGAGGTAGAGGTTCGTGCCGGTGTCCCCGTCGGCCACGGGGTAGACGTTGATCGCGTCGATCTCCTCGCGTGCCCGGCCGAGTGCGCCGAGCGCCAGACCGCACCAGGTGCGCACCGCGAGAGCATCGAAGAATGTCTGCGGCACCTGCGCCACCTGCGCCTCCTTGAGCCGGCCGTACGTGGGACGCAGCGTAGACCCCGGGCCGGTGTCCGGCGGAAGAGGGCCGGGGGCGGGGGCCTGAGCTGCCATGGTAGTTTCGTTGTACGGACGCAGTCGTTGTATGCTGCTCCGGTTGCCCGATCCACATCGGGCCGTTCCCCTGGCAACGCCACTCAGATTCAGGTCGTACGATCTCGATCCCGGCATGCCGGGATTATCCGTAAGTGCATCTGAAGTCTTTGGAGTGACCCGTGGCTGCCAACTGCGACGTCTGCGGCAAGGGGCCGGGCTTCGGCAACAACATCTCGCACTCGCACCGCCGTACGCCCCGCCGCTGGAACCCGAACATCCAGCGTGTGCGTACCGTGGTCGGCGGGACGCCGAAGCGCGTGAACGCTTGCACCTCGTGCATCAAGGCCGGCAAGGTCTCGCGCTGACGCACAGCTAAGCGCGCGGCCACTGCTGGTTCGCTGCACTGAGCCGGTCCACCTCACGGTGGGCCGGCTTTTTGCCGTACTCACGTTTGCCGTACTCGCGAGGTCACTCGGGCGACCTGAACCGCCAGCCGTGGTCCACCGGCCCGATCCCGGCCCCGAGCGCGAACCCGGCGGCGATGGCCCCCGTGACGTACTCCTTGGCCGCCGCGACGGCCTCCGGCACGCCCTGCCCCTTCGCCAGGCCCGACGCGATGGCGGAGGCCAGCGTGCAGCCCGTGCCGTGCGTGTGCCGGTTGTCGTGGCGGGGCGCCCGCAGCCAGTGCTCCGCCGAGCCGTCCGTGAGCAGGTCCACGGCGTCTCCGGCCAGATGCCCGCCCTTGATCAGCACCCAGCGCGGCCCGTACTCCAGCACGGCCGCCGCGGCCCGGCGCAGATCGTCCTCCGACTCGACGCGCACGCCTGTGAGTTGGGCCACCTCGTCGAGGTTCGGGGTCGCCACGGTGGCCGCCGGGAGCAGCTTCGTGCGCACGGAGTCCAGCGCGGAGGCGGCCAGCAGCGGGTCGCCGTGCTTGGAGACGCCGACCGGGTCGACCACGGCCAGGGCGTCCGTGCCCAAGATCAACTCGGCGACCGTCTCGACCAGTTCCGCCGAGGACAGCATGCCGGTCTTCACGGCCTGGACGCCGATGTCGTCCACGACGCTGCGGTACTGGGCCCGCACCGCCGCCACCGGCAGCTCCCAGGCGCCCTGCACGCCCAGCGAGTTCTGCGCGGTCACGGCCGTGATCACGCTCATGCCGTGCACGCCGAGCGCCAGCATCGTCTTCAGGTCGGCCTGGATGCCCGCGCCGCCGCCGGAGTCGGAACCGGCCACCGTCAGTACGCGCGGGATCACGACTCGATGTCCCCGAAGTGGTCCCAGCCGCCCTTGCTGGTCCAGGGCGCCCCGTCGACGGTCACCTGGGGCAGCGCGGAGGGGTTGAGGACCTCTCCGATGACCTTCCAGCGGGCCGGCAGCTTGGTGTCCGGCGGGAAGGTCGCGACGATCGCGTGGTCCTCTCCCCCGCTCAGCACCCACTGGAGCGGGTCGACGCCGACGGCCTGACCGATGTCGTTCATCTGGGTCGGGATGTCGATCGCGCCGGAGCGGATGTCGATACGTACCTTGCTGGCCTCGGCGATGTGCCCGAGGTCGGCGATCAGCCCGTCGCTCACGTCGCACATCGCGGACGCGCCGAGCCGGGCGGCCGCCGGGCCCGCGTGGTACGGCGGCTCGGGGCGGCGGTGGGCCTCGACGAAGGCGCGCGGGGAGCGGAAGCCGCGCGAGAGGACCGCGTAACCGGCCGCGGACCAGCCCAGCCAGCCCGTGACGGCCACCAGGTCGCCGGGCTGGGCTCCCGCGCGCGTGACGGGCTCCTGGTTGCGCAGATCGCCGAGCGCGGTGATCGACACCATGATCGTGTCGCCGCGTACGACGTCCCCGCCGACCACCGAGGCGCCCGCGACCTGGCACTCGTCGCGCAGGCCGTCCATCAGCTCGCTCGGCCAGGTCACCGGGAGTTCGGCGGGCACGACCAGGCCGAGCAGCAGCGCGGTCGGCACGGCGCCCATGGCGGCGATGTCGGCGAGGTTCTGGGCCGCCGCCTTGCGTCCCACGTCGTAGGCCGTGGACCAGTCGCGGCGGAAGTGCCGCCCCTCCAGCAGGATGTCGGTGCTCGCCACCACGCGCCGGTCGGGCGCGGCGACCACCGCGGCGTCGTCGCCGGGGCCGATCCGGACCGCCGGGGTGGTGGTGAGACGGGAGGTGAGCTCCCTGATGAGCCCGAACTCCCCGAGCTCACCAACAGTGCCCTTCATTTCCCTTGCTCCCCTTCTGTCCCTGGTCGCTGGTCGTGCCCAGTCGCGCGACATCAGTGTCCCCGATACGGTCGAGATGACCGTCGCCCGGTCGAGGTCGACCGTCAACCGCCGTCGCGCCTGCACCCTGGCGCGCAAGCCCGGTTCCCGCAGGTCTCCCCTCGGGGAGCGGCGACGCGATACCGTGGCGTTCCTTTTCCCCACATGATCCTCGTGGCCGCCCTGGAGGTTCCGTGGTACAGGCGTACATCCTGATCCAGACGGAGGTCGGCAAGGCGTCGACCGTCGCCGAGACGATCAGCAAGATCCCTGGAGTGATCCAGGCCGAGGACGTGACGGGTCCGTACGATGTCATCGTGCGCGCCCAGGCCGACACGGTCGACGACCTCGGCCGGATGGTGGTCGCGAAAGTCCAGCAAGTGGACGGCATCACGCGCACCCTGACCTGTCCGGTCGTGCATCTGTAGCCCCCGTCTACGCTTGGCCGGTGAACATCTTCCGTCACCGGCCCCTCGGCCTGCTCGCGCCCGCGCTGCTGATCGCGGTCGCGGGCTGTTCCTCGGCAGACGACAGCGCCTCGGTGGCGGTTCCCACCCCCGACGCGAAGACGGCCCCGGTGTGCCGGGACCTGCGCAAGGTGCTGCCGCAGAAGCTCGACGGACGGAGCCGTGACGACCCCGCACCCCGGTCCGCCTACACGGCGGGCTGGGGAAGCCCGGCGATCATACTGCGCTGCGGTGTCGTACGGCCGCCGAAGATGGTCGATCCGAAGGTGGCGGAAGGGGGCGACCCGGACGCGATCGCGGGCGGGGTGAACGGCGTCGACTGGCTGATGGAGAAGCAGGGCGACGGGACCTGGCGGTTCACGACGGCCAACCGCGTGGCCTATGTGCAGATCGGCCTGCCCAAGGGGATGTCCGCGCAGGACGAGGGCACGGCGGTGCTCACGGACATCGCGCCGGCTGTGAAGAAGGCGATCCCGGTCGGGATCGCCTCCATGCGCGGGTGAACTGCGAGCTGCTCAGCGCAGCCCGGTCGGGCGGCGCAGCGCGGCCTGCACCAGGCGGTCGATCAGCTCGGGGTAGCCGACGCCCGTGGCCTGCCACATCTGCGGGTACATCGAGATCGGCGTGAAGCCGGGCAGGGTGTTGATCTCGTTGATCACGAACTCGCCGTCCTCGGTGAGGAAGAAGTCCGCGCGGACCAGCCCCTCGCAGGAGGCGGCCTCGAACGCCTCGACCGCGAGCCGCCGCACCTCGGCGGTCTCCGCGTCGGTGAGCGGCGCCGGGACGATGCCGGGCGTGGAGTCGATGTACTTGGCCTCGAAGTCGTAGTACGCGTGCGTGTCCGGCGGCGGGATCTCGGCCGGTACGGAGGCGCGCGGGCCGTCCTCGAACTCCAGGACGCCGCACTCGATCTCGCGGCCCCGCAAGGCGGCCTCGACGAGGATCTTCGGGTCGTGCTGCTGGGCGGTGGCGATCGCCTCGTCCAGGCCGGACAGGTCGTCGACCTTGGTGATGCCGATCGAGGAACCCGCGCGCGCGGGCTTCACGAACAGCGGCCAGCCGTGCTCGCCCGCGAAGTCGACGATCTTCTTCCGGGCGGCGGACTCGTCCTGCGCCCACTCACGGGGGCGGATCACCACGTAGGGGCCGACCTTGAGCCCGAAGGAGGTGAAGATCCGCTTCATGTACTCCTTGTCCTGGCCGACGGCCGAGGCGAGCACGCCGGCGCCCACGTACGGCACGCCGGACAGCTCCAGGAGGCCCTGAAGGGTGCCGTCCTCGCCGTAGGGGCCGTGCAGCACCGGGAAGACCACGTCGACCTCGCCCAGCGCCTTGGGCACGGAGCCGGGCTCGCTGTAGACGACTTCGCGGTTCGCGGGGTCGACGGGGAGCACCACGCCGCCCTCGTGCGACTCCGCCAGCTCCTCGACGTCGGGGGTGCGGCGGTCGGTGATGGCCATCCGCTCCGGTTCGTCGGCGGTGAGGGCCCACCGGCCGTCCCGGGTGATGCCGATCGGCAGGACGTCGTACTTGGTCCGGTCGATGGCCTTGAGGACGGCGCCGGCGGTGACCACGGAGATCCCGTGTTCGGAGCTGCGCCCGCCGAACACGACGGCCACGCGCGGCTTGCGCGACGGCTGCTCAGGGCTCTGGGGAAGGTTCTCGGTGCTCATATCGGGTTGAGAGTACCCGGTGGTAGAGCCCGGATACAGCGTCGACTCCGCCCGGGAACGAACAGAGACGGGCGCGTTCGCTCAGCGTCGTTCGGGCTTCGCGCTGCGCGACATCAGCTCCTTGACGGCGACCACGGGCGACTTGCCCTCGTGCACGATGGCGACGACCGTCTCGGTGATCGGCATGTCGACACCGTGCCGGCGGGCCAGATCCAGCACGGACTCGCAGGACTTGACGCCCTCGGCGGTCTGCTTGGTGACCGCGATGGTCTCCTGGAGGGTCATGCCCTTGCCGAGGTTGGTGCCGAAGGTGTGGTTGCGGGACAGCGGCGAGGAGCAGGTGGCCACCAGGTCGCCGAGGCCCGCGAGGCCGGCGAAGGTCAGCGGGTCGGCGCCGAGCGCCACCCCGAGCCGCGCGGTCTCGGCGAGGCCGCGCGTGATCAGCGAGCCCTTGGCGTTGTCGCCGAGCCCCATGCCGTCCGCGATGCCGACGGCGAGCCCGATGACGTTCTTCACGGCGCCGCCGAGCTCGCAGCCCACCACGTCGGTCTCGGTGTACGGCCGGAAGTACGGCGTGTGGCAGGCGGCCTGGAGGCGCCGGGCGACGGCCTCGTCGGCGCAGGCGACCACGGCGGCGGCCGGCATGCGGGCGGCGATCTCCCGGGCCAGGTTGGGCCCGGTGACGACGGCGATGCGCTCGGCGCCGACCTTGGCGACGTCCTCGACGACCTCGCTCATCCGCATGGCGGAGCCGAGTTCGACGCCCTTCATGAGGGACACGAGCACGGTGCCCGGGGCGAGCAGCGGGGTCCACTCGGCGAGGTTCTCGCGCATCGTCTGGGAGGGGATCGCGAGGACCGTGAAGTCCGCGTCCCGCAGGGCCTCGGCCGCGTCGGCGGTGGCCCGCAGGTTCTCCGGGAGTTCGACTCCGGGCAGGTAGTCGGGGTTCGTCCGGGTCGAGTTGACCGCCTCGGCCAGCGCCGGGCGGCGGGCCCACAGGGTCACCTCGCAGCCCGCGTCGGCGAGGACCATGCCGAAGGCGGTGCCCCATGAGCCGGTGCCCATGACCGCCGCCTTTACCGCCTTGCTCACTTGCCCTGCCCCTCCGGTTCCTTGCCCTGCGTGTGTGCTTCGGTCTGTGCCTGCGCCTGTGTGCGGCGCCGCTGCTCGATCCGCTCGCGGCGCGGGTCGTAGGCCGTCTCGGGCGCCTTCTCGCCGCGGATCTCCTCCAGCTGGCGCGTGACGGCCGCCATGATGACCTCGGTGGCCTCCTTCAGCAGGTCCGGGGTCATCTCCTTGTCGTAGAAGCGCGAGAGGTCCACGGGCGGGCCCGCGAGCACGTGATGGGTCTTGCGCGGGAGGAGGTTCGGCTTCTTGGCGTACGGCGGCAGCAGTTCGTTGACGCCCCACTGGGCGACCGGGATGACCGGGCACTTCGTCTGCAGGGCCACGCGCGCGGCGCCCGTCTTGCCGGTCATGGGCCAGCCGTTCGGGTCGCGGGTGAGGGTGCCCTCGGGGTAGAAGGCGACGCACTCGCCGCGCTCCACGGCGTCGATCGCGGCCCGGAAGGCGCTGAGCGCGTCGGTGGACTCGCGATAGACGGGAATCTGCCCGGTACCGCGCATGGCGGCGCCGATGAATCCTGTCTTGAAAAGGCCGCTCTTCGCCAGGAATCGCGGAACCCTTCCGGTGTTGTACTGATAGTGCGCGTACGCGAAGGGGTCCACGTGGGAATTGTGGTTCACCGCGGTGATAAATCCGCCCTCGGCCGGAATGTGCTCCATTCCGCGCCAGTCACGCTTGATCAGAACCACCAGCGGCGGTTTGCAGATCACCGCGGCGAAGCGGTACCAGAAGCCGATTCTGCGGCGGGGCACAAGGACACCTTCCTCTAGGCATGCCACCTCGGCGGGGGCCGCACAAGTGTCGCCCCGGGCCGCCGGTCTGTCGAGAACACCGTACGCCCCGCCCTGCGTGTCCTCGGATACAGCGGGTGACAATGAGCGCGACAAGAGAGGGACGGTACGCCGGTGCAGTGGACCTTGGTCATCCCGCTGAAGCCCCTGGTGCGGGCCAAGAGCAGGCTCTCGGACACGGCCGCGGACAGAGTTCGCCCGGGCTTGGCCCTCGCGTTCGCGCAGGACACGGTGGCCGCGGCGCTGGCGTGCGCGACCGTCGCGGGTGTGGCGGTCGTCACGGACGACGAACGGGCCGGACGGGAACTGGCGGCGCTGGGCGCGCGGATCGTCCCGGACACCCCCGCGGACGGCCTGAACGCCGCCCTGGCGCACGGCGCGGCGGCGGTACGCGCGATTCGCCCCGGAGCGGCCGTGGCGGCCCTGAACGCCGATCTGCCGGCACTGCGCCCGCGGGAACTGGCGCGGGTACTGGACGCCGCCGCGGAATTCCCCCGTGCCTTTCTCGCGGATGCGGCGGCTATCGGCACGACACTGCTGGCGGCGGGGCCGGAACAGGAATTGCAGCCGGCGTTCGGCATCGATTCCCGCAACCGCCACCGGGCCTCGGGCGCGCGGGAACTCACGCCGGCCGGGGTGGATTCGGTACGACAGGACGTGGACACCGGGGACGATCTGCGCGCGGCGCTGGCCCTGGGGGTGGGCCCGTACACGGCTGCCGCCGCGGCGGGCCTGCTGAGCGCCCCGTAGGCTGAACTCCATGCAGGCCACCGCATACACCTACGACCCCGAGACCCGCAGCGGACAGGTGCTGCTCGACGACGGCACCCCCGTGCCGTACGACACCGCGGCGTTCGACGCCGGCGGGCTGCGGCTGCTGCGGCCCGGGCAGCGGGTGCGGATCGAGACCGAGGGCCGCGGGGACACCCTGCGGATCACGCTCGTCACGCTGCAGACGCTGTAACCGTCCCCGCACACGCCGCGGGCCGGGCTCCCCTGGGGAGTCCGGCCCGGCGCGTGAGTGCCCTGGAGACCTTACGACGCCTTGCGCGCGGTGGTCTTCTTCGCCGTGGTCTTGCGAGCCGTCGACTTCTTGGCCGGCGCCTTCTTCGCGGTGACCTTCTTGGCCGGGGCCTTCTTGGCGGCGGTCTTCTTCGCGGCGGCGGTGGTCTTCTTCGCCGCCGCCGTGGTCTTCTTGGCGGTCGTCTTCTTCGCCGTGACCTTCTTCGCCGCGGCCGTCGTCTTCTTCGCCGCCGCCGTCGTCTTCTTGGCGGTCGTCTTCTTCGCCGTGACCTTCTTCGCGGCCGCCTTGGTGGCCTTCTTCGCCGCGGCCTTCTTGATCGCCGTGCCGCCGGTCAGGCTGCCCTTGGGCGCCTTCTTCACGGCGACCTCGCCGCCGCGCGGGAGCTTCTTCGAGCCGCTCACCAGGTCCTTGAAGCCCTGGCCCGCGCGGAAGCGCGGCACGGAGGTCTTCTTGACCCGAACCCGCTCGCCCGTCTGGGGGTTGCGGGCGTAGCGGGCGGGGCGGTCCACCTTCTCGAAGGACCCGAAGCCGGTGACCGAGACCCGCTCGCCCGCGACGACCGCGCGGACGATGGCGTCCAGGACATGATCGACAGCCTCGGCCGCCTGCTGGCGGCCACCCATCTTGTCGGCAATCGCTTCTACGAGCTGCGCCTTGTTCACGTCTTCCCCTTCGGAGACATCGCCAGAACGAAAGTGTTCAAGCTTTTTCGCACGTTAGGCAGATATATACCGCAAATCAAACACGAAACGGGCTTATCACCCTTGTGCCGCAACGGATTCGGCGCTCCCAAGCTGCTCAGTGGTCCTCTTCGGGGATCCGCCCCGCGTCGAGGTCCGCGTTGAACCGCTCGAGCCGCCTTGCCGCAGCGGCGAGATCGTGCTTGGCCGCGGCCGTAATGACCAGCAGCTTCCGGGTCAGCGCCATCCGTACGCCCTCCGGGACTTGCAGTGCGCGCACCCTTGCATGCGCTTCCTTGAGCTGGTTCGCGACCGCCGTATAGAGCTGGAGTTGGCCGTCGTGTCCCATGCACAGATTGTGCCATCTGGGGCGAGTTGTCGCCTGCGCAGGGTGTAACTGCCGCCTCAAATGGCCTTCCAGGCACTTGCGGAGGCTGCGATCATTGCACTCACCTACCCGGCCAACAGCCTTCCTAACGTGGCAAGTTGAGGGCAGCGTAAGAGGTGCGCAGGTCCGATCGGGTGCAGACATGGCTGTACCCCCAATCGTGGCGATCGGGGGTACAGGCGGGGTGTTGCGGTGGCCGAAATCAGCCCTGGGGATCAGGGCCGGCGATCAGGCCTGGAGCGTGCGCGGCTTGTAGGTCGGCCGCTTGGCCTCGTAGGCGGCGATGTCGGCGTCGTTCCGGAGCGTGATGGAGATGTCGTCCAGGCCGTTCAGCAGGCGCCAGCGGGAGTTCTCGTCCAGCTCGAAGGAGGCGGTGACGCCCTCGGCGCGCACCTCACGGTTCTCCAGGTCGACGGTGATCTCGGCCTGCGGGTCCGACTCGACGAGCTCCCACAGCGCGTCCACGACCTTCTGGTCCAGAACCACCGTGAGCAGGCCGTTCTTCAGCGAGTTGCCCCGGAAGATGTCCGCGAAACGGGACGAGATCACGGTCTTGAAGCCGTAGTTCTGCAGGGCCCAGACAGCGTGCTCGCGGGAGGAGCCGGTGCCGAAGTCGGGACCGGCGACCAGGACGGTCGCGCCCTGCCGCTCGGGACGGTTGAGCACGAACTCGGGGTCCTTGCGCCAGGCCTCGAACAGCCCGTCCTCGAACCCGTCCCGGGTCACCTTCTTGAGCCAGTGAGCAGGGATGATCTGGTCGGTGTCGACGTTGCCGCGGCGCAGCGGGACGGCCCGGCCGGTGTGGGTGGTGAAGGCTTCCATGGTTCTCAGACTCCAGCGGGCGCGGGGGTGTCGGCGGACAGGTCGGCGGGCGAGGCGAGGTGGCCCAGGACGGCGGTCGCGGCCGCGACCTGCGGCGACACCAGGTGCGTACGGCCGCCCTTGCCCTGCCGGCCCTCGAAGTTGCGGTTGGAGGTGGACGCGGAGCGCTCACCCGGGGCCAGCTGGTCGGGGTTCATGCCGAGGCACATCGAACAGCCCGCGTGCCGCCATTCGGCGCCGGCCTCCTTGAAGACCACGTCCAGGCCCTCGGAGACGGCCTGGAGACCCACCCGCGCGGAGCCCGGGACGACCAGCATCCGTACGCCGTCGGCGACTTTGCGGCCCTTGAGGAGCTCGGCGGCGGCACGCAGGTCCTCGATGCGGCCGTTGGTGCAGGAGCCTACGAAGACGGTGTCCACCTCGATGGAGCGCAGCGGCTGGCCGGCCTCCAACCCCATGTATTCCAGGGCCTTTTCGGCGGCGAGGCGCTCCGAAGCGTCTTCGTACGAAGCCGGGTCGGGGACGTCGGCCGAAAGCGGCGCGCCCTGGCCGGGGTTGGTGCCCCAGGTGACGAACGGCGACAGCTCGGCGGCGTCGATGACGACCTCGGCGTCGAAGACCGCGTCGTCGTCGGTGCGCAGGGTCTTCCAGTACGCGACGGCGGCGTCCCAGTCCGCGCCCTCGGGGGCGTGGGCGCGGCCCTTGAGGTACGCGAAGGTGGTCTCGTCGGGGGCGATCATGCCCGCGCGGGCGCCGGCCTCGATCGACATGTTGCAGATGGTCATCCGGGCCTCCATCGAGAGCTTCTCGATGGCGGAGCCGCGGTACTCCAGGATGTAGCCCTGGCCGCCGCCCGTGCCGATCCTGGCGATGATCGCCAGGATCAGGTCCTTGGCCGTGACGCCCTCGGGCAGTTCGCCCTCGACCGTGATCGCCATGGTCTTCGGGCGGGCCAGCGGCAGCGTCTGGGTGGCCAGCACGTGCTCGACCTGGGAGGTGCCGATGCCGAACGCCAGCGCGCCGAAGGCGCCGTGCGTGGAGGTGTGCGAGTCGCCGCAGACGACCGTCGTACCGGGCTGCGTCAGACCGAGCTGCGGGCCGACGACGTGCACGACGCCCTGCTCGACGTCGCCCAGCGGGTGCAGCCGCACCCCGAACTCGGCGCAGTTCTTGCGCAGCGTCTCCAGCTGGGCACGGGAGACGGGGTCCGCGATGGGCTTGTCGATGTCGAGGGTCGGGGTGTTGTGATCCTCGGTCGCGATGGTGAGGTCGAGACGGCGCACCTGGCGACCGCTCTTGCGCAGCCCGTCGAAGGCCTGCGGGCTGGTCACCTCGTGCAGGAGGTGCAGATCGATGTAGAGGAGGTCGGGCTCGCCCTCGGCGCGCCGGACGACGTGGTCGTCCCAGACCTTCTCCGCGAGTGTCCTACCCATCGCTTTCCCTCCGGCCGGCAGACGTGCGCCGGCCCAACTAGAGATCCTGAGGATGCGGCGGCTGCCCTTGCGAGGGCCCCTGAACGTCGTGATTCCGGGCGTCCGCCACCGGGCCCGTTGGTCCGCGGGCCGCCTGTGTGTTTCCAGAGTGGCGCGTTCCACGGAAAATTGAACTTGCGTTTCACAGAGTGAGACGTGAGTATCGTTGCATGGACAACAGTAGCGGCGTCGGCGTTCTGGACAAGGCGGCCCTCGTCCTGAGCGCTCTGGAGTCCGGTCCGGCCACCCTCGCGGGTCTGGTCGGGGCCACCGGACTGGCACGACCCACGGCCCACCGCCTGGCCGTGGCCCTGGAACACCACCGCATGGTGGCACGCGACATGCAGGGCCGTTTCATTCTCGGCCCGCGCCTCGCGGAACTGGCGGCGGCGGCCGGCGAGGACCGCCTGCTCGCCACGGCCGGCCCCGTGCTCACCCACCTCCGCGACGTCACGGGCGAGAGCGCGCAGCTCTACCGGCGCCAGGGTGACATGCGCATCTGCGTGGCCGCGGCGGAACGGCTGTCCGGCCTTCGGGACACCGTTCCGGTGGGCTCCACGCTCACGATGAAGGCCGGCTCCTCGGCGCAGATCCTCATGGCCTGGGAGGAGCCCGAGCGGCTGCACCGGGGCCTGCAGGGCGCCCGCTTCACGGCGACGGCCCTGTCGGGCGTACGGCGCCGCGGCTGGGCCCAGTCCATCGGCGAGCGCGAGCCGGGCGTCGCGTCCGTCTCCGCGCCCGTGCGCGGCCCCTCCAACCGCGTGGTGGCCGCCGTGTCCGTCTCGGGCCCGATCGAGCGCCTGACGCGCCATCCCGGCCGGATGCACGCCCAGGCGGTCATCGACGCCGCCGCCCGCCTCTCCGAGGCCCTGCGCCGCTCGGGCTGAGCAGGCGCCGCCCGGGGACACGTCCGGGGACGCCGGGGAGGGCCTGCCTCAACGCCGCGGCAGGCCCTCCCCGATCCCCCGATCCCCCGATCCCCCCGGTCAGCCGGTCTTCTCCGCGACCGGCACCCCCTTCGACCGGTAGGCGAACCGGTCCTTCGCGTACCGGCCCCGCCGCTCCAGCGGGACCTGCCCGTGCGCCGCGGCCAGCCCGAACGCGGGCATGTCGCCGTAGATCGCCTCGTACGACCCCTCGGGCACGACGTACGACTCGTGCCAGATGCCGACCTGCCCGCGCAGCTTCCCGTCCCGCTCCTTGCGGTTGAGGCGCGCCCAGGCCTTGTGATGGAAGGCGTCCGATGCCGTCGCGTAGGCGTACAGCCGGTCCTTGGACTCCCAGTACTGCACGACGTAGTACGTCCGCGGCGAGGCCGTCAGCAGGACGTGGCTGAGCAGGCCGCGCTCGGGTTCCTTCCGCAGATCCCGCAGCATGCGGAGCATCGCGAGCATCACCGGCAGCCAGAGGTGCACCGCCCAGAAGCGGTTGATCCGCATGCCGATCAGCAGGACGACGACCTCGCCCTTCGCGTCAGCGGTCGTTCGGTTCACCATGACCACTCCCCCTTCATTGGTGAGCGAAGCTATCCAAGTAGCGATGCTTGGATAGTGCCGTTATCCGAGAAGGAGCGCAAGAGATGCGACTGGCCGAACTGAGCGAACAGAGCGGTGTGTCCACGGCGACGATCAAGTACTACCTGCGCGAAGGGCTGTTGCCGCCGGGCCGCCAGATCAACGCCACGACGGCCGAGTACGACGAGGAGCATCTGCGCCGGCTGCGGCTGGTGCGGGCGATGATCCAGGTGGGCCGGGTGCCGGTGGCGAAGGTGCGCGAGGTGCTCGGGCACGTGGACGACGACTCCCTGCCCCGCACGATCCGCCTGGGCGCGGCACTGTGGGCGCTGCCACAGGTGCCGGAGCCGGACGCGGAGGACGAGTACGTCCAGGCCGCGCACCGGGAGGTCGGCGCGCTCCTGGAGCAGCTCGGCTGGACGAACGCCAAGCAGCTCACGACCCTCTCGCCCGCGTACCGCTCGCTGGTGGTGGCGGTGGCCGCGTTCCGCCGGATCGGCTACACCTTCGGCGCCGAACTGCTCGTGCCGTACGCCGAGTTGATGTACCGGACAGCCGTCCTCGACCTGGACAACATGGAGGCGTATCCGTCGCAGGCGGAGCGGGTCGAGTTCGCGATCCTGGGGGCGGTCCTCAACGAGCCGGTACTGCAGGCGCTGCACCGGCTGGCCCAGGAGGAGGAGACGGCGCGGCGGTACGGCTTCGAGTAGCCGGCGTCGGACACGACGAAGGCCCTCCGCCGAAGCGAAGGGCCTTCTCCTGTACCCCCGACCGGATTCGAACCGGCGCTACCGCCTTGAGAGGGCGGCGTGCTAGGCCGCTACACAACGGGGGCGTGGACACTGCGTTTCCGCAGGTCCGAGCTGGTCTACCTGGACTCGAACCAAGACTAACTGAACCAGAATCAGTCGTGCTGCCAATTACACCATAGACCAATGATGGTTTAGACCAGTCAGTACCCCCGACCGGATTCGAACCGGCGCTACCGCCTTGAGAGGGCGGCGTGCTAGGCCGCTACACAACGGGGGCCCTAGCGATCCCGACGAGATCGAGATCAGTACCCCCGACCGGATTCGAACCGGCGCTACTGCCTTGAGAGGGCAGCGTGCTAGGCCGCTACACAACGGGGGCTTTGCAGATGAGCTCTGCGAGCTGGCCTACCTGGACTCGAACCAAGACTAACTGAACCAGAATCAGTCGTGCTGCCAATTACACCATAGGCCACTGGAACTCAACCCCCTGTGGGGTTCTCGTTCTAGTTTGCTCCTCGGGGCTCCGGCCTTTCGGCCCGCTCCCCTCGGCACAGGAAGAACATTACCCGAAGGTGGACGGGGCTCCAAAACGGGTATCCGCGCGGACGAGCGCGGGGAGTTCGGCGAGGGTCGTGATCCGGTGGACGGCGCCGTGCCCGACCGCTTCGCCGGCCGGCCGCTCAGCGGCCCCGCCGCGGTCGATCCACACCGACACCAGCCCGGCCTCGGCGGCGCCCCGTCCGTCGATCTCCGGGTGGTCGCCGACGTACGCCACCTCGTGCGGGGGCAGCGCGAGAGCCTCGCAGGCCGCGCGGAAGGCCCCGGGCTCCGGCTTGGAGACACCCAGCTCGGCGGCGCACAGGACGGCCTCGAAGCGGTCGCGGATGCCGAGGGTGCGCAGCTTGTGCTCCTGGACCGTGATGCTGGAGTTGGACAGCACCGCGTGCCGGTGACTGGCCGAGAGGGCCTCCAGGGCGGGCAGGACGTCCGGGAAGAGGCTCCAGGCGGCCTCGTAGTGCCTTATGTACCGCTGGAACCAGGCGTCGGCCTCGCCGTCGGTCAGGTCCGCGGCGAGGAACACACGCACGCGGTCGCGCCGCTGGTCCTGGAAGCCGCGCTCCCCCGCCGCGAACCGCGCCCACTGCTGGTCGGTGACCTCCCGCCACCGGGCCAGGGCCGCCTCGGCACCGCCGTACCCGTCGAACAGCCCCTCGGCCACCAGATGCGCCCGCATGCCCTGCCGGTCCGCGGTCGTGTAGTCGAAGAGGGTGTCGTCGACGTCCCAGACAACGGCTCTGATCGTCATGATCCGAACCTATCCCGTGAGGAACGCGACAGGGGCGGCATCCGGGAACTTCCGGATGCCGCCCCTGCGGGTACGGCGGCGACGACGGTTACGCGGCGAGCTTGGCCAGCGCCGCGTCGATGCGGGCCAGCGTCTTCTCCTTGCCCAGGACTTCCAGGGACTCGAAGAGCGGCAGGCCGACGGTGCGGCCGGTGACGGCGACGCGGACCGGGGCCTGGGCCTTGCCGAGCTTGAGGCCGTGGGCCTCGCCGGCGGCCAGGACGGCCTCCTTCAGGGACTCGGCGGAGGTCCAGTCCGCCGCCTCCAGGTTCTCCCGGGCCGTGCGGAGCAGAGCGTCGCTGCCCTCCTTCATCGCCTTCGTCCAGGACGCCTCGTCGAAGACAGGCTCCGTCAGGAACAGGAAGTCGACGTTGTCGGTGATCTCGGAGAGCACCTTGAGGCGGGTCTGCGCGTGCGGGGCGATCGCCGCCCACTTCGCCTCGTCGAAGTCCTCGGGCGCCCAGGGGGCGAACGGGGCCTGCAGCCAGGGGGCGCAGCGGCCGGCGAACTCCTTCACATCCAGCATGCGGATGTGGTCCGCGTTGATCGCCTCGCACTTCTTCAGGTCGAAGCGCGCCGGGTTGGGGTTCACGTCGGAGATGTCGAAGGCCGCGACCATCTCCTCGATCGTGAAGATGTCCTTGTCCGCGGAGAGCGACCAGCCCAGCAGGGACAGGTAGTTGAGCAGGCCCTCGGGCAGGAAGCCCCGGTCCCGGTAGAGGTTGAGGGACGACTCCGGGTCGCGCTTGGAGAGCTTCTTGTTGCCCTCGCCCATCACGTACGGCAGGTGGCCGAAGGCCGGGGTCCGCTTCGCGATGCCCAGCTCGATCAGCGCCTTGTACAGCGCGATCTGGCGCGGGGTGGAGGAGAGCAGGTCCTCGCCGCGCAGGACGTGGGTGATCTCCATCAGGGCGTCGTCGACCGGGTTGACCAGGGTGTACAGCGGGGCGCCGTTCGCGCGGACGATGCCGTAGTCCGGCACGTTCTCCGGCGTGAAGGTCAGCTCGCCGCGGACCAGGTCGGTGAAGGTGATCGTCTCGTCCGGCATCCGGAAGCGGACGATCGGGCTGCGGCCCTGGGCCCGGTACTCCTCGACCTGTGCGGGGGTGAGGTCGCGGCAGTGGCCGTCGTAGCCGGACGGCCTGCCGGCGGCGCGGGCGGCCTCGCGGCGGGAGTCCAGCTCCTCCTGGGAGCAGTAGCAGTGGTAGGCGTGACCGGCGTCCAGCAGCTTCTGCGCGACGTCCTTGTAGAGGTCCATGCGCTGCGACTGGCGGTACGGCGCGTGCGGGCCGCCGATCTCGGGGCCCTCGTCCCAGTCGAAGCCGAGCCAGCGCATCGCGTCGAGCAGCTGGTCGTACGACTCCTCGGAGTCGCGGGCCGCGTCGGTGTCCTCGATGCGGAAGACCAGAGTGCCCTGGTGGTGCCGGGCGAACGCCCAGTTGAACAGGGCGGTGCGGACCAGGCCCACATGCGGGTTACCGGTGGGCGAGGGGCAGAAACGGACGCGTACGGGGGAGCCGGGTGCGCTAGCCACGCTTGACAACCTTGTTGGTGAGTGTGCCGATGCCTTCGATGGTGACGGCGACCTCGTCGCCGACGTTCAGGGGGCCGACCCCCGCGGGGGTGCCGGTGAGGATGACGTCGCCGGGGAGCAGGGTCATGGCCTCGGAGATGTTGACGACCAGGTCCTCGATGGGGTGGATCATCTCGCTCGTGCGGCCGAGCTGGCGCTGCTCGCCGTTGACCGTGCACTGGACGGTCAGGTCGTTCGCGCGCGCGAGGTCCAGGTCCGTCTCCACCCAGGGGCCGAGCGGGCAGGAGGTGTCGAAGCCCTTGGCCCGGGCCCACTGCTTCTCGCGCTTCTGCACGTCGCGGGCGGTGACGTCGTTCGCGCAGGTGTAGCCGAAGATCACGTCCTTGACGCGCTCGCGCGGGACCTCGCGGCACATGCGGCCGATGACGACGGCCAGCTCGGCCTCGTGGTGCAGTTCCTCGGAGAAGGGCGGGTACTGGATGTCGTCGCCGGAGGCGATCATCGAGGTGCTCGGCTTGAAGAAGGCGAACGGCGCGTCCGGGACCTCGTTGCCCAGCTCCTTCGCGTGGTCCGCGTAGTTGCGGCCGAAGGCCACGATCTTGTTGCCGATGACCGGGGGCAGGAGCCTGACCTTGCTCAGCGGGACCTTGACACCGCTGAGCTCGAAGTCGACGCCGTAGGGAATGCCCTTGATGATGTCCAGGACGAGCTCGTCCTGCTTGTCGCCCTCGACCGCGCCGAAGGCGACGTTCCCGTCGATGGAGAACCTGGCGATGCGCACGGGATCCTTGCGCCCCTCACAGTTGAGAACCGGCGTGCTGACGCCCCAGGTTAACCGGTCGAGGGGTCGGATTCCTCCCGGAAATGCCTTCCGCCGAATTCCCCGGTGCCCGGAATTCGGCGGAATAGGTGAGCGGCCGCGCGGCCGCTCCGCGCCCGTCGGCTACTCTGCGGCCACCGCCTGGGCCGGGACGTCCACCAGGACGGTGCGCCGCGGGTTGGCCGTGTGGACCGGAAGGTCGACGGAGTGCTCCGGCAGCTCGGCGGTCTGCAGCTCGCCGGCGTCCTTGAGGTGCGCCAGGGTCGTGCGCCGAGGATTAGCGATCTTGTGGAACATCATCGTCGTCTTCACCGTTGTCGTCCTGTGCCCTCTGGTCGAGTGGGTTTGCAGAGTCGTCACCCTTGTAAAGCGTCAGGCTAAACATCCAATTCCCCGCCGACGGCGCCAACTGCCCCTGTGGCGCATGTGAGTTTCCTCACGGCGTCGCGGACAAAGCGGTCAAATCACTTCGTCAATCCGGCCTTACGAAACGGACATTGACCACCTGAAGCCCTCATTCCGCTCCTGATCATGGCGACTGGGACACCTGACGCCGACCGACAACTCGCCTGGTTTCACCCGTTATGCACGGGATAAGCTTCCACGTCAGGTGACATGGCACTCACAGCCCGTCACCGAGGTCACGGCTCGGTCCACGGCCCTTGTTGGAGATCCGGCACTGTGCTGGAATTCCACGGACCGCCGCAGGATCGAGCCGGCGCACAGGCGGCGCGACGCAGCGCCGGGTGGCGGCGAGACAGGGGGAACCAGCGCCGGTCACTCAAGACCATCGGGGGACGTTTTCAGGGCGCTCCCCACAACGCCGACACCGTGTCCCTCCGCTCGCGGAGGGGTGCCTGGTCCAGAGGTTGCGACGCTAGTGCAGGGACGTTTCAAGAGGGATGGCAGCGCTTCGGCGGAGCCGGAGCCACACGACGGGACTGCTCCCATGAAGGGCGGCTCCTCCTCCCAGCACGCCCAGAACCAGGGCCCGGCCCCGTCCGGTGACGGCGGTGAGCGCGGCGGGCGGCCCGGCGGCCCGTCGGGTCCGACCTCCTCGACCGCTTCCGCCTCCCCCGGCGGCTCCGCGGCCACCACCCCGGCCGTCAAGCCCGTCAAGGGCACCACCGGCCCCGGTTCGCGCATGGCCCTGCGCAACTGGCGCATCTCCACGCGTCTGGTCTCGCTGCTCGCCCTCCCCGTGGTCGCGGCGACCTCGCTGGGCGCGCTGCGCATCGACCAGAACATCAACGACATCCAGCAGCTCGACAACATGAAGCTGCTGACGGACATGACCAAGCAGGCCACGGAACTGGCCGCCGCGCTCCAGGAGGAGCGCGACCAGTCGGCCGGTCCGATGTCGCACGGTCTGAAGGCCACCGACTACACGGTCAAGGGCTACCAGGAGAAGACCGACCGGGCCCGCGAGAACTTCCTCGACGCCTCCGAGCAGATCGACGCGGCCAGCAAGGACGGCCAGCTCCAGGGCGTCCGCGACGCGCTCGTCGGCCTCGCCAACCAGCTGGACGACCTGGCCAAGATCCGCCGGTCCGCCTACCAGTCGCCGGGCAACTCGACCCAGACCATCGAGTCCTACCACCGCCTGATCACCCAGCTGATCTCGCTGTCCCAGGACATGGCCGAGGCGTCCAGCAACCCGGAGATGATCTCGCGCACCCGCGCCCTGGCGGCCTTCTCCACCGCCAAGGAGTACGCCTCCGTGGAGCGCGCGACCATCGCCGCCGCGCTGCCCTCGACCACCGCCTCCAAGGGCGACCTCTCCGAGAACGACCGGCTCTACGGCCAGTCGGCGTTCCAGAGCGAGAACTCCGAGCTGGCGATCTTCCGCAAGATCTACTCCAGCCAGAACGCCGAGGAACTCCTCAAGCCGATCGACGAGGGCAACCCGACGATCGAGGCCGCCGACACCTACGCCAAGCGCGCCTTCGAGTCCGCCAGCGGTATGCAGCAGCTGCCGGCGCGGTCGTACCGCGACTGGGTGGACGACAGCTCGACCAAGATCGAGCAGATGAAGAAGATCGAGCACACGCTGCTGGAGGAGATGGAGCAGAAGGCCCGCGAGCTGAAGAGCGCCACCCAGCAGGACGCCATCATCTCCGGTGCGCTGATCCTGCTCGTCCTCGGCGTCTCGCTGGTCGGCGCGTTCGTCGTGGCCCGCTCCATGATCCGCTCGCTGCGCCGGCTCCAGGAGACCGCGACCAAGGTCGCCCAGGACCGCCTGCCCGAGCTGGTCAAGCAGCTCTCCGAGTCCGACCCGCAGGACGTCGACACCTCCGTCGAGTCCGTCGGTGTGCACTCCAGGGACGAGATCGGCCAGGTCGCCGCGGCCTTCGACGACGTGCACCGCGAGGCGGTCCGCCTCGCCGCCGAGCAGGCCCTGCTCCGGGGCAACGTCAACGCGATGTTCACCAACCTCTCGCGCCGTTCCCAGGGCCTCATCCAGCGTCAGCTCTCGCTCATCTCCGAACTGGAGTCCCGCGAGGCCGACCCGGACCAGCTGTCCTCGCTGTTCAAGCTCGACCACCTCGCCACGCGTATGCGCCGTAACGGCGAGAACCTCCTCGTCCTCGCGGGCGAGGAGCCCGGCCGCCGCTGGACCCGCCCGGTCCCGCTGGTCGACGTGCTCCGCGCCGCCGCGTCCGAGGTGGAGCAGTACGAGCGCATCGAGCTGGCGTCCGTGCCGACGACCGAGGTCGCCGGCCGCGTCGTCAACGACCTCGTGCACCTGCTCGCCGAGCTGCTGGAGAACGCGACCTCGTTCTCCTCGCCGCAGACCAAGGTCAAGGTCACCGGTCACGCGCTGCCCGACGGCCGCGTGCTGATCGAGATCCACGACACCGGTATCGGCCTGTCCCCCGAGGACCTCGCGGCGATCAACGAGCGGCTCGCCTCGCCGCCCACCGTGGACGTCTCCGTCTCCCGCCGCATGGGCCTCTTCGTGGTCGGTCGTCTGTCCCAGCGGCACGGCATCCGCATCCAGCTGCGCCCGTCCGACTCCGGTGGTACGACCGCGCTGGTCATGCTGCCCGTGGACGTGGCCCAGGGCGGCAAGAAGCCCGCCCCGGGCAAGCCGGGCGCGCCCGGTGGCTCCGGCGGTCCCGCCGCCGCGCAGGCCGCCGCGGGTGCGGCCGCGGCCCGACGACAGGCCGGCAACGGCGGTGCCCTCGGCGGCGCTCCGGCCGGCGGCGGTCTGCTCGGTTCCGGTCCCGCCCCGCGCGGTCAGGTCGGCGCCGGCCAGGGTCCCCGGGCCGCGCTGCCCGGCGGAGGCCAGGGCGGCCGTCCCGGTGCGCCGGGCGGAGCGCGCGGCCCGCAGGGCGGTGCCGGTGCGTTCGGCGGCCCCGGCGGTCCGCAGCAGGGCCGGGCGGTCCCCACGGGTTCCACCGCGGGCGGCTTCGGCGCTCAGGCGCCGGGCGCCCCGCAGAACCTCCAGGCCGCGAACCCGGCCGGGCCGCAGCAGGACGCCTTCGGCGGCCGCGGCCCGCAGCGCCCCGCCGCCCCCGCCGACCAGGGCCGTCAGCCCCAGCTGCCGCCGCGCGGCGGGCCGCGGGCCGAGCTGCCCGGCGCCGAGCCGCAGCAGCCGCGCACGCCGAGCTGGAGCGACTCCGGTGCCCCGCTGTCGCGTGCCTCGCTGGACGCCCCGCGCGGCCACGACGAGCAGGACCCGGCGCACACCGCGCGCATGCCGCGCGTCGACGACCGCCAGGGTCCGGGGGCGACCGCGGAGATACCGGCGATACCCGCGTTCGACGACCACGGTCCGTCCGCCACGGGCGAGTTCCCGCGCCCCGAGCTGAACGGCTTCGACGGCTCCCAGCACACGGGCCAGTTCACCCAGCCCGACGCCCCGCAGCAGTCCGGCCGGTTCGCCCGCCCGGACAACCCGCAGCAGACCGGGCAGTTCGCCCGGCCCGAGGCCCCGCAGCTGCCGGGCCGGTTCGACGGCCCCGCCGGTCAGCCGGACGACGGGCAGTTCCTCCGCTCCGACGTCTTCGGCAGCCCGGCGCCCGCGCGGCCGGACGACAGCCGGCGCGACGGCGGCCGGTACGCGGCCCCGCAGGCCTACGACGGCGGCTTCGACGGCAGCTCCACCGGACAGCACGCGCTGCCCGGGCAGCAGCAGAACCCGGCGCACACCGGCCAGTTCGAGCGCCCGCAGCCGCCCGTCCGGAACGACTTCGGCACCCCGCGCCCGCCGGCCCAGCAGCAGCCGTCGCAGCAGCAGCCGTCGCGTCCGGTGCAGCGCGAGCCGGAGGCCCTGCCGCCGGCCAGCGGTCCCATGGACGGCCGTACGCCGCTGTACGACACGCTGGAGACCAACTGGTTCCACGGCGGTCCGCAGGACGGCACGGCCGCACCGCAGCAGCCGCAGGCGCCCGCCCCTGCTCCGCAGCGCGGTGCGAACCCGGGCGGTGCGGGCGGCACCGGCAACGGCTCGACCACCGGCTCCTGGCGCACCTCGCCGAACGACGACCTCGTCCGGCAGGCCGAACGTGTGCGGCAGCCCGCCGCGGGCGGTATCACCACCTCCGGCCTGCCGCGCCGGGTGCCCCGGGCGAACCTCGTCCCGGGCACGGCTCAGCAGCAACAGCACCAGGCCGGTCCGCAGATCTCGCGTGCGCCTGACGACGTACGCGGACGGCTGACCAATCTCCGTCGGGGTATCGCTCAGGGCCGTCAGGCCGGCAGCGGCCAGACCGGCAGCTACCCGAGCCCCACTCACCAGCAGGAGCGTTAGTTGAGTCCGATGAGCCAGGCGGCACAGAACCTGAACTGGTTGATCACCAACTTCGTGGACAACACCCCCGGGGTGTCGCACACGGTGGTGGTCTCCGCCGACGGCCTTCTGCTGGCGATGTCCGAAGGCTTCCCGCGGGACCGCGCCGACCAGCTCGCGGCCGTCGCCTCGGGGCTCACCTCGCTGACCGCCGGGGCATCCCGGATCTTCGAGGGCGGCAACGTGGCACAGACGGTCGTCGAGATGGAGCGGGGGTTCCTCTTCCTGATGTCCGTCTCGGACGGGTCGTCCCTCGCGGTCCTGGCCCACCCGGAGTGCGACATCGGTCTCGTCGGCTACGAGATGGCACTGCTCGTCGACCGCGCAGGGGCGGTACTCACCCCGGATCTGCGCGCCGAACTCCAAGGCAGTCTGCTCCACTGACCGCCCCCGGCACCACCCACCTCACCAAACCACCGTCCGGCCGACACAATCCCCCCACCGGCCCCCGACAGACGGCTTGACCGACCGACCTGCTGTCCCGCCCGGAGGATTCATGACCCCGCCCACCGCCCATCACGATCCGTACGCGGAACCGTACGGGGACGAGGGCGACCAGCCGCTGGTCCGTCCGTACGCGATGACCGGCGGCCGGACGCGGCCTCGCTATCAGCTCGCCATCGAGGCGCTGATCAGCACGACGGCCGACCCGGCAGCGCTCATGGGGCTGCTCCCGGAGCACCAGCGCATCTGCCACCTGTGCCGTGAGGTCAAGTCGGTCGCGGAGGTCTCCGCGCTGCTGGCCATGCCGCTCGGGGTGGCCCGGATCCTGGTGGCCGACCTCGCCGAGGCCGGCCTGGTCGCCATCCACCAGCCCGGTGGCGACGAGAACAACGGTGGCGCTCCGGACGTGACGCTGCTCGAAAGGGTGCTCAGTGGACTTCGCAAGCTCTGACGCGGGCCGGGCCACCACCTCCGCCAAGATCGTGGTGGCGGGCGGCTTCGGCGTGGGCAAGACCACGTTCGTCGGCGCCGTCTCGGAGATCAACCCGCTGCGCACCGAGGCCGTCATGACGTCCGCCAGCGCGGGCATCGACGACCTCACCCACACCGGGGACAAGACGACGACCACCGTCGCCATGGACTTCGGCCGTATCACCCTCGACCAGGACCTGATCCTGTACCTGTTCGGCACGCCGGGCCAGGACCGCTTCTGGTTCATGTGGGACGACCTGGTGCGCGGTGCGATCGGCGCGGTGGTGCTCGTGGACACCCGGCGCCTGGCCGACTGCTTCCCCGCGGTCGACTACTTCGAGAACAGCGGGCTGCCGTTCGTCGTCGCCCTCAACGGCTTCGACGGCCAGCAGCCCTACAACCCCGACGAGGTGCGCGAGGCGCTCCAGATCGGGCCGGACGCCCCGATCATCACGACGGACGCCCGTCATCGCGCGGACGCGAAGTCGGCGTTGATCACGCTGGTCGAGCACGCGCTGATGGCCCGCCTGCGGTAGCACAAGTGCTGGTCAGCACGTGCATACGTGCTCAAGTACGACGTGCCGTACGGCAGTTGTCGTAATCGGACCGGAGCCAGCTGTGGCCTTTGACACGGTCGGCTCCGGTGTTCATAACAGTTCGGCAGAGGAATCCCCGGGTATCACCACGCGACGCAGTCGGGCTGTACCGCTGCGCTCACAATCGCCCCGCCTTTTGGCGGGGCTCGCTCTTTATGACCGTTTTATCTGCCACCTGCGACAGGCCCCTTCACAGGTTTCCACTGTTTGGAAGAGCACTGGTCCACGTGCTGGAATGCCTGAACTGCCCAATAGTCAAAGACGTACTCAGTAGTCGATGACGAACCGGGCTCTGAGAGACTCTGCGGCACGACGTAGGTGCCGACCGCCGAGAGGTTGTTGGTCGAGTGAGGCGAAGCAAGAACGGTCCCGAGCCGTCGGCACGGGGCAACTTCACCCCGCCGCCGCGCGCTGCGGCGCCCACCCCCGTGACCGGCGCGGAACCGGCGGCCCCGCAGGCCCCGAGCGGCGGTCGTTTCTCCCCGCGCAACTGGCGGGTGCCGACCAGACTGAACGCGATCCTGCTCATACCCGTGGCGGTCGGTCTCGTCATGGGCGGCTTCCAGGTGAAGAACTCGATCGACACCTGGCAGCAGGCCCGTGACGCCGAGAACACCGCCCGGCTCGTGCGCGCCTCGCTCTCCTACGCCGACGCGCTCTACCAGGAGCGCGACACCGCCGCCGCGCCCCTGCTGAAGGGCAAGCTGGAGACCGCCCAGGACAAGGCGACCGTCACGGCGGTCCAGAACGCGACCGACAAGGCCGCCGACGCCTTCGACCAGGCCGCGCAGAACATGCCGCACAAGTCCGGCCTGGAGCGCCGGCTGAAGCTGTTCCGCGAGGCGGAGCCCTTCCTCCAGACGCTGCGCGCGGGTGCGTACACCTCCAAGTTCACCGGTGTGCAGACCGAGGAGGGCTACGTCAAGGTCGCCCACCCGCTGATGGAGTTCGCCAACGAGCTCGGTCTCGGCACCGGCAACATCACCTCCTACGGCCGTACCGTCTACGCCATCTCGCTCACCAAGGCGGCCCTGTCGCTGGAGCGCTCGATCGGCATGCACATCCTGGTCAAGCCGGGCCCGGACGCCCCCAACCTGGCCAGCCAGCGCGTCGCCCTGTCCTCGTACGCCTACCTGGAGGGCATCGCCGTCGAGGAGTACATCGGCGGTGGCACCCAGGCCGACGCGGACAAGCTGGACGCCGAGAAGAAGGACATCCAGACCCAGGCCGTGACGATGGCCCAGCAGGCCAAGGCCAAGGACCCGAGCTACGTCGCGCCGCCGTCCGACCCGCAGAAGATGGTCACGGCGCTCGCCACCCTGGACTCCACCGACCCCGCCGCGCGTGCGGCGCTCGCCCAGAAGGGCATCACCGCGCAGAACTGGTGGGCGGTCAACACGCTCAAGTTCAACGCGTACCGCGACATCGAGTCGGGCATGGCCGACAAGGCCGTGAACGAGGCCTCCGGCATCGCCGACGACGCCAAGACCTCCGCGATCACCACCGGTGCCGTCGTCGTGGTCGCCCTGCTGCTCGCGTTCATCCTGGCCGGTGCCGTGGCCCGCCAGATGAGCCGCTCGATGCGCCAGCTGCGCAACGCCGCCTTCGGCATCGCCGAGCAGCGTCTGCCGATGCTGGTCGACCAGCTCTCGCGCACCGACCCCGGCCGGGTCGACACCCGGGTGACCCCGATCCCGATCACCACCAAGGACGAGATCGGCGAGGTCGCCCGCGCCTTCGACCAGGTCCACCGCGAGGCGGTCCGGCTCGCCTCCGAGCAGGCGCTGCTGCGGGGCAACATCAACGCGATCTTCACCAACCTGTCGCGCCGCAACCAGTCGCTGATCGAGGGCCAGCTGACCCTGATCACCGACCTGGAGAACAACGAGGCCGACCCGGACCAGCTGGAGAACCTCTTCAAGCTGGACCACCTGGCCACCCGTATGCGCCGCAACGGCGAGAACCTCCTGGTCCTCGCCGGCGAGGAGCCCGGCCGCCGCTGGGACCAGCCGGTCCCGCTGGTCGACGTGCTGCGCGCCGCCTCCTCCGAGGTGGAGCAGTACGAGCGCATCGAGCTGTCCGGTGTGCCGGAGGCCGAGATCCACGGCCGCGCGGTCACCGACCTCGTGCACCTGCTCGCCGAGCTGCTGGAGAACGCGACGACGTTCTCCTCCCCGCAGACCAAGGTCCGCGTCACCGCGACCCGTCTCCCCGACGGCCGCATCATGATCGAGATCCACGACAAGGGCATCGGCCTGACGGCCGAGGACTTCGCGGACATCAACCACAAGCTGGCCAACCCGCCGACCGTGGACGCCGCGATCTCCCAGCGCATGGGCCTGTTCGTGGTCGGCCGGCTGTCCGACCGGCACGGCATCCGCGTCCAGCTGCGCCCCTCGGGCGAGCAGGCCGGCACGACCTCCCTGGTCATGCTGCCCGACGCGATCACGCACGGTGGCGGCGGCGAGACGCCGCTGGACCGCGAGGAGTTCACGGTCTCGCAGATCATCCCGGAGCAGCAGTTCCAGCAGTTCCAGGGTGAGAGCTTCGGCCAGGCGCAGCAGCCTCTGCGGACCGCAGCCGAGCTCGGCTTCGACGACAGCCGGTACCCGGAGATCCCCGACGACATCCGGGAGCTGGACCCGGTCGGCCGCTCGCTGATGCGCGAGGAGCGCCGCGCGGCCCTGGAGGCGCAGGGCCAGGGACAGCCGCAGGCCGAGCAGCCGGAGCCCGAGGCGCCCGCCGCCTACGCGGACCCGCTGTTCGACGGCCGCTCGGGCTACCAGGCGCAGCAGCCGCAGCAGGCGTTCCAGGAGCAGCCGCAGCAGGCCTACCAGGAGCAGGCGTACGAGGAGCCGCGGCAGGCCGCGTACGAGGAGAGCTACGACAAGCCGTACGAGGACCAGTTCTTCGCGCCGAACGGCGGTCTGCCGCAGGGCGAGAGCTTCTCGGCCGGCGGCTACCCCGACCCGGCGTACACCGATCCGGCCCCGGCGCAGTCCTACCAGGACGACTGGCCGCAGCAGCCGCAGCAGCCGCAGCAGCAGGACGGGTACCAGAACGGCTACCCGGCCCCGTACGCTCCGGAGGCGGAATCCTCGCAGGCCGCTGACGCGAGTGAGCGGAACCGCGTAGGCTTCGACCGTCCGGGACCGGCCTCTCCCGCCGCCCACGCGCTGACCGACGCCGGGCTGCCCCGCCGCGGTTCCGCCGCGAGCGGTTCCAACGGTTCGAGTGCCGCGAACGGCACGGCCCGTGTGCAGCCGGAAGCACCGGCTCCGGCTCCGGCTCCGGGCGACGCTCCGGCAGCGGGCGGCGACAACGGCTGGCGTTCGGCGAACGACGCGCGGTGGCAGCAGGCCTCGCAGCTCCGGAAGCCGAAGGCGGGCGGGGTCACCGCGTCCGGTCTGCCGCGGCGGGTGCCCAAGGCCAACCTGGTCGAGGGCGCCGCCGAGAGCACCCCCCAGGGAGGCCCCCAGGTCTCCCGCGCCCCGGAGGACGTCCGGGGCAGGCTGAGCAACCTGCGTCGAGGCGTCCAGCGCGGACGCAGCGCAGGCAGTGAAACGAACGGCCAGGGCTTCGGTCCTGACAGCACCTACAACCAGGAGCGTTAGTGTGAGCCCGATGAGCCAGGCGGCACAGAACCTGAACTGGTTGATCACCAACTTCGTGGACAACACCCCGGGGGTGTCCCACACGGTGGTGGTCTCCGCCGACGGACTCCTTCTGGCAATGTCCGAGGGCTTCCCCCGCGACCGCGCGGACCAGCTCGCGGCCGTCGCCTCCGGTCTGACGTCTCTGACGGCAGGCGCCTCCCGGATCTTCGAGGGAGGTGCCGTGAACCAGACTGTTGTGGAGATGGAGAGGGGATTCCTCTTCATCATGTCCGTATCCGACGGCTCCTCGCTCGCGGTTCTGGCCCACCCGGAAGCGGACATCGGCCTCATCGGGTACGAGATGGCCCTTCTGGTGGACCGCGCGGGCACGGTCCTGACCCCGGATCTCCGTGCGGAGCTCCAGGGCAGCCTTCTCAACTAACAATCGGACGGTGCGTATTCGCGTCCCGGGGCCGTAAGGTTTCGGGACGCGGCTCCACAGCGATGGGTGCCCGGCACAGTCGGAGGAGGAGAGAAAGTGGCAACACCCCCAGGTGGTTCGCATTCGGGGAACTGGTCGTACGGCCCTGGTCAGGGTCAGGGCGACGGTTCGGCGAACCGGTACAACTTCCCCTCCGCCCCGAGCCACCGGCAGCCGTACGCGCCGCAGGGCCCCGGCCCGTCGCCGTACGACCAGCCGCCGGCCCCGCGCATCCAGCCGGTGCAGCCGCAGCGCCGCCCCGAGCCGGCGCCCGCGTCCGCATCGAACAACCCCCTGGTGCGTCCGTACGCCATGACCGGCGGCCGGACCCGCCCGCGGTACCAGCTCGCCATCGAGGCACTGGTGCACACCACCGCGCAGCCGCACCAGATGCAGGGCCAGTTGCCCGAGCATCAGCGGATCTGCAACCTCTGCCGGGAGATCAAGTCGGTGGCCGAGGTCTCGGCCCTGCTGACGATCCCCCTCGGCGTGGCCAGGATCCTCGTCGCCGACTTGGCGGAGGCGGGCCTGGTCGCCATCCATCAGCCCGGCGGCGACGAGAACGCCGGTGGCCAGCCAGACGTGACACTGCTCGAAAGGGTGCTCAGTGGACTTCGCAAGCTCTAGCGGCGGTCCTTCCCGCTCCACCACCTCCGCGAAGATCGTGGTGGCGGGCGGCTTCGGCGTGGGCAAGACCACGTTCGTGGGTGCCGTCTCGGAGATCAACCCGCTGCGCACCGAGGCCGTCATGACGTCCGCCAGCGCGGGCATCGACGACCTCACCCACACCGGGGACAAGACCACCACCACGGTGGCCATGGACTTCGGCCGTATCACCCTCGACCAGGACCTGATCCTGTACCTGTTCGGCACGCCGGGCCAGGACCGCTTCTGGTTCATGTGGGACGACCTGGTGCGCGGTGCGATCGGCGCGATCGTGCTCGTGGACACCCGGCGCCTCGCCGACTGCTTCCCCGCGGTCGACTACTTCGAGAACAGCGGGCTGCCGTTCGTCATCGCCCTCAACGGCTTCGACGGCCAGCAGCCCTACAACCCCGACGAGGTGCGCGAGGCGCTCCAGATCGGGCCGGACACCCCGATCATCACGACGGACGCCCGCCACCGCGCGGACGCGAAGTCGGCGCTGATCACCCTGGTCGAGCACGCGCTGATGGCCCGCCTGCGGTAGCACCCCGGCTCCTCCTGACGACGGCCCCTGAACCGGTGGGTTCAGGGGCCGAGTTGTGTGCCGGCGCCGGGCGTTCAGCGTCCGCAGTACGGCATGGAGCGCACGGAGCCGCCGTGGTTCTCGTCGTCGGTGCCGAGCAGGGCCCGGTCGGTGCCGGGCACGCACTCCACGGCCTCGACCTTGTAGCCGTGGAAGGTGCCGAGCAGGGTGGGGGACTCCGCGAGCGTGACGCGCACGGCGCCGGCCGGGGAGACGGTCACCCGGCCGATGTCGGACACGGCGGAGTCGAACGGCCCGTCGTCATCGGCGTCCGCCGCCGAACTCGCCAGGATCCGGCCGGAGTCGGTCACGGTGAGGTCGGTGATGTGCCGGGTTCCCTCGCCGACCGGGTACGGCGCCCGGTACGGCCGACGGCTCACGGCGCCGAACTCGGGCTGCCCCCAGGGGGCGAAGGTGAGCGGCGCCGCGTACAGGACGGCGGGGTGGTCCGGACCGTCGCCCCGGGAGGCCCACAGCGCGGCGAGCCTGCCGCCCCGGGACACCAGCGCGAAGCTCTCGTCGTCGTCGCCCGGGGCGACGCCGGGCAGGGGCGCGTAGTCGACGACGGCCGCCGTGTCGCCGTCCACCCGCACGCGGTAGACGATGCCGCGGGCGGCGAGCGCCATGTACTCCCCCGCCGTGCCGGGAATCGCCTCGATCGCCTCCAGGTCCTGCGGTTCGGCCCCGCTCCAGGTCAGCGGGCTGACCTCGTCGGGGCCGCGGTCCCGGTGGGTGACCCGGGACAGCCGCCGCTGGCCGGGCGCCTTGTTGTCGTGCACGATCAGCGCGTCCACGCCGGTCCCGTCGGCCGAGGGCCCCTCGTGGGCGAGGCCGCTGACGCCGCTGCGGGCGTCGGTGCCGACCCGCTGCCAGCTCTGGCCGGCGGCGCCGGCCGGGATCATGGCGAGCACGGTCAGCAGGGTGGTCGCGATGGTGATCCGGACGGCACATCGCGGCGTCGAGAGTGTCACGGGTGGTGGGGTCCCTTTCCTGGGCCGGTACCTGGGCCGGCTGTGCCGGCTCCTGGGCCGGATCTCCGCGCCAGATTAGGGATCTTGAACTCCCGCCGCCCAGCGCCGGTTGATCCGTTCGCGGGAGCGCACGGGCGCACGGACGGACTGGAAGGGCGCACAACACGACGGCCCCGCCCTCTTGGAGGAGAGCGGGGCCGTGGTGAGGCGTGGACTCAGTGCCAGCTGTGCGGGGCGCGGAAGCCGCCCTCGCGCTCCAGGCGACGCCAGCCGGCCCTGGGGCGGCCGCGGTGCGCCGGGGCCACGGACGTGCGGGCGGCCGCGCGGGCCAGGAGGACGGCCGTGATGGCGGCGACTTCCTCGGGCTCGGCGTGGCCCTTCTCGACGCGGATGTCAGGAGTGCTCATGGGTGTCAGTCTCCGTGAGAGAGAGGTCCGCGGGGTTGCCGCGGCGGGTCCGCTCGGTTACTGCGGGGGGTTGCCGTGCTTGCGGGAGGGCAGGTCGGCGTGCTTGGACTGGAGCATCGCCAGGGACTTGACCAGGACCTCGCGCGTCTCGGCGGGGTCGATCACGTCGTCCACGAGGCCGCGTTCGGCCGCGTAGTACGGGTGCATCAGCTCGGACTTGTACTCCTTGACCATCCGGGCCCGCATGGCCTCGGGGTCCTGGGCGTCGGCGATCTGCCGGCGGAAGATGACGTTGGCGGCGCCCTCGGCGCCCATCACGGCGATCTCGTTGGTCGGCCAGGCGTAGGTGAGGTCCGCCCCGATCGACTGGGAGTCCATGACGATGTAGGCACCTCCGTACGCCTTGCGCAGGATGAGCGAAATCCTCGGCACGGTCGCGTTGCAGTAGGCGTACAGCAGCTTCGCGCCGTGGCGGATGATTCCGCCGTGCTCCTGGTCCACACCGGGGAGGAAGCCCGGCACGTCCAGCAGGGTGACGATCGGGACATTGAAAGCGTCACACATCTGGACAAAGCGCGCAGCTTTTTCACTGGCCTCGATGTCCAGCACACCCGCGAGGACCTGCGGCTGGTTGGCGATGATGCCGACCACCTGGCCGTCCATGCGGGCCAGCGCGCAGATGATGTTCCGCGCCCAGCGCTCGTGGACCTCCAGGTAGTCGCCGTCGTCGACGAGCTCCTCGATGACCTTCGTCATGTCGTACGGCCGGTTGCCGTCCGCCGGGACCAGGTCCAGCAGGACGTCGCTGCGGCGGTCGACCGGGTCGGAGGACTCGGTGCGCGGAGGGTTCTCGCGGTTGTTCTGCGGCAGCATCGACAGCAGGTAGCGCACCTCGGCGATGCACGTCTCCTCGTCGTCGTACGCGAAGTGGCACACGCCGCTGGTCTCGGCGTGCACGTCGGCGCCGCCGAGCCCGTTCTGGCTGATCTCCTCGCCGGTCACGGCCTTGACCACGTCCGGGCCCGTGATGAACATCTGCGAGGTCTCACGGACCATGAACACGAAGTCGGTGAGCGCCGGGCTGTACGCCGCGCCGCCCGCGCACGGGCCGAGCATCACGCTGATCTGCGGGATGACACCCGAGGCCTTGGTGTTGCGCTGGAAGATGCCGCCGTAGCCGGCCAGGGCGCTGACGCCCTCCTGGATCCGGGCACCCGCGCCGTCGTTGAGCGACACCAGCGGGGCACCGGCCGCGATGGCCATGTCCATGATCTTGTGGATCTTGGTGGCGTGCGCCTCGCCGAGCGCACCGCCGAAGATCCGGAAGTCGTGCGCGTAGACGAAGACCGTACGGCCCTCGACCGTACCCCAGCCGGTGATCACACCGTCCGTGTACGGCTTCTTCGCGTCCAGGCCGAACCCCTGCGCCCGGTGCCGGCGCAGCTGCTCGACCTCCTGGAAGGAACCCGGGTCCAGGAGCAGCTCGATCCGCTCCCGCGCCGTCAGCTTGCCCTTGGCGTGCTGCGCCGCCGTCGCCTTCTCGCTCGGGCCGGCCACGGCCCTGGCACGAATCTCGTGCAGCTCGGCGACTCGTCCGCGCGCGTCCGTCGGCTCGCCGGTCGGCTCACCCGTCGTCTCTTCCAAAACGGTCATGTAGCGACCTTACGAAGGACACCAAGGAAAGCGAGACGTCGACTCCGTACAGTCTCCGGCCCGTTTTCCTGGTGCCAGTGAACAGAACCACAGGCGCGTGCAGCCGTTCCGACTGCTCAGAGGGCACCGGGCTTGTAGGGAGACCACAAAGCCATCAGCTGAGACTCACCTCACATACACGGTCGGCACATGCCATCCCTGGAGTGACGCGCAGCCTCAGAGAGCGGTCCGCGGCGAGCACCTCGACGCCCTCGCCGGCCCGGGTCACCGCGCGCACCGGGCGGTCCCAGACGATCTCCAGCGGCCGGCCGGTGCGCGGTGGCTCGCCGATGTGCAGCACGGCCGTACGGCCCCGGCGGACGACGAGCACGCTCGCCCCCGCGGAGACGGCCAGGTCCCCCACCGTACCCGCCCGCCAGAAGTTCGCGCCGGTCAGCCCCAGCCGGGGCACGGCAACGGCCTGCCGGCCGGGGTCGTTGGCGAGGACGCGCAGCCAGTGCCGGTCGGCGGCCCGGGCGGCGGTCTCGGCACGGGTGGCGCCGGGCAGCAGGACGTACAGGTAGCGGGCGCCGGCCGGGTCGGTGCCGTGGTCGAGCCAGAGGGTCTGCCAGCGCCGGGTGCGCCGCTCGTCGGTGCTGGTCGCGTTGATGTCGGACCAGGCGCCGGTGCGGTCCTCGCGCAGGGTGCGCAGTTCGGCGCCGTACGGCCCGTGCGGCAGGATCCAGCCGCCGTGCCCTTCGAGGTGCGCCCAGTTCCGTGCGCGCACGAAGGCCTGGGTGCCGCCTTCCCCCAGGTTGCGGTTGTCCACGACCGTCTCGACCGGGACGGCGTCGGCGCAGGTGATCCCGGCGCCGAGGCAGACCACGGCGTCGTCGAGGAAGAACCAGGACTTACGGGCCTCCAGGCTGGAACCGAGACCCTTGAGATGCTGCCCCACGGCCGCGTACGTACCGTCCGTCGCCCCGCCGACCCACCGGACGTCCGGCTTCGGCGCGCCCCACTCGCCCCCTTCGCGGTCGGCGAGCCGCTTGGTGGAGACGGTGGTCCCGGGCAGCCGGTACCAGTCGACGGTCGGCCAGAACCAGTCCGTGTATTGATCGGCCCGACCGGCCCGATCGGCCCGACCACCACTCGGCCACCAGTACAGCATCCCCGAACCGGTGTGCCAGCCGCGCGGGTTCTCGCCGTTGCCGCACTCGTAGTGGGCGATGCGGTCGCTCGCCATGGACAGGGCGGCGGTGAAGCGGGGCCCGCGGTGGACGGCGCGGTCCATGGCCGGGAAGAGCCGGTGGCCGAGGGGTTCCGGGGCCGCCGGGACGGGCGAGGCGGCGACGGCGTGCAGCCGCGCGAGGTCGGCGACACCGAACTGACCCCCCGTCAGTACCGGTGTCACGCTGTCCCGTTCGATCCATCCCTTCACCATCCCGTACCACTTCGCCCGCCGCGCCTCCCCCACCCCGCCCGCGAGCAGCGCGATCGAGCCGATGAGCGCCTGCCCGTGGAAGTGGTCGCTGCGCATGAGGTGCAGGTCGTCGCCGAGCAGGTAACCCCGGCTGATGGCACGGCCGTTGACGCCGTCCATGACCAGACCGTCGTGGACGAGCGGCGCGAAGGAGTGCTCGACGGCGTCGAGGACGTTCTGCCGGGCGGGGTCGGTGACCTCCCAGGGCGACCCGGCGAGCAGGGCGAACAGCCGCCCGAGTCCGTCGAGCAGGACCTGGCCGTACGTCCCCGCGTAGGCGACCCAGGTGTGCTGCACGAAGGAGCCGTCGGCGTAGAGCCCGTCGCCCTGGGTGACGTACGGGAAGACCGGCGAGAGGGCGTCCCGGGCGAGGGAGATCCTGGCATCGTCCCGCCCGAGGATGCCGCGCAGGACGACGGAGCGGGCGAGGTCGACGCGGTTGGCGCCGGTGGAGGTGCCGGAGTAGTCGGTGAGCATGCTGTCCGGGATGAAGTGGTCCACGGCCGCGCAGGCGGCGGCGATCCGGTCGGCGCCGAGGCGGTCGTACAGCGTGGCCGTGATGTCCATGAGCAGCCGGGGGCTGCCGATCTGCCACTCCCACCAGTTGCCGTAGCGGCTGGTGGAGGGGTTGTAGACGCGGGCGGACAGATGGTCGAGGCCGCGGATGACGGCGTCGAGGAGCGCGGGGTCGCCGCCGGCGCCGGTGCCGGGCTGGGCCCAGGCCTGGGCCATGGTCCACAGCCGGTTGTAGCTGTAGGTGATGCCGGCCGGCGGGTCGAAGGGGTGCCCGGGCCACAGGGAGTCGGGGGCGGGCGCCATGGTGCCGCCGAAGTCCCGCGCCAGGGAACCGAGTTGGCGGAGGCGGGAGGCGTACGGTTCGGCGCCCGGGTCGTATCCGGCCCCGAGGGCGATGTCGAGCCAGCGCCGGCGCAGGGCGTCGTGGGGATCACCGCCTGTCACGGCATCGGCGACTCCGGGGCGGACTTCGGGGCGGGCCCCGAGGACGGGAGCCAGGGCAGGGCCGAGGGCGGCGGCGAGCAGCATCGCGCGCCGGGTCGGTCGCAGGGAACCACTCATCACTGCACCCTTCCCGACGTCCGGCGGTGCACGCAGATGGTGCCCGCTTCCCGGCCGGTGCGCCAGATGGCAGACGCCGTTGCTCCGCGTAACGATGAAGACACACTACGGATGATGTTGAAAACTGAACAGAATGGGTCTACCGTCGGAGACATCGAGTTCGTTTAACGTTCAACTGAAACTTCCTGGAGCACGACATGGGCTTCTTCAGCCGCAAGGACAGCACCCCCGCGACCACGACCGCCGCCACCGGCCCCGACCTGACGGCGCTGACCGGCGACTACACGATCGACCCGGCACACACCACGATCGGCTTCACCGCCCGGCACGCCATGGTCACCAACGTCAAGGGCGCCTTCCACGACTTCACCGGCAGCCTGCACCTCGACGGCGCGGACCCGGCCGGCTCCACCGCGACCCTCGACATCCAGATGGCCAGCGTCGACACCGGCAGCGCCGACCGCGACGGGCACCTGAAGTCGTCCGACTTCTTCAAGGCCGACGAGTTCCCGACCATGACCTTCCGCTCCACCAAGGCGGAGGCCCTGGGCGGCGAGGACTACCGCATCACCGGCGACCTCTCCATCCTCGGCACGACCAGGCCGATCACCATCGACCTGGAGTTCAACGGCTCGGCGAAGGACCCCTTCGGCAACGAGCGCGTCGGCTTCGAGGGCAAGGCCGAGATCCTGCGCTCCGAGTGGGGCCTGACCTGGAACGCGGCCCTGGAGACCGGCGGCGTCCTGGTCTCCGACAAGATCAAGCTGAACTTCGACATCTCGGCCATCAAGAACGCGTGAGCCTCCGGCGGTTCGGCCGGGAGGGGCTTGCGGGGTCGGGCTTCGCAGGGGACTGGAGGGTTTGGGCCACTCATGGCCACCACGAAGGCCCTGGCCCCGCCCCTCACCGGGGCCTCGGACAGCGCCCAGTCGCGGCCCAAGACTGCCCATCACCTGCGGCTGGGCGGCTGCGTCTGATCGCCGTTCGCCGCCGAGCCGGCCCGGCGTGCAGGCGAGGCGCGGACGCGTCCGTGCTGGGGAGCGGGCGGCCCCGGCTCGTTCGTGAGCCGAGGGCCTCGCCTCCTGACGGGGACCGGCAGTACCCACCACGCCGCCGCGATGGACAGAACCGCTCCAACGGCTGTCGCGGCAAGGCGAGTCGGCAGCAGGCTCACCGCGTCCTGGCCGAAGTAGCCGAGGAGCAGGGAGAGAGCGGTCGTGATTCCGGCTGCCCAGTAGGCGTAGTTGAGCGGGCGCAGCCACAGCGCCACGGCCAGGACCGCGAACATCACCGCCACCGACGCGCGGCCCGTGATGCCGGTCGAGGCCACCCCGGTGGCCAGCAGCGTGCCCGCGGCCGCGCCCGCGAGGCGCTCGACCCCCTTGCGCACGACGTCCGTTCGACCCCGGTTGCCGCTCGCCGCCACGTACGCCGTGAGGACCGCCCAGGGCCAGTGGCCGTCGAAGAGAAGGCGGCCGCAGAGGAAGGCCAGGGCCACGCCGACCGCCATCTGCACGGCCATGCGGGTGCTGGAGCGCGGGCGAAGACGCGAGGCCCGGCGGGGAACGACCGGCTCGGGCTCCGGACGCCAGGGGCCGTACCGGTCCCCGAGGGCCTGTACCAGCCACACGCACCCGCACGCCAGGACGCCGATCAGCGCCGACCAGGACCAGCTCACCAGCCCGCTCTCGGCCGCCGGGGGCAGCGCGGGGCCGGGGACGATCAGCAGCGCGACGAACGGCAGCGCCGTCAGCGTGCCGAGTCCGGTCGCCGTGGCGCCGTAGCGGCGCATCCAGATGCACAGCGAGATGCCCGCCGTGAAGACGGCAGCGCCGATCGCGTAGTGGTGCATGATCAGCCGGCCCAGGAACTGCGCCCCGGCGGCCGTGACGGGCAGCAACGCCAGGGCGGCCAGCCGGCGGCGCGTCGGCGCGGTGCGCTGGGTCGAGGACAGGGGGAGGGTGAGGGCCACCGCGAGGACGGGCACGTCCGTGTGCAGCCCGGCCGCGCCCTCCAGCCACAGGGCGGCACCCCAGCAGAGCAGCACCGCCGTCATCGCCAGCATCACTTCGTACGCATTGCGTATGAGTTTTGAGCGCACAGGGCGAGGATACAGCGGGCTTCCCGTCGCAGCTATTAAGCTGCACGTAGGATCTCTGCATGGATCACCACTCCGACGCCGCCCGCCTCCGGCGCGCCGTCGTCCGGCTCAACCGGCGACTGCGGCAGGAACGCGGGGACGGCGGCCTCAGCCCCAACCAGCTCGCCGTGCTCGGTCACCTGAGCCGGTACGGCCCGGCGACCCCCGGCGAGATCGCGGCGGCCGAGCGGCAGCGGCCCCAGTCGCTCACCCGGGTCTACGCGGAGCTGGAGACCGAGGGGCTGATCGCGCGGGAGCGGGGCACCGACGACCGGCGCCAGTCCGTGCTGTCACTCACCGGACCGGGCCGGCGGGCGCTGGAGCGGGACATGGCCGAGCGTGACGCCTGGCTGGCCGAGGCGCTGGGCACGCTCGGCGAGACGGAGCGCGGGGTGCTGAACCTGGCGGCGGCGGTGATGGAACGGCTGGGCTCCCTGTCCCTGACGGACGACGGTCACCACCAGGACAAGGAGTGACGCACCCTCAGAACCCCCTCAGAACCCCCCTCCGAAATCCCCTCCCCCGTCTCCCCCGCCCCCGCCGCCGAAGTCGCCGCCTCCGTCGCCGAAGCCGCCCCCGAAGTCCCCGGGGTCGAAGTCCGTGCCGGAGACGTCGCCGCCCTGGGAGCCGTCGTCGTAGCCGCCGTCGTAGCCGGAGTGCGGGCCGAAGTCGCCGTAGCCCGTGCCGTAGTCGGCCGCGTACGACGGGGTGGCCATCATGGTGCCGAGGAGTGTGCCGACGAGCAGGCCGGGCAGGATGCCGCCGCCGAAGTAGCCGCCCGCCCAGGGGCCGTAGGCGGGGCCCGCGTCCCAGTAGGGGCGGCGGCCGTGCTCGGTGTCGACCTCGCGGATCACCGGGTCGCGGCCGTCGGCCAGCCGGGTGGCGTCGGCCGCGCAGACCGGGACCTGGCGCGGGGCGCCGCCGGGCGGGGTCCAGTCCGCGTCGGCGACCGAGGGGCCGTGGCGCGGGTCGAAGAAGCAGGGCGGCCGGCGCTCGGGCAGCGGGCGGCCCGTGCGGCGGGCGGTGAGCTGGGCGAGCGAGAAGCGGCCGTCCTCCAGCGCCTCGGTCACCGTGCGGACGTCCTCCGGGCGCCGCGCCTCGGACATCCGCTGCTTGGCGGTCTCGTAGGCGTCCAGGGCGCGTTCGTAGTCGGCGCGCATCGCGTCGTCGGCGCCGGGCTCGGCCGGGTGGAAGTCGAGGCGGTCCAGTTCCTCGCCGAAGGCGGTGATGTCCTCGTCGACGACCACGCGCAGCCGGTCGAGGGCGGCCCGCCGCTCCTCCTCGCGCCGGCGGCGGCTGCGCCGCACCAGCGCGTACGCGCCCGCGCCGCCGGCCACGAGGGCGGCGCCCGTGACGAGCACCGCCGTGCCGGACACCCCGCCGCCCGAACCGGCCGGGCCGCCCCAGCTCCTCGGCGCGTGGCCGCCGACCGTGGCCAGGGCGCGGTCGGTGAAGTCGCTGAGCTGGGTCTTCACCGGCTCGTCCTGGACGCTGTTCACCAGGTTGCGCCGGGCCGTCGCCGACATGACGGAGGAGTCGGCGCGGGCGTCGAAGCGGTCGCCGAGGCGGATGCCGTACAGGCCGGTGATGCCGGTGGCCGCGCGGAGGTTCGTGAAGAGTGCGGCCGTCGGGTAGCCGGCCGGGAGGACCGCGACGAACACCGGCTTGTTGGCGTCCACGATCCGCTTCGCGAGGGCGTCGGCGTCCGCCTTCGGCAGCTGGGAGGCGGCGGCCGGGTCGACGTAGACCGGGCTCGCGCGCAGCGCGCGGGCGATCGTGGAGATGCTCGTGTCCGCGCTCGCCCGGGGCGCGAACGGGGGTGCGAGGAGCAGGAGGAACGGGACGAGCAGGAGGAGGACGGCCGGCAGCAGGGCGGGCAGGCTGCGGGTCCGCAGGACGGCCTTCATGGTTCGAAGCTACCCGAATACCTACGAATACCGATGAATTCCGGCATATCGAAGCACGGATCGAAGCACGGCAAGCGGGGCTGTCGTTGGTATAGACCGCCCCTGGTCCCCGTGGTTCACTCATGGCTTAGCTCACGTCATGAGTTAACTAGGACAGGAAGGGCGACGCACGATGAGCAGAACCCGGAGAACCCCCCGCGCGGTCCGGCTGCTGCTGGCCGGACTGCTCTCCGCGGCCGGCGTGACCGCCGCCGTACCCCCCGCGCACGCGGCCGGCGAGCAGGTCACGGCCTGGCTCACCACCACCGACGACTCCGCCGGACGGCATGTCGTACGCGGGCTCCAGGCGCAGGCGCCGTTCGCGTTCCAGTCCGGGACGGGCGGCAGCGGCACGAACATCACCGTGGACGAGAACACCCGCTACCAGACCTTCACCGGCGGCGGCGCCTCCTTCACGGACACCGCGGCCTGGCTGATGAACAGCAGCGGGGCCCTGTCCCAGGCGACCCGGGACGCGACCATGCGCAAGCTGTTCTCGCCGACGGACGGCATCGGGCTGTCGTTCCTGCGCAACCCGATGGGCGCCTCGGACCTCGCGCGCTACGGCTACACGTACGACGACGTGCCGTCCGGGCAGACCGACCCGAACCTGAACGGCTTCTCCGTCGGGCACGATCTCGCGGACGTCGTGCCACTCACCAGGCAGGCGCTCCAGCTCGATCCGTCCCTGACTGTCATGGCCTCGCCATGGACGGCCCCGGCCTGGATGAAGGACAGCGGCTCGCTGAACGGCGGCTGGCTGAAGGCCGAGGACTACGGGGCGTACGCCGACTACTTCGTGAAGTACCTCCAGGCGTACAAGGACCAGGGGATCAACGTCTCCTACGTGACACCGCAGAACGAGCCGACCTGCTGTTCCGGCTATCCCTCGATGAGCTGGAACGCGAGCGGCATCGACTACTTCCTCAAGAACGACCTGCTGCCGCGGCTCCAGTCGGCCGGGCTGAGCACCAAGGTGCTGGCGCACGACTGGAACTGGGACACCTACGACTCCTACGCGGCCCAGGCCGTGGACGACGCGGCGATCCGCGACCACCCCAACTTCGGCGGGATCGCCTGGCACGGCTACGGCGGTGACGTCACCAAGCAGTCCGCCGTGCACGACCAGTACCCCGGGCTGGACGCCTTCGCCACCGAGCACTCCGGCGGCACCTGGATCGCCGACCAGCAGCACGAGGACATGTCCAACATCATCGACTACACCCGCAACTGGGCGAAGTCGGTGACCAAGTGGTCGCTGGCCGTGGACCAGAACGGCGGCCCCCACAACGGGGGTTGCGGCACCTGCACGGGGCTGGTCACCGTGCACGACGGGGACGGTGCGAGCGGGACCGTGGACTACACCGTCGAGTACTACGACATGGGCCAGCTGACCAAGTTCGTCCGGCCGGGCGCCCAGCGGATCGCCTCGACGGCGTCCACCACCGTGCCGAACGTCGCCTGGCGCAACCCGGACGGCAGCAAGGCGCTGATCGCCTACAACGGCTCCTCGTCCGCGCAGGACATCACCATCGACTGGGGCTCCCAGCACGCCACTTACTCGCTGCCCGGCAAGACCTCGGCGACCCTCACCTGGGCCGGCACCCAGTCCGGCAACGGCAGCCGGTCCGGCTCCTTCGTCGGCCTGGCGGGCAAGTGCCTGGACGTCGCAGGCGCTTCGAGCGCCGACGGCACGGCCGTACAGCTCTACGACTGCAACGGCAGCGGCGCCCAGCAGTGGACCGTGGCGGCCGACGGCTCGGTCCAGGCGCTCGGCAAGTGCCTCGACGTGACGTCAGGCTCGACGGCGGACGGGGCGAAGGTGCAGCTGTACGACTGCAACGGCACCGGAGCGCAGCAGTGGTCGTACAACGCCTCGACCGGTGATGTCGTCAACACGGCGGCGAACAAGTGTCTGGACGTCACGGACGACTCGTCGGCGAACGGGGCACGGGCGCAGATCTGGTCGTGCACCGGGGCCGCGAATCAGAAGTGGACCCTACGGTAGGAGTTCTCCAGTAGGAGTGTTGCCGGGCGGGCGGGCGGCCGGTCCGTGGGGGACGATGACCGTATGACGACACCTCGGGATCTGTTCCTCGTCAGCCTGGACGTGCCCGGCGAGCACCCCGTCGAGCGGGGCGATCTGTCGCTCGCGCTCGCGGGCGCCGAACTGGTCGACCTGCTCGGCGTGCGTGCGCTCACCCTGGACGGTGAGCGCATCGTGCCCGGCCCCGCCCTGACCACGGGCGACCGGATGCTGGACGAGGCCGGGGCGGCGCTCACCCGGCGGGAGCCGTACGAGACGGTCGAGGACTGGCTGTGGCGCCGGGGCGAGGGGCTGGCGGCCGCCTACCGGGACGCGCTGGAGTCCGAGGGGCAGCTCACCGCCGAACGCCGCCACCGGCTGTCGCTGAACCCCGCCGAGCGCGTCCCGGCCGACACCCCGGCCCGGCAGCACGCGGCCGACCGCTGGTGGTCGCGCGAACCGGTCCTCGCCGGCCTCGCCGGCATCCTCGCCATCGGCGAGGACCGCCCGGCGGAGGCCCCCGCCGACGAGGACGTGATCACGGTCCTGGCGGCGGTCGGCGAGGCGGTGCGTGAACTGGAGGGCGTCCGCACCCGCCGCCGCATCGAGAACGCGGCCTTCGACAACATCTGGCGCGTTCCCTGAGCCGGCAGTCCTAAGGGGCCTGCACGCCCGCCCGCAGCAGGCCGTAGGTGTACGCGTCCTCCAGGGCCTGCCAGGAGGCGGCGATGACGTTGTCCGCCACGCCGACCGTGGACCACTCGCCGCTGCCGTCGGAGGTGGCGATCAGCACCCGCGTCGTGGACGAGGTGCCGTGCTTGCCCTCCAGGATGCGGACCTTGTAGTCGACCAGCTCCAGCGCGGCGAGCTGCGGGTAGATCTTCTCCAGGGCCACGCGCAGGGCGCGGTCGAGGGCGTTGACCGGGCCGTTGCCCTCCGCCGTGGCGACGATCCGCTCCTTCTTGGCCCACAGCTTCACCGTGGCCTCGTTGGCGTGGGTGCCGTCGGGCCGGTCCTCGACGATGGCCCGCCAGGACTCGACGTCGAAGTACCGCAGCGGGCGGCCCTCGACCTCGCCGCGCAGGAGGATCTCGAAGCTCGCGTCGGCCGCCTCGTAGGTGTAGCCCCTGAGCTCGCGCTCCTTCACCCGCTCGACCACCCGGCCGACGAGCTCGCGGTCGCCGCCGAGGTCGATGCCGAGCTCCTTGCCCTTCAGCTCGATCGAGGCGCGGCCCGCCATGTCGGAGACGAGCATCCGCATGGTGTTGCCGACCAGCTCGGGGTCGATGTGCTGGTAGAGGTCCGGGTCGACCTTGATCGCGGAGGCGTGCAGGCCGGCCTTGTGGGCGAAGGCGGAGACACCGACGTACGGCTGGTGGGTGGAGGGCGTGAGGTTGACGACCTCGGCGATGGCGTGCGAGATACGGGTGGTCTCGCGGAGCTTGCCGTCGGGCAGCACCTTCTTGCCGTACTTCAGCTCCAGGGCGGCGACGACCGGGAAGAGGTTGGCGTTGCCGACGCGCTCGCCGTAGCCGTTGGCCGTGCACTGGACGTGGGTCGCGCCCGCGTCGACGGCGGCGAGGGTGTTGGCGACCGCGCAGCCGGTGTCGTCCTGGGCGTGGATGCCGAGCCGGGCGCCGGTGTCGGCGAGGACCGTGGCGACGACGGCGTGGATCTGGGCGGGCAGCATGCCGCCGTTGGTGTCGCAGAGGATGACGACGTCGGCGCCCGCGTCCGAGGCCGCCCGGACGACCGCCTTCGCGTACTCGGGGTTGGCGCGGTAGCCGTCGAAGAAGTGCTCGCAGTCCACGAACACCCGGCGGCCCTGTTCGCGCAGGTGGGAGACGGTGTCGCGGACCATCTCCAGGTTCTCCTCCAGGGTGGTGCGCAGCGCCAGTTCGACGTGGCGGTCGTGCGACTTGGCGACCAGTGTGATCACCGGGGCGCCGGACGCGAGCAGGGCCTTGACCTGGGGGTCCTCGGAGGCCTTGGCGCCGGCGCGGCGGGTGGCGCCGAAGGCGACCAGCTGGGCGTGCCTGAAGTCGATCTCGGCCTGGGCGCGGGCGAAGAACTCGGTGTCCCGGGGGTTCGCGCCGGGCCAGCCGCCCTCGATGAAACCGACGCCGAAGTCGTCCAGGTGCCGTGCGATGGCGAGCTTGTCCGCGACGGTGAGGTTGATGCCCTCGCGCTGCGCGCCGTCGCGCAGCGTGGTGTCGAAGACGTGGAACGAGTCGTCGAGCTCGTTGGTTGCCGTCTCGGTCATGGTCTCAAGGCTCCTGTTGTGAATCTTCGGTCTTACCGGAATGACCGGCTCCACCGTCCCCACAATGGTCCCGCGCGCTCCGCCCCCGGCTGAAGGTGGGCCGGAAAACGAAAAAACCCCTCGCGGGTGCGAGAGGTCTGCGCGCGGGTCGAGGACGACGGTGGCCACCCGCACCCGTTCGTACGAGGTGGTCACTGCGGACCGGCGCGCCTGCTGCCCATAATCATGGCGAACGAGAGCACGGGGGCAGTCTGGCACAGCCCCGCCCCCGGCTCACGGACCGTCTCAGGATGCGGTCGTCAGGCTGGACTCCCCGGACCCCTGGGCGGCCTTCACCCTGGCCAGATCCAGATCCTTCGTCTCCCGCATGGCGAGGTACACCACGAGCGACACGGCGGCGCATCCCGCCACGTACCAGAAGAAGCCGGATTCGATCCCGGCGTTCTTGAACCACAGGGCGACGTATTCCGCCGTACCGCCGAAGAGGGCGTTGGCGATGGCGTACGGCAGGGCCACGCCGAGGGCGCGGATGCCGGTCGGGAACAGCTCGGCCTTCACACAGGCGTTGATGGAGGTGTAGCCGGTGACGACGACCAGCGCGAGCAGCGAGAGGCCGAGGGCGGGCCAGTAGCCGTTCGCGTGCCCCAGCAGGTTCATGATCGGCACGGTGAGGACGGTGGAGCCGACCGCGAAGGTGATCAGCAGCGGACGCCGGCCGATCCGGTCCGACAGCCGGCCCGCGAGCGGCTGGAGGGCGGCGAAGACGATCAGCGCGGTGAAGGAGACGAGCGTCGCCGTCTGCTTGGACAGGCCCGCCGAGTTGGACAGGTACTTCGTCAGGTACGTGGTGTACGTGTAATAGGCCACGGTGCCGCCCATGGTGAGGGCGATGACGAGGAACGCCTCCCGCCGGTGCTGCCACAGGGCGCGCAGGGTGCCGCGCTCGGCGGCGTGCGAGTCGTCCTCCTCGTAGACCTCGGTCTCCAGCATGCTGCGGCGCAGGTAGAAGATGACCGCCGCGCCGAGCGCGCCCACGACGAACGGGATGCGCCAGCCGTAGCTGTGCAGCGCGGAGTCGGACATCGTCCGCTGGAGGACGATCTGCAGGCCGAGGCCGAGGATCTGGCCGGCGGTCATGGACACGTACTGGAAGCTGGACGCGAAGCCGCGGTTCCGCGGGTCCGAGGCCTCCGTCAGATAGGTCGCGCTGGCCGCGTACTCGCCGCCCACCGACAGGCCCTGGAGCAGGCGGGCGACGAGCAGGACGAACGCGCCGCCGTACCCGGCGACCGCGTACGTCGGCGCGAGGGCTATCAGGATCGCCGACGCCGACATGAGCGTGACGGTCAGGGTCAGCGCCGCCTTGCGTCCCTTGCGGTCGCCGACCCTGCCGAGCAGCCAGCCGCCCACGGGCCGCATGAAGAACCCGACCGCGAAGATGCCGGCCGTGTTCATGAGCTGGGCGGTGGGATCGCCGCTCGGGAAGAACGCGCCGGCGAAGTAGGTGGCGAAGCTCGCGTACACGAACCAGTCGAACCACTCGACCATGTTCCCGGCCGAGCCGACCCAGATCTTCTTCCAGTGTTGTCGTCCCATGGGCCGTTACCTGCCCGGCCCCGGAGAAAAGGATTCCTTTACTCGCCCGCGGCTACGGACGCAGCAGCGAGTCGCCGATGAACTCCCGCACATGCGCGAGCACTTGCTCGCGGTCCGTGCCGCGCAGCCCGATGGCGACGTGGATGGAGAAGCCGTCCAGCAGCGCCCGCAGCCGCGCCGCGAAGCGGTCGGCGTCGACCCGGCGGAACTCCCCCCGCGAGATGCCCTCGGCGATCAGCGCGACCAGGTCGCGGTGCCAGGCGCCCTCGATCGCGGCCTGCCGGGTGCGCGCGTCGTCGTCGGCGTTCTGCGAGCGGTTCCACACCTCCAGCCACAGCGTCCAGTGCGGATCGCGGTGGCCGTCGGGGACGTACAGGTCGACGTAGGCCGCGAGGCGCTCGCGCGCGGTGCCGGGGCGGGTGAGCAGGCGGCCGCGTTCGGCGCCCAGCCGGCCCTCGCTCCACTCCAGGGCCTGGAGCAGCAGTTCGTCCTTGGAGCGGAAGTAGTAGAGGAGATGGCCGCTGCTCATCCCGACCTCGCGGCCGAGCGCCGCCATGGTGAGCTTCTCCAGACCGCGCTCGGCGATCATGTCCATGGCGACGGCGAGTACCTCCTCGCGCGGCGGCGCGTTCTTCCGCGTCCGTGCCGCACCGGCCATCACTGTCTCCTGGATCATGTTCACGCCTTCGGCTGCTGCTGGGTGATGCAGTGGATGCCGCCCCCACCCGCGAAGATCGTACGCGCGTCCACCAGGGTGACCGTCCGCTCGGGGAAGAGCCGGCGGAAGATCCCGGCGGCGATCTCGTCGCGCGGGTCGTCGAAGCCGCACAGCACGACGCCGCCGTTGCAGAGGTAGTGGTTGATGTAGGAGTAGTCGGCCCAGTGGCCGTCGGCCTCCAGGACGGTCGGGGCCGGCACCTCGACGACCTCCAGCGCGCGGCCGCGGGCGTCGGTCGCCGACCTCAGGCGGCCGATGACCTCCTTGGTGACCTCGAAGTCGGGGTGCGCGGGGTCCGGCTGGTGGTGGGCGACGACGACACCGGGGCGGGCGAAGGCGGCGACGATGTCGACGTGGCCGAGGGTGCCGAAGCCGTGGGGAGGGTAGTCGCCGGTCAGGCCGCGCGGCAGCCAGACGGCCTTACGGGTGCCGAGGTGGGCGTGGATCTCGGCCTCGACCTCCTCCTTCGACCAGTGCGGGTTGCGCTCGGCGCCGAGCTGCACGGTCTCGGTGAGCAGCACGGTGCCCTCGCCGTCGACGTGGATCGCGCCGCCCTCGTTGACCAGCCGCGAGGCGTACGTCTTCGCGCCCGCGAGGTCGGACACGTACGCGGCGATCTTCGCGTCGTGCTCCCAGCGAGCCCAGTCCTGGGCGCCCCAGCCGTTGAACGTCCAGTCCACGGCGGCCAGTTGCCCACGGCCGTCGGTGAGGAAGGTCGGGCCGATGTCCCGCATCCAGGCGTCGTCCAGCTCGCGCTCGACGGTCTCGATCTCCGGGCCGAGCAGCGCCCGCGCCTCGGCGGACCGGCCGGGGCCGCAGACCACGGTCACCGGCTCGAAGCGGCGGATCGCGCGCGCGACGGACGCCCAGGCGAGGCAGGACGCGGCGAGGTCGTCCGGGTCGTCGAAGGTGGGGTTGGGGCCCGGCCACGCCATCCAGGTGCGCTCGTGCGGGGTCCATTCGGCGGGCATACGGAAGCCGTCGGCGGCGGGGGTGGTCATACGGAGGTCCTTCACAGGAAGTAGAGACGGTTCAGGGAGACCGAGTCGGCGGGCTGCGAGCGGAGCGGGTCGCCGTCGAGGGTGACCAGTCCGGTGCGCTGGTCGACGTCGACCGCTCCGACGCGGGCGTTCAGCCGCAGGTCTGCGGGGCCGATGCCGCGGGTGCCGCGCACGGCGACGCGACGGCGGCGGGTGGGCATCGTGTCGCCGCCCTGGTCCATGGCGGCCTGCGCGACGAAGGCGACCGAGATGTCGGCGGCCGTGGCGCCGTGCGCGCCGAACTGCGGGCCCAGTACGAGGGGTTCGCAGGTGTCGGTGGCCGCGCCCGGATCGCCGACGACGCCGTACGCCGGGAAGCCCGACTTGAGCACGAGCTGCGGTTTGGCGCCGAAGTACTCCGGGCGCCACAGCACGATGTCGGCGAGCTTGCCCACCTCGATCGAGCCGACCTCGTGCGAGAGGCCGTGCGCGATGGCCGGGTTGATGGTCAGCTTGGCCATGTAGCGCAGGACGCGGGCGTTGTCGTCGCCGTCGCCGTCGCCTTCCATGGGCCCCAGCTCGGCCTTCATCTTGCCGGCCATGGCGAACGTACGGCGCACGGTCTCACCGGCGCGGCCCATGCCCTGGGCGTCGGAGGAGGTGATGCCGATCGCGCCCAGGTCGTGCAGCACGTCCTCGGCGCCCATGGTGCCGGCCCGGATCCGGTCGCGGGCCATGGCGGCGTCGCCGGGCAGGTCCGGCTTGAGGTCGTGGACGGAGACGATCATGCCGTAGTGCTCGGCGACCGCGTCCCGGCCGAAGGGCAGAGTGGGGTTGGTGGAGGAGCCGATGACGTTCGGGACACCGGCCATCTTCAACACGTTGGGCACGTGTCCGCCGCCGCAGCCCTCGATGTGGAAGGCGTGGATCGTGCGGCCCTCCAGCACCTTCAGGGTGTCCTCGACCGACAGGCACTCGTTCAGCCCGTCGCTGTGCAGGGCGACCTGGACGTCGTGCTCCTCGGCGACGCGCAGGGCCGTGTCCAGGGCGCGGGTGTGGGCGCCCATGTCCTCGTGCACCTTGAAGCCGCTCGCCCCGCCCTCGGCCAGGGCCTCGATCAGCGGCGCCTCGTGCGAGGACGAACCCCGGCCCAGGAAGCCGATGTTGACCGGCCAGGCGTCGAAGGCGTTGAAGGCGTGCTTGAGCGCCCAGGGCGAGTTGACGCCGACGCCCCAGACCGGGCCGAACTCCTGGCCGATGATCGTGGTCACGCCGGAGGCGAGGGAGGCCTCCATGATGCGCGGCGACAGCAGGTGGACATGGGTGTCGACGGCACCGGCGGTGGCGATGAGCCCCTCGCCGGAGACGATCGACGTACCCGTGCCGACGACGACGTCCACCCCGTCGAGGGTGTCGGGGTTCCCGGCCCGCCCGATGCCGCAGATGCGGCCTTCCCGGATGCCGATGGAGACCTTCCTGATCCCCTGGGCCGCGTCGATCACGACCACGTTGCTGATGACGACGTCGCAGGTCTCCCGGACGGCGGCGGCCTTCAGGTGCAGTCCGTCGCGGGCGGTCTTGCCGAAGCCGGCCAGGAACTCGTCGCCGTAGCGCTGGGAGTCGGCCTCGATCCGGACGGTCAGCCCGGAGTCGCCGAGGCGGACGCGGTCACCGGCGCGGGGGCCGTGGGTGGCGGCGTACTCGTAGGGGTTCATCGGGGGGGTCATCGGTTCTCCGCTCCCAGGTATCCGCAGGCCACGGCCCTGCGCAGGGCCTCCTCCCGGGCGCCGGGCGCGTCCAGCGGCCCGTCGACCAGTCCGGCGAAGCCGATCGCGATCCGGTCGCCGCCGATCGGCACGAGGCCGACCTCGACGCGCTCGCCCGGCCCGAAGCGGACGGAGGACCCGGCGGGCACGGCCAACCGCGTCCCGTAGGCCGCCGCCCGGTCGAAGTCCAGGCGCGGGTTGGCCTCGAAGAAGTGGAAGTGCGAGGTGACCGAGACCGGCACGGTCGCCGTGTTGGTGACCGACAGCCGCACGACCGCCTCCGGCTCGGCGTGCTCGGGGCCCGGCACCAGCGCGCCCGGCGCCCGGTCGCCCAGAGACCCGCCGCCGATCGGGTCGGAGACGACCGCGAGGCGGGAGCCGTCGTCGAAGACGGCCTCGACCATCACCTCGGTGACGACGTCCGCGACGCCCGGCAGGACGTCGTCGGGGCCGAGCACCGAGCGGGCCGCCTCGACGGCCTCGGCGAGCCGCCGTCCGTCCCGGGCCGCCTCGCAGACGGTGTCCGCGATCAGCGCGGTCGCCTCGGGCACGTTCAGCCTGAGGCCGCGCGCCCGGCGGGCCCGGGCCAGCTCGGCGGCTCCGAAGAGCAGCAGCCGGTCACGTTCCGTGGGGGTCAGTCTCACGTCGCGGCACCTCCTTGCCATCTCCCACTTAGAACACCACTCTAAACACAGAATTCATGAAACAGAAGCATTGACTGTCGGCAAGGCTTCACGGACATTGAACGTCGCTCTAACTCTCTGGCGGTAGTCGAAGGAGACCCAGCCATGCCGATAGAACAGCGCGGAGTCGACACCATCCCGGACGAGGAGCGGACCAGCGGTCCGCGTGATCTCGTCTCGATCCTGCTCGGCTCGAACCTCTGCCTCGGAGTGATCATCTTCGGCTGGCTGCCGCCGTCCTTCGGGCTCGGCTGGTGGGCGTCGGTGAGCGCGATCGTGGCGGGCACGGTCGTCGGTACGGCCGTCACGGCCCCGCTGGCCCTGATCTCCCTGCGCACCGCGACCAACCTGTCCACCTCCTCCGGCGCCCAGTTCGGGGTGCGGGGCCGGCTGGTCGGCTCGGTGGTCGGCCTGCTGCTGGCCCTCGGCTACACCGCGCTGACCGTGTGGATCGGCGGGGACGTGATGATCGGCGTGCTGGGCCGGCTGGCCGGACTGCCGGCCGACGGGGTGGTCTACGCCCTGGTCTACGCCGTGCTCGCGGCGGCGACGGTCGCGGGCGCGGTCTACGGGTACCGGGTGCTGCTCGCCATGTCCCGGGTCCTCGCCGTCGGCATGACGGCGCTGCTGATCCTCGGGATCTTCGCCTACGCCCCGCACTTCACGACCTCGGCGCTGCCGGGTGCGGGCGGCTATCTGCTGGGCTCGTTCTGGCCGACCTGGTTCCTGGCGGCCGTGGCGGCGGGCCTGTCCGGCCCCATCGCCTTCATCACGCTCCTCGGTGACTACACCCGCTACATCTCGCCGTCCCGGCACGGCAGCCGCCGCGTCCTGCACGCGACCTGGCTCGGCCTGGTCCTCGGGCTGCTGGTGCCGCAGCTGTTCGGCACCTTCACGGCGTACGGCGCGCACGCGGCCCTCGACTACGCCGGTCCTCTGGTGCAGGCCTCCCCCGCCTGGTACCTGGTCCCGCTGCTGCTGTCCGCCTCCGCGGGCTCGGTCGGCAACGCGGGCCTGATGCTGTACTCGATGGGCCTGGACCTGGACGCGATCCTGCCGAGGGCCTCCCGGGCGCGGGCCACCTACACGGTCGCCGTCGTCGCCACCGCCTGTGTCTTCGTCGGCCACTACGCCTGGAACGCGCAGTCCGCGATGACGTCCTTCGTGCTGCTGCTCACCGCGATCGGCACCCCGTGGGCCGTCATCACCCTGATCGGCTTCGTCCGGTGCCGCGGGGTGTACGACGCCGACGCCCTCCAGGTCTTCAACCGCCGTTCGCGGGGCGGGATCTACTGGTACCGCGCGGGCTGGAACGTACGGGCGACGGTCTCCTGGGCGCTGGGCGCCGGGGTCGGCCTGCTGGCCGTGTCCCTGCCGTCGTACCAGGGCCCGCTGCTGCGGCTGACCGGCGGGGTGGACTGCAGCTTCCTGCTGTCGGGCGCGGTGGGCGGCCTGGTCTACCTGCTGCTGACCGCCCGCACCGGACCGGCGAGGGCCGCCGCGGAACCCGACGAGGAGTCCGAGGCGGCCCTGAGCCTGTGACGGTCAGCCGATCCTGTGCATCCAGCCGTGCTGGTCCTCGGCGGTGCCGCGCTGGAGGTCCAGCAGGGCCTGGCGCAGGCGGAGGGTGACCTCGCCGGGGTTGCCGTCGCCGTGGGTCCACTCGTCGGCCTTGGTCTTGACGTGGCCGATCGGGGTGACCACGGCGGCGGTGCCGCAGGCGAAGACCTCGGTGAGGGCGCCGGAGGCGGCGTCCGCACGCCACTGCTCCAGGGTGACCACACCCTCCTCGGCGGTGTAGCCGAGGTCGCGGGCGACCTGGAGGAGGGAGTCGCGGGTGATGCCCTCCAGGATCGAGCCGGTCAGCTCCGGGGTGACGATCCGGTCGCCGTAGACGAAGGCGACGTTCATGCTGCCGCTCTCCTCGACCTTGGTGCGGGTGACCGCGTCCAGGTAGACGACCTGGTCGCAGCCGTGCGCGGCGGCCTCGGCCTGCGGCAGCAGGGACGCGGCGTAGTTGCCGCCGGTCTTGGCGTCACCGGTGCCGCCGGGGACGGCGCGGACGTGGTCCTCGGAGACCCAGATGGTCACGGGCCTGACACCGCCGGCGAAATAGGCGCCGGACGGGGAGGCGATCAGCATGAACAGGTACTCGTTCGCCGGGTGCACGCCGAGCGCGGCCTCCGTGGCGAACATGAACGGCCGCAGGTAGAGGGACGCCTCGCCGCCGTGCTCCGGAACCCAGTCGGCGTCCTGGGTGAGCAGCGCGTCCAGCGCGGCGATGAACAGCTCCTCGGGCAGCTCGGCCATGGCCATGCGGCGGGCGGAGTTGCGGAAGCGGCGGGCGTTGGCCTCGGGACGGAACAGCGCGATCGAGCCGTCGGGCTGGCGGTAGGCCTTCAGCCCCTCGAAGATCTCCTGGCCGTAGTGCAGGACATGGGTGGAGGGGTCGAGGGAGATCGGGCCGTACGGGACGAGCTGGCCGTCGTGCCAGCCGCGGCCCTCGGTCCACTTGATCGTCACCATGTGGTCGGTGAAGTGGCGGCCGAACCCGGGGTTGGCCAGGATGGCCTCCCGCTCGGCGGCGGCGAGGGGACTGGCGGAGGGCTTGAGCTCGATCGTGGGCGTCGTCATGAGTGGTTGTCCTTCACCGGTTGTAGTGACCGGGCCGCGCTCACGCCCCGACCGGCTTCTCAGCCGGTGCTAGGACGTCCGAGCTTTCCCTCATACCGCGGCTCCGCGTTCGATTATCGCGCGAGGACTGCGGCCGACGGAACGGGGGTTGAAAGCGGCCCAGGGGTTGATGGTGGCACCCGGCGGGGACATGGGAAAGCCGCCGGGTGGTCGTCCGACCCGGCGGCTTCTCGTGGTGGAGCGCCGGGTCAGCCGGCTACTCGCGCGGCGAGCGCGTCGCCGATCGCAGACGTGGCACGGGCAGGCCTGTCGGCACGCTCGGTGAGGTCCGCGGTGACGGCGGCGTCGATGCGGTCGGCCTCGGCGTCGTAGCCGAGGTGGCGCAGCAGCAGGGCGACGGACAGGACCGTGGCGGTGGGGTCGGCCTTGCCCTGTCCGGCGATGTCCGGGGCCGAGCCGTGGACCGGCTCGAACATGGACGGGAACTCGCGGCTCGGGTTGATGTTGCCGGAGGCCGCGACGCCGATGCCGCCGGAGACGGCCGCGGCGAGGTCGGTGATGATGTCGCCGAAGAGGTTGTCGGTGACGATGACGTCGAACCGGGCCGGGTCGGTGACCAGGTAGATCGTGGCCGCGTCGACGTGGATGTAGTCCGTGGTGACCTCGGGGAACTCCTCGGCCACCTGGTTGAAGATGTTCGTCCACAGGTGGCCGGCGAAGGTCAGCACGTTGTTCTTGTGGACCAGCGTGAGCTTCTTGCGCGGGCGGGCCTGGGCGCGGGCGAAGGCGTCGCGGACCACGCGCTCGACACCGAAGGCGGTGTTGACGGAGACCTCGGTGGCGACCTCGTGCGCGGTGCCCTTGCGGATGGTGCCGCCGTTGCCGGTGTACGGGCCCTCGGTGCCCTCGCGGACGACGACGAAGTCGATCTCCGGCTGGCCGGCGAGCGGGGTCGCGACGCCGGGGAGCAGCTTGCTCGGCCGCAGGTTGACGTGGTGGTCGAAGGCGAAGCGGAGCTTGAGCAGGAAGCCGCGCTCCAGGACCCCGGAGGGGACGCTCGGGTCGCCGATGGCGCCGAGCAGGATCGCGTCGTGCCGCTTGAGGGAGTCGAGGTCGGCGTCGGTGAGGGTCTCACCGGTGGCGTGGTACCGCTGGGCGCCGAAGTCGTACTCCTCCGTCTCCAGCTTCACATCCTGCGGAAGCACGGCGGAGAGGACCTTCAGACCTTCGGCCACGACCTCCTGGCCGATGCCGTCACCGGGGATCACTGCGAGACTGATGCTGCGAGACATGCGGGCGACCCTACTCCTCGTCCCAGGTGATGACATGCGGTGTCCGCGATGCGGACACCGTGTCGGCGTTCTCAGTGGCCGGTCTCGCCGCCGTTGTCGCGGCGGTCGAGGGCGCGCTGGAGGGCGGCGGCGGCGTTCTTGCGGTCGGCCTCGCTGGTGCGGGACACGTGGCGGACGCGGCGGCGGGCGGTCGTCTCGATCATGGGGATCGACTCCTTCGGCAGACGTGGAGCACGCTGAGGGATTGCGAGACGCCGTAAGGGCGGGGAGCGCACGGCCGCAGGGGTTGCCTGCACGGGCCCGGCTCACGACCGCCATTCGCTGGATCGAGCGATGCGTTCGGCTCCTACAAAGTTAAGGGAGCGCCCCACATCTGTCTGCACAGTTACTCGGACTTCCTACTATCTGAGACGGCGGCCCGTGTCATACGGCTCTGAGCTGGGCTTCCGTGCGTTCGAGCGACGGCTGGGCGAGGGAGCGCAGGGTGCGGATCATGGCTCGTACGGCGGTGGTGGAGGCCAGTTCCGGGGTGGTGACATAGCCGACGGAGCGGTGCGGCCGCCCGGGTCCGAGGCCGGTGATCTCCACGGCGGGCGGCGCCGCCGTGAGGGAGAGCGCGGGCATGATGGCCATGCCGAGCCCGCCGGCCACCATGGCCAGCACGGCCCCGTCGTCCTCGGCGCGCACGGTCGCGGCCGGGATCCAGTCCTGGGCGGCCCACCAGTCGCGGGTGTAGGAGCCGCAGTTCTCCGCCCAGTCGACGAGCGGGAGGGCACGCGGGTCGGGGTGTCCCGCCGGATGCACCAGGGAGTACGGCTCTTCCAGCAGGGTCGCGCCGACCAGTCCGGTGGGCGGCGGCCCGCTCAGGGTGGCGATGCCGAGATCGGCACGCCCGGCGGCGACCTCGCCCGCGACGCCGGCGCCCAGTTCCCGTACGACGGTGACGCTCACCTCGATGCCGGGGTGGCGCGCGGCGAGCCGCTCCAGGGCGGGCGGGAGCAGATGCAGGGCGGCGCTGCGGAAGGCGGCGATCCGCAGCGCGCCGCGGACCTCGCCGGTGTCCGCGCCGCGGACGTCCGCGGCCATCGCCCGGAGCATCCGCAGCACCCGCCGGGCATGGGCGGCGGCCCGCTCCCCCGCGGGCGTCGGCCGGGCCCCGAACCGGCCGCGCTCGAAGAGGACGGCCCCCAGCTTGCGTTCGATGCCGCGCACGGCGTGCGAGACGGCGGACTGGGTGGCCCCGAGCCGGGCGGCCGCGGCCGAGAATCCGCCCTCGTCGGCCACGGCGACCAGGATCCTCAGCTCCTGCGGGGCAAGGTCTGCTGCTGTCACTCGGGGCTCCCGCCTGCGGCTATGAGGCCGACTCATGGATCGGCGCGTTCCATGAGCCCAACCCTGTCCCCGCGCCCCGCATTCCTGCCTACCGTCCCCTGCCATGACCGAGATCGCGCTCACCGTGCAGCAGACCGCCCGCCCCACCGGCTTCCCCACCCCGGACCACTTCCGCTTCGCCGAGTCCCCGGTGCCCGAACCGGCCCCCGGCAGCGCCCTGGTGGAGAACGTGCTGTGGTCCGTGGACCCGTACCACCGCGAAATGATGGACGGGGACTTCGCGTTGCACGCCCCGCTGGAGGGCCGCACCCTGGGCAGGGTCGTCGCGTCGCGGACGCCGGAGCTGCCCGAGGGCGAGATCGTCTTCCACCGGCAGGGCTGGCGCACGCACGCCGTGGTCCGCCCCGAGGAGGTGCGGCGCCTGCCCCACCACCCGGGCGTGCCGCTGACGGCGTATCTGAGCGTGCTGGGCGGCACGGGCCTGACGGCGTACGTCGCCCTGACCCGGATCGCCCGGCTGCGGGAGGGCGAGGACGTGTTCGTCTCCGGGGCGGCGGGCGGGGTGGGCACGGCGGCCGGCCGGTTCGCCCGGCTGCTCGGGGCGGGCCGGGTGATCGGCAGCGCGGGCGGCCCGGAGAAGGTCCGCCACCTGACGCAACAGGTGGGTTACGACGCGGCCTTCGACTACCGCGCGGCCCCGGTGGCCGACCTGCTGGCCGCGGCCGCCCCCACCGGCATCGACCTCTTCGTGGACAACGTCGGCGGCGAGCACCTGGGCGCCGCGATCGGCGCGCTGCGTGAGCGGGGCCGGGTGGTGCGGGTCGGCACGATCAGCCAGTACAACACCCCGGACGCCCCGCCGGTCGTCTTCGACCACGCGGACGTCGTGGAGAAGCGCCTGCGCATCGAGGGCTTCCTGGTGAGCGACCACCGGGACGCGCAGGACGAGCTGTACGACTTCGCCGTCCCGCATCTGCGCAGCGGGGCGCTGACGGCGGACGAGACGGTGGTCGACGGCTTCGAGCGGATCGTGGAGGCGTTCCTGCTGATGCTGCGCGGCGGCAACACGGGCAAGATCCTGGTCCGCGCGACTCCCTGACGACCCGTCAGGCGACCTTGGAAACGGGCCGGGAAGCCTGCTCGGTGTCAGGCTTCCCGGCCCGTCGCTCGGGGTGGGCGAGGATCAGCCCATGTGCGGGTACGCGTAGTCGGTCGGGGCGACCAGCGTCTCCTTGATGGCGCGGGTCAGGGTCCAGCGCAGCAGGTTCTGCGGGGCGCCGGCCTTGTCGTTGGTGCCGGAGGCGCGGCCGCCGCCGAAGGGCTGCTGGCCGACGACGGCGCCGGTCGACTTGTCGTTGATGTAGAAGTTGCCCGCGGCGAAGCGGAGCTTCTCCATCGTGTACGCGGCGGCCGCACGGTCGTTGGCGATGACCGAGCCGGTCAGGGCGTAGTCGGAGACCGACTCCATCTGCTCCAGCATCGCGTCGTACTGGTCGTCCTCGTAGACGTGGACACCGAGGAACGGACCGAAGTACTCGGTGCGGAAGATCTCGTTCTCGGGGTCGGTGGAGACGACGACCGTCGGGCGGACGAAGTAGCCGACCGAGTCGTCGTAGCTGCCGCCCGCGACGATCTCGCAGGTCGGGTCGGAGGCGGCGCGGTCGATCGCGGCCTTGTTCTTGGCGAAGGCGCGGTCGTCGATCACGGCGCCGATGAAGTTCGACAGGTCGGTGACGTCACCCATGGTGAGGTAGTCGACCTCGGCGGCGAACTCCTCCTTGAAGCCCGAGTTCCAGATGGAGGCCGGGATGTAGGCGCGGGAGGTGGCGGAGCACTTCTGGCCCTGGTACTCGAAGGCGCCGCGGGTCAGCGCGGTCTTCAGCACGGCGCGGTCGGCGCTCGGGTGGGCGACCAGGAAGTCCTTGCCGCCGGTCTCGCCGACCAGACGCGGGTACGAGCGGTACTTCTCGATGTTGGCGCCGACCGTCTTCCACAGGTACTGGAAGGTCCTGGTCGAGCCGGTGAAGTGGATGCCGGCCAGGTCCCGGTGCTCCAGGGCGACCTCGGAGACCTCGATGCCGTCGCCGGTGACGAGGTTGATGACGCCCTTGGGGAGGCCGGCCTCCTCCAGCAGCTGCATCAGCAGGACGGCGGCGTGGGTCTGGGTCGGGGACGGCTTCCAGACGACGACGTTGCCCATGAGCGCCGGGGCGGTGGGCAGGTTGCCCGCGATGGCGCTGAAGTTGAACGGCGTGATCGCGTAGACGAAGCCCTCCAGCGGGCGGTGGTCCATGCGGTTCCAGACGCCCGGGGAGTTCGCCGGGGGCTGCTCGGCGAGGATCTGGCGGGCGTAGTGGACGTTGAAGCGCCAGAAGTCGACCAGCTCACAGGGGGTGTCGATCTCCGCCTGCTGGGCGGTCTTCGACTGGCCGAGCATCGTCGAGGCGGCGATGGTCTCGCGCCAGGGACCGGCGAGCAGTTCGGCGGCGCGCAGGATGATCGCGGCGCGGTCGTCGAAGGACATCGCACGCCAGGCCGGCGCGGCGGCCAGGGCCGCGTCGATCGCGTCCCGCGCGTCCTGCTGGGTGGCGTGGTGACCGGTTCCGATGACGGCCTTGTGGCGGTGCGGCTGGACGACCTGGAACGGCTCGCCGCCGCCCATCCGCTTCTCGCCGCCGATGGTCATCGGCAGGTCGATCGGGTTCTCGGCCAGTTCCTTGAGCTTGGCCTCCAGCCGGGCGCGCTCGGGCGAGCCGGGGGCGTAGCCGTGCACCGGCTCGTTGACCGGGGTGGGGACCTGGGTCACAGCGTCCATGAGATCCGTAACTCCTTGTACGTGAGCGGGTGTTCGGTTTCAGCCCTTGCTGACCATGCTGCGGAGGAAGAACCGGAGGTTGGCCGGCTTCTCCGCGAGACGGCGCATGAAGTAGCCGTACCAGTCGGTGCCGTACGCCGTGTAGACGCGCATGCGGTGGCCCTCGGCGGCCAGCCGCAGGTGCTCGTCGCCGCGGATGCCGTACAGCATCTGGAACTCGTACTCGTTCAGCTTGCGGCCGGCCTGGTGGGCCAGCTCCTGGGCGATGGCGATCAGGCGCGGGTCGTGGGACCCGATCATCGGGTACCCCTCGCCGTCCATGAGGATGCGCAGGACGCGGACGTACGCCTTGTCGATCTCGTGCTTCTGCTGGTACGCGACCTCGGCGGGCTCCTTGTAGGCGCCCTTGACGAGGCGGACGCGGCTGCCGGCGGCGGCGAGGCGGCGGGCGTCGGCCTCGGTGCGGAAGAGGTAGGCCTGGATGACGCAGCCGGTCTGCGGGAAGTCCTTCCGCAGCTCCTCGTGGATGGCGAACATCGAGTCGAGGGTGGTGTGGTCCTCGGCGTCCAGCGTCACGGTCGTACCGATCGCGGCGGCGGCCTCGACGACCGGGCGGACGTTGGCGAGGGCGAGCTCGTGGCCGCCGTCCAGCGCCTGGCCGAACATGGACAGCTTGACCGACATCTCGACCTTCTCGCCGAGCCCCAGCTCCTTGAGGTGGTCGATGAGCGCGAGGTAGGCGTCGCGGGCGGCGGCGGCCTGGTCCGGGGTGGTGATGTCCTCGCCGACGACGTCCATCGTCAGCTCCAGGCCCTTGGCCGTGAGGTCCTTGATGATCGGGACGATGTCGTCGACGGTCTCGCCCGGGATGAAGCGGTCGACGACCTGCTTGGTCACCGGGGCCGCCGAGATCAGGCGTCGCATCCGGTCGCTGCGCGACGCGGCGAGAATCACGGGACCCAGCACGGGGCACCTCCACAGACAAGCATCAAATGGGCCGTCACCCGACGATTCGGGTACGGCACGGAGAACCACCGTGAAACCTAAGGATCTCTCCGATCCTGGGCCATCGACAGCTGTCACGCATCCGTGCACTGGATCTCAGACAGATGTATGAAGACCTCCGGAAAATGAGGGAGAATGCCCGAGTGGCGGCGGATTTCAAGGGTTTCAAAGCCTTCAAGGGTGACTACCAGGAGCTCGTGGACGAGATCTCGGAGCTGCTGGGCGTCCCGGCGACCCTGGAGAACCGCGACTTCGAGCTGATCGCCTTCGGCGCGTACGACAGCGACGACGAGCTGGACCCGTCCGCGCTGGACCCGGTGCGCACCCGCTCGATCCTGACCCGGCGCTCCACGGCGACGGTCCGCTCCTGGTTCGAGGGCTTCGGTATCACCCGCGCGACCGGCCCGGTACGGATCCCGGCGAGCACGGAGGCGGGGGTCTACCGCGGCCGGATCTGCCTCCCGGTCCGCCACCGGGGTGTCGTGCTCGGCTACGTCTGGCTGCTGGACGGCGACCCCGGCCCGACGGACGCCCAACTGGCCGCCGCCATGGCCGTGGCCGGCCGGATCGGCGCGCTGCTCGCGGACGAGGCGGCGGCCGGGGCCGGGCTGAGCCGGGAGCTGCGGGCGGTGCTCGGCGCGGAGCGCGGCTGGCAGCAGGACATGGCGGTGGCCGAACTGCGCACCGCCCTCGGCCCGCGCGCCGACGGTCCGCACGCCCTGATCTGCGTCGCCCCCTGGCCCTCGGCCGACCCGGACGACGCCCCGGCCGCCCGGACGATCCCGCACGCCCTCGCGCTGTGCACCCTGCCCTGGGGCGCGGCCGGGCAGAGCCTCGCGCTGCTGGTCCGGCTGCGCACCACGGAGGTGAGCGCGCCGGCGCTGACGGCGGCCGCGCGGCTGCTGGAGGAGGCCGGGAGCGCGCGCGGCGCGGCGGGCGGTGCCGCCCGCGGGGCCGGGGCCCGGGTGGCCGCGGCGGCCGCGGCCGGTCTGGAGGGGGCGGCCCGGGCCGTGCCGGGCGCCGGTTGCGCGGCCGGGGTCGGCGAGCCCCGCTCCGGCCTCGGCGAGCTGGGCACGATGTGGGAGGAGGCCACCGCCGCCGCACGGGCCGCGCTGGCCGAGCCGCGGTTCGGGCCGGTCGCGCAGTGGGCGGCCATCGGGCCGTACCGGCTGCTGACGGCGCTGCCGCCGGAGGCCGCGCACGATCCCGCGGTCGGCCCGCTGCTCTCGCCCGCCCACCGGGAGCTGGCCCGCACCGCCGAGGTCTATCTCGACTGCGCGGGCCAGGCCGGCCGTGCGGCGGCGGAGCTGGGCATCCACCGGCAGACCCTGTACTACCGGCTGTCCCGGGTGGAGCAGCTGACGGGCCTCGACCTGGACGACGGGGAGGACCGGCTGCTGCTGCACATGGCGCTCAAGCGGGCGCGGCTGTGAGCCTGCCGAGGGCCTCGGCGAGGGCTGCGGGGGCCTGCGGCCGGTCCGGCCAGTGGGCGGCGACGTGTCCGTCCGGGCGGACCAACAGGGCGCCGTGCGGCCCGAGTTCGTACGGCTCGGCGTGCTCGCGGGGCAGGGGTTCGACGCGCAGCGGCACGGGTACGCAGAGGGGTCCGGCCGCGGCGGTGCCGGGCGCCCAGGCGGCGGGGTCCGGGGTGAACAGGGTGAACCACTCGCCGAGGGCGTCCAGCGTGGAGCGGTCGCCGGTGAGCCGGCGGTGGGGCAGGCGGTGGCCCGGGGCCACGGTGGGCACGTAGTCGGTGCCGGGCGGGGACGATGGCGCCGTGTCGCCCTTGTCGCCCGTGAGGACGGCGGACGAGCGGTAGGCGACGCCGAGCACCAGGCCCAGTTGCGCGAAGTACTGGTCCATCCACGGGAGTTCGATCCGGTCGGGGACGGCTCCGCCGGTCGGCGGCCGCTCGCGCCGACGGCTCTGCACGTCCCCCAGCAGCTGGGCGTTGGCCACCGCCTGGCGCAGCGTCTCATGGGCGACGGGGTGCCGTTCGCTCGCGTAGGTGTCCAGCAGCCCGGGGCCGGCCCAGCCGCGCAGCACGCCCGCCAGCTTCCAGCACAGGTTGTGCGCGTCAGCCACGCCCGCGTTCATGCCCAGGCCGCCGACGATCGGCACCGCGTGCGCGGCGTCGCCGGCCAGCAGGGCCCGGCCGCGGCGCAGGTGTTCGGCGACGAACGCGTTCATCACCCAGTGCTGCACGCGCAGCACCTCGGGGCGTACGTCGACGCCCGGTCCGAGGGCGTGCGCGACCAGGTCGCCCCAGTCGGTGCCGTCGACGACGGCGGGCGTCGGGCCGAACCAGGCCCAGCCGCCCTCGGGGTACAGCGGCATGAAGGAGCCGTGGGCGGTGAAGTAGACACCGGCGGGTCCGTCGGCGCACCAGCGGTCGAGGTCGGCGTCGAAGACGACGGTGGTGACGCCGCCCAGCGCTCCCGGCCCGGTGGTGCCGACGCCGAGCAGGTCCCGGACGGTGGAGCGGGCGCCGTCGGCGGCGAGGACGTACCGGGCCCGGAGCCGGGACTCGGCACCGGTGCGGCGGTCGGTGAGCCGCGCCACGACCCCCTCGGACTCCTCGGCCAGGCCGACGAGCTCGACTCCGAACCGCACCGGCGCGGCTGCCGCGGCGAGCAGCACCGGTTCCAGCCGGTCCTGCGAGGTGACCACGCCGAGTGCGGGGCTCTCCGGTACCGGCGCGCGCACCCCGGTCATCGCCGCCGAGGCGAAGTCGCCGCCGCCCAGGGTGTCGCGGAAGCGGACCCGGCCGTAGCGCGGCGCGAAGGCCCGGTCGGTGATCCGGGCGGCGAGGCCGAGGCCGCGGAAGATCTCCATCGAGCGCACGTTGACCAGCCGGGAGCGGGGAAACGGCGACAGCGCGTGGTGCCGCTCGACCAGCAGGCAGGGCACGCCCCAGCGGTCCAGCAGCGCCCGCGCGGTGAGTCCGACCGGGCCGCCGCCGACGATCAGTACCGGCACCTCGGCGTCCTGCATGAGGCCAATCTCCCCCGGCCCGCGGGCGGGCGCAATCCGCTCAGCCCGCCTCGGCGGCCGGGACGGACGCGACGATCTGCCGCAGGCCCTCGGTGAGCGCGTCGCCGTCCGGGGCGGTCTTCGGGTCGAACGTCCACTGCGCGATGAGCCCGGTCATCAGCGTCATGTAGAAGCGGCCGAGGGTGTCGGCCGTCTCGTCGGAGACCTCGTCCTCCGGCACGCCCTGGAGCAGGGAGACGAGCCCGCGCCCGCCCTCGCGCTGTGCGCGGGCCAGATGCTCGCGCACCTCGGGCATGTCGATGGTCATGACCTCCATGCTGAGGCGCCAGATCGAGTTCGGCTCCCGCATGGTGGCGACGATGCCGGACCACACGTGCCGGAAGCGCTCCAGCGAGCCGGGCGCGCCCTCGATCGCGATGCCGTCGCCCCCGTCGAAGGCGTCGGACATGTTCTCCACGATCGCGACGTAGGCCTGCGCGAGGAGCGCGTCCTTGGAGCCGTAGTGGTAGCCGATCGAGGCCAGGTTGGTCCCCGAGGCCTTGACGATGTCGCGCGCCGTGGTGCGCGCGAACCCCTTCTCCAGCAGGCAGCGCTTGGCGCCTTCGAGCAGATCCTCACGGTGTCCCATGCCCGCCACCCTACCCCTCGATCCATACAAGCGTCCCAGACGGACGACTTATACAATCGTTCTAGACAAGCGTTTAAGACGCTTGTACATTCCTCGGCATGACGAACTCGACGAGCACCACCACCCCTGTCGCGGCGGGCCCCCGCGCCGGACGCCGAGAGTGGACCGCCCTCGGCGTGCTGATGCTGCCGCTGCTGCTGGTCTCGATGGACGTCTCCGTCCTGTACTTCGCGACGCCCGCGATCAGCGCGGACCTCCACCCGAGCGGCACCCAGCAGCTGTGGATCTTCGATGTCTACGGCTTCGTCCTGGCCGGCCTGCTGATGACGATGGGCTCGCTCGGCGACCACATCGGCCGCCGCAGGCTGCTCCTCACCGGGGCGGTCGCCTTCGGCGGGGCTTCGCTCCTCGCGGCCTACGCGACCAGCGCCGGGACCCTGATCGCGGCCCGCGCGCTCCTCGGCATCGGCGGCGCGACCCTGATGCCGTCCACGATGGCGCTGCTGCGCACGATGTTCACCGACCCCGCCCAGCGGGCGAAGGCGATCGGGCTGTGGTCCGGCGTGATGACCGGCGGCATCGCGCTCGGCTCGGTGATGAGCGGCATCCTCGTCGAGCACTTCTGGTGGGGCTCGGTCTTCCTGGTCAACCTGCCCGCGATGGCGCTGCTGCTGCTCCTCGGCCCGGTGCTGCTGCCGGAGTCGAAGGCCCCGGACCCGGGCCGCTTCGACTGGCCGAGCGTGCCGCTGTCGATGGCCGCCGTGCTCCCCGTCGTCTACGGCCTGAAGGAGATCCCCTCCGAGGGCTGGCACCCGCTCTACGTCGTCTCGATCACCGTCGGCCTGCTCTTCACGGCCCTGTTCGTCCGGCGCCAGCGCACCGCGGCCGCCCCGCTGATCCCGCCGGCCCTGCTGAAAGGCCACGGCTTCGCCCCGGCGCTGGTCCTGAACCTCGTCGCCGCGCTCGGCATGATGGGCTCGGCCATCTTCACCACGCAGTACCTGCAGTCGGTGCTCGGCAAGAGCCCGCTGTCGGCGGCCCTGTGGAGCCTGCTGCCCTCGGTGTTCATCGGCGTCGCCGGTCCGCTCACCGCGCAGCTCGTCCAGCGGGGCGTCAACCGGGCGTACGTCGTCGCCGGCGGCTTCGCGGCCATGGCGGCCGGGTTCGCGATGCTCGCCCTGCTCGGCACCGACTCGCTGTGGCTGGTGCTGGCCGGAGCCGGCGTGCTCGCCTGCGGGATGGTCGCGATCGCGTCGCAGCTGGTGGACCTGGCCATGAGCGGCGCCCCGGTGGAGCGGGCGGGCACGGCCTCCTCGCTGCTGGAGACCAGCACCGAGTTCGGCGGCGCCCTCGGCATGGCGGTGCTCGGCTCGATCGGCACGGCGCTCTACCGCCACGAGATGCCGTCGACGGCTCCCGCCGGGGCCCGCGAGACCCTGGGCGGCGCCCTCGCCACGGCCGCCCGGCTGCCCGGCCGGGCCGGTGAGTCCCTGCTCGCCGCGGCCCGGGAGGCGTTCACCAGCGGGATGCGGGGCGCGGCGCTCGCCGGCGCGGTGATCCTCGTGGTGGCGGCGGTGGGGGCGGCGCTGAGCCTGCGCGGGATCGGGGCCGGAGGCGAGGAGTAGGGCAGGAGAAAACGCCGGGCGGGCCGACTCTCGTCAGCCCGCCCGGCGTTGTCGTGCGCGTCTCAGACGAGGTTCACGGACCGGGCCGACGTCGCCCCGATCTCCGCCGCGACCTCGGCGAGCACAGGGGCCGCCACCGTGTCGTCGACGGTCAGGACGGCCAGGGCCTCGCCGCCCACCGCCGAGCGGGCGACCTGCATGCCGCCGATGTTGATGCCCGCCTCGCCGAGGATGCGGCCGACGGTGCCGACGACACCGGGACGGTCCTCGTAGCGCAGGACGAGCATGTGGTCGGCGAGCGCGAGGTCGACGTCGTAGTCGCCGACCGCGACGATCTTCTGCACGTGCTTCGGGCCGGCCAGCGTGCCGGAGACCGCGACCTCCTCGCCGCTCGCGAGGGTGCCGCGCACGGTGACCACGTTGCGGTGCTCGTTCGACTCGGAGCTGGTGGTCAGCCGGACCTCGACGCCGCGCTCCTGCGCGAACAGCGGGGCGTTGACGTACGACACCGTCTCGGCGACGACGTCCTCGAAGACGCCCTTGAGCGCGGACAGCTCCAGCACCTTCACGTCGTGCTGGGTGATCTCGCCGTAGACCTCGACGTCGAGGCGGTGCGCGACCTCGCCGGCCAGCGCGGTGAAGATGCGGCCGAGGCGCTCGGCGAGCGGCAGACCGGGCTTGACGTCCTCGGCGATGACACCGCCCTGGACGTTCACCGCGTCCGGGACCAGCTCACCGGCGAGCGCGAGGCGCACGGACCTGGCGACCGCGATGCCCGCCTTCTCCTGGGCCTCGTCGGTGGACGCGCCGAGGTGCGGGGTGCACACGACCTGGTCCAGCTCGAAGAGCGGGGAGTCGGTGCAGGGCTCCTTCGCGTACACGTCGAGGCCGGCGCCGGCGACCCGGCCCTCCTTCAGCGCCGCGTACAGCGCCTCCTCGTCGACGATGCCGCCGCGCGCGGCGTTGACGATGCGCACGTTCGGCTTGACCTTGCGCAGCGCCTCGTCGCCGATCAGGCCGAGCGTCTCGGGGGTCTTGGGCAGGTGGACGGTGATGAAGTCGGAGACTTCGAGCAGCTCGTCCAGGGAGAGCACCTTGACGCCCATCTGGGCGGCGCGGGCGGGCTGGATGTAGGGGTCGTAGGCGACGACCTTCATGCCGAAGGCGGACATGCGCTGGGCGACCAGGGCGCCGATGCGGCCGAGGCCGACGACGCCGAGGGTCTTCTCGGCCAGCTCGACGCCCGTGTACTTGCTGCGCTTCCACTCGCCGTTCTTCAGCGCCGCGTTCGCCTGCGGGATGTGGCGGGCGGAGGCGACGAGGAGACCGCAGGCCAGCTCGGCGGCGGTCACGATGTTGGAGGTCGGGGCGTTGACGACCATCACGCCGGCCTTCGTGGCGGCGGAGACGTCGACGTTGTCGAGGCCGACGCCGGCGCGGGCGACGACCTTGAGCTTCTGGGCCGCGGCGATGGCCTCGGCGTCGACCTTGGTGGCGGAGCGGATCAGGATCGCGTCGACGTCGGCGATGGCCGGGAGCAGTTCGGCTCGGTCTGCTCCGTTGGCGTGCCGGATCTCGAAGTCCGGGCCGAGTGCGTCCACGGTCGCGGGCGACAGCTCTTCAGCGATGAGTACGACGGGTTTCGAGCTCACGTGAGGTCCTCACAAGTCCAAGGCATGCGGACGGCCGTCCCGACGGCCGCAGCGGAGGAGGGGCTAGCCGCGGAAGACGCACGACGCTGTGGGCCTGACGCGTGTTGTGCAGCAGTGTAGTGGCGCCGCTCAGGGCGTTGTGCGCCGCTGCGGAAGGATCACCCGTCCGGGGCTGGACGGAGTGGACAACAGAGGGACACAGGGGGCCGGAGCAGCATGCCCCGACCCCCTGACATGAGGCTTACGCCTCCTCGTTCACCCAGCTCATCAGCTTGCGCAGCTGCTTGCCGGTGGTCTCCAGCAGGTGCTCGGAGTCCTGCTTCTTGTACTCGTTGTACTTCTTCAGACCGCCGTGGTACTCGTCCATCCAGTTCTTGGCGAAGGTGCCGTCCTGGATCTCGGCGAGGACCTGCTTCATCTCGGCCTTGGTGGCGTCGGTGATGATCCGCGGGCCGGTGACGTAGTCGCCCCACTCGGCGGTCTCGGAGACCGACCAGCGCATCTTCTCCAGGCCGCCCTCGTACATGAGGTCCACGATCAGCTTCAGCTCGTGCAGGCACTCGAAGTAGGCGATCTCCGGCTGGTAGCCGGCCTCGACCAGGGTCTCGAAGCCCGCCTTCACCAGCGCGGCCGTACCACCGCACAGGACGGCCTGCTCGCCGAACAGGTCGGTCTCCGTCTCCTCGGTGAAGGTCGTCTTGATGACGCCGGCGCGGGTGCCGCCGATGCCCTTGGCGTACGACAGGGCCAGCGCGAAGGCGTCGCCGGAGGCGTCCTGCTCGACGGCCACGATGCACGGGACGCCGCGGCCCTCCTCGTACTGACGGCGCACCAGGTGGCCCGGGCCCTTCGGGGCGACCATGCAGACGTCCACGCCGGCCGGGGGCTTGATGAAGCCGTAGCGGATGTTCAGGCCGTGGCCGAAGAAGAGGGCGTCGCCGTCCTTCAGGTTCGGGGCGATGTCCTTCTCGTAGACCTGGGCCTGGATCGGGTCCGGGACGAGGATCATGATGACGTCGGCCTCGGCGGCGGCCTCCGCGGGGGTCACCACGCGCAGGCCCTGCTCCTCGGCCTTGGCCTTGGACCTGGAGCCCTCGTGCAGACCGACACGCACGTCGACACCGGAGTCACGCAGCGACAGCGCGTGGGCGTGGCCCTGGCTGCCGTAGCCGATGACCGCGACCTTGCGGCCCTGGATGATGGACAGGTCGGCGTCAGCGTCGTAGAACAGCTCGGCCACTTTGGGTTCTCTCCTTGGTGTTCAGGTTGTGCGTCCCACCGTATGCGGTGGGGGGAGGGGAAGTTCCGGGGTCTCGGCATGCGGGCGGCCGACGTGTCGCGCTCGCCCCTTTTCAGCCGTGTCCCGGCTCTGCGTTCGAGCGGTGTTCCAGCTCGCTTCCAGCGTTACGCGGATCGGTCCAGAGCGCGCAGCGAGCGGTCCGTGATCGAGCGGGCGCCGCGGCCGATCGCGATCGTGCCGGACTGCACCAGTTCCTTGATGCCGAACGGCTCCAGCATCTTGAGCATCGCGGACAGCTTCTCGCCGGATCCGGTGGCCTCGATGGTGACGGCCTCCGGGGAGACGTCGACGGTCTTGGCGCGGAACAGCTGGACGATCTCCACGATCTGGGAGCGGGTCTCGTTGTCGGCACGGACCTTCACCAGGACGAGTTCGCGCTGCACGGCCTGGCCGGGCTCCAGCTCGACGATCTTCAGCACGTTGACGAGCTTGTTGAGCTGCTTGGTCACCTGCTCCAGCGGCAGTTCCTCGACGCCCACCACGATGGTGATGCGGGAGATGTCGGGGTGCTCGGTGACGCCGACCGCGAGCGAGTCGATGTTGAAGCCGCGGCGGGAGAACAGGGCGGCGATGCGGGCCAGGATGCCCGGCGTGTTCTCCACCAGGACGGAGAGCGTGTGCTTGGACATGGTCTTTTTACGTCTCTCTCGCTCAGTCGTCTTCGTTGTCGCCGAAGTCGGGGCGGACGTCCCGGGCGGCCATGATCTCGTCGTTGGAGGTGCCGGCGGCGACCATCGGCCAGACCATCGCGTCCTCGTGGACGATGAAGTCGACGACCACCGGGCGGTCGTTGATCGAGTTCGCCTCCTCGATGACCTTGTCCAGGTCCTCGGGGCGCTCGCAGCGCAGGCCCACGCAGCCCATCGCCTCGGACAGCTTCACGAAGTCCGGGACGCGGGTGCCCCGGGCGTCCGGGTTGACGTCGTCCGGACCGCTGTGCAGGACGGTGTTGGAGTAGCGCTGGTTGTAGAACAGGGTCTGCCACTGGCGGACCATGCCGAGGGCGCCGTTGTTGATGATGGCGACCTTGATCGGGATGTTGTTCAGCGCGCAGGTGGTCAGTTCCTGGTTGGTCATCTGGAAGCAGCCGTCGCCGTCGATCGCCCAGACCGTCCGGTCCGGCTGCCCGGCCTTGGCGCCCATGGCGGCCGGGACCGCGTAGCCCATGGTTCCGGCGCCGCCGGAGTTGAGCCAGGTGGCGGGCTTGTCGTACTGGATGAAGTGGGCGGCCCACATCTGGTGCTGGCCGACGCCTGCCGCGAAGATCGTGCCCTCCGGGGCGAGCTGCCCGACGCGCTCGATGACGTGCTGCGGGGAGAGCGAGCCGTCCTCGGGCTCGTCGTAGCCGAGCGGGTAGGTGTCGCGCCACCGGTTCAGGTCGCTCCACCAGGCGGTGTAGTCGCCCTGGTGGCCCTCGCTGTGCTCCTTCTGCACGGCCTGGACCAGGTCGGCGATGACCTCGCGGGCGTCACCGACGATCGGCACGTCGGCGGCGCGGTTCTTGCCGATCTCGGCCGGGTCGATGTCGGCGTGGACGATCTTGGCGTACGGGGCGAAGCTGTCCAGCTTGCCGGTGACGCGGTCGTCGAAGCGGGCGCCGAGGGCGACGATCAGGTCGGCCTTCTGCAGCGCGGTGACGGCGGTGACCGCACCGTGCATGCCCGGCATTCCCACGTGCAGCGGGTGGCTGTCGGGGAACGCGCCGAGCGCCATCAGGGTGGTGGTGACGGGCGCCCCGGTGAGTTCGGCGAGGACCTTCAGCTCGGCCGTGGCCTGTGCCTTGATGACGCCGCCGCCGACGTAGAGGACGGGCCGCTTGGCGGCGGTGATCAGCTTGGCGGCCTCGCGGATCTGCTTGGCGTGCGGCTTGGTCACCGGGCGGTAGCCGGGCAGGTCCATGGTGGGCGGCCAGGAGAAGACGGTCTTCTTCTGGAGGATGTCCTTGGGGATGTCGACCAGGACCGGGCCGGGGCGGCCGGTCGAGGCGATGTGGAACGCCTGCGCGATCACCCGGGGGATGTCCTCGCCCTTGGTGACCAGGAAGCTGTGCTTGGTGATCGGCATGGTGATACCGACGATGTCCGCCTCCTGGAAGGCGTCCGTACCGATCGCCGAGGACACCACCTGCCCGGTGATCGCGACCAGCGGCACGGAGTCCATGTTGGCGTCGGCGATCGGGGTGACCAGGTTGGTGGCGCCGGGTCCCGAGGTCGCCATGCAGACGCCCACCTTGCCCGTGGCCTGCGCGTAGCCGGTGGCGGCGTGGCCGGCGCCCTGCTCGTGCCGGACCAGGACGTGACGCACCCGGGTGGAGTCCATCAGCGGGTCGTACGCCGGGAGGATCGTGCCGCCGGGAATGCCGAATACCGTGTCCGCGCCGACCTCCTCAAGGGAGCGGATGAGGGACTGCGCACCCGTGACGTGCTCGACGGGGGCGGACTGCTGTCCTCCGGATCGGGGCCGCGGCTGCGGATGGGCCCCGGTGGCCTGCTCGGTCATCGGCATTCTCTTCTCGATGCTGAGGGTTTTTGCGAGGTTTGTGCGGAGTTCAAGTGGTGCACGATCGGTGCTCGTGCAACAAAAAACCCCTCGTGCCGTAAGGCAAGCGAGGGGAGCGCGCCGGTGCGGTCGCCGGGGATTCCGGATCGTCCTCCGGTGGGTCCCAGCTCAGCCGACGCGCTTGCCAAGTACGAGAATTCGGGTGCGCATGACACTGACCCTCCCTCTGACGCGCACCACGTGTCAAGTGGGTGGGACGGGAGTCTCAGAATGTGAGCGATGGGCACTGCCGCCTCCGAAGACAGCGGGAACACCCCCTGTGTACACCCCCGCACCCCACTCCACCACGTGCTTCGCCTACTCGCCCACGGCCCGGGTCACCTCCGCGGCGCACCGCTCGGCGCCGGAGCCACGACCGTGCTCAGCCCTTCGGACCGCATCCCTTCGGACCGCAGCGTGTCGGACCGCAGCCCGGCCCCGCTCTCGATGCCGACGCGTCCCTGCGGCTCGCGCACGCTGCCCGCGAACGCCGGCTCGGCCGGTGCGTGCGGCACCGGATAGTGGCCGGATCCGAGCGCCCGGCGCAGCCGGTACTCGTCCACGGGCCCCGCGAACGCCATGCCCTGCCCGTGCGTGCAGCCCATCGCGCGCAGCGCGACGACCTGCTCCGGCAGGTCCACGCCCTCGGCCACGGACTGGAGCCCGAGATCCCCGGCGATCCGCAGCAGACCGCTGGTGATCTTGTGCAGCCGCGCGGACTCCACGACGCCCTCGACCAGGCCGCGGTCGAGCTTCAGGATGTCGACCGGAAGCCTGCGCAGGGCCGTGATGGCCGCGTAGCCGCTGCCGAAGCCGTCCAGCGCGATCCGCACCCCGAGCCGGCTGAGCGCGGTCAGGCGCCGCTCCAGGTCCTCCAGACAGACCCGCGGATCGGTGTCGGACAGCTCGACGACCAGCGCGCCGGGCGGCAGCCCGTGCCGGGTGAGCAGCGCCTCCACCGAGCCGAGCGGCATGGAGCGGTCCAGCAGCCGCCGGGCGCTCATCCGGACGGTGACCGGCATGACAAGCCCGGTCGCGGCCCGCTCGGCGGCCTGCTCGACGGCCTCCTGGAGGATCCAGCGGTCCAGCTCGGCCGTCTTGTCACCGTCCTCGGTCACGCGCAGGAACTCGGCCGGGGTGAACAGCACCCCCTGGGACGAGCGCCAGCGCGCCTGCGCGGAGACCGCCGTGATCCGGCCGTTCTCCAGGCACACCACCGGCTGGTGCAGCAGCGCGAACTCGCCGTCGTGCAGTGCGGCGCGCAGCCGGGTGGCCAGCTCCGCCTTGCGTACGACATCCTGCTGCATCTGCGGCTTGTACAGCTCGACCCGGCCCTTGCCGGCCGCTTTCGCGCGGTACATCGCGAGGTCGGCGTTGCGCAGCAGCTCGCCCGCGCCGAGGCCCGGTTCGGCGAAGGCGACGCCGATGGACGCGTTGACCCGGACGTCGTTGCCGTCGATGGCGTAGGGCTGGGAGAGGGTCACCCTGAGGCGGTCGGCGAGCTCCAGGATGTTGCGCTCCCGGGCGGCGCGGTCGCGGGTGCCGTCCCCGACGATCAGGGCCGCGAACTCGTCGCCGCCCAGCCGGGAGGCGGTGTCCCCCTGCCGGACCGCGTCCTGGAGTCTGCGGGCGGCCTGGACGAGCAGTTCGTCCCCGGCCTGGTGCCCGATCGTGTCGTTGACGGCCTTGAAGCCGTCCAGGTCGATGAAGAGCACCGCCGTGTTGCGCAGCGCCGCGCCCCGGTCGGTGGCCCGGCGGCCGGACAGTGCCTGCTGGACGCGCCGGGTGAACAGCGCGCGGTTGGGCAGGTCGGTCAGCGGGTCGTGCTCGGCGTTGTGCTGCAACTGCGCCTGGAGGCGGACGCGTTCGGTCACGTCCCGGCTGTTGAAGATCAGTCCGCCGTGGTGCCGGTTGACGGTCGACTCGACGTTGAGCCAGCCGTCCTCGCCGGAGCGGAAACGGCACTCGATGCGGGTGGTGGGCTCCTCCAGCGGGCTGGCGACGAGGAAGCGGCGCACCTCGTGCACCACGCAGCCCAGGTCCTCCGGGTGGATGAGACTGGACAGCTCCGTGCCGACCAGGTCCTCGGCGGGCCGGCCGTAGACCCCGGCGGCGGCCGGGGAGACGTACCGCAGGACGCCGTTGGGCGCGGCGATCATGATGACGTCGCTGGAGCCCTGGACCAGGGAGCGGAAGTGGTTCTCCTTCTGCGCCAGTTCCTGGGTGAGGGTGATGTTGTCCAGCAGCATGATGCCCTGCCGGATCACGAGCGCGAGCACGACCATGCCCGCCGTGATCAGCACGACATGGTCGGGCCGGCGGCCGTTGAGGACGTTGTACAGGATGCCCAGGGTGCACACGGCGGCCGCGAGGTACGGGGTCAGCGCGGCGAGGGAACCGGTCAGCGGACGGCCGGACGGATAGCGGCTGTGGTCGCTGCCCGGTGCGGGCACGGGCACGTGCGGATGGCCCGCGCCGCGTTGTCCTGGCACGTGCTCGTGGATCACGCGCGTGTGCCCGTCCGGCCGGTGCGACTCCTGCGCGCCCCGGTGCCGGGCGACCCAGGGGGCGTAGGCGAGCAGCAGCGAACCGGCGAACCAGCCGGCGTCCAGCAGCTGGCCGGAGCGGTAACTGCTGTGCAGCAGCGGGGAGGTGAACAGCGCGTCGCACATCACGGTCAGCGCGAGCGCGCCGATCGCGGTGTTCACCGCCGTGCGGTTGCCCGGGGAGCGGCGGAAGTGCAGTGCGAGCACCATGCTGACCAGCGCGATGTCGAGCAGCGGGTACGCCAGCGACAGCGCGGTGTGGGGCACGCTCGGTCCGTCGAAGCGGGCCGCCTGGGCGAGCGCGAGACTCCACGACAGGGTCAGCAGCGAGCCGCCGATCAGCCAGGCGTCCAGCCCGAGGCAGATCCAGCCGGCCTTGGACACCGGCCGCTTGGCCAGCACCAGCAGACCGACGATGGCGGGCGGCGCGAAGCACAGGAAGAACAGGTCCGCGTAGCTGGGCGTGGGCACGGGCCGGCCGAGGACGACCTCGTACCACCCCCAGACCGCGTTGCCCAGGGACGCCATCATCGACGACAGGGCGAACAGCAGCCAGGCCGACCGGAAGCGGACGCGCGGGCTGCGGGAGTACAGGAAGCAGGAGACGGCGGCGACGCCCGCCGCCGCGCTGAGCCCGAAGTCGCCCATGATCAACGCCACTTCGTGCGCACCCCAGTCGAACGCGGCCCCGACGGCGTAGGCCGCGCAGACCAGGGCGAGAACGAGTTACTCCGTCACGCGCGAGCCCTCGCCGGCGGCCGGCCGGCGCGGCGGCGGAACCTCCTGCGGGTGCGGTGCGCGCACCGCGTCCTCGAACGTGGTCGTCACCGCGAGCGGCGCAGTCACCGGGGCCTCCCGGTCCGCGCCGCTCCCCGGTCCCGCTGCGCCGGGTGCGCCTGCCGCCTGCGGGCGCTGTGCCTGCGTTGCTGACTGCTGTGGTGGCCGGTGTGGTGACCGCGCCTGCGCGCGGTCGTGCGCCAGGGTCGCCGTCGGCGGCTCCGCCGCGTCGGATCGTTCGTCCATAGGCCGTGCATCGCCCGTCGCCCCCCTCACAAAATCTGAAATGTCCATCCCCGGCGCCGATACGTCAGCGGCGCTGCCCCTCGTCGGGACGATACACCAGGATCGTCACTCAGGGACATAGCTTCTCTACGCTCCGTGACGACCAGCGGAGATGTGGCCACGGCCCGCGTCCGAGGGGTTGCGGAGGGTGCCGGACGGGGGGTACGGCGCTCACGCGAAGCCGGGTACGGGAAGGTTCAACGCCCGCCGTCGTCCGCCGTTTCGGCCTCCGTTTCCGCGTCCGTCGTCAGGATCACGTTGCGCAGCGGCTCCCGGTTCACGAAGCGCGTCAGCTGGTCGACGAGCAGCCGCTCGGCGCGGGGCCGGAAGGCCGAGGAGGGGCCGCCGACATGGGGGCTGATCAGCACTCCGGGCGCCTGCCAGAGGGGGTGGCCGGGCGGCAGCGGCTCGGGGTCGGTGACGTCCAGGGCGGCGGTGATCCGGCCGCTCTTCAGCTCGGCGAGCAGTGCCTCGGTGTCCACGACCGAGCCGCGGGCGACGTTGACGAGCAGCGCACCGTCCTTCATCCGCGCGAGGAACTCGGCGTCGACGAGCCTGTGTGTGGCCGAAGTGAGGGGAGTGGACACGATGACGACGTCCGCGTCCGGAAGCAGTGAGAGCACATCGGCGATCGGATGCACAAGACCGCGCGCTGTGGTGCGCCCCGAGCGCGCGATGCGCGCCACCCGCGCAACCTCGAAGGGTGTGAGCCGGTCCTCGATGGCCTCGCCGATGGCTCCGTACCCGACGATGAGCACGTTCTTGTCGGCGAGCGCGGGCCGGAACCCGCCCTCCCAGCGCTCCTGTTGCTGGGCGCGCACGAAGCCGGGTACGCCGCGCAGGGAGGCGAGGGTCAGGGTGAGGGCGAGTTCGGCGGTGCTCGTCTCGTGCACACCGCGCGCGTTGCACAGCGTGACGCCCGGCACGATGGAGCCGAGCCGCCCGGTGATGTCGTCCACGCCGGCCGTGAGCGTCTGGATGAGCCGCACCCGGGTCAGCTGCGCCAGCGGCCGCACGCGGACCGGCAGCGGCTTCATGTACGGCACCACGTACACGGCACAGTCCGCGGGATCCCCGGGAAACTCCTGCTCACCGTCCGCACCACCGTCCCAGAACAGGTACCGGGGCCCGGCGGGCAGCCCCTCGATCTGCTCGGGCGGGATGGGAAGCCACACATCCGTAGTCATGGAACGGAGGCTATGTCAGGGGTGCGGGAGTGCAGAGGTTAGGTTGGGGGCGAGGAGAGGGAGGGTCACGGGCAGGTGGAGCGCAGGACGATCGGCGCGGGGGCACTCGCGGTGGGGGCCGTCGGACTCGGATGCATGCCGATGAGCTGGGCGTACAGCGCCTCGCGGCGGCGGGGCGAGGAGTCGCTGAGAGCAGTGCACCGGGCGCTGGACCTGGGGACGACCCTCCTCGACACGGCGGACATGTACGGCCCGTTCACCAACGAACTGCTGCTGGGCCGGGTGCTGAGGGAGCGGCGCGGCGACGCCTTCGTGTCGACGAAGGTGGGGCTGCTGGTGGGCGAGCAGCACATCGTGGCCAACGGCCGCCCCGGCTACGTCAGACGGGCCTGCGACGCCTCCCTGCGCCGCCTGCAGACCGACGTCATCGACCTCTACCAGCTGCACCGCGCCGATCCCGAGATCCCGGTCGAGGAGACGTGGGGCGCCATGGCGGAGCTGGTGCGGGCCGGCAAGGTGCGGGCGCTGGGCCTGTGCGCGGTGGGAGCGCGCGGCGGACGGCGCGCGGGCACCGGGCTGCACGACGGCACCCTGCGCCAACTGCGGCGGGTGCAGCAGGTGTTCCCGGTGGCCGCGGTGCAGGCGGAGCTGTCGGTGTGGTCACCGGAGGCGCTGGCCGGGCTGCTGCCGTGGTGCGAGGCGCGGGGCGTGGGGTTCCTCGCGGCGATGCCGCTGGGCAACGGCTTCCTGACCGGCACACTGACCCCGGGCGAGGGGTTCGAACCGGACGACCTGCGCGCCCGCCATCCCCGCTTCACGGCCGAGATGATGGCGGCGAACCAGCCGATCGTCGCGGGCCTGCGCCGGATCGCCCGCCGCCACGGCGAGGACGTCACCCCGGCCCAGGTGGCCCTCGCCTGGGTCCTCGCCCAGGGCCGCCATGTGATCGCCGTACCGGGCACGAAGCGGGACCACTGGGCCGCACAGAACGCCTCGGCAGCCGGGCTGACCCTGACCGCCCAGGACCTGACCGAGATCTCCCACCTGCCGGCGGCGCAGGGCTCCTGGGACTGAGGAACCACCCGACCGGCGGGGGTCGGGGGCCTGCGGACCCGCGTGGGCCGGGGCATGAGCGGCGGTGCCCGCGGGGCGGGCAGCCATCTCCGAGCCCCCCGAGCGGTCCGCGAGCCAGGCGCACGCGCCGCGGTGAACCCCCGGCCCGGGCACCCCGCCCCCGAGCAGCCCGCAGGGCAGGCGTGTGGGAGCCGGGCAGGCGGCGGATGTGAGAGGTTGGCGGGTGTCGAACCCGTCGCCGTCCGGAGGGATCCCGATCGTGCAACAGCGCGCTGTGACGGCCGTGTTGACCGCCGCCCTGCTGCTGACCGCGGGGTGCTCCGGCGGTGGTGCGCCGTACCCCGGCGACGGCGCCGCGCAGCCCGGCCGCACGGCGCCGGGCGCCTCCGCCTCCGCTTCGGCCACCGATCCGGTGCCGCCGGCCAGGGGCTCGGTGCAGGTGCTGCGCACCGTGGCCGAGGGGCTGAGGTCGCCGTGGGGGCTTGCCGCGCTGCCCGACGGCGGGCTGCTGGTGTCCTCTCGCGACGACGGGACGATCATCCGGATCGACCCGGAGACGGGGAAGAAGACCGAGCTGGGCGCCGTCTCCGGGGCCACCGCGGGCGGCGAGGGCGGCCTGCTGGGCATCGCCCTCTCCCCCGGCTTCGCCTCGGACCACATGATCTACGCCTACTTCACCACCGCCTCGGACAACCGCATCGCCCGTGTCCTGTACGACGAGCGGAAACCGGCCGGCGAGCAACTGGGCGCACCCGACACGGTGTTCAGGGGCATCCCCAGGGGTGCCGTACACAACGGCGGCCGGATCGCCTTCGGCCCGGACGGCATGCTCTACGCGGGCACCGGCGAGAGCGGCGAGCGGGGTCTGGCGCAGGACCGGAAGTCCCTGGGCGGCAAGATCCTCCGGCTCACCCCGGACGGAGACCCGGCCCCGGGCAACCCCTTCCCGGACTCCCCGGTGTACTCCTACGGCCACCGCAACGTACAGGGGCTGGCCTGGGACGACCGGCAGCGGCTGTTCGCCTCGGAGTTCGGCCAGGACACCTGGGACGAGCTGAACGCGATCAAGCCCGGCGGAAACTACGGCTGGCCCACCGCCGAGGGCAGGTCCGCCGACCCTGCCTTCCAGAACCCGCTCGCCCAGTGGCACACCGCCGACGCCTCCCCCAGCGGCATCGCCTACGTCGACGGCGTGATCTGGATGGCGGGCCTGAAGGGTCGGCGCCTGTGGCGGATCCCGCTGAAGGGCACGGCGGCGGCCGCCGCCCCGCAGGCCTTCCTCACCGGCGCGTACGGGCGCCTGCGCACGGTCGTCGCGGCGGGCGGCGGCAAGGTCTGGCTGGTGACGAGCAACACGGACGGCCGGGGCACGCCGAAGAAGGGCGACGACCGGGTACTGGAGGCACAGGTGCGGTGAGGGGGGCACCCGGCCGCCGGTCGCTAGCTCTCGGCCCCGGTCTCCGCCTCGGCAGGCGGCACGTCTCCGGGCGGCACCTCGTCGGGCGGCGGCTCGGGCAGGCGTACGACCACCTTGCCCGACGCCAGGTCTATCGGCCCCCGCCCCGGATCGCCGTCGCCGACGTCCTCGCGGGTCAGCTCCAGGCGGTTCTGCTCGTCCCGGGTGTGCTTGCGGCCGGGCGTGAACAGTTCCTCGAAGGCGTTGAACACGGCTTCTCCCCCGCTCTCCTCTTGGTGCTCTCTCCTCTTGGCGCTTTCTCCCCCTCGCCGGTTCTCTCCAGCGTACGAGTCAGCCCGCCGATGGCGCAGGAGCGGTCCCGGCCGAGAACAGTTCCAGCCGATGGGCCAGCGCCGCCGCCTCTCCCCGGCCCGAGACGCCGAGTTTGCCCAGGATGTTGGAGACGTGGACGCTCGCCGTCTTCGGGGAGATGAACAGTTCCTCGGCTATCTGGCGGTTGGTGCGGCCGGCCGACACCAGGCGCAGGACGTCCCGCTCGCGCGTGGTGAGGCCGAGGGCGGCGGCCGGGTCGGCGGGGGCCGGGGCCCGGCGGGCGGCGCGGGTCAGGGTGAGGCGGGCGCGCTGGGCGAGACGGGCGACGGCGTCGGCCAGGGGGCGGGCACCCAGGTGGTCGGCGACCGCGCCGGACAGCCGGAGCAGTTCCACCGCGCGGTCGCGTTCGTCGTCCCCGCCGCCGGCTTCGGCGAGGAGGGCTCCGGCGAGCCGGTGGCGGACCCGGGCGAGGTCGTAGGGGCGGTCCAGGATCTCGAAGGCGGTGACGACCGGCGACCAGGCGTCGGCAGTGTCCGTGCCCTGCGCGCGCAGCAGTTCGGCACGGGTCCACTGCTCGTAGGCCTGCCAGAGCGGGGCGCCCGTGGTGAGTCCGCGGACGGCCTCGCGGAGCCGGCCGAGGGTCTCCTCGCGGCCGGGCCCGGCGGCGGGCACGGTGCGGGTGTCGGCCTCGGCGGTGGCGGCGGCCAGCAGCAGGGGCCAGCCGTAGCGCTGGGTGCCGGGCGGGAATCCGGCGTCCAGGGCCCGGAGCAGCTCGGTGCGGGCGTCGGCGACCCGGCCCTGCGCGGCGGCGAGGCCGAGGGTGATACGGGCCAGTGGCAGGGAGTGCTGGGGCATGGGGTCGTGGGTGCCGTAGTGGGCGCGGGCGGCGGTGAGGTGCCGGGCGGACTCGGCGAGGTCGCCGCGGGCCAGCGCGAGATGGGCCAGGCGCAGGGCGCCCGAGCCGCGCGGCTGGGCGCTGTGGCCGCCCCGGGCCGCGTGCGCGGCGGCCTCGGCCGCCTGCGGCCACTGGCCGAGCGCGTAGAGCGACTCGGACAGGTTGGACCACATCCAGGGCTCGGAGTCCAGCAGCCCGTGGGCGCGCGCGTAGGCGAGGCCTTCGCGCAGCAGATCGGCGGCCTCGCGGTCGCGGCCGACGGACTGGAGCTCGGACGGCAGGTTCACATAGGCGCGGCCCGCGACCTGGCGCACGCCCTCGGCGACGGTGTCCGCCAGCACCTGCCGCATCTCCGCGAGGCCGGTCTCGAAGTCGCCGGCGTCCACCTGGAGGCCGGCCAGGGTGAGGCGGGCGTGCAGTTCGGTGTCGCGGGCGCCCACCATGCGCGCGTACTCCACGGCCCGCTCGGCGGCGGCGAAGGCCTCCGCTCCGGGCCGGTGCAGCATGGACCAGTTGGCGGCGAGGGCCAGCACCTCGGCGTGCACCTCCGAGGGCGGCAGACCGCGCACCAGGTCCTGGGCGGTGGCCAGCTCCCGCCAGCCGTCGCCGCGGGCCAGGGACTGGACCAGGCGGGAGCGCTGGATCCAGAACCAGGCGGCGCGCAGAGGGTCCGGCTCCTCGTCCAGGAGGCGCAGCGCCCGCTTGGTGATCTTCAGGGCGCGTTCGCGCTCGCCGCCGAAGCGGCCCGCGACGGCGGCCTCGGCCATCAGGTCGAGGTAGCGCAGCGGGGCGGTGGCCGGGTCGCAGCCGCCGGGGGTCCCGCCATGCCCTTCGGGCAGTGGGGGAGGGCAGACCTCGGCGCAGTCGATCGGGCGCAGGGCGCGGCGCACGTCCTCGGGGGCGCTCTCCCACAGCTCCATCGCCCGCTCCAGCAGCCCCAGTTGCTCGGTGTAGGCGTGCCGCCGGCGGGCCACCACGGAGGCGGCCAGGACGGCGGGCAGGGCCTTGGCGGCGTCGTGCGCGTGGTACCAGTAGCTGGCCAGGCGCATCACGCGCGCGTCGGCCGGGACGAGCGTCGGGTCGGCCTCCACGGCTTCGGCGTAGCGGCGGTTGAGCCGGGAGCGCTCGCCGGGCAGCAGGTCGTCGGCGACGGCCTCGCGGACCAGGGAGTGCCGGAAGCGGTAGCCGTCACCGGCCGCGGTGACCGTGAGGATGTTGATGCCGACGGCGGCCCGCAGCGCCTCGATGAGATCGTCCTCGGTGAGCCCGGCGACGGCGGCGATCAGCCGGTACTCCACGGTGGAGCCGCCCTCGGCGACGATCCGGGCGACCCGCTGGGCGCGCTCGGACAGCGCCTCGACCCGGACCAGGAGCAGATCGCGCAGGGAGTCGGTGAGGCCGGTGCAGCAGCCCTCCCAGGCGGCGACGGCGAGTTCCTCGACGAAGAAGGCGTTGCCGTCGGAGCGTTCGAAGATGTCGTCGACCTGGTCGGGGTCGGGTTCGGCGGCGATGATGCCGGCGATCTGGCGGCCGACCTCCTCGCGTGTGAAGCGGGCGAGCTCGACCCGGCGGACCGTGCGCAGCCGGTCCAGCTCGGCGAGCAGGGGGCGCAGCGGGTGGCGGCGGTGGATGTCGTCGGAGCGGTAGCTGGCGAGGACGAGGAGCCGGCCGGCGCGCAGGGTGCGCAGGAGGTAGGCGAGCAGATGGCGGGTGGAGGCGTCGGCCCAGTGCAGGTCCTCCAGGACGAACACGACCGGCTGGTCGGCGGCGACCCGCTCCAGCAGGCGGGCGGTCAGCTCGAACAGGCGGGCCATGCCCTGCTCGTCGTGCCGGCCGGCGCCGGCCTCGCCCAGGTCGGGCAGGAGCCGGGCCAGCTCCTCCTCCTGTCCGCAGGCGGCGGCGCCGAACTGCTCGGGCAGCGCGTCGCGCAGGGCGCGCAGCGCGGTCGAGAACGGGGCGAACGGCAGCCCGTCCGCGCCGATCTCGACGCAGCCGCCGACGGCGACGACCGCGTGCCGCCCGGCGGCCGCGGCGAACTCCTCGACGAGGCGGGTCTTGCCGACCCCGGCCTCGCCGCCGAGCAGCAGTGCCTGCGGCTCGCCGGCGCGGGCGCGGGCGAGCGCGTCGTTCAGCGTGTCCAGCTCGTCGGCGCGGCCGACGAACACGGGACTGACGGACCTGGTCTCCACGGGCCCGAGCATCGCACGAGGCCCGGGTGGCGGGTCACCGGTTTTCCACAGGTCCGGTGTGATGGTCGTACCGCCGGCCGGGTGAGTTGTGGGGCGGGACGGACGACGGCCGACCCCCGTACGGCCCTCCTCCGTCCCGCCCCGGCCCGTCGGCCCGGGGTTCACGCGGTGCGTGGGAGGCGGTGCCGGCGGGCCCGCCCGGTATGGGACTCGGCACCCGTGCCGTCGTGGCCTGCCCGGTCCGCGGGGCGGGCGGCGCGGCGGGCCCGCGCGACCGACCGGGCCAGGCGCTCCTCCTCGGCCGTGCGGATCAGCTGGGCGGTGCGCATCTTGTGGTACTCGAACTCGATCATGACGTGTCCCTCGGTGCGGGCTCGGCGAGCGTCGAAGGCTCGATGAGCGTCGGTGTCGTGCCTCGCGTTCTGCGATGGCTCCACCTTCGTCCGCGAGGGGGGTGCGCCACATCGGGAGAGTTCCGCATCTTCGTGCCCGCCCGCGGCCCGCACGCACGCGTAAGGGTCCCCCACGCACGCGTAAGGGGCCTCAGGGCGCCCGTAAGGTACTCACGGATTCCCTAAGGCCCCTGGGACCTGCGGTTTCTCAGCCCGCCGAGGGCAGGGCCAGCAGTGCGTCGGAATACTTCAGGACGGCCAGGAGCAGGCCGATGACACCGAGCGAGACCCCCGCCCAGGCGACCGACCTGATCCAGGGCGTCTGCGGCCGGCCCGGGGTACCGAACGCGGGGCGGACGAGCACGACCACGCCGGTGAGCAGCGCGGCCAGCGCGAACACTCCGGCCCACATCGCGGTGCTGTGCCAGGCGTCGCCGTAGACCGCCTTGATCTGCTTGGCGACGGTCGCCGTGGAGGAGGTCCGCAGCTGGCCGACGAGCTGCTGGCGGGCCCCGGCCACGGTGCCGATCCAGCCGCCGCTGAGCGAGACCAGGCCCAGTGCGGCAGAGACGACGGCGCCGGCGCCCTGCCCGACACCCGTGGACACCTCGGCCTCCGTCTCGGCGTCCTCCTCCGGCTCGCCGTCGTCCTCCGGTTCCCGGTCCTCCTTCGCCGCCCGGTCCGCCTCGGGCTCCGGGTGCTCGTCGCCGGATCCCGTCCGCGCGGTCTCCTCGACGGCGGTCACGTCCTCCGCCGCGGTCTCGGCGTCACTGTGCGCCGCGGCGCCTTCCTTCGTCTTCGTTGCCATGCCCGGCACCGTACGGACGCTGTCTGAGAGGTCTCTTAATGATCGTTCCGCCCGGTACGCGCGCGTGCCGCGCGCCACTCGGGGGCGAGCACCGACCAGATCTCGGTGCTGGTGCGCACGCCCCGGTGCGGGTAGTTCTCGCGGAGCACGCCCTCACGGGTCATCCCGAGCCGCCGCGCCACGCCGATGCTGGGCTCGTTGGCCGAGGAGACGTGCCACTCCACGCGGTGCATGCCGCGCTCCTCGAACGCCCAGTCCAGCAGCACCCCCAGCCCCCGGGTGACCAGTCCGCGCCCGGCCGCCGCCGGCTCCAGCCAGCAGCCGGCCTCGCACACGCCGCTCGGGGTGTCCCACACGCGGAACAGCAGCCCGCCGACCAGCGTGCCGTCCAGCCAGATGCCGTGCAGACTCCCGCCGTCGGCGGCCCGCTTGTCGGCGTACGCCTTCAGCCACGCACGCGCGCCGTCCAGGTCGGACACCACGTCCGGCAGCCCGACGTGCCGGCCGATGAACTCCCGCCCCCGGTCGATGTTGGCGAGGACCTCCTCGGCGTGCCACACCTCCAGCGGCCGCAGCTCGGCGCCGTCATCGCCCAGGGATATCGCGTACATCGGGTTCCTGTTCCTCGTCCAGCCGTGCCATCGAGACGTCCCCGAGCCTCTCATGTGCGCCGCGGCACTCCGGCGGCTCGATGCTGATGCGCGGCAGGCGGCGCTCCAGCCAGGCGGGCAGCCACCAGTTGGCGGCGCCGAGCAGGTGCATCAGGGCGGGCACGAGCAGCGTGCGCAGCACGAAGGCGTCGAGGGCGACGGCGGAGGCCAGCGCGATGCCGAACATGGCGATGACCCGGTCGCCGCTGAGCACGAAGGCGAGGAAGACCGAGATCATGATGACCGCGGCGGAGTTGATGACCCGGCTGGTCTCGGCGAGGCCCACGCGGACGGCGCGCCGGTTGTCGCCGGTCTCCAGCCACTCCTCGTACATCCGGCTGACCAGGAAGACCTGGTAGTCCATGGAGAGCCCGAAGAGGACCGAGACCATGATCACGGGCAGGAAGGGCTCGATGGGCCCGGCCCGGCCGAGGCCGAGCAGTTCGCTGCCCCAGCCCCACTGGAAGACGGCGACGACGATGCCGAACGCGGCGGCCACGGCGGCGACGTTCATCACGGCGGCCTTCGCCGGGATGCCGAGCGAGCGGAAGGCGACCAGCAGCAGGAGGCAGCCGAGTCCGACGACCGCGCCGACGAACAGCGGGAGTTTGCCGACGATCACATCCGCGAAGTCGTCGTAGCCGGCGGTCACTCCGCCGACCTGGACGTCGAGGGAGGTGCCGGTCTCCGCGCGGGGCAGGACGTCGTTCCGCAGCCGGTCCACGAGGTCGCTGGTGTCCTGCGACTGGGGCGCGGAGGCGGGGACGACCGTGAGGTAGGCGGTCTCGCCGCCGGCGCCGTAGACGACCGGGGTGGCGGAGGCGACGCCGGGGGTGGTGCGCAGGGTGTCGTCGAGGTTGTCCAGGGCGAGCTTGTCGGCGGCCCCGTCGACCCGGGTCACCAGGGTGAGCGGTCCGTTCACGCCCGGTCCGAAGCCCTCGGCGAGCAGGTCGTAGGCCTTGCGGGTGGTGGAGGTGCGCGGGTCGTTGCCCTGGTCGGAGGTGCCGAGGTGCAGCGAGAGGGTCGGCACGGCGAGGACGGCGACGACGGCGACGGCGAGCGCGCCGAGCAGTCTGGGGTGGCGTTCGACCAGCGCCGACCAGCGGGCGGCGAGTCCCGTGGGCAGCTCCGGGCCCGGTCCGTGCGCGGCGAGATGGCGCCGCTCGCGGCGGCTGAGGGCGCGCGGACCGATGTACGACAGCAGGGCGGGCAGCAGCGTGACCGAGGCGGCGACGGTGAGCACGACCGTCAACGAGGCGGCGACGGCGACCCCGTTGAGGAAGCCGAGGCGCAGGATCAGCATCCCCAGCAGGGCGATGCACACCGTCGCACCCGCGAACACGACGGCCCGTCCGGTGGTGGCCACGGCGTTCACGGCGGCCTCGGTGACGCTCAGCCCGCGTTTCAGACCGCGCCGGTGTCTGGTCACGATGAACAGCGCGTAGTCGATGCCGACGCCGAGCCCGATCAGCATGGCGAGCATGGGCGCGAAGTCGGCGACGGTCAGAGCGTGTCCGAGCAGCCCGATGCCGGAGTACGCGGTGCCGACGCCGACCAGCGCGGTGGCGATGGGCAGGGCAGAGGCGGCGGGCGAGCCGAAGGCGAGGAACAGCACGACGGCGGCGACGAGCACGCCGACCAGTTCGGCGGTGTGCTCGCGCGGGGACGCGGTGAGCCCGATCGCGTCGCCGCCCAGCTCGACCTGGAGCCCGTCGTGCGCGGCGGCCTTGGCGGTGCTCACCACGGCCTGCGCCTCGGACCTGCCGATCTCCTCGGAGGGCTGGGTGAAGGTGACGGTGGCGTAGGCCGTGCGGCCGTCGGCGCTGATCCGGTGGGCGCCCTGGGGGCCGTACGGGCCGGTCACGGAGGCCACGCCGGGCAGGGCGGCGATCCGGTCGAGGGTGCGGGTCATGGTCTGCTCGACGCCGGCGGCGCGGACGGTCTCGCCGCCGGTGTGCCAGACGACGGTGTCGTTGTCCCCGCCCAGCCCCGGAAAGCCCTGCTTGAGCAGGTGCTCCGCCCGGCCGGACTCGGTGCCCGGGACCGCGTAGTCGTTCGAGTAGGACGTCCCGGCGACGGCGGCGGCCGCACTCACCCCGCCGAAGGCGAGCAGCCACAGCAGCACGGTGATCAACCGGTGCCGGACACACCAACGGGCGAGGTCTGCCACGGACGTGCTCCCAGAATCGCGATGTGTGGATCTTTGGCCGGGAACAATCGTCCATGAACTGAACAGCCCGCAAAGAACGGATGAGCAAGCGCAAGACACTCTTGCAGGCGAATGTGATCCTTTGCCGTGTTCGTGGGCTTCTTCACACGAGTGGGTGGGAGGTCACAGACAGTCCCGTAAACTCTGTCGCTTTATCGGGCACTTACTTCGGTCTTCAGTCGGACTGGTCCCCCAGCGCCATGACCATCGTCCCGGCGATCATCAGCCACAGCGCCCTGCGGGTACGGCCCCTGGCCCCGAGCGCGGCGGCGAGGGCGCACACGGCGGCCCCCAGGCCGTAGGCGGCGGGTACGCGGGCGGAGGCGGCGCCGGTGAGCTTGAACAGCGAGGCGGCGAGCCCGGCGAGGGTCAGCAGCACACCGGTGCCGACGGCCAGCCAGCGGGCCCGGCGGGCGTCTTCGACGTGGTCCGCCTCGTCCTCCGCCTCGGTTATGGCGGGTCCGGTGTCGGAATCGGTACGTGTGCTCATGGCGGGCGAGCGTAGTGCCTGTGCCCGGCAGGCATGCGAACGGCCCCGGAGGACATGCCTCCGGGGCCGCGCACAGCCATACACAGCGTGGGCTCAGCCCTCGCTGACGCCCAGCTTCTCCAGGATCAGCTCCTTGACGCGGGCCGCGTCGGCCTGGCCCCGGGTGGCCTTCATGACGGCGCCGACCAGGGCGCCGGCCGCGGCCACCTTGCCGCCGCGGATCTTGTCCGCGACGCCCGGGTTGCCGGCGATGGCCTCCTCGACGGCGGCGGTCAGCGCGCCCTCGTCCGAGACGACCTTCAGACCGCGCTTGTCGACGACCTCGTCCGGGGTGCCCTCGCCCGCGAGGACGCCCTCGATGACCTGGCGGGCCAGCTTGTCGTTCAGGTCGCCCTTCGCGACGAGCTCGGTGACCCGGGCCACCTGCTGCGGCGTGATGGCCAGCTCGTCCAGGGACGTGCCGGACTCGTTGGCGCTGCGCGCCAGTTCGCCCATCCACCACTTGCGGGCGGAGGCCGCGTCGGCACCGGCGTCGATCGTGGCGACGATCGGGTCCAGCGCGCCGGCGTTGAGGATCGCCTGCATGTCGGTGGCCGTGATGCCCCACTCGGCGAGCAGCCGGGTACGGCGGGCCAGCGGCATCTCCGGCAGCGCGGCGCGGATCTCCTCGACCCACTCACGGGAGGGGGCCACGGGGACGAGGTCGGGCTCGGGGAAGTACCGGTAGTCCTCGGCCTCCTCCTTCACGCGGCCCGAGGTCGTGGACCCGGTGTCCTCGTGGAAGTGGCGGGTCTCCTGGACGATCGTGCCGCCGCCGGAGAGCACGGCCGCGTGGCGCATGATCTCGAAGCGGGCCGCACGCTCCACGGAACGCAGCGAGTTGACGTTCTTCGTCTCGGAGCGCGTGCCGAACTTCTCGGTGCCGTTCGGGCGCAGCGACAGGTTCACGTCGCAGCGCATCTGGCCCATCTCCATGCGGGCCTCGGACACGCCGAGGGCACGGATGACCTCGCGCAGCTCACGGACGTACGCCTTCGCCACCTCGGGGGCGCGCTCGCCGGCGCCCACGATCGGCTTGGTGACGATCTCGATGAGCGGGATGCCCGCGCGGTTGTAGTCCAGCAGCGAGTGCGAGGCGCCGTGGATACGACCGGTCGCGCCGCCCACGTGCGTGGACTTGCCGGTGTCCTCCTCCATGTGCGCGCGCTCGATCTCCACGCGGAAGGACTCGCCGTCCTCCAGCTGCACGTCGAGGTAGCCGTTGAAGGCGATCGGCTCGTCGTACTGGGAGGTCTGGAAGTTCTTCGGCATGTCCGGATAGAAGTAGTTCTTCCGGGCGAAGCGGCACCACTGCGCGATCTCGCAGTTCAGCGCGAGGCCGATCTTGATGGCGGACTCGACGCCGGTCGCGTTGACGACCGGGAGCGCGCCGGGCAGGCCGAGGCAGGTCGGGCAGGTCTGCGAGTTGGGCTCGGCGCCCAGCTCGGTCGAACAGCCGCAGAACATCTTGGTCCTGGTGCCGAGTTCGACATGGACCTCAAGGCCCATGACGGGGTCGTACGACGCCAGCGCGTCCTCGTACGACACCAGGTCGGTCGTGGTGGTCACGGTGAAAACTTCCCTCTCAGCCCAGCAGGACGTCGTCGTCGCCCAGCCGCTTCAGCTCGCGGTAGAGGATGGCGAGGCCGGTGACGATCGCGACGGCGGACACGGTGGCGTCGATCAGGCGCAGCGTGTCGTGCTCGGCGCGGGCCTTCTTGATCTGCTTGGCCACACCGATCGCGCCGAACGCGGTCGTGCCCATGGACAGGTACGTGCCGGACTTCGACTTCTTGAAGCCCTTGGCCTTCGACAGTGCGTTGCTCACAGCGACGGAGCCTCCTCCAGCAGCGGGTGTCCCCACTTTTCCACGAAGGCGGCCTCGACGGCGGCGCCCACCTTGTACAGCCGGTCGTCCTGGAGCGCCGGGGCGATGATCTGCAGGCCCACCGGGAGGTTGTCCTCCGGGGCGAGGCCGCAGGGCAGGGACATGGCCGCGTTGCCCGCCAGGTTGGTCGGGATGGTGCACAGGTCCGCGAGGTACATGGCCATCGGGTCGTCGGCGCGCTCGCCGATCGCGAAGGCGGTGGTGGGCGTCGTGGGGGACACGATCACGTCCACCTGCTCGAAGGCCTTCTCGAAGTCCCGCGTGATGAGCGTGCGGACCTTCTGGGCGGAGCCGTAGTACGCGTCGTAGTAGCCGGAGCTCAGGGCGTACGTGCCGAGCATGATGCGGCGCTTGACCTCGGGGCCGAAGCCCGCCTCACGGGTGAGGGAGGTGACCTCCTCGGCCGAGTGCCCGCCGTCATCGCCGGTGCGCAGGCCGTAGCGCAGGCCGTCGAAGCGGGCGAGGTTGGAGGAGCACTCGGAGGGCGCGATCAGGTAGTACGCCGACAGGGCCAGGTCGAAGGACGGGCAGTCCAGCTCGACGATCTCGGCGCCCAGCTCCTTCAGCAGCTCGACGGACTCGTCGAAGCGCTGGATGACACCGGCCTGGTAGCCCTCGCCGCGGAACTGCTTGACCACGCCGACGCGCATGCCCCGCACCGAGCCGTTGCGGGCGGCCTCGACGACCGCCGGGACCGGGGCGTCGATGGAGGTGGAGTCGAGCGGGTCGTGCCCGGCGATGACCTCGTGCAGCAGCGCCGCGTCCAGGACCGTACGGGCGCAGGGTCCGCCCTGGTCGAGGGAGGACGAGAACGCCACCATGCCGAAGCGGGAGACCGCGCCGTACGTCGGCTTCACACCGACCGTGCCGGTGACGGCGGCCGGCTGGCGGATGGAGCCGCCGGTGTCGGTGCCGATGGCGAGCGGGGCCTCGAAGGAGGCGAGGGCGGCGGAGGAACCGCCGCCGGAGCCGCCGGGGATCTTGGTCAGGTCCCAGGGGTTGCCGGTCGGGCCGTAGGCGCTGTTCTCGGTGGAGGACCCCATGGCGAACTCGTCCATGTTGGTCTTGCCGAGGATGACGACGTCGGCGGCCTTGAGCCGCTTGGTGAGCGTCGCGTCGTACGGCGGGATCCAGCCCTCCAGGATCTTCGAACCGACGGTCGTGGGCACGCCCTCGGTCGTGAAGATGTCCTTGAGCGCGAGCGGGACGCCGGCCAGCGGGCCGAGCTTCTCGCCGCGGGCCCGCTTCTCGTCCACGGCGCGGGCCTGGGCGAGGGCGCCCTCACGGTCGACGTGCAGGAAGGCGTGCACCTTCTCGTCGACGGCCTCGATGCGGGCGAGGTGGGCCTCGGTGACCTCGACGGCCGTGAGCTCGCCGGAGGCGATCTTCTCGGCGATCTGCGCGGCCGTGAGCTTGATGATGGTGCTGTCCGTCATGTCGGTCACTCCTCCCCCAGGATCTGCGGCACCTTGAAACGCTGCTGCTCCTGGGCCGGGGCGCCGGAGAGCGCCTGCTCGGGGGTGAGCGAGGGACGGACCTCGTCCGCGCGCATGACGTTCGTCAGCGGGAGCGGGTGCGAGGTCGGCGGTACGTCTTGGTCGGCGACCTCGCTGACGCGGGCCACCGCGCCGATGATGTCGTCCAGCTGTCCCGCGAAGTGGTCGAGTTCTTCGGGCTTCAGCTCCAGACGCGCCAGCCGGGCGAGGTGGGCGACCTCCTCGCGCGTGATGCCAGGCATGCAGCGATCCTCTGGGGTGAGTGTGTGTGGTTTGGGGCTGGGGGCTGGCGTCGCATTTCCGCCGTCCGCCCGAAGGGCGGGTCGCGCGGCGTCTGGCGCGTGCGATCGCAAGGCGCCGGAGCGCCCTCGTGGCGGAGCCACGTGGGCGATTCGGCAACGCAGCGAGCGTGCGTGCCAGGCGTCGCGCGGCAGGCGGGAATGTGACGCCAGTCCCCAATCCTATGGGGCGGGGCCCTGTGCCCGTGAAACGGTTTCCCGGGGCGCGGCCGTCAGCGGTGTCGTCAGCGGTGCCGGCCGTCCCAGGCGTCGCTCCTCAGGAAGTGGTTGTCGTACAGCTCCTGGACCTCCAGCAGGCTCTCCGGGGTGACCTCGCCGAGGCGGATGCGCTGGAGGTGGCGGAAGTACTCGAAGCGCTCGACGCCGGGCGCGATCACGATCAGGATGTCGGCCGGGCTGCCGGGGGCCGCGGCGAAGGCATGGGGCCGGTCCGGCGGGACGATGATCAGGTCCCCGGGCCCGGCAGTGACCACGTCGTCCCCGGAGAGGAAGTCGGCGGCACCGTCGAGCAGGAAGAACATCTCGGCGGAGTTGTGGTGCACATGCGGTCTGGCGCCGTCGGCCCCCTCGGCGAGGGTGACCCGGACCGTGGACAGCGCGCCGCCGCTGGCACTGCTGTCGGCGAGCAGCTTGACGCCGGTGGGAGCCTGACCGACGACTTCGGCCTCGGCGTCCCGGACCACCACGGTGTCGTCGAACCTGGGCACGAACAGAGACATCGCACATCCCCCTTGTGTGGAGCCGGCCGGTGCGGGGCCGGACCGCGAAGAGCGGTCCGGCACTGATCAGTACAACGACCTCGGGGGCGAAGCGGATCCCGGACGCGACGGCTTTCGTGCCGCCGTCGCACAGGACGATCACCGACGGATCGGCCGGCGCAGCTCCTGGTCAGCCACTTCAGCGCGCCGTAGTGGCGCGGGGCGGGAAGGTCACTCGGCGCTGGGGAGTGCCGCCCGCGGCCGCTGCCATCCCCGCGACCCCCGCGCCAGCAGCCACGCCGTGGTCTCCTCCGGCGGCATCGCGGCGGCGACCAGCCAGCCCTGCACCGCGTCGCACCCCATGTCCCGCAGCCGCTCCCAGGTCTCGTCGTCCTCCACGCCCTCGGCGACGACGAGCAGCCCCAGCGAGTGCGCCAGGTCGACCGTGCAGCGCACGATCTCCGCGTCCTCGGTGTCGACGGCCAGCCGGGCCACGAAGGAGCGGTCGATCTTCAGCTCGCTCACCGGCAGCCGCCGCAGATGCACCAGCGACGAGTACCCGGTGCCGAAGTCGTCCAGCGACATCTTCACGCCGTGCCCGGTGAGCCCGGCGAGGGTGTCGGCGGCGCGCTGCGGGTCCTCCAGCAGGACGTGCTCGGTGATCTCCAGCTGGAGCGCCCCCGCGGGGACCCCGTGCCGGGCCAGCCGCGCCGCGACCGAGCCGGCGAAACCGGGCGTGTGCACATCGCGCGGGGAGACGTTCACGGCCACCGGCACCCGCAGCCCCTGGGCCCGCCAGCGGGCGACCTGCCCGAGCGCGGTCTCCAGCACGTACTCCGTCAGATGGGGCATCAGCCCGGAGGACTCGGCGATCGCTATGAACTCGTCCGGCGGCACCTTCCCGCGCTCGGGGTGGACCCAGCGCACCAGCGCCTCCAGGCCGGCGACCTGGCCGTCGAAGCGGACCTTGGGCTGGTAGTGCAGCTGCACCTCGTGCGCGTCCAGCGCCCGGCGCAGATCGCCCAGCAGGCCGAGGCGGTCGGGAGTGTTGGAGTCCCGCTTGGACTCGTAGACCTCGACGCCCGTACGGTCGCGCTTCGCCTGGTACATCGCCACGTCCGCGCGGCGCAGCAGTCCCTCGGCGTCCAGGGCGTGGTCGGGGAAGACGGCGACGCCCGCGCTGGCCTCCAGGACGAGGGTGAGGCCGTCGAGGTCGAGCGGGGAGCTGAGGGCGGCGACGAGGCCGCGGGCGACACGGGTGGCCGACGTGGTGGAGTCGGCGACGGGCAGTAAGACCGCGAACTCGTCGCCGCCGAGCCGCGCGGCCTCCGCTCCGCGCGGCAGGGCGAGGCGCAGCCGGTCGGCTATCTGGAGCAGCAGCCGGTCACCGGCGAGATGACCGAGGGTGTCGTTGACCGACCGGAAACGGTCGAGGTCGATCAGCATGAGGGCGGAGCGGGCGCTGATGCGTTCGGCGTCGTCGAGCGCGGTCCAGATCCGCTCCAGCAGCCACTGCCGGTTGGGCAGCCCGGTCAGCGGGTCGCGCAGCTGCTCCTCGGCCCGCGCGCGGGCCATCCACAGGGTGGAGTCGAGGGCGATGAGCGGGATCGCGAACAGCGGCAGCAGGATCGGCTGGGCGTCGGCGACGACACACAGCAGGGGCGCGATGCCGAGCAGCGCGACGGCGAGAAGGCCCTGCCGGACCAGGGACGCCCGGTCGACGGTGGGCACCTTGCCGTCGACCGGAGCGTGCAGGTACCACAACAGGCCGCGGCTGACCGCGAGGTAGACACCGGCGACGAGGACGACCTCCGGCGCGGTGGGGATGCTCCAGCTCTCCGGCCGCCAGGGTGTCTCGACGCTCGGGACCCGGCCGAACGCGCCGAGGAGCAGCGCGCCGGCGCCGATGCCGAGGAGGTCCACCGCGCCGTGCAGGACGCCCTGGCGCCAGCGGTGGCGGCGGGCGATGCCGACCAGGACGACGACGGTGAGGCTGACCATCCCGGCGGGCACCCAGCCGTAGAGCAGCAGGACGGCGAGGGTGAGCGCGGCGCCGGAGCCGGTGCCGCCCCACCAGCGGGCGCGGCCCAGCATGACGAGGTGGCCGACGATGACGCCGGTGAGCAGGGCCAGCGACCAGCCGACGGTGCCGCCCGGGAAGAGGGCGTGGTGACCGGCGAAGGCGCGGTAGAAGCCGGCGGCCAGGACGAGGGCGGCGCCGGCCACGAGGGCCGCGGGCAGGGCGGGCCAGGGCAGGCGCCGGGCCGGCCCGGCGTCGGTTCCCGTCCCGGGCCCGCCCGGCCCGGTCAGGCCGCGGGCCGGTTCGACGGCGGTCACGGGTATCGGCGGATGGGCCTCGGCTACGGCGCCCGGACCGGCCCGGCGGACCCGGCCCGCCGCACGCCCGTCCGCCCGTACCGCCCACCGGGTCCCCCGCCAGGCACCCGCGCGACGGCGCAGACGCAGCCGTGAGTCCGGGGCGACGCTCTCGGTCGGTTCCATTCCCGTCCCTCTCACACCCGGCGGTGCCCACGCCACGCGGCCCGATGTCCGACACCCATCAGCGGCTCCGCGTTGAAGAAACGTTCCCCGCGCCTTGGGAGCGCACGGGAATGCCCCGACCGCAGCTGGGCACGGCAGGCGCACACCTCAACAGTAGGCCGCTGAAGGCTTCCACGGGCACCGGTCGTCGACGGTTGCCCGAATGCGCCCAGGCCACCCGTATGCATCTGATATGCGCCGATCGGGTGGCCTTCAACCGCTACTCCTCGGTCGGAAGCGCGACTTCGGCCGCGGCGTCCGGGCCCTGCTCCAAAAGGACGGCGAAACCGTCCTCGTTCAGGACCGGAACCTTCAATTGCATGGCCTTGTCGTACTTCGAGCCGGGATTGTCACCCACAACGACGAACGACGTCTTCTTCGATACGGATCCGGTCACTTTCGCGCCCCGGCTCTGAAGCGCGTCCTTGGCACCGTCCCGTGTGAAGTTCTCCAGCGTTCCGGTGACGACGACGGTGAGCCCCTCCAGCGGGCGCGGGCCCTCATCTTCGCCGGTGGACTGGTCCTCCAGCGGGACTCCGGCGGCCTTCCACTTGCGGACGATCTCCCGGTGCCACTCCTCGGCGAACCATTCCTTGAGCGCGGTCGCGATGATCGGGCCGACGCCGTCGGTGGCCGCCAGCTCTTCCTCGCTGGCCTGTTCGATACGGTCGATGGAGCGGAACTCGCGGGCGAGGGCCTGCGCGGCCACCGGTCCGACGTGCCGGATGGACAGTCCGTTGAGGAATCGCGCCAGCGGGCGCTGCTTGGCCGCCTCGATGTTCTCCAGCAGGGCGAGGGTGTTCTTCTTCGGCTCACCCTTCTGGTTGGCGAAGACGGTGACGACCTTCTCCTCGCCCGTCTTGGGGTCACGCTTGGGCAGACCGCTGTCGGGGTCGAGGACGTAGGCCTTGATGGGCAGCAGCTTGTCCACCGTCAGGTCGAACACGTCGCCCTCGTCCACCAGCGGCGGGTCGGCCGGCTCCAGCGGGCGGGTGAGCGCGGCGGCGGCCACCGCGCCGAAGCCCTCGATGTCCAGGCACTCACGGCCCGCGAGATAGGTCACGCGCTCGCGCAACTGGGCCGGACACGTACGGGCGTTGGGGCAGCGGAGGTCGATGTCGCCCTCCTTCATGGGCCGCAGCGGCGTGCCGCACTCCGGGCACTCGGCCGGCATCACGAACTCCCGCTCGCCGCCGTCCCGCAGGTCGACCACCGGGCCGAGGATCTCCGGGATGACGTCACCGGCCTTGCGGATGACGACCGTGTCACCGATGAGGACGCCCTTGGCCTTGACGACCTCCTGGTTGTGCAGGGTGGCGAACTCGACCTCGCTGCCCGCGACCGTGACCGGCTCCACCTGGGCGTACGGCGTGACGCGGCCGGTGCGGCCGACGCCCACCTTGATGTCGATGAGCTTGGTGTTGACCTCTTCCGGCGCGTACTTGTAGGCGATCGCCCAGCGCGGGGCCCGCGCGGTGGAGCCGAGTCGGCCCTGGAGGCGGATCTCGTCCAGCTTGACGACGGCGCCGTCGATCTCGTGCTCCACCGAGTGGCGGTTCTCGCCGTCGTAGTGGGCGATGAACTGCCGTACGCCGTCGAGGTCGTCGACCACCCGGTTGTGCGGCGAGGTGGGCAGGCCCCAGGTCTTCAGCAGGTCGTACGCCTGGGACAGCCGGGTCATGCCCGTGAAGCCCTCCAGGGCGCCGATGCCGTGGACGACCATGTGCAGCGGGCGGGTGGCGGTGACGCGCGGGTCCTTCTGGCGCAGCGAACCGGCGGCGGCGTTGCGGGGGTTGGCGAACGGCTTGTCACCGGCGGCGACCAGGCGTTCGTTCAGCTCCAGGAACTTCTCCATCGGGAAGTAGACCTCGCCGCGGATCTCCACCAGGTCCGGGACCTCGTCGCCGTGCAGCCGGTCCGGGATCTCGGTGATCGTACGGACGTTGGGCGTGATGTCCTCGCCGGTACGGCCGTCGCCGCGGGTCGCCGCGCGCGTGAGGCGGCCGTGCTCGTAGGTGAGGTTGACCGCGAGGCCGTCGACCTTCAGCTCGCACAGGAAGTGGTACTGCTGGTCGCCGAGTTCGCGCGCGATGCGGTCGGCCCAGGCGGCCAGTTCCTCGTCGTTGAAGGTGTTGTCGAGCGACAGCATGCGCTGGCGGTGCTCGACCGCGGTGAACTCCGTCTCGTACGACCCCGCGACCTTCTGGGTGGGCGAGTCCGGGGTGCGCAGCTCCGGATACTGCTCCTCCAGGGCCTCCAGAGTCTTCAGGAGCTTGTCGAACTCGGCGTCGCTGACGACGGGAGCGTCCTTCACGTAGTACCGGAAGCGGTGCTCCTCGATCTGCTCAGCGAGCTGCGCGTGCTTGTCCCGTGCCTCGGCGGGCACTGCCGTCTCCGCCTGCTGCTTGTCGCCGGCCACCGTGTTGTCCTCCCGTTACTCTGGGTTGTCCGCGAGGGATCTCGCCGCCCGGACGCAGTGGGCGAGGGCCTGGCGTGCGTACGCCGGGGAGGCGCCCGCCAGACCGCACGCCGGGGTCACCGTGACGGCCTGCGCGAGCAGCCCCGGTTGCAGCCCCAGCCTGCGCCACAGCGTCCTGACACCCATGACGCTACCGGCAGGGTCTGACAATGGGCCGTCCGTGCCCGGCACGACACCGGCGAACAGCCGCGTGCCGCCCTCGACGGCCTCGCCGATCGCATCGTCGTCACGCTCGGTGAGCAGCGAGAAATCGAAGGAGACGGCGTGCGCGCCGGCCCGCCGCAGCAGGGCGAACGGCACGTCGGGGGCGCAGGAGTGGACGGCGACGGGGCCGTCGCCGTGTACGGCGATGACGTCCCGGAGGGTGGCCTCGACGACCTGGCGGTCCACGGCGCGGTGGGTGCGGTAGCCGCTGGCGGTGCGGACCTGGCCGCGCAGGACGGCGGTGAGCGTGGGCTCGTCGAGCTGGAGGACGAGGCGGGCGCCCGGGACACGGCGCCGTACCTCGGCGAGGTGGAGCCGCAGCCCCTCGGCGAGGGAGGCGGCGAGGTCGCGGCAGGCGCCGGGGTCGGAGAGGGCGGACTCGCCGTTCCTCAGCTCCAGGGCGGCGGCGAGCGTCCAGGGGCCGACGGCCTGCACTTTGAGGTCGCCCTCGTAGCCCTGGGTGAACTCCTCCAGGGCGTCCAGGTCCTCGGCCAGCCAGGACCGGGCACGCTTGGTGTCCCGGCCCGGCCGGTCGCCGATCCGCCAGCCGCTGGGCTCCACGCGCGCGTACAGCTCGACCAGCAGACCGGCGCTGCGGCCGATCATGTCGGCGCCCGGCCCGCGCGCGGGCAGCTCGGCGAGGTGCGGAAAGTCCTCGAAGCTGCCGGTGACGGTCTTTGCCGCTTCCCTGGCGTCCCCGCCGGGCATGGATCCGACGCCGGTGGCCGCGGGGAACCTGAACTGGGTGTTCTCACTCACCTCGGCAGGGTATGCCGTGGCCGCGGCGGGGAGCTGCGCGCCCCGGACCCTCGAGGTCAGCGCCCCGGCCGTACCGTCAGGTCGTTGACCTCCGCGTCCCTCGGCAGGTCCAGGGCCATCAGGATCGTCGTCGCGACCGACTCGGGGTCGATCCACTGCCCGGCGTCGTAGTCCTTGCCCTCCTGCTGGTGCACCTTCGCCTGCATGGGGCTCGCCGTGCGCCCGGGGTAGACCGAGGTGACGCGGACGCCGTTCGCGTGCTCCTCGTGGCGCAGGGAGTCCGCCAGGGCCTTCAGACCGTGCTTCGAGGCGGCGTACGCGGACCAGTTGGCGTGGGCGCTCAGGCCGGCGCCGGAGTTGACGAAGAGCACATGACCGCGGGCGGCCCGCAGCTGGGGCAGGAAGTGCCGGGTCAGCTCGGCGGGCGCGATCAGGTTGACGTTGAGCTGGTGGTGCCAGGACTTGGGGGTCAGCTCGCCGACCCCGCCGAGGTCGACGACCCCGGCCACGTGCACGAGGCAGTCCACGCGGTCGGGGAGGGTCTGGTGCGAGAAGGCCCAGGAGAGGCGGTCCGGGTCGGCGAGGTCTCCGACCAGCGTGCGGGCGCCGGGGAACTGCGCCGCCAGCTCCTTCGCGCGGCCCGCGTCGCGCGCGTGGAGGACGAGTTCGTCCCCGCGCGCGTGCAGACGGCGGGCGACGGCGGCGCCGATACCGGAACCGGCGCCGGTGATCACATGTGTAGCCATGCCCGCCATGCTCGCATCAGCGGCCGCCCGCCCCCGCGGCGGTGCCTCATGCCGCGGACTCCAGGTGGGCCAGCGCGGCGGCCGGCTCGGCGGCGAAGAACATCAGCTCGGCCAGCGGGCGCGGCAGGAAGCCCTCGGCCTCCATGCGGCGGAACTGCGTCTCCAGGCCGTCGTAGAAGCCCGCGGTGTTCAGCAGGACGACCGGCTTTTCGGCGCGCCCGTGCTTCTTCAGCTCCAGGATCTCGGTGGCCTCGTCCAGCGTGCCGGTGCCGCCCACCATGATCACCACGGCGTCGGCCTTCTCCAGCAGCAGCCGCTTGCGCTCGGCGAGGTCGGGGGCGATGACCATCTCGTCGGCGCCGGGGCGCGCCTTGTTCGCGAGGAACTCCACGGAGACGCCCAGCAGCCTGCCGCCCGCCTCCTGCACGCCGTCGGCGACGACCTTCATCAGGCCGACGTCGGAACCGCCCCAGACCAGTGTGTGACCGGCCCTGCCGAGCAGTTCCGCGAACTCGCGCGCGGGGCGCGTGTAACGCTCGTCGAGGTCGGCGGCGGACAGGAAGACACAGATGTTCATGGCCTCTACCGTACGCGGGCCGATCGCGGGCCGTGCCCGGGAAGAACCGGGCGCCCGGCGGTGCTTCCCTGATATGGCCGAAGGACACACCATCACCATCGAGCAGGGCGAGCGGCACGTGCGCGTGGTGCACGGAGACCTGGTGCTCGCGGAGACCGACCGACCCCTGGTACTGCGCGAGACGGGCTGTCCCCCGCGGTACTACATCCCCGCCGAGGACGTACGCCTCGACCTGCTGACGCCCTCCGACACCCACACCGTCTGCCCCTTCAAGGGCACGGCGTCCTACTGGTCCCTGGCGGACGCGCCGGACCTGGTCTGGGCGTACCCGGACCCGAAGCCGGAGGTGGCGGGCATCAAGGACCACTACTGCTTCTACGAGCCCGAAGTGTCATGATCTGCGCGGCACCGACGTGTCGTGAGCGATGAGTACCGGCCGGTGCGGCAGTCTGCACCGGCATGGACAAGAAGACGACGTCACGCGACGGCACCGCCCTCGCGTACGAAGTGACCGGCCAGGGGCCCGTGGTGATCCTGGTGTGCGGCGCGATGTCCACCGGGGGCACCGTGGCGCCCCTGGCCGCGCGGCTCGCGGACCGCTGTACGGCCGTCGTCTACGACCGCCGGGGCCGCGGGGCGAGCGACGACACGGCGCCGTACGCGGTCGCGCGCGAGGTCGAGGACCTGGCCGCGCTGGTCGACGCGGTCGGCGGGGACGCCGCGCTGTTCGGGGTCTCGTCGGGCGGCGCGCTGGTGCTGCGGGCGGCGGCGAGCGGGCTGCCGGTGCGCCGGGTGGCCGTGTACGAGGTGCCGTACGCCGACTTCCTCCAGGGCGGGGCCGAGCGGGAGGCCGCGTACAAGCGGGCCCTGACCGAGGCGCTCGCGGCCGGCCGGCGCGGGGACGCGGTGGAGCTGTTCCTGCGGCTGACGGGCCTCGGCGAGGAGATGATCCGGGGCGCCCGCGACTCGCCGATGTGGGCCGGCATGGAGGCCGTCGCCCCGAGTCTCGCGTACGACGACACGGTCATGGGCGACGGGCTGCTCCCCCGGGAGGAGCTCGCCGCGATCTCCGTGCCCGTGCTGTCCGTCGCGGGCGGGGCGAGTCCGGCGTGGATGCGCGAGGCGTCCCTCGCGGTCGCCGACACCGTGCCCCAGGGCTCCCACCGGGTCCTGGAGGGGCAGACCCACATGGTGGAGCCGGAGGTGCTGGGGCCGGTGCTGGCGGACTACTTCACGGCCTAGGCCCCCTGCGGGCCGGCCCCGTAGTACCGGAGGGCTACAGCGCGTCGGCTGTCGCGCGCGTGGTCGTCGCGATCGTCGCCGAGCCCACCACGCGCGTGCCGTCGTACAGGACGATCGCCTGGCCGGGGGCGACGCCGCGGACCGGCTCGGTGAAGGTCACGCGCAGCTCGCCGTCGACCGGCTCGGCGGTGGCCTCGGTCTCGCCGCCGTGCGCGCGCAGCTGGGCGGTGTAGGTGCCGGGGCCGGCGGGGGCGGTGCCGCACCAGCGGGGCTTGATCGCGGTCAGGCCCACCACGTCCAGGGCGGCGGCCGGGCCGACGGTGACCGTGTTGGTCACCGGGGAGATGTCGAGGACGTAGCGCGGTTTGCCGTCGGGGGCGGGCGTGCCGATCCTGAGGCCCTTGCGCTGGCCGATGGTGAAGCCGTACGCCCCGTCGTGGGTGCCCAGCCGGGTGCCGGACTCGTCGACGATGTCGCCCTCGGCCTTGCCGAGCCGCCCGGCGAGGAAGCCCTGGGTGTCGCCGTCGGCGATGAAGCAGATGTCGTGCGAGTCGGGCTTCTTGGCGACGGCGAGGCCCCGGCGCTCGGCCTCGGCGCGGATCTCGTCCTTGGTGGTGACCGTGTCGCCGAGCGGGAACAGGGCGTGGGCGAGCTGCTTCTCGTCCAGCACACCGAGGACGTACGACTGGTCCTTGGCCATGTCGGAGGCGCGGTGCAGCTCGCGGGAGCCGTCCTCGCGCACGATCACCTTGGCGTAGTGCCCCGTGCACACCGCGTCGAAGCCCAGCGCGAGCGCCTTGTCGAGCAGCGCGGCGAACTTGATCTTCTCGTTGCAGCGCAGGCAGGGGTTGGGGGTGCGGCCGGCCTCGTACTCGGCGATGAAGTCCTCGACCACGTCCTCGCGGAAGCGGTCGGCGAGGTCCCAGACGTAGAACGGGATGCCGATGACGTCGGCCGCGCGGCGGGCGTCGCGTGAGTCCTCGATGGTGCAACAGCCCCGCGCGCCGGTGCGGAAGGACTGCGGGTTCGCGGAGAGCGCGAGGTGGACGCCGGTGACGTCGTGCCCGGCTTCCGCGGCGCGCGCGGCGGCGACGGCGGAGTCGACTCCGCCGGACATGGCGGCGAGGACACGGAGGGGGCGCTGCGGGGTCTCAGTCATAGCCCTTCCAGGGTACGGGGCCCCGGGAGGCGACTCCGTAAAAAATCAAGGCCCAGACCCCTTGCATGCTATTCGGACCGATTTATCCTGGAAATAGACCTACGAGACGAGTGAGGGAGTCCAAGCGGAGTAGCCGACTTCAGCGAGAGATACAGGATCTCCCTTCACCGAGAGGTACGAGATCTCCGCTGGTGCCGACGTCGACGCTCGGGCTGAGAGGCCGGAAGGTCGCAAGGACTGGACCGGAAGGCGACCCCCAGCTACCTGATCCGGACAATACCGGCGAAGGGAACCCGCCTCGTAGGTCGCATCATGCAGCGGTGCCGCTCCACGGCGTGGAGCGGCACCGCTGCGTCTCAGCTCAGGCCCGCGGCGCGCGCCCGTTCCACCGCCGGGCCGATCGCCTTGGCCACCGCCTTCACGTCCGCCTCGGTCGAGGTGTGCCCGAGGGAGAAGCGCAGGGTGCCGCGGGCCAGCTCCGGGTCCGTGCCGGTGGCCAGGAGCACATGGCTGGGCTGGGCGACGCCCGCGGTGCAGGCGGAGCCGGTGGAGCACTCGATGCCCTGGGCGTCCAGCAGGAGCAGCAGGGAGTCGCCCTCGCAGCCGGGGAACGTGAAGTGGGCGTTGGCCGGAAGTCGCCCCTCGGGGTCCGGGTCACCGCCGAGTATCGCGTCCGGCACGGCGTCGCGCACGGCCTCGATCAACCGGTCGCGCAGCGCGCCGACTTCGCGGGCGAAGCCCTCGCGCCGCTCGGCGGCGAGCCGGCCGGCGACGGCGAAGGAGGCGATGACGGGGACGTCGAGGGTGCCGGAGCGGACGTGCCGCTCCTGGCCGCCGCCGTGCAGCACGGGGACGGGGCTGTACTCACGGCCGAGCAGCAGCGCGCCGATGCCGTACGGGCCGCCGATCTTGTGGCCGGACACGGTCATCGCGGCGAGGCCGGAGGCGGCGAAGTCCAGCGGGACCTGACCGAAGGCCTGGACCGCGTCGGAGTGCAGCGGGATGCCGAACTCGGCGGTGACGTCGGCGAGTTCACGGATCGGCAGGAGCGTGCCGATCTCGTTGTTGGCCCACATCACCGTCACCAGGGCGACGTCGTCGGGGTTGCGGGCGATGGCCTCGCGCAGCGCCTCGGGGTGGACGCGGCCGTAGGAGTCGACGGGAAGGTACTCGACCGTCGCGCCCTCGTGTTCGCCGAGCCAGTGCACGGCGTCGAGGACGGCGTGGTGCTCGACGGGGCTGGACAGCACCCGGGTGCGGGCCGGGTCGGCGGCGCGGCGGGACCAGTACAGGCCCTTGACGGCGAGGTTGTCCGCCTCGGTGCCGCCCGAGGTGAAGACGACCTCACTGGGGCGGGCGCCCAGTGCTTCCGCGAGGGTTTCGCGGGACTCCTCGACGGTACGGCGGGCCCGGCGGCCGGCCGCGTGCAGGGAGGAGGCGTTGCCCGTGATGCTCAGCTGGGCGGTGAGTGCCTCTGCCGCCTCCGGGAGCATGGGGGTTGTCGCGGCGTGGTCGAGGTAAGCCATGGTGCCCTGATTCTACGGGGCCTCCTCGGTCCGTCTCGGCCGCGGATGCGCCAAGCTGCGCGCTCACCCCGACTCGGCGGTGAGGCGCCCGGTACGGCCGGGCCGTACCCCCTGCGCACTCCGGGCCCTACAGGCTCCAGGACACCGTGTGGCTCAGCTGCATCGACAGGACCAGGACCGCCAGGTCCGCGGCGCCCAGGGCGAGGCCCAGCCAGGCGCGGCCGCGGCGGACGGTGCCCCGCCACAGGGAGACCACGGCCAGGGCGATGGCGATCGGGCCGAGGAAGATGTTGAGGACGAGCAGGCCGAGCAGGCCGAGGATGAAGGACGCCACGGCCATGCCGTCGGCGTCGCGCGGTCCCCGCCGGGTGTCGGTGCCGCTCGTGACCGGTGCGGTGAGTTGCATGATGCTCAAGCTCCAGGAAGTCGTGGCGGACGGTCAGTTGGCCTGCGTGCCGCGTCGGCGGCCGATGCGCTCGCGGATCGCGAAGGCGCCGAGCCAGACGGCGATGACGGCGGCGATGAGGGCGGTGACGGTCAGCGGTGCGTGGGCGACGGTGCCCAGCACGACGCCGAAGAGCATGAGTGCGGCGACGAGGAACAACATGGGATCAGATCCCCCCTCCGAGAGGCCTCGCACCGGCCCGGTCCGGGCCGGCGTCGGGGCCGGTGTGAAGTTTGGGTGAACAGTTGTAGTAACAGTTGTTCACTGACTTAGAGTCTAGCGCCTTCCGCGGCTTTCCAATTCCAGAGAACAGTTGTTAACTGGATGACATGAGTCACACCTTCGGCATCCGGCAGGCGCAGAAACAGAAGACCCGGCAGGCGTTCCTCGACGCCGCGCTCGCGCTGCTGGAGGAGCAGAGCCTGAGCAGCCTGGGTCTGCGCGAGGTCACCCGTGCCGTCGGTGTCGCCCCGACCGCCTTCTACCGGCACTTCCGCTCGACCGCCGACCTCGGGGTGGCGCTGGTCGACGAGGCGCTGGGCAGCCTGCACCCGATGGTGCGGACGACGGTGTCGACGGCGGGCGGCAGCGAGGAGCGCATCACCCGCGCCATCAAGCTGATCTCACACCACGTGGACACCCACCCCGCGCACGTCCGCTTCATCGCGCGCGAGCGGCACGGCGGGGTCCAGCCGGTGCGGGAGGCGATCCGGGCCCAGCTGGAGCGGTTCGCCGAGGAGGTCAAGGCCGAGCTGGCCAAGGACCCGGAGGCCGCGGGCTGGAACGACGACGACCTGCTGATGCTCGCGCACCTCTACGTCGACCAGATGCTCATCACCGCCTCCCTGTTCCTGGAGGCGCAGGAGGCCCCGGCGGAGGAGCGGGAGCGGGTCACGCAGCGCGCCCTGCGACAGATGCGGCTCATCACCGTCGGCCGCAGCCACTGGCTCGACTGAGCGGACGCGCACGAACGGCGGGAGCGGCATGCTCGACGCGTACCGCCCCCGCCGTCGTACGGCCGTCAGCCCTGCCGGGCCCGGCCCCCGCTCCGTCCGCCGCCCGGGCCACCGCCGCAGCCGCCCTGCCCGCCGGGTCCGCCGCTCGGCCCGCCCGAGGCGGCACCCGTCGGCTTTCCGGCCGGCTTCCCGGTCGGCACTGCGGACGGCACTGCGGACGGCGTGCCGGTCGGCTTCGCCGTGGACACCCCCGAGGGCAGGCCGGACGGAGCCCCGCCCGGCCGGCGGGAGCCGCCGGCGCCGGGCATACCGGACGGCGCCGTACAGGCCTGCTGCCCGCCGGAGTTGCCACCGCCGGAGGACGGCGAGGAGGACGCGGACGGCGACGAGTCGCCCGAGCCGCACGCGGCCAGCAGCAGCGGGGAGAGCGCCAGCAGGGCGACGGCGGGGGCGAGACGGGCACGCTTCATGAGGACCAGCTCCGGTGCGGATGAGGATTTCCTGAGAGCCGCACTCAACCAACGCTGTCTTGGCGGCACTTGGGCCCCTCCTGTCCGCCGGCTGTCGATCCCGGGTCAGGGGCCCGGCTGGTACAGGGCCGTGACACGACGGGCACCGGCCAGCAGCTCCGCGCGCGCCTCGGGCGGGTCGAGGACCTCCACCTGATCGGAGAAGGCGAGGAGTTGGCGCACCGCGCGGAGCACCGGGTACCTGAGCCGGACGGTGACCCACTCCCCCGTGCCGTCGTCGTCGGGCACGGCGGTCAGCTCGGCGGCCGCCATCCGACGGAACAGATCCAGCCGGGCCCGCCGGACCCGTGCGGTGACCTCGATCCCGCCGTCCCGCTCCTCCACCTGGCGGCGCAACACCTCCCAGACGTCGGCGAGTTCGACCCCGGCGCGGCGCCGCACGGGGTCGTCGAGGAGCCGGGCCGAGCGCACCCGGTCGGCCCGGAACAGCTGCGGGCGGCCGCGCCGGTCGGCGATCAGGTACCAGACCCCGGCCTTGGCGACCAGTCCGTACGGGTCCACGGTGTACGTCCGCGGTTCCCGCTCCCCGCTGTGCCGGTAGCGCAGGCGCAGGCGCCGGTCGGAGAAGACCGCGTCCTGGAGGGCCGCGAGGTCCGCCGCCTGCCGGGGTCCGCCGCGCCAGCGGGTGGCGTCGACCAGGATGCGCCGGCTGGTCACCTCGGCGGCGGGCCGGTGCGGCGCCGGGAGTGCGGCCATCACCTTGCGCAGGGCCGAGCCGAGGGCCGCGTCGAGGCCGAGCGCGGCGTGGGTGCCCTGGGCGGCGAGGACGAACAGGGCGCGGGACTCGTCGGCGGTCAGTCCGGTGACGTCGGTGCGGAATCCGGCGAGGAGTTCGATGCCGCCGTGCCGGCCGCGCTCGGCGTACACCGGGACGCCGGAGGCGGACAGCGCCTCGATGTCGCGGTAGACGGTGCGGACCGACACCTCCAGCCGGCCGGCGAGTTCGCGCGCGGGGACCCGGCCCCGGGTCTGGAGGAGCAGCAGGATCGACAGCAGCCGGTCGGACTTCACGCGCTCAGCGTGCAGCGCGACCAGGCCGCGCGCAAATGTTGACGGCTTCTGTCAGGTTATCGAGAGAGGCTCGGTTCACCGAACGGCACGCAGCCGCACCGACCGCGGCACCCCGAGGAAGAGGAACGCCCCATGGCCAGCACCGGCTTCACCGACCCCCGCCCCGTCCACGTCCGCGCCACCGAACAGGCGGCCGCGCTGATCGGGTCCGTACGGCCCGCCGACCTGGCCCGCCCGACGCCGTGCAGCGCGTACGACGTACGCGCCCTGCTCGGCCACGTCGTCGGCGGCACCCTGCGCCTCGCGGTGGTCGGCGAGGGCGGCGACGGGCTCGCCGTCGTCCCGGCCGTGGAGGGCGTCGAGGACGACGGCTGGGCGGCGGCCTACGACGAGGTCAGGACCCGCGCGCTCAAGGCCTGGGAGAGCGACGAGCGGATGACGACGCCCGCGCGCGTGCCCTGGGGCGAGGTCCCGGGTCACGCGGCGCTCTCGGGCTACGTGATGGAGATCGTCACCCACACCTGGGACCTGGCCGAGGGCCTCGGCCGACCCTGTGAACTCGACCCGGACCTGGCCGGGTTCGCGCTCGCCATCGCCCGCGCGGTGCTGCCCGACTCCCGCCCCCGCGACGTCGCGTCCCCCGACGCCGCCGACCGCAAGCCCCCCTTCCACCCCCGCCGCCCGGCCCCCGGCAACGCCGGCCCCTACGAAGAACTTGCAGCCTGGCTCGGCCGCGAGCCCCTCGTCCGCCCCTGACACACCGCGGACCGCGCTTCACCGCGCACCAGGAGCGCCACCGGGCGGACGGAGCACCGCCGCGCGGCCGGGAGTCCGACTGGTGGGCGGGGGTCCGCAGATGCCGCGTGCGCCGACCGGAGGCGGCAGGCCGGGGGCGGCACCGCGAGCCGCAACCAGCCTGACCGGCAGGCCACGCGGGCGGGCCTGGCACACCGCGCCCGGAGCGCCGCCGGGCCGTTGGCAGGTCCGTCGGGCGGGCCCGGTGGGGTGGGTGTGGGGCTCAGGGCAGGCGGACGCGGGCGAGTTGGCGGGACTGGGCGACCAGACGGTCGTCGGTGTCCCAGACCTCGGCGTCCTCCTCCAGGAAGCCGCCGGCCAGGTTGCGCGTGGTGATGGAGATCCGCAGCGGGCCGGGGGCCGGGCGGTGGCGCACGTGGACCGTGAGTTCCACCGTGGGGACCCAGCCCTTCAGGCCGATCTCGAAGGCGGTGGGCGGCAGCGCGTCCACCGCGAGCAGCAGCGAGAGGGGGTCCGCGTCGCGGCCGTCGGCCAGGCCGAACCAGGCGCGCATCTCCCCCTTGCCGGAGGGTGCGCCCAGGGCCCAGCCGAGGGTCGACGGGTCCAGCTTGAGCATCAGGCGGTCGGCGATCGCCGAGCTGCCCTCGACGGGGGCAGGTCCGTCCTCGGCGCCGAAGCACTGCTCCAGCGGCGGGATGGCGGGCGGCGTCGCCGTCGTACGGACGTCGTCGGGGAGGTCGGCGAGGTCGCCGTAGGAGGCGAGGACGCGGATGCGTTCGACCTCGTCGCCGTTGTCGTCGTACTGGTAGAGGGAGGCCTGGCCGGTGGAGAGCGTGCGGCCGGTGCGGACCGTCTCGGTGCGGACGACCGCCGGGCCGGGGCGCGAGGCGGTCAGGTAGTGCGCGGTGACGGTGAAGGGGTCCGGGTGCGGCAGGGTGTCGGCGAGGGCCCGGCCGAGCACGGCCAGCAGGTAGCCGCCGTTGACGGCGCTGATGATGGTCCAGCCGGCCGAGAGGTCGATGTCGTAGACCCCGGACGCGCGCCGGGTGACGGCGGTGTCGCGGTCGAACTCGCTGGCGCCGATCACGGCCGGTGCCGGTGCGGCGGGTGCGGAGGCTCCTTCTGGCATGGGTGAACGGTACAACAGAAAATTACTAAGCGGTAGCTTTCTCGGAGGGGCGAGACCCTGCCGTTTCCCTGTCGGCCATCCGGGTGAGCTTCCGGCAATTTCTCGGTAAGCGCCCGGAGACGTCCAGAACCCCAGGCCCCTGATTCCCCTCTATGGGGACATGAGCCTCACCGGGACTCCGTTCCTCTACACGACCATCGTGCTGGCCGTGGTTGCACTGATACTGCCGCTCGCCTTCTGGTCGCGGGTGCGCGGGCCCAAGGCCCTGCGCGCCGCCGCCCGCGTACTGATGCTGCTCTTCGCCCAGGGCACCGCCATCACCCTCGTCTTCGTGTTGGTCAACAACTCGAACAACCTCTACGACAACTGGGCCGACCTGCTCGGCACGGGCAACCACGTACAGCAGGCCGCGAACCTCGGCGCCGACGGCACCGGCGGCATCGCGTACAAGAAGCTGCCCAAGGTGGAGCAGAAGTTCACCCAGGCCGACGGTCCCGGCATGCACGCGGCCGGCGGGGTCAAGGTCACCCAGCTCAAGGGCCAGGTGTCGGGGGTGAGCGCCGAGGTCTACGTCTGGCTGCCGCCGCAGTACGACGATCCGGCCTACAAGGACAAGAAGTTCCCGGTCGTCGAGCTGCTGTCGGGCTACCCGGGCTCGGCGAAGGCCTGGTTCGGGTCCATGAAGGCGCACGAGCAGCTGGAACCGCTCATGAAGAGCGGCCAGGTCGCCCCGTTCATCCTGGTGGCCCCGCGCACGAACCTGATCGCCAAGATCGACACCGGCTGCGCCAACATCCCCGGCACGGTGAACGCGGACACCTGGCTGAGCATCGACGTACCGAAGATGATCACGGACAACTTCCGCGCCCAGTCCGCGCCGGACGGCTGGGCCGCGGCCGGCTACTCGGCCGGCGCCCACTGCGCGGCCAAGCTGGCCGTCGCCCACCCCGACCGCTACCGGGCCGCCGTCAGCCTCTCCGGCTACAACGACCCGATCGGCGAGCGCAACTCGCTGGCCGCGGGGAGCGAGGAGCTGCGGCGGGCCAACAACCCCTACTACATCCTGAAGAACTACCGCACCCCGCCGAAGATCGCCCTCTACATCTCCGGCGAGAACGGCGACGGCTACCAGGCCGGTGTGGCACTGGAACAGATCGCGAAGCCGCCGACGTACGTGAAGGTGGTGTTCCTGCCGCGCAGCATGGGCGGACACTCGATGGCGCTGTGGCGGCCGCAGGTGCCGACGGTCTTCGAGTGGCTGACCACGGAGCTGACGGGGCAGAGCAGCACCCCCCGGCACACCCGCACGCCGAGCCCGCTCAGTCCTCTGACACCGTCGAGCGGCGGTTCCAGGCGCGCGGAGCTCGCCAGTGGTAGCGCATCGCGAGCAGGCGGAGCACGAAAGCCGTGACGACCGCGAGCCCGCTGGTGTACGGGTTCAGCACGCCGTAACGGATGCACAGCACCACCATCGTGGCGCCGACGATCGCTGGGACCGCGTAGAGGTCGCGGTCCCAGCGCAGCAGCGACGGCACCTCGTTGGCCAGCACGTCCCGCAGGACGCCGCCGCCGACGGCGGTCGCGAGGCCCAGCGTCGCCGACGCGGTCAGGCCGAGGCCGTAGCTGTACGCCTTCGTCGTACCGCTGACACAGAACAGGCCGAGGCCGGCCGCGTCGAAGACGAGCACCGCCCGCTGGATCCGCTCCACGTGCGGATGCAGGAAGAAGACGACGAGCGCGGCGAGCAGCGGGGTGACGAAGTACCCGAGGTCGGTGAAGGCCGCCGGTGGTACGGCCCCGATGATCAGGTCGCGGAACAGTCCCCCGCCCAGCGCGGTGACCTCGGCGAGGACGCCGATGCCGAACACGTCGAAGTTCTTCCGGACGGCCAGCAGCGCGCCGGAGATCGCGAACACGAAGATGCCGATGACGTCCAGCGAGTGCTGGACGGAGGGACTGAAGAGAGGCTGGAGCTGCACCCCGACATTCTCGCCTGCCGGGGCGCGTGAACCTTACAAAGAAAGGCTCACAGGGTGACATCCCTGTGAGCCTTTCTTACTGAGGTGTCCTTACTTGTCGGTCGAGCCGCCCTCGGTGGTCTCCTCGGCCGACTCCTCGGCCGCCGTCTCGCTCGGCTCCCGCGACTCGGCGGTCCCGGTCTCCTCGGAGCCCACCTCACCCTCGGCGACCGCCGTGGCCAGCGCCTCCGAGGTCTGGGCCGACTCGGCCAGCACCTCGTCGGAGACCAGCTCGGCGGCCTCCTTCGCGGCCGTCAGCAGGACGGTGTCCTGCGGTGCCTGGTCCTCGAAGTTCTCGGGGTGGTGGCAGGCGACGCGCTGTCCCGGACGCAGCTCCACGAGCTGGGGCTCGGTCGTCCTGCAGATCTCCGTGGCCTTCCAGCACCGGGTGTGGAACCGGCAGCCGCTCGGCGGGGAGATCGGCGAGGGGACGTCGCCCTTGAGCAGGATGCGCTCGCTCTTGGCGTTCTTCCGCTTCGGGTCCGGGATCGGCACCGCGGACATGAGCGCCTTGGTGTACGGGTGCATCGGCGTCTTGTACAGCAGGTCCCGGTCGGCGAGTTCGACGATCTTGCCGAGGTACATCACCGCGATCCGGTCCGAGACGTGCCGGACGACCGAGAGGTCGTGCGCGATGATCACGTACGTCAGGCCCAGTTCCTCCTGGAGGTCGTCCATGAGGTTCACGACCTGGGCCTGGATCGACACGTCCAGCGCGGAGACCGGCTCGTCGGCGACGACCAGCTTCGGCTTCAGGGCGAGCGCGCGGGCGATGCCGATGCGCTGACGCTGACCGCCGGAGAACTCGTGCGGGTAGCGGTTGTAGTGCTCGGGGTTGAGGCCGACCACCGACAGCAGCCGCTGCACCTCCTTCTTGATCCCGCCCTCCGGCTCGACACCCTGGAGCCGGAACGGGGCTCCGACGATGGTGCCGATGGTGTGGCGCGGGTTCAGCGAGGAGTACGGGTCCTGGAAGATCATCTGCACGTCACGGCGCATCGGGCGCATGCCCGCGACACCGAGGTGCGTGATGTCCTTGCCCTCGAACTCCACCTTTCCGGCGGTCGGTTCGAGCAGCCGGGTGATCAGGCGGCCCATGGTGGACTTGCCGCAGCCCGACTCGCCCACCACGCCGAGGGTCTCCCCGGCGCGGACCTCGAAGTCGATGCCGTCGACGGCGCGCACGGCACCGACCTGCCGCTGGAGCAGCCCCTGCTTGATGGGGAAGTGCTTCTGCAGCCCGGTCACCTTCAGCAGGGTCTCGCCGGGTGCGACGTCCTTGCCGAGGGTGGCCGCACCGGCAGCCTTCACCTCTTTGTCCTCTGCGTTCTCACTCACAGCTTCGGCGCAATCTCTTCGGTCCAGATCCGTTCCCGCTGCTCCTGCGACATGTGGCAGGCGGCCCAGTGCTTGCTCCCGACCTCGGTCAGCTCGGGGCGGACCGTGCGGGTCACGTTGTCCTTCGGGACGTCGGCGTACGGGCAGCGCGGGTTGAAGGCGCAGCCGGACGGGATGTTGATCAGCGAGGGCGGGGAGCCCTTGACCGGGATGAGACGCTCCTGCTGGTCGCGGTCCAGACGCGGCATCGAACCGAGCAGACCCCAGGTGTAGGGGTGGCGGGGCTCGTAGAACACCTTCTCGGCCGGACCGCGCTCCACGCAGCGGCCGCCGTACATCACCAGGATGTCGTCGGCCAGTTCGGCGACGACGCCCAGGTCGTGGGTGATGATGATGACCGCGGAGCCGAACTCCTTCTGCAGATCGCGGATCAGGTCCAGGATCTGCGCCTGGACCGTCACGTCGAGCGCGGTGGTCGGCTCGTCCGCGATGAGCAGCTCGGGGTTGTTCACCAGCGACATGGCGATCATGGCGCGCTGGCGCATACCGCCGGAGAACTCGTGCGGGTAGCTGTTCACCCGCTTGTCCGGCTGCGGGATGCCCACCCGGTCGAGCATCTCGACCGCGCGCTTCTTCGCGGTCTTCTTGTCGACGTCGTGGTGGATCCGGTACGCCTCCACGATCTGCGCGCCGATCGTGTAGTACGGGTGCAGCGCCGACAGCGGATCCTGGAAGATCATCGCCATGTCGCGGCCGCGCAGCTTGCGCACGTGGTCGGGGTCGGCGGACAGCAGCTCGGTGCCGTTCAGCCAGATCTCGCCGGAGATCTGCGCCTTGCGCTTGCCGTACTGGCCGGCGGTGTGCAGGCCCATGATGCCGAGCGAGGTCACGGACTTGCCGGAGCCCGACTCGCCCACGATGCCGAGGGTCTTGCCCTTCTCCAGCTGGAAGCTGAGGCCGTCGACGGACTTCACCAGACCGTCGTCGGTCGGGAAGTGCACCTTCAGGTCGCGCACTTCGAGGAAGGAGGTCGGCGCGGGCGAGGCCTCCGTGGGCTCGCCCACGGCTGCTCCGGTCTTGCTGAGTTCGGTCATGCGAGCCTCACTCGGGGGTCGATCACGGCGTACAGCACATCGACCGCGAGGTTGGCGATGAGCACCGCGAGGGAGGTGATCAGGGTGACGCCCAGGATGATCGGCAGATCCTGGTTCTTGATGGCGGTCAGCACGGCCTGGCCGAGGCCGGGGATGCTGAACGTGGTCTCGGTGAGGATCGCGCCGCCGATCAGGGCGCCGAGGTCCATGCCGAGCATGGTCAGGATCGGGGTCATCGTCGAGCGCATGGCGTGCTTGCCGATGACGACCTGCTCCTTGAGGCCCTTGGCGCGGGCGGTGCGGATGTAGTCCTCACCGAGGATCTCCAGCATGGTGGCCCTGGTGATACGGGCGTACATCGCCGCGTACAGGAAGGCGAGGGTGATCCAGGGCAGGATCATGCCGCCCAGCCAGCCGGAGAAGCTGTCGCTGATCGAGACGTACTGGCCGTTGATCCAGTTCAGTCCGTAGCTGAAGATCGCCAGCGAGAGCAGACCCGTGAAGTAGATCGGCAGCGAGACACCGCTGAGGGCGACGACCATCGCGCCGCGGTCCCACAGGCTGCCCCGCTTGAGGGCGGAGAGCACACCCGCGGCGACACCGAAGACCAGCCACAGCACGGCGGCACCGAGCGCGAGACCCAGGGTCACCGGGAAGCGGTCGGTCAGCACCGGCCAGACGGCCTGCTCACTGCGGAAGGAGTAGCCGAAGCACGGCGCGGCACAGTGGGTGACATCGCCGCCGGCCGCGTAGGTGCGGCCCACGAATATGCCCTTGAAGAAGTGCCAGACCTGCGAGTAGATCGGATCGCTCAGACCCAGCTTCTCGCGCACCGCCTCGACGGCGTGCGGGTCCGCCTGCTTGCCCACGAAGCTCGTGGCGATGTCCACGCCCGCCCACTTGGGGACGAGGAAGAAGATGCTGAAGACCACCAGGATGATGACCACCAGCATCACTACGGCGGCGAACAGCCGCCTGATGAGGTAAGCGAGCACAGCTAACGGCCCGCCGCGGACCGCGGGCCCCCGGAGATCTTCCGGAGGGCCCGCGGCTCGCCGCGCCGGCCTTCACCTGCCTTTCGTGCCGTTCGGCGGGTGTGCCGGGACTACTTCGTGGACTTCAGGCCGAGGTTGACGAAGTCGTAGTAACCGCTGTACGCGTTCGTCGTGTACACGTTGCCCAGACGCGAGGAGCGGATGTTGAGCAGCCGCTCGAAGGTGAAGGGCAGGTAGTACGCGCCCTCCATCACCTTGTGGTTGATCTCCGTGGAGATCTGCGTCTTCTTCGCCTCGTCCAGCGTGGTGGTGTACTGGTCGAAGAGCCCGTCGATCGTCTTGTCCTTGATCAGGGCGTAGTTGTTGTTACCGCTCTGCAGGATGTACTTGCTGTCCCACAGCGGGATGCCGTAGCCCTGGACGGTCGGGAAGTCCGGACCCCAGCCCATGATGATGATGCCGAGCTTCTTCTTCTCGACGTTCGACGGGGAGCCGATGATGCCCGGGCTCTGCGAGCCGTCGTACTGGTAGATGTCGGCGTTGATGCCGACCTTCTTCAGCGCGGCCTGCAGGGACTCGGCGGTGGCGACTTCCTGCGCCTTGTTGTTGCGGACGGCGATGGTGGTCGAGAAGCCGTTCGGCTGACCGCAGGCCTTGAGCTCCTGCTTGGCCAGGTTGACGTTGCCGTTCTTGTTGGCACCGGAGATCTGGTACGGGTCGTACTTCTGGCCCTCGCCACCGGCGACCGACGGCGGGAGCATGTTGGTGCCGATGTCACCACCGGCGATCGGGCCACCGCGGGCGGTCTGCAGCGACACGTGGTCGGCGGCGTAGATCACGGCCTTGCGGCAGTGGAGGTTGTCGAACGGCTTGACGCTCTGCGGGAAGACCGCGTAGCGGATGAAGCCGGAGACCGGGTTGTCCAGGTTGTCCTTGTGCTGCTTCAGGGCGATCTGGCGGCCCTGCGGGCCAAGGCCGGTCTGCGAGGCGTCGATGTCGTAGTCGCCGTCGATCAGGCGCTGGTCCGAGTCGGCCTGGTTGGTGGAGATGTCCAGGGTGATCTTGTCCGGGTACGCCTTGCGGACCGGGTCCGAGGACGCCTTCCAGTTGGTGTTGCGGACCAGGACCAGGTTCTTGCCCGGGCTGTACGACTGGAACTTGTACGGGCCGGAGGAGAACGGGTGCAGGCCGTACTTGGACTTGGTGTCCATGTCCTGGCGGACCGGCGAGGCCGTGGTCATCGCCAGCACCTGGAGGAAGTCCGAGTTGGCCGTCGGCAGGTGGAAGACGATCGTCTTCGCGTCCGGCGTGTCGATCGCCTTCAGGCCCAGGTGGTCCTTCGAGGTGTCCTTGTACGGACCCTTGTAGGTGTTGTTCGGGTCCAGCATCTGCTGGAGGTAGACCGGACCGCCGGACAGCACGTCCTGCGCCCAGGAGCGCTCGATGCCGTACTTGATGTCCTGGGAGGTGATGGCCTTGCCGTCCTCCCAGGTGATCCCGTCACGCAGCGTGAAGGTGTAGGTCTTGCCGTCGGCCGAGACCTTGCCCGCGTCGGTGGCGAGGTCCGGGGTGAGCTTCGCGCCCTCGGCACCCGGCTCCGTCTTGTAGGTGAGCAGCTGACGGCTGTAGTAGCGGGAGAAGTCCCACATGAAGCCGTAGTAGCCGCGCGTGGTGTCCCACGAGTCGGCGTCCTGCGTGCTCACGAACTTCAGGGTGCCGCCCTTCTTGACCTGGTCGGCCTGGGCAACCTTGTTGTTCGCCGCGTCGAAGCCGGCCGCGCCGTTCTTCGAGCTGCCGTTGCCTCCGCCACACGCCGCCGTGGTCAGCAGCCCGGCGACCACTGCGGCAGCGGCAAGGGCCTGCTTGCGCCGCCCTGAGGTGCGTTGGGTAGTCACGATCTCGGATCCTCCGGAATTGATGAGAGACCCCGTGGCTGAGCTCACGGGATGCTTGGGGTACGGCACTTCAGCGGGAGCCCTTCGGGTCGAGCGCGTCCCGCACGCCGTCGCCGAAGAGGTTGAAGGCAAGAACCGTGATGAAGATCGCCACGCCCGGGATCACCATGTACATGGGGTCCGAGTCGTAGTAGTCGATCGCACTCGACAGCATCTGCCCCCAGGAGGACGTGGGCGGCTTGACGCCCACGCCCAGGAAGCTGAGCGCCGCCTCGGTGAGGATGTTCGTGGGGATCATCATCGTCGTGTACACGATGATGGGCGCGACGAGGTTGGGCAGCAGCTCCTTGAAGAGGATGTAGAACTGCCCGGCGCCGAGCGAGCGGGCCGCCTCGACGTACTCGCGCTCACGCAGCGAGAGCGTCTGGCCGCGGACCACCCGGCCGATGTACGGCCAGCCGAAGAAACCGATGACCAGGATCATCACGAACACCCGCACGCCCGTGCCGGTGAGTCCCAGCATCTGGTTGGGCATGACGGAGACCAGCGCGATGATGAACAGCAGCTGCGGGAAGGCGAGCAGGCCGTCCATGACCCGGCTGATCAGGGAGTCCACCCAGCCGCCGAAGAAGCCCGCCAGGACGCCGAGGACCGTGCCCAGGATGACGGCGACCACGGCGGACAGGAAGCCGACGAGAAGCGAGATCTGCGCGCCGTAGAGGATGCGGGCGAAGATGTCGCGGCCGTTGACCGGCTCCACGCCGAGCAGGTGGTCACCGCCGATGCCGCCCAGTGAGCCCTTGGGGGTGCTGAACAGCGGGTCGATCAGGTCCTGGTGGTAGACGTCCGGGTCCTGGCCGACCAGGCTCGTGATGACGGGCGCGAGCAGCGCGATCACGATGAGGAGCAGCACCACGACGCCGCCCGCCAGGGCGAGTTTGTCCCGCTTCAGGCGCTCCCAGGCGATCCGTCCCAGGGAGCGGCCCTGAACGGCCTTCGCGTCCGCGGCGGCGACCGCCGCTTCCTCGGCCGCACCGGGCGCCGCTTCCGCGGCCGGCTCGTGCAATGGTGCCGTCATTAGGCTGGGACCCCTCTCAACCGGTGGTAACCGGCCCGCACTTGCCGCTGGTAGCGGCATCATTCAGTCCGTCGTACACACAGGGGCGAGCCCCTTGAAGGGGGAGTCTTCAATGCCCGCGCGACAAGCCGCCAGCCTTGGCAGCGAATGGATGCGTAACCGTGATGCAAGCAGGCGTTTCCTGTTATGCGGACAGTTAGTCGCAGCAAGCGGACGGTGAGCGGAGGTCGCCCGGGGCGGGTTGGCGGCCGTACGGCGAGGTCGGCGGCGGGGTCAGTAGCCGCCGGGCACCGGCGGATAGCCGTAGCCGGGAGCAGGGGCCTGCGGCTGGGGCGGTGACTGGAGCTGCGGCTGGGGCTGGGGGTGCGCCGGGGGTACGGCGGCGTGGGCGTCGCGGTCGTAGAACGGGCGGGCGTTGGCCCGCATCCACATCACGACCGGGTCGTAGTCGTCGGTCATCGCGACCGTCGACACCGGCAGGCCCTCGGGGACCGCGCCGACGGACTGCTGCATCATCGCGCGCACCGAGTCGACCGCGGCCGGGGAGGTGTCGTACACGTCCAGGCCGATCACGAGGTACGGCGCCCCGAGCGCGGGCTGCACCCAGGCGCGGCGCAGGGAGCGCAGGGCCGGGGTGCGGTGGGCGTTCTGCGCGAGCAGGGCGTAGAACTGCGGGACCTCGATGCCGGGTTCGTCGACCCGGAGCGGGCCGGCGGGCTGGCGGTCCAGGCCCGTGGCGATGCGGCGCAGGTCCAGCCAGGGGATGCCGACGCCGCCGCCCGGGGCGTGCGGGTTGACCCACAGGCCGTAGTGGTCCGGGTAGAGGGTGCGGGCCACGTCGAGCCCGTCCACGACCTCGTAGGAGCGGTTCCAGCCGCTGGCCGACAGTTCCTGGGCGGAGGTGACGCAGGGGGCGTAGGGGAGGCCGTCGACCTCCATCGTCCCGTACTGGGCGTCCGGGGAGCCGGCCTGGCCGTGCCACAGCAGCATCCAGATCTGGCCGGAGGAGGGGGTGGCGAGGGCACGCAGCAGGGCCTCGTAGGCGTCGTAGCGTCCGGGCGTGACCTGGCGCAGCGTGTGTTCGACGCTACCGAGGCCGCCGCTGTGGCTCGCGCTCACCTTGTCGTGCCCTTCTGTTTTCCGTGCCCCGTGTGTGGAGACAGCTTAAGCGCCTGCCGGGGTGCCGCTTCGGGTTCGTTCGCGGGTGCGGGTGCGTTGCGGTTTCTCGCGCCCGCGCGGCGGAGCCGCATATCGGACACAGTCCCGCGCCCCCTTGGGGCGCCTTCAGTGGCCGTACTGATAGAAGGGCCTGACATTCCCCCGCAGCCATTCCGCCACCGGGTCGTCCGTGACGTCCAGGAGGACCAGGCTGACCGGCCAGGCGACCGGGATCCTGCCCAGGGCGCGGCCCAGGGCCTCCATCGGGAGGGTGCGCAGGTCGCCCTCCCACCGGGAGAGCTCCACGCCCACGAACATCACCGGGTCGTCCGTCTCGACGGCGGCCAGGCAGCGGCGGGCGGTGCGGACCACGCCGGTCTCGGCGAACTCGGCGGACGCGGCGGCGAGGAAGTCGACCGGGTCGTCCTGCCAGTCGGGCTCGAAGAGGCGGACCCGGCCGCCGGTGTCCGGGCCGTCGAGGGGGGTACGGCCGGCGCGGCACAGCTCGGCCACGGCGGCCGGCGGGAGCGGGATGCCGACCAGCGCGTCCGGGTTCACCGCGATGCCGACCTGCGCGGGCAGGCCCCGGGCGAACTCGACGGCCGGGGCGATGGTGTACCCCATGTGGGAGCCGGCCGCCTGGCGCAGCTGCTCCTCCGAGCTGAAGACGGGCACGTAGGCCTGGCCGTCGATCTCCAGCGTGGGCAGGTCCAGCGGGCCGCTGCCCGGGCCGCCGCCGTTGGGCAGCGGGATCCACAGGAAGCTGCGGCCGAGGACCTCGATGATCCGGCCGGCCGCGGTGGGCACGCCGAGGGAGGCCGCGAGCACCTCCTCCAACTCGTTGCCGGGCCAACCGCCGTGCGGGTGGGGGTGCGCCTGTGCCGGGAAGTCCGCGGGAATGTCCGCCGGGAAGTCCATCTGCCTACCGCCTGCTGGGAACCACTGCTGTGACCATGAAGGCTAGCGGGTTGCTGTGACCGTCCCCTCACCGTGGGAACGCGATCCGGCGCAGGGCGTCCGCCGCGGGGCGGTCCAGCAGGGTCGCCGAGCCGACGCCCGCCGGCAGCGCGCCCCGCTCGACGGCGGCGAGCAGCCGGGCCGTCGTACGGCGGTGGCGGGTGAAGGCGTAGCGGGAGACGCCCCGGCCGCGCTCGCGCTGGCCCTCGCGGGCCGTGCCGGGGGTGACGTCCAGCAGGAGCAGGTGCAGGGTGCCGCCGCGGCGGCGGGCCTCGCGGGCGAGCCAGCCGCGCACCCAGCTCCGGGTGCCGCAGTCGTGCACGACGACGCCCTCGCCGGTGCGCAGGGCGCGGCGCAGGCGCGCGTAGTGGGCGAGGCGGACCAGGGGGCGGTAGAGCGCGTAGGGGAGGAAGCCGGGCAGGCGGGCGGCCCAGCGGTCGCGGGTGTCCTGGGAGTCGATCCGGCGGCCGGGGACCGCGCGGCGCATCAGCGTGGACTTGCCGCTGCCGGGCAGTCCCGTGATCACCACCAGGTCCTCGGCGCGGAAGAGCAGGGCGTGCGGGCCGCGGCCGGCCCGGTCGCGCAGGTCCCGGACGACCGGGGCCGGGGCGCGGCGCTGCTTCGGCACCGCGACGCCGCTGGTGACGGTGGCGTACACCGGGGTCCTGTTCACCGTGTCGGTCCTCCCCTGTCGGTTCAGTAACAGCTCTGCCCGTGAAACGTAAAGAGAAGGTAATGGACCGAGGTCGGCAGTACGGTCCGCGTGCTGCCACAGGCCGGTTACAAAAGCCCGCTCGGCGTGCAATGATGTGGCCGCCAACTGCATACCGGCCGCTTGAATCCGCGCGGGAGAGTCCCCAGCCGCTGCGCTGGGGCGCCGAAGGAGCAAGTCCCTCCCTTGAATCTCTCAGGCCCCGTTACCGCGCGGGCGAGGCACATCTGAAAAGCGGGCCGCTGCCGGCAGTGGCTCCACCCACGGTGCAAGCCGTGATCGTCCCCGTGGCGGTCGTGGCGAACCTCTCAGGTTCCGATGACAGATGGGGAGGAACGTTCCTCGCCCGTTCCGCTGTCCTGGGAGACGACCGACCGATGAGCAGTACCGAACCCACTGAGCTGCGCCATACCGCGCTGGACGAGCTCCATCGCTCGCTCGGTGCGACGATGACCGACTTCGCCGGCTGGGACATGCCCCTGCGCTACGGCTCCGAGCGCGACGAGCACGTCGCGGTGCGGACCCGGGCCGGCCTGTTCGACCTCTCCCACATGGGCGAGATCACGGTGACCGGCGCCGAGGCCGCCGCCCTGCTGAACTTCGCCCTGGTCGGCAACATCGCCTCCGTCGGTGTCGGCCGCGCCCGCTACACCATGATCTGCCGGGCCGACGGCGGCATCCTGGACGACCTGATCGTCTACCGGCTCGCCGAGACCGAGTACCTGGTCGTGGCCAACGCCTCCAACGCCCAGGTGGTGCTGGACGCCCTCACCGAGCGCGCCGCGGGCTTCGACGCCGAGGTCCGCGACGACCGGGACGCCTACGCGCTGATCGCCGTCCAGGGCCCGGAGTCCCCCGGCATCCTGAAGTCGCTCACCGACGCCGACCTGGACGGCCTGAAGTACTACGCCGGCCTGCCCGGCACGGTCGCCGGCGTCCCCGCCCTGATCGCCCGCACCGGCTACACCGGCGAGGACGGCTTCGAGCTGTTCGTGAAGCCCGAGCACGCGGTCGAGCTGTGGCAGGCGCTGACCGAGGCGGGCGAGGGTGTCGGCCTGGTGCCGTGCGGCCTGTCCTGCCGCGACACCCTGCGCCTGGAGGCGGGCATGCCGCTGTACGGGCACGAGCTGAGCACCTCGCTCACCCCCTTCGACGCCGGTCTCGGCCGTGTGGTCAAGTTCGAGAAGGACGGCGACTTCGTCGGGCGCGAGGCGCTCACGCGGGCCGCCGAGCGCGCCGCGTCCGAGCCTCCGCGGGTGCTCGTCGGGCTGATCGCCGAGGGCCGCCGCGTCCCGCGCGCCGGGTACGCCGTCGTCGCCGGCGGCCGGGTGATCGGCGAGGTCACCTCCGGCGCCCCCTCCCCCACCCTGGGCAAGCCGATCGCCATGGCCTACGTCGACGCGGCCCACGCGGCGCCCGGCGCCGAGGGCGTCGGCGTGGACATCCGCGGCAGCCACGAGCCGTACGAGGTCGTGGCACTGCCGTTCTACAAGCGCCAGAAGTAGAGACTGGGCGCGGTCGCGTCCCCCGCGGGCCCGATTCCGTGGCGGGTACGTGACCCTGCGCACAGTTGCCCGCTCACCAGCGGTTTCCGCAGTCCCCCCTTCATCAGCACTCCCGCGCGTACAGGAGAATTCAGGCCATGAAGAACCCCCAGCAGCTGCGCTACAGCAAGGAGCACGAGTGGCTGTCGCCCGCCGAGGACGGCGTCGCGACGGTCGGCATCACCGAGTTCGCGGCCAACGCGCTCGGCGATGTGGTCTACGCCCAGCTCCCCGAGGTCGGCGCCACCGTGACCGCGGGTGACTCCTGCGGCGAACTGGAGTCGACCAAGTCGGTCTCCGACCTGTACTCCCCGGTCACCGGTGAGGTCGTCGAGGCCAACCAGGACGTCGTCGACGACCCGGCGCTGGTGAACTCGGCCCCCTTCGAGGGCGGCTGGCTCTTCAAGGTCCGCGTCTCGGCCGAGCCGGCGGACCTGATGAGCGCCGACGAGTACACGGCCTTCAGCGCCGGCGAGGAGTCCTGACCGTATGACTGTCCTGAACACTCCCCTGCACGAGCTGGACCCGGAGATCGCCGCCGCGGTCGACGCGGAACTCGGCCGCCAGCAGTCCACGCTGGAGATGATCGCCTCCGAGAACTTCGCGCCGCTCGCGGTGATGGAGGCACAGGGCTCGGTCCTCACCAACAAGTACGCCGAGGGCTACCCCGGCCGCCGCTACTACGGCGGCTGCGAGCACGTCGACGTCGCCGAGCAGATCGCCATCGACCGGGTCAAGGAGCTGTTCGGCGCCGAGTACGCCAACGTCCAGCCCCACTCCGGCGCCTCCGCCAACCAGGCGGCCCTGTTCGCCCTCGCCCAGCCCGGGGACACCATCCTCGGCCTGGACCTGGCGCACGGCGGCCACCTGACCCACGGCATGCGCCTGAACTTCTCCGGCAAGCAGTTCAACGTGGTCGCCTACCACGTGGACCCGCAGACCGGTCTGGTCGACATGGCCGAGCTGGAGAAGCTCGCCAAGGAGCACCGCCCGAAGGTGATCATCGCCGGCTGGTCGGCGTACCCGCGTCAGCTGGACTTCGCCGAGTTCCGCCGGATCGCCGACGAGGTCGAGGCGTACCTGTGGGTCGACATGGCGCACTTCGCCGGTCTGGTCGCGGCCGGGCTGCACCCGAACCCGGTCGAGCACGCGGACGTGGTCACCTCGACCACCCACAAGACGCTCGGCGGCCCGCGCGGCGGCATCATCCTCGCCAAGAAGGACTTCGCGAAGAAGCTGAACTCCTCGGTCTTCCCGGGCTTCCAGGGCGGCCCCCTGGAGCACGTGATCGCGGCCAAGGCGGTGTCCTTCAAGGTCGCCGCCTCGGAGGACTTCAAGGAGCGCCAGCGCCGTACGGTGGAGGGTGCCCGCATCCTCGCCGAGCGCCTGACCGCGGCGGACGCCCGCGAGGCCGGGGTGAACGTGCTCTCCGGCGGTACGGACGTGCACCTGATCCTCGTCGACCTGCGCGCGTCCGAGCTGGACGGCCAGCAGGCCGAGGACCGGCTCCACGAGGTCGGCATCACGGTCAACCGCAACGCGGTCCCGAACGACCCGCGCCCCCCGATGGTCACCTCGGGCCTGCGGATCGGCACGCCCGCCCTCGCGACCCGCGGCTTCACGGCCGAGGACTTCGCCGAGGTCGCCGACGTGATCGCGGAGGCACTCAAGCCGTCCTACGACGCTCAGGCCCTGAAGGCGCGCGTGCAGGCGCTCGCCGACAAGCACCCGCTGTACCCGGGTCTGAACAAGTAAGACACCTTTTGCAGGGCACCGCGCACACTGGAGTACGTACCCGCGTACCGGCGTGTGCGGTGCCCGCCATCCTGTACCACCGTTTTCGCTCCACCCCGTCTTGAGGAGTCGTCCGTGGCCATCTCGGTCTTCGACCTGTTCTCGATCGGCATCGGCCCGTCCAGCTCCCACACGGTCGGCCCGATGCGCGCGGCGCGCATGTTCGCCCGCCGGCTGCGCAACGAGGACGTGCTGTCCTCGGTCGCCTCGCTGCGCTGCGAGCTGTACGGCTCGCTCGGCGCGACCGGCCACGGCCACGGCACGCCGAAGGCGGTGCTGCTCGGCCTGGAGGGCGCCTCGCCGCGCACGGTGGACGTGGAGTCGGCCGACGACCGGGTGACGGCGATCAAGGCGGCGGGCCGGCTGAGCCTGCTCGGCGAGCACGAGATCCCGTTCTCCTTCGACGACGACCTGGTCCTGCACCGCCGCAAGGCCCTGCCGTACCACGCCAACGGCATGACGATGTGGGCCTACGACGCCGAGGGCGCGGAGCTCCTGTCGAAGACGTACTACTCGGTCGGCGGCGGCTTCGTCGTGGACGAGGACGCGGTCGGCGCGGACCGGATCGTGCTGGACGACGCGGTCCTGAAGTACCCCTTCCGCACCGGCGACGAACTCCTCCGCCTCACGAAGGAGACCGGCCTGTCGATCTCCTCCCTGATGCTGGAGAACGAGCGGGCCTGGCGGACCGAGGACGAGATCCGCGCGGGTCTGCTGGAGATATGGCGGGTGATGCGCGAGTGCGTCGGGCGCGGCATGTCCCGCGAGGGCATCCTGCCCGGCGGCCTCAAGGTCCGCCGCCGCGCGGCCGTCTCCGCCCGCCAACTGCGCGCCGAGGGCGACCCGTTGGCGCACGCGATGGAGTGGATCACGCTCTACGCGATGGCCGTGAACGAGGAGAACGCGGCCGGCGGCCGGGTCGTGACCGCCCCGACCAACGGCGCGGCGGGCATCATCCCGGCGGTGCTGCACTACTACATCGACTTCGTCCCGGGCGCCGACGAGGACGGCGTGGTCCGCTTCCTCCTCGCCGCCGGCGCGATCGGCATGCTCTTCAAGGAGAACGCCTCCATCTCCGGCGCCGAGGTCGGCTGCCAGGGCGAGGTCGGCTCCGCCTGCTCCATGGCCGCGGGCGCGCTGGCGGAGGTGCTCGGCGGCAGCCCGGAGCAGGTCGAGAACGCGGCCGAGATCGGCATGGAGCACAACCTCGGCCTGACCTGCGACCCGGTCGGCGGCCTGGTCCAGATCCCGTGCATCGAGCGCAACGGCATGGCCGCGGTGAAGGCGGTCACGGCGGCCAAGATGGCGATGCGCGGCGACGGCTCCCACAAGGTGTCCCTGGACAAGGTCATCAAGACCATGAAGGACACCGGCGCGGACATGTCCGTGAAGTACAAGGAGACGGCGCGGGGCGGACTTGCGGTGAACATCATCGAGTGCTGAGGTAAACCGCGTGACGGGTGGGGCGGCAGCGGGTGGAGTGACGGACGGGGCGGCGCGGATACGGGTGCGGGTGCCGGTGGGGGCGGACGCGGAGCGCTGGGTCACCCGGGTCGGCTGCCGCCGGGTCCTGTTCGTCGTGCACAACGTGACGTCGGCGACGCGTCTGCTGGACGTCCTCCCGCTGTTCTCCGGCGACCTGCGCGTGCAGATGTTCGCCACCTGCACGGGCTCGTCCCCGTTCCTGGCCGGGGTGCCCGAGCTGCTGGCGCGGGCGGGGCTGCCGGTCCTGCCGTGGGAGCAGGCCAAGGAGACCCCGTTCGACCTGGCCGTGTCCGCCAGCTACGGCGGTGAACTGGCCGCCGTACAGGCCAAGTTGGCCGTGCTGTCGCACGGGGTGGGGTACAATAAGAGGCTCGCAACACCGGACAACACCGGACAACACCGGACAACACCGGTCTTCGGGCTGTCGCCCGACTGGCTCCTCGCCGACGGGAGTCCCCTCGCCGACGCCACCGTCCTCTCCCACCCGGAACAGCTGGACCGGCTGCGCTCGGCCTGTCCCGAGGCGGCGCCCACGGCGGTCCTCGCCGGTGACCCCTGCTACGACCGCATCCTCGCCGCACTCCCCCAACGCGCCCTCTACCGCCGGGCGTTGGGCGTCGGCCCCGGTCAGCGGCTGATCGTCGTCAGCTCCACCTGGGCGGCCCGCTCCCTCTTCGGCGGAGCCGCCGAGCCGGCGGCGGACGACCTGCTGCCCTGGCTGCTGTCCCGCCTCGCGGCGGAACTGCCCGCCGACGACTACCGGACCGTCGCGGTCCTGCATCCGAACATCTGGTACGGCCACGGGCCCGGCCAGGTCCGCGCCTGGCTGGACAACGCCCGGCGGGCCGGCCTCGACGCGATCGACCCCCTCGACGGCTGGCGCCAGGCCCTGATCGCCGCCGACTGCGTCCTCGGCGACCACTCCAGCGTCACCTACTACGCCGCCTCCCTCGGCATCCCCGTCCTCCTCGGCGCGTTCCCCCAGCAGGACCTCGACCCGCTCTCCCCGGTCGCCGCCCTCGGCCGTACGGCTGCGCGCCTCGTGCGCCGGGGCAGCCTGCGCGCCCAGATCGAGGACACCGTCGCCGCGCACGATCCCGCCCGGTACAAGGAGCTCGCGGAGCAGACCAGTTCGGCACCGGGAGAGTCGGCCGCCCTGCTGCGGCGCCTGTTCTACGGCCTCATGGAGCTGGCCGAGCCCGAGGGGCACCCGGCGCTGCTCGACCCGCTGCCGCTGCCGCCGTACCTGCCCGCCCGTCGTACCGCCCCGGTCCGCGTGCTCTCGGGCGGCCTCGGCACGGATCCGCCGCAGGTCCGCGTCGCCCGGTACGCCGTCGCCGGTGCCGGGCCCGACCCGTCGGACGCCCCGGACATGCGCTGGGACTGCGCGCACACGGTGGTCGACGAGGAGACCCGGGAGGCCGGCCGGCTGCGCGTCGCCGACGTCGTCGTACGGTACGCGGCAGGGGACGACCCGCGGCTCGGGCCGCCGGCCGCCTGGACGGCGGAGGCGCTCGACCGCTACCCGTACTGCGGACTGGCCGCCTACGTCGACGGGCCGGACCGCTGCGTCGTCCGCACCCGCGCGGGCGACCTCGTGCGGCTGGCCGCCACCGCGGGCCCCGACGGACGGGCCGACCTGTGCGATCCCGCCGCCTACGCCTCCGCGCTCCACGCCTGGCTCACCGACGGCCGGACCCTGGCCGACGCCCTGCCCGCGATCACCGTCCGCACGGGCGGGGCGGCACACCGCGTCACCGTGGCGCCCCTCGGCCGGGGAGCACCGTGAGCCGGATCCGGGATCCGGGCCTCCGCGTCGCCGGGCCGCGCGGCTCGGGGCTCAGGCCGTCAGTTCCGTCAGGCGGGCCCGGACACGGGTCAGGCCGAGCTGGTCCTCGTTGGCCTCGTAGCGTGCGGCGGCGGTGCGCAGGTCCTCCGCCTCCTGCTCCGGGCGTCCCGCCAGGCCGTGGCAGCGGGCGCGTGCCTCCAGGGCGTCGGCCAGCTGAAGCCCGGCGCCCGCCTCGGTCATCGCCGTGACGGCCGCGTCCAGGCAGACACGCGCCTGCTCCGCGTCGCCGGCGTCGAGGTGCGCGTCACCCAGACTCATGTAGACGCGGCCCGCGTTGTAGGTGTCGCCGCCGCCCGGCAGTCGGCGGAACCGGGCGAGGGCGTCGTTCAACCGGGCGACGGCGGCCGGGAATTGACGCTGCCTGGTCTGGGCGCGGCCGATGTGGTGGGCCAGCAGGGCCGTGGCGCGCGGCACGTCCGCCCATCCGTCCTGCCCCGGGCCGATCCGGCGCAGGACCTCCTGCGCCTCCTCGAAACACGCCTGCGCCGCCGCGAACTCCCACTGCTTGAGCCGGAGCAGTCCCAGCGACTCGACGGCGGTCGCCTCGCCCCGGTGGTGGCCACAGGCCCGGTCGGCGTCCCTGGCCCGCGTGAGGGCGTGCTCCGCGTCCGCCGGCCGGCCCGACCCCATGTAGCCGAAGGCGAGTTGGGCCCACATACGGCCGACGGACCGCGGATCGCCGAACTCCTGCGCCACGTGGCGTCCGGCGGCCTCGACCCCGAGGAGGTGCGTGTCGATCCACTGCGCGTGGTAGCCGAGCAGCAGGTGCAGGCCCCACAGGGCCTCGCACAGCTGCCAGACCAGGTCGTCGAAGCCGTGGTGGGCCGCGGCCCGGACGACGGCCGCGAGGTTCTCCCGCTCGGCGCGCAGCTCGGCCAGCGCGCGCTTGCCGTCGGCGCGGTCGCGGTGTTCCGGCAGGACGAGCCCCCGGTACGCGGGGCCGAGCCGCCAGCGCAGCGGCATGACCCGGAAGTCCGCGCCCGCCGCGAAGCGCAGGTGCGCGACCGCGACCCGGCGGACGGCGGCCGCCATCCGCGCGGGTCCGTCCTCGGCCTCCGCCAGCGCGTGGGCGTGCGCCCGGGTCAGGTCGTGGAACCGGTAGCGCTCCTCCCCGACCTCTTCCAGCAGATGCACCCGGGCCAGCTCCTCCAGCAGCCCGCGCGCCTCGTCCTCGTGGACGGCGGCGGCGTGCGCGGCGGTGCGGACGGTCACGGTCGGCCACGGCCACACCGCGAGCGCGCGGTAGAACGCGGCGCAGCCGGGGGTGAGTTCGGCGTAGGCGGCGTCCTGGACGAGCCGGACGGGATCGGCCGTTGCCGCCCGGTCCTCTTCACGCACGGCGGTGCCCGCCCGGTCGTTCCCCTGGTCCACACGGCCGCGGCCGGACAGCTGCTGGGCGACCCGCTCCCAGGTCAGCTGGTGCCGGACGGCGAGGCCGGCGCCCGTGGTGCACAGCGCGAGGGGGATCCCGCCCGTGCCGTCGGCCACGGCCCGCACCACGGCGTCGGGCGCGGCGGGGCGGTCACGGCCGGCGACCCGCCGGACCAGCGTCATCGCGTCCTCGGCCGACAGCGGCCCCAGCGGATACGGCCGGGCGCCGTGCTCGGCCACGAGCCGCCCGGGGCGGTACCGGCTCGTCACCAGGACGAGGCACTGCGGCGAGGCCGGGAGCAGCGGGATGACCTGGGCGTCGTCGTGGGCGTTGTCCAGGACGACGACCAGGCGGCGGTCGGCGGTGCAGTCGCGGTAGAGATCGCGCTGGCGCGCCTCGTCGCCCGGCACCAGGGCGCGCGGCACCCCGAGCCGCTCCAGGAACCACGCGAGCACGTCGGACGGCTGGAGCGCCGTTCCGGCCGAGGCGCCTTTCAGGTCCGCGAACAGCACCCCGCCGGGAAACCGCTCGCGCAGCTCCGTCGCGCAGTGCACGGCGGCGGCGGTCTTGCCGATGCCGCCCGGCCCGGTGAGCACGGCGACGGCGGGCGCGCCGGGCGTCCGCTCCTCGTCGTCGAGCAGGGCCGTCAGCCAGGCGAGCACCTCCGTGCGGTCGGTGAACACCGCCGTCGTCGGCGGCAGCATCTGCGGGCGCGAGGCACCGTGCGCCACGGCGGGTACGGTGCGCGGCGAGAGCCACGCGGCCTCGCGGACCCAGTCCGTGACCTCGCGGGCGAACTCCGGTGATCTGCGGGCGAGTTCGAGCAGCTGCCGCGCCGCCGCCGTCTGCTCGGACTCGGTGCCGGGGAAGGTGGGCGGGGCGGGGAGCCGCGAACCAGCCGCCGCAGACCCCGAGTTGTCACCGGAGCGGCCCCGGCTCAGCAGGTCGCAGAGCCGCTCGGAGAGCCGTCTGCCCGCTTCACCGCTGGCTCCGGAGACGGCACCCGAAGCGACCGTGCCGACCGCCGAGAGTGCCATGCTCATCAACGCTTCCACTCCGGAACTCCCCCCAACTCGCCGTTGCCGTCATCGTATCGACGCGCGGGCGCGGCGGACGGGGGCGACAGGCGGGGACGGCGGGCGGTGGGTGCACGTGGTGGCCACCAGCAGGTCCTCCCCCGTCGACAGGCGCAGGCCGTCCGGGCGGCCGGTGAAGTACCGCTCGGCGAGGGAGGCGCCCGAGACGTGCCGGGCCTCCTTGAACCCGGCCTCGCGGGCCAGGCTCAGCATCTCCTCGGGGGTGTAGAAGCTGCGGAACGGCGTGCCCGCACTCCGCGCGCCCCCGCCCGTCTGGCGCTGTTGGCCGGGGACCACGCGAGCATCATCACCTCGGACTGGCCGGCGAAGCCGGCGTCGGTCCTCAGTTCGGTCGTCGCCCGGAGCCGACTTCCGCCTCGTGGAGCGGATCGCGCGTGCCATCGTGGGGCATCACTCAACCAGCACCTCCAACTCCTTACCCCCATCGGCACTTCGAGGAGTCCCCCACATGCTCCACGGCATCGATGTCAGCGCGTTCCAGTCGTCCTCGTACGACACGAGCGGCCTCTCCTTCGCCTTCATCAAGGCGACGGAGGGCCGCACGTACACCAACCCCCACACCGCCGCCCAGACGAAGACCGCCCGGGACGCCGGACTGGTCGTGGGCTTCTACCACTTCCTGTGGCCGGGCAACCTCGCCGCCCAGGCCGAACACTTCGTGACCGCCGCTCCCTCCAGGGCGGGCGACATCCTCGCCGTCGACTGGGAGACCACGGGCGACGGCACCCACGCGAGCAGCGCGGAGAAGGACACCTTCCTCAAGAAGGTGAAGTCCCTGCGCCCGAACCACCGGGTGATCCTCTACTGCAACCGCGATTTCTGGCTGAACATCGACGACACGTCCTACGCGGCTGACGGGCTGTGGATCGCCGACTACGTCACCGCCGGCCACCCTCGCGTCCAGGCCCACTGGCGCTTCCACCAGTACACCAGTGACCCGCACGACAAGGACGTGGCCGACTTCTCGTCGAAGGCCGCGCTGAAGAGCTGGGCGGAGGCCTGAGCGGCGGTCAGCCGCGGAAGCCCGCCGGGCGTTCCGGGGAGGCCTCGGCGAGGGCCTTGGTGACGGCTTCGGTGCCGGCCTGGAGGCCGTAGACCGGGGTGTCCGGCTGCTGGCGCCAGGAGTCGTCGATGCCGCCCGCGTCCACCGTGTCGAAGCCGAGCTCGTCGATCAGGGCGCGGACCCTGGCCTTGGCGGCCGCGTCGTCGCCCGCGACCGGGAGGGCCATGCGGTCGGGGGCACCGGCCGGGCGGGGGCGGTCCAGGATGTCCTGGGCGTAGGTGCCGTTGAAGGCCTTGATCACCGGGTGGCCGAGGTGCTGTTCGGTCCAGCGGCTCTCGGTCAGGCCGTCGTCCTCGATCGCCGCGATGCGGCCGTCGCGCTGCTGCGGGTAGTAGTTGCCGGTGTCGATCACCGCCACGTCCTTCGCCGCGCCGTCCAGCACGCCCGAGGGGAGGTTCGGGATCGCCTTCAGCGGGATCGTGACGACCACCACCTCGGCGTCCCGGGCCGCCTCCTCGACCCGGACCGCGCTCGCGCCCGTCTCCTCGGCCAGTTCCTTCAGGGTCTCGGGGCCGCGGGAGTTGGCCACGGAGACGTCGTGGCCGAGGGCGGTGAGCCTGCGGGTGAGGTTGCCGCCGATGTTTCCCGCGCCGATGATGCCGATCTTCATGTCAGGCCCTCCGGGGTCGTCTCGTTTCATGCATGTGCATGCTTCGGGTATCCCCGACAACCTCTTCGGTCCCGGCGCTATTCCGCGCCTCCGGCATTCGTGTGAACCGCCTCAGACGCGTACGACGATCTTGCCCGTGTGGCGGTTCGACTCCATCAAGCGGTGTGCGTCCCCGATGCGGTCCAGGCCGTCGTACACCTCGGCGATCACCGGCCGGAGAGTGCCGTCGGTGAGGCCCGAGCCGACGTAGTGGGCGGCACGGCGGCGAACTCGCTGACTACAGTGGGGCCATGGACGTGCTCAGCGACGTCGTCGCCGCGATGCGCACCGGGCAGCCGCACTCCTCGCGCCGGTACAAGTACGCGCTGGGTCCCGGCGATGTCGTCTTCCTGGCGTACGGGCAGGCGCACAGCCTGTCCGGCGCGCTCGACGTCCCGCTGCGGGAGATACGGATGCAGCCCGACGGCACCTGGGGCGGCTGGCCGCAGGAGACGCGGGAGGGACACCCGGACGCGGTCACGCTGTGCGGGTTCTACCGGCTGGACCGCGAGCGCTCCCACCGGCTGCTGGCCGAGCTGCCGCAGATCGTGCATCTGCCCCCCACGGCCGGCGGGCACCGCGCGCTGCGGGCGGCGGTGGAGCTGCTCGGGACGGAGCTGGAGGAGCAGCGGCCGGGCACCGACGCGATCGTGACCTCGCTGCTGGACACCCTGCTGCTGTTCATCCTGCGGGCCTGGTGGGAGAGCGAGCGTGCGGCGGGGCGGGCGCGGGGCTGGGCCGGGGCGCTGGCCGATCCGGCGGTCGCGGCGGCGCTGCGCGCGATCCACGGCGATCCGGCGCACCCCTGGACGGTGGCGGAGCTGGGCACCGCCGGCGGGCTGTCCCGGGCGGCCTTCGCGCGCCGGTTCACGGCGCTGGTGGGCGAGCCGCCGCTGACGTACCTGACCTGGTGGCGGATGACCACAGCGGGCCGGCTGCTGTGCCACGACGACCTGTCCCTGCGCCAGATCGCAGAACGCACCGGCTACACCTCGGAGTTCGCCTTCGCCAAGGCCTTCAAGCAGGAGTACGGCACCGCAGCGGGCCACTACCGCAGGACCGCCCCCTGACCCCGTTCCCGCCCCTTCCTGCGGCACCCGCCGGGACGGACACCAGGGCGCGGGCGGCCGGGTCGGGCTCGGCTCCTGGTCCGCGCACCGGGAGGAGCCCGGGGCGCACCGGTTCACGGGTACCCTGACCGCCGGTGGCGGCTGCGCGGGCACCGGGGACACGCCCCTCGCGGCCGTCACGGACGCGCTCGCGGGCGCCGGACACTCGGTGGAGGTGCTGGACGTGGTGGAGCAACCGGACCTGGACGGCGAGGCGGTCGCCCGCGCCGAGTGCCGGGGCGGCGACCGGATCCGGCGGGGCGCGGGCCGGGACGCCTGCGGTCTCGCGGCCTCGGCACGGGCCGTGCCGTGCGCGGTGGACCGGGCGGTGGTCCGGTGAGCGAGGTGCTGCGCGCGGAGGGCGTCGATCTCGTCCGGGACGGGCGGCCGATCCTCCGGGAAGTCTCGCTGACGGTCCGGGCCGGGGAGCACTGGGCGCTGCTCGGGGCCAACGGCGCGGGAAAGTCGACCCTGTTGGGGCTGCTCGGGGCGGTGACGCATCCGAGCCGGGGCACGGTGGAGGTGCTCGGGAGCCGGCTGGGCCGGGTCGATCTGCGGGAGCTGCGGGCGCAGGTGGGGCACGTCAATCCACGCCATCCGCTGTCCTCGCCGCTGACGGTACGGGACGTGGTGCTGACCGGGGTGACGAACTCGATCGAGCTGCTCCCGCGCTGGCGGCCGAGCCTGGAGCAGGAGGAGCGGGCCGAGGCGCTGACGGCCACGCTGGGGCTCGCGGCGCTGCGGGACGCCCGCTGGCCCACGCTCTCGCAGGGCCAGCGCGGGCGGACGCTGATCGCGCGGGCGCTGATGCCCGAGCCCCGGCTGCTGCTCCTGGACGAGCCGGCGACCGGTCTGGATCTGCCGGGCCGGGAGCAGCTGATCGAGGCGCTGGAGGAGCTGCGGTCGGCCCGGCCGCGGCTGGCGACCGTCCTCGTCACACATCACCTGGAGGAGCTGCCGTCGGGCACCACGCACGCGGTGCTGCTGCGCGACGGGCGGGTGCTGGCCTCGGGGCCGGTCGAGGAGGTCCTCACCGGCGACCAGATCGGCAAGTGCTTCGACCTTCCGCTCACGCTGCAGCGTCACGACGGCCGCTGGAGCGTGCGGATCCGGCGCACCGCATGACGCAGGGGGCGCCCCGGCCGGTACGGCCGTGGCACCCCCCGGGCGGGTCACTTGTCCAGGTAGGCCCAGAACTCGTCGAACGACAGGACCTTGTCGCCGTTGAGGTCGCGCTGCTTGATGATGGACTCCGCCACGGACTCGGTGACGTTCCAGTCGCCGGCCTCGGCCAGCGCGTGCTTGAACTCGGCAGCGGTGATGAATCCGTCTCCGTTCGCGTCGATCCGCTCGAACTGCTTGCGTGCTTCCTCGATGTCCGCCACCGATCCGCCCCTTTTGCTCGTGTTTCTGTTGCCGTGCTGGCGTACTGACGCTGGTCAGATTAACGGGCCGCGCGAGCACGCAGCGCGGTGACCACCCAGGCGAAGTCCTCGGCGTGCGGCGGGGCGGGCTGCCGGTTCACGATGGAGACGAGTTCGCGGTACCGGGCGACGCGGTCGTTGAACCCCACGGCCATGCGTTCCAGTACGGCTTCCCGGTCGGCGTCCCCGAACAGCTCCGTCAGGACCTCGTCGGCCTCGGGCGCGGTGGGCTCGACGCCCCGCTCGCGCGCCGGGGCCACCAGGTCCACCAGCCGCTTGGCGAACCACAGGGACCGTCCGCGCGGCTGCCGGTCCGCGGCGTTGAACTCCATCGCGCGCCGCATCTGCGCCCGGAACTCCGGGTCCTGGAGCATCTCGGCCAGTTCCACCCAGGCGTCGACCTCCTCCGGTGTGGGGTCCTCCGCGAGGTGGACGGCCGTCTGCCGGATCCGCTCCTGCACGTCCGGGTCCACCGCGTCGAGCCCGTGGAGCGTCTCGTCCACGAACTCCTGCATGATCCGTTGTCGCTGCGCCGCCGACAGTCGCGCCAGCTTGTTCATCAGGGTCATCTCCTTGGCCGTCGAGCCTCGTCGGGCGACCGTCGACAGCACGGCCCGGGTCACCTTCAGCGCCCTGATCTGCGCGTCCAGCGCCGCCACATGGGCGGCCGCGACCTCCGCCACCGTGCGCTCCCCGGCCAGCACCCTGCGTACGTCCGCCAGGCCCAGCCCCAGCTCGCGCAGGGTCCGGATGAGCTCCAGGCGGGCGACGCCCTCGCTGTCGTACAGCCGGTAGCCGCCCGGGGAGCGGGTCACCGGGGTGAGCACGCCCTCGTCGGACCAGTAACGGATGGTGCGCACGGTCAGCCCGGTGGCCCGGGCCAGCTCGCCGATGGTGAGGAGTCCGGTGCCGTCGTCGGTCATGTCCGGGAGTCTGGGCCTTCCAGCGGGTGGAGACTCAAGGGGTGCGGCGCGGTCTGTGCGTCGGAGCGTTCGGTGCTCAGCGGAAGACGCCCGTGTGGCCGAGGGAGTAGCGGCCGGGCTGGGGGTAGACCGCGAGGCCGTGCGGGCCGCTGCCGACCTTGATGCGGGCCAGCTGCTCACCGGTCCGCGTGTCGATGGCGTACACCTCGGAGTTGTAGCGGCCGGACAGCCACAGCACCTTGCCGTCGGCCGAGACACCGCCCATGTCGGGGCTGCCGCCCTGAGGCAGCCGCCACTTCTTGGTGAGCTTGTCCTGGGCGAAGTCGAAGACGGAGATCGTGCCCTCGCCCCGGTTGGAGATGTACATCTCGCGGGAGTCGCGGCTGACGTAGAGGCCGTGGCAGCCCTTGCCGGTGTAGAGGAAGCGGGGCTCGTCGAAGGTGTCGCCGTCCAGGATCCACAGTCCGTTCGCGACCATGTCGGCGATGTAGAACAGCTTGCCGTCCGGGGAGATCTTGACGTCCTGCGGCATCGAGCCGCGCTGCGGCAGCCTCCGCTGGTCGACGACCTCCATCCGCGCGGTGTCGACCTTCAGGATCTCTCCGCTGAACTCGCAGGAGACGATGAAGTAGCGGCCGTCCGGGGAGAAGTCGGCGTGGTTGACGCCGTAGCACTTGACCGGCAGCGTCTTGACGACCTTCATGGTGTGCGCGTCGCGGAAGACCAGCGCGCGGTCCATGGAGGCCATGACGACGGCGTACTTGCCGTCGGGCGTGAAGTACAGGTTGTACGGGTCGTGCACCGCGAGCGACTTGCCCGCCTTGCCGGTCTTCGGGTCGATCGGGGTGAGGCTGTTGCCGAGGTCGTTGTTGACCCAGAGGGTCTTCAGGTCCCAGGACGGCACGACGTGCTGGGGCTGGCGGCCGACCGGGATCGTGTCGATGACCTTGTAGGTCGCGGGGTCGATGACGGTGACGGTGTTGGAGTTGGTGTTGGGGACGTACACCCGGGACGGGAAGTCCTTGACGACCGGGGAGAGCTGGTTCGGGCGGTCGGCGGCGTAGAGGTCGTCCGGGTTGTCGACCGCGGGCATCCCGGGGAGCACGTCCACCCGCTTCTGGTCCACCTGTGGCCGGGCGGGCGCCTTGCTGCCGAGAGCCTGGTCGCCCCCCTTCGAGGAGCCGGAGCTGCACGCGGACAGCAGGGACAGGGCGGTCAGGGCGGCACCGGCGGCCAGCAGCCGGGCGGCTTTCGTGATGCGCATCAGCTCAGCAGCTCCGTGGTGGTGACCGCGCGCAGTCCGCGGCGGTCGAGTTCGTGGAGGACGTCGGGCAGAGCGGTGACGGTGTCCGGGTACCCGAAGTGCATGCTCACCACCGACCCCTTCTTCACGTCGGCGAGAACCTTGCGGGTGACGGCGGCGGCGCCGGGGCGGGTGTAGTCGAGCGAGTCGACGTCGTACGACAGCACGTGCGGGTACCCGGCCTCGCGGGCGAGCCGGACGACCAGCGCCGACGCGGTGGGCGAGCGGGAGGGGCGGAACCAGGTGCCGATGGATCCGGTGAGCCGCTTCAGCCGGTCCGCGCAGTCGGTGATCTCCTTGCGGGCGTCCGCCTCGGCCATCTCGTTGACGGAGATGTGCCGTTGGGTGTGGTTGCCGAGGTCGTGGCCGCCGTCGAGGATCCGGCGGGCGATGTCGGGGTGTTCGTCCAGCCAGGTGCCGACGGCGAGCACGGTGAGGCGGGCGCCGTGCTGCTCCGCCGTGTCCAGCAGGGAGTGGGCGATGCCCGGATCCCCCTGGCCGTGGAAGGTGAGGGCGACCTGGGGACGGGTGCGCGGGCCGTGGGCGATCTGGGCGGGCAGGCCGGGATAGGCGCGGGGAGCGGGGGCGGCCCGGGCGCCGGCCGAGGGACGGCTCGTGGCGTGGGCGTCGGAGGGGGAGGCGGTGGGGGACCCGGGGTCCGGGGTGGCGGCCGGGGCGGTCTTACCGGCACCGCAACCGGCGGCGAGCGCACCGCCGGTGACGAGTCCGGCGCCCGCACGCAGCACCCCGCGTCGGTTGGTCGTGGTCACCCGCACCATTTAAGGGCGGGGAGGTAAGAAAAGCACCGATTAGCCCGATTGAGGGATGATTTCGGGTCGCGGTCGCCTCGGCGCAAGACGCCGGCTACCGGTCGGACACCCGCATCTCGAACCAGGTGGTCTTGCCGCGCGGGAGCAGGTCCACGCCCCACCGGTCGGAGAGCTTGTCCACCAGGAAGAGGCCGCGGCCGCTGACGTCCAGGTCCTGAACCGGCATCAGACAGGGCAGCCCGCGCGAGGGATCGCGGACCTCGACCCGGATCCAGCCGGGGCGGCGGCGCATCCGCAGGCCGAAGACCCGGGCGCCGGTGTGCCGTACGGCGTTGCCGACGAGTTCGGACACGAGTAAGACGGCGTCCTCGGTGATCTTGGGGGTCAGCCGCCAGGTCCGCAGGACGACGACCTGGGTGAGCCGGCGGGCGGTGGCCGCGGATTCCGGGCGGGACGGCAGCGGGACCTCCGCCTCCGTCGGGTTCCCGAACAGTTCGAGCGCCTTGAGCGCCTGTTCGTCCTCGACCCCGGGCGACCAGCGTGCCGCGGCAGCACGACCGTGTCCCCGCGGCTGTTCGATGCCCTCCAGCCCCGCCATGCCCCCATGATGGCCGTCCGGAGGCGTCTTGGGGGCCGTTCCGGCGGAATACGCCCCCTGCACGCCCCCACTCCCACCCCTGCGCTTGGCATATGCCGACGACACGTCGACGTCCGGTGCGACTCGGTTGACCTGCGCGGACGGCTCACTTCCGGGCAATCGACAGGCTCCCTCGACGGCACAGGCTTAAGGTCGCCTTAAGGCTCCCATAAACCGCCCCATCGAGGGACCCGGATGAGACGACGCGTCAATTGCAAGGGGCACAGCGGGAGTTGCGACCGAAGTTACCCGGAAGTTCACACGCTGACGCTCAGCGGAACTTGGCCTTGCCCGGGCCCTCCTCCACGAAGCTGCGCATGCCGGTCTCGCGGTCCTCGGTGGCGAACAGGCCCGCGAACCAGTTCCGTTCGACGGCGAGCCCGGTGTCGATGCCGGTCTCCAGGCCGGTGTCCACGGACTCCTTCGCCGCGCGCAGCGCGATCGCCGGCCCCTGGGCGAGCCTCGCGGCCCAGGCGTGCGCCTGCTCGTACACCTCGGCGGCCGGCACGACCCGGTCCACCAGGCCGATCGCGAGGGCCTCGTCGGCCCTGACCTGACGGCCCGTGAAGATGAGGTCCTTGGCCTTGGAGGGGCCGACCAGCCGGGGCAGGCGCTGGGTGCCGCCGGCGCCCGGGATCAGACCGAGCAGGATCTCGGGCTGGCCGAGCTTGGCGTTGTCGGCGGCGATGCGGAAGTCCGCGCACAGGGCCAGTTCGCAGCCGCCGCCGAGGGCGTAGCCGGTGACGGCCGCGACGACGGGCTTGGGGATGCGGGCGACGGCCGTGAAGGCGTCCTGGAGGCCACGGGAGCGCTGGATCATCGCGGCGTGATCCATGTTCTGCATCTCCTTGATGTCCGCGCCCGCCGCGAACACCCGCTCGCCGCCGTAGATCACCACGGCGCGCACGTCGTCGCGGCGCGTGACCTCCTCGGCGAGTTCCTTCAGCCGGTCCTGGGTGGCGACGTCCAGCGCGTTCATCGGCGGACGGTCGAGGCGCAGCGTGCCGACGCCTTCGGCGACTTCGAGATTCACGGTCATGCAGGCAGGTTAACGGGGACTAACGGCGGCGGGCCCGGTGCCGTAGGTCACAGCACCGGGCCCGTCCGTCAAAGCGGGCTCACTTCGTCCAGTCCGCCCACGACATGTTCCAGCCGTTGAAGCCGTTGGCCGGGTCCACCGTGCGTTCGTTCGCGTGCTGGACGACCACCACGTCGCCGATGAGCGAGTGGTTGAAGAACCAGGCCGCAGGGGTGGAGCTGTCGTAGCCGCCCTGCACGTCACGCAGGCCGATGCAGCCGTGGCTGGCGTTGTAGTTGCCGAAGGCGTCGCCGCCCCAGTAGTTGCCGTGCGCGAAGGTGCCGGAGCCGGTCAGGCGCATGGCGTGCGGGACGTCCTTGATGTCGTACTGCTTGCCGTAGCCCACCGTCTCGCTGTCCATGCGGGTCTCGGTGAGCTTCTCGCTGATGACCATCTGGCCGTTCCAGGTGTCGTAGCCGGGCTTGCCGGTGGTGACCGGGAGGGTCCTGACGACCTTTCCGTCCTGGGTGATCTTCATCGTGTGCTTCTCGGCGTCCACGACGGAGACCTGGTTGCGGCCGATCGTGAACGTCACGGTCTTGTGCTGCTTGCCGTAGACGCCGGAGCGGCCCTCGACACCGTCGAGGTTCAGGTCGACGGTGACCTTCGTGCCTTCCTTCCAGTACTTCTCGGGGCGGAAGTCGAGGCGGTCGTTGCCGAACCAGTGGCCCTCGACGTCGACCGCGGGCTGCGTCGTGATCTTGATGGACTTCTCGACGGCCTGCGGGTCGGTGATGCCCCGGGTGAAGTTGACGGAGAACGGCATGCCCACGCCGACGGTGGAGCCGTCCTCGGGGGTGAAGGTGCCGAGGAAGGTGTTCTTCGGGGTGAGGGTGGTGAAGGTGGAGTCCTCGGCGCTCTCGCGGCCCTCGGAGTCCTTCGCGACCGCGTGCACCGTGTACGTGGTGGCCGCGGCCAGGTGGGTCGACGGCGTCCAGGACGCGCCCCCGCCGCCGATGCTGCCGTCGACCTTCGCGCCCTTGGCGTCCTTGACGGTCACCTCGGTCAGCTTGCCCTTGGCGACGTCGACCTTCAGCGCGCCGCTGGTGTCGACGCCGGTGGCGCCCGACTTGGGCGATATCGTGACGGCCGCCGCCGACTGCTGCTTGCCCTGCTGGGTGCTGGAGCCCTTGCCGTCGGCCCCCGCCCCCTTGCCACCGCCCCCGCCGCACGCGGCGAGCGACAGCACCAGGGCGCCGGATATCAGCGCCCATCCCGTGTTCCTACGGCCTCGCCGTCCCGCCGTCGACGCCCCCGATATGGGCCGCACGTTCAAGTCGTCTCCCCTCGCCGGACCTGGTCAGGCCCGCTCCCCACCACACTGGTGCGCGCATATTAACCGCCTGGTTTTGAGCTCGGTGTCAGGCGAATGTCACCGTTCCGTCGCAACTTCCGCCCGCACCCCCGCCCGTATCGAAAACCCCTCCCCCGGTTACTTCACCGCGCTGCCCGCATTCCACTCCTGCCAGGTCATGTTCCAGCCGCCGAGGCCGTTGTCCGCGGCCACCGTCCTGTCCCGGCTGCCCACGACCTCCACGACGTCACCGATGAGGCTGCGGTCGAAGAACCAGCCCGCGGGCGTGGCCGAACTGCCGCCCTTGACGTCCCTGAGCCCCACGCACCCGTGGCTGACGTTGACGTGCCCGGGGGCGTCCGGCGACCAGTAGTTGCCGTGCAGATAGGTGCCGGAGGCGGTGAGCTTCATGGCGTGCGGGACGTCGGGGATGTCGTACTCGCCGCCGAAGCCGACCGTGCGGCTGTTCATGCGGGTGACGTCCTGCATGTCCATCACCACCATCTTGCCGTTGTACGTCGGGTTGCGCGGGCCGCCCGCCGTGATCGGCACGGTGGCGAGGAGCTGGCCGTCGCGCCGTACCTCCATGGTGTGCCTCGCCGCGTCCACCAGGGAGACCTGGCTGCGGCCGACGGTGAAGGCGAAGGTCTTGTGCTGCAGCCCGTAGACGCCGGGCGCCCCCTGGACGTCGCGCAGGTCCAGCCCGACGGTGACCTGGGTGCCGGGCTTCCAGTAGCGCTCCGGACGGAAGTCCAGGCGGCTGCCCCCGAACCAGTGCGGGCGGATCTCGACGGGCGGCCGAGCGCTGACCCGGACGGCGCGTTCGACGGCGGCCCGGTCGGCGATCTCCCGGCTGAAGGCGAGCGAAACGATCATGCCGGTGCCGACGACGGCCCGGTTCTCGGGGGTGACGTAGGCGATGAACCGCTCGGCGGGGACGAGGGTGGTGAAGGTGGTGTGCCGGGCCGAGCGGCGGTCGTCCGCGTCCCGCGCCACCACGTCGACCGTGTACCGGGCGGCGAGCGCGAGCCGGTCGTCGTCGGGCCGCCAGGTCCGTCCGTCGGCGCTGACGCGCCCGGGGACCGGGAAGTCCTGCGCGTCCTGCTCCCTGACGACGGTCACCTTCTCCAGCCGCCCGTCCGGCACCCGGATCCGCAGCCGCTCGCCGGGGCGGACGCCCGTGACGGCGTCGTCGGGGCTGACGCGGATGACGTCCTGCGGTGCCCGGGGCTTGTCGTACGCCCCGAGCGGTCCGGAGCCCCCGGAGCAGCCCGCCAGCAGTGCCGCCCATGTCAGTACCGCGGCCAGCGCGGCTCCCGCGCGCCGTGCGCGTCCTTGTACGTGCCTCACGCGGGACTCAACGACCGGGCCCGCTCGGGGGAAACGTGAGTGCGACGCACGCACTGGGCAGAAGAGAGGGAAGGACGACACGTTGGGGAGCCTCCCCGGAGGGGGACCCCAGCCCGGACATGAGCCGCACGGGGGCGCAGCCGTGCCGGAGGGCCGAGCGGGATGCTCTTCGGCCGGTGGACCGCGCGCCGTCCCCCGGGCTGAAAGAGGGGGCCGACAGGTGACGAGCGCAGCGGAGCGGCGGGCACCGGCCGGGCAGCCGGCCGTCGGGACGGGGCAGCAGCCGTCCGTGCTGAACGGCGTCCGGCACGCCGCGGCGCCGGCCCCGGTGGTCTGGCCGGGCGCGCCGACCCCGCTCGGAGCCCGGTTCCGGACCGGCCCGGACGGGGTCGCGGGCACCAACTTCGCGCTGTGGGCGGGCGGGGCGGAGGCGGTCCGGGTGTGCCTGTTCGACGAGGGCGGCCGCGAGACCCAGGTCCGGCTGACCGAGCTGACGCACGAGATATGGCACGGCTTCGTGCCGGGCGTGATGCCGGGCCAGCGCTACGGCTACCGGGTGGACGGCCGCTGGGACCCGTGGACCGGCGCCCGCTGGAACCCGGCCAAGCTGCTGCTGGACCCGTACGCACGGGCGGTGGACGGCGAGTTCGGGCTACCGCCCGAGGTGTACGGGCACGTCCGGGACTGGCCCGAGCAGTACGTCGCCGACACCGTGCGCGACGAGCGGGACTCGGCGCCGTACGTGCCGAAGGGCGTCGTCGTCGACGATGACGACGACTGGGAGGACGACCGGCGGCCGAAGACCCCGTGGGCCGACTCCGTCCTCTACGAGCTGCACGTGCGGGGCTTCACCAAGCTGCACCCGGGGATCCCCGAGGAACTGCGCGGCACCTACGCCGGGTTGGCGCACCCCGCCGCGATCGAGCACCTGACCAGGCTGGGCGTGACGGCCGTGGAGCTGCTCCCCGTCCACCAGTTCGCGCACGAGGACCACCTGCTGCGCCGGGGCCTCGTCAACTACTGGGGCTACAACTCCATCGGCTACTTCGCCCCGCACGCCGGCTACGCGGCCACCGGGACGACGGGCCAGCAGGTCGGCGAGTTCAAGCGGATGGTGCGCGCGCTGCACGCGGCCGGCATCGAGGTGATCCTCGACGTGGTCTACAACCACACCGCCGAGGCGGGCGAGTTGGGGCCGACGCTCTCCCTGAAGGGCATCGACAACCGCGGCTACTACCGGCTCCAGGGCGACGCCCGCCGCTACGCCGACTACACCGGCTGCGGCAACACGCTGCACGTCGTCCAGCCCCAGGTGCTGCGGCTGATCACCGACTCGCTGCGCTACTGGGTGACCGAGATGGGCGTCGACGGCTTCCGCTTCGACCTCGCGGCGGCGCTGGCCCGCTCGATGCACGACGTCGACATGCTCTCCCCGTTCCTGGCGGTCATCGCCCAGGACCCTGTGCTGCACCGGGTGAAGCTGATCGCCGAGCCGTGGGACATCGGCTCGGGCGGCTACCAGGTCGGCGCCTTCCCGCCCCTGTGGACGGAGTGGAACGACCGCTACCGCGACGCGGTCCGGGACTTCTGGCGCCAGGCCCTGCCGGACGTACGGGAGATGGGCTACCGCCTGTCCGGCTCCAGCGACCTGTACGCCTGGGGCGGCCGCCGCCCGTACGCCTCGGTCAACTTCGTCACCGCGCACGACGGGTTCACGCTGCGCGACCTGGTGTCGTACGAGCGCAAGCACAACGAGGCCAACGGCGAGGACAACCGCGACGGCACCGACGACAACCGCTCCTGGAACTGCGGCGTGGAGGGCGAGACGCCGGACGAGCGGGTACGGTCGCTGCGCCGCCGCCAGCTCCGCAACCTCCTGACGACCCTGCTCCTGTCCACCGGTGTGCCGATGCTGGTCGCCGGCGACGAACTCGGCCGCACCCAGGGCGGCAACAACAACGCCTACTGCCAGGACAACGAGATCGGCTGGCTGGACTGGTCGCTGACGGCCGAACCGGGCTGGCGGGCGCTGACCGACCTGACCGCCCGCCTGATCGCCCTGCGCCACCGGCACCCGGTGCTGCACCGCCGCGCCTTCTTCTCCGGCCGCGCGCACTCGGCGGACGGGCTGCGCGACCTCGCCTGGTTCACCCCGCGGGGCACGGAGATGACCGAGGCCGACTGGTACGCCCCCGCGGCCACGCTCGGCATGTACCTCTCCGGCCGGGACATCCCGGGCCGCGACGAGCGGGGGGCGCCGGTCGTGGACGACAGCTTCCTCGCGGTGCTCCACGCGGGCGAGGACCCGACCGCCTTCGTGCTGCCGGGCCCGCCGTGGGCGCGGCGGTACGAGGTGCTCGTGGACACCGACCGCGAGGACCAGGCGGAGCCGCCGGGCACGGTGCATCCGGCGGGGGCGCGGATCACGGTGCCGGGGCGGTCCGTGCTGCTGCTGAGGGTGGTCTGAGGGGCCCGGGCCCGTGAGCGGGCGGGCCGGCTCAGCCCAGGATTCCCCGGTCGTACCCCGTCGCCACCGCCGCCGCGCGGTCGTTGACGCCCAGCTTGGCGTACAGGTGGGTGAGGTGGGTCTTCACCGTGGCCTCGCTGATGAAGAGTTCGCGGGCGATCTCACGGTTCGACGTGCCCTTGGCGACCAGGGCCAGGACCTCGCGTTCACGGGCCGACAGCGGCTCGCCGGACGGGGCGCGGGGGGTGCGGACCGCGTGGACCAGACGGGAGGCGACCGCCGGGGAGAGGACCGTACGGCCCTCGGCGGCGGCCCGCACGCCGGTGAACAGCTCGTCGCGCGGGGCGTCCTTCAGCAGGTAGCCGGTCGCGCCCGCCTCGATCGCGGGGAGGGTGTCGGAGTCGGTGTCGTAGGTGGTGAGGACCAGCACCTTGGCGCGGGCGCCCAGGCGGGTCAGCTCGCGGATCGCGTCCACGCCCGAGCCGCCCGGCATCCGCAGGTCCATCAGGATCACGTCCGGGTCCAGGGCGGCGGCCCGCGCCACCGCCTCGACGCCGTTCGCGGCCTCCCCGAGCACGCGGAAGCCCGGCGCCGACTCGAACATGCCGCGCAGGCCGTCGCGGACGACCGGGTGGTCGTCCACGATGAGCAGGGAAATCACGGTCTCAGCGGTCATCGCCGACCAACGGTACGCGAGCCGACACCGCCGTGCCGTGCCCGGGCTCGGACTCCACCGTCAGGGCGCCCGCGATGCGCTCGGCGCGGGCCCGCATGCCGTCCAGACCGAAGCCGCCGGCGCGGGAGCGGGCCGGTACGGCGGCCGGGTCGAAGCCCGTGCCGTCGTCGCGTATGTCGAGGGTGACCTCGTCGCCCATGAAGGAGAGGGTGACCCCGACCCGGGTCGCGCCGGCGTGCCGGGCCGCGTTGGACAGCGCCTCCTGGGCGATGCGCAGCAGCGTCGCCGAGACCTCGTCGTGCAGCTGCTCGGTGGTGCCGGTGACCGTGAACTCGGCCCGCGCGCCGGTGCGTTCGCCCCACTCCGCGACCGTCTTCTTCAGCGCCTCGGGCAGTCCACCGTCCGTGAGCTCCACCGGCGCCAGGTTGTGCACCGACCGGCGGGCCTCGCCGAGGCTGTGCCGGGCCAGTGTGGCGGCGCGCTCCAGATGGGTGCGGGCGGTGGTCAGGTCGGGGGCGTTCGCGACGACCTGGAGCTGCGCGATGATCCCGGTCAGGCCCTGGGCGATGGTGTCGTGGATCTCGGCGGCGAGCCGGCGCCGCTCGTCGGCCACGCCCGCCTCCCGCGCCTGGACGAGGAGTTGGGCGTGCAGGGCGGCGTTCTCGTCGAGGGCCTGCTGCAGCGCCGTGTTGGTGCGCTCCAGCTCGGCGATGGTGTCGGCCTGGACACTGAGCCGGGCCTGCTCCTGCTCGGCGAACCGGGTGAACACGCTGACCATCCCCATGTTGACGCCCAGCACGAGGAAGAAGCCGAGCCACATGACCAGCCCGTGCGGCGGCCAGCCGCCCACCTCGCTGCCGGCCATGGTGACGGCGGTCAGGAAGAGACCCGGCAGCACCAGCCGGCGCGGCAGCTCCCGGCCGGCGGTGTAGTAGCCGCTCACGGCGTAGAAGGCGAAGAACGGGTTGGCCCAGGTCAGCACGAAGGCGATGGCCCAGCGCAGGAGGTAGAGGGACACACCCGTCCGGCTCGGGCCCGGCCGCGTCCGCTTCACCCTGCCCCAGTACAACTGCAGCACGACGGCCACGGGCACGAGTGCGGTGCAGACGATCATTCCGGTCCGGTCCATGCCGACCGGGTGGGCGGAGATCGCCGCCGCGACGACACCGGCGGCCAGCAGTGCCCAGGGCCCCCAGGTGTCGAACGACGCCCGGGGCGGCTGCTGCACGGTGCTCGTCATGGCCCCAGTGTCCGGCACGGCCCGGCTCCTTCCTCCACGTCCACCGCGGTGGAACGCCCGCTCACTCCCAGCGGAACCAGCGCGCGGCGGCGCCGGTCAGCAGCAGCGTCCACGCCGCGAGCACCCCGAGGTGCCCCCAGGCCGGCCAGCCCCCGGAGGCGGCCTGGTCCAGGGCGCGGGCCGCCGCGCCGAACGGGGTCAGCTCGACCACCCGGGCCAGCGCGTGCGGCATGGACCGCACCGGGATCCACACGCCCGCGCAGAACATCATCGGGAACAGCACCATCGACCCGATCGCACCGGCGATCCTCGTCGTCCGGGAGAGCGCCGAGACCACGCTGCCGAGCGCGAGGGCGGCCGCCGCCGCGAGCAGCAGGGCCAGCAGATAGCCGGCCGGCTGCCGGGGCAGCGTCACGCCGAAGGCCACCCGGCCGACCGCGAGGGCGAGCACCGCCGAGGCCAGCGCGGCCACGCCCTGCACGGCCATCTGTGCCGCCAGCAGGGCCGCGGGGCGGACCGGCGTGACGGACATGCGGCGCAGGATGCCGCGCTCCCGGTAGCCGGTGAGGACCTGCGGCAGCCCCTGCGCCCCGGACATGATCAGGGCGATCAGTACGGCGATGGGCACGTAGACGTCGACCGGCCGCAGCCCGCCCATCGACGCGTCGGCCCGACGGAACGAGGGGATGGAGCCGAGGATCGCCAGCAGCAGCGAGGGGAACAGGAAGATCCAGAAGAGGGCGGCCGGTTCCCGGCGGAACAACCGGAACTCGGTACGCAGCACGGCGGTGTTCACGCGGCTTCCTCCTCGGCGGGGCCCGCGGTCAGGTCCAGGAATGCGTCGTCCAACGTGGCGTCGACGACCCGTAGTTGGCGGGCGGTGATGTGATGGCGGGCGAGCAGGGTGATGACGGCGTTCACGGTCTCGTCGGTGCCGGACAGGGTGATCCGCTCGCCCTTGCGCTCGACCGAGGCGAGCGCGGGCAGCGCGGCGAGCTCACGCTCGTCCAGCGGCGCGGACGGGCTGAAGCTGATGACCGTGGCGCCCGCCGAGCGGCGGATGAGCCCGGCAGGGGTGTCCAGCGCGGCGATCCGTCCCCGGTCGATGACGGCGATCCGGTCGCACAGCCGCTGCGCCTCCGCCATGAAGTGGGTGACCAGCAGCACGGTGACCCCGCTCGCGCGGACTTCCTCGATCAGTTGCCAGGTGTCGCGCCGGGCGCGCGGGTCCAGACCGGTGGTCAGCTCGTCCAGCACCACGACCCGGGGCCCGCCGACGAGCGCCAGCGCGATGAACAGCCGCTGCTGCTGACCGCCGGACAGCTTGCCGAACCGGGTGCCCAACTTCTCGGTCAGACCGAGGCGTTCGGCGAGGGGGCGCCAGTCGGCGGGGTGCGGGTAGAAGGCGGCGTAGAGCTCCAGCGCCTCGCGCACGGTGAGCTTGGCCTGGAGTTCGCTCTGCTGGAGCTGGGCGCCGAGCACCCGCGCGACCTCCGCGTGGTCGGCGACGGGATCGTGGCCGAGGACCCGGATCCGGCCGCCGTCCGGGACCCGCAGGCCCTCGACGCACTCCACGGTGGTGGTCTTGCCGGCGCCGTTGGGGCCGAGGATCCCGAAGATCTCGCCCTCTTCGACGGTGAAGGAGACACCGTCGACCACGGCGCGGCCGCCGTACGACTTGCGCAGATCGGTGACTTCGATGACGGATGGCATGCTCCGAGGATTCCGGCCGGGCCCCCGGTGGCACATCGGCCGGCCCGCTCGAAGTCGCATCCGCCGATCGGTTGATGCCGCCCTACGACTCCTCGCCCGCGCCGGTCGTAGGACCAGCGACGGAGCCGGGTCCGGCCGAAACTCGGTGGGCGATGTCGGTGCCGGTCCGTACGCTCGCGGTGATGTCCACGACACGTGCAACCACCGAGGACCGATCGGCCGTCCGCACGCTGCTGCGGCTGTGGCCGTACGTACGCCCCGTGCGCGCACGGCTGTTCACGGCCGCGTTCGTCGCCGTCGTGGCCTCCTGTACGGGACTGGTGATCCCGCTCGTCCTGAAGTGGATGGTCGACGGGCCGGTCGCCGACCGCGACCCGGGCGGGGTCTGGCTGGGTGCCCTGTACCTGTTCCTGCTGGGCGTCGCGGAGGCGCTGCTGTTCGGTCTGCGCCGGTGGCTGGTGGCCCGTCCGCTGTCGCGTGTGGAGGCGCGGATGCGGGCGGGGCTGTACGGGCGGCTGCAACGGCTGCCGGTGGCCTTCCACGACCGCTGGGCCTCGGGCCAGCTGCTGTCCCGGGGCACCACGGATCTGATGCTGCTGCGCCAGTTCCTCGCCTTCCCGCTGACGTTCCTTCTGGTCAATGGCGTGACCATCCTGGTCGGCGTGGTGATCATGCTGGCGCAGGACTGGGTGCTGGGCCTCGTCATCCTCGGCCCCACGATCCCGGTGATGTGGACCTGCGCGGTCTTCGAGCGGCGGTACGCCACGGTGGCCCGGGCGGCGCAGGACCAGGTCGGCGATCTGACGACGGTGGTCGAGGAGAGCGTGCTCGGCATCCGCGTCGTCAAGGGCTTCGGCCGCCACCGCAGCCAGGCGCACGCCTTCCGCGAACTGGCGCTCACGCTGCGCGGCACCGAGCTGCGCAAGGCCCGGCTGCTGGCCGTCATCTGGGGCGTCATCGTGACCCTGCCCGAGCTGGCGATCGGGGCGGCGCTGGTGCTGGGAGTGGTACGGGTGTCCGACGGGGGCCTGTCGGCGGGCACCCTGGTCGCCTTCCTGAGCACGGCACTCGCCCTGCGCTGGCCGGTGGACTCGATCGGCTTCCTGCTGGCCATGAGCCAGGAGGCGGCAACGGCGACGGAACGCTATTTCGAGGCGATGGACGAGCCCCCGGAGGAGGACCTGCCAACGGGGCGCGGACAGCGCCCGGCAGCGGGTCGCGCAGAGCGCTCGACCAGCGGGCGCGGGGAAGGCTCGGTATCGGGGCGCTGGGAAGGCTCGGCGCCGGGGCACGGAGAGAGCCCGGGCCCCGGACACGGGGACAAGTCGACCACCGGACACGGGAAGAGCCCGGACCCCGGACACGGGGACAACTCGACCGCCGGACACGGGAAGGGCCCGGCCCCCGGAGCCAAGCAGAGCTCAACCGCCCCGCGCGAAGGGGACTCGGCAGCCGCACTCGGGGACGACCTGGCCGCCCGACGCAAGGAGGACCCGGCAACCCGGCACGGGAAGAGCTCAGCAGCCGGACACGGCGAGGACTCGGCAGCCGGACTCCCGAACGCCCTGACCGCCCCACGCGCAGAGGACTCGGCAACCGGACTTCCGGACGACCTGGCCGCCCGACGCAAGGAGAACCCGGCCCCCGGACACGGGAACAACTCGACCGCCGGACGCGGGAAGAGCCCGGACCCCGGAGCCGAGGACAGCTCAACCGCCCCACCCGCAGAGGACTCGACCACCGGACTCCCGGACAACCTGGCCGACCGGCGCGAGGAGAGCCCGGCCCCCGCACGCCGGGATGCCCGACCGGGACCGCACCGCGGTGGTGCCGGGCTGCGGTTCGAGAACGTCCGGTTCCGGTACCCCGACGCCTCCCCCGACTCGCCGCCCCTCCTCACCGGCGTCGACCTGCACATCCGCCCCGGCGAGTCCATGGCCCTGGTCGGCGCGACCGGGAGTGGGAAGACGACGCTCACCGCGCTCGTGCCGCGACTGCACGAGGTCACCTCGGGGCGGATCACCCTCGACGGCGTCGACATCACCGAGATGCCCCGCGAGGAGCTGCGCGCCAAGGTCGCCGTGGCCTTCGAGGAGCCCACGCTCTTCTCCACGAGCGTCGGCGAGAACGTCCTCATGGGTGCCCGGCCGGACGCGGGCGAGCCGGAGTTGGAGCGGGCGCTGGAGGTGGCGCAGGCCGCCGGTTTCGTGCACGCCCTCCCGCAGGGCACCGGCACCCGGGTCGGCGAGCAGGGCCTCAGCCTGTCCGGAGGCCAGCGTCAGCGCCTCGCGCTGGCCCGCGCGGTCGTCGGCCGACCGGACTTCCTGGTCCTGGACGACCCGCTGTCCGCCCTCGACGTGCACACGGAGGCGGCCGTCGAGGCCGCGCTGCGCCACGTCCTCGCCGACACCACCGCCCTGATCGTGGCCCACCGCCCCTCCACGGTGCTGCTCGCCGACCGGGTCGCCCTGCTCTCGGGCGGCCGGATCGCCGCCGTCGGCACGCACCACGAACTGCTGCGCACCAACGCCGAGTACGCGCATCTGATGTCCGGGACATCCGGGCACTTCAGGGATACGGAGGAATCCCGTTGACCACCACGACCGCCTCCACCCCCACCTCCGACGACGACGAACTCCCCGATCCCCGGCAACAGCCGGCCGGACAGGGCACCGGTCAGGGGGCCGACGGCGCGGACGACGCCTTCGACCGGGACGTCCTGCCCACCGCGCCCGGCGCCACCGCCGCCCTGCTGCGCTCACTGCTCGCGCCCCTGAAGGGCAGGGCGGTACTGACCACGGTCCTGCTGCTGCTCCAGCAGGCGGCCGTACAGGCGGGCCCGCTGATCGTGGCGTACGCCATCGACAGCGCCGTACCCGCGTTCCGTGCCCACCACCACGGCCCGCTGATCGCGGTGGCCGTCGGCTGTCTGCTGTGCGCGCTGCTCTCCGGCGCCCTCCAGGCCGCGTTCATCGAGACGTCCGCGCGGGTCAGCCAGGACGTGCTGCTGGACCTGCGCGGCCGGATCTTCCGGCACGCGCAGGCACTGAGCGTCGACTTCCACGAGCGCTACACCTCGGGCCGGCTGATCTCCCGCTCCACGACGGACGTCGAGTCGCTGCGCGAGCTGCTGAACGACGGACTCCAGGAGCTGGTGACCGTCGTGCTGTCCTTCGTCTACATCTCCGCGCTGCTGCTGTGGCTGGACCTCGGCCTGGGCGCGCTCGCGCTGGCCTCCCTCGCGCCGCTGTACCTGCTCGTGCGCGTGTACCAGCGGCGGGCGGGGCGGGTGTACCGGGCGCGGTCCACGGCCATCGCGGCGGTGATCGTGAAGTTCGTGGAGACGATGAACGGCATCCGCCCGGTGCGCGCCTTCCGCCGGGAGGCCGTGAACGACGCCGAGTTCGCCGTGCTGAACCGGCGGCACGAGCGGACGAACGGCGACGCGCTGCTGGAGATGGCCCGCTATGTGGTCGGCTCCCGGCTGGTGGCCAACACGGCGGTGGCGGGGATCGTGCTGTGGGGCGCCTACCGGGTGGCGACGGGCTCGCTGGAGCTGGGCGTGCTGGCGGCGGCGGTCCTCTACCTCCGACGCCTCTACGACCCCATCGACCGGCTCGGCATGTTCCTCAACGCCTACCAGTCGGCCGCGGCCTCCCTGGAGAAGATCGCCGGCCTGCTGGCCCAGACCCCGTCGGTGCCCGAGCCGGCGGCGCCCCGTGAACTCCCGCCGCCGAAGGGCGACTTGCCGGGGCGCGAGGTCGTCTTCGAAGCGGTCAGCTTCGGCTACCGCACCGGCGGCGAGGTGCTGCCCCGTTTCGATCTGACCCTCCCGGCCGGACAGACGGTCGCCGTGGTCGGTTCCACGGGCGCGGGCAAGTCCACCCTCGCCAAGCTCCTGGCCCGCTTCTACGACCCCTCCGGCGGCCGTGTCCTGCTCGACGGCGTGGACCTGCGGGAACTGCCCATGCGCGAGCTGCGGCGCGGGGTGGTCATGGTGACCCAGGAGGCGTTCCTGTTCTCCGGGACGGTCGCGGAGAACATCGCCATCGGCCGGTCCGACGCCACCCGCGAGGAGATCGAGCGGGCCGCGAAGGCGATCGGCGCGCACGAGTTCATCAGCGCGCTGCCCGACGGCTACGACACCGACGTGCGCAAGCGCGGCGGCCGCATCTCGGCCGGTCAGCGCCAACTGGTCGGCTTCGCACGGGCGTTGCTCGCCGACCCGGCGGTGCTGATCCTGGACGAGGCGACCAGTTCCCTGGACATCCCGGGCGAGCGGGCGGTGCAGCGGGCGATGACGACGGTGCTGCGGGGCCGTACGGCGGTGGTGATCGCCCACCGCCTGTCGACGGTCGAGATCGCGGACCGGGTCCTGGTCATGGAGCACGGCCGCATCGTCGAGGACGGCACTCCGGCCGACCTCGTCGCGGGCACGGGCCGCTTCGCGGACCTGCACAGGACCTGGCGGGACAGCCTGGCCTAGGCCCAGGGCTACGCGAACGGGGGACGGATGATCGACGCGTACGAGGAACCGGGGGTGCCCGACACCCGCAGCGGCTGGCGGTATCTGTGCTGGCTGGTGTGGCGGCAGCGGGGGCGGTCGCTGGCCGGGGCCTCGCTGGCCAGCGTGTGGATGGTGCTGCTGGCCGCGCAGCCGTACATGATGGCGCGGGCCGTGGACGACGGGCTGGTGCCGGGGCGGCTGGGGGTGCTGGCCGCGTGGACGGGGGCGATGTTCGTGCTGGGCGCGGGCAACGCCTGGCTGAGCATCATGCGGCACCGCACCATGACCCGGGTGCGGATGGACGCCAACTTCCGCACGGTGAAGGTGGTCGTGGGGCATGTGGTGCGGCTCGGGGCCGCGCTGCCGCGCCGGGCGGGGGCCGGGGAGGTCGTGACCATCGGCGTCGGCGACGTACAGGTCATCGCGCAGTCGCTCACCGCCGTCGGGCCGGGCGTCGGCTCGGCCGTGGTGTACGTGGTGGTCGCCGGGCTGCTGTTCGCCGTCTCGGCGCCGCTCGCCGCCGTCGTCCTGCTCGGGCTGCCGGTGCTCGCGCTGGTCACCGGGCCGCTGACGCTGCGTCTGCAGCACGCGGAGAGCGAGTACCGGGAGCGGCAGGGCGTGCTGACCGCCCGCATCGGGGACCTCGCGGGCGGCCTGCGCGTCCTCAACGGGCTGGGCGGGAAGTCGCTGTTCGCCGACGGTTTCCGGACGGATTCGCAGGCGCTGCGCGCGCAGGGGTACCGGGTGGGCGCGGTGGCCAGCTGGGTGCAGGCGCTCGGCGTCGGGCTGCCCACCCTGTTCCTCGCCGTCGTCACCTGGCTCGGTGCCCGGCTGACGGCCCAGGGGCACATCAGCATCGGCCAGTTGGTGTCGGTGTACGGCTACGTCGCGGTGCTGATCGGGCCGGTGGCGTTCATGGTGCAGATGGTCTACGAGCTGAACCGTGGCGTGGTGGCCGCGCGCCGGGTCGTACGGCTGCTGCGCCTTGCGCCGGATCCGGACGAGGGCACGCGGCGCGCGCCCGCGGAACCGGCCGAGCTGCACGACCCGGTGTCCGGGGTGCGGATCGCGCCGGGCCGGCTGACCGCGCTGGCCGCCGCCCGGCCCGCCGAGGCCGCCGCCGTGGTCGACCGGCTCGGCCGGTTCGGCCCGACCGACGTCACCTGGGGCGGGGTGCGGCTGGACGCGATCCCGCTGGCCGACGTACGCGCGCGTGTGCTGGTCGCGGACAACGAGGCCGACCTGTTCGCGGGGCCGCTGCGGGAGGTCGTGGCCGCCGGGGGCGCGGCCGGGGAGGCGGCGCTGCGGCGGGCGCTGTACGCCGCAGCGGCCGAGGACGTCGTACGCGGGCTGCCGGAGGGGGCCGACTCGGCCGTCGCCGGGCAGGGCCGCAGTCTCTCCGGTGGCCAGCGTCAACGGGTGCGGCTGGTCAGGGCGTTGCTCGCCGACCCGGAGGTGCTGCTCGCCGTGGAGCCGACCTCGGCGCTGGACGCGCACACGGAGGCGACGGTGGCCGAGCGGCTGCGGGCGGCGCGCGAGGGACGTACGACGGTGGTGACGTCGACCTCGCCGCTGCTGCTGGACCGCGCGGACACGGTGGTGTTCCTGGCCGACGGGAAGGTCGCGGCGCGCGGCCCGCACCGGCGGCTGCTGGCCGAGGAACCGGAGTACCGGGCCCTGGTCGCCCGGGACGTCGAGGCCGAGAACCCAGAGAACACAGAGAACACAGAGGACACAGAGGATGCCGGGAACGCGGCGGATGTCACCGACACGGAAGGGGTTGCGGGGTGACGGCGGGCGTGCCGGGTGAGGGGCTGCTGCCGGTCGCGGACCGCGGGCAGGTGCGGCGGGCCGCGGTGCGGCTGGTGCGGGCCGACGGGCGGGCGTTCGCCGCCGCGGTGCTGCTCAACGCGCTGGCGGCCGGGGCGGGACTGGTCGGGCCGTGGCTGGTCGGGCGCATCGTCGACGAGGTGCGCGCCGGGCACGGGGTCGGGGCGGTGGACCGGCTCGCGCTGTGGATCCTGCTGTGTTCGCTCGCGCAGCTGCTGCTGGCCCGCTGGGCGCGGTACGTGGGCTACCGGTTCGGGGAGCGGACGCTGGCCCGGGTGCGCGAGGAGTACGTCGAGCGGGTGCTGGCGCTGCCCGCGGCCGTGGTGGAGCGGGCCGGTACGGGTGACCTGACGGCGCGGGGCACGGCGGACGTGGCGACGGTCGGCAGCACGCTGCGGGACGTCGGTCCGGAACTGCTCGTCAACTCCGTGCAGGCGCTGTTCGTGCTGGGCGCGGTGTTCGCGCTGGACCCGCTGTTCGGGGCGTTCGGGGTGCTCGGTCTGACCCCGGTCTGGCTGGCGCTGCGCTGGTATCTGCGGCGGGCCCGGGACGGCTATCTCGCCGAGGGCGCGGCGACGTCCGAGGTGGCGGAGATCGTCGCCTCGACGGCGGCCGGGGCCCGCACCGTCGAGGCGTTCCGGCTGCGGCAGCGGCGGGTCACGGCCGGCCGGGACGCGCTGGAGACGTCCCGCCGGGCCCGCTTCCACACGCTGTTCCTGCGCACGGTGTTCTTCCCGGCGGTCGAGATCACGTACACCGTGCCCGTGGCGGGGATCCTGCTGCTGGGCGGCTGGCTGCACGAGCGGGGCTCGGTCGGGGTGGGCGCGGTGGTGGCGGCGGCGCTGTACCTGCGGCAGTTCACCGAGCCGCTGGACCAGATCCTGATGCGGGTGGAGCAACTGCAGAGCAGCGGTGCCTCGTTCGCGCGCGTGGAGGGGCTGGCGCGGGCGCCCCGCTCGGACGCCGGTGCGGGCTCGCCGGTGCCGGTGGACGACCGTATCGACGTGCGGGACGTGCGGTACGCCTACGAGTGCGGCGGCGAGGTGCTGCGCGGGGTGGACCTGACGGTGCGGCCCGGGGAGCGGCTCGCGGTGGTGGGGCCCTCCGGGGCCGGCAAGACGACGCTGAGCCGGCTGCTCGCGGGCATCGACCGGCCCGGGTCCGGGGCGGTGACGGTGGGCGGGGTGCCGGTCGCCGATCTGGAGCCGGAGCTGCTGCGCCGCCAGGTGGTGCTGGTGACGCAGGAGCACCATGTGTTCCTCGGCACGGTCCGGGACAACCTCCTGATCGCCGAACCGCAGGCCACGGACGGCGACCTGTGGGCGGCGCTGGCGGCGGTGGGCGCCGACGAGTGGGTGCGCGACCTGCCGGCCGGCCTCGACACCCGGCTGGGCACGGGCGGCACGGCCACCGACGGCTCGCAGGCGCAGCAACTCGCCCTGGCCCGTGTGGTGCTGGCCGACCCGCACACCCTGATCCTGGACGAGGCGACGGCCCTGCTGGACCCCACCACGGCCCGCCACACCGAGCGCGCCCTCGCCGCCGTCCTGGAGGGCCGCACGGTCATCGCCATCGCGCACCGCCTGCACACCGCCCACGACGCCGACCGCGTGGCGGTCATGGAGGACGGCCGCCTCACGGAACTGGGGACGCACGAGGAGCTGGTGGCGGCGGGCGGGGCGTACGCGGCGCTGTGGCGGACCTGGCACGGGGACGCCCGCTGAGGGACGCGTCCGGCCCAACGGTCCGCATACCGGACTTGAACAACCGGTCAACGGACCGTTTCCGGCCAAGTTTGTGACGCGGTCCTGACAGACACACCGATCCCCTGCCACTCTTCCCTGGCCGACTCACAGCAACCCCACCACTGCACGCGCACGCTCGCGAGCCGGCCCGCACGACCCCGCACCTCGTTTCGCGCACGTCCTGTTCTGCCCGGACGCCCCGACCTCTCGTCCGGTCTCCCCTGGCCGCACGACCTGCGGCCACGCAGAAGGAGTCAGTGTTGAGACGCAATTCCTCTCGCGGACGCACCTCCCACACCCCGCAGTCCCGCACCGCGCACCGCCGCAGCGCCACCCTCGCCCTCGCCGGTGCCGCCGCGCTGATCGCCGCCGCCGTCCAGACGGGCGCGGCCAGTGCCGCTCCGGCGGCCGGCCCGCGGCCCGTCAAGGCGAACCCGGCGCACACGGCGCTCAGGCTCTCGCCCTCGCAGCGCGCCGAGTTGCTGCGCGACGCCGACGCCACCAAGGCCGCCACGGCGCGCTCGATCGGCCTCGGCAGCCAGGAGAAACTGGTCGTCAAGGACGTCGTGAAGGACGCCGACGGCACGCTGCACACCCGCTACGAGCGGACGTACGCCGGTCTGCCCGTCCTCGGCGGCGACCTGGTGGTGGACACGAACAAGTCCCGCAAGACCATGGACGTCATCCGTGCCACGCACGCCACGGTGAAGGTCTCCGGCCTCACCCCGAAGGTGTCCCGGGCCGCGGCCGAGAAGCAGGCCGTGCAGCGGGCGAAGGCGCGCGGCGGCACGAAGTCGGCCGCCTCCAGCGCCCGCACGGTGATCTGGGCCGCCACGGGCAGGCCCGTCCTCGCCTACGAGACGATCGTGGGCGGCCTCCAGGACGACGGCACCCCGAACCAGCTGCACGTCATCACCGACGCCACCACCGGCAAGAAGCTCTACGAGTACCAGGGCATCGAGACCGGCGTCGGCAACACCCGGTACAGCGGGCAGGTCACGCTGACCACGGCCCAGTCGGGCTCGACGTACACGCTGACCGACAACTCGCGCGGCGGCCACAAGACGTACAACCTGGGCGGCGGCAGCGACGGCACCGGCACGCTGTTCTCGCAGAACAACGACACCTGGGGCGACGGAACCACGTCGAACGCGGCCACCGCGGGCGCCGACGCGGCCTACGGCGCGCAGGAGACCTGGGACTTCTACAAGAACACCTTCGGCCGCAGCGGCATCAAGAACGACGGCGTCGGCGCCTACTCCCGCGTGCACTACGGCGATTCGTACGTGAACGCGTTCTGGGACGACAGCTGCTTCTGCATGACCTACGGCGACGGCCAGAACAACGCCGACCCGCTGACCTCGCTCGACGTGGCCGGCCACGAGATGAGCCACGGCGTCACCGCCAACACCGCGGGCCTGAACTACAGCGACGAGTCCGGCGGCCTGAACGAGGCGACCAGCGACATCATGGGCACCGGCGTGGAGTTCTACGCCAACAACGCCTCCGACCCCGGTGACTACCTCATCGGCGAGAAGATCAACATCAACGGCGACGGCACCCCGCTGCGCTACATGGACCAGCCCAGCAAGGACGGCAGCTCGGCGGACAGCTGGTCCTCCTCGGTCGGCGGCCTGGACGTCCACTACTCCTCCGGCGTCGCGAACCACTTCTTCTACCTCCTGTCGGAGGGCAGCGGCGCCAAGACGGTCAACGGCGTGAACTACAACTCGCCGACCTCGGACGGGCTTCCGGTGACCGGAATCGGCCGGGACAAGGCGCTCCAGATCTGGTATCGGGCGCTGACCACCAAGTTCACCTCCACCACCAACTACGCCGACGCCCGCACCGGCACCCTCGCGGCGGCCGGCGAGCTGTACGGCACCTCCGGCGCGGAGTACGCGGCGGTCGAGGACGCCTGGGCGGCCGTCAACGTCGGTTCGCGCTCCGGCGGCGGGGGCGGTGGCGGCACCGGCTCGACGTACGACAACCACACACAGATGGCGATCCCGGACAACGGTCCGGCCATCACCTCGGCCATCACCGTCTCCGACCGCAGCGGGAACGCGCCGGGCAACCTCCAGGTGAACGTCGACATCACGCACACGTGGCGCGGCGACCTGGTCATCGACCTCGTCGGCCCGTCGGGCAAGACGTACCGGCTGAAGAACTTCAGCTCCTCCGACTCGGCCCACAACGTCAAGGCGACGTACACGGTGAACGCGGCGGCCGAAACGGCCGACGGGACATGGAAATTGAAGGTGCAGGATCAAGCCAGTCAGGACACGGGCACGCTCAACGACTGGAAGCTGATCTTCCCGTAAGCCGCACGTCAGGACCCTTGCACCACGGGGCTGTTCGAGGGGTCGCCCCCCTCGAACAGCCCGGGTTCACACGCCTGAAATGTTTCCCGAGCGGTCATTTTCCAGCCAACATCACTTCAGGGTCCTGACATGTACGCATCCTTGATGTCACTCTCTCTCCACCCGCCGCAGCAGCACAGCAACTTCACAACCCCACACAGCCGGGCCAGTAACCCCACGCTGCCCGGACTCCCCACCTGAAGGAGCTTTGAGTGAGCCCCCTCTACGCGCGTCACAAGCGCACCACTCTGGCCATCGCCACCGCTGTCGCCGCCGGAGCCCTGCTCTCCACCGGGCTGACCACCACCGCCTCCGCCCAGCCCACCGCCCACCAGTCGGCCGCCGCCCCCGCCGCGCTGTCCGCCACGGCCCACGCCTCCCTGATGCAGAAGGCGCAGGACACCGCCGCCACGACCGCGCAGGCGATAGGCCTCGGCGCCAAGGAGAAGCTGGTCGTCAAGGACGTCGTCAAGGACGCCGACGGCACGGTCCACACCCGCTACGAGCGGACGTACGCCGGCCTCCCCGTCCTCGGCGGCGACCTGGTCGTCCACACCGCCAAGTCGGGCAGGACCGAGGGCGTCACCAAGGCGACCAGGGCGACCATCAAGGTGGCCTCGCTCACGCCGAAGATCACCCCCGCCAGGGCCGCGCAGCAGGCGGTGTCCGCCGCCAGGACGCTCGGCTCCGCCAAGTCCGCCGCGGACGGCGCGCGCAAGGTGATCTGGGCGGCGAACGGCACGCCCGTCCTCGCCTACGAGACGATCGTGGGCGGCCTCCAGGACGACGGCACCCCGAACCAGCTGCACGTCATCACCGACGCCACCACCGGCAAGAAGCTCTTCGAGTACCAGGGCGTCGAGAACGCGACCGGCACCGGCAAGACGCTGTACTCGGGCACCGTCAGCCTGACCACGACCCAGTCGGGCTCGTCGTACAACCTGACCGACGCCTCGCGCGGCGGCCACAAGACCTACAACCTGGCCCGCAAGACGTCCGGCACCGGCACCCTGGTCAGCAACTCGACCAACACCTTCGGCACCGGCACCGCCTCCACCTCCTCCTCCGACCAGACCGCGGCCGCCGACGCCGCCTACGGCGCGCAGGAGACCTGGGACTACTACAAGAACACCTTCGGCCGCAGCGGCATCAAGAACGACGGCAAGGCCGCCTACTCCCGCGTCCACTACGGCAGCTCGTACGTGAACGCCTTCTGGGACGACAGCTGCTTCTGCATGACCTACGGCGACGGTGAGGGCAACGCCGACCCGCTGACCTCGCTCGACGTGGCCGGCCACGAGATGACCCACGGCGTCACCGCCAACACCGCGGGCCTCGACTACAGCGGCGAGTCCGGCGGCCTGAACGAGGCGACCTCGGACATCCTCGGCGGCGTCGGCGTGGAGTTCTACGCCAACAACGCCAAGGACCCCGGTGACTACCTCATCGGCGAGAAGATCAACATCAACGGCGACGGCACCCCGCTGCGCTACATGGACCAGCCCAGCAAGGACGGCAGCTCGGCGGACTCCTGGTCCTCCTCGGTCGGCAACCTGGACGTCCACTACTCCTCCGGCGTCGCGAACCACTTCTTCTACCTCCTGTCGGAGGGCAGCGGCGCCAAGACGGTCAACGGGGTCTCGTACAATTCCCCGACCTCCAACGGCTCCAAGGTCACCGGCATCGGCCGGGACAAGGCGCTCCAGATCTGGTACAAGGCGCTGACCACGTACTTCACCTCGACCACGGACTACAAGGCCGCCCGCGCGGGCACCCTGAGCGCGGCCAAGGACCTGTACGGCTCCGGCAGCACCGAGTACAACACGGTGGCCGCGGCCTGGTCGGCGGTCAACGTCAGCTGAACCAGCCGTAGTTGAACTTCAGGCGGCACCCGGTGGGAGAACCCCCCGGGTGCCGCCTACCCTTGTGACCCATGTCCTCGGCGCCCTTCACCTACGAACCCGTCGGCGCGACCCGCGACGACCTGACGTACTGCCCGCCCGGCTTCCACCCCCTCTTCGTACGCACCCGCCTCGGCGAGGGTGCGAAGCTCTTCGAGCGGGCGGCCGAGGCGGTCCTCACCTGGGAGATGCACCGCGCGATGGGCGTGGGCATCGACACCACCGCCGACCGCGCGACCCCCGGCGCGGACGTCACCGTCACCCTGGCCGGCCTCCTGAAAGCCCCCTGCCGCATCATCTGGACGACCGAGGAACCCCGCCGCGCCGGCTGGGCCTACGGCACCCTCGAAGACCACCCCGAATGCGGCGAGGAAGCCTTCCTCGTCGACCGCACCGGCGACGGCACGGTCTGGCTGACCGTGGCCGCCTTCAGCAAACCCGCCAAGTGGTACGCGAAGGCCGGCGGCCCGGCGACCCGGGTCCTGCAACACGCGTACGCACGGCGGTGCGGGGCGGTGCTGAAGAAGCTGTGTGCGGGGTTGTCGGAGGAGTAGAGAACCCGCCAACTCGGGGGTGCTGGATTCCGTGCCGCGTTGCCGCTGACAGCACGTGAATGTGATGATCCGAGGCATGTCCGAGCACGGGAACGCCGTCGACTCCTGACGAATTCCACGAGTCCGCAGAAATTGGCCTGAGTGAAATTCCAGTAGGCACAATTGAGGACGTGGCGAGCCAGCCGGAATTTTCCGCCACTTTGATCAGTGGCGAAGAGTTTGAGCAGGCCTGGCAAAGCGCTTCATGGTCGATGCCTACCGGATCCTGATGCAGACCGAAGAGCGCCGCAGCTCACCATTCCATTCCGGTGACCGGATGCCGCAGAGGCCAGCGGGCGACCGCACTTCCGGGCCCCTCGCTCTTTCCCCGAGCTGGAGCGAGGTGGGTCAAGGGTCGGTCGGAGGCCGATCGCCGGAGGCGACGCGAAGCACCCTTGACGCACCTGGCGGAGGCACGGAACTTACGGGGAGGCGAGTGGCCTAACGGTCACTTGCTCACTCGTCGGCGAACAACTCCATCGCGTCCGTGGCGTGTACGGCGCGCTGGGCCCATGCCTCCAGCTGGTCGAGGTCCGTGCAGGCTTGGACTCGTTCACGGACGGAGTCGGGCACCGGGACGTCACGCCATTCCAAAACGCGAAGGACCATCTCGGCCTTGGCCTCAGCCCGGCCCTGTTCCCGGCCTTCCTCGCGGACCTGTTCGGCCAGCGGGTGTCGCCAGAAGTACTGGATCGCCGTCATCAGGTCCCTCCACATCTGCTTCGCCTGGGGGTCGGCCAGGCAAGAGTCGACGAACTGCACGAAGACTGCGGCCGTGTCCGGGTCAATGGTCCGCAGAGCGGCGGCCAGGGACTCCAGTATGGCCTCAGCCTGCGGGCCACGCCCGTGTGTCATGGCCGAGAGCACCGCAAGAGGGACGTCCTTCTCCGCCTGCCGCTCGTCCGCGATCACCGGCACGTTGTCCGGACCGAGGACCAGGGGCCGTACCGTCAGCGAATGCCAGTCCCGGAACCCGAAGCGGATCGGACGCGAGGCCCAGTCGGCGGTCCTGCTGCTCTGGGTGATGACGATGAGCACCGGCTCGCAGCGGTACTTCTCGTACAGGTAGCTCAGGTAGTACGGCCAGCTGCCCCGCTTGCGCTCGTCCACCTTCCCCTGCGACTCCACCACCAGCAGGTACGTGCCCTCGTCCGTCTCCGCCCGCAGCAGCGTGTCCACGCGGCGCTCGACCGGTTCGATCTCAGTGAGGTCCACGTTCAGCGCCGCGATCTCCCTCGGTTCAGGGAAGGGCACGTGCAGGACCTTCTGTAACGCCTTCGTCAGCAGCGTCGGATCCTTCTGAAAGATCCGGTGCAGCGCCTCATGCGACGAGCCGACCATCACGCGACCCCCAGCTCACACCACACGTACTTGCCCCGGTTCCCGAACCGTGCCGTCGGCTGCCACCCCCAGTACTCCGCGCACGCCTTCACCAGCCCCAGCCCGCGTCCGTCCTCCAGCTCCGCCACCTGCTCCAGCAGACGCGGCGGGTCCGGCGGCGCGGGGTCGGTGTCCCACGCCGCGATCCACACCATCCCCTCCGGGGTTCGGCGGACCCTCAGTGCGGCCGGCCCCTTGGTGTGCCGTACCGCGTTCGACACCAGCTCCGCCGCCAGCAGTTCCGCCGTGTCCACCAGGCCGATCAACCCGTGCAGGGTCAGGATCAGACGCAGGGTGCGGCGACAGACGGTCACGGCTCTGAGGTCGTTCGGGATGTACAGCGTGTAGTCCCATGACTCGTTTTCGGACATGCGTCATCAACTCCAGTGAGGCGAAGGGGATTCCGCGCGCGGTGGCCTGCCGCAGCCGTCATGGCACGACGGAGCGGTGCGCTTCCGCTGTGTGTGCGCTACGTCACCGACGGTAGGGGTAGCCTGTTACCCGTGGCAAGCTGATCGCGTGATCCGCCCCCGAAAGAGCAGGAGCAACTCATGGTCCAGAGGCGCGAACCAACGGCACGTCAGTTGCGCCTGGGGCTCGAACTGCGCAGGCTCCGTGAGGCGGCCGGACTCACAGCCATCCAAGCGGCAGCACTACTCGGGATGAACAGGGCTCAGATCAGCCACATCGAGTCGGGGCTCATCGGGGTGAGCGAGGATCGGCTGCGTCGACTCGCCTCCCATTACGCCTGTACGGACGGTGAGTTCGTCGAGGCTCTGGTCGAGATAGCCACTGACAGGACACGCGGCTGGTGGGAGGGGTACCGGGGGCTCCTCCCCACGTCCTTCCTGGACCTGTCCGAGCTGGAGTACCACGCCCGGTTCCTGCGCCACGTGGCAATCCTGTACGTGCCGGGCCTGCTGCAGACGGAGGACTACGCCCGTGCCGTCTTCTCGTCGAGGTTGCCTGAACTCACCGAAGAAGAACTTGAGTTGCGCATTCGGCATCGCAAGGAGCGCCAGAGGATCACCATCCCGTACGAGGCCCTGGTCCATGAGGCGGCGCTTCGCATCAAGGTCAGCGACCGCTCCACCTCGAAGGCCCAGCTCACCCGGCTCCTCGGGCTCTCCGAAGCCGACCACGTCACCTTGCGCGTCATCCCGTTCGACCTGGATGGTTTTGCCGCGTCAAGCGGGATGACGTACGTCGGTAGCTCCCTGCCCCAGCTGGACACGGTGGTGCGGGACGCGCCGCACGGCGCAGTCTTCATCGATGCCGAGGCTCAGCTCAACATCTATCGAACGCGCTTCCGTATGGTGGAGGCCGTATCACTCGAACCGGTCGAGTCACGTGACTTCATCCACCGACTGGCAAAGGAGCTGTGAGGCATCCCATGGACACCTGGCGGAAGTCTTCCTACTCGGGCGAGGGCGACGGCAACGAGTGCGTGGAGATTGCCAACTCCCGCACCCACATAACCATCCGCGACTCCAAGGACCCGGCCGTCGGCACCCTCACCCTCCCGGCCGGATCCTTTGCCCTGTTCATCGAAGCCCTGAAGAAGGCCTGAGCGCCCGGCCTACCGCAACAACACCCCCGCCCCCTCCACCACCTCGCCCGGCGGCACCGCCACCAGGCCCGGTTCGGCGGCCGAGGCGAGCAAGCGGTGGGTGGGGAGGATGCGGACCGTGTAGCCGTACGGGCCCGTGCGGTCCAGGGAGAGGGGGCCCTCGTACAGCAGCCGGCCCTCCAGGTCCGGGGCTCCCGTCGGTTTCAGGGCGACGACCGTGGCGTCCGTGATGTGGTCCTCGGCGTCCACCCGGCCGGAGACCGCCTGGACCTCCACGTCGTCCGGGCTCAACTCGCCCAGGGCGACCCGCACCCGCAGGCCCACGGTCGTGCCCAGCTCCGCCGTGGCCGTCGTCGCCGTCGTCTCGACGTGGTCGACTCCCACCTCGGGCCAGGCCGCCCGCACCCGGGCCTTCCAGGTGGCCAGCTCGCTCGCCGTGTCCGGGGTGAGCGCGCGGTGCGCCTGGGCGGCGGGGGCGTAGAGGCGCTCGACGTATTCGCGGACCATGCGGCCGGCCAGCACCTTCGGGCCCAGCAGGGTGAGGGTCTGGCGGACCATCTGGATCCAGCGGTCGGGCAGGCCGGCGCGGCCGCGTTCGTAGAAGCGCGGGGTCACCCGCTGCTCCAGCAGGTCGTACAGCGCCGCCGCCTCGATGTCGTCGCGGCGGTCGGGGTCCATGCCCACGCCGTCCGCCGTCGGGATGGCCCAGCCGAAGTCCGGCTGGAACCATTCGTCCCACCAGCCGTCCAGCACGGAGAGGTTGAGGCAGCCGTTGAGCGCCGCCTTCATGCCGGAGGTGCCGCACGCCTCCAGGGGGCGGAGGGGGTTGTTGAGCCAGATGTCGCAGCCCGGGTAGAGCTTCTGCGCCATCGCCATGCCGTAGTCGGGCAGGAAGACGATGCGGTGGCGCACGCGCGGGTCGTCGGCGAAGCGGACCAGCTCCTGGACGAGGCGCTTGCCGCTGTCGTCGGCGGGGTGGGCCTTGCCCGCCACGACGATCTGGATCGGGCGCTCCGCATGCAGCAACAGCTCCATCAGGCGGTCACGGTCGCGCAGCATCAGGGTCAGCCGCTTGTACGACGGGACCCGGCGCGCGAAGCCGATGGTCAGGACGTCCGGGTCCAGCACCCCCTCGATCCAGCCCAACTCGGCGTTCCCGGCACCCCGTTGGCGCCACGACGCCCGCAGCCGCTCGCGCACCTCCAGCACCAGCTGTTCGCGCAGGGTGCGGCGCAGCTCCCAGATCTCCTGGTCCGGGATGTCGGCGACGGAGTCCCAGCGGTCCGAGCCGCCCACCGTCAGCGCGTCCTCCGCCCGCTGGGCGCCGACCTCGCGGGCGCCGAGGCGCAGCACCTCCGGCGCCACCCAGGTCGGCGCGTGCACCCCGTTGGTCACCGAGGTGATCGGCACCTCCTCGGCGTCGAATCCCGGCCACAGCCCCGCGAACATCTCCCGGCTGACCTGTCCGTGGAGCAGGGACACGCCGTTGGCCCGCTGAGCCAGTCTGAGCCCCATCACGGCCATGTTGAACAGGTTCGGCTCGCCGCCCGGGTACGTCTCCATGCCCAGCGTCAGGATCCGCTGCACATCGATGCCGGGCAGCTCGGCGTCCGCGCCGAAGTGCCGGGCGACCAGCTCCCGGTCGAAGCGGTCGATGCCGGCCGGGACGGGGGTGTGGGTGGTGAAGACCGTGCCGCCGCGCACGGCCTCCAGCGCGGAGTCGAAGTCCAGTCCGCCCGCGCACAGTTCGGCGATCCGCTCCAGGCCGAGGAAGCCCGCGTGCCCCTCGTTGGTGTGGAAGACCTCCGGCTCCGGGTGCCCGGTGAGGCGGCAGTACGTCCGCACCGCCCGCACACCTCCTATGCCGAGCAGCATCTCCTGGAGCAGCCGGTGCTCGCTGCCGCCGCCGTAGAGCCGGTCGGTCACCCCGCGTTCGCCGAGGTCGTTCTCCTCGACGTCCGAGTCGAGCATCAGCAGCGGCACCCGGCCCACCTGGGCCAGCCAGATCCGGGCGTGCAGCGCCCTGGCGCCGGGCAGCGCGAGCGAGAGCCGCGCGGGGGTGCCGTCGGGCTCCTTGAGCTGGGTGAGGGGCAGCTCGTTGGGGTCGAGCACCGGGTAGTGCTCCTGCTGCCAGCCGTCGCGGGACAGGGTCTGCCGGAAGTACCCGTGCCGGTAGAGGAGACCGACACCGATCAGGGGTACGCCGAGGTCGCTGGCGGCCTTGAGATGGTCGCCGGCGAGGATGCCGAGGCCGCCGGAGTACTGGGGCAGCGCGGCCGTGATGCCGAACTCCGGGGAGAAGTAGGCGACGGCGGCGGGCAGCCCGTCCGCCTGCGCCTGGTACCAGCGCTCCCCGGTCAGATAGTCGTCGAGGTCGTCGGCCACGGCGCCGAGCCGACGCAGGAACCGCCGGTCCCCGGCCAGCTGTGCCAGCCGGGCCGGGCGCACCCGGCCCAGCAGCCGTACCGGATCCGCCTGGGCGGCGGCCCAGGCCTCCGGGTCGACGGACTGGAAGAGGTCGCGCGTTTCCGCATGCCAGGACCAGCGCAGATTCCGCGCCAGGTCACTCAGCGGCCGGAGGGGATCGGGGAGAACGGGACGGACGGTGAACCGACGGATCGCCTTCACACTTCCACCTCGGACGCGTCGCGGGGGGAGACGTACGGCGCCGTACGTCTCGTCGTCACTGTCGACGGTAGTGGTTACCGGAGGGTCGGTGGGGACGTCCTCAGGGCGTGGCGGGATCTGTGAACTCCACGTCGCCGGGGAGGACGTGGCCCAGCTGTCGCAGGCCGTACGGTAGCGGGCGCAGGCGTACACGTGCGCGTACCGGGGGCGCTCGGGGTCGTCGTAGTCCTCGTAGCCGGTGGTTCCCCTGCTCCGGGCCGGCGCGTCGCGCACCGATTTCGTGGACGTGTCGAACGGATCCCGGCAGGCGTCGACCGCCGCCACGAGCTGGGCGGACTCGGACTCCCTGAGGAACGCGCCGAACTCGATCGGCAGGCAGTGGCTCCGGAACCGGAGCGAGTCGAGCCGGGCGGCGGGTCCGGTGACGAGAAAGTCCATACCGTCGGCGTGGAAGCCGTGCCCGGACAGGAGCAGCAGAGGGTGGTCGCCCGGCGCCGCCTTGCACACGAAGCGCTCGACCTCGTCCTCGATCGCCTGGGCGAGCAGCCGCAGTTCGTTGGTGATGAACGGCATCGACCGGAAGGAGTGGTCCCGGTACTGGTCCACGCCCACCGGCAGGGCGCGGAACCGCCGGTCTCTCCAGCCCGGTCCGCCTCCGCCGGCGGTCACCGCCGGCCGGCCTCGGGGCCGGCGTCAGCCGGATGCCTCCGGTGCGCTGCGCCCGGCCGCCGACGCCCACGACGACGATCTGTCCGCCGCGAGCCGAAGGACTTGTCCCGCACGTCACCGGGGCCGGACCGTCTCCCGTCGATGACAGGCCTGTTGAGGTGCGTGAAGCGTGGGTTGCCGGGCACCCGGAAAAAAGGGGCCGGTCCGACGGGTGGACATACGCGCGAGTAGTTAACAAAGTGCCGGATTGCCCACCCGAGCAGGATGGGAAGGCTCCTGCGGTACACACCCCACAGGCGCACCACAGCACCTCGCAGGACCCACCTCCCCACATCACTCCGCCCACACCCACGTTGACGCGGACAGGAGCGGTCATGCCCGCCACGCACCAGTCGTCAGGACCACCGTCGAGCAGCAAGGCATCGGCCAAGAAACCCGTGAAGCCCGTGAAACCCCGCGCCGGAAAGGCTTCTTCACCGCCGCCGGCCACCACCCTGGGCCGTATCCCCGTCCTCGACGTACGCCCCGTGGTCCAGCACGGGCGCAGGCCGGCCAAAGCGGTGACCGGTGAGTCGTTCGAGGTGTCTGCCACGGTCTTCCGCGAGGGGCACGACGCCGTCGCGGCGAACGTGGTGCTGCGAGGCCCGAAGGGCCGCCGTGGCCCGTGGACACCGATGCGGGAGCTCGCCCCGGGCACCGACCGCTGGGGTGCCACCGTCACCGCCGGGGCGCCCGGCCGCTGGACGTACACCGTGGAGGCCTGGTCCGACCCGCTGGCCACCTGGCGACACCACGCGAGCGTCAAGATCCCGGCCGGTGTCGACACCGCCCTGGTCCTGGAGGAGGGCGCCCGGCTGTACGAACGTGCCGCCGAGGGCGTCCCGAAGGCCGACCGCCGGCTGGTGCGGAAGGCGGCGGCGGCCCTGCGCGACGAGGCCCTGTCGGTGGGGGACCGGTTGGCGCCGGCGCTGTCCGCGCAGGTGGCGGCGGTGCTGGAGCGGCATCCGCTGCGGGAGCTGGTCACGGCGTCCGAGGCGATGCCGCTGCTGGTGGAGCGGGAGCGGGCGCTGTTCGGGTCGTGGTACGAGTTCTTCCCGCGGTCGGAGGGCACCGCCGAGCAGCCCCACGGCACGTTCCGTACGGCGGCCCGCCGGCTGGAGGCGATCGCCGCGATGGGCTTCGACGTGGTGTACCTCCCGCCGGTCCATCCCATCGGGACGACCTTCCGCAAGGGCCCGAACAACACCCTCGCCGCCGGTCCGGACGACGTCGGGGTGCCGTGGGCGATCGGGTCCCCCGAGGGCGGGCACGACGCCCTGCACCCGGCGCTGGGCACGTTCGAGGACTTCGACCACTTCGTGGGCCGCGCACGGGAGTTGGGGATGGAGGTCGCCCTCGACTTCGCGCTGCAGTGCTCCCCGGACCACCCCTGGGTGGACAAGCACCCCGACTGGTTCCACCACCGGGCCGACGGCACCATCGCCTACGCGGAGAACCCGCCGAAGAAGTACCAGGACATCTACCCCGTCGCCTTCGACGCCGACCTGGACGGCCTGGTCGCCGAGACGGTGCGGATCCTGCGGCACTGGACGGACCACGGGGTGCGGATCTTCCGGGTCGACAACCCGCACACCAAACCCGTCGTGTTCTGGGAACGGGTCATCGCCGAGGTCAACAACACGGACCCGGACGTGATCTTCCTGGCCGAGGCCTTCACCCGCCCCGCGATGATGCACACCCTCGCCCAGATCGGCTTCCAGCAGTCCTACACCTACTTCACCTGGCGCAACACCAAGCACGAACTCACCGAACACCTCACCGAGTTGACCGGCGAGGCCGCCGCGTACATGCGGCCGAACCTCTTCGCCAACACCCCGGACATCCTGCACGCCTACCTCCAGCACGGCGGCCGCCCCGCCTTCGAGGTCCGCGCCGTGCTCGCCGCCACCCTCTCCCCCGCCTGGGGCCTGTACAGCGGCTACGAACTGTGCGAGAACACCCCGCTGAAGGACGGCAGCGAGGAGTACCTCGACTCCGAGAAGTACCAACTCAGGCCCCGCGACTGGGAGTCCGCCGAACGCGAGGGCCGCAGCATCGCCCCCCTCATCACCCGCCTCAACACCGTCCGACGGCAGAATCCGGCGCTGCGCCAACTGCGCGATCTGCACTTCCACCACGCCGACAAGGACGCGGTGATCGCCTACTCGAAGCGGAGCGGGTCGAACACGGTTCTGGTGGTCGCGAACCTCGATCCCCGCCACACCCAGGAGGCCACGGTCTCGTTGGACATGCCGCAACTCGGCCTGGAATGGCACGAGTCCGTGCCGGTGCGCGACGAGCTCACCGGCGAGACCTATCACTGGGGCAGGGCCAACTATGTGCGCCTCGAACCGGGCCTCAGGCCCGCGCACGTCTTCAGCGTCCTGCGACCGTCCACCCCGCAGATCGGAGGGTCACCCACCACATGATCGTCAATGAGCCCGTTCCGGACACCTTCGAGGACACGCCCGCCAAGGACCGTGACCCGGATTGGTTCAAACGCGCCGTCTTCTACGAGGTCCTGGTCCGCTCCTTCCAGGACAGCAACGGCGACGGCATCGGCGACCTGAAAGGTCTGACCGCCAAGCTCGACTATCTGCAATGGCTCGGCGTGGACTGCCTGTGGCTCCCGCCGTTCTTCAAGTCACCGCTGCGGGACGGTGGTTACGACGTCTCGGACTACACGGCCGTCCTGCCCGAGTTCGGCGACCTCGCCGACTTCGTGGAGTTCGTGGACGCCGCCCACCAGCGCGGCATGCGCGTCATCATCGACTTCGTCATGAACCACACCAGCGACCAGCACCCGTGGTTCCAGGAGTCGAGGCGCGACCCGGACGGGCCGTACGGCGACTACTACGTATGGGCCGACGACGACAAGCAGTTCCAGGACGCCCGGATCATCTTCGTCGACACCGAGGCCTCCAACTGGACGTACGACCCCGTACGCAAGCAGTACTACTGGCACCGCTTCTTCTCGCACCAGCCGGATCTGAACTACGAGAACCCGGCGGTGCAGGAGGAGATGATCTCCGCGCTGAAGTTCTGGCTGGATCTCGGCATCGACGGGTTCCGGCTGGACGCCGTGCCGTACCTGTACCAGCAGGAGGGCACCAACTGCGAGAACCTGCCGGCGACCCATGAGTTCCTGAAGCGGGTCCGCAAGGAGATCGACACCCAGTACCCGGACACGGTGCTGCTGGCGGAGGCCAACCAGTGGCCCGAGGACGTGGTCGACTACTTCGGCGACTACGGCACCGGCGGCGACGAGTGCCACATGGCCTTCCACTTCCCCGTCATGCCACGCATCTTCATGGCCGTACGCCGCGAATCGCGCTACCCGGTCTCCGAGATCCTCGCCAAGACCCCCGCGATCCCGTCGAAATGCCAGTGGGGCATCTTCCTGCGCAACCACGACGAGCTCACCCTCGAAATGGTCACCGACGAAGAACGCGACTACATGTGGGCCGAATACGCCAAGGACCCCCGCATGCGCGCCAACATCGGCATCCGCCGCCGCCTCGCTCCCCTCCTCGACAACGACCGCAACCAGATCGAGCTGTTCACCGCCCTGCTGCTCTCCCTGCCCGGCTCACCGATCCTCTACTACGGCGACGAGATCGGCATGGGCGACAACATCTGGCTCGGCGACCGCGACGCCGTCCGCACCCCCATGCAGTGGACCCCCGACCGCAACGCCGGCTTCTCGTCCAGCGACCCCGGGCGGCTCTTCCTGCCGACGATCATGGACCCCGTCTACGGCTACCAGGTCACCAACGTGGAAGCCGCGATGTCCTCGCCGTCGTCGCTGCTGCACTGGACCCGGCGCATGATCGAGATCCGCAAGCAGAACCCCGCCTTCGGACTCGGCTCGTACAACGAGCTCCAGTCCTCCAACCCGGCGGTGCTCGCCTTCCTGCGCGAGGCCCCCCTGTCGCGGGACGGCGAGGACGACCTCGTGCTGTGCGTGCACAACTTCTCGCGCTTCGCCCAGCCGACCGAGCTGGACCTGAGCCGGTTCCGCGGGCGGCATCCCGTCGAACTGTTCGGCGGGGTCCGCTTCCCGGCGATCGGTGAACTGCCGTACCTGCTCACCCTCGCGGGGCACGGCTTCTACTGGTTCAGGCTGCGCCGCGAGTCCGCGTAGCGGACCCGCGTGGTTCCGGCCGGGCGGGGCGGTGGCGCGTTTCCACCGGCCCGCCCGGGGCACGCACAAGGAACACCCCCGACGACCCCGGGGAAAGGACATGACCCCCATGGCGGATCCGGTCACCACCCCCTCGCTCCTGGATTCCCTCGCTCCTCTGTTGCGCACCTGGCTGCCGAGACAACGCTGGTTCGCGGGCAAGGGACGCGCGGTCACCGGGTTCACCCCGGTCGCCGTCACCGAGCTGCTCCCGCCCCACGGCCGCCTCGGCCTGTACCATCTGCTGCTCCGCGTCCACCAGCCGGACCTGCGCGGCCCCGGCGACTGCTACCAGTTCCTCATAGGCGTGCGCGAGGCGCTGCCGCCCCGGCTGGCGCCCGCGCTGATCGGACACGTGGACGAGGGGCCGCTCGCCGGACGCACGGTGTACGAGGCCCTGTACGACCCCCGGCCCGCCGAAGTGCTCCTGGAGGCCCTGCGCACCCGGGCCCGCGTCGGCGGGCTGCGCTTCGAACGGGACCCGGGGCACGAGATCCGCACGGGTCTGGTGGCCCGGCTGCTGACCGCCGAACAGTCCAACTCCTCGGTGGTGTACGGCGACACGTTCATCCTGAAGCTGCTGCGCCGGGTGGTGCCCGGCGTCAATCCCGACCTGGAGCTGCCGCTCGCGCTGGCCCGCGAGGGCTGCCCCCGGGTGCCCGCGCCGACGGCGTGGGCGCGCGCGGAGATCGGGCGGGAGACGTATGTCCTCGCCGTGCTCCAGCCCTTCGTGCGCGGCGCGGCCGACGGCTGGGAGCTGGCGCTGCGCGAACTGGCCAAGGGCGAGGACTTCGTCGCCGAGGCGCGCGCGCTGGGCCGGGCCACCGCCGAGGTGCACACCGCGCTCGCCCGCGCCCTGCCGACGGTCACCCTCGGGCACGCCCCCCTGCGGGCGCTGGCCGAGGGGATGAGGGAGCGGCTGGGGGCGGCCGTACAGGCCGTACCGGCGCTGCGGCCGTACGAGGACGGGCTGCGGCAGGCATACGCGGATCTGGACCGGCCGGCCGCCGAGGGCCGCACCTGGACCGCGCAGCGGATCCACGGCGATCTGCACCTCGGGCAGTGTCTGCGCGCGGCGGACGGGACCTGGTCGCTGATCGACTTCGAGGGCGAGCCGGCCCGGCCGCTCGCCGAACGGCGCCTGCCGCAGCCGCCGGTGCGGGACGTCGCCGGGATGCTGCGCTCCTTCGACTACGCGGCCCACTCGGTGCGGCCGCCCGCACCGGACTGGGCGCGCGGGTGCCGGGCCGCCTACTGCGCGGGGTACGCGCAGGTGGCGGGCCGCGATCCGCGCGCCGACGCGGTGCTGCTGCGGGCCTACGAGACCGACAAGGCGGTGTACGAGGTGCTCTACGAGGCCCGGCACCGGCCCGACTGGCTCCCCGTACCGCTCTCGGCGATCCGCCGGCTCGCCGCGTCCGACCAGGAGGCCCGTCCGTGACGAACCGGCACACCGGCTCCGCCGCCGTGGACCGAGCCGACCGCGAGCGGCTGCTGCACGGCGTCCATCACGACCCGCACGCGGTCCTCGGCGCCCATCCGGTGCCGGGCGGTGTCGCGTTCCGGGCCTTTCGGCCGTACGCGCTGTCCGTCACCGTCGTCGCCGGCGAGCTGAAGGCGGAACTGCACGACGACGGGGACGGCTTCTTCAGCGGCCTGCTCCCGCTCCCCGAGGTCCGCGCCTACCGGCTGCGCGTGGCGTACGAGGGGACGGTCCTGGAGACCGAGGACGCCTACCGTTTCCTGCCCACGCTCGGCGAGCTGGACCTGCATCTGATCGGCGAGGGCCGGCACGAGCAGCTGTGGCGGGCGCTCGGCGCGCATGTCACGGTGCACGAGGGCGTGTCCGGCACCCGGTTCGCGGTGTGGGCGCCGGACGCGCGCGGGGTGCGGCTCGCGGGCGGTTTCGACTTCTGGGACGGCACCGGGCATCCGATGCGCTCGCTGGGCTCGTCCGGGGTGTGGGAGCTGTTCGTGCCGGGCCTCGGCGAGGGCGAGCTGTACAAGTTCGAGATCACCCGTCCCGACGGCTCGCGCACCCTGCGCGCCGATCCGCTGGCCCGCCGCACGGAGGCCCCGCCCGCCACCTCGTCGATCGTGACCGCCTCGCACCACGAGTGGGGCGACGCGCAGTGGATGGCACACCGGGGGGACAGAGACGTGCACCGGGCGCCGCTGTCGGTGTACGAGGTCCATCTGCCCTCCTGGCGGCCGGGGCTGTCGTATCGCGAGCTGGCCGACCAACTCCCTGCCTATGTCTCCGAGTTGGGTTTCACGCATGTGGAGCTGATGCCGGTCGCCGAGCATCCCTTCGGCGGCTCCTGGGGCTACCAGGTGACCGGCTTCTACGCCCCCACGGCCCGGCTCGGCACACCGGACGACTTCCGCCACCTGGTGGACAGGCTGCATCAGGCCGGGATCGGTGTGCTGATGGACTGGGTGCCGGCGCACTTCCCGCGCGACGACTGGGCGCTGGCCGAGTTCGACGGGCGTCCGCTGTACGAGCACCACGATCCGCTGCGGGCCGCGCATCCGGACTGGGGGACGCTGGAGTTCGACTTCGGCCGCCGGGAGGTGCGCAACTTCCTGGTGGCGAACGCCGTGTACTGGTGCGAGGAGTTCCACATCGACGGGCTGCGCGTGGACGCCGTGGCCTCGATGCTGTACCTGGACTACTCGCGCGAGCCGGGCCAGTGGACGCCGAACGAGCACGGCGGCCGGGAGAACCTGGACGCGGTGGCCTTCCTCCAGGAGATGAACGCGACCGTGTACCGGCGCTGCCCGGGGGTCGTCACCATCGCCGAGGAGTCCACGGCCTGGGACGGGGTGACCCGGCCCACCGACAGCGGCGGGCTCGGCTTCGGCCTGAAGTGGAACATGGGCTGGATGCACGACTCGCTCCAGTACGTCCAGAAGGAGCCGGTGCACCGCAAGTACCACCACCACGAGATGACCTTCTCGATGGTGTACGCCTACAGCGAGAACTACGTCCTGCCCATCTCCCACGACGAGGTCGTGCACGGCAAACGGTCCCTCGTCTCGAAGATGCCCGGCGACTGGTGGCAGCAGCGCGCCGACCACCGGGCCTATCTGGGCTTCATGTGGGCCCATCCCGGCAAGCAACTCCTCTTCATGGGCCAGGAGTTCGCGCAGGGCGCCGAGTGGTCCGAGGCGCACGGCCCCGACTGGTGGCTGCTCGACCCGGCGTACGGCGCCGAGGCCGACCACCGGGGGGTACGGGACCTGGTCCGGGACCTGAACACCCGCTACCGCGCGGCCCCCGCGCTCTGGGAGCGGGACACCGACCCGGCGGGCTTCGAGTGGATCACCGGGGACGCGGCCGACGACAACGTCCTCGCGTTCCTGCGCCGGTCCGCCGACGGCACCCCGCTCCTCGCCGTCTGCCACTTCTCGCCGGTGGTGCGCGAGGACTACCGCCTCGGCGTCCCGGAGGACGTGCCGGCGTGGGCGGAGGTGCTCAACACCGACGCCGTGCGCTACGGCGGCAGCGGCGTCGTCCACCCGGACGTGGTCAAGCCGGAGCCGAGGGGGGCCCACGGCCGCCCCGCCAGCATCCGGCTGACCCTGCCCCCGCTGGCTACTGTGTGGCTGCGGCCGGCGTGAGCGCCTCGGGCAGAGCGTCCGTGTACAGCACCCCGAGCCGCTGCGTGGCCCGGGTGAGGGCGACGTAGAGGTCGCTGGTGCCGTAGCGGCCCGGTTCCACCACGAGGACCGCGTCGAACTCCAGGCCCTTGGACTGGCGGGGGTCGAGGAGGACGACGCCGCGGGTGAGGTCGGGTTCGGCGCCGGCCGTGACGCCGTCGAGGCGGGCGGCCAGCCGCCGGTGCAGCTCGCGCGGGGCGATGACCGCCAGGCGGCCCTCGGCGGGGGTGAGTTCGGCGACCGCCTCGGCGACCGCGCCGGGCAGGTCGTCCGCCGCCCGGCGCACCCACGGCCGTACGCCCGTCGAGCGGACCGAGCTGGGCGGCTCGAAGTCCGGGTGCTCGGCGCGTACGACGGCCGCGGCCAGCTCCATGATCTCGGCCGGGGTGCGGTAGTTGACGCCGAGCCGGGTGTGCTCCCAGCGGTCCTCGACGTACGGCGCGAGGATGTCCGCCCAGGAGCCGATACCGGCCGCCTCCGCCGTCTGGGCCGGGTCGCCGACCAGGGTCATCGAGCGGGTCGGGCTGCGCCGCATCAGCAGCCGCCAGGCCATCGGCGACAGCTCCTGCGCCTCGTCCACGATGATGTGCCCGAACGCCCAGGTGCGGTCGGCCGCGGCCCGTTCGGCGGCGCTGCGGTGGTCCGCCTCCTCCTGCCGCTCGGCGAACCGCTCGGCGTCGATGATGTCGTGCGCGGACAGGACCTCGGAATCGTCGTCCTGCTTGTCCTCGAACTCGTACGTCCGGGACGCGTAGGAGACGTCCAGCACGCCCTGCGCGTAGGCGACCTGCGTCTCGCGTTCCCGCTCGGCCCGGGCGCGGGCCGAGCGGTCGTCCTCGCCGAGGAGTTCGGCCGCCTCGTCGAGGAGCGGGACGTCGGCGACCGTCCAGGCGCGGGTCACGGGTCTGCGGATCGCGTCCGCGTCCGCCTGCGTCAGGTGGTCGTGCGGGTCGGCGAGGAAGTCGGCGACGAGGCGCTGCGGGGTGATCCGGGGCCACAACCGGTCGACGGCGGACCAGACTTCGGGGTTCTCGGCGAGTTCGTCGCGGATCTGGGTGATGTCGGAGGCGTCGAGCAGGCTGGTTCCGTCGTAGGGGTCGGTGCCGACGCGTTCGGCGTACAGCTCGGTGAGGGTGTTGAGGATGTGGCCCTCGAAGTACTCGCGGGCCGCGTTGTGCGGGAGCTTCGCGGCGCGGGTGCGCTCGCGGGCGACGGAGACGAGTCCGTCGTCGAGCATCAGCACCTCGCGGTCGTGCTGGACGGTGATCACCGGGTCGGGCAGGGCCTGCCGGTCGCGGACGACGGCGGCCAGCACCTCGGCCATGTCGGCGCGGCCCTTCACGGCGGCCGCCTCGGGGGTGTCGGTCGCGGTGGCCTTCACGCCGGGGAACAGCTCGCCGACGGTGGCGAGCAGCACGCCGGTCTCGCCGAGCGAGGGCAGCACCTCGCCGATGTAGCCGAGGAAGGCCGGGTTGGGGCCGACGATCAGCACGGCGCGACGGGCCAGCAGCTCGCGGTACTCGTAGAGCAGATAGGCGGCGCGGTGCAGCGCGACCGCCGTCTTGCCCGTCCCCGGCCCGCCCTCGACCACCAGCACCCCGCGGTGCGGTGCCCGGATGATCTCGTCCTGTGCGGCCTGGATGGTCTGCACGATGTCGCTCATGCGGCCGGTGCGTGCCGAGTTCAGCGCGGCCAGCAGCACGGCGTCGCCGCTCGGGTCCTCGTGCCCGGTGCGGGTGGTGTCGCCGAGGTCCAGGATCTCGTCGTGCAGCGAGGTCACGGTGCGGCCCTCGGTGCCGATGTGCCGGCGGCGGCGCAGGCCCATCGGGGTGTGCCCGGTGGCGAGGTAGAAGGGCCGGGCGACGTCGGCCCGCCAGTCGATCAGTACCGGGGTGTGCTCGGCGTCGTCCTCGCGCAGCCCGATCCGGCCGATGTGGTGGGCGGTGCCGTCGGCCAGGTCGATCCGGCCGAAGCAGAGCGAGCCGTCCACGGCGTTCAGCGCGGCGAGCAGCCCCGAGCGCTCGGCGACGAGGATGTCCCGCTCCAGCCGGGCCTGCATGGGCTTGTCGCCCTGGGCGAGCGCGTCCGTGACCGAGGTCTCGGTCTCCCCGCGCAGTACGTCCACGCGCGCGTACAGTCCGTCGATGAATTCCTGCTCGTTGCGCAATTCATCGCCTGGATATTCGCTGTTTGACAATTCCACTCCCGCCCGGATATACTCTGCTCAGTGAACTTCCTCGCGACATCGCAGGATTGAAGTCGCGAACCACCGAATATACGCAGAGAAATCCCCCGAGCGCAATTGCTCAGGGGATTTTTTGGTGCCCGGCTGTTCTTTACCGCATGTCGTCCAGCACGTCGGCCAGTTCCTCGCGCAGGCGCCGTTTGGGCCGCGCCCCCACCATCGCCTTCACCGGCTCACCGCCCCGGAACAGCATGAACGTCGGCATCGACAGCACCTTGTACGCGTTCGTGGTCTCCGGACTGGTGTCCACATCCAGCTGTACGACCTTCAGCCGGCCCTCCTCCTCGGCCGCGAGTGCGCTGAGCACCGGGCCCATCTGCCGGCACGGCGGACACCAGTCGGCCGTGAACTCGACCAGCACCGGAAGATCCGCCCGCAGCACCTCCGCCTCGAAATCCGCGTCCCGCACCTCGGCCACGCCCGCCGCGTTGATCACCGCTGCTGTCCTCCCAGTTCGCACCCGGGCTCCGGACCCCCCGGAACCAGCGCGTCGGCGGCCAGCGCGTCCCGCGCCTCCTCGGCCCGCACCAGCTGCCCCGCGACCGTCTCCCGCACCGACCGGAGCTGCCCGATGAGCGCGTCCAGCTCGGCCAGCTTGCGCCGGTAGACCTGGAGCGAGGCCGGGCAGGAGTCGCCCTCCGGGTGCCCGGCCCGCAGGCACTCCACGAAGGGCCGCGTCTCCTCCAGCCCGAACCCGAAGTCCTGGAGGGTCCGGATCTGCGCCAGCAGCCGCAGATCCCCCTCGTCGTACGTGCGGTGCCCCTTGGCGTCGCGCCGGGCCGGCAGCAGCCCGCGCGACTCGTAGTACCGCAGCGCGCGGGTCGTGGTCCCGGCCCGCGCGGCCAGCTCGCCGATTCGCATGACGACGACGGTAGGCGTTGACGCCGGGGTCAGGGCAAGACCGGCTGGACCCCCGCCGACTCCTCGACCTCCATCAGCGACGCGCTCTGCCGCTCCTCCTCGAAGGCCCTGGCGCCGCCCCGGAGGCCGAAGAGGCGTTTGGCGACGGCGATGTAGAGGACGGCCAAGATGTTGAGGACGAGGGTGGCGATCTTCAGATAGCTGACCTTCTCGGTGAGTTCGTAGATCTCCAGGGGGAGGAACGCGGCCGTCGCGACGACCGTCAGGTACTCCGCCCAGCGCTTGGCGTACCACAGGCCGACCGCCTCGACCAGCTCGATCAGGGCGTAGGCCAGCGCCAGGGCGGCGACGATCATGAGGGTGGAGTGCTTGTAGCCGAACGCCTTCTGGATCGAGCCGACCACGGGTGAGTGGTCGAGGTCGTAGTGGAAGTGCCGGAAGACCGGGCGCAGGACGTCCAGGTATTCGTTGAAGAGGCGGCGCACCGCGTCCTGGCTGTTGCTGAACTTCCAGACCGCTATGGCGACCAGCACGATGAACACGCCGCGCACCAGCCGCTCGATCGCGAGGAAGCGCAGGATGAACAGGTCCCGCAGCACCTTGCCGCGCGGCACCAGCGGGGCGTTCGCCGCCGGGCCCGAGCCGTGCGGCTCGCCGAGCACGAAGTCGCCGCAGCGCAGACAGCGCCAGGCGTCCCCGAGCGCGGTCCCGGCGTGCAGCCGCGGCCGCAGCGTGGGCTCGTCGGGCGCGTAGGTCGTATGGCCCTTGCGCGCACAGGTCCGCCGGTCCCAGTCGATCTTCATGTCCCCCGAGCCTCCACTTGCGTGTACCTGATGTCTCGCCTGTACGGACGCCACGCGCGAACGTGCCGTTCCGAATGATCCGGAGCGGCACGTTAGCGGACGGGGGCGAGGAGTGCTCAGGCGGCGGTGCTGTCCACCAGTTCCCTCTCCTGCTCCTTCACCTCGGGCGCGGCCTTTTCACGGCGCGGGAGCAGAACGGCCACCAGGACGGTGCCGATGCCGAGGATGACCGCGCCGACCAGGCTGGTGTGCGCGACGGCGTCGGAGAAGGAGGAGCCGACCGCGTCGGCCATCTGCCGGGCGCCGGCGGCGAGTTCGGCGGCCTGCTGCTTGAGCTGCGCCGCCTGCTGCGGGTCGGTCGCCTTCGCGGCCTGTGCGGCCAGTGCGTGCGCCTTGTCGCCGATGCCCTGGGCGACCGCGTAGCCGGCGCCGACCGAGTCCTGCGCGGTGTCCAGGGCGCTCGCCGGGAGCTTGCTGCCGGCCGTGGCGTCGCTCAGGTGGTTGCCGTACGACGTCGCGAGCAGCGAGCCGAGGATGGCGATGCCGAGCGAGCCGCCCAGCTCCAGCGAGGTGTCGTTGACCGCGCCACCGACGCCCAGTTCGGACTCGGGGAAGGCGCCCATGATGGCGTCGGTGCAGGGCGAGAGGGCGAGACCGATGGCGAGGCCCAGGATGATCAGCGGGGCGAGGAAGTCGCCGTACGTCGAGCCGGCGTCGACCCGGGTCAGCAGGGCGAGGGCGGTGGTGCCGCCGACCATGCCCGCGCCGACCGTCCATTTCATGCCGACGCGGGGGGTCAGGAAGCCGGTCAGGGCCGAGCCGACGAAGACCGCGCCGGCCAGCGGGAGCATCCGGACGCCGGTCTGGAGGGCGTCGTAGCCGAGGACGAACTGGAGGTGCTGGGTCAGGTAGTAGAAGGCGCCGAAGACGGCGAGGAAGAACAGGGCGACGGCGAGGTTGGAGCCCGCGAAGCGGCGGTGCGCGAAGCGGCGGACGTCCAGGATGGGGCGGGGGTGGCGCAGCTCCCAGAGGACGAACGCCACCAGGGCGGCGCCGGCGACGGCCGCGGCCGTGATCGCCTTCGCGTGCCAGCCGAAGTGCGGACCCTCGATGATCATGTAGACGAGGGAGCCGGTCCACAGGACGGAGAGCAGGCCGCCGACGTAGTCGATGCGGTCGTGGTGACCGGCCTTGGACGGCGGGATGAGCACGAAGGCGAGGACGATCGCGACGGCCGCGACGGGCACGTTGATCAGGAAGGTCGAGGACCAGCCGTGGTCGCGCAGCAGCGCGCCCGCGACGACCGGTCCGGCGGCGATGGCGAGGCCGGCGGTGGCGGTCCACAGCACGATCGCCTTGGCGCGCTCGGCGCGCGGGAAGGTCGCGGCGAGCAGGGAGAGCGTGGCGGGCATGATCAGCGCCGCGCCGACGCCCATCACGGCGCGGGCCGCGATGACGGTCGTGGAGCTGTCGGCGAGGTAGCCGAAGACGGCACCGCCGCCGAAGACCGCGAGACCGAGGACGAGTGCGCCGCGCCGGCTGTACTTGTCGCCGATCGCGCCGAGCAGCAGCATCAGCGCGGCGTACGGGACGGTGTAGCCGTCGATCACCCACTGGAGATCGGCACTGGAGAGCCCGAGGTCCTTCGTCATGTCGGGTGCGGCGACCGTGAGGGCGGTGTTCGCCATCACGATGATCAGCAGGCTCAGGCAGAGCACGAGCAGTGCCCACCAGCGCCGGGCGTACGGGCGCTCCATCTTCTCGACCGGTTCGGTCATGACGAGTCGCATGGCAGGGGTCGCCTTCCTCGGATCGCGACGGTTGGTGCGGAACGGTGCGGACTTGCACAGTGACGTGCAATTGCACAACCATGTGTAATGTACGCCGTTGCACAGTGGTGTGCAAATCGTGAAGGGCATGCAGAATGACTGCCATGACCACGGGTAACAGCCGCGCCGACGCCAACCGGCGCCGCATCCTCGACGTCGCCCTCGCGGAACTGCTGCGCGACCCCGACGCCTCCATGGACCAGATCGCGCGCGCCGCGGGGGTCGTACGACGGACGGTGTACGGCCATTTCCCCAGCCGCGAGGCGCTGATCAGCACGCTGGTCGACGAGGCCGTGGCGGCGCTGGCGGACGCGGACGCGGGCGCCCGCAGGGAGGTCGCCGACCCGGCGGAGGCGGTGGCCCGGTCGGTGCTCGCGATCTGGGAGATCGCCGACCGCTACCGGCTGCTGGTCGCGCTCGCCCAGCGCACGGTCACCGTCCAGGGCATCCGAGAGCGCCTCGCCCCGCTGCGCGCGAACAAGGTCCGGCTGCTGGAGCGCGGGCTGGAGAAGGGCGTGTTCAGCTCACCGCTGCCGGCCCCGGCGCTGGCGTACGTGCACGAGCAGCTGCTGTTCGCCGTGATGGAGGCGGTGAACGACGGCCTCCTGACAGCGGCGGAGGCGGGCCGCTCGGCCACGGTCACGGTCCTGACCGCGGCGGGCGTGCCCGCCTCGACGGCCACCGAGCTGGTGGCCGAGGTGAGTGAGGAGTCGTAGCAGCGCCGTAGCGGTGCCGTGGACATGCCGGATGCCCGGCCCCGGTTCAGGCGGGGCCGGACATCCGGAGCTTCTTTCGGGGTCAGGCCTTGGCCAGCGCATCTTCCCGCTGCTCGGGCACCTCGGCCACCGTCCCGTGGCCCTCGTCCATGAGCGTCGTCTCGTCGAAGGGCAGCTCACCGGCGAGCACCCGCCGCACCCGCTCCTTGTCGATCTCCTTGGTCCAGGTGCCCACGAGCACCGTCGCCACCGCGTTGCCCGCGAAGTTGGTCAGGGCGCGGGCCTCGCTCATGAAGCGGTCGATGCCGACGATCAGACCGACGCCGTCGACCAGCGCGGGCTTGTGCGACTGGAGGCCGCCGGCCAGGGTCGCGAGACCGGCCCCGCTGACGCCCGCCGCGCCCTTGGACGCCAGCAGCAGGAACAGCAGCAGCGGGATCTGCTCGCCGATCGACATCGGCGTGCCCAGCGCGTCCGCGATGTAGAGCGACGCCATGGTCATGTAGATCATCGTGCCGTCGAGGTTGAACGAGTACCCGGTCGGCACGGTGATGCCGACGACCGGCCTGCTGACGCCCAGGTGCTCCATCTTCGCGATGAGCCGCGGCAGCGCGGACTCGGAGGAGGAGGTGGACAGGATCAGCAGGAACTCACGGGCGAGGTACTTGCACAGCGAGAAGACGTTCACCCCCGCGACGATCCGCAGGATCGCGCCGAGCACCACGAAGACGAACAGGACGCAGGTGATGTAGAAGCCGAGCATCAGCACGGCGAGGCTCTTGAGCGCGTCGATGCCGGCCGAGCCGGTCACGGCCGCGATGGCGCCGAAGGCACCGAGCGGCGCGAGCCACATGACCATCGACAGGATGCGGAAGACCAGCCGCTGGATGTGCTCGACACCGCGCAGCACCGGCTGCCCGACCGGGCCCATGGCCTGGAGCGCGAACCCGGCGAGCAGGGCGATCAGCAGCGTCTGGAGGACCTGGCCCTCGGTGAAGGCGGAGACGAACGTGGTCGGGATGATCGACAGCACGAACTCGACGGGCGGCAGCGCGTCGCTGGAGACCTGGGCGTGCCCGGTGTGCTTGATCGCGTTGGTCAGGTGCAGCCCGTCACCCGGGTGCAGCACGTTGCCGACGACGAGGCCGATGCCGAGCGCGACCAGCGACATCACGAGGAAGTAGCCGAGGGCGATACCGCCGACGGCGCCGACCTTGGCCGCCTTCCGTACCGATCCGATGCCGAGCACGATCGTGCAGAAGATGATCGGCGAGATCATCATCTTGATCAGGTTCACGAAACCGGTTCCGAGCGGCTTCAGCTGGACGGCGGCATCGGGCCAGATGAGCCCCACGGCGATGCCGAGCACGACCGCCGCGATCACGGCGATGTACAGGTAATGAGTCCGGTCCCGCTTCACGCGGGGTACGGCTGGTGCCGTATCGGGGGTGCTGGCGGCCACGGCTGCCCTCCTTGACGTCTTCGTCGGCATCACCGGCGTGCGGCTCACGTCCGGGGGTGTTGTGGGGGATGCCGTGACTATCTCCCGGCCTGTGAGAGCGGTCACCCTTCCGTTCATTTAGTTCACGCTTAACCGAGGGGGCACACTGCTGACATGCGCGTTCCCTCCCTCCCCCGACCTCGCAGCCTGGCGGGCCAGCTGTTCGCCATGCAGGCCGTGCTGATCGCACTGGTCGTGGCCGGGTACGCGCTGTTCACCTACGTCAGCGACCGCGGGCAGGCCGAGGACGCGGCGAAGCGGCAGGTCGTCGCGGTGGCCCGGTCGATCGCGGACGCCCCCTCGGTCCGCTCGGCGATCCACACCCCGAACCCCTCCGCCGCGCTGCAGCCCTACGCCCTCCAGGTCACCCGGGACGCGGACGTCGACTTCGTGACGATCATGAACACGGACGGCATCCGCTGGACCCACCCCGACCCCTCGCAGATCGGCAAGCGCTTCCTCGGCCGTATCGACCCCGCCGTGCACGGCCACACCTTCACCGAGACCTACACCGGCACCCTCGGCCCGTCCGTCCGCGCGGTGACCCCGGTCGAGGACGGCGGCCGCGTCATCGGCCTGGTCAGCGCCGGCATCAAGGTGGAGGCGATCAGCGAGCGGGTCCAGGGCCAGGTCACGGCCCTGCTCGGGGTGGCCGGCGGCACCCTGCTGCTGGGCGCGGTCGGCACCTACGTCGTGAACGCACGCCTGCGCCGCCACACCCACGGCATGAACGCCACCGAGCTGAGCCGGATGCACGACTACCACCAGGCGGCGCTGCACGCGGTCCGCGAGGGCCTGCTGATGCTGGACGCGCAGTACAGGGTGGCGCTGATCAACGACGGCGGGCGGGAGCTGCTGGGGGTGGGGAGCGAGCAGGAGGTGATCGGCCACTCGGTGGCGGACCTCGGCCTGCCGGGCCCGCTGACGGGCGCGCTGCTGTCGTCGGAGCCGAGGGTCGACGAGGTCCATCTGACGACCTCCCGGGTCCTGGTGGTGAACACCTCCCCGGTGTCGGGCGGCGAGCGGCGCGGAACGATGGTGACGTTGCGCGACGTGACCGAACTCCAGGCGCTGATGGGCGAGTTGGACTCGGAGCGCGGCTTCACCCAGGCCCTGCGCTCACAGGCCCACGAAGCCGCCAACCGCCTCCACACGGTCGTCTCGCTGATCGAGCTGGGCCGGGCCGAGGAGGCGGTGGCGTTCGCCACGGCCGAGCTGGAGCTGGCGCAGGCCCTGACCGACCAGGTGGTGGCGGCGGTGAGCGAGCCGGTGCTGGCCGCGCTGCTGCTCGGCAAGACGGCCCAGGCCAACGAGCGGGGCGTGGAACTGGTCGTCTCCCCCGACAGCCGCCTGGACGACGGCCTGCTCCCGGCGGAACTGTCCTCCCGCGACCTGGTCACGATCCTCGGCAACCTGATCGACAACGCGGTGGACGCGGCGCAGGGCAGCGCCGGGGCGCGGGTGACGGTCACGGCGTACGCCTCGGACGACGAGGTGGTCCTGCGGGTGACCGACACCGGCCCCGGTGTCGACCCGGCCCATGCGGACCTGGTATTCCAGCGGGGGTTCTCCACCAAGCCGGCCGGGCCCGGCGGGCGGGGCCTCGGGCTGGCCCTGGTCCGGCAGGCGGTGGCCCGCCACGAGGGCACGCTGACGGTGGCGGAATCCGACGACAACGGCGCGGACGGCGAGGGCGGAGCGGTGTTCGAGGTGCGGTTGCCGACGCGTGCGGCTTCCCCGGTGCCGGGAGGCGACACGACATGACGGATGCACCGGCGATCAGGGTGCTGGTGGTCGAGGACGACCCGGTGGCCGCCGACGCGCACGTGCTGTACGTCGGCCGGGTCCCCGGGTTCGTCGCGGTCGGCAAGGCCCACACGGGCGCGGAGGCACGCCGCGTCCTGGACCGCACGCCCGTGGACCTCCTTCTGCTGGACCTCCACCTCCCCGACGTGCACGGCCTCCAGTTCGCCCGCTCCCTGCGCGCGGCGGGCCATCACGCGGACGTGATAGCGGTGACCTCGGCCCGCGACCTCGCGGTGGTCCGCGAGGGCGTCTCCCTGGGTGTCGTCCAGTACGTCCTGAAGCCCTTCACCTTCGCCACCCTCCGCGACCGCCTCGTCCGCTACGCCGAGTTCCACGCCGCGGCCGGCGAGGCGAGCGGCCAGGACGAGGTCGACCGCGCCCTCGCGACCCTCCGTGCGCCGTCCCCCGCCGCCCTGCCGAAGGGGCTGAGCGCCCCGACGCTGGAACGCGTGACGGCGGCACTGCGGGAGGCCTCGGAGGGCCTCACAGCAGCGGGCCTGGCGGAGTCGGTGGGCATCTCCCGCATCACCGCCCGACGCTACCTGGAGCATCTGGTGGACTCGGGCCGAGCCGGACGCAGCCCGCTGTACGGGCAGGTGGGAAGGCCGGAGCTGGTGTACCGGTGGGTGGCACAGGGGCGGTGAGGCCGCGCCGGCCCGGCGTCTCTGCGCCACGCCAGTGCCCGGAGCAGCGCCTGAAGGGCGAGGTCCGCCGTGACCCGCGGCTTCTTACTCCGCCGTGGCGAATCCCGCGTACGACACGACCTGCACACCGAGGCCGACCACCGCCAGTGCCTCCAGCACGGAGACCGCGACGAGCATCCCACCGTCGTCCCCCGCCGCCCAGAACAGCACGAGGGCCGCCAACGGCACGACGCAGAAGGCCGTCAGGTCCACCACGCACTGAATGGCCTTGCGCGACCTGCGGCGTGCGTCGGTGCGGTGCTCCGTTTCCCAGCGAAAGACAGAAGAGTCGTCGGGGGCGCCCGCGAGTCGGGTCAGTCGCGGCCCCAGGTCGTCGCGTACGTACGCCCCGATCGCCGAGATCTTCTGATCGTTCACGAGATACGTCCAGCCGAGTACGACACACACCGGCGGCAGCGCCAGCAGCATCGACGCCTGCTTGGCCTGGGCGGCGGCGGCGATGACGGCGGCCACGACGGTCAGGGTGACGTACAGCAGATTGTCCCGGAACCCGATCCGGGTCTTCTGCTCGTCCTTGAGCGTCTGGTACTCGGTGAGCAGCAACTGCCCGACGGTGACGTCTCGTTCCGGCACTCCAGCCCCTTCCCCCGGCAGTACTTGAGGAGTGTGCCGCAGCCCCCCGTACCCCAATCCCGCGCACATCCATTGACCTGACTAGACCACTCCTCTTACCTTCACACGGCAGTCATCTCCGCGCCATCCCCACGTGCGCTCAGGAGGTCATGCCCGTGCGCCCCACCGCCGCCCTCTCCGCCCTCCTCACCGCCGCTCTCGCCGCCGCGACTCTCACCGGGTGCGGCAGCGGTTCCGGAAGCGGTCCGAACACGCTGAAGGTGTCGTACAAGCAGTCGACCGACAACTCCATCAAGGTGATGGACACCTATCTCGCCGGGATCAAGAAGGAGTTCGAGAAGAAGTACCCGGGGAAGAAGGTCGAGTTCGTTCCGGTGAAGGCACCGGACTCCGAGTACTACACCAAGGTCCAGCAGATGATGCGTTCGCCGAGGACCGCGCCGGACCTGGTCTACGAGGACACCTTCCTCATCAACTCCGACATCACGAGCGGGTATTTGAAGCCCCTCGACCCCTATCTCGCCGGCTGGCCGGACTGGAAGCAGTTCCTCGACACGGCGAAGGCGTCGGCGCGGGGGGAGGACGGGAAGACGTACGGCGTGCCGGACGGGACCGACACCCGGGGGCTGTGGTTCGACAAGCGGGTGTTCCGGAAGGCCGGGCTACCGCTCGACTGGCAGCCGAAGACCTGGGCCGACGTCCTCGCCGCCGCCCGCACCATCAGGCAGAAGGTCCCCGGCGTCGTCCCGCTCAACGTCTACACCGGCAAGCCGGCCGGCGAGCGGGCCACCATGCAGGGCATGGAGATGCTGCTGTACGGCACGGGGAACGGGACGTCCGACCCGTTGTACGACAGCGGCAGCAAGAAGTGGATCACGGGCGGCCAGGGGTTCACGGACTCGCTGAAGTTCATCGAGAGCGTCTACAAGGAGAAGCTCGGGCCCGACGTCTCCGACGCCCTCGACCCGAACTACGCCACCACCGTCGCGGGCGAACTGCTCCCCGAGGGCAAGCTGGGCATCGACCTCGACGGCTCCTGGCTGCCGCAGAACTGGCTGCCGGGCAGCGGCCGTGACTGGCCGGACTGGTCCCGGCAGCTCGGCCTCGCGTACATGCCGACGCAAGCCGGGCAGGCACCGGGCAAGGTGAGCATGTCCGGCGGCTGGACGTGGGCCGTCCCGGCCAAGGCGGCCCACCCCGACCTCGCCTTCGACTTCGTCAAGACGATGCAGACGGAGGCCAACGCCAGGAAGTGGTACATCGCCAACTCCGGTATCGCGCTGCGCAAGGACGTCGCCGCCGACCCCGCGTACGCCACCGCCCAGCCCGGCATCAAGTTCTTCACCGACCTCGTGTCCAGCACGCACTACCGGCCCGCGTATCCGGCGTATCCGAAGGTGTCCACGGCGATCCAGGAGGCGATGGAGAGCGTGACCACCGGTGACGCGTCGGCCGAGAAGGCGGCGAGCACGTACGACTCGACGCTGAAGGACGTCACCGGCGGCCAAGTGGTCCACAAGTGAGGCGCCGTCCCGGCCGGGCCCGTCCCGGCCAGGCCCGCCGCCGGTTCACGCGGGCGCTCCCGCTCACCCCCGCCGTCGTCCTCATCCTGCTCTTCCTCGCCGGGCCGATCGCCTACTGCGTCTACATCGCCTTCACCGACCTGCAGTTGACGGGGCAGGCGCACGCGTCGTTCGTCGGGTTCGACAACTTCCGCCGGGCCTTCCAGGACAGCGAGTTCCTGAACGCCGTATGGCTGACGCTGGTGTTCACCGTGCTGTCCTCGCTCGTCGGGCAGAACACCCTGGGGCTCGCGCTGGCCGCGCTGATGAAGCGGGCGAGCAAGCCGGTGCGGACCCTCACCGGCGGGGTGGTGGTCACGGCCTGGGTGCTGCCGGAGGTCGTCGCCGGGTTCCTGCTGTACGCCTTCTTCCGACGGGAGGGGACGCTCGACGCCATCCTGGAGTGGCTTCATCTGCCGCGTCAGAACTGGCTGTTCACCCTGCCCGTCCTCGCCGTGTCCTTCGCCAACGTCTGGCGCGGGACGGCGTTCTCGATGCTCGTCTACTCGGCCGCGCTGGACGAGATCCCCGCCGAGATCACGGAGGCCGCGGAGGTCGACGGGGCCGGCGGCTGGCGCCGGATGTGGCACATCACGCTGCCGATGATCCGCCGGTCCATCGCCACCAACCTCATGCTCAACACCCTCCAGACGCTCTCCGTCTTCGGGCTGATCTGGGTGATGACCCGGGGCGGCCCCGGCAACAAGAGCCAGACCCTGCCGCTGTTCATGTACGAACAGGCCTTCCAGAACAGCATGATCGGGTACGGCACCGCGGTCGCCCTGCTCCTGCTGCTCGTCGGTTCCCTGTTCTCCGTCGTGTACCTGCGTCTGCTGCGAACGGAGGTGTGACCGGCCGTGCCCCGCAAGCGCGCCTCCCGCCGGCTCACCGCGGACGCCGCCCTGCTGCTGGTGGCGGCCGCCTTCGCGCTACCCCTCGCCTGGGTGGTGCTGTCCGCCGTGGACCCGCACGCCGACCTGAGGGTCCGCGTCCCGGGCGGCTTCACGCTCGCCAACTTCCGGGCCGTCCTCACCCCCGACATCACCTACACCCCGCTGCTCAACAGCCTGATCCTGTGCGGCTGCGCGACCGCGCTGACGGTCGTCTGCGCCGCCCTCGCCGCGTACCCGCTCTCCCGCTTCCGCTCCCGTCTGAACCGGCCGTTCCTGCTGACGGTCCTGTTCGCGACGAGCCTGCCGATCACCGCGATCATGGTGCCGGTGTACGCGCTGTTCGTCCGCGTGAACCTGATCGACACCATGCAGGGCACGATCCTGTTCTTCGCCGCCTCCCAACTCCCCTTCGCCATCTGGCTGATGAAGAACTTCATGGACGGCGTGCCGAGGGAGCTGGAGGAGGCGGCCTGGACGGACGGCGCCTCCGGGCTCCAGTCGCTGCTGCGCATCGTGCTGCCGCTGATGGGCCCCGGCGTCGCCGTCGTCACGGTGTTCTCGTTCGTGACGATGTGGGGCAACTTCTTCGTCCCGTTCATGCTGCTGCTCACCCCGGACCAGATGCCGGCCTCGGTCAGCATCAACGACTTCTTCGGCAACCGCGGCATGGTGGCGTACGGCCAGCTCGCCGCGTTCTCCGTGCTCTACTCGACGCCGGTGATCCTGCTGTACGTCCTGGTGGCGCGCAGACTGGGCGGCGGGTTCGCGCTGGGCGGGGCGGTCAAGGGGTAGCCGGGAGAGGTGTTCCGTCCGTTACATTCCTTGCATACCGAACAGTCGGAACTGTACGTTCACACAATCCGTGTTCCTGGCCGAACAGACCGTAGCCATCCCCGCACCGACCCCCTTAGTTTGTGCGAGGTGCGCCAACCGTCAGCTCCTCCGTTCAACGCCCAGGCCGCCCGCAGACTGCGCGCGGCGCTCGGCATGGGCCCCGAGCATGTCGCCTACGGCATGCGGGTCTCGTACGGCATGCCCTATGTCACGCCCGATCTCGTCATCGCCTGGGAGCGGGGTACGGCGGTGCCGTCGAGCCCCGAAGTCACCGCTCTCGCCGGGGTGTTGTGGTGCTCCCCCGGCGAGCTGATCGGACGGCCCCGCACCCTGCGGGAGCACCGCGTCGCGCGCGGCCTCGCCGGTGAGGACGTCGCCCGTGTCACCGGCCTGGAGCACCGCGCCTATCTGCGGATGGAGGAGAGCGACGACTGGCGCGGCAGCGAACGCCAGTCCGCCGCGCTCGCCGAGATCCTCCAGCTGTCCCTGCCGGACTTCGTCGCCGTGACGAAGCGGGAGGGGAAGCTCACCGAACTGCTGCGCAGCGCGGTCACCACACGCTGGCAGGCCTACGTACGGCCGGTCGCCAGGCTGGTACCCCTGGACCGGAAGCTGCTGGAGAGCGCTCTCCAGCGGCTGCACACGGACTACCAGGGGCAGATGGTGGCCAGCCTCAACTGGGGCGGGAACAGCGCGGCCGACGCCGCCGGCGACGCGGGCCGCGAGTTCCTCGACGGGATAGTCGAGCGCTTCTGGGCGCTCGCCGTTCCCTAGGGTCACTCGTGCCTAGAAGACCGACTCCGCCTCGTCCATCCGGTCCTTCGGCACCGTCTTCAGTTCGGTGACCGCCTCGGCGAGCGGCACCATCTGGATGTCGGTGCCGCGTAGCGCGGTCATCCTGCCGAACTCGCCGCGGTGGGCGGCCTCGACGGCGTGCCAGCCGAAGCGGGTGGCGAGGACGCGGTCGTAGGCGGTGGGGACGCCGCCGCGCTGGACGTGGCCGAGGATGACCGGCTTGGCCTCCTTGCCGAGGCGCCGCTCCAGCTCGTAGGCCAGGGCGGTGCCGATGCCCTGGAAGCGCTCGTGGCCGTACTGGTCGATCTCGCCCTTGCCGTAGTCCATGCTGCCCTCGGCGGGGTGGGCGCCCTCGGCGACGCAGATGACGGCGAACTTCTTGCCGCGGGCGAAGCGCTCCTCGACCATCTTGACCAGGTCGACCGGGTCGAAGGGCCGCTCGGGCAGGCAGATGCCGTGGGCGCCGGCGGCCATGCCGGACTCCAGGGCGATCCAGCCGGCGTGCCGGCCCATGACCTCGACGACCATCACGCGCTGGTGGGACTCGGCGGTGGTCTTGAGCCGGTCCATCGCCTCGGTCGCGACGCCCACGGCCGTGTCGAAGCCGAAGGTGCGGTCGGTGGAGGAGATGTCGTTGTCGATGGTCTTCGGGACGCCCACGACGGGCAGGCCGGCGTCGGAGAGCATGCGGGCCGCGGTCAGCGTGCCCTCGCCGCCGATCGGGATCAGCGCGTCGATGCCGAACTCCTCGACCATGTCGGTCGCCTTGTCGCAGGCCTCGCGCAGCCGGTCGCGCTCCAGCCGGGAGGAGCCGAGGATCGTGCCGCCGCGGGCCAGGATGCCGCTGACGGCGTCCAGGTCGAGGGAGCGGTAGTGGCGGTCGAGCAGACCGCGGTAGCCGTCCTCGAAGCCGATGACCTCGTCGCCGTACTGCGTCACGGCCCGGTGCACGACCGACCGGATCACGGCGTTCAGGCCGGGGCAGTCGCCGCCTGCGGTGAGAACTCCGATGCGCATCGTGCTGTGTCTCCTGCTCGCTGTCGGTGCGGGTGAGCCAGTGCCGATTGTTCCACGTCCGCCGGAGCACTGACCTACTTGACGGGCGCTTTATCCGGAGCCGGAGGTATTGTCAAGAGGGTTCCGCTCACCTTGGTGGGCGATTTTTATGCCGGTGATGCGACATACGAGACTTTGCGACATACAAGACATGAGGAACGGAGTGGACGCGTGACGCGCAGCGTGTACGTGACCGGGATCGACCGCGGTGACGGCCGCCAGGTCGTGGAGCTGGGAGTCATGGAGCTCCTGACCCGCCAGGTCGACCGGGTGGGGGTCTTCCGTCCGCTCGTCCACGACCGGCCCGATCGGATGTTCGAACTGCTCCGGTCGCGCTACCGGCTCTCCCAGGACCCGGCGACCGTCTACGGCATGGACTACCACGAGGCCTCCGCGCTCCAGGCCGAGCGGGGCACCGACGAACTGGTCTCCACGCTGGTCGACCGCTTCCACCTGGTGGCCCGGGACTACGACGTCGTCCTCGTCCTCGGCACCGACTTCGCCGACACCCAGCTGCCCGACGAGCTGTCCCTGAACGCCCGCCTGGCCAACGAGTTCGGCGCCTCCGTGATCCCGGTGGTCGGCGGCCGCAAGCAGCCGGCCGAGTCCGTGCTCGCCGAGACCCGCAACGCCTTCCGTGCCTACGACGGCCTCGGCTGCGACGTGCTCGCCATGGTCACCAACCGGGTGGCCCGCGAGGACCGCGACGAGATCGCCGAGCGGCTGCGCGACCGGCTGCCCGTGCCCTGCTACGTCGTCCCCGACGAGCCCGCACTGTCCGCGCCGACCGTCTCCCAGATCGTCCACACCCTCGACGCGAAGGTCCTGCTCGGCGACGACTCGGGGCTGGCCCGGGACGCGCTGGACTTCGTCTTCGGCGGCGCGATGCTGCCGAACCTGCTCGGCGCCCTGACGCCGGGCTGCCTGGTCGTCACCCCGGGCGACCGCGCCGACCTGGTCATCGGCTCGCTGGCCGCGCACAGCGCCGGCACCCCGCCGATAGCCGGGGTGCTGCTGACCCTGAACGAGGTGCCGCGCGAGGAGATCCTCACCCTCGCCGCCCGCCTCGCCCCGGGCACCCCGGTGCTGTCCGTGACCGGCAACAGCTTCCCCACCGCCGAGCAGCTGTTCTCGCTGGAGGGCAAGCTGAACGCGGCCACCCCGCGCAAGGCGGAGACCGCGCTCGGCCTGTTCGAGCGCTACGCCGACACCGCCGAGCTGGCCGCGCGGGTGAGCGCGCCCAGCACCGACCGGGTCACCCCGATGATGTTCGAGCACAAGCTGCTGGAGCAGGCCCGCTCCGACAGGCGCCGGGTCGTGCTCCCCGAGGGCACCGAGGCGCGCGTGCTGCACGCGGCCGGGGTGCTGCTGCGCCGGGGCGTGTGCGACCTGACCCTGCTGGGCCCCGAGGACCAGATCCGCAAGAAGGCCGCCGACCTCGGCATCGACCTCGGCGACACCCAGCTGATCGACCCGGCCACCAGCGAGCTGCGCGACGCCTTCGCCGAGCAGTACGCCCTGCTCCGGGCGCACAAGGGCGTCACCGTCGAGCTGGCCCACGACGTCGTGTCGGACGTCAACTACTTCGGCACCCTGATGGTCCAGGAGGGCCTGGCCGACGGCATGGTCTCGGGCTCCGTGCACTCCACGGCCGCCACCATCCGGCCCGCCTTCGAGATCATCAAGACCACGCCGGACTCCTCGATCGTCTCGTCCGTCTTCTTCATGTGCCTCGCCGACAAGGTGCTGGTCTACGGCGACTGCGCGGTCAACCCGGACCCGGACGCGCAGGCGCTCGCGGACATCGCCATCCAGTCGGCGGCGACGGCCGCGCGGTTCGGCGTGGAGCCGAGGATCGCGATGCTGTCGTACTCCACCGGCACGTCCGGCTCGGGCGCCGACGTCGACAAGGTGCGCGAGGCGACCGAGCTGGCGCGCTCGCGCCGCCCCGACCTGAAGATCGAGGGGCCGATCCAGTACGACGCGGCCGTCGAGCCCACGGTCGCCGCGACCAAGCTGCCGGACTCCGACGTCGCCGGGCAGGCGACGGTCCTGATCTTCCCGGACCTCAACACCGGCAACAACACGTACAAGGCCGTGCAGCGCTCGGCCGGCGCGATCGCCGTCGGCCCGGTCCTCCAGGGTCTGCGCAAACCGGTCAACGACCTGTCCCGGGGCGCGCTCGTCCAGGACATCGTCAACACCGTCGCCATCACGGCCATCCAGGCCCAGACGCCCGCCAACTGACCTCCCCGTACAGAGAGTTCTCGAACACCGTGGCTGCAACCCGCGTCCTCGTCCTCAACTCCGGCTCCTCGTCGCTGAAGTACCAGCTGCTCGACATGCGCGACGCCGCCCGGCTGGCCGCCGGTCTGGTGGAGCGCATCGGCGAGCAGACCTCCCGGCTCCGGCACACCTGCCTCACCAGCGGCGAGACCCGTGAGCACACCGGGCCCATCGCCGACCACGACGCCGCGCTCAAGGCGGTCGCCGCCGAGCTGGGCCGGGACGGCCTCGGCCTGGACTCGCCCGAACTGGCCGCGATCGGCCACCGCGTGGTGCACGGCGGGCTGTTCTTCACCGAGCCGACCGTCATCGACGACGCGGTGATCGCCGAGATCGAGCGGCTGGTACCGGTCGCCCCGCTGCACAACCCGGCCAACCTCACCGGCATCCGCACCGCCCGGGCGCTGCGCCCGGACCTGCCCCAGGTCGCCGTCTTCGACACCGCGTTCCACACGACGATGCCGGAGTCCGCGGCCCGCTACGCGATCGACCCGAAGATCGCCGACCGCCACCGCATCCGCCGCTACGGCTTCCACGGCACCTCGCACGCGTACGTCTCCCGCGAGACGGCGCGGCTGCTGGGCAAGGACCCGTCCGAGGTCAACGTGATCGTGCTGCACCTGGGCAACGGCGCCTCGGCCTCGGCGGTCGAGAAGGGCCGGTGCGTGGACACCTCGATGGGGATGACCCCGCTGGAGGGGCTCGTGATGGGCACCCGCTCCGGTGATCTGGATCCGGCCGTCATCTTCCATTTGGCCCGGGTTGGCGGAATGTCCATGGACGAGATCGACACTCTTCTCAACAAGAGGAGCGGCCTGTTCGGCTTGTGCGGGGACAACGACATGCGGGAGATCCGCCGCCGGATCGACGAGGGCGACGAAGAAGCCGCACTCGCCTTCGACATTTACATTCACCGGCTCAAGAAGTACATCGGCGCTTATTTCGCCGTACTGGGCACGGTGGACGCGATCGCGTTCACGGCCGGGGTCGGCGAGAACGCCGTGCCGGTGCGCGAGGCCGCGCTCACGGGCCTCGACGGGCTGGGCCTCGCGGTCGACCCGGAGCTGAACGCGATGCGAGCGGACGAGGCCAGACTGATCTCTCCGAAGGACGCGCGTGTCGCGGTCGCCGTGGTCCCGACGGATGAGGAACTGGAGATCGCGACCCAGACCTACGCACTGGTCGGAAAGAACAACTGAATAGCACCTGAGCGGTGCGGCACTCATTTGTATCTTCCGCCAGACGGAATATTCCGTAGCGAAACAAACCGATAGGATCGCCCCATGCGCCGTTCCAAAATCGTCTGTACGCTCGGCCCCGCGGTCGACTCCCACGAGATGCTCGTCGCCATGATCGAGGCGGGCATGAATGTGGCCCGTTTCAACTTCAGCCACGGCACCCACGCCGAGCACCAGACGCGGTACGACCGCGTCCGGGCCGCGGCCAAGGAGACCGGCCGGGCCATCGGTGTCCTCGCCGACCTCCAGGGGCCGAAGATCCGCCTGGAGACCTTCGCCGAGGGGCCGGTCGAGCTCGAACGCGGTGACGAGTTCGTCATCACGACCGAGGACGTCCCGGGCGACAAGTCCATCTGCGGTACGACGTACAAGGGGCTGCCGGGCGACGTCTCGCGCGGCGACCAGGTCCTGATCAACGACGGCAACGTCGAGCTGAAGGTCCTGGACGTCGAGGGCCCCCGGGTCAGGACGATCGTCATCGAGGGCGGTGTCGTCTCCGACCACAAGGGCATCAACCTGCCCGGCGCGGCGGTCAACGTGCCCGCGCTGAGCGAGAAGGACATCGAGGACCTGCGTTTCGCCCTCCGCATGGGCTGCGACATGGTCGCGCTGTCCTTCGTCCGGGACGCCAAGGACGTCCAGGACGTCCACCGCGTCATGGACGAGGAGGGCCGCCGGGTCCCCGTCATCGCCAAGGTCGAGAAGCCGCAGGCGGTGCAGAACATGGAGGACGTCGTCGCGGCGTTCGACGCCGTGATGGTCGCCCGCGGCGACCTCGCCGTCGAGTACCCGCTCGAAAAGGTCCCCATGGTGCAGAAGCGCCTGATCGAGCTGTGCCGGCGCAACGCCAAGCCGGTGATCGTGGCGACCCAGATGATGGAGTCGATGATCACCAACTCCCGCCCGACCCGCGCCGAGGCCTCCGACGTGGCCAACGCGATCCTGGACGGCGCGGACGCGGTCATGCTGTCCGCCGAGTCCAGCGTGGGCGCCTACCCGGTCGAGACGGTCAAGACGATGTCGAAGATCGTCCAGGCGGCCGAGGAGGAGCTGCTGAGCAAGGGCCTCCAGCCGCTCGTGCCCGGCAAGAAGCCGCGCACGCAGGGCGGTTCGGTCGCGCGTGCCGCGTGCGAGATCGCGGACTTCCTCGGCGGCAAGGGCCTGATCGCCTTCACCCAGTCCGGTGACACCGCGCGCCGGCTGTCCCGCTACCGCGCGGTCCAGCCGATCGTCGCCTTCACCACGGACGAGGGCACCCGCAACCAGCTCACCCTCAGCTGGGGCGTGGAGTCGCACATCGTGCCGTTCGTCAACACCACCGACGAGATGGTCGACCTGGTGGACCAGGAGGTCGCCAAGCTGGGCCGCTTCGACGCGGGCGACATCGTGATCATCACGGCTGGCTCGCCCCCCGGCGTCCCCGGCACCACCAACATGCTCCGCGTCCACCACCTGGGCACGCAGGGCGGCTGAGCGACCGGCCGTACGGGGCCCGTGCGGGCCCTGTACGGCGCCGAGGGCGCCTCCTGGGGATCCAGGGGGCGCCCTCGGCTTTTGTGCGGCTCCCGAACGGGCTTGTGCGACCGGTCAGTTGTCGGTCGTGTAGACGTGCATCCCGGGCACGTGGAGGTTGCCGCCGAACTGGGCGGCCTGGACGGCCTTCACGTTGGTGAAGTAGATCAGCGGGATGTTGAGCGGCGGCGGGCTGTCCGGGCTGAAGGTGATCGGGATCAGGCCGAACAGATTGCCCGAGATGCTCTCCGTGTACATCGTCGTGGAGCCGCCGGTGATGGTGGACGTCGACCCCTTGGACGCCTGCACGTGGTAGACCTTGCCGGACAGCTTGTCGTTCACCGTCTGGTGCAGGTCACCGATGTCCGTGCCGCCGGAGATGACGTACTTCAGCACCTTCTTGGTGGTGCCGGACGCCGTCTTCACCTCGACGATGCCCTGGTAGTCGGCGCTCTTGAGCAGCAGCGAGCTGGCGTTGAGGTACCAGGGGTCGTCCGCCACCGGCACCTGGTTGTCGACGCCGCTCTGGTCGGTCGTGGCCGCCGGGCAGTCCCCCGCCGGGGTGCCGGCGCTCGCCGACGGACTCGGGGTGGCCGACGCGGCCGCGTCCTTCGCCGCCTTGGTCGTGTCGGCGACCGTCTTGGACACCGTGCCGGTGGCGTTCTTCACCGTGTCCGTGACGGTCGTGCCCGCCTTGGAGGCGGTGTCCTTGACCGTGTCGGCGAGCTTGGAGCCGGTGGACCCCGAGGAACTCGCCGACGCGCCCGAGGCCTTCGGGGACGCGCTGGCCGACGGGGTCGCCGACGGCGAGGAGCTCGCGGACGAGCCGGAGTCCGTGCCGCCGCCGAGCAGGCCGCCGAGCGTGTCGCCGATGGTGCCCAGCAGACCGCCGCCGCTCTTGGACGCGGACGGCGACGGCGACGGCGAGGCCGAGTCGCTGCCCGAACCCGAGCCGCCGGAGCCGGAGGTCGCGCTCGGCGTCGGGGTGGCCTTGCCGCCGGAACCCGAACCCGATGAAGACGACGAACCCGATGAAGACGACGACGAGGACGTGTCCGAGCCCTTGGTGCCGGCGCTCGCCGAGGGGGACGGCGTGGCCGAGTCGGACGCGCTGGCGGAGGCGGACGGCGTCGGCGAGGCCGAGCTGTCCTTGCCGGCCAGTTGCTTGACGCAGTTCTTGTACTCGTCCGCCGTCAGGCTCTTCGAGGTCGTCGACGGGGACGGGCTGCCGCCGCTGTCGGCGAGCGCCAGCGTGGACGTGAAGCCCATGCCCATCAGCACCGCGGTCGGCATCGCCACCGAGGCTATCGCCTTGCCGGCGGGCATGTGGAACCTGGTGAACAGCGGCTTTCTGGGTGCCGCGTGGCGGGGCCCGGTTCTCTCACGGGACCCGTCCACCTCGGTCTCGCGGGTCGCCTCGTCAGCCGGCACTGTGCCTCCCGTTCGCCCCGTTGGCCGGGCTCGTTCCTGACAGGTCGTTCTCGCCCACGCCGTCCGTGGCCATGCCCTTGTCGAAGCCGTAGGGGGCCTCGCCCGGCGTCTCACCCCCGGCCGGGGGGACATCCTGCCCCGGCTGCGGCTGCGGAGGAACGCCCGGCGCCCAGGACACGGCCATCGCTCCGCCGATCAGGGCGAGCAGGAAGCCCATGACGAAGCCGCCGAAGTTGGACACGGGAAGGGACACCAGCGCCAGCAGGATCGCGGCGACTCCCGCGAAGGTCCGTACGTGCTTCTGGAACCAGAGGCTGATGCCCAGGACGACGAGCAGCACACCGATGATCAGGGATCCGGCACCGGCGGTGGTCGCCATCGCCAGCGTGAGATGGCCGATCTGGAGATGCGCGTACGGGAAGTACATGATCGGAAAGCCGCCGAGCAGGACGAACAGACCGGCCCAGAACGGACGCGCACCACGCCAGGCGCGGAACTGCTGCCTCCGGTAGGTGAACTGGCCGGGGTGGGCGGCAGGGGTCTCGGCGCTCATGGAAAACAGCTCCCTGTTGCGGTGTTGCTGTGGCGGTGATGTGCCCCGGGCGCGAAGGACGCCCGAGGAGTGGACGGGCGGGGGCGCCACCTGCCCCCCGCCCGTCATCGAGTGCTCAGTAGCACTCGTGCGTTCCCGTGGACACCGACATGTGCAGACCGCTGAGCTTGAAGGTTCCGGCGGTGGTCGCCCACGCCGTCTGCTTCACGTTCGTCAGCGTGGCCGAGTCGGCCTGCTGGGCGAACCCGTAGGGGTTGGACTGCTCGCTGCCGCCCTTCATGCCCGGACCCTTGCCGGCGTCCTTGGCGGCCACACCGATGTCGATGTTGTTGAACGTCGCGTCGGCGCTCAGGTCATCGAGGTCGATGTAGAGGTTCGACGCCTCGACCGGAGTGGACGCGCCGGCCTTCAGCGTGAGGCTGACCGAGCCGAACACCGGGATGTTCGGCGTCACGACGGACTGGCACATGTTCGTGATCTTCGCGGACTTGAACGCCGAGACGGCGACGGGGTGAGCCGTCTTCTGGCCGTCGAGCGTGTAGCCCGAGTCGATCGCTCCGTACTGTTCGAAGCCCGTGCCGTCGAGCCGGTCCGCCGTCACCTTGAACGACTGGCCGGAGACACTGAACGACGCGGCGAGAGCGCCCTGCGCGAGGGCGACACCTATGCACGCCGTGGCGGCGACGCTGGGCACCATGACCACAGCGAACCGCTTCCATCTGGTCCCGCCACGCACCTGGGACTCCATATTTCCTCCTTCTCGGACGTACATCTCCTGGTCCGGAAACCGCGGTGGACGGCTCGGCCGGACAGGGATGGGAGAAGTGCTACGTCCTCGGAAGGGGAACGCCTGCGCCCGGTGGCACGAAATGCGCCACGATCACCGGCGATCACCCCCGAGCGACAACCACTGGTCGCGCCTGACACGCATCACGCACAACCTTGCTGGACAGGCTTCGCCGGCCGGCGAAGACCCCCCTGCCCAAGAGCCGGCGCCACTGCCGCCGGCTCTGCTCGGTGGGGACCCAGAGTCCCCGTGACCCGACCGGTTGCCGGGGTACGGGAATGGACCGAGCGTCGCCGATCGTGGTGCATTCTCGCCCGTGACACAAGGGGCTTCGTTACTCGGTAGTAACGGCGGGATAACCGTAGGACGACCCGCCGATCTCGGAGTGCGACACACGGTTGCAACTCTGGGCAGAGCAAAGCCGTTGATCCCTGGATAAAACCAGACAGACCAACGGCTTCGATTTACTCCGAGTAACAGCGGCCGCAATTACCAAGATTTGGTAAAGCGGGGCCGCCCTGACGTCTCGTCGGCAAATCTTTCACCCCGGCATCACAAGCCGTGGCGTTTAGTGACTGGTCAGAACAACGCCCGGGCCAGCGCCCTGCGCGCCCCGACCACCCGCGGGTCCTCCTGGCCCACGACGTCGAACAGCTCCAGCAGCCGCAGCCGCACCTTGTCGCGGTCGTCGCCCGCGGTGCGGCTCACGGTGTCGATCAGGCGCCCGAAAGCGTCCTCGACATGCCCGCCCACCAGATCCAGGTCGGCCGCGGCGATCTGCGCGTCGGCGTCCTTCGGCCGCTCGGCCGCCTCCTGGCGCACCTTCTGCGGGTCGAAGCCCTGCACCCGCTGGAGCAGTTCGGCCTGCGCCAGGCCGAGCTTGGCCTCCGGGTGCCCCGGGTCGTCGGCCAGCACGTTCTGGTACGCCCGGACGGCACCGGCCAGGTCGCCCGCGTCCAGGGCGTCGGCCGCCGCGTTCAGCGCCGCGTCGTACGGCCCCGCCTGCTCCTGCGCGGGCGCCTCGCCCGGCTCGGCGTCCGGGTCGACGGTCAGGCCGGTCAGCCCGAAGCGCTGCTCGGCGACCTGCACCAGCTGGTCCAGCGTCTCCCGGATCTGCTGCTCGCCGGCCGCCCCCTGGAAGAGCGGCAGCGCCTGGCCCGCGACGACGGCGAACACCGCCGGGATGCCCTGCACCCCGAACTGCTGCATCAGCATCTGGTTGGCGTCGACGTCGATCTTGGCGAGGAGGAAGCGCCCGTTGTACTCGACGGCGAGCCGCTCCAGGACCGGGCTCAGCTGCTTGCAGGGCTGACACCACTCGGCCCAGAAGTCGATGACGACCGGGACCTCGGCGGAGCGCTGGAGGACATCGCGCTCGAAGCCCGCCTCATCGACGTCGATGACGAGATCGGCCGGGGCGACGGCCCCCGTGCCGCCCTGCCGGGCGGCCTCGGCGCGCGTCTGCTCGGCCTTGGCCTTGGCCTCCTGGGCCGCCTTCACCGCGGCGAGGTCGACGACGCCGCTCATGGACATGTTCCGTGGCTGCATGCGTCTATCCTCCCCCGTCACCGCGCCGGAATGAAAAAGTCGTGCGCCCGGGGCGCCGGGTCCCCACCCCACGCCTCATGATCGCGCCCGCGTACGTCCGTCACGGGCTGCTCTCACGCGCTTTCGCTACGACTCGTAGCGTAATGCCATGGGGACCCCGCGCGACACCACCCCCCGGTGATCTCCCTCACGACACCACAGGACCCGCCCGTTATGGTCAAGGGATGCAGAGCCGCACCCCCGCCAGCCGTACCGGGCGCCCGCGCGACCCCGCCGCGGACGCCGCGATCCTGGCCGCGACCAGGGCAGCGCTGGTGGAGCTGGGCTGGTCCAAGCTCACCCTGGGAGACGTGGCGACGCGGGCCGGGGTTGCGAAGACGACCCTCTACCGCCGCTGGGCCGGCAAGAACGAACTGGTGGTCGACGCGGTCGCCGAACTCTTCGACGAACTGGAGCTGCCCGACCGCGGCAGCCTGGCCGACGACATCGAGGGCGTCGTGCTCCAGTTCGCGGCGATCCTCGCCCGCCCGGAGGCCAAGAGCGGCCTGATGGCGGTGGTCGCCGAGGCCACCCGCGACGACGCCCTGCGCGAGCGCATCCGCTCCTCCATCGTGGAGCGCCAGATGCGCCTCGTCCTCCAGGGCCGCGCGCGGGCACAGAAACGGGGCGAACTCCCGCCGGAACCCGATCCGCGGGAGGCCGCCCGCACGGTGGACCTCATCTTCGACGTGGTGGCGGGTGCGGTGGTGCACCGCACCCTGGTCAGCGGCAAGGCGGCGGACGAGGAGTGGGTGCGCAGCTTCACGCGCGTCCTGATCGGCGGACTCGCCTCGTCCGCCTGACCCCCTCCGCCCCCCGGCCGCTCGCCCGCCGCTCGCCCTCAGAAGCCCGCCGGCTCCGTGTACACCCCCCACTCGTCCCGCAGCACCCCGCAGATCTCGCCCAGCGTCGCCTCGGCGCGTACGGCGTCCAGCATCGGCTCGATCATGTTCGAGCCGTCGCGGGCCGCGGCCAGCATGGCGTCCAGGGCGGTCCGCACGGCGCTCTCGTCCCGGGCGGCCTTGCGCGCGGCGAGCACCCGCACCTGCTCGCGCTCCACCTCGTGGCTCACCCGCAGGATCTCCAGGTCCCCGGTGACGGACCCGGTGTGGACGTTCACGCCCACGACCCGCTTGTCGCCCTTCTCCAGCGACTGCTGGTAGCGGAAGGCGGACTCGGCGATCTCGCCGGTGAACCAGCCGTCCTCGATCCCGCGCAGGATCCCGGAGGTGATCGGCCCGATCGGGTGCTGCCCGTCGGGGTGCGCCCGCAGGCCCCGCTCCTTGATCTGCTCGAAGATCTTCTCCGCGTCCGCCTCGATCCGGTCCGTCAGTTGCTCGACGAACCACGAACCGCCCAGCGGATCGGCCACGTTGGCGACCCCGGTCTCCTCCATCAGCACCTGCTGGGTGCGCAGCGCGATCTCGGCCGCCTGCTCGCTCGGCAGCGCGAGGGTCTCGTCCAGGGCGTTGGTGTGCAGCGAGTTGGTCCCGCCGAGCACCGCCGCCAGCGCCTCCACGGCCGTACGCACCACGTTGTTGTACGGCTGCTGCGCGGTCAGCGAGACGCCGGCGGTCTGTGTGTGGAAGCGCAGCCACTGCGCCTTGTCGCTCTGCGCGCCGTACACGTCGCGCATCCAGCGGGCCCAGATGCGGCGTGCGGCGCGGAACTTGGCGATCTCCTCGAAGAAGTCCAGGTGCGCGTCGAAGAAGAAGGAGAGGCCGGGCGCGAAGACGTCGACGTCCAGGCCGCGGCTGAGGCCGAGTTCGACGTACCCGAAGCCGTCCGCGAGCGTGTACGCCAGCTCCTGAGCGGCCGTCGAGCCGGCCTCGCGGATGTGGTAGCCGGAGACGGACAGCGGCTTGTAGGCGGGGATGCCGGCCGCGCAGTGCTCCATCAGGTCGCCGATCAGGCGCAGATGCGGCTCGGGCTGGAAGAGCCACTCCTTCTGCGCGATGTACTCCTTGAAGATGTCGGTCTGGAGTGTGCCGTTGAGGACCGACGGGTCCACGCCCTGGCGCTCGGCGGCGACCAGGTACATGCAGAAGACGGGCACGGCGGGCCCGCTGATGGTCATGGAAGTGGTGACGTCGCCGAGCGGGATGTCCTTGAACAGGACCTCCATGTCGGCGGCCGAGTCGATGGCGACGCCGCAGTGCCCGACCTCGCCGAGCGAGCGCGGGTCGTCGGAGTCGCGGCCCATCAGCGTCGGCATGTCGAAGGCCACGGACAGACCGCCGCCGCCCGCGGCCAGGATCATCTTGTAGCGCTCGTTGGTCTGCTCGGCGTTGCCGAACCCGGCGAACTGCCGGATCGTCCAGGTGCGGCCGCGGTATCCGGTCGGATGGAGCCCGCGCGTGAAGGGGTACTCCCCGGGCCAGCCGATCCGCTCGAATCCCTCGTACGTGTCTCCCGGCCGGGGACCGTACACCGGCTCCACGGGATCACCGGAGAGCGTGGTGAAGTCAGCGTCGCGCTTGCGCGCGGCGTCATAGCGGGCCTGCCAGCGCCGGCGGCCTTCCTCGATGGCGTGAGCGTCCATACCCTCGAATTTACTTGGACGTCCTAGTAAATGTCGATGGCTGACCGCCGCACGGCACGCGAGGGGCGCTCGTACGGCGGTGGAGTCGCGCGGTGTCTCAGGCCTTCGCGGCGACCGGGGCCCGGTCGGTGACCTTGGCCTCCAGCTCGCGGGTGAGCCGCCGCTCGACGAAGAAGGCGGCGGTGGGAATCGTGCCCGCGAGCAGCACCCACAGCTGGCGGCCGACCGGCATCTTGGCCTTGGAGCCCAGGTCGAAGGCGACGACGAGGTAGACGACGTACAGCCAGCCGTGGGCGATGGCGACGACGCGCGTGACGTCGGCGGCACCGCTGATGTCCAGCCCGTACTTCGCGATCATGCTCAGGCACAGGAGTACCAGCAGGACACCCGTGGTGTAGGCCATGACGCGGTAGCGGGTCAGCACACTTTTTTTCATGGAGTCGAGCGTAACCACCCGTTCCGGCAGATCTTGGCCGGGGTCGGCCGTCGCCCCGGTCCTCGTCTCAGTCCTCGTCGAAGTCGTGCGCCGCGACCCGCAGCGGACGGAACATCGCGAAGATCTCCGCGCACTCCTCCGCGTCGTACACGCCGAGCCCGAAGTCCATCGCCATCAGGTCGCGGGTGGCCGCGTCGACCACCTCGCGGCCCTTGTCGGTGATCACGGCGAGGGTGCCGCGGCCGTCGTTGGGGTTGGGCCGCCGGGCCACCAGACCGGACTTCACCAGCCGGTCCACGGTGTTCGTCACCGAGGTGGGATGCACCATGAGCCGCTCACCGATCTTGGACATCGGCAGCTCGCCGGCCTTGGAGAAGGTGAGCAGCACCAGGGCCTCGTAGCGCGCGAAGGTCAGCCCGTACGGCTTGACCACCGCGTCCACCTCGGCGAGCAGGATCTGCTGGGCCCGCATGATCGAGGTGATCGCGGCCATGGACGGCACGTTTCCCCAGCGCTGCTTCCAGAGCTCGTCGGCACGGGCGATGGGGTCGAAGGGGAGGCTGAGAGGCTTGGGCACGTCATCAGACCCTACCGGCCGGTCATATCCCGGGCAGCCCCGTCTCGGTCCTCGGTCGCCCGGACCGCCAGGGCCAGCCCGCAGCAGCACAGCACACCGAGCGCGCCGGCCCCCGTCACCGCCGCCCGCACCCCCACCGCCTGCGCCGCCACCCCGGCCAGCGCCATGCCCACGCCCTGGACGGTCATCAGCCCGGCGCTGAGCACGGTCATGGCCCGCCCGCGCCGCTCGTCGGGCACGGCCCGCACGAACCACTGGTCGAGGCCCAGGGTGTACGCCGAGCCGGCCCCGGAGACCAGCAGGAGCAGCAGGGACACGACGAGCCCGGGGCGCAGGGCGAAGCCCAGGTAGGGCAGCAGGGTCAGGCACAGCAGGGGGAGCGCGACGCGTTCCCGGTGCGCGGGCGTGAGGCGCGCACCGGCGAACAGTTCGCCGGCCACCGTGCCGACGGGCAGCGCGCACATCAGCAGCCCGAGCCCGGCGGAGCCGCTGCCGAGCGCGTCGGCGTACGGCGCGGCCAGCGCCTCGGGGACGACGGAGAACGCCGCCGGGAGCCAGAAGACGAGCAGCAGCACCCGGATCCGGCGGTCCGTCGCGAGGCCGCGCAGACCTGCCGGCGCATCCGCACGGTCCCGGGTGCGGGCGGGCCGGCGCCGGGTGCCGCAGCGCAGCAGGGTGGCGGAGCCGAGGAAGCCGGCGACGGTGATCAGCAGGGCGTGGCGGGGCGTGAGGACCGTGAGGAGGAGCCCGCCGAGGCCGTAGCCGACGAGCAGCGCGCTCTGGGCGACGATCCGCAGCAGGGAGCGGCCGAGCACGAACAGGTCGCCGCCGCCGAGGACGTCGGCGAGGGTCGCCATGCGGGTACCGGCGAACACCGGGGAGACGACGGCGAGCGCGCAGCGCAGCGCGAGCAGGACACCGGTCCCGGTGCCCGGCACCGTCATCAGGGCCACGCAGCCCGCGCACACCAGGTCGCAGACGACCAGCACCCGGCGGGCCGGAAAGCGGTCGGCGACGGGCGCGAGCAGGGTGCCGCCGACGGCGTACGGCAGGAAGCCCAGGGCGAAGGTGAGCGCGCTCAGCAGGGGCGAGCGGGTGAGGTCGTAGACGAGGACGGAGAGCGCGATCTCGCTGACGATGACGCCGAGCATGGACAGCACGTGCGCGGCGAAGACGGCCCGGAACTCGGGCACGGCGAGGACACGGCCGTATCCGGCGGGCGCCGGGGCCGTCTGCGGTGGTGCGGACATGCGGGGAGCGTGGCGGAGGGCGGACCGGAGGCCCTAGATTTTCGGCTCCAGCCGAATCTTCGCCCGCGTCTTCGCGCTCTTCCGGAAGGTGGCCCGTGCCCTCGCATCTGCATTTCGGCGACGCCGACTTCCTGCGCTGCCGGTTCGCGATCTCGCCGATGTGGGAGACGCAGGAGGCCGTGCGCACCCTGAAGCGCCCGGACCGGCACGGCTATCACGCACCCTGGCTGCGCCGGATCCGCGCGGCCGCGGCCGGGCTCGACCTCGCCCCGCTGTGGCTGCTGATGCCCCGCCGGGGCCACTCCCCCGACTGGCTGGGGCCGCCGCCGATCGGCCCGGCGGCGACCTTCGAGGAGGAGATCGCGGCCGTACGGGCCTGCGACCCGGAGGCGGCACGGGAGGACACCGCCCTCTCCCTGGCCTGCACCCCGGGGGCGCTGCGGTCGCCGCGGGGCCGGGCCTGGCTGGCGGATCCGGCCCGCATGATCGCGGAGCTGGCGGACGCCGTGGAGGAGGCCTGGCATGTGCTGATCGAACCGGACTGGCTCCGGCTGCGGGCCCTGCTGGAGGCGGACGTCGCCTTCCACTCGCGCAGACTGGCCGAGGTGGGCCTCGGCACACTGCTGCCGGAACTGGACCGGCGGCTGTCCTGGGACGGCCGCACGCTCACGCTGGCCCTGCGCGGGGAGTACGCCCGCGACCTCGCCGGCCAGGGCCTGGTGCTGATGCCGAGCGTGTTCTCCTGGCCCGACGTGGTCACCGGCTTCGAGCCCCCGTGGCAGCCGACGGTGGTGTATCCGGCCCGGGGGCTGGCGGGGCTGTGGGCGGATCCGGGCGAGCGGACCCCCGCGGCGCTGGTACGGCTGCTGGGCGCGAACCGGGCGGCCGTGCTGACCGCGCTGGACGAACCGGCGGCCACGACCGCGCTGGCCCACCGCCTGGGCCTCGCCCCGTCGTCGGTGTCGTCCCACCTGACCGTGCTGCGGGACGCGGGTCTGCTGACGTCACGGCGGTACGGCCATCAAGTGCTGTACGAGAGAACGCCGTTGGGGATGGCGCTGGCCGCCGGCGGCTGACCCCGGGTCTCAGCCGTACTGCTCCAGCATGCGCAGCACCCGAGGCGCGCGGACCTCCCCGGCGCTCTCCCTCACACACCTGCGCGCGGCCGGCGTGCACCCGAGCGGCGCTTTGAACAGCGCCAGCGAGCTGGCCACGACCAGCAGCAGCGGACACAGATACGCCACGGTGTCCGCGAACCGCCCGAAGAGCCGGAGCAGCGACTCCAGCCCGAGCCCGGTCAGGCACACCGTGAGGACCAGCGCGCGGACCGTCAGCTCGGCGAGCCAGTTGGCCAGGGCCCGCTCGGGGGTGATGCCCCGCTCCAGCCAGAGCCGCAGCCGGTCCAGGGACCAGGCCGTGGCCCAGCCGGTCAGCGGCCGCAGCAGCACCCGGTCGGCGACCGCGCCGAAGGCGCCCCAGCGGGGCCGGTAGTCGAAGCCGGTGACCAGGCGGACGCCGTGGGCGTCGGGCACGTAGCGCCAGTAGGCGCTCGCCTCGGCGATCAGGGACAGCGGGTGCGGGGAGGAGAAGCGCACGGCGGAGGTGCGGGTGCCGTCGGGGCGGTCCGTCTCGTCCGCCGCGTGACCGGTGCCGGACACGGTGAGGAACGGCAGCACGCGCGCGGTGCAGGAGAACCGCCGGGGCTCACCCGCCGCGCCCGGCAGCTCCTCGATCGCGGTGAACCGGAGGTCCCAGCGCCGGCGTGCGTCGGGATCCTGGGTGCGCGCCCACAGCGTGTCCAGGTCGGCGCGTATGTGTGTCCCTATACCGACACTCATGGTGTTCCCCCAGGTCAGAACGTGCTCTGAAGTGATCGCTCAGAGCATCGACAGGGGAAAGTACAACGCGGTGGGCGTGCCGCTCAAAACGAGGGGTCCGGCTGACCGGCCAGGTGCCGTTCGACGGTCTCGACCTTGGAGGTCAGGCCGTCCGTCACGCCGGGCCGGATGTCGGCCTTGAGGACGAGCGACACGCGCGGGGCGCGCTCCTCCACGGTGGCGACGGCGCGCCGGACGACGTCCATGACCTCGTCCCACTCGCCCTCGATCGAGGTGAACATGGCGTCGGTGCGGTTCGGCAGCCCCGACTCGCGCACCACGCGGACGGCGTCGGCGACGTACTCCCCCACGTCCTCGCCGACACCCAGGGGCGTCACGGAGAAGGCGACGATCATGCGTTCACGACCCCTTCCTTACGGGCACGCGCGGCGATGACCTCGTCCTCAGCGGCGCGCTTCAGCTTGCGCTCCGCGAAGAAGCCGCCGGTGGGCAGCACGGACAGCACGAAGTAGAAGAGGCCGGTCTTCAGGGGCCACTTGGTGCGGTTCCAGGCATCCGCCCAGAAGATCACGTAGAGGATGAAGAGGACTCCGTGGATCCCGCCCATGACGGGGACCGCGTTGAAGTCCGTGGTCCGCTTCAGCACCGAGCACACGAGCAGGATCAGGAAGGACACGGCCTCCGGGGCCGAGACCAGGCGGAGGCGGCGGAGGGCGGTGGCGGTCTTGATGTCCACAGGTCACCTTCGGTGGGGAGTCGTCGACGCTTTGTGAATGCGTGCACAAACGTTGCCCCATTGTGGCAAACGCCGGCCCTAGGGGTCCGCTCAGGGTCGGTATCCACCCGGGGACCCTGTTCCGTCCACCCGCGCCGCCGCTAGTTTCGCTGCGTGGCGATGTTCCGACTTCAAGGCAGCAAGGTGCTCGCCGTCGACATGACCGGGGACGCCGTGAAGGCGAAGAACGGCTCGATGGTCGCGTACGACGGAAGCATGTCCTTCAAGAAACTGACGGGCGGGGGTGAGGGGCTGCGCGGGATGGTGACCCGCCGGCTCACCGGTGAGCAGATGACGGTGATGGAGGTGAAGGGGCAGGGGACGTGCTGGTTCGCGGACCGCGCCTCGGAGATCAACCTCGTGAGCCTGACGGGAGACAAGCTCTACGTCGAGTCGAGCAACCTGCTCGTGACGGACGCCGCTCTGCGCACCGGGACGACGTTCACGGGACTGCGCGGCGCCTCGCAGGGCAACGGCCTGTTCACGACGACGGTCGAGGGGCACGGGCAGGCGGCACTGCTGTCGGACGGTCCGGCGGTGGCGCTCCGGGTCAGCCCCCAGTACCCGCTGACCGTGGACCCGGGTGCGTACATCGCCCATCAGGGCAACGTCCGGCAGTCCTTCCAGTCCGGCGTGACGTTCCGCACGTTCCTCGGGGAGGGCGGCGGCGAGGCCTTCCAGATCCGGTTCGAGGGCGACGGACTGGTGTACGTGCAGCCGAGCGAGCGGAACACGATCGCGGGGGATCTGTAGAGATGGCGTTCCGGGAGATCAACTCCAAGATGGTCGAGGCGACGGTGCTGCCCGGGCAGCGGCTGTTCAGCCAGCGCGGGGCGATGCTCGCGTACCGGGGGGACGTGTCCTTCACGCCGAACATCCAGGGCGGTCAGGGCGGGCTGATGTCCATGCTCGGGCGCCGGGTGGCGGGCGAGGCGACCCCGCTGATGTCGGTCGAGGGCAGCGGGACCGTCTTCTTCGGGCACGGCGGCCACCACGTCCACGTCATCCACCTCACGGGCGACACCCTGTACGTCGAGGCGGACCGGCTGCTCGCCTTCGAGGGCACGCTGCGGCAGGGGACGATGTTCATGGGCTCGCAGGGCGGGGTGATGGGCCTGGTCCGGGGCCAGGTGACCGGTCAGGGTCTGTTCACGACGACGCTCCAGGGGCAGGGCTCGGTCGCCGTGATGGCGCACGGCGGTGTCTTCGAGCTCCCGATCACCCCGCAGCGCCCGGTCCACGTCGACCCGCAGGCCTACGTCGCCCACCACGGCGAGGTGCGCAACAGGCTGTCGGCCGCGCTCGGCTGGCGCGAGATGGTGGGCCGGGGCTCGGGCGAGGCGTTCCAGCTGGAGCTGAGCGGCAGCGGCACGGTGTTCGTCCAGGCGTCGGAGGAGAAGCTGTGAGCACGTACGGAACGCCGGGCGCGGGACCGGGCGGACCGGTCGGACCGGTCGTGCACGACCCGATGACCCTGCCCGCCGACGACAACGTGAACGCGTACACGTTCTGTGTCGAGCTGAAGAGCGGGCAGTGGTTCCTGCAGAAGGGGAAGATGATCGCCTACTACGGGGCGATCGAGTTCAACGGGATCGGGCACGGGCGACTCGACCGACTTGTCCGTACCTCGTTCCATTCGCCACTGCACGCAAGCGACTGGGTCGTGGCCGAGGGCTCGGGCAAGATGCTGCTCGCCGACCGGGCCTTCGACGTCAATTCCTATGACCTCGACGACGGGAACCTGACCATTCGCGCGGGCAACCTGCTCGCTTTTCAGCCAAGTCTCGCGCTGAAGCAATCGATCGTGCCGGGTTTTCTGACCCTTATCGGAACCGGAAAGTTTGTGGCCGCATCTAACGGTCCGGTGGTGTTCATGGAACCTCCGATCCGGGTTGACCCGCAGGCGCTCGTCGGGTGGGCCGACTGCCCGTCCCCGTGCCATCACTACGACCACGGGTACCTGACGGGCGTCCTGGGCGGTCTACGTGCGATGACGGGCTTCGGCGGGGTGTCCGGCGAGGAGCACCAGTTCGAGTTCGTGGGCGCCGGGACGGTCCTGCTGCAGTCGTCGGAGAGCCTGATGGACGAGACGGCGACGGGGGTCGTGCCGGCGGAGCCGGGCGTGCCGGGAGGTGGCGCTCCGGGGCCGGGCGGACACGGTCAGCAACCGCCGGGCGCACCGCGCCTTCCCGGACAGCTGGGGGACCTCCAGCGTCGCTTCGGGCTGTGAGCGGTAGTCTGCGGAGTGTGACATCGAACGCGTGCGCACTGTCACATCATCCAAAGTAGTTCGGCATTCAACTTCTTAGGTAGACTTCATTCATGGAGACCGAGACGGCCACGCGCTGGCTGACCGATGCGGAGCAGTGCGCCTGGCGCACCCACCTGGAGGTCAACAGGCTGTTGACGTACCAGTTGGAGAAGGATCTTCAGCCGTTCGGCCTGACGATGAACGACTACGAGATCCTCGTGAACCTGTCCGAGTCCGACGACGTACGGATGCGGATGAGCGACCTCGCCACTGCCACGCTGCAGTCCAAGAGCCGGCTCTCGCACCAGATCACGCGGATGGAGAGCGCGAACCTGGTGCGCCGTGAGAACTGCGAGTCCGACCGGCGCGGGCTGTACGCGGTACTGACCGAGCACGGCATGGAGACGATGCAGAAGGTGGCGCCACATCATGTCGCCTCCGTGCGACGGCACTTCATCGATCTGCTGTCGCCGGAGGCGCTGACGGAGCTGGACAAGGCCCTGAAGCCGATCGCCGAGCACCTCAGAGGGCAGCGGGGGCGTCCCTGAGTCCGCGGCCCGAGCGGCCGAGGGTGCCGACGGCGCTGATCAGCGCCGTGGCGCCCGCCAGGGCGAAGCACACCCCCAGCGGGAGGCGGCCGAGCAACAGACCCGTCGCCGCCGCCCCGCCCGAACTCCCCGCGTTCACGGCCGTGTTGACCCAGGCGCCCGCCCGTGTCCGGGCGCCCTCGGCCGCCGACTCGTCGGCCAGCAGGTATGCCGTGGTCAGCGTGGGAGCGATGAACGCACCGGCGCAGGCCATCGCCGCCGTCAGGCTCCACAGCCCCGGAGCGAGGCCCGCCGCGGCGATCACCAGGCCGAGCCCCACCGCGAACCGGCACAGCCGTACCCGGGCCGGTGCCCGCCACCGCACCGCCCCGTTGACCAGCCCGCCCACCGCGCTGCCCGCGGAGAGCGCGCCCAGGACCCAGGGCACCGGGCCCGTGTCGTGGGAACGCGCCGTGGCGAAGGCCATCACCAGCAGCTCCACGCCGCTCAGGGCGAGTCCGGCGCCGGCGGCCACGCCGACCGGGACCAGCAGGCCGGAGAGGGAGCCGGGCGTTCGCCCGAGCGCGGCGGGGCGGGGGCCCGGCAGCCCCGGTGACGTGACGAAGACGCAGGTGCCGCACACGATCAGCAGTGCGCTCAGCAGGATCCCGGACGCCGGCGGGGCGACGCCCGTCAGCGCGCCGACCAGCGCCGGGCCGGAGACGTACAGCAGTTCCTCGGCGACCCCGTCCAGGCTGTAGGCGCGGGCCAGCATGCCCGGCTCCGGGGCCAGTTCGGCCCACACGGCCCGCATCGTCGGGCCCAGCGGCGGCGCGCACGCGCCCGCGAGCGCGACGGCCACGGCGATGAGCGCCGCCGGTGCGCCCGGGCGCCAGGTCAGGGCGGCCAGGACGCACAGGACAGCGCCGTGGACGGTCGCCATGGGGAGCAGCGCGCGGCGCGGGCCATGGCGGTCGATCAGGGACGCCTTGACCGGCATCAGGAAGATCGTGGCGCCGAACAGGGACATCACGGCGCCGGAGACGGCGTAGGAGCCGGTGGCGCGGGTGACGGACAGCAGCATCGCGACGGACACCGTGCCGTAGGACAGGCGGGCCGTCAGGGCGGAGGCGAAGGCGCGGCGGGCGTGGGGCAGGCGCAGGACGGCGGCGTACGAGGGCCGCGCGGGGGCATGCGTGGACATGCGGATGTTCCTCTGGTCGAGGCGGAAGAGGGGACACCGAGGGACGCGAGGGCCGGTCGTTCGTACGGCCTCGCGGTCCGGTGCGCGCTCTACGCCAAGGAGAGGGACATGCCGGTCAAGATAGCTGCCGGGCGCGGGAGTCGGCCAGCGCTCAGCCCCGCGTGAGGCCCGCCACCAGCTCGTCCGCCGCGCGGTACGGGTCCAGCTCGCCCGCGACGATCCGCTCGGCCAGCGCGCTGAGACGGCGGTCGCCGTGCAGGTCGCCGATGCGTTCGCGCAGGGCCGTGACCGCGATGGTCTCCACCTCGCGGGCCGCGCGGGCCCGGCGGCGTTCGGCGAGGACGCCGTGCTCCTCCATCCACGCGCGGTGCTTCTCCAGGGCCTCCACGACCTCGTCGACGCCCTCCGCGCGCGCCGCCACCGTCTTCACGATCGGCGGGCGCCAGTCGCCTGGGGCGCGGGCCTCGCCGAGGCCCAGCATGTGGTTCAGCTCGCGGGCCGTCGCGTCGGCGCCGTCCCGGTCCGCCTTGTTGACGACGTAGACGTCGCCGATCTCCAGGATGCCGGCCTTCGCCGCCTGGATGCCGTCGCCCATCCCCGGGGCCAGCAGGACGACCGACGTGTCCGCCTGGGAGGCGATCTCGACCTCCGACTGGCCGACGCCGACCGTCTCGACGAGGATCACGTCGCAGCCCGCCGCGTCGAGGACCCGGATGGCCTGGGGGGCCGCCCAGGCCAGGCCGCCCAGGTGGCCGCGGGTGGCCATCGAGCGGATGTAGACGCCGGGGTCGGAGGCGTGGTCGGACATCCGGACGCGGTCGCCGAGCAGGGCGCCGCCGGAGAACGGGGAGGACGGGTCGACGGCCAGGACGCCGACCCGCCTGCCCTGTTTGCGGTACGCCGTGACGAGTGCGGAGGTCGAGGTGGACTTGCCGACGCCGGGCGAGCCGGTCAGGCCGACCACATAGGCGTTGCCGGTCAGCGGGGCCAGTGCCGCCATGACCTCCCTGAGCTGCGGGGACGCCCCCTCCACCAGGGAGATCAGCCGGGCCACGGCACGCGGTCGGCCGTCCCTGGCCTGGGCCACCAGAGAGGAGACGTCCTGCATCAAACAGCTCCGTTCACTCGCGAGAAAGTACTGCTCAGGCCTTCGGTACCCGCACGATCAGGGCGTCACCCTGGCCGCCGCCACCGCACAGCGCGGCCGCGCCGGTACCGCCGCCGCGGCGCTTGAGCTCCAGCGCCAGGGACAGGACGAGACGGGCACCGGACATGCCGATCGGGTGGCCCAGGGCGATGGCGCCGCCGTTGACGTTCACCCTTTCCGTGGACACACCGAGGTCCTTCATTGACTGCACGGCGACCGCGGCGAAGGCCTCGTTGATCTCGATCAGGTCGAGGTCGGAGACCTCCAGGCCGTCCTTCTTCAGGGCGTGCAGGATGGCGTTGGAGGGCTGCGACTGGAGGCTGTTGTCCGGTCCGGCCACGTTGCCGTGCGCGCCGATCTCGGCGAGCCACTCCAGGCCCAGCTCCTCGGCCTTGGCCTTGCTCATCACGACCACGGCCGCCGCACCGTCCGAGATCTGCGAGGAGGTACCGGCCGTGATCGTGCCGTCCTTGGCGAAGGCCGGGCGCAGCTTGCCCAGGGACTCCACCGTGGTGTCGGCGCGGATGCCCTCGTCCTTGCTGAAGACGACCGGCTCGCCCTTGCGCTGCGGGATCTCGACCGGGGTGATCTCGGCCTCGAACACGCCGTTCTTCTGCGCGGCGGCGGCCCGCTGGTGGGACAGCGCGGCGATCTCGTCCTGCTCGGGGCGCCGGATACCGAGACGCGTGTTGTGCTTCTCGGTCGACTCGCCCATGGCGATGCCCTCGAAGGAGTCGGTCAGGCCGTCGTGGGCCATCGCGTCGAGCATCTCGACGGCGCCGTACTTGAAGCCCTCGCGGGACTTCGGCAGCAGGTGGGGGGCGTTGGTCATGGACTCCTGGCCGCCCGCGACCACGATGTCGAACTCACCGGCGCGGATGAGCTGGTCGGCGAGCGCGATGGCGTCGAGGCCGGACAGACACACCTTGTTGATGGTCAGCGCCGGGACGCTCATCGGGATGCCGGCCTTGACCGCCGCCTGGCGGGCCGGGATCTGGCCCGCGCCGGCCTGCAGCACCTGGCCCATGATGACGTACTGCACCTGGTCGCCACCGATCCCCGCACGGTCGAGGGCGGCCTTGATCGCGACGCCGCCGAGGTCGGCGCCCGAGAAGGACTTGAGGGAGCCCAGAAGTCGTCCCATGGGCGTGCGCGCGCCCGCGACGATCACAGAGCTGGTCGTTCCAGAAGGCATGAGCTGCGATCCCCTTACCGGCCTGCGCGGCCGAGGAGTGAACGAGGGTTTACTTCGAATGTACTGATGGCACTCCGTGCCGTCACCGGCCCGTCGGTGTGATCGCGCGCACGTTGCGTAACCACCCGCAGGGCGCTGCACTGAATCCATGCTGACGCGAATCGACCACATCGGGATCGCCTGCCACGACCTCGACGCCACCGTCGAGTTCTACCGGGCCACGTACGGCTTCGAGGTGTTCCACACCGAGGTCAACGAGGAGCAGGGCGTGCGCGAGGCCATGCTCAAGATCAACGAGACGTCGGACGGCGGCGCCTCCTACCTCCAGCTGCTGGAACCGACCCGCGAGGACTCCGCCGTGGGCAAGTGGCTGGCGAAGAACGGCGAGGGCGTCCACCACATCGCCTTCGGCACGGCGGACGTGGACGCCGACTCCGAGGAGATCCGCGGCAAGGGCGTCCGGGTCCTCTACCAGGAGCCCCGGATCGGCTCCATGGGGTCGCGGATCACCTTCCTGCATCCAAAGGATTGCCACGGTGTCCTGACAGAACTGGTCACTTCGGCCCCTGTTGAGTCCACTGAGCACTGACTCCCGTACATAAGGGCCGGTAGGGTTGGGGGCGGTCGTCTCTGAACGCGGGGGACGGCCGCATGCCGGGGTCCGGGTTTTCGGGGGACGAGCGTCGGGGCAGCAGCCCGTGCTCCGCCGTTGATCTGACACCATTCCCCGGGGGCCCCGTTCGGCGGTTGGACGGAGCTCGTTGCAGAAGCTGACCAGGGGACGGATGGGACCGCGCAGTGCGGGGCTACGAGAGCCAGGAGCGAGAGCCGGCGGCTGACGTCGACCACCTCTCTCGGTTCGAGGCCGAGATGAAGCGGCTGAGGACCGAGCGGGAAAAGGCGATCCAGCACGCCGAGGACCTCGGCTACCAGGTCGAGGTGCTGCGCGCCAAGCTGCACGAGGCGCGCCGCACCCTCATGACCCGGCCCGCCTTCGACGGCGGCGACATCGGCTACCAGGCCGAGCAGTTGCTCCGCAATGCCCAGATGCAGGCCGACCAGCTGCGCCAGGAGGCGGAGCGGATGGCCGCGGAGGCCCGCGCGCAGACCCAGCGCATCCTCCAGGAGCACGCCGAGCAGGCCGCCCGTCTCCAGGCCGAGCTGCACCAGGAGGCGGTGACCCGGCGCCAGCAGCTCGACCAGGAGCTGGCCGAGCGCCGCTCGACGGTCGAGTCGCACGTCAACGAGAACGTGGCCTGGGCGGAGCAGCTGCGCGCCCGCACCGAGCAGCAGGCCCGGCGGCTGCTGGACGAGTCCCGCGCGGAGGCCGACCAGGCGCTGGCCGCCGCCCGCGCGGAGGCCGAGCGGCTGACCGACGAGGCCCGCCAGCGGCTCACGAACGACGCCGAGGCGGCCCGCGCGGAGGCCGAGCAGATCCTGCGCCGGGCCCGCACGGACGCCGAGCGGCTGCTGAACGCCGCGTCCACGCAGGCCCAGGAGGCCACCGACCACGCCGAGCAGCTGCGCTCCTCCACGGTCACCGAGTCGGACGCCGCCCGCCGGCAGTCCGCCGAGCTGAGCCGGGCCGCCGAGGAGCGGATGGCGGCGGCCGAGGAGGCGCTGCGCAAGGCGCAGGCCGAGGCCGAGAAGCTGGTCACCGAGGCCGAGCAGACGGCCGCGAAGACCCTGTCGAGCGCCGAGGCCGCGAACGAGACGCGCACGCGCACGGCGAAGGAGCAGGTCGCCCGGCTGGTCGAGGAGGCCACCAAGGAGGCCGAGACCACCCGCTCGGATGCCGAGCAGCTGGTCGCGGACGCCCGCGCCGAGGCCGAGAAGATCGTCGCCGAGGCCGCCGAGAAGGCCCGTACGATCACCGCCGAGGAGAGCGCGACCCAGCTGTCCAAGGCGGCCAAGACCGCCGAGGACGTGCTCGACAAGGCCGCCGAGGAGGCCAAGCGGACCACCCGGGCCGCCGCCGAGGAGGCCGAGCGGATCCGTACCGAGGCCGAGGCCGAGGCGGACCGGCTGCGCGCCGAGGCGCACGACATCGCCGAGCAGCTCAAGGGCGCGGCGAAGGACGACACCAAGGAGTACCGCGCCAAGACGGTCGAGCTGCAGGAGGAGGCCCGCCGGCTGCGCGGCGAGGCCGAGCAGCTGCGCGCCGACGCGGTCGCCGAGGGCGAGTCGATCCGTGCCGAGGCCCGCCGGGAGGCGGTCACGCAGATCGAGGAGGGCGCCAAGTCCGCCGAGGAGCTGCTGGCCAAGGCCAGGGTCGACGCCGACGAGCTGCGCAAGAGCGCGGCCGCGGACAGCGAGAAGGTCCGCACCGAGGCCATCGAGCGGGCCACCGGTCTGCGCCGGCAGGCCGACGAGACCCTGGAGCGCAGCCGTGCGGAGGCCGAGCGGCTGCGGGCCGAGGCCGAGGCGCAGGTCGAGACGGTCCGCACGGACGCCGAGAGCGCGGCGCGCGAGCTGCGCGAGGAGACCGAGCGCGCGGTCGAGGCCCGCCGCGCCGAGGCCGCCGAGGAGCTGACCCGGCTCCAGAGCGAGGCACAGGAGCGCCTGGACTCCGCCGAGCAGGCGCTCGGCGAGGCCCGCGAGGAGGCCACCCGGATCCGCCGGGAGGCCGCCGAGGAGGCCGAGCGGCTGCGCACGGAGGCCGCCGAGCGGATCCGTACGCTCCAGCAGCAGGCCGAGGCCGAGGCCGAGCGGCTGCGCGACGAGGCCGCGGCCGACGCGTCCGCCTCCCGCGCCGAGGCCGAGTCCGTCGCCGTACGGCTGCGCTCCGAGGCCGGCGCCGATGCCGAGCGGCTGAAGACGGAGGCGCAGGAGAGCGCCGACCGGGTGCGCACGGAGGCGCAGGCCGCCGCCGAGCGGCTCGCCACCGAGGCATCCGAGACGCTGGCCGCCGCGCAGGAGGAGGCCGCCCGGCGCCGCCGCGAGGCCGAGGAGACGCTCGGCTCGGCGCGCGAGGAGGCCGGCCAGGAGCGGCTGCGCGCCCGCGAGCAGAGCGAGGAGCTGCTGGCCTCCGCCCGCAAGCGGGTCGAGGAGGCGCAGGCCGAGGCGGTCCGGCTGGTGGAGGAGGCCGACCGGCGCGCCACCGAGATGGTCTCGGCCGCCGAGCAGCACGCCCAGCAGGTGCGGGACTCCGTCGCCGGGCTGCACGAGCAGGCGCAGGAGGAGATCACCGGGCTGCGCTCGGCCGCCGAGCACGCGGCGGACCGGACGAAGCGGGAGGCCGAACAGGAGGCGGACCGGGTCCGCGCCGACGCCTACGCCGAGCGGGAGCGGGCGAGCGAGGACGCCGCCCGGATCCGCCGCGAGGTCGGCGAGGAGACGGAGGCCGCGAAGGCGCTGGCGGAGCGTACGGTCGCGGAGGCGATCGCGGAGGCCGAGCGGCTGCGCGCGGACGCGGGCGAGTACAGCCAGCGTGTGCGCACCGAGGCCTCCGACGCGCTCGCCGAGGCCGACCAGAGCGCGGCCCGCACCCGGGCGGACGCCCGCGAGGACGCCAACCGCATCCGCTCGGACGCGGCGACGCAGGCGGACACCCTGATCACCGAGGCCCGCAGCGAGGCCGAGCGACTGACGACCGAGACGGCCGCGGAGGCCGACCGGGTGCGCACCGAGGCGCTGGCCGAGGCCGAGCGGCTCCAGTCGGAGACCGTGGCCGAGGCGGACCGGGTCCGCGCGGAGGCGCTGGCGGGCGCCGAGCAGCTGATCGGTGAGGCCACCGACGACGCCGAGCGGCTGCGCGCCGAGGCGGCGGAGACGGTCGGCTCGGCCCAGCAGCACGCCGAGCGGCTGCGGGCGGACGCCGAGCGGCTGCGGTCGGAGGCGGAGGCGGAGGCGGAGCGGCTCGTCAACTCCGCGCGCGAGGAGGCCGACCGGACCCTGGACGAGGCCCGCAAGGACGCCAACAAGCGGCGCTCGGAGGCGGCCGAGCAGGTCGACACGCTCATCACGGAGACCACGGCCGAGGCCGACAAGCTGCTCACCGAGGCGCAGCAGCAGGCGCTGAAGACGACCGCGGACGCCGAGTCGCAGGCCGACACGATGGTGGGCGCGGCCCGCAGCGAGGCCGAGCGGATCGTCGCCGAGTCGACCGTCGAGGGCAACTCCCTGGTGGAGAAGGCCCGTACGGACGCGGACGAGCTGCTGGTCGGTGCCCGCCGGGACGCGACCGCGATAAGGGAGCGGGCCGAGGAGCTGCGCGACCGCATCACGACCGAGATCGAGGAGCTGCACGAGCGGGCCCGCCGCGAGGCCGCCGAGACGATGAAGTCCACCGGCGACCGCTGCGACGCGCTCATCAAGGCCGCCGAGGAGCAGCTGGCCAAGGCGGAGGCGAAGGCCAAGGAGATGGTGTCCGATGCCAACTCCGAGGCGGGCAAGGTGCGTATCGCCGCCGTCAAGAAGGCGGAGGGGCTGCTCAAGGAGGCCGAGCAGAAGAAGGCCAGGCTGGTCAAGGAGGCCGAGGAGCTGAAGGCCGAGGCGATCCGGGAGGCCCGGCGCACGGTCGAGGAGGGCAAGCGCGAGCTGGAGATCCTGGTGCGCCGGCGCGAGGACATCAACGCCGAGATCTCACGGGTCCAGGACGTCCTGGAGGCGCTGGAGTCCTTCGAGGCGCCGACGGCCGGCAAGGACGGCGGGGTCAAGGCGGGCGCCTCGGTCGGTGCCCCACGATCGGGTGGCAAATCGTCAGACGGGTAGCGCGTCGGGGACGTTCCGGTGTCTTCTGGGGGCTTTGCCCGGGTCGTTGGCAAGCTTTCCGGCCGTCAGCCACCCAAAAGGGGTCTCATTCTCCAGATCAAACACGTATCCGCGTGATGACACACCGCTTCGGCCCCTAGGATTCCACCTATCACCTCACCGGTCTCATTCGACAGGAACCCCATGAGCGACACTTCCCCCTACGGCTTCGAGCTTGTGCGGCGTGGGTACGACCGCGCTCAGGTGGACGAACGTATCTCCAAGCTCGTCTCCGACCGTGACAGCGCTCTCACCCGGATCACCGCCCTGGAGAAGCGCATCGAGGAGCTCCACCTCGAAACGCAGAACGCCCAGGCCCAGGTCACCGACGCCGAGCCGTCGTACGCGGGTCTCGGCGCGCGGGTCGAGAAGATCCTGCGCCTGGCCGAGGAAGAGGCCAAGGAGCTGCGTGAGGAGGCCCGGCGGGCGGCCGAACAGCACCGCGACCTCGCCGAGTCGGCGGCCCAGCAGGTCCGCAACGACGCCGAGTCCTACGCCGCCGAGCGCAAGGCCAAGGCCGAGGACGAGGGCGTCCGGATCGTCGAGAAGGCCAAGGGCGACGCGGCCCAGCTGCGCACCGAGGCGCAGAAGGACGCGCAGTCCAAGCGCGAGGAGGCGGACGCCCTCTTCGAGGAGACCCGCGCCAAGGCCGCGCAGGCCGCCGCCGACTTCGAGACGAACCTCGCCAAGCGCCGCGAGCAGTCGGAGCGCGACCTGGCCTCGCGCCAGCAGAAGGCCGAGAAGCGGCTGGCGGAGATCGAGCACCGCGCGGAGCAGCTGCGCCTGGAGGCGGAGAAGCTGCGCACGGACGCCGAGCGCCGCGCCCGCCAGACGGTGGAGACGGCCCAGCGCCAGGCCGAGGACATCGTGGCCGACGCCAACGCCAAGGCGGACCGGATCCGGTCGGAATCCGAGCGCGAGCTCGCTGCGCTGACCAACCGCCGCGACAGCATCAACGCCCAGCTGACCAACGTCCGCGAGATGCTGGCCACGCTGACCGGCGCCGCGGTGGCTGCCGCCGGTGCGCCGGGTGAGGACGAGCCCATCTCCCGTGGGGTGCCGGCTCAGCAGACGCGGTAACGCTCGCGCGCACGGTAGCCGAACCGGGCGAAGCCCCCTTCCACTCCGGTGGCAGGGGGCTTTCGCTCGTCTTAGCGTGGCCGCATGATCGAGCTGGCGGGGCTGACCAAGCGGTACGGCGAGAAGGTGGCGGTCGACCATCTCACCTTCCAGGTCAGACCCGGCATCGTGACCGGCTTCCTCGGGCCCAACGGGGCCGGGAAGTCCACCACCATGCGGATGATCCTCGGGCTCGACCACCCCACCGCCGGGGACGTCCGGATCGACGGCAGGCACTACGACCAGCTGGCGGACCCGCTGACGTACATCGGGGCGCTGCTGGACGCCAAGGCCGTGCACGGCGGGCGCAGCGCGTACAACCATCTGCTCTGCCTCGCGCAGAGCAACGGCATTCCGAGGAGCCGGGTCGGCGAGGTGCTGGAGGCCGTCGGACTGACCGCCGTGGCGCGCAAGAAGGCCAAGGGGTTCTCGTACGGCATGGGGCAGCGGCTCGGGATCGCCGGGGCGCTGCTCGGCGATCCGCGGATCCTGATGTTCGACGAGCCGGTCAACGGGCTCGACCCGGAGGGCATCCACTGGATCCGGAACCTGATGAAGTCGCTGGCCGCGCAGGGGCGGACGGTGTTCGTCTCCAGTCATCTGATGAGCGAGATGGCGCTGACCGCCGATCATCTGGTGGTCATCGGGCAGGGGCGGCTGCTCGCGGACACGTCCATGGCCGCCTTCATCCGGGACAACGCGCGCGCGTACGTCCGGATCCGCTCGCCCCAGCGGGAGCGGCTGCTCGACGTGCTGCACGAGGACGGGGTCATCGTCGTCGAGGCGGGCGGGGAGGCGCTGGAGGTGGACGGGGGCAAGGCCGAGCGGATCGGCGAGCTGGCGGCGCGGCACGGGATCGTGCTGCACGAGCTGAGCACCCAGCAGGCGTCGCTGGAGGAGGCGTTCATGCGGCTGACGGCGGAGTCGGTGGAGTACCACGCGCAGGCCGGCCCGGAACCGGAACCCGCCCCGCAGGACTGGGGCGCCGGCTGGAAGGGGGCGTGAGCGCCATGGCGGCCGGTCAGGTCGTCCGGTCCGAGTGGACGAAGATCCGGTCGGTGGCGTCGACGGTGTGGACGCTGTCGGTCGCTCTGGTCGTCACCATCGCGCTCGGCATGCTCATCTCGGCGCTGACCCGCGGCCAGTTCGCCTCGATGCCGGTCACGGACCGGCTGTCGTTCGACCCGACCTTCGTGTCCTTCGCGGGCATGAGCCTCGGCCAGCTCGCCATGATCGTGTTCGGTGTGCTGGTCGTGTCGAACGAGTACAGCACCGGCATGATCCTCGTCTCGCTGGCCGCCGTGCCGCGCCGCGCCACCTTCCTGTTCAGCAAGGTCGCCGTGGCCGCCGCGCTCGCGCTGGTCGTGGCGATGGCGACGAGCTTCGCCGCGTTCTTCCTCGGGCAGGCGGTGCTCGGCCCGTACCGGGCGCACCTCGGGGATCCCGGGGTGCTGCGCGCGGTGGTCGGCGGCGGGCTGTACATGACGCTGATCGCGGTGTTCTCGATGGGGGTCGCGGCGATGCTGCGCTCGCCGATGCTCTCGCTCGGCATCCTGATGCCGTTCTTCTTCCTGATCTCCACCGTCCTCGGCAACGTCGACGCGACCAAGAAGATCGGCCGGTTCCTGCCGGACCAGGCGGGCAGCCGGATCATGCAGGTGGTGCCGAGACTCGGCGACGAGCGGCCGTACGGGCCCTGGGGCGGGCTCGGGATCATGGTGCTGTGGGTGCTCGCGGCGCTCGCGGGCGGATACGTGCTGCTGAAGCGGCGGGACGCGCAGTAGGCCGATTGTTCACGCTTCGTGATGCTCAGGCTTTACTTTCTTTTGAGCGGAACCGTCAGCCGCTCGATATCCTCCTAACCCTTACGGGGGCGTGCGCCCCGCTGTCCAGATCCTTTCGATGGGTGCGGAGCATGATCGAGGCTGTCGGCCTGACCAAGCGCTACGGCGACAAGACCGCCGTGTACAACCTTTCCTTCCAGGTGCGACCGGGAACCGTGACCGGCTTCCTCGGGCCGAACGGCTCGGGCAAGTCGACGACGATGCGGATGATCCTCGGGCTGGACAACCCCACGTCCGGCACCGTGACCATCGGCGGCTACCCGTACCGCAAGCTGCCCAACGCGCCCCGCCAGGTCGGCGCGCTGCTCGACGCCAAGGCCGTGCACGGCGGGCGCAGCGCGCGCAACCACCTGCTGAGCCTCGCCCAGCTGTCGGGCATCCCGGCCCGGCGCGTGGACGAGGTGCTCGGGGTCGTCGGCCTCCAGGACGTGGCCAAAAAGCGCTCCAAGGGGTTCTCGCTCGGCATGGGGCAGCGCCTGGGCATCGCCGCCGCGCTCCTCGGCGACCCGCAGGTGCTGCTGTTCGACGAGCCGGTCAACGGCCTCGACCCCGAGGGCATCCTCTGGGTCCGCAACCTGATGAAGGCGCTCGCGGCGGAGGGCCGTACGGTCTTCGTCTCCTCGCACCTGATGAGCGAGATGGCGCTGACCGCCGACCACCTCATCGTCATCGGCCGCGGCCAGCTGCTCTCCGACATGAGCGTGACGGACTTCATCTCGGCCAACTCCGCCGACTTCGCGCGCGTGCGCACCCCCGACACCGAGCCCCAGCTGCGCGAGAAGCTGACCTCCGCGCTCACCGAGGCCGGCGGCCACGTGCTGCCGGAGCAGGACGGCGCGCTGCGGGTGACCGGGCTGCCGCTGCCCCGGATCAGCGACCTCGCGCACGCGGCGGACGTGCGGCTGTGGGAGCTGTCGCCGCACCAGGCCTCGCTGGAGGAGGCGTACATGCGGATGACGCAGGGCGCCGTGGACTACCGCTCGACCATCGACCAGAAGGCGGGCCTGCAGCAGCCGCTGCCGCCCGGCGCGCAGCCGCCCATGCCGGTGCCCGGCCAGGGCCAGCCCGGCTGGTACGCCCCGCCGCCGCCCCAGCAGGGCGGGCAGCCCGTCCCGGGCCAGGCCCCGGCCGGCGGCCCCTACGGCGCACAGCCGGGCCCGTACGGCGCCCCGCAGGCCCCGCAGGGCCACCCCGCCCCGGGCGCCCCGAACCCGTACGCGCAGGGCCCGGCGCCCACCGCTCCCCCGGCACCGGCCGCCGCGCCCGCCCCCGCACCCGCCGACCTGACCCGGACCCAGCCCAAGGACGACGCCCGATGAGCACCCACCAGCCCCCGATGCCGCAGGCACCCGCAGCTGCCGCTCCCGACTGGCAGGCGGCACCCGGCGGGCAGTACCCCGGTTACACCTCGCCGATCCCGGTCGTGCGCGCCCACCTCGGGCACGCGCTGGCCTCCGAGTGGACGAAGATCAAGTCGGTGCGGTCGACGATCTGGACGCTCGGCGTCTTCGTGCTGCTCGTCGTCGGCATCGGCCTGCTGGCCGGCGCGGTGGTCAGCCGCTCCTCCTCGCAGATGAACGACCAGAGCCCGCTCCAGCTCGGCTTCTTCGGGCTGCTGCTCGGCAGCATGTGCATCATGACCCTCGGCGTGCTGACCACGGCGTCCGAGTACGGCACGGGCATGATCCGGACGACGATGACGGCGTGCCCGAGCCGCAGCCGGGTGCTGGCCGCGAAGGCGATCGTGTTCTTCGTCCTGGCCTTCGTGATCACGCTGGCCTGCGCCGCGTTCGTGGCGATGGTGCAGAACGCCATGGTGCAGGGCAACGGCGCGCGGACGCCGACCGGCAGCGAGTGGTTCAAGGCCACCGTCGGCGTGAGCCTCTACATCGCGCTGCTCGGCTTGCTCTCGCTGCTCATCGGCTCGATCATCCGGCACTCGGCGGGCGCCATCACGATCATGATCGGCCTGCTGCTCGCGCCGCTGGTGATCGCGCTGTTCATGTTCTCCGAGTCGCTGCACAAGCTCCGCGAGTGGCTGCTGGAGTACTCGATCCCGAACCAGATGAGCGTGTTCTACTCCAACTCGCTGAGCACGTCCGGCCCGTCGGGCTGGGACCCGCTGTGGATCATGCTGGGCGTGACGGTCGCGGCGTACGCCGGTGCCTTCGCGCTGCTGCGCAGCCGGGACGTGTGACGCCGAGGCCCGGCCCTCAGAACTTCGGCGCGTTACGGGACCGCTGCACCCGCGTGGTGCGGCGGTCCTTCGCGTTCCAGCACGCCTTGTGCCAGTGCCGGCGGTCGTCCACGCCCGCGTGCTCGGGCCAGGCCACGACGTGCGGGACCCCGGAGGGGATCAGCTGGTCGCAGCCCGGGCAGCGGTAGGACTTGCCCTGCGCGCTCGCCCCGGCGACATGGCGCACGCTCCACTCCTCGCCCTGCCAGTCCTCGGTCGACTGCCAGCCGCCGTACCGGCCGGTGCGGTCGTCCTCGGCACTGCGGCCCGGCGATCCGGCTGCCTTCGGTCGGTTGCGGCGCGGGGACACGGGACACCTCTCGGGGCTGCACGGGGAAGCACGGGCTCCGTCCAGCGTACGCGCCGCCGAGCGGGGTACGCGAAGAGCTCCAACCCCTACAAGTCGCCCTCCAGGGCCCGTCATTCTGAAGACAATCGGCAAATCCCTCCGCCAAGCCGTGTCCTGGGCACGTGTCGGACGGTTATGCCGGGTGGGGGAGCTCCGGGTCGGGGCCAAGGAAGCAGGAAACGCGATGTACGTAGGAAGCTTTGTGCTGGGCGCCCAGTTCCCGGGCCAGGGTCCGGGAGAGGCCCTGCACCGGGCGGTCCGCTCGGCGGAGGTCGCCGAGGAGGCCGGGCTGGACGCGGTCTGGCTGGCCGAGCACCACTTCGTGCCGTACGGCACATGCCCGTCCGCGGTCACCCTGGCCGCGTATCTGCTCGGCCGCACCCACCGCATCCGGGTCGGTACGGCGGTCAGCGTACTGCCCACCGCGCACCCGGTGGCCCTCGGCGAGCAGGCCGCGCTGCTGCATCTGACGAGCGGCGGCCGGTTCACGCTGGGCGTGGGCCGCGGCGGCCCCTGGGTGGACCTGGAGGTGTTCGGCATGGGCCTCGGCGCGTACGAACACGGATTCCCGGAGTCACTCGATCTGCTGCTGCGCTGGCTGCGCGAGCCGCGGGTGGCGGGCGAGGGCGAGCGGTTCGCCTTCCGTGAGGTGGCCGTCGTACCCCGGCCCTCGGACGGGCTGACGGAGACGCCCGGCCCCGAGGTCGTCGTCGCCTGCACCTCCCCGGCGAGCGTGCGGCTGGCCGCCGAGCGCGGGCTGCCCATGCTCCTCGGCATGCACGTCGGGGACGAGGAGAAGGCCGAGATGGTCGCCCTGTGGCGGCGCTGCGCCCGGGCGGCGGGCCGGCCCGCCGAGGAGATCGCGGGGGCGGCGCACGTCTCGGCCGGGGTGTGCCAGCTCGCGGACCGGCGCACGGACGCGGTGGAGACCCTGCTGAAGGCGATGCCGGGCTGGCTGAAGCAGGGGCTGGAGGCGCATGTGACGGTCGACGGGCGGACGCGTCAGATGCGCGATCCGTACGCCTACACCGAACTGCTCTGCGGCCTGCACCCGGTGGGCACCCCGCGGCTCGCCGCCGACCGGCTCGCGGCCACCTCGGAGCGCACGGGCATCTCCCGCTTCGCCCTCCTCGTCGAGGGCTCGGGCGACCTCGCCGCGACCGAGGAGAACCTGCGGCGGCTGGGCACCGAGGTCCTGCCTCAACTGCGTTGATCCAACGGGCCTTTCGCGCAAGCCACCTGGGGGGCTTGCCGCCCCAGTGGTGAAAGCACCTCCCGCGAGTGGAGCGGCAAGCAAGCGGCTCACTGCCGGTGTCGTGGCGGGGCAGCCCGTCAGCAGTCCCGAAGCTCCGGCGACTGGTTGAGCAACTGGTTGCGCACCGACGTGAAGCGAGCCAAGGTCTCGTCCGCCGAGGCGTCCAGCGGGAACACCGCCACCCGGTGGCAGTTCTGGAAGGCCAGACGCACACCGAAGTGCCGCTGCAGCGCGCCGCGGATGGCATCACTCGCGAGCGCGCGCAACAGCTGACCGCGTGCCTGCTCGTCCGGCGGGGGCGTCAGGTTGTCGGCGAACGGACCGCCGTCGACCTTCAGCCGCGCCACCAGGGAGCTGATCATCTCCCATGCGTAAGGCAGGGAGGTCCGGACGCAGTCGACGAATTCTGCTTCGTCGACCTCGCCTCGCTCGGCCTGTTCGAGTAGGGCCGGTGAGACGTCGAGCGACATGGGTTCTCCTCTCGCACCCCCGCAGGGAGCAGGGGTTGCCGGACAGGTAAGGGAGTTCGCGATGTCGAACACGCTCCGTACATACGCCGCGACCTCACGTTCCCTACGGTAGGCAACCGTAGGTGACCACACCAGCAGAATGCGTATATGGAACGGTCCCGTTACGCGCACAATCGGCCAGGGATGAACAAGAGTTTCCAGGGACAATTGGGGCGATCGTTCGGGAGCAGGGCGGGCGAATCGCGCGCACCTCGGGGTGTCGAGTAGCGTTGCCGACCATGCGTCTCGTCATTGCCCGCTGCTCGGTCGACTACGCCGGCCGGCTCACCGCCCACCTGCCCTCGGCGCCCCGACTGATCCTGGTCAAGGCGGACGGCAGCGTCTCCATCCACGCGGACGACCGGGCCTACAAGCCCCTGAACTGGATGTCGCCGCCCTGCACGCTGAAGGAAGGAAGCGGCGAGGAAGACGGCGTCTGGACGGTCGTCAACAAGGCGGGCGAGAAACTGATCATCACGATGGAGGAGATCCTCCACGACTCCTCGCACGAACTCGGCGTGGACCCCGGCCTGATCAAGGACGGCGTGGAAGCGCACCTCCAGGAACTCCTCGCCGACCGCATCGAGACCCTGGGCGAGGGCTACACCCTGATCCGCCGCGAGTACATGACGGCCATCGGCCCGGTGGACATCCTGTGCCGGGACGCGGACGGCGCGACGGTGGCGGTCGAGATCAAGCGCCGGGGCGAGATCGACGGCGTGGAGCAACTGACGCGCTATCTCGATCTGTTGAACCGGGACCCGCACCTGGCCCCGGTCCGCGGTGTCTTCGCCGCCCAGGAGATCAAGCCCCAGGCCCGCGTCCTCGCCACCGACCGCGGCATCAACTGCCAGATCCTGGACTACGACGCCCTGCGCGGCATCGAGGACGACAAGCTGCGGCTGTTCTAGCGGGCCCTGTTCCGCGCCGCCCGCCCCTTTCGAGAGGGGCGGGCGGCGCGGGACGGTCAGGCCACCGTGCCGGAAGGCTGCGGTGCGCTCTGGGGCGCCGACGCGCTGCTCGTCGTGGTGCCGGTCGTGCCGGTGGTGGATCCGCTGGTCGTGCTGCCGGTGGAGCCGCTACCGGTCGTGCCGCCGCCCGAACCACCCGTGGTGCCGCCACCCGTGGTCCCGCCCGTGGTGCCACTCGTGGAGCCTCCGGTGGTGGTCCCGCCGGTGCCGCTGCCCGTCGTACCGCCCGTGCTGCCGCTGGTCGTGCCGCCGGTGCTGCCGCTGCTCGTGCCGCCCGACGGGCTCCCGCTGGAGCTGCCCGTGGACCCTCCCGTGCCGCTGCCGGACGTCCCGCCCGTCGGCGAGGTGGAGGACCCCGACGGCTTGGGCGACTTGGACGGCGGGGTCGAGGTCCTGCCGGACCCGGACGGGCTGATGCTCTCCGACGGCCGTGCCGGGTCCGTCGACGGCCCCGAGCCGCCCGTCGTGGCGGACGTGCCGCCCGAGCCGGCGGTCGTAGGCCGCCCGGTCGCCCCGCCCGTCGTACCGCCGCCGCGGCTCTGCCCGGGGTCCGCGCCGAGGGAGCCGCCGTCCGTGCCCTCGCTGATGGAGGGGTTGACGTCGACCTTGCCGGCCGGGTTCTTGCCGGCGTTCTCGTGGGACGTCATGCCGAGCGTGACGACCGTGCCGAGGACCGCGGCGAGCAGCGCGCCGGAGCCGGCCGCCACCAGGTTGCGGCGGGCCAGCCGGCGGATGCCACCGATCCCGCCGCGCGCCGGGGCCGCGGGCAGCTGCTGGGTGACCAGGGGCTCGCCGAGCGGAGCGTACGGCGGCGGCGCCGACTCCTCGTGCCGTATCTCCGGCAGCTCCTCCCCCGCCATGGCCGTGATCCCGGGCAGCTCGCCCGAGCGGTCGGCGACCAGCGCGAGGGCCCGGCGCCCGGCGACGGTGCCCCGCTTGTCGGCGAGTGCGCCGCGCAGCCCGATGGACGCCTCCAGCTCGGCGCGGGCCCGGTCCAGCTGGCCGCAGCAGAGCGCCAGGACGCCCAACTCATGGTGAAAATAGGCCTGTTCATGTACGTCACCGGCCGGGCGGGCGGCCTCCGCACCGGAACGCAGCGCGCGCTCCCACGCGCCCCACTGGAGCCCGGCGGCGAAGGAGGGCGCGGCCGTACGGGCGAGCCGTACCGCGCAGCTCTCCTCGCCGTCGACGGGCGCGGCGGTCTGCGGGACGACGGCGGCGAGCGCGGCCAGCACCGCGTCGGCCTCCGCGCTCACCCGCTCGGGAGTGACCGAGGGGTGGCCGGTCCACCAGGTGTAGTGCTCGGCGGCGGCGAGCGCCCGGTCCGGGGCGTCGTCGGCGTATCCGGCGGCCTCCAGCTGGGTCTGCACCCCGGCCGCGAGCCGGTAGCGGGCGCCCACCGGGGAGACCAGTCCGCAGGCGGCCAGCTCGCCGAGGGCGGCGTCGGCGTGGGTGTCGCCGACCAGCGCCGGCAGATGCGCCTGGTGCGGCACCTCGCCGCCGAGGGCGACGGCGAAGCGCAGGGTGGCGCGGGCGGAGGCGCTGAGCCGGGAGGCGAGCAGCGGGGCGGGCGCGGCGGCCTCGCCGAGGGCGGGCAGCGGGACGGCGTCCGCCGGCTCCGCCGTCAGGTCCACGGGCAGCCGCACGTCCGGTCGTGCGTCATCGAAGACGCCGTACGCGCCGTACTCGTCGTGCTGGTCCGCCGACTCCGGGCCGGCCCGGAGCTCGTCGCGCTGCCGGAGCAGGGCGCCGGCCTGGACGAACCGCAGGGGCAGGCCCTCGGACTCGAACCACAGGTCGCCTGCCCAGTTGGCCTCCTCCTCGGTGAGGACGCGGCCGACGGTGCGCTCCAGGATCTGCACACCGGCGGCGCGGTCGAGGCCGCCGAGGAAGACCTCCTCGACCGCGGAGGCGGCGGAGGGCGCGGGCACGTCGGGGGTGGCGCCGATCAGGAAGGCGCACTCGCGGGCGGTGTCGAGGAGCTCGTCCAGACCGGCGCCGCCGAACTCGATGTCGTCCAGGACGACGACCGCGCCGATCTCGGCGACGAGCGCGCGCAGGTCGTCCGGGGCGGGGCGGTGGCCGGGGGCGTCGTACGCGGCGTGGAAGAGGTCGTGGAGGACGTCGCCGGCGGTGCGGCGGAAGCCGCTGAGCCGGACCACGCCGTCGGGAGCGAGGTCCTGGCAGTCCTCGGCGACGAGGTCGAGCAGGGCGGTGCGGCCGGAGCCGCCGGGGCCGGTGAGGCGCACGGAGCGGCCGCGGGCCAGCAGCCGGACCAGGCGCTCGCGCCCGTCCTGGCGTTCCAGCAGGGCGAGCGGCGGCTGGGCGGGACCGGCCGGGGCGGGCGGCCTGGCGGCCCGCTCGGTCTCGGCGCGCTCGGCGGCGGTGCGCTTGCGGGGTGCGGCGGGGCGCTGGGCCGGCGGGCAGGGCTCTATCTCGCTGCCGTCGACGGGGTTGACGGTCAGCAGCAGATCACCGGCGACGAGCTGCGCCGTGCGGGCGGGCGGGGGCGTGCTCGTGCCGAAGTCGGAGGTGAGGGATTCCCGGGGCGCGCGGCGGCCCGGCGCCTGTCCGTGTCCCTCGGGTCCCAGGTGGCCCGGACGTCCCGGGTCGACCGGGTCGATGGGTTCCATCGGTTCCATGGGTTTCCTGCCCCCCAAAAGCGTCGTGTGCCCGTGATCCGGCCCCTCCCGGCCTTGTCGCACACCGCGTTGTCGCTCCTGGTCCGGGCCCGCTCGGTCGAGGGTTGCGAGGCAGCGGGCGACCGAACCCTAAACCTTGGCTCAGTATCTCCGACAGGGCGGGGTGCCGTACGGTCCGGGACGTCACGGTCCGGTGAGGATTGCCCACGCAGTGCGCACCCGTCCCGGCCGCCCGGCGCTTCACATCCCGGGACCGGCCGTGCGCGCGTCACACGCGGGGCAGCGACTCCACGCCGATGCCGCCCTCGATGGCGAGGATGCGGTGCAGCCGGGTGGCCACCAGCAGGCGCTGCATCTGCGGCGGGACGCCGCGCAGCACCAGACGGCGACCGCAGCGGCCGGCCCGCCGGTGGGCGCCCATGATCACCCCGAGCCCGGTGGCGTCCCAGGAGTCCAGTTCCGACAGGTCGAGCACCAGGTCGCCGATGCCGTGATCGACGGCGCGGTGCAGGGCCGTACGGGCGTCCGCCGCGCTGCGGACGTCGAGGCGGCCCCCGACGACCAGCTCGGCATGGTCGCCCCTGATGTGCATAAGCGCTCCCCGTTGAGTGCGGTTGGCGTTCTCCGTGACGCTGCCTCGTCCTGATCGGTACCCGTGACGTTGCAACGTCTGACTGTGCGAGTGGTGGTGCGGTTGCTGTTTGTAAGCGAACCGATACCGAATTCACCCCGGGGAGTGATACTCCCGGGGGTGAGATCCGGCGGATGTCCGTACAGATGGTGCTCAGTACTTGTAGAAGCCCTGCCCGCTCTTGCGGCCGATGTCACCGGCGTCCACCATCCGGCGCATCAGCTCCGGCGCGGCGAACTTCTCGTCCTGGGACTCGGTGTAGATGTTGCTCGTGGCGTGCAGCAGGATGTCGACGCCGGTGAGGTCGGCGGTCGCGAGCGGGCCCATGGCGTGGCCGAAGCCCAGCTTGCAGGCGAGGTCGATGTCCTCGGCGGTGGCGACCCCGGACTCGTAGAGCTTGGTGGCCTCCACGACGAGCGCGGAGATGAGCCGGGTGGTCACGAAGCCGGCCACGTCGCGGTTGACGACGATGCAGGTCTTGCCGACGGACTCGGCGAACTCCCGTGCGGTGGCGAGGGTTTCGTCGCTCGTCTTGTACCCGCGGACCAGCTCGACGAGCTGCATCATCGGCACCGGCGAGAAGAAGTGGACGCCGACGACCCGCTCGGGGTGCTCGGTGGCCGCCGCGATCTTGGTGATCGGGATGGCGGAGGTGTTGGAGGCGAGCACGGTGTCCGGGCGCACGATCTTGTCGAGCGCGCGGAAGATCTCGTGCTTGACCTCCAGCTTCTCGAAGACGGCCTCCACGACGACGTCGGCGTCGGCGGCGGCGTCCAGGTCCGTGGTGGCGGTGATGCGGGCGAGGGCGGCCTCGGCGTCCGCCGCCTCCAGCTTCCCCTTGCTGACGAACTTGTCGTACGAGGCCTTGATGCCGTCGGTGCCACGCTTCAGTGCCTCGTCGGTGACATCGCGCAGGACGACGTCCCAGCCCGCCTGTGCGGCGACCTGAGCGATGCCGGACCCCATGAGACCGGCTCCGATGACGGCGAGCTTCCGTGCCACTGACGACTCCCTTGAATCGCGCTCCAAGTCTGCTTCTCCGGCGGACCCTAGCGCTCCGGAGGCGCTGTGTGAGCGGTTAGTAACGCGTGTCACGGTCTCAGGTGGTGAGACGCCGGTCACTCCACGATCCCGAATTCCTCGCGCCTTCACGCCGGTTGACGTTTCGCGTGATGCGGCACGGTTGTCCCATTCGGCTCGATACGCTACGTGCCCGACCTGTCACACACCGACCATGTGAGGGGGCACCATGCCCGTGCGGAGGGTGGTCACCGGACGCAGCCAGGAGCCCCGGCGGCGCTACGCGGAAGAACTCCGCCGCCTGCGCACGACCAGGGGCCTGAGCCTGCGGGCACTGGCGGACGCGGTGGGCTGGGACCCGTCGCACTTCAGGAAACTGGAGAGCGGAGAGACTCCGGGCGGCCCGGAGGTGGCGGAGGCGCTGGACCAGTTCTACGGGACGCCGGGGTTGTTGCTGGCGATGTGGGAGATGGCCCTGGCAGATCCGACGCAGTTCAAGCAGCAGTACCGGCGGTACATGATGCGAGAGGCGGAGGCGGTGAGCCTGTGGCACTTCGGGGTGAGCATCCTGCCGGGTTTGCTGCAGACAGATGCCTACGCCCGCGAGGTGCTTGCCCTTGGCGGCTACAAGGGCAAGGAGTTGGACCAGCAGGTGGCGGCCCGCACCGGGCGGCGGATGTTGCTGGAGGGCGATGACGCCCCGCCGTTCCGCGCCCTCATCGCCGAGACGGTGCTGCGCACGCCGCTGCGCGACGCGGGCGCATGGCGGGAGCAGCTGGAGTATCTGCTGGAGATGTCGGAGCGTCCGAACATCAGCCTTCAGGCGTTGCCGGACCGTTCCGGCCTGCACGGTCTGGTGAGTACCGCCGTCATGTTCCTGCGACTGACAAACGGGACTACGGTGGCCTACACGGAGAACGCGCACCGTGGTGAACTGATCGAAGAACACGCGGCAGTTGAGAAGTTGCAACGTGCGTACGATGCCATGCGCGACCGAGCGCTGAACCCAGCCGAGTCGCGGAAGTTCATCCTGCGGATGTTGGAGGAAGTGCCGTGCGAGCCATCGACCTGAGCGGCGTGACCTGGCGCAAGAGCAGCCACAGCAACCCCGACGGCGGCGAATGCCTCGAAGTCTGCGACAGCCTCCCCTCCGCCGTCCCCGTCCGCGACAGCAAGGCCCCTGACGGTCCGGTGCTCCTCTTCGCGGCCCGGCCCTGGGCGTCGTTCGTCGCGGCCGTCGGGGACGGGGCGTTCCGCTAGGCCCTCCCCCGTACCGCGTACCCGAGGACCCGTTCGCTCAGCAGGTCCTCGATCTCGTCGATGAGGGCGAGCACCTCGCGGGACACTTCGCCCGGTTCGCGGCCGGCCATCATCTCGCGGCCGATGGTGACGAAGACCGTCTGGTGGATCCAGCAGATCTGACCCGCCATCAGATCCGGCAGCGGGTCGCCGTCGGCGGCGCCGGTCTCCTCGCGCAGGGCGGCGGTCACGTTGTCGTGCACCTCCTGCTGAAGCGTCCACAGCCGGGAGCGCAGCGGCGGTGCCTCGTGGATGACCCGCATGAAGCGGTCGTAGCCCGCCATCAGGCCGACCCGGGGCGAGACGGCCTGGACCTCGCCGCGCAGCTCGCGCAGGACGGCGCCCGCGGCGGACTCGCCCGCGTCCCGGCTGCGGATCCAGCGTGCGAGCCGGTCGACCACACCTGCCGAGCGGTCGAAGAAGAGGTCTTCCTTGGCCGGGAAGTAGTTGTAGACCGTGTTGACGGAGACGTTGGCGGCCTCCGCGATCTCGGCGACGGTCACGGCCTCGAAGCCACGCTCCAGGAACAGACCCGTGGCGACATCCGAGATGTACTGCCTGGTCTGCCGCTTCTTCCGCTCCCTGAGCCCCTCTGCCATGTCCGCATCCTAGCTTCGCTGGACCAACTTAAAAGTTGGAGAGGCAGAAATTTTGGTGACGTTGCAAAATTTCAGGGACTCTGTTTTTCTGGTCGGCATGGCAGCAGTCATCAGCGCGGCGGGCCTCGCCCGCACCTTCCAGAGCAAGGCCGGCCCCGTCGAGGCCGTCCGGGGCATCGACCTCACCGTCCACGAGGGCGAGATCCTCGGCTTCCTCGGACCCAACGGCGCCGGCAAGACGACCACCCTGCGGATGCTCACCACCCTGCTGAAACCGACGGGCGGCGCGGCCACCGTCGCCGGGCACGACCTCGCGAGCGACCCGGCCGGGGTGCGCCGGGTGTCCGGGTACGTCGCCCAGTCCGGCGGGGTCGATCCGCAGATCACCGTGCGGGAGGAACTGGTCACCCAGGGCCGGATGTACCGGCTGTCCAAGGCCGAGGCGACCGGGCGGGCCGGGGAACTCGCCCGCGACCTGGACCTCGGCGACCTCCTCGACCGGAAGACGGCCGCCCTCTCCGGCGGGCAGCGCCGCCGCCTCGACATCGCGATGGCGCTCACGCACCACCCGAAGGTGCTCTTCCTGGACGAGCCGACGACCGGGCTCGACCCCGCCAGCCGCGCCGACCTGTGGGACCTGGTCCGCCGGCTGCGCGACCGGCACGGCACGACCGTGTTCCTGACCACCCACTACCTGGACGAGGCCGACGCCCTCGCCGACCGCCTGGTGATCGTCGACCGGGGCACGGTCGCCGCCGAGGGCACGCCGGGCGCGCTCAAGCTCCGGCACGGCGGCTCGCTCGACGCCACCCTCCAGGACACCTTCCTCGCCATCACCGGCCGCGGCCCCGCCCCGGCCGACACCGCCCCCGTATCCGTCTAGCGATCCGGCGCAAAGGAAGAAGAAAAAGGAAGAAGATGCTGCTCCACGACACGGCCCTCGTCTACGGCCGCTATCTGCGCCAGTCCCTGCGCTCCCGCTTCGCGCTGCTCTTCGGCGTGCTCACCCCACTGCTCTATCTGCTCTTCTTCGGACCGCTGCTCACCCGGCTCCCACTGGGCGGCGGCGGCAGCTCCTGGCAGGTGCTGGTGCCCGGCCTGCTGCTCCAACTCGGCCTGTTCGGCGCCCTGTTCGCGGGGTTCACGGTCATCATCGAGAAGGGGCAGGGGGTGCTGGAGCGGATGCGTGTGACCCCCGTCAGCCGGCTCGCCCTGCTCCTCGGCCGGGTGCTGCGCGACGCCACGGTGTTCGTCTTCCAGGCGGTGCTGCTGGTGCTGGCCGCGCTGGCGATGGGCCTGCGGGCGCCGCTCACCGGCATCCTGATCGGCTTCGCGTTCGTCGCCCTGCTCACCCTCTCGCTGGCCTCGCTGTCGTACGCGCTCGGCATGGTGGTGCGCACCCCACAGGAGTTCGGCCCGCTGATCAACGCGGTGTCGATGCCGTCGATGCTGCTGTCCGGCCTGATGCTCCCGATGACCCTCGCGCCCACCTGGCTGAACGTGCTCTCGCACTTCGTGCCGTTCCGCTATCTCGTGGACGCGGTGCGCGACGCGTACATCGGCCGGTACGCCACCGCGCACATGCTCTACGGCAGCCTCGTCGCCGTCGGCTTCGCGGTGCTCGCGGTGACGGTGGGCACACGAGTGTTCCGAACGGCCGGGGCGTAACTAGGCTGGCCTTATGGTCAATCTGACGCGCATCTACACCCGGACCGGCGACAAGGGCACCACCGCCCTCGGTGACATGAGCCGGGTGCCCAAGACCGACCTCAGGATCTCCGCCTACGCCGACGCCAACGAGGCCAACGCCGTCATCGGCACCGCGCTCGCGCTGGGCGGCCTGGAGGCGGAGGTCGTGCAGGTCCTCACCCGCGTCCAGAACGACCTGTTCGACGTGGGTGCGGACCTGTCGACGCCCGTCGTGGAGAACCCGGAGTTCCCGCCGCTGCGGGTCGAGCAGTTCTACATCGACCGGCTGGAGGCGGACTGCGACCGCTTCAACGAACGCCTGGAGAAGCTGCGGTCCTTCATCCTGCCCGGCGGCACCGCGGGCGCGGCCCTGCTCCACCAGGCCTGCACGGTCGTCCGCCGCGCCGAGCGCTCCACCTGGGCGGCCCTGGAGGTGCACGGCGAGACGATGAACCCGCTCACCGCCACCTACCTCAACCGCCTGTCCGACCTGTTGTTCATCCTGGCCAGGTGCGCCAACGGGGAGACGGGCGACGTGCTGTGGGTACCGGGCGGGGAGCGCTGAGCAACACCCCCGCTCCCCGCCGGGTCACCGGTCCGCCGCGCTCGTCGCGTCCTGGTCGGCCGCGGCCGCGGCGGACTCGGCCGCGTTCACCTTCTGCTGCATCTGCGCGTATCCCGAGGGCGCGCCGGAGGAGGCCGGAGCCTTCGGTGACGCGCCGTCGTGGTGCGCGCAGCCCGCGGTGAGCGCCACGAGCAGCGCCACCGCCGGCAGCACGGCAGAGCGGGCCCTCATCAGCCCGCCGCCTTGCCCTCGCCGTTGTCCTTGCACCAGGTGGAGACGGCGGCCAGGTCCTTCTGCCGCTGCTCCAGGGTCGTCACCAGCGACTTGCGGAAGTTCAGCCTGTCCTGGAGATAGGTGGCGATCGCGGTGTGGCCCGCCTTCTTCGCGTTGTCCACCCGCTTCTCCAGCCGGGCCACCGAGCCGCGCGTGCCCGCCCCGGCGTCGAGCCGCTTCAGGGCCCGTGCGATCCGCCGGTCGATCTTCGGCAGCCGCTTGCACAGCGACTTCGCCCCGTCGCCGGTGGGACCCGGTGCGGGGGTGCTGCCGGCGGCGGCCGCCGTGCCCGCCGTGCCCGCCAGGACGGCCGTCACGGCGAGCCCCGCGAGCAGCGTGCGCGTGTGGCGTCGTACGTACATCTGCCTCTCCGTTCACTTCCCGGGCGGCCTCGGTCGGCCGTCCGTCGCGACGGACGCTAGGCAGGGTCCTTGGGGAAACTCTGTGACCGGTTTGCGCCGGCTGTGCCGATCAGCCAGTCCCGCCGGTCGGACATGCCCGGCGGTTCGCCGCCGTCCACGGGCAGCCGTACCGCGAAGCGAGCACCCACGCCGTCCGGGCCGTCCGTCACGGCCACGCTCCCCCGGTGCAGCGCCGCCTGCTGCGCGACGAGCGTGAGGCCGAGTCCGGAGCCGGTGCTGTCCCGGCCGCGCTGGAACCGCTCGAAGACCCGGGACCGGGCCTCGGCCGGCACGCCCGGACCCTGATCGTCCACGGTGATCAGCACCTCGCCGGCACCGCCCCGGTCCACGGCCACCCGCACCCGGGCCCGGCCCGCCCGGTCCCGGCCGTGGGCCAGGGCGTTGGCCAGCAGGTTGTCCAGGAGCAGCCGCAGCCCCGGCTCCCAGCCGTGCATCGTGAGCCCGGGCGGCGCGTCCAGGGTGATCGCGGCGTCGGGCGCGCGGCGGCGGGCCTCGGCCACGGCCGCGTCGGCCACCTCGGACAGGTCGACGGAGCGGAACGCCTCCGCCTCCACCAGGTCGCCGCGCCCCAGCTCCCGGAGCATCACCAACAGGCCGAGCAGCCGGGCGTGTTCGCGGCGCAGATCGTCCATGACCTCGGTGCGGTCCGGCTCCGGCAGGTCGGGGTGGCCGGCGAGGATGTCGAGGTTGGTGCCCATGCTCATCAGCGGGGTGCGCAGTTCGTGCGCGGCGGCCGACGAGAAGGAGCGGGCGGTGTCCAGGGCCTCGGCGGTGCGCGCGGCCTGTTCGTCGTAGCGGGCCAGGACGGTGCGCACGGTGGCCGCCAGTTCGTCGACCTCGACCACGCCGGTCCGCCACTGGCCCAGCCGGGCACCGCTGGTGCGCGGGTCGAGGCCCGCGGTGCGGCGGGTGAGCCGGCGCAGCGGGGCGCTCGTACCGGTGGCCAGGCCCCAGGCGAGCAGCCCGGACAGCGGTGCGGCGAGGATCGCGGCGCCGACCACCCGGCGGCGGACGAGCGGGATCTGCACGCGTTGCGCGGTGTCGGGCGAGAAGAGCCACAGCGTGCCGGAGGCCGTCCCCGCGCGCAGCGGCCGGGCCAGGGCCCGCCAGGTGCGGCCGCCGGCGTGGACGACGGCGAAGCCGGACGTGCGGTCGGGCAGCGCCGCCGCGGGGTCGGGCTGGGGGCCGCCGCTGAAGGCCGAGTCCGGACCGACGACGCGTACGCCGACGTCGAGGGCCGCGTCGAACAGCTGCCGCTGCCGTGTGTCGGCGGCCTTGGGGCGGTCGTTCGCCGCGGCGCGCAGCAGGGATCGGGCGTCGGGGGCGAGGGCCGCCGCGCGCTTGCGCAGGTGCTGGTCCTCGGCCTTGCGCAGATCGCCGGAGACCAGGTGCAGCAGCAGCCAGCCGCCGGCCAGCACGAGCAGCGGGACGGTGCAGCCGACGGCCAGGCCGATGCGGGTGGAGAGCCTCACGGTGCGTCCCCCGGCTGCCGCGGCTCCTGCGGTTTTCCGGGCTCCCTGGGCTCCCTGAGGACGAAGCCGACGCCGCGGACGGTGTGGATGAGCCGGGGGCGGCCCCGGGTCTCCAGTTTGCGCCGCAGATAGCTGACGAAGGTGTCGACGGTGTCGGTGCGTACGTCGAAGTCGTAGCCCCACACCCGTTCCAGGAGCTGGTCGCGGGTGAGGACCAGCCCGGCGTTGCGGGCGAGCACCTCCAGCAGCTCGAACTCGCGCCGGGTCAGCTCCAGCGGGATGCCGTCACGCTCGGCGGTGCGGGCGTCCGGGTCGATCACCAGGCCGGCCGTGCGCAGCGGCGCCGTGCGGCCGGTGGCGGCCGGCGGGCGGCGGCGCAGCAGGGCGCGCAGCCGCAGCACCAGCTCCTGCAGGGCGAAGGGTTTGACGAGGTAGTCGTCGCCGCCCGCCTGGAGCCCGGCGATCCGGTCGGCGGTCTCGTCCAGCGCGGAGAGCATGAGCACGGGCAGGTCCCGGCCCGCGTCGCGCAGCCGGGTGCACACCTCGATGCCGCTCATGCCGGGCATCGACACGTCGAGGACGAGCACGTCCGGCGGGGCGTCCTCGATCGCGGCCAGCGCCCCGGGGCCGTCGGCGGCGGTCCGCACCACGAAGCCGCCGAGTCTGAGTCCGCGCTCCAGCGAGCGCCGGATCGCCGCGTCGTCGTCGACGACCAGCACCGCGCCGGACCCCGCCCCGTCAGTCATACGCCCTCCTCATCGTCCGGTCAGCGTACGGTCCTCCGCCTCACGCGCGGCAGTGCCGGCCGGTGCCTTCTTCGGCCACAGCAGATAGGTCAGGGCGATCACCCCGTGGATCCCGAGGACCCGCAGCGCGGCCCACTGCCAGGAGCGCAGCGGGCCGGTGGCGGTGCCGTCGCCGACGTACCAGATCGCGCACTGGAGCAGGGCGAGGGAGACGGCCGCCGCGAGCAGCGTGCGCAGCCAGAGCCGGCCTTCGTACCGGGCGCGGGCGAGGCCGTACCTGGGCGGCTTCGGGGGCCGGGGGGCGCCCGCGAGACGGTGGGCGGCGTGGCCGTCCAGCCAGGTGATCGTGGAGTGGCCGTAGGCGACGGTGAAGCCGATGTAGAGCGCGGCCAGGCCGTGCTCCCAGCTCGGCCGGGCGCCGCCGCGCAGGTCGACGGCCGTCGCGAGGAACAGCACGACCTCCAGCAGCGGTTCGCACAGCAGCAGCGCCACGCTGGTTCGGCGCCATTTCAGCAGGTAGCGGACGGCCAGTCCGGCCGCCAGCAGTACCCAGAACGCCACCTCGCAGGCGATGACCAATCCGACGACCACGGCTCGCTCCTTCCCGTCACCCTCCCAGCCTCGCCGCCGTTCTGTCCGCTTTCGTCGTCTGCGGGGGCGACCTCGCCGTAAACGAAAGTTGCAGTTCGGGACCCTTCTCAAGGACCAGGCGGGGACCGGGCCGAGCGTGTTGGATGGACCCATGGCACGAGCGCTCGCCCGCCCCCACTCCGACGACCTGCGCATCGCGCTGGGCGGACTGCTCGGCGGGGTGGTGCTGTGGGCGCTCGGGATCCATCCGCGCACCGCCTCGGACCCGCTGGTGCTGTGGCACGCGGCCTGGGCCCCGCTGGTGCCGCTGGCGGTGACGGCCGCGTGCGAGCCGCTGCGCCGCTCCCGGCCCCGGCTCGGCGTGTTCGTCGGCACGCTCGCGCTGACCCTGGACACGGTGACGCTGGGCAACGTCGTCACCGTCGTCATGTACACCGACCTGATCTACGCGTCGGTCCTGTACGGCGACCCCGCCTCGGCCCGCCGCGTCCCCTGGATCACCGGGATGCTGACGGTGCTCGGCGGTGTCGTGCCCGCGGCGATCTGGCGCGATCCGCAGGCGCTGCTGATCGGTGTGGGGATCGGTGTGGTCGCGTTCGCGCCGGCGGCGACCGGCTGGGTGGTGCGCAACCACCGTGACGCCGCCGAGGCGGCCCGGCTGCGCGCCGAACAGACCGCGCTGCTCGCCGAGATGGACCGCACCCAGGCGGTCACGGCCGAACGGTCGCGGATGGCACGGGAGTTGCACGACATGGTCGCCAACCACCTGTCCGCGATCGCCATCCACTCCACGGCCGCGCTGTCGCTCGACGACGCGCGGACCTCCCGGGACGCCCTCACGGTGATCCGGGAGAACAGCGTGGAGGGGCTGGCCGAGATGCGCCGGCTGATCGGTATCCTGCGGGACAGCAGCGGCGACCTGGAGCCCGCGGCCACCCCGACGCTCGACGGCCTGGCCACGCTGGTCAAGGGCGCCCGCGCCAACGGGCTGGACGTCCGTCTCGCGGACGGCCACGGCCGGGTTCCGGCGCCGGTGGAGCTGGCCGCGTACCGGATCGTGCAGGAGTCGCTGACCAACGCGCTGAAGCACGCGGCCGAGGGGCCCGTCGAGGTCTCGCTGCGGCAGGAGGAGAGCACGTTGCACGTCCGCGTGACCAGCGCCTACCGGCGTGGTGACACCCCGCGCGCGCCCGGCTCGGGCTCCGGGCTCACCGGGATGCGGGAGCGGGCCGCACTGCTCGGCGGCACCTTCGAGGCAGGGCCCGGAACAGGCCCCGGCATCGACCGCTGGACCGTACGCGCCACCCTCCCCCTCGACCGGGAAAACCCCGCATGACCCACACCCCGCACACCCGCGCCGCCGGCCACCGGCCCCCTCCCCGCCCGGGACGTGCGCGCCGCGCTGCCGTGCGCCGAAGGAGACCCGCATGACCGCCCCCGCCATCCGGGTCCTCGTCGCCGAGGACCAGTCCGCCGTGCGCGCCGGGCTCGCGCTGATCCTGCGCAGCGCGCCCGACATCGAGGTGGCCGGCGAGGCGGCGGACGGCGAGCAGGCGGTGGAGCTGGCCCGGGAACTGCGGCCGGACCTGGTCCTGATGGATGTGCAGATGCCGCGCCTGGACGGGGTGTCGGCGACCCGGGCCATCGTCGCGGAGGGCCTCGCGGACGTGCTCGTGCTGACCACGTTCGACCTGGACGAGTACGTCTTCGGGGCGCTCAGGGCGGGAGCGTCCGGGTTCCTGCTGAAGCACACCGAGGCACGGGACCTGCTGGAGGCGGTGCGGACGGTGGCGCGCGGCGAGGGGATCGTGGCCCCGGCGGTCACCCGTCGGCTGATCGCCGAGTTCGCCGCCGTACCGGCGCACGCGGCGACGTCCGACCCGGCCGTGCTGGAGGCGCTGACCCGGCGCGAGCGCGAGGTGCTGTCGTGCATCGGCGAGGGCCTGTCCAACGCCCAGATCGCCGAGCGGCTGGGGATGGCCGAGGGCACGGTGAAGACCCACGTCAGCCGGCTGCTGGGCAAGCTGGGGCTGCGCAGCCGGGTCCAAGCGGCCGTACTGGCGCAGGAGTTGGGGATCTAGCCGGGCTGTCGGAGCCGGGTCCTGCGAATTGGTCCAGACCTATTGACCCGTGGTCCAGACCTTTCTACTCTCGCAGCACCATGGGCGTGAAGGCTCAGTCATGCCCACGACACCCCCATACATTCCCCGATACGGAGGAGGCGCACCATGCGCTTCAGACACAGAGCCGCGGCAGGCTTCGCGACCCTGTTGCTCCCCCTGGCCGGCCTCGTCGGACTCGCCGACCCGGCCCATGCCGCGACGGCCGAGGCCACGGCGAGCTTCACCAAGACCACCGACTGGGGAACCGGCTTCGGCGGCCAGTGGACCATCAAGAACACCGGCTCCAGCAGCATCAGTTCGTGGACCGTCGCGTGGGACTTCCCCTCCGGCACGTCCGTCACCTCGGCCTGGGACGCGGACGTCACCAACTCCGGCAACCACTGGACCGCCAAGAACAAGTCCTACAACGGCACCCTCGCCCCCGGCGCCTCCGTCTCCTTCGGCTTCAACGGCTCGGGCCCGGGATCACCGAGCAACTGCACGCTCAACGGCGGCAGTTGCGACGGCGGTACGACCGTCCCCGGCGACAACCCGCCCTCCGCGCCCGGCACCCCGACCGCCTCCGGCGTCACCGACACCTCGGTGAGGCTCAGCTGGGGCGCAGCCACCGACGACAAGGGCGTCAAGAACTACGACGTCCTGCGGGACGGCAAGGTCGTCTCCACCGTGACGACGACCTCGTACACGGACACCGGTCTGACCGCCGGCACCGACTACTCCTACACCGTGCAGGCCCGCGACACCGCCGACCAGACCGGCCCGGTCAGCGGCGCCGTCGCCGTCCACACCACCGGCGGTGGCTCCACTCCCCCGACCACCGGCGACAAGGTCAAGCTGGGCTACTTCACCGAGTGGGGCATCTACGGCCGCAACTACAACGTCAAGAACCTGGTGACGTCCGGCTCGGCCGCGAAGATCACGCACATCAACTACGCCTTCGGCAACGTGACGAACGGCCAGTGCGCGATCGGTGACGCCTACGCCGACTACCAGAAGACGTTCACCGCCGACCAGTCGGTCAGCGGCGCGGCGGACACCTGGGACCAGCCGCTGGCCGGCAACTTCAACCAGCTGCGCGAGCTGAAGGCCAAGTACCCGAACCTCAAGATCCTGTGGTCCTTCGGCGGCTGGACCTGGTCCGGCGGCTTCGCGCAGGCGGCGGCCAACCCCACCGCGTTCGCGGACTCCTGCTACAACCTGGTCAACGACCCGCGCTGGGCCGACGTCTTCGACGGCATCGACATCGACTGGGAGTACCCGAACGCCTGCGGCCTGTCCTGCGACACGAGCGGGGCCGCGGCTTTCAAGAACGTGCTGTCCGCGCTGCGCGCCAAGTTCGGCAGCAGCAAGCTCGTCACGGCCGCGGTCACCGCCGACGGCTCGGCCGGCGGCAAGATCGAGGCCGCCGACTACGCCGGGGCCGCGCAGTACGTCAACTGGTACAACGTGATGACGTACGACTTCTTCGGCGCCTGGGACGCCCAGGGCCCGACCGCCCCGCACTCCCCGCTCACCTCGTACTCCGGCATCCCGAAGGCGGGCTTCACCACCGCCGACGCGATCGCCAAGTACAAGTCCGTCGGGGTGCCGTCGAGCAAGCTGCTCATCGGCATCGGGCTGTACGGCCGCGGCTGGACCGGCGTCACCCAGGACGCCCCGGGCGGCACGGCCACGGGCCCGGCGGCCGGCACCTACGAGCAGGGCATCGAGGACTACAAGGTGCTCAAGACGTCCTGCCCGGTCACCGGCACCATCGCGGGCACGGCGTACGCGCACTGCGGCAGCAACTGGTGGTCGTACGACACCCCGTCCACCATCGCCGGGAAGATGAGCTGGGCCAAGTCCCAGGGGCTCGGCGGCGCCTTCTTCTGGGAGTTCAGCGGTGACACCAGCGACGGCGAGCTGGTGAACGCGATCAGCAGCAATATGTAAGGCGCTACCTGCAAGAGGGCTCTAAGCGACGTTGACGCTCCCCCAGACTTCGTCCGGGGGGGGGACCCCCACCCAGCGAGTGAATGTGGCTACGCCACATTCACTCGCTGTCCGGGCGGGGCTGCCTCCAGCCACGCGAGAAATCCGGTCAGCGCGTCTTCGCTCATGGCGAGTTCGAGGCGGGTGCCCCGATGCGTACAGGCGAGGACCACCGCGTCGGAGAGCAGCGCCAGCTCCTCCTCGCCCTCGGGCAGCCGGCGCCCGGCCACCTCGATGGCGGCGCGCTCCAGGGTGCGGCGCGGGCGGAAGCCGTAGGAGAAGACGCGGTACCACTCGATGCGGTCGCCGTTGTAGCGGGCGACGCCGTAGCTCCAGCCCTTGCCGCTGGCGTCCGGGGGCTCGGCCACGTCCCAGCGCAGGGAACAGTCGAAGGTGCCGCCGGAGCGCTGGATCAGTCTGCGGCGCAGTCCGAACAGGAACAGTCCCGCCACCACGAGCGCGACCACGACCCCGCACACAGTCAGAGCGAGGATCATCGGCACCGACCTCCTCGTCTCCCAGGTAGCGGAACTGCTTCTGTTACTGAGTAATGAAACTTAAAAAACACCCACATCTGCCTCAGCCGCGACCGGCACCGGATTGCTCCGGGCCGGCCGCGGCTGAGTGACGTCATACGGCAGCCGTGCTGTGGACTCAGCTCGCCGCCGCCGCACGAAGGCGGACATCCGCGCGGCGCTCGGCGGCGGCGTCGCCCTCCGCCTTCGCACGCTCCAGCTCCCGCTCCGTGCGCTGGACATCGATCTCGTCCGACAGCTCGGCGATCTCGGCCAGCAACGACAGCTTGTTGTCCGCGAACGAGACGAAACCGCCGTGCACCGCGGCGACGACCGTTCCACCATCACTCGTACGGATGGTCACCGGGCCCGACTCCAGCACACCGAGCAGCGGCTGGTGACCGGGCATGACGCCGATGTCGCCGGACGTGGTGCGCGCGACGACCAGGGTGGCCTCGCCGGACCAGACCTCTCGGTCGGCCGCGACCAGCGCGACGTGCAGCTCAGCAGCCAAGGTGGCTCCTCGGGTCACCACCCGGCGGTTGTGCCGGGTGTTGGTTACAAGTCTAGTGGGCGTGGATGAGGGGGCGGGACGCGCCCGCCCCCTCACACGAACTCAAGGAGTTCACACGAACTCAGGGAGTTCAGGAGACGCCCAGCTCCTTGGCGTTGGCCTTGAGGTCCTCCAGGCCACCGCACATGAAGAACGCCTGCTCCGGGAAGTGGTCGTACTCGCCGTCGCAGATCGCGTTGAACGCCGCGATCGTCTCGTCCAGCGGGACGTCCGAACCGTCCACGCCGGTGAACTGCTTGGCGACGTGGGTGTTCTGGGACAGGAAGCGCTCCACGCGACGGGCACGGTGGACGACGAGCTTGTCCTCCTCGCCGAGCTCGTCGATACCGAGGATCGCGATGATGTCCTGGAGGTCCTTGTACTTCTGCAGGATGTTCTTCACACGCATGGCCGCGTTGTAGTGGTCCGCCGCGATGTAGCGCGGGTCCAGGATCCGGGACGTCGAGTCCAGCGGGTCCACGGCCGGGTAGATGCCCTTCTCGGAGATCGGACGGGAGAGCACCGTCGTCGCGTCGAGGTGGGCGAAGGTGGTCGCCGGGGCCGGGTCGGTCAGGTCGTCCGCGGGGACGTAGATCGCCTGCATCGAGGTGATCGAGTGACCGCGGGTCGAGGTGATGCGCTCCTGGAGGAGACCCATCTCGTCGGCCAGGTTCGGCTGGTAGCCCACCGCGGAGGGCATACGGCCGAGCAGGGTCGAGACCTCGGAACCGGCCTGCGTGAAGCGGAAGATGTTGTCGATGAAGAACAGCACGTCCTGCTTCTGGACGTCACGGAAGTACTCGGCCATGGTGAGGCCGGCCAGCGCGACGCGCAGACGGGTGCCCGGGGGCTCGTCCATCTGACCGAAGACCAGGGCGGTCTTGTCGATGACGCCCGAGTCGGACATCTCCTCGATCAGGTCGTTGCCCTCACGGGTGCGCTCGCCGACACCGGCGAACACGGAGACACCGTCGTGGTTGTTGGCGACACGGTAGATCATCTCCTGGATGAGCACCGTCTTGCCGACGCCGGCGCCGCCGAACAGGCCGATCTTGCCGCCCTTGACGTACGGGGTGAGCAGGTCGATGACCTTGACGCCCGTCTCGAACATCTCGGTCTTCGACTCAAGCTCGTCGAAGTTCGGGGCCTTGCGGTGGATGCCCCAGCGCTCGCCGTCGTACGTCTCGTCGACGTTCAGCACCTCACCGAGGGTGTTGAACACCTTGCCCTTGGTGAAGTCGCCGACGGGCACCGTGATGGAGTTGCCGGTGTCCGTCACCGGGGCCTGGCGGACCAGACCGTCGGTGGGCTGCATGGAGATGGTGCGGACCAGGCCGTCACCCAGGTGCTGGGCGACCTCCAGGGTCAGCGTCTTCTTCTCGCCTGCGTTCGCCGGGTCGGCGACCTCGACGTGCAGGGCGTTGTAGATCTCCGGCATCGCGTCGACGGGGAACTCCACGTCGACGACCGGGCCGATGACCCGGGCGACGCGGCCCGTAGCCGTCGCGGTCTCAACAGTGGTGGTCATTTATCGGTCACTCCCCGCGGTCGCGTCGGCCAGGGCGCTCGCGCCACCGACGATCTCGCTGATTTCCTGGGTGATTTCGGCCTGGCGGGCCGCGTTGGCAAGACGGGAGAGCGTGTTGATCAGCTCGCCCGCGTTGTCGGTGGCCGACTTCATCGCGCGCCGCGTGGCGGCGTGCTTCGAAGCGGCCGACTGGAGCAGCGCGTTGTAGATGCGGCTCTCCACATAGCGCGGCAGCAGGGCGTCGAGGACGTCCTCCGCCGAGGGCTCGAAGTCGTACAGCGGCAGGATCTCGCCCTTCGGCGCCTCCTGCGCGACCTCTTCGAGACGCAGCGGAAGGAGCCGGGCGTCCAGCGCCGTCTGCGTCATCATCGAGACGAACTCGGTGAAGACGATGTGGAGTTCGTCCACGCCGCCCTCGGCCGTCTCCTTCTCGATGGCCTCGATCAGGGGCGCCGCGACCTTCTTGGCGTCCGCGTACGACGGCTCGTCCGTGAAGCCCGTGAACGACTCCGCGATGGTGCGCTCACGGAAGTTGTAGTGGGCGACACCGCGCCTGCCGACGATGTACGTGTCGACCTGCTTGCCGTCGCGCTCCAGGCGCTCGGTGAGCTGCTCCGCCGTCTTGATGGCGTTGGAGTTGAAGGCGCCGGCCAGACCGCGGTCGCTCGTGAGGAGCAGGACCGCGGCACGGGTCGGGTTCTCCGTCTCCGTGGTGAGCGGGTGCTTGGTGTTCGAACCCGTGCCGACCGCCGTGACCGCGCGGGTCAGTTCCTGCGCGTACGGCGTGGAGGCCGCCACCTTGCGCTGCGCCTTGACGACGCGCGAGGCGGCGATCATCTCCATCGCCTTGGTGATCTTCTTGGTCGCGGTGACGGATCGGATGCGACGCTTGTAGACCCGGAGCTGGGCTCCCATGAGTCAGGTCCCTTCCTTACGTCACTTGGCGGCAGCGGCCGGAGAGTCCTCGCCGAGCAGCTTGCCGTCCGAGGTCTCGAACTGCTTCTTGAACTCCGCCACGGCGTCGTCGACCGCCTGGATCGTGTCGTTCGACATCTTGGCGCCCTCCTTGATGGAGGTCATCAGGCCCTGGTGCTTCCGGTGCAGGAAGTCGATCAGTTCCTTCTCGAAGCGGCGGATGTCGGCGACCGGGACGTCGTCCATACGGCCGTTGGTGCCGGCCCAGACGGAGACGACCTGGTCCTCGGTGGCCATCGGCTGGTACTGGTCCTGCTTCAGCAGCTCGACCATGCGCGAACCGCGCTCCAGCTGCGCCTTGGAGGCCGCGTCCAGGTCCGAACCGAAGGCGGCGAACGCCTCCAGCTCACGGAACTGGGCGAGGTCCACACGCAGACGGCCGGAGACCTGGCGCATCGCCTTGTGCTGCGCGGAACCACCGACTCGGGAGACGGAGATACCGACGTTCAGCGCGGGGCGCTGACCGGCGTTGAACAGGTCCGACTCCAGGAAGCACTGGCCGTCGGTGATGGAGATGACGTTGGTCGGGATGAACGCCGAGACGTCGTTGGCCTTGGTCTCGACGATCGGCAGACCGGTCATCGAACCGGCGCCCATGTCGTCGGAGAGCTTGGCGCAGCGCTCCAGCAGGCGGGAGTGCAGGTAGAAGACGTCACCCGGGTAGGCCTCACGGCCCGGCGGGCGGCGCAGCAGCAGGGACACGGCGCGGTAGGCGTCGGCCTGCTTCGAGAGGTCGTCGAAGATGATGAGGACGTGCTTACCCTCGTACATCCACTGCTGACCGATGGCCGAACCGGTGTACGGCGCCAGGTACTTGAAGCCGGCCGGGTCGGACGCCGGGGCGGCGACGATGGTCGTGTACTCCAGGGCGCCGTTCTCCTCCAGCGCGCGGCGCACGCCGGCGATGGTGGAGCCCTTCTGGCCGATGGCGACGTAGATGCAGCGGACCTGCTTCTTCGGGTCGCCGGTGCGCCAGTTGTCACGCTGGTTGATGATCGTGTCGACGGCCAGGGCGGTCTTGCCGGTCTGGCGGTCACCGATGATCAGCTGACGCTGACCGCGGCCGATCGGGGTCATCGCGTCGACGGCCTTGTAGCCCGTCTCCATCGGCTCGTGCACCGACTTGCGCTGCATGACCGTGGGGGCCTGCAGCTCAAGGGCGCGGCGGCCGGACGTCTCGATCTCGCCGAGGCCGTCGATCGGGTTGCCGAGCGGGTCGACTACACGGCCGAGGTAGCCCTCGCCCACCGCGACGGAGAGGACCTCACCGGTGCGCGTGACCGGCTGACCCTCCTCGATGCCGCTGAACTCACCGAGGACGATGGCACCGATCTCGCGCTCCTCAAGGTTGAGGGCGAGGCCGAGGGTGCCGTCCTCGAACTTCAGCAGTTCGTTGGCCATGGCCGAGGGAAGACCCTCGATCTTCGCGATGCCGTCGCCGGCAAGGGTGACCGTACCGACCTCCTCGCGCGAGGCCGCGTCCGGCTTGTACGACTGGACAAAGTTCTCCAGCGCGTCCCGGATCTCCTCCGGCCGGATCGTGAGCTCCGCCATCTGGGTTCCCTGCTCTCCTTGTTGGGCCCGAAGTTTCACTTTGGGGGTCTGGGGGCGACCCCCAGGATTCTTCTGCACGGCCCAACCAGGGCCGTTCTGAGTACTACTGCTGTTCTCGAATACCGAGCGTCAGCTCGCCATGCGGCGGGCGGCGTCCTCCAGCCGGTCCGCGAGGGAGCCGTTGATGACCTCGTCACCGACCTGTACGCGGATACCGCCGACGACCTCGGGGTCCACGTCCAGGTTGAGGTGCATCCGCCGGCCGTAGAGCTTGGCGAGGGCGGCGCCGAGGCGCTGCTTCTGGCCGTCACTCAGCGGCACCGCCGAGGTGACGACGGCGACCATGCGGTCCCGGCGGTCGGCGGCCAGCTTGGACAGGGACTCCAGTCCCGCTTCCAGGCTACGTCCACGCGGCGCGGTCACGAGGCGCGCGACCAGACGCTCGGTGGCGGGCTTGGCCCGTCCGCCCAGCAGCCGGTGCAGCAGCTCGGTCTTGGCCTCGGCGCCGGCGGCGCGGTCGGTCAGCGCGGCGCGCAGCTCGGTGCTGGAGGAGACGATCCGGCCGAACCGGAACAGCTCGTCCTCGACCTCGTCCAGGTTGCCCCGCTTGTCGGCGGCGGTGAGGTCGGCGATGTTCGCCAGCTCCTCCAGCGCGTCGACCAGGTCGCGGGACTGCGACCAGCGGGCGCGGGCCATCCCGGACACCAGGTCAGCGGTGGGACCGCTGACCTGGCCGCCGATCAGGCGCTGGACCAGCTCCGCCTTGGCCTCCGCCTGCTGCGCCGGGTCGGTGAGGGCCCGGCGCAGGCCGGCCTCGCGGTCGAGCAGCGCGGTGACGGCCGCCAGCTCGTCGGCGAGCTGAGCAGCGTCCACCGACGTGGAGTCCGTCAGCGCGTCGAGACGCTCACGGGCGGCAGCCAGGGCCTCGCGGCTCGCTCCGTGCATGGCCGTCATCGAGTCGCCTCGGCCTTCTCCTCAAGCTCGTCGAGGAAACGGTCGATCACACGGCTCTGGCGGGCGTGGTCCTCAAGGGACTCGCCGACGAGCTTGCCGGCCAGTTCGGTGGCGAGCTTGCCGACGTCCTGACGCAGGGTCTGGGCGGCGGCCTTGCGGTCGGCCTCGATCTGGGTGTGGCCCGCGGTGACGATCTCCTCGCGCTGCCGCTGGCCCTCGGCCCGCATCTCGGCGATGAGCGCGGCACCCTGCTCCTGCGCCTCCTGGCGCAGGCGCGCGGCCTCGTGCCGGGCCTCGGCGAGCTGAGCCTTGTACTGCTCAAGCACGCTCTGGGCCTCGACCTTCATGGCGTCGGCCTCTTCGATACCGCCTTCGATCGCCGCTCGGCGCTCCTCCAGAACCTTGTTGATGTTCGGAAGCAGCTTCTTCCAGAAGAAGAAGAACACGATGGCGAAGGCGATGGTGCCGACGAGCAGCTCGGGACCGGCGGGGACGAGCGGGTTCTGCTTCGTCTCCTCGGCCGCCAGCTGTGCCAGGTTGGCGATCACATCAGTGCCTTTCGTCGAAACGTGTCGGTGGGAGGTTGATTACCGACCGAACACGAACGGCATAACGATGCCGATGAGGGCGAGCGCCTCGCAGAAGGCGAAGCCGAGGATCTGGTTGGCGCGGATCAGACCGGCGGCCTCGGGCTGGCGGGCCAGGGCCTGGGTGCCGTTACCGAAGATGATGCCGACGCCGATGCCGGGGCCGATGGCCGCAAGGCCGTAGCCGATGGAACCGAGGGAACCGGAGACGCCGGCGGCGAGGTCGATGGCAGCGGACATGCCGTTTCTTCCTTCTCTTTTACGGACCGGTGGGGGTTGGCCACCGGACGACTGGGGTTTTGGGGCGGGTGGTTCGGCTCAGTGGTGCTCGGCGAGAGCGCCCTGAATGTAGGAGCAGGCCAGCAGCACGAAGACGTATGCCTGGACGGCCTGCACGAAGAGCTCGAAGAGGATCATGGCCATGGTCATCAGGAACGACACACCGGCGCCCACGACCAGCCAGCTGTTGAGCAGGTACCAGGAAGCCACGGTGAACATGACCAGCATCAGGTGACCGGCGAACATGTTGGCGAAGAGTCGCACCGCGTGCGTGAACGGGCGGACCAGCAGGTTCGAGAAGAACTCGATGACCATGACGAGCGGCAGCACGGCGCCGAGCGACTTGTCGTAGCCCGTGACGTTCTTGAAGAAGCCGACGAAGCCGTGCTTCTTGAACGTGAGCGCGACCCAGGTGATGTAGACGATCGCGGCCAGCACCATCGGGAAGGCGATCACCGAGGACACCGGGAACTGTGCCAGCGGGATCACGGACCAGACGTTCATGAGCCAGACGAAGAAGAAGAGGGAGACCATGAGCGGCACCCACTTCTCGCCCTCGCGCTTGCCGAGGGTCTCGTACACGATGCCGCGGCGCACGAAGTCGTAGCCGGCCTCACCGACCATCTGCAGCTTGCCCGGGACGACCTTGGCCTTGCCGAAGGCGGCCGAGAAGAAGACGACGATGAGCAGCGTGGTGACGAGCGCCAGCAGCATCACCTTGTTGAACTCAAAGCCCCCGACCGTGAAGAGCGGCTTGAACAGGAAGGAGTTCAGGCCCGGGGCCGGGAAGCCGCACCCGTTGTCGGACATGATCCGACAACTCCAGTCAAAGGCGAGCTGGGTCTGGTCAGCACTCACCGCGGGCTCCTTCGGCGTGACGCATGGGTACGGCAACCTCGTTGTGTCGGCGCGGCGCGTGGCCGCGGATCGGCACCGGACTGGTGTTACGGATGTGGGGGCGGCTGGGGGGCGTCGAGCCTCGCCATTGAGCAGGCGTCAGCTCGGCTGCCCGCGCCCGCGATGCCGCAGTTGGCACCGGACGATAGCAGGAGATCTCACAAGCCTTTATCCCGCCCCTACCTCTCACGACGACGGCCCTGTCTTCGAGGGCTTCTCGCTCTTCTCGGAGTCCGGATCGACGTAGAAGATCTTGGCCTTCATGTGCGCGCGAGCCTGCGCGGCCATCCACACGACGGTCGCGACGACGAGCGCCACGGCGAACGTCTTCGGATTGAAGAGAGAGGTGTCCTTGAAAACAGCGACGAAGATCAGGAGGAGAAGCAGCTGGGCCACGTAGAGCAACAGGCCCATCATCTGGAACAGCTGCGGGAGCGTTTTTGCCGTCCATTGGAGGACGTAGAGGCCGACTCCCATGAAAACAATGGCCAGCAGCGTGCCTACACCCGCGCCGAGCGCACCCTTGCCCCCCGCGACCGCTGCGCTCACGGCGACAGTGATCACGCCTGCGACCGCTGTGGGCACAGCGATCTGCAGAAGGTTCCGGGCGTCTTTGGACGGCATGGCGGCAACTCCGCTTTCACAAGGGGGCAGGGTGTCGTCATGGACGAGCGTAGTCCCGGGCTGAGTGATCGAGACCTCACACCAATGGACCGTCGCACTACGGTCCTTCGGCTCTATCCGGGGTTCTCGTGAACCGTATCACAAACTATTTGATGAGGTCTTTACCCGCTTGGTGTGCTTGCTGTCACACATGAGAGTGACAGTGCGCGTCTGTGCAAAAATGGCGCCCACTTGTCTGGTATTAGGGGGCTTTGGTCCCCCACGAGTTGGCAATGCTCTCGTCAGATTCTTACCTTGTGCGTCTCAGTGACGATCAACAAAACGCGAACGAGGGCCAATGGCGGTCGCCCCGTTGACGCCCGCGATCCCGGCCGTGACCGGCGCCCGTTCGGTGGTCTCCTCCGCCTCCCGGGCCGCCCCCGCCACGGCGGCCTCGGCCGCCTCGGCGGCCCGGCGCCGCCTGCGGTAGCGGGGCGGCACGAAGGCCTGCGCCCACACCGGCACACGCGGGGTGAAGCGCGGGAGCAGCAGCAGGACCAGTCCGATCGCGCTGAGGAAGACGACGCCGAGCACGATCCACATGGACGCCGAGTTCACCGAGTAGGCGAGGGCGCCGAAGGCGATCAGGGCCGACCAGAAGTACATGATCAGCACGGCCCGGCTGTGCGAGTGGCCGATCTCCAGCAGCCGGTGGTGCAGGTGCCCGCGGTCGGCGGCGAACGGCGACTGGCCGCGCCAGGTGCGGCGGACGATCGCGAGGACCAGGTCGGCGGCCGGCACGGCGATGATCGTCAGCGGGAGGAGGAGCGGGATGTAGACCGGCACGGTCGCGTGCACCGCGGCCCTCTCGGAACCCACGTACAGGCCCAGCGCGTCCGGGTCCAGCTGACCCGTGATCGAGATCGCGCCCGCGGCCAGCACCAGGCCGATCAGCATCGAGCCCGAGTCGCCCATGAAGATCCGCGCGGGATGCATGTTGTGCGGCAGGAAGCCCAGGCACATGCCCATCAGGATCGCCGAGAACAGGGTGGCCGGGGCGGCCGCCTCGATGCCGTACGAGTACCAGATCCGGTAGGCGTACAGGAAGAACGCGCCGGCCGCGATGCAGACCATGCCGGCGGCGAGGCCGTCCAGGCCGTCCACGAAGTTCACCGCGTTGATCGTGATGACGACGAGGGCGACGGTGAGCAGGGTGCCCTGCCACTGGGTCAGCGCCACGTTGCCGACGCCGGGGACGGGCAGCCACAGGATCGTCAGACCCTGCATGACCATGACGCCCGCGGCGATCATCTGGCCGCCCAGCTTGATCAGCGCGTCGATCTCGAACTTGTCGTCCAGGACGCCGATCAGCCAGATCAGGGCCGCGCCGGAGAGCAGGGCCCGCGGCTCGTTGGACTTCTCGAAGACCTCGTTGAGGCCGGTCAGGTGGTCCGCGACGAGCAGGCCCGCGCACAGGCCGAGGAACATGGCGATACCGCCGAGCCGCGGAGTCGGTTCCCGGTGCACGTCACGGGCCCTGATCTCCGGCATCGCCCCGGCCACGATCGCGAACTTCCGCACCGGCCCCGTCAGCAGGTACGTCACCGCGGCCGTGATGCAGAGCGTCAGCAGGTATTCACGCACGGGCTTCCCCACAGGTCTCGCTGGCCATCACAGCCCCACACCCTAGCGATGGACGTATATGGATGGGGACTTCCGGGTAGCGACGATGGTTGCACGTGTGGCTGTGGTGTACGGCGCACATGGGGGTGTACGGCCCGACGCCTGCCCCGGTTCAGGCCGGATACGGCGGAAAATCACCGGTCAGTTCCCGCACCTCCTCCCGCGCCCGGGCCGGCTCGACGGTGCCCCGCAGCACCCCGGCCATCAGTGCCGCGATCCGGGCCATCTCCGGCTCGCCCATGCCCTGGGTGGTCACCGCGGCCGTGCCCAGGCGCAGCCCGCGGCCGTCGTCGTGCGGCAGCACACAGCAGTCCAGAACGATCCCGGCGGCGGCGAGGCGGCCGCGGGCGGTGCGGCCGTCCACACCGAGCGGGGCGGGGTCGACGGTGATCAGATGGGTGTCGGTGCCGCCGGTGGTGACCGTGAAGCCCTCGGCCTCCAGCAGCGCGGCCAGCGTCCTGGCGTTGGCGACCACCCGGTGGACGTACGCGGCGAACGCCGGGGTGGCCGCCTCGCCGAACGCGACGGCCTTGGCGGCGATGGTGTGCATCTGGGCGCCGCCCTGGGTGAAGGGGAACACGGCCCGGTCGATCCGCTCGGCCAGCTCGGGGGTCCCGCACAGGATCATGCCGCCGCGCGGCCCGCGCAGCACCTTGTGCGTCGTCGCGCACACGACATCGGCGTACGGCACCGGGTTCGGCGCCGCTCCCCCGGCGACCAGCCCGATCGGATGCGCGGCGTCGGCGATCAGATAGGCCCCGACCTCGTCGGCCACCTCGCGGAAGAAGGCGTAGTCGAAGTGGCGGGGGTAGGCGATGGACCCGCACACGATCGCCTTGGGCCGGTGGTTGCGCGCCAGATGGCGCACCTGGTCGTGGTCGATGAGCCCGGTCTCGGCGTCGACGCCGTAGCCGACGAAGTCGAACCAGCGGCCCGAGAAGTTCGCGGGCGAGCCGTGCGTGAGGTGACCGCCGGAGTGCAGGCCGAGGGCGAGGACGGTGTCCCCGGGGCGCAGCAGGGCGGCGTAGGCGGCCAGGACGGCCGAGGAGCCCGAGTGGGCCTGGACGTTGGCGTGCGCGGCCCCGAACAGCGCCCTGGCCCGCTCCACGGCGAGCCGCTCGGCGATGTCGACCAGTTCGCAGCCGCCGTGATGGCGGGCGCCGGGATAGCCCTCGGCGTACTTGTTGGCGAGCGGCGAGCCGAGCGCGGCCAGCACGGCGGGCGAGGTGAAGTTCTCGGCGGCGATCAGCTGGAGCGACGTCGACTGCCGGCGCAGCTCGCCCAGCAGGATCTCGGCCAGCTCGGGGTCCTGTTGCCGCAGGACATCGGTCGGGAGGGCAGAGGTGACCGACATGACGGGCTCCCGGGCGGTCGACGGTGACGTAAACCCAATGTAGGCCCGCCGCGCGCCCCCCGCGCGACCGTTACACCCGCGTGTATCCCTTATGTCCGAGTGGCCACGCCGGTCAGCGCCGTCACCACCGGGTCCAGCGCCTGGTGTATCTCGCCCCCGACGGACCGGAAGAACGGCAGCGGGGCGCCGTACGGGTCGTGCACCTCGTCCGCCTCCGCCGTGGGCGCGAGCAGCCACCCCCGCAGCGCCGCGGCCGCCCGCACCAGCGCACGGGCGCGCATCACCACACCGTCCTCCAGCGGCGGCAGCGTGGCGGGGTCTATCGCGCGGACCAGCCGGGTGAACTCCTTCAGCGTGAACGTCCGCAGCCCCGCCGAATGCCCCATCGAGATCACCTGCGCCCGGTGGTCCCGCGTGGCCGTGAGCACCAGGTCGGCCCTGATGACGTGCTCGTCCAGCAGTTCCCGGCCGCAGAAGCCCGAGGCGTCCGCGCCGAACTCGGCCAGCACCGCCTCCGCGTTGGCCTCCATCGGGGCGCCCTCGTGGCCCCAGGTGCCCGCGCTCTCCACGATCAGCCCGCCGCCGAGCACGCCGAGCCGCTCCGCGACGAAATGGCGGGTCAGCCGCTCGGTGATGGGCGAGCGGCACACGTTGCCGGTGCTGACATGGAGGATGCGGAAGGTGTCGCGCGGAAAGCCGAACGTCGTGGTCGTCTCCGCCGCACTGGCCCCGATGCCTATGCCACGCCCCGCTTCAGGGGCCGTCAATTCGCCACCTCAAGGTCAGGTACGACCTTCCGCAGCTCCTCCGCCGAGATCGCGCCCTCGCGCAGCAGCACGGGCACGGAACGGCTGACGTCCACGATGGACGACGGCACGATGCCGGGGGTCGGGCCGCCGTCGAGGTAGACGGAGACGGAGTCGCCGAGCATCTCCTGGGCCGCGTCGCAGTCCTCCGGCGCGGGGTGCCCGGTGAGGTTCGCCGACGACACCGCCATCGGGCCGACCTCGGTGAGCAGCTCGATCGCGACGGGGTGCAGCGGCATGCGGACGGCCACCGTGCCCCGGGTGTCGCCGAGGTCCCACTGGAGCGAGGGCTGGTGCTTGGCGACGAGCGTGAGGGCGCCCGGCCAGAACGCGTCGACCAGCTCCCAGGCCAGCTCGGAGAAGTCCGTGACGAGGCCGTGCAGGGTGTTCGGGGAGCCGATGAGCACAGGAGTGGGCATGTTGCGGCCCCGGCCCTTGGCGGCGAGCAGGTCGGCGACGCCCTCCGAGGAGAACGCGTCGGCGCCGATGCCGTAGACCGTGTCGGTCGGCAGCACCACCAGCTCGCCCCGGCGGACGGCGGACGCGGCCTCGCGCAGACCCGTCGCGCGGTCGGTCGCGTCGTTGGTGTCGTATCGCCGTGCCATGTCTAGCGGGCCTCCTCGTACACGTACAGCCGGATGAAAATCGTCGGGGTGCTCACGGCAGCGCCTTGCGGGCGGTCGCGAACCGGGGGCGGTTGTTGAGGTCGGGGTGGTCGGCCGCGTCGGCCCAGCCCCGCTCCTCGGTGAAGATCCACGGCACCTGGCCGCCCTGGGTGTCGGCGTGCTCGATCACGACGACCCCGCCGGGGCGCAGCAGCCGGTGGGCGGTGCGCTCGATGCCGCGGATCAGGTCGAGGCCGTCCTCACCGGAGAAGAGAGCCAGCTCCGGGTCGTAGTCGCGGGCCTCGATGGCGACGTACTCCCACTCGGTGAGCGGGATGTACGGCGGGTTGGAGATGACCAGGTCGACCTGGCCGTCGAGGTCGGGGAAGGCGGTCAGGGCGTCGCCCTGGCGCAGGTCGACCCTGGAGCCCGCCACGTTCTTGCGGGTCCACACCAGGGCGTCCTCGGACAGCTCCACGGCGTGCACCCGCGAGCGCGGGACCTCCTGGGCGAGGGCCAGCGCGATGGCGCCGGAGCCGGTGCACAGGTCCACGATGCACGGCTCGACGACGTCCATGGCGCGCACGGCGTCTATGGCCCAGCCGACCACGGACTCGGTCTCCGGCCGGGGCACGAACACGCCCGGCCCGACCTGGAGTTCCAGGTAGCGGAAGTAGGCCCGCCCGGTGATGTGCTGGAGCGGCTCGCGCTGCTCGCGCCGGGCGATGACCTCCCAGTACCGGGCGTCGAAGTCGGCGTCCTTCACGGAGTGCAGTGCGCCGCGCTTCACCCCGTGCACGAACGCGGCCAGCTCCTCCGCGTCGTTGCGCGGCGAGGGCACGCCGGCGTCGGCCAGCCGCTGGGTGGCCTGGGCCACCTCCGCGAGCAGCAGGTTCACGCGAGTCCTCCGTGTCGTACTGGGTCGAGCGTTGATGCCTTTATGCAGCTGCCAGCTTCGCCGCCGAGTCGGCGTCGACGCAGGCCTGGATCACCGCGGCGAGGTCGCCGTCCAGGACCTGGTCCAGGTTGTACGCCTTGAAGCCGACGCGGTGGTCCGAGATGCGGTTCTCCGGGAAGTTGTAGGTGCGGATCTTCTCGGAGCGGTCGACGGTGCGGACCTGGCTGCGGCGGGCGTCCGCGGCCTCCCGCTCGGCCTCCTCCTGCGCCGCGGCGAGCAGCCTGGAACGCAGGATACGCAGGGCCTGCTCCTTGTTCTGGAGCTGGCTCTTCTCGTTCTGGCAGGAGGCGACGACGCCGGTCGGCAGGTGCGTGATGCGCACCGCGGAGTCGGTGGTGTTGACGGACTGTCCGCCGGGACCGGAGGACCGGTAGACGTCGATACGGAGGTCGTTCGGGTTGATCTCCACGTCCACCTCCTCGGCCTCGGGGGTCACGAGGACACCGGCGGCGGAGGTGTGGATACGGCCCTGCGACTCGGTCGCCGGCACGCGCTGCACCCGGTGCACACCGCCCTCGTACTTCAGCCGCGCCCACACGCCCTGGCCGGGCTCGGTGGCGCCCTGGCCGCCCTTGGTCTTCACCGCGACCTGGACGTCCTTGTAGCCGCCCAGCTCGGACTCGGTGGCGTCGATGATCTCGGTCTTCCAGCCGACGCGCTCGGCGTAGCGCAGGTACATGCGCAGCAGGTCGCCGGCGAACAGCGCCGACTCGTCGCCGCCCGCGCCCGCCTTGATCTCCAGGATGACGTCCTTGTCGTCACTCGGGTCGCGCGGGACGAGCAGCAGACGCAGCTTCTCGGTCAGCTCCTCGCGCTGCTTCTCCAGGTCCTTGACCTCGGCGGCGAAGTCGGGGTCGTCGGCGGCCAGCTCGCGCGCGGTCTCGATGTCTTCGCCCGACTGCTTCCAGGAGCGGTACGTGGCGACGATCGGGGTCAGCTCGGCGTAGCGCTTGTTCAGCTTGCGCGCGTTCGCCTGGTCGGCGTGGACCGACGGGTCGGCGAGCTGCTTCTCCAGATCGCCGTGCTCGGTGACGAGTTCCTCGACGGCCTCGAACATCTTGGGCTCCTGTACTGCGGTGAAGGGAAGGGCGGGCGACCAAAAACGCCGGTCCCGGGCACACCCCGGGGAGGGTGTGGCCGTGGACCGGCGAATGGGGGCTCGCTACTTCTTGGAGCCGGCGGCAGCCTTGCCGAAGCGGGCCTCGAAGCGGGCCACACGGCCACCGGTGTCGAGGATCTTCTGCTTGCCCGTGTAGAACGGGTGGCACTCGGAGCAGACCTCGGCCCGGATGGTGCCGGACTCGATGGTGCTGCGGGTGGTGAACGACGCGCCACAGGTGCAGCTGACCTGCGTCTCGACGTACTCGGGGTGGATGTCGCGCTTCAAGGTGTCTCCTAGGTTCCGGGAGGGCGCCGGGTCGCCGCCGCGGGATGCGGGAGCGTGAACCGGAGCCGACGTACCAGTCTGCCAGGACTGGCGCCATCCCCCAAAACCGGGGGTGCTCGTCATCTATTCCCCGGGGGCGGCGCCGGCGACGGGAGAGGGGGAATCACCCCTCAGGAGCTCACCACGCCCTTGGCCTCGCCCGCGGCCGTACCCTCCGTCGCCGACTTCGGGATCGGCCGGTCGTTCTTCAGGGCGGACCAGACCTGCTGGGCCTTGGCGGTCTCCAGGACCACCCGGTTGGGGTCGGCCGGGTCGTACTGCACCGGCATCGTGACCATGTCCATGTGCTTCGCGCTGACACCCTTGAGGCCGTTGGCGAAGTCGATGAGGGAGTTGACCGAGCCCAGGTCCGAATCGGTGGTCACGGCCTTGGTGGCGGTGTCGGCGAGGTCGTAGAGCTTCTTGGGGTTGCTGAACACGCCGACGTTCTTGACCTGGTCGAGCAGCGCCTTGACGAACGCCTGCTGGAGCTGGATGCGGCCCAGGTCGGAGCCGTCGCCGACGCCGTGCCGGGTACGGACGAGGCCGAGGGCCTGTTGGCCGTTCAGGGTGTGGGCGCCGGCCCGGAGGGTCAGGTGGCTCCGCGGGTCGTCGATGTTCTTCGTGGTCGTGACCGGGACGCCGCCGAGGTCGTCGATGAGCCGCTGGAAGCCCTCGAAGTCGACCTCCAGGTAGTGGTCCATGCGGATGCCGGAGAGCGACTCGACGGTCTTCACGGCACAGGCCGCGCCGCCGGTGGAGTACGCCTCGTTGAACATCACGCCGGTCGCGGCCGGGTGCGCGGTGCCGGCGGTGTCGGTGCATGAGGGGCGGTCGACGAGGGTGTCCCGGGGGATGGAGACGACGCTGGCCTTCTTGTGGCCCTCGTAGACGTGGACGATCATCGCCGTGTCGGAGCGGGCGCTGCCGTCGTCGGTGCCGCCGCCGAGCTTCTTGTTGGAGCCGGAGCGGCTGTCCGAGCCGAGGACCAGGATGTTCTCGGAGCCGTTGTCGACCTTCGTGGGCCGGTCGGCACCGAGCGCCTGGTTGATGTCGACGCTCTTGAGGTTGCCGTTGAGCTTGAAGTAGACGTACCCGGCGCCGGTGCCGCCGAGGACGACCACGCCCGCGGCCGTCCAGGCCGCGACCCGCAGCGCCCTGCGGCCCTTGCTCGGGGCCTTGCGGCGGCGTCCCCTGCCGGTGCGGGGGCCCGCCCCGTCCGGCTCGGCTATGACGGGCTCCGGCGTGCTCTGGGCGGACACATCGCTCCTAGGTCTCGTCGGTCGGTGGTACCCCCTGCTTTCAGGGTCGGGCGGGCGTCACCGCTCCATCGTCGCTCCGTACGGTCAGACGGAGAAACTCGGGACAGAGTTGCACAACGCAGAGTGCCCACCGCGTACAGCGGTGGGCACTCTGCGTAGTCACTCCTGGTGGGCGACGCCCGTGAACCCTGTGGCAGGGATCTCGGTTGTGACCTTTCCGACGCTCTTGTCCTAGTCGCCGTTACCGGGCATCGGCGTCGTCTTCTGGATCTGCAACAGGAACTCGGCGTTCGACTTCGTCTGCTTCATCTTGTCCAGAAGCAGCTCGATCGCCTGCTGCGAGTCGAGCGCGTGCAGCACCCGGCGCAGCTTCCAGGTGATGGCCAGCTCCTCGGCGCCGAGGAGGATCTCTTCCTTACGGGTGCCGGACGCGTCCACGTCCACCGCCGGGAAGATGCGCTTGTCGGCGAGCTTCCGGTCGAGCTTGAGCTCCGCGTTGCCGGTGCCCTTGAACTCCTCGAAGATCACCTCGTCCATGCGGGACCCGGTGTCCACCAGGGCGGTGGCGAGGATGGTCAGCGAGCCGCCGTCCTCGATGTTGCGGGCCGCACCGAAGAAGCGCTTCGGCGGGTACAGGGCGGTCGAGTCGACACCACCGGACAGGATGCGGCCGGAGGCCGGCGCCGCCAGGTTGTAGGCACGGCCCAGACGCGTGATGGAGTCGAGCAGGACGACGACGTCGTGACCCAGCTCCACGAGGCGCTTGGCGCGCTCGATGGCCAGCTCGGCGACCGTGGTGTGGTCCTCGGCCGGGCGGTCGAAGGTCGAGGAGATGACCTCGCCCTTGACCGACCGCTGCATGTCGGTGACCTCTTCCGGACGCTCGTCGACGAGGACGACCATCAGGTGGCACTCGGGGTTGTTGTGCGTGATCGCGTTGGCGATCGCCTGCATGATCATGGTCTTGCCGGTCTTCGGCGGGGCCACGATCAGACCGCGCTGGCCCTTGCCGATGGGCGACACGAGGTCGATGATGCGGGTGGTCAGCACGCCCGGGTCGGTCTCCAGGCGGAGCCGGTCCTGCGGGTAGAGCGGGGTCAGCTTGTTGAACTCCGGTCGGCCGCGGCCGTGTTCGGGCGCCATGCCGTTGACGGAGTCGAGGCGGACCAGCGCGTTGAACTTCTCGCGGCGCTCGCCCTCCTTCGGCTGGCGGACCGCGCCGGTGACGTGGTCACCCTTGCGCAGGCCGTTCTTGCGGACCTGGGCGAGGGAGACGTACACGTCGTTCGGACCCGGCAGGTAGCCGGAGGTGCGGATGAAGGCGTAGTTGTCGAGGATGTCCAGGATGCCCGCGACGGGGATCAGGACGTCGTCCTCGGCGAGCTGCGGCTCGTTGGCGCCGAACTCGTCGCGGCCACGGCGGCCACGGCGGTCGCGGTAGCGCCCGCGACGGCCCCGGCGGCCGCCCTCGAAGTCGTCGTCGTCCTGCGGGCCGTTGTCGCGCTGGCGGTCCTGACGGTCCTGCCGGTCCTGCCGGCTGCCGCCCTGCTGCTGGCCGCCCTGCTGCTGACGGTCCTGACGGCCGCCCTGGCCCTGCTGGTCGTCGCCCTTGCCGCGACGGTCGCGGTCCCGGCCGCGCTCACGGCGGTCGCGGCGGCCGCGGCCCTCGCCCTCGGCGGCGTCGCCCTTGGCGCCCTCGCCCTGCTGCTGGGCTTCGGTCCTGGACTCGGCCTTCGCCTCGGCGACGACCGTCTCGGCGCCGCTCGCGGTGGGGCTGCCGGCCTCGGCGGTGGCGCGGCGGCGACGGCGCTCGGTGGGCGCGTCGTCGGAGGCCGGCTGGCCGGGGATCTCGATCTGCTGCTGGGCCACGGCCTTCTCGGCCGGAGCCTCGGCCTTCTTGTCGCCGTCGGCGGCCTCACCCGTGCGGGCCTTGGAGGTGGCGCGGCGCTTGGGCTTGGTCTCGGTGGCGGTCTCGGCCTTGGCGGCGGCTCCCCCGGAGGGGGTACCCCCACCGGCGGCCTGCGCCTCCTTGATGACCTCGATCAGCTGGCTCTTGCGCATCCGCGCGGTGCCCCTGATGCCGAGGCCCGAGGCGACCTGTTGCAGCTCGGCCAGCACCATGCCCTCAAGGCCGGTACCGCGGCGCCGCCGGGAGCCGGCACCGGTGGCAGGCGCGGAGGCGTCCGTGGCGGGCGCGGCAGCGGTCTCCTCGACACGTGCGCCCATCAGATCGGTGGTGTCGCTCACGAAGGGTCCTTCCCTGGAGCGGACGTCGGCCTGTCTGGCTCGGCGACCGGTTGTGCTGTCCGGCTACGGTCCTGCTTCTGTGAACCGCGCCGGGGCGGTGGTCCGCCAAAGCGGCGGAAGAGAAATGTGCGGTGATCGGCGCTTCCGCGAGTCGTGGCACCCAGTGTCACGTGGCGTGGTAGCACCGGTTCCGGAGCGTGCCCGGCGGCCCGCTCAGTGCTCGCATACGTCGTACTGCCCAGGTGCGGCGCAAGGAACACGGAGTGGCGTGGGAGGCTCCCGGAAGAATGTCTGTCCCGGACGGGGACACGAGGCACCTCGCCATGGTGGGGTCGGGTGCAGACTTGAGATTAACACTACCGGATCCAACAAACATTCCCCCTCTCCAAATCCGGCAACCGGACGCAGTTAATCAACACCGGAGGTCGCGAGCGGCAGCACGCTCGCGCCCTGTACGTCCAGGTCCAGCCGGTTGGCGGCCCAGCCCTCACCCGCGAGGTGAGAGACCTTGTCGGCGCTGTCGGCGTCGGCCAGCGCCATGACGGTGGGGCCGGCGCCCGAGATGACGGCCGGGATGCCGTCGGCGCGCAGCCGCTCCACGAGCGCGGCGCTCTCCGGCATGGCCGGGGCGCGGTACTCCTGGTGAAGGCGGTCCTCGGTGGCGGGCAGCAGCAGCTCGGGGCGCCGGGTGAGGGCCTCGACGAGCAGGGCGGCACGGCCCGCGTTGGCGGCGGCGTCGACGTGCGGCACGGAGCGCGGGAGCAGACCGCGCGCGGTCTCCGTCAGGACCGGCTTTCCGGGTACGAAAACCACCGGAACGATGGAATCGCTGGGCTCCATCCTGATCGCCCGGGCGGCGCCGGCCTCCATCCAGGACAGGGTGAATCCGCCGAGCAGACAGGCGGCGACGTTGTCGGGGTGGCCCTCGATCTCCGTGGCCAGTTCGAGGAGGGCGGCGTCGTCGAGCCTGGCCTCCCCGCCTATGGTCACCGCGCGGGCGGCGACGATGCCGGCGCAGATGGCGGCGGAGGAGGAGCCCAGGCCGCGGCCGTGCGGAATGCGGTTGGCGCAGACGATTTCCAGGCCGCGGGGCTGTCCGCCCAGCAGATCGAAGGCGGTACGCATCGAGCGGACGAGGAGGTGGCTCTCGTCGCGCGGGAGGGTCTCGTTGCCCTCGCCCGCGATGTCGATGTGCAGCCCGGCGTCGGCCACCCGGACGACCACGTCGTCGTACAGCCCCAGCGCGAGGCCGAAGGCGTCGAAGCCCGGGCCGAGATTGGCGCTGGTGGCGGGGACGCGCACCCGGACGGCGGCGGCGCGGAACGCTGGACCGGCCATCGCTCGTTGACTCTCCTTGAGCTGCGTGACTGTCGAAGACATTCGATGACGTTCGATACGTGCTGGAGACCCGCGGACCGCGCAGACGGCGCGGCGTCACCCATATGCGCAGGCATATGCAATGGGCGGGTTCCCTACAGCCTATCGAAGGAAGGTTCTGTGGCGACATAGGGCGCACAGGAGGCGCACGATGCGTGTCGTAAGCCCCCTGTGCACCCTGTCAGGGTTTTACCAGGGCTCAGGCCAGGCCGAGGCGCTCGGCGGCGGTGGCCGCGTCGACCGGCACGGTGACCGGCTGCGGGGCGCCGGCGACGGCCCAGTCGGGGTCCTTCAGACCGTTGCCGGTGACGGTGCACACGATCCGCTGGCCCGGGTCGACCTTGCCCTGCTCGGCAGCCTTGAGCAGACCGGCCACGGAGGCGGCGGAGGCGGGCTCCACGAAGACACCCTCCTGCGCGGCCAACATCCGGTAGGCGCGCAGGATTTCACGGTCCGTCACCTCGTCGATGGCACCGCCGGACTCGTCGCGGGCCGCGAGCGCGAACACCCAGGAGGCGGGGTTGCCGATGCGGATGGCGGTGGCGATGGTCGAGGGGTCCTTGACGACCTCGCCGCGCACGATCGGCGCGCTGCCGGAGGCCTGGAAGCCCCACATCCGGGGGGTCTTCGCGGAGATGCCGTCGGCGGCGTACTCCTTGTAGCCCTTCCAGTAGGCGGTGATGTTGCCCGCGTTGCCGACCGGCAGGACGTGGATGTCGGGCGCGTCGCCGAGCATGTCCACGATCTCGAAGGCGGCCGTCTTCTGGCCCTCGATCCGCACCGGGTTGACCGAATTGACCAGCGCCACCGGGTAGTTCTCGCTCAGCTCGCGGGCGAGGGTGAGGCAGTCGTCGAAGTTGCCGTCGACCTGGAGGATCTTCGCGCCGTGCACGAGGGCCTGGCCCATCTTGCCGAGCGCGATCTTGCCCTGCGGCACGAGGACGGCCGAGACCATGCCGGCCCGCACGGCGTACGCGGCGGCGGAGGCCGACGTGTTGCCGGTGGAGGCGCAGATGACGGCCTTGGCCCCGTCCTCCTTGGCCTTGGAGATGGCCATGGTCATGCCGCGGTCCTTGAAGGAGCCGGTGGGGTTGGCGCCCTCGACCTTCAGGTGGACCTCACAGCCCGTGCGCTCGGAGAGCACCTGCGCGGGCACGAGCGGCGTGCCGCCCTCGCGGAGCGTCACGACCGGCGTGGTGTCGGATACCGGCAGCCTGTCCCGGTACTCCTCGATGATTCCGCGCCACTGGTGGGTCATTGCTGGTTACTCTCCTTCAACCCGCATGATGCTGGCGACACCCCGCACGGTGTCGAGCTTGCGCAGCGCCTCGACGGTCCCGGTGAGGGAGGCGTCGGACGCCCGGTGGGTGACGACGACGAGGGAGGCCTCGCCGTCCTTGCCCTGCTGGCGAACGGTGTCGATCGACACCCCGTGCTCGGCGAAGACGGTGGCGACCTGGGCGAGCACGCCCGGCTTGTCCGCGACGTCGAGGCTGATGTGGTAGCGCGTGACGACCTCGCCCATGGGCGAGACGGGCAGGGCCGCGTACGCCGACTCACCGGGCCCCGTTGCGCCGTTGAGCCGGTTACGGCAGACGGCGACGAGGTCGCCGAGCACGGCGGAGGCGGTCGGGGAACCGCCGGCGCCGGGGCCGTAGAACATGAGCTGGCCGGCCGCGTCGGACTCCACGAAGACGGCGTTGTACGCGCCGCGCACGGAGGCGAGCGGGTGGCTCAGCGGAATCATGGCGGGGTGCACGCGCGCGGTGACGGACGCCCCGTCCTGCGCCCGCTCGCAGATGGCGAGCAGCTTGATGGTGCAGCCCATCTCCTTCGCCGAGCGGAAGTCGGCGGCGGTGACCTCGGCCATGCCCTCGCGGTAGACGTCGTCGAGACGCACGCGCGTGTGGAAGGCGATACCGGCGAGGATGGCGGCCTTGGCGGCGGCGTCGAAACCCTCGACGTCGGCGGTCGGGTCGGCCTCGGCGTACCCGAGCGCGGTGGCCTCGTCGAGCGCCTCCTGATAGCCGGCGCCCGTGGAGTCCATCTTGTCGAGGATGAAGTTGGTGGTGCCGTTGACGATGCCGAGCACCCGGTTGACCTTGTCGCCGGCGAGGGACTCGCGCAGCGGGCGGATCAGCGGGATGGCACCGGCGACGGCGGCCTCGTAGTACAGGTCCCGGTCGTGCTCCTCGGCGACGGCGTGCAGGGCGGCGCCGTCCTGGGCGAGCAGGGCCTTGTTCGCGGAGACGACGGACGCGCCGTGCTCGAAGGCGGTGGTGATCAGGGACCGGGCGGGCTCGATGCCGCCGATCACCTCTACCACGACGTCGATGTCCCCCCGTTTGACGAGGGCGGTGGCGTCGGTGGTCACGAGTTCCGCCGGGATGCCCTCGCGCACCTTGGAGGGCCGCCGTACGGCGACGCCCGCGAGTTCCACCGGGGCGCCGATCCTCTGGGCGAGGTCGTCGGCGTGCGTCGTCATGATGCGCGCCACCTCTGAGCCGACAACCCCACAGCCCAGCAGCGCCACCTTCAGCGGACGCGTACGCATCATCCGACCTCGTTTCCTCATACCGTCTACGGTTGGACCAGTCTCACTCACCGGACGGGAGTTTCTACCCTTGGTCCGGATCGTGAGACATGAATTTCATTTGTACGGGGCCGGGCGACAGGAGATCTTCCAGCCCCTCTGTTCGTGACTAGCCGACGTCGAGGCGCAGCAGGTCCTCCTCCGTCTCACGCCGGACGATCACCCGGGCCTCCCCGTCCCGCACGGCGACGACGGGCGGCCGGAGCACATGGTTGTAGTTGCTGGCCATGGACCGGCAGTACGCGCCCGTGGCCGGTACGGCGATGAGGTCCCCCGGCGCCAGGTCGGCCGGCAGGAACGCGTCCTTGACCACGATGTCCCCGCTCTCGCAGTGCTTGCCGACCACGCGGGCGAGCATGGGCTCGGCGGTGGAGGTGCGCGAGACGAGGGCGACGCTGTACTCGGCGTCGTACAGCGCCGTGCGGATGTTGTCGGACATGCCGCCGTCGACGGACACGTACGTCCGCAACCCGTCGAGCGGCTTGACGGTGCCGACCTCGTAGAGGGTGAAGGCGGTGGGCCCGACGATGGCGCGGCCGGGCTCGACGGAGATCCGGGGAGTGCGCAGCCGGGCGGCCTCGCACTCCCGGGTGACGATCTCGGTGAGGGCCTTGGCGATCTCGTGCGGCTCGCGCGGATCGTCGTCGCTGGTGTAGGCGATGCCGAGCCCGCCCCCGAGGTCGATCTCGGGCAGCTCGACGCCGTGCTCGTCCCGGACGTCCTTGAGCAGCCCCACCACGCGGTGCGCGGCGACCTCGAAGCCGGACATGTCGAAGATCTGCGACCCGATGTGGGAGTGGATGCCGATCAGTTCGAGCCCGTCGAGCTGGAGGGCCCGCCGCACGGCCTCGGCGGCCTGCCCGCCGGCGAGCGGGATCCCGAACTTCTGGTCCTCGTGGGCGGTGGCGATGAACTCGTGCGTGTGCGCCTCCACGCCGACCGTGATCCGGATCTGGGCCTTCTGCCGCTTGCCGAGGGACTGTGCGATGTGGGCGACGCGCACGATCTCCTGGAACGAGTCGAGCACGATCCGCCCGACCCCGGCCTCGACGGCGCGACGGATCTCGTCCGTGGACTTGTTGTTGCCGTGGAAGGCGATGCGCTCGGCGGGCATGCCGGCGGACAGGGCGGTGGCCAGCTCCCCGCCGGAACACACGTCGAGATTGAGCCCCTCCTCGTCGAGCCAGCGCACGACGGCACGCGAGAGGAAGGCCTTGCCGGCGTAGAACACGTCGGCGTCGGGCCCGAAGGCGGTGCGCCAGGCACGCGCCCGGGCCCGGAAGTCGGCCTCGTCGAGGACGTACGCGGGGGTCCCGAACTCCTCGGCGAGCCGGTTCACATCGACCCCGCCGACGGTGACGACCCCGTCGGCGTCCCGCCCGACGGTCTGGGCCCACACCTTGTGGTCGAGGGTGTTGAGATCGGCGGGCGGCGCGGAGTAGTGGCCCTCGGGCAGGACATCGGCGTGACGGGGCCCGGCGGGATGGGCGGAACGGCTCATGACGGTGGCTCTCAGACTCTCTGTCTCTCTCCGGGGCGCGTCTGCACTGGGGCCTCAGAGATGTTCGGGTGCGTCGATACCGAGCAGGGACAGGCCGCCGGCCAGCACCGTCCCGGCGGCTTCGGCGAGCGCGAGCCGGGCGCGGTGGGCGGCCGAGGGTTTCTCCTCGCCGCAGGGGAGCACGGAGGCGAGGAAGGGCAGCGCGGCATCGGCGACGGTGACGAGATGCCGGGCGAGCCGGTCCGGGGCACGGTGGGTGGCGGCCGCGGCGAGGATACGGGGGTGTTCGGCGAGGGCGGCGAGCAGCTCGCGGGGAGCGGTACCGCTGTCGAAGCCGGTGTCGGTGTCGCTGTCGAGGCCGAGGGGGCCGGGTTCGGCGCTGAAGCCCAGGCGGCCGGCGTTTCTGCTGAGGGACCGGACACGCGCGTGGGCGTACCGCACCCGGAACAGCGGATTGCTCTCCCGCTGGACGAGATGGTCGGCGGTGATCCGGGGCCGGTCGTGCGGTGCGGGATGCAGCAGCGCCCACTGGGCGGCGTCGGCCCCGAGCGGGGCGGGGTCCTCCGGCGCGGGTACCGGCCGCAGGTTGACGGGCTCGCCGTGCTCGACGGTGGCCCGCCCGCCCTGCGCGGCGACCAGCCGTACGACGGCGTCGGCGACGACCTCGGCCCGGACCTCGTACGGCACGCGCAGCGCGACGATCTGCCCGGCGAGGGCGTCGCCGTGGCCGTACGCGGCACCGCGGGCGCCGACCTCCCGGACGACGGCGGTGACGAGGTCGGCCTGCGCCCGCTCGGCGAGGCTGATGTTGAGGAACCCGGGGCCGGTGACGACGACGTCGCGGATGCCGTCGGCGTCGGTGAGCCGGGGCACCAGGATCTCGGCGACCCGTCGCGAAGGCTGCCCGGCCGACCGGGCGAGCTGGAGGGCGATGGTCGTGGCGTAGTCCCCGCACCCCCCGGGCCCCGGCACGGTCACCACGGCCCGCTCGGGCACCGTCACACTCAGCTCCCCGTCATCGACAGCACGGCGCACCGCATGCAGCACGGTGCGGGACAACTCGACGGGGGTCACGGGACAAGCGTAGGGGAGGGAGGGGGTGGGTATGCGACGTGGTTTCTCACTGTGGGACGGGCGGGGGATTTACGGGGTTTCGGGAGGGGCGAGCGGCCGGCATCCCAGCTCACGGCCCACCGACCGCACGGGCTGCGGCCTAGCCGCCGTAGAAGATCCGGTGGCTCGGTACGCCGTCGGCGGCGGCGCTGTCCTGCCCGCCCCCGCCGCCCGGTTCCCCGTCGCCGTCGCCCTCGCCGTCGTCTCCCCCGTCATCGCCGCCGCGGCGCCCGCCGTCTCCCCCGTGCCCCGCTCCCCCGCGGCCGTCCCCGCGCTGGATGAGCTGCTTGACGAGCCGGACCAGGTCGGCCGGTTCGAAGGGCTTGGCGAGGAAGGCGTCGACGCCGACGTCGAGGCCGCTCTCGACCTCGTGCTGCGTGCACGCGCTGATGATGGCGAGCGGCAGATGGTGCGTACGGGGATCGGCGCGCAGCCGGGCCGCGGTGCGCAGGCCGTCCAGCCGGGGCATCACGACGTCGAGGGTCACGACATCGGGCCGCACCTGGTGCACCACGTCCAGACACTCGGCACCATCGGCCGCGGTCACGACCTCAAGCCCTTCCAGCTCGAGATTGACCCTGATCAGCTGCCGGATGACCTTGTTGTCGTCCACAACAAGCACCCGACCCGAGGCGCCTGGCACACGTCGAGAGTAGGTCCGGACCGGCCACCGCGTCCGGGTTTTCCCCACTTCCGCCCCGTACAGGGGACCCGTTCCGCCGACCACCGCACACCGGCCCCGCCGCACCCCGCTCCCCACCCCCGGAAACGGGTTCCTGATCACCCCGCCGGACCTGCTAGTGTTCTACCCGTCGCCGCGAGCGAAGCGCTCAACAGCCGACACGCCCCCGTAGCTCAGGGGATAGAGCAACGGCCTCCGGAGCCGTGTGCGCAGGTTCGAATCCTGCCGGGGGCACTCCGGATTAAGGCGCTGAGCTGCAGAAATGCAGGTCAGCGCCTTTCTTGTGCATGCCAAAACTGCAACGGCCAACTTGGCCGTAATCGCCCGACGCCCTGGGACGCTGACCTGAGGCTTCACAGCACCGAACCGGCGATTTCCCATTTGTCCGATCCCGTGGAATCGCTCCGTGCGGGACATACGTGGGACGAACGTGAATAAACGAAGCTCCTGTAAGAGAAGCCCCTCTCCTCACCTGTCTGTTTGCAGCCAAGACGGCGAGAAGCGCACCCGGCGCAGCAGGCCGTTTCACTTTCCTGGGTCGGAGTTCGCATCGGTCGCGTCAGGGGGTCAGTACTGCAGCCCGCCTGGACCGGCCAATGTTCCTGCTGGAGCTGATCGCGCAGGTTAACCCCTGGATCAGCCGGGGCAGTTCATGGCAGAGGATGCCTTCGGCAAGTACCTACTGACGTCGCCGACCCGGTGAGAGATACTGCGGAAGGTTCCGACTGACGATCATGCACTGAGCTGGGGGAAACAGTGGCGGGCGGGAACGATCCTTACGCACGGGAGCTCGCGCGGCAGACCAGAGAACGGGAGCGAGCTCGGAAGGCCGCTGAGGCCGAGGCCAAGCGGAAGGCCCGTGAGGAGAAGCTCGCCCATGAAGCGGCCCGCGCCCAGGAAGCCGTCGACCGGTCCAGCGTTGCCGAGAACGATGCCGAGCAACTCTCCAAGCTGTTACAGACAGCCGTACTGGAGGGACAACCGCTGACGTTCGATCGGCTGAAGCAGGAGTTTGTTCCCTCCTTGTTCGTGCCACCCAAGGGACGTACGAAAGCCGCACCCGTGCCGCGCTGGGAGGAGTACGAGCCGGAGGCACCGCGGGGGCTGCTCAGCGCTCTCGGTTTCGGACGGCGCGGCCACGACGCCGAGGTCGAAGCCGCCCGCAAGCGGTTCGACAGAGCACTGCGAGACCATGCGCGCGACGAAAAGAAGCGCGTCGAGAAGCTGGAAAAGGCTCGCGCCCAACACGAGGAGCGCAACCAGGAAGAGGCCGCCCGGGTCGAGGCATGGAATACCGACCTCGAACAGCGACGAAGCGCGTACCGGGACAGAGACGTGGAGGCCGTCGGGTGGTTCGCCGACCAGGTCTTGGCCGCCTCCGGGTACCCGCACGGCTTCCCCAAGGCCCACCAGGTCTCGTACCAGGCGGATACGGGTGACCTTCTGGTTGAGATCGACCTGCCACTGGAGGACGTGGTCCCAGCGGCGCGCTCATACCGGTACGTGAAGACGCGTGACGAGATCACGCCTGTTCCGCGTCCGGAGAAAGAGCGCAAGGAGTTGTACGCGTCAGTCCTGGCTCAAACAGCTCTGCGCACCGTGCACGAACTCTTTGCCGCCGACACCGACGGCGTGATCCAGTCCATCGCCTTGAACGGGCATGTGGCCACCATCGACCGCGCCACCGGGCGGGACGTCCACCCGTGCTTGATCACGCTCCAGACCGACCGGGACGAGTTCAGTCAGCTGGTCCTGACCCAAGTGGATCCACGGGCCTGCTTGAAACGACTGCGGTCACTGATCTCGCCGAACCCATACGAGTTGGAGCCGGTGCGGCCGCTCGTCACGTTCGACCTGTCCAAGTTCCGCATCATGGACAGCCTGGACGTCGTGGCGGGCCTGGACAGCCGCCCCGTACTGATCGACCTGACACCCACCGAGTTCGAGCACCTCATTAGGCAACTGTTCGAAGCCATCGGCCTGGACAGCGTGAACACCCAGCCCTCGAAGGACGAGGGTGTGGATGCGGTCGCCATGAACACTGACCCCGTGATGAAGGGCCTGTGCATCATCCAGGCCAAACGCACCAAGAACGTGGTCCCGTTCGAGACCGTCTCCGCACTCGCCGGCGTCGTGGAACACAAGCGGGCCGCCAAAGGCATCCTGGTGTCAACCTCCTGGTTCGGCCGAGCCAGCGAGGCATTCGCCAACGAACACGGGCGCCTCGAACTCCTCGACGGAGCCAACCTGGTGCACCTGTTCAAGGAGCACATGAACCTCGATGTCATCCCGGGGCCGGTGCCTCCGAAACGACGCCCCAAGTAGGGGTCGAGCCCCAGCCGCGGCGTGGGACATCTCTACACCTCGCTACTGACGTACGCCCCGTACCCGGAAAAGTTGCTCCGGCTCCGGGGCAAACCGCCCGCACCGGGCCCCTTCCCGCGCTCCTCCGTACCTGGTGAGCGTCACCGGATCGGAAGCTCGGACTGTTGACCGCGACGAGTCAGCGAACGCACACGTTCATCGGGCTCTATCGGTACTCCTTGAGCAGCGCCTCGATGCGCTGGTTAGCGACCGCTTGTCGTCCATACAGGCACTTGGCGTATCGGGTCATGAGGACCTCAACGCTGTTGCCGGCGCGTTCGGCGACCTCGGTGGGATCTACTGCCGGCATTCAGCCAGGTAGACAGGGCCGAGTGGCGGAGGTCGTACGGGCGGGCCGCGAGCGGTGAGTCCGCCACATCCGGCGGGAGGGCAAGGTCACGGGCTTCATGCCAGACGCCGTAATAGGTGCTGGAGCCTACGATGCCGCCGTGCTCGTTGAAGAACAGCCGTCCGTCCTCCGCAGTGCCGAAGGTCTGGATGCTCTCCCGCCACAGCATCACCAGCTCGGGCGGCAGCGGCACCGGTCAGGTGTCGCCCGGCGGGTGGCTCTTCAGAGCACGCTCGTCATGGAGGCGCCCGGTGTCGGTCCACTCCTTGCCCGCCTGGGGTCGAGTGACGTGCAGGATCGCCCTGCCCCAACCCTCCGTGGGCAGAACGCAGTCCGGCAGGGACACTGCAACCGCCTCCGCAGGCCGCAGTCCGGCGTAGTACATGCCAGCGAACAAGCCGACCAACCGCCGTCCGCGGGCACGCCGGTAGCCACCGACGTACGAGAGAGCGCACAGCAGGGAGCGCGCCTGGGCAGGGTTGGCGACTACCCGTGGGTCGACCTGCTTTACGGTCTTGGTGATCCGCCAGTTGATGGGGGCCATCGGGTCGGTGCGGAGTCCGCCTTGCTCGATCGCGTACCGCACTGCGTTCACGAGGGTCATGCGCTTGTGTCCCTGGGTCTCGGCGGCTGCGATCATGCCGTCCTGCTTCAGCTGCAGGGCTTGCCTCACCGCCCGCATGACGACCGGGTCCATCAAGTCGGCCAAGGGGCGTGACGCCCTCTCCACCCAGCGCAGAGCAAGCCGCACGTCGGCGGGCGCCATACGCGGGTCCGGCCGGGGCACGACGAACGCCCAGTCCCGCAGCGCCTGCCGCAGCAACTCGTCGTTGGGGCGGCCTCGTACGTTCCGGAGCATCGCCTGGGTGACCGAGCACAGTGCATCGTTGGTCTCGTTGCGGGTTTTCGCCCCGACCTGCGGCCAGCGCATCTCCAGATAGCCGAGCGCGAAGTCATACCAGCTGGTGGAGACCGAGCCGTGGCTTGTCCCCGCAGAGACCGACTCATCAGCGGCGCCCACTCGGACCGCTCGGACCAGCGCGGCGCCGAGCTCGTCCGCTAGCGCCCTGACTTCCGTCGCACTTCCCGCGGAAGTGTTTCTGCCGGCCCGCGCCGCAATCACGGTCTTGCCCCCACTTCTCCGTCTGGGAACGCGGTGTGTCTGCGATCCCGAACTCCTCATGACGTCCACCACCTCTCTGACCAGGGGAGCGCTTCCGGCCCAGGTTGCAGCGGGGCCCTCGGCGTCCTCGCTGTGCATGCCAGGTAACGCACAAGTCACCAAGGCGAGTCATAGGGGTTCTCTCTGCAAGGCAGGACTTCGACACCCGCAGAGAGGATGAGGGGTAGGATGAGTAGCATGAGTGAGCCTACCGGCAAGTATTCCATCACTATGCCGCGCGACATCGCCGAAGCCGCCAAGGCCCGCAGCGGCCCCTCCGGGTTGTCCGCCTACGTGGCCGCCGCCGTGGCCCGTCAGATCGAACGCGACAATCTGAACGAGCTCATCCAGGTCGCCGAGGCCGAACACGGGCCCGTCACGGACGAGGAGATTCAGACTCTCCGCGACCAGCTTCACCAGGCCCGATTGGAGCAGACACGGGACGGGGCGAACGCCGCGTGACCCGATCTCCTGCCGTCCCTGGTGGCACCCTCGTCCTGGACAGCGAAGGACTAGCCAAGGCCGTGCTGCGCGATCGCACAGTCACCGGCTGGCTCGCCCTCGCACGCGCCGACGACCTGCGAGTGATCACCTCTGCGGCAACCCTCGTCGAGGTGGTCCACCCCCGGATCAACCGGCCGGCCCTGGAGTGGACGCTGTCCCGACTCGTCGTGGAACCGGTGACCGAGCCCATCGCCCGCCACGCCGCCGTGCTCCTCGCTGACGCCGGGCTGCACGGCCACAAGTACGCCATCGACGCCATGCTCAGCGCAACCGCCCTCGCCGCCCCCGACCCAGTCACGATCCTGACCTCCGACCCGGAGGACCTCACCGCCCTCTGCAGCGGACACGCCACTGTCATCAAGATTTGACCAGCACCCAAAAGTAGGTTGCGAACAAAGATTCGATGATCCAGGGCGCGCGTTGAACGGCTGCGCAGACCACAAGAAGAAACGGGTACCGATCCGCAAAACAGATGACTCCTCGGTCTCGCATGTACCAGAATCCTTCTCAACTACGGCCGCGAGCTGAAGAGTTCGCGGCACCCGGTTGAGAGTGGGGGTCTGCTGCACGATCGGGTGACATCTGAACTTGCCTGCCCCTAGGCCGACCGTTTGCGGGACGCGGTCTTCTTCGTCGTCGGCTTGGCGGTCTTCTTCGCCGCGGACTTGGCCGCAGGCTTCTTCGCCGTCGCCGTCTTCTTGGCGGCCGGAGTCTTCTTCTCGGTGGCGGCGGTCTTGCGTGGCAGGCGTCTGACCTCCGCCTCGACGTCCGAGGGGGGTTCGCCCCGGGACTCGCGGGCCGCTCGCACGCTGCTCTCCAGCGCCGCCATCAGGTCGAGGACCTTGCCGCCGGCCGCGGGGGCCGGGGTCTCGGGCGGGGCCTCGCCGGAGGCCTTCGCGGCGATGACCTCCTCCAGGGCCTCCCGGTACTCGTCGTGCAGGTCCGCCAGGTCGACCTCGCCCAGGGTGTCCATCAGGGCGTCGGCGAGGTCGAGTTCCTTGTCGCGGACGGTGACGTCGGTGTCCGGGGCGACGCCCTCGGGGGCGCGTACCTCGTCCGGCCAGAGCAGGCCGTGCATGGCGATGGCGTCGCCGACCACCCGCAGCATGCCGAGGCGTTCGCGGCCGCGCAGGGCGTACTTCGCGATGGCCACCTTGTTGCTGCGCTTCAGGGCCTCCCGGAGGAGGACGTACGGCTTGGCGGCCGGGACCCCGCTCGCGGCCAGGTAGTACGCCGCGTCCATCTGGAGCGGGTCGATCCGGTCGGCCGGTACGAAGGCCACGATCTCGATCGTGCGGGCGGTGGGGATGGGGAGGTGGGAGAGGTCGTCGTCGGTGATCGGGATGATCGTGCCGTCCGCGTCCTCGTAGCCCTTGCCGATCTCCGCGGCGCTGACCTCGCGGTCCTCCAGTTCGCAGACCTTGCGGTAGCGGATGCGGCCGCCGTCCTCGGTGTGGATCTGGCGGAAGGAGACCGAGTGGCTCTCCGTGGCGTTCACCAGCTTGATCGGGATGCTGACGAGACCGAAGGAGATCGCGCCGTTCCATATCGACCGCACGTGCCGCACCCGCCCTTCCGTCGGTTCCACCGGTTTCGCTGGTTTTGCCTGTTTATCTGGGATTGTCATCTTATGACGCCTATCACAGAGGTGGCGGGCCGGCGGGTCGCGCTCAGCAACCTGGAGAAGGTGCTGTATCCGCGGACCGGTTTCACCAAGGCGGAGCTGGTGCACTACTACGCGACCAGCGCCGACGCGCTGCTGCCGCATCTGCGCGACCGGGCCGTGTCCTTCCTGCGCTATCCGGACGGGCCCGACGGGCAGGTGTTCTTCACCAAGAACGTGCCGCCGGGTACGCCCGAGTGGGTCACCACCGCCGAGGTGCCCCGCTCGGAGGGGCCGGCCCGGATGGTCGTCGTACAGGATCTGGCCAGCCTCGTCTGGGCCGCGAACCTCGTCACCGAGTTCCATACGCACCAGTGGCTCGTGCAGCGCCCCGACGAGGCCGACCGGCTGGTGTTCGACCTCGATCCGGGGCCGCCCGCCCATCTCGTCCACTGCTGCGAGGTGGCCCTGTGGCTGCGCGAGCGGCTCGCGGCGGACGGGATCGCGGCGTACCCGAAGACGGCGGGGTCGAAGGGGCTGCATCTGCTGGCCGCCGTGCGGGGCTCGTCCGCCGAGCGGGCCAGCGAGTACGCCAAGGCGCTCGCCGTCGAGGCCGAGCGGGCCATGCCCCGGCTGGTGGTGCACCGGATGACCAGGAGCCTGCGGCCGGGCAAGGTGTTCGTCGACTGGAGCCAGAACGCCGCGCGCAAGACCACGGCCACGCCCTACACCCTGCGCGCCCGCCCCACACCGCTCGTCTCCGCCCCGGTCACCTGGGACGAGGTCGCGGACTGCCACAGCCCGTCCCAGCTGGAGTTCCAGGCTCGGGACATCGCCCCGCGGCTGCGGGACCTCGGGGAGCTGATGGCACCCCTGCTGGACCCGGAGACGGCGGCTCCGCTGCCCGGGTGACTCCTACACCCTCCCCCACGTGTTCCGGTCCCGTGCCATTCCGTGCAGCGCCTCCACGTCCGCCGGCTTCAGCACCCCGCCCAGCCGGGCCAGGTCCGCCAGATCCGTGTCCTGGAGGATCCGCAGGGCGCGCGGCCGGGCGGTGACCGTCACCTCGGCGGGGCCCGCGAGGGCCAGGACCGGGCGGACCTCGGCGGTCAGGGCGTAGGAGGCGCGGTCGGCGTCCGCGCGCAGGCGGCGCAGGAGGGGCTCGGGCTCGCGGCGGCCGACGGTGACCAGGGGGTCGGCGACCAGGATCCGGGCCTTACGGGCGTACAGGGCGTGGACGGCGAAGACGCCGCCGGGGCCGAGCAGCAGATGGTGGATGCGGTCGCCGCCGGGCAGCACGAGGGAGTGCAGGGTGTGCCAGCCGGCGCCCTCCAGGGCGTCCAGGGCCTGGCCGACGGTCTGCTCGGCGGTCAGGGCGCGGCGGCGCGGGTCGGGGCGCAGCCGGTGGGCGGGGCCGGGATCGCGGTCGAGGGCGACGAGCAGGGCCTCGCCGGGGCGGTTGGGCGCCAGGTCGTCGTCGGGGTGCAGGGTCAGCCGGGCCAGTTCGGCCGGGGTCGGGACCGGGGGCGGGCCCACGGTCACCGGGCCGGTCAGAAAGGGTTTCAGGGCGTGGAGTACGTCGTCCCTGCTGTCCTCGCCGAGCAGGTTCACCCGGCCCGCCTCCCGGTCGTACCAGGCGACGTTGCTGCCGTCCGGGCGGCAGACGTACAGCCGTTCCCGGCCGTGCCGATAGGCCGGCACCACGCGCAGTGCGTTCATGCGCCATCACCCCTCGACCATGGGAACAGGCGGGGTGCTCCGGGGGCAAGACCGGTTACCTTGAAGAAAGGCCCTGGAGGACGGCCCTGTGCAGGGGAGTTGGGGAGGCGCCGTTGCGGATCCGCGGGAGGCAGCCCGCCGTACCGGCTCCGGAGCGTCCGTGGAGCGAGATCGTGCCCGGCCTGTGGATGGGCGGGCACGAGGTCCGGGGCCGTTCCGGGCGGGCAGAGCCCGTCGTGGTGCGGGACGAGTTCGACGTGGTGCAGACGCTGCTGCGGCTGCCGGGGCACGGCCCCGATCCGGGCGTCGAGCACCATGTGTGGCCGATTCCCGACGGACCGCTGGACGGGACGCAGCTCGCCGGGGTGATGCGGCTGGCGGGCGCGGCGAACGAGGCGCTGGACTCCGGGCGCCGGGTGCTCGTGCGCTGCTACCACGGGTACAACCGCTCGGGCCTGGTCGTCGCCCACGCCCTGGTCCAGCGCGGACACTCCTCGCCGGACGAGGTGATCCAGCTGATCCGGGCCCGGCGCTCGGCCTGGGCGCTGCACAACGAGCTGTTCGTGGAGTACCTGCGCGCGGGACTGCCGACCGTCCGGCTGCTCGAAGATCTGGCCGAGTAACCTCTGCGCAGCACCACCCCCAGGGAATAAAAAGGACTTCCCTACAAAATTACGAGCAATACGAGACTACGCATAAGGTTGTACGGGGTCCCGTCCGGCCCCTCGCCCCGACCAGTCCGCCCGCCCGACCAGTCCGCCCGCCCGTCCGTCCGTCAGCCCCAGGAGCACCGTGCCAGCCCGCCGTCCCGCGCGTATCGCCCTCGCCGCGGTCGCCGTCGCCCTGCTGTCGGTGACGGCATCGGGCTGCGGGGACCGCGGCGCGCTGCGGGCCGCCGGGCCGACCCCGACGGCGGTCAGCCCCGCCAAGCTCTGGCCCGACCTCCGGCCGGCGTCCAGCCCGGCCTACCCCTACGACGTGGCGACCCGGTCGCTCGTCAAGGGGATCAAGGTCCCCGGCGACGACATCCGCAAGGTGAACCCGGTCGACGTGGTCGCGGCGGAGATCAGGTCGGAGCCGGACGACTACGGGTCGAAGGGGGCGTACCACGGGACCGTGGACCGGCTGAAGGACTGCCGGCCCGGCGGCGACGAGGCGCGCTGCCCGCTGCTGAAGCCGTACTACCGGGACCTCACCGGCGACGGCAAGGACGATCTGACGCTCGGCTTCCGGCTCTACCCGACCAACCAGACGGCGGTACGGGTCTACACGGTCGAGAAGCACCGGCTGGTGCAGGTGCTGGCCGACAACGATGCGATCCTCGGGGTGGAGCTGGCCGGGCGGGCGCTGATCGAGCGCTCGCCGGCGGACATCTCCGGCTACGAGTACCGCACGACCTGGGTGTGGGACCCGGGACAGCGCGCGATGGTGTTCTCGCGGGACGAGTACCTGCACACCGGTGACGGACGGAAGGCCACGAAGCCGTCCCGGTCCGCCGCGCCGTCCGCCTCACCCTCCGCCAGGTCCTCCACCCCGGCCTCCGCCCCGGCCTCCTCACCCCCGTCGGCCACCCCCTCGGCGGGCACCTCGTGAAGCCCGGTCTGCCGCGGTGGGCCGGTCCGCTCGCCGTGAAGGCGGCCGTGTTCATCACGGTCATGTGCTGTGCGCTGGCCGCGCTGCTCGGCGTCCTGGTGCACGTCTCGGTGACCGACCGGACCGTCAACCAGGCCCGCGACCAGGCGCTGTCCCGGCTCGACGACGCCACGCAGGCGTACGAGGCCGGGGACACGCTGCTGCCGGGCGCCGGTGTGGACCCCGAGGGGCTGCCCTCGTCGCTGCGGTCGCTGGCGGCGTCGGGGCAGCGCGGCACGGTGGTCTCCACGCACCGGGGGCGCCCGACCATGTGGGCGGCGGGCCCGGCGGCCGGGCACCGGGCGCTGGCCGTGGAGCTGGACTACTCGCAGCAGGTCCGCACGATCACCGGGCTCGACACCTCGATCCTGTGGTCGTCGGGGCTCGCGATCGGGATCACCGTGCTGGTCGGGGTGTTCGCGGTGACCCGGGTGACCCGGCGGCTGCACGCCACCGCGCGCGTGGCGCGGCGGATCAGCACCGGCGACCTGGACGCGCGCGTGGACGACCCGCTGTCCAAGGATCCGTTCCGGCCGCAGGACGAGGTGGCCGCGGTCGCGGCGGCCCTGGACAGGATGGCCTCCACGCTGCAGAGCAAGCTGCTGAGCGAGCAGCGGTTCACGGCGGACGTGGCGCACGAGCTGCGCACCCCGCTGACCGGGCTGCACGCGGCCGCGGAGCTGCTGCCGCCGGGCCGGCCGACGGAGCTGGTGCGGGACCGGGTGGCGGCGCTGCGCACCCTCACCGAGGACCTGCTGGAGATCTCCCGGCTCGACACCGGGCGGGAGAAGCCGGCGGTGGGCACCGAGGAGCTGGGGGCGCTGGCCCGGCGGGTGGTGCGGGCGTCGGGCACCGACACGGAGGTGCGGATCGTCCGTAACGCGCGCGTGGAGACCGACCGGCGGCGGCTGGAGCGGGTGCTGGGGAACCTGGTGGCCAACGCGCACAAGCACGGAGGGCTTCCCGTGGTGCTGACGGTGGACGGGCCGGTGGTGACCGTGCGGGACCACGGGGGCGGGTATCCGAAGTACCTGGTGGCCCATGGGCCGCAGAGGTTCCGCACGGAGGGCGGGGCCACGGGACACGGGCTGGGGCTCACCATCGCCAAGGGCCAGGCGGAGGTCCTGGGCGCGCGGCTGGCGTTCGCCAACGCGGTGGACGGGGGCGCGGTGGCCACGCTGATCCTCCCGGTGGACGAATCCCCGGGCCTCTGAGAGAGCGTCGTGCCGGGCTGGGCCACCTGACGCCTCGTAATGTGGCGAACAGTAAGGTTTCGCCCCTTTTCTGGAGGCCCACATGTCTTTGCCCCGTTCCCTCACCCGATCACTCGCCGTAGCGGCCGCCGCCGGCGCCCTCCTCGCCACCGCCTCCATCGCCCCCGCCGCCGCCGGCGGCGGCAAGGGGGGCGAGGAGGGGCTCGGGCACTACAAGGGGGTCGTCACCGCCAAGGGCGGGATCTGGCTGCGGGAGCGGCCGGACCGCAGCAACCGGCAGGTGCGGTTCGTCAAGCAGGGCGAGCAGGTCTCCATCTACTGCAAGACCTCCGGGGACGCCGTGCGCGGCAACCCGGTCTGGTACCTGCTGACGAACGGCACCTGGGCCTGGGGGTCGGCGCGCTACATCGCCAACGTCGGCCCGGCGCCGCGCTCGTGTTAGTGGGCACAGCCCACAAGACGCCCCATATGGGTAGGTTCCGGGCATGACCAAGGCCGGAACCACCCTGGCGGCGGCGCGGAGACCCGCACCCGCCGTACGTCTCCCCCGGCGCCGTGGCTTCGAACTCGCCCTGATCGTGCTGGCCGTCCTGCTGTGCGTGTACGGCTACTGCGCGGTGGGGCTCGCCCGGACCGGCACCGTCCCGCCCGGCGCCCTCGGCTACGGCGCCGGGCTCGGGATGCTCGCCCTGGTCGCGCATCTCGTCGTACGCCTGCGGGCGCCGTACGCCGATCCGCTGCCGCTGCCGATCGGGGTGCTGCTCAACGGGCTCGGCCTGGTCCTGATCTACCGGCTGGACCTGGAGACCCCGCACGACCGCGCGGCACCCGCCCAGCTGGTGTGGTCCACGCTCGGGATCGGGCTGTTCACCGTCGTCGTCCTGCTGCTGCGCGACCACCGGATGCTCCAGCGGTACGCGTACGTGTTCGTGGCCGCGGCCCTCGTGCTCCTCGCGCTGCCGATCCTCTTCCCGCCCGTCAACGGGGCCCGCATCTGGCTGCGGATCGCCGGATTCTCCATCCAGCCCGGCGAGTTCGCGAAGGTGCTGCTCGCGGTGTTCTTCGCCGCGTACCTGGCCGCCAACCGCAACGCGCTCGCCTACACGGGGCGCCGGCTGTGGCGGCTCCAGTTCCCCACCGGGCGGGTGCTCGGCCCGATCGTGACGATCTGGCTGCTGAGCGTCGGCGTGCTGGTCCTGGAGCGGGACCTCGGCACCTCGCTGCTGTTCTTCGGGCTGTTCGTGGTGCTGCTGTACGTCGCGACCGGCCGGACGGGGTGGATCGCGGTCGGGCTGCTGCTGGCGGTGCTGGGCGCCGATGCCGTCGGACGGTTCGAGCCGCATGTGGGCGGGCGGATCGAGGACTGGCTGTATCCGTTCCACACGATCGACGCGGGGATCGGGCCCAACCAGCTGTCCCAGTCGCTGTTCGCGTTCGCGGCCGGCGGGGTGACCGGCACCGGGCTCGGGCTCGGGCACTCCGTGCTGATCGGCTTCGCCGTCAAGTCGGACTTCATCCTGGCGACGGCGGGCGAGGAGCTGGGCCTCGCCGGACTCGCGGCGATCTTCCTGCTGTACGCCCTGCTCGTGGAGCGCGGCTTCCGGGCCGGGCTCGCCCTGCGCGAGCCGTTCGGCAGGCTCCTCGCCGTCGGACTCGCCTCGCTGCTCGCGCTCCAGGTGTTCGTGATCGCGGGCGGGGTGACCGGGCTGATCCCGCTGACCGGCATGGCGATGCCGTTCCTCGCCCAGGGCGGCTCCTCGGTGGTCACCAACTGGGCGATCGTGGCCCTGCTGATCCGGGTCAGCGACTCGGCACGCAGCCAGTACGACGGGCGGGAGGCCCCGTGAGCGATCCCGGCCGCCACCACGACCGCGCCGGTCTTCCCGACGGCGGCCGGCCCATGGCCCGGTACATCCGCCGCGCCTGGGGGTTCTGCGCGCTGCTGCTCGCGGCCCTGCTGGTCAACGCCGCCCGGGTGCAGGTGGTGCAGTCGCGCCTCTTCGACGCCAATCCGGCCAACCGCCGTGCCACGATCGCCCGTTACGGCCAGCCGCGCGGCGACATCCTGGTCGGCGGCGAGCCGGTCACCGGGTCCACCGACACCGGCGAGCAGCTGCGCTACGAACGCGCCTACCGCAACGGCCCGTTGTACGCCCCGGTGACCGGCTTCGCCTCGCAGCTGTACGGCACCACGTTCCTGGAGCACGCCGCGGACGGGGTGCTCTCCGGCACCGATCCGCTGCTGTCGCCGCTGCCGCTGTGGCAGGACATGACGCACAGGCCCGGTCCGGCCGGGAACGTCGTGACGACGCTGAACCGGGCCGCGCAGGAGGCCGCGTACCGGGGGCTCGCCGGGCGCAAGGGCGCGGTCGCCGCGATCGACCCGGCCACGGGCCGCGTCCTGGCGCTGGTGTCGAGCCCGTCGTACGACCCCGGGCAGCTGTCCGGCAACGGCGAGGCGGTGACCTCGGCGTGGGAGCGGCTGAGCCACGACCCGGAGAAGCCGATGCTGAACCGGGCGGTACGGCAGACCTATCCGCCGGGCTCGACGTTCAAGGTGGTCACGGCCGCGGCGGCGCTGGAGGCGGGCGTGGTCACCGACCTGGACGCGGACACCGACTCCCCCGACCCCTACCGGCTGCCGGGCACCACGACCCGGCTGACCAACGAGGCCGACGGCTGCGACGACGCCTCGCTGCGGGCGGCCTTCGAGTGGTCCTGCAACACGGTGTTCGCCAAGCTCGGCGTGGACGTCGGGGCGCACGACATGGTGGCCACGGCGCAGGCGTTCGGCTTCAACGACACGGACGTGCGCGTCCCCTTCGGCGTCGCGCCCAGCACCTTCGACCCGCACGTGGACCGGGCGCAGCTGGCGCTGTCGTCGATCGGCCAGTACAACACGCGGGCCACGCCCCTGCAGATGGCGATGGTCGCGGCGGCCGTCGCCGACGGCGGTCTGCTGCACTCCCCTTACCTGATCGAGCGGACCACCGCGCACAGCGGTGAGATCCTCTCCGGGAGCGGGGCGCATCCGGTGCGGCAGGTGATGAGCCCGCCGACGGCCACCCGGCTCAAGGAGCTGATGACGGACGTGGTCCAGGAGGGCACCGGCACCCGGGCCGCCATCCCCGGCGCGCTGGTCGGCGGCAAGACCGGAACGGCGCAGCACGGGGTCGGCAACTCCGGTGTGCCGTATGCCTGGTTCGTCTCCTGGGCGCAGGCCGACCAGTCCCTGGAACCGCAGGTGGCGGTCGCGGTGGTGGTGGAGGACGCCTCGGCGGACCGGGGCGAGATCAGCGGCGGCGGGAACGCGGCGCCGATCGCGCGGGACGTGATGCGGGCGGTGCTCGGGAGGTGAGACGGGGTTCCGGGGGCGACCGCGGCCGCCGTGCCGTGGTGGGTGCCGGCCGGCCACCGCCCGACGGTCGTCAGCCGATCGGCTCGATCATCTCCGAGCGGACCTGGAGGGTGAGCTTCGCGTAGAACGCGAGGTCCACCTGGGCCGGGTCCTGCGCGGCCGACTTGGGGGTGACCGAGGCGACCATGGCCCCCGTGTTGCCGTCGTTCCAGGCACACGCGGGGTAGGTCACGGTCGCGCCGACCCTCTTCTGCGTCAGCACCTCACAACTGACCGTGGGCGAGCCGCTGTCCGTGAAGTCCTTCCGCGCCACCGCCACCGTCATGCCGTCCGCCCCGGAGGCGCCCTTCAGCATGTCGGCGCGGGCGCCGTCGGCGTTCTTGAACCGGCCGTACATGCCCGACACCGCCATGGTGCCCTGGCTCGCGTCGCCGTTCAGGGTGTACGAGGCGATCACGGCGTGGACGTCCTTGGCGTCCCAGGCGCCGTCGGCCTCGTCCTCGATCTTCTTGCCCTCGGAGTCGGAGAGGTCCTGGGCCAGCTGGAACCTCCCTCCGACCAGTGTCCTCGGCAGCGTGAGCCTGTTCTTCGCCGCGGGGAAGCCGCTGCTGAGCGCCGCCCCGAGCAGGACGAACCCCACGACGACGAGCGTGACGACACCGCCCACGATCCCCAGGACCAGCCCGACCCGGCGCTTCCTCGGCGGCGCCGCCATGGGCGGCACGCCCCAGGCCGGGTAGGGCTGCTGGGGGTAGGCCTGCGGCGGGTACGGCTGCTGCGGGTACGGCTGCTGCGGCGGGTACGGGGAGCCGTACGGGCCGGGGGCAGGCTGCGGCGGGCCGTACGGGGGCTGCTGGCCATAGGGAGGCTGCGGCCCGTACGACGGCTGCGGCTGCTGCGGTGGCGGAGGCATGGACACGCCAGCACGCTACTCCACCTGGGTGAACCTCCCCGCCACCGCGATCCGCCGCCGTGACCTGCGGGCTCAGTCCTGCGCCGCCCCCGCGTCGACGGCCTCGCGGACCTCCGCCACCCGCTGCCGCTCCTCGGCGGCGAAGCGCTCCGCGTCCAACTGCTCGGCCAGTTCCTCGTCCTGGGCCATGAGCAGGTCGAGGCTGGCGTCGCCCAGCTCGAACACCCCCATGTCCACATAGGCCTGCTGGAGCCGCTTGCCCCACAGGCCGATGTCCTTGACGCAGGGCACGATGCGGCTGAACAGCAGCTTGCGGAAGAGCTGGAGGAACTCGGAGCGCTCGCTCAGCTCCGCCGCCTCGGCCTTCGGGATGCCGAAGTTCTCCAGCACCTCCTCGCCGCGCAGCCGGTCGCGCATCAGGTAGCAGCCCTCGATGACGAACTCCTCACGCTCGCGCAGTTCGGCGTCGGTGAGCTGCTTGTAGTAGTCCCGCAGGGCCATCCGGCCGAAAGCCACGTGCCGGGCCTCGTCCTGCATGACGTAGGCCAGGATCTGCTTGGGCAGCGGCTTGGTGGTGGTGTCCCGGATCATCCCGAAGGCGGCCAGCGCGAGGCCCTCGATGAGCACCTGCATGCCCAGGTACGGCATGTCCCAGCGGCTGTCGCGGAGCGTGTCCCCGAGCAGGGCCTGCAGATTGTCGTTGATCGGGTAGACGAGCCCGATCTTCTCGTGCAGGAACCGGCCGTAGATCTCGGCGTGCCGGGCCTCGTCCATGGTCTGGGTGGCGGAGTAGAACTTGGCGTCCAGATCGGGCACCGACTCCACGATGCGCGCGGCGCAGATCATCGCGCCCTGCTCGCCGTGCAGGAACTGGCTGAACTGCCAGGCGGCGAAGTGCCGCCGCAGCTCGCCCCTGTCCTGGTCGGTCATCCTGTCCCAGTACGGCGTGCCGTACAGGGCCATGGACTCCTCGGGCGTACCGAGCGGGTCGTACGGATCGACCTCCAGATCCCAGTCGATGCGCTTCTGCCCGTCCCACTGCTTGTCCTTGCCCTTCTGGTACAGGGCGAGCAGGCGGTCGCGGCCGGCGTCGTACTCCCAGCTGAACCGGGCCGCGCCGCTCGCGGGCACCTGCCAGGGGGAATCTCCGGGGTCGTTGGCGTACAGGTCATGGGTCGGCATACCAGGCAGGCTCACACGTAGACGCGGAGTCAACAAGTCATGCGCAAGGGATTGACGCCCTTGCTGACAGGCAGTCTCATAAGAGGCAGGACGACGTACCCCGGGTAACGAGGTGAGGGAGCCATGACGACGCTGACGGAAGCGGACGCGCTGGACGGACTGCGCGACGCGCTCGGCCTGCTCAAGGACCGGGAACAGGTGGCCGAACGGCTGCTCGCCTCCTCCGCCAAGCACTCCTTCGACCCGGACAAGGAGCTGGACTGGGACGCGCCCTTCGAGCCGGGCAAGTGGTTCTGGCCGCCGGAGCTCGTGTCGCTGTACGACACGCCGATGTGGAAGCGGATGAGCGAGGAACAGCGGATCCTGCTCTCCCAGCACGAGTCGGCGGCACTGGCCTCGCTCGGCATCTGGTTCGAGCTCATCCTGATGCAGCTGCTCGTCCGGCACATCTACGACAAGGCGGCGACGAGCGCGCACGTCCGCTACGCCCTCACCGAGATCGAGGACGAGTGCCGGCACTCGAAGATGTTCGCCCGCCTGATCTCGCACGGCGGCACGCCCTGGTACCCGGTGAGCCGCACCCACCTGAACCTCGGCCGCGTCTTCAAGACCATCTCCACCACCCCCGGCTCCTTCACGGCGACCCTGCTGGGCGAGGAGGTCCTGGACTGGATGCAGCGCCTGACCTTCCCGGACGAGCGCGTCCAGCCCCTGATCCGGGGCGTCACGCGCATCCACGTGGTCGAGGAGGCGCGCCATGTCCGCTACGCCCGTGAGGAGCTGCGGCGCCAGATGCTGACCGCCCCGAAGTGGTCCCAGGAGTTCACCCGGGTCACCTCCGGCGAGTTCGCCCGCGTCTTCTCGGTCGCCTTCGTCAACCCCGAGGTCTACACGAACGTAGGCCTCGACAAACGGGAGGCGACAGCCCAGGTGAAGGCGAGCGGACACCGCCGCGAGGTCATGCAGACGGGCGCGAAGCGGCTGACGGACTTCCTGGACGACATCGGCGTGCTGCGGGGTGCGGGGCGGCGGCTGTGGAGGTCGTCCGGCCTGTTGGCGTAGCGGGGGCGGCTCCGCCGCGTGGGCGCGACCAGCCACGACGAGCCGCAGACGAAAGACGGCTCCCCGAGCGGAGCGATTAGGCTGCGGTTCATGAGCCCGTCCGCCACCCCCGCCTACCGTCGGCTCAGCGTCGAGGAGCGGCGAAGCCAGCTCCTCGACGCCGCCCTCACCCTCTTCGCGCACCGCGCGCCCGAGGACGTGTCGCTGGACGACGTGGCGGAGGAGGCCGGAGTCTCGCGCCCGCTGGTGTACCGGTATTTCCCGGGCGGCAAGCAGCAGCTGTACGAGGCCGCGCTGCGGTCGGCCGCCGAAGAGCTCCAGCAGTGCTTCGACGAGCCGCTGGAGGGCCCGCTGCTGCGCCGGCTCTCCCACGCCGTCGACCGCTATCTGGCCTTCGTCGACGAGCACGACACCGGCTTCAGCGCGCTGCTCCAGGGCGGCAGCGTGGTGGAGACCTCCCGCACCACCGCCACCGTGGACGGGGTACGCCGGGCCGCCGCCGAGCACATCTACCGCCACCTCGGCGTCCCCGACCCCGGCCCCCGGCTGCGGATGACCGTGCGCACATGGATCACGGCGGTCGAGGCGGCCTCCCTCATCTGGCTCGACGAGGACAAGCAGCCCCCGGTCGAGGAGCTGCGCGACTGGCTGGTGGAGCAGTTCACGGCCGTCCTCACCGTCACCGCGGGCCGGGACCCGCAGACGGCCGCCCTCGTCGGCAGGCTCGCCGGGGATGGCCGAGACTGAGCCTGTGAAGAGCGAGGACATCCCCTTCGAGGGCGGACCGATGGACGGGCGGGTGCTGTCGGTCGCCCTCGGCCCGACCGGGCACCCCCCGAAGACGTACCGCATCCCCGTGCCCGACCCGGACGGCGGTCCGCCCACGGTGCTCGTCTACCGCCGGGTGCCGCGCGGGCACAGCAGGCGACTGGGCCTGATCCAGGGGTGGAAGTACCTCCACGACCCGGACGACACCTCCGGCGGCGGGCTCCGGTGGCCGTGGTCGAGGCCGGCCGGCGCACCGACCGCCGCGCGAACGGACAGGCCGGACGACGTCCGGCCGGACGACGCGAACGAGTGACAGGCGTGGGCCGAACCGCCCACGCCCGGCGCGCGCCCCACACGGATAGATCTGATTATCGCGGTGCGATAGGAGGGACCAGCCCGCCCGCCGGGCCCCCTCCCCGCATCGAGGTGATGACATGTCAGGAACGTTTCGGCGCCTGGCCTGTACGGTGACGGTGGCGACCCAGGCCGTCCTCGTGCCCGCGCCCGCCGCAGCCCAGCCGGCCGCACCGACCCCGCCCCGCTCCGTGTCCCGGCTGCTGACGGACCTTCAACAGCTGTACCGGCAGACCGAACAGGCCACCGAGACCTACAACGCCACCGCGGAGCAGCTGACGAAGGAGCGCGCCGTGGTGTCCCGGCTGGACGGCGAGCTGGCCCGCGCCCGGCTGGACCTCCAGGACAGCCGGACCGACGCCGGCCGGCTGGCCCGCCAGCAGTACCAGAGCACCGGCGGCCTCGGGTCCTTCGCCCGGCTCCTGCTCGCGCCGGATCCGGAGCAGGCGCTGGACGAGGGTCATGTCCTCGGCCGGCTGGCGCGCGAACGGGCCCGCAAGGTGTCCCGGCTGACCGGCGCCGAGAAGCGGCACGACGCCCTGGCCCGGGCCGCCCGCACGGCCCTGGACACCCAGCTCACGCTCGCGGACCGACAGCGCGCACAGCGCGACGCCGTCCGGGCGAAACTGGCCGACGTGGAGCGCCTGCTGGCCGGTCTCACCCCGCAGCAGCTGGCCGCGGTCACCACGCTGGAACAGCGGGACGTCGCCCGGGCCCAGCAGAAGCTCACCACCGCGGGCGCGCTGCCCACGGCCCGCGCCGCCTCTCCGGCCGGGCGGCGCGCGGTCGGCTACGCCATGGCGCAGCTGGGCAAGCCGTACGCGTGGGGGACGCAGGGCCCCGCCTCCTACGACTGCTCGGGCCTCACCTCCCAGGCCTGGGGGCACGCGGGCACCGCGATCCCGCGCACCAGCCAGGAGCAGTGGAAACGGCTGACGCACGTCCCGCTGACCGGGCTGCGCCCCGGCGACCTGGTGGTCTACTTCCCCGAGGCGACCCATGTGGCCCTGTACGTCGGGGACGGCAAGGTCGTCCAGGCGCCGAGACCGGGCGCGCGCGTCACGGTGTCACCCCTGGCGTCGTACCCGGTCCTCGGGGCCGTACGGCCGGATCAGGCCCCGGCGACCGACCCCAGATAGGCCGCCGTCTTGTCGGGCTCGTAGAAGAAGTTCTCGAAGTCCGCCGGGTCGTCGAAGGCGTTGGCGAAACGGTCCGCCACCGGCTGGAGCTGACCGGCCGCGCCGATCAGGTTCAGGATGTGCTCCGGCGGCGGGGCGAGCATCGCGTTCGTCCACTTGGTGACGTGCTGCGCGGTGTTCCAGTAGCGGTCGAACGTCGCCTGCATCCAGGCCTCGTCGAACTCCTGGTCCCCGTGTTCGAGGATCGAGGCGAGGTAGGCGGCGGCGCACTTGGACGCCGAGTTGGAGCCCTGGCCGGTGATCGGGTCGTTCGCCACGACCACGTCCGCGACGCCGAGGACCAGACCGCCGCCGGGGAGACGGCCGACGGGGTTGCGCACGGTGGGCGCGTACCGGCCGGCCAACGTGCCGCCGGCGTCGGTCAGTTCGACCTTGGTCGCGCGCGCGTACTCCCAGGGCGTGAACCTCTCCATGAGTTCCAGGGTCAGGGAGAGGTGCTCCGCCGGGTCCTTGACGCCGTCGAACACGTCGAGCGGGCCGCCCGGGATGCCCTCCCAGAACAGGATGTCCGCGCGGCCGGAGGTGGTGAGCGTCGGCATGACGAACAGCTCGCCGACGCCGGGCACCAGGTTGCAGCGCACGGCGTCGAAGTCGGGGTGCTCGGGGCGCGGGCCCAGGCCGTGGACGTACGCCACGGCCAGCGCGCGCTGCGGCTCGCCGTACGGGGAGCGGGAGGCGTCGCGGCCGAACATCTGGACCAGCTCGCCCTTGCCCGCCGAGACGAGGACGAGGTCGTAGGCGCGGGAGAAGTAGTCGAGGTCGCCGACCGCCGCGCCGTGGATGACCAGCTGGCCGCCGCGCTGCGCGAAGGTCTCCATCCAGCCGGCCATCTTCACCCGCTGGTCGACCGACTGCGCGAACCCGTCGAGCCTGCCCACCCAGTCGATGGCCCGCTGCGTGGGGCCCGGGTCGTGCGAGCCGGGGGCCGCGACCGAGACGCCGAGCCCCTCGATCCTCGGGGCCTGCGACTCCCAGAAGTTCAGCTGGAGATCGCGCTCGTGCTGCAGTGCCGTGTGGAACATGCACTGCGTCGACATGACCCGGCCGGTGCGGATCTCGTCCGCGGTCCGGTTGGACATCAGGGTGACCTCGTAGCCGTGCGACTGGAGGCCGAGGGCGAGCTGGAGACCGGACTGGCCGGCTCCGACGACGAGTATCTTCCGCATACGGGGGAGGACTCCTAACCGGGACTACTCGGAACTGATCGGACTACTCGGGGGTTTCGTCCAGCGCGTGGCCGACCAGGGCCAGGAGTATCTCGATGACCGAAATTCGACGCCGCGCATCCATGATCATGACAGGGATGTGCGCGGGGATCGTCAGCGCCTCCCGTACGTCCTCCGGCTCGAACCGCTCGCTGCCGTCGAAGTGGTTGACGGCGACGACGTACGGCAGCCCGCAGCTCTCGAAGTAGTCCAGCGCGGGCCAGGAGTCCTTCAGCCGGCGGGTGTCGGCCATGACGACCGCACCGATCGCGCCACGTACCAGGTCGTCCCACATGAACCAGAACCGCTGCTGGCCCGGCGTGCCGAACAGGTAGAGCACCAGGTCGTCGTCGAGCGTGAGACGGCCGAAGTCCATGGCCACGGTGGTCGTGACCTTGTCCGGCGTGGCGGTGAGGTCGTCGGTGTCCTCGCTCGCCTCGGTCATCAGCGCCTCGGTCTGCAGCGGCGTGATCTCCGAGACGGCGGTGACGAGTGTGGTCTTGCCGACGCCGAAGCCTCCGGCCACCACGATCTTGGTGGCGATGGGGGCCCGCGTGCGGTCCGTCTGCCAGGACTTCAGGTCCTCGTCGGGCTCGGCGAAACCGGCGACGAGGGGGATGCCTCCGACCGCGGAGGCGCCGGCCGCGGAGGCGGCGGTGTCAGAGACGACGGAGTCCACCGAGCACCCTTTCCAGCAGAGCGCGGTCCGGGCGGCCGGTGCCGTGACCGGTGCCGGTGCCGTACACACGGATCTTTCCCTGGTCCGCGAGATCGCTCAGGAGGACGCGGACCACGCCGAGCGGCATCTTCAGCAGCGCGGCTATCTCGGCCACCGTGCGCATACGGCGGCACAGTTCGACGATGGCCCGCATCTCCGGCATGACCCGGGTGTTGAGGGAGCCGTTCGTCAGTTCCCTGCGCTCCTCCGGGGCTTCGAGCGCCGCTGTGCTGGCTACGAACGTCTCCACGAGGAGGACGTGGCCGAAGCGGGTACGGCCGCCGGTGAGCGAGTAGGGGCGGACGCGGGCGGGTTTGCGGTCGCCGCCGCGTACGGGGAGTTTGTTCGGTGTGCCGCTCATCGCGCGCTCCCGGTCGACTGGGACTCCAGTGACTGCCGTAGCTCCGAGCGGAGTTCCGGCGTGAGGACGTGGCCGGCGCGGCCGACGAACAGGGCCATGTGGTACGCCACCACGCTCATGTCGCACTCGGCGGAACCGTGCACCCCGAGCAGCGAGCCGTCGCTGATGGACATCACGAAGAGGCTGCCCTCCTCCATGGCGACCATGGTGTGCCTGACCCCGCCGAAGTCCATCAGCTTGGCGGCGCCGATGGTGAGGCTGCCGATGCCGGAGACGATGGTGGCGAGGTCGGCGGAGGACCCGCGGGGGCCCTTCGCCGGGCGGCGCTGCCGGGACTGCTCCGCCTGGCCCGGATCGGACGAGAGCAGCAGCAGACCGTCCGAGGAGACCACGGCGACGGACTGGATGCCGGGCACTTCCTCGACCAGATTGGTCAGCAGCCAGTGCAGGTTGCGGGCTTCACTGCTCAGTCCGTAGGTACTGGGCGCGGTCAACTGCTTGCCTCCTCGGCTGTGCCCCCCGTGGTTTCTTCGGCGTGTGCGTAAGCGGTCGGCCGGCGGTGACCGGCGGTCTGCTCCTCGATCTCCGCCTCCACGGCGCGGTACCCGGCCTGGGCGCCGCTGCGGAAGCCGCCGAGCCTGCGGCGGAGCGCATCGGCGTCGACGCTGCCGGTCCGCTGGCGCGGGGCCTGGGCGGGGGCGGTGATCCTGGGGGTGCGCTTGGGGAGGCCCTTGCTGGTGACCTGCTCCTCCGCGTCGGCCGTTTCCTGCGGAGCCTCGGCGGTTTCCTGCGGAGCCTCGGCCCGTACGGCGCCCGCCTCGGCTCCGCCGTCGGCGTCCGCCGGGTGCGTGGGCGCCGGGCGCGTGGGCAACGGGGCCGTGGGCGCCGGAGCCGGGGCAGGTGCGGCCGTCGAGGGGTCCACGGACGCCGGGGGCGTACGCTCCGGGCCCGGGGGCGCGGTGGCGGGCGCGGGCGTCGGCCGGCCGGTGGACGCCGGGGGCGGGGCGGGGTCCGTCGGGGGCTGGGTCACGTCCGGGAGCAGCAGCTCCATCGTCGTCTCGGCGTACGTCTCCGCCGGGGCCTTCGGCCGGGTCTCCGTGTGCTGGGCCGTGCCCGGTTCGGCCTGCCCGTGTTCGGCGGGCTCGTCCGCCTCGGCGCCGGCCGTCTCCGCCCGGACCGCTTCCTCCGCGAGGGCGACCAGCAGGTCGGCGCCCTTCGCGCGGGCGTGCAGGACGTTGGAGTTCACCTCGGCGTCGGCGCCGGGGAGGGAGAAGGTGCCGGTGCCGCTCATCGACGTGGTCCGCGGCGGAAGCGCGGCCGACGGGGCCTGGGTGAGGAGGGTGGCGGGCAGGACGACGACCGCCGCGACACCGCCCTGCTTCTGCTCGCGCAGCTGCACCCGGACGCCGTGCCGGTGGGCGAGGCGCGCGACGACGTACAGGCCGAGGCCGAGACCGGCGTCGCCCTCGTTGTCGTAGTGGGACTCGGGGTCGAAGTCGGCCAGGCGGACGTTGAGGTGGTCGAGGCGGTCCGTCGCCATGCCGATGCCCTCGTCCTGGACGGAGAGCATCACCTCGCCGGACTCCAGGAGCCAGCCCGAGACCTCCACCGGAAGGTCCGGCGGGGAGAACGAGGTGGCGTTCTCCATCAGTTCGGCGAGCAGATGGGAGAGGTCGTCCGCGGCGAAGCCGGCCACGTGGGCGTGGGGCGGCAACGAGGCGATGCGGACGCGTTCGTAGCGCTCGATCTCGCTGACCGCCGCGCGGACGACGTCGACCAGCGGGACCGGGCCGTGGTGCTGCTGGACGTGCTCGGTGCCCGCGAGGACGAGGAGGTTCTCGCTGTGCCGGCGCATGACCGTGGCGAAGTGGTCGAGCTTGAAGAGCGTGGCCAGCCGGTCGGGGTCCTGCTCGCGCTCCTCCAGGCCCTCGATGACGGCCAGTTGGCGCTCGACCAGGCCGAGGGTGCGCAGGGCGAGATTCACGAACGTGCCGCCGATGCTGGTGCGCAGCCGTGTCAACTGGGCTGCGGAATCGGCGAGTTCGGCGCGCAGCTCCTCGCGGGCGTCGGCCATCTTCTGGCGCTGGCCGACCAGGTGCTTGCGGTCGGTCTCCAGCGTGGCGACGCGCTCGTGCAGAGCCGCCGCGTGCGCGTGCAGGGCGTTGACCGAGCGGACCACCTGGGCGAACTCGTCGTTGCGGCCGGTGAAGACGATCGGCTCCCGCGTCGCCGCGTCCCCGGGCTCCGCCAGGCGGGCCGAGCCGCGACGCAGCACGGACAGGGGACGGGTGAGGGTGCGGGCCATGGCCGTCGCGATGCCCACCGCCGCCAGCATCAGGGCGCCGAGGACGGCGATGCGGATCTCCAGCGCCGTGACGTCGTCGTCCCGGAGCTGCGCCAGGTCCTTGGTGCGGTGGTCGTAGAGGGCCGACTCCGCGCCGCGCATCAGGTCGACCCGCGCGGACAGGGCCGCGTCCACCTTCTTGGCGCTGGTGGCCGGCTCGCTGTCGGTGAGCGTGGGCTGGGCGGTGAGCGTGGTCAGGTACTTCTCCGCGGTGTCGACGTCCTGGCCGGTGACGGTCGAGTCGTAGGAGTCGACGGCGGACTGCGGGGCGGTCTCGCGGAAGTCGGCGAGGGCCACGTCGGCGCGCAGCCGGGCCTGCTGGGCGGCGGCGGTGAGGGCGTCGCGCTGCTTCCTGTCGGCCTCGGTCGCCGTGGAGGTCGTGACCGGCAGGCCGGTGACGGGACTGATCACCGTCCGGGTGGCGCCCGGCACGCTCAGCGCGGCCAGCAGCAGGCCGCGGGCGGCGGCGGACTGCTGGACGGCGGTGTCCAGTTCGGCGAGCGCGTGGGCGCCGGAGCCGGCCCGCGGGGTCGACTGGTCGGCCAGCTGCTCGGCGACCTTGTGCAGGGCGGCGATCGTCTGCGAGTAGGCCTGGTGGGCCTGGAGCGCCGTGGTCTGGCCGGTGAGCGCGGAGTGGCGGACGGCGGCGATGCCGTCGAGTTCGCCGCGCAGGCTCGCCGGGGTGTCGGAGGTGCCGCGCAGGTCCTCGACCTGGCGGTCGACGCGGGCGCTGCGGTCCTCGGAGGGTGCCTTGGACTTGACGCGCCCGGCCGCGATGTAGGTGGTGACCTCGTCCCGCTCGTCGGCGAGGGAGTTCGCCAGGGCGAGCGCGTCCTGGGTCCGGCCGGCCAGCGTCACCAGACTCTGCGCGTCGCTGACGTCCCCGGAGGCGGTGAGGAGGGACGGCGTCCCGGCGCCCGCGACGGCGGCGGCCACCACGGCGACGGCGACGATCAGCCGGCTGCGCACATGAGTGGGGCGGCCGGTGCCCACGGGGGTCTGCTGGGCGGTCCCCGCGGGGTCCGTCTGCCTGCCTGTGCGCCGAGGCCGCTTTTTCTGCACCGGTGCTCGCATTCCTGAACTCGACTACCAAGGGGTCCGGGTGGCGCCCCGTCATCTCGGTGCCAAGTGGTGCGTACACCCGGTTCGTACGGTTCCCGACCCTCCCAGCGCCGGTGGGCAGTGGTCGTGCATCACCTGACCCGCCACTCGAAGGAGTGAACATCGCTGGGGAGTTGGCGGGCAAGTTCCTGTGGCGCGTGCACGACTGCCGCGGGGCACGCCGGTTGGACGCGCGCGGGATGCTTTGGCAGTATTCGCCACCCACGTGTTCCCGGAAGGGTGGATTCCCCCCCAAAGCAGGCGGCTGACCTGCGGGGTCGTGGCAATTCGGCGGCGCATGCCAGCCTTTGGCGGAGGCTGTGAAAGCCTCGTGCAGACTGGCTGGATGCGAACTGAACTCGTTTCGGAGCCCGGCGACGCGAACCGCCCCAACGAGGACTTCGCCGGTGTCGGACTACCCGCCTCCGGACAGGGCGGTTGTGTGATCGTCCTGGACGGGGTGACACCGCCGAGGGGTGGGACGGGGTGTCTGCATTCCGTCCCCTGGTTCACGGCGCGGCTCGGCGGCGCGCTGACCGAACTGACCGTTTCGGGGCGAGATCTGACGCTCCCGGAGATACTCTCGCGGGCCATCGCCCGCACGGCCGAGGCCCATGCGGACACCTGTGACCTTTCTCACCCGCGAACCCCGCAGGCAACCGTCGCCCTGGCGCGCTGGTCCGCCGAGACCGTCGAGTACCTGGTGCTGTCCGACTCCGCGCTGCTGCTGACGGCGCCCGACGGTACGGTCACGCCGGTGCTGGACGACCGGCTGGCCCGGCTCCCGCGCACCGCGCTCGCCACGGAAGCCCTGGTGGACGCGGACCTGCGCAACAAGGAGGGCGGCTTCTTCACGGCCGCCGCCGACCCCGCCGTATCCGCCCGCGCGGTCACCGGCACCGTGCCCCGCGCCGGGGTCCGGGCCCTGGTCGCGCTGACGGACGGGGCGACCCGGTGGACGGAGACGTTCCACGAGGGCGACTGGACGGCCCTGTTCGACCTGGTGGCGAAGGACGGCGCCCGGTCGCTGGTGGAGCGGGTGCGGGAGCTGGAGACGGCGGACAGCGAGGAGCGGGCCTTTCTGCGGCGGAGCAAGACGCACGACGACGCGACGGTGGTGTACGCGGAGCTGTGAGCCGTGTGTCGTGCGCCGTCACGGCTCCGCGGCTACCGCGTACCCCCTTTACCCCTACTTCTCCATCACGCCGTTGAGCTGGTGCAGCAGCCGGGCCAGCTCGGCGACCTCGTGGCGGTCCCAGTGGGCGAGCTGGCTGACGTAGCGGGCACGGCGGGCCTCGCGCACCGTGCCGACCCGGCCGCGGCCCTCGTCGGTGAGGGTGACGAGCCAGGCGCGGCCGTCGGCGGGATCCGGCTCGCGGGCGATCAGGCCCAGCTCCTCCAGGGCGCGCAGCTGGCGGGACATGGTGGCCTTGCCGACGCCGATATAGCCGGCCAGTTCCGTGGCCCGCTGGCCGCCGCACTCGTCGAGCCGGATGAGCAGCCCGTACGCGGAGGACTCCAGGTCGGGATGGACCTCGCGGGCCATCTCGCCCTGGTTGGCCCGGGCGCGCCGCAGGAGCACGGTCAACTCCCGCTCCAGCGCCAGGAATTCCTGGTCTGCACCACTGGGCGTCATCTGCCCGGCGGCACGATGTGCGCCGTCGTTTCCGTGCTCGTGCACGTCAGCACCCCTGCTCGGTTTCGCGATCCTGAAAGTTTCTGTCAAACGCCGTCATTGCCGCAGCTCCGTAAGTATTTCGCAGGCGTAGACCAACGGCGGCGCCCGGACCCCCTTCCCACGCCGTCATCTACGTGCGTAGCTTCTTTACCAGGCAATGAATGGCATGCCCACGCTCAGTGGGACGACCCCCCACGTGTTCGTCGCTCCCCCCACCTCTCTCCCTCCGGAGGCACGCCATGCCCGTGCTCAGACCCGGCACCGTCCGCACCCCCCACGCTCTCCTCACGGCCCTGCTCGCGGCGCTCTCCCTCACTCTTCCCCTCACCCCGGCCCAGGCCGCCACCGCGACCGCGCCCAGCCGCGGCTCCGCCCACATGGGCATGGGCGTCTTCGCGCACGACGGCAGCAGCGGCTCGCCCGCCAGCGGTGCCGTCACCCAGACCGAGGGCGTGGACGTCGCCGGCTACCAGGGCAACGTCGCCTGGTCGACCCTGTGGAGCAGCGGGGTCCGGTGGGCGTACACCAAGGCCACCGAGGGCACGTACTACACGAACCCGTACTTCGCCCAGCAGTACAACGGCTCGTACGACGTCGGCATGATCCGCGGCGCCTACCACTTCGCGACCCCGGACACCACCAGCGGCGCCACCCAGGCGAACTACTTCGTCGACCACGGCGGCGGCTGGTCCAAGGACGGCAGGACACTGCCCGGCGCGCTCGACATCGAGTGGAACCCGTACGGCGCCGAGTGCTACGGCAAGTCGGCGAGCGCGATGGTCGGCTGGATCGCCGACTTCCTGAACACCTACAAGGCGCGCACCGGCCGGGACGCCGTGATCTACACGGCGACCAGCTGGTGGGTCGACTGCACCGGGAACTACGGCGGCTTCGCGGCGAACAACCCGCTGTGGATCGCCCGCTACGCCTCGGACCCGGGCACGCTGCCGGCCGGCTGGGGGTACTACACGATGTGGCAGTACACCTCCTCCGGCCCGACGGTCGGCGACCACGACAAGTTCAACGGGGCGCTGGACCGGGTGCAGGCACTGGCCAACGGCTGACGCCTGACGCGGTGACCTCTTCGTGGCCCCCGCCGGCGCGCGGGGGCCACGTCGTGCGCGGGCCGCTGCGCTGGTGCTCCGCGCCGCACCGGCCGATCCTGGTCGGGGAGAGCCCGCCGGACAAGGCGAGATGTGCGGCGACGGAGCGACAGGAGCGGCAGGCGACGTACACCACCACGGCCACCATCGACGAGCAGGGCATCCTCACGAGCTGGAACGAGGGCGTCCGGCGCCTGCTCGGCTACGACTCCCCCGCCGACGCCCGCCGCGCCCTGGCCGGCCGGCAGCGCTGGAACGGCACCGTCCCGCTGCGCCACCGCGACGGCCGGCTCGTGGAACTGGGCGTGCTCGCGCACCGCCCCGACGACGACGTCGCGCCGCTCGTCGCCCGCACCCGCGCCCTGCACGCGGACCGGGTCGCCGCCTGGGAGCCGGCGGACGATCGCGCCATGGTCGCCCGCGCCCGCCGACTCACCGAGGAGCAGCTGTCCGCGTGGGGCCTGACGGAGGCCGCGTTCACCACCGAGCTGGTGGTCAGCGAGCTGGTCACCGACACCATCCGCTACGGCCGCCCGCCCATCCTGCTCCGGCTGATCCACCAGGACGCCACGCTGATCTGCGAGGTGTACGACGCCGGCGGCACCGCCCCGCGCCTGCCCCGCGCCCGGCTCGCCGAACGCTGGGGCACCCGCCACGACCGGGTCGGCGAGACGGTGTGGGCACTGCAGTCGCTCGTCCCGTGACGAGCGGACGAGCGCAGGGCGAAGGCCCGGGCCTCCCTCACGGGACCCGGGCCTTCGTCCGTCCGGCCGCGTCCGTCACGCCGCGACCGGAACCTCCGGGGCCGCGCCGTGCACGGCGGGCGCGAGCGCCAGTTCCAGGACCTGGCGGACGTCGGTCACGGTGTGGACGTCGAGCGTGGCCAGCACCTCGGCCGGGACGTCGTCCAGGTCGGGTTCGTTGCGCTTGGGGATGATCACGGTGGTCACCCCGGCGCGGTGGGCGGCGAGCAGCTTCTGCTTCGCACCGCCGATGGGCAGCACCCGGCCGGTCAGTGAGACCTCGCCGGTCATCGCCACGTCCGGACGGACCAGCCGGCCGGAGAGCAGGGACGCGAGGGCGGTGGTCATCGTGATGCCCGCGCTCGGCCCGTCCTTCGGGACCGCGCCCGCCGGGAAGTGGATGTGCACGCCCCGGTCCTTGAGGTCGGCCACCGGCAGCTCCAGTTCGGCACCGTGGCTGCGCAGGAAGCTGAGCGCGATCTGCGCCGACTCCTTCATCACGTCGCCCAGCTGACCGGTCAGGGTCAGCCCCGCCGCGCCCGTCTCCGGGTCGGCCAGCGACGCCTCCACGAAGAGGACGTCGCCGCCCGCTCCCGTGACCGCGAGGCCCGTCGCCACGCCCGGCACCGACGTACGGCGCTCGGCCGGGTCCTGGGCGGACTCGGGCACGTGGTGCGGACGCCCGAGCAGACCGCGCAGGTCCGCGTCCCGGACGGTGAACGGCAGCTCCCGCTCGCCGAGTTCGTGCTGCGCCGCGACCTTGCGGAGCAGGCGGGCGATCGAGCGCTCCAGGGTACGGACGCCCGCCTCGCGCGTGTACTCGCCGGCGAGCTTGCGCAGCGCGCCCTCGTCGATCGTGACCTCGTCCTCGCGCAGGCCGGCCCGCTCCAGCTGGCGCGGGAGCAGGTGGTCCCGGGCGATGACGACCTTCTCGTCCTCGGTGTAGCCGTCGAGCCGCACGATCTCCATCCGGTCGGCGAGCGCCTCCGGGATGGCCTCCAGGACGTTGGCGGTGGCCAGGAACACCACGTCGGACAGGTCGAGTTCGACCTCCAGGTAGTGGTCCCGGAAGGTGTGGTTCTGCGCCGGGTCCAGGACTTCGAGCAGGGCCGCGGCCGGGTCGCCGCGGAAGTCGGAGCCCACCTTGTCGATCTCGTCCAGCAGGACCACCGGGTTCATGGACCCGGCCTCCTTGACGGCGCGCACGATCCGGCCGGGCAGCGCGCCGACGTACGTACGCCGGTGGCCGCGGATCTCGGCCTCGTCGCGGACGCCGCCGAGCGCGACGCGGACGAACTTCCGCCCCATCGCGTGGGCGACACTCTCTCCCAGGCTGGTCTTTCCGACACCAGGCGGACCGACCAGGGCAAGCACAGCACCGCCACGTCGGCCGCCGATGACGCCGAGGCCGCGCTCGCCGCGCCGCTTGCGCACCGCCAGGTACTCGGTGATCCGCTCCTTCACGTCCTCCAGGCCCGCGTGCTCGGCGTCGAGGACCGCCTTGGCGCCCTGGATGTCGTAGGCGGAAGCACTGTCGTCAGTCCGCTCGTTCCAGGGCAGCTCCAGGACCGTGTCGAGCCAGGTGCGGATCCAGGAGCCCTCCGGGGACTGGTCGCTGGACCGCTCCAGCTTGTCGACCTCCTTGAGCGCGGCCTCGCGGACCTTCTCGGGCAGGTCGGCGGCCTCGACGCGGGCGCGGTAGTCGTCGGACTCCTCGGCCGTGTCCGTGCCGTCGCCGTTCAGCTCGCGCAGCTCCTTGCGGACGGCCTCCAGCTGGCGGCGCAGCAGGAACTCGCGCTGCTGCTTGTCGACGCCCTCCTGGACGTCCTTGGCGATGGTCTCGGCCACGTCCTGCTCGGCGAGGTGGTCGCGGAGCTGCTGCGCGGCGAGCCTGAGCCGGGCCACCGGGTCGGCGGTCTCCAGCAGTTCGACCTTCTGTTCGATGGTGAGGAACGGTGAGTATCCGGAGTTGTCGGCGAGCGCGGAGACGTCCTCGATCGCCTGGACGCGGTCGACGACCTGCCAGGCGCCGCGCTTCTTCAGCCAGTTGGTGGCCAGCGCCTTGTACTCCTTGACGAGGTCGGCGACCTGACCGGGCAACGGCTCGGGCACGCTCTCCTCGATCCGGGCGCCCTCGACCCACAGGGCCGCGCCGGGCCCCGTGGTGCCCGCGCCGATCCGCACCCGGCCGCGGCCGCGGATCAGAGCCCCCGGGTCGCCGTCGGCCAGCCGGCCGACCTGCTCGACCGTACCGAGCACACCGGTCTTGGCGTACGTGCCGTCGATGCGTGGCACCAGCAGCACCTGGGGCTTTCCGGGCGCCGACCGGGCGGCGGCCTGTGCGGCCTCCACCGCGGCCCGCACCTCGGCGTCGCTCAGGTCCAGCGGAACCACCATGCCGGGCAGCACGACCTCGTCGTCGAGCGGCAGCACGGGCAGTACGAGCGTGAACGCCGTGGACTCAGCAGCCATGATCTCCCCTTCGGCAGTCAACTTGAGCTATGCCGACTCAACCTCTGGGCAGGGGCTGGTGTTCCCCCCACGTGTTCGCTGTGAGCGATCAGAGGGTGACGTAGAGATCCATGCAGGTGAAAGCAGTGAGAGGTCAGACCGCGCGGGCCCAGCGGCGCACGAGGGGCCAGCTCAGGACGCCTATCGTCAAAGCGATCAGGTGGCCCCAGTCCGTCATCGGGTCCACGAACTCGGCCAGGTCGTTCAGCAGCAGCCCGGCCACCACGGTGAGCAGGGGCCAGCGGAACCAGGGGCGGAGCAGACCGGCCAGGGAACCGATGCTGGCGGCCACGCCGAAGCTGATGCCGTAGTCGAGGCGGTGCAGGGACGTGGCCGGGAGATGGCCCGCCAGGACGGCGAGGCCCACCGGGACCTCGGTGGCGAGCGTGGCCAGGACGTGCCCGGCCAGGAAGACACAGGCCGCACGCCCTCCGCCTATGCGCCGCTCCAGCGCGGTGAGCACCAGCACGAAGGCCGCGCTGTACGGCGAGAGGATCCCGCCCGCGATCCACAGCGCGCTCGCCAGGAGCACCACCGCGGGCGACTGCACCAGATGGGCCACGTCGGTGCTGGAGCCCTGGTAGAGCGTGTTCATCAGCCCGGGGTCGGCCACGGCCGCGACGGCGGAGGTGACGGCGAGGAGGGCGGCGTAGCCGAAGGTGAAGGGCGTGGCGGCCGGGGTGGGCAGCAGCCGCCACAGCCGGGCGGCCGGGACCGGACGCGGTGCCCCGACGGGCACGGGAGCCGCCGGCGCGGGGCCGAGCGTGGCGGAGGGAGCCACCGGCTCGGGGCCGCGCTGGCGGGGCATGCCGTCCAGGAGGCCCTCGAACACGGGGGCCGGGACGACGGCGGCACCGTCGGACAGGGGCGTGCCCGCCGGGGGCGGGGACGCGGCCGCCGCAGGGCCCGTCGCGGTCCGTTCCACGATGAGGCACTCCTTCCGTCGCGCCCACCATTGAGGCTCGACCGGCCGCATGTCTATGACCGACGCCACGCGGAAGCCGATTCTCAGCAACCTCCTACATTCCGCTCGCGTCCGCACCCCGGCGTACGCCCCTCGGACGAGTACGTCGCACCGGGGCCGCGCCACCGTCATCCGCAATTCCCGTACCCGACAGGACACGTTCAAGCAGGATGGGGGCATGACTGCCGCGTACGACACTCCCGTGGTCCTCGACCGGCGTGACGGCCCGTACGGCGAGGTGGTGCTGCGCAGACACGGCGCGCTGCTCCAGATCATCGCCAACGGGTGTTTCCTGATGGACACCTCCGACGGCCGCTCGGAACGGCTGCTGGTCGACGCGGCGTACGACGCGCTGGACGGGCGGCCGGGGCCGGCGCTGCTGCTCGGCGGGCTGGGCGTCGGGTTCTCGCTCGCACACGCCGCCGCGGACCGGCGCTGGGGGCGGATCACCGTGGTGGAGCGCGAACCGGCGGTGATCGGCTGGCACCGGGACGGACCGCTCGGCCGGCTGTCCGCCGCGGCGCTCACCGATCCGCGCACCGACGTCGTCCAGGGCGATCTCGTTCCTTACGTCACTGAGACGTCGGACACGTTCGACGCGCTGTGCCTGGACATCGACAACGGGCCCGGCTGGACCGTCACGGACGGCAACGACAGCCTGTACTCCCCGGCCGGACTCGCTTCCTGCGCAAGGGTGTTGAAGCCCGGCGGGGTGCTCGCGGTGTGGTCGGCCGCACCCTCTCCGGATTTTGAAGGAAGCTTGCGGAATGCCGGGTTCCGGCAGGTGCGTACCGAAGAGGTGCCGGTTGCCCGGGGCGTTCCGGACGCTGTGCACCTCGCGGTCCGCCCTGGATAGCGGCAGCGCGGCGGATCCCCGTAGTGTGCTGCCCTGACGCGGATCATTCAACGGATCAACCAAGCGTCGATCGCAGACATGGGATCACCCCACTGATTCCGGAAAGCAACAAGCAGGGGCGGGCGATGGAGCAGACACACACCTCCCAGAGCGGCGCGGCGACGAGCACCCCGGGCGCTCAGCGCCGGGTGCTGGTCGTCGAGGACGACCCCACGATCGTCGACGCCATCGCGGCCCGGCTGCGTGCCGAGGGATTTCTCGTACAGACTGCGGTGGACGGTCCGGCCGCGGTCGACACGGCCGAGGCCTGGCAGCCCGACCTGCTGATCCTCGACATCATGCTGCCGGGCTTCGACGGTCTTGAGGTCTGCCGGCGGGTCCAGGCGCAGCGGCCGGTACCGGTGCTGATGCTGACCGCGCGGGACGACGAGACGGACATGCTCGTCGGTCTCGGCGTCGGCGCGGACGACTACATGACCAAGCCGTTCTCGATGCGCGAACTGGCGGCACGCGTGCACGTGCTGCTGCGCCGGGTGGAGCGGGCGGCCCTCGCCGCCACCACGCCCCGCTCCGGCATCCTGCGCCTCGGTGAGCTGGAGATCGACCACGCGCAGCGCCGGGTGCGGGTGAAGTCCGAGGACGTCCACCTGACGCCGACCGAGTTCGACCTGCTGGTGTGCCTGGCGAACACCCCGCGCGCGGTGCTCTCCCGGGAGCAGCTGCTGGCCGAGGTGTGGGACTGGGCGGACGCCTCCGGGACCCGCACGGTCGACAGCCACATCAAGGCGCTGCGCCGGAAGATCGGCGCCGAGCGGATCCGTACGGTGCACGGCGTGGGCTACGCCCTGGAGACACCGACGCCATGAGCGACGGCGGGCGGCAGGCCGCACGGAGGAGCCCCGGGAGCCCCGGCGAGGACCCCTGGGGCGGCGTACGCCCGTTCTCGGTCAAGACCAAGCTCGGCGCGCTGGTCGTCATCTCGGTGCTGATCACCACCGGTCTGTCGATGATCGCGGTGCACACCAAGACCGAGCTGCGCTTCATCACGGTCTTCTCGATGATCGCCACGCTGCTGATCACGCAGTTCGTGGCGCACTCGCTGACCTCGCCGCTGGACGAGATGAACGCGGTGGCCCGGTCGATCTCGCAGGGCGACTACACCCGCCGGGTCCGCGAGAACCGCCGGGACGAGCTGGGCGACCTGGCCGGGACGATCAACGTCATGGCCGACGAGCTGGAGGCCCAGGACCGCCAGCGCAAGGAGCTGGTCGCGAACGTCTCCCATGAGCTGCGCACGCCCATCGCCGGCCTGCGCGCGGTGCTGGAGAACATCGTCGACGGGGTCACCGAGGCCGACCAGGAGACCATGCGGACGGCCCTGAAGCAGACCGAGCGGCTGGGCCGGCTGGTGGAGACCCTGCTGGACCTGTCGCGGCTGGACAACGGCGTCGTCCCGCTGAAGATGCGCCGCTTCGAGGTGTGGCCGTACCTGTCCGGCGTGCTGAAGGAGGCCAACATGGTGGCCTCGGCACGGGCGGGCATCGCCTCCGGCTCCGGCAGCCACACGCGCACCGACGTCCACCTCCACCTGGACGTCTCGCCGCCCGAGCTGACCGCGCACGCGGACCCCGAGCGCATCCACCAGGTCGTCGCCAACCTGATCGACAACGCGGTCAAGCACAGCCCGCCGCACGGCCGCGTGACGGTGAAGGCGCGGCGCGGGCCGCAGCCGGAGTCGCTGGAGCTGGAGGTCCTGGACGAGGGTCCCGGAATCCCCCGGTCCGAGTGGCACCGGGTGTTCGAGCGCTTCAACCGGGGCGCGGTCACCCGGCCGCACGGCCCGGGCAGCGACGGCGGCACGGGACTCGGGCTGGCCATCGCCCGCTGGGCGGTGGATCTGCACCGCGGCCGGATCGGTGTGGCCGAATCCGAGCGGGGCTGCCGGATCATCGTCACCCTCCCGGGACTGACTTCCGCCCCAAGTTGACGTAAAGTCCGAACCGGAAGCACAAGATCCACGACGGTCGCCGCCGCTGCGGCGCAGCTGGACACGTGTGATCAGGGGCAGGCCCGCGCCACCCTTCGTGGGACGGCGCGCCGGGCCCGGGTTTGTGCACCCTCTCACATGCGGAACCACGCTTGTTTCCCGCCATATCAAGCCCTGAAACAAGATTTCCGATGTGACTTACGCGACGATGACCTTGCTCGACCTGACCTTCCCGGCCATGGAGGCGTAGCCTTTATTCCCGCTGTCCATCACCTTGTGAAGCGGAAGAGGGCGGTTGCCGCCGTGTCGCCACAGTCCCCCAGTAACCCGAGCGTCTCCACCGACGACCAAGCCGGGAAGAACCCCGCAGCTGCCTTCGGTCCGAACGAGTGGCTCGTCGACGAGATCTATCAGCAGTACCTCCAGGACCCGAATTCGGTAGACCGCGCCTGGTGGGACTTCTTCGCCGATTACAAGCCGGGTGCACCTGTCACCCCGGCTGCGGCGGGTACTGCGGCCGCGGGGGCCGCAGGGACCACCTCCACGGCCCCGCAGGCCCAGCCCGCGGCCCCGGCCCCCCAGGCCGCCGCCGCGCCGGCTCCCGCCGCCCCGAAGCCCGCCGCGGCCCCCGCCCCGGCACCGGCTCCCGCGGCGCAGGCCCCGGCACCGGCCAAGCCGGCGCAGCCCGCACAGGCGCCCGCCCAGCCGAAGCCGGCCGCCGCCAAGGCGGCCCCGGCCGCCGCGGCCCCCGAGGGCCCCGAGCTGGTCACGCTGCGCGGTCCGGCCGCCGCGGTCGCCAAGAACATGAACGCCTCTCTGGAGCTGCCGACGGCCACCTCGGTCCGCGCGGTCCCGGTGAAGCTGCTGTTCGACAACCGCATCGTCATCAACAACCACCTCAAGCGCGCCCGGGGCGGGAAGATCTCCTTCACGCACCTGATCGGCTACGCGATGGTGCAGGCCATCAAGGCCATGCCGGCGATGAACCACGCGTTCGGCGAGAAGGACGGCAAGCCGACCCTCATCAAGCCGGCCCACGTCAACCTCGGCCTGGCCATCGACCTGGTGAAGCCCAACGGCGACCGCCAGCTCGTCGTGGCCGCCATCAAGAAGGCCGAGACGCTGAACTTCTTCGAGTTCTGGCAGGCCTACGAGGACATCGTCCGCCGCGCCCGTGACGGCAAGCTGACGATGGACGACTTCACCGGTGTCACGGTCTCCCTGACCAACCCCGGCGGCCTCGGCACCGTCCACTCGGTCCCGCGCCTGATGCCCGGCCAGTCGGTCATCATGGGCGTCGGCTCCATGGACTACCCCGCGGAGTTCCAGGGCACCAGCCAGGACACCCTGAACAAGCTCGGCATCTCGAAGGTCATGACGCTCACGTCGACCTACGACCACCGGGTGATCCAGGGCGCCGCCTCCGGCGAGTTCCTGCGCGCCGTCGCGAACCTCCTCCTCGGCGAGAACGGCTTCTACGACGACATCTTCGAGGCCCTGCGCATCCCCTACGAGCCGGTCCGCTGGCTCCGGGACATCGACGCGTCCCACGACGACGACGTCACCAAGGCCGCCCGCGTCTTCGAGCTGATCCACTCCTACCGGGTCCGCGGCCACGTCATGGCCGACACCGACCCGCTGGAGTACAAGCAGCGCAAGCACCCCGACCTGGACATCACCGAGCACGGCCTCACCCTGTGGGACCTGGAGCGCGAGTTCGCGGTCGGCGGCTTCTCCGGCAAGTCCCTGATGAAGCTGCGCGACATCCTCGGTGTGCTGCGCGACTCGTACTGCCGCACCATCGGCATCGAGTTCATGCACATCCAGGACCCCAAGCAGCGCAAGTGGATCCAGGACCGCGTGGAGCGCCCGCACTCCAAGATGGAGCGCGAGGAGCAGCTGCGGATCCTGCGCCGCCTGAACGCCGCCGAGGCCTTCGAGACGTTCCTGCAGACCAAGTACGTCGGCCAGAAGCGCTTCTCGCTGGAGGGCGGCGAGTCCGTCATCCCGCTGCTCGACGCGGTGATCGACTCCGCGGCCGAGTCCCGGCTGGACGAGGTCGTCATCGGCATGGCCCACCGCGGCCGGCTGAACGTGCTCGCGAACATCGTCGGCAAGTCGTACGCGCAGATCTTCCGCGAGTTCGAGGGCAACCTCGACCCGAAGTCGATGCACGGCTCCGGCGACGTGAAGTACCACCTGGGCGCCCAGGGCACCTTCACCGGCCTGGACGGCGAGCAGATCACGGTCTCGCTGGCCGCCAACCCGTCCCACCTGGAGACGGTCGACCCGGTCATCGAGGGCATCGCCCGCGCCAAGCAGGACATCATCAACAAGGGCGGCACGGACTTCACGGTCCTGCCGGTCGCGCTGCACGGCGACGCGGCCTTCGCGGGCCAGGGCGTGGTGGCCGAGACCCTGAACATGTCGCAGCTGCGCGGCTACCGCACCGGCGGCACGGTCCACATCGTCATCAACAACCAGGTCGGCTTCACCGCGGCCCCCGAGTCCTCGCGTTCCTCCATGTACGCGACGGACGTGGCCCGCATGATCGAGGCCCCGATCTTCCACGTGAACGGCGACGACCCCGAGGCCGTCGTCCGCGTTGCCCGCCTGGCCTTCGAGTTCCGCCAGGCGTTCAACAAGGACGTCGTGATCGACCTCATCTGCTACCGCCGCCGCGGTCACAACGAGTCGGACAACCCGGCCTTCACCCAGCCGCTGATGTACGACCTGATCGACAAGAAGCGCTCGGTGCGCAAGCTCTACACCGAGTCCCTCATCGGTCGCGGCGACATCACGCTGGAAGAGGCCGAGCAGGCGCTGCAGGACTACCAGGGCCAGCTGGAGAAGGTCTTCACCGAGGTCCGCGAGGCCGTCACCGCCCAGCAGGGCGCCGAACCGGCGCCGGACCCGCAGGCGGACTTCCCGGTCGCCGTGAGTACCGCGATCTCCTCGGAGGTCGTCAAGCGCATCGCCGAGTCCCAGGTCAACATCCCGGACTCCTTCCACGTCCACCCGCGTCTGCTGCCGCAGCTGCAGCGCCGGGCGACGATGGTCGAGGACGGCACGATCGACTGGGGCATGGGCGAGACCCTCGCGGTCGGCTCCCTGCTCCTTGAGGGCACCCCGGTCCGGCTGTCCGGCCAGGACTCCCAGCGCGGCACCTTCGGCCAGCGGCACGCGGTCCTCATCGACCGCGAGTCGGGCGAGGAGTTCACGCCGCTGATGTACCTCGCCGAGGAGCAGGCGCGCTACAACGTCTACAACTCCCTGCTGTCCGAGTACGCGGTCATGGGCTTCGAGTACGGCTACTCGCTGGCCCGCCCCGACGCGCTCGTGATGTGGGAGGCGCAGTTCGGCGACTTCGTCAACGGCGCGCAGACGGTGGTCGACGAGTACATCTCGGCGGCGGAGCAGAAGTGGGGCCAGACGAGCGGTGTCACGCTGCTCCTCCCCCACGGCTACGAGGGCCAGGGCCCGGACCACTCCTCGGCCCGTGTCGAGCGGTTCCTCCAGCTCTGCGCGCAGAACAACATGACGGTCGCCATGCCGACCCTGCCGTCGAACTACTTCCACCTCCTGCGCTGGCAGGTGCACAACCCGCACCACAAGCCGCTGGTGGTCTTCACCCCGAAGTCGATGCTGCGCCTGAAGGCCGCCGCGTCGAAGACGGAGGAGTTCACGTCGGGTCAGTTCCGCCCCGTCATCGGCGACGCCTCGGTGGACCCGGCCGCGGTCCGCAAGGTCGTGTTCGTGGCCGGCAAGCTGTACTACGACCTGGAGGCCGAGCGTCAGAAGCGCGGCATCACCGACACGGCGATCATCCGCATCGAGCGGCTGTACCCGCTGCCGGGTGCCGAGCTCCAGGCGGAGGTCAACAAGTACCCGAACGCCGAGAAGTACCTGTGGGCCCAGGAGGAGCCGGCGAACCAGGGTGCCTGGCCGTTCATCGCGCTCAACCTGATCGACCACCTGGACCTGGCGGTCGGCGCGGACGTCCCGCACGGCGAGCGCCTGCGCCGCATCTCGCGTCCGCACTCCTCCTCCCCGGCGGTCGGCTCGGCCAAGCGCCACCAGGCGGAGCAGGAGCAGCTGGTGCGTGAGGTCTTCGAGGCGTAGGCCTTGGGACAAGGGCCCGGTACCGAGTTCGTACTCGGTACCGGGCCCTTCGCGTTGCCGGACGCTCAGCTCGCCTGCGGTTCGAAGTCCCAGTACGGACGGTTGCGGGAGCGGGCCGAGATGGTGTGGGTGTGCTGGGCGCCCAGGGTGGCCGCGAGGTCCGAGAGCGCCTCCTGCTCGACCTTCTCGGCCTGCTGACGGTCCCGCAGGGCGCGCAGGTCGGCCGCGTGGGCGACGCGGGCGGAGAGGGTGAGCGGGTGGGTGCGGCCCAGGGTCTCGGTCGCCCGGGCGATCGTGGCCCGGCTGAGGTCGGCGGCGGCCTCCGCGTCCCCGACGAGGTTGCGCAGCGCCGAGGCGTTGATGGCGCAGCCGAGGGTGTGCGGGTGGCCCTCGCCGAGCGCCGCGGTCAGCCCGGCCAGTGCTTCCTCGGCGACCGCGTACGCGTGCTCCCGTTCGCCGACGCTGCGCAGGATCAGGGCGTGGTTGGCGCGGGCGCCGATGACGAAGGGGTGGCCTTCGGGCAGCAGCATCTCGTAGCGGGCGATGACCGACTCGCTGGCCTCGCGGGCCTGGTCGATGTCGCCGTGCTCGCGGGCGAAGCAGCTCTGGCTGACGGCCGCGGCCAGGGTCAGCACGTGGGTGTCGCCCAGCTTGCGCTCGTAGCCTTCGAGCACGCGCGTGAGGAGCGTGCCCGCCGAGGCCCGGTCGCCGCCGCGCAGCTGGCACATGGCCAGGTTGTGCTCGGCGCGCAGGGTGTCCTGGTTGTCCCGGCCCATGACCATCCGGTACTCGCGCACGTTCTTCGCCTGGGCGGACTCCGCCTCGGCGTAGCGGCCCAGCAGCCGCAGGTCGATCGCGTACGACACCTCGGAGAAGAGCGTCCACGGATGGCGGCCCTTCAGCAGCAGGCGCCGGGCCTCCAGCGTGCGCTGGTCGATGCCCCGCGCCTCCTCGTAGCGACCCATCAGCCGCACGGTGTAGCCGATGTTGTTCAGGGCGTTGAGGGTGCGCGAGTCCTGGTCCCCGAGCAGCTCGCGGTAGGCCGCGTAGAGCCACTCGGACATCTCCAGCGCCTCGTCGTAGCGGCCGAGTTCGCGCAGGTCGGCGGCGAGTCCGCCGGCCATGCGCAGATGGTCCAGGTCGTTCGCGCCCTTCTCCTCGCGCAGGTGCTCCACCGCCGCCCGCTCCAGGGCCTCCGTCTCCTGGAACCGCCCGGCCGAGCGCAGCAGGTTCGCGTAGTGGTAGGTGACCTCCCAGACCCGGGGGTGGGCCTCGCCGAGCAGCCGGCGCCAGGCGCGCAGGGCGCGGGCGCCGAGGTTGACGCCGGCGGTGTACTCGCCCGCGAAATACATGTACCGCAGGCAGTTCAGCACCATCGTCTGGACCTTGCGGTCCTTGCTCTGCAGGACGTCGGCGTACTTCAGGTGCGGCACGATCTCCGCGTACGCGTCCCAGTTGCGGGTGTCCGTCGGGCGGCCGGGGTCGGCCTCGGCCAGGGCGCGGCGGACCACGTCGATGAACTCGCTCCGGTCCGACTCGGGCATGTCCTTGTGCACGATCTGGTGGACCATGCGGTGCAGGTAGACCGACTCGCCCGTGGCGGCCGTCTCGTCCAGGGCCCCCTCGTGGGACTCCAGGCGGACGACCGAGTACTGGCGGAGCTGGTTGACCGCCTTGTTCCACAGCAGGGGGTCGTCGAGGAGACCCGCGAGCTGTTCGGGCAGGTCGTCGTGGGACATCTCCTTCAGCAGCCGGACGGGGATGAACCCGGGGGCGAAGAAGGTGCACAGCCTCAGGAGGTCGACGGACTCGGGGACGGTCTCGCGGAGTTTGTTCAGCAGTATCGACCACGCGGTCTGGAAGGCGAGCGGGAAGTCCGCGGACACCTTGACCACGTCCTGGTCGATGCCGCCCTCCAGCAGGCCGATGTACTCCTCGACGGACAGGTCGGAGTCGTTGAGCCAGCCCGCCGTCTGGTCGAGCAGCAGCGGCAGGTCCTCCAGGGCCTCCGCCAGCTGGTCGGCGTCCGTCTCGGTCAGCCGGGGCGCGCGGCGCCGGATGAAGGCGACGGACTCGTCGCGGGCGTAGACGGGCACTTCGAGGAGCTTGCTGTTGTGCTCGCTCCACTCGGGGTTGCGGGAGGTGATGATCACGTGGCCGGGGCCGGACGGGACCAGGTCCCAGATCTGCTCGGGCTCGTCGGCGCCGTCGAGGATGAGCAGCCAGCGGGAGTACGGCTCGCCGCGGCGCAGGGAGTCACGGACGGCGCGCAGCCGTTCGCCGTACTCGGGGCCGGTGGACAGGCCCAGCTGGGGGGCGAGTTCGGCGAGGAGGCGGCGGTAGCTGACCCGTTTCTCGGAGCCGACCCACCACACGACGTCGTACTCGGAGCCGAAGCGGTATGCGTACTCGACGGCCAGCTGGGTCTTGCCCACTCCGGACATGCCGTGCAGGGTGAGGACGCCGGCGCCGGGCTCGCTGCCCTGCAGCAGGTGGTAGGCGTCGTTCAGGAGCGGCTCGCGGCCGGTGAAGCGGGTGTTGCGGCGCGGCACACCGCCCCAGACGTCGGGCATCGAGGCGGGAAAGCGCGGGGCCGGGCGGGTGACGTCGCCGGTGACCTGGGTGTCGAGCGGCACGTCCAGCCGGTCCAGCAGCCGCCGTTCGGCCTCCTCCGCGCCCATGTTGGTCAGGTCGACCGGGGCGAGGACGGCGGTGGCGGAGGGCACGGTGGTGTTGGTGACGGACACCGCGGCGAACCGGTCCGGATCGGGCGCGACGACCTCGCGCAGGGCCTCGTTCCACTCCTCGTGGGTGCGCGGGCCCAGCTGGAAGTACCACTCGCTGACCAGGATCAGGGTGCGGCCGCCGGCCAGCGTGAGGTCGCGCAGCAGGCCGGTGAGGGACTGGTCCGGCGGGGCGTCCCAGCGCAGGTACACCACGCGCAGACCGCGCCGCTCCAGCCTGTCCCCGATCCACGCCGCCCAGGGCCGGTTGAACCCGGCGAAGCTGATCGCGACGGTCTGCCTCGCGACCCCCTTCCCGGTCGACCGGACCGGCGTACGAGCTTCAGACATGCGGCGGCCTCCAGCGCGTAGTACCTGAAATCGTAGAACCTCGGCGCGGCTCTGGGGAGTCCGGCGACTGCGGCAGCGCCGTGCCTGGGCCCGACGATCTTCCCGCAGTGCGGGGCGGGAAGTCTGTATTTTGCCGATCGGCCTTTCACCGATTCGTGAACGGAGGCGCCGGAGGCTGCCGCTGCCGCCACAGGTTCCGTACGGCCTTGACGTACGCCTGGGCGCGTGCGGTGTACCCCCGGGGTGCCGGGCGCGCGGCGAGCCGTTCGTGGACGGCGGCCATGGCGTCGACGAAGCGCCGGCCGGCCGGTGTCAGGTCGGGCGAGCCGGCGAGCGCGGGCAGGGCGGCGCCGACCATGGCGTGGTAGCGGGCGTGTTCCGCCCATGCGGCCGCCCCCCGGTCGGGGTCCGCGAGCGCCCGGCGCTGGAAGAAGTCCGCCATCGCCAGGTGGGAGTAGGCGCCCTGGAGGAGGCCGTCGTACGGCCGCGGGTCGGGGCGCCAGGGGGCGAAGTAGCGGGCCTCGGGGCCGGCCCGGTGCAGTTCCACCAGCTCGCTGAGCGCGGCGAGTTTGGTGTGCTGCACCTCGTGCACGAGGGTCGCGGCGAAGGCCACCGGGCTCGCGGGCGTGCTGCTGAGGAGCGCGCCGAACGCCTCGCGCCGGGTCGCGCTGCAGCCGCCGCGGCCGGCGGCGCCGGGGGGCGGCTCCAGCGGGACCAGGCAGCGCAGCAGGGCGAGCGTCTCGGCGAGCCGGTGCTCGCCCGCGCCGCGCAGTACGGCGGCGGTGCCGGACCAGGCCTGCAGCCAGCGTTTGCGCTCGGCGTCGTCGGGGGCCATGGGTCCGCTCAGCGCGTGCTGGTCGGGCTCGCGGGGCGGGACGCGGTAGGGGTCGAGGTCGTCCAGCGGCATGGGGGCGGCGCCGGGCACGAGGCCGGGCAGGGCGTGGGCCGGAATCCAGGCGGGGGTCGCGGACCAGGCGCCGGTGAGGTGCTCCGGGCACACGGTGACCTCGGGCGCCTCCGGCCGGCGCAGGGTCAGCCGGCCGTCGGCGTGCCGGACTTCGATCCGTACGTCGTCCCGCTCGTGCGTGCGCAGGGCGCCGAGGGAGGGCAGGGTCAGCACGCCGTCGCGGGCGGTGAGGTCGGTGGTGAACGGCAGCCCGGCGCGGGCCGCGGCGGCCACGGCGACCGCGCTGAAGTGGGCCAGGTCCCGCAGGAGTTCGGTGCGGTCCTGTGCCGTGGGGCGGCCGTCGCGGGGGTTCAGTCCGGCCAGGACGCGCCGGGCCCAGGGTCCCAGCAGCGGATGGGTGAGGCGGGCCCGCGCCGCGGAGTGCGCGCCGCCGTCGCCCGCCCGGTCCGCCGCCGTCAGCAGCGCCCAGTCCTCGCGCAGCCGGCGTTTCGCCGCGCCGGGGCAGACGGCGGGGTCGGCGGCCTCGGCGGCGTCGAGCACGGCACGGAGCATGAGCAGTCGTCGGGTGTCCTGGTCGCGGACGAGCAGCGCGAGGGTGTCCGGGCCGCCCTCGGTGCGGCTCAGCTCGGCAAGTGCCCGGTCCGGGACCGCCGGAGGTATCACGGGGTGCCCCCTTCGGATGACGCCGGAACCACCGGGCGGGTACTGCGGGTGTCCCGGGTCCCCCCGGCCAGCCGGCCGGCCACGTGCTGGATGAAGTGCTGGAGGTCCGCGCAGTACACGGACGGGTTCCGAAAGCCCTGTCCGGCCCGGTAGCGGTGGGCGTAGTGGCCGCCGCCGCACACCGTGAGCAGCGGACAGGCCCGGCAGCGGTCGGCCAGGGCGTCCGGTCCGGCCTGCCGGGCGGCGACGCCGGGGTGGGCGAGCGCCCGGTCGAAGTCGTGCCGGAAGACGTCCAGTCCGGTCGCGGCGGCGCCCTCGTACGCCGACTTCAGCGAGTCGACCTGCTCGATCGAGCCGTCCGTCTCGACCACGACGGCGTCGAAGGGCTGGAGCCCGAGCGACTCGGTGGCGGCCGGCAGGCCGAGCAGCAGCGCCAGGCACTCCTCGAAGAGCCGCACCCGCGTCTCGCGCCGCCCGGCCGACCACCAGCGGTCGAAGACCCGGCACAGCCAGGCGCCGTACCGCGCCTCACCCCAGTGCGGCGGCGGCGCGGACCAGTTGCCGTGCGGCAGCAGCAGATCCAGCGCGGGCGGACCGAGCGCGAGCAGCGACTCGTACGTGTCGACCGGGTCGCTCGTGGGGTCGACGACGGTGAGGACACCGGCGTACGACCGCGGGAAGTGCTCGGCGACCAGCCGGGCACCGCGTGCCGCGGCGGGCCAGGAGGGCCGGCCGGCGTGGTCGACGCGCCGGGCGTTGTGCGCGGGGCGGCCGCCGTCGAGGCTGATGCCGACGCGGATGCCGTGCCGGTCGAGGACGGTCATGCGCGCGTGGGTCAGCAGGGTGGCGTTGGTCTGCACGGTGGCCCGCACCGCGCAGCCGGCCGGGACGCGGGCGCGGACGTCGTCGGTGAAGCGGGCGAGCGTGTCCACGCCGGCCAGCAGGGGCTCTCCGCCGTGCAGGACGAGGGAGACGGTGCTCAGGGCGTGGGCACGCGCGTGCTCGGCGACGCGGTCCGCGGTGCGGGCCAGGACCTCGGCGGGGGCGGCGGCCGGACGGGTGCGCCAGGTGTGGTCGGGGCCCTCGTACAGGTAGCAGTAGCGGCAGGCGAGGTTGCAGCGGCCGTGCATCTTGACGATGAACTGCCGGAAGGGGCGGGGAGGCTGGGCCACGGGCGTGTCGGCGGTGTTTTCGGACACTCCAGCACCCCCATGCCGTACGCCCCGCCGGCTGCGATTCGAGCGCGGGCCACGGCTCTCTCCGCCCGTATGGACGCGCATTCCCGGCCAGTGGCCGGGCGCAAACCCCCGACGGCCGAAGTTGGCTTCTTCTGCTCCTGGTTGACCGGGATGCGGAGGCGGTCACCGGGGTTCAGAGACAGTTGGTGAAACCCCAGAGCATCTCGCTCGGGCGCTCCGCCCGCTCCCGCAGGCCCGCCAGCACCTCCTTCAGGACCGGATGCTCGACCGTGCGCAGCTCCTCCAGGTCCAGCGCCAGCAGGTCCGGCAGTGGTCCGTCGTTCTCCGGCGGGGGTGTCCCGTCCCGTGCGCCCATCCCCGTTCCCCTCTCCTTTTCCGGCGTTGTTCCGCCGGTGTGCTCATTCCAGCTCGGCCAGCCGCTCCGCCGTGTCCGCCGCCGTCGGTCCGCCCGTGCCGAGGCTCGGGTCGGGCAGCCTCGACCACTCGGTGCGCGCCGCCCGGTAGGCCTCGCGGGCCGCGCGGGGGCGGGCGGCCGCCTCGTAGGACATACCCCGCCAGTGGTGCGCCTGCGCACCCAGCTCCACCGCGTCCAGCCGCCGGCGCTCGGTTTCGGCCTCCTCCTCGGCGTCCCGCGCGGATTCGGCCGCCGAGCGGAAGGCGTCCACCGCGTCGTCCAGGCGGGTGGGCCGGCCGAGGCTGCGGTAGGCCTCGTACTGCGTCTGCCCCAGCTCCAGCCGGCAGCGGGCGGCCAGCAGCGCGTCGGCCGCGTCCGCCGCGGCCAGGCCGAAGAGGTGCTCCGCCTCCCGCAGGTCGACCCGGTCACCGCGCAGCCGGTAGCGCAGGATCAGCGCGCGGCCCAGCATCAGCAGCCGGTACGCCGTGTGCCGGCTGCCCGTGGGGGTCTCCGTACGGCAGTCCCGCAGCACGCGGATCGCCTGGGACAACGGCTCCCACGCGCGGGCCCCGCTCTCCGCGACCGCGCGGCGCAGCAGCGCCTCGCCCCACTCGGCGAGGACGTCGGAGTAGCCGGCCGCGTCCCGCGGCACGTCCGCGGCCGCCAGGGCGAACGCGTCGGCGGCGTCGCGCAGTTCGCGCAGGTCCCCCGACTCGGTGTACCGGGCGATGCGGACGCGTCCGGCGCGCACGTGCAGGAGGGAGCGCAGGCTGCGGCTGCTGGTGCTCGCCAGCGCCTCCTCGACGTGGTCCTGGGCCTCGGCCAGGTCCCCGCCCGACGTCAGCAGGGCGTCGACCAGGTCGAGGCGGGCCCGGACGCGTTCCCGGGCACGACCGGTGCCGCCCGGGCTCTCGTGCGCCTCCTCGGTCGCCAGCGCGTCGCGCAGGGATCCGCAGGCCTGCTCGGCATAGCCGCGGGCCTGCTCCGGGTCGGTCGTGGCGGCCGCGAGGCGGAGCAGCAACCGGCCGTGGGCGAGCGGCAGTTCGGGCGGGCGGTCCCGGCGGTCGGGCCAGATGTCGGCGAACGCCTCCAGCATGCCGACCGCGCCCTGGAGCAGCGCGCTGTCGTCGCCGCCGAGGTGCCACTGCGTCTCCAGCGCGCCCACCCGCTCCAGGGTCAGCCGCAGTGCCTCCTTCGGGTCCAGTCCGGGCGCGGCGCAGGCCACCGCGTACTCCCGGTCGGCGCGGCGCAGCAGGCCCAGGGCACCGTGCTGGTCGCCGCGGCGCCTGCGGTCGGTGGCGGCGGCGCGCAGCACCCGGGCGAGCGCCGCCCGCTCGCGCAGCGCGTGGGGGTGCGCCACGGCCTGCTCGGCGGCCGTCTCGGCCTCCCGCAGCAGCTCGGCCCCGCCCTGCACCTCCCACAGCCGCAGCGTGGCGTAGGCGTACTCGGCCCACAGCTCGGGGTCGGCCCCGGCCGGACGCTCGTGCTCGGTGGCGCCGCGCAGCAGTTGTACGGCGTCGATCGCGTCCTGCACCATGCCCTCGGCGTCGAAGCGGGCGAGCAGGGTGCGGGCCCGGACCACCGCCGGATGCGTGGGCCGTTCCCCGGGTGTCTCGCCGCGGAACGGTTCGGGCAGCGGCATGAAGCGCTCCAGCACCCGCGCCGCGACCTCGGCGAAGGGCTGCGGGACCAGCGTCGCGTCCCCGTTGTCACCGTTCTCCGCGGCGGGGTAGCCGGTGCGGGGCGCGTAGGCGGGCGCCGGCGCCGTGGCGCGCTCCCGCGGCTGACGCGTCTGCGCCTCGGCGTCGGCCGCGCCGCCGAGCTGGGCGAGGGCCAGGGCCGGGAAGTTGGCGCCGCCCTTGCCGAAGTGCTGTTCGATGTACTCGGAACAATGCTTGAGGACTAAAACGGCCTCGTCCCGGCCGAGCGTCGACAGCAGTGCCTCGCGCACGTCGGGGTCCATCTCGTACCACTGGGCGGCGTCCGGCCCGTAGTCCTCCTCGGCGCGCCGGACGAGGCCGCCGAGCAGTACCTCGGCGAGTTCGGAGGGGCCGGAGCCGGGCAGCATGGTGCGCTGCACCAGCTGCATCACCGGCAGGCACAGCGGGGCGGCCGCCAGATAGACGGCGAGCCGGCCGGCGGTCGGCGAGGCCGCGGCACGGAACCGGCTGATCCGCTCCACCGACGTCGGCCTGCGCGTACGGCGCGCCTCCGGGGCGGGCGGCTGGTCCGGGCGCACCCAGCCCACCGCGCCCGGCACCGGTCCGGTGCCGGCCCCGGACAGCAGCCGGGCCCACGCGCCGAGGGCCACCGGCTCGGGCGGCAGCACCGGTACGGGCAGCACGCCCGGCGGCGGGACCACGGGGGCGCCGCCGGGGGTGCGCACGCGCAGGGTCGTGCCGCCCAGGGTGTCGCCGCGGGTCAGTTCGCCGTACGTCACGGGCAGCAGGGTGCGGTTCCACAGGCGCTGCGGGAGCGGCTGGAGCACCGCGACGGGGGCGAGGCGGGCGAGGTGGTGCAGCAGCCGGTGCGCCCGGCCGGCGCGCCAGAGCTCGCCCGCGCAGTCGCTGACCAGCAGGGTGATCCGGCGGCCGGTGGGGTCGCTCAGCCGCTCCACGGTGTGCAGCGGGGCCGCGTGGGGGTCCGCGCTGCGGCTGACCGCGGGCTCGCCGTCCGGGCCGGCGTGCAGATGACTGACCTGGATGTCCCCGAAGGCACCCAACTGGGCGAAGGCCTGGTGGAGTTCGGCGAACATCCGGTCCCACACCCGCATCGAGGGCGCCGCGTCGAGCACCAGCTGGAGCCGGGCGTCCCGGCGGGTCACCGCGCGGTGCACGGGCAGGATCAGGCCGCCCGCGCGGGCGCTCAGTTCGGCGGTGGCCGTCTCGTCCAACCGGGTGCGCAGCGCCGGTGCGGCGCTGCGGTAGGCCTGCAACGGCCGCAGGGCGCGCTGGAGTTCGAGGAGGGAGGGCAGCGCCGGGGCGGCGGGCACGCCGATCGGCAGTGCCTTGATCCGCCCGGTCGCGCGGGTGCTCGGGGCGCCGTCCCGCGGCAACGGGTACAGCGTCACACGCCGGTCGGGAACAGGGACGTCCGCCTCCGGCTCCACCCACGGGGCGGGCCGCGCGGCATCCGGCTCGGCCGGCCCCCCACCGCCCGGTCCAGGCACGGCCTCGCCCGCCCCCGTTGCCGTCCCCGGCGAGCCCTGGCCCCCGTCGGCGGCAGCCCCCTCACCGTCGCCCTCGTCCTCCGCCCCGGCCCAGCGCGCCAGCCACAGCGCGTCGCTCAGCTCCACGGCATCGGGGTCCATCCCGATCTCCCGCAACCGGCATACGAGTTCGGCCAGGAGACCACCGCCGCCCGGGTCGGGACGGTCGGCGGGGGCGGATGTGCCGGGTCGGTCGGAGGGGTCCGGCGGGACCGGGCCGTGGCGTGCCGCTGCGTCGGGCATCAGCGCCTCACCTCGAACGGTCGAGTCGCTGGATGAGCAGATCGGCGAGGCGCTCGCGGCTCGGCGGGGCGGCGGCTGCGGTGAGGTGGATCGCGTTCAACAGCTGGTCGGCGGCGAGGAGTTCGCTGCGGGAACGCTCCAGGAAGCGGGCGATCAGGTCGTCGCCCGCCCGTGCGGCCTCGTCACCGAGGTGGGCGCGGACGAAGGTGGCGAGCCGGTTGTGGTCGGGCCGGTCCAGCTCCAGGTGGATGCACCGGCGCATCAGCGGCGCCGGGAAGTCGCGCTCCCCGTTGCTGGTGAGGACCACGAACGGGAAGGCGCGGCAGCGCACCCGGCCGTCGCGCACCCGGACCCTGGCGCCGTCGGCGGTGAGCACCTCGGCCTCGCCGCCGGGCAGCCGGTCGGCGATGCGCTGGAGCTCGGGTATCTCGAACTCGCCCTCCTCCAGCACGTTCAGCAGGTCGTTGGGCAGGTCGATGTCGCTCTTGTCCAGCTCGTCGATGAGCAGCACGCGCGGCGTGTCCGAGGGCAGCAGGGCGGTGCCGAGGGGCCCGAGCCGGATGTAGCTGCCGATGGCCTCCACGGCCCCAGGGCTGCCGGCCGCGCCGCCGTGGCCCCCCTGCGCCGCGATCTGGACGTCCTGCAGTCGGGCGATGGCGTCGTAGTGGTAGAGCCCGTCCTGGAGCGCGGTCCGGCTGACGATGGACCAGCGCAGCACCTCGCCCAGCCCCAGTTCGTACGCCACCGAATGGGCCAGGGTGCTCTTGCCCGCACCGGGGCTGCCGGTGACGAGCAGCGGGCGGCGCAGGTACAGCGCCGCGTTGATCATCTCCAGCTCCTCCGCGCCGGGGCGGTGCAGTTCGGCCAGGTGCCGGTGCGCGCCGAGCCTGCGGTCCTGGGAGCTGTCGCCGTCCGCGTCCCGGCCGGAGAAGTCCCGCCAGGGCGGTGGCGGCGGGAGCCGGCTCATCCCGTCGTGCGGTTCTCCGGCGCCTCGGTAGATGAGCCACTCACTGGATTCGGTCATGTCCAATCCTCGTCGTCACTCGTCCGCCACCGCAGCCGTCGAACGTGCCTCACGTTATCGACCCTCAGGACGCCTGGTAAGAGGAACTGGAGGGAACGCGCGCGCTGCGTCACGGCGCCTCCAGCAGATCTCCGGTTCCGGGCAGGGGGCTGTGCGGATCGTCGTACAACAGTGCTATTCCATGGGCCCAGTAGGCCTCCGTGAGCCCCGCGTGGACCTGCCGGCGCAGCCCGTGCACCACCCCGGGCAGCAGCGCCACCCCGACGCCGTCGTCGACGACCGTCTTGGCGCCCCGGTGGAACTCGCCGCACACGGACTCGGGCTGCCACCGCCTGCGGCGCCAGACCGCCACCCCGAACCCGGCGTTCAGGATCCGGCCGAGCGAGGCGGGGTCGCTCGCGTAGCGCTGGTCGCCCAGGCGGCAGAGCACCGGGACGTCGTGCGGCGCGAGGCCGCGCAGCGCCGGGGTGTCCGGTACGGGCCTGCGCACTCCGTCGTCGCAGTCGAGCACCTCGGCCCGCGCCTGACGGGTGTGCAGCCGCCGCCAGCGGTCGCGGCGTTCGCCGTCCTCGTCGTCGTACGGCTCCCAGGCCGCCGCCGGCCACGCGCCGGGGCCCTGCGCCGCCTCGTCGGGCAACTGGTCGCGGTCCGAGCAGCGTACGAGCACCGGCCGCTCGACGCCCACCGGGACGCCGTCCGGCCGCAGCCGCCAGTCGTCCACCGGCATGTCCAGGAGCCGGTGGGGCAGGGCCACATACAGGGGCGCGGGCCGCCCGGGCTCGTCGCACTGCCGGAAGGCCTCGGTGAGCGCTGCGGCCGCCCGGGCGTCGAGGTCGGCCAGCGCGGTGCGCTGGGTCTCGTGCAGCAGCGTCGTCCCGCCGTCCGCGTCCGCGACGGAGACCGACCAGTCGCAGCGGTCGGGCTCCCAGCCCCGGCACAGCACCACCAGCAGCACGGACGGCCCGGGCGGCGCGAGGGGCGGATGCTGCGCAGGGCGCTCGGGCGCCCGGCCGGCCTCGTCGTCGGCCCGCTCGTGACCGGCCCGTTCGCGACCGTCCCGCTCCCGCCCGAGCAACTCCTCGCGCTGCTGGGCGAGTTCGGTGCGATAGCCGCTGTCCAGTCCCGTCGACGCGTGCCACACCCACTCCCACAGGGCCCGCTCGGCGGCGAGCACGCTGCGCGTGCGGTCGCGGTCGGCCAGCAGGATCCGCATCGCGTAGCCGACGACGAGCCTGCGCGCCTCGTCCTGCCGCGCGTGCTCGTACAGCACGCCCAGGCCGTCCCGCCAGCCGCGCGGCGCGGGCACCAGGGACGGCAGCCGGAAGCCGGGCAGCGATCCGAGGATGCCGAGCAGAGCGCGGGTGCTGACCGGGGGCGGCAGATCGGCCAGCCGCCCGAGCAACTCCCCGCGCTCGTGCGGACCGAGCGCGCGCCCGGGGCGCGCGCCGAGCTCACCCTGGATGTCGGCCCAGGTGGGCGCCGCCGACTCGGAGGGCTGCTGACGGTCGCGGTGGTAGCGGTCGTGGGCGTGGAAGACGGCTTGGTAGAGGTCGGTGTGGTCAGCGTGGTCGGCGTGGGGGGCGGTGTCCGCGTGGCGGGCGGGGCCGGGGTAGGCGGGGCCCGGGAAGGTGCCGCGGGTGTGGCCGCCGTTCCCCTCGGTGCCGTCGCCCCGGCCGTCGCTCCGGTGGAGGGTGCGCAGCTGCTCGACGCCGATGGACGTGCCGCCCGCCCCCTGGTCCGCGCGGGACTTCAGGACCCCGACGACCTCACCGCGCACGGGGTCGATCACCGGCCCGCCGGAGACACCGGGCGGCAGGTCGTTCTGCCCGAGCCGCACCTGCTCCTCCGGCGACCAGGCGCTGATCGTCCCCTGGACCGAGAGGTACCCGTCGAGGATCTCCAGCCGGCCACGGGCGCCCGTCCAGCCCGCGTAGTACACCCTGTTCCCGCCGAAGTGCGGGTTGGGCCGCTCCGAGACGTACACGCACGCGTGGCCGACGGGCTCGCGGAGCCGGACCAGCGCGAGATCCGGGGCGGGCCAGCTGCCGGGGACGAGCCGGCCGGCGTGCTCCGGCAGGGTCGCCGCCACCTGCCCGGGCACGGCGCACGGGTCGTCGTAAGGGCTGGTCCGGTACACCACGACGACCTCGCCCCCCTCCTCGGCGTGAACCACGTGTGCGCAGGTCAGAACCCAGTTCGGCGCGACGAAGAATCCGCTGCCGAGGAAGCTGCCGGGCTCGTCGTGGGCATACCCGGCACCCGCGTGATGAATGCGCACCGTCGCCGCGAGAACGAGTTCACGCAGCGCAAGCCGGGCAGCATCGAAGCCGTCCGGTGCGCCCCCGTCGTACCCCTGCGTCATGCCGTGCCCCCGACGCCGCCGTCCCCGGCGCCCCCGTGCCCCCGAGCGCCGGTGGGCGCGCCGGTACGGGAAGCCGGGCCGGGGGTCCGCGGGGGCGGCGGCACGGGGGTGTCGGGGCCGTGGGCCGGGCGGGGGGCGGAGGCGTCCGCGGACGACGGGTCCGGCGGACCGTCCCCGTGCCAGGTCAGGGTGACCGTGATGGCCGCCTTGGCCTCGCCGTCCGCGAGCAGGCCCACCACCTTTCCGGCCTTCGCGGTGAGCTCGATGCCGAACTCGACGCTCACCTCGTCCGGCCGCACCGCCCGCAACGGGCCGGACAGCGACCGCGCGACCCCGGTGATCAGCGACTGGAGGCTCTCGACGCTCGCCTCCACCCGCTCGGCGAACCCGGTGTCCGTGTACGACAGTCCCCCCGACGGATGTCCCGCCGACGGCGCGGCGAGCTCCTCCGCGCCGGAGATCCGGGCCCACACCGGCGTGCCGTCCGGCAGCTGGATCCGCGCTACCCGCGTCGACTCCGGCGACTGCGCGTTCATCATGTTCCCCCGTCCCCTCGCCCCGTCTCGCCCCGCGCGGACCGCTCGCCCGCCGGGGCCGGCGGCTGCCTATCATTTTCCTGTTCTCGCCAGGCTCCTCAGGCGGAAGAGCGGCATCTTCCACCTCTCACAGGTTGAGGGTTCTTCCCGCCCGGGAGCGGCCCTATCCCTGCACTGAACGACGGAGCGGCATCCATGTACTTCACCGACCGAGGCATCGAAGAACTGGAGAAGCGGCGCGGCGAGGAAGAGGTCACCTTCGAGTGGCTCGCCGAGCAGCTGCGCACGTTCGTCGACCTGAACCCCGACTTCGAGGTACCGGTGGAACGCCTCGCGACCTGGCTGGCCCGCCTGGACGACGAGGACGACGAGTAGTCCCCTTCCCGGCGGATTCCCGGCGCTTTCCCGGCGGTACGACAGCGGCCCCTGGCGGGGCGGTACGGCGACACGGCCGTACCGCGACCGCCAGGGGCCGCAGCACGTGAGGCCCACGAAAGGGTGTCTTGACTTTCCGCGACCGCGATATATCGTGAATAGGGAAGACGCGATATGGCGCGTCGCGAGTGCGTCGCCGCGCTTCGCCCCGCCGTGCCCGAGGAGGTCCCCATGCCCGAATGGTCCGTGACAGAGCCCCGGAAGCTGACCTTCGACTCACGCGTGAGCGATCTCCGGGTCCGCATCGTCAGCGGAACAGTGAACGTGGTGGGCACGGAAGAAGGTTCCGCCCGCCTGGAGGTCTCGGAGATCAAAGGCCCGCCCCTCGTGGTCACCGAGGAGGACGGCCGGCTGACGGTGGCCTACGAGGACCTGCCCTGGAAGGGCTTCCTCAAGTGGCTCGACCGCAAGGGCTGGCGGCGCAGCGCCGTCGTCTCCCTCGCGGTCCCGGCGGACACGCGCGTGGAGGTCGGCGTCGTCGACGCCGACGCGATCGTCTCCGGCATCCACGGCCCCGCCGTCGTCAAGGGCGTGACCGGCGACACGACCCTGGTCGCCGTCTCCGGCCCGGTCCACGCGGACACCGTGTCGGGCAGCCTGGAGGCCCAGGCGGTCACCGGCGACCTGCGGTTCAACTCGGTCTCGGGCGACCTGACGGTGGTCGAGGGCTCCGGCCGCTCCGTCCGCGCCGACTCGGTCAGCGGATCCATGATCGTCGACCTGGACCCGGACGGCCCGACGGAGGTCAGCCTCACCAGCGTCTCCGGCGAGATCGCCATCCGCCTGCCGCACCCGGCGGACGCCGAGGTGGAGGCGAACACCGCGAGCGGCACGATCTCCAACGCCTTCGACGGACTGCGGGTGCACGGCAACTGGGGCGCCCACAAGATCACCGGCCGGCTCGGCGCGGGCACCGGCAGGCTCCGGGCCACCACGGTCTCCGGTTCCATCGCCCTGCTGCGCCGGCCACCGCGCGAGGACGAGAAGAGCACCCCGTGGGTGCCCGAGCCCCCACGGGCCCCGGGCACCGCCCCCGCCGCGGGCTCCCCGGCCGCCCCGGGGGAGAATTCCGTCTCCGGCCAGGACGCGCAGGCGACGGACGCCACCGGCGGCTCCGACACCTCCGGCACCCCGGCCGACGGTACGACCGACAAGAAGGTGCTCTGACATGCCCCCCGTCTTCGCCCACGGGCGCCTCCGCCTGTACCTGCTCAAGCTGCTCGACGAGGCACCGCGCCACGGCTACGAGGTGATCAGGCTCCTGGAGGAGCGCTTCCAGGGGCTGTACGCCCCCTCGGCGGGCACGGTCTACCCCCGCCTGGCCAAGCTGGAGGCCGAGGGCCTGGTCCGCCACACCACGGAGGGCGGCCGCAAAGTCTACTCCATCACGGACGCGGGCCGCGCCGAACTGGCCGACCGAAGCGGCGAGTTGGCCGACCTGGAGCTGGAGATCCGCGAGTCCGTCGCGGAACTGGCGGCCGAGATCAGGGCCGATGTGCGCGGCGCGGCCGGCGACCTGCGCCGCGAGATGCGCGCGGCCGCCACCGAGGCCCGCCAGGGCGCGCGGACGGGCGCGGCGGGCCCGTCCGGGGAGTACCTGGGCGGCGACAAGGAGTCCTGGCGCGTCGCCAAGGAGGAGATGCGCCGGGCCAAGCAGGAGTGGAAGGAGCAGGCCCGCCGCGCCAAGGACGAGAGCCGCCGGGCCCGCGAGGAGGCCCAGCGGGCCCGCCACCAGGCCCAGGAGGCGCAGGCGCGGGCGCGGGCCCAGGCGCAGGAGGAGATGCAGCGCATCGCCCGCCATGTCCAGGACCGAGTCCAGGACCACTTCACGCGCGGCGACTGGCCGACCGGCGTCCGCGAGGGCCTGACCGAACTGGCCAAGGAGTTCGGCGACTTCGGCAAGGAGTGGAGCAAGGGGCTGGGCAAGGAGCGGGGCTTCACCCGCACCCCGCAGGATACGGCCCAGCCCCCCACCACCCCGGCGCCCGACTACGTCGAGCCGGCCGAGGAGTTCCCGGCCGAGTACGAACCTTCCTGGTCCCACGAGGACTTCACCGGAGACCCGGCCCGCGACCTGGACCGCCTGCTGGACCGCTTCCGCGACGACATCCGCGACACGGCCCGCGACCACGGGGTCACCACCGACCAACTCCGCGAAACCCGCCACCACCTGTCCACGGCGGCAGCGCGCATCGCCGCCCTGCTGCACCAGCCGAAGCCCTGACGCACCCCCGGCCGCCGGGGCGCCCCCCAAGGACGCCTCGCCCGGCCGGGACGGCCCACCCGCCCGGCCGGAAGGTCCGGCGGGGCGGGTGGGCCCGTCACAGCACGCCCTGCACCGTCTCGTACGTCACCCCGTGATCCGCCAGGACCTCGCCCGCCACCCCGGGACGCATCGTCAGGGACAGCAGGATGTGTTCGTCGCCGATACGGCCGTCACGGCGGCCGGCGGCGCTGCGCAGGGCGCCCTCCAGGACGTCCTTCGCGCCCCGGTCGAAGGAGCGCCGGCCCGACCACCGGCCCCGGCCCGCACGGCCGCCGGACATCGCGCCCACGCCGTGCGCCTCCTCGACCCGGGAGACGATCTCGGACACGTCGATCCCGAGTCCCGCGAGCGCGTCCGTCTCGGCCCGTGACAGCCCGGCCCGCCGCCGGGCCTCGGCCAGCGCCTCCCGCACGGAGGCCTTGCGCTGCGCGAGCCCGAGCGCGGCCAGCGCGGTCGACGCACGGCCGCTCTCGCGGTCGAGAAGGGCGAGCAGCAGATGCTCGGCGCCCACGGTCCGCTCCCCCGCCCGCTCGCAGTGGCCGACCGCGCCCTCGACGACCTCGCGGGCGTCCTTGGTGAAGTGTTCGAACATCACTGCCTCCCGTACTTCTTGTGCACGGCCTGCCTGCTGACACCCAGTTCCGCGGCGATCTCCTGCCACGACCAGCCCTGATTGCGCGCACTGCGCACCTGCACCGCCTCCAGCTGCTCCAGCAGCCTGCGCAACGCGGCCACGGCCCGCAGTCCCACCCGCGGGTCACGGTCACCGGCGCGCTCGGCGAGATCGGTTGCATCGGTCATGGTGTCAACCTACATTGACAGGACCGCCACGTCAACCAAAGTTGACATGACGGTCCCGTCGGCCAACCGGCCGACCACACTCAGGAGTTGGTCAGCACGATCTTCCCGAACTGCTCCCCCGACGCCAGCCGCTCGAAGCCCTCGCGGGCCCGGTCCAGCGGCAGCTCCTCGTCGATGACGGGCCGTACCCCGGTCGTGGCGCAGAAGGAGAGCAGGTCCTCCAGCTCCTCCTTGGTGCCCATGGTCGAGCCGACGACCTTCAGTTCCAGGAAGAAGATCCGGGTCAGCTCGGCGTGCGAGGGCCGGTCGCCGCTCGTCGCCCCGGAGATGACGATCGTCCCGCCGGGCCGCAGGGACTTCACCGAGTGCGACCAGGTGGCCGCGCCCACGGTCTCGATCACGGCGTCCACCCGCTGCGGCAGCCGCGCCCCCGGCTCCACGGCCTCCACGGCCCCCAGCTCCAGGGCCCGCTTCCGCTTCGCCTCGTCCCGGCTGGTGGCGAAGACGCGCAGCCCCGCCGCCCTGCCGAGCACGATCGCGGCCGTGGCGACCCCGCCGCCCGCGCCCTGCACGAGGACCGAGTCACCGGGCCGTACCCCGGCGTTGGTGAACAGCATCCGGTACGCCGTGAGCCACGCGGTCGGCAGACAGGCCGCCTCGGCGAAGGACAGCTCCTTGGGCTTGGGCAGCACGTTCCAGGTCGGTACGGCGACCTGCTCGGCGAAGGTGCCCTGGTAGCGCTCCGTGAGGATGGAGCGCGGCTCGTCCGGGCCGACGCCGTGGCCGGTCTGGCCGATGACGGAGTGCAGGACGACCTCGTTGCCGTCCGCGTCGACCCCGGCGGCGTCGCAGCCGAGGATCATCGGCAGCCGGTCCTCGGGGAGGCCGACGCCGCGCAGGGACCAGAGGTCGTGGTGGTTGAGGGAGGCGGCGCGCACATCGATCGTGCTCCAGCCGGGCCGGGCCTCGGGAGCCGGACGCTCCCCCAACTCAAGGCCGGTGAGCGGCTGGTCGCGGTCGATTCGGGCGGCGTAGACAGCGAACATGGGCCCGACGATAGGTGCGCGGATCAGCCGAGGGAACCAGGCACCCCTGTGACACATGCCCTCTTGCGCACCGGCACCCGTGCGGCGCAGACCGCGCGGCCGGCGCCGCGGAGAGCTCCTGACACGACTGGCCCCGCCTCAGCAGGCGGGGCCAGACGGTCCGGAGGTGTGTGCCCTAGAGGCGCGCGACCCCTTCGGCGCGGGCGGCCGCGGCCACCGCCGCGGTCACGGCCGGGGCGACCCGCTCGTCGAACGGCGAGGGGATCACGTAGTCGGCGGCGAGGTCGTCGCCCACCACGGCGGCCAGCGCCTCCGCGGCGGCGATCTTCATGCCCTCGGTGATCCGGGTGGCCCGCACCTGGAGCGCGCCCGCGAAGATGCCCGGGAACGCCAGCACGTTGTTGATCTGGTTCGGGAAGTCCGAGCGCCCGGTGGCGACGACCGCCGCGTACTTGTGCGCGACGTCCGGGTGGACCTCGGGGTTCGGGTTGGCCATCGCGAACACGAAGGCGCCCTCGGCCATGGAGGCCACGGCCGCCTCGGGCACCGTACCGCCGGAGACGCCGATGAAGACGTCGGCGCCCGCGAGGGCGTCCTCCAGCGAACCGGTGATGCCCGCCTTGTTGGTGAAGCCGGCCACCTCGCGCTTGACCGGGGTGAGGTCCTCCCGGTCGGCGGAGATGACGCCCTTGCGGTCCGTGAGGGCCACGTCCCCGACGCCGGCCCCGATCAGCATCTTGGCGATGGCCACACCGGCCGCGCCGGCGCCCGAGATGACGGCCCGCAGGTCGCCGATCTCCCGGCCGCTCAGCTTCGCCGCGTTGCGCAGCGCCGCGAGCGTCACGACGGCCGTGCCGTGCTGGTCGTCATGGAAGACCGGGATGTCGAGGCGCTCCTGGAGCTGCTTCTCGATCTCGAAGCACCGGGGCGCCGAGATGTCCTCCAGGTTCACGCCGCCGAAGGACGGAGCGAGCCGGACGACGGTCTCGACGATCTCGTCCACACCCGTGCAGTCGAGCGCGATGGGGACCGCGTCGACGCCGCCGAACTGCTTGAAAAGGATCGCCTTGCCCTCCATCACGGGGAGGGAGGCCTGGGGACCGATGTCCCCGAGCCCGAGCACGGCCGTACCGTCGGTCACGACGGCGACCACGTTGGACTTCCACGTGTAGTCGTTGACCAGTTCCGGCTGCTCCGCGATCGCGGTGCACACGCGCGCGACGCCGGGCGTGTACGCGAGGGAAAGGTCGTCCTTGTCGCGGACCGGCACGGTGGCCTGCACGGCCATCTTGCCGCCGCGGTGCAGCGCGAACGCCGGATCGAAGGACTCCAGGGGCTCGGCCCCGGCGTCCTGGTCCGTATTGCTGTCGCTGCGAGGATTGACGATCTCCGCTGCCACTTTGTCTTACCCCTTAGGTATGCATGGTTTGAGGGTCGACCACTCCTGGTGAGGGGTGGGCGGGCACCGCGTACGGCCCGATTGCTGATACGTACGAGCACATACACGACGGGCGCGCCGCACACGCGCCCTGAGCCCCGGATGAGGGGTGTAAAGAACCTTCTTACCGGACGGACGGTGCCCACGACGAGTCCATTAGGTCCAAGGTCACATCTGACAACCAGAGAGCCACACGCAGATGACACGAGGCTGACGTCCGCCCCAAGGGCGCGGGGCCGGGCCCGCAGTCGGGCCCGCAGCCAGGCGCAAGCCGCCGCTACGCGGGTAGATACATGGACCACATCGTGAGATACACCGAAGATTCTCCGGCATAAGTGCTGGATTTCCGCAGATGATCCGGCGGCCAACGACCGTTGTTGCGCCGACCTGATGCGGTTCGGGGGGTCACCCGTTATGCGATTTTGACATAGTCGCCACCTCGAATGGCGCAGTCCGAATGGCAAGATGCCGTAAACCCGCGAGGTCGTGACACCCGAAGGTGTGTGTTCCAGTCGACCCATCGGTACTTCTTCATCTCTTCCCATCCGCCGGAGGATCCACGATGACCGCACGTTCCACCCGTCGTACCACCGCCACGCACTCCCGTCTGGCCGCGGTGGGGGCGATCGCGGTCGCAGGCGCCCTGCTGGTCACCGGCTGCGGCGACCAGACGAAGGACAAGAACAAGGGCTCCGGCAGCGGCTCCTCCGTCGCCGGCGCGCCGCTCAGCAGCAAGCTCCCGGCCGACATCCGGAACAAGGGCGAGATAAAGGTCGGATCGGACATCGCGTACGCCCCCGTGGAGTTCAAGGACTCCTCCGGCAACGTCACCGGCCTCGACCCCGACCTCGCGGCGGCCATGGGCAAGCAGCTCGGCGTGAAGCTGACCTTCGAGAACGGCACCTTCGACGGCCTGCTCACCGGTCTGCGCTCGGGCCGCTACGACATCGCGATGTCCGCGATGACGGACAACAAGAACCGCCAGCAGGGCGTCGACCCGGACACGGGCAAGAAGGTCGGCGAGGGCGTCGACTTCGTGGACTACCTGACCGCCGGCGTCTCGATCTACACGCGCAAGGGCGACACCCAGGGCATCAACGGCTGGGCGGACCTGTGCGGCAAGAAGATCGCCGTCGAGCGCGGCACCGTCTCGGAGGACCTGGCCAAGCAGGAGGCCAAGAAGTGTCCGGGCGGCAAGAAGCTCTCCATCGAGCCCTTCGACGACGACCAGCAGTCCCAGACCCGGCTGCGCTCGGGCGGTGTGGACGCCGCCTCCTCCGACTTCCCGGTGGCCGCGTACGCGGTGAAGACCTCCGGCGGCGGCAAGGACTTCCAGACCGTCGGCCAGCAGGTCGAGGCGGCCCCGTACGGCATCGCCGTCTCCAAGGAGGCCACGCAGCTGCGCGACGCGCTCCAGGCCGCGATGAACGCGATCATCAAGAACGGCGAGTACGCGAAGATCCTCCAGAAGTGGGGCGCCCAGGACGGCGCCGTCCAGCAGTCCGTGATCAACGGCGGCAAGTGACCCGCGCAGGCGAGCGGCCACTGAGAGGCAACACCCGTGACTGACAACGAGAAGACGGCCGGGGCGGCGCCCGCGGCCCGCCCGGAGGCCGTCAGGGCCATCCCGGTCCGCCACTACGGACGGTACGTCACCGCCGTCGTGGCCATCGCGATCCTCGTCGCGATCATCTACGCGTTCGGCCAGGGCAAGATCAACTGGCACGCGGTGCCGGAGTACTTCTTCGACCACCGGATCATGACCGGTGTCAGCAAGACCCTCCTGCTGACCGTCCTGTCGATGCTGATCGGCATCGTCGGCGGCATCGTCCTCGCGATCATGCGGCTGTCGAAGAACCCGGTGACCTCGTCGATCGCCTGGTTCTACATCTGGTTCTTCCGCGGCACCCCGGTCCTGGTCCAGCTGTTCCTCTGGTTCAACCTGGGCCTGGTCTTCGAGTACATCAACCTGATGCCGTTCTACAAGGACTACTGGTCGAACTTCATGACGCCGCTGCTGACGGCGCTGCTCGGCCTGGGTCTGAACGAGGCGGCGTACATGGCCGAGATCTGCCGGGCGGGCCTGCTCGCGGTGGACGAGGGCCAGACCGAGGCGGCCCACGCGCTCGGCATGAGCCACGCCAGGACCCTGCGCCGGGTGATCATCCCGCAGGCGATGCGCGTGATCGTGCCGCCGACGGGCAACGAGGTCATCAACATGCTGAAGACGACCTCGCTCGTGGCGGCCGTCCAGTATCCCGAGCTCTTCCGTTACGCCCAGGACATCGGCCAGAACTCCGGCGCCCCGGTGGAGATGTACTTCCTCGCCGCGGCCTGGTACCTGATCATGACGTCGATCCTGAGCGTCGGCCAGTACTACATCGAGCGGTACTACGCCCGCGGCTCCAGCCGCAGCCTGCCGCCGACCCCGTGGCAGAAGGTGAAGGCCAACATGTTCTCGCTGGGCCGGCCGAAGGGAGCGGTGAGCGCATGAGCGACAAGCTGAACGAGACCGAGGGCGCCGCCCCCGTGCGCGGCGGCGTGCCGATGGTCAGGGCGCAGGGCGTGCACAAGTCCTTCGGCCACGTCGAGGTGCTCAAGGGCATCGACCTGGAGGTGAAGCCGGGCGAGGTGTTCTGCCTCATCGGCCCCTCCGGCTCCGGCAAGAGCACGTTTCTCAGGTGCATCAACCATCTTGAGAAGATCAACGCCGGCCGGCTGTACGTCGACGGCGAGCTGGTCGGCTACCGCCAGCAGGGCGACAAGCTGTACGAGCTGCGCGACCGCGAGGTCGCCATGAAGCGCCGGGACATCGGCATGGTCTTCCAGCGCTTCAACCTGTTCCCGCACATGACGGCCGTGGAGAACGTCATGGAGGCACCGGTCCAGGTCAAGGGGGCCGGCAAGGCGCAGGCCAAGGAGCGGGCCATGCAACTGCTGGAGCGCGTGGGCCTGGCCGACCGGGCCGGGCACTACCCCTCGCAGCTCTCCGGCGGCCAGCAGCAGCGCGTGGCGATCGCCCGGGCGCTCGCGATGGACCCGAAGCTGATGCTGTTCGACGAGCCGACCTCGGCCCTGGACCCGGAGCTGGTCGGTGACGTCCTGGACGTCATGCGCGATCTCGCCGAGTCCGGCATGACGATGGTCGTCGTCACGCACGAGATGGGCTTCGCCCGCGAAGTGGGCGACAGCCTGGTGTTCATGGACGAGGGCGTGGTGGTCGAATCCGGCCATCCGCGGGACGTCCTGACCAACCCGCAGCACGAGCGGACGCAGTCGTTCCTGTCCAAGGTGCTGTGAGCGGGTGACGCGGCGAGGGGCGGTACGGATCTCCCGTACCGCCCCTTTTCGCCCGTGAACGGCCTACTTCACGGCGAGCAGCAGCGTGTCCGACGGGGAGCACCACACCGCCCGCGCCTCGCCGAAGCCCCGGGCCAGCAGCGTGCGCGCGTGCCACGCGGCCGAGGGCGTGTCGCCTTCGGCGTGCTCGCCGTAGATCTCGAAGCGGCGGGCGGTGGGCTCGGCGAGCACCGGGTCCTGCGCCGCCAGCTGCCACCACTGGGCCCAGTCCACGACACCGTCCTCTTTGGCCCGATCCATCCGGGCGTGGCGCTGGGCGCGCTCGGCCGCGTTGATCCGGGGCGTGCCCTCGTCGATCATGTGGTCCGCGTTCATGAAGACACCGCCGTCGCGGACCAGCCCCGCGACCTGGCCGTAGAGGGTCGCGAGGGGTTCGCTGTGCAGCCAGTGCAGGGCCGTGGCGGTGAGGACGGCGTCGTAGGAGTCGTACGGCAGCTGCGCCGACCACGCGGGGTCCTTGAGGTCGGCGGTGACGAAGGAGACCCGCGCGTCGCCCGCGAAGGTGCCGCGCGCGATGGCGAGCAGGGCCGGGTCGAGGTCGACGCCGGTGCTGGTCGCCTCCGGGAAGCGGGCCAGCAGCCGGGCGGTGATGCTGCCGGTGCCGCACGCGAGGTCGAGGACCCGCGGGGCCGTCCCGACCAGCGCCTCGACCATGTCCAGCATGATCCGGAACCGCTCCTCGCGGTCCGGCATGTACCACTCCTGCTGCCGGTCCCAGCTGTGCTGCCAGGCGGCCCAGTCGGTGCCCGTGCTCGTCGTCATCGGATCCGTCCCCCTTGTCCACAAGGCATGCGTAATACCCTGGATGCACGACCGGCTGTTACCCGACCGCAGACACGACCATAAAGCGCCCTCGTAAGGACTACAAGTGGAACTGGCCTATTACTCGGATTACGCCGTCCGTCTCGTCAACAGCGAGGAACCGGCGCGGGGGAAGGACTCCCTGACCTCGGTCGAGGCCGTCCGCGATCTGTTCGGCGCCAACAACTCCTCCACGGCCCGGCGCGCCACCGACGCCGACGTCACCCGCTTCCGCTCGGTACGGGCACGGCTGCGCGCGGTCTTCGAGGCGGCGGACCAGGGCGACGAGACGCTGGCCGTGGACCTGCTGAACTCGCTGCTCCTGGAGTTCCCGGTCAGCCCGCAGATCTCCGGGCACGACTTCCGGGACGAGGACGGCCGCCCGCTGTGGCACATGCACCTGGCCGACCACCCGTCCAACCCGACCGCGGGCTACGCCGCCATCGCGGCGATGGGCCTGGCCTTCCACCTCACCGAGTACGGCGTCGACCGGCTGGGCCTGTGCGAGGCGGCCCCGTGCCGCAACGCCTATCTCGACACGTCCACCAACCGCTCCCGGCGCTACTGCTCGGACCGCTGCGCGACCCGCGCCAACGTCGCCGCCTACCGGGCCCGCAAGCGCCTGGAGGCCGACCGGTCCGGCAGCAGCGGCCGCGCGGCCGAGAGCACCCAGCGCGCCAGCGCCAGCGGCGAGCGCTGACCGGCGGGCCACGGCCGGTACCTGAAGTACGCCTTCCCCAGGACCAGTTCGTCCGGTACGACCCCGTAGTCGGTGCTGTCCCCGCCCGCGTACGGGTTGTCCCCGAGCACCCACCAGCCGCCCTCGCGCCGCTCCACGGCCCGCTTGACGACGAGCAGATCCTGCTGGAACGGATGCCGCAGCACGACGACGTCCCCCGGCCGCACGACCGCTCCGTACCGCAGCAGCAGCCGGTCCCCGTGCCGGAGCGTGGGCACCATGGACGGGCCCGTCACCTCGGCCAGCCCGAACGGCGCCCCGGCCCTCCCCCGTTCGGTCTCCTGCGACAGCTCCGGCATCCCCGGCACCTCCCCGGTCCGTTCCTCCACCAGTCTCAGTCTGACCCTGGACTTTTGTCCTAAGCCCTAGGGGGCACCCGAGAAATCGCCTTCCTCAGGGAGTAATGTCGCACCTGAGAAGACGATCACGAGGAAGGAATGCTCCATGCTTTCCCGCCTGTTTGCCCCCAAGGTCAAGGTCAGCGCCCACTGCGACCTGCCCTGCGGCGTCTACGACCCGGCCCAGGCCCGCATCGAGGCGGAGTCGGTGAAGGCCGTGCAGGAGAAGATGGCCGCCAACGACGACGCCCACTTCCAGGCGCGTGCCGCAATCATCAAGGAGCAGCGCGCGGAGCTCGCGAAGCACCACGTCTCCGTGCTGTGGAGCGACTACTTCAAGGCCCCGCACTTCGAGAAGTACCCGGAGCTGCACCAGCTGGTCAACGACACCCTGAAGGCCCTGTCGGCCGCCAAGGCGTCGACCGACCCGGCGACCGGCCAGAAGGCTCTGGACTACATCGCCCAGATCGACAAGATCTTCTGGGAGACCAAGAAGGCCTGATCCTGGATCAGACCTTGTGACCTGCATTCTCTTTATTCTGCAGGGTCTACTTGTCCGCACCCGGACCGCGGGGCGCCGAGCACGGCGTCCGCGTGGTCCGGGTGCGGACTTTTTGCTCCCTCTGCCGCCCGCCAGGGCCCCGGCTCCCGCGATCGCGGCATGCTGCGGCCGGGAGGAACCGGGCAGATCCCTGGGCGCGGCGACGACGACTCGGCCCCGTGCCGGGCGCATAGGCGGCAGGGTGGCAGGGCAGCGCCCAGCGCAGGGCGTGTGGTGGTTGCCGCTCCGTCATGCCAAGGCCCCTTCGGGCGGACGGCGGACGGCGGGCACGCGGCGCTCGGCCTCGGCGAGGGCGTAGACCTTGCGGGCCCGGCCGTTCCCGCGGCCGGGCCCCTCGGTCGTACGCACCGAGTCAGTGGAACTGCGGCACGATCAGGTAGATCCCGTACGCCACCACCGCCGCGCAGGCGAGGAAGCACAGGCCTGCCTGGGCGCGGCCGGCCGCGCCGCCGGTGCCGTCGTCCGCGGCGTCGCGCGCGGTGTCGGCGCGGGACAGGCCGAGGACGCCGAAGGTGAAGACGACGACCACGGCGACCGTGACGCCGAGGCTGACCGCGGCCACGCGGCCGAGGGCGGACCAGTCGACATGCATGAGGGACTCCCGGGGGTTCAGGCGGCCGTGCCGACCTTGGTCGGGGCCGAGGTGCGAAGGGTGACCTCGTGGTGGTCGTTGACGTTGTCGGCGCGCACCGGGTTGCGGCGGGACGCGGCGACGATGACCCCGGTGAGGGCCAGGGCGACCAGCGCGATCACGGCCGTACCGACGTTGCCGCCGTGCTTGACGACGCTCGCCGCGAGGCCGCCGACCAGCGCCGCCGCGGGCAGCGTGATCAGCCAGGCCAGCACCATGCGGCCGGCCACGCCCCAGCGGACCTCCGCGAGCCGGCGGCCCAGGCCCGCGCCGAGGATGCTGCCGGAGGCGACCTGCGTGGTGGACAGCGCGAAGCCGAGGTGGGCGGAGGTGAGGATCACCGCCGTGGACGCGGTCTCGGCGGCGAAGCCCTGCGGGGACTGGATCTCCGCGAGGCCCTTGCCCATGGTGCGGATGATCCGCCAGCCGCCCAGGTAGGTGCCGAGGCCGATGGCCACGCCGGCCGAGCCGATCACCCACACCGGCGGGCCGGCCTCATGGCCGAGCGCGCCCGCCGAGATCAGGGTCAGCGTGATCACGCCCATGGTCTTCTGCGCGTCGTTCGTGCCGTGGGCGAGCGAGACCAGGGAGGCGGAGGCGATCTGGCCGAGCCGGAAGCCCTTCGTCACCGAGTCCTGGCGGGCGCGGGCGCTGAGCCTGTAGGCGAGGTAGGTGGCGACCAGCGCCGCCACACCGGCCACGACCGGGGAGACCACCGCGGGGAGGAGCACCTTCTCGACAACCTTGTCGAGGTGCACGCCGTGGGAACCCGCGCCGACCCAGACCGCGCCGATCAGTCCGCCGAAGAGGGCGTGGGAGGAACTGGAGGGGAGTCCGGCGAGCCACGTCACCAGGTTCCACAGGATCGCCCCGACCAGCCCCGCGAAGATCATCGACGGGCTGACCAGTGTGTCGTCCACGATCCCGCCGGAGATCGTCTTCGCGACCTCGGTGGACAGGAAGGCCCCGACGATGTTGAGGACCCCGCTGACCAGGACCGCTGTACGCGGTTTGAGCGCACCGGTGGCGATGGAGGTGGCCATCGCGTTCGCGGTGTCGTGGAATCCGTTCGTGAAGTCGAACGCCAGAGCCGTGACGATGACGACCGCCACGAGGAACGTGATGTGGTCCATTCCGCAAGGCTGGCAAGGGCAGGCCAATGCACGGAGAACTGAAGGCGAACGGCGTGTCGAAGATGGGGGACTCTGTTGTGTGCTCGTGTGCGGAAACGTCGGATCTCCCGGTGTCAGTGCCCTGTGCCACGCTGTGAACGCGACCGAGGAGGCACGGATGACCGTTCTGGAGGACCTCAGACGGCTGCGCCGCGTGCGCGACCGGATGGACCGTGAGTACGCCGAGCCGCTCGACATGACCGAGCTGGCCCGGGGCGCCCACATGTCCCCGGGCCACTTCCAGCGCAGCTTCCGCAAGGCCTTCGGCGAGACGCCGTACAGCTATCTGATGACCCGCAGGATCGAGCGGGCCAAGGCACTGCTGCGCCGGGGCGACCTCACGGTGACCGAGGTGTGCCTCGCCGTGGGCTGTACGTCGCTCGGCTCCTTCAGCTCCCGCTTCACCGAGCTGGTCGGGGAGACACCGAGCGCCTACCGCGCCCGGGACCACGAGGAGAGCGCGGTGATCCCGTCCTGCGTGGCCCGTACGTTCACCCGCCCGCGCCGCAGACCCTACTGACCCCGGCTCCCTGGGCGCCGTACCGAACTCGCGCGCGCCCGCGTCCGGGCGGGCTTAGCGTGAGGTCATGGACGTGAAACTCAAGCAGTGCTTCATCTCGGTGGACGACCACGACAAGGCGCTCGCCTTCTACCGCGACGTGCTCGGCCTGGAGGTCCGTAACGACGTGGGCTTCGAGGGCATGCGCTGGGTGACGCTGGGCTCGCCGCTCCAGCCGGACGTCGAGATCGTGCTGGAGCCGCCGGGCGCGAACCCGGACGCCTCCCCCGCCGACCGGCAGGCGATGGCCGAACTGCTCGCCAAGGGCATGCTCCGGGGCGTCATCTTCACGACCGAGGACTGCGACGCCCTGTACGAGCGGGTGCGCGAGTCCGGCGCCGACGTGCTCCAGGAGCCGACGGACCAGCCGTACGGCGTACGCGACTGCGCCTTCCGTGACCCGGCGGGCAACCAGCTGCGCTTCCTCCAGCGGCCCGCGGAGTAGCAGCCGGCGGCGGGCACGGCAGCGGGTGTGGCGAAAGCCCGGCGACGGCGCGGGAGTTCGCCCCTACACTCCGGAGCGTGATCATTCGCTGGACGTACGCCTTCGCCGACCGCCCCGCCGGCCGGCTGCCCGAGGCCCTCGCCTTCTGGACCTCGGTCACCGGCACCCGGCCGTCCGAACCCCGGGGCGAGCGGGGCGAGTTCCTGACCCTGCTGCCCGACCCGGCCACCGGGGCGGACGCGTGCGTGAAGCTCCAGGGGGTGACCGAGGGGGACGGCGGCGCCCATCTCGACCTGTGCGTGGAGGACGTGCGGGAGTCGGCCGGGGCGGCCCGCGCCCTCGGTGCGGACCCGGTCGCGGACCACGGCGATTGGGTCGTACTGCGCTCCCCCGCCGGGCAGTTGTTCTGCCTGGTGCCCTGGCGCGGCGAGGCGGTACGGCCGCCCGTGGTGGCGGGCAGCCGGCTGGACCAGGTCTGCCTCGACATCCCGCCGTCCGCGTACGCCGCCGAGTCGGACTTCTGGGCCGCGCTCACGGGCTGGGAGCGGCTGACGGGTTCCCGGCCGGAGTTCGAGGCGCTGCGGCCGCCGGCGGGACTGCCCGTGCGGATCCTGCTCCAGCGGCTCGACTCCGAGCGACCCGCCGCCGCCCATCTCGACCTCGCCTGTACGGACATCCGCGCGGTCCGTGCCCGGCACGAGGAGCTGGGAGCCGTCCCGGTGGCGCACGGCCCGCACTGGTCGGTGATGCGCGATCCGGCCGGCGGCGTCTACTGCCTGACCGGCCGCGACCCCGAGACGGGCGGCCTGCCGGCCGCTCGGCGGAACGACGTCGCGTAGAGGCGGATGACCGCGGCGTGCCCGGACGCCGCGGCCCGGTCGGCCGGCGGACCCGGCGGGCACGAGGCCTCGCCGTCCGCCGGCCGGGCCCGGCGCGGGCGAGGCACCGGGCCGTTCTGGACCGGCTGCACGGCTCGCGGGGCCGGGCGTCCTCCTGGAGTGCGAGCGCGAGGCCTCCGCCCACGGCGACGGCGGCCGCCCAGTCCGCCACCGCCCGGCGCCACCGCCGGCCCGCACCCCTCACCCCCAGGGCTCCACCTCCACCACCGCGCCGACGGGCAGCGGCCCGTACACGTGCGGGAACTCCTCGCCGTCCGGCTCCATCGCCTCGTACTTCACCGGCACGCCGACCAGGGCCGGGTCCACGACGAGCACGACCAGCTCGTCCGGGCCGTCGTAGTCGCCGTAGAGGAAGGCGGCGATGCGCGGGAGCTGTTCGCGCGTGGAGAAGTGGATGAAGCCCTCTTCCTGGAGGGTGCGGCCGCGCGTGGACACCTCGTAGCTGCCGCGCTCGCGGGCCGCCTCCCACAGGGAGCGTTCGGTGATGTGGAGGATGGGGGGCAGTTTCGGCATGCGTTCACGGTACGTCGCCGTCGCTGCGGAGCCGTGACGATTTCCGTCGCCCGCGCACAGCGGCGGGCCCTGCACACTGTGGGGATGTGCGGGGACCGCCTCAACCGGAGCCCCGGCCGCCGTACGGGGTCAGGAGCCGCACGACGACCGGGGTCCGGGGTCTTTCCGACCGCCGCCACAGGAGCGAGACCGGCCACGACGGCGCCGCAGACGCCCGACGGCACATCGCGGCGCCCCCGGCGGAGCGCTACGCGCTGCGCCGGGTCACGAACTCGGCGAGCGCCAGCAGGCCTTCCGCCTCCGGGGCGGGGACCGCGCGGGCCAGCTCCTGCACGGCGCGGGCCATCCGGTCGGCCGCCTCGGCCTGCGCCCAGTCCCGGCCGCCGGCCCGCTCCACGGCCAGCGCCGTCCGCGCGATGCCGTCGGCGTCGCCGGTGACATTCGGCATGGCGTACAGCCCGGCCAGCTCGGCCGCCGCCTCCGTACCGGACGCGAGCGCCGCCACCACCGGCAGCGACTTCTTGCGGGCCGCGAGGTCCGCCCCGGCCGGCTTCCCGGTGCGCCGCGGGTCACCCCATATGCCGATGACGTCGTCGATCAGCTGGAAGGCGAGCCCGGCCTGGCGGCCGAAGCCGTCCAGCGCGGCCACCTCCTGGGGTCCGGCGCCCGCGTACAGCGCGCCGAGGGCGCAGGCGCAGCCCAGCAGCGCCCCGGTCTTCGACTCGGCCATGGCCAGCACCTCGTCGAGGGTGACCTCGTCCGGGGCGCGGTGTTCCAGGTCCGTGTCGGTGTGCTCCCCGGCGCACAGCTCCACCACGCAGTTCGCGAGCCGGGCCGCGGCCGCGGCGCCGGCCGGGTGCGGGTCCTCGGCGAGCAGCCGCAGGGCCAGGGCCAGCAGGGCGTCCCCGGCGAGGATCGCGTCGGTGTCGCCGAACACCGTCCAGGCCGTGGGGCGGTGCCGGCGGGAGGTGTCGCGGTCCATCACGTCGTCGTGCAACAGCGTGAAGTTGTGGACCAGTTCGACCGCCACCGCCGCCGGGACGGCCGCCGTACGGGCCGCCGGGCCGCCGAGGGCGGCGGCCGCGGCCAGGACGAGCGCGGGCCTTATGGCCTTGCCACGGCCCGCCGCTGCCGGGCTGCCGTCGGCGTGCTGCCAGCCGAAGTGGTAGAGGGCGATGCGGCGCAGGGAGCCGGGCAGCGACTCAAGCGCCGCGCGCAGCCCGGGGTCGACCACGGCCCTGGTGCGCTCCAGCAGCGCCGCCGCCTCGTGGCCCTCCGCGCCGTCGGCCGGACCGCGGTCGCCGTTCTCCGTCCTGCCCTGCCCGCTCTGGCCGTTCTGGCCGCGCTGTGCGTTCTGCGTGTCCTGCGTGTTCCCCCGGGTATCCCCCGCCGTGCCCGGACGGGGCACGGCGGGGGAACGCTCTTCGGTCTCCGTCATGAACTCGGCCATGTCTCCCCCTCGCCAGGTCCCCGGACGCCGGCGTCGCCGGACCGGCCGGACACGTGTGCCGAGGGTCTACCCGCCCGGGCGGCCGAGAACACGGCTCCGAAGTGCGGAAACGTCACCCCCACCGGCCGATCTCGACGTTCTCCAGCACACCGAGCGCGTCCGGCACCAGCACGGCGGCCGAGTAGTAGGCCGTCACCAGGTAGTTGATGACGGCCTGTTCGTTGATGCCCATGAACCGCACCGACAGGCTCGGCTCGATCTCGTCCGGGATGCCCGACTGCCGCAGGCCGATGACGCCCTGCTCGTCCTCGCCGGTACGCATCGCGATGATCGACGTGGTGCGCTGCTCGGTGACCGGGATCTTGTTGCACGGGTAGATCGGCACACCACGCCAGGTCGGGATGCGGTTGCCGTTGACCTCGACGCTCTCGGGGACCAGGCCCCGCTTGTTCAGCTCACGTCCGAACGCGGCGATCGCGCGCGGGTGGGCGAGGAACAGCTTGGTGCTGCGGCGACGGCTGAGCAGCTCGTCCATGTCGTCCGGGCTGGGCACGCCGTCGTGCGGCTGGATCCGCTGGTCGTACTCGCAGTTGTTGAGCAGGCCGAAGTCGCGGTTGTTGATCAGCTCGTGCTCCTGGCGCTCCTTGAGCGCCTCGACCGTGAGCCGCAGCTGCTGCTCGGTCTGGTTCATCGGCTGGTTGTACAGGTCGGCCACGCGCGTGTGGATGCGCAGCACGGTCTGGGCGATGCTCAGCTCGTACTCGCGCGGGCGCGGCTCGTAGTCGACGAAGGTGTGCGGGATGTCGGGCTCGCCGGTGTGGCCGGCCGCCAGCTCGACCTCCTTCTCGCCGTACTTGTTGGTCCGCTGCTCGGGCACCGCGCGCAGCTGCTCCAGGTGCCCGCGCAGGCTGTCCGAGCGCTCCGCGACCTGCTCGAAGTCCTGGCGGCTGAGGATCAGCACCGTGGTGGGGGTGGCCGCGCGGACGGTGAACTCCCAGATGGCGTCCGGGTCCAGCAGCGCCGCCTCGCCGAAGTAGGCGCCGTCGGCGAGGACTCCGAGGACGGCGTCGTCGCCGTAGGGGCCGGTGCCGACCTTCTCGACCCTGCCGTGCGCCAGCAGGTACACCTCGTTGGTCGGGTTGCCGAAGTCGGCGATGACCTCGCCGGGGGCGAAGTCACGCTGGCGGCAGCGCCGGGCCAGCTCCGACAGCACCTCCTCGTCGTCGTACGCGCGCAGGGCCGGCAGCTCGCCCAGTTCGGCCGGGATGACCTCGACCTGGTCACCCGTCTTCACGAAGGTGATGCGGCCGTCGCCGACGGTGTACGCCAGGCGCCTGTTGACGCGGTACGTGCCGCCCTTGAGGTCCACCCACGGGAGCGTGCGCAGCAGCCAGCGGGAGCTGATCTCCTGCATCTGCGGAACGGACTTGGTGGTGGTGGCCAGGTTCCGCGCGGCCGCCGTCCCGAGGGACTGCTGCGGCTTGCCCTCTTCCGTGCGGACCTCTTCGCCTACCGACATAAGGAAATGTCCTCCCATGTATGGCTGGTGCCGGATCGCACGGGCACCGGTCTCGGGACCGAGCCTTCCATCACGGAACGTGCCGTCGCCATTACCCGAAAGAGCGGGATTGGATCATCGGACGGCTGGGCATAAAAGGGGACCTTGTACAGCACACAGGGCCTTTCTGCACGTGCAGGCTGTCCGGATCGGCTCGCACAGCGCACGAACGAGGTGCCCGGGACATCCGCTTTCCGGTAGAGGGCCGCTACAGGATGGAGCGAACACGAAGGAGGCGGCATGGCCCCACCCATGTCCGCGAGCACGTTTCTGGACGTTCTGCGCGCCGAGGGCGTCACGGTCGTCGAGGTCGGCGACTGGCGGCACCACCATCGCAACCACAAGGGCCCCTGGGGGCCGGTGCACGGCGTGATGATCCACCACACGGTGACCCGGGGCAGCGCGGCCACGGTGCGGCTCTGCCGGGACGGCTACCGGTCGCTGCCGGGCCCGCTGTGCCACGGCGTGATCACCAAGGACGGCACGGTCCACCTGGTCGGCCACGGCCGCGCCGACCACGCCGGGCTCGGGGACGACAGAGTACTGCGCGCCGTGATCGCCGAGCAGGCGCTGCCGCCTGACGGCCAGGCGGACACCGACGGCAACCGGCACTTCTACGGCTTCGAGTGCGAGAACCTCGGCGACGGCGCGGACCCGTGGCCGGACGTCCAGCTGGAGGCGATCACGCGCGTGGCCGCGGCGGTGTGCCGGCGGCACGGCTGGACGGAGCGTTCGGTCATCGGGCACCTGGAGTGGCAGCCGGGGAAGGCGGACCCGCGGGGCTTCACGATGGAGTGGCTGCGGGGGCGGGTCGGGGGGCGGCTGAAGGGGTAGCGCCGCGGCGGCCGGGCGCCCGCGCCGGGCGACAATGGAGTGTGACCGGCCCCGACTCCCTCGCGCCCCGCCTTCCCTCCCCTCTCCACGAGGTACGGGACGAGCGGTTCGAGCGGCACGGCCTGCGCCTGCTGCTCAAGCGGGACGACCTCATCCACCCGGAGCTGATCGGCAACAAGTGGCGCAAGCTGGTGCCGAACATCGCGGCGGCGGGCGGGCGGCCGCTGGTCACCTTCGGCGGGGCCTGGTCCAACCATCTGCGGGCCACCGCCGCCGCGGGCCGCCTGCTCGGGATCCCGACCACGGGCGTGGTCCGCGGCGAGGAGCTGGCCGGGCGCCCGCTCAACCCGTCCCTGGCCCGGTGCGCGGCCCACGGCATGCGCCTCCACTTCGTCGACAGATCGACGTACCGCCGCAAGGCCGAGCCGGAGACCCTGGCCGCGATCCTGCGCGCGGCCGGCGCCGAGGAGGCGTACGTCGTCCCCGAGGGCGGCAGCAACAGCGTGGCCGTGCACGGCTGCCGGGCCCTCGGTGAGGAACTGCGCGGGCACGCGGACGTCGTGGCCGTCGCCTGCGGCACCGGTGGCACCCTCGCGGGCCTCGCCGCGGGACTCGCCCCCGGGCAGCGCGCGCTCGGCGTGCCCGTCCTCAGGGGCGGCTTCCTGGAGGGCGACACCGAGGCACTGCAGGAACGTGCCTTCGGCGGCCGCACCGGCGACTGGTCCCTCGACGAGCGCTTCCATTTCGGCGGGTACGCGCGTACGACCCCCGAACTGCACGCGTTCGCCCGGGACTTCGAGGAGCGCCACGGACTGCCCGTCGAACGTCTCTATGTCGCCAAGTTGCTCTACGCCCTTGTCGCCCGCGCGGAAGAGGGTGCCCACGCGCGCGGGACGACGATCGCCGCCGTCGTCACCGGACGGCCGTTCCCGGAGGGCTAACCCGCCTCCCGGTAGGCCGCCGCCTCCTCCAGATCAAGGCGTCTGAGCAGTGCGCGCAGCATCTCGTCGTCGATGTAGCGGTGGTCGCGGAGCTTGACGAAGACCTCGCGCTCGGCGCTGATCATCTCGCGCGAGAGGCGACGGTAGGTGTCGTCCACGGACTCGCCGGTGACGGGGTTGGTCTGGCCGAGGCGCTCCCAGACGGCGTTGCGGCGGCGCTCCAGGACCGTGCGCAGGCGGTCGGCGAGCGGCGGCGGCAGGGCGTTGCGCTCGTCGTCGAGGAGGTCGTCGAGGCGCCGCTCGGCGGCCCGGGAGGCCTGCGCCTGGGCGTTGGCCTCGGCGAGCGTCTCGGCCTGCCGGTCGCGGCCGGGGAACCTCATCAGGCGGATCAGCGGCGCGAGCGTCAGTCCCTGCACGACCAGCGTGCCGATGACCGTGGTGAAGGTCAGGAAGAGGATCAGGTTCCGCTGCGGGAAGGGGGCGCCGCCGTGCACCGTGAGCGGGATCGAGAACGCGATGGCCAGGGACACCACACCGCGCATGGCGGCCCACGACGTGACGACCGGCCCCCGCCAGCCGGGGCTCTCCTCGCGGGCGCGGATGCGGTGGGAGAGCGCGCGGGGCAGCAGGGCCGCCGGGAACACCCACACGAACCGGGCCGCGACGACCACGACGAAGACCGCGATCGCGTACCAGGCCGCGTCGGTCCCCCGGTAGGCGCCGAGCCCCCGGAGAACGGTCGGCAGCTGCAGGCCGATCAGTGCGAAGACCGCCGACTCCAGCAGGAAGGCGACCATCCGCCACACCGCGTCCTCCTGGAGCCGGGTGGCGAAGTCGACCTCCCACGCGCGGTGTCCGAGATAGACCGCGACCACCACGACCGCGAGCACACCGGAGCCGTGCAGCTGCTCGGCCACGCCGTAGGCGACGAACGGGATCAGCAGCGAGAGGGTGTTCTGGAGCAGCGCTTCCTTCAAGCGGGTGCGCAGCCAGTGGATCGGCACCATGAGCACCAGTCCGACGAGCACACCGCCGACGGCGGCCCGCAGGAACTCCCCGATGCCGCCCGACCAGGTGGCGCCCTCGCCGACGGCCGCGGCGAGGGCCACCTTGTAGGCGGTGATCGCGGTGGCGTCGTTGAGCAGGGACTCGCCCTGGAGGATGGTGGTGATCCGGGACGGCAGCCCGACCCGGCGCGCGATGGCCGCGGCCGCGACGGCGTCGGTCGGCGCGACGACGGCGCCGAGCACCAGCGCGGCGGGCAGCGGCAGTCCGGGGACGACGAGGTAGGCGGCCCAGCCGACGGCGAAGGTCGCGAAGAGCACGTACCCGATCGACAGCAGCCCCACGGGCCGCATCTGGGCCCGCAGGTCGAGGTACGAGCTCTCGGTGCCCTCCTTGTACAGCAGCGGGGGCAGCACCAGCGGCAGGACGACCTCGGGGTCCAGCGTGTAGTGCGGGATCCCGGGCACGTACGAGATCGCGAGGCCCACCGCGACCAGCAGCAGGGGTGCCGGCACCGGTGTGCGCCGGGCGACCCCCGCGATGCCCGCACTGCCCGCCACCAGCAACAGCAGCGGCAACACGTCCATGATCCTCGCCCGCCCTCGTTTTCCGCGCGGTCACCCGCACACCCGTCGTAATCTGGCAATCATGAAACAGTGCACGCACGCCGACGCGCTGCCGCACCCGGAACCGGAGCCGCTCGCCCCGACCTGTCCGGAGTGTCTGCGGGACGGCACACACCCGGTGCAGCTGCGGTTGTGTCTCACCTGCGGTCACGTCGGCTGCTGCGACTCCTCGCCGGGGCAGCACGCGACCGGACACCACCAGGAGTCCGGCCACCCGGTCATGCGGACCTTCGAGCCCGGCGAGGACTGGCGGTGGTGCTTCGTGGACCACATCCTCGTGTGACACTGCATGCGGTGGCGGCCGTACGACGGTTCGAGCGTCGGACGCCTGGGTACGTCAACCCGGCGCGCGCTCTTCCCATTTGGGCCCGCAAACCCTCTAGACACGGAGCGTATCCACAGCTTTACTGTGAGTGACGCCAGGGGGTTGGGGTCCCGGGGACAGGACCGTTCGGAGCGCGATAGCGTCACCGCGGAACCACGTACGCGTTACCCCGGGGGGCGACCCTCGGCCCCGTAGAGCTTGTACCACCATGGAGGTGAGGGTGTCCCAGATCGCAGGCGAGCCCACGGCGAATCAGGACTTCGTGGAAGTCCGGCTGCCGGCCGCGGGTGCCTACCTGTCGGTGCTGCGGACGGCCACGGCCGGTCTCGCGGCCCGCTTGGACTTCACCCTGGACGAGATCGAGGACCTGCGCATCGCCGTGGACGAGGCCTGCGCGATCCTGCTCCAACAGGCCGTGCCCGGCTCCGTGCTCAGCTGTGTCTTCCGGCTCGTCGACGACTCGCTGGAGGTCACGGTCGCGGCGCCGACCACGGATGGTCACGCCCCCTCGCGGGACACCTTCGCCTGGACCGTGCTGTCGGCCCTCGCGGGCAAGGTCTCGTCCGCCGTCGACGAGGACAAGACCGTGTCGATCAGCCTCTACAAACAGCGCGGCGCGGGCCCCGGCCCGGCGTGAGGAAGAACGGGGACGGTCCGGTGCGGGACGAAGAGCGCGGCACACGGGAGCTGCCGACCGGGGACGGGGGTGCCCCCTGGTCGAGCACGGGCGGCATGTCCGGGGAACCTCCTCGGGACGGTTCGCGGCGCATGGCGGACGGCATCGACGGCATCCCCGAGCAGGCCAGACCACACCCGGTGGACGACTCCGCGCGGCCCGGCGGTGCCGGTGCCGTGCAGGGCGCGGCGCCGGCGGGATCCGGCGCCGACTCCGCCGTCCACGTGGGGGCGAGGGCTCGGGGAAGGGCTACGGGCGGGACGATGAGCGAGCACGAGCGATACGCCGGGGACGACGCGCCGGGCGCGGAGGCCGTGCAGGCCGTTCAGCACGGCCCTCAGGACCGCAGCGGGGCGCGGGTGCTCTTCGTCGAGCTGCGCAAGCTGAACGCGGGCAGCCCGGAGTACGCGGAGCTGCGCAACCAGCTGGTCCGTATGCACCTGCCGCTCGTGGAGCACCTGGCACGCCGCTTCCGCAACCGCGGCGAGCCTTTGGACGACCTCACCCAGGTCGCCACGATCGGCCTGATCAAGTCCGTCGACCGGTTCGACCCGGAGCGCGGCGTGGAGTTCTCCACGTACGCCACCCCGACCGTCGTCGGCGAGATCAAGCGGCACTTCCGTGACAAGGGCTGGGCGGTGCGCGTGCCGCGCCGGCTCCAGGAGCTGCGCCTCGCGCTGACCACGGCGACGGCCGAGCTGTCCCAGCTGCACGGCCGCTCCCCCACGGTCCACGAGCTGGCCGAGAAGCTCGCCATCTCGGAGGAGGAGGTCCTGGAGGGCCTGGAGTCCGCGAACGCGTACTCCACGCTGTCCCTGGACGTCCCCGACACGGACGACGAGTCCCCGGCGGTCGCGGACACCCTCGGCGCCGAGGACGAGGCGCTGGAGGGGGTGGAGTACCGCGAGTCCCTCAAGCCGCTGCTGGAGGACCTGCCGCCGCGCGAGAAGCGCATCCTGCTGCTGCGCTTCTTCGGGAACATGACGCAGTCGCAGATCGCGCAGGAGGTCGGCATCTCCCAGATGCACGTCTCCCGGCTGCTGGCCCGCACCCTGGCCCAGCTGCGGGAGAAGCTCCTCGTGGAGGAGTGAGCCCCGGGAAGTCGGCTATTCGCTCCGGCCCGGTCCCCTGATGCCGAGGGCCCGGGTCGTGGCGGGGTTGACGAGCAGCACCAGCGCCGCGACGGCGACGACCGCGAGGGCGATGCCGGCCGGGATGGCCATGCTGTCGGCCTTGAGCAGGCTGTAGGCCACCGGAAGCGCCATCAGCTGTGTGATCACCGCCGGGCCCCGGCTCCAGCCGCGCCGCAGCAGCAGACCGCGCGCGGCGAGCAGCGGCAGCAGCGCGAGCACGACGAGGGTGACCCCCAGGGAGATCCCCTGCTGCCGGTCGGAGGCGTCGCCGGAGATCCCGAGGACGACCATCCACAGGCCGCCGGCCACCAGGGCGACGCCCTCCAGCGCGGCGAGCACGGCAGCGTAGGTCAGCCGGCTCGGACGCGGTCCGGCGACGGCTTCGGTGGTGTCCGCGGCTTCCTTGGCGGCTTTCTGCTCACTGCTCACCCCAGCAGGGTAGCCGTCTCCGCGCAGGCGCCCTCCCGCCGCCCCGGGGGTCCGGGAGTGCCAGGACTCACGCCCTCCTCTCTTACCCGATCCCTACCTCGGCGTCCGCCGGGTACCACCCAGTAGGTACGCTGCCATCCATGCGTGCACTTCTCGTGGTCAATCCGGCGGCAACCACCACCAGCGCACGCAGGCGTGACGTTTTGATCCACGCGCTGGCCAGCGAGGTGAAGCTGGAGGCGGTCACCACCGAGTACCGCGGGCACGCGCGCGACCTCGGCCGGCAGGCAGCGGACAGCGACGACATCGACCTCGTGGTGGCCCTCGGCGGCGACGGCACGGTCAACGAGGTGGTCAACGGCCTCCTGCACGGCGGCCCCGACCTGGACCGTCTGCCCGGCTTCGCCGTGGTGCCCGGCGGCTCCACGAACGTGTTCGCCCGCGCCCTGGGCCTGCCCAACGATCCCGTCGAGGCCACCGGCGCCCTGCTGGACGCGCTGCGCGAGCGGCGGGAGCGGGTCGTCGGGCTCGGGCTGACCTCGGGCACGCCCGGCACCGAGGACGAGGCGGTCCCGGACCGCTGGTTCACCTTCAACGCGGGACTCGGCTTCGACGCGGGCGTGGTCGGCCGGGTCGAGCAGCAGCGCGAACGCGGCAAGACCTCGACCCACGGGCTCTACGTCCGCCAGGTGGTCCGGCAGTACCTCGGCGAGCCGAGCCGCCGGCACGGCTTGATCACGCTCGAACGCGCCGGCGAGGACCCGATCGCCGAACTCGTCGTCGCCATAGTGTCGAACACGGCCCCGTGGACGTATCTCGGCAATCGCCCGATGTACACGTCACCTAAGGCCTCGTTCGACACCGGCCTCGATGTGCTCGGTCTCAGCCGCCTGTCGACGGCCGCGGTTGCCCGGTATGGCACCCAGTTGCTCACTTCGTCCCCCGAGCGCGGACCCCATGGCAGGCACGCCCACTCACTGCACGATCTGGACCAGTTCACCTTGCATTCGAAGGCTCCTCTGCCCTTGCAGATGGACGGCGACCACCTTGGGCTGCGTACGAGCGTGACGTTCACAGGCGTACGCCGTGCACTGCGTGTGATTGTGTGAGCGGAACGGGCCAAAGCCCTTTCACTCGAACGTTTAGGCCAGGATCCACCCCATGGAAGTACGGCTGTGACCTAGTCGACACCGAGGAATCAAAAAAAACTTTCCGGAAGGGGTTGTATCCGTCGCCGAGGTTTGCGAGTCTCTACGTGTCGATCGGGACGGCCCGCAACACCGGCCTCCACTGATCAACAGAACCCCTCTTCAAACCCAGGACCACGCCGGGGAGATCTCGGCGGTCGGCCCTTCACTTGTTGAGGGATTCGTGAAAGCGTTCACATTCACAAGCAACGTGCATGTAATACCAAGGAGAGGTAGCAGCCATGGACTGGCGTCACAACGCCGTTTGCCGCGAGGAAGACCCCGAGCTCTTCTTCCCCATCGGCAACACCGGTCCTGCGCTGCTGCAGATCGAGGAAGCCAAGGCCGTCTGCCGTCGCTGCCCGGTGATCGAGCAGTGTCTGCAGTGGGCGCTCGAGTCCGGTCAGGACTCCGGCGTCTGGGGTGGTCTCAGCGAGGACGAGCGCCGCGCCATGAAGCGCCGCGCCGCCCGCAACCGGGCTCGTCAGGCCTCCGCCTGACCTACCCACCCCTGCTGACAGCCTGAGCTTGGCGGCGCGTACACCACGTACGCATCTCCCGCCCCCGAGCCGCAGCGCGCAGTATCCCCCGATGCGCTTAGCAATGACGCAGAGCAGCAACGAGCACGAGCCTCGGACCACTATCGGTCCGGGGCTTTTTGCTGTGCCCGACTCCCTTTGCGGGCAGGGCCGTCGGCTACTTCTGCGACCGCACCGGAAGGTCGAGGATCACCCGGGTGCCCCGCTCCGGCGCCGGGACCATGTCGAACGAGCCGCCCAACTCGCCCTCCACCAGCGTCCGTACGATCTGCAGGCCGAGGTTGCCCGAGCGGTGCGGGTCGAAGCCCTCGGGCAGGCCGACGCCGTCGTCCTGGACCGTGACCAGGAGCCGGGCCTCCTTCGTCGTACCGCCGCGGACCGCGGAGACCTCGACCGTGCCGGTGTCGCCCTCGCGGAAGCCGTGCTCCAGGGCGTTCTGGAGGACCTCGGTGAGGACCATGGACAGCGGGGTGGCGACCTCGGCGTCGAGGATCCCGAAGCATCCGGTGCGCCGGCCGGTCACCTTGCCCGGCGAGATCTCGGCGACCATCGCCAGCACCCGGTCGGCGATGTCGTCGAACTCCACGCGCTCGTCCAGGTTCTGGGACAGCGTCTCGTGCACGATCGCGATGGAGCCGACCCGGCGCACGGCCTCCTCCAGGGCCTCCCGGCCGCGCTCGGACTCGATCCGCCGCGCCTGGAGGCGCAGCAGGGCGGCGACCGTCTGGAGGTTGTTCTTCACCCGGTGGTGGATCTCCCGGATGGTGGCGTCCTTGGTGATCAACTCGCGTTCGCGGCGCCGCAGTTCGGTGACGTCCCGGCACAGCACCAGTGAGCCGATCCGGGTGCCCTTGGGCTTGAGCGGGATCGCCCGGAACTGGATCGCCCCGTCGTGGGCCTCGATCTCGAACTCGCGCGGTGCCCAGCCGCTCGCGAGCTTGACCAGCGCCTCGTCCACCGGGCCGCGGGTCGGGGCGAGTTCGGCGGTGGTCTGTCCGAGGTGGTGGCCGACCAGGTCGGCCGCGAGCCCGAGCCGGTGGTAGGCGGACAGGGCGTTCGGGGAGGCGTACTGGACGATCCCGTCCGCGTCGAGCCGGATCAGTCCGTCGCCGGCGCGCGGCGAGGCGTCCATGTCGACCTGCTGGTCCGGGAAGGGGAACGATCCTGCGGCGATCATCTGCGCGAGGTCGGAGGCGCTCTGGAGATAGGTGAGCTCCAGCCGGCTCGGGGTGCGGACGGTGAGCAGGTTGGTGTTGCGGGCGATCACGCCGAGCACGCGGCCCTCGCGTCGTACGGGGATGGACTCGACCCGTACGGGGACCTCTTCGCGCCACTCCGGGTCGCCCTCGCGCACGATCCGGCCCTCGTCCAGGGCCGCGTCCAGCATGGGCCGGCGGCCGCGCGGGACGAGGTGGCCGACCATGTCGTCCTGGTAGGAGGTGGGGCCGGTGTTCGGGCGCATCTGGGCGACCGAGACATACCGGGTGCCGTCCCGGGTGGGGACCCACAGGACCAGGTCGGCGAAGGACAGGTCGGAGAGCAGTTGCCACTCCGAGACCAGCAGGTGCAGCCACTCCAGGTCGGAGTCGTCGAGGGCGGTGTGCTGGCGGACCAGTTCGTTCATGGAGGGCACGTCTGTGAGCGTACTCGCACGTGTGAAGGTGGCCGAAAACACCCGCGGGCCGCGGCGCCTGGAAGGGACCCTCAACCCTCCCGGCACCGCAGCCCGGAGCATCATCGGCCGCGGGGTGTGCGGTCCCGGCCGGCCGAAGGTCGAGGAGCCGGGGCAGTCAGGGCAGAGAGCGCCGGTTCCTCGATCCGCCCTCCTGTGCGGGGAAGGCGGAGGCTTTTGTGTTCTCTTGGAATTGTGGACTAGACCACAAGGATGTGTCCATGGTCTTGTCGGCACGCACGAGCGATGGCACTCGATACACACACCTGATGGCACTCGATGCCACGCAGCACGCAGCCTAGCCCGCCGGGCTCAGTCTTGGGGCCAGATGGTCATGGCAATTTCCGCGAGTGCTTCCAGTTCCTCCCGGCTCGCCCCGTCGCGCGCCTGCTGGGACATGCCCTGGATCATCGCGCCGGTGTGCCGGGCGAGGGCGGCGGCGTCGGTGCCGGCCGGGAGCACCCCCGCCGCGACGTCCGCCCGGATCCGGGAGGCAAGGGCCGCTATGCCGGCGTTGCGCCGCTCGCGCAGCAGCCGCTCCACCTCGGGGCTGGTGCAGTTGGTCGCGGCGTGCGCGACCAGGCAGCCGAAGGGGTGGGCGGGGTCGGTGTACTCGGCGGCGGCCTCGCGCAGCGTGCGGGCGACGGCGCCGCGGGCGGTGGGCTCCTCGGCGAGCGCGCGGTCGCCGAAGGCGCCGTGCGTGTCCGTATAGACCCGGACGACCTCCTCGAACAGGCTCCGCTTGTCGCCGAAGGCCGCGTAGAGACTCGGTGCCCCGATGCCCATGATCCGGGTGAGATCGGAGACCGAGGTGGCCTCGTACCCGTGCTCCCAGAAGGCCATGAGCGCCTTCTCCAGTGCGGTGTCCCGGTCGAAGGAGCGCGGCCGACCTCGCGTCCTGCCGTTGCCCGCCTGCGCTTTCGTGTCCTGACCTGCCACCATGGCAGCCATTTTATAGCGGTCCCTAGAAAATTGTCCCTGCCGTCAGGGCTCGCACGGAGCGCCGCGCTGCCCCACCCGAACGTTCCCCGGAGCTTCCGCCCCGCTTTCCCGCACCGTCGAACGGCGATTCTGTTAGATTGGTCTAAACCACATAGAGGTGCACAGAGCCCACTTCGAGCCCACTTCAGAACGGCAGGCCCAGCGTGGAAGTTGTCATCGTTCCGGACGCCGCGGCGGGCGGCGAGCTGATCGCCGAGGCCATGGCGCAGCTGCTGCGACGCAAGCCCGACGCCCTGCTCGGCGTGGCCACCGGCTCCACCCCGCTGCCCATCTACCAGGCGCTGACCGCGAAGGTGCGCTCCGGCGCCGTGGACACCTCGCGGGTGCGGATCGCCCAGCTCGACGAGTACGTGGGGCTGCCCGCCGAGCACCCCGAGTCCTACCGCTCGGTGCTGCGCCGCGAGGTGCTGGAGCCGCTCGGCATCGGCATGGACGCGTTCCTCGGCCCCGACGGCACCGCCGAGGACGTCCAGGCGGCGTGCGAGGAGTACGACCGCGCGCTCGCCACGGCCGGCGGGGTCGACCTCCAGCTGCTCGGCATCGGCACCGACGGGCACATCGGCTTCAACGAGCCGTGCTCCTCGCTCGCCTCGCGCACCCGGATCAAGACGCTGACCGAGCAGACCCGGGTCGACAACGCCCGCTTCTTCGACGGCGACATCGGCCAGGTCCCCCACCACGTCATGACCCAGGGCATCGGCACCATCCTGGAGGCCCGGCACCTGGTGCTGCTCGCGACCGGCGAGGGCAAGGCGGACGCGGTGGCCGCGACCGTCGAGGGCCCGGTCGCCGCGGTCTGCCCGGCCTCCGCGCTCCAGCTGCACGCGCACGCGACGGTGGTGGTCGACGAGGCGGCCGCGTCCAAGCTGAAGCTCGCCGACTACTTCCGCCACACCTACGCCAACAAGCCGGACTGGCAGGGGATCTAGCGGCCCGGGGCCGGGTGATGGACTAGACCAACCAGGGGTGCGACGGTATACAGAGGAGATCGCGGGGCGTGCGGGTGGACTCCGGACACAAGAAGCCGTGCCACGATGTGAGCCGTGGCCGATGTCAGTCGGTCGCTTTCGGCATCCGGAGCCGGGAAGGCAGGGCATGAGCACCGACGTGAGCAGTGCGGAGAACGAGACCGGCACCACCGTCCGTACGGCACGCGTGCCCAAGTACTACCGCCTGAAGAAGCACCTGCTCGACATGACGCAGACACAGGCGCCGGGCACTCCCGTCCCGCCCGAGCGCACGCTGGCGGCCGAGTTCGACACCTCCCGCACGACCGTCCGCCAGGCCCTCCAGGAGCTGGTCGTCGAGGGCCGGCTGGAGCGGATCCAGGGCAAGGGCACCTTCGTCGCCAAGCCCAAGGTCTCCCAGGCGCTCCAGCTCACCTCCTACACCGAGGACATGCGCGCCCAGGGCCTGGAGCCGACCTCGCAGCTGCTGGACGTCGGGTACATCACGGCGGACGACCGGCTCGCCGGGCTGCTGGACATCACGGCCGGCGGGCGCGTGCTGCGCATCGAGCGGCTGCGCATGGCCAACGGCGAGCCGATGGCGATCGAGACCACGCATCTGAGCGCCAAGCGCTTCCCGGCCCTGCGCCGCTCCCTGGCGAAGTACACCTCGCTCTACACCGCGCTCGCCGAGGTCTACGACGTGCACCTCGCCGAGGCCGAGGAGACCATCGAGACCTCCCTGGCCACCCCGCGCGAGGCGGGCCTGCTCGGCACCGACGTGGGCCTGCCGATGCTGATGCTCTCCCGCCACTCCCTGGACCGCGAGGGCAAGCCGGTGGAGTGGGTGCGCTCGGTGTACCGCGGAGACCGCTACAAGTTCGTCGCGCGGCTGAAGCGGCCCGTCGAGTAACCCCCGTCGGGTAACTCCCGCCGGGGGCGGGGCCGGTGGGCGTCGCCGAATCGGTATACCGATATGCGGACGAGGTCTTCCACTGCCGTGACACCGTCACCTAGATTGCCTGCGCATTACACAGGTGATCAGCGAGGGGACGGAGATCCGTGGCATGTCCGAAGCACCAGAAGTGAGACCACCGGTGGTGACACCGGTCCGCGTGATCATCGGCGTGTGCCTCGTCGCACCCTTCGTGGCGATGCTGTGGGTCGGCTCGTACGCCAAGACCGACCCCACGTTCATCGGCATCCCGTTCTTCTACTGGTACCAGATGCTCTGGGTGCTGATCTCCACGGCGCTCACGATGACGGCGTACAAGCTGTGGCAGCGTGACCAGCGCGCCCGTGCCGCCCAGAAGGGAGGTGCGGCGCAGTGAAGAACGGCGTCAACGGCGTCGCGCTCGGCGTCTTCATCTTCTTCTTCCTGGCCGTCACGGTCATGGGCTTCCTCGCCGCACGCTGGCGCAGGGCCGAGAACGAGCACTCGCTGGACGAATGGGGCCTGGGCGGGCGGTCGTTCGGCACCTGGATCACCTGGTTCCTGCTCGGCGGTGACCTGTACACGGCGTACACCTTCGTCGCCGTACCGGCGGCGATCTACGCGGCGGGCGCGTCCGGCTTCTTCGCGGTGCCGTACACGATCCTCGTCTACCCGCTGATCTTCACGTTCCTGCCCCGCCTGTGGTCGGTGTCCCACAAGCACGGCTATGTGACGACCTCGGACTTCGTGCGCGGCCGGTTCGGCTCCAAGGGCCTGTCGCTGGCGGTGGCGCTGACCGGCATCCTCGCGACGATGCCGTACATCGCGCTCCAGCTCGTCGGCATCCAGGCCGTGCTGGACGTGATGGGCGTCGGCGGGGACAGCAGCGGCAACTGGTTCGTCCGGGACCTGCCGTTGCTGATCGCCTTCGGTGTGCTCGCGGCGTACACGTACTCGTCCGGGCTGCGCGCGCCCGCCCTGATCGCGTTCGTCAAGGACGGCCTGATCTACCTCGTCATCGCGGTGGCGATCATCTACATCCCGATCAAGCTGGGCGGCTTCGACGACATCTTCGCCAAGGCCGGTCATGCGTTCAGCCAGGTCAGCCCGGCGACGGGCAAGCCGCGCGGTGCGCTCGCGCCCCCGGAGGCGGGCCAGTGGACGTACGCAACGCTGGCCCTCGGCTCGGCCCTCGCCCTGTTCATGTACCCGCACTCGATCACCGCGACCCTGTCGTCCAAGAGCCGTGAGGTGATCCGCCGCAACACCACGATCCTGCCGCTGTACTCCCTGATGCTCGGCCTGCTCGCCCTGCTGGGCTTCATGGCGATCGCGGCCGGAGTCAAGGTCACCAACGGGCAGTTGGCGATCCCGCAGCTGTTCGAGGACATGTTCCCGAGCTGGTTCGCGGGCGTGGCCTTCGCCGCCATCGGCATCGGCGCACTCGTGCCCGCGGCCATCATGTCGATCGCGGCGGCGAACCTCTTCACCCGCAACATCTACCGGGACTTCATCAAGCCGGACGCCACGCCGAAACAGGAGGCCCAGGTCTCCAAGCTGGTCTCCCTGCTGGTGAAGGTCGGCGCCCTGGTCTTCGTCCTCACCATGGACAAGACGGTCGCCATCAACTTCCAGCTGCTGGGCGGCATCTGGATCCTGCAGACCTTCCCGGCCCTGGTCGGCGGCCTGTTCACCCGCTGGTTCCACCGCTGGGCGCTGCTCGCCGGCTGGGCGGTCGGCATGGTGTACGGCACGGTCGCCGCGTACGGCGTCGCCTCGCCGACCCAGAAGCACTTCGGCGGCTCGGCGAAGGAGATCCCCGGCATCGGCGAGATCGGCTACATCGGCATGACGGCGTTCGTCCTGAACGTCGCCGTCACCGTGGTCATGACGCTGGTTCTGCGTGCGCTGAAGGCCCCCGAGGGCGTGGACGAGACCCGCCCGGAGGACTACACGGCGGACGCGGGCGACCCGGGCGTCGAGACGGAGCTGGCGGGCGCCGCTCACTGAGGCACACCCGTACGCCCTGAAGCACCGCGTACACCGGACACACCCCGCAGCGGGCCGCCGACATCGAGCATGACGGCGGCCCGTTCCGCATGTCCCCCGTCATACACAAGTTGACGCTCCGAAGCCAGCGCGACACACAACAGACACAACATGTGGGGGTGTCACGACAGCCCGGCACTAGATGTATGCTCATCCTCGCTGTCGTCGCAGGGGAATCCGGTGCGAATCCGGAACTGTCCCGCAACGGTGTACTTGTGCGTATCCGCGCACAGGAGTCAGTCCGAGGACCTGCCGGCAGCACGCGCCCGGCCGTCCGGCCCGGGTGCCTTCCGACGTCCGGGCCTCGTGGAATGGGCCGGTGGACGCGACGCGTGCGCGCTCGTGGCTGCCCCCTGCCCTCCGCAAGGCCCCCGTGCCGAGCGAGGGAGAGCCCCACGTGACCATCGCGCCCGCAGATCCGGCTTCAACAGGCGGCCTGGACACCGACGGTCCCGGTGCAGCGCTGCTGCGTACCCTGACCGAGCTGACCGCCGACCTCCCCGACGCCGACCCCGGCCGGGTCGCCGCCGCCGCGTTGCGCGGCCGGTCCGCCCGGGCCGACGAGACGGAGTTGCGCGAACTGGCCACGGAGGCCGCCGCCGGGCTCATCTCCGAGGACCCCGCCTACTCGCGGCTGGCCGCCCGGCTGCTGACCCTCGCCATCCGCGCCGAGGCCGCCTCGCAGGGGGTGACGTCCTTCACCGAGTCCGTGGCCGTCGGCCACCGCGAGGGCCTCATCGCCGACCGCACCGCCGCGTTCGCGCGGCTGCACGCGGCCCGCCTCGACGCCCTGGTCGACGTGCACGCCGACGACCGCTTCGGCTACTTCGGCCTGCGCACCCTGCACAGCCGCTACCTGCTGCGCCACCCGATCACCCGCCGGGTCATCGAGACCCCCCAGCACTTCATGCTCCGGGTCGCGAGCGGCCTGGCCGAGGACGACAGCGTGCGCGCGCTGGACGAAGTCGCCGCGCTCTACGGGCTCATGAGCCGCCTCGACTACCTGCCCTCCTCTCCCACGCTCTTCAACTCCGGCACGCGCCATCCCCAGATGTCGTCCTGCTACCTCCTCGACTCGCCGCTGGACGAGCTGGACTCCATCTACGACCGCTACCACCAGGTGGCCCGGCTCTCGAAGCACGCCGGCGGCATCGGGCTGTCGTACTCCCGCATCCGCAGCCGCGGTTCGCTGATCCGCGGCACCAACGGGCACTCCAACGGCATCGTGCCGTTCCTGAAGACGCTGGACGCCTCGGTGGCCGCCGTGAACCAGGGCGGCCGGCGCAAGGGCGCGGCCGCGGTCTACCTGGAGACCTGGCACTCCGACATCGAGGAGTTCCTGGAGCTGCGGGACAACACCGGTGAGGACGCCCGGCGCACGCACAACCTGAACCTCGCGCACTGGATCCCGGACGAGTTCATGCGCCGGGTCAACGCGGACGCGTCCTGGTCGCTGTTCTCCCCCGCCGACGTGCCGGAGCTGGTGGACCTGTGGGGCGAGGAGTTCGACGCCGCGTACCGCAAGGCCGAGCAGGCGGGCCTCGCGAAGAAGACCATCCCGGCCCGTGAGCTGTACGGCCGCATGATGCGCACCCTCGCGCAGACCGGCAACGGCTGGATGACCTTCAAGGACGCCGCCAACCGCACCGCCAACCAGACGGCCCTGCCGGGCCACGTGGTCCACTCCTCCAACCTCTGCACGGAGATCCTGGAGGTCACGGACGACGGCGAGACGGCGGTCTGCAACCTCGGTTCGGTGAACCTGGGTGCCTTCGTCGACACGGCGAGCGGTGACATCGACTGGGAGCGGCTGGACGAGACCGTCCGCACGGCCGTGACCTTCCTCGACCGGGTCGTGGACATCAACTTCTACCCGACCGAGCAGGCGGGCCGCTCCAACGCCAAGTGGCGTCCGGTCGGTCTCGGCGCGATGGGCCTCCAGGACGTCTTCTTCAAGCTGCGCCTGCCCTTCGACTCCGCCGAGGCCAGGGCCCTCTCGACGCGGATCGCCGAGCGGATCATGCTCGCCGCGTACGAGGCCTCCGCCGACCTCGCCGAGCGCAGCGGCCCGCTGCCGGCCTGGGAGAAGACCCGTACGGCCCAGGGCGTGCTGCACCCGGACCACTACGACACCGAGCCGGCCTGGCCGGAGCGCTGGGAGGCGCTGCGCAGGCGGATCGCCACCGTCGGCATGCGCAACTCGCTGCTCCTCGCGATCGCCCCGACGGCCACCATCGCCTCCATCGCCGGTGTGTACGAGTGCATCGAGCCGCAGGTGTCGAACCTGTTCAAGCGCGAGACGCTGTCGGGTGAGTTCCTCCAGGTCAACTCCTACCTGGTGCAGGACCTGAAGAACCTGGGCGTGTGGGACGCGCGCACCCGTGAGGCGCTGCGGGACTCGAACGGCTCGGTGCAGGGCTTCGCGTGGATCCCCGAGGAGGTGCGCGCGCTGTACCGCACCGCGTGGGAGATCCCGCAGCGCGGTCTGATCGACATGGCGGCGGCCCGCACCCCGTTCCTGGACCAGGCGCAGTCCCTGAACCTGTTCCTGGAGACGCCGACCATCGGCAAGCTCTCCTCGATGTACGCGTACGCCTGGAAGTCGGGCCTGAAGACGACGTACTACCTGCGCTCCCGCCCGGCGACCCGGATCGCCCGCGCGGCCCAGGCGCAGCCCCAGAAGACCATCCCCGCCCAGCAGGTCGCCGACCCCGACGCCGTGGCCTGCTCCCTGGAAAACCCCGAGTCCTGCGAGGCCTGCCAGTAATGACCACTCCCGCTCACGAGAAGAACCTGCTCGACCCGGGCTTCGAGCTGACTCTGCGTCCGATGCGCTACCCCGACTTCTACGAGCGCTACCGGGACGCGATCAAGAACACCTGGACCGTGGAGGAGGTCGACCTCCACTCGGACGTCGCCGACCTCGCGAAGCTGACGCCCGAGGAGCAGCACCTCATCGGCCGGCTGGTGGCCTTCTTCGCGACGGGCGACTCGATCGTCGCGAACAACCTGGTGCTGACGCTGTACAAGCACATCAACTCCCCCGAGGCGCGGCTCTACCTGAGCCGTCAGCTCTTCGAGGAGGCCGTGCACGTCCAGTTCTATCTGACGCTGCTGGACACCTACCTGCCCGACCCGGACGACCGGGCGGCGGCCTTCGCGGCCGTCGAGAACATCCCCTCCATCCGCGAGAAGGCGCAGTTCTGCTTCACGTGGATCAACGAGGTGGAGAAGCTGGAGCGGCTGGAGTCGAAGGCCGACCGCCGGCGCTTCCTGCTGAACCTGATCTGCTTCGCCGCGTGCATCGAGGGGCTGTTCTTCTACGGCGCCTTCGCGTACGTCTACTGGTTCCGCAGCCGGGGTCTGCTGCACGGCCTCGCCACGGGCACCAACTGGGTGTTCCGCGACGAGACCATGCACATGTCCTTCGCCTTCGACGTGGTCGACACCGTCCGCAAGGAGGAGCCGGACCTCTTCGACGACCAGCTCCAGCAGCAGGTCACCGACATGCTGAGGGAGGCGGTCGAGGCCGAGCTGCAGTTCGCCCGCGACCTGTGCGGTGACGGCCTGCCGGGCATGAACACCGAGTCGATGCGCCAGTACCTGGAGTGCGTCGCCGACCAGCGCCTCACGCGCCTCGGCTTCGCCCCGGTGTACGGCTCGGAGAACCCCTTCTCCTTCATGGAGCTCCAGGGCGTTCAGGAGCTGACGAACTTCTTCGAGCGCCGCCCGTCGGCGTACCAGGTCGCGGTGGAGGGCACCGTCGACCTGGACGAGGACTTCTGAGCCTCCCGCCGCGTGCGACCCTCCTGGGCCTGCCCGAGCTGTCGGTCGATGCGCCACTCGCGCACCGCGCCGATCGCGGAGGGCAGGACCAGGAGGAGCAGGATGCCGAGGGTGGCGACCATTCCGATCAGGCCTTGAATCTGGTTTCCGGTCATGCACACCACTGTCGTCCCGGACGCTCCTGTCCGGCAGTGGCAGGACTGCCGTAGACCTTCGAATTACTGCCACCATTTTCCGCACCGGCAAGGCACACTGACAGCATGCTGAAGAACGTGGCCGCCGTGCTGCTGGACGGGGTGCACCCCTTCGAGCTGGGCGTCGTGTGCGAGGTGTTCGGCATCGACCGCAGCGACGAGGGACTGCCCGTCTACGACTTCGCGGTCGTCTCCGCCGAGGGGCCGACGCTCGACACCCACTGCGGGTTCACCGTGTCCACGCCGTACGGGCTGGAGCGGCTGGAGGAGGCCGACCTCGTCGCCGTACCGGCCGGGACCGCCTATGCCGAGCGGGAGTATCCCGCGGAGCTGCTGGCGGCGCTGCGCCGGGCCGTCGGGCGCGGCGCCCGGGTGCTGAGCGTGTGTTCCGGGGTGTTCCTGCTGGCCGCGGCGGGGCTGCTGGACGACCGGCGGTGCGCGGTGCACTGGCATCACGCCGAGCAGCTCGCCCGGCGCTATCCGCGGATCGCCGTCGAGCAGGACGTGCTGTACGTGGACGAGGATCCGGTGATCACCTCCGCCGGTACGGCCGCGGGGATCGACGCCTGTCTGCACATCGTGCGCAAGGAGCAGGGCCCCGAGGTCGCCAACAAGATCGCCCGGCGGATGGTCGTACCCCCGCACCGGGACGGCGGGCAGGCCCAGTACATCGAGCGGCCGCTGCCGAGGGGCGCGTGCGACACCGTCGGCGAAGTGCTGGTATGGATGGAGGAGCACCTCGATGTGGAGGTGACTGTGGAGCAGCTCGCGGCCCGCGCGCACATGTCGCCGCGCACCTTCGCCCGCCGCTTCCAGCAGGAGACCGGGACCACGCCGTACCGCTGGATCCTGCGCCAACGGGTGCTGCGCGCCCAGGAGTTGCTGGAGGGCACCGACGAGACCGTGGACGCGATCGCCTGGCGCACCGGGTTCGGCACGGCGGCGGCGCTGCGCCACCAGTTCGTGCGGGCGCTCGGCACCACGCCGAACGCGTACCGGCGCACGTTCCGCGGCCCTCACGCCGCGTGAGCGCGCGCCGGTATCAGGACGTACCCGTCACCTCACCACTCCACGGGTTTCAGCAGCAGGTCGTGCGGGCGCAGCGTGATGCCCACGCGGGTGGTGTCGTTCGACCCCGTGACCTGCTCGAAGCGGTACTTCGCCGAGATCGCCGCCGTGATCAGGGTCAGCTGGGTCATGGAGAAGTGGTCGCTCGGGCACTTGCGGTTGCCCGTGCTGAACGGGCTCATGGCGTGCTTCGGGACCTCCTTGGCCCGCTCCGGCAGCCACCGGTCGGGGTCGAAGTCGAGGTGGCGGTCGTAGGAGCGGGCGTCGCGCTGGATCGCGTAGGGGCTGTAGACGATGTCCGCCCCGGCCGGAATGCGATAGCCGCCGAGTGACGTTTCGGTCACCGCCCGCCGCGTCAATATCCAAACGGCCGGCCTGAGCCGCATCGCCTCGACGACGACATTGTTGGTGTGGGTGAGTGAGCGGACGTGCTCGAATGCGACGGGTCGGCCGCCGGTCACGGTTTCGACCTCGGTCCGTACCTTCTCGGCGTGTTCCGGGTGTTCCGCGAGGACTTGGAGCAGCCACATGATCGTGGACGCGACTGTTTCGCTGCCCGGGGTGAGTATCGCGACGACCTGGTCGTGGATCTCCTGTTCCCCGATGGGGTCGCCATTGTCGTCCTTCGCTTCCAGCAATGCCGTCAGCAAATCGTCCGGCCTTTGACCACTTGCCCTCCGCTCGGCGACGATCTCGTCCACGAGGAGATGCAAATCGGCCAAGGCCCGGTTGAATTCGCGGTTGGCCGGAAACGGCAGCCGGTAGAGCGGTCCGAGCGGGACGACCATCCTGCGGTACATGCCGCGGAAGACGGTGGCCAGGTCGATGCTGAGCCGCTCGGCGCGCTCGTCCATGTACTCGCCGCGCAGCAGGCAGCGGGCGGCGATGCGGACGGCGACGCGGAAGGACTCGGAGGTGCACTCGACGGTCCGGCCGGGCTGCCAGCGCTCGGTCAGCGCGTGCGCCTCCTCCTCCATGATCGGCCCGTAGTTCGGGATGGCGTCCAGCCGGAAGGCGGGCTGGATGGTGCGCCGCTGGCGCCGGTGCGTGGGGCCGTTGGCGGTGGCCACGCCCTCCTTGCCGAGCAGCCCTTCGAGGGACTCCCACAGCGGACCGTCGATCTTGAAGTCGGGGCTGAGCGCGAGGGCGCCGGTGAGCGCCGGCGTGGTGACGGCGTACACCGTCTTGGGACCGAGCTTGAGGCGCACGACGTCACCGTGCTCGCGCAGGCCCGCCATGAAGGCGAGCGGGTCGCGGACCAGCTTCAGGCCGTGCCCGAGACCCGGTACGGCGCCGCCCGCCAGGGGCGCCTCGCGCGGTTCGGTCGTCTCGGAGGCCACCGGCCTCACCGACTCGACGGTCATTTCTCACCTGCCGTTTCGTTCGTCACGTACGGGGGCGTGGACCGGTCGTCCCAGCTGTCGACCATGTACCGGCCGGACTCGTGGTGGAACCAGTAGACGGAGCTGAACCAGTTCCGCATATTGCCGACACAGGCCCGCACCGCGCTGCTCAGTTCCTTGCCGCCGGCACTTAATCCGGGGGCAGTGCCGTCGGCAATTGCGTCGGCGAAGCGCAGCGCCTCCTGTTCGGCCTCCAGAAATTCCTTGATGCATTCCTCGACGCGCCGCCTGACTTCGTCCACGGCTTCTTCGAGAGTCAGTCCCTCATGGGTGATGAGACTGATTCCGAGATTGTGGACCTCATCTCCCGCTATTTCTTTCGGCAGCGAGCACAGGTCGTTGTACCAGGCGGCGAATTCCTGGGTCAGCAACGCGGCCCGGCGATAGGCCGGGTTTTTCCGTACGCTGTCCGGGAGTTCGCATCCGGCGCTGGGTTCGAGCAGGTCCGTCCATATCCAGTGGGCGAAGGTGTGCCGGCGCAGGGCGAGGTATTCCTCGACGCCGGGTATGTATCCCTCGGTGCGGTTGCGGAATTCACGGTCGTAGGCCTCGATCACCGCGTGGAAGTGCCGGGCGAACCGCTGGTTCCAGGTGCGCGGCAGGAAGCCGTACAGCCGCCGGACGCTGTCCGCGAACCCCGAGACCAGCGGGTCCGGGTGGTGCAGATGATGCCTGGGCGCGTCGAGGGCCGTGTGCAGGCGGTTCCTCAGCCGCCGCCAGTCGCCCGCCCGGCCGTGCACGATGTCGCGGTCATGACGGTCGTCCCAGACGAAGAACCACGCGCTGTAGTCGGCGATGGCTTGCAGGACCTGGTCGGAGGCGTTCACGTAGAAGCCCGCCATCAGGTCGGTGTAGCACAGTCCATCGGCATATTCCTGCACCTTGCCCGCGGGCATGAGCCGCTTTTCGAGCAGCCACAGGCGGGTCTTCTCCTGAAGCCGCGGCCAATACGGATGCAGTTGCCGGGGAAAGGCGGACTCGATCACCGGAAGTGCCAGTGAGGGTGGCACGACGACCGCCGTAGGTGTCGCTGTGGTGCTGTGTGGGAAAGCTTGCACGAACAAACCCCTCTCAGCCGCCAGGAGCGCACGCCCCTCCCGTCATGCCGGGCGTGCGCCGTTGCGTATCCCCGCAGTTCCCATTCAGCACCACAACTGACCGCCATGGGAACGGATTTGCTCCACTCACTACCCCAAGGTGCCGAGAATCCCCCCATCTATGACTGATTAGGGATCACCAGAGAGCCGGAAGCGATCGGTTGTGCGACGCACGGATGAGCGAAGTCGGTCATGCGAAGGGCGCCCGGCCGGGAGTGATCCCGACCGGGCGCCCGAGGACCCGCGCCTGCTAGTCGTTGGCGACGACCGGGTAGCGTGGCTCGTTCTCGGCCATCTGCCGCATGACGTCCTTGCGCTCCCGCTTGGACAGCCGGTCGATGTAGAGGTAGCCGTAGAGGTGGTCGGTCTCGTGCTGCAAACAGCGTGCGAAGTAGCCGGTGCCACGGACCTTGATCGCGTTGCCCGCGACGTCCTGGCCGGTCACCTCGGCGTAGTCCGGACGCGCGAGCGGCGCGTACGCACCCGGCACGGACAGGCAGCCCTCGTTGTTGTCGTCCAGCAGGCGCTTCTCGGCGGGCAGCTCGACCAGCTTGGGGTTGCAGACCACGCCGACGTGCCGGTTGCCCTCGTCGTCCTGGCAGTCGTAGACGAAGACCTTCAGGTCGACACCGATCTGGTTGGCGGCCAGGCCCACACCCTCGGCGGTGCGCTGGCTGGCGAACATGTCGGCGGCCAGCTGCGCCAGCTCCGCGCCGAACTCGGTGACGTCCCGGCACTCCTTGTGCAGCACCGGGTTGCCGACGACCGTGATCGGCCGCGAGGTGCCGCGCTCACGCCAGGCCTTCTCGCGCTCCTCGCAGTTCTCCGTGTCGACGACGTACCCCTCGTCGCCGACGGGGAGCACGCCCGCGTGCTGCTGATCGGTGTCCTGCTGCGCCATGACCGACGTATGCCTTCCTGCAAAACCTTCAAAAGAGTCGAGTACAGCCTAAAGGCGACAGCTCACCGGCCGCTCAGCAAACCTCTTCCAGGTCCCGCCAGTCCCGCGAGTCCGGACTGTCGGCGACCCACCCGTCCAGCAGCCCCCGGACCAGCGAAGCCGGCGCGGCCACCCCGCACTCCCGCTCCGGCACCCACAGCTGCCCGTCCGTGCGGTGCCCCAGCGGGCCGGGATGACCGGGCTCGCTGTGGTCGTGCGGATCCAGGTGCTCCCCTTCGCCCTCGTCCGACGGCATCCGCGACTCCGAGCACATCCGGCACAGCAGCCGCACCGAGGAGGACCAGTCCTCCGCCGCGAACCCCGCGTCGGCGGCCAGCTGCTCCAGCGCGTCCCGGTCCGCCTCCGTGGCCGCCTCCAGCAGGACCACCCAGGTCGGCACGGGTGAGGGCGCCCACAGCTCGATCTCGTCGAAGACCGGGTAGGAGTGGCCGGCGGACGTCGTGCGCTCGCCGTGCGGGACGCCGTCGTGCAGCACGACCTCGCCCCAGCGCCGCCCGGACGAGGGGAGCGGGATGGAGAGGACCTCGACGCGGGCCGGATCCAGTCGGCGGCCCCACACGACCTCGGCCTCGCCCTCCGGCGAGAGCCGTACGGCCGCGCTGCCCAGCTCCATGCCGACCGGCTCGCCGGCCGCGGTGGCTCCGCCGGGCACCTTCAGCCCGTACGCCTGCCAGGCGCGGCGGGCCAGCGGCCAGTCCTGGAGGGCGGTCGCGGCGATGCCGACGTTCCACCAGTCCGGCGCTCCGGTCTCCCGGTCGAGCAGGGCGACGGCGCGCAGTCCGGCCGCGCGGGCCTGCTCCCAGTCGTGCCGGAACTTGTGCAGCAGGGCGAGGTTGAACCAGGACTCCGACAGCCAGGGTTCCAGGTCGGCGGCCCGTGTCAGCAGTTCGCCCGCGTCCTCGTAGCGGCCGTCGCCGATGAGCGTGAACGCGCGGTCGGTGGCCTGCCGCCAGGAGGCGGAGGGCCGGTGCCGTCCCTTGCCGAAGATCCTCACGATTCCCGCCTGCCAGTTCCAGTTCCGCACAGTGGGCTGGCTTGTGCCCCCGGACACCCTCTCCCTCGCATCCAACCACGTGCGATGGGGAAGGCGCTCATTACCCATGGGTTACCCAGCCGCGCACGGGGTCAGACAGTGCCGTACGTCTCCCGTCGTCCCGCGCCGGAGCGGTCTCCCGCCAGCCGCGCGGCCGGGCCAGCACCCGGGCGAGGGACTCGACGACCTCGGGGGCGTAGTCCCCCGCGGCGGCGAGCCGCAGCTCCTCCAGCGCCCGCAGGGGGCCCTCGGGGCCGGCGTCCCGGGACTTCTCCTCGTAGGCGTTCACGGCCCGGACGATCCGCGCCGCGAGGGGCTGTTCCCGGCAGGGGTCGGCCTGCCGCTCGACCACGACGGCGACCGCCGCGTCCACCCCGGTCTGCCGGACGACGGCCCCGCCGAGCAGCGCGATGCGCCGCTGCTCCTCGGGCGGCAGTGCGGCGGTGGCGCCGGCCGGGACCGGGTCGACGAGGCTGAGCTGGCCGATGTCGTGCATCAGGGCCGCGTACTCCAGAACGGTCAGTTCGCCCTCGGCCATCCCGAGGTCGCGGCCGACGGCGAGGCCGAGCGCGGCGACCCGGCGGGCGTGGCCCGCGGGGGTGCAGCCGGCGATCTCGGTGGCGCGGGCGAGGGAGGCGATGGTCTGCCGGTAGGTGGCCCGCACGGCCGCGTAGCGGCGGACGGAGAGCTGGGTGAGCAGCAGGGGCAGACAGAACACGGGCAGCGCCCACAGTCCGACCACGGCGACCGCGAGCGCCATCACGGCGCCGGTGGCGCCCACGGCGGAGCCGATGCCGAGCAGCCCGCGCAGTTGCTCGCGCAGCAGCGGGCCGAACGGCCAGCGGGTGCGGGCGTGGCCGAGGGCGGCGGCGAGCACGGCGTCGCACAGGCCGGTCAGACAGAGCAGGGCGATCAGCAGCAGGGCGTAGACGGGACCGGCCCAGGAGGCGAACAAGCCCTGGTCGTACAGGGGTTGGAAGCAGACGGCGGCGAAGCCGACAGTCAGGACGCGGCGGGCGAGATGGTCGAGGGTGGGGGTGCGGCCGGACCAGATGTGGGGGACGGCGCCGAGCACGGCCGCGACCAGGACGACGGTGACGACCTGGGCGGCGCGATGTGCGGTGGGCCGGCCGGCGTCGGCGCCGAGCAGGGCGTACGCCAGGGAGCCGGCGGCGGCGAGCGGCGCGGCCTGGCGGGCCTGCGAGTCGTTCCACCGGTTCAGCTCGCCGACGGCTATGAGCACCCCGAAGGCGAGCGCGATCCCCCGGTCCGTGAGGCCGGTGCCCAGCGTGACGGCGAGGGACGCGGCCGCGGTGAGGGCGGCCGCGCCGTGGATCAGCCGCAGGGCGGTCACCGGAGCGTCCCCCCGCCGGCCACCGCCCGCACCGGCGTGTGCGCCTCGTCGGCGGTGACCGCGGGATGCCAGCCGTGCCGGCGCAGGGCGCGGACCAGCGCGCCGACCATCCGGGGGTCGAACTGGGCACCCGCGCAGCGCTCCAGCTCGACGAGGGCCGTCTCGACGGGCCGGGCCCGGCTGTAGGAGCGGGTGGAGGTCATCGCGTCGAAGGCGTCGGCGACGGCGACGACCCGGGCGGCCTCCGGGATCCGGTCGCCGGCCAGGCCGTACGGATAGCCGCTGCCGTCGAGGCGTTCGTGGTGGTGCAGGATCGCGGCACGGGCCTCGCCGAGGAAGGAGATCCCGCGGACCATCTCGTGGCCGTACTCGGGGTGCAGTTCGATGACGCGGCGTTCCTCGGGGGTCAGCGGGCCCTCCTTGCGCAGCAGACGGGTGGGGACGCCGAGCTTGCCGACGTCGTGCAGGATGCCGGCGAAGCGCAGCACCTCGATGCGCTCGTCGTCCATGCCGAGTTCGCGGGCGATCAGCACGGAGGCCTGGCCGACGCGTTCGCTGTGGCCGCGGGTGTAGCCGTCCTTGATGTCGACGGCCTGCACGAGGGCGCGGATGGTGGCCTGGTGGGCGGCGCGTTCGCGGTGGTACTGGGCGAAGACCCACCAGGAGACGTACATCGGCAGCAGCACGAGCAGTGCGGCGACCGGGCCGTACGGGCTGCGCCACAGCACGGCCATCATCAGTCCGGCGAGCCCCTGCACGGCGACCGGCGCGAGCGAGCGCGACAGCAGCCCGCGCCAGGCCCGGCGCAGCGGCACCCGCTCGGCGACGACCAGGATGCCGCCGTCGAGGACGGTGAGGATCACGCAGAAGGCGAGGACGGCGGCGCCGGCGGGCAGCAGCGCGTACGGGAAGTCGGAGGTGACGACGGCGTCCCGGCCGCCCAGCGTCCAGTGCACCGCGGCGGCACCCCACACGGCGAGCGCGGGCTGCGCGGCCCGCCACACCCGCCGCGGCAGGGCCGGCCGCTGCTCGACCGGGCAGAGCAGGGCGGCGGGCAGCGGCACGAGCGCGGCGGCCGGCGGCGGCAGCAGGAACGCGGCGGCGAGCAGGACGGGGTGGAAGGTGCCGCCGAGGCGGCGCCGTACGACGTACTCGCAGCCGGCGTAGAGCGCGGAGAGCAGGGCGAGCGCCCACCAGGGCGTGCGTACCGTCGGCAGGGGCAGCAGGCAGAGCAGTACCAGCACGGCGACGGCGGCCACATAGCCGCGTGCTCTCGCTGGAACCGCCTCCATCGCACCCCTCCCCGACCACGCCTGCCCCAGGCCGGAGCCTAGGGCGGGAACGAGGGACAGGGGGCTTATGACCTGAGGATTAGCACGTTCGGGTGATGACCCGGAGGTCAGCTCTCCGGGGCGGCGGCGGTGACGTCGTGCTCCGGCACGGTGTGGCCGGAGCGGATCAGGTCGATCCGCCCCATGACCTTGGCACGCAGGTCGGCGGGCACGTCGTCATGCCCGCAGCACCGCTTGACCAGCTTCTTCACGGCCTGCTCCAGGCCGTACTTCTCCAGGCACGGAGAGCATTCCTCGAAGTGGTGCTGGAACTTGTCGCGGTCGACGTCCGGCATCTCGCTGTCGAGGAACTCGTACAGGTGGTCGAGGACCTCACTGCAGTCCGTCTCGTGCGGATCTCCGCAGCTCATGAGCCCGAACCTTTCGCTTCGTTCGACTCTCCGGCGCCCGCCGGGACCAGCCCGCGCTCGCGCGCGTAGTCCTCCAGCATGCCGCGCAGCTGACGGCGGCCCCGGTGCAGCCGGGACATCACCGTACCGATGGGTGTCCCCATGATGTCCGCGATCTCCTTGTACGCAAAGCCCTCGACGTCCGCGAGATAGACGGCGATGCGGAACTCCTCGGGGATCGCCTGCAGCGCTTCCTTCACGTCCGAGTCGGGCAGGTGGTCGAGCGCCTGCGACTCGGCGGAGCGCAGACCCGTCGACATGTGCGACTCGGCGCGGGCGAGCTGCCAGTCCTCGATCTCCTCCGCCGCCGAACGCTGCGGCTCGCGCTGCTTCTTGCGGTAGGAGTTGATGAACGTGTTGGTGAGGATCCGGTACAGCCACGCCTTGAGGTTGGTGCCCTCGCGGAACTGGTGGAAGGACGCGTACGCCTTCGCGTACGTCTCCTGCACCAGGTCCTCGGCGTCGGCCGGGTTGCGCGTCATGCGCAGCGCGGCCGAGTACATCTGGTCGAGGAATTCGAGCGCGTCCCGCTCGAAGCGCGCGCTGCGCTGCGTGCTGGACTCGGAGGTCTTCTCCGCGCTCACGCCCCGGCCCTCGGGCTGCTCCGCCTGGCCGTTGTCGGTCCCTGCGTCGGTACCGGTGACCGGACCCACCTCCTCAAGATCCCGGGCGGGACCGAGACCGGTCCCACTCGTTTCGGAGGATAGAACACGACCCGTGCCTGCCGCCGCTCGAATAGGAGCGCTCTTCGCCGCGTGCAGCACCGTCCAGTCCAGGTCAGTGCTGCTGCTGCGGTTCGGGCAGATGGTCGAACCCATGCGGCGGACTTCCTCTCCGTACGACGTCGGTGCCGAGGCCTCAGCACTTCTGTCCGCCACAACAGTGGCCGGTCGCGAGTCATTCCCTGCCGTCACCCGAGTGACGCGGCCCACTCCACGACACCGCCGGTGATGATCTCCAGGGCCCGCTCCTGCGTGATGTCGGCGCGTGCCGGGACCGCGAACCCGTGATCGCCGTAGGCCACCTCGATCAGCTCGTACGGCCCCTCCGGGAACTCCGCCGGCCGGCCGAAGGGGTCGTTGCCGCCCTGGACGACGAGCGTGGGCACCCCGGTGCCGAGCAGTTCCTGCGCGCGGGACTTCTCGGGCTTGCCCGGCGGGTGCAGCGGGAAGCTCAGCGCGAGCACGGCGTGCGCGCCCAGCTCGCCCGCCGTGCGGCAGGCGACCCGCGCCCCGGCACTGCGCCCGCCGGAGATCACCGGCAGTTCCATCCCGGCGAGTGCGGGCCAGATGCCGCGCCACCCGGCGTCCAGCGTCCTCGGCGCGGGCGCGACCTTCCTGCCCGCGACCCGCCAGGGCTGCTCCACGAGGGCCACGGTCACCCCGTGCGCGGGCAGGGCCCGGGCGAGCGCCTGGAGGTCCCGGGCCTCGATGCCCCCGCCGGCGCCGTGGCTCGCGGCGAGGACGAGCCGGGGTTTCTTCGCCTTGTGCCAGGTGATGCGTGCGGTCCCGGCGTCGGTCTCGACAATCTCGATCACGCTAGAAGAGTGTGCCCTCTTCCGGCGCCTCAAGCTCCTTCAGCAGCTCCGGGCCGTTGTTGCGGACGTTGCTGACGGCCGTGGAGACCGGGTAGGCGCGCATCAGGCCGGGCGGCGGCGGGGCGAGCAGCTCGCGCAGGGCGTCGGGGTCGGTGCGGGCCGGGTCGAGCCAGGCGTCCCAGCGGTCCGGGGTGAGCATCAGCGGCATCCGGGGGTGGATCTCGGCGAGCGTGCCCGGGCCGTCCGCCGGTGCCACGGCCAGCGGGGTCCGCTCGGCCTCCGTGGTGATCACCGAGCAGGTCGCCCACCAGGCCTGCGGGTGGTCGTCGGGCAGCGTGCGGTCGCGCCAGAACTCGTACAGCCCGGCCATCGCGAACACCGAGCCGTCGGCGGGCAGCACGAAGTACGGCTGTTTGCGCGGCCGCTTCTTCTTCCCCTCGACCTCCAGGTCGCGCTCGTCCTTCCCGGTGACCCACTCGTAGTAGCCGTCGGCGGGCAGGATGCAGCGCCGGGCGGCGAAGGCGCGGCGGTAGGAGGGCTTCTCGTGCACGGTCTCCGCGCGCGCGTTGATCATCCGGGCGCCGCCCTCGGGCGTCCTGGCCCAGGAGGGCACCAGTCCCCACTTCAGCCGGCGCAGCTGGCGAACCGGACGCGGGGAGTCCGCGTCTTTCAGAGGACGGTCGAGGACGGCGTAGACCTCCTTGGTCGGAGCCACGTTGTAGTCCGGCTCCAGGGTCTCCTCCGGCTGCCACTTCTCGATCTCGAAGACTCCTGCGAGATCCTCGGGCCTACGACTCGATGCATACCGTCCGCACATACATGTCACACTGCCAGACTCCGTACCAGGACAGGGAGCCACTCGGACACATGGACAGCCTCGCCGTCACCTCGCTGGCCGGTCTCTGGGACCGGCTCTCCGGGACCCAGTCCGACCCCGGCGTGTGGGTGGTGATCGCCACGCTCGCCGCCGCGCTCGCCGTCGTCGTCCCGCACCCGGTGTGGCGCATATCGCGCAACGCGGTCACCATCGCGCACGAGGGCGGCCACGGCCTGGTCGCCCTGCTCACCGGGCGGCAGCTCACGGGCATCCGGCTGCACTCCGACACCAGCGGCCTCACGGTCAGCCGGGGCAAGCCGTACGGGCCGGGCATGATCCTGACGGCCGCGGCGGGGTACACGGCCCCGTCCCTGCTGGGCCTGGGCGGCGCCGCGCTGCTGGCCTCCGGCCGCATCACGCTGCTCCTCTGGCTGGCGACGGCCCTGCTGCTCGTGATGCTGGTGATGATCCGCAACGCCTACGGCGTGCTGACCGTGGTCCTGGCCGGCGGTGCCTTCGTGCTGGTGTCCTGGCTGGCGGACGCCCAGGTGCAGGCCGCCTTCGCGTACGCGGTGGTGTGGTTCCTGCTGCTCGGCGGGGTCCGCCCGCCCTTCGAACTCCAGGCGAAGCGCTTCCGGGGCGGCGCCGGCGACTCGGACGCGGACCAGCTGTCCCGGCTGACGCACGTCCCGGCGGGGCTGTGGCTGTTCCTGTTCCACGCGGTGTCGCTGTGCTCGCTGCTCGGCGGCGGGAGCTGGCTGCTGGAGGGTTGACCGCCGCCCCTCCTTATAAAGTGGGCCCATGGCCCCGAACACCGCCCTTCCCGCACTCTGGCCCGCCCCGCACGCGAGCGGAGCCGTCGACGCGACGGTCCACGTGCCGGGGTCCAAGTCGGTCACCAACCGCGCCCTCGTCCTCGCCGCCCTCGCCTCCGAGCCCGGCTGGCTGCGCCGCCCGCTGCGCTCCCGCGACACCCTGCTGATGGCCGGCGCCCTGCGGGCCATGGGCGTGGAGATCGAGGAAGGCGTCGGCCCCGACGGCACCGGCGAGGCCTGGCGGGTGGTGCCGAGCGGCCTGCGCGGCCCGGCGACCGTCGACGTCGGCAACGCCGGCACGGTGATGCGTTTCCTGCCGCCGGTCGCCGCGCTGGCCGACGGCCCGATCCGGTTCGACGGGGACCCCCGCTCGTACGAGCGCCCGCTGAACGGCGTGATCGACGCGCTGCGCGTGCTCGGCGCCCGGATCGACGACGACGGCCGGGGCGCGCTGCCGCTGACCGTGCACGGCGGCGGGGCGCTGGACGGCGGCCCGGTATCGATCGACGCGTCGTCCTCCTCCCAGTTCGTGTCGGCCCTGCTGCTCTCCGGCCCGCGCTTCAACCAGGGCGTCGAGGTCCGCCACACGGGGAGCACGCTCCCTTCCATGCCGCACATCCGGATGACCGTCGACATGCTGCGCGCGGTCGGCGCCCAGGTGGACACCCCGGAGTCCGGCGGCGAGCCGAACGTGTGGCGGGTGACGCCGGGCGCGCTGCTCGGCCGGGACCTGACGGTCGAGCCGGACCTGTCCAACGCCCAGCCGTTCCTCGCGGCCGCGCTGGTGACCGGCGGCACGGTGACGATCCCCGACTGGCCGGAGCGGACCACGCAGCCCGGCGACCGGCTGCGGGAGATCTTCACCGAGATGGGCGGTTCCTGTGAACTCACCGACTACGGGCTGGTGTTCACCGGTTCGGGTGCCATCCACGGTATCGACGTGGACCTCGGCGACGTCGGCGAGCTGACCCCCGGCATCGCGGCGGTGGCCGCCCTCGCCGACTCCCCCTCCACCCTGCGGGGCGTGGCCCATCTGCGGCTGCACGAGACGGACCGGCTGGCCGCGCTCACCAAGGAGATCAACGAACTCGGCGGTGACGTCACGGAGACGGCCGACGGTCTGCACATCCGCCCGCGCCCGCTGCACGGCGGCACCTTCCACACCTACGAGGACCACCGCATGGCGACCGCCGGCGCGATCCTCGGCCTCGCGGTCGAGGGCGTGCGGATCGAGAACGTGGCGACGACGGCCAAGACCCTGCCGGACTTCCCCGAGCTGTGGACCGGGATGCTCGGGCAGTAGGGACAGACGCCATGCGCCGCTACGGCAAGCACACCGACGAGGACGACATCCGCACCCGTCCCAACCGCAAGGGCAACCGGCCGCGGACCAACATCCGGCCCAAGCACGAGGACGCGGCCGAGGGCATGGTCCTCACCGTCGACCGGGGGCGGCTGACCTGTCTGGTCGAGGGCCGTCCGGTCATGGCGATGAAGGCCCGCGAACTGGGCCGCAAGGCCGCCGTGGTGGGCGACCGGGTCGCGCTGGTCGGTGACCTGTCCGGCAGGAAGGACACGCTCGCCCGGATCGTCCGCATCGAGGAGCGCGCCTCGGTGCTGCGCCGCACGGCCGACGACGACGATCCCTACGAGCGGGTGGTCGTCGCCAACGCCCACCAGCTGGCGATCGTCACGGCACTCGCCGACCCGGAGCCCCGCCCCCGGCTGATCGACCGCTGCCTGGTGGCCGCGTTCGACGCCGGTCTGGAGCCCCTGCTGGTGATGACGAAGTCGGACCTGGCCCCGCCGGACAAGCTGCTGGAGCTCTACGGCGACCTCGACATCCCGTACGTCGTCACGAGCCGCGAGGAGCTGGAGAACGGGGACGCGGCGGACCGGGTGCGCACGCATCTGGACGGCCGGATCACCGCGTTCGTCGGCCACTCCGGCGTCGGCAAGACGACCCTCGTCAACGCGCTCGTCCCCCAGGAGCGGCGGCGTACGACGGGACACGTCAACGCCGTGACGGGCCGGGGCCGGCACACCACGACCTCGGCGCTGGCGCTGCCGCTCAGCGATGACGAGGGGTGGGTCATCGACACCCCGGGCGTGCGCTCCTTCGGCCTCGCGCACATCGACCCCACCCGCGTCATCAACGCCTTCCCGGACCTCGAACCCGGTACGGAGGGCTGCCCGCGCGCGTGCAGCCACGACGAGCCGGACTGCGCGCTGGACGCCTGGGTCGAGGAGGGTCACGCGGATCCGGCACGGCTGTACTCGCTGCGCCGGCTGCTGGCCACCCGGGAGCGCCGGGAAGGCGACTGACCACCACGTTGTTTGGCCGGATGAGAGGCCGGTAAGTGCATACTCGCACCGAACCGGTGAGCCGGATCAACGGGAGGACAGCGCATGGCGTGGCTGCTGGTGGTCGTGGCCGGGATGCTGGAGACCGGTTTCGCGGTGTGCCTGAAGCTCTCGCACGGATTCACCCGCCTGTGGCCGACGATCGCGTTCGCCTGCTTCGCGCTGGGCAGCTTCGGTCTGCTGACCCTGTCCCTGAAGAAGCTCGACGTCGGCCCCGCGTACGCGGTGTGGACGGGGATCGGCGCGGCGGGCACGGCGATCTACGGCATGGTCTTCCTCGGCGACCTGGTGTCCACGCTGAAGATCGTGTCGATCAGCTTCGTCATCATCGGGGTCATCGGGCTCCAGCTGTCGGGCTCGGCGCACTAGACCCCGTCGTCGAACTCCCTTGATCCGTACGGCAGTCCGGCCGCTCACACCCGCTGGACCGCCTGCTGCGGAACCACCGCGCGGACCAGTTCCGCGACGCCGCCCTCACCCGGCGGGGCCGCGACGCAGGACAGGGCGAGGCGGACGACCAGTTCGCAGGGGTGGGCCAGTTCGGCGGTGTCGAGGGGGCCGGCGGCGGGTCCGGCCAGGGCGGTGGCCGCGCGGTCGCGCACGATCCGGACGAGGTCGTGGGGCGTGGGCAGCGGCCCGTCCGCGCGGCGCTGTGCGGGCACCGTGGAGGAGGACGGCACGGCGGCGAGCGGCGGTGCGGGCAGCCGTTCGCTCCAGCAGCCGGTGAGCATGGCGCGTACCAGCGCGTTCTCCCGCGCGGCGGAGCTGGTCCACTCGGCGACGGCGGTGAGCCGCTCGCGGGGTTCGGCGGAGCCGGCGAGCGCCCGCTCGACACCGGCGAGGTAGCGGTCGGCCGCCCGCCGCACCAGGGCCCGGGCGAGGCCGTCCTTGCTGCCGAACTCGTTGTACAGGGTCTGCCGGGACACCCCGGCCGTCGCGGCCACGTCGACCATCCGCACCGCGGACCACGGCCGGCGCGCGAGCGCCGTGAAAGCGGCGTCCAGCAAGGACTCCCGGGCAGCAGGCATCGTCGCCTCCCTGGGCCAGACCAGTTCTGCGCCCAGAGTTGACGCGGCCGCAGGCACTGTCAAGGGGTCGCGGGCGCGGACCGTGCGCCGGGCCGCGCGGCCATGGCCCCTGGCGCCGGCCGGGTGCGAGCGAGCACGCCGTCCGGATGGAAACGACCGTGTCGACCGGGTGGGAACGGCCGGACCCGCCGCGCCCCGCTGGCCCCACCCCGACCCCGGCAGATACGGTTCCCCCCATGCCGGACTACCTCGATGACCTGCGCCTCGCCCACGTTCTCGCGGACGCCGCAGACGCCATCACCATGGACCGTTTCAAGGCTCTCGATCTGAAGGTGGAGACGAAGCCGGACATGACGCCGGTGAGCGAGGCGGACAAGGCGGCGGAGGAGCTCATCCGCGGCCAGCTGCAACGCGCCCGCCCGCGGGACGCGGTCCTCGGCGAGGAGTACGGGATCGAGGGCAGCGGGCCCCGCCGCTGGGTGATCGACCCGATCGACGGCACCAAGAACTACGTCCGCGGCGTCCCCGTCTGGGCCACCCTCATCTCCCTGATGGAGGCGGGCGAGGGCGGCTACCAGCCCGTCGTCGGCGTCGTCTCCGCCCCCGCCCTCAGCCGCCGCTGGTGGGCCGCGAAGGACCACGGCGCCTTCACCGGCCGCAACCTCACCGCGGCCTCCCGCATCCACGTCTCCGGCGTCGGCAAGCTCGCGGACGCCTCCTTCGCGTACTCCTCCCTGTCCGGCTGGGAGGAACAGCGCCGCCTCGGCGGCTTCCTGGACCTCACCCGCCAGGTGTGGCGCACGCGCGCGTACGGCGATTTCTGGCCCTACATGATGGTCGCCGAGGGCGCCGTCGACATGTGCGCCGAGCCCGAGCTGTCCCTGTGGGACATGGCCGCCACCGCGATCGTCGTCACCGAGGCCGGCGGCATGTTCACGGGCCTCGACGGCCGCCCTGGGCCGCACAGCGGCGACGCGGCCGCGTCCAACGGCCTGCTCCACGACGAGCTGCTGCGGTACCTCAACCCGCGCGGCTGACAGCGAGGGAGAGCGCGCACGCCCTCAACTGACGTCGCGCACCCCCTTGTTGACCGTCCCTTTACCTGTCACTCTGGCTCCACCCTCATTTGTGAACTTGTGAATCTCTTCTCGTGAGATTCCTAGGAGGTGGACCATCCATGCTCGTCCGCGATGCCATGAGCACGGTGATCCTCACCGTCGGCCCCGCCCACACCCTTCGCCAGGCGGCCACCCTGATGTCCGCCCGCCGCACCGGCGCCGCCGTGGTCCTCGACCCGGACTCCGGCGGCATCGGCGTCCTGACCGAACGTGACATCCTCAACTCCGTCGGCCTCGGCCAGAACCCGGACACGGAACGCGCCCACGCCCACACCACCACCGACGTCGTCTTCGCCGCCCCCACCTGGTCACTCCAGGAAGCCGCCCACACCATGACCCGCGGCGGCTTCCGGCACCTGATCGTCCTCGACCGGGGCGAGGTGGCCGGGATCGTCTCCGTCCGCGACATCATCCGCTGCTGGCTCCCGGCCCGCGCGCCCGCACCGGCACTCTGAGCACGCGCGACGGGGGGCACGCGAAACGGGCCGGACCCCGAGCACCGTGGGGTCCGGCCCGCCTGGGGGCTTGTGCGCGCCTCAGCCGCGCAGCGCGCGCACCGCCGCCTCCAGCCGCTTGCCGAAGTCGGCGTCGGCCTGTGCGAAGTTGCCGATCGCCCGCTCGGCGATGTCCTCGCGCGAGACCGGCGCGATCGCGGCCGCGAGGTTCGCCACCAGGCGCTCCTTCTCCTCCTGCGACATCAGCCGGTACAGGTCGCCCGCCTGCACGAAGTCGTCGTCCTCGGCGTGCGCCGGGGTCGGGTGGCCGCCGGTGGGGCCGTCGGCGGAGGTGGGCTCCCACAGCGCACGGCCGGTCTGCCGCGGCCCGCCGAAGCTGTTCGGCTCGTAGTTCTTCGCGCCGCCGTGCCGGCCGTCGTAGAGGAAGCCGTCCCGGGAGTTGGTGCGCGCCTCGGTGGCGTGCGGGCGGTTCACCGGCAGGTGGTCGGCGTTGATGCCGACGCGGTAGCGGTGCGCGTCGCCGTACGCGAACAGGCGGCCCTGGAGCATCTTGTCGGGCGAGGGGCCGATGCCCGGCACGAAGTGCGCGGGGCTGAAGATCGACTGCTCGACCTCGGCGAAGACGTTCCGCGGGTTGCGGTTCAGCTCCAGCCGGCCGATCTCGATGACCGGGTAGTCCGCGTGCGGCCACACCTTGGTCAGGTCGAACGGGTTGAAGCGGTACGTCGCCGCGTCCGCCGCCGGCATGATCTGCACGCCCACGGTCCAGCTCGGGAACTCCCCGCGCTCGATCGCCTCGCGCAGATCGCGCTGGTGGGAGTCGGGGTCCGTGCCCGCGAGCACCGCGGCCTCACCGGCGGTGAGGTTCCTGATCCCCTGGTCGGTCTTGAAGTGGTACTTGACCCAGAAGACCTCGCCCGCCTCGTTGCTCCACTGGTAGGTGTGCGAGCCGAAGCCGTCCATGTGCCGGTACGACGCCGGGATGCCGCGGTCGCCGAAGAGCCAGGTCACCTGGTGGGTCGCCTCGGGGCTCAGCCCCCAGAAGTCCCAGACGTTGTCGGCCTCCTGGCTGCCCGTGTACGGGTCGCGCTTCTGTGTGTGGATGAAGTCCGGGAACTTGATCGCGTCCCGGATGAAGAACACTGGGGTGTTGTTGCCGACGAGGTCGTAGTTGCCCTCCTCGGTGTAGAACTTCAGCGCGAAGCCGCGCGGGTCGCGGACGGCGTCCGCCGCGCCGAGGTTTCCGGCCACGGTCGAGAAACGCAGGAAGGTCTCGGTCTCCTTGCCGACCTCGGAGAGGAAGGCGGCCCGCGTGTAGGGCGTGACGTCCGCCGTGACCGTGAAGGTGCCGTACGCACCCGCACCGCGCGCGTGCACGACGCGCTCGGGGATGCGCTCCCGGTTGAAGTGGGCGAGCTTCTCCAGCAGGAGCTGGTCCTGGACCAGGACCGGCCCGCCGACGCCGGCCGTCTCGCTGTTCTGGTTGTCGGCGACCGGGGCACCGGCCTCCGTGGTGAGCGGTCCCTGCGTCACGTGCGCCTCCTGCGTCATTCCTGACCAGTCCTGTCCTGTGGCCAAAGTCGTTCTCGATCCTACATTGGACTAGATCTAAGTCAAACAGCGTTCCAATCTCACACCTATTCCCGTCCTGGTCCGCCTTCCTGTTAGGCTGATAGCCATGAGCGACCTTCTGGAACGGCTGCGTGGACGCGGATGGCGGATGACCGCGCAGCGACGCGTGGTGGCCGAGGTCCTGGACGGTGAGCACGTCCACCTGACGGCCGACGAGGTCCATGCGCGCGCTGTCGCGAAGCTGCCGGAGATCTCCCGGGCGACCGTCTACAACACCCTGGGCGAGCTGGTCTCCCTCGGCGAGGTGCTGGAAGTCGCGACGGACAAGCGCGCGAAGCGGTACGACCCGAACGCGCACCGCCCGCACCACCACCTGGTCTGCGCCCGCTGCGGCGCGATCCGCGACGTCCACCCGACGGGCAACCCGCTCGCCGACCTCCCCGACACGGAGCGCTTCGGCTTCACGGTGTCGGACGTCGAGGTGACGTACCGAGGGCTGTGCCCGGACTGCGCGGGCGCGTGACCGAGGGGGCGACCGAGGGGGCGTAAGCCCCCTCTTTTTTTTCGCTTCCGAACGTGCCTGCCGCAAACGCACCTGGGGCCGGAATCCGTTTCTGGATTCCGGCCCCAGGCCTTCAGTAGCGGGGACAGGATTTGAACCTGCGACCTCTGGGTTATGAGCCCAGCGAGCTACCGAGCTGCTCCACCCCGCGTCGGTGAACACGACATTACGTGAGGGAGGTCCGGGGAAGCAAATCCGTTTCCCCGGACGTGGCCCAGGCCACGTGTTCACGCCGAGAGCTCTTCGCGCAGCGCGTCCCGCAGCCGCCCCGCCCGCTCCGCCACCTCGGCCGGCCCCAGCGCCACCGCGCGGTCCGCCCAGCGCTGCCCCTCCGCCAGCTCGCCCCGACGCGCGTAGACGAGGGCCAGCCGGAGTGCCGCCCGGCCGTGCCCGGCGTCGGCGGCACGGGTCCACCACACCGCCGCCTCCGGCTCGCTGCCCTCCCGGGCCAGCAGCAGCCCCAGGTTGAAGGCGCCGTTGCGCGAGCCGGCCTCCGCCGCCTCCCGGTACCACCGCGCCGCCTCGACGACGTCACCCCGCGCGGCGGCCAGCATGCCGACCCGCACCTGGGCGCGCCGGTGCCCCTGCGTGGCCGCGCGCTCGTACCACTCCTCGCACTCGGTCTTCTCGTGCACGATCTCGCCCAGCTCGTGCGCCGGCTCCGGCGGCCGGCGCGCGTCGAGCAGCGTGGCCAGCCGGTACGCCGCCTCGGCGCTGCCGCCGCCCGCCGCGCACCGCAGATGCCGCTCGGCCTCCTGCTCGTCGCCCTCGCGCAGCCGGGCGATCCCGACCTGGAGCGCGGCCTCGGTGTGCCCGGCGGCGGCCGCCCGCTCGTACCAGCGCAGCGCCATCTCCGCGTCCGGTCCGGTGCCGCGCCCGGCGTAGAGGATGCCGAGGTTGAACGCGGCGTCCACGCTGCCCGCCTCGGCGGCCTTGGAGAACCACGGCTCGGCGCCGGTGGTGTCGCTGCCCTGGAGCAGCAGGATGGCGAGCGCGTTCGCCGCCTCCCGGTGCCCGGCGTAGGCGGCCCGCCGGTACCACTGCTCGGCCTGCGCGGTGCGCCCCTGCTCGGCGCAGAGCAGCCCGAGGTTGTACGCGCCGTTGTCGTCGCCCGCGTCGAGCGCCGCCCGGTACCAGCGCTCGGCGGTCTGCGTCTCGCCCCGCTCGGCGTGCAGCGCGCCGAGCGCGTTGGCCGCGTTCCCGTCGCCGTCCTGGGCGGCGCGCAGCCACCACACGGCCGCGCTCTCGGTGTCCCCGGCGTCGCGCAGCAGGAAGCCCAGCGCGCAGGCGGCGCGGGCCTCGCCGTCCTTGGCCGAGGTCAGGTACCAGCGCCCGGCCTCCTTCAGCTCGCCCCGCTTCTCCAGGATCGCCCCGAGGTGCAGCGCGGCCCGGCGGTGACCGCGCGCGGCGGCCTGCCGGTACCACTGCTCGGCCTCCGTGACAGCGTTGTCGGGCCCGGCCCCCTCCTCCGGGCCCGAGGTGCGGTCGAGGGCGCGGGCCAGCCGGTACGCCGCCTCGCGGTGCCCGCGCTCGGCGGCGGCGCGCATCCAGTGCTCCGCGCCGACGTCCCCGCGGTGCTCCAGCAGGTCGGCGAGCGCGTAGGCGCCGAGGGCGTGGCCCTGCTCGGCGGACTGGCGCAGCCAGTACTCGGCGGCGGGCTCGTCGCCGCGCTCGCGGTGGTAGCGGCCGAGCGCGTGCGCGGCGGCTGCGGAGCCGGCCACGGCGGCGATGCGCCACCAGCCGGCGGCGTCCTCGGGGTAGCCGCGCTGATGCAGCAGAACGCCGAGGTTGTTGGCGGCGGCGCGGTCGCCGGCCGCGGTGGCGGCCCGCAGCCGGGGTTCGGCTCCGTCGAGGTCGCCGCGGCGCAGCAGGATGGCGCCGAGGACGCTCGCGGCCTCGGCGTCACCGCTCTGCGCGGCGAGGCCGAGGCGTACCTCCTCGGCGGCGTCCCCCATGTCGGTCACGTCGTCGCGGGTCGGCTCCTCACCGGGAGGCTGCACAAATCGCCCTGACTCGAACAGAGTTGCCTTGTCCCCCATAACGTCCATCGTCGCACCACCATCAACCCGGGTACACCCGGTATACCGCAGCCCGTGAGGTCACTTCAGCGTTTTGTCGACATGCCCACAGGACGACAAGTCAAACACACACCCCTCAACTCACCACGGCGGCGCGGCCGTACCTCCTGCACGTACGTGAGTTCGCACACCACGAAGGCCCGGATCCCTTGGGATCCGGGCCTTCGATGCAGTAGCGGGGACAGGATTTGAACCTGCGACCTCTGGGTTATGAGCCCAGCGAGCTACCGAGCTGCTCCACCCCGCGCCGTTGCTCGTCAACTGTACCACGGCGCGGGACGGTGTTGATCAAGTCCCCTTCTTGCTTCCCGCCTTGGCCTGCGCGTCCTCGGCCCGCTTCAGCGCGGCCTTCAGGTCCTTCTGGGCCTTGTCGTACGCGGTCCAGTCCGGGCCGCCCGACTGCTGGAGTGCCTGCTGGCCCGCGTCGAACGCCTTCTGGGCGTCGTCCAGGGCCTGTTGGACGGTCGGATTCTTGGACGCGGGCGGGTTGGCGGTACCGGTGTCCGGTGGTGTGGTGGTCGAGCCCTGCACCCCGAACACCTTGTTGAGCGCCTGGTCGAGGGTGTTCTCGAACGCGGTGTTGCCGTTGTAGCTGACCAGCACCTTGCCCATCAGGGGGTACTTCAGCTTGCTGCCGCCCAGGATGTAGACCGGTTCCGCGTACAGCAGCCCGCCGTCGAGCGGCACGGTGAGCAGGTTGCCGTACTCGACCTTGGAATGCCCGCGGGTGAGCAGGCTGATCGTCTCCGCGATGTCCGAGCGGGAGTTGAACAGGCTCTGCACCTGTTTGGGGCCGTCGGCCGTCGTGCTGGTCGGCAGTTTCAGGATTCTGATCTTGCCGTAGTCGTCGGTGCCCGGATCGGAGTCGACGGCCATGAACGCGCTGAGGTTGTCGCGTCCGTTGGGCGTGAACGTCGTCGTCAGCGAGAACGACTGCTTGCCCTGGTCCGGCATCTTCATGCTCAGGTAGTACGGCGGCACCGCGCTGCCCGAGTCGTTGGTCGGGTCGTCGGGCACCTGCCAGACCTCGCTGCCGGTGAGGAACGTCTGGGCGTCCGTCACGTGGTAGCGGGTGAGCAGCTCGCGCTGGACCTTGAACAGGTCCTGCGGATAGCGCAGATGGGCCATCAGGTCCCCGGAGATGGCCTGCTTCGGCTGCACCGTGCCGGGGAAGGCCTTCATCCAGGTCTTCAGCACCGGGTCCTGGGTGTCCCACTGGTAGAGCTTGACCTCGCCGGTGTACGCGTCGACGGTCGCCTTGACCGAGTTGCGGATGTAGTTGACCTGGTTCTGCTGGGCCACCACCGCGCGGTTGTTGTTGGTGGCGGTCAGCGAGTCGGCCGTCGTGTCGCCGAGGGTCGTACGGGAGGAGTACGGGTAGCCGTTCGACGTCGTGTAGGCGTCGACGATCCACTGGATGCGGTGGTTGACGACCGCCGGGTAGGCGTCGCCGTCGATGGTCAGCCACGGGGCGACCGCCTCGACCCGGTCCTTGGGCGTGCGGTTGTACAGGATGCGCGAGCCCTTGCCGATGGCGCCCGAGTAGAGGATCTGCGGGTCGTTGAACGCCACCGCGTACGCGGCCCGGTTGAGCGGGTTGTCGAGGTTGACCCCGCTCTTGCCGGTGTAGCTGGTGGTCTTCTCGTCGCCGTTGTCCGCCGAGTAGTCGACCTCCTTCTGCGGTCCGCCGACGATGGAGTACGTGGTGGTCTTCTCGCCGTAGTAGACGCGCTGCTCGTACGTCCCCAGGTCGCCCCTGGACGGCAGGTCGGACTCGGTGAAGACCGGCTGGCCCTGGTCGTCGGCCTCGGTGCCCTTGGCGGCGACCACGCCGTAGCCGTGCGTGTAGCGGAAGTGGTCGTTGATCCAGTTGTTCTTCGGGATGCCGTCCAGGTTCAGCTCGCGCAGGCCGATGACCGTGTCCTGCTCCTTGCCGTCCTTGTCCTTGTACCGGTCGACGTCCAGGTTGGTCGGGAAGGCGTAGTAGTTCTTCATCTGCTGCGCCTGCTGGAACGTCGGCGAGACGATGTTCGGGTCCATGATGCGGATGCTCGCCGCGGCATCGGCGTCGCTGCGCAGCCTGGTCTTGTCCGGGGCGTCGGACTTGCCGTCGTACTCGGTGACCTTGGTGTCGTCGATGCCGTACGCCTCGCGGGTCGCCTTGAGGTTCTTCTGGACGTACGGGGCTTCCTTGGCCTGCTCGTTGGGCTGGACCTGGAACTTCTGCACGATCGCGGGGTACAGCCCGCCGATCAGGATCGCCGACAGCACCATCAGGCCGAAGCCGATGACCGGGAGCTGCCAGGTGCGCCGCCACAGGGTGGCGAAGAACAGCAGCGCGCAGATGACCGCGATGCAGAACAGGATGGTCTTGGCCGGCAGATAGGCGTTGGCGTCGACGTAGCGCAGTCCGGTCCAGTTGCCCGTGGCCTTGAAGTCGCTGGACTTGACGGCCAGGCCGTACCGGTCGAGCCAGTAGGCGACCGCCTTGAGGGCGACGAAGAGGCCGAGAAGCACCGACAGATGGCCGGTCGCGGCGGCGGTGGCACGGGCGCCCGGGCTGGTCAGGCGCAGCCCGCCGTACAGGTAGTGCGTGAGCGCGGCCGCGATCAGGCTCAGAACGGCGGCGGCGAAGCCGAAGCCCAGCAGGAAGCGGTACCAGGGCAGGTCGAAGGCGTAGAAGGAGACGTCGAGGTGGAACTGCGGGTCCTTCTGGTGGAAGGGCACGCCGTTCACCCACATCAGCCACAGCCGCCACTGGCCGGCCGCGGAGGCGCCCGCGATCAGCCCGACGAGCGCGGTGACGGCGAGCAGCAGCCACTTCTTGTACGGCGCGATGCCCATGCGGTAGCGGTCGAGGCTCTGCTGCTCCATGGACATGGCGCTCAGCGGGGGCCGCAGCCGGTGCGCGATCCAGATGTTGACCCCGACGGCGACCGCCATCAGCAGACCGAAGACGAAGAACAGCCCGATCTTGGTCCACAGCGTGGTCGTGAACACCGACGAGTAGTGCACCGACCGGTACCAGAGCCAGTCAGTCCAGAAGCCCGCGAACATGGTGAACGCCATGCCGAGGACGGCCAGGACGCCCAGTGTCATGAGCAGGGTCCGTGCCCCCCGGGACGGGCGGCCCGCTCTGATCCGTGGCCCCGACGGGCCTCCGCCGCGGTCCGGCATCTGGAAAGCCAAGGTGCGCACCTCGAAGTCGCTGTCGATCCGTCAGTCAGGCCCTCGTGATCGCGGACCCGCCGTGGCCCCCCGTGATCGCGGACCCACACCTATGCAACTTACTCAGCGTTTGCTCGGTTCCCGATTCCGGCCATGAACGAGGCAGGATTGTGACCATGTCCAACACTCCCATGGCAGCGAGCCCGCTCACCCGGGCCGTACTCGAGATCGACGAGTACGTCTCCGGCCTCGGCTGGGACCAGCCCGCTCGCCTCTTCGCCCTTGTCGACACCGCACGGCTGCGGACTCAGGAACCCTCGCTCGCGGCCCAGCTGGGCCTCGACGCGGACGAGTCCGAGACCACCGGTCTCACCCCGATCGAGCAGGACGAGCTTCCGTCCGGCAAGCCACTCGACGACTTCCTCGGCACCATCGCCTGGCCCGACGCGGTCGCCGGCTGCGCGCTGACGGTGGAGCGCCTGATGCTGCCGCCGTCCGCCGAGGCGCAGGTCCCGCAGAACCTGAGCGAGGCCAAGCTGGCCAAGTGGGTGGCGCAGCACCCCGAGCGCCAGGAGGTCCGGATGACGGTCGCGGTGCTGCGCGACGGCACCCGCGACTCGGCCGTCCGGCTGCGCGAGAAGGACTCCCCGACGGAGGTGCTCACCGGCCCGGACCTGGTGCCCGGCCTGGCGGAGGCGCTGAGGGCCACGTTCGAGGACTGATCTCTTCCCGGTACGGCGACGGGGCGATGGGGGCGCTCCCGCCGCACGGGGCGCCCCCAGCCGTGTCACGTCCCGGTCAGCCCTTGGCGGTGCACGTGGGCAGTGCGCCGGTGTTGCCGCTGCGGATGTCCTTGAGCGCGCCGAGCGCGTCGCCGATGGTCTTCACCTTGACCAGGGTGAGCCCGCCCGGGGTGTCCTTGGCGGCGGCCGCGCAGTTGTCGGCGGGCGTCAGGAAGTACTGGGCGCCCTTGTCGCGGGCGCCGATGGTCTTCATCTCGATGCCGCCGATCGGGCCGACCGTGCCGTTGTCGTCGATCGTCCCGGTGCCGGCGACGAACTTGCCGCCCGTGAGGTCGCCCGGGGTGAGCTTGTCGTAGATCCCGAGGGCGAACATCAGACCGGCGCTGGGGCCGCCGACGTCGGCGAGCTTGATGTCGATGGTGAACGGGAAGGTGTGGTCGGTCCCGGCGGAGATGCCGACGACGGCCCGCTTCGGCCCGCTGTCGTCGGACGCCTTCGTGGTGAGGGTGACGTCCTGGGTCGCGGTCGCCGTCCTGTGCGCCTTCTCCGCGGCGGCCTGCTCCTTGGCGGGGACGACGGTGAAGACGACGTTCTGCCCGGCCTTGTGCCTGGTGACGAGCTTGGCGACGTCGGACGGCTGCTTGACGGCCGTGCCGTCGACGGCCTTGATCACGTCTCCGGCGTGCAGCCTGCCCTCGGCCGGGGAGTCCTTGAGGACGGTGGCGACGATCACCCAGGACTTCACCGGGATGCCCAGCTCCTTCAGGGCGGCGACCTTGGCGCTCTCCTGGGACTGGCTGAACTCCTCGGCGTTCTGCTGCGAGGACTGCTCCTCCGTGGTGCCGGCCGGGTAGAGCGTGTCGTGCGGGACGATCTTGGTGTCGGGGTCGAGCCAGCCGTAGACGGCCTCCACCAGGTTCATCCGGAAGTCCGCGCTGGTGACCCGGACCGTGGTCATGTTCAGGTGGCCGCCGGCCTGGTACGTCTTGTGCCCGGTGATCTGCAGCACCGGCTCGCCGTCGTGGTTCCCCAGCGTGTTCACGGTCGGGCCGGGAGACATCTCCGCGTACGGCACGGGGATGAGCACTCCCGCGCACAGGAGCGCGATCAGCATCAGGGTGGAGGCGAGCATCGTCGCGGTGCGGCGTGGCATGGCACGACAGTACGTGACGCCTCTGTCAGCGGCCCGTCAGGGCCACCCCCGTCAGGCCCCGCCCGCGCCCGGGTGGGACTTCTCCATGGCCGCGCGGAACCGTGCGTATCCGTCCAGCTCGGGCCCGTCACCGCGCACCTTGCGGGTCCGATTGGCCCAGCTGCCCCAGAGGCCGCCACCGATCGCGGCCAGAAGCGGAATCAGCAGCCAGACAAGCGCCCCCATGCCGACCTCCCAACGCGATGTGCGTCCGCAACTGACTGATCAGCAGATTAACCATCCGCACGGACAACGCTCACGCCAGGGGGGCGGTTACGCAACCGGAGGGACAGAAGTGCTCCAGGTGACGGACAACGGCGGGGAGCGACGGCGCTACGCGCCGACCCATTCGTCCGTGCCGTCCGAGAACGTCTGGTGCTTCCAGATCGGCACCTCGTGCTTGAGGTCGTCGATCAGCTTGCGGCAGGCCTCGAAGGCCTCCGCGCGGTGCGGACAGGAGACGCCGACGACCACGGCGAGATCCCCGACGCGCAGGTCCCCGACCCTGTGCACGGCGGCCAGCGCCCGCACCGGATACCCGGCGACGACCTTCTCGGCGATCCGCCGCATCTCGGCCTCGGCACTGGGGTGGCACGAGTACCCGAGCGCGTCCACGTCGGCGCCCCCGTCGTGGTTGCGCACGGTGCCCACGAACAGCACGAGACCGCCGGCCGCGTCGTCCCCGACGGCCCGGAACACCTCGTCCACGGAGAGCGCGGTCTCCCGGACGCCGATCAGCTTGATGGGGTCCTGCGCCGTCCGCTCACCGGGATGCTCGTTCGTGTGTGCCATGCACCCCATGGTGCCGCACGCCTGTGACAACGAGGAATACGAGATTCACCAGGCACACGCGTGCATGCCTTTGGATTCTTCTACAGGCCTGGATTCTTCTGCAGGCCCGCCCTAGACCCGCCGCCTGGCCTTGCGGGCCCGCCGTACGACGGCGGCGGCGCCCAGCAGCGCGACCGTGGCCCCCGCGGCACCCGCGGCCGTGGCGTCCTTGCGGCCGAGCCGGCGCCCGGCCACGGTGTGCCGCCCGGCGGCCTCCTCCAGCAGCTCCGCGAGGACGTCCTCGTTGGTCCACTGCGGCCGCCACCCGGCGTCGTGCAGCCGGCTGCCGCTGACCACCCACGGGTACATCGTGTACGCGAGATCCCCGGCCGGGGACGGCGTGAGCCCGATCCGGTGCAGCCGGGCCGCGGCGCCGAGCGCGACCGCCGACGGCAGCTCCATCCGCCGGATCCCGCTCAGCTCCTCGACCTCCTCCTGCTCCAGCCATCCGTCGCAGCCGACGGCCAGCTCCCCGTCGACCTTCTCCAGGACGGCGTACTCCAGCGCGCTGCACAGGTCCTCGACGTGGCAGAACTGCCACGCGGGCCGCGATCCGGCGACGACGAGCAGCCGCGGCGACTCGAAGTACCGGGTCAGTGCCGTGTCCGTGCCCCCGACCAGCACGGCGGGCCGTACGACGGTGACGTTGAGCCCCGGGTGCGCGCGGGGCGCGCGCCGGGCCAGCCGCTCGATCTCCAGCAGGTCGCCGACCCCGGTGGCCTCGGCGGTCGCGCGCAGCTCCGCGTCCTCCGACAGGGGCAGCTCGTTGTCCGGCAGGGCGCCGTAGACCATGGCCGAGGTGCACAGCACCACCCGGTGCACGCCGGCGGCCGCCGCGGCCGTGAGGACGGTCTGTGTCCCCCGGACGTTGTAAGCCGTGCGCGCCGCCGGATCGGTCTCCAGGTCGAGGTCGAGCGCGAGGTGGACGACGACGTCGGCGCCGCGCAGCTTGTCGGCGATGGCGGGATCGCGGACGTCGAGGATGTGCCACTCGGCGCCGGCGCACTCCCCGCGCCGCTCGTCGATGGCGACGACCTGTTTGATCTCCCGGGAGGCGGCCAGCCGCTCGGTGAGCAGGGCGCCGACCCCGCCGGCGGCACCGGTGACCGCGACGACGGGCCCGCGCACGGCGGCGGCCGCGGACCGGGTTGACGGGTTTCGCGCTGCGCGAACCTGCGGATCTGGGGAACTCACCGGGCGTCTCCAGCGGTTGTCTTCAGTACGAGCGCGAGTGACGCGTACGTACCAGGTGTATCCATCCTGCCGCAGGCCTTCCGTGGGCGAAGCACCGAGGCCCGATCGGGTCCGGGTGTCTACGCTGGGTGGTGTTGTCGGGCAGCCGCGCCACCGGAGACAGACCGGTGGCCTTACCAGCCGAGGAATCCCGTGAGTGACACCCCATTCGGTTTCGGCCTTCCGCCGGAGGAGCCGGAAGACGGCGACGAGGGCAAGAAGAAGGACCAGCAGAGCGGTGGTGGGCAGGGACCGGCCAACCCGTTCGGCTTCGGCGGCCTGCCCGGAGCCGGAGGCTTGGGCGGCCCGGGCGCCGACAATCCGCTCGCAGCGATGTTCGGTTCCCTGAACCCCACCGACCTGGGCGCCGCGTTCCAGCAGCTGGGCCAGATGCTTTCCTACGAGGGCGGCCCGGTGAACTGGGACATGGCCAAGCAGATCGCCCGCCAGACGGTCGCCCAGGGCACCCCGGACGGCACCAAGGACGCCAGCGTCGGCGCGGCCGAGCGCAAGGCCGTCGAGGAGGCCGTCCGCCTGGCCGACCTGTGGCTGGACGACGCGACGTCCCTGCCGTCGGGCTCCGCCGCGGCGGTGGCCTGGTCCCGCGCGGAGTGGGTCGAGGCGACGCTGCCCGCGTGGCAGGAGCTGGTCGACCCGGTCGCCGAGCGGGTCGGCGCGGCGATGGGCGACGTCCTGCCGGAGGAGATGCAGGCCATGGCGGGCCCGCTGATCGGCATGATGCGCTCGATGGGCGGCGCCATGTTCGGCACGCAGATCGGGCAGGCCGTCGGCGTGCTCGCGGGCGAGGTCGTCGGCTCCACCGACATCGGCCTGCCGCTCGGCCCGGCCGGCAAGGCCGCGCTGCTCCCGGCCAACGTGGAGGCCTTCGGCAAGGACCTCGGCGTGCCGCAGGAGGAGGTGCGGCTCTACCTGGCCCTGCGCGAGGCGGCCCACCAGCGCCTGTTCGCGCACGTGCCGTGGCTGCGCTCGCACCTGTTCGGCGCGGTCGACGGCTACGCGCGCGGGATCAAGGTCGACACGGCCAAGCTGGAGGACGTGGTCGGCCAGTTCGACCCGCAGAACCCCGAGCAGCTGCAGGACGCCCTCCAGCAGGGCATGTTCCAGCCGGAGGACACGCCCGAGCAGAAGGCCGCCCTGGCCCGTCTGGAGACGGCTCTGGCGCTCGTCGAGGGCTGGGTGGACGCGGTGGTCCACGCGGCCGCGAAGCCGCGTCTGTCGTCCGCCGACGCCCTGCGCGAGACCCTGCGCCGGCGCCGCGCGACCGGTGGCCCGGCGGAGCAGACGTTCGCCACGCTGATCGGCCTGGAGCTGCGCCCGCGCCGGCTGCGCGACGCCTCCCGCCTGTGGGCCTCGCTCACGGACGCGCGCGGGGTCGACGGCCGCGACGGCCTGTGGGCCCACCCGGACATGCTGCCGACGGCGAGCGACCTGGACGACCCGGACGGCTTCGTGCACCGCGAGCAGCTGGACTTCTCCGAGCTGGACAAGATGCTCGGCGAGGCGGCCGACAAGCCGGACCTGCACAAGAAGGACGACGACACCGAGTGACCCTGTACGACGACGCGGTCCTCGTGCTGAAGGCGTACGAGGGCCAGGAAGGCCTGCGCCAGACCTATCTGGACCATCTGGCGGCCCACCCTGACGGCATGTGGAAGTCCTGCGCGGCCGGGCACATCACGGCGAGCGCGCTGGTGATCGACCCCGAGCGCGGCCGGGTGCTGCTCACACTCCACAAGAAGCTGCGGATGTGGCTCCAGATGGGCGGCCACTGCGAGCCGGAGGACACCTCGCTGCGGGCGGCGGCGCTGCGTGAGGCGACCGAGGAGTCCGGTATCGCCGGGCTGACACTGCTGCCTGGCGGCCCGGTCCGCCTGGACCGCCACCACACGCCCTGTGCCTGGCACCTGGACGTCCAGTACGCCGCCGTAGCGCCGGACGGGGCCGTGGAGGCGATCAGCGACGAGTCGCTGGACCTGCGCTGGTTCGCGTACGACGAAGTGGCCGACGTGGCGGACGAGTCGGTCGGGCGACTGGTGGAGGCGACCCGCGCCAGGCTCTGACCGTGTAAGGGGTGACTGCCCTCGCAGTCACCCCTTACCGGCAGCTAGCTCCAGACGTTGCCCTGGTTCTGCCCGCGCGCGCCCTGCTGGCCCATGCCGAACTGGGCGGCGATACCGGCGCCGATCACCGCGTTCTGCGGCGGCAGCAGCTCGCTGGGCTGGACGAGTGCGAAACCGGAGCCCATGAAGCTCAGCTCCCAGCCCTCGCCCGTGCTGCCGCGCCGGCGCCAGACCCCGGACGAGTGCGTCTGGGCCTGCATCTGCACGCGCAGCCCGGCGGACCAGGCGACGATCGCGTCCGCGTCGCAGTTGACGTACCGGTCGGGCGTGACCTGCATCAGCAGCGGCGAGCCCGAGGTCATCAGGGCGACCTTGCCGTGCCCGGTGATGTTCAGCTGGTACTTCCCGGAGCCTGAGATGCCGTAGAGGCTGTCGACGGCGACGACCTCGTAGTGCAGCGAGGAGTCCATGGCGAGGACGTAGGAGCTGTCGACGGTCAGCCCGTCCTGCTCGATGTCCATGATGTGCACGTGCTGCGCGAGGTTGGCGAGGTAGACCGTGCCCTGTCCGTGACAGCGCATCAGGTCCAGGCCCTCGCCGGTGTACGCACGCGCGCGTGCCTGGTTGTTGCTCTGGTACTCGGCGTCGAACTCCATCAGCCCCTGATAGGCGACCATCGTGCCCTTGCGGGCGAGGATGTCGTCGTGGCCCTCCAGGGTGACGCGGAGCAGTTGCGCGTTCTGGCGGCTCCAGCGCTCCTGGGTCTGGACGTCGTTGTGCGCGAAAAGCGGGCTCTGCATGACGTTCTGGCTCCCCCTCAGCCCCGGATCCGGAGGCGGTCGGTACTGTCCTCGCTGGGCTGGACGACGACGATGCCCTGGCCGGAGAAGGCCATCTGGTAGGCCTCGCCGCTGCCCCGGCCGATCAGCGACTGCGCCTTGAAGCTGCGCTTGCCCTTCACCTTCAGGTTCGGCGACCAGGCCACGAGCGCGTCGGGGTCGACGTACGTCTCGTCCTCGCCGCCGCCGCAGTCGACGACGATGGGCGTGCCCCGGGAGGTCAGCGCGACCCAGCCCTGCCCGGAGATCTTCGTGTTCCACAGCCCCTGGCCGGCGAACTTGGCCAGCCCCTTGACCCGTTCCACACCCCAGCTCAGGTGGGCGTCGAAGGCGAGGAGATTGGTGGCGTTGACGGAGATGCCGTCGCCATTGAGGTTGATGACGACGACGTTCGCGCCGTAGTCGGCGAGGTAGAGCAGTCCGTCGCCGGTGCACTTCATCAGGGGCGCGCCCTCGCCGGTGATCCAGTCGCGGGCGATCTGGCGGACGGCCGGCGGGTTCGGCTCGTACTGGACGAAGCCTTCGTAGGCGACCATCGACCCCACGCGCGCGAGGAGGTCGTTTCCGGTCTGCATGGCGACCTTCAGCATGTGATGGCCGTGGTTCTCCATGCGGGCGGTGACGGGTGCGGGGGCGTAGCCCGCGAGCGGCTGGTTCATGACGGGCTCCCTCAGACCTCGTACGGCTGGACGACGATGAAGTTGCCGGGCGCGCCCCGGAACTGGAGGTTGACGCTCTCTCCCGTGTCGCCCGGGTAGGCGTTGCGGCGCAGGCGGACCTGGCTGGAGACGATCACCTGCGAGGCGGCCGACCAGGCGACGACGGCGTTGCAGTCGGCGAAGGTCGTCGGCGTGACGGGCAGCACGACGGGCGTGCCGTGCGTCTTGACGACGAGCGTCCCGGTGCCCTGGAACTGCATGGTGAACAGCGCGCCGCCGGGGATGCCGTGGCCCTCGATGCGGCGGACCTCGTAACTCAGGGTCTCGTCGAAGGCGAGGACGTTCTCGGCGGACACGCAGATCGCGTCGCCCTGGAGCTCGACGGGGTGCAGCTGGGTGGCGTTCTCGGCGAGGAACACCTGGCCCTGGCCGGTGCAGCGCATCAGCTGCATCTCCTGGCCGGTGGCATGGCCGACGATCCGCCCGGCGAATCCGGCGCCCTTGTAGCTGAAGTCGACCTTGCCCTGGTAGAGCACCATGCTGCCCTGCCGGGCCAGCACGGGCTGTCCGCCCATGCCGAGGTCGACGCGGACGAGCTTCTTGTTCTGGAGCGTCCAGCGCTGCCCGGTGGGCGTCTCCTTGAACGTCTGGAGCGCTGCCGAGACACCGGCACCGCCGTGCGGGGCGCCCTGCGGCACCCCGAAACCGGCGGGCTGCAGGCCGGGAACCTGTCCGTAGGGCTGCCGGCCGTAACCGGGGGGCACTTGGGCGGCAGGCGGGGCACCGTAGGGGGGCGGCTGCTGGCCGTATCCCGGGGGCATCGGCGCGCCGGGCTGACCGCCGTACGACGGCTGCTGCGGCGGCTGGCCGTAGGGCGCGGGGGCCGGGGCGGGCGGCGGGACCGTGCCGGCGGCGGGTGGGCTCAGGGGGGCGATGACCGTCGGCGCACCGTGCACGTTCGGCACGGGTGCGGGGCCCGGGGCCGGGGTGTGGCCGGGCTGCGGGGCGAAGCCCTGCGGGGGCGTGCTTCCGGCGGGCGGGGCGTACCCCTGCGGCGGGGTGCTTCCGGCCGGCGGGGCGAAGCCCTGGGCGGCGGGCTGCGGCGCGGGGGCCGGGGCGGGTGCGGGCGCCGGAGCGGGCGCCTGGGCAGGGGCGGGCGCGGGGGCGGCGAAGGCGGGCGGGGCGAAGCCGGGGGCAGCGCCGGTCTGCGGCTGCTGCTGGGGAGCGGCGGGCGCCTCGTCCTCCAGCACCTCGCCGCCGAAGTTCTTCAGCAGCGCCTCCAGTCCGCCGTCGAAACCCTGCCCGACGGCGGCGAACCGCCACACGTCCTTGAGGTAGACGTCACCGAGCATCACGGCCCGCTCGGTGGAGAACTCCGCGCCGTTGAACGAGTACCGCGCGACCTCCTCGCCGCCCGCCACGATGCGCAGGTAGCCGGGGGCGACCTGGGACATCTGCCCGGCACCGTCGATGGTCGCCGTGAAGGACAGCTTGCGGATGTGCGACGGGATCCGGTCCAGGGTGACCCGGAACGACTCCGTGTCGCCCGCCTGGGCCCCCAGCAACTGGAGGGATTCCTCCGGGGACTTCGGCTGGTTGAAGAAGATGAAGTACCGGTCGTCCGAGAGTCGCTCGTCGCCGTCCAGGCCGAAGCAGCTGATGTCGAAGTTCAGTCCGGGCGCGGAGATCCGCACGCCTACGTACAGGTCCGTGCCCGCAGTGAGATCACTGATCCTGGCCTTGTGGCCGCGTTGGAATTCCCTGGCCATGCGCTACGACCGTCCCCCATCCCGAATGTGAGTGCGTCGCGCCAGGCTAACGGCAAAGTCCGACAACGCACGCAGCCGGTACAGAGCCGGTACACAACCGCACCCGGGGGCGCACGAACGGCGTCGGGCTCACTCCCCGCGCGCGCCGGGGACGTGCGGCAGCCGTTCGGCGGCCACGACACCTTCGAGATAGCCGCGGGCCCGCTCGGTGCGCGGATAGGCTTCCAAGAGCCGCCAGAAGTCCGGCCCGTGACCGGGCACCAGCAGATGCGCCAGCTCGTGGCAGAGGACGTAGTCGATGACGTAGTCGGGCATCCCCTGGAGCCGGTGCGAGAGCCGGATGCTGCCCTCGGCCGGAGTGCACGAACCCCAGCGCGTGTTCTGGTTGGTGACCCAGCGCACGGAGGCGGGACGCGCGCGGCCGTCGAAGTACTGCGCCGACAGCCGCTCGGCGCGCTCGGCCAGCTCGGCGTCGCCGAGGACGCGTTTGCTCTCCTGGGCGGCGAGTTTGTCGAGCATGACGGTGACCCAGCGCTGCTCCTCCGCCTTCGACATCCGGGCGGGGATCAGCACGACGGTGCGATCGCCCTCGCGGTACGCGGAGACGGTCCGGCGGCGCCGGCTACTTCTGCGGACCTCGATCGCGCTCGCCCCCGAGCCGCTGGGCGGCTGGCTCGTCATGCTGCGCTGTGGCGTTCCGGCGCGGTGCAGTGGGTCGGCGGGCACGCCCCGACGTTACCCGGTGGGCCCGGGCAAAGTCCCGGCTCCGGGACGGTTCGATGCCGATCCCCCACCAAGCGTGGGATTCCTATGATTCCTACGACTGATCCGCACATCCGGTTTGCACGGCTCCACTCGACCGGTACACACAGCCTCGGTCGCCCCGTTTCACCCGCTATATGCGCCCCGCTTACCCGCTTCATCCCGTCGACTTATACGACAAATACCCCTGCCCTGTGGATAACTCCCGACGCCGGGCCGGCAGGCGCGGCATGCTGGCAGACGTCGGCGGGGCATGACCGGCTCCACCGGCGTCATGGGCCTTCCCGGGTTCCCCGGAAGGCCGGGGATGCTTCCACGGACGGGGGTCAGTCATGCATCCGGTGATGAAGCCCGCGCTGCGGCGCGGCTGGCGCGATCGCGACACCGTGCAGTTCGGGATGACCGCGGCGCACGCGCAGACGCTGGGGCCCATGGACCCGGCGACACGCGGCTTCCTCGATCTGCTCAACGGCGCCCGCGGGCTGCCCCTGCTGCGCGAGGAGGGCCGCCGCATACAGCTGCCGGCCGGCCGGGTCGACACCCTGCTGGAACGGCTCACGCACGCGGGCCTCGTCGACGACGCGCGCGGCGGCGGACCGGCCGCGGACGCCCTGCGCGAGCGTGACGACGTCCTGCAACGGCTGCGCCCCGACCTCACCTCGCTCTCTTTGACCACGGCCGAACCGGGCGGCGCGCTCGCCCGGCTCGCCGCCCGCCGCGCCCTCGGCGTACGGGTGGAGGGCGCGGGCCGGGTCGGCGCCCTGCTGGCGTCGGTGCTCTCCGGCGCCGGCGTCGGCGAGGTCGACGTGCGCGACACCGGCCGCGTGGAGCCCTGGGACGTGGCCCCGGGCGGGCTGCCCGCCGACTCGATCGGCGATCGCCGGCAAGCGGCCGCGCAAGCCGCAGTCCGCCGCGCGGCACCGGACCGCCCGCGCCGCCACGCCCACTCCCCCGGAACGGCCGCCCAGGACCCCGGACTCTCCCTCGTGATCCTCACCCCCCGGGACGACGTGGGCGTGCACGCACCCGACCCGGTCGCCGCCGAGCCGCTCATGGCCTGCGGAACCCCGCATCTGTACGCCGGTGTCGTGGAGGGCACGGGAATCGTCGGCCCGCTCGTCCTGCCCGGGGAGACCGGCTGCGCCCACTGCCTGCACTTCGAGCGCTCCGACCGGGATCCGGCCTGGCCCCGGCTGATCGCCCAGTGGCGCTCCGCACCGGCCCGCCGGATCGGGGCCTGCGATCTGACACTGGCCACGGCGGTCGCCGGACTGGCCGCGGCACACGCGCTGGCCTTCCTCGACGGACACCCGCCCGCCTCCGCCGGCGCCCGCTGGGAGGTGTCGCTGCCCGGCCTGCACTGGTCCGCGCGGCCCGTCCGCCCGCATCCGGCATGCGGCTGCGCCGCCGCGGAGAAGGGTACGGAGAAAACCAGGGGGGAGCACTCCTCAACCGAAGGGAAGCCGCGCGCGACAATGGCGGTGCAACGGCTGTCGACGGAGCGACGACGCGAAGCGGGCGCGGCGCGGCCGACTGGGACTTGGAGGGCGCATGTCTGATCTTCCCCGGAAGGCGGTCACCAGAACCGCCAAGCTCGCCGCGCTCCCGCTCGGCTTCGCCGGCCGGGCGACCTGGGGGCTGGGCAAACGGATCGTGGGCGAGTCCGCGGAGATCGTCGGCAGGGAGCTGCAACAGCGCACGGCGGAGCAGCTGTTCAAGGTGCTCGGCGAGCTGAAGGGCGGCGCGATGAAGTTCGGGCAGGCCCTGTCCGTCTTCGAGTCCGCGCTGCCGGAGGAGGTCGCCGGCCCCTACCGCGCGGCCCTGACCAAGCTCCAGGAGGCGGCCCCGCCGATGCCGACCCGCACGGTGCACGCCGTGCTGGAGGAGCGGCTGGGCCCGGACTGGCGGGAACTGTTCGAGGAGTTCGAGGACAAGCCGGCCGCCGCGGCCTCCATCGGTCAGGTGCACCGGGCGGTGTGGCACGACGGCCGCGAGGTGGCCGTCAAGGTCCAGTACCCCGGCGCCGGCGAGGCCCTGGTCTCCGACCTGGGCCAACTGAGCCGCTTCGCCCGCCTGTTGGGCCCTCTCATCCCCGGCATGGACATCAAACCGCTCATCGCGGAGCTGAAGGACCGTGTCTCCGAGGAACTGGACTACGCGTTGGAGGCCCAGGCCCAGGCCGTGCACGCGGAGGAGTTCGCCGACGACCCGGACGTGGTGGTCCCGGCGGTGGTGCACCAGTGCGAACAGGTCCTGGTCACGGAGTGGATCGACGGGATCCCCCTGTCGGAGATCATCACGGACGGCACCGAGCAGCAGCGCGACCGGGCCGGGCAGCTCCTGGCCCGCTTCCTGTTCTCGGGCCCGGCCCGCACCGGCCTGCTGCACGCGGACCCGCATCCGGGCAACTTCCGTCTGCTGCCCGGCGGCCCCAGCGGCGAGGACGACTGGCGCCTCGGCGTCCTCGACTTCGGCACGGTCGACCGGCTGCCCGGCGGCCTGCCCACACCGATCGGCGTCTCGCTCCGGCTGACCCTGGACGGCGACGCCGAGACGGTCTACGAACTCCTCTGCGAGGAAGGCTTCGTGAAGGAGTCCATAGAGCTGGACCCCGACGCCGTGCTCGACTACCTGCTGCCGATCATCGAACCCGCCCGCGTCGATTCCTTCACGTTCACCCGCACCTGGATGCGCAGCCAGGCCGCCCGCATCGCCGACCCCCGCTCCCCGGCCTACCAACTGGGCAAGCGCCTCAACCTGCCGCCGTCCTACCTGCTGATCCACCGGGTGACCCTGAGCACCATCGGCGTCCTGTGCCAGCTGGGCGCGACAGTACGGCTGCGCGAGGAACTGGAGGAATGGCTGCCGGGGTTCGTCGAGGAGGACGTGCCGGACGAGGACCTGCCCGAGGAGGAACCGGCGGCGGAGGCCTGATCCGGCATGCGCTGAAGACGGGGGACGGGGGAGAGGGGAGGGTGGGGGGAGGGGAGGGGAGGGGAGGGCCCCAAGGGAGAGGCTCACCACCAGGAGGAATCCAGCCGCCCCTCGATCGCTCTGAGGTTCTCCCGGGAGCAGGCGTCGCAGAAGTACCGGCGGGTACCGCTCTCCACGGAGCAGGTCCAGGTGGCCGGCGGGGGGCCGTCGGCCGGGGCGCCGCAGCGGGCGCACACGAGCACGCGGTACTCCGGAGTGGAGCCGCCCTGATCACCGTCTCCGGGAGGACTCTTCACCTGGTGACGATAACTCCGCACCGGCCGATCGTCGTGCACAACGCACCGCGGGGGCCGGTCCGTTCGGCCGGACCGGCCCCCGCGTGGAAGTCTTCGCCTCCCCGGGCCGGGGAGGCCACCGCTTCTCAGGTGTGATCGTTACTGCATGACGGCCATGGCGAGCGCACGGCGGGCGCGGAGCGAGGCACGCTCGGCCCGGCGCTGCATCCGCTGGGCGACCACCAGGCGCAGAGCCCGGCGCTCTCTCCCGGCGTCGTCGAGGCGCTCGTGCATATGCGCACGAGCCAGGGCTTCTTGCATGAGTTGCATCTCACGGTTCCTGTTCTGGCGCGCTTCGGTCGCGCCGGTGGTGGTGAAGTCTGTGGTCGCGGAGCCTGCGGGCTCGCTGGTGGACGGCTTCATCGGGGCCTGCTTCTTGGGGTCGTGCGTGAGGGGGCGATCGATCGTTCCTGCGGTGTTCATGCCGTGACCGGGTTCTTCCGCGGGCGACCACGCGGCCGCTTCCGGGCGACGACGACACCCTGGACGAACAGCTCGCCGCCCCAGACGCCCCAGGGCTCACGCCGCTCCTTGGCGCCGGCGAGGCAGGCCTCGATCAGCGGGCAGGTGCGGCACAGGGACTTGGCGTACTCGACGTCCGCCGGCGACTCGGCGAAGAAGACCTCCGGGTCGTAGGAGCGGCAGGGAACGGGTACGCCGAGGTTCTCGATGGCGTCGTCGAGCGCGGTGAGCGCGGTGAGGGGGATCAAGGTGGAGTCCTCCGTGAGGCCGGGCGGGGGGATCGTTTGCGAAGGCGGTACGGACGGGGCGTGCGCTTCGAGTTGCACGGTTGGTCTTCCTCGTCTGGTCGTTCCGGCCGGTTGACCGGGTGTCGGCTGGTACCGGGTTCTTTTCTGCCCGAGGCCCCTTCGGCTCCGTTCTCCCGCTTGAGGGAAAACAGAAGGGCCGCGGATCCCGGATGGGGTTCCGCGGCCCTGAAGGCGCCGGCCTGATCGGCGATCAGGCTGGATCACTCCAGGGTTTAGGCCCGCGGGAGGCCCACATCTGGTGGTGCTGCGTCGTCTGCTTCCGGAATCCGGCACCGGCTGCCGCAAAGGCATAGGCATGTGCCTTTGCCGCTACCGCTTCCAGTGCCTTGGTCGGTCGCTCATTGCGCTCGCGGGTGGAAAGACCCTTGAGAGCAAGGGAGGACGCCGGACGGGCGGCACGGATGCCGGACAGACCGGTGCCCTGGTTCGAGGCGCCGAGCATGCACGTGGAGACGGTCGAGCGATCGGTCAGTTTGGCCGTGCTGGTGGTGCTGGTGTTGATGCTGATCACTGGACTCGCCTCCTCTCGGCGTCTTGGGGACTGGGGTGAGCCAGTCCGTTCGGATATGCAAGTACATCACGGAGGCGGGCCTTCGAGAAGGCCGCGGCTTCCGTGCCTAGAACCTATGGGGATTGCCGGGGCATGCGCAAACTATTTTTTCGACGAGTTCGTATCAGTCGTCCCTGTCGCCTTCGTTGATGTCCTGACCTGCGCAGATGGCCAGAACTTCGTCCCCGTAGCTGCGTAGCTTGCGGCTGAGGACGCCGGGGATGCGGGAGAGTTCGGCGGAGTTCTCCGGCCGTGCCTCGGCGATGGCCACGAGGGTGCGGTCGGTGAAGACGCAGAAGTCCGGCTGTCCGCTGCGCTCGGCCTGGACCGTCCGCCACTCGCGGAGGCGTTCGTAGAGGCCCTCGTCCATGTCCGAGGGGCACTCCTCGCAGCGCATCAGCTTCATCTCGCCCGCGTCGGTGAGCGTCCGCCCGCAGACCCGGCAGCGCGCGGGGCTGCGCTGGGCGCGCCGGGGTACGGCGGGGATGTCGCGGCCGGTGCCGCGTTCGACGCCGGCGCCGGTTGCGGTGCCGGCGCGGCCGGCCGTGGGGGTGGTGCCGGGGCGCAGGCCGTCGAGGAAGCGGCTGGCTCTGCGGTTGGGGCGCCCGCCCGGCGAGCGGGACAGGGCCCAGGAGACGTGGAGCCGTTCCCGCGCGCGGGTGACGCCGACGTAGAGGAGCCGACGTTCCTCCTCGATCTGTTCGTCGGTCTTGGCGTAGGTGATGGGCAGCATGCCTTCGGCGACGCCGACCAGGAAGACGACGTCCCATTCCAGCCCCTTGGCGGCGTGCAGGGACGCGAGGGTGACGCCCTGGACGGTGGGGGCGTGCTGGGCGTTCGCCCGCTCGTCCAGTTCGGCCACGAAGTCGGCGAGGGTGGCTTTCGGGTTGCCCGCCGCGAGGTCGTGGGCGAGGTTGACGAGGGCGGCCAGGGACTCCCAGCGCTCTCTGACGGCGCCGGAGCCGGCCGGGGGCTCGCTGGTCCAGCCTTCGCCGGAGAGCACGGCACGCACCTGGGAGGGCAGGTCGACGGCGTCGTCCAGGAGGGAGTCGTTGCCGCCGAAGCGGGCCGCGCCGCGCAGGGCGATGCCGGCCTTGCGGATCTCGGGGCGGTCGAAGAAGCGCTCGGCGCCGCGCAGTTGGTAGGGCACGCCGGCGTCGGCGAGGGCCTGCTCGTAGGTCTCGGACTGGGCGTTCGTACGGAACAGGACGGCGATCTCGGCGGCCGGGACGCCGACGTCGATCAGCTCGCGGATGCGGTGGGCGGCGCCCTCGGCCTCGGCGGGCTCGTCGGTGTATTCGGTGTGGACGGGTTCGGGGCCGGGGGCGCGCTGGGAGACCAGTTCCAGCCGGTGGTCGGCGGCGCGGCCGTGGGCCTGGGCGAGCAGGCCGTTGGCGAGGCGGACGACCTGGGGCGAGGAGCGGTAGTCACGGACCAGCTTCACGACGGTGGCGCCCGGGTGCTTGGTCCGGAAGTCCAGGAGGTGGTCCGGGGTTGCTCCCGTGAACGAGTAGATGGTCTGGCTGGCGTCGCCGACCACGCACAGGTTGTCCCGGTCGCCGAGCCACAGCTCCAGCAGCCGCTGCTGGAGCGGGCTGACGTCCTGGTATTCGTCGACGACGAAGTGCTGGTACTGCGCGCGGACCTGTTCGGCGATGTCGTGCCGGTCCTGGAGGATGGCGACGGTCAGCAGCAGGACGTCTTCGAAGTCGATCACCGCGCGGTCGCGTTTGAGGTTCTCGTAGGCCGCGTAGAGGTGTGCGATCTCGGCGGGCGCGCGGGGGGCCTCGCGGCCGGCCTTCGCGGCCGCGTACGGGTAGTCGGCGGGGACGGTCTGGGTGACCTTGGACCATTCGATCTCGGCGGTCACGTCGCGCAGTTCGCCGCGGTCGAGCCGGGTGCCGCAGGCGGCGGCCGCGTCGGCGACGAGTTGGATCTTGCGGTCGACCAGCCGGGGCATGCCGCCACCGATCGCTTTCGGCCAGAAGTACTGGAGCTGGCGCAGCGCTGCGGAGTGGAAGGTGCGGGCCTGGACGCCGTGGGCGCCGAGCTGGCGCAGCCGGCCGCGCATCTCACCGGCGGCGCGGTTGGTGAAGGTGACGGCGAGCACGGTGGAGGGTTGCAGGATGCCGGCGCGCACCCCGTAGGCGATGCGGTGGGTGATCGCCCGGGTTTTGCCCGTGCCCGCTCCGGCCAGGACGCACACCGGGCCGCGCAGGGCGGTGGCCACCGCGCGCTGCTCGGGGTCGAGCCCTTCGAGCACCGCGTCGGCAGAGTCCGGTACCTGCGGGAAGAGGGGGGAGTGCGTTGCTGCTGTCACACCGCAATGCTGCCAGGTCGCCCGGGGCTGCCGTGGCGGTTGTCCACAGGCGGGCACCCTTTGTCGTACTAATGCGGCAGGCGCCACAGCGGCCTGTGGACAACCGGGTGAGATGGGGCATACCCCGGGCGGGAATGGCGGGCCTTTCCCGTACGTTCTCCAGCGGACGACGTTTTCCGAGCTGCCTGAGGAGCGCGAGAGACATGCAGGGCACTGTGACGATGTACAGCACGACTTGGTGTGGCTACTGCCAGCGGCTGAAGAAGCAGCTGGAGCGGGAGGGCATCGCCTACACCGAGATCAACATCGAGCAGGACCCGGAGTCCGCGGCGTTCGTGGAGAAGGCGAACGGCGGCAACCAGACGGTCCCGACCGTGCTCTTCGGCGACGGCAGCACGCTGACGAACCCGTCGCTGGCCCAGGTGAAGCAGAAGATCGGCGCGTGAGGTTCCGCGGGTTCTCCGCGGTGACCACGGCAGGGCGGCCTCTGAGAGTCAGGGGCCGCCCTGCCGCGTCTTGTCCCAGACCGCGATGTAGCGCCACAGCAGCCGGCGCCGGTAGCGGCAGCCGGGCAGCAGGCGGCGGGCGGCCGCGCGGACCTCGCTCCAGTGCATGGGCGGGTCTTCCATGGGCATCGCCGCCGGGCTGCGCTTGCCGCCGTGCACGCGCGCGTGGGCGAGGCTGGCAGGCAGTCCGCAGGCGCTGATCGCCCGGTCGAGCGGGGTCTCGTTGCGGGCCAGCCCGACGACGACGAGTCGGCCGCCGGGCGCGACCAGCCGGGTCAGGGCACCGATGGCGTCGTCGAACCGGGTGTGGTGCACGACCGCGACCGCGCTGACGAACGCGTAGGCGCCCTGGGGCAGCGCGGCGCTGTCCAGGTAGTCGGCCTGTACGAAGGTGACGTTCCCGGGCTGTCGGGCGCGGGCCTGCCGGATCATCTCCGGCGAGCGGTCCACGCCTGTCACCGTCCGGGCGCGGGTGGCGAGCTTGCGCGCCAGGAGGCCGTCTCCGCAGCCCACGTCCAGGGCCGTGCGGCAGCCGTCGGGGACGGCTGCCAGCACGGCCCGGTGGTAGTGGACGTTGTGGTTCCAGTACGGATCGCCGGCCACCGGGAGGCGGCCTCAGACGAAGCTGCGGGTCGGCAGTGGCTTGCCGTACCACATCTCGATGAGGCGGGCCGCGATGGAGATGCCGTAGGGCGGCATGACCTCGCCGGACTCGAAGGCGTCGTGCAGCTCCTCGCGGGAGAACCAGCGGGCCTCGTGGATCTCGTCCCCGTCGACGTCGATGTCGATGGACGTGGCGTGGGCCATGAAGCCGAGCATCAGGCTGGAGGGGAAGGGCCAGGGCTGGCTGGCCACGTACTCCACGGAGCCGATGGTGACGCCGACTTCCTCGGACACCTCGCGGCGCACCGCCTGCTCGATGGACTCGCCGGGCTCGACGAAGCCGGCGAGTGTGGAGAATCGGCCCTCGGGCCAGTGGACCTGGCGGCCGAGCAGGATGCGGTCGTCCGCGTCGGTCACGGCCATGATCACGGCCGGGTCGGTGCGCGGGTAGTGCTCGGCGCCGCAGGCCTGGCAGCGGCGGATGTGGCCGGCGGCGGCGATCACCGTGCGCTCGCCGCAGCGGGAGCAGAAGCGGTGGGTGCGCTGCCAGTTCTCCAGGCCGACGGCGTGCACCATGAGTCCGGCGTCGCGCGGCGACAGGAGCAGGCCGGCCTCGCGCAGGCCGGCGGGGCGTGCCGACTGGTCGATGCGGCCGGGCAGGGCGTCCTTCTGGAGTGCGAAGTAGCTGACGCCGTCCTCGTCGATGCCGAGGAAGTAGCGGTGGGCCTCGGTGAGCGGGGCCTCGAAGGACGGTGTCATGACGAGTTCGGTCCGGCCGTCCGGGGTCTCGTCGATGAGCACCTGGCCGCCGGAGACCACGAAGCAACGGGTCGTGGGGTGGCTCCACGCCGCCGCGAGCCAGGCTTCGTCGAGCCGGTGGTGGGCGGCGCGGTCGATGCCGCTCGGGGCGGTCAGCGAGATGGGTCGGTCGGCTGTGTCGTCGGTCCAGGTGGTCACGGGTGCTTCCAACTCCCCCAGTACAGCGGTTCGTTCGGCGGGCGGTTCGGCGGGACGTACGGTGCGGTCAGGGCGTGGGTCGCCAGTTCTCGGCCAGGTCACCCCACAGGTAGGCGCTGGTCTCGACGCCCTTGAGGAGGAGGTCGAGCTCGACCTTCTCGTCGGGGGCGTGCCAGCCGTCGGAGGGGACGGAGATGCCCAGGAAGAGCACGGGGGCGCCGAGGACTTCCTGGAGGTCGGCGGCGGGCCCGGAGCCGCCCTCGCGCGTGAAGCGGACCGGTGTCTCGAAGGCGCGGCTCATGGCGCGCACCACGGATTGCAGGGCGGGGTGGTCGAGCGGGGTCAGGCACGGGCGCGTGGCCGAGCCGAAGTCGATCTCCCAGCGGATTCCGGCGGGCACCTGCTCGGCTGCCCAGGAGTGCACGGCCTTCTCGATGTGCTCGGGCTCCTGGCCCGCGACCATCCGGAACGACAGCTTCACCATGGCCGCGGACGGGATGATCGTCTTGCTGCCCGGGCCCTGGTAGCCACCGCCGATGCCGTTGACCTCGGCCGTCGGGCGGGCCCAGATCCGCTCCAGGGTGGTGTGCCCGGCCTCGCCGTGGGTGGCGCGGGACCTGGCGGTGTGCAGCCAGCGCTCCTCGTCGAAGGGCAGCAGGGCGAACAGCTCGCGCTCGCGGTCGGTCAGCTCGACGACGCCGTCGTAGAAGCCGGGGATCGCCACGCGTGCGTGCTCGTCGTGCAGCGCGGCGACCAGGCGCGCGAGCGCGGTCGCCGGGTTGGGTACGGCGCCGCCGAAGGAGCCGGAGTGGATGTCCTGGTCGGGGCCGTACAGGCGGATCTCGCACTCGGCGAGGCCGCGCATGCCCGTGCACACGGTCGGGGTGTCCTCGGACCACATGCCGGTGTCGGAGACGATCACGGCGTCGGCGGTGAGCCGCCCGGCGCGCTGTTCCACCAGGGCTCGGAAGTGCGGGGAGCCGGACTCCTCCTCGCCCTCGATGAGCAGCTTCAGGTTGACCGCGGGGGCGGTGCGGCCGGTGGCGGCGAGGTGGGCGCGGACGCCGAGTGTGTGGAAGAACACCTGGCCCTTGTCGTCGGCGGCACCGCGCGCGTAGAGCCGGTTTCCGCGGACGACCGGTTCGAAGGGGTCGCTGTCCCAGCCGTCCTCGCGGGCGGCGGGCTGCACGTCGTGGTGGCCGTAGACGAGCACGGTGGGGGCCTCGGGGTCGCCCGAGGGCCACTCGGCGAAGACGGCCGGGGCGCCGGGGGTCGGCCAGACCTCGACGGTCGGGAAGCCGGTCTCCCCGAGTTTCGCGGCGAGCCAGTCGGCGCTGCGCCGTACATCGGGCGCGTGGTGGGGCTGGGCCGACACGGAGGGGATGCGCAGCCATGCGGCGAGGTCGTCGAGGAAGGCGGCGCGGTGTTGCTCGATGTACGTGCGGACGGCGCTGTCCGGGGTCTGGCTCATGCTCACGAGCCTATCGGCCCGCACCGACATCCTCGGCGGGCGGTTCGTCACACTCGATCCGGCTCCCGGTCCGCCTCCCCCGCGGCCGTGCGGCCTGCTTCCTGGTCGCCCGTGAGCAGCCGCTCCAGCGCGGCCCGGTCCGGCAGGCCCGCGGGGCGTACGACCTCGCCGCTGCGCACGTACAGGAAGGCGGCCGTGACCGACTCGGGCGGCACGCCCTGCTGCTCGGCCCAGGCCAGCCGGTACACGGCGAGCTGGAGCGGGTCCGCCGCGCGGGTGCGGCTGGTCTTCCAGTCGACGATCTCGTACGTCGCCTCGTCGCCGTCGCCGTTCTTGTAGACGGCGTCGATCCGGCCGCGTACGACGCGGCCGGCCAGGGTGAACTGGAAGGGGGCCTCGACGCGGTACGGGGTGCGCCGGGCGTAGGCGCTGCGTTCGAAGGCCTCCTTCAGGGCCTGGAGGTCCTGTTCGTCGGCGATCTCGGCGTCGCTGCCGGGCAGCTCGTCCGGTTCGAGCAGGGGCAGTGTCAGCTCTTCGAAGCGGGCCTCCACCCAGGCGTGGAACCTGGTGCCCCGGCGCGCGGCCGGTTGCGGGGGGCGCGGCATGGGGCGCGCGAGCTCCTGCGCGAGCCCGTCGGGGTCCTCGGCCAGGAGCATCAGCTGGGACGCGGTCAGTGTGACGGGCAGGGGGACGTCCGTGACGGTCCTGCGGGCGCGCAGCAGCTCGCCGGTGAGCGCGTCCAGGTCACGGTCCCAGGAGGCGACGGCGCGGGCCTCCTCCGGGGTGAGGCGCGGGTGCGGCTCGGCGGGGCGGGGGTGGTGCGGCGGGGCGGGTGCCTGGTGGGGGACGGCGGGCCGGGCGGTGTCCCGGGTGCCCGGGCCGGCGGGGTCGTCCGTGCCCTCCAGGGGTGCGGAATCCGGTGGGACGTCCGTGTCGTACGGCGGCTCCTCGTCGCCGAAGGGGTCCGCGTCGTAGTCGCCGAAGGGGGTCTCGTCGTAGTCGTGGGGGAGGTCCGCCTCGTGCTCGTCGTACGGCTCGTCCGCGTAGGGGTCCCCGTCCGGGGGCGTGGGCCACTGCGGGTCGTCGAAGGCGGCGGGGTCGTGGGCGGCCGACGGGCGGCCGGTGTCCCGGACGGTGAGGGCGTCCAGGTGGGCGAGGACGGTCTCGGCGGCCGCGCGGCGGCGGGTCAGGGCGGCGTCGTCCAGCGGGAGCGGCCACGCCTGGTCGGCACTCGCCGCGTGCAGGGCCGGGTTCTGCTCGTCCTCGGCGGGCTCGTCCGCCCACTGCTCGATCTCGCCGTGTCCGGCGGCGCAGTGGTCGTACAGGGCCTGGAGGAAGCCGGACGGGCCGCGCGGCTTCTTCTGGCTGGGGCCCCACCAGTGGCCGGAGCCGAGCAGGAGGGAGCGGGGGCGGGTGAAGGTGACGTAGCCGAGGCGGAGCTCCTCGGTGTGCTGGTGGTCCTTCATGGCCTCGTGGAAGGCCTTCATGCCGCGCGAGTCCCAGCTGTCCGCGTCGGGCAGGGTGTCGGCGTCGCCGCGCAGGGCGTGCGGCACCACCTTGGCCTGCGCCGTCCACTTCTCGCGGCCCTGGGCGCTCGGGAACGTGCCCTCGACCAGTCCCGGGACGGCCACGACGTCCCACTCCAGGCCCTTGGACTTGTGGGCGGTGAGCACCTTGACGGTGTTCTCGCCGCCGGGCAGGGCGTTGTCGAGGCCTTTCTCGTACTGCGCGGCGGTGCGCAGGAAGCCGAGGAAGGCGAGCAGGGTCGCCTCGCCGTCGCTGGCCGCGAAGGAGGCGGCGATGTCGAGGAAGTTGGACAGGGTCTCGCGGCGGCGGGCGGCCAGGGCGTGCGGTGACGCCGACAGCTCCACCTCCAGGCCGGTGACGGCAAGGACGCGGTGCAGGACGTCCATCAGCGGGTCGGACAGGGAGCGGCGCAGGTCGCGCAGCTCGGCCGCGAGGCGGGCGAAGCGCACGCGCGCGTCCGCGGAGAACGGCAGCGCGTCGTCGGGGCCGTCGTCGAAGGCGCCCTCCGCCGGCGTCTCCAGGAAGGTGTCGAGGGCGTCGGCGAGCGATATCACCTCGGACGGGTCGACCCCCTCGACGGCCGCGGCGAGCCGGCGGTCCGGGTCGTCGGTGTCGCCGACGCGCGCGTGGGCGACCAGCAGCCGGGCGCGTCGGCCCAGCAGGGCGAGGTCGCGGGGGCCGATGCGCCAGCGCGGGCCGGTCAGCAGGCGCACCAGGGAGGCGTTGGCGCCGGGGTCCTGGAGCACCTCGCAGACGGCGACGAGGTCGGCGACCTCGGGCAGGTGCAGCAGTCCGGACAGGCCGACGACCTCGACGGGGATGCCGCGGGCCACGAGCGCGCCCTGGATCTCGGCGAAGTCGGTCGCCGTACGGCACAGGACGGCGATCTCGCCGGGAGCGGTGTCCGTGCGCACGAGGTGGGCGATCGAGTCGGCGAGCCAGTCGATCTCCTCGGCATGGGTGCGCAGCAGGGCGCAGCGGACCGTGCCGTCGCGCTCCGCGCCGGGGGCGGGGCGCAGGGCCTCCACACCCGCGTGCATGGCGCGCAGGGGCTCGGCGAGGCCGTTGGCGAGGTCGAGGAGGCGGCCGCCGCTGCGGCGGTTCTCGCTGAGCGCCTGCCGGGTCGCGGGGCGGCCGTCGGCCCGGGCGAAGTGCGCGGGGAAGTCGTCGAGGTTGGCGACGGAGGCGCCGCGCCAGCCGTAGATGGCCTGGCAGGGGTCGCCGACCGCGGTGACCGGGTGACCGGTGCCGCCGCCGAACAGGCCCGCCAGCAGGACGCGCTGGGCCACGGAGGTGTCCTGGTACTCGTCCAGGAGCACCACGCGGAACTCCTCGCGCAGGAGGCGGCCCACCTCGGGCACGCGCGCGAGGCGGGCCGACAGGGCGATCTGGTCGCCGAAGTCGAGCAGGTCGCGTGCGCGTTTGGCGGCCCGGTAGCGCTGCACGAGGTCGGCGAGTTCCCGGCGGGCGGCGGCGGTCTCGGGGACCTTGCGCAGGTCGGCGTTGGTGAGCTTGGCGCTGCGCAGGGTGTGGAGCAGGCCGGCGTCCCAGGCGCGCAGTTCCTCGGGGTCGACGAGGTGTTCGGCGAGTTCGGAGTCGAGGGCGAGCAGGTCGCTGACGAGGTCGGCGAAGGAGCGGGTCAGAGCGGGGTAGGGGCCGGGGGCCTCGCGCAGCACGCGCGCGGCGAGCTGGTAGCGGGTGGCGTCGGCGAGCAGCCGGGAGGCGGGCTCCAGGCCGATGCGCAGGCCGTGGTCGGTCAGCAGCCGGCCGGCGAAGGCGTGGTACGTCGAGATCACCGGCTCGCCCGGCGGGTTGTCCGGATCGATGACGTCGGGGTCGGTGACGCCGGCCCTGACCAGTGCCTTGCGGACGCGTTCGGCCAGCTCGCCGGCGGCCTTGTTGGTGAAGGTCAGGCCGAGGACCTGTTCGGGGGCGACCTGTCCGGTGCCGACCAGCCAGACCACGCGCGCGGCCATCACGGTGGTCTTGCCCGACCCGGCTCCGGCCACGATCACCTGCGGGGCGGGCGGCGCGGTGATGCAGGCCGTCTGCTCCGGGGTGAACGGGATGCCGAGGAGCTCCTTGAGCTGTTCGGGATCGGTGATAGGGGCGGGCATGTCGGAAAAGGCTAGCGGCGCGCACTGACAGTCGAGCGCGGATCAGCCCTGCGGGGCGAAAGAGACGCAGGTCAGCGCAGGTGGTGCCGTCCGTCACTCCCGCCCCGGCCAGGCTCACTCGACCACGTGACGCCCCTCGGGCCGGGCGCTGCACGAGGCGCGGAACGCGCAGTGCGTGCAGTGCTGGCCGGTGCTCGGCGCGAACCGCTCGTCGAGGACCTTTCCGGCGGCGGTGGCCAGCAGCTCGCCGACCCACTCCCCCGACAGCGGCTCCTGGCTCTGCGTCCTCGGCAGGCTGTCGCCGCCGTCGCGCTTGGCGGCGCCCTGCCTCAGGTGCACCAGTTCGGCGCCGCCCGGTTCGGGACGTACGCCGTCGAAGGCCTCGTCGGCGGCGCCTTCGCGCACGGCGAGCTGGTAGACGGCGAGCTGGGGGTGGCGGGCCACCTCGGCGGCGCTGGGCGCCTGTTTGCCGGTCTTGAAGTCCACCACGTACGCGCGTCCCTCGCCGTCCGCCTCCACGCGGTCCATCTGGCCGCGGATGCGGACCTCGTAGTCGCCCGCTCGGAGGGTGACGTCGAAGTCCTGCTCGCTCGCCACGGGGGTGCGGCCGGTGCGGTCCAGGACGTGCCAGTTCAGGAAGCGTTCGAGCGCCACGCGCGCGTTGTCCTTCTCCTGCCTCGACTTCCACGGCGCGTCGAAGGCGAGCGCGTTCCACACCGAGTCCAGGCGCTCCATGAGGACGTCGAGGTCGGCCGGGGTACGGCCGGAGGCGACCTCGTCGGCGAGGACGTGGACGACGTTCCCGAAGCCCTGGGCGGTGGTGGCGGGCGTGTCGGCCTTCACCTCGCGCCCCAGGAACCACTGGAGCGCGCAGGTGTTGGCGAGCTGGTCGAGGGCGCTGCCGGAGAGCACGACCGGCTGGTCGCGGTGGCGCAGCGGCACCTTGCTCTCCGTCGGGTCGTACATGCCCCACCAGCGGTAGGGGTGCGCGGAGGGCACCAGAGGGCGGCCGTCCTCGTCGGCGAGGGCGGCGAGGCGGGCCAGGCGGTGGGCGGCGGCCTCCCGCAGCGGGGCGGACGCGCGCGGGTCGACGGTGGTGGCGCGCAGTTCGGCGACGAGCGCGGCGACGGACAGCGGGCGACGCGGCCGGCCGGTGACGTCCCGGGGCTCGACGCCGAGTTCGGCCAGGAACCGGGACGGCTGGTCGCCGTCGTCGGCCGGTGTCTTCACGGCGGTCACGACCAGACGCTCACGCGCACGCGTGGCGGCGACGTAGAACAGCCGGCGCTCCTCGGCGAGCAGGGCGCCCGGCGTCAGCGGTTCGGCGAGTCCGTCGCGGCCGATGCGGTCGGCCTCCAGGAGGGAGCCGCGGCGGCGCAGGTCGGGCCACAGGCCCTCCTGGACACCGGCGACGACGACCAGGCGCCACTCCAGGCCCTTGGCGCGGTGAGCGGTCATCAGGCGGACGGCGTCGGGGCGCACGGCGCGGCGCGCGAGCGTGTCGGCGGCGATGTCCTCGGCCTCGATCTCCTCCAGGAAGTTCAGCGTGCCACGCCCCCCGGTGCGCTCCTCCGCGCGCGCGGCGGTGGCGAACAGCGCGCACACGGCGTCCAGGTCGCGGTCGGCGTTGCGGCCGGCCGCTCCGCCGCGCCGGGCGGCCCGTTCCAGGCGGGCGGGCCAGGGCGTGCCCGCCCACAGGTCCCACAGCGCCTCCTCGGCCGTACCGCCGCCCGCGAGGCGCTCGCGGGCCTTGCGCAGCAGCGCGCCGAGGCGCTGCGCCCCGCGCGCGTACGCCGGGTCGTGCACGGCCAGGCGCTCGGGCTCGGCGAGCGCCCGCGCGAGAAGCTCGTCGGAAGGCGGCGGGAGCGCGTTGCCGGCCGCGCGCTCCTCCTCGCGCAGCGCGCGCCCGAGCCGGCGCAGATCGGCCGCGTCCATGCCGGCGAGGGGGGAGGTGAGCAGGGTGAGAGCGGTTTCGGTGTCGAGCCAGGAGGTGTCCGCGGTCGGCGCACCCATGTCCTCGCCGCCTTCGACGCCTTCGGTGGCGGCGTCTGAGGCGGCTTCTTCGGTGACTTCCTCGGTGGCCTCGCGGTGGCCGGCCTCCGCCGCGGCCACAGCGCGCAGTGCCGTCAGCAGGGGTGCCACCGCCGGCTCGTGCCGCAGGGGCAGATCGTCGCCGTCGATGTCCAGCGGTACGCCGGCCGCGGTCAGGGCGCGGCGGAGCGTCGGGAGGCGGGATCCGGCCCGGACGAGGACGGCCATGTCGCTCCAGCGGACGCCGTCCTCCAGGTGCGCGCGGCGCAGGACGTCCGCGATGTTGTCCATTTCCGTACCGGCCGTGGGGTACGTGTAGACCTCGACGCGGCCCCCGTCCCGTACGGCGGCCGGTTCGCGGTGGGCGCGCACCTTGTCGGCGGCCAGCCGGGTCAGCGGCATGCGCTGGGTGATCAGACGGGTGGCGGCCAGCAGGGTGGCGCCGAAGCGGCGGGAGGTGCGCAGCACCTCGACGGGGGCGGGGCGGCCGTCCACGCGCGCGAAGGCCGCCGGGAAGTCGAGGATGCCGTTCACGTCGGCACCCCGGAAGGCGTAGATCGACTGGTCGGGGTCGCCGAAGGCGACCAGGGTGCGTCCGCCGCCGGCCAGGGCGTGCAGGAGCCGTACCTGGGCGGGGTCGGTGTCCTGGTACTCGTCCACGTACACGGCGTCGTACCGGGCGGCGAGCCGCGTGGCGTTCTCGGGGCGCCCGGCGAGCAGGACCGCGCGGTGGACCAGTTCCGCGTAGTCGATCACGCCCTGCATGTCGAGCACGTCCAGGTACTCGGCGAGGAACGCGGCCGCCGCGCGCCAGTCGGGGCGGCCGATACGGCGGGCGAAGGCGTCCAGGGCGTCGGGGCCGAGGCCCAGCTCACGGCTGCGGGCGAGGACGGCGCGGACCTCGTCGGCGAAGCCGCGCGTGGTCAGGCAGGCGCGCAGTTCGTCGGGCCAGCGCACGTGCGTGAGCCCGAGCCGCTCCAGATCGGGCTGTCCGGCGAGCAGCTCCCGCACGGCGACGTCCTGCTCGGGGCCGGAGAGCAGGCGCAGCGGCTCGGCGAACAGCTCGCCGTCCTGGTGGCCGCGCACCAGGGCGTAGCAGTACGAGTGGAACGTGGTGGCCCGGGGCGCGCGGGCGGCGCCCATGCGCAGGGCCATGCGGTCGCGCAGCTCGACGGCGGCCTTGCGGCTGAACGTCAGCACCAGGATGCGTTCCGGGTCCGCGCCGCGGGCGATCCGCGCGGCGACGGACTCGACCAGGGTGGTGGTCTTGCCGGTGCCCGGGCCGGCGAGGACGAGCAGCGGTCCGCAGCGGTGGTCAACCACGGCACGCTGGGCCGCGTCCAGACGAGGGGGATCCGCAGCGGCGGGAGGGGTACGGACCAACCGGTAAGCGCCACGGCTCCCCTGCCGCACCTGGGGGTGCGGCAGGCGTCCGGTGGAGGAAGAGGAGCTCACGTGGCTGGCCGGTCCTGGTGGTCGTGCTGATGGGCGGGCGGTCACGCGCGCGAGGCGGCGACCACGGTGTGCGGGGGACGGGTGCAGCCGACGCTACGCCGCCACGCCGGACGGAAGCAGGGCTTCCGCTTCATCCCTCGCGGCGCTCGCGCCACGCGCGTCCCACACCTCACGAACGTACGTCATGCCACGGACGTCCCCCCTGTCCCCCGTACGGGCCACAGGCTCTCCCCTGGGGCGTCCGATGGCGGAAGCTGTCAGGTGTGACCCTCAGCGTCCGCCCCGCCGTCCCACCGGGCCCGCCGCATGTCGAGCCGCGGCAGATGCCCCTCGGTGCTTCTGCCCGCCTCTCTCAGCGGCGTGCCCTCCGCGCGGTAGTGGCCGAGGGCACGCAGCTCGTGTCCCGGCAGCAGCACGCCGTCGGCACGGACGACGCGCCACCACGGCACCGCGCCTCCGTAGAGGGACATCACCCGGCCGACCTGGCGTGGTCCTCCCTCCTCGAGCCACTCGGCGACATCGCCGTACGTCATCACGCGGCCCGGCGGGATCCGCTCGGCGACCTCAAGGACCCGCTCGGCGTACTCCGGCAGTGCGTCCGCGTACCCCTCGCGGGTGTCCTCGGCAGGGCTCTGCTCGCTCATTCGCCCCATCCTGCCGCACTGCACCGACAGCGCGGCGCGGACGGCGGGAACGGCCCTCTCGCCCCTGGACGGCGCTTCGGGCAGACTGTGCGCCCGCGCATCCGCACCCTGATGCCCCCGCGGGTCGGTGGGGCATGCCACCATCGTGCGGGCGGTGACCGGTGATACGAGACCAAGAAGAGACCATGAAACAGCAGGGCGTGCACCCCGAAGGCGGGGCGGGCACCCCTGACGCCGCCGCGCGCCCAGGCGCCGCCGGCGCGGGCAAGAGCGACGGCACACACCAGGAAGACACCGGTCCACGCACGGACGACGCCACGCGTGCGCGTGGGAAGGACGCCGCGGCCCGAAAGGGCGACGGCACGCAGGCGCGCGGAGACGACCATCACGACAGCGAGGGGGCGCACGTCCTGGAGAACACGCCCCCCGACCACGGTCCGGGCGCCGACGGCGAACAGCACGCCGACGAGGTGGAGGGTGACGAACCGCTGCTTCCCGCGCGCGTGCACCGCCCGTCCGACCTCATGCGGCTGCTGGTCGGCGTGCTGGCCATCGCGGTGCTGCTCGCGATCGCCGCGTTCGCGCACGGCACCACCTCGGGCCTCGAACAGGACATCAACAAGGGCACCGGGCAGGCTCCCGACCTGCTGATCAGGTTCGCGGGGCTGGCGTCCAGCATCGCGATCCTGCTGGTCCCGGTCGCCTTCGCGATCGAGCGGCTGATCAAACGCGACGGACTGCGCATCGCCGACGGCGTCCTCGCCGCCGTCCTCGCCCACGGAGTGACCCTCGCGACCGACCTGTGGGTCGCGAGAGGCGCCCCGAACTCGATCCAGGAGGCGCTCACCCAGCCCTCGCCGGGCGATCTGCACGTCCTGACCGACCCCGTGCACGGCTATCTGGCACCCGTCATCGCCTACATGACGGCCGTCGGCATGTCCCGCAGACCCCGATGGCGCTCGGTGCTGTGGATCGTCCTGCTGCTCGACGCGTTCTCGATGCTGGTCACCGGCTACACGACACCGTTCTCGATCATCCTGACGGTGCTGATCGGCTGGACCGTCGCCTACGGCACGCTCTACGCGGTCGGCTCCCCCAACGTCCGCCCCACCGGCCAGACCCTGATGGCGGGCCTGAGGCACGTCGGCTTCCACCCCGTCGCCGCGGCCCGCGAGGAGGCCGTGGAGAGCGAGAACGGCGACCGCGGCCGGCGCTACTTCGTCACCCTGGAGGACGGCCCGCCGCTGGACGTCACGGTCGTCGACCGGGAACAGCAGGCCCAGGGCTTCTTCTACCGGGTGTGGCGCAATCTGACCCTGCGCGGTTTCGCCACCCGTTCCAGCCTCCAGTCACTGCGGCAGGCGCTGGAGCAGGAGGCCCTGCTGGCGTACGCGGCGATCGCGGCCGGCGCCAACGCGCCCAAGCTGATCGCCACCTCCGAACTCGGCCCCGACGCCGTCATGCTCGTCTACGAGCACACCGGCGGGCGCACACTCGACTCGCTGACCGACGCGGAGATCACCGACGACCTGCTGCGCCACACCTGGCACCAGGTGCAGGCGCTGCAGTCCCGGCGCATCGCGCACCGCAGGCTCGCAGGTGACGCGGTTCTGGTGGATCGTTCCGGCACGGTGATCCTCACCGAACTGCGCGGCGGCGAGATCGCGGCCGGCGAACTGCTCCTGCGCATGGACGTGGCCCAGCTGGTCACCACCCTCGCTCTGCGGGCGGGCGCCGAGCGGGCGGTGGCCTCGGCGGTCGGGGTGCTCGGCCCGGACGCGGTCGCCGACTGTCTGCCCCTGCTCCAGCCGATCGCCCTGACGCGCTCCACGCGCGCGACGCTGCGCAAACTGGCCCGGGAGCGCGCCCAGCGCGAGCGCGACGCCGTGCTGGAGGCATCCCGGCAGACCAGGCAGGCCCGGCCGGAGGAAGCCGGGGAAGACGGCACCAAGGCCCTCGAAAAGGCCGACAAGAAGGCCGCACGCGCGCAGGCGCGGGCCGAGAAGCGGGCCATCGACGAGGCGCTCGAAGAAGCGCGTGAAGAGGATCTGCTCACGCAGATCCGTCATGAGGTGCTGCGGATCAGGCCGCAGGCACCGGTGGAGCCGGCCCGGCTGGAGCGGGTGCGGCCGCGCACCCTGATCAGTTTCATCGCGGGCGCCATCGGCGCGTACTTCCTGCTGACGCAGCTCACACACATCGAGTTCGGGCCGCTCGTCGCGGGCGCCCAGTGGGGCTGGGTCGCGGCGGCCGTGCTGTTCGCGGCGCTCAGTTACGTCGCGGCGGCGATGCAGTTGCTCGGGTTCGTGCCGGAGCGTGTGCCCTTCCTGCGAGCCGTGGCGGCCCAGGTGGCCGGCTCCTTCGTGAAGATCGTGGCACCGGCGGCGGTCGGCGGTGTGGCCCTCAACACGCGGTATCTCCAGCGCGCGGGGATCCGGCCGGGGCTCGCGGTGGCGAGCGTGGGCGCGTCGCAGCTGGCCGGGCTCGGCGCCCACATCCTGATGCTGCTGTCCTTCGGCTATCTCACCGGCACCGAGAAGACGCCGTCCCTGTCGCCGTCCCGCACGGTCATCGCGGGGCTGCTGACGGTGGCGGTGCTGGTACTGGTGGTGACGTCGGTGCCGTTCCTGCGGAAATTCGTCGTCACGCGCGTGAGGTCGCTGTTCGCGGGCGTCGTGCCCCGCATGCTCGACGTGCTCCAGCGGCCGCAGAAGCTGATCACCGGCATCGGCGGCATCCTGCTGCTGACGTTCTGCTTCGTGATGTGCCTGGACGCCTCCATCCGGGCGTTCGGCGGCAGTACGGCCTCGCTCAGCATCGCCAGCGTCGCCGTGGTCTTCCTCGCCGGCAACGCGCTCGGTTCCGCCGCGCCCACCCCGGGCGGCGTGGGCGCCGTGGAGGCGACCCTCACGGTCGGTCTGATCGCCGTCGGACTGCCCAAGGAGGTCGCCGCCCCGGCGGTCCTGCTGTACCGCCTGCTGACGCTGTGGCTGCCGGTGCTGCCGGGCTGGCTGGCGTTCAACCACCTGAGCCGCAAGGGATCCTTGTAAGGGAGCGGGGTGCGGGTACCTCGTACGGCCCGCGTCCCGCGCGCATGGGCGTACCCGCCCCCAGGATGGGTACATGGCGAACCCCTCCCGGCTGCGCTGCGCCGCCCTGACCACCACCGCCGTGTTGCTGGCCGCATCGCTGGCAGGATGCGGCGACGGCGCCGAGGACGGGGATCTCACGGCGCAGAAGCTGCACTGGAAGGACTGCCCGGCTCCGTCCGAGGCCGAGGGCGGCGGCAGCGCCCCGTCCCCACTGCCGAGCGGCGCCACATGGCAGTGTGCCACCATGCGGGCGCCCCTGGACTGGGGCAAGCCGAAGGGCGACACGATCAGCATCGCCCTGATCCGCGCCAGGGCGAGCGGCCCGGAGAGCAAGCGGATCGGCTCGCTCGTGTTCAACTTCGGCGGCCCCGGCGGCAGCGGGGTCAGCACGCTGCCCGCGTTCGGCTCGGACTACGACGTCCTGCGCACCCGCTACGACCTGGTGAGCTTCGACCCGCGCGGGGTCGGCCGCAGCGCGCCGGTGAAGTGCGAGAGCAACGCCCAGCTGGACGTGTTCTTCCAGCAGGACTCGACGCCCGACAACAATGCCGAGCGCGCCCAGTTGGTGAACCGCACCAAGCAGTTCAACGCGGAATGCGAGAAGAACTCCAGGAAGGTCCTGCCGCACGTGGCGACCACCGACGCGGCCCGCGACATGGACCTGATGCGCCAGGTCCTCGGCGACGACAAGCTGCACTACTTCGGCATCTCCTACGGCACCGAACTCGGCGGCGTGTACGCCCACTTGTTCCCCAGGAACGTCGGCCGGGCCGTCTTCGACGGCGTCGTCGACCCCACGCAGAACCCCGAACAGAGCGCGCTAGGACAGGCCGAGGGCTTCCAGCTCGCGCTCGACAACTTCGCCGAGGACTGCACGTCGAAGTCCACGCAGTGCCCGATCGGCGACACCCCGGAGGACGTGAAGAACCGCATCGCGAAGCTCCTCAACGACCTGGAGAAGAACCCGATCTCCGGCGACCCGCCGCGCCGGCTCACCCAGACCGCCGCGACGAACGGCATCGCACAGTCCCTGTACTCCAAGGACTTCTGGGAGTACCTGACCGAGGGCCTGGAGGCGGCCTACGAGGGCGACGGCAGGATCCTCATGCTGCTGTCCGACTCGATGAACGGCCGCAGTGAGAACGGCGAGTACAGCAACATCACCGCGGCCAACACCGCGATCAACTGCGCCGACGAGAAGCCGCGGTACAGCGCGGACTTCGTCCAGCAGAGGCTGCCCGAATTCCGCGCCGCCTCCCCGCTGTTCGGGGACTTCCTGGCCTGGGGCATGATCAGCTGCACCGACTGGGCCGTGCCCGGCGCCGCCGACCATCCCGACGTCAGCGCGCACGGGTCGGCGCCCATCCTCGTCGTCGGCAACACCGGCGACCCGGCCACCCCGTACGAGGGCGCCAGGAAGATGGCCGAGGCGCTCGGCAGTGGCGTCGCCGTCGAGCTGACGTACAAGGGCCAGGGGCACGGTGCGTACGACAGCAAGGACAAGTGTGTGCAGAGCAAGGTGAACGACTACCTGCTGAACGGGGCGGTGCCGAAGGCCGGGGCGGTCTGCTCCTGACGTTTCCGGCTGCTCCGTCACTTCTCGGCCCGCTGGGTGATGGCCGCCTCGGTGCGGTCTCCCAGGAACTCGTACCAACGGCGTTCGAGGCAGACGTAGCGCACGTCCGCTTCGACGAGGCTGAGGAAACCCGACACCGTCTCGGTGAGGCGTTGTTGCAGCCCCGGGTCGGCCAGCGTTCCGTCTTCGGCGAAGGCCTGGTAGCTGTTGGCCAGGCTGAACATGTCCGGGTAGACGCGGGTGCCCAGGTGCTCCAGCGGAACCCTCAGGGCCCACAGCCCGCGGTTGCCGCCGACCAGCGACGGCGAGGCGGAGACGAGCAGCGCGTGCTTGGTCTTGAACGGCTGCGGCCGGACACGCGAGACCCAGTCGATCGCGTTCTTCAGCACTCCCGGCACGGACGCGTTGTACTCCGGCGAGGAGATGACGAAGGCGTCGCTCTGTTCGAGCCGGTCGCGCAGGGCGAGGGCGCCGTGCGGCAGCCCCTCACCGGCCTCCGTGTCGCCGTCGTACAGGGGCATGTCGAAGTCGTGCATGGCGGCGAGGTCGACGGCGGCACCGGTGTCGGAGAGGAGCCGGGCCACGAGGGAGGCGAGGCGGGCGTTGGTCGAATCGCCCCGCAGAGCCGCGCCGAAGACCAGGAAGCGCAGCGGGCCGGGAAGCGTGTCCGTGGGCATGGGTCCGTCCTTCCGTCGCGGGCAAGCGCCTCCAGGCGAGCGCCCCACCGACCAGTGTGGTTCCCCGGCCGACGTCACGCGACAGGGCCGGGAACCGACGGGCCCGAGCCGGCCGGGACGATGGCCGACGCCGACCGGCAACGACGGAAGCCCACGGCATCCGAGCTGGTCAGAGCCGTGGGCTTCGTCCGTCCCACCGGTCAGCGGGGCTGTCGGTCAGTAGACCGGCTTGTTCGGTTCGATCTGGTTGACCCAGCCGATGACGCCGCCGCCCACGTGGACGGCGTCGGCGAAGCCCGCGGACTTCAGCACGGCGAGGACTTCCGCACTGCGGACACCCGTCTTGCAGTGCAGGACGATCTTCTTGTCCTGCGGGAGATCCTGCAGGGCGGCGCCCATGAGGAACTCGTTCTTGGGGATCAGCTTGGCGCCCGGGATGGAGACGATCTCGTACTCGTTCGGCTCGCGGACGTCGATGATCTCGATGTTCTCGCCGTCGTCGATCCACTCCTTGAGCTGCTTCGGAGTGATCGTCGAGCCGGCGGCCGCCTCCTGGGCCTCCTCGGACACGACACCGCAGAAGGCCTCGTAGTCGATGAGCTCGGTGACGGTCGGGTTCTCGCCGCAGACCGCGCAGTTCGGGTCCTTGCGGACCTTGACCTGACGGTACGTCATCTCCAGGGCGTCGTAGATCATCAGGCGGCCGACCAGGGGCTCGCCGATGCCCGCGAGGAGCTTGATGGCCTCGTTGACCTGGATGGAGCCGATGGACGCGCACAGCACGCCCAGGACGCCGCCCTCGGCGCAGGAGGGGACCATGCCGGGGGGCGGGGGCTCCGGGTAGAGGCAGCGGTAGCAGGGGCCGTGCTCGGACCAGAAGACGGAGGCCTGACCGTCGAAGCGGTAGATCGAGCCCCACACGTACGGCTTGTTCAGCAGTACGCACGCGTCGTTGACGAGGTAGCGGGTCGCGAAGTTGTCCGTGCCGTCGACGATCAGGTCGTACTGGCTGAAGATGTCCATCACGTTCTCGGCTTCGAGCCGCTCTTCGTGAAGGATCACGTTCACGTACGGGTTGATGCCCTTGACGCTGTCACGGGCGGACTCGGCCTTGGAGCGGCCGATGTCGGACTGGCTGTGGATGATCTGGCGCTGCAGGTTCGACTCGTCGACCTCGTCGAACTCCACGATGCCCAAGGTGCCCACACCCGCGGCGGCCAGGTACATCAGCGCGGGCGAGCCCAGGCCGCCGGCGCCGACACACAGCACCTTGGCGTTCTTCAGCCGCTTCTGCCCGTCCATGCCCACGTCGGGGATGATCAGGTGGCGGGAGTACCGGCGGACCTCGTCTACGGTGAGCTCAGCGGCTGGCTCAACCAGGGGTGGCAACGACACGGGGACTCCGTTGGTCGGTCAAACAGTACGGTTGTTCTCCCCGTAACACTGCCACGGCCTTTTTCATTCCGAGACACCTGTTCCGATACGCGAGACGATGTCGTCCCAGTAGCCGGGCATCGCCTCCCACGGATCGGTGCGGCCGCCGCGGTCCGTGCGGTCGGTGAAGTAGATCGTCGCGGCCCCCTGCCAGCGGGCGATGCGCAGCGCCTCGTCCAGGTGGCCCAGGGGGACGCTGTGCACGAAGTGGCAGAAGCGGTCCGGCGGATAGTCGGCGGTCCACTCGGCGGCCTGCGACCAGCGGTAGTCGGACCAGGGGCCGGAGAAGGTCACCAACTGGTCGGCGTTCTCCGCGTAGCCGGGGTACGGGTGGCGGCGGTGACCGAGGACGATGTGGGCGGTGTCACTGATCGCCCGCAGCGTGGTGACCGCCCGTCGGACCTCGGGGAGCGCCGCGCGCTCGCTGGGGCAGCGGTCGAGCAGGAAGCCGTCGACGCGGTACCAGTCGAGGTGGCGGTGCGCGTCGCCGAGCAGGTCGGCGAACGAACGGGTGCCGTAGGTGAGGTCCAGATGGCCGAGGACGCGGACCCCGGCGCCCCGGAGCCGGCCCGCGGCTTCCAGGCAGTGCGGGTCGGGGCGGGTACCCGGCCCCGCGGAGACGTTGAGGACCACCCAGTCCAGCGGGATGCCCGGCCGGGCGAGCTCGGCCCACTGGGCGGGAGCGACCAGCGGATGGGCGTACCCCGGCACGCCGAGGGCGGTGCGCACGCCGGTGCTCGCGGCGCCCGCCGCGGTCGTGGTCAGATGCGGCATGCCGCCTCCATCCAGATGTCGGCCAGGGATTCTTCGAGATTGATGCGGGGGCGCCAGCCGAGCCGGTCCCGCGCGGTGCGCACGTCGGCCTGCTGCCAGCTGCCGCAGCCGTCCGGGTACGGGTAGGCGACCGGAGCCGCGTGGTCGGAGTCGGCACGGGGATGGCCGATGGGACCGCGCAACGGGCCGGGCGGGGCGTCGAGTTCGTGCAGCGCACCGCCGTACCCGGCGACCCGGGCGAGGACCCCGGCGGCGTCGCGGAGGCGGATGGCGCGCCCGGAGCCGATGTTGATGACGCCCTGCGCGGCGGAGAGCGAGGCGGCGTGCACGGCGCGCGCGACGTCGCGGACGTCGACGAAGTCGCGCTGGACGCCGAGCCCGCCGAGTTTGAGCTCGCCGTCTCCGGACTGCATGGCGCGGCGCATGGCCTCGGCGAGCCGGCCCAGCGGGGAGCCGGCCGGGGTGCCGGGGCCGGCCGGGGAGAAGACGCGCAGTACGACGGCGTCCAGGCCCGAGCCGAGGACCAGTTCGGTCGCGGCGAGCTTGCTGACGCCGTACGGGCCGCCGGGGCGGGGTACGGCGTCCTCGGCCGTGGAGGAGCCGGGCTGGCTGGGGCCGTACTCCGAGCCGCAGCCGATCTGCACCAGCCGGGCGCCGCACCCGCTGCGCCGCAGGGCCTCGCAGACGGTGGCGACGGCGACGGTGTTGTGCCGGGTGAGTTCGCGGGCGCCGCCGCGGGTGGCGCCGGCGCAGTTGACGACGACACCGGGGTGGACCGCGTCGAGGAAGCGGGTGAGCGCGCCCGGGCTGCCGGTGGCGAGGTCGAAGCGGACGTCGGCGTCGTCGCCGCGGCCGAGCGCGGTGAGCTGGACGGCCGGGTCGGCGAGCAGGCGGTCGGCGACGAAGCGGCCGATGTAGCCGTTGGCTCCGATCAGCAGGACCCTCATCGGGCGCCTCCCGGGGTGTGCGCGCCGGTGGTACCGGCCGTGGCGATGGCACCGGTCGCCGCGGGCGCTCCGGCGGTTCCGGGGGCCCCGGACGCTCCGGACGCTCCGGGTCGGGAGGTGGTCATCTGGTCTTCTCCTTCGAAGGGGTGGCGCGGGTGCCCGCGGCGGTGGGCCGTGGCGGAAGGTGCAGTCGGGGGCTCACTCGGGAGCCCCCGTGGGCGCGTGGGCCGAGGCCCGTGTGAGGGTGCGGCCGGCGTGGAACAGCAGGGCCAGGGCCGCGGCGCCGCAGGCGAGGGCCGGGACGGCGGCCGGGCCGCAGGCGTTCACGAGGGCCCGGACCGGGGCCGCCAGGACGGCGCAGCCGGGCAGCCGGCCGGCCAGCGGCAGGGCGAGGGCCGCTGCCTCGGCCGCGGCGGCGACGCCCAGCGCGAGGGCCGGGGCGCGTCGGTGACGGTGTACGGCGAGCAGGCGGGCGAGCAGCAGCAGGGCACCCAGGGTGAGGGCCTGCGCGTAGGCCGCGGGCTGGCGCAGGACCGTGCCGCACAGCAGGAGCAGCGCGGTGAGCACGCCGAGGAAGAGCGTGAACGTGCCGAACAGCAGGGGCCGGGCGGTGGCCGTGAAGTCCTCCAGGCCCCGGCTGCCGGCCAGCCTGCGGCGGGCGCCCGCGCCGAGCAGGTGGGCGCACCAGGCCGCCGGGGCGCACGCCAGCGTGAGGGCCAGGGCGGGTGCCACGGCCGTGGGCCAGGGGGCGTCCGGGGCGCCGGTCGGGAGGGTGTCGGGGCCGCCGGTCAGGACGGCGCCCAGCAGCCCGTCGCCGAAGAGGACGTACCCGAGCAGCCAGACGGTCCACGCGCGCGTGGCGCTCGTCGTGTGCCACGCGCGTGTGCCGGGCGGCCCCGCGAGCGGGCCGCGGCGCAGTACGGCGCGCGCGGCGAGGCAGAGGGCGAGGAGCCCGGCGACGGCGACGAGGAGACGCGGGTGCCCGTGGGTGAGGCGCAGTCCGGCCGTGGTGGCCGCGCCCAGGGCGCCCGGAAGCAGGGTGAGCAGCACCCAGTCGGCGCGGACGCGGGGTACGGGCAGGGGTGCGGCTCCGGGTGCCGCCTCGCCGCTGCTGCGCGGCACGCGTGCGTACAGTTCCTCGGCCAGCGAGAAGACGTCTCGGTGCCGGAAGCGGGCGGCGGTCCGGTCGGTGATGCCGTGTGCCTCCAGCCCGGCGGCGATCTCCAGCGGGTCCACGGCCCGCTCGCACAGCTCACGGTGCCGGTGCAGCAGGGCCTTCACCGGGTCGGCGGCGCCGCGCCGGGGCGCCGGGCGCACCGTCGAGGCGGCGGATGCGCTCGCGGAGGACGCGGGCACGGAGGGCACGGGCGCACGCGTGGGCTCCGACGTCGTGGGCACGCGCGTGGAGGCCGGCGGCTCCTCCGGTGACGTCCTCGCGCTCCCGGGCCACTCCCCCGCCCCCGAGTCCCATGGTTCCGCGCCGCTCGGCATGCCGGGCAGGTCCGTGCCGCTCGGCCCCTCGCCACTCGGCCCGCCCCCGCCGCCGTAGCCGTAGCCGTCGTCCTGTAGGTCGATCACGCCCATCCCGCCCCCTCCGCAGCCGCCAGTGGTGTCGCGCGTACCGGCGCGGTCGTGGCCCAGCCGGGGGTGGTCCGGGGCAGGACGCGGGCGGTGGGGCCGGTCCAGCGGCCGGGGACGTGGGACTCGGCGGGGGCGGCGAACGGCAGTGGCTCGCCGGACGCGTCGAGGACGACCCGGCGCACGGGGCAGTGCGAAACGATCTGCAGGTAAATGCCGTGAAATGCCGCGATGTTCTGCTCGACGGTGAACAGTTCGAGCGCGCGGGCGCGCGCGGCGGCGCCGAGGCGCACACGGCGTTCGGGGTCGTGCAGCAGTGCCACGCACGCTTCGGCGAGCGCCCGCGGATTGCGCGGGGGCACGACGAGCCCCGTGCCGCCGATGACCTCGACCACCGCGCCGACGTCCGTGGACACCGTGGCCCGGGCGCAGAGCATGGCCTCCACGAGGCTGATGGGGAAGCCCTCGACCACGCTGGACAGCACGACGACCGCGCCGGCGGCGTACGCGTCGGGCAGGGTCGGGGCCTCGGGACCGCCGATCTCCTCGAAGGAGACCGGGTTGTCGCCGACGGCGTGCGCGCCCTCGGCCTCGTCCGGGAAGAGCTGGGCGGCGAGCGCCCGGCAGTGCCCGAGGTAGGCCGCGCCCTCGGGCCCGCAGGGCGCCCCGACGATCCTGAGCCGCGCCTTGGGCTCCTCCTTGCGGACCTCGGCGAAGGCGTGCAGCAGCGAGATCAGGTCCTTGGCCGGTTCGACGCGCCCGACCCAGACCAGGGTGTCCGGATCGGCGCGGTCGGCGGCCTCGCCGACCTCCGCGAAGCGGGTGGCGTCCATGCCGGGGTGGACCGTGCGGATCCTGGCCCGGTCGGCGCCGCACCGTTCCTGCCAGCGGCGGGCGTGGGCGTTGCCGGGGGTGAGGATCTCGGCGCGCCGGTAGACCTCGGCGGCGAGCCGGCCGTGGAAGGCGCCGAGGAGCGCGCGTACGGCGGGGGCGGCGGCGTCGGGGCCGAGGCCGAGGTAGTGCGAGCGGAGCTGCACGCCGTACTCCGTGACGAGCAGCGGTACGCCGCAGAAGTGCCGGGCGAGCAGGCCGGGCAGGGCGGCGGGGCCGCCGGCGGTGGCGTGGCAGAGGTCGGCCGCGCCGAGACCGTCGTCGCCGTACCAGTCGAGGGTGAGGGGGCGCAGGGCGCGTTCGAGGTGCGCGGTGACGGTGAGCAGATCGGGAACGCGCGCCTCGCGCGCCGTGCGCAGGGCGCCGGGGGCGCGGCAGGCGCGTTCCAGGGCGCGTACGGCGGTGTCGGAGCGCAGGGCCCCGACCAGGCCGCCCTCCTCGCGGGCGAGTTCGGCGAGCCCGTACAGCGCGCTGCCGAAACGGTCCGCTAGATCGGCGGACGTGTCCGCGGATTCACCGGACCCGGCCCCGGACGGGCCGTCGGGTCCCGGGGCGGCTCCGGCGCACACGGCGCCGACCAGTTCCCCGTAGCACTCGGCGAAGCGCCGACGCGCGCGCCGCCCGTGGGTGGCCCCGTCGTCGGCCGTCCACAGCGGCGCCGTACGCACCCGGCTCACCTGCGGCGGGAGCGGGACCCAGCCCTCGTCCTCCTGCTGCCGGCTGCGGCTGAGCGCGTAGAGGTCGAACTCGTGCTGTTCGAGCCCGCGTACGAGCCGGTCGCACCAGAGTCCGGCGTCACCGCTCACATACGGATAGCCACCCTCCGTAACCAGTCCGATGCGCACGTGTGCACCCCCGATCTCCCGTCTCGGGAGCCGCCGTTGTCCCGGCGGCTCGCAGCGGGACGAACGTAAGCGGACAAGGCGGTGGCGCGACGGACGGTTGTCCATCGCGCCACCAAAAGGGGTGAACGGTCGTAACTTTCGCGTGCGGGTAGCGTTCTGTCGCGCTAAGGACTCAGTGCGTCATCACCCGTGCACAAAACGTTACGCCACGGCCGGTTCGCGGCGGGCCGCGCGCCGCTGGGCCGCCAGTTCCGGGTCGAGCGCGGGTACGGCCGCCAGGAGCTGCCGGGTGTACGGCTCGCGCGGGTTGTCGTACACCTCGTCGGCGGGCCCGTACTCGACGACCCTGCCGCGGCGCATGACCGCGACCCGGTCGCTGACCTGCCGTACGACGGCGAGGTCGTGCGCGATGAAGACCAGCGCGAGGCCGAGTTCCCGCTGCAACGCGCCGAGCAGCTCGACCACCTGGGCCTGCGTGGTCACGTCGAGCGCGGAGACGGGCTCGTCGCAGACGATGACGCGCGGGTCGGCGGCGAGCGCCCGGGCGATGCCGATGCGCTGACGCTGGCCGCCGCTGAACTCGTGCGGGTAGCGGTCGTAGTGCGCCCTTTCGAGCCCCACGCGCTCCAGCAGTTCCGCCACGCGCCCCCGGATGCGATCCTCATCCCTCCCCCGCTCTCGGCTTCGCTCGAACGGGGGGACCCCCACGCCACGCGCGCGGAGCGGGTCGGCGATGGACTCGCCCACGCTGCGGCGGGGGTTGAGCGAGGAGACCGGATCCTGGAAGACCATCTGGACGGCCGGGTTCACCGTGGTGTGCGGGCGGCCCTCGTAGCGGATCGCGCCGGCGGTCGGCTCCAGCAGCCCTACCAGCATCCGGCCGAGCGTCGTCTTGCCGCTGCCGCTCTCGCCGACCACGCCGAGGGTCTCGCCGCGGCGCACCGTCACCGAGACGTCGTCCACGGCCGCCTGTGCCCGCTTGCCGCGCCCGAACTCGCGCCGCAGCCCGGTGGCCTCCAGCACGACCTCGTCGGTGGCCTCGGAGCCGGTGCGGCGCGCGCCCACGCGCGGGACGGCGTCGAGCAGTTCGCGCGTGTACGCCTGGGCGGGCGCCGCGAGGACGGTGCCGACGGGACCGTCCTCGACGGCCCGGCCGCGGCGCATGACGAGGATGTCGTCCACGCTCTCGGCGGCGACGCCCACGTCGTGCGTGACGAGCAGCAGGCCCATGCCGGTCTCCTCGCGCAGCGTGTGCAGCAGGTCGAGGATCTGGGCCTGGACGGTGACGTCGAGGGCCGTGGTCGGCTCGTCGGCGATCAGCAGGTCCGGCTCGCAGGCGAGGGCCATGGCGATCAGGGCGCGCTGGCGCATGCCTCCGCTGAACTCGTGCGGACGGGACCGGGACCGGCGTGCCGCGTCCGGAATTCCCACCCGCTCCAGCACCTCGACGGCACGCGCGCGTGCGGCGCGTCGCGACACGCGCGTGTGCACGCGGTAAACCTCGGCGATCTGGTCGCCGATGGCGTAGTACGGGTCGAGCGAGGACAGCGGGTCCTGGAAGACCATGGCGGCCTTCGCCCCGCGCAGCCGCCGCAACTCCTCGTCCGTGGCCTCCTGTACGTCCGTGCCGGCCACGCGGACCGACCCCGCGACCCGCGCCCCGGTGCCCCGGTGCAGGCCCAGCAGGGCGCCCGCGACCGTGGACTTGCCGGAGCCGGACTCGCCGACGAGGGCCAGCGCGGCGCCCTTCGCCAGGCTGAAGGAGAGCCCGTCCACGGCCCGCAGCGAGCCGAACTCGACGGTCAGGTCCGTCACTTCCACCAGGCTCATGCGAGCACCACCCGTCGGTCGGCCACCGCGTACAGCACGTCCGCGACGGCATTGGCGAGCACCACGAAGAAACCGACGACCAGGACCATGCCGACGACCACCGGCAGGTCCACGACCTTCACCGCGTGCACCAGTTCCTGGCCGATGCCGGGCAGGCCGAACAGGGTCTCGGTGAGGACGGCGCCGCCGACGGCCGAGCCGAACGTCACCGCGTTGAGCGCGATGACGGACGCGGTCGCGCCGCGCAGCGCGTGCCGGGCGATCACCGACCGCTCGCCGACGCCGTACGCACGAAACGTGCGGATGTGGTCCTCGGCCAGCGTCTCCAGCATCGCCGCCCGGGTCAGCCGGGCGAATCCCGCCGCCTCGATGAGGGCGAGGGAGAGCCAGGGCAGCACCAGGTTCCACGCCCACTGCTCCGGGTCGTCGGTGAAGTTCACGTACTCCGGGAAGGGCAGCAGCTGGAGCTGGCCGCAGACGACGACCATCAGCACCAGGCCGATGACGAACACGGGCGTGGCCGTGCCCGCCAGCGTGAGCGCGGTCAGGACGCGCTCGCTGAGCCGGCCGCGCCGCCAGGCGGAGAGCACGCCGGTGCCGACGCCGAGCAGCAGCCAGATCACCATCGCGCCGAGCACCAGCGAGAAGCTGACCGGCAGCCTGGTCAGGATGATGTCGGTGACCTGCTGGTCGTTCTGGTACGACTCCCCGAGGCAGGGCGCCGCGCAGTGCTCCACGCCCGTGCCGGTCGAGAAGTCCTGGCCCGCGAGGATGCCCTGGAGGAAGTGCCAGTAGCGCACGTACAGCGGGTCGTCGAGGCGCAGTTGCTGGGCCACCTGGTGGACCTGCTCCGGGGAGCAGCGCGGGCCGCAGGTGATCTGGGCGACGTTGCCGGGGGTGACGTAGAAGACGACGTAGATGATCACCGAGAGCGCGAACAGGGTGACCACGGCGCCGATGACGCGGCGCAGGACGAATCCGGTGAGGCCGTTCATGCCCGGTCCTCCTTCTGCGCGGCGGCCGCGTTCGCCGTGTCCGGCGCCGGTACGGCCTTGTCCGCGCGGGCCTCCCGCTTGCGGCCGGTGCCGATGCTCAGGCGCGAGGCCGCACGCGGGTCGAGGGCGACGCGCACGCCGTCGCCGAGGGCGGTCAGCGCGACCACGGTCACGAACAGGGCGGCGGCGGGCAGCAGCAGGTACTGCGGCGCGGCCTGGTACCAGACGTCGGCGGAGGTGAGCATCTGTCCCCAGGACGGCGTCGGCGGCTTCACGCCGACACCGAGGAAGGACAGGGCCGCCTCGGCGCCGATGTTCAGCGGGATCAGCAGCGCGGCGTACGTGATGACGGGCGCGGCGAGCCCCGGGAGGAGTTCGCGCACGGCCGTGCGCCGGGTGCTCCAGCCGCTGAGCCGGGACGCGGCGACGTAGTCGAGGTTCTTCAGGGTGAGGGTCTGGGCACGCACCATCTTCGCCGTGGTGCTCCAGCCGGAGACCAGGGAGATGACCAGCGCGACGAGGACGGGCCGCGGGAAGCCGTTCGGGACGATGGCGAGCAGCGCGAGCGCCATGATCATCAGCGGCATCGATACGAAGATGTCGGTGATCCGGCTCAGGACCAGGTCGACCCAGCGGTTGCCGAGGCCGGAGGCCACCCCCATGGCGACGCCGAGGACGACCTGGAGCACCGTGGCGGCCAGCGCGACGCCGAGGGACACCTGCGCCCCGTAGACGAGCCGGGCGAACATGTCGCGTCCGGTCTGCGGTTCGACGCCCAGCCAGTGGTCGGCGCTGATGCCGCCGAAGGAGCCGATGGGCACGCCTCCGCGCGCGGAGTCGATCAGGGACGGGTGGTACGTGGTGGGGTCCTGGCCCTCCAGGGCGGTGAGCAGCGGCGCGGCGAGCGCGACCAGGACGAGCAGCGCGACGACGGCCGCCGCGACCAGGGCGGCGCGCTGCGCTCGCAGCCGCAGCCAGAACTGACGGGCCCCCGAGGCCGTCGGGACGGACGTGTCCGTCCCGACGGCCTCGGCGGCGACAAGTGCCTCGCTCACGGCGCTACTTCACCGCGACCTGGGAGATGTCGAGGACGCCGGTCCAGTCGCTGATGACGATGTTCTTGACGTCCTTGCCGTACAGGCGCTTGTAGACCGGGTGGAACAGCGGCACGACGAGGGCCTGCTCGCCGATCTTCTGGTCCAGTGCACCCCATCGCTTGGCGGCCGCGTCAAGGTCGGTCAACTTGTTGATCGCGTCAATCTCGTCATTGACCGACGTGTCATTGAGCAGGCCCGTGTTGAAGTTCGCGCCGTCCTTGACGATCTGCCGGCCGTCGAAGATCGGGGCGAGGAAGGGACCGCCGGAGGGCCAGTCGGCACCCCAGTGGGCGAGGAAGAAGCCGGGCTCGGTCTTCACGCTGTGGATCGTGTCCCGGTAGTCGTTGTCCTCCCGGCCCTGCAGCTTGACCGTGATGCCGGCCTTCTTGAGCGCGTCCTGGATCGCGGTCGCGATCTCCGGGCTGGTCTCGAAGTCCTTGGCGTTGGAGTGGGTCAGCGTGATGGTGAGGCCGTTCTTGTAACCGGCCTGCGCGAGCAGTTCCCTGGCCTTGGCCGGGTTGCCGGACGCGCCCGCCGGGAACGGGTCGTACGGCGTGTAGCCGAAGGACTTCTGGTCGGGCAGGAAGGTGGTCGCGGACTCGGCCAGGGCGCTGCCACCGGCCGCGTTGACGACCGAGGAGCGGTCGACGGCGTACGCGATCGCCTGGCGCACCTTGGGGTTGTCGAACGGCTTCACGGTCGGGTTGAACGCGATGTAGTTCGTGTAGCCGAAGTGGCCGGTGCCCACGCGCGCGGCGAGGTCCTTGTCGCCGCTGACCCGGGCCAGTTCGGCCGGGCCGAGGTTGGTGTCCGTGGTGACCGCGGCCGTGTCCGCCCCTTGGGACGCGGACAGCCGCTGGTTGATCACCGAGGAGTCGAGGCCGGAGCGGACGTCGATGGTGTCCGGGTAGGCCTTGCGCTGGTCGTCGACGGCCGTCGACCAGTACGTGTTGCGTTCGAGGAGGACGTGCTCGCCGTCGTTCTCGTTCTTGACGACCTTGTACGGGCCGGACGAGACCGGGTGCTCCTCGTACTTGGTGCCGGTGTCCTTGCCCTTCGGCACCGGCGCGAACTGCGTCTGCGTGGCGAGGAACGGGAACTCGCCCTCGGGCTTGGCCAGATGGAAGACGATGGTCCGCGCGTCAGGCGTCTCGATCGCGGAGAGCCCCTTCTTGTCCTTGTACGGCCCCTGGTAGTCGGCCGCGCCGACCAGCCAGTCCCGCAGGTAGGGGGCGCCGCCGGACAGCTCGGGGGCGAAGGAGCGCTCGATGCCGTACTTGATGTCGGCCGAGGTGATCGGCGTGCCGTCCTCGTACTTCAGGCCCGTCTTCAGCGTGTACGTCCACACCGTCGCGTCCTTGCTGGGGCGCCCGGTGTCGGTGGCGAGGTCGGGGACGACCTTGGCACCGGCCTGGCCGTTCGCGCGGTTGCGGGTGGTGAGCGTGCGGAAGACCAGGGAGGGGACGTTGCCGCCGCCGGAGGTGTAGAGGCGGGCGGGGTCGAAGTCGGTCTGCGGCTGGGAGTTCAGGACCGTGAGCGTGCCGCCCTTGTGGGGCGTGGAGTCGCCACCGGAGCCCTTGGCATCGCTGTCCTTCGGGCCGCAGGCGGCGGCGCCCGCTGCCACGACCAGGCTGACGGATGCCGCTGCCACGCGGCGCGCTATGACGGACGGTTGACGCATCGGAATGACGACCTCTCGGGGAACTGATCGGGCTCTGATCGAGGGTTTCTCGAAGAGTGAGACATGTGGACGAGGAGTGAGACGGCTGCGCGCAGACGTCGGCCCCGGCGTCGGGTCGTCGAAAAGCCCGCGACAGGGTCACGGACGGAAGAGGGAGAAGCAGTCGCGACGCGTACGCCGGGGAGGCGGCGTCAGCGACAGTGGATGTCGGCCACGCAGAGTGCGGTCACACCGAAGAGCGCCAGCTCGATGGCGGCGCTCTCATGAACGGTGTGACGGGACCACATGCGCAGAAATATGAACGAACTTGCGACTCATGTCAATGTGACATGAGAAGCGCCCGTCAACTCCCGGGATAGGGCCACGGATTGGGCAGACAGTGGATTCCGTCATGATCCAGGAACTTGGTCTGCTGCTGCATGACGGGAGCGAGTTCGCCGTTCTTCTGGCACGTCACATGGCCATAGCCGAGCCGGTGACCGACTTCGTGATTGATCAACATCTGTCGATAGGGGTGAATTTTATCCCCGTATGTCGTGCTGCCCTGCGCCCACCTGTATGCATTGATCATCACTCGTTCGGTGGATGCCGAGTCGCAGGAGACGTTGTCCTCCGTGGTGTCCAGCCCGGACTTGGCGCACCAGGCGGCGGTCGTGCCGGGGCTGGCCAGCGTGATCACGAAGTCGGGCTTGCCGGAGGAGATCCGCTCGAAGGTGCGGGCGCCGCCGTGGGCCCAACTGCGGCTGTCGTTCAGGGTCTTCTGCACGGCTTCGGCGAACAGGTTGCCGTCCAGCCCGAGCCCCTGCTCGATGTCGACGCGGTAGGTGTACTTGTGCCCGGTGCCCGGCGCCTTGTCGAACCCGGGTACGGCGTCGAACGTCCCCGAGGCCTTCAGCGTGGCACTGAGCGGGTACGTCCGGCCCATCGCCTCCTCGTACGTCAGCGCCACCGCGCTCGCCGAGGGGGAGGGCGCCGCCCCGCCCGGGGCGTGGGCGTCCTGATCCTGGTCGGCGGCCGACCGCGACTGCGTGGCGCCGTCGTCCGGCCGCCCCTCGGCCACCTGCCCGGCGACGATCACCGCGAGCACCGTGGTGACGGCGGCCGCCGCGACCCCGGTGAAGGCCCGCCCCTTGCCCCCGGAGCGCTGCGCGGGCAGCGCGACGGGGTGTGCGCCGCCGTCATGGGCCTCGGCCTCCACGGCGGTCGCCGCGTCCGCCGACGGCTCGTCGGTGGCGCGCGGCCCACGCGCGCGGGGCGCGAAGACGTCGACGTCCTCCAGGTCCGCACCGCCGGCTCCGGCGTCACGGAAGGCGTCCAGGTACTCCTGCCGGGGCCCGCCCTCCTGCCCCGCCCGCCGCTGCCGCGGAAGTACGACGCCGGGACCGCTGCCGGGACCGGGACCGACGCCGGCACCGGCCCGCCCCGCGAACTCGCCCCAGCCGCCGCCCCGTTCCCGCTGTTCGGGATGCCCCCCGCGCGCGGGAGCCCCCTCCCGGAAACCGGGCACGCCGTGGGCAGGGGTGCCCTCGGGCAGCCGGGGAACGCCCCGCGCGGGCGTCCCGTCGGGAAGACGCGGCCCACCGCGCGCCGGCGCACCCCCGCCGAATCCCGGCACGCCGCGGGCGGGCGTACCGTCGGGCAGCCGGGGCACCCCTTGAGCCGGCGTGCCGCCGGGAAACCGCGGCACTCCCTGCGCCGGCGTGCCGTCCGGCAGTCGCGGCGCCCCGCGCCCGGGCGTGAGCCGCTGCTCGGCCCGCTCCGCCGTCCCGGCGTTCTCCGAGTTCTCCGTGCGCCTCGCGGTCATGTCCGCGGCACCGGCCTTGGGGGCCGGTCCGCGGCGGCTGTGGCGTCCCACGCCGGCCTCAGCTCCCCGCGCCGTGGACGGTGACGTCGTCCCCGGCGGACGCGCGCGTGGCGGCCGTCCCCGAGGCGCCGCCGGCATCGCCGCCGTCGCCGTCGGTGTCGGCCAGGAGTTCCCGGAACGCCGTGGCCACCACCCCCGGGTACTCCATCATCGCCACGTGCCCGGCGTCCGGCAGGGACAGCAGGCGGGAGTCGCGGAAGGAGCGGGCGGCCTTGGCGGCCATGCGGAAGCCGACCAGCTGGTCACGGCCGCCGTAGACCAGCAGGGTCGGCGCGAGCACACGCTCGGCCTGGCGCCACAGCCCGTGCTGCCCGCCGAGGGTGTAGGCGTCGACGATCCCGCGCGCGGAACGGGCCATCGCGTCCCAGAAGTACGGCAGTTGCAGCCGCCGCTCCAGCTCCTCGACGGCGTCCCGGAACGCCTCGGGCGACACCTGCGAGGGATCGCCGTAACAGAGCGCCATGACCCCGCGCACCCGCTGTTCGGCCGACCACTCCTTGGTCATCCGGGTGAACATCGCGGCGATGCCGGGCACGCCGAGCAGCGCGGTCGGCACCGCCGTGCGCTGGACGCGCAGCTCGGGCAGGGCGGGCGAGACGAGCGTGAGCGTACGGACGAGGTCGGGGCGTACGGCGGCCACGCGCGTGGTGACGGCACCGCCCAGCGAGTTGCCGACGAGGTGGACCGGGCCGCGGCCGGCCGCGTCGAGATAGCGGATCACCGCGCGCGCGTGCCCCGTGACGGAGTAGTCGCCGTCGTCCGGGGGCGGGGAGTCGCCGAAGCCGGGCAGGTCGAGCGCCTCGCTGTCGACGGCACCGTCCAGCTCGGCCATCAGCTGCGACCAGTTCTGCGAGGAACCGCCGAGCCCGTGGACGTACAGCGCGGGCGGCAGGTCCGCGCGCGCGGGAGGACGGGAACGGATCGACAGGGTGACACCGGGCAGCCCCACGGACCGCAGCCGCTCGCCCTCACCGACCCGTACGGGAGCCACCTTCGGAAGCACGCTTGCGGCCGACACGGACGGCGACTCGGTCGAAGACATGCGGCAATGTTACGAGGTGATCACGCCGAGGCTCGTGTGTTCGCCGTCACAGCGTGCGCCGTACGCGCGCGATGCGGCGTATGGCGTCCGGTTCCGCTCTCTCCTAGGCTCGTACCCAGGGCACCCGTGTGTGCTGCTTCCAGGGACGTTCGTAGGAAGGGAGCCCACCATGGCCTATGACCCCACCGAGCCCGACACGACCGACGACCCGGAGAGCGAGACGGCGGAGCTCGACGTCGAGGCCCCCGAGGTGGACGCCGCCGAACAGCACGCCGACCTCACGCCGGACCGCGACGACCCCCTGACGGAAGTGGACCCGGACCGGGCCGCGAACGTGGCCGATCAACTCGAACAGGCGCACGTGGTCCGAACCGACGAGGACGACTACCGCTGACCTCTGGCGGGCTTCTGCCCCGTTCCAGAGGATGATCACGGCTTTCGCCACCGTCCGGTACATGAAATTCTGCGCTCGCACCGCGCACACCACGGTTACCGAAAAGTACGATGGCCGCGCGGCCGACACCGCATGTGGACGACTTTGGGAGGCGGCGTGACAGCCATCGAGCAAACTGAGGCGGCACGCCCGCGTGGCACCCGTCTGCCGCGCCGAGCCCGACGGAACCAGCTCCTGGGCGCCGCCCAGGAGGTTTTCGTCGCACAGGGCTACCACGCGGCCGCGATGGACGACATCGCCGAGCGGGCCGGAGTGAGCAAGCCGGTGCTCTACCAGCACTTCCCGGGCAAGCTCGACCTGTACCTCGCCCTGCTGGACCAGCACTGCGAAGCACTGATCCAGTCCGTGCGCACCGCGCTCGCGTCCACGACGGACAACAAGCAGCGCGTGCGCGCCACCATGGACGCCTATTTCGCGTACGTCGAGGACGACGGCGGCGCCTTCCGGCTGGTCTTCGAGTCGGACCTGACGAACGAGCCCGCCGTGCGCGAGCGCGTCGACAAGGTCACCAACGACTGCGCCGAGGCGATCTGCGAGGTCATCGCCGAGGACACGGGCCTGTCGCGCGCGGAGTCGATGCTGCTCGCCTCCGGCCTCGGCGGTCTGGCCCAGGTCGTGGCCCGCTCCTGGCTGCACAGCGACCGCAGCGTCCCGCGCGACCAGGCCGTACAGCTGCTGGCCTCGCTGGCCTGGCGGGGCATCGCCGGCTTCCCGCTGCACGGCACCGAACACCACTGACCGCCGATTGTTCCCGCCGGCTGTTCGCTGATGGCGTGCCGCCCCGCAGCGTGTACGTCCCCTCACCGGGCTAATGTGTGCTGCGTACGGCGCGGAAGATCGCGCACATCACTGACCGTCGGAGGGACATAGCCGTGGAGGTCAAGATCGGCGTGCAGTACGCGCCCCGCGAGATCGTTCTGGAGAGCGGTCAGAGCGTCGAGGAGGTCGAGCGCCTGGTGAACGACGCGCTGGCCGGAAAGACGCCCCTGCTGAGCCTTCAGGACGAGAAGGGCCGCAAGATCCTGGTGCCGGCGGACCGCCTGGCGTACGTGGAGATCGGCCAGCCCACCGTGCGCAAGGTGGGCTTCGGCGCCTAGTAGGCCGATGCAGTGAGAAGGGCCCGGCGGCAATTCGGCCGCCGGGCCCTTGCTTTGGGGGATTCGCACACAGGTCGGCCACAACTCCCGCACAGCGGAGGGTTGCAGTCCGCAGGTCACGGGTATGACGGGCTACGAACGTCAAGGCGGAGACCGGCCACGGGAGGGACCCCGACATGATCTTGGAAGCACTCGCGTCCGCAGTGCTCGGTCTCGCCCTGGCCTGGGCGGCGGCACACCGCCTCTCCCACCGGCTCCCGGCCCGTCCGCTGGTGTTCTCGACGGGCGTCGCCGGAGCCCTCTTCGGCGACTTCGTCACCCAGACCGCCCTCGGCCCCGGCACCGCGTGGCTGAGCCTGGTGGGCGCCGCCGTCATCTCGGCCGCCTCCCTGTCCCTGCTCCTGCGCCCGGCGGGCAGAATCCGCCGATCAGCGACGGCATAGGGGCGCGGGGAACTGCGCGACCGGCCCCGACGGACCCGCAGCCGCGCAACCCACCGCACCCACCCCCACAGGGCGTTACGCCGCCAGGCCCAGCGCAGCCATCCGCTTCGTGTGCGCCTCCGTGATCCGCGAGAACATCCTGCCGACCTCCGCGAGATCGAACCCGTCGGCGACCCCGCCCACGAGCATCGTCGACAGCGCGTCCCGGTCGGCGACCACCCGCTGGGACTGCGACAGCGCCTCGCCCATCAGCCGCCGCGCCCACAGCGCCAGCCGGCCGCCCACGCGCGGGTCGGCGTCGATGGCGGCCCGCACCTTCTCCACCGCGAACCCGGCGTGCCCGGTGTCGTCGAGGACGGCGAGGACCAGCTCGCGGGTGTCGGAGTCGAGCCTTGCTGCGACCTCCCGGTAGAAGTCGCTCGCGATCGAGTCGCCGACGTACGCCTTGACCAGGCCCTCCAGCCAGTCCGACGGCGCGGTCTGCCGGTGGAAGCCGTCCAGGGCCGCGACGAACGGGTCCATGGCGGCCGTCGGCTCCTCGCCGATCTCGGTCAGCCGGTCCCGCAGCCGCTCGAAGTGGTGGAACTCGGCCGAGGCCATCTTCGCCAGCTCCGCCTTGTCCGAGAGGGTCGGCGCCAGCTTGGCGTCCTCCGCGAGCCGCTCGAACGCCGCCAGCTCCCCGTACGCGAGCGCGCCGAGCAGATCCACGACGGCCGCGCGGTACTGCGGGTCGGCGGAGGCCTGCGCCCAGTCCTGGGCGGCGATGCCCGTGGGTGCGACGGAGTCCTTCTCAGGCTTGTCAGAGCTAGTCATGAGCCGCACAATAGCCCGCTCGCGCCACCCCGGAAGTGCCCGGCCGATCAGTGTGACCACGACTACGTGACCAAATCGGCCATCGCGTGTGCGCCAATCCGGGGTATGGTGGTAATGCGCCTGCTGAGTGCGTTGACAGTGTTCGACGTGCTCCGACAGGTCGCACGCATGAGGATGCCCGGTCGGTGGCCCGATCGGCTCCGACCCGACAGCCCTCCCTGGCCGTACGGCTCAGTACGTACGACGACCGGAGGGACACCCTCAGCGGTACGAGCGCTAGAGCGTCGGCAGAGGTCCCGTGTCTTACGGCTTGCCCGAGTGGTTCGCCCGTACGGCTAGCCGACGTCCCGGCACGGTCAGACATGACCCCCGCGCTCGCCTCGCACCGCACCACACAGAAGAGGCAGCACCCTGACTACGACGTTTCGTGAACTCGGAATCCTTCCCGAGACCGCCGAGGCCCTGGAAGCCGTCGGCATCATCAACCCCTTCCCCATCCAGGAGATGACGCTCCCCGTCGCCCTTTCCGGCACGGACGTCATCGGCCAGGCCAAGACCGGCACCGGCAAGACGCTGGGCTTCGGTCTCCCGCTCCTGGAGCGCGTCACCGTCCCCGCCGACGTCGAGGCCGGGCGCGCCGCCCCCGAGGCCCTCACCGAGGCCCCGCAGGCCCTCGTCGTCGTCCCCACGCGCGAGCTGTGCACCCAGGTCACCAACGACCTGCTGACGGCCGGCAAGGTCCGTAACGTGCGCGTGACGGCGATCTACGGCGGCCGGGCCTACGAGCCGCAGGTCGAGGCACTGAAGAAGGGCGTCGACGTGGTCGTCGGCACCCCGGGCCGGCTGCTCGACCTCGCGGGCCAGAAGAAGCTCGACCTTAAGCACATCAAGTCCCTGGTCCTCGACGAGGCCGACGAGATGCTCGACCTGGGCTTCCTGCCCGACGTCGAGAAGATCATCGACATGCTGCCGGCCAAGCGCCAGACCATGCTGTTCTCGGCCACCATGCCGGGTGCGGTCATCGGCCTCGCCCGCCGCTACATGTCCCGGCCCACGCACATCCGCGCCACCGCGCCGGACGACGAGGGCGCGACGGTCGCGAACATCAAGCAGTTCGTGTACCGCGGTCACTCCATGGACAAGCCGGAGATGGTCGCCCGCATCCTTCAGGCCGAGGGCCGCGGACTGGCGATGATCTTCTGCCGTACGAAGCGCACGGCCGCCGACATCGCCGAGCAGTTGCAGCGCCGCGGGTTCGCCTCCGGCGCGGTCCACGGCGACCTCGGCCAGGGCGCCCGTGAGCAGGCGCTGCGCGCCTTCCGCAACGGCAAGGTCGACGTCCTCGTCTGCACCGACGTCGCCGCGCGCGGTATCGACGTCGAGGGCGTGACCCACGTCGTCAACTACCAGTCCCCCGAGGACGAGAAGACGTACCTGCACCGCATCGGCCGTACGGGCCGCGCGGGCGCGAAGGGTACGGCGATCACGTTCGTCGACTGGGACGACATCCCGCGCTGGCAGCTGATCAACAAGGCGCTGGAGCTGGACTTCAACGACCCGGTGGAGACGTACTCGACGTCCCCGCACCTGTTCTCCGACCTCGACATCCCGGCGGGCACGAAGGGCATCCTTCCGCGCTCGGAGCGGACGCGTGCCGGTCTGGACGCGGAGGAGCTGGAGGACCTGGGCGAGACCGGTGGCCGCGGTGCGCGCGGTCGCGGCGGCCGGGGTGACCGGGGTGACCGGGGTGAGCGCAACGGCCGTGGCGGCCGCGGCGGTTCGGACGCCGCTGCCGCCCCGGCGGCCGAGCGCGAGCGTCCGTCCCGTACGCCGCGTCGTCGCCGCCGGACGCGCGGTGGCACCCCGCTGGACGCCACGGGCAGCACCCCCGCCGCCACGACGGCTCCGGCGCCGGCCGCCGAGTCCGGCCCGGCGGAGGAGGCCCAGACGGCGCCCCGCGCCCTGCGTCGCCGCCGCCGTACGCGCGGCGGAGCGGCGGGCCAGCCGGTGGCGGCCGCCGAGAGCGTGGCCGAGTCCGCCGTCGTGGCCGACGCGGTGACGGCTCCGGCCGCGCCGCAGGCCCCGGAAGCGGATGAGAAGCAGCGCCGCCGCCGGACCCGCAAGTCGGCGGAGCCGACGGTGCCGGCGCCTGCCGCCGAGCCCGTGGCCGAGACGCTCGTGGCGGTGACCGAGACCGTGTCCGCGTCCGAGCCGGTGACCGTGGAGACCCCGGAGGCCGAGGCCAAGCCGCGCCGCCGGACCCGCAAGACGGCAGCCGCCGAGCCCGCCGCGGAGCAGGCCGTCACCACGGCCGAGCCCGCCGAGACGGCAGCCGAGCCCGCCCCGGCGGCCAAGCCGCGCCGCACGCGCAAGACGGCCGCAGCCGCCGAGGCCGCGGTGGACACCGCCGAGGCCACGGAGACCAAGCCGCGCCGGACCCGCAAGACGGCAGCCGCGGCCACGGAGACGACCGACACCCCCGAGGCCGAGGCCAAGCCCCGCCGCACCCGCAAGGCCGCCGCCACAGCCGAGGCCCCGGAGGCCGAGGCCAAGCCCCGCCGCACACGGAAGACGGCAGTCGCCGCGCCGGACGCGACCGACACCCCCGAGGCCGAGGCCAAGCCCCGCCGCACGCGGAAGACGGCCGCCACAACCGCCGTCGAAGCCGCCGAGGCCACGGAGACCAAGCCGCGTCGCACCCGCAAGACGGCAGCCGCCGCCACGGAGACGACCGACACCCCCGAGGCCGAGGTCAAGCCCCGCCGCACCCGCAAGGCCGCCGCCACGGCCGAGGCCCCGGAGGCCGAGGCCAAGCCGCGCCGGACCCGCAAGACGGCGGCCGCCGCGCCCGAGGCCGCGGAGGCGGAGGCCAAGCCGCGTCGCACCCGCAAGGCCGCCGCCACGGTCGCCGACGCGGACGGTGCCGTCGAGGCAGCCGCGCCCAAGGCACGCCGGACCCGCAAGGCCGTCGCCGAGGTGGCCACCGCCGAGATCCCGGCGCAGGCCACCGAGGAGCCGGAGGCCAAGCCGCGGCGTCGGACCCGTAAGGCCACGGCGGTCGTCGAGGCAGCCGAAGGCTGATCCGGAACGCCCGTCACCGACGGCCCGGCCCACTCCCCGTGGGCCGGGCCGTCGCATGTCCGGCGTAGCCACTCCCGCTCCGTTCCGTGTGTCGCCCGACCGATAGCCTCTCCCCATGAGCAGGCCCGCCACCTTCGTCCCGCCCCCCGGTGCGCGTGCGTACGCGCTGCGTACCGCGCGTGGGGAGTTCGCCGTCGTCGACGCGCCCGTGGCCGACGGGGTGGAGCCCCGAGGGGTCGCGCTGTTGCTGCCGGGGTTCACCGGAAGCAAGGAGGACTTCAATCCGCTGCACGTGCCGCTCGCGCGACGCGGGTACCGGACGGTGGCCGTCGACGGGCGCGGGCAGTTCGAGTCCGCCGGACCCGAGACCGATGAACGCGCCTACGCCCAGGCCGAGTTGGCGCAGGACGTGCTCGCGCAGGCGGAGGCCGTCGGAGCCGGGAGCCCGGTGCATCTGCTGGGGCACTCGCTCGGCGGGCAGATCTCGCGCGCGGCCGTGCTCCTGGACCACGCGCCCTTCCGGTCGCTGACCCTGATGGCGTCGGGCCCGGCGCAGATCTCGCCGTCCCAGCAGCAGCGCGTGAAGCTGTTGCGGGACGCGCTCGCGGTGATGGACATGGCCGACGTCTGGGACGCGATCCAGGCGATGGAGACGCCCGAGGAGACCGAGACGGCCGCGCTCGACGGCGGACTCGACGACCGGGACGATCTGCGGCGCCGCTGGCTGGGCACCAGGCCCGCCCAACTCCTCGCCACCGGACGCCAGTTGTGCACGGAGCCGGACCGGGTCGCCGAGCTGGCCGCCGTACCGCTGCCGTTCCATGTGCTGTCGGGCGACAAGGACGACACCTGGCCGCTGCCGCTGCTCGACGCGATGGCGGTACGGCTGCGGGCCCGGCGCACGGTCGTCGCGGACGCGGAGCACTCGCCCAACACCGACCGGCCGCTCGCCACGGCCGAGGCAGTCGCCGACTTCTGGGACGCGGCGGACGGGGTGGACGCGACGGGTGCGGCGGACGTGCCGCCCGTGGCCACCGTGTGAGCCGCTGGCGCATGACGACTGCCCTGCCCCGACGGGGGATGCAGAGCAGGACAGCCGTCTTCAGTGTGCCACTTCTGACCGCCCTGTCCTAGTCGGTCCACGTGGCGTGCAGGGCGCAGACGCTGAAACCGGGGCCGTAGGCGACGATCAGGGCCTGCTCGCCGTCGGCCGGAGGGCGGCCGTGGGTGCGTTCGAGGACGCGGAGAACCGATACTCCTCCGAGGTTTCCCTCTTCCGACAGGGTGTCGAGCGAGTGGCGGGCGTCGTCCTCGGTGAGGCCGAGGGCCGTGGCGGTGTCCATGATGATCGGCCGGGAGCCGGGGTGGATGACCGGGACCGCTACCGGGCGGTCGCCCAGCCAGTCGACCAAGGCAGGGATGACGTGCCTGGCCCCGCCCAGCGCGGCCTTGGTGGAGTCGAAGTGCAGACCGCTGCTGTCGATACGACCCGCGTAGAAGTCGAGCGAACCCGGCAGGACGTACTCGAACAGCCCCTCCGGGCCGTCGAGGGTGAGTCCGGGCCCGAGGGATTCGTCGCTGACGACGGTGGCGGCCGCGCTGTCACCGAACAGCGCCTTGTAGATCATGTGTTCGATCTTGGTGTCCGTGTGGTTGTAGGCCGCGGACAGCACCTCGGCGGCGACGACGAGGACGCGGGAGCCGGGGTGCAGCAGCGCCTGCTCCACCGCGCGAACGAGGGCGGTGGCGCCGCCCGCGCAGGCCCCGGTCGTCAGGGCGGTGCGACGGACGGTGGGGCGCAGGCCGAGGCGGTCCACGAGGTGGATGTCGAGGTTGGGTACGGCCCAGCTCGTGGCGTGAGTGGTGATCAGGCCGGTGATGTCGCCCGGTTCGAGGCCGTGGCTCCGCAATGCGGAACGGGCCGCGCGCTCCGCCATGTCGAGAGAGTCGGCGAAGGCCCGGGGCGCGCGCTCCGCTATGGAGGCGGTACCGCTGACGGTGGACGAGTTCAGCGGTTGGGTGAAGTACCGGGTCTCGACACCGCAGTTGCCGAGGACACGGAGGATCGCGCCGAGGCGCGGATGGTCGGGGTGGTGGGTGCGGATGTCGTCGGCTATCTCGCCCGTGGTGACCTTGTGCGCGGCGAGGGCCGTGCTCGGGCGGGCGATGTTGACGGGCATGGGTCCCCCCTAGGACGCGTAACCTGGTGGAGGTCAAAGTACGGCAAAGTTGGCTGGTTCGTTTCCCTGCCGTCCAGGTCATGCTCTCGCGCCACCCGTCAAACGCGGGCAAAGGAAGGGGATTTCAGTGCGCTCAGCGAGCTTGAAGCATCGGAGGACGCTGACTTGATCGCCGCGGACCTGGCCGAAAAATGAGAATCATGAACCTCGCCCCGGGGGCCGACATCGGCTGCGCCACGCACATCGTCACCCAGCCCGGACCGTCGGCCGCGTGACAGATCGGCCGTTCATCGCCGTCGGGGTGGACCGAAGCGCCACCCACTTCGTACAGCGGGCGGGCGAGGGGATCGCTGAGGAGTTCCCGCTCGATCTCACGCAGCACCTTGTCGTCGGGGCGCTGCGCGAGCGCGGCCTGGAGCTGGGGCATGACGAGCGGCGCCCACGCGTTCGGCCAGTCGGTGAGCTGCTCGCGACCGTCGATCAGCATCCAGCGCATGGTGTTCTCGGGGGCCCGCCCGGACGCGAAGAGGCGGTGGAACTGCTCGTTGCAGGTGAGCAGGTTCCAGGAGGCGTCGGTGACGTAGGCCGGGTGCGTCACGGCGGCGACGGCGTCCTCCCAGACGGAGGGGACGGCGTTGCCGCTGGTGTCGTAGAGCGGGCTGGGCGGGTCCTCGCCGCGCGCGTACCGGCACAGCGAGATCCACTCCTGCTCGTTGAGCACGAACAGGCGGGCTATGTCGCGCAGCAGGTCGACCGGCGCGTGGGGATACGTGCCGGATTCCAGGCGGTGGTACGTGCCGAAGGCCCGGTTGACGAGCTGGTCGACCTGGTGCTGGGACAGGCCGGGGGCACGCCGGCCGGGTCCGGTGGGGCGTGTGAGGCCGTGGGCTTCGGGGGCGATGAGTGCGCGTCGGTCCTTGAGCAGGCGTTTCAGTGCTCGTTTGTTCACTGGTGCGGATCCCCCGGCGTTGTTGACAGTCAGTCAGTGTAATTAATGGTGTTGGCTTTACTCCGAAAGATCTCCCGTAGAAAGCGTGTAGGTAAGTCCTGCATGCTCGGTGGTGCGCGGCGCTGGCCTGCCAGTGTGCTCACCAGTGACCACGTGGATACACCCCCTCGCGGGCACTGGCTGGAAATATTCGAATTACCGGCCGGTTTTCGCGGATGGGCCACAGGAACAAAGCCGGGTGAGCTAGCGGTTCACGCCTCCGCTTCCCGAAAGGGGCCACAGGGCGGGCTCCGCGTCACCGCCGGTGCACCACTGGCGCAGCCCCGGCGGCCAGACTGCGGCCGGTGCCCTCCCGCCCCACACCAGGGGACTCGGCACCGGCCGCCGACGTGCCACCGCCCGCCACGCATCACCGCCCGTCGGCGCCGCCTCAGTACTGCGCCTGCACGTGCTCCCAGAATCCGTCGCGCAGGGCGCGGCGCAGATCGGCCTGGCCGCGCAGGGAGTACTGGAGCAGGCCCTCGGCCTCGACCAGCAGGTCCTGGTCGACGGAGCCGGGCAGATAGGGGTGGCCGGGCAGCAGCTCGACCAGCGCGTCGCGCCCCCGGGAGGCCAGCCACTTCGCCGCGATCTGGGCGCCGACGAAGCGGACGTCCTCGCGGCTGGGCCGGGCTCCGGCGGAGGCGTCGTACGCGGCGGCGGTACGGCGCGAGACGTACGGCTTGAAGAACTCCAGCTCGAAGGTGCGCTGGCTGTCGACCTCCCAGAGCAGGGGCTCGGCCTGGTTGCGGCCGTCGGGCGCCTCAATGCCCCACAGGTGGACCCGGGCGCCGTAGCCCTGGGCGGCCTCGACCGCCGAGACCAGGTCCTCGTCCCCGCCGAGGAGGGCGGCGTCGCTGATGGCGCGGTGGCGGGCGAGCGACTCCAGGTCCGTGCGGATCAGCGAGTCGACGCCCTTCTGCTGGTTGTTGGCGTTGAGGTTGCCGAGGCGGACCTTGACGTCGGGCAGTTCGGCGATGGTCTGCTGCTCGGCGGTGTGGATGCGGCGGCGGGCGCCGTCGTACCAGTAGACGCGCAGCAGCCGGCTGTCCGCGAAGATCGTGCGGGCCTTGTCGATCAGCGCGTCGATCAGCCCCTCGGCGTCGAGGTCGAAGGCCCGGCGGTCCTCGGTGCCGGCGACCAGCCGGCCCGCGGCCGCGTACAGATAGCCCGCGTCGACGAAGATCGCGTGTGTGGAGGGCGTCTTCGCCACCTCGGCGAGCATGCGCTCCAGCAGCTCGTTCGTGCGGTCGATGCGGGCGGCCAGGGCCGCCGGGTCGTCACTCATCGCCCCCATTGTCCCGGTGGTCACACTGCGAACACAACCGGTCCCGATCAGTCCCTTACCTGCCAGTAATTAGCCGTTCGAAAAATTTCATTAGCGTAGGGAATGTTTGTAACATGAAGCGCGTTGACTAGGACGTACGACAGCAACGTCACCAGTAGTTCTCCGCAGGAGGATGACCAGACGAAGGGAGAAGCCCGTGCGCTTCGAGATCAGGCGACTCGACGAGGTCGACGGCACCACCGTGGACTGCACCGTCGTGGACGCCGCCTCCGTCAACCGGATCGTTCAGCAGGCCGCCGCCATCGGACAGCGCCTGTGGATCCGCCCGGCCGAGACCCCGGCCTCGTAACGGGACGACCGCACTCACACTTTCCGGGGGAGCCGGGCCGAGGACGGCTCAGCTCCCCCGGATCACCTGAGTGATCCCGTTGATGATCTGCTGCACGGCGATCGCGGAGAGCATCATGCCCGCGAGTCGCGTCACGAGGACGACACCGCCGTCCTTGATGACCCGGATGATCAGCAGCGAGTAACGCATCACCAGCCACAGGACGACGTGGATCGCGAGGATCGCGGACCACACGGAGATCTGCGTGGCCACACTGCCGGCCTTCTGCACGGCCAGGATCACGGACACGATCGCCCCGGGCCCGGCGAGCAGCGGCATGCCGAGCGGTACGAGGGCGACGTTCACGTCCTTCGTCTGCTTCGGCTCGTCGGTCTTGCCGGTGAGCAGGTCCAGCGCGATCAGCAGGAGCAGCAGACCGCCCGCGATCATCAGCGCGGGCACGGACACGTGCAGGTAGTTCAGGATCTGGTGCCCGAGCACGCCGAAGACGGCGATGACGCCGAACGCCACGCAGACGGCCTGGAAGGCCATCCGCTTCTGCACCTTGCCCGGCCGTCCGGCGGTCAGGGCGAGGAAGATCGGGGTGATCCCCGGGGGATCCATGATGACGAAAAGGGTCAGGAACAGGGAGCCGAAGACGGCGATGTCGAACATGCGGAAGCAGGCCTTGCGGAAAGAAGTGATACGGGCGTGAGTCGGTGGGGCCGGTGCCGGCCTCGGCGTCAGGCTCCGCCGGTGCCCGGCACCGGGAACGCGCCGGTGGCGCGTCGCGTGATCTCCCCGTACACCTCGGGGTCGGTCGTGTACGCGCCGAGCGCGACGGTCTTGCGGCTGCCGTGGTAGTCCGAGGAGCCCGTGACCAGCAGGTCCAGGTCCTTCGCGAGCCCCCGCAGCCGGTCGCGCGCGTCGGCGTCGTGGTCCATGTGATCGACCTCGACGCCGTCCAGACCGGCCGCCGCCATCTCGGCGATGCGCGCCTCGGGAACGGTCCGGCCCCGCTTGGCGGCGGCCGGATGGGCGAAGACACAGACCCCGCCCGCGTTCTTGACCAGCCGGATCGCCTCGAACGGGTCGGTCTCGTGCTTCTGGACGAAGGCCCGCCCGCCGTCGGCCAGCCACTCCTCGGTGAACGCGTCGCTCACGGTCGGGACGACGCCCAGCTCGACGAGCGCGGTGGCGACGTGCGGCCGCCCCACGGAACCGCCGGCGGCGATCCGCTCGACCTGCTCCCAGGTGACCGGCACCCCGAGGTCGTTGAGCCTCGCGACCATCCCCCGGGCGCGCGGCACCCGGTCGTCGCGCACCAGCTCCCGCTCGGCGAGGAGCGCGGGCTCCTCGGGGTCGAAGAGGTAGGCCAGCAGGTGCATGGACACGCCGTCGACACGGCAGGACAGCTCGGCCCCGGTGACCAGGGTCAGCCCCGCGGGCAGCGCGGCGATCGCCTCGCCGTACCCGCGCGTGGTGTCGTGATCGGTCAGCGCGACGACGTCCAGCCCGGCGGCGGCAGCGTTCCGCACCAGCTCGGCCGGGGTGTCCGTACCGTCGGAAGCCGTGGAGTGACAGTGCAGGTCTATACGCACAAGAACTCCAGACACCGACGATTCAAAGGGGGGACAGTCGATGGTACCGGTACTTCGAGCCCCTAAGAGGCCTACGGCCGAAGCAAGCGCGGCGACAACGCTCCGCAGGGCACCAGATCCAGCTCCGCCCCCGCGTCCCGCAGATCCGTCAGCACCAGTTCGTCGTACATGAGCAGCCCGGTCTGCTCGGGCCACATCACCGCCCACAGCCACATGCCGAGCGCCTCGCCCGCGAAGACCGCGCGGTCCTCGGGGGTGCGGAAGACGTGCCAGAGCGGGGTCGGGCGGCCGACGGCCAGCACCTTGGCGTCGGGCGGCTTCTCGATGTTCATGTACGGCCCCGGGTCCGGGCCGTCGATGCCCGCGTAGCGCGCGCCGAGGCCGACGCCGAGCTCCTCGGCGACCAGGACGAGTTCGGCCGGGCCGCCGAGCGGGCCGGGGCCGGTGCAGGCCACGGCGGTGGCGCGGCCCCCGCTGCGGTCGTCGCCCGCGTAGGCCACCCCCGTGAAGAGCCAGCCGACCGGCAGCGGCCAGGGCATCCACACCGGGACGTGGGTGCGCGGCACAACGGCGGCGAGGGCTTCGACGCTGGGCGGGATCACGGGCTGCAGCGGATACACCGTGCCGTGCACGTCGCACTGCCACGAATCGGCGAAGAGACCGGGCGCCCTGACCCGGCCACCACACCTCGGGCAACTGGGTTCGCCCCTCATAGGGCCCCACGGTCCTACCCCTGCCCGCCCACGTCAAGGACGATCACCCGTCCGGACGGAACCCTTGACGCGAGCAACTGTATGCATATTACATTTATTAGGCGAACTAACTTAGTGGAGAGAGGCAAGGGGAGACACAGATGGACCTGCTGCGACAACCGAAGGCCGTATGGGCCACGGCCGGCGCCTCCGTCGTCGCCTTCATGGGCATCGGACTCGTCGACCCGATCCTGCCGTCCATCGCACGGGGCCTGCACGCCACGGCCGGCCAGGTGTCCCTGCTCTTCACCTCGTACTTCCTGATCACCGCGGTGGCGATGCTGCTGACCGGCTTCGTCTCCAGCCGGATCGGCGGCCGCAGGACCCTGCTGCTCGGCCTCGCCCTCGTCGTCGTCTTCGCGGGCCTGGCCGGCACGTCGGACACCGTCGGCCGGCTGGTCGGCTTCCGGGCGGGCTGGGGCCTCGGCAACGCCCTGTTCGTGTCGACCGCCCTCGCGGTCATCGTCGGTGCCGCGGCCGGCGGGAGCGCGGCGGCGATCCTGCTGTACGAGTCCGCGCTCGGCCTCGGCATGGCCTGCGGCCCGCTGCTCGGCGCGATCCTCGGCAACGTCAGCTGGCGCTACCCGTTCTTCGGGACGGCCACGCTGATGGCGATCGGCTTCCTGTGCATCACGATGTTCCTGAAGGAACAGCCGAAGCCGGCCCGGAAGACCTCGGTGCTCGACCCGATCAGGGCGCTCGGCCACGGCGGCCTCGCCTCGGCGGCGGTCTCCGCCTTCTTCTACAACTACACGTTCTTCACGGTGCTGGCCTTCACGCCGTTCGTGCTGAACATGACGCCGTACCGCTCGGGCGCGGTGTTCTTCGCCTGGGGCGTGCTACTCGCCGTCTTCTCGGTGATCGTGGCCCCGCGCATGCAGGCCCGCCTCGGCTCGCTGAAGGTGCTCGGCGGCTCGCTGGTGCTGCTCGCCGCGGACGTCCTCGTCCTCGGCTACGGCGACCACACCACGGCCGTCGTCTGCACGGTCCTGTCCGGCGCCCTCATCGGCGTGAACAACACCGTGTACACCGAGCTGGCCCTCGGCGTCTCGGACGCCCCGCGCCCGGTGGCGAGCGCGGGCTACAACTTCGTCCGCTGGTTCGCGGCCGCCGCGGCCCCCTACTTCGCGCCGAAGATCGAGGAGTGGACGGACATCCACGTCCCGTTCGTGGTCGCGGGGATCACCGCGCTGCTGGGCGCGGCCGTGGTCGTCGTACGGCGCCGCGCCCTCACCCACGAGGTGGCGGAGCGGGACGTGGCGCACGCCACGGAGGACGGTGTCAGCGCGTTCGCCAACTGACCGGAATCAGCCGTGCGTTGGTGAGTTCGGTCACGCCGGGTTCAGTCCAGCGGGACGGACGCGCGGGCCGGGTCCCTCAGGTCCGTCCCCTGGGCGAGCCAGCGTTCCTGGAGGGCCTGGGCGCCGTGCACCCGCTTCCAGGCGGCCTCGTTCGGGGTCATCGGCAGCAGCGGCAGGAACCGTACGGGATCCATCGGGTCGTCCAGCTCCAGATCCTCGACCAGCCCGCCGGGCTCGCCCACCAGCACCGAGGTGAAGGGGGCGCCGGGCCACAGCGGCTCGCCGGTGTCCAGGGAGGCGCCGGGCGTCACGATCAGACCCTCCACCTGCGGGGACGCGGCCAGCACGGCGAGCGGGCGCAGCACCTTGTCGGTGTCCGCCCGGCCCGCGCGGACCGAGAGGACCAGCTCGGCGCGGGGCCCCTTGACCGGGTCCCCGACCGCCGCCGTGGGGTCGGTCATGGGGTGCTGGGACATGCCGAGGGTGGCGTACCGCAGGAGGTCCCCCTCCCGGAACCGGAGCACCTCGACGCGGTCCGTGCCGAGGAAGGTGACGGCGGCGCGCGCGTCCGGTTCGCCCAGCGCGGTGCTCAACCGTGCCTCGACCAGAGGAAGAACATCGACCATGCGGCGAGCATAGAACTCGTCAGTGACGGGCAAAGCGGCGCCTTGACAGTTCGGGCGGCTGCTAATCTGAGCCCACGAAGAGACTCCCTCACGAGGGACCGGCCGGAGGAGGTGGGGCTGTCATGGATCGAAGTCGACCTGGTAGTACCACTCGCTCTTCCGCCCGCTGATCTGGTCTCTGGCTGGCCGCTGCCGCCTTCCCGCGCGCGTTGCCCTTCGGAAGAGCACTTCGTTTCGCCTCGCCTGATCCGTCTGATCAACGTCAGTTCCGCATCAGCAGCGAAGTCGCCACCGCGACGGTGCGGTGCTCCCCGCTTTGTGGACGTGCCAAACATCCCGTGGCCAGGACCGTCCTCATTCCGGGTAGTTCCACCCGTCGTCACGCGCTCTCGCTGCCTGCCCGCGAAGGAGCCCGCCCATGTCGATGATCCGCGACCTGCGCGCCGTGGTCCGCTCGTCGTCCCGTTCCTCGCTGCGGGGGGACACCGCCCCGTACGACACCACCCGCGACCCCGGCACCTCGTCGGCCGTCGTGGACTGCGCCGTCTACCGCGACGGCCGCCGGGTCGAGAGCGGCAAGCCGCTGAGCCCGCACGAGGCGATGCGCCAGGTGCGCCGCGACGGCGGCTTCGTCTGGATCGGGCTGCACGAGCCGACCGAGGCCGAATTCGCCGGCATCGCGGGCGAGTTCGGGCTGCACCCGCTGGCCGTCGAGGACGCGGTGCAGGCCCATCAGCGCCCGAAGCTGGAGCGCTACGACGACTCGCTCTTCACCGTCTTCAAGACCATCCACTACGTCGAGCACGACCGGCTCACCGACAGCAGCGAGGTCGTGGAGACCGGCGAGGTGATGTGCTTCACCGGCCGGAGCTTCTTCATCACCGTCCGGCACGGCGGCAAGGGCTCGCTGCGGGCGCTGCGCCACCGCCTCCAGGACGACCCGGAGCTGCTGGCCAAGGGCCCCTCGGCGGTGCTGCACGCCATCGCCGACCACGTCGTCGACGGCTACATCGCGGTCGCCGACGCCGTGCAGGACGACATCGACGAGGTGGAGACCGAGGTCTTCTCGCCGGGTCCGGGCGGCAAGGTCTCGCGCGGTGTGGACTCGGCGCGGATCTACCAACTCAAGCGCGAGGTACTGGAGTTCAAGCGGGCGGTCGCGCCGCTGCTGCGGCCCATGCAGCTGCTGAGCGAGCGGCCGATGCGGCTGGTCGACCCGGACATCCAGAAGTACTTCCGGGACGTCGCGGACCACCTCGCCCGGGTCCAGGAGCAGGTCATCGGCTTCGACGAGCTGCTCAACTCCATCCTCCAGGCCAACCTGGCGCAGGCCTCAGTCGCGCAGAACGAGGACATGCGCAAGATCACCGCCTGGGCCGCGATCATCGCCGTACCGACGATGGTGACAGGCGTGTACGGCATGAACTTCGACAACATGCCGGAGCTGCACTGGAAGTACGGCTACCCGCTGGTCCTGAGCCTCACCATCGGCATGTGCGTGGGCATCCACCGGGTGCTGAAGCGCAACGGCTGGCTGTGAGCGCCGCTCGATAGGCTGGGCGCATGACGAGCGATCTGCCCGGCCCGGCCCCCCTCGACCAGGCCCTTCTCGACCAGGCCCTCATCGAGGAGGCCGCGAAGAAGTCCGGCCTGATCTGGGTCAGGGGCGCCGGCGCCCCGGCCGCGCGTGCGCTGTGGCACGTGTGGCACCAGGGGGCGGTGTACCTGGTCGGCGACGGGCCGGGGGAGCAGCCGCTGCCGGCGCTGGTCGACGGCGGCTTCGCCGAGGTGACCGTGCGCGGCAAGGACAAGGGCGGCCGGCTCGTCACGTTCCCGGTGACCGTGACGGAAGCGGCGGCCGGCTCCGAGGAGTGGGAGGCGGCCGTCGCCGAGCTGAAGGGCAAGCGCCTGAACGCGCCGGACGGCGAGGCGATGCCGGGGCGCTGGGCCCGCGAGTGCCGGGTGCTGCGCCTGACTCCGGCCGGGTCCGTGGTGCCGTTGCCCGACGACAGCCAGGCGGAGCGTCCGGTGCCCACTCCGGCGACCACCAGGGAGCCGATTCCGGCAGGACTGCCGAAGCTGCTCGGCAGGCGACGGCGGAAGTAGGCCGGGGCCGGATCCGGCGCCGGGCAGCCGCTACGACGTCGGCAGCTGTCTGCCGTAGTCCACCGTGTCCCCCTGGTCCGGTTCCGTGACCGTGAAGTCCTTGCCCCAGTCCGAGAAGCTGAGCGTGCCCGCACCGCCGGCGCGGACCAGGCGGAGGGGGTAGGGGGTGCCCTGGAGGGAGACGTCGAGGGTGCCGCCGGAGCCCTGGTCGCCGGTGATGCGGATGGTGGGGGTGCCCGACTGGTCGTGGTGGCCGTCGGTCGCCAGGCTGCCGTGCAGCGTCAGCAGCCCGTCGAGCAGGACGGACTTGTCCGTGAACCCGCTGAACTTCTTGTACGCGGGGTCCCCCTGCGGCACCTTCACGTACTTGCCGTTCAGCTTGCCGGCCGTGCTGTCACCGCCGCCGTCGCCACCGCTGCCGCCGTTGCCGCTGCCGCCCGCGTGGCTCCAGAAGTCCGAGTCGGCCTTCAGATAGAGCTGCTGACCGACCCGCAGCAGCTGGAAGGTGGCCCCCTGCGCGGTCACCGACCCGGTGCCGCCGTCCTCTTTCAGGCGCATGTCCAGCTGGTACGTACGGCCGCTGGTGACCACCGTGCCGGTCAGCCGTACCGCAGCCGCCCCGTCCGCCGCCGCGCGGGTCCTCGTCTGGATCTGCCCGGCGGGCAGCTTGCCCACGCCGTTGGTGCCCGCGTCCGGATCGTCGCCGCCGCAGCCGCCCAGCACCGCCACCCCCGTCACCGCCAGTGCGCAGATCGCGGTCGCCCGCGCGGTCCGGCGGGTTCGGCCCTGGGGAATCGCAGTCACCGGTGGAGCTGCCTTTCTGTCGGGTCCTGAGCGGCGTACCGCAGCGTACCGGTGCCCCGGCCGCCCGGCGGAGTCAGTCCGTCCGGACCCCCCACCAGGGCGTGTCCGACCGCCACGGGCTAGCCTGAAGCGCACCCGAGCGGGCAAATTCGAGCAATTCACCGATCACTTCGTAAAGAAAGCGGAACACCCCCTTAAGGGAGATTCCCAGGCCACGTCAGCAGAGGAAGCACAGCCATGGCAGCCGGCGCCCCCCGGATCTTCGTCTCGCACCTCGCCGGGGTCCCCGCCTTCGACCCCAACGGCGATGTGGTGGGCCGCGTCCGCGACCTCGTCGTCATGATGCGCGTCGGCAGACGCCCCCCGCGCGTGCTGGGGCTGGTGGTCGAGCTGTCCACCCGGCGCCGGATCTTCCTGCCCATGACCCGGGTGACCGGCATCGAGTCCGGCCAGGTCATCACCACCGGCGTGATGAACGTCCGGCGCTTCGAGCAGCGGCCCACCGAACGGCTGGTCTTCGGTGAGCTGCTCGACCGGCGCGTGACGCTCACCGAGACCGGCGAGGAGGCCACGGTCCTCGACGTGTCCGTGCAGCAGCTGCCCGCCCGCCGCGACTGGGAGGTCGACCGGGTCTTCGTCCGCAAGGGCAGGAAGGGCGGCGCCTTCCGGCGGGCCAAGGGCGAGACGCTGACCGTCGAGTGGTCGGCCGTCACCGGATTCTCGCTGGAGGAGCACGGGCAGGGCGCCGAGAGCCTGCTCGCCACCTTCGAGCAGCTGCGCCCCGCCGACCTCGCCAACGTCCTGCACCACCTGTCCGCCAAGCGCCGCGCCGAGGTCGCCGCCGCGCTCGACGACGACCGGCTGGCCGACGTCCTCGAAGAGCTCCCGGAGGACGACCAGATCGAGATCCTCGGCAAGCTGAAGGAGGAGCGGGCGGCGGACGTGCTGGAGGCCATGGACCCCGACGACGCGGCCGACCTGCTCTCCGAACTGCCCGAGGCGGACAAGGAACGGCTGCTGAACCTGATGCAGCCCGCCGACGCGGCCGAGATGCGGCGCCTGATGTCGTACGAGGAGCACACGGCCGGCGGTCTGATGACCACCGAACCGATCGTGCTGCGCCCGGACGCCACCGTCGCCGACGCCCTCGCCCGGGTCCGCAACCCCGACCTCTCCCCCGCCCTCGCCGCCCAGGTCTACGTCTGCCGCCCGCCCGACGAGACCCCGACCGGCAAGTACCTGGGCACGGTCCACTTCCAGCGGCTGCTGCGCGACCCGCCGTACACGCTGGTCAGCTCGATCGTCGACACCGATCTGCAACCGCTCGACCCGGACGCGGCGCTGCCCGCCGTCGCCGGGTTCTTCGCCACCTACGACATGGTCGCCGCGCCCGTGGTGGACGAGGCCGGGCGGCTGCTCGGCGCGGTGACCGTGGACGACGTGCTGGACCACATGCTGCCCGAGGACTGGCGGGAGCACGAGTTCCACCTGGACGACGGATACGAGGGAGAGGGGGCGGCCACGCATGACTCCTGAGCGCGAGAGCGGCACCCGCGAGCGCACCCCGGTGGGCGCGACGGCGGCCACCCGGCACCGCACGCCCCGCCTGGACCAGCCGCGCCCGCCGCGGCGCCGGTACCTGCCCGAGTGGGACGCCGAGGCCTTCGGCGTGATGTCGGAGAAGATCGCCCGGTTCCTGGGCACGGGCCGCTTCATCGTCTGGATGACGGTCGTCATCATCCTGTGGGTGCTGTGGAACGTCACCGTGCCCATGGCCCTGCGCTTCGACCAGTACCCGTTCATCTTCCTGACCCTGGCCCTGTCCCTCCAGGCCTCCTACGCGGCCCCGCTGATCCTGCTCGCGCAGAACCGGCAGGACGACCGCGACCGGGTCAACCTGGAGCAGGACCGCAAGCAGAACGAGCGGTCGATCGCCGACACCGAGTACCTGACCCGGGAGATCGCCACCCTGCGCCTGGGCCTCGGCGAGGTGGCGACCCGCGACTGGATGCGCTCGGAACTCCAGGACCTGCTGAAGGAGCTGGAGGACCGCCAGGGCCGCAGCGACCGTGTCGTATTCCCGGCGGAACGGTCAGAACGGTCGCCGGGACGTGACACAGACGACCGCTGAGGGGCATCCCGAAGGCCCCGCGCCGCGCCGTACCATCGTCCTTATGGCTACGGAAGACGCGGTGCGCGAGGCACTGGCGACGGTGAACGACCCCGAGATCAACCGCCCCATCACCGAACTGGGGATGGTCAAATCGGTGGAGATCGGTGCGGACGGAGCGGTCGCGGTCACCGTGTACCTGACGGTCTCCGGCTGCCCCATGCGGGACACCATCACCCAGCGCGTCACCGAGGCGGTCTCCCGGGTCGAGGGCGTCACCCGCGTGGACGTCACGCTGGACGTGATGAGCGACGAGCAGCGCAAGGAGCTGGCGAGCGCCCTGCGCGGCGGCCAGGCCGAGCGCGAGGTCCCCTTCGCCAAGCCGGGCAACCTCACCCGCGTCTACGCGGTCGCCTCCGGCAAGGGCGGCGTCGGCAAGTCCTCCGTGACGGTCAACCTGGCGGCGGCCATGGCGGCCGACGGCCTCAAGGTGGGCGTGGTCGACGCCGACATCTACGGCCACAGCGTGCCGCGCATGCTGGGCGCGGACGGCCGTCCCACCCAGGTCGAGAACATGATCATGCCGCCGTCGGCGAACGGCGTGAAGGTCATCTCCATCGGCATGTTCACGCCGGGCAACGCCCCGGTCGTCTGGCGCGGCCCGATGCTGCACCGCGCCCTCCAGCAGTTCCTGGCGGACGTGTACTGGGGCGACCTCGACGTCCTGCTCCTGGACCTCCCGCCGGGCACCGGCGACATCGCGATCTCGGTCGCCCAGCTGGTCCCGAACGCCGAGATCCTGGTCGTCACGACCCCGCAGCAGGCGGCGGCCGAGGTCGCCGAGCGCGCCGGTTCCATCGCCGTACAGACCCACCAGAAGATCGTCGGCGTGGTCGAGAACATGTCCGGCCTGCCCTGCCCGCACTGCGGCGAGATGGTCGACGTCTTCGGCACGGGCGGCGGCCAGCTCGTCGCCGACGGCCTGACCCGCACCACGGGTGCGACGGTCCCGGTCCTCGGCTCGATCCCGATCGACGTCCGCCTGCGCGAGGGCGGCGACGAGGGCAAGCCGGTGGTCCTCACCGACCCGGACTCCCCGGCGGGCACCGCCCTGCGGGCGATCGCCGGAAAGCTGGGCGGCCGGCAGCGTGGACTGTCGGGCCTGTCGCTGGGGCTCACCCCGAAGAACAAGTTCTAGCCGTACGGGCACGACGCCCAGCAGTACGGGAAAAGGGCGCCGAAGACGATCGGCGCCCTTTTGTCATGCGGTCCCCGCCCATGGTCACGCGTAGGCGGCGACGTCCTTCACCACGGCGAACCCGAGTCCGTACGCGCTCATGCCCCGGCCGTACGCGCCCAGGTGCACCCCCGCCTCGGTCGTACCGGCGAGCACCCAGCCGAACTCGGACTCCCGGTAGTAGAAAGAGGCCGCGACCCCGTCCACCGGGAGGGACAGCGTGGACCACTCCGGTCCGTCGAGATCGTCGGCCAGCGCCCACGCGGTCTCGGTCTGCTGCTCCAGCCAGTCGTCCCGCAGGCTGTGGTCCATCTGTCCGGGCCAGGTGAACGACAGCAGCCCCACCCCGGCCAGCCACGCCGCCGAGGACACCGAGGTGGCCTCCAGCAGCCCCGTACCGTCCGCGCTGCGCCGCGACGGCTGCGCGGCGACCGTGACCACCACCGCGAACTTCTCCCGCGGCTCACCGGCGGAGCCTGTCTCGCCGCGCACGGAGGGCTCGTCGCCGTGCCCTGTCGATCCGTGCTCGACGGAGCCGTCCGCCGCCGTGGCGACCTGCATCAGCCAGCGCGGCCCGGTGAACGCCTCGTCAAGGCCGTACCACGGGAAAGACGCCTGAAGATAACCGTCGACCGTACGCCGGGCGGAGGGGGACTGCTGTCCGCCCTCCGCGGCCGGCGCCTGTACGCCCACCCGACTCGTCGTCTCCATCTGCCCGGACGCCTCCTCGCTCTCGTCGGACCGGGGCGGCCCGCCCCCCTTCGGGCGTACTCCTCCGGTCCGCACAACAACTCGGCAGCATATCCACACGAACGAGTGCGGCAGGGCAGGCAGTCGGTGCGTGGGTCGCACGAACGGCCTGTTCAGGACGCGTGCGCCGGGGGTGTGTTATGAAACGCGTCACGTGCGCGGCGCACGCCCGCGCGCGTGTCGGCGACGGTCAGGTGGCGTCCGCGTCGAAGGGCGGCCGGTCGTCGTTGCCGGGCTCCTCGGGCTTCTTGGTCATGTCGACTCGCCCGCCGGACCCGGAGTCCGGGGACGGCGAGGACGATGTCGAAGACGACGAGGCGGACGACGAGGTCTCGGTGTCCCGGCTGTTGACGGCGTCCGTGACCTCGGCCATCTCCTTCTTCAGGTCGAAGCCGTTGCGGATCTCCTTCAGCCCCAGTTCGTCGTTGTCCAGCTGCTTGCGGATGAACGTCTTGGGGTTGAGGTCCTCGAACTCGAAGTCCTTGAACTCGGGGCCCAGTTCGTTACGGATGTCCTGCTTCGCGCTCTCCGAGAACTCGCGGATCTTCCGGATCGTGCGCATCACGTCCTGGATGACCTTCGGGAGCTTGTCCGGACCGAAGACGAGCACGGCGATCACAACGATCGTGAGCAGCTCGAGTGGTCCTATGTCATTGAACACCTGACGCTCCTATTGATGTCCTCGGTCGCTCAACGGTACCCGGCGTTCCCGTCCGACCGGTACCGTCCCGAGGTGAGACTTGTGTCAGTTCTGCTCCGCCGCGCCCAGGACCAGCGGGACCTCCCGGTCGGTGCCGCCGCGCCGGACCGTCAGCCGTAGCCGGTCACCGGGCCGGTGGGCGCGGATCCTGACGATGAGCTCCCGGGCCGAGTGCACGGGCTGACCGTCGACCTCGCCGACGACGTCGCCCGGCTTCAGACCTGCCCGGTCACCGGGGCCTCCCGGGATGACGGCGGGACCGCCGCTCGCGCTCTTGCTGTCGATGCGGGCGCCGTCGCCGGTGTACGCCATGTCGAGCGTGACCCCCAGCACCGGGTGGGTCGCCCGGCCGTCGTTGATCAGTTCCTCGGCGACGCGCTTGGCCTGGTTCACCGGGATGGCGAAGCCGAGGCCTATGGAGCCGGCCTGGGCGCCGTCCGAGTCCGAGCCGCTGTCGGCGGACCGGATGGCGGAGTTGATGCCGATCACCCGGGCCTGGGAGTCGAGGAGCGGGCCGCCGGAGTTGCCCGGGTTGATGGGCGCGTCGGTCTGCAGCGCGTCGACGTACGACACGTCGCTCCCGTCACCCTTGTCGCCGCCGGCCGTGATGGGCCGCTCCTTGGCGCTGATGATGCCGGAGGTGACGGTGTTGGCCAGGTCGAAGGGGGCGCCGATGGCGACGACGGGGTCGCCGACCCGGACGCCGTCGGAGTCGCCGAGGGGCAGCGGGGTGAGTCCGTGCACGCCGTGCACCTGGACGACGGCGAGGTCGTAGCCGCTGTCCCGGCCGACCACCTTGGCCTGGACGCTTTCACCGCTGCTGAACGTCACGGATATCGCGCCGCTCGATCCGGCGGGGGCGACGACGTGGTTGTTGGTGAGGATGTGCCCCTGGGTGTCGAGCACGAAGCCGGTGCCGGTGTCGGTCTGGTCGGTCCCGCTGACATGCAGGGTGACGACGCTGGGCAGGGCGCGGGCGGCTATCCCGGCCACACTGTCGGGCGCACGCCCGGCGGGCACCCGCCCGGCCTGCGGCAGGCTCACCTCGCCGTCGAGCCCCTGCCGCTCCGCGTACGCGCCGACGATCCCTCCGACACCGGCGGCGACCAGGGCGACGACCACCGTCCACCCCACCATCAGCCGCCTCCCCCGCCCGGCCCCGGCGTACTGAAGCACGCCGCGCCGAACCGCCTGCTCCTGCGGAGACCCGGGCGCCCAGGGGTCATACCGCCCCCAGGGATCGTCATCGACCCCGACCAGCCCACCGGGCGCGGGAGCACCGAGAGCGGGGGCGACGGGGGTGACAGGGGCGGGTGCCTGGGCCGGGGCTTCGGAGGGTGAGGCCGGAACGCCGGGCGCGGGGGCACCCGGCAGGGGCGTGGCTGCGCTCGGCGCGTGTGTCCCCGGCGCCGTCGGTGCGGGCGTCTGCTGGGCCGCCGGGTGCTGGACGGGCGGTGCGGGGGCCCAGGGGCCCGGCTCGCCGTACGGCGGGGTGCCGTAGGGGTCCGGGTCGTGCAGGGGCCTGGGACGCTCGGTGGGGGCCGCCCAGGCGGTTCCTCCGGGGACGGTCTCGGCCGGTGCGCCGGCCGCCGGGGCGGTGCCCTCCCCGGCCCCGCCCTCCTCGACCCCGCCCGGCTGGGCCAGTTCGAAGTCGTCGTCGGCCGACCCGGAATCCGTCGGAACGGAGTCCGTCGCCCTGGAGGTCCGCCCCGAGTCGCCCGGTGCGGTCTCCCGGCGGTGCTCGGCCGGCCGGTCGGCCGACGTCGGCTCCGTCGGCCCCTGCGGCTCCTCCCCCGGCGGGACACGGTTCCCCTCGTTCATGCTCTCCCCACAGCTGGCCGCGGCCGCACGCTTCGGCGGCGGACACGGAACGTCGACTGCGCCCCCGGGTCATCGCCGCGGGAACGGCCCTCACAGGATTCAACCAGGTTCGCGGGGCCGGGGCGCAGTGGCCGGTCAGGGGGTCTGCGGCTGTGAGGAGGGGGAGGCGGATGCCGTGGGGGACGCGGGGGCGGGGACGGGGGCGGACAGCAGGCCGGAGCCGGTCGCTCCGGGGACCGCGGACCACGCGGCGAGCGGATAGGCCACGGTGTCGTCGAGCGGACGTATCAGCGGGGAGAGGGCGGCCACGCCGGCCATCACCGGCGCCGTGAGACCGCGAAGCGCGCTGGTCTGGGCCTGTCCGGTGCCGGGGGTCGGCACTCCGGGCACCAGCGGTGCGGACATCGAGGTCGGCGCCACCGAGGTCTGTCCGAGCAGCGTGCTGCCCTGGACGGCAGGCGGGCCGGTCGCGCGGCGGCGCTGGCCGTCGGGCGTGGCCGCGCCCGAGCCGGCCGAGCGGGCCGGGACGACGCTGCCGCTGCCGCCGCGCGCGTCCGCCGTCGCGTCGGAGGGCAGGGCCGTGGTGACGCTGCCGAGGGCGACCGCGGCCAGGGACACCGCACCGGCGGCGGCGACCGCGAACCGCAGACCGCGCGAGGCACCGCGTCCGTCGTCCGGGCGTCCGACGGGATGGATACGGAAGCCGCGCTCGTGGTCCGCGGGGACGGCGGGCCGCGAGGGGGCGGGCACGGAGGTGCCGGGCCGGAGGGGGACGTAGCCGAGGGCGAAGCGCTCACCGCGCCGCGATCCGAAGATGCCGGAGCCGCCGAGGACATCGCCCGGTACGGCGGTCAGACCACCGGACGGGCCGGATCCGTCGGCTCTTGTGGCGCTCTCCTCCCGGGGGTCGCCTCCGAAGAGACCGCCGCCGGGCGGGGATGTGCTGTCGCCGCCGGGCAGGCCCTGGAGGCGGGCCAGGAAGCTCGCCGAGGGCGGGGGCGGGGCCGCCTCCGCGAACACGTTCTTCAGCCGGCGCTGGGCGTCCGCCTCCGCCTTGCACCGGGCACACGTGGCCAGGTGCGCGAGGACCCGCTCACGCGACTCGTGACCGAGCTCTCCGTCCACCAGGGCGGAGAGTCGGTCTCCCAGATGCTGTTCGGCGAGATGCGCCTTCCGGTGCGCCTTCTCCACAGGTTTCGGCCGGGATCCACTCACGCGGTCGCGCCCCCTCCCCCCAGAGCGGGGACACGGGCCACGAAGGAGCGCCGCTCGGCCGCACGGGCCTCCGGGGAGCGGTGCGCAAGGGCCTTGCGGAGCTGGGAGCGGCCGCGGTGGATACGGGAGCGGACCGTGCCGAGCTTCACGCCGAGGGTCGCGGCGATCTCCTCGTACGACAGTCCCTCGATGTCGCACAGGACGACGGCGGCGCGGAACTCCGGCGCCAGGGTGTCGAGGGCCTGCTGGACGTCGGCGTCGAAGTGCGCGTCGTTGAAGAGCTGTTGCGGGGTGGGCTCGCGGCTGGCCAGGCGCTCGGCCGCGTCCTCGCCGAGGGCGTCGAAGCGGATGCGCTGCTTGCGCCGGACCATGTCCAGGAAGAGGTTGGTGGTGATGCGGTGCAGCCAGCCCTCGAAGGTGCCCGGCGAGTACGTCGACAGGGAGCGGAAGACACGGACGAAGACCTCCTGGGTGAGGTCCTCGGCGTCGTGCTGGTTGCCCGTCAGGCGGTAGGCCAGGCGGTAGACCCGGGCGCTGTGCGTGCTGACGATCTCCTCCCACGTGGGCGGAGTCCACGCCTGCCCGTCCGCGTCGGTGGAGAAGGTCGCGGTCTGGGTCTCGCCTGCGGCGAAACCGGCGTGGTGGTCAGCAGCGGTGTCGGTCACGGATTTCGGCCTGCCCGCCGATCCGAGGAAGCGCCGCAGCACTCCGCCCCGGTCCCCGGGCGCAGCCGCACCTCCCCTGTCGGCTCTGGTGGTGTCCAGTGGAGCCCCTACCATAGCCACCTCGCCCGTTAGCTCCGGATAAGCGGTTTTACGAGAATTTGATACTTGCCGGCACGGCTCGTGCGGCTGCGTCAGCAGTTGCTCGGTGTCCTGATCCACCTCATACCCCCCGTCGCGCATCCGGCCACCGTCTCTTCCCCTTAAACGTCCGGTCCCATCTGCGGGTTCCCGCCGCCAACGGATACAGTCACGCCCAGGCAACCACGGGGACAGGAGAGGGTCATTACCGGCAACCGGCAGACGAGCTGGGCGTTCGCCGACGCCTACGTCGCCGAGGACGAAGCGCTGCTCTGGGCCCGTGACCGGGCCCGCGAGGCAGGGCTGCGCTCGGTGTCGCCGGCCACGGGCGCCGCGCTGCGACTGCTCGCCGCCTCCGTGGACGCCAAGGCCGTCGCGGAGATCGGCACGGGCTGTGGGGTGTCCGGAATCCATCTGCTGCACGGCATGCGTCCGGACGGGGTGCTCACGACGGTCGATCCGGAGCCGGAGCACCAGCAGTTCGCCCGGCAGGCCTTCCGCGCCTGCGGATTCGCCAGCAACCGGGCGCGGTTCATCCCGGGCAGCGCGCTCGACGTCCTGCCCCGGCTCGCGGACGCGGGCTACGACCTCGTGTTCTGCGACGGCGACCGCCAGGAGTACGCGGACTATCTCGCTGAATCGTTGCGCCTGTTGCGGCCCGGCGGTCTCGTGGTCTTCGAGGGGGTATTCGCGGGCGGCCGTACGGTCGACTCCGGGCCGCAGCCGACGGAGGTGCTGCGCCTGCGCGAGCTGCTGCGCTCGGTGCGCGAGAGCCAGGAGCTGATGTCGTCGCTGCTGCCGGTCGGCGACGGACTGCTGTGCGCCGTCAAGAGGTGAGCACGGCGAGCACCCGGCCGCCGGGGCCGGGCGACGGGGCCGCGCATGCGTCTGCCCCGGCACCGCTTACGATGCCGGGGCAGACGCAAGGACAAGATCGCGGGCGCGTCAGACGGTGACCTTCTCCAGGGCCTCACCGAGCGCCTTGGCCTCGTCAGGGGTCAGCTCGACGACGAGCCGACCGCCGCCTTCGAGCGGAACGCGCATGACGATGCCCCGCCCCTCCTTGGTCACCTCGAGCGGGCCATCGCCCGTCCGCGGCTTCATGGCCGCCATGCTCGTTCCCCTTCCTGAAACCAGCTCATCGTCTGCCGAGAGCCCTCGGAGGGCACCCGCGGTTCCGAAGCGGACACGCGACACCGGCATCGAACACATTGCTTCCCGGCCATTATCCCGCATGGCAGGACCCGATGACCAACATCAGTCGGCATCGCTTGGGCAACGCGCGCGAGCAAAACCACTCAATTCGGGGATGTGGCTGCGATACTGCGCCACCGCACCGACGCCGACCGGCGGACTCCGCTCCGTTTTTCTTTGACGCAGGTCACACGTCCGGTCCGGCCCTTGGCCCGTGATCTCCGCCATGCTGTGCTTCGTACACGACGTACTGAGCGGTACGTCACCCGCGACCCGGAGGAAGATGTCCCATGGCAGACACCGTGCTCTACGAGGTGAGCGACGGACTCGCGACGATCACGCTGAACCGCCCCGAGGCGATGAACGCGCTGAACATCGCGACCAAGGTCGCCCTGCGGGAGGCGGCGGAAGCCGCGGCCGGGGACACGGCCGTACGAGCGATCCTGCTGACCGCGGCCGGGGAGCGGGCGTTCTGCGTGGGCCAGGACCTCAAGGAGCACATCGGGCTGCTCGCGTCCGACCGCGAGACGGGGGCCGGGCAGACGATGAGCACGGTCAAGGAGCACTACAACCCGATCGTGGCGGCGCTCGCCGGGGCGCCGAAGCCGGTGGTCGCCGGGGTGAACGGCGTCGCGGCCGGGGCCGGCCTCGGCTTCGCGCTCGCCGCGGACTACCGGGTGGTCGCCGACACGGCCGCCTTCAACACGTCCTTCGCGGGCGTCGCGCTGACCGCCGACTCCGGCGTCTCCTGGACCCTGCCCCGGGTGATCGGCCCGGGCCGCGCCACCGACCTGCTGCTCTTCCCGCGCAGCATCAGCGCGCAGGACGCCCTGGAGCTGGGCATCGCCAACCGGGTCGTACCGGCGGCCGAACTGCGCGCGGAGGCCGAGAAGGTGGCGCGGGCGCTGGCCGAGGGGCCGACGGTGGCGTACGCGGCGCTCAAGGAGGCGGTGGCCTACGGGCTGTCGCACTCGCTGGCGCAGACGCTGGAGAAGGAGGACGAGCTCCAGGCCAGGGCCGGGCAGTCCGAGGACCACGCGATCGCCGTGCAGGCCTTCGTGAAGAAGGAGAAGCCCACGTACCTGGGCCGGTGAGCGGTCAGCGGGGGTGCGGACCGGTGCGGCTCACGCAGGCCTCCAAGTGGTCGTCGACCAGCCCGCACGCCTGCATGAGCGCGTACGCCGTCGTCGGGCCGACGAACTTCAGTCCGCGCTTCTTCAGGGCCTTGGACAGGGCCGTGGACTGCGGGGTGACGGCCGGAACGTCGGCGAGGGTCTTCGGGGCGGGGCGGCCGGCCGGGTCCGGGGCGTGGGACCAGATCAGCTCGTCCAGCTCCCCCTGCGCCCAGTCGGCGAGCACGCGCGCGTTGGCGAGTGTGGCGTCGATCTTGGCGCGGTTGCGGATGATGCCCTCGTCCGCCAGCAGCCGCTCGCGGTCGTCGTCCGTGAAGGCGGCGACCTTCTCGATACGGAAGCCCGCGAAGGCCGTCCGGAAGCCCGGGCGGCGGCGCAGGATCGTGATCCAGGACAGGCCCGACTGGAAGGCCTCCAGGCTGAGCCGCTCGAAGAGGGCGTCGTCGCCGTGGACCGGGCGGCCCCACTCCTCGTCGTGGTACGACACGTAGTCCTCGGTGGACAGGGCCCAGGGGCAGCGCAGGGCGCCGTCGGGTCCGGCGAGGGCGGTTCCGTCGCTCATCGCCCCTCCTGCGGGTGGTCGGGCTTCTCCAGGTGGACGTGTGCCGCGGCGGCTCTGGCGCCGGCGAGCGCCGACTCCAGGTCGGCGATGCGGGCGTCGCGCTCGGCCAGCTCGGCGCCGAGGCGGCCGAGGGCGTCGTCGACGTCCGCCATGCGGTAGCCGCGCGGGGCGAGCGGGAAGCGCAGGCTCTCCACGTCGGCACGGTCCACGGGGCGGTCCGGGGGCAGCGGGTCCTGGACCCGCTCCGGCGCCACCTCGGGCAGCGGGGCGCTCTCGCCGCCGCCCACCACGGCGAGTGTCACCGCGGCGACCACGACGGCCAGCGCGACGACCAGGAAAAAGAACATCACCATCGCCAGGGCCCCACGCTCTCTGCCGGACACAGAAACTGTCAGGGTCCGATCGTGCCATGCGAGTCTGACAGTTAGGGTCGCAGGCGGCCGTACTGCGGGACGTTCTGGGAGAGGTCACAGCGAATGCTCAGGCTGGGCAGGCGGGAATTCGGGGCGCACGAGCCGGTGATCATGGCGATCGTGAACCGGACCCCCGACTCCTTCTACGACCAGGGGGCCACGTTCCGTGACGAGCCCGCCCTCGCGCGCGTGGAGCAGGCGGTGGCCGAGGGTGCCGCGATCGTCGACGTCGGCGGGGTGAAGGCCGGGCCGGGCGAGGAGGTCACGGCCGAGGAGGAGGCGCGGCGCACGGTCGGTTTCGTGGCGGAGGTCCGGCGGCGCTTCCCCGACGTGATCATCAGCGTGGACACCTGGCGGGCCTCGGTCGGCGAGGCGGTGTGCGAGGCGGGTGCGGATCTGCTGAACGACGCGTGGGGCGGGGTCGACCCCGCCCTGGCGGAGGTCGCGGCGCGGTACGGGGCGGGCCTGGTGTGCACGCACGCGGGTGGCGTCGAGCCCCGTACGCGCCCGCACCGGGTGACGTACGACGACGTCATGGCCGACATCCTGGACGTGACGGTCGCGCTGGCGGAGCGGGCGGTGTCGCTGGGCGTGCCGCGGGAGTCGGTGCTGATCGACCCGGGGCACGACTTCGGCAAGAACACCCGGCACAGCCTGGAGGCGACGCGGCGGCTGCCCGAGATGGTCGCGACGGGCTGGCCGGTCCTGGTCTCGCTGTCCAACAAGGACTTCGTGGGCGAGTCCCTGGGCCGCCCGGTGAAGGAACGGCTGATCGGCACGCTGGCGACGACGGCGGTGTCGGCGTGGCTCGGGGCGCAGGTGTACCGGGTCCACGAGGTCGCCGAGACCCGTCAGGTGCTGGACATGGTCGCCTCCATCGCGGGCCACCGCCCTCCCGCGGTGGCCCGCCGCGGCCTGGCCTGACCGGCCCGCCCGACGAGAGGTCCTAGCGGGCCGCCTCCTTGGAGACCAGGGCCACCGCCTCCGACACCTCGTCCGTGACGTGGAAGAGAAGGAGGTCCTTCTCCGCGGCCTTGCCCTGGGCGACCAGGGTGTTCCGGAGCCAGGAGACGAGGCCGCCCCAGTACTCGCTGCCGAAGAGGACGATCGGGAAGCGGGTGACCTTCTGGGTCTGGACGAGGGTCAGGGCCTCGAAGAATTCGTCCAGGGTGCCGAGACCGCCGGGCAGGACCACGAAGCCCTGCGCGTACTTCACGAACATCATCTTGCGGACGAAGAAGTAGCGGAAGTTCAGACCGATGTCGACGTAGGGGTTCAGGCCCTGCTCGAAGGGCAGCTCGATGCCGAGGCCGACGGAGGTGCCGCCGGCCTCGCAGGCGCCCTTGTTGGCCGCCTCCATGGAGCCCGGGCCGCCGCCCGTGATCACCGCCCAGCCCGCCTCCACCAGGCCCCGGCCGAGCCGGACGCCCGCGTCGTACTCCGGCGAGTCCACCGGGGTGCGCGCCGAGCCGAACACGCTGATCGCGGGCGGGAGTTCGGCGAGTGTGCCGAAGCCCTCGATGAACTCCGACTGGATCCGCAGGACCCGCCAGGGGTCGGTGTGGACCCAGTCCGTGGGGGCGCGCTCGTCCAGCAGCCGCTGGTCGGTGGTGCTCGGGATCACCTGCCCGCGACGTCGGAGGACCGGGCCCAGGCGCTGCTCGTCCGGCGGGATCTTCTTTCCCTCAGGGTTGCCGGTAGGCATGTGCGCTCCCTCCACTTGCGGGTAGTTCGATCTCAGACTAGATCGCCTCGGGTTACGGAGGGGGGACGTCCGCATGTCCGGTCCGGCACCGGCGGTTCCTACGCCGTCAGCCAGTTCCGCAGGCGCTCCTCGCCCGCGAGGATCTTGGCCGTCTCCACCCGCTCGTCACGCCTGTGCGCCAAGTGCGGGTTGCCCGGGCCGTAGTTCACGGCGGGGACGCCGAGCGCGGAGAAGCGGGACACGTCGGTCCAGCCGTACTTCGGCTGCGGGGTGCCGCCCACCGCCTCGATGAAGGCCGCCGCGGCCGGGTGGGACAGGCCGGGCAGGGCGCCGCCGCTGTGGTCGTCGATCACGAACTCCGTGACCCCGCAGTCGGCGAAGACCTCGCGGACGTGCGCGACGGCCTCCTCCTCGGTGCGGTCGGGGGCGTAGCGGAAGTTGACCGTCACCACGCACGCGTCGGGGATGACGTTGCCCGCGACCCCGCCGCTGATGCCGACCGCGTTGAGGCCCTCGCGGTACTCCAGGCCGTCGATGACCGGCCACCGGGGCTCGTAGGAGGCGAGGCGGGCGAGGATGGGGGCGGCCGCGTGGATGGCGTTGGAGCCCATCCAGGAGCGCGCCGAGTGGGCCCGCTCGCCCTCGGTCTTCAGCAGCACCCGCAGCGTGCCCTGGCAGCCGCCCTCGACCTGGCCGTCGGAGGGCTCCAGCAGAACGGCGAAGTCGCCCTCCAGCCACTCCGGGTGGGCCTCGGCGACGTGCCTGAGGCCGTTGAGGTCGGCGGCGACCTCCTCGTTGTCGTAGAAGACGAAGGTCAGGTCGCGGTTGGGGGCGGGGACCGTGGCCGCGATGCGCAGCTGCACCGCGACGCCGGACTTCATGTCGCAGGTGCCGCAGCCCCACAGCACGCCGTCCTCGTCCAGGCGCGAGGGGACGTTGTCCGCGATCGGGACGGTGTCGATGTGGCCGGCCAGGATGACGCGCTCGGCGCGGCCCAGGTTCGTCCGGGCGATCACGTTGTTGCCGTAGCGGTCGACCGTGAGGTGCGGCAGGGCGCGCAGGGCGGTCTCGATCGCGTCCGCGAGCGGCTTCTCGGTGCCGCTCTCGGAGCGGAGGTCCACGAGTTGCGCGGTGAGCGCGGCGGCGTCGAGCGTGAGGTCAAGCGAGGTGTCGGCCATGTCCGCGACCCTAACGCGTCACCCGCGGCCGCCGGGGTCCCCGCGCTGCTCCGGCCTGGTCGGCGGCACTGCCCGGACCCCCCGTGGGGACCGGACGGGGCTCCAGTACCTTGTACGCGTGTCAGAGCCGTCCCCCACTCGTATCAAGCGCCGCGGCCGTCTTTTCCGTTTCTCCGCGGCCCTGTTGGTCCTCTGCGGCGTCGCCGCCTATCTCGTGGTGCAGTACGTCACCGGAGGCGGTGGCGCGCACGGCTGCAAGGTGGTGTCGGCCGACGCCGACGGGACGTCGTACGAGTTCTCGCCGGAGCAGGCGCAGAACGCGGCGACGATCGCGGCCGTCGGCACCGGCCGCCACATGCCCGAGCGGGCCGTGGCGATCGCGCTGGCCACGGCCATCCAGGAGTCGGGGCTGCGCAACATCCAGCACGGCGACCGGGATTCGCTGGGCCTGTTCCAGCAGCGGCCCTCGCAGGGCTGGGGCACCGAGGAGCAGATCATGGACCCGGCGTACGCGGCGGGCATCTTCTACGCGCACCTGGCGAAGGTGCCGGACTACACCGACCTGCCCCTGACGGTGGCGGCGCAACGGGTGCAGCGCAGCGGCTACCCGGAGGCGTACGCCAAGCACGAGCCGGACGCCACGCTGCTGGCGGCGTCCCTGACCGGGACCGCGTCGGCCACGCTGACCTGCGACGGCCGCCCGCAGTCCGGGGTCTCGGCGACCGGTCCGGACGCCGTACGCAGCGCGCTGGTACGGGACTTCGGGCGCGACGCGCTCCAGGAGACCGGTGCGGAGGTGGGCGGCGTCCCGGTGCCCTCGCCGTCTCCCTCGCCGAGTGTGACCGCGACCGCGCAGGGGCGGACGGTGACCGTTCCGGTGGCCGAGGGCCAACGGACCGACGCGGGCGGGTACGGGGAGCGGCAGCGGGGCTGGCAGCTCGCCCAGTGGGCGGTGGCGAACTCCTCGGCGCTGCACATCCAGCGGGTGTCGTACGCCGGGCGCGAGTGGGTCGCCGGGAGCAGCGACAGCCAGTGGAAGCCGGCCGCGTCGGACGGGGCCGGCGGGGCGGAGCAGTCCGCGGGGGTCGTCCGGATCGTGACCGGACAGTAGTACGGGGGGTCACTCCTGAGGGTTGCTCGTGCCGCGGTTCACCGCGTCGGGCGGCCCGATTCCCCACCGGACGCGAGAACCCTTGGAAATCAAAGGGTGTAAGGATTCTGCGCCGTTTTCAGGGCGACCTTCTTTGCCCGTTTTTATCCACACCTGATTATGCGATGCGTTATCCATTCGTTACCCGAGGCGTCCGCAACCTTCGCGGGCTTCGAGCGGTAGTCACGGCGTCCGAGCCCGGACCCGAGCCCGGACCAACACCGTTCTCTCCCGTCGAATGGAGCATCATGTCCCTCCCTCTGACCCGCCGGATCGCCCGTACCGCGCTGCTCGTCGCAGCGGGAGCGGCAGCCGGGGTCGGTGCGGCCGGCTCCGCCAGCGCGGCCCCCAGCCAGCCCACGGTGGCCCCCAACCTGAGCGGCATGTCCGCCGTGGACGCGTCGCAGCTCGCCAACACCGCCGACGGTGCCGCACAGAACGCCACCACGCTCGCCGGCAACGCGGGCGGCCGAGTGGTCGGCACGGCGGTTCCGGCCGCGGGCCAGGCCGCCGGCGGCGGTCTGAAGAAGGCGGCCCCGGTGGCCCAGCAGGCCGCGGGCAGCGCGGCCGGGGCGGCCGGGAACGTCCTCGGGGACGCCGCGTCCGGCGCGACGAAGGGCGGCACCCTGCCGGCGTCCAACCTGCCGGTGCAGGGTCTGCCGCTGAGCTGACCCCCGCACGACGAAGGGGTCCGGGGAGCGTGCTCCCCGGACCCCTTCGTCGTGCGTGTACGGCACGCGGCTACAGGCGCTCCACCGCCGCGCGGATCCGTTCGTCCGTCGCCGTCAGGGCCACGCGGACGAAGTGCTCGCCCGCCTCGCCGTAGAAGTCGCCGGGGGCCACCAGGATGCCCAGGCCCGCCAGGTGGGCGACCGTGTCCCAGCAGGACTCGCCCCGCGTGGCCCACAGGTAGAGGCTGGCCTCGCTGTGCTCGATGCGGAAGCCGTGGCCGAGCAGGGCCGCGCGCAGGGCCGCGCGGCGGGCGGCGTAGCGCTCGCGCTGCTCGTGCACGTGCGCGTCGTCGCCGAGGGCGGCCACGACGGCCGCCTGGGTCGGCGACGAGGTCATCATGCCGCCGTGCTTGCGGATCTCCAGCAGCGGGCCGAGGACGGCCGGGTCACCGGCGACGAAGGCCGCGCGGTAGCCCGCCAGGTTGGAGCGCTTGGAGAGGGAGTGCACGGCCAGGATGCCGTCGTACGAGCCGCCGTTGACGTCCGGGTGCAGGACCGAGACCGGGTCGGCCTCCCAGCCCAGCTCCAGGTAGCACTCGTCGGAGACGACCAGGACGCCGTGCGCGCGGGCCCAGGCGACGATGCTCGTCAGGTCCTCCTTGCCGAGCACCTTGCCGGTCGGGTTCGACGGGGAGTTCAGCCAGAGGAGCTTCAGGTTCGCCGGGTCCAGGTCGCGCGGGTCGTCGTAGACCTCGTACGCGGCGCGGGCCAGGCGGGCGCCCACCTCGTAGGTCGGGTAGGCGAGGCGCGGGTAGGCCACCGTGTCGCCCGGGCCGAGGCCGAGCTGGGTCGGCAGCCAGGCCACCAGCTCCTTGGAGCCGACCACCGGCAGGACGTGGCGGTGGGTGACGTCGCGGGCGCCGAGGCGGCGCTCCAGCCAGCCGGTGATCGCGTCACGCAGCGCCGGGGTGCCCCACACGGTCGGGTAGCCCGGGGAGTCGGCCGCGTCGATCAGGGCCTTCTGGATCAGCTCGGGCACCGGGTCGACCGGGGTGCCCACGGAGAGGTCGACGATCCCGCCGGGGTGCGCGGCTGCCGTCTTCTTGTACGGCTCCAGCTTGTCCCAGGGGAAGGCGGGGAGCCGGTCGGAGACTGCGGACACGGGAATCAGGCTCACTTTCGTACGGTGCGGCAAACGCCTCGGTCCCGTGCGGCGTGATCGGGGCCGTACGGGACCGAGGCGATGCGAAGCGCGGGACGCTCGCGGGATTACTCTTCGCCGGCCCGCGGCGGCAGCGCGGCGACGAACGGGTGGTCACGCTCGATCAGACCCAGCTTGCTGGCACCGCCGGGCGAGCCCAGCTCGTCGAAGAACTCGACGTTCGCCTTGTAGTAGTCCTTCCACTCCTCCGGCACGTCGTCCTCGTAGAAGATCGCCTCGACCGGGCAGACCGGTTCACAGGCGCCACAGTCGACGCATTCGTCCGGGTGGATGTACAAGGACCGCTGGCCCTCGTAAATGCAGTCGACCGGGCACTCCTCGATGCACGCCTTGTCCTTGAGATCGACACAAGGCTCTGCGATGACGTAGGTCACGCTGTCGTTCCTCCTCGATAGGGCGCTGGCGGGCCTCCTCAGGCTCCGCCGCCTGGCGCGCGGGAGCGCGGCGTCGTCGATGCCCGCCCCTAGTATCTCCGTTCCGGAGCATGATCCGAACAGGAGGGGTGAACTGACCAGTGGAAATCTCGGCGGCAGGACGTCTGGTGGTCCGCATTACCCCTGCTGACGTGGGAAAACGCGTCTCTGTGCGGCGCTTGGAAGCGCCTGGAGCCGGATCGGAGAAGTTCACCGACACGGTGGGGGTTCTCACATCATGGACTGATGGCGTGCTCATGATCACACGACGGAACGGGGAGAGCGTCCGCATCGCGGAAGCCTCCGTGGTAGCGGCCAAGGTCGTGCCCGCGGCGCCCGCGCGCCGCCGGGGGCCCGCCGCCTCGTACGAGGAGCTGGCCCGCGTCGGCGCGCGCGGCTGGCAGCCCGTGGAGAGCGAGCGGCTCGGCCAGTGGGAGCTGCGGGCGGCTTCCGGATTCACCCGGCGGGCCAACAGCGTGCTGCCGCTCGGCGATCCGGGGCTCCCCCTCGACGCGGCCCTGGATGCCGTACGACGCTGGTACGGCGAGCGTGGTCTGCCCGCCTACGTCCAGACCGCCACCGGCGCCGAGGGCACACAGGAGCTGCTCTGCGCGGAGCTGGAGCGGCGCGGCTGGGTGCGGGAGGTGAGCGCCGAGGTGTGGACCGGCGCCCTGGCGCCGGTCGCGGACCGGGCCGAGGGCGCGGGTGTGGCCCTGGCCCGGGAGGCGGACGAGACGTGGCTCGCCCGGTACCAGCGCAAGGGAGTGAGCGAGGTGGCCCTGCGGGTGCTCGGCACAGGACCCTCGGTGTGGTTCGCGACCGTGCCGGGGGACACAGGAGACGCCGTCGCGCCGCCGGCCGCGATCGGGCGGTGCGTCGTGGACGGGCGGTGGGCCGGGTTCGCCGCCGTCGAGGTGGACCCCGCCCGGCGCCGCCAGGGGCTCGCCACGGAGGTGATGGCCGCGCTGGCCCGGCGGGCGCTGGACGAGGGCGCGTCGGCGGCCTGGCTCCAGGTCGAGACGGACAACGAGGACGCGCGGGCGCTGTACGCCGCGCTGGGCCTCACACCGCACCACACCTACCACCACTACCGGGCGCCGGACGCACCGGGCGAGCGCCGTGGAAGGGTCTGAGCCCGTCATGCCTCACCCGCACCTGCCGCCGCCGTATCCGCCGCCGCCGGAGCGCGCCACCGAGCTGCGCCGCAGGTTCGCCGAGGAGGCGCGCGCCGAGCGGCCGGACCTGTCCGCGCTGTGCCTGCTGATCGGCGCCGCGGCGGACGGCTCGCTGGACGAGACCGGGATCGACACCGCGCAGCTGGAGCTGGACCGGCTGGCGGGCGAGCTGCCGTACCGGCCGGGCGGGCCGCGCGCCTGGGCGGAGGCCGTACAGCGGCTGCTCGGCGGGTGCTACGCGTTCCACGGGACGCCCGGTGACTACCAGCGGCTGGAGTCCTCGCTGCTGCACGAGGTGCTGCGGCGCCGGCGCGGGCTGCCGATCCTGCTGTCGGTGGTGTGGCTGGAGGTCGCCCGGCGGGCGGGTGCCCCGGTGTACGGGGTCGCGCTGCCGGGGCACTTCGTGGTGGGGTTCGGCGCGGCGCGGGAGCAGGTGCTGGCCGATCCCTTCGAGGGCGGGCGGGTGCTGACCGGGACCGACGCGGAGCTGCTCGTGGTCGGGGCGACGGGGGCGCCGCTGGATCCCGCCGTGCTGGAACCCGCGCCGCCGCTGGAGGTCGTGCAGCGCGTCCTGAACAACATACGGGCCTGGGCCGCCGCCCGGCCCGAGCGGTCGGACGTGGCACTGTGGGCCGTGGAACTGGCGCTGCTGGTGCCGTCGCACCCGGCCCGGCTGCGCTACGAACGGGGCCAACTGCTGGTGCAGCGCGGCGAGTTCGTCTCGGGCGCGGCGGAACTGGACGCCTACGCCGAGCTGATCGAGGTCGTCGACGAACCGGCCGCCCGCAAGGTGCGGGAACAGGCGCACACCGCGCGGGCCATGCTCAACTGACCTGCCGGCCGGGCGCCTTCACAGCCACCCCTTCTCCCGGGCCGTCCGTACCGCCTCCGCGCGGTTGCGCACCGCCAGCTTCTGGATGGCGGTGGAGAGGTAGTTGCGGACCGTGCCCTGGGAGAGGTGCAGGGTCTTGGCCAGTTCGGCGTTGGTCGCGCCGTCGGCCGCCGCGCGCAGCACCTCGCGTTCGCGCTCGGTGAGGGGGTTGGCGCCCTCGGCGAGCGCGGCGGCGGCGAGGGTCGGGTCGATGACCCGCTCACCGGCGAGCACCTTGCGGATCGCCTCGGCGAGCTGGGCGGCCGGGGCGTCCTTGACGAGGAAGGCGTCGGCGCCCGCCTCCATGGCGCTGCGCAGATAGCCGGGCCGGCCGAAGGTGGTCAGGACGACCAGCTTGACCTGCGGAAACTCCCGGTGCACCCGGGCAGCCGCCTCGATGCCGGTGCAGCCGGGCATCTCGATGTCGAGCAGGGCCACGTCCACGCCGTGCTCGCCGACGGCGGCGAGCACCTGGTCCCCGCGCGCGACCTGGGCGACGACCTCGATGTCCGCCTCCAGGCCGAGCAGCGCGGCCAGCGCCTCACGGACCATCGACTGGTCCTCGGCCAGCAGGACCTTGATCGTGCACGTCATGCCCCGGATCCTACGTCCCCCGAAAGGGCCGTGGGGACGCGGGCGACGAGCCGGAAGCCGTGCTTGGCACGGCCCGCCTCCAGGCTGCCGCCGGCCTTCTCCAGCCGCTCGGTGAGCCCGGTCAGACCGTTGCCCGGGGCGCTCCCGACGCCGCCGGATCCGTTGTCCTCGACGGAGAGTTCGAGGACCGGCCCGTCGAGGGTCTGCCGGTGGGTGAGCTGGACGAGGCAGCGGTCGGCGCCGCTGTGCCGGACCACGTTGGTGACCGCCTCGCGCAGCCCCCAGGCGAGCGCGGACTCGGACTCCTCCGGGACGCCGGCGAGGTCGGGTTCGGCGGGCACGTCGGCGATGACGCCGGCGGCGGTCAGGGCGACCTGGGTGCCGGCGAGTTCGGCGGCGAGCCGGGGCCGCCGGTAGCCGGTGACGGCCTCCCGCACGTCGACCAGCGCCTGCCGGCTGACCTGCTCGATGTCGGCGACCTGCTGGGCCGCCTTGTCGGGGTGCTCGGGCAGCATCCGGCCGGCCAGCTCGCTCTTCAGCGTGATCAGCGAGAGGGAGTGGCCGAGCAGGTCGTGCAGGTCGCGGGCGAGGCGCAGGCGCTCCTCGTTGGCGGCGAGGTGGGCGACGGTGGCCCGGGCCTTGCGCAACTCGATGGTGGTGCGGACGAGTTGGCTGACGCCCACCATCGCGAAGCCGATGAGGACCACCAGGAGCAGCAGGCCGCGGGCCTCGGGCTCGTTGGAGCGCAGGCCGATCAGGTACATCACCACGCCGGCCGCCGGGATCGCCCAGTAGGTTGCCTGGACCGGCAGGGTCGCCCCGCACGCCACCGAGACGTAGACGAACAGGCCGAGCCAGGCACTGCCGAGGCTGTAGGCCAGGACGGGGGCGAGCACCCCGAGGACCGCGAGCAGCGAGACGGTCAGGCGCGGCGAGAACGGCCGGCCCATGCGGCGGAAGACCAGCGAGAGGTAAGTGCCGACGAACGCCGCGAGGCCGAGGGCGCCGGCGACGGTGGCGCCCGTGGTGTGCCGGCCGCTCGTGAGGTCGTTGACCGGCGAGCTGAGGAAGACCAGCCAGACGCCAATCCAGAGCAGCTTGACCCGCAGCTCGCGCCGGTTGCGGGGCGGTCGGCCCATGGCCGTGTCCTGCCAGGCGCCGTCCGTCCGTTCTTCCGCCATGGTGCTCACGCCTTCAGCGTGTCCTTCCGGTACAGCCAGGCCGCGCCGCCCGCGAACAGGACGAAGTAGCCGGCGAGGATGGCGATGTCCGTCGTGTGCGGGGCCTGGCTCTGCTCGATCGCCCGCCCGAGAGCAGCGTACGCGTGCGTGGGCAACCACTTCGCGATGTCCTGCATGATCTTCGGGAAGGTCGTCGTCGGCATCCACAGGCCGCCGAGGATCGACAGACCGAAGTAGATGATCATCGTGATGGGGCGGACCGCGTCCCCGGAGGCGACGTAGCCGATGGCGACGCCGAGGGCGGCGAAGACGAGGCTGCCGGCCCAGATGACCCCGGTGAGGGCGAGCCACTGCCAGGCGTCCAGGCGTACGTGCTTGATCGCGGCCGCGGCCGCGAAGACCACGACGATCGACGGCAGGCTCACCACGGCGGCGCCGGCGGTCTTGGCGAGGACGTAGCCGCGCCCGGGCAGCGGGGTCAGCCGCAGCTGCCGTACCCAGCCGCTCTCGCGCTCCTTGGCGATGCGCTCGCTGTTGCCCATGAGGACGGCGGTCAGGGCGCCGAAGGAGGCCATGGAGACCATCAGGTAGGTGGCGACGGTCAGGCCGGTGCCGTCGACCTTCTGGTCCGAGCCGGAGCTGCTGGAGAAGATCAGGTAGATGATCGAGGGATAGAGCACCGAGAAGAACAGGAACTTCTTGTTGCGGAAGGAGCGGATCAGTTCCAGCTTGATCAGGGCGTTCATGACTGCTTGGCCTCCTCGGCCTCCGTGATGGCGACGAAGGCCTGCTCCAGACCGAGGCCGGCGACTTCGAGGTTGCGGGGGTAGACGCCGAGGCCGTACAGGGCGTGGACGGTGGCGTCGGCGTCGGACGACTGGATGCGGACGGTCTGCCCGGACCCCGCGGCGGAGCCGCTGTTGGACACAGTGACCGAGGTGAGGAACGGCAGGGCGCGCAGGGCGGCCTCGTCGACGGCGCCCTCCAGGTCGAAGGCGATGCGCCGGGCGCCGGCCTTGGCCTTGATCTCGGCGGCGGTGCCGTCGGCGAGGAGCCGGCCGCGGTGCAGCACGAGCACCCGGTCGGCGATCGCGTCGGCCTCTTCGAGGTAGTGGGTGGCGAAGAGGACCGTACGGCCCTGGTCGGCCTGCTCGCGCATGGTGGCCCAGAAGGCCTGGCGGGCGGAGACGTCCATGCCGGTGGTCGGCTCGTCCAGGATGATCAGGTCGCTGTCACCGGCGGTGGCCAGGGCGAACCGCACGCGCTGGGCCTGGCCGCCGGAGAGCTTGTTGACCTTGCGGTCGGCGATCTGCGTGATGCCCGCGCGGGCCATCACCTCGGCCGCCTTGTACGCCTTGGGGTGCAGCGAGCAGGCCAGCTTCACCATCTCGCCGACGGTGACCTCGTCCATCAGGCCGCCGCTCTGGAGCATGGCGCCGACGCGCCCGGCGACGATGGCCTCGCGCGGGCTGGTGCCGAACACGTTCACCGTGCCGCTGTCGGCGTTCTTCAGACCGAGGAGCAGATCGAGGGTGGTGGACTTGCCGGCCCCGTTCGGGCCGAGGAGGGCGACGGTCTCGCCGGGGTGCAGGGCCAGGGAGAGCCCGTCCACGGCCCGCACACTGCCGTACGTCTTGGTCACCTGGTCGAAGCCGACCACCGGGGTGGCGGTGGCCGGTGCCGCAGTCGTTGTCATGCCCCCATGCTCGCCGAACGGGCGCCGGGCCCGGCAGTGTCGGCGGTCCTGAGAGGCGGATGACAGATGTCATGCGGATCGGGTGACAGGCACGGCGGGGCCGGGAGACGGGCACGGCGAAGGGGCGCCCGGTGTCCGCACCGGGCGCCCCGCCAAGTGCCGTGTGACTAGCTGGGGTTGGTCGAGATGACCGCGACCCGGTTGGTCCTGCTCATCAGCGCCTGGCGCAGGGCGCCGTACACGTCCTGCGGCGTGACCGGCGTCTTCTTGCCGTTGCCGCGGGTGATGAGCACGCCGTTGAAGGCGTTGCCGTAGAGCTGCTGCAGAGCGGCCATGTCGGGACTGTCGACCAGCTTGCCGTTGACGGCCTTCACCCTGAGGAACTTCCACAGCGACTTCTGCGGGCTCATCGGGATCGAGTGCGCGGCGTCCGTCATCACCGTCACCTTGCCCGACATCGCCGGCTCCGCGAACTCCTTCATCTCGCGGTCGACCTCGGCGTTCGGCACCGTCGGCTGCCGCGTGGCCGTCGGGACGGCGACCGGGGGCGCGGTGTCCGTCTCCACGGCGGTGCGGTAGGCCTGTTCGACCGCCTTGGTCGCGGAGGCCGCGTCGATGCCCTTGCCCGCCTTGCCGTAGACGGCGACGGCCCGGCCCGCCTCGAACCTGATGGTGCCGTCGGACGAGAGGCCGGAGCCGCCGCCGGCCTGCTGGAGGGCGGCCTGGAGCTTCTCCTCGTCCACCGGCATCTCGGGCGCGATCACACGTTTCTGCCCGAAGAGCGAGCCGATGACGTGGACGGGGTTGTAGTCGCTGGTCGCGGCCTTGCCGACGGTGGCCTGGAAGTCGAACTGGAGCCCCGCGTTCTCCGGCGCGAGGGTCACCGTCCTGCCGTCCACGGTGAGTCTCAGCGGCTTGTTCACCCGGCTTCCGAACGCGTCGTCGAGCTTCTTGACGGCGTCGTCGCGGGTGCCGCCGCCGATGTCGACGCCGAGCACGGTGGTGCCCTTGGGCACGTCGGTGTGGTTCATCAGCAGTCCGGCGCCGTAGGCGCCGCCCGCGACGACGACCACACCGGCGCCGAGCAGCACCAGCTTGCTGCGGCCCTTCTTCTTCGGCGCGGCCTGCGCCTTGGGCTTCGGCGCGGGGGCCGGCTCCGGCACGGCGGCCGGGTCGGTCTGGTTCCCGGCGCCGCCGAACGGGGAGTTGCCGCCGCTCGGGACGACCGGGATGCCGCTGGTGACGGTGTGTCCGGAGACGTTGTCGGCACGGCGGTAGCCGGGGGTGCCCGGTTCTGGAGCCGGCTTCTGCGGGGTGAGGATCGCGGTGTCGTCGCTGAGCCCGCCGCCGGGGCCGAGCCCGCCGGGACCACCCGGAGGAGCGGCCGGAGCGCCGGGCACCGCCGGACCGTCCAGGTCGGCGATGTCGGCGAGGGCGCTGTGCGGCGGCGGAGTGCTCCGGCCGCCGCTGCCCGGGGCCGCGAACGGGTCGGCGCCCGGGCGGGGGCCGCCGGCCGACGGGGCGAGGGCGCCGTCGCCGGTGACGGGGCCGCTGGTGGGGCCGGCCGGGCCGCCGCCCAGGCCGCCGGGGCCGTTCGGACCGCCCAGGCCGCTGGCGCCGCCGTGCCCGTTGGCACCGCTCGCGCCCGTGCCGAAGCCGTCGTGCCCGGGGGCGCCCGCACCGCCGTAGGTGTCCTGGCCGCCGTTCTCCGAGAAGTACGGCAGTTCGTCGCGGCGGGATTCGGCGTTCGCGGCCGGGCCGGGGCGGGAACCGCCTGCCAGCGGGCCCGCGTTCAGCGCCTCGGTCACGTCGAAGGAGCCGGTGCCGCCGCCGTGTCCGGGGGCGACGGGGCCGCCGGTGGCGCCGGGCAGGCCGGCGCCGTTCGTGCTGCCGGAGCGGGTGGCGCCGGGGACGCTCATGGAGCCGACGACGCCGCCGGGACGGCCGCCGCCGGAGCGTGCGCCGGTGGTACCCGTCGTACCGGACGCTCCCGCACCACCCGGACGGGCGGCCGGCGCACCCGTGGCGCCACCGGTACCGGTGGAACCGCCCTGGGTTCCGCCGCCGCCCGGACCGCCCTTGGGCGCCGAGGACTTGCGGGGTGCGAACCAGTCGCTGGCCTTCTCGTCGGCCTGGGCCGGCGGCGCGGCAGGGGCCTCGGCGGCCGGGCGCTCGGCCGCGGGCCGCGTGTCGGCGGCGGGCGCGTCCTCACCGGCGTCGGTGTCGCCGACGGGCTTGCGCACGACGACCGGCGGAATCGGCCGGGATCCGGGGATGTTGATCCGGATCCGGGTCGTCAGCGTGGTCTCGGTCTTCTTCTCCTCCGGCTGCGTGCCCGAACGGCCCGCACCCGAACCGTCATCGGTAGCCATGGGGGTCCCGTACGGCGGCGTGCCGGAGGGGTATGCGGCTCCTCCACGCCCGTTGGGCCCGGAGGACGGAGTGTCAGTTTCACGACTCAAGGCAGGTTCTCCCAGTTGGCTCCGCCGCCCGTTACGACCTCGCGGGCGGCTCGGCGGCGCGCACCACCATACTGGCCACTTCTGGCGCTTATCCCATGACCGCTGAGGAAACCCACACCGGACTCGCACGTGCGTGGTACGGCGAAGTGGTACGTCACTTCCCAAGTCGGGCGGGGCCGCCGCCAGGTTGCCGCCCCGCGCCGATGGTGGCGCAGATCACAGCGACCACCATGCCACCCAGCAGGAAGAGATAGGACGACCCCCCGGCACTGAACAGGAAGTCGCCCTCGGGGCGCGAGGTGGTGAGCAGGATGACGGCGATGATCCAGCCGGCCACCGGTGCCACGGCCCCGCCGCGCCCGCCGGTGGCGTACGCACCGCCGAGGAACAGCCCGGCCGAGCCGACGAGCGCGAGCAGCAGCCCGCCGGGGAACCAGCCGGCCTGCACCAGGGTCCCGGCGAGACCGACGACCGCACCGAGCAGGAAGAGGCCGGCGTAGGCGGCGACGCGTCCGGCGGAGGGCCGTTGCAGCGGCTGGGCGAGCATCGGTCCCTGTCCCGAGTTGCTCATGCCCCCGCCCCCTCGACGCCCGCGAACAGGTCGCTCTCCCCGGGCTCGGCCGTGCCGCGCACCAGCTCGTAGTACTCGGTGGTGAACAGCGGCTGGGCCAGCTCGTTGGAGAGCGCGAAGTACGGCTCGGCCACCTCGATCTGGGTGACGTGGGCGCGCATCGCGGCGGCCTTGGCGGCGGCGTACGGCGCGCCGTCGACGGCGGTGGTGATCCGCCCGTCGTCCACGACACCCGGCACGTCGGCCAGGGACGCGCTCTTGTCGAACGGCAGTGCGGACAGCTCCTCCTGGAGCCGCTCGAAGGCGGCCTCGGCGACGGAGCGCGGGACGCGGTTCCAGTAGACCTTCGCGATCCGGTGCCCGCGCTCGTCCGCCAGCTCGACGGCGCGCATGGCGACCCGGTGGGCCTGGATGTGGTCCGGGTGGCCGTATCCGCCGTTGTCGTCGTACGTCACGAGCACCTGGGGCCGGACGTCGAGGATCACCTCGGCAAGCCGCCCGGCGGCCTCGTCGACACCGGCCTGCCAGAAGCACCCCGGGTCCTCGTTGTCCGCGATGCCCATCATCCCGGAGTCCCCGTACCGCCCCGCGCCGCCGAGCAGCCGGGCGTCGCTCACCCCGAGCGCACGCACGGCGTCGGCCAGCTCGCCACGCCGGTGCAGGCCCAGCGCGGCACCGGTCAGATGCCGCAGCTCGGGCGGAATGACCTCGCCGCGCTCTCCGAGGGTGCAGGTGACCAGGGTCACATGGACCCCCTCGGCCGCGTACCGGGCCATGGTCGCGCCGTTGTTGATCGACTCGTCGTCCGGATGCGCGTGCACCAGGAGAAGACGCCGGTCGGGCAGTTCCGTCATGGGGTCCACCCTACGAGGCTGCGGCGCTCTTGCAGCGCGGCAGGCCGTCGGCGCGGCAGGCCGTCGGCGGTGACCTCCCGGCCCCTCAGAACTTGATGCTGCCGATCATGCTCGCGACGTTCGTCGTCAGCTGGCTGATCGTGGGTGCGATGGTCGAGGAGGCGAGGTAGAAGCCGAGCAGCATGCAGACGAGCGCGTGCCCGCCCTTCAACCCCGACTTCTTGATCAGCAGGAAGACGATGATCGCCAGCAGCACCACCGCCGAAATCGAGAGTGCCACGGCGGCTCACCTCCAAAGATCGCCAGATCCGGATCAGTTGACCAAGTCCACACGGACGCCAGCGGGTTCATACCCACACAGCGGTAGTGATCATAACTATGCGTGCTCGCGCATCGCTCGGCGCACGGCCGCACAAGGGGGCGCATGGCCAATATGGTCGAGGCATGACGACCGAGGCTGACTCCTTCCCCCGACGGCACGCCCGGACACAGCGGTTCACGCTCGGCGCGCCGCGTTCGTTCACCGTGGCGCCCGACGGTTCGCGTGTCGCGTTCCTCCGCTCCGGCTCCGGCGACGACCGGGCCAACTCCCTTTGGGTTCTCGATCTTCCGGACGGCGCCGAGCGGCCGGCCGCCGATCCGCGCACCCTCCTCGCCGGCGCCTCCGAGGAGCTGTCCGCGCAGGAGCGGGCGCGCCGCGAGCGCAGCCGGGAGGGCGGTGCCGGGATCGTCGGCTACGCCACCGACACGGCCGTGGAGCTGGCGTCTTTCGCCTTGTCAGGGCGGCTTTTCACGGCCGAGCTGCGGGCCGGCACCACGCGTGAACTCCGGGTCCCGGGACCGGTGATCGACCCGCGTCCCGCCCCCGACGGCCGGCACGTCGCGTACGTCGCGCGGGGTGCGCTGCGGGTCGTGGGCGCGGACGGGGAGCAGGACCGGGCCCTCGCGGAACCGGAGTCGGAGCACATCGCCTACGGCCTCGCCGAGTTCATCGCGGCGGAGGAGATGGGGCGTTCGCGGGGCTTCTGGTGGGCGCCGGACGGGCGCCGGCTGCTCGTGGCGCGCGTGGACGACACGCCGGTGAAGCGGTGGTGGATCGCGGATCCGGCCCACCCGGAGCGTGAGCCAGTTAACGTGGCCTACCCGGCCGCCGGCACCCCGAACGCGGACGTGCGGCTGTTCGTGCTCGGCCTCGACGGGGAGCGCACGGAGGTCGGCTGGGACCGGGAGCGCTATCCGTATCTCGCGCGTGTGCACTGGTCAGCGGCGGGTGCGCCGCTGTTGCTGGTGCAGGCGCGGGACCAGCGGAGCCAGCTGTTCCTGGCCGTGGATCCGGACACCGGGGCCACGCGGATGGTGCACGCCGACGAAGATCCGATTTGGCTGGAACTTTTCCCTGGCGTGCCCTGCTGGAGCCCCTCAGGGCAGCTCGTCCGCATCGTGGACGAGGGGGGCACCCGGGCGCTCGCGGTCGGCGAACGTCCCCTGACCAGCGGTCAGTTGCACATCCGGGCGGTGCTGGACGTGGGCGAGAGCGACGTGCTGGTTTCCGCCTCGACCGGCCACGAGGCACATGCCGGGGAAATTGGCGAAGTTCATGTGTACCGCGTGAACGAACTGGGTGTGGAGCGTGTGTCCCAGGAGCCCGGTGTGCACACGGCGACGCGTGCGGGCGATGTGACGGTGCTCGTGTCCACGAGCCTGGACCGGCCCGGCGCCCGGGTGCAGGTGCTGCGTGACGGAAAGACGGTGGCCACTGTCCGGTCATATGCCGAAGATCCCGGTCTGTCCCCTCGGGTGACCCTGGTCGAGGGGGGCGCACGCCGAATTCCGTGCGCCGTGCTTATGCCCCGGGACTACTCCGGGGACACGCCCCTGCCGGTCCTGCTGGACCCCTACGGCGGACCGCACGGCCAGCGGGTGGTCGCCGCGCACAACGCCCACCTCACCTCGCAGTGGTTCGCCGACCAGGGCTTCGCGGTGATCGTCGCCGACGGGCGCGGCACCCCGGGGCGTTCGCCGGGCTGGGAGAAGTCGGTCCGGGACGACCTCGCGGCCGTCGTACTGGAGGACCAGGTCGCCGCGCTGCACGCGCTCGCCGAGCGGTTCCCGCTGGACCTCGGCCGGGTGGCGATCCGGGGCTGGTCCTTCGGCGGCTATCTCGCGGCGCTCGCGGCGCTGCGCCGCCCGGACGTCTTCCACGCGGCGGTCGTCGGAGCGCCGGTCACCGACCTCCGGCTGTACGACACCCACTACCAGGAGCGCTACCTCGGCGACCCGGGCGAGCGGCCCGAGGTCTACCGGCGCAACTCGCTGGTGGACGACGCGGGCCTGGTCGACCCGGCCGAACCGCACCGCCCGATGATGATCATCCACGGTCTGGCGGACGACAACGTGGTGGTCGCCCACTCCCTGCGGCTGTCCTCCGCCCTGCTGGCCGCCGGCCGTGCGCACGAGGTCCTGCCGCTGTCCGGGGTGACGCACATGACCCCGCAGGAGACGGTCGCCGAGAACCTGCTCCGGCTCCAGCTGGACTTCCTCAAGCGGTCGCTGGGCATGGCATAGCGCCGCAAACACCCCTCAACCGCGTTAACACGCAGGCAACTTCACAGAAGCCGTACCGATATACGGACGCTGGATCCTGAACAGCGTACGGCCGTGCGGGTGCCGTAAGCGGGCCGGGATGCGCCATGTCATCCCGGCCCGCTGCCGTTCTCCCCGGCGGCGCCCTCCGCCGGGACCACCTGGAGCTCCTCCGCGAAGTGGCAGGCGGAGTCGTGGGCCGCCGGACCCGTGCCGCCCCGGAAGACCTCCGGGACCGCCAGCGCCGGGACCTCCACCACGCACCGCTCCCGGGCCTTCCAGCAGCGGGTGCGGAAGCGGCAGCCGGAGGGGATGTTCGCCGGCGAGGGCACGTCACCGGTGAGGATGATCCGCTCGCGCCGGTCGCGGGCCTCGGGGTCGGGGACGGGGACCGCCGACAGGAGCGCCTGGGTGTAGGGGTGTGTGGGATGGTCGTAGATCTCGGTGTCCCGGCCGGTCTCCACGATCCGGCCCAGGTACATGACCCCGACCCGGTCCGAGATGTGCCGCACGATCGACAGGTCGTGGGCGATGAAGACGTAGGAGAGGTCGAACTCGGACTGGAGCCGGTCGAGCAGGTTGATCACCTGGGCCTGGACCGAGACGTCGAGGGCGGAGACGGGTTCGTCGGCGACGATGACCTCCGGGCGCAGCGCCAGCCCCCGGGCGATGCCGATGCGCTGGCGCTGGCCGCCGGAGAACTGGTGCGGATAGCGGTTGACGTACTCCGGGTTGAGGCCGACGACGTCCAGCAGTTCCTGGACCCGGCGGCGGCGCTCGCCCTTCGGGGCCGCCTCGGGGTGGATGTCGTACGGCTCCCCGACGATGTCGCCGACGGTCATGCGGGGGTTGAGGGAGGTGTACGGGTCCTGGAAGACCATCTGGATGTTGCGGCGTACGGCCTTCAGGGCGCGGCCGGACAGCCGGGTGATGTCCTCGCCCTTGAACCGGATCGACCCGGCCGTCGGGCGTTCCAGGTTGCACAGCAGCTTGGCGACCGTGGACTTGCCGCAGCCGGACTCGCCGACGATGCCGAGGGTTTCGCCCCTGCCGAGGGTGAAGTCGACGCCGTCGACGGCCCTGATCGCGCCGATCTGCTTCCTGAAGAGGACGCCCCGGGTGAGCGGGTAGTGCTTGACGAGCCCGCTGACCTGGAGGATCGGCTCACTGCTCGGGGCCATGCAGGCACTCCCTCCAGAAGTGGCAGGCGCTGCCCCGGGCCGGGGACACCGCGTACAGGGCCGGTTCGTCCGTACGGCAGACGTCCTGGGCCATCGGGCAGCGGGGGTGGAAGGCGCAGCCGGGCGGGATGCTCGTCAGGTTCGGCGGCAGGCCCTTGATGGCGTACAGTTCCTGGCCCTTCTGGTCCAGGCGCGGGATGGAGTCCAGCAGGCCCCGGGTGTAGGGGTGGGCGGGGGCCTTGTACAGGTCGAGGACGGGCGCGGACTCGACGATGCGGCCCGCGTACATCACGGCGATGCGGTCGGCGACGTCGGCGACGACGCCGAGATCATGGGTGATGAGGATGAGCCCCATGCGGTACTCGCGCTGCAGCTCCGCGAGCAGGTCCATGACCTGGGCCTGCACGGTGACGTCGAGGGCGGTGGTGGGCTCGTCGGCGATGACCAGCGCGGGCTCCAGGGCGAGCGCCATGGCGATCATGATGCGCTGGCGCATGCCGCCGGAGAACTGATGGGGATAGTCCCGCACCCGCTGCGCGGCCCCCGGGATCCGCACCCGCTCCATCAGCTCGACGGCCCTGGCCCGCGCGTCCTTCTTCGACATGCCCCGGTGCACGACGAACATCTCGCCGAGCTGATCGCCCACGCAGACGACGGGGTTGAGGGCCGACAGGGCGTCCTGGAAGATCATGGCCATGTCGGCGCCCCTGATCTTCCGCCGCTCCTCTTCCTTCAGCCTCAGCAGATCCTGTCCCTGGAAGAGGATCTGTCCGCCGGTGATCCTGCCGGGCGGCATGTCGAGGATCCCCATCACGGCCTGCGCCGTCACCGACTTGCCCGACCCGGACTCCCCGAGCACGGCCAGCGTCTCGCCCGCGTCCACGGCGTACGACACCCCGTTGACCGCCCTGGCGACCCCGTCCCGGGTCCGGAACTCCACGTGCAGGTCCCGCACTTCGAGCAGCACGGCACGATCACCTCAGCTTCGGGTCGAGAGCGTCGCGGACCGCGTCGCCGAGCATGATGAACGCCAGCACCGTGACGGCCAGTGCCCCCGAGGGCCACAGGAGGGCGTGCCCCGCCCACCCCCGCCCACTCCACGCCACCGGCCCGGACCGGCACCGCCCTGGACCCGAACCTCCACGCCACTCCCGCACGTCAAGAAGCACACCCCTCACCTCAACTTCGGATCGAGAGCGTCGCGGACAGCGTCGCCGAGCATGATGAACGCCAGCACCGTGACGGCCAGTGCGCCCGAGGGCCACAGGAGGGCGTGGGGGGCGTTGCGGATGTAGGGGGAGGAGGCGGAGATGTCGATGCCCCAGGAGACGCTGGGGGGTTTCAGCCCCACGCCGAGGTAGGACAGGGTCGCCTCCAGGGCGATGTACGTGCCGAGGGCGATGGTGGCGACCACGATCACCGGGGCCACCGCGTTGGGGGCGATGTGGCGCAGCAGGATGCGGGTGTCCGAGGCGCCGAGGGCGCGGGCGGCCTGGACGTAGTCGTGCTGCTTGGCGGTGATGACCGAGCCGCGCGCGATGCGGGAGATCTGCGGCCAGCCGAGCAGCACCATGAACCCGATGACCGGCCAGACCGTATTGCTGGTCACCACGGAGAGGAGGACGAGACCGCCGAGGACGACCGGGATGGCGAAGAAGATGTCGGTGATCCGGGACAGGATCGCGTCCCACACGCCGCCGAAGTAGCCCGCGAGGCCCCCCAGGACGGAGCCGAGGACGGACACCCCGAGCGTGGCCAGCACGCCGACCGTGACGGACGTACGGGCGCCGTAGACGGTGCGGGTGTAGACGTTGCAGCCCTGTCCGTCGTACCCGAAGGGCGCGCCCGGTCCCGGGCCGTCCTGGGCCCTGGCCAGGTCGCAGGTCAGGGGGGAGCCGGAGGCGATCGCCGAGGGCCACAGGGAGACGAGGACCAGGAAGACGATGACCAGGGCGGAGAGCAGGAAGACCGGGTTGCGGCGCAGGTCGCGCCAGGCGTCGGACCAGAGGGAGCGCGGCTTGCCGACCGGGCCGGCAGGCGCCGGGCCGGTCGGCGTCGGTTCCAGGGTCGTCGCCTCGCTCGCCGCGAGGTCCATGGCACCGCCCATACCGGTCCCGGCGATCGCGCGCTCGGGCTCGTACGGCTGCTCAGGCATAGCGGATCCTCGGGTCGAGTACGGCGTACAGGAGGTCGACGACGAGGTTGGCGACCAGGAAGACCAGGACGAGGACCGTCACGAAGCCGACGACCGTCTGGGTGTTCTGGCGCAGGATGCCCTGGTACAGCTGGTAGCCGACGCCGTGGATGTTGAAGATGCGCTCGGTGACGATCGCGCCGCCCATCAGCGCGCCGACGTCGGTGCCGATGAACGTGACCACGGGGATGAGCGAGTTGCGCAGCAGGTGCCGTACGACGACGCGGTGGCGGGGCAGGCCCTTGGCGACGGCCGTGCGGACGTAGTCGGACCGTTTGTTCTCGGCGATCGAGGTGCGGGTGAGCCGGGTGACGTAGGCGAGGGAGACCGAGGCGAGGACGAGGCCCGGCACGATCAGCTCGTCGATCGGGGCGGCCGGCGAGACGGACGGTTTGATCCAGCCCCACTGGACGCCGAGGAGCAGCTGGAGCAGCAGGCCGGTGACGAAGGTGGGGACGGAGATCACCACCAGGGTGCCGAGGAGGACGCCCGTGTCGACGGGTCGGCCGCGGCGCAGGCCGGTCACGACGCCGAGCGTGATGCCGATGACGATCTCGCAGACGACGGCGACGATCGTCAGCCGGACGGTGACGGGGAACGCCGTCGACATCAGCTCGGTGACCTTCTGCCCGTTGAACGCCGTACCGAAGTCGCCGGTGAAGACGTTCCCCATGTAGGTCGCGTACTGCTGCCAGACGGGCTTGTCCAGGCCGAACTCGCGGCGCAGCTGGGCGGCGGTGCCCGGGTCGCAGGCCCGCTCGCCGCACAGGCCCGCGACGGGGTCGCCCATCACGTTCACCATGAGGAAGATCAGCAGCGTGGAGCCGATGAACACCGGGACCATCTGCAGCAGCCGCCTGACCACGTAGCGCCCCATGCCGGCTCAGCTGACCTTGATCGCGTAGTAGACGGGGACGCTGAACGGATTGAGTGCCACGTCGGACAGCCGCTCGGAGTATCCGCCGCTGCCGTTCTGGTACCAGAGCGGGATGGCGGCCATGTGGTCGCGGACGACCTCCTCGGCCTGCTGGAAGTCGGCGATGGCCCTGGGCCGGTCCGTCTCGGCGTTGGCCCGGTCGATGAGCCGGTCGAAGTCCTGGTTCGACCACTTGCCGTCGTTGGAGGAGGCGTCGGTGTAGTAGAGCGGCTGGAGGAAGTCCTGGATGAGGGGGTAGTCCATCTGCCAGCCCGAGCGGAAGGGGCCGGTCATCTTGTGCTGCCCGATCTGGTTGCGGTAGTCGGCGAAGGTGCCGACGGGGTTGCCGACGCAGGCCTTGCCGTTGCCGAGGGCGTTGTTGATGGAGTTGCACACGGCGTCCACCCACTGTCTGTGCGAACCGGTGTCCGCGTTGTACGTGATCCTGACCTGGCCGCCGGGGATCCCGCCGCCCTCTTTGATCAGCTTTCTGGCCTCGGCGGGGCGGTAGCCGCAGGCGCTGCCGCACAGGCCGGGCCTGTAGCCGCCGGCCAGGCCGAGGACGGGGGAGGTCCAGTCGGTGGCCGGGGTGCGGGTGCCACGGAAGATGGTCCGCGTGATCTGTTTCCGGTCGATGGCCATGGAGAGTCCGGTGCGTACCTTCTCCGAGCCCGGCCTGTTCCAGCCGGGTTCGTAGTAGGGGAAGGCGATCGTCTGGATGATGCCGGCGGGCGTGTTGATGTAGCGGTTGCCCAGGTCGCTCCTGACGTTCTTCAGCTGGGCGGCCGGGATGTCGTCGACGAGGTCGAGGTTGCCGGCCATCAGGTCGGTGTAGGCGGTGTTGTTGTCCGTGTAGACCCGCAGGGTCACGCCGCCGTTGCGGGCCCTGTCGGGGCCGGGGTAGGCGTCCCACTTCCTCAGGGTCATCTGCGAGCCCTTCGTGTAGGACTCGATGGTGTACGGGCCGTTGCCGACCGGCTTGTCGAGCCAGGCCGCGTGGTGCGTGAAGAAGGCGCGGGGCAGCGGGGCGAAGGCGGCGTAGCCGAGGGTGTCGGGGAAGCCGGAGAACTTCTGGTTCAGCCGGACGGTGAAGGTGTGGTCGTCGACGACCCTGAGCCCGGACAGGGTGCCGGCGCTCTGGGTGCCGCTCTCGGGGTGGACCTTGTCGTACCCGTCGATGTAGCCGAAGAAGTAGGCGTTCTTCTGGTTGTTCCGCAGGCTCGCCCCGTAGTTCCAGGCGTCCACGAAGGAGCGGGCGGTCACCTTCTCGCCGTTGGAGAAGCGCCAGTCCTTCAGCCGGACGGTGAAGTTCTGCGAGTCCGTGGTGTCGATGGACCGCGCGACCCAGTTCTCCGCCCGGGCGGTCCTCGGGTCGTACCTCTTCAGCCCGCGGAAGACCATGTCGAGGACCTTGCCGCCCTGCACCTCGTTGGTGTTGGCCGGCTCCAGCGGGTTCTGCGGGTCGCCCCAGGAGGAGCTGAGCACGGCGGTGCCGACGCTGCCGCCGGTGCCGCCCCCGCAGGCCGTCGCGACGAGCGCCAGGACCCCCGCTCCGGCGGCCCATCGCGCGAGCGCGATTCCACCCATGGCCGCCTCCTCCACGATCAACAACCCGGTACCGGTCAATATCGGCTGATTGCGAGCATTCCGCATGCGCGCCGCCGGATTGAGGGGCCTTTAGGGGGACACGTCAGCCGAATGCAGGCACCCGTCCGCGGACGGTCGGACGATCTTGCGGGAGGAGCGCAACGGATCTTCGCGTAACGATGCCGAAACGTTGGATTGCGACGGGTCGATGTACGCATGTCGACACACCACCGTCCGCATATCGAACTCATTGACCGATTTGCCTAGTTGGTCCGATGTGAAGCACGGATTGATTGCAGTGCACTACCCGCGTAGCTACGGAATGGTCAAGACAGAGTAAATAAGGTAAAGACGCAACCAAGGCGACCGAGAATTTATTGACCTTGAATGAATTGCGTTGAAAAAGTCCGGCGTAGCCCGTAGGGAGCGCCCTGCGGAGCCTTGACCCACAAGGCACGGAGCATCATGACCACCCCCGCATCCCCTTCCCCGGCCGCCCCACTCGAGGTGACCGACGAAGACAGCGCCGCATCGGCGAAGCCCGGCGACCCCAAGGGCTCCGAGAGCCGCTCCCCGGGGCGCCTGGCCTGGATCCGCTTCAGGCGGGACCGGACGGGCGTCATATCCGCCTTTGTGGTGATCTTCTTCTTCGTCGTGGGCGTCGGCGCGCCGCTGATCGCCAAGCTGTACGGGAAGGACCCGTACACGACGTACGGCATGAACATCCCGGGCCTGTTCAACCAGTTCAACTACCCGGTCAAGCCCAACGGCGGCATCAGCTCCGACTTCTGGTTCGGCATCGAGCCGCAGCTCGGCCGGGACGTGTTCACGTTCCTGCTCTACGGCATCCGCAACTCGCTGATGATCGCCACCGCCGCCGCGCTGCTGACCACCGTGCTCGGCGTCGTCATCGGCATCACCGCCGGCTACCTGGGCGGCAAGACGGACTACTTCGTCGGCCGGATCATCGACATCCTGCTGGCGTTCCCGCAGACCCTGTTCTTCATCGCCTTCTGGCCCGTGGTCATCGCGATCTTCGTCTCGTCCGAGGAGAACACGCCGACCTGGCTGACCGTCGTCAGCCTCATCACGGTGATGACGGCCTTCGGCTGGGCCTCCATCGCGCGACTGCTGCGCGGCGAGGTACTCGCCCTGCGCGAGCGCGAGTTCGTCGAGGCGGCCAAGGTCACCGGCGCCTCCCCGGCCCGCATCATCTTCAAGGAACTGCTGCCCAACCTGTGGACCCCGATCCTCATCCAGGCAACGCTGCTCCTCCCGACCTACGTCACCGCTGAAGCAGGTCTCGCGTTCCTCGGCGTCGGGCTCTCCGACCCGACGCCCGACTGGGGCGTGATGATCCAGAACGGCGCCAAGGTCTACCAGGACGACATCACCTTCATGCTCTTCCCGGGTGTGTCCATGGTGATCTTCGTCGTCGCCTTCAACCTTCTCGGCGACTCGGTCCGCGACGCACTGGACCCGAAGACCAAGCGCTGAGTTCCACCCCGACCGGGCGACGGGGCCCGGCCGGGGTCAAGCACCTCTTGTCATCCACTAAGAAAACGGGTCAGCCATGTCTCTCTCCCGCAGAAACTTTGTCATCGCCACCTCTGTCGCGGCCGCGGGCTCGACGCTGCTGTCCGCGTGCAGCAGCGGCGGCGGGGGCGGCACCGGCAACACCCCGACCGACGGCGCCACCTCGTACACCGGCGCCAAGGTCACCATCGGCACCAAGGCCGACTCGACCGGCCCGGCCCCGGAGATCCCCGGCGCGAAGAAGGGCGGCACGATCTACGGCCTGGCGCCGCAGGACTTCTCGCACCTCGACCCGCAGCGCATCTACTTCGCGTACAACTCCACGGCCGCGCTGCTCCTGCACCGCTGCCTGACCGGCTACAAGATCGACTCCACGGGCCACCAGAAGCTCGTCGGCGACCTCGCCACCGACACCGGCACCGCCTCCGCCGACAACAAGACCTGGACCTTCACGCTGAAGGAGGGTCTGAAGTGGGAGGACGGCAGCGAGCTGACCGTCGACGACGTCCGCCACGGCATCGAGCGTCTGTGGGCCCCGTTCATCACCGAGGGCGCCACCTACGTCCAGGCCGCGCTGACCGGCAGCAGCGCCAAGTGGCGTGACGCGTACGAGGGCCCGTACAAGGGCAAGCACCTCGACTCGATCGTCACCGACAAGACGAAGCGGACGATCACCTTCAAGCTGGCCGAGCCCAAGCCGGACTTCAACTTCACGCTGGCGATGCACTCGTACGCCGCCACGTCCGTGAAGCTGGACACCAAGGAGAAGTACGACAAGCAGCCGGCCTCCTCGGGTCCGTACAAGATCAAGGCCCACACGACCGACAAGTCGATGGTCCTGATCCGCAACTCGAACTGGGACCCGGCGACCGACTCGATCCGCAACGCCTACCCGGACGGCTTCGAGTTCACCTTCGGCATCGAGTCGCTCGACTCCACCGACCGCTTCATCGCGGACCAGGGCAACGACCAGTTCGCCGTGTCGATCTACAAGGGCGTCCCGGCCGAGCGCATCCAGAAGGTGCTCACCGACCCGCAGCTGAAGGCCCGCAGCTTCAACGGCCTCACCCCGGGCGTCTACTACTACGCGATCAACACCAAGCGCGTCACCGACCTGAAGGTCCGCCAGGCCCTGAACTACGCCTGGCCGCTGCAGCAGATCCGCCAGATCTACGGCGGCCCGTCCGCCGGCGACCTCGCGACCACGATCATGAGCCCGGACCTCATCGGCTACACGAAGTACGACCTCTACGGCAAGGACACCAAGCCGCAGGGCGACCCGGACAAGGCCAAGGCGCTCCTGAAGGAGGCCGGCAAGCTGGGCATGAAGGTCGTCTACGCGTACCCGAAGGACCCGACCTACGACAAGACCAAGGTCGTCATCGAGAACGCGCTGAAGGCGGCCGGCTTCACGCCGGTCATCAAGGCGGTCGACAACACCACGTACTACGACCAGATCCAGCAGATCAACAACAGCTACGACGTGATGTGGTTCGGCTGGTCCCCGGACTGGCCGACCGCCTACACCGTGATCCAGCCGCTGTTCGACGGCGGTGCCATCGGCAACGGCCAGAACAACATCTCGCAGACCAACATCAGCTGGATCAACGACGGGATCAAGAAGAACGCGGTGATCGCCGACCAGCAGGAGGCGGGCAAGGCCTGGGCCGCGCTGGACAAGCGGATCATGCAGGAGGTCGCGCCGATCATCCCGGAGACGTTCCAGCGCCGTTACTACCTGTACGGCTCGAAGGTCGGCGGCGCGCAGTACGACCCGAACTTCTCGGCGACCCTGCTGTACAAGACCTTCGTGAAGGCCTGACGTTCCACCCCCGGCGGGGCGGCCACGACGCCGCCCCGCCGTCTCACCCCCTACGGCATCCCGTCAGGAAAACCCAACTGCCATGCTCCGCTTCCTCATCCGCCGGACCCTCGGCGCCGCTGTGATCCTGCTGATCATCAGCGCCCTGGTGTTCGTCCTGTTCTACGCCGCTCCGCGTGACCCCGCCCGCATCGCGTGCGGCAAGGTCTGCACCCCCGAGACCCTGGCCCTGGTGAAGAAGAACCTGGGGATCGATCATTCGCTCCCCGTGCAGTACTGGGACTGGCTCAAGGGCGTGTTCACGGGGCGTGACTACGCCTCCTTCGGGCACTGCAACGCGCCGTGCCTCGGCTACTCGTTCCAGAACCGCGAGCCGGTCATGGGCACCATCCTGGACCGCTTCCCGACCACCATCTCCCTGGCCATCGGCAGCGCCGTGGTCTTCGTGATCTTCGGTGTCGGCACCGGCATGCTGGCCGCGGTGAAGCAGGGCAAGGCCCTCGACAAGATCGCCAGCTCGGCCTCGCTGATCGCGTCGTCGATGCAGATCTACGTCGTCGGCGTCTTCGCCACCTACCTCCTCGTGGACCAGTGGCACCTGCTGGTGCGGGCCAACTACACGCCGTTCACCCAGAATCCCGGCCAGTGGTTCGAGGGCCTGCTGGTGCCGTGGCTGGTGCTGTCGCTGATCTTCACCGCCAACTACACCCGTATGACCCGCTCCCAGATGGTCGAGTCGCTCAGCGAGGACTACGTCCGCACCGCCCGCGCCAAGGGCCTCTCGCGCCGTACGGTGTTCTTCCGCTTCGCCTGGCGCGGCGCGATGGGCCCGATCGTCACCATCTTCGGTCTCGACCTCGGCACGCTGCTCGGCGGCGCGATCATCACCGAGTCGACCTTCAGCCTCCAGGGCATCGGTGCGCTGTCGGTGAAGGCGGTCAACACCAGCGACCTGCCGATGCTGCTCGGAGTCGTCCTGGTCGCCGCCGCGGCGATCGTCGTCTTCAACATCATCGTCGACTCCGTGTACGCCCTCATCGACCCGCGCGTGCGCCTCGCTTAAGGAGAGACCATGAGCACCCCCTTCCTCTCCCTGCGCGACCTGAAGGTCCACTTCTCCACCGAGGACGGCGTCGTCAAGGCCGTCGACGGGCTGTCGTTCGACCTGGAGAAGGGCAAGACGCTCGGCATCGTCGGCGAGTCCGGCTCCGGCAAGTCCGTCACCAACATGGCGATCCTGGGTCTGCACGACCCGCGGAACACCACGATGGACGGCGAGATCGTGCTCGACGGCAAGGAGCTGATCAGCGCCACCGAGTCCGAGCTGGAAAAGCTGCGCGGCAACAAGATGTCCATGATCTTCCAGGACGCGCTGGCCTCGCTCTCGCCTTACCACACCATCGGCGCGCAGATCGCCGAGACGTACCGCAAGCACACCGGCGCCTCCAAGAAGGAGGCCCGGGCGCGGGCGATCGAGATGCTGCGCCGGGTCGGCATCCCCCAGCCCGACACGCGCGTGGACGACTACCCGCACCAGTTCTCCGGCGGTATGCGCCAGCGCGCGATGATCGCCATGGCGCTGGTCTGCGACCCCGAGCTGCTGATCGCCGACGAGCCGACCACGGCCCTCGACGTGACGGTCCAGGCCCAGATCATGGACCTGCTCAAGGACCTCCAGCAGGAGTTCGGCACCGCCATCATCTTCATCACCCACGACCTCGGCGTCATCGCCGACATCGCGGACGACGTGCTGGTGATGTACGGCGGCCGGTGCGTGGAGCGCGGCACCAAGAAGCAGGTGCTGAGCGCCCCGGACCACCCCTACACCCTGGGTCTGCTGAACTCGATGCCGAGCCTGGAGGGACCGGTCGACGTGCCGCTCTCCCCCATCCCCGGCTCCCCGCCCTCGCTGCTCAACCCGCCGTCCGGCTGCCGCTTCCACCCGCGCTGCGCGTTCGCCGAGAAGGTGTCGGACGGCCGGTGCTCCACCGAGCGCCCGACGCTGGAGGTGGCCGAGGGCCGAGGCTCCGCCTGCCACCTCACCGCGGAGCAGAAGCAGGACCTCTTCGCCGACTTCGCCGGAACCCGGCACAACTGACGGACACCAGACGGGACTTCACGACCATGAGCAACACGAACCCCCTCCTGGACGTCTCCGGGCTCACGAAGCACTTCCCGATCAAGGGCGGCTTCCCCGTCCGCCGTACGGTCGGCGCGGTGCAGGCGGTCGACGGCCTGGACTTCCAGGTGGCCGAGGGCGAGAGCCTGGGCCTCGTCGGCGAGTCGGGCTGCGGCAAGTCGACCACGGGCCGGCTGATCACCCGCCTCCTCGAACCGACCGGCGGCAAGATCACATACCGCGGGCAGGACATCACGCACGCGGGCCGCAAGCAGCTGGCGCCGATCCGCTCCGAGATCCAGATGATCTTCCAGGACCCGTACGCCTCGCTGAACCCCCGGCAGACGGTCGGCAAGATCATCTCCGGCCCCATGGAGATCAACGGCATCCGGCCGGAGGGCGGCCGGGAGAACCGGGTCCGTGAACTCCTGGAGATCGTCGGTCTCAACCCCGAGCACTACAACCGCTTCCCGCACGAGTTCTCCGGCGGCCAGCGCCAGCGCATCGGCGTGGCCCGGGCGCTGGCCCTGGAGCCGAAGCTGATCGTCGCCGACGAGCCGGTCTCGGCCCTGGACGTCTCGATCCAGGCCCAGGTCGTCAACCTGCTCCAGAAGGTCCAGAAGGAACTGGGCATCGCGTTCGTCTTCATCGCCCACGACCTCGCGATCGTCCGGCACTTCTCGCAGCGCGTCGCGGTGATGTACCTGGGCAAGATCGTCGAGATCGCCGACCGCGCGGACCTGTACGACAACCCCCGTCACCCGTACACCCGGGCCCTGCTCTCCGCCGTGCCCGAGGCGACGGTGGACGCGGAGCCGCGCGAGCGCATCCGCCTGGTCGGTGACGTCCCCTCCCCGATCAACCCGCCCTCCGGCTGCCGCTTCCGCACCCGCTGCTGGAAGGCGACGGAGAAGTGCGCGACGGAGGCACCGCCGCTGGTGCAAGTGGACGGCAACAAGCCTGGCCACCTCACGGCCTGCCACTACCCGGAGACGCAGGAGACGGCCCCCGCCCCCCGCCCGGCCAAGGCCGACCTCGTCAAGGACACCGAGACGGCAGCCTGACCCGAACAGGCCCCACCCGAAGGCCCGCGCCCGCCCAGGCGCGGGCCTTCGGCGTTGGCCGCCCCTCTCCCCCTTCGGCCCCCGTCGCCCACGCCCCTTCCTGGAACGAATGCGGCCCCCTCCCTCCAGCCGACAGCCCTGCACAGCCGGCTCCAGGGCCCGGCACCGGCCAGGCCCACCGCCCTTCCGGGCCGCTCTCTGAAGCGAGCGGCCCCACGACCACGCTCCGACTCAGGCCACGCCCGAGCCGCCCTCGCCCTCCCACCCGCCACCTTCACCACCTTCGTCGACGCCTTGAGGCGCCAGAGTTGAGAGACCCTCAAGAACTCCACCGGAACCTGACACACCGTTCAGTTTCGTGTGTCACACTGCCGCGGTGGTAGATCATTCGTTCGCCGATCTCTCGCTCGCCGCGCTCTACGACAGCCTCAACCCCTGGGGGCCGGGTGACGACTTCTACCTCGGTCTGGTGCGGGAGGCCCGCGCGGTGCTGGACATCGGATGCGGGACCGGGCGCCTGCTGCGGCGGGCCCGGGCCGAGGGGCATCCGGGACGGCTGACGGGACTCGATCCGGCCGCCGCCATGCTCGTCCAGGCGCGCAGAGCCCGGCCGGACGGCGTCGAGTGGGTGCTCGGAGACACCCGAGTGCGAAGCTGGGACGGCGAGTTCGACCTCGTCGTCATGACCGGACACGCCTTCCAGGAGCTGACCGGGGACGAGGAGATCCGCCGCCTGCTGCACGCCGTGCGGGAGGCTCTCGGGCCCGGCGGGCGGTTCGTGTTCGAGACCCGTAATCCGGCCGCCCGGGCCTGGGAACGGTGGACCCCGGAGCGGGTGCACGAGGTCACGGCGGCCGACGGCACGCCGGTGCGGATGTGGCACGAGGTCCAGGGCGACGGGCTGCACCGCGGGCGGGTGCGGTTCACCGAGACGTACGAGGGCGACGGCTGGCCCGCGCCCCGGGTCAGCCACGGCGTCCTGCGGTTCCTCGACGACCACGCCCTGCGGGACGTCCTCGGCGAGGCCGGGCTGAGCGTCGTGGCGCAGTACGGGGACTGGCAGCGCGGGCCGCTCACCGCCATCGGCCCCGAGATCATCACCGTGGCCGAAAGGGCGCGCTAGCCCGGCTGCCCGCAGAAGCGCCTCAGGCGCCCGGCTCGCCCGGCCGCTCCTCCAGCGCCGCCAGTGCCGGGTCCAGGATGATGTCCTCGTCCCGCGCCTCGATCGTCGGCTCCTCCGGGAAGTGGCAGGCCGTCAGATGGCCCTCGTGGTTCCCGGAGAGCCGGACCAGCGGTGGCTCCTCCGACGCGCACCTGTCCTGTGCCTTCCAGCAGCGGGTGCGGAAGCGGCAGCCCGAGGGCGGGGCGATCGGGGAGGGGACGTCACCAGCCAGCCGGATGCGCTCGCGGCCCGCGCTGTCGTCGTCCGTGAGGTTCACCTCGGGTACGGCGGACAGCAGGGCGTGGGTGTAGGGGTGGCGGGGACGGACGTAGATGGACTCGCGGTCGCCCACCTCGATGATCTTCCCGAGGTACATCACGGCGACGCGCTGCGAGAAGTGCCGGACGATCGCGAGGTCGTGGGCGATGAAGAGGAAGGCGATGCCGAGCTCGTTCTGGACCTTCTGGAGCAGGTTTACGACCTGGGCCTGGATCGAGACGTCCAGGGCCGAGACCGGCTCGTCGGCGACGATCAGCTTCGGCTCCAGGGCCAGCGCCCGGGCCACGCCGATGCGCTGGCGCTGGCCGCCGGAGAACTCGTGCGGGAAGCGGTTGTAGTGCTCGGGGTTGAGACCGACGATCTCCAGGAGTTCACGGACCCGGTTCTCCCGGCCGCCCTCCGGCCGGATGCCGTTGATCTCCATGGGACCGGAGATGATCGTGCCCACCGTCTGCCGGGGGTTCAGCGACGAGTACGGGTCCTGGAAGATCATCTGGATCTCGGAGCGGATCGGCGCCAGTTCCCTGCGGCCGGCGTGGCTGATGTCCCGGCCGCGGTAGGTGACCGATCCGGACGTCGGCTCCAGCAGCCGGGTGATCACCCGGCCGGTGGTGGACTTGCCGCAGCCCGACTCGCCGACCAGGCCGAAGCTCTCCCCGGCGTGCACGGTCAGGTCGATGCCGTCCACGGCCTGGACGTGGCCGATGGTCCGGCGGATCGGGAAACCGCCTTTGACGGGGAAGTACTTGGTCAGCTTCGAGACCTGCAGCAACGGCTCCCCGTCCGTGCCGCCGCCCTGTTCGCGCGGTGCCGGAAGGACCAGGTCCTCTGTCATGCCGGTGACCTCCTGGAACGTCTGACGACCTAGCCCAGTCGGGGCTTGATCTCCTCGATGAAGATGGTCCGCTTCTGGTCCGCGGTGAGATGGCAGGCCGCTGCCCGGTCGGGGGCGAGGAGCGGTCGCTCCCCCGCGCAGCGGCCGGTGCCCGCCACCCGGTCCTGGAAGGTGCAGCGGGGGTGGAAGCGGCAGCCGGACGGCGGGCGGAGCAGCGAGGGCGGCGTGCCGGGGATCGGGGACAGCCGGCCGCCTGGATCGGAGTCGAGGCGCGGCATGGAGTTCAGCAGGCCCCAGGTGTACGGGTGCTGGGGCGAGCGCAGCACCTCGTGCGTGGTGCCCCGTTCCACCGCTCCGCCCGCGTACATCACCATGATGTCGTCGGCCATGTCGGCGATCACCCCCAGGTCGTGGGTGATGAAGATGATGCCGGATCCGAACTCCTGTTGCAGGTCCTTGAGCAGATCGAGAATCTGCGCCTGCACGGTCACGTCGAGGGCGGTCGTGGGTTCGTCGGCGATGAGCAGGTCGGGGTCGCAGACCAGCGCCATGGCGATCATCGCACGCTGGCGCATACCGCCGGAGAACTGGTGCGGATAGTCCTTCGCCCGCTCCTTCGGGTTCGGGATGCCGACCTTGCCGAGCATCTCCACGGCCCGCTCCCAGGCGGCCTTCTTGGAGGCGCCGTTGTGCTTCATGTACGGCTCGGCGATCTGCCGGCCGACGGTGTAGTACGGGGAGAGCGCGGTGAGCGGGTCCTGGAAGATCATGGCGACCTTGTTGCCGCGCAGCTTCTCCAGCTCGGACTCGCGCGCGGTGGTCAACTCCCTTCCGTCGAGCAGGATTTCGCCCTCGACCGTGGTGAACATGGGGTTGTGCAGCCCGAGGACGGTCAGGTTGGTCACCGACTTGCCCGAGCCGGACTCCCCCACGATGCCGAGCGTCCTGCCCCGCTCCAGGTCGAAGGAGAGCCCGTCCACGGCCCGTACGACGCCGTCCTCGGTCCGGAAGCTGACGTGCAGGTCCCGTACGGAGAGAAGAGGGTTGCTCATGACGTCTGCTTCTCCTTCGGCCTCAGGACAGCCGCACGCGCGGGTCGATGAAGGCGTACGCGGCGTCGACGATGATGTTGAACAGCAGGATCATGCTGGCCGAGAAGAGCATCACGCCGAGCAGCAGCGGCAGATCGCTGAAGTTGACGGCCTGCACGGCGAGGTTGCCGAGGCCCGGCAGGCCGAAGGTGTACTCGGTGATGATGGCGCCGCCGAACAGCGAGCCGAGGTCGATGCCGAAGATGGTGACGATCGGGATGAGCGAGCCGCGCCAGGCGTAGCGGAAGAAGACGTAGGCCCGGGACATGCCCTTGGCGCGGGCGGTGCGGACGTGCTCCTCCTGGAGCTGTTCGATCATCGAGGAGCGGGCCATACGGGTGTACTGCGCGGCGAAGATCGTGGACAGCACCACCCAGGGGATGACCAGGCCGCTGAACCAGCTGACGGGGTCCTGGCTGATCGGGGTGTAGGCCGGCTTGTCGAACCAGTGGGTCTGGTAGACGAGGACCGCGAGGGCCAGCGGGCCGAGGAAGTAGATCTGGAGCGAGCTGACGACCATGGCGCCGGCGGTGGCCGTCTTGTCGACCAGCGTGCCGCGCCGCCAGGCGGCGAGCAGTCCGGTGCCGAGGCCGACGAGCAGGAAGCACGCGGCCGCGCCCAGGGTGAGCGAGACGGTGGTGGGCAGGCGGTCCATCAGCGTGCCCCAGACCTGCTCGTCGGTGTGGTACGAGTAGCCGAAGCAGGGGGCGGGGCACGGTCCCTGGGCGAACTGGCCGCTGCCCAGGACGAGGTTGTGCAGGAAGATCCCGTACTGCTCGGTGAGGGGCTTGTCGAGGCCGAGCACATGGTGGATGTTCGCGATGCTGTCCGGGTTGCAGGTCTTGCCGCACATCAGGAGTGCCGGGTCCCGGGGCACCCCGAAGAAGAGCAGGAACGCGACGATGCTCAGCAGGAACAGGATGACGACGGCGCCGATGATCCGGCGCACGAGGAAGCGCAGCATGACAGGGCAGCTCTCAGACGTCGGCGGCCGGGCCGGCACCCGGCGCGCACCCCGACCGGGAGCGCGCCGAGTGCCGTACGGGGACGGTTACTTGATGAAGAGTCGGCGCGGGTCGACGCCGCCGATCACGTCGTCGTAGACGAACCCGCCGACGCCCGAACCGGCGATCTGGACCTGCTTGTAGTAGCCCGTCGGGACGACGTTGACCACCTTGGTCAGCAGGTACTTGTCGAGCTTCTCCCACTCGGCCGCGGCCTTGACCGGGTCGGTGATCGCGCTGATGCGGTCGATCTCGCTGTTCACGTGCGTGTCGTTGACCTGCGAGTAGTTCGCCGCGCCGTCGGCGATCTGCCGGCCGTCGAAGGAGGGCGGGATCACCGTGGAGGCGGACGGCCAGTCGGCGCCCCACGCGCTGTGGAAGATGTCGTAGTTGTTGTTCAGCTTGGAGACCTGGTCGTAGTAGGTCTCGGACGGGATCTCCTGGCGCTGCACGTTGAATCCGGCCTTGGTCAGGCCCGCGGCCATGGCGGTGGAGTACTGCTGACCCTCGTTGGTGTTGATGTAGCCGAAGGTCAGCTTCATGTTGAGCTTGCCGGCGTCCTGGAGCAGTTTCCTGGCCTTGGCCGGGTCGCCGCCGGGGTTCTTCTTCTTGCCGAACGGGTCGAAGGAGGCGTCGTAGCCGGAGACGGTCGGGGAGATGATGCCGCCCGCGACCTCCATGGCGTCGCTGCCGCCGTAGGCCCGCACGAACGGCGAGATCGGCAGGGCGTAGGCGATGGCCTCGCGGACCCGGATGTCCTTCATCTCGGGCTTGCTCATGTTGATGTTCATCTGGCCGACGTACGGCTGGTAGCCGGAGACCGTGCGGGACTTGAGCTTCGGGTCCCCGAGCACCTTGGAGAGGTTGCCCGCGTCGACCTGGTTGCTGAAGCTGACGCCGGTCCGGTCGGGCCCGCTGTCGGCGAGCAGCGCCTTGGTGGAGGTCTCGTACTGCTGGTTGAACGTGATGTTGAACCGGTCCACGTACTGGTGCCGGATCGGGTCCGTCTTCGGGTCCCAGTTCGGGTTCCTGACCAGCACCATCGACTTGCCGGACTGGAACGACTGGATCTTGTACGGGCCGGTGGTGACCGGGTTCTTGTCGTACTTCTGCTGGGTGTCGCCCTTGGCGGAGACGACCGCGTAGCCGGCCATCGCCAGGGTGTACGGCAGGTCCGGGTGCGGCTTGGCGAAGTGGAAGACGACGGTCTTCGCGTCGGGCGTCGACAGGACGCTGTCCGGCAGGTGCTTGCCCTTGTACGGGCCGTCGGGGAGCAGCTTGCGGTAGCCGGTGCCCGAGGTGTTCGCGAGCCACTGCTGGAGGTAGCTCGGGCCCTGGGTGATGAAGGGCGCGAAGAGACGCTCGACGGTCTGGCGGACGTCCGTGGAGGTGATCGGCGTGCCGTCCGCGAACTTGATGCCGTCCTTGAGCGTGTACTTCCAGGTCTTGCCGCCGTCGGTGGTGGTGCCGGAGTCGGTGGCGAGGTCGCCGACCACCTCGTGCTGGTGGCCGTCGTCGCTGGTCGCCTTGTAGCCGGTGAGGCCTCTGTGGATCAGCTGCGCCATCGCCATCTGGTCCTGCACGTAGATCTGGGCCGGGTCGAGGTGGGCGTAGCTGTCGCGCGCGAGCACCTCCATGGCTCCGCCGGACTTGGCGCCGGGCACCGGGGCCGCGGGGCCGGTGGAGTCGGCGGCGTTCCCGAACTTGATGGGCGCCTGCTGGCTCTTGGCGTTCTGCTGGTCCTTCTTGTCGTTCGTACCGGTGTCGCTGCCGCCCTTGCTGCAACCGGTGAGCACGAGAGCTCCGGCCGCGAGCACGGAGAGTGCGCCGTATGCGTGGCGTCCGCCCCTACTCATCACGAGATCCCACCCATCTGTGAAACTGACGTTCCGTCGGATTGCGGTACGGGAGTTGCGGTACGGGGGTCAGCGCGCGGTCTTGGGATCGAAGGCGTCTCTGACCGAGTCCCCGAGCAGGTTGAACGCGACGACGAAGATGATCATCGAGATGCCGGGGAAGAACATGTAGGTGATGTCGTTCTCCATCACCAGTTGGGTGGACGCCTTGGAGAACATCTGCCCCCAGTCAGGCGTCGGTTCGACGATGCCCACGCCGAGGAAGGACAGACCGGCCTCGGCGGTCACGAAGTTGGGCAGCAGATAGGTCGCCTGCACCAGCAGCGGGGTCACGATGTTCGGCAGGATCTCCCTGCGGATGATCCGCCACGGCGAGGCGCCGCTGACCTTGGCCGCCTCGATGAACTCCCGTTCGCGCAGGGCGAGTGCGGTGCCGCGCAGGATGCGGCCGAGGCCCATCCAGCCCAGGAACCACTGGACGAGGATGAGCGCGATCACCCGGACGTAGGTGGGGGTCTGGTCGCGGGGGCTGACGAACAGGGAGACGACGACCGGCATGCTGGCGATGAAGAACAGCTGGGCCGGGAAGGCGAGCAGGAAGTCGATGACCCGGCCGAGGAGGTAGTCGGTCCTGCCGCCGAGGTAGCCGGCGGTGACCCCGAGCAGGATGGCGGTGACGACGACCGCGAGGGTGACGGCCACCGAGATCGTCAGCGAGGTGCGGATGCCGTAGATCAGCTTGGTGAAGACGTCGTAGCCGTTGCCGGGTTCGAGTCCGAACCAGAAGTCGCCGCTGATACCGCCGTTGGGTTTGACCGGCACACCGGCGCTGTCGAACAGGTCCGGGCGCTCGTCCGCGTACACCGTGTACGGATCCTTGCCGTACACCTTGGAGATCAGCGGGGCGAGCAGGCCGATCAGGAAGAAGAAGCCCACGACGTAGGCCGAGATGACACCCGTGCGGTCACGCTTGAAGCGCATCCACATCAGGCGGCCGGGTGACCGGCCCTCTAGCTTGACGGCACTGGCTTCTGTCTCGACAGTACTTGCCACGGTTTATCCGTTTCAAGGTGTGAGTGATCCACGCATGCACCAACAGGAGGGGGTTTCGCGGCTAACTATCTGCCATGGCTCGACCACCGACCACTGCCTGCAGATCTCAATTCAGTCACGGGCAGCAAAGAGCCCGGGCACCCCACCCTCGGGGCACCCGGGCTCAACTGCCGGTGGATCAGCCGTGCTTGGCGCGGCTCGCGGCGCGGGCGCGCTCACGGGCGTCCAGGTTCACCTTGCGGATGCGAACGGCCTCCGGGGTCACCTCGACGCACTCGTCGTCACGGCAGAACTCCAGCGACTGCTCCAGCGACAGCTTGCGCGGAGGCACGATCGACTCGGCCACGTCGGCCGTCGAGGACCGCATGTTGGTGAGCTTCTTCTCCTTGGTGATGTTGACGTCCATGTCGTCGGAGCGGGAGTTCTCACCGACGATCATGCCCTCGTACACCTCGGTGCCCGGCTCGGTGAACAGCACGCCGCGCTCCTGGAGGTTCGTCATCGCGAACGCGGTGACGGAGCCGGAGCGGTCGGCGACCAGCGAGCCGTTGTTACGGGTCTGGAGCGTGCCGAACCAGGGCTCGTGGCCCTCGTGGATGGAGTGGCCGATACCCGTGCCGCGGGTCTGGGTCAGGAACTCGGTCCGGAAACCGATCAGACCGCGGGACGGCACCACGAACTCCATGCGCACCCAGCCGGAGCCGTGGTTCGACATGTTGTCCATGCGGCCCTTGCGGACACCCATGAGCTGCGTGACCGCGCCCATGTGCTCCTCGGGCACGTCGATCGTCATGCGCTCGACCGGCTCGTAGACCTTGCCGTCGACCTCCTTGGTGACGACCTGGGGCTTGCCGATGGTCAGCTCGAAGCCCTCGCGGCGCATCTGCTCGACCAGGATGGCGAGCGCCAGCTCACCACGGCCCTGGACCTCCCAGGCGTCGGGGCGGTCCGTCTCCAGGACACGGAGGGAGACGTTACCGATCAGCTCGCGGTCCAGACGGTCCTTGACCTGGCGGGCGGTGACCTTGCGGTCCTTCACGGCCGACTTCGCGTCGGCGCCCTTGCCGGTGCCGCCCCGGCCGACCAGCGGCGAGGTGTTCGTACCGATGACCATGGAGATCGCGGGCTCGTCGACCGTGATCAGCGGCAGCGGGATGGGGTTCTCGGTGTCGGCCAGGGTCTCGCCGATCATGATGTCCGGGATACCGGCCACCGCGCAGATGTCACCCGGGCCGGCCACCTCGGCGGGCCTGCGGGTGAGCGCCTCGGTCATCATCAGCTCGGAGATGCGGACGTTGCTGACCGAGCCGTCGCGCTTGATCCAGGCAACCGTCTGGCCCTTGCGCAGCTCGCCCTGCTCGACGCGGAGCAGCGCGATACGGCCGAGGAAGTTGTCGGCGTCGAGGTTGGTGACGTGGGCCTGGAGCGGGGCGGCCTCGTCGTAGGTCGGGGCCGGGATGTGCTCCAGGATCGTGGAGAAGAACGGCTCCAGGCTGTCGCTGTCGGCCGGGACCGTGCCGTCGGCCGGCTTGGTCAGCGAGGCGACGCCGTCACGGCCGCAGGCGTAGACGATCGGGAACTCGATCTGGTCCTCGTCCGCGTCCAGGTCCAGGAACAGGTCGTAGGTCTCGTTGACGACCTCGTCGATCCGGGAGTCCGGGCGGTCCGTCTTGTTGATGCACAGGATGACGGGCAGGCGCTGCTGGAGCGCCTTGCGCAGCACGAAGCGGGTCTGCGGCAGCGGGCCCTCGGAGGCGTCCACGAGCAGCACGACACCGTCGACCATCGACAGACCGCGCTCGACCTCGCCGCCGAAGTCGGCGTGGCCGGGGGTGTCGATGATGTTGATGGTGATGGGCTCCCCGCCGTCCTTGGGGTGGTACTTCACCGCCGTGTTCTTGGCGAGGATCGTGATGCCCTTCTCACGCTCCAGGTCGTTCGAGTCCATGACTCGGTCGTCGACCTGGTCGAGCTGGTGGGCGGCGAACGCGCCGGCCTGCTTCAGCATGCCGTCGACGATGGTGGTCTTGCCGTGGTCGACGTGGGCGACGATGGCGACGTTGCGGATGTCGTGGCGCGTGGCCATGAAGGCGTACTCCCGGAGTGTGAGGAAGGCCGTCGCGTACGTCCGTGTGACGCGGGCCCTGCCGGGCTTCACACGCCACGGCCTCACCCCATGGTACGTGGCCCCGGGACGGTCGGCCTCCTCAGGGCCGTGTGATCATCACCGCGCAGGCCGGGCGGCCCTCACCTCGTGGGGCTCGGGGAGATCTTCGCGCCCTTCTTCAGATACCCCATGTCCTCGTAGACGGGCGTCTGGAATCCGAACGCCCCGACGTTGACGAGGTTCTTCCTCGTCCCCACCAACTGCGGCCGCTGGTACAGCGGAATCGATCCGGCAGCGGCCCAGATCCTGGAGTCGGCCTTCCTGATCAGGTTCCGCGCCTCCTCCTCGTCCAGGGTCGCCGCGGCCTGGTCGAAGAGCTGGTCCACCTGGTCCGTGCCGACCCGCGTGTAGTTCTGCTCGACGTTCACCGAGCCGTCGGCGGCGGGCACCGGCTTGGCGTAGATCGGGCGGGCGTCCGTCGCCGGGAACGCGGAGGACGGCCACGAGTACAGGGCGAGGTCGTAGTCGCCGGAGGCGATGTGGTCCTTGAAGTAGCTCTCGTCCGGGACCTTGCTGATCGTCGTGCGGATGCCGACCCGGTCCAGCATCGCGGAGATCCGCTCGGCGACCGTGTGCAACGTCTCGGAGCCGGGCCCGGAGGGGAGCACGAAGCGCAGCGCGAGCGCCTTGCCGTCCTTGGCGAGCGGTCCGGCCGGGACGCCGGCCGGGGCGGCCGTGCCCTTGGGGGCGTACGCGCCGGGCACTCCCCCCTGCCGGCCCTCCTGCGCGAGGTGCCGGTCGCCGCCGTCGCCGCTCTTGTTGTCCTCGCCGACGATGTACTGCCCGTCCTTGCCGCCGTCCGACGGCTTCTCCTTGGCGCTCTTGTCGCTCTCGGGACCGGCCGCCTTCTTGCCCTTCTTCTGCTCCTTGACCGGGCCGCCCGCCACCCAGCCGGCGTCGGCGAGCAGCGCCGCCGCCTCCTTGGTGTCCGCCTGCCCGACGGCGCCGCTGCTGTCGGCGTAGTCGCTCTGCCCGGACAGCGCGAGATGGCTGCCGACCGGGACCGCGGGCAGGCCCAGCGGGGTGAGGACCAGTTTGGCCAGTTCCTTGCGGTCCAGGGCGCGGGCGACCGCCCGGCGGACCCGCTCGTCGGCGAGGGGGCCCTCGGAGCCGTTGAGGGCGAGCTGGGTGTAGGCGGGCTCCAGCGACCTGCGGACGTCGAAGCCGCGCAGCGCCTGCTGCTCGTTCAGGTACGCGCCGACGTCCTTGCGCAGTTCCTCCTCGTCGGCCTTGACCTTGTCGGGGCCGAAACCGTGCGCCCGCGCCCAGGAGCGCAGCTTCTTCACGGAGGTCCTGCCGGAGCCCTGGAGCGGGCTTCCGGCGCCCTGGGCGGCGAGCCCGATCAGCTGCGCTTCGGCGGGGTCGACGTCGGCGGCGTCCAGGCTGCCGTCGGCGAGCGCGGCGGCCCGCTTGTCGCGGGGTACGGCGTGCAGCTCGATCTGGGACAGCTTGGCCGGCCTGCCCCACCAGCGCGGGTTGCGGGTGAGGACCACGTCCTTCGCGGCGGTGTCGACCTTGTCGACCCTGAAGGGTCCGGCGGTGATCTGGAGCTTGCGCCGGGCGCCGTCGTTGAAGGCGTCCGGGCTGCCCATGACCTGCTTCGGGTACAGCGGTGAGAACAGCGACTTCCAGTCGGCGTAGGGACGCGAGAAGGTGACCCGGACCTGGAGGTCGCCGGCGCCGCGCTCGATCTTCTCGATGCGGTCGTAACCGGCGTTGCGGGCGGTCCAGTAGGAGCTGTCCTTGCCGGACAGGGCGCGCCACTGGGCGACGAAGTCGGCGGCGCCGATCTCCCGGCCGTCGCTCCAGACGGCCTGCTGGTTCAGCTTGTACTCCACCACCTGGCGCGGCTCGGTCTCGATGACCTTGGCCGACTCCAGGTAGGCGGGGTTGGGCGCCGGCCGGCCCTGGGCGTCGAGGCGGAACATCGAGGGCAGGACGGCCTGGGCGATCCGGGTGGTGCCGGCGTCGGCGTCGGCCTGGAAGGTGTTCAGCGTCTCGGGGACGGCGTCGACAGCCCACTTCAACGTCCCGCCGTCGGCGATCAGGTCCCGGGCGGCCGGGGCGATGTCCTGCCCGGCGAGCGGCTTGCCGGCCTCGTCGACGTCGGCGCCGCAGCCGGTGAGGAACGGCACGAGGGCGCCGGCCGCCAGGAAGGCGACCGAGCGCGTGAAGTGCCGCGAAGCGCACTCGGCCGTCCGCGGCACCGTCGTGGCCGAGCGCGCAGTTCCCCGCGCCCCTTCGGGGCGCCAGCCCTCGTTGGACATTTCTGCTACCTCCGGGAAGCCGCGGGCGTTATGATCACGTTTGGCGGTATATGGAGCTGATCAGATCTATGCGGCCCACTGAAGAGGAAAGGATCCGGCAACCGAGGGCGACACGGCGATGACGGGTGGTGACCTCACCCGTGTGGCGCAACACCACCGCTGATGCATCCGTACGCCTCCGCCAATCGCTGCACATGCCTTCACATCGGCACGTGTGACGCGCAACACTCCAAGGCGCATGAACGTTGCCGCCCAAGGCCCGCCGGACCCGCGGAAGTGAGGGCACACCATGTCCGTGCACGACGACATCGCCTCGGTCCAGCGCTCCCTCGACGAACTGAACCGCTCGCTGGGGCGCCTGGAGCACCAGCTCGGCAGCAACGGCCTGGAGATGCGCCGGGTCCGAATGGACGCCGACCATCTGCGCGAAAGCCTCGGGCTGCTGCGCGACACGGCCGACAAGGGCACCGCGCCCCGCCGGCCCGACCTCGTCACCATCTCCGACACGCCGTACGACCGCTCCCTGTGGGTCGACACGGACGACGAGGGACTGGGGGCCCGCGACCGCCACGCCCCCTGAACCGACCCGAACCGACCGGAGTCATCCCTTGGCCACTGGTACGGAACCCCAACAGAACAGCGGCGGCGTACGGGCCCGTACGCGCGCCGCGATCGCCGCCCCGCATCTGCGGACCGACCGCTGGTGGCTGGCCCCCGCCGTCACCGCGGCCGGTCTGTTCGCCTTCGTCGTCTACTCGACATGGCGGGCCTTCGCGGGCACGGACTACTACGCGGCGCCGTACGTCTCGCCGTTCTACTCGCCCTGTCTGGCGCAGAACTGCCGGACCATGCACGCCGGTCCGAACGCCGACCTCTTCGGGAGCTGGTGGGGCCTGTCCCCCGCCATCATCATCCTGATCTTCCCGCTCGGCTTCCGGCTGACCTGCTACTACTACCGCAAGGCCTACTACCGCAGCTTCTGGGCGTCCCCGCCCGCCTGCGCCGTCGCCGAGCCGCACGCGAAGTACACCGGCGAGACCCGCTTCCCGCTCATCCTCCAGAACGTCCACCGGTACTTCTTCTACGCCGCCCTGCTGGTCGCCGGCGTACTGACCTACGACACCGTGCTGTCCTTCCGCGACACGCACTACCGGTGGGGCCACATGGGCCTCGGCACCCTGGTGTTCCTGGTCAACATCGTGCTGATCTGGGCGTACACCCTCTCCTGCCACTCGTGCCGGCACATCGTGGGCGGCAAGCTCAAGCACTTCTCCAAGCACCCCGTGCGCTACCGGGCGTGGCAGTTCGTGGGCCGGCTCAACGCCCGGCACATGCAGCTGGCGTGGGCGTCGCTGTTCAGCGTGTGGCTCGCCGACTTCTACGTGTATCTCGTCGCGTCCGGGGTCTTCGCCGACCCGCGCTTCTTCTAGGAACAGACCCTCTAGAAACAGATCGATCTCTAGAAACAGGTGGAGCCGACTGATGTCCGTGGTGGACCGGCAGGAGTGGGACGTCGTCGTGGTCGGTGCCGGCGGCGCCGGGCTGCGGGCCGCGATCGAGGCGCGCGAGCGGGGCGCCCGTACGGCAGTGATCTGCAAGTCGCTGTTCGGCAAGGCGCACACGGTGATGGCCGAGGGCGGCATCGCGGCGGCGATGGCCAACGTCAACGAACACGACACCTGGCAGGTCCACTTCCGCGACACGATGCGCGGCGGCAAGTTCCTGAACCAGTGGCGGATGGCCGAGCTGCACGCGCGCGAGGCCCCGGACCGGGTGTGGGAACTGGAGACCTGGGGCGCGCTGTTCGACCGCACGAAGGACGGGAAGATCTCGCAGCGCAACTTCGGCGGCCACGAGTACCCGCGCCTCGCTCACGTCGGCGACCGTACGGGCCTGGAGCTGATCCGCACGCTCCAGCAGAAGATCGTCGCCCTCCAGCAGGAGGACTTCAAGGAGACCGGCGACTACGAGTCCCGGCTCAAGGTCTACCAGGAGTGCACGGTCACGAGGATTCTGAAGGACGGTTCGCGGGTCAGCGGGGTCTTCGCGTACGACCGTGAGTTCGGCCGCTTCTTCGTCCTCGAAGCGCCCGCCGTCGTCATCGCGACCGGCGGCATCGGCAAGTCCTTCAAGGTGACGTCGAACTCGTGGGAGTACACCGGCGACGGCCACGCGCTGGCGCTGCTCGCGGGCGGCTCGCTGCTGAACATGGAGTTCGTGCAGTTCCATCCGACGGGCATGATCTGGCCGCCGTCGGTCAAGGGCCTGCTGGTGACCGAGTCGGTGCGCGGCGACGGCGGGGTGCTCAGGAACTCCGAGGGCAAGCGGTTCATGTTCGACTACGTCCCCGACGTCTTCAAGGAGAAGTACGCCGAGTCGGAGGAGGAGGGCGACCGCTGGTACGAGGACCAGGAGCACAACCGGCGCCCGCCCGAGCTGCTCCCCCGTGACGAGGTCGCCCGCGCGATCAACTCCGAGGTGAAGGCGGGCCGCGGCTCCCCGCACGGCGGGGTCTTCCTGGACGTCTCGACGCGCATGCCGGCCGAGGTCATCCGCCGCCGACTGCCGTCCATGTACCACCAGTTCAAGGAGCTGGCGGACGTCGACATCACGGCGGAGCCGATGGAGGTCGGGCCGACCTGTCACTACGTGATGGGCGGCGTCGCCGTCGACTCCGACACGGAGGGGGCACGCGGGGTGCCGGGCCTGTTCGCGGCCGGTGAGGTGGCGGGCGGCATGCACGGCTCCAACCGGCTCGGCGGCAACTCGCTGTCCGACCTGCTGGTGTTCGGGCGCCGGGCGGGCTGGCACGCGGCGGAGTACGCGGCGGGCCTCGCGGACGCCCGCCCGCCCGTGGACGAGACCCAGGTGGACATGGCGGCGGCCGAGGCACTGCGGCCCTTCTCGGCCGAGGCCGAGGCGGAGGCGGACCGGGCGGGCGAGGCGGGCCCGCCGGAGAACCCGTACACCCTGCACCAGGAACTCCAGCAGACCATGAACGACCTGGTCGGCATCATCCGCCGCGAGGGCGAGATGACGCAGGCCCTGGAGAAACTCGCCGAGCTGCGCCTGCGTGCCCGGCGGGCCGGGGTGGAGGGCCACCGCCAGTTCAACCCGGGCTGGCATCTCGCCCTGGACCTCAGGAACATGCTGCTGGTCAGCGAGTGCGTGGCCCGCGCGGCGCTGGAGCGCACCGAGTCGCGCGGCGGCCACACCCGCGAGGACCATCCCACGATGGACCGCCGGTGGCGCAACGCCAACCTGCTGTGCGCCCTCGCCGATCCCACCGGCGGCCTCGCGGCCACCGACCCCGCCCGCGGGCAGATCCGTCTCACCCGCGAGACCACCGAACCCATCCGCCCGGACCTGCTCGCCCTCTTCGAGAAGGAGGAGCTGGTCAAGTACCTCGCCGAAGAGGAGCTGTACGAGTGAGCAGCTACGAGGCCCGCTTCAAGGTGTGGCGGGGTGACGTCGAGGGCGGAGGCCTTCGGGACTTCACCGTCGAGGTGAACGACGGCGAGGTGGTCCTCGACATCATCCACCGCCTCCAGGCCACCCAGGCCCCCGATCTGGCCGTGCGCTGGAACTGCAAGGCGGGCAAGTGCGGTTCGTGCTCGGCGGAGATCAACGGCCGGCCGCGGCTGATGTGCATGACGCGCATGTCGGTGTTCTCCCGCGACGAGACGATCACCGTGACCCCGATGCGCACCTTCCCGGTGATCCGCGACCTGGTGACGGACGTCGGCTTCAACTACCAGAAGGCCAGGGAGGTCCCGGCGTTCGTGCCGCCCGCGGGTGTGGGCCCCGGCGAGTACCGGATGACGCAGGAGGACGTGGACCGCTCGCAGGAGTTCCGCAAGTGCATCGAGTGCTTCCTGTGCCAGAACACCTGCCACGTGGTGCGCGACCACGAGGAGAACAAGCCGGCCTTCGCGGGCCCGCGCTTCCTGATGCGGATCGCCGAGCTGGACATGCACCCGCTGGACGGGGCCGCCGGGACGGGCCTGGACCGGGGGCACACCGCCCAGGACGAGCACGGCCTCGGCTACTGCAACATCACCAAGTGCTGCACGGAGGTCTGCCCCGAGGGCATTCACATCACGGACAACGCCCTGATCCCGATGAAGGAGCGCGTGGTCGACCGCAAGTACGACCCGCTGGTGTGGCTGGGCTCGAAGATCAGGAGGAGGTCGTCGTCGTAGCACCGCGGCCGGGCCGCTCGGCCGGCACCCGCAGGCGCAGCCCGCCGACGGTCAGCGTTTCACCAGGTCAAGGGCGCGTGCCAGGTTGTGCTCGGCGATACCGCGCATGGATTGGGCAAAGGGGAAGTCCCCGTCGAGCAGCCGCAGCGGGCCGGCGACGAGGTTGAGGTGCAGCGCCAGCCGGTACAGCCGCAGCCGGTCCTCGTCCAGGCCGTCGGCGCGCAGGACGTCGTAGTGCGGCCCGAAGCGCAGCCGCAGGAAGACGTGCTCCCACTCGGCGTCGAAGTACATCAGCCCTTCGATGTCGATCAGGGCGGGGTTTGCGTGCTCGTCCAACAGGACGTGGTCCGGGCCGAGTTCGCCGTGGACGAGGACGTGGTCGGCGCGCGGGCGGACCTCCGCGGCCAGGGCGTGCACGGCGTCCTCCAGCCGCTCCCGGGCGGCGGCGGCCCGCGGCTCGCGTACGGCGGTCTCGGCGATGTCGGCCAGGGCGCGGTCGGTGACCAGCCGGGCGCAGGAATCCCCGTGTGCCGTACCGCCGTTGTCGATCACGGCCACCTTGCCGTGGGCGGCGGAGCGGGTGCCGTGCAGCGTGCGCAGGGCATCGGCGAGCCGGTGCAGTGCCGGGAGGGCGGCGGCCGGATCCCGGCGAAGCGCCTCCTCCAGGCTGCCACCGCCGCCCAGGTCCTCGACCACGGCCGCGCCCGCCACGGGGTCCGCGTGGAGCATTCGCGGGGTGCGGACGCCGGCGGCGGTGAGGCGGTCGTGGGCGGCCGTGAACAGGTCGAGCCCGGAGGCGTGCGAGAAGGGGGCGCGGGGATCGGCACCGGTAGGGCCCCAGTAGTCCTCGTCAGGCGCCCAGACGTAGGCGACCACCGTGCCGCCGTCGTCGAGGCGGAGCCGGTAGACGCCCTTCTTGGATCCGCCGCGCAGCCGGGTGACGGCGCGGAGCGTGCGGTGCGGGCCGAGGGCGGCGCGGGCGAGGGGCGCGAGGTCGGCGCGGGTCCGGGGCTGTCGGGTCTCGGTCACCGGCCCCACTCTGGCGCACAGGAGGAGCTCAGCGAACCCAGTTTTCGCGGTAGGCGCGCCAGTCGGCCTCGGTCGCCGCGAAGTCCACGTACAGCGCGACGCCGAAGCGGACCCGGTCGGCGTCGGTGCGGGACAGGCCGAGCCGGACCCCGCGCACGGCGGCCGGGACGGTCTCCGCGCGGGCCCGGTGGCCGAAGCGGTTCTCGTGGTAGAAGGGCAGGCCCATGAGCAGGTCGGTGGTGTCCGGGGTGACCTCCAGGGCGAGGCTCGTCTGCTGGGCCACGTAGCCGCCGTACAGGCTCTGCACCGGCTGCATGGTGTCGTACGACATCACGGCGATCTGGTCCACGCGCCGCGCCACCTCCCCGAAGTACGCCTGCGACCACCACTTGGGGTGACCGGTGGTCGTGCCCCAGAGGGAGTGGAACGCGGGCAGCGGGTCGATCTGGTGGGCGGCGACGGACAGCAGCGCGTGCCGGGCGTGGGTGAGGGTGCGCAGGCCGTCCAGGAGGGAGAGGTAGTGGCGGTCGCCGGAGTGCAGCGGTTCCAGGTCGACATGCACCCCGTCGTACCCGGCGGCGAGGACGCGGCGGGCCGAGACGAGGACCGCGGCGCGGGTGGCGGCGCGCTCCAGGTGCAGCCCGTCGGGACTCTCGGTGGCCAGCTGGTCGCCGAGCCAGGCCTGCACCCGGACCCCGGGCAGCTCCCGGTGCACCGCCGAGACCAGCAGGCGGGCCTTCGGGTACGCCGAGTCGGGCAGTGTGCCGTCGTGCTCCAGCGGGCCGGAGTGGACGTACAGGTCGCGGATGCCGGTGTCCTTCAGCCGCCGGGCGAGTGCGCGCACGTCGGCGTCGTTCTTACGGCCGTCGACCCAGGCGTGGCCCAGCCAGAGGGCGTCCTGGCCGCGGGTGGTCGTGCCGGGCGCCGGGGTGCCGGTGTAGTTGACGCGCAGGGCCGTCTCGGCGGTGAGGAGGGGGACGAGCACGAGGGCGAGGGCGCAGCGCAGGACGCGCCGGCGAAGCCTCTTCTTCCGGCTGCCGTCGGCCTCCCCGGAGGAGATCCGGTCCCTCTCGCGGTCCCGCTGCCCGCTCCCGTTGTCCATTTCCGGCCCCCTCTTCCCTTGCCCCCCGCCCGTATCCGTCCCGCTCGCGAACGCGCCTACCTGCCCATACGCTCCGAAATGTGACGTCCTCCTTGATCCGGGGCCGGCCCCGGCGCGCCACGGCGCACATACGGGTGCGGCTGGCGCACGCCGTGCTGGGGGCCGCGGCCGGGGTCGGGTGGCTGGTGTTGCCGGTGATGACGGTGCCGACACAAGATCCGGTTCCCGCGACGCCCGGCGGAACGGTCGCGAGCGCCGCCGCGCCCCAGCAGGACGGTACGTCCACGGCCGACCTCGTGCTGCCCCTCGTCGCCGGGGGCGCGGCCGTGGCGCTGGCCGGTTACGGCTGGCTGCGCCGTACCCGCCGCGCCCGTACCCGCACGACTCCGGGGGTCGTCCCGGCGGCCCCGCCCGCCCCCACCGCGGCGGACTTCGACCGCCAGGCCCGCACCGCGCTGGTGACGGCCGACGACTGTGTCCGTACGAGCGGGGAGGAACTCTCCTTCGTCCGGCAGCGGTTCGCACGGCCGGACATCGAGGTCTTCGCCCACGCCCTGCGGGCCGCCGAGACCGAGCTGTCGGCCGCGTGCGCGATCTGGCGGCGTTACGAGCAGGGGGTGCCGCGGGACCCGGCGGCCCGGCGGCAGGCGCTGGTCGGGGTGATCGGCCGGTGCGCGGAGGCCGGGCGCCGGCTGGACTCCGAGGCGGCGGAGCTGGACCTGCTGCGGGGGCTGGAGGGGCCGGGGCTGGGCGAGGCGCTGGAGGCGGCCGAGGGACGCTTCCGGGAGCTGGCGGGGCGGACGGTGACCGCGCAGGAGACGCTGGCCGCGCTGCACGAGCGCTACGCACGGTCCGCCGTCGAACCGGTCACCGGGTACGTCGAACAGGCCAAGGACCGGCTCGTGTTCGCCACCGCGCGGCTCAACGAGGCCCGGCAGGCCGCCGACCGCGACGACGGCGACCTGGCCGCCCGGCAACTGCGCGCCGCCGAGGGCGCGGTGGCGCAGGCCGGGGTGCTGATATCCGGGGTGGACCGGCTGGCCTCGCAGCTGCGGGCGGCGGCCGGTCTGCTGCCGGCCGCGCTGACCGGCGCGGAGGCGGAGCTGGCGGCGGCCCGGCGCGAGGGCGGGAGCAAGCCCCTGCCGTACGGCGAACTGCACGCCCGGCTCACGCACGCGGACACCGTGCTGGCCACCGTGCGCGACGAGATGACGTCGGGCCCGTACGACCCGCTGGACGCCCTGTACCGGATGACGCGGGCGGTGGAACGTCTGGAGAACGGCCACGCGGGCGTGCTGTCCGCGGCGGCCCTGCTGGTGGCGCGCGGCTCGGTGGCCGGGGCGGAGGAGTTCATCGGGGTGCACCGGGGCGCGGTGGGCCCGGAGGCCCGGGTACGCCTGGCGGAGGCGGTGCGCGACCTGTCCGCGGGAGACGTCGCGGGGGCCGACCGGGCGGCCCGGGAATCCCGGGACCGGGCCGAACAGGACGTCCGCTCCCACGGCACCCCGTACACCGCCGCCGCCACGGCCACCCCCGGTGTGCCGGGCGCGGTCCTGGGCGGTCTCCTGCTCGCGGAGGACGAGGACGGGGGCCCGCCGGCCTGCTACGGGGGCTCGGAGACGAGGGGCCGCCGCCGTCTGCCGCCACCGTGACGGCGAACCGGAATCGGCCCCACCCGACCCGCCTCGGCGGAGGTCGGCCTCGGCCGACCGAGTCGAGTCCGTGCGCGGAGCCGACGGGCGAGAGCCGGCGGCCGGGGCCCGGCGGGGGAGAACCAGCGAGCCCGGTGGGCGGGGAGTCGGTGGGTCGGCGAGACGGGGAGTCGGCGAGACGGCGGGCGGCGGTCAGAAGAGGCTCAGCAGGGCCTCCGCCGGGTCGGTCAGGCCCGTTTCGGCGCCGGGCAGCGGCAGTTCGAACCACACCGTCTTGCCCCGCGGGGTGCGGCGGGAACCCCAGGCCGCGCTGAGCAGCCCCACCAGCTGCAGCCCGCGGCCGCCCTCGTCCGTGTCCCGGGCCCGCCGGCGCCGGGGCTGCACCAGCCCCGAGTCCCAGACCTCGCACACCAGGGTCCGGTCCAGCAGCAGCCGCAGCCTTATCTCCCCCTCGCCGTACCGCAGCGCGTTGGTGACCAGCTCGCTGACGAGCAGTTCCGTCGTGTCGACCAGTGCCTCCAGGTCCCAGCTCTGCAGCTGGTCCCGGGCGAACTCCCTGGCCCGGCCCACGCTCTTCGGCTCGCGCGGCAGCGTCCAGTCGCCGACCGACTCGGCCGGCAGCCCCTGCACCCGCGCCATCAGCAGCGCGATGTCGTCCTCGCCGTGATGGGTGTCGAGGGTGTTGAGGACGTGGTCGCAGACGTCCTCCAGCTGCGGGGCGGGATCGCTGAGCGCGCCGACGAACGCCTGGAGTCCTTCGTCCAGCGGGTGGTCGCGGGACTCGACCAGGCCGTCCGTGTAGAGGGCGAGGAGGGCGCCCTCCGGGAGTTCGACCTCGACCTCCTCGAACGGCTCGCCGCCCACGCCCAGCGGCATGCCGGGCGGCACGTCCAGCATGAGCGCGCTCTCACCGGGCTCGACCAGCACCGGTGGCAGATGGCCGGCGTTGGCGAACGTACAGCGTCTGGTGACCGAGTCGTACACCACGTACACGCAGGTCGCGAGGTACACCTCGGACAGGTCGACGTCGCGCGGCTGGCGGGCCGTGCGGCCGGCCTGCTGGACGCCCCCCGGTGTGCCGAGGCCTCGCGCGATCTCGTCCAGCGCCGAGAGCACCTCGGCCGGTTCGAGATCCAGCAGCGCCAGGGTCCGTACCGCCGTGCGGAGTTCGCCCATGGCCACGGCCGCGCGCAGGCCGCGTCCCATCACGTCGCCGACCACCAACGCCGTACGGTGGCCGGGCAGTTCGATCACGTCGAACCAGTCGCCGCCCACCTCGGTCGCCGCGTTGCCGGGCAGATAGCGGCAGGCGATGTCCAGCCCGGAGGCCTCGGGGTCGCCGGGCGGGAGCAGGGACCGTTGCAGGATCAGCGCCCGTTCGTGCTCCCTGCGGTACAGCCGCGCGTTGTCGATGCAGACCGCCGCGCGCGCCGCCAGCTCCACCGCCAGGTCCCGGTCGCGGTCGCCGAACGGCTCGCTGCCCTTCGTCCGGGCGAACTGCGCGAGGCCTACGACGGTGTCGTGGGCCACCATCGGCACGGCCAGCGTGGACTGCACGAGGCCGCCGTCCTCGGCGGGCACGTGCTGGGGCCGGGCGGTGCGCAGGGCGTCGGCGCACGGCGAGGCGAACGGGAAGTGGTGGACGGCGCCGACCGCGACCCGCTTGCCGGTGATCCCGAGAGGCGCGCCGGAGACGGCGCTGGCGTAGGCGACGCGGCGCAGTTCCGCGCTGCCGTCGGCCCGGCCGGGCGGGGTCTCGTCGCCGGTCAGCAGCCCCTGGTAGAGGTCGACGGTGGCGAGGTCGCAGAAGCCGGGGACGACGACGTCGAGGAGTTCGCGCGCGGTGGTCTCCAGGTCCAGCGAATTCCCTATGCGGGCCCCGGCCTCGTTGAGCAGGGCGAGGTTGCGCCGGGCCGCGGCGGCCTCGCGGGCGGCGGCCCGGCGGGCGGTGATGTCGGTGCCGAGCCAGGCGATGCCGATGGGCCGGCCGCTGCCGCCGTGCACCCGGTAGAGGTTGACCGACCAGTGCCGGCGCTCCGCCGAGTTCGGCACGTGCCCGGTGACATGCATGTCGGTGATGGACTGGCCGCTCTCCAGCACCCGGCGCAGGGTGGCCGAAACGCGCTCCGCCTCGCCGCGCGGCAGATAGTCGTGCACGCCCTTGCCGCGGTGGTCGTCCGGGGAACCGCCGAAGATGGAGGCGAACCGCTCGTTGGCCCGACGGACCCTCAGATCCGTGTCGATCAGCAGGAACCCGAACGGGGACTGGCCGAAAATCGCCTGGGACGCGGCGAGGTCGGTCTCGATGCTACGCAGCGTGCGGACGTCGACGACGATGCACACGGCGGCCTTCTCGCCCTCGGCGGTCCGGGTGGGCATGACGTAGACCTCGGCCAGCCCCTCCTCGCCGCGTGCGCCGTCGGGCGTGTCCGGCATCCGGAAGGGCACGACCCCGGTCCACTCCCGCCCGTCGAGGATCTCGGCCATCTTGCGCTGGCCGTGCTCGCGCAGGTCGGGATCGACGAAGGCCTCTATGGGGTCCATGCCGACGGCGCGTCGGGCGGGGATGCCGAAGAGCTGCTCGGCGCGCAGGCTCCACTGGTCGACCAGTCCGCCGGGGCCGATGGAGAAGGACGCGACCCGGATGTAGTCGTAGATCGAACCGGGCGGGCTGCTCTGCCACATGGCGTCGCCGGGTACCGCTTCGCGCCGCGCGTCGCCGTGTACGGCAGCCACCGCGGCCTGGTTCCTCGCGCCGTCCGACGGGTCCTCGGACTCCGTGGCCTTCGCTGGTATCTCGCTCACGCGAACCGTCCCCTCCAGCTCACCGCGCCCGGCACCGGTCACCGGGAGCGGCTGCCCGCAGTATCCAGCACTACGGCGCCGCACGACACGGTGTTCACGATCACAGCATGGTCCAGGTGTTTTTCGGACCAGTCCGTGACAACACTTCCACTCTTCTAACCAGGGAGCACGCCCTCGAATCACGCAGTCGGTGACGGGTCGTGTGCCCGGGGCGCACGCGGGACGTGCGTCGCCGTCCGTACACCCCTGTGCCCCTCGTGTGCTCCCCCATCACCCCGGTCCCGCCGATGCGTCGCTCCGCTCCCGTCCGTTCATCACTACTGACCCGCCGGCACGTCACCGCGGCAACGCGAGTTCGAACCAGACGGTCTTTCCGCTCGCGCCGGGCCGGGTGCCCCAGCGGCGCGAGGAACCGGCCACCAGTTGCAGGCCGCGCCCGCCCTCGTCCTCGGGGCGGGCGACGCGCTCGCGCGGCGGGTCCGGGAGCGGGTCGGAGACCTCCACCAGCAGCGTCCGGGCCCCGTCGAGCCCGGCGGGACGCACGAGCCGTACGCCGATGGGGCCGGTGGCGTGCCGCAGCGAGTTGGTGACCAGCTCACTGACCAGCAGCTCGGTCAGGTCGGCGACGCAGTCGAGACTCCAGCCGTGCAACTGGCCGCGGACGGCGGCACGCGCGGCGCGTACGGCTCCCGGCTCGGCGGGAAAAGTCCACTCGGCGCAGTCACCATCGGTGTCGATCACGCCGATCACTTCCCAGGCCAGCGAGCTTCACCCATGTCCGGTTTCGTGGGGTTAATGGGCACATACCCGATATCCAGTGGGCAGTACCGTGCGACGGGGCGCACAGTGGCACGAACGGCGTACGCGGCGCTCCGCACGGGGAGCCGTCCCCCTAGGAGCCCGGGTGGCGTGGTTGCCGTGCGGCTGCGGGTCCTTGTGGGTCGCCCGCGCCCCGCGAGGCAGCCGCGTGTCCATGGAGTCCCGCGCCCGATCGGGCAGCCACCTCCCGGACCGCCGGGACGTCCTGGTCCAGCCAGGCGACGTCCCAGATCTCGTCCGGCGTCAGCCAGCGCAGCGCGTCGTGGTCCTGGAGGGGCCGGGGCGCGGGTGAGGCGGGGAGCAGGCGGACGGTCCACACCCGCAGGACGTACGGCGCCCTGAGCGGCCACTCCCCCGGCACGCGCTCGACCGGCTCGGCGTCGACGCCGAGTTCCTCGCGCAACTCGCGCGCCAGGGCGTCCTCGGGACTCTCGCCCGGCTCGACCTTGCCGCCGGGCAGCTCCCAGCGTCCGGCCAGATCGGCGGGCGCGCTGCGGCGCGCCGCGAGCAGCCGGCCGCCGTCGAACAGGGCGGCCCCCACCACCACGATCCGGTCCGCGCGGGGTGTCTTGGGCGTGCTGGGCGTCATGCAGCGGAGCCTACGGGAGGCCACCGAGGGTCAGTTGCGCGCGCCGTCCCCGTTCTGGCCGATGCGCTCGACCCAGTAGACCTGTTTGTGGCCCCGGTCGTCGAGGCTGTCGGCGATCTTCTGGGCCTCGGCCCGGGTCGCGTACCGGCCCACGCGGTAGCGATTGCCGCTGTCGTCCTGCCGTATCACGATCCAGGGCAGGGAGACCGTCCCTTCATTCACGCCTCCCACCGCCCCCGGCACTCCTTGTCGCATGGCCGCACCCTCCCCCAGTCTCGGCGGCGCTCGTGCAGGGGTACCCCCGTCCCGCCTCGGCCCCCCGCCGGGCCCCGCCTAAGGAAACCGCAATCCGCATATGCCCGAGCGTACGCCCAACCTTTACTCAGCGAATACGCCTTTTCACAAAGAGGTACGCAACCAGCCAGAACACCGGGGGCGCACGCGTACGAATGCGCCGTCGTGAGCGCCACCGCCGTGCGGCGCAGGCATATCCGAGTGACCGGTGACCACCTGGGAAAACGGCCGGATCGCGGCGGCACGCCAAGGCCGGGAGGCGGGCGCGCGACCGGGACGTCCTGCACACGGAGCGCCGAGGGTGTGCGCTACCTCACTCAGAGGGGCGCACGCACCCGCTCACCGACGGCCACGCACCTCCGCTCACCGGGCAACCATTGAACGTGAACGGCCGCGCCGGTCACTTCACCGGCAGGTGGTACGCCACCCGGTACCGGTCCGCCGGGATCACCACGTCGGCGGTCTCCACGGGGCGGCCGGAGGCGTAGTACGTGCGCTGGATGACGAGGACCACATGGCCGGGGACACCGCCGAGCACATGCAGCTCCTCGGCGAGGCCGGGGCGGGCCCCGACCTCCTCGGTGACGTTGTCCACGATGACGTCGATGGCCCGCATGCGCTCGGCCACGCCCATCCCGCCGAGCGGCCCTTCCTCGGGCAGCATCACCGGGGTGCGGCCGGTGAGGACGAGGGGCTCCCAGGAGGTGGAGAGCATCATGGGCTCCCCGGCGTCCCGGAACAGGTACTTGGTGCGCATCACCCGGTCCCCGGCCTGGATCGCGAGCCGCTCGGCGATGGCGGCCCCGGCCTGCGCCTGCTCGCTGCTGGACTCCCAGGTGCCGCGCACGGAGGCGTCGGCCTGCTCCTGCCGGAAGGGCGTGGCACCGCCCGTCGGACGGTATCCGGAGCGGGCCACCCGGCGCGGCACCGGCCGCTCGCGCACATACGTCCCCGAGCCGGAGCGGCCCTCGACCAGCCCCTCGGCCATCAGCACCTTGCGGGCCTCCAGCGCGACCGTGTCCGAGACGCCGTACTCCTCGCGGATGCGGGCCTGGGAGGGGAGACGGGTGTGGGGCGGCAGCGAACCGTCGACGATCTTCTTGCGGAGATCACCCGCGACGCGCAGGTACGCCGGCTGCTCACCGAAAGTCACTGGCCGCTCCCATCAGGTTGTACAGACAGCAACAGCGTGGCAACCGTGGGTTGTGCCGTGCAAGCAAAGGCCAGAGAATCACTCGATGTGATGACACGAGGCGGGGGAGGGCTTTACCCAGGCACTTTCTCCCCCGTATAGGCGCGCTCACACCTCCGCCCGGCCTGCTCGTCGCCTCCACCGGGGCGCGGGACCCGGACTCCGGTACCGATACGGTGCTTCCGGGCCGGAACAGTCACAGAACGGGGGCGGCAATGACCACGGCAGGAACGACCCTGACGGGGAGTCGGGCGGACGCGGGGGCCGTCCGGGCGGTGAACGCACTCACCCGGCGGTGGGCGTCGACCGCGCAGGACGGCACGGTGTTCTCGGCGACGGGCGTCTGGCCCCTGCTCGCGTTCCTGGCCGACGGCGCGGCGGGCCCCGCGCGCGCGGAACTGGCCGAGGCGCTGGGGGTGCCGGCCGACCGGGCTGCGGGCGCGGCACGGGAGTTGCTGGCCGCACTCGCCTCGGTCACCGGCCTGGACGCGGCGCTCGGCCTGTGGACGTACCAGGGCCTGACACCGCGCGAGGAGTGGCGGGCCGGGCTGCCGGCGGGGACGTACGGGGTGTTCGGCGACGACCTGGTCACCGCGCAGGAGCGGCTGGACAGGTGGGCGTCCGAGCGGACCGGCGGGCTGGTCGAGCGCATGCCGGTGACCCTGACCCGGGACGCGCGGATGGTGCTGGCGAGCGCGCTCGCGCTGCGTACGACCTGGCGCCAGCCCTTCGACGAACAGCCGCTCCGGCCGGACGCGGGCCCCTGGCGGGGCCGTACCCTGCGCGGGCTGCACCGGCGCGGCCCACGCCCGGACCGGGTGGGCGTGGCGGGCACGCCGTACGGCTTCGTGACGGCGCTGACGGTGCCCGGCGACAACGGCATCGACGTCCACCTGATACTCGGCGAGGAGCGGATGACGCCGGGTCAGGTGCTCACGGCCGGGGTGGAGATCGTGGAGCGGGCCCTGCCGCTCACCCCGGGCGGCACGCTGCCGCACGGGCACGTGGGCCCGGGCCTGTACGTGGAACAGCAGCCGACCGTCAGGCCCGAACCGCCCTCACTGGACGTACGGACCGTGGCGTACGAAGTACGCGCCGATCACGATCTGCTGTCCCTGGCCCCGCTGTTCGGCCTGACGACGGCGTCGGACACCGACCACGGCCACTTCCCCGGCATCAGCCCCCACTCGCTCGCCCTCGGCCAGGCCCGCCAGTCGGCGCTGGCACAGTTCGGCCCGCTGGGCTTCCGCGCGACGGCCGTGACGGCGGTCGCGGAGGTGTACGGCAGCGCGCCGCCACAGCCCCGCTACGAGTCCACGGTCGTCCGCGCCGTCCTCGACCGCCCCTTCGGCTTCCTCGCCGTCGACCGCGAGTCCCGGCTGGTGCTGGTGGCGGGATGGGTGACGGAACCGGCGCCGGAGCGGGTCATGAACTTCCCGGGCGCTGTTCCTCCAGGACTCTGACGCAGCGGGCCAGCAGCCCGGTCAGCGCCTCGCGTTCGGCGTCGGTGAACTCGGCGCCGAGGGCCCGCTCGACGCGAACGGCGGCCGTGTCGGCCTCGGTCATGACGGCGCGGCCCGTGTCCGTGAGCCGGGTCTCCAGGACGTTCCTGTGCCACTCGTGCGGGCTGCGGGTGATCAGGTCGCGGTCCTGGAGGTTCTTCAGGACGGTGTTCATGGTCGGCGGAGTGACCCCGCACAGCCGGGCGAGGGCGGCCGCGGAGATGCCCGGGTTCTCTTCGAGGTGGAGCAGCGCGGCGTACTGGGCGACGGTCAGTCCCGCCGGTTTCAGGACCGCCGTCTTCGTCGCGTTGAGGGCCTGCTCGGCCCGCTTGAGATGGGAGCCGAGGCGCTCGGACGCGGGCATGGAGGTCACGAGCCCAGGTTAGTGCAGTGGTGATGCGGTGATTAATGCACTGGCGATGATTAGGGTTCTAATCTAGATTCGTATTCGTCATGCAGTGAGTAGTCGAATTGAGAGGCGCTGCCGTGTCCCGTTCGTTCCACCGCCGCACCTTCCTGACCGCGACGGCCGCCGCGGCCGTCGCCGTGGCCGCGCCGAGCGCGACGGCCGCCGCCGGGCCCCGCATCTCCACCGCGTTCACGCTCCCCGACGACCGGGCCTATCCCGAGGGCATCGCGCTCGACCCGCGCACCGGCGACGCGTACGTCGGCTCGTTCACGACCGGCGCCGTCTACCGGGCCACGGCCGGCAGCCGCGCCGCCAAGGTCTTCCTGCCGGCCGGCACGGACGGCCGTACGACGGCCAACGGCCTGAAGGTCGACCGCGCGGGCCGCCTGTGGGTCATCGACCACACCACGGGCATCGACGTCTACGACCTGCGCACCCGCTCCCTGCTGACCCGCTTCGAGGTACCGGCGGGCGTGGCGCGCTTCCTGAACGACCTCGTGATCACCCCGGACGGCACGGTCTACGCCACCGACAGCGTGCGGCCCGTGATCTACCGGATCACCCCCGCGGAAGTGGTGCGGGGCGCCCGCGCACCGCTGACCCCGCGCTACGACCTGAGCGCCGAGGTCCCCCCGCACGCGCCGGACACCTACACCCTGAACGGCATCGCCGCCGACCCCACCGGACGGCTGCTGTTCGCGGTCGACATGACCGGCGGCGGCCTGTACCGGGTCGACGTCCGCGACGGCTCGGTACGTCACGTGGCCCTCCACGGAGGCGACTTGACCCACGGTGACGGCCTGCTCCTCTCCCACCACACCCTGTGGGCCGCCCACAACGCGTCCAACACCCTCACCCGCTGGCACCTGTCACCGGACGGCACCGAGGCCCGCCTGACCCGCACCCTGACCGACCCGGCCCTCCAGATCCCCACCACCGTGGCCCGTACCCCCGGCGCCCTCCTGGTCGTCCGCTCCCAGTTCGACAAGGGCGGCCCGATGGGGGCGGGGGTGCCGACCCCGCCGTTCACGGTGGCGCGGGTGACGGGGATGTGATCTCGTGGCGGGGCATCAGTGCCAGGAGACGGCAAGGATGAACTCTTTGCCATGGGTACCGCTTTCGCCGCTCGCACAGGAAGCAGCGAGGGGTCGACTCCCGTAGGAATAGACCCCTCGCAACCTGCGAACTCGACGAAACCCTCAGCGCGTGACGGTGGGCCGCTCACACATTGAAGCGGAACTCCACCACATCCCCGTCCTGCATCACATAGTCCTTGCCCTCCATCCGCGCCTTGCCCTTGGCGCGGGCCTCGGGGACCGAGCCCGTGGCGAGCAGGTCGGCGAAGGAGATGACCTCGGCCTTGATGAAGCCCTTCTGGAAGTCGGTGTGGATCACGCCGGCCGCCTCGGGGGCCGTGGCGCCCTTCTTGATCGTCCAGGCGCGGGACTCCTTGGGGCCGGCCGTCAGGTAGGTCTGGAGGCCGAGGGTGTCGAAGCCGACGCGGGCGAGGGTGGCGAGGCCGGGCTCGTCCTGGCCGACCGACTGGAGGAGTTCGAGGGCCTCGTCCTCGTCCAGCTCGGCGAGGTCCGCCTCCAGCTTGGCGTTGAGGAAGATCGCCTCGGCGGGCGCGACCAGGGCGCGCTGCTCGTCCTTGAAGGCGTCGTCCGTCAGCTCGTCCTCGTCCACGTTGAAGACGTAGAGGAACGGCTTGGTCGTGAGGAGGTGCAGGTCGTGGAGGAGCTCCGCGCGCTCGGTGCCCTGGAGGATGCCCTGGGAGAAGAGGGTGTCGCCCTTCTCCAGGATCTCCTTGGCCTCCTCGACCGCCTTGACCTTGGGGGCCACGTCCTTCTTGATCCGCGACTCCTTCTGGAGACGCGGGAGGACCTTCTCGATCGTCTGGAGGTCGGCGAGGATCAGCTCGGTGTTGATCGTCTCGATGTCGTCCTTCGGCGAGACCTTGCCGTCGACGTGGACGACGTTCTCGTCCTTGAAGGCGCGGATGACCTGGCAGATCGCGTCGGACTCACGGATGTTCGCGAGGAACTTGTTGCCGAGGCCCTCGCCCTCGGAGGCGCCGCGCACGATGCCGGCGATGTCGACGAAGTCGACCGTGGCCGGGAGGATGCGCTCCGAGCCGAAGATCGAGGCCAGCTGGGCCAGGCGGCCGTCGGGGACGCCGACCACGCCGACGTTCGGCTCGATCGTGGCGAACGGGTAGTTGGCCGCCAGCACGTCGTTCTTGGTCAGGGCGTTGAACAGGGTCGACTTGCCGACATTGGGCAGGCCGACGATTCCGATCGTGAGCGACACGTTGCGACTTCCCGTGGATGAGTGGGCGATGAGTGGGCGCGATCCACCAGTTTACGGCGTCCCCGTCGGCCGGCTCGCGGGAGCGTCGAACGTCCGGCCAAGCTCTGCTCACCGGCGTGTCTGATGGCCGATTCGGCACATAAACAGACCTAAGTTGGTCCAGTGGAGCCACACAGCAAGCGACCCCCGAACGACGGACCGCGACGCGGCACACCGCCGCACGCGCAGCTTCCCCCGCAGGCCCGGCGCGGGCCCTGGGCGGGAGCAAGTCAGGCGGGGCGGCAGGCGCGTCTCGCGCGGCCGGCGGCGGGGGCGCGACTGCCGAATCCCCGGCTCACCGGGCTCGGCAGCGGGCTGTTCTGCACCGTCGTGATGTTCCTCCTCGGCTGCGTGGACCAGCTCCTGTTCGGCGCGTCCATGACCGCGTACGGCGTGCTGTTCGTGCCGGTGTGCGTACTGACCGCGCTGTGGGTGCGCGAGGGGGATCTGCTGACCGCTCCTGTCGTCCTGCCGATCGCGTTCACCCTCGGGCTGTTTCCCGTCGCCGACGGGAAGGCCGGGGTGCTCGCCCGGCTGGTGGGGGTGTTCACCGGGCTCGCCACCCAGGCCGGCTGGCTGTACAGCGGGACGCTCGCGGCCTGGGTCATCGTGCTCGTCCGGCGCGTGCAGTGGGTGCGCAGGCGCCGCCGCCGGACCTGAGCGGCCGGGGCCGCGGGACCGGCAGCGCCTACCCGTGCTCGGCAGCTCTCATCGCCGCCCCCACGATCCCCGCGTCGTTCTGGAGCTGCGCGGGGACCATCTCGGCTCTGATGCCCTCGATGAGGTGCAGGAACTTGTCGGCCTTGCGGCTGACCCCGCCGCCGATGATGAAGAGCTCGGGCGAGAAGAGCATCTCCACATGGGCCAGGTACTTCTGGACGCGGCGCGCCCAGTGCTCCCAGGTCATGTCGCCGTCCTCCTTGGCCTTGCTGGAGGCGCGCTTCTCGGCGTCGTGGCCGTTCAGCTCCAGGTGACCCAGCTCCGTGTTCGGCACGAGGACGCCGTCGACGAAGACGGCGCTGCCGATGCCCGTGCCGAACGTGAGCAGGATGACCGTGCCCTTGCGGTCGCGGCCGGCGCCGAAGCGCATCTCGGCGACGCCCGCCGCGTCCGCGTCGTTGACGACGGTGGCCGGGAGTCCGCCCAGCTTGCCGCTGAACAAGGCGCGCGCGTCGGTGTCGATCCAGCTCTCGTCGACGTTCGCCGCCGTACGGACCATGGCGCCGCCCGTGACCACCCCGGGGAAGGTCAGGCCGACCGGGCCCGTCCAGCCGAAGTGGTCCACGACCTGCTTGACCCCGTCGGCCACTCCGTCCGGTGTCGCCGGATGCGGGGTGAGCACCTTGCAGCGCTCCTGGGCCAGCTCGCCCTTGTCCAGGTCCACAGGGGCGCCCTTGATCCCGGATCCGCCGATGTCCACGCCGAAGATCTGCATGGCACCACGTTACGACGGACCACCGACAGTCACGCCGTGCTCACGCTTCGGCCGCGCCGCTCCCGCCGCGCTCGGCGACCAGCTCGGAGGCCTCTTCGCGCAGGTCACGGCGGAGTTCCTTGGGCAGCGAGAAAGTGATGGACTCCTCGGCCGCCCTGACCAGCTCCACGTCGCCGTAGCCGCGCTCGGCGAGCCAGTCCAGCACCTGCTCGACCAGCACCTCGGGCACGGAGGCGCCGGAGGTGACGCCGACGGTGCTCACGCCCTCCAGCCAGGCCTCGTCGATCTCGGCGGCGAAGTCCACCAGGTGGGCGTCGCGGGCGCCGGCCAGCTTGGCGACCTCGACCAGCCGCTTGGAGTTGGAGGAGTTGCGCGAGCCGACCACGATGACCAGCTCGGCCTCGGCGCCCATCTGCTTCACGGCCAGCTGGCGGTTCTGCGTGGCGTAGCAGATGTCGTCGCTGGGCGGGGAGACGAGGCCCGGGAACTTGGTCTTCAGGGCGTCGACGGTCTCCATGGTCTCGTCCACGGAGAGGGTGGTCTGGGAGAGCCATACGACCTTCGAGGGGTCGCGGACCTCGACCTTGGCGACGTCGCCGGGGCCGTCCACGAGCTGGATGTGCTCGGGGGCCTCGCCGGAGGTGCCGATGACCTCCTCGTGGCCCTCGTGGCCGATCAGGAGGATGTCGTAGTCCTCCTTGGCGTACCGGACGGCCTCCTTGTGGACCTTGGTGACCAGGGGGCAGGTGGCGTCGATGGTGGCGAGCCGGCCGCGCGCGGCCTCCTCGTGCACGACCGGGGCGACGCCGTGCGCGGAGAACATCACGATGTTGCCGGGCGGCACCTCCTCGGTCCGCTCGACGAAGATCGCGCCCTTCTTCTCCAGGGTCTGCACGACGTACTTGTTGTGGACGATCTCGTGCCGGACGTAGATCGGCGCCCCGTACTGTTCGAGGGCCTTCTCGACGGCGATCACGGCGCGGTCCACACCCGCGCAGTAACCACGGGGTGCGGCGAGCAGGACACGGCGGCCAGTCGAAGAGGTCATGCGTCCCATCGTAAAGCCCGCGCCGGCCCGCCTTGGGCGGCCCTGGGGCCGCGTTCGGGCGCGCAGCTATCGCGTGCGCGTGACCGCGCGGGGAAGACTGGTGGGCATGTCCGACACCGGTACGACGGCTCCCGCGGCCGACGAGCGGCACCGGCTGCGGCGCAGCCTCGGGTTCCGGGACCTGGTGGTCTACGGGCTGCTGTTCATCGCCCCCATGGCGCCGGTGGGCGTGTTCGGCACGCTGGACGCCCGGTCGCACGGGGCGGTCGCGCTGGTGTACGTGGTGGCGACGGTCGCGATGGGGTTCACCGCGTTCAGTTACGCGCAGATGGTGCGGGTCGTACCGCAGGCGGGCTCGGTGTTCGCCTACGCGCGCGTGGGGCTCGGCCGGGAGGCCGGGTTCGTCGCGGGGTGGATGGCGCTGCTGGACTACGTCCTCATCCCGGCGGTGGCCTATCTCTTCTCGGGCATCGCGATGAACGCGCTGGTTCCCCAGGTGTCCCGCTGGGTGTGGACGGTGCTCGCGGTGGTCGTCACGACGCTGCTGAACCTGTGGGGCGTGCGCGCCGCCGCGCGCGTGGGCTTCCTCGTGCTGGCGATGGAGATCGTCGTCCTGGTGGTGTTCACGGTGGCGGCGGTCGTCGTCCTCGCGCGGGACGGGGCGACGCGCGGCTGGCTGTCCCCGCTGTCGGACGACGGCTCCCAGGGCGCGTTCGCGCTGTCGGCGGTGATCGGCGCGGTGTCGGTGGCGGTGCTGTCGTACCTGGGCTTCGACGCGATCGCGACGTTCGCCGAGGAGGTCACCGGGGGCTCGGCGAAGGTCGCGCGGGCGCTGCTGTTCTGCCTGGCGCTGGCCGGTGCGCTGTTCGTGGCGCAGACGTACCTGGCGGCCCTGCTGGAGCCGACGACGTCCGCGCGGCTGGCCGCCGATCCGGCCCGGCAGGGCTCCGCCTTCTACGACGCCGTGGACGCCTCCGTCGGGCGCTGGCTGCACGACCTGGTGGCCGCGAGCAAGGCGATCGGGGCGGCGTTCGCGGCGCTGGCCGGGCAGGCGGCGGCCGGGCGCCTGCTGTTCGCGATGGGCAGGGACCGCCGCCTGCCCCGTGCCCTGTCCCGGACGGACGGCGGGGTGCCGCGGGTCGCCCTGCTGTGCTCGGCGGTGATCACCCTGCTCGCGGCGGGCTGGGCGGCCCGGCGCGGCGACGGCCTGGACAGGCTGGTCTCGGTGGTCGACATCGGTGCGCTGACCGCCTTCACGCTGCTGCACGCGAGCGTGGTGGGCTATTTCGCCGTGCGGCGCCGGGGACCGGAGCCGGTCGGCTGGTGGCGGCATGTGCTGGTACCGGTGACCGGGGCGGTGATCACGGTCGCGGTCATCGCGGAGGCGAGCGGGCCGGCCCAGGTGGTGGGCGCGGTGTGGCTGGTGATCGGTCTGCTGGTGCTGGTGGGACAGCGGATGCGGACCGGGGCTCCCGGGTAGCGGGGCTGTGGCCGGACGGGGAGGGGGCCGGGCGGGGAGGGGCGCGCTCCGTGGCCGGGGCCGGCTGGGGCCGGGGCGGTGCTACGGCCGAGACCGGGGCTGGACCGGGGCCGGGTGGTGTGGGGGTGTTGTCGGTGTGCGCCGATAGTCTCGGTCGCATGGCTGCCAACACCTCCCCCGAAGCCCCCCTCCCGGTCGGTGAGGTCTCCCGGCTCATCGGGGGGTGGATCGACCGGCTCGGCTCGGTGTGGGTCGAGGGGCAGATCACGCAGTTGTCGCGGCGGCCCGGCGCGGGGGTCGTGTTCCTGACGCTGCGGGATCCGTCGTACGACATCTCCGTCGGCGTGACCTGTTACCGGCAGGTGTTCGACGCCGTCGCCGATGCGGTCCGCGAGGGCGCCCGCGTCGTCGTGCTGGCCAAGCCGGAGTGGTACGCCCCGCGTGGTCAGCTGTCCCTGCGCGCCGCCGAGATCAGACCCGTCGGCGTCGGTGAACTGCTGGCCCGGCTGGAGCAGTTGAAGAAGGCACTGGCCGCCGAGGGGCTGTTCGCGGCGGAGCGGAAGAAGCCGCTGCCGTTCCTGCCGCAGCTGATCGGGCTGGTCTGCGGCCGCGCCTCCGCCGCGGAGCGGGACGTGCTGGAGAACGCCCGGCACCGCTGGCCCGCCGTCCGCTTCGAGGTGCGCAACGTCCCGGTGCAGGGTGTGCACGCCGTGCCGCAGGTCGTGCAGGCGGTGAAGGAGCTGGACGCGCTGGAGGACGTGGACGTCATCGTCGTCGCGCGCGGCGGCGGCAGCGTGGAGGATCTGCTGCCCTTCTCCGACGAGCAGCTCGTGCGCGCCGTGGCGGAGTGCCGTACGCCCGTCGTCTCCGCCATCGGGCACGAGCCGGACACCCCGCTGCTGGACTATGTCGCGGACCTGCGCGCGTCCACCCCGACCGACGCCGCCAAGAAGATCGTGCCGGACGTGGGCGAGGAGCTGGAGCGGGTGCGGATGCTGCGCGGCCGGGCCCGGCGGTGCGTGGAGGCGTTCGTGGAGCGCGAGGCGCGGGGGCTGGCCCATGCCCTGGCCCGCCCCTCGATAGAGGATCCGCACCGGATGATCGACGAGCGGTCGGACCATGTCGCCTCGCTGGTCGAGCGTTCCCGGCGCACGCTCGGTCATCTCCTGGACCGCGCGGACTCGGAGCTGTCGCACACGCACGCGCGCGTGGTGGCCCTCTCCCCCGCGGCGACGCTCCGGCGCGGCTACGCGGTGCTCCAGAAGGCCGACGGGCACGTGGTGCGGGATCCGGCCGAGGTGACGGACGGCGAGACGCTGCGCGCCCGCGTGGCCGAGGGTGAATTCACAGTGAAGGCAGGCGAATGACGGACAAGGTCGAAGAGGCGCTCTCCTACGAGCAGGCCCGGGACGAGCTGATCGAGGTCGTACGGCGCCTGGAGGCGGGCGGTACGTCGCTGGAGGAGTCCCTGGGGCTGTGGGAGCGCGGCGAGGAGCTGGCCAAGGTGTGCCGGCGGTGGTTGGAGGGCGCCAGGGCCCGGCTGGACGCGGCGCTCGCCGAGGAGGCCGAGGAGGAGGAGGCCGAGTAGGCGCCGCCCGGCGGCTGTGAAGCGGGTCACCGCACCCCCATCTTTGTTGAAGGTTGAACTTCACTGTCGTAGGGTCGTCCTGTCAGCCGATCCGGACCGCGGTCCGGTACGTCGGAACAGGCGCCATCCAGAAAGTTCACTCATGTCTCTCGTTCTTGACCCCGCCGCCCAGGACCTGCTGTTCCGCGAGGCCCGCACCGCGAACACCTTCACCGACGAGCCCGTGACCGACGAGCAGGTCCAGGCGATCTACGACCTGGTCAAGTACGGCCCGACCGCCTTCAACCAGTCGCCGCTGCGCATCACCCTGGTCCGCTCCGCCGAGGCCCGCGAGCGCCTGGTGAAGCACATGGCCGAGGGCAACCAGCCCAAGACGGCCACCGCCCCGCTGGTCGCGATCCTCTCCGCGGACAACGAGTTCCACGAGGAGCTGCCGACCCTCTTCCCGCACTTCCCGCAGGCCAAGGACGTCTTCTTCGCCGAGCGCCCGGCCCGCGAGGGTGCCGCCGCCCTGAACGCCGCCCTCCAGGCCGCGTACTTCATCATCGGCGTCCGGGCCGCCGGCCTCGCCGCCGGTCCGATGACGGGTCTCGACTTCGCGGGCGTCCAGAAGGAGTTCCTGGACGACGACCACACCCCGCTGATGGTCGTCAACATCGGCAAGCCGGGCGAGGACGCCTGGTTCCCGCGCTCCCCGCGCCTGGCCTACGAGGACGTCATCACGACCGTCTGAGCCGGCCGGCGCGACCGGACGCACGACATGACAGAGGCCCCCAGCGCCGCCGGGGGCCTTCGTCGTGCGCCGGATGCGGGCAGGTCACCCGGTCTTCAGTGCCGCCGCCAGCTTCGCCATCTCGTCGAAGGACGCGGTGCCCGCCACGACCGTGGTGGAGCCGTGCGTGCCGTCCAGCACGAGGGCGTCGTAGCGGCCGCCGGTGTAGTGGGTCCAGGTGCGGCCGCCGATCGCCTGGGTCCGCTTCGTCGCCGAGGCGCCCTGGCTGGCGTCGTCGATGAAGTCGGCCGGCCGCTGCGTGGACTGTTCGAGCTGCACGTACTGGCCGTCCGGGGTCTGGTAGCCCAGGTGCCAGCGCTGGTTCTCGGCGTCGTACCGCACGGAGGTCGCCTTCCAGCTGTCCGGCAGGCCCGCGGGAGCCGCGACCGGGTAGCTCGCCGCCCGACGGGCCCCGATGAGCTCGACCTGGTAGTCGACCCGCTTGAGGTCGGGGGCGTGGTCGTCGTGCGGGATGGCGACGAAGTAGACGGCCAGCGCCGCGATGCCGATCAGGGCCAGGGAGAGGACCATGTCCCGGGCCGTCTTCTGCTTGCCTTTGGAACCTGCCACGCCCCCTATCGTCGCAGGTGCCCCAAGCGCTCATCCGTGGGGTCCCCTGCTCATTTTGTCTGCCTAACGATAGAGTCAGGGCCAAACCCTCATCCGGCCGTCGCCGTATCAGAAAGGTGCGCTCCGATGACCGAAAATCATCACCTGCCGTCCGAGCTCGATGTTCCCTCCGAGGCTCCCGACCGCAACCTCGCCCTGGAACTCGTCCGGGTGACCGAGGCCGCCGCCATGGCGGCCGGCCGCTGGGTGGGGCGTGGCGACAAGAACGGCGCCGACGGCGCCGCGGTGCGCGCCATGCGGACCCTCGTCTCGACCGTGTCCATGAACGGCGTCGTCGTCATCGGCGAGGGCGAGAAGGACGAAGCCCCGATGCTCTTCAACGGAGAGCGCGTGGGCGACGGCACCGGCCCGGAGGTCGACATCGCCGTCGACCCGATCGACGGCACCACGCTGACGGCCAAGGGCATGCCGAACGCGATCGCCGTCCTGGCCGCCGCCGAGCGCGGCGCCATGTTCGACCCGTCCGCCGTGTTCTACATGGACAAGCTGGTCACCGGCCCCGAGGCCGCGGACTTCGTCGACATCAACGCCCCCGTCGCCGTGAACATCCGGCGCATCGCCAAGGCCAAGCGGTCCGCGCCGGAGGACGTCACCGTCGTCATCCTCGACCGGCCGCGGCACGAGGGCCTGATCAAGGAGGTCCGCGAGGCCGGCGCGCGCATCAAGCTGATCTCCGACGGCGACGTCGCCGGCTCGGTGTACGCGCTGCGCGAGGGCACCGGCGTCGACCTGCTGCTCGGCATCGGCGGCACGCCCGAGGGCATCATCTCGGCCTGCGCCGTGAAGTGCCTGGGCGGCACGATCCAGGGCAAGCTGTGGCCGAAGGACGACGTGGAGCGGCAGCGGGCGATCGACGCCGGGCACGATCTGGACCGGGTGCTCACCACGGACGACCTGGTCTCGGGTGAGAACGTGTTCTTCGTCGCCACCGGTATCACCGACGGCGAGCTGCTGCGCGGTGTGCGGTACCGCTCGGAGACCGCGCTGACCGAGTCGATCGTGATGCGGTCCAAGTCGGGGACGGTACGGCGGATCGACTCCGAGCACCGGCTGCGCAAGCTGCGGGCCTACAGCGCGATCGACTTCGACAAGGCCAAGTAGGTCCGGGGGCGCCCCTTCAGAGGGGGCGCGTGGAACGTCGGCGACCGCGGGTCGTTCGTGGTCGCTCGCGCAGTTCCCCGCGCCCCTTCGGGACGCTCAGCCCGCCATCCTGTTCGCCGCCGTCGCCCGCGCCGCCTTCTTCAGTTCCATCTCCCTGCGGCGGCGCCTCGCCAGGACCACGCGGCGTTCCGCCGCCGTCAGGCCGCCCCAGACGCCGTAGGGCTCGGGCTGGAGAAGGGCGTGCTCGCGGCACTCGACCATCACGGGGCAGCGGGCACAGACACGCTTGGCCGCCTCCTCGCGGGACAGCCGTGCCGCGGTCGGCTCTTTCGACGGAGCGAAGAACAGGCCGGCCTCGTCGCGCCGGCACACCGCCTCGGTGTGCCAGGGGGCGTCTTGGTCCCTGTCCCGCGTCGGCACCCGCTGGGCCGGAACGGCAGCTACCTGCAGGGACGAATGCGGCGGTTGCAGCACGGGTCTACTCCTGACGACGGCTTCGCGAGCGAGAGACGATGCAGCAAGGCCTACCCGCTGTGCGTGCGCCTATGCACTGCGTTTCCAACCGCGGGCGTGCGACGGCTCGTTCACGCCCCCAGGGTTCGCCGCGCGGGGGAACCGGCCCTTCCCGTCACCGGCGGATTCGCGACTGTCAACGGTCCAGGTGTTTGCGCAACTTCCCGTCGACCTTGTCCTGGACCCGCTCCAGCTTGCGGTCGACCTTGCTCTGGACCCGCTCCAGGATGTCGCCGATGCGCTTGCCGCGCTTGGGCCGCGCCTCCACGTTGCCGAGGACGGCCCAGCCGTCGACGTAGACCACGGGGGCGTCAGTGTCGACCGAATCCAGCGTGTCCACCTCGAAGTTGCCGAGGACGCCGCCGCCGGTGCCGCGCAGCGACACGTTCTCCGGGACACGGATCTGGACGTCGCCGAAGACCGAGACCGCCTTGATCACGACCTGTTGGTACTCGAAGATCGCCTCGCTGAGGTCGATCTCCACGCTGCCGAAGACCGAGTACGCGTGCAGCCGTCGCCCGGCGCGCCAGCGGCCGCGGCGCACGGCGCTGCTGAAGACCGCGACCACGTTGACGTCCGCCTCGTGGGGTATCGCGCCCTCGGCGGGGCGGGGCGGCACGGGCGCGTAGGCGGGGGCGGCCGACTGCTGGTGGGCGGCGGGCAGGTCGCGGATGAAGACGTCCAGCTCGCCCACCGTCTTGGCGTGCAGCACTCCCTCGACGCGCTCCGCGTGCTCGTCGGCGGTCAGCCGGCCCTCGGCGAGGGCCTCGCGCAGGATGTCGGCGACCCGGTCGCGGTCGGCGTCCGAGGCGCGCAGTTCGGCGACGCTCGCCGCGGCGGCGTCGTTGTCATGAGTACGGGCGGGCTTCTGAAGGTCCACGACAGCAGGGTACCGAAACGCGATAGATCGCGACTAGGGGTGTGGACAACCCCGGGCGTGTCGAACTGAGCCTTACCTCACAGGTTCCGTGTCGGCGGCAGGTTCTACGCTGGTGAGGCCCGCCAGCGTCGGCGGGCGGCCGTCCGTCACAGTGAGGAATGGGCTGAGATGCCTGAGTTCGCGTACACCGATCTGCTCCCCCAGGGAGAGGACACCACCCCGTACCGGCTGGTGACCTCCGAGGGCGTGTCCACCGTCGAGGGACCGGACGGGCGGACGTTCCTCAAGGTGGAGCCGGAGGCGCTGCGCGCACTGGCCGAGGAGGCCATCCACGACATCCAGCACTACCTGCGCCCGGCCCACCTCGCCCAGCTGCGCCGCATCATCGACGACCCCGAGGCGTCGAGCAACGACAAGTTCGTCGCGCTGGACCTGCTGAAGAACGCGAACATCGCGGCGGCGGGCGTGCTCCCGATGTGCCAGGACACCGGCACGGCGATCGTCATGGGCAAGCGCGGGCAGAACGTCCTCACCGAGGGCGGCGACGAGGCGGCCCTGTCGCGCGGCATCTACGACGCCTACACCAAGCTCAACCTGCGCTACTCGCAGATGGCCCCGCTCACCATGTGGGACGAGAGGAACACCGGCTCCAACCTCCCCGCGCAGATCGAGCTGTACGCGACCGACGGCGGCGCCTACAAGTTCCTGATCATGGCGAAGGGCGGCGGCTCCGCGAACAAGTCGTTCCTGTACCAGGAGACGAAGGCCGTCCTGAACGAGGCCTCCATGATGAAGTTCCTGGAGGAGAAGATCCGTTCGCTGGGCACGGCCGCCTGCCCGCCGTACCACCTGGCGATCGTCGTCGGCGGCACCAGCGCCGAGTACGCGCTGAAGACCGCGAAGTACGCCTCCGCGCACTACCTGGACGAGATCCCGGCGGAGGGCTCGGAGCTGGGCCACGGCTTCCGGGACAAGGAGCTGGAGCAGAAGGTCTTCGAGCTGACGCAGAAGATCGGCATCGGCGCGCAGTTCGGCGGCAAGTACTTCTGCCACGACGTCCGCGTCGTCCGCCTCCCGCGCCACGGCGCGTCCTGCCCGGTCGCGATCGCCGTCTCCTGCTCGGCCGACCGCCAGGCCGTCGCGAAGATCACCGCCGAGGGCGTCTTCCTGGAGCAGCTGGAGACCGACCCGGCGCGCTTCCTGCCGGAGACGACCGACGAGCACCTCGACGAGTCCTCCGACGTCGTCAAGATCGACCTCAACCAGCCGATGGACACGATCCTCGCCGAGCTGACCAAGTACCCGGTCAAGACCCGGCTCTCGCTGACCGGCCCGCTGGTCGTGGCCCGCGACATCGCGCACGCCAAGATCAAGGAGCGGCTGGACGCGGGCGAGGAGATGCCGCAGTACCTGAAGGACCACCCGGTGTACTACGCGGGCCCGGCCAAGACCCCCGAGGGCTACGCCTCCGGCTCCTTCGGTCCGACGACGGCCGGCCGGATGGACTCCTACGTGGAGCAGTTCCAGGCCGCCGGCGGCTCCAAGGTGATGCTCGCGAAGGGCAACCGCAGCAAGCAGGTCACCGACGCGTGCGACGCGCACGGCGGCTTCTACCTCGGCTCCATCGGCGGCCCCGCCGCCCGCCTCGCCCAGGACTGCATCAAGAAGGTCGAGGTCCTGGAGTACGAGGAGCTGGGCATGGAGGCCGTCTGGAAGATCGAGGTCGAGGACTTCCCGGCGTTCATCGTGGTGGACGACAAGGGCAACGACTTCTTCCAGGACCCGGCCCCGCAGCCGACGTTCACGTCGATCCCGGTGCGGGGTCCCGGCCTGGCGTGAGCCACCGACAAGAGCCTCACAGACCCCTCGGCGTCGCCGGGGGGTCTGCTGCTGTCGCGTGGGTGGCGCTATGAGCCCCCCCGCTTCCGTGGCTTGAAGCGCACCCCTGTCGCCGGCACGGCAGCATCGGGAGGGTCCCTGTGTGTGGAAGTCCGTCCAATCCGCGTAGCCCGGGAGGCTGCTGTGTCGCTACGGTTCACGCCAAGGACCCGAACACGGACGGGGCGAACTGCCCCACGGTCCGGGTCGACGAGGAGAAGCAAGAGATCGCGTTGCAGGGTTGGACAGTGGACGAGGCGACGCGCGCCGAGTGCCTGAAGACCGGCCCCATCCCCGACGGTGAGACCGTCGTCCGGCTGCCTATGCGTACGGTCGCCGCCATCAGGGAGGCTTGTGAGGCCGCAGACGGCCCCACCGTTCAGTGAGCTGCTGACGAACTGCCAGCGGTCCGCCGTGGATCTGGAGATGCGCGACTTCCACGACGACCCGGACGAGGCTCCGCGCGTGGCCGCGTGGAAGGCCGGGCATCGGCCGGACCCGAACGACCGGGCGTCCTGGTGGCGCCCCTGGCTCAACATGGTGTCCGAGGCGGTTTCCCGTGGTGTCGTGATCCGCCGCGCCCGGATCGTCTCCGAGCCGGTGAGCGAGTACACCCGGTAGTTCTACGACGGCACGTTCACCAACATCACCGCTGGTGAGCAGATCCGTTGGCTTCCCCGGCGGAACGCGTCGGATCTGGCACTCCCCGGCAATGGCTTCTGGTGCTTCGATGACCGGCTGGTGAGGTTCGGCCACTTCTCCGGTGAGGGCGTGTACCTCGACGACGAGGTGGACGACCGCGCCGAGGTGGTCAAGCTGTGCGCCTCGGCGTTCGAAGCCGTCTGGGACCGGGCCGTTCCGCACGACCGATACAGGATCTGAGAACGCACAGCGCCAATGGCCCGTTCACTTCGTCCAGCGTCCAGGCGGCCCGTGAGGCGCTTGCGGCACGTCTTCGGGTCGGCTACGCCGTAACACCCCCCTCGGACGCCGACATTCGCGATTGGTGCCGCATCTGTGGAGCCGACGATCAAGCTGTCGACCTGATCGCCGCCTCTCGCTCGACGGAGTCGATGTACGTCGAGTGGCGACGACTCCGGCGCACCGGGCTACGCCGACTCCAGGAGTCGTACGTGCCTCTCTTCGAGCGCACCCGAACCTTCCGGATCTACTGCTCCAATGTGGTGCCCGGCCTGCTCCAGACCCCCGCGTACGCAACCGCGCGGCTGACTGAGATCACCGACTTCCGGCAGACGCCCGATGACGTCACGGAGGCTGTGACCGCCCGCATGGATCGCGCGCGGGTTCTCCGCGAAGGAGATCACCGTGCGTCCGGGCCCCGGGCCCCGGATCGGAAGCGCTTCGGAAGCGCTGAAACCGGCCGAAGTCCAGCAGGGGTCGGGCAAGGTAGCTCCGTTCGTACCGCACGAGACGAGCGAGACCCGGCCGGTCTGCCGGGAGCTGCGAGGACCCATGAACCACACCTACAAGCCGCTGGGCTTGTTACCCGCCGCCGGGCAGGAACGGACGTACGCGCTGATCATCGCCGGCGTCCCGCTGCTGCTGATACTCCTGACCGCCGTCCTGCCCCATCTGGCCTCGGACGGCGGCGGATCCCCGTCCGGCGCCGTGTCCGGCTACGGCGGCTACTCCTACCAGCCCACCGTCCCGGATCCGGCGACGCCGGACACCTCCACGACCTCCCCCACCTCCACCACCTACGGCGCGGAGAGCACGGCCGGCACGGACGCCACGGCCCTCTCCCCGAGCCCGGCCGACACGCAGAGCCCGACCGGCACGGACAGCACCACCCCCGGTACCGACGGCGCGGCCGATCCCGGCGCGACGGTGCAGCGGTACTTCGGCGCCATCAACAGCCATGACTTCAAGACCGCCTGGGACCTCGGCGGCAAGAACCTCGGCTCGTCCTACTCCTCCTTCGCGGCGGGTTTCGCCGACACCGAACAGGACACGGTCAGCGTCGTGTCCGTCCAGGGCACGACCGTCTCCGTGAGCCTGCTCGCGCAGCAGACCGACGGCACGCAGAAGTCGTACAGCGGTCAGTACACGGTGGTGGACGGGGTCATCACCCACGCCTCGATCACCCCGGCCGACTGAGCAGAGCGGAGCTGTGAAGACATGGCCAGTGACATCCTTTCCGTCCCCGCTCCGCCGCCGGAACCGGTGGACCCGGTCCCGGGCCGGACGTCCCCGGACGCCACGAGCGACGCCACCCGGCTGCTGTGCGCCGGCACCTATCTCGACCCCGGGTACCGGTCCGAGGTCATCCGTGTCCTGACCCACCCGTCCCGGGTCGTGGCTCCGTCGTACGGGTACGACGCGGTCCCCGTCCTCGCCCACGCGCTGGCGGCACGCCGGCTGCACCGTCTGCGGCTCACCGTCCTCGGCGCGGGCCTCGCCGTCACGCTCATCCTCATGACCGCCGGCGTCCTGTCCGGGTTCGTCGCGCTGCTGACGATGCTGTGGCTGGTGTGGGTCACCGCGTATCTGCGGCGGGTCGTCACGCTGCAGACGCTCACGAACCGGCTGCGCGCCGGCACCGGTCCGGCGTGGGCGAAGGGCGGGTTCGACGGCTCCTACCCCGATCACCCCCTGCTCACGGCCCGGACGGTGGAGAAGATCAACCGGGAGCAGACGGCGGACGGCAGTCTGATCCGCTACGGCGGCTACAAGCCGTTCGTCGGCGCCGGTGGCCAGATGCGCCGGTGGTCCACGGCCGAGCTGCTGATCGGCGCGCCGGTCGGCGTGCTCGACCAGCACCGCGGCGGCGCGGGCGCGCCCACGGCCGGGGGCGCCCAGGAACCCCGGCGCAAGGAGGTCGTCCCCTTCACCGCCAAGAAGATCACCGAGTACGTCGCCGAGCGCATGAACGCGGAACTGCGCGACCGGGCACGCCGGTCGGAGCGGATCGACGGGCTCGCCGTCGAGCAGTCCGCCTTCACCCGGGCCGTCACGACGGTCCGTCCCGGCGGGCGCGAGCCGGACCGGGAGCACCGTGGCGCCGGCTGGGCGGAGGGCTACGACGCGCAGCGCGTGTACCTGTGCGTCCGGGTCGGCTCGTGGAACCAGGAACTGGTCACCACGGCGTTCGTGGGCTTCGACCTCAAGGGCAACACCCTGCACACCGAGTTCTACTCGTACGTGCTGGCGCCGATCCAGAAGAGCTTTCACCTGGTCGACCGGCTCCCGGCCGGCCTGAACGGCCGACTGCTGCTCAGGGTCGCGGGGGACACCCTGCTGGCCACGCCCGGGGCGGTCGTACGGGCCTTGTTCTCCTGGATACCGGCCCTGCCCGGGCGGGGGAACGACATCCGGGTGCAGACGCACGACCCCAGTGAGTTCCGTCTCGGCCGCTACGCCGTCCCCGCACGGAACACCGGCGCGCTCACCAGCGTCCGCGAGCTGGCGACCAGCGCCGACTTCCACGTCTTCTTCCAGGAGACGGACACGATCAAGTACACGCAGATCGTGGAGCGCCAACTGCTCCAGTTCGTCCGTGACTTCCTGCAGGCGCACAACGTCGACCTGGCGGAGCACGAGGCCCGCCAGACGAACATCCTCAACGACTACCGGCACCACAACAACCACGTCGAGAACAACCACGGCAACGTCAACTCGGGGACGCAGAACGTGCATCACGGCTCCGGCGGCGGCCAGGGGGCGGGAACCTCATGACCGGCAACGACTTCGGCCACAACAGCAACTTCGTGAACGACAACAGCGGCACCGTCAACTCGGGGACACAGAACTTCTACGACGGCGGCGCCCCGGCAGCCCCCCGCCCGTCGGTCCCCCGCCCGTCGGCCCCCCGGTCGGCGGATGCCGGCCAGGGCGGTTCCGGATCCGCCCCGGACCGCGGCCGCAGCGTCTTCGTCGTCCACGGGCGGGACGAGGAGGCGCGGTTGAAGATCTTCGACCTGCTGCGCCTGCTCGATCTGCGCCCGCTGGAGTGGGAGGACCTGGTCAGAGCCACGGGCAGGACGACGCCGTTCTTGGGCGAGGTCATCGCGCAGGCCCCCGCGCAGGCCCAGGCGGCACTGGTGCTGCTCACCCCGGACGACATCGTCCGGCTGCACCCGGACCTCAGGGGCCCGAACGAGCCGCCGTACGAGAGCGAGCCGACCGGTCAGCCCCGGCCGAACGTGCTGATCGAGCTGGGCATGGTGCTGATGGCCTACCCGGAGCGCACTCTGATGGTGGAGATCGGCGCGCTGCGCGCGATCTCCGACATCGGGGGGATGAACGTCATCCGGTTCGACGGCTCGGCGACCGCGCTGGGCAAGATCGTCGAACGGCTGAAGCTGGCGGGCTGCAAGGTCAACGACACCGGCTCGGACTGGCGCCAGACCTGGCCGTACCGCCATCTGTCGGCGTACCACCGCACCGGGCGGGAGGTGCCGCCGGCCCGTTGAGCCGCGGTACGGGCCCGTATCCGGGGGAGGGGCCCGTACCGCACCAGCAAGGGGGGGGGTGGGCGGGTGCCCGGGGTCAGACGTGCCGCCGGGCGCCCGCCGCCAGCGTGGCCAGGAACGCGCCGGTCTCCGGCAGGTCGATCCGCCCCAGCTCTCCGGGGCGGACCAGCACACGCAGTTCGCGGCAGACCGTCCGCTCCCACGAGTGGGCGACGAACGACAGCAGGATCAGCCGCAGCAGACTGTCCTCGTCGAGGTCGTGCAGCCGGGCGAGCCCCGCCCCGGTCAGCGGCATGGTGACGCGTTCGAGCTGGGCGTGCTGATGGACGGCGTCCCACAGTCGGTCCAGGCCGAACCACAGGTCGTGCACGCTGGAGGCGGCCACGCAGTCGTTGCCCATCCGGCTGTAGGCGACGGCGAAGACCAGCTGCGGCCGGCTGCCGAGGGTGGCGACGGTCCCGATCGGATACCGCGCCCGTTTGCCCCGCGGCTTGTCCCGCGCGCTCTCCCGCGCCACCGGAGCCACCCCGGCCAGCGCGGCGTCCAGCTCGGCGTCCAGCCGCGCGGCGTCGCCGCCGTAGCGGCGGTCGAGCAACTGCCCCTGCACACTGGTGCCGTTGATGACGACGCCGTCGTCCACGAGGGTGTCGAAAGTGTCGGTGAACCCCACCACCAGATGACCCGGCTGCGCGAAGAGGTCGCCCTCCTCGACGACCACGGTCATCCCGGGGCGCCCGAACTCCTGCCGCACCGCGGACTGCGGGCGCGCCCGGGCGAGCCCCCAGGCCAGGCACAGGGCGACGGAGGCGGCCAGCACGAGTCCGGGGCGGGCCACGGCGCGGGGGAAGAGCTGCCCGACGAACTGCACGACGGCCGACACGGCGCCGAAGGCCGCGAGCACGCTGCCCGCGAACATCCGCCGCCCGCGCCGCGACCACCTCGGAAGCCGTATCCGCAAACCGGACAATCGCATGTTTCCCTCCAGAACCGCTTGGTACGCTGACGCACAGTCACGCGGCAGAGGGGGCGAGGCGCGTGCAGATCCGCACATCGTTCGTACGTGTGAGCGTGCTCGGCCCCGTGCGGCTGGATGTGAACGGCACTCCGGTACGGCTCACCCCGCTGACGGCCCGCCTGCTGGTGCGGCTGATCGCCGCCGACGGCGAGGCCGTGACCGCGCGGCAGCTCTACCGGGACGTGTGGCAGCAGACCGTCGAACTGCCGCACCAGGAGCTGCGCAACCGCAACGAGGTGCAGAAGCGGATCCTGGAGCTGCGGCGCGCCTTCGACCTCGCCGGGCCGGGGCACGGCGCCCGGATCATCCGCACCGGGCAGCTGCCGTCCGGGCGCGGCACCCAGAGCACCTACCAACTCGACCTCACCGAGGAGGAGTTGGACAGCACGGAGTTCACCCGTTTGGTGGGCGACGCGCTGCGCGCGGCACCGGCCTCGGCCGTCCGGCTGCTCGCGGAGGCGCTGCGGCTGTGGCGCGGCCGGCCGCTGACCGAGGTGCACGACGAGGAGTTCGCGAGCGCGTCGGTGCGCCGGCTGTCCCGGCTCCGGGAGACCGCGCTGCGCGAACTGGTCGACGGACACACCGCGCTCGGCCGCTACGACCTGGCCCTGCCGGTGGCCGAGCAGAGCGCCCGGGAGCGGCCGGACGACGTCGAGGCCGCGGCCGTCCTCACCCGGCTGAACGCCCGGCTGCGCGAGCGGCACGGCGGCGAACTGCTGCGCCACACCCTGCGCGGGCTGCGCGTGGACGTCGTCGTGGTGCGCGGCGACCTGTTCGACCAGGAGGACGCCAACCTGGTCGTGGGGTTCTCCGACACGTTCGACACCTCCCCCGACGACGTCGTGATCAGCCGGGAGAGCGTGCAGGGCCAGCTGGTCGACCGCCTCTTCGGGGGCCGGCACAAGCTCCTCGACGTCCAACTGCGGCGCGGTCTCGGCCGGTTCACCCCGCTGGGCACGGAGAGCGTCCGGACGAAGCGGCGCGGCCGTCGCGTGCGCTATCCCGTCGGTACGGTCGTGGCGGTGCCGGTCGGCCGGCGCCGGGTGTTCGCGCTGGCCTACTCCCGCCTGGGCAACGACCTGCGGGCCCGGTCCGGCCCGGCGGACCTGCGGCTGAGCCTGGAGCGGCTGTGGCCCTCGGTCGCGCTGCACGGGCTGTTCAAACCGGTGGCGATACCGCTCATCGGCACGGGCCTGTCCCGCATCGTCGAACTCGACCGGACCCAGCTCGTGCTCCTGATCGTCGAGACCTTCACCCAGAGCCTGCGCCAGGACCCGGCCGTCTCCCCCGAGCTGCGCGTGGTCATACGCGCCGACGACCTGGAGCGCACCGACCTGTCGGCGGTCGAGGCGTTCCTGCGCGGCGTGGACGAGCGGGGGCCTGCCGCCCCGCCCGCCACGGTGTCGTGACCTGGTCATTTCCATTCCCCCAGCACATCCCCGCTCCCGCTGCCGCCGATACCCGTCCCCCGCTTCCGGACCGCTTCCGGTCCGCCCGCGCACCGAGCGGGCCGACACCCGCACGGCCCAGCCCCCGGAACAACCCCACGCCCCGGATCGCTGTACCGGGCATGAGCGACTACCGCATCGAGCACGACTCCATGGGCGAGGTCCGCGTCCCCGCCACCGCCAAGTGGCGCGCCCAGACCCAGCGTGCCGTCGAGAACTTCCCCGTATCGGGCCAGCGCCTCGAACGCGCCCACATCGAAGCGCTCGCCCGGATCAAGGGGGCCGCCGCGAAAGTGAACGCGCGGCTCGGCGTGCTCGACAAGGACGTCGCCGAGGCGATCCAGGAGGCGGCGGCGGAGGTCGCCCGCGGGGACTGGGACGAACACTTCCCCGTCGACGTGTTCCAGACCGGGTCCGGGACCTCGTCCAACATGAACACCAACGAGGTCGTCGCCACCCTCGCCAGCGAGCGGCTGGGCCGGGACGTGCACCCCAACGACCACGTCAACGCCTCGCAGTCGTCCAACGACGTGTTCCCGTCCTCGATCCACATCGCCGCCACCGCCGCCGTCACCCACGACCTGATCCCGGCCCTCACCCACCTCGCCGACGCCCTCACCCGCAAGTCGGAGGAGTTCTCCGACGTCGTGAAGTCCGGGCGGACGCATCTGATGGACGCGACGCCCGTGACCCTGGGGCAGGAGTTCGGCGGGTACGCGGCCCAGATCCGCTACGGCGTCGAGCGGCTGACCGCCTCCCTGCCCCGGCTCGCCGAACTGCCGCTGGGCGGCACGGCCGTCGGGACCGGGATCAACACCCCGCCCGGGTTCTCCGCCGCGGTCATCGAGGAGGTCGCCCGCGCCACCGGGCTGCCGCTCACCGAGGCCCGCGACCACTTCGAGGCACAGGGGGCCCGGGACGGCATCGTGGAGACCAGCGGGCAGCTGCGGACCATCGCCGTCGGGCTGACGAAGATCGCCAACGACCTGCGGTGGATGGCGTCGGGGCCGAGGACCGGGCTCGCCGAGATCCGGCTCCCCGACCTCCAGCCCGGCTCGTCCATCATGCCGGGCAAGGTCAACCCGGTCGTGCCCGAGGCCGTGCTGATGGTCGCCGCCCAGGTCATCGGGAACGACGCCACGATCACCACCGCAGGTGCCGCCGGGAACTTCGAGCTGAACGTGATGCTCCCGGTCATCGCCAAGAACGTCCTCGAATCGATCCGGCTGCTCGCCAACGTGTCCCGGCTGCTCGCCGACCGGACCGTCGACGGCATCACCGCCGACCGGGAGCGGGCCCGTGAGTACGCCGAGTCGTCCCCGTCCGTGGTCACCCCGCTCAACAAGTACATCGGGTACGAGGAGGCCGCGAAGGTCGCCAAGAAGTCCCTCGCCGAGCGGAAGACCATCCGGGAGGTGGTGCTGGAGGGCGGGTATGTCGAGCGCGGCGAGCTGACGAAGGAGCAGCTCGACGAGGCGCTGGATGTCCTCGGGATGACGCGCCCGTAACCGCGAGCGAACCTTTCCGGCCACCGGCGGGGATCGTGAGGTACGCCGCAGCGTCGGGTGCCCGCGGCACCTAATATCTGTGCATGACGGACGTTGGAGCGATGACGAGCACGGCGGCGGGGCCCGCGGACCACTGGACCCCGGGGACCCCGATCCTGTGGCGCTACCGGGAGAACGCCGGCGAGCACTTCCACATCGCACGGCCCGTCACCGTCGTACGCGACGACGCGGATCTGCTCGCCGTGTGGCTGGCCCCGGGCACCGAGTGCGTGAAGCCGGTGCTGGCCGACGGCACCCCGGTGCACCAGGAGCCGCTCCGGTCCCGCTACACCAAGCCGCGCACGGTGCAGCGGGACCGCTGGTTCGGCACCGGTGTGCTGAAGCTGGCTCAGCCCGGCCGGCCCTGGTCGGTGTGGCTGTTCTGGGAGCCGGGCTGGCAGTTCAAGAACTGGTACGTCAATCTTGAGCAGCCGCTGGTCCGTTGGGCGGGCGGAGTGGACTCCGAGGACTTCTTCCTGGACATCTCCGTGCACCCGGACCGCAGCTGGCACTGGCGCGACGAGGACGAGTTCGCGCAGGCCCAGCGGGACGGGCTGATGGACGCCCGGACGGCGGAGAGGGTGCGGGTGGCGGGGCAGGAGGCGATCGAGGTCATCGGCTCCTGGGGCCCTCCGTTCGCGGACGGCTGGCAGCACTGGCGCCCGGATCCGTCCTGGGCGGTACCGTCTCTCCCCGAGGACTGGGACCGTACGCCCGCGCACGTGTCCTCATGAGACCCTTGATGCGCCCCCGGGCACGAAACGTAGGATCGTCCTCCGCAAGGGCGCATTTGAGCAACAACTGTCAGAGCATGCGCCGGGCTTGACCGATCGTCACCGAGGGGCGGCAGGACGTGAGCGAGGGGCACCAGGGCACCACCACCGCCGGCCCGCCGGGACGCGCCGGTGGCGCAGGATCAACACCTGAGCACGCGGGAATTCCGTTCCTGGGACACGTATTGCGGGTATCGGGATTTCGGCGGGACCAACTGCGCGCCCGGCGTGCAGCCCCGGACGGACGGATGCGACAGGCGTGACGGAGCAGCCCACCTCCTTCGAGTGCCCTCAGGGCGCCGACCCCGCGGAGGGCCGCGGGGCGTTCCTGCGTGCTCAGAAGGCCCCCGGCACCCCGGCCTTACCGGCGCAGGCCGTGGGACAGGACGGCAAGGGGCCACAGCCCCCGGCCGGCAAGGGGAAGGAGCCCCCAGTCAACGGCCCCGAGCACTCCCAGCCCGCCGCCGCGGAACCCGGCGCGCACCGCCCCCGCCCGGCACCGGAGGGCATTCCGCCCCAGCCCGGTGCCGAGCAGGAGCGGTCGGCCGCCGCCCAGGAGCGCCGTACCGGACGCGGACTGCCGCCCGGCCGGCCGATGCCGATGCGGCGTGACGGCGACCGGCTCAGGTTCGTGGGCGCGGCGACCCGGCGCATCGCGCGCGGCCTCGATCTGGACGAGATCGTGATGGGGCTGTGCCGGGCCACGGTGCCGACGTTCTCGGACGCGATCCTGGTCTATCTGCGCGACCCGCTGCCGGTCGGCGACGAGCGGCCCACCGGTCCGGTGGTGCTGCGGCTGCGCCGCAGCGACCGGATACCGGAGGAGCGGGACACCGAGGGTGTCCTGCTGCCGCCGGCCTTCGACCCCGAGCCGGAGCCGAGCGTGCTGGCCGAGCTGTCCTCGCTCACCACCGAGCTGTGCGAAGTGCGCCCCGGCGGCGCGCTGAACGAGGTGCTGCGCGGGGTCCGGCCGGTGTTCGCGGACGCGCCCGCCGCCCGGGCCGCGCTGCCCGAGCTGCTCGGCGTCGGCGGCGAGGCGCTCGTGCCGTCCGGGCAGCACGCGATCCTCGCCCCGCTGCGCGGCCGGCGCCGGGTGATCGGCGCGGCCCTGTTCCTGCGCCGCCCGGAGCGGCTCGCGTTCGAGGCGGACGACCTGCTGGTGGCCGCCCAGCTGGCCACGCACAGCGCGCTGGGCATCGACAAGGCGGTGCTGTACGGCCGGGAGGCCTACATCGCCGACGAGCTCCAGCGCACCATGCTGCCCGAGACCCTGCCCCGCCCGACCGGCGTCCGGCTGGCCTCGCGCTACCTCCCGGCCGCCGAGACCGCGCGGGTCGGCGGCGACTGGTACGACGCGATCCCGCTGCCCGGCAGCCGGGTCGCGCTGGTCGTCGGCGACGTCATGGGCCACTCCATGACCTCGGCCGCGATCATGGGCCAGCTGCGCACGACCGCGCAGACGCTGGCCGGGCTGGATCTGCCGCCCCAGGAGGTGCTGCACCACCTGGACGAGCAGGCGCAGCGGCTCGGCACGGACCGCATGGCGACCTGCCTCTACGCCGTCTACGACCCGGTCACGCACCGCATCACGATCGCCAACGCCGGCCATCCGCCGCCCGTGCTGCTGCACCTGGGCGGCCGGGCCGAGGTGCTGCGGGTGCCGCCGGGCGCGCCGATCGGGGTGGGCGGGGTCGACTTCGAGGCGGTCGAGCTGGACGCGCCCGCCGGAGCCACCCTGCTCCTGTACACCGACGGCCTGGTGGAGTCCCGGCTGCGCGACGTCTGGACCGGCATAGAGCAGCTGCGCGAGAAGCTCGCCGCGACCGCCCGGCTGACCGGCCCGGACCATCCGCCGCCGCTGGAAGCCCTGTGCGACGAGGTGCTGGACATGCTCGGGCCGGGCGACCGGGACGACGACATCGCGCTGCTCGCGGCCCGCTTCGACGGGATCGCGCCGAGCGACGTCGCGTACTGGCGGCTGGATCCGGAGGAGACGGCCCCCGGTCAGGCCCGCCGGCTGGCCCGCCGCGCGCTGGCCCGCTGGGACCTGGAGGACCTGACGGACTCGGTGGAGCTGCTGGTCAGCGAGGTCGTGACGAACGCCGTACGGTACACCTCCCGGCCGGTGACGCTCCGGCTGCTGCGCACCGACGTGCTGCGCTGCGAGGTCGGCGACGACGTGCCGCAACTGCCGCGGCTGCGCCAGGCGCGGGCCACCGACGAGGGCGGGCGCGGCCTGTACCTGGTCAACAGGCTGGCGCGACGCTGGGGCGCGACCCGGCTGAGCGCCGGCAAGGTGGTGTGGTTCGAGCTGAACCGGAGCTGAGGCTCCCGGTGCACAGGCGAAGGGCGCCCGGGGACTTCCCGGGCGCCCTTGGCTTGTGCGCTGTTACTGGCCGAAGTTCTGGCCGCCGCCCGGATTGAGCGGGTTACCCGTGACAGGGTCCGTCGGCGGCTGCGTCGTCGGCTGCGTGGGCGGCGGGGACGTCGGCGGCTGCGTGGGCGGTGCGGACGTCGGCGGCTTGCTGGTCGGCGGCTGAGTGGGCGGCGCGGTCGTCGGCGGCTTGCTGCTCGGCGTATGCGACGGCGTGTTGGACGGCGTCGAGGGGGCCGTCGGCGTGTAGGTCGGCTGGACGGCCGCGCCCTGCGTGGTGTCCAGGTCGAACCTGCTGACGTCGCCCATCGCCCCGAAGGTGTACGCGGCCCAGATCAGCGCCGGATAGCTGCCGCCGTTGACACGGCCGCCGCCCGCGGTGATGAGGCCCGTGGCGCCCGTCAGCGGAACCTGCGCGTGGGTCTTGGCGGACTCGCCGAACAGGCCGACCGAGGTGACCAGGCCGGGCGTGTAGCCGGTGAACCAGGCCGACTTGTTGTTGTCGGACGTGCCCGTCTTGCCGGCGACCTGCTGGCCGTTGCGCTCCGGGTTGCTGGCCACCGACGTGTTGGCCGTGCCGTCGTCGACCACGCCGGTGAGCACCGAGGTGACCGTGTCGGCGGCGGTCCGGCTGACCACCTGGTCGCCGACCGGGTCCGGCAGGTTGACCGTACGGTCCTTGTGCTCGGCGGACTTGATGATCGCCGGGGTGACCTTCTTGCCGTGGTTGTCGAGGGTGGCGTAGATGCCGGCCATCTCCAGCGGGCTCGCGCCCATGGAGCCCAGCGTCTGCGCGGGGACCGCCTCCATGCCCTTGGTGTCCATGCCGAGCTTGCCGGCGGTGGCCATCACCTTGTCCATGCCCACGTCGACGCCCATCTGCGCGAAGACGGAGTTGACGGACTGGTTCATGGCCGTCTGGACGGTGATGTTGCCGTAGTCCCGGTCGTCCTCGTTCGGCGGGCCGAAGCCGACCTTGGCGCCGCCCGAGACGACCTGGCGGCCGCTCGTGCCGTCGTAGATGGTGTTCGGGGTGATGGCCCGGCCGTCCTGCGTCGTGGCGCCCCCGTCCATGGCGGCGGCGAGGATCACCGGCTTGAAGGTGGAGGCGGGCTGGTAGTCGCGGCGGGTCGCGTTGTTGGTGAAGTGCTTGAAGTAGTCCGTGCCGCCGTACATGGCGAGGACCTTGCCCGTCCGCGGGTCGACGGAGACGGCGCCGGGCTGCACGTCGCCGTCGACGGAGCGCGCCTTCGCGTCCAGCTTGCTGGTCAGCTGCTCCTTGACGGCCTGCTCCAGCTGGGTCTGCTTCTTCCGGTCGATGTTGAGCGTGATGGTCCAGCCGCCCTTGCGCACCAGCGCCTCGGCGTCACCGAGGCTGGCGGCGTCGCCCTGGGACACGAGCTGCTTGTACAGCGCCGAGTTGGCCGCGTCGACCAGGTAGCCGGTCTGCCCCTTCATGCCCGGCGCCGCCTTGGGCGCCTTGGGGACCTCGAACTTCATGGCCTGGCGCTTGCCCGCGTCCAGCCAGTGCTGCTTGACCATGTTGTCCAGGACGTAGTTCCAGCGGGCGACCGCCAGGTTCTTGCCCGTGTCGGTCGCGAGGCCCCAGTCGTACTGGTTCGGCGCCTGGAGCAGCGCGGCGAGGTAGGCGCCCTCCTGGACCGTGAGGTTTTTGGCGTCCTTGTGGTAGTACGCCTGTGCCGCGGCCTGGATGCCGTAGGCGCCGCGGCCGTAGTAGCTGGTGTTGATGTAGCCCGCGAGGATGTAGTCCTTGGACTTCTGGCGGTCCAGCTTCAGCGAGATGACCAGTTCCTTCAGCTTGCGCGAGACGGTCTGGTTCTGGTCCAGGTAGTAGTTCTTGACGTACTGCTGGGTGATCGTCGAACCGCCCTGAGTGCCGTGCCCCTCCAGGGTGTTGAGGATGCCGCGGGTGGTGCCCTTCAGGTCGACGCCGGAGTCCGAGTAGAAGGTCTTGTTCTCCGCCGCGACGAAGGTGTGCTGGACGTCCTTGGGGACTTCGGCGAGGTCGACGCTCTCGCGGTTGAGTTCGCCGGTGCGGGCGAGGATCGTGCCGTCGCTGTACTTGTAGATGTTGCTCTGCAGTTGGGCGGTGGCGTTGCCCGCCGGGATGTCGATCGTCATGTACAGCACGACGAACGCGCCGATGACGAGCAGCACCAGGCCGAAGAAGGTCCCGAGGATCTTCTTCCAGGTGAAGAGCCGGCGTATTCGGCCCTTGGGGGGTTTGCCGCCGGCCGGTGCGGACGGGGAGGCGGCGGCCGGTGCGGACTGCGAGCGGCCTCGCCTGGGCGCCGCGCGGTGGCCGCCGCGCTGTCGCGCTCGTCTCTCGTCCGCTCGTCCCATGGGTCCCTACGCTCCGCTTCCGTCTCGGGGTCAGCTCCGAAAGCTAACACCCGTCTATATGACAAAGGGCGTCCGATCCGCTCTTTTACGGACGTGACAATCAGCACCCGCCCCAACGGAACCGACGGCTGACGAGGCCGCAGGGTTGCTTCGGCGGGGAAAAGTGATATCACTTAGCTAGATCGCCGATAGGCGCATCATCGACACCACCGGAACGGGGACCACCATGACCACGAACGACTCCGCACCCGACGCAGTCGACGCGTCCGAGGCGCTCGACGCACCCGACGCACCCGACGCACCCGCGATGCCCGCTCCCCGCACCCGGGAGTTCACCGCGCACAGCATCGGCGGCGGACTCGCTCTCCTGCTCGGCCTGCTCGGGCTCGGCGCCACCGCCGCGCTGCTCGCCACGGCCGCGGCCCTCTCCTCCCCCGCCGCCAAGGGCGTGCTCATCCCCGCCGGGATCGTCGTCTTCCTCGCCGCGGTCATCTCGCTGCGCGGGCTGAACACGGTCGCGCCGGGCGAGGCCCGGGTCGTCCAGCTCTTCGGGCGCTACCGGGGCACGATCCGCGAGGACGGCCTGCGCTGGGTGAACCCCTTCACGTCACGGACCCGTATCTCCACCCGGGTGCGCAACCACGAGACCGCCGTACTGAAGGTGAACGACGCCTACGGCAGTCCGATCGAGCTGGCCGCGGTCGTGGTCTGGAAGGTCCAGGACACCGCTCAGGCCACCTTCGAGGTGGACGACTTCACCGAGTTCGTCGCCACGCAGACCGAGACGGCCGTGCGGCACATCGCCATCGAGTACCCCTACGACTCCCACGAGGAGGGCGGGCTGTCGCTGCGCGGAAACGCCGAGGAGATCACCGAGAAGCTCGCCGCCGAGCTGCGGATTCGCGTACAGGCGGCCGGAGTCGAGATCATCGAGTCGCGCTTCACGCATCTCGCGTACGCTCCCGAGATCGCCTCCGCGATGCTCCAGCGGCAGCAGGCCGGCGCGGTCGTGGCCGCCCGGCGGCAGATCGTGGACGGCGCGGTCGGCATGGTCGAGACGGCGCTCGCCCGCATCGCCGAGGCGGACATCGTGGAACTGGACGAGGAACGAAAGGCGGCGATGGTGTCCAACCTGATGGTCGTGCTGTGCGGGGACCGGGCCCCGCAGCCGGTCCTCAACACCGGGTCCCTCTACCAGTGACGGACTCCCCGGACGCTCCGGGCACTCCGGACTCCTCGGACGGCACTCCGCAGACGCCGAAGCGGCGGCCGCAGCAGCGCAAGCAGGTGCTGCTGCGGCTGGACCCGTCGGTGTACGACGCGCTGGCCCGCTGGGCCGGGGACGAACTGCGCTCCGCCAACGCGCAGATCGAGTTCCTGCTGCGCCGCGCGCTCGCGGAGGCGGGCCGGCTGCCGAAGGAGACAGGGCCGATGCCGCGCAGAGGCAGGCCGCCTGTTTCGGAACCGTGACAATCGGCTCCCACCTGCACCGCCGTACTCCGGGCCATGATCTGCACACTCCGTGTATACACGCCCCGTATACACCGCGTGTAGAGTGCTCGCCATGTCCATCGGTCACACCCTTCTGGGGCTCCTGGAGTCCGGCCCGCGCCACGGCTACGACCTGAAGCGGGCCTTCGACGAGAAGTTCGGTCAGGACCGGCCGCTGCACTACGGCCAGGTCTACTCGACGATGTCCCGGCTGCTGAAGCACGGCCTCGTCGAGGTCGACGGGATAGAGGCCGGCGGCGGCCCCGAGCGCAAGCGGTACGCCATCACCGACGCCGGCATCACCGACGTCGAGCGCTGGCTCGCGACTCCGGAGAAGCCCGAGGAGTACCTCCAGTCGACCCTGTACACCAAGGTCGTCCTCGCGCTGCTGACCCACCGGAACGCGGCCGACATCCTCGACACCCAGCGCGCCGAGCACCTGCGCAGCATGCGGATCCTGACGGACCGCAAGCGCAAGGGCGACCTCGCGGACCAGCTGGTCTGCGACCACGCGCTGTTCCACCTGGAGGCCGACCTGCGCTGGCTGGAGCTGACCGCCGCGCGCCTGGACAAGCTCCGCGCGGAGGTGACCCGATGAGCGCCCCCGCCGGCTCCCTGCTCGCCGCCGAGGACCTGCGCAAGGCCTACGGCCCCACGGTCGCCCTCGACGGCGCCGAGTTCTCCATCCACCCCGGCGAGGTCGTCGCCGTCATGGGCCCCTCCGGCTCCGGCAAGTCGACCCTGCTGCACTGCCTCGCCGGCATCGTCCCGCCGGACTCCGGGTCCATCGTCTACGACGGCCGTGAACTGGCCGGCATGAACGACGCCCAGCGCAGCGCCCTGCGGCGCTCCGACTTCGGGTTCGTCTTCCAGTTCGGCCAGCTCGTGCCCGAGTTGACCTGCGTGGAGAACGTGGCCCTGCCGCTGCGGCTGAACGGCACCTCCCGCAGGCGGGCCGAGAAGGCCGCGCTCACCTGGATGGAGCGCCTGGAGGTGGACGACCTGCGGGGCAAGCGGCCCGGCGAGGTCTCCGGCGGCCAGGGGCAGCGCGTCGCGGTGGCGCGGGCGCTGGTCACCGGGCCCCGCGTGGTCTTCGCCGACGAGCCGACCGGCGCCCTGGACTCCCTCAACGGCGAGCGTGTGATGGAGCTGCTGACCGACGCGGCCCGCTCCTCCAACGCGGCCGTCGTCCTCGTCACGCACGAGGCCCGGGTGGCCGCCTACTCCGACCGCGAGATCGTCGTACGCGACGGCAGGTCCCGGGACATGGAGCGGGTCGCGTGAGCGCGGGGCAATGGGGGCGGGACCTCGGCATGGGGGTCAAGTTCGCCTTCACCGGCGGGCGCGAGGGCCTGATCCGGGTGCTGCTGACGGCGGTCGGCGTCGGGCTCGGCGTGGCCCTGCTGCTGCTGACGACCGCGATCCCGAACGCGCTGTCGGTGCGGCACGCCCGCGACGACGCGCGCATGGACTACACCTACGGCCCGCCCCGGGCCAAGGCCGCGAACACCCTGGTGATCTCCGACGCCGACACGACGTACCACGGCGAGGACGTCCGCGGCCGGCTGGTGGAACCGGAAGGGCCCAAGGCCCCCGTCGCCCCGGGCCTGACGAGGTATCCGGCGCCGGGCGAGATGGTCGTCTCGCCCGCACTGAAGGAACTGCTCGGCTCCGGCGACGGCGCGCTGCTGCGCGAGCGGCTGCCGTACCGGGTCGTCGGGACGATCGCCGAGAAGGGTCTGATCGGCTCGCGCGAACTGACCTACTACGCCGGGGGGAAGAACCTCGCCGCACACATCGACGGGTGGAAGACGGCCCGGATCTCCGAGTTCGGGCGCCCCTCGGCGTCGTCGAACACCCTGGATCCGGTGCTGCTCCTGCTGATACTGGTCGTCTTCGTGGTGCTGCTCATGCCGGTCGCGGTGTTCATCGCCACCGCCGTACGGTTCGGCGGCGAGCGGCGCGACCGCCGGCTGGCCGCGCTGCGGCTGGTGGGCTCCGACAGCCGGATGACCCGGCGGATCGCGGCGGGCGAGGCACTCGCCGGATCGCTGGTCGGGCTGGCCTTCGGCACGGTCTTCTTCCTGCTCGGCCGACAGCTCGCGGGCTCGGTCGAGGTGGTGGGCATCAGCGTGTTCCCCAGCTACCTCAACCCCTCGCCCGCGCTGGCCGTCCTGGTCGCGGTCGCCGTGCCCGCGGCCGCGGTGCTGGTCACGCTGTTCGCGCTGCGCAGGGTGGTCATCGAGCCGCTGGGCGTGGTCCGTACGGCCAGGCCCACGCGCCGCCGGCTCTGGTGGCGGCTGCTGCTGCCCGTCGGCGGCCTCGCGATGCTCGCCCCGATGATCGGCCAGGGCCGCTCGAACGGCGACTTCAACACATACCTGGTGATCGGCGGTGTCCTGCTGCTGCTCATCGGTGTGACCACGCTGCTGCCCTGGGTCGTCGAGGCGGTCGTGGCCCGGCTCGGAGGCGGCCCGGTGGCCTGGCAACTGGCCGTACGGCGGCTGCAGTTGAGCAGCGGCTCGGCGGCCCGCATGGTGAACGGCATCGCCGTCGCGGTGGCCGGAGCGGTCGCGATGCAGATGCTGTTCGCGGGCGTCCAGGGCGACTACACCAAGAACACCGGGCGGGACACCACCCGGGCCCAGATGCAGGTCAACCTGTCCCGCGGCGCCGACTTCGGCTCGGCCACCGGGCAGTTCGCGACCACTGAGGGCGTGCGGAAGGCGTCCGCGACCGGCAGCACCGAACTGGGCGACCAGAACTGGCAGAGCGGGCCCTCCCACACGACGCTGGTCACCGTCGGCAGCTGTGCGGCACTGCGCGAGGTGGCCCGGCTGACGTCCTGCACGGACGGGGACATGTTCGTGGCCAGGGGCGGGACGAACGACGAGGACGTGGCCGAACTCGTCCGGCAGGGCCGCACGCTCCACGTCGACAGCGTCAACGGCACGGGCCGCGGCAAGGACGTCACCTGGACCGTGCCGGGCGGGCTGCGGCAGGCGACCGCGATCACCGGCCCGAGCGGGACCAGGGACAGCGGCGTGCTGCTGACCCCGGGCGCCGTGCCCGAGCGGATGAGCCGCCTGCTGAACGCGACGGTCTACGTCTCGGTGGACACATCGGTGCCGGACGCGTTCGAGCACGTCCGCAACACCGCCGCGCGGATCGACCCGCTCGCGGACGCGATGGAGTGGTCGGCCACCCAGCGCACGGCCCAGTTCTCCTCCATCCGCACCGGTACGTTCGCCGGCGCCATCTGTGTGCTGGCCCTCATCGGCGCGAGCCTGCTGGTCTCCCAGCTGGAGCAGTTGCGCGAGCGCCGGAAGCTGCTGTCCTCGCTGGTCGCCTTCGGCACCCGGCGGCGCACCCTGAGTCTGTCGGTGCTGTGGCAGACGGCGATCCCGATCGCCCTCGGCCTGCTGCTCGCCTCGGCCGTGGGGCTGACGCTCGGCGCGGTGCTGCTGAAGATGGTCGGCTCGCCGGTCGGCGTGGACTGGCCGAGCGTCCTGGGGCTGACCGGCGCGGGGGCGGCGGTGGTCCTCGCGGTCACCGCCCTGAGCCTGCCGCCGCTGGTGCGGATGATGCGCCCGGAGGGGCTGCGCACGGAGTAGGAGCGCGGTGCGCCGTGGGCCCCTCCCGCCCGGATCTCCTGGAAGGCTCAGGCGTCCGGGCCGAGCACCCGCACCGGCAGCGCGGCGAGCGCCCCGCGCAGCGCCACGGCCAGCTCCTCGTACTCGGCCGCCCGCGCCGCGCCCGCCCGCATCGCGAAGGCGACCCGGCGGCTCGGCGCCGGGTCGGCGAACGCGCCGGTCAGGAGCTGGCTGCTGCGGGCGGTCTCCAGCTTCAGCGCCGTACGCGGCAGCAGCGTGCAGCCGAGACCGCCGGCGACGAGCTGGACCAGCGTGGACAGACCGGCCGCCGTGGTGGTGACCGGGGCGTCCGCACGACCGGCCTCGCGGCAGATGTCGAGGGCCTGGTCGCGCAGGCAGTGGCCCTCGTCCAGGAGCAGCAGGTTCAGCTCCCTGAGCGCCTCGCGCGGGATGCCCTCGCGGCCGCCGAGCCAGTGGTCGAGCGGGGTGACGAGCACGAAGTCCTCGTCGAAGAGGGGGAGTTCGACCACACCGGGCACACCGAGCGGGACCGCCAGCAACAGCAGGTCCAGGCGGCCGGAGTGGAGGCCGTCCAGCAGGCTCGCGGTCTGCTCCTCGTGCACCTGGAGGTCGAGCTGGGGGTAGCGGTCGTGCACGAGCCGCAGCACGGCCGGCAGCAGGTACGGCGCGACCGTGGGGATCACGCCGAGGCGCAGCGCCCCGGTGAACGGCGCACGGACCGCCTCGGCCTCCTCCAGCAGCGCCCCGACCGCCTCCAGTACCGCCCTGGCCCGCACCGCGAGCCGCTCGCCGGCGGGCGAGAGCAGCACCTTGCGCGTCGTACGCTCAAGGAGGGTCACGCCGAGGGTCTCCTCCAGGGCCGAGACGGCGCCGGACAGCGCGGGCTGGCTCATCCCGATCGCGGCGGCCGCGTCCCGGAAGTGCAGATGCTCGGCGACGGCGGCGAAGGCCCGCAGCTGTGCGAGGCTCGGCTGCCTCCGCTTCCCGCTACTGATGGTCACTGATAACTACCTCCGATCAACAAGTCCGAGTGTAGCTATTTCACTAATCAATGCACCCTGTGCCACCATCAGCAGCGTCCAACCCATCACGGGAAACTCCCTCAAAAGGGGTGTTTCTTCGCTGCAAGGAGAGCGTGTGATCACTGTCGGTGACAAGTTCCCCGAGTTCGAACTGACCGCCTGCGTCTCGCTGGAGAAGGGCGAGGAGTTCGAGCAGATCCACCACAAGTCCTACGAGGGCAAGTGGCTGGTCGTCTTCGCCTGGCCGAAGGACTTCACCTTCGTCTGCCCGACCGAGATCGCCGCGTTCGGGAAGCTGAACGACGAGTTCGCCGACCGTGACGCGCAGATCCTCGGCTTCTCCGGTGACTCCGAGTTCGTGCACCACGCCTGGCGCAAGGACCACCCGGACCTGACCGACCTGCCGTTCCCGATGATGGCCGACTCCAAGCACGAGCTGATGCGCGACCTGGGCATCGAGGGCGAGGACGGCTTCGCGCAGCGCGCCGTCTTCATCGTCGACCCGAACCGCGAGATCCAGTTCACCATGGTCACCGCCGGTTCCGTGGGCCGTAACCCCAAGGAGGTCCTGCGGGTCCTGGACGCCCTGCAGACCGACGAGCTGTGCCCGTGCAACTGGAACAAGGGTGAGAACACCCTGGACCCGGTCGCGCTGCTGGCCGGTGAGTGACCCATGTCGCTCGACTCGCTGAAGTCCCGCGTCCCGGACTACGCCAAGGACCTGAAGCTCAACCTGGGCTCGGTCATCGGCAACTCCGACCTGCCGGCGCAGCAGCTGTGGGGCACGGTGCTGGCGACCGCCATCGCCTCCCGCTCCCCGATCGTGCTGCGTGAGCTGGAGCCGGAGGCGAAGGCGAACCTCACGCCGGAGGCGTACACGGCCGCCAAGTCGGCCGCCGCGATCATGGCGATGAACAACGTCTTCTACCGGACGCGCCACCTGCTGTCCGACCACGAGTACGGCACCCTGCGCGCGGGCCTGCGGATGAACGTCATCGGCAACCCGGGCGTGGACAAGACCGACTTCGAACTGTGGTCGTTCGCGGTCTCCGCGATCAACGGCTGCGGCATGTGCCTGGACTCGCACGAGCAGGTCCTGCGCAAGGCCGGCGTGGAGCGCGACGTGATCCAGGAGGCGTTCAAGATCGCCTCCGTGGTTCAGGCCGTGGGCGTCACGCTGGAGGCCGAGGCGGTTCTCGCCGAGTAAGGCCGTTGTCCGAGGGCCCCGTTCACTCCGCGTGGACGGGGTCTTCGGCGTTCTCCGGCTCGGAGGCGGGCGTGGGCGGGGCGAAGGCCTTCTGCTGTTGCAGCTCTTCCGAGTACTGCTTCAGGTATCCGACCACCGTGTTCGTCACCGCCACCAGCGGTACGGCCACCACGGCGCCGCCGATGCCGGCCACCATGCCGCCGGCCGCGACCGTGAGGACCACCGCCAGCGGGTGGACGCGGACCGCGCGGCCGAGGATGAACGGCTGGAGGACGTGACCCTCGATCTGCTGCACGGCGAGGACGACGACGAGGGTCATGACGGCGGTGAAGACGCCCTGGGTGACCAGGGCCACGATCACCGCGAGGGCGCCGGAGGCGACGGCGCCGACGAGCGGGATGAACGAGAACAGGAAGATGAAGACGGCCAGCGGGACGGCCATCGGCACGTTGAGGAAGTAGATGCCGATCCCGATGAAGGTGGCGTCGATGAGGGCGACCAGGACCGTGCCGCGCACGTACGCGGTCAGGGTGCGCCAGGCGCGCGGGCCGGCGCCGGCCACGCCCGGGCGGGCGGCGGCGGGCACCAGCTTCAGGAACCACTGCCAGATGCGCTTGCCGTCGTAGAGCAGGAACAGCGTCGAGAAGAACACCAGCAGCAGGCCGGTGAGGAAGTCGACGATGACCTGAACGCCCTCCAGACCGGCGGACGTTATCTGGTCGGTGTTGGCGCCGATCGCCTCGCGCAGGTTCTTGGCGATCTGGTTGATCTGCTTGTCGGTGACGTGGAAGGGGCTCTTCAGCAGCCAGTTGCGCAGGTCGTCGATGCCGGACTGGATCTGGTTGGAGAGCGTGTCGATGTTCTCCATGACCTGCCAGGTCACGAACCAGGCCATCAGCCCTATGACGACGAACCCGCTGATGGCGGTGAGCGCGGTCGCGATGCCGCGCGGCACCCCGCGCCGGGTGAGGCGGGCGACCGTCGGCTGGAGCAGCGCGGTGACGAGCAGGGCGATGACGACGGCGAACACCACCAGCTGGACCGCGCTGATGACCTGGATCAGCACCCAGACGGTCCCGGCGAGCACCAGCAGCCGCCAGCCCGCCTCGGCGGCGACGCGTACGCCCCAGGGGACGGCCAGGGCCGGGTCGGGACGGGGGCCTGCCGGCGGCGCGGAGGTGCCGGCCGGGGGCGGGGTGTCGGCGGCGGAGGCCGGGGGGCCGTCGGCGGCCGGGGTTCTGTCGGCGGCGAGGGCGGGAGCCGGGGGTGCGGGCGCGGCGAGCGGGTCGCTCTCCTGCTCCACCTCCGCGCGGCGCTCGTCCAGGCGCTCGCTCATCTCGGTGAGGCCGGCACCGAGCTTGCCGAGCCACCCTGGCACTCGCGACATGATCCGTCCTCTTCCCCCGCGTCCCCGCGTGTTCGCCACCTCTCCTCCCCCAGGAGGTATCCGGGTAGACCGTACAGGGCGAAAGCCCCTCCCCTGAGGACGGGGAGGGGCTTCGCGAGGTTGAGAGCCGCGGTCGGACTCAGTAGTTGCCGTTCGCCTGCCAGTAGGTCCAGGCGTCGCACGGGCTGCCGTACCGGTCGTTCATGTAGCTCAGGCCCCACTTGATCTGGGTGGCCGGGTTGGTCCGCCAGTCGGCGCCCGCGGACGCCATCTTGCCGGCGGGCAGGGCCTGCACCAGACCGTAGGCACCGGACGCGGCGTTGACCGCCTGGTAGTTCCAGGTGGACTCGCGGGTCACGATGTTGCTGAAGCACTGGTACTGGCCGGCCGGCACGATCTGCCGTGCGATGGCCTGAACCTGCGCCACCGTGTAGGAGGACTGCACGGGGAAGCTGCCGTCGCCGAGGCTGGGGTCGCTGCTGCGGCTGGCCGCGGCCTTCGCCTCGGTGCGCTGCTTGGCTTCCTCCGCGGCCTTCTCGGCGGCCGCCTTCTTCGCGTACGCGGTCTCGGCGGCTGCCTTGCGGGCCGCTGCCTCGGCGTCCTTCTTGGCGCTCGCGTCCGCGGCGATGGCCTGGGCGTCGGCCTGCTGCGTCAGGGACGCGGTCTGGACCTGGGCCTGCTGACCCGCGGGTATGTCCGCGAGGAGCGTGGTGTCGGCAGCCGTCGACTCGGCGTCGTTATTGTTGTTCTGCGCGACGCTGCCCGACGCAACTCCGACGACGCTTCCGACGGCGGTGACCGCGGTGGCCGAAGCCACTGCGAATCCCCGGACCGAAATCCGGCTCACACGGTTTCCTTCCAGCATCGCCCGCTTCGGTGACCCTGGCGGACGCAATCGTGCCCCTGACACTGGCCTCCCAACTGCGGGGTCACGGGAGGCGCGGGCCCGGTGGGCAACTCCCCGGAGGGAGCGCCGTGTGGTGCTCGGGCGGCATACGACGAACTCTATGGAGTTGGTGGTGCTTCAGTGGTGCTGTACCGCTGGGGGTACAGGTGTGTCGTATGCGGGGCCTGACAGGACTGAGACTCTGCCGTAACCGGCCGCCGGGTGGCAATTCTGTGTTGCGTGTGAAAGCTCACATCCCGTTTGCTCCAGGGGATTTCCGGAAAGCTCCACACGCCGAGACGCCGCCCGGCTAGGCTCTTGGCCTTTGCCGGACGGCGTCAACTGCGCTGCGGGACGGGTCAGATGTGACCTTCCTCCAGCATTTCGGTCACAAGCGCCGCGATCTGGGACCTCTCGGACCGCGTCAGCGTGACGTGGGCGAACAGCGGGTGCCCCTTCAGCTTCTCCACGACCGCGACGACACCGTCGTAGCGACCGACCCGCAGATTGTCCCGTTGCGCCACGTCATGGGTCAGAACGACCCGCGAATTGGAGCCGATCCGGGACAGAACGGTCAGCAGGACGTTCCGTTCGAGCGACTGCGCCTCGTCCACGATCACGAACGCGTCGTGCAGCGAGCGGCCCCGGATGTGGGTGAGCGGCAGGACTTCCAGCATGCCGCGCGCGGTGACCTCCTCGATGACCTCGCGGCTGGTGACCGCCGAGAGCGTGTCGAAGACGGCCTGCGCCCACGGGCTCATCTTCTCCGCCTCGGAGCCGGGCAGATAGCCCAACTCCTGGCCGCCGACCGCGTACAGCGGCCGGAAGACCATCACCTTCTGGTGCTGGCGGCGCTCCAGGACCGCCTCCAGGCCCGCGCACAGCGCCAGCGCCGACTTGCCGGTGCCGGCCCGGCCGCCCATCGAGACGATGCCGACGTCCGGGTCGAGCAGCAGGTCGAGCGCGATGCGCTGCTCGGCGCTGCGGCCCTTGATGCCGAACGCCTCGCGGTCACCGCGCACCAGGCGGACGTTGCCCTCGGCGGTGACGCGGCCGAGCGCCTTGCCGCGCTCCGACTGGATGGTCAGGCCGGTGTGCACCGGGAGGCCTGCGGCCTCCGGGACGTACACATGCCCTTCCTCGAAGAGGATGTCCACCTGCTCGCCCGGCAGGGTGAGTTCGGACATCCCGGTCCAGCCGGAGTTCTCCGTGATGGCGAGTTCGGCGCGGTACTCCTCGGCGAGGAGGCCCACGGACGAGGCCTTGATCCGGAGCGGCAGGTCCTTCGACACGACGGTGACGTCGTACCCCTCGGCCTGTAGGTTGCGGGCCACCGCGAGGATGCGGGAGTCGTTGTCCCCCAGGCGGTAGCCGCTGGGCAGCACGCTGGGGTCCGAGTGGTTGAGCTCGACCCGTACGGTCCCGCCGAGTTCCCCGATCGGGATGGGGGCGTCGAGGCGGCCGTTCTTCACCCGGTAGTCGTCCAGCAGGCGCAGGGCCTGCCGGGCGAAGTAGCCGAGCTCAGGATGGTGCCTCTTGGCCTCCAGCTCCGTGACCACGACGATCGGGAGCACGACCTCGTGCTCGTCGAAGCGGGTCAGGGCGTTCGGGTCGGCCAGCAGGACGCTGGTGTCGAGAACATAGGTGCGCCGGTCTGGCTTGTGGCGCTTTGTGCTGGTCACCACGGAAGGACGTACCCCCTCGGATGAGGTCGGGGAGCGACGAGGTGGAAGCTGGGCCGGGAGGGTGGGAAAATTCCCGCCCGGGAGGGTGGGAAGAATCCCGTCCGGGAGGGTGGGGAAAATCCCGCCCGCGAGGGCGGGAATGCCCCGTCCGGCAGGACGGGCACTGACCAGGCCGGCCGCCGGCCCTCGCACACGGCGGGCCGGGGACCGGCCCTCCGCGGCTGCTTCCGTGCAGTGACCGCACGGTCGGGCTGGTGCAAAGGGCCTCCCGGGCGGACGGCCCCGTGCCGCCCGCTGAGATCCGACGCCCGTGGTTCGGGCGTCAACCTGTCTGGCTTATGCCCTCGAACATGCGCCGCCATGCAAATGCGGCCAACAGCGCACCGGTGAACTCCTGGTGACGTCCTCGCGAACCGGGGCGCACGACAACGCCCCGTCACCGGGCGGCGACGGGGCGTGCGGCGGGGGTCAGCCGCCGTAACGGCGGTGACGTGCGGCGTAGTCGCGCAGCGCGCGCAGGAAGTCGACCTTCCGGAAGGCCGGCCAGAACACCTCGCAGAAGTAGTACTCCGAGTGAGCGGTCTGCCAGAGCATGAATCCGGACAGCCGCTGTTCGCCGCTGGTGCGGATGACGAGGTCCGGGTCGGGCTGCGCGCTGGTGTAGAGGTGACGGCCGATCATGTCGACGTCGACGGACTCGGCGAGGTCCTCCATCGCCACGCCCCGGTCCTGCGCGTCGAGCAGCATGGACCGCACGGCGTCGGCGATCTCCTGCCGGCCGCCGTAGCCGATGGCCACGTTGACCACTATTCCGTCGACGTGGGCGGTGGCCTCCTCGGCCTCCTTCAGGGTGTGCTGCATTCCGCCCGGCAGCAGGTCGAGCGCGCCCACATGGTGGACCCGCCAGCGGCCGTCGGCGGCGAGGGAGCGGACGACGTCCTCGATGATGCCGAGCAGGGGGACGAGTTCCTCCTGCGGCCGGTCGAAGTTGTCCGTGGACAGCAGCCAGAGGGTGACGACCTCGACGTCGGTCTCGGTGCACCAGCCGAGGAACTCCTCGATCTTCTCCGCGCCGGCCCGGTGGCCGTGGACGGTGGTCGAGCCGGACGCCTTCGCCCAGCGGCGGTTGCCGTCCATGATGACGCCGATGTGCTTGGGCACCTGATCGTGGTCCAGGTGGCCCTCCACGCGGCGTGCGTAGAGCCTGACGAGCAGGCTGCGCAGGGTGTCGCGCAGGTTCACGTGGCCCTCCGGGGGATTGGCGGGAGAGATGGGTGCCGGAGCCGTGCGGCGCCTGAGGCGTTGAGCCTACCGGTGCTTGGGGCTTGCCACGGCCCGGGGTTTGGGAGTGAGGGGTTCGTGCGGGTTCGTCGTCGGCTGCGGGTGGGCGGGCTGCGGGTCGGGGGCTGCGGGTCGGTGGGGGTCTTCGCACCCACGCGGCGGGGCCGCATGCCGGACACAGCCCCGCGCCTTCCCTGAGGGGGACGCCGACCCGGTGCCGAGCGGTTCCGGAGTGCGGGCAGAAAAAACGGGCCGGTCCGTGGGGGGGAGACGGACCGGCCCGAGGGGGGGGTTTCCACCATAACCCTTCGTAAGGGATGGTGGGTGCATCGGCGTGGAACAACTACTCTCCGAAATCATGCGGCGACGCCCCGGCGACTGCGGAATCCTGGATTCAGGGGTGGCCCATGGCTGGTTCACAGTGGAATCACAGGGAAAACGGGTCGGATACGAAGGTATTCGGAAGAGTTCGTAAGCTTTAGGCCAGTTTGGGGACTCTGCGGTGACTTGTCCGCACATCCCCCCGACGGGCTACCCGGCCCGCTAACGGCGGCTTGACGGTTCCGCCACGGCGCCGCACGGAGATCGGACAGGCTCACGGCACCGCGCAGCCCCCTCCACTGCGCGGTACCGGCCGCGCTGCTTTGCTCACGCGAATTACCTTGGTCTGAACTTACGTGACACGTGGGACGGATGTGAACCCGAGCGCATAACAATGTGGAAACCCCGGGCGAACTCCGCGTGAACCGCGCCCGTTTCCGCCCCGTTTCTCCTGTCCGGCCCGACCGTCAGCGGACCGGCTTGCGGGCGTCGAAAAGATGCCGGGTGCTGTGCGCCACGAAGGGGCCCTCCCGCTCGATCCGCTCGTGCAGCGCGCGGAGTTGGGGCTCGTACGCCGCCACCGTGAAGTCGGGGACCATCCACACCACCTTGCGCAGGAAGTGCACGACGGCGGCGATGTCGTGGAACTCCATCCGCAGCCGCTGCGCGCGCAGCCCGACGACGTCCAGGCCGGCCGCCTCGGCCTCGGCCCGCTCGCGCTCGGGGTCCCGGCCGGCGCGCGCCTCGGCGGGCAGCGGCCCGAGGAAGTACTCGACGAGTTCGAAGACGCTGGCCGGCCCGACGTGCTGGGCGAGATATGTGCCACCGGGGCTCAGCACCCGCGCGATCTCGTCCCAGTACGGGCGCACCGGATGCCGGCTGAGCACCAGGTCGAAGGCCCCGTCGGCGAACGGCAGCGGGGCGTCGTCGGGGGCGGCGACGACCACCACACCGCGCGGCCGCAGCAGCGCGGTGGCCTTGGCGACGTTCGGCGGCCAGCCCTCGGTCGCGGCGACCGGCACCGGCCGGGCCGGCTCGTTGCGGCCCAGCGCGAAGTCCAGCACCTCACCGCCGCCGGTCTGGATGTCCAGCGCCGCCCGCGCCCGGGCCAGCCGCTCCCCCGCCAGCACGGCGTACCCCCACGAGGGCCGCTCCTCGGTGGCCCGCCCCTCGAACCACAAGAAGTCCCAGCCCTCGGTCGGCACGGCGGCGCCCTCGGCCACGAGATCCTCGAAGGAGCGGTTCGCCGACGCAGCAGTCATGCCCTCATGATCGCAGCCCGGTGTCGGCGGGGCCTGGTAATTTCCGCGCCCATGACGACCTCCGGGACGACCCGTACGCCGACGTACTGCGCCGATGAGAAGCAGACACTGCACGCGAGCCTGGACCGGCACCGGGACGCGGTGCTGTGGAAGCTGGAGGGCCTCGACGACGAGCAGCTGCGCCGGCCGATGACACCGACCGGCACCAACCTGCTGGGCCTGGTGAAGCATCTGGCGTCCGTCGAGTACGGCTGGTTCGTGGAGACGTTCGGCGGACGGGCCGAGCCGCTGTGGTTCGACCCGTACGACGACTTGCGGATCACTCCCGAGGAGACGACGGAACGGATCACCGCCTTCTACGGCCGGGCCCGCGCCGCCGCCGACGCGATGATCACGGAGCTGCCGCTGGACACCCAGGGCCGCCCGGCCTGGCGGGACATCACGGTCAGCCTGCGCTGGACGCTGGTCCACATGATCGAGGAGACCGCCCGGCACGCCGGGCACATGGACATCCTGCGGGAACTGATCGACGGCGCGACCGGCGACCACCCGCCGGCCGGGGGTACGACGGGCTGAGCGGGTGCGGACCGGCCAGGGCGTACGACGCGTCGGCGGTCGGCGGTCGGCGCGAAGGGGAGCCGCCAGGGGGCAGGAGGGTGGTGGCGGTCATGGCCGGGGGGCGGTCCGTACCAGGGGACGGACCTCCTCGGCGGTGAACCGGATGAAGCCCTCCGGGTCGGGTTCGTCGCCGGTCGGCTGGAGGACGACCGTGTCGGCACCGGCCTCGGCGAGGCGCCGTACGGCATCGGCCACGTCGGCCGCGTCGCCCGCGACCCCGAGGTCGGGCACCGACTCCAGCCCCTCGGCGACGAGTTCGGCCCGCAGCCGGGTCTCGGCGTCGGCGCCCGTGGCGGTCAGCAGGTAGGCGACGATCCGGTGCGGTTCACCGGACCGCCCGGCCTCCCGCTGCCCCTCCTCGATGAGCCGCCGCGCCTGCCGTACGCCGTCCGGCGGGGTGGCGGCGGTGAGGACGGTGCCGTCGGCCCTGGCACCGGAGAGGCGGAGGGTACGCGGCCCGGTGGCGCCGGCGAGGACCGGCACCGCCGCCTTCGGCGGCCAGTCGAGGGCGACGTCGTCCAGGGACACGTACCGCCCCCGCACGGTGAGCCGTTCGCCGGCGAGGAGCGCGCGCAGGGCGTCGAGATGCTCGCCGAGGAGGGTGAGCGGGGAGGCGGCGCGGGCGCCGACCTGGCCCATCCACTCCTGCACACCGTGTCCGACGACGAGGGTGGCGCGGCCGGGGAACATGCGGTGCAGGGACGCGGCCTCCATCGCGGTGAGGGCCGCGTTGCGCAGCGGGACGGGCAGCAGTCCGACCCCGACGCGCACCCGCTCGCTCCAGGCGAGCGCCGCGGCGGCGGTCGAGATCCCGCCCTCCCGGAAACAGTCCTCCCACAGCCACAGCTCGTCGAGCCCCGCCTCGTCGGCGGCCCGGACGACGGCCCGCAGCCGCTCGGGGGGAAGCTGGGGACGGAAGACGGCACCGAGTTCAGTCATGTCGGCCTTCCTAGTGGGGAGGAAGAGGAACGGCAACGTGTTTACGGATCAGGCGTGTCGAGCGGGAGGGACGGACGAACGGATGGGCCGACGACGCTGGCGGGACGGGCGGGGCAGGCTGGTCGTGGGCGCGGACGCGGACGCCGCCGGGCCCGGTGCGTCCGTCCCCCTGGAGATCGCCGCCTCCTACCGGGCCCGGACGAGGGGCCTGCTGGGCCGGGACACGATCGAGGGGGCGATGCTGCTGAGCCCGGCGAGCGGAGTGCACACGTTCGGGATGCGCATCCCGATCGACGTCGCCTACCTGGACCGCCGCCTGACCGTCCTCGCCGTCCGCACCATGCCCCCCGGCCGCCTGGGCCGCCCCCGCCTGCGGTCCCGCCATGTGCTGGAGGCGGAGGCGGGGTCGATGGCGGGGTGGGGGCTGCGGGCGGGGGTGCGGGTGACCGTGGAGCCCCGGTAGACCGGCCCGGGCCAGGGCGTGTCGTTCGGATCAGGCCGGCCGTGACGAGCAGTGCGGGCCGGCCGACCCGAGCGGGGTCCTGGGGCCCCTCCCGCGCGAGCGAAGCCGAGAGCGTGCCAGACCCCGCGACGCCGGGATGATCCAGACGACACCCCCTAGCTCTGGGTGCGCGGGAAGGACACCTCGACGCGGCGGTTCTTCCTCCTGCCCTCCTCGGTGGAGTTGTCGGCGATCGGGTACTGCTCGCCGTAGCCGCGGACCTCGAAGGTGATGTTCGGGTCGTTCAGGTCCTGCCCCAGGACGGCCTGGACGGCGTTGGCGCGCTGGCGGGACAGGACGTCGCCGTGGGCGGCGGAGCCGAGGTTGTCGGTGAAGCCGAAGACGCGGATCTGGGTCGCGTTCTGCTTCTTGATCTCGTCGGCGATGGTGGCGATCCGGGCCTTCGCTTCGTCGCTGAGCCTGGCACTGTCCTTGCTGAACAGGACCTCGGCCTGGAGTGCGAAGGTCACGTCCGCGTTGGTGTCCTCGCGGCGTTCGTCCCCGCTCTGGTCCTCCACGACCGACTTGATGTCCAGCACCTTGGGCGCGGCCAGGGTGGCGCCCTCGGGGAGCTTGAGGTTCGGCGAGGTGGGGTCGATCTTCACCGGGGCGGCGGCGGAGGGCGCGGTGTCGGGGGGCAGGCTGGGGCCGGTGCCGTCGGCCCGGGCCGGGGTCGCGGTGAGCAGCAGCGTGGTGGCGGCGGTGAGGGTGAGCACGAGACGGGTGGGGGTCACTGGTGCCTCACCCGGAGATCTTGATGCTGGCGGAGGTGAACGTCGGCAGCTGGAGGGTCACTTCGGTGGTGTCCGTGGGCGGCGAGGGAAATTGCATGAACACCGGTAGGGACTGGCCTCCTTGCAGCGTGCCCAGACCGGTCGTGGTGAGCGGACGGCCTTCCGTGTCGCGGAGTACGTAGTAGCGCTTCCTGCCCTTGGAGTCGACGAGGGTGGCACCGCCCAGTGACGGGCCGTTCTTGGTGATCTCGGTTTCGTTGCCGCTGAGGGCGGCCGGGATGAGCAGTTCCTTGGCCGCGTCGTTCTTCAGGTTGCCGTTCACCGTGACGAAGCCACCGGAATCACGTTGCGCGGACGTGACCTGGAGCAGCAGGCCGCCCGACCCCCTCAGTTCGGCGAGCGGCTGGTCCGACTGGCCCTCCTGGGGGCTCGGGCCGGAGTCACCCGTCTTGGAGGCGGACGACGAGCTGTGCGGCTTCTTGGCGTCATCGCCGCCGCTGCCGCCACAACCCGTCACGCCGACGGCCAGACCGGCCGCGAGAGCCCACGCGACCATCCCCCTGCGGGCCTTCGCAGTGAACCGAATGCTCATCGCTCCGCTTCCTTCGTCATTCATCGTTCGCTTGTCGGTCGGCTCGCACGGTCCGGTCGGCTCAGCCGGCCAGGTGGACGTCGAAGAGGTCCTCGGGCTTCGGAAGCCCCGCCGGATCGTCCGGCTTGGGCTGCCAGACCTTGTCCTTGCAGGTGAGTTCGGGCAGATCGGCGCCCTTGGCACCCGCGCCGGGGAGCTTGAACGTGCAAAGGGGTTCGATCTCGGCGACGGCATGCGCCGTCGACCTGACGTTCTCCGTCCCGGGCACGACGGAATGGCCGACGGACTTGTTCGTCTCCACGTCGGCCCGGTACTTCAGCAACTCCGGGGAAGAACAGGCGCTCAGCCGGGCGTCGTTCTGCGTGGCGAGCACCTGGGCCCGCCCGCATGGAGCGCCTGGGTCATCGATCCCCGCCTTGCCGTCGAGGATGTCCTGCCACTTCGTCGGGTCCAGCAGGACCTTCACCCACGCGCCCGTGAGCTGGTCACGTGTGTTCTGGGCGGCGGCGAGGGCCGCCGAATCGGCAGCTGTCTGGGCGCCGCTGCGGTTCACCGAGGCCTGGCCGACCGCGAGGTAGGCGAGAGCGAGAAAGAGCAGGCCTGCCACCACCGTGATGTAGATGGGGAAGGCCTGCCCTGCGTCGTTGCGCGGAGAGATCAGCCGCCGGTGACCTGGGCGATCTTGGTCCGGATCGCATCGAAGATCGTCTGCCCGATGCTCGTACCCGTGATCGCCAGCACGATCGCCACGACCACCGCGATGATGCCGAGGTACTCCACCGCGGTCTGGCCCCGGTCGCTGCGGGCGGCGCGGGTCTGCAGGTACGCGACGGTGGTGTTGAACCATTTGCTCACGGTTTTCCCCTCCAGCTTCGCCTCCGATCCGGGCACCGTACGGCCGGACGCGGTGGTCGTCACAGGGCCCCTGGGCCCAACTCCAGGCCCACTCCCCCATGTCACGCCACCCCCAGCCACTTCGCCGCGGCCTGGGATCTGGTGGCGGTCTGGAGCTTGGCGAAGATGCGGTTGATGTGGTTCTTGACCGTCTTCTCGCTGATGAAGCAGGTGGCGGCGATCTGCTGGTTGGTCATGCCGGACGCGATGAGGTCCATGATCTCCGCCTCCCTCGTACTCAGCCGGTACCGGGACCGGGACGACTGTCCCATAGAGGGTTGCATATGCGAAAGCGGTTTGGTTGAGCTTTCCCGTAAAATAAGGGGGAGTTGGGGGTTCACATGTGCAGATGCACTCGACTGGATCCCTTCCAGCAACGCCTTCGCCGCCCCCGGTGTCACGTGCGGCCGGCCCTCGTGCACATCCCGTACGGCCCGCACCAACTGCTCCGTGGTGAACTCGCCGTGCACCAGATAGCCTCCCGCCCCCAGCCGCAACGCCTCCCGCACCGTCTCCGTCTCGTGGCTGTAGGTGAGCATCATGACCGGGGCCAGCCGCACCAGGTGCGGCAATGCCGAGATTCCGTCGGTCCCCGGCATCCGGACGTCGAGGAGGACGACGTCGGGGCGGTGCCGCAGCGCCGCCTCGTAGGCCTCGCGGCCGTCCGTCGCCTCCGCCACCACCGTGGTGTCCGCGCGTCCGGACAGCAGGGCCGTCAGGCCCGCCCGGACCACGGGGTTGTCGTCGGCCACCAGCAGCCGCAGCGGCGGGGCGACGTCCGTGCGCGGCGGGAAGGGGTTCATCGCTGCCTCCTCTCGGGCCCGGCCACGATCGGCAGGGGAAGTTCCACGCGTACCTCCGTGCCCCGTTCCCGGTCGCCCCGGCCGATCCGGATCCGGGCGCCCGTCTGTGCCGCCCGCTCGACCATGCCGAGCAGACCGAAGTGGCCCGAGGCGCGGAGCCGGTCCAGGGTCGTGTCCGGCGGCAGGCCGGTGCCGTCGTCGAGGACCGACAGGCGCAGCAGGGCGCCGTGGATCTCCGCCCGCACCTCGACGTGGGTCGCGGACGCGTGCCGGTGGACGTTCTCCAGCGCCTCCGCCGTGATGGACAGCAGGTGGCGGGCCAGGGGGGAGGGCAGGGCGAGGGGTGTGGTGTCCGGGGGCGGGAGGGTGCACGTCACCGGTAGTCCCGTGCGGGCCGTGAAGTCGTGGGCGTACGACCGCAGTTCGGGCCACAGCGGCGTCCGGTCCCGGGCCTCGGCCACTGCTTGCCCGCCCTCCGGCGCCGCCTCCCGGCGCAGATCCCGCAGCAGCTCTCTCGACTCCGTCGCCGCCCTGCGCGCCGAACGGGACACCAGGCCGGCCTCGGACCTGATGCGGGCCGGGTCGGGGGACTCGGCCGAGGCGGTGGCGGCCAGGCCGTCGGCCGCGAGGGCCACGCCGTACAGGGTCTTGGCCACGGAGTCGTGCATCTCGCGGGCCAGCCGGGCACGCTCGGCGCTCACCGCCTCCGCCGCCGCGAGGCGCGCCTGGGTCGCCGTCAGGGCCTGGGTCGCGGCGCCGAAGCGGAGCATCAGGCCGCGCAGGGTCGAGCCCATGGCGCCGGAGATGACGCACAGGCCGGGCAGGAGCAGGGCCTCGGCGACCGGTGCGTGCCGGTCGGCCTTCAACGTGGCGTGGACCAGCAGCAGGATCAGGCCCTGGAGGGAGGCGAAGCAGGCCGCGCCCCGCCAGCTGTAGACCAGCCCGGCCAGCAGCGGGGTGCACACGCTGACGTAGGCCAGGGTCGTGTCCGGGCCGGCCGAGACGAGGAGGAGGGAGCCTAGGAGGGTGTCGGCGGCGAGGAGGCTGGGGTGGCGCAGCAGGAGGGGGCCGAAGCGTTCCCAGTCGCGGAAGAGGACGTAGGACACCATGAAGGTGACGACCACGGCCACGCCGACCAGGCGGACGCCCAGTCCCGGGGCCGCGTGGAGCAGGGCCGCCGGTGCCGCCAGGGCGATCATCGCCAGCCGGAACCCGAAGACCTGCCGGCACATCGCCTGGAGCGCACTGACCTGGATCTTCTCGGAGGGTTCGGCCTGCCGCGCCGCCGGCCCGGCCGCAGTCGTCGCCGCGGCCACCGCCTTCGGCCGACGCAGGAACCAGCCACCGATCCCGGTCAGCCGTCCCCCGCGTCGGCGACCGACCCCGGTCAACCGCCCCCCGGACCGGCCACCGCCTCCCGTCAGCCACCACCCGAACCAGCCGCCAATCCCCCTCAGCCACCCCGCGACCGCCCTCACCCGCCCCCCGGCCAGGGCACCGGCACCCGGCCACTCGCCCGCAGGTCCCCCGCTCCGCTCCGTCGCGCCGGCCACCGTCACCTCCGTCTCACTTCCCCGTGAGCGAGCCGAAGTCCACGCCGGAGCCCAGGATCAGGCCGGCGCCCAGCAGGAGCATCGTCGCCGGGACCATGAACGTGGTGATCATCAGCGTGGCCTTCGGTACCGCGCGGGCGGCCTTGCGGCGGGCGTTCTGGGCGTCGGTGCGGCGCATGTCCTTCGCCAGGGAGACGAGCGTGTCGACGATCGGCGCGCCCAGCTCCTCGCCCTGCTGGAGTGCCGTCACGAACATCGCCACCTGCTCGGAGTCGTTGCGCCGCCGCAGCTCCGCGAAGGCCTGGCGGCGGCTCATGCCGAGGTCCATCTGGCGCAGGGTGATGCGCAGTTCGTCGGCCCAGGGGCCCTCGTAGTGGGAGGCCACCCGGTCCAGGGCCTGGCGGAAGCCGAGTCCGGCGCTGACCACGACCGCGAGCACGTCGAGGAAGTCGGGCAGGGTGCGCTCGATGACGTCCTTGCGGACGCGGATCGCCGACCAGATGCCGACCTCCGTCCAGAACGCGCCGAAGAGCAGCAGCAGTATGGCGACGAACCACTGGCCGCGCAGGAGGAAGACCACGAAGCCGACGAGGCCGAGCGCGCCGTAGACCGCCCGCCGGGCCGCGTAGCGGTCTATGGTCAGGCCGCCGGGGTTGCCCGCGAGGTCGATCTTGCGGCGGTACCTGGCGACCAGGCGCGGGCCCATCAGGCGCAGCACGGCGGGGGCGTAGCGCATGCCCATGCGGTCGATGACCGAGCCGACCGCGCCGGTGCGGGTGGCGCCGACCTCCAGGGCGACGGCGAGGTCGCCGGGAAGCCTGGCGTCCGCGCGGTACATGCGGAGGCCGGCGAAGGCGCCCCAGACGCCGAGCCCCATCAGCAGCGCGAGCAGGATTCCCACCATCGGGCTCACTGTCGGACCCCCCATCGGATCGTCCGCCCCCTCACACGTCGATCCGGCTCAGGCGCCGGATGAGGACGAAGCCGACGGCGTACATCGCGAAGGCGACGACCACGCAGGCCTGACCGATCGATGAGCCGGTCATGCGGTCCAGCGCGCCGTCCTTGACGCCGTTCATCAGGAACAGCGCGCCGACGCCGAGGACGGGGACGGCGTACGAGGTCATGGTCACCTGGGAGAGCTGGGTGCGGATCTCGCGTCTCGTCTCCTTGCGCTCCTCCAGGGTTTCGGTGAGGTTCCGCAGGGCGGACACGACCTGGCCGCCCGCCCGGTTCGACAGCACCAACGTCGTGACCAGGACGACCAGTTCGCGGGACGGCAGCCGGTCGGCCAGCTCGCCCAGCGCGTCGTCCAGGGACTGACCGATCGCCAACTGGTCGGAGACCTTGGCCAGTTCCTGGCCCGCCGGGGCCTCCAGTTCTTCCGCCGCCATGCCGATCGCGGTGCGCAGGGCGAGGCCGGCCTGGGTGGCGTTGGCCAGGATGCGGGCCAGTTCGGGGAGTTGGCCGATGAAGCGCTCGATGCGTTTCTGGCGCTGCCAGTTGAGGAACTGCACGGCCACGCCGATGCCGAGCAGGCCGGCCAGCGGGCCGAAGAAGGGGGCCAGGGTCGCCTGGCCGATCAGCCAGAGCGCGGCGACCACGGCGAGCATGTAGACGAAGAACTCGCCCGGGGTGACGTCCAGTCCGGTGGCGGCGAGCCGCCGTTCCAGCCAGCGGCCGAAGCGGGTACGGCGCAGTCGCCGGTCCACGTCACGGAAGCGGCGCCGACGGCCGCCGGCCGACTCCGGGCCCGCGTGGGTGAGCCGGTCCACGAGGGCCGCGCGCTGGGCCCGGCCCGCGGCGTAGGCGTGCAGCCCGGCCACCGCCAGGGCGCAGGCCAGCAGCGTCACACCGGTGGTGAGCTGGACGAGGGTGTGCAGTTCCATGGTCCTGGTCCTACCTGGCTTCTCGGGTGGTGAGCTGGGCCGCCGTGTGGGCCACGCCGAAGGCCTGCGGGAGGGGCTGGCTCGCCATGTAGAGGCGGTCGGCGGTGCGGCGCGGGAGGGGGAAGTACTGGAAGCTGCCGTGGACGCGGCCGTCCGGCGTCATCGGCTGGGCGTCGAAGCGGGCGACCGTCGCCAGCCGGTACGGCTCCCCGCCGTGGCTGTCGAGCACGGCGATCTCGGTGATGCGGCGGGCGCCGTCGGCGAACCGGGTGAGCTGGACGATGACGTCGACGGCGCTGTTGATCTGGTCGTGCAGCGCGACGAAGGGGACCTCGACGTCGGACATGGAGGCGAGGGTCTGGAGCCGGGTCAGCGCGTCCTCGGCGCTGTTGGCGTGCACGGTCGCGAGCGAGCCGTCGTGGCCGGTGGACATCGCCTGGAGCATGTCGAGGGACTCGCCGCCGCGGACCTCGCCGACCACGATCCGGTCGGGGCGCATGCGCAGCGAGTTGCGGACGAGGTCGCGGATGGTGACGTGGCCCTTGCCCTCGACGTTCGGCGGGCGGGACTCCAGGCGGACCACATGGGTCTGCTGGAGCTGGAGTTCGGCGGAGTCCTCGATGGTGATGATGCGCTCGTGGGAGGGGATGAGTCCGGAGAGGGCGTTGAGCAGGGTCGTCTTGCCGGTGCCGGTGGCGCCCGAGACGATGATGTTGAACTTCGCCTGCACCAGCCCGGCCAGCAGATACACCATGTGCTCGTCCAGCGAGCCGAAGGAGATCAGCTCCTGGAGGGTGAAGGAGCGCGGGAAGCGGCGGATGGTGAGGATCGGGCCGGTCAGGGACAGCGGCGGGATGATGACGTTGACGCGCTCGCCGGAGGGGAGGCGGGCGTCCACCATCGGGTTCGACTCGTCGACCCTTCTGTTCACCGTCGAGACGATCCGCTCGATGGTCTGCATCAGCTGGTCGGCGGAGACGAAGCGCAGCGGCAACTGCTCGACGCGGCCCCCGCGCTCGACGAAGATCGCGTCGGGGCCGTTCACCATGATCTCGGTGATCGACGCGTCCTCCAGCAGCGGCTCCAGGATGCCGAGGCCGAGCGCCTCGTCCACCACGCGGCGGATCAGCTGGGCGCGCTCGACCGTCGACAGCACCGGGCCCTCGCGGCTGATGATGTGTCCGAGCACGCGCTCCAGCCGCGCCCGGCGTTCGGCCGCCGCGAGCGAGCTCATCTCCGCGAGGTCGATCTCCTCCAGCAGCTTGGCCCGGTAGGAGGCGACCAGGTGTCCGTCCTCGCCCCGGCTGCCGTGCTCCTCCGGAGTGCCGATGCGTGCCCGCAGGCTCATGGAATCGCTTCTCCCGGGTCAGTGGTCGAGGGGCATGGTGGCGGTCTTGGTGGCGTCGCCGAAGTCCCAGACGATCTTCGGGATGCGGACGGTGGCCGTGACGGTCACGGAGTCGCCGCCGGAGCCGGACGAGCAGCTCACCGTGATGCCGCTGCTGACGGCTCCGGCGCAGGCCTGCTGGGCGTCCTGGCGCAGGGAGGCGGCCCGCGCCCCGGCCCGGGCCGCCGTACCGGCCTGCTCGGCGGCGTAGGCGACGACGCCGATCTGGATCCCGGCCAGCGCGACGATCAGCAGGACGGGGATGAACCCCAGGTATTCGATGGCCACTTGGCCGCTGTCCCGGCCACGAAGGCGACGGCGGTACGGCATCTCAGTCCTTCACCTCCTCCACGGCACCGGCGTGCCCGTGCACGGTGAGGGGGAAGTCGACGGAGCCGGGGAAGAGGACGGGGACCTTGACGCCCACGTCCACGGTCACATAGCCGCTCTGGTCGCAACCGCTCACACTGGCACCCCCTCGCCACGCCCCCGACAGATGCTTCAGTGCCGCCTGCCGGCACACCCCGTACCGCTCCCCCCGCGGCGCCGCCGTCCCCGCCCGCACCCCCTCGTCCGCAGCATTCCCCGCGAGCGTGAAGGCGTACCCCACGAGCACGGCCTGCCACATGAGCACCAGGGTGAGAATGATCAGCGGTGTCATCCCGAGGAACTCGATGCTCACCTGCCCCCTGTCCCCGCCGGGCCTCCTCATCGCCCGCTCACTCCTTTCGCCGCCGGAATCCCACCGCGCCCCGTCCGCCGCCCCGATGGCCCTCCTCAGCCGCCGCCTTCACGAGGCCCAGCTCTCCGGCGAGCGCCCACAGCGCCTGCTTCACGGTGCTCCTGCCGTCGAGTTCATGGACCCGTCCCGCGTCCACGACGGCCTGAAGTTCCTTGAAATTGGCGGGTACGGCGGTGCGCGCGAGCGCCGTGCCCGTGATGCGCCGGACGAGCGCGGGCTGGATCTCCGCGCTGCGCGCCAGCCGGTTGACGACGGTCGTCGTCTCCTCGGCCTTGCGGATCTGGAGCCGGTCCCACATCCGTACGGTCCGTTTGGCGGCGCGTACGGCGATCACGTCCGGGGTCGTGACCAGCAGCGCGGTGTCGGCCATCTCCACGGCCGCCGCACCCGCGCCGCTCAGCTGGGCCCCGCAGTCGACGACGACGACCTCGTAGCGGGAGCGCAGGGCGCGGACGATCTGCCGGGCGGCGCGGTCGCCGACCTCCTCGCCGCGTTCTCCCTCGGCCGGGGCGAGGAGCAGGGCGAGCCCGGTGTCGTGGCGGAAGACGGCGTCGGCGAGGACGCGGGGCGAGATGTCGGTGATCGCGGCCAGGTCGGCGACGGACCGGCGGAACTGGATGTCCAGGTAGGAGGCGATGTCCCCGGTCTGGAGGTCCAGGTCGACCAGGGCGGTGGGCCGGCCGGAGGCCTGCGCGGCGAGGGCGAGCTGGACGGCGGCCAGCGTCGTGCCCACTCCCCCCTTGGCGCCGCTGACCGTGACGACGGTACCGCCGACGCCGCCCAGCACGTCGGTGCCGTGGCCGAGATGGCGCCGTACCCCGGTCGACCACTGGGCGACGGCCTGGACGCGGCTGGCGAGTTCCTCGTACGACAGCGGGAGGGCGACCAGGCCTCGGGCGCCGGCGTCCATGGCGGCGGCGAACAGCCCGGGGCTCGCGTCGGTGGTGACGAGGATGACGCCGACGGCCGGGAAGCGGAGCGCGACCTCGCGGATCAGATCGAGGGCCGCGACCGGGCCGACCCGCTCATGGACGACGACGACCTCCGGCAGTTCCTCCACGGACTCGGCGGCGAGCCGGGCGAGGGTGTCGACGAGCTGGGTGGAGTCGACGACGGGCGGCTGCGGCTCGGCGTCGGGGAGCTGGCTGAGGAGGGTGACGAGGGAGCGGACGGCGTCGGGGTCCGCACCGGCCGGGAGGATCCTGGTGGGCATGCGGGCCGCCTCTCACTTGTCCGTCGCGAGTTGGTACGTGCGGTCCTTGTCCGGAACGCTGGTCTCGCTGCCGGGGGCCACCAGGGCGAGCCGCACGCGCTGGGCGAAGGACTCGGCGTAGGTGATGCGCTGGGCGTCGAGGGTGGACAGCGCGAAGGTGATCGGGACGGCCTCGCTGGGCTGGCTCTGACTCTGGCTCTGGGTCTGGTTCTTGGTGGAGTCGTCGAGGGCGGTGATGCGGCCGACGTCGAGGACCCGGGCGTTGGTGACGATGATCTTCGACTGGTCGGGATCACCGTTGTTCTTCCCGGCGAAGGTGGCGTACACGTTGACCCGGGAGCCCGGAGTGATCTTTCCCGCGACCCCGGTCGCCGCGTCGATCATGATGGCGACCTCCTGCTGTCCGGGCTGGAGGGCGGGCTGGTCGACGATCATGTCGTTCTGGAGGAGCGACCCGGCGTGCAGGGTGGTGACGGCGATCTTGCCCTGGATCTGCCGCAGGTCGGTGACGGCGTTGGCGGACAGCCACCGCTTCGGCATCTCGATCTTCTCGAACTGGCCGGTGTCCAGGGCGGTGTACGGCTTCACGTCGGACCTGACCCGATAGGCGCTGACCTCGGGCCCGACCTTGGAATTGACGTTGTGGACGACGGAGAGCACGCCGGCGAACGCGCCGAGAGCGCACAGGACCGACAGGATCAGCAGTATCACGCCGCGGCGCTGACGGGAGTTCATGAACCGTGCAACCTCGTTGGGGGAATCGGTCGAGCGGGATACGAGTCTGTTTTCCGGGGCCGGTCAGGCGGGCGAGCGCTGTTCCAGGGCGCGGGGTGCGGCGGGTTCGTGGGCGGGCGGGGTGGCGGAGCAGAAGACGCACAGGTCGCCGATGACGTCCAGGCCGCACCAGTGACAGCTGGTCTGCCGTACGGAGGTGACCAGTTGGTAGAGGACCGACAGATCGGCGAGGTAGCCGCAGAACTCGATCACGCGGCCGGTGCCCCACCAGTCCCGGGACTCGGCGGGCAGCGGGACCTCGCGCACCCCGTGCACGCTCCACTGCCCGCCGAGTCCGCCGACCCACTCGCTCTGCAACTGCCCCTTGGCGACGAGCATCCAGGTGCTGAACTCGGGCCCCTTGAGCGTGGCTTCGGGCGCGATCTTGACGAGCTGCGGCTCGGGGTGGGCCAGCACGGCGAACTGGCTGCCCGGCACCCAGGATCTGGCGTGGGCCTTGAGCCCGACCGGCACCCGGTCCAGGCGCGCGACCGAGCCCAGCACCGCCCCGGCGTGGAGGTAGTGGGTGAGCAGCCGCCCGGCGGAGGCGAGGATCCCCGGGCTCAGATCGCAGGAGGCGAGCTGGCGCAGCTGCCGGGCGAGCACGGCGATGCCGAGCGGGGGCAGTTCGGGCCGGAAGAAGGCGACGCGGTCGCTCTCCAGCAGTGAGCGCAGGGTGTACAGCCGTTGCATGACGCTCGCGGGCGTGGCGCTGGAACAGACCACGACGAGGTACCCGTACTGCTCGATCAGGGCGTGGAGTTCCACGACCGCCTGCTCCAGCGGCTTCTGGTCGATACCGCTCAGCACGACGGCGGGCACGGTCCGTTCGTCCTGAGCCGGCAGTGCCATGTCGGCACTGGTCACGGCAATGGCAGTTGGCACGCGCAGCTCCCCGCTCTTCACACCCGCCGGCCGTCCGGGGCCACTCCCGTTCCGCCGGGACGACTTCACTGCGTGACTACCTGAGCACTGTATCCACGGCCGTATGGCCGGAGAACAGCGTTTGTGAAGCTCGCGTGGAACTCTCTCGGCACAAGTACCGCGCAAGTCCCGCCAAAACAGGACAGGTTGAGCGAGGTTGCGAAATCCATTTTGGTCTGGACCTCTTGACACCCGAATTGGTCTGGACCAAATTGTCAGCCCAGCGACGGCAACCATCCCTCCCCCCATCTCCCCATCTCCCTCCCGGAGGCCCCAGTGGAGCGCGCACCAGACACAGGCATACCCGGATACGGATACGGCAGACGGCGCATGACCCTGCTGTGGTCGGCCGTCACGACCCTGGCCCTGTCGGTCGCGGGCCTCACGGCGACCGCCGCCCCGGCAGCCGCGGCGGACGTCAACAACGCGACGAACGCGGGCTTCGAGTCGGGCCTGAGCGGCTGGACGTGCACGGCGGGCAGCGGCACGACCGTCTCCTCCCCGGTCCACAGCGGCTCGTCGGCACTGAAGGCGACCCCGGCCGGCCAGGACGACGCCCAGTGCACCGAGGCGGTCGCGGTCGCGCCCAACTCGACGTACACGCTGAGCGCGTGGGTGCAGGGCGGGTACTCCTACCTGGGCGTGACGGGCACGGGCACGACGGACGTCTCCACCTGGACCCCCGACACGACCACCTGGAAACAGCTGTCGACGACCTTCACCACCGGCGCGTCAACGACCTCGGTCACGGTGTACACGCACGGGTGGTACGGCCAGGCGGCCTACTACGCCGACGACGTCTCGGTCTACGGCCCCGACGGCGGCGGGGGCGGAGGCGGCACCCCGCCCCCCACGGTCCCGGCGACCCCGACCGGCCTGTCGGTCTCGTCCACCACGTCCTCCTCGGCCACCCTCTCCTGGTCCCCGGTGTCGGGCGCGACGGGCTACGACGTGTACCAGGACGGCACGAAGGCGACGGCGGTGACCGGCACGTCGGCGACGCTGACGGGCCTGTCGGCCGCCACGTCCTACTCCTTCCAGGTGTCGGCGACGAACGCGGCGGGCGAGTCGGCGAAGTCGACGGCGGTGACGGCGACGACGTCCTCCGGACCGAGCGGCGGAGGAGGCGGGGGTGTGCTGCCGAAGCACGCGGTGACCGGCTACTGGCAGAACTTCAACAACGGCGCGACGGTCCAGAAACTCTCCGACGTCCCCTCCTCCTACGACATCATCGCGGTGGCCTTCGCGGACGCGACGACGACGCCGGGCGCGGTGACCTTCAACCTCGACTCGGCCGGCCTCGGCGGCTACACCGTCGACCAGTTCAAGGCGGACATCAAGGCGAAGCAGGCGGCCGGCAAGAAGGTCGTCATCTCGATCGGAGGCCAGAACGGCACGGTGTCGGTGAGCGACTCGACGTCGGCGGCGAACTTCGCGAACTCCGTCTATGCGCTGATGCAGACGTACGGCTTCGACGGCGTCGACATCGACCTGGAGAACGGCCTCGACGCGACGTACATGACACAGGCGCTGCGCGCCCTGTCCGCCAAGGCCGGCTCGTCCTTCGTCCTCACCATGGCCCCGCAGACGATCGACATGCAGTCGACGTCGAACTCGTACTTCCAGACGGCCCTGAACGTGAAGGACATCCTGACGGTCGTCAACATGCAGTACTACAACAGCGGTTCCATGCTGGGCTGCGACGGCAAGGTCTACAGCCAGGGCTCGGTCGACTTCCTGACCGCCCTCGCCTGCATCCAGCTCCAGGGCGGCCTCTCCCCGTCCCAGGTGGGCCTCGGCCTCCCCGCCTCGACGAGCGCGGCGGGCAGCGGCTACGTGTCGCCGACCGTGGTGAACAACGCCCTCGACTGTCTGACGGCCGGCACGAACTGCGGCACCTTCAAACCGTCCAAGACCTACCCCGACCTCCGGGGCGCGATGACCTGGTCCACGAACTGGGACGCGGCATCGGGCAACGCGTGGTCGAGCCCGGTGGGGGCGCATGTGCATGCGCTGCCGTGAGGTGAGACAGCGGTAGTGGCGACGCCCGGGCCTTTGGGGTCCGGGCGTCGCTGCCTGTCGCGAGCGGTGACGGCCGCAAAGCTCCGGCTCACCCCTCGGCGAACAGCTCCGCCGCGTCCGTGGCGTGTACGGCCCGCTGGGCCCAGATTTCGAGCTGGTTGAGGTCCGTGCAGGCTTCGACTCGCTCGCGGATGGTGCCGGGGACCGGGATACCGCGCCGTTCCAGGACGCGGAGGACCGTCTCGCGACTCTTTTGGACGAGCCCTTCTTCCCGTCCTTCCTCGCGTACCTGCTCGGCCAGCGGGTGTCGCCAGAAGTACTGGATCGCGGTCATCAGGTCCCTCCGCATCTGCTTCGCCCGGGGGTCGGTCAGGCATGAGTCGATGAACTGCACGAAGACGGCGGCGCTGTCGGGGTCGATGGTCCGCAGGGCGGCGGCCAGGGATTCCGGTACGGCCGGAGCCTGCGGGCCACGCCCGTGTGTCATCCGGGCGCGGAAACAGGGCGGAGATCCTCGTCAATGGCCTGACGGTCCGTCAATGCGATTCCCGCGCCGCCTGGGACGGCACGACCCGCTGGTCACGGCCGACCGCACCCGCAACCCACCGGTGCAGAATCCGGCAGGGACTTCGGTGCTCGTGTCCGGAGCGCAAGCCACTGGTGCCGACGCGCCGGCTCGGACAAGCTGCGGCACATGGACTGGACGCCCCTGCTCTCCACACTGACCGGTGCCGTCATCGGCATCGCAGCCACTCTGATCGCCGATCGCAACCGGTGGCGGCGGGAGGAGGCCAGGCACGCGCTGGAAGTACGGCGCGAGGTGTACACGGAGTATGTTTCCGCCCTCAAAGCCGCAGGTGAGGAGATACGGGCCGTCGCTCTGGGCGACCACATGTCCGAGTCGGCGCGCGACGCGGCGGTGCGGGAGGCCGTGCGCGGCACCGGCATCTACACGGCAAGCGAACGCCTCTGGCTCGTGGGCCCGCCGCAGGTCGTGGAGGCGGGTAACGAGGCGTTCCACTGCCTGCGCGCGCTCCGTGACGCCTATGCCTGTGGAGTGGCTGTCGGCTCCGCCGACGACGCGCCCCTGATAGAGCGGCGACGCAAGGCCATGGCGCAGATGCGTCGCCTCATGCGTGAGGACCTGGGCATCGGACCCCTCGGAATCGAGTGATGGGTCTCCAGCCCGAGCTCGGCCCAGCCTCGCGAGGTCCCCGCCCACGGCGGCGAGCAAAACGAGTGGAAGGTGTGGGCGGCGTATTTCTGCTCGCTCGCGCAGGACAGCCTGTCGAAGGAGACCGAGTCGCCGTCACCGAGGCCCAACTCGTCCACTGAGGAACCGCCGGTCGGGCACGACCCCGACCGGCGCGCGTTCCGTCTCCGCCTACTCGCCGTCCTCGAAGTACGCGTCCAGCACCGCGTCGATCTGCTCGTCCCACTCCTTGAAGCGGGACTTCGACGCCGCCTCGATCTCGATCGGGTACCAGCGGCGCTCGGGGGTGTGGACCGTGATCGTGTAGCGCTTGCCGAAGCGGGGGGACTCCGTCTCGACCGCCGCGATCTCGTCCCAGCGGAACTCGCAGGACTCCTCGTCGAGGCGGAGGCGGACGCCCTTGCGGTCGGCCACTATCCGCGCCCGGCGGTCGGACGCCTCGAAGACCGGGCCGTCGCCGTCAGCGGCATCGCTGTCCGTGGTGCCGTCGGCCGTGACGTCGTCCGGCGTGGCGGTACCGGCCGCCTCCTCCGACTTCTCCGGAGCCGGAGCCGGATCCGGGTCCGGGTCCGGCTTCGCCTCCTTCGGCGTCGACGTGTCCGCCTTGGCCGGAGCCGTGAGCCCCGGGATGAAGGCCGGGTCGAAACCGGCGCCCGTGACGGGCTCGGTCTTCAACGGCTCGGCCTTCGACGGCTTGCTGCTCGCTCCTGTGCGCTGCTCCACGGCGGCAGTATGGACGACTTCCCTGTGCCGGAACCAGTCGGACCGCTCATCCCATGGGCAACATCAGTCACCTTCGGAGCCTTCAGGGCCTTTGGAGCCTTCAGACGAACAGGCTCACGGCCGCCGCCACGGCGAAACCGGACACCGAGAGCACGGACTCCAGGACCGTCCAGGTCCTGAGCGTGTCGCGTTCGCTGATGCCGAAGTACTTGGCGACCATCCAGAAGCCGCCGTCGTTCACGTGCGAGGCGAAGATCGAGCCCGCCGAGATCGCCATGATGACCAGGGCCACGAAGGGCTGGGAGTGATCGCCCTCGGTGAGGAGAGGGGCCACGATGCCCGCCGTCGTCACGATCGCCACCGTCGCCGAGCCCTGCGCCACCCGCAGGACCAGCGAGATCAGGTAGGCGAGGACGATCACCGGGAGGCCCACGCCGTGGAAGGTGTCCGAGAGCGCCTGGGCCACCCCGCTCGCCTTCAGCACCGCGCCGAAGATCCCGCCCGCGCCGACGACCAGCAGGATGTTGCCGACCGGCTTCAGCGACGAAGTGGACACGGCCTCAAGGGACTTGCGGGTCCAGCCGCGGCGGATGCCCAGCAGGTAGTACGCCAGGAGCAGGGCGAGCGTCAGGGCCACCATGGGCGTGCCGAAGAACTGGAGGACCGAGCGGGTGGGGGACGGGTCCAGGACGATGGAGGAGAAGGTGGCCGCGAGGATCAGGACCAGCGGGGTGCCGATGATCGTCAGGACCACGCCCAGCGGGACCGGGTTCTCCCGTGGTTCCACGCCCTGCGCGCGCTGCTCCGCCGTCACCGCCCGCTTCGCCTCCTCCGCCGCTTCGGCCATGTCCTGCGGTACGGCGACGAAGATCCGCCGGCCGATCCAGGCGGAGAAGGCCCACGCGGCCAGTACGGCGGGGATGCCGCAGACGACGCCCATGAGGATGACCCAGCCGAGCTGGACGTGCAGCAGGCCGGCGGCGGCGACCGGGCCGGGGTGCGGGGGCAGGAAGGCGTGGGTCATGGAGAGGCCGGCGAGGAGGGGCAGGCAGTAGAGGAGGATCGACTTGCCGCCTCGTTTCGCCGCGGCGTAGACCAGCGGGGCCAGGACGAAGATGCCCACGTCGAAGAAGACCGGGATGCCGAAGATCAGGCCCGTCAGGCCCATGGCCAACGGGGCCCGCTTCTCACCGAACAACGTCAGCAGGCGCGCGGCCAGTACCTCCGCTCCGCCGCTCACCTCCAGGATCGCGCCGAGCATCGTGCCGAGGCCGATGATGATCGCGACGTGGCCGAGGATGCCGCCCATGCCGGACTCGATGGTGGAGACGGCGCTGGAGCTCTGGACGGTGCCGAAGAGTTCGGTGACCGAGAGGCCGGCCAGCAGGCCCACGGCTATGGAGACGGCGAGGAGGGCCACGAAGGGCTGGAGCCTGACCTTGATGATCAGGAAGAGGAGGAGGGCTATGCCGATTCCGGCGACCGTGAGGAGTCCGGGGGTGCCGCCCAGGAGGAGGAGCAGGCCGCCGGTGTGGGGTGGGGCGGGTGGGGTCGTCGCGGCCAGGGGGAGGGAGAGCGGATGGGACATTCGGGGGTCCTCTTCGTAAATGCATCGTGCTTTCGGGCAGGGCGGGGCGCGGCACGGCGGCCCGGGGGTGGGGGACGCCGTGCCGTGCGGGACGTGCGGGAGGTGAGGGATCGTCAGGGACTCAGCCGAGTACGGCGAGCGCGTCGATCTCGATGAGGAGGCCGGCCGGGAGACCGACGTAGACCGTGGTCCGGGCGGCGGGCGGCTGGGTGAGGCCCTGCTCCTCGAAGTAGGTGTTGTAGATCTCGTTCATCTCGGCGAAGTGGTCCACGTCCGTCAGGTAGACGCGGATCATCATCACGTCGTCCCAGCTCGCGCCGCCCTCTTCGAGGATCGCCCGGACGTTGGCGAGGGTCTGGAGGGTCTGCTCGCGCAGGGTGGGGCCGGCCGGCGTCGGGGGCCTGCCCTCCTCGGCGGGCAGGAAGCCGACCTGGCCGGCGACCTGGAGGATGTTGCCCTTCCGCACGCCGTGCGAGAACTTCGCGGGCGGGGTGGTGTGCGTCTTCGGGGTGAGCGCGGTCTTCTCGGTCATCAGGGGGTTTCCTTGATCGGGGTTCTGCCGGAGTACTCGCCGCTGATCGCGTCCGCCGTACGGCGCACCAGCGGGAGCAGGGTGAGGAGTTCCTCGGCGGTGACGACCACGTTCGGCGCGGAGACCGACATCGCGGCGACCACCCGGCCGTCGGCGCCGCGGACGGGGGCGGCGACGCAGTTGATGGACTCCTCGTGGCCGCCGAGGTCGGTGGCCCAGCCCTGTTCGCGCACCGTGGCCAGCTCCTTGAGGTAAGCCTCGGCGTTCGGTGTCGAACGGGCCGTGTACAGGGGGTAGTCGAGCCGGTCCGCGAGGGCGCGGCGCTCGGGTTCGGGCAGGTCGGCGAGGAGGAGCTTGGCGACGGCCGCGACCGTGATGGCGACGGGCTTGCCGATCCGGGAGTACATGCGGACCGGGTAGCGGCTCTCCACCTTGTCGATGTAGAGGACCTCGCTCTCCTCGTGGACGGCGAGGTGCACGGTGTGGCCGCAGGCCTCGTTGAGGCGGACCAGGTGGGGGTGGGCGATCTCGCGGATGTCGAGGTTCTCCATCGCCTCCTGCGCGAGGGCGAACAGGCGGGCGCCGAGGCGGTAGCGCTGGTCGGACTGGCGGTAGACCATGCCGTGTTCGTGCAGGGTGCGCAGCAGGCGAAGGGCCGTGGACTTGTGCACGCCCAGGCGGTCGGCGACCTGCCCGAGGTCTGCGGGGCCCTCGGCGAGCAGCGGCAGGATGCTCAGGGCGCGGTCGACGGTCTGGCTCATGGGGTGTTCGCCTCCTGTTCGGCCACGTCGGCTTGCGTCCAGCCGGGGCCGAGTCGAAGTCTCCCCCATGCGGCGCCGCCGAGGGCGCTCAGCCGGTCGGCGTGGTCCCGGGCGGGGGGCGGGGCGAGGTCGCCGGGGGTGGTGAGGGCCGCGGCGGCGAAGAGGTGGCCGTGGCGCAGCCGGACCGACAGGGGCAGGCCGCGCAGGGTGGCGGAGAGGAAGCCGGCGGCGAAGGCGTCGCCGGCGCCGGTGGTGGCGACGACCTCCACGCGCAGGGCCGGTTCGAAGACGGGCGGCCGATGGCTCGCGAACGCCGTCGCGCCCCTCGCGCCCTGCTTCACCACCAGCACGTCCGGCTCGGGCAGCGCCGCGCGGACGGCCTCGGGGCCGCCCTTGATCCCCCAGGCCTGCTCCGCCTCGTCCTCCCCCACAAACACCATGTCCACGCGCCGGGCCAGGTCCAGCAGCACCAGCGGCCCTTCGGCCGTACGCCACAGCCCCGGCCGGTGGTTCACGTCGAAGGAGAGCAGCGGCCGCCCGGCGCGGGGTGCCGTCAGCGCGTGCATCAGCTCCCGGCACTCGGGCGACAGCGCCGCCGTGATCCCCGACAGGTGCAGCACCCGGCCCGCCCGTGCCGCCCCGAGGTCCACGTTGCCCGCGCTCATCACCGACGCCGCCGAACCGGTCCGGTAGTACACCACCTCGTGCGCGCCCGTGCCGCGGTCGCCGGCCGTGCGGAAGTAGATGCCGGTGGGCCGGAGCGCGTCGGTGCCCACGGCGCTCGTGTCGACCCCGTATCCGGCGATCCTCTCGACCAGGTGCTGCCCGAACCCGTCCGCGCCCACGCGGCTCACCCATCGTGCGGAGTGCCCGGCGGCCGCCAGCACGCAGGCCACGTTGGACTCGGCGCCGCCGATCGCGCGGTCGAAGGAGGGCACGTCCGCGAGGCGTCCCGGGCGGCTGGGCAGGAAGGTGACCATGGATTCGCCGAGCGTCACGACGTCCACAGGCTCGTGCGGAACGGTCCTGGCGCACATGGTGTCGTAAGCAGCGTCGTCGATGATGACTCCTGTCGATGCCCGGGCGGCGGCTCCGTTGACCCGGTGTCGGCGAGATGCTAGACACCAGTTAGCAATACATGCAATGACCGTTGCACAGATTGCAACAGTCAGGAGAGGGGCTCCATGCGCACCGAAGCGCTCGCCCGGCTGGCCGAGGAACGTGTCGACCACCGCTTCAAGGGCCTCCCGCCCGACGCCGACGGCCTGACCGTCGGCGAACTGGCCGCCCAGCGCCGCAACCTCTTCCGCGCGGCCGACGGCTTCGCCACCCCCGTCCTCGCCCTGTCCGCCGAGCGCCTGGAGCACAACCTGGCGCTGATGGAGGCGTACGCCGCCCGGCACGGGCTGGCCTTCGCCCCGCACGGCAAGACCTCCATGGCCCCGCAGCTCTTCCACCGCCAGCTCGAACACGGCGCCTGGGGCATCACCCTGGCGGTGCCCCACCAGGTGCGCGTCGCCCGGGAGTTCGGGGTCCGGCGGATCTTCCTCGCCAATGAACTCGTCGACGCCGCCGCCCTGCGGTGGATCGCGGCCGAGCTGGCCGCCGACCCGGAGTTCCGGTTCGTCGCCTACGTCGACTCCGTGCGCGGGGTGGAGCTGATGGACGCCGCGCTCAAGGGTTGCGCCAGGCCCGTCGACGTCGTCGTCGAGCTGGGGGCCGGCGACGGAGCCCGCACCGGTGTGCGCACGGAGGCGGACGCGCGGGCCGTCGCCGAGGCCGTGGGCCGTGCGTCCGGCACGCTGCGGCTCGTGGGGGTCGCCGGGTACGAGGGCGAGGTGCCGCAGCCCGATCCGGAGCGGGTGCGGGCGTATCTGCGGCGGCTGGTGGCGCTCGCCGCCGGGCTGGACCGCGCCGGGCTGTTCAAGGGCGCGCAGGAGATCGTCGTCAGCGCGGGCGGCAGCGGCTGGTTCGACTCGGTGGCCGAGGTGTTCGCGGAGATCCCCGAACTGTCCGCGCCCGTGCTGAAGCTGCTGCGCTCGGGTGCGTACGTCTCGCACGACGACGGGCACTACCGCCGGATCACCCCCTTCGCCCGCGTCCCGGAGGAGGGCGCGCTGGAGCCGGCCTTCCGGCTGTGGGCGCAGGTCGTGTCGCGGCCGACCCCGGAGCAGGCCTTCGCCAACGCGGGCAAGCGCGACGCGGCCTACGACCTGGACCTGCCCGCCGCCCAGGTGGTACGCCGCGGCGAGGTCGAGCGCCCGGCCGACGGGATCACCGTGACCGGGCTGTCCGACCAGCACGCCTGGCTGCGCACCGAACCGGGCGCGGACGTGGAGGTCGGCGACTGGATCGGGCTCGGGCTGTCGCACCCCTGCACGTCGTTCGACAAGTGGCAGCTGATCCCGGTGGCGGAGGCGGACGGGACGGTGGTCGACTTCATCCGTACCTACTTCTAGGGGGCCTTCCGTGCAGGACCTGGTCATCCGGGACGCCGACGTCGTGGACGGCAGCGGCGAACCGTCGTACCGCGCCGACGTGGTGATCGACGGCGGGCGGATCGTCTCGATCGTCAAGGAGGCCGCCCAGGCCGGCTGCCAGCGCCCGCGCGCCATGCGGGAGCTGGACGCGGAGGGCCTGGTCCTCTCCCCCGGCTTCATCGACATGCACGCCCACTCCGACCTCGCCCTGCTGCGCGACCCCGACCACAGCGCCAAGGCCGCGCAGGGCGTCACGCTGGAGGTGCTCGGCCAGGACGGGCTGTCGTACGCACCCGTGGACGACCGCACGCTCCAGGAGGTGCGGCGGGCGATCACCGGGTGGAACGGGTACGGCGACGACCTCGTCGTCGACTGGCGGTCGGTCGGGGAGTACCTGGACCGGCTGGACCGGGGCATCGCCGTGAACGCCGCGTACCTGATCCCCCAGGGCACGGTCCGGGCGCTCGCCGTCGGCTGGGAGGACCGCGCGGCGACGCCCGAGGAGCTGGACCGGATGCGGCGGTTGGTGGCCGAGGGCATGGAGCAGGGCGCGGTCGGGATGTCCTCCGGGCTGACGTACACGCCCGGCATGTACGCCCCGGACGCCGAACTGACCGAACTGTGCCGGGTGGTGGCGTCGTACGGCGGCTACTACTGCCCGCACCACCGCTCCTACGGCGCGGGCGCCCTTGAGGCGTACACCGAGATGGTGGAGCTGGCCCGGGAGGCGGGCTGTGCGCTGCACCTGGCCCACGCGACGATGAACTTCGGCGTGAACAAGGGCCGGGCGCCCGAGCTGCTCGCCCTGCTCGACGCGGCCCTCGGCGCCGGCGCGGACATCACGCTGGACACCTATCCCTACACGCCCGGCTCCACCACGCTGGCCGCGCTGCTGCCGAGCTGGGCGAGCGCGGGCGGGCCGGAGGAGATCCTGGCCCGGCTCGGCGACCCGGCGACGGCCGGGCGGATCCGGCACGGCCTGGAGGTGACCGGCGCGGACGGCTGTCACGGGGTGCCGGTGGAGTGGGAGACGATCGAGATCTCCGGCGTCACCGCCCCCGCGCTGGGCGCGTTCGTGGGGCGTACGGTCCGGGAGGCGGCACGGCTGCGCGGCGAGTCCCCGTGGGACACCGCCCGGCACCTGCTGCTGGCGGACCGGCTCGGCACGACGATCCTCCAGCACGTCGGGCACGAGGAGAACGTCCGCGCGATCATGCGGCACCGGGCGCACACCGGCGGCTCCGACGGCATCCTGCAAGGCGCCAAGCCGCATCCGCGGGCGTACGGCACGTTCCCGCGCTATCTCGGCCACTACGTACGGGAGTTGGGCGTGCTGGGCCTGGAGGAGTGCGTCGCGCATCTGACGTCCCGGCCCGCGGCCCGGCTGAGGCTGGCGGACCGCGGGCTGGTGCGCGAGGGGTACCGGGCCGACCTGGTGCTGTTCGACCCGGCGACGGTGGCGGCGGGCGCCACCTTCGCCGAGCCGCGCAGGCTGCCCGTGGGGATCCCGTACGTCCTGGTCGACGGCCGGTTCGTCATCGAGGACGGCAGGCGGACGGACGTGCTCGCGGGCCGCTCCGTCCGCCGCGCTCCGAAGTGACCCTGTTTCCCTACGGCTTGGGCAGGGTGCAGCCGGAGGCGTCCAGGTTCAGCTTGTTGCCGGTGGTGAAGCAGGCCGGGATGCCGTACGTCTCCTCGGCGTAGTTGATGCCCTGGCGGACGGTGACGTTGCCGCTCTCGTCGACCTCGCAGGGGTTGTTCTCGGTGCAGCGCTCGCCGTCCTCGTTGCCGGTGTTGTTGACGGCCACGACGTTGCCGGTGGCGGTGTCGATCACCGGGGAGCCGGAGGTGCCGCCGATGGTGTTGCAGGCGGAGGTGTAGCGCAGGGAGTCCTTCCAGGTCCAGTCGCCCTCCTTCAGCCGGTACACGAAGCCGTCCACGGCACAGCTGTAGATCGTCTTCCAGTAGCCGGAGACGACCTTGATGGCGGTGCCGGCGGTCGGGTGGGTGTCCTGCACGGTCAGCGGGCTGATGCCGTAGCTCTTCTTGATCGCCGCGTACGTGGTGGTCGTGCGGTAGATCGTGACGTCCGTGTCCGTCATCGTCGAGTACACGACCTGGTTGGCGCGCAGGGTGGCGATCTTGCTGCCGGCGGAGTTCAGCAGGCCGAAGGTGCGGCTGGAGGACTGGCCGGTGATGACCTCGCCGGGGCTGGGGAAGCCGGTCTCCAGGCAGTGGCCGTTGGTCAGGACGAGGGCCGGGTCGGTGTCCGCGGAGCCGGGGAAGCGGATGACCGAGCCGGAGCAGTTGCTGAGCGAGACGGTGCCGGCGAAGTCGACCGTGACCGCCTTGGCCGCGGGCGCCTTTGCGGTGTGCGGCTGCGCCGGGTGCGGGGCGGCCACCGCCGGGGTCGCGCCCAGGGCGGCCAGGGCCACGGAGGAGAGCACGGCAAGGAGAGGCTTGTTCATGTGGGGGTCCCCTCTGACGACATGGGCGACCGGAGATCTTCCGGCCGCCCTCATGCTTGTCATGCGCATTCTCAAGGTGCGAGAGGGGTGTGAACAAGAAGGCGTCAAGCGCCATAGGGGTTTCCCTGTGCGCCGCTCAGCGTCCCCACGGGCGCCCGGCGGCACCACCCGCGTGTCTCACGTGGCGGAAGACACGGCCCACGAGGCGATACCGGGCCGTAAGCTCACACATATGCAGGTGATCCAGTCGACCAAGCTCGCCAACGTCTGTTACGAGATCCGGGGCCCGGTGCTGGAGGAGGCCATGCGGCTGGAGGCAGCCGGTCACCGCATCCTCAAGCTCAACACCGGCAACCCGGCCGCCTTCGGCTTCGAGTGCCCGCCGGAGATCCTGGAGGACATCCTCCGCAACGTCTCGACGGCCCACGGGTACGGCGACGCCAAGGGTCTGCTCGCCGCCCGGCGCGCGGTCGTCATGCACAACCAGACGCTCGGCATCGAGACCGACGTCGAGCACGTCTTCATCGGCAACGGCGTCTCCGAGCTGATCGTGATGGCCATGCAGGGGCTGCTCGACGACGGCGACGAGGTGCTCGTACCGGCGCCGGACTACCCGCTGTGGACCGCCGCGGTCTCCCTCGCCGGCGGCACGGCCGTGCACTACCGCTGCGACGAGCAGGCGGACTGGACGCCGGACCTCGCCGACATCGAGCGCAAGGTCACCGACCGCACCAAGGCGATCGTGATCATCAACCCGAACAACCCCACGGGCGCGGTCTACGACGAGGCGGTGCTCAAGGGGCTGACGGACGTCGCCCGCCGGCACAACCTGCTGGTCTGCTCCGACGAGATCTACGACAAGATCCTCTACGACGGCGCCACGCACACCCCGACCGCGAAGGTCGCGCCCGATCTGCTCACCCTCACCTTCAACGGCATGTCGAAGGCGTACCGGGTGGCCGGGTACCGGGTGGGCTGGATGTCGATCTCCGGGCCGCGCGCACACGCCGACTCCTACATCGAGGGCCTGACGATCCTGGCGAACATGCGCCTGTGCGCCAACATGCCGGGACAGCACGGCGTGGTCGCCGCGCTCAGCGGACGCCAGTCGATCAACGACCTGGTACTGCCGGGCGGCCGGCTGAAGGAGCAGATCGACACCGCCCATGAGCTGCTGACCCAGATCCCGGGCGTGAGCTGCGTGCGGCCCAAGGGCGCGCTGTATCTCTTCCCGCGCCTCGACCCGCAGGTCTTCAAGATCAAGGACGACCGGCAGATGGTCCTGGACCTGCTCCGCCAGGAGAAGATCATGGTCGTCCAGGGCACGGGCTTCAACTGGCCCGAGCCGGACCACTTCCGGGTGGTGACCCTGCCGACGGTCGGTGATCTGCGGGACGCGATCACCCGGATCGGGAACTTCCTGGACGGATACGGCCAGTAGTAGTCGACGGACTTCATTCCGTGACACGACTCAACTTTAGACGAAATCCAAGCTAGGATGGTTTCCTGTCACGCACAGGAGGCCATCCCCCATGTACGAACCGATCCGCACCAAGTCGGTCCACAGCACAGTGCCCGGCGCCTCCTGCGACTTCCCCCACCGGTCGCGCGAGGAGGAACTGGACATCCAGCTCGCCGGACACCTCGCCGCGCTCCTCGCGGTCACCGACGAACTGCGCGGGCTGACCCCGTCGGCCGACCTGGACACCGCCGCCGAGCGGCTCGCCGGACAGGTGGCCCGGCTCCGCGGCGGGCGCCCCCCGCTGCGGGCCACCGCGTCCGCCGCCGGCGACCCCGCCGCGCTGCACCGGCGCGCGCACACCCTCGCGGGCCGCGCGCTCGTCGTCGCCGCGTCGCGCGCCGACACGGCGGTGGCGATCCTGACGGCCGGGCGCATGGACGCCCACGCCGCCGCGCTCACCGACCCGAAGGAACTCAGCACCACCCGCTGACCCCGGCCGGGGCACCCCGCGGGGCGCGTTGCAGTGCCGGGGCCGTGAGACGAATCGCGGGAATCGTCCTCGCGGTGCTGCTGATCGGCGGTGCGGTGGCCGCCGCCGTCGCGGCCCTTCTGCTCGCCGCTCGTCGTCGTGGCCCACCGCAGCACGGCCGACGTCCTCGCCGCCAACGGGCTCGCGGTGCTCGACGGCAGGGGCGGGGCTGTACGGCGCGGGCGCGCTGATCGCCCCGCCGGAGCGGCCCGCGCGGCCGGACTTCCCGGGCCCGCTGGAGCAACTGGCGTCCGTCCGGGCCGACTTCGGGAAGCTGACGGACTGTCCGGCCGGTGTCGACCTGCCGTCCGAGGCCGCCGCACGGCTCGCCGCCCTCACCGGGCTGCCGGCCGCGCTGCTGGAGCCGGGCTGGGTCGCCGAGGCCCTGGCCCAGGACGCGGAGGCGGTGGACGCCTTCGTCCGCACCCGCTGGTGGACCCGGCTGGCCCCGGGCACCGAGCCGCCCGAGCGGCATCTGGAGCGCCGGCTCGGCGCGCTGCACGAGGAGGCCGAGCGGCCGGCCTCGGCGCTGCGGGACACAGAGGGGCGCCGGCAGGAGGCGCACCCGCGGCACTTGGAGGACCGGGGCAACTGACACGGGTGCCCCGCACGCCGTTGTGCGGGGCACCCGGGGTCGTCCCACGGCCGGTCGTGACGATCGCTGGTCAGGGCATCCCAACCGGCCGTGGAGTCCGGGGCGGGGCTACGGCACTAGCCGAGGCGCTCCACCAGGGCGTGGTACTGGTCCCACAGCTCCTTCGGGGTGTGGTCGCCGAAGGTGTTCAGGTGCTCGGGGATGAGCGCGGCCTCCTCGCGCCACACCTCCTTGTCGACCGTGAGCAGGAAGTCCAGGTCGGACTCGGACAGTTCGAGACCGTTCGTGTCCAGCGCGCCCTTCGCGGGGAGCACGCCGATCGGCGTCTCGACGCCCTCGGCCCGGCCGTCGAGGCGGTCCACGATCCACTTCAGGACGCGGGAGTTCTCGCCGAAGCCCGGCCAGACGAACGTGCCCTCGTCGTTCTTGCGGAACCAGTTGACGTAGTAGATCTTCGGCAGCTTGGCCTGGTCCTTGCCCTTGGCGACGTCGACCCAGTGGCCCATGTAGTCGCCCATGTTGTAGCCGCAGAACGGCAGCATCGCGAACGGGTCGCGGCGCAGCTCGCCGACCTTGCCCTCGGCGGCGGCGGTCTTCTCGGAGGCCACGTTGGCGCCGAGGAAGACGCCGTGGTTCCAGTCGAAGGACTCGGTCACCAGCGGCACCGCGGAGGCGCGGCGGCCGCCGAAGAGGATCGCCGAGATCGGCACGCCCTTGGGGTCCTCCCACTCGGGCGCGATGATCGGGCACTGGGCGGCGGAGACCGTGAAGCGGGAGTTGGGGTGCGCGGCGGGCTCGGCCGAGTCCGGGGTCCAGTCGCGGCCCTTCCAGTCGGTCAGGTGGGCCGGGGTCTCCTCGGTCATGCCCTCCCACCACACGTCGCCGTCGTCGGTGAGCGCGACGTTGGTGAAGACCGCGTTGCCCCACAGGGTCTTCATCGCGTTGGCGTTGGTGTGCTCACCGGTGCCGGGCGCGACGCCGAAGAAGCCGGCCTCGGGGTTGATCGCGTACAGGCGGCCGTCCTCGCCGAACCGCATCCAGGCGATGTCGTCGCCGATGGTCTCCACGGTCCAGCCGGAGATCGTGGGCTCCAGCATGGCGAGGTTGGTCTTGCCGCAGGCGCTCGGGAAGGCGGCGGCGACGTACTTGGACTCAGCCCGGCTGGAAGCAGAAGGGGGCGGGGTGAGCTTGAGGATCAGCATGTGCTCGGCCAGCCAGCCCTCGTCACGCGCCATGACGGAGGCGATGCGCAGCGCGTAGCACTTCTTGCCGAGCAGGGCGTTGCCGCCGTAGCCGGAGCCGTAGGACCAGATCTCGCGGTCCTCGGGGAAGTGCGAGATGTACTTGGTGGAGTTGCACGGCCACGGAACGTCCTGCTGGCCCTCCTCCAGCGGGGCGCCGAGGCTGTGCACGGCCTTCACGAAGAAGCCGTCGTCGCCGAGTTCGTCGAGGACGGCCTGGCCCATGCGCGTCATCGTGCGCATGGAGACGGCGACGTAGGCGGAGTCGGTGATCTCCACGCCGATCGCGGACAGCTTGGAGCCGAGCGGGCCCATGCAGAAGGGGACGACGTACATCGTCCGGCCGCGCATCGAGCCGCGGAAGATCCCCTTCTCACCGGCGAAGATCTCCCGCATCTCGGCGGGGGCCTTCCAGTGGTTGGTGGGGCCGGCGTCCTCCTCCTTCTCGGAGCAGATGAAGGTCCGGTCCTCGACGCGCGCGACGTCGGACGGGTCGGAGGCGGCGTGGTAGGAGTGCGGGCGCTTGATCGGGTCGAGCTTCTTGAACGTTCCCTTGGCGACCAGTTCTTCGGCGAGCCGCTCGTACTCGGCCTCGGAGCCGTCGCACCAGACCACGCTGTCCGGCTGCGTCAGTTCGGCGATCTCGTTGACCCACGAGATCAGTTCCTGGTGGTTGGTGGGGAGGGGAGCCGCGTTGTCGCGCGCCACGGTTGCTCCTAAGTGAGGGTTTTTGGTTTGTCGCCCCGTGGGGGCCGCGACCCGGATGCTTCGCCGCGCCGATCTTGCGCGCGCTCATCCGGTGCCGACCGCACTCATTTGATCATCCGATGCGAATGCCCATCTGTCCAGGGGGCGTCACAGGTGAGCGACGTGACCCATGCCACGATTTTCATGAGTTCCGTGATTCTTTGCGTCCATGTTGGATTCAGCGGAAAGTTCTTTTGCGTTTTCCCTGGTCACCATCAGCCGTTGACGGACGACTTACGGTGTCGTAGGTACCATGCGCGCATGACTGCGTCCGTCCCCGACGCGCCCACGGACACGCCGGCCCACGGCCGCGGTCCCACCGCGCTCTCCTTGCCGCAGCAGGTCAAGCCGAAGCTGCGTGGCTGGCTGCACCTCGGCATGTTCCCGGCCGTACTCATCGCGGGGCTGGTGCTCACCGCCCTCGCCGACTCCACCAGAGGCCGCATCGCCTGCGGCATCTACATCCTGACGGCCTGCCTGCTCTTCGGCGTCAGCGCGCTGTACCACCGGGGCAACTGGAGCCCGCGGATGGACGGCGTCCTGCGCCGCCTCGACCACGCCAACATCTTCCTGATCATCGCGGGCACCTACACCCCGCTGACCCTGCTGCTCCTGCCGGGCGGCAAGGGCGAGTGGCTGCTGTGGGGGATCTGGGCCGCCGCCGCGGCCGGCATCGTCTTCCGCGTCTTCTGGGTCGGCGCCCCACGCTGGCTCTACACGCCCTGCTACCTCGCGATGGGCTGGGCGGCCGTCTTCTTCCTGCCGGACTTCATGCGCACGGGCGGCATCGCCGTCCTGGTCCTCGTGATCGTCGGCGGCCTGCTCTACAGCGCCGGCGGCGTCGTCTACGGCTTCAAGCGGCCGAACCCGTCACCGCGCTGGTTCGGCTTCCACGAGGTCTTCCACTCCTTCACGCTGGCCGCGTTCGTCGTGCACTACGTCGGCATCTCGCTGGTGGCGTACCAGCACGCGTAACCCCCACCGCCCACCACGGCCACAGCTCACCCGAGCTGTGGCCGTTTTTCATGCGCGTGACATCAACTCCCCATTGACAGTAGCCATATTTTGATAGCTACTCTCATTTCATGGTTGCTGTCACTGCGAACCCTCGACGCTGGTGGGCCCTCGGGGCCCTGGTCGCGAGCATGCTCACGCTCGGCTTCGACATGACGATCCTCAACGTGGCGCTGCCGACGATGGCCGCCGAGCTGGGCGCCGGGACCGGCGAGCAGCAGTGGATGGCAGACGCGTACGTCGTCGTCTTCGCCGCCCTGATGCTCCCGGCAGGCCTCCTCGGCGACCGGTTCGGGCGGCGCCGGATGCTGATCACCGGACTCGCCCTCTTCCTGGCCGGCTCCCTGATGGGTGCGCTGGCTCCCGACGTGAACTGGGTCGTCGCGGCCCGGGCGTTCATGGGCGTGGGCGGCGCGCTCGTCACCCCGCTCGCCCTGTCCGTGCTGCCCTCGCTCTTCGGCGCCGACGAGCGCGCCAAGGCCGTCGGCATCATCTCCGCCGCCTCCGCGCTCGGCCTGCCGCTCGGCCCGATCATCGGCGGCTGGCTGCTGAACCACTTCTGGTGGGGCTCGGTCTTCCTGGTCAACGTCCCGATGGCCGCGATCGGCATCGCCGCCTGTGTCCTCCTGCTCCCCGAGACCGGCGACCCCGCCTCCCCGCGCGTCGACGTCCTGTCCGCCGCGCTCACCGCGACCGGCCTCGGCGCCCTCATCTACGCGATCATCGAGGCGCCCGACCGCGGCTGGCACGACCCCCTGGTCCTGACGACGTTCGCGGCGGCCGCGGTGCTGCTCACCGCACTCGTGCTGCGCGAGCGGCGGGCCGAGCGCCCCATGCTCGACATGACGCTGCTGGCCCACCGCGGCTTCCTGTTCAACACGCTCGCCGCGACCCTGGTGATGTTCGTGCTGTCGGGCCTGCTGTTCGTGCTGCCCCCGTATCTCCAGGCCGTCCTCGGCCACGACGCCCTCGGCACCGGCGTGCGGCTGCTGCCGATGATGGGCGGCCTGATGGTGGCCGCGCGGGGCGCCCAACCGGTCGTCGCCAGGTTCGGCGCGCGGGCCGTGGTGAGCGCCGGGCTGGTGGTGCTGGCCTTCGCCGCGCTGCTCGGCAGCCGTACGACGGCGGGCTCCGGCTACGGCTTCGTCGCGCTGTGGCTGTCGATCACCGGCGTCGGCTTCGGCTTCGCCGTCGTGCCCGCGATGGACGGCGCCCTCGCCGCCCTGCCCCGCGACCGGGCCGGCAGCGGCTCGGGCCTGCTGATGACGCTGCGCCAGGTCGGCGCCGCCGTCGGCATCGCCCTGCTGGGCAGCCTGCTCGCCGGGATCTTCCGCGACCGGCTCGACGTCACCGGGCTGCCCCCGCACGCCGCGCACACCGCCGGCGACTCGGTGGTCGCCGCACACCTGATCGCCCGGCAGGCGGGCCCCGAAAGCGCGGCCCGCCTCGCCGCCTCCGCGAACGACGCCTACGTCCACGGCATGGGCGTGACCTTGCTGGTGTGCGGGATCGCCGCGCTGGCCGCCGCGCTGCTGGCGGCGGTCCTCCTGCCGAGGACGCCGTCACCCGCGCGGGAGGCGGAAACCGACGGCGCCACCATGGTCGTCGCCGCGGAGGATGCCTGACAATGAACCGTATGACGGCCGCACGTTCCCCCCTCTCCCCCGCCGAGCGCCCCCAGCTGGGCCTGCGCGAACGCAAGAAGATCAAGACCCGCGAGGCCATCCGCACCGCGACGTACGCGCTGATCAGGGAGCAGGGGTACGACGCCACGACCGTCGAGCAGATCGCCGAGCGGGCCGAGGTGTCGCCGTCGACCGTCTTCCGGTACTTCCCGACCAAGGAGGACATCGTCCTCACGGACGAGTACGACCCGCTGATCGTGGCGGAGTTGCGCGCCCGGCCCGCCGGCGAGCCGTGGATGGAGTCGATGCGGCACGTCATGCACAAGGCCCTGGAGGCCGGCACGGGCGAGGACCCCGAGGTGGTGCGGCTGCGCACCCACCTCACGGTGCAGGTCCCCGCCGTCCGCTCCCGGATGTTCGAGAGCATGTCGGAGACCGGCCGCCTGCTCCGCGGCGCCCTCGCGGAACGCTACGGCCTGGACCCCGACGCCCTGGAGGTCCGCGTCTACGCGATGTCCCTGATCGGCGGCCTGATGGAGGTCTCCATGTACTGGGCCGAGAACGACTTCGCGGGCGATCTGGGCGACCTCATGGACCGGGCCCTGACCGTCCTGGACCGGGGCCTGCCCCACGAAAACCGCTGAGAGCGCCCCGCCCCGGCATGCGATGCTGACGGGGTGAACGCAGCCGAGATCCACGTCGAAGTCGCCCCCGCGCTCCATGTGTTCGTACCGCAGTCCCGGCGCGGTGGTTCGACGGTGCTGGCCACGGACGGCGTCTCCACCCTCGGCCATGTCATCGAGTCCCTGGGCGTCCCGCTGACCGAGGTCGGCGCGCTGGTCGTGGACGGCCGCGAGGTGCCCGTGTCGCACATTCCGCGGGCGGGCGAGCAGGTGCGCGTGCGCCCCGTCGAGCGCCCCCAGCGGGTCCCCGGCGCCCCGCTCCGCTTCCTCCTCGACGTCCATCTGGGCACCCTGGCCCGCCGCCTGCGCCTCCTCGGCGTGGACACGGCGTACGAGTCGACGGACATCGGCGACCCCGCCCTCGCCACCCGCTCGGCGGCCGAGAAACGCGTGATGCTCAGCCGCGACCGTGGCCTGCTGCGCCGCCGCGAACTGTGGGCCGGCGCCTTCGTCTACAGCACCCGCCCCGACGACCAACTCCACGACGTCCTCGACCGCTTCGCCCCCGACCTGCGCCCCTGGACCCGCTGCACGGCCTGCAACGGCCTGCTGAAGCAGGCCACGAAGGACGAGCTGGCCGACCAGCTCAAGTCCGGCACCCAGCGCTCGTACGACGTCTTCGCCCAGTGCACGTCCTGCGGCCGGGCGTACTGGAAGGGCGCGCACCACGACCAGCTGGAGGCGATCGTGGAGCGCGCCCTGTCACAGCACGGCTAACGCCTGCTCGCATCCCCCTTGTCGCACGCGGTTCCGTTCCTGTTCCGGTCCAGCCCCAGCGGGTCGTCGCCGCCGTTGACCTTCAGGAGCCCGTAGCCGTTGCGCTTCAGCCAGGCGCACCGGGCGGCCGTCGTCTTCTGCACCCCGGGCGGGAAGGCCGTCGGCACGCAGACGTTGATCGAGCCGTAGTGCCGGTCGCAGCCGGACAGCGTCGGGCTGACCTGCTGGGACGTGCGCTTCTTGGCGGGCCCCGCGACCTTGCCGGTGAGGCCGTCGGCGAAGGCGTGGATGTGCGGGGACGCGGCGGTCAGGGCCGCCGGGCCCGTCAGGTGCACCCACTGGGCCACCGAGGGCACCCCGTTGGCGTCCACCGCGAAGAGCATGTACCAGCCGGGCGGCGCCAGGTTGGGGTTGTTCGTGATGTTCAGGTCGACGTTGTTGCCGTCGACCGAGAGGGGCAGGTCGACGAAGCGCTGGTTGGGATCGGAGGAGTGGGTGACCGCGGCCGGGCGGATCAGCTCCGCCTTGGCGATCGGGCGGTCGACGGTGATCCGCTGGGTGTCGCCGTACTTCCACTCCTGGCTGATCACCGAGGTGATCGTCGGCCGGGGGCCCTTGAAGAGGTAGGGCGGGGTGTAGATCGACACGTTGTGGTTCCAGCTGCCGTTGCCCGGGTTGTCGCCGGTGGCCATCACCCGGCCGTCGGGCAGCAGGAACGCCGAGGAGTGGTAGCCGCGGGACTCGGGGTCGGCGGCCACCTGCTGGAAGGCGTTGGTGGCGGGGTCGTACAGCGAGGACTCGTACACCGGGTTGGCGCGGTTGTGCAGGGCGCCGCCGGTCTCCAGCACCTTGCCGTCGGGCAGCAGCACCGTGGAGACGTACATCTTGCCCTGGCTGCCGGTCTCCGGGACCTTGCCGTTGCCCAGGTCGACCGTGCCCTGCGGGATCGGCGGACCGGCGACGTACGACGGGTTCGCCTGCTTGAGGTCGATCACGTCGGTGAGGCGGCCCGCGTCCGGGTTGGAGTCGATGTTGCCGCCGCCGACCGTCAGCACCCGCTGGTCCTGCGCCGGAGGCAGCAGCACGGACGACGACTGGTCCCGCTGGTCCTTGTTCTGCAGTCCCGGGATCTGGGTCACCGTGTTGGCGCCGTAGTCGTAGATCGCCGAGCCGGTGCCGGGGATGTTGTTGCCGAAGACATGGCTGCCCGTGTAGAAGAGGCGGCCGTCCTGCATGAGGACCATCGCCGGGTACAGGCCCCAGAACGACCAGGTCTGGTTGACCTTCCACGTCGGCAGCCACTGCTGGTCCTTGTCGGACCAGCGCTCGGCGGTCACGGACCCGGTGGAGTCCTCGCGCAGCCCGCCGAAGGTGATGACGTCACCGTTGCCCAGCTCGGTCGCCGACGGGTACCAGTGGCCGTCGTTGAGGTCGTTGGTCCTGGTGTAGTTCTCGGTCTTCGGGTCGAAGATGTACGAGTCCTTGAACCCCTCGTACCCGTGCGTGCCGTTCGGGTCCGGATAGGCCTTGTTGCCGCTCAGCACGAGCACCCGGCCGTCCTGCAACTGCACATGCCCCGCGCAGAACATGTCCTTCGGGGTGGGGATCACCTTGTACGTGCCGTTCACCGGGTCGTACACCGCGCTCGTGAACGTGCCCGCGTTGAAGGCGTCCTGACTGTTGCCGGAACCGGCGATCAGCAGCACCTTGCCGTTGCTGAGGACGACGGAGTGCATGGAGCGGACCGGGTTCTGCGTCGGCAGGACGGACCAGCTGCCGCCCGCGCACTGGTCGTTGGTGCCGGTGCACTGGGCGGGCGGGGTCACGTCCGGGACCTGGTCCATGGTGTAGTCGTCGGTGGTCGCCGAGCCGGTGCCGTAGACGGAGACACCCCAGGTGATGCGGTCGGTGCCGGGCGGGATCTCGGGGGTGCGGACGGTGGCCTGCGTCCAGGCCGAGGCCATGTCGAGGGTCTTGACGTCGGTCCAGTACTGCCAGCCGGCGGTCGTGTCGTGCCGGAACAGCGTGACGTTGGCGTCCGGCGTGGTGGTCTTGTACCAGACCCCGAGGTCGTACTGCTTGCCGACGGTCACGGCCGGTGCGCAGTCGGTGGACTCGGTCAGCATCGCCTTGCGGTCGCCGTCGACCCGGCGGGTCAGCGTGACCTTCATGGCCGTCGACCCGGAGTGCGCGTCCGAGGTCGTCTCGAAGCTGAAGTCGTTGTCGCCCCAGCCCGATTTCTCCCAGCAGTACGGCATGCCGTCCGTGCCGGCGGTCTCGAAGCCGGGGTTCTTGATCAGGTTGGCGGCCTCGGCGCTCTGCGGCGCGGCCAGGAGCAGACCGGCGGTCAGGGCGCCCACCCCGGCCAGCGCGGTCCGTCTGCGGTACTTGCTCAAGCGGCTCTCCTTGCTCGGCTCCCCCGGCGGCGGGGGAGGTAGACCAGCGCTTCGGTCCCGACGAAGCGCAGGACGAACGTCATGACCAGCGCGAGTGCGGTGGCCGGCAGGGCGCCCATGCCGAACCGGCCGACGAGCAGCGCGATCAGCGGGATGCGCAGCACCAGGTCGGCGTTGGCGAGCAGCGTGAACCGGCCGAGCCGGTCCCACCAGCGGCGGTGCGCGCGCCGGTCGCGGAACAGCAGTTGCTCGATGAGCAGGAAGTTCCAGGCGACGCCGAACTGGTTGGCGAGGATCTCGGCGGGCACGTAGTGCATGCCGAGGTCGGTGAGCGCCCACAGCCCGGCGAGGTTCGGCACGAACCCGCTGGCACCGATCAGCCCGAAGCCGACCATGCGGGCGACGGGCGAGGCGGTGCGCAGTCCGGCCAGATGGCGCAGGAAGCGGAAGCCCTCCTGCGCGGTCGACTTGGACTCCCCCGCGAACCGTTCCTGGAAGACGAACGGCACCTCGGCGACCCGGCCCGGACGGCTGCGGACGGCCAGCTCCAGGAGGATCTTGTAGCCGAGAGGCTTCAGCACCTCGGCGCTGACCGCGCTGCGCCGGATGGCGAAGAAGCCGCTCATCGGGTCGCTGATGCCGTGCAGCCGGCGCGGGAAGAGGGCCTTGGTGAGCCAGGTCGCGCCGCGCGAGACGGCCACCCGGTAGCCGCCGGCGAGCCCGGCCCGGCTGCCGCCCTCGATGTACCGGGAGGCGACGACGAGCCCGGCGTTCGCCCGCTCGCCGGTGGCCACCAACTCCGGTATCAGGGACGGCGGATGCTGGCAGTCGCCGTCCATGACGACGATCCACTCCGAGGTCGCGGCCTTGAGCCCCTCGACGACCGCCCCGCCGAGCCCGCCGACGGGTTCCGCACGGTGCAGCACGGCCACCGGGAACGGGCAGTCCTGGGCGGCCGCGCGGATCACCTCGGGGGTGTCGTCGGTGGAGTCGTCCACGAAGACGACCTCACAGGGCAGCCGCGCGGGCACCGACTCGGTGATCAGCCGCAGCAGCCGCCGGATGTTCGCGGACTCGTTGAAGGTCGGGACGACGACGGTGACGGCGCCGGGCTCAGCTATCTCTGCGGCGTCCAGGCCGGGTATCGGGGCGGTGTACTCGCTCATCGGGCGCCGCCCACTGCCTGGATCCGGCGGATCTCGATGCGGTCCGGGCCGCTGCCGAAGGTGGCGACCGGCACGGAGTGCTGGATGGCGGCCCTGACACCCGGCAGGTCCTTGGCGTCGCGGCGGACGGTCGGCGAGGCGACGACGTAGTCGATGTCCCGCCAGCCGTGCGGCAGGGTCCTGGTGACGGCCGGGTCGAGGTCGGCCTTGTAGAACCAGATGGCGCCGAGCCCGGGCCGGTACCCGGCGTGCACGAGGTCCAGCCAGAGGGCGTCGTCGACGAGGACCCGGGTGTCCTTCGGGTCCGCCACCTGGGTGCCGAGCCAGTGGGAGGCCTGCCGGTAGGGCTTGTTGGCGTCGGCGGTGACGGCGGTGCGGTCGCCGTCGTACCAGTGCGGCACGACGTAGGCACAGGCCGCGAGGGCGAGCACGGCGACGGCCGCGTACCGGCCGCCGGTGACGTACCGCCTCTCGCTCTCGGTCCGCCGGCGGCGCAGCACCGCGTGTGCGACGCACGCCACGCCGCCCGCCAGCACCAGGGCGAGGAAGGGCAGCGCGCCGATGATGTACATGGCGGGCAGATAGCCGTTCGGGCGCAGGGCGACGAGCGCGAGGACCGCCACGGCCAGGGCCGGTCCGGTGAGCGCGCGGGCGGTGCCGGACCAGCGCCGGGTGAGCAGCAGGAGCAGGGCTCCGGCGAGGCCGCCGAGGGGCAGGACGCGGTCGTAGTACAGCCAGGAGTGGAGCACGCCGTACGACCCCGAGCCCCGGTCGAGGAGGAAGCCGGAGCCCGGCCGGGACATCTGGTAGGTGATGCCGTCCCACAGGGACACGTGTCCGGCGCCGGGGAACAACTCGCCCTTCAGCAGCGCGAAGAGCGGATACGACAGGCCGATCAGGGCGCAGGCGGTGACGGCTCCGGTGAGGGCGAACTTACGGGTGTCGCGGTGGCTGTGCCGCCACATGGTGACGAACAGGGCGGGCAGGACGACGAGCATCGTCTCCTTGGTGAGCACGCTCGCGGCGGCGGCGAGGCCCGCGCCGAAGTGGTGCCAGAGGTGGCGGCTGGGCGAGGCGGCGAGGCAGAACGCCAGCAGCAGCCACAGCACGGCGATGTTGTCGAGGAAGATCTCCCGGCTGAGGACGACCGCGAGCGGGGAGAGCCCGAACAGGGCCGTGCCGAGCGCGGCGGCCCAGCGCGGCAGCGAGAGCCGGCGGCCGAGGACGTAGACGAGGACCGCGCTGACGCCGCTGATCCCGAGCATGGCGAGGCGCATGGTGGCGACCGTCATGGAGCCGGGGCTGAGCGCCGAGGGGATCCAGCCGAGCAGGGCTATCTGGATCCAGCCGAGCGGTGGGTGGTCGTACCAGTAGGTGTAGTGGGCGAGGCCCCGGCCCTGCTGGACGGCCCAGGCCTGGGCGAGGTAGGTGCCCTCGTCGTCGCTGAGGGTCGGGTAGTCGGCGATGTTCCAGCCCTGGACGACGAGGATCACGACGAGCAGGGCGCCGCAGAGCAGCAGGTCGGGCCGGGAGGAGCGGAGCCGTACCGGTGGCTCGGCCTGGCCCGCCGGAGGGTCCGTGGGCACAGGCCGGCCCTGCGCGGGGACCGTGGCTGCGGTCACCGCGGGAAGAGTGGAGGTCACGCGGGAACGTCCTCTCGGATCGGCTCGGCCGCGGTGAGGTGCGCGCCGACGTGCGAGGTCAACTCCCAGTCGTTCCGGCCGCGTTGCTCACGCCACACGGCGCGGATCGCGGCACCGGCGAGGAGGACCTGGTAGAAGGGGCCGCCCACGATGAGCTTGACGTAGTGGGTGAGGCGGACCCGCAGGCCGTACTGGACGCCGAAGTCGTGCAGCCCGACCACCTCGAAGACGAAGGTGACGACGGCGGTGACCAGCGGCAGGAAGGTGAGGAAGGCGACGCCGACGGGCACGTCGAGGAAGAGCGCGACGGCCGCGTTCAGCGGGATGACGACACCGGAGAAGGCCTGCATGAACGGGGTCATCAGGGTGTACCGGGCGAGCAACCGCTGCCCGAATCCCGGGAGTTCGCGCCAGTCCTTCTTCCGGTACACCTGGAGGAAGCCCTGGTTCCAGCGGGTGCGCTGCTTGAGGAGCGACATGAGCGAGCCCGGCGTCTCCTCGCGGGTGACCATGTCGGAGTCGTAGGCGACGACGACCTTCTTGCCGACGGACGAGAGCCGCACGCCCAGGTCGCAGTCCTCGGCCAGGCAGTCGGGGTCCCAGCCGTCGGCCTCCCTGAGGACCTGCGTCCGGACGAAGACGGTGTTGCCGCCGAGCGGGATGAACCCCTTCTGCGCGTGCAGGTGCAGCCGGGAGCGGAACCAGAAGAAGTACTCCAGGCAGTTGCGCAGGCTGTACCAGCTGGAGTGGAAGTTGATGAGCTGGACGCCGCCCTGGACGACGTCCGCGCCGGTCGCGCGGAAGGCGTGGTCGACGTGGGCGAGCAGCTCCGGATGGACCTGGTCCTCGGCGTCGAAGACCCCGACGACGTCGCCGCGGCAGTGCGGCAGCGCCGTGTTCATGGCCTTGGGTTTGTTCTTCTTCTCGTGGGTGTCGACGACGACCCGCACGCGCGCGTCACGCGTGGCGGCCTTCTCGGCCACCTCCGTGGTCTCGGGGTCGTCGTGCCCGACGATCACGATGATCTCGAAGTCGGTGTGTGTGGACTCCAGCAGCCGCTGGATGGTGTGGTCGAGTACGGCTTGCTCGTGCCGGGCCGGCAGGAGCAGCGAGAAGGACAGCTGCTCGCCCCCTTCCGGTCTGCCGAAGCGGGTGGAGGCGAGCACCTCGGGCGTGCGCCACGCGTGCATCTGCCACCACAGGGTGAACGCCGCCATCCAGAAAAGGGCAAGCGAGACGGCAGCGATGAAGACAGACGTCAGCAAAAGATCCCCCCAGATCCCCCTGAATCCCCTGAGCGCACGACGGTCGGTCATCACCGGGTCACTCGTCGTGTCGCTGTGGAGATCGTAGGAGGGATCTGTGAAGTGTGGGAGCTCTTCAGATAAATAGCTTGTTTCGGAACGGGGATGCGGTAAGCGGTATCTATCCGAACACCCGCTCACTTTCGGACAGTTGCCGCTTACCGCCTGCCGTGCGTGTCCGCAGCTCAGTGCTCGTTCAGGGCCGTACGCAACCGCTCCGGATCGGTCGTCGGCGCCTCGCACGTGAAGTTACGGCAGACATAGGCCGCGGGCTGACCTTCGACGAGCGGGCGGTCCGCGAGAAGCGGGAACTCGTCGCTCCCCGCCGCGCCCACGGCGACGACGGCACCGGGGGCGGTGCCCAGAAGTGCGGTGCGGTGCAAGGCCGTTGCGCTCTTGTCGGGGGTGGTGCCGGTTGCGACGACGGCGATCTCCCGCGGCCCGTCGCGCAGGGCCTCGGCGACGGCGAGCCCCCAGCCGATGAACCGCGGCACACGCGGCCCGAGCGTGGTGACGACCCCCAACGCCCGCTCGGCGGCGGTCCGATGGGGCTCGGAGCCGGTGTGCGCGGCGTAGCCGAGCAGCGCGCCCGCCGCGGCGGTCCAGCCGGAGGGGGTGGCGTTGTCGGTGGGGTCCTGCGGGCGGCGGATGAGCCGCTCGGCGTCGGCGGCCGTGTCGTACAGCGCGCCGGTGTCCGGGTCGGCGAAACGGGTGAGCACGTGGTCGAGGAGCAGCCCGGCGAAGTCGAGCCAGACGCCCTCCCCCGTGACGGAGGCGAGCGCGAGGAAGCCCTCGGCGACGTCGCCGTAGTCCTCCAGCACCCCGGCGTTGGCACCGGCGCGGCCGTCCTTGCTGGTCCGGGCGAGCCGGGCGTGCTCGTCGAGGTGCACGCGCACGAGGAGGTCGGCGGCGCCGAGGGCGGCCTCGACCAGGTCGGGCCGGTCGAAGTAGGCGCCGGTCTCGGCGAGCGCGGCGATGGCGAGCCCGTTCCAGGCGGCGACGACCTTGTCGTCCCGTCCGGGCGCGGGCCGCTGCCGGCGCTCGTTGAGCAGCCGCTCCCTGATGGCGGCGATCTTCCCGGCGTCGAAGAGGGTGTCCTGCTGGGGAAGCTGGAGGACGGACTGCCCGTGCTCGAAGGTGCCCTCGTCGGTCACGCCGAAGTACTGGGCGGCGAGGTCGCCGTCCGCGTCCCCGAGGACGGCGCGCAGCCGCTCCGGCGTCCAGACGTAGTACGCCCCCTCGACGTGCCGTCCGCTGCCGTCGTCGCTGTCGGCGTCGAGCGCCGAGGCGAACCCGCCCTGTTCGGTGCGCAGTTCACGGACGAGGAAGTCGGCGCTCTCCAGGGCGACGCGCCGGGCGAGATCGGCCCCTGTGGCCCGCCACAGGTGCGCGTACACGCGGCAGAGCAGCGCGTTGTCGTAGAGCATCTTCTCGAAGTGCGGCACGACCCAGTCGCGGTCGACGGAGTACCGCGCGAACCCGCCGCCCAACTGGTCGTAGATCCCGCCCCGGGCCATGCGCTCACAGGTGTCCCGGGCCATCTGCAGCGCACCCTCGGCGCCGGTGCGCGCGTGGTGCCGCAGCAGGAACTCCAGCACCATGGACGGCGGGAACTTCGGCGCCCCGCCGAATCCGCCGCGCTGCGGGTCGTACTCCCGGGTCAGCCCGAGCAGCGCCCGCGCCAGTTCCTCCTCGCCGGGCACCCGGTCGCCCTGGTGGCTGATCTCCCGCTGGGCGAGGTCGCGCACGATCTTCCCGGCGACCTCGCCGACCTCGTCCCTGCGGGTGTCCCACGCCTGCCGGACCCCTTCCAGCACCTGCCGGAAGGAGGGCATGCCGTGCCGGGGCGCGGGCGGGAAGTACGTGCCGAAGTAGAAGGGTTCGGCGTCCGGGGTGAGGAACACGGTCATGGGCCAGCCGCCCTGCCCGGTGGCGGCCTGCACGGCCTCCATGTAGACGGCGTCGACGTCGGGGCGCTCCTCGCGGTCGACCTTGACGCTGACGAAGTGTTCGTTGAGGTACTCGGCGGTGGCGTGGTCCTCGAAGGATTCGTGCGCCATCACGTGACACCAGTGACAGCTGCTGTATCCGACGCTCAGCAGCACGGGCCTGTTCGTCCTGCGGGCCTCGTCGAAGGCCTCGGCCGACCAGGGCCACCAGTCGACGGGGTTGTCGGCGTGCTGGAGGAGATACGGGGACGTCTCATGCGCCAGTCGGTTCACCGCTCCACTCTCCCACGGGCTCGGGGAGGGCGTAGAAACGCATCATCACCGGGCGCGCCCCCTCGGGCGCCCCCTCGCGCGCGTGCCCGAACCGGTCGAGCAGCGCGTGGTACTCCCTCATGAACGCGAGCAGTTCCTCCCGGGTCAGCCAGGTGCCGTGGCGCTGGATCTGGGCCCAGCCCTCGGGTCCGCGGTACTCCTCGTGGGCGCGCCGGTAGAGGGCGGAGTCGAACTCGATCTTGAGGTGGGCCAGTTCCGCGACGGCCGCGTACTCCTCGGGGGCCATGGTGGCCGGGTCGGGGGTGGTGTGGCTGAACGGCAGCGACCGCCACCACCGCTCCCGCCCGCCGGACTTCTCCGGGATCTCCTCGATGAGCTTCTGCTCGGCGAGTTTGCGCAGGTGGTAGCTGGTGGTGCCGGAGCTCTCGCCGAGTTCGCGGGCGAGCACGGTGGAGTTCGCCTCGCCGTGCCGGCCGAGGTATTCGAGGATCCGGCGGCGCAGCGGATTGCCGAGGGACTTGTAGAGGGCGGTGCGCTCCAGGCTGGTCATCTCGGGCATGCCGTCGGTCATGGCGCCACCGTAACCCTGAGAACCCTGAGACGTCCCTGATAATTGCCGAGATTTATTTGCAGAACTTTCTCTGCAGTCTACGGTGAAGACAGTCGCAGTCCGCAGTCCACAGTCCGGAGAGCGGAGACGCGGAGACGCGGAGACCAGGGACGGGAGAGGTGGCGAGGGGGACATGAGCATGGGCGGGAAATGGGCCCTGGTCCTGCTGGGATCGTCGGCGGTGCTGCTGGTGCCGTGGATGGTGGTGCTGGCCATGACACTGCCGGGCAGCGCACAGGTGGACAACTGGCCGCTGGCCTGGATCGGCCTCGACGTCCTCATGGCCGCGGGCTGTGCGGCGACGGCCCTGCTCGGCCTGCGCGCCGACCCCCGCGCCCGGCTCACGGCCTCGGCGACGGCGTCGGCGGCGGTGCTGGACGCCTGGTTCGACATAACGACGGCGGGCACCGGCGCCCCACTGGCCGAGGCGCTGCTGTGCGCGGTGGCGGAGGCGGCCCTCGCGGGAGCGTGCGTCCACTTCGCCCTGGCCAGGGACCGCCACCGCCGGCCGGCCGTCGGCACGAAACCCTCACCCCTCCGGTGATCGTCGCACCCTCGCCATCTCGTCCCGCCCGAAGGACACTCGTAGGCAAGGACATTGCCGCCGGAGGGGACGGGACATGCGCGAGAACCATCGGGCGGAGGCCGAACGGCTGCTGGTGCGGGCCGTGGAGGAGGAGGTACGGCGCTCGGGCGGCCGGATCGACGGGCAGATACTGCTGTCGCGGGCGCGCGGCGCGCTGGAGGCGATGGCGGGGGCGGCCGGCGAGGAGTACGAGGCGTACACCCACGCGCTCGACGAGACCGAGGCCGGACGGCTGACCTTCGCTCAGCGCTACGGCCGCGCGGGGGCCGGAACCTCCTTACTGGTGGCGGCCGTTGCCGCGGTCGCCGCGGCGGTGACCGACCTGTCCCTCGGCACCGGCGCCGGTACGGCCGTCGGCACGGGCGTCGCCGCGGGCGTGGCCGGTGCCGCCGCCTCCGTGGTGAGGGTGGCAGGCTCCCATCTGCCCGCCGCCCACCACCACGCCGGTGCGACGGGGCAGCCCGGCGGGCCCGAGCAGTTGCGGTTGCAGTGGCTGACCGCGCTGGAGGTGCGGGGCATCCGCCCGTTCCTCGACCAGCAGCGGATGCTCAGCGCCTCCACGGGCCCGAAGAAGACCACGAGCCCCACCCTGCGCGGCGCGGACAAGAGCGCGGCGGCCCGCAGGCGCACGGTGCTGGAGCAGTCGTTCGGCCAACTCCCCGAGCCGGACGGCCGGTTCGCGGGCCGCAGGACGGAGCTGGCGCGGATCCGCCAGTGGGCGCAGGCGGCCCGCGCGGCCACCGAGACCCGGCCGACGGTGGTCGTCCTGCACGGCGAGCCCGGCTCCGGCCGGACCACGCTCGCCGTGCGCGCGGCGCACGATCTGCGGGACCACTTCCGCGGCGCCGTGGTCGTGGACCTGCGCGGCGGCGGCCAGGAGCAGGCTCCGCTCCCCACCCGCGACGCCCTGCTGCACCTGCTCAACCGGCTCGGCGCACCCCGCGAACAACTGCTGTTCCGGGAGCGCTCGTCCCCCGACCAGCAGCTCAAACGGCTCTCCGAGCTGTACCACCAGCACCTGACCGGCCTGCCGGTGACGATCGTGCTGGACGACGCCCGCGACCCGGAGCAGGTGCGGGCCCTGGTGCCGGAGCGCTCCGACAGCCTGGTCCTGGTCACCGCCCGCACGGACCTCGACCTGCCCGCGGACCTGCCCGCCTGGGTGCACCACCTGCCGGTCGAGGCGCTGGACGCGGCGGGCGCCGAGGAGTTGCTGAACGCCGCCGCCGAGGACGCCTCGGGCCCCTACGACGCCGACTCCGCCGACCGGATCCGGGACCTGACCGGCGGTCTGCCGCTGGCGCTGCGCGTCGCGGGCTCCGCGCTCGGCCCCCGCTCGCCCCGGCAACTGGCGGCGGACCTGAGCGCGTACGGCCCGGTGGAGCCGGCGGAGCGCGCCCTGTGGCTGCGCTACAGCGACCAGCCGGAGCCCGAGCGCCGGCTGCTTCGACGGCTCGCGCTCGCGGGGCGCGCCTCGCTCGGCGTCGCGGCGGCCGCCGCACTGCTCGCCACGGACGAGGCCGAGGCCACCCGCCGGCTCACCGCCCTCGCCCGGGCCGGACTCCTCGACCATGTGCGCGGCAACCGCTACCGGCTGCACGACGTGGTGCGCGTCTTCGCCCAGGCCCGGCTGCTGGACGAGGAGGACCCGGCCGAGCGCACGGCCGCGCAGGAACGGCTGATCGTGAACTACGCGGATCTGGCCGACTCGGTGCTGCGCCTGGTCGACGGGAACATGTCGACGCGCTCGCACCAGTTCGGCCCGCACGGCTTCACCTCGCTCGACGAGGCGCTGCGCTGGCTGGACGACGAGTCCAGCTTCATCACGGCGGCCCTGCGCCAGGCGGAGGGCGTGAACCAGGCCGCGGTGCTGAACCTGCTGGGCGCGCTGTGCGACTACTGCCTGCTGCGCGGCGACCTGTACCGGCTCGGTGAGATCAGCGAGCTGGCGCAGGCCGTGGACGAGGGGCTGCTCATGCGCTCGGTGCAGTGGCGCACCGGCATCGCGGCCCGGCAGCTGGGCGAGCTGGACAAGGCGCGCACCACCCTCGCCTCGGTGGTCGACCTGTACCGGGAGGCGCATCACGACGCCGGCGCGGCCCGCGCCCTGTGCTCGCTCGGCATCACGCTGCACCACCAGGGCAACCTCACCGAGGCCGCCGCGAAACTCCAGGAGGCGCTGGACCTGCAGGCATCGCCGGAGCTGGCGACCGACCGGGCCTGGACGATGCACGCCCTCGCGGCCGTCCAGCGCGACCGGGCCCGGCTGTCGGAGGCGCTGGAGCTGCTCACCCGCTCCCTGGTCCTGCACCGCGAGGGCGGCTCGGTGCACGGCGAGGCCTGGGCCCACTTCCAGCTCGGCCAGCTGGCCCTGCGCATGGGCGACGTACCGCGCGCGGAGACCGAGCTGCGCACCGCTCTGGAGCGGTACGGGCAGACGCGTGACGCGCGCGGCGAGGCCTGGGCGCTGACCCAGCTGGCCCGGGCCCGCCTGGTGGACGGCGACGCCGCGCCGGCCGTCGAGGGCCTGCGGCAGGCGGGCGCCCGGCACCGGGAGAACGAGGACGCGCGCGGCGAGGCGTGGACGCTGTACTACCTGGGCCAGGCACTGGAGGAGTCCGGCGAGCTGGACCAGGCGGTGCGCGACCTGGAGCGGTCGCGCACCATGTTCTCCCGCATGCGGGACGTCTACGGCCTGGCCTGCGCCCGGCACCACTCGGCCCGGGTCACCCGGGACCAGCGGGCCGCGCAGACCGGTTCGCTGCGCAACTCCGGCTTCGCCCGCCAGCTCCTCGTGGACGCCCGCGCCGACTTCCAGCGCATCGGCGTCGCCCACGGCGAGGCGTGGACCTGCCTGGAACTGGCCGTGGTCGACGCGGGCAACGCGCGCACGCAGGCGGCGCTGGCCCTGTGCGACGAGGCACGGGACCTGTTCGCCTCCTACGGCGACCTGCGCGGTGAGGACTGGGCCCGCTTCCTGCGCTGCACCCTGCTGCCGTACGCGGCACCGGGCGGTACGGAGGTGGGCACGGCGGTCGCCCAGGAGGAACTGGCCCAGCTGGCCCGCGCCTCGCATCCCCTGCGGGACGAGAAGCTGGCCGAGGGCCTCGCGGCGTACGCCGTGCTGCTGGAGCGGGGCGCCAGCCTGGAGGCGGGCTGGCAGGCCTGGCGCCTGCGCATGACACCGGACCGCCACGCCCGCGAGGTGATGGGAGTGGCGGTACCGGCGGGGCGCTGACGCCCCGGGTCAGCCCCGCTGCGCCGCGGAGTCCGCCTTCTGCTCGGCCTTCGTGTCGGAGGCCTCCTTGAAGTCGACCTTGCCCATGTGCTTGCTCATCGACTTCATCAGGCCCCACACGGCCAGGGCCATCACCGCGAAGACGATGAAGCCGAGGACACCGGGGGTGACCTTGTTCTCGTCCACCTCCTTGGCGAGGGGGACGAGGTGCGTCACTGCCAGGCTCACGCTTGCGCTCATATCAGGCATTGTCGCGGATGCCCGCGAAGAGGTCGTCCTCGGGGAGGGATGTATCGACGAGGGACTTCGCCAGCTCGTACTCCTCCGTGGGCCAGACCTCCTTCTGGAGCTCCATCGGCACCTTGAACCAGCCGCCGTCCGGGTCGATCTGCGTGGCGTGCGCGATCAGCGCCTTGTCCCGGATCTCGAAGAAGTCCGCGCACGGAATGTGCGTGGTCAGCGTGCGCTCGACGCGCTCGATCTCGCTCCAGCGCTTGAGCCACTCGCCGTACGGCGACTCCAGTCCGCGGTCGAGCATCGCCTGGTGCAGCGCCTCGGTGCGGGGGCGGTTGAAGCCCTGGTTGTAGTAGAGCTTCAGCGGCTGGTAGGCCGGGCCGTACTCGCTCTCGGGGTACTTCTCGGTGTCCGCCGCGCCCTCGAACGCCACCATCGAGATCTTGTGGGTCATGATGTGGTCGGGGTGCGGGTAACCGCCGTTCTCGTCGTAGGTGGTGATCACCTGCGGGCGGAAGGCGCGGATCTTGCGGACCAGTTCGCCGGCCGCCTTGTCGATGTCCTCCAGGGCGAAGCAGCCCTCGGGCAGCGGGGGCAGCGGGTCGCCCTCGGGCAGGCCGGAGTCGACGAAGCCGAGCCACTCCTGCCCGACGCCGAGGATCTCGCGGGCCTCGTCCATCTCCTTCTTGCGCACCTCGTGGATGTGCTCCTCGATGTACGCGTCGCCCTGCAGCTTGGGGTTGAGGATGGACCCGCGCTCTCCCCCGGTGCAGGTCACCACCAGGACGTCGGCCCCCTCGGACACGTACTTCGCCATGGTGGCCGCGCCCTTGCTGGACTCGTCGTCGGGGTGCGCGTGTACGGCCATCAGTCGCAGCTGGTCAGTCAAGACTCAATCCTTGGTTAAGTCGGCGCCCCGCGGCTTGGGGTGCGTTCGGCGGCTTCTATAGTGACCGAATCGGGGGGCGAATAATTCCGCGGAGAGGACGATCATGAGTACGGCGAGTGCGCGGCTGCCCGAGGGCCGCTACGGCCGCTCCTCGGACGAGCGTGCCGACCGCAAGCTCCGGGTCGCCGCCGTGGTGCTGGGCGCCCTCCTGCTCTCCCTCGTCGGCTACTTCGCCTACCACTACGTCGCCGAGACCAAGATCAGCGCCCAGGTGATCACCTTCGAGGCCTCCGGCAACGCGGTCCAGGTCCATCTGGAGGTCCACAAGGACTCCGGCACCGACGGCTACTGCACCCTGCGCTCCCAGGCCGCGGACGGCTCCGAGGTGGGGCGCGCGGACTTCCGCTTCGACGGCAGGGCCACGCGGATCGACAAGGTCGTCACGCTCCGTACGACGGCGAAGGGCACCACGGCCGAGCTGCTCGGCTGTCACACGGGTTGATCCATCACCCCCAACAGGCACATGCTGACCTGCGTTGATGTGATTCTGATGGCTTATGTCCTCCCCCTTTGGCCCGTGAATTGTTAGGCTCGTGGTTTCGCCCATCCAAGAGGGAACATTCTTCTGGGTAGGGCGATGCTTTGTATTCCCAGTACCGACGAGGAGCACCCTGTGACCCAGACCAGCGAGAACGTCACCTGGCTGACCCAGGAGGCGTACAACAAGCTCAAGGCCGAGCTTGAGTACCTTACTGGTCCTGCGCGCACGGAGATCGCCGCCAAGATCGCGGCCGCGCGCGAGGAGGGCGACCTGCGCGAGAACGGCGGGTACCACGCGGCCAAGGAGGAGCAGGGCAAGCAGGAGCTGCGTGTGCGGCAGCTGACCCAGCTTCTTGAGAGCGCTCAGGTGGGCGAGGCTGCGACCTCCGCCGACGGCGCCGTCGCGCCGGGCATGGTCGTCACGATCGCCTTCGACGGTGACGAGGACGACACCCTTGAGTTCCTGCTCGCGTCCCGTGAGTACGCGAGCACCGACATCGAGACGTACTCGCCGCAGTCCCCGCTCGGCTCCGGCGTCCTCGGCCACAAGGTCGGTGAGGACGCGGAGTACGAGCTGCCGAACGGCAAGAAGGCCTCGGTGCGCATCCTGAAGGCCGAGCCGTACTCGGGCTGACCCACCGGCCCTTCCTGGCATCGAGCCCCCGGTGTCCGCCGGATCCCGTGGACACCGGGGGCTTCGCCGTGCCCGGAGCCGTCAGGCGGTGGCCGAGCGGTACTTGCGGACCGCGAGGGTGCGGAAGACGGCGATGATCAATATGGAGTAGATCAGCGAGGCCCAGACCGGGTGCTCCATGGGCCAGGCGTGCGAGGTGGACTGCCCGGGATCGGCGAAGAGCACGCGGCAGGCCTGCGCGGTGGCGCTGAAGGGGTTCCACTCGGCGACGTGCCGCAGCCACGGGGTCATGTGGCCGGGGTCCACGAAGGCGTTGGAGATGAACGTGACCGGGAAGAGCCAGATCAGTCCGCTGGACGTGGCCGCCTCCGGGGTGCGGACGGACATGCCGATCAGCGCGCCGATCCAGGTGAACGCGTAACCGAGCAGGAGCAGCAGGCCGAAGGCGGCGAGGACCTTGGCGACGTTGGTGTCGCCGTGGGTTCCGACGCGCCAGCCGACCAGCAGGGCGACCACGGCGAGCACGACCAGGGTGACGGCCGTCTGCACCAGGTCGGCGAGCGTGCGTCCGGTCAGCACCGCGCCCCGCGCCATCGGCAGGGAGCGGAAGCGGTCGATGAGCCCCTTGTGCATGTCGTCGGCGATACCGGCACCGGAGCTTGCCGTCGCGAACGTGACCGTCTGCGCGAAGATGCCCGCCATGAGGAAGTTCTTGTAGTCGACGGCGCTGGTGCTGCCGCCGATCTGCATGGAGCCGCCGAAGACGTAGGTGAACAGCACCACGAACATGATCGGCTGGATCAGCCCGTAGATGATCATCTCCGGGATCCTGGACATGCGGATCAGGTTCCGCTGCGCCACGACCATGGAGTCGCGGACGGACCAAACGAGAGGGTTTCCCGGCGGTGCCACCCGCACGGCGTCGGTGACGGCGCTCACTTCACGGCCTCCTTGCCGCCCCGCGGGCGGCTCTCGTCGTCGTTCTCGTCCCGGGCGTCCGGGCCGTCCGCTTCGGCGACGTGTCCCGTCAGCGACAGGAAGACGTCGTCGAGGGTGGGGCGGCGCAGCCCGATGTCGTCTATCTCGATCCCGCGGCTGTCCAGCTCCCGGATGATCTCGGCGAGCAGCTTCGCGCCGCCGGTGACCGGGACCGTGAGCTTGCGGGTGTGGTCCTCGACGGTGGTGTCGCCCTTGCCGAAGCCCCGCAGCACCCGCGCGGCGGTCGCGATGTGCTCGCGCTCGTGCACCACGACCTCGACGCGCTCGCCGCCGGTGCGGGCCTTGAGCTGGTCGGAGGTGCCCTTGGCGATGACCCGGCCGTGGTCGACCACCGCGATGTCGTGCGCGAGGTGGTCGGCCTCCTCCAGATACTGCGTGGTGAGCAGCAGGGTCGTACCGCCCGAGACGAGCTGCTTGATGACCTCCCACAGCTGCTGGCGGTTGCGCGGGTCGAGGCCGGTCGTCGGCTCGTCCATGAACATCACCGGCGGCGAGACCACCAGGGCCGCGGCGAGGTCGAGCCGGCGGCGCATGCCTCCGGAGTAGGTCTTGGCGGGTCGGTCGGCGGCGTCCGCGAGGTGGAACTGCTCCAGCAGCTCCGCCGCGCGCGCCTTGGCCGCCTTCGACCGCAACTGGTACAGCCGGCCGACCATCTGGAGGTTCTCCCGGCCGGTCAGATACTCGTCGACCGCCGCGAACTGGCCGGACAGGCCGATGGAACGGCGCACGGTGTCGGGGTGCTTGAGCACGTCCACGCCCGCGACGACCGCCTTGCCGCTGTCGGGGCGCAGCAGGGTCGTCAGGCAGCGGACGGCCGTCGTCTTGCCGGCGCCGTTCGGCCCGAGCAGGCCGAGCACCGTGCCCTCGGGCACATCGAGGTCGACGCCGTCCAGAGCCCTTACGTCGCCGAAGGTCTTCACCAGGCCTTCGGCATAGATGGCGCCTGGCATGTCTGTCTCCACGTCGTCGGGAATGGGACGTCCGGAGTTCTCCGGGAAAGCGTAGGTATGCACGCTCGAATACGCCTGCGGTTTTCCCGGTGCGGGCAGGCGGTCCGGCGGCACACGACACACCATAACGCGATGTATCGCGTCTCTCAAGAGGGATGACGACGGATTACGAGGGCTTACTCGAACGAGTGACCGTAGGGGGCGGGCTTCAGTCCATGACCGTGTAGCCCGCGTCGCGCAGGGCCCGGCCGACCTCGGCGCAGTGCACCGGGCCCTTCGTCTCCAGGTGCAACTCCACCTCCGCCTCCGTGAGCCCGAGCCGGGGGTCGGTGCGGACGTGGCTCACGTCGAGGACGTTGGCGTCGACCGCCGACAACACGCCGAGAAGCGTGGCGAGAGCGCCCGGGCGGTCCGTCAGCCGCAGTCGAACGGCCAGGTAGCGGCCCTGCGCGGCCATGCCGTGCCGCAGCACGCGCTGCATCAGCACCGGGTCGACGTTGCCACCGGAGAGCACCGCGACGACCGGGCCCTCGAAGGTGTCCGGCGCGGCCAGCAGCGCCGCCACCGGGCTCGCTCCGGCCGGCTCCACGACCAGCTTGGCCCGCTCCAGGCACAGCAGCAGGGCCGCCGACAGCTCGTCCTCGCCGACCGTACGCACCTCGTCGACCAGGTCCTTGACGATCCCGAACGGCACCACGCCCGGCCGCCCCACCTTGATGCCGTCGGCCATCGTCGCCGGGTTCTGCACCGACACCGGGTGCCCGGCGGCCAGCGAGGGCGGATAGGCCGCCGCGCCCGCCGCCTGCACGCCGACGATCCTGACGTCCGGCCGGATCGCCTTCACCGCGACCGCGATGCCGGCCGCGAGCCCGCCGCCGCCCATGCCCACGACGATCGTGCGCGCCTCCGGGCACTGCTCCAGGATCTCCAGGCCGACCGTGCCCTGACCGGCGATGACGTCCGGGTGGTCGAAGGGGTGGATGAACACCGCACCCGTCTTCGCCGCGTACTCCTCGGCGGCGGCCAGCGTCTCGTCGACCACCTGGCCGTGCAGGCGCACCTCCGCGCCGTACTCCCGGGTGGCGCTGATCTTCGGCAGCGGCGCACCCTTCGGCATGAACACCGTGGCGTGCACGCCCAGCAGCGCGGAGGCCAGCGCGACACCCTGCGCGTGGTTCCCGGCGCTCGCGGCCACCACCCCGGCCGCCCGCTCCTCCGGCAGCAGCCCGGCGATCCGCACGTAGGCGCCGCGCAGCTTGAACGAGCCGGTCCGCTGGAGGTTCTCGCACTTGAGGTGCACCGGCGCGCCGACCAGCTGCGACAGGTGCCGGCTGCCCTCCATCGCGGTCACCCGTGCCACGCCCGAGAGCATCTTCTGGGCGCCCCGCACGTCGTCGAGGGTGACGGAACGCAAGGAGTCAGCCGTGCCGTAGCTCATGACTCCAGCATCGCAGTTCACGGTCGTACCCGGCGGGTGTGACCAAGCACCGAGACCGGTTTGCGCAGCGCCGGTACGGGCCACGCCCGGGCCGCGTACCCTGTCCCCCAACCCAGCAGTCCTTCATGAAGCGAGCCTCCGGCCATGCCCACAACACCTGAAATGTCGATGGACATGACGACCGTCGGTGACACCGGTCTTCTCGACACCCTCCAGCACGAGGTGGCGGTGTTCGCGCGCCGTGCCGAACAGACCCGGCTCGGGGGCGTCGGGCAGGTGCGCAACTCCATGGACCGCGCGGCGTATCTGCTGCTCAACCGCCTTGACCGGGAAGGCCCGATGGGCGTCAAGGCGCTCGCGGCGAGCATGGGCATCGACTCCTCCACGGTCACCCGGCAGGTGGCCCCGCTGGTCGACACGGGGCTCGTCAAGCGCACCTCGCACCCCGAGGACGGGCGGGCCGTGGTGCTGCAGCTGTCCCCGCGCGGGGCGGCACGGCTGCAGGAGGTGCGCGACTCCAGGCGTCAGCTGATGGCCGAGCTGACCGAGGGCTGGGAGCCGGAGGACCGCGAGCAGTTCTGCTCGCTGCTCACCCGCTTCAACCGCGCGCTCTCCGCGCGGATGACACCGGGGAGCGTACCGGCGGAGCAGCCGCCGGCCTCCTGACCGCGGGGCACGCCCGACCGCGGCCACCGCCCGTTCCCTCCGACCGCCGCCAGGCCGTCCCCCGCCGTCACCACCGGTCGGTTCCGGCCTCTTGACCGGGGGCCGCCGCTGTCCTCATATGAGACCGGGTCCTGCGTCGTACGCGGTTCACCTGTCCCGTACCGGACAGGGCCCCGTGCGTGGGGGGGGAGGAACGGTGTCTGATCGGCAGGCGGCCCGACATGCCCGCCGGGCCCGGGAGTTCGAGACGTTCGTCGCCGGCGCCGCCGGGCGCCTGCTGCATGCCGCCACGCTGCTCACGGCGGAGGCACCGGACGCCAACCCGCGCGCGCGGCGCCTGCTGACGCACGCGCTCGCCCACACCTACGCGCACTGGGACCGCCTGCACGGCGAGGACCCGTACGACTGCGCCCGCCAGTTCCTCGCCGGCCGCTTCGCGCGCGCGACCTGGCACCAGTACGGCGTCTTCGGCCGCGCCCGACCGGATCCGCGCAGCCCGCTCGCCGCCCTGGCTCCGCAGGAACGGCTGATCCTGGTGCTACGGCTCTACGAGGGCGTCGCCGAGCAGCAGACGGCGGCCCTGCTGGGGCTGCCCATCGAGCGCGTGCACACCATCTGCGACCGCGCGACGGCCACCGTGTTGCACCCCGCCCGCCCGGCCGCCCCGCGCGCGGTGGGCACGAAGGTGGCACCGTCGTGAGGCGGGGCGTCCGTCACGAGACGTGCGGTGTCACGGCGGGTCCCACGCGTGCGTGGCGGGCGTCGTGAACCGAGCCGAGCGGGAGGCCGCCGTACGGCAGATCATGGAACGGGCCTCGGCGCCGGTACCGCAGGACCTGTGGGCGGAGGCGGTGCGCCGCGGTGAGCGTCTGCTGCGGCGCAGACAGGCGGTCCGCCGGATGCTGTGGCTGCTGGCGTGCGCCGCCGCCGTCGCGTTCTGTGTGTGGGCGGCCCGCGTGCACCCGTGGACACAGCCGCCGTCCCAGACGACACCGCCGCTCACGGGCTGGTGAGCCCGCCGCCCGGCACGCGTGCGCGAGCGCGCGTGCCGGGCGGGTACGACGGAGGTGCGGGGACGGCGTGCGGGGACGGCGGATCAGGCCTGGCCCAGGGCCTGCTGAAGGTCCTGGAGCAGGTCGTCGACGTTCTCGATGCCGACCGACAGACGCACCAGGTCGGCGGGGACCTCCAGCGCGGAGCCCGCCGCGGAGGCGTGCGTCATCCGGCCGGGGTGCTCGATCAGGGACTCCACACCGCCGAGCGACTCGCCGAGGGTGAACACCTTGGCGCGGTTGCACACCTCGACGGCGGCCTCCTCGCCGCCCTCGACACGGAAGGACACCATGCCGCCGAACGCCCGCATCTGCTTGGCGGCGGTCTCGTGACCGGGGTGCTCGGGCAGGCCCGGGTACAGCACCTGCGTCACGCGCCCGTGCCGGGTCAGCATGTCGGCGATCCTCGTGGCGTTCTCGCTGTGCCGGTCCATGCGCACCGCGAGGGTCTTGGTGCCGCGCAGCACCAGCCAGGAGTCGAAGGGGCCGGCGACGGCGCCCATCGCGTTCTGGTGGTAGGCCAGCTCCTCGCCGAGCGCCTGGTCGGAGACGATCAGCGCGCCGCCGACCACGTCCGAGTGACCGCCCATGTACTTGGTGAGCGAGTGCACGACGACGTCGGCCCCGAGCGCCAGCGGCTGCTGGAGGTACGGCGTGGCGAAGGTGTTGTCGACGACGAGCTTCGCGCCCGCGTCGTGGGCGACCTGGGCCACGGCGGCGATGTCGGTGATGCCGAGCAGCGGGTTGGAGGGGGTCTCCACCCAGACGGCCTTGGTCTTCGGGGTGAGCGCGGCGCGCACGGAGGCCGGGTCGCTGGTGTCGGCGACGGACCACTCCACACCCCAGCGGGTGGCGACCTTGGCGAAGAGCCGGAAGGTGCCGCCGTAGGCGTCGTTGGGGATGACCACGTGGTCGCCCGGGGTGAGCAGCGTGCGCAGCAGGGTGTCCTCGGCCGCGAGGCCGGACGCGAACGCGAGACCGCGGCGGCCGCCCTCCAGCGCGGCGAGGTTCTCCTCCAGGGCGGTACGGGTGGGGTTGGCGCTGCGGCTGTACTCGTAACCGCCGCGCAGCCCGCCGACGCCGTCCTGCTTGTAGGTCGACACCTGGTAGATCGGCGGGACGACCGCGCCGGTGAGGGGATCCGCGGTGTTGCCCGCGTGGATCGCGAGGGTCTCGAAGTGCTGACTGATGTGCCTGTCGCTCATGTGCACCGAGCGTAATGCGCCTTACCGGATGCCGTCGCCCGCCGGGCCCGAGGAGCGGTGCGAGGAGCGCCGGAAGAAGGGATTTCCCTGTGTCGGACGCCGCCCGTCCGGTACCGGGCGGCGCCTCGCCTGTCATGCCCCCGACGGGAGTTTTCCACAGTCTCCGGCGGGGGTTGGCACTTTGTCGGCGGTGTCTGGTTCGCTTGGGGCATGGCGATTCTCTGGCTGCTGATGGCGCTGCTCATGCTGAGCTTCGTCCTGCTCCCGTTCATGCGGCGCAGGCGCGGAGTGATCGAGCAGGTCCCCCCGGAACACCCGGACGCCGCCGACCCGGCGGCCTACGGCTTCGTGCGCCAGGAGGAGCTGGACATACGGATGCCCGGCGCGGACCAGGATCTGCTGGACGTGCTGGAGCTGGTGCAGCGCACGCAGGACTACCGCGCGGCGGCCCAGCTGCTGGCCGGCACCGAGAAGGAGGGCGAGCGGCGCCGGCAGCGGGTGCAGGCCTTCGCGGGCGCCGCCGCGCTGGAGCTGCAACAGCGGCCCGGCGGGGTGCACGAGACGCCGGGCGGCCAGTGGCTGCGGGTGTGGCGGGCCGAGCAGCCCAAGGACGCGGGCGGTGCCGCCGTGCACGCGGAGTTCCTGACGCAGCAGGCGTGGCGCACGTCGACGCCGGGCACGGACGACTTCCGGATCATCATGGAGGAGGCCCGGGAGGCGTGCGGACAGGCGGCCCTGCTGGCGCCCGGCGACCCGGTGCCGTACATCGTCGAGCTGTCCGTCGCCCGTGGACTGGCCTGTCCGCAGGCCGAGTTCGAGCAGCTCTGGCTGAAGATCCTCGACCGCGCGCCGCATCACATGGGCGCGCATCTGGCGGCGCTGCACTACTGGTGCGAGAAGTGGCACGGCTCGCGGCAGCTGGCGTACTCCTTCGCCGAGGCCGCGGCGGCCCGCGCCCCGCAGGGCTCGCTGCTCGCCGCGCTGCCGCTCTTCGCGGTCTTCGAGCACCTCCCCGAGGTGAACCTGGTGGCGGGCTTCTACCAGAGCGAGGTCGTCACCAAGGCGATGCACGGCGCCCTGCACGCGGTGCACTCGGCCCGCCCCGAGGACCCGATGCTGGCCCACGTCCGCCATCTGCTGATCTTCTTCCTGGTGCGCGCCGAGCGCTGGGCCGAGGCCATGCACCAGCTGATACACGTCGACGGGCACGTCGGTGCGCTGCCCTGGACCCTGTCCGCCGACCCGGCCGCCGAGTTCGCCGTCTACCGCGCACTCGCGGTGGCGGGTTACGAGGCCAACGGCGGCAGCCCCGCGAGCCTGCCGGGCTGAGCGGACGAGACGGTCCGGGTGAGCGGGGCCGAGTCCGCGGGCCGACCGGACGGGCCGGGTCCACGGGAGATGTGACGCAACGCTGACGGCGAGGGCGTGACCGGAATTCACCCACACCGCCGGACGTTCCTCCTGCGTGCCGGCCCGCTCACCGGGACCGGCCCCGCTCCGACCGACAGGGAGACCCCATGCTCTTCGGCCGCGTCCCGCAGCTGCCCACCCCCGAGCAGGCCCTCACGGGCCGCCCCTCACTCCCCTACGCGGTCCCCGACCGCCACACCGTCCTCGGCGCGCCGCTCCTCGGCCCCTACCCCGAAGGCCTGGAGATCGCCGACTTCGGGATGGGCTGCTTCTGGGGTGCCGAGCGCAGGTTCTGGCAGCTCCCGGCGGGCGTGTACACGACGCTGGTGGGCTATCAGGGCGGCTACACGCAGTACCCCACCTACGAGGAGGTCTGCTCGGGCCTGACCGGCCACACGGAGGTGGTCCGCGTGGTCCACGACCCGAAGGTGATCTCCTACGCGCGTCTGCTGAAGACGTTCTGGGAGTCCCACAACCCGACCCAGGGCTTCCGCCAGGGCAACGACGTGGGCACGCAGTACCGCTCGGCGATCTACACCCACACCCCCGACCAGGCCACCACCGCCGAGGCCTCCCGCACCGCCTACCAGCAGGTCCTCTCCGCCTCCGGCTACGGCACGATCACCACAGAACTCCTCCCCTCCGAAGGCCGCCCCTTCTACCCGGCGGAGGCGTACCACCAGCAGTACCTGGACAAGAACCCGGCCGGCTACTGCGGGCTGGGCGGTACGGGGGTCAAGCTGAGCGCCCCCTTCGAGACGAACTGGGGGGCTTCCTGCCCGACGGGCGTCGCTCCGGCGCCGGAGGTCACGGACAAGTAGCCGGTAGCCCGGTGTGGGTCCGACGCGGGCGCCGTGGCACCGGCAATGCGTACAGTGCCGCGGCGGGCGCTCTGCGTCGCAGTGAGCGGCAGTCGAAAATCGGTGGCCGCCTGTACCGGCTGACTCCACGCTGTACGCCATGGAACAACCGCAACGCGAGATCCGTGCGGACTACGCGGACTCCACGATCACCGTCTACCAGGCGTACGCCCCGGAAATCGGCCTGCCCGCCGTCCAGGAGGGCCGTTTCCCCACCGCGTGGAAGCGCGACAGGATGACGTGGATCAAGCCGTCGTTCCTGTGGATGATGTACCGATGCGGCTGGGGCGCCAAGGAAGGCCAGGAGACCGTTCTAGCGGTCGAGATCAGCCGTGACGGCTTCGAGTGGGCGCTGCGACACGCATGCCTGTCGAGCTACGTCCGCGGGGTTCACCCGAACCGGGCCGCATGGCAGAGCCAGTTGAAACGCGCGCCCACCCGCGTGCAGTGGGACCCCGAGCGGGATCTGCACCTGCGACCCCTGCCGTACCGGTCCCTGCAACTCGGCCTCTGCGGTGAGGCCGCACGACGCTATGCGGACGAGTGGACAGTCTCCATCCGCGACATGACCCCACTCGCCCACGAGATCCACGTCCTGGTCAACAGCGGCGATCTGGACTCCGCCACCCGGCTGCTGCCCCAGGAACGCCCCTATCCCGTCGAAGACGAACTTCTTGCCCACCTACGCGGATGACGGGCTGCTCCCCCGGCAACCGGCTCCGCCCTCCGGGTCACATGGCAGCACAGGCTCGCCAGGACGGAGGTCAAGCTGAGTACCCCGTTCGAGACGAACTGGGGGCGTCCTGCCCGACGGGGCTCACGTCGGCTCCTGCGGAGGAATGAACGGTGCCGGTGATCATGTCCGTTGATCGCCGGACGGACCCTGCTGCGCGCGCTGGAGACTTTGGAAGCCGGCCGAGCGGTCCGGCTCGACGAGGTCGACGCCTTCGCCGCCCGGCGCCACGCGGAGAAAGCGGCCGGCCGACGGACCCCACGCCGCATCGACGCGGCGTACCGGCCGGGGCCTCGCTGGCCGAGCCGCACGGCACCCTCTCGCCTTGGGCTCGTCGCCGCCGTCGCAAACCGTCACACGGCGTTCCGGCGTTCTCCCTTCCCGGACGAGAGCCTCTGCCTGGACGATCAGGTACAGCAACTGACCGACCTGAACGCCCGCCTCGACGGCTGCGCCACCCTGTACCTCACGAACCTCGGCCGGGTGGACGCTCCGACCCGGGGCACTCTGGCCGAGACGATCAGCGGAATCGAGCGCCTCATCCGTCCGGGCTGGGCGCCCCTGAACGGTGATCTCCTCCTGCGGCTGCGTTTCGCGGACCTCGTCGCATACGCCGCAGCGGTCCCGCTCGGGCATCGAGCGGTGCCCGACGAGTATTGGCTCCGGGCCGCAGGCGGGATGCGGGAGTCGCGAGTGGGGGGTGCGGGGAGGAACATCGGAGGCATGGAGGCAAGGTGGTGGCTATGGGGACGCCGTCCATGCATTTCAGCGAGAGTCCGGAGGATCCCTTCGCCCTCGGTCGTGGCGCCTCGGCCGTGCTCGACGATCGGGGCATCGTGGTCGGCTGGAGCACACGTGCGCAGGAACTGCTCGGGTACCCGGCCGGGGAGGTGATCGGAAGGGCCTGGCAGGACCTCCTGGTCGACGCCCGTGACCTGCCGGTCGTACGGTCCGTCGTGGTGGACGCCATGAGGGCGGGTGGATGGTTCGGCGTCCTGCCCGTCCGGGGCCGCGACGGACGCCGTGTGGAGATGGGTTTCCGGGCCCGTGCGGTCACCCGGGAGGGCGGTCAGGAGTGGCTCCTGGTCGGTGCTCCCGCCGCGGAGGTCATTGCCTGGCAGCGGGACCGTGCGCTGTTGGACGGCTTGTACCACCGGTCCCCGATCGGCCTGGTCACCTACGACCCGGACAGGAAAGTGATCCGGGTCAACCGTGCGGTCGAGAAGGCGAGCGGTGTCCCGGCCGAGGCGCCGGTGGGCCACCGCCCCCGCGCGTTCATGGTCGACGAGGACGCGGGTCCGGCAGACGAACGGGTCCGGCACGTCCTGGAGACCGGTGAGCCGTTGATCTTCACGGAGCAGTCCGCCCGGGCACGCCACGATCCCGGTCGGGAACGGATCGTGTCCGTCTCGGCGTTCCGCATGGAGGATCCATCGGGCCGGGTGCTCGGCGTGGCGGAGACGATCGAGGACGTGACCGACCGCCACCGGGCGCGACGCCGGCTCGCCCTGCTGAACGAGGCGAGCGCCCGGATCGGCACCTCCCTGGACGTGGCCCAGACCGCTCGGGAGCTGGCCGAGGTGGCCGTCGAGGGGCTGGCCGACTACTGCTCGGTGGACCTCCTCAAGCCCGTGACACTGGGTGACGAACCCGTTGCCGGCACGGCGGTTCCGCTGCTCCGGGCCGCCTTTTCGCCGGCGGAACACCGCCTCCCGTTCCGGGAGGGCGACATCGTCCCGCTGCTTCCGGAGTCCCCGCAGGCGCGGTGCCTGGCCGAGCGCCGCCCGATCCTCGAAGGGCTGCTGTCCCTCCGCCCCGAGTGGTACGCGATGGACCGGCGGCGCATCGAGATCGCCCTGGGTCTGGGCGTTCATTCGCTGATCGCGGTACCCCTGCTCGCGCGCGGGCTGGTGCTGGGCGTGGTGAGCCTGTGGCGGTCGCGCAGTTCGGAGCCCTTCGAGGACGACGATTCCGCGGTGGCCCAGGAGCTCTCCTCGCGTGCGGCCGTCTGCATCGACAACGCCCGCCGCTTCACCCAGCAGCAGAGCGCCGCGCTGACGCTTCAGCGCAGTCTGCTGCCGAGCGCGGCGTCCGACCTGCCGGCCGTGGAGGTGGCCTGCCGGTACCTCCCGGCCAGCGGTGAACCGGGCATCGGCGGCGACTGGTTCGACGTGATCCCGCTGTCGGGGGCCCGGGTCGCCCTCGTCGTGGGCGACATGGTCGGCCACGGCATCCACGCCGCGGCCTCGATGGGCCGGCTGCGTGCCGCCGTGCGCACCCTGGCCAGCCTCGACCTGGAACCGGACGAGGTGGTGGCGCGGCTGGACGACCTGGTCAGTCTGCTGGCGGCCGAACGGGAGGCGAACGCCGACGGCGACCCGTCGGCGATCGACCAGGTGCTCGGGGCCACCTGTCTCTACGCCACCTACGATCCGGTGTCACAGCACTGCTCCCTGGCCCGCGCCGGCCACCCGGCACCGGTGGTGGCGACCCCGGACGGCGAGGTGACCGTGCTCGACCTGCCCGCGGGACCACCGCTGGGCCTGGGCGGACTGCCCTTCGAGACGTACGACCTGGACCTCCCCGAGGGCAGTCTGCTCGCGCTCTACACCAACGGCCTCCTGGAAGCACGGAACGGCGACATCGACGCCGCGCTGGGGAGCCTGCGCACCTGCCTCGCCCACGCCACGGAACCCCTGGACCACACCTGCCGCAGCGTGGTCGAAGCGCTGCTGCCCAAGGACCACCTCCCCACCGACGACATCGCGCTGCTGATTGCCCGTACGCGGGTGCTGCCGCCGCAGGACGTCGCCTCATGGCAGCTGCCCCTGGAAGCGACCGCCGCCGCCCGCGCCAGGGAGCTGACCACGGCGCAACTGACCGAGTGGGGGCTGCCCGAACTGGCCTTCACCACCGAACTGGTCGCCAGCGAGCTCGTCACCAACGCCTACCGGTACGCGGCCGGACCGGTCACCCTGCGCCTCGTCCGTACGCACTGCCTGATCTGCGAGGTGTCCGACACCAGCCACACGTCCCCCCACCTCCGACGGGCCCTCAGCACGGACGAGGGCGGACGCGGTCTCTTCCTGGTCGCGCAGCTCACGGAGCGGTGGGGCACCCGTTACAGCCACGACGGCAAGACCGTCTGGACGGAGCAGCCGCTGCCGCCCGCGTGAAGCCGGCGGCCGTCGTTCACTGCGCGTGGAAGCCGCCCTCCGGCCAGGCCGGGGTGGGTCCGTCCAGGACGGGCTCGGCCGGGGGGGGTGAGCGTGGTGGATCATCAGCCGGGCGGCCTCGGTGGTCATGCAGGGCGCGGGGCCGCCGGGGCCGGGCCGGGCGGGGTGGTACATCGACACCATGAGCTGCCGGGGGCCCGCCGAGGGGACCCACGGGTCCGGGCGGTGCGCGTCGACGAGGTGGAGGGTGTCCCGGCCGACGGCGTACGGCCCGGTCGGGGCGGGCAGTTCGGCGGACCGTACCTGCTGTGGCTGCTGGGCCGCCGCGGCTGAACCGGTCGGGTCAGATCGTGGCCGTGTCGATCACGAAGCGGTAGCGGACGTCGCTGGACAGGACCCGCTCGTAGGCCTCGTTGATCTCCTGCGCGCCGATCAGCTCGATCTCGGCGCCGATGCCGTGCCCGGCGCAGAAGTCCAGCATCTCCTGGGTCTCGGCGATGCCGCCGATCATCGAGCCCGCGAGGGTCTTGCGGCCGCCGATCACCGAGAACAGGTTGAGCGAGATGGGCTCCTCGGGCGCGCCCACGTTGACCAGGGCGCCGTCCACCTTCAGCAGCGACAGCAGCGCGCCGAAGTCCATCGGCGCCGAGACGGTCGAGACGATCAGGTCGAACGTGCCGGTCAGCTGCTTGAAGGTCTCCGGGTCGCTGGTGGCGTAGTAGTGGTCGGCGCCCAGCTTCAGGCCGTCGTCCTTCTTGCGCAGGGACTGCGACAGGACGGTGACCTCGGCGCCCATCGCGTGGGCGATCTTGACGGCCATGTGGCCGAGGCCGCCCAGGCCGACGACCGCGACCTTCTTGCCGGGGCCGGCGTTCCAGTGGCGGAGCGGGGAGTACGTGGTGATGCCGGCGCACAGCAGCGGGGCGGCCACGTCCAGGGAGAGGCCGTCCGGGATGCGCAGGACGAAGTTCTCGTCGACGACGACCTTCTCGGAGTAGCCGCCGTAGGTGGGCTCGCCGTCCCTGCCGACGGCGTTGTACGTGCCGACCATGCCCTTGAGGCAGTACTGCTCGTGGCCGGCCAGGCAGTTCTCGCACTCGCGGCAGGAGTCGACCATGCAGCCGACGCCCACGCGGTCGCCGACGGCGAACTTCGTCACGCCGGTGCCGACCTCGGCGACGACGCCGGCGATCTCGTGGCCGGGCACCATCGGGAAGACGGCCTCGCCCCAGCCCTCGCGGGCCTGGTGGATGTCGGAGTGGCAGATACCGGCGAACTTGATGTCGATCAGGACGTCGAACTCGCCGACCGCGCGCCGCTCGATGGTCGTCCGCTCCAGCGGGGCCTTCGCGGCGGGCGCGGCGTACGCAGCAACAACAGTGGTCATGCCGGGGTTCTCCTCGTGGGGGTGGGCGCGCCCTGGCTGTCTTCTGCCGGGCGTGCTCTCCAGCCTGCCGGACATCCGGCGGTTCACCCAGGTCACAGCCCTGCGTACGACTGCTGTGCCTACCACTGGCGGGGTCAGGATGCCGTACGTACGACCAGGAATACTGGGCGTATGGAACGCAGCGACACACAGCCCGGAGCAGCCGCCGCGGGGCACGCCCTGGACCGGCGGGCCGAGCTGAGCGAGTTCCTGCGCAGTCGGCGGGCCCGGCTGAAGCCGGAGGACGTGGGGCTGCCGGACTTCGGGCGGCACCGGCGGGTGCCGGGGCTGCGCCGCGAGGAGCTGGCGCAGGTGGCCGGGGTGTCGGTGGCGTACTACACGCGCCTGGAGCAGGGCAACGGCCGCAACGTCTCGGCGGAGGTGCTGGACGCGATCGCCCGCGCCCTGCGGCTGACGGACGCCGAGCACGCGCACCTCACCCACCTGGCGAAGCCGAAGTCGCACAAGAAGAAGCCGGCGGCGCGGCAGCAGCAGGTGCGCCCGGCGCTGCGGCAGCTGCTGGACACGATGGACGGCGTACCGGCGTACATCGTCGGGCGGCGCTCGGAGATCCTGGCGTGGAACCGGATGGCGGCGGCGGTCTTCGGCGACTGGGCGGAGCTGGCGCCGGCCGAGCGGAACTGGGCGCGGCTGGTGTTCCTGCGGCCCGACTACCGTGAGCTGTTCGTCGACTGGCAGCAGAAGGCGATCGACATCGTGTGCGCGCTGCGCATGGACGCCGGCTGCTACCCGGACGACCCGCGGCTGTCGGCCCTGGTGGGTGAACTCTCCGTCAAGAGCGAGGAGTTCCGGCGGCTGTGGGCCACCCATGACGTCAAGGAGAAGAGTCACGGCGTCAAGCGGCTGCACCATCCGCTGGTCGGCGATCTGGCCCTGCACTTCGAGTCGTTCCGCCTGGCCGACGACGCGGACCAGTCCCTCGTCACCTACCACGCCGAACCGGACTCCGGGTCCGCCGACTCCCTGCGCCTGCTGGCCAGTTGGGGCACGGACGCGAGCCGGGCGGGCTCCTCCGTCTAGCCGGCCCCAACCGGTCGGCGGCGCAGGTCATCTGCCGAAGTACGCGTCCCAGATCGTGATGTCCGACGTGTTGCCCTTCTTGTCGGTGATCACGCAGCGGAGGGAGACGGACCGGCCCTCCGCCGGGTTCTTCAGGGTGATGCTGCCGTCCTCGACGGTGACCTTCCGGAAGGTCCTGCCGTCGTAGGAGGCGTACACCGTCAGGGACTTGAGGTTCCTGCCCGCGGCGGGGCCCTCGACGGTGACCGGGAAGGTGACGGTCCGGCCTGCGGGGACGCGGCTGTCCAGGCCGGTCCGGATGCCGTAGTGCGGCACGGAGGCCGGCAGTTCGGTGAACCCGTCACGCTTCTCGGAGCGGAAGGTCCAGGACGCGTCGATCCGCGAGGAGGCCCGCGCGACCTTCGCCGAGCGATTGACCGAGGTGGTCAGCCGGTAGGCGGCGTCCCCGGCGGGCACCGTGAAGGGCTCGCCGAACAGCGCGTCGCCGTTCGAGCCGGTCTCGGTGCCGTCGCGGTACAGGGTCGTCCGCACCGAGGTGAAGTCGGAGTACCCGGCGTGCCCGCCCGAGTCGGCGAACAGCGGCAGCGAGCCGTAGATCTTGTCGCCGTCGCGGAACAGACCGAGCCCGGCCCCGACGTGCGGGCCGAAGACCGCGGTGTTGACGGTCTTGGTGTAGGTGCGGCCGGCCTTGAACGTGAACTCGCCGAGCTCGTAGCCCGCGTCGGCGACCGCGTCCTGGCCGCTCCCGGCGTTCTGGGCGAACTCAAGCTGCCAGTTCACCCCGCCGATGGCGGACAGGTGCAGGGTCCGGGTGCCGGGCAGTTGCTGCGGGAAGCTGAGCGAGGTGGCGCCGTTCGCGCCGGGCAGCCGGCCGACGGCGTTCAGCGTGCCGGTCTTGCCGTTCGCGGCGGCGCCGAGCCGGGCCTTGACCGTGGCCAGCTCGCCCGCCCCGAAGTGCTTGGTGTAGCCGGTGGCGAGCTCGCTGACCGGGCCGCCGGTCGTGATGTCGTACTGCTCGCTCGCGCCCTTGGTCCAGTGGCCGTCCCACTGCTGGAACAGCGACCCGGCGGGCAGCCGCGGGCCCAGGTGGGCGCTGCGGAAGTTCCGGTACGAGTCGAGGAACATGCCGTAGTCGTACTCGCCGCCCCCGAGCGTGAGGGCGTATCCCGGATAGGCGAACCGCGAGGTGACGCCCTTGGCCGGGACGGTGATGTCCACCGGTCCGGCCCTGCGCGCGTCGATGGTGATCGTCTGCTTCCCGGACACGGTCAGCTTCGGCTGGGCGATCCAGTCGGTGCCCTTCGCGCCCTCCTTGTCCGCGTAGACGGAGGAGTTGAGGACGTACGTGCCCTTCCGCAGGCGCACCGTCACCGTGCCGGACGGGTCGTACGGGCTCAGCTGCGCGCCGGCCGCGAGACCGGCGACACCGTCGAGGCCGGTGTCGTAGTACTTCGCCGGCCTGCCGTCGCGGCCGATGACCTTCAGCGTGACGTCGTACGACTCCACCTCGCGTGTCACCGCCGCGGCCGTACGCACGCTCTGGCCGGCGCCGGTCGCGGTCACGTAGGCCGCGTAGGCGCCGTCGAGGGTGCCGCCCAGCCTGGTGTCGGCCGTGAGCCCGACGGAGGCCGTGCCGTGCGCCGGGACCGTCACCCGCTTCGCGCCGAGCGTGAAGAAGCCCGCCGGAGCCGCCTTCCCCCTGGGGTCCGTGGCCGTGCTGCTCAGGGTGAGGGTGACGGCCTTGTCCCCGAGGTTGCGGTACGTCATCTTCCCGGTGACCGGCTTGTCGTCGGTGTGCGGCCACTGCTGGACGCCGAGGTTGACCGAGACCGGGTCGGCGATCACCGACTGCGTGAGGGCCCTGTCGACCGCGACACGGCCCGCGCCCTGCTGGAACGGCGTGTAGTGGCCGCCCTCGGCGGAGCCGGTCAGCGCGCCCTTCAGCTCGGCGTAGCCCCAGTCCGGGTGCTCCTGTTTCAGGATCGCGGCGGCGCCCGCGACGTGCGGGGCGGCCATCGAGGTGCCGGAGAGGGTCAGGTAGCCCGCGGGCTTCTCGCCGACCTCCTTGTCGAGGACGCTGCCCCCCGCCGCGGCGGCGGTGATGTCCACGCCGGGGGCGGTGACGTCCGGCTTGATCGCGCCGTCGCCGGCGCGCGGGCCGGAGGAGGAGAAGTCGGCGAGCCTGTCCTTGTCGTCGACGGCGCCGACGGTGAGCGCGGCGTCCGCGCTGCCCGGCGAACCGAGCGAGTTCGGGCCGTCGTTGCCCGCCGCGACGGCGAACAGGATGCCCCTGGTCTCGGACAGCTTGTTCACCTCGGCCTCAAGGGGGTCGGTGCCGGGGCTGTCGTAGCCGCCGAGGCTGAGGTTGACGACCTCGGCGCCCTGCGCGGCCGCCCACTCCATGCCGGCGAGGACGCCGGAGTCGTCGCCGGAGCCGGTGTCGTCCAGGACCTTGCCGTTGAGGATCTCGGCGTCGGGCGCGACGCCCTTGTACGTGCCCGCGGACGCGGTGCCGGTGCCCGCCACGATGGAGGCGACGTGCGTGCCGTGCCCGGAGTGGTCGGTGGCGTCGGCGGCCGAGGTGAAGTTCCTGGACGCGATCACCCGGCCCTTGAGGTCCGGGTGGCCGGTGTCCACGCCGGTGTCCAGGACGGCGACCTTCACGCCCTTGCCGGTGTAGCCGGCCTGCCGGGCGGCCGGGGCGCCGGTCTGCGGCACGGACGTGTCGAGGGAGGCCTTGCGGACGCCGTCCAGCCAGACGTGCGCGATGCCGGAGGCCGCCGCGTCGCCGTCGGTGACGGCGCGCCACAGGGCGGCGGTGTCCCGCACCGGGGTCTGCACGGCGTCGGCGTCGAGCGCGGTCAGGGTGCGCCGCAGCCGGCCCGCGTCCCGGACGACGGCCTTGGCGGCCGCGGCGCCGCCGCGGTAGCCGACGATCACCTTCAGGCCGTCCTTCTGGGCCCTGCGGGTGGCGGTCCTGTTCAGCTCGGTGATGTCGAACAGGCGCTGGTCCAGCGTGCCGGAGGCCACCAGGCGGGCCGCGTCGGCGGGGATCACCAGCAGGTGCCCCGCGGCCCTGCGGACCTGGAACGGTATGTGCGCACGGCCCTCGGCCCGCTCCAGGCCGATGACCCGGCCCTTCGCGTCGAGGTCGACCCGGTCGCCGGTGATGAGGGTGACGTGGGTCTTGGCGGTGAGCGCGGAGCCGGTGGCCGGGGTGCCGAAGGCCGTGGCCGGGGGGCCCGCCGGCGGCCTCGCCGACGCAGGGCTGGTCACACCCGCGGCGAGGGCGACGGCCGCTGCCGCGGCCGCACCGGCCACGGCAACGGTTTTCACTTGTCTGCGCAAGTTCTCCCCCTGGAGACGGAGTGCCGGGCGAATACCCCGTTCACCCGGCCGGGGGTGGTCGTGTGCACATGAAGGCCACCCCCCGGACCACGCAGTATGCCGGGGGGTGTTCAAACGCCTCAACAGATGTGAGGACGGTAAGAGAAAGGTCGGGAAACTGTAACCCGGCGGACTGGTCACCGTTACACGACCGCGAAGTTCCTTATGGGAAAGCCGTGTTGGATCAAGGTCGGATACGAGTCAGGCGCCGGCGTTCTCCCTTACCGTGATCTTTCCCTTGCGGATGGTGGCCAGCCGCGGCGCCTTCTTCGCGAGGGCGGAGTCGTGGGTGACCATGACGAAGGTCAGCCCGTGCTCCTTCCACAGGCGTTCGAGCACGTCCATGATCTCGTCCCGCATGCCCTCGTCGAGGTTGCCGGTCGGCTCGTCGGCGAGCAGCACCTTGGGCTTCTTCACCAGGGCGCGGGCGATGGCCACGCGCTGCTGCTGCCCGCCGGACATCTCGCCCGGCAGATGTCCGAGGCGCTCGCCGAGGCCGACGGAGTGCAGGGCCTCGGCGGCGAGTTCGCGGCGCTCCTTGGCCTTGATGCCGAGGGGGACGAGGGCGGTCTCCACGTTCTCCTGGGCGGTGAGGGTGGGGATGAGGTTGAAGGACTGGAAGACGAAGCCGATGTTCTCGCTGCGGACCCTGGTCAGCCGGGCCTCGCTGAGCTTGGCCAGGTCGGTGCCGTCCAGGATCACCTCGCCGGAGGACGGCCGGTCCAGGCCGCCGAGCATCTGGAGGAGGGTGGACTTCCCGCCGCCGGTGGGGCCCTGGATGACGAGCCGGTCTCCGTCGCCGATGGTGAGGTCCACACCGTCGAGGGCGTGGACGGTGTCCTTGCCTCTGGTGTAGCGCTTGGTCACGTTCCTGAGGTCGTACATGGTGGCTCCTGGGGGGTCGGATTGGCGTACTGACGGACGAGCGGCCCTACTCCACCCGCCTCAGCGCGTCCGCCGGCCGCAGCCGCGACGCGCGCCACCCGCCGAACGCCCCGGCGACGAGGCCGCCCGCCACCGCGAGGCCCACCGCGAGGACGATCGTCGTGACGCTGACCGGGGCCGTCAGGGCGACCTCCAGGGTCTTCGCGGCCTGGCGGCCCGGACCGCCGAAGCCGCCGCCACCGCCACCGAACCCGCCTCCGCCGCCGAATCCGCCGCCGCCCGTGCCGCCGCCACCGCCCAACTGCGCCTGGAGCGTCGGGCTGACGGCCGTGACGACGTAGGCGCCGGCCAGGCCGAGCGCGATGCCGAGGGCGCCGCCGACCAGGCCGTTGACCATGGCCTCGCCGACCACCTGCCGGGTCACCCGGCCCGACCTCCAGCCCAGCGCCTTCAGCGTGCCGAACTCGCGGACGCGGCGGGAGACCGCGGACGAGGTGAGCAGGCCCGCGACCAGGAAGGCGGCGACCAGCACGGCGATGGACAGCCACTTACCGACGTTGGTGGCGAGGGAGGAGGCGGTGGACAGGGAGCCCGAGACCGTCTTCGCCAGGTCGGCGGAGGTGGTGACCGTCGTACCCGAGACGTTCTTCTGGATCGCGCTCTTGACGGAGTCGATCTTCTGGGAGTCGGTCGCCTTGACGTAGATCGTGGTGACCTTGTTCGCGTTGTCGCTCAGGGTCTGGGCCTGCTTGAGCGGGATGTACAGGTTGGCCGCCGCGTCGCCGCTGGTGGCCGTCGCGATGCCGATGACCGAGTACTTCACGTTCTTGATGGTCACCGTGGAGCCGGCCTTGAGGCTCTTCTCCCTGGCGTACGAGGCGTCGGCGACGGCGACCTTCGCGTCCGTCTCGGCCGTGGTGAACGTACGGCCGCTGGTGATCTTGGAAGAGGTCAGCGGGCCGAGTTCCGGCCTGGCCACGTCGGTACCGAAGACCGAGTACTGGTTGACGTCGAAGTTGGCGCCGCCGCCCTTGACCTCGCCCTGCGGCCCGCCGGTCCCGCCGCCCCGGCGGAAGCCGCCGGCGTCTCCCCCGTTCTGCTGGAACTGGCCGCGGGTGAACTGACCGCTGACCTTGAGCACGCGCAGGCTCAGCCCGCCCACGGCGGACGAGACGCCCTGCTGGTCGCCGACCTCGGTGACGGTGGAGGAGGCCAGGGTGGTGAAGCCCTGCACCATGACGCGGTCGCTGCTCTGCGTCGAGCTGTCGCCGTCGGCCTTGGCGCCGAACTGGAAGCGCGGCCGCTGCGCGTTCCCGGTGTCGGCGCTCGCCGCCTTGGTCACCGTCATGTCCGTGCCCAGGCCGTACAGCGACTGGAGCACCTTGTCCTGGGCCTTGCCCATGCCGCTCGACACGGAGTTGACCACGATGACCAGCGCGATGCCCAGCGCGAGTCCGGAGGCGACGACGAGGGCCGCCTTTCTGCGGCGGCGCAGTTCGCGCCTCAGGTAGGTGAAGAACATGGCCGCAAGCTAGGTACGGTCCGTGATGGCACCATAAGGCGGACATAAAAGAAGCATGAGAAGGCTGTGGCCCCGCCCATGACCGGCCCGGAAACACTGATGCCGCCCCCCGGGGGGGGCGGCATCAGAAAGCTGTGGGATCAGCGGCGTCAGACGGCCGAACCGGCCTTCCACTGCGCCCAGTTCATGTTCCAGCCGTTGAGGCCGTTGTCCGGCTGGACCGTCTTGTCACCGGTGTTCTGGACGACCACGACGTCACCGACCAGCGAGTTGTTGTAGAACCACGCGGCCGGCATGTTCTTGTCGCCCGCCCCCTTGACGTCCTGGAGGCCGACGCAGCCGTGGCTGGTGTTGACGCTGCCGAAGACGGACGGGGCGCCCCAGTAGTTGCCGTGGATGAAGGTGCCGGAGCTGGTCAGGCGCATGGCGTGGGGCACGTCCTTGATGTCGTACTCGCCCTTGCCGTCGGAGTCGGTGAAGCCGACCGTCGCGCCGTTCATCCGGGTCTGGGTGAACTTCTCCGCTATCACCATCTGGCCCTCGTACGTGGTGTGCTCGGGCGAACCGGCGGAGATCGGGATGGTCTTGACGACCTTGCCGTCCTGCGTGACCTTCATCTGCTTGGTCTTCGCGTCGACGTAGGAGACCTGGTTGCGGCCGATGTGGAAGGTGACCGTCTTCTGCTGGACGCCGTAGACGCCGCTCGCGCCCTCGACACCGTCGAGCGCCAGCTTGAGGGTGACGGTGGAGCCCTCCTTCCAGTACTGCTCGGGCCGGAAGTCCAGGCGGTTGGCGCCGAACCAGTGGCCGACGACCTCCTGGCCGCTGCTGGAGGTGACCGTGATGCCCTTCTGGACGGCCGCCTTGTTGGAGATCGCCTTGTCGAAGTTGATCGACACGGGCATGCCGACGCCCACGGTGGAGTCGGCGTCCGGGGTGTAGCTGCCTATGAAGCTGTTGGCCGGGGAGACCGTGGTGAAGGACGCGTTCTCGTGCGCCACGCGGCCCTGGGAGTCCGTGGCCTCGGCGGCGACCTTGTACGTGGTGGAGCGGTCCAGCTGGGCGGTCGGCTTCCAGCTGTGCTTGTCGGCGGAGAGCTGCCCGGCGACGGTCTTGCCGTCCTGGGTGGTCATCTGCACGCCCGTCAGGGTGCCCTTGGTGACCGTGACGGCGGCGGAGTTGTTGATGGAGGCGTTGTCGGAGCCGTCCTTCGGCGTGATCGTGATCTGCGCCTCGGACGACTTCTTCGCAGCGGCCGCGTCGGCCTTGGCCTGCGAGCTGTCGCCGCCGGCGGAGGCCTTGCCGCCGCCGGAACACGCCGAGAGCATCAGCACACTGCCGAGCAGGGCGGACGCGGCCATCAGGCTCCTGCGCCGCTTACTGTCCGTCATCACAAGCTTCTCCATCGTTGCCGAGTCGCGAATCCCCGAGAGTCCCCGTAAGACCTTTAACCTTCAACGCTACGGCCACGTCGTCCCGTTCCGGATCCAGTGGATCTGTGGGGCACACCACGTCCGCGACGGAGCGGAGGGTGCGGGAGGCGGCTCGTGCGCTGTCTGAGACGACGAAACCCCGGACGGCGGTTGCCGTCCGGGGCCAACACTGCCCCCGGGACGCTCAGACCATGCCGCCCACTTCCTCGTCGTCGCCGTCCACATCATCCTCGTCCAGGTCCCAGTCGGGCGAATCAGGGTCGTAGGCGATCCGCTCGCTCGACCAGGACGCCTGTTGGAGTTCCACCCCGGGCACCTCGCTGACCAGGTCGAACGGATCCACGAGATAGGCGAGGGCCTCCGCGGTGTCTTCCGTCACAGCGCCCTCGGCATGGGCCCGCTCGGCCTCCGGCAGCTCCGGATCCCGCGCGAGCCGGTCCAGCGCGGCCTTGGTGATCTCGTCCTCGCCGTGCACCTCAAGGACCAACTCCACCCGAAGCCGCACAAAACGTGATGTCTCTTCGTCGCTCATGGCGCGAGCGTACGACTGAAACCCCTTGTGACTTTCCTGTGACCCGCGCCTTTCACTAACATCGCCTCACACGGCCAATTCGCCAGCGTCACAAGGGGGATCGATATTCCGTGTCATCCGCTCGCCGTCCGCTGCTGACCGCCACCGCCGCGGGCACTCTGCTCTGCGCGCTGTGGTTCGTCCCGTCCGCGAACGCCTCGCAGGACTCCCCGGCGGACACCAGGGCCAGAGCGGCCGTGTCCGAGTACTCGTCGTACTCCACGACGTCGATCACGCAGCAGGCCCGAGCGGTCTCGCGGGCGACCTCCGCGACCGCACAGGACGCCGCCGACGCCACCGAACTCGCCGACACCGGAAGCCCCGACACGACGCCGTACGTCGTCGGCGGCACCCTTTTCCTCGCCGTGGGCGCCGGGTTCGTGGTGTATTCGGTGCGCCGCGAGCGACTGGGTTTCTGAACCGCCGACCTGACGTGGCAACAGGGCCCCCGCACCGGCGGGGGCCCTGTTGTGCTGCCGTCCCCTACTGCAGCGGACCGGTGACCGACTCGACCGCGGTGACCAGGTGGCCGCCGCGCACGAAGGCGTCGGCCGCGGCCAGGTCGGGCGCGAGGAACCGGTCCGGGCCCGGGCCCCGCACCCCGGCGCCGCGCGCGGCCTCGATGGCGGCCTGCGAGGCGGGGGCCGGGGTCAGACCCTCGCGCAGCTCTATGGCGCGGGTGGCCGCGTACAGCTCGACCGCGATGACCCGGGTGAGGTTGTCGACGGCGGTGCGCAGCTTGCGCGCGGCCGACCAGCCCATGGACACGTGGTCCTCCTGCATCGCGGAGGAGGGGATGGAGTCCGCGGACGCGGGCACGGCGAGCCGCTTCAGCTCGCTCACGAGCGCGGCCTGGGTGTACTGGGCGATCATGAGCCCGGAGTCGACACCGGCGTCGTCCGCGAGGAACGGCGGCAGGCCGTGGCTGCGGTTCTTGTCGAGCAGCCGGTCGGTGCGGCGCTCGGCGATGGAGCCGAGGTCGGCGGCGGCGATGGCGAGGAAGTCCAGGACGTAGGCGACCGGGGCACCGTGGAAGTTGCCGTTGGACTCGACCCGCCCGTCGGGCAGGACGACGGGGTTGTCGACGGCGGAGGCGAGCTCGCGCTCGGCGACGAGCCGGGCGTGCGCCATGGTGTCCCGCCCGGCGCCGGCGACCTGCGGGGCGCAGCGCACCGAGTAGGCGTCCTGGACGCGCGGGGCGTCGTCCTGGTGGTGCCCGGTGAGCTGGGAACCCTTGAGCACGGCCAGCATGTTGGCGGCGGAGGCGCCCTGGCCCGGATGGGGCCGGATGGCGTGCAGCTCGGGCGCGAGCACCTTGTCGGTGCCGAGCAGCGCCTCCAGGCTGAGGGCGGCGGTGACGTCGGCGGACTTGTAGAGGGTGTCGAGGTCGGCGAGCGCCATGACCAGCATGCCGAGCATGCCGTCGGTGCCGTTGAGGAGCGCCAGGCCCTCCTTCTCGCGCAGCTCGACCGGCGCGATCCCGTGCGCGGCGAGCAGCTCACCGGCGGGCCGCACCTGACCGTCGGGCCCTTCGGCGTCGCCCTCCCCCATGAGCGTGAGGGCGCAGTGGGACAGCGGGGCGAGGTCGCCGGAGCAGCCGAGGGAGCCGTACTCGTGGACGACCGGCGTGATCCCGGCGTTCAGGACGTCGGCCATGGTCTGCGCGACCTCGGGCCGCACACCGGTGTGCCCGGAGCAGACGGTCTTGAGCCGTAGGAACATCAGGGCCCGTACGACTTCGCGCTCGACCCGCGGCCCCATGCCGGCGGCGTGCGAGCGGACGATGTTGCGCTGCAGCTGGGCGCGCAGTTCCGGGCTGATGTGCCGGGTCGCCAGGGCTCCGAAGCCGGTGGAGACGCCGTAGACCGGGTCCGGCTTGGCCGCCAGCGCGTCCACGATCCCCCGGGCCGCGGCCAGGGCCGCCACCGCCTCCGCCGACAGCTCGACGCGGGCGCCGCCGCGCGCCACGGCGAGAACGTCGGACGCCGTGACACCGGACGTCCCCACCACCACAGTGTGCATATCCATATTCAGGAGCGTACGCATTGAATGCGGTGATGTCACTAGGGTGGATGTCACGAGTGGAGATCAGGAGCGACCCTTACCGAACCGTACGCCCTCCGCCTCACGGCAGACGCCCGCGGAACCGCCGCCGCTCGGCGGGCGCGAGATGCGGCGGCTCGTCCACCAGCCGTACGACCGGATCCTCGGCCCCCTCCCGCCCCGCCACCACCGGCCGCTCGGCGCGCAGGGCCTTCGCCCGGTACTGGGCGGCGTCGGCGAGCCGGAACAGCCGCCGCGCGTCGCCCACCTCCCCGATGGCGTCCGCGGTCGAGGCGACCCCGCACGCCACCCCCTCCCCCGGCTCCAACTCCCCTGCCCGGCGGCACAGTTCGTCGGCGGCCTCGACGACGTCGTCGACGGGCGGCCCGACGGCCAGCAGACAGAACTCGTCGCCGCCGAGCCGCGCGGCCAGCGCGCCCGGCACCATCGCCCCGCACAGCGACAGCACCGAGCCGAAGCGCTCCAGCAGCCGGTCGCCGACGGCGTGCCCCAGGGTGTCGTTGACCCGCTTGAGCCCGTTGAGATCACAGACCACCAGGCTGACGATCACGCCTTCGGCGCGGTGCCGTTCGACGGCCTCCTCCAAGTGGACGTCCACGGCACGGCGGTTGGCGAGCCCGGTGAGGGAGTCGGTGAACGCGAGCCGGCGGGCCTCCTCCAGCCGCTCGCTCTGCGCGAGCCCGGCGGCCACGACGGCGGCGAGCACGGTCGCGAACCCGGCGTCGCCGGGACCGAACACCGCGGCCCGCACCCCGCGGGCGACATACAACTCGCCCCAGGCCCGCCCGTGCAGCACAACGGGGGCGACGACACAGCAGCCACGCCCGCGCCGGCGCAGGGCGGCAACGCGCTGGTGGAAGTAGCCCGGCGTGCCCGCGGCCGTCCCCTCGGCGGTCTCCACCCAGGCGTTGGCCCCGCCCCCGCCCGCCCACCGCTCGTGCAGGAACTCGGTGATCTCCGGGAACTGGTGCACCGGATAGGTCTCCGCCTCGGGAAACTCCTCCTCGTCCGGCCGCCGGTCCCCCACGTTCACCAGGACCCTGAGCCGCCCCACCCCCCGCTCCCACACGGACAGCGCGGCGAAACTGCCGTCCAGCGCCCGGCACGCCCCGAGCGCGGCGGCCTGCCACGTCTCCGGTGGGGTACGCGCCGCCGCCATGCCCTGCGCCAGCGCGACGACGGCCGCAAGCCGCTTGTCCTCACCCATTACTCCAGGTTAGGGAGAATTCCGGGCAATCGGGACATCGGTCTGCCGCCGGAGGCGCCGCTTCACTCCCCGGGCCACTCCGGCTTGCGCTTCTCGTTGAAGGCCGCCACGCCCTCCGCCCGGTCCCCGGAGAACGCCACCGAGCGCCACGCCGCGTCCTCCACCTCCAGCCCGGCCCGCAGATCGAGCCCGTGCCCCAGCCGCAGCGCCCGCTTGGCGGCCCGCAGCCCGACCGGCGAGTTCCCGGCGATCCGCGCTCCCAGCGCCAGCGCCTCCTCCCGGTCCCGTCCCTCGTCCACCAGCTGGTCCACCAGCCCCAGCTCGGCCGCCTCCGCCGCCGCCACCCGCCGCGCCGAGAAGATCAGCTCGGCCGCGCGCGCCGCCCCGACCCGGCGCGGCAGCAACTGCGTACCGCCCCCGCCCGGAATGACCCCCACGGACACCTCCGGCAACCCCACCACCGCCGTGCGGTCGGCCACGATCAGGTCGCAGGACAGGGCCAGTTCGAAACCGCCGCCCAGCGCGAACCCGTGCACCGCCGCCACCGTCGGCATGGGCAGCTCCAGCACCCCGGTGTACGCCCCGCGCGTCACCGGCCGCTGCCGCAGCAGATCCGCGTCGCTGAACGAGTTCCGCTCCTTCAGATCGGCCCCGACGCAGAACGCCCGCTCGTGCGAGGACGTCAGCACCACCACACGCGCGTCCCGGTCGGCGGCCAGCGCCGTACACGCGGCCACGAGCGAGCGGGCCATCTCCGTGGAGACGGCGTTCATGGCCTTGGGCCGGTCGAGCACCAGCTCCGCGACCTGCCCGTGCCGCCGCACCAGCACGAACTCCCCGAACCGCTCCTCGCTCATGACACCCTCCGGCTCACGTGTTAACGCGGGTTAACTCCCTGTCGGCCCGATCATCGCAGCCGTACCGACCCCGGAAAACCCCGGGGGGCTACGCCCGTTCGAGTGACATCCCGCCCGACTCCCCGCACATCACCCACAGGACCGCATAGCGTGCGTCCGCCACGGCAGAGCCGGGGCGCACGGCGGGGAGGGAAGCCATGACACCGATACGTGCCCAGTTGCGTACGGCCGTCTCCACCACGGAAGCGGCACCGGACGAGAGCACCCCGCCCGGCGGCGTACGACGCGGTCGGCACCGCAAGCCGCGCCCCCGCAAGATGCTCCTCGCGGCCGGCGGCCTGGCCCTGGCCGCCGGCGCGCTGAGCCTGGTCCGCGTGGCCTCCGACTCGGGGGTGGACTCCCCAGCCACGGCGGAGGCCGACCCCCGCACCACCGGCACGACCGACCACGCGGCGAACACGGCCGCCTCGGTCACCGGCTCCCCCACCGCGCTGCCCTCGGCGACCTCCGCCATGGGCGGCAGCAGCCCGCTGCCGGCACGGCCCCGTCCGACCGCGGCCCGGCCCGCCGCACCGACGGCCGCCACGGCACCCCCCGCACCGGCGACCACCCCACCGCCCACGGCCACGCCGTCCCCGACGCCCTCGCACCCGGCCCCCACGGCCACGCGTCCCGCCCCCACCACCGCCGCGCCCACTCCCGCTCCGAGCCGGAGCGGCGAGGACCCGGCCCCGGGCGGACTGTGCGTACCGGTGATCGGCCTCTGCGTCGACACCCCGGGAGGCCCCAGGGGGTGAGCGTCAGGCGGGGGTGTCCCGCCGGGCCAGCAGCCACGGCTCGACCACGCCGAGCCCGCGCACCGGCCGCTGCCACATCGGCTGGAGCCCGAAGCGGTACGCCGGCGGCTCCTCACCCTCCTTCTCGGCGGCCGCCGCGGCCTCGGCCGCCTCCGTCTCCGAGGCGGGCGCCTCACCGGTGCGGATCAGCTCCTCGGCGAAGGCGCTGTCCACCAGCACGGCGTCGCGCGGCGCTATCGAGGTCAGCCGGGAGGCCAGGTTCACGGTCGTACCGAACACATCACCCATCCGGGTGGTGACCGTGCCGAACGCCATCCCCACGCGCAGCTCCGGCATCGTTTCGTCGTGGGCCATCGTCTCGACCAGCCGCAGCGCGATGTCCGCGGCCGTACCGGCGTCATCGGCCGCGTACAGCACCTCGTCACCGAGGGTCTTGATCAGCCGCCCGCCCCGCGCGGCCACCAGGTCGGCGGCGGTGGTCTCGAACGCCTCGACCAGCTCCCCCAGCTCCTCCTCCTCCATCCGCCGGGTCAGCCGCGTGAACCCCACGAGATCGGCGAACCCCACGGCGAGGCGCCGGTCGACCATCTCCTCGTCGTCGGCGGTCTGCACCACCCGCCCGGCCGACGCGGCGAGCTGCCGCCGCCACACGTAGACCAGGAACTCCTCCAGCTCGGGCAGGAGCAGCTCGACGATCGGATACGTCACCTCGGTGCGGGTCATCCCCGGCTCCGGAGGCTCGGTCAGGCCCTCCAGAAAGGAATCCATCTGCCATTCGGCCAGTCGGGCGGTGGTCTGCCCCGTGGACCGCGCCACCTGGACGGCCATGGCCTCGCTCAGCAGCCCCGCCTCCACGAGACCGGCAAGGCGCCGCAGGGCCAGCACGTCGGCCTCGGTGAGCGCCTTGGCCTGCCCGATGTCCGCGAACCCCATGGCCCGCCAGAACCGCGACGCCAGCTCCATGGAGACACCGGCGCTACGGGCCGCCTGGAAGGGGGTGTAACGGCGCTCCGCACCCAGGATGAGGTGTTCGAGACGCAGCGCGAGCGGGTCCTCGCCGGAGTCGGCGGCCTGCGGATCCGCTCCGGAGCCCGTGTCGTCGACGGTCACGCCTGCTGCCCTTCCGATCTGTCACGGTCAGATATCGACCGGCCTCAACTCTACGGCAGGTGTGCGCCAGCTCACTCCGTCGGGTTCGGCGGGGGGGGTTCCCCGCGCCCCTTCGTCAGGCAGGCCGCAGATGCACGATGTCCCCCGCCCCCACGGGCTCCTGCACCCCCTCCGCCGTGGCGATGACCAACCGCCCGTCCCCGTCCACGGCGACGGCCTCCCCCACCACCGCCCGGTCCCCCGGCAGCAGCGCCCGCACACTGCGCCCCAGCGTCGCGCACCCGGCGGCGTAGATCTCCTGGAGCCCGCAGGCGCCCGGATCCCCACCGGCCTCCCGCCAGCGCCCGTACCACTCCTCCAACGCCCGCAGCACGGCCCGCAGCAGCGGATCCCGGTCCGTCCCCGCCGCCCCGGCCAGCGCCAGCGATCCCGCCTGCGGCACCGGCAGTTCCTCCGTCCGCAGCGAGACGTTGATGCCGACGCCGATGACGACACCGTCCTCCCCCGCCCGCTCCGCGAGGATGCCACCGGCCTTGCGCTCCTCTCCGCCGACGGTCACCAGCAGGTCGTTCGGCCACTTCAGCGCCGTGTCGACACCCGCCGCCCGGGACAGCCCGGTCGCCACGGCGACCCCGGTGAGCAACGGCAGCCAGCCCCACCGGGCCACCGGCACCCCGGCGGGCCGCAGCAGCACGGAGAAGAACAGCCCCGACCGCGGCGGCGCCGTCCAGCGCCGGTCCAGCCGCCCCCGCGCAGCGGTCTGCTCCTCCGCGACCAGCACCACGCCCTCCGCCACGTCCCCCGCGGCGGCCCGCGCCACGAGGTCGTTGTTGGTGGACCCGGTGCGCTGGACCACCTCCACCTCGGTCCACAGGCCCCCGTCCCGCACCAGGGCGCGCCGCAGCGCACCGGCGTTGAGAGGGGGACGGTCCAGGTCGGACCAGCGGCTGCCGTTGTCGTCTGCTGCATCTCGGGGCGTCATGCAAGCCACCCTAGGTGTGGGAAACGCCGCACTGCTGATCGGTAGGCACGCCACTACGCTACGGATGAGTAATCGTCCCCCCTTTTGAGCAGGCAGGGAGCCGCGATCCCGATGTCCGAGCCGGCAGAGCGCAAAGAGATCGACATCCATACGACCGCGGGCAAGCTCGCGGATCTCGAGCGCCGTATTCACGAGGCGACGCACGCCGGCTCGGCACGTGCGGTCGAAAAGCAGCATTCCAAGGGCAAACTGACGGCCCGTGAGCGCATCGCCCTCCTCCTCGACGAGGACTCCTTCGTCGAACTGGACGAGTTCGCCCGCCACCGCTCCACCAACTTCGGCCTGGAGCAGAACCGCCCGTACGGCGACGGCGTCGTCACGGGCTACGGCACCGTGGACGGCCGCCCGGTCGCCGTCTTCTCCCAGGACTTCACGGTCTTCGGCGGCGCCCTCGGCGAGGTCTACGGCCAGAAGATCGTCAAGGTCATGGACTTCGCGCTGAAGACCGGCTGCCCGGTCATCGGCATCAACGACTCCGGCGGCGCCCGCATCCAGGAAGGCGTCGCCTCCCTCGGCGCGTACGGCGAGATCTTCCGCCGCAACACCCACGCCTCCGGTGTGATCCCGCAGATCAGCCTGGTCGTGGGCCCGTGCGCCGGCGGCGCGGTCTACTCCCCGGCGATCACGGACTTCACGGTCATGGTCGACCAGACGTCCCACATGTTCATCACCGGCCCGGACGTCATCAAGACGGTCACCGGCGAGGACGTCGGCTTCGAGGAACTGGGCGGCGCCCGCACGCACAACACCGCCTCCGGCGTGGCCCATCACATGGCGGGCGACGAGAAGGACGCGATCGAGTACGTCAAGCAGCTCCTCTCCTACCTCCCCTCCAACAACCTCTCCGAGCCCCCGGTCTTCCCGGAGGAGGCGGACCTCGCCGTCAGCGACGAGGACCGCGAACTCGACACCCTCGTCCCGGACAGCGCGAACCAGCCGTACGACGCGCACTCGGTGCTCGAACACGTCCTGGACGACGGCGAGTTCTTCGAGACCCAGGCCCTGTTCGCGCCGAACATCCTCACCGGCTTCGGCCGGGTCGAGGGCCACCCGGTCGGCATCGTCGCCAACCAGCCGATGCAGTTCGCCGGTTGTCTGGACATCGCGGCCAGCGAGAAGGCCGCCCGCTTCGTGCGCACCTGCGACGCGTTCAACATCCCGGTGCTGACCTTCGTGGACGTCCCCGGCTTCCTGCCCGGCGTCGGCCAGGAGCACGAGGGCATCATCCGCCGCGGCGCGAAGCTGATCTACGCCTACGCGGAAGCCACCGTCCCCCTCATCACGGTCATCACCCGCAAGGCCTTCGGCGGCGCCTACGACGTCATGGGCTCCAAGCACCTCGGCGCCGACCTCAACCTGGCCTGGCCGACCGCCCAGATCGCCGTCATGGGCGCCCAGGGCGCGGTCAACATCCTGCACCGCAGGACCATCGCCGAGGCGGAGGCGAACGGCGAGGATCTCGAAGCCGTCCGCGCCCGCCTGATCCAGGAGTACGAGGACACCCTCCTCAACCCCTACGTGGCGGCCGAGCGCGGCTACATCGACGCGGTGATCATGCCGTCCGACACCCGCGCCCACATCGTCCGCGGCCTGCGTCAACTGCGTACGAAGCGGGAATCCCTGCCCCCGAAGAAGCACGGCAACATCCCTCTCTAGTCGCTGGTCCCCCCCAAGTCCCCGCCAAGCCGTGCTGCCCCTGGGAGCGGTCATGAACATCAAGGTCGTACGAGGCAACCCGACCCCGGAGGAGCTGGCCGCCGCCCTGGCGGTGGTCCGCGCCCGCGCCGCGGTGGCAGCGACAACGCCGCCCGGCGCGAGCGGCCCGCGGGACGCGTGGTCCGACCCGTCCCGCATCGCGGCCAGGCGCGTCCCGAACCCGGGCCCGGCGTCGTGGACGCGCACGTACTGGCCGGCCTGACGCTTCGGTGGACGAGACCGTGCGCCAACTTGAGTAGCCGTACTCAGGCGCGCGCCCGCCACCGCACCGCACGCTGGACGCGTGCTCTGGTCAGACCCTGAAGACGAGCCGCCGGAGGACCTGCGCGAAGCGCAGGACATGCTCCGGCGGCTCGGTCTCTTCATGGCCGTGGCGATGATCCTGGCGATGCTGGTGATCGGTCTGAGGTGAGTAATCTGACCCCATGACCGCAACGCGCCGCAGGCGACTCATCCTCGCGTCGAAGTCCCCCGCCCGTCTGGGCCTCCTGCGCCAGGCCGGCCTCGAACCCGAGGTGATCGTCAGCGGGGTCGACGAGGACGCCGTCACCGCCCCCACCCCGGCCGAGCTGGCCCTCGCCCTCGCCGAGGCGAAGGCCTCGGTGGTGGCGGCCAAGCCGGAGGTGCACGGCGCCCTGGTGATCGGCTGCGACTCGGTGCTGGAGCTGGACGGCCAGGCCCTCGGCAAGCCCGCCGACGCCGAGGAGGCCACCGCCCGCTGGAAGGCGATGCGCGGCCGGGCCGGCACCCTCCAGACCGGACACTGCCTCTGGGACACGGAGGCCAACCGGTACGTCGCCGCGGTCGCCTCCACCGTCGTCCGCTTCGGCGAGCCCTCGGACGACGAGATCGCCGCGTACGTCGCCTCCGGCGAGCCCCTCTACGTCGCCGGGGCCTTCACCCTGGACGGCCGTTCGGCGCCGTTCATCGAGGGCATCGACGGCGACCACGGCAACGTGATCGGCATCAGCCTGCCCCTGGTGCGCAAGCTGCTGGCCGAACTGGGCATCGGCATCACGGAGTTGTGGGCACCGGCCGAATGACGAGCTGGGCGGGTACGGAGTCCTGCGGGTCCCCGTCCCCGTCCCGGGGCTCGCCGGGGGCCGTACGCGGCGCCGGGACGGCCGCCGCTCCCGGAGCCGGGGCGGAGCCCGGCTCGCCGGCGGCCGCGGGCTCCCCGCCCGCTCCCGCCCCGCCGCCGGAGGCGTCCGGCCGCACCCCGCCGTCACGGTCGTACGTCATCAGCAGCAGGACGATGAGCCCGAGCACGACCACCATGAACAGGAACGCCGTCCAGCCGACCAGCCCCCAGGCGAACGCCCCCAGCAGGCCGTGCACGACCGCGGCGCTGATCAGCACGACCCGGCCGAAGCCCGCGGGGGCGCGGTCGCGTATCGCGACCAGGACGGCCACCAGGGCGCACAGGGCGAAGTAGAGGCCGAAGACGACGCCGCCGATCTTCGAGGACGTCGCCATCGTCGACGGGTCGAGGCCGGCCAGGGACATGTCCTGCCGGTCGACGACGATTCCCAGGAACCAGTTCAGCGCCGCGATGAAGACCGCCTCCGCCAGAAGGACGACCGCCACGACCCACGCCACAGGTCTGCGCACCACCGCGGATCCACCCACTCTCGTGCCAGCGTTCCAGTTACCCCAGGTACGTTCGGTACATCGCGAACGCTACTAACGGGTAAACCGGGGGACAAGGGTTCGCGCGCCAGCAAAGAATCATTGGGCCATTCGTAGGGACTCGACAAAGAAACGGAGTGGGCCGCAGCACGCTCTCACAGAGACCTTGACCACATAACAGAGCTAGGGTTTCCCGGAGGAGCCGTGCGTGCTGTGGCGCGACAAGGGGTTTCGCGGTCGAGCGAGCCTCGAGTCACGCTCCGTGTGGGCAAGCTCACCATTGGGGACGGGTCGAAGTGCCGTGTCGGCAGTCCCTAAACTCGGCTTGTTTCAAGGAGGGAGCCTCAATCGTGCGCAAGGTGCTCATCGCCAACCGTGGCGAAATCGCTGTCCGCGTGGCCCGGGCCTGCCAGGACGCCGGAATCGCGAGCGTTGCCGTCTACGCCGACCCGGACCGGGACGCATCGCATGTCCGCGCCGCGGATGAGGCGTTCGCCCTGGGCGGTGACACCCCGGCGACCAGCTACCTGGACGTCGAGAAGGTCCTGAACGCGGCGCGCGAGTCCGGCGCCGACGCCGTCCACCCCGGCTACGGCTTTCTCTCGGAGAACGCCGAGTTCGCCCAGGCGGTGCTGGACGCGGGCCTGATCTGGATCGGCCCGCCGCCGCAGGCCATCCGCGACCTGGGTGACAAGGTGGCGGCCCGTCACATCGCCCAGCGCGCCGGTGCCCCGCTGGTGGCCGGCACGCCGGACCCGGTCAGCGGCGCGGACGAGGTCGTCGCGTTCGCCGAGGAGCACGGCCTGCCGATCGCGATCAAGGCGGCCTTCGGCGGCGGCGGCCGCGGCCTGAAGGTCGCCCGGACCCTGGAGGAGGTCCCGGAGCTGTACGAGTCGGCGGTGCGCGAGGCGGTCGCCGCCTTCGGCCGCGGCGAGTGCTTCGTCGAGCGTTACCTGGACCGCCCCCGCCACGTGGAGACCCAGTGCCTGGCGGACAAGCACGGCAACGTGGTCGTCGTCTCGACGCGTGACTGCTCGCTCCAGCGCCGGCACCAGAAGCTGGTGGAGGAGGCCCCTGCGCCGTTCCTGACCGACGCCCAGGTCGCCGAGCTGTACCGCGCCTCCAAGGCCATCCTGAAGGAGGCCGCCTACGAGGGTGCGGGCACCTGCGAGTTCCTGGTCGGCCAGGACGGCACGATCTCCTTCCTGGAGGTCAACACCCGGCTCCAGGTGGAGCACCCGGTGACCGAGGAGGTCGCCGGCATCGACCTGGTCCGCGAGATGTTCCGGATCGCCGACGGCGAGGAGCTGGGGTACGACGACCCGGCCCTGCGCGGTCATTCCTTCGAGTTCCGCATCAACGGCGAGGACCCGGGCCGCAACTTCCTCCCGGCCCCCGGCACGGTGACGAGGTTCGACGCGCCCTCCGGTCCCGGTGTCCGCCTGGACGCGGGCGTCGAGGCCGGCTCGGTCATCGGCCCGGCGTGGGACTCCCTGCTGGCCAAGCTGATCGTGACCGGCCGTACCCGCAAGGAGGCCCTTCAGCGGGCCGCCCGCGCCCTGGACGAGTTCCAGGTCGAGGGCATGGCGACGGCGATCCCCTTCCACCGTGCGGTGGTGAAGGACCCGGCCTTCGCCCCCGAACTCACCGGCTCCGCCGACCCGTTCACGGTCCACACCCGCTGGATCGAGACCGAGTTCGTCAACGAGATCAAGCCCTTCGCCGCCCCGGCCGACGCCGAGGCGGAGGAGGAGGCCGGCCGCGAGACGGTCGTCGTCGAGGTGGGCGGCAAGCGCCTGGAGGTCTCCCTCCCCTCGTCGCTCGGGATGTCCCTGGCCCGCACCGGCCTCGCGGCGGGCGCCAAGCCCAAGCGCCGCGCGGCCAAGAAGTCCGGCCCGGTGGCCTCCGGCGACACCCTCGCCTCCCCGATGCAGGGCACGATCGTCAAGATCGCGGTCGAGGAGGGCCAGGAGGTCCAGGAGGGCGACCTGATCGTCGTCCTGGAAGCCATGAAGATGGAACAGCCCCTGAACGCCCACAAGGCGGGCACCGTCAAGGGCCTCGCCGCCGAGGTCGGCGCCTCCGTCACCTCGGGCGCGGCGATCTGCGAGATCAAGGACTGACCGCGCCTTCGACACCTTCGGCGAAACGCCCGGCGGACCGACTTCGGTGGGTCCGCCGGGCGTTTCGTTTCAGCTGGGCGCCGGACACGCCCGGACCGGGAAGCCGCCCAGGAGGCTAACGCCGCCTCATGTCCGCGACGCGCCCCCGCTCGGCGCCCGTCGGCTCTCCCATCCCCGCGCCCGAGCGGAGCGGCATGTGCCCCCTGCGTGGCCCCGGCAGGGGAGCGCGGCGGGTCGCCGGGACCTGTTCACCCCCCGGGTTCCCGCTCGCCCCGGCCACGGCGATCTGCACCCCTTGGTCGGCAAGGGCCTGCAACTCGGTCGCGGCGCGGTCGTCGTGGGCCGGAGGCTCGTCGGTGACCAGGCGGGTGATGAGGTCCGTCGGCACGGTCTGGAACATGGTGTCCGTACCGAGCTTGGTGTGGTCGGCGAGGACCACGACCTCGGCGGCGGCCTGGACGAGCGCCCGGTCGACGGACGCCGAGAGCATGTTGGAGGTGGACAGGCCGCGTTCGGCGGTCAGACCGCTTCCGGAGAGGAAGGCCTTGGACACCCGCAGCCCCTGGAGGGACTGTTCGGCGCCGGAGCCGACGAGGGCGTAGTTGGAGCCGCGCAGGGTTCCGCCGGTCATCACGACTTCCACGCGGTTGGCATGGGCCAACGCCTGGGCGACCAACAGGGAGTTGGTGACCACGGTAAGTCCCGGTACCCGGGCGAGCCGGCGGGCCAGCTCCTGCGTGGTCGTACCGGCCCCGACGACGATGGCCTCGCCTTCTTCGACGAGGCCCGCGGCGAGGTCGGCGATGGCCGTCTTCTCGGCGGTCGCGAGATGGGACTTCTGGGGGAAGCCCGACTCGCGCGTGAACCCACCCGGCAGTACCGCACCGCCGTGCCGGCGGTCGAGGAGTCCTTCTGCCTCCAGTGCCCGCACGTCCCGCCGTACGGTCACTTCGGAGGTCTGGACGACGCGGGCGAGTTCACGGAGCGACACGGCACCGTTCGCTCGCACCATTTCGAGAATCAATTGGCGACGTTCAGCAGCGAACACGAAACTGACAGTAACCCCAGCGACCGTCTGCTTTCAGCAGTTTGCGCCGAATAACAGAAGTTGTTCGCATGGTGGGGCGGGAAGTGGTATAGGACCTATCCGCCCCGACTATGCCGTACGCACACGCGGCAACTCCCCGTGACCAGCGGGGAGTCCGGGTCCGCCGTCAGGCCTCGGCGCTCGCCTTGCGGCCGTGAAGCTGACGCGCCACCTCCGCGATCGACCCCGAAAGGGAGGGGTACACGGTGAACGCGTTCGCGATCTGTTCGACCGTCAGATTGTTGTCGACGGCGATCGAGATGGGGTGGATCAGTTCCGAGGCGCGGGGCGCCACGACGACACCGCCCACGACGATGCCCGTGCCCGGCCGGCAGAAGATCTTGACGAAGCCGTCCCGGATGCCCTGCATCTTCGCGCGCGGGTTGCGCAGCAGCGGCAGCTTCACCACCCGGGCGTCGATCTTGCCCGCGTCCACGTCCGCCTGCGAGTAGCCGACGGTCGCGATCTCGGGGTCGGTGAAGACGTTGGAGGAGACCGTCTTCAGGTTCAGCGGGGTCACCGCGTCGCCGAGGAAGTGGTACATGGCGATACGTCCCTGCATGGCGGCGACGGACGCGAGCGCGAAGACGCCCGTCACGTCACCGGCCGCGTAGACGCCCGGAGCGGTCGTACGCGAGACCTTGTCGGTCCAGATGTGACCGGACTCGCGCAGCTTGACGCCGGCCTCCTCCAGCCCCAGCCCGGCGCTGTTCGGAATGGCGCCGACGGCCATCAGGCAGTGCGTGCCGCTGATGACGCGCCCGTCGGCGAGCGTCACCTCGACCCGGTCGCCGACGCGCTTGGCGGACTGCGCGCGGGAGCGGGCCATGACGTTCATGCCACGGCGCCGGAAGACGTCCTCCAGCACGGCGGCGGCGTCCGGGTCCTCACCCGGCAGCACGCGGTCCCGGGACGACACGAGCGTGACCTCGGACCCCAGCGCCTGGTAGGCACCGGCGAACTCGGCGCCGGTCACACCGGAGCCGACCACGATGAGCTCCTCGGGCAGCTCGGTCAGGTCGTACACCTGGGTCCAGTTGAGGATGCGCTCGCCGTCGGGCTGGGCGTCGGGCAGCTCGCGCGGGTGACCACCGGTCGCGATGAGGACGGCGTCGGCGGTGAGGGTCTCCTCGGTGCCGTCGGCGGCGGTGACGACGACCTTGCGGGACCCGTCGAGGCCCTGCATGCCCTCCAGCCGGCCGCGCCCGCGCAGGACCCGGGCGCCGGCGCGCGTGACGGAGGCGGTGATGTCGTGCGACTGGGCGAGGGCCAGCCGCTTCACCCGGCGGTTGACCTTCCCGAGGTCCACCCCGACCACCCGGGCCGCCTGCTCCAGCGGCGGGGTGTCGTCGGCGACGATGATGCCGAGCTCCTCGTACGACGAGTCGAAGGTCGTCATGACCTCCGCCGTCGCGATGAGAGTCTTCGACGGCACGCAGTCGGTCAGCACCGACGCTCCGCCCAGACCGTCGCAGTCGACGACGGTCACCTCCGCGCCGAGCTGAGCGGCCACCAGCGCCGCTTCGTATCCGCCGGGTCCGCCACCGATGATCACGATCCGAGTCACGTACCCCATTGTCCCGCACGCTTCAAGGTGCTACTGCCCGGGGGCGGACGTGCGTGCCGCAGCAGGCCTTCTGTGGCAGGAGTGAGGGGAGGTCCGCGCACCGGGGGCTGCCGTACCCTCTGTCCATGTCGCTCTATGCCGCGTACGCCGGCAACCTCGACGCACGGCTGATGTCGCGCCGCGCACCGCACTCCCCGCTGCGCGCCACCGGCTGGCTGAACGGCTGGCGGCTGACGTTCGGCGGCGAGCAGCTGGGCTGGGAGGGCGCGCTGGCGACGATCGTCGAGGACCCGCTGGCGCAGGTCTTCGTCGGCCTCTACGACATCGCTCCCCCGGACGAGGAGTCCCTCGACCGCTGGGAGAGCGTGGGTCTCGGCGTCTACCGCCGCGTACGCGTGCGCGTGCACACCCTGGACGGCGAGGAGCCGGCCTGGACGTACGTCCTCGACGGCTACGAGGGCGGACTCCCCTCGGCGCGCTACCTCGGCGAGATCGCCGACGCGGCGGAGTCCGCGGGAGCACCACACGATTACGTGATGGAGCTGCGCAAGCGGCCCTGCTGACCGGGACCGGCTTCTAGACTCGGAACACCGGCGCACCGAACGGGAGATCGCATGGCCCCCACCACATATGACGTCTACTACACGGTGCAGGCCTCGGAGGCCCGCGACCGGCTCGACGACCGGCAGCGCGCCGCCTTCGACAAGGGCATCGCCCTGCTGGCCCGCGACCCCTTCCTGCCGGTGTCACGGCCCATAGGGTCCACCGGCGACGACCGTACGATCCGCCTCACCCAGAACATCCTGGTGGAGTACACCGTCAGCCGCGGCCGTCTGCTGATCTTCATCGTCGAGGTCTTCAACGACAAGGACGTCCTCATCACCGACGAGTGACACCCGGGCGCTCGCGGCATCCCTTGTCGGAAACGACAAGACAACGATCGCGATCCCGTGACGTCTGTCATCTACGCGCGTAGGCGAAGAGCGGCTACCCTCGACGACGTGAACGCATCTCTTCTTCCGGACGACATCCAGGGCGACCCGTACGCCGCCGCCGACGCCGCCGCCGCGCGCCTGCGCGAACTCACCGGCGCCGAGACCCACGACGTCGCCCTCGTGATGGGCTCCGGCTGGGCTCCGGCCGTCGACGCCCTGGGCGCTCCCGACGCCGAGTTCCAGGTCACCGAGCTGCCCGGCTTCCCGCCGCCGGCCGTCCAGGGGCACGGCGGCAAGATCCGCTCGTACGCCTTCGGTGACAAGCGCGCCCTGGTCTTCCTGGGCCGCACGCACTACTACGAGGGCCGTGGCGTCGCCGCCGTCGCCCACGGCGTGCGCACCGCCGTGGCCGCCGGCTGCAAGACCATCGTCCTCACCAACGGCTGCGGCGGCCTGCGCGAGGGCATGCGCCCCGGCCAGCCGGTCCTGATCAGCGACCACATCAACCTCACGGCCACCTCCCCGATCGTCGGCGCCAACTTCGTCGACCTGACGGACCTCTACTCCCCCCGCCTGCGCGCCCTGTGCAAGGAGATCGACCCCACCCTGGAGGAGGGCGTCTACGCGCAGTTCCCCGGCCCGCACTACGAGACCCCGGCCGAGATCCGCATGGCCCGCGTCATCGGCGCGGACCTGGTCGGCATGTCCACGGTCCTGGAGGCCATCGCCGCCCGCGAGGCCGGCGCCGAGGTCCTGGGCATCTCCCTGGTCACCAACCTGGCCGCGGGCATGACCGGCGAGCCCCTCAACCACGAGGAGGTCCTCCAGGCGGGCCGCGACTCCGCCGCGCGGATGGGCGAGCTGCTGGGCCAGGTGCTGGGCAAGCTGTAAGCGGGCCGAACGGGGGTCTGGGGGCGAAGCCCCCGGCGAAGACAAGGAGAGGTTGATTCCAAGGTGCACGACGATCTCATCGCCAGGGCCAAGGCATGGCTCGCCGAGGATCCCGACGCGGAGACCCGCGACGAACTGGCCAAGCTGATCGACGCCGGCGACGTGGCGGAACTGTCGGCCCGGTTCTCCGGCACGCTCCAGTTCGGCACCGCAGGCCTGCGCGGCGAACTCGGCGCCGGCCCGATGCGCATGAACCGCAGCGTCGTCATCCGGGCCGCCGCCGGCCTCGCCGCGTACCTGAAGGCTCAGGGCCACACCGGCGGGCTGGTCGTCGTCGGCTACGACGCCCGCCACAAGTCCGCCGACTTCGCGCGCGACACCGCCGCCGTGATGACCGGCGCGGGCCTGCGCGCCGCCGTACTCCCCCGCCCGCTGCCCACCCCCGTGCTCGCCTTCGCCGTACGGCACCTCGGCGCGGTCGCGGGCGTGGAGGTCACCGCCAGCCACAACCCGCCCCGCGACAACGGCTACAAGGTGTACCTCGGCGACGGCTCCCAGATCGTGCCGCCCGCCGACGCGGAGATCGCCGCCGAGATCGACGCCATCGCGAGCCTGAACGACGTACCGCGCCCGGAGTCCGGCTGGGAGACCCTGGACGAGTCGGTCCTGGAGGCGTACCTGGCCCGTACGGACGCCGTCCTGGCCCCCGGCTCCCCCCGCACCGCCCGCACGGTCTACACGGCGATGCACGGCGTCGGCAAGGACGTCCTGCTGGCCGCGTTCGCCCGCGCCGGCTTCCCCGCGCCGGTACTGGTCGCCGAACAGGCCGAGCCGGACCCCGACTTCCCCACGGTCGCCTTCCCGAACCCGGAGGAGCCGGGCGCGATGGACCTGTCGTTCGCGCAGGCCCGCGCCACCGGCCCGGACCTGGTCATCGCCAACGACCCCGACGCCGACCGCTGTGCCGTCGCCGTGAAGGACGGCGCCGACTGGCGGATGCTGCGCGGCGACGAGGTCGGCGCGCTGCTCGCCGCCCACCTGGTGCGCCGGGGCGCGACCGGCGTGTTCGCCGAGTCGATCGTCTCCTCCTCCCTCCTCGGCCGCATCGCCGAGAAGGCGGGCCTCCCCTACGAGGAGACCCTGACCGGCTTCAAGTGGATCGCCCGCGTCGACGGCCTGCGCTACGGCTACGAGGAGGCCCTCGGCTACTGCGTGGACCCCGAGGGCGTGCGCGACAAGGACGGCATCACGGCGGCCCTCCTGATCACGGAGCTGGCCTCGGGGCTCAAGGAGGACGGCCGCACCCTGCTCGACCTCCTCGACGACCTCGCCGTCGAACACGGCCTGCACGCCACCGACCAGCTCTCGGTCCGCGTCCAGGACCTCTCGCTGATCGCGGACGCCATGCGCCGCCTGCGCGAGCAGCCGCCGACCGAACTGGCCGGCCTGCCGATCACCCGGTCCGAGGACCTGACCCTGGGCACGGACAGGCTGCCCCCGACCGACGGCCTGCGCTACACCCTCGACGGCGCCCGCGTGATCGTGCGCCCGAGCGGCACCGAGCCGAAGCTGAAGTGCTACCTGGAGGTCGTCGTCCCGGTCGCGGACCACACCGCTCTCGCGGCCGCCCGCGCCCGCGCGACGGACCTCCTCGCGGCGATCAAGCGGGACCTGTCGGCGGCCGCCGGCATCTGAGCCGTACGCACGGCGACAGGGGCGGCCCCGGTCCGGGGCCGCCCCTGTCGCCGTGTGCGCTCAGTCCGAGGAGTCGGCGGGGATGCCGGCCGGCAGGCACGTCATCAACGCTGCGGGATTGCCGACGAGTACCAGGCTGCTGAGGAGCCCCCCGGTGGCCAGCTGGGCCGGCGCGCGGCAGGAGGAGAGGATCGTCGTTCCGCGATCCGGGGCAACGGGTGTGGGGGCGGCCCAGGCGGCGGAGGCCTGGCTCACTCCCGCAAGGGCGAGGAGGACGACAGCGGTCCGGGTGATCTTTCTTGCGTTCATGACCGTTTCAACGATCACCCCGTACCACAAGGCATTGCTCCCTTGCGGTGAGTCGCGGCGCAGCTTCGCCGCACCGGCACGCCTCAGCCCGTCGCCAGCAGGATCGCCAGCAGGATCGCGCCCGCCACCGCCGGCGCGGCCACCTCGTAGGCCCAGCGCACGGTGATCTCCCCCTGCGCCGACTCCGCCGCGCCGCGTCGCTCCAGAAGCTCGCGCAGCTCCCCCATGGCCTGGTCGGACTCCGCGCGGGTCGCACCGGCCGGGGCGGCGCCGCCGCCGACGGCACCGAAGCCGCCGAAGCCGCCGAGCCCGCCGAGGTTGCGTCGCGCGGGCCGGTCGCCGCGGGCCGCGTCCGCCGCCGCCCGCGACGTGCGCATCTCCGCCTTCTTGCGGGCCCGCAGCGAGACGGGCAGCGCCCAGAGCTGGTACTTGCCGCCCGCCTTCACGACGACCTCGTTGGAGTAGCCGGAGCGCAGGGAGGCGATCTCGCCCCAGGGCAGGCTGATCACGCGGAAGGGGTTGCGGATCCGCAGCCGGTCCTCGCTCGCGTAGACCGCCGGGCGCAGCGTGAAGGCGATCACCAGCGGCACGACCAGGATCATCCCGGCGAGCGCCAGCCACGGCGCGCGGCCGTGCCCCTGGAACAGGGCGTCGCAGCCCAGCCAGAGGATGACGGCGAGCAGCAGCACGCCGCCCACGAGCGCCATCGGCGAGCGGTAGGCCCGGTCCTTCACGGCGAGGGACGCGGGGGGCTGGTGGTCCGGGGTCGTCATGGCCCCGATTCTGCACGACATCCGCGGCGGCGGCCCACGTACCCCGGCACCGGCGCTCATCCGTGACCTCCGAAGGAGAGATGAGCAGCACAGGGCTTCCCGGGGGTATACATCCGCTACGCGCGTAGATATGCTCGTCTGGTGACCATGCCCACTACTGCTCCCCCAGCACACGCGCTCGCCGACGTCACCGCGTCCGACAGCACGCTGCGCCGCTTCCTGCACGGGCTGCCCGGCGTCGACGCGGTCGGCCTGGAGGCGCGGGCCGCGTCTCTCGGCACCCGTTCCATCAAGACCACCGCGAAGGCGTACGCCATCGACCTCGCCATCTCGATGGTCGACCTGACGACGCTGGAAGGCGCGGACACCCCCGGCAAGGTCCGGGCGCTCGGCGCCAAGGCGGTCCATCCCGACCCGACGGACCGGACGACCCCGACGACGGCGGCCGTCTGCGTCTACCCCGACATGGTGGCCGTCGCCAAGGAGGCCGTCGCCGGGTCCGGCGTCAAGGTCGCCTCCGTCGCCACCGCCTTCCCGGCCGGCCGTGCCGCGCTCGACGTGAAGCTGGCCGACGTCCGCGACGCCGTCGCCGCGGGCGCGGACGAGATCGACATGGTCATCGACCGGGGCGCGTTCCTCGCCGGCAAGTACCTGAAGGTGTACGACGAGATCGTCGCCGTGAGGCAGGCCTGCGGCACGAGCGCCCGGCTGAAGGTCATCTTCGAGACCGGCGAGCTGTCGACGTACGACAACATCCGCCGTGCCTCCTGGCTCGGCATGCTGGCCGGCGCCGACTTCATCAAGACCTCGACGGGCAAGGTGGCGGTCAACGCGACCCCCGCCAACACCCTGCTGATGCTGGAGGCCGTGCGGGACTTCCGTGCGCAGACCGGCATCCAGGTCGGCGTGAAGCCGGCCGGTGGCATCCGCACCACCAAGGACGCCGTCAAGTTCCTGGTCCTGGTCAACGAGACCGCGGGCGAGGACTGGCTGGACAACCACTGGTTCCGCTTCGGCGCCTCCTCGCTCCTGAACGATCTGCTGATGCAGCGTCAGAAGCTGGCCACCGGCCGCTACTCCGGCCCCGACTACGTGACGGTGGACTGATCCCCCATGGCTTTCGAGTACGCTCCCGCGCCCGAGTCCCGCTCGGTCGTCGACATCGCCCCCTCCTACGGCCTGTTCATCGACGGCGAGTTCGCCGAGGCGGCCGACGGCAAGGTCTTCAAGACGGTCAGCCCCAGCACGGAAGAGGTCCTCTCCGAGGTCGCCCAGGCGGGCGAGGCGGACGTCGACCGCGCCGTGAAGGCCGCCCGCAAGGCGTTCGAGAAGTGGTCGGCGCTGCCCGGCTCCGAGCGCGCCAAGTACCTGTTCCGCATCGCCCGGATCATCCAGGAGCGCAGCCGCGAGCTGGCCGTGCTGGAGACGCTGGACAACGGCAAGCCGATCAAGGAGACCCGCGACGCGGACCTCCCGCTGGTCGCCGCGCACTTCTTCTACTACGCGGGCTGGGCCGACAAGCTCGACCACGCCGGGTTCGGCCCCGCGCCGAAGCCCCTGGGTGTGGCCGGTCAGGTCATCCCGTGGAACTTCCCGCTCCTGATGCTGGCGTGGAAGATCGCCCCGGCCCTCGCGACCGGCAACACGGTCGTCCTGAAGCCCGCCGAGACGACCCCCCTGTCCGCCCTGTTCTTCGCGGACATCTGCCGCCAGGCGGGCCTGCCGAAGGGTGTCGTCAACATCCTTCCCGGCTACGGCGACGCGGGCGCCGCCCTCGTCGCGCACCCCGACGTCAACAAGGTCGCCTTCACCGGCTCCACGGCCGTCGGCAAGCAGATCGCGCGGACCGTCGCCGGTACGTCGAAGAAGCTCACCCTCGAACTGGGCGGCAAGGGCGCCAACATCGTCTTCGACGACGCCCCGATCGACCAGGCCGTCGAGGGCATCGTGACCGGCATCTTCTTCAACCAGGGCCAGGTCTGCTGCGCGGGCTCCCGCCTCCTCGTCCAGGAGTCGATCCAGGACGAGCTGCTGGACTCCCTGAAGCGCAGGCTCTCCACGCTGCGCCTCGGCGACCCGCTGGACAAGAACACCGACATCGGCGCGATCAACTCCGCCGAGCAGCTGGCCCGGATCACCGCGCTGGCCGAGCAGGGCGAGGCGGAGGGCGCCGAGCGCTGGTCGCCGAACTGCGAACTGCCCTCGTCCGGCTACTGGTTCGCCCCGACGCTCTTCACGAACGTCACCCAGGCGCACACCATCGCCCGCGACGAGATCTTCGGCCCGGTGCTCTCCGTCCTCACCTTCCGCACCCCGGACGAGGCCGTCGCGAAGGCCAACAACACGCAGTACGGCCTGTCCGCGGGCATCTGGACGGAGAAGGGCTCACGGATCCTGGCGGTGGCGGGCAAGCTCCGCGCGGGCGTGATCTGGTCCAACACGTTCAACAAGTTCGACCCGACCTCGCCGTTCGGCGGTTACAAGGAGTCGGGCTTCGGCCGCGAGGGCGGTCGCCACGGCCTGGAGGCTTACCTCGATGTCTGACCGCACCAATGAGCGTCTGAGCGTCTTCAAGACCTACAAGCTGTACGTCGGCGGGAAGTTCCCGCGTTCCGAGAGCGGCCGGGTGTACGAGGTGACGGACTCGAAGGGCAACTGGCTGGCCAACGCTCCGCAGTCCAGCCGTAAGGACGCCCGGGACGCGGTCGTCGCCGCCCGCAAGGCGTTCGGCGGCTGGTCCGGCGCGACGGCGTACAACCGCGGCCAGGTGCTCTACCGCGTCGCGGAGATGCTGGAGGGCCGCCGCGAGCAGTTCGTGCGCGAGGTCGCCGACGCCGAGGGCCTGTCGAAGTCGAAGGCGGCCGCGGTCGTGGACGCCACGATCGACCGCTGGGTCTGGTACGCGGGCTGGACCGACAAGATCGCCCAGGTGATCGGCGGCGCGAACCCCGTCGCCGGGCCGTTCTTCAACCTCTCCTCCCCCGAGCCGACCGGCGTGGTCGCCGTCCTGGCCCCGCAGGAGTCGTCGTTCCTGGGTCTGGTCTCGGTCCTCGCCCCGGTCATCGCCACCGGCAACACCGCGGTCGTGATCGCGAGCGAGAAGTCCCCGCTCCCCGCCCTCTCCCTGGGCGAGGTCCTGGCCACCTCCGACGTCCCGGGCGGCGTGGTCAACGTCCTGTCCGGCCGTACGGCGGAGCTCGCGGCCCCGCTGGCCGCGCACCAGGACGTCAACGCGATCGACCTGGCCGGTGCGGACGGCGAACTGGCCAAGGAGCTGGAGATCGCCGCGGCCGACAACCTGAAGCGGGTCCTGCGTCCACAGGCTGTGGATTACTCCGAGACGCCGGGGACCGAGCGGATGACGGCATTCCTGGAGACGAAGACGGTGTGGCACCCGACAGGCTCGCTCGGCGCGTCGGGGTCGTCGTACTGACCCATCGGAAACGCCACCGGGAAAGGGGCGGGGGTTGCGGCGGTGGCACACATCGCGCGGCCCCACGCCCCTTTTCGTGGCGCCTTCAGATGCCCGGCCCGCCCAGCACCCGGTCCGCCCCCGGCAGGCTGCCGATGGACGGGGCCTCCGCCACCGGCCCCGTCACCGTCTGCGTACCGACCGGCTTGAAGTCGGCCAACTGCGTGCCCACGCCGTTGTCCAGGGGGTCGACGCCCGTGCCCGCCAGGGGGTTGGGCTTGAGGCCGGCCACCGGGCCCGTGACGTAGGGGACCGTGGCCGCGAGGACCGCCAGGCCCGCCTGGGGGTCGAAGTCCCCGAGGGAGGTCGGGCGCGACGGCACCTTCACGGGTGGCGCGGCCGACTCCGCGTGCGCCGTGACGGCGCCGGCGCCCAGGGCCGCCCCTGCGGCCGCGAGGGCGATCAGGGCGCGCGGTGCGACGGGGGGTCGGGGGGAGTGCTGTCGGGCCATCGCTGGTGCCACCTTCCGGCGCGCAGGGTAATGGTATCGACACGCAGGGTAGTTGAGGCGGGAGTCACGCTCAAAAGCCGACCCGCGGGGTCGGCAGGCGGCCCACCATGCGTCAAACTGGTGTTCCGTGAGCATTCATCCTCCGGCCCCCGCCCGCGTCGTGCTGCTGTGCGGCCCCTCGGGTTCGGGCAAGTCACTCGTCGCCGCCCGTTCCGGGCTCCCCGTGCTGCGCCTGGACGACTTCTACAAGGAGGGTGACGACCCGACTCTGCCCCTGGTGCAGGGGAGTTCGGACATCGACTGGGACCACCCGGAGTCCTGGGACGCGGACGTCGCCGTCGAGGCCGTCATCCGGCTGTGCGCCACGGGCTCGACACCGGTGCCGGTGTACGACCTCGCGCTGAGCGCCCGTACCGGCGAGAACACGCTGCACATCGGCCGTACCCCGCTGTTCATCGCCGAGGGCATCTTCGCGGCGGAGATCGTCGAGCGCTGCCGGGAGCTGGGGGTGCTCGCGGACGCGCTGTGCCTGAGCCGCGGCCCGTTCACCACCTTCCGCCGGCGCTTCCTGCGGGATCTGCGGGAGGGCCGCAAGTCGGTGCCGTTCCTGCTGCGCCGGGGCTGGCGGCTGATGCGCGCGGAGCGGTCGATCGTCGCCCGCCAGGTGTCCCTGGGCGCGCACGCCTGTGACCGTGACGAGGCGCTGGGGCGGCTGACCGCTGCCGCGGCGGGGCGGCAGGTCCGGCAGCAGACGGCGGCCTGACCGGCGTACAGAAGCCGGCATCCAGCGAAAAAGCGGGACTGGACAGGCCCCCCCGGCCCTCCAGTCCCGCTTCTCGCGCTCCCCCGTGTTTCCCCCGTTCCCCCTCCCTGTTCCCCCCGTGGGCCCACCCCCCAGTGGTGTCCACGGCGGCCCCCGTTGTTCCCCCGTGTCCCCCTCGGGCCACCCCTCGGTGACCCCGGCCTTCAGGCGACCAGTTCGCCGAAGGCGTTCTCCTCGTCACGGCCGAAGCTGAGGACCTCGTCCTCGCGCAGCCGGCGCAGCGAGCGCCAGATGCTGGACTTCACCGTGCCGACACTGATGTTGAGGATGTCCGCGATCTCCGGGTCCGTGCGGCCCTCGTAGTAGCGCAGGACCAGCATGGTGCGCTGGAGTTCGGGCAGCCGGGCCAGCGCCTGCCACAGGACCGCGCGCAGCTCGGTGCCGCGCATCGCGTCCGTGTCGGAGGGCGTCTCCGGCAGTTCCTCGGTCGGGTACTCGTTGAGCTTGCGGCGCCGCCAGGCGCTGATGTGCAGGTTGGTCATGGTGCGGCGCAGGTAGCCGCCGACGGCTGCCTTGTCGCTGATCCGGTCCCAGGCCCGGTACGTCGAGAACAGCGCGCTCTGGAGCAGGTCCTCGGCCTCGAAGCGGTCGCCGGTCAGGTGGTAGGCGGTGGCGTACAGGGAGGCGCGGCGCTCCTGGACGTAGGCCGTGAACTCCGCCTCCGTCAGCGAGCGACGCCGCTCCCCCGAGCCCTCCCCCGTGTGCGTGTCGACCACCGACATGTACGTCGGGTGCTGACGCCCGGTGCCGCGAGCGCACCCCCGCCCGCTCACGGCACCGGACTTCTCGGAACCGGACCGGTGCGTGTGCACGTCGTGCAGACGCGTGACCACTGCGCTGGTGCTCATGCTGTGCAGCGTGTTCATCTCGCGCTCCCCGTCGTGGACGTCCGGTGGTTCGGTCCTGCCGGGCCGGCTTCCGACCGATCCGGTCGGCCGCCTGGCCCGTGACGAAAACTCTGCCGGGGGCACTTCATGGCCGTGTCCGCCGACTGTCACAGACCTGTCACAGGGGTCCTGCTCAGGGATGTCACAGGAAGTGCACATGTCGTGGCGGTAGGGAAGGGCTGGTGCGGGCAGGTGGGAGGACGGCGGGTCCATGGGCCAGAATGAGCCCGTGGCTTCCCTGTTGCTGATCGAGGACGACGACGCCATCCGCACGGCCCTGGAGCTCTCGCTGACGCGCCAGGGCCACCGGGTGGCGACCGCTGCCAGCGGTGAGGACGGTCTGAAGCTGCTGCGCGAGCAGCGGCCCGACCTGATCGTGCTGGATGTGATGCTGCCCGGGATCGACGGCTTCGAGGTGTGCCGTCGGATCCGGCGCACCGACCAGTTGCCGATCATCCTGCTGACCGCGCGCAGTGACGACATCGACGTGGTGGTCGGGCTGGAGTCCGGCGCCGACGACTATGTCGTCAAGCCCGTGCAGGGGCGGGTGCTCGACGCCCGCATCCGGGCCGTGCTGCGGCGCGGGGAGCGCGAGTCCAGCGACTCGGCGACGTTCGGCAACCTGGTCATCGACCGCTCGGCGATGACCGTGACGAAGAACGGCGAGGACCTCCAGCTGACCCCGACCGAGCTGCGGCTGCTGCTGGAGCTGAGCCGGCGGCCCGGTCAGGCGCTGTCCCGCCAGCAGTTGCTGCGGCTGGTGTGGGAGCACGACTACCTCGGCGACTCGCGCCTGGTGGACGCCTGCGTGCAGCGGCTGCGTGCCAAGGTCGAGGACGTGCCCTCGTCGCCGACGCTGATCCGTACCGTCCGTGGTGTCGGCTACCGCCTGGACACCCCTCAGTGACGGACAGGCAAGGGGGGCTGCGCGGCTGGACCGCGGGGCGTGCGAGGGGTCTGGCGCGGCTCAGGTTCACCAGTCTGCGGCTGCGGCTGGTCGTCGTCTTCGCGCTGGTGGCCCTGACGGCCGCCGTCTCGGCATCCGGCATCGCGTACTGGCTGAACCGCGAGGCGGTGCTCACCCGCGCCCAGGACGCGGTGCTGCGCGACTTCCGCCAGGAGATGCAGAACCGCGCGGGCGCGCTGCCGGCACACCCCTCGCAGGACCAACTCCAGCGCACCGCCGGGCAGATGGCGACGAGCAGCCAGGGCTTCAGTGTGCTGCTGGTCGGCCAGGACGCGAGCGGCAGGACGGTGTACGGCAACTCGGGCGGGATCAACGGCTTCTCGCTGGAGGACGTGCCGAAGTCGCTGCGCGCGGCGGTGAACAGGCAGCAGAAGGTGTCGGGCGCCAACAAGGAGCCGTACCACCTGTACTGGCAGCGGGTCGTGGCGCACGGCACGCCGTTCCTGGTGGCCGGTACGAGGGTGATCGGCGGCGGTCCGACCGGCTACATGGCGAAGTCCCTGGAGCCGGAGGCCAAGGACCTCAACTCGCTGGCCTGGTCGCTCGGCATCGCCACGGGTCTCGCCCTGATCGGCGCCGCGCTGCTCGCGCAGGCCGCCGCGACGACCGTGCTGAAGCCGGTGCACCGGCTCGGGGTCGCCGCCCGGCGCCTGGGCGAGGGCAGGCTGGACACCCGGCTGCGGGTCTCCGGCACCGACGAACTCGCCGATCTGTCCCGGACGTTCAACAACGCGGCCGAGGCGCTGGAGCACCGGGTCGCGGAGATGGCTGCCCGGGACGAGGCCTCGCGCCGGTTCGTCGCCGACATGAGCCATGAGCTGCGTACGCCGCTGACCGCCATCACCGCCGTCACGGAGGTGCTGGAGGAGGAGCTGGAGGCGGAGTCGGGCAGCATCGACCCGATGATCGAGCCGGCGGTGCGGCTGGTGGTCAGCGAGACGCGGCGCCTGAACGACCTGGTCGAGAACCTGATGGAGGTCACCCGCTTCGACGCGGGCACCGCCCGGCTGGTCCTGGACGACGTCGACGTCGCCGACCAGATCACCGCCTGCATCGACGCCCGCGCCTGGCTGGACGCCGTCGAACTGGACGCGGAGCGCGGCATCCACGCCCTGCTGGACCCGCGCCGGCTGGACGTCATCCTCGCCAACCTGATCGGCAACGCGCTCAAGCACGGCGGGTCGCCGGTGCGGGTGTCGGTGCGGGCGGCGGACGAGGAGGTGGTCATCGCGGTGCGCGACCACGGGCCGGGCATCCCGGAGGATGTCCTGCCCCACGTCTTCGACCGCTTCTACAAGGCGAGCGCCTCCCGGCCGCGGTCCGAGGGCAGCGGACTGGGCCTGTCCATCGCCATGGAGAACGCCCACATCCACGGCGGCGGGATCACCGCCGCCAACTCGCCCGACGGCGGGGCGGTGTTCACCCTGCGGCTGCCACGGGACGTCTCACGGCTGACCGAGGAGCCGGACGAGGGCGACGGCAAGGGCGGCGGGACCGACACGGACAGCACGAGCGGCACGGACAGTTCAGGAAAGGAGGGGTCATGACCGTACGACGCGCGACGGCACGAAGCCGGGCCGCACGCCGACTGCTGGCGCTGCCCCTCATGGGCCTGGCGCTCTCCGGCTGCGGCATCCGGGCCACGGAGGTGCCGACCGACTTCGGGGCGGCGCCGTCCCGGGTGCCGTGCTCGCTGGCCGGGCCGGACCGGTCCGCGCAGTCCTCGCGGGGCGTGCCCGTGCAGGTCTTCCTGCTCTGCGGGGCGTCCCTGGTGACGGTCGACCGGACGGTCGGCGTCGCCGTGGGCACCCCGGACGCCCGGCGCCGGGTGATCGTGGCCCAGGGGCTGCTGGACCAGCTGGCGGCATCGCCGTCCGCCGCCGAACGCTCCGCGGGCTACACGACGTACGTCCCGGGCGGCCTGAGCGTGTCGGGCCCCGGTCCGAAGGACCCCGAGGACATGCTCCGGCTGAGCACGCCTCCGGCGCACCTGACGTCGTACGCCCTGGCGCAGGTCGTCTGCACCCTGTCCGACTCGGCGGCGACGGAGGGCGACGGCTCGGTCATCCTGGCCGGCCCGGTCCCCGACACCCCCCGCCGCTACGCCTGCACGGACGACGTCCGCAACCGCCCGGGAAACGCGCAGCCGCCGTCGAGTGCGGTGCCGGCGAACTAGCGCCGCCGGGGTGCGGCCGGACCGTGGATGACACGTCGGGGAAACCGATGCGGAACCGATCGTGCCCGGGGCTGCGTCTAGGGGGTCGTGCAGCGTCAAGGCTCCTTCGGCGGCAGCGCCGCGTTCCGCATCAGGGTGGCAGGAGGCGTCCTCCTCGTCGCCCACCTCGCTCTCGTCGCCTGGCTGACGCTGCGCCCGCTGGACGTGCCCTGGGTGACACCGCCCAATCTGCATCCGCTGGCCGGCATCCGCGCCGACCTGGCACTCGGTGACCGGGAGGCGGCCCGGCGCCTCGGTGAGGGGCTCGCCCTGCTCGCCCCGCTGGGCGTGCTGCTGCCGGCGGTGCACGGCAGGCTGACCGTCTCCCCGCTCGCCTCCCTGATCCGTACGGCCGCGGCGGGCGCCCTGATCTCCCTCGGCATAGCGCTGCTGCAGACCGGGGTGCCCGGCCGGGTCGCGGACGTCGACGCGCTGCTGCTGAACACCGCGGGCGTCGTCCTCGCCCACCTGGCCGTCGTGCCGGCGGGCCGCGCCTGGCTGCGCCGCCGTGAGGCGGGGGGCGCGTGTGCCGCGCGGGAGGGCGCCGGCTCCGGGGCCGGGCGGCCCGTCACGCTCCAGGAGGAGCTGTCTCAGGGTCGCACCCCGACGATTCCCAGGGTCGGGATCGCCCCGTAGAGCGATGCTTCGCCCCCTTCGTCTCCCTACCGTGGAAGAAGGTCGAGGGACGCCACCGGGGCGGCCCCGGCCACCGGCCCGGCAGCGGGCCGACGACACGGAGGAGCCGCGATGACCGCCCTTGCCCGCCCCACCCACGGCCGCGTGATCGCCGGCGTGTGCGCCGGACTGGCCCGGCGTTTCGGCACCTCCGCGACGACGATGCGGGTGATCTTCCTGCTCTCCTGCCTGCTCCCGGGCCCGCAGTTCCTGCTCTACATAGCCCTGTGGATCCTGCTGCCCTCCGAGGAGAAGTCCCGCACCGCCTGGTAGACGTGCGAACGCCGTTGGGGCGCCCCGGAGGACAACTCCGGGGCGCCCCAGCGGCGTTGTGCCGGCCGGCGGCCGGGTCAGGCCGGGTCGGGCGGGGTCAGGCGACCGGGAGGCCGTTCACCGGGAGCCCGTGCGTGGGCAGGCCCGTGTGGGCCGTCGGCAGTCCGCCGAGCAGCCCGGCGGCCGGGGCGGTCGGGCTCTTGGCGAGGGCGTTCTGCGCGGCCGGCTGCGCGGCGGCGGCCGCGGTGCCCACGGCGCCCTGCCCCCGGCTCAGCGCGGCGTTGGCGGCACCCGGCAGCGTCTGGGTGACGGAGCCCAGGGCCTGGCCGGATTCCGGGAGGGCCGGGGCCGCGTTGGCCGCGCCCGCACCGACGGCGGCGAAGGCGGCGCCGAGGGCGGCGACACCGAGAGTCTTGACAGCAGACTGCTTCATCGTAAATGCATCCTTGAATGCGGAGACGGGAGAGGAGACGGGAGATCAGAGTCGATCCCAGCGGTCCTCGACCGTAAACACGCCGAACCGCACGCCGCAAACACCGAAATGCGGACACTATGTGAAAGCGCGTCCGCATTTCATGCCGAATACCGGGTGCGCTCACTCCTCCGAGTGAGCGGAGCCGCTGGTGGAGGCCGTCTGCTGGAACAGCCATTCGGATTTCAGTTCTGCATATCCGGGCTTGACGACGTCATTGATCATCGCAAGTCGTTCATCGAAAGGAATGAACGCGGATTTCATCGCATTGACGGAGAACCACTGGAGATCGTCGAGCGTGTAACCGAATGCCTCGACGAGATGCTCGAATTCCCGGCTCATGCCGGTGTGCGACATCAGCCGGTTGTCCGTGTTCACCGTGGCCCGGAAGTGCAGCCGGCGCAGCAGCCCGATCGGATGCTCGGCGTACGACGGCGCGGCCCCGGTCTGGAGGTTGGAGCTGGGGCACAGCTCCAGCGGGATCCGCTTGTCCCGGACGTACGACGCCAGCCGGCCGAGCCGCACCGAGCCGTCCTCGCGGACCTCGATGTCGTCGATGATCCGCACCCCGTGCCCGAGCCGGTCGGCGCCGCACCACTGCAGCGCCTGCCAGATGGACGGCAGCCCGAAGGCCTCGCCGGCATGGATGGTGAAGTGGTTGTTCTCGCGCTTGAGGTACTCGAAGGCGTCCAGGTGCCGGGTGGGCGGATAGCCCGCCTCCGCGCCGGCGATGTCGAAGCCGACCACGCCGGAGTCCCGGTACCGGTTGGCGAGTTCGGCGATCTCCAGGGAGCGGGCCGCGTGCCGCATGGCGGTCAGCAGCGCGCCGACCCGGATCCGGCGGCCGTCCTCGCGGGCGAGCCGTTCGCCCTGCCGGAAGCCCTCGTTGACCGCCTCGACGACCTCTTCGAGGGTCAGCCCGCGCTCCAGGTGCTGCTCGGGGGCGTAGCGCACCTCGGCGTAGACGACCCCGTCCGCGGCGAGGTCCTCGGCGCACTCCCGCGCGACCCGGACCAGCGCGTCCCGGGTCTGCATCACGCCGACGGTGTGCCGGAACGTCTCCAGATACCGTTCCAGCGAGCCGGAGTCGGCGGCCTCGCGGAACCAGATGCCCAGCTTGTCCGGGTCGGTCTCGGGGAGGTCCGCGTACCCGGTCTCCTGGGCGAGGGCGACGACGGTGCCGGGGCGGAGGCCACCGTCGAGATGGTCGTGCAGCAGAACCTTGGGCGCCCGGCGGATCTGGTCCGGCGTCGGAACGACCCCGATCGGTGCAGTCTGGCTCGTCATTTCCGCACTCTAACGCCTACGCGCGTAGAGGACCCGGTGAACGCGACGGCTCTTTCACCGCACTTTTCCGGCGCTTTCCCGCCGATACGCAACAGTGACCGCACGTACGGGTTTGGTACACCGCCCCTTCTGACACTGTTCTGTCATGGGACAGCAAGCGACGCCGGTCCGAACGGCCGGGCTGGGAAAGGCAGTCGGCCCGGAGCCGACGGCGGTGAGCGGAGCGGTGCTGCTGCTCCCCGGCGGGGAGGAGGTGTCCACCCGCCGGCCGTCCCCCGTGCGGGCGACGCTCGCGCTGCGCCCGCTGGGCCGCCGGTTCGTGCGCGCGGGGCGAGCCGAGGGGCTGGCCGTGCACACCGTGCGGTACCGCTACCGGGGCTGGAACGGCAGCGAGGCGCACCTGGCGGCGGACGCGGGGTGGGCCGTCGACGAGGTCGTACGGCGGTACGGGGACGTTCCCGTCTGCCTGGTCGGGGTCGACATGGGCGGCCGCGCGGCGCTGCGGGCGGGCGGCCACGAGGCGGTCAACTCCGTGGTGGCGCTGGCTCCTTGGCTCCCCGAGGACGACGTGGCCGCGCCTGCCGAGCCGGTGAAGCAGCTCGTGGGGCGGCGGGTGCTGATCGTGCACGGCACGAACGACCAACGCACCGATCCCGAGCTGTCGTTCCGGTACGCGGCGCGGGCGAAGAAGGTGAACCGGGAGGTGTGCCGGTTCGAAGTGCACTCCGACGGCCACGGGTTGACCGGGCACCGGGACGAGGTCGGGTGGCTCGCCGTCGACTTCATGCTCGGCGCGCTGTACGGACACCACCTGTCCCGGCCGGTCGAGGACGCGTTGGCCGCGCCGCCGCCGATCGGGTTGCGGATGCCGCTCGCGGCGGGCTTCGGCAGATCGTTGAAACGGTAGACCCGTCAGGGCAGCAGGTTGCCCCTTCGCGACAGCAGGAACTTCTTGAAGGCGGCCACCGGCGGGGTGTCCGGGCGGTCCGCGAGCCAGGCCACGCCGATCTCCCGCGCCGCCCTCGGGGCCGTGACCGTCAGTTCCACGACGCCCGGCCTCGGGACCGTCGGCGGGGGCAGGAGCGCGACCCCCAGGCCCGCCGCCACCAGGCCCCGCAGGGTCTCCGCCTCCTCGCCCTCGAAGGCGATCCGGGGGCGGAAGCCCGCCTCGCGGCACAGGGCGTCGGTGATGCGGCGCAGGCCGTAGCCGGGTTCCAGGGTGACGAAGGTTTCCTCGGCGGCCTCGGCCAGGCGGATGCGTCTGCGGCCGGCCAGGGCATGGTCGGCGGGGACGACCAGACGGAGTTTCTGCTCGTCGAGGCGGCGGGCGACCAGGTCGGGGGCGTCGGGGACCGGGGAGGTCAGGCACAGGTCCAGCTCGCCCGCGCGCAGCCGCTCCAGCATGGCCTCGCCGTAGTTCTGGACCAGGCTGAAGCGGATGCGCGGGTGGTCGGCGCGGAAGGCGTGCAGGAGGCCCGGTACGGTCTCGGCGCCCATGGTGTGCAGAAAGCCGAAGGCGACCTTGCCGGTGGCCGGGTCGGCGTCGGCGCGGACCTCCTCGGCGGCCCGCTCGACCTCGGCGAGGGCGCGTTCGACCGAGGCCAGGAAGGTGCGGCCGGCGGGGGTGAGGGAGACGGTGCGGCCGTGCCGGGCGAAGAGGTCGACGCCGAGGTCCTGCTCCAGGCGGACCATCGCGCGGGAGAGGGTGGACTGCGGGACGTTCATCTCGTGCGCCGCCCGGGTCACGTGCTCGGTGCGGGCCACGCCGGCGAAGTAGGCGAGGCGGGGGGCGAGCACCTTCGACATCTCAGACATGTCTTCTGTGTCACTGTTCGATGACAGGCGAGCCTGTGAGCTCTGCTGATGCGCCATGGGAACGATTATGGCGATTCCATGCATTGGACGCATGAGGCGGGCCGTCCCTACGGTCTAGGTATGTCTCCCGCCAGTACCGGGGCGTCCACCACCGTGGTCGCCACCTCGCCCGTCCCCGCCGCCGACGCCTCCGTCGACACCTGCGACTCCGCCGTCGACACCCGGCTGACCCCGGGCGGCCCCGGCTACCGCCGGATGAGCTTCGCCCTCTTCCTCGCCGGTGTCGCGACGTTCGCGCTCCTGTACTCCACGCAGGCCCTGCTGCCCCTGATCTCCGGCGAGTTCGGGGTCGCGGCGAGCGACGCGAGCTGGACGGTGGCGGCCGCGACCGGCGGACTGGCGCTGTTCGTGCTGCCGATGAGCGCCCTGTCGGAGCGCTTCGGCCGCCGTGCGGTGATGACGGGCTCGCTGGCCGTCGCGGTCGCCGTCGGCCTGCTGGTGCCGTTCGCGCCGTCGCTCGGCGTGCTGGTGGTGCTGCGAGCGGTGCAGGGCGCGGCGCTGGCCGGTCTGCCCGCCTCGGCGCAGGCCTATCTGGCCGAGGAGGTCCGGCCGAAGGCGCTGGTCACGGCGATCGGTCTGTTCGTCGCGGGCAACAGCGTCGGCGGGATGAGCGGCCGGATCATCACCGGCTGGGTGGCCCAGGCGTGGGGCTGGCGGGTCGCCGTCGCGGTGATCGGCGTGATCGCGGTCGGCTGCGCGGTCGCCTTCCGGCTGCTGCTGCCGGCGCCGAAGCACTTCACGGCGGGCTCGCTGCGGCCCCGGATCCTGCTCGGCACGGTCCGCGACCACCTCGCCAACCCGCTGCTGCGCCGGCTGTACGCGATCGGCGCGCTGTTCATGACGGTGTTCGGCGGCGTGTACACCGTGATCGGCTACCGCCTGACGGAGGCGCCGTTCGGGCTGCCGCAGGGCATCATCGGCTCGATCTTCCTGGTCTACCTGGTGGGCACGGTGTCCGCGTCGACGGCGGGCCGGCTGGTGGGCCGCCTCGGCCGACGGGGCGCGCTGTACCTGGCGGGCGGTACGACGACGGCCGGTCTGCTGCTGTCGCTCGCGCCCTCGCTGCCGCTGGTGCTGCTGGGTCTGGTGCTGATCACGGCGGGCTTCTTCGCGGGGCACGCGGTGGCGTCCTCGGCGGTCAGCAAGACGGCCACCCAGGGCCGTGCGCAGGCCTCGGCCCTCTACCAGTCGATGTACTACATCGGCTCCAGCGTCGGCAGCACGGTCGGTGCGACGGCCTTCCACGCGGACGGCTGGGGCGGCACGGTCGCCGTGGGTCTCCTCGCGGTCGTCGGTGTCGTGACGATCACCGTCGCCGGCTCGCGGGCGGCCCGGGTCGCGGCCCGGACGGCGCCCGTCGCCGCGCACTGAGTCCCCTCGTACGACTCGTACGACGCTTTCACCGAACCCCCTGCTCAGGGGCGGTTGTCAGTGGGCGCGGATATCGTCCGCCCTTGGTCAACCGGCCCACTGAGCAGGGGGTTTGTCGTATGGAATTCCGGATCGCGCGCGGGGAGCTGGCCGAGGCGGTCGCCTGGGCGGGGCGGGCGCTGCCCGCGCGGACGACGGTGCCGGTACTGGGCGGGCTGGTGCTGAGCGCGGAGCCGGGGCGGCTCTCGGTGTCGGGGTCCGACTTCGAGACGGCGGCGCGGGCCGGGGCCGACGCCGAGGTGGCGGTGCCGGGCCGGGTGCTGGTCCTCGGGCGGCGGCTGCTGGACATCTGCCGGGTGCTGCCCGACGGCCCGGTGAGCTGCGCGCTGGAGGGCAGCCGGTTCACGGTGGAGGCGGGCGGCACCCGCTTCGGGCTGTCGACACTGCCGTACGAGGAGTACCCGGCGCCGCCGACGGCGCCCGCGCCGTACGGCGAGGTGGACGCGGCCGGGTTCGCGACGGCAGTCGGACAGGTGGCGGTCGCGGCGGGCCGCGACGACACGCTGCCGGTGCTCACCGGGGTCCAACTGCGGCTCGACGGCGCGGAGATGACGCTGTCGGCGTCCGACCGGTACCGGTACGCGGTGCGCGCGCTGCCCTGGCGGCCGAGCGGCCCGGACGGTGAGGCCGTGGAGGTGCTGCTGCCCGCGCGGCGGCTGCTGGAGGTGGCGCGGGCGCTGGGGAAGTGCGGCACGCTGCGGATCCTGCTGGACCCGGCCACGGCGCAGAGCTCGGGAGCCGTCGGTTTCGAGGGCGGGGACACGCGCGCGGTGCTGCGGCGGCTGGAGGGGCGGCTGCCGGGGTACGGGACGCTGTTCGAGGTGGCGGGGGCTGCCGTGGCCGAGGCGGAGTGCGCGGCGCTCGCGGAGGCGGTGCGCCGGGTGGCCGTGGTGGCGGACGGGAGCAGCCCGGTGCGGCTGGACTTCTCGGCCGCCGAGGGCTCGCTGCTGGTGCGGGCGGGATACGGGGACGACGTGGCGGCGCAGCGCCTTCCGGTCGCCCTGAACGGGGCGGACGAGGTGACGGTGGCCTTCAATCCGTCGTACCTGCTCGACGCGCTGAACACCTTCGAGGGCGGTGAGCTGCGGCTGGAGATGCTGGGGGCGGGCCAGCGGGTGCTGCTCGGCGCGGGCGGGCCGCGGTCCGCGCACCGCCATCTGCTCATGTCCGTGAAGCAACTGGTCTGAGCTGGGCATTTTCGGACTCGGGGGGCCATTGTCAGTGGGCTGCGGTAGCTTCCGAAGTGCTGGGGCGCGAGGGTGCGCGAACAGGGACGGCCACAGGGGTGGGTGGACGATGGGTGACAGCACGGCGACGGTGGACCTGGACGTCGCACTGGAGAAGCACCGGACCGAGCTGACCGGATACTGCTACCGCATGCTCGGCTCCTCCTTCGAGGCCGAGGACGCGGTGCAGGACACCCTGGTGCGGGCCTGGCGGAGCTACGAGAAGTTCGAGGGCCGCTCCTCCCTGCGCTCGTGGCTGTACCGGATCGCGACGAACGTGTGCCTGGACATGCTGACGGCGGGCAACAAGCGGGCGAGGCCGATGGACCTGACGGAGTCGACCCCACTGGCGCAGGCGGCGCTCTCCCCCCGCCCGGAGAACACCTGGCTGGAGCCGATGCCGGACGCGCGGGTGCTGCCCCAGGTGCAGGACCCGGCGGAGGCGGCCGTCGCCAAGGAGTCCATCCGGCTCGCGTTCATGGCGGCACTGCAGCAACTGCCGCCCAAGCAGCGGGCGGTGCTGATCCTGCGCGAGGTGCTGGCCTGGAAGGCGAGCGAGGTCGCCGAACTGCTGGGCACCTCGGTCGCGTCGGTCAACAGCGCGCTCCAGCGGGCCCGGGCCACGCTCGCGGAGCGTGCCGACGCAAGCCCCGAGGGCGCGGTGTCCGACCCGCTGGACGAGGAGCAGCAAAAACTCCTGGAGCGGTACGTCAAGGCCTTCGAGGGCTACGACATGGCGGCGCTCACGGCGCTGCTCCACGAGGACGCCGTCATGACGATGCCGCCGTTCGACCTGTGGCTGCGCGGTACGGCGGACATCACCGGCTTCATGACCACCCTCGGCGCCTCCTGCGCGGGCTCCCGTCTGCGGCCGGTCATGGCCAACGGCCTGCCGGGCTTCGCGCACTACAAGCCGGACGAGGAGAAGGGCGGGTTCAGCCCCTGGGCGGTGCAGATCCTGGAGATCTCAGACGGCCGGATCACCGGTTTCCACTGCTTCCTCGACACCCGGCGCTGGTTCCCCCTCTTCGGTCTGCCCCTCCACCTGGAAGCGGAGTCCGACGAGGTCGAGAAGGGAGAGTAACGACGGGGCGGGATCCCGCAGCCGTATCCGCCCGCCGGCCCGGCGGGCGGTCAGCTCCAGCCGCGCCAGCAGATCGACGGCGCCCAGCCCCGGGGGCCCGAGCCCGCCCACGTCACACACGACGACCCGTGCACCGGTCGCCGCCAGCAGCGCCCGCACGTCGTCGCACAACTCCGGCACCTGGTCACGGCTGACGGCGCCGGGCAGCACGAACACGGCAGGTGTCTCGGCATTCACGACCGGTAGACCGCCGGGACGGTCGTAACTCATCGCGCACGCCGAAGGGGACCGGCGCAGGTCCACCGATCCCCTTCACCCGAACGGGAAATCCCCTGGTCAGGCGATCCGCTCCAGCACCACCGGCGACGCCGTGAAGTCCGTGCCGGCCGGGGCGATGTCGTACGAGCCCTCCACGGCCTCCAGCGCGTAGGCGAAGCGCTCGGGGGTGTCCGTGTGGAGGGTCAGGAGGGGCTGGCCCTCCTTGACCGTGTCGCCCGGCTTGGCGTGCATCTCGACGCCAGCGCCCGCCTGCACCGGGTCCTCCTTGCGCGCACGCCCCGCGCCCAGGCGCCAGGCGGCGACGCCGATGTCGTACGCGTCCAGACGGGTCAGCACGCCCGTGGACGTGGCCTTGATGACGTGCTGCTCCTTCGAGGTGGGCAGCGTGGCGTCCGGGTCGCCGCCCTGGGCCGCGATCATGCGGCGCCAGACGTCCATCGCCGAGCCGTCGGCCAGGGCCTTCGCCGGGTCGGCGTCCTTGACGCCGGCCGCGTCGAGCATCTCGCGGGCCAGGGCCAGCGTCAGTTCCACGACGTCCGCCGGGCCGCCGCCCGCCAGGACCTCGACCGACTCGCGGACCTCCAGGGCGTTGCCCGCCGTGAGGCCCAGCGGGGTCGACATGTCCGTCAGGAGGGCGACCGTCCGCACGCCGTGGTCGGTGCCGAGGCCGACCATCGTCGAGGCCAGTTCGCGGGCGTCCGCGAGCGTCTTCATGAAGGCGCCCGAGCCCACCTTCACGTCCAGGACCAGCGAGCCCGTGCCCTCGGCGATCTTCTTCGACATGATGGAGGACGCGATCAGGGGGATCGCCTCGACCGTGCCGGTGACGTCGCGCAGTGCGTAGAGCTTCTTGTCCGCCGGGGCCAGGCCGTCGCCCGCCGCGCAGATCACCGCGCCCGTGCCGTCCAGCACGGACAGCATCTCCTCGTTCGAGAGCAGCGCGCGCCAGCCGGGGATCGACTCCAGCTTGTCCAGGGTGCCGCCGGTGTGGCCGAGGCCGCGGCCGGAGAGCTGCGGGACCGCCGCGCCGCAGGCCGCGACCAGCGGGGCCAGCGGGAGCGTGATCTTGTCGCCGACGCCGCCCGTGGAGTGCTTGTCCGCCGTCGGGCGGGACAGCGACGAGAAGTCCATGCGCTCGCCCGACGCGATCATCGCCGCGGTCCAGCGGGCGATCTCGCGCCGGTTCATGCCGTTGAGCAGGATCGCCATCGCCAGCGAGGACATCTGCTCGTCGGCGACCTCGCCCCGCGTGTACGCGTCGATGACCCAGTCGATCTGCTCGTCGGTCAGCTCGCCGCGGTCCCGCTTGGTGCGGATGACGGAGATGGCGTCCATGGCCATGGCGTTCCCTTCGGAAGATGTGCGAAGTGTGCGGCCCCCCTGCGCGGATGCGGGTCAGGGGGGCCGTACACCGGAGTTACTTGGTGAGATGGGCCGGGCCGAAGGCCTGGGGCAGCATCTCGGAGAGGGGCAGGACGCCCTCCGGGGTGTCCAGGAGGAGGTCCGGGCCGCCGAACTCGTGGAGGAGCTGGCGGCAGCGGCCGCAGGGGACCAGCAGGGCGCCCTCGCCGTCGACGCAGGTGAAGTGCGTCAGCCGGCCGCCGCCCGAGCGCTGGAGGTCCGAGACCAGACCGCACTCGGCGCACAGGCTGAGTCCGTAGGAGGCGTTCTCCACGTTGCAGCCGGTGACCGTGCGGCCGTCGTCGACCCGGGCCGCCACGCCGACCGGGTAGCCGGAGTAGGGGGCGTACGCGCGGGACATCGCCTCGCGCGCCACCACCCGCAGGGCCTCCCAGTCGAACACTGCGGCTGCGCCCGTCACTTGCCCTGGCCCTTCCGGTAGCGCATGCCGTCCGCCTTGGGCATCCGCAGGCGCTGTGCCGACAGGGACAGCACCAGCAGCGTGACGACGTACGGGGTGGCGCCGACGAAGTCGCTCGGAACCGTGTCGGTGAGCAGGTACCAGACCAGGATCACCGCGGCCACGGCGAGGCTGACCACGCCCTGGAGCATCGCCTTGCGGTACAGCTTCCAGGCGGCCAGGGCCACCAGCAGCACCACCAGCAGGAGCAGCAGCGCGTGGACGGTCGTACCGCCGTTGCGCAGCTGGAGCGCGTCGGAGTAGCCGAACAGGCCGGCGCCCATGGCCAGGCCCCCCGGACGCCAGTTGCCGAAGATCATCGCCGCGAGGCCGATGTAGCCGCGGCCGCCGGTCTGGCCCTCCAGGTAGGTGTGCGAGGTGACCAGGGCGAGGAAGGCGCCGCCGAGGCCGGCGAGGCCGCCGGAGACGGCGACGGCCGCGTACTTGTAGGAGTACACGTTGACGCCGAGCGACTCCGCGGCGGTCGGGTTCTCGCCGCAGGAGCGCAGCCGCAGGCCGAACGGGGTGCGCCACAGCAGCCACCAGGTGCCGGCGAACAGCAGCGCGGCCAGGACCGTGACGACGGACAGGTGGGTGACCAGGCCGCCGAGGATGCCGGCGAGGTCGGAGACCAGGAACCAGTGGTGTTTCTCGATCGACTGCAGGCTGTCGGAGAGGCCGGGCACGGTGACGTCGGGCAGCGCGGCCACCGGCGGGGACTGCTTGGGGTTGCCGCCCGCGTTGGCCGCCGCGCCGCTGTTGAAGAACAGCTTGGCGAGGTACTGCGTGGCGCCGAGGGCGAGGAGGTTGATCGCGACACCGGAGACGATGTGGTCGACGCCGAAGGTGACGGTGGCGACGGCGTGCACCAGGCCGCCGAGGACGCCGAAGGCGATGCCCATCAGCAGGCCGAGCCAGGGGTTGGTCTGCCAGCCGATCCAGCCGGCGCCGAAGGTGCCGAGGATCATCATGCCTTCGAGGCCGATGTTGACCACGCCGGCCCGCTCGGACCACAGACCGGCGAGACCGGCGAGGCCGATCGGCACGGCGAGGCCGAGGGCGGCGCTGACCTGTCCGGTGGAGTCGAGGTCCTGCGAGCCGGTGATCACGCGGACGGCGGCGAGGAGCAGCAGTCCGCCGGCGACGATCATGAGGATCTGGCCGACGGAGCGGCCCGAGCGCTGCGGCGCGCCCGCCGCCTTGGGCGCCGCGGGCGGCGGCGTGTCGGTCATCGTGGCAGTCATTACGCCACCTCCTGCTTCTTCGTCGCGGCGGCCTGGGCCGCGAGTTCGGCGCCGACCTTCTGCTGCTGGCGCTTGAGGCCGTAGCGGCGCACGACCTCGTAGGCGATGACGACACACAGGACGATGACGCCCTGGATGACGCCGAGGATCTCCTTGTCGTAGCCCTGGAACTCCAAGTGGTTGGTGGTGCGTTCCAGGAAGCCCCACAGCAGGGCGCCGATGGCGATGCCGATCGGGTTGTTGCGGCCGAGCAGGGCGATGGCGATGCCGGTGAAGCCGATGCCGGTCGGGAAGTCGCTGCTGAACTGGTAGCTGTCGTTGAGCAGGGTCGGCATGCCGATCAGACCGGCCACCGCACCCGAGATGATCATGCTGGTGGCGACCATCTTCTTCACCGACACACCGCTCGCGGCGGCGGCGCTCTCGGACTGGCCGACGGTGCGCAGGTCGTAGCCGAAGCGGGTGCGGCCGAGGATGAACCAGTACGCGATGCCGACGGCGGCGGCGATGAAGATGAAGCCCCACAGCTCGCCGGACGGGCCGGTGTTGATGTTGAAGAAGTGCGACGAGGACGGCAGCGGCTTGGTGGCGACGACCGTGCCGCCCTGGTAGAGCTGGGCCAGCTTTCCGGGCTGCAGCAGGTAGGCGATGATCGCGGTGGCGATCGAGTTCAGCATGATCGTCGAGATGACCTCGCTGACGCCCCGGGTCACCTTGAGGATGCCGGCGATGGCCGCCCACAGGGCGCCGGTCGCCATGGCGCAGATCAGGATCAGCGGGATGGCGAGCCAGCCGGGGACGGTCAGCGCGCCGCCGAGGACGGCGGCGAAGAACGCGGCGAGCCGGTACTGGCCGTCGACACCGATGTTGAACAGGTTCATCCGGAAGCCGATGGCCACCGAGACACCCGCGAGGTAGTACGTGGTCGCCTTGTTGAGGATGTAGACCTGGCTGTCGCTGGCGAAGCCGTAGGTCAGCATGTCGTTGAAGGCGGGGCCGGGGTTCTTGCCGGTCGAGAGGATCACCAGGGCGGTGACGACGAGCGCGGCGACGACCGCCAGCAGCGGCGCGGCCAGGCCGAGAAGCAGCCGCTCCTTGTCGATCCGTGAGGTCAGCTTGTTCATCGCTCGTCGTCCTCTGTGTGCTCCAGGTGGCCGGAGGCCGCACCCGTCATGGCGGAGCCCAGCTCCTCGGGGGTGATCGTGGCGGGGTCGGCGTCGGCGACCAGGCGGCCGCGGTACATCACCCGCAGGGTGTCGGAGAGCCCGATCAGCTCGTCCAGGTCCGCGGAGATCAGCAGCACGGCCAGGCCCTCGCGGCGGGCCTCGCGGATGTAGTCCCAGATGGCGGCCTGGGCGCCGACGTCCACGCCGCGGGTGGGGTGGGCGGCGATGAGCAGCTTGGGGTCGTGGCTCATCTCGCGGCCGACGATCAGCTTCTGCTGGTTGCCGCCGGACAGCGAGGCCGCGGTGACGTCGATACCGGGGGTGCGGACGTCGTACGCCTCGACGATCCGCTCGGTGTCGGTGCGGGCGGCCTTGATGTCGAGCAGCGCGCCCTTGGAGTTGGGCTTCTCGGTGACGTGGCCGAGGATGCGGTTCTCCCACAGCGGCGCTTCGAGGAGCAGGCCGTGGCGGTGGCGGTCCTCGGGGATGTAGCCGATGCCGGCCTCGCGGCGGCGGCGGGTGGGGGCGTGGGAGATGTCGGCGCCGTCGAGGGTGATCACGCCGGCGTCGGGGTCGCGCATGCCCATGATCGCCTCGACCAGCTCGGACTGGCCGTTGCCCTCCACGCCGGCGATGCCGAGGACCTCGCCCTTGTGGATGGTGAAGGAGACCTGGTCGAGGACGATGCGCTCGATGCCGTCGAGGTCGGTCTGCGCCAGGTGCAGGCCGTCGACGTCGAGCATCGGGACGTCCGTGACGGTGGACTCCGTGGTCTCCGGGGTGGGCAGCTCGCTGCCGACCATCAGCTCGGCGAGCTGCTTGGGGGTGGTCCTGGACGGCTCGGCCGTGCCGACCGTCGTGCCGCGCCGGATGACGGTGATCTCGTCGGCGACGGAGAGCACCTCGCCCAGCTTGTGGGAGATGAAGATGACGGTGAGGCCCTCGGCCTTGAGCTCGCGCAGGTTGTCGAAGAGCGCGTCGACCTCCTGCGGCACGAGGACGGCGGTGGGCTCGTCGAGGATGAGGGTCTTGGCGCCGCGGTAGAGGACCTTGAGGATCTCCACGCGCTGGCGGTCGGCGACGCCGAGCTCCTCGACGAGGACGTCCGGGCGGACGTTCAGGCCGTACGCGTCGGAGATCTCCTTGATCTTGGCGCGGGCCCTGCCGCCGATGCCGTACAGCTTCTCCGCGCCGAGGGCGACGTTCTCCAGCACGGTGAGGTTGTCGGCGAGCATGAAGTGCTGGTGCACCATGCCGATGCCGCGGGCGATGGCGTCGCCGGGGTTGTGCAGGACGACCTGCTCGCCGTTGACCGTGATGGTGCCCTCGTCCGGCTGCTGCATGCCGTAGAGGATCTTCATCAGGGTGGACTTGCCGGCGCCGTTCTCACCGCACAAGGCATGGACGGTGCCCGTGCGGACGGTGATGTCGATGTCCTTGTTGGCGACGACGCCGGGGAAACGCTTGGTGATGCCGCGCAGTTCGACGGCAGCGGGAGGGCTGGACGCGTTGATGGCGCACTCTCCTCGGGGAAAGGGGCTGCATAGGGGAGGTGGCAGGCGTCGGCGACGCTAGCGCGGCAACTCCACGCTACACGCGTAGAGTTGACACATTGTTATGGCTCGGCGAGGGGTCGTGGGGACGACGCTCCCTCACCGAGCCGAGTCCGGCGAACCGGCCGGGTCCCTCAGCGGGAACCGGCCGGATCCGTCAGGTCACGGGGTGGTCTTGACCTTGATCTGACCGGCGATGATCTTCTGCTTCGCGGCGTCCAGCTTGGGCTGGATGTCGGCGATGAAGCCGCCGCTCGTGGCGAGCGAGACGCCGCCCTTGGCGAGCGAGTAGACGTTGTTGCCGGTCAGCGGCTTGCCGTCCTTGACGGACTTGATGAAGTCGTAGACACCGACGTCGACGTTCTTGACCATCGAGGTCAGGATCGAGCTCTTGTACTGGGCGAGACCCGGGATGTTGTACTGGTCGGAGTCCACGCCGATGGCCCAGGCGCCCTTGGCGCCGTGCACGGCCTCGATCGCGCCGTTGCCGGAGGAGCCGGCGGCCGAGTAGACGACGTCGGCGCCGTTGTCCAGCATGCCCTGCGCGGCCTGCTGGCCCTTGTCCGGGCTGGAGAAGCCGGAGGTGTCCGCGCCGTGGCTCAGGTACTGGGTGTCGACCTTGATCTTGGCGTTGGTGTCGTGGACACCCTGGACGTAACCCGCCTCGAACTTCTTGATCAGCGGGCTGTCGACACCGCCGATGAAGCCGACGTGGTCCTTCTTCGTCTTCAGCGCGGCGGCCACACCGGCGAGGTAGGAGCCCTCCTCCTCGGTGAAGGTGATGCTGTTGACGTTGCTGCCGGGCACGACGGAGTCGATGAGGCCGAACGAGGTCTTCGGGAACTGCTTCGCCACCTGCTGCACGGCGGGCGCGTAGGTGTAACCGACGGCGACGATCGGGTTGTACCCGGCCTGGGCCAGGTCCGTGAGGCGCTGCACCCGGTCGGCCGGGGTGTCCGAGGTCTTCGCGGTCAGTTCCTTGATGGAACCGCCGAACTCCTTCTCGGCCTTGTCGGCGCCGCGCGCGGCGGAGTCGTTGAACGAGCGGTCACCGCGGCCGCCGACGTCGTAGGCGAGACCGATCTTTACGCCGCCCTTCGCACCACCCGAGGAGGAGCTGGCATTGTTGTCGGAGGACGTGCTGCCACACGCGGTGGCAGTCACGGCGAGTGCCGCGGTCGCGAGACACGCAGCGGAAAGCTTGGCTACCCGGCGCACGGGAGGCTCCTTCACCTGACCTGAGCGCCGTGTCGGCGCTTGATGGGAGCACCTTGCCGGTGCTCCAGCCGGGACGCCCCGTCGGCGTCGGCTTCGCGGCATCGTAACGCGCGTAGATGTCGCAAAAAACCCCCTCTCGAAGCCGTTATCGATTCGAGGCAAACAGCATCTGAACTCACCCTCTTCGCCCCTGACACGGGGGTGTCGCGGTGTGTGCACGAATGGCTTACGGGCGTGTTGCGCCAGTCGGCGGAATGAGTAAGAACGAGTAAGAAAGAGCCCCCGACGAGGCCCCTTCTTACTCTTCCTTCCCCTCCGGGCTCAGGCCGGGGCGCCGTTCGCGTCCAGGAAGGCCGCTGCCGTGAACATCTCCACGCCGACCGTGATCGCGTGCTCGTCGGCGTCGAAATCACCCTGGTGCAGGTCGCGGACCGTGCGCTCGCCGGGGCGCCGGACCCCGAGCCGGGCCATGGCGCCCGGGACGCGCTCCAGGTACCAGGAGAAGTCCTCGCCGCCGAGGCTCTGCTCGGTGGACTCCACGGACTCCCGGCCCCGGCGCGCGGACATCGCCCGGCGCAGCAGGTCGGCGGACTCCTTGTCGTTCACGACCGGCGGCACCCCGCGCACATAGGTGATCTCGGACTTGGCGCGGTGCATCGTGGCGACCTCGTCGATGGCCGCGTGGATGATGTCGGGCGCCTGCCGCCAGGCCTCCAGGTCCAGGCAGCGCACGGTGCCGGACAGCTCGGCGTGCTGCGGAATGACGTTCGGCGCGTGCCCCGACTGGATCCGGCCCCAGGTCAGCGCCAGCCCGACCCGGGTGTCGACCCGGCGGGCGATCAGCGCGGGCACGTCGACGGCGACGCGGGCGGCGGCGGTGACGAGGTCAGTGGTCAGATGCGGCCGTGCGGTGTGCCCGCCGGGGCCGTCGAGCGCGATGTCCAGCCGGTCGCAGGCGCTGGTGATCGGCCCGTGCCGCAGCCCGACCCGCCCGGCGTCGACGCGCGGGTCGCAGTGCACGGCGAGGATCCGGCCCACGCCCGCCAGCACGCCGTCCTCGATCGCGTCCAGGGCGCCGCCGGGCATCACCTCCTCGGCGGCCTGGAAGATCAGCCGCACGGGCCGGGGCAGCAGGCCCTTGCCGTGCAGGTCCGCGAGGACGAGCCCGGTCCCGAGCACGACGGTGGTGTGCACGTCGTGCCCACAGGCGTGCGCCCGGTCGGGCACGGTGGACCGGTAGGGACAGTCGGTCTTGGTGTCCGGGATGGGCAGGGCGTCGATGTCCGCGCGCAGGGCGAGCAGCGGTACCGCCGTCCGCTCACCCTCGGTGAGCCCGATGTCGCACACGAGTCCCGTTCCCTTGCCGAGCACGCGGGGCTTGAGCCCTGCCTGCTCCAGCCGCTCCTTGATCGCGGCCGTCGTACGGAACTCCTGGTTGCCCAGCTCGGGGTGCATGTGCAAGTCGCGGCGGAAGGCGACGAGTTCGGCGTGCAGGGCTTCGCTCAGCGCGCCGGGGAGCACATCCCCCGCGAGGCCGGCCTCGGACTCTAGGGACATCAATTGCTTCACCCTCTGAAGGGTAGGACGCCCGGGTGGTCAACTGCCCCTCGATCAACAAAAGTTCAGCCCGTTAGGGGAGAAAATCTGACCAGCGGACGCATGGCGGCGGACTCTGACGGGTAAAACCACTGTTTCTCCTTCCACGGATACCATGCCTCACTACAGTCCTGCTCGACGTGTCCAGGAACCGGACCGGAGCCGCACCCCCTCCCGATAGGGTCCGGACGCGTGACCGACGCGACGGAGACGTTCCTCCATCCCACCCGGACCTCGTACGACACGATCGCGAAGGAGTACGCGGCCCGGTACCCGACCGGGCTCACGCACCCGCTGGACCGCACCCTGATCACGGCCTTCGCCGAGCTGGTCACGGCGAACGGCCCGGACCCGGTCGCCGACCTGGGCAGCGGCCCCGGCGGGGTCACCGCGCTCCTGCACTCCCTCGGGATCCCGGTCTTCGGTGTGGACCTCTCCCCCGCCATGGTGGCCCTGGCCCGCGAAACTCACCCCGGCCTGCGCTTCCATGTGGGTTCGATGACCGCCCTGGACCTCCCGGACGCCACGCTGGGCGGCATCCTCGCCCTCTACTCCACGATCCACGTCCCCGACGACCACCTGCCGGCCGCCTTCGCCGAATTCCGGCGCACCCTGCGCCCCGGCGCCCACGCCCTGCTCGCCTTCCAGACCGCGGACGAGCCCGGCCGCCTCCACCTCCCGGAGCGCTTCGGCCACGAGATCGACCTCGACTACTACTGGCGTACGCCGGAGCAGGTCACGGCGCTGCTGGCGGGGGCCGGGCTGGAGCCGGTCGCGACGGTACGGCGGGAGCCGTCCGGCGAGGAGCGCCGGGCGCGGGCGTTCGTGCTGGTGAGAAAGGCCGGCTGAGCCCCGGCCTGGCCCGAACCTTCCTCGCGCGCGGTGTCGTACACGATGCCGAGCGGCCGGCCGGGATCTTCGGTGATCGCGCCGGTTACCGGCGGTACGCGCTCCTGGCGCCGTCTGGTGACGAACGCACGGCGTCGCGAGAATCACCCTGAGTCACTACCTCCGAAAGAGGGGCTGCACAGTGGGCGTTCTCTCGCGGGCCGCATCCTGGCCGACGGCCGTGCTCCTGACCGCGTTCCTGTCCTGCGCGCCGACCGCCTGGGCCGGGCCACCGACGCCGGGGCCACCCGCGTTCCCCTCACCCGGGTGGACGGTGCCGGTCGCCGGGCAGTGGAACGCGCCGCCCTCGGCACCAGCCCCGAACGCCGTGGTGTCCGAGGTCAACAGGCGCCGTTCCGAGGAGGGTTGCGCAGCGGTACGACTGCGCACCTCGCTCGACCGGGCCGCCCAGGCACACAGCTCGGACATGGCCGCACACCGGCTCCTCACCCACACCGGTACGGACGGCAGCGCCCCCGAGAACCGGATGCGGACCGCCGGCTACCGCCCCGTCGCCACCGGCGAGACCATCGAGATCGGCCCCGCCGACGCGGGCGCGGCCGTCGCCGCGTGGATGGCCAGCCCGCCGCACCGCGCCATCCTTCTCACCTGCCGCTACACCGACGCCGGCGTCGGCAGGACGGACGGCCCCGACGGCGCCTGGTGGACCCTGGACCTGGCCTCGCGCGACTGACTTCTTCAGCCAGAGAACGCCACCGTCTGCAGCCGGTGCACGTCCTTGGCCGTTCCCGTGACGCCCGACAGGAAGCCCTGGGCGCGGGGGGACGCGGTCTCCGTCAGCCAGGTCGGGTCGATGTCGAAGACGGCCACCTTCACGCCCGTGCCCACCAGCGCGAGCGGCAGGGTGTGGACGACCGTCGAGGGGAAGCTGAGGATCGTGCGGCCGATCGGGCCGCGGCGGGCGATCAGTTCGAGGGGGAGGTCCGGGCGGACGATCTCCAGGCCCGTCTCGGTCGCCAGGCGGTGGAGTTTGTCCGTGCTCTCGCGGCGGTGGGCGAAATAGCGCGTCGCGCCGTGGGTCCTGGAGAGGGTGCGGACCGCTTCCACGTAGTGGTCGGCGTCCACCACGCCCGTCTCCACCAGTGACGTTCCGACCATGTCCGCGCCCTTGGTGATGCGCGGCGGGCCGAAGCGGGCGCGGGTCCACGAGAAGTCGTTGGCCGTGACCGTCACGCCCTCGGGCGTCTCCGTCACCGGCATCGAGGAGAAGACCTCCACCCGGCGCTTGGCGTTCGGCGTGAGCCGGCGGCGGGCCGAGGCGGAGACCGGGGCGAAGAGCAGGTCGCGCGGGCCGGGGCGGCCGCCCTTGCGGTGCCAGCGGACCAGGCGTTCGCCGCGGGCGAGCTGGGCCACGAACTCCATCGTGGCCGTGCCGTCGTCCACCACGACCAGGTCGCGGGCCTTGGTGATCGTCAGCAGCAGTTGGACGTAGCGGGAGAACGGGTCTCCCATCACGATCCGGTCGGCCCGGCGGAGCGCGCCCGCCAGGCCGCCGATCGTCGCGAAGGGCGCGGCCGGACCGCCGCGCGCCTCCTCCCAGCGCACCGTGTGCCCCTCGTCCCGGGCCAGCTCCGCCATGCGGCGCAGCTGGCCCCGGGTCATCGGGTCGGTCGGCGACAGCACGACGAGGGTGAGTTCCGCGCCGGCCGCTGAGGGGTCACCGGCCATCGTCCGCCGCACCTGCGCGGGCACGGACGGCAGCGGGTCCGGGGCCGGGCCCTGCAGTCCGTGCAGGTGTGCCCACTCCAGTACGTTCAGCAGCTGGACCGGGCTCTCCACGAAGGCGAGCGTGCGGGGAGGTTGGCCGGGCTGACCGGCGCGGGGGCTCATCGGCGTACGACCGTCCCGTCGTAGGACACGTAAGGGGCTCAACAGGCCGGGGCCGGGGGTCAGACCGTGACCGGCTCGCCCGCCGCCGCGGCGATCTCCGCCTCCGCGACGACACCGGCGACGCGGCGCAGCTTCTTCATCGGGCCCAGCTCGGAGTCGTAGACCTTCTTGACGCCGTCGCCGAGGGAGGCCTCGATGGTGCGGATGTCGCGGACGAGGCGGGTGAGGCCCTGCGGCTCGACGGAGGCGGCCTGGTCGGAGCCCCACATGGCGCGGTCGAGGGTGATGTGGCGCTCGACGAAGGTGGCGCCGAGGGCGACGGCGGCCAGCGTGGTCTGCAGGCCCGTCTCGTGGCCGGAGTAGCCGATCGGGACGTTCGGGAACTCCTTCTCCAGCGTGTTGATCACGCGGAGGTTCAGCTCCTCGGCCTTCGCCGGGTAGGTCGAAGTGGCGTGGCACATCAGGATGTTGTCGCTGCCCAGGACCTCGACCGCGTGGCGGATCTGCTTCGGGGTGGACATGCCGGTGGAGAGGATGACGGCGCGGCCGGTGGCGCGCAGGGCCTTCAGCAGCTCGTCGTCCGTCAGGGAGGCGGAGGCCACCTTGTGGGCGGGGACGTCGAACTTCTCCAGGAAGGCGACGGCCTCGGTGTCCCACGGGGAGGCGAACCAGGCGATCCCCTTCTCCTTGCAGTACTCGTCGATCTGGCGGTACTCGTCCTCGCCGAACTCCACGCGGTGGCGGTAGTCGATGTAGGTCATCCGGCCCCAGGGGGTGTCGCGCTCGATGTCCCACTGGTCGCGCGGGGTGCAGATCTCCGGGGTGCGCTTCTGGAACTTCACGGCGTCGCAGCCGGCCTCGGCGGCCACGTCGATCAGCTTGAAGGCGTTCTCCAGCTCACCGTTGTGGTTGATGCCGATCTCGCCGCAGATGTAGACGGGCTTGCCGGGGCCGACCTCGCGCGAACCGAACGAACGCATACGGGAGTTGGTGCTCATGGCAGGAGATGTCCTTACTTGGGGAGGGAATCGAGAGAGGGGCCGAGGATCCAGCTGGCGATCTCTCGGATCGCGCCGTCACCGCCGGGGAGGGTGGTGACCGCGCGTGCGGCGCCGCGTACGACGTCGTGGGCGCTCGCGACCGCCACGGGCCAGCCGACGAGGGCGAAGCACGGGAGGTCGTTGACGTCGTTGCCGACGTAGAGCACGCGCTCCGGCGCGATGCCCTGCTCCTCGCACCACTGCTTCAGCGCGAGGTCCTTGCGGTCGATGCCGTGCAGCACCGGGAGCTTCAGCTTCCGGGCGCGGGCGGCGACCACAGGGTTCTGTTCCGTGGACAGGATGAGCATCTTCAGGCCGCTCTTGCGCAGGGCCGCGATGCCGAGTCCGTCGCCGCGGTGCACGGAGACGAACTCCCGTCCGTCGGAGTCGATCAGCACCCGGTCGTCGGTCTGGGTGCCGTCGAAGTCCAGTACGACCGCGTCGACGTCCTCGGCGGTCGGCAGCGAACCGGGACGGTCCGCGTCGAAGAGGGGGGCCAGCGCGCGGGCGCGGGCCAGGTCGTGCGGGTCGTCGATCTCCAGCACGCGCGCGGGGTCCGTGCGGACGAGTTCCGTACGGCCGAAGAAGCGGTGCTGGTGCTTGCGGAAGCCGGCCGCGTCCATCGCGTAGGCGGCGCCGGTCTCCAGGAAGTCCTGGGGGCGGTCCTGGCGGCGGGGGCGGAAGGACTTGTCGTGGTTGACGCCCACGCCGCCCTCGGCCTCCGCGTCGGCCTCGCGCCAGACGAAGCCGTGGAAGGGGGCCACGGTGACCGCCGTGTCCGCGCCGTTCTCCACGACCGCGCCGGCCACCCCGTCGATGTCCTCGCGGACGATGAACGGGCTGGTGCACTGCACGAGCAGGACCGCGTCGACCGCCGCGCCGTGCAGCGCCTCGTGGGCGTCCATGGCGTGCAGGACGGCGGCCTCGGAGGTGGCCGTGTCCCCGGCGATGGCGGCGGGCCGCAGCACGACCTCGGCGCCGGCCTGCCGGGCGGCGGCCGCGATGGCCTGGTCGTCGGTGGACACGACGACGTCGGTCACCAGCCGGGTCGCCCGGCACTCGCGCACCGCGCGCGCCACCAGCGGCACACCGCCGACGGGGGCCAGGTTCTTGGCGGGCACGCCCTTGGAGCCGCCGCGCGCGGGGATCACCGCGAGCACCCGGCGCAGCGTCGCGCCCGGTCCCGCCTCGGGGTTGGACATGGAGTCTCCTTGGAAGGTCACAGCTCCCCCATCCGCCGGATCACGGGGGCCACGCGCTGCACGCCGTGGCGGTAGGCCCCGCGCGCGGCGCGGCGCACGATCTGGCGCACCGGGCCGGGTTCCTTGTCGGCGGCGGGCGCGCCGGGCAACGGGGCGCCGTCGGGGCCGAGGTGGTGGCGGGCGAGGATGCCGGGCAGGTATCCGGGCGCCGTCTCGGGTGTGTAGTAGGGGTTCAGCGGGGGCAGCCCGCCGGGCCGCTCCAGCAGGCCGGCGATGCGCTCGCGCGCGGTGTCGAAGGCCGTCTCGTACGAGCCGTCGACACCGACGCCCTGCCGGGCCACCCACTCCTCGTCCGCCGTCGGCCGGTGTCCGGCGTCGAGCTGGTCCCAGGAGGCGAGGCACCCGGAGCCGGTGAAGTGGTGGTTGCCGAGCACCTCGCGCACGCCCAGGTCGGTGAGGACGACCGTGGGGACACGCCGGTGCAGGGCCTCCAGGGCGGCCGTGGAGCTGACGGTGACCAGCAGGTCGGTGCGGTCCAGCACCTCGCCCATGTGCCCGTACACCAGCCGGAAGTTGGCGGGCACGGACATGCCCTGGACCAGCTTCTGGTACGGCAACTCCTCGATGTGGGTGGTGTGTTCACCCGGCTTGGAGCGCAGCTTCAGCAGCACCTCGCGCTCGGGGTGCCTGCAGGCGTGCTCGATGAGCCGGTTCAGCAGGTACGTACGGTCCTTGCGGCTGTCCGGGACGGACGGCTGGGCCGCGAACACCACGGTGTACGGCTCGTGTTCACCGGTGTACGGCGCCCCGCCGAGGAAGGGCAGGGCGACCTCGGTGACCGCGGAGGCGTCCGCGCCCACGCCCTCGTACACGGCCCGGAACCGGTCCGCGTCGTGCCGGGAGTTGGCGAGGACGAGGTCGGCGCCGTGCCGCAGCAGCAGGCCGTCGGCGAGCTTCTCGTAGACGACGCCGACGTAACCGGTGACGACCACCGGGCGCTCGCCCGAGCCCCAGGCGCCCCGCAGTCCGTGCAGCATCGCCTGGACACCGCCGCCGACCAGCGCGAGGACGAGGAGGTCGTAGGGCTCCCCGGTCGTCGAGTCGGTCATGGCGCGCAGGAACTCGACGCCGGTGACCTCGCGGAGCGAGTCCGCCCGGACGCCCACTTCCCTCAGCTGGCGGGCCGTGGGGGTGGCACGCCCCCGCAGGAGGTAGCCGTCGAGCCGGATCTCGGAGTCGGTGGGGGCGAGGCGCTGCGCGGTGAGCGCGCCCCACTTCCACCGGGTGTCGGAATCGGCGAGGACGGCGACCCGCAGGGACTTCGTAGCTCTTGCTGGCACGCCGAAGACGCTAGGAAGCGATTCCGTTGTGCGGCCCAACCCGAATGCAACAAACGGTTAACAGCACATCGCCGAATGGCGAATCGGGCCGTCAACTCGCCGGAAAAAAGCCCGGTTCACAGCTTCGCCACGTGTCGTTCACCCAGCATCAAGCAAGGCGTCAAGACGAATCACGGGCTTCCCCCTAACGTCCCTGACGTGGTCAAGCTCTCCGTCATCGTGCCGTTCTACAACGTGCAGCAATACGCTCCCGACACCCTCAGGAGTCTGAAGGCGAATGCCCGGGACGACTTTGAGTTCATTCTCGTGGACGACTGTTCCCGCGACGGGACACCGGACATTCTCGCGCGCGCGGAGCGCGAGCTGCCCGGGGCGGTCCATGTCCGGCACGAGCAGAACGGGGGGCTGGCGACCGCGCGCAACACCGGGATCGACCGGGCGCGCGGTGAGTACCTGACGTTCCTGGACGGCGACGACTGGCTCGCCCCCGGCTACTTCCCCCAACTGGTCGCCGCCATAGACGAGTTGGGCTGCGACTTCATCCGTACCGACCATGTGCAGTGCACCGCGCGCTCGCGCCAGGTGCACCGGGTGCCGGTCGGCCGGCGGGGCGTGGTGACGAGCCCGCGCGAGGCGATCCTGCCCGCCGACCGCTCGACGTCCGTCGACTACGCGTACGCGTGGGCCGGCATCTACCACCGGCGGCTCGTGGACAAGGGCCTGCTGCACTTCACCGACGGGCTGCGCACGGCCGAGGACCGGCCGTGGATCTGGAAGCTGCACCGGGAGGCGGAATCCTTCGCCGCGGTGAGCATGCTCGGTGTGTTCTACCGGCGCGGGGTCGCCTCGTCGCTCACCCAGATCGGCGATGTCCGGCAGCTGGATTTCATTCGCGCGTTCGACCAGGTCGTCGCGGAAACCGCCGAGGATCCGCAGGCCGATGAACTGCTGCCGAAGGCCGTCCGTACCTATTGCGCCATCATTTCCCATCATCTGGGATCCATCGAAAGGTTCGAGCCCGCGGTGGCGAAAAAGCTGAAATCCATGAGTGCCGCGGCCCTGCGGCGCATGCCGCAGGACGTGCTGGACGACGCGCTGGACTCCATGGACTTCCAGCGCGCCTCCAAGCTGCGCCGGCTGCGCCGCCGTCCCGCCCCCGCGGGGGCCGCCGCATGACGACCCAGATCTTCCAGGCGTCGACGCTGTACGGCACGGCCACGCTCGCCGCCGCCCTGGACTCCGGCTGCTTCGGCCCGGCCGACCGGCGGATCCTGCTGGTCTGCAACAACTCCACCACCCCGGAGACGACGCCCGCCCTGGACGAGGCACCCGGCTTCGAGAAGCTGCGCGACCGCTTCGACGAGGTGATCTCGTACAACGAGACGATCTTCCCGTTCCACCCGGGCGGCTGGGCCCCGCGGGTGGACGACATGCCGCTGTGGGAACGCTTCCTGCGCCACGAGTGGCGGCTGGGCGAGGACGACGTCGAGCTGGCCGTCGAGTCGATCCAGGTCAACCCGTCGCTGGCGCTCGGCCAGATCTTCACCGGCGCCCCCGTGACGGTCTACGCCGACGGCCTGATGAGCTACGGCCCCACCCGCAACAAGATCGACCCGCTGGTCGGCACCCGGGTGGACCGGGTGCTGCACCTGGACCTCGTCCCCGGCCTGAAGCCGCTGCTGCTCACCGAGTTCGGCGTCGAGGGCGAGATCGTGCCGACGGCCGCCTTCACCAAGGTGCTCGCCGGCCTCGGGCCCGTGAACCCCGAGGACGCGGAACTGCCGGACGTCGAGGAGCCGGCGCTGCTGCTCGGCCAGTACCTCTCGGCGCTGGAGATCCTCACCGCCGAGCAGGAGGACCAGCTGCACGTGCGGATGCTGCGGGGCGCGGCCGCGCTCGGGCACACCAAGGTGGTGTTCAAGCCGCACCCGTCCGCACCGGCGAGCTTCACCCGCTCGCTGGAGCAGGAGGCGCGGAAGCTGAAGGTCGAGCTGACCGTGCTCGACACCCCGGTCCTCGCCGAGGTGCTGTACCAGCGGATGCGTCCCGCGCTGGTCGTCGGCTGCTTCTCCACCGCCCTGCTCACGGCCCAGGCGCTCTACGGCCTGCCGGTCGCCCGGATCGGCACCGAGCTGCTGCTGGAGCAGGTCACGCCGTACGAGAACAGCAACCGGATCCCGGTCACCATCGTCGACGCGCTGCTGCCCGCGCTGGGCGACAGGGCGGCCGTCGAGGAGCAGCGCCGGGGCATGGACGTCGAGGAACTCGGTGCGCTGGTGCGGGCGGTGGGCTTCGCGATGCAGCCGAAGATCCTGCCGGGGCTGCGGCCCGAGGTCGAGGGCTGGCTGACGCGGAACCAGAACCCGCGGACCCTGCGCTACTTCAAGCGCCGACGGCTGACCTCCCTGGCCCTGCCCGGCGGGGTGCCGGCCCAACTGGCCTTCATCCCCCGCAACGCCACGGTGCGCCGGGTGGCCCGCAAGGCCCGCAGCCTGCGCCGGGGCGCGCGCAACTGAACCGGGCCGCGGGTCAGGGGCGCGCGAGCGGCCGGGCCCGGCGACGGCAGAACTGTGAAGACCATCCAGGAAGGACATGACCTCCATGGCAGCGTCACCGTCACCCCCCGGCCTCGCCGCCGCGCCCGGCCCGTTGATACCCCGCCCGGCCGCCGCACCGTCCGCCGCCGGTGGCGGACGCGCGAGCCGCCTCATGGCCCTGGACGGTCTGCGGCTCGTGGCCGCGCTGATGGTCTGCCTCTACCACTACACCGGGCGCGGCGGCACGGTCTCCGCGTCCTGGCACGGCAGCCCGGCGCACCTCTTCCCGACCCTGTCCCGGGCGGCCGTCTACGGCAACTTCGGGGTGCAGTTCTTCTTCGTCATCAGCGGCTTCGTGATCTGCATGAGCAGCTGGGGCCGTACGCTCGGCGACTTCTTCCGCTCCCGCGTGTCGCGCCTGTACCCGGCCTACTGGGTGGCGCTGTTCCTGGTCACCGGGGCGTCGCTCGCCATGCCCGTCGTCGTCCACGCGGTCCGGCTGGACGAGTTCCTGGTCAACCTGACGATGCTCCAGCAGCCGATGGGCGCGAAACGGGTCCTCGGCGTGTGCTGGACGCTCTGGGTCGAACTGCGCTTCTACGTGCTGTTCGCGCTGCTCGTCGTGGTGCGCGGGGTGACCCGGCGCCGGGTGGTGCTGTTCGCCTGTGTGTGGACGCTGGCGGCGGTGCTGTGCCACAGCTCCAGGAACGAGCTGCTGAACCAGGTGATCATGCCCGAGTACGCCCCCTTCTTCATCGGCGGCCTGGCGCTGTACCTGATCCACCGCTTCGGCAGCGACCTGCTCTCGTGGGGCATCGTCGCGATGTCCTGGCTGCTGGCCCAGCGGGAGGCCACCACCGGCCTGTGGGGCCACCACCCGCACCGTGATCCGTACGTCGTCATCCTGATCGTCACCATCGCCTTCGCGGCCGTCGCCGTCGTGGCGCTCGGCTGGGCGAGCTGGGCCAGGTGGCGCTGGCTGGTCACGGCGGGCGCGCTGACGTACCCGTTCTACCTGGTCCACGAGCACCTGGGCTGGTTCGTCATCCGGGTGCTGCACCGGAGCCTGGGCCTCGGCCCGTGGCCGACGCTCGTGGTGACCGTGCTGGGCATGCTGGCGCTGGCGTGGCTGATCCACCGGTTCGTGGAGAAGCCGTTCGGGCCCCGGTTGAAGCGGGCCCTCAAGACGGCGGGCACCGGTGTCCCGGAGCGGGCGGTCAGCTGACTCCGTACCGCGCCCCGATCCCCGCGACGACGACCGCCAGTCCTTCCTCGAACTGGCGGTCGTAGTCGTCGAAGAGCAGCTCGCCGGCCGCCGCCGCGAGCGGGAAGTCCGCGAGCCGCCGGGCCCGTTCCCCGACGTCGTACCCCTCCCGGCGCTCGCCCGGCAGGGGCCGCACGCCCTGTTCCTCGGTGACGAAGCCGATCGTGTACGCGTTCGCCGTCCGGCCCGCGTCGACCGCCTGTGCGAGGGTGAACCCGGCGTCCGTCAGCAGCCGCAGGTTCGCCTCCAGGGCGGGGGCGTGCTCGGTGCCCGTGAAGCGTGAGCCGCTGTAGACCTTGGCGCCGTCGCGATAGCCGAGCAGCGCGCCGCGCAGCCCCCGGCCCGTCTTCAGCAGCCGCTCCTGCCAGCTGTCGTCCGGATCGAGCGGCGTGGCGGCGACCATCCGCCGGTACATCTCCGTCGCCATCTCGTCCAGCAGCGCCTGCTTGTCCTTGAAGTGCCAGTACAGGGCGGGCGCCTTGACGTCCAGTTCATGGGCGATGGCGCGCACGGTCAGGCCGTCCAGTCCCGCCTCGTTCAGCAGCCGCAGGGCGGTGTCGGCGACGCGGCGGCGGTCCAGGGGGGCGCGGGGTGTGCGTTTCTCGGGGCTCACACTTGACAGCTTAACAGCGTTAAGGGCACCCTCATGGGCGACGGCACTTAACGCCGTTAAGGAGACGAAGGAGCATCGCGATGGACGTTCTGATCGTGGGCGCGGGTCCGACCGGTCTCGCCCTCGGCGCCGACCTGGCCCGGCGCGGAGTGGAGGCGCTCGTGGTGGAGCGGGCCGACGGCCTGTTCCCCGGCTCGCGCGGCAAGGGGATCCAGCCCCGCACCCAGGAGGTCTTCGACGACCTGGGCGTACTGGCCCAGATCCGCGCGGCGGGCGGACCGTACCCGGACCGGATGATCTGGAAGGACGGCGAGCGCGTCGGCGGGGAGCCGATGTTCGACACGGTCGCGCCGGACGAGGGCGCGCCGTACACCGAGCCGCTGATGGTCGCGCAGTGGCGCACGCAGGAGGTGCTGTACGCGCGCCTGCTGGAGCTGGGCGGCCGGGTCGCCTTCGGGTGCGAGGTGACGGGCGTCGCGCAGGACGCGGACGGGGCGGCCGTGGAGCTCGCCGACGGTACGGCGCTGCGCGCGCGGTACGCCGTCGCGGCCGACGGCGGACGCTCGGTGATCCGGCGGGCGCTCGGGATCGGCATGGCCGGCGAGAGCGTGGACCCGGCGCCGTTCATGGTGGCGGACGTCCGGGTACGGGGCCTGGACCGCGTGCACTGGCACACGTTCCCGAAGGACGACGGCACGGTCGTGGGCCTGTGCCCGCTGGCCGGCACGGACGACTTCCAGCTCCAGGCCCGCCTCCCCGAGGGCACGGCCCCCGACCTGTCCCTGGACGGCATCCGCACGCTGGTCGCCGCGTACACGCACCTGGACCGCGCCGACGTGACGGAGCTGCGCTGGGCGTCCGACTTCCGCCCGCGCGCCGCCCTGGCGGACCGCTTCCGGGCGGGCCGGGTCCTGCTCGCGGGCGACGCGGCCCACGTCCACTCCCCGGCGGGCGGCCAGGGCCTGAACACCAGCGTCCAGGACGCCTACAACCTGGGCTGGAAACTGGGCGCGGTGCTGCGGGACGGCGCCCCGGACACCCTCCTCGACACCTATGAGGAGGAGCGCCGGGCGAACGCGGCGGCCATGCTGGACCTGTCGACCGGGGTGCACCGGGGCGAGGTGCGACGCGGGCGCGAGACGGTCCAACTCGGCCTGGGCTACCGGGAGTCGAGCCTCACCGAGGAGACCCGCGCGAACCCGGCCGGGGTGCGGGCCGGCGACCGCGCGCCCGACGGCACGGCGGGCGGCGTACGCCTCTTCGACGCGTTCCGGGGGCCGCACTGGACGCTGCTGGGCGCTCCCGACGGCACGGTCCCCGGGGTGCGCTCGCTCCCGGCGGCCCCGGAGTCGTACGGCCCGGGTGTCTTCCTGGTCCGCCCGGACGGCTACGTGGGCTGGGCGGGCGAGACCACGGACGGACTCGCGGCCTATCTCTCCCGGGTCGGCCGCTGAGGAGCGCCGGTCCCCTGGGAGCTGCGAGGGCTACGAACTCGCCAGCGACAGCTTCACGGCGAAGCCGAGGAACAGCGCGCCGGCCGCCGACGTGGCCGTGGCCGACAGCCGCTTGCGGCGCCGGAACGCGGCGGCGAGCCGGGTGCCGCCGAATATCAGCGTGCTGAGGTACAGGAAGCTGGCCAGCTGGCCGAAGGCGCCGAGGATGGCGAAGGAGAGGGCCGGGTAGGCGTAGCCCGGGTCGACGAACTGCACGAAGAAGGCGACGAAGAACAGGATCGCCTTGGGGTTGAAGAGGCTCACGACGAGGGCCCGCCTGAAGGGCCGCTCCCCGGCGGCCCGCTCGGGCTCCGCCTGCGCCACGTCCTGCTCCCGCCGCGTCCGCCACAGCTGCCAGGCGGACCGCAGCATCCCCGTCGCCATCCAGGTCAGATACGCGGCGCCCGCGTACTTCACGATCCCGAACAGCACGGCGTCGGCCTTCAGCAGGGAGGCGACACCGGCCGCGGACAGCGTCATCAGCACGGTGTCCCCGCAGAACACGCCCGCGGCGGCGGTGTATCCGGCCCGCACGCCGCGGCGGGCGGCGACGGACAGCACGTACAGCGAGTTGGGACCGGGCAGCAGCACGATCAGGGCGAGGCCTGCCAGGTAGGTGGGGAGATCGATGACGCCGAACATGCGAATGAGTGTCGCACGGAGGTCTGACAATCCCCCCTGCCCGGCCGCTCAGAAGACGTCATGGGGTTCGTACCTCCCCCACACCTCCCGCAGCGCGTCGCACACCTCCCCGACCGTCGCCCGGGCCCGCAGCGCCTCCCGCATCGGATACAGCGCGTTGTCCTCGCCCCCGGCCGCCTTCTTCAGCGCGGCCAGCGCCGAGTCCACCGCCCGCCGGTCGCGCCGCGCCCGCAGCCGCTCCAGCCGCTCCGCCTGCCGGGCCTCGATCGCCGGGTCGACCCGCAGCGGCGCGTACGGCTCCTCCTCGTCCAGCCGGAAGCGGTTGACGCCCACGACCACCCGCTCGCCGGAGTCGGTCTCCTGGGCGATGCGGTACGCGTTCCGCTCGATCTCGGCCTTCTGGAAGCCCTGCTCGATGGCGGCCACCGCCCCGCCGAGATCCGCGACCCGGCGCATCAGGGCGAGGGCCGCCGCCTCGACGTCGTCCGTCATCCGCTCCACCGCGTACGACCCCGCGAACGGATCCACCGTCGCCGTCACGTCCGTCTCGTACGCCAGCACCTGCTGGGTGCGCAGCGCCAGCCGGGCGCTCTTGTCCGTCGGCAGCGCGATCGCCTCGTCGAAGGAGTTGGTGTGCAGCGACTGCGTGCCGCCGAGCACCGCGCCGAGGGCCTGGACGGCGACCCGGACGAGGTTCACCTCCGGCTGCTGCGCGGTCAGCTGGACCCCGGCGGTCTGGGTGTGGAAGCGCAGCATCAGCGACCTGGGGTTGCGCGCGCCGAACTCGTCCCTCATCACCCGCGCCCAGATCCTGCGCGCCGCACGGAACTTGGCGATCTCCTCCAGCAGCGTCGTACGGGCCACGAAGAAGAACGACAGCCGGGGCGCGAACGCGTCCACGTCCATGCCCGCCGCCACCGCCGTGCGGACGTACTCGATGCCGTCGGCGAGCGTGAACGCGATCTCCTGCACGGGCGAGGCGCCCGCCTCGGCCATGTGGTAACCGGAGATCGAGATCGTGTTCCACCGGGGGATCTCGGCGGCGCAGTACCTGAAGATGTCCGCCGTCAGCCGCAGGGACGGCTTCGGCGGGAAGATGTACGTCCCGCGCGCGATGTACTCCTTCAGCACGTCGTTCTGGATCGTGCCGGTCAGCCGGTCCGCCGGGACGCCCTGCTCCTCCGCCACCAGCTGGTACAGGAGCAGCAGCAGGGCCGCCGGGGCGTTGATCGTCATCGACGTCGAGACCTGGTCCAGCGGGATGCCGTCGAACAGCGCCCGCATGTCCTCGACCGAGTCGACGGCCACGCCGACCTTGCCCACCTCGCCGTGCGCGAGCGGCGCGTCGGAGTCGTGGCCCATCTGGGTGGGCAGGTCGAAGGCGACGGACAGGCCGGTGGTGCCGTGCGCGATCAGCTGCCGGTAGCGGGCGTTGGACTCGGCGGCCGTGCCGAAGCCGGCGTACTGGCGCATCGTCCAGGGGCGGCCGGTGTACATGCTCGGATAGACCCCGCGCGTGAACGGGTACCCGCCCGGCTCGCCCAATTGCCTCGCCGGGTCCCAGCCGGTGAGGTCGGCCGGCCCGTAGACCGGCTCGATGGGCAGCCCGGACTCCGACTCGCGTGCCTCCGGCTCAGCTGCCATGAACGCCTCCGCCCGCCGTACGTTTTGTCCCCTCTCACCATGCCCCGTAGTTCGGCGGCGGTCACGCGGGGAAGCATCCCCGGCATGAGGATCAGGGGCATCAGGGGCCCGCTCGCCGCCGTACGCATCTCCTCCGCCGCTCTCGCCGCCCTCACCGCCCTCGTCGGCTGCACCGTGCAGCCGATGACCGGCGCCGACGGCAAACCCGTCCCGCCCGTGCGCGTCGGACCGCCGTCGGGCGGCGCTCCCCGCACCGCCCGGACGGCCCCGGCCCCGACCGCCGCACCGCCCTCCCCGGCACTGTGGTCGCCGGGCGACAGCGGGCCCGGGGTACGGGAACTCCAGGCCCGGCTGCGCCAGCTGGACTGGCTGTTCGACGGGCCGACGGGGTCGTACGACGATCTGACCGAGCGCGCCGTCGAGGGGTTCCAGGGCAGGCGCGGGCTGCCCCGGACCGGGCGGACGGACACCGTCACCTGGCAGCGGCTGGTGGCGATGACGCACCCGCCCGGCGAGTGGGAGCTGTACCTGATGGGCGGTCAGCCGGCCGGCCCGCCCGATCCGCGCTGTCTGACCGGGCGCGTGCTGTGCATCGACAAGACGACTCGGACGCTGCGCTGGATGGTCGACGGGCGGACGGTGTCGGCCATGTCGGTGCGCTTCGGCGCGCAGTACTCACCGACCCGCGAGGGCGTCTTCCACGTCTACTGGAAGGCGCGGACCTGGACCTCCACGCTCTACCACTCGCCGATGCCGTACGCGATGTTCTTCAGCGGCGGGCAGGCGGTGCACTACTCCTACGACTTCGCGGCGCGCGGCTACGCGGGCGGCTCGCACGGCTGCGTGAACGTCCGCGACAGGGCGGCGATCCAGGAGCTGTTCGCGCAGGTGCGGGTGGGCGACAGGGTCGTCGTCCACTGGTGACGGACCCGTCGGCGACGGAGTGAAGGAGACGACGAAGGAGATAGGGCGCGGGCGGGACCGGGGGAACGTGTCCCGCCCGCGCCAGGTGCACGAGCCGTGGGTACGGGGGGAACCCCGGCTCAGTGCGACGGCCGATGACCAGTCGGCTCACTCTGTACTGCGTCGCAGGCTCCGGAAACGTCACACCCCGCGCCGAAAAAATTTCGTCGGTCACAAACGAGCAGGTCAGGAGCTTGACGGAGCGGAGTCGCCGTGGGATCCGCCGCCGTTGCCCTGGTCGCCGCCGCTGCCGCCCTGGCCGTGACCGCCTCCGTGACCGGGGCGGTCGCCGCCGTGGTCGCCGCCTCCCGGGTGACCGCCGCCGTCACCCTGCCCCTGGTCGTCACCGCCCTTGCCCTGGCCGCCGCCGTTCCCCTGGCCCTTGCCCTTGTCCTTGCCCAGGGGCTTTCCCTGGTCGCCGCCGTTGCCGCCGGACGCGGAGTCGAAGGCACCCAGGACCACCTTGCAGAAGCGGTCGATGTGCGAGGACCCGCCCGCCAGGTTCTCCAGCGTGCGCATCCGGCCGGAGTCCGGCGCCTTGCCGTCGCGGATGGCCCGGCAGGCCCCGGCGACGTCCTGCCAGCCGCCGCCCGGAACCCCGCTCGGGGCGCCCGCGGGTCCGCCGGGGCGCGGTCCGGTGCTCGCGCCCGGGGTGGCACCCGGGCTCGCGCCCGCGCCGCTCGGCACACCCGGACCCGGGCTCACCGGGGCGGACGGCGAGACCGAGGCGAGCGGTGAGGAGGAGCTCTGGTCGGCCGAGACGGAGGTGGCGGGGGCGGGCCGCTCGGTCCCGAACGTGGGCAGCACCCCGCTCCCGACGGCCATGGCGACCCCGCCGAGCATGCCCGCGCTCACTCCCGCGGCGAGCGCCAGGCGCGCGGGGCGGGCCCAACGGGGGCGACGGGGACGGCCGCCCGGGATTCCGGTACGGGCCGTGGGGGCCGGGCGGGCCGGGGCGCCGATGCGGATCAGACCGGCGTCGGAGGGCGAAGTGGGCGTGCCGGAGCGCTCGCCGGAGGCGTCCTCGGCGAGGGCGGCGGCGGTCCGCTCGGCCTCGGCGGCCTCGCGAGCCTTGCGGAACGCGGCCAGGGCGGCCTGTTCGCCGGGGAGTTCACCGGTGGCGGCAGCGCCCTGCGCGGACAGCGCGCCGAGCGCGCGGGAAAGTCGTTCGGCCTGGTCACGCGCGCGAGCGTCGACGACTTCCAGCGACTCACCGCGCAGCAGACGTTCCGCCGTCTCACGGTTCAGCCACTTGTCGTGCTCGTCGGCCATCACATGTCCTTCTGCGTCCGCGTACGCGTATGCGTCACAGTTGCGGACGACACCGCGCCGCGGCGCGGTTCTCGCTGGGGTGGGAGCGCGTCGAGGGCGCCCGCCGATTCCGGATCCTGGCCGAGCAGCTCCGCGAGCCGCTTCAGGCCCCGGTGCGCCGCGGTGCGTACGGCGCCGGCGCGTTTGCCGAGCGTCTCGGCGGCGGTCTTGGCGTCGAGGCCGACCACCACGCGCAGGACGACCGCCTCGGCCTGGTCCTGCGGGAGGCGCGCGATGAGGGAGAGGGTGCTGTCGGTGGCCAGCGCCTCGATGGCCTCGCCGGCCGTGTCGGACTCGGCGGCCCGGCCGGTCAGCTCCGTCTCGTCGCCGCCTATGGCGGGGCGCCGGCCGCGCATCCGTATGTGGTCCAGAGCGCGGTTGCGGGCGATCCGGGCGGCCCAGCCGCGAAACCTGTCGGCGTCTCCGCTGAACCGGTCCAGGTCGCGGGCGATCTGCAACCAGGCCTCCGACGCGACGTCTTCGGCGTCCGGATCCCCGACCAGCGTGCGGACGTAACCGAGCAGCCGCGGTTGCACGGCGCGGTACACCGTACGAAATGCGGTCTCGTCCCCGTCCTGTGCCGCACGCACCGCGGCGGTCAGCTCCGCGTCGTCCCCCAGCACGTGACTCCCTTTACGCCTGTTTCCTGGTCCGGCGCGAAAGGCACGTTACGGCGTCAAAGCGGTCCTCGTCCATGTCCGTCGACGAGTCTGTAGACGATGCAACTAACTCGTGACCAGGTGCGGGAGTGCGCAGGGTGAGCATCCGCGGGATCGGGGTGTGACAGAAAACGCACGCATGGCGCTGTAGGAAGTACGGGCCGCGCGCGGCCCGTCCGCGCGACGGCCGGGGCCTCTCCTGTGGGGGGTGGCGGCCCCGGCCGTTGCCCCGGCGGACCGCTGTTGCTTCTCCCGAGCCGCTACTTCTTCTTGTGGGACGGCTTCGAACTCGCCGCAGAGCGGCCGGATTTACCACTTCCGTCCTTGACAGCAGGACTTTGCGGCTTATCAGTGGACTTGTCAGTGGATTTACCGGTTTTGCCCCTGCTGTCGGTCTTCTGCTGCTGGGCGCAGTAGGCCGCGACGTGGTCCCTGCCGCCCGCGGCCGTCAGCAGCCGCTGCCAGGCCGTGGCGTCGAGCGCCTTGCCCTCACCCTCGACCTGCTCGTACGCGCGGCAGTGCGCGAGGGTGTCCTTGGCGGTGTCCGGGCGGTCCGGGTGCGCGCCGGGGGCGGCGGACGACCCGGCTGACGCGCCGGCACCGGCCCGCCCCGGGGCGCTCGTCACCGGGTGCGCGGGGTGCCCGGCGCCGTGGTCGCCGCCCGACGAGGAGCCGACCGCGCCGATCGCCGCCACGGCGACGCCGCCCAGCGTGAGGCTCGCGGCGAACACCGAGAGCGTGGCCTTCACCGACAGCCGCGCACGCCACGGCTGCCGGGGCCGCCAGTCGTCCCGGCGCCGGGTCCGCGCCCGGTGCGGGCCGGCGTCCCGTGCCGCGCGGAACGCGCTCACCGCGTGCTGCTCGCCGTCGGGGTCGACGGGACCGGTGCGCAGGACGTCCGCGAGGCTCGCCTCCAGTGCGGCGAGGCCGGCGCCGGGGACGTCGGCGGTGGACCGGGATCCGGGGGCGGCGTCCGCGCCGGGGTGTACGTGCCGACGGCCGGGCAGTCCGCCGCCGCTGTGCCGTTCACCCATGTCAGTTCCCGTCCCTGTCCGATCTGTCCGCCACAACTGCCGCACGCATGCCGTCCGCCTGGCCGGTCGCACGCCGCACGTCGCACGGGGCGCACGCGGCGTCCCGGCCCGGCCTTGTTCCATACGGCCCGTGGCCGCCGGCGTTCATCCGCGCGGTCGCGGGTGCCGGTCCGCCGTGGTTCATGTCGACTCCCCCAGCGTGCCGGCGCCGTCATCCGTCACACCCAGCTGGCGGGCGAGACGTTTCAGGCCCCGGTGCGCGGCCGTGCGCACGGCGCCGGGCCGCTTGCCGAGGACCCGTGCGGCGGCCGGTCCGTCCAGTCCGACGACGACGCGCAGCAGCACCGCCTCCGCCTGGTCGGGGGGCAGTGACCGGACCAGTTCGAGGGCGCGCTCGGTGGACAGGGACTCCAGCGCCTGGTCGTGGGTGCTGTGCGGTCCGGGCAGGTCCAGTACGTCCTGTTCGAGCGCGGTCGCCCGGGGCCGTACCCGCTGCCGGCGCAGATGGTCCAGGGCCCGGTGCCGGGCGATGGTGGCGCTCCAGCCGCGGAATCCGGCGCCGTCGCCCTTGAACCGGCGCAGGTCCCGGGCGACCTCCAGCCAGGCGTCGGAGGCCACGTCCTCCGCGTCGTCGCCGACCAGGCCGCGCAGATAGCCGAGCAGCCCGGGCTGGACGATGCGGTACGCGACCGCGAAGGCGGACTCGTCCCCCGCCTGGGCACGTGCGACGGCCTCGCCCAGCTCGGCGTCGTGCGCCTGCCGGCGCCGGCGTTCCCCTCCGTGACCCAAGAACCGTCCTCGTCCGTACCCAGCGAATGTGCGCGGTGCGATTCGATGCGCTCCCGCCGCGCTCGTCCCCCCAGCCAGATCAGCGCCGGAGCTCACAGAAACGTCACAGTGCCGGGGCCTCCCGCACGTCGTGCGAACGTCACCGGACGGTGCTCGCGTCGCGGCACAGCAGACGCAGGGAGCCGTGGCCGCCGTAGGCGCGGCGGGCCTCGTCGATGGGGTCCCAGATCCGGCCGTCGGGGGTGCGCACCCAGTGCTCTCCGCCGGTCGCCCACCACTCGGCGCCCGTCTGGCGGACGATCACCTCGCCGGCGTAGGCGCCGAAGCCGCGCAGCGCGCTCTCGACAGCGGCGTACGGCGGGCTCTCGCGGCGGATCTCGTCGATCATGCGGTCCACCCGCCACAGGCTCTGCGCCGAGTAGTCGAGCCGCACCCGGGCGCCCTCGCGCGCCATCGCCACGGTGTCGGCCGCCCACCGCAGCGGCTTCGCCGCGGCATGCGGCCGGGTCTCCTGCTGTGCTGTCACGTCCTGGGCTGTCACATAGGGAAGAGCGACCCGCACGGGCGAAGCGTCACCGTGTTCCGGATCGATTCGCCAACCGTTTCAGGACCACCCCAGGTCCACCCCAGGTCCGCCGCAGGCCGATCACAGGACCGCCCGCCCGCGTACCTCCCAAGCGCCTTCACGGAGCACTGCGCGCCCGCCTCGACACCACCGCCCGCAGCACCCGGCGCCCCTCCACCGAGACGTCCAGGGCGCCGCGCAGTCCGTGGGTGCCGTGCTCGGCGAGGAGGTCCAGGACGGTGCGCTGGCGGCGCAGCTCCGCGGCGACCAGCGGCGGCAGGTCCTCCGTGTCTCCCGCGCGCCCGGAGTCGAGGCCCTGGGCGGCCGGGGTGTCGTCGGCGGCGGGGTCCAGCAGCCGGTGGATCCGCAGCGAGGCGACCGAGCAGGCGTCGGCCCAGGGCCGTACCGCCGCGGCGGTGCGCACGGCCGGAGCCCCCTCCAGCATCCGCCGCGCCAGCCGCTCGGCCTCGTTCCCGGCCGGTTCGGCGGCGTCGACGCCGTGCCGGGCCCGCTCCAGGCTCGCGGCCCAGTCGGAGCCGTCGGCGAGGCTCGCCCACAGGGGCCGCAGCAGCTCGTCGTCGGCGCCGAGCAACGGCAGGCACCGATCCAAACAAGCCAACCCACTGGCGGCCAGCCCGCGTTCGTCGGCCTGCGCGATCTGCTCCACCAGGCTCATGAATGTCTCCCTCGACGCCAGGGCGCCGACCGGTACGGACCCCGTCCTTCCCCTTACTGCGTCGGGACTCCACCGGGTGTCACAGGGAGCTCACGCTCACCGCCCGTTCACCCCAGCGTGGCCGAAAGTCGCTGGAAGTCCGCCCAGGACAGGTCCGGCTTGCCCGGGTCCCACAGCTTCTGCACCGTCGCCCGCAACGGCAGCCGGATCCCGGCCGCGACCTGCGCCTCGGTCTGCGCGTTCGGGAAGTCGCACCACACGGCGAACGACCCGCCGAGGATCTGCCCGTCGTAGCGCGCCGGTACGGCGGACGTGCCGCGCAGCACCCTGGGGGTCCACTGCTCGTAGATCCGCCGCCCGGTCGGATAGACGAAGGTCTGCGGCTGGCCGAGGACGTAGTAGAGGAACTCGTCGTTGTAGTTGACGACCTTCCGGCCCGCGCTCAGGTACTCCGCCGGCTGCCGGGCGCCCAGTTCCTTGCCGGTCCAGTAGGCGACCTGGAGGTCCCCCGCAGGCCGCACGGAGGTGTCCTTGAAGAAGCCGTCGTTCCAGACCCGGACGGTCCGGTCGTGGGCGCGGACGGTGTCGGCGCGGTCGGCCAGCCAGCCGGTGGTCAGGTCGGCGACGGTGCCGCCGGAGCCGTAGGCCCGGCGCGCGGCGGCCCCGAGCTGCGGGTACGAGACCTGCGGGTTCGTCACGGTCAGCGCCTGGTACTCGTCGCCGCCCAGGTTCCACCGGTTGCCGGTGAACAGGCCCGCGTACTCGTTCAGCAGATCGTCCACGATTTTCGCGGACGCGGGCTTGGAGATGTCGATCGCGCCTGTCGTCGGCACCCCGTTCGCGTTGCGCAGGCGCAGGTCGGGGTGGGCGGCGAGGACGGCGCCCAGATGCCCCGGCGAGTCGATCTCGGGCACGACGGTGAGGTGCCGGCTGTCCGCCAGCGCCACGATCTTCTGGACCTGCGCCCTGGTCAGATGGTCCGGGGAGACGATCTCGGGGTGGCTGCCGGACTCGATCCGGAAGGCCTGGTCGTCGGAGAAGTGCAGCCCCAGCTCGTTGAACTTCAGGTCCCCCAGCTCGCGTATCCGGTCCTCGATCCAGGACTCGGAGAACGGCTTGCGCGCGATGTCGAGCATGAATCCGCGCACCTGCTTGGCGGGTTCGTCCCGCACGACCCCCTCCGGCGCCGTACCGCCGCCGTGGACCTCCTGCTTCAGCGTGCGGGTCCCGTAGAACACCCCCGCCGCGCCGGGTCCGCCGATGTCCACCCGCCCGTCGTGGACGGTCATCGTGTACGACTCCTGGTTCCCGCCCCCGCCGCCGAGCGCGAGCCGGACGTCCCCCGCCCGGACGTCGTCCTTGTCCTTCTGTCCCGCGTAGGCGATGCCCAGCTCCCCGGCGATGAGCCGCCCCGTGCCGGCCAGTGCGGCGTCGCCGATCACCACCCGGTCGCCCTTCTGCGGACTCCAGCCCGGACCGCGCGCCGCCGTGAAGGCGCGCACCGCGGGTATCGTCTCCGGCGCCCGGGACAGCGGGTAGGACCGGCTCGGCGTGGGGCTCGCGGCCACCGCGCCGCCGGACGCCGACTGCGCCGCGCCTCCCGTCCCCCCGCCGCCCGACGAGGCCCACACACCGACCCCGACGCCGAGCGCGACGGTCCCGACGAACGCGGCCGCCACGACGGCCCGCTTGCGTATCACCTGCTGCGCCGAGTCACGGCGCCTGTGCTGGGTCACCGGGCCAACGTACGGGTGTTCCCGTGTTCACCCGTCATCTCCGCGTTCCGAAACACTTCCATACGAGTGAATTTCAGGCATCGCGAAGACACAGAGTGACCACTCTCGATAACCTGACGACACATCTTTCACAGCATCCCCTGCACACCACATGTGACGCGAGGACCCACGCTGCCCGCCCACCGCCTGCCGTCTCTCCCCAGGCCCCTCGACGCCTTCAACGCGGCCCCCACCGACGAGGCCCACACCCTCCTCCTGCGCTGCCTGCACAGCCTGCGCTGGTCCCGCCGCATCGCGGACCACCGCCCCTACCCCGACCTGGACGCCCTCCTGGCCGCGGCGGACGAAGCGGCGTACGACCTGTCCCCGGGCGACCTGTCGGAGGCCCTGGCGGGCGAGTCGCTGCCCGAGCTCCCCGAGGGCACGTATTCGGCGGCCCACATGGCACTGAGCGCGGCACACGCGGCGTACGAGGCCCGATTCGGCCACACGTTCGTCATCTACCTGGGCGACGTCCACCCGGACGAGGCCCTCGACCGCGTCCTCGAAGCCATCCGATCACGATTGACAAACGATCCGGAGGAGGAGCGGGTGGTAGCCGCGGAGGAGCTCCGCCGCCTTGCAAGGAACCGGCTGGCGGTTTCCCTGGGGGGCGCGGGGCTGCATCCGTCAGCGGCTCCGCCGCGGGGCGCGGCCAGCCCCAACGCACCGGCAGTCGGCAGATAACCGGACACCCCACCCCAGTAGCCGCCCGGCCGATACCCCATCCGGTGCCAGTTTGATCACACCGGTAGGCCCCCCGTAAGCGCCACCGCACCGCATGGATACGATGCTGGGGGCCGGTGGACCGTACCCGGCCGGGCCCGACCGACAGAGAAGCCGGCGCGGCCCCAATCCCCGCTCCCGGAGGGACTTCCGTGCCGGCTGGAACGCTGTACCGCGGCCGGGAAGGAATGTGGTCCTGGGTGGCTCACCGAGTCACCGGCGTCCTCATCTTCTTCTTCCTGTTCGTCCACGTGCTGGACACCGCTCTCGTGCGTGTCTCCCCTGAGGACTACGACAAGGTCGTAGCCACGTACAAGACGCCGATCGTCGCGTGCCTCGAATACGGCCTCGTCGCCGCCATCCTCTTCCACGCACTCAACGGCCTGCGCGTCATCGCCGTCGACTTCTGGTCGAAGGGCCCGCGCTACCAGAAGCAGATGTTCTGGACCGTGATGGGTGTCTGGATCGTCCTGATGGTCGGCGCGATCTACCCCGTGCTCGGCCACGCCGCTCGTGTCCTGTTCGGGAGCTGACGCCGATGTCCACGACTGAAACCACCGCGTCCGGTGTCGGCCCCGTCGAGGGCGGCTCGTTCTACGACGTCGACAACCCGGCCCCGCTGATCGAGGCCCCGCGCAAGCGCACGAAGAAGACCCCCAAGTCCACCCGGGGCAACTTCGAGCTGGCCGCCTGGCTGTTCATGCGCCTGTCCGGCGTCGTGCTGGTCGTCCTGGTCCTCGGCCACCTGCTGATCCAGCTCGTGCTGGACGGCGGCGTCTCCAAGATCGGCTTCGCCTTCGTGGCCGGCCGCTGGGCCTCCCCGTTCTGGCAGGTCTGGGACCTGCTGATGCTGTGGCTCGCCATGCTGCACGGCGCCAACGGCCTGCGCACGGTCATCAACGACTACGCGGAGCGCGCGAACACCCGGCTGTGGCTCAAGGGCCTGCTCTACACCGCCACGGTGTTCACCATCCTGCTTGGCTCGCTGGTGATCTTCACCTTCGACCCGAACATCCGCTAGGCACGGGGCTGCGAGAATCATGAAGATCCACAAGTACGACACCGTCATCGTCGGCGCCGGCGGCGCGGGCATGCGTGCGGCCATCGAGTCGACGAAGCGCAGCCGCACCGCCGTGCTGACCAAGCTCTACCCCACCCGCTCCCACACGGGCGCCGCGCAGGGCGGCATGGCCGCCGCGCTCGCCAACGTGGAGGAGGACAACTGGGAGTGGCACACCTTCGACACGATCAAGGGCGGTGACTACCTGGTCGACCAGGACGCCGCCGAGATCCTGGCGAAGGAGGCCATCGACGCCGTCCTCGACCTGGAGAAGATGGGCCTGCCGTTCAACCGGACGCCCAAGGGCGAGATCGACCAGCGCCGCTTCGGCGGTCACTCCCGCAACCACGGCGAGGCCCCGGTCCGCCGCGCCTGCTACGCGGCCGACCGCACCGGCCACATGATCCTCCAGACGCTGTACCAGAACTGCGTCAAGGAGGGCGTGGAGTTCTTCAACGAGTTCTACGTCCTGGACCAGCTGATCACCGAGGTCGACGGCGTCAAGCGCTCCGCCGGTGTGGTGGCGTACGAGCTGGCGACCGGTGAGATCCACATCTTCCAGGCGAAGTCGGTCATCTACGCCTCCGGCGGCACCGGCAAGTTCTTCAAGGTGACCTCCAACGCGCACACCCTGACCGGTGACGGCCAGGCCGCGTGCTACCGCCGGGGTCTGCCGCTGGAGGACATGGAGTTCTTCCAGTTCCACCCGACCGGCATCTGGCGCATGGGCATCCTGCTGACGGAGGGCGCCCGCGGTGAGGGCGGCATCCTGCGCAACAAGGACGGCGAGCGCTTCATGGAGAAGTACGCGCCGGTCATGAAGGACCTCGCGTCCCGTGACGTCGTCTCCCGCTCCATCTACACGGAGATCCGCGAGGGCCGCGGCTGCGGTCCCGAGGGCGACCACGTCTACCTGGACCTGACCCACCTGCCGCCGGAGCAGCTGGACGCCAAGCTCCCGGACATCACCGAGTTCGCGCGGACCTACCTCGGCATCGAGCCGTACACGGACCCGATCCCGATCCAGCCGACCGCGCACTACGCGATGGGCGGCATCCCGACGAACGTCCAGGGTGAGGTCCTGTCGGACAACACCACCGTCGTCCCGGGCCTGTACGCGGCCGGCGAGGTCGCCTGTGTCTCCGTGCACGGCGCCAACCGCCTCGGCACCAACTCGCTGCTGGACATCAACGTGTTCGGCCGCCGTTCGGGCATCGCCGCCGCCGAGTACGCCCAGAAGGCCGACTTCGTCGAGCTGCCGGAGAACCCGGAGGCGTTCGTCGTCGAGCAGATCGAGCGGCTGCGCGAGTCCACCGGCAACGAGCGGGTGGCCACGCTCCGCAAGGAGCTGCAGGAGACCATGGACGCCAACGTCATGGTGTTCCGCACCGAGCAGACGATCAAGACGGCCGTCGAGAAGATCGCCGAGCTGCGCGAGCGCTACAAGAACGTCTCGATCCAGGACAAGGGCAAGCGGTTCAACACGGACCTGCTGGAGGCCATCGAGCTGGGCAACCTGCTCGACCTCGCCGAGGTCATGGCGACCTCCGCCCTGGCCCGCAAGGAGTCCCGCGGCGGTCACTACCGCGAGGACTACCCGAACCGCGACGACGTCAACTTCATGCGCCACACCATGGCGTACCGCGAGGTGGGCGACGACGGCACCGAGTCCATCCGTCTCGACTACAAGCCGGTCGTCCAGACCCGCTACCAGCCGATGGAGCGTAAGTACTGATGGCTACCCCCGTTCTGGACAAGGTGGAGGCGGAGGCCGCGGCCTCCTCGCACCTGATCACGGTCACCTTCCGGATCCGCCGGTTCAACCCGGAGGTCTCGGCGGAGGCGACCTGGGAAGACTTCCAGCTGGAGATCGACCCGAAGGAGCGTGTCCTCGACGGCCTCCACAAGATCAAGTGGGACGTCGACGGCACCCTCACCTTCCGCCGCTCGTGCGCGCACGGCATCTGCGGCTCGGACGCGATGCGGATCAACGGCAAGAACCGCCTCGCCTGCAAGACGCTGATCAAGGACATCAACCCCGAGAAGCCGATCACGGTCGAGCCCATCAAGGGCCTGACGGTCCTGAAGGACCTGGTCGTCGACATGGAGCCGTTCTTCCAGGCGTACCGGGACGTCATGCCGTTCCTGGTCACCAAGGACACGAACGAGCCGACGCGTGAGCGTCTGCAGTCGGCCGAGGACCGCGAGCGCTTCGACGACACCACCAAGTGCATCCTGTGCGCCGCGTGCACGTCGTCCTGCCCGGTGTTCTGGAACGACGGCCAGTACTTCGGTCCGGCCGCGATCGTGAACGCCCACCGCTTCATCTTCGACAGCCGTGACGAGGCGGGCGAGCAGCGCCTGGAGATCCTGAACGACCGTGACGGCGTGTGGCGTTGCCGCACGACCTTCAACTGCACGGACGCCTGCCCGCGCGGTATCGAGGTCACGAAGGCGATCCAGGAGGTCAAGCGCGCCCTGATCACGCGCCGCTACTGAGCCTCACGGCCCACCGCACCGAGGGCCCCGCTTCCGACTCCGGAAGCGGGGCCCTCGGGCGTTTTGGTCGGGTTTCCCGGCGGGCCGGTTCTAATCTGACGTCATGTCAGACGATGAGTCGTACGAACTGCTCGGCTTCGACAACGTCCTGCTGCCCGTCGGCGACCTCGGCGAGGCCGTCGCGTTCTACGAGCGGGCCGGATTCGGCGTGAGGTTCCGCTTCGACGAGGCCGGGATCGCGCAGCTGCGGGTCGGCGCGGAGACGCCGGGGATCCTGCTGCGGGTCGAGGAGGCGCTGATGCGCCGGACGCCGCCGTGGCCGTCCCCGCGGATCTGGCTGGAGGTACCGGACGCGCGGACGGCGGCACGGCGGCTGACCGAGGCCGGGATCCCCCCGCTCGACGAGGCGTTCCGGACGGTCACCGGCTGGACCGTCGAGATCGCCGACCCCTGGGGCAACATCCTCGGCTTCACGGACTACACCAAACGCCGGGAACTGGGACGCAGGGGCTGACGGCGGGCCCGCCCGCACTGACTAGGCTCTTCTACCGTGCCCGCGATGAACGACGGCCCGGAGCCGGCCGACTCCCCCAGCAGCAAGTCCGAGCAGACCCGTGCGCTGATCCTGGAGACCGCGATGCGGTTGTTCCAGGAGCGCGGGTACGACAAGACCACGATGCGGGCCATCGCGCAGGAGGCCGGGGTCTCCGTCGGCAACGCCTACTACTACTTCGCGGGCAAGGAGCACCTGATCCAGGGTTTCTACGACCGGATCGCCGCCGAGCAGCAGGCCGCGGTGCGGGAGGTCCTGGACCGGGAGACGGGCCTTGAGGAGCGGCTCGCGGGCGTGCTCACCGTGTGGCTCGACATCGCCCGGCCGTACCACGAGTTCGCCGTGCAGTTCTTCAAGAACGCCGCCGATCCCGACAGCCCGCTCAGCCCCTTCTCGCCGGAGAGCGCGCCCGCCCGCGCCCAGGCGATCGCCATCCACCGGGAGGTGCTGGCCGGGTCCAGGTCCAAGGTGTCGCCCGAACTGCGGGACGTGCTCCCGGAGTTGATGTGGCTCGCCCAGATGGGGCTCGTCCTGTACTGGATCTTCGACCGGACCGAGGGGCGCGAGCGCAGCTACCGGCTGGCCCGGCGCGGCGCCCGGCTGACCGCCCGCGGCGTGGCGCTCGCCCGCTTCCGGGTGCTGCGCCCCCTGGTCCTGGAGGTCCACGAGCTGTTCACGGACTTCCTGCCCGGCATGACCCGCGCCCTGCCGGACCCCCGGACGAAGGAGCCCAAGGACTCCAAGGGGCGTGCGCGGCAGGGCGGTTGATCAGATCCAGTTCAGGCGCCACAGCCGGAAGACGCCCGTGCCGTCGTCCAGGTACTGGCCGCCGCCGACGTCCTCGGTGCTGACCACGTAGTCCTTGCGCTGCCACAGCGGGATCAGCGGGACGTCCTGGGCGACGTCCGCCTGGATGTCCTTGAAGTCGTTCACGGTCTCGCTGCGGTCGGCGAACTGCTGGCTGTCCTGGATGAGATGGTCGACCACCTTGTTGCTGTAGCCGGTGCTCATCGTGGAGCCGGAGCCGACGAGGGCGGCGCCGAAGGTGTCCGGGTCGGGGTAGTCGGCCACCCAGCCGACCGCCCACGCGTCCATCTTCCCGGCGGCCCAGCGCTTCTGGAAGTCGGTCCACTCGTAGCCCTTGACGTCCACCTGGAACAGGCCGCTCGCCTCCAGCTGCTGCTTGAGCTGCGCGGCCTCCTCGGCGCCGGCGCCGTGCCCGATGCCGTAGCCGAAGGTGAAGCGCACCGGCAGGCTCACGCCGGCCTGGGTGAGCAGCGCGCGGGCCTTGGCGACGGACTGCGCCGGGTAGTCGTCGAAGAAGGACGTGGCATGGCCGGTGATACCGGTCGGGATCAGCGAGTACAGCGGGTCGACGGTGCCCCGGTAGACCGTCGCGGCCAGCTGCTCGCGGTTGACCAGCCAGGCCATCGCGCGGCGCACCCGCACGTCGTGCAGCGGGGAGTTCGCGCGCGTGTTGAGGTACAGGTTGCGGGTCTCGGCGCTGTCGGTCTCGGTGACGCGCTTGTTGGGGTCGCTCGGGTTCAGCTGGGCGAGCACGCCCGGCGACAGGGTCCGGGTGGCGACGTCGACCTGCCCGCCCTTCCAGGCGCTGTCGAGCTTCGCCGAGTCGGTGTAGTAGCGCAGCTCGACCGGCCGTCCGGTGCCGCCGATGTCGCCCCTGTAGCGCTTGTTCGGCGCGAGTTCGGCCTTCTCGTCCTTCGTGTACGACGTCAGCGTGTACGGGCCGGTGCCGTCGACCGAGGCGCCGGTGCGCAGGGCCTTCGCCGGGTACGCATCCTTGTCGACGATCGACCCGGCGCCGGTGGCGACCTTCAGCGGCCAGGTGGCGTCCGGGGAGGTCAGATGGAAGGTGACGGTGGTGGCGTCGTCGGCGCTCACCGAGCCGAGCGTGGAGAACAGCGACGCCGGGCCGACATCGGAGTTGATCTTCCTGACCCGGTCGAAGGAGTACTTCACGTCCTCGGCCGTCATCGCGCGCCCGCTCGGGAAGGTGATCCCGGAGCGCAGGGTGCAGCGGTACGTCTTCAGGTCCGAGCCCTGGAAGGCACAGCCCTTCGCCGCGTCCGGGACGGGGGTGACCCCGCCCGGCTCGAAGGTCAGCAGCGACTGGAAGACGTTGCTGAACAAGGCCCAGGAACCGGCGTCATAGGCGCCGGCCGGGTCCAGGTCCGTGACGGCGTCCGTCGTACCGACCGTGATCGTCTTGTTCTTGTTCTCCTGCGACGGCAGCAGTTGCCAGCCGCCGATTCCCACGACCGCGAGCACGAGCAGCGTCACGAGAATGCGCATGCGAACAGATCGCATGGATGGTGCCCTCCCCAGGACCCCTACAGGCCCTACCCCTGGCCAGCACGATTTGGCCACTCCCCCAAGTGACGCGGCTCACCTAATCACAGGAGTTTGATCCGGGGGAAGGGCTTTCTGACCAGATGAGCAAGAACTTACCCAGGAGTTGTTTCTTCCGGGTTTCACAGGTCCTGCACAGGGATGGGAGCGATTCCAGTCAGGGAGGGCACCATCGCGACGCTGTCCTACAGGACGGCGGCCGTCTCCGTGTCGCCGTACCTGAAGCCGTCGTTGTCGAAGTAGAAGACGGTGACCTCGACCTTGTCCCCCTTGTCGAAGTGCGAGCCCGCGGCCGGGCGCATGGTCACCAGCGCGACATGCTGGTCGTAGTCGCAGACCAGCCGGTCCTTCTTGACGGTGCCCGCGGCGATGGACTGGTCGTGCGGGCTGTGGTTGAGCGTCGTGGCGTTGGCCACCAGTTCGTGGTCCATGCCGACGTCGCAGGAGTAGGTGACCTTCACCTGCAGCCCGGGGGTGTGCAGGGACACCTTGTCGATGGACAGCAGGTTGGCCTTGGCCGCCGCCGACGGCGCGGCCGCCAGGGCGCCGGCACCGATCAGAAGAACGGTGGCGGCGGTTCCGGCGACGCGCCGGCGCAGACTCGATGACGTCATCCTGGTCTTTTCCTTCCCCCTTGCGCGATCGTCCCTGGTCGGGGCATGGAGGTCTTTCTCCAGCCAAGCGGACAACCGCGACAGTTGGTCAATTCGACCTGGATGTTACGTGATCATCGGACCGGACGAACCCGGTTATGACGTGCGGCGCAGTGTGCGCAGACCACGCAACCCGATGCCCCCGATGACCGTCCCCAATACGAAGGAGACGACGGCCAGCAGCAGGTGCACCCAGAAGTACGCGGTCGGACGACCATGGTCGAAGGCCAGCCCGCTGCCGTCCTTGACGAGGTTCTTGACGAAAGTGATCCAGATGACCCAGCTCCACACCCCGAAGGCGAGCAGGAACCAGGAGAGGCGGCGGCTGAGCGTCATGGGTCCAGTATCGCCGGGCCGTGTCCGGTTCCCCGCCGGGGGTGGGGGTGGATACGGGACGTCGCCGTCCGTGCCGGGTACGTTTCCGACCGTGTCCGCAACGAAGAAGCGCGTCCAGCGATCACTGCTGGCCACCTCCGCCACACTGCTGTCCCTCTCCGCCACCGTTCCCGCCGCGCTCGCCGCCCCCGCCCCCTCGACAAGCCCGACGGCCACGTCCCCGGCCCGGATGTCGGTCGTCGGCGGCACCCGGCTCGGGCAGCCCGGTACGCAGGTGAACCTCGCCTCCGGCGTGCCGGTGCTGCCGAAGGACATCACCGCCCGCTCCTGGATCGTCACCGACGCCGAGTCGGGCGACGTGCTGGCCGCGCACAACGCCCACTGGCGGCTGCCGCCGGCGAGCACGCTGAAGATGCTGTTCGCGGACACCGTGCTGCCCCGCTTCCCCAAGGGCACCACGCACAAGGTGCTGCCCTCGGACCTCGCGGGCATGGGCGACGGCTCCAGCGTGGTCGGGATAAAGGAGGGCAACAGCTACAGCGTCCACGACCTGTGGCTCGGGGTCTTCCTGCGCTCGGGCAACGACGCCGTGCACGTGCTGGCCGCGATGAACGGCGGGGTCGAGCAGACGGTCAGGGACATGCAGAACCACGCCGACGAGCTGCAGGCCCTCGACACGCACGTGGTGACCCCGGACGGCTACGACGAGGCGGGGCAGGTCTCGTCGGCGTACGACCTGACGCTGTTCGCCCGCTCCGGGCTCCAGAAGAAGGACTTCCGGGACTACTGCTCGACCGTGCAGGCGAAATTCGGCCCGGGCGAGATCCGGAACACCAACCGGCTGCTCAGCGGTGACGCCGACGTCCCCGTCTACCAGGGCATCGCGGGCGTGAAGAACGGCAACACCACGCATGCCGGCGCCACCTTCACCGGAGTCGCCGAGCGGAACGGCCGGGTGCTGCTCGTCACGGTGATGAACCCCGAGAAGCACGAGCACAACGAGGTCTACAAGGAGACGGCGAAGCTGTTCGACTGGGGTTTCCAGGCGGCCGGTAAGGTCAAGCCGGTGGGCGAGCTGGTGCCGCCGAAGAACGCCGTGCCGAGCCCCGGGCCGAGCGCGTCCGGCGCCGGTGCGGGGCACGGGTCCGGCGCGAAGCCCGTCGCGGGTGCCGCGGCCGGCTCCGGCTCCGGGATGGGCATCGCCGCGGCGATCGCGGGCGGGCTGCTGGTGCTGCTCGCGGGCGGGGCGTACCTGGTCAACCGCCGCTGGCCGCTGCCGGACCTGCTGCGCCGCCGGAACCGCCCGTGACCTCGGGAGTGTCCCCGGCCGGCTCGGGCTGCCCGTTCTGCGTCGCCGTCCAGGCGGCGCAGAACAGGACGAGTTTCGCGGTGAAGTTGATCCACAGCAGCAGCGCCACGGGGACGCCGAACGCGCCGTACATGCTCTTCGCCGCGACCCCCTGGATATAGCCGCTGAGCAGGAACTTCAGCAGCTCGAAGCCGACCGCGCCGAGCAGGGCGGCCACCAGCAGGCGGCGGCGCGGCGGCTCGACGCCGGGCAGCAGGGTCAGGACGTAGAGCAGGATGAGGAAGTCGGCGAGGACGGCGACGGCGACGGCGGCCGCGCGCAGCAGCGCGCTGCCCCAGCCGTACTCGGCGAGGCCCAGATGGCGCGAGACCAGGCCGACGGTGGCCGAGGCGAGCGTGGACGCGGCGAAGGTGAGCAGCAGGGCGCCGCCGAGGCCGACGAGGATGCCGGCGTCCTTGGCCTTGGCGAGGAACGGGTTCTCCGCCTTGTCCGGCAGCTCCCACACCGTGCGCAGGCAGCCGCGCATCTGGCCGACCCAGTTGATGCCCGTGAGCAGCAGCACGGCGCCCGCGATGAGACCGACGGTGCCGGCGTTGTGCACGAGCGTGGTGATGTTCAGCTGGTCCGAGACGACGCCCGGGAACTGCTCGGCGATCTTCTGCTCGACGTTCTTCTGCCGGGCCGGGCTGAGGGTGGCGGCGGTGATCGCGGCGGCCACGGTCAGCAGCGGGAACAGCGCGACGAAGCTGATGAACGTCATGGCGGCGGCCAGCCGCGACCACTTCACCCGGTCCAGCCGCTCGTAGCAGTGCCACGCGTGCGTGGTCATCAGGCGGGTGACGATCGGCCCGATGCCGGGGAGTCTCTTCAGCCAGTCCATGATCCGTTCCTGCCCCCGCCCACGCGCTCGTATGACATCCCACTAATCACCCGTTGTGTGCAGTGCGCGAATGTTCCGTAACTAACCTCCCATACCGGGACGATACGGTCCCCGACATGTCAGGAGACACGGTTCCCGTCATCCGTCCGCGGACTCACGAGGAGGCCGCGGTCGCCGTCCGCGCGTGCGGGGCGCGGGGCGCCGTCGCCCGGGGCGGACCGGACCGGGCCCTCGGGGACGCGGCGCGGAACGCGGGCGGTGCCGTCCTCGACATGACCGGGCTGGACCGCGTCCACGTCGTCGACGCCGCCGAGGGCATCGTGCTGTGCGACGCGGGCATCGGCCTGCGCCGGCTGGCCGAACTCCTGCTCCCGCTCGGCTGGTTGGTGCCCGCCTTCCCCGCCGCCCGGCACGTCACCGTCGGCGGCGCGATCGGCGCCGACCTGCACGGCGGCGACCACGACGGCGCCGGCTCCGTCAGCCGCCATGTGGTGGCCCTGGAACTGCTCACGGCCGACGGCGAGGTCCGCGCGGTCCGCCCGGACAGCGAGCTGTTCGAGGCGACGGCCGGCGGGCTCGGCCTGACCGGGGTGATCCTGACGGCCACGATCCGGCTGCTGCCGGTGGAGACGGCGTACCTGACCGTCGGCACCGAGCGCGCCACCGGCCTCGACGACCTGCTGGCCCGCCTGGCGGCCACCGGCACCGGCCGCTCGCACCGCTACGCGGCCGCGCACATCGACCTGACGGCCCGGGGCGCGGCCACCGGACGGGCGGTCCTCACCCGCGCCGGCCACACCCCGCGCGAGGCCCTGCACGTCGCGGCTGCGCGCGCACGGCGGCACCCGCTCGCCCCGCGCGCCCTCCAACTCCTGCCGCCCGTCGGCCCGTTGGCCTCCCTCGTGCCCGCCGGGATCCGGTATCTCACGGCGCCCCGCGCGCACCCCGGCCGGCTCCGGCACCTGTCCGCGTTCGGCCACCCGCTGGACACCGTCTCGCTCGGCGGCCGCTGCTACGGCCGTCTCGGCCGTGTGCGCTACCAGTTCGCCGTCGGCCACGGCCAGGAGGAGACCCTGCACCGCATCGTGCGGCGGGTCGCCGACCGCCGCTGTCCGTCGGCCCGCGCCGTCCTCCAGCGCCTCGGGGCGGGCGGTCCCGGCTGGCTGTCCTGTGCCGTGCCCGGCTGGTGGCTGGCCCTGGACCTGCCGGTCGCGCTGCCCGGCCTCGCCGCCTTCCTCGACGGACTCGACGAGGAGGTGGCCGCGGCCGGCGGCCGGGTCGGGCTCGCGCGGGACTCCCGGCTCCGCCCCGACCTGCTCACCGCCATGTATCCGCGCGCCGCCGACTTCCGCGCCCTGCGCGCCCGGCTGGACCCGCGCGGCGTCTTCACCTCCGACCTCTCCCGCCGCCTCGCCCTCTGACTCCTAGGAGCTGACGTGAAGGACGCCTTCGGTCTCCCCCAGTCCCTGCTCGTCCTCGGCGGCACGTCGGAGATCGCGCTGGCCACCGCGCGCCGGCTGATCGCCCGCCGCACCCGCACGGTGTGGCTGGCCGGGCGCCCCTCGCCCGCCCTGGAGGAGGCCGCCGAGAGCCTGCGCGGGCTCGGCGCCGACGTGCGTACGGCCGACTTCGACGCCCTCGACCCCGGCTCCCACGAGACCGCGCTCGGCAAGGTCTTCGCCGAGGGCGACATCGACCTGGTGCTGCTGGCCTTCGGCATCCTCGGCGACCAGGCCGAGGACGAGCGCGCACCGGCACGGGCCGTGCGGGTCGCCCAGACCAACTACACCGGGGCGGTCTCGGCCGGCCTGGTCGCCGCGGGCGCCCTCCAGGCGCAGGGCCACGGCTCGCTGGTCGTGCTGTCCTCCGTCGCCGGTGAGCGGGCCCGCCGCGCGGACTTCATCTACGGCTCCAGCAAGGCCGGCCTCGACGCCTTCGCCCAGGGCCTCGGCGACGCCCTGCACGGCACCGGCGTGCACGTCATGGTCGTACGCCCCGGGTCCGTCCACCGGCCTGAGACGCCGTTCGCCACCACCCCGGAGGCCATCGCCACGGCGATCGAGCTGGGCCTGCGCCGCCGCGCGGAGACCGTGTGGGTACCGGGCGTGCTCAGGGTGGTGATGGCCGCGCTGCGGCACACACCGAGGGCGCTGTTCAGGAGACTCCCGGTCTAGCGCACCGTTCCACCTCGGCGCCGCTCGCCTGGGGCGGGACCACGGAGCCCCCGAACGTGTACTCCCGCAGCTTGCGCCAGACGCCGTCGAGGCCCTGTTCGTAGAGGGCGAAGCCGGTGCACGGCCAGTCGGCCTCGAAGCCGGACAGCTCCGCGAAGGCGCGGTCCATGGCGGCCTCGCAGATGCCGTGCGCGACGGTGACGTGCGGGTGGTACGGGAACTGGAGCTCGCGCGGCACAGGCCCGGAGGCGTCCCGCACCCGCTGCTGGAGCCGGGCGCACTCATCGGCGCCCCGGACGACCCGGACGTAGACGACGGGCGAGAGCGGGCGGAAGGTGTCCGTGCCCGACAGCTTCATCGGGAAGGGGCGGCCGGCCGCGGCGACCTCGGTGAGGTGCGCCTCGACGGCCGGCAGGTCCGCCGCGTCGACCTCGGTCGGCGGCAGCAGCGTGACATGCGTCGGGATGCTGTGAGCCGCGGCGTCGCCGAAGCCCGCGCGCCGCTCCTGGAGCAGGCTGCCGTGAGGCTCCGGGACCGCGATCGACACGCCGATCGTTACGGTCCCCACGTCGTCTCCTGTCGTCCGCGCCCTGTGTTCTTACCGCGTTCTTCCCCGCCCGTGGCTATTGACTGTACGGCCACGGGTGTCCTGTGGGCAGGCGCGAGGGAAGTGATGTGCAGCGCTCTGTCCGGTGCGGCAGCCGGCTCAGTGCTTCGCCGGCAGGAATCCCACGCGGTCGTACGCCTGCGCGAGCGTCTCCGCGGCGACGGCGCGCGCCTTCTCCGCGCCCTTGGCCAGGATCGAGTCGAGCGTCTCGGAGTCGTCCAGGTACTGCTGGGTGCGCTCCTTGAACGGCGTCACGAACTCGACCATCACCTCGGCGAGGTCGGTCTTCAGGGCGCCGTACATCTTGCCCTCGTACTCCCGCTCCAGCTCGGCGATCGTGCGGCCGGTGAGCGTGGAGTAGATGGTGAGCAGGTTCGACACGCCCGGCTTGTGCTCCACGTCGTAGCGGATCACGGTGTCGGTGTCGGTGACGGCGCTCTTGACCTTCTTGGCGGTCGTCTTCGGCTCGTCGAGGAGGTTGATGAGGCCCTTCGGCGTGGACGCCGACTTGCTCATCTTGATCGTCGGTTCCTGGAGGTCGTAGATCTTCGCCGTCTCCTTGAGGATGTACGGCGACGGGATCACGAAGGTCTCGCCGAAGCGGCCGTTGAAGCGCTCGGCCAGGTCCCGGGTCAGCTCGATGTGCTGGCGCTGGTCCTCGCCGACCGGCACCTCGTTCGCCTGGTACAGCAGGATGTCGGCGACCTGGAGGACCGGGTACGTGAACAGGCCGACGCTCGCCCGGTCCGCGCCCTGCTTGGCGGACTTGTCCTTGAACTGGGTCATGCGGCTGGCCTCGCCGAAGCCGGTGAGGCAGTTCATGACCCAGGCGAGCTGGGCGTGCTCGGGGACATGGCTCTGCACGAAGAGGGTGCAGCGGTCCGGGTCCAGGCCGGCGGCGAGCAGCTGGGCGGCGGCGAGCCGGGTGTTGGCACGCAGCTCTGCCGGGTCCTGCGGGACCGTGATCGCGTGCAGGTCGACGACCATGTAGAAGGCGTCGTGCGACTCCTGGAGCGCCACCCACTGGCGGACGGCGCCGAGGTAGTTGCCGAGGTGGAACGAGCCGGCGGTGGGCTGGATACCGGAGAGCACGCGGGGTCGGTCAGCAGAGGCCATGTTCATCATTCTCTCAGGTGTGGACAGTGGCGACGGCACCGATCCGACCCCGCGCGCGGCAGCGGGTCAGCCCAGGTCGACCTCGGGGTACAGCGGGAAGCCCGCCACCAGGTCGGTCGCCCGCTGGGCGATCTCCTCGGCCACCTTCGCGTCCAGGACGTGGGAGGCCTTGCTCGGGGTGCCGGACTTCGTGGTGCCCGGTTCCGTCGTCGCAAGGACGCGGTCGATCAGGCCCGCGACCTCGTCCATCTCCGCCGTGCCGAGGCCGCGGGTGGTGAGCGCCGGGGTGCCGATGCGGATGCCGGAGGTGTACCAGGCGCCGTTCGGGTCGGCCGGGATGGCGTTGCGGTTGGTGACGATGCCGGAGTCGAGGAGGGCCGACTCGGCCTGGCGGCCGGTGAGGCCGTACGACGTGGCCACGTCGATCAGGTTGAGGTGGTTGTCCGTGCCGCCGGTCACGAGCGTGGCGCCGCGGCGCGTCAGGCCCTCGGCCAGCGCGCGGGAGTTGTCGACGATGCGCCGGGCGTAGTCCTGGAAGGCGGGCTGCCGGGCCTCGGCCAGGGCGACGGCCTTCGCGGCCATGACGTGCGGGAGCGGGCCGCCGAGGACCATGGGGCAGCCGCGGTCGACCTGGTCCTTGAGGGAGTCGTCGCACAGGACCATGCCGCCGCGCGGGCCGCGCAGCGACTTGTGGGTGGTCGTGGTGACGATCTGGGCGTGCGGGACCGGGTCGAAGTCGCCGGTCAGGACCTTGCCGGCGACCAGACCGGCGAAGTGCGCCATGTCGACCATCAGCGTCGCGCCGACCTCGTCGGCGATCTCGCGCATGATCCGGAAGTTCACCAGCCGGGGGTACGCCGAGTAGCCCGCGACGATGATCAGCGGCTTGAACTCGCGGGCCTGGGCGCGCAGCGCCTCGTAGTCGATCAGGCCGGTCGCCGGGTCGGTGCCGTAGGAGCGCTGGTCGAACATCTTGCCGGAGATGTTCGGGCGGAAGCCGTGGGTGAGGTGGCCGCCCGCGTCCAGGGACATGCCGAGCATGCGCTGGTTGCCGAAGGCCTGGCGCAGCTCGGCCCAGTCGGCCTCGGTGAGGTCGTTGACCTGGCGGGCGCCCGCCTTCTCCAGGAAGGGGACCTCGACGCGGTCGGCGAGGACGGCCCAGAAGGCGACGAGGTTGGCGTCGATGCCGGAGTGCGGCTGGACGTAGGCGTGCCGGGCGCCGAACAGCGCCTTGGCGTGCTCGGCGGCGAGGGACTCCACCGTGTCGACGTTGCGGCAGCCGGCGTAGAAGCGGCGGCCGATCGTGCCCTCGGCGTACTTGTCGCTGAACCAGTTGCCCATCGCCAGCAGCGTGGCCGGGGAGGCGTAGTTCTCGGAGGCGATCAGCTTGAGCATCTCGCGCTGGTCGTGCACCTCCTGGCCGATGGCGTCGGCGACGCGCGGCTCGACGGCGCGGATCACGTCGAGGGCGGCGCGGAAGGCGGTGGACTCGGTGGAAAGGGGCTGCTGCTCAGGCATCGGGGACCTCCGGACGGTGTGCGTACAGCGTTCACGTTCGGCCCAGGCGCACGGCACTGTTTTCCCGCGGGATCGCTGTCCCGCAGGGCCGCTCCCTGATGGTCGGTCCCATCCCAGCGCGCCAGTCACGGCCCGTTGATCAGCCTACCGGGCGGGCCGCGCACGACAGGCCGCGCGTCCACCATGCGAGCGAGGATGGGGTGAGGGCATCGAAGGGGGCACCGCCGCACCGGGAGCGATCATGACCACCGCCGAAGATCTCATCGCCGCCGCCGACGCGCACTGCGCGCCCACGTACGATCCGCTGCCCGTCGTCGTGGCCACGGCCGAGGGGGCGTGGCTGACGGACGTGGCGGGCCGCCGGTACCTGGACATGCTGGCCGGGTACTCCGCGCTGAACTTCGGGCACGGCAACCGGCGGCTGATCGAGGCGGCGACGGCGCAGCTGGGGCGGGTCACACTGACGTCGCGCGCCTTTCTGCACGACCGGTTCGCCGCCTTCTGCACCGAGCTGGCCCAGCTGTGCGGGATGGAGATGGTGCTGCCCGTGAACACCGGCGCGGAGGCGGTGGAGAGCGCGGTCAAGACGGCCCGCAAGTGGGGGTACAAGGTCAAGGGCGTGCCCGCGGAGATGGCGAAGATCGTGGTCGCGGGCGGCAACTTCCACGGGCGTACGACGACCGTGATCAGCTTCTCGACCGACCCGGAGGCCCGGGCGGACTTCGGGCCGTACACGCCGGGCTTCCAGATCGTGCCGTACGGCGATCTGACCGCGATGCGGGCGGCGCTGACGGAGAACACCGTCGCGGTGCTGCTGGAGCCGATCCAGGGCGAGTCCGGGGTGATCGTGCCGCCGGCCGGCTATCTGGCGGCGGTGCGGGAGCTGGCCCGGGAGCGGAACGTGCTGTTCGTGGCCGACGAGATCCAGTCGGGGCTCGGGCGGACCGGGCGGACCTTCGCGTGCGAGCACGAGGGGGTCGTGCCGGACATGTACGTGCTGGGCAAGGCGCTGGGCGGCGGGATCCTGCCGGTGTCGGCGGTGGTGTCGAGCGCGGAGGTGCTCGGGGTGTTCCGGCCGGGCGAGCACGGGTCGACGTTCGGCGGGAATCCGCTGGCGTGCGCGGTGGCGCTGGAGGTGATCGCAATGCTGCGCACCGGCGAGTTCCAGGCGCGGGCGGCCGAGCTGGGCGCGCGGATGCACCGGGCGCTGGCACAGCTGCCGGCCACCGGCGCGGTGACGGCGGTGCGGGGGCGCGGGCTGTGGGCCGGGGTGGACGTCGCCCCGCACGTCGGCAGCGGGCGGCAGGTCGCGGAGCGGCTGATGGAGCGCGGAGTGCTGGTGAAGGAGAGCCACGGCGCGACGATGCGCCTCTCGCCGCCACTGGTCGTCTCCGAGGCGGACCTGGACTGGGGGCTGGAGCAGGTGCGGGCGGTGCTCGAAGGGGCCTAGAGGATCACGTGCGGCACGAAGCGGGCGTACTCGTTCGTGATCAGGCCCGAGGACTCGCGGATGCCCAGGCCCGCCGGTTCGCCCTGGACGACCCAGGCGCCGAGGACGACGTGGTTGCCGTCGAAGGCGGGCAGCGGGGCGAGCTGCTGGTAGCAGCAGGGTTCGTCGCGCGAGGCCGGCGCGGTGCCCGGCCGGTGCACCGTGACGCCCGCGCCCTCGCGGCCGAGCAGGGGCTTGGCGACGTAGCCCGCGGTCGTGGCCAGCTCGCGCGGGCCGTCCAGGTAGGCGGGCAGGAGGTTCGGGTGGCCGGGGTACAGCTCCCAGAGGATCGCCAGCAGGGCCTTGTTGCTCAGGAGCATCTTCCAGGCGGGCTCGATCCACAGCGTCGAGCCCGTGCCGCCGCCGTTGTCGAGGGTGTCGAGGACGTGTCCGGCGAAGGCGTCCGTGGTCAGCCACTCCCACGGGTAGAGCTTGAAGATGCCGCGGATGAACCGGAGCCGGTTGTCGACGAAGCGGCCGGAGAGGGTGTCCCAGCCGATCTCCTCCATGGCCAGCCAGTCGGTGTCGAGCCCGGCCTGCTCGGCGGTCTCCTTCAGATAGGCGACCGTCATCAGGTCCTCGCCGAGTTCGTCGGCCGCGGAGTGCGCGAAGTGCAGCGGGGCGCCGGGCGGCAGCAACGCGGCCTGGGTCCGCCAGGCCTCGACCAGGCGATCGTGCAGGGAGTTCCACTGGTCGGCGCCGGGGAAGCGCTCCTCCATCCAGAACCACTGCGGGGAGGCCGCCTCGACCAGCGAGGTCGGGGTGTCGGCGTTGTACTCCAGGAGCTTCGCCGGGCCGGTGCCGTCGTGGCGCAGGTCGAACCGGCCGTACAGGGAGGGGAGTTCGGCCCGGCGCCGCCAGGACTCGGTGACCGCGGCGGCCACGCGCGGGTCGGTGATGCCGAGGTCGGCGAGGCGGTCCTGCGCCACGAGGTGCCCGGCGGCGGCGAGGCACATGGCGTGCAGTTCGGCGACGGTCTCCTCCAGCGCCTCGACCTCGTCCAGGGTGAAGACGTACGCGGCGCTCTCGTCCCAGTACGGGCGCAGGGAGTCGTCGGGGTGGCGGGTGAGGGGGTAGATCAGCCCCTGTTCCTCGACCGTCCGCTGCCAGCCGGGGCGGGGGGTGAGGGTACGGCGCTCCATACGGGCCTCAGCCGCCGGAGCTGTGGTGGCCGCCGCCGAAGCCGCCGCGGTGGACCCCGCCGTGGCTGCTGCCGGAGCTCTTGCGGGGCCTGGTGAAGGAGCCGCCGTCCGCCCAGGAGCCCTTCTTCGTGCCGCCGTAGTACCAGCCGCCGTCGACCGACGCCTTGGTGGACGTGCAGTTCTTGTCGGAGACGATCCTGTAGCCCCGGGCGAAGTCGTAGCTGCCGCGGTCCACGCAGCGCTTGTCCGGCTCGGACGAGCAGGCGGTCAGGGCGGCGGCCAGCAGGCCCATGCCGCCGAGGACGACCGTGCCGGAGCGCAGCCGGCGGCGCGTGTTCTCCATGGTGGAGTCTCCCCCGTATCGGACTTTGGTTCGTAGGACGTTCGGATCAGCCTAGAGATCGGTGAGAACCGCCGTTCAGGCGGCCTGCGGCTTTACCACTCGCCTAGAGTCCCTTTGTGTTGTTTGGAATGGTGTGCGCCCTGGGCGCGGCGGTCTGCTTCGGTACCGCGACGGTGTTGCAGGCGGTGGCCGCGCGGACGGCCGGTACGGGCGAGGGCGGTGAGGCCGCGCTGCTGCTGCGCGCGCTCAGACAGTGGCGGTACCTCGCCGGGCTGTCGCTGGACGGGCTCGGCTTCCTGTTCCAGATCGTGGCGCTGCGGTCCCTGCCGATCTACGCCGTCAGCGCCGCCCTGGCGTCGAGCCTGGCGGTGACCGCCGTGGTGGCGGCGCGCCTGCTGCGGGTACGGCTGAACGGCACGGAGTGGGGCGCGGTGGCCGTGGTGTGCGCCGGGCTCGCGATGCTGGCGCTGGCGTCCGGGCCGGAGGGCAGACAGGACGGATCGGACACCCTGCGGTACGTGATGCTCGCGGTGGCCGTCGGCATGCTGCTGCTCGCGCTCGCGGGCGGGCGGCTGACCGGGAAGGGCCGGTCGCTGGTCCTCGGGCTGGGAGCCGGGTTCGGGTTCGGGGTGGTGGAGGTGTCGGTGCGCCTGATCGACTCGCTCCGGCCCGCGCAACTGCTCACCAACCCGGCGACGTACGCGCTGGTCATCGGCAGTGGCGCCGCGTTCATGCTGCTGACCTCCGCCCTGACCCGGGGTGCGGTGACCACGGCCACGGCCGGCCTGGTGATCGGCGAGACGCTCGGACCGGCGGCGGTGGGCGTCGTCTGGCTGGGCGACCGCACCCGGGAGGGGCTGACCTGGCTGGCGGTCCTGGGCTTCCTGGTGGCGGTGGCGGGCGCGATGGCGCTGGCGCGCTTCGGAGAGGCACCGGGGGCCGAGGAGTCCGTCGCCTGAAAGCCGCCTGTGGTCAGGGCAGCACCCGGCACAGGGCCTCCAGTGCGCCCGCCCACGCGCTGTCCGGCGGGGTCGCGTACCCCACCACCAGCGCGTCCAGCGGCTCGGCGGCCGCCTCCGGGTGACGGTGGAAGGACAGGCCCTGGAGGGCCAGGCCCTGCCAGGCGGCGGCCTGGACCACCGACTCCTCCAGGCCCGGCGGCAGGCGCAGGAGGGCGTGCAGGCCGGCGGCGATGCCCGTGACCGTGACCTCGGGGGCGCGGGCGGCGACCGCTTCGGCCAGGGCGTCGCGGCGGCGCCGGTAGCGCTGGCGGGCGGAGCGGACCTGGCGGTCGTACGCGCCGGAGGTGATGAACTCGGCGAGGGTGAGCTGCTCCAGCACCCCCACGGTGTCGTGCGTGCCCTTGGCCTCGATCGCCTCCTGGGCCAGAGCGGGCGGCAGTGCCATCCAGCCCAGCCGCAGGCCGGGGGCGAGGGACTTGCTGGCGGTGCCGAAGTAGATCACGTGGTCGGGGTCCAGGCCCTGGAGGGCGCCGACGGGCTGGCGGTCGTAGCGGAACTCGCCGTCGTAGTCGTCCTCCAGGATCAGCCCGCCGGTGCGCCGTGCCCGGTCCACGACGGCGGCCCGCCGGTCGGGGTGCAGCGGCAGGCCCATCGGGAACTGGTGGGCGGGGGTGAGCAGGACCGCGCCGGCGTCGCCCGGCACCCGGGGGTCCGTGCCGAGTTCGTCGTACGGGAGCGGGGGTGTCGCGAGGCCCGCCTGCCGGAGCAGACGCCGGTACGCGTCCAGGCCGTACGACTCCACCGCCACCGCGCGCACCCCGCGCGCGGCGAGCACGGGGCCGATGATCCGCAGGGCGTGGGCGAAGCCCGAGGTGACGATGAGGGTCTCGGGGTCGGTGCGGACGCCGCGGACGCGGGCGAGGTAGCCGGCGAGGGCGGTGCGCAGTTCGGGGCGGCCGCGCGGGTCGCCGTAGCCGAGGGCGTCGTGCGGGGCGGTGGCCAGGGCGCGGCGGGCGGCTTTCAGCCACGCGGCGCGCGGGAAGGCGGCCAGGTCGGGGGTGCCGGGCAGGAGGCTGTACGTGGGGCGCGCCGGTGCCGTGCGCCGTGGGGCCGCCGCACCGCTGCGCGCCGGGTCCGCCGGGGTGACGGCGGCCCTTTCGGCCACGCGGGTGCCGGAGCCCTGGCGGGCGGTGAGCCAGCCCTCGGCGACCAGGTCGGCGTAGGCCTCGGCGACGGTGTTGCGGGCGATGCCGAGGTCGGTGGCGAGGGTGCGGGAGGACGGCAGCCGGGTGCCGGGGGCGAGGCGGCCGGTGCGGACGGCGTCGCGCAGGGCGTCGGTCAGGCCCCGGCGCAGCCCGCCCGCGCCGGTCGGTTCGAGGTGGAGGTCGACGCCGAGAGTGGCCCAAGGTTTCGCCATGGAAATGGACCATACCCCTGGGCTGCCTCGCTCGTAGGGTCGACGGCATGAGCACTGACATCAGCACCGAGAAGCAGGCCGAGTACGTCGCCGAGCACACGCCCCGGATGCAGTTCGCCGAGCACGCGCCCGAGGTCTACAAGGCGATGGTCCGGCTGGACGCCGCCGCCCGGCGGGGGCTGGACCCCACGCTGTACGAGTTGGTCAAGATCCGCGCCTCGCAGCTCAACCACTGCGCGTTCTGCCTCGACATGCACACCAAGGACGCGCTCGCGGCCGGTGAGCGCGTGGAGCGGATCGTGCAGCTCAGCGCGTGGGAGGAGTCGAAGCACTTCTACACGGAGAGGGAACTGGCGGCGATCGAGCTGACCGAGGCGATCACCGTCCTGACTGGGGGCACCTCCCGGACGGAGTCTGGGGGAGGCTTCGTGCCGGACGAGGTGTACGAGCGGGCCGCGAAGCAGTTCGAGGAGCCCGAGCTGGCCCAGCTGATCGCCGCGATCACGGTGATCAACGCCTGGAACCGGATCGGCGTGAGCACCCGGATGGTGCCCGGCCACTACCGGCCGGGGCAGCACGCGTGAGCCGTGGCGGCACGGTCGAGGAGTTCCGCGCGCTGCACCTGGGGCGCGCCCCGGGCGATCCGCTGGTCCTGCCCGGCCCGTGGGACGCGGCCAGCGCGCGGGTGTTCGCGGCGGCCGGGTTCCCGGCGCTGGCCACGCCGAGCGCGGGCGTGGCCGCGTCGCTCGGGTACGAGGACGGGGCGGTCCCGGCCGACGAGATGTTCGCGGCGGTCGCCCGGATCACCCGGGCCGTGGACGTGCCGGTGTCGGCGGACATCGAGGCCGGGTACGGGCTCGCGCCGCGGGAGATCGTGGAACGGCTGCTGGAGGCGGGCGCCGTCGGCTGCAACCTTGAGGACTCCGCCGGAGGTGTCCTGAAGGACCCGCACGAGCAGGCGGAGTTCCTCGCCGAGTTCCGCGCGGCCGCGGGCGACCGGCTGTTCCTCAACGCCCGCGTCGACACCTTCCTGCGCGGCGAGACGGATCCCGAACGGGCCATCGAGCGGGCCGCTTTGTACGTGGCGGCGGGCGCGGACTGCATCTTCCCTATCCGCGCCCCCGAGGACGTACTGCCGCTGCTGCGGTCCGGCATCCAGGGCCCGGTCAACGTCCACGGCCACCTGGACGCCACGGGCCCCTCGCTCGCCGAACTCGGCGAACTCGGGGCCACGCGCATCACGTTCGGACCGAAGCAGCAGCGCTGGGCGGCGCTGGCACTGCAGGGGATGACCGAACAGCTGAAGAAGCAGCTGAAGACGTAGGGCGGTTCAGGACAGCCACTTCTTCCACACGTCCGGGTGGCTGTCCACCCACTTCTTCGCGGCGTCCTGCGGGGACAGCTTCTGGTCGGCGATCATCAGGGAGACCTCGTTCTGGTCCTCGGTCGTCCACCGGAACTTCTTCAGGAAGGCCGCCGCCTTGCCGCCCGACCTGGCGAAGTCCGCGTTGAGGTACTTCTGCAGCGGGGTGTGCGGGTAGGCGCAGGCGACCTTCGCCGCGTCCGCGTCGCAGCCGTCCTTGTACGGCGGCAGCTTCACCTCCGTCATGGGGACCTTCTTGAACAGCCACTGGGGCGAGTACCAGTAGGTCAGGAAGGGCTTCTTCTCCTTGGCGAACTGTTTCATCTGGGTGATCTGCGCGGCCTCGGAACCGGCGAAGACCACCTGGTAGTCCAGGTTCAGATTGCCGACCAGGGCCTTGTCGTTGGTGACGTAGGACGGGGAGCCGTCCATCAGCTGGCCCTTGCCGCCGCTCTCCGGGGTGCGGAAGAGGCCGGCGTACTTGTTCAGGTTCTTCCAGTCCGTGATGTCGGGGTGCTGCTTCGCCAGGTAGGTCGGCACGAACCAGCCGATGTGGCCGGTCACGCCGAGGTCGCCGGCGCGGGCGATGGTCTTCTTGTCTTCGACGTACCGCTTCTCCTGGTCCGGGTGGCCCCAGTCCTCCAGGATCGCGTCGACGCGGCCCTGGCTGAGCGCGTCCCACGCGGGCACCTCGTCGACCTGGACGGTGTCGACGCGGTAGCCGAGCTTGTGCTCCAGGAGGTACTGGGCGACGGCCACGTTGGACTGCGCGCCCACCCAGGACTGCACGGACAGGGTCACGGACTTCGCGCCCTGCGCGTTGGCGAACGGCGAGGCCTGCTTGGTCATGTCGGCGGCGCCGCAGCCGGTGGCGAGCCCCAGCACGGCGAGGGCGGCCGGGACGGTCGTACGTACGCGCATGTCAGGCTCCCTTCCTCGCGCGGCGTTCGGTCGGCTGGGTCACCCGGTCCAGCATCAGGCCCAGGCAGACGATGGCGGCACCGGCCACCAGGCCGGTGGCGAGGTCGCCCTGGGCGAGGCCGAAGGCGACGTTGTAGCCGAGGGCGCCGCCGCCGACCAGACCGCCGATGATGACGACGGCGAGGACCAGGACCACGCCCTGGTTGACGGCGAGCAGCAACGAGCGCCGGGCGAGCGGGAGTTGGACCTGCCACAGCTGCTGGCGGCCGGTCGCGCCGAGCGAGCGCGCCGACTCCAGCGCGGCCGGGTCGACCTGGCGCAGGCCCTGCGCGGTGATCCGGACGACGGCGGGCAGGGCGTAGACGACGGCGGCCGCCACGGCCGGGGCGCGGCCGACGCCGAACAGCGCGACGACCGGGATCAGGTACACGAACTGCGGCATCGTCTGGAACACGTCCAGGACCGGGCGCAGGGCGCGCTCGACGCGGTCGCTGCGGGCGGCGGCGATGCCGGTCGCGAAGCCGAGGACCAGGGTGACGGCGACGGCGGCCAGCACCTGCGAGAGCGTGTCGAGGGCCGGGTCCCAGACACCGAGCACGCCGATCGCGGCCATCGCGAGGACGGCGGTCAGGGCGGTGGCCCAGGTGCCGATCAGCCAGGCCAGCGCTGCGACGATCAGCAGCACGGACCACCAGGGCAGCCACTGCAGACCGCCGCGGACCGGGTCCAGGACCCAGGTGGTGAAGTGGCCGGCCCAGTCGGCGGTGCCGCCGATGACCGGGACGCCGGAGTAGAGGTGGGCGGTCATCCAGTCGACGGCGCTGTTGACCGGCGCGGCGATGCCGAGGGTCCAGCCGGTGGGCCAGTTCAGGCCGTGCAGCAGACGGGCGGCGAGGGCGACGGCCGCGGTGACGGCGAGCGCGTACACCCAGCCGATGGTGCGGGGCGTCCCGGGCTGCGCCGTTCGCGCCGTACGGTCCTCGCCCGCGGCCGCGGTCACGCGGTCCAGGACGATCGCGAGCAGCACGATGGGGATGCCGGCCGCGAGGGCCTGGCCGACGTCGACGGAGGCGAGGGCCTGGTAGACGCGGTCGCCGAGGCCGCCGGCGCCGATGACCGAGGCGATGACGGCCATGGACAGCGCCATCATGATCGTCTGGTTGAGGCCGAGCAGCAGTTCCCCCCGGGCCAGCGGGATCCGGGCGGTCAGCAGCCGCTGGCGGCGGGTGGCGCCGAGGGACTCCACGGCCTCCAGGACCTCGGGGTCGGCGCCGCGCAGGCCGAGCGCGGTGAGGCGGGCCATCGGCGGGGCGGCGTAGACGACGGTGGCGAGGACGGCCGCGGGGACGCCGATGCCGAAGACCAGGACGACGGGGAGGAGGTAGGCGAAGGCCGGGAGCACCTGCATGGTGTCCAGGACCGGGCGCAGGGCGCGGTCGAGGCGGTCGGACAGGCCGGCGGCGAGCCCGAGCAGCACGCCCACGAGCACGGACGCGAGCACGGCCGCGACCATCAGCGCGAGGGTCTGCATGGTCGGCACCCACATGCCGAGCGCGCCGCACGCCAGGAACGCGGCGGCCGTGCCGGCGGCGAGCCGGACTCCGGCGACGCGCCAGGCGACCAGCGCGCCGAGGACCGTGACGCCGGTCCAGCCCAGGGCGAGCAGGGTGAGGTAGACGGCGCGCACGGAGAGGACGACGGCGTTGCTGATGTAGCCGAAGAAGTACAGGAACAGGGGGTGGCTGTCCCGGTTGTCGATGACCCAGTTACTGGCCGACGTCAGCGGCCCCGTCAGGCTGACGGTCAGCTCGTGCGGCCAGGCGCCGTTGCCCCAGCGGCCGAGGACGGGCAGCAGGACGGCGGTGAGGAGGGCGAGCAGCAGGAGCTTGCCCGCGGCCCGGCTCCTGAGGATCTTCGGTTTGGCGCCGCGGGCGGCCGCCACGGTGAGCGCTGCCATCAGACGGCCTCCGGGGTGCTGCTCGGCACGTCCGTGACACCGGCGACCACGTCCAGCAGCCGCTCGTGGTCGACGACGCCCAGGCATGTGCCCTCGTCCATCACGCGGGCCGGGGCGCCCGACCGGGCGACGGCCTCGATGGCCTCGGCGACGGTGGCGTCGGGGCGCACGGCCGGGCCGCCGTCCTCGTCGGCCGCGGCCGGGCGCATGGCGGTGCGGACCGTCATGACCTGCTCGCGCGGGACGTCCCGGACGAACTCGCGTACGTAGTCGTCGGCCGGGGAGCCGACGATCTCCTCGGGGGTGCCCAGCTGGACGACCTCGCCGTCGCGCATCAGGGCGATCCGGTCGCCGAGCTTGAGGGCCTCGGCGAGGTCGTGGGTGATGAAGACCATCGTGCGGCCCTCCTCGCGGTGCAGCCGGGCCACCTCGTCCTGCATGTCACGGCGGATCAGCGGGTCGAGGGCGCTGAAGGGCTCGTCGAAGAGCAGCACCTCGGGGTCGACCGCCAACGCCCGTGCCAGGCCCACGCGTTGGCGCTGGCCGCCGGAGAGCTGGCTGGGCCGGCGCTTCTCCATGCCCTCCAGGCCGACCTTCTTGACGACCTCGGCGGCGCGGGCGCGGCGCTCGGCCTTGCCGATGCCCTGGATCTCCAGGCCGTAGGCGACGTTGTCGAGGACGGTGCGGTGCGGGAGCAGACCGAAGTGCTGGAAGACCATCGCGGCACGGTGCCTGCGCAGTTCGCGCAGCCGGGCCTTGTCCATGGCGCGGACGTCCTCGCCGTCGATGGCGATCGTGCCGGCGGTCGGCTCGATGAGCCGGGTCAGGCAGCGCACCAGGGTGGACTTGCCGGAGCCGGACAGGCCCATGACGACGAAGACCTCGCCCTTGCGGACGTCGAAGGAGACGTCCCGGACGGCGGCCGTGCAGCCGGTACGGGCGCGCAGGCCGGCGGGGTCCAGCGCGGTGAGTTCGGCGTCGGCGGGGACGCGCTCCGCCTTCGGGCCGAAGACCTTCCACAGGCCCGAGACGGAGAAGACGGGCGTGTCGGTGCCGGTCGCGGTGGGCGGCTTGCGGGTGGGGACGGTGGCGCTCATCGGGCATCACCGCCCAGCTCGACGGCCTTCTCCCCGATGAGGTCGACGGCCTTCTCTCCGACCATCAGCACCCCGATCATCGGGTTCACGGCGGTCATCGTCGGGAAGACGGACGCGTCGGCGATCCGGATGCCCTGCATGCCACGAATCCTCAACTCCGGGTCCACCACGGCGAGTTCGTCGTCGGCGGCACCCATCTTGCAGGTGCCGGCCGGGTGGTAGACGGTGTGCGCGACCTTGCGGGCGTACTCGCTCAGCTCCTCGTCGCCGGTGACCTCCGGGCCGGGGGCGACCTCGCGCTTGAGCCAGCCGGCCAGCGGCTCGGACTTCGCGATCTCGCGGGCGATGCGGATGCCGTCGACCAGGGTCCGGCCGTCGTAGTCGTCCTCGTCGGTGAAGTACCGGAAGTCCAGCGCGGGCTTGACCTCGGGGTCGGCGCTGGTCAGGTACAGGCGGCCGCGGGACTTCGGCTTGGGGATGTTCGGGGTCATCGAGACGCCGTACGCGGGGCGTTCGTAGCCCAGCCGCTCCGGGTTGTCCGTGAACGGGATCTGGTAGAAGTGGAACATCAGGTCCGGGCCCGTGTGCTCGGGGTCGCGGCGCACGAACAGGCCCGCGTCGGAGTCCATCGCGGAGTTCTCCGGAATCGGCCCGTGGGTCTCCCAGACGATGACCGACTCGGGGTGGTCGAGCAGGTTCTCGCCGACGCCCGGCAGATCGTGGACGACCGGGATGCCGAGGGCCTCCAGGTCCTGGCGCGGGCCGATGCCCGAGTGCATGAGCAGGCGCGGGGAGTCGACGGCTCCGGCGCACAGCACGACCTCGTTGCGGGCCCGTATGAGCAGTTCCTCGCCGTCCTTGGTGCGCACGTGGACGCCCTCGGCGCGGGTGCCGGCCAGCTCCAGCCGGTAGGCCCGGGTCTCCAGGTAGATGTGGAGGTTGGGGCGCTCGTCCATCACCGGGTGCAGGTACGCCACCGAGGCGGAGGAGCGCTTGTTGTTCTCGGGGTGGTAGGCGAGGTCGAAGAAGCCGACGCCGTCGGTGAAGGGCTTCTTGTTGAAGCCCTCGACGCGCGGGACGCCGAGCGCCGCCTGGGCGGCGTCGACGAAGTCGCGGGCGATGGCGTTGCGGTCCTTCTCGTCGACCGGGACGATGTTGTTCTTCAGCCGGGCGAAGTACGCCTCCATCGGCACGGCGCCCCAGCCCTTGGCGCCGGCCTCCTCCCACTCGTCCCAGTCGGACGGCAGCGGCTTGAAGGAGATCAGGGTGTTGTGCGAGGAGCAGCCGCCGAGGACGCGGGCGCGGCTGTGCCGGATGTGGGAGTTGCCGCGCGGCTGCTCGACGGTCGGGTAGTCGTAGTCGAGGTCGCCGCCGAGCAGGCCCATCCAGCGGCGCAGGGTGAGGACGTCGTCGCGGTCGACGTCGGTGGGGCCGCCCTCGATGACGGCGACGGTGACGTCGGGGTTCTCGGTGAGGCGGGAGGCGATGACCGAGCCGGCCGTGCCGCCGCCGATGACGACGTAGTCGTAGAGGCGGGAGGGGGTGTGGGACATGGGGGTACTCCGAACGGACTTGCTGCGTGGGGACGTTGAGGGGGTCAGCCGGCGAACCAGCGCACGGGCCGGGGCGCGAGGTTCTGGTAGACGTGCTTGGCCTCGCGGTACTCGGCGAGTCCGGCGGGGCCCAGCTCGCGGCCGGTGCCGCTCCTGCCGAAGCCGCCCCACTCCGCCTGCGGGAGGTAGGGGTGGAAGTCGTTGATCCAGACCGTGCCGTGGCGCAGCCGCCCCGCGACCCGGCGGGCCCGGCCCGCGTCGGCGGTCCAGACGGCGCCCGCGAGGCCGTACTCGGTGTCGTTGGCGAGCCGGACGGCCTCGTCCTCGGTGCGGAAGGTCTCGACGGTGAGGACGGGTCCGAAGACCTCCTCCCGGACGACCTTCATCTCGCGGTGGCAGGCGTCGAGGATCGTGGGCTCGTAGAAGTACCCGGACTCCGGGCGGACCTCGCTCGGCTCCGGCCGCTTGCCGCCGCACCGCAGCACCGCGCCCTCGGCGAGCGCGGAGGCGACGTAGCCCTCCACCTTCTCGCGCTGCTGCGCGGAGACGAGCGGGCCGCACTCGACGCCGTCGGCGGTGCCGCGCCCGAGCCTGATCTTCTGGGCCCGGCGGGCGAGTTCGGTGACGAAGCGGTCCCGGACCGACTCCTCGACGATGAGCCGGGCACCGGCCGAGCAGACCTGGCCGCTGTGGATGAAGGCGGCGTTGAGTGCCTGGTCGACGGCGGTGTCGAAGCCCTCGTCGGTGGCGCAGGCGTCGGCGAAGACGACGTTGGGGTTCTTGCCGCCGAGTTCGAGCGCGACCTTCTTCACGGTGGGCGCGGCGGCCTGGGCGACCTTGACGCCGCTGACCAGGCCGCCGGTGAAGGAGACCAGGTCGACGTCGGGGTGCTCGGCGAGCCGGGCGCCGACGGTGTGGCCGGGGCCGGTGACGAGGTTCGCGACCCCGTCGGGCAGCCCGGCCTCGGCGAGCAGTTCGATCAGCGCGATGGTGGTCATCGGGGTGATCTCGCTGGGCTTGAGCACGAAGGTGTTGCCGGCCGCGAGCGCCGGGGCGATCTTCCAGCTGGCCTGGAGCAGCGGGTAGTTCCAGGGCGTGATGAGCGCGCAGACGCCCACGGGCTCGTGCACGACGACGCTGTGGATGTCGCTGGACCCCGCGTCCACGACCCGGCCGGGCGCCTCGGCGGCGACCAGGTCGGCGAAGTAGCGGAAGGCGTCGGCGACGCAGTCGATGTCGACGCGCCCCTCTTCCACGGTCTTGCCCGCGTCCCGGCTCTCCAGCAGGCCGAGCGCCTCGCGGTCGCGCACGAGCAGGTCGGCGACGCGGCGCAGCAGGGCCGCGCGCTCGGCGACGGGGGTGGCGGGCCAGGGCCCCTGGTCAAAAGCCTGCCGGGCCGCCGCCACGGCCCTTTCCGCATCCTTCTCGTCACCCTCGGCGACCACGGCGAACGGCCGGGCGTCCGCGGGGTCCAGGATCTCGCGTGTCACACCCGAGACCGCTGCCAGCCACTCTCCCCCCGCGTGGATGGTCGCCTGGGCCTGTCGTGCCGTTCCGTTCGCCATGTTCGGTGTTGCCTTCCGTTCCTGATCCATGCCCCTGCGTCACACACCTGCCACGCTCGGGGACCGCGTCCGCCTGCCCGGGCCGACGAGCGGCATGCGTAATCGGTGGTCGAAAGTGCGCCGTGTCACCGAAAGTACGCCTCAAAAGGGACGGAAGGGCGCGACTCGGACCGCTGCGCTCAGTCCATGGGCACCGCACAGTGCGTGCCGGACGGATGGGGCGGCCTCGCTGCCGGGCAACGGGGGACGGACAGCGCGGGTGGGCAGCACGGGAGAACGCGTGCACGGCGGGGGTCCCGCCGTGCACGCGTTCTCCCGGGTCCGTCAGGGGTTCAGGTCGTCGGCCCGCCCGCCGAGGTTGCGGATCATCCGGCGCAGGACGTCCAGCGCGGTGGCGTAGTCCTCCTCGGGGACGCCCTCGTGGATCTCGGCGCGCACCCGCCGCAGGACGTCGACGGCGCGCCGGGTGGCCTCCCGGCCGGCGTCGGTGGTGCGCACGCGGCCGGCCCCGTCGACGCTCAGCCAGGCACGGGCGACCAGGGTGTCGACGGCCCGCCCGATCTCCTCCGGCCCGGAGTCGAGGTGCGCGGCGAGCCGGTCCTGCAGCTCGGCCCGGGTGCGGGGAGCGTCTTCGGCGGCGATGTCCTTCAGGACCCACCACTGCGGCTGGGTGAGATCGATCCCGGCCAGCGCGCCGCGCAGATGGCGTACGACGGCCTGATGGGCGGCCCAGGTCCAGTAGCCGACGGGCTGGACGGCCGAGGGGGCGGCCTGCGGGGCGGCGGCGGGGGAAACGCGGACGGTCGTCATGGAGGCCACGCTAGGAGCGGCAGCGCCGGGGCGCCTCGCACGCGCCGCGAACGGGTGAGAGCCGAAGGCGTGCGCGGTCACCCCGCGCTTGAAATTCCTTCACCTCGCATACAACCGTTTCTTACCTTCGCGAGTCTCCGCATCCGAGCCAACAGGCTCCACATCACTCTCGTGCCGCCACGCAACCCCCACTGAGCGTGCGGCACGCTGTCCACTTGGGGAACGCAGATGCGCATTCGAGCCAGCCTGGCCACCGCGACCGTGTCCGGTGCCGTGGCGCTCACCTCTCTCGTCGCCCCGGCCGCGCACGCGGCCGGCAACCCGGCGGGCACCGCCGCGAAGCTGGCGGCGGCACCTTCTGTGGCCGCCGTCCCGGCCGACGACGTCCAGGGCGACACCAAGATCACCAAGGTCACCGTCAACGCCGATGCGGACCTCGTCGTGGGCGTCGGCAAGAAGTCCTTCAACATCTACGTGACCGCGAACGACCCGTCCGGCATCTACACCGCCGGCGCCTTCCTGTGGCACGGCACCAGCATCGACGGCGACAACCCCGACGTGGACGGCGTCCTCGCCACGGACCAGGACGCCACGTGCGACAAGTGGAGCGCCACCGCCGCCACGTGCAAGATCACCATCACGGTCGATCCCACCAGCGACCTGTACGACAGCTCCCTGAACGGCAAGTGGAACGTGGCGGCGTGGGCGGTCGGCAACGACTCCGACTACATCCAGAAGAACACGTACAAGAACCACTGGGTGAAGCGCGCCGTCAACGTCAGCGGCTTCAACGCGGGCCCGGAGCCGGTCTCCAAGGGCAGGACGATCACGGTCACCGGCACGCTGAACCGGGCGAGCTGGACCTACCTGAAGTACTACGGCTACGGCAGCCAGTCCGTCCAGCTGCAGTTCAAGAAGGCGGGCGCGAGCTCCTACAGCACAGTCAAGACGGTCACGTCGTCGTCCAGCGGTTACCTGAAGACCACGGTCACCGCCGCGGCGGACGGCACCTGGCGCTTCCACTACGCGGGCAACAGCACCTCGTCCGCCGCCGACGCGTACGACTACGTCGACGTGCGCTGAGCGCGCCAAGCGCCAAGCACCACGCACAGCCAGAGGCCCCGGAACACTCCGGGGCCTCTGGCCGTATCAGGTCTTCTACGGCGAACTCGCCGAGTGCGTCGCTCAGATGAGGCCGAGCGCGCGAACCGCCTCGCGCTCCTCCACCAGCTCCTGCACGGACGCGTCGATGCGGGTGCGGGAGAACTCGCTGATCTCCAGGCCCTGGACGATCTCGTACGCGCCGTTCCTGGTCGTGACCGGGAAGGAGGAGATGAGACCCTCCGGGACGCCGTAGGAGCCGTCCGACGGGATGCCCATGGAGGTCCAGTCGCCCTCGGCCGTGCCGTTGACCCAGGTGTGCACGTGGTCGATGGCGGCGTTGGCGGCGGACGCGGCGGAGGACGCGCCACGGGCCTCGATGATCGCGGCACCGCGCTTGGCGACGGTCGGGATGAACTCGTCGGCCAGCCACTTCTCGTCGTTCACGGTCTCGGCGGCGTTCTTGCCGGCGACCGTGGCGTGGAAGATGTCCGGGTACTGGGTGGCGGAGTGGTTGCCCCAGATGGTCAGGCGCTTGATGTCGGCGACCGTGGTGCCCGTCTTCTTCGCGAGCTGGGTCAGCGCGCGGTTGTGGTCGAGGCGGGTCATCGCGGTGAAGCGCTCGGCCGGGACGTCCGGCGCGGCGGCCTGCGCGATGAGCGCGTTGGTGTTGGCCGGGTTGCCGACGACGAGGACCTTGATGTCGTCCGCGGCGTGGTCGTTGATGGCCTTGCCCTGCGGCTTGAAGATGCCGCCGTTGGCCTCCAGCAGGTCGCCGCGCTCCATGCCCTTGGTGCGGGGGCGGGCGCCGACGAGCAGGGCCACGTTGGCGCCGTCGAAGGCGACGTTCGGGTTGTCGGAGATCTCGATGCCCTGGAGCAGCGGGAAGGCGCAGTCGTCCAGCTCCATCGCGGTGCCCTCGGCGGCCTTCAGCGCGGGCGTGATCTCCAGGAGGCGCAGCTTGACCGGCACGTCCGCGCCGAGCAGCTGGCCGGAGGCGATGCGGAAGAGCAGGGCGTAACCGATCTGGCCGGCCGCGCCGGTGACGGTGACGTTCACGGGAGTGCGGGTCATGGCGTTCTCCGTAAGGACAGCTGGCGGTGGGGCTTCCCGGCCCCGGGCGATGATCGATCTCTTGGCGTCAAGAGATCGATCCAGCGGTCAGGCTATCGCGCATCCGGCATGCGAGACGTACCGGGCCGTGTGGCTCGCCCCACAAGGCGGCCACCCGACGCAATCCCGGCCGTCGCCCGGCCCCGATCCGGCACCGGCCCGGCCGCGAACTGCCCATGACCTGGCCCGACCTGGCCCCGGCCCGGCCCAACGAAGCGGCGGCCGCCGGTCCGGGAGAGGGGGACGGAAGGCGGCCGCCGATGGGGGAGGTACCGGCTGGCCGGACTCCCGTGGGGGGTACCGTTCGCGTGCCCAGGATCCGCCGGGCCATGCACGCCCGTCCCGGAATTTCACCCGCACGATGTCACGCGGGTGCGGTTTCCTCCGTTTCGCCGCATTGTGCACCCCGTCCGCCCGTCACTTCGTGCACCCCGTCCGCCCGGAGGCGAGGGTCGCGCACGCCTTGGCCTGTGCCGCGTCCTGCACGGCGACCATCGGGGTGTAGGCGATGGCGTCGCCCACGGCGGTGATCCGCCCCGACTGGCGGACCGTACCGGCCGAGACCTCCACCCTGTCGCCCTGCGTGGCGCCGGTGATCCGGCCCCAGGCGGCGCCGCAGGCCTTGCTGTAGCGGACCTCCAGGGTGGCGGTGCCGACGGCGGCGGTCTTGGCGGTGCTCACCAGTTCGCCGCTGCACCCCATGGCCTCGGCGTCCTTGCCGGTGCACGCGGAGCCGGCGCACTTGACCCCGGGCGGCGGGCTCGTGTTCCGGTCGGCGGTGGGCGACGGCGGCTTGGCCGCGTCCTGGTGCCTGCCGCCGTCGCGGTGGGTGAAGAAGAAGACGCCGCCGATGATGACGAGCACGCCGACGAGCCCCGCGAGGAACATCGTCACCTGCTGCCGCCTCGCGCTCCCCCCGGCGGGCCGGGCGGCGTCGTGCGGCGCCGGGCCGCCCGGCGCCGGGGCGGACCCGCCGGCCTCCCCGGCACCCCGCGCCCCGGCCGCCGAGGCCGACCCGGAGCCGGCCCCGGCACCCGCGCCGGGCCGGGGGCTCGTCCTGGACGGGCCCTGATACCCGGCCAGGCCCCAGGAGTTCACGGAGTCACGGCCGGAAGCCGCTTCGGAGCCGGCGTCCCCGCTCTCGGCCGAGCCGCGGTCGCTGCCCGCGCCGTCGGCGAGGCCGCTGCCCGCGCCAGCGGCCGCGCCGCGCCCCGCCCCGCCCCGGACGTCCGCGTCCGGTCCCGAGGGCTGCACGGGAATCGTCGGCGACACACCGGCCGGTCCGGCGATGCCCGGAGTCGCCGTGGCACTGCCGTTCTTCCGGCCGGACAGACCCGGCAGCGCCTGCCCCGACGGCCCCCCGGTGGCCTCCGCCGCGCCGAACTCGCCCAGTGCCGCGCGGGCCTGGGAGATACGGATCGCCTCCATGGTGCGGTCGTGCCGCATCTCCGCCCGGCTCCAGGCGCGTTCGGCCAGCTCCCACATCGTGGTCAGGTGGACGGGGCTGGTACCGGTCACCTCGGCGAGCGCCACGACCGCGCCCTTCGGCGCGAGGAGCCGGCCGCCCAGGTAACGCTCCCAGGACGTCTTGCTGTAGCCCGTGCGGTCGGCCAGCGCGGCGACGCTCAGCCCGCTGTGGTCCACCAACCGCCGTATCTGACTGGTGAACTCCTTGATCTGCGGGTCCAGATCCTCCGGTAGGTCCTTCCAACGAGGCATCGCTTCCCCCCTTGCTCTCCCCCGGTACGTCCCGTCCTGGCTACCCACAAGGATGCCGTGCCTAAGGATCCCAGTTCCCGCAGTGGGAGCGCACGGGGGCACAGGCGGCGCGCGGACGCCGCGGCGGACCGGCCGGGGGACGCGCCGATGGCCCGCGTCCCCGGGGGAGGCGGGCCATCGGCGGCAGCGGGGCTAGTTGTTGCTGAGCGTGACGTGCAGGAGATCCTTCAGGAACGGGACGTGCAGCCACGGATTCGGCTGGACCATCATCGCGAACAGGACGATCGCGAGGCCGAGGACGCCGTAGGTGACGATGTCCGTGAACCGGGAGCGGACGGCGAGCATGCCGACGCTCGGCACGAACCAGCGCATGACCGCACCGGCCAGCAGGGCGGCGCCGATCAGCAGGGTGCCGAAGCGGAACGTGCCGAGCGCGGTCAGCAGCAGGCCGAGCGCGACCGTGCCCACCACGACCAGCATCGGCCACTGCCGGGCCGGGGCCGGCGAGGCACCCGACGCGGCCCGGCCGCCGCCCTCGGGCCGGGCGGTGTCCCGGGTGATCCGCGGAAAGCGGCGCGTGGTCTTCGCGGGCTGCTCCCCGGAGTCCTGGTGCGGCTCGCGGCCGGCGCGGGTGAGGGCCCCCGCGCGGCCGTCATCGGCCGGCACTGCGCTCCGCCGCCTCGACCACGTTGACCAGCAGGAGCGCCCGGGTCATCGGGCCGACACCGCCGGGGTTCGGGGAGATCCAGCCGGCCACCTCGGTCACGTCCGGGTGGACGTCGCCGACGATCTTGCCCTCGGCGTTGCGGGAGACACCGACGTCCAGGACGGCGGCGCCCGGCTTGACGTCCTCGGCGCGGATCAGGTGCGGGGAGCCGGCCGCCGCGATGATGATGTCGGCCCGCTTGAGGTGGGCGGACAGGTCGCGGGTGCCGGTGTGGCACTGGGTCACGGTGGCGTTCTCGCTGCGCCGGGTGAGCAGCAGCGGCATCGGCCGCCCGATGGTCACGCCCCGCCCGACGACGACGACCTCGGCGCCCTTGATCTCGACGCCGTGGCGGCGCAGCAGGGTGAGGATGCCGTTGGGGGTGCAGGGCAGCGGCGCGGGCTCGCCGAGGACGAGGCGGCCGAGGTTCATCGGGTGCAGGCCGTCGGCGTCCTTGGCCGGGTCCATCAGCTCCAGGACGCGGTTCTCGTCGATGCCCCTGGGCAGCGGCAGCTGGACGATGTAGCCGGTGCAGGCCGGGTCCTCGTTGAGCTCGCGGACGACCGCCTCGATCTCCTCCTGCGTGGCGGTGGCGGGCAGTTCGCGCTGGATGGAGGCGATGCCGACCTGCGCGCAGTCGCGGTGCTTGCCGGCGACGTACTTCTGGCTGCCGGGGTCGTCCCCGACCAGGATCGTGCCGAGGCCGGGCGTGACGCCCTTCTCCTTCAGCGCCGCCACGCGGGCGGTCAGATCGGACTTGATCGCGGCTGCGGTGGCCTTGCCATCGAGAATCTGGGCGGTCATACCCCTATCCTCGCGGATGACCCGCCCCCGGTTCCAATCCGGGTACCCCGCCGCCGTACCATCCCGCCCAACTGTTGATCAACTGTGTTGCACTTGCACAACACCTCCGCTCCTCGGCTGGACAAGCCCATATCCGGTCAAGAACGATGAGGGCACAGTGCAGCGGGCAGCTCATCGGGGGGACGGACCGCATCTGTAGAAACGCTTCCTCCGTGCAGTGCCGCGCCTCGTCCCCGCACTCGACCAAACGGAGGAACACCGCCATGAGCTACGGCGACCCGAACAACCCGTACGGCCCGCCGCCCCAGCAGCAGGGCTACGGCTACCCGCAGGGCCAGCAGCCGGGGTACGGCTACCCGCAGGCCCCGCCCGCCCAGCAGCCGTACGGCATGGGCGCCCCGATGACCGCGATGCCGGGCAACGTCAGCGGCGCCCGCGTGATGCTGTGGGTGATCGTCGGCCTGCAGGTGATCGGCGTGGCGCTGTTCGTCTTCTACGCGGCGATCGTGAACCACGCGAAGAAGGACAGCACCCTCCAGAACGACTCCCAGTTCCAGAAGTTCGCCGACTACGGCACCGGCATCCTGGTGGCCATGGCGGTGTTCGCGCTCGCCTGGGGCATCTTCGGAGCCGTCCTCGCCGCGAAGTTCAACACCGGCGGCAACGGCGTCCGCATCACCACCATGGTGTTCAGCATCATCACCGCGGTCCTCGGCCTGTACCCGTTCGTCGTCGTGGGCCTCGTCCACACGGTGCTGGCGATCCTGGTCGCCTGCTTCGTGGGTGGCGCCAACGGCAGGGCGTGGTTCAACCGTCTGCGCTACTGAGCGATTTCTCGCCAAATCACCGCCAGGGGCCGCGTCTCACCCGTCAAGGGGGAGGCGCGGCCCCGGTGTGTCCCCCTAGGCTGGCCGGGGTAGCCGTACTGTCCGACCCGGCTATCCGTCAGGCACGGGGAGACACACCGTGTACAGCATCATCGTCGTACCTCCGCCGACCACGGAGGGCGACCGCCAGCAGATCCGGCTCGCCCCCGGCGAGCGCCTCAGTTTCGGGCGCGCCCCCGGCAGCGGTCTGCCGATCCCGCACGACGGGGTCTCGCGCCGGGCGGGCGAGATCGTCGCGCAGGGCACGTTCTGGATACTGAGCAACCTGTCCGCGCGGCAGACGTACGTCGTGGAGAACCCCGAGGGCGCCGGTGAGCACATCAAGGTCGGCCCGGGCCGCCTCGACGCGCCCGTCCCCTTCGAGTTCTCCCGGATCGTGCTGCCCGCCGCCGGTGACCTGCTGCCGATCGAGGTGTGGGCGCCGCGCCACGACTACCTGGACGACGACGCGGAGCCGGACGGCGAGGCCACCGCGGCCGCGTTCTCCGTCGACCGCACGAAGCGCTACTTCTCCGTCCTGGCCGCCCTGTGCGAATCGCGGCTGCGCGGCGACCCGCACGCCCCGCTGCCCACCGTCGACCAGGTCGTGGACCGGCTGCGCCCCGCCTGGCCGGCCGCCTCGCGCACCTCGGTGCAGTGGAACATCGACTACCTGGCCGTGAAGCTGCGCCTCAAACCCGGCCCGGAGAGCGCCGATCCGGGCCCCCGCCTCAACGGCAAGAAGGAGTCCCTGGTCTCGCTGGCGCTCCGCTTCGACGTGGTGCGGGAGGACGACCTCGTCGTCCTGTCCGGCTCCGCGAGCCGGGCGGGCCGGTGACCGAGCCGTACGCCGTCCCCGTCCCCAGGGGCTACCGGGTCGGCGCCTGGGAGGTACGCGAGCCGATCGCGACGGGCGCCTTCGGCAGCGTCTACGCCGCCCGCCGCACCGAGCGGTCGCGGGACCTCCCCGACTCCGCCGCACTGAAGTTCCTGCCCACCGGCACCAACACCCCGCGCCAACTGTCCCATCTGCGCGAGCTCGTGGAGCGCGAGGTCACGCTGTACCGCCGCCTGGAGCGGCCGCGCCTGCTCCGCATGTACGACACGCTCGTCGTGGACGACCCCGGCCGCCCCGTCCTCGACGGCGCCACGGTCCTCGTCCTGGAGAAGGCCGAGGGCTCCCTGTCCGTCCTGCTCGCCGCAGCCCCGCGCCCGGACGCCGGCCCCGTCCTGCTCGCCCAGATCTGCGAGGGCCTGGCCCAGCTGCACGCGGCGGGCTGGGTGCACGGAGACCTGAAACCGGCCAACGTGCTGCTGATGCCGGACGGTTCGGCCCGGCTCGGCGACTTCAACATGGCCGCCGAGCTGGAGGGCACCCACGCCTACACCCCCGCCTTCTCCACCCCCGACTACACCCCGCCCGAGCTGCTGTGGGCGGAGATCGGCGACCGCGGCCGCCGCATCCGCCCCTCGGCCGACGTCTGGGCCTTCGGCGTGCTCGCCCACCTCGTCCTCACCGGCACCTTCCCGCTCCCCGGCGCGACCCCGACCGCCCGCCGCGACGCGGCGATGAGCTACGCGCGCGGCACCGACGCGCTGCGTCTGTCGCCCGAACTCCCGGACGCCTGGCGGGAGATCGTCCGCGACTGCCTGGCCCGCACGCACGCCGACCGCATCACGACGGAGCCGCTGCTGCGCCGGGTCGAGGCGGCGGCGGGCACGGGCGATCCGTCGCGCCTGCTCCGCCTGCCGCGCCTGCTCCGGCGCCGCAGACGCCTGCCGGCCGCGGTCGCGGGCCTCCTCGCCGCCGCGGCCCTCGCCTACGGCATCAGTGCCTGGCCCGGCGACGCAAGCACGCACGCAGGCTCGGACGGGAGCGGCGTCAGTGCCGCCCAGGCCGCCGCCGAGGCGCGTTACGGCGCCTCCGAACTCCGTACCGGCCAAGGCGTTCCGGTGCGGTACCGCCGTCTGATCGTGGACTCCGCCCACGCCTGCTCCGAGCCCGATGTCACGCCCGCGCTCATCGCGGCGATGCTGAAGTCCGAGAGCGACTTCGACCCGAACCTCTCCGACCCCGGCAAGCAGGAGTTCGGCATCGCCCGCTGGACCCCCGCCATCCTGCGCTGGTGGATGCGGGACGACGGCGTCCCCGCGTCGGCGACCCCCACGCCGCCGCTGACCCCGTCCGTCTCCGTCCCGGCCATGGGCCGCTACCTGTGCTACATCGACAACCACCTGAAGTCCGGCCTCCCCGGCGACAAACGGGTGCTGGTCTCCGCCGGCTACCGCACCTCGGTCGAGAAGGTGAACGACACGGGCGGAGTTCCCCCGAAGTACCGCGACTACTGCGCCCTTGTCGCCCACTACCTCAAGGAGTACGCGCCCCCGGGCAGGAAGTGACCCTGAGACTTCACAGGTACCGGCGGGCGGCGGGCGCTGTGAGGGTTGGAACCACTCCGCCACGGCGGAGTGACCACACCGTTCATGCAGCACCGTTCACATGGGGGAACACGTGAACATCGTCAAGCCCGCCGCGCTTCTCGTCGCGGCCACCGCCCTCGTCGCCGGCTCCACGGTCGCGGCCGTCGCCGACAGCGCCCCGGACGGCACCCGGGTCACCGGCGTCCAGCAGGTCGCCGACCACGTCCTCGCCGGGCACCCGAAGGTGCTCTCGTCCTCCGCCGACCAGGTCCGCTACGACGGCCTGACCGTCACGAAGGCCCCGCGGGGCAGGATGAGCGCCAAGGACCTGAACTGCGCCTACGGTCACCTGTGCATGACCGTCAACGGCACCAACTTCGACTTCTACAAGTGCCAGACCTGGACCGTCTCGAACTGGACCGGCGACGGCCCGTTCATCAACAACCAGACGCCGGGCACGGTCGCGAAGTTCTTCAACCAGGACGGCAGCGTCCGCTGGACGTCCACGGCCTACGAGTCCGGCACGGCGACCTGGGACCCGATCTACTCCCTGCGTCCCTGCTGACCGACAGACCGACGGCCTCCGGCTCCCTCGGGGGAGGGCCGGAGGCCGTCACGCGTTCAGGGCGCTCAGTGGAAGAAGTGACGCGTACCCGTGAAGTACATCGTCACGCCCGCCTTCTTCGCGGCCTCGACCACCTGCTCGTCGCGGATCGAGCCGCCCGGCTGGACGATCGCCCGGACGCCGGCGCCGATGAGGATCTCGGGGCCGTCGGGGAAGGGGAAGAAGGCGTCGGAGGCGGCGTAGGAGCCACGCGCGCGCTCCTCACCGGCCCGCTCGACGGCGAGCTTGCAGGAGTCGACGCGGTTGACCTGGCCCATGCCGACGCCGACCGAGGCGCCGCCCTTGGCGAGCAGGATGGCGTTGGACTTCACGGCCCGGCAGGCCTTCCAGGCGAAGGCGAGGTCCGCCAGTTCCTCGGGGGACAGGGCCTCGCCGGACGCCAGCGTCCAGTTGGCGGGGTCGTCGCCGTCAGCCTGGAGGCGGTCGGTGACCTGGAGCAGGAGACCGCCGTCGATCTGCTTGGCCTCGACCCGGTTGCAGGGGGCGCTCGGGGCCTTCAGGACGCGGATGTTCTTCTTCTTGGTGAGGGCTTCGAGGGCCCCCTCCTCGTAGTCCGGGGCGACGATGACCTCGGTGAAGATGTCCGCGACCTGCTCGGCCATCTCCTTGCTGACCGGACGGTTCACGGCGATCACGCCGCCGTAGGCCGAGACCGGGTCGCAGGCGTGCGCCTTGCGGTGGGCCTCGGCGGCGTCCGAACCGACCGCGATGCCACAGGGGTTGGCGTGCTTGATGATCGCGACGCACGGCTCGTCGTGGTCGTACGCGGCACGGCGCGCGGCGTCCGTGTCCGTGTAGTTGTTGTACGACATCTCCTTGCCGTGCAGCTGCTCGGCGGCCGCGAGGCCACCCCTGCCGTCGACGTAGAGGGCGGCCGGCTGGTGCGGGTTCTCGCCGTAGCGCAGAGTGTTCTCGCGCTCGAAGGTCGCGCCGAGGAAGTCGGGGAACCGCGAGTCGTCGACGGGGGCGTAGTCGCGCGCGAACCACGAGGCGACGGCCACGTCGTAGGACGCGGTGTGCTGGAAGGCCTCGGCGGCGAGCCGCTTGCGGGCGGTGAGGTCGAAGCCGCCGTCCTTGACGGCCGCGAGGACGTCGGCGTAGCGCTCGGGGCTGGTGACCACGGCGACGGAGGGGTGGTTCTTGGCGGCGGCGCGGACCATCGACGGGCCGCCGATGTCGATCTGCTCCACGCACTCGTCGTCCGAGGCGCCGGAGGCGACGGTCTCGCGGAACGGGTAGAGGTTGACGACGACGAGGTCGAACGGCTCCACGCCCAGCTCGGCGAGCTGCTCGCGGTGGCTGTCCAGCCGCAGGTCGGCGAGGATGCCCGCGTGCACCTTCGGGTGCAGCGTCTTGACCCGGCCGTCCAGGCACTCGGGGAAGCCGGTCAGCTCCTCGACCTTGGTGACGGGGACGCCGGCGGCGGCGATCCGGGAGGCCGTCGACCCGGTGGAGACGAGCTGGACGCCGGCCTCGTGCAGCCCCCGCGCAAGCTCTTCCAGCCCGGTCTTGTCGTAGACGCTGACGAGCGCGCGACCGATGGCCCGCTTGCTGCTGCTGTCGCTGGTCTGGGCGGTCACTGGATAACTACCTTTCGTCCCTCAATGCGATAGCCGTTGCGGGCGAGGCGCCCCACGACCTCGACGAGCAGCCTTCGCTCGACTTCCTTGATGCGCTCGTGCAGCGCGCTCTCGTCGTCCTCGTCCCGGATCTCGACCACGCCCTGGGCGATGATCGGGCCGGTGTCGACGCCGTCGTCGACGAAGTGGACGGTGCAGCCGGTGACCCTGGCGCCGTACGCGAGCGCGTCGCGCACGCCGTGGGCCCCGGGAAAGCTGGGCAGCAGGGCGGGGTGCGTGTTGACGAACCGCCCGCCGAACCGCGCCAGGAACTCCTTCCCGACGATCTTCATGAACCCGGCGGAGACGACGAGGTCGGGCTCGTGGTCGGCGACGGCCTCGGCGAGCGCCGCGTCCCACGCGTCCCTGGTGTCGTAGTCCTTGACCTTCCGCACGAAGGTCGGCAGCCCGGCACGCTCGGCCCGGGCGAGCCCCTCGATGCCGTCACGGTCGGCCCCTACGGCGACGATCTCGGCGCCGTACTGCTCGGCTCCGGTGCGCGCGATCTCGTCGAGGAGCGCCTGAAGATTGGTGCCGGATCCGGAGACCAGCACCACGAGGCGCTTGACCGCGGGGGCAGCGGGGGTGGCGGCCACGATGGGGCCCTTTCTCGGTTCTGTTCGGCTTTTCCCGGTCTTGTACATTCGTACGAATGCTTCGCGCCCCCGGATACGGGGAACTCTACGAAGCAGCCGACCGCCAGCAACGATACCGGCACACTGGACGGCCCCCTCGGGACGGGGGCGTGGCCGGAAGGTAGCGTTCGGGAGGAACCGGCTCGGGAACGCACGCGGTGTGCCATGCGTTTCCGGGGTGGAAGCTCACGTCGGACAGCCGAATTCACCCAGGGGAAGACGCTCTCTTGATGCCCCATCGCAGCCTGCGACTCCGCACGTTCACTCCGCGCCCGGCCCGGGGAGGCGAGAGCGGGCGCGGCGCCGCGCTGCTGCGGGAGCGGCCGTCCTCGCCGCCGCAGGCGCCGCGCGGAGGAGACCGGGACGGCGAGGGAGACGGCGCGGGGCAGCAGGACGACAACCCCTTCGCCCCGCCCCCGGAGGGCAGCCCGGACAACCCGTGGCGCCCCCGGCACCACGGAGGATCGTCGGGTGCGGACTCGGGCCCGGGCGGCTCCGGGGACGGCGGCCGGGGCGGCGGCCCCGAGGGCGGCTCCCCGTGGGGCGGCCAGTGGAGCGACCGGCAGCCCGGCCGCTCCCCCGGCGGCGGCTTCGGCGAGCGGCCCGGTCCCGGTGGCGGCCCCCAGGGCCCCGGCGGCGGCCCGGCCGGCGGCGGCATGCGCTGGGACCCGACGGACCCGGCCCAGCGCCGCGCCCGTTACGCACTCCTGTCGGGCATGTGGGCGGTCTTCTTCGCCCTGTTCAGCTGGCCGTACGTGTCCCTGCTCCTGGGCGTGCTGGCCCTGTACTGGGGCGTCAGCGCCCTGCGCGCGAGGCCCCGCACCCCGGGCCCGGACACCCGGCCGGCCCCCGACGCCGGCCGCCCCCAGGTGACGGCGGCGGTGGGCGGCCTGGTGACGGCGTCCCTGGCCCTGATGCTCGTCGCCTCGACCTTCACCGTCCAGTTCGTCTACCGCGACTACTACACGTGCGTGAACGACGCCCTGACCCACGAGGCGAAGCAGTCCTGCGACACCCTGCTGCCGAAGCAGCTGCGCGGGGTGCTGGGGGTCGGGAACAGCTGAAGTGCCCCCTGAGGGGCGCCAGTTGAATCACGGCGCTTCGGCAGGAGGCGGGGGCGGGGGCATGTCCTCCGGATCCGGTGCGGGGCCGTCGGGCTCGGCGGGCGTCTCGGCCTCGGCGATGTCGGCCTCGGTGATGCCAGCCTCCGGGATGCCGGCATCGGCGATCTCTGCCTCGGTGATCTCGTCGGCGGTCTCGTGCCGGGCGGCCGTCTCGCGCAGGGCCGCCCAGCGGGAGGTGCGCGCGAGGTCGTCGTGCCAGCCCGGAGGATACGGGTCGTCGGCCGGGAGGAAGTCGTACAACTCCTCCTCGGGGGCCCCGGGCACGACGGACCGGGACTCGGCCTCCTGCCCCTTCGCGGCGCCCTTGGTCGTGCCCTTGTCCTTGCCCTCGTCCCCGGTCTCGGGCCTCCCCGTCCCCTCGGCCGCGGACTCGGCGTCTTCCCCTGCCTGACCCTGCCGACCCTGCTCCCCCGTCCTGTCCTGCGCCGGAATCCCCCCGCCCCGCACCCACCACGTCCGCAGCCGCCAGGCCCGTACCACCAGCGCCACCGGCATCCCGAACGCCGCCGTCCAGAGTGCCGCCGCACCCCCGGTCTGCCAGCCCACCGGTCCGAAGCGGGCCAGCGCCGCCACGCCCAGCGGGCCCCCGGACAGTTCGGCGAGGAGCAGGCAGCCCGCCCCGCAGACCAGCGCCGTCAGCAGCACCACCCCGGCCGTGCGAGCCGCCGACCAGCGGGCCGACACCCTCTCCCCCTGCCGCGCGGGCCGCTCCACCGCACCCCGCGCCACGAACCACCCCGCCGTCACCCCGGCCGCCACCGGCAACGCCCCCGCCGCCCAGTTGAGCTGCGACCCGGCCCCCGCGTCCGGCACCGCCGCCAGCAGCGGGAACGGCGGCAGCAGCGGGGCCGGACGGGAGGCGAAGGGATACACGAGGTGCCCGGCGCCGAGCAGGAAGCCGGGGCCGAGGGCGTACGACGCGGCCCAGACCGCCGCATTGGGGATCAGCGCGACCCCGAGCAGCAGTACCGCACACCGCCCGGTCCAGCCCTCCGTCAGCTGAAGGAACGACGCCCGCGCCGCCCCGCCGTGCCACGCCAGCGACACCCCGACCAGCGCCGCCCCGCCGCCGAGCAGCACGGCCGTCGCCGCACCGGCGGCCCGTACGGCCGTGCCCAGCCGCCGCCACCCGTCGGCGCCGGACACCGGTCGCCGCACCTGTCCCGGCAGCATCCGCCACACCTTCAGCACGGGCTCACGCGGCCGGCCGTACGCCGTCCACACCCCCACCGCCGCCGTGACCCCCACGACGAGCGGCAGACACACCGTCACCCACGGCCATGAAGGCCGCAGTTCCGCGCCCGCGCAGTACAGCGCGGCCGGGCCACCGACGGCGAGATAACCGAGGACGACCCCCGTCCACACCGTGCGTGCGGGCACCAGCGGCGGTGCGTCGGCGTCGTCGCGGGGGTCGAAGACGGAGTCGGCGGGCGGGTCCACGCCGTCCCGGGCCGCCCGGTGGACCAGCCACACCGGCAGCGCGAGCAGCAGCAGCGGCGTCACCCCCACGGGCATGTGCGCGCCGGAGAGCGTGTCCGTGCGGACCAGTTCGACGCCGTGTGCCAGCAGCCACAGCGCGGCGGCGACATGCAGCGCGCCGCCCGGACCGCTGTCGGGATACGGCGACAGCACCCACAGCCCCATCACGAGCACGGCGAGCGAGCCGAGCCCGAGCCCCGCGGCGACGGCCCCGCCCAGGAGGCTCGCGGCCAGTCCGGGCGAGCGGTCGCGCAGCCGGGTCAGCAGGGTCGACAGCGACGGTCGGCGGCGAGCGGTCATCAGGGTCACGCCCGCCATGCTCCCAACGACACGCGCTTTCCCGTCGTAACAGGCGAACCCCCGTAGTGTCGCTCAATATACTTTTATGTTCATTTTCGTACGGAAGAGTGCACGGTGACGACGCTGCCCCGGGTTCCCTCCCCCGTCTCCCCGCCGGAGTCCCTGACGCCCGCTCAGGCCTTCGACGCGCTGTACGCGTTCTGCGCCCCCGCCCTCGTACGCCAGACCTACCTGCTCACCGGGCGCCGGGAGCTGGCCCGCGAGGCGGTGGAGCGGGCGTTCCAACTGGCCTGGCAGCGCTGGCCCGAGGTGGCCCGGGACCGCGATCCGGCCGGCTGGGTACGGGCGGTGGCGTACGACTGCGCGCTCTCCCCCTGGCACCGCTTCCGCCCCCGCCACCGGCACCCGGAGCCGCCGCCCGCCGACCCGGCCGGTCGCGCGCTGCTGCACGCCCTGCTGAAGCTGCCGCCGTCGTACCGGCGCACGCTCCTGCTCTACGACGGTGTGGGGCTCGACCTGCCGGAGACGGCGGCGGAGACGGAGGCCAGCACCCCGGCGGCCGCCAGCCGGCTGACCCACGCCCGGCAGGCCGTGGCGGCCCGCGTCCCGGACCTGGCCGACCCCCGCGCGCTCCACCGCGGGCTGCTCGAACTGGCCTCGGCCGAGCGGCTGCGGGCCGCGAAGCCGACCACCGTGCGGACCGTGAGCGAACGCCGGAACGCCTTCTGGACCCGGACGGCGATCGCCTTCACCGTGACGATCATCGGCGCGACGGCGCTCACCCTGCGCACGGCCCCTACGCACTACGAGGCACCGATCGCTCCCGCGCAGGCGGTGGGCGGCGTGCCGCCCCGGGTGGCGCCGGGTCCGCTGTCCCCGGCGGAGCAGGCCCTGCGAGCCAAGCTGCGCCGCGCGACGGAGAGGAGCGGGCCGCAGCGACTGGTACCGCTGGCCGGATGAACCCGGCTGGACGGGGACAGCGGAACAGCGGGAGCAGCGGGGACGGTGCGGACAACGGCGGCAGGCCCGCCCCCACCGCGGGGACGGGCCTGCCGGTGTTCCGCTGAGAAGGTCAGCCGCCCAGGATCTCGCGGGCGAGCTTGGCCGTCTCGGTCGGGGTCTTGCCGACCTTGACGCCCGCGGCCTCCAGGGCCTCCTTCTTGGCCTGCGCGGTGCCGGAGGAGCCGGAGACGATGGCGCCGGCGTGGCCCATGGTCTTGCCCTCGGGCGCCGTGAAGCCCGCGACGTAGCCGACGACCGGCTTGGTCACGTTCTCCTTGATGAACGCGGCCGCGCGCTCCTCGGCGTCGCCGCCGATCTCACCGATCATCACGATCAGCTCGGTCTCGGGGTCGTCCTGGAACGCGGCCAGGGCGTCGATGTGGGTGGTGCCGATGATCGGGTCACCGCCGATGCCCACGGCCGTCGAGAAGCCGATGTCACGCAGCTCGTACATCATCTGGTACGTCAGCGTGCCGGACTTCGAGACCAGGCCGATGCGGCCCGGCTTCGTGATGTCGCCCGGGATGATGCCGACGTTCGACTGGCCCGGGGTGATGATGCCGGGGCAGTTCGGGCCGATGATGCGGGTCTTGTTGCCCTTCTTGCCGGCGTACGCCCAGAAGGCGGCCGTGTCGTGCACGGCGATGCCCTCGGTGATCACGACGGCCAGCGGGATCTCGGCGTCGATGGCCTCGACGACCGCGTCCTTGGTGAACTTCTCCGGCACGAAGATCACGGAGACGTTCGCGCCGGTCTCCTTGATCGCCTCGGCGACCGTACCGAAGACCGGTACCTCGGTGCCGTCGAAGTCGACCTTCTGACCGGCCTTGCGCGGGTTCACGCCGCCCACGACGTTGGTGCCGTCACCGAGCATGAGCTTGGTGTGCTTCATGCCCGTGGCGCCGGTCATGCCCTGGACGATGACCTTGCTGTCCTTGTTGAGCCAGATAGCCATGGTGTGTTGGTGTCCTCGTCCTGAGTGCTTACTTGGCGGCGTGGGCCAGCTCGGCGGCCTTGTCGGCCGCGCCGTCCATGGTGTCGACGCGCTGCACCAGCGGGTGGTTGGCGTCCGTGAGGATCTTGCGGCCCAGCTCGGCGTTGTTGCCGTCGAGGCGGACGACGAGCGGCTTCGAGACGTTCTCGCCGCGGTCCTCCAGGAGCTTCAGGGCCTGGACGATGCCGTTGGCGACCTCGTCACAGGCGGTGATGCCACCGAAGACGTTGACGAAGACCGACTTGACGTCGGGGTCGCCGAGGATGATCTCCAGGCCGTTCGCCATCACCTGGGCGGAGGCGCCACCGCCGATGTCCAGGAAGTTGGCGGGCTTGACGCCACCGTGGTTCTCACCGGCGTAGGCGACGACGTCCAGGGTGCTCATGACGAGACCCGCGCCGTTGCCGATGATGCCGACCTCGCCGTCGAGCTTGACGTAGTTGAGGTTCTTCTCCTTGGCAGCGGCCTCGAGCGGGTTGGCCGCGGCCTTGTCGTGGAGCTCCTCGAAGTCGGGGTGACGGAACTCGGCGTTGTCGTCGAGCGACACCTTGCCGTCGAGGGCGATGACGTCGCCGGAGGCGACCTTCGCCAGCGGGTTGACCTCGACCAGGAGGGCGTCCTCCTTGATGAAGGTGTCCCACAGCTTGACGAGGACGTCCGCGACCTTGTCCGCGACCTCGGCCGGGAACTTGGCGGCCTCGACGATCTCGCGGGCCTTCTCCGGGGTCACACCGTCGATCGGGTTGATCGGCGTCTGGGCGACGGCCTCCGGGGTGTCCTTCGCCACCTCCTCGATCTCCATGCCGCCCTGGACGGAGGCGATGGAGAGGAACGTGCGGTTGGCACGGTCGAGGAGGAAGGAGACGTAGTACTCCTCGAGGATCTCCGGGGCGGTCTCGGCGATCATGACCTTGTGGACCGTGTGGCCCTTGATGTCCATGCCGAGGATGTTGTTGGCGTGCTCGACGGCCTCGTCCACGGAGGCGGCCAGCTTGACGCCGCCGGCCTTGCCACGGCCGCCGACCTTCACCTGAGCCTTGACGACGGACTTGCCACCCAGGCGCTCAGTGGCTGCGCGGGCCGCCTCAGGCGTGTCGATGACTTCACCGGCCAGCACCGGTACATCGTGCTTGGCGAAGAGGTCCCTCGCCTGGTACTCGAACAGGTCCACGCGCTTCCGTCCCTATCAGTGATCTCGCGGTTCGTTGGATGCGTGGGCGTGCCGCGAAGGGCAACGTGACGTCCGCTTGTCACAAGGGAGGCGCACACGGTGTCCGAGCGCGCGGCATGTCCGTCTCGCAGGTTATCCCCGCTCGCGGGGGCTCCCTAAATCGAGGGTCACACCCGAGCGGTGATACCTGTCACATGATGCCGGGTTCCCTGGCACGGCGTGCCGCGCACTGGCGCGATGTGCGAGGCCTCACCGGGCTGGGGTTGGCCCGGTGAGGCCTCTGGGCCGGCCCCGGTGGTTCCGGGACCGTGACGGTCGGCCTCCACCCCTATGGGGACCGGCCGTCTCACCCGTGGGGCCCCGCCCGAACGATCCGACGGCATTCGGCCGTCCGGGTCCGGACACCTCACGGAAGCGGGTCGGGCCCCTGCGCGTGTCCGTCAGTGATGGATCAGCAATGGATCAGTGATGCATCAGCGACGGAGCAGTGACGGATCACCGGCGATCAGAGGTGATCGGGGGGCGGTGATCGGCCATCGGTCGCCGGCGACCGGCGAGGCCCGAAGGAGGGGCGGCCGGAGCTAGCCGGGGAAGACAGGGATGTCCCGGTGCCGTTCCCGGGTGCGGGGCATGTCGGTGCGCACGGCGGTGCCGGGCACGAGCCACAGGGGGGCACGGTGACCGAGGGTGACGACATACACGTCGGCATGACGGGACGCGGTCCCCTCGGCCGCCTGCTTGCCCAGTACGCCGTTCGGGGTGCCGGCGGGCGCCGGACGACCGGGGGCGGCGACGGCACCGTTGGAACCGGCGGCGCCGTGGTGCGCGGAGGAACGCGCGGGGGGTGCGGCGCACGGGGACCCTGGGGCGCTCTCCGGCCCGTACGAGGCGAACGGGGCCGGCCCGGCCGGGGCCGCGGCACCGGCGTCGGTACGGGCGTGGCGCGGGTGCGCCGGGGCGGGCGTACCGACCGGGCTCGCGGGCCGGCTCGCCGTGCCCTCGCCCTGCCCCTGCCGGCTCGGCGCAGACACCGGCACGCCGACCGCATCGGGTACGTCCGGCACGTGGCCGAGGTCCGGCAGCGGGAGGGGGGCCGGCACGACGCGCTCGGCCGCTCCCCCGACGGTCCGGACGACCGTGGACACCGTCCCGGTGACCGTGGACACCGTCCGGTTCACCGTGGCCACCGTCCCCGTCACCGGGGACAGCACGCCTTGCACGTCCTGCATGTCCTGTGCAGAGGTGACGGTCTTCTCGCCGGTCGTGCGCGCCGGATGACTCTGCGCGGCCGCCCCGGAGTCCGACGGCGTCAGGGGCAGTACGGATGTCACGGACGTCGCGGACGCCGCGGATGTCGTGGACGTGAGGGACGTCGCCGCTCCCCCCGCCGGCGTTCCGTCGGCCGCGTGCGCCTGCTCGCCGAAGAGGAACCCCAGCGCGAACAACCCGCCGACCAGCAGCGTCAGTTGGAGCGTGCGCCGCCCGGCCGCCGTGCGCAGCACGCGCACGGTGGTTCCAAGGAGGGCGGCGGAAAAGGTCAAGGAGACTAACGTCCTCGGATCGGCACGGCAGGGACTCCACCGATCCTTCACGGCACCCCCAAGTCCGCGCAAGCCCCGTGTTACCGATGGGTAGCCATATCCCCTTTCATTCCTCCTGTCACGCGGTGTCCGGTATCGGCAGTGGTCGCTTCTCCAGGGCCGCCGCCATCACCTCGGGGAACAGGTCGGGCGTGCAGGCGAAGGCCGGTGCGCCGAGTGCGGCGAGCGCCGCCGCGTGCTCCCGGTCGTACGCCGGCGCGCCCTCGTCCGACAGCGCGAGCAGCGCCACGAACTGCACCCCGGACGCCTTCATCGCCGCGACCCGCTTGAGCATCTCGTCGCGGATGCCGCCCTCGTAGAGGTCACTGATCAGCACGACCACCGTCTCGGCGGGACGGGTGATCTGCGACTGGCAGTAGGCGAGCGCCCGGTTGATGTCCGTGCCGCCGCCGAGCTGGGTGCCGAAGAGGACATCGACCGGATCGTCCAGCTGGTCGGTGAGGTCGGCCACCGCCGTGTCGAAGACGACCAGCCGGGTGCTGATCGCCCGCATGGAGGCCAGCACCGCCCCGAACACCGACGCGTAGACCACGGACGCCGCCATCGAACCGGACTGGTCGATGCAGAGCACGACCTCCTTCTTCACCGACCGCGCGGCCCGCCCGTATCCGACGAGGCGTTCCGGCACGACCGTGCGGTACTCGGGCAGGTAGTGCTTGAGGTTGGCCGCGATGGTGCGGTTCCAGTCGATGTCGTGGTGGCGCGGGCGGCTGACCCGGGCACTGCGGTCCAGGGCACCGGTGAGGGTGGCCCGGGTACGGGTCGCGAGCCGCTTCTCCAGGTCCTCGACGACCTTGCGGACGACCGCGCGCGCCGTCTCCTTCGTCGTCTCCGGCATCGCCTTGTTGAGCGACAGCAACGTGCCGACCAGATGCACGTCCGCCTCCACCGCCTCCAGCATCTCCGGCTCCAGCAGCAGGGCGGACAGCCCGAGCCGGTCGATGGCGTCGCGCTGCATGACCTGGACGACGGAGGACGGGAAGTAACGGCGGATGTCGCCGAGCCAGCGCGCCACCGACGGCGCCGAGGCCCCGAGCCCGGCCGAACGGTCGCGCCCCGCCTGCGGTTTGTCCCCCTTGCCGTAGAGCGCGGCGAGCGTGCCGTCCATCGCCGCGTCCCGCCCGGACAGCGCGCATCCGGTCCCGTCGGCCTGCTCCCCGCCGAGCACCAACCGCCACCGCCGCAACCTCTCACTCGCCGGGTCGCCGACGCCGGGACCTGGACCGACGCCGGGGCTGGGGCCGGGACCGATGCCGGGGCCGGGACCGGTGGTCGTCGTGATCGGCTGGATTGTCATGTGCCCACCCCCGCAAGGCTGTTGTCGTCGGTCGTCCTCGGCTGCCCGCACAGGACCCGGCCCGGACCCTTGCCCGGGTCCGGGTCCGGGTCCGGCTTCTCGTCCCGGTCCTCCTCCAGGCCGAGCAGCAGCCGCAGCACCGGGAGCACGGCGTCGGCGCGCTCGGTGTCCGGCTCGGCGGCGAAGCCCGGTGCCGTCCCCGCCCCTGCCGCCCGGCCGGCGGTCCGCTCGCCCGGTCCACGCCGGACCAGTTCACCGAGGGTTCTGCGCACTCCCGGCTCGTACGCCGCGAACGTGCGCCGCAGCAGCGGCAGTACGTCCGTGAACGCCTCCGCCGGCACCCCCGTCAGCCAGTTGTCGACCAGGCCGAGCAGCCGCTCGTCGTGCACCAGCAGCAGCCCGCCCCCGCCGCCGACGAAACCCTCGATCCAGGCGGCCGCGTCGGCGGGCGGTGTCCCCGGCGACAGGACGAGCCCCATCAGCCGCGCCGCCTCCTCGGGCCCCAGCACGCCGTCGTCCAGCAGCAGCCGCACCGCCCGCCCCCGCAGCACACCGGCCACGGTGTCGCGCAGCGCCAACGCCCGCAGCACGGCCCGCCAGCGGTCCCGCAGCGCGCCGGGTCCGGCACCGCCACCGTCCCCTGCGCCGCCACTCCCCGCGCGTGCGTTCCCCGTGTCGGTGCCCGTGGCGGCCGCCGTCTCCGCCAGCAGCCCCACCGCCGTGTGCACGGCGTCCACATGGCCGCGCATCTCCTCCGCCGCGTCCGTGTCGAGCGCGGCGCAGGCCGGGGGCAGGCCGACGAAGATCCGCTCGGCGAGACCCGCCGCGACCCCGGCCAGCGCGCCGGTGTCGGTGCCCCGCACATCGCCGTAGCGCAGCGAGCGGACGAGGGCGGGCAGGGCCTCGGCGAGATGACCGACGTCGGTGTCGAGCGCGGCCCGGTCGGCCAGCACCCGCATGACCACCGGCAGGGTCTCCGGCACCCCCGCGAGCAGGCACTGCTCGGCGAGCGCGGTGACCTCGGCGAGGCCGCGCGCGGCCTCCGCGTCCGCCCCCGCCCTGGCCTGCGCGGCGCCCTGTACGGTCGTCCCCCACACGCCCGCCTCGGCGACCCGCACCGACAGCTCCGGCTCCCAGCGCAGCCGCCAGGTCTCCCGGAAGGTGCCCGTGCTCCCCCGCGACCGGGCCGGCTCGCCCCAGCCGACGCCGAGCAGCCGCAGCCGGTGCAGCAGTCTGCTGCGGGCGGCGTCCGTCTCCCCGCGCAGGTCCAGCTCCAACTCCCGCTCCGGCGCCTCCGGTTTGAGCCGAAGCGAGCGCTGCTGCCGGGCCAGGTCGCGCTGGAGCGGCACCGCCGGGGCCGCCTCCGGCACCTCCCCCAGCGCGTCCCCGACGACCAGCCGGTCGTGCACCAGCGCCAGCGGCACCTCGGAGCCGTCGCCCAGCACCGCGCGCACGGCGTCGGTGGTCTCGCTCAGCCCGGGCAGCGGGCGGCCGCGCAGCGCGGCCAGGGTCTCGGCGAGCCGGACGGCCTCGATGACATGGGCGGAGGAGACGATCCGGTCCTCCTCGCGCAGCAGCCTCGCCACCTTGGTCAGCCACCGCTCGACCGGCCGGTCGGGGGCGTGGAACAGATGGCCGTACCAGCCCGGCGAGTCGATGCCCGCGCCGTAGCCGCCGGCCCGGGCGAGCCTGCGGTGCGTCCACGGCACCCAGGTCAGGTCCGTCCTGACCTTGGGCAGCCCCTTCAGCAGGGCGCGGTCGGCGGTGACGGTGGTCTTCGCGCGCAGTGCGGGCACGTGCCAGGCCCCGCAGACCACCGCCACGTCGTCCCCGAACTCCTTGCGCGCGGCGCGCAGTTGGAGCCGCATGTGCGCCTCGCGTACGAGGTCACGCGCGTGCCCGTCCGCGCCGTACCGCTCGCGCAGCGCGCCCATGGCGTCCTCCAGGGCGGCGAACGGCGCGAAGGGATCCCGCTCACCCGGGCCCCGGTGCTCGACGACGTCCTCCCACCAGCGCTCGGGGTCGTCGTACCCCGCGGCCTCGGCGAGCGCGGCGAGCGGATCGACCCTGAACCGGCGGGTCTGATCACCGGCTTCGGGGGCGTCACCGATGTCCTGCGGGTCTCCCCTGTCGCCCGCGGCGCCCGGGTTCTCCTCGCTGCCCGCGGCGCCCGTGCTCTCCTCGCCGCCCGCCTCGGCCGGATCCTCCCCCGCGCCCCGTCCCGGCCGCCCGGTCCCGTCCGCAGACACGTCCCGCCCCTGCCACGCGAGCGTGTGCGTGGCAGGCAGGTCGACGAAGCGGGCCGTGACGCCCTGCTCCAGGGCCCAGCGGATCGCCACCCACTCGGGGCTGAACTCGGCGAACGGCCAGAACGCCGAGCGGCCGGGCTCGTTCACGGCGTGGGCGAGCAGGGCGACCGGGGGCCGCAGGCCGGGGTCGGCGGCCAGCGGGATGAGCGCGTCGGCCTCGGGCGGGCCCTCGATCAGGACGGTACGGGGACGGGCGGCGGCCAGCGCGGCCCGCACCGCGCGCGCGGAGCCGGGTCCGTGGTGCCGCACGCCGAGCAGGAGGGGGCCGGGGTCGCGGGCCCCGGGCCCGCGCGTGCCGTTCACGCGCTCACCTCCCGGCACGCGCGGTAGAAGTCCGTCCAGCCCTCGCGCTCGCGGACGACCGTCTCCAGGTACTCCTGCCAGACGACCCGGTCGGCCGCCGGATCACGGACGACCGCGCCGAGGATGCCGGCGGCGACGTCACCCGGGCGCAGCACGCCGTCGCCGAAGTGGGCGGACAGGGCGAGGCCGCTCGTGACGACGGAGATCGCCTCGGCCGTGGACAGCGTGCCGCTCGGCGACTTCAGCTTCGTGCGGCCGTCGGCGCTCACTCCGTCGCGCAGCTCGCGGAAGACCGTCACGACACGGCGGATCTCCTCGATGCCGTCGGGCGCGGCCGGCAGATCGAGGGAACGGCCGATCTGCTCCACCCGGCGGGTGACGATGTCGACCTCCGCCTCGGCGCTCTCCGGCAGCGGCAGCACCACGGTGTTGAAGCGGCGGCGCAGCGCGCTGGAGAGGTCGTTGACGCCTCTGTCACGGTCGTTGGCGGTGGCGATGAGGTTGAAGCCGCGGACCGCCTGGACCTCCTCGCCCAGCTCGGGGACGGGCAGCGTCTTCTCGGACAGGATCGTGATCAGCGTGTCCTGCACGTCGGCCGGGATACGGGTCAACTCCTCGACGCGCGCCGTCATGCCCTCGGCCATGGCACGCATGACGGGGCTGGGCACGAGGGCGTCACGGCTCGGGCCGTGCGCGAGCAGACGGGCGTAGTTCCAGCCGTACCGGATCGCCTCCTCCGGGGTGCCCGCCGTGCCCTGGACCAGCAGCGTGGAGTCTCCGCTGACCGCGGCCGCGAGATGCTCGGAGACCCAGGTCTTGGCGGTGCCGGGGACGCCGAGCAGGAGCAGGGCGCGGTCGGTGGCGAGCGTGGTGACGGCGACCTCGACGATGCGGCGCGGGCCCACGTACTTGGGTGTGATCACCGTGCCGTCCGGCAGGGTGCCGCCGAGCAGGTACGTCGCCACCGCCCACGGCGACAGCTTCCAGCGGGCCGGGCGCGGGCGGTCGTCCTGCCGGGCGAGCGCGGCGAGTTCGGCGGCGAAGGCGTGCTCGGCGTGCGGTCGCAGCGCCTGCGGCTCCCGGCGTCCGCCCACTGTCCCCGTTCCCCCGCTCGCCGTCCCGCTGCTCCCGCTCGCTTCGCCGGACGCCGCGTCGACGGGCGTCGCTTCCACGGACGTCACTTCCTCGGACACAGACATGGCTGAGGCCCCCTCCAGCTCGGCCGGTTCGGATCTGGCATCCACCGTGCACCACGCCACTGACAATCGCTCTGACCTGCACAAACGCCCACGCACGGCCGATTGTCAGTGGCGGGACCTACCGTCGGGGGCATGACTGAGCAGCGGGTGCGCTGGACCGCGGACCAGGTGCTGGCACTGGCGCCTGACGCCGCGTCACGCACGGCGGGGAGCAAGCTCGGCACGGCCGGTCCGTGGTCCGAGACGGGCAGTGGAGAGGGGACGGTGTGGGGACTGTGCAGGGGCAGTGGCAGCAGGCCGTACCAGACGGTGGTGGACCTGGCCGGACCGGCGTACAAGTGCAGTTGTCCGAGCCGTAAGTTCCCGTGCAAGCACGCACTCGGGCTGCTTCTGCTGTGGGCGGGCGGCGGCGCGGTGCCGGTGTCCGGCGAGCCGCCGGGGTGGGCCGGGGAATGGCTCGCCTCCAGACGCGGGCGGGTCGAGGGCAAACCGGCCCGGGGCGACGGGAGTTCCGCGTCCGGGCCCGCCGATCCCGAGGCGGTACGGCGGCGGGCCGAGCGCCGGGCCGAGCGGGTCACCGCGGGCGCGACGGAGCTGGAGCAGCGCCTCGCCGACCTGCTGCGCGGCGGCCTGGCCCCGGCCGAGCAGGCGGGGTACGGGGCGTGGGACGAGACGGCGGCCCGCATGGTCGACGCGCAGGCGCCCGGACTCGCGGCGCGGGTGCGGGAGTTGGGGGCGATACCGGCGTCGGGGCCGGGCTGGCCGGCCCGGTTGCTGGAGGAGTGCGCGCTGCTGCATCTGCTCGACCAGGGCTGGCTGCGCCGCGACGCGCTGCCGGACGCCCTCGCGGCCACGGTCCGCTCGCGGCTCGGCCTGCCCGCACCGGCGGACGGCCCGCCGGTGCGCGACCGCTGGCTGGTCCTCGCCCAGTACGACACGGTGGACGCGAAGCTGACGACCCGCCGGATCTGGCTGCACGGCGCCGATTCGGGCGACACCCGGCTGCTGCTGTCGTACGGCGCCGCGGGCCGGGCCCCGGAGCTGTCCCTGCCGGTCGGGCTGGCGCTGGACGCGGAGCTGTCCGGCCACCCGGGAGCCGCCCGGGCCCGGGCGAGCCTGGGCGAGCGCCACGCCCCGCCGACGCCTGCCGCGTTCCGCCCACCGGGCGTGTCGACGGGGGACGCGGCGGACCGGTACGGCGCGGCGCTGCGCGACGATCCCTGGCTGGAGTCGGTCCCGGTGACGCTGGAGCGGGTGGTCCCGGTCCCCGACGGCGAGACGTGGCAGCTGGCCGACGCCGACGCGGACACGGCCCTGCCCCTGACCCGGGCCGCCCGCTCCCGCCCCGGCCTGTGGCGCCTGACCGCCCTGTCCGGCGGCGCCCCCGTGACGGTCTTCGGCGAATGCGGCCACCGCGGCTTCACCCCGCTCACCGCCTGGGCGGCGGGGACGGACGAGGCGGTGCCGCTGTGCTGAGCGGGCCCGAGACGAAACGGAACGCCCTGAGCCATCAGGAGGGGGACGACATGAACGCGACCTCGGCCGCCCGGTCCGGCGCGGATCCCGCGGTTTCCTGGGACGACCTGCTCACCACCGCCCTGCTCGGCACCGACCGGCGCCCCTGGGCGGGTTCCGCACCCGGCCGGGAGGCTCCGCTGGCGCTGCTGGACGCGGCCGCCGTCGCGACCGTGCGGCGGCGGGCCGGGCTGCGCCCCGCGCGCGCGGGCCGACGGCCGGAGCCGGCGCCCGAGGACCCGCGCCCGGTCCTGCCCGCCGCAGCGGCCCGCCGCCTCGCCACCCTGCTGGCCGACCGCTCCGGCGCGGCGGGCAGCGGCCGCCGGGGCAGCTCCCCGGACCTCATGGAGCTGCTCCCGCAGTGGCTCGCGGCAGCCGTCGAGCACGGGTACGCGGCGCCCCCGCAGGCGCTGCCCGCCCTGCTGGACGCGGCCCGGGGGCGTACCGACCTGCGCCCGGCGGCACTGGCGTTCGCCGGCCCGCGCGCCCTGTGGCTGGCCCGGTTGAACAGGGACTGGCGCTTCGCCCTGCGCGCGGCCCCCGGCGGCGGTGCCGCACTGCCCGGCCCCGACGACGCCGAGGGGGTGGAGCGGCTGTGGCAGGAGGGGCTGTTCGCCGAGCGGGTGGCGCTGCTGGGCGCACTGCGCGCGCGTGAGCCCGCGCTCGCGCGCGAACTGCTGGCGTCGACCTGGCCGAAGGAGCGGGCGGAGGACCGGCTGATGTTCCTCGACACGCTGCGCGCGGGCCTCGCCGCCGGGGACGAGCCGTTCCTGGAGCAGGCGTTGGGCGACCGCAGCCGCAATGTCCGGGCGACGGCCGCGGAGCTGCTGTCGGCGCTGCCGCACTCGGCGCTGGCCGCGCGCATGGCCGTACGGGCGGCGGCCTGTGTGGCTCTCGACCGTACGGGACCCGTGCCGGCGATCGCGGTCGAGCCGCCGGTCGAGTGCGATTCGAGCATGGAGTGCGACGGTGTGGTGGCCACGCCTCCCGCAGGCAGAGGAGAACGCTCATGGTGGCTGGGGCAGTTGGTGGAGGCCGCCCCGCTCGGCAGCTGGCCGGAGCGGCTCGGCGGGCGCACCGCGCGGGACATCGTGGCGCTGCCCGTGGCCGACGGCTGGCAGGGCGAACTGCACGCGGCCTGGTGCCGGGCGGCGGTGCGGCAGCGCGACGCCGACTGGTCGAGGGCCTTGCTCGGCGCGCCGTCGGCGCCGGAGGCGGGCGGACCGGGGGCGGTGTCCCTGGCGGAGCGCGCGAAGCTGCTGGCGGCCCTGGAGCCGGCGGAACGGGCCGCGTGGGTGGCCGGGTTCATCGCGACACACGGCCTGTCGGAGGCGTTCCAGCTGCTCGGGGTGTGCGCCGTGCCCTGGGCGCCGCCACTGGGCCGCTCGGTCGTGGACGCGCTCAACATCGCGCGCGACGCGGGCAGTTACCCCTGGAGCTTCAGCGGGGTGATGGGACTGGCCGAGCGCTGCCTGGACCCGGCGGAGGTCGCACGGCTGGAAGGGCTGCTGGCGATACCCGACGAGCGGGAGGACGCGGCGCCGGGAGCCGGGGGCTACTGGGCGGAGGCCTTCCAGCGGCTGGTCACGACGCTGCGGCTGCGAGCGGCGATGGCGGACGAGCTGGCACCGGCCGGCACCCCCCGCGCACCCCGCCCGGACCTGCCGTCGGCTCAGCCGCCGGACGCGGCCCGCTGACCCGCGTTCTCGCGCACCCACTCCACGATCGACGCCGTGGTCGCCCCGGGGGTGAAGATCTCCGCGACGCCCTTCTCCTTCAGCGGCGCGATGTCCTCCTCCGGGATGATGCCGCCGCCGAAGACCAGGATGTCCTCAGCCTCGCGCTCCTTGAGCAGGTCGATCACCGCGGCGAACAGCGTGTTGTGCGCGCCCGAGAGGATGGACAGACCGATCGCGTCGGCGTCCTCCTGGATGGCGGTGTCGACGATCTGCTCCGGCGTCTGGTGAAGGCCGGTGTAGATGACCTCCATACCGGCGTCGCGCAGGGCACGAGCGATGACCTTGGCCCCGCGATCGTGGCCGTCGAGCCCCGGCTTGGCGACCACCACGCGGATCGGACCGGCTGCCACACCCATCACTGCCTCCATAGACGATCCCGGAAGCGATCGCTTCCGGCCCATCACGACAAGTACCGCACTTCTGGCGCGTCCCGCCACCCGTCGCGAAGTGAACGAACGTTATCTCCAGCATCCCGCAACCGGCAGTTTTACGGTGCGCAGCGAGGGGGAAATCACACGTGGGACATGAGGGCACACGGGGGATGGAGCCGTCCTCCGGCGTGCCGACAGGAGGTCGGCCCATGAAGGTCACCGGAGTACTGCCACTCTCTCTTGCGATCTACCGGCGCCTGTGGCCGGGACGGCTCGCCGGACTGTCCATGGCGCTGCTCAAGGCGACCGCCCTCGAGGCCGCGATCCTGGCCGGCCACCTGCTGCTCTATCCGACCGGCTTCGTCCAGGAGCGCCGCTTCCCGGCCCTGCCCGCGCAGAACGGCGCCGCCCGGCTGCCCGTCCGCTCCGGCCCGCCGGTCGTGCTGCTGCACGGCTTCATCGACAACCGCTCGGTGTTCGTACTGCTGCGCCGCAGCCTCGCCCAGCACGGCCGGCAGCGCGTCGAGTCGCTCAACTACTCACCGCTGACCTGTGACATCCGCACCGCGGCCGAACTGCTCGGGCGGCATGTCGAGGAGATCTGCGAGCGCACCGGCAGCGCCCGCGTCGACATCGTGGGCCACAGCCTCGGTGGGCTGATAGCGCGCTACTACGTGCAGCGTCTCGGCGGCGATCTGCGGGTGCGCACGCTCGTCACCCTGGGCACCCCGCACGCGGGGACCCGGGTGGCGCCGCTCGCCGACGCCCATCCGATCGTGCGCCAGATGCGGCCCGGTTCCGGGGTGATCGAGGAGCTGGCCCGGCCCGCGCCCGGCTGCCGTACGCGGTTCGTCAGCTTCTGGAGCGACCTGGACACCATCATGGATCCGGTGGAGTCGGCGTGCCTGGACCACCCCGACCTCGACGTGCAGAACGTCCAGGTGACCGGCATCGGGCATCTCGCCCTGCCGGTGCACCCCGCGGTCGCGGCCGGGATACGCGAGGCCCTCGACACGGCGCGCCCCGGGGACGCGCTCGCCGGCGGTCTGACGGTGGCGTGACCTACAGACGGCCTTGAGGTGACCAGCAGCCACCTCACATCGAACGCTCATCGAACTCTCGGCCAAACTCGTGTCCGGCGTCCCCCGAAAGTCCGCCGATTGCCCGTTTCCGGCCCACGCGAAACCGGCTGAAGATTGTCGCGCCCAGGTACCGGCGGGTACAGTCGCCGCACTGCTCTGGCAGCCCCTGTTGTCGAGGCGAAAGAGAAGTTGGTGAACGACCGTCACCCGTCGGGGACCATGACCACCCCGGCCCCGGCTTCTGACGCCTCCTCCGCGCACTACGGCCACGCGCCGTACGGGACGCACGAAGCCTCCTACGGCGACTTCACCACGTACGGCGGCTACGACGCCACCGGTTTCGCGCACTCCCACGACACCACCGGCACCTTCCACGGCGACCCGCTCTTCGGCAGCCTGCCCGGCCCGCAGACCACCGGCGCCTACGACACGACGCCGTGGCAGACCGGCACGACGCCGCACTACGACGCGTACGCGGCCCAGCACCACGCCGCCTACGACTCCGGCGTGCACGACGCCACCGCCTGGACCGTTCCCCCGCAGGCCACGGGCCATGACGTCAGTGGACAGTGGGACGCGAGCGGCTGGCTCCAACCCGAGCAGCCCGGCGGCATGACCCAGCAGTGGGAGTGGGGCACCCAGAGCTTCGAGACCGGCGCGTACGACGCCACGCAGTGGAACTCCCCCGGCCAGGCCGTTCCCGAGCAGGCCGGCGTGCCGTTCGACCAGCAGGCCACCGCCACGTTCGAGCAGGTCGGCGACCCGGCCGCGGACTTCCCTCAGACGGGGTACGCCGCCGACGATCCGGTGGGCACCGCAAACGGTGAACCGCCCGCCGCGAACGACCTGTTGGAGGAGCAGGAAGAGACCACGCCGACGACCCGGGCGGGCGCGCGCAGCGCCGGGCGGTCCCGGCGCCGTACGCCTGCCAAGCGCTCCGCGCTGCTGACCGTCGCCGTGCCCTCGGCCTGTGTGATGGGTGTCGCCGGGATCGCGGTCGCCTCGGTCGGTGCCTTCAGCGACGACAGCAAGGACACCGCCGCCACCGCCGCGGACGCGCACGCGGTCAAGCCGGCGATCGCCAACAGCAAGCTGGACGCCCAGCTCAAGACGCTCTCCGCCGACGCCCACGACTTCGCCGACCGGGCCAGCCGGACGCAGGAGCGGATCGACCTCAAGAACCAGCAGGAGCAGGACCGCAAGAAGGCCCTCGCGGAGGCCGCGCTCAAGGAGCGGCTGCGCCCCAAGTTCGTCCTGCCGGTCACGCAGAGGGGGCTCAGCGCCTACTTCGGCCAGGCGGGCGTGAACTGGATGTCGGTGCACACGGGCATCGACTTCCCCGTCTCCTACGGCACCACGGTGATGGCCGCCACCGACGGCACCGTCACCACCAAGTGGAACAGCGCCTACGGCAACATGCTGATACTGACGGCGAAGGACGGCACGGAGACCTGGTACTGCCACCTGTCCAGCTACCAGGTCCCCGCGGGCACGTCCGTCAAGGCCGGCCAGCCGATCGCGTATTCCGGCAACTCCGGCAACTCCACCGGCCCGCACCTGCACTTCGAGGTGCATCCGGCGGGCGGAGCGGCCGTGGACCCGCTGCCGTGGCTGCGCAGCCACGGCCTGGACCCGACCTGAGCCGCGTATCCCGACGTGAGCCGTGACGGTGTGAGCCCCGCCGGTCCGGCGGGGCTCACACCTTCCACTGCTTCTACAGCTTCTCGACCGGCGCGTAGCGCAGCAGCAGCCGCTTCGGCTTGCCGTCGCCGAAGTCGATCGTCGCCTGGGCCTTGTCGTCGGCGCCCGCCACCGCGACGACCGTGCCGAGCCCGAACTGGTCGTGGGTGACCCGGTCGCCGACCGCCAGCGACACCGCCGGCTTGTCCGTCGTACGCCGCGTGGCGAACCCGGACGCGCCCGCGGCCGACGAGCGCGAGCGGGACGAGGACAGCGAGGCGGCGATCCCGGAGGCCGGGCCGGAGGAGACCGGAGCCGTCGCGCCCGTCCGCTTCCACTCCAGGTGCGCGGTCGGGATCTCCTCCAGGAAGCGGGAAGGCGGGTTGTACGACGGCTGGCCCCAGGCGCTGCGCATGGACGACCGGGTGAGGTACAGCCGCTCACGCGCGCGCGTGATGCCGACGTACGCGAGGCGCCGCTCCTCCTCCAGCTCCTTGGTCTGGCCGAGGGCGCGCATGTGCGGGAAGACGCCGTCCTCCATGCCGGTCAGGAAGACGACCGGGAACTCCAGGCCCTTGGCGGTGTGCAGGGTCATCAGGGTGATGACGCCGGCGCCTTCCTCGTCCTCGTCGGGGATCTGGTCGGAGTCGGCGACGAGGGCCACCTGCTCCAGGAAGTCGGCCAGCGTGCCCTGCTCGCCCTCCGCGCGCTCCTGCTCGAACTCCAGGGCCACGGCCGCGAGTTCCTGGAGGTTCTCGATGCGGGTCTCGTCCTGCGGGTCGGTGGAGGACTGCAACTCGGCCAGGTATCCGGTGCGTTCGAGGACGGCCTCCAGCACGGTGGCCGGTCCGGCGCCGGACTCCACGATGGTGCGCAGGTCCTCCATCAGCGTGTTGAACCGCTTGACCGCGTTGGTGGAGCGCGCGGCCATGCCGTACGCCTCGTCCACGCGCTTGAGCGCCTGCGGGAAGCTGATCTTCTCGCGCTGGGAGAGGGCGTCGATCATCGCCTCGGCGCGCTCGCCGATGCCCCGCTTGGGGACGTTGAGGATGCGGCGCAGCGGCACCGAGTCCTCGGGGTTGGCGAGAACGCGCAGGTAGGCCAGGACGTCCCGGACCTCCTTGCGCTCGTAGAAGCGGACGCCGCCGACGACCTTGTAGGGCAGGCCGACGCGGATGAAGACCTCTTCGAAGACACGGGACTGGGCGTTGGTGCGGTAGAAGACGGCCACGTCGCCCGCCTTGGCGTCGCCCGCGTCGACCAGGCGGTCTATCTCGTCGGCGACGAACTGGGCCTCGTCGTGCTCGGTGTCGGCGACGTAGCCGGTGATCCGGGCGCCCTGGCCGGCGTTGGTCCACAGGTTCTTCGGACGGCGGGACTCGTTGCGCTCGATGACCGCGTTGGCGGCGCTCAGGATCGTCTGGGTGGAGCGGTAGTTCTGCTCCAGCAGGATCGTCGTCGCGTTCGGGTAGTCCTCCTCGAACTGGAGGATGTTGCGGATCGTCGCGCCCCGGAAGGCGTAGATCGACTGGTCCGCGTCACCGACGACGCACAGCTCGGCGGGCGGGAGGTCGTGCTCGCCCGGCGGGGCGGCGACGTCCTCGGTGACGTCCTCGGCGGCGCGCTCGACGGTGCCGACCAGTTCGCGGACCAGTGCGTACTGGGCGTGGTTGGTGTCCTGGTACTCGTCGACCAGGACGTGCCGGAAGCGGCGGCGGTAGTGCTCGGCGACGTCCGGGAAGGCGCGCAGCAGATTGACCGTCGTCATGATCAGGTCGTCGAAGTCGAGCGCGTTGGCCTCGCGGAGGCGGGACTGGTAGAGCGCGTAGGCCTGGGCGAGGGTCTTCTCGAAGCCGTCGGCGGCCTGGGCGGCGAAGTCCTCCTCGTCGATCAGCTCGTTCTTCAGATTGCTGATCTTGGCGCTGAAGGACTTGGGCGGGAAGCGCTTGGGGTCGAGGTCCAGGTCGCGGCAGACCAGGGCCATCAGGCGCTTGCTGTCGGCGGCGTCGTAGATCGAGAACGACGACGTGAAACCGAGCTTCTTCGACTCGCGCCGCAGGATGCGCACGCACGCGCTGTGGAAGGTCATCACCCACATCGCGTGCGCGCGCGGGCCGACGAGCTGCTCGACGCGCTCCTTCATCTCGCCCGCGGCCTTGTTGGTGAAGGTGATCGCGAGGATCTGGCCCGGGTGCACGCTCCGCTCGGCGAGCAGGTGGGCGATGCGGTGGGTGAGCACACGGGTCTTGCCGGAGCCGGCGCCGGCGACGATGAGCAGGGGGGAGCCGGCGTGGACGACCGCGGCGCGCTGGTTGTCGTTCAGCCCCTCCAGCAGCGCCGCCGCGTCGAGTGCGGGGCGGGGGGCGCCGTCGCGGTAGTAGGAATCCCGGTCCGGCGGCACGTCGAACTTCCCGCCGAACAGATCGTCCGGAAGCGGCTCCGGAGCGTGATCGTCCTCGGGCGGCGGCGGAGGCTCCTCCTCGCGCCCGCGCGGGGGCTGGAGGTCCGCCAGGAAGCTGTCGTCAAAGAGGCTGCTCATCGCTCTCCGAGTCTAGGGCGCCCCACCGACAACCGGTCGCCGTCCCGGGAAGAAGACCGCGCGGGCGAAGGGGCGAACATCCCTTACCCAGCGGAATCACCCGATGACCCGGACGTGATTCCGGTCTCGGATCACGAAAATGTATCGGACATATCACGCACCAACCTTCACACTAGCCACACGAGTTGGCTAGGTTGCGGTCGGGCCGCGTGCGCGGCCCCCGCCGAGTCCGGCCCGTCCCGTACGGGGCACCCGGAGCCGGGGACCCACCGAACCTGGGGTGAATCGGCCGAATCCCGTCCGGGACGACGCCGTAGGGCAACCCTTCCGAACCACCGCCCGAACCCGACAGCTAACCCGGTAGGCGGACCATTGGAAGGAGTCGCCTCCCTTGGCGTCGCACCGCAAGCCGCGCCCCGGCGGGACCACCGCGGCGGGTATACGCACCCCCGCTCTCGCCACCGCCGCCCTCACCTCCATAGCCATGCTGTCCCAGACCGCCGAGGCCGCCCCGGGCACCGACCACAACCGGCCGAGCCTGGAGGAGGTGGAGAAGAAGGTCGACGACCTCTACCGGCAGGCGGAGTCGGCGACCGAGAAGTACGACGCGGCCAAGGAGCGCACCGGCAAGGAGCGCGGCCACGTCGACGCCCTCCGCCAGGAGGTCGCCCGCCGCACCGACAGCCTCAACAAGGCCCGCGAGGAGCTGGGTTCGTTCGCCGCGGCCCAGTACCGCACCGGCGCCGCCGCGCCGAGCACGGCCACCTTCCTGCTGGCGAACGACCCGCAGGACTACTTCGACCAGACCCAGCTGATGAACCGGCTGACCACGCGCGAGAAGAGCGCGGTCGACGCCTACATCGGCGATCAGGCCGCCACGATGAAGAAGCGGCGGGAGGCCGCCGAGAGCCTCCAGACGCTGACCACCTCGCAGCAGGACCTCCAGACGGCCAAGACGACCGTCCAGAAGAAGCTCGCCTCCGCGCGCGAACTGCTCTCGCAACTGACGGCCCAGGAGAAGGCGCGACTCGCGCAGATCGAACAGGCCAAGCAGCAGGAGGCGGCGCGCAAGGCGGCCGAGCTGGCGAAGCAGCAGGCCGCGGCCCGGGCCAAGCAGCAGAGCAGTTCGTCCGGCTCGTCGTCGTCCGGCTCCGGCGGGTCCACGTCCACGGGCTCGACGGGTTCCACCTCTTCGGGGTCCTCGGGATCCTCCGGCTCGTCCGGTTCGTACGACACGAAGGCCGAGAAGGCCCTCGCCTTCGCCCGCGCCCAGATCGGCAAGCCGTACGTGTGGGGCGCCACCGGGCCGGGCTCCTACGACTGCTCGGGCCTGACCCAGGCCGCATGGAAGGCAGCCGGCGTCGCGCTCCCGCGCACCACGTACGACCAGGTGAACGCCGGCACCACGGTCTCCCTGGCGGACGCGCGCCCGGGCGACCTGATCTTCTTCTACGACGACATCAGCCACGTCGGCCTCTACATCGGCAACGGCATGATGATCCACGCCCCCAAGCCGGGCGCCTACGTCCGCGAGGAGTCGGTGTACTACGGCGGAGAATCGATCATCCACAGCGTGGTCCGCCCGGGCTGATCTCCGCACCGGTGCCCACGCGCGCGTACCGGCGTTTCCCGGCCACGCGCGCGTACCGGCTGTTCTCGCGCCTCGGCTCCGCGTCCCGGACCTGGCCTGGTACGTCGTCCTGCCGGCGGCCGAGGCGGCGCGGCCCCGGCCCGGCTACGACGTACGGCGGTGGTCGACGGTGTTCCCGATGGGGATGACGGCGGCTGCGACGCTTTCCGTCGCGGCCGCCGTGCGACTCCCGTGGCTCCGGTGGCCGGGGCGGGTGCTGGTGTGGGTGGCGGTGGCGGCGTGGCTCGCGGTCGGCGCCGGAGCGGTGCGCGCGGCCCGTACGGCGGGAGGGACGGCCGTCAGGTCCACAGGACGGCGATGAAGATGTTCGCCATGGTCAGCAGGCCGACGACGCCGAAGGCACCCTTCTCGACCTTCTCCTCGTCGCGCTTGACGTAGACCAGGCCGAGGATCACGATCAGCAGGGCCAGCTTCAGACCGATCTTGATGGTGTTGATGTGGTGGTCACCGGCCTGGTTGAGGCCGACCAGCACCACTCCGGTGACGAGCATGGTGAGCGCGCCGTGCAGCATCCCGGGGACGAAGCGGGCCGTGCCCTGGCCCATCGCCTTCATCTGGGTGAGGAAACCGCCGAGCAGCGCCGCGATGCCGATGATGTGCAGGCCGACGAAGAGATGGATGAGTACGTCCATGAGGCCGGAGCCTAATCAGGGCGATGCGGTCCCTCGCCACCGGGCCCTGGCACAGCCGTCCGCACCCGGCCGTCCACCGCTGCGGATCTTGCATATATGCGGCCCATAGCACCTCACGCCTCCCGCCTGTTCCGCTTTCCGCGCATCGGTCACCACGCCACGTGAAGGGGACGACTCCGGACCGGCCGCACGATCACGTACGGTCACTTACCGATCTGTCGACGCCAGTTCCGTACACTGCGTTACCTACCCGTCACACTCCGGCCTAGCGTCCTCCCCCAGGTGACCGGCTCCCCATCACCGCCCGGGCCAGGGGCGGCGGCCGGGCACCACCGCCGAGAAGGGTCCGGCGGCGGCCCGTTCCCCCTGTGCGGGCCACCGCCGGACGCAGGCACCGCTGGGCCGGACCGCACGGCCCACGGACCGCTCGGCCGTCGGATCGTGTCGAGTCGCACGGAAGGACGTGACAGTCCAGGTGGCAGCGCACCGCAAGCCCCGGCAACGCCCGATCGGCCCCACGGCCCGGACCGCTGCCACGCTCGCCCTGACGGGCGCGGCCACCGCGACGGGCTTCGGCGGTTCGGCGCACGCCGAGCCCCCGCCGACACCGGCACAGGTGAAGGCCAGGGTGGACGCGCTGTACCAGCAGGCCGAGGCCGCGACCGAGAAGTACGACGGTGCCAAGGAGGCGGCGGACAGCACCCGGCGCAGGCTCAACGCCCTGCGCGACGAGACCGCCCGCAAGCAGGACGGCCTCAACTCGGCCCGGGAGGCGCTCGGTTCGTTCGCCACGGCGCAGTACCGCGCCGGCGGCTTCTCCCCCGCCTGGCAGCTGGCCCTCTCCGACAACCCCGACCGGTACCTGGCCGACGCCGCGTTCGCCGAGCGGGCCGGTGACCAGCAGGCCGCCGCCGTGTCCCGGGTGCGCGAACAGCTGCGGGAGATCGAGCAGTTGCGCGGCGCGGCGCGCGTCCAGCTGACGTCGTTGCGCTCCCGGCAGGCGGAGCTGCGGCGTCAGAAGACGACGATCACCGGCAAACTGGGCGAGGCCCGGCGGCTGCTGGCGCGGCTCACGCCGCGGCAGCGGTCCGCGGTCACCGGCGACGGCGGCACCCGGGGGCGTGCCTCCCGGTCCGCCTCGGACGTCCGGGACGCCCTTGCACAGGCCGGGCCCGCCGCGGCCCCCGACACGCGGGCGGCGGCGGCCGTCGGCTACGCCTACGCCAAGCTCGGCAGCCCCTACGTGTGGGGGGCGACCGGCCCGAACGCCTTCGACTGCTCGGGCCTGGTCCAGGCCGCCTACCGCTCCGCCGGCATCTCCCTGCCCCGCACCACCTACGCCCAGATCGACGCGGGCCGCCGCGTCTCCCGCTCCGAACTGCGGCCCGGGGACCTGGTGTTCTTCTACTCCGGCGTCAGTCACGTCGGCATCTACGTGGGAGGCGGACTGATGATCCACGCCCCCAACCCCTCGGCGCCGGTCCGGCTGGCCCCGATCGACCTGATGCCGTTCGCGGGGGCGACCCGGGTGGTGTGAGGGCGCCCCCCAGGGGTCCCGGAGCCGGTCGGGGTCAGACCAGGCGGCGGGCCGTCGCCCAGCGGGTCAGCTCGTGGCGGTTGGACAGCTGGAGCTTGCGCAGGACCGCCGAGACATGGGACTCGACCGTCTTCACCGAGATGAACAGCTGTTTGGCGATCTCCTTGTAGGCGTAGCCGCGGGCGATCAGCCGCAGCACCTCGCGCTCGCGCTGGGTGAGGCGGTCCAGGTCCTCGTCCACGGGCGGGGCGTCGGTGGAGGCGAAGGCGTCCAGGACGAACCCGGCCAGCCGCGGCGAGAAGACCGCATCGCCCTCCTGCACCCGGAAGATCGAGGCGACCAGATCGGTGCCCGTGATGGTCTTGGTGACATAGCCTCGGGCGCCGCCGCGGATCACTCCGATCACGTCCTCCGCCGCGTCCGACACGGACAGCGCGAGGAAGCGGACGGGCTGCTCGGCGTCCGCCATCAACGCCGCGCACCGGCGCAGCACTTCGACCCCGCCGCCGCCCGGCAGGTGGACGTCGAGGAGGACCACCTCGGGCCGGGTCGCGGTGATGACCGTGACCGCCTGGTCGACGTCCGCTGCCTCCCCGACCACCTCGACCCCGGTCTCCGCGGTCTGGCCGATCTCGGCCTGGACACCGGCGCGGAACATCCGGTGGTCGTCCACGAGCACGACCCGTACGTGCCGTCCGGCCGCGCCGGCCCCCGTCGTACCGTTCGTCTCGGTCGCGTCGCTCATGACGTCTTCTCCGCCCTCTCCATCTCCAGCTCGACCTCCGTGCCGCCGCCGGGCACCGCCCGCAGCCGGGCCGTGCCGCCGTTGCGCTCCATGCGGCCGATGATCGATTCTCTGACGCCCATCCGGTCGGCGGGTATCGCGTCGGGGTCGAAGCCCGGTCCGCGGTCGCGCACGGACACGAAGACCGTCCTCCCCTCGACTTCGGCATAGACCTGTACGGCACCGCCCTCGCCACCGTACTTGGCGGCGTTCACCATCGCCTCGCGCGCGGCCTGCATCTGCGCACGGGTCCTGTCGTCCAGCGGGCAGTCGCCGACGACGACCACCTCGATGGGCACACCGTGCTTGTCCTCGACCTCGGCCGCGCTGCGCCGCACCGCCTCGGCGACCGTGTCCGGCTCGTCGGCCTCGTCCTTGCCGGTGCCCTCCGGCTTGTACAGCCAGGTGCGCAGGTCGCGCTCCTGGGCTCGGGCGAGACGGCGCACCTCGCCCGCGTTGTCCGCGTTGCGCTGGATCAGGGTGAGGGTGTGCAGCACGGAGTCGTGGACGTGCGCGGCGACCTCGGCGCGCTCCTGGGCGCGGATGCGCATCAGGCGCTCCTCCGACAGGTCCTGGGTCATGCGGACCAGATAGGGACCTGCGAGCAGCGTGATGCCGACGAGGACGGCGAGCGCCGCCTGGAGGACCGCGCCGAGGTGGGCGGCCGACCCCTGGAGCACGAAGACGGCCGAGACACCGGCCGTGACGAGCAGGACACCGCCGGCCGCGCGCAGCAGCGTCAGTGTGCGGCGCCGGCGGCCGACCTCGACCCAGCGGGCCCGGCGTGCGTTGTCCGCCTGCCTCCACACCAGGGCGACACCGGCCGCGACGAGCACGGCCGGCACCAGATACGCCTTGGCGGCGCTGGTCAGGTTGACGCTGCCCACGAACACCATGGACACGGCGACCATGAGGAGCAGCGCGACGATCTGCCCCTTGTCCGGTCTGCGGGCCACGAGTCTGCGGCGGCCGCCCGGCGCGGTCTCCGCGGCGACCGGCGGCTTGTGACCTCCGACGCCGCCGACGCCGAGGGGGACGAAGAACCAGAAGGCCGCGTACAGCAGCGCGCCGAGGCCGTTGGCCATGAACAGGCCGACGAAGACGAGCCGCACCCAGATGACGGGCAGCCCGAGATGCCCGGCGAGGCCCCGCGCCACTCCGCCGAGCCAGCGTCCGTCGCTGCTGCGGTAGAGCTTGCGCGGCGGCCGCGGGTCGTCGACTGGCAGGCTTGCGGCTTCCGGCATGCCAATGATGGTCACATGACCGGCGGGGCCAGGCATCAGGGTCGGCCCCCGAGACGCCCCTGATCTTCGGCGGAACCGGGTCGGGGAGCGCCGGGCGAGTAGGGTCCGGTGCCGGTCGAACGGCTCCCCGCCCCTTCTCAGGGCCGAATTCAGGGTTCGCCCAGGGTCGTCCCGACTGCCGTCGCGACGGCCGGGCCGTCACCATGGACGCATGACGGATCACGAGCACGCCGCGACGGGTCCGGGACCCGGCCCCGGCCCGCGCCCGGCCCCGGGCACCGGACCGACGGATGCCGGGCCCGCCGCGACACGGAAGACGGGAGCGGCCGGCCCCGGCACCGACACCCCCGCCGGGGAAGAGGAGCAGGAGCAGCAGGCCGTCACGGCCTTCGACCGGTTCCGGCGCGACCGCCGGCACAAGATGATCGCGGGCGTGTGCGCGGGCCTGGGCCGGCGGACGGACATGGACCCGGTGATCTTCCGGATCACGCTGGCCGTGCTGTCCGCGACCGGCGGCATCGGCCTGATCTTCTACGGCTTCGTCTGGCTCCTCGTGCCGTTCGAGGACGAGGAGGAGAACGAGCTGCGCAAGCTCCTGACCGGCCGGGTCGACGGGCAGGCGCTCGCCGCCGTGCTGTTCGCCCTGGTCGGCTGCGGGATCTTCCTGACCCTGCTGCGAAACGGCGGGGTGCTGACCTTCGCCGCGGTGCTCTCTCTCCTGCTGGCGGGCGCCGGGTACTGGTCACGGCGCCGCGGCGGTGCCGACCCCGACCCCCTCGCCGCACAGGCCGCCGCCGACGCCCCGCCGGAGGCCCAGGCGCCGCCGGTCGTCACCACCTATCCGTCCTGGTGGCGGGACCCGATCGTCAAGGACGGCACCCATGTCGGCGGCACGGGCTATCTGTGGGGGCCCGGCGACACCCGCGACCGCGACCTGACCTCGGTCGTCGACGTGCGCGTCGCGTTGCCGTGGCCGCACACCGGCTCCATACAGCCGCGGCCGGCCGCGCCCCCGAGACCGCGCGGACCGCGCTGGATCGGCGGCTGGGTGTTCCTGCTCGCCCTGGTGGCGGGCGGCCTGGGCACGGGGCTCACCTGGGACACCCGCCCGCTGGGCACCAGCCTCCAGACCGGTCTCGCCTGCGCGCTGGCGGTCTTCGGCCTGGGCCTCGCGCTCAGCTCCTTCCTGGGGCGCACGGGCGCCGGGACGGTGTTCCTGGCGCTGGTCACGGCGGTGCTGCTCGCCGGGGCGACGGCCATGCCGAAGGACATCACCACCCACTGGAGGGACACCTCCTGGACACCCGCGGCGACGGCACAGGTCCAGCCGCGCTACGACCTCGGCACCGGTCGGGGCACCCTCGACCTGACCCGGGTACGTCCGGCCGAGGGAGAGACGGTCACGACGAACGCCCATGTGGGAGCCGGGCAGCTGCGGGTGATCCTGCCGGCGGCCGGGACCGTGCGGATGGACATCGAGGTGGGAGTCGGCGACATCCGGCTGCCGGGGGACAACAGGAAGGACGTGGACGTGCGGCCACGCAGGCTTCAGAACGTGACACTGGCGCCGGCCAAGGGCGCCGAGAGCGCCGGCACGCTGGACCTCGAACTCGGGGTCGGTGCGGGACAGGTGGAGGTCAGCCGTGCTGCGTCATGAGTTCCAGCCCGGGAGGCTGATCGCCGGGCTCTTCCTCACCGCCGCAGGGGCGGTCTGTGCGGGAGCCGCGGGCGGGCTGTGGAAGACACCGTGGTTCGCGATCGCACCGCTGGTCGTGACCGGCCTGTTCCTGGCCGCTGTGGCAGGGGGCGTGGCCCGGGCGATACGCAGACGGAGCGGCACGGAGGGCGACTGACGGCAGCCGGCCGCCGACCTGCCTACCGGTATCCGCCCTGCCGTCGTCGGGATCGCCAGAGCGCGTCCAGGGAGAGGTAGGGGGCGCCGGCCAGGATCAGGGGGAGCCAGGCCATCAGGTAGGCGAGGTCGTTGCCGTAGTAGTAGGGGGTCGTCGCCCAGCTCACGGTCAGCCACAGGCTGAGCGAGATCAGCGCGCCGCCGAGCGCGGCCAGCCGGGCGAGCAGGCCGAGCAGGGTGCCGATGCCGACGGCCAGTTCACCGAAGGCGATGGCGTAGCCGAAGCCGACGGGGCTCTTCAGGGCCAGGTCGACCAGGGCCGGGACGGCGGCGGAGTCGCGGGCCGCGCGCATGATGTCGCCGACCGAGCCGGTGCCGCCGGACTTCATGAAGGCGCTGTCGGTGAGCTTGTCCAGGCCGGCGTAGATGAAGGTGACGCCGAGGAAGACGCGCAGCGGGAGCAGGGCGTAGTGGGCGGCCGTGTCCCGCCAGCCGCGGGGGCCGTTCAGCCGGTTCATGTGCGTGTCCGTCCGCATGCCGTGAGTCATCGTCGCCAGCCGCCTCTCGCCCGCCGTCCCACCCCTCACTCGACGATACGTACGACAGTCAGGGCCGGTTCAATCCCCTCCCGGAGGTTTTTCCGGAATTCGGGTGCTTGTGCGAAGCAGGCATGTGAAAGCGCGAAAGGACGAAAGGAAGGGAGGAAGACATGACGGTGACGCGGCGGCGGGCCGGGTCACTCCGTCACCCGGACCGTGTACCGGTTGGTCGCCACCCCGGCCGCGGTGACCACCTGGACCTCCACCGAGCCCGGCTCGACCTCGACCGGTACGGGGACGGTCAGGACGGTGTCGGTGGGGTTGCGGAAGCCACCCGTGACGGGAATCAGAGGGACGTGCACATCGACGGTGCCGATGCGGACCACCATCCGGGAGAGCCGGTCGGCGGTCCGGGCACCGGGCGGGACGAAGCCCGCGCCGCGGATCTCGATGTCGTCGCCGGTGCGGATCGGCCCGTCCAGGTCGCCCGGTTCGCGGGCGCGGACCACGGAGAGGACGACCGGGCGGCCGCCCTCGGCGTACTTGCCGGCCAGGTAGGTGGCGGCCGAGATCAGCACGATCACGGCCAGCCCCCAGGGCAGATCCGGCAGTTGGTCGGGCCGGCGGGCGAGCCGTACGGCGGCGAACACCAGGGCGACGGCGCTGATGACGGCGTACTGGATGTCGCTGAAAGCGCCCCGGCCGGAGTCGTCGGTGAGCAGGTCGGCGGCGCGCGGCCGGTGGGCCGGCACCTTCTGCAGCCGCTGGGCGAGGATGCGCAGCGCCACCACGCGGCGGACCAGGACGGCGATGCCGCACACCACGCCGAGGACGGTCACCACGCCCGTGCCGCGCGCGAGGTCGAGTCCCGAGATCAGCGCGTCGCGTTCGGCGTGGCCGGAGGCGGCGGCGAGCCGGGCGGCCAGCAGCAGCACGGCGTAGCCGACGAACAGCACCCAGGCGGCGGCCACCGTGCGGGAGGTGGACATCCGGTTGTCCTCGCCGATCACCGGGGCGAGCGCTCCGCCGCGGGCGCGGTGGAGCCGGCCGGCGGTGGTCAGGGCGCCGGCGACGACGAGCGCGGCGAGCAGCGCCGCGGTGCGGGCGGTGGTCCAGCCCGCACCGATCGCGGTGAGCGCCTCGCCGAGCAGGAGGGCGACGACGCCGCCCCACACCGCGACCACCGTGCGCAGCCACAGCCCGGCGACCCACGCCTCGCCCTCGGCGCGGCCGCGCTCCGCGACGGCCTCCGCGCGCTGGGTCAGTTCCTCCGACACCCACTGGCGGGACGCCGAGGCCGAGTGCGCCACGCCTGCCGGCAGCCCCTGCCCCGCGGCGAACTCGTCCCGTCGGCGCAGGAACGCGGCGACGGCCCGCCGGTGCCCCTCGCGGGCGCCGTGCGGACAGTCCTCGCAGGTGCAACCGCCCTCGTGGGTCCCGTCGGCACCCGTGTCCTGTCTCGCCTCCTGCACCGCCACGCCGGACGCCCGCCTTCCCCACGACTTGTCGACACGGCCGGCGGCCCCTCGGCAGGCCGTCTCGTCGCCGCACAACTCCCCCGCTTCGTCAGCGAATTGTGCCCTACGGCGAGCCGTCCGGGCTTGTCGGACCGGGTCAGGGCGGGTGAAGTGAGGGCCTGTGTGTTGACTCGGCCGGCGAGGAGTTCGCGTCGGCGAAGGCGGTCGTGCTCGGGGAGTTCAGCTGAGCAGGTCCGGTTCGCTGCGGCTGATGTCCTGCCACAGCGGCTGGTAGTTGATCCAGGCCACGAGGTCGCCGCCGAGCTGTTCGCGGGTGGCGACGGCCAGTTTGTGGTCGATGAGGACCGGGCGGCCGGCCGCCTTCGCCATCAGCTGCACCTGGCAGGAGCGTTCCATGGACAGGAACCACCAGGCCGCCGCGTCCACCGAGTCGCCGACGGTGAGCAGTCCGTGGTTGCGCAGGACGAGCGCCTTGCGGGAGCCGAGGGCGGTGGCGATGCGGCGGCCTTCCTCGGCGTCGACGGTGACGCCGCTGTAGGCGTCGTAGAGCGCCACGTCCTCGTAGAAGGCACAGCTCTCCTGGGTGATCGGGTCGACCAGCTCGCCGAGCGCGGCCAGGGCGCGGCCGTGCACGGAGTGGCAGTGGGCGACGGCGACGACGTCGGGGCGCGCGGCGTGGACCTGGGCGTGGACGGTGAACGCGGCCTGGTTGACGTGGTAGCGGCCCTCGATGACCTGGCCGTCCTGGTTGGCGAGGACGAGGTCGCTGACGGTGACGTGCTTGAACGGCATGCCGAAGGGGTTCACCCAGAAGCAGTCGGTGAACTCCGGGTCGCGTGCGGTGATGTGGCCCGAGACCCCGTCCTCGAATCCGCTGCGCCCGAAGACCCGCAGGGCCCCGGCGAGTCGCTCCTTGCGGTGCCGGCGTTCGTCCTCCGCCGAGTCGTGCATCGGCGGCATGGCGAAGCGGAGCTGGTCGGTGGGCAGCGGCAGGGGCGAGGTCGGCCCGTGCATAGGTCCTCCAGCGCTGGATTGCGGTCTGGGCCGGAAGTTACCCGCGGTCAGCGCAAAAGGGCAGAGTCGTTTTGTAAAGATGACGTACGCAGCGAATACACGACAGAGGTTGTCCGGTTTACCGGTGAGACTGTCGCGTATGACGTCCGTGAACTGGGAGGCCTTCGCCTCCGCCGAACCCGAACTGGCCCGGATCACCGAGGAGCGCTTCCGCGCCCACCGGCATCATGTGCTCGCCACCGTGCGCAAAGATGGTTCGCCGCGCACCTCCGGGCTGGAGACCGACTTCCGTGGCGGCGAGCTGTGGCTCGGCATGATGGACCGCTCGCTGAAGGCCCTCGACCTGCTGCGCGATCCCCGCTTCGCGCTCCAGGCGAACCCGGGCGAGGGCACGGAGATGGGCGGCGGGGACGTACGGATCTCGGGCCGGGCGTACGAGGTCGAGGGCGAGCGGAAGTCCGGATACGCGAAAGAGGCGGAACCGCCGGAGCCGTTCCACCTCTTCCGTACCGAGCTGACGGAGGTCGTGCGGACCTACGTCGAGGACGAGCGGTATCTCGTCCTCCAGGTCTGGAAGCCCGGTGCGCCCCTGCGCACGGTCAGGCGCGCGTAGGAGCCGTGGGAGTCAGCCGGTCACTCCCACTCGATGGTGCCCGGGGGCTTCGAGGTCACGTCGAGGACGACGCGGTTGACGTCCCGGACCTCGTTGGTGATGCGGGTCGAGATACGGGCGAGGACGTCGTAGGGCAGCCGGGACCAGTCGGCGGTCATGGCGTCTTCGGAGGAGACCGGGCGCAGCACGATCGGGTGACCGTAGGTGCGGCCGTCGCCCTGGACGCCCACGCTGCGGACGTCGGCGAGCAGGACCACCGGGCACTGCCAGATGTCACGGTCCAGGCCGGCCGCGGTCAGCTCCTCGCGGGCGATGGCGTCGGCGTCGCGGAGCAGGTCCAGACGCTCCTTCGTCACCTCGCCGACGATGCGGATGCCGAGACCCGGGCCCGGGAAGGGCTGGCGCTGGACGATCTCGTCCGGCAGGCCCAGCTCCTGGCCGACCATCCGGACCTCGTCCTTGAACAGCTTGCGCAGCGGCTCGATGAGCTGGAACTCAAGGTCCTCGGGGAGGCCGCCGACGTTGTGGTGCGACTTGATGTTGGCGGTGCCGGTGCCGCCGCCGGACTCGACCACGTCCGGGTACAGGGTGCCCTGGACCAGGAACTCCACGGCCGGGCCCGCGTCGGCGATGATCTCGGCCTGCGCCTGCTCGAAGACGCGGATGAACTCCCGGCCGATGATCTTGCGCTTCTCCTCGGGCTCCGAGACGCCCTTGAGCGCGGTCAGGAAGCGCTCCTCGGCGTCGACGACGACCAGCTTGACGCCGGTCGCGGCCACGAAGTCCTTCTCGACCTGCTCGGTCTCGCCCTTGCGCATCAGACCGTGGTCGACGTACACGCAGGTCAGCTGGTCGCCGATGGCGCGCGCGACGAGGGCGGCGGCGACGGCGGAGTCCACGCCGCCGGACAGACCGCAGATCGCACGCTTGTCGCCGACCTGCTCGCGGATCGCGGCGACCTGCTCCTCGATCACGTTGCCGGTGGTCCAGGACGGGGTCAGGCCCGCGCCGCGGTACAGGAAGTGCTCCAGCACCTGCTGGCCGTGCGTGGAGTGCATGACCTCGGGGTGGTACTGGACGCCGTAGAGCTTCTTCTCGTCGTTCTCGAAGGCGGCGACCGGGACGACGTCCGTGGACGCGGTCACGGAGAAGCCCTCGGGGGCGGCGGAGCAGGCGTCGCCGTGCGACATCCACACGTGCTGCTCGGCCGGGGTGCCCTCGAAGAGGGTGGAGGACGTCCGGGAGACGTGCAGGTCGGTGCGGCCGTACTCGCGGGCGCCGGTGTTGTCCACCGTGCCGCCGAGGACCTGCGCCATCAGCTGGAAGCCGTAGCACATGCCGAAGACGGGCACGCCGGCCTCGAAGAGCGCGCGGTCGAGGCGGGGGGCACCCTCCTCGTAGACCGACGAGGGACCGCCGGAGAGGATGATCGCCGCGGGGTTCTTGGCGAGCATCTCCTGGACCGGCATGGTGCTCGGCACGATCTCGCTGTAGACCCGCGCCTCGCGGACGCGACGGGCGATGAGCTGGGCGTACTGCGCGCCGAAGTCGACGACCAGGACGGTGTCGGGGGCGGCGGCAGCGGTGTTCGCTGATGACACGGGGTGCCTTCTGGTGGTCGGGCGGGGGTCTGTGGTTCCGATTCTAACGGGGCGGGGGTGGGACCTCTTCGGTCAGGCGCCGTGGCATACTGACCGCATGCTCGCGCACTCGACCTTCCTCTTTACCTATGGCAACCGGCCCGCCGGCTGCCATGGTCGTGCTGCTTGAGCTGAGCGAACGCCAAGCGACTTCCCAGGCGCCCCGGGCCGACAAGGCCCGGGGCGCCTGACGTTTTCCGGGTTCTGTCGTTCCGGGGCTCCCCAGACAGCCGCCCACCGGTCCCAGCGACCCTCACCCAGGAGCCCCGAACATGACCACCACCTCCCCGGAAGCGCCCGAAGCCCCGGAAGAGACCATCGCCGGTGCCCGTGAGCGCATCGACGTGCTCGACGACCGGATCATCGGCCTCATCCAGGAGCGGATGGCCGTCTCCGCCGTCGTGCAGCAGACCCGCATCGCCTCCGGCGGGCGGCGCGTGCACCTCTCCCGCGAGATGGAGATCCTCGGCCGCTACCGCGAGGCCCTCGGCAAGCCCGGCACCCCCCTCGCCATGACCCTGCTCGAACTGTGCCGGGGTCGCATCTGAGTTCTACCGCCGTCTCACCCGTACGGCGCGTGACCGGCCCGCGCACCGCTTCGTTGAGGGGTTGTCCGTGCCAGCCAGGGGCGGGCCCGACAGAACCACGCGTGGCTCGCTGGAGCGATGAGGCGTACGGGTCGTGCCGTGCGCCGTGGGACCTCGCTCCGGAAAGTGACCGGACGGCAGGGGACAGCAGCCCGGTCACCCCAGAGAACGGTCGGCTCCGGGGACGCCCGGGGCCGACCGGCGGGAAAACTGCACATCAGCACCAGTGCCGGGTCGAACGATGCGCCGCAGCCCCGGGTCCCCGCGCAGACAGCGAACGACGGCACGACGGCACTGCTGCCTCCTCCGACCGCCGACCAGCGGTGCGCCCCCCGGCACCGCTTCCCAGGCACCGACGCTGCCCTGCCGTCGGTGCTGACTGAAAGAGAAGGGCCCCGCGACCTCTCCGTCCCGCGGGGCCCTTCGTCATGCCCAAGGCCCTTCGGCATACCCGAGAAGGCACCGGCAAGTGACTCGGATCACATCGAAATCCGGTGCCGCCGGGGCAACCGTTCATGGTTCTCGCTGATCAAACCTGCCGAGTCGTACGAGGGACCTGCTTTCGGAGGGGGATGCAGGTCCCTCTGCGCCGATTCCTGTGCAGGTTCCTGCGCCGGCCCGCGCGGGGCGCCGCGCTTACTTCTTCGGCGGCACCGCCGGAATCCCCAGGAACGGCAGCCGCAGTGCGCCGAAGGCGTCCTGCGGGACCGCCGGGGACTGCGGTTCGACCGGCTTCAGGCGCTCGTACGCCGCTCCCGGTGCCGGGCGCGGGTCCGCCTCGCCCTTGTTCGGCCAGAACGACATCGCACGCTCGGCCTGCGCGGTGATCGTCAGCGAGGGGTTCACGCCCAGGTTCGCCGAGACCGCGGCGCCGTCCACGACCGAGATGCCGGGGTGGCCGTAGAGACGGTGGTACGGGTCGATCACTCCGGTCTCCGCCGAGTCGCCGATGGGGCAGCCGCCGAGGAAGTGCGCGGTCAGCGGGGTGCCCATCAGTTCGCCGACGTTGCTGCCGGCGAAGCCGTTGATCTCGGCGGCGAGCACGCTCGCGGCCTCGGTGGCGGCCTTGATCTGCTTGGGGTTGGGGGCGCCGTGGCCCTGGCGGGCGGTGAGCAGGCCCTTGCCGACGCCGTTGGGCTTCAGGTACGTCGTCAGCGAGTTGTCCAGGGACTGCATGACCAGGCCGATGATGGTCCGCTCCGACCAGCGCCGGTTGGACAGCGACCGCAGCACCAGGAGCGGGTGCCTGGCCGCGTTCGTCAGCCAGGCCAGCGCGCGCGAGGAGCCCTCCGCGTACGGCACCTGGAGGATCGACAGGCCGCCCATCGCGTTGGAGCCCTTGCCGTAGCGGACCGGCTCGATGTGCGTGTTCTCGTCCGGGTGGATCGAGGACGTGATCGCGACGCCCTGCGTGAAGTCGGCCGCCGCCGTGCCGTGTGCCTTGCGGTAGCGGCGGTTGTCGGTCTGCGCGCCGACCAGCGCCTCGGAGTTGGTCCGGGTCAGGTGGCCGAGGCGCTCGGACAGGTACGGCAGCTGGCCGCCGGACCGCATCCGGTGCAGCAGGGTCTGCGTGCCGTAGGTGCCGGCCGCGAGGACGACCTTCCGGGCGGTGAACAGACGGCCCTCGCCCTTCTTCTTCCGGTCCGTCGGCAGGGTCGCCACCGCGTACCCGCCGCGCGAGTCGTCCGTGACGGACACGACCGTCGTCATGGGGTGCACCTCCGCGCCCGCCCGCTGGGCGAGGTGGAGGTAGTTCTCGTTGAGGGTGTTCTTCGCGCCGTGGCGGCAGCCGGTCATGCACTCGCCGCACTCGGTGCAGGCGTTGCGGGACGGGCCCGCGCCGCCGAAGTACGGGTCGGCGACCTCCTGCCCCGGGCTCGCCTTCGCCGTCCCGTCGGCGTCCTTGCCGTCACCGAAGAACACCCCGACCGGGGCCAGATGGAAGGTGTCGCCAACGCCCATCTGCTGGGCCGCCGCCTTCAGATGCACGTCGGACGGCGTCATCGTCGGGTTCAGGCGGACGCCGAGCATGCGCCGGGCCTGGTCGTAGTACGGCCGCAGCTCCTCCTGCCAGTCGGTGATGTCCTTCCACTGCGGGTCCTCGAAGAAGGGCTTCGGCGGGACGTAGAGGGTGTTGGCGTAGTTGAGCGAGCCGCCGCCCACGCCCGCGCCGGCCAGCACCATCACGTTGCCCAGCAGATGGATGCGCTGGATGCCGTACAGGCCGAGCTTCGGGGCCCAGAGGTAGTTCTTCAGGTCCCAGGAGTTCTTCGGGAGGGCCTCGCGGGTGTAGCGGCGGCCGGCCTCCAACACGCCTACCTTGTACCCCTTTTCGGTCAGGCGGAGGGCGGACACCGCACCGCCGAATCCGGAGCCGACGATCAGGACGTCGTAGTCGTAGGCGTCGTGCGGCACGTGTGCTCCTCGTTGGGTCGTCCTCGTCGGGCCGTCAAGGGAAGGGGAATCGGGTCCGTCAAGGGAGTAAGGGAATTACCTGAACCGGAACGCCTTCATCACCCGAAGACTCGTGCTCATGAAGCGGGCGTAACTCGCGTCGTCCATCCCCAGCGACGGCGCCATCGGCAGCAGCCGCTGCTGGGCCACCGTCTGGGCCTCGGTGTACTTGAGGATGCCCTCCGAGCCGTGCCGGCGGCCGAGACCGGAGTCCTTCATGCCGCCCATCGGGGACTGGACGCTGCCGTAGGCGGGCGCGTAGCCCTCGTTGACGTTGACCGTGCCGGTGCGCAGGCGGGCGGCGACCTCGCGGCCGCGCCGGGCGCTGCCCGTCCAGACCGACGCGTTCAGGCCGTACGGCGTGGCGTTGGCGCGCTCGACCGCCTCGTCGTCGGAGGAGAAGCGGTAGACCGAGACGACCGGCCCGAAGGTCTCCTCCGCACAGACGGCCATGGAGTCCTCGACGCCGTCCAGGACGGTGGGCTCGAAGAAGTAGGGGCCGATGTCGGGGCGGGCCCGGCCGCCCGCGAGCACCTTCGCGCCCTTGCCGACGGCCTCCTCGACGTGCCGCTCGACGGTCTTCAGCTGGCGTTCGCCCACCAGCGAGCCCATGTCGGCGCCGTAGGCGAGGGAGTTGCCGAGCCGCATGGCCCGGGTGCGGGCGGCGAAGCGCTCCAGGAAGGCGTCGGCGACCGACTCGTGGACGTACAGCCGCTCGATGGAGATGCAGAGCTGTCCGGCCGAGGAGAAGCAGGCGCGTACGGCACCGGCGGCGGCCTTCTCGATGTCGGCGTCGTCCAGCACCAGCATGGCGTTCTTGCCGCCGAGTTCGAGGGAGACGCCGACCAGACGGGCGGCGGCGCCCTGGGCGACCTCGCGGCCGGTGCGGGTGGAGCCGGTGAAGGAGACGTAGTCGGCGTGCCGGACGACCTCGGGGCCGACGACCGGGCCCTCGCCGAGGACGACCTGGAAGACGCCCTCGGGCAGACCGGCCTCGATCAGCAGGTCGCGCGCCCACAGCGCCGTCAGACAGGTCTCCGTGTCCGGCTTCATCACCACGGCGTTGCCGGCCACGAAGGCGGGCAGGGCGTCGCCGACGGACAGTTCCAGGGGGTAGTTCCAGGGGGCGATCTGGCCCACGACCCCGCGCGGGTGGCGCAGTTCGGTGACCTTCGTCAGGGTCGGGATGGCGCCGGTGTGCCGCTTGGGCCGCAGATAGGCGGGGGCCTTGCGGCCGTAGTGGCGGGCCGCGACGGCGACGGCCTGCACCTCCTCGTGCGCGTGCAGCCGGGCCTTGCCGGTCTCCAGCTGGATGAGGTCGAGGACCTCGGCCTGCCGCTGGAGCACCAGGTCGTGGAAGCGCAGCAGCACGGCGGCCCGCCGCCCCACCGGGGTCCGCCCCCACACGGACTGCGCGGCGCGGGCGGCCTCGAAGGCCTTCTCCACGTCCTCGGGGGTGGACTCGGGCAGGTCGGCCAGCTTCTCGCCGGTGAACGGGGTGTGGTTGGCGGTCCGGCCGGAGCCGACCACGCCCTTGGTGAGCCGGGCCACCAGTTCCGGGGTGACCACGTCGGCGGCGGTGCGGGCGCCCTCGGGGGCGGGCGCGAGGGGGTTGGTACCGGCGATGTCCGAGGCCTGCGTGTCCGTCATGAGGCGCAGAGTATGCCGGAGCACAGCCTTTGTGTACCCGTCGGTAACGGGGATTCACGACCTGCTCACACACCGCCAGTGATCACTGGCAGTGAATGTGCTGATCAGGGCGTTGACACCCGCCCGAACAGAACGATCATTCGAGTCCGGCTTTTTTCGCCAGGAGCAGGCCGAGGGTGGTGCGCGGGGTGCGGCGACGCGGTCCTGCCGCGGGGCCGGCCTCGGCCGCCTCGGCCGCCTGGACCTGCCGTACGGCCCGCGGCGGCACGGGCTCCGGTACGGGGGTGAGCCCGAGGTACTCGTGGAGTGCGGCCGCGACCTGCGCCGCGTCGGGGCGGGCCGCCGGCTCGTCGGCGTTCAGCCGGTCCAGCAGCGGGCCGAGCGCGCCCAGCGGCACCTGGCCGGCGACCTCGACGGCCCCGGTGCCCCCTGTGCCCTCGGTGGCCTCACTGTCCCCGCGGCCCTCGGTGTCCTCCCCCACCGCGGCCCGCAGCAGCGCGCCCAGGGACCACAGGTCGGAGGCCGGTCCGGCGCCGGGGCCCGCGGCGCGCTCGGGGGCGACGAACCCGGCGGGCGCCGCGCCGGGGTGGCCGTCGCCGGTTCCGAAGTCGGTGACGACGACCCGCCCGGTGCCGGACTCCAGCAGCACGTTGGCCGGCTTGACGTCCCGGTGCACGATGCCGACGGCGTGCGCGGCGCGCAGGGCGCCGAGGACGGCGAGCCCGATCCGGGCGGCCTCGACGGGCGGCAGGGGCCCGCGCCGCAGCACCTCGCGCAGCGACTCGCCCTCCACCAACTCCATGACGATCCACGGGACATGACCCTCGGTGACGACGTCCAGCACCGTGACGGCACAGGGGTGGCGCACCCGGGCGGCGGCCCTGGCCTCCGTGGAGAGCCGGTGGGCGATACGGCGGCTGTCCTCGTCGTCGGCCGGATCGCCGGGCAGCAGCGGCTCCTTGAGGGCGACCTGCCCCTGCCCGGCCTCGTCCTGTGCGCGCCAGACCGTCCCGGTGGGCCCGGAGCCGAGGCGACCGGTGAGGCGGTAGCGGCCACCGATCAGACGTGCGCCGGGCGGGTGTTCGCCGTCTTCAGTCATGCCCCATGAGTACCGTGTGCACCAGGCCGTTGTCGAAGCGAACGGTCAGGGCCCCGCGCGGGGGCGGCAGTTCGGGCGGTCGCTCCACCGGTGCGGGGTGAATCCGCGAGGCACGGTGCGCACCCCCACGGCACCTCCACCGCCCGCGAAGTCCGCCGGTATCACCGACTCCCGCTCGGCGGCCGCACGTTCCAGCGCCGGATCCACAGGGGCCGGGATCCGGTCACGAAGCCGTGACCGAGAAGGTGTCCAGCGCCACGTCGAAGTACTCCCGTGCCTCCCGCACCTTGCCGACCGGCGCCGACACCCACACGTCGTACAGCCGCCCGGACTCCTCCCAGCACAGGTCGTAGGTGTGCCGCGGGCCCTCCGCCGCGCTGAAGCCGGCCCAGCTGAACTCCCAGAGCGCGGCCGGGTGTCCCGCGTGCACGGCGCGGGTGACCCGGCCGTCGTGGTAACCGGGATTCGTGTGCGGGCCGTCGGCCGCCGACCGCTCCATCGCCGCCTGCGGGCCGCCCGGCCGGGCCGCGCCGACCCGGATGCCGAGGCGGAAGGTCCCGCCCGGCGAGAGGTAGAAGACGCGCTCGCCCTGCGGGCTGCGGGTGAAGTCCTCCGGTACGGCGAGGGAGTAGCCGGCCGGGTCCCGGGCCGTGCGGTAGCCGGAGGGCGCGGTACGGGAGTCGGTGCCCGTCGGACCCGGCGAGGCGGTCGGCGAGGGGGGCGAGGGTGAGGTCGAGGGCGGACGGGTGCCGGTACTGCCGGTTCCGGTCGCCGGGGACGTCGCCGTACCGCCGGGGCTGCCGCCCCCTCCCGCGTCGTCCCCGTGCAGCAGCAGTGCGGCCGACACGCCGGCTCCGGCCAGCGCGGCGACGAGCACCGCCGCGATCAGCACCCCGCGGGTGGCGGTCCGGGGCGGCGGGACGGCCGAGGGAGCGGGGGCGGCGGGCGGGCGCGGCACGTCCGGCCGGGTCGGCGAGTAGGGCGCCACCGCCCCGGCCGTACGGCTCCCCGTACGGCTCCCTGTGCGATGTCCCGTACGGCTGCCCGCACCCGGCCGCGCCGTACGCCCCCCGCCGGTCCAATGACCGCGCGACCCGCCCGCCGCGGCGGCCGCGCCCGGTGCGTCCGGCGTCCGTCCCGTCTCCAGGTACGTCCGCAGCATGTCCTCGGCGTCGGCCGCGCCGAGCCGCCGCTCCGGGTCGCGCTCCAGCAGCCCCCGCACGACGGGCAGCAGCGGCTCGGCCTCGGCGGGTGGCCGGATCTCGGCGGCGACGACGGCGTGCAGGATGCCGCCGATCGAGTCGCGCCGGAACGGCGACTCGCCGCTGAGCGCCGTGCACAGCAGCGCGCCCAGCGACCACAGGTCGGACTCCGGCCCGGTGCGCACCCCCGACATCCGCTCGGGCGCGGTGTACTCGGGCGAGCCGACGAAGGAGCCCGTCTCGGTGAGTGTGGTGGCGCCCGCGACCTGCGCGATGCCGAAGTCGGTGAGCACGACCCGGCCGGTGCCCGACTCGATCAGCACGTTCGCGGGCTTGATGTCCCGGTGCAGCACCCCCGCCTCGTGCGCCGCGCGCACCGCGCTGAGCAGGGCGACCCCGATGCGCGCGGCCTCGGGGGCGTCGACCGGGCCGTGCCGGGCGATCCGGTCGGCGAGCGAGCCGCCCTCGACCAACTCCATGACCAGATACGGTCGTTCGTCCTGCTCCACGACGTCGTGCACGACGATGATGTGCGGATGCCGCAACTGGGCGACCGCCCGCGCCTCGCGGAACGTACGGTCCTGGCGGCGCCGCGTGTCGTCGTCCGGGAGCGCGTCGTCCGCGAGGATCTCCTTGACCGCGACCCGGCGCCCCAGCAACTCGTCGCTCGCCCGCCACACGACGCCCATGCCGCCGCGCCCGATGCGTGCCTCCAGACGGTAACGGCCCGCGATCACCCGGAAGTCGGCGCCCTCGGTCCCCATGCGCCCCATCATGCCGCACCGGACCCGCGCGCTCCGGGACACCGATCAGCCAAGCAGTACCGATCGACCAGCGGTTTTCGGCCGTATCAGCCGCGCCGGCCGCATCGGGCGCCCTCGGCGGTCCTGAGCGGCCGTCAGCTGTTGCCCGGTTCCTGCCAGCCCTGGAGCACCCACGTGAACTGCTTGCTGGTCCGCGCCCAGTCCTCGGCCGGCGTCGACATGTAGATGGCGTACTCGACGCCCGAACGGGAGTAGTACGTCTCCTCGATGGCGTGCCGCGGTCCGGCGACGTACGGCGGGTCCTTCTTCAGCGCGTTCCAGGTGTACTCCCACAGCGCGCCCGGGCGGTCGCGGTAGATGTTCCCTTTCATCTGCACTTTTTTGTAGTCGACCAGTCGCTGGAGCTGCGTCTCCAGGTCCTTCTGGTGCAGAAGGGGCGTGGCGAAGTCCGGGGAGCCGTCGATGGCGATGCGCACGAAGTGCTTGCCGTCGTCCGGGCTGTAGTCGATCTGCTTGAGGTTGCCCTGGATCTCGTAGACCTTCCGCTTCCAGCCCTTGGGCAGGGTGAGGCTGAAGCCGAGCGGGTCGTGGTGGGTCTCCCAGTCGGCCGGGATCGTGCCGTCGGGGTCCTGCGAGCTCGCGGCGCTCGCGGAGGGGTCGGTGGCCGGGCCCGCGCCGCCGCTCGACCCGGTGCTGCTCGCCGCCGCGCCCCACTCCTGGACGGCGACCGCCGCGCCGCCGCCGAGCACGGCGGCCGCCGCGACGACGAGGGCGAGGGTGCGCAGCCGGCGCCGGGGACGGCCCCGTCCCGCGCCGCCGCGGCCCGCGGGGACCGCGGCCGATCCCGCCGGTCCGCGCGGGGCGGGTGCCACGGCCGTCGGTCCGGTCATCGAGCGGCCGGCGCCCGGCGCGGCCGGGTCGCCGTAGCCGGGGACGGTCGCGCCGGTGCCGTAACCGGTACCGGAGGTGCCGGGGCCGTAGCCCACGGAGGCGCTGCTGGTGTGCAGGCCGGAGTTCTGGGTCGGGACGAAGGCCTGCGCCGCGTCGGGGCGGCGGCCCTCCGCCGCCTCGGCGAGCAGCTGCTCCGCCTCCTCGGCGCCCGGTCGCCGGTCGGGCTCCTTGCGCAGCAGGGCGGATATGACGGGACCGAGCGCACCGGCGTGGCGCGTCTCGGCGGCCTCCTCCTCGACCACGGCCTGCATGGTGCTCAGCGGTGACGTGCGGCGGAAGGGCGAGCGGCCCTCGACCGCCGTGTACAGCGTGGCGCCGAGCGCCCACAGGTCCGAGGACGGGCCCGGGTCGTGGCCGCGCACCCGCTCCGGCGCGAGATAGTCGACCGAGCCGACGACCTCTCCGGTGCGGGTGATGGTGGAGTCGCCCTCGATCTGGGCGATGCCGAAGTCGGTGAGCAGGACCCGGCCGTCCTTGCCGAGGAGTACGTTGCCGGGCTTGACGTCCCGGTGCAGCACACCAGCGGAGTGCGCGGCGCGCAGCGCCCGCAGCACCCACAGGCCGATCCGCGCGGCCTCCCTCGGTTCGACGCGGCCGCGCTCCTTGACCTCGTCGGCCAGCGAGTTGCCCTCGACCAGCTCCATGACGATCCACGGGCGGCCGTCGTGTTCGAGGACGTCGTGCACGGTGACGACGGCGGAGTGGTTGATGCGCGCGGCGGCCCGGGCCTCGGCCCGGGTACGGGCGAGCAGCACGGCCCGGTCGCTGTCCGAGACGTAGAGGGCCGCCGTCAACTCCTTGACGGCGACCGTCCGGTGCAGCACCTCGTCGTGGGCGCGCCACACCCGGCCCATGCCGCCGCTGCCGATGGAATCGGCGAGCCGGTAGCGGCCCGCTACGAGCAGGCCCTGCATCTGATTCACGTTGCCCCGCAATGCTCTTGACAGGCTCAGACTAAGGACCGGCCCGCCCGCAGGGAACCAGCGGGGTACCAAGGTGACAGCACTGTGACGCTTGTCGCCTGCCCAAGCGCTTTCCGCCGGTTACCCGGCGCGCTCAACCGGTGCCCGTGGCGCTCAACCGGTGTAGGTGTACGTCTCGGTGGCCTGCTCGTACAACCGGGTCACCTGGTCCCGCTCGGAGTCCGGGCCACGGACCTGGATGATGTGGTAGCGGCCGTTCAGCAGGATCGCCATGTTGCGCACGAACAGGTCGCGCCCCTGCCCGTCGGTCCAGGTGAACTGCCCCTCGGCCATGGTCCGTCCGCCCACCTCGATGGTCCGCAGCCCGGTGGCCGTGGCCCAGCTGGAGTCCCGGTACGGCTGCAGCTCGCTCTCCTTGTCCCGCTGGTACGCCATCGGGTCACTGCCGTAGGCCGCCGCGTTGTCCCTTCCGGGTACGACGATCAACTCGAAGTTCCCCTGCCCGTACACGACCTCCCCGCTGCCGTTCTTCGGGGTGCGGCCCCAGCCCTTGGCGACGGCGATCTTGAAGCCGCCGGGGTCGGTGCGCAGAGTGAAACCGTCGCCGACGCTCGGATCGCCCCCGGTCTGGGTCTGGGTGGCGGGCGCGGACGCGGAGGGACCGCCGTCCGCGGACTGCCCGGAGGAGGGCTGCGGGCCGGAGGGCTGCGGGTCGTGCGAGGGCGCGGGGCTCGCCTCCCCCGCGCTGCCGGTCCGGTCGCCGCCGGCCGCTCCGTCGTGCCCCTGCTTGGGCAGGAACAGCATCGCGTACGCGATCGCGCCGGCCAGCAGGAGCAGGATCAGCACAAGCAGGGTCCGGCCGAGACCGCGCGGCGAACGCGCCTCGCCCCCGGCCCGCTCAGGGGACCGCTTGTGCCGGCCGTGCGGCGAGGCCTCCGCCGCACGGGCACGCCGGCGCCGCAGCCGCACCAGCTCGCCGCGGCGCCGGACGATCGGCAGCCGGCGCGGGTCGCTGGGCGGCACGGTCACCACGTGCGTACCGGCGTCGGGCTCGGGCGCGCACCGCACCAACGACCGCAGCCAGCCGCCCAGTTCCTCGAAGTCGAGCCGCTCGGTCGGATCCTGCCGGAGCAACGACTCCACGACCGGCCGCAGCGGCCCGCACTCCTCGGCGAAGGCGGGCGGCTCGGCGCACACGAGCTGCACCAGCTCGGCCGTCGACTCCTCCGGGTACGGCGCGTGCCCCTGCACCGCCCGGAACAGCAACGCCCCGAGCGCCCACAGGTCGGTCGCGGGCCCGATCGGCGCCGCCAGCTGCCAGTTCTCGTGCACGGGCCCGGCCTGCTCCGGCGCCCACCGCTCGGTCACCGGCCCGACCACCGTCATCCGCACCTGCCGCGCCCTCTCGGCCGCCAGAGCGGTCACGGGCCCACGCGGAGGCCCGGCCAGAACACCGGACTCATCCCAACGGGAGACACCGGCGGACTGCGAGGGCAGAACCTGACGGGTGGCATCGATGCCGGGGAGGGGGGAGGAGGGCTGCTCGGGGGCGGCGGGGTTCTGGCCGGGCGCGAGCGGGCTCCCGCCGGGGGCGAGTGAGTTCTGGCCGGGGACAGCGGGGGGCTGGCCGGGGGTGAACGGGGTCCGGCCGGGCGCCAGCGGGCTCTGACCGGACGCGGCGGCGTTCCGGCCCGGGACGGCGGGGGCCCGGCCGGGGCTGACAGGGCTCTGACCGAGTGCGAGCGGGCTCTGGCCCGGCACGGCGGGGTTCTGGCCGGGGACGAGCGGGTTCCGGCCGAGTGCGGCGGGGTTCTGGCCGGGGACAGCGGGGTTCTGGCCCGGCATGGCCGAGGGGCGCCGCCCGTCCGAGGGCAGCCCGTGGCCGCCGTGGGGGTTTGCTCCCGGAGCGGGGAGTGTCGGATCGGCGCCGTAGGTGGTGCTGCCCTCGGCGGGCGGGCGGGCGCCGGGCAGTGCGGGGCGTCCGGTCTGCCGGGACTCCTGCACCCGGGCGGCGGCACGCGCGCCCGCGCGATACGCGGCGATGGCTCCGGCGCGGGCGGCCCGGATGTCGGCCCCGCTCGCCCCGCTCGTCCCACCCGTACCGCTCGCTCCGCTCTCCAGGGCCCGCGGTTCTGGCGTATCGGCGCCGCCCGACGTCCCGTCGGCGCCCGGCAGGCCGCCGGCCGCCCTCGCCCGGATCGCCGCCCGGCGCGCGGCCTCGGGATCGACGTCGGCGGACGGAACACCGCCCGCCGGGCCACCGGAAGAGGCGGCGGCTCCCTGCCCACCGCCGAACGCACCGTCGGCACCGTCCGCACCGTCCGCACCGGCATCCGCCGCCCACCCTCCGGCGAACGCACCCCCGCCCCGCCCCGCAGGCCCACCCACGCGACCGTCACCCGGGCCGCCGGTGGACGCCGTCCCGGTCTCCGGCTCGACCCGCTCCAGGCCCGCCGGACCCACCAGACCCACAGGTCCCGCCGTTCCCGTCCCGCCCGGCGTCCCGGGAATTCCCTCGTTCGGTGCGTCGTCAAGGCTCGGTACCGGGTCGTACCCGCTCAGCGCCTCCTCCGCCGCGCCGACCGCGAGGCCGGTCAGCATCACGCGGCCGTCGTCGCAGACGAGCACCGTACGGGCCGTGATGTTGCGATGCACCCAGCCGTGGGCGTGCAGCACCCGCAGCGCCATGAGCACGTCGGAGGCGACCTCGGCCGCCCGGTACGGCGACAGCGGCTGCTCGGCGAGGAACGCGGACAGCGGGCGCGCCGCGACCCACTCGCTGACGATCCACAGGGACCCGCCCTCGGCGAACACGTCGAAGACCTGGTCCAGCCGGGGATGGTCGGGGATGCGGGCGGCCGCCTGCGCGGCCTCGACGGCGCGCCGTACGGCCGGGTCGGCGGGCCGGCGGGTGGCCGTACGGGCGTCCGGCGCCGCCCGCCGGGACCCGCGCTCGCGCGCCGTGAACCCCTCGGGCAGTCCCTCCGCGTCGAGCACCTCGGCCTCGACGACCTCCGGCAACGGCACCTGCCGGACGAGGACTTCCTGCCCGCTGTAGGTGTCGAAGGCGCGGGTCTCGGTGAGTTCGTACTCGTCGGAGGGCGGCAGCGGCAGGCGGTAGCGGTCGGCGAGCACCCGACCCGCGTAGTCGTCCACGTTGCCTCCCCCGGCCGCCCGGTTGGTCACATCCGTTCGCCTCGCGCCCCGTTTCGCACACTCATACGGCTGCGTACGGTCCGCAACCATTCACGATACGTGCCGGAGGCAACCCGCATTGAGCGGATGCCGGATTGTGACGCCCCAAACCGCCGTACGGTGATTACGACTTGGGTGTGAAGGACGCCGTCAGCGTCTTCCAGGTGTCCTTGCGCAGCGCGCTGTCCCAGTCCGCGTCCTTCGCGGTGTACATCAGCCCGTAGCCGAGACTGCCGTTGACGACGAATCCCCGGTCGATGGTGTGGTACTTGGCGCCGTCGACGTACGTGAACTCCCAGTCGGCCGTGTTCCAGTCGCGGTAGTCCACCTTCTCTATACGGACCTTGTGGTACTGGGAACGCACCATGTAGCGCTCCTGGTTCTTCCAGTCCGCCACCGGGTCGCCCTTGGGCGTGGTCGTCCACGCGACGAGCAGCTTCTGCCCGTCGGGGCCGGTGTAGCGGTCGCCGGCGCTGTCGCTGGACCCGTACGACCAGCCCTTGGGCAGCCCGATCGAGTAGCCCTGGCCGCCCTTGCGGGTCGACACCGCCGGCGCGCTGCCGCCGCCCTTCGCGGCGGACGAGCCGGAGCCGGCGGCGGACGCGCTCGCGCCGCCGTCGGTCCGGTCGCCCGACGGCGTGCCGCCGGCGGACGACGGGCTCGACCCCTCCGCCCGCGCGGCGCCGCCCGTGCCGCGGTCCTCCTTGGTGGACGCGCTCGCGCTCGCCGCCGCCCTGGCCCCGCCGCCGTTGTCGTTCTTGTCGCCGCCGCTGAGGGCGAAGGCGAGCACGGTGCCGAGCACGGCGAGGGCGACCACCACGGCGATGATCACCAGCGTGCGCCGGGGCACCACGTCGGTCAGCGGCGCCCTCGGCACCGGCCGCGGCGGCAGGTCCAGGTCCGGCGGCGGCATCACCGGCCAGCCCGAACTCGGCTTGCTCGCACCGGAGTTCGGCCCGCCCGCGGCGGACGGGGCCGTACCGGTCTGCCGTGCGCCGCCCTCCGCAGGCCCACCGAGCCGTCCGGCGCCGGAGGCACCGGGTCGGTCGGCGCCGGTGACAGGACCGGCCGCGCCCGCGGAACCGGTCGTACGCGCGCCACCCCCCGACCCGCTCGCACCACGTGCACCGCTCGCACCACGCGTACCGCTCGAAGCGGCCGTGCCGCCCGCGGGGGGCGTGCTCGGGTTGCCGCCGCTCTTCGCCCGCGTCGCGGCCGCGGCCGAGGCGGCGCCCGCCGCCTTGCGGACCGAACGCAGCGCGCCGCGCAGCTTGTCCGCGGCCTCCTCGCTCCGTCTGCCCTCGGCGGGTGCGGGCTGCGGCGGCAGCGGAACCACCCGGGTGGCGTCCATCGGCTCCGGCTCGGGCGCGCGGATCACCTTGTTGAACTCGGAGCGGGCGCCCGCGTCGTCGAGCCGCTTGGCCGGGTCCTTGGTGAGCAGGCCGTAGATGACGTCCCGCAGCGGGCCCGCGTTCTTGGGCTCCTCCAGCGGCTCGGTCATCACCGCGGTGAGCGTGGCGATCGCCGAACCCTTGTCGTACGGCGGAGTGCCCTCCACCGCCGCGTACAGCAGGCCGCCGAGGGACCACAGGTCGGCCGCCGGGCCGGGCTTGTGGCCGCGGGCGCGCTCCGGGGAGATGTAGGAGGGGGCGCCGACGAGCATGCCGGTGGAGGTGATGGACGGGTCGCCCTCGACCTGGGCGATGCCGAAGTCGGTGAGCACGACCCGGCCGTCCTCGGCGATGAGCACGTTGGACGGCTTCACGTCCCGGTGCAGGATGCCCTCGCGGTGCGCCGAGCGCAGCACGTCGAGGACGGCGAGCCCGACCTCGGCGGCGCGCCTCGGCTCCAGCAGACCGTCCTCGCGGATGACCTCGGCGAGGGACTTGCCCTCCACCAACTCCATGACGATCCAGGGCCGGTCGTCCTCGTCGACGACGTCGAAGACCGTCACCGCGCTGTTGTTGCGGATCCGGGCGATCGCCTTGGCCTCGCGCAGCGTGCGCGTGATCAGGCGCCGCTTCTCCTCCTCGTCGATGTTCGACGGGAACCGCAGCTCCTTGACGGCCACCGTCCGGCCCAGGGTCTCGTCATCGGCCCGCCACACGGTGCCCATGCCGCCGCGGCCCAGCACGTCTCCCAGCCGGTACCGCCCGGCGAGGAGACGACGCTCGCTCTTGTCCTGACGAGTTTCCTGACGAGAAGTGCCCGCCCGCTCCGCCTCCGACATGCGTCCCCTCATGCAACCCGCCCTGACAGAGCCTCCATTCTCTCTCACCCGACAAGTGCCCGACGCCCAGGGGGCCTACCTGAAGCAGCCGTTCCGCTTATCGGGATGAGGGGTTGCAAGAGGGGAGGAACCGGGACCCTGACACCGCTTCAGGGTCTGACGCGGCTACAGCGGCACGATGTCCGGCGCCCCCAGCCGGGCCGCGTCCGCCGTCAGGTCGTCGGGCTGGAGCTGGGACTCGCGCTCGGCCTCCACCCGCTTCTCGTAGTGCTCGACCTCTCTCTCGACCTGGCCCTTGTCCCAGCCGAGGACCGGCGCCATCAGCTCGGCCGCCTCGCGGGCGCAGCGTGTGCCCCGGTCGAAGGTCTCGATGGAGATGCGGGTGCGGCGGGTGAGGACGTCGTCCAGGTGCCGGGCGCCCTCGTGGGAGGCGGCGTAGACCACCTCGGCGCGCAGATGGTCGTCGGCACCGGTCAGCGGCGCGCCCAGCGCGGGGTCGGCGGCGACGAGGTCCAGGACCTCCTCGGCCAGCGAGCCGTACCGGTTCAGCAGATGCTCGACGCGGGCCACGTGCACTCCGGTGCGGGCGGCGATGCGCGCGCGTGCGTTCCACAGCGCCTGGTACCCCTCGGCGCCCAGCAGCGGGGTCTCCTCGGTCACGCAGTCGGCGACGCGCATGTCCAGGCCGTGCACCGCCTCGTCGACGGCGTCCTTGGCCATCACGCGGTAGGTGGTGTACTTGCCGCCCGCGACGACCACGAGCCCCGGCGCCGGATGGGCGACCGTGTGCTCGCGGGACAGCTTGCTCGTGGCGTCCGACTCCCCGGCGAGCAGCGGGCGCAGGCCCGCGTACACACCCTGGACGTCGTCGCGGCCGAGCGGGACCGCCAGCACGGAGTTGACGTGCTCCAGCAGGTAGTCGATGTCGGCGCTGGACGCGGCCGGATGGGCCTTGTCGAGGTCCCAGTCGGTGTCGGTGGTGCCGATGATCCAGTGCCGGCCCCAGGGGATGACGAAGAGGACGGACTTCTCGGTGCGCAGGATCAGGCCGCTGGCGGAGTGGATGCGGTCCTTGGGCACGACGAGGTGGATGCCCTTGGAGGCGCGGACGTGGAACTGGCCGCGCTCGCCCACCATGGCCTGGGTGTCGTCGGTCCACACGCCCGTCGCGTTGACGATCTGTTTGGCGCGGATCTCGTACTCCCCGCCACCCTCGACGTCCCGCAGCCGCGCGCCGACGACCCGGTCGCCCTCGCGCAGGAACCCGGTCACGCGCGCGCGGTTGGCCACCTTCGCGCCGAAGGACGCGGCGGTGCGCACCAGGGTGGCCACGAAGCGGGCGTCGTCCACCTGGGCGTCGTAGTACTGCAGGGCGCCGACCAGCGCGTCCTTCTTCAGGCAGGGGGCGACGCGCAGGGCGTGACGGCGGGTCAGATGCCGGTGCAGCGGCAGGCCCCGGCCGTGTCCGCGCGCCATGGACATCGCGTCGTACAGGGCCACGCCCGAGCCGGCGTAGAGCCGCTCCCAGCCCTTGTGCTGCAACGGGTAGAGGAAGGGCACCGGCTTGACCAGGTGCGGGGCGAGCCGCTCCAGCAGCAGCCCGCGCTCCTTCAACGCCTCCCGTACGAGGGCGAAGTCGAGCATCTCCAGGTAGCGCAGGCCGCCGTGGATGAGCTTGCTGGACCGGCTGGAGGTGCCGGACGCCCAGTCGCGGGCCTCGACGAGACCGGTGGACAGACCGCGCGTGACCGCGTCCAGCGCCGTACCGGCACCGACGACTCCGGCGCCGACCACCAGCACGTCCAGCTCGCGCTCCGCCATCGCCGCCAGTGCCTCGGCGCGCTGCTCAGGGCCCAGAGTCGCTGTCCTCACCGCTGCCTCCCGCTGTCGCACTCGCTCGCGTCGGCCGCACCCGGTGGGCGAAGCCCGGTTCATCCCCTCCTCATGCCCAAATTCTGACCGGCTTGCCCGGCTTCAGCCACCACGGGCTTCCACGCTGTGGACAACTCACGCACAACCCTCGGAAGACACACGAACACAATCACACATAACGGTCATATCTCTACCTAGGCTGACATCGTGCCCGCTCAGGCTGTCCACAGCGGTTGCGCACCTGTCCCGCTTCGGCTACTGGGAAGGACGGCTCACGCCAATGCCCGCAGACCTCGCCGTCATCGGACTCGGTCCCTACGGCTTGCCGCTCGCCCAGGCCGCCGTCGCCGCCGGCATCTCCACCATCGGCTACGCCACGGGCCCCGAGGCGGGCTCGCTCAGCCCGGCCGAGCTGCGCCGGATGCACGCCGCGGGCTTCCGGCCCGGCACCGACGCCGCCCAGCTCGGCCGGGTGCGCACCGCCGTGATCTGCGCGCCGACCCCGCGCGACGCCGACGGCGGGCTCGACCTCGGCCAGGTGGAGGCGGCCGCCCGCACCCTGGCCGAACGGCTGCGCCCGCACACCACCGTCATCCTGGAGTCCCCCGTCCTGCCCGGCACGACGGAGAACTTCCTGCGGCCGCTGCTGGAGAAGGGCTCGGGGCTGCGCGCCGGACGCGACTTCCACCTCGCCTACGCGCCCAGCCGCGTCGACCCCGGCAACCGCGACCACACCCCCGCCGGCACCCCCAAGGTCATCGGCGGCCTCACCCCCGCCTGCACCGAGTCGGCCGCCGCCTTCTACGGCCGGCTCACCGACAAGGTCGTCCGCGCGCGCGGGCTGCGCGAGGCGGAGACCGTGCAACTGCTGGAGACCAACTTCCGGCACGTCAACATCGCGCTCGTCAACGAGATGGCCGTCCTCTGCTACGAGCTCGGCGTCGACCTGTGGGACGTCATCCGCTGCGCGGAGACCAAGCCCTTCGGCTTCCAGGCCTTCCGCCCCGGCCCCGGCGTCGGCGGGCACGGTGTCCCGCAGGACCTCACCGGCCACGCCACCCGCACGCTGCGCATCGTGGAACTGGCCCAGCAGGTCAACCACCGCATGCCGCGCTACGTCGTCCAGCGCGCCGCCACCCTCCTCAACGAGTACGGCAAGTCCGCCCGGGGCGCGCGCGTGCTGCTGCTCGGCGTCACCTACAAGGCCGACCTCGCCGACCTCCAGGGCACACCGGCCCAGGAGGTCGCGATCCGGCTGATGGAGATGGGCGCCTCGGTGAGCTACCACGACCCGTACGTGGCCGCGTGGAACGTCCTGGACCGCCCGGTCCCGCGCGCGGACTCGCTCTACGAGGCGGCCGCCGAAGCCGACCTGACGATCCTGCTCCAGCAGCACCGCACGTACGACCTGCAAGGCCTGTCGGTGAAGGCCCAGCTCCTCCTGGACACCCGCGGCGCCACGCCGACGGGGGCGGCGCACCGGCTCTGAGCGGGCGGAATCGCTCTCCGGAAAAATATCGGCCGCCGATGTCGAGAACCCGCGTCCGGCTCCGTCCCCGGGGTGAACGCGACCACAATGGGTCGCACCAGGCGAGGAGAGACACGATGGCCAAGTACCTGCTGCTGAAGCACTACCGCGGCGCCCCGGCCGCGGTCAACGACGTGCCGATGGACCGGTGGACGCCGGAGGAGATCTCGGCGCACGTGCAGTACATGAACGACTTCGCGGCCCGGCTGGAGAAGACCGGCGAGTTCGTCGACGGCCAGGCGCTCGCCCCCGAAGGGGCCTGGGTCCGGTACGACGGCGAGGGGCGCCCGCCGGTCACCGACGGCCCGTTCGCCGAGACCAAGGACCTGATCGCCGGCTGGATGGTGATCGACGTCGACAGCTACGAGCGCGCCGTCGAGCTGGCCGGGGAGCTGTCGGCCGCCCCGGGTGCGGGCGGGAAGCCGATCCACGAGTGGCTGGAGGTGCGCCCGTTCCTGACCGCGTCGCCCACCATCACGGAGTGCTTTCACTCGTGAACGAGGCCCTGCTGAGGAGCCTCACGCCGAGCGTGCTCGCCGTCCTCGTCCGCCGCGGAGCCGACTTCGCGGCGGCCGAGGACGCCGTACAGGACGCGCTGGTCGAGGCGGTCCGCGTCTGGCCGGCCGAGCCGCCGCGCGATCCGAAGGGCTGGCTGGTCACCGTGGCCTGGCGCCGGTTCCTCGACGCGACCCGCGCGGACACCGCGCGCCGCCGGCGTGAGGACCTCGTCGACGCGGAACCGGCCGCCGGTCCCGCGTCCGGGGCCGACGACACGCTCCAGCTCTACTTCCTCTGCGCCCACCCCTCGCTGACACCGTCGTCCGCGGTCGCGCTCACGCTGCGTGCCGTCGGCGGGCTGACCACCCGCCAGATCGCCCAGGCCTATCTGGTGCCCGAGGCGACCATGGCGCAGCGGATCAGCCGGGCCAAGCGCACCGTCTCCGGCGTACGCCTCGACGAGCCCGGTGACGTGGCCACCGTGCTGCGCGTCCTCTACCTGGTCTTCAACGAGGGCTACTCCGGCGACGTCGACCTCGCCGCCGAGGCCATCCGGCTCACCCGGCAGCTCGCGGCCCAGGTCGACCACCCCGAGGCGGCGGGGCTGCTGGCCCTGATGCTGCTCCACCACGCGCGGCGCGCCGCGCGGACCGCGCCCGACGGCAGCCTCGTACCGCTCGCGGAGCAGGACCGCGGCCGGTGGGACACCGCGCTGATCGCCGAGGGGGTCGAGATCCTGCAGACGGCCCTCGCCCGCGACCGGCTGGGCGAGTTCCAGGCCCAGGCCGCCGTCGCCGCACTCCACGCGGACGCGCCCACCGCGCAGGAGACCGACTGGGTGCAGATCGTCGAGTGGTACGACGAGCTCGCGCGCCTCACCGACAGCCCGGTCGTCCGGCTCAACCGCGCGGTCGCCGTCGGCGAGGCCGACGGACCGCGCGCCGGCCTCGCGGCGCTCGCGGAACTGGACGACTCACTGCCGCGCCACACCGCGGTGGCGGCGTACCTCCACGAGCGCGACGGCGACCTGGCGACGGCGGCACGGCTGTACGCCGAGGCGGCCCACAAGGCACCCCACCTCGCCGAGCGCGACCACCTGACACGCCGGGCCGCCCGGCTCAACGCCCGCCGGAGTCGCTGACGGGCCGTGCGGGACCCCCACCGCACCGGTGGACGGGGCCCCGCGGCGTCGTACGGGTCAGCGGCGGTGCTGGCTGTCCGCGACGGTGACCTCGACCCGCTGGAACTCCTTCAGCTCGCTGTAGCCGGTCGTGGCCATGGCGCGGCGCAGGGCGCCGAAGAAGTTCATCGAGCCGTCGGGGGTGTGGGACGGGCCGGTGAGGATCTCCTCGATCGTGCCGACCGTGCCGAGGTCGACCTTCTGGCCGCGGGGCAGCTCCTCGTTGACCGCCTCCATGCCCCAGTGGTGGCCCTTGCCCGGCGCGTCCGTGCCGCGCGCCAGCGGGGAGCCCATCATCACCGCGTCGGCGCCGCAGGCGATCGCCTTGGGCAGGTCGCCGGACCAGCCGACGCCGCCGTCCGCGATCACGTGCACGTACCGGCCGCCGGACTCGTCCATGTAGTCCCGGCGGGCCGCGGCCACGTCGGCGACGGCCGTGGCCATCGGGACCTGGATGCCCAGCACGTTGCGCGTGGTGTGCGCGGCGCCGCCGCCGAAGCCGACCAGCACACCGGCCGCGCCCGTGCGCATCAGGTGCAGGGCCGCGGTGTACGTGGCGCAGCCGCCGACGATCACCGGGACGTCCAGCTCGTAGATGAACTGCTTCAGGTTCAGCGGCTCGTGCGAGGACGAGACGTGCTCCGCCGAGACCGTCGTACCGCGGATCACGAAGATGTCCACGCCCGCGTCCACGACCGCCTTGGAGAACTGGGCCGTGCGCTGCGGGGAGAGCGCGGCCGCCGTGACCACGCCGGAGTCGCGCACCTCCTTGATGCGCGCGCCGATCAGCTCCTCCTTGATCGGCGCGGCGTAGATCTCCTGGAGGCGGCGGGTCGCCTGCTCGGCGGGCAGCTGGGCGATCTCGTCCAGCAGCGGCTGGGGGTCCTCGTGCCGCGTCCACAGACCTTCGAGGTTGAGGACACCCAGGCCGCCCAGCTCACCGATGCGGATCGCGGTGGCCGGGGAGACGACCGAGTCCATGGGGGCGGCCAGGAAGGGCAGCTCGAAGCGGTAGGCGTCGATCTGCCAGGCGATCGAGACCTCCTTCGGGTCCCGCGTACGGCGGCTGGGGACGACGGCGATGTCGTCGAAGGCGTACGCCCTGCGGCCCCGCTTGCCGCGCCCGATCTCGATCTCAGTCACGTCTTGGCCTTTCCCTGATGCGTTTCAGCGTCTCCCAGTATCGCCGACGGGTACGACAAGGGCGGCCCCGGATGCTCCGGGGCCGCCCTTTTCCTGCCGTCACGCGTACGCGTGCGTCACTTCCTGCTGTAGTTCGGCGCCTCGACCGTCATCTGGATGTCGTGCGGGTGGCTCTCCTTCAGGCCCGCCGAGGTGATCCGCACGAACCGGCCGCCCTCCTGGAGCTCGGGCACGGTCCTGCCGCCGACGTAGAACATCGACTGGCGCAGACCGCCGACCAGCTGGTGGACGACGGAGGCCAGCGGGCCGCGGTAGGGCACCTGGCCCTCGATGCCCTCGGGGATCAGCTGCTCGTCGGAGGCGACGCCCTCCTGGAAGTAGCGGTCCTTGGAGAACGACTTGCGGTCGCCGCGGGTCTGCATGGCACCGAGGGAGCCCATGCCGCGGTACGACTTGAACTGCTTGCCGTTGATGAACAGCAGCTCGCCCGGGGACTCCTCGCAGCCCGCGAGCAGCGAGCCGAGCATCACCGTGTCGGCGCCCGCGACCAGGGCCTTGGCGATGTCGCCGGAGTACTGCAGACCGCCGTCGCCGATGACCGGGACACCGGCCTCCTTGGCGGCGAGGGCGGCCTCGTAGATCGCGGTGACCTGCGGGACGCCGACACCGGCGACCACGCGCGTGGTGCAGATGGAGCCCGGTCCGACACCGACCTTGATGCCGTCGGCGCCCGCGTCGACCAGCGCCTGGGCACCGTCGCGGGTGGCGACGTTGCCGCCGATGACGTCGACGCCGGCGGCGTTCGACTTGATCTTGGCGATCATGTCGCCGACCAGCCGGGAGTGGCCGTGCGCGGTGTCCACGACGATGAAGTCGGCACCGGCCTCGACCAGGGCCTGGGCGCGCTCGTAGGAGTCACCGGCCACGCCGACCGCCGCGCCGACCAGCAGCCGGCCCTCGGAGTCCTTCGCGGCGTTCGGGTACTGCTCGGCCTTGACGAAGTCCTTGACGGTGATCAGGCCCTTGAGGACGCCCTCGTCGTCGACCAGCGGCAGCTTCTCGATCTTGTGCTTGCGCAGCAGCTCCATCGCCTCGGCGCCGGAGATGCCGACCTTGCCGGTGACCAGCGGCATCGGGGTCATGACCTCGTGCACGCGGCGGCTGCGGTCGCTCTCGAAGGCCATGTCACGGTTGGTGACGATGCCGAGGAGCTTCTTGTCGCCGTGCGTCACCGGGACGCCGCTGATGCGGAACCTGGCGCACAGCGCGTCGGCCTCGGCGAGCGTGGCCTCCGGGTGGATGGTGATGGGGTCGGTGACCATGCCGGACTCGGAGCGCTTCACCAGGTCGACCTGGTTGGCCTGGTCCTCGATGGAGAGGTTGCGGTGCAGCACGCCCACGCCGCCCTGGCGGGCCATCGCGATCGCCATGCGGGACTCGGTCACCTTGTCCATGGCGGCGGACAGCAGCGGGATGTTGACCCGGACGTTCTTGGAGACGTACGAGGCGGTGTCGATGTCGTCGGGCGCCATGTCCGACGCGCCCGGCAGCAGCAGCACGTCGTCGTAGGTCAGCCCGAGTGTCGCGAATTTTCCGGGCACTCCGTCGACGTTGGCAGTCATGACACCTTCCCCAAATGGCCTTGATCGGTGCGGATGTCCATGCTAACGGGAAGCGCCGCTAGCAAATTCCACGGTACGGGGTGGCTTCAGGCTTCGTATGTTCGTACGGAAGCGGAAGCGTGACTGTTCAACAACGGGCGCCGCAGGGGCTCCGCTCACGGTGTCACTGCTCGGCGAGCGCCCTCAGGCGGCTCAGCGCGCGGTGCTGGGCGACCCGGACCGCGCCGGGTGACATTCCCAACATCTGTCCCGTCTCCTCCGCGGTCAAGCCCACGGCGATGCGCAGCAGGAGCAGTTCGCGCTGGTTCTCGGGGAGGTTGGCCAGCAGTTTCTTGGCCCACGCGGCGTCGCTGTTGAGCAGGGCGCGCTCCTCGGGACCGAGGGAGTCGTCGGGGCGCTCCGGCATCTCGTCCGAGGGGACGACCGTGGAGCCCGGGTGGCGCATCGCCGCACGCTGGAGGTCGGCCACCTTGTGCGAGGCGATGGCGAAGACGAACGCCTCGAAGGGGCGGCCGGTGTCGCGGTAGCGCGGCAGGGCCAACAGGACCGCGACGCAGACCTCCTGGGCGAGGTCCTCGACGAAGTGACGCGCGTCGCCCGGCAGCCGGGACAGCCGGGTGCGGCAATAGCGCAGCGCGAGGGGGTGGACATGGGCGAGCAGATCGTGCGTGGCCTGCTCGTCCCCGTCGACGGCACGATGCACGAGCGCACCGATCGCCCCCTGGGCCGTGCCCGCATCGTCGTCGCGCATCGGTCCATGGTGCCTTGCGGCCGTCCGGTCCGTCGCATTGTGCTCGTGGTTGTGCACCGAAGCGTTATGAGCAGGTGCGCCGGCACTCATCTCCTGCGCCCTCCCCTTCCGCTCGACCGACTCGTCCCCGAGAGACTCCACATCTCAAGGATGCGGCATCCGCGCCGAAACGAGCGTCGCGCGTACGGCGTGCTGCCTTGCGCGCCACTCGCAGAGATGTCCGGTGGGGTCGTACGCCCGGCGCACGCCACCCACGCGCCCGCACCCCGAACCACCCCGCACGGCACCGTCCGTGGCCGCTCCGCTCCGGGCCGACGAACGCCGCCGACCTGGGCCTTGCCGGACGACACCGCTCCTGCGGACCGGCGTGTGACGGCACCCGGCGCACGGCGCGCGATCACGGTCCCGCACACGGGGGAACACTGTGCCGACGAGTCGACGCAGATGCCCCCGAATGTGACCGGGTCCACCCCGTGACGGCACCTCACAGCAACTCCCCCGGGCGGCCGGGACGCGCGTCCGGGGCGTTCACGAGCGCTCCCGGGGCGCGAGCCAAGTCCCGGGGCGCGCGCGGCGACTGCCCGGGGCGGCGGGGCCGTCGCCGGCCTCGGGCGAACCGCCCGGGGCCGACCGGTCCCGCCCGGCCCCGTGGGGCCGGACACCGGCTACCGGACCAGTCCCCAGCGGAAGCCGAGCGCCACGGCGTGGGCCCGGTCCGAGGCGCCGAGCTTCTTGAACAGGCGGCGCGCGTGCGTCTTGACCGTGTCCTCGGAGAGGAACAGCTCGCGCCCGATCTCCGCGTTGGAGCGGCCGTGGCTCATGCCCTCCAGGACCTGGATCTCGCGCGCGGTGAGCGTGGGCGCGGCGCCCATCTCGGCGGAGCGGAGCCGGCGCGGGGCCAGCCGCCAGGTCGGGTCGGCCAGCGCCTGCGTCACCGTGGCGCGCAGCTCCGCGCGCGAGGCGTCCTTGTGCAGATACCCGCGGGCGCCGGCGGCGACCGCGAGGGCCACGCCGTCGAGATCCTCGGCGACGGTGAGCATGATGATGCGCGCGCCCGGGTCCGCCGACAGCAGCCGGCGCACGGTTTCCACACCGCCCAGGCCGGGCATGCGGACATCCATCAGGATGAGATCGGAGCGGTCGGCGCCCCAGCGGCGGAGGACTTCCTCGCCGTTGGCCGCCGTCGTCACGCGCTCGACACCGGGCACGGTCGCGACCGCGCGGCGCAGTGCTTCTCGGGCAAGCGGGGAGTCGTCGCAGACGAGGACGGAAGTCATGACCGCCCTCCGCAGCTGATGCGCGTCACCTTGAGCCTCCAGGCTGGTACGGAATCGTCACCTGTGCGGTCGACCGCCCCGGACGCCTGCCCGAGTGCCGGTGTTCTCAACCGCCTCCGCACTCTCAACGACGGTCACTCGAAAGAGTTACGGGGCTGCATACCGTCATCGGCACTCTACGTGAGGGTCTCAACACGGTGCAGACACGACCAACAGACCCTCAACTTTTCATCACAACCCATGCCCCATTCGGCCGCTTTTCTTCCCGTTTCGGGATGTCCGAGGCTAGATTCGCAATGAGTCATATTTTCATCTCCTTAGACCGGAGATGTACGGTCGTTGGCACCGTATCCGCCCAGAACGGCTACAAGGGGTCACGTAATGGCAGATTTCTCCCGCCTTCCCGGACCGAACGCTGACCTGTGGGACTGGCAGCTGCTGGCTGCCTGCCGCGGGGTGGACAGCTCGCTCTTCTTCCACCCGGAGGGTGAGCGCGGGGCGGCTCGGAGCGCTCGCGAGAACTCGGCCAAGGAGGTCTGCATGAGGTGCCCTGTCCGTGCGGAGTGCGCGGCGCATGCGCTTGCGGTGCGTGAGCCGTACGGCGTGTGGGGCGGCCTGACCGAGGACGAGCGTGAAGAGTTGATGGGGCGGGCTCGCAACCGCCTGGTGTCGGCGTCGACCACCAGCGGGAACACCGCCCCGAGTCATTGAAGGAACGTTTCTTCAACTATTCCGGGCACCCACGCGTGTGCCCGTGACCGGTGCCGTCGCGCCGCTTACGCGCGCGCGGGCGTGCCCTCGTGCCCCTGCGTGTGTCCCTGTGCGCGCAGGGACACACGGGCCAGTTGCTCCAGGGTCGCCGCCACGGCCGGCACCTGGGCCAGGTCGGGCAGTGTGAGGGCGACGATCTCGCGCCGTACCGCCGGCTCCAGCCGGACCGTGCGCACGCCCCTCGGCCGGACCGACTCCACCGCGAGCTGCGGCAGTACGGCCACGCCGAGGCCCGCGCCGACCAGACCGACCACCGCCGGGTAGTCGTCGGTGGCGAAGTCGATGCGCGGGGTGAAGCCGGCCCCCTCGCACACCTCGACCAGCTGGCCCCGGCAGCGCGGGCAGCCCGCGATCCAGGGTTCCTGGGCCAGCTCGCCGATGGCGACGCTCTCCGCGCGCGCGAGGCGGTGCCGCTCGGGCACGAGCGCGACCAGCCGGTCCGTCAGCAGGGGCCGTACGACGAGGTCGTCCCAGTCCTCGGCGGCGGCCGCGCCGGCGTAGCGGAAGGCCAGGGCCAGGTCGCAGTCGCCCTCGCGGAGCAGCTCGACCGACTTCGGGGGCTCGGCCTCCTCCAGGGAGACGCGGGTGCCGGGGTGGGCGGCGCGCAGGGCGGCCAGGGCGGTGGGGACCAGGGTGGAGCTGCCGCTCGGGAAGGAGACCAGCCGGACCCGGCCGGCGCGCAGGCCGGCGATGGCGGCGACCTCCTCCTCGGCGGCGGTGAGCCCGGCGAGGATGCCGGAGGCGTGCCGGACGAGGGCCTCGCCGGCCTGGGTCAGGCGCATCTCGCGGCCGGTGCGGACCAGGAGCGGGGTGCCGACCGAGGTCTCCAGGGCCTTCATCTGCTGGCTGACGGCGGGCTGGGTGCAGCCCAGTTCGCGCCCCGCCGCCGAGAAGGAACCGGTGGCGGCGACGGCGCGCAGGACACGGAGATGGCGGGCCTCTATCACCCTTCGAGTATAAGCCCCGCTTGGAGATCGCGCCCGATATTCGCTCGACGCTTTGAGATGACCTCCCGTACCGTATGTGCATGAAAGTCCTCACGGTCAATCTGGGCCGCCCGCAGCCGGTGCCGTACACGGACCAGGCGCAGGGCGTGACGGGCATCGACAAGAAGCCGGCCGACGGTCCGGTTCGGGTGGCGGCGCCGGGCCCCAAGGGGACCGGCGCGAGCGGGCTCGCCGGGGACGCGGTGTGCGACCTGCGCCATCACGGCGGGGATGAGCAGGCGGTGTACGCGTTCGCCCGCGAGGACCTCGACGACTGGGAGCGCGAACTCGGCAGATCTTTGGCCAACGGTTGCTTCGGGGAGAACCTGACGACGCGCGGGCTGGACGTCTCCGGGGCGCTGATCGGCGAGCGCTGGCGGGTCGGCGCCGAGCTGGTCCTGGAGGTGACCTCGGGCCGGATTCCGTGCCGTACGTTCCAGGGCCATCTGGGCGAGCGCAGCTGGGTCAGGAGATTCACCCGGAAGGCCGTGACGGGGGCCTACCTCCGGGTGATCGAACCGGGTGAGATCCGCTCGGGCGATCCGGTCGAGATCGTGCACCGCCCGGACCACGGGGTGACGGCGGCGATGGAGTTCCGCGCGACCACCACCGAGCGGGAGCTGCTGCCGCGGCTGCTCGCGGCGGGCGGCGCGCTGCACTCGGAGGCCCTGGCGCAGGCGCGCAAGTACGTGGCGCAGCAGCGGGGCTGAGCGGCGGTCACCCCGGTTCCCGCACGGGGCCCGCGGCAGCGGAGGCTGTCGGTCCGGGTCACTACCCTTGGGCCATGACAACGGCTCTGATTACGGGATCGACCGCGGGGATCGGCGCCGCGTTCGCGCGGCGGCTGGCGGCGGAAGGGCATGACCTCGTCCTGGTGGCGCGGGACGCCAAGCGGCTGCGCGAGCAGGCCACCGAGTTGCACGACCGGCACGGCATCGAGGTCGAGGTGCTGAGCGCCGACCTGTCCGAGGACAAGGGCATCGAGTCGGTGGCGGACCGGCTGGGCGACCGGAAGCACCCGGTCGACCTGCTGGTCAACAACGCCGGCTTCGGCAACAAGGGACGCTACCTCGACGTGTCCATGGCCGACGAGCTGAAGATGCTCAAGGTGCACTGCGAGGCGGTGCTCCGGCTGACGTCGGCGGCGGCCGAGGCGATGCGCGAGCGGCACCGGGGCGGCATCGTCAACGTCGCCTCCGTGGCCGCCTTCGTGCCGCGCGGCACCTACGGCGCCTCCAAGGCCTGGGTCGTGCAGTTCACCCAGGGGGCGGCCAGGGACCTGGCCGGCAGCGGGGTGCGGCTGATGGCCCTGTGCCCCGGCTTCGTGCGCACCGAGTTCCACGAGCGGGCCGGGATGGGCACGGACAGCATCCCGGGCTGGATGTGGCTGGACGCCGACAAGCTGGTCGCGGCGGCCCTGGCCGATCTGGCGCGCGGCAGGTCGCTGTCGATCCCCGACCCGAGGTACAAGGCGCTGATGGGCCTGGTGAAGGTCACGCCCCGGGCGCTGCTGGGCGGGATCACCTCGAAGACGGGGCGCAAGTACGGACCGCAGTAGCCCCCGGGCGAGCACGGACGACGCCGTCGCCCCGGTGTGAGAACGGGGCGAAAATGGGCGTGACGGAAACCGGGCCAGGGGGGCCGGGAGGCGGCGTCATGACCTTCGTACAACTCATCGAGTGCAGGACGAGCCGGCTGGACGAGATGAACCGGCTCATGGACGACTGGGTCGCGCAGACCAAGGGACGGCGGACGGCGACGCACGCGCTGGTCGGCAAGGACCGCTCGGACGCGTCGCACGTCGTGGAGTTCGTGGAGTTCCCGTCGTACGAGGAGGCGATGCGGAACTCGAACCTCCCGGAGACCGACCGGGTCTTCCAGGGGATCCTCGCCCTGTGCGACGGGATGCCGACGTTCACGGACCTGGACGTCGTGCGGGACGACCGGCCGGCCGAGGAGACCGTGCGGCGGTTCTTCGCGGCGCTGACGGCTCCGGGTGAACTGCCGCCGCTCAACGACCTGTTGGACGAGGACATCCACAGCCACGACCCGATCAACCCGCAGGATACCCTGGGGCTGGACAACTTCCGCACCGAGGTCCGGATGTGGCGCACGGGCTTCGACCTCACGTTCACGATCGAGGACCTGCTCGTGCAGGACGAGCGGGCCTGCGCGCGCTGGACCGGGAACGCCACGCACAAGGGCGAGTTCCTGGGGATCGCGCCGACCGGGCGGCAGGTCGTCATGAGCGGGACGACGGTGTTCCGGTTCGGCGCCGACGGCAAGATCGCCGAGACCTGGTGGCAGCACGACACACTGGGGCTGATGCAGCAGCTGGGCGCGCTGGACGAGTTGGAGCAGTAGCCCCGCGCGGGGGCGGACGGGGCGAAGGCCCGGCTCCCCTTCCGGGGTGCCGGGCCTTCGCTGACGGGTGCTTGCCTCAGTGGGCGTGGCCGTGGCTGTGACCGTGGCCCGCGGCCTCCGGCTCCTCTTCCTTCTTCTCGACGACCAGGGTCTCGGTCGTGAGCAGCAGGGAGGCGATGGAGGCGGCGTTCTCCAGGGCGGAGCGGGTGACCTTCACCGGGTCGATGACGCCGGCCTTGACCAGGTCGCCGTACTCGCCGGTGGCGGCGTTGTAGCCCTGCCCCTTCTCCAGGTCCTTGACCTTGGAGACGATGACGTAGCCCTCCTGGCCGGCGTTCTCGCCGATCCAGCGCAGCGGCTCGACCACGGCGTTGCGGACGACCGCGACACCGGTGGCCTCGTCGCCGGTCTTGTCGAGGTTGCCCTCCAGGACCTTGGAGGCGTGGACCAGGGCGGAGCCACCACCGGAGACGATGCCCTCCTCGACCGCGGCGCGGGTCGCGGAGATGGCGTCCTCCAGACGGTGCTTCTTCTCCTTCAGCTCCACCTCGGTGGCGGCGCCGACCTTGATCACGCACACGCCGCCGGCCAGCTTCGCGAGGCGCTCCTGGAGCTTCTCGCGGTCCCAGTCGGAGTCGGTGTTCTCGATCTCGGCCTTGATCTGGGCGACGCGGCCGTGGACGTCCTCGGTCTTGCCGGAGCCGTCGACGATGGTGGTGTCGTCCTTGGTGACCGTCACGCGGCGGGCGGAGCCCAGCACGTCCAGGCCAGCCTGGTCGAGCTTGAGGCCGACCTCCTCGGAGATGACGGTGGCGCCCGTGAGGACGGCCATGTCCTGGAGCATCGCCTTGCGGCGGTCGCCGAAGCCGGGGGCCTTGACCGCGACCGCGTTGAAGGTGCCGCGGATCTTGTTGACGACCAGGGTCGACAGGGCCTCGCCCTCGACGTCCTCGGCGATGATCAGCAGCGGCTTCGAGGCGCCGGCCTGGATGACCTTCTCCAGCAGCGGCAGCATGTCCTGGATGGAGGAGATCTTGCCCTGGTTGATGAGGATGTAGGGGTCCTCCAGGACGGCCTCCATGCGCTCCTGGTCCGTCACGAAGTACGGCGACAGGTAGCCCTTGTCGAAGGCCATGCCCTCGGTGAAGTCCAGCTCCAGACCGAAGGTGTTGGACTCCTCGACGGTGATGACACCGTCCTTGCCGACCTTGTCCATCGCCTCGGCGATCAGCTCGCCGACCTGCTGGTCCTGGGCGGACAGCGCGGCGACGGCCGCGATGTCGGACTTCTCGTCGATCGGGCGGGCCGTGGCCAGCAGCTCGTCGGAGACGGCCTTGACGGCGGCGTCGATGCCCTTCTTCAGGGAGGCCGGGGAGGCGCCGGCGGCGACGTTCTTCAGGCCCTCGCGCACCAGCGCCTGGGCGAGCACGGTGGCGGTGGTGGTGCCGTCACCCGCGATGTCGTTGGTCTTGGTCGCCACCTCCTTCACCAGCTGCGCGCCGAGGTTCTCGTACGGGTCCTCGATCTCGACCTCGCGGGCGATCGTGACACCGTCGTTGGTGATGGTGGGGGCGCCGAACTTCTTGTCGATGACGACGTTGCGGCCCTTGGGGCCGATCGTCACCTTCACCGTGTCGGCCAGCTTGTTGACGCCGCGCTCAAGGGCGCGACGGGCGTCCTCGTCGAACTTCAGAATCTTCGCCATGACAGCGGAAGCCCTCTCGGAAATCTGTGGGTGAAAAAAGCTGCGCCCCGGGCGCCCGGCTTCTTATCGGTCGCGGGGGCCAGGGGCGCAGCTCAGGAGCAAAGGAATGCTCGAAGTGATTACTTCTCGATGATCGCGAGCACGTCGCGAGCCGAGAGGACGAGGAACTCCTCGCCGTTGTACTTCACCTCGGTGCCGCCGTACTTGCTGTACAGGACGACGTCGCCGACCTTGACGTCGAGCGGAAGACGCTCGCCGTTCTCGAAGCGGCCCGGACCCACGGCGAGGACGGCGCCCTCCTGGGGCTTCTCCTTCGCGGTGTCCGGGATGACCAGGCCAGAGGCGGTGGTCTGCTCGGCGTCGAGCGGCTGGACCACGATGCGGTCCTCAAGCGGCTTGATGGCAACCTTGGAGCTGGTGGTCGTCACGATCCGACCTCCCCCTTCGGAGATCTCACGGGGTTAACTGTCTGAGGTGGCGACCAGGTGGATCCGTCGTCGCGGGTGCCGGACCTGCCCGTCGCGTGTTTGGCACTCTCACGCGTCGAGTGCCAGAGCCGAGACTATGACCGCGATTAGCACTCGGTCAAGCGGACTGCTAATCCGTGCGGCGCGTCGGCCGGACGAAGGTCCCGGACGGCCCCCGCGACCGCTTCCGGGAGCGGCTACAGGTAGTCCTCCAGCCGCCCCACCGTCAGCCCCCGCTGCTGGGCCCTGCGCAGCACCCTGATCGTGCGGTCCCGCAGGGTCCGGCCCGTCGTCTCGTCCGGCCCGACCAGGACGATGTCACCGGGGCGAAGGCGGTGCTCGCCCCGGCTGTAGGCCAGGTCGGCCGGGGTCATGGCGGCGCGCCACAGGACGAACGCGGAGATGCCGCAGTCGGTGGCGGCGCGCAGGGTGGTCGTGTCGTAGGAGCCGTAGGGCGGGCGGAAGAGGCGGGGGCGCAGGCCGAGCCGGGACTGGAGGCGGTCCTGCTGGCCGCAGATCTCGGCGCGCTGGCTCGCGTACGGCAGTCCGGCCAGGACGCGGTGGTCGAGGGTGTGGTTCTGGATGCCGGCGCCCAGCGCGCGCAGCCGGGCGAAGTGGTCGTACCGGGGGCCGGCCACGCTGTCGGTGAGGAACATGCTGACCGGCAGCCGCAGTTCGCGGACCATGTCGACGAAGCGGGGGTCCTTGTCGGCGCCGTCGTCGTAGGTGAGGAAGACGACCGGGTCACGGGTGGGGACGTGGTCCATGACCCGGGGCAGGGAGCGGCCGGCGCTGTGCGGGCTCAGGGCGAGGGTGCGGGCGTCCGGCCGGGGCGGGCGGGCGAGGGGCTCGGTGAGGCCCCAGTGGCGGTAGCGCCGGTCCGTGGCGGGGCCGTGCGGGGCGTGCGGCCGGACCTCTTCGGCGGCCTTGCGGCCGAGGCGTTCGATGGGGTCGACGGACTGCGCGCAGCCCGCGAGGAGGAGCGCGGGGAGGAGGAGCGCGGCGCTCAGCGCCCGGCGCGCGCGGCGGGCGGGGGCACTGCCGGGCACAGGGCCGGACACGGGGCCGGGCACGGGAGTTCGCCGGTGGGGCGGGGCCCAGGGGCTCCTCCCGCGCGTCACAGGTAGTCCTCCAGGCGGGCCACGGCGTAGCCCTCGCGGGTGACCTTGTTCAGGAAGCGGCGCATGTCGTCGACCATCGTGCCGTTCCACTCGGAGCGGCCGCGGAAGTGGGTGAGGACGATGTCGCCGCGGCGCAGCTTCTGGTCGTCCTCGCGGTACTCCCAGTGGTCGACGTACACCTCCTCGTTCCAGATCGGCGCGTACCTGATGCCGCAGGCCTTGGCGGCGCGCAGGCTGTCCTGGTTGTAGTTGCCGTACGGGAAGCGCATGACGGTGGGCGCCTTGCCGAACTGCTTCTTCATGATCTCCTGCATGCCGCAGATCTCGGCCTTCTGGTCCTCGTAGGACAGGCCCGGCAGGTAGGGGTGGTGCAGGGTGTGGTTGTCGAGGGTGTGGCCCTCGGCCTGCATGGTGCGGAAGTAGCCGTAGTCGTCCTTCACCAGGTAGTTGCTGAGGAAGGCGGTGTACGGGATCTTCAGGTCCCGCATCATGCGCAGGAAGCGGGGGTCCTTCTCCGAGCCGTCGTCGATCGTGAGGAAGACGATCTTCCGGTCGGTGGGGATCGTGGTGAAGACCGGGGGCAGGTCCCAGTCCACCTGGTGTTTCACCTCGAAGCCGGCCCGGGCCCTGATCTCCGGCTTCACCCTGGGCGGTGGCGGGGGCGCCAGCGGGACCCCGTTCAGGCCCCAGCGCTTGGCGGCGGCGACGAGGCGGGCGTGCTCGGCGGCCTGCCGGGCCCGGGCGCCCAGGGCCTGTTCGGGGCCGCCCCGGCCGCTGGGGGCGGGGCGGGTCACGGCGGGGCGAATCTCGACGGGACGGGTCTCGGCGGGGCCGGCGCAGCCGGAGAGGAGGGCGGCGCAGGCCAGGGCGGCGGCTCCGCAGCCGAGTCCGGGACGTCCGCAGTGCGACCAATTCTTATCGTTTTGTACGACTGCTCGCATGACGCCGGATCCTCCCAGGACCGCCCCCGGATCCCCGGCCGACACCGCCGCCGCAGGCGCGCCGTCCACCGACTGGCCCACAATGACCCGGTGAACGACCTCGCTCTCCTGCTCACCCCCGAAGGCCGTGCCCTCCTCGACGAGGTGCGCGACACCGCACCGGCGGACGAACTCGCCGTCGCCACCCGGCTGCGCCGCGACCACCCGGCCGAGCTGGTGTCGGCCGCGCTCGGCCAGGCCCGGCTGCGGCAGCGGGCGGCGGCGAAGTTCGGGGCGGCGGACGCGGGGCGGATGTTCTTCACGCCGAACGGGGTCGAGCAGTCGACGCGGGCCGGCGTGGCGGCGTACCGCGCCGAGCGGTTCACGGCGCTCGGCGTGACCTGCGTCGCCGACCTGTGCTGCGGGATCGGCGGGGACGCGATCGCGCTGGCCCGGGCCGGGATCCGGGTGCTCGCCGTGGACCGGGACCCGGTGACGGCGGCCACGGCCCGCGCGAACGCCGAGGCGCTGGGCCTCGCCGAGCTGATCGAGGTCCGCGAGGCCGACGTCACGGAGGTGGACACGAGCGGGTACGACGCGGTGTTCGTGGACCCGGCGAGGCGGGGCGGCCGCGGCCGCATCTTCGACCCGGAGGCGTACTCGCCGCCCCTGTCCTGGGCGGTCGGCGCGGCCCGTACGGCTCCCCGCGCCGCTCTGAAGATCGCCCCGGGCATCCCGCACGAGGCGGTTCCCGCCGAGGCGGAGGCCGAGTGGATCTCCGACGGCGGGGACGTGAAGGAGGCGGTGCTGTGGTTCGGCACCGGCGCGCCGGGCGCCGTACGGGCCACCCTGCTGCCCGGCCCGCGCACGCTGCTGGGCCGCGGGCTGCCCGACCCGGACGTCCGGCCGGTGGGGCGGTACCTGTACGAGCCCGACGGCGCCGTGATCCGCGCGCATCTGGTCGCCGAGGTCGCGCAGGACCTGGCCGGAGGTCTGCTCGACCCCACCATCGCGTACGTCACCGCCGACGAGCGGTGCCCGACCCCGTACGCCACCGCCTACGAGATCACCGACCAACTCCCCTTCAACGTCAAGAAGTTGAAGGCCCTGCTGCGTGAACGCGAGGTCGGCACGCTGACCGTGAAGAAGCGCGGGTCGGCGGTCGAGCCGGAGGAACTGCGCAAGAAGGTGAAGCCGCAGGGGCCGAACGCGGCGACGGTGTTCCTGACCCGGGTGGCGGGCGCACCGACGATGCTCGTGGGGCACCCCGCCTGAGCGCTCCGCCGGAAGTGCCGGGATGCGCCGTCGATCGTCTGCGGGCCCGCTCCGTCACGGCAGTTCGGCGGCCCGGCGCAGCAGCAGTTCCCGTTCCTTCTCGTTGCGTGCCAGGGCCGCCGCCCGGGTGAACTCCTCGCGGGCCTCCGTCGTGCGGCCGAGGCGGGCCAGGAGGTCGGCGCGGACGCTGGGGAGCAGGTGGTAGTCGCGCAGGGCGGGGTCGGCGGTCAGGGCGTCGACCAGCCGCAGTCCCTCCGCCGGGCCGTCGGCCATCGACACGGCGACCGCGCGGTTCAGTTCGACCACGGGGGACGGGGCACGGGCCGCCAGCAGCGCGTACAGGGTGGCGATGGCGCGCCAGTCGGTGTCCTCGTAGCGGTACGCGTGCGCGTGGCACGCGGCGATGGCCGCCTGGAGGGCGTACGGGCCCGGGGCGCCCGACGCGGTGGCGCGGTCGAGGGCGTGGATGCCGCGGGCGATGAGGCGCCGGTTCCAGCGGCGGCGGTTCTGCTGCGCCAGCAGGACCGGTTCGCCCTCCGGGCCGGTGCGGGCGGCCGTGCGGGACGCCTGGAACTCCAGCAGCGCGGTCAGGCCGTGCACCTCCGGTTCCTTGGGCATCAGGGCGGACAGGACGCGGGCCAGGCGCAGCGCGTCCTCGCACAGGCCGGGGCGCAGCCAGTCGTCGCCGACGGTCGCCGCGTACCCCTCGTTGAAGATCAGGTAGATGACGTCCAGGACCGAGCCGAGGCGGGCCTCGCGGTCGGGGCCGTACGGCAGCTCGAAGGCGACGTTCTTCGTGGCGAGCGTCCGCTTGGCGCGGACGACGCGCTGGGCGATCGTCGGTTCCGGCACCAGGTAGGCGCGGGCGATCTCGGCCGTGGTCAGGCCGCCGACGAGGCGCAGGGTGAGCGCGGTGCGGGCCTGCGGGGACAGCACCGGGTGGCAGGTTGTGAAGACGAGCCGGAGCAGGTCGTCGTCGATGTCGTCCGGGTCGGCCGGCTCCTCGGGCGGCACCGTCGTCGCCAGGTCCCGGCCGATCTCGGCGAGCTTGCGGGCGTAGGTCTCGCGGCGCCGGATCAGGTCGACGGCGCGGTGCCGGGCGGTGGCCATGAGCCAGGCGCCCGGGTTGTCGGGCACACCGTCGCGGGACCACCGCTCCAGGGCTGCGACCAGGGCGTCCTGGGTCAGCTCCTCGGCGATGCCGACGTCCCGGACGATCCGGGCCACGCCCGCGACGACACGCGGGGACTCCAGCCGGAAGACGGTCTCGATGGCGTGCGCCGCGGCGGGGTCCGGGGTGCCGTGCCGTGCCGGGGTGGGCTGTGCTTCCACAGCCCACCATGCAACACCCCTCGATGCCGCAGGGCCAGCGAACACTCAGCCCTCGGCGATCTCCCGCACCTCGCACGAGACGGTCCAGTAGTCCTCGTGCACCTTCAGGAACCGCTTGGTCCACTCGACGGCCTCGGCCTTGTCCTTGCACTGCATGATCGCGTAGCCGCCGACGACCTCCTTGGACTCGGTGAACGGCCCGTCGGTGACAGACAGCTTCCCGCCCTGCCAGCGCACGGTGGTGCCCTGGGCGGCGGGGGTCAGCCCGGCGGTCTCCAGCATCACGCCGGCCTTGGTGATCTCCTCGATCAGCTCGCCCATCCGTCCCATCAGCTCCTCGCTGGGGCCGGCGGGAGCGGTGGACTCGTCGATGTGCACGATCGACAGATAGCGGGGCATGGTGACTCCTTCGGTCCGGGTGGTGGGGTCCGTCCCCGCCACTCACCCATGCGTCGAACGGCGGGACCCGGGATCGACACACCTCCGGAAATATTTTTCTTCAGCGCAGGGACGCCCACAGCGCGCTCGCCGCCGGTTCCTTCGCGATCACCCGGTTGGGGTCGGAGGGGGCCGTGACGACCGGCATCATCACCGTCGTCACATGGCCGGCGGTCAGGGCCTTCAGGCTCTCGCCGAGGCTCATCAGCGCGTTCAGGGAGCCGAGGCCGGTGTCCGTGGTGAGGCCGGCGGTGGCCGCGTCGGCGACCCGGTAGAGCCGGGCCGGGTCGGTGAGCAGGCTGGTGCTCGCCATCTGCTGCAGCAGGGCCTTGACCAGCTTCTGCTGGAGCCCTATCCGGCCGAGATCGCTGCCGTCGCCTATGCCGTGCCGGGTGCGGGCGAGGGCCAGGGCCTGCGTGCCGTCGAGGTGGTGGGCGCCGGCGGCGAGGTCGAGGTGGCTGTCGGCGTCGTGGATGTCCTGGCCGGTGGTGACGTCGACCCCGCCGAGGGCGTCCACCAGCTTGGCGAAGCCGGAGAAGTCGGCCTCCATGAAGTGGTCCATGCGGACGCCGGTGATCGACTCGACGGTCTTCACGGCGCACACCGGCCCGCCCACCTCGTAGGCGGTGTTGAACATCGCGCCGTACGCCACCGCCGTGGACCGGCCCGCGGACAGCGGGCAGGACGGGCGGGTGACGAGGGTGTCGCGCGGGATGCTGACCACGGTGGCCCGGGTCCGGCCCGCGTCGATGTGCACGACCATCGCCGTGTCCGAGCGGGCGCCCGAGCTGTCGCCGCCGCCCAGCTTCCGGTTGGCGCTGCCGCTGCGCGAGTCCGAGCCGAGGACCAGGATGTTCAGGGAGCCGGACGGCAGCGGGGAGGCGGAGGCCGAGGGGGACGGGATGGTCATCGGCCTGGCGGGGCGGTCGTCGCCCAGCGCGCCGTTGATGTCGACGCTCCTGATGTTGTGGTCGAGACGCCAGTACGCCCAGCCGACGGTCCCCCCGCCCAGCACCAGCACCCCCGCCAGAGCGAGGCCGACGATCTTCGGCACCCTCGGCCGCCGGCCACCTCGTCCGCCCGTGTCGTCCTGCTCGCCGTGCCCCTCGTGTCGCGTCACGGCACAGGAACATAAGTCCGAATTATTAGGGGACTGTTAGCAGAAGCGGTGGGAGTCGGTTTTCTTCGGAAATTCTCATCCCGCATGTTTTGGCCACATGACCGACTCAATTCGGAGCAGGCGGCGCTAGACCGCCGCAGGCGCATCCGTGCTCGACCGCACCACCAGGCTCGTCGCCAGCTCCACCCGTGTCGCCGTCCGCTCCTGCTGCTCGCGCCCCAGCTCCAGCACCAGCCGGGCGGCCGCCTCGGCCATCTCGGTCAGCGGCTGCCGTACGGTCGTCAGCGGCGGTCCCACCCAGCGGGCCACCGGCAGATCGTCGAAGCCGACCACGCTGAGGTCCTCCGGGATGCGCAGCCCCAGCTCGCGGGCGGCCTCGTACAGGCCGAGCGCCTGGAGGTCGTTGCCCGCGAAGACGGCGGTGGGCCGGTCGGGGCGGCGCAGCAGCTCCAGGCCGAGCCGGTAGCCGGCGTCGTGGTGGAAGTCGCCGCCCACGATCAGCGAGGGATCGACGGGCAGGCCGGCCGTCTCCAGCGCGGCCCGGTAGCCGTCGACCCGGGCGCGGCTGCACATCATCCGGGACGGGCCGCTGATCGCGCCGATCCGGGTGTGGCCGAGTTCGACCAGGTGGCGGGTGGCGGCGAGGCCGCCCTGCCAGTTGGTGGCGCCGATGGAGGGCACGTCGGGGCCCGGGTCGCCGGCCGGATCCATCACCACGAACGGGATGGACCGGCTGGTCAGCAGCGCCCGCTGGGACTCGTCGAGCCCGGACAGCACGAGGACCACGCCGTGCGGGCGGCGCGCGGCGACCTGGTCGGCCCAGGTCCGGCCCGGGGTGAGGCGCCCGGCCGACTCCGACAGCACGACGCTCAGCCCGGCGTCCCGGGCCACGTTCTCCACGCCCCGGATGACCTCCATCGCCCAGGCGCTCTCCAGCTCGTGGAAGACCAGGTCGATCAGCGGGGAGCGGGACGCCTCGGCGCGCCGGCGCCGGTAGCCGTGGGCACGCAGCAGTTCCTCGACGCGAGTGCGGGTCGCCGGGGCGACATCGGCGCGGCCGTTGAGGACCTTCGAAACAGTCGGGGCGGACACCCCGGCCTCACGGGCGATTTCGGCGAGGGTCGCCGTCTGGCTCTCTGCGGGCTTCGAAGGTTTCATGCCCGGGATCGTATGAGCCCAGCAGAGCCGGACGGGAGTCCCATGCCGTGAGGTCCTGTGCGACGGGGCGTGAGCGAACAGCGCGAACATTGGCAAAAAGCAAGCCCTGTGCCGCGCGTGTTCAGGAAGCGTTCATGTTGCCCCTGGGAGGGTCGGGCCGCACTCGACTCCCCCCACAGGAGCACCCTTGACAACGATGCCTTCGACGACGCCTTCGACGGCGAAGTCCGTCATGAAGAAGCTGCCCGAGGTCACCCTCGCGTTCTGGATCATGAAGATCGCGGCGACGACCCTGGGCGAGACCGCGGGCGACCTGTTCGCCCAGACCCTGAAGCTCGGCTACTTCCTCACCACGATCGCCCTGTTCGCGGTCTTCGTGGTGACGCTGGTGATCCAGCTCCGCTCGACGCGCTACAACCCGTTCTTCTACTGGACCGTGATCCTGTCGACCTCCATGGCCGGCACCACCATGTCCGACTTCATGAACCGGGACGACAGCGCCAAGTACCTTTCCGGCGGCGCCACGTCGCTCGGCTGGGGCCCACAGGGCCTCGGCCTCGGCTACCCGGAGGGCGCCGCGATCCTGATCTCCCTCCTGCTGCTGATCTTCCTCGGCTGGAAGCTGAGCGGGATGACCTTCCAGATCACCGAGATCGTCACGTTCCGCGGCGAGGCCCTGTTCTGGTCGGCGATCCTGGTCTCCAACACGCTCGGCACCTCGATGGGCGACTTCCTGTCCGACAGCTCGGGCCTCGGCTACCTGGGCGGTGCCTCGCTGGTGACCGGCCTCCTGCTGCTCCTCGTCGCCCTGATGAAGGTCCCGGCGGTGCCGAACGTCCTGCTCTTCTGGATCGCGTTCGTCCTGACCCGCCCGCTCGGCGCCACGGCCGGCGACCTGCTGACCAAGCCGGTCGCCAAGGGCGGGCTCGACCTGGGGACGGCCGGTTCCTCGGCGGTGCTGCTGGCCGTGCTGTTCGGCCTGATGGCGTACGCGCATCTGAAGGAACGGCGGGCTGCGGTTCCGGCGACCCCTGAGGCGCAGGCGTCGCGGCCGCAGCGGGCCGGGCACCGGTAACGCCGAAGTCCCGCCTCGGAACCCGAGGCGGGACTTCGTGTGGAGCGCCGGGCAGGCCTTGCACCTGCATCTCCCCGCAGGAAGCGGGACGTCTTTCCTTGGACCACCAACGCACTGCGTCCGGGTCGGTTTCCGTTTCCGGTTCCCGGCCGTTCGCTGTGTGATGATCATAGCGCATTCCGGCCGGGCCTCTCAACCTCAGCCCCCGGCCACCGCTTCGAACCGCCAGCGGTGCACGCCCCGGGTCACCAACTCCGTGTCCGGCTCCGGCAGTTCGGGCAGCTCGGCGGCGTACGGCGCGTCCCACCACGTGATGACCAGCACCCGGTCCTGCGGCGCCCGGAGGGTCTCCCGGCGCAACGGCTCGGCGGCGAGCGGCTGTTCACGTACCCAGGCCAGCAGCTCCTCGCCCCGGCCGGCGACGGCCCGGGCCTCCCACATCAGCGCGACCGTCACGAGTACAGGTTCTCCTTGCTGACCTCGTGCACATGATCGTGGCCATGCCCGTGGTCATGGCCGTGCTCCTGACCGGGCACGTGCGGGTCGGTCACCGGCAGGGAGGAGTCGGCCGACAGGTCCCAGCCGGAGGCGGCACGGCCCCGCGCGACCATCTCGGCGCCGAGGGCCGCCACCATCGCGCCGTTGTCCGTGCACAGCTTGGGACGCGGGACGCGCAGCCGGATCCCGGCGGCCTCGCAGCGCTCCTGGGCGAGGGCGCGCAGCCGGGAGTTGGCCGCGACACCGCCGCCGATCATCAGGTGGTCGACGCCCTCGTCCTTGCAGGCGCGGACCGCCTTGCGGGTGAGGACGTCCACGACGGCCTCCTGGAAGGAGGCGGCCACGTCGCGGACCGGGACCTCCTCGCCGGCCGCGCGCCTGGCCTCGATCCAGCGGGCCACGGCCGTCTTCAGGCCGGAGAAGGAGAAGTCGTAGGCCGGGTCGCGCGAGCCGGTCAGGCCGCGCGGGAAGGCGATCGCCGTCGGGTCGCCCTCGCGCGCGTACCGGTCGATGACCGGGCCGCCGGGGAAGCCCAGGTTCAGCACGCGGGCGATCTTGTCGAAGGCCTCGCCCGCCGCGTCGTCGATGGTCGCGCCCATGGGCCGTACGTCGGAGGTGATGTCCGACGACAGCAGCAGCGAGGAGTGGCCGCCGGAGACCAGCAGGGCCATGGTCGGCTCGGGCAGCGGGCCGTGCTCCAGCTGGTCGACGCAGATGTGCGAGGCGAGGTGGTTGACGCCGTACAGGGGCTTGCCCAGGGCGTAGGCGTACGCCTTGGCCGCCGAGACGCCGACGAGGAGGGCGCCCGCGAGGCCGGGGCCCGCGGTCACGGAGATGCCGTCGAGGTCCTTCGCCGAGACGCCCGCCTCCTTCAGCGCGCGGTCGATGGTGGGGACCATCGCCTCCAGGTGGGCGCGGGAGGCCACTTCCGGGACGACACCGCCGAAGCGGGCGTGCTCGTCGACGCTGGAGGCGACGGCGTCCGCCAGCAGGGTGGTGCCCCGGACGATGCCGACGCCGGTCTCGTCGCAGGAGGTCTCGATGCCGAGTACGAGAGGCTCGTCGCGTGAGTCAGCCATGGTTCTTCTCTTCGGTCGCTTGGTCGGTGATCAGGCGCATCACGAGCGCGTCCACGTTGCCCGGCTGGTAGTAGCCGCGCCGGAAGCCGATGGGCTCGAAGCCGTAGCGCTCGTAGAGCTTCTGGGCGCGGACGTTGTCGACCCGGCACTCCAGCATCACCTCGTGGCACTCGAACGCGGTCGCCGCGCGCAGCAGTTCGGCCAGCAGCCGCCCGCCGAGGCCGGTGCCCTGCAGCTCGCGGGCGACGGCGATGGTCTGCACGTCGGCCTGGTCGCCGGACGAGGCGAGGCCCGCGTACCCGACGATCCCGCCCTCCCCCTGAGCGACCAGATAGCGGCGGGTCGCCTCGGCGCCCCGGGAGTGGGCCAGCTCGGACCAGAACATGCCCCGGGACCAGGCGTCCTCGGGGAACAGGTCCTTCTCCAGCTCCAGGACCCGGTCGATGTCCCACCAGCGCATCTCGCGCAGTCGCACGCTCACGTCGGTCACTTCGGGGTGACCACCTTGTAGTTCTTGGGCACCTGCGCGTCCGGGCGGCGCAGGTACAGCGGCCGGGGGGCGGGCAGTTCCTCGCCCGCGGCGAGCCTCTCGGCGGCCAGCGCGGCGAGCGCCGCGGCGGAGACGTGCTCGGGTTCGAGGGCGTGCGGGAAGGTGTCCGGGTAGAGCAGCGCGCCCGCGCCGACCGCGGGCAGCCCCGCGACCCGCTCGGCGATGTCGGCCGGCCGGTCCACGGCCGGGCCGGTGAGCCGGGTGCGCGAGTCGGCGTACGTGGCCCAGTAGACCTCCTTGCGCCGGGCGTCGGTCGCCACGACGAAGGGGCCCTTCTCGATGTCGGCGGCGTAGGCGAGGCCGTCCAGCGTGCACACGCCGTGCACCGGGACGCCGAGCGCGAGGCCGAAGGTGTCGGCGGTCATCAGACCGACGCGCAGCCCGGTGTAGGGGCCGGGCCCGACGCCGACGACGATGCCGGTGACGGCGTCCAGTCCCAGTCCGGCCTCGGCGAGCACACGGTCCACGGCAGGCAGCAGCAGCTCTCCGTGCCGGCGCGCGTCCACCTGGCTCGACGAGGCGACGACGTCCGTGCCGTCGTGCAGCGCGACGGTGACGGCGGGTGTTGCGGTATCCAGAGCGAGCAAGAGCACGCGAACAGCCTACGGCGCCGACGGCTCGGGCATCGCCGTCCCGGTCGAACGGTCACTGACTGCTACGGTCTGTACGAAGTACGACATATCGCATGAGGGCAGAACGAGGCAGAGGTGGGGCACGTGGCAGGGACCAGCTCGGGGATCGTGGTCGGCCTCACCGCGCTGGCCGTCGGCGCCGTCGGCTTCCTCGCCCACCAGGCCCACACGGCCGGACCGGTGGGCCCGGCCGGCCGCCCCGGGGCGACGGCCTCGCCCGCGGCCCGCGCCGGCAAGGCGCCCCGGGACCCCCGGCACCCGACGGCCCTGCCGAGCGGCTCCGGCAGGGGTGAACGGGTCGTGTACTCGCTGGACGACGACCGGGTCTGGCTGGTCGGCCGCACGGACCGGGTGGAGCGCACCTTCACGGTGAGCCCCGGCACCGTCGATCCGCCGCCCGGCTCGTACTGGATCACCTCCCGCTCCAGCGCGGTCATCGGCACCGACGGCACGCCGGTCGAGCACGTCGTGCGGTTCACCAGCGTCGACGGGCTGGCGATCGGCTTCAGCGCGGCGGTGGGCACGCAGCCTCCGGCCGGGCCCGGTGTGCGGACCGGAGGGGTCCGGGAGAACCGGGTGGACGGCGAGGAGATGTGGAAGTTCGCGACGATCGGGGTGCCGGTCGTCGTGATCCGCTAGGCGGCGCTGCGCCCCGCGGTGCGCTCCGCGGGGGATCGGGGGAGGTCGTCGGGCGGCTGCGGCGCCGTGGCGGCTGGTCGCGCGGTTCCCCGCGCCCCTTCGGGGCGCTCCGGCGGTCTGGAGATCGCGTCCGCCGCCGCGCACGACGCCAGCAGTTCGTGCATCGAGACCCGGGTGGGGCTGGTCGCGGTCATGGACGCCTCCTGAGGTGCGGGGGCGGGCGAAGTTAGGTACGCCTAACTTCGGGTTGGCTACCATATGACCACGCCCGGGACGTCCTGCGCAATATCTTGCCGACGGCCTGTCGGAATCCTGATGTTCCCCAGGCGGAGGTTCAGGCGGCCAGCGTCTCCAGGCCGGCCTCCGCCCAGCGCTCCCCCAGTCCGGTCACGGTCACGTGCCGTACCTCGTCGTCGGTGTCACCGACGGCGCGGTGGACGAGGACCTGGAGCCGGTCCTCGGTCAGCTCCTCGACCTTGCCCTCGCCCCACTCCACGACGATCACCGAGTCGGGCAGCGAGACGTCGAGGTCCAGGTCCTCCATCTCGTCCAGGCCGCCGCCGAGCCGGTAGGCGTCGACGTGGACCAGGGGCGGGCCGTCGCCGAGAGAGGGGTGGACGCGGGCGATCACGAAGGTCGGCGAGGTGACCGCGCCGCGCACGCCCAGGCCTTCGCCGAGCCCGCGGGTCAGCGTGGTCTTGCCCGCGCCCAGCTCCCCGCTGAGCATCACCAGGTCGCCCGCGCGCAGCAGTTTCGCCAGCCGGCGGCCCAGCTCCCGCATCTGCTCGGGCGAGGTGATCGTCAGCCGCGTCTCAACGGGGCCCTGCGGTGCTGCTGGTGCTGCCGGTCGTTCCATAGCCACTAACCGTAGCCCCTGCCGGCACGGCACCGGCGCGGGTGAGCAGATCGGCGAGACGGTCGGTGACCGCTTCCGGGTGCTCCAGCATCACCAGGTGCCCGGCGTCCGGCACGAGCACCAGCTCGCACTCGGGCAGCAGGTCGGCGATGACCTCGCTGTGCTCGCTGGGCGTGACCAGGTCCTGCACTCCGGCCAGCACCAGCACGGGCATGTCCTGGAAGGAGGCGAGGGCCTCGGTCTTGTCGTGGTCGGTGAAGGCCGGGTAGAACTCGGCGACCACGTCGATCGGCGTCGACTCGATCATCCGCTCGGCGAACCGCTCGACGGCCGGATCGACGTCCCGCCCGGCGAACGAGTACCGCTTGATGATCCCGGCGAACAGCTCGGCGGTGGCCCGGCGGCCCTTCTCCACCAGCTCCGCCTGCTGCCCGAGCGCCTTCAGCACGCCCGGCAGGATGCGGCGCACCGCGTTGACACCGGCGATCGGCAGCCCGAAGTTCACCTCGCCGAGCCGTCCGGACGACGTGCCGACGAAGGCGGTGGCGACGACCCGGTCCCGGATCAGCTCCGGGTACTGGGCGGCGAGGGCCATCGTCGTCATCCCGCCCATCGAGTGCCCGACCAGCACGATCGGCCCCTCCGGCACGGCGGCGTCGAGCACGGCCTTCAGATCGCGGCCGAGCTGGTCGATGGTGACCGGCACCCGGTCCCGGGTCTGGGCCACCCCCCGGCCGGAGCGGCCGTGGCTGCGCTGGTCCCAGTGCACGGTGCGCACGACCCCGCGCAGGGCCGCCCGCTGGAAGTGCCAGGAGTCCTGGTTGAGGCAGTAGCCGTGGCTGAAGACGACGGTGACGGGAGCGGGCGCCTTGCGGCCGAAGAGCCTTCGCCGGCGCGGCGAGACGTGCGGGCCGGTGTCCGGCTCTATCTCCTCGACCTCGTAGTACAGCTCGGTGCCGTCGTCGGCGATCGCCTTGCCCGGGGTCCCGCGCAGGGTGCCGTAGGGGCCCGCGGAGTCCAGGGCCAGCCGGGCCTTGCGGCGCATGCCGCGGCCGACCGTCATCCGCTCGACCGCCACGCCGGCCGCCGCGCCCGCCGCGAGGACGCCTATCGCGGCACCGGCGATGCCGGTCGCCCGGCGCCAGCCGCCGGCCGCTCCCGCGGAGGCGGCGGCCGCCGAGGCGATGACGCCCGCCACGGCCTCCGCGCTGCTCTCGCTCACTACCGCTCCTCTTCGCCGGATGCGATTTCGCTGGGTGCGATCGATGGTGCCGTTGTCGCCGCCGTAACAGGTATGACCGGTGTTACACGTGATACGGGTCGCGTTCCGCCCGACGGACTACCGGAGTCTTCCCCGTTCCCGGGGAGTCGTTCACATGTCCGCGTTCACATAGACGCGGGGAACGCGGGTTCCGATGCGCGTCACGATCTCGTACGCGATCGTGCCGCAGGCCTGCGCCCAGTCCTCGGCGGTGGGCTCGCCGCGGTCGCCGGGCCCGAACAGCACGGCCTCGCTGCCGACCGCGGGCTCGTCGCCGCCGAGGTCCACCACGAACTGGTCCATGGCGACCCGCCCGGCGATCGTGCGCCACTTGCCGTCGACCAGCACCGGACCGGCGCCGGAGGCGTGCCGCGGGATGCCGTCCGCGTAGCCGACCGGGACCAGGCCGAGGGTCGTCTCGCCGGGTGTGACGTAGTGGTGGCCGTAGCTGACGCCGTGTCCGCCGGGGACGTGCTTGACCAGGGCCAGCGAGGCGCTGAGCGTCATCACCGGGCGCAGTCCGAAGTCGGCCGGCGTGCCCAGTTCGGGGCTCGGCGAGATGCCGTACATGGCGATGCCCGTGCGGACCAGGTCGAAGTGGGTCTCGGGAAGGGTCAGTGCGGCGGGCGAGTTGGCGATGTGCCGCACCTCGGGGCGCACACCCTGCTCCTCGGCGTACGCCACCATCTCCCGGAAGCGGTCGAGCTGGGCGGCGATGGACGGATGCCCGGGCTCGTCCGCGCAGGCGAAGTGCGACCACAGTCCGGTGACCCGCACCAGTCCCTCGGCCTCGGCGGCGAGGGCCGCGCCCACCAGCTCGGCCCAGTCGGCCCCGGGCGGGCAGCCGTTGCGGCCGAGCCCGGTGTCCGCCTTGAGCTGCACCCGCGCGGGCCGGCCGGCCTCGCGGGCCGCCAGCACGGCCTCGCGCAGCGCCCACATCCCGCTCAGGGACACGTCGATGCCGGCCTCGACCGCCTGCCGCCAGGGCCCGCCGGGCACCCACAGCCAGCACAGGATCCGGCCGGGCAGCCCGGCCGCGCGCAGCGCGAGGGCCTCCTCGGGCGTGGCCGTGCCGAGCCAGGTCGCGCCCGCCGCGAGGGCCGCGCGGGCGCACGGCAGCGCCCCGTGGCCGTACCCGTCGGACTTGACGACGGCCATCACGGCGGCGCCCTTCGCCCGGGCGCGCAGGGTCCGCACATTGGCACGCAGGGCACCCAGATCGATCTCGGCGCGGGCGCGCAGGGGGGCGGTCGGCTCAGCTGCTGTCTCACTCATGGCGCCCCCAGTGTCTCAGAGGACCTCGCGGGCCCCGGTCGCAGTCTCGGCTCCTCAGGTGCCGGGCCTGCGCCCCCACACGTAGACGTGGTCGCCCTTCTTCAGCACACCCCACAGTGTCTTCGCGTCGCCGAGCCTCAGATTGACGCAGCCCCAGGAGCCGACGGTGGTGTAGAGGGTGCCGTAGACGGCGTGGAAGGCCTCGCCGCCGTCGAAGAACTGGGCGTAGGGCATGGGCTGGTGGTAGAGGGTCGACACGTGGTTCTTGTGCCGCCAGTAGACCGTGTGCCAGCCCTTGCGGGTGACGTGCCCCGCGCGTCCGCTGCGCATCGGCACCGGCCCGAACACCACCCTGGAGCCCCGCTGCACCCAGGTGAGCTGCCGGTCCAGGTCGACACAGGCGACGGTGTACGACCGGACGGGGCACTTGCGGTCCGCGTTCGGATCCTTCCGTGCCGAGACGAGCATCATGGTCGCCCAGGTGACGGGCCCGGCGAAGCCGCTCGCGGGCTTGATCTCGTACTTCAGCTGGAAGGCGCGGACGGCCCTGCAGTCGGCGGCGGACTGCTTGCCGTCCACCCTCAGCCCCAGCCAGCGCTCCACCTGCCGCTGGTACGGCCCGGTCTGCTTGCTGCACGACACCCGGGCGACGGCGTCGGAGAGCGGCACGTACTCGATGAGGTCGTACGCCCCGGCCGCCGCCTGCCCGGGCTCGATGCGGTCCTCGCGGGGCGTCGGCACGTACACGTCCGGCGCCAGCACCTGGTCGGGCGTGTCGATCTGTGCGGGCTGGCCGACCGGGGCCACACCGGGGACGAGATCGGGTTCGGGTTCGGTGCGGGGGGCGGGAGGCGCCGGCCGGGCCACCCGGGCGGGCGCGGCGCCCGCGGCGAGGGTGCCGGCCGGCAGCGCCGTCACGATGGCGAGCAGCACCGCGACAGCCCGGGACGCGATTCGTCTGCTGATCATGCGATCAGCCAAACGTGCGGCCCCATCGGATCGGCGATGCCGCGCGGAGGGGTCACCCGAGCGGTTGAGGGCCCCGTCCGCGGCACGTCATCCGCGACCCGGCCGTCGCGGGGCGGCTCAGTACCGCACGTCCCGCCACGCCTCCGGGATCTGCTCGGAGACCTCGTGCGCCCCCGCCGGCGCCCCCTGTGCCGCGAACCGCCCGGCGAGCCCGTGCAGATACGCGGCCGTGCTCCCCGCGTCCAGCGCCCGGAGCCCGGCCGCCAGCAACGACCCGGCGAGCCCCGACAGCACATCGCCGCTGCCCGCCGTGGCCAGCCAGGACGTGCCCGTGGGGTTCACCCGCACCGCGCCGCCCCCGGCGTCGGCGACCAGCGTGGTGGACCCCTTCAGCAGCACGGTCGCCCGGTACACCGCCGCCAGCTCCCGCGCGGCCGCCAGCCGGCGCCCCTCGACCTCTTCGCGCCGCACCCCCAGCAGCGCGGCCGCCTCCCCGGCATGAGGGGTCATCAGCGTCGGCGCCGTACGCCCCCGCACCGTGTCCCGATCGGCCAGCCGCAGCCCGTCCGCGTCGAGCAGCACCGGCACGTCGGTGCCGAGCACCTCGGCGACGGTCGCCGCGTCCTCCCCGGCGCCGGGCCCGGTCACCCAGGCCTGCACGCGGCCCGCCTTCGCCGGACCCCGGTCGGAGACCAGCGTCTCCGGGAAGCGCGCGATGACCGCGTCCCCGGCGGGACCGACGTACCGTACGGCCCCGGCCCCGCCCCGCAGCGCCCCGGACACGGCGAGCACGGCCGCCCCCGGATAGCGCGCGGACCCGGCCGCGATCCCGACGACGCCCCGCCGGTACTTGTCGCTCTCCGCCCCCGGCACCGGCAGCAGCCGTGCCACGTCGGCGTGCTGCAGGGCCTCCAGCTCGCCCTCGCCGGGCAGTTCGAGGCCGATGTCGACGAGCCGTACGACTCCGGCGTACTCCCGTGCCGGGTCGACCAGCAGGCCGGGCTTGTACGTGCCGAAGGTGACGGTCAGATCGGCCCGTACGGCGGCCCCGAGCACCTCCCCGGTGCCCGCCTCGACCCCGCTGGGCAGGTCCACGGCCACCACGGCGGCCCGGGACAGCTCGGCCGCCTCGGCGAGGGCCGCCGCCCCGGGCCGCAGCCCGCCCTTCCCGCCGATCCCGACGATCCCGTCCACGACCAGGTCGGCCCGCTCGACCAACTCCTCGGCCGTGGCGGCGGAGTCGGCCGCCACCGCGCCGCCCGCCCGCCGCAGCGCGGCCAGTCCCCCGGCGTGCGCCCGCTCGGGCGAGAGCAGTACGGCCGTGACGCCGGCTCCGCGCCGGGCCAGCCGGGCCCCCGCGTACAGGGCGTCCCCGCCGTTGTCCCCGCTGCCCACGAGCAGCACCACCCGGCTGCCGTACACCCGCCCGAGCAGTTCCGCGCAGGCCGCGGCCAGTCCCGCGGCGGCCCGCTGCATCAGCGCGCCCTCCGGCAGCCGTGCCATGAGGGCCCGTTCGGCCGCCCTTACCGTCTCCACGCTGTACGCAGTACGCATGGCACCGAGTCTGCCCCGCACCCCCCACCCGTCACACCCACACCGGCCCCGGACCCCGGCCCCCGCCTCCGAACCGACGGCGCGACGACACCTGGACGGCCCCCGGCGCTCCCTCCCCGGACCGACCGCGCCCGGAACCGACCTCGGGACCGCCCCGCCCCTGACCGGCCGCCCGCAGAACACCCACCGGGAACCAGCCGCCCCGGCCCGACCGTGTCCCGGCCGGCGTCGCGGGACCCGCGGCCGCTCAGCCCTCGGCGATCACCACCGCCGAGGCGACACCGGCGTCATGGCTGAGCGAGACGTGCCAGGACGTGACGCCCAGCTCCGCCGCCCTGGCCGCCACCGTCCCGCGCACCCGCAGCCGGGGCTGCCCGGTGTCCTCGACGTACACCTCGGCGTCGGTCCACTGCAGCCCGGGGGGCGCGCCCAGGGCCTTGGCCAGCGCCTCCTTGGCCGCGAACCGGGCCGCGAGCGAGGCGATCCCGCGCCGCTCCCCGCTGGGCAGCAGCAGCTCCGTCGCCACGAACAGCCGGTCGGCCATCTGGGGCGTGCGCTCCAGCGACGCCCGGAACCGGTCGATCTCGGCGACGTCGATCCCCACTCCGATGATGCTCATGCCGGGCAGCCTACGATCGCCCGGTGCCGTCTACGCTGCGCACCATGACGTCCCACGCCTATCTCTCCGACCTGTTCGCGCTGGACGACCGCACCGCCCTGGTGACCGGGGGCAGTTCCGGCATCGGCCGGGCCATCGCCGGGGCGCTGGCGCGGGCCGGCGCCCGGGTGGTGGTCGTGGCCCGAGGCAAGGACCAACTCATCGGCACCGTCGATGAGTTGAGGTCGACAGGAGCCCAGGCGGCGTGGGTCGCGGGCGACTTGGCCACGCGCGCCGGGGTGCGGGCCGTGGCCGAGGAGGCGGCGGAGGTCTTCGGGGAGCCGGACATCCTCGTCAACTCCGCCGGGATCAACCTCAGGCCGCCCCTGGGCGAGCTGGGCGAGGACGTGTGGGACACCACCATGGCCGTGAACCTGGAGGCGCCCTTCCTGCTGGGGCAGCGCTTCGGCCCCGGCATGGCGGAGCGCGGCTTCGGCCGGATCGTCCACGTCACCTCGCAGCAGGCCCACCGCGCCTTCGTGCAGAGCGGTGCCTACGGCGTCTCCAAGGGCGGGCTGGAGTCGCTGGCCCGCTCACAGGCCGAGGCCTGGTCGCCGTACGGCGTCACGGTGAACACGCTGGTGCCGGGCTTCGTGATGACGCCGCTGAACGAGCGGCTCGCCGCCGACCCCGAGCAGTCGGCCGCCCTGGCCGCGCGCACGATGATCGGCCGCAACGGCCTGGCCGAGGACTTCGAAGGCGCGGCCGTCTTTCTCGCGAGCCGCGCCTCCGCCTACGTCACCGGCCAGTCGCTCTTCGTGGACGGCGGGCTGTCCGTCCACTGAGCGGGCCTACTCGACCGTGACCGACTTCGCCAGGTTCCGCGGCTGGTCCACCTCGTTGCCCCGCGCGGTGGCCAGCTCGCAGGCGAAGACCTGCAGCGGCACGGTCGCGACCAGCGGCTGGAGCAGGGTCGGCGTGGCCGGGATGCGGATCAGGTGGTCGGCGTACGGCACGACCGCCTCGTCGCCCTCCTCGGCGATCACGATCGTGCGGGCGCCCCGGGCCCGGATCTCCTGGATGTTGGAGACGATCTTGTCGTGCAGGACCGAGCGGCCGCGCGGGGACGGGACGACCACGACCACCGGCACGTCCTCCTCGATCAGCGCGATCGGACCGTGCTTCAGCTCGCCCGCCGCGAAGCCCTCGGCGTGCATGTAGGCCAGCTCCTTGAGCTTCAGCGCGCCTTCGAGGGCCACCGGGTATCCGACGTGCCGGCCCAGGAACAGCACCGTGTCCTTCTCCGCCAGCGTCCGGGCCAGGGCCCGTACCGGCTCCATGGTCTCCAGGACCCGCTCGACCTCCTCGGAGATCCGGGAGAGGTCCTTGATCACGGCCTGGATCTCGTCGCCCCACTTGGTGCCGCGCACCTGGCCCAGGTACAGCGCGACCAGGTAGCAGGCCACCAGCTGGGTCAGGAAGCACTTGGTGGAGGCGACGGCGACCTCGGGGCCGGCGTGCGTGTACAGCACCGCGTCCGACTCGCGCGGGATGGTCGAGCCGTTGGTGTTGCAGATGGCCAGCACCTTGGAGCCCTGCTCACGGGCGTGCCGCAGCGCCATGAGGGTGTCCATGGTCTCGCCGGACTGGGAGATGGCGATGACCAGGGAACGGCTGTCCAGGATCGGGTCCCGGTAGCGGAACTCGCTGGCCAGCTCCACCTCGCACGGGATGCGCGTCCAGTGCTCGATGGCGTACTTGGCGATCAGGCCCGCGTGGAAGGCCGTACCGCAGGCGACGATGACGACCTTGTCGATCTCGCGCAGCTCGGACGGCGCGATGCGCACCTCGTCCAGGGTGAGGGAGCCGGACGGGTCGATCCGGCCCAGCAGCGTGTCGGCGACCGCCTTCGGCTGCTCGGCGATCTCCTTGAGCATGAAGTAGTCGTAGCCGCCCTTCTCGGCGGCGGAGGCATCCCAGTCCACGTGGTAGCTGCGGACCTCGGCCGGGCGGCCGTCGAAACCGGTGACCGTGACGCCGTCGCGGCGCAGCTCCACCACCTGGTCCTGGCCCAGCTCGACCGCGGAGCGGGTGTGGGCGATGAACGCGGCGACGTCGGAGGCCAGGAACGCCTCGCCCTCGCCGACGCCGACGACGAGCGGTGAGTTCCGGCGGGCGCCCACGACCACGTCCGGCTCGTCGGCATGCACCGCGACCAGCGTGAACGCGCCCTCCAGCCGCCGGCACACCAGCCGCATGGCCTCCGCCAGGTCGGCGGTCTGCGAGAACTCCTCGGCGAGCAGATGGGCGACCACCTCGGTGTCCGTCTCGGAGGTGAGCTCATGGCCGCGCTCGGCCAGTTCGGCGCGCAGGACGGCGAAGTTCTCGATGATGCCGTTGTGCACGACGGCGACGCGGCCGGCGTTGTCGAGGTGCGGATGGGCGTTGCCGTCGGTCGGTCCGCCGTGCGTGGCCCAGCGGGTGTGGCCGATGCCCGTCGCGCCGGTCGGCAGCGGCCGCTCGACCAGCTCCTTCTCCAGGTTGACCAGCTTCCCGGCCTTCTTCGCCGCGGCCAGCCCGCCGTCCGCGAGCACGGCGACGCCCGCCGAGTCGTACCCCCGGTACTCCAGCCGCTTCAGTCCGGCCATCACGACATCGAGCGCCGACTGCGCCCCTACGTATCCCACGATTCCGCACATGCGCCGCAGCCTACGACCGCGGAGCGGCCCGAACAGGCCGCCGCCTGCCCGAATTCGGAAATTCCCACCGTCGTACGAAGGCCTCGGGAGGGCCTTTTGCGATGCGGTGACCGTATGCGTGACGGAGCCCACCCACCGCCTCGTTCAAACTCCGTTAACAATGGAATGTGATCTCACCGGTCTCCTCGATCCGGAGCGCCCACCGGCACAAGCCGGAGGCGACTCCCTACGTCGACCTCACCCGCGCCGAGTGGAGCGCGCTGCGCGAGAAGACGCCGCTGCCGCTCACCGCCGAGGAGGTGGAGAAGCTGCGCGGCCTGGGCGACGTCATCGACCTCGACGAGGTCCGCGACGTCTACCTCCCGCTCTCCCGGCTCCTCAACCTCTACGTCGGTGCCACGGACGGACTCAGAGGCGCGCTGAACACGTTCCTCGGCGAGCAGGGCTCCCAGTCCGGCACCCCGTTCGTCATAGGCGTCGCCGGCTCCGTGGCCTGCGGCAAGTCCACCGTCTCCCGGCTCCTGCAAGCCCTGCTCTCCCGCTGGCCCGAACACCCGCGGGTCGAACTGGTCACCACGGACGGCTTCCTCCTGCCCACCCGGGAGCTGGAGGCCCGCGGCCTGATGTCGCGGAAAGGTTTCCCCGAGTCCTACGACCGCCGGGCCCTGACCCGCTTCGTCGCCGACATCAAGGCCGGCAAGGACGAGGTGACGGCCCCCGTCTACTCCCACCTGATCTACGACATCGTCCCCGACCAGCGGCTGACGGTCCGCCGCCCCGACATCCTGATCGTCGAGGGCCTGAACGTCCTCCAGCCCGCCCTGCCCGGCAGCGACGGCCGCACCCGCGTCGGCCTCGCGGACTACTTCGACTTCAGCGTGTACGTCGACGCGAGCGCCGAGGACATCGAGCGCTGGTACCTGAACCGCTTCAGGAAGCTGCGCCAGACGGCGTTCCAGAACCCCAACTCGTACTTCCGCAAGTACACCCAGGTCTCCGAGGAGGAGGCCCTCGACTACGCCCGCACCCTGTGGCGCACGATCAACAAGCCCAACCTGGTCGAGAACATCGCCCCCACCCGCGGCCGGGCCACCCTCGTGGTCCGCAAGGGCCCGGACCACAAGGTGCAGCGGCTGAGGCTGCGGAAGCTGTAGACGCGCCGAAGGGGCGGAGCCGCGCATCGAGCACAGCCCCGCCCCCTCGAACCCGGAACCGTCGACTAGCCGAGCGCCGACTTCACGGCATCGGCCAACCGCCCGGCCACCGACCGCGCCTGCTCGATGTCCGCGGCCTCGACCATCACGCGCACCAGCGGCTCGGTGCCCGACGGACGGAGCAACACCCGCCCGGTCTCGCCGAGTTCGCGCTCCGCCTCGGCGACGGCGGCAGCCAGGTCACCGGACGTCTTCACGCGGGACTTGTCCACGTCGGGCACGTTGACGAGGACCTGCGGCAGCCGCTCCATCACCGAGGCCAGCTCCCGCAGCGACCGCCCGGTCTCCGCGACCCGCGCGGCGAGCAGCAGCCCGGTCAGCGTGCCGTCACCGGTGGTCGCGTGGTCGAGGATGATCACGTGCCCGGACTGCTCGCCGCCGAGGGCGTACCCGTGCTCCTTCATCTCCTCCAGCACGTACCGGTCGCCGACGCCGGTCTGCACGAGCCGGATCCCGGCCCGCTCCATCGCCAGCTTGAAGCCGAGGTTCGACATCACGGTCGCGACCACGGTGTCGGCCCGCAGCGCGGAGCGCTCCCGCAGGGCCAGCGCCAGCACGGACAGGATCTGGTCGCCGTCGATCTCCTCGCCGGTGTGGTCCACGGCCAGGCAGCGGTCGGCGTCGCCGTCGTGCGCGACGCCGAAGTCCGCGCCGTGCTCCACGACGGCGGCCTTCAGCTTGTCGAGGTGGGTCGAGCCGCAGCCGTCGTTGATGTTGAGCCCGTCCGGCTGCGCGCCGATCGTGACGATCTCCGCGCCCGCCCGGGAGAACGCCTCCGGCGAGACCCCCGAGGCCGCGCCGTGCGCTTCGTCCAGGACGATCTTCAGGCCGTCGAGCCGGTTCGGCAGCACGGCGAGGAGATGGCCGACGTACTGCTCGAAGCCCTCCTCGTACGCGCGCACGCGGCCCACACCCGCACCCGTCGGCCGCTCCCAGGGCTCGCCGTGCCGGTGGGACTCGTAGACCGCCTCGATCCTGTCCTCCAGCTCGTCGGCGAGCTTGTGGCCGCCGCGGGCGAAGAACTTGATGCCGTTGTCCGGCATGGCGTTGTGGCTGGCGGAGAGCATCACGCCCAGGTCGGCGCCGAGCACGCCGGTCAGGTGGGCCACGGCGGGCGTCGGCAGCACGCCGACGGTCAGCACGTCCACGCCCGCGCTCGCGAGACCGGCGACCACGGCCGCCTCCAGGAACTCCCCGGACGCGCGCGGGTCCCGCCCGACCACCGCCTTCGGCCGGTGGCCCGCGAAGGTGCCCGCCTCGGCCAGCACGTGCGCCGCGGCGACGGAGAGGCCGAGCGCCATCTCGGCGGTCAGATCCGCGTTGGCGACACCGCGCACGCCGTCCGTACCGAAGAGTCGTCCCACTTGTCCTCCCGAGGAAACTTCCGATCACACAAGCCTTCGAGCGTCTTGTGTCGTTATACGCCCTTGACTGGGATAAACGAACGCCCCGACAGCACATGTGGCGTGCCGCCGGGGCGTTCGGAGTACGTGCGGGCCAGTACGTACCCGTATACGTACGAGCAGGCAGCTGGCGATTAACGCTTGCTGTACTGCGGGGCCTTGCGGGCCTTCTTCAGACCGGCCTTCTTGCGCTCGACCGCACGGTCGTCGCGCTTGAGGAAGCCGGCCTTCTTCAGCGGGCCGCGGTTGTTGTCGACGTCGGCCTCGTTCAGCGCACGGGCGACACCGAGACGGAGCGCACCGGCCTGGCCGGAGACACCGCCACCCGCGATGCGGGCGATGACGTCGTAACGGCCTTCGAGCTCCAGCACCTTGAAGGGCTCGTTGACTTCCTGCTGGTGCACCTTGTTCGGGAAGTAGTCCTCAAGGGTGCGACCGTTGATCTTCCACTTGCCGGTGCCCGGGACGATCCGGACGCGGGCGATGGCGTTCTTGCGGCGACCCAGGCCGGCGGCCGGCTGGGGCTCACCGAAGCGCGAGGCGAGGGACTCGGAGGTGTACTCACCCTCCAGCGGAACCTCGGACTCGGTGGTGTAGCTGTCGATGTCGACGAGCTCAGTCTCTTCGACCGGCTGCTCAACGGTGGTCTCGGCCACGATTCTCCTCAGATTCTCTTCAGTCTTAGGGGGTGGCCGGACTTACTGCGCGACCTGGGTGATCTCGTACGGCTGCGGCTGCTGCGCGCCGTGCGGGTGCTGGTCACCCTTGTAGACCTTCAGCTTCGAGAGCATCTGACGGCCCAGCGTGTTCTTGGGGAGCATGCCCTTGACGGCCTTCTCGATGGCCTTCTCGGGGTTCTTGTCGAGGAGCTCGTCGTAACGGACGGAGCGCAGACCACCCGGGTAGCCGGAGTGGCGGTACGCCATCTTCTGGGTCCGCTTGTTGCCGGACAGGTGCACCTTGTCGGCGTTGATGATGACGACGAAGTCACCGGCGTCGACGTGGGGGGCGTAGATCGGCTTGTGCTTGCCCCGGAGGAGGGTCGCTGCGGTGGTGGCGAGACGGCCCAGGACGACGTCCTGAGCGTCGATGACGTGCCACTGGCGCGTCACATCGCCGGGCTTGGGGCTGTACGTACGCACGGTTCGTAGCCTTCGCTTCGAGTGAATGGTCCTGAACAGGTCACCGAAACGATCACGACAGCCTTGACCGCACTGCGGTGACGCAAACCGCGTGCTGGTCGCTGGTCATCGGCCCGGCGGACCGGTGTAAGGGCCCGTCCCGTGAGAATGAGCAAGCCAATACACAACGAAGAAGCAGGTTACCTGCCGGGGCCCCGCAGGGTCAAAACGACCCTGATTCCCACCCTGCCGGCGGACAAACGTGGCATGCCGCCGCACGCGCTCCGCGCGCCCGGGGAGCCCGTCTAAGATGCGCCCCATGAGTTACGGGCAGGGGGGACCCCAGTCTCAGTGGGATCCCTGGAAACCGAATTCCCAGCAGCCCTGGGCAAGCAGCGGTGACGACGGGACCCCGGACTGGGCGGCACTCGCCGAGGCGTCCGAGACCCGCACCAAGCGCCGCAAGCTGCTGTTCATCGGCGGCGGCGCGGTGGCCACGATCGCCGTCGGCACCGCCGTGGCCATGGCCGTGGTGTCCGCGAACGGCAAGAACAGCGCCTCGGGCAACCCGACCAACCTGCCCGCCAGCGCCTCGGCGAGCGGGTCGGTCACCCCGTCCTTCGCGCCCACCAGCGCCCCGCCGCCACTGGACCCGAAGGAGTTCATAGCCAGCGCCGCGAAGGACAAGGCCCCGATCAGCGCCGACAGCCTCTTCCCCGGCACCCAGCTGACCACGGGAAACAGCGTCTACAAGAAGGGCGCCACGGCCGACACCACGAGCTGCGCCTCCGCCGCCGGCGGCAAGCTGCCGCAGATCCTCACCGCCAACGGCTGCACCCGGCTGATCCGCGTGACCTACGCCAAGGACGGCATCGCGGCCACCGTCGGCGTCGCCCTCTTCGACACCCAGGCCGAGGCCACGAAGGTCAAGGCCCAGGCCGCCAAGAACGCCATGGTGCGCTCCCTGCCCGGCAAGGGCGTCAAGGACTTCTGCAACGCCGCGGTCTGCCTGACCACAGCGAACTCCGTCGGCCGCTACGCCTACTTCACGACGGTCGGCTTCACCGACGGCAAGAACGTCACCAACAAGGACTCCAAGGTCTTCAACACCGGCAACGACCTCCAGGAGTTCACCTTCAACCAGATCTACCGCCGCGGCCAGGCCCAGGCATCCGCGGCGACGAACGGCTAGGTCAGCAGCACCCCGCCGACGGGAGCGAGCGCTTGTTGCGGGCTTCCCTGCTGCGTGCGGCCAGCAGCTCGTCGGCGGGGTAGCCGACCTCCTCCAGCGTCAGCCCGTGCGGTCGTACGACGTGCACGGCTGAGTCCCGCACCCCCGCGGCCAGCACCTTCCCGGGCCACTGCGGTCCGCGGTGCCCGTCCCCGACGAAGAGCAGCGCGCCGATCAGCGAACGCACCATGTTGTGGCAGAAGGCGTCGGCGCGCACGGTGGCGGTGATGATCCCGTCGGACCCGCGCACGAGGCTCAGCTCCTGCAGGGTCCGGATCGTCGTGGCCCCCTCCCGCTTCTTGCAGTAGGCGGCGAAGTCGTGCTCGCCCAGCAGCTGCCGGGCCGCCTCGTTCATGGCGTCCACGTCGAGCGGCCAGTCGTGCCAGAGCACATGGCCGCGCAGCAGGGGGTCCACACCCCCGGGGTTGTCGGTCACCCGGTACGCATAGCGCCGCCAGACCGCCGAGAACCGCGCGTTGAAGCCCGCCGGGGCCGGCCTGAGCGCCCACACCCGCACGTCCTTCGGCAGCCGCCCGGCGAGCCGCTTGAGGAGCTTCTCGTGATGCTCCCGCCAGACCCCCTCGGGCAGGTCCACGTGCGCCACCTGGCCCCGCGCGTGCACCCCGGCGTCGGTGCGTCCGGCGACGGTCAGCTCGTACGTCTCCCGGGACCGGGTGACGGTCCGCAGCGCGTCCTCGATCTCCCCCTGCACGGTCCGCCTGCCGCCGGCCTGCTTGGCCCAGCCGTGGAAGTCGGTCCCGTCGTAGGACAGATCGAGGCGGACACGGACGCAACCGGGCTGTACTTCGTCACTCACGGGGAAATCCTCTCAAGCTCCAGCTCCTCTCCGGTACGCGAAAGCGGGCCCGCCCCGAAGGGCGGACCCGCTTCCCGCGTCAGGCAGAGCCTCAGGCGTCCTTCGACTCCTCGGCAGCGGCCTCCTCGGCCGGCGCCTCGGTGGTCTCGGCAGCCTTGGCCTCCTCGGCCTCCTTGACCGCACGCTTGGTGGCGGCCTCGGCCTCGCCGGTCGCCTGCTGGGCGACCGTCAGCGCCTCGACCAGCTCGATGACGGCCATGGGCGCGTTGTCGCCACGGCGGTTACCGATCTTGGTGATGCGGGTGTAGCCACCGGGACGGTTCTCGTACCGCGGGCCGATCTCGGTGAAGAGCGTGTGGACGACGCTCTTGTCCGTGATGACCTGGAGCACCTGACGGCGGTTGTGAAGGTCGCCCTTCTTCGCCTTGGTGACCAGACGCTCGGCGTACGGGCGCAGGCGGCGGGCCTTCGCCTCGGTGGTGGTGATACGGCCGTGCTCGAAGAGGCTCTTCGCCAGGTTCGCGAGGAGCAGCTTCTCGTGCGCGGCGCTGCCGCCCAGACGGGCACCCTTGGTGGGCTTCGGCATTTTTCTTCTCCTGTGTGTCTGCCCCGGCCGTGTCAGGTACCGGGGTCAGGAACCCGATGAGCGGATGCTCACCGGCAACGACCGATCAGTACTGCTCGGTCTCCACGAAACCCGCGTCCGCGTCGTCGTCGGCGCCGAAGGCGTCGGCAGCGGCCGTGGGGTCGAATCCGGGCGGGCTGTCCTTGAGGGCCAGGCCCATGCCGGCCAGCTTCGCCTTGACCTCGTCGATCGACTTCGCACCGAAGTTGCGGATGTCGAGGAGGTCGGCCTCGGAGCGGGCGACGAGCTCACCCACGGAGTGGATGCCCTCACGCTTGAGGCAGTTGTAGGAGCGGACCGTGAGCTCCAGCTCCTCGATCGGCAGCGCGAGGTCGGCGGCCAGGGCGGCGTCCGTGGGGGACGGGCCCATGTCGATGCCCTCGGCGTCGATGTTCAGCTCGCGGGCGAGACCGAACAGCTCGACCAGGGTCTTGCCGGCCGACGCCATGGCGTCACGCGGACGCATGGCCTGCTTCGTCTCGACGTCGACGATCAGCTTGTCGAAGTCGGTCCGCTGCTCGACACGCGTGGCCTCGACCTTGTACGTGACCTTCAGAACCGGCGAGTAGATCGAGTCGACCGGGATACGGCCGATCTCCTGGCCCGCCTGCTTGTTCTGCACGGCCGAGACGTAGCCGCGACCGCGCTCGACGGTCAGCTCCATCTCCAGCTTGCCCTTGCCGTTGAGGGTGGCGAGGACGAGGTCGGGGTTGTGCACCTCGACACCGGCCGGGGGCGCGATGTCGGCGGCGGTGACCAGACCCGGACCCTGCTTGCGCAGGTACATCACGACCGGCTCGTCGTGCTCCGAGGAGACGACCAGCTGCTTGATGTTGAGGATCAGGTCGGTGACGTCCTCCTTGACGCCCGGCACGGTGGTGAACTCGTGCAGGACACCGTCGATGCGGATGCTGGTGACAGCAGCGCCGGGGATCGACGACAGGAGGGTACGGCGCAGGGAGTTGCCGAGGGTGTAGCCGAAGCCCGGCTCCAGCGGCTCGATCACGAACCGGGAGCGGAACTCGTCGACGACCTCTTCGGTCAACGAGGGACGCTGAGCGATCAGCATGGATGAATCCTTCAGTCAGGGGCGCCCGCTATTTGACGCCCGACTCTGTACTGCAAGGGTACGGGCGGTACGGCTTCCTCACAGAGGCCGTACCGCCCGAAACCCCGAAACCTGCGGAGCGCTGTGCGTCAGACGCGGCGGCGCTTCGGCGGGCGGCAGCCGTTGTGCGGGGTCGGGGTGACGTCCTGGATGGAGCCGACCTCGAGGCCCGTGGCCTGCAGGGAGCGGATCGCGGTCTCACGACCGGAACCCGGGCCCTTCACGAACACGTCGACCTTGCGCATGCCGTGCTCCTGGGCGCGGCGGGCAGCCGACTCGGCGGCCATCTGCGCGGCGAACGGCGTGGACTTCCGGGAGCCCTTGAAGCCGACGTGGCCGGCGGAGGCCCAGGAGATCACGTTGCCGGACGGGTCCGTGATGGAGACGATCGTGTTGTTGAACGTGCTCTTGATGTGCGCGTGGCCGTGAGCGACGTTCTTCTTTTCCTTGCGGCGCACCTTCTTGGCAGCGCCCTGACGACCCTTGGGGGGCATCTATAACTCCTACGGGAGGTGGTCGGTCCTACAGCGAAGACCGCTGGACGGCGAGTCCGCTGCGGACTACTTCTTGCCCGGCTTCTTCTTACCGGCGATGGCGCGACGCGGGCCCTTGCGGGTGCGGGCGTTGGTGCTGGTGCGCTGACCGCGGACGGGCAGACCGCGACGGTGACGGAGACCCTGGTAGCAGCCGATCTCGACCTTGCGGCGGATGTCGGCCTGGATCTCGCGACGGAGGTCACCCTCGGTCTTGATGTTGTTGTCGACGTACTCACGAATCGCGACGAGCTGCTCTTCGCTCAGGTCACGAACGCGGGTGTTCGGGTCGATACCGGTCTCGGTCAGCGTCTGCTGCGAGAGCGTCCGGCCGATGCCGAACACGTAGGTGAGGGCGACCTCCACGCGCTTTTCGCGCGGGATGTCAACACCGGAAACGCGTGCCATTCAATGGCTCCTGGTGATCTTTCGGAGGTCTTCCGCAGAACCGGCTCCCGGCCGCCGTACCAGGTACGAACCGGGTCCTCGGCCTCCGAACCGAGGGTGTCGAGCCGACTGGCTCGGGTTCTGCGTATGAACAATTCAGCTCGCGTCGCGCGAATCTCTGCGATAGAGGTGCAGAGGGAGATGGTCGTGCGTCAGCCCTGGCGCTGCTTGTGGCGCGGGTTCTCGCAGATGACCATGACCCGACCGTGACGGCGGATCACCCTGCACTTGTCGCAGATCTTCTTGACGCTCGGCTTGACCTTCATGGTGAGGTTCTCCGGGTCAGTGCCATCACCCCGAGGAGATCCGGGGTGCGGGCAAGATCTACTTGTAGCGGTAGACGATCCGGCCACGCGTCAGGTCGTACGGAGACAGCTCCACCACGACCCGGTCGTCAGGGAGGATGCGGATGTAGTGCATACGCATCTTGCCGCTGATGTGTGCCAGGACCTGGTGGCCGTTCTGGAGCTCGACCTTGAACATGGCGTTCGGCAGAGACTCGACGACAGTGCCCTCGATCTCGATGGCACCTTGCTTCTTGGCCACGCTTCGCCCTTCGAATCGACTACCTTGATCGACCCTCTTGCACGCATGCGGACATGCGGGTGCACGAGAGCCGACGAGTCAGTCTACGTCGGCGCACCCTGAAAGGCGAATCGAGGAAGTCTGCCCTACTCGGGAGATCACTAAGCGAGCGGATCAGGAGCGGCCTGAATGCCGTACTCCGCCAGCTTCGCCCCGCCGCCGACCCGTCCTTGACGCCGCTCTCGCGGGCTCGGCGCCGGGGGCGCCTCACAAGCTTCGAGCGGCTGCGCCGGCCTCCGACCGGCGGTCGTGGCCAGGTCGGTCGTCAGGCGAGCGGATCCGGTGCTGCCGTGATCCCGTACTCCGCCAGCTTCTCCTTGCCGCCGTCGGGGGCCGTCAGGACCAGTGGGCCCTCTGCCGTCAGAGCCACCGAGTGCTCCCAGTGGGAGGACCAGGTGCCGTCCGTCGTGATGACCGTCCAGTCGTCCGACAGGACCTCCGTGCGCGGGGTGCCGAGGGAGACCATCGGCTCGATCGCGAGGCAGAAGCCGGGGACCAGCTTGGGGCCCTTGCCGCGGCGGCGGTCGACGTAGTTCAGCAGGTGCGGGTCCATGTGCATCTCGGTGCCGATGCCGTGGCCGCCGTAGTCCTCGATGATCCCGTACTTGCCGCCGCCCGGCTTCGGCTGGCGGCGGATGTACGTCTCGATCGCCCTGGAGACGTCGACCAGGCGGTTGCCCTGCTTCATCGCCGCGATGCCGGCCCACATGGACTCTTCCGTCACCCGGGACAGCTCGACCAGCTCCGGAGCGTGACCGGAGCCCACGAAGGCCGTGTACGCCGCGTCGCCGTGCCAGCCATCGATGATCGCGCCGCAGTCGATGGAGATGATGTCGCCGGACTTGAGGACGACGTCGTCGGAGGGGATGCCGTGCACGACGACGTCGTTCACGGAGGTGCAGATGGTCGCGGGGAAGCCGCCGTAGCCGAGGAAGTTCGACTTCGCGCCGTGCTCGGCGAGAACCTTGCGGGCGACCTCGTCCAGGTCCTTGGTGGAGGCGCCGGGCACCGCGGCCTCGCGGGTGGCCGCGTGGATGGCGGCGACGACCAGGCCCGCCGCACGCATCTTGGCGATCTGCTCGGGCGTCTTGATCTGCACCATGGGGGCCTGCGCTCTCCGTCACTCACATCGGCTGGGTTATCTGTACAACACTACGGCCGCGGCGCCCCGGCAGGGCACCGCGGCCGGAAGGCCGGAAACCTTGAGACTACTGCTCGGCCTTCTCGCGCTTGAGAGCCTCCAGCGCCCGCTGCGTGATCTCGTCCACCGGACCCAGGGCGGAGATCGTCACGACCAGACCCTGCGCCTTGTAGTAGTCGATGATCGGCTCGGTCTGCGTGTGGTAGACCTCCAGCCGCGTGCGGACGGTCTCCTCGCTGTCGTCGTCGCGCTGGTACAGCTCACCGCCGCAGACGTCGCACACGCCCTCCTTCTTCGGCGGGCTGTACGTCACGTGGAAGACGTGGGAGGAGTCGTTGCGGCAGATGCGGCGGCCGGCGATGCGCTTGACGACCTCGTCCTCCGGGACCTCCAGGTCCAGGACGGCGTCCAGCTTGAAGTCCTCGGTCTCCAGCAGCCCGTCCAGCGCCTCGGCCTGGTCCACGTTCCGCGGGAAGCCGTCGAGCAGGAAGCCGTCCTCGGCGTCCTGCTGCTCCATGCGGTCCTTGGCCATGTCGATGGTGACGGAGTCCGGCACCAGCTCGCCGCGGTCCATGTAGGACTTCGCGAGCTTGCCCAGCTCCGTCTGCTGGCTGATGTTGGCCCGGAACAGGTCGCCCGTGGAGATGTGCGGAATCTTCAGCTCTGCGGCAAGGCGGACGGCTTGCGTTCCCTTACCGGCACCCGGCGGCCCGACGAGGACGATACGCATCAGCGGAGGAACCCTTCGTAATTGCGCTGCTGGAGCTGGCTCTCGATCTGCTTCACCGTCTCGAGACCGACACCCACGATGATCAGGATGCTGGTACCGCCGAACGGGAAGTTGTTCGTCGCCCCGAACCCGACCAACGCCATTGTTGGCACGAGAGCAATCAGACCCAGATACAGCGAACCCGGCCAGGTGATCCGGTTGAGCACGTAGCTGAGGTACTCAGCGGTCGGTCGGCCAGCCCGGATGCCCGGGATGAAGCCACCATACTTCTTCATGTTGTCGGCGACTTCCTCGGGGTTGAAGGAGATCGCCACGTAGAAGAACGCGAAGAAAACGATGAGCAAGAAGTACAAGGTGATGTAAATCGGGTGGTCGCCCTTGGTCAGGTTCTGCTCGACCCAGGTCTTCCAGCCCGACTTGCCCCCCGCGAACTGCGCCACGAGCGCCGGAATGTAGAGCAGCGAGGAGGCGAAGATGACAGGAATCACACCCGCCTGGTTCACCTTGAGCGGGATGTACGTGGACGTACCGCCGTAGGACCGGCGGCCGATCATGCGCTTCGCGTACTGCACGGGGATGCGGCGCTGGGCCTGCTCGACGAAGACGACGAGCGCGACCATCACCAGACCCACCAGGATCACGGTGCCGAACTCGATCCAGCCGTCGGCCAGGGTGCCCTGCTTCTTGATGGCCCACAGGGCGGACGGGAAGGTCGCGGCGATCGAGATGAACATCAGGATCGACATGCCGTTGCCGATGCCACGGTCGGTGATCAGCTCACCCAGCCACATCACGACACACGTGCCGGCGGTCATGCAGACCACCATCGTGATCGTCGTGAAGATCGCCTGGTCCGGGACGATGCTCGACGCGACCGAGCAGCCGTTGAAGAGCGCGCCGCTGCGGGCGGTGGCGACGAGGCCGGTGCCCTGCAGGATGGCGAGCGCCACGGTCAGGTAACGGGTGTACTGCGTGATCTTCGCCGTGCCGGCCTGGCCCTCCTTCTTCAGGGCCTCCAGGCGCGGGATGACCACGGTCAGCAGCTGAAGGATGATGCTGGCCGTGATGTACGGCATGATGCCGAGCGCGAAGACCGTGATCTGGAGCAGCGCGCCGCCACTGAACATGTTCACGAGGCCGAACAGGCCCTGGTTGGCCCCCGCCTCGCTCACACACTGCTGGACGGCCTTGTAGTTGACGCCGGGGATCGGGATGTGGGTACCGACGCGGTAGACCACGATGATGGCCAGCGTGAAGAGCAGCTTCTTGCGCAGGTCGGGCGTCTTGAACGCCCGGGCGAACGCGGTGAGCACGGTGCCTCCTGCGACCCCCGCGCAACTGCGTCAAGGGTGACGGTCTTGAGGTTCGACGGATACAGACGAATTACTAACGGTCAACTGCCGCTCAGGGTGCCCCATGGGGAGCGCCCAATGAAAGTAGGCAGTGCTGGCCACCTTACCGGCGAGAGCACTTCCCTAGGAACGACCGACCGGGGATACCCCATATGTGGGGTATCCCCGGTCGGGATCGTTCATGTCATCGAGGGACCTGAGGGACTCAGACCAGCTCGGTGACCGTACCGCCGGCGGCGGTGATCTTCTCCTTGGCGGAGCCGGAGACGGCGTCGACCGTCACCTGCAGCGCCACGGAGATCTCGCCCTGGCCGAGGACCTTGACGAGGCTGTTCTTGCGAACCGCACCCTTGGCCACCAGACCCTCGACCGTGACCTCGCCACCCTCGGGGTAGAGCGCGGCCAGCTTGTCGAGGTTCACGACCTGGAACTCGGTCTTGAACGGGTTCTTGAAGCCCTTCAGCTTCGGGAGGCGCATGTGGAGCGGCATCTGGCCACCCTCGAAGCGCTCCGGAACCTGGTAGCGGGCCTTCGTGCCCTTGGTACCACGACCGGCCGTCTTACCCTTCGACGCCTCACCACGACCGACACGGGTCTTGGCGGTCTTGGCGCCCGGGGCGGGACGGAGGTTGTGGATCTTCAGCGGGTTCTGCTCCGCCATGATCAGTCGACCTCCTCGACCGTCACGAGGTGGCGGACGGTGTGCACCATGCCGCGGAACTCGGGGCGGTCCTCCTTGACGACCTGCGTGTTGATGCCCTTGAGACCAAGGGACCGCAGGGTGTCGCGGTGGTTCTGCTTGCTGCCGATGTACGACTTAACCTGCGTGATCTTGAGCTGTGCCATTACGCACCAGCCCCGGCACGCGCACGGAGAAGAGCCGCGGGAGCGACGTCCTCAAGAGGCAGACCGCGGCGGGCCGCGACCTCCTCCGGACGCTGCAGGCCCTTCAGGGCCTCCACGGTCGCGTGCACGATGTTGATCGCGTTGTCGGAGCCGAGCGACTTCGACAGGATGTCGTGGATACCGGCGCACTCCAGCACGGCGCGCACCGGACCACCGGCGATAACACCGGTACCCGGGGACGCGGGCTTGAGCAGCACGACGCCGGCAGCCTTCTCACCCTGGATCGGGTGCGGGATGGTGCCCTGGATACGGGGGACCTTGAAGAAGTGCTTCTTGGCCTCCTCAACACCCTTGGCGATGGCGGCCGGCACCTCCTTGGCCTTGCCGTAACCGACACCCACGGTGCCGTCACCGTCGCCCACCACGACCAGCGCGGTGAAGCTGAAGCGACGACCACCCTTCACAACCTTGGCGACGCGGTTGATCGCGACAACGCGCTCAACGTACGCGGTCTTCTCGGCGGCAGCAGCGCCGCCGTCACGGCCCTTCCGGTCCCGCCGCTCGCCGCCACCGGCACCGCCACCGCGGCGCTGGGGTCCAGCCATTGGATTACCTCTCTCTTTCCGCTAGCTACAAGCGGCTCAGAACTTGAGCCCGGCCTCGCGGGCGGCGTCCGCCAGAGCCGCGATGCGGCCGGCGTACTGGTTACCACCACGGTCGAACACCACGGCCTCGACGCCGGCGGCCTTGGCACGCTCGGCGACCAGGGCGCCGACCTGCTTGGCCTGCGCGGACTTGTCGCCCTCGCCACCACGGACCGACGCGTCAAGCGTGGACGCGGAAGCCAGGGTGTGGCCCTTGAGGTCGTCGATCACCTGCGCCACGATGTGGCGGTTGGAGCGGGTCACGACCAGACGGGGACGCTCCGCCGTACCGGAAAGGTTCTTGCGAATCCGGATGTGACGGCGCTTGATCGCGGCGCGCTTGTAGGCGTCGCCCTTGAGGATCTTCTGCCCGTATGCCATGGCTTACTTACCCGCCTTTCCGACCTTGCGGCGGATGACTTCGCCCTCGTACTTGACGCCCTTGGCCTTGTACGGGTCGGGCTTGCGCAGCTTGCGGATGTTGGCCGCAACCTCGCCGACCTTCTGCTTGTCGATGCCCTCGACCTGGAAGCGGGTCGGGGTCTCCACCTTGAAGGTGATGCCCTCGGGCGCCTCGACGACGATCGGGTGGCTGTAGCCGAGCGCGAACTCGAGGTTCGAGCCCTTGGCCGTGACGCGGTAACCGACACCGCTGATCTCGAGCTTCTTCACGTAACCCTGGGTCACGCCGGTGATCATGTTCGCCACCAGCGTGCGGGACAGGCCGTGCAGGGCCTTGTTCTGACGCTCGTCGTTCGGACGGGTGACGTTCAGAACGCCGTCCTCACCCTTGACGATGTCGATCGGCGCGACGACGGTGTGGGTCAGCGTGCCCTTGGGGCCCTTGACCGAGACCGTACGGCCGTCGATGGTGACGTCCACGCCGGCGGGAACCGTGATGGGGAGCTTGCCAATACGCGACATAGCTGTTTCCTCCGTTCCCTTCCGCTACCAGACGTAGGCGAGGACTTCCCCACCCACGCCCTTCTTGCCGGCCTGCTTGTCGGTGAGGAGCCCGTGCGACGTGGAGATGATCGCCACGCCGAGGCCGCCAAGCACCTTCGGCAGGTTGGTGGACTTCGCGTACACCCGGAGACCGGGCTTGGAGATCCGCTTGATGCCCGCGATGGAGCGCTCACGGTTCGGGCCGAACTTCAGCTCGAGAACGAGGTTCTTGCCGACCTCGGCGTCCTCGACCTTCCAGCCCGTGATGAAGCCCTCCTGCTGGAGGATCTCCGCGATGTGCGACTTGATCTTCGATGCCGGCATCGTCACGGAGTCGTGGTATGCCGAGTTCGCGTTCCGCAGACGCGTAAGCATGTCTGCGATCGGATCAGTCATGGTCATGAATTGGCCTTCGGCCTCTCTCGCCGGGGTTTCCTGGTGCGCCATCCCTCTCCCCGATCCGAGACGGGGCGGGTGCGGCGCGGTGGACCTACGGCGTAGTAAGTCGTACGGGCGCGACAGGCGCCCAACCCCGCAAGCCTACGGCATGCGGAGAAGGGCCCCTGCCGACCCAGATGCTTACCGAGAGCTTCCGGAATCCCCTATTACAGGGATTACCAGGAGCTCTTGGTCACGCCCGGCAGCTCGCCACGGTGAGCCATCTCACGAAGGCACACGCGGCAGAGGCCGAACTTGCGGTACACGGAGTGCGGACGGCCGCAGCGCTGGCAGCGGGTGTAGCCACGCACACCGAACTTGGGCTTGCGAGCAGCCTTGGCAATCAGAGCCTTCTTCGCCATCTCGCTCACGCCTCCTTGAACGGGAAGCCGAGGTGACGAAGGAGCGCGCGGCCCTCAGCGTCGTTGGTCGCCGTGGTGACCACGGTGATGTCCATGCCCCGGGTACGGTCGATCTTGTCCTGGTCGATCTCGTGGAACATGACCTGCTCCGTGAGACCGAAGGTGTAGTTGCCACGGCCGTCGAACTGCTTGGGGGACAGGCCGCGGAAGTCGCGGATGCGCGGCAGCGCGAGCGACAGGGTGCGGTCCAGGAACTCCCACATGCGGTCGCCACGGAGCGTGACGTGGGCACCGATCGGCTGGCCCTCGCGCAGCTTGAACTGCGCGATGGACTTGCGGGCCTTGGTGACGGCCGGCTTCTGACCGGTGATGGTGGTCAGGTCGCGGATCGCGCCCTCGATCAGCTTCGAGTCACGGGCGGCGTCGCCGACACCCATGTTGACCACGATCTTGACGAGGCCGGGAACCTGCATGACGTTCTCGTACTTGAACTCGTCACGCAGCTTGCCCGCGATCTCCTCGCGGTACTTCGTCTTCAGACGCGGAGTGGTGGTGGTAGCCATCAGATGTCCTCACCCGTCCGCTTGGCAACGCGGATCTTGTTGCCTTCGTCGTCGAAGCGGTAGCCGACACGCGTGACGACCTTGTTGCCGTCCTTCTCAACGACCAGCTGGACGTTGGAGACGTGGATCGGCGCCTCGGTCGTGACGATGCCGCCGGCCTGCGAACCGCTGGCGGTCGGACCGGCCTTGGTGTGCTTCTTGACCCGGTTGACACCCTCGACCAGGACGCGCTCCTCGCGCGGGTAAGCGGCAATGACCTTGCCCTGCTTGCCCTTGTCCTTGCCGGTGATGACCTGGACCAGGTCGCCCTTCTTGATCTTCATGCTTACAGCACCTCCGGCGCGAGCGAGATGATCTTCATGAACTTCTTCTCGCGCAGCTCACGGCCGACCGGGCCGAAGATACGGGTGCCGCGAGGGTCGCCGTCGTTCTTCAGAATGACGGCGGCGTTCTCGTCGAAGCGGATGTACGAGCCGTCCGGACGGCGGCGCTCCTTGACGGTGCGAACGATGACCGCCTTGACGACGTCACCCTTCTTCACGTTGCCACCGGGGATCGCGTCCTTGACGGTGGCGACGATGACGTCACCGATGCCCGCGTAGCGGCGACCGGAGCCACCGAGCACACGGATGCAAAGGATTTCCTTCGCACCAGTGTTGTCGGCGACGCGCAGTCGCGACTCCTGCTGGATCACGTCTATCTCCTGTTTGTCTGCCGGTTCCCCGGGAGCCGCTCAGCGGAGCGGCTCCCGGAGCCTGGCGGAACTGTCCTGCGAGGGATGCCCCGCAGGAGAATTACTTGGCCTTCTCGAGGATCTCGACGACGCGCCAGCGCTTCGTCGCGGACAGCGGCCGGGTCTCCATGAGGAGGACGCGGTCGCCGACACCCGCGGCGTTCTGCTCGTCGTGCGCCTTGAGCTTGTTCGTACGGCGGATGACCTTGCCGTACAGCGCGTGCTTGACGCGGTCCTCGACGGCGACGACGACGGTCTTGTCCATCTTGTCGCTGACGACGAGACCCTCACGGGTCTTGCGGAAGCCGCGGGCCTCTGCGTTCTCAGTCACGTTCTTCTCGCTCATCAGGCGTTCTCCACCGTTTCGATGCCCAGCTCACGCTCGCGCATCAGGGTGTAGATCCGCGCGATGTCCTTGCGGACCGCCTTCAGACGGCCGTGGTTCTCGAGCTGACCGGTCGCCGCCTGGAAGCGGAGGTTGAACAGCTCTTCCTTGGCCTCGCGGAGCTTGCCCAGAAGCTCCTCGTTGCCCAGCTCGCGCAGCTCGGACGCCTTGGTACCGACCGACATCACGCTTCACCTGCCTCGCGCTTGACGATGCGGCACTTCATCGGCAGCTTGTGAGCCGCACGAGTGAGAGCCTCACGCGCAATCTTCTCGTTCGGGTAGGACAGCTCGAACATGACCCGTCCCGGGTGCACGTTCGCGATCCACCACTCCGGCGAACCCTTACCGGAACCCATGCGGGTCTCGGCCGGCTTCTTCGTGAGCGGGCGGTCCGGGTAGATGTTGATCCAGACCTTGCCGCCACGCTTGATGTGGCGGGTCATCGCGATACGGGCCGCCTCGATCTGGCGGTTGGTCACGTACGCCGGCGTGAGGGCCTGGATGCCGTACTCGCCGAACGCGACCGTCGTACCGCCCTTGGCCTCACCGCGACGCTTCGGGTGGTGCTGCTTGCGGTGCTTGACCCTACGGGGGATCAGCATGTCGGTCAGGCCTCCGTTCCGGTGCTCTCAGCCGGAGCGGCGGGGGCCTCGGCCTTGGGGGCCTCGGCGCCGGCAGCCTGCTGCGGCTTGCGACCGCGCCGCTCGCCACCACGGCCACCACGGGCCGGGCGGTCGGCACCACCACGGGCCGGGCGGTTACCCGCACGGGCCGCAGCGTTCTCGGCGCGGACCTCGGCGATGTTCTTGACGTCGCCCTTGTAGATCCAGACCTTCACGCCGATACGGCCGAAGGTCGTCTTGGCCTCGAAGAAGCCGTAGTCCACGTTCGCGCGGAGCGTGTGCAGGGGCACGCGGCCCTCGCGGTAGAACTCCGAGCGGGACATCTCGGCGCCGCCGAGGCGGCCACCGCACTGGATCTTGATGCCCTTGGCGCCGGCCTTCATCGCCGACTGCATGCTCTTGCGCATGGCACGGCGGAAGGAGACGCGGGAGGAGAGCTGCTCGGCAACGGCCTGGGCCACCAGCTGAGCGTCGGTCTCGGGGTTCTTGACCTCGAGGATGTTCAGCTGGACCTGCTTGCCCGTGAGCTTCTCGAGGTCGCCGCGGATGCGGTCGGCCTCGGCGCCACGGCGGCCGATGACGATGCCGGGACGGGCGGTGTGGATGTCCACACGCACGCGGTCACGGGTGCGCTCGATCTCAACCTTCGAGATACCGGCGCGCTCCATGCCGGACGTCATCATCCGACGGATGGCGACGTCTTCCTTGACGTAGTCCTTGTACAGCTTGTCGGCGTACCAACGCGACTTGAAGTCGGTCGTGACACCGAGCCGGAACCCATGCGGGTTTACCTTCTGGCCCATTACCGGGTTCCTTCCTTGCTGCTGACGACCACGGTGATGTGGCTGGTCCGCTTGCGGATCCGGTAGGCACGGCCCTGGGCACGCGGCCGGAACCGCTTCAGGGTCGGACCCTCGTCGACGTACGCCTCGGAGATGTAGAGGCTGTCGGCGTCGGTGTGGTCGTAGTTGTGCGCGGCGTTGGCGATGGCGCTGTCGAGCACCTTGCCGACCGGCACGGAGGCTGCCTGCGGAGCGAATCGCAGAACAGCCTGGGCCTCCGTGGCGTCCATGCCACGGATGAGGTCCACCACGCGGCGGGCCTTCATGGGCGTGACGCGGATGTACCGCGCCTGGGCCCTGGCTTCCATGGTTGTCCCTTCAGTTACTTACGTGTCTGAATGCGATCCGCTACTAGCGGCGCTTCGACTTCCGGTCTTCCTTGACGTGACCCCGGAAGGTGCGCGTCGGCGAGAACTCGCCGAGCTTGTGGCCGACCATCGACTCGGTGACGAACACCGGGATGTGGGTCTTGCCGTTGTGCACCGCGAGCGTGTGGCCCAGCATGGCCGGGACGATCATGGAGCGACGGGACCAGGTCTTGATGACGTTCTTGGTGCCGGCTTCGTTCTGGGCGTCCACCTTCTTGATCAGGTGGTCGTCGACGAAGGGCCCCTTCTTCAGGCTACGAGGCATCTCAACCCGTCCTTAGCGCTTCTTGTTCGTCTTGCGGCGGCGGACGATGTACTTGTTCGACGCCTTCTTGGGCGAACGAGTACGGCCTTCCTTCTTGCCCCACGGGGACACAGGGTGGCGACCACCGGAGGTCCGGCCCTCACCACCACCGTGCGGGTGGTCAACCGGGTTCATCACGACACCACGGACGGTCGGGCGAACGCCCAGCCACCGCTTACGGCCGGCCTTACCCCAGTTGATGTTGGACTGCTCGGCGTTGCCGACCTCGCCGATGGTGGCGCGGCAGCGGACGTCGACCAGACGGATCTCACCGGACGGCATGCGCAGGTGGGCGTAGGCGCCCTCCTTCGCGAGCAGCTGCACGGAGGCACCGGCGGAGCGGGCGAACTTGGCACCGCCACCGGGACGGAGCTCGATCGCGTGGATCGTGGTACCGACCGGGATGTTGCGGAGGGCCAGGTTGTTGCCCGGCTTGATGTCGGCCCCGGGACCGTTCTCGACGCGGTCACCCTGCTGCAGGTTGCGCGGGGCGAGGATGTAGCGCTTCTCGCCGTCGGCGTAGTGCAGCAGCGCGATGCGCGCGGTGCGGTTGGGGTCGTACTCGATGTGCGCGACCTTCGCCGGCACGCCGTCCTTGTCGTGACGACGGAAGTCGATCACTCGGTAGGCGCGCTTGTGTCCGCCACCCTGGTGGCGAACGGTCACACGACCGGCGTTGTTACGGCCGCCCTTGCTGTGCAGGGGGCGGACCAGCGACTTCTCCGGCGTGGACCGCGTGACCTCGACGAAGTCGGCGACGCTGGCGCCACGACGGCCCGGCGTAGTCGGCTTGTACTTGCGGATTCCCATTTCTCAGTCCTCGTCCGATATCGGACGATCCGGACCGCCCTCAGGCGGTCGGACCGCCGAAGATGTCGATACGGTCGCCCTCGGCGAGGGTCACGATCGCGCGCTTGGAGCCCGCGCGCTGACCGAAACCGGTCTTGGTGCGCTTGCGCTTGCCCTGGCGGTTGAGGGTGTTGACCCCGGTGACCTTGACCGAGAAGACCGCCTGGACGGCCTGCTTGATCTGGGTCTTGTTGGCGTCCGGGGCGACGACGAACGTGTACTTGTTCTCGTCCAGGAGCGCGTAGCTCTTCTCCGAGACGACCGGCTTCAGCAGGACGTCACGGGGGTCCGTGTACGACTTGCTCAGCGGGGTCTCGACGGTGTTCTTGCCCTCGGTGGCGTGGCGCTTCGCCTTGGCGAGGCGCGCGGCCTTGGCGGCCTTGGCCGCCTTCGAGGCGATGCTCGGGTGACGGGTAGCCATCAGACCTCGGTCCCTTCGGTGTCGTTGGCCTTCGGGCCGGCGACGAAGGACTCGAAAGCGGCCTGGGTGAAGACCACGTCGTCCGAGACGAGAACGTCGTACGTGTTCAGCTGGCCCGGCTCCAGGATGTGGACCTGGGGCAGGTTGCGGGCGGACAGCCACGCGGCCTCGTCGGCGCGGTCGACGACCAGGAGCAGGTTCTTGCGCTCCGAGATCTTGCCGAACAGCGACCTGGCGGCCTTGGTGCTGGGGTTCTCGCCCTCGACCACGCCGGAGACGACGTGGATGCGGTTGTGACGCGCCCGGTCGGTGAGGGCGTGGCGCAGGGCCGCGGCCTTCATCTTCTTCGGGGTGCGCTGCGAGTAGTCACGCGGCACGGGACCGTGCACGACGCCACCACCGGCGAACTGCGGCGCGCGGGTCGAGCCCTGACGGGCGCGGCCGGTGCCCTTCTGGCGGTACGGCTTCTTGCCACCACCACGGACTTCGCCACGGGTCTTGGTCTTGTGCGTGCCCTGACGGGCCGCGGCCAGCTGCGCGACGACGACCTGGTGGATCAGCGGGATGCTGATCTTCTCCACGTCGAAGATCTCCGCGGGGAGCTCGACGGAACCGGCCTTCTCGCCCGCCGGCGAAAGGATGTCAACAGTGCTCATCGGTTACCTCAGGCCCCCTTGGCCGCGGTGCGGACCAGGACGAGGCCGCCGTTCGGACCGGGAACCGCGCCCTTGATGAGCAGCAGACCCTTCTCCGCGTCAACGGCGTGGACGGTCAGGTTCTGGGTGGTGACCCGCTCGTTGCCCATGCGACCCGCCATGCGGAGGCCCTTGAACACGCGGCCCGGGGTGGCGCAGCCACCGATGGAACCGGGAGAGCGGTGCTTGCGCTGGGTGCCGTGTCCGGCGCCGAGGCCCTTGAAGTTGTGACGCTTCATGACACCGGCGAAGCCCTTGCCCTTGCTCTTGCCGGTGACGTCGACCTTCACGCCGGCCTCGAAGACCTCGGCGGTGACTTCCTGGCCGAGGGTGTACTCGGAGGCGTCCGCCGTACGGATCTCGACAAGGTGGCGACGGGGGGTGACGTCGGCCTTCGCGAAGTGGCCCTTGAGGGGCTTGTTCACCTTGCGCGGGTCGATCTCGCCGAAGGCGATCTGGACCGACTCGTAGCCGTCGACGTCGTTCGTACGAACCTGGGTCACGACATTGGGGCCGGCCTTGACGACGGTGACCGGAACAACACGGTTGTTCTCGTCCCACACCTGCGTCATGCCGAGCTTCTCGCCCAGGATGCCCTTGATCTGCTTAGCCATTCTCAGCCCACCAGCCTCAGAGCTTGATCTCGATGTCGACACCGGCCGGGAGGTCGAGTCGCATCAGAGAGTCAACGGTCTTGGGGGTCGGGTCGAGAATGTCGATCAGGCGCTTGTGCGTGCGCATCTCGAAGTGCTCGCGCGAGTCCTTGTACTTGTGCGGCGACTTGATGACGCAGTACACGTTCTTCTCAGTGGGCAGCGGCACCGGGCCCGCGACCGACGCACCAGTGCGGGTCACCGTCTCGACGATCTTCTTCGCCGAGGAGTCGATGACCTCGTGGTCGTAGGCCTTGAGCCGGATGCGGATCTTCTGTCCCGCCATGGCTACTCAGTAGTCCTGTCTCTTCTTACGCTCTGGAACCCGGCGGATTCCTTCTGCTGCCTGCTCGCCTCCGACCCACGCGGTCGGGCGTGTCGCGCTCTCGCTGACACGGATGTCCCTTGTTCGAACATCCCTGCAGGGAATGCGACGGCCCTTCCGGAACCGCGGACCGGGGGCCTCAGGCCCACCGGGTGCCTGGTCGGTACCGCACCGCACTTCCCGGAAGATTCCCGTACGTCCGCCCCAGCGCTGCCCGCAGGCAGTTAGGGCGACGAGTACTGTGGGACTCGCTTCCGGTCCTCCCGGCGGGAGGCGCGCAGCATCAACACTCGACCGAGCAACTCGGACAGTCTGCCATACGGGGCGGGGGCTCCGCCAATCGAGCCGGAGAGAATACCCCGAAGGTGACGGAGGTCAAACCGGGGCGCCGGGCTCCTCGGCCGCCGCGGTCACCGGAGCTTGTCGAGAGCATCGCCGCGGGCCGCGAGGGCACTGTCCCGGGAACCGTACGCCAGAGCGTCCTGGATCCCGCTGTCGGCGCCGAGCGCCTTGCCCCACACACGGCTCATGTCCATGCTCTGGGTCTCCAGCCGCGCGAGCGCGTCCGTGGCGTCGGCACCCTTCAGCTCCTGCTTCCACGAGTCGATCAGATGGCCGGCGGCGTCCTGGCCGTAGGCGGGCGGGGCGGACGCCTGTGCCGACAGGCGGGCGGCGACGTCCCCGCCCCACTTCCGCGCCCCGGTCCGTCCCATGCTCCCCGTCACCTTTTCCGCCACCCCGTCCAGCGAGCCGAGGACCCGCCCGCAGAGCTTCGCCCGCAGAGTGAGCGTCTCCTTCCCGGCCGTGGCGGGGGTGGCGGCGAGATCGGCGGCGGCCCGCCGGGTGGCGGCGTCACGGACCGTGGCGTAGGCCTCGGGGCTGTCCGACACCGCCCGTACGACATGGAGCACGGTGTCCACCGACACGGACATGTGGACGCCGGTCCGGTCCTGCCAGGGCGAGGTGGACGACGTGTCCGCGCGGATGTAGTCCACGTTCACCGAGGTGAGGATCTGGTCCGTGTCATCCGCGTAGTCGGCCAGCGTCTGGGCGAAGGGAACGGCGAAGGCGGGATCCACCGTCCGGTCGCCGGCCGCGACCGTGTCGTCCACGGCCGTCAGGAGGTTCTGCATGGCTCGTGCCTGCCGGAGGGTGTGCTTGCCCCGCGTCGCTCCCATGGCGGCGTGCTTGACGGCCGCGCCCAGTGCAGGGCAGCTGAGATCGCTCCGGTACTCCGCTCCCAGAGCCGACCGCACCCTCTGGTCCGCCAGGAGCTGCTTCTGGCAGGCGCCGGAGTCGTCGGCGGAGCCGGTCCACAGCCAGGCCCCGATCCCTCCGGCCACGGCCAGACAGACCGCGGTGACGGTGAGCTTCAGGCGGAACCGGCGGGTGCGCGGTGCCGAGAGTGACGACATGTACGTCTGCTTCCTGTGGGGCCCGGTGCGTGTCAGTTCGTGGTGTCGACCAGGTAGTTTCTCGCGTTCGTGATACCGCGGGTCTGGCCGTCGAGCGCCGCCGTGGTCAGGTCCGCGATCCGGGTCTGGGCCTTGGGATCGTTCATGTCGATGTCCGACCGCCCCTCCGCCCAGCCGTTGACCATCAGCGGCAGATCCTTGTTCGCGGACAGGAAGGTGTCGGCGACCTTGGCGTTGGCCTCGTTGTCCGCTTGCGCCTTCCACTGGTTGTCCATGTCCCAGGTCACCGTGTCCACGCCGCGCTGCAGGGCGTCGCCGTAGGCGATGCTGGGGCCCTCCGCGCCGGCCGTGAAGTACAAGGGGGTCAGCGCACCGCCGATCACGTGGTAGGCGACCTTGGCCTTCCAGTCGGCGGCCGCGTACTTGGTCATGCGGTCGTCGTTGATGATGTCTTCCTGGATGACGCTGTAGGTTCCGCGCACCGCTCCGAAGTTCTCGAACTTCGCGTTGATGTCCTGGTGGAGGGCGCCCTTCGGCAACTGGTCCATCTCGTAGTTGATGTGCCGGTCCTCGGCCTTCTGGAGCGTCGCGTAGGCGGAGGGGTCGTCGGAGAGCCCGCGCATGACCTGGGTGAGGGTCTTCGGGTCGACGGACAGGTGGACGCCGTGCCCGTCGGTGAAGTAGCCGTGCCCGTCGCTGACCGAGCCGTCGATGGTGCCGCTCGTGATGTAGTGGGAGTCCACTCCGGCCAGGATGTTGTGCGTGTCCGAGGCGTACTCGCCAAGCGCGTCGGCGACCGGCTGCCGCAGATTCGCGGGAACGGGCGCGTTCGTACCGGAGCTCGGCTTGAGCTGGTCGAGGACGTCGGCCATGACACGGGTCTGGGCCTCGTCATGGTGTGCCTCGGGCCACGGATCCTGGCCCGAGGTGAGCGGCGGATGCCCCGTCGCCGCGGCCTCCAGGGCCGCGCCGAAGCCCGTGCGGCTGTCGCCGTCCTCCGCCATGACCGGCATGCCGACCGTGGTGCCGCCGGGCGGGGTCGCGAAGTGGTCGACGACGGTGTTCCAGTCCCGCCCGTTCATCAGGTAGTTCAGATTGTCGCTGTGCGCCGGGTCCAGGTAGGACGTGCAGGTCTTCGGGTCCTGGGACATGATCCCGAGCACGCCGTCGAGGGGATCGTTGGCGAACCAGCCCCGGTCCTTGCCGCTGAACTTGTCCCGCAGCGCCCAGACGGACTGCAGGTTGCCCTTGGCCGCGTACGACTCCTCCGCGTGCCGGATGTCGTCGGCGGTGTCCGCCAGGAACTGCCCGTTGTAGCCATGGCCCTGCTGCATCAGCGTGACGAGGCTCTGGTAGCCGCGGACCTTCTCGTCCGGGATGGGGCTGAGGCCGTCGACCTTGAACTGCTCGGTGCCGGCCTTCTGCATGTCGGCGCGGAAGTTCTTGTAGAAGTCCGAGTGCGGGTCCTGCGTCGCGGTCGCCAGCGTCATGGCGAGGCTCTTCTGGATGTCCAGGTACTGCCCGCTGTGCTGCTTGTCGCTGTGGTAGGCGAGGCCGTCGAGGCTGTTGGAAAGGTCCAGGGTGCCCTTGGCGCCCAGGTCGTCCAGCACGGTCTGGCTGAGCACCTTGTCGCCGGCGCTGTCGCGGAAGACACGCTGCAGTTCCTGGTAGTCGGCCGGCGAGGCCGTACCGGAGTTGACGCGCTGGGCGATGTCCTTGGTCTCGTCCGCCTCGTACTTCTCGATGCTCCCCTGCGCCTTGCCGTTGAAGTCGGGGACCTGGCCGAAGCCCAGGTCGGGGCCCTTCACCACGGCGGTGAAGGCGACCTCCACGCCCTTGTCGGCATCGTTCACGTCCTGCACGCACTGGTCGATGCGGCCCTGCCAGGAGGCGACGGACTTGCGGACGCTGTCCTGGTAGTCGGGGTCGTGCGCCAGCTCCTGCTTGTCCCCCTGGCTGAGCTTCCCGGTGTCGTACGAGACCAGGCCCTGGTCCGACACCTTCATGCCGGCGGCGATCGCCTCGTCCCGCGCCGACTCCAGCTTCTTGCGCAGGGCCACGAACTGGGTGTTCGCTTCACGCAGCAGCGCGGCGACGGCCTTGGCCTCGGTCTGGGCGTTCTGGTACTCGGTGAGCCTGATGCCGAAGCGCCCGTTGGCCGCCTGCTGGCTCTCCCCCACGAACAGGGGGCTCAGAGTGATCCCGTGCACGTCCCGCTGGTACGCGGTCTCCTGCTTGTGGAGTTCCCCGGCCATGCCGTCCCAGCGGTCGGCGGCCGTGGTGAGTGTGGACAGGTCGGTCGTCAGGATCTCGTGATACGTCGGCATGGGTCCCCGTTGGTTTTGATGGCGTGCGAAAGGGCTCGGCTGTCTGTCACTGCCCCGGCGGCAGTGAGTACCCGTCGAACACCGACACCTTGCGCGTCGTGTCACCCACTCCGAAGTCCGTGCCGGTCAGAAACGTGTTGTTGGCCCGGAGGGCCGACTCGTCTCCCGACAGTTGGTTCATGAGGTGCTGGACCTGCTCGCCCCAGGTCGTGTGCATCGTGCCGACGGCACCCGAGGTGAGCCAGCCGTGCCCGTCCTTCGCGTCGAACGCCTTCACCACAGCACCCGTCTCGTCGTCCGCCCAGGCCCCCGCCGTCCGGGTGGCGGGCTCGATGTCGTTGTGCAGGGTGTTCGCCGCGTTCGTCTTCTGGGCGGGTGAGGACGCGAGGTTCGGCCGCCCGCCACCTTCCGGTCCCCCACCACCCGGGTCCGCCACCTGATTGAGCCGCATTCCCACGGCGCCTTCGCCGTCACTTCCCGTCATGCCGCCTACCCCCGTCCGCCGCTCTGGCGTGCCGCGCCAAGCTAACAAACAGCCTGATTCCACAGGACAGTTGAGCGGCGCCCTTGATATTTCCTTTGCTTCGGGGAGTGGCGGGCAGATCCAGGGCCAGGACTACGTCGATCAGGTACGGGTGACCGTCCCGCACCCCTTGCTGTGGTCGTCCGACACGGACTTGCTGCGGTCGTACGGGTCCGTGGCCGGGCCCGTCGCCGGGGCGCCCGTGGGGGCGGTGTCCGGGAAGACGGGGTGGAAGTAGCCGTCGTGGACGCCGCACTCGGTGTTGTAGAACTCGCTGTCGGACGACCGGACCGTGAGCTTGCCCCCGGTCGCGATCCATGTGCGCGGGTCGAGCAGGTCGAAGGTCAGGTCGCGGCGGATGATCGTCCGTGCCACGGCGGCGTCGGCTCCGCCGGACTTTCCGCCGGCCCGGACCAGCGGGTAGACGAAGGTGTAGTCCGCGTGCACCCGCACCTCGCCCGCAGCGCCCGCGGAGAACGTCGTACGACCGCGCACCTTGACCACGTCACCGGCGAGGACCACCTGTGCCGGGTCGAACCGGGTCACCAGTTGCAGGGGGTCGTACCGGCGGTCCGGGGTGCGCAGCGAGCGCCGCAGGTCGGACAGTTCATCGGGGTGCTTCTGCTCCGGGTCGAGCAGGGCCAGCACCGAGGTGGGCTGCCCGCCGCGCAGCACCGCCGGGTCCAGGTTGGCGCCGACCAGGAACTCCTTGACGCGGCGCAGGGCGACAGCCATGTCCGCCTGGCCCATCCAGCCCACGGCCTTCGCGCTCGGCACCTCGATGGCGTCCGCCCCGTCGGCCCACCGCTGCGCGGGCGAACCGAGGAACGGGTCCTTGCGGGTGGGCGGTCCGGCCTGGTCGACCGCGCCCGGGGCGCTGGTCGGCGGTGCCGTCTCGGCGGGCAGCGTCGAGGCCGAGGTCCGGGATCCGTGGTCGCGGCCGGGCAGCCGGTCCAGCAGCAGCGACGGCCGTACGGCCACGAGGGCCAGCGCCGCTGCCAGCACCACACCGATCACCGAGCCCACGGTACGGCGCCGGCGGCTCCGCCCGTTCATCTCCCGCCAGGCCGGACCGGTGCGCCATCCCGGCGGCAGCGACGGCTGCGGCTTCGCTGCCCGCTTCCGCCAGCGCCGCCGGCCGTTGCCCTCGGTCGCCTGTTCCCGGACCGCCTCGTCCTGCTCCCGCAGCCGACGGGTCACCATCCGCGCCCGCGCGGACGGCTCCTTCGGCGCGTTCCTGCCACCGTCCTCCGCGGCTTCCCGTAGGAACGCCTCCCACTGCTCGTCGGGTATGGAGGACTCGTCGGGGTGTTCGGGCTGTTCGGGAGGCTGGACGGCGGTCACGGGTTCACTTTCGGTCGTGCAAGATCACTGGCGGGGGCAGTGTTCTTCGCCGACACGGGTATTGCACAGAGGGTGTGTCAGATTTTGTGAAAGCCGTGATCCAACCGGTATGGATCCCGTCAGAGCGTGCGCACGAACTCCGACCAGGCCTCCGGCGCGAGGGTGAGGCGGGGGCCGGTGGGGGTCTTGGAGTCGCGGATGTGGATGGTGGTGGGGGCTTCGGCTACTTCGACGCAGTCGCCGGGTTCGTTGGTGCTGCTGTAGCTGCTCTTGAACCAATGGAGTTCGGCGGTGCTCATAGTCTCCCCAGCGCTCGCTCGATGAAGGCCTGCGACTCCCTCGGTGTGAGGGCTTGCGCCCGGATCATTCCATAGCGCAGTTCAAGGATCAGGAGGTCCTTGGGGCTTGAGACCGGGCGGCCGTTGAATGCGCCGTCGGAACGTCCGATCGCGGTGCCGTCAGCGAATTTCAGTACCTCGACCAGGCCTGCCGCACCGGCATGCTCCTCCCGGTCGGTTGGCATGACCTGGAGCGTTACGTTCCTCAACTGGGCCACCTCCAAGAGGTGTTCGAGTTGTCGAAGCAGCACCATCTTCCCACCGTAGGGACGTTCGAGCGTCACCTGTTCCTGGACGAAACTGAGCGTCGGAGCCGGATCTCGTCGCTCGAAGACGGCCTTACGAGCCATACGCGCGGCGGTTTCCCGCTCAACGACGTCCTCGGCGAGTGCGGGCTGTCTCATCTCGTACATCGCTCGCGCGTATTCCGGCGTCTGCAACAACCCATGGATGTTGTGATTGCTGTACAGCAGCATCTCCACCGACCTCCCCTCCAGCTCGGCCAGCTCCCGCACCTTCTTCGGATACCGCGCCTTCCGCATGTCCTCCATGAACGCCCTCAGATGCCCCTGCGCCTTCAGGATCTGGTCCGCTCTGTCCAGGGCCTCCGGCCGAGGAATCCGTGCCCCGCGCTCGATCTTGCGGATCATGTCCTCGCCGTACCCGAGGGCGGCCGCCAGATCCGGCACGCTCACCCCGGCCGCCTCCCGGCACACCTTGAGCAGGCGCCCCACCGCCTGCACCACCGGCTCGATCTCGTCCCCCGGCTCGACGTCCCAACCGGCCACGTCCACACCGTCGTTCATGACTCCTCCTCCGACGCGCACCCTGTACCCGTACAACGCCTGAGACAGCCGAGACAGCCGAGACAAAGCGGGGACAGTCACCGTACGTAAGGGCGTTGACACTCACCCATGGAAGCAAGTCCGGCCACTCTGAGTGACGTGATCCAAGAATCCGTCATCCCCGACTTCACGGTGCTGCTGTCCCCCACCCCGCGCGGCGCCCGCCTCGCCAGACTCCTCGCCGTACAGCAACTCCGCGACTGGCAGCTCCCGTTGGACGCCGCGGAGCACATCGTGGCCGAGCTGGCCGCCAACGCCGTGACCCACGGCAAGGTACCCGGACGGGACTTCCGGCTCACGCTCTACGTCGTCGGCGCCATGCTCCGCATCGAGGTGACCGACACGCGCGGTGACCGCCTGCCCCACGCCCAGCCCCGCACCGCCGACGCCGAGTCGGGTCGCGGACTCGTCCTGGTGGCCGCACTCGCCGACCGCTGGGGAGTGGCCGAGGGCCCCACCCCGCGCAAGACCGTCTGGGCCGAGATCTCCATTCCGGCACCGGAGCACGGGCGCCCGTGCTCCGGCGTGACGGGCGGTCTTTCCCAAGGACGTACGAGGGTGAAAGAACCCAACCAAGCCCCACCCCTCCCGCCCACGGCGCAAACTCACCCGCGAGGGTGAACATCGCCAACTCAGCTGGATTCGGGGCCTATTGCCTGCCTTACGCTCGGCGCAACACAGCCGCAGACATGCGACGGCCCTCGCCGGGACGGCAATCCCGTTGCGAGGGCCTGACCACCGAGGAAGGTAAGGACTTCCCGATGGACACCCAGCACCTTAGCGCGCCCCCGCACGCCCAGTCCCGCGTTGCAGGCAACAAGCACCCGAACCGGGGCCCTCGTTCCGGCGTCGGGGGGCTCATCCACGAGCACACCCGCCACACCTCCCGCTTCACGGTGATCGGCAACCACCTCGCCCAGCACCCAGAACTGTCGGGGCTCGCCATCGGGCTCGGCGTGCACATCCAGTCGCTGCCGCCGGGCGCCCAGGTCGACATCAAGACCCTCGCCGCCCGGTTCCCCGAGGGCGCGACCCGCGTCGCCGCAGCCCTGCGTGAGCTGGAGACTCACGGCTATCTGCGCCGCGAACGCATCCGCGTGCCCGGCGGTCGTATCGTCACCCGCACGGTCTCCTGCAACCAGCCCGGGTCCCGGAAGGACGCCCACCAGCCCAGGGGCGTCGCACCCGGTACGAAACACAAGAAGCAGGAACGCCGCCGCGCGCTGCCCCCGGTGCCCCGGTCGGCCTGTCCCTCACCCACGCTCCTCCAGCAGGCCACGGACCTGCTCGCAGGCCTGCGTCGCCACGATCCGCGCCTGCTCCTCTCCGAGTGCGACACCACGCACCTGGCCCCGGGCGTCGCGGCCTGGCTGGAACGCGACGTCGGCCCCACCGCCGTACGCCAGGCCCTGACCACCGACCTGCCACCGGAGGCACTACGCCGCCCCGCAGCCCTGCTGGCCCACCGCCTCACCAGCCAACTGCCACCCCCGCCCCCGTTCGCACCGGCCGCCCCACCGCCCGTACGGCACCCCCTGCAGACCTGCGACGTCTGCGACCGGGCCTTCCGCGCACCCCACCCCGGCCACTGCCGCGACTGCCGAACCGATCTCCCGGAGGCCGCCCAGCATGAAAGCGACGATGCTCCGTGCCCCTCGGTACCGGGCCATGCGTGACTTCGTTCAATCCACGGATGACGCGCTCCCAGGCAAGTTTGAGGTCACCCGGGAAGGGGTCGTCCACGACATGATGTCGCCCAACGGGCGGCACGAGCTGACGGTGGTGCGGCTCCGCAAGCTCCTGGAGAAGGTGATGCCGGAAGCGATCGTGGCCCATACCGGGAAGCCCGACGTGGAGTGCGAGCCCGAGCGAATCATGCGCCGCCCTGACGTCATGGTGATTACCTGGGCGGACATGGAGGTTCCTGATTCCTTCGATCCCCGCACCCTCATCGCCGCCATCGAGATCGTCTCCCGCTCCAACCCTGACAACGACTGGGTGGGCAAGGTCCGCGACTACCCCCTGATGGGCATCCCCGTCTACGCGATCTTCGACCCCCGCACCGGCACCGGCGCCGTCTTCACCGACATCCACCCCACCCCGGACGGCCCCCGCTATGCCACCCGCAAGGACTTCGTCTACGGCGAGGACGTCACGATCGCCGACTGGACGATCTCGACCGAGGGTCTGCCGCTCTACGGGTGACCCTTGAGGACACCATGAGCACTCCCGAGATCGCCCGTCGGCCTGCGCCCGGACAACAGAAAAGGCCCGCACGACCGAAGTCGTACGGGCCTCCCCTCAGGTCGGAAGACCTCAGGTCAGGTGACCTTCAAGCAAGCGGAACTTACTTGTTGATCTTGGTGACCTGGCCGGCGCCCACCGTGCGGCCACCCTCACGGATGGCGAACTTCAGGCCCTCTTCCATGGCGATGGGCTGGATGAGCTGCACCGACATCTCGGTGTTGTCACCCGGCATGACCATCTCGGTGCCCTCGGGGAGGGTCACGACGCCGGTCACGTCCGTCGTACGGAAGTAGAACTGCGGGCGGTAGTTGTTGAAGAACGGCGTGTGGCGGCCACCCTCGTCCTTGGACAGGATGTAGGCCTGCGCCTCGAACTCGGTGTGCGGGGTGACCGAGCCCGGCTTGATGATGACCTGGCCGCGCTCGACGTCCTCGCGCTTGATGCCGCGGAGCAGCAGACCGACGTTCTCACCGGCCTGGCCCTCGTCGAGCAGCTTGCGGAACATCTCGATACCGGTGACCGTGGTGGTGGTCTTCTCGGTCTTGATGCCGATGATGTCGACGGTCTCGTTGACCTTCAGGACACCACGCTCGATACGGCCGGTGACGACCGTACCGCGACCGGTGATCGTGAAGACGTCCTCGATGGGCATGAGGAACGGCTTGTCGACGTCGCGCTCCGGCTCCGGGATGGCGGCGTCGACGGCGTCCATGAGGTCCAGGACGGACTGGCCCCACGTCGCGTCGCCCTCAAGCGCCTTGAGCGCCGAGACCTTGACGACCGGGACGTCGTCGCCCGGGAACTCGTACTCGGAGAGGAGCTCGCGCACCTCAAGCTCGACGAGCTCCAGGATCTCCTCGTCGTCCACCATGTCGGCCTTGTTCAGGGCGACGACGATGTACGGAACGCCGACCTGGCGGGCCAGGAGCACGTGCTCCTTGGTCTGCGGCATCGGGCCGTCGGTGGCGGCGACCACGAGGATGGCGCCGTCCATCTGCGCGGCACCGGTGATCATGTTCTTGATGTAGTCCGCGTGACCCGGGCAGTCGACGTGGGCGTAGTGACGCGCCTCGGTCTGGTACTCGACGTGCGCGATGGAGATGGTGATACCGCGCTGGCGCTCCTCAGGAGCCTTGTCGATCTGGTCGAAGGCCGAGGCCTCGTTCAGGTCCGGGTACTTGTCGTGCAGCACCTTGGTAATGGCGGCCGTGAGGGTCGTCTTACCGTGGTCGATGTGACCGATGGTGCCGATGTTGACGTGGGGCTTAGTCCGCTCGAACTTCGCCTTCGCCACGGGGTCCTCCTGTGGAGTGGTTCTGAACGCCTTGCTTCATCGGCGCCAGGTGATCTTTGCTGGAAAGCCCGGGGCCGGGGGCATTCCCCCACGAATGCGGGTGAATGCCCCTGGCGGCTCCGGAGTCAAGCCTAAAGCGTGTGAACGCGGAGCGTTACTCGCCCTTGGCCTTCGCGATGATCTCCTCGGCGACGTTCCGCGGAACCTCGGCGTAGGAGTCGAACTGCATCGAGTAGCTTGCGCGACCCGACGTCTTGCTGCGGAGGTCGCCGACGTAGCCGAACATCTCCGACAGGGGCACGAGGCCCTTCACGACGCGAGCGCCGGCACGCTCCTCCATGGCCTGGATCTGGCCACGGCGGGAGTTGATGTCGCCGATGACCTCACCCATGTAGTCCTCGGGCGTGGTGACCTCGACGGCCATCATCGGCTCAAGGAGCACGGGGGACGCCTTGCGCGCGGCCTCCTTGAAGGCCTGCGAACCGGCGATCTTGAAGGCGAGCTCGGAGGAGTCGACCTCGTGGTAGGCACCGTCGTGCAGGATCACGCGGACACCGGTCATCTCGTAACCGGCGAGGATGCCGAACTGCATGGCCTCCTGCGCACCGGCGTCCACCGAAGGGATGTACTCCTTCGGGATACGGCCACCGGTCACCTTGTTCACGAACTCGTACGAGGTGTCGCCACCCTCAAGCGGCTCGATGCCGATCTGCACCTTCGCGAACTGACCGGTACCACCGGTCTGCTTCTTGTGGGTGAAGTCGACGCGCTCGACGGCCTTGCGGATCGTCTCGCGGTAGGCCACCTGCGGCTTGCCGACGTTGGCCTCGACCTTGAACTCACGGCGCATACGGTCGACCAGCACCTCAAGGTGCAGCTCGCCCATGCCACCGATGATGGTCTGGCCGGTCTCCTCGTCCGAGTGGACCTGGAAGGACGGGTCCTCCTCGGCCAGGCGCTGGATCGCGACGCCCAGCTTCTCCTGGTCGCCCTTCGACTTGGGCTCGATGGCGACCTGGATGACCGGCGCCGGGAAGTCCATGGACTCCAGGATGACCGGGTTCTTGTCGTCGGACAGCGTCTCACCGGTGGTGGTCTGCTTCAGGCCCATGACGGCGACGATGTCACCGGCGCCCACCGACTCGATCTCCTCACGCTTGTTGGCGTGCATGCGGTAGATCTTGCCGATGCGCTCCTTCTTGCCCTTGACGGAGTTCAGCACCGAAGAGCCGGACTCCAGGCGGCCCGAGTACACCCGGACGAAGGTGAGCTTGCCGAGGTGCGGGTCGCTCATGATCTTGAACGCCAGCGCCGACAGCGGCTCGTCGTCGGACGGCTTGCGCTTGACGACGACCTCGGGGTCCTTGACGTCGTGGCCCTCGATGGCCTCGATGTCGACCGGGGACGGCAGGTAGCGCACGACCGCGTCGAGCAGGGGCTGAACGCCCTTGTTCTTGAACGCGGTGCCGCAGAACACCGGGGTGATCGTCTTGCCGTCGGACTTGCCGGACGCGATGGTGATACGACGGATCGCGGCGTACAGCTGCTCCTCGGAAGGCTCCTCGCCCTCCAGGTACAGCTCCATGATCTCTTCGTCGTTCTCGGCGACGGCCTCGACCAGCTTGCCGCGCCACTCCTCGGCGGCCTCGGTGTGCGTGGCCGGGATGTCGACGACGTCGTACATCTCGCCCTTGGTGGCCTCGGCGGACCAGACCAGGGCCTTCATGCGGACGAGGTCCACGACACCCTGGAAGTCGGCCTCGGCACCGATCGGGAGCTGCATGACGATCGGCTGCGCGCCCAGGCGGTCGACGATCATGTCGACACAGCGGTGGAACTCCGCGCCCGTGCGGTCGAGCTTGTTGACGAAGCAGATACGCGGAACGCCGTAGCGGTCCGCCTGGCGCCACACCGTCTCGGACTGGGGCTCGACGCCGGCGACGCCGTCGAACACCGTCACGGCACCGTCGAGCACACGCAGGGAGCGCTCCACCTCGACGGTGAAGTCGACGTGACCCGGGGTGTCGATGATGTTGATGGTGTGGTCGACGTCTTCCAGCGGCCAGTGGCAGGTGGTGGCAGCAGAGGTGATCGTGATGCCACGCTCCTGCTCCTGCTCCATCCAGTCCATGGTGGCAGCGCCGTCGTGGACCTCACCGATCTTGTACGACACACCGGTGTAGAACAGGATCCGCTCGGTGGTGGTCGTCTTGCCCGCGTCGATGTGGGCCATGATCCCGATGTTGCGGACCTTGGCCAGGTCAAGTGAAGTGGTAGCCATAAGGCTTCAGTCTTCTCTCGGTCTCGATGTGGGTAGCGACTACCAGCGGTAGTGCGCGAAGGCCTTGTTGGACTCGGCCATCTTGTGCGTGTCCTCGCGCTTCTTGACGGCCGCACCGAGGCCGTTCGAAGCGTCGAGAAGCTCGTTGAGCAGACGCTCGGTCATGGTCTTCTCGCGACGGGCGCGGGAGTAACCGACCAGCCAGCGCAGCGCGAGTGTGTTGGCGCGACCGGGCTTGACCTCGATCGGAACCTGGTACGTCGCACCACCGACACGGCGGGACTTGACCTCAAGGGTCGGCTTGATGTTCTCCAGCGCGCGCTTCAGCGTGATGATCGGGTCGTTGCCCGTCTTCTCACGCAGACCCTCCATGGCGCCGTAGACGATGCGCTCGGCGGTGGAGCGCTTGCCGTTCAGCAGCACCTTGTTGATGAGCGACGTGACCAGAGGAGAACCGTAGACCGGGTCGATGATGACCGGGCGCTTCGGGGCGGGGCCCTTACGAGGCATTCTTACTTCTCCTTCTTGGCGCCGTAGCGGGAACGGGCCTGCTTGCGGTTCTTGACACCCTGGGTGTCGAGGGAGCCACGGATGATCTTGTAGCGAACACCCGGCAGGTCCTTCACACGGCCGCCGCGCACGAGCACGATGGAGTGCTCCTGCAGGTTGTGTCCCTCACCCGGAATGTAAGCGGTGACCTCGATCCCGCTGGTCAGACGCACACGCGCGACCTTACGCAGGGCCGAGTTCGGCTTCTTCGGGGTGGTCGTGAACACACGCGTGCAGACGCCACGACGCTGAGGGGAACCCTCAAGTGCGGGCGTCTTGTTCTTCTCGACCTTGTCCTGCCGGCCCTTGCGGACCAGCTGCTGGATCGTAGGCACTACTTCTCCGGTTTCTGTGTGCCGAATGGTGAAGCTAACCTGGTACGTCGCCGACCCACGCGGTCGGGTGTGTCGAATCCCGCAGACCTTGCCGCAAGGGCAAAAGGGCGCAGAGTACGGTGGCCATGTGCGGCTCGCTGTGCGGTTGAAGGCACGCACGAGAGCCAGGGCACACCCCAGGCACAAGGTCTGAGCGTACCTACCTCACGGACTTCGGTCAAAACAAATGGAGCGGGCCCCGACACGCCGGACTTCTCACCTCGTAAGCGAGGTTTCGTCCCACTTGTCCGGCAGCCGCCGGAGGGCCGTCCCGGCACCGCATCGTCCCTGGTCGGAGCGGCCACCGGCGACCTTCGGACATTTATGGCCGATTTACGGTCTTGCCGGGGGTACGGCCGATGCGCTTTCAGTACGTTGATCCGTCCGCTGCGGGTGAACAATTCGGGGGACCGGCATGACGAGCGCGTGGACCACCACCTCGGTACGGGACGACGGCGGCCTGGACGACCGGGTGCCCTTCCTGGCCCGGCTGGAGACGGAGGACCGGGCGGCACTGCTCGCCCTCGGCCGGGAGCTGACGTTCCCCGCCCGCACGGTGCTGATCCGGCAGAGCGAGCCGTCCTCGTACGTGCTCTTCCTCGTGCAGGGCTGGACGAAGGTGACCGCGGCGGCCACCAACGGCTACGAGGCGCTGCTCGCGCTGCGCGGCCCCGGTGACATCGTCGGCGAGTCGTCGGCGATCACCGGACGGCCGCGGTCGGCGACGGTGACCGCGCTGGAGCCGGTGCGCTCGCTGGCCGTGGAGCACGAGCGGTTCCGCGGCTTCCTCCAGCACTCCCCCGCCACGTCCTTCGCACTGCTGGGCCTGACCGCCGACCGCACCCGCGCCGCCGACCGCCGCCGCCTGGAGTTCGCCTCCCTGAACGTGCGCGAGCGCCTCGCCGTCCTCCTCCTGGAGCTGGCCCGCACCCACGGCCGCCGCACCGAGGAGGGCATCGAGCTCTCCGTCCCGCTGAGCAAACAGGAGCTGGCGGGCTCGGTGGGCGCCTCGCGCGAGATGGTCCAGCGCCTGCTGAAGGAGCTCCGCGACAAGCAGGCGGTCACCACGGGCCGCCGCACCCTGCTGATCCGCCGCCCCGACGTGCTCCGGCAGATAGCGGCGGCGACCGTGACGGAGGGAGCACCGGCGATTCCCTCGCCGCCGCGGTCGCCCGAGGGATGACACCGGCCCCCGGATTCACTCTGTGCACACGGTCACACTTCGACTGCGTCATCCGCCCTCACGGTCGGCACCGGCGCGCGGTCACTCTGCTGCTCTGCACGGCGGAACCTCCGAGAGGCGACCATGACCGACCCCGTGAGCCGGACGATCCTGCTGCTGGACATCGAGCGGTTCAGCGACCGAGACGATGTGGAGCAGGCCTATCTGCGGCGCATGCTGTACGACCTCACCGACCGCGCGCTGGAACGCGCGGGCATCGACGAGACCCGGCGCCTGCGCGCCGACCGCGGGGACGCGGTGATGGAGCTGATCGACGCGAACGCGTCGGTCACCGCGCTGCTGCGGGTCCTGCTCAGCGAGGTCCCGGCCGAGCTGCGGGCCGTCAACCGCATGGCGTCCCGCTCCGCGCAGATGCGGCTGCGCGGCGTCCTCGCCACCGGCTACGTCGCCGTGGACGAGCACGACGGCTGGGTCGGCTCCGATCTGAACCACGCCTGCCGGCTGCTGGACGCCGCCCTGCTGCGCCGGGCCCTGCGCGAGCGGCCCGACGACTTCGCGCTGTGCGTCTCGGACGCCCTGTACGCCGGGGTGGTGCGCCACGACCACCCGGGCATCCCCGCCGGCGACTTCCGCCCGGTGACGTTGGACAGCAAGAACGGCTCGCTGAAGGCCTGGCTGCACGGGCCGCTGCCGGTCGGCCCGGACGGCCGCGCCGACCGGGATCAGGACCACGGTGACACGGGGGAGGTGCCGGGCGGATCGGGGGACCGCCCGGCACCGCGGCCGCCCGCCGCGCCGGACGGACCGGGGCAGGCCCCGGCGCCGGGCGCGCACACCACCGGGACGTCCATCACCGTCCAGGGCGGCACCTTCAGCGGCGGCGTGCTCGGCGGCAACCAGTACGGCGGCATCAGCGGCGGCCACTTCAGCGGCGACGTCTCCTTCGGCGAACACCGTGGTGAGGGCCGTGGCGACCGCGGCAGGAGAGACGGCCGTGACGGCCGCGGACGGGGTACGGACGCATGAGCACGCCCGAGCCACAGGAACCGCCCCGCCCGGCCGCAGGCCCACCGGCACCCGAGCCGCCGGCCGCGGACGAGCCCCGGCCGGCCGACGCCGCCGCGGACCCGGACGCGGCCGAGGAACGGGACCAGCCGCAGGACGCCTGGTCGGCCCGGCGCGACCTGGTCGACCACAGCCCGCGCTCCATGAACGTCGGCGCCCGGGCCCGCTTCAGCGGCGGCCTGCTCGGCGGCGACCAGCACGGCGGCATCAGCGGCGGCCACTTCAGCGGCGACGTGTTCCTCGGCGGCAAGACGGAGGTCTACCGGTTCGGCGGACCGGGCACCGCGACCCCGGCCTCCGGCGAGGTGCCCGAGGCCACGCTGGCGGAGCTGGAGCGCGGCTTCGCGGCCGACGAGCAGCTGATGGACCGCCTGCTGCGGCGGCTGCGCGAGGACCGGGTCCTGGTGCTGTCCGGCGGCCGCTTCACCGGCCGGCGCACCGCCGCGCTGATGCTGCTGCGCCGCCTCGGCGCCCACCCCGTGCGCACCCTGGCCCGCGACACCACCGCCGGCGGCCTCGCCGACCGGTTCGGCGACGAGCAGGCCGCACCGGACGCGCCGGGCCGGGACAAGGCCCGCGGCCATGTGCTGTGCGACCTCACCCCGCGCCGCGACCAGCCGCTGCGCTGGACCCACCTGCTCGCCGTCCGCGAGCGCCTCGCCGAGCGGGACGCCTACCTCGTCGTCACCCTCGATCCCGGCGCCGCGCTGGACGACGTGACCGCCGAGGAATGGCGGGCGCCGGCCGCCGCCGAGGTGCTCGCCGCCCGGCTGCGTGCCCGCACCGACGAGGAGACGGCCGGCCGGCTGCTCGCCCTGCCGGAGGTCGCCGACTTCCTGCGGCGCAGCCACCAGCCGCGCGAGACGGCCGAGTTCGCCGGGCTGCTCGTCCGGTACGCGTCCGGCGAGGCCGACGCGGCCGACGTGGCACGGTTCTCGCTGGCGTCCCTGGAGAGCCAGGTCCAGGAGTGGTTCGAGGCCCCGGAGTCCGAACTGCACCTGCGCGACAAGGCCTTCCTCGTCGCCCTCGCCGCCTTCGACGGCGGGCCGTACGCGCTCACCGCCGAGCTGAGCGACCTGCTCTACCGCCACCTCCAGGAGACCGAGAACCGCGCCCGGGTCCCCGAGGTCCCCGTCTTCGGCACGCACGTCGGCAAGCGGCTGCACCTGGCCCGCGCGGAGATGAAGTGGGAGCCCGAGCAGACCGAGTGGGGCCCGGTCGACCAGCAGAAGGCCGTGTTCCGCGACGACCGCGCCTCGCTGGTGCTGCTGCGCGAGGTGTGGACGGGCCACCCCTCCGCCCGGCCCGCGCTGATCCGCTGGCTGCGCCAACTGGCCGACGACGGGCGCCCGTTGGTGCGCACCCGGGCCGCCTCCACGGTGGCGGTCCTGGCCCGCACCGATCTGCCGTCCGCGATGGCGCTGGTCATCGAGCCGTGGGGCACCTCCAAGCGGTACCGGCACCGGCTCGTGGCGGTCAACGCGCTCGCCCTGGCCCACCTGGTCGGCACGCCCAACATCCCGCGCATCCTCGACACCTGGTGCGAGGACGGCCCCGCGTCGCTGCGCTGGGTGGCCGTACGGGCGTACGGGCTGATCGGGGCGGAGCGCCCGGCGCAGGCCATGGCCGCCCTGCGCCGCGCCGTACGGCGGCTGTACGAGGACCAGCCCGACGACATCGACGGCGAACTGGGCGAGGAACTGGCCGAGTCCGTCGCGCTGTTGCTGCTGTCGGCCGCGAGCGACAGCGTCCTCGGCGAGCTGTGCGCCCACCTCGACGACGACCGTGCCGTACACGACCTGACGCTGGCCGGCTTCATCGGGGCGTGCGCGCACACCGAGGGCGACGAACGGTACGGCACTCCGCTCGTCCTCGACTGGTTCACCCGCGCGGCCACCGGCCACCCCACCGCCGCCCCCGTGACCGGCGACCGTATGACCGCCGCGCAGGGCGTGCCGTTCCTCTGGCGGGCCGCGCTGGCCGATCTGGGCACCACGCGGCAGGCACTGAAGGTGCTGAGCAACTGGGTGCTGACCGCCGACCGGTCGACGCCCGTCGAGTGGGCCCTGGCCGCGCTGCTGCCGAGGCTCGTCACCACCACCACCGAGTACGAGCGGCTGAGCCACCTGCTGCGCACCATGCCGGGCGAGGACGGCACTCCCCCGCCCGAGGTCGCGGCCCGCCTGCTGACCGTGCTGTCCGCCCACTGACCCACCCGTCCCGCAGACCGACCCATCCGAGACCGACCCGGGAAGACACACCATGCCCTCCTTCCGGCAACCCGAGTGGCAGCAGCCCGCCGACCGGCACACCCAGCTGGTCGACCCGGTGCTCACCGTGCGGCAGCTGTCGCGCTTCGAGTTCAACTTCCGATCCCTGGTCCGCATCGACCACGCGCTCGTCTTCTCCACGCCGAAGGGCTCCTACGAGGCCTACCTGCCGCCCCAGCGGCCCACGCGCGCCGAGATCACGGCCAGGCGCTACTCCGCCGTCTACGAGGTGGACATGGGCGTCCACCCGTACACCTCCACCCTGACGCTGCCGAGCGACAACGACGCCTTCGAGTTCACCGCCGAGATCGACCTGTCCTGGCAGGTGCTGGACCCGGCCCGGTTCGTGGCGAGCGGGCACCGGGACGTGCCCGCGCTGGTGCTCGGCGAGCTCCAGCAGGCGGCCCGGCCGGTCACCCGGCGCTTCCCGGTCGCGCGGAGCGCCTCGGCCGAGCAGGAACTGCTCCAGGCGGTGACCGTGCTGGGGCCGCTCGGGGCGACCGCGGGACTCCAGGTCACCTGGACCCTCCGGGTGCGGCGCGACCAGGCCGACATCGAGCACCAGCAACGGCTGCGGGCCATCGACCACTCCGCCACCGAGCAGTCCTTCGCGGCCCAGCGGGGCATGCAGGTCGACGTGGACATGGACCGCCGACTGCGCCAGCAGGACGCGCTCCAGATCGAGCGGGCCGTCACGTACGGCACACAGCAGCAGGAACTGCTGCTCCAGCAGCAGCGCTGGCAGCACGAGCAGGCCATGCTCGCGAGCGGGCAGCACCATGAGCTCGCCCTCCAACAGGGGCGCCAGCAGGTGGAGTTGCAGCAGATCGAGGCCCAGAAGATCGAGTTCTACCAGTACCACCTCCAGCAGGGCGGCGTGCACTCCTGGGCCCTCCATCTCGCCCAGCACCCCGAGGACTCCCAGCTGGTGATGAGCAGCATGCGCGAGGACCAACTGCGCATGATCCAGGCCCAGATGGACCTGGTGAAGCAGCTGCTGAGCGGCGACACGGCCGAGAACTACGAGCTGGAGGGCCCCAAGCAGCTGGCCCTGCGCACGGTCAGCGACATCCTCAACCAGCGCCTGCCCGGCGTACCGCAGAACCCGCCCCTGCTGCCGCCGGGCCCGCCGCAAGCGGTACCGGCGGATGCGATGCCGGCGGATGCGATGCCGGCGCAGCCCGCGAGCCCTCCGCCGCCCATCGCCCCGGCCGCCCCGCCGGCACCACCAGTACCATCGGCCGCGCCCTACAGCCCGCCGGGGATGCCCGGCCCGTACGCCGCCCCCGGCTTCCCGGCCCCGCCGCCCCCGCCCGCCTACGCCCCGCAGGCACCTGCCTGGCAGCCGCCTCCCGGGTACGGCACGACGCCGACGGTGCCGGATCCGGGTACGGGTGCGGGTGCGGGTACGGGTGCGGCGGCGCAACCGGAGGACACCAAGCCCCCGGCCGCAGCCGACGACAGCGAAGCGAGCGGTACGTGACGACCGCGGACCCCGCCGCGCCGGGGGACCCGGACAGCGCCACCGCCGCCCGGCTCTGCGCACGGCTGCTCGCCGAGACGCGCGGCGAGATCGCCCACGCCGACAACAAGGCCTCCGTCCTCGTCGCCGCGCTCGGGATGACCGCCGGGGTGTTCAGCGCGCTGCTCGCGGGACGGAAGTGGAGCCCGTCCGCGCTCTCCGTGGCCGGCACCGTCGTGTGGTGGGCCGGGGCCCTGTCACTGCTGGTCTCGCTGCTCGCCCTGCTGCTCGCCGTACTGCCCCGCTACCGGCTGGGCGCCTGGACGCCCGGGGAGCCGCTGTCGTACTTCGGCGACATCCAACAGGCCGTCCGGCAGGGCCGCCTGGACGCCGCCCTCGCCGACACCGAGCGGCGTCCCACGGCCGGACTGACCCGCGCGCTCACCGAGAACAGCCGGATCGCCGCGCGCAAGCACCAGTGGATCCGCACCGGGCTCATCGCCTTCTGCGCCGGCACGGTCCTGCTGCCGGCCTCCCTGCTGATCGGCTGATCCGCCGCTCGGCAGCCGTCCCCACGCACCTGAAGGAACGAACGACCGCCATGACCTCACCACCGGACCACCCCGAGCCGTCCGCCCGTCCCCACCCCGAGCCGCCCCCGGCGCCGCCGGCCTACCCGACGGCCTCGCCTACGCCCCCGCCGTACCCGCAGGCAGCCGCCGCTCCCCCGTACCCGCACCCCGCACCCCAGTACCCCGGCCCCCCGCAGGCGGCGGCGCCCGTGCCGCCGCAGTACCCGGGAGCCGCTCCGCAGTACCCGGCGGCGCCGCCGGGTATGGCCCCGGTCGCGCCGCCGGTCCCGCCGGTCCCGCCGGTCCCGCCGCAGCACCCGCACCACATCGACACCGACCGGGGCCGCGTCTTCCTCACCGACAAGCAGCGCCAGACGGACGCCACGGCCTGGGGGAACCTGCTGCTGCACGTGCCCAACTTCCTGTGCAGCCTCTTCGTCGTCGGCCTGATCTCCGCGTTCTTCGGGGGCTTCGGCATCGTCGTCGTGCTCGCCTGGATCGCCAGCGGCGCGCTCGTGTTCCACCGGCCCACCGAGAGCGCCCTCGCGCGCCATGTGTTCCGGCTGCGCCACCCCACTCCGCAGGAACGCGCCACCCTCGAACCGGTCTGGCGGGAGGTCACGGCCCGCGCCGGGGTCGAGGGCCGGAACTACGAGCTGTGGGTGGAGGACAGCGACGCCCTGAACGCCGTCGCGGCCGCCGGGCACATCGTCGGCGTCACCCGCTTCGCCATGAACGGACTGCCCAACGGCGAGCTGGCCGCCGTCATGGCACACGAGCTGGGCCACCACGTCGGCGGCCACGCCTGGTCCTCGCTGCTCGGCTACTGGTACGCCCTGCCCGGCCGGACGGCCTGGCGGGTGCTGAAGGCCGGCTCGGGCTTCATGTTCAAGATCTCGCGCGCCTTCGGCTGCTTCGGCATCGGCTTCCTCTTCCTGGTCGTCGGCAGCATCGGACTCGCCACGATCAGCACGTTCTACGGCCTGCCGCTGCTGCTCCTGGCCGTGCCGTACGCCCTGGCCGCCGTCGGCCGCCGCGCCGAACTGCGGGCCGACGAACACGCCGCCGGGCTGGGCTTCGCCCCCATGCTGGCGGCCGTCCTCGACAAGATGCACCGGCAGGAGCAGTGGCAGCAGGCCCAGCTGGCCGCGCGGAACGGCGGACGGCACGTCGAGGAGAGCGCACTCGCCCGGCTGCTGTCCTCCCACCCCGACCACCACACCCGGCTGCACCACCTCCAGCCCTACCTGCAGCCGCAGGGCCCGGCACAACAGAGGTGAACAACGCCGAAGGGCGGCCACCCCGAAACGGGGTGGCCGCCCTTCATGCTGCTCGCTTACTGGTTGTACGGACCGTAGTCGTAGTCCTCCAGCGGAACGGCCTGGCCGGAGCCGGTGCCGAACGGCGAGTAGTCGATGTCGTCGTAGCCAACGGCCGAGTACATCGCGGCCTTGGCCTCCTCGGTCGGCTCGACCCGGATGTTGCGGTAGCGGGACAGACCCGTACCGGCCGGGATGAGCTTACCGATGATGACGTTCTCCTTGAGGCCGATGAGGCTGTCGGACTTGGCGTTGATCGCCGCGTCCGTCAGGACTCGGGTCGTCTCCTGGAAGGAGGCGGCCGACAGCCAGGACTCCGTCGCCAGCGAGGCCTTGGTGATACCCATCAGCTGCGGACGACCGGAGGCCGGGTGACCGCCCTCCTGGACCACACGACGGTTCTCGGTCTCGAACTTCGAGCGCTCGACCAGCTCGCCGGGCAGCAGCTCGGCGTCGCCGGACTCGATGATCGTCACGCGGCGGAGCATCTGCCGGATGATGATCTCGATGTGCTTGTCGTGGATCGACACACCCTGCGAGTTGTAGACCTTCTGGACCTCGCCGACCAGGTGGACCTGGACGGCACGCTGACCCAGGATGCGCAGCACGTCGTGCGGGTTGGTGGCACCCACGGTGAGCTGCTGGCCCACCTCGACGTGGTCGCCCTCGCGGACCAGGACCTTGGCACGCTTCGAGATCGGGAACGCCGTCTCGTCGCTGCCGTCGTCCGGGGTGACGATGATCTTCTTGGTCTTCTCGGTCTCCTCGATCCGGACGCGGCCGGAGGCCTCGGAGATCGGGGCGACACCCTTCGGGGTACGGGCCTCGAAGAGCTCGACGACACGCGGCAGACCCTGGGTGATGTCGTCACCGGCCACACCACCGGTGTGGAAGGTACGCATCGTCAGCTGGGTACCGGGCTCACCGATGGACTGGGCGGCGATGATGCCGACCGCCTCGCCGATGTCCACCAGCTTGCCGGTGGCCAGCGAACGGCCATAGCACATCGCGCAGGTGCCGACGGCGGACTCGCAGGTCAGGACCGAGCGGGTCTTGACCTCCTCGACGCCACGGGCGACCAGCTCGTCCATGAGGACGTCACCGAGGTCGGTGCCGGCCGGGGCCAGGACCTGACCGTCGACCACGATGTCCTCGGCGAGGCAGCGCGCGTACACGGACGTCTCGACGTCGTCCGCCTTGCGCAGCACGCCGTCCGCGCCCCGCTCCGCGATCCGGAGCTTGAGACCGCGCTCGGTGCCGCAGTCCTCCTCGCGGATGATGACGTCCTGCGAGACGTCGACCAGACGACGGGTGAGGTAACCCGAGTCGGCGGTACGCAGGGCGGTGTCCGCCAGACCCTTACGGGCACCGTGCGTGGAGATGAAGTACTCCAGCACGGACAGACCCTCACGGAACGAGGCCTTGATCGGACGCGGGATGGTCTCGTTCTTCGCGTTCGACACCAGACCACGCATACCGGCGATCTGCCGCATCTGCATCATGTTTCCTCGGGCACCCGAGTCAACCATCATGAAGATGGGGTTGGTCTTGGGGAAGTTCTCGTTCATCGCCTCGGCGACCTCGTTGGTCGCCTTGGTCCAGATCGCGATGAGCTCCTGAGTGCGCTCTTCCTTGGTGATCAGACCGCGCTCGTACTGCTTCTGGACCTTCTCGTCCTGCGCCTCGTAGCCCGCGACGATGGCCTTCTTCGCCTCGGGGACGACGACGTCGGAGATGGCCACGGTGACACCGGAACGGGTGCCCCAGTAGAAGCCGGCCGACTTCAGGTTGTCGAGCGTCGCCGCCACGATGACCTTGGGGTAGCGCTCGGCCAGGTCGTTGACGATCTCGCCGAGCTGCTTCTTGCCCACCGAGTAGTCGACGAACGGGTAGTCCTCGGGCAGCAGCTCGTTGAAGAGCGCGCGGCCCAGCGTGGTGCGCAGGCGGAACGAGTCACCCTGCTGCCACTCGGGCTCGCCCTCCTCGCGAGCCGGCGGGGTCCAGCCGCGCGGCGGGATGGTGCCCACCGGGAAGCGGATGTCCACGGCCGACTGGAGCGCCAGCTCGCCGGCGTCGAACGCCATGATCGCCTCGGCCGTGGAGCCGAACGCGCGGCCCTCGCCCTTGACGTCACGCAGCTCGCCGTCGGTGGTGAGGAAGAACAGACCGAGGACCATGTCCTGGGTCGGCATCGTCACCGGGCGGCCGTCGGCCGGCTTGAGGATGTTGTTCGAGGACAGCATCAGGATGCGGGCCTCGGCCTGCGCCTCCGCGGACAGCGGCAGGTGCACGGCCATCTGGTCACCGTCGAAGTCCGCGTTGAACGCGGTGCAGACGAGCGGGTGGATCTGGATGGCCTTGCCCTCGACCAGCTGCGGCTCGAAGGCCTGGATGCCGAGGCGGTGCAGGGTGGGCGCACGGTTCAGCAGCACCGGGTGCTCGGCGATGACCTCTTCGAGGACGTCGTACACGACGGTGCGGCCGCGCTCGACCATGCGCTTGGCCGACTTGATGTTCTGCGCGTGGTTCAGGTCCACCAGGCGCTTCATCACGAACGGCTTGAACAGCTCCAGCGCCATGGCCTTCGGCAGACCGCACTGGTGCAGCTTGAGCTGCGGGCCGACGACGATGACGGAACGCGCCGAGTAGTCGACTCGCTTGCCGAGCAGGTTCTGACGGAAGCGACCCTGCTTGCCCTTGAGCATGTCGGACAGCGACTTCAGCGGACGGTTGCCGGGGCCCGTGACCGGGCGACCACGACGGCCGTTGTCGAAGAGCGCGTCGACGGCCTCCTGGAGCATGCGCTTCTCGTTGTTCACGATGATCTCGGGCGCACCGAGGTCGAGAAGGCGCTTCAGGCGGTTGTTGCGGTTGATGACACGGCGGTACAGGTCGTTCAGGTCGGAGGTCGCGAAGCGGCCACCGTCCAGCTGCACCATCGGACGCAGGTCCGGCGGGATGACCGGGACGCAGTCCAGGACCATGCCCTTGGGGCTGTTGGACGTCTGCAGGAACGCGGAGACGACCTTCAGCCGCTTCAGGGCGCGGGTCTTCTTCTGGCCCTTGCCGGTGCGGATGATCTCGCGGAGCCGCTCGGCCTCCTCCTCCAGGTCGAAGGACTCCAGGCGCTTCTGCAGCGCCGCGGCACCCATCGAGCCGTCGAAGTACGTGCCGAAGCGGTCACGCAGCTCGCGGTAGAGCAGCTCGTCGCCCTCCAGGTCCTGGACCTTGAGGTTCTTGAACCGGGCCCACACCTCGTCGAGGCGGTCGATCTCGCGCTGCGCACGGTCGCGCAGCTGCTTCATCTCGCGCTCGGCACCCTCGCGCACCTTGCGGCGCACGTCGGCCTTGGCACCCTCGGCCTCCAGCTCGGCCAGGTCGGCCTCAAGCTTCTTGGCGCGGGCCTCCAGGTCGGAGTCGCGGCGGTTCTCGATCTGCTGGCGCTCGACCGAGACGTGCGCCTCCAGGGAGGGCAGGTCGCGGGTACGGCGCTCCTCGTCGACGTACGTGATCATGTACGCCGCGAAGTAGATGACCTTCTCCAGGTCCTTCGGGGCGAGGTCCAGCAGGTAGCCCAGCCGGGACGGGACGCCCTTGAAGTACCAGATGTGGGTGACGGGGGCGGCCAGCTCGATGTGGCCCATCCGCTCACGGCGCACCTTGGCGCGCGTGACCTCGACGCCACAGCGCTCGCAGATGATGCCCTTGAAGCGGACGCGCTTGTACTTGCCGCAGTAGCACTCCCAGTCCCGGGTCGGACCGAAGATCTTCTCGCAGAAGAGTCCGTCCTTTTCGGGCTTCAGGGTGCGGTAGTTGATGGTCTCGGGCTTCTTGACCTCGCCGTGGCTCCACTGACGGATGTCGTCAGCGGTGGCCAGGCCGATCCGGAGCTCGTCGAAGAAGTTGACGTCGAGCACTATGCGTCAATCCCTCTCAGGGTCGTAAGTCTGTGGTCTGAAACGGGGGCCTGGGGGTCGGCGGGGGCCTCACTCATCGGCGAGGCCCCTGCCGGACTCCCGTCAGACCTCTTCGACGCTGCTCGGCTCGCGCCGGGACAGGTCGATACCGAGCTCCTCCGCAGCGCGGAAGACGTCCTCATCGGTGTCGCGCATCTCGATGGACATACCGTCGCTGGACAGCACCTCCACGTTCAGGCAGAGCGACTGCATCTCCTTGATGAGCACCTTGAAGGACTCGGGGATGCCGGGCTCGGGGATGTTCTCACCCTTGACGATGGCCTCGTAGACCTTCACGCGGCCGGTGACGTCGTCGGACTTGATGGTCAGCAGCTCCTGGAGGGCGTACGCGGCGCCGTAAGCCTCCAGCGCCCACACCTCCATCTCACCGAAGCGCTGGCCGCCGAACTGCGCCTTACCACCCAGCGGCTGCTGGGTGATCATCGAGTACGGGCCGGTCGAGCGGGCGTGCAGCTTGTCGTCGACCAGGTGGTGCAGCTTGAGGATGTACATGTAGCCGACCGAGATCGGGTCCGGGAACGGCTCACCGCTACGGCCGTCGAACAGCCGCGCCTTGCCGGACGGGAGCACCATGCGCTCGCCGTCGCGGTTCGGGATGGTGTGCTGCAGCAGACCCGCCAGCTCGTCCTCGCGGGCACCGTCGAAGACCGGGGTCGCGACGTTGGTGCGCGGGGCGACCTGGTCGGCGCCGATGGCCTGGAGGCGCTGGGCCCACTCGTCCGCGAGGCCGGAGACGTCCCAGCCGCGGCTGGCGAGCCAGCCGAGGTGGATCTCCAGGACCTGTCCCGGGTTCATTCGGGACGGGACACCGAGCGGGTTCAGGATGATGTCGACCGGGGTGCCGTCCTCCAGGAACGGCATGTCCTCGATCGGCAGGATCTTGGAGATGACACCCTTGTTGCCGTGCCGGCCGGCGAGCTTGTCACCGTCCGTGATCTTGCGCTTCTGCGCGACGTAGACGCGGACCAGCTGGTTCACGCCCGGCGGCAGCTCGTCGCCCTCCTCGCGGTCGAAGACGCGCACGCCGATGACCTTGCCGGTCTCGCCGTGCGGCACCTTCAGCGAGGTGTCACGGACCTCACGGGCCTTCTCACCGAAGATCGCGCGCAGCAGGCGCTCCTCGGGGGTCAGCTCGGTCTCACCCTTCGGGGTCACCTTGCCGACGAGGATGTCGCCGGCGATGACCTCGGCACCGATGCGGATGATGCCGCGCTCGTCGAGGTCGGCGAGGACCTCCTCGGAGACGTTCGGGATGTCCCGGGTGATCTCCTCGGGGCCGAGCTTGGTGTCACGGGCGTCGACCTCGTGCTCCTCGATGTGGATCGAGGAGAGGACGTCGTCCTGCACGAGGCGCTGCGACAGGATGATCGCGTCCTCGTAGTTGTGACCCTCCCACGGCATGAACGCCACGAGCAGGTTCTTGCCGAGGGCCATCTCGCCGTTCTGGGTGGCCGGACCGTCGGCGAGGACCTGGCCCTCGATGACGCGGTCGCCCTCGTTGACGATGACCTTCTGGTTGACCGAGGTGCCCTGGTTGGACCGGGAGAACTTGGCCAGGCGGTACGTGATGTACGTGCCGTCGTCGTTGGCGGTGGTGATGTAGTCCGCGGAGACCTCCTGGACCACACCGTCCTTCTCGGCCTTGACCACGTCGCCGGCGTCGACGGCGGAGCGGTACTCCATGCCGGTGCCGACGAGCGGGGACTCGGACTTGATCAGCGGTACGGCCTGACGCATCATGTTCGCGCCCATGAGGGCACGGTTGGCGTCGTCGTGCTCCAGGAAGGGGATCATGGCGGTCGCGACCGACACCATCTGGCGCGGCGAGACGTCCATGTAGTCCACGTCCTCGGGGGCGACGTAGTCGACCTCGCCGCCGCGGCGGCGGACCAGGACACGGGCCTCGGCGAACCGCATCTCCTCGTTCAGCGGCGCGTTGGCCTGCGCGATGACGAAGCGGTCCTCCTCGTCGGCGGTCAGGTAGTCCACCTCGTCGGTGACCACACCGTGCTCGTCGACCTTGCGGTACGGGGTCTCGACGAAACCGAACGCGTTGACGCGGCCGTAGGAGGCGAGCGAGCCGATCAGACCGATGTTCGGGCCTTCGGGCGTCTCGATCGGGCACATGCGGCCGTAGTGCGACGGGTGCACGTCACGGACCTCGAAGCCGGCCCGCTCACGGGAGAGACCACCCGGGCCGAGGGCGTTCAGACGACGCTTGTGCGTCAGCCCCGACAGCGGGTTGTTCTGGTCCATGAACTGGGACAGCTGCGACGTACCGAAGAACTCCTTGATCGACGCCACCACCGGGCGGATGTTGATCAGGGTCTGCGGCGTGATCGCCTCGACGTCCTGGGTGGTCATGCGCTCGCGCACGACGCGCTCCATACGGGCGAGACCCGTACGGACCTGGTTCTGGATGAGCTCGCCGACGCTGCGGATACGACGGTTGCCGAAGTGGTCGATGTCGTCGGTCTCGACCATGATCGTGCGGCCGGACTCGCCGGTCGTCTCGGTCTCACCGGCGTGCAGCTTCACCAGGTACTTGATGGTGGCGATGACGTCGTCGGTGGTGAGCACGCCGGCGTCCAGCGGCTCGTCCGCGCCGAGCTTCTTGTTCACCTTGTAGCGGCCGACCTTGGCGAGGTCGTAGCGCTTCGGGTTGAAGTAGAGGTTCTCCAGCAGCGTCTGCGCGGCCTCGCGCGTGGGGGGCTCGCCCGGACGCAGCTTGCGGTAGATGTCGAGCAGCGCGTCGTCCTGGCCCTGGGTGTGGTCCTTCTCCAGGGTGGCGCGCATGGACTCGTACTCGCCGAACTCCTCCAGGATCTGCTCGGTCGTCCAGCCGAGAGCCTTCAGCAGCACGGTGACCGACTGCTTGCGCTTGCGGTCGATACGGACACCGACCATGTCGCGCTTGTCGATCTCCATCTCCAGCCAGGCACCCCGGGACGGGATGATCTTGGCGGAGAAGATGTCCTTGTCGGACGTCTTGTCGATGGAGGAGTCGAAGTAGACACCGGGGGAACGGACCAGCTGGGACACCACGACACGCTCGGTGCCGTTGATGACGAAGGTGCCCTTGTTCGTCATGAGCGGGAAGTCGCCCATGAAGACCGTCTGGGACTTGATCTCACCGGTCTCGTTGTTGGTGAACTCGGCGGTGACGAAGAGCGGGGCGGCGTACGTGAAGTCGCGCTCCTTGCACTCGTCGATGGAGTTCTTCGGCGGCTCGAAGCGGTGGTCCCGGAACGTCAGGGACATCGACCCGGAGAAGTCCTCAATCGGGGAGATCTCCTCGAAGATCTCCTCCAGACCGGACTTGGTGGGGACGTCCTGACCGTTCTCCAGAGCCTCCTCGACCCGACTCTGCCAGGCGGTGTTGCCGAGCAGCCAGTCAAAGCTCTCGGTCTGCAGCGCGAGCAGGTTCGGAACCTCAAGAGGCTCCTTGATCTTTGCAAAGGAGATGCGCAGCGGGGCGGTGCTGGCGCCGTTGTTCGTATTCGCGGTCGAGGCATTGCGCGAGGCGGCCAAGAGGGGGTCCTTCCGAGGGCTCGGACTCACTACGCGCGTGCCGGCCCCTCTCCCACGCACAGAGACAGAAACCCCAGGTCAAGGGTGCTTTTGTCGTCGATGCTCGATTGAGGGCAGACCCCTGGTGACGGGCAGGGGACAGCTAACAGGCAGCGCAAAGGGTCAGTGTAGCCACTTGGCACACTGATGTCCAGTCCCGGGTTGCTGAGACCCTTGCGACTCTCGTTGTTCTCAACGCCTTCGTCAACGCCCTCGGCATGCTGCCCTCAACGCACGTTGATACTGCCCTCTTCGTCGTCGATCCATGCCTCGGATTCGGATCCTTGTGACGACGCGTCCTGAGAATTGCGCGCTGCGTGCGGTTCGTCAAGGCCCCCCGGTCCGAAGCGGGCGGTCCGCGGACGGTCCGGAGACACGACGAAGATCACCATACCCCTCGCCGTCGCGAGTGCAAGGCAACCGTGGTCGGGCCCGCCGGGAACGCCGAAGAGCGACCACCCGGATGGATGATCGCTCTTCGGTGCGTTCGCGTTACAGCCCCAGGGGGCGCTTTTTACGGCGCCACAGGGCTGCGGTCAGCGCGCGTTCGAGTCCTTGAGGACCCGGAAGGTCTTACTTGACCTCGACGGAGGCACCGGCGCCCTTGAGGGCCTCGGCGGCCTTGTCAGCGGCCTCCTTGTTGACCTTCTCGAGGACCGGCTTCGGGGTGCCGTCGACCAGGTCCTTGGCCTCCTTGAGGCCCAGGGAGGTGAGCTCGCGCACGACCTTGATGACCTGGATCTTCTTCTCGCCGGCGCCCGTGAGGATGACGTCGAACTCGTCCTTCTCCTCAGCGGCCTCGGCGGGGGCGGCCGGGCCGGCCGGGCCCGCGACGGCGACCGCGGCGGCGGCGGTGACGTCGAACTTCTCCTCGAACGCCTTCACGAACTCGGAGAGCTGGATGAGGGTCATGCCCTCGAACTCGGCGAGCAGTTCGTCCTGGGTGAGAGCCATGATGGCTTTCCTTCCACTCAATCGGCAGGTGCCGGATGTACATGAATGGCGGGCGTACGTTCGGCCCGCTACGACCGCTGCCTCAGGCGGCGGTCATGATGCGAGCCGAATTACTCGGCACCGCCCTGCTCGTCCTGCTTGGCGCGAAGAGCGTCCACGGTGCGGACGAGCTTCGAGGGAAGCGCCTGGAAGAGCTGAGCAGCCTGGGACTGCTTGCCCTTGAAGGCACCCGCCAGCTTGGAGAGCAGAACCTCGCGGGACTCAAGGTCCGCAAGCTTCTTGATCTCGTCGGCGGACATCGCCTTGCCGTCAAGGACACCGCCCTTGATGACGAGATTCGGGTTGTCCTTGGCGAAGTCACGGAGACCCTTCGCCGACTCCACCGGGTCACCGGTGACGAAGGCGACAGCCGTCGGACCAGCGAAGAGCTGGTCGTCCAGCGTGATCCCGGCCTCGTTGGCCGCAATCTTGGTCAGCGTGTTCTTCACCACGGCGTACTGGGCGTTCTCACCGAGCGACCGGCGCAGCGTCTTGAGCTGCGCCACGGTGAGACCGCGGTACTCGGTCAGCACGGCGGCGTTGGAGCTGCGGAACTTGTCCGTCAGCTCGGCAACCGCGGCAGCCTTGTCGGGCCTCGCCATAGAGCCTCGGCCTCCTTCCGGGTGATTCTGACCGCGCGGACCCGAAGGAGGACTGGGTAAACGAAACGCCCCGGCGCAGGCGCTCGGGGCGGACTCGACCGGCCGCATACGCGCGGGGCGCACACTCCGGGAGTTCTTCCACTGACACCTGCGCGGGTCGTCCACTTTTCAGCGGATCCTTCGGCCACCGCGCCCTCGTGGGAGCGCACGGCAACGACCAGCGGTCTTTGGCTTCGGGAAGAGAGTACGGGAACGGGCCGCACGGGAGCAAATCCGGCGGCCCGCCCGTCCGGTCAGAGGGTTCAGGAGGCGCCGGCGGAGCCGCTCGCCACGTTCCCCGTGCCGGAGGTGCCGAGGGACTTCAGCAGGTCCTTGAAGTCCTTGGTGTCGCCGGCCGGGGGCGCCTCGGCGGAGACCTGCACGCCGTAGTCGCTGTAGTAGGCGGTGTTGGTCAGCGCGCCCTTGGCCGTGTGCGCCTTCTCGGTCTTCTTCACCAGCAGGTTCTGGTCGTTGATCCAGATGTCGATGGTCTCGGTGGTGATCCCCGCCGTGTTGAGCTGGGCCTTCAGGCCCGCCATCTGGTCCGCGGTGAGGTTGCTGCTCCTGCCCGCGAGGTCGGCGACGTTCACCGTGCCCGAGTAGTGCGTGGCGTGGGTGCCGGAGACCGACTCCTCGCCCACCTTCTTCACATCGCCGGAGGCCAGCAGCATCTGCACGGAGGAGTTCGGCGTGGAGGTCCGGATCTGGTCCTTCATGTACGCCCCGGAGGCGCCGCCGAACTTGGCGAGGTCGTCGTACGAGTACCTGAGCCAGTGCTTGCCGCCCATGCGCTGGGCTGACGCGTCGCCCATGTTCACGTAGTAGGCGTCCGGCAGATAGCGGGCCTGCATCGACGGGGCCGCGCCGCTCTTGCGCATGACCTCGGCCAGCTGTCCGCCGGTGTAGGTGATGGTCAGGTCGCCGCGGAGGCCGTCGCCCCAGCGCAGGGACCCGGTCGACGACGCCGACATCACGTCGCCGATGGACATCGTGGAGCGCACCTTGGCCGAGCTCGCCTTGTCGGTGGACTGCTCGGCGGCGCGCAGCACGGCGGCGATGGGGCTGACGTGGATCGTGCCGCCGCCGGACGCCTTGTCGCTCTTGCCCGAGCCGGTGGAGGAGCCGCAGGCCGCCACGGACGTCAGTGCGGCGGCCGCCGCTACGGAAAGGGCCGTACGGCGGACGGTCGTGCTCTTCATCTGGTCCCACCCCTATGAGTCGTGTGCCCTGCACGGTAGCCAAGGGCACTGACAGCCGTGCGACAGGCTGCACAGAGAAAGGACGGGCCCCGCACCTGGAAGGTTGCGGGGCCCGCCCTCTGCTTCACGCGTCCCTGACGCGGCTACCGGGGTGAGCGCAAGGCTCAGACGGCGGCCGGGTCCTCCTCGACGAGGAGGTTGCGGGTGCGGTTCGGGTCGAGCTGGATGCCGGGGCCCATGGTGGTGCTGACCGCGGCCTTCTTGATGTAGCGACCCTTGGCGGCGGACGGCTTCAGACGGAGGATCTCCTCCAGCGCGGCGCCGTAGTTCTCCACCAGCTTGGCGTCGTCGAAGGACGCCTTGCCGATGATGAAGTGCAGGTTCGAGTGCTTGTCGACGCGGAACTCGATCTTGCCGCCCTTGATCTCGGTCACGGCCTTGGCGGTGTCCGGGGTCACGGTGCCGGTCTTCGGGTTCGGCATCAGACCACGCGGGCCGAGGACGCGGCCGAGGCGGCCGACCTTGCCCATGAGGTCCGGGGTGGCGACGACGGCGTCGAAGTCCAGACGGCCCTTCGCCACCTCGTCGATCAGCTCGTCGGCACCGACGATGTCGGCGCCCGCGGCACGCGCGGCCTCGGCACGGTCACCGGTCGCGAAGACCAGGACCCGGGCGGTCTTACCGGTGCCGTGCGGAAGGTTCACGGTGCCACGGACCATCTGGTCGGCCTTGCGCGGGTCGACACCCAGACGGAAGGCGACCTCGACGGTGGCGTCGAACTTGGTCGTGGAGGTCTCCTTGGCGAGACGGACGGCCTCGAGCGGGGCGTACAGCTTCTCCCGGTCGACCTTGGCGTCCGCAGCGCGGAGAGCCTTGCTGCGCTTGCTCACAACTTGCTCCTGTGTGTTCTGAAAGGAGTCGTGGTCCCTGGGCCGAGCAGGCCCTGCCACGTGCGACCGGCTACGGCCGCATGACTGCTGGGGGGTGAGGTCAGCCCTCGACCGTGATGCCCATGGAACGGGCGGTGCCGGCGATGATCTTCGACGCGGCGTCCAGGTCGTTGGCGTTGAGGTCGGGCATCTTGGTCGTGGCGATCTCGCGGACCTGCGCCTCGGTGATCTTGGCGACCTTGGTCTTGTGCGGCTCGCCGGAGCCCTTCTCGACACCAGCGGCCTTGAGGATCATCTTCGCGGCCGGCGGCGTCTTGGTGACGAAGGTGAAGGAGCGGTCCTCGTAGACCGTGATCTCCACCGGGATCACCCAGCCACGCTGCGACTCGGTCGCGGCGTTGTACGCCTTGCAGAACTCCATGATGTTGACGCCGTGCTGACCGAGCGCGGGGCCGACCGGCGGGGCCGGGTTCGCCGCACCGGCGTTGATCTGGAGCTTGATGAGCCCCGTGACCTTCTTCTTCTTGGGAGGCATTACTCTCCGGGTCCTTTCGATTCGGGTCCATGCCCGCGCGCGGACCGAGTCCTGACGCAGGCATACCGCACAACGATAACGGGTATAGATGCGCGGCTTAAAACCGAGCAGGTCAGACGGGCTGAGACAGCCTGCCTGACCTGTTCGGAAGCGGTGGCTCCAGAGGGAACTAGTTCTTCTGGATCTGGTCGAAGGACAGCTCGACCGGCGTCTCGCGACCGAAGATCTCCACCAGACCCTTGACCTTCTTGGAGTCGGGGTTGATCTCGTTGATGGTCGCCTGGAGCGTGGCGAACGGGCCGTCGGTGACGGTGACCGAGTCGCCGACCTCGAAGTCCAGCACCTGGACCTCGACCTTGCGCTGCGGGGCGGGCTTGCCCTCGGCCTCGGCGGCCTCGCGGGCGGCCTTCTCCTCGGCCTCCGGGGCGAGCATCTTGACGATCTCGTCCAGGGTCAGCGGGTACGGGTCGTAGGCGTTGCCGACGAAGCCGGTGACGCCCGGGGTGTTGCGGACGACGCCCCAGGACTCGTTGGTCAGGTCCATGCGGACCAGGACGTAACCCGGCAGCTTGTTCTGCTTGATCGTCTTGCGGTCGCCGTTCTTGATCTGGACGACCTCTTCCTGCGGCACCTCGGCCTGGAAGATGTAGTCCTCGACGTTCAGCGAGACGGCGCGCTGCTCCAGGTTGGTCTTCACGCGGTTCTCGTAACCGGCGTAGGTGTGGATGACGTACCACTCACCGGGCAGGGTGCGCAGCTCCTCGCGCAGGGCCTCGACGGGGTCGACCGGCGCGGCCGGCTCCTCCTCGGCGGCCTCCGCGACAGCCTCTTCGGCGTCCTCCGCCGCTTCGGCGTCCTCGCCGTCCTCGTCCTCGACGTGCAGCGCGGCCTCCTCGGCCGGCTCGCCCGCCTCGTCGTCGGCAGCCTCGACCTCGTCCAGGTCCTCGTCCGCACCTTCGACGATGTCGAGCTCGTCTTCCACGGACTCGGCTTCCTGCCCGTGCGACTCGATGGCGTCGTTCAGGTTCTGGTCAGACACGGTGGCTGCTTCTTCCTGGATACATAGGGGTGGAACATGCGAAAACGGGCGCCGGTACCACGGCGCCCTTCGCTCTTGGCTCAGCCGAAGACGTACTTGGCCGCGTGGTTGAGCCCATAGTCAATCACGGTCACCAGGGCGATCATGATGGCGACGAAGAAGATCACCACAGTGGTGTACGACGTCAGCTGGTTGCGAGTCGGCCAGACGACCTTGCGGAGTTCCGCGACGATCTGGCGGTAGAAGGTGGCGAGGCGCTTCAGCGGGCCCTTCTTGGCGCGCTTGCCGCCCTTGCGGGCCTTCTTCTTGGACTCGGACACCTCGTCCTGGGCGTCAGGCATGTCGATGGAGCCCACGGCGTCCGTCATGCGTCCTCACCTGGTCCCGGGTCATGGCCGTGCCGCACCCGGTTTCTGGAGCCGCACGGCGGTGCATTACTGAACGTACATGCGCACACATCCTGGCGGTGTGTGTAGCAGGGCCGGAGGGACTTGAACCCCCAACCGCCGGTTTTGGAGACCGGTGCTCTACCAATTGAGCTACGACCCTTTGTGTGTCCCCCAACGTACCGCATCCGACCGGGTGCTCGGTGTGCACCGGTGCCGACGGCGGCTGCTGAAGGCCAACGAGGAGAGAGTGTACGTGGTCAACGGCCCGGCGTCGAACAGAAAGTGCCCGTCCGGGGCGGTGCGGCCGAAGATCGTCCTGGCCGGAGAGCGGACAGGCCCCGGATTCGGATCCGTGTTCACCTGCCGCCCCCCTGGCTGTTCAGTCTGTGAAACCCGTGTGCCGGGGACATTTCCGGTCTGGAACGATGGGCCGCATGAGCGCTGCAACCCCTCCCACCGAGCGCCGGGTCTCCGCCCGAGTCGGCGCGATCTCCGAGTCCGCCACCCTCGCCGTGGACGCCAAGGCCAAGGCCCTGAAGGCCGCCGGGCGTCCGGTGATCGGCTTCGGCGCCGGCGAGCCCGACTTCCCGACCCCGGACTACATCGTCGAGGCGGCCGTCGAGGCCTGCAAGAACCCCAAGTACCACCGCTACACGCCGGCCGGCGGCCTGCCCGAGCTGAAGGCCGCCATCGCCGCGAAGACGCTGCGCGACTCCGGCTACGAGCCCGAGGTCTCCGAGATCCTGGTGACCAACGGCGGCAAGCAGGCCATCTACGAGGCGTTCGCGGCGATCCTCGACCCGGGCGACGAGGTCATCGTCCCGGCCCCGTACTGGACGACGTACCCCGAGTCGATCCGCCTCGCGGGCGGTGTCCCGGTCGAGGTCGTGGCCGACGAGACCACCGGCTACCGCGTCGGCGTGGAGCAGCTGGAGGCGGCGCGCACGGAGAAGACCAAGGTCGTCCTCTTCGTCTCGCCGTCCAACCCGACCGGCGCGGTCTACAGCCGCGAGCAGGCCGAGGCGATCGGCCGCTGGGCCCACGAGCACGGCCTGTGGGTGCTCACCGACGAGATCTACGAGCACCTCGTCTACGGCGACGCGGAGTTCACCTCCCTGCCGGCGCTCCTGCCCGAGCTGCGCGACAAGTGCATCGTGGTCAACGGCGTCGCGAAGACGTACGCCATGACCGGCTGGCGCGTGGGCTGGGTCATCGGCCCGAAGGACGTCGTCAAGGCCGCGACGAACCTCCAGTCGCACGCCACCTCGAACGTCTCCAACGTGGCCCAGGTCGCCGCGCTGGCCGCCGTCTCCGGTGACCTCACGGCCGTCGCGAAGATGCGCGAGGCCTTCGACCGGCGCCGCAGGACGATCGTGCGGATGCTCAACGAGATCGACGGCGTGCTCTGCCCCGAGCCCGAGGGCGCCTTCTACGCGTACCCGTCGGTCAAGGCCCTCCTCGGCAAGGAGATCCGCGGCAAGCGCCCGCAGAACACGGTCGAGCTGGCCGCGCTGATCCTGGAGGAGGCCGAGGTCGCGGTCGTCCCGGGCGAGGCCTTCGGCACGCCGGGCTACCTGCGGCTGTCGTACGCACTCGGTGACGAGGACCTCGTCGAGGGCGTGAGCCGGCTGCAGAAGCTGCTGGCGGAGGCCCGGGACTAGTTCCTGGTCACTACGCGCGCGTGCGGGCCGTTTCCCTGCGGGGAGACGGCCCGCTTCTGTGTGCGAGCAAGACCACGTTCAGGGAAACGACTTCCGGGAGTTCGGGGACGTACGGCAGGATCCTGGAATGGAGCGTGTACGTGATCTCTCTGAGCTGCCGAAAGCCCATCTGCACCTGCACTTCACCGGCTCGATGCGACCGGCCACCGTGCTGGAACTGGCCGACAAGCACGGCGTCCGTCTGCCCGACGCCCTGACGGGCGCGCTGACCAGCGGCGAGCCGCCGAGACTGCGGGCCACGGACGAGCGCGGCTGGTTCCGTTTCCAGCGGCTGTACGACGCGGCGCGCTCCTGCCTGCGCGAGCCGGAGGACATCCAGCGCCTCGTCCGCGAGGCCGCCGAGGAGGACCTGAAGGACGGCTCGGGCTGGCTGGAGATCCAGGTGGACCCGACGTCGTACGCGCCCCGGATGGGCGGCCTGATCCCGACGCTGGAGATCATCCTGGACGCGGTGGACACCACCGCCCGGGAGACCGGACTCGGCATGCGCGTCCTGGTCGCCGCCAACCGCATGAAGCATCCGCTGGACGCGCGCACCCTGGCCCGGCTGGCGGTGCGGTACGCGGACCGGGGCGTGGTCGGCTTCGGGCTCTCCAACGACGAGCGGCGCGGCATGGCGCGCGACTTCGACCGGGCCTTCCACATCGCGCGCGAGGGCGGCCTGCTGTCGGCCCCGCACGGCGGCGAGCTGACCGGCCCGGCCTCGGTGCGCGACTGCCTGGACGACCTGCACGCCCACCGGATCGGGCACGGCGTCCGTGCGGCGGAGGACCCGCGGCTGCTGAAGCGGCTGGCGGACCGGCAGGTGACCTGCGAGGTGTGCCCGGCGTCCAACGTGGCGCTCGGCGTGTACGAGAAGCCCGAGGACGTGCCGCTGCGCACGTTCTTCGAGGCGGGCGTCCCGATGGCGCTCGGCGCCGACGACCCGCTGCTGTTCGGCTCGCGGCTGGCCGCCCAGTACGAGATCGCCCGGCACGTCCACGGCTTCTCGGACGCCGAACTCGCCGAGCTGGCGCGTCAGTCGGTGCGCGGTTCGGCCGCCCCGAAGGACGTCAAGGCGCGGCTGCTGGCCGGCGTGGACGACTGGCTGGTGCGCCCGGCCGCCTGAAGCGGGCGTAGGGCGGATGGGGCTTGAAGCAGACGAGCACGTCGACGCAGTGTCCGCCGCCGGGCGGCTGGACCGGCGCCGGGGCGGCACCCGTCTGGTGCGGCCCGTTGCCCGCCGCGTGGGCGAACCAGACGGCCGTCCCGGCGAACACGTCCCTGCCGAAGTGGAAGAACGTACGCGCGTGCGTGGCGTGCCGCAGTTCGTCCCGGAAGCCGGCGCGGTCCGGACGCGCGCGCCAGGCGGCGGTGTCCCGCGCGGTGCGGGGCTCGTCGGTGCGGACGGCCGGCGGGGTGCCTCCGCGCAGCTTGCCGCGCGGTTCGGGCCACCGGCTGGGGCGCAGGCCGAGCGTGTGGTGGACCAGGACGAGGTCGACCAGTTCCCGGGCGCCCTCGTCGGGCGGGACGCCGTCGCGCAGCGGCACGTGGACGACGGTGTGCCGGGAGGTGGCGGAGGCGCCCGATGGGCTCGGGGGCGCGCAGCGAGGTGTGGCGCAGGGGGCGGAGGGCCCCGGCGTGCGGCTCACGCGGAGAGCGGCGCGACGGAGATTCCGCCCAGCAGGGTCTTCGCGAGCCGCGCGGCGAAGGCGTCGACCGGCGGCCGCTTCCCGGTGTCGGTGGCGTCGTAGGCGAAGGCGCGCTGCGCGCAGGCGCCCAGCAGCAGGGAGGCGGCCGCGAAGGTGTCGGCGTCGGCGCGGACGCGGCCCGCGGCCTGCTCGGCGCGCAGGTAGGCGTCCAGGTCCCGGATCGGCCGGTGCGGGCCCGAGCCGAGCTCGCGCAGCGCCTCGAAATGGCGCTCCTTGAGCTGCGGTTCGGCGTACAGGGAGGCGGCGATCGGGAAGCTCTGCTCGTAGAAGAGGGCGGCCTGGCGCGCGATCTCGGTGAGGTTGGCCTCCAGGGTGCCCTGTCCCGGTGCGGCGGCGAGGCCGCCGAGCAGCGGCGTGAGACGGGGCAGCCGCTCCTTGAGCACCTGGACGAACAGCTCTTCCTTGCTGTCGAAGTACTTGTAGAGAGCCGCTTCCGAGCAGCCGGCCGCGCGCGCGATCTCCTTGGTGGTGGCGCGGGCGAGCCCGACGGTGAGCATCAGCTCGTGTGCGGCGTCGAGGATGCGCACGCGCGCGGGCTTCGGCTCTGACTCCATGAGACGTCCAATCGGGCTTGACGGGTGGGTGAGTGTTTACCCACTCTAGAGGGAGCAGGGGTGAGTGAACACTCACCCACCCATCCCGAGTACGGGGGCAGCACTCATGGACCTCACCGTTTTCGGCGCCACCGGAGGCATCGGCCGGGAGATCGTCCGCCAGGCGCTCGACGCCGGCCACCGGGTCACCGCCGTCGTCCGCGATCCGTCCCGGTTCGACGTCACAGCCGTCAGGAGTGGCGCGCTGGACGTGTTCCAGGCCGACCTGAGCGACCCGGAGGACGTGCGTGCCGCCGTCGCGGGCCGGGACGCCGTCCTGTCCGGCCTGGGCGCGCGCAGCCGCAAGGACGCCGGGGTGGCCACCCGGCTGACCCGCACGGTGCTGCGCGCCATGGAGGCCGAGGGCGTACGGCGGCTGCTGGTGGTCAGCGCCGGTCCGGTCGGCCCCGCGCCCGAGGGCGACGGCGCCCTGGACCGGACCGTGCGCGGGGTGGTGAAGGCCGTCCTCAAGGACGTCTACGCCGACCTCACCGAGATGGAGGCCGAGCTGGCCCGCAGCGGCACGGACTGGACCTCCGTGCGGCCCCCGCGCCTCCAGGACAAGCCGCTCACCGGCCGCTACCGCACGGTCGTCCACGGCTTCCCGCGGGCCGGCCGCTTCATCGCGCGCGCGGACGTCGCGCACGCGATGCTGTCGATGATCGACGACGAGCGGACGGTGAAGCAGGGAGTCGGCGTGGCCTACTGAACCGCCGTGCTAGAGGCTGACGCCCACGGTCACCGGTTCGTTGACGAGGGTGATCCCGAAGGCCTCGCGGACACCGGCGACGACCTCGCGGGCCAGCGCCAGCAGGTCCTCGGTGGTGGCCGCGCCCCGGTTGGTGAGGGCCAGGGTGTGCTTGGTGGAGATGCGGGCGGGCCCGGTGCCGTAGCCCTTGGTGAAGCCCGCCTTGTCGATCAGCCAGGCCGCGGAGGTCTTCGTGCGGCCCTCACCCGCCGGATAGGCGGGCGGCTCGACGCCCTCCCCCAGCCGCTCGCACGCGCACGCGTGGAACGCGGCGAACTGCTCGTCGGTGAGGATCGGGTTGGTGAAGAAGGACCCGGCCGACCAGGTGTCGTGGTCCTCGGGGTCGAGCACCATGCCCTTGCCGGCGCGCAGCTTCAGCACGGTCTCGCGGGCGTCGGCCAGCGGCACCCGGTCACCGGGCGCCACGCCGAGCGCCCGCGCCGCCTCCGCGTACTTGACCGGCGCCGACAGCCCGCCCGCGTCCTCCAGCCCGAAGCGGACGCGCAGGACGACGTAACGCGCGGGGTCGGCCTTGAAACGGCTGTGGCGGTACGAGAAGCCGCACTCCTCGTTCGTCAGCGTGACCGTCTGGCCCGCGCGCCGGTCGTAGGCGATCACCTCGGTGATGGTGGAGGACACCTCCTGGCCGTAGGCGCCCACGTTCTGGATCGGCGTGGCGCCCGCGGAGCCCGGGATGCCGGCCAGGCACTCGATCCCGGCGAGCCCGGCCTCGACCGTGCGGGCCACGGCGTCCGTCCACACCTCGCCGGCGGCCAGCTCCAGCGTCGTACCGCGCAGTTCGGCGCCGCGCGTGGCGATGCGCAGGGCGGTGCCGTCGAAGCCCTTGTCGCCGATGACCAGGTTCGAGCCGCCGCCGACGATCAGCAGCGGGGTCCCGCTGTCGTCCGCCTCGCGGACGGCGTCGATCACCTCGGCGTCGGTCTCGGCGGTCACCAGCCGCGTCGCGGGACCGCCCAGCCGGAACGTGGTCAGCGGGGCAAGGGGGGCGTCGTGGAGTACCTGCACGGCCCCAAGACTACGAGACGCCTCGGACAGCCCGTCACGCGCGCGGTCCCCCGGCCCGCCTCACCGGACTCCGCCCCCGTCCGGCACACGGTGGCCCCGCGGATCCGGCCACGGCGCGCGCAGGCAACGCGTGCGTGGCCCTCGTCCGGCTGCGCCACGCCCGGCCGTCGGCCACGCTCGGCGACCGGCACGCACACACACGCACACGCGCGTGCCCGCGGCGGAGCGGTCGCCGGGGTCCGGGGAAGAACGGGCACCACGAGCCGGGCTCCTGTCGGTGAGTTCCCTGATCAGCGGGCGGTGGTCTCCAACGCGGCGGCTTCGCCGGAGGCGGGCCCCTGGGTGCGGTCGAGCGCCCGCTCGTCCTCCGGGCCGGCCGGGACGGCACCGCGGCGCGCCGGGATCACCAGGGCCGCCAGCGCGGCGACGGCGACCACCGCCGAGCCGGTGACCAGGGCGGGCCGCAGGCCGTCCACGAAGCTCTGCGCACTCCCGTAACCGCCCCGCGCGGAGAAGATCGACGACATCACGGCGATGCCGAGCGCGCCGCCCACCTCGCGCAGCGCGTTGTTCGCGCCGGAGGCGATGCCCTGCTCCTGCGGGCGGACGCCGGACATCACGAGGTTGGCGGCCGGAGCGAAGTACAGGGCCATGCCGACCCCGCTGACGATCAGGGCGGGCAGCTGGACGGAGTAGGAGGCGTCCGCGGTGGCCACGACGGCCATGTAGCCGAGCCCGACGGCCTGGAGGAAGAGGCCGGCGGCGACGACCGGGCGGCCGCCGATGCGGTCGGACAGGATTCCGGCGACCGGCGCGACGAGCATCGGCATACCGGTCCACGGCAGCATCCGCAGGCCCGCCTCGGTGGGCGAGCAGCCGAGCACGCCCTGCATGTACTGGCTGAGCAGGAAGATCGAGCCGAACATCCCGACGAACATCAGCAGGCTGGCCGCGTTGATCCCGGCGAAGGCGCGGGAGCGGAACAGCCGCATGGGGAGCATCGGGTGCTCCGCGCGAGAGCTGTAGATCACGAAGCCGGCCAGCAGGGCGGCGCCGGAGAACAGCGCGGTGAGCACCACGACGTCGCTCCAGCCGTCGGCCGGCCCGCGGACCAGGCCGTAGACGACCCCGAAGAGCCCGCCGCTGGCCAGCAGCGTGCCGGGGACGTCGAGCGGGGATCCGGTGCCGTAGGACTCGGCGAGCCGCAGCCGGGCGAGCGGCAGCACGGCGAGACCCAGCGGCACGTTCAGCCAGAAGATCCAGTGCCAGGAGACGTGTTCGGTGAGGCTGCCGCCGATGAGCGGCCCGGAGGCGACGGCGAGGCCGTTGACGGCGCCCCAGATGCCGTACATCGTCCCGCGCCGGGCGGCGGGCACGGCCGCGGTCAGCAGGGTCAGCGTGAGCGGCATCATCACGGCCGCGCCGACACCCTGGACCGCGCGGGCGGCGATCAACGAGCCGATGCCGGGCGCCATGGCCGCGGCGGCGGACGCGCCGGTGAACACGGTGAGTCCGGCGATGAAGAGCCGTCGGCGCCCGAAGCGGTCACCGAGTGCGGCGCCGAACATCAGCAGGACGGCGAAGGTGAGCGTGTAGGCGCTCACGGTCCATTCGAGGTCGTCCAGCGCCCCACCGAGATCCTTGCGGATGGAGGGCAGGGCGGTGGTGACGACGAGGTTGTCGAGGGCCGCCATGAATCCGGCGACACTGGTGATCACGAGGGCCCAGACGGCTCCCCCGCGGCCTGTGCTCGGTGCGTTCTGCTGTGACATCTCTCCCCCAGAGAGCGATTCGGTTAGTTATTGATGACTAACTTTCGTGGTCATGAAAAAGCGCCGGTCCTCCCGGTCCACGACGCCCCTACTCCTCCAGGCAGCCCTTGGACTCGCCCGACGCGTAGATCCCCTCCCACACCCGGTGCCCGCCCGGGAAGCCCATGGCCACCAGGCAGTTGATGAGCATCCCGTGCGCCATGAAGGCGGTCGTCCCGTCGGCGTCCGCGCCGAGCGCCGCGCGCACGGTGTCCCACAGGCGCATCCAGCCGGCCCGCACCCCCTCGCCGAACTCGCGGTCACCCTCCGCCTCGGCCGCCGCCACGGCGACGTACATCTGCATCTGCATCATCAGCCGCTCGGGCCGCTCCGCGATGACCCTGGTGTACGCGTTCGCCATGGCACTCTGGGCCTCCTGGCCCTCCAGCCCCTTCGCGGCCTCCTCGAAGGTGCGGATGGTGTCCTCCACACAGCGGTCGGCCGCCGCGAGGAAGATCGCCTTCTTGCCCGGGAAGAGCCGGAAGAGATACGGCTGCGAGACCCCGACCCGCCGGGCGATCGCCTCCGTGGTCGCGCCGTGGTAGCCACCGCGCGCGAACTCGGCGGTCGCCGCGCGAATGACGCTCTCGCGCCGCTCCTCCGCACTCATCCTGGGCATGGCGGCTAAGTTAGTACTCAATCACTAACTTGGCAATCGCGACCCGCTCGGAATGCACGGAGCGGAACGTACGTAAGGGGCGCCCTCCCGGAGGGCGCCCCTTACCTCAGCACTGCGCGCCGGCCGGCTCAGCGCGTCACGTATGCCGTCAGGCCAGTCGTACGACGGCCCGGGACATCCCCAGCACCTTCTGGCCGCCGCTGGTCGCCGTCAGGTCCACGCGGACGGTGTTGTCGTCCAGCTTGGCCGCGACCTTGCCGCTGACCTCGATCAGGGCGCCCTTGTCGTCGTTCGGCACGACGACCGGCTTGGTGAAGCGGACGCCGTACTCCACGACCGCGCCCGGGTCCCCGGTCCAGTCGGTGACCACGCGGACCGCCTCGGCCATCGTGAACATGCCGTGCGCGATGACGTCCGGCAGCCCGACCTCCTTGGCGAACTTCTCGTTCCAGTGGATCGGGTTGAAGTCCCCGGAGGCGCCCGCGTAACGCACGAGGGTGGCACGGGTCACGGGGAAGGTCTGCGCCGGAAGCTCGGTGCCGACCTCGACGTCGTCGTACGCGATCTTCGCCGTCATCAGGTCCTCACGCCTCCTCGGCCGCGCGGGCCACGAGCTTGGTCCAGGCGGTCACGACGTGCTCGCCCGCCTCGTCGTGCACCTCACCGCGGATGTCCAGGATGTCGTTGCCCGCGAGGGACTTGATCGCCTCGATGGTGGAGGTGACCGTGAGCCGGTCGCCGGCACGCACCGGGCGGCTGTAGGCGAACTTCTGGTCGCCGTGCACCACGCGGCTGTAGTCGAGGCCGAGCTGCGGGTCCTCGATCACCTGGCCCGCGGCCCGGAACGTGATCGAGAACACGAACGTGGGCGGGGCGATCACATCGGAATACCCGAACGCCTTCGCGGCCTCCGGATCCGTGAACGCCGGGTTGGCTTCTCCCACCGCCTCGGCGAACTCGCGGATCTTCTCCCGGCCCACCTCGTAGGGCGCGGTGGGCGGGTAGGTCCGTCCCACGAAGGACTGGTCGAGCGCCATGGCCCGGCACCTCCTGAAGTCTGCTGTGATGGCCCCAAAACTAGCCGTAACCGGCCAGGGAATACGCGGGGGACGACGTGGGCCCGGCCAGCTGGACGCGGCAAGCCGGATTCCGGATCTTCCGGTCGGCGATCCGGTGAAACGACGCGAGGCCGCCCCCTCGAAAGGGGACGGCCTCGCATACGAGCCTGATCAGCGCGTTTCGCGGTGCGCAGTGTGCGCGTTGCAACGCGGGCAGTGCTTCTTCATCTCCAGACGATCCGGGTTGTTACGCCGGTTCTTCTTGGTGATGTAGTTCCGCTCCTTGCACTCCACGCAGGCCAGCGTGATCTTCGGGCGGACGTCGGTGGCAGCCACGTGAGTGCTCCTAAGACGAACGGATGGACTGATTCAACGCAAGAAAGAGTAGCCGATCGAAGGACCGACCCCGCAATCGGCTACTGTCAGTAGCGGTGACCGGACTTGAACCGGTGACACAGCGATTATGAGCCGCTTGCTCTACCGACTGAGCTACACCGCTGTGATGCGATCGGACCCCGCCTTTCGACGGGAACCTCTCACACCAGAGCCCCAAAACGGAATCGAACCGTTGACCTTCTCCTTACCATGGAGACGCTCTGCCGACTGAGCTATTGGGGCGAGCGATGAAGACATTACACGGTCCGCCGCCGTTCACCCAAATCCGTATCCGGCAGCCCTTCCCAGCCCTCATCTCAGCCCGCGCAGCCGCCTCCTGAGCCGCAGAAGAGGCGCGGCCGCGGACCCGTGCGGGGCCTTTCCACCCCGCGCTTCTCGCGCCTCGGGAGGTGGCGACGGAGGGTGCTCGGGGTCGGAGTCACACGCACGCTTGCGCCCGCCTTCGCGGGCTCGGGTTCGTCGGCCCCGGCCCGCAGGCCCGGGTGTGCCGGCCCAGGTGCGCTGGTTCGAGGTCCCTGCGGCGGACGCTCGGCGGGGCACGCGCGCGGGCGCCACCCAGTTGACGGGTGCGGGTGGCGGTGACGAGGAGGGTCCGGCACACGCGCGTGGGCGTCATCAGCCCGCCGGCGTCTCCGGACGCCTCGCCGTCGGGATGCGGCACGCGCGCGTGGGTGTCGTCGCGCTTGGGCGTCGTCGCGCTTTGCGTCGTCGGGAGAGGCGGGGGGCCACGCGGGCGGGCGACATCTGTACTGCCATGGGCGGACCACACCGGTACGACTATTGCGCTCCTACGCATCCCGCGCGGCTCGCCACCCTAGGCTCGACTCGCTCTGCGTGATCTTGGGGGCAAAGCGCCCCGCAGCCCTCACGCGAGCCCGCCCCGAGCCCCCGGCCCCGACCCTGGAGCGCGATGCCCGACAGTCAGCCGCAGCCCCACCAGCCGTCGAACTTCCCGGGTTCCTCCGGGCCGTCCGACCCTGCCGCCCTGCTGCTGTGCGGGGCGCGGCTCACCGACGGCCGGACCGTGGACGTACGGCTGGGCGGCGGGCGCATCGAGGCGGTGGGCACGACCGGCAGTCTCGCGCCGGGACCGGCCCGTACGGGCGCCACACGCCTGGATCTCAGCGGCTATCTGCTCCTGCCGGCCCCGGCCGAACCGCACGCCCACGGCGACACCGCCCTGTCCGCCGAGCGCCCCGGGCCGGTGTCGTACGCCCCGGACGACGTCCAGCGCCGGGCGACGGAGGCGGCCCTGCTGCAGCTCGGGCACGGGGCGACGGCGGTACGCGCGCACGTGCGCGTGGGTGACGTCCAGGGCCTCGGCGCGTTGGGCGCCGTCCTCCAGGCGCGGCGGTCGCTGCGGGGGCTCGCGGAGCTGACGACGGTGGCGACGCCGCGCCTGCTGACCGGCGCGGCCGGGGCAGACGGGCTCGCGATGCTGCGCGACGCGCTGAAGATGGGCGCCGCCGTGGTGGGCGGCTGCCCCGACCTGGACCCCGACCCCGCCGGCTACGTCGAGGCGGTCCTGGAGATGGCCTCCGAGCACGGCTGCCCGGTGGACCTGCACACGGACGCCGCCGACCCGGCCCGCCTGTCCCGGCTCGCGGCCATGGCGGGGGGCCTGCGCCCCGGCGTGGCGATCGGGCCGTGCGCCGGGCTTTCGCGCCTGCCCTCCGAGGTCGCCTCCCGCGCCGCCGACCAGCTCGCGGCGGCCGGGGTCACCGTGGTGTGCCTGCCTCAGGGCGGCTGCTGCGCCACCGACCGCCGGGGCACGCCTCCCGTACGGATGCTGCGCTCGGCCGGGGTGCGGGTGGCGGCCGGCAGCGGCGCCCTGCGCGACGTCTCCAACCCGGTCGGCCGCGGCGACCCCCTGGAGGCCGCCTACCTGCTCGCCTCCGCCCACGGCCTGCGCCCGGAGGCGGCCTACGACGCCGTGAGCACCTCGGCCCGCGCGGTCCTGGGTCTGCCGGAGGTGCGCGTGGAGGCGGGCTTCCCCGCCGACCTCCTGGCCGTGCGCGGCGAGCGCCTCCCCGGTGCCCTCTCCCTGGCCTACAGCCGGATCGTGATCCACCGGGGGCGCGTGGTCGCCCGCACGAGCGCGGTCCGCGAGTACTGCAACTCGGCGGCGGCAGCGGAGCTGGGGCTGCCCCGGCAGGGGCGCGGCGAACTGTCGTAGGCGGGCGCACGGCGCTGCCGCCGGGGGGTGGGCGCGAACGGCCCCAGTGCGCGCGGGGCGCCGTACGCGCCCGCCAGGCGCATGGCTCCGGACGCGCGCCCCATGCCTCCTGTGCACGCCCGGCGCAGGGCCGGGCGCGCGATCCCGGCGCGCTCCGGCCATGCCGGTTGACCCGTGCGGCGGATGCGCCTCTTCGGGCGTACGGTCGGATTCATGCGCATTGTCATCGCTGGTGGTCATGGTCAGATCGCGCTGCGGCTGGAGCGTCTGCTCTCCGCGCGCAGGGAAGAGGTCGCGGGGATCATCCGCAAGTCCGAGCAGGGCAACGCTCTGCGGACGGCCGGCGCCGAGCCGGTCCTGCTCGACCTGGAGTCCGCCTCGGTGGAGGAGGTCGCGGCACATCTCCAGGGAGCCGACGCGGCGGTCTTCGCGGCCGGCGCGGGCCCGGGCAGCGGCACGGCCCGCAAGGAGACGGTGGACAAGGGCGCGGCGATGCTGTTCGCGGACGCGGCGGTCCGCGCGGGCGTACGGCGCTTCCTGGTCGTGTCCTCGATGGGCGCGGATCCCGCGCACCAGGGCGACGACGTCTTCGACGCGTACCTGCGGGCCAAGGGCGAGGCCGACGCGTACGTGACCCGCCAGAAGGCCCTGGACTGGACGATCCTGCGCCCCGGCTCGCTGACGAACGACGCCGGTACCGGCCAGGTCCGCCTGGAGGCGCACACCGGGCGCGGGATGATCCCGCGGGACGACGTGGCAGCCGTCCTCGCGGAGTTGGTGGACACTCCGGCGACGACCGGCCTGACGCTGGAGCTGATCAGCGGATCGCAGCCGGTGTCGGTCGCGGTGAAGTCGGTGGCCGGGAACTGAGGCGGGCCACCGGCCGTTGAACGGTCGGAGCCACCACCGACCACCACCTCACCGACCGCTGCCCCGCCGCCCGCTGTCACTCCGTCAGATGTCTCCAGGTCAGAACAGGGGCAGTTGCCCGGGAAACTCCGGTACGGCGTATCCGTCCAACGCCGGCTGGACCGCCCCGAGTTGCGCCTGCCGACGCGACCCGGCGCAGGAGACGAGTTCGCCGTTCTCCCGCGCCCCGGGCGGGTCGTGCCGCGCGAAACGACCCGCGACGACGGCGATGTCGCGGCGGCAGACGGGGCAGGTTCTGCGTCGGGAGGGCATGCCGCCAGTGTGCCCGTACGCGTGCGCGTACGACAGCGCCGGTCAGGTGCGGGTCTCGGCCTCCCAGCGGTCGGGCCCCACCCCGCGCCAGTCGATCAGAGGCGAGTCGGCCACCTGCTCCGGCTCCATCTCCAGCCCCGCGCGGCGCAGGAACTCCACCAGGTCCCGCAGGCTGTGCGCCAGGCCGAGGATCTCGCCGTCCACGCGGACGCGACGACCACCGGTCGGGGACGGCAGGTGCACGATGATGGGTCGCTTCCCGGCCATGGCTCCAGCATCGTCCGCGCCGCCGAGCCCCGCACCCTGACCGGTCATCCCGAACTCCCCTTTATCGCTCACACGTTCGATTCTAGTGAAGGAGGCCCAGGACGCTCTCCATCAAGCCCCCTGGGTCGCGTTCCGGCACCCGGCCTGGCCTGCCTGGCTACAGTGATGAAATGTTCAAATCACGCAAAGTGCATGAAGAAGACGCCTGGGACGGCATCGTCATCGACAAGACCCGCGAGGCGCCCGACGGTTCGAACCACTACCACTACGTCGAAGTCCGCCTCCAGGACGGCACGACCAAGAAGGCCCGCATCGACAAGGCCCTCTGGGAGTCGCTGGCCACCGGCGATCGACTCGTCAAGGAAGCGGGCACCACGGCCCCGGTCAAGGCGCACCCGTAGCCGGCAGCGAACAGCCGACGACCGGCGGCAGGGCCGGACAGGGCACGCCGATCGGGAGAACGACGAGAGCCCCGTGATCTGCTCTCACAGATCACGGGGCTCTCGTTCCCGTGTGGCGGCGCCAGGATTCGAACCTGGGAAGGCTGAGCCGGCAGATTTACAGTCTGCTCCCTTTGGCCGCTCGGGCACACCGCCGGGTTTTGCTGCCGTCGAAGACCGCTTCTCGGCGGTGCTCCCTGGCAACGACGTAAACAATACCTGATGCAGGGGGGTGCTTCGCCACCCGGTTGATCTCCGCCTCTCGGCTCCCGGGGTGGCTAGGCTGGTGCGGATGCGGCCCGGTGACTCGCCGGGCCCGGCGGCCGCCGCCGCGCACGCCGGCACGCACCCGATTCGCACCCCGATACAAGGAGCCACAGGACATGGCCGACTCCAGTTTCGACATCGTCTCGAAGGTCGAGCGGCAGGAGGTCGACAACGCCCTCAACCAGGCCGCCAAGGAGATCTCGCAGCGCTACGACTTCAAGGGCGTGGGCGCCTCGATCTCGTGGTCCGGTGAGAAGATCCTCATGGAGGCGAACTCCGAGGACCGGGTGAACGCTGTCCTCGACGTCTTCCAGTCCAAGCTGATCAAGCGCGGCATCTCGCTGAAGGCGCTGGACGCCGGCGAACCCCAGCTGTCCGGCAAGGAGTACAAGATCTTCGCGTCGATCCAGGAGGGCATCTCCCAGGAGAACGCGAAGAAGGTGGCGAAGATCATCCGTGACGAGGGCCCGAAGGGCGTCAAGGCGCAGGTCCAGGGCGAGGAACTGCGCGTCACCTCCAAGAGCCGCGACGACCTCCAGGCCGTGATCGCGCTCCTGAAGGGCAAGGACTTCGACTTCGCGCTCCAGTTCGTGAACTACCGCTAGGACACCGGCGGGAACAGCGACAGCGAGCGCAACGGCAGGGGTGGGCCGCCCGGTTCCGGGCGGCCCACCCCTGCGGTGTCCCACGTGTCAGGGTCGCGTCCCACGGGGGCTCAGTCGCGTGAGTTTCCGAACAGGATGCGGTAGACGATCAGCAGCACCAGCGAGCCGCCGACGGCCGCGGCCCAGGTGGCACCGTCGTAGAAGCTCTTGGTGATCGGGTGGTCCAGCCAGCGGGCCGAGATCCAGCCGCCGATGAACGCCCCCGCGATGCCGATGAGGGTCGTACCGATGAAGCCGCCGGGGTCACGCCCCGGCAGGAGGACCTTGGCGATGACTCCGGCCGCCAGGCCCAGGATGATCCAAGCGATGATGCTCATGTCGTGAACCTGCCCTTCCCAGCTCTCCTCGCACGGTCCCGCTGCTGAGGATCCGGTGAGGACTCGCTGTCCACGCGCGCGTGTTCGTGTCGCGTCGATGGAGAGGACGTCACGGGTCCCTCACCTGGTTGCGACGGTCGGCAGGGTGCGGCAGGGTGCGGCGCATGACCACATCCGGCACGGGCCTGCGGCGCACGCTGGGCGTACGCGACGCCGTGGTCGTCGGTCTCGGCTCGATGATCGGCGCCGGTGTCTTCTCGACCCTGGGCCCGGCCGCCCGCGCGGCCGGGTCGGGTCTGCTGCCCGGGCTGGCGCTCGCGGCCGTGGTGGCCTACTGCAACGCCATGTCCTCGGCCCGTCTCGCCGCCCGCCATCCGGCCTCCGGCGGGACGTACGTGTACGGCAGGGAGCGGCTCGGCGCCTTCTGGGGGTACCTGGCCGGCTGGGCGTTCGTGGTCGGCAAGACGGCGTCCTGTGCGGCCATGGCACTCACCCTGGGCGCCTACGTCTGGCCGGGACAGGCGCACGCGCCGGCGGTCGCGGCGGTGGTGGCGCTGACGGCCGTGAACTACGGCGGGATCCAGAAGTCGGCGTGGCTGACCCGGGCGATCGTGGCCGTCGTGCTGGCCGTCCTCGCGGCCGTGGTCGTCGTGTGCCTCGCCTCGGGGCGGGCCGGCGCCGAACGGCTGGACATAGGGCTGTCGTCGGGCGCGAACGGGGTGCTCCAGGCAGCCGGGCTGCTGTTCTTCGCGTTCGCCGGGTACGCGCGGATCGCGACTCTCGGCGAGGAGGTGCGGGATCCGGCACGGACGATCCCGCGCGCCGTCCCGCTGGCCCTCGGGATCACCTTGTTGGTGTACGCGTGCGTGGCCGTCGCGGTGCTCGCCGTCCTCGGCCCGGCCCTGCTCGGGCAGGCGGCGGCGCCGCTGGCCGACGCAGTGCGGGCTGCCGGGGCGCCGGGCCTCGTGCCGGTGGTGCGCGCGGGGGCCGCGGTGGCCGCGCTGGGTTCGCTGCTCGCGCTGATCCTCGGGGTGTCCCGTACGACGCTCGCCATGGCCCGGGACGGGCATCTGCCCGCGGCGCTCGCGGCCGTACATCCGCGGTTCCGGGTGCCGCACCGGGCGGAGCTGGCCGTGGGCTCGGTGGTCGCCGTACTGGCCGCGACGGTGGACGTGCGCGGCGCGATCGGCTTCTCGTCCTTCGGTGTGCTGGCCTACTACGCCGTCGCCAACGCCTCCGCGTGGACGCTGAGTCCGGCCCCGCGGTCCCGCGTCGTACCCGTGGCGGGCCTGCTGGGTTGCGCCACGCTGGCGTTCGCGCTGCCCGCCGGTTCGGTCGCGGCGGGAGCGGGCGTGCTCGTGGCGGGCGCGGCGGCCTACGGTGTACGACGGTGGTGGGCGGACCGGCGCCGCCCGTGACGCGCTGCCGGAGCGCTGGTTACGGCACGCGCGCGTGAGCCGTCGTCGGTACCGGGGCGAGGCCCGGCGCGTCGGCGGGAGAAGTCGCCAGTGGCGGTACGCACGCGTGACGCCCTGTCAGTGACCTGGTGGCTGTGACCGCCTGCTCAGCGGCTCGCGAACGGCTGGTCCGTGGGGACGATCTCGCGGCCCAGCGGCAGCAGGGAGACCGGGATCAGCTTGAAGTTGGCGATGCCGAACGGGATGCCGATGATCGTGACGCACAGGGCGATGCCGGTGACGATGTGAGCGATCGCCAGCCACCAGCCGGCCAGGATCAGCCACAGGACGTTGCCGATGCAGGAGGGGGCGCCCGCGTCCCGGCGCTCGACCGTGGTGTACCCGAAGGGCCACAGGGCGTAGAGGCCGATACGGAAAGCCGCTATGCCGAAGGGGATGCCGATGACGGTGATGCACAGCAGGACGCCTGCGAACAGGTAGCCCAGGAACAGCCAGAAGCCGCTCAGGACGAGCCAAATGACGTTCAGGATGGTCTTCACCGGGTGCGTCCTGCCATCTTCTCGAGCCGGGCGATGCGGTCCGCCATCGGCGGGTGCGTGGAGAACATCTTCGTCAGTCCCTGGCCCGCACGGAAGGGGTTCGCGATCATCATGTGGCTGGCGGTCTCGATCCGGGGCTCCGGCGGCAGCGGAAGCTGCTGCGTGCCCACCTCCAGCTTGCGCAGGGCGCCGGCGAGGGCGAGCGGGTCGCCGGTGAGCTGCGCGCCGGAAGCGTCCGCCTCGTACTCGCGGGAGCGGCTGATGGCCAGCTGGATGAGGGTGGCGGCGAGCGGGCCGAGGATCATGATCAGGAGCATGCCGAGCAGGCCGGGGCCGTCGTCGTCGTCCGAGCGGCCGATCGGGATGAGCCAGGCGAAGTTCACCAGGAACATGATCACCGAGGCGAGGGCGCCGGCGACCGAGGAGATGAGGATGTCCCGGTTGTAGACGTGGCTCAGCTCGTGCCCGATCACGCCTCGCAGCTCGCGCTCGTCCAGCAGGCGCAGGATGCCCTCGGTGCAGCACACCGCGGCGTTGCGCGGGTTGCGGCCCGTGGCGAAGGCGTTGGGGGCCTCCGTGGGCGAGATGTACAGGCGGGGCATGGGCTGGCGGGCCTGCGTGGACAGCTCGCGGACCATCCGGTAGAGCGCGGGGGCCTCGAACTCGCTCACCGGGCGGGCGCGCATCGCGCGCAGCGCCAGCTTGTCGCTGTTCCAGTACGCGTACGCGTTCGTGCCGAGCGCGATCAGGACGGCGACGACGAGGCCGGTGCGGCCGAAGAAGCCGCCGATGACGATGATGAGTGCGGACAGTCCCCCGAGGAGTACTGCGGTCCTGAGCCCGTTGTGCCGGCGGTGCACCGTACGTCCTCCAAATCCGTGCAGCTGGGGAACACTTTGGTCCAGTGGACCCTCCCGTCTGTGACAACGCCAGGCGGCGGTCACGAGTTCCCTGTGTCCGTGCGGGCGTCGCTCGGCTGTACGGGTGACGTGCTGTTTCTTCCTCCCGCGCGCGTGGGGGTACGGATGCGGCACGCGCGCGGGGCGGTGTGTCAGAACAGTCCGGTGGAGGCGAACCGGAGGACCACCTGGGGTGCTCCGGACAGGGCGACGCCGAGGACTCCGGTGAGGGCGATGGCGGCCGTGAGAGGGGCCGGAACGCGGTGCCGCGCGGGCTCGCCCTCGGGGGCGCGGAACAGCAGGGCCGTCCACTGGAGGTAGTAGAAGAGGGCGATCACCACGTTGACGGCCATGACGACGGCGAGCGAGCCGAGGCCCGCGTCAACGGCCGCCGAGAACACGGTGACCTTGGCGAACAGGCCGATGACGCCCGGCGGGAGCCCGGCCAGGCACAGCAGGAAGAAGGCCAGGAGGAGCGCGGTGAGCGGGTTGGTGGCGTACAGCCCCCGGTAGTCGCTGATCCGGTTCAGGGCCCGGCTGCGGCCCACCAGGGCGGCCACCGCGAACGCGCCGAGGTTCACGGCCGCGTACATCAGCGCGTAGGCGACCGTGGAGCCGATCGCTTTCTGCGGGTCCTTGGCGTACCCGGCGGCGGCGATCGGCACCAGCAGATAGCCGGCCTGGCCGACGGAGGACCAGGCGAGCAGTCGTACGGCGCTGTACGCGCGCGTGGCCTGCTGGCGCAGGGCTCCGACGTTGCCGACGGTCATGGTGAGGGCGGCCAGGGCGGCGAGCGCGGGCCCCCAGACGTCGGCGTACGACGGGAACGCGACGACGGTGACGAGGATCAGGCCGGAGAAGCCGACCGCCTTGCCGACCACCGACAGGTAGGCGGCGACGGGCAGCGGCGCACCCACGTAGGTGTCGGGCACCCAGAAGTGGAACGGGACGGCGGCGGTCTTGAAGGCGAAGCCGACGAGGGTGAGGACGACCCCGGTCTGGGCGAGGGTGTGCAGCTGTCCGTCGACGTGGGGCAGGCGCTGCGCGACCTGGGTGAGGTACAGGGTGCCGGTGGAGGCGTAGACGAAGCTGACGCCCATCAGGCTGACCGCGGTGGCCGTGACCGAGGACAGGAAGAACTTCAGCGCGGCCTCGGAGGAGCGCTTGTCGCCGTGCCGGATGCCGACGAGAGCGAAGGCGGGCAGGGAGGCGACCTCCAGGGCGACGATCAGGGTGGCCAGGTCGCGGGAGGCGGGCAGCAGGGCGGCGCCGGCCGCGGAGGACAGCAGCAGGAACCAGAACTCCCCCGCGGGGACCCGCTGCTCGTCGTCCTTGAGGTTCGTGACCGACAGCAGGGCCGCCAGCAGCGCGCCGCCGAGGACCAGGAACTGGATGACGAGCGTGAAGTGGTCGGCGGTGTAGCTGCACGCGCGCGTGGCGCGGTCCACGCAGAAGGTGCTGCGGTGCCCGTCCAGGAGAGGCAGCAGCATCAGCGCGGCCAGGGCCAGGCCGGCGACCGAGACCCAGCCCAGGACGGCCTTGCGGGCCTCGGGCAGGAACAGGTCGGCGACCAGCACCGCGAGCGCGACCGCGGCGGCGACGAGCGGCGGGGCGACGGCGAGCCAGTCGACGGACTGGACCAGCGACTCGGCGAGGGGCTGGGCGCTCATCGGGGGCCTCCTGCGAGGAGCTGGTGCACGGCCGGGTCGGTCAGGCCGAGCAGGGCCTTGGGCCACAGCCCGGCGCCGACGGTGAGGGCGACGAGCGGGGTCCAGGCGGCGAACTCGTAGCCGTGGACGTCGGCGAGCTTCGGGACCTCCTGTTCCGCGCCGCCCATGCAGACGCGGCGCACCACGATCAGCATGTACGCGGCCGTCAGCAGGGTGCCGAACACGCCGATCGCCATGAACGTGAGGAACGCGGGCCGGCTGAGATCGGCGGCGGGCTTGAACGCGCCGAACAGGGCCAGCATCTCGCCCCAGAACCCGGCGAGCCCGGGCAGCCCGAGCGAGGCGACGGCGGCGAAGGCGAGCAGGCCGCCGAGGCGTGGGGCCCTGCCGTACAGGGCCGCGCCGCTCTCCTCGGCGAGGGTGTCCAGGTCGGTCGTGCCGGTGCGGTCCTTCAGGCCGCCGACCAGGAAGAACAGCAGCCCTGTGATGAGGCCGTGGGCGATGTTGGCGAACAGGGCGCCGTTCACGCCGGTCGGGGTCATGGTGGCGATGCCCAGCAGGACGAAGCCCATGTGGCCGACTGAGGAGTAGGCGATCAGCCGCTTCAGATCGCCCTTCGCGCCGCGCTTGGCCAGGGCCAGGCAGGCCAGGGATCCGTAGATGATCCCGACGACGGCGAAGGCGGCGAGGTACGGCGCGAAGGTGTGGAAGCCGTGCGGCGCGATCGGCAGCAGGATCCGGACGAACCCGTACGTACCCATCTTCAGCAGGACACCGGCCAGCAGGACCGAGCCGACGGTCGGGGCAGCGGTGTGGGCTTCGGGAAGCCAGCTGTGCAGCGGCCACATCGGGGACTTGACCGCGAGTCCGATCCCGATCGCCAGAACGGCGATGACCTGCACGGATGCGGTGAGCGACCGGCCGTTGTCAGTGGCGAGTGCCACCATGTCGAACGTGCCCGCCTTGATTCCGATCAGGAGCAGGCCGAGCAGCATGACGACGGAGCCGAGCAGCGTGAACAGGATGAACTTCCACGCGGCCCGGGTCCGCCCCTCGCCGCCCCAGCGGGCGATGAGGAAGTACATCGGAACGAGCACCGTCTCGAACGCGAGGAAGAACAGCAACAGGTCGAGGACTGCGAAGGTGGCGAGGGTGCCGGACTCAAGCAGGAGCAGCAGCGCGACGAACGCCTTGGGGGAGCCGCCCGTCGGCGGCTTGAAGTAGGAGTACAGCGCGCAGAGGAAGGTCAGCAGCGCGGTAAGGACCAGAAGGGGGAGGGAGATGCCGTCGATGCCGAGGTGGATCCGCACGTCGAGCGCGGGGATCCAGCTGATGTCGGTCGTGGCCTGCATCTTCGACGGGTGGTCGCTGTCGAAGCCGAGCGCGAGGACGATCGCGGCGATGAGGATCGCGCCGGTCACGGTGACGCCGTGGCGCAGCACGGCCTGCTCGGGCGACCTCCCCTTCAGCCCGGGCGGGGCGGGCAGGAGAGCGGCGACGGCGCCGAGGAGCGGGCCGACGACGACGAACGCCAGAAGGAACTGCATCACGGACTCGTTGATATCGATCACGCCTGCTCACGCTCCGGTGGCGACGAGGACGACGGCGACCGTCAGGACGACGGTGCCGGCGAGCAGCGCGCTCACGTAGGTCTGCACATTGCCGGTCTGCGCCCGCCGCACGGCGGCCCCGAGCACGCGGGGCAGGGCGGCCGCGCCGCGTACGTAGGTGTCGACGACCTCGCGGTCGAGGAATCGCACGAGGCTCGCCCCGGCCTGGACCGGGCGGACGAACAGGGCCGTGTACACGGCGTCCAGGTGGAAGCCGGTGGCCGCGTGCCGGTACAGCGGGCCGAGCAGCAGCCGCCCGGGGTCGGGCGCGTGGGCGAGGTCGCGGTCGGCCGGGCCCTGGCTGGCGAGGGCGTGTGCCTCGACAAGGCTCGCATCGCCCTCCGGATGCGCGGCGGCCTCGCCCTGGAGGTGCTCCCACTCGAAGGAGGGCGCGGGCGCCGCCGGGGTACGGGCGGCGATCGCACTGGTGCGCTGCCAGGCGCCGTAGGTGAGAAGGCCGCCCACCAGGGCGAGGCCGGTGCCGAGGATCGAGGTGAGGGGGGTGGGGGTCAGGTCGCGGCCGTCGAACCAGCCGGGCAGCGCGCGGTAGGCGAGCCCGCCGAAGGCGAGGGACGGCACGGCCAGGACCCACAGCACCGCGTTCATCGTCAGCGGCTGGCGGCCGTGGTCGGGCGCCTCGGTGCCCCGGCCGCGGAAGGCCAGCAGCCACAGGCGGGTCGCGTAGGCGGCGGTGAGCAGGGCCGTGAGCAGACCGGCGACGAGGACGATCCAGCCCGCCGCTCCTGGAGCGTGGCCGGTGTTCCCGGTGGCCACGTGCTCGGCGGCGCCGAGCACGGACTCCTTGGAGAAGAAGCCGCTGAACGGCGGGATCGCGGCGAGCGCGAGCAGCGCCACGGTCATCGTCCAGTAGGCGTCCGGGACGCGCTCTCGCAGGCCGTGCATGCGGGACATGGCCGCCAGCGAGTTGGTGCCGGCGGCGTGGATGATCACGCCGGCCGCGAGGAACAGCAGCGCCTTGAAGGCGCCGTGGGACAGGAGGTGGAAGACGGCGGCACCGCGGTCGCCGACGGCGAGGGCGCCGGTCATGTAGCCGAGCTGGCCGATCGTCGAGTAGGCGAGGACGCGCTTGATGTCGTCCTGGGCGAGCGCGGCGAGCGCCGAGCCGGCCATCGTGACGGCGGCCATGACGGCGAGGACGACCATCGCGGCCCGGGAGGCCTCGAACACCGGAAGGAGACGGGCGATGAAGTAGACACCGGCGGCGACCATCGTCGCGGCGTGGATCAGTGCCGAGACGGGCGTGGGGCCCGCCATCGCGTCCGGGAGCCAGGTGTGCAGCGGGAACTGCGCCGACTTGCCGGCCACGCCCGCCAGGAGCAGCAGGGCGGTCACGGTCGGGTGGTCGAGACCGCCGCTCGTCACCGCGCCGAGGATCCGGGTGATGCGGAACGATCCGGCGTCGGTGCCGAGGGCGAACAGGCCGATGAGGAACGGCACGTCGCCGAGCTTGGTGACCAGGAAGGCCTTCAGGGAGGCGGCGCGGGCCTCGGGGGTCTCCCAGTAGTGGCCGACCAGGAAGTAGGAGCAGATGCCCATGACTTCCCAGCCGACCAGCAGCACGATCAGGTCGCCGGAGTAGACGACCAGGAGCATCGCGGAGGTGAACAGGGAGACGAGAGCGGCGTAGGACGGGTAGCGCGGGTCGTCGCGCAGATAGCCGGTCGAGTAGATCTGCACGCAGGACGCGACGAACGCGACCAGGATCGCGACGAGTGCGGCGAAGCCGTCGATGTGCAGGGCCAGCTCGATCGGGACCGAGCCGGTGGGTGTCAGTTCCGTGTGGGCGTCGACGGCCCGGCCGCCGCCCTGGTCGGCGGCGACCAGCGCGGCGAGGACGAGCGCCACCAGCGGCGGCAGCACGGCGAGCGGGCGGACGAACCGGGGGGCGGTGCGGCCGAGCAGCAGGCCGGCCACGGCACCCAGGAACGGCAGGAGGGGGACGAGGACGGCGAGGTGGATCGTGGTCACGCGGTGGCCTCAGCCTTCTCGGCCGCGGAGGTGCCGGGGCCCTCGGTGCCGGGGCCGCCGGCCTCGGGGCCCTCGGCGGTGTCGCGGAGCTTGTCGATGTCGGAGGTGCCGCGATTGCGGTAGACGGCGAGCACGATCGCCAGGCCGATGCCGATCTCGGCGGCGGCGATGGCGATGGTGAACAGGGTCAGCGCCTGGCCGGAGTGCAGGGTGTCCCTGGCGGCCCGGCTGAGCCAGACGTCGAAGGCGACCAGGTTGAGGTTGACGGCGTTGAGCATCAGCTCGACCGACATGAGGACCAGGATCGCGTTGCGGCGGGCCAGGACGCCGTACAGGCCGGTGCAGAACAGGAGGGCGGAGAGGACGGCGGGATAGGCGAGATGCATCAGTGGGCGCCTTCCGGCTCGGCCGGGTGAATTCCGGAATCCGTGCCCGAATCCGTGACGGACGGGGAACTCTCGGTGACCGCTCGGGAGTTCACAGGGGGAGGGCCCGACTCCGCCTTCGCCTTGCGGGACAGGACGATCGCGCCGACCAGGGCCGCGAGGAGGAGGACGGACAGGGCCTCGAAGGGCAGCACCCAGTGCCGGAACAGGCTCTCGCCGGTGACGCGGGTGGTGCCGGCGGCGGGGCCGGTCAGGTCGATCCACGTGGTGCGGAAGGCGTCGACCACCACCCACACCAGCGCCGCGGCGGCGACGGCCGCGACGGCGAGGGCGACCCAGCGGTTGCCGGAGTCGGCGTCCGGGGACCGGCCGATCGGCGCCTTGGTGAGCATCAGACCGAACAGGAGGAGGACGACGACGGAACCGACGTAGATGAGGACCTGCACCCAGGCGATGAACTCGGCGGTGAGCAGGAGGTACTCGACGGCGAGGCCGCCGAGCGCGACCACCAGCCACAGGGCGGCGTGCACCAGTTGACGGGTGGTGACCGTGATCAGGGCCGCGCCGAAGGTGGCGAGGCCGACGAGCAGGAAGGCGATCTCGACGCCGGTCGGGGACAGGAACCCGTGCGGGGCTGCCGCCAGGCTCACGGCTGCGGCGGGGCTCACGACTGGCCCTCCCCCGGTTCGGCCTGCGCGGCCGCCAGCTTCTCGGCGGTCTTGCGGGCGGCGGCGATCTCCTTGGGCTCCTCGGCGCACGGGTCGAGGGCGGGCGGGGCCGGGACGGTCCACATCCACTCGCGGAGCTTGTCCCGCTCGTGGGTGAGGTCGTGGATGTCGGTCTCGGCGTACTCGAACTCCGGGGACCAGAACAGCGCGTCGAAAGGACAGACCTCGATGCAGATACCGCAGTACATGCACAGGGAGAAGTCGATCGCGAACCGGTCGAGGACGTTGCGGCTGCGTTCGCGGCCGCCGGGCGCGGCGGGCGGGACGGTCTCCTTGTGGGAGTCGATGTAGATGCACCAGTCCGGGCACTCGCGGGCGCAGAGCATGCAGACCGTGCAGTTCTCCTCGAACAGGCCGATCACGCCACGGGTGCGCGGCGGCAGTTCGGGCTGGGCGTCCGGGTACTGCTCGGTGACGGACTTGCGCGTCATCGTGCGGAGCGTGACGGCCAGGCCCTTGGCGAGGCCGCTGCCAGGAATGGGGGCCATCAGCTGATCACCACCTTGACGATGCCGGTGAGGGCGATCTGGGCGAGGGAGAGGGGGACGAGGAGGGTCCAGGAGAGCTTCTGGAGCTGGTCCTCGCGCAGGCGGGGATAGGTGACACGGAGCCAGATGACGACGAAGGCGAGGATCGCGGTCTTCAACAGGGTCCACAGCCAGCCCAGGCCGGCGGCGCCCCAGGGACCGTGCCAGCCGCCCAGGAAGAGGACGGTGGTCAGACCGCACAGGACGACGATGCCGGCGTACTCGGCGAGGAGGAACAGTGCGAAACGCAGTCCGGTGTACTCGGTGTACGCGCCGAAGATGATCTCCGAGTCGGCGACGGGCATGTCGAACGGCGGGCGTTGCAGCTCGGCGAGTCCGGCCACGAAGAAGACGAGCGCGCCGACGATCTGCCAGGGCACCCACCACCAGTGGAAGGCGTGCAGGATGCCGGGCAGGGAGACCGTGCCCGCGGCCATCGCGACCGAGGCGGCGGCCAGCAGCATCGGCAGTTCGTAGGCGAGGAGTTGCGCGGCGGTGCGCAGGCCGCCGAGGAGGGAGAACTTGTTCGCGCTGGCCCAGCCGGCCATCAGCGAGCCGAGCACGCCGACACCCATCACCGCGAGCACGAAGAAGACGCCCGCGTCGACGACCTGGCCGACCGCGCCCTCGCTCGGGCCGATCGGGACGGCGAGCAGCACGAGGAGGTACGGCAGCAGGGCGACGGCGGGGGCGAGCTGGAAGACGCGGCGGTCGGCGCCGGCCGGGACCACGTCCTCCTTCTGCGCGAACTTCACGCCGTCCGCGATGAGCTGGGCCCAGCCGTGAAAGCCGCCCGCGTACATCGGGCCGAGGCGGCCCTGCATGTGGGCCATCACCTTGTGCTCGGTCTGGCCGACGATCAGCGGGAAGGTGAGGAAGACGACGAACACGACCAGGAGTCGCAGGGCGACGTCCAGCGTGTCGTTCACTGCGGGCCTCCTGTGGGGTCGCCGCCGGGGGTGCGGTCGGGAGTGCTGGGGGGTTCGGGGCGCTCGGGCGGTTCGGCGGTTGCGGAGCCGGCCGGCCCTTCGGCTTGCCCGCTCTCCGGCTCGCGTTCCGGCCCGCTCTCGGGTTCGGTCTCGGGTTCGCGCTCCGGCTCGGGCCGGGACGTCGGCCCGGACGCCGCCTCCGGCTCGTCGAAGGCCGGGCGGGCGTGGTGCCAGGGGGCGTCCGAGCTGTGCGGGGCCGTGCTGCGCCGGGCCGGGCGGGACGCGCCCTCCGGTTCCGCCGGTGCCTGCTCCTGGCCCGGAGCCCGGCCTTGCTCCTGCTGCTGCGCCTGCTCCGGCATCGGTGCGTCGGCCCGCTGGGAGGCGGAGCCCTGGGAAGCGCTGCGCGAGCGGCGTGAGCCGGTCGGTGTCGCAGCAGCCGACGGCTCCGCCGAGGCGGCCTCGCCGGCCCCGGCCTCCGGCACCGGCCGGCCCGTCTCGCCTCCGCCCTCGGCCGGGGCCGGTGTCTGGCTCGCCGAGCCCTGGCTCGCGCTCCGCATCCGGCGCGGCCGGGCACCCGCACCGGTATCGGCGGCCGGAGCTCCCGCCACGGTCCCGGCGGCCTCCGTCGCGGCGCCGGAGGTCTGGCTCGCGGAGCCCTCGGTGGCTGTGCGGGTGCGCCGTACCGGGCGGTCCCCGGAGGCGGGCGCGCCCGCGCGGGCCGGGCGGTCGCCCGCCGCGCGGCCTGCCGCCGCGCCGCGTGCCGGGCGGGCCGGAGCCGGGGGGAGCTGGCCCTTCAGCGGGCCCCACTCGTTGGGGTCGGGGACGCCCGGGGGCAGCATCTGGCGGCGCTTGGGCCCGGCGTGTGCCGCACCCGCCGCAGGTTCCCCCGGCTCCTTCGCGCCCGGCCAGGCCTTGGCAACGCGGGCGGCGAGGACGAAGTCCTTGCGCAGGGGGTGGCCCTCGAAGGTCTCGGGGAGGAGGAGGTGGTCGAGCCCCGGGTGGCCCGTGAAGCGGACGCCGAACATCTCGTGGGTCTCGCGCTCGTGCCAGGCGGCGCCCGCGTACACGCCGACGGCGCTGGGCAGTTCCGGCGCCTCGTGCGGGAGTGTCGTACGGACGAGGAGGCGGCGGACCGGGCCGAGGGCGACGACGTGGGCCGAGACACGGAAGCCCGTGCCCGGTTCGTCGACGGCGCTCAGCCAGTCGAAGTAGGTGCAGCCCAGGGTCGTACGGGCCGTCTCCAGGGCGGTGAGCCAGGTGGACGGCGGTACGTCCACGGTCAGGACGTCGTACGACTCCTCGGCCGTGGCGTCCGTGCCGAAGAGGTCCTCGACCGGGGCGGGCAGCCAGCCGACCGTGCTCATCACGCGCCCCCCTCGGCAGCGGGCGCCGGCGGCTTCACCAGGTCGCTGGTCAGGGCGGCCACCGACGGCCGGGCGGACCCGGTGCCGTAGCGCTCCTCCAGCGACTCGCGGGCGATCTTCTCCTGGAGTTTGAGGATGCCCTGGAGCAGCGCCTCGGGGCGCGGCGGGCAGCCGGGGACGTAGACGTCGACGGGGATGATCTGGTCGACGCCCTTGGTGACGGAGTAGGAGTCCCAGTAGGGGCCGCCGCAGTTGGAGCAGGCGCCGAAGGAGATGACGTACTTCGGCTCGGGCATCTGCTCATACAGGCGCTTGACCGCCGGGGCCATCTTGTCCGTGACCGTGCCCGACACCACCATCAGGTCGGCCTGGCGGGGGCCCGGCGCGAAGGGGATGACGCCGAGGCGGATGAAGTCGTGCCGGGCCATCGACGCGGCGATGAACTCGATCGCGCAGCAGGCGAGGCCGAAGTTGAAGACCCAGAGCGAGTAGCGGCGGCCCCAGTTCAGGATCACCTTCATCGGCTCGGGGGCCAGCCGGGCCAGCGCGCCCAGACGCTTCGGTTCCGGCAGCAGCACGGGCTCGGAGACGAACTCGGTCGCCGACGGGTTCCCGTCCACCGAGTGGTTCACGTCCATGTCAGGACGCCCTTCTTGTATGCGTACAGCAGGCCCACGGCGAGGAAGCCCAGGAAGACGAACATCTCCACGAGGGTGGTCGCGCCGTAGCCGGGGGCGGCGAAGACCGTCGCCCAGGGGAACAGGAAGATCGAGTCGACCGCGAAGATCACGTACAGGAAAGCGTAGACGTAGTAGCGGACCTGGGTGTGGGCCCAGCCCTCGCCGACGGGGTCGACGCCGCACTCGTAGGTCAGGAGCTTCTCGGGGGTGGGGACGACGGGGCGCAGCAGGCGGCCCGCGCCGAAGGCGACGGCGACGAACAGCACGCCGACGAGCGCGAGCAGGCCCACCACCGAGTAGGACCGGAAGTAGCCGGCCGCGATGACGTGCGCCGTGGCGACCCCACCGTCCCCCAACGTCTCCCGCACCGTCCGTCCCTCATTCCCTGACGTCGTGGCCTGCATGACCCGAGTGAATTCGGTGATCCCATGTGATTCGAGGATCTGTACGCACGGGAGTCTAGGCCCTGATAAAGAGACGGTAAGCAGCCCGTCATCGGGTGAGACGGCTGGCGGCGGGCCGGGGTTCGACGGGGGTGGGGCTTTCCCCCGCGAGCGGAGGGCGGCGTACCGCATGGCGCCGGGGGCGGCGCGCACGGCAGGCTGGCTGCCATGACCGCTCCCAGCTCAGCCGCCGGCGCGGCAGACGGCACCGACCGCCTGCCGCCGCCGCGGCCGGCCTACGACGCGCACACCTGGAAGGAGATCGCGTATCTCCTGCTGAACCTGCCGCTGGCGGTGTTCGGCTTCGTGTACGCGCTCACCGCGCTGTCCGTCGGCGGGTCGCTCTCGATCACGGTGATCGGCCTGCCGCTGCTGGCGCTGAGCCTGCTGGGTTCCCGGCAGCTGGGGAAGCTGCAGCGGGCCCGCGCCCGCCGGCTGCTCGGGGTGCGGGTGGAGGAGCCGACCCCGCTGCCGTTCGCCAGGGCCGGGAGCCTGACGCAGCGGCTGTGGCTGGCGCTGAAGGACCCGGTGGGCTGGCGGACGATGCTGTACGACCTGGTCCGGCTGCCCTGGGGCGTCCTCACCTTCTGCGCCACGCTGATCTCGTTGATCGCGCTGTGGCCGGTGCTGCCGTATCTGGCCCGGGGCCTCTCGAACGTGGACCGGGCGCTGGTGCGCGGGCTGCTGTCGCCCTCGGACGAGCTGGAGCGCCGTATCGCCGAGCTGGAGTCGGACCGGGGGATCGTGGTCGACACCGCCGCCGCCGACCTGCGCCGCATCGAGCGCGACCTGCACGACGGGGCGCAGGCCCGGCTGGTGAACCTGGCCATGGGGCTCGGCCTGGCCAAGGAGAAGCTGCTGGAGGACCCCGACTCGGCGGCGGCGATGGTGGAGGAGGCGCACGGCGAGGTGAAGCTGGCCCTTCAGGAGCTGCGCGATCTCGCCCGCGGCATCCACCCGGCCGTTCTGACCGACCGCGGCCTGGACGCGGCCCTGTCCTCGGTGGCCACGCGCTGCACGGTGCCGGTGAAGGTCACCGTGGACCTGGCCACCCGCCCGGCGCCCGCCATCGAGGGCATCGCCTACTTCACGGTCTCCGAACTGCTCCAGAACATCAGCAAGCACAGCGGCGCCCGGGGCGCCTCCGTCGACGTCTGGCGCGCCGAGGAGCGGCTGCTGATCCAGGTCCGTGACGACGGCCGGGGCGGCGCGCGCCTGGACGGCGGCACGGGGATGCGGGGGCTCGCCGAGCGGCTGGGCGCGGTGGACGGCCTGTTCGTCCTCGACTCCCCGGCCGGCGGTCCGACGGTGGTCACGGCGGAACTGCCGTGGCGGGACCGGACCGAGTAGCCACGCCCACGCCCGTGCGCAGACGCGCCCCCGTGCGGTGCGGGGCGGGGGTGGGGAAAACCCCCGGGTGGAGACGCCGACGGCCTCCATGGCCCGCGGAGCCGCGACGCACGACCGTAGAAGCACAGCCTCACAGGACAGCCGCAGAGGCGCGGCCGCAGAGACACGGCCGACACGACGAGAACGGAACGAGAATCGATGGCCATGGAGTACGGACACGGGTATGAGCGGGGGCAGGGGCGGCCCGCCGGAACCGGCCACCGGCTGCCCGCCGGACTGCGGGCGCCGTTCGAGGCGCGCAGCTGGCGTGAGTTCGGGTACGTCCTGCTGAGCCTGCCGGTCTCGACCGTGCTGTTCGCCTGGACGGTGACGATGGTGTCGCTCGGGGCGGGCCTGCTCGTCACCTTCCTCGGGGTCCCGGTGCTCGCGGCGGCGCTCGCCGGCTGCCGGGGCTTCGGCGCACTGGAGCGGGCGCGGGCGCGCGCGCTGCTCGGGGTGGAGGTGGCCGCGCCGGAGCCGCTGCGGGTGCGCAAGCCGGGCGTGCCGGCCTGGGTGGGCGCGGTCCTCAAGAGCGGCGCCTCCTGGCGGAGCACGCTGTACGCGCTGGTGCAGTTCCCCTGGGCGGTGTTCTCGTTCGTGGTGGCGGTGACCCTGTGGCCCCTGGGCTGGTCGCTGCTGACCTACCCGCTGTGGTTCTGGGTCTTCCCGGCCTACGTCGGCCAGGGCGGCCTTCAGCTGTACGGCGACGAGCACCACAGCGTGTACCTGGACAACCCGTTCGAGATCACCGTGACCGCGCTGGTCGGGCTGCTGGTCACGCTGGCCACGCCGTGGATCGTCCGGGCCCTGACGACGGTCGACGGGCTGCTGGTGCGCGGGCTGCTGGGGCCGTCGCCGCTGTCGGCGCGCGTGGTGGAGCTGGAGTCGGACCGGGGCGTCGTGGTCGACACGGCCGCCGCCGACCTGCGGCGCATCGAGCGCGACCTGCACGACGGGGCGCAGGCCCGGCTGGTGAGCCTGGCGATGGACCTGGGGCTGGCGAAGGAGAAGCTCCAGGAGGACCCGAAGGCCGCGGCGCAGATGGTGGAGGAGGCGCACGGCGAGGTGAAGACCGCGCTCCAGGAGCTGCGCGATCTCGCCCGCGGCATCCACCCGGCCGTTCTGACCGACCGCGGCCTGGACGCGGCCCTGTCGGCGGTCGCCTCGCGCTGCACGGTGCCGGTGCGGGTCGAGGTCGACCTGCCGGGCCGCCCGGCGGCCGCCATCGAGGGCATCGCCTACTTCACGGTCTCCGAACTGCTCCAGAACATCAGCAAGCACAGCCGGGCCCGGTCCGCGTCGGTGGACGTGTGGCGGGCGGAGGACCGGCTGATGCTCCAGGTGATCGACGACGGGGTCGGCGGCGCGGACGTCTCGCGCGGCTCGGGTCTGGCCGGCCTCGCCGGACGCCTGGACGCGGTGGACGGCGTCCTCGTGGTGGACTCCCCCGCGGGCGGCCCCACCCGGGTCATCGCGGAACTGCCCTGGCGGGCCTGAGGCACACCCCCCCCCGCCCCGGCACCGCACTCCCCTGGAACCCCCTTCTCCGAGGGCGGGGTTCCCAGGTGGGGCGGCGGGCCGGGGCGATTGCTGGAATGCTTGACCTCCGTACGGACCGTAGGGACGAACACCGTCGGAGAGCGGGCATGGGGGGCCGGGAGATCGTGGAGAACAGGGTGCGGGTGGTCATCGCCGAGGATTCGGTGCTGCTCAGAGAGGGTCTGACCCGGCTGCTGACCGACCGCGGGCACGATGTCGTGGCCGGTGTCGGGGACGCGGAGGCGCTGGTGAAGACCATCGCCGACCTCGACGGACAGGGCGCGCTGCCCGACGTGGTGGTGGCGGACGTACGGATGCCGCCGACGCACACCGACGAGGGCGTGCGCGCGGCCGTGCGGCTGCGCAAGACGTATCCGCGGCTCGGGGTGCTGGTGCTGTCGCAGTACGTGGAGGAGCGTTACGCCACCGAGCTGCTGGCCGGTTCCAGCCGGGGCGTGGGCTATCTCCTCAAGGACCGGGTCGCCGAGGTGCGCGAGTTCGTGGACGCGGTGGTGCGGGTCGCCGAGGGCGGTACGGCGCTGGACCCGGAGGTGGTCGCGCAGTTGCTCGGCCGCAGCCGCAAGCAGGACGTGCTGGCGGGGCTGACACCGCGCGAGCGCGAGGTGCTCGGGCTGATGGCCGAGGGCCGTACGAACTCGGCGATCGCCCGGCAGCTGGTGGTCAGCGACGGCGCCGTGGAGAAGCACGTCAGCAACATCTTCCTGAAGCTCGGCCTGGCGCCGAGCGACGGCGACCACCGGCGGGTGCTGGCCGTTCTCACGTATCTGAACTCCTGACGGCCGCCTCCTCCGGGCCCGCCCCGTCAGCTCCGCGTCAGACCGTCCGGCTTCTGTGGGAGGCGGGCGGGGAACCGTGGAACGTGCGGGGAGCGCCTTGACCGGTGCTCGAGCACGGCGGGACATCATGGAAGCCAGCTAGCCAAGCCAGCGCGACAGGCCGTCTCGAAATGTCGTCCAATCGGTGGATGGCCTCGGGAAGGCGACCCTAACCGACGTAGGGTTGATCTGGGATGGTCCGTGGGACGGCCAACCCCCGGACAGCCGCCTCGAAGGAGGTCCAGTTCAGTGACCAGCCAGGTCAGCAGCCCAGCGGAGCAGGCCGACGGAAACGTCGTGGGAGAGCAGCGCGATCCGGGCGACGCGAAGGACGTGCGGCGTCTGGACCGGGTGATCATCCGGTTCGCGGGGGACTCGGGTGACGGCATGCAGCTCACCGGTGACCGTTTCACCTCGGAAACCGCTTCCTTCGGCAACGACCTCTCCACCCTCCCCAACTTCCCCGCCGAGATCCGCGCCCCCGCCGGCACCCTGCCCGGCGTCTCCAGCTTCCAGCTGCACTTCGCGGACCACGACATCCTCACCCCGGGTGACGCGCCCAACGTGCTCGTCGCGATGAACCCGGCCGCGCTGAAGGCGAACATCGGCGACCTGCCGCGCGGCGCCGAGGTCATCGTCAACACGGACGAGTTCACCAAGCGCGCCCTGCAGAAGGTCGGCTACGACGCCTCCCCGCTGGACGACGGCTCGCTGGACGGCTACAACCTGCACCCGGTGCCGCTGACCACGCTCACGGTGGAGGCCCTGAAGGAGTTCGACCTCTCCCGCAAGGAGGCCGAACGCAGCAAGAACATGTTCGCGCTGGGCCTGCTGTCGTGGATGTACCACCGGCCGACCGAGGGCACCGAGAGGTTCCTGAAGTCGAAGTTCGCGAAGAAGCCCGAGATCATGGCGGCGAACATCGCGGCGTTCCGCGCGGGCTGGAACTTCGGCGAGACGACGGAGGACTTCGCGGTCTCCTACGAGGTCGCCCCGGCCGCCAAGGCCTTCCCCGTGGGCACCTACCGGAACATCTCCGGCAACCTCGCCCTCGCCTACGGCCTGATCGCGGCCTCGCGCCAGGCGGACCTGCCGCTGTTCCTGGGCTCGTACCCGATCACCCCGGCCTCCGACATCCTGCACGAGCTGAGCCGGCACAAGAACTTCGGCGTACGCACCTTCCAGGCCGAGGACGAGATCGCGGGCATCGGCGCGGCGCTCGGCGCGGCGTTCGGCGGCTCGCTCGCGGTGACCACGACGTCCGGCCCGGGTGTGGCGCTCAAGAGCGAGACGATCGGCCTGGCCGTCTCCCTGGAACTGCCGCTGCTGGTGGTCGACATCCAGCGCGGCGGCCCGTCGACGGGTCTGCCGACCAAGACCGAGCAGGCGGACCTGCTCCAGGCGATGTACGGCCGCAACGGCGAGGCACCGGTGCCGATCGTCGCCCCGAAGACCCCGGCGGACTGCTTCGACGCGGCCCTGGAGGCGGCCCGGATCGCACTGACGTACCGCACGCCGGTGATGCTGCTCTCCGACGGCTACCTGGCCAACGGCTCGGAGCCCTGGCGGATCCCCGACCTGGACGAACTGCCGGACCTCACCGTCCAGTTCGCGCAGGGCCCGAACCACACCCTGGCCGACGGCACCGAGGTCTTCTGGCCCTACAAGCGGGATCCGCACACCCTGGCCCGGCCGTGGGCGATCCCGGGCACGCCGGGTCTGGAGCACCGCATCGGCGGCATCGAGAAGCAGGACGGCACCGGCAACATCTCCTACGACCCGGCCAACCACGACTTCATGGTCCGTACCCGCCAGGCCAAGATCGACGGCATCACCGTGCCGGACATCGAGGTCGACGACCCGGACACCGCGCGGACGCTGGTGCTGGGCTGGGGCTCGACGTACGGACCGATCACGGCGGCGGTACGACGCCTGCGCCGCTCCGGCGAGTCGATCGCACAGGCGCACCTGCGCCACCTCAACCCCTTCCCGCGGAATCTCGGTGAGGTGCTGCGGCGTTACGACAAGGTGGTGATCCCCGAGATGAACCTCGGGCAGCTCGCCATGCTGATCCGGGCGAAGTACCTGGTCGACGCCCACTCCTACAACCAGGTCAACGGCATGCCGTTCAAGGCGGAACAGCTCGCCACGGCGCTGAAGGAGGCCATCCATGACTGACGCCGGCAACGGGCTGCTCCAGCTGGTCCCCAAGGCCGAGGCCAAGCAGTCGATGAAGGACTTCAAGTCGGACCAGGAGGTGCGCTGGTGCCCGGGCTGCGGTGACTACGCGATCCTGGCCGCCGTCCAGGGCTTCATGCCCGAGCTGGGCCTGGCGAAGGAGAACATCGTCTTCGTCTCCGGCATCGGCTGCTCCTCCCGCTTCCCGTACTACATGAACACCTACGGGATGCACTCCATCCACGGGCGCGCCCCGGCGATCGCGACCGGGCTCGCCACCAGCAGGCGGGACCTGAGCGTGTGGGTGGTCACCGGTGACGGCGACGCGCTGTCCATCGGCGGCAACCACCTGATCCACGCCCTGCGGCGCAACGTGAACCTGAAGATCCTGCTGTTCAACAACCGGATCTACGGCCTGACCAAGGGCCAGTACAGCCCGACCTCCGAGGTCGGCAAGATCACCAAGTCGACCCCGATGGGCTCCCTGGACGCCCCGTTCAACCCGGTGTCGCTGGCCATCGGCGCCGAGGCGTCCTTCGTGGCCCGCACGATCGACTCCGACCGCAAGCACCTGACCGAGGTGCTGCGCCAGGCCGCAGACCACCCGGGCACGGCCCTGATCGAGATCTACCAGAACTGCAACATCTTCAACGACGGCGCCTTCGACGCCCTGAAGGACAAGCAGCGGGCCCAGGAAGCACTGATCCGCCTGGAGCACGGGCAGCCGATCCGCTTCGGCGCCGACGGCGCGCGCGGTGTCGTACGCGACCGGGCCACCGGCGACCTCGAAGTCGTCACCGTGACCGCGGAGAACGAGGCGGACATCGTGGTCCACGACGCACGCTCCGCGTCCCCGACCACCGCCTTCGCCCTCTCCCGCCTCGCCGACCCCGACACCCTGCACCACACCCCGATCGGCGTCTTCCGCAACGTCGAACGCCCGGTCTACGACACCGCGATGGCCGACCAGCTGGACACCGCCGTCGAGCAGAAGGGCAAGGGCGACCTCGCCGCGCTGCTGGCCGGGGGCGACACCTGGACGGTCGTCGGCTGAAGCGTCAGCTCTCGTCTCTCTCGCTCGGCTACGAGGCCCGGGACTGGATTTCCCGGGCCTCGTCGTATGCCCGCCGGGCGCCGAGCACGTCGTCCATGCGCCGCGCGGTCCACTGCGCCAGCGCCCGCACCTGCTCCGCCGCCTCGCGGCCGAGGTCGGTGAGGGAGTAGTCGACACGGGGCGGGATGACGGGCTTGGCGTCCCGGTGGACGAGGCCGTCGCGCTCCAGGGTCTGGAGGGTCTGCGTGAGCATCTTCTCGCTGACCCGGCCGATCGCGCGGCGCAGTTCGCTGAAGCGGTACGGGCGGTCGAGGAGCTGGATCAGCACCAGCACACCCCAACGGCTGGTGACATGCTCCAGGACCAGGCGCTGGGGGCACATCGCCTCGCCGCCGCCCTTCCACTCACTTACCGACATGCAGGTACCTTACTTCAAAGTAGGTACTTTCCAACAGTTAGCGCCACTCCTAGGGTTAGCGAAGGACGCACCCGAGAAGGAGATCGCACATCATGAGCATCGTCGTCACCGGAGCCACCGGACACCTCGGCCGCCACGTCGTGGAGCAGCTGCTGGAAAAGGTTCCGGCGGAGCAGATCACCGCCGTCGTGCGCGACGAGCAGAAGGCCGCCGACCTCGCGGCCCGCGGCGTACGGCTCGCCGTCGCCGACTACAACGCGCCCGAGACCTTCGGCAGCCTCTTCGCCGCCGGCGACAAGGTCCTGCTGATCTCGGGCAACGAGTTCGACAAGGGCCGGGTGGCGCAGCACAAGGTCGTCATCGACGCGGCGAAGGCGGCCGGCGTGGCGCTGCTCGCGTACACCAGCGCCCCGGGCACCCTGACGGCCGCCCTCGCGGACGACCACCGCGCGACCGAGGAGGTGCTGCTCGCCTCCGGCCTGCCGTACACGCTGCTGCGCAACGGCTGGTACTTCGAGAACTACACCGAGAACCTCGCACCGGTGCTGGAGCACGGCGCCGTCGTCCAGGCCGCCGGCGCCGGCCGGATCTCCGCCGCCTCCCGCGCCGACTACGCCGCCGCCGCGGTCGCGGTGCTGACCGGCGAGGGCCACGAGAACAAGACCTACGAGCTGGGCGGCGACGAGCCCTTCGGCTTCGCCGAGTACGCGGCCGAGCTCAGCCGGCAGACCGGCAAGGAGATCGCCTACACCCCGGTCACCCCCGAGGTGCTGACCGGCATCCTGACCGGCGCCGGGCTGCCCGCTCCGCTGGCCGGGATCCTGGCCGAAGTGGACGCCTCCATCGAGAAGGGCGAGCTGGTCGTCACCACCGGCGACCTCACCCGTCTGACCGGCCGCCCGGCGCAGTCGCTGGCGGAGGCGGTCAGCGCGGCCGTCAAGGGCTGACCCTTCCGCCTCCACCGGGTTTCCACCGGCTGTCATGACCGTATACCGATACGGGCATGACAGCCGGGGGTGCTCGGCACTACCTTCGTTCTCGCGCGCGCGTGTGCCGATGCACCACGAGAAGGAGGGGCCGTGAGCGGGACGTCCAAGAACTCCGGGAGCTCCGGAAGCGAGGACCGGACAGGCCTGCTGAACGGCTTCGCCGCCTATGGCATGTGGGGGCTGGTCCCCCTCTTCTGGCCGCTGCTGAAACCCGCCGGCGCGGTGGAGATCCTCGCCCACCGCATGGTCTGGTCCCTGGTCGTCGTCGCCGCCGCGCTGCTCTTCGTACGGCGCTGGGCCTGGGCCGGAGAGCTGCTGCGCCAGCCGCGCCGGCTCGCGCTCGTCGCCGTGGCGGCGACCGTCATCAGCGTGAACTGGGGCGTCTACATCTGGGCCGTGAACGCCGGCCATGTGGTCGAGGCCTCGCTCGGGTACTTCATCAACCCGCTGGTGACCATCGCGCTGGGCGTGCTGCTACTCAAGGAACGGCTGCGGCCGGTGCAGTGGGCGGCGGTCGCGACCGGCCTCGCCGCCGTCGTCGTGCTGGCCATCGGCTACGGCCGCCCGCCGTGGATCTCGCTCGTCCTCGCCTTCTCCTTCGGCACCTACGGCCTGGTGAAGAAGAAGGTCGACCTCGGCGGCGTCGAGTCACTGGCCGCCGAGACCGCGATCCAGTTCCTGCCCGCGCTCGGCTATCTGCTCTGGCTCGTCGCCCACGGCGAGTCCAGCTTCGTGAACGACGGCTCCGGGCACGCCGCCCTGCTCGCCTCCACCGGCCTGGTCACCGCGCTGCCGCTGGTCTGCTTCGGCGCGGCGGCGATCCGCGTGCCGCTGTCCACGCTGGGCCTGCTCCAGTACCTCGCCCCCGTCTTCCAGTTCCTGCTCGGCATCCTGTACTTCCACGAGGCCATGCCGATGGAGCGGTGGGCCGGCTTCGCGCTGGTCTGGCTGGCGCTGATCCTGCTCACGGGCGACGCGCTGCGCTCCGCGCGCCGCACGCGGCGGTCGCTGGTGGTGGCGCGCGGCGGCCAGGCCGAGTCCGCCGCGGTGGACGCCTGACGGCTGTTCCACGGCCACGGCCGTCGTGGCGGGCCGCGGTCGTGTCCGACGGCCGCTGTCAGTGGCGCGCGCTATAAGTGACAGCCATGTCGACACAGACGCCCGCACCCCTGCACTGGAAGCTCGTCATCGACGCGGCCGACCCGCACGCCCAGGCCGACTTCTGGGCCGCGGCGCTGCACTACCCGGCCGAGGACAACAGCGCCCTGATCGAACGGCTGCTGTCCGCCGGCGCGCTGCCCGGCGAGGCCACGGTCGAGTACCACGGCCGCCCCGCCTTCCGTGACCTGATCGCCGTACGGCACCCCGACGACCCGTACGACCCCGCAACCGGCACCGGGCTGGGCCGGCGCCTGCTCTTCCAACGCGTCCCGGAGCCGAAGACGGCCAAGAACCGGCTCCACCTCGACCTGCACGCCGGCCCGGAGCGGCGCGCGCAGGAGGTGGCCCGGCTGGAGGCGCTGGGCGCGCGCGTGGTGCGCGAGGTGACGGAGCCCGCCGGGCAGTGGGTGGTGCTGACGGACCCCGAGGGCAACGAGTTCTGCGTGCAGTGAGCCGCGGGGCGAGCCCCGTGGGACCTCGCTCACGGCTGTACGGCGGCCGGGCTCACGACTGTGCGGCGCGGGCCGCCCGGTCGGTCAGGCGGCCCATGCGGGCGCGGGCGGACTCCAGGGGGTGCAGGTCGTCGGAGGCGGGACCCGGCTCGGCGCTGAGGTCCGTCCACAGCTCGATCAGGTCGCGGCCCAGCCGCAGGCCCTCCTCGGGGTCACGCACCGCACGCCAGGCGGTCGCCGCGCTGCGGACGTTGCCGTAGGCGGCTTCCGCGTCCCGCGCCTGCCGGCGCAGCCGGGCGAGGTCCAGGGACTGTTCGAAGGCGCGGACCGGTTCGCCGCCCAAGTAGGCGATGTAGGCGGACAGTTCACGCAGGTGCAGCACCTCGGCATGGCCGGGGCCCAGCACGGTGGAGGCCTCGGTGACCGTACGGTCGGTGAGCTCCGCCGCCACCTCGATCCGGCCCGCGCGCACGGCCTCGTTGATCCGCGTCATCGGCTCGGTCAGCAACTCGGCTCCCTCCGCCGTCTCCGTCAACGGCCCGTCCCCGAGCACCTCCTCGGCGACGGCGTCGAACCCCCGGGCCGGCGTGTGGGCCGCGACCGGCGCCTCCGGCTCGGCGTACAGGGGGAGAGAGACCGAGAGGGAGGGGGAGGGGGAGGAGGCGGCGGGAGCAGGGATGTGGTCGGGGGTGGGGAGGGGTGCGGCTTCGGGCGCGGGGGCGGCGGAAGAGGGAGTGGAGAGGGCGGAGGGAGCGGAGGGAGCAGCAGCCGTGGTGGTGGTTGTGGTGGCGGCGGCCGCCACCGGCGCGTCCATGACCGGCGGGGGGCCGAACTGCCCCGTCGGCACCCGCGCCGTCCCGGCCTTCGGTTCCGGGCACGACCCGGCCTGCTCCGCCGGCTGCGCCTTCTCCGCCTCGTGCGGCGGAGCCGTCCGCACCGGCTCCCCCATGACGCGGCTGGAACCGTCCGCCGAGACCTCCAGGGGAACCATGAGGCCCACCCGGTCGTCCTGGATCGTGGCACGTATCGGGGCGCCGAGGCTGATGGCGAGGCGCTGGAGGCGGTTCAGGACCGTCTGGTGGATCTCCTCGCCCGGCACGGCCGCCACCGACGTCCCGCCCACCGACGCGCCACCCGCGCCGAACACCCGGACCGGCACCGCCGCCCGGTGCTCCGCGGGCCGCTGCGCCCGCTTCTTCTCGAAGCTCAGTCGAGACATCGGTTTTCCCTCACTCCCCCGGCGTCGCGATTCCGGTCGTACGCGTCCTGCCCACCAGTGTCTCCGCTCCCCTCGGCTTCCGGGTCACCGCACCGTCACAGCCTCGCACCAGCCGCCTCCCGGGAGCATGCTCAGCGGCGGCGCGAAGACGCTCTTCGCGCGGGCCCGGCAGGAGCTCAGGCGCTGATGTCCTTCGTCGTGAACCTCGCCCAGGCCGCCGTGCCGAACACGGCCGCGTACAGCGCCTGGAGGCCGAGGTTCTTCTCCAGGCCGTCCCAGTAGACGGGGTCGCGGATCAGGTCGGCGAAGGACAGCCAGTAGTGCGAGAAGAAGTACGGCTGGAGGGCGTGCAGCTGGGGTATCTGGTCGAGAATCTGGACGGTGATGAGCAGCCCCACGGTGGTCGCCATCGCCGCGATGCCGCTGTTCGTGAGCGTCGAGACGAACAGGCCGAGGGCGGCCACGCCGACCAGCGAGAGGGCGACGACCAGGGCGATCAGCAGGGCTCGGCCGAGGCCCTCGGCGAAGCTGATCTGCGTGCCGGATATCGTCGTGAGGTCGCCCAGCGGGAAGAGCAGCACGCCGACGATCAGTGCCGAGACGGCGACGACCAGGGTGGCCAGCAGGCAGAAGGCCATCACCGTCGCGTACTTGGTGAGCAGCAGCCGGGTGCGGCCGGCCGGGGCGACCATCAGATAGCGCAGCGTGCCCGCGCCCGCCTCGCCCGCTATCGCGTCCCCCGCGACGACGCCGACGGCCATCGGCAGGAAGAACGGCAAGGTCGCGGCGAGTGCCGTGAACACCAGGAACAGGCCGTTGTTGGTGATCTGCGAGATGAACGCAGGGCCCTGGCCGCCGTGGTCCGCCGACCCGCCGCCGCGCGTCTCGATCTTCACCGCGATCCCGACCAGCACCGGCACCGCGGCCAGCACCCCGAGCAGGGCGAGCGTGCGCCAGCGTCGGACGGTCGTGACCAGTTCGCTGCGCAGCAGCCCGAACGTCCACAGCGGGCTCGGCCGGCGCACGGCGGGGACGAGGGCCGCCCCGAACCCGGGAGCCCTCTCGGACAGGGGATCCGTCTCAGCCCGCGACATCGAAGCCCTCCCCCGTCAGTGCCACGAACGCGTCCTCCAGCGAGGCCCGTTCGAGCGCGAGGCCGCGCACCCGCACGCCCGCCATGACCAGCGCGGCGTTCACCTCGGCGAGGTCCCGCGCGGGCGGTTCGCCGGTGACCCGGTCGCCGTCGGCGGTGACGTCCGCGACGCCCTGTTCCTTCAGCACCCGGGCAGCCTCGGCCGGATCCGGGGTGGTCACCACCAGCCGGCCGCGCGCCCCGGCAGCCAGGTCGGCCACCGCGCCCTGTGTGACGAGCCGGCCCTGCGCCATGACCGCCGCGTGCGTGCACACCTGCTCGATCTCGTCGAGGAGGTGGGAGGAGAGAAAGACCGTCGTGCCGTCGGCGGCCAGTTCTCTGATCAGGGTGCGGATCTCCCGCATGCCCTGCGGGTCGAGGCCGTTGGTGGGCTCGTCCAGGACGAGCAGCCGGCGCGGCTGGAGCAGGGCGGCCGCAAGACCCAGGCGCTGCTTCATGCCCAGCGAGTACGCTCTCGCCTTCTTTCCGGCGGCCGCCGCGAGGCCCACCCGGTCCAGGGCGGCGGCGACGCGGGCGCGCCGGGTGCGCGGGTCGGCGGTCGGGTCGGCGGCGTCGTAGCGCAGCAGGTTGTCCCGGCCGGAGAGGAAGCCGTACAGCGCGGGGCCCTCGATGAGCGCGCCGACCTCGGGCAGCACGGAGCGGGCCGCCCGGGGCATCGGGCGGCCCAGCACCCGGGCCGTGCCTGCGGTCGGCTCGATCAGGCCCATCAGCATGCGGATGGTCGTGGTCTTGCCCGAGCCGTTCGGACCGAGGAAGCCGAAGACACTGCCGGCCGGGACGGTCAGATCCAGACCGTCCACGGCGAGCTGTCCGCCGCGGTAGCGCTTGGTGAGACCGCGCGTGGCGATGACGCTCGCCTCGGCCTGCCCGGGGGCATGCCGCTCGGCGTCCCCCGCCTCCCGCTCCGTGGCGGACGGTCCGTCCATCGGCTCCCCCTCGGTTCGTGCTTCCGTAAAGGGTCAACGCACGATCACGGTCCGTAGTGCCCGGACAGGGTCACTTTCCTTCGTTCGCCGCCTTCACCAGGGCGTCCTTCGTCACCGCGCCGGCGTAGACCTTGCCGTCGTCGGTCATCAGGACGTTGACCAGGCGGGTGGAGAAGACCGTGCCCTTGCCGAACTTGCCCGAGACCTTGTCGCCGAGCGAGCCGAGGAAGCCGCTGAGGTCGCCGGCCTTGGAACCGCCGCTCGGCAGGCCGCCCTTGGCGCCCGTGTCGAACGTGGCGACGGACGTCCAGCCCTTGCCGATGACAGTGCCCTTGTCGTGGCCCTGGGCGAGGCCCCCGCCGGGCTTGAACCCGTCGTGCTCCCGGGCCGTGGCGCCCTTCTTCTGCTCCGTCACCTTCGCGCCCTTGGGCGGGGTGAAGGTGAACGTGGAGGCGGCCGGCCTGGCGAAGGAGACCTCGGTGAAGCCCGCGTCGACGACGGCGGCGCCGCCGCTCTTCGGGGTCAGCGTGAACTTCAGCGGCATGCCCGTCTTCGCGTCGACCGCGATGCTGATCGCGCCGACCGTGGTGCCCGACTGGCGCGGCTTGATCAGCAGCTTGTAGGCGGCGCGGCCGGCGACCTGCTCGGTGCCGTCGACGGTGACGGACGTGGTGCCGTCCACCGCCTTCAGCGCCTGGTCGGCGAAGTCCTTCGGCGTGGCCGGCGGCTGCTCGGCCCTGCGGTCCTTGCCCGTCTCGGGGGAGGTGCTGTGGGAGACGGAGTTGGTCTTGCTGTCGTAGCCCCAGACGTTCGTGCCGTCGTGGATGAGGCTGTACTCGGAGCCGCTCTCCAGCAGCGAGATCTTCTGCTTGTCCGGGCCGTCGGCGGCGACGCGCAGCGTGTGCGTGCCGGAGACCAGCTCGGTGAGCTTGGCCTGCGGGTCGGCGGAGGAGCCGGCGCCGGCGCCCTTGCCGGCCCCGGAGGCCAGGCTGCTCTCCAGGCCGCCGAGGTTCGGCAGGCCGAGGTCGGTGCTGATCTTCACCGTGCCGGACAGCTGCTGCACGTCCGACTTGGCGATCTTGTCGATGAGCTGCTTCGCGGTGATCTTGGGCAGGTCCGGGTCGCCCGAGGCGGCGAGCGCCGGGACCAGCCCGATCGTGGCCGCCGCCACGCCCACCACCGCGACCGGGACCGCGTAACGCGCGGCCTTGCGGCGTCCGGCGTGCGGGTTCTCGTCCCGCGCGACGTCCACCGCGTCATCGGATTCGTACGGTGCCATGTGTGCCTTACCTCCGTCGTCGGCGGCGGCTTTCCTCACGCTGGTCCACCCTGAGCCGCCATTCTCACCCGAATCGGTGAGGAGTGGTGATGTCCGTGTTCCCCATCTCACCAAATCGGCCATGAGGAAGCGTCAGACCACGGAGCCAACTCCGTGTACGCCTGCGGTATGACACGTAGGGGCGGCGACCACCGGGACCCCTAGGGGCCGGGCCCGGTCGCACGGATGCCGAAGGGCGCCGTACGGCCGTGTGCCATATCGCGGACACGTCAGCCACTGTCAGCGGGGACGAGCCGGTACGCCGTCGCGGGCCGGCACGCCGTCGTGGGTGGCCCGGGGCCTCAGCCCGCGCGGTGCACCACCGCGTCGCACAGCTCCACCAGAGCCGCCTTGGCGTCGCAGTCCCGCAGCGGCGACAGCGCGGCCCGGGCCTCCTCGGCATAACGCACGGTGTCGCGGCGGGCCTGCTCCAGCGCGGGGTGCGCACGCAGCGCGGTCAGGGCCTCGGCGTGCCGGGCGTCGTCGGTGAGGTCGGAGTCCAACAGCTCGCACAGCGCGAGGTCCTCGGGCAGCCCCAGCCGGGCCGCGCGCTCGCGCAGCCGGAGCACGGGCAGCGTCGGGATGCCCTCGCGCAGGTCGGTGCCCGGGGTCTTGCCGGACTCGTGCGAGTCGGAGGCGATGTCCAGGACGTCGTCGGCGAGCTGGAAGGCGACGCCGAGCCGCTCGCCGTACTGGGTGAGGACGTCGACGACCGTCTCGTCGGCGCCCGACATCATCGCGCCGAACCGGCACGAGACCGCCACCAGCGAGCCGGTCTTGCCGCCGAGCACGTCCAGGTAGTGCTCGACCGGGTCGCGGCCGTCCGAGGGGCCCGCGGTCTCCAGGATCTGGCCCGTGACCAGCCGCTCGAACGCGAGGGCCTGCACCCGGACCGCCTCGGGCCCGAGGTCGGCGAGGATCTGGGAGGCACGGGCGAAGAGGAAGTCGCCGGTGAGGACCGCGACGGAGTTGCCCCAGCGGGTGTTGGCGCTGTCCACACCGCGCCGCACGGCCGCCTCGTCCATGACGTCGTCGTGGTACAGCGTGGCGAGGTGGGTCAGCTCCACGACGACGGCCGACGGCACGATGCCCGGCGCGTAGCGGTCGCCGAACTGCGCCGCGAGCATCACGAGCAGCGGCCGGAACCGCTTCCCGCCGGCCCGTACGAGGTGCTGCGCGGCCTCCGTGATGAACGGGACCTCGCTCTTGGTGGCCTCGAGCAAGCCTTCCTCGACAGCCGCCAATCCGGCCTGGACATCGGCTTCGAGAGCCTGGTCCCGCACGCTCAGCCCGAACGGCCCGACGACGGTCACGAGGGGTCTCCTGTCTGCTGGTGTCTGCTGGCGATTACACGGTTTGTCGATAGGTCGCTGCCATCACTCAAGTCAGCGTATCCGGTCCTGTTTCGATCACCGATAGCGCCCACCGGTCCGGCCCGGGCGCTATTGGATCATGGCCGCTTTGTTTTCGATCAGATGGTAAGAACGGACATTCATCGACTTAACAGGACACCTTGCGCTTTGTCGCGAACCGAGGGGCGAGCGGAGTAATGGCTCCACCCTCACCCGCGGGCCATCTCACACCCACCCCTCACTCCACCCCTCACCCACCCCCCTTTCCACGTCCCCCTTCGCGACCGGCGCCACTCCGAGCGCGAGTCCCTGAAATCCGCTATGTCCCCTTTATGACTATTTGATACTTCGTGAGTTGGGTCACGGACGCCCATGTCCGCACACCGGCCGCCGAACCGCCCGTTCTCCTTGCCCGGCGCGCGAGTTGAGGGTTGACAACCGCAAAGGATCAAGTACCACATAGGGGGCAGTTCAAGGTCAAACAGGACGTTGTGTGATTCCGGCACTTGTTCCCGACATGTGCTCTCGCATACGTTCCGGCTCGCTGGGCGGACGCCGAATCCTGCCGCCGCCCGCACAACCATCCGCGAACCCATTCGTACGGCAGGAGCGGGGGACCCAGGTAAGTCGCCGGACCGGTCGGCACACGTCGCACCGGAACGGCTAGGGGTGAAGCCGCGCCTTCTCGCGAAGGCACGGCCGGGCACCTCCCCGCCCGAACCCGACAGCTCACCTCGCAGGCGCCGGAGAGGAACTCCCCATGTCTGCTGCCGCTCAGCACAGCCGTACCCGCACCAGCCGTCTCATGCGCACCCTCGCCGTCGCCGGCACCGGTGCCGCCGTCCTCGCGATGCCGCTCATCGGCGCCACCAGCGCCTCCGCCGCCACCAGCACGCCCTCGACGGCCGCCGCGACCACGTCCCTCGTCCACACGTCCGGGTACACGAACACCCTCGACGGCTGGATCCGCGAGTCCCTCTCGATCATGGCCCAGAAGGGCATCCCCGGCTCCTACAACGGCATCTTCCGCAACATCATGCGGGAGTCCTCCGGCAACCCGCTGGCCATCAACAACTGGGACTCCAACGCCGCCGCCGGCATCCCGTCCAAGGGCCTGCTCCAGGTCATCGACCCGACCTTCCGGGCCTACCACGTGACCGGCACCGCGTTCGACCCGTACGACCCGGTCGCGAACATCACCGCGGCCTGCAACTACGCCGCCGCGCGCTACGGCTCGATCGACAACGTCCACAGCGCGTACTGAGACACCGGTCAGCCGGTCAGCCGGTCAGCCGGTCGGAAACAGTCTTTCGAGGACGACGGCGACGCCGTCGTCCTCGTTCGACATGGTGATCTCGTCGGCCAACGCCTTCAGTTCGGGATGCGCGCCGGCCATGGCGACCCCGTGCCCGGCCCAGTCGAACATCGGGATGTCGTTGGGCATGTCCCCGAAGGCCAGCGCCTGTCGGGCACCGACGCCGAGCCGCTCCGCGGCGAGCGCCAGCCCGGTCGCCTTGGTCACCCCGGACGGCTGGAGCTCCACGGTCCCCGGCCCCGACATGGTGACCGTCGCGAGCGAACCCACCACCGCGCGCGCGACGGCCGCCAACTCGTCGTCGGACAGGGCGGCATGGCGCAGCAGCACCTTGCTGATGGGCTTGTGCCACAGGTCGTCGCGCCGGTCGACCCGCACCGAGGGCAGGGTCGGGTGCGGCATCCGGTAGCCGGGCTCGATGAGCGTGAGCCCGTCGACGCCGTCCTGGTCGACGGCCGCGTAGACCTGCCCCACCTCGGCCTCGATCTTGCCGAGCGCCTCCTCGGCCAGTTCCCGGTGCAGCCGGACCGACCAGAGCAGGCGCCCGCTCCCGGCGTCGTAGACCTGCGCGCCCTGTCCGCACACCGCGAGCCCCGCGCAGCCGAGGCGCGCGAGCAGCGGCCGTACCCGAGGGGCCGGACGGCCCGTCACCACCAGATGCCGGGCACCGGCCCGCGCCGCCCGCGCGAGCGCGGCGAGCGACCGGTCGGAGACCGTGTCGTCGCCCCGCAGCAGCGTGCCGTCCAGGTCAGTGGCGATCAGTGCGTATGCGGCTGCCATGATCAGAGAATACGGACGCGGGGCCTGTCCGACTCACCTTGCCGTACTGCGTACTTACGTGCTCATCACCCCCAAGTGGCGCCCGCCGTCGGCCTGATGACACCGTCGGGGTCCCCTGTATGCCGTCGCCGTCCCCGGATGCGGCCGCTTCGTCAGCCGTGGGCCGCCGCCAGGTGCTTCGCCAGTCGCGGCGAGGCGAACTCCGTGCCGCACACGAAGCGCATCACCGGGCCGTACGACGCCGCCGCCGGCAGGCCGGTGAAGTACAGGCCGGGGACGGAGGAGACGCAGCCGGGGCCGAGCCTCGGCGCACCGCGGCTCACGGCCAGCCGGGTGCGCAGGCCGTGGCCGAGGAAGTCCATCGCCGCGATGTCGACGCGGTAGCCGGTGGCCGCGATGACGTGGTCGGCGGCGAGCCGTTCCACGCCGTCGGCAGGGGTCTGCCCGCGCGGGCCGGTTCGGGAGCGGGAGAACGTGCGGACGGTGAGGACGGGGCTGCCGTCCGACGCCTCAGCGCGGACGATCCGCTCGACTTCCTGCACCTGTACGGCGCTGTCGAACCGCTCGCGCAGCCACCAGGCGCCGAGCGGTCCGAGGACGCGGCGGACCAGGTAGTGACGGGCGGCCTCGGGCAGGTGGCGGTAGGGGTGCGGGTAGTAGCTGAGCGCCCACAGCGACCAGGCGCGGCCGAAGGGGGATGCGGGGCGCAGCCTCGGCTGCTCCCAGGGCGGGGCGCCGAAGGCGACCCGGCCGCGGCCGCGCGCGACCACGCGCACGCGTGCGCCGGCTTCGGCGGCGAGCGCGGCCGTCTCCAGCGCGGACTGGCCGGCGCCGACGACGATCAGCTCCCGGCCGGCGAACCGCCCGAGGTCGTGGTGCTGGGAGCTGTGCGAGAGCGGTCCGGTGGCGGAAGGCCCGTCGGGTGCCGCGCCCGCGAGTTCCGGCGGAAGGTGGGCGAGGCCGGACAGGCCGGTGGCGACGACGACCGCGCGCGCGGTGCACAGCTCTCCCGAGTCCAGCTTGAGTTCGAAGCCGCCGCGCGCGTCACGGTCGACGGACACGACCCGCACCCGCTCCAGGCCGGGCAGCAGCTTCTGCTGGAACCACTCGCCGTAGGCGACGAAGGTCTCCACCGGGATGATGTCCTCGTCGGCCACCAGGCGGCGGATGCCGGCCGCGTCGCAGTAGTCGGCGAGGGTGTGGCCGGGCTGCGGGCAGTCCAGGCTCGACGCGGCGGGTGTCGACTTCAGGAGCATGCCCTCGGGCATGTGGGCGCGCCAGCTGACCATGGGGTCGCCGAAGACGCGGACAGGGATGCCGCGCGCGCGGAGATGGGCGGCGGTGGACAGGCCGAACGGCCCGGCCCCGATGACTGCAACCGGTCGAGTCACGAAGTCCCTCCCCAGGACACGGTGCGCCACTCTTGCTCGTCTTGGTGGCTTGGCCTACTTCGTGGAGGTGTTGCCGCCGCGGCGGTTGGTCCGCCACAGCTGATACAGGTGCTTCGCGCCCGGGCGCACGAAGCGGGCGAGCATCGTGAGGAACGGCAGCGGGTCGTCACCCGCGAACCAGGCCAGCTCCGTCCCGCTCGCCTTCGCCGGTGCGTGCGGCGTCGTGTAGCCGCTGCGGCGGTAGGCGAGGAGGGCAGGCAGGTCGATGTTCTCCACGACGTAGCGGTGGCCGGCGCGCTGTTCCCCCTCCGGTACGGCGCGGCCGGTCAGGTGCAGGTGCAGGGCGCGGACCACGTCCACCCCCGACTCGTTCTCGAAGAGCCGGAACTGGGCGCCCATGCGGGGGTTGAAGTCCAGGAGTTTGTACTGTCCGTCGCGCCGGTCGAAGCGCAGGTCGAGGTCGATGATGCCGCTGAAGCCGATCTGTTTGATGAAACGCGCGGCGAGATCGGCGAGTTCCGGGTTGTCGACGACGTAGGCGTTCGCCGTCATCCCGGCGTGCGGCGGCCACGAGCGGACCTTGACGCCGGTGAACAGCGCGAGCGGGGTGGAGTCGGGGCCGAAGCAGGCGTGCACGATCCAGTCCTCGGCCTCCTCGCGCGGGAGGTACTCCTGGAGGATCACGCCCGGCTCGTCGCCCCAGTCGCGGGCCAGGGCGAGCAGGCCCTCCCGGGTGGCGATCCGTGTGGTGCCGTTCACGGCGGGCCGGCGCCGCCGTACGAACGCCTCGCGGTTCTTGGCCACCACCGGGAAGCGGGCCGTGTCCGCGAAGGCGACGATGTCGTCGTACGACTCCGGGAACGCGGCCGACGGGCTGGCGATGCCGTGCTCGACGCACAGTTCGTGCAGTCCCTGTTTGCTGGCGAGCCGGCGCGGCAGCCCCGGCTCGACCCTCGGGAAGAGAAAAGATCCGGCCAGCTCGTCCTGGTGCTCGGCGATCAGGACGGCGGCCTCTTCGTCGGTCGGTATCAGGACGGTCGGGCGGCCGATGCGACGGCCGACGCGCAGCAGCCCCTCGACCAGGTGGCCCGGGTCCTCCGCGCCGGTCGTCGGCCACACGAACGCCTTCTTCAGATAGCGCGAGGACGCCGCCGGCGTGTACGGATCCTCGGTGATGGCGTACATGGGCACGCCGAGGCGGCCCAGACTGCGAATGGCGCCGACACCGCCGTGGTGCAGCGGATAATCGCCGAACTTGACGATCAGCCCCGGCACGTCACGGTCGGCCTCGAACGGCACACTGACGGCGTCTCCGGCCACGGGTCCCCCCACGTGTCCCCCCAAACGGAACGGATCCAGCCCGTCCGTGTCCCCAAAGGACGCTAAGCCGGAATTGCCCACTCCGACAAGGCCTATTCGGAGCCTATTCGGACATTGCGAACCCTTTAGGTATCGTGCGGGCAACCTTCGGGGCACCTGGCGGGACGTGCACCGGGGCACACCTCGGGGCTCTGCCCAAGACATGCGTCACGGCCGTAACGTGTGGCGCGACCACATGGAACGCATCGCCATGCACGGCCCGGATGAGAGTGAGGCAGCACCCCATGCCCCCCTTCGACGTCCCCGAGGGCGACCCCTTCGGCCCGCACAACCTTCCCTATGGCGTGTTCTCGCCCTCCGGCAGCACGGAGCGGAGGGTCGGCGTCCGGCTCGGGGACCACGTCCTCGACGCGGGCGCGGCGGCCGCCGCCCTCGGCTCGCCGCACCAGGCGCTGCTCGCCCGCCCCACCCTCAACGCCCTCATGGGCGCCGGCCGCGCGACGTGGTCGGAGGTACGGGACGCCGTCACGGCCTGGGTCACGGACCCCGCGCACCGCGAGGCCGTGGAACCGCTGTTCCGCCCCTTGTCCGAGGTGACCCTGCACCTGCCCTTCGAGGTCGCGGACTACGTCGACTTCTACGCCTCGGAGAACCACGCGAGGAACGTCGGCCAGATCTTCCGCCCGGACGCCGCGGACTCCCTCACTCCCAACTGGAAGCATCTGCCGATCGGTTACCACGGCCGCTCCGGCACGGTCGTCGTCTCGGGCACGGACGTCGTACGGCCCTCGGGGCAGCGCAAGGGCCCGGACGACCCGGTGCCCGTGTTCGGCCCGTCGGTCCGGCTGGACATCGAGGCCGAGGTCGGCTTCGTCGTGGGCGTCCCGTCCGCACTGGGCAGCCCGGTCGCACTCGGCGACTTCCGGGAGCACGTCTTCGGCCTCTGCCTGCTGAACGACTGGTCCGCGCGGGACATCCAGGCCTGGGAGTACGTCCCCCTCGGCCCGTTCCTCGGCAAGTCCTTCGCCACCTCGGTATCCGCATGGATCACCCCGCTGGACGCGCTGGAGCACGCGCGCGTGACCGCCCCGGAGCGCACGCACCCCCTGCTGCCCTATCTGGACGACGCGGCGCCGGGCATCGAGCCGGGCGGCTACGACCTGCGGATCTCCGTCGCGATCAACGGCCATGTGGTCTCCGAGCCGCCGTTCTCGACCATGTACTGGACCGCTGCCCAGCAACTCGCCCACATGACGGTGAACGGCGCCTCGCTGCGCACCGGCGACCTGTACGGCTCGGGCACGGTGAGCGGTCCCGAGGAACGCCAGCGCGGCTCCCTCCTGGAGCTGACCTGGAACGGCCGCGAGCCCCTCGAACTCCCCGACGGCAAGCGGGCCTTCCTGGAGGACGGCGACGTGGTGACGCTGTCCGCGTGGGCCCCCGGCCCGGACGGACGCCGGGTCGGGCTGGGGGAGGTCAGCGGCCGCGTCGTATCGGCGTGAGCCACGCGGTCGCCACGCGCGTGCGTGCGTGCGTGGCGGCGCGTGCCGGCGACGTCCGGCGCGGCGGCCCCGCCGGACGGCCTGGACCGGCCGGGCCGCCAACCGACCGTGACCTGCGACGGGACCGCGGGCACCGTGTCCACCGCGGTCCCGGTGCCGCTGTCCCCGGTCGCGCTGGTGACTTCGGACGGATCCGCGCCCGGCTCGCCGTCCGGATCGGCAGCGGGCGACCGCCGGAGGGCGATCGACTGCCGACGCTACGGCGGCGGGCCCCATGGCGCGCGTGTGCCGCGAGCCGGAGGCGGCGTCGCTGGTCCGCACCCGGCGCGGCGCGGGGACGCGGGTCGCTCCACCGCCGCCGGGCGCCCGACACCGCGAGACGGCGGAACTCGCCGACGGCACGAGGGACTTCGCGGCCTGGACGCCCGCGCCGGGGTTCGGGCCGGACGACGTGCTGGAGGCGGTGCGGCAGGCCGTGCGGAAGCGGGAGACGAAGGGCTTCCGCCCCCGGAGGCCGGCCGAGCCGGACGCGACGGAACGATGCGGCCGGGAGCGCGGGACAGATCACTGCCGAGACCTGCCTCTCACCGCTCCTCCCCGGCATACTGGGCGGACAACGCACCATGCGACGCGCCCCCGGCCCATCGCCCCGCACCACCCGCACCCGCGCCCCTCTCCGACCAGGAACCGGAGCCCCGGCATGACCGTCTGCCTGCTCCTGCTGAGCGTCGTCGCCCTGACGTCCGCGCTGCCGGCACCGCGCGCGCTGACCCGTGCCGCCTGGCCCGAGCGGGAACCCGTGGTCGCGCTGTGGGTGTGGCAGTGCCTGGTCGCCACCGTCCTGTTGTGCTGTCTGGCCGCGCTGGTCCTGGGCACGGCGGCCGTCTTCCACACCGTCCGCGACCGCGTGTTCGCCCCCGCGCCGCCCTCCGTCACCGCCGCGTACGACCTGTCCGCCACACCGGTGTGGGCCACCGCCCTCACCCTGCTGCTGGCCTGCGGGGCCGCGTGGACGACGGCGATGCTGGCCCGGGAGATCGTCGAGGCCCGCCGCAGCCGCGGCCAGGCTCGCGCACAACTGCGCGAACGGGCCCCCGACCTGCCGGCCGGACTGCCTGCGGCGCGGGGCCCGATGCTCGTGCTGGAGGACGAGTACCCGGACGCCTGGTGGATGCCGGGCCACCCGCCACAGCTGGTCGTCACCACGGGCGCGCTGCAGCGCCTCACCGACCATCAGCTGGACGCCGTCCTCACACACGAACGCGGGCACGCGCGTGCCCACCACGACTGGCTGCTGCACCTGTCCACCGCGCTCGCCACGGGCTTCCCGCGCGTGCCGCTCTTCGCCCACTTCTGCGACCAGACGCACCGCCTGGTCGAGCTGGCCGCCGACGACACGGCGTCCCGCCGCTGCGGACACCTCACCACGGCCCTCGCGCTGATCGAGCTGAACCAGCACCGGGGTGTCCTCTCCTGCGACTCCAGCCGCCGCCTGCTGGGCGAGCGCGTGGACCGCCTCCTGGAGCCCCCGCCGCGGCTGCTGCGCCGACACCAGGCCCTGACGACGACGGTGGCCGCCCTGGTGCCGCTGCTGCCCCTCCTGATCACGTTCGCCCCGGGGCTGACGGCGCTGTCCTGACAGGCCCGCCGGTGGCAGATCTTCCCGCCCGCTGAGCGAGAACCGCAGCTCAGCGGTGTATCCAACACCCCCTCACCTGGCGCAACACTGCGGCAACACGCCTTTCCCCACCACATCGGTATGGTTCCAGCCATGCCACCCACCGACCGCCCCCGCGACCACGCCGGTCAGGGCGCCGCGACCACCGTCGCAGCCCACCGCGCACGTCGCCGGCTGCGTGCGGACCGGGCCCGGCAGCTCGCCGACCTGCTGCGCCACCAGCTCCTCACCGGCGCCTTCCAGGACGGCCCCCTCCCCCACGAGTCGATCCTCGCCGCCGACTACCGCGCCTCCCGCAACACCGTCCGCCAAGCCCTGGATTTGCTCCGGGCCGAAGGGCTGGTGGAGCGGCAGCCGGGGGTCGGCACCGTGATCGTCGCCCGGAAGTACCCGCACGGGCTCGACCGTCTTCTGGGCCTCGCGGAAACCCTCCGCGAACACGGCCGCGTCACCAACGAGGTCCGCACCATGGGCCCCGCTCCCGCACCCGCCCCGGTCGCCGACCGCCTCGGCGTACCGGCCGGCGCCGACGTGCTCTACATCGAGCGCCTGCGCCGCCTGAACGGCCTCCCCCTCTCCCTCGACCTGACCTACATCCCGCTCGACATCGGCACCGCCCTGCTCGGCGCCGACCTGGAGAACACCGATGTCTTCCGCCTTCTGGAAGCCATCACCGGCCAGCGCCTCGGCCACGCCGAGATCACCCTGGAGGCGGTGAACGCGGACGCCCACTCCGCCGCCGTGCTCCAGGCCCCGCGCGGCGGCGCCGTACTGATGCTGGAACGCCTCACCCACCTCGCCGACGGACGCCCCGTCGACCTGGAGTTCATCCGCTTCCGCGGCGACCGCATCACCATGAGCGGCCTGCTCCACCGGTCGTAGCAAAGGCCGCCGTACCTCACCCTGCCTGCACGTTTCCTGGAGACAGCCATGCCCTTGGCGCCCCAGCGGGCCGACGTGCCCGTCACCATCGACGAGTCGAAGTGCATCGACGGCTGCACCCTCTGCGTGGACATGTGCCCGCTGGACTCCCTCGCCATCGACGAGAGCAACGGCAAGGCGTACATGCACGTCGACGAGTGCTGGTACTGCGGCCCGTGCGCGGCCCGCTGTCCCACCGGAGCCGTCACGGTCAACATGCCCTACCTGCTCCGGTGAGAGGTACAACCCCCATGAAACGCACGGCAGTTGCCTTGTCGGCAGCCGCACTCCTGCTCCCCCTGTCCGCCTGCGGCGGCAGCGCCGAGGCGGGCAGCGGCTCCACGGTCACCGTGACCGTCGGCTACCAGTCCAAGACCATCAACACCGTCACCGCGGGAACCCTGTTGCGCTCCCTCGGCTACTTCGAGCAGCAGCTCGACTCCCTGCACGACGGCCACACCTACAAGGTCGACTGGCAGGACTACGCCACAGGCGCCCCGATCACCGCCCAGATGACCGCCGGGAAGATCGACATCGGCTCGATGGGCGACTTTCCGCTCCTGCTCAACGCGGCCCGCGGCAAGCAGCTCGGCCGCCCCACGCACCTGGTCTCGGTCACCGGCTACAACCTGCGCGGCGGCCTCAACACCGTAGTCACCGCCCCTGATGCGAAGCTCGCCTCGCTGACGGACCTGAAGGGCAAGACGGTCTCCACGAGCATCGGCTCCGCCGCCGACGGCACGCTCGTACGTGCCCTTCAACGCGCCGGCATCGACCCGGACAAAGGCATCTCCAAGCTCAACCAGCAACCCGCTGTGGGCGCCTCGGCGCTGGCCTCCGGCAGCGTGGACGCCCTGTCGCAGTTCGTCGCCTGGCCCGGGCTGCTCGCCTACCAGGGCAAGGCGAAGGCCTTGTACGACGGCGCCCAGCTGAATCTGCCCACCTTCCACGGTGTGACCGCCCGCGAGGACTTCGCCCGGCGGCATCCCGCCGTCCTGGAGGCCTTCCTCAAGGCCCAGGCCGAGGCGACGGACTACCTCAACGCCCACCCCGTCACCGCCGCCGAAAAAGTCGCCCGGGCCACGGGCCTGCCCGCCGAGGTGGTCTACCTCTACAACGGCGCCCACGGCATCGCCACCTTCGACCCGGCCGTCAAGCCCCAGCTCGTCTCCGCGCTGAAGCAGGACGTGTCCGTGCTGAAGGCCGCCAAGCTGACCGGCGACATCGACGTGGACTCCTTCGTCGACGACCAGTACGTGAAGAAGGCCCTCGGCACCTCCTACGCACAGCGGCTCACCGCCGCGCCCGCGCCGGCCGCGAGCGAGGTATGGGCCAGGAACAGCGACAAGACCCTCACCTTGAAGTCCCCGAAAGCGCTGCTGGCCTACGTGGCCGGGCACCAGGACGGCATCCGTGCCGCCTACGTGCCCGACGCCACCACCGGCACGCTCTGGTTCGCCGACAAGGCGGTCTGGGTGGCCTACGGCGACCGATTGCTGCCCTTCGTCACCCCGGACACCGCGCAGGCCTACGTCGCCGCCCACGGCGGCGCTCGCACCGTGTCGTACCGCGAGGCCCTGGAGCGGGCCTCATGACCCGCCGGCCCCTGACGCGATATGCGCTGCGCACCGCCTCCCTGGCGGCCTTCCTCGGCCTGTGGCAGCTGCTGACCGGCCTGAAGGTCGACCTGTGGCTGCGCTTCTCGCAGTTCCCGACCGCCACCGACGTGGCCCGTGCCTTCGCCGGCCGGCTCTCCGGTGACGACTACTGGACCGACCTCGCCGACAGCCTCACCCGGATCCTCACGGGCTTCGCCCTGGCCGCCGTCCTCGGCGTGGCGACAGGCGTGCTGGTGGCCCGCTCGCGGCTCGCCGAGGATCTGCTCGGTCCGGTCCTGGAGGTGATCCGCCCGATCCCGGCGATCGCCCTCGTCCCGGTCGCGATCCTCCTCTTCCCCTCCAACGAGCAGGGCATTGTCTTCATCACCTGCACCGCTGCCTATTTCCCCGTGCTGGTCTCCACCCGGCACGCGGTCCGCGCGCTCACCCCCGTCTGGGAGGAGGCGGTGCGCACCATGGGCGGTCGCCGACTGCGGATCCTCGCGTCGGTGGTGCTGCCGGGCGCGCTGCCCGGGATCTTCGGCGGGCTGTCGGTCGGTATCGGCGTGTCGTGGATCTGCGTGATCTCCGCCGAGATGATCTCCGGCCAGTACGGGGTCGGTTACCGCACCTGGCAGGACTACACGGTGGTGAACTACCCGGGTGTCTTCGTCGGCATGGTCACCATCGGCGTTCTCGGCTGGGTGACCTCCACGGCCGTGGAGCTCCTCGGCCGGCGTCTGACCCGCTGGCTGCCCCGAACCTCGTACGTCCCCGGCGGCCGCACCCGCGCGGCCCGGCCCGCTGTCGTCCCCGTTCGCGGCGGCCGCGATCCCGAGCAGCACGCCCAGCCCGAGCAGCAGGGCCACCAGGACACCGAGGAGGCCCGCGATGAGCACCTCGTCTGAGACCGTCACCGCTCCCGTCAGCACGCCGGCGCCGGGGAGCGCACGTGGTACCCGGCTCACGTTCCGTTCCGCCGTGCTCGGGCGGCCGGACGCGCCGGTGCTGTCCGAGGTCGACCTGGACGTCGATCCCGGCGAGATCCTCACCGTCGTCGGCCCCTCGGGCTGCGGCAAGTCCACGCTGCTGCGCACGCTCGCCGGGCTGCTGCCCGTGCTGGGCGGCACGGCCGAGGCGGAAGGCAGTCCCCTGACCGGGCCGTCGGCCGACCGCGCGCTGGTCTTCCAGGAGGACGCGCTGCTGCCCTGGCGCACCTTGCGGGGGAACGTCGAACTGCCGCTCGCCATCAGCGGCGTACCGCGCGGTGAACGCCGTGCCCGGGCCGAGTCCTGGCTCGAACGCGTCGGACTCAGCGCGCAGGCGGGGCAGTTGCCGCACCTCGTGTCCGGCGGGCAGCGCCAGCGCGCCCAGTTGGCTCGCGCGCTCGCCGACAGTCCACGCGCGGTCCTGATGGACGAGCCCTTCGGCGCCCTGGACGCCCAGACCCGCTCCGGCATGCAGGACCTGCTGGTGGAGGTGCTCCGCGGCACGGGCGCGACCGTCGTCTTCGTCACGCACGACGTGGACGAGGCCCTCTTCCTCGGCGACCGCGTGGCCCTCCTCGGCTCCGGCCGGGTGGTGGCCGTGCGCGACGTCCCGGGCCCCCGCGACCGCGGGGCTGTGGACGCTCCCGCCCGTGTGGCCCTGCGCCGCGACATCCTGACCTCGCTCGGCTCCTGAAAGGCACCCCGGTGACCACCCCCGCGCCCACCCTCCCGGAGATCCCCGCCGTCACCGACGCCGAGGAGCTGACCTGCGACGTCCTCGTCATCGGCGGTGGCACCGCCGGCACCATGGCCGCGCTGACCGCCGCCGAGCGCGGCGCCGACGTCCTGCTGCTGGAGAAGGCCCACGTCCGTCACTCCGGCGCGCTCGCCATGGGCATGGACGGCGTCAACAACGCGGTTGTCCCGGGCCGCGCCGAACCCGACGACTACGTCGCCGAGATCACCCGCGCCAACGACGGCATCGTCGACCAGTCCACCGTCCGCCAGACCGCCACCCGAGGTTTCGCGATGGTGCAGCGGCTGGAGTCGTACGGCGTCAAGTTCGAGAAGGACGAGCACGGTGAGTACGCGGTGCGCCAGGTGCATCGCTCCGGCTCGTACGTACTGCCGATGCCAGAGGGCAAGGACGTCAAAAAGGTCCTCTACCGGCAGCTGCGGCGACGCGAGATGCGGGAGCGGATCCGCATCGAGAACCGGGTGATGCCGGTCCGGGTGCTCACGGCGGGCGGGCGGGCCGTGGGCGCCGCCGGCTTCCACACCCGTACCGGCGCCTTCGTCACCGTCCGCGCGGGGGCGGTCATCCTCGCGACCGGCGCCTGCGGCCGGCTCGGGCTGCCCGCCTCCGGCTACCTGTACGGCACCTACGAGAACCCCACCAACGCCGGTGACGGATACGCCATGGCCTACCACGCGGGCGCCGAGCTGACCGGCATCGAGTGCTTCCAGATCAACCCGCTCATCAAGGACTACAACGGGCCCGCCTGCGCCTACGTCGCCAACCCCTTCGGCGGCTACCAGGTCAACCGGCACGGGGAGCGGTTCGTCGACTCCGACTACTGGTCCGGGCAGATGATGGCCGAGTTCGCCGCCGAGGTCGCCGGTGACCGCGGCCCGGTCTACCTCAAGCTCAGCCATCTCCCCGAGGAGTCGGTGTCCGCGCTGGAGTCGATCCTGCACTCCACCGAGCGCCCCACCCGGGGCACCTTCCACGCCGGGCGCGGGCACGACTACCGCACCCACGACGTCGAGATGCACATCTCCGAGATCGGCCTGTGCGGCGGCCACTCCGCCTCCGGCGTCCGCGTCGACGACCACGCCCGCACGACCGTCCCCGGCCTGTACGCCGCCGGTGACCTCGCCTGCGTCCCGCACAACTACATGATCGGCGCCTTCGTCTTCGGCGACCTCGCGGGCGCGGACGCCGCACAGTACACCGCGTACGCCGGGGAGCTTCCCGCGGACCAGGTGCGCGAGGCGCACGAGCTGATCTACCGTCCGCTGCGCAACCCGGACGGCCCGCCGCAGCCCCAGGTCGAGTACAAGCTGCGCCGCTTCGTGAACGACTACGTGGCACCGCCGAAGTCCGGCGCGCGGCTCTCCCTCGCCCTGGAGGCCTTCGAGCGGATGCGCGCCGACATCGCCGCCATGGGCGCCCGTACCCCGCACGAGCTGATGCGCTGCGCCGAGGTCACTTTCATCCGCGACTGCGCCGAGATGGCCGCCCGCGCCTCCCTCGCCCGCACCGAGTCCCGCTGGGGTCTCTACCACGACCGTCTCGACCATCCCGGACGGGACGACGCCTCCTGGTTCCACCATCTCGATCTGCACAAGTCCCCCTCTGGTGCGATGGAGTTCACGGCCCGTCCCGTGGCTTCCTATCTGGTCCCGGTCGAGGAGTTCGCGCCCGTCGGCGGTCCCTCCCGGCGGATCGGTGAGGTCCGCCCCGAGCACGTGGCGACGGCCGGTCCGCGCGAGGCGGCACCGGTCGCCGCGGGACCGGCCCCCGCACGCGCCGCTGCCTCCGGCGCGCGGGCCGGCGCCCACGGCTCCGCCTCGCCCCGACTCCTCCAGCTGCTGGAGCTGGCCGAGGCGGAGCCGGAACTCGCCGCTCTGGAGCCCTACTTGACGGACTCCGACCCCGCTGTGCGCCGTACGGCCGTCGCGGTGCTCACCGAGACCGTGCCGTCCGGCGGTGGGCTGGCCCTGGCCGGTGCGCTCGCCGACCCCGACGCCGGGGTCCGCGCGGCCGCCGCGGCCTCCCTGCGCGAGCTCGTCGAGACCCTGCCGCCCGACCCCGCCCTGGGCGGCGCCCTCACCGGTGCGCTCGACCAGGCCGACCCCGTGGTCCGGGCCGCCGCGCTCGATGTGCTGCGCGCCCTGCGGCTCGGCCGGGCCGGTGTGTTCGCTGCGGCACTGAACGACCCCGACATCGCCGTCCGCACCGAGGCCGTACGGGCGCTGGTCTCCGTCGACGCCGTCCGCCCGCTTGCCGGTGCCGCGGACGATCCCTCCCGGGAGGTCCGGGTCACGGTGGCCAGGGCGCTGGCCACCGTCGCCCCGGCGGCGTCGGCGGAAGCCGACCAGCAGCTGCTCAGGGCCACCCTGAACCGGCTGACGGAGGACACCGATGCCCTGGTGCGCGGCGCCGCGCTCGGCGCGCTGGCCGGCACCGGCTGCCCGGCGCCGCTCGCCGCCCGGGCCGTGGCCGCCCTGTCCGACCCGGCCTGGCAGGTCCGCTCCGGCGCCGCCACCGCGCTGTCGGCCGCGACCGCCGACGCGGCCGTACCCGCGCTGGCCGAGGCCCTGGGCGACGCCAATGCCGACGTACGCAAGGCGGCCGTCCTGGCCCTGACGCGGCATCGGGGCACGGCACAGGCCCGCGCGGCTCTCGCCACGGCCGCGACCGACTCGGACGCGGACGTCAGGGCCTACGCGGCACGGGGGCTGTGACGATCCCCCGCGTCTCCTCAGGCCGACCTGCTCGACCTGCTCGGCCCGCTATATCCAGTCGTCGGGCTCCGGCTCCTCGTCGTGCTCCGGCCAGTCGGCGTCCTGCACGGCACCGACGGCCGGAGCCGAGCCCACCGCGCCCGTCGGCCCCGCCGAGCCCGCCGGATCGTCCAGGGAAGCCAGCACCGCCAGTACGCCCTCCCCGTACGTGGCCAGCTTCTTCTCGCCGACGCCGCTCACCGTGCCCAGCTCGCGCACCGAGGTGGGATTCAGGGTGACGATGGCGCGCAGGGTGGCGTCGTTGAAGACGATGTACGGCGGGACACCCTGCTCGCGGGCCTGTTCGGTGCGCCAGGCGCGCAGGGCCTCGAAGGCGGGCAGCAGCTCGTCGGGCAGTTCGGCCGCGGCGGCCTTGGCCTTGCTGCCGCCGGACGCGCCCGCCGACCGCGACCGGGCCACGGCCGGCTTCTTCGGCTCCTTGCGCAGCGGCACCTCCCGCTCCTGCCGCAGCACCGAGCCGCTCTCCTCGGTGAGCACCAGCGTGCCGTACTCCCCCTCGACCGCCAGCAGCCCCTGGGCCAGCATCTGGCGGATGGCGCCCCGCCACTCGGCCTCGGTGAGGTCCGTACCGATACCGAAGACGGACAGCTGGTCATGGTCGAACTGGATGACCTTGCCGGTGCGCTTGCCGAGCAGGATGTCGACGATCTGCACGGCGCCGAACTTCTGCCCGCGCTCGCGCTGGAGCCGTACCACGGTCGACAGCACCTTCTGCGCAGCGATCGTGCCGTCCCAGGTCTCCGGCGGGGTCAGGCAGGTGTCGCAGTTGCCGCAGCCCGCCGGATCGGGGTCCTGGCCGAAGTAGGCGAGCAGCTGGCCGCGGCGGCACTGGGCCGTCTCGCACAGCGCGAGCATCGCGTCGAGGTGGGCGGAGGCACGGCGGCGGAAGGCGTCGTCGCCCTCGCCGGACTGGATCAGCTTGCGCTGCTGTATGACGTCGTTCAGGCCGTAGGCCATCCACGCCGTGGACGGTTGTCCGTCGCGGCCCGCGCGGCCCGTCTCCTGGTAGTAGCCCTCGATCGACTTGGGCAGGTCCAGGTGGGCGACGAACCGTACGTCCGGCTTGTCGATGCCCATGCCGAAGGCGATGGTCGCCACGACGATCAGGCCGTCCTCGCGCAGGAACCGGGACTGGTGGGCGGCGCGCACGCCCGCGTCCAGGCCCGCGTGGTAGGGCACCGCCTCGATGCCGTTGGCGGCCAGGAACTCCGCCGTCCGCTCCACCGAGTTGCGCGACAGGCAGTACACGATGCCCGCGTCGCCCGTGTGCTCCTGCCGAAGGAAGGCGAGCAGCTGCTTCTTCGGGTCGGCCTTGGGCACGATCCGGTACTGGATGTTGGGCCGGTCGAAGCTGGCGACGAAGTGGCGGGCCGTCGGCAGGTTCAGCCGTTGGGTGATCTCCTGGTGGGTGGCGCGGGTCGCCGTGGCGGTGAGGGCGATCCGCGGGACGTCCGGCCAGCGCTCGCCGAGGAGGGACAGCGCGAGGTAGTCAGGGCGGAAGTCGTGGCCCCACTGGGACACGCAGTGCGCCTCGTCGATCGCGAAGACGGAGATCTTGCCGCGCGAGAGAAGGTCGAGCGTGGTGTCCAGACGCAGCCGCTCCGGGGCCAGGTAGAGCAGGTCCAGCTCGCCGGACAGGAACTCGGCCTCGACCAGGCGGCGCTCGTCGAAGTCCTGCGTGGAGTTCATGAAGCCGGCGCGCACACCGAGGGCGCGCAGGGCGTCGACCTGGTCCTGCATCAGGGCGATCAGTGGGGAGATCACCACGCCTGTACCGGGTCTGACCAGGGCGGGGATCTGGTAGCAGAGCGACTTGCCGCCGCCGGTCGGCATGAGGACGAGGGCGTCGCCGCCGGCCACCACATGCTCGATGATCGCTTCCTGCTCGCCGCGGAAAGCCTCGTATCCGAAGATCCGGTGCAGCGTGGCCAGCGCCTCGCTGTCGGCCGCGCCCGGCCCCTCGGTCACCTGTGGCATCTCGCTGATCCCGCCCGTCGCTTTCATGGTCCTGTCCCCCGCCGGTCCCCCGTGTGTCGTATCCCGACCGCTGCCTCCACGATAGGGGGCCGCACCGACAGCCACGGAGTTATCCACAGGCTCACTCCATTCTCCTGCGTGACTGCCGCTAACCTGACGCAACCATCCGGTCTCCGCCGCGGGAGCACACATGAACGTTGCCGTCGAGACTTCGGCACCCCCTGGCCCGTTCCTCGCGAAGGCGGATGGACGGCCGACGATCTGGACTCCCTTCCGGACCTTCCGCCCCGCACGCGGCTGATCGACGCGGTGCGCGAGACCAAACCCGTCAAGTACGCCCGCGTGAGATCCCCCACTGCTGGCGGGTCGAGAACGAGGACGGCCGGGCCGCTGTACACGTCTTCGAACTGGAACCGACGACCGGCGCCTGCACCGGCACCGCGGCCCGGCACCCGCCTCATGAGGGGTGCCGGGCCGCGGCATGTACAAGCAGAGCGTCAGCGCACGAAGACTCCCGCCTGGCTCGCCAGGTTCAGGAAGTACTGCGGGGCCACGCCGAGCACCAGGGTCACCGCCACGCCCAGGCCGATCGCGGCCATGGTCAGCGGGGACGGGACGGCCACCGTCGGGCCGTCCGGGCGCGGTTCGCTGAAGAACATCAGGACGATCACGCGGATGTAGAAGAACGCGGCGATCGCCGAGGAGATCACACCGATGACGACCAGCGGGGCCGCGCCGCCGGCCGCCGCCGCCTTGAACACGGCGAACTTTCCGGCGAAGCCGGAGGTCAGCGGGATGCCGGCGAAGGCGAGGAGGAAGACCGCGAAGACGGCTGCCACCAGGGGGGAGCGGCGGCCCAGCCCCGCCCACTTGGACAGGTGGGTGGCCTCGCCGCCCGCATCGCGCACCAGCGTGACCACCGCGAAGGCGCCGATCGTCACGAAGGAGTAGCCGGCCAGGTAGAAGAGGACGGACGAGACACCGTCCTTCGAGGTGGCGATGACACCCGCGAGGATGAATCCGGCGTGTGCGATCGAGGAGTACGCCAGGAGGCGCTTGATGTCGGTCTGGGTGATCGCGACGATCGCACCGCCCAGCATGGTGACGATCGCCACCGCCCACATGACCGGCCGCCAGTCCCAGCGCATGCCCGGCAGGACGACGTACAGCAGGCGCAGCAGCGCGCCGAACGCGGCCACCTTCGTCGCCGCCGCCATGAAGCCCGTCACCGGGGTCGGCGCGCCCTGGTAGACGTCGGGCGTCCACATGTGGAACGGCACCGCGCCCACCTTGAACAGCAGACCCATCACGATCATGGCACCACCCATGAGCAGCAGGGCGTCGTTGCCCATGGTGTTGGCGAGTGCCGGGTCGACGTTGGTGACCGTGCCGTCGACGACCTGCGCGATGCGCGCGTACGACACCGAGCCCGCGTAGCCGTAGAGCAGGGCGATGCCGAACAGGGTGAACGCCGAGGCGAACGCGCCGAGCAGGAAGTACTTGACCGCGGCTTCCTGCGACATCAGCCGCTTGCGGCGGGCCAGCGCGCACAGCAGGTACAGCGGCAGGGAGAAGACCTCCAGGGCCACGAACAGCGTCAGCAGGTCGTTGGCCGAGGGGAAGACCAGCATGCCCGCGATGGCGAACAGCAACAGCGGGAAGACCTCTGTCGTGGTGAAGCCCGCCTTCACCGCCGCCTTCTCGCCGTCGCTGCCCGGCACCGCGGCGGCCTGTGCGGCGAAGGAGTCGACGCGGCTGCCGTGCGCGGCCGGGTCCAGGCGGCGCTCGGCGAAGGTGAACAGGGCGACCAGTCCGGCCAGCAGGATCGTGCCCTGGAGGAACAGGGCCGGTCCGTCGACGGCAATCGCGCCCATGGCCGCGATGTGCGCCTTGGTGGTGCCGTAGCCGTCGGCCGCGAGCCCGACCACCGCGGCGAACGCGGCGCACAGGGCGACGACGGACACGAACACCTGGGCGTAGTAACGGGACTTGCGCGGGACGAACGCCTCGATCAGCACGCCGACCAGCGCGGCACCGACGACGATCAGCGTCGGCGACAATTGTCCGTATTCGATCTTCGGCGTCGGGATCTTAGCGATCGGATCGGCCGCGGTTGTCCACAGGCTGTGGACGGCTGCTGTGCTCACTTGGCCGCCTCCACCGAGGGCTTGGGGTCGGTCTTGTGTACGTCGGACATGGTCTGTTTGACCGCCGGGTTGACGATGTCCGTGACGGGCTTCGGGTAGACGCCCAGGAAGATCAGCAGCACGATCAGCGGGGCGACCACCATCAGCTCGCGCGCGCGGAGGTCGGGCATCGCCGAGACCGCGGGCTTCACCGGGCCCGTCATCGTCCGCTGGTACAGCACGAGGGTGTAGAGCGCGGCGAGGACGATGCCGAAGGTGGCGATGACGCCGATCGCCGGGTAGCGCGTGAACGTGCCGACCAGGACGAGGAATTCGCTCACGAACGGTGCGAGGCCGGGCAGGGAGAGGGTGGCCAGGCTGCCGATCAGGAACGTGCCGGCGAGTACCGGGGCGACCTTCTGCACCCCGCCGTAGTCGGCGATGAGCCGCGAGCCGCGCCGGGAGATGAGGAACCCGGCGACCAGCATCAACGCGGCTGTGGAGATGCCGTGGTTGACCATGTAGAGCGTGGCGCCGGACTGGCCCTGGCTGGTCATCGCGAAGATGCCCATGATGATGAAGCCGAAGTGCGAGATCGACGCGTACGCCACCAGGCGCTTGATGTCCCGCTGCCCGACGGCGAGCAGTGCGCCGTAGACGATGCTGATCAGGGACAGGACGAGGATGACGGGCGTCGCCCACTTCGACGCCTCCGGGAACAGCTGGAGGCAGAAGCGGAGCATCGCGAAGGTGCCCACCTTGTCGACGACCGCGGTGATCAGGACGGCGACCGGGGCGGTGGCCTCCTGCATGGCGTTGGGCAGCCAGGTGTGCAGCGGCCACAGCGGCGCCTTCACCGCGAAGGCGAAGAAGAAGCCGAGGAACAGCCAGCGTTCGGTGCTGGTCGCCATGTGCAGCGAGCCCGTCGCGCGCGCGTGCGCGATGTCCGCGAGGCTGAAGCTCCCGGCGACGACGTAGAGGCCGATCACCGCGGCGAGCATGATCAGGCCGCCGACGAGGTTGTAGAGGAGGAACTTCACGGCCGCGTACGACCGTTGCGTCGAAGCCGCCGCCTCGCCCTGTGCGTGGGCGCGGTCGCCGAAGCCGCCGATGAGGAAGTACATCGGGATGAGCATGGCTTCGAAGAAGATGTAGAAGACGAAGACGTCGGTGGCCTCGAACGAAATGATCACCATCGCCTCGACGGCGAGGATCAGCGCGAAGAAGCCCTGTGTGGGCCGCCAGCGCCGGCTTCCCGTCTCCAGCGGGTCGGCGTCGTTCCAGCCGGCGAGGACGATGAACGGGATCAACAGGGCGGTCAGCGCGACCAGCGCCACCGCGATGCCGTCCACGCCCAGCTCGTACCGCACCCCGAAGTCCGCGATCCAGGCGTGGGACTCGGTGAGCTGGTAGCGGGCGCCGCCCGGGTCGAAGCGGACCAGGATCGTGATCGCCAGGGCGAGTGTGGCGAGCGAGACGAGCAGCGCCAGCCACTTGGCGGCGGTACGCCGCGCGGCCGGTACGGCGGCCGTGGCGACGGCTCCCACGGCCGGGAGCGCCGCCGTCGCTGTCAGCAGAGGAAAGGACATCGGTATCAGACCGCCCTCATCAGCAGGGTCGCGGCGACGATGAGTGCCGCGCCGCCGAACATCGAGACCGCGTAGGAGCGGGCGAAGCCGTTCTGGAGCCGGCGCAGCCGCCCGGACAGGCCGCCGAAGCCGGCCGCCGTGCCGTTGACGACACCGTCGACCAGGGTGTGGTCGACGTACACCAGGGAGCGCGTCAGGTGCTCGCCGCCACGGACCAGGACCACGTGGTTGAAGTCGTCCTGGAGCAGGTCGCGGCGGGCCGCGCGGGTGAGCAGCGAGCCGCGCGGGGCGACGGCCGGGACGGGCCTGCGGCCGTACTGCGCCCAGGCGATGCCGACGCCGATGACCAGGCAGACCATGGTCGCCCCGGTGACTGTCCAAGCGCTGACCGGGGAATGGCCCTCGCTGTGTCCGGTGACCGGCTCCAGCCAGTGCAGGAAGCGGTCGCCGATGCTGAAGAAGGCGCCACCGAAGACCGAGCCGACGGCGAGCACGATCATCGGGATCGTCATGACCCTCGGGGACTCGTGCGGGTGCGGCTCGTTGCCGTTCGCGTCGGGCTGCCAGCGCTTCTCGCCGAAGAACGTCATCAGCATCACGCGCGTCATGTAGAAGGCGGTGATGGCCGCGCCCAGCAGGGCCGCGCCGCCGAGGATCCAGCCCTCGGTGCCGCCCTTCGCGAAGGCCGCCTCGATGATCTTGTCCTTGGAGAAGAAGCCGGACAGGCCCGGGAAGCCGATGATGGCGAGGTAGCCGAGGCCGAAGGTGACGAAGGTGACCGGCATGTACGTCCTGAGGCCGCCGTACCTGCGCATGTCGACCTCGTCGTTCATGCCGTGCATGACCGAACCGGCGCCGAGGAACAGCCCGGCCTTGAAGAAGCCGTGCGTCACCAGGTGCATGATCGCGAAGACGTAGCCGACGGGGCCGAGGCCCGCGGCGAGGATCATGTAGCCGATCTGCGACATGGTCGAGCCGGCCAGCGCCTTCTTGATGTCGTCCTTGGCGCAACCGACGATCGCACCGAACAGGAGCGTGACCGCGCCGACGACGGTGACCGCCAGCTGCGCGTCGGGGGCGGCGTTGAAGACGGCTCCGGAGCGGACGATCAGGTACACGCCCGCGGTCACCATCGTCGCCGCGTGGATCAGGGCCGAGACCGGGGTCGGGCCCTCCATGGCATCCCCGAGCCAGGACTGCAGCGGCACCTGGGCCGACTTGCCGCAGGCGGCGAGCAGCAGCATCAGGCCGATCGCGGTGAGCCTGCCCTGGGAGGCGTCGGTCGCGTGGCCGAGGACCGGCCCGAAGGCGAACGTCCCGTACGTCGCGAACATCAGCATGATCGCGATCGACAGGCCCATGTCGCCGACGCGGTTGACCAGGAAGGCCTTCTTCGCGGCCGTCGCGGCGCTGGGCTTGTGCTGCCAGAAACCGATCAGCAGGTACGACGCGAGACCGACGCCCTCCCAGCCGACGTACAGCAGCAGGTAGTTGTCGGCGAGGACGAGCAGCAGCATCGCCGCAAGGAACAGGTTGAGATAGCCGAAGAAGCGGCGGCGCCGCTCGTCGTGCTCCATGTACCCGACCGAGTACAGGTGGATCAGCGAGCCGACGCCCGTGATGAGCAGGACGAACGTCATCGACAGCTGGTCGAGGCGGAGGGTGGCGTCCGCCTGGAAGCCGGCCACCGGGACCCAGCTGAACAGGTGCTTGATCAGGGTGCGGTGTTCGGCGTTCTTGCCGAGCAGGTCGGCGAAGAGGACCAGGCCGAACACGAAGGAGGCGGCCGACAGGAGCGTGCCGATCCAGTGGCCGACGCGGTCCAGGCGCCGGCCGCCGGTCAGCAGGACGGCCGCTCCGAGCAGGGGCGCCGCGATGAGCAGCGCGATCAGGTTCTCCACGATTCTTCCGACCCCTTACAGCTTCATCAGGCTGGCGTCGTCGACCGAGGCCGAGTGGCGGGTACGGAACAGCGACACGATGATCGCGAGGCCCACCACGACCTCCGCGGCGGCGACGACCATCGTGAAGAACGCGATGATCTGGCCGTCGAGGTTGCCGTGCATCCGGGAGAAGGTGACGAACGCGAGGTTGCAGGCGTTCAGCATCAGCTCGATGCACATGAAGACCACGATGGCGTTGCGCCGGATCAGGACGCCGGTCGCGCCGATCGTGAACAACAGGGCCGAGAGATACAGATAGTTGACCGGGTTCACTTCGACGCCTCCTCGGACCGCTTGAACGTCGTCGGTTCGATCGCCGTACGCTCCAGGCGCTCCTGCGAACGCTGCTCCAGCGCCCGCAGGTCGCCGAGCGCCTCCGCCGAGACGTCGCGGATCTGGCCGCGTTCGCGCAGCGTCTTGCTGACGGTCAGCTCGGACGGGGTGCCGTCGGGCAGCAGGCCGGCGATGTCCACGGCGTTGTGCCGGGCGTAGACACCGGGGGCGGGCAGCGGCGGGACGTGCTTGCCCTCGCGGATGCGCTGTTCGGACAGCTCGCGCTGGGTCTTGGCGCGCTCGGTGCGCTCCCGGTGCGTGAGCACCATGGCGCCGACGGCGGCCGTGATCAGCAGGGCGCCGGTGATTTCGAAGGCGAAGACGTACTTGGTGAAGATGAGGGAGGCGAGGCCCTCCACGTTGCCGTTCGCGTTCGCCCGGCCGGTGCCGTTGAACTCCTTCAGCGAGGCGTTGCCGATGCCGGCGAACAGCAGCACACCGAAGCCGACCCCGCACGCAAGGGCCAGCCAGCGCTGACCCTTGATGGTCTCCTTCAGCGAGTCCGCGGCCGTCACGCCGACGAGCATCACCACGAACAGGAACAGCATCATGATCGCGCCGGTGTAGACGACGATCTGCACGATGCCGAGGAAGTAGGCGCCGTTGGCGAGGTAGAACACCGCCAGGACGATCATGGTCCCGGCGAGGGAGAGGGCGCTGTGCACGGACTTCTTCATGAAGACGGTGCACAGGGCGCCGATCACCGCGACGGTGGCGAGCACCCAGAACTGGAAGGCCTCGCCGGTGGAGGTGGTGTAGGCCGCGAGCTGCGCGCTCATGCGTCCACCTCCCGCTCCTGGCCCTGGCCCTGGCCCTGGTCCTGGTCCTGGTCCTGCTGCCGGTCCTCGGGGGACTCGCCCTTGGAGACGGCGACCTGCCGTACGGTGCCGGGCGCGGCCTGGGTCACCAGACCGCGGTAGTAGTCCTGTTCGTCGGTGCCCGGGAAGATCGCGTGGGGCGTGTCGACCATGCCGTCCTCAAGGCCGGCGAGCAGCTGCTCCTTGGTGTAGATGAGGTTGGCGCGGCTGGAGTCGGCCAGCTCGAACTCGTTGGTCATCGTGAGCGCGCGCGTGGGGCACGCCTCGATGCACAGGCCGCACAGGATGCAGCGGGCGTAGTTGATCTGGTAGACGCGGCCGTACCGCTCACCCGGCGAGTAGCGCTCCTCGTCGGTGTTGTCGGCGCCCTCGACGTAGATCGCGTCGGCGGGGCAGGCCCAGGCGCACAGTTCGCAGCCGACGCACTTCTCCAGGCCGTCCGGATGGCGGTTGAGCTGGTGCCGTCCGTGGAACCGCGGGGCCGTGGTCTTCTTCTGCTCGGGGTACTGCTCGGTCAGCCGCTTCTTGAACATGGCCTTGAAGGTCACGCCGAAGCCGGCCACGGGGTTCAGGAAACCGGGCTTGGTCTCCTTGGGCTCCTCAGCCATCGGACGCCTCCTTTCCATCCGAAGATCCGTCACTGACAGTGTCCGACCCGCCACTGACAATCAGCTCCCGCTCGCTGCGGGGGCGGCGCCTCGGCACCGGCGGGAGCTCCTGCCCGGGCAGCGGCGGGACCGGGAATCCGCCCGCCATCGGGTCGAACCCGGCCTCCTGCGCGGCGGGCTGCTCGGTCTCCTTCGTCTTCTCGCGGAACATGTCGGCGACGAAGGAGAGCAGCAGCAGGGCGAGGACTCCGCCGCCGACGTAGAGGGCGATGTCGGCGAAGTCGTAGTGCTCGTTGCGCAGGGCCCGTACCGTCGCCACCAGCATCAGCCAGGTCACCGAGACCGGGATGAGGACCTTCCAGCCGAGCTTCATCAACTGGTCGTAGCGCACGCGCGGGAGCGTGCCGCGCAGCCAGATGAAGAAGAACAGCAGCAACTGGACCTTGATCACGAACCAGAGCAGCGGCCACCAGCCGTGGTTGGCGCCCTGCCAGAAGGTGCTGATCGGCCAGGGGGCGCGCCAGCCGCCGAGGAAGAGCGTGGTCGACACGGCCGAGACTGTCACCATGTTCACGTACTCGGCGAGCATGAACATCGCGAACTTGATGGACGAGTACTCGGTGTTGAAGCCGCCGACCAGGTCGCCCTCGGACTCCGGCATGTCGAAGGGGGCGCGGTTGGTCTCGCCGACCATCGTGACGATGTAGAGGATGAAGGAGACCGGCAGCAGCAGGATGTACCAGCGGTCGTGCTGCTGCTCCACGATCGTGGACGTCGACATCGACCCCGAGTAGAGGAACACGGAGGCGAACGCGGCGCCCATGGCGATCTCGTAGGAGATCATCTGTGCGCAGGAGCGCAGGCCGCCGAGCAGCGGGTAGGTGGATCCGGAACTCCAGCCCGCCAGCACGATGCCGTAGATGCCGACGGAGGCGACCGCGAGGATGTAGAGCATCGCGATCGGCAGGTCGGTGAGCTGCATCGTGGTGCGGTGGCCGAAGATCGAGATCTCGTTGTCGGCCGGGCCGAAGGGGATCACCGCGATCGCCATGAAGGCCGGGATGGCCGCGACGATCGGCGCGAGGACGTAGACCACCTTGTCCGCGCGCTTGACGATGAGGTCTTCCTTGAGCATCAGCTTCACGCCGTCGGCGAGCGACTGGAGCATGCCCCAGGGGCCGTGCCGGTTGGGGCCGATGCGCAGTTGCATCCAGGCGACGACCTTGCGCTCCCAGACGATGGAGAACAGCACGGTCACCATCAGGAAGGCGAAGCAGAACACCGCCTTGACGACGACCAGCCACCAGGGGTCGCGGCCGAACATCGAGAGGTCTTCAGCGGCGAGGAACGGGCTCATGCCTCCACCTCCTTGGGGGCCTCTCCGGCGACTGCCGCCGGGCCGATGCGGACGAGGGAGCCGGGCTGTGCCCCGGTGTCGGAGGCGACGCCGGCACCGGCGGAGTTCAGCGGGAGCCAGACCACGCGGTCGGGCATCTCGGTGACCTGGAGCGGGAGTTCGGTGGTGCCGGCCGGGCCGGTGACGGCGAGGAGTTCGCCGTCCCGCACGCCCGCCTCGGCGGCCGTGGCCGCCGACACGCGCGCGCGTGCGGCGTGCCGGGTGCCGGCGAGCGCGTCGTCGCCCTGCTGGAGGACGCCCTGGTCGAGCAGCAGCCGGTGCCCGGCGAGCACGGCCTCGCCGACGGCCGGACGCGGCAGCACGCCCGAGGACTCCTGGGGCTCGGTGGCGTGCGGGCCGTCCCAGGAACCGAGCCGGTCGATCTCCGCGCGCGCGGTGCGCAGATCCGGCAGACCGAGGTGGACGTCCATGGCGTCGGCGAGCATATGGAGCACGCGCGCGTCGGTCGGCGCGAGACGGCGGGTCATCTGGTCGGGCTTGAGGGCGGCCTCGAAGAGCCGCACCCTGCCTTCCCAGTTGAGGAAGGTGCCCGCCTTCTCTGCGGCCGCGGCGACCGGCAGGACGACGTCGGCGTGCTGCGTGACCTCGCCGGGCCGCAGCTCCAGCGAGACCAGGAAGCCGACGCTGTCCAGTGCCTCACGCGCGCGTGCCGGGTCGGGCAGGTCGGCGACCTCCACGCCGGCGACGACGAGCGCGGACAGTTCGCCCGTGGCGGCGGCCTCCAGGATGTGGTGCGTGTCGCGGCCGTAGCGCAACGGGAGTTCGGCCAGCCCCCAGGCGGCGGCGACCTCCTCCCGCGCGCGCGGGTCGGTCGCCGGGCGGCCGCCCGGCAGCAGCGACGGCAGCGCGCCGACCTCGACGGCGCCGCGTTCACCGGCCCGGCGCGGGATCCACACCAGCCGGGCGCCGGTCGCGGTGGCGGCGCGGACGGCGGCGGTGAGGCCGCCCGCGACCGAGGCGAGCCGTTCGCCGACGACGATGACCGCGCCGTCGCCGCGCAAGGCCTCCGCCGCGCGCGCGCCGGGCTCCTCCAGGCCGACGCCGCTCGCGAGGGCGTCCAGCCACTCGGTCTCGGTGCCCGGCGCGGCCGCCAGCAGCGTGCCGCCCGCCTTCTGGAGGCCCCGCGTCGCGTGCGTGGCCACCGCGAAGACCTGCTGCTTGTGCCTGCGCCAGGCCTTGCGCAGCCGCAGGAAGACGCCGGGCGCCTCCTCCTCGGACTCGAAGCCGACCAGCAGGACGGCGGGCGCCTTCTCCAGGGAGGTGTACGTGACGCCCGTACCGTCGAGGTCACGGCCGCGGCCGGCCACCTGGGACGCCAGGAAGTCGGCTTCCTCGCCGCTGTGCACGCGCGCGCGGAAGTCGATGTCGTTGGTGTCGAGCGCCACGCGCGCGAACTTGCTGTACGCGTAGGCGTCCTCGACGGTGAGCCGGCCGCCGATGAGGACGCCGGCCCGGGAGCGGGCTGCGCTCAGCCCACGCGCGGCCGCGTCCAGGGCCTGCGGCCAGGAGGCGGGCTCCAGGACGCCGTCGGCATTGCGGACCAGCGGGGTGTCGAGGCGGTCCTTCGCCTGCGCGTACCGGAACGCGAAGCGTCCCTTGTCGCAGATCCACTCCTCGTTGACCTCGGGGTCGTTCTCGGCGAGCCGCCGCATGACCTTGCCGCGCCGGTGGTCGGTGCGGGTGGCGCAGCCGCCGGAGCAGTGCTCGCACACCGAGGGCGAGGAGATGAGGTCGAAGGGGCGGGAGCGGAAGCGGTAGGCGGCCGAGGTCAGGGCGCCGACCGGGCAGATCTGGATGGTGTTGCCGGAGAAGTACGACTCGAACGGGTCGCCCTCGCCGGTGCCGACCTGCTGGAGTGCGCCCCGCTCCAGCAGCTCGATCATCGGGTCGCCCGCGATCTGGTTGGAGAACCGGGTGCAGCGGGCGCACAGCACGCACCGCTCGCGGTCGAGCAGCACCTGGGTGGAGATCGGTACGGGCTTCTCGTAGGTGCGCTTCTTCCCGTCGAAGCGGGACTCGGCGTTGCCGTGCGACATGGCCTGGTTCTGCAGCGGGCACTCGCCGCCCTTGTCGCAGACCGGGCAGTCCAGCGGGTGGTTGATGAGCAGCAGCTCCATCACGCCGTGCTGGGCCTTCTCGGCGACCGGCGAGGTGAGCTGGGTCTTCACCACCATGCCGTCGGTGCACGTGATGGTGCAGGACGCCATCGGCTTGCGCTGGCCCTCGACCTCGACGATGCACTGGCGGCAGGCGCCGACGGGGGCGAGGAGGGGGTGGTCGCAGAACCGGGGGATCTCGACGCCGACCTGCTCGGCGGCCCGGATGACCAGGGTGCCCTTGGGCACGCTGATCTCGATGCCGTCGATCGTCAGCGTGACGAGGTCCTCCGGCGGGACCGCCGCCTGCCCCCCTCCGGTGGGGGCGCTGGTGGTCACGGTCATGCGTTCACCTCCGGGCGGTCCGCCCAGGCCGTCGACTTGGCCGGGTCGAAGGGGCAGCCCCGGCCCGTGATGTGCTGCTCGTACTCCTCGCGGAAGTACTTCAGCGAGGAGAAGATCGGGGACGCGGCGCCGTCGCCGAGGGCGCAGAACGACTTGCCGTTGATGTTGTCGGCGATGTCGGCGAGCTTGTCGAGGTCGGACATGACGCCCTTGCCCGCTTCGATGTCCCGCAGCAACTGCACCAGCCAGTACGTCCCTTCGCGGCAGGGCGTGCACTTGCCGCAGGACTCGTGCGCGTAGAACTCGGTCCAGCGGGTCACCGCCCGCACCACGCAGGTCGTCTCGTCGAAGCACTGGAGCGCCTTGGTGCCGAGCATGGAACCAGCGGCGCCCACTCCTTCGTAGTCGAGAGGGACGTCGAGGTGTTCGTCGGTGAACATCGGCGTCGAGGAGCCGCCGGGCGTCCAGAACTTGAGGCGGTGGCCGGGCCGCATCCCGCCGCTCATGTCGAGGAGCTGGCGGAGCGTGATGCCGAGCGGTGCCTCGTACTGGCCGGGGCTCGCGACGTGGCCGCTGAGCGAGTAGAGCGTGAAGCCCGGGGACTTCTCGCTGCCCATCGACCTGAACCAGTCTTTCCCGTTTTTCAGGATGGCGGGAACCGACGCGATCGACTCGACGTTGTTCACAACAGTCGGGCAGGCATAGAGCCCTTCGACAGCAGGGAAGGGAGGACGCAGCCGCGGTTGACCACGGCGGCCTTCGAGCGAGTCCAGCAGTGCGGTCTCCTCACCGCAGATGTACGCGCCCGCGCCCGCGTGCACGGTGAGCTGGAGGTCGAGCCCGCTGCCCAGGATGTTCTCGCCGAGGTAGCCCGCCGCGCGGGCCTCGCGCACGGCCTCGTGCAACCGCCGCAGAACGGGGACGACTTCACCACGCAGATAGATGAAGGCATGCGACGACCTGATGGCGTAACACGCGATCACAATGCCCTCGATGAGGCTGTGCGGGTTCGCGAAGAGGAGCGGGATGTCCTTGCAGGTCCCTGGCTCCGACTCGTCGGCGTTGACAACTAGATAGTGCGGTTTTCCATCACCCTGCGGAATGAACTGCCACTTCATTCCGGTCGGGAACCCCGCGCCACCGCGGCCGCGCAGACCGGAGTCCTTGACGTACGCGATCAGGTCGTCCGGCGACATGGCGAGTGCCTTGCGCAGCCCCTCGTACCCCTCGTGCCTCCGGTAGACGTCCAGCGTCCAGGACCGGTCCTCGTCCCAGAAGGCCGACAGCACGGGTGCGAGCAGCTTCTCGGGGCTGGTGTCCTTGAGTTCGGCTGCCACGGTCATCACTCCCCCTCCTCTGCGTCCTGGTCGGCGGACGGCGTGTCCTGGGGTTCCTCGTGCGGACCTCCGCGCGGATGGACCACGCGCGCGGGTGCGGCCTCTCCCCTTGCCAGGCGAAGGCCCACCAGCGACGCGGGTCCCGCACTGCCGCCCTCCTCGACGGCCCCGGGCCGCTCGTCGGGGAAGCCGGCCAGCATCCGCGCGGTCTCCTTGAAGGTGCACATCCGCGCCCCGCGCGTGGGCTGCACGGGCCGCCCCGCGCGCAGGTCGTCGACCAGGCGCTTGGCGCTGCCGGGCGTCTGGTTGTCGAAGAACTCCCAGTTGACCATCACGACCGGCGCGAAGTCGCAGGCCGCGTTGCACTCGATGTGCTCCAGGGTGACCTTGCCGTCACCGGTGGTCTCGCCGTTGCCGACGCCCAGGTGCTCCTGGAGGGTCTCGAAGATCTCGTCGCCGCCCATCACCGCGCACAGCGTGTTGGTGCACACGCCGACCTGGTAGTCACCGGACGCCTTGCGCCGGTACATGGTGTAGAAGGTGGCGACGGCGCTGACCTCGGCCGTGGTCAGGTCCAGCACGTCCGCGCAGAACCGCATTCCGGTGCGCGTGACGTGGCCCTCCTCCGACTGCACGAGGTGGAGCAGAGGCAGCAGGGCGGAGCGGGAGTCCGGGTAGCGCGCGACGATCTCGCGCGCGTCCGCCTCCAGCCGGGCCCGGACGTCGTCCGGGTACGCGGGCGCGGGCAGTTCGGGCATGCCCAGGCCGACGCCCCGCTCCGAAGAAGAGGTGGTCACCGGTCGACGCCTCCCATCACGGGGTCGATGGACGCGACGGCGACGATCACGTCGGCGACCTGGCCGCCTTCGCACATCGCCGCCATGGCCTGCAGGTTGGTGAAGGACGGGTCGCGGAAGTGGACCCGGTAGGGGCGGGTGCCGCCGTCGGAGACGGCGTGCACGCCGAGTTCGCCCTTGGGGGACTCGACGGCCGCGTAGGCCTGTCCCGGCGGGACACGGAAGCCCTCGGTGACGAGCTTGAAGTGGTGGATCAGGGCCTCCATGGAGGTGCCCATGATCTTCTTGATGTGGTCGAGGGAGTTGCCGAGTCCGTCCGGTCCCAGGGCGAGCTGGGCGGGCCAGGCGATCTTCTTGTCGGCGACCATGACCGGTCCGGGCTGGAGCCGGTCCAGGCACTGCTCGACGATCCCGAGCGACTGGCGCATCTCCTCCAGGCGGACCAGGAAGCGGCCGTAGGCGTCGCAGGTGTCGGCGGTCGGGATCTCGAAGTCGTACGTCTCGTAGCCGCAGTACGGCTGGGCCTTGCGCAGGTCGTGCGGCAGGCCCGCGGAGCGCAGGATCGGGCCGGTGGCGCCGAGGGCCATGCAGCCGGCCAGGTCGAGGTAGCCGATGTCCTGCATGCGGGCCTTGAAGATGGGGTTCCCGGTGGCGAGCTTGTCGTACTCCGGGAGGTTCTTCTTCATCTTCTTCACGAACGCGCGGATCTGGTCCACCGCGCCGGGCGGCAGGTCCTGGGCGAGTCCGCCGGGCCGGATGTACGCGTGGTTCATGCGCAGGCCCGTGATGAGCTCGTAGAGGTCGAGAATCATTTCACGATCGCGGAATCCGTAGATCATGATCGTGGTGGCGCCCAGCTCCATGCCGCCGGTGGCGATGCACACCAGGTGGGAGGAGAGCCGGTTCAGCTCCATCAGGAGCACCCGGATGATCTTGGCGCGCTCGGTGATCTCGTCCTCGATGCCGAGGAGTTTCTCGACGGCGAGACAGTAGGCGGTCTCGTTGAAGAAGGACGTGAGGTAGTCCATGCGCGTGACGAAGGTGGTGCCCTGCGTCCACGTGCGGAATTCGAGGTTCTTCTCGATGCCGGTGTGCAGATAGCCGATGCCGCAGCGGGCCTCGGTGACGGTCTCGCCCTCGATCTCCAGGATCAGGCGAAGCACTCCATGGGTGGACGGGTGCTGCGGACCCATGTTGACGACGATGCGTTCGTCGTCGGCGCGGGTCGCGGACTGGACGATCTCGTCCCAGTCGCCACCGGTGACCGTATATACGGTGCCCTCGGTGGTCTCGCGCGCCGATGCGGCGTCGGCCGCGGATGCTGACTGCGTGCTCACGAGTACGACCTCCGCTGGTCCGGAGCCGGGATCTGGGCGCCCTTGTACTCGACGGGGATGCCGCCGAGGGGGTAGTCCTTGCGCTGCGGGTGGCCCTGCCAGTCGTCCGGCATCATGATCCGCGTCAGGGCCGGGTGACCGTCGAAGACGATCCCGAAGAAGTCATAGGTCTCGCGCTCGTGCCAGTCGTTCGTCGGATAGACGGGGACCAGGGACGGGATGCGCGGGTCGCTGTCGGGAGCGCTGACTTCGAGGCGGATCAGCCGGTTGTGGGTGATCGAGCGCAGGTGGTAGACGGCGTGCAGCTCGCGGCCCTTGTCGTTCGGGTAGTGGACGCCGCTGACGCCGGTGCACAGCTCGAAGCGCAGGGCCGGGTCGTCGCGCAGGGTGCGGGCGACACGGACCAGGTGCTCGCGTTCGATGTGGAAGGTCAGCTCGGCGCGGTCGACGACCGTCTTCTCGATGGCGTTCTCCGGGAGGAGTCCCTGTTCCTCCAGGGCGCCTTCGAGTTCGTCGGCGACCTCGTCGAACCAGCCGCCGTAGGGCCTGCTCGCGGGACCCGGGAGGCGGACCGAGCGGACCAGTCCGCCGTAGCCGGAGGTGTCGCCGCCGTTGTTGGCGCCGAACATGCCGCGCTGGACGCGGATCTCCTCGCCGCCCTGGCCGCGCTGGCCGGGGAGGTTGGAGGCGGACAGGTCCTTCTCCGGGTTGACGCCGTTCGCGGATCCGTTCGCGCCGCCCGTGCCGTTGCCGTTCGCGTCGCTCACCGCAGCAGCCCCTTCATCTCGATCGTGGGCAGGGCCTTGAGCGCCGCCTCCTCCGCCTCGCGGGCGGCTTCCTCGGCGTTCACGCCGAGCTTGGAGGTCTGGATCTTCTGATGGAGCTTGAGGATCGCGTCCATCAGCATCTCGGGGCGGGGCGGGCAGCCCGGCAGGTAGATGTCGACCGGGACGATGTGGTCGACGCCCTGGACGATCGCGTAGTTGTTGAACATGCCGCCCGAGGAGGCGCAGACGCCCATGGAGATCACCCACTTGGGGTTGGGCATCTGGTCGTAGACCTGCCGGAGCACCGGCGCCATCTTCTGGCTGACCCGGCCGGCGACGATCATCAGGTCGGCCTGGCGCGGCGAGCCGCGGAAGACCTCCATGCCGAAGCGCGCCAGGTCGTAACGGCCGGCGCCGGTCGTCATCATCTCGATGGCGCAGCACGCGAGGCCGAAGGTGGCCGGGAAGACGGACGCCTTGCGCACCCAGCCCGCGGCCTGCTCGACGGTGGTGAGCAGGAAACCGCTCGGCAGCTTTTCTTCGAGTCCCATGTCGTTAAAGGCCCCTCAGTCCCATTCCAGGCCGCCGCGCCGCCATACGTACGCGTACGCGACGAAGACGGTGAGCACGAAGAGCAGCATCTCCACGAGCCCGAAGATCCCCAGGGCGTCGAAGGTGACGGCCCAGGGGTAGAGGAAGACGATCTCGATGTCGAAGACGATGAAGAGCATCGCCGTCAGGTAGTACTTGATGGGGAAGCGCCCGCCGCCGGCCGGCGTGGGGGTCGGCTCGATACCGCATTCATAGGCCTCGAGCTTCGCGCGGTTGTACCGCTTCGGCCCGATCAGCGTGGCCATGACCACGGAGAAGATCGCAAAGCCTGCCCCGAGGGCTCCCAGTACGAGGATGGGCGCATACGCGTTCACCGCTCCTCGCTCCTCTCAGTCGGCGCTGACTGCTGGCGGTTCACAGGGCCCACACCCGCCTCACCGGTCCCACGCGCCCCGCTCGTCCCGGGCGAAGATCGAGAACATGTGAAGCAGGTCACAAGCCCAACTGCCTCGCATCTTATGCCCGCCGCTCTGTGATCTGCGACACGGGGTATTCCACAAGCTTTGTGATCTCCACCACCTGACGAAGGATCATGAAGTCGGATGATGGGTGATCTTCATACGCGAAGCGTTCAGTTGATCACCAGAAGTGACATTCCGGCTTGTCGTCGCAGGCCGGAGGGGGCGTCTCAATATCAAGAGACTTCGCTTGCATGCAAATTGGTGCTGGACGCGACTGCCTGCTAGAGGGCCGCGTTCACACATCAGGGGGAGCGCGGAGCGCGATGTGGACGCGTGCGCGCGTTCACGAGCTCCGCGCACACGGGACGCCACCCTTCCGGTAACCGTTCCGTGACCTCCGCCACATCGATGAGAGGGTCATGAGAACCGGGGTTGGCCAACCATCCCAACCGGTGGTAGGTGCGGGGCAATTCGGACGTAATGATCAAAGACCGTGATCAAGGGCTTGATCGCCAACGTCCGCTATGTCCGTTACGGCGTCAATAAAGAGCGACACACCCGGGATTCAGGGTCTCGATTGAGCAACTGTGGCGCAGCACACGTTTCTTGAAGATATGAAGGAGCCCCTGGTACCCGTTGTCCTCATGTCCCACACCGCTCACATACGCAGCCACCGGAAGCCCCGCCGCAGCGCGTCGACCTTCGCGATGCGGGCCGGAGTTGCCGGTGGCGTCCTCGGCACTCTGGCAGTCGCCGGGGCGTCCGGCTCGGCGAACGCGGCCGAGCCGGTGACGCAGACCCTCGAACTGCCCACCCTGACGGCCGACCTGGCCGCCCAGGCCGCCCAGTCCGCGGACGCCACGCAGCAGGCCGCCGCGAACTACCAGCTCCAGGCGGAGCGCGACGCGGCCGCCGCGAATGCCGCGAAGCAGGCCAAGGCGGACCTCGCCGAGGCCCAGCAGAAGGCCGCGGCGGCCAAGAAGAAGGCCGAGGAGCAGGCCCGCATCGAGGCCGCCGCCCGTGCCTCGCGCAACGCGGAGCGCACCACGCTCTCCGCCTCGTCGAGCACCGGCACCTCCTCCACCGACACCGGCTCCGCGACCGGTTCGGCCGCCACGGTCATCGCCTTCGTGAAGGCGCAGATCGGCAAGTCCTACGTCCTGGGCGCCTCCGGCCCGAGCGCCTACGACTGCTCCGGCCTGGTGCAGTCCGCCTTCAAGCAGATCGGCGTCGACCTGCCGCGCGTCTCCCAGGACCAGTCGACCCAGGGCACTCAGGTCTCGCTGAGCAACCTCCAGCCGGGCGACATCCTCTACTGGGGCGGCGCGGGCAGCGCGTACCACGTGGCGGTGTACGTCGGCGACGGTATGTTCGTCGGCGCGCAGAACCCGTCCACCGGCATCGTCGAAAGGCCGCTGTCGTACGACCCGCCGACCGGCGCCGTGCGGGTGCTCTGAGGGCACCGGCACCACTCAACGCGCGTAGGGCCGCAGCCGCTCGGGGGCAGCGGCCCTTGCGCCGTACCTGCGTGCGGGCCGGTCCTTCCTGACATGCTCGGTCCGGGCCGTCGTACGGCGGTCCGGTCACGAGCGAAGGAGACCGCGCGATGCCACGCGTGTTCGTACAGGGAAGTCCCGTCGACTACTACCCGCGCCACGCCCCCGAGTCCGGGCGTGGGACGGTGCGCCGGGTCACCGAGGTCGGCGAGGAGGTCCTGCACAAGCCGTGCCGGGACGTCACGGAGTTCGGGCCCGACCTCGCCGCGCTCATCGACGACATGTTCCTCACCATGTACGTCGCCGAGGGAGCCGGCCTCGCGGCCAATCAAGTGGGCGTCGATCTGCGTCTGTTCGTGTACGACTGCCCCGACGACGATGGTGTCCGACATGTCGGGCACATCGTCAATCCCGTGCTGGAGTCCGCCCCGGCCGGGCGTCGGCTGATCGACGAGGGCGAGGGCTGTCTGTCGGTGCCGGGCGCCGTGATGGCCGTACCGCGGCCGGAGCGCGCCGTCGTGCGCGGGCAGGACAGGGACGGCCGTCCGCTCGTCATCGAGGGCACGGGATATTTCGCCCGCTGTCTGGCCCACGAGACCGACCACACCCACGGGCACGTCTACCTGGACCGGCTCTCCACACGCGAGAAGAAGAACGCGCTGCGGCAGATGGCGGACCGGCGGGACGAGGTCTTCGCCCGCCGGGCCGCCCGCACCGGGGAACTGAGCCGGCCCTAGGGGGTGCTCACGCCTTCGGGGCCACCCGGCTCAGGCCGTTGATCACGCGGTCCATCGCGTCGCCGCCCGTGGGGTCGGTGAGGTTCGCGAGGAGCTTGAGGGTGAACTTCATCAGCATCGGGTGTGTGAGGCCGCGCTGGGTGGCGATCTGCATGACCTTCGGGTTGCCGATGAGCTTCACGAAGGCGCGGCCGAGCGTGTAGTAGCCGCCGTAGGTGTCCTTGAGGACGCGCGGGTACCGCTGGAGGGCGATCTCGCGCTGGGCGGGCGTGGCCCGCGCGTGGGCCTGGACGACGACGTCGGCGGCGATCTGGCCGGACTCCATGGCGTAGGCGATGCCCTCGCCGTTGAAGGGGTTCACCAGGCCGCCGGCGTCACCGACGAGCAGCAGCCCGCGCGTGTAGTGCGGCTGGCGGTTGAAGGCCATGGGCAGGGCGGCGCCGCGGATCGGGCCGGTCATGTTCTCGGGGGTGTAGCCCCAGTCCTCGGGCATGGAGGCGCACCAGGCCTTGAGGACCTCGCGCCAGTCCAGTTCCTTGAAGGAGGCGGAGGTGTTCAGCACACCGAGGCCCACGTTCGACGTGCCGTCGCCCATGCCGAAGATCCAGCCGTAGCCGGGCAGCAGGCGGTCCTCGGCGCCGCGGCGGTCCCACAGTTCCAGCCAGGACTCCAGGTAGTCGTCGTCGTGGCGGGGCGAGGTGAAGTAGGTGCGCACGGCGACCCCCATCGGGCGGTCCTCGCGGCGGTGCAGGCCCATCGCGAGGGACAGCCGGGTGGAGTTGCCGTCGGCGGCGACGACCAGCGGCGCGTGGAAGGTGACCTCGCGCTTCTCCTCGCCGACCTTGGCGGTCACACCGGTGATGCGGCCCGTGCGGTCGTCGATGACCGGGGCGCCCACGTTGCAGCGCTCGTACAGCCGCGCCCCCGCCTTCTGCGCGTTGCGGGCGAGCTGCTCGTCGAAGTCGTCGCGCTTGCGGACGAGTCCGTAGTTCGGGTAGGCGGCGAGATCCGGCCAGTCCAGCTGGAGGCGGGAGCCGCCCCCGATGATGCGCAGGCCCTTGTTGCGCAGCCAGCCGGCCTCCTCGGAGATGTCGATGCCCATGGCGACGAGCTGCTTCACCGCGCGCGGGGTGAGGCCGTCGCCGCACACCTTCTCGCGCGGGAACGCGGTCTTCTCCAGGAGCAGGACGTCGAGACCGGCCTTTGCAAGGTGGTAGGCGGTCGTGGAGCCGGCCGGCCCCGCGCCGACGACGATCACGTCGGCGGTGTTCTCGGAGAGGGGCTCCTTCACGACGGTCACGGCGGGATCTCCCCAAGTTCGAAATCTGCGTGCCGACCGGCACTGGACATGGGCAGTCTATTCAGCAGAATTGATCACCCGGATGAAGGGCTGCCCTGTGAACCGACCCCTCCCCGCGGTACGACTGCGCGTCCCTACGCACGAGGACGCCGTCGCCTGGCACCGGCTCTTCGGAGATCCCGAGGTCATGGAGTTCTACGGCGGCAGGCCGGCGGCCCTCTCCGTCTACGAGGAACTCACCGCGCGCCAGCGGCGGCACGACGCGGAGCTCGGCTTCTGCCTGTGGACGATGCTGGACGGGACCGGCGAGGTCATCGGGTTCACCGGCGCCCAGCCCTGGCGGCCCGCCTGGGGTCCGGTCGGCGAGACGGAGATCGGCTGGCGGCTCGGTCGCACGCACTGGGGCAAGGGGTACGTCACGGCGGCCGCGCGCGAGACGCTGGAGCGGGTGCGGGCGGCCGGGGTGAAGGAGGTCGTGGCGATGGTCCGGCCCGGCAACGAGCGGTCGATCGCGGTGACCCGGCGGCTCGGCATGCGGCCGGCGGAGACCTATCCGCACCCGACCCTGGGCGAGCGGGCCCTCTGCTTCCGGCTCGCCCTCGACTCCCCCGTCGCTCCCGTCGTCAAGGGCGACAAGGGCGACAACGGCGACCGCCTCAATAACGCAGAGTAGTCATCTGTTACAGAAAGACACCGGATCCTTCCGGCCGGGAGGCGCGGGAGTTACCCTTCCAGTACCGCTGGGGGTGACATCTGTGCGCATAACACCCAAAACACCCGAAGTGCGTGTGCCACGGCTGGTCGGACTGATGGCCGTGGACGCGCGCGAAACGGCCCGGGCGCGGGGCCTGTTCCTCAACGCGCCGGACCGCCCGGACTTCCACCACACCGTTGTCGACTACGTCGTACGCCAGTATCCGCCGCCCGGCGCCGAGGTGCCGCCGGACTCGATGGTGTACGTGTGGTTCGACTTCGGGGAAGGCGAGGGCGGCGGAGGCGTGCGCGAACCGCGCATCCCGCGCCCGCCGAGCGGCGGGATGCAACGCGAACTCGGCGAGCCCGGCGACGCCTTCGAGATGATCAACCGGTGAGACACCGACGGGGGTTCAGCTCTCCTTGAAGCCCCGGTGCAGCGCGACCACACCGCCGGTGAGGTTGCGCCACGCCACCTTCGTCCAGCCCGCCTTGCGCAGCCGTTCGGCGAGGGCGGGCTGGTCGGGCCAGGCACGGATGGACTCGGCGAGGTAGACGTAGGCGTCCGGGTTCGAGGAGACCGCGCGCGCGACCGGCGGCAGCGCCCGCATCAGGTACTCGGTGTAGACGGTGCGGAAGAGCGCCCAGGTCGGCGTCGAGAACTCGCAGATCACCACGCGGCCGCCGGGGCGGGTCACCCGGTGCATCTCCCGCAGGGCCGCGTCGAAGTCCTGGACGTTGCGCAGTCCGAAGGAGATCGTCACGGCGTCGAAGGTGTCGTCCCTGAACGGCAGTCGCGTCGCGTCCCCGGCCGTGAACGGCAGCCAGGTGTGCTTCCGCTTGCCGACCCGGAGCATCCCGACCGAGAAGTCGCAGGGGACGACGTACGCGCCCGTCCGCGCGAAGGGCAGCGAGGAGGTGGCCGTACCGGCCGCGAGGTCGAGGATCTTCTGCGCGGGGCGCGCGTCGACCGCCTTCGACACCTCCTTGCGCCAGCGCCGGTCCTGGCCGAGCGACAGCACGTCGTTGGTCAGGTCGTACCGTTCCGCCACGTCGTCGAACATCGAGGCGACTTCGTGCGGCTGCTTGTTCAGGGAGGCGCGGGTCACCCGCCCATTGTTGCAGCCCGGCCTCCGGGGACGAGGGCGGGCTTCCTGACGCATCAGCGGCAGCCCGAACCGCAGGTACGTGCGCAGGTACCAGAGTCCGGCCGTGGACGGCTGGGCCCGGTCAGCGGCCCCGGTACACCAGCCGGCCGCCCAGCACGGTCGCCACGCAGGTCACCGCGCCGCGCTCGCTCAGGGCCGGCTCGTCGGGGACGTCGAACACGGCGAGGTCGGCCCGGCCGCCGACGGTCAGGGGGCCGTGGACCGTGCCGGCGAGGTCGTACCCCTCGGCGAACGGGTCGAGGTCGGGACACTCGCCCAGCAGCATGCCGGGGGCGCCCTGGACACCCACGACCGTCAGCCCGGACCGGGCGACGGCCGTGGCCACCAGCGGATCGCCGAAGCGTGCACCCGGGGACGCGACCGCCGTCGTGCCGTACCGCAGCATCCGCTGCACACCCCGCCGGACACTGCCCGACCAGCGGCTCTCGGCGAGGTCGCCCAGGGCGGCCAACCGCTCGCCCCACAGCGGCAGTTCGCCCAGCTCGTCGGCTTCGCGCGGGTCGGGGTGGTAGCAGCGGCGCAGCAGCCACAGCGGGTGCCACTGGCGCAGCCCCGGGGTGAGCACGCCCGGCCAGCGCCGCACCCGCGCGCCCGGAGCCGCGGCGACGGCCTCCTCGTACGGCCCGACGGCCGTGATCCGGTCGCCGTCCACCACCACAGCCCCGTCCTCGACGGGTGCCGCGCCCACCGGCAGGACCAGCGGGGCGGCGTGGATCGTCAGCACGGCGGCGTCAGTTGGACGTCAGCAGCTTCAGCTCGGGGTGGGCCGTGCCGCCCTCGATGGCCGTGGACGAGATGTGCGAGACGACGCGGTCGTCGACGGGGTCGTTGGCCGGGTCGTCGTGCACGACCAGGTGCTCGTACGTCGTCGCGCGCTGCGCCGGGACGCGGCCCGCCTTGCGGATCAGGTCGATGATCTCCAGCCGGTTCGAGCGGTGCTTGGCACCGGCCGAGGAGACCACGTTCTCCTCCAGCATGATCGAGCCGAGGTCGTCGGCGCCGTAGTGGAGCGACAGCTGGCCGACCTCCTTGCCGGTGGTGAGCCAGGAGCCCTGGATGTGCTGGACGTTGTCGAGGAAGAGGCGGGCGATGGCGATCATCCGCAGGTACTCGAAGAGGGTGGCCTGGGTGCGGCCCTTGAGGTGGTTGTTCTCGGGCTGGTAGGTGTACGGGATGAAGGCGCGGAAGCCGCCCGTGCGGTCCTGGACGTCGCGGATCATCCGCAGGTGCTCGATGCGCTCGGCGTTGGTCTCGCCCGTGCCCATCAGCATCGTCGAGGTGGACTCCACGCCCAGCCGGTGCGCGGTCTCCATGATCTCCAGCCAGCGTTCGCCGGACTCCTTCAGCGGGGCGATGGCCTTGCGGGGGCGCGCGGGGAGCAGTTCGGCGCCGGCACCGGCGAAGGAGTCGAGGCCGGCCTCGTGGATCCGGGTGACGGCCTCCTCGACGGACACGCCGCTGATCCGGGCCATGTGCTCGACCTCGGAGGCGCCGAGGGAGTGGATGACGAGCTGCGGGTAGGCGTCCTTGATGGCCTTGAAGTGCTTCTCGTAGTACTCGACGCCGTAGTCGGGGTGGTGGCCGCCCTGGAACATGATCTGGGTGCCGCCCAGTTCGACGGTCTCCGCGCAGCGGCGCAGGATGTCGTCCAGGTCGCGGGTCCAGCCCTTGTCCTTGTCCTTGGGGGCCGCGTAGAAGGCGCAGAACTTGCACGCCGTGACGCACACGTTCGTGTAGTTGATGTTGCGCTCGATGATGTACGTCGCGATGTGCTCGGTCCCGGCGTACTTGCGGCGGCGCACGGCGTCGGCGGCCGCGCCCAGCGCGTGCAGCGGGGCGTCGCGGTAGAGGACGAGGGCCTCCTCCGGGGTGATGCGTCCGCCCGCTGCGGCTCGGTCGAGCACGGCTGTGACATCAACAGAAGCGAGGTCGGCCTTCTCGGTCACCGGGCTGCCTTTCCGCAAGGAACGTGGACGGACCGAACCAGCCTACGCCAGCCGTTTCACCCCGCCGACCTCAGCCCGCGCAGGCGCCGATCAGCACCCCGGCCAGGGCGCCGGACAGCAGGAACGGCCCGAACGGGATCGCCGTCCTGCGCCCCGCCCGCCGTACGACGACCAGCGCGCCGCCGTACAACGCGCCCAGCAGGAACCCGGCGAAGGCGCCGAGCAGCACGACGGACCAGCCGTACCAGCCGAGCACCGCGCCCATCCCCACCGCCAGCTTCACGTCGCCGAAGCCCATGCCGGAGGGATGGACGAGGAACAACACGAGATAGCCCGCGCCCAGGGCGAGCGCACCGTACAGCGCGGTCAGCCAGTGGCCGGCGTGCTCGGGAACCAGCGCGGCGAGGCCCAGCAGGGCGAGGGCGGCCGGGGCGAGCGGCAGGGTCAGCGGGTCGGGCAGCCGCTGCACCCTGACGTCGATCACGGCCAGCAGCACCCCGACGGGCGCGAGGAGCAGCCAGACCGCCAGTTCCGGCCGGGTTCCGGTGGCGGCGGTGAGGGCGGCGCACAGGAGAGCGGTGACGGCGGCGAGGAGGGAGACCTCCCGGATCCGCCCGCGCTCCCCGCCGCGCACGCACTCCCCGCAGCGTGCCGGTCCGAGCCAGCCGCGCAGCGCGTGTCCCCGCGGGCACCGGTCCCGCCAGCCCTCCCCCGCCGGGACGGCGAAACGGCTGGCGGCTCTGGGGAGCAGCGCCCCTGCCATCGCGCCCCACAGCACGGCGGCGGCGATGCAGAGCGGCACGCCCCTCACCCGGCCGCGGTGACGCCCTCGCGCCGGGTCGGCAGGAGTTCGTCGGGGAGGGCCTCGGTGCGTGGTTCCATGCCGGCTCACTCTCCATCAGTCGCGCCACGGAAGGCGGCCACCGTATCGTTGCGGCGCATGTGGCCGGGAGAGCGGCCGCCGGTGGGCGGACAGAACCCGCGGCACCCCCGTCGGACTTGTCGGACTCCTGACGCCGCGTTCCGCGGCCTGGTTACGGCTCGGCTTCCCCGTCGTCCCTGCGTGGGCCGGCGGTTTTCGCCGGCGCCACGCCTCAGTGGCCTCGCAAGGACGGGGACGGGGGGCCCGCAGCGGCTCACGGACTCAGCAGGTCCACCTTGACATCCGCCGGGAAGCCGGTCGTCGGGCCCACCCGGCGGGCGAACTCGGCGACGGCCGTCAACTGCGGGGCACCGAAGCTGAAGTCGAGGGTGGTGAAGTACTGCGCCAGGGTCGCCTCGTCGAAGTTCTCCCAGCGGGCGGCCTGTTCGGCGACCTTGCCGACCTCCTCCAGGGAGACGTTGCGGGAGTCGAGGAAGGCCTCGTGGACCTGGCGGGTGAGGAGCGGCTCGCGCTCCAGGTACTCCCTGCGGGCCGCCCAGACCGCGAAGACGAACGGCAGGCCGGTCCACTCCTTCCACATCCGCCCGAGGTCGTGCACGGTCAGGCCGTAGCGCGGGCCGTCGAAGAGGTTGGCGCGCAGTGCCGCGTCCCCGATCAGGACGGCGGCGTCGGCCTCCTGCATCATCAGGCTGAGGTCGGGCGGGCAGGTGTAGTACTCGGGATGGACGCCGTAGCGCTCGGCGAGCAGCAGCTGGGCGAGCCGGACCGAGGTGCGGGAGGTCGAGCCGAGGGCGACCCGGGCGCCGTCGAGGCGGTCGAGGGGGACCTGCGAGACGATCACGCAGGACATGACGTCGCCGTCGCAGCCGACGGCGATGTCGGGAAAGGCGACGAGATCGTCCGCGTTGCGCAGGAACTCGACGAGGGTGATCGGACCGATGTCGAGATCGCCGCGCACGAGCTGCGCGCTGAGCTTCTCCGGGGTGTCCTTGGTCAGCTCGAAGTCGAGGAGCGTGCCGGTTCTCGCGAGCCCCCAGTAGAGGGGCAGGCAGTTCAGGAACTGGATGTGGCCCACGCGTGGCCGGGTGCGAGAATTGTCCACATCGCGAGGCTAGACCCCGTGCGGTACGGTGCTGCGACCGACCCCGCCATCGAACGGAGTAACAGCCGTTCAAACATCCGGGTGAAGTGATCTTGCCCTCTATTGCTTTCGGCTGCCCGCGTGCTAGGCTCGCCGCAAGTTGCAGTTTGGTTTCCCTTGCAGTACAGAGCCTGCGGAGCATGTGACCGCGGGCTCTCGTCGTTTTCAGACGAATGCAGTTGTGCAGCACCGTTTCGCACGTGCAGGTTCTGGAGCAGGGCAACCCTTTTGAGCCCAAGGAGGGCTTATGGCTACCGGAACCGTTAAGTGGTTCAACGCCGAAAAGGGCTTTGGCTTCATCGCCCAGGAGGGCGGCGGCCCCGACGTCTTCGTTCACTACTCCGCGATCAACGCCCAGGGCTTCCGTTCGCTCGAGGAGAACCAGCAGGTCTCCTTCGACGTGACGCAGGGCCCGAAGGGCCCGCAGGCGGAGAACGTCACCCCCGTCTGATCACTGCCTGATCGCAGAACCTGAGTGCAGTACCCAAGGAGCCCCGCGCCGTAAGGCGACGGGGCTCCTGCCTTTGCCGGGAACCTGCCTTCTGTGAATTCCCGGCGAATTCTCCACTTCTCTACACGTGCTGCATGACGAGGACGAAGGCCGTGCCCGGCACCAGCGCCTCGTACGAGTGGGCGACATCCCCGCGATACGTCATGTAGTCACCGGGGCCCAGTTCCACCTCTTCCCCGACCGGTCCCGCCTTCACCCGTCCCGAGCCGACGATCAGATGCTCCACCGTGCCCGGAATATGCGGCTCCGCCGCGCGGGCCGAGCCCGGCTCCGTGCTGATCCGATAGATGTCCCGGCGCGCCCCGGGCGGACTGGCCGACAGCAGCGTGCCGACGAAACTGGCCTGCTCGGAGGCGACGCCGGGGCCCTCGCCGGCGCGGATCACCTGGACACTCTGCACCGGCGGCTCGACCAGCACGCTGAACGGCACCCCCAGCGCCACCGCGAGGGCCCACAGCGTCTCGACGTTCGGGTTCCCGCTGGCGGCCTCCAGCTGGGACAGCGTGGACTTGGCGATTCCGGCACGCTTGGCCAGCTCGGACAGGGACAGCGCGGCACGGGTGCGCTCGCGCTTGAGGGACGCGGCGATCCAGTCCATCGGGAGCCGGTCGGGGACCTCGGACATCTTGTTCGCTCCATCGGTACGATCGTTCGCCTTGACGGACAGAGTACTCACTGTCCATTGTAGAAAACATGCGTTCGTCACAACGAACAACCCCGATACCCCCGACATCCTCCACTCCCCCGGCGCCCTCCGGCCTGTCCGAGGACCGCTCGCTGATCCGCGACGCCTCGCTCGTCTGGCTGGCCAGCGGCATCGTCGGCGTCTCCTTCGGCGCGGTCTCCGTGGCCGGCGGGCTGCCGCTGTGGGTGCCGGTGCTGATGTCCGTGCTGGTGTACGCGGGATCGGCCCAGTTCAGCGCCGTCGGCGTGCTGCTCGCCGGGGGCGGGCCGGTCGCGGCGGCGGCCACCGGGCTGCTCCTCAACACCCGTACGGCCGCGTTCAGCCTGGCCGTCGCGGAGATCCTCGGCACCAGCCGCGCGGCCCGCTTCCTCGGCGCGCACCTGGTCACCGACGAGACGGTCGCCTTCGCTCTCGCCCAGAGCGATCCGGTACGGCAGCGGCGGGCCTTCTGGATCTCCGGGCTCGGGCTGTTCGCCGTGTGGAACATCGGCGTGCTCGCGGGAGCACTGGCCGGCAGCGCGCTCGGCGACACCGCGCGCTACGGCCTGGACGCCGCCTTCCCGGCCGTCCTGGTCGCCCTGGTCCTGCCCGCGCTGCGGGCCGACGCGGCGGTACGGCGGTGCGCGGCGGCCGGCGCCGCACTGGCGCTGGCCGTGACGCCCGCTGTGCCGGCCGGGGTGCCGGTGCTGGTCGCTCTGGCCGGGCTCCTCCTGCACCGGGAACCGGTCGCCCGGAAGGAGGCCGACGCATGAACGCCACGGTCGTCGTGATCCTGGCGCTCGCCGTCGGCACGTACGCCTTCCGGCTGGTCGGACCGGTGCTGCACGGGCGGGTGACGGTGCCGCCGCGCGTCCAGGAGCTGGCCTCGGCCGGGGCGGTGGTCCTGCTGGTCGCCCTGCTCGCCACGGGCGCGCTGACCGAGGGCGGCGGCTTCGCCGGCTGGGCCCGGCCGGCCGGGGTGCTGGTGGCCGTCCTGCTGGCCTGGCGACGGGCACCGTTCGTCGTGGTGGTCGTGGGCGCGGCGGCGACGACCGCGCTGCTGCGGGTGGCCGGGGTCGCCTGACCCCCCGCCGCCCTTTCCAGGGGGGAGAGACGGAGATCCGGGGCCGCTTGAGGACCGCTTGAGGAACGCTTGAATCCGGGAGTACCGGGGGGCTGACCTGGTACGGGAACCAGCGGGGACGGCATGGGGATCGTTCCCCAGGAGCATCGGTCACGGCGTCGGGGAGAGGCCCGGCGACCGGATCACGAACCGTCTCTGCTCTTCCTGTCTTCCTGGGGGATACACCATGCGTTCCATCGCACTGCGTACGAAGACGGCTCTGACCGCGCTCGCCGGCGCGGGTGTGCTGACGCTCGGTATCGCCGCGTCCGGTCCGGCGAACGATGTGGGGCGCGACCTGGCGCATGTCGCGGCCGGCCTGTCGGGCGAGCACGCAGCGTCGGGTCCGGTGCTGGCGGACGAGCGCGACCCGCGCAGCGTCAACCCCTGACCGTCCGGGGCAGCGGCCGCACCGACCGGGCACCTGCCCCGTCGGTGCGCTTCCTCGCCTACAGCCGCCTGCCCGCCTCGGTCACGCCCATTGCGTCGTACAGAGCCTCCGCCGCCTGTCGGTGCCGACGCGCCGACGTAGCGTCGCCCAACGCCTGTGCCGCCTCCGCCATGCCGTGCAGCGCCCGGGCGACCTCGAAGCGGTAGTTGAGCCGAGAGGCCAACTCGTGTGCGCGGCAGTGCAGTTCCATCGCCCGGTCGGGCGCGGCACGCCGCAGATACACCAGACCCACCAGGTTGGCCACGGTCGCCTGCCGCAGGGCATTGCCCTCGGCGGTGACCAGGTCCAGGGCACGCTCGGCGTGTTCGGCGACCGAGCGCACATCGCCGAGGCGCTGGCAGACCTGCGCCCAGAGCGCGAGGACGACGGCCACGTTCCCGGGTTTGCGAGACTCGTCGCACAGTTCGAGCGCCTGGGCGAGACAGGCGCGGGCCCGCTCGTCGTCACCCGTGCCGAGGTGGGCGAGGGCCAGCCAGGTCAGCGAGGAGATCTCGTTGTTGCGCTCGCCGAGGCGCCGGTTGAGCTCGGTGGCCCGGGCCGCGTACCGGGCGGCCTCGGCGTAGTGGCCCGCCCAGGTCTGCACGGTGCTCAGGTTGACCAGCGCCTGCGCCTCGTCGCGCGGTGCCCGCACCTCCCGGTGCAGCCGGATGCCCTGGGACAGGTGGGCGCGGGCCTCGTCGAAGTGGCCGAGCGCCCCGTGCAGCAGGCCGAGCACGTCGAGGCAGAACGCCCTGGTGCTGCGGTCGTCGGCATCGGCCAGGTCCAGGGCCTCCTGCGCCGTGGTGATGCCGTCCTGGAAGTCGCCGAGCCACCAGTGCGCGATGGCCAGATTGGTCAGGCTCAGGCCCAGCAGCTCCCGGTCACCGAGCCGCTGGCAGGCACCGACCGCGATCCGGCTGATCACCCGGAACTGCTCGTTGTGTCCGCGTAAGTTGAGGTAGAACAGCAGATTGCGGGCCAGCAGCGCGGCGGTGCGGTGCAGGTCCTGCGCGGCCGCCCTGGAGAGGATCGCGAGAAGCGCCTCGTGCTCGCGGTCGAACCAGCGCAGCGCCTGCTCGCCGACATCCAGCCGGGGCAGTTCCGGCGCGTCGGCGGCCGGCGGGTCGCCGAAGGGCTCACGGCCGGGAAACAGCACCTCGCACGCCACGTCGGTCGCCAGCGTGTAATACGAGACCAACCGCCCCACCGCCCCCTCCTCGTCGTCCTCCGCCTCCCGCACGCTCATCGCGTAGGTGCGCACCAGGTCGTGGAAGCCGTACAGCCCGGCCTCGTGCTGTTCCAGGAGGTGGGCGTCGAGGAGGTTCTCCAGGGTGTCCTCGGCGTCGTGGACGTCGGTGCCGAGCAGCGCGGCGGCGGAGTGGACGTCGATGGCGCTGCCCGGATGCAGGCCGAGGAGGCGGAAGGCGATGCGCTGGTCCGCGTCCATCGCCTGGTACGACAGCCGCAGCGTGGCCTCGACGCTGCGCTCCCCGGCGCTCAGTTCGCGCAGCCGCCGGGTCTCGTCGGCGAGCCGGTCGACCAGGTACTGCACGGTCCAGCGGGGGCGGTTGCGCAGCCGGGCGGTGGTGATGCGCAGGGCGAGGGGCAGTCCGCCGCACAGGCCGGCCAGCCGGGCGGTGGCCTCGGGTTCGGCGGTGGTGCGGTCGGCGCCGAGGGTCCGGGTGAGCAGGGTCGCGCTGTCGTCGGGCGAGAGCAGGCCGAGGGAGAGCCACTCGGCGCCGTCCAGGTCGAGCATCCGGACCCGGCCGGTGAGGATGGCCAGGCAGTCCTCGGCGGCGGGCAGCAGCGGGCGGACCTGGGCGGCGTCGGCGGCGTTGTCGAGGAGCAGCAGGAGTCTTCGCTGTGCCGAAACGGTTCGCCAGAGCGTCGTACGCCGCTCCAGGTCATCGGGTATCCGGTCGTCCGGGATGCCGACGGCACGCAGCAGGGAGTGCAGGACGGCGGACGGCTCCTGCGCCTTCTCGCCGGGGCTGAAGCCGCGCAGGTCGACGAAGAGCTGCCCGTCCGGGTAGTCGGCGGCGAGCAGATGGGCCGCGTGCACGGCGAGCGCGCTCTTGCCGCTGCCGCCCATCCCGTCGACGCCGACGATCCGGGTGCTCCCGCCGGCCGGGGCCCGCCCCACCTGGAGGATCCGCGCCAGCTCCGGCTCGCGCCCGGTGAAGTCCGGCAGGTCGTAGGGCAGGGTGCAGGGGGCGGGCTCGGAGGCGGACGGCTGGAGGTAGGCCGCGGGGGCGAGGAGCGCGGCGCGGTCGGCCACGGACTGCGGTACCCGCGGGGCCACTTCGGGGCTGTCGCGCAGAATGGCCTCGTACAGCCGGGTCAGTTCGGCGCCCGGGTCGATGCCCAGCTCCTCCACGAGCAGCGCGCGCACCCGGCCGAACTCCTCCAGCGCCTCCGCCTGCCGGCCGGCCCGGTACAGGGCGAGCATCAGGCGGCCGCGCAGGGTCTCCCGCAGCGGATGGGCGATGATCAACTCACGTAACGGGCCGACCAGTTCGGTGGACTGGCCGAGTTCGAGCTGGAGCTCGAAGTACTGCTCGGCGACCGCCATGTGGCGCTCCTCCAGCGCCGCGGAGGCCGCCGTGATCACCGTGCCGCCGGCGCCCGCCATGACCGGGCCGCGCCACAGGTCCAGGCAGGCCCGCAGATGCCCGACCGCCTCGGCGGCGTGCCCGGCGGTCACCGCCTGCCGGGCCTGGCGGGCCCACTGGGTGAACTCGTGCAGGTCCAGCTGGTGTTCGCCGAGCATCGCCCGGTATCCGGCGCCGTCGGTGACGATCATCGAGGCGCCGTCGGGGATGCGGGTGCGCAGCGCGGCGACGGACTTGCGGATCTGGTGGCCGGCGGTCTGCGGCGGCGCCTCGTCCCAGGCCGCGGCGACCAGCCGGGGCAGCGGCACCATGCGCCCCGGCTCCAGCAGCAGGGTGACCAGCACGCGTTCCTGGGTCGGGCTGCCGAGCCGCAGCCGGCGCTCGCCGTGCCAGCCTTCCAGCGATCCGAGGATGTTGAACCGTACGACAGGACGACCCGATGCCGACGGTGCCGCCGAATCCACGAATGCGTCCCCTCCGCCCCGTCGCACCGCTCGGCCCGAGATGTTCGGGACCACCTAGGTTGTACCGGAGCGAGCGGCGCGGAGGGGGCGATTCCGTCCTCGCGGCGCACAGCTCGGCCCTGGCGGACAGCTCTGTCCCGACGGACAGCTAACCATCTTCACGCGAGCTGGAGGAGGGTCGCGTGCGCATCGCCTGCCAGCGCCGGGTCGTGGCGCAGGATCGCGTTCTCCACCCGGCGCAGCGCCGGGGAGGGCTGGATGCCCAGCTCGGCGTCCAGCAGGCGGCGCATCCGGCGGAAGACGTCGAGGGCGTCGGCCTGCCGGCCCGCGCCGTACAGGGCGATCATCAGCTGCTCGCAGAACCGTTCCCTGAGCGGGTGGTTGGTGTGCGCCTCGGCCAGCTCCGCGAGGACGGCGGCGTGCCGGCCGAGGCGCAGCTCGGCGTCGAAGCGCAGCTCCATCGCGCGCATCCGGTACTCCTCGTAGCGGGCGGCGGCCAGCTGGCACAGGGCTCCGCCGGTCAGGCCGCCGAAGACGGGCCCGCGCCACAGCGCCAGCGCCTCGCGCAGCAGCCGGGCGGTGTTCCCTGCGTCGTCCGGCGGGGCCGCCTCGGCCCGCCGGACCGCGCCGACGAACTCGGCGGCGTCCAGCTCGCCCGCGGCCACGGTCAGCCGGTAGCCGGAGGGGTGGATGGTGACGCGCGAGGCGGGCCGGTCCGGCTCCAGGGCGCGCAGCTTGCGGCGCAGCCGGCTGACGTGCGCCTGGAGGGCGTTGGCCTGGTTGTCGGGGACGGCCTCGCCCCACATCTCCTCGACCAGGCTCTCCCCGGAGACCGGCTGGCCCTCGCTGATCAGCAGCGTCTGCACGAGGGTGCGCTGCAGGTCGCCGGAGATCTCCGCGGGACCGGACACGGTACGGACATGCAGCGCCCCGAGGACCGAGAACTTCAGCATCCTGACTCCGCCTCCCGTTGGTGTCGCTGGCGTCGTCGTCCTTCTTCCGGCGACATACCGACGGTGCCCCCGGGCCGTACCGGTTCGTTCCCGATCCGTTCCCGGTCCCCGGATCAGGTCGCGTCGCCGGTGACCAGTGCCTTCAGCGAGGTCACCCGCCGGGCCGCCACCTCGGGGGAGTCGGCGTGCACGACGAAGTGCCCGGGGGCGCGGGCGTCGGGCGGCGTGACATGGCGCACATGCGGCAGGACCCCGACCTCGGTGCTCTCCAGCCGCCACGGCGGGTTCAGCACGGCCGCCGCCGCGAACCGGCCCGGCCGTACGGCGTCCACGAGCCGGCCGCTCAGCACGTCGACGGCGCCGGCCGCCAGGTCGCAGCCGCCGGCCACCTTGAGCAGCTCGGGCACCGGGTCCCTGGCGAGACCTGCCCGGCAGCCGGTGATGACCGGGCCGCGCGGGGTGAGCGCGACGCTCGTGTGCGCGGGCCCGTACTGGTAGCCGGTCAGGTCCAGCAGGGCGGTCACCACGGCACGCACCTCGGCGGCGGTGTCCTCGGTCAGCGGGGCCGGATGGAGCAGGCCGTAGGGCATGCGCGCGGTGATCCCGACGGCCTGGTGCATGCCGTGCACGCTCAGCGTCTCCACGGTCAGCCCGAGGGCACCGGACGGCACCTGGGCGCCGCCGGGCGAGAGCCGGTTGTCGCGGACGAGGCGCTGGACGGCGTCCTGGTCCGCGAGCAGGGCGAGGGAGCGGGCGGAGTTGACGAACAGCCCGGCGTCGGCGGCCTCGGCCAGCAGGGCGCGCAGGGCGGGCTCGTCGCGGGTGTCGGCACGGGCCGAACGCACTTGGACCCCGGCCTCGGCGGCCTCGCGGACGAGACGCAGGTCCGGGTTCAGCAGGAAGATCCGGCGGACGTCGTTGTCTTCTTTCATGCCTCTGCTCGGGGTATGAGGTCGGCGAGGGTGGAAAGGCAGGCTATGAGGGGGCGTTACCGTTCCGGTCCCGGACGGATCCCCGGGTGACGGGGTCCAGGGAACGCTATCGGTTTTCCGACCGTACTAGCGGTTTTCCCCGAGGTCCCGCGGCTGGATGCGCACGGTGTCGGCGAAGGCCCGGGCGGGCGGGCTCAGCGCGTCCCAGCGGCGCACCGCCCAGCCGACCGGCAGCGGCCGCAGCCCGGCCAGCGGGACCAGCCGCAGCGGTCCCGCGCCGGGTACGGGCGGTCCGGGTACGGCGGGTACGACGGCCCTGCCCGCGCCCAGTTCGGCGAGCAGCAGCGCCGTGTCCCAGTCGGCGACGGAGGCGTCGTAGGCGAAGCGTACGCCCGCCTCGGCGCAGGCGGCGTCCAGATGGGCGGCGGAGGCCGAGTTGGGCGGCAGCCGGATGAGCGGGACGTCGGCGAGGTCGGCCGGATCGAGCCGGGAGCGGGCGGCCAGCGGGTCGGCGGCCGGTACGGCCAGCACCCAGGGCAGCTCGGCCACGGTGCGCTGCTCGATGCCCCGCACCGGCGGGCCGAGGGTGATCCAGGCGAGGTCGAGGGTGCCGTCGGCGAGCGCGTCGAAGGTGCCCCGGCCCGAACTGACCGTGCGGAACTCCAGGTTGACCCTCGGGTGCCGGCGGCGGAAGGCGACGACCGCGTCGGACATGAAGTGCCGTACGGTGGTCGCGCCGGTGGCCACGCGGACGTGCCCGCTGTGCCCGTCGAGCAGATCGCGCAGCTGCCGTACGGCGAGGTCGAGCCCGGAGATGCCCTCGGCGGCCGCGGCCTCCAGGATCCGCCCGGCCTGGGTCGTGACGACGCCGCGCGGCCGGCGCTCCAGCAGGGCGAGGCCGGTCTCCCGCTCCAGCCGTTTGACGTGCTGGCTGACCGCGGACTGGGTGCAGCCGAGGTCGCGGGCGACGGAGCTGAGGCTGCCGGCCCGGCACACGGCCACGAACACGCGGAGGTCCTCAAGAGTCACAACACCCAAGCTAACACTGGGGTTTGCCGACACATCTCAAGGATTGACTCGGACTCCGGCGCGGTACGAGGATCGGTGCCGGGCCGCGATCGACCCAGGCGGCAACCCGCTCCCCGCAGCACACCGGGCGTCCGGACCGAGGTGTGCGCCGGCCGGGGAGCGGGTGCCGACCCCTCCGTCGGCCCCTCGGCCGGCCCCTCACCGAGCGGACTCGTACAGTCCCTCCACCTCCGGCGCGAAGTCCCGCATGATCTGCTCGCGGCGCAGCTTCATCGAGGGCGTGAGATGGCCCTCGTACTCGGTGAAGTCCCGGGGCAGCACGGCGAAGCGGCGGATGGACTCGGGGCGGGAGACCAGCTTGTTGGCCTCGTCGACCGCCCGCTGCAGGACCGCCTCCAACTCCGGGTCGCCGACCAGCAGTTCCGGCGGCACCACGTGCTTGCCGAGCATCTGCCGCCAGTGGCCGACGCCGTCGGGGTCGAGGGTGATCAGCGCGGAGACGTACGGGCGGCCGTCGCCGACCAGCATGACCTGGGAGATCAGCGGGTGCTGGCGCAGCCAGTTCTCCAGCGGGGCCGGGGCCACCGACTTGCCGCCCGCCGTGATCAGCAGCTCCTTCTTGCGGCCCGTGATGGTGAGGTAGCCCTCGTCGTCCAGTTCGCCGATGTCGCCGGTGGCCAGCCAGCCGTCCCGGGTCGCGGGCACGACGCCGCCGGCCTGCGGATCCCAGTAGCCGCGCAGGACGTGGTCGCCGGCCACGAGGATCTCCCCGTCGGCGGCGATCCTGACCCGGGTGCCGGGCAGCGGCCAGCCGACGGTGCCGAGCCGGGGCTTGAGCGGCGGGGTGCAGGTCGTGGCGGCGGTGGTCTCGGTGAGGCCGTACCCCTCGAAGATCTCGATGCCGGCGCCGGCGTAGAACGCGGCGAGGCGCCTTCCGAGCGGGGAGCCGCCGCAGATGACGTACCGGACGCGGCCGCCCATCGCGGCCCGGATCTTGCGGTAGACGAGCGGGTCGTAGAAGCCGCGGGCGGTCTTCAGCGAGCGGCCCGGGCCGCCGCCGGTGCCGGTCTGCCGGGCCTCCAGCGCCTCGCCGTAGCGGACGGCGGTCGCCGCCGCCCGGTCGAAGACCGCGACCCGGCCGCCCGACTCGGCCTTGGCGCGGGCGGAGTTGTAGACCTTCTCCAGCATGTACGGGATGGTCAGCAGCGCGGTCGGCCGGAAGGCGGCCAGGTCCGGCAGCAGGTCCTCGGCGGCGAGGCTCGGCGCGTGCCCGAGCCGCACCCGGGCCCGGACGCACGCGATGGCGACCATCCGCCCGAACACGTGCGACATCGGCAGGAACAGCAGCACCGAGGGGTCCTCGTCCTGCGACTTGAAGACCGGGTAGAGCAGTTCGACGGCGTTGTCGACCTCGGCGAGGAAGTTTCCGTGGGACAGCGCGCAGCCCTTGGGACGGCCGGTGGTGCCGGAGGTGTAGATGAGGGTGGCGAGGGTGGCGGGCCCCATCATGCCGCGCCGCACGGCGACTTCGCCGTCCGGCACCTGCGCGCCCGCCTCCGCCAGCCGCTCCACGTGCTCCTTGTCCATCACCCACACATGGCGCAGATCGGGCAGGTGCGGCAGCTCGGGCCCGATGGCGGCGGCCTGCGCGGCGGTCTCGGTGACGAGGGCGCGGGCGCCGGAGTCGTGCAGGATCCAGCGGGTCTGGAAGACGGAGGAGGTGGGGTAGACGGGCACGGTGACGAGCCCGGCGGCCCAGGCGGCGAAGTCGAGCAGCGACCACTCGTAGCGGGTGCGGGCCATCACGGCGATCCGGTCGCCCGGCGTCAGCCCCTCGGAGATCAGCCCCTTGGCCACGGCGAGCACCTGCTCGGCGAAGTCCGCGGCCGTCACCTCCTGCCACCGGCCGTCGGGCATACGGCGGCTGAGCGCGATCGTGCCGGGGGCGGCCTCGGCGTTGTCGAACGGCAGGTCCGCGAGCGAGCCATGGGTGACCGGGGGCACGAACGGCGGTACGTGCACCTCGCGCACGGCGCCGTCCAGCCGCTGGATCCACGGTTCGACGAGGACGGGCTTGCCGTCGTAGTCGACGGCGGAGACGGCGGCGGAGGAGACGGGGGCGTTCGGGTACGGGGTGGACACGGGCGGCTCCTCTGGCGTGCGTGCACCTGCGGCGGGCCTCGACAGACAGGGAGTTACCGCTGGTTAGGCAGGTGATCGTACGGGGCCACTGTGCGGAGGTTGTGCGGGTTCGGAGGTGGTCCGGGGACAGGGATGTGCAACCTCGGGGTTTTTGTGACAGGGCCTCACGTTAGACTTACCGGCGGTAACCTTACTTCAGAGTAAGCGGTTGGGGGACGGACGTGACAAGTACGTTGACGCATCTCATAACGGGCGCCCTGCGCTCACCGTTCAAACGCCCCTCCCCCGACGCCGACTTCCCGCGCACCCGGCTCGTGCTGCCCGGGATCCGCGTCGACCTGTCCCGCCTCGCCGCCTACGAGCGGGTCTGCGGCTTCCCGACCGGCGAGAGCGGCCTGCCCGTGACCTACCCGCACGTCCTCGGCTTCCCGCTGGCCATGCGGCTGATGAGCGACCGCGCGTTCCCGCTGCCGCTGCCGGGCCTGGTGCACACCTCGGTCGACATCGTCCGGCACGGGGCCGTACCGGCGACGGAGGCGTACGAACTCGCCGTCCACATCGAGGGGTTGGCACCGCACCGGCGCGGCACGGAGGCGACGGTGGTGACCGAACTGATGTCGCGGGGCGAGCGGTTGTGGGAGTCCCGCAGCACGTATCTGGCCCGGCACCGGACGCAGGAGGCCGCCTCCGGCCACCGGGACCAACAGCGACCGGCGCCTGCGCTCCCGGTCCTCGACGAGTGGCGGCTCGCCGGGGACGTCGGCCGGCGCTACGGCGCGGCCTCCGGCGACCGCAACCCCATCCACCTCCACCCGCTCACCGCCCGCCTCTTAGGCTTCCCGAGGGCGATCGCGCACGGCATGTGGACGGTGGCCCGCTGCGTCGCCGCCCACGGCACGAGCGGCTCCGTCGTGGTGCGGGCGCGGTTCATGGCACCGGTGCTGTTGCCCGGGGTGGTGACATACGGAGCGGATGCCTCCGGCCGGTTCGAACTGCGGGACGGCAGCGGGGAGCGGGTGCATGTGCGGGGGGAGGTGCGGGCGGTGGGGTGAGCGCCGCAGGGGTGCGTCACCGCTGCCCGGTGCGGGTGAGTGGTGGGTTGCTCGCGCAGTTCCCCGCGCCCCTAGAAGATGCTGCAGCTCGCCGACCTCAAGGGGCGCGGGGAACTGCGCGATCAGCCACAAACCACCCGCACCGGGCAGCGGCGATGCACCCCAACGGCGCTACGCCCCGCCGCCCGACGGAGTCCAGCGGTTGCCCCGCATCAGATTTCCCAGTCCCGCCCACGCGAAGTTCATCAACGTCGTCGCCGCCTGCCGGGCGGTGACCCCCGGTGTCGCGTTGGCCCAGGCGGCGAGGGATTCCGCCGCGCCCACCAGGGCCTCGGCCAGGCCCGCGACCTCGTCCTCCGGCAGGTCGGGGTCGCTGTGTGCCTCGCGGGCCGCGACGACGACCAGGCCGGTGACGAAGGCGACGATCTCCGTGCGCATCGCGGCGACCTCGGCCGCGAAGGGCTCGCCGTGGGTGCGGGCCTGCAAGTGGAGGACGGACCAGGCGTCGGGGTGCTCGCCGGTGTGCGTGAAGAAGGCCAGCAGCCCGTCCCACAGCCGGCGGTCGGCCGGCAGGTCCGGGCGGACCCCGGCGCGCACCGCCCGCGTCAGCGCGTCGGCCTCCCGGCGGATGCAGGCGGTGAAGAGGTCTTCCTTGGAGTTCAGGTACAGGTAGACCAGCGGCTTGGAGACGCCCGCGAGTTCGGCTATCTCGTCCATCGACGCGGCCATGTAGCCACGTCGGCCGAAGATCCGTACGGCGGCGTCGAGCATCTGCTGCTCGCGCACCGCACGCGGCATCCGTCTGGTCCTCGCCCCACCCATGAGGGCAAGACTAGTTGGACGCGGCCGCCTCGCCCCGCGCCCGGGCGCCGTCGTCGGCCACGTCCTCCTGGCTGCGGTTGGCGTCCAGGTTGGCCTTCATCCGGTCGACCTTGTTCACGATCTGCACCGAGGCCCGGTCCCGCTCCTTGCGCAGCACGACCCAGCTGATCGGCGCCGAGAGGACCAGGGAGAGCAGCAGCACCCACAGGAAGTTGGAGTCGCCGAAACCACGCGGGAAGATGCCGGAGTAGACGGCTCCCCAGACGACCGCGAGGCAGCCGACGAAGACGCCGAGGCGCATCAGCGTGTAGCGGAGCATCTCAATCCAGTCGTCCGATTCCAAAAGGGTCAGAGTCCAGTGAAGCACGCCCCGGGGGCGATCATGCAGGGGGGTCACATGAGGGGCAGCAGCATGGTGATGTCCTCGCGGTCGTCACCGGGAGCGACCCGGATGGCGCCGGGCACCCGCCCGACCTCCTTGTAACCGCAGGAGCCGTAGAACCGCTCCAGGCCCATGCCGCCCCGGCAGGTGAGCCGGATCGCCTCGATGCCGTCGAGGGTGCGGGCCGCGTCGGCGGCGGCCGCGAGCAGGTCCCGGCCGTAGCCCTTGCCCTGGTGCCGGGGGTGGACCATCACCGTGTACAGCCACGCCCAGTGCGTCATCAGCGGGTGCGTGTTGAAGGTGATGAAGGCCGTCGCGGCGAGGCGCCCCTCCTCGTCGCACCCGGCGAGCAGCCGGGTACGGCCCTCCGCGAGCTGGGTGAGATACCGGACGACCTCGGGGCGGATGTCCTGCGCGGTCACCGGCGGCACGAAGCCGACGGCCCCGCCCGCGTTGGAGACGTCCGTCCACAGCTCCAGGAACCCGTCGCGCAGGTCGGGGGTGAGGGCGGGATCGAGCGTAAAGGTAAGGGGCATGCAGGCATCGTATCTATTACCCACATGCCCCTTCAGGCGGAGAACCAGCCGTGCTGTGTCACACCCGCATCGGCTGCGGGGAGTCACGGCGCGCCGGGTCCGGGCCGTCGTACTCGCGGATGATCTCGTAGCGCGTGTTGCGCTCGACCGGGCGGAAGCCCGCGTCGCGGATGAGGTCGAGCAGGTCCTCGCGGGTGAGCTTGTTCGGGGTGCCGTAGTTGTCGGCGTCGTGGGTGATCTTGTACTCGACGACCGAGCCGTCCATGTCGTCGGCGCCGTGCTGGAGGGCGAGCTGGGCGGTCTGCACGCCGTGCATGACCCAGAAGACCTTGACGTGGGGGACGTTGTCGAAGAGGAGCCGGGAGACCGCGAAGGTCTTGAGGGCCTCCGCGCCGGTCGCCATCGTGGTGCGCGCCTGGAGGCGGTTGCGGACCTTGCCGTCCTTCATGTCCACGAAGTCGTGCTGGTAGCGCAGCGGGATGAAGACCTGGAAGCCGCCGGTCTCGTCCTGGAGCTCGCGCAGCCGCAGCACGTGGTCGACCCGGTGGCGGGGCTCCTCGATGTGGCCGTAGAGCATGGTGCACGGGGTCTTCAGCCCCTTCTCGTGCGCCAGCCGGTGGATGCGGGACCAGTCCTCCCAGTGGGTGCGGTGGTCCACGATGTGCCGGCGGACTTCCCAGTCGAAGATCTCGGCGCCGCCGCCGGTGAGGGATTCGAGGCCGGCGTCGATCAGCTCGTCGAGGATCTCGGACGCGGTCAGACCGGAGATCGTCTCGAAGTGGTGGATCTCCGTCGCCGTGAACGCCTTCAGCGACACGTGCGGGAGGGCGGCCTTCAGCTCGCGCAGGGAGCGCGGGTAGTAGCGCCACGGCAGATTGGGGTGGAGGCCGTTGACGATGTGGAGTTCCGTGAGGTTCTCGCTCTCCATCGCCTTCGCGAGCCTGACGGCCTCCTCGATGCGCATCGTGTACGCGTCCTTCTCGCCCGGCTTGCGCTGGAACGAGCAGTACGCGCACGAGGCCGTGCACACATTGGTCATGTTGAGGTGCCGGTTGACGTTGAAGTGGACGACGTCACCGTTCTTGCGGGTCCGCACCTCGTGCGCCAGACCGCCCAGCCAGGCCAGGTCGTCCGACTCGTACAGCGCGATGCCGTCCTCGCGGGTCAGCCGCTCACCGGAGCGGACCTTCTCCTCCAGCTCGCGCTTGAGCCCGACGTCCATGCCAACACCTTTCTACGAAACCCGACCCCACCGTACGCCCTGCGGTTCACACCTCTTCGGGCAGCTCTCCGACCCGGTTCTCCCACTTGGTGGAGAGCACGATGGTGGTACGGGTCCGGGAGACGCCCTTGGTCCCGCTGAGCCGCCGGATGATCCGCTCCAGGCCGTCGACGTCGGCCGCCCGCACCTTGAGCATGAACGAGTCGTCTCCGGCGATGAACCAGCAGTCCTCGATCTCCGGCAGGTCCCGCACCCGCTGGGCCACGTCCTCGTGGTCGGCGGCGTCGGAGAGCGAGATGCCGATCAGCGCGGTGACACCGAGGCCGAGCTGGGCCGCGTTCACCGTCGCGCGGTAGCCGGTGATGACGCCGGCCGCCTCCAGCCGGTTGATGCGGTCGGTGACGCTGGGTCCCGACAGCCCGACGAGGCGCCCCAGCTCCGCGTACGAGGCCCGGCCGTTCTCCCGCAGAGCCTGGATGAGCTGCCTGTCCACCGCGTCCATGCGATCGAAGCCTTCCGGTGAAGAGTTCCGAGTTGATGAGAGGTAGTGCTGAGAGGTGGTGCTGTGCCACGTGGGTACCGCGTCTGGCCGGCTAACCGGCGGATCCGCCGCCCAGTTCGCCCTTCCAGCGCCGGTACAGGCCGTGCTCGACGCCCGCCGCGTCCAGCACCCGCCCGGCGACGAAGTCCACCAGGTCCTGGATGTGGGTGGCGCCCGCGTAGAAGGCGGGCGAGGTCGGCACCACCTGGGCACCGGCGTCGTCCAGCGCGACGAGGTGGCGCAGGGTCCGGCCGTTCAAGGGGGTCTCCCGTACGGCCACGACCAGTGTCCGGCGTTCCTTGAGGGTGACGCTCGCCGCGCGCTGGAGCAGGTCCTTGGACAGCCCGAGCGCGACACCCGCCACACAGGCCGTGGACGCGGGCACGATGAGCATCCCCTTCGCCGGGTACGACCCCGAGGACGGCCCGGCCGCGAGGTCCCCCGCGCTCCAGTACCGCACCCCGCTGACGTCCACGTCGAAGGTCCCGGGCTTGCCGTCGGCCCCCCGGCGCAGCCATTCCCGCAGGTCGTCCTGCCAGTGGGCGTCCCGGAACGAGATCCCCGTCTCGTCCAGCAGCGTCAGCCGCGAGGCCCGGCTGACCACCAGGTCCACCGCCTGCCCCGCCTCCAGCAGCGCCCGCAGCACGGCAGCCGCATACGGCGTTCCGGAAGCTCCGGACACCCCCACGATCCAAGGCGCGCGCTGCGTTTCTCCTGCGTTCACACCTTGAGCGTACCGGTGGGTCGGGAACGACTCAGGCCGGGTGGCGCGCCGCGCCTCAGGCGCTCAGCCCCCGAACCAGGAGGTCGAGCAGAGCGCACACGAACAGGGCAATGCCGATGAAGCCGTTGACCGAGAAGAAGGCCCTGTTGAGGCGGGACAGGTCGTGGGGGCGGACGATGCGGTGTTCGTAGACGAAGGCACTGGCGACGATCAGCAGGCCGAGCCAGAAGAAGGCACCGGCGTGGGTGGCCAGGCCGTACCAGACGAACAGGGCCGTCGTCAGTGTGTGGCACACCCGCGCGCCCCAGATCGCGGCCGGGATGCCAAAGCGGGCCGGGACCGACATGACGCCGATCTCGCGGTCGGTCTCGACGTCCTGGCAGGCGTAGATCAGGTCGAACCCGCCGATCCAGATGCCCACGGCGAGGCCGAGGATCACCGCCTCCCAGGACCAGGAGCCGGAGATCGCGAGCCAGCCGCCGACCGGGCCCATCGCCTGGGCGAGGCCCAGGATCGCCTGCGGGAAGTTCGTGAACCGTTTGCCGTACGGGTAGACCACCATCGGGATGACGGCCACCGGCGCCAGGGCCAGGCACAGGGGGTTCAGCAGGGCCGCCGCGCCGAGGAAGACCACCAGCGCGATCAGGGCGCCCGTCCAGGCGTGCCGCACCGACATCGCGCCCGTCACGAGTTCGCGGTGGGCGGTGCGCGGGTTACGGGCGTCGATCTCGCGGTCGATGATCCGGTTGACCGCCATCGCGAACGTGCGCAGGCCGACCATGCAGATCGTGACCAGCAGCAGCCGGCCCCAGTGGATGTTCCTGTCCCATCCGTACATCGCGGTCAGCGAGGCGATGTAGGCGAAGGGCAGCGCGAAGACCGAGTGCTCGATCATCACCAGACGCAGGAAGGCCTTCGTGCGTCCCGGCGGCTGGATGGCGGCGGTGGTCACAGGCCGTACTCCTTCCAGCGGCGGTCGACCTTCGCCGCCGTATCCGGGTCCGACAGGACCATGTCCGGCCAGCCGCCGTCCCGGGTGTAGCCCTCCTCGGGCCACTTCTTCGTGGCGTCGATCCCCGCCTTGCCGCCCCAGAACTGCTGGTAGGAGGCGTGGTCGAGGTGATCGACGGGGCCTTCCACGACCGTGAGGTCGCGGGCGTAGTCCGTGTTGCCGAGGGCCCGCCAGGCGACCTCGTGCAGATCGTGGACGTCGCAGTCGGCGTCCACGACCACGATCAGCTTGGTCAGGGACATCATGTGCGCCCCCCAGATCGCGTGCATCACCTTCTGCGCGTGCTTCGGGTACTTCTTGTCGATCGAGACGATCGCGCAGTTGTGGAAGCCGCCCGCCTCGGGCAGGTGGTAGTCCACGATGTCCGGGACGATGATCTTGAGGAGCGGGAGGAAGAAGCGCTCCGTGGCGCGGCCGAGCGGACCGTCCTCCGTGGGCGGGCGGCCGACCACGATCGACTGGAGCAGCGGGCGCCTGCGCATCGTCACGCAGTCGATCGTCAGCGCCGGGAACGGCTCCTGCGGCGTGTAGAAGCCGGTGTGGTCGCCGAAGGGCCCCTCGGGCAGCATCTCGCCGGGCTCCAGCCAGCCCTCCAGCACGACCTCGGCGTTCGCGGGCACCTGCAGCGGGACCGTCTTGCAGTCCACCATCTCGATCCGCCGGCCCGCGATGAACCCGGCGAACAGGTACTCGTCGATGTCACCGGGGAGCGGGGCGGTGGAGGCGTACGTCACGGCGGGCGGGCAGCCGAAGGCGATGGCGACCGGCAGCCGCTCGCCCTTTCGCGCCGCGACCTGGTAGTGGTTCCGGCTGTCCTTGTGGATCTGCCAGTGCATGCCGATCGTGCGCTTGTCGTGGCGCTGGAGGCGGTACAGGCCCAGGTTCCGGACGCCCGTCTCGGGGTCCTTGGTGTGGGTCAGCCCCAGGTTGAAGAAGGAGCCGCCGTCGTCGGGCCAGGTGAACAGCGCCGGGAGCCGGTCGAGGTCGACCTCGTCGCCGTGCAGCACGACCTCCTGCACCGGGGCTTCCTTGATCTTCTTCGGCGGTACGTGGGCCATCGCGCCGAGCTTGCCGAAGGCCTCGCGCACGCCGACGAAGCCGTGCGGCAGCTCGGGGCGCAGCAGGCCCCCGATCCGCTCGGAGATCTCGCCGTACGACTTCAGGCCCAGCGCCTTCAGCAGGCGGCGGTCGGTGCCGAAGACGTTCATCGCGAGGGGCATCGCCGAGCCCTTCACGTTCTCGAAGAGCAGCGCCGGGCCACCGGACTTCTGCACCCGGTCGACGATCTCCCCGACTTCCAGGTACGGGTCGACCTCGGCCTTGATGCGCTTGAGGTCCCCCTCGCGCTCCAGCGCGCGCAGCAGGGAGCGAAGATCGTCGTAAGCCATGCGTCCCAGTATCGGCCACCCGCTACTCTGGCCCGGTCACCGGGGCCGTATCGCACTCGTCGGGGGATCGCACGCCATGCTCAGGTATCTGCCGTTCCTGCTGGTCCTGGCTCTGTGGATCTACGCCTTCGTGGACTGTCTGAACACGCCCGAGGAAGAGGTGCGGCATCTGCCGAAGGTGGTGTGGGTGATCATCATCCTGCTCTTCGGCGAGGTGCTGGTGGGCCCGGTCGCCTGGCTGATCACCGGCCGGGTGCGGCGGACGGCGGTCGGTGCGGCCGCCGCCCCCTCCGCCGCTGCGGGGCATCGCGGCACGGCCGCACGCTGGGTCGCCCCCGACGACAACCCCGAGTTCCTCAGGTCTCTCGGGAAGAAGGAGGGCCCCGGCGGCGAGTGACCGCCCCAAACGACTTGCCCTCCCCCAACTGACCTGTGGTTAATGGTCGTTACTGAGATATCGGCGATTCGCTCGGCCTCTGGGGGACACACAGACATGCAACCGGCTCAGGATCCACCGCCCGCGCCCACCACTCCACCACCACCCGCCCCGTCCGCTCCGCCCGCCGCTGCGCCGTACATGCCGGACGTGGCCGCACCGCCCGCACAGCCGGCCGCCGTCAGCGTCGAGCTGCGGGTCAGCAAGCGGATCCTGTGGATCGGCGCGGCGGTGTACCCGCTGCACAACATCGCCCGCGTCTACACCTTCGTCATGCGCCCCAAGCGCAAGGAGGCGGTACTGCGCTTCCTGCGGAACACGGGCATCATGCTGATCGTCGGGTTCCTCGCGATGCTGCCCGGACTGTTCGCGGGAGCCGGCGGCGGGGACAGCTCCGGCGCGAACGGCTACGTCACGTTCATATGGATCGCGGCCTTCGCCGCCGAGATCTACTTCATCACCGAACTGTTCTCGGTCCTGCTGGCCGCCGACCACCACGTCCTCGCGGTGGAGACCTCGGGCGCGTCCACCGCGCTCGTGACCAGCCGGACCCCGCAGTACCTGGACCAGGTCGTCGGTCAGATCTCGTACGCCATCGACCATCCGGACACCGAGTTCAAGGTGACGGTGGAGAGCCTGCACTTCTCGCCGAAGAACTACTACTTCGGCGACAACGTCAACATGTACGGCGGCAGCGGAAACGTGGGGATCAGCGGATGACGAGCAACTACTACTACGGCGACAACGTGAACATGCACGGCGGCCAGGGCAACACGGGCATCGTCAAGAACTACGCGGCCGCCGGCGCCGGTCAGCAGGACCCGGCGCTGGCCGCGGCCCTCGCCGAACTGAACCGGCTGGTCGGCGAGTTGCGCACCCGGGTGGCGGCGCCCGACGCCCAGCTGCTGGACGACTCATTGCCCGCCCTCAGCCCCGACGCCGACGTGCCCGCGCAGCAGCGGCGCGGCGCGCTGATGGCGATCGCCGGGATCGCGAGCACCGTCGGCGCGGTCGGCCAGCCGGTCGCCGAGGCGGTGCGCGCGATCATCGGCATGATCAGCGGCTGAGCGCTCCGCTGGAAGTACCACGATGGGCCGTCGTTCGTCTGCGGCGCCGTCGTGGCTGGTCGCGCAGTTCCCCGAACCGCAGCGGACTTCGCCGACCCCGCTTGGCCCCCGCTACGGAGACGGGCTCACGTCCTCGCCCAGTTCTGCGAGGACGTGCCCGACTGGCAGGTCGCCTCGGCCACGCCGCCACCGAAGGCGAGGTCGAGGCAGCCGCCGTCGTAGACGGTGCGCAGGGAGTTGCCCGAGCCCGTCGTCCACCGCAGATTGGCGCCGCCCTGCGAGCAGTCGCCGACGAAGACGGCCTGACCGTTGCCGTTGGAGCTCAGGCAGGCGCCGGTCGAGGCGTTGACGACCTTGACGCTGCCGCCGGAGGCGCTGCGGAAGGTCCAGCGGGCGGTCGAGTCCGAGCAGGAACCGAGGCCCGTGGAGCCGTAGACCTGGATCAGGCACTTGTCGTTCTCGCCGTTCTGCAGGCGGAAGGACCCCGAGCCGCCACTGCCGCTCCCGCCGGACGAGCCGCCCGAGCCGCCGGAGCCGGTGGAGCCGCCCGAGCCGCCCGAGCCGCCCGAACTGCCGCTGCCGGAACCGGAGGTGCCTCCGCCACTCCCGCTCCCGCCGCTCCCGCCACTCCCGCCACTCCCGGCTCCGGATCCTCCGGCCGAACCGTCCGTCCCCTGGTGACCGCCCTGGTCCTTCTTCGCGTCACCGCCGCCGCCCGCGCCGCCCTTCTTCTCCCCGTTCGTCGGGGAGGACGAGGCCGATGACGAGGCCGAGGACGAGCCCTTCCCGGACGGCGTGGACGATCCGGAGGAGCTCGCCGAGGAGCCGCCGGGGCCGGGATCGGCCGACGCGGAGACGGAGGCGCCGGACCTTCCCGCGGCGCCCTTCCCCTGCGCGTCCGTGGCGAACGGAACCAGCTGGAAGGCCAGGGTCGCCGCACCGGCGCAGACGACGACCGGCACGACGGCCAGGACGACCCGCCTGCGCCGCCGCTCCCGCTCCGGCCGCTCCGGCCGCCGCGGCGCGTCCGGCCGTATGACGACCTCGGGCTCCTTCCCGGCCACGGTCGGCTCGGCCACGTCCCCCGCCGCCGGTACGTCCGCCGCGAACTCGGCCCGCCTCTCCAGGTGTTCGGTGACGGCGGCCGGCCACAGCGGGGTGCCGGCGGGGACGTGGGCGGCGGTCAGGTCGAGGAGTTCGGCCGCGCTGGGCCGGCCCTCGGGGTCCTTGTCCAGGCAGGACGCGACGACCGACGCCAACTCCGGGTCCAGGGCCCGCAGTTCGTCCAGGTCGGGCCTCTCGTGCACGATCCGGTACAGCACCGCGTGTCCGGACTCGTCGCCGAACGGCGGGCGCCCGGACCCCGCGTACGCCACCACCGAGCCGAGGGCGAAGACGTCCACGGCGCCGGTCAACCGCCTGGCTCCGGAGGCCTGTTCGGGCGACATGTAGGCGGGGGTGCCGACCACCATGCCGGTCCGGGTCAGCTGGCTCTGCTCGGCGGCGCGGGCGACGCCGAAGTCGATGAGGGTGACGCCGTCGAGGGTCAGCATCACGTTGGACGGCTTGACGTCCCGGTGCACCATGTCCAGCGCGTGCACCGCCGAGAGTCCGGCCGCCGCGCGGTGCAGCAGCAGCCACAGCGACGCGGCCGGCAGCGGGCCGCCGTGCGCGTCGACCGCCTCGCGCAGGGTCAGCCCGGGCACGTACGCGGTGGCGAACCACGGCGGCATCGCGTCCCGGTCCCCGGCGAGCAGCGGTGTGGCGGCACCTTCGGGCAGCCGGGAGAGGTTGTCCAGCTCGTGTCCGAAGCGCCGGACGAAGTCCTTGTCCTCGCCGACGACCGACGGCAGGACCTGTTTGACGGCTGCGTACTTCCCGTCGTGCACACCGAGGTAGACCCGCCCCATGCCACCGGCCCCGAGGCGTCCGACCAGCGGGATCGACCCGATCCGCCGTGGATCCGCGTCCTCCAGCGGCTCGACTCCGACCTGTTCCCCGTTCAACTCTTTCCCCCTGTGGATCAGTCGACTTCCGGCAACCTACCGTCAGCGCGCGTACGACCCGAGGCCCACCAGGCAGTAGACGTAGGAGTTGATCGTCGCGCCGTTCCACGTGTAGCGGTACGAGAAGGCGTACTGCGTCCGGGAGTTGTCGTTGCAGCGGCTCAGGTCCGTGGTCAGCGGGATGGTCTCGATGACCTGGTAGTGCGCGTCGGACGCGGAGCACGAGACCTCCTCCACGCCGCTGACGGACTGCGCGGTGGTGGAGTCCGGCAGGGTGCCGTTGAGGCAGGTGCCCGAGGTGTACGGGCTGGGCTCGGGGCTCGGGCTGCTGTACGGGTCGCCGCTGGCGTAGGGGTCGCCGCTCGGCGTGTACGGGTCGCCGGTGTAGGGATCGCCGCTCGGCGTGTACGGCGCGCTCGTCGGCGTGTACGGCGACGGCGACGAACCGGCGTCGTCGGACGAGCCGCCCCCGCCACCGCTGTGGTTGATCACCACCAGCAGGATCACGACGAGGGCGACGACCCCGAGCACGCCCAGACAGGCGACGCCCTGCTTCGGCTGCTGGGGCGACTGAGACGGCTGGGGTGACTGGGGTGACGACATGGGCGGCTCCCGGGTGTGAGGATGGGCACCACGAGTGTGGTGCAGCAGAGCACTGTTCTAAAATTTCTTTCTAGAAAACTATTCCAGTATGAGCCGGAAACAACAACGCGGTGAAGCGACCGTGGAGACCGTCCTGGACGCCGCCCTGCGCGTGTACGCGCAGACGGGCGACCAAGGGCTGACCGTGGGTGCCGTCACGAAGGCGAGCGGGGTGAGCCTCGGCAGCCTCTACCACCACTTCGGCAGCCTCGACGGGCTGTTGAACGCCCTGGTCATGCGCTGGCTGGAGCGGCTGCTGGGCGAGCTGGTCAAGGCCCTGGAGGGGACCCGTACCGCCCACACGGGCATCCGGGCCCTGGTCGGCGCCTACTTCGACTTCGTCCAGGAGCACCCGGCCGCCGCCCGGCTCCTGCACTCGGCCTACGCCGACCGTCAGGGCATGGCCGACGGGCAGCGGCTGCGGGACGCGCAGGAGGCCCGCCTGTCGCCGCTGGCCCAGTGGGCGCAGCGGTACGTGGACGCCGGCGAGATCGCTCCGCTGTCCGGGCCGCTGATCGAGTCGCTGGTCCTCGGGCCCGTGACCGCGGTCGCCCGCCGCTGGCTGTCCGGCACCGGGGACGTGGACCTGGACGAGGCCGCGCTGGTCCTGCCGGACCGGATCTGGCGGTCGGTCGGCGCGCAGCCGGCGTGAGCGCCGGCTGCGGCGCCTTCGGCGGGGAACAGTGACCGTATGGAACAGGAACAGGCCCGCGCCTGGCTCGCCACCGCCCTCGCCGAGGCCCGCGCCGGGCTCGCCGAGGGCGGGATCCCCGTCGGGGCGGCCCTCTACGGGCCCGACGGCACCCTGCTCGGCCGTGGCCACAACCGCCGCGTCCAGGACGACGACCCCTCGACGCACGCCGAGACGGCGGCCTTCCGGGCGGCGGGACGGCAGCGCACGTACCGCGGCACGACCATGGTCACCACCCTCTCCCCCTGCTGGTACTGCTCCGGCCTGGTCCGCCAGTTCGGCATCTCCCGGGTGGTGATCGGCGAGGCCACCACCTTCCGCGGCGGCCACGACTGGCTCGCCGCGCACGGTGTGGAGGTCCTGCTGCTGGAGGACCCGGAGTGCGTCGCGCTGATGCGCGCCTTCGTCAGGGACAACCCGGACCTGTGGCACGAGGACATCGGTGACTGACGCCTCGGTCACCCTCGGTTAATCAACCCGGCGTTCGTCCCACCACCCGATCCGCTGAAATGAACCGGCCGCGCATGTCCCCGTGCCTCCCCTCGGCATTGCCTGGAAGGGGGCCCGCAACCAGGGGCCCCTTCTGCGATGGGAGACGCGTGCGAATCACTGACATCCAGCGCTGCGAGGTCCGGCCGGGACGGCTCGTCGAGTGGACGCTGAGCCCGGCGACGGTCGCGGCGGCGACGGCGGTCCCGGAGGACACGAGGCCCCCCGCCTACATCCAGGAGTCGCACATCCGGACCGCCAAGTGCGTCCGGGAGGACGGGCTGTTCGTGCCGACCTGGCTGGGCACCGCCTTCGACATCCCGGGCGCGGTCGACCTCGATGTGCTCCAGGAGGCGCTGCGGGCCTGGACGGTACGGCACGAGACGCTGCGCAGCGGCTTCCGCTGGGCCGGAGACGCCGGTGACGAGCTGCGCCGGTTCACGCTCAACGCCGCCGACGTGTCGCTGCACCGGGAGGACGCCGGGGACTTCCCGGACTCCGAGCGGCTCGTGCGCCATCTCCAGGGCCGCTTCGACTCCGTCGCGGACGCGCTGCGCTGGCCCAACCTCATCTACACGGCGGTCGTACGGCCCGACGGTGTCAGCGTGTACATGGCCTTCGACCACAGCAACGTCGACGCCTACTCCCTGCAGCGCATCCCCGCCGAGGTGCACGAGCTGTACACGGCGGGGCTGACCGGCGCCACGCCCGACTCCGGCGCCCCGGTCGCCAGTTACGTCGACTTCTGCCAGATCGAGCGGGCGGACGCGGACGGCATCGACGCCCGGCACGCGATCGTCGACCGCTGGCGCGCGTTCATCCGGCGCTGCGACGGAACGCTGCCCGGCTTCCCCGTCGATCTGGGCCTGGAGCCGGGCGGCCCGCTGCCGCGCCAGCGGATGCTGTGCGAGCCGCTGGCGGACGCGGCCGAGGCGGCGGCGTTCGAGGCGTACTGCCGGCCCTACGGCGGCAGCCAGGTCGGGCTGCTGGCCGCGACCGGGCTGATCGTGCACGAGCTGGGCGGAGCGCCCGTGTACCGGACGGTCGTGCCGTTCCACACCCGGGTGAAGTCGCGGTGGAGCGACTCGGTGGGCTGGTACGTCGGCGGCGCCCCGATCGAGGTCCCGGTCGGCCGTGCGACGGAGTTCCGGGACACCCTGCGGTCCGTGCGCGACGAGCTGCGCGCCAGCCGGCCGCTGTCCCGGATGCCGCTGGCCCGGGTGCTGAGCCTGCTCGGCGCGGACTTCCGGCCGACCTCGCCGGACCTGTACTCGATCGTCTCCTACTGCGACGCCCGCACCATCCCGGGCGCCGAGCACTGGGCCGAGCAGCGGGCGCACGGGCTGATCCGGGTGTCGTACGGCGACCAGGTGTGCGTGTGGGTGAACCGGCTGCACGAGGGGCTGTGGCTGGCCAGCCGGTACCCGGACACGGACGTGGCGGCGAAGAACCTGCGGCTGTACGTGGAGCGGCTGCGCGATCACATCGCCTCCGTCGCGCACGGGAGCCTCACCGCGGCGGTTTCCTGACCCGGAACAGACATCGCCGTTTTTCGTAACCCAACGGACACCACTGACTCTGGTCCGGAGCAACTTCCCCTTCTTACACTGCTGTTGAGGGGGCGATCGTTGAGGGGGGCGATCGGTGGGCAGACGGTTGCACGGACGCGGGGCGCTGTTCGACGCCGAACCGGCCGGTCTCGCACCACGGCTGATCGGCCTGCGCCCCCATCATCACCGCGCCACGCCCCTGGAGCACCCGGACGAGCCGCCCTTCGTCGTGCTGACCGGCACCCGGGGCCTCGGCAAGAGCGCGGTCCTCGCCGAGCTGCGGGACGCCTATCAGGGGCACACACCGGTCGCGCTGGCCGACTGCGCGGAGGAGCAGTTCGCCCGGCCGCCGGTGGACCGGCCCGCCGACTCCTGGTCGCCGCTCGCGCAGGCCCTGCTGGTGATCGCCGAGCAGCTCGCGGAGCCGGTGACCGGCGCCCGCCGGATCACCTTCCCGCGGCTGATGACGGGCCTGGTCGCGGTGGCGGCCGGCGGCTGGGGCGACGCCGACTCGGAGCGGATCCGCCGGGAGGTGGAGCGGATCCTGCTGCTGAACGAGGGCGGCTCGCGCTTCGGCGGCTTCGCCGGGCGCTGGGCCGGAAAGGTGGCGGCCAAGGTGGTCGCCGCGGCCACCGGCACCGGCCCGCTGGTCTCGGGCGCCATCGAGGCGACCCTGGAGGCGATCGCCGAGGGGTTCGCCGGCCGGCGCCACCAGAAGGCGTCCGAGTGGTACCGGACGTACCCGAACGCGGGCGGCCACGCGCAGCGCGGGCTGATCCTGCTCTCCCGGCACTTCCGCGAGGACGGCCCGGCGCGCGAGCACGCCGAGCGGTATCTGGTACGGGCCCTGCTGGCCGACCTGACCGAGGCGTACAGCGGGGTGCTGCCGAGGATGCAGCGCCTCGGCCGGCCGCTGGTGCTGCTGGACAACGCGCAGGCGGCGCCCGGTCCGGGGCTGCTGGCCGCCGTGCTGCGGGACCGGGCCGAGGGCGTCCGCGACCAGGTGGCGTTCGTCGCGGCCCGGCGCGGCGAGGGCCGGGCGGAACTGCGCAGCGCGGCCCGGCGGGAGCTGGCGGGGGTGGCCCGGCGCACGGACTGGGCGCCGGACGCGACGCCCTCCTCGCGGGCGCTGCTGGTGGCGCTGCCGCCGCTGAGCGCCGACGACACCCTGCACCTGGTCGGCTCGGTCTGCGGCGACCTGCCGGTGCCGCCCCATCTTCCGCACGCCGTGCACCGGCTGACCGGCGGCAACCCGCAGGGCATCGTGCTGCTCGCCGAGTCGGCCGCGCAGAACCTGCCCGGGGCGTCCTCGCTGGGCGAGCTGCTCACCGCGCCGGTGCGGCTCGCCGAGGACCAGCCCGGCGTCCCCGCCTACGAGGCGCTGCTGGACCGGCTGGTGCCGCCCGAGCACCTGGCGGAGCTGACCGTGCTGGCCGCGGCCCACGGCCACGGCTCGGCCAGCGCGCTGGCCTCGGCGCTGCTGCCGGACACCTTCGGCCCGGCGGACGTACGGGAGTTGCGGACCCTGCTGGCCGCGGAGGGACTGCCGGTCGTGCCGGGACGGTTCGTCGGGGACCGGTTCGTGCGCACACTGCTGCTGCTCCGGCTGCACCTGCTGGACAGCGACCACCGGTCGTGGCGCACCGCGCACGAGACGCTCGTCGCCCACTACACCGCACCCGAGCACGCCCGCTACCGGCTGCACCACGAACTCGCCCTCGGCGTCACGGAGTCCGCGGTCCGCGAGCTGCGCGACACCTTCGCCACGGCGGACGTGCGCGGCTGGCTGCGCACGCTGCGCTTCGCGGCCTCGGCCCCGTACTTCCACGCGCACGACGCCGAGGGCCGTGACTTCACCGGGCGCGGCGACGGGCGGACCGCGGTGGCACTCGGCCGCACGGACGCCGACCAGGCCGTACCCGAGGGCGCGGACGCCGTACTGCACTTACGGATACGGCGGTTGCTGCACGCCGTGTGGCAGCTGGCGGACCCGCTGGTGCTGCCGGACCCGCAGGTGTGCGACCGGCTCCGGTTCGAGCTGGAGCAGCTGTCCAACCTGCGGCCGGCGGCGGGTGCGCTGCTGTGGCGGGCCTCGCGGGACTGGCCGGCGGCGGCGCTCGCCGGGCGCCCGATGACCGGGCCCGACGACCCCGACGATCCCGAGGACGGCGGGGACGGCGGCCCGGACGACCGGAACAGGGGGGAGGCGTGATGGCGCGCAGGGGTGTGGGGACGTGGTTGCGCGAGGGCGTGTGGGAGATCCCGCTGCGCCGCTATCTGGCCCTGCTGCTGGCGGCGGCCCTGGTGACCGGCCTGGTGTTCGCGGTCCGCGTCCTCGCCCACGACGACCGCTCGTGCGCGCCCGGGGTGTCCCGGCCGCAGGGCAGCGACGAGTGCGTGGGCGTGGCCACGGGACCGGGGCCGTACGACTTCGGGCAGGACCGGCTGACCGACGCCGCGAAGGCGATCGCGCGGGAGAACGCCCGCCTGAAGCCCGGGAGTTATGTGACGGTCGCGCTGATGCTGCCGTACACCTCCGGCTCCCCGACGATGCTGAACGACATCCAGCACCAGCTCCAGGGCGCCTATCTGGCGCAGTACCAGGCCAACCACGACTCCAACGGGCAGTCCCCGCAGATCCGGCTGGTGCCGGCCAACCCGGGGGCGACGGGCACGTACTGGCAGCGGACCGTGGACCAGCTGGCGCGGATGACGACCGGCACGGACACGCTGCGCGCGGTCGCCGGCGTCGGGCAGAGCACCGCCGCCAACAAGGCGGCCGTCGCGGAGCTCACCAGGCTGCACATCCCGGTGATCGGCTCCTCCATCACCTCCGACGACCTCGCCAACGGCCAGGGCGGCAAGGACCCCTACCCCGGCCTCGCCCGGGTGGCGCCGACCAACACCGACGAGGCCCGCGCGCTGACCAAGTTCGCGCAGCTGAAGCAGGGCAAGGCGCTGCTGGTGTACGACAACCCCGGCGACCCGTACACGACCACGCTCCAGAAGTCGTTCGCGGCGCTGCTCAAGGGCTCGCGGTACGAGCCGTGGCCGTTCACCCCGCCGGCGGACCGCAGCCAGGAGGGGACGACCGCGAACACCTTCCGGCAGATCACGGACCTGGTGTGCGACACCGACCCGGGGACCGACACGATCCTGTTCGCGGGCCGGCACGTGCAGCTGCGGCAGTTCATCAACGCGCTCGGCGCCCGCGGCTGCCAGGACCGGAGGTTCACCGTGCTCACCGGTGACGAGGCGTCCTATCTGACCTACGAGAAGGACCTGAACCGGGACGCCCTGCGGCACAACCTGTCGGTGCTCTTCACCTCCCTCGCCCACCCGGACGCCTGGGTGAAGAGCCCGCCGGCGACCGGCGGCTCGCAGGCGGACTTCACCACGCTCCAGACCCTGCTGACGTCCGCCGAGCGGTCACCGGTGGGCCCCATCGGCTCGGTCGCCCTGGACGACGGGCAGCTGATCATCGGCTACGACGCCGTGCGGCTGGCCGTGCACGGCATCCGCGAGGCGGTCCAGCCCGGCAAGGCGGTCCCGGCGCTCGCGGACGTGGGCCTCCAGTGGCCGCAGGTCAAGGGCAGGACGCTGCGGGTGAACGGGGCGAGCGGCTGGATCTGCCTGGACGTGCACGGCAACCCGTACGACAAGGCCGTACCGATCGTGGAGCTGACCCCCGAGGGCAGCGCACGCTTCGTCCGGGTCGCCTGGCCGGAGGGAAAGCCGCCGTCCCCGGACTGCCTGCCGCCGGCGACCTAGCTAGCCCCGCCCCAGATATTCGATCAGTCGTTCGAACCTGGTCCGCCACACGGCCTCGTTCTCCCCTTCGCCCCGGAACTCCCGGGTGAAGCGCAGCACGCTCGCCGTGTCCCCGTCCCGTTCCAGGTGGAACCGGATCCGGCCGCCGCCCTCCAGGGTGTACTCGGCGACCCGGTCCACGTCCCAGGCCGTGACCCGGCCGGAGCCCAGCTCGGGCAGGCTGACCGCCCCGTCCAGCCGGGGCTGGAGAAAGCCGACGGCGGTGCACCACCCCGAGAGTCCCTCAGGGGTGGCCACCGCCGGCCAGACGTCCTCCATGCGCTTCGGGAGCCGCACCAGGAAGTGGAGTATGTGCGCGTTCCCGTGGGTCTGACTGGTGCCCTGTGCGATGGAACCGCTCATGACACCAGTGTCACCGACCCCGCGGTCACACGCCCGCGTACGAGTGCTTGCCCGTGACGAAGATGTTGACGCCGTAGTAGTTGAACAGCCAGCAGCCGAAGGCGATCATCGCCAGATAGGCGGCCTTGCGGCCCTTCCAGCCGGCCGTCGCGCGCGCGTGCAGGTAGCAGGCGTAGGCGACCCAGGTGATGAAGGACCAGGTCTCCTTCGGGTCCCAGTTCCAGTAGCGGCCCCAGGCGTCGCCCGCCCAGATCGCGCCCGCGATGATCGTGAACGTCCACAGCGGGAAGACGGCCGCGTTGATCCGGTAGGCGAACTTGTCCAGCGACGCCGAGGCGGGCAGCCGCTCCAGCACCGAGGTCGCGAAGGCGCCGGGCTTGCCGCCGGTCTGGAGCTTGGTCTCGTAGGAGTCCTTGAACAGGTACAGGATCGTGGCGACCGCGCCCACGTAGAAGACCGCACCGCAGAAGATGGCGGTGGAGACGTGGATGTACAGCCAGTACGAGTGCAGGGCCGGGACCAGCTGGTCGCTCGCCGTGTAGAGGACGGTGACCGCGAGGCCGAGGTCGAGCAGGACCGTGGTGATCAGGAAGAGGCCGAGCCAGCGCACGTTCTTCTTCAGGGCCAGGAGCGTGAGGTACACGCCGACGGCGACCGTGGAGAAGGTGATGTTGAACTCGTACATGTTGCCCCACGGGGCACGCTCCACGGAGGCCGCGCGGGCGACGACGCCGGCCAGCTCCACCAGGAACGCGAGCACCGTGAGGGAGACGGCGACCCGGCCGAACAGGTCGCCCTGCGCGTCACCGCCGTGCGCGCCGGGGCCGTCCGGCACGTCCCGGGCGCCGGACGCAGCGCGCACGACGACCTTCGGCCGCTCCAGCACGGCGGTGCCCCCGGCCTTCTTCACGGTGACGGCGGGTCCGCTCGCCTTCCCCTTCGCCTCGCCCTCGGCGGTCAGCGCGCTGGCCGTGCGGGCCACCTTGCTGCGGCTGCCGAAGATCCATTCGAGGATGTACGCGAAGAAGGCCAGGGTGTAGACGGCCATGGACGAGTAGATGAGCGTGTTGCTCATGCTCGCCAGATGTTCGTTGGTGGCGACGGCCAGCTCGGTCGCGGCGGCGAGAGTCACTTCTCAGCCCCTTCGGGTACGACGGAAGATTCGGTGGAGTCGTCGTCGGCGTCGGGGGCTCCCGGCGCCTGGTCGTAGAGGGTTCCGGCGAGGTCGCCCAGTTCCTCGGGCACCTTGGCGGACTCGCTGCGGCCGAGCCCGGCCATCTCGACGACCGTCACGCCGTCGGCGCCGCGCACCGCGCGCACCCACACCCGGCGCCGCTGGATGAACAGGGACGCGGCCAGACCGAAGATCGCCGCGAAGGCACCGCCGAGCGCCCAGCCGCTGCCGGGCTCCTGGACGATCTCGAAGCCGGCCCACTGCTTGATCTCCTTCTCGAAGGTGATCGAGCCGGCGCCGTTCGGCAGTGTCATCGTGTCGCCGGGCTGGAGCAGCTTCTTCAGCAGCTGGCCCTTGGAGTCCTTGAACTCCTTCATGTGCGTCTTGTCGAGCTGGTACACGCTCTGCGGGATGCCCGAGTTCACGCCGAGGTCGCCGTGGTAGGCGTTCACCGCGAGCAACGGGTTCACCAGCGCCGGGAACGCCGAGAGCATCGTGCCGCTCTTCGGGTCGAAGGTCGGCACGAAGAAGGCCTGGAAGCCGAGCTGTTCCGAGACGCCCTGCCCGTTCTTGTAGCCGTCCATCACCTTGATCACGCCGTTGGAGGTGACGTTGCCGTCGAGCGGCAGCAGCGGCACGGCGTCGTGGTAGACGACCTTGCCCTTGCCGTCGCGGACGGTGACGACGGGCGCGTAGCCGTGGCTGACGAGGTAGACCTTGGAGTCGCCGATGTGCAGCGGGGAGTTGACCTTGATGGTGGCCGACTGCTCCTTGCCGTACGCGCCCTTGCTGTAGTCGATGTTCGCCTGGTAGGTGCGCGGCGTGCCGCGGTTGGGGCCGCTGACCTCGTAGGTGCCGGTGAACTTCTTCAGGTCGAAGCTGAACGGTTCGAGGTCGTCGTTCTGGAACATGCTGCCGGACTTGAAGTCGTCGTACTGGAGGATCGAGTTGGAGAACCCGTCCCCCTCGACGACCAGCTTGGTGCCGTCCGACTTGTACATCTGGCCCCAGGCGAAGGCAATCAGCAGCACGATCAGGGCGATGTGGAAGACCAGGTTGCCCAGTTCGCGCACATAGCCCTTCTCGGCGGCGACCGCGTCACCGGCGACATGGGCGCGGAACCGCTTCTTCTTCAGCAGCGCGAGCGCGGCCTCGCGGACCTTCTCGGGATCCTCGGTGGTACGCCAGGTGGTGTAGGCGGGCAGCCGGTTCAGCCGCCTGGGCGCACCCGGCGGGCGGCCGCGCAGCTGGCCGACGAACTGCCAGGCGCGCGGGATAATGCAGCCGATGAGGGAGACGAACAGCAGGATGTAGATCGCGGAGAACCACACCGAGCTGTAGACGTGGAACAGGCCGAGCTTGTCGTAGATCGGCGCGAGCGTCTTGTGGGCCTTGCTGAAGTCGTCGACCTTGTTGAGGTCGGCGCCGGACTGCGGGATCAGCGAGCCGGGGATCGCGGCGAGCGAGAGCATCAGGAGCAGCAGCAGCGCGACCCGCATGGAGGTCAACTGCCGCCAGAACCAGCGGGCCCAGCCGATGACGCCGAGGCCGACCGGGGCGGAGAGCTCCTCCTGTGGGGCCGTGGACAGCTGGGAGCCGGCCGCGCCCAGCTCCTCCCGGTCCCGGCTGCTCTTGTCGGTGTCGGTTGCGCTCATCGGTCAGATCCCCACAGTGAAGCCGTTGGACCAGGTCTGCATCTGCTGCACCAGACTGTCCCAGGCGCCGGTCAGCAGCAGCACACCGGTCGCGATCATCATCGTGCCGCCGATGCGCATCACCCACACATAGTGGCGCTTGACCCAGCCGAAGGCGCCGAGCGCCTTGCGGAAGGCGAGGGCGGCGAGCACGAAGGGCACACCGAGGCCGACACAGTAGGCGATCATCAGCACGGCGCCGCGGCCGGCGCTCGACTGGTTCATGGAAAGGAGGTTCACGGACGCGAGGGTCGGTCCGATGCAAGGCGTCCAGCCGATGCCGAACAGGGCGCCGAGGACAGGCGCGCCGATCAGGCCGGCGGTGGGCCGCTTGTGGAAGCGGAACTCGCGCTGGGTGAGCCAGGGCATCAGCCCCATGAAGAAGACGCCCATGACGATCATGAGCACGCCGAGCACCTTGGACAGCGTGCCCTGGTACTCGCGCAGGGTGGAGCCGAAGAAGCCGAACAACGCCCCGCCGGAGACGAACACGGCGCTGAAGCCGAGCACGAACAGCGCGGCTCCGCCGATCATCCGCCCGCGCCGGGCCTCGGCCAGATCGGTGCCGGCGACACCCGTGACGTACGAGAGGTAGCCGGGCACCAGCGGCAGCACGCAGGGCGAGAAGAAGGAGACGAGCCCGCCGAGCAGGGCCACCGGCAGGGCGACGAGCAGGGCGCCGTTGAGCACCGTCTGGTTCTCGCCCGTCGCCGCGAGCGTCACGAGGGCGCTCACGTCACTTCTCCGCCAGGACGGGCTTGAGCATCTTCAGCAGAGCGGTGTCGTCGAGCGCCTCCAGGGCCCGCGCGGCGACCTTGCCGTGCTTGTCGATGACGAGCGTCGAGGGGATCAGCTGCGGGTTGAGGGTGCCCTTCTTGAACCGGAGCATCAGCTTGCCCGTCGGGTCGTACAGGCTCGGGTAGGTGATCCCGTGTTCCTTCTCGAAGTTCACCGCGGGCGTGGTGCTGGTGTCCCGGGTGTTGATCCCGACGAACTGCACGCCCTTGCCCTCGTAGGTCTTCGAGACCTTGGCGAAGTACGACGCCTCTTCCCGGCACGGGCTGCACCACGAGCCCCAGACGTTCACGACGACGACCTGGCCCTTGAAGGAGGCCACGTCGAGCGTCTTGCCGTCGATGGTCTCGCCGGACAGGTCCGGGGCCGCGTCGCGCTTGCCGAGGGGGGCGGTGGAGATGCCGTTGTTGCCGGTGACGAAGTTGGTGTTGCCACCGCCGCCGGAGGTGCCGCCCTTGCCGCACGCGGACAGGGTCAGGGCCGCGACAGCGGCTACGGCGCTGAGCTGGGCGGCACGGCTACGGGTACTCATGTGAAAAGTTTCGCATGGCGGTTCCGGGGATTTCGCGCACCCCCCTGCCGGGCGGAAAACCGCATTTCAGGGCGTACTTACACGGGACATTTCCGGCAAGGAGGAACGCGCGCGGGACGTCAGGCGAGGAACGTCTTCCAGCCGCCGGCGGGAGCCTGCCCGGGAGCCAGGGTGCGCAGCTTGGCCAGCACCTCGGGCTTCTGCACGTCGATCCAGTCGGCGAACTGCCGGAAGGAGACGAGGCGGACGTCGGCGCCCTTCTCCTTCGCCTGCGCGATGTGCTTGAAGGCCTTCTCGACGGCGTCCATGTAGATGCCGCCGTTCCAGTGCTCGAAGTGGTTGCCGATGAAGAACGGCGCCCGGTTCGAGAAGTACGCCCGCTTGAAGCCGGCGATGTACGCCCCGGCCGCCTGCTCGCGCCAGCCCGGGTAGTTGTAGGCCGGCGCCTTGGTCGAGTTCTGCGACTGGTTGAACATCATGTTGTAGTCCATCGAGAGGACCTGGAACTTCTTGCCGGGGAACGGGACCTCCTGGAGCGGGAAGTCCCACAGGCCGTGCTTCTTCACCGGCCACATCTGCAGACCGCCGGGCGAGGAGGCGTCGTAGCGCCAGCCCAGTTCGCGGGCGGTGGGCAGCAGGTTCTCCTGGTTGAGCAGGCAGGGCGTACGGCCGCCGACGAGTTCCTTGTCGTAGTCGAACGGCAGGGCCGGCATGTCGGTGAAGCCGGTGTTGGTCTTCCAGTTCTTCACGAAGGACTTGGCCTGCTTGATCTCGCTGTGCCACTGCTCGGGCGTCCACCACTTGACGGACGTGTGGGCGTCGCCGCAGAAGTGGCCGTTGAAGTGGGTGCCTATCTCGTGGCCTTCGAGCCAGGCCCGGCGGACGTTGGTGATCGTCGCCTTGACGTGCTCGTCGTTGAGGTAGCCGATGTCGGAGGCGCCGATCCTGTTGTTCGGCGGGTTGTACATCCGCTTCTTCGACTCGGGCAGCAGGTACAGGCCCGAGAGGAAGAAGGTCATGCTCGCGCCGTGCTCCTTGGCCAGGTCAAGGAAGCGCGGGAAGAGGCCGTTGCCGACCTCGCCGGCGCCGTCCCAGGAGAAGACCACGAACTGCGGCGGGGTCTCGCCCGCCTCCAGCGGCCGGGGGGCGTCCGGCTGGTGCGGCTGCTTGCCGGTGAAGGAGGTGGAGCCGTCGCCGATGAGCTTGCCCGCGGGCGCGGCGTTCGCGCCGTCGCCGCCCTGGGCACTCGCGCCGCCGGAACCGTTCGCAGCGCCGCCCGAAGACGTGGAGGTGCCGCAGCCGGCGAGGGTGGCGGCGGCCGCAGCGCCTGCGCCGAGGCCGAGTATTCCCCGGCGGGAGAGGGGCCGGGAGACGGTGCGCATGGAAAATCCCCGATTCGTCGCGCCTGCTGGAGTGAGTCACCCACAGAGAGGGCACAGCGATCGGGGAGGTTCCGATAATTCTTATGTTTTTCGCAATAGTTGCAACAAAAACGATCAAAGTACTGTCAAACGGACCGTCAGGAAATGGCCATCAGGCTCCGAAGGCCTTGCCCTGAGCAGCGTTCTTGCCCTTCTGCGGCTTGGCTCCGGCCCGCAGATGGGCCGGGACCAGATCGATGGCGGGCTCGCTGTAGCCGACCGACACGATCTTGTCGCCGAGGTAGGTGAACGACGTCAGGGAGGCGAGGGTGCACTGCCGCTTGCGCGGATCGTGCCACAGCCGGCGCCGTTCCACATAGGACCGGACGATCCAGATCGGCAGCTGATGACTGACCAGCACCGCCTCGTGACCGCGCGCCCTGTCCTTCGCCGCGTTCAGCGCGGCCGTCATCCGCACCACCTGGTCGATGTACGGCTCGCCCCAGGACGGCCGGAACGGGTTGACGAGGTGCTTCCAGTTCTCGGGACGCTGCAGCGCGCCGTCCCCCACCCCGAAGGTCTTGCCCTGGAAGACGTTGTCGGCCTCGATGAGCCGCTCGTCGGTGTCCAGGTCGAGCCCCTGCACCTTGGCGATCGGCGTGGCCGTCTCCTGCGCCCGCTCCAGCGGCGAGGCGCAGACATAGGTGATGTCGCGGGGCGCGAGGTGCTCGGCGACCCGGTCGGCCATCTGCCGGCCCAGCTCGGAGAGGTGGTAGCCGGGCAGCCGGCCGTACAGGATCCCGGTCGGGTTCTCCACCTCGCCGTGCCGCATCACGTGAACGACGGTGACGTCCTTGCTGCCGTTGAAGGGGGTGCTCACGCGGTGGCCTCCGCAGCCGCTCGGGCCGCCGCCGGAAGGGCGTCGGCGATCTTCTGGACAGCCCGCTCGTCATGGGCCGTGGACACGAACCAGGACTCGAAGGACGACGGCGGCAGATAGACGCCGTTCGCGAGGAGGGAGTGGAAGAACGCGGTGAAGCGATGCGACTCCTGGCGCTTGGCGTCCTCGTACGTCCGCACCGTCCGGTCGGTGAAGAAGACGGAGAACATGTTGGACGCGTGCTGCACCCGGTGCGCGACGCCCTCCTTGCTCAGCGCCTCGCTGACCAGGCCCTGGATCTGCGCGGACACGGCGTCGACCGTCTCGTACGCGGCGTCGTCGAGCAGCCGCAGCTGGGCGAGCCCGGCGGCGGTGGCGACGGGGTTCCCGGACAGCGTGCCGGCCTGGTAGACGGGCCCGGCGGGAGCGAGGTGCGCCATGACGTCGGCACGCCCGCCGAAGGCGGCGGCGGGGAAGCCGCCGCCCATGACCTTCCCGAAGGTCATGAGGTCGGGCTTGACCCCCTCGACCCCGTACCACCCGGCGCGGCTGGTGCGGAAGCCGGTCATGACCTCGTCGGAGATGAAGAGGGCGCCGTTCTTGTGGCAGGCGTCCCTGAGCCCCTGGTTGAACCCGGGGTCCGGCGGCACGACGCCCATGTTGCCGGGCGAGGCCTCGGTGATCACACAGGCGATCTCACCGGGGTGCCGGTGGAAGGCCTCCTGCACGGCCTCCAGATCGTTGTACGGCAGCACGATCGTGTCGCCGGCCTGGGCACCGGTGACACCGGGGGTGTCGGGCAGCGCGAAGGTCGCGACCCCGGACCCGGCGGCGGCGAGGAGGCTGTCCACGTGGCCGTGGTAGCAGCCCGCGAACTTGATCACCTTGGACCGCCGGGTGAACCCGCGGGCCAGCCGGATGGCGCTCATGGTCGCCTCGGTGCCGCTGCTGACGAGCCGCACCTGCTCGACGGGCTCGACCCGGGCGACGATCTCCTCGGCGAGCGCGACCTCGCCCTCACCGGGCGTGCCGAAGGACGTACCGCGCGCGACGGCCTCCTGAACGGCGGCGATGACCTCGGGGTGCGCGTGCCCGAGGATCATCGGCCCCCAGGAGCACACGAGGTCGACGTACTCGCGCCCGTCGGCGTCGGTCAGGTAGGCCCCCTTGCCCGACACCATGAAGCGGGGCGTACCGCCGACGGCGCGGAAGGCGCGCACCGGGGAGTTCACACCGCCCGGCGTGACGGCGGAGGCGCGGTCGAAGAGCGCCTGGGAGACGGGCGCGTCGTAGGGATAGGGCGTTTCGCTCAGGGCACTCATGGTGTGCGGCTTCTCCGGCTTCTCGGACTCCGGTGACGTGGGTGACCTCCTCAGGGTAGGCCGCGGTTCGCCCGGCGAGCGGCCGACCTCCGGATCGAAGCCGCGCCATCTGCGAGACTGAGATCTGATACACACAGCTCATGGACACGTAGTAGTCCACGTAGTGGTCAGGAGCTGTTGAAGATCCTGCGGACTGGTGTTTCACCGCACGTTTCGGCGGGCGGCCGTGGGGGAGGTCACTGACACGATGATCGGGTTGCGCGGCGGGGGCCACGCGTCCTAGAAAAGCAGTCGGGTGGAGATATGCATCGCGGTGGCGGACTGGGCGAGGGGACTGATGACCTGGGTCCTCGACGCGCCCGGCGGGGAAGGCACCGGCGCGACGCGGAGGAGACGACCGAAGCACGTCGGGCTGACGCGCATCAGGCGCACGGCGCACCGGGCGACCGCCTCGGAGCGGGGAGCAGGAATGGTGGTCGGGTGGGGGTGACGTACAAATACTTCGGCGCGCCGGACGGCGCGACCGCGGCCCGCGTCCCCATCTCGATGCGTCCCGAGGAACTCGGCGGCGACGAGCTGGGCATGAACGGCATGTTCACCAAGATCAAGCCGGAGACGATGGCCGCGATGGTGCTGACCGGCATCGAGGGCGTCCCCCTGCACAAGGTGCCGCCCCTCGAACTGGTCGTCCTGCACCCCGACTACGCGGTCGTCAGACTCCCCATGACGGTCGTCGACCCCCTGCGCGGCATCGGCGAGGAGGCGGTCGGCGCGGCCGCCTTCATCTGGTCCACGGTCCCGGACCGCGGCGGCCCACGGGACGCCTTCAACGTGTACCAGCTGCTGCACGAATGGCAGGACTTCTCGCACCGGCTGCATGAGGCGGGGCATCAGCCGTATTGCCTGGTGTGGCCCTGAGCTGAGGGTTTCTTGCGGGTCGGGCGGGGTCTTCGGGCCTCGCCGACAGCGGACAGGCGGACCTCTCGTTCAACTGCTCGTCGCCGAGCGGCTCCTGCTCGTGGGGCCCGGACTCCGGCGGGCGGCTGAGGGGCGACGGACGACGGCACGATCCGGCGCGCCGCAGCCGTGAAGCTCTCCGGCGGCAGGTGGGGGCCTGCGCTCGACCGTCACCGACACCCACGGCGACGGCTCGACCACGAGGGTGTACAACGCGTACGCCGTCAGCCGAGGCCCGACGGGACCGGTCCTCGCCGCCACCCGGGGTCCGCCGCCGACAACCGCCTCAACTCCCCTGCTCCAGACCGCCGTTGCCGTCGCAGCGAGCCGCAACGAGCGGGAGGACCTGCCCGTGGCGGCTGTGCTGCGGGAACAGCCCCCACCCATGCGCTCCGGCCGCCGTACCGCCTCCCCCGGGCCCGCCCGGTACGCCACACGCTCCTGCCCGTTGGGAACCGGCCGTAGTGGGGTTATCGTCGGAATCCTGGGGCCAGGACGAGGAGGACGGCCGGTGATGTCGCAGGACGAGGCCGTGATCGGCTGCATGGGCAAGGTGCTCATCGGGACCCGTGGAACCGCCGGTCCCGGCGAGGTGCTCGTGCGGGTCAGAGGCGGCTCCGAGACCTTTCTCGCCTGGTCCGAGAATCCCCTGCCCGCGGGCGCCACGGTCCTCGTGATCGAATCACGCGGATGCCGCGAGGTCGGTGTCATCGAGTGGGTGGATCCATTGGACGCGCTCGACGGAGACACCGCCGGCGCAAGCTGAGGAGTACAGGCATGTTCGGATACCGCGTTCCCGCTCCCGACGAGGCGATGCTGATCTCGGGAGGCAGGCGGGGACTGGGGGGCGCTCCGTTCCGCGTGGTCACGGGCCACGGCAAGTTCGTGCTTCCGGTCTTTCGCAAGGTCCGCTTCCTCACGCTGTCGATGTGTGAGGCGGAGGTCACCGAGACCTGTGTGACCAAGCAGGGCATCTCCCTGCACGTGCGCGCGGTCATCGCCTTCAAGGTCGGCAACGACCAGGAGAGCATCATCAACGCCGGCCAGCGCTTCCTGTCCGACCAGGAGCAGATGTCGGTGCTGACCGGCCGGATCTTCGCCGGTCACCTGCGGGCCATCATCGGCTCGATGACCGTCGAGGAGATCGTCACCGAGCGGCAGAAGCTCGCCGCCGAGGTGCTGGACACCTCGAAGGTCGAGATGGCGAAGATCGGCCTGATCGTCGACTCGCTCCAGATCCAGTCGATCGACGACGGCGACACCGGCTACATCGCCGCGATGTCCGCCCCGCACAAGGCGGCCATCCAGCGCCAGGCCCAGATCGCCCAGGCGCAGGCCACCCAGGCCTCGGTCGAGGCGGAGCAGGCGGCGGCCCGCAAGCAGGCCGAGTACGCCCGGCAGACCGCCGTCGTCCAGGCCGAGTACTCGGCCGAGGTCGACCGCGCGCAGGCGCAGGCCTCCCAGGCCGGTCCGCTGGCGCAGGCCCACGCCCAGCAGGAGGTGCTCGCGGCACAGACCGAACTGGCCCAGAAGCAGGCCGAGTTGCGGCAGCAGCAGCTGGTGGCCGAGGTCGTCAAGCCGGCCCAGGCCGAGGCCGAGCGGGTCCGGATCCTCGCCGCCGCCGAGGCCCAGCGCATGAAGATCCAGGCGGAGGCCGCGGCCTCCTACGACCGGGTCGCGCTGGACCGGATGCTGATCGACCAGCTCCCGCAGATCGTGAAGGAGGCCGCGGGCGGCCTGGCGGGCGCCAACGTCAACGTCCTCAACGGCGCCGACGGCCTCGGCGAGATCGCCGCCGGCCTGGTCTCGCAGGGCCTGACGATCCTCGACTCGGTCCGGCAGAACCTGGGCGGCCAGGACAAGGAGAAGACCGGCACCGCGGGCGCCGCCGGAGGCACCAACCCGAGCGGCCTGCTCCAGCTGCGCGCGGGCAAGGGCCGCTCCTCGGACGACGACGGCCCGGTCACCGTCGACTAGCACGTGAAGTGCCGGTCGGGACCGGGGCCCCGGTCCCGACCGGCACCGCCACACGCCACCGCCACCGCGAGGCCCTCGACGCCGTCGCACACGTGAGACCTCGCCGCGGAACCGATCACGAGAACGGCCACCACCCCCACCGGTGACACCCCGGCCCGGCGCGACCACCCGGAAACCCTACGTATTGTAGGTTCCCAACCGCCAGCGGCCACACGTCTGTTCAACGGGGGACCCATGCAGGACAGCGAGACGAAAACCGGCGAGGAGGCGTGTGCGCGCAGTCTCACGCCCACGGTGACCCTGCTGGTCGTCAGCCTGATCGTCGCCGCCGTGGGCGTGTACGAGCTGTGCGGTTTCGGCCTGCACAGCCTCGACCGGCGCCCGCACCTGTTCAGTGACGGCCTCGCCACCGGCGGGGTGATCGTCGCCGCGGTGGCGGCCGGCGCGGCAGTGGGCAACCTGGCCTGGCACCTGGCGGCGGCCCGGCGCGGCACGGGTAAATCCGGTTGATTTCCGGTAAGACGCACAGCCGGGACACAGAAAGGACCGGGTAAGGCGAGCACAGGGAGTTCCCAGGAAGGCGGGAACAGGCAGATCCAGGTAAGAGCGGATGCCGGTACGCTCCCGGTAGCCCCGGCGCTCGGACCATCGCCGTCCGCTCCGTGTGAATCCGGTGAGTGCCGCCGCATCGGGGCCGCGCACCATGCGCACCCACGCTTACCCTACGAACTGTAGGGTCGGCGTCTTCCCGTCCCTCCCACCCAAGGTGACCAGTCACCATGCCCGCACAGCAGTCGACCGTGATCGACGCGCAGGTCCCCGGCCAACGCGGCAGCCGCCGCGAGTTCCAGTTGCCCGCGCCCAGCCCCCGGCTGCGCGCGGCGGCGGCCTCGGCCACCGTCTGGTACCTGCGACTGATCGCCGTCTTCAACATCATCGCGGTGCTGTCGGTGCCGTTCCGCAAAGAGGTGCAGGAACACAACGACGGCAAGATCTTCACCGCCCGCCATGTGCACGCCCACACGCACCACGCCGGCCAGTTCTTCACGCCGTACCTGGCCACCGCGGGTCTGGCCGCGGCCGCGGCGGCGATCTTCCTGGCGCTGGTGATGCGGCGCGGCAAGCGAGCCGCGTGGGTCGTCAACATGCTGATGGCCGGCCCCCTGTTCGTGCTGTACGTCCTCGCGCTGACCCAGCACCCGTTCAGCGGCCATGTCTTCAACTGGGTCTCCACCGCCCTCACCGGCCTCTTCGTGGTCGCGCTGCTGATCGGCCGCCGTGAGTTCAACGCCGTCGGCGACCCCTCCAACCCGAAGCTCGCGCTGGCGGCGGGCGTCGGCGGGATCCTGGCGGCCGGCGGTCTCGGCACGCTGCTCGTGCACGCCACCAACAAGGTGCCGGGCGGTGGCCCCCTGTACGAGGAGCTGGCCTACACCCTGCTGCGCGGCGTCAGCGTCGGCCCCTTCGCCGACCGGGTCGACTCCGTGCACGCGCCCCGCTGGGTCGACATCATCGTCAACGTCCTGCTGGCCGCCGCCTTCTGCCTGGTCCTGTACGCCTGCTTCCGCTCCCCGCGCGGGCGCCGGCTGCTCACCGACGAGGACGAGGAGAAGCTGCGCGCGCTGCTCGACAAGCACGGCGCCCGTGACTCCCTCGGCTACTTCGCGCTGCGCCGCGACAAGGCCGCCATCTTCTCGCCCACCGGGAAGGCGGCCGTCACCTACCGCGTCGTCGGCGCCGTCTCCCTCGCCTCCGGCGACCCGATCGGCGACCCCGAGGCCTGGCCCGGCGCCATCGACGCCTGGCTGTCGGAGGCCCGCCGGCACGCGTGGACCCCGGCCGTGATGGGCGCCAGCGAGGAGGCGGGCACGATCTACGCCCGCCACGGCCTGGACGCCCTCGAACTCGGCGACGAGGCGATCGTGGACATCGCGGACTTCACCCTGGAGGGCCGCGCCATGCGTGTCGTCCGCCAGGCCCACAACCGGGTCAAGCGGGCCGGCTACACGGTCCGGGTCCGCCGCCACGAGGACATCCCCGAAGACGAGATGAACCGGCTCGTCCAGCACGCCGACGACTGGCGCGACGGCGCCACCGAACGCGGCTTCTCCATGGCCCTCGGCCGGCTCGGCGACCCCGGGGACGGCCGCTGCGTGATGCTGGAGTGCCGCGACGCGAACGACGAACCGCGCGCCCTGCTCAGCTTCGTCCCCTGGGGCGAGCACGGCCTGTCCCTGGACCTGATGCGCCGCGACCGCGACAGCGAGAACGGCCTGATGGAGTACATGGTCGTGGAACTCCTGGTCCAGGCGAAGGAGTTGGGGATCCAGCGCGTCTCGCTGAACTTCGCGATGTTCCGCGCGGTCTTCGAGCGCGGCGCCCGCCTCGGTGCCGGTCCGGTCCTGCGCCTGTGGCGCTCGGTCCTCACCTTCTTCTCCCGCTGGTGGCAGATCGAGTCCCTGTACCGGGCCAACGCCAAGTACCGCCCGGTCTGGGAACCGCGGTTCCTGCTGTTCGCCAAGTCCAGCGACATCCCGCGCATCGGCCTGGCCTCGGCCCGGGCGGAAGGGTTCCTCGAACTGCCGGGTATGGGCGGGAAGTCGTAAGGAGCGGTCGGGCGGCGGCGGACCGGCGGCAGCGGCCGACGGTCCGCCGCTTGCGCCGGTCCTCAGCCGTTCACGCGATCCCGCCGCCCACGGTGAACCCGATGACCGAGCCGCCGCCCTCGCGCCGGAAGGCGAACGGCGCCCCGCCGTGCGCCATGGCCACCTCGCGGACGATGGACAGCCCGAGGCCCGAGCCCGGCAGGGAGCGGGCGTCGGCGGCCCGGTAGAAGCGGTCGAAGATGCGGATGAGGTCGCCCTCGGCGATGCCCGGCCCCCGGTCCAGCACCTCCACCCGTACCGTCCCCGAACGGGCCGGCCCGGTGATGTTGATCTCGATGGGCGACGTGCGGTCCCGGTCGAACTTGGCCGCGTTCTCCACCAGGTTGGACATGGCCCGCTGCAGCATCCCCGGCCGGCCGTCGGTGGTCGTGTCGCCGCTCGTGCGGAGCACGATCTCGCGCCCGGTACGGCGCTTGGCCACCCCCACCACCTCCTCGGCGATGTCGGCGAGGTCGACGCGCTGCGGCGGCTCGGTGTCGGACTGCCCGGCGGCCAGGTCGACCAACTCGTTGACCAGGTCGGTCAGTTCGCGGGCCTCCTGGCCGAGGTCGGCGACCAGGTCCTCACGGGTCTCGGGCGGGAGTTCGTCGATACGGCGCAGCAGCGAGATGTTCGTCCGCAGCGAGGTGAGCGGGGTGCGCAGCTCGTGCCCCGCGTCCTGGACCAGCCGGCGCTGGTCCTCCTCGGACTGCGCGAGCCGGCCCAGCATCCGGTCGAAGGCACGGCCCAGCCGGCCCACCTCGTCCAGCCCGGTGACCGGCACCTCGATACCCAGCCGGCGGGTGCGGGCCACGTCCTCGGCGGCGGAGGTGAGGATCACCAGGCGCCGGGTGATCCGGCGCGCCAGCCACCAGCCGAACAGACCGGCGGCCACCACGACCGCCGCCATCAGGATCAGCGTGCGCTGCTGAAGGGTGCGCAGCAGGTCCTCGGTGTCGCTGAACTCCTGGGCGATCTGCACCGCGCCCCGGCCGTCACCGAGCGAGATGGTGGCGATGCGGTACAGGTCGGAGTCCACCGGCACGTCCTTGTGCTGGACCACCTTCCCGGCGGTCTGCGCGAGAGCCATCGCCTTGTCCCGGGAGGTGACGGGCAGGCTCGGACTGCCGTGGTCCACTATCTGGCCCTGCGCGCCCAGCACCTGGACATCCGTGCGCGCCGGCCGGACCAGGTCATGCCCCGGCCGGGACGAGGAGAAGTCCTCCGGCACCATCTCGTGCTGCCGTACCTCGTCCCGTACGTCCTGCACGACCTGCGAGAACACCGACTGCTGGTCGACGCGGACCAGCCGGGCGGCGGAGCTGTACGACAGGATGCCGACGAGGATCGTGACCGCCGCGGTGACGGCCGCGAAGGAGACGACGAAGGTGGTGCGCAGGGAGACGAGCCCCGGCCGGCGCCCGGCCAGCGACCGCCTGAGCCGCTTGAGACGGCCCACTCAGTCCTCCCGCAGCACGTAACCCACGCCCCGCACGGTGTGGATCAGCTGCGGCGCGCCGGGCTCGTCGAGCTTGCGGCGCAGGTAGCCGACGTACACGGCGAGGTTCTTGGAGCCCGGACCGAAGTCGTAGCCCCAGATCCGGTCGTAGATGGTGGAGTGGTCGAGCACGATGCCGGCGTTGCGCACGAGGAGCTCCAGCAGCTCGAACTCGGTGCGGGTCAGCTCCAGCTCGCGCTTGCCGCGCCAGGCACGGCGGGCCTGGAGGTCCATACGGATGCCGGCGGCCTCGACCTGCCGGTCCGAGATCTGGACGTCGGCCCGCACGGAGTCGGTCCCGCCACCGCTGCCGTTCGCCCCGGCGGGCACCGGGAGGGTACGGCGCAGCAGCGCACGCAGCCGCGCGAACACCTCCTCCACGTCGAAGGGCTTGACGACGTAGTCGTCGGCGCCGGCGTCCAGGCCCGCGATGCGGTCGGCGGTCTCCACGAGGGCGGTGAGCATGAGGATCGGGGTGCGGTCGCCCTCGGCGCGCAGCACACGGCAGACCTGGAGGCCGTCGATGCCGGGCATCATCACGTCCAGCACGAGGACGTCCGGCGGCGTCTTGTGGGCCTGGGCCAGGGCTTCCACGCCGTCGGCGACCGCCGTCACCGCATACCCTTCCAGCGTCAGCGCACGCTCCAGGGCATGGCGGATGGCACGGTCGTCTTCGGCGAGCAGCACAGTCTGGGGCACACCCCCAGTTTGCCAAGGCCTCCGGCGGTTCGGTCGGGACGGGCGGGCCTACGATCACCCTTTTTACCGCTCTCTCACCGTCACAGTGGAACCCGGCCCCGCCCCTTTCCGTCCTCTCACCATCTCCGCCCCGCCCGCCAGGGCCGCCTCCCAGCCGGCCGAACCGGGTCGACGAGCGGGCGGAGAAACGGAAAAAACGGTCACCGCACCGCCGCCTCCGCGGCCGGCAGGGACCGGTGCGTGGGCGCCTCCGGCACCCCGGCCGGCCGCCCCTTGGCGAACTCCTCGCGCAGCACCGGTACGACCTCCTCGCCGAGCATGTCGATCTGCTCCAGCACGGTCTTCAGCGGCAGCCCCGCGTGGTCCATGAGGAACAGCTGGCGCTGGTAGTCACCGGCGTACTCACGGAACGCCAGCGTCTTCTCGATCACCTGCTGCGGCGAACCCACGGTCAGGGGGGTCTGCTCGGTGAAGTCCTCCAGCGAGGGCCCGTGGCCGTAGACCGGCGCGTTGTCGAAGTACGGCCGGAACTCACGCACCGCGTCCTGCGAGTTCCTGCGCATGAAGACCTGGCCGCCGAGCCCGACGATCGCCTGCTCGGGCGTGCCGTGCCCGTGGTGGGCGTACCGGGTCCGGTACAGCTCGACCATGCGCTTGGTGTGGTCGGCGGGCCAGAAGATGTTGTTGTGGAAGAAGCCGTCGCCGTAGAACGCGGCCAGTTCGGCGATCTCCGGCGAGCGGATGGAGCCGTGCCAGACGAACGGCGGTACGCCGTCCAGCGGGCGCGGGGTCGAGGTGAAGCCCTGCAGCGGCGTACGGAATTTGCCCTCCCAGTCCACGACGTCCTCGCGCCACAGGCGGTGCAGCAGGGCGTAGTTCTCGATGGCGAGGTTGATGCCCTGGCGGATGTCCTGGCCGAACCAGGGGTAGACGGGGCCGGTGTTGCCGCGGCCCGTCATCAGGTCGACGCGCCCGTCGGCCAGGTGCTGGAGCATCGCGAAGTCCTCCGCGATCTTCACCGGGTCGTTGGTGGTGATCAGGGTGGTGGACGTGGACAGGACGAGGTTCTCGGTCCGCGCCGCGATGTAGCCGAGCATGGTGGTCGGCGAGGACGGCACGAACGGCGGGTTGTGGTGCTCGCCGGTCGCGAAGACGTCCAGGCCGACCTCCTCGGCCTTCAGCGCGATGGCGACCATGGCCTTGATCCGCTCGGCCTCGGTCGGGGTGCGCCCCGTGGTGGGGTCCGGCGTGACATCGCCGACCGTGAATATCCCGAACTGCATGGCCGCTCACCCTCCAGATTGTTGACCGTTAAACTATAGCCCTCCAACGGTCACCCAACCTCGGGTATTCCACCCCCGGCGACACCCCCGCCGAGCCGGACCTCAGAAGGTGTACGCGTCCCCGGTGTCCAGCACGAGGACCTTCAGCCGGTCGTTCGACCGGTCCCTGTCCACCGCGCCGCCCGCCCACGCCGTGTCGACCTCCAGCGTGACCTCCGACGACCGCTCGCCCAGCCGCACCGGCACCCGCAGCAGCTCCCCCGCCGCGTCCACACCCACCGCGCCCGTCGCGCACAGGAGCGTGCGCTCGTCCTCCCGCACGCACCGGGCCGGCAACTGCTGCGCCGCGGCCAGCGGCACCGACCAGCGCAGCCGCACGGTCGCGTCCGGCACGGCGGCGGGGCCGCCGTTCCACGGGGTCAGCCGCAGATCGACCGCGCCCCCGTCCAGCTGCGCGACCCCGTGGAACGCCAGATCGGCCTCGGGAACAGGTTCCCGCCCGGGAGCGGCCACGGCACCCCCGCACGCCAGCACCACCCCGGCACACACGACCCCCGACACCGTCCCCGACACCACTGCCCGAGCCCGCATCCGCACGCCACTCACCTCGCACTCCGGCCGCCCTGGCTGTCGTAGGGATGTATGCCACCGCAGCCGCCGCCCAGGCGCCCTCCAACAGGTGACAAGCGGATGCCAAGCTGGGCGGCATGCCGATCCTCCGCTCCGCCGCCCTGTTCGTCGTCGCCGCACTCTTCGAGATCGGCGGCGCCTGGCTGATCTGGCAGGGCGTACGCGAACACCGCGGCTGGCTGTGGATGGCCGGCGGAGTCCTCTCCCTGGGCGCGTACGGCTTCGTCGCCACCTTCCAGCCCGACGCCCACTTCGGCCGCATCCTCGCCGCGTACGGCGGGATCTTCGTGGCCGGCTCGATCCTGTGGGGCATGGTCGCCGACGGCTACCGCCCCGACCGGTACGACCTCACGGGCGCCCTGATCTGCCTCGCCGGCATGGCCGTGATCATGTGGGCCCCACGAAACGGCGGCTGACCCTCACTTACGCTGGACGGAGCACCGCCACCCGACCCCCGAACGAGCACAGGAGCAGCCCATGGCCCCGGCCCCCGCGTCCCGCATCGCCGTCGTCACCGGTGCGAGCAGCGGCATCGGAGCCGCCACGGCCCGGCAGCTGGCCGAGGCGGGCTACCGCGTCGTCCTCACCGCGCGCCGCAAGGACCGCATCGAGGCACTCGCCGAGGAGCTGACGAAGGCCGGCCACTCCGCCACCGCGTACCCGCTGGACGTGACCGACCGCGCGGCCGTGGACGAGTTCGCGAGCGCTTTCACCTCGATCGCCGTCCTGGTCAACAACGCGGGCGGCGCCCTCGGCGCGGACCCGGTGGCCACCGGCGACCCGGAGCACTGGCGCACGATGTACGAGACGAACGTCATCGGCACCCTGCACGTCACCCAGGCCCTGCTCCCGAAGCTGGAGGCGAGCGGCGACGGCACGATCGTGGTGCTCTCCTCCACGGCCGGCCACGGCACCTACGAGGGCGGCGGGGGCTACGTCGCCGCCAAGCACGGCGAGCACGTCCTCGCCGAGACCCTCCGCCTGGAGATCGTCGGCCGCCCGGTCCGCGTCATCGAGGTCGCCCCCGGCATGGTCAGGACCGACGAGTTCGCCCTGACCCGCTTCGGCGGAGACACGGCGAAGGCCGCCAAGGTCTACGAAGGCGTCGCCGAACCCCTCACGGCCGACGACGTCGCCGACACGATCACCTGGGCGGTCACCCGCCCCAGCCACGTCAACATCGACCTCCTGGTCGTGCGCCCCCGCGCCCAGGCCTCCAACACGAAGGTCCACCGGGAGCTGTGATGCCGGACAACGCCGAGTCGCCCGAGCCCGCCGACGCCCTCGACTCCTTCGAGAAGTCCCTGGAACAACGCCGCCTGGCCCAGGAGAAGAAGGACGAACGCCGGGTCTGGTGGTTCCTCGGCTACTTCCTCTTCGGCATCCACATCGTGGCCTTCGTGATGATCTACGCGGTGCGGCACGGGAAGTGACCCGACCGGTGACCAACCGGACGAGGCCCCCGCCACCGGTCGGGGGCCTTTCGCGTCAGCCCTTCACGCAGACGAACTGCTTCAGCTTCGCCACGACTTCCACCAGGTCACTCTGCTGCTGCATGACCTGGTCGATGTTCTTGTAGGCACCCGGGATCTCGTCCACCACCCCGGAGTCCTTGCGGCACTCCACACCCCGGGTCTGCTCTTCCAGATCCCTGGTCGTGAAGTGACGCTTCGCCGCGTTCCGGCTCATACGCCGACCCGCCCCGTGGGAGGCCGAGTTGAAGGCCTTCTCGTTCCCGAGCCCCTTCACGATGTACGAGCTGGTGCCCATCGAGCCGGGAATGATCCCGAACTCACCGGAGCCGGCCCGGATCGCGCCCTTGCGGGTGACGAGCAGGTCCATGCCCTCGTACCGCTCCTCCGCCACGTAGTTGTGGTGGCAGGAGATCTCCGGCTCGAAGGTCGGCCTGGCCTTCTTGAACTCCTTGCGGATCACGTCCTTCAGGAGCGCCATCATCAGCGTGCGGTTGTACTTGGCGTACTCCTGCGCCCAGAACAGGTCGTTGCGGTAGTCCGCCATCTGCGGGGTGTCCGAGACGAAGACCGCGAGGTCCCGGTCGACCAGGCCCTGGTTGTGCGGGAGCTTCTGGGCCACGCCGATGTGGTGCTCGGCGAGTTCCTTGCCGATGTTCCGGGAACCGGAGTGCAGCGTGAGCCACACAACTCCCTCGGTATCGAACAAAAGCTCGATATAGTGGTTGCCCGCGCCGAGCGTCCCCATCTGCAAAGTCGCCCGCTGCCGACGGAACTTCACAGCATCGGCGACCCGGTCGAACCGCCCCCAGAAGTCATCCCACCCGGCGGTCGCCAGACCGTGGAAGTCCCCCGGCGCCACCGGATCCTCGTGCATCCCCCGCCCCACCGGGATCGCCTGCTCGATCTTCGACCGCAGGCGCGACAGGTCGCCCGGCAGGTCGTTCGCGGTCAGCGAGGTCCTGACCGCCGACATCCCGCAGCCGATGTCCACCCCGACCGCCGCCGGGCACACCGCTCCCCCCATCGCGATGACCGAGCCGACCGTCGCGCCCTTGCCGTAGTGCACGTCAGGCATCACGGCCAGGCCCTTGATCCACGGCAGGGTCGCCACGTTCTGGAGCTGGCGCAGGGCCACGTCCTCCACCGTCGCGGGGTCCGTCCACATCCGGATCGGGACCTTCGCGCCCGGTATCTCCACGTACGACATACGTTCCTCATTCCCCCGTTGGCGATAACAAAAGACTTAGAAGCGACAAAAACGATAAAGCGCAAAAGCGGCGCCATGGTCGCTGAAATGGGACAGGGGACCGGCGGGCGCGGCAGTGCGTGCGATACACATTGTCTCCAGGGGGCGCCCCGCTGCGGCAAGCGATTAACCAGCGGGGACACTGGAGCAGCAAGCGAGCGCACACCCATCCGAGAGGAGCCCGACCGTGCAGCGGAAGGCGTACGTACCCGGCGCAGCCGCCCTCCTCGCGGCCCTGCTGGCCGGCTGCACGAGCGGTTCCGGCGGCAGCGGCACGACGGACAACGCGAACCCCGGCGGCGCGGGCACGACGACGGTCGCGGCGCAGCCGGGCAAGTACCGCACGCTGCCCGAGCCGTGCGGCGCGGTCGGTCATGACAGCCTCGACGCGCTGCTGCCGGGCATCAGGCAGATCACCGATCCCGACCAGCGGGACAAGGCCTACCAGGGCGACGCGGAGCTGACCTACGACACCGATCGCAAGGTCGGCTGCCACTGGAAGGTGGACTCCGAGGACGCCACCGACCGGCTGTCGGTGGACTTCGAGCGCGTGGTGTCGTACGACAACGCGGTCAGCGACGACGACCAGGCGAAGAAGCTGTTCGGGGACAAGGAGTCGGCCGCCGACCTGCCGGCGCCGAGCACGTCCCCGTCGGCCGGCGCTTCCCCCTCCGGCTCCCCCTCGCCGTCCGGCTCTGCCTCCGGCACCCCCTCCGGCTCCCCCTCGGGCTCCCCCTCGGGTTCGCCGTCCGGCTCGGCGTCCCCCTCCGGCACTCCGGCCGATCTCCAGCCGCGGGTGCTGACCGATCTCGGTGACGAGGCGTATCTGGACGACCAGCTCGCGTCGTCCGGCTCGACGGCTCAGCAGCGGACGGTGACTGTGGTGTTCCGCACGTCCAACGTCCTTGTCACGCTCGTGTACGAGGAGCAGCCGATGGCGACGGGGGCGGTCCCGGACAGCAAGGAAATGCAGGACAGGGCCCGTAATCTGGCCTCCAAGCTGGATGACACGCTGGGCGGCTGACGTCCCTGGGCGCCCGTTGTTCCCTCGCTCGCAAAGAACGTGAACGGAAACCGCACGGCTCCTTCACCGCGTACGGTGGCCCCGCAGGAACCCGCACGAACACCGAGCGTAGTGAAGGAACCATGCAGCGAGCAGCCCAGCGAGACGACCGTGCCCAGACAGTGAGGCGTGGCAAGCGCCTGAGCCGTGCGCTTGTCTGCGCGGCAGCCGTTCCCGCGGTGCTGATCACCGCCGCCTGTTCGTCGGGCTCGGGCGACGCGAAGAGCAAGGGCGGCGACAGCAGCGCCAAGCAGTCGGCGGGCGCGTCGGGTTCGTCGTCGTCGGCGAGCGCGTCCCCGACGGTGCAGGCGGCCGCGTACAAGAATCTTCCGGACCCGTGCGGCGTGTTGTCGAAGGGCACGCTGTCGGATCTGGTGCCGAAGGGCACGTCGGGCAAGAAGGGCGGTTCGGACGACACGTCGTCGCGTTCGTCCTGCTCGTGGAGCAGCCTGGACAACAACGGTGTGAAGGGCTCGCAGTTCCGCTGGCTGAACGTGTCGCTGCTGCGCTTCGACTCGGACACGACGCGCGGCACCGGTGAGGCGCAGGCGCACACGTACTTCGCGCAGCAGGTGAAGGACGCGGAGGCGGTGGACAGCGCGAAGAACACCAAGGAGGTGCCGCTGTCCGGCACGGGTTCGGAGGCGACGGCGGTGCGCTACGACCTGCAGAAGAAGGAAGGCCTCTTCAAGCAGCAGACGGTGGTGGCCCGGGTCGAGAACGTGGTGATCACGCTCGACTACAACGGCGCCGGTCTCGCGGGCGACCAGACCCCGAACGCGGACGACCTGACGCAGTCGGCGACGAAGGCGGTCAAGGAGGTGGTCGCGTCGGTCACGAAGGCCAACGGCGGCTCCGCGTCGTCCGGTTCGTCGTCCTCGTCCTCGGCCTCGCCGTCCGCGTCGCCCTCTTCGAGCGCGTCCTCGTCCAAGTCGGCGGACAAGAAGGGCTGATCACTGGCCCGTTTCGTCCGTTTTCCCCGGCCTGTGGCCGCCGGCCGGGGAGCGGCGGATCTCCCGACCGGTGCCACGTTCTCCGTACGCGTGTGCCACCCTGTTGCGCGCAACAACAGGCAAGGGGAGGGGAGTACGAGTGGCCGCGCCACCGCAGCTGACTCGATTGCACCGGATACTCATCGGCGTGGTGGTGTCCGGCGCCCTGATCATCGCCGGCATCGGTTTCGCCGGCTCGTACGCGGCGGTCCGTGAGCTGGCCATCAAGAAGGGCTTCGGGAACTTCTCCTACGTGTTCCCGGTCGGCATCGACGCGGGTATCTGTGTCCTGCTGGCCCTGGACCTGCTGCTGACCTGGATACGCATCCCCTTCCCGCTGCTGCGGCAGACGGCGTGGCTGCTGACGGCGGCGACGATCGCGTTCAACGGCGCGGCCGCCTGGCCGGACCCGCTGGGCGTGGGCATGCACGCGGTGATCCCGATCCTGTTCGTGGTCGCCGTCGAGGCGGCCCGGCACGCGGTCGGCCGGATCGCGGACATCACGGCCGACAAGCACATGGAGGGCGTCCGCATCACGCGCTGGCTGCTCTCGCCGGTGCCGACGTTCCTCCTGTGGCGCCGTATGAAGCTGTGGGAGCTGCGCTCCTACGACCAGGTGATCAAGCTGGAGCAGGAGCGTCTCGTCTACCAGGCCCGCCTCCACTCCCGCTTCGGCCGCGGGTGGCGCAGGAAGGCTCCGGTGGAGTCGCTGATGCCGCTGCGGCTGGCGCGGTACGGCGTGCCGCTGACGGAGACGGCTCCGGCGGGCCTGGCGGCGGCGGGTATCGAGCCGGTGCTGCTGCCTCCGGTGCCGCAGCAGCCGCAGTTGCCGGCGGCCGGGCCGGTCGCGGCCGCCGCCGACGCCGCACCGGCCGTGGCCGGAGCCGTGCCCGTTCCGCAGCAGGCGGCGCCTGCGGGCGACCAGCGCCAGGGACCCCCCGTGGACGACCAGAGCCCGTGGTTCCAGGCCCAGCAGCAGGCCGAGTACCACGGCGGCTACGACCCCGCCTTCACGCCGCCCCCGGAGCCGCAGTACGTGCCGGAGGAGGAGTACGGCGAGTGGTACGAGGAGCAGCAGCCGGAGGACTTCCAGCAGCCCTCCCCGGAGGAGACCGGCAGCTTCCCCATCCCGGTGAGCCCCGGCCGCACCCGTGAGCTGGGCGAGGGCGGCGGCACCCCGGAGCCGCAGCCGACGGAGGAGGACTTCTACCTGGTCTTCCGCAAGTCCATAGACGGCAGTTACCCGACCGGCGCGCAGTTCAAGGACGACGTGGAGGCGACGTTCGGCATCACGCTCGCGGCGAACGACGCCAACCGGATGGTCAATCGCTTCACCAACCGCCACACCGCGGAACTGGAAGAGGACCACATCGCTTAACCGGCATCGGAACCCGGCATCAAAACCGGCATCGGAACCCGGCATCGAAAAGGGGCCCTCCTAGAAGAGGGCCCCTTTTCCTTACCTGTTTACTGATCCGGCCTTACGTGCCGGGTTCCTACGCGCCGAGCAGGCGCCGCACCCGCTCCTGTCCCACCGCGAGCAGCAGCGTGGGCAGGCGCGGGCCGGTGTCGCGGCCGACGAGCAGGTGGTAGAGCAGGGCGAAGAAGGTCCGCTGGGCGGTCTTGATCTCCGGCGGCAGTTCCTTCGGCGTGGCGTCGGCGGAGAAGCCGGCCTGCACCTTCGGGACGCCGTAGACGAGGTGGGTCAGCCCGTCCAGGGACCAGTGCTCGGCGAGGCCGTCGAGCAGCAGCCGTACGGACTGCTGGGAGGCCTCGTCGAGGGACTTCAGCAGCTCGGTGTCGGGCTCGTCCCGGACGATGGTGCGCTGGTCGGCGGGGACGTGCGTGTTGATCCAGGACTCGGCCTTGTCGTAGCGCGGCCGGGCCTCGTCGAGGGTGGCCAGCGGCTGCTCCGGGTCCAGCTCGGAGAGGATGCGCAGGGCCTGGTCCTCGTGTCCGGCGGTGATGTCGGCGACGGAGGCGAGCGTGCGGTACGGCAGCGGGCGCGTGGTCTTCGGCAGCTCACCGGCCGCGGTGCCGACGGCCCGGGTGTACGCGGCGACGTCGGCCGGCAGCGCGGAGCCGTCCGCCACCTTCCCGGCCAGCTTGTCCCACTCGTCGTAGAGCCGCTGGATCTCCTGGTCGAAGGCGATCTTGAAGGACTGGTTGGGCCTGCGGCGGGCGTAGAGCCAGCGCAGGATCTGCGGCTCCATGATCTTCAGCGCGTCGGCGGGCGTGGGCACGCCGCCCCGCGAGGACGACATCTTCGCCATGCCGCTGATGCCGACGAACGCGTACATCGGGCCGATGGGCTGCTTGCCGCCGAAGATCCCGACGATCTGGCCGCCGACCTGGAACGACGACCCCGGGGACGAGTGGTCGACACCGCTCGGCTCGAAGATCACGCCCTCGTACGCCCAGCGCATCGGCCAGTCGACCTTCCAGACCAGCTTGCCGCGGTTGAACTCGCTCAGCCGGACGGTCTCGGTGAAGCCGCAGGCGGTGCAGGTGTAGGCCAGCTCGGTGGTCTCGTCGTCGTACGACGTGACCGTCGTCAGGTCCTTCTCGCAGTTGCCGCAGTACGGCTTGTACGGGAAGTACCCGGCGGAGCCGGACGAGCCGTCGTCCTCGCTCGCCGCGCCCGAGCCCTCCTCGGCCTCCAGCTCGGCCTCGTCCACGGCCTTCTGCTGGGGCTTCTTGCCGGTCTTCGGCTTGGTGCGGTACTGGGCGAGGACCGCGTCGATGTCGGCGCGGTGCTTCATGGCGTGCAGGATCTGCTCGCGGTAGACACCGGAGGTGTACTGCGCGGTCTGGCTGATGCCGTCGAACTCGACGCCCAGCTCGGCGAGCGAGGCGGTCATCGCGGCCTTGAAGTGCTCGGCCCAGTCCGGGTACGACGAGCCCTTGGGCGCCGGGACCGAGGTCAGCGGCTTGCCGATGTGCTCGGCCCAGGAGTCGTCGACGCCCGCGATGCCGGCCGGGACCTTGCGGTAGCGGTCGAAGTCGTCCCAGGAGATCAGGTGCCGGACCTGGTACCCGCGGCGGCGGATCTCGTCCGCGACCAGGTGCGGGGTCATCACCTCACGGAGATTGCCCAGGTGGATCGGGCCGGAGGGGGAGAGACCGGACGCGACGACCACGGGTTTGCCGGGGGCCCGGCGCTCCGACTCCTCGATGACGTCATCCGCGAAACGGGAGACCCAGTCGGCGGTCTCGGTGCTCTGAGCCACGATCGGCACGTCCTTCTTTCTGGAACGGGGAGGCACTCCATCTGATCGGGGTGACACCTCATTCTCACAGACCGGATCGCGCCCGCGAAAACCCCTTTACCCTCCGTGGGATACTGGCTGGGAGTATCCATCCCCACGAGGAGAACGGCACCCATTCCTATGGCCTCGGTCACGTCCCTCAGCGATTCCGTCCAGCAGCACCTCGCGTCCGCCCTCTCGGCCACCCTGCCGGAGGCCGCCGGAGCGGACCCGCTGCTGCGACGTAGCGACCGGGCCGACTTCCAGGCCAACGGGATCCTGGCCCTGGCCAAGAAGGCGAAGGCGAACCCGCGGGAGCTGGCGACGACGGTCGTCGCCCAGGTGGTGACCGGCGACGAGCTGATCAAGGACGTCGAGGTCTCGGGCCCCGGCTTCCTGAACCTCACGATCGCGGACCGCGCGATCACCGCGAACCTGGCCGCGCGGTACGCGGACGACACGGGCCGCCTCGGCGTGCCCCTCGCCGCGCACCCGGGCACGACGGTGATCGACTACGCGCAGCCGAACGTGGCGAAGGAGATGCACGTCGGCCATCTGCGCTCCGCGGTGATCGGCGACGCCCTGCGCGCCATGCTGGACTTCACCGGCGAGAAGACGATCGGCCGGCACCACATCGGCGACTGGGGCACCCAGTTCGGCATGCTCATCCAGTACCTGTTCGAGAACCCCGGCGAGCTGGCCCCCGCGGCCGACGTCGACGGCGAGCAGGCCATGTCGAACCTGAACCGGGTGTACAAGGCCTCGCGCGCGGTCTTCGACGCGGACGAGGAGTTCAAGGAGCGGGCGCGCAGGCGGGTCGTCGCCCTGCAGTCCGGCGACAAGGAGACGCTGGAGCTGTGGCAGCAGTTCGTGGACGAGTCGAAGGTCTACTTCTACTCGGTCTTCGAGAAGCTGGACATGGAGATCCGTGACGAGGAGATCGTCGGCGAGTCCGCGTACAACGACATGATGGCCGAGACGGCGCGGCTCCTTGAGGAGTCGGGTGTCGCGGTCCGCTCGGAGGGCGCGCTCGTCGTCTTCTTCGACGACATCCGCGGCAAGGACGACCAGCCGGTGCCGCTGATCGTGCAGAAGGCGGACGGCGGCTTCGGGTACGCGGCCTCCGACCTCTCGGCGATCCGCAACCGCGTCTTCGACCTGCGGGCGAGCACCCTCCTCTACGTGGTCGACGTGCGGCAGTCGCTGCACTTCCGCATGGTCTTCGAGGCGGCCCGCCGCCAGGGCTGGCTGAACGACGACGTCACCGCGCACAACATGGGCTACGGCACGGTGCTGGGCGCGGACGGCAAGCCGTTCAAGACGCGTGAGGGCGAGACCGTACGGCTGGAGGACCTGCTCGACGAGGCGGTGCAGCGGGCCGCCGAGGTGGTGCGGGAGAAGGCTCAGGACCTCACCGAGGACGAGATCCAGGAGCGGGCCGCCCAGGTCGGCATCGGCGCCGTGAAGTACGCGGACCTGTCGACGTCGCCGAGCCGGGACTACAAGTTCGACCTGGACCAGATGGTCTCGCTGAACGGCGACACCTCCGTCTACCTCCAGTACGCGTACGCCCGTATCCAGTCGATCCTGCGCAAGGCGGGAGAGGTACGCCCCGCCGCCCACGCGGAGCTGGAACTGCACGCGGCGGAGCGGGCGTTGGGCCTGCACCTGGACGCGTTCGGCGACACGGTCTTCGAGGCGGCGGCGGAGTACGCCCCGCACAAGCTGGCGGCGTACCTCTACCAGCTGGCGTCCCTGTTCACGTCGTTCTACGACAAGTGCCCGGTGATCAAGCCGCAGCCGCCGCAGGACGTGGCGGAGAACCGCCTCTTCCTCTGCGACCTGACGGCCCGCACCCTGCACCGGGGAATGGCCCTGCTGGGCATCAGGACGCCGGAGAAGCTCTGACCCGTACGGGCACGCGTGATCGGACGCGGCTGTCCGGAAAGCCGTGACAGCGGCTATCCGGAAGCCGTGTCCCCCGCCTGCGCGTTCTCCTCGGCCAGTTCCCGTGCCCGCCGCGCCAGAGCCTCCCGGACCGACTCCGGCGCGAGGACCCGCAGCGGCGTTCCCAGGCCCAGCAGATAGCGGGCGAGGCCGTCCGGGTCCGGGCCGCCGATCTCGACGGTCGTGGCGTCGGGGCCGTCGGGGTGGTGGGTGCCGATCGTGGCGGGGACGAGCCGTAGCGCCTTGCGCAGCGGGAGCGGGAGGCGGATGGTCGCCGTCAGCGGGTAGGGGCCGGTGGCGATGTTGCGGGAGACCAGGCGGGCCGGGTCGGGCGCGTCGGTGAGGTCGGCCGGCCGGCCGGTGGGCTGGAGGCGGTCGACCCGGTCGGCGCGGAAGGTGCGCCACTGGTCCCGGGCGACGTCCCGCGCGACGAAATACCAGAGCCGGCCGGTGTGGACCAGGCGGTAGGGATCGATCTCCCGGACGGTCGACCGGCCCTCCCCGTCCGTGTACGACAGCCGGGCGCGCTCGCCGCGCCGGCACGCCGCCGCAAGCTCCAGCAGCAGGCCGGGGCGGAGCGGGGGCGCGTCGGTGCCCGGCAGGCGTACGAAGGCGTCGTCCAGGTCGCCGAGGCGGTCCGCGACCCTGCGCGGCAGCACCTGGCGCAGCTTCAGCATGGCGGACAGGGCCGCCTGGTCGCCGCCCAGCGCGGCCTCGCCCAGCCCCACCGCCACGGCCAGCGCCTCCTCGTCGTCGAGGATCAGCGGGGGCACGTGGGACCCGGCGCGCAGGCGGTACCCGCCCCACGGACCGGCCTCGGAGTCCACCGTGTAGCCGAGTTCCCGGAGCCGCGCCACGTCCCGGCGGACCGTGCGGTCGGTGACCTCCATGCGCTCGGCCAGTTCGGCGCACGTCCAGGACGGGCGGGAGGAGAGGAGCGACAGCAGCCGCAGCAGGCGGGCGGACGCGGCGATCACGGTCGAAGTCTCGCACACGGTCGTACACAACCAGGACCGGAACTGTCCTGGTCATGTCCTAGCGTCTCCCCCATGAGCACAGACACCACTCCCGCACCCGCGTTCCGCTACGCCGCCGTCACCTTCGACTGCGCCGACCCGGCCGAACTCGCCCGCTTCTACGGTGAGTTGCTCGACTACCCGACCCTGTTCTCCACCGACGACTTCTTCTTCCTCGGCAAGGAGGGCGCGTCCGGTCTCGGCTTCACGCGCATCGCCGACTACCGCCCGCCGACCTGGCCGGACCCGGCGCAGGGGAAGCAGGCGCACATCGAGCTGGGCGTGGACGATCTGGACCTCGCCGAGAAGCACGTGCTCGAACTGGGCGCCACGAAGCCGGAGTTCCAGCCGCAGCCGGAGCGGTGGCGGGTGCTGCTGGACCCGGCGGGGCATCCGTTCTGCATCACGACCCTCGTCTGACGGAACCGTACGGCGGGGGCGCGTGGCGGAGCGTTCCGCCCGGGCCCCGCCGTCAGTGGACGGCCCCTCCCACCGGCCGTCCCCGCATCTCGTTCCCGCCGCCCTGGCCGGGGACCGGCCCCGGGTCGCGGGCCCGACGGCCGCCCCGCCGCCCCCGTGGCGTGCGCTGCGGCCACAGCAGGACGTACGCCGCCGAGCCGATGCAGAAGGCCAGCCGGATGAGGCCCTGGGTGGAGTCCGAGGGGATCACCAGGACGCTGCCGTAGAGCGCGATCAGGGCGATCCAGCTGACCCAGGGGACCAGGCGGCGCTGGCCGATCGAGTCCCAGATGAGCGTGCCCAGCAGGACCGAGGCGTTGTAGTACGTGTACACGCTCGGGTCCAGCATGATGCGGGCGTCGGCGGCGAGGAAGACGACCGCCGGCCAGCGGCCTCGGCGTACGGCCAGTGCGCCGAGGGCCAGGCCCAGGGCCATCTGGGCGGGGCGGTCCCACGGCGGTGTCGCGGGGTCGCTCACGCCGAACCAGCGCAGGGCGGACGCCGGCTGGTTGGGGATGGTGAAGCGGGCCGCCGCGAAGGTGTTCAGGTGGCTCAGGTAGAAGGGCAGCCAGGCCACCGCCACCAGGCCGAAGGCCCAGGCGGCCGAGCGCAGGCGGACCCCGCGGGGCAGGGCCAGCAGAAGCGGCAGGAAGCCCACCGCCCACGGTTTCGAGTCGACCGCCAGGGCCAGGAAGACACCCACCGCCGTCGCGTTTCCGCGTACCAGCGCGCGGACCGCGAGCGTCGTGAAGAACAGGGCCATGACGTCGTCGAGATGGGCGAAGCGGACCGAGACCTCCACCCACATCGGGATGAAGGCGGCACCGGCTATCAGGACGCGTTGTTGCAGGCGTTTGTGGTTGAGGCCCGTGCCCCGGTTGTAGTCGGCGGCGGCCCGGCCGATCAGGACCAGCATGTACAGGCCCAGGCCGGACATGAACGCGTCGGCGAGTTTCTCGCCGACGGCGAGGGGGAAGGGTGCGAAGAGCCCGGCGACCAGGAAGCTGACGGGGCCGATCTGGAGTTCGGGGTGGTTGGCGTAGAGGGCCAGCCCGCCGCCGGCCTTCTGGTTGAAGAGCAGTTGCTGGCCCGTTCTGAGGTAGTGCCAGGACACGGGCGCGTGGCGTTCGGCCACCAAGAACCAGACGATCGTCCACAAAGTGAGCAGGACGATGTGCCACCGCACCGGGTTATGCCCGAACCGCACGTTCCGCTTCCGTCCTTCCCGTCACCGCACCACCTGCTAAGAGGGGCTGCCGGAGCAGGTGGTTCATCGGGTCGGTCCGCCAACAGGATTGTCAGTGGGGCACCCTACAGTCACCCTCATGGCGACTCTTCCCAACCCTCTGCCCCAGCTGGCCCTCGACCCCAGCGGCCGTTCGCTGGGACTGCGGCTTCCTCCGGGCCGGCTGGTCGACGCGACCGACGAAGGCTCCTGGCACGAACCCCTGCTGTGGCAGGCGGAGAAGCCGGCCGCGCCCGGCACCTGGAAGGCCCTGGGCGCGCCCGGCGCCCGGGTCGGTCTGCTGCCCGTGCTCGTGGACCTGGGCGGCTCCGAGGCGGGCGGCCTGCAGAACTGGGGGCTGCTGCCCGGCGAGACCTCGTATCCGGGCGACCACGACGCCGAGGACGTCCTCGCGGAGTACTGGGAGGACTGGGCCGAGGAGGGCACGGACGGGCAGACCGAGCCGTTCGGGTCCGACTGGCCGGGGCTCGCGCCCGCCTCGACCCCGACCGCCGACCCGGACACACGCGCGGCCCAGGTGGCGGACTCGCTGACGAACAAGGCGCCCGAATGGTTCGAGGAGGCACATCTCGCCCTCGTCCCGGCCCGCCGCTCCGCCGACATACCGGCGGCGATCGGCTGGACCGGGCCGCAGTACCACGACGGTGACGTGGCCCGGCCGTGCGCGGTCCTGCGCTCGTGGGAGGACCGCTTCGGAATACGGGTGGTCGGGCTCGGCTTCGACGTCCTGGTCGTGTCCGTCGCGGCCCCGCCCGCCACGGTCGCCGACGCGGAGATCCTCGCCGCCGAGCACTTCGCCTTCTGCCCGGACCTCGCCGAGGGCGGCCCGGGCGGCCTGCGGGAGTACGCCAAGGGCCTGGTCGGCGGCCACACCTGGACCTTCTCCTGGGACTGACCCCGGCGTCCGGGGGGGGCGGGCGGGTCAGTTCGTCCCCGCCGCCGGTTTCCAGGCGTCGCCGCCGAGCGGAAAGGCGTACGCGGGCCGCCCGTTGTCGCCGCTGGTGCGGAACGGCCGGCCCTCGTCCCCGATCAGCAGCGTGCCGTGCCGGCCCCCGCTCGACCATGCCAGCTCCAGGTACCAGCTGACGTCGTACGCCGACGCGTCGGCCGTGACGTGGAGGACCTCGGGGTCCGTCCGGCTCACCTTGAACGGGAAGTCCTGGTGCCCGGACTCCGGTACGACCTGGGGGCGCAGGGCGTCGAGAGCGACCGTGAAGGCGCGCGTCGGCACGCCCCCGCCGCAGCCCACACCCGGATAGCCCATGGCGTAGTCGTTCCAGGCGAGCGGCGCCCGCCGGCCCGCCATGCGCACGGACAGCCCCTCCAGGACCACGGTGTTCCCGCCGGTGCCCTGCACGGTGAGCGTGACGAACTGCTCCCCCGCCGACACCGCCTTGTGCACGGCCACCCAGGCGGGCGCGTCCTGCTCCAGCGGCGGCGGGGAGACGTCGCTCGGCGCCCGGTCGATCAGATAGTGCTGGGAGCAGGGGCTCTCCCAGGAGTAGGGGTGGGTGGTGACCGCGAGGGGCGGGGCGGCGCTGTCCGCCCCGCCGGAGGAGCCGGAGGCGGAGTGCGAGGCGCTCGGACCGCCGGCGGACGAGGTGCCGGACGGGGAGGCGGGCGCCGCGCCGGAGGAACCGGTGGCGTGCGGGGCACCGGCCGTCGGCGTGTGCTGCCGTGCCGGGTCGGAGCCCGTGGCGGCCACGGCCCCCGGCCCGGCACCCCTGCCGTCCGCCTCCGCCCCGCCGGAGGGCAGGGTGAGGGCGAGCGCCGCCGTACCGAGCAGAGCCGTGACGGCGACGGCGGCGAGGAGGACGGTCCGGGTACGGCGGCGGGGCCGGGGGCCATCGGCCGGCACCGGCCCGGGGACGTCCGACACCGGCGGCACCAGCTCATGGAGCTCCTGGAGCTCCTGCACGGGCTCCGCCTCCGGCGCTGTCTCCTGGGCCGGCGCCGGTTCCCTCCGCCCCCGCCCCGCATCCGCCAGCACCCACCTGCGGTGCAGCTCCACCAGCTCCTGCGGCGTCGCCTTGCACAGGCGGGCGAGGCGCTCGACGGGGGCGTAGTCGGCCGGTACGGCGTCCCCGTTGCAGTAGCGGTGGAGCGTCGACGTACTCATGTGGAGCCGATTGGCGAGCGTTCCGTAACTGTGGCCTGAGCGGTTCTTCAACTCCCGCAGGAGCTCCGCGAAACCGCTCTCCGTACTGCCGTCCGCCACCCTCTCCCCCTCCCCCCTCGTCCCATCCCGGCGTTCCAGGCAGGGACTGTTTTCGCAGGTCAATGCCTGTGCCGGCGTTCCAGCGTCCCGGATCGGCCGTGATCTGTGGCCGCCGGGACGGGACCGCGCACAGGCTGTGACTCATCCAAACACGTCAACAGGCCCAGCCCGAAAGAGGACTTGCCATGCGTATGCGCCACATCCGTCTGCTCGCCGCCGCCGGCACCGCGGTGACCGCCCTCGCGCTCAGCGCGTGCGGTGCGGGCGGGACGGGGACGAAGGACGAGGGCGCCTCGCGGTCGGTGTCGCCGACGGCTGCGACGGCGACGGCGGCCGACAAGGCCCCGGGAAAGACGTCCGCCGGCACGCCCGCGACCCGCGCCCACACGCCGGCCGGCAAGGCGGGCGGCACGAGGACCGGCGGCAGCGGGACCGCGTCCGGAACCTCCGGCACCTCCGGCTCCTCGCCCGTGCTGTGCAACGGCGCGAACACCCGCGTCACCGCCCGGCCGATGAGCCGCCCCCTGAACCACATGCTGCTCACGGTGACGAACACGGGCCGCAGGACCTGCGAGCTGACGTACTACCCGATCGTGCGCTTCGACGAGATGCAGTGGGCGCCGCAGGCGGACAAGGACACCCAGCCGCAGGCGGTGACGACGCTGAAGCCGGGCGAGTCGGGGTACGCGAGCGTGCGGCTGTCGGCCGCCGACGGCAGCGGCGAGGGCGGGACGACCGCCCGCAAGCTGACGCTGAGGTTCCAGGGCATGACCCCGAACAGCGACGGCGGCGCCATCGCGACCCCGACCCTGCCGGCGAAGGGCGTCTACTACGACAGCTCGCTGACGGTGACGTACTGGCAGCAGAGCCTGGACGACATCGCCGCCTGGTAAGCCCGGCAAGGGGCTTGGGTCAGCGCAGCTTCCGCGCGGCCTCGGTCGCCCAGTAGGTGAGGATGTTCCGGGCGCCGGCCCGCTTGATGCCCGTCAGGGTCTCGACGATGGCCCGGTCCCGGTCCACCCAGCCCTTCTCGGCGGCGGCCTCGATCATCGCGTACTCGCCGGAGATCTGGTACGCGGCGACCGGCACGTCCACGGCGTCCGCGACCCGGGCCAGGATGTCGAGGTACGGCCCGGCCGGCTTGACCATGACCATGTCGGCGCCCTCGGCCAGGTCCAGCTCCAACTCCCGCAGCGACTCACGCCAGTTGGCGGGATCCTGCTGGTACGTCTTCCGGTCCCCGGTCAGCGAGGAGGCGACGGCCTCGCGGAAGGGGCCGTAGAAGGCGGACGAGTACTTGGCGGTGTAGGCGAGGACGGCGACGTCCTCCCGCCCGATCTGGTCGAGCGCGTCACGGATGACGCCGATCTGGCCGTCCATCATCCCGCTGGGGCCCACGACATGGGCTCCGGCGTCGGCCTGCACCTGGGCCATCTCGGCGTACCGCTCCAGGGTGGCGTCGTTGTCGACCCGCCCCTCGGCGTCCAGCACCCCGCAGTGCCCGTGGTCGGTGGTCTCGTCCAGGCACAGGTCGGACATGACGAGCAGATCGTCGCCGACCTCGGCCCGCACGTCGCGGATGGCGACCTGGAGGATCCCGTCGGGGTCCGTCCCCGCCGTCCCGAGGGCGTCCTTCTTCGACTCCTCCGGCACGCCGAACAGCATGATCCCGGAGATCCCGGCCTCCACGGCCTCCAGCGCGGCCTTCTTCAGGCTGTCGCGCGTGTGCTGCACGACCCCGGGCATGGTCGCGATGGGCACCGGCTCGCTGACGCCCTCGCGGACGAACGCCGGGAGGATGAAGTCGGCGGGGTGCAGGCGGGTCTCGGCGACCATCCGGCGCATGACGGGCGAGGTCCGCAGCCGCCGGGGACGCGTACCGGGAAAAGATCCGTACTTCGTCATGCCTTCTACGCTACGCCCGCCCGGATACCGCCTTTGCCAACACCGTGTCGGCCGCCAAGAGGCCCCAACCGGGGCATAGCGGCGCCCTGATACCAAGTTTTTGCGCTCCCCTGGACGTCCCTGGAACCGCACGCCTCCCCAGCGTTCTACGCGCGTGGTGTCATGCACGCGCCACCCCCTCCCGTGAGCTCACCCCAGGAGTCACGCATGCTGTGGAAGGTCCTCGGCCGGGCGGGCGTCGCCCTGGCCGCCGGCGCCGCCGTCGTCGCCACCGCCATCCCCGCGAACGCCGCGAGCTACTCCGCGTTCGCCTTCTCCCAGAGCGGCAGCCAGCCCGCCGTCTACGACTTCATCAACTCGGCCACCACCACGCTCGACATGACGCTGTACGAGCTGGAGGACACGACCGCCGTCAACGACCTCATAGCCCTGAAGAACAAAGGCGTGACGGTCCGCGTCATCCTCGACCGCCAGCACCAGAGCGCCAACGGCTCGGCGTACACGTCCCTGAAGAACGCGGGCATAGGCGTCGTCTGGTCCTCCTCCGCCTACGTCTACACCCACCAGAAGACGATCACGGTCGACGGCGTGAAGTCCCTGATCATGACGGGGAACCTGACGTCCCAGTACTACACGACCAGCCGGGACTACGGCGTCTTCACCGACGACACGAGGGACGTGGCGGCGATAGAGAAGGTCTTCGACGCCGACTACACGGCCACGTCGGTCACCCCCACCGACGGCGACCACCTCCTGTGGTCCCCCACGGACTCCCGCAGCCGCCTGGTGTCCTTCGTCAACTCCGCGACCAAGACCCTCGACGTGGAGGAGCTGGAGTTCAGCGACAGCACGGTGGTCAACGCGATCGTCGCCCGCGCCAAGGCCGGCGTGAAGGTCCGGGTCGTCCTGGAGACCCCCGCCAGCTACTCCGGCGAGGTCTCCGAGATCAAGGCGGCGGGCGGCACGGTGGTCGGCTACTCCGACCCCAACGGCTTCTACATCCACGCCAAGGCGATGGTCGCCGACTACGGCCTGTCCACCCAGGCGGTCGAGGCCGGCTCCATGAACATCAGCAGCAACTCCCTCAGCAACAACCGGGAGCTGGGCATCATCCTCACCGGCACGGGCGTGGCCCAGCCGGTGGCCCAGACGATCGAGACGACGTTCGCGAGCGACTACGCGGGCGGCACGGCGGCCTGACCGGAGAGGGGCGGGCGGGTGCCGGGCCGGCTCCCACCCGCCCCTCAGCGTCCGCCGAACCTCGCGAGCACGCGATCGGCGATCTCCCTGCGGTCGTTGGCGCGGAGCAGCCCGGAACGGAGCTGCTCCAGGCGGCGGACCACGCTGAGCGGAACCTGCTCCGCCTCCAGGTCGTCCACGCATCTGCCGACCGCCTGGAGCGCCCAGTACTGGTTGAAGGGCAGCGGCTCGCCGGCGGCCGCGTCCACCAGCGCGCCGAGCACCTCCGGCTCCGGCAGCGCGTACAGGCGCGCGTAGGCCGCCAGGCGCAGTCCGGCGTCCTGGGAGCCGAGCAGCGTACCGGCGTCGAAGTCACGCACCCGCTGGGTCACGCGCACCAGGCGGGCGAAGATCTGGTCCATCCGGTGGTTGCGCGCCGGACCGCTGCGCTGCTGCAGGCGTACGTTCACGTATTCGGCCGCCAGTTCCCGGACCGCGTCCCAGGCGGCGGTGTCGTCCACGGTCCCGCCCTCAGGGCCGTCACCGACGAGCGCCGCGTTCGCCGTCCGCTGGACGGCGTCGATCCTGCGCTCGATGTCCCGGAACTCGATCCTGCCGATGCCCGGCACCTCGATGCTGCGGAACAGGTCTCCGAGCCACGGCACGACCGCCACCGCGAGCAGCATCACCGTGACGCCGTCGATCCTGAGGCCGGGCGCCAGGACATGGAGTACAGCCGCTCCCACCCCGATGCACGTCAACACCACCGCGACGGCACGACGCCGTATCCAGGCCGTCCGCTCACGCCCCCGACCCCGATCCCCCTCAGTCATACCGGCCAGCATGGCAGACACAGGCATCGGTGACGGAGAGTTCGGGGCGGGCGCCGCGAAGGGTCGGGCAGAGGATACGGCGGAGTGCCCCGGCAAGGAGCACTCCGCCGTACTTCGTCAGGTCGTGGACCGCCGCCGCCGTGCCCCCGGCCGGCGCTCGCTCGGCCGGGTCACCGGGTCGCCGGCCTCCACCGCGGCCGCGCGCCGCTTCATGCCGAACTCGGCCAGGGCCTCGGCCAGCTTGTGCACCGACGGCTCCGGGGCCATGACGTCGACCCGCAGGCCGTGTTCCTCGGCGGTCTTCGCGGTCGCCGGGCCGATGCAGGCGATCACCGTCACGTTGTGCGGCTTGCCCGCGATGCCCACCAGGTTGCGGACGGTCGAGGAGGACGTGAAGAGCACGGCGTCGAAGCCGCCGCCCTTGATCGCCTCCCGCGTCTCCGCCGGCGGCGGCGAGGCGCGCACGGTCCGGTAGGCCGTGACGTCGTCGACCTCCCAGCCCAGCTCGATCAGGCCGGCGACCAGGGTCTCCGTGGCGATGTCCGCGCGGGGCAGGAAGACGCGGTCGATCGGGTCGAAGACCGGGTCGTACGGCGGCCAGTCCTCCAGCAGGCCCGCGGCCGACTGCTCCCCGCTCGGCACCAGGTCCGGCTTCACGCCGAAGGCGACCAGCGCCTTCGCCGTCTGCTCGCCCACGGCCGCGACCTTGATGCCCGCGAAGGCACGCGCGTCGAGGCCGTACTCCTCGAACTTCTCCCGGACGGCCTTCACCGCGTTGACCGACGTGAACGCGATCCACTCGTAGCGGCCCGTCACCAGGCCCTTGACCGCCCGCTCCATCTGCTGCGGGGTGCGCGGCGGCTCCACCGCGATCGTCGGGACCTCGTGCGGCACGGCGCCGTAGGACCGCAGCTGGTCGGAGAGCGAGGCCGCCTGCTCCTTCGTCCGCGGCACGAGCACCTTCCAGCCGAACAGCGGCTTGGACTCGAACCAGGACAGCTGGTCGCGCTGGGCGGCGGCGGAACGCTCGCCGACCACGGCTATCACCGGCCGGCCGCCGTCCGGCGACGGCAGGACCTTCGCCTGCTTCAGGGTCTGCGCGATCGTGCCCAGGGTGGCGGACCACGTGCGCTGGCGCGTCGTCGTACCGGCGACCGTCACCGTCAGCGGGGTGTCCGGCTTGCGGCCCGCGGACACCAGCTCGCCCGCCGCTGCCGCCACCGAGTCCAGCGTCGTGGACACGACGACCGTGCCGTCGGAGGCACCGACCTCCGTCCAGCAGCGGTCGGAGGCCGTACGGGCGTCCACGAACCGGACGTCCGCGCCCTGCGCGTCCCGCAGCGGCACACCGGCGTACGCCGGCACACCGACCGCGGCCGCCACGCCCGGGACGACCTCGAAGGGCACCCCGGCGGAGGCGCAGGCGAGCATTTCCTCGGCCGCGTACGTATCAAGTCCCGGGTCCCCGGACACCGCACGGACGACCCGCCTGCCGGACCGTGCGGCCTCCATGACAAGATGAGCCGCATCCCGGGCAGGAGACGGGGCAGCGGCGGATGTTGACGTGCCGTCAACGACCGTGAGCTGCGGCGTGCCCGTGCCCGGCGGCGACATGGAAGCGTCCGTCGGTACGACGGAGACGCCCTGCCGCGCGTGCGTCCGGATCACGTCGAGCACCTCGTGCTCGGCGATCAGGACATCCGCGTGCGACAGCGCCTCCACGGCGCGCAGAGTCAGCAGTCCCGGATCCCCGGGTCCGGCACCGAGGAAGGTGACGTGCCCGTGATCGAGGCCGGCGGGAAGGGTGGTGGGGCTCACTGTGCTCGCTCCCCCATCAGACCGGCCGCGCCCTGGGCGAGCATCCCGGCCGCGAGGTCGCGGCCGAGGGCGATCGCCTGGGTCTCCGTCTGGGGCACGGGACCGGTGGTGGACAGCTGCACCATGCGGGTGCCGTCGGTCGTGCCGACGACGCCGCGCAGGCGCATTTCCTTGACAATCTGCCCGTCGGCCAGAAGGTCGGCCAGCGCGCCCACAGGGGCGGAGCAGCCGGCCTCCAGGGCGGCGAGCAGTGACCGCTCGGCGGCGGTGGCGGCCCGCGTGAGCGGGTCGTCGAGCTCACCGAGCGAGGCGATCAGCGACGCGTTGTCCGCGGCGCACTCGATCGCCAGTGCCCCCTGGCCGGGGGCGGGCAAAACAGTGTCGACCGACAGGAAGTCGGTCACCTCGTCGCTGCGGCCGATCCTGTTCAGTCCGGCGGCGGCCAGCACGACCGCGTCCAGCTCGCCGTCCCGGACGTACCGGATGCGCGTGTCGACGTTGCCGCGGATCGGGACCGTCTCGATGTCCAGGCCGTGCGCGCGGGCGTACCCGTTCAGCTGGGCCATGCGCCGCGGCGAACCGGTGCCGATGCGCGCGCCCCGCGGCAGGTCGGTGAACTTCAGCGCGTCCCGGGCGACGATCACGTCCCGCGGGTCCTCGCGCTCCGGTATGGCCGCCAGGACCAGCCCCTCCGGCTGCGCGGTCGGGAGGTCCTTGAGCGAGTGAACCGCGAAGTCGACCTCGCCGCGCACCAGCGCGTCGCGCAGCGCCGTGACGAACACGCCGGTGCCGCCGATCTGCGCGAGGTGCTCGCGGGAGGTGTCGCCGTAGGTGGTGATCTCGACCAGCTCCACGGGCCGCCCGGTCACCTGGCGGACGGCCTGCGCCACCTGCCCGGACTGGGCCATGGCGAGCTTGCTGCGCCTGGTCCCCAGCCTCAGTGCCTTCTCAGTCATGCCGGTCGGTCCTTCGTGTCTGTGCTGTCCACGGCCCGGGAGACGGAGGCGACCGTCTCGGGGTCGAGGTCGAACAGGGTGCGCAGCGCGTCCGCGTACCCGGCGCCGCCGGGCTCGGCCGCGAGCTGCTTGACCCGTACGGTCGGCGCGTGCAGCAGCTTGTCCACGACCCGGTGCACGGCCTGGCGGATCTCGCCGCGCTGGCGGTCGTCCAGGTCGGGCAGACGGCCGTCGAGCCGCGCGATCTCACCGGCGACGACGTCGGCGGCCATGGTGCGCAGCGCGACCACGGTCGGCGTGATGTGCGCCGCCCGCTGTGCCGCGCCGAAGGCCGCGACCTCGTCGGAGACGATACGCCGGACCAGGTCCACGTCGGCCGCCATCGGGGCGTCCGCCGAGGACTCCGCGAGCGACTCGATGTCGACCAGCCGCACCCCGGCCAGCCGGTGCACGGCCGCGTCGATGTCGCGGGGCATGGCCAGGTCGAGGAGGAAGAAGAAGGGCGCCGGACGCTCGGCCGGCGGCTCGGGCCTGCGCCGCTCGGGGATCCGGCCGACCGTGGCGGCGGTCGCGGCGAGCGCGGTGATCAGCTCGGCGTCGGCCTCGGGGCTGCGGCGGCCGGGACGCTCGATGGTCCCTCCCGCGACCCAGGCCGCGTGCTGCTCCAGGGTGGCCGCGTCCATGCCGGCCACGGCGGCCTCGCCCATGACGGAGAAGCCGGTCGGTACGGCGGCCAGGTCCAGCGGGCAGTTCTCGTCGCCGGCGGCGCCGGCGGTCGGCAGCGGGATCTCGGGCTCCACGTCCGGGGAGGCGGCGACGGCGGGCTGCCCGGTGCGGCCCTCGACCGCCTGCGCGACCGCTTCCGCCGTGAGCACCAGACCCGTCGCCCCGGTACAGGAGACGACGACGTCGGCACGTGTCAGCTCGCCCGGCACGGCGCTCATCTCGACCGCGCGCGCGGTGACCGCGTTGTCGTCGGCCTCGGTCAGTATCTGCGCGAGGCGCTCGGCGCGCTCGAAGGTGCGGTTGGCGACGACGACCTCGGCGACCCCGGCCCGCGCGAGCGTGGCGGCGGCCAGCGAGGACATCGACCCGGCGCCGATGACCAGGGCCCGCCTGCCGCGCGCCCAGGCCGGGACGTCCGCGGCGGCGGCCAGCTGCTCCAGGCCGAAGGTGACCAGGGACTGGCCCGCGCGGTCGATGCCGGTCTCGGAGTGGGCGCGCTTGCCGACCCGCAGGGCCTGCTGGAACAGGTCGTTCAGGAGTCGGCCGGCGGTGTGCAGGTCCTGCGCCCTGGCCAGGGAGTCCTTGATCTGGCCGAGGATCTGTCCCTCGCCGACGACCATCGAGTCCAGGCCGCAGGCCACCGAGAACAGGTGGTGGACGGCCCGGTCCTCGTAGTGCACGTAGAGGTAGGGGGTCAGCTCGTCCAGGCCGACGCCGCTGTGCTGGGCGAGCAGCGTGGACAGCTCGGCGACACCCGCGTGGAACTTGTCCACGTCGGCGTACAGCTCGATGCGGTTGCAGGTGGCGAGCACCGCGGCCTCGCCGGCCGGTTCGGCGGCGACCGTGTCCTGGAGCAGCTTGATCTGGGCGTCCATGCTCAGCGCGGCCCGCTCCAGCACGCTCACCGGCGCGCTGCGGTGGCTCAGTCCGACGACGAGGAGGCTCATGCCGGCATCACGGCGGGTACGTCCCCGTCGGGTCCCTGGTCTGCGGATGCGGCAGGCGCGGCGGTCGATGCCGCTTCGCGGGGGGTGGCGGCGGGCTGCGCGCCGTCGCCCACGGCGGTCTCCAGGGCGGGCTCCTCGCCGGCCTTGCGCTGCTCGTGGAAGGCGAGGATCTGGAGTTCGATCGAGAGGTCGACCTTGCGTACGTCGACGCCGTCCGGGACGGACAGCACGGTCGGCGCGAAGTTCAGGATGGAGGTGACCCCGGCGGCCACGAGCCGGTCGCAGACCTGCTGGGCGGCGCCGGCCGGGGTGGCGATGACGCCGATGGAGACCCCGTTGTCCTCGATGATCTTCTCAAGGTCGTCCGTGTGCTGCACCGGGATGCCCGCGACGGGCTTTCCGGCCATCGCCGGATCCGCGTCGATCAGCGCGGCCACCCGGAAACCACGGGAGGCGAACCCGCCGTAATTGGCCAGCGCGGCGCCGAGGTTACCGATACCGACGATGACAACCGGCCAGTCCTGGGTCAGACCCAGTTCACGGGAGATCTGGTAGACGAGATACTCCACGTCGTAGCCGACACCGCGCGTTCCGTAGGAGCCCAGGTACGAGAAGTCCTTGCGCAGCTTGGCGGAGTTGACCCCCGCGGCGGCCGCCAGCTCCTCGGAGGAGACCGTGGGTACCGAGCGCTCCGACAGCGCGGTCAGCGCGCGGAGGTACAGCGGAAGCCTGGCGACGGTGGCCTCGGGAATCCCTCGGCTACGGGTCGCCGGTCGGTGTGTTCGGCCAGTTGCCACGGTGCTCCTGCGGGTAGAGCGGGGCTGTAGGCGGTCATACGTCCCCAGACCGCCCCGTCGAATGCAGGCTATGTCTTTGTGAACGCGTGCACAAAGATGGTGTCCGATTTGCCCGGCAGAAGTGACCGGGGTCACGCAACCGGAGCGCCCTCGACGGGAACCGGCGCACACCCGCGCGCGTTCCTTCGGTATTGGGGGCAAAATCGCACACTCTCCTCACAAATCCCGCCCCCGAGACCAAACCGCCGTCGATCCTAAGCGACTTTCGGGCCGGTTTGGACTAGTCGGTCAGTGCCCGGCGCAGCCGCTCCTCGTTCACGCGCCAGAAGGTGTGCTGTTCACCGTCGACGAGTACGACGGGAATCTGCTCCCAGTACTGGTCGTGCAGCGCCTTGTCGTGGGTGATGTCCTTCAGCTCGAAGGGCACCCCCAGATCGCCGGCCACCTTCTCGACCACCTGCTGCGCGTCGTCGCACAGATGGCAGCCCGGCTTGCGGACGAGAGTGATCAGCCGCTCGTGCGGGGCGGCCTTGCGTCGGAAGAGAGGACTCATGCCGGCCATTCTCCCGCCCCTTCCCCGCCCCCTTAACGGCCCGGTAGCGGAGAGTTCACACCCTTCCAACCTCTCGACTCCGGAAGCACCGAACAAACTGGCTATGCTCACGACATGGCCGCTCTCGGATGGCTCACTCCCCGTAGGCGCTCCGCCACGGCGCGGAGCGTGTTGGCAGGCGAGGCCTCGGCAGAGGCCGCCCGCAAGTCCTCGCAGGAGGCGCAGACAGCCCAGGAGGCTCCACCGGGCGCACCGGAGGAACCGGAGTTCCCCGTCATCGGCGACACCAGGGCAGCCGCGTTCTTCGACCTCGACAACACCGTGATGCAGGGCGCCGCGCTGTTCCACTTCGGCCGCGGCCTGTACAAGCGGAAGTTCTTCGAGACCCGCGACCTCGCCCGGTTCGCCTGGCAGCAGGCGTGGTTCCGGCTGGCCGGCGTCGAGGACCCCGAGCACATGCAGGACGCCCGCGACTCGGCGCTGTCGATCGTCAAGGGCCACCGGGTCGCCGAGCTGGAGTCGATCGGCGAGGAGATCTACGACGAGTACATGGCCGACCGCATCTGGCCCGGCACCCGCGCGCTCGCCCAGGCCCACCTGGACGCGGGCCAGAAGGTGTGGCTGGTCACGGCGGCCCCGGTGGAGATCGCCCAGGTGATCGCCCGCCGCCTCGGCCTCACCGGCGCGCTCGGCACCGTCGCGGAGTCGGTCGACGGCGTCTACACCGGCAAGCTGGTCGGCGAGCCGCTGCACGGCCCGGCGAAGGCGGAGGCGGTCCGCGCGCTGGCCGCCGCGGAGGGCCTGGACCTGGCCCGCTGCGCCGCGTACAGCGACAGCCACAACGACATCCCGATGCTCTCCCTGGTCGGCCACCCCTACGCCATCAACCCGGACGCCAAGCTCCGCAGGCACGCCCGGGAGAAGGACTGGCGCCTGCGCGACTACCGCACCGGGCGCAAGGCGGCGAAGGTGGGCATCCCCGCGGCGGCCGGCGTCGGCGCCGTCGCCGGCGGCACGGCGGCCGCCATCGCGATCAGCCGACGGCGCCGATAGGCACCGCCCCCGCACTCCGAACCCCAGCACGACACCCACTGGCCGCGCGCGCCCGAATTATGCCGCGGCCATTTCAACACGCCCTGTACCTCACCGAAACAGGCCTGTTTTCGATCAACAACCGATCAAGCTACGGCACTTGATAGGACGTCAATCGGTAACAGAAGCGACGCAATCGATGATTTGAGCAACTCGGTGTAGCAGTGCCTGCACGAAGCGTTATTCTCCTCAGACGCAAACCGGTACCTCTCCGTCGCTACGACGGGTGAACGGTCCCGCACTGCACGTGATGGAAGCTCTGCCTCTGGGAGTCCCGTGTACCCACACGTCGGGGTTGACGCCTCGGGCCTGGCTACGCTGCGCGCAACACTCGCAACGGTCAAAGAGACGCTGCGCGGCCTCGTCCCCACCGCGTACGCCGTCCCCGCCTTCGCCGCCGCCATGCCCGTCGGCCCGTGCTACGCACTGGCCGACGGCAGCGCCACCGTGGGCAGACGAGGCCGCGCCACGGGCGCGGCCACCGCCCGCCGACCGGCCGCCGACAGCGACAGCGCCCGGATGATGGACCTGGTCGAGCGCGCCCAGGCCGGCGAGGCCGAGGCCTTCGGCCGGCTCTACGACCAGTACAGCGACACGGTGTACCGGTACATCTACTACCGCGTCGGCGGCCGCGCGACGGCCGAGGACCTCACGAGCGAGACCTTTCTGCGGGCGCTCCGCAGGATCGGCACGTTCACCTGGCAGGGCCGCGACTTCGGCGCCTGGCTGGTGACGATCGCCCGGAACCTCGTCGCCGACCACTTCAAGTCCAGCCGCTTCCGCCTGGAGGTCACCACCGGCGAGATGCTCGACGCCAACGAGGTCGAGCGCTCCCCGGAGGACTCCGTCCTGGAGTCGCTGTCGAACGCCGCGCTGCTCGACGCCGTGCGCCGACTCAACCCCCAGCAGCAGGAGTGCGTGACGCTCCGCTTCCTCCAGGGCCTCTCGGTCGCCGAGACCGCCCGCGTCATGGGCAAGAACGAGGGCGCCATCAAGACCCTCCAGTACCGCGCCGTCCGCACCCTCGCCCGGCTCCTGCCGGACGACGCACGCTGAACCGATCGCGACTGCGGGCGACCGCCAACTCACGTTGCGTGAAAGCCCGTTGTCTTTCCGATCCGCCCATCCGCCGTCCGTAACCCAAGTGCCGCGCCAGTCGTTGTGCGGGATACAGGCTCCCTGTGGTCACGTCCTGGCCGACCCTGATCACTCGATCGTGTGGATCGGTCACGGGCGTGCAACCCTCAGGACCCCCTGGGGAGTCGACCGTGATGACGAGAGGAGGTGCCGCCAGTGATCGCGAACGTATCGGCGCACCGGCGGGCGAACGCCTTCGCCCAGGCCCTGGATGAGCAGTCCGACCGGGACACGGCGGCCGAGCAGCCAGCACCGGCGGGCGGACCGCCGGCCACCGAGGAGTCCGGGCAGGGCGAGCTGCTCGCCCTCGCCTCGGGCCTCGGCGCACTGCCCAAGCCACAGCTCGACCCCGAGGTCAAGGTCGTCCAGCGCGCCCAGCTGGTGGCCGCGATGGAGGCCATGCTCCAGGAGGGAACCGGAGCGGCGGATGCGTTGGTACCCGAACAGCGTTCTTCCCACTCCAGGGGCGCACACCGGGCGAGCCCGCTGAGCAAACTCCGCCCACGCAGCCGGCTGACCAAGGGGCTCGCCGCGGGCGGGCTCAGCGTCGGCGTGGCCGCGGGAGCCTTCGGCGGAGTCGCCGCGGCCAGCTCGGACGCCCTGCCCGGTGACTCCCTGTACGGCCTCAAACGCGGCATCGAGGAGTTCAAGCTCAACTACCTGTCCGACGGCGACGACCAGCGCGGCCAGACCTACCTCGACCAGGCCTCCACCCGGCTCAGCGAGGCCCGGCGGCTGCTGGAGCGAGGCCGCGGCGGACACCTCGACCACGAGTCCCTCGGTGAGATCCGCCGCACGCTCTCCGGCATGCAGCGCGACGTCACCGAAGGCCACCGCCTGCTCCACGAGGCGTACGAGGCCGACCCGGACTCCCTGGGCCCCATCCAGGCCCTGTCGACCTTCGCCCGGTCCCACCGCGAGGCCTGGAGCGCGCTGAGCGGCAAGCTGCCGGTGCAGCTCGGGGACGTCAAAGAGCAGGTGACGTCGGTGTTCGCCGCCATAGACCAAGAGGTCGCGCCGCTGGAGGCCCGTCTCCCGAAGCCCGGGGCCCACCCCGGCACCGGCACGCGCCAGGGCTCCGGCTCGGCCTCGACGGGCTCGGGCGCCCACCGCGGCGCCACCTCGCCCAGCTCCTCCGGCTCGACCCCCGCCACCGGCAAGCACGCCCGCACGGACGACCCGAGCGGCTCGCTCACCGGCGACAACGGCGAGGGCCTGCTCGGCGGCAACACCGGCGGCCTGCTCGGCCCTCCGAAGACGGGCAACGGCACCAGCACCTCGCCCACCACCAAACCCACGACCCCGACAGCCCCGGACGTCACCCTCCCCCCGCTGCTCCCCGGCCTCCTCCCGGGCCTGGGCATCGAGGGCGAGAACAACACCAACTAGCGAGAGTCACGGCAGCGGGGCACCCACCCGAGCGGGCGCCCCGCTGTCGCGCAGACACTCAAAAGAACACCGACCGCCGCTGCACGAGCAGCTTGTACAGCGTGTGCTGGATCTGCTCACGCACCTGGTCGGTCAGGTTGAACATCAGCATCGGGTCCTCCGCCGCCTCCGGCGGATAGCCGTCCGTCGGGATCGGCTCACCGAACTGGATCGTCCACTTCGTCGGCAACGGCACCGCCCCCAGCGGACCCAGCCACGGAAACGTCGGCGTCAACGGGAATTACGGAAAGCCCAGCAACCGCGCCAGCGACCCATTCACATTGCCGCCCTCGCACCGCTTCGCGGGCTTCGGACGGCTGCGCCGGACTCCGTCCGCCGACTCCCGGCCTCCGGGATCGAGCGCTCCCGAACAGCCGGCTCCACAACCACCTCGCGTCAGAAGAACACCGACCGCCGCTGCACGAGCAGCTTGTACAGCGTGTGCTGGATCTGCTCACGCACCTGGTCGGTCAGGTTGAACATCAGCATCGGGTCCTCCGCCGCCTCCGGCGGATAGCCGTCCGTCGGGATCGGCTCACCGAACTGGATCGTCCACTTCGTCGGCAACGGCACCGCCCCCAGCGGACCCAGCCATGGAAACGTCGGCGTCAACGGGAAGTACGGAAAGCCCAGCAACCGCGCCAGCGTCTTCGCGTTGCCGATCATCGGGTAGATCTCCTCCGCCCCGACGATCGAGCAGGGAATGATCGGCGCCCCCTGGCGCAGCGCCGTGGAGACGAAACCGCCCCGGCCGAACCGCTGGAGCTTGTACCGCTCGCCGAAGGGTTTCCCGATCCCCTTGAACCCCTCCGGCATCACCCCGACCAGCTCCCCCTGCGCCAGCAGCCGTTCGGCGTCCTCCGCACACGCGAGGGTGTGACCCAGCTTGCGGGCGAGTTCGTTCACCACCGGCAGCACGAAGACCAGATCGGCCGCGAGCAGCCGCAGATGGCGGTCGGCGGGGTGCTGGTCGTGCACGGCGACCTGCATCATCAGCCCGTCCAGCGGCAGCGTCCCGGAGTGGTTGGCGACGATCAGCGCCCCGCCCTTGGCCGGGATGTTCTCGATGCCCTTCACCTCGACCCGGAAGTACTTCTCGTACACCGGCCGCAGCAGCGACATCAGGACCTGGTCGGTCAGCTCCTCGTCGTAGCCGAAGTCGTCGACGTCGTAGTCCCCGGTCAGCCGGCGCCGCAGAAACGCCAGCCCCGCCGCGACACGCCGCTCCAGACCCGCGCCCTGCCCTCCGGCACCGGGCCGCGGATCCCGCGGCTCCTCCGTCTCCCCCGGCTCCTGCGCGCGGCTCACGATCCCATCCTCCCGCACCCGGGCCCGCCCCGGCAGCGGCTGGACCTCGCCCAGCCCCCCGGGATCGTCCGACCCGCCGCGCGGCCTGCCCACACCCCGGCGCCGCGCCGGGCGCGCCGCGGCGCCCCCACGGGACCGGTCGTCGTCGAACGGAATGACCTTGGCGTCCGCCATCGTTCCTGCGCTCCTCAGTTGGCGCCGTGCGTGGGGAGGTGACCGCTGCCCTTGGCGGCCAGCGCGGCGATGCGGTCGACGGCCCCGGCGAGGGCCTCCGGCGGCAGCAGCCCGGGGCCCTGGCCGCGTACGAAGTCCGCGAACGTCTCCGCCGTCGTGTACCGGGGCGTGAAGCCGAGCGTCTCGCGCATCTGGCCGGTGGCCACCACCCGCCCGTGCGTGAGCAGCCGGATCTGCTCCGGTGAGAAGTCCGTCATACCGAGCGTACGCACCAGCGAACCCGCCCAGGTGACCGCGGGCAGCAGCAAGGGCACGGTCGGCCGCCCGAGCCGCCGCGAGCACTGCGAGAGCAGCAGCACACCGTCCCCGGCGATGTTGAACGTGCCGCTGTTGAGCGTGCCCCGGCGCGGCTCGTGCGAGGCGATCCGGAGCACCTCGACGACGTCGTCCTCGTGCACGAACTGGAGCCGCGGGTCGTAGCCGAACACGGTCGGCAGGACGGGCAGCGCGAAGTACGAGGCGAGCGGGGTGTCCGCGGCCGGTCCGAGGATGTTGGCGAACCGCAGCACGCACACCGCGACGTCCGGGCGCCGCCGGGCGAACCCGCGCACGTACCCCTCGACCTCGACGGTGTCCTTCGCGAACCCGCCGCTCGGCAGCGACTTCGCCGAGGTCGTCTCGGTGAACACGGCCGGGTCGCGCGGCGCGGAGCCGTAGACGTTCGTACTGGACTTCACCACCAGCCGCTTGACGGCCGGCGACTTCTGGCAGGCGCCGAGCAGCTGCATGGTGCCGATGACGTTGGTCTCCTTGACCATGGCCCGGCTGCCGGCGCCCAGCGCCGTGCCCGTCACATCGAGGTGGACGACCGTGTCCGCGCCGGTCTCGGCGAGCACGCGGGCTATCGTCGGCAGCCGGATGTCGGCCTGGATGAAGTCGGCCCCGCCCAGATGGTGCACCGGGGGCACGGCGTCCACGGCGATCACCCGGTCGACCTCCGGATCCCGCTGGATCCGCCGCACGAACCGGCCGCCCAGCTGGCGGGCCGCTCCGGTGACGAGCACGACCTTCCCCAAGATCAGCGCCTTCCCTCGTACGGTGTGCGTGCGGCCAACTTAGCGGGTCGACGTTGCGCTGTGATGACCCCCCGATGCACGAGGTGACGGAATTTCACCGGCCGGAACCGCAGTGGGCGGCCCGGACATGCCTGTGGCCCCCCACCAATGGTGGGGGGCCACAGGGACACGCTTCTCGCGCGCCGCTTACTTCTTGTTGCGACGCTGAACGCGCGTGCGCTTGAGCAGCTTGCGGTGCTTCTTCTTGGCCATCCGCTTGCGCCGCTTCTTGATAACAGAGCCCACGACTACCCTCGCTCACTTCTCATCACTCGGTTGTTTGGGCGCCATGGGCCCACACGACCTACGAGGGGCTAGCCTACCCAACCGAGCGCTGAGGTCGTAATCGAGGGTCCTCCGGATCTTTCCGGAGGCGTCGTCAGGCTGTTTCCACCCCCACATAGCTGTCGCGAAGGTACTCGTGTACCGCTTGCTCCGGGACGCGGAAGGACCGCCCCACCCGGATCGCGGGCAGATGACCGCTGTGCACCAGCCGGTACACGGTCATCTTCGACACTCGCATCACCGCGGCGACTTCCGCCACGGTCAGGAACACGACCTCGTTCAGAGGCCTCTCGCCAGCTGCCATGACACACCTGAACCTTCCGCACTCGACGGCCACCGGCTTCCCCTTCCGGTGACTCTTCGTCGCTGCGTGCTCACTCCCCAATGTAGGGGCGGGTGATGCGAGTGGGGAAGAGGTGCACCCATCGCTGGCCTACTGTGACAGACACGCTCGTTTGAGTACGTAGCGGGTAAGCGGGCGGTAGTACGCGGACCGCACGCCGTCATCAACCGGAACGGCGACGGTCAGCGCCCCCTCGACCTCTCCCACGAACAGCGCGGGATCGTCGACATCGCCGAGCCCGATGGCCTCGAACCCCAGCTGACCTGCACCGCAGACCCAGCCGTGGTCTCCGACGACAAGCGCGGGCAGCGGTCCGCCGGCGGCCGCGGCGGCCTCCAGGACGACCCGAACCGGCAGCGGAGAATGACTGTGGACACCCGGCTCACAACCGGGGCGCTCGGCTCCTGGTTCCCGCACCAAGGCAACCCCTCGTACGTAGTCGAGGTAATGGGTACGTAGACCGAACCGGGTCAATATGTCGACACAGTGACCCTGCGCGGGGGTGAGCACCTCACACCCCGCCGCCGAGAGCGCGTCCGCCAAGCCGGCGTAGAACCCGAGCAGGCGGTGCGGATGCCCGGTCCCGAACAGCACGGGAGCCCGGCGCCCGGCCGCCTCCCCGATGCGCTCGGCGAAGGCATCCAGCGCGGCCACCGTGCGCCCCGGATCGATCACATCCGGGCCGGACGTGTGCCGCGGATCGGCCGAAACGCCACACTTCTCCGCCATCAACGCGAGCAGTTCCGGCTGCTGCCACGCCCCTTCGGGATCGATCCCGATCAACACGCGCGGATCCCGGGCGGCGAACAACCGATAACTCCGCAGGCTGACCTCCCGGGAGGTCCCCACCTCCCCGGCCAGCCGCACGGCCACCAGATGCGCACACAGAGCCTCGGCGGTCACCACGGCTGAGATGCTCGCGCATCACGGATGAGGATGCGTCAGGAATGGGTGGAATTCCGCACAGTTGGCGTAACCCCCTACGGCAGCAGACCTCGCAGGGGGAACGCCGCCCGCCGGGTCGCCAGGACCGCCTGGTCGAGCCGGTCGGCGGGGTCGTAACCCGCGTCCCACGACGCCCAACTCACCGGCCACCGCCCGTCGGTCATCCGCTGCGGCCCCAACTGCCGGGTCCGGGCGAACACCTCCTGGCGCCACCCCTCCGGGATCACCGTCTCCGGCGCCACCGGCCTGCCCGCGGCCACTGCCACCAGATGCGTCCAGGACCGCGGCACGACCTCCACCACCGCGTACCCGCCCCCGCCGAGCGCGACCCACTTCCCGTCGGCGTACTCGTGCGCCAGCTCATGACAGGCCACCTGCACCGCCCGCTGCGCGTCCAGCGACACGGCGAGATGGGCCAGCGGATCCTCGAAGTGCGTGTCGGCCCCGTGCTGCGTCACCAGCACCTGCGGCCGGAAGTCGGCGATCAGCTCCGGCACCACCGCGTGAAACGCCCGCAGCCACCCCGCGTCCCCGGTCCCCGCCGGCAGCCCCACGTTCACCGCGGCCCCCTCCCCGGCCCCCGCCCCGACCTCCTCCGGCCACCCGGTCTGCGGGAACAGCGTGCGGGGATGCTCGTGCAGCGAGATCGTCAGCACCCGCGGATCCTCCCAGAACGCGGCCTGCACCCCGTCCCCGTGGTGCACGTCCACATCCACATAGGCGACCCGCTCGGCCCCCAGCTCCAGCAGCCGGGCGATGGCCAGCGCCGCGTCGTTGTAGATGCAGAACCCCGACGCACCCCCGGGCATCGCATGGTGCAGCCCGCCCGCGAAGTTCACCGCGTGCTCGACGTCCCCCCGCCACACCGCCTCCGCCGCCGCCACCGACTGCCCCGCGATCAGCGCGGACACCTCGTGCATCCCGGCGAACGCGGGATCGTCGACCGTACCCAGCCCGTACTGCCCGCACGCCCCCGCCGGATCCGCCGACGCGGCCTTCACCGCCTCGATGTAGTCCTCGCGGTGCACCAGCATCAGCGTCGACTCCCCGGCCGGCTTCGCCGCGACGACCTCCAGCTCCCGGTCGAGCCCGAAGGCACCCACCAGTTTCCGGGTCAGTGCCAGCCGGACCGGATCCATCGGATGGTCCGGGCCGAAGTCATAGCCCGTTACTGCCTCGTCCCACATCAGCTGTGCGCGGCCGCTCATGCCCGCCACCGTATCGGTCCGGTTGAGCGGCGAACGACCTGGCGTACCCCAGCGTCACCAGCACCAACACCATCGGCACAAGCATCGCCCCGCGGTAACTCCACGCATCGCCCAAGGCCCCCACCAACGGCGAACCGACCAGAAAGCCCACGTAATTGAAGATGTTCAGCCGCGCGACGGCCGCGTCCGAAGCCCCCGGGCCGTGTTCCTCGAAAGCGTGCCTGCCGGCCGCCGCGAACGTCTGCGGCACCAGCACGCACAACCCCAGCCCCACCATCATGAACCCGAGCATCCCGACCCACGCCCCGGGCGCCGACGCCACCACCGCGAACCCGCCGGCCGCCACCAGCGTCCCGAGCCGTACGACCGCCACGGCCCCGAACCGCCGCACCCCGAAGTCCCCGAGCGCCCGCCCCACCAGCGTGGTCACCATGTACACGTTGTACGGCACCGTCGCCAGCTGCTCGCTGCTGCCCAGCACGTCCTTCAGATACTTCGCGCTCCAGTTGGAGACGGTCGAGTCCCCGATGTAGGCGAAGGTCATCACCAGACACAGCGGCAGCAGCAGCTTGAACACCACCCCCGCGCCCTGCCCCCGCTCCTGGCCCTCCCCCACGGCCGCCGGCTCCCCGTCGGCGTACCACCGGCTGCCCACCAGCGTCGCCGGCAGCAGCACCGCCACCACCGGCAGATACGACACCCACAGCGCGAGATGCCAGTGTGCCCCGACCCAGGCCAGCGAGGCCCCGAGGATCCCGCCCAGGCTGTACGCGGCATGGAAACTGAGCATGATGCTGCGCCCGTACGACCGCTGAAGGCTCACCCCGAGCATGTTCATCGAGGCGTCCAGCGCCCCCACCGTGAGCCCGAACACGCCCAGTGCCACCGCCAGTTCGGCGAGCTGCCCGCCGGCTCCGGCCCCGAGCAGCGCCAGCAGCACCACCGGCTGGGAGTACCGCAGCAGCCGACTCGGCCGTACGCGCTTCACCAGCTGCTCGGTGGTCACACTGCCCACCCCGGCCAGGATCGGTACGGCGGCCAGGAAGACCGGCAGCAGCGCGTCGGAGACGCCGTACCGGTCCTGGATGGCCGGGATCCGCGTCACGAGCAGCGCGAAGGTGGCGCCCTGCGCGAAGAAGCTGAACGCCAGCGAGGCCCTACCGCGCCGCAGCACATCAGTCATGGCGGCGAGCGTAGGGCCCCGGGCTACCTGTGGGTAGATCCAGCCAAAGATGAATTTCCCTCAGCTTGACCGGGCGGGTCTCAGGCGGCGACGGCCAGTCCCGACCGCTCCGGCTGCTTCTGCTGGGTGGCCTTGCCGTCCTCCACCTCGGCGGCGAGCATCTTCTCCATCGGCCCGGCGGCCAGCCCACCACTGACCACGAACCCGATCACCATCGCGCCGACCAGGAAGACGGTGCCGAGCCACACCATCGTGTCCACGGGAATGGTGTACGCACCCACGACCCGGGCGGAACACTCGGCGAGCAGCACCAGCCCCCAGACGACCGAGAAGGCCTTCTCCTTGCCCCGGAAGGCCGTCGACCGAACAGACTCCCCGGAGACCAGCCGCTGCCAGGCAGCCTCCTTCTCCGCGTCCCCCTTCACCAGGAAGGGCTTCATCCCGGCGGTCATCATCGGCTTGCCGAACCAGACCGAGGCCAGGATCCCGAAGGCGATGACACTGCTGACCCCGCTGTCCTTGGCGAGCATCAGCCGCGGGTCACCGGAGACGAAGCTGAGCAGCAGCGAGACGACGTTGACGACCAGGATGAGACCGGCCAGAGCGTTGGTCCTCCGCTCCTTCACCAGGCCCCACACGGTCCGCACCGCCGGCGCCACGCTGCTCCAGGCGAGGGAGGCGAAGGTGCTCAGCCCGAAGGCGTCCTTGAACAGGTAGTACGAGCCGAGCGGCAGGGCCACGTCCAGGAGGAGCGGCCGGAAGTTCTGGATCCCCGTGTTCTTCGTCATGCCCTCAGCTTCGCCGCCGCAGGGGGTCCGTCAGTAGAAGCGATCGTCCGGAGGTCCGCATGACAATTGTCAGGCTCCGACCGATGGCTCAGGTCATATCAGCAGGTCAAGCAACTCGCCCATGGCGCCGAAGAGTTGATCGGCACCGCTCAGCTTCGCCGCCGGCGTCATCGCGGTGAACCCGCAGACGTCCATCCCGGCCGCCACGGCGGCCCGCACGCCGAGCGGGGAGTCCTCGACGACCACGCACCGCTCGGGGGCCACTCCCAGCCGCCGTGCCGCGTGCAGGAAGAGATCGGGCGCCGGCTTGCCCCGCCCCACGTCCTCGGAGCTGAAGATCCGCTCCTCCGGGAACCACCGGTCGAGCCCGGTCGTGCGATGCCCCACCCGGATCCGCGCATGGCTCCCGGAGGACGCCACGCAGTACGGCACCCCGTCCGTGGCCAGCTTCTCCAGTACGTCCGCCACGCCGACCACGGGCGCCAACTCCCGCTCGAACGCGGCGAACACCCGCGCGTGGAAGACATCGTCGAAGTCGTCCGGCAACCGCTGCCCCGTGCGCTCCAGCACCAGTTCATGAATCCGGTGCATCGCCGAGCCCATGTAGTCCCGGATGGAGTCCTCGTACGAGGTCGGGTGCCCCAGCTCGGTCAGATAGGCCGCGAGATGGCGATTGGATATGGGCTCGCTGTCGACGAGCACCCCGTCGTTGTCAAAGATGATCAGGTCGTAGCGCATGCTGTCGAGCATAAACGCAGAAAGGCCCACGCCTGATGGCGTGGGCCTTTCCCAAAATTTGTTCGGCGGCGTCCTACTCTCCCACAGGGTCCCCCCTGCAGTACCATCGGCGCTGTGAGGCTTAGCTTCCGGGTTCGGAATGTAACCGGGCGTTTCCCTCACGCTATGACCACCGAAACACTATGAAACTGACAACCGGACCGCCTGTTCGGCGGGGCTGTTCGTGGTTTCAGAACCAACACAGTGGACGCGAGCAACTGAGGACAAGCCCTCGGCCTATTAGTACCGGTCACCTCCACACCTCACGGTGCTTCCAGATCCGGCCTATCAACCCAGTCGTCTACTGGGAGCCTTACCCCATCAAGTGGGTGGGAGTCCTCATCTCGAAGCAGGCTTCCCGCTTAGATGCTTTCAGCGGTTATCCCTCCCGAACGTAGCCAACCAGCCATGCCCTTGGCAGAACAACTGGCACACCAGAGGTTCGTCCGTCCCGGTCCTCTCGTACTAGGGACAGCCCTTCTCAAGACTCCTACGCGCACAGCGGATAGGGACCGAACTGTCTCACGACGTTCTAAACCCAGCTCGCGTACCGCTTTAATGGGCGAACAGCCCAACCCTTGGGACCGACTCCAGCCCCAGGATGCGACGAGCCGACATCGAGGTGCCAAACCATCCCGTCGATATGGACTCTTGGGGAAGATCAGCCTGTTATCCCCGGGGTACCTTTTATCCGTTGAGCGACGGCGCTTCCACAAGCCACCGCCGGATCACTAGTCCCGACTTTCGTCCCTGCTCGACCCGTCGGTCTCACAGTCAAGCTCCCTTGTGCACTTACACTCAACACCTGATTGCCAACCAGGCTGAGGGAACCTTTGGGCGCCTCCGTTACTCTTTAGGAGGCAACCGCCCCAGTTAAACTACCCATCAGACACTGTCCCTGATCCGGATCACGGACCCAGGTTAGACATCCAGCACGACCAGACTGGTATTTCAACGACGACTCCACGAACACTGGCGTGCCCGCTTCAAAGTCTCCCAGCTATCCTACACAAGCCGAACCGAACACCAATATCAAACTGTAGTAAAGGTCCCGGGGTCTTTCCGTCCTGCTGCGCGAAACGAGCATCTTTACTCGTAGTGCAATTTCACCGGGCCTATGGTTGAGACAGTCGAGAAGTCGTTACGCCATTCGTGCAGGTCGGAACTTACCCGACAAGGAATTTCGCTACCTTAGGATGGTTATAGTTACCACCGCCGTTTACTGGCGCTTAAGTTCTCAGCTTCGCCCCACCGAAATGGAGCTAACCGGTCCCCTTAACGTTCCAGCACCGGGCAGGCGTCAGTCCGTATACATCGCCTTACGGCTTCGCACGGACCTGTGTTTTTAGTAAACAGTCGCTTCTCGCTGGTCTCTGCGGCCACCCCCAGCTCTGGCAGCAAGTGCCGTCACCAGACGTGGCCCCCCTTCTCCCGAAGTTACGGGGGCATTTTGCCGAGTTCCTTAACCATAGTTCACCCGAACGCCTCGGTATTCTCTACCTGACCACCTGAGTCGGTTTAGGGTACGGGCCGCCATGAAACTCGCTAGAGGCTTTTCTCGACAGCATAGGATCATCCACTTCACCACAATCGGCTCGGCATCAGGTCTCACCCTGCATGAGTGGCGGATTTGCCTACCACTCGGGCTACACCCTTACCCCGGGACAACCACCGCCCGGGATGGACTACCTTCCTGCGTCACCCCATCACTCACCTACTAACCGCTTGGTCCGGCGGCTCCACCACTTTCCATTCCCCGAAGGGTCCGGAACGGCTTCACGGCCTTAGCATCACGATGCTCGATGTTTGACGCTTCACAGCGGGTACCGGAATATCAACCGGTTATCCATCGACTACGCCTGTCGGCCTCGCCTTAGGTCCCGACTTACCCTGGGCAGATCAGCTTGACCCAGGAACCCTTAGTCAATCGGCGCAAACGTTTCTCACGTTTGTATCGCTACTCATGCCTGCATTCTCACTCGTCAACCGTCCACGACTACCTTCCAGTGCCGCTTCACCCGGCAGACGACGCTCCCCTACCCATCCACACAGGCGTTGGCCCTATTGTGTGAATGACACGACTTCGGCGGTACGCTTGAGCCCCGCTACATTGTCGGCGCGGAATCACTAGACCAGTGAGCTATTACGCACTCTTTCAAGGGTGGCTGCTTCTAAGCCAACCTCCTGGTTGTCTGTGCGACTCCACATCCTTTCCCACTTAGCGTACGCTTAGGGGCCTTAGTCGATGCTCTGGGCTGTTTCCCTCTCGACCATGGAGCTTATCCCCCACAGTCTCACTGCCGCGCTCTCACTTACCGGCATTCGGAGTTTGGCTAAGGTCAGTAACCCGGTAGGGCCCATCGCCTATCCAGTGCTCTACCTCCGGCAAGAAACACACGACGCTGCACCTAAATGCATTTCGGGGAGAACCAGCTATCACGGAGTTTGATTGGCCTTTCACCCCTAACCACAGGTCATCCCCCAGGTTTTCAACCCTGGTGGGTTCGGTCCTCCACGAAGTCTTACCTCCGCTTCAACCTGCCCATGGCTAGATCACTCCGCTTCGGGTCTTGAGCGTGCTACTGAATCGCCCTGTTCGGACTCGCTTTCGCTACGGCTTCCCCACCCGGGTTAACCTCGCAACACACCGCAAACTCGCAGGCTCATTCTTCAAAAGGCACGCAGTCACGAGAATGTGCAAGCACATTCCGACGCTCCCACGGCTTGTAGGCACACGGTTTCAGGTACTATTTCACTCCCCTCCCGGGGTACTTTTCACCATTCCCTCACGGTACTATCCGCTATCGGTCACCAGGGAATATTTAGGCTTAGCGGGTGGTCCCGCCAGATTCACACGGGATTTCTCGGGCCCCGTGCTACTTGGGTGTCTCTCAAACGAGCCGCTGACGTTTCGACTACGGGGGTCTTACCCTCTACGCCGGACCTTTCGCATGTCCTTCGCCTACATCAACGGTTTCTGACTCGTCTCACGGCCGGCAGACCGTGAAAGAGAGATCCCACAACCCCCACGACGCAACCCCTGCCGGGTCTCACACGCCATAGGTTTGGCCTCATCCGGTTTCGCTCGCCACTACTCCCGGAATCACGGTTGTTTTCTCTTCCTGAGGGTACTGAGATGTTTCACTTCCCCTCGTTCCCTCCACACTGCCTATGTGTTCAGCAGCGGGTGACAGCCCATGACGACTGCCGGGTTTCCCCATTCGGAAACCCCCGGATCAAAGCCTGGTTGACGACTCCCCGGGGACTATCGCGGCCTCCCACGTCCTTCATCGGTTCCTGGTGCCAAGGCATCCACCGTGCGCCCTTAAAAACTTGGCCACAGATGCTCGCGTCCACTGTGCAGTTCTCAAACAACGACCAGCCACCCATCACCCCGAACCCATAAGGTCCGAGTGCACTGGGGCCGGCGACTGAGGAGAAGATCAGATCATTCCCTCAGACACCCAACAGCGTGCCCGGCACGACCAGCCGACCAGATCAGCGTTCCACGCCCCGAAGAGCAGTACTAGCGCCTGGTCCGTCCTGGACCGTGCCGAATAATCAACGTTCCACCCATGAGCAACCAGCATCGGACACTCGCCGATGTACTGGCCTCTGACCGAGCAGAGCCCGGTAAGAAGTGCTCCTTAGAAAGGAGGTGATCCAGCCGCACCTTCCGGTACGGCTACCTTGTTACGACTTCGTCCCAATCGCTAGTCCCACCTTCGACGACTCCCTCCCACAAGGGGTTGGGCCACCGGCTTCGGGTGTTACCAACTTTCGTGACGTGACGGGCGGTGTGTACAAGGCCCGGGAACGTATTCACCGCAGCAATGCTGATCTGCGATTACTAGCAACTCCGACTTCATGGGGTCGAGTTGCAGACCCCAATCCGAACTGAGACCGGCTTTTTGAGATTCGCTCCACCTCACGGTATCGCAGCTCATTGTACCGGCCATTGTAGCACGTGTGCAGCCCAAGACATAAGGGGCATGATGACTTGACGTCGTCCCCACCTTCCTCCGAGTTGACCCCGGCGGTCTCCTGTGAGTCCCCATCACCCCGAAGGGCATGCTGGCAACACAGAACAAGGGTTGCGCTCGTTGCGGGACTTAACCCAACATCTCACGACACGAGCTGACGACAGCCATGCACCACCTGTACACCGACCACAAGGGGGGCACTATCTCTAATGCTTTCCGGTGTATGTCAAGCCTTGGTAAGGTTCTTCGCGTTGCGTCGAATTAAGCCACATGCTCCGCTGCTTGTGCGGGCCCCCGTCAATTCCTTTGAGTTTTAGCCTTGCGGCCGTACTCCCCAGGCGGGGAACTTAATGCGTTAGCTGCGGCACCGACGACGTGGAATGTCGCCAACACCTAGTTCCCACCGTTTACGGCGTGGACTACCAGGGTATCTAATCCTGTTCGCTCCCCACGCTTTCGCTCCTCAGCGTCAGTAATGGCCCAGAGATCCGCCTTCGCCACCGGTGTTCCTCCTGATATCTGCGCATTTCACCGCTACACCAGGAATTCCGATCTCCCCTACCACACTCTAGCTAGCCCGTATCGAATGCAGACCCGGGGTTAAGCCCCGGGCTTTCACACCCGACGTGACAAGCCGCCTACGAGCTCTTTACGCCCAATAATTCCGGACAACGCTTGCGCCCTACGTATTACCGCGGCTGCTGGCACGTAGTTAGCCGGCGCTTCTTCTGCAGGTACCGTCACTTGCGCTTCTTCCCTGCTGAAAGAGGTTTACAACCCGAAGGCCGTCATCCCTCACGCGGCGTCGCTGCATCAGGCTTTCGCCCATTGTGCAATATTCCCCACTGCTGCCTCCCGTAGGAGTCTGGGCCGTGTCTCAGTCCCAGTGTGGCCGGTCGCCCTCTCAGGCCGGCTACCCGTCGTCGCCTTGGTGAGCCATTACCTCACCAACAAGCTGATAGGCCGCGGGCTCATCCTTCACCGCCGGAGCTTTACACCGTCAAGGATGCCCAAGACGGTCATATCCGGTATTAGACCCCGTTTCCAGGGCTTGTCCCAGAGTGAAGGGCAGATTGCCCACGTGTTACTCACCCGTTCGCCACTAATCCACCCCGAAGGGCTTCATCGTTCGACTTGCATGTGTTAAGCACGCCGCCAGCGTTCGTCCTGAGCCAGGATCAAACTCTCCGTGAATGTTTACCGGTAATCCGGTCGAACACCACGAGAGCGGAACCAGGAGGAGGAATAGTCCTCCCGGTTCACAGCGTCCTCGCTGTGTTTTTCAAAGGAACCTCGCCCCGGTCGTGATGACCGGAGACGGGGTATCAACTAATCTGGCGTTGATTTTTGGCACGCTGTTGAGTTCTCAAGGAACGGTCGCTTCCTTTGTACTCACCCTCTCGGGCTTTCCTCCGGGCTTCCCTTCGGTGTTTCCGACTCTATCAGATCTTTTCTCGATCCGATTTCCTCGGTGCTTTCCAGGTTCCCGCTCTGCTTTCGCTTCGCTTTTCCCTTTCCGGCGGTTCCGACTCTATCAGATCCTTTCGGCGTCTGACTCCCAGTCAGGGGGGTTTGTCTTCCCGGCCGTTGGGCCGTTCCGACGAGTGAGACTTTAGCGGATTCCCTGCCCCCGAGCTAATCGGGGGCGTCGTCCTTTCGAACGCGGATTCCTCATTTCGCAAATGCGCACACCAAAACAGTCGGCGCCGAAGCGACGATGAGTGGTTGGGACTTGCGGAATGGCTGTCCGGGGACCGACCTGGATCGGCGCTCACGTCGGACAACTCGGAGAACAGTACGGATCGAGGTGAGGTGTGTCAACTCGCTGCCGTGAGGTTCAGTCCTTCTTGCCGGAGGCGAGTTCGCGGCTGCGGTCGCGGGCTGCTTCGAGGGCGGCGATGAGGGCGGCGCGGACGCCGTGGTTCTCCAGCTCGCGAATGGCGTTGATGGTCGTACCCGCCGGGGAGGTGACGTTCTCGCGGAGCTTGACCGGGTGCTCGCCGCTGTCGCGGAGCATCACGGCGGCGCCGATCGCGGACTGGACGATGAGGTCGTGGGCCTTGTCGCGGGGCAGGCCGAGCAGGATGCCGGCGTCGGTCATGGCCTCGACCAGGTAGAAGAAGTACGCCGGTCCCGAGCCGGACAGAGCCGTGCAGGCGTCCTGCTGGGACTCGGGGACGCGCAGCGTCTTGCCCACGGCTCCGAAGATCTCTTCGGCGTGGGAGAGATGGTCGGCGGTGGCGTGGCTGCCGGCGGAGATGACGGACATCGCCTCGTCGACGAGGGCGGGGGTGTTGGTCATGACGCGCACGACCGGCGTGCCCGCGGCGAGCCGCTCCTCGAAGAAGGAAGTGGGGATGCCGGCGGCGCCGCTGATGATCAGGCGGTCGGCGGGGATGTGCGGGGCCAGTTCGTCCAGGAGGGTGCCCATGTCCTGCGGTTTGACCGTGAGGATCAGGGTGTCGGCGGTCTTGGCGGCCTCGGTGTTGGTGACCGGGTTGACTCCGTAGCGGGAGCGGAGTTCCTCGGCGCGTTCCGGGCGGCGGGCCGTGACCAGGAGGTCGGCGGGGGCCCAGCCGGCGCGGATCATTCCGCTGAGCAGGGCTTCGCCGATCTTGCCGGTGCCGAGGACTGCGACTTTCTGGCTCATGGGGGTCAGTCTGGCACCGGGGAGTGGGGGGTGGGGTGGCCGTCCGGTGGGCGGAACAGCGGGGTCACACCGTCCGTCGGCGTAGTGTCGCCGCCCCCAGGGCCAGGACCAGGAGTGCGCAGCCCGCGACGATCAGGACGTCCCGCACGAAGGTGGTCGTCATGTCGGTGTGGTGGAGGACCTGGTTCATGGCGTCGACGGCGTAGGACATGGGGAGGGCGTCGGAGACTGCCGTCAGGGCGGGGTGCATGGCGGAGCGGGGCGTGAACAGGCCGCAGAGGAGGAGCTGGGGGAAGATCACCGCCGGCATGAACTGGACCGCCTGGAACTCCGAGGCCGCGAACGCCGAGACGAAGAGGCCGAGGGCCGTGCCGAGCAGGGCGTCGAGGAGGGCCACCAGGAGGAGGAGCCAGGGCGAGCCCGTCACGTCCAGGCCCAGGAACCAGACGGCGAGGCCGGTGGCCAGGGCCGACTGGACGATCGCGAGGGCGCCGAAGGCGAGGGCGTAGCCGGCGATGAGGTCGGCCTTGCCCAGGGGCATGGCGAGGAGGCGTTCGAGGGTGCCGGAGGTGCGTTCGCGCAGGGTGGCGATGGACGTGACCAGGAACATCGTGATCAGCGGGAAGATGCCGAGCAGGGAGGCGCCGATGTTGTCGAAGGTGCGGGGGCTCGCGTCGAAGACGTAGCGCAGCAGGACCAGCATCAGGCAGGGGACGAGGATCATCAGCGCGATCGTGCGCGGGTCGTGGCGGAGCTGGTGCAGGACCCGGGCCGCGGTGGCGGTGGTGCGGGAGGCGTTGAGCGCGCCGGTGGGAGCCGCCGTGGGAGTGACAGGGGCGTTCGTACTCATCGGGTTCATCGGGTTCATCGGGTTCGTCGGGTTCATCGGGCTCGTCGGGCTCATCGGGTCGGCTCCTGGGTGCGTGACGCCGCGGCGGCTTCGTCCACGAGGCGGAGGAAGGCCGCTTCGACGGTGTCCGTGCCGGTGCGGGTGCGCAGGGCGTCGGGGGTGTCGTCGGCGAGGATCTCGCCCTCGCGCATGAGCAGCAGGCGGTGGCAGCGCTCGGCCTCGTCCATGACGTGGGAGGAGACGAGGAGGGTGGTGCCGCGGGTGGCGGCGAGCTGGTGGAACAGGTGCCACAGGTCGCGGCGGAGGACGGGGTCGAGGCCGACGGTCGGTTCGTCGAGGACGAGGAGTTCGGGGGCGCCGAGCAGGGCGACGGCGAGGGAGACCCGGCCGCGCTGGCCGCCGGAGAGGGCGCCGGCGACAGCGTCGGCGTGGCTGGTGAGGTCGACGTCGGTGATGGCCTGAGTGACGTGTGCGTGGCGCCGTTCGGCGGCGGCCCGGCCGGGGTCGAGGATCGCGGCGAAGTACTCCAGGTTCTGTCGGACGGTCAGGTCGTCGTAGACGGAGGGGGCCTGGGTGACGTAGCCGACGCGGCTGCGCAGCGCGGGGTGGCCGGCCGGGTGGCCGAGGACGTCCAGGGTGCCGGTGACCTTGGCCTGGGTGCCGACGACGGCGCGCATGAGGGTGGACTTGCCGCAGCCGGAGGGGCCGAGGAGGCCCGTGATCCGGCCGGGCGGGACGGTGAAGCGGAGCTGGTGCAGGACGGTGCGCCGGCCGCGGACGACGGTGAGGTCGTCGGCCCGGACCGCATTATTCATCATGTGATGAATAATTGGGCTGGGCGGCCGTGGAGTCAAGGGGCGTGGGAATCAGAGCCTGCGGGCGACGAGGAGGATGACGTCGTACGTCTCCTCGACCGTCCCGTCCGGGAAGACCTCCAGCAGATGGGCGCGCTCCTCCTCCAGGAAGGCGGTCCTGCGGTCCTCGGGCATCACCAGGAAGTCCGAGTGGCTGCCGACGTTGGCGAGGTGCGCGTCGATCGGGACGCGGCGGCTCCAGCGGACCTCCTCGCGGACGAAGTCCAGGCGCCCGCTGGGGTCGGCCAGGCCGGTGCTTCCCTGGGCCCGGCGCTTCTTGGCGGCGAAGTCCACGCCCAGCAGGCGGCCTTTGCGGTCGGCGGCCTCGCCGATCCAGTCGACGTCGAGGGCGTCGGTGTTCCACCACAGCGCCAGCGCGCCGCCCGGCCGCAGTACGCGCAGGACCTCCGGCACCGACCGGGTGGTGTCCGTCCAGTGCCAGGCCTGGGCGTAGGTGACGAAGTCGGCGTGGGCGCCGGCGACGGGGAGGGCGTTGCCGTTGCCGCGCACGATCGGGATGTGCGGCAGCCTGCGGCGGAACTCGGCGGCCATGCCCTCGCCGGGCTCGACCGCGAGGACGTCGGCGCCGCGGTCGTGCAGGAGGGCGGTGGAGATGCCGGTGCCGGCGCCGACGTCCACGACCTTGGCACCGGTGAGCGAGCGGCCGGCCACTTCCTCGACGGCGTCGAAGAGCGCGGGCGGGTAGGAGGGACGGTGCGCGGCGTACTGGGCGGCCGCGGCGTTGAAGGAGTGGGCGCGGAGGGCGTGTGAGGGGGAGGGCGTCGGGGTCATACGGCCATGGTGGTCGACGCGAGGGGCGGGTGCGGGGGGTTTTCAGGCTGGTGTGGAGAGCTCGGGCGGGGAGCGAGTGCGGGGGCGGGGCGGGCTGCGACACCCGGTCTGGGAGGGCGGCGGTCAACGGGGCGTATGAGGCGAAGCTCCACGCGGGCGCGTGCGACGTCCCGCCGGGTGGGCCCTCCGGGCCTGGGTGCGCCGCGGCGGTCAACAGCCCGCAGGGGCGAAGCCCCGCGCGGGCGGGTGCGCGTCGGGCCCGGGTGCGCCGTAGCCGACACCGGGACGCACGGGCCAAGCCCCCACGCGGGACCGGTACGACGTCACGCCCGGGTGCGCCGCGGCGGGCGCCGTTCCGCAGGGCCGAAGCCTCGCCCGGGAGGGCGCAGTGGCGAAGCCCCGACGCGGGCGGGTGTGGCATCCGGCCGGGTGCGCCGTCGCGGGCGCCGGGGCTCAGGGGCCGAGCCGCACGCACGCGTTGGGGCTTTACTTGCGGCGTTTTTTCTTCGACGGGTTGCCGGTGCGGCGGGCGGTGCGGCGTTCGTGGGCTTCGCGGGCCGTGTCGTACTCCTCGCGGTGGAGCTTTTCGCCGGGGGCCTCGGTGAGGGAGCGGAAGAAGTAGGCGAGGAGAGAGCCGACGAAGCCGATGGCGAGGAGGCCGCGCAGGGAGGCCTGGCGTTGCGGGTCGTGCCGCTTGCCGAAGCCCTCCCAGGTGTTGCGGAAGGCGAGCGCGCTGCAGATCGCGAACATGGCGATGACCAGCACGGTCACGAAGGAGCCGGTGTCGGCGATGCGGATGCCGTCGTAGGCGAAGCGGAGCACCAGGCAGGAGGCGACGGCCGCGGCGAGGGAGCCGACGGCGACGCCGGCGCGGCGGGCCGCGTAGCCGTCGTCGTGGTTGACCCAGGAGGTGCCGAAGAAGCGCAGGGGCTCGGGGCGGGGGCCGCCGCCCTCGGCGGACGTACCGCCCGAGGAGCCCGCCGGGATGTCCGGGGTGCCGGTTTCGTCGCTCACAGGAACGATTATGGCGAACGGGTACGGCGCCGAGTGGGGGCGGGCTCCGGTGGGGTCAGCCGCGGCGACCCGCTCAGCCGCAGCGTGAGGCGACGTAGCCGCTGCTGCCGGTCTGGACGTAGGCGTCGGAGACGTATTCGCCGTTGTCGATGTTGTCCCAGATGTTCGTCGTGCCGTACGGACCGGAGACCGTCGTGCCCGGGGACTGGCAGAAGATCGGGACACGGGTGTTCTCGGGCAGCACGCGGACGATCCCGTAGCTGGTGCCCGGGCCGCTGCGGACGTTCAGACGAACACCCGGGGCGACCGCGTACGTGCGGACGGCCGCCTCCGCAGCCACCGCGCCGCTCTCGGTCTCCTCGGCATTGTCAACAGCCATGTGAATCCTCCCCGTTGAGCCCATGGCCACCATGGGCGTCGGTCATCCCCGTGATCGAGTCGCAGCACAGGTGTGCGCGACTCGCGCGCGCAGGCTAGCAAGCCGCCTCTGTCTCGCACGAGTCATCGACTAGGCTCCGTGCGTCGCGCGCGCGGACGAACAGCACGGGGGTGGTCCCATGGCGCCACGGAGAGACACGGGGGCCGGTGCGGAAGCGGAACTTCCCGAGTACGCCGGCCACTACCGCCTGGAGTCCTCGCTCGGGTCCGGTGGCATGGGTGTCGTCCATCTGGCGCGCAGCACCTCCGGGCTGAAGCTCGCGGTGAAGGTCGTACACGCCGAGTTCGCCAGGGATCCCGAGTTCAGGGGACGCTTCCGGCAGGAGGTGGCCGCGGCCCGGCGGGTGAGCGGTGCCTTCACCGCGCCCGTCGTCGATGCCGATCCGGAGGCCGAACGGCCGTGGATGGCCACTCTGTTCATCCCCGGTCCCACGCTCTCCGAGCACGTCAAGCGGAACGGGCCGATGCCGGCGGCGCAGTTGCGGCGGCTGATGGCCGGGCTCGCCGAGGCCCTGCGGGACATCCACCGGGTCGGCGTCGTGCACCGGGATCTGAAGCCGAGCAACGTGCTGCTGGCCGAGGACGGGCCCAAGGTCATCGACTTCGGCATCTCCCGGCCGAAGGACAGCGAACTGCGCACCGAGACCGGCAAGTTGATCGGTACGCCGCCCTTCATGGCGCCCGAGCAGTTCCGGCGGCCCCGGGAGGTGGGACCGGCGGCGGACATCTTCGCGCTGGGGTCGGTGCTGGTGCACGCGGCCACCGGGCGCGGGCCGTTCGACTCGGACAGCCCGTATGTCGTCGCCTATCAGGTGGTGCACGACGAGCCCGATCTGACCGGGGTGCCGGAGGGGATCGCCGCACTGGTGCTGCGCTGTCTGGCCAAGGAGCCCGAGGACCGGCCGACGCCCGACGAACTGATGCAGGAACTGCGGTCGGTCGCGGCCTCGTACGACACGCAGGCGTTCATACCGGCGCAGCGTACGGGCGGCTGGGCGGCGGACCCGCGGTCCCCTGCCGAGGAGCGGGCCGGTACCGAGGAGCGGGCCGGTGTCGAAGCGCGGCCCGCACTGGCGGGCGGGAGGCGCGTCGGGCGGCGGGTCGGCAGGAGGGTGGCCGTGGGAGCCGGGGCGCTCGCGCTCGTCGTGGCCGCCGCACTGGCCTCGGTCCAGCTGATCGGGGGCACCGGTCCCCGGCCGGCCGGTACGAGCCCGCACACCAGGGCCGCCGCGTTCAGCTCCTGGCACACCGAGCCGGCGCCCGGGGCCACGGGGATGCCGCAGTGTGCGTACGGGGCGGGGACGGTGCTCTGCGCGCGGACCGGTGCCGCCTTCGCCCTCTCCCCCGGCGACGGAAAGCTCCTGTGGCGCCGTTCCACCGCTGCCGAGCCCGTCTGCGGACCACCGGTGCTCGCCGACTCCCTCGTGCAGTTCTGCACAGCCGGCGCCTCCCTGCTGACGGCACGCGACCCGCGCTCCGGCGACCAGGCGTGGAGTCGGCGTCTGCCGCGCGGAACGACGGTCCGGTACGCCGGCGCCACGGCCCTGATCGCGGGCGCCGACGGGACGGTCACCGGCGTGGACGGCAGGTCGGGCCGTACGACATGGCACCGGCGCCTGCCCGGCTTCAGCACGCCCTCCCTCGCCTCGTTCCCCGGGGATCCGGCGGCGTACGCGACCGGCCTGTCCCTGGACGGGACGCACACGCGCGTGGCCGCCGTGGACCCGGAGACCGGCGCGGTGCGGTGGGAGACGACGCTGAACGGGGTGTTGGAACCCGTGGGCAGCCAGGGCGGCTCCCTGTTCCTCCTGTCCGTCGACACGGCCTCCGCGGCCACGAACGCCGTGGTCCGCTACACCCCGGACGCGAAGACGTCGCGTCGGGTGGCGCTGCCGGTCCCGCGCCTGTCACCGCAGGCCACCGCGTACGGCGACACGGTGTACCTGCTGTCCGCGGGTGGCGCGCTGGAGGCCGTCGACCTGGCCGCGGGCAAGCAGCTCTGGCATCTGGAGACGTCCGTCAGCCGTGGGTCGGCCCCGGTGTCCGACGGCGCGCATGTCTACTTCACCGCGGCCGACGGGCGTCTGCTGGCCGTCGACGCGCGCGGCGGGCGCCTCGTCGGGCAGACTCCGGCGCGGCTCGGCGCCGACGCGGGCGTGGTCACCGCAGACCTGCCGGCGCCTGTGGTCGTCGGCGGTCACGTCTACGCCGGTGCCCCCGACGGAACCGTGTTCGGGGTGGCCGCGCGCGATCCGGCCGGGTGGTGAGCCGTACCGGCATGCGAAGGGGCCGCCCCACCGGGAGCGGCCCCTTTTCCGTGTCTTGCGTACGCGGCCTTTCGTACGGGGCTCAGCCCGGCTCGGTCACGCCAGCTTGGTCACGTCGCGCACCGCGCCCCTGTCCGCGCTGGTCGCCATGGCGGCGTAGGCGCGCAGGGCGGCCGAGACCTTGCGTTCGCGGTTCCGGGGGGCGTAGGCGCCGTTCAACGCCTGCTCGCGGCGGGCCAGTTCGGCCTCGTCGACCAGCAGCTCGATGGTGCGGTTCGGGATGTCGATGCGGATGCGGTCGCCGTCCTGGACCAGGGCGATGGTGCCGCCGGAGGCCGCCTCGGGGGAGGCGTGGCCGATGGAGAGACCGGACGTGCCGCCGGAGAAGCGGCCGTCGGTGATCAGGGCGCAGGTCTTGCCGAGGCCGCGGCCCTTCAGGTACGAGGTCGGGTAGAGCATCTCCTGCATGCCGGGGCCGCCCTTGGGGCCCTCGTAGCGGATGACGACGACGTCGCCGTCCTTGACCTCGTGGGTGAGGATGCGCTGGACGGCCTCCTCCTGGGACTCGCAGACGACCGCCGGGCCCTCGAAGGTCCAGATCGACTCGTCCACGCCGGCCGTCTTCACCACGCAACCGTCGACCGCGAGGTTGCCCTTGAGGACCGCGAGGCCGCCGTCCTTGGAGTACGCGTGCTCGGCGGAGCGGATGCAGCCGCCCTCGGCGTCGTCGTCCAGGGACTCCCAGCGCTCGGACTGCGAGAAGGCCTCGGCGGAGCGGACGCAGCCCGGGGCCGCGTGCCACAGCTCGACCGCCTCCGGGGAGGGCGAGCCGCCCCGGACGTCCCAGGTCTTCAGCCAGTCGGCCAGGGACGGGCTGTGGACCGCGTGCACGTCCTCGTTGAGCAGGCCCGCGCGGTGCAGCTCGCCGAGCAGGGCGGGGATGCCGCCGGCGCGGTGCACGTCCTCCATGTAGTACGTGCGGTTCTTCGCGACGTTGGGAGCCACCTTCGCCAGGCACGGCACCCGGCGCGAGACGGCGTCGATCTGCTCCAGGCCGAAGGGGACGCCCGCCTCCTGGGCGGCGGCCAGCAGGTGCAGGATCGTGTTGGTGGAGCCGCCCATCGCGATGTCCAGGGCCATGGCGTTCTCGAAGGCCTGGAAGGTGGCGACGTTGAGGGGGAGGACGGAGTCGTCGTCCTGCTCGTAGTAGCGGCGGGTGAGGTCCATGACCGTGCGCGCCGCGTCCTCGTAGAGGCGGCGGCGGGCGGTGTGGGTGGCGAGGACCGAGCCGTTGCCCGGGAGGGAGAGGCCGATGGCCTCGGTCAGGCAGTTCATCGAGTTGGCGGTGAACATGCCGGAACAGCTGCCGCAGGTCGGGCAGGCGCTCTCCTCGATGCGGAGGATGTCCTCGTCGGAGATCTTGTCGTTGACGGCGTCGGAGATCGCGTCGACCAGGTCGAGCGTGCGGACCGTGCCGTCGACCAGCGTGGCCCGGCCGGACTCCATCGGGCCGCCGGAGACGAAGACGGTCGGGATGTTGAGGCGCAGGGCGGCCATCAGCATGCCCGGGGTGATCTTGTCGCAGTTGGAGATGCAGACCAGGGCGTCGGCGCAGTGGGCCTCCACCATGTACTCCACCGAGTCCGCGATCAGGTCGCGGGAGGGCAGGCTGTACAGCATGCCGCCGTGGCCCATGGCGATGCCGTCGTCGACCGCGATCGTGTTGAACTCGCGCGGGATGCCGCCCGCCTGCGTGATCGCCTCGCTGACGATCCGGCCGACCGGCTGGAGGTGGGTGTGGCCCGGCACGAACTCGGTGAAGGAGTTCGCGACCGCGATGATCGGCTTCCGGCCGATGTCCGCACCGGGTACACCGGAGGCGCGCATCAGGGCGCGGGCGCCCGCCATGTTGCGGCCGTGGGTGACTGTGCGGGACCTCAGCTCGGGCATCGTCGCTCGCTCCTTCAGTGACCTTCTGGTTCTGCGTCCAGAGAGTGTCCAGAGAGTTCTGGCTGCCTATGAGCCTACGCCGACGCTCCAAGGGATGGACACGGTTGTCCGGAATACGGGACGCCCATTTCACCCGTCGGTGCGTCTCACCCGTTTGTGAGGTGGTGCTGTACGACGGGGGCGACGCGGGCGACGATCTGCTCCAGGTCCGCCGACGCCAGCGGTTCCAGCTTGACCACGTAGCGCATCATCGCCACGCCCACCAGCTGGGCGGCGGCCAGCTCGGCGCGCAGCTCCCGGTCCGGCAGGTCCACCTGGGCGGCGATCCGGCGCATCAGCTGGGTGGCGATCAGGCGGCGGAACACGGCGGCCGCGGTGTCGTTGTTGACGGCCGAGCGGAGGATGGCCAGCAGCGGGGTACGGGACGTGGGGTTCTCCCAGACGCCGAAGACGAAGCGGGTCAGCCGCTCCCCCATCCCCTCCAGGGAGCCGGCGGCCACCGCGTCGGGGGCGTTCAGCGCGGGCGCGAAGGCGACGGCGACGGCCGCCTCGAAGACCTGCTCCTTGGTGCCGAAGTAGTGGTGGACCAGCGCGGAGTCGACGCCGGCCGCCTTGGCGATGCCGCGGACGGAGGTCTTCTCGTAGCCGCGCTCGGAGAACTCCTCGCGGGCCGCGCCGAGGATGCGGTCGCGGGTGCCGGCGGACTCCGTGCGCGGGGGACGGCCCCGTCGGCGGGCAGGCGGTTCGTCCGCCGTGGAGGAGCCGGCGGGAGGTCCGCCGGAGGGGCCGGTGGGAGGTCCGGCGGAAGGGCCGGTGGGGGGCTCGGCCGGGGATCCCGCTGGGGGCTGCTTCTCGCTCATCGCCGGGGCACCCGTACCGCCGAGGCCAGGTGTTTGCGGGTGAAGGCCAGGGCCTCGGCGAGATCGGCCTCGCGCTCGGCGCCGGACATCGCCCGGCGGGTGTTGACCTCGATCACGACATGGCCGTCGAAACCGGAGAGGACGAGGTGTTCCAGCAGCTCGGCGCAGGGCTGGGTGCCGCGGCCGGGCACCAGGTGCTCGTCCTTGGCGGAGCCCCTGCCGTCGGCCAGGTGGACGTGGCCGAGCCGGTCGCCCATGCGGCCGACCATCTCCAGCGCGTCGGTGCGGGCCGTCGCCGTGTGGCTGAGGTCGACCGTGAAGTGCCGGTAGTCGTGCTGGGTGACGTCCCAGTCGGGGGCGTACGCGAGCATCTCGCGGTCGCGGTAGCGCCACGGGTACATGTTCTCGACCGCGAACCGTACGTCCGTCTCGTCCGCCATCCGCCAGATCCCGTCGACGAAGTCGCGCGCGTACTGCCGCTGCCAGCGGAAGGGCGGGTGGACGACGACGGTGGAGGCACCCAGCTTCTCGGCGGCCGCCCGGGCCCGCTGGAGCTTGACCCAGGGGTCCGTCGACCAGACCCGCTGGGTGATCAGCAGACAGGGGGCGTGCACGGCCAGGACCGGGATGCCGTGGTAGTCCGACAGGCGGCGCAGCGCCTCGATGTCCTGGCTGACCGGGTCGGTCCACACCATGACCTCGACACCGTCGTACCCGAGGCGCGCGGCGATCTCGAAGGCCGTCGCCGTGGACTCCGGGTAGACGGAGGCTGTCGACAGCGCGACGGGGACGTCCCTTGGTTCGGCCACGTCGGTCACCTTACGGGGTTCGACCTTGAGGGTGCCGGGTGCCTGTTCGCCGTTGTGAGGTTTGCCATTCGGGCGGGTGCGGGTGTGTGGTGGGTCGCTCGCGCTCACGCGGCGGAGCCGCACATCGGCACAGCCCCGCGCCCCTCACGGGGCGCTATGCGGATCCCATGTGATCCAGGCGTCGCAGGATCACGCCCTCCCGCAGGGCCCACGGGCAGACCTCCAGGCTCTCCACGCCGAAGAGATCCATCGCGCCCTCGGCGACCAGGGCGCCCGCCAGCAGCTGGCCGGCGCGGCCCTCCGAGACTCCGGGCAGTTCGCCGCGCTGTTCCGCGGTCATGGAGGCCAGCCGGGGGACCCAGGCCTCCAGGGACTCGCGCTTGAGCTCGCGCTGGACGTAGAGGCCCTCGGCGCTGCGGGCGGCGCCGGCGATGCGGGCGAGCTGCTTGAAGGTCTTGGAGGTGGCGACCACGTGGTCGGGGGTGCCGAGGCGGCTGAATTCGCCGACGGAGCGGGCGATCTCCGTGCGCACATGGCGGCGCAGGGCGCGGATGTCCTCGGCGGCGGGCGGGTCGCCGGGCAGCCAGCCCGCGGTGAGCCGGCCGGCGCCGAGCGGCAGGGAGACGGCGGCGTCCGGCTCCTCGTCTATGCCGTAGGCGATCTCCAGGGAGCCCCCGCCGATGTCCAGGACCAGCAGCTTCCCCGCCGACCAGCCGAACCAGCGGCGTACGGCGAGGAAGGTGAGGCGGGCCTCCTCGGCGCCGCTGAGGACCTGGAGTCGTACGCCGGTCTCGGCCTCCACGCGCGCGAGGACGTCGTCCGCGTTGACCGCCTCGCGGACGGCGGAGGTCGCGAACGGCAGCAGGTCCTCGACGCCCTTGTCCTCGGCGGCCTGGAGGGCGTCCTGTACGACGGCGACGAGCCGGTGGATGCCGTCGTCGCCGATGGCACCGCTGTCGTCGAGGAGTTGGGCGAGCCGAAGGTCGGCCTTGTGCGAATGCGCGGGCAGCGGGCGCGCGCCGGGGTGGGCGTCCACCACCAGCAGATGCACCGTGTTCGAACCCACATCCAGGACACCGAGTCTCATATACGGAACGCTACTGCCAGATCCGCGGTCGACGGTCCCCGGAGCGGGCGTGGGCCACTTACCCTGGTCATGTGCCAAAGACGAAAAAGGCGAAGGACCCCAAATCCTCCAAGGCATTGAAGGATGAGGAGTCCGCGCAGGCGAAGGCGTCGTCCATGTCGAAGAAGTCCAAGAAGTCCAAGACGTCCGATCAGGCCGCGAAGGCGAGCGACGAGAAGGGGCTCGACTTCGCGCGCGCGTGGGTGGAGTTTCCTGACCCGGCGGACGACGAGCAGATCTTCCGCTGTGATCTGACATGGCTCACCTCTCGCTGGAACTGCATCTTCGGCAGCGGCTGCCAGGGCATCCAGGCGGGCCGCGCGGACGACGGGTGCTGCTCGCTGGGCGCGCACTTCTCCGACGAGGACGACGAGAAGCGGGTCGCCGAGCATGTGGCGCGGCTCACTCCGGACATCTGGCAGCACCACGCCGAGGGCACGCGGAACGGCTGGGTGTCGAAGGACGAGGAGGGCTCCCGGCAGACCCGGCCGTACCAGGGCTCGTGCATCTTCCAGAACCGGCCCGGCTTCGCGGGCGGCGCGGGCTGCTCGCTGCACATCCTGGCGCTGAAGGAGGGCCGGGAGCCGCTGGAGACCAAGCCGGACGTGTGCTGGCAGCTGCCGATCCGCCGGACGTACGACTGGATCGACCGGCCCGACGACACGCGCGTGCTCCAGGTGTCCATCGGGGAGTACGACCGCCGGGGCTGGGGTCCGGGCGGCCATGACCTGCACTGGTGGTGCACCTCGGCGACGTCGGCGCACGGCGCGGGCGAGCCGGTGTACGTGTCCTACCGGCCCGAGCTGACCGAGCTGATGGGCAAGGCGGGGTACGACCGTCTCGTCGAGCTGTGCGAGGCGCGGCTGGCCTCGCAGCTGCCACTGGTCGCCCCCCACCCCGCCGACCCGGCCCCGTAACGCCACCGCCACCCCCTAGCTGCCCGACGGGCTCGGCGTGTCGCTGCCGGAGGCTGTCGGGGGCGGTGACGGCGAGGCCGGGGGCGTCGGTGTGGGGCTCGGGGCCGTCGGAGGGGTGGACGGCGGAGTGGCCGGTGGAGTGGAGGGCGGGGTCGTGGGGGGTGCGGTCGGCGGGGTGGGCTGAGCGGAGGACGGCGGGGGCGCGGGGGGTGTCGGGCGCGTCGGGGCCGTGCCGTAGCCGTCGATCGTGACCACCGTGCCCGCCGGGGCGACCGCCACCTGTGCGTGCCAGTGGCCGGAGGGCTCGCGGAGGTGGTCGACGTAGACCTTGATCGTCGACGTCCCGCCGGGGGCGAGGGTTCCCGAGGACCGGCTGAGGTAGAGCCAGCCGACGGCGGTGGACGCGGACCAGCGGACCGGGGCGGTGCCCGATGCCGCGAGGGTGATCAGCGTGGTGTCGCCGTCGTTGGCGGCGGTCACGTCCAGGCGGCCGGCGCCCTGCCGCCCCGCTCCGGTGACGCTGACGACCTCCACCGAGACGTCCGCCTTGCCGTTCCTGCCGCCGTGGGCGCCGGGCCGCACGCTGGCGTTCCCCGCGTTCTCGTAGCCGCCGCCCGCGTCGTCGGCGAGGGCGTCGGGACCCTGCGCCTCGCTCGTGGAGGGCGAGCGGCCCTCGCCCTCCGCCGTGGGGGCACCCCGGTAGGCGGCCCACAGGGCCAGGACGGGGGCGGCGACCACCGTGGCGACGACCGTCGTCGTCACGGCACGCGCGCGGAGCCGGTCGCGGCGCGCCGCGCGGTCCTTGGGGTCCATCGGGAAGCCGCGCCGGTCGAACCGGGGAACGTCGGCGCCACGCGCGCGTGCGTGGTGCGCGAACGCCCTGTGCAGGTCCGCGCGGGGTGCTTCCAGGACGGGCAGCTCGGCGGGGGTGACCGTGGTGCCGGGCCAGCGCCCGGGGGCGGCGGCGCGCTCGGCGGTGCGGCGGCAGCGCGGGCAGTCGTCGACGTGCCGGACCAGCTCGCGGCGCAGCGCGGTGCTCAGGACGAGCCGGCTGTCGCCGGTGAGGTGGGCCACGCCCGGACAGCCGCCGGCCTCGACCACGGCCAGGGCCGCGCGGGTGCGCTCGACCTCGCAGGCGGCGGAGGCGAGCAGCTCGCGCGCGGCGGCGACCGCCATGCCGAGGACGGCGGCGACCTCGTGGGCGCCGAGGTGGTGGCGGACCGCGAGTTCCAGGGCCTCGCGCTGCTCCGGGGTGGTGCCGGCGGCCTCCGGCCAGGCCAGCAGGGCGAGTTCGCGGCGCCGCTGCTCCTGGGGCTCCGGGGCGAGGGCCGGATCGGAACCCTGTCCCGCCGCCGGGCCGGCGGCCCCTTTCCCCGCGGCTCCTTTCCCCGCGGTCCCGCCGGCTTCGCCCGCGGCCGCCCCGCCCGCTCCCGCCGGCGCCGGGCGGCCCGCCGCGTGGGTGGCCTGACGTTTCTCCTTGGCCTCGGTCAGCCCGCGCAGGCACGCCCAGCGGGCCAGTGCGTACAGCCAGGCCCTGCGGTCGGCCGCGGCCTCCGGGACGCGGTGCGCGCGCCGCTCGGCCAGGGCGAGGACGTCGCGGAGGGCGGCGGTGGCGGCGTCGTGGTCGCACAGCACCGACAGGCAGTAGGTGAACAGTCCGTCCAGGTACGGCTCGTAGCGCGTCGGCATGCGGTGGGCGAGGGTACGCGCGGCGGCACGGTCGCGCCCCTCCCGCTCCTCGCGTGCCTCGCGTGTTTCGCGCGCCGCGTGGTGCGTCCGGTGCGCTCCGGTGGTGCGGGTCGTGGTCTCCGGACTGCTGCTCATCACCTGTGCGACCGTAGGCGGCCCCGGAGTGCCCCTCCTTTATCCTTGAGCTCTTTTAATCCGTACGGGTGAAACGATCCCTCATAAGGGGACAGGAACCCTTTGTTCCGCGACTCGGGGAGGTCCGCGGCCCGGTCCGGAGGCGTCCGTGGCCCGGTCCCGGGACCGGTTGTCAGTGCCGCGGGCTACGGTTTCCGCATGGCTGCCCGTACCAAGACGACCAAGGACCGCCCGTCCTACCGCTGCACGGAGTGCGGCTGGCAGACGGCCAAGTGGCTCGGCCGCTGCCCCGAATGCCAGGCGTGGGGCACCGTCGAGGAGTACGGCGCGCCCGCGGTCCGTACGACGGCACCGGGCCGCGTCACGAACTCCGCGCTGCCCATCGGCCAGGTCGACGGCCGCCAGGCCACCGCCCGCACGACCGGCGTGCCCGAGCTGGACCGGGTGCTCGGCGGCGGCCTGGTGCCCGGCGCGGTCGTGCTGCTCGCGGGCGAGCCCGGCGTCGGCAAGTCCACCCTGCTGCTGGACGTGGCCGCCAAGTCCGCGAGCGCCGAGCACCGCACGCTCTACGTCACGGGCGAGGAGTCGGCGAGCCAGGTGCGGCTGCGCGCGGACCGCATCGGCGCGCTGCACGACGAGCTGTATCTGGCCGCCGAGACCGATCTGGCCGCCGTCCTCGGCCACTTGGACGAGGTGAAGCCCTCCCTGCTGATCCTGGACTCGGTGCAGACGGTCGCCTCCCCTCAGATCGAGGGTGCGCCCGGCGGCATGGCCCAGGTGCGGGAGGTGGCCGGGGCGCTCATCCGTGCCTCCAAGGAACGCGGCATGTCCACGCTCCTCGTGGGCCACGTCACGAAGGACGGCGCGATCGCGGGCCCCCGCCTCCTCGAACACCTCGTGGACGTCGTCCTGCACTTCGAGGGCGACCGGCACGCGCGCCTGCGCCTGGTGCGCGGGGTGAAGAACCGCTACGGCGCCACGGACGAGGTCGGCTGCTTCGAGCTGCACGACGAGGGCATCACCGGCCTGGCCGACCCCAGCGGCCTGTTCCTGACCCGGCGGGCCGAGCCGGTGCCGGGCACCTGCCTGACCGTCACCCTGGAGGGCCGCCGCCCGCTGGTGGCCGAGGTGCAGGCCCTGACCGTCGACTCCCAGATCCCCTCCCCGCGCCGGACGACCTCGGGCCTGGAGACCTCCCGGGTGTCGATGATGCTGGCGGTGCTGGAGCAGCGCGGGCGGATCAGCGCGCTCGGCAAGCGGGACATCTACTCGGCGACGGTGGGCGGGGTGAAGCTGTCCGAGCCCGCCGCCGACCTCGCCATCGCGCTGGCGCTCGCCTCCGCCGCGAGCGACACCCCGCTGCCGAAGAACCTGGTGGCCATCGGCGAGGTGGGCCTCGCGGGCGAGGTCAGACGGGTCACGGGCGTGCAGCGCCGGCTCACCGAGGCGCACCGGCTGGGCTTCACGCACGCGCTCGTGCCGACCGATCCGGGCAAGGTGCCGCCCGGTATGAAGGTCCTGGAAGTGGCGGACATGGGGGACGCGCTGCGGGTCCTGCCGCGCTCGCGTCGCCGAGAGGCCCCGCGGGAGACGGAGGAGCGCCGGTAGACTTTGCCCAGGTCTCGCCCGTCCGTGCGAACAGAGTACGGGTGCGGGGGCGCGTCAGAACCTGCGACCGGAGGAGTGCAGTGGCAGCCAACGACCGGGCAGCAGCTCCCGGAAAGATCGGTGGGAGTGCCGGTTCCGATGGCCTGATGCGCGCCTCGCTGAGCGCCGTGGCTCCCGGTACGGGCCTGCGCGACGGCCTTGAGCGCGTGCTGCGCGGCAACACCGGCGGGCTGATCGTCCTCGGCTCGGACAAGACGGTCGAGGCGATGTGCACGGGCGGTTTCGTGCTGGACGTGGAGTTCACCGCGACCCGGCTGCGCGAACTGTGCAAGCTGGACGGCGGCATCGTGCTCTCGTCGGACCTGTCGAAGATCCTGCGCGCGGGCGTGCAGCTGGTGCCGGACCCGACGATCCCGACGGAGGAGACGGGCACACGGCACCGTACGGCGGACCGGGTGAGCAAGCAGGTCGGCTTCCCCGTGGTCTCCGTCTCCCAGTCGATGCGCCTGATCGCCCTGTACGTCGACGGTCAGCGCCGCGTTCTGGAGGACTCGGCGGCGATCCTGTCCCGTGCGAACCAGGCACTGGCCACGCTGGAGCGGTACAAGCTCCGCCTGGACGAGGTGGCGGGCACGCTGTCGGCGCTGGAGATCGAGGACCTGGTGACGGTCCGGGACGTCTCCGCCGTCGCCCAGCGGCTGGAGATGGTCCGCCGCATCGCCACCGAGATCGCCGAGTACGTGGTCGAACTGGGCACGGACGGCCGCCTCCTGGCCCTCCAGCTGGAGGAGTTGATCGCGGGCGTCGAGCCGGACCGCGAGCTGGTCGTGCGGGACTACGTCCCCGAGCCGACGGCGAAGCGCTCCCGCACGGTCGAGGAGGCGCTGTCCGAGCTGGACGCGCTGACCCACGGGGAGCTGCTCGAACTGGGCACGGTGGCGCGTGCGCTGGGCTACACCGGGTCCCCCGAGACGCTGGACTCGGCGGTCTCCCCGCGGGGCTTCCGGCTGCTGGCCAAGGTCCCGCGGCTGCCGGGCGCGATCATCGACCGGCTGGTGGAGCACTTCGGCGGCCTGCAGAAGCTGCTCGCCGCGAGCGTCGACGACCTCCAGACCGTGGACGGCGTGGGCGAGGCCCGCGCCCGGAGCGTGCGCGAGGGCCTGTCACGGCTGGCGGAGTCTTCCATTCTGGAGCGGTACGTCTGAGTCGCCTGACAGCTCAGCGGGTTCCGCCGGGTCACGGCTACCGGTCCGTCGTGGTTGCGCGCGCCCACGCGGCGGAGCCGCATGCCGACACAGCCCCGCGCCCCTGACGGGGCGCTGCGGGCGCCCTAGTCCGCCGACAGCACGAACGAAGCCTGCCGCTTGCCGAAGCCCGGGGCGCTGGCCTCCAGCAGATACGTGTCCGCCTTCGCCGAGCCCGCCGCAGGCGTCGCGCACTGCGCGGCGCTCGGCTTGCGGTCCCACGTCACCGTGTACGTGATGCTCTGCCCCGCCGGCACCCGGAAGACGAGGCTCGCCGCGCCCTTGGGGCAGTCGGACGACGTCCAGAACGCGTCCCTGCCGGACGACGGCGTGATGGTCAACACCGCGTTCTTCGGCCCGAGATCGATCTTGCAGTCGGCCGATGAGCTGTTCTTCGCGGTGAGTTCGAAGGTCGGCGTCTGGTCCGGCGAGTAGGAGTTGTGCAGGCTCTTCAGGCTCAACGCCACTGCGGAGGACGTGCAGTTGGGCAGCGAGGAGGACGCCGGGAGCGCGTCGCCCGCGACGACCGTACCGCCGCCCGCCGCGCCCGAGGACGAGCCGCCGCCGGACCCCGGGCCGCCGGAGGAGTCCGCGGATCCGGAACCGCCGTCGCCGCCCGACCCGGAGTCGCCCGCGCTGCTGCCGCCGCTCGACTCGTCGCGCCCGCCCGGGTGTTGGCTGATCGCGGGCCCGGACGAGGAAGGGCCCGGCGTGATGGTGTTCGCGGGATTCTTGCCGTTGGACGCGTCGCTGTTCTTCTTGCCGCCTCCGCCGCCGGCGGTGACGACCAGCGTGATCACCAGCGCCAGCACGGCGACCACGGCCAGCATGACGGCCCTCCTTCGCCAGTAGATGGAGGAGGGAAGCGGCCCGACCGGATTGCGCAGAGATCCCACGGCCCAAACCTTACGAGAGAACGGCGCACTGTCTTGTGCCACCCGCCGCTCCGGTACCAACTTTTCCGGATCATCATCCCGGTAACTGCCGTAACAGTCAGGGTTCTTCACCTTTCGGTACGCTCGGTGATCGCGCCGTCACCCACCCTGCCCGCTCAGGCGTGGCAGGATCGGAAGGCCATGACTGAGAAGCTCCACACCCCCGTGATCGCCTGGTTCGACACCCACGCCCGCGACCTCCCCTGGCGCCGCCCGCAGGCGGGTCCGTGGGGTGTGATGGTCAGCGAGTTCATGCTCCAGCAGACCCCGGTCAGCCGGGTGCTGCCCGTCTACGAGGAGTGGCTGGCCCGCTGGCCGCGCCCGGCCGATCTCGCCAAGGAGGCGCCGGGCGAGGCGGTGCGCGCCTGGGGCCGCCTCGGCTATCCGCGCCGGGCCCTGCGGCTGCACGGCGCGGCGGTGGCCATAGCGGAGCGGCACGGCGGGGACGTACCCACGGACCACGCGCAGCTGCTGGCCCTGCCCGGGATCGGCGAGTACACGGCCGCGGCCGTCGCCTCCTTCGCGTACGGTCAGCGGCACGCGGTGCTGGACACGAATGTGCGCCGGGTCTTCGCGCGCGCGGTGACCGGGGTGCAGTACCCGCCGAACGCGACGACGGCCGCCGAGCGCAGGCTCGCGCGCGAGCTGCTGCCGAAGGACGAGGGGACGGCCGCACGCTGGGCCGCCGCCTCCATGGAGCTGGGCGCGCTGGTGTGCACGGCGAAGAACGAGGGGTGCGCGCGCTGCCCGATCGCGGCGCAGTGCGCGTGGCGGCTGGCGGGCAAGCCGGAGCACACGGGGCCGCCGCGGCGCGGACAGACGTACGCGGGGACGGACCGCCAGGTGCGCGGCAAGCTGCTGGCGGTCCTGCGCGAGGCGCACGCGCCGGTGCCGCAGGCGACGCTGGACCGGGTGTGGCACGAGCCGGTGCAGCGGGCCCGCGCGCTCGACGGGCTCGTCACGGACGGTCTGGTGGAGCCGCTGCCCGGCGGCCTGTACCGGCTGCCGCTCAGCTGACGGACAGTCACATCACAGCGACCGCCCCCCGTTACCGAGCACCAATCCCCACAAAGCACCCCATAAAGGGACATAGCGAACACCCCTTTTACCCCCCACCGCCTTCCGTTACACAACCGACGGATAGCCGATTGCTAGCCGAAGGCTGGCTCGCACAGCGCCGTGACAACCACTGCCTAACTTCGTTTCTGTGCCCGGCAGACCACCGGGACACGGGGAACGCAAGACGCAGGACTTCAGGCGCGAGCCGGAGTGAACGGGGAACGGAGGCGGTTGATCATGGCGCAGGGCGAGGTGCTCGAATTCGAGGAGTACGTCCGCACCCGGCAGGACGCGCTGCTGCGCAGCGCGCGCCGACTGGTTCCGGACCCTGTCGACGCACAGGACCTGCTCCAGACCGCGCTGGTGCGCACGTACGGCCGCTGGGAGGGCATCGCCGACAAGCGGCTCGCCGACGCCTATCTGCGCCGTGTCATGATCAACACCCGGACCGAGTGGTGGCGGGCGCGCAAGCTGGAGGAGGTCCCGACCGAGCAGCTGCCGGACGCGTCCGTGGACGACTCCACCGAGCAGCACGCCGACCGGGCCCTGCTGATGGATGTCATGAAGGTGCTCGCGCCGAAACAGCGCAGTGTTGTAGTACTGCGACACTGGGAGCAGATGTCCACGGAGGAGACGGCCGCCGCCCTCGGCATGTCGGCCGGTACGGTCAAGAGCACGCTGCACAGGGCGCTCGCCCGGCTCCGCGAGGAGCTGGAGGCCCGCGATCTGGACGCACGCGCGCTGGAGCGTGAGGAGCGGGAGCGTTGCGCGGCCTGACACAGGCCGGGCCCGAGCGGGCCCCAGGCGGTGCACAGGCGGTGATCACGGTGGGGGCCGTGCTCGCCGCCCTCGCCCTTTTGGTCGCCGCGTGCGGCACGGGGGGCACGGGCGCCCGGGACGAGGGCCCGGCACATGCCTCGGCGGTGGCGGGGGCCGTCGCCTCGCCGTCGGCGAGCCCGTCCGGCACGTACAAGCGGGTGGACGCGGTGACGCTGGTCAAGGACGACCCCCAGGTCTCCACGACGGTCAAGAGCGAGCTGAAGCCGTGCAGCGGCGAGGAGTACCCGGTCGACGTCACCTACGGCCAGCTCACCGGCGGCTCGACGGACGACGTCGTCGTGAACGTGCTGACCTGCGCCGACGCGGTCGGCATCGGGTCGTATGTGTACCGGGACGTGGGCGGGACGTACAAGAATGTCTTCAAGACCGAGGAATCGCCGGTCTACGCGGAGGTCGACCAGGGCCTGCTGACCGTCACCAAGCAGGTCTACAAGAAGGGCGATCCGATCTCCAGCCCGTCCGGCGAGGATGTGATCACCTACGACTGGACCGGGGGCCGCTTCGTCGGACGGCCACCGGTGCACACCGACTACGGCAAGACCGGCGCGGGCACCGAGTCGACACCCCCGCCCGACAACTGACCACGACCACCGACCGCCCACGACCACCGACCGAGCACGAGGACTGAGAGCACCGGGATGGCAGACCAGACCCACGTCCTGTTCGTCGAGGACGACGACGTCATCCGCGAGGCCACCCAGCTCGCCCTGGAGCGCGACGGCTTCGCGGTCACCGCGATGCCCGACGGCCTGTCCGGCCTGGAGGCGTTCCGGGCCGACCGTCCCGACATCGCGCTGCTCGACGTCATGGTCCCGGGCCTGGACGGCGTCAGCCTGTGCCGCCGCATCCGCGACGAGTCGACCGTGCCGGTGATCATGCTGTCCGCGCGCGCCGACTCCATCGACGTCGTCCTCGGCCTGGAGGCCGGCGCCGACGACTATGTGACCAAGCCGTTCGACGGCGCCGTCCTGGTCGCCCGGATCCGGGCGGTGCTGCGCCGCTTCGGGCACGCGGGCGGGGGCGCGCAGGGCGAGCAGCCCGCCGACGAGGTGACCGGCGGTGTGCTCAGCTTCGGCGACCTGGAGATCGACACCGAGGGCATGGAGGTGCGCCGGGCCGGGCAGCCGGTCGCGCTCACCCCGACCGAGATGCGCCTGCTGCTGGAGTTCTCCTCCGCGCCGGGCACGGTGCTCTCCCGCGACAAGCTGCTGGAGCGTGTGTGGGACTACGGCTGGGGCGGGGACACCCGGGTCGTCGACGTGCATGTGCAGCGGCTGCGCCAGAAGATCGGCCAGGACCGGATCGAGACGGTCCGCGGCTTCGGCTACAAGCTGAAGGCCTGAGCGAGGCGCACATGTGGGGGTTCCTTCGGCGACCGATGCTGCGCATGGAGCGCATGGACCTGCGCACCGGGCTCAGATGGAAGCTCAGCGCGGCCATCGCCCTGGTGGCCGGGCTCGTGGCGATCGTGCTGAGCCTGGTCGTGCACAACGCGGCCCGGGTCTCGATGCTGGACAACGCGCGTCAGCTGGCCAACGACCGCGTCCAGATCGCCCAGCGCAACTACGAGCTGAACCGTCGCCCCAACTTCCCCAACATCAAGCTCGACGACCCCGACCTGCCGGACGCGCTGCGCGAGAAGCTCGAAGAGGGCCGGATGGTCAGCGACGTCTCCGACCACGCCGGCCGGGCGGACATCTGGGCGGCCGTGCCGGTCAAGGACGGGCACGTGCTGTCGTACCACAGCCATCTGCCGGATCCCTCGGCCGAGATGCTGAACGATCTCGACCAGGCGCTGATCATCGGCTCGGTCTCGGTCGTCCTCGGCGGCAGCGCGCTCGGCGTGCTGATCGGCGGCCAGCTCTCCCGGCGGCTGCGCAAGGCGGCGGCGGCCGCGAACATGGTCGCCAAGGGCGAGACCGACGTGCGGGTGCGCGAGGCCATCGGCGGGGTCGTACGGGACGAGACCGACGACCTCGCGCGCGCGGTGGACGCCATGGCGGACGCGCTGCGCCAGCGGCTGGAGGCCGAGCGCCGGGTCACCGCCGACATCGCGCACGAGCTGCGCACCCCGGTGACCGGCCTGCTCACGGCCGCCGAACTGCTCCCTCCCGGCCGCCCGACGGAACTCGTCCTGGACCGGGCGAAGGCGATGCGCACGCTGGTCGAGGACGTGCTGGAGGTGGCCCGCCTCGACGGCGCGTCGGAGCGGGCCGAGCTCCAGGACATCATGCTCGGCGAGTTCGTCACCCGGCGTGTGGCGGCCAAGAACCCGGACATCGCCGTACAGGTGGTGCACGAGTCGGAGGTCACCACGGACCCGCGTCGCCTGGAGCGGGTGCTGTTCAACCTCCTCGCCAACGCGGCCCGGCACGGCCGCCCGCCGGTCGAGGTGACCGTCGAGGGCCGCGTCATCCGCATAAGGGACCACGGCCCCGGCTTCCCCGAGGAACTCCTCGCGGAGGGCCCGAGCCGCTTCCGCACGGGCAGCAAGGACCGCGCCGGCCAGGGCCACGGGCTGGGCCTCACGATCGCGGCCGGCCAGGCCCGCGTCCTCGGCGCCCGCCTGACCTTCCGCAACATCCGCCCCGCCGGCTCCCCGCCCCACCTCCCGGCGGAGGGCGCGGTGGCGGTGCTGTGGCTGCCGGAACACGCGCCGACGGCGACGGGGAGCTATCCGATGCTGCCGCTGTCGGGGGGAAGCAGCTGATTCGGCGGTACGGCGCCCCTGGCGACGGGCCGCCGAGCGGAAAGGGAAGCTGAGCGGAAAAGGAAGAAGACCCCGGGGCGGACACCGGCCGGGGTCTTCGGTTCAGGGTGAGGCGGGTGGGATCAGACGGCCTCGACCATCACCGGCGCGGCGGCGTCCTCGCCCTCCGGCGACGGCTTGGCGCCTGCGCCCCGCAGCGGGACCTCCTTCACGAACACCGCCGCGGCCAGCACGAGGACCGCGATCGCCGCGCCCAGCAGGAACGCCGAGTGCGTACCGGCGGAGACGGCGTGCTGGTAGGCCTCCCGGATCATCGGCGGCAGCTTCTGCAGGCTCTTGGCGTCCAGCGCCGCGCTCTTCTCGGTCATGTGCTTGCCGGCCGTACCGGCCCGCTCGGCCATGACGTGCTTGACCCGGTCGTTGAACAGCGCGCCCATGATGGCGACACCGAAGGACGAGCCGAGCGTACGGAACAGGGTGGTGGACGAGGACGCGACGCCCATGTCCTTCATCTCCACGCTGTTCTGCGCGACCAGCATGGTGATCTGCATCAGGCAGCCCATGCCGAGGCCGAGGACGGCCATGTAGATGCCGGAGGTCAGCCGGGTCGTACCGGTGTCCATGGTGGACAGCAGGTACAGACCGACGGCCATCAGGACACCGCCGACGATCGGGAAGGCCTTGTAGCGGCCGCTGTTGGTGGTGACCCGGCCCGCGACCATCGAGGTCACCAGCATCGCGCCGAGCATCGGCAGGAGCAGCAGACCGGAGTTGGTCGCGGACGCGCCCTGCACCGACTGCTGGTACAGCGGCAGGTAGAGCGTCGCGCCGAACATCACGAAGCCGGTGATGAAGCCGATGAAGGACATCAGCGTGAAGTTGCGGTTCCGGAAGATGTGCAGCGGCAGCACGGGCTCGGCGGCCCTGGTCTGCCAGAACACGAACCCGACCAGCGAGGCCACGCCGATGGCGATCAGCTCCATGATCCGCGCGGAGGTCCAGGCGTACTCGCTGCCGCCCCAGGTGGTGACCAGCACGATCGAGGTGATGCCGACGGTCAGCAGGACGACACCGAGGTAGTCGATGCCCGCCTTGGCCCGCTTCTTCGGCAGGTGCAGCACGGCGCTGACCAGCGCGAGCGCGACGGCGCCGAGCGGCAGGTTGATGTAGAAGGCCCAGCGCCAGCCCCAGTTGTCGGTGATGGTGCCGCCGACCAGCGGGCCGCCGATCATCGCCAGCGCCATGACGCCGGCCATCATGCCCTGGTACTTGCCGCGCTCCCGCGGCGGGATCAGGTCGCCGATGATCGCCATGACGCCGACCATCAGACCGCCGGCGCCGAGGCCCTGCACGGCGCGGAAGCCGATCAGCTGCCCCATGTTCTGGGCCATGCCGCTGAGGGCGGAGCCGGCCAGGAAGATCACGATCGAGCTGAGGAAGGACCCCTTGCGCCCGTACATGTCGCCGAGCTTGCCCCAGATCGGGGTCGAGGCCGCGGTGGCCAGGGTGTAGCCGGTGACCACCCAGGACAGGTGCTCCAGGCCGCCCAGTTCACCCACGATCGTCGGCATCGCCGTACCCACGATCATGTTGTCGAGCATCGCGAGCATCATCGCGATCATCAGCGCGAGCAGCACGACCCGCACGCTCTTGGGCTGTTTGCCCTCGATTGCGGGCTGTTGGCCCGCGGTGGCGCTTTCTACGGTGTCCGCCATCTTTCTTTCCATTCCCCCTGCGGCTTCTACTTACTTGCCGCCCGGCTAGTTGACTACACTGTGGAAGGTAGACCTGTCACTAGCCGGGCGTCAAGTAAGTTTCGTGGGAGCGCAAGGAGTACGAGGATGGGCGGCACGATGGACGGCACGAAACAGCAGCGCCGCGGCAACACCCGCCAGCGCATCCAGGACGTGGCGCTCGAACTCTTCGCGGAGCAGGGCTACGAGAAGACCTCGCTGCGCGAGATCGCCGAGCGTCTCGACGTCACGAAGGCAGCCCTGTACTACCACTTCAAGACGAAGGAAGAGATCATCGTCAGCCTCTTCGAGGACCTGACGAAACCGATGGCGGAACTGATCGAGTGGGGCCGGGGGCAGCCGTCCACCCTCGACACGAAGCGGGAGATCATCCGCCGCTACAGCGCGGCCCTCGCCGAGGCGGAGCCGCTGTTCCGCTTCATGCAGGAGAACCAGGCGACGGTACGGGAACTGCGCATCGGCGACATCTTCAAGGACCGGATGCGGGGCCTGCGGGACATCCTCATCGACCCCGGCGCCGACCTCGTCGACCAGGTGCGCTCCGTCAGCGCGATGTTCACGCTGCACGCCGGGATGTTCGCGATGCAGGACCTGGAGGGAGACGTGGAGAAGAAGCGCGCGGCCACGCTCGCGGTCTCCCTGGACCTGATCACCCAGGCCCACGAACACGCCTGCCGGCGCACGTAGGCGGTGTCGCCGCTCAGAAGGTGACGCCCTTGCCGCGCAGGAAGGCGGCGGGGTCGACGGCGGAGCCGTGGTTCGGGGTCGTACGGATCTCGAAGTGCAGGTGCGGACCGGTGGAGTTGCCGGTGGAGCCGGACAGCGCGATGCGCTGGCCGGCCTTGACGGCATGGCCGGCCTTGACGTCGATCCGGGACAGGTGCGCGTACTGCGAGTACGCGCCGCTGCCGTGCCTGATCACGACGGCGTTGCCGTACGCGGGGCCGTCGCCGGCGCCGTTCGGGCCGGCCTTGACGACGGTGCCGCCGTGCGCGGCGGCGACGGCGGTGCCGGTCGGCACGGCGAAGTCCAGACCGCTGTGCTTGGTCTGCCACATGCCGCCGGCCTGCATGAAGCGGGCCGACAGCGTGTACTTCTTCACCGGGTCGACCCAACCGGCCGACGGCGCGGCCGCGCTCGCGACCCCGGTCCCCACGACGGCCAGGGACCCCACCGCGGCGGCCAGGACGGTCACGCGGGCGCGGAGCGAGGACGTACGGGAAGAACGGGACGTGACGCGCTGGAACATCGAAACCTCGTGACCTCGGGGACAGAGCGGCCACCCGGCGAACGGACGTCCCTCCGGGCGGCCACTCCTTGGTAGCCCAGCACCCCGCCCACCCCAGAACGCCTCTCCTACGGCGCCCGGTAGTAGATGCCACCGCCCCGAGGCCGCCGTTCTTTACCCACGAGCTCCGGACATGACGTTCTCTTTGTCGGCCCTTTACCCGTCCGGCCGGCTCCACTGTCCGGGCTAGTAGCGGGCGAATCGCCTGTGCGGCTTATCACCGGGTTCCCCGTCGGCGATCACGTGAATGTGACGCACACCCCCTGGGCGCCTACCGTTCAGTAACCCTACGGTTCCCCTCACGCCACCCTCGCCTCAGATCATGCCCCTGACATTCAGGACCCGTCCGCGTGAGAGGACCCCCACCGATGACCAGAGGCTCCTGGGCTCGCCGTATCTCCGCCACCGCCGTCTCCGTGGCCGCCTTGGCCGCTCTGGCCGCCCCGGCCCAGGCCGCGACCACGAGCAGCACCGCGGCCGACACCACCGCCACCGCGACGGCCACGAAGGTGGACTACGCGACCTGGCAGAAGGACTGCCAGACGGTGATGGACCAGGCCCTGCCGTACCTGAAGGAGCGCATCGCCGCCGCCGAGCCGGGCGAGAAGCAGGCGATCGTCTTCGACATCGACAACACCACGCTGGAGACCGACTACGGCTTCAGCTTCCCCCAGCCGGCCAACAAGCCCGTGCTGAACGTCGCGAAGTACGCCCAGGAGCACGGCGTCTCGCTCTTCTTCGTCACGGCCCGCCCGGGCATCATCGAAGAGCCCACCGAGTGGAACCTGAAGTACGACGGCTACGACGTCTCCGGCCTCTACGTCCGCGGCCTGTTCGACCTCTTCAAGGACGTCGCCGCCTACAAGACGGCCCAGCGCGTCGACATCGAGAACAAGGGCTACACGATCATCGCGAACATCGGCAACAGCGCCACCGACCTCTCCGGCGGCCACGCCGAGAAGACCTTCAAGCTCCCCGACTACAACGGGCAGTTGTCCTGACGACCGTCGGCGCTTGATCTCCGGATGTGCTGAAGGGGCCGGTGCCAAAGGCACCGGCCCCTTCAACTCGGCTGGTCCGCCGGAGGCTTACGCCTCCTTGCTCAGGTTCGGCCCGGCACCGCCGGCCGCCTGCTCGATCGGCGGGACGTCGGGCAGCGCCGACTTCTCCTCACCGCGGAAGGTGAAGGTCTGGGCGTCGCCCTCGCCCTCGGTGTCCACGACCACGATGTGACCGGGGCGCAGCTCACCGAAGAGGATCTTCTCCGAGAGCGTGTCCTCGACCTCGCGCTGGATCGTGCGACGCAGCGGACGCGCGCCCAGCACCGGGTCGTAACCCTTCTTGGACAGCAGCTCCTTGGCGGACTGGGAGAGCTCGATGCCCATGTCCCGGTCCTTCAGGCGCTCGTCCACCTTGCTGATCATCAGGTCGACGATCCGCAGGATGTCCTCCTGCGTCAGCTGCGGGAAGACGACCACGTCGTCGACGCGGTTGAGGAACTCGGGCCGGAAGTGCTGCTTCAGCTCGTCCTGGACCTTGTTCTTCATGCGCTCGTAGTTGGTCTTCGTGTCACCCGAGGCCGCGAAGCCCAGGTTGAAGCCCTTGGAGATGTCCCGGGTGCCGAGGTTGGTCGTCATGATGATGACCGTGTTCTTGAAGTCCACGACCCGGCCCTGGGAGTCGGTCAGGCGACCGTCCTCCAGGATCTGCAGCAGCGAGTTGAAGATGTCCGGGTGGGCCTTCTCGACCTCGTCGAACAGGACGACGGAGAACGGCTTGCGGCGCACCTTCTCGGTGAGCTGGCCGCCCTCTTCGTAGCCCACGTAGCCGGGGGGCGAACCGAAGAGCCGCGAGACCGTGTGCTTCTCGCTGAACTCCGACATGTCGAGGGAGATCAGCGCGTCCTCGTCACCGAAGAGGAACTCGGCGAGGGCCTTGGAGAGTTCGGTCTTACCGACACCGGACGGGCCGGCGAAGATGAACGAACCACCGGGGCGCTTCGGGTCCTTCAGACCGGCACGCGTACGACGGATCGCCTTCGACAGCGCCTTGACGGCGTCGACCTGGCCGATGACCCGCTTGTGGAGCTCGTCCTCCATGCGCAGCAGACGCGAGGACTCCTCCTCGGTCAGCTTGAAGACCGGGATGCCGGTGGCGGTCGCGAGGACCTCGGCGATCAGCTCGCCGTCGACCTCGGCGACGACGTCCATGTCGCCGGCCTTCCACTCCTTCTCGCGCTTGGCCTTGGCGGCCAGGAGCTGCTTCTCCTTGTCGCGCAGGGAGGCGGCCTTCTCGAAGTCCTGCGAGTCGATCGCGGACTCCTTGTCCCGGCGGACGGCGGCGATCTTCTCGTCGAACTCGCGCAGGTCCGGCGGAGCGGTCATCCGGCGGATGCGCATCCTCGATCCGGCCTCGTCGATCAGGTCGATCGCCTTGTCCGGCAGGAAGCGGTCCGAGATGTACCGGTCGGCCAGGGTGGCCGCCTGGACCAGGGCCTCGTCCGTGATGGAGACGCGGTGGTGGGCCTCGTAGCGGTCGCGCAGACCCTTGAGGATCTCGATCGTGTGCGGCAGGGACGGCTCGGCGACCTGGATGGGCTGGAAACGGCGCTCCAGGGCCGCGTCCTTCTCCAGGTGCTTGCGGTACTCGTCCAGCGTGGTCGCACCGATGGTCTGCAGCTCACCGCGGGCCAGCATCGGCTTCAGGATGCTCGCGGCGTCGATGGCGCCCTCGGCGGCACCCGCACCGACCAGCGTGTGCAGCTCGTCGATGAACAGGATGATGTCGCCGCGGGTGCGGATCTCCTTGAGCACCTTCTTCAGGCGCTCCTCGAAGTCACCGCGGTAGCGGGAGCCGGCGACCAGGGCACCGAGGTCCAGCGTGTAGAGGTGCTTGTCCTTGAGCGTCTCGGGCACCTCGCCCTTGACGATGGCCTGGGCGAGGCCCTCGACGACGGCGGTCTTGCCGACGCCGGGCTCACCGATCAGGACCGGGTTGTTCTTCGTACGGCGGGACAGCACCTGCATGACCCGCTCGATCTCCTTCTCGCGCCCGATGACCGGGTCGAGCTTGGACTCACGAGCGGCCTGGGTGAGGTTCCGGCCGAACTGGTCGAGGACGAGGGAGGTCGAGGGGGTGCCCTCGGCCGGGCCGCCGGCGGTGGCGGTCTCCTTGCCCTGGTAACCGGAGAGCAGCTGGATGACCTGCTGCCGCACCCGGTTGAGGTCTGCGCCCAGCTTGACCAGGACCTGGGCGGCGACGCCCTCGCCCTCACGGATCAGGCCGAGCAGGATGTGCTCCGTGCCGATGTAGTTGTGGCCCAGCTGAAGAGCCTCACGGAGCGACAGCTCCAGGACCTTCTTGGCACGGGGAGTGAAGGGGATGTGCCCGGACGGGGCCTGCTGGCCCTGGCCGATGATCTCCTCCACCTGCTGGCGGACCGCCTCAAGCGAAATGCCGAGGCTCTCCAGGGCCTTAGCGGCGACACCTTCGCCCTCGTGGATGAGACCCAGGAGGATGTGCTCGGTGCCGATGTAGTTGTGGTTGAGCATCCGGGCTTCTTCCTGAGCCAGGACGACAACCCGCCGCGCGCGGTCGGTGAACCTCTCGAACATCGTTAATCGCTCCTCAGAGCGGTCAGGCAGTGGGGGGAACTTCCCCTCCCTGTCCTTCCGCAGCTTAGTCCCGCAAGCGGGGACCGCTCATTCCAACTGCCGACACCGTCCTTGGCCTCCTGACCCCGAACGCCGACATCTGTCCCAACCTGATGGTGCGAGACGATGTTCCCGCAGGCCAGGCAGTTACCCTCATCGCCAGTACGCCGATGGCGAACGTGAGACGGGCCGTCCTGCGTGTCGCCCCCTCCCACTAGGCATGTCTTACCCGCGGGGACTGACACTCCATGCCGCAGGGCCCCGTTCCCTCCGCTATGGGCGAACAACCTCGCGCTCCCCCGGACCCCCACACGCCTCCCCTTCCGAAACCATGAGCAACCATTCGAGTACTCAGCGTAACCGTCAGGTCACTCGGCCGGTTGCACCTGGCATGGCTGGCCCGGCCCGGGAGCACCGCATGACTCACCCTGTCCACACCGTCCCCTTTCCCCGCCGGCCCCTCGACCCGGGCGACGGCCTCCTCGACCCTCCTGCCCCGGAATCGGGGCCGTGCTCCGCAGCGGGCGGCCCGGAGGCGCGAATCCGCCACTGGTACGAGAACGATCTGGGGTGGGCGACCGTGCCCGGACGGCCGCTGTGGCTGCTCACCGGGGTGCGGTTCGACGTCCTGGACGTGCCGGCCGAGGCGGGCGCGCGGGCGCTCCGGCATCTCGCGCCGGGCTCTCCGGTGGCGCTGCGGGGCGACCGGATGCAGCTGCTGGTGGCCGCGGGCGGCGCGGAGGAGCTGCCGGGGCTGCTGGACTGGCTGGAGTGGAGCGCCGTCCCCCTCGACCTGCGGGCCCTGGGCGCGGGCGGCGCGGTGGAGGCGCCGGGGCCGCCGCCGGAGGCCGGTGGTGCGCCGGAGGCGCCGAGGTCATCGCTGCCTGAGGCCGGTGCGCCGGAGGCCCGTGTGCCGGATGCCGATGTGCCGACGGCCGGCCTGCCGACGGCCGGTCCGGCTTTCGGCTCCGTGCCTTTCGACTCCGTGCCTTTCGGCTCCGTACGGGGGGCCGCCGTGTGGCTGCGGCCCCCTCGGCCGGGAGGCGAGGCCGAGGCCTCGCTGCCTGCACTGTCGGCGATGGGACGCGAGGGGAGCGCCCCCGATCTCGTGCGACTGGTGGACACGGTGGCAGCGGAGTGTCACCGCGTCCGGCTGCGGCGCGCGTGCGCCGGGCCGTCGCCCGCCGTGCGGCGGGATCAGCCGTTGGCCTTCTCGTAGGCTTCGCGGATGTTCCCCGGAACACGGCCGCGGTCGTTGACCTCGTAACCGTTTTCCTTCGCCCAGGCGCGGATCGCCGCGGTGTCCTGGTTGCCACCGGAAGCGGCGCGGGCCTTTCCGCGTCCACCAGAGGCACGGCCTCCGGTACGACGGCCGCCCTTCACATAGGGCTCCAGAAGCCCACGCAGCTTGTCCGCATTGATGGTCGTGAGATCGATCTCGTACGTCTTGCCGTCCAGCGCGAACGTCACCGTCTCGTCCGCCTCGCCGCCGTCGAGGTCGTCGACAAGAAGGACCTGAACCTTCTGTGCCACCGGATTTCCTTTCATCGATAACGTTGAGGGCCAGGGGTGTGCGGCGTCCGCCGTTTCGCCGCCCCTGTTATATGCAGTACTGCACTACGCCGGAAAGCAAACCGCTTTTGCCGGAAAAACACAAACCCCCGGGAGAGCACCGGTGGACCCCCTAGACCCGGAAACATGCGCGTTTCGGACATAGGGCACTCGGGCAATGGCGATCACAGATGCAGAAGCATCCGGCTGTTGCCCAAGGTGTTCGGTTTCACTCGTTCGAGACCGAGGAACTCGGCGACGCCCTCGTCATAGGAACGCAACAGCTCCGCGTAGACATCCGCGTCGACGGGCGTCTCACCGATCTCCACGAAGCCGTGCTTCCCGAAGAAGTCCACTTCGAAGGTGAGGCAGAAAACGCGGCGAACGCCGAGCCGGCGTGCGGTCTCGACGAGCTTCTCCAGCAACTGATGGCCGACGCCGGCGCCCTTGAGGCCCGGCTTCACCGCGAGAGTGCGGACTTCCGCGAGGTCCTCCCACATGACGTGCAGCGCACCGCAGCCGACCACCTCGGCGTTGTCGTCGCGTTCCGCGACCCAGAACTCCTGGATGTCCTCGTAAAGCGTGACGGTGGCTTTGTCGAGCAGGATGCGGTCACGCACGTAGGCGTCGAGGAGGTGGCGTACGGCCGGGACATCGCTCGTCCGCGCCCGGCGGACGGTGATGTCTTTTGCGGAGACTTCGGGGCGCTCGGCTGACATGAGCGGACGCTATCGCCCGGCGGCGTCCTCTGCCGAGCCGGGGTTCTCCTCTTGGCGAGGTTCGGCGGGTTCCTGTCGCGGAGCTTCCTGTTGCGCGGCTTCCCGTTGCCGGGGTTCGGGAGCTTCGGGGGCTGCGGAAGCTTCCGGGGTTTCCGGTCCTTGGACGATGCGTACCGCGTCGCGGAGGGCGTGCCGCTGTTCCTCGCTCATCATCCCGAAGAAGGCGACGAGAGCGGCGGCCGGGTTGTCGCTCTGCGACCACGCGTCGTTCATCAGGGCGGCGGCGTAGGCGGCCCGTGTCGAGACGGCCTCATATCGATAGGCCCGCCCTTCGGCCTCCCGGCGCACCCAGCCCTTCTGATGGAGATTGTCCAAAACGGTCATCACGGTGGTGTACGCGATCGAGCGTTCCTGCTGGAGGTCTTCCAGGACTTCTCGAACCGTCACCGGGCGGTTCCACTTCCACACCCGCGTCATGACCGCGTCTTCGAGTTCTCCCAATGGGCGAGGCACAGCTCAGAACAATAGTGGGAGATCCCGACAATGGCGTGCCGGACGTGCACTAACCCTGCGAACGCGAACAAAAAGGGCGTACGACTCGGATCCGCACCCCACGGGATGCGGGAGTCGTACGCCCGGGGTGGATCAGGCGTCGCCGCCGGCGGAGGCCTGCCGCGCACTCTCCGCGCGCGCGAGGGCGGCGTCGACGGCCGCGTCCTCCTTGGCCTTGGCGGCACCGCCCTGGGTCTTCACGATCACCCTGACCAAACCGATGAAGAACACGGCCATCACGACCGGAGGCACGAGCGCGGAGACGTAGTCCATGCCTGACAGGGTAGCCACGCGGGAACGGGCGAAAGGTACGGGGTGCGCGAACCACCCGATTGGCCTCCCGACCTGCACGGACACCCCGGCGGGTGGGCGGGTCAGCCCGCGGCGAGCTGGCGGGACTCGGTGTCCTCCGTCGGCGGCACCGGCTTGCGGCGCGGGAAGACCTCGCCCGGCGTCGGGATGGGGCGCTTCGGGGGCGCCGGCTGTGGGGCGGGGCGCTCCGCGGGGGCCGGCCCCGGCTTCTGCGCGGGCTTCTCCGCCGGTTTCGCCGGCTCCCCGGCCTCCTGGACCCCGGACTCGCCCGCGCCGCCGGGAAGGGCCGTCAGGCGCGTCCGTGCGGGCGGTACGGCGGGAGCGGGCACCGTCCGGGCGCCCTGTGCGAACCGGGCTCGTACGTCCTGCTCGGCCAGCGCCTGGCAACGGTCCAGCAGCGCGGCCGCCGCGAGATTGCCGCGCAGCGCCCGCAGCGCGGCCAGGTCGTCCGGCGTCGGCCGGTGCCCGGCGCCCAGCGCCTCCTCCAGGAGGGTGAGGTAACCGGCGGCGGTACCCGGCAGCGCGGCCCGGTACCGGCCGAGGTCGGCCACCAGGAACGCGCGCAGTCTCGCCCCCTCGCACATCGCCTCGTCGAGCGACTCGGCGAGCCGGAAACAGTCCTGGACGTCCCCGGCAGAGGCTTGGCTGGGGTGAAGGGCGAGGGCGAGGGCGCGACGGAGCACACGCAGCTCCTCCACGCCGAACGCCATGCCGCCGCGGGATCCGTATGGCGTGGGCATGCGGCGACGCTATCGCTAATCGGACAAAAGTGACGGACCGGAATGTTGTATCGCCGCGTGTCGCTCCGTGTTTCCCTCGACCGGGGCCACGAACACGCACCCAGGCGCCATATCCGGGCGACATCCGCGCGCGTGGAATGCGAGAACCGGCGCCACCCGGTCGAAAGACCGGCGCCTCCCGGAGAGGGCGCCGGTCGTCTCACATGCGCGACACGTTCCGCTCGTACACCAGGCGCAGCCCGATCAGCGTCAGCCACGGCTGGTGCTCGTCGATCGCCGAGGACTCCCCCAGCACCATCGGCGCGAGCCCGCCCGTGGCGATCACCCGCACGTCGTCCGGGTCCTCGGCCAGCTCCCGGGCCATCCGCTCGACCACCCCGTCGACCTGCCCCGCGAAGCCGTACACGATGCCCGCCTGCATGGCCTCGACGGTGTTCTTGCCGATCACGCTGCGCGGCCGGGCCACCTCGATCTTCCGCAGCTGCGCGCCCTTGACGCCGAGCGCCTCCACGGAGATCTCGATGCCGGGTGCGATGACACCGCCGACGTACTCCCCGCGCGCGGAGACCGCGTCGAACGTGGTCGCCGTGCCGAAGTCGACGACGATCGCCGGGCCGCCGTACAGCTCCACGGCCGCGACCGCGTTGATGATCCGGTCCGCGCCGACCTCCTTGGGGTTGTCGGTGAGGATCGGCACGCCCGTCTTCACGCCCGGTTCCACCAGCACCGCGGGCACGTCGCCGTAGTACCTGCGGGTGACCTCGCGCAGCTCGTGCAGCACCGACGGGACGGTCGCGCAGATGGCGATGCCGTCGATGCCGTCGCCCAGCTCCTCACCGAGCAGCGGGTGCATCCCCATCAGGCCCTGGAGCAGCACCGCCAGCTCGTCCGCCGTGCGGCGCGCGTCCGTGGAGATGCGCCAGTGCTCGACGATGTCCTCGCCGTCGAACAGGCCGAGGACGGTGTGCGTGTTGCCGACGTCGATCGTGAGCAGCATGGCCGTTACTCCGCCTCGCGCAGATCCAGGCCGATGTCGAGGATCGGCGAGGAGTGGGTGAGCGCGCCGACCGCCAGGAAGTCCACACCGGTGTCGGCGTACGCGCGCGCGGTGCCGAGCGTCAGCCGCCCGGAGGCCTCCAGCAGGGCCCGGCCGCCGACGATGCCGACGGCCTCCGCGCACTCGCCGGGCGTGAAGTTGTCCAGGAGGATCAGGTCGGCGCCCGCCTCGACCACCTCGCGCAGCTGGTGCAACGTGTCGACCTCGACCTCGATCGGCACGTCCGGGAAGGCCTCCCGTACGGCCTTGAAGGCCTGTGCGACGCCGCCGGCGGCGACCACGTGGTTGTCCTTCACCAGGGCCGCGTCGGACAGCGACATGCGGTGGTTGACGCCTCCGCCGCAGCGGACCGCGAACTTCTCCAGCGCGCGCAGGCCGGGGGTGGTCTTGCGGGTGTCGCGGACCTTGGTCTTGGTGCCCTCCAGCGCGTCCGCCCACGCGCGCGTGGCGGTCGCGATGCCGGACAGGCGGCACAGGATGTTCAGCGCGCTGCGCTCGGCGGTGAGCAGGTCACGCGTGCGCGAGGTGACCGACAGCAGCTTCTGCCCGGCCTCGACCCGGTCGCCGTCGTCGACGTGCCGCTCGACCTCGAACTCGTCGGTGCAGACCACGGACAGCACAGCCTCGGCGACCCGGAGGCCCGCCACGACGCCCGCCTCGCGCGCGGTGAAGTCGCCGGTGGCGGTGGCCTCCTCGGGGATGGTCGCGACGGTCGTCACGTCCACGCCGCCGTCCAGGTCCTCCTGGATGGCGACGTTGGCGACGTCCTCGACCTCGATGGGGTCGAGCCCGGCGGCGGCCAGCAGCTCGGCGAGCGCGGGGTCGAGCCCGCACTCCAGGTATTCGTGGTCGCCCTCGGCGCCGCAGGCGCAGTCGTCGCCGCAGCCGCCGGCGGAGGCGAGGGGAAGGTCGTCGGTGCTCACGTCTGTCACTGCTCCTGGGGCGCTGGGTTCGCGGGTGTTACCGGGTAGGGGGGAAGTCTGCGGTGTCGGTGGTGCCTACGGCCAGGGACCGGTCCGGGCTCAGCCGTACGACGATGTGGCGCCGCCAGTTGGTGTCGTCGCGCTCGGCGCGGTCCTCGCGCCAGTGGCAGCCGCGGGTCTCCTCGCGCAACCGGGCGGCGGCGACCAGGGCGCGGGCGACGCACAGGAGGTTGGTGGCCTCCCAGGTGTCGACGCCGGGCTCGGCGGTCTTGCCATGCTCCTGGAGCGCGTCGCGGGCCTGCGTGTGCAGCCCCTGGAGCTGTTCGGCGGCCCGGGCGAGGGACTCCCCCGAGCGCAGCACGCCCGCGCCCTCGGTCATGATCCGCTGGATGGCGAACCGGGTCTCGGGGGCGAGCAGCGGGTGGGCGGGCGTCTCGGGGTGCGGGACCGGTGCGGGCACGCGCGCGTGGAGGCCGTTCTCCGCCCGCGCGGCGGCGATGTCGGCGGCGATGCTCTCGGCGTAGACGAGGCCTTCGAGCAGGGAGTTGGACGCGAGCCGGTTCGCGCCGTGCACGCCGGTGCAGGCGACCTCGCCGCACGCGTACAGGCCCGGCACCGTCGTCCGGCCCCGCGCGTCGGTGCGCACGCCCCCGGAGGCGTAGTGCGCGGCCGGGGCGATCGGGATGGGCTCGGTGAGCGGGTCGATCCCGTTGGCGCGGCAGGCGGCCAGGATGGTCGGGAAGCGGTGCTCCCACATGTCGGCGCCGAAGTGCCGGGCGTCGAGGTACATGTGCTCGGCGCCCTGCTCCAGCATCCGCCGCAGGATGCCCTTGGCGACGATGTCCCGGGGCGCCAGCTCGGCCAGTTCGTGCTGGCCCACCATGAAGCGCACGCCGTCGCCGTCGACCAGGTGGGCGCCCTCGCCGCGCACGGCCTCCGAGACGAGCGGCTGCTGCCCCTCCGCGTCCGCGCCGAGGAACAGCACGGTCGGGTGGAACTGCACGAACTCCAGGTCGGAGACCTCGGCGCCCGCGCGCAGCGCCAGCGCCACGCCGTCGCCGGTGGACACGGACGGGTTGGTGGTCGCGGAGAAGACCTGGCCCATGCCGCCGGTCGCGAGGACCACCGCGGGGGCGTGCACGGCGCCCACGCCGTCGTGCTGGCCCTCGCCCATCACGTGCAGCGTGACGCCGGCCGTACGGCCCTCGGCGTCGGTCAGCAGGTCCAGCACCAGGGCGTTCTCGATCGTGCGCAGCCCGCGCGCGCGTACCGCCTCCACCAGGGCCCGGGAGACCTCGGCGCCGGTCGCGTCGCCGCCCGCGTGCGCGATACGGCGCCGGTGGTGGCCGCCCTCGCGCGTGAGGGCCAGTCCGCCCTCGGAGGACTCGTCGAAGTGGGCTCCGGTGTCGATGAGCCGGCGTACGGCGTCGGGGCCCTCGGTGACGAGGATCCGGACGGCGTCCTCGTCGCACAGGCCCGCGCCGGCCACCAGGGTGTCGTCGAGGTGCTGCTCGGGTGTGTCGCCCTCGCCGAGGGCGGCGGCGATGCCGCCCTGCGCCCAGCGCGTGGAGCCGTCGTCCAGGCGGGCCTTGGTGACGACGACCGTCGTGAGCCCGGCGGCCTCGCAGCGCAGGGCCGCGGTCAGCCCGGCCACGCCGGATCCGACGACGACCACGTCCGCGGCGATGCTCCACCCGGGGGCCGGCGCGTGCAGACGTATGCCCGTGTTGGTGGCCGGGTTGGTGCCTGTGCTGGTCACGAGGCGGCTCCGAAGGTCAGGGGGAGGTTGTCGATCAGCCGGGTCGTGCCGACCCGGGCGGCGACGGCGAGGACGGCCTCGCCGGTGAAGTCGTCGCCGATCTCGGTGAAGTCGGCGGGGTCGACCAGGGCGAGGTAGTCCAGCCGGAGCGGCGGGACGAAGCGCGCGGCCTCGTCCAGGACCTGGCGGGCCGCCGCGCGGACCGCGGCCGGACCGCCGGGTACGGCGGTGGCGACGGCGTGCGCGTCGGCCGCCGCGCGGGACTCTCCTATGGCGCTGAGCGCCTCGGCACGCGCGTGCGTGGAGGGCACTTCGCGGGCACGCGCGCGCAGCGCCTCCTGCGCCGCGTGCCGGTCGCGGCCGGCGAACAGCGCGCGGGACAGCGCGAGCGCCGTACCGCGCTCGTCGGGCGAGAGGTAGCGGTTGCGGCTGGACAGGGCGAGCCCGTCCGCCTCGCGCACCGTGGGTACGGCGACGATCTCGACGCCGAAGTTCAGGTCCCGCACCATGCGCCGGATCAGGGCCAGCTGCTGGGCGTCCTTCTGCCCGAACAGGGCCGCGTCGGGGCGGGTGAGGTGCAGCAGCTTGGCGACGACGGTGAGCATGCCGTCGAAGTGGCCCGGCCGCGAGGCACCCTCCAGACGCTCGCCCATCGGGCCGGCGGTGATGCGAACCTGGGGGTTGCCGCCGGGGTAGACCTCGTCCACGGAGGGCGCGAACACCGCGTCCGCGCCCGCCTGTTCGGCGATCTTCAGGTCGGCGTCGAGGGTGCGCGGGTAGCGGTCGAGGTCCTCGCCCGCGCCGAACTGGAGGGGGTTGACGAAGACGGTGACGACGACCTCGCCGTCGCGGCCCGCCAGCTCCCGCGCGCTGCGGATCAGGGTCGCGTGGCCCTCGTGCAGGGCGCCCATCGTCATCACGACGGCACGTCGGCCGCGGCGCACGCGTGCGTGCAGCTCTTCGGCGGTGCTCAGCAGGACGGTGGTCATCAGGCGTTCCCCTTGGTGCCGTTGGTGCCGTTGGTGCCGTTGGTGCCGTTGGATCCGTCGGCCAGCACACCGAGCAGATCCTCGGCGAGCTCCGGCTTCAGCAGGCCGTGGGCGAGGGCCCGGTCGGCGGTGGCGCGGGCCATCGCGAGGTAGCCCGCGACGGTCTGCGGGGCGTGCTTGCGCAACTCGGTGACGTGCGCGGCGACCGTGCCGGCGTCCCCGCGCGCGACAGGCCCGGTGAGCGCCAGGTCGCCGGAGCGCAGCGCGTTGTCCAGGGCGGCGCCGAGCAGCGGGCCGAGCATCCGGTCGGGCGCCGTCACACCGGCCGTGCGCAGCAGCTCCATGGACTGAGCGACGAGGGTGACCAGGTGGTTGGCGCCGAGGGCGAGGGCCGCGTGGTAGAGCGGGCGGTTCTCCTCGCTGATCCACTCGGGCTCGCCGCCCATCTCGATGACCAGGGCCTCGGCGGCCAGCCGCAGCTCCTCGGGCGCGGTGACCCCGAAGGAGCAGCCGGCGAGGCGCTGGACATCCACCGGGGTGCCGGTGAACGTCATCGCCGGGTGCAGCGCCAGCGGCAGCGCGCCCGCGCGCAGGGCGGGGTCGAGGACCCCGGCGCCGTAGCGGCCGGAGGTGTGCACGAGCAGCTGGCCCGGCCGTACGGAACCGGTCTCGGCGAGGCCGGCGACCAGGCCGGGCAGGGCGTCGTCGGGGACGGTCAGCAGCACCAGGTCGGCACGCTGGAGGACCTCGGCGGGCGGCACCAGCGGCACGCCCGGGAGCATGGTCTCGGCGCGCCTGCGGGAGGCGTCGGAGACTCCGGAGACGGCCACCGGGCGGTGCCCGGCGAGCTTGAGGCACGCGGCCAGCGCGGGGCCCACGCGGCCGGCGCCGACGACGCCGACGGTGAGCCGCGCGGGGCGGTCCCTGAGGTCTGGCTGGTGGACTGTACTCACGCGACGGCGGCCTTCCCGTTCCAGTCCGCTCTGGGTACCGGACGATGTACCGGACGATTTCTCGTCATGTTAACGCTATCCGGTCCGGCAGCGGCCGGTCGTCCACAGGCTGTGGGTTTCGCCACGCCGCCGCGAGGGCTCCGCGGCGTGGAAATCCCGGTACCGGGCGGGTGCGGGGCGCGGCATGATCGCCGCTATGACCGATACGGCTGAGCAGGATCAGAGGCGGGCACGGTACGAGCGGCGGGTGGCCGCGTCCAAACGGGCGCGGCGCGTGCTGTGGCGCGCCCCGTTCGAGGGCACGATCCGGGAGCGCCTGGACTGGCTGGCCCGGACGGCACCCGAGGTCCACGACCTCGACGAGCGGGTCGACATGTACGGCGACCGGATCGTGGGCACCCTGGAGGACAGGGTCGCCGCGCTGCTCGGCACGGAGGCCGCCGCGTTCTTCCCGACCGGCACGATGGCCCAGCAGGTGGCCCTGCGCTGCTGGGCCGCCCGCACCGGAGACCCCACCGTCGCCCTGCACGGCCTCGCCCATCCCGAGGTGCATGAACGGAACGCGTTCAGCCAGGTCAGCGGCTTGCGCCCGGTGCGGGTGACCAGCGAGCCCCGGCTGCCCACGGCCGCCGAGATACGCGACTTCGACGAGCCCTTCGGCGCGCTGATGCTGGAACTGCCCCTCAGGGACGCCGGTTACGTCCTGCCCTCCTGGGAGGAGCTGACGGAGGTCGTCGAGGCCGCGCGGGAGCGCGATGCGGTGGTGCACTTCGACGGCGCGCGCCTGTGGGAGTGCACGGAGCACTTCGGGCGCTCCCTGGAGGAGATCGCCGCGCTCGCCGACACCGTCTACCTCTCGTTCTACAAGTCCCTCGGCGGCTTCGGCGGGGCCGCCCTGGCCGGCCCGAAGACGCTGATCGAGGAGGCGAAGGCCTGGCGGCACCGGTACGGCGGCATGATCTTCCAGCAGTTCCCGACCGTGCTGTCGGCCCTCGCCGGACTCGACACGGAACTGCCCCGGCTGCCCGGCTATGTGCGGCACGCGCGCGTGGTGGCCGCGGCGTTGCGCGAGGGGTTCGCCGAGGCCGGCGTGCCGGGAGCCCGCGTGCACCCCGCGGTGCCGCACACCCACGAGTTCCGGGTCTGGCTGCCGTACGCCCCCGACGTGCCGGCCGAGGCGGCGGTGCGGCAGGCGGAGGAGACCTCGGTCCTGCTGTTCGCGCGGGCCTGGGACCACGGCGGGCCGGACCTGGCGTTCACCGAGGTCACGGTCGGCGCGCAGGGCCTGGAGTGGACGGCGGACGACGTGCGGGCGGCCGTCGCCGACTTCGTGACGCGCCTGCCCGCGCCGTGATCGGCGCCCGCGGGACTGTGATCACAGTGCGCGCGGGCGCAGCCGGCGGCGCAGGGCGTACCGCACGCGCCCGCGTGCCGGGCACTCGGCGACGACCGCACTGAAGCGCCGGTACGCGCGCAGTTCGCGCACGGTCTGAAGGTCGTGGCGGCCCGGCGCGGGCGGCTCGGGCTCGCCGAGCGTGCGCGCCCGGTGGATGTCGAGGAGGTACTGCTGGGTGACGCTCATGGCGGATCGCCTCTACAGGATGTTCGGGACGTGGCTGATCTGGACGTGGCTGATCTGTGGGTGATCGGGCTCCGCGGCTGCCCCGGTGCCTTCAGCCTGGTCGAGCCCGGTGCGGATGTCCCGTGGATTGACGACTGCCGTCAATCCACGGGGGCACTGTCAGTGGGCCGGTGCACGATGGGTGCATGAGCGTGACGATCGACATCACCGGACTGCCGCCCGAGCGGGTCCGGGTCGTGCCCTCCCCGCTGGCGGAGCTGGGGATGGCGCTGCACGCGCTCAGCGAGCCCGGCCACCACCCCGATCTCCAGGGCTGGGCGACCGCCGTCTCGTCCCGGCTGGACCCCCGCCTGGCCGACCGGCTCTGCGAGGCCGACTTCCTGTGGCGTACGACGTTCTCGGACGTCTTCGCCCCCTTCGGCGGCGTCCCCGGCCGGCGCACGGTGCCCGGCGCCACCCTCGCCGAGGACCTGGACCTCCTGGACAAGCTGACGGACCAGCAGTTCGTCGACGCCGCCCTGGAGTTCACCTGCCGGCTGCGCTACGACGTCCAGGAGCCGGCCCTGCTGGACGACCCGGAGCTGCGCCGCCGCGCCCTGGAGCTGGCCGCCGCGCGCGGGGCCGTACAGGAGCAGTTCACGCGCCGGCTGCTGGAGGACCCGCCGTTCGTCCGGGCGTGGTTCCGGCAGCTGATGCTCGACTGCGACGAGGCCTTCTTCGCCGACACCTGGGCCCGCATCCAGCCCCAGCTCGCCGCCGACGCCCGGCACCGGACCGAGCTGCTGCGCCGCAAGGGCCTCGGCGAAGCCGTCACATCGCTGTCCGAGGCCGTCTCGCTGGACGAGGAGGCCGGGCTGATCACGGTCGACAAGCTCTCGGTGGGCCGCACCGCCACGGGCGACGGCGGCCTGGTCCTGGTGCCGACCAGCCTCGGCTGGCCGCACGTCATGGTGCTGCACCGCTTCGGCTGGCAGCCGTCGATCACCTACCCCGCGAGCGGCACGCGCCCGCAGGCCCCGTCCGTCGAACAGCTCACGCGCCGCCTGGAGGCGCTGGCCCACCCGGTGCGGATGCGGCTGTGCCGGCATCTCGCGCGCGCCCCGCACACCACGGGCGAACTGGCCGACGCGCACGGCATGTCGGCCCCCGAGATATCCCGGCACCTCGCGGTGCTGAAGAGGGCGGGCCTGATCACGGACTGCCGCCGCGGCCGGTACGTCCAGCACCAGCTGGACCTGTCCGCGGTGGCCCGGCTGGGCAGCGACTTCATCGAGGGCGTCCTGCGCTGACGCCTCCCCGCGGGGGCCGACGGTCCACCCCACCGGAGCCCCGTGTCACCCACGGCGGGCACCGGTCCCGCCCGGTCGGTGCCCGCAGACCCGCCGAGGCCGGCACACCGGCGCCGGCCGACCGTACGACGCCCTCGGCTCCCCGTCGGGCACCCTCGTCAGGCGCCCGCACGCCTCCGGTTGAGCTCGGGTCAGCCGTGCCCGCCCGCGCGGACCAGCCCGGTCTCGTACGCCAGCACGACCACCTGCACCCGGTCGCGCAGGCCGAGCTTGGTCAGGATGCGGCCCACGTGGGTCTTGACCGTGGCCTCGCTGAGCACCAGCCGGGCCGCGATCTCCCCGTTGGACAAGCCCTGCGCGACGAGCACCATCACCTCCCGCTCCCGGTCGGTGAGCCGCTCCAGCTCCTTGTGCTGCGGCTCCTTGCCGCCGGAGGGCAGCATCGGCGCGAAGCGGTCCAGCAGCCGCCGGGTGGTGGAGGGCGCCACGACGGCGTCACCGCTGTGCACGGACCGGATGGCGGCCAGCAGCTCACCGGGCGGCACGTCCTTGAGCATGAACCCGGAGGCGCCCGCCTTCAGCCCGGAGAACGCGTACTCGTCCAGGTCGAACGTGGTCAGGATCAGCACCTTCGGCGCGTCCGGCTCCGCGCAGATCCGCCGGGTGGTCTCCACACCGTCCAGCTTCGGCATGCGGACGTCCATCAGGACGACGTCGACCGGGGTGGTGCGCAGCACCTGGAGCGCCTCGACGCCGTCGCCCGCCTCCGCGACGACCTCCATGTCCGGCTGGGCGGCGAGCACCATCCGGAACCCGGTGCGCAGCAGCACCTGGTCGTCGACGAGCATCACGCGGATCGTCATCGGGCCTCTTTTCAGAAATCGGCTTTCAGGGGGCGGCTTACGGGTGTCGGTCGGGAGCGCGCGAGGACATCAGTGCGCCGGTTTGAGCGGGAGCAGGACGCTGATGCGGAATCCTCCGCCCGGGCGCGGGCCCGCGTCCAGCGTGCCGCCGACCATGCCGACGCGCTCGCGCATGCCGATCAGCCCGTGCCCCTGGCCGTCGGCGCCGCCCTCCTCGTACAGCTCGTGCGGGGCGCCCTTGCCGTCGTCCTCGACCAGCAGGCCGAGCCCGTCGTCGAAGTAGACCAGCCGCACGCTCGCGCCCGCGTTGGGCCCGCCGTGCTTGCGGGTGTTGGTCAGCGCCTCCTGCACGATCCGGTACGCGGTCAGCTCCACGCCGCTCGGCAGCGGGCGCGGGGTGCCCTCGACCTTGAAGTCGACCGGCAGCCCGGAGGCGCGGCACTGCTCGACGAGGTCGTCGATCTGGTCGACATCGGGCTGCGGGACGTACTCCCCGCCCTCCTGGTGCTCCCCGGTGCGCAGCACGCCCAGCAGGCGGCGCATCTCGGCGAGAGCCTGCCGGCCGGTGGAGGAGATCGTCTCCAGGGCCTTCTTGGCCTGGTCGGGGGCGGCGTCGAGGACGTAGGCGGCGCCGTCGGCCTGCACCACCATCACCGACACGTTGTGTGCGACGACGTCGTGCAGCTCGCGCGCGATCCGGGCACGCTCGGCGGCGACCGCGACCTTCGCCTGGGCCTCGCGCTCCTTCTCCAGGCGGGCGGCGCGCTCCTCCAGCTGGGCGAAGTAGGCACGCCGCGTGCGCATGGAGTCACCGAGCACCCAGGCGAGCGCGAAGGGCACCGTCTGGAAGACCGCTATGGCGATGTGCCCGACGAAGCCGGAGTGCGTGGCCGGCCAGCGCATCTGCGCGACGGTCGCCGCGACGAGGCTGACGCAGAGCGCGACCCGCGAGGCCCAGCGCGCGCCGATCGCCGCGACCGTGAACGTGATCACCAGCATCGCGAAGTCGGCGACGGTCGTCTCGACGTCCAGGACCAGCTGGGCCAGTCCGGTCGCGCACGCGACCAGCAGCATCGCCTCCGGGAAACGGCGGCGCAGCGCGACGACCGTGCACAGGACGACGGACACGGCCAGGCCCGCGGCGATCGACCCGTGGTGCCCTGCCGATCCGTGCAGATTGACCACACTCACGCCGGACAGCCCGAACAGGACGACGGCCCAGAAGGTGTCGACCCAGGTCGGGTGGCGGCGGAGGAAGTCGTAGAGGCTCTGCACGTAACCCAGAGTAGGGAAACGGGATGCGTGCGGGGGTCAACCGGAGGGCCGATCCACACCCGGTGCGCGTACTCCGCAAGGTGGAGGAAGTGATCATCTGTGCGCCTAGTCTGTTCCGGTGACGGATGAAACGGCACGGGAAGCGGAACGGGCTTCCGGCGGCCACGGTGACGGCGGTGGCGGCCGGCCGGACGAGCAGGTCCGGCGCGGCTGGCGTGTGGCGGCCGAGGCGGCGCTGTACGGGCCCGGCGGCTTCTACCGGCGCCCGGAGGGCCCGGCCGGTCACTTCCGCACGTCCGTGCACGCCTCCCCGCTGTTCGCGCGGGCCGTGGCCAGGCTGCTGTGCCGGGTGGACGAGGTCCTGGGGCGGCCCGACGCGCTGGACTTCGTCGACATGGGGGCGGGCCGGGGCGAGCTGGTCGCCGGCGTGCTCGCCGCCCTGCCGGCCGACGTGGCCGCACGCGCGCGTGGATACGCCGTCGAACGCGCCGACCGACCGCCCGGCCTGGACTCGCGCATCACCTGGCTGCCCGAGCCCCCGGCAGCGGTCACCGGGCTGCTGTTCGCCAACGAGTGGCTGGACAACGTGCCCGTCGACGTCGCCGAGGTCGACCCCGCGGGGGTGCCCCGGCTGGTGCTCGTCGCCGAGGACGGCACCGAGCGGCTCGGGGAGCCCGTGACGGGCGCGGACGCGGACTGGCTCGCCCGCTGGTGGCCGCTGCGCGCCGAGGAGGGGCTGCGCGCGGAGATCGGGCTGCCCCGGGACCTGGCGTGGGCGTCGGCGGTCGGCCGACTGGTGCGCGGGCTCGCCGTGGCGGTGGACTACGCGCACACCCGCGACACGCGCCCCCCGTTCGGGACGCTCACCGGCTTCCGGGAGGGACGCGAGACGGCGCCCGTGCCGGACGGATCGTGCGACATCACCGCGCACGTGGCACTGGACGCGTGCGCGGCGGCCGGCGCCCTTGACGCCGGGAGTACGGGGCAGTCGCCCCAGGGCACACCGCGCACGTCCCCCGATTCGCCGCCTACGTCTCCCGCGCGCACGTCTCCCGATCGGGCGCGCATGCCCTCCAGCGAGGCGCGCACGCTCCCCGGGGAGGCGCATACGTCCCAGAACACCACCAGCGCGCCCCCGAACACCCCTCCCGCGCCCTCCACGCCTCAGAACACTGCGCGCACACCCCATGACGCGGCGCGGGAGCCCCACGACACGGCGCGCATGCTGTCGCCCGCGCGCCTGCTCACGCAGCGCGCCGCCCTGCGCGCCCTGGACATCACCGGCGCGCGCCCCCCGCTCGCGCTGGCCTCCACAGACCCCGCCGCCTACGTACGCGCCCTCGCGAGCGCCGGAGAGGCCGGCGAACTCACCGCGCCGGGCGGCCTCGGCGACTTCGGCTGGCTGGTCCAGCCGGTCGGCGTCCCGGACCCGCTGGCGGCGGAACCCCCGGCCGCCCCCTAGCCGCCCGGGCTACTTGTCGATGTCGCCGACCACGAAGAACATCGACCCCAGGATCGCCACCATGTCCGCCACCAGCGTCCCCGGCAGCAGCTCGGTCAGCACCTGGATGTTGTTGTACGACGCCGAGCGCAGCTTGAGCCGGTACGGCGTCTTCTCGCCCTTGCTGACCAGGTAGTAGCCGTTGATGCCGAGCGGGTTCTCGGTCCACGCGTACGTGTGTCCCTCGGGCGCCTTCAGGACCTTCGGCAGCCGCTGGTTGATCGGGCCCGGCGGCAGCCCGGCGAGCCGGTCCAGGCAGGCGTCGGCGAGGTCGAGCGCGTTGTGGGTCTGCTCCAGGAGCACCTCGAAGCGGGCGAGGCAGTCCCCCTCGCTCCGGGTCGCGACCTTCAGGGTGTCCTGGAGGTCGCCGTACGCCAGGTACGGCTCGTCGCGGCGCAGGTCGAAGTCGACGCCCGAGGCGCGCGCGATGGGTCCGCTGACGCCGTAGGCGTGCACCGCTTGCGGCGTCAGCGCGCCGACCCCGCGCGTGCGCCCCCGGAAGATCTCGTTGCCGAGCACCAGGTCGTCGAAGACGTCCATGCGCGAGCGCACGGCGGCGACGGCGGCACGCGCGCGTGCGCTCCAGCCGGCCGGCAGGTCCTCCTTGAGGCCGCCGACGCGGTTGAACATGTAGTGCATGCGCCCGCCGGAGACCTCCTCCATCACGTTCTGGAGCACCTCGCGCTCGCGGAACGCGTAGAACACCGGGGTGATGCCGCCCAGCTCCAGCGGATAGGAGCCGAGGAACATCAGGTGGTTGAGCACCCGGTTCAGCTCGGCGAGCAGCGTGCGCGTCCACACCGCCCGCTCGGGCACCTCCATGCCGAGCATCCGCTCCACGGCGATGACCACGCCCAGCTCGTTCGAGAACGCCGACAGCCAGTCGTGGCGGTTGGCGAGCACGATGATCTGCCGGTAGTCGCGCGCCTCGAAGAGCTTCTCGGCGCCGCGGTGCATGTACCCGATCACGGGCTCCGCGCGCACGATGCGCTCCCCGTCCAGCACCAGCTTGAGCCGCAGCACACCGTGCGTGGACGGGTGCTGGGGCCCGATGTTGAGCACCATGTCCGTGCTCTCCGCGGCGCCGCCGATCCCGACGGTGGTCTGGGTCGTAGGAGTCATGGTCCCAGTTTCCCCTACGTACGCTGGCCCCATGGAAACGGGGAGCCCGCACGAGGCGGGGACAGCGGGGACAGCGGGGATACCGGGGATGCCCGGGGACGAGCCGGTGTGGCGGGGGCTGCCGCCCGGCTTGCTGCGGATGCGCCGGCTGCTGCTCGCGGTGTGGACGGCGCTGCTCGCGCTCGCCGCGGGTCTGCTGCCGGGCCTGTTCGCGGGTCCCGCGTGGGCGGCGTTCGCGCTGCTGCCCGTCGCGTGCGCCGCGTGGTGCTGGCGGCTGCTGGGGCGCAACTGGCGCTCGTGGCGGTACGCCGAGCGGGCGGACGACCTGCTGATCAGCCGCGGCGTGCTGTGGCGCGAGCAGACGGTGGTGCCGTACGGGCGGATGCAGCTGGTGGAGGTCACCTCCGGGCCGGTGGAGCGCCGTTTCGGGCTGGCCACCGTGCAGCTGCACACCGCGGCCGCCGCGACCGACGCGACCATCCCCGGCCTGGACCCGGCCGAGGCGGAACGGCTGCGGGACCGGCTCACCGAGCTGGGCGAGGCACGATCGGCGGGCCTGTGAGCGGCCAGGACCACGCCGACGGCACGGACGCCGGGGAGCGCGTACCCGTGACCGAGCGCCGGCTGCACCCGGTCACACCCTTCCGGCGGGCGTGGGCGCCGGTCGCCGTACTCGTCGGCTGGGCGGCGCACGACCCGAACAGCGCGCAGGAGCAGCTCGCGCGGCTGACCGACACCATGCTCCTGCTGGGCCTCGCGGTCCTGGTGCCGGTGGCCGGTCTGTACGGCTTCCTGTCCTGGTGGTTCACGCACTTCGCGGTCACCGGCTCCGAACTGCGCATCCGCACCGGCCTGTTGTTCCGGCGCACCGCGCACATCCGGCTGGAGCGCATCCAGGCCGTGGACGTCTCGCGTCCCCTCCTCGCGCGCGTGGCGGGCGTTGCGAAGCTGCGGATCGACGTCGTGGGCGCCGACAAGAAGGACGAGCTGGCCTTCCTCGGCGAGCAGGAGGCACGCGCCCTGCGCGCGGAACTGCTCGCGCGCGCGGCGGGTTTCGCACCCGAGACGGCGCATGAAGTCGGGGAGGCACCGGCGCACGAGTTGCTGCACGTGCCCCCGCGCGCGCTCGCGCTCTCCCTGGTGCTGACGGCCGCCACCTGGGGCTCGCTGTGCGCCGCGCTCCTCGTGCCGACCGTGCTGTGGCTCACCACCCACAGCCTGTGGACCGTCCTCGGCACCGCCCTGCCGCTGCTCGGCGGGGCCGGCGCGCACAGCGCGGGACGGTTCGCCGCCGAGTTCGACTGGAAGGTGGCCGAGTCCCCGGACGGGCTGCGCATCGACCACGGGCTGCTCGACCGCACGCACGAGACGGTGCCGCCCGGCCGGGTGCAGACCGTGCGGATCGTGGAGCCCCTGCTGTGGCGGCGGCTCGGCTGGGTGCGGGTGGAGCTGGACGTGGCCGGGTCCGCCAACTCGGTGCTGATACCGGTCGCCCCGCGCGCGGTCGCCGAGTCCGTCATCGCGCGCGTGCTGCCGGACGTGACGGTGCCCCAGGAACTGTCCCGCGCACCGGGGCGGGCCCGGTGGTGCGTACCGGTGTGGTGGCGCGGCCGTCGCCTCGCGGTCACCGGCACGGTGTTCGCCACCCGGCACGGCCTGCTGCGCCGCAGCCTCTCGCTGGTCCCGCACGCCAAGGTGCAGAGCGTACGGCTCACCCAGGGGCCCTGGCAGCGCGTGTGGCGGCTCGCCGACGTCCACGTGGACACCGGGGCCGGAAAGACCGTCACCGCCGGGCAGCGGGACGCCGAGGAGGCCGTACGGCTTCTGCGCGAGCAGGCCGAGCGGTCCCGCACCGGACGCCGGGACGCCCGCCCGGACCGCTGGATGACCGCCGGGTGACCGCTGGAGGGCGCCGGAACGACGTACGGCCCGGCTCCCCTCTGGGAAGCCGGGCCCGGTGCCTCGCGGGACTGCGGAGCACGCGTCAGGAAGCCGCGCTGCGCAGCCCCTGGACGTCGATCTGCTCGGTCTCGTCGTGCGCGGTCAGGTCGATGACCTGACCCGCGCCGTCCGCCTGCGCGGCGGCGGGCTTGAACGCGGCCTCGGCCTCGGCCTTGTGCACGGCGAGGGCCTCCTGTCCGACGACGTCGGCGAGGTCCTCGTTCTGCACGGAGTCCAGCGCGGCCTCGGGCGCGGCCTTCTGGGTGCCGAAGAAGTCGAAGCCACCCTCGACCACCGGTCGCCGAGCGGGTGCGGCAGGCACGACGGCCACCGCGGTCGGCACCGTGAAGTGCCCGGCGGGCGGCTGCCCCAGCGGCCGTACCGGTTCGAGAGCCGCGCTCGGCGCGGCGGCCTCGCTCGCGGCGGCACCGGCGCTGTCGGTCACGTCGCCCGTCACAGCGTCCTCGTCGGCCCCGGCTTCGGCTTCGACGGCCTCGGCGCCTTCTCCTTTGGCGACGGAGTCGGCCTCGGTCTCGGAATCGGCACCGTCGGAATCGGTGTCGTCGGAATCGGTGTCGTCGGAATCGGTGTCGTCGGAATCGGTGTCGTCGGAGAGCTCGGCCTCAGGAGCCGCGTCCTCGGCCGCCTCGGGCCCGGCCTTCTCCTCGTCGAGCGCCACAGCCTCGGAGTCGAACGCGGACTCGCCGACGGCCTCGGCCTCGGCCTCGGCTGGAGCCTCCCGCTCGAACCCGGCCAGAGCCGTCAGGGCACGCTTGTACAGCCAGGCGCCCTCGGACGAGAACACCGCGTTCGCCGACTGGGCCTCGCGGTCGGCCTCCTCCGTGACCTCGGCCGCAACCGGCTCCGGCTCCTGCTGGGACTCGGCGCTGCGCGCGGGCGGCAGGGCGAGTGAGGACGAGGGCTCGGCGGCCTCGATCTCCAGCAGCCGGCGGCCCTCCAGGGCGCTCGCGCGCTCGGTCTCCGCCGTGGCGTACCGGCGCAGCAGGGCCGCGTGCTCGTTGCGCAGGCCGGCCAGCTCGGCACGCTTGGCGCGCAGCCGCTGCTCCAGTTTGGTGCGCAGCTCGCGGGATTCCTCAAGGTCGGTCTCCAGTTCGGCGACCCGTTCCTCGTTGCGCCATTCGTCGCTGGCACGCGCGCGCGTGAGTTCGGCGACCTGCTTGCCCGCCTGCGCGTCCCAGCGGCGCATCACGATCGCGCCGACGACGGCGGTCGCCGCGGCGGCCGCGGCCAGTGCGCGCAGCACCGTGGCCCCGGAGAACGCCCAGGGACCCAGCGCGCAGACGACGGAGACACCGGCGATCGCCGAGGGAGGCAACAGCCGGTGCAGAGGTGGGGAATGGCGGTGGCGTCCACGTGGCATGGCCAGAAACTTACCGCGCGTAGGCGAATCGCGGGCCCCCGCCCCGTAAAAACACAGCCACACTGTGCGCTTCACGGGGCATCAGGGCAACGATTTCAGTTGGCGGTCAGCTTCGTGCTGAGCCACTGGAGGGTCGGCGGGATCTCCCGCTTCCAGGTGTTGAAGTTGTGCCCGCCGCTCGGAAGGATGATCGAGGAAATCCTGGTCACGTTCGTGCCCTGCACGGCCTGGATGAATTTCATCGTGTCCTTGTAGTTGTGCTCACCGACCTTGCTGCTGGTCACGAGGAGCGAGGTCTCGGGCGCGGTCAGATGCTTGATCGCCCAGAACAGGTTGGCCCGGTTCTGCAGGTCCTTGTTGCCGTGGAAGAGATCGCCGGTGGTGGGGTCGATCGGCGCCTTGTAGTACGGCGAGAGACCCGCGGCGGCCGCGTAGGAGCCCGGGTGGTGCATGGCGATCTTCAGCGCGCAGTAGCCGCCGGTCGAGTCACCGACGATGCCCCAGCTGGCAGGCGTCTTGTCGACGCGGTACTGCTCCATCACCGAGTTGCGCAGGTCCTTGGCGAAGAAGGTCTCGACCTGCGGGCCGCCCGGAACGTCCACGCACTCGGTGTCCCGCGGCGGCGCCACGGTCGGCCGCAGCATGACCAGGATCATCGGCTGCATCTTGCCGCTCTTGGCCAGCTGCTGCGCCGTGCTCGGGTAGTCCAGCTTGTTCACCAGGGCCTCGGCGGTGCCCGGGTAGCCCGTGAGGACCACGGAGACGGGGAACTTGCGCGCGTGGTTCTGCGGCTGGAAGTACTCCGGGGGCAGGTACACGTAGGCCGGGGTGGCGAGGTGGGTCGTACGGCCGACGATGTCGACCTTCTGGACCTGCCCGGTCAGCTGCGGCATCCCGCCGCCCACGCCCGCGACGTGGGACGTGGAGACCACCTTGATCGAACCGGTCTTACCGCCGCCCGCTATGTGGTCGACGACCACACCCTGGGCGTTCTCCTGGCCGAACAGGTCCGACCAGCTGGCGTAGAACCCGAAGGCCTGGTTGGCAGCGAGCCCGACGGAGGCGAAGATCGCGAGCTGGGTGGTCAGCAGCAGACCGATGCGCCCGCCGATGGACTGCCAGCTCTGCCGTGCCAGTCGCGGCCACAGCCACACCGTGCCGGCGAACAGCACGGCTGCGAACACGATCGCCAGCAACAGCACTTTATTGCTCGTGAGTCCCATGGGCTGCTTCCTGCCTGCGCTCTCCGCCCGGTGCCCACGCCTTATTGCGAGGGCTTGCCCGGGGCTTTCCTTGGCCTTTGACCCGACTTTCCGATGAGGAGTGAACCTCTCCCCCCGAGACACCGTCCTAGAGGGCGCAATGTCGCCGGATGCCCTGATCGGGCCCGGGTTCAAGGTCTCTCGCAGAACTACGGGATGCGATGTCTGTCAGGATAGATGGGGAATTGTCGGGCGAGGTTCCGGGTGGTAAGAGCCGGGCGCGGCGCATACTTCGCGGCCCGCGTCCCGAGGTCGTTCCCACTCTGGTCAGCAGGGCGGCCGCACTCGTGGGCGTCCTGGACATTGCCGCGGGTGTCTTCCCGCGCTTCCGCCACAGTCGCATGCACGCGATCGCCGAGGTGCTGCCGGGCTCGTTCGGGCCCTTCGCGGCAGCGCTCTCGCTGAGCGCCGGCGTGCTGCTCCTCCTGCTCGCGCACGGGCTCAAACGGCGCAAGCGCCGGGCATGGCGGGCCGCGGTCGCGCTGCTGCCGGCGGGTGCCGTGGCGCAGTTCGCGTACCGCCACTCGCTCGTCGGCATGCTGATCGCGGTCGCACTGCTCCTGCCGCTGCTGCGGCACCGGAACGAGTTCGCGGCCCTGCCGGACCCGCGCAGCAGGTGGCGTGCTCTTACCAACTTCGTACTTATGAGTGCGGGTTCCCTCGTGCTCGGCCTCGTGATCGTGAGCGTCCATCCGCACCGGACGATCGGCAACCCGAGCCTGGCCGACCGGCTCACCCACGTCGTCTACGGCCTGTTCGGCTTCGAGGGCCCCGTCGACTACGCGGGCAACGCCTCCTGGACCGTCGCCTTCTCCCTCGGCGCGCTCGGCTGGATCACCGCGGTCACCACGATCTACCTGGCCTTCCGCCCCGAGCACCCGGCCGCGCGGCTCACCGAGGAGGACGAGGCGCAGCTGCGCGCGCTGCTGGCCAAGCACGGGCACCGGGACTCGCTCGGCCACTTCGCGCTGCGCCGGGACAAGGCGGTCGTCTTCTCGCCCAGCGGCAAGGCGGCGGTCACCTACCGCGTCGTCTCCGGCGTGATGCTCGCCAGCGGCGACCCCATCGGCGACGTCGAGGCCTGGCCCGGCGCCATCGAGCGCTTCATGGACGAGGCCAAGGCCCACTCGTGGACCCCGGCCGTCATGGGCTGCTCGGAGACGGGCGGCGAGGTGTGGACCCGCGAGACCGGCCTGGACGCCCTGGAACTGGGCGACGAGGCGGTGGTGGACGTCGCGGATTTCTCGCTCGCCGGACGCGCGATGCGCAACGTCCGACAAATGGTCAAGCGCATCGAGCGGGCCGGCTACGAAACCCGGGTACGGCGCATCCGTGACCTCAGCGACGGCGAGCTGGAGCGCGTCCGGCGCGCCGCCGACGACTGGCGCGGCACGGACACCGAGCGCGGCTTCTCCATGGCGCTCGGCCGCGTCGGCGACCCGGCCGACGGGGACTGCCTGATAGCCACCGCCCACAAGCAGGACGACGAGCCCGGCGAGTACGGCGACCTGAAGGCGATCCTGCACTTCGTGCCGTGGGGCAAGGACGGCGTCTCGCTGGACCTGATGCGCCGCGACCGCAGCGCGGACCCGGGCATGAACGAGCTCCTGATCGTCGCCGCCCTCCAGGCCGCGCCGAAGTTCGACATCACCCGGGTCTCGCTGAACTTCGCGATGTTCCGCTCCGCCCTCGCGCGCGGCGAGAAGATCGGCGCCGGTCCGGTGCTGCGCGCCTGGCGCGGGCTGCTGGTGTTCCTCTCGCGCTGGTTCCAGATCGAGTCGCTGTACAAGTTCAACGCCAAGTTCCAGCCGCGCTGGGAGCCGCGCTTCGTGGTCTACCGCAACTCCGCCGACCTGCCCCGCATCGGCTTCGCGGCCATGCAGGCGGAGGGCTTCGTCCACATCGCCCTGCCGCTCCCGCGCTTCCTGCGCCGGCGCAGGGCGGTCGCCGAGCGCCCCTGCGCGCACACCATGGCGGAACACGACATGCGCGCGGCCTGAACGGCGCGCACGGCACGGCACCGCGCGGCACGACCGAGGACCGGCCCGGACGGCAGCCCCACCTCCTCCAGCAGGGGCTTCCGCCCGGGCCGCCGCGCATTCACGGCCCGCTCCTGGGCCTACGCTGAACGTATGAACAACCTCAGCGGACGCGGCCGGGTGACGGGCCTTCCGGCATGGGACCGGTGCGCGGTCATGGGCGTCGTCAACGTGACCCCCGATTCCTTCTCCGACGGCGGCCGCTGGTTCGACACGACACGCGCCGTCAAACACGGTCTGGACCTCGTCGCCGAGGGCGCGGACCTGGTCGACGTCGGCGGCGAGTCCACCCGGCCCGGCGCCACGCGCGTCGACGAGGCCGAGGAGCTGCGGCGCGTCATCCCCGTCGTGCGCGGCCTCGCCTCCGAGGGCGTCGTCGTCTCCGTCGACACCATGCGCGCTTCCGTGGCCGAGCAGTCCCTCGCGGCCGGTGCAGCCCTGGTCAACGACGTCAGCGGCGGCCTCGCCGACCCCGCGATGATCCCCGTGGTCGCGGCTGCGGGCGCCCCGTTCGTCGTGATGCACTGGCGCGGCTTCCTGGCGGGCGGCAACGTCCAGGGCGTCTACGAGGACGTCGTCGCCGAGGTCGTGGACGAGCTGCACGCGCGCGTGGAGGCCGTTCTGGCGGGCGGTGTCGCCCCGGACCGCATCGTCGTCGACCCCGGCCTCGGCTTCTCCAAGGAGGCCGGGCACGACCTCACCCTCCTCGCCCACCTCGACCGTCTGCGCGTCCTCGGCCACCCCCTGCTCGTGGCCGCCTCCCGCAAGCGGTTCCTCGGCCGGGTGCTGGCCGGCCCGGAGGGGGCGCCCCCGCCGGCCAGGGAGCGCGACGCCGCCACGGCCGCCGTCTCCGCGCTCGCGGCGCACTCCGGCGCCTGGGCGGTGCGCGTGCACGAGGTACGCGCCACCGCGGACGCGGTACGGGTCGCACGGGCCGTGGAAGGGGCGCGTGAAACGGGTCACACGCCGGACGCCGGCGGCGAGCGCGAGGTGGAAGGAGAGCAGTGAGCGCCCCTCACATCGACGTCGAACAGGTGGAGGCCGCCAACACCGCCTTCTACGAGGCGATGGAACGCGGCGACTTCGAGGAGCTGTCCTCGCTCTGGCTCAGCCCCGCCGACCTGGGCGTGGACGAGGAGTACCACGACCCGGCGGACACCGGGGTGATCTCCTGTGTGCACCCCGGGTGGCCCGTGCTGACCGGCCGCGGCGAGGTCCTCAGGTCGTACGCCCTGATCATGGCCAACACCGACTACATCCAGTTCTTCCTCACCGACGTGCATGTGTCCGTCACCGGCGACACGGCCCTTGTGACCTGCACCGAGAACATCCTCAGCGGCGGCCCGGCCCCCGCGGACGGCGGGGAGCTGGGGCCGCTGGTCGGTCAGCTCGTCGTCGCCACGAACGTGTTCCGGCGCACCCCCGCCGGCTGGAAGATCTGGTCGCATCACGCCTCCCCCGTGATGGCGGAGAGCGAGGACGCCGAGGACACCGAGGCCGTCGAGGACATGGACGCCACGGACGACACGCCCGGAACAAACGGCACGAATCCGGACGACGGTCTCCTCGGCTGAGCAGCCGGCGGTTCCCCGGCTGCGAAGAAGTGGTTGGAATCACCTACCCCGGGGTATGAGCGGCTATCAGCCCATGGCGTGGCCGGGTTTCCCGGGGGAAACACGAGATGAACGCTCATGGTCCCCGCGCGGCCCCGTGGCCCCGCGCCCCGGCTGTGTCAGCACCCGCAGGTAGATTCGTCAGAGGCCGGTGTGCCGCCCGCACGCGGTACGGACCGGTCCTTCCCGACGATTGCAGGAGTGATTCGCGTGGATCGTGTCGCGCTGCGCGGCCTCAAGGCCCGCGGGCACCACGGTGTGTTCCCCAAGGAGCGCGAAGAGGGCCAGACCTTCATCGTGGACCTCGTCCTCGGGCTGGACACCCGGCCGGCCGCGGCGGACGACGACCTGACGAAGACCGTGCACTACGGCATCGTGGCCGAGGAAGTCGTGGCCGAGGTCGAGGGCGAGCCGGTGAACCTCATCGAGACGCTCGCCGAGCGGATCGCGCGCACCTGTCTGAAGCACGAAGGGGTCCTGGAGGTGGAGGTGTGCGTCCACAAGCCGGACGCGCCGATCACCGTCCCCTTCGACGACGTGACCGTCACCATCACCAGGAGCCGAGTATGACCCGACCGTACCTCCAGGGTCACAGCGACCCGACCGTCCAGCCGGTGCCCGCCTCGGTCGTCGAGCAGGTCGACGCCGCCGACACGACCTTGCAGAACCCCAAATGGGCCGTCATCTCCATCGGCGCCAACCTCGGCAACCGCCTGGAGACCCTCCAGGGCGCCGTCGACGCGCTGGAGGACACCCCGGGAGTGCGCGTCAAAGCGGTCTCGCCGGTGTACGAGACCGAGCCGTGGGGCGTGGCACCCGGCACCCAGCCGTCGTACTTCAACGCGATCGTGGTCCTGAAGACCACCCTGCCCCCCGAGTCCCTGCTGGAGCGCGCGCACGCCGTCGAGGAGGCCTTCAAGCGGGTCCGGGACGAGCACTGGGGCCCGCGCACGCTGGACGTCGACATCGTCGCCTACGCCGACGTCACCTCCGACGACCCGCGGCTCACCCTCCCCCACCCGCGCGCCCACGAGCGCGCCTTCGTGCTCGCCCCCTGGCACGACGTGGACCCGCAGGCCAAGCTCCCCGGCCGGGGCCCGGTGGCCGATCTGCTGGCGGCCGTCACCCGTGAGGGCGTGACGCCCCGCGCGGACCTGGAACTCCGACTGCCCGAGTAGTCGTTAAGGTCAGGACGGCAAGGTCGGAACGACCACGGTCCGGGCCGGTCCGGGGGAGCTGAAGGGACACCGTGAAAGAGCTGCGCATCAGGGTGCTGGTCGGCGTGTTCGTCGTGGCCGGAGTCCTGTCGTGGGCGGGCGCCCGCCTCTGGAACGCGATCGGGACCCTGCCGAGCGTCCCCCTGGCCGCGCCCATCGTGCTCGCCCTGATCGCCGTGGTCCTGGCCGCGACGGCGCTCTCGCTGCGCGCCCGGCTGAAGGCCCAGCGCGAGCGCCGGCCCGGTGCCAAGGGCGTCGACCCGCTGATGGCCGCCCGCGCGGTCGTCTTCGGCCAGGCCAGCGCCCTGGTCGCGGCCCTCGTCGCCGGCATGTACGGCGGCACGGGCGTGTTCCTGCTGGAGCTGCTGGACCTGCCCACCCGCCGCGACCAGGCCATCTACGCCGGCTTCTCGGTGCTGGCCGGCATCGCGGTGATAGTGGCGGCCCTGTTCCTGGAGCGCGTGTGCAAGCTCCCGGACGACGAGGACCAGAACCACCCGGGGGCGGAACCGGCGGCGTGACCGCCCGGCCGCATCCCGCCGGGTCCGGCGCGCGGTTCAGCGCGCCATGATCAGGCTCATCGCCTCGTTCCGGGTGGCGACGTCCCGCAGCTGACCGCGGACGGCCGACGTTATGGTCTTCGCTCCCGGCTTGCGGATGCCGCGCATGGACATGCACATGTGCTCGCACTCCACGACCACGATCACGCCCCGGGGCTCCAGGATCTCCATCAGGGAGTCCGCGATCTGCGTAGTGAGACGTTCCTGCACCTGCGGGCGGCGTGCGTAGACGTCCACGAGGCGGGCCAGCTTGGACAGGCCCGTGATCTTCCCGGACGTCGACGGGATGTACCCGACGTGCGCGATGCCCCGGAACGGCACCAGGTGATGCTCGCAGGTCGAGTACACCTCGATGTCCTTCACGAGGACCATCTCGTCGTGACCGATGTCGAACGTCGTCGTCAGGACGTCCTCCGGCTGCTGCCACAGGCCCGCGAAGATCTCCTTGTACGCCCGGGCCACCCGCGCCGGCGTCTCCCGCAGCCCCTCGCGGTCCGGGTCCTCACCGACCGCGATCAGCAGCTCCCGCACGGCGTTCTCGGCGCGCTTCTCGTCGAACTCGCCGATGCGTCCCTCACCGTCCAGCGTCACCGGGTCGGTCATCTGGTGCCTCGTTCCTGTCGTCCACATGCGTGCATAAGGAAAATGCCGCGCCCCCCAGGCTAAAACCCTGGGGGGCGCGGCGTGCATTCCGGGCCGCTTGGCCGAAACACGCTCAGCTCTCGGAGCGGTCCTCCGGAGCCTGGTCCGTCACCGGAGCGGACTCCGACGCAGTGGACTTGACCGTGCTGATCGAGGCCGTCGAGCCGTTCGCACCGTTGGTCAGTGCCAGCTCCTTCGGGGAGAGCACCGGCGGGCGGGTGGACGGGGTGCGGCGCGAGGAACCGGTCCACGCGGGCCGCGGCGGGCGCTTGACGATCGGGGCGAAGATCTCGGCGATCTCCTCCTTGCCCAGGGTCTCCTTCTCCAGCAGGTGAAGGACGAGCTGGTCGAGCACGTCGCGGTTCTCGACCAGGATCTCCCAGGCCTCGTTGTGCGCGTTCTCGATGAGCTTCTTGACCTCTTCGTCGACCAGCGCGGCGACCTCTTCCGAGTAGTCGCGCTGGTGAGCCATCTCACGGCCGAGGAAAGGCTCGCTGTTGTCGCCGCCGAACTTGATGGCGCCGAGCCGCTCGGTCATGCCGTACTGCGTGACCATCGCGCGGGCCAGGTTGGTGGCCTTCTCGATGTCGTTCGCGGCGCCGGTGGTCGGGTCGTGGAAGACCAGCTCCTCGGCCGCGCGGCCGCCCAGCATGTAGCCGAGCTGGTCCAGCATCTCGTTGCGCGTGGTCGAGTACTTGTCCTCGTCGGGCAGGACCATCGTGTAACCGAGGGCACGGCCGCGGGACAGGATCGTGATCTTGTGGACCGGGTCGGAGTTCGGCGAGGCCGCCGCGACCAGGGCGTGACCGCCCTCGTGGTACGCGGTGATCTTCTTCTCCTTGTCCGACATGATCCGGGTCCGCTTCTGCGGGCCCGCGACCACGCGGTCGATCGCCTCGTCCAGCGCCTTGTTGTCGATCAGCTTCTGATCGCCGCGGGCGGTGAGCAGCGCGGCCTCGTTCAGCACGTTCGCGAGGTCGGCACCGGTCATGCCCGGGGTGCGGCGGGCCACGGCGGACAGGTCGACGTCGGGCGCGACCGGCTTGCCCTTCTGGTGGACCTTGAGGATCTCCAGACGGCCCTGGAGGTCCGGCGGGTCGACCGCGATCTGCCGGTCGAACCGGCCGGGGCGCAGCAGCGCCGGGTCCAGGATGTCGGGGCGGTTGGTGGCGGCGATCAGGATGACGCCGCCCTTGACGTCGAAGCCGTCCATCTCGACGAGCAGCTGGTTCAGCGTCTGCTCGCGCTCGTCGTGACCACCGCCGAGGCCGGCGCCGCGGTGGCGGCCGACCGCGTCGATCTCGTCGACGAAGACGATCGCCGGGGCGTTCGCCTTGGCCTGCTCGAACAGGTCACGGACACGCGAGGCACCGACACCGACGAACATCTCGACGAAGTCGGAACCGGAGATCGAGTAGAACGGCACGCCCGCCTCGCCGGCGACGGCGCGCGCGAGCAGCGTCTTGCCGGTACCCGGGCGGCCGTAGAGCAGCACACCCTTGGGGATCTTGGCGCCGACGGCCTGGAACTTGGCCGGCTCCTGCAGGAACTCCTTGATCTCGTGGAGCTCCTCGACGGCCTCGTCGCAGCCTGCGACATCGGCGAACGTCGTCTTCGGGGTGTCCTTGGTGATGAGCTTGGCCTTGGACTTGCCGAAGTTCATGACCCGGGAGCCGCCGCCCTGCATCTGATTCATCAGGAACAGGAAGACGACCACGATCAGGACGAAGGGCAGCAGGGAGAGCAGGACGCCGACGAACGGGTTCTGCTTGGACGGCGACACGGTGTAGCCGTCCGGGATCTGCTTGCTCTCGTACTTGGTCTGAAGGTTGCTGGCGAGCTGGGTGCCCTGCTGGTCGCCGATGTAGCTCGCCTGGATCTTCGAGCTGCCGTCGACCTTCTGGCCGTCCTTGAGGGTGACCTTGATGGTCTGCTCGTCACCAGTGGTGATCTTGGCCGACTGGACCTTGTCGGCATTGATCGCTGCAACGACCTGGCCGGTGTCCACCGTCTTGTAGCCGCCGGACGAGCCGACGACCTGCATCAACACGACCACGGCAAGGACGGCCAGCACGATCCACATGACCGGCCCACGGAAGTATCGCTTCACGTCCATCCATACGGAGCGGTGCCGCCCCGTCCCTCCTGCCATAGTGAGTTTGATAAGACAGTTCTTCTGACGGTACCCCAGCGTGGCTGTGTCCGAAGCCGCACGAAGCGTTTCGAAACAGCCGGGAGGCCCGTCTCTGCATGCTTCAACGGCGCGGAACCCGCCGGGGTTCCCGATCGTCCTACAAGGCTTGAGCCGAGTGGCTCAGCCGCCGTAGACGTGGGGCGCGAGCGTACCGACGAACGGCAGGTTGCGGTACTTCTCGGCGTAGTCGAGGCCGTAGCCGACGACGAACTCGTTCGGGATGTCGAAGCCGACCCACTCGACGTCGATCGCGACCTTCGCGGCGTCGGGCTTGCGCAGCAGCGTGCACACCTTCAGCGAGGCGGGCTCGCGCGAGCCGAGGTTGTTGATCAGCCAGGACAGGGTCAGCCCGGAGTCGATGATGTCCTCGACGATCAGGACGTGCCGGCCCTTGATGTCGGTGTCGAGGTCCTTGAGGATCCGCACGACACCGGAGGACTGGGTGCCCGCGCCGTAGGAGGACACGGCCATCCAGTCCATGGTGAGGGGCGTGGACAGCGCGCGGGCGAGGTCCGCCATGACCATCACCGCGCCCTTGAGGACGCCGACGATGAGCAGGTCCTTGCCCGCGTACTCCGCGTCGATCTTCGCGGCCAGCTCCGCCAGCTTCGCGTCGATCTCTTCCTTGGTGATGAGCACCTTCTCGAGGTCGGCACCCATGTCTTTCGCGTCCACCCGCATCACTTTCGGTCGTCCCGCACTTCCCGGCGGCCGGCCGCCCGGACCGCCGGAGGGTCGCTCCGCCGGGTGTCGGGATTCAGCCTTGCCGAATCACCAGTCTGCCACCCTGCCGCTGGGCGACGACTTTGCCCGGGAGATTGATGGCTCCCTGGCCGCGCCAGCCGGTGATCAGACGGTCGACTTCCTCGATGTGACGGGCGAACAGCGCGCCGGCCGGAGCACCGGCCTCGATGGCCGCGCGGCGCAGGATGCGGCGGCGCACGGCGGGCGGCAGGGCGTACAGCTTGGCGCATTCCAGCAGGCCGGCGCCGTCCCGTACGGAACCCTCGGCCTGACGGGCCCAGCTGTCGAGGGCGTCGGCGTCGTCGCGGGAGAGCTGGGCGGTGCGGGCGAGCGCCTCCACGACGCCCTTGCCGAGGGCCTTCTCCAGGGCGGGCAGACCCTCGTGCCGCAGCCGGGAGCGGGTGTAGGCGGGGTCGGCGTTGTGAGGATCGTCCCAAACGGGCAGGGACTGGACCATGCAGGCCTTGCGGGCGGTCTGCCGGTCGAGCTGGAGGAAGGGCCGCCGGTAACGGCCGCCGGCCCCCGAGACCGCGGCCATGCCGGACAGGGAGCGGATGCCGGAGCCGCGGGCGAGGCCGAGCAGGACCGTCTCGGCCTGGTCGTCGCGGGTGTGGCCGAGCAGGATCGCGGTGGCGCCGTGGCGTTCGGAGACGGCGTCGAGGGCGGCGTAGCGGGCGTCGCGGGCGGCGGCTTCGGGGCCGCCCTCGCGGCCGACGGTCACGGCGACCGACTCGACCGGGTCGAGGCCGAGGCCGCGCAGGCGCAGGGCGACCTCGTCGGCGCGGAGGTCGGAGCCGGCCTGGAGGCCGTGGTCGACGGTGACGCCGCCGGCGCGGATGCCGAGGCGGGGCGCTTCGAAGGCGAGCGCGGAGGCGAGGGCCATGGAGTCGGCGCCGCCGGAGCACGCGACGAGGACGAGCGGGGAGGGGGGCCGCTCGGCCGTCCGGCCCGGGATCTCGCCCGAGGTGTGGTCATTGAGGATGTCGTGGAGGACGCGGCGGACCGCCAGGCGTATCGCCGCGACCGCAGGATGGGGACCCATGGTCGGTTCCCTTCATGAAGTTGTCGGGGGGTGGGTCCGAGCTCAGTCACTCAGAGTGTGTAGATGGTGACAGAACCGGGGGGTTCCCCGAGCATTGCACGCCTACGCAAGGCTCACGGTCCCTCGGACGGGTGATTGGAGGGGCGTTCGCCTGCCGCAGGCCGAATTCGATTCACGACGCGGCCGTCGCGTTCACGACTCGGCCTTGCGGTGCACCCGCGCGACCCAGTCCGCCGGTTTCGCGATCTCGGCCTTGGTGGGAAGGGTGTTGGGCGAGGTCCACACCCGGTTGAAGCCGTCGGTGCCGACCTGCTCGACGACGGCCCGTACGAACCGTTCGCCGTCCCGGTACTGCCTCAGTTTGGCATCCAGACCGAGCAGCTTGCGCAGGGCGAGATCCAGCCGGGAGGCGCCCTTGGCGCGGCGCTGCTGGAACTTCTCGCGGATCTCGGCCACGGACGGTACGACGCTCGGTCCGACGCCGTCCATGACGTAGTCGGCGTGGCCCTCCAGCAGGGACATCACGGCGGTGAGGCGGCCGAGGATCTCCCGCTGGGCGGGGGTCTGCACCAGTTCGACGAAGGAGCGGCCGCCGTCGTCCTCCTCGCCCTCGGGGCGGCCCCCCGCCAGGGACTGGGCGGCCTCGCGGATGCGCTCCAGGAACGTCATCGGGTCGACGTCGGTCTCCGCCAAGAACGACTGGATTTCGCCCTCAAGGTGGTCGCGCAGCCAGGGCACGGCGGTGAACTGCGTCCGGTGGGTCTCCTCGTGCAGGCACACCCACAGGCGGAAGTCGTGTGGTTCGACGTCGAGTTCGCGCTCGACGTGGACGATGTTGGGCGCGACGAGCAGGAGGCGGCCACCGCCGTTCTCGCCGGCCGGCAGCTCGCGGGTGGCCGGGGCGAAGGTCTCGTACTGGCCGAGGACCCGGGAGGACAGGAACGACAGCAGCATGCCCAGTTCGACCCCGGTGACCTTGCCGCCGACGGCGCCGAGGACCGCGTTGCCGGGGGTTCCGGAGCGGCGCTCCTGCATTTTCTCCAGGAGCGGTTTGAGGATCTCGCGGAAGCCGGCGACGTTGGCCCGGACCCAGCCGGGGCGGTCGACGACGAGGACCGGCGTGTCGTGGATCTCGCCGGTGCCCATCCGGGTGAAGCCCCGGACGTGCTCCTCCGAGGCCTTCGCGTGCCGTCGCAGCTCCGCGACGACGGTGCGTGCCTCGTCGCGGCTGACGTCGGGGCCCGGTCGCACGAGCCGTGTCGCGGTCGCCACCGCGAGGTTCCAGTCGACCATCCCGGGAGATGTGGTGCCACCGAAGCCAGTCATGTCGTCAACCGTACGTGAGCGTTCCCACTTCGGGCAGGCCGTGTGAACGTGCGGCACGCGCGTGTGCCTAGCCGCATCCGCACCCCGCCAGCGCGGTGGCCGTCCGGTCGAGGGCCGACTGGGCCTCCTCGGGGTTCGTCGTGCCGGCGGCCATGAAGGCGAAGGCCAGGAGGCGGCCGTCGGCGTCGACGACCGTGCCGGCCAGGGTGTTGACGCCGGTCAGGGTGCCCGTCTTGGCGCGTACGACGCCGGCCGCGCCATTGGCGTAACGGCTGGTCAGGGTGCCGGTGAAGCCGGCGATGGGCAGGCCGGTGAGGACGGGGCGCAGGCCGGGGCGGGCCGGGTCACCGGCCGTGACCAGCAGGCCGGTGAGGAGGTCGGGGGTGAGCCGGTCGTCGCGGTTGAGGCCGCTGCCGTCATGGAAAGAGGCACCGGCCATCGGCAGGCCCAGCTTCGTCAGCCGTGCGGAGATCGCCTTGGCGCCGCCCTCGAAGCTGCCCGGCTGACCGCTCGTGAGCGCCGTCTGGCGGGCCAGGGTCTCGGCGATGTCGTTGTCGCTGTTGGTCAGCATCCGCTCGACGATGTCGGCCAGCGGGGGCGAGGAGACCGTGGCGAGGGTCTGCGCGCGCGTGGAGGCCTTCGAGGGGCCCGGGGACGAGGTCGTGACGCCCGCGGAGTTCAGGTAGTCCGCGAACTTGGCCGCCGTGTCCTTCGCCGGGTCGCTCACCCGGGGTGCCGGGCCGCCGGCGGAGTCGTCGGTACGGCCCTCGTCGACGGTCAGGGCGCTGACCGGGGCGAGGTTGTCGTTGACGCCGATGGGGTGCAGGGCGGGACCGGTGAACAGGGTCGTGTCGTAGGAGAGCGTGACCTTGCGGATGCCGCGCCTGTGCAGCGCCTGGGCGGTGTCGGCGGCGAGCCGGCGCAGGCTCGCCCAGATGTCGGCCTCCTTGTGGGCGGTCAGCGTGGGGTCGCCGCCGCCGACCAGGACGAGCTCGCCGGTGTCGGGTTCGAAGGCCGCGCGGGTGGTGAAGCGGTGGTCGGGGCCGAGGGCGGACAGGGCGGCGACCGCGGTGGCGATCTTGGTGGTGGAGGCGGGCGTGAGGGCCTCGGTGTCGGCGCTGCCGTACAGGCGCTTGCCGGTGGTGACGTCGACGACGGCCGCCGCGTGGCTGTCGCCCAGCGCGGGAGCGTCCAGAAGGGGCCCGAGGACGTCCGAGAGGGGCTTTCCGCCCGGGGCGGCCTTCTTGGTGCCCACGGCCTGCGTCGCGGCGTCCAGGCCCACCAGGACGGGCGCGGCGCTCGGCGCGGGCCGCGGCGCCCCGGCGGCCGCTCCGGAACCGCCGTGATCTGCGCCACCTGAGCGGTCCAGAGCGATCGCTCTGTCCCGCTCGGCCGTACGCTGACCGTTGGCGTCCCAGGGGCCGGACACGGTCACCACGCCGGCGGCGAGTGCGAGGCCGGCGGTGGCGGCGCCCGCGGTGTACTGCCAGGTCCTGACGGCTCGCGGACGGGGGAGGTGCGGGGACCGGGCGACAAGGGCCCGGGTCAGCCGCGCGGCCCGCGGCCGTACGGCTGCGAAGGCCCGCGCCAGACGCGGTCGTACGGCGTTCGCAATCCGCTCCACCTGCGGTCCTGCGGCCCGCCACGGCCTCGGCTCCGGCACGACCACCAGCCCCTTTCGCGATCACACACGTGCGTGAGGGACACTTAACCACCAGAACTATGTGCTGATCATGGAGGAGCCACCGGTGGAGTTCGACGTCACGATCGAGATCCCGAAGGGTTCGCGCAACAAGTACGAGGTGGACCACGAGACCGGTCGGATCCGCCTGGACCGTCGCCTCTTCACCTCGACCGCCTACCCGACCGACTACGGCTTCGTCGAGAACACCCTCGGCGAGGACGGCGACCCGCTGGACGCGCTGGTCATCCTGGACGAGCCGACCTTCCCGGGCTGCCTGATCAAGTGCCGCGCGATCGGCATGTTCCGCATGACGGACGAGGCGGGCGGCGACGACAAGCTGCTGTGCGTCCCGGCCACCGACCCGCGTGTGGAGCACCTGCGCGACATCCACCACGTGTCGGAGTTCGACCGCCTGGAGATCCAGCACTTCTTCGAGGTCTACAAGGACCTGGAGCCCGGCAAGTCCGTCGAGGGCGCCAACTGGGTGGGCCGCACCGACGCCGAGGCCGAGATCGAGCGGTCCTACAAGCGCTTCAAGGAGACGGGCGGCCACTGAGCCGGTCCTGTCCCGCTGAAACGGGCCGCACGCGCACGCGTGCGGCCCGTTTGTGTGTCCGCCGCGCAGGCATGCGCATACTGAGGGTTGCAGAAGGGTGTCGTTCAGGGAGCGGTGCGAGGTGACGGAGGCGGAGGACCGCAAGCCCCGGTCGGACGAGGCGCGGTACGACCCGGAGATCACGTCCGAGTTCGCCATTCCCCAGGGCATCGAGGTCCCCGAGGGCAGTGTCGAACCGGAGACGACGTCCGAGTTCGCCGTGCCGGACGGGCTGGCGGTGCCGCAGGCGCCGGGCGCGGAGCCGGCGGGGTCGGCGTTCAGCCTGCCGAGCGCCTACAGCGCCGGTGCGTCGGCCGCGTTCACCCCGGCGTCCGGGATACCGGTCAGCCTGATCAAGGACGCGCCCTGGCAGGACCGGATGCGCACGATGCTGCGCATGCCGGTGACCGAGCGGCCGGCGCCCGAGCCCGTGCAGCGCCACGAGGAGGAGGGCCCGGCGGTTCCGCGCGTGCTCGACCTGACGCTGCGTATCGGGGAGTTGCTGCTCGCGGGCGGGGAGGGCGCGGAGGACGTGGAGGCCGCGATGTTCGCGGTGTGCCGCTCCTACGGCCTGGACCGCTGCGAGCCGAACGTCACCTTCACGCTGCTGTCGATCTCGCACCAGCCGTCGCTGGTGGAGGACCCGGTGACGGCGTCGCGGACGGTGCGCCGGCGGGGCACCGACTACACGCGGCTCGCGGCCGTGTTCCGGCTGGTGGACGACCTGACCGACCCGGAGACGCACGTCTCGCTGGAGGAGGCCTACCGGCGCCTCGCGGAGATCCGCCGCAACCGGCACCCCTACTCCGGCTGGGTGCTGACCCTCGCCGGCGGGCTGCTGGCCGGTGCCGCCTCCGTCCTGGTCGGCGGTGACCTGATCGTGTTCGTCGCGGCGGCCCTCGGCGCGATGCTCGGCGACCGGCTGGCCTGGCTGTGCGCGGGGCGCGGACTGCCGGAGTTCTACCAGTTCACCGTCGCCGCGATGCCGCCCGCCGCGATCGGTGTGGCGTTCGCGCTGGCCGATGTCGACGTGAAGGCGTCCGCCGTGGTCACCGGTGGGCTGTTCGCGCTGCTGCCCGGGCGGGCGCTGGTGGCGGGCGTGCAGGACGGCCTGACCGGCTTCTACATCACCGCCTCCGCGCGCCTGCTGGAGGTCATGTACTTCTTCGTCGGCATCGTCACCGGCGTGCTGCTCGTCCTGTACTTCGGCGTGAAGGTCGGCGGCACGCTGAACCCGGACGCGGCGCTGATGATCAACGAACGGCCGCTGATCCAGATCGCGGCGTCCATGGTGCTGTCGCTGACCTTCGCGGTCCTGCTCCAGCAGGAACGTTCGACCGTGCTGTGGGTGACCCTCAACGGGGGCGTCGCGTGGTCGGTGTACGGCGCGATGCACTACGTCGGCGGCATCTCGCCGGTGGCCTCCACGGCCGTGGCGGCGGGGCTGGTGGGTCTGTTCGGGCAGTTGCTGTCGCGCTACCGGTTCGCGTCGGCGCTGCCGTACACGACGGCGGCGATCGGGCCGCTGCTGCCCGGTTCGGCGACGTACTTCGGGCTGCTCAGCATCGCCCAGAACCAGGTGGACAAGGGGCTGGTGTCGCTGGCCAAGGCGGCGTCACTCGCCATGGCCATCGCCATCGGGGTCAACCTGGGGTCGGAGATCTCCCGGCTGTTCCTGCGGATCCCCTCCGCCGGGAAGCGCAGGGCCGCCAAGCGGACCAGGGGGTTCTGAGCGGCCTACTGGTTGCGGTAGCCGTCCGGGTAGGAGCTCTGGTCGTACGGGTTCGGCGCGTACTGGTTCTGGTCGTACTGCTGCTGGTCGTACTGCTGGTGCCCGTAGTGCTGCTGCTGCCCGTACTGCTGCTGTCCGTGCTGCTGGTACTGCCCCTGGTCGTAGTACTGCTGCTGGTTCCACTCCTGCTGCGGCTGCTGCTGGTACTGCGGCTGCTGAGGCTGCTGGTAGGCGTACGGCTCCGGCTCGGTCGGCTCGATGCGGCGGAGCTGGGCCGTCGCGTCGTCCGTCACCGGCTGCCGGTGCTGGTACGCGGGCCGGGGCTGCTGCGGGAGGGGCTGCGGCTCGGGGCGGGCGGCGGCCTCCTTCCTGGCCTTGCTCCGTGCGCGCAGGAACTCGATCGCGATCGGGACCACGGAGACGAGGACGATCAGGATCAGGATCGCCTCGATGTTGTTCTTGACGAAGTCGATGTTGCCGAGCCAGGAGCCGAGCAGGGTGACGCCCGCGCCCCACAGGGTGCCGCCGATGACGTTGAACGTCACGAACGAGCGGTACTTCATGCCGCTGACGCCCGCGATGATCGGCGTGAACGTGCGCACCACGGGCACGAAGCGGGCCAGGACCAGGGACTTCGGGCCGTACTTCTCGAAGAACTCGTGCGCCTTGGTGACGTTCTCCTGCTTGAACAGGCGGGAGTCGGGGCGGTTGAAGAGGGACGGACCGACCTTCTTGCCGAACATGTAGCCCGCCTGGTCGCCGAGTACCGCGGCGAGGCAGATCAGGCCGACGGCGCCCCACAGGGGGAAGTTCAACTGGTGCGAGGTGATCAGCAGGCCGCAGGTGAACAGCAGCGAGTCACCGGGCAGGAAGAACCCGATGAGCAGGCCGGACTCGGCGAAGACGACGAGCAGCAGGCCCCATATGCCGAAGTTGTCCAGCAGGTTGTTGGGATCGAGCCAGCTCGGGCCGAGGGCGAGTGTCATCACGGGTCCGGGCTCCTGAGGGGGTGAAGGCGGTTGCGGCGGCTGAACGGCGTACTTCCCTGCGAGTGCCGCCCAAAGCTATCAACGTGAAGTGACCGCCCCAGGTTCCACCGATGCCTCCAGGATGCACTGTGGGACAACCGAGAGAAAGCTGTGACTCATGGGACTCGAAGACTACGGCGGCGGCCAGGAGCCGCAGCCGGACGTGCTGGTCGTGACGACGAACGACGTGCCCGGACGCCGGGTGGAGCAGGTGATCGGCGAGGTCTTCGGACTCACCGTGCGCTCGCGCCACCTCGGCAGCCAGATCGGCGCCGGACTGAAGTCGATGATCGGCGGCGAGCTGAAGGGCCTCACCAAGACGCTCGTGCAGACCCGCAACCAGGCCATGGAGCGACTGGTGGAGCAGGCACGCGCGCGGGGTGCCAACGCCGTGCTCGCGTTCCGGTTCGACGTGACCGAGGCCGCCGACGTGGGCACCGAGGTGTGCGCCTACGGCACCGCGGTGGTCCTCGCCAAGGAGTGACCGCTCCAAGGAGTGACCGCCGCGGTCCCGGCCCGGGAGTGAGCTCGTGCGCCCCCGGGCCGGGACCGGTCAGGAGGTGTGCCGGTCGGCGTTGGCGTCGATCGCGCCCCGCAGATGCTCGGCGAGGCCCGGCCGCACCGCGTCGTAGAAGGCCTTGAAGCGCTCGTCGGAGACGTACATCCCGGCGAAGCACCGGTGCATCTCGTACGGCACCTCGAAGTACCACCGGCCGATGTGCCGCCGGTGCTCCTCGGCAAGGTCCATGGCGGCCTCGCCGGACGGCTCCTCGCCGGCGTCCACCAGGGCGGCGTAGCGCTCCTGCCAGTCGTCGACCTCGGCCTGGATGCGCTTCCAGTCCTCCTTGGTGTACGTGGCGGCCCGGCGCTGGGACTCGGCGTACGCCTCGGTGTTGCCCCAGCGCTGCTCCGCCTCCTCGCGGTACTGCTCGGGGTCCTTGTCCCCGAAGACCTCGAACCGCTCCTCGGGGGTGAGTTGAATGCCCATCGTGCGTGCCTCCATGGCGTGCTCCACGGCCTCGGCCATCTTCTGCAGCTTCTCGATCCGGGCGGTCAGCAGGTCGTGCTGCCGGCGCAGGTGTTCCCGCGGGTCCACCGCCGGATCGTCGAGCAGGGCCGCGACCTCGTCGAGCGGGAAGCCGAGCTCCCGGTAGAACAGGATCTGCTGGAGCCGGTCGAGATCGGCGTCGGTGTAGCGCCGGTGCCCGGCGTGCGTGCGCCCGCCGGGCGCGAGCAGGCCGATCTCGTCGTAATGGTGCAGGGTGCGCACCGTGACCCCGGCGAACCCCGCGACCTGTCCCACGGAGTAGCTCACTCTTCCGCTCCTTGACGTCCTTGTCGTCGGTACGTCCCCACGCTGAGGCCTCACGTGGCGTGAGGTGCAAGCCCGTTCGCGTTCCGGATCACTCCGGACGCTCCATACACTTTGACCGTTTTGTTTGTTCTGTCCGCTTATGGTGAGCCCGTGGCCCAGGAAACCGCGCGGCAGCCGCCCCCGACCGCTTCCACGGCTCCGGCACGGTCCCTGCTGCCGTTCATCCTGCCCGCCGTCGTCGTGGGCGTGGCCGCGGCCCTGGTCTTCATCGGGGTGAGCGCAGCGGCGGAGAGGCTCCAGCACGTGCTGTGGGGGCCGCTGCCGGACGCGCTCGGGGTGGGCCGCTACTCGGTGCAGTGGATGTTCGTGATGCTCGTGGCGACCGGGATCGCGGTCGGGCTGGTGGTCTGGAAGGTGCCGGGCCACGCCGGCCCCGATCCGGCGACGCTCGGCCTCGACGCCCCGGCCCTGCCGCCGGTCGTGCTGCCGGGCCTGCTGCTGGCGGCCGCGCTGATGCTGGCCGGCGGTCCGAGCCTCGGCCCGGAGAACCCGGTCATCGCCGTGAACGTGGGCCTCGCGGCCTGGCTCGGCACCCGGCTGCTGCCCCGGACGCCGGACTCGCTGTGGCCGGTGCTGGCCGAGTCGGCGACGATCGGCGCGCTGTTCGGCACCCCGGTGGCGGCGGCGCTGGTCATCTCCGAGGCGCTGGCCGGGAAGCCGATGCGGGGGCGGCTGTGGGACAACCTGTTCGCGCCGCTCACGGCCGGCGCGTGCGGGGCCCTGACGACCTCCCTCGTCTTCCGTCCGACCTTCGACCTGGGACTGCCGCCGCTGCGCCACCTCGACGCGAAGGACGTGCTGGCCGCCGTGGTGATCGCCTCGGCCGCCGCGCTGCTCGGCATGGGCGCCGTGTACGCCTTCCCGTACGTCCACGCGGGCTTCCGGCGGCTGCGGCACCCGATGCTGATGCTGCCGGCGGGCGGGCTCGTGCTGGGCGCGCTGGGGGCGCTGGGCGGTCGTCTGACGCTGTTCAAGGGGCTGGCGGAGGTCGGGGAGCTGGCCCGGAACCCGGCGGGCTGGTCGGCGGGGCAGTTCGCCGTGATGGCGGTGGTGAAGCTGGCGGCGCTGCTGGTGGCCGCGGCCTGCGGCTTCCGTGGCGGCCGTATCTTCCCGGCGGTCTTCATCGGCGCGTCGCTGGGTCTGTGTGCCCATGCGCTCGTTCCGGCCGTGCATCCCTCGGTGGGCGTGGCGACGGGCGTCCTGGGCATGCTCCTGGCTGTCACGCGACAGGGCTGGGTGAGCCTGTTCACCGCCGCCGTCCTGGCGGCCTCGCCCGCGGTCCTCACCCTGCTGTGCGTCGCCTCGCTGCCCGCCTGGCTGCTGGTGACGGGGCGTCCGCAGCTGCAGTTGCGGCCGGACGGCACGCCGGTCCGCTGAATCCCCCGATTCCTTCCCGAACTCCCGGAGGCACGTCTCATGGCCCTGCACAAAGGTCCCGAGCAGCATCAGAAGCGCGTGATGTCGGTCAACCCGTTCTTCGGCGAGGCCAATCCGGTCGCGGGGATGACCGAGGCCCCGCCCACGCACCGGCTCCCGGACGGCCCGCTGCCCCCGAACACGGCGTACCAGCTGGTGCACGACGAGCTGATGCTGGACGGCAACTCCCGGCTGAACCTGGCCACGTTCGTCACCACCTGGATGGAGCCGCAGGCCGGGGTGCTGATGGGCGAGTGCCGCGACAAGAACATGATCGACAAGGACGAGTACCCGCGCACGGCCGAGCTGGAACGGCGCTGTGTGGCGATGCTCGCCGACCTGTGGAACGCGCCGGATCCGTCGGCGGCGGTGGGCTGTTCGACGACCGGGTCGAGCGAGGCGTGCATGCTCGCCGGGATGGCGCTGAAGCGGCGCTGGTCACGGCGGAACGCCGACCGCTATCCGGGCGCGCGCCCGAACCTCGTCATGGGCATCAACGTCCAGGTGTGCTGGGAGAAGTTCTGCAACTTCTGGGAGGTGGAGGCCCGGCAGGTCCCGATGGAGGGCGACCGCTTCCATCTGGACCCGCAGGCGGCGGCCGAGCTGTGCGACGAGAACACCATCGGGGTCGTCGGCATCCTCGGCTCGACCTTCGACGGCTCCTACGAGCCGATCGCCGACCTGTGCGCGGCCCTGGACGCCCTCCAGGAGCGCACCGGACTCGACATCCCGGTCCACGTGGACGGCGCCTCCGGCGGCATGGTGGCACCCTTCCTGGACGAGGACCTGGAGTGGGACTTCCGCCTGCCCCGGGTGGCCTCGATCAACGCCTCCGGGCACAAGTACGGGCTCGTGTACCCCGGAGTCGGCTGGGCGCTGTGGCGGGACGCGGAGGCGCTGCCGGAGGAGCTGGTGTTCCGGGTGAACTACCTGGGCGGCGACATGCCGACCTTCGCGCTCAACTTCTCCCGGCCCGGCGCGCAGGTGGTCGCGCAGTACTACACGTTCCTGCGCCTCGGCCGCGACGGCTACCGGGCGGTGCAGCAGTCGACCCGGGACGTGGCGACCTCGCTGGCCGAACGCATCGGAGAACTGAGCGACTTCAGGCTCCTCACCCACGGGGACGAGCTGCCGGTGTTCGCGCTGACCACGGCCGACGACGTCACGGCGTACGACGTCTTCGACGTCTCCCGGCGGCTGCGCGAGAGCGGCTGGCTGGTGCCCGCGTACACCTTCCCGGCGAACCGCGAGGACCTGTCCGTGCTGCGGGTGGTGTGCCGCAACGGCTTCTCGCACGACCTGGCCGACCTGTTCCTGGACGACCTGACCCGCCTGCTGCCCCAACTGAACCGCCAGCCACACCCGTTGACCCGGGACAAGGCTGCGGCGACCGGCTTCCACCACTAGGCGCTCCGCTGGCGGTGCCGCGATGTGCCGTCGGTCGGCTGCGGGTCCGTCGTGGCCGGTCGCGCAGTTCCCCGCGCCCCTTCGGGCGCAGCCGAACCGCGCGTACTTCGCCGACCCGGCTGAGACCCCGGTCAGCGGCGCAGGGCTCCGCCCTTGACCGCCGTGACGAACGACGCCCACACCGGCCCCGCGACGATGAGCGCGGGGCCCTCCGGCTGCTTGGAGTCGCGGACGGGGACGCCGGCGGAGGGGTGGTGGTCGAGGACTTCGAGGCAGCTACCGCCGTTGTCGTCGCTGTACGACGACGCCGGCATCGGAGCCGAGGGCGAGGGACTGTGACGTGGCCGCTCGCTCAGCGGTCGTCCTGGGGATGCCGCTCCCCCGTCGCGTACGGGTTCTCCTCGCCCTCGGCGAGCACGCCGACGAACGGCTCGCCCTCGCCCGCGAAGGTGTACGCGCCGTTCTCCAGGCGCTCCACGAGGCCCCGGGTCCACGCGGCCTCGGAGTCGGCCGTGTGGACCCACATGTTCATGATCTCGCCGATGTGCCCGAGCCCGGCGGGCCCGCCCTCGGGCACGTAGTGCTCGGTCACCGAGACCCGCCACGCCTCGATCCGCCGCGAGCGCTCCTTGAGCAGGGCCACCGCCTCGGCCCGGGGCAGGTCGACCATGAAGCCGAGGGCCGCCGTCTTCATGTCCCCGCGCTGGTCGTAGGCGACCAGCGCCTCGCGCAGCAGGGCGAAGTACTCCTCGGTGCCCCTCGGCGTCACCTCGTACTCGGTGCGCGGCGGGCCGCCGGCCGTGGACGGCGCGATCTCGTGCGCGTGCAGCAGCCCCTGCTTGGCCATCTGCTTCAGGGCGTGGTAGATCGAGCCCGGCTTGGCGTGGGACCACTCGTGCGCGCCCCAGTACTCCAGGTCGCCGCGCACCTGGTAGCCGTGGGCCCGCCCGTGCTGGCGGACCGCGCCCAGCACGAGAAGACGGATCGCTGACATGCGGTCCAGGTTATTGCCGTACGGCCGCGCGCCCGGCGCTCACCCCCAGGAGGTGCCCTGCTCCAGCGCCACCAGCTCGAAGGCGGTCTTGCCGTCCAGGCTCTCCCGGATGATGTCGGCGTGGCCCGCGTGCCGGGCGGTCTCGCGGATCAGGTGCAGGCACACCCAGCGCAGCGAGACCCGGCCCTCCGGCGGGAACCAGGGGTCCGGCGGCAGCGGGAAGGAGTCGTCCAGGCTCGGCGCGGACCGGATGAACTTCTCCGTCTCGGCGGCGACCTCCTCCCAGTACGCCAGCCGTCCCGCGACCGTCTCGTCGTCGGCCAGCTGGAAGCACTCGTGCCAGTTCGACTGGTCGCGGTGCACCGCCGGCGGCTCGTGCTTCGCCCGCGCGATCCAGGACTGCTCGACCTCGGCGACATGCTTGAGCAGGCCGCCGAGCGACAGCTCGCTGGCGCTCGGGCGGGTGCGGGCCTGCTCCTCCGTCAGCCCGAGCAGGGCCCGGCGGACGCCGCCCCGCTGCTCCTCGATGAACGCGAGCAGCGCCCCGCGCTCGTCGCCCTGTGCCTCCGCCGCTACGTGCATGACCATGACCGGCCGCCCTTCGTGGTTGCCGTCGGGACTCCCTGCCCTGACACCGACGAACGTACGGGCCATTGAGGTCAGATCCTGACCTCAATGGCCCGCCGCCGCCGAAAACGTCCGAGAGGTCAGAACGGGAAGCCGCTGCGCCCGTGCTGGACCGAGATCCACTTGACGGTCGTGAACGCCTCCAGCGTCGTCTCGCCGTTCAGGCGGCCGATGCCGGAGTGCTTCTCGCCGCCGAACGGCACGAGCGGCTCGTCGTGGACCGTGCCGTCGTTCACGTGGAACATGCCCGTGTCGATCCGCTTGGCGAAGGCGACGCCCCGCTCGATGTCACCGGTGTGGACGGCACCGCTGAGGCCGTACGGCGTGTCGTTGACGATGCGGACCGCCTCCTCCTCGCCGTCGAACCGGATGAGGAAGACGACCGGGCCGAAGACCTCCTGCTGGAGCAGCGCGGAGCCGGCCGGGACGTCCGTGAGCACGCTGGGCTCGACCAGGTTGCCCTCCGTGGCACCTCGCACCAGGGCCGTGGCGCCCTCGGCGAGTGCCTGCTCGACGGTGCCGGAAAGGGCGGCCGCCTGCTGGGAGTTGATCACCGGGCCGATGACCGTCTGCGGGTCGCGCGGGTCACCGGTCTTCAGGGTGCGGACCTTGGCGACGAACTTCTCGGTGAACTCGTCGGCGACGGAGGCGTCCACGAGGACCCGGTTGGCGGCCATGCAGACCTGGCCCTGGTGCACGAAGCGGCTGAAGACCGCCGCGTCCACCGCGTAGTCGATGTCGGCGTCGTCCAGGACCACCAGCGCGCTGTTGCCGCCCAGTTCGAGCACCGAGCGCTTGAAGTTCTTGGCGCACACGGTGGCGACGTGCCGGCCGACCGCGTCGGAGCCGGTGAAGGAGATGACCTTCGGGACCGGGTGTTCGAGGAAGGCGTCGCCGATCTCGGCGATGTCGGTGACGACGACGTTGAGCAGCCCGCCGGGCAGCCCGGCGTCCTCGAAGATCTTCGCGATCAGGGTGCCGCCCGCGATCGGGGTGTTCTGGTGCGGCTTGAGGACCACGCCGTTGCCGAGCGCGAGGGCCGGGGCGACCGACTTCAGCGACAGCAGGAAGGGGAAGTTGAACGGGCTGATCACGCCCACGACCCCGACCGGCACCCGGTAGACGCGGTTCTCCTTGCCGTCGGCCGGGGAGGGCAGGATCCTGCCCTCGGGACGCAGCGCGAGGTGGATCGACTCGCGCAGGAACTCCTTCGCGAGGTGCAGCTCGAAACCGGCCTTCACGCGCGTGCCGCCCAGTTCCGCGATGATCAGGTCGGCTATCTCCTGCTCGCGGTCCTCGATCAGCCGCAGGGCGCGCTCGAACACCGCACGCCGCGTGTAGGGGTTGGTCTCGGCCCACTGCTTCTGGGCGCGCGCGGCGGCACGGTAGGCCTGGTCCACCTCGTCGACGGTGGCCACGGTGATCGAGGCCAGCTTCTCGTCGTCGTACGGGTTGAAGTCGATGACGTCCCAGGAGCCGGTGCCCGGACGCCACTCGCCGTCGATGTACTGCTGGGCCAGGTCGCTGAAGTAGGACGACATGTGATCCCTCAATCACTCGCGGACACAGATCCGGTCAAGGTCTGATCGCACGTCATCGTACTTATGTTTCAAGATAGTTGGAGGAGACCTCGCAGAAGATCCCGGCTCTCGTCGGGGCCGGGGCTGTCCTGCTGGAGTTCCTTCAGCGCCTGCTCGTACTGGGCGACGTCCTCGCGCTTGTCCAGGTAGAGGGCGCTGGTCAGCTGCTCCACGTAGACGACGTCGGACAGGTCGGCGTCCGGGAAGCTGAGGATGGTGAAGGCGCCGCTCTCGCCGGAGTGCCCGCCGAAGCGGAACGGCATCACCTGGAGGCGGACGTTGGGCCGCTCGGAGACGTCGATGAGGTGCTGGAGCTGACCGCGCATCACCTCGCGGTCGCCGTACGGGCGGCGCAGCGCGGCCTCGTCGAGGACGATGTGGAACTCGGGGGCGCCGGCGCCGTCGGCGAGCAGGTGCTTCTGCCGCTCCAGGCGCAGGGCGACCCGGCGCTCGACGTCGTCCGGGCTCGCGCCCGTCATGCCGCGCCGCACCACCGCGCGCGCGTACCGCTCGGTCTGGAGCAGGCCGTGGACGAACTGGACCTCGTAGACACGGAGCAGCGAGGCGGCGCCCTCCAGGCCCACATAGGTGGGGAACCAGCTGGGCAGGACGTCGGTGTAACTGTGCCACCAGCCCGCCACGTTGGCCTCGCGGGCGAGGGAGAGCAGCGACTGGCGCTCGACCTCGTCGGTGATGCCGTACAGCGTCAGCAGGTCTTCCACGTCCCTGACCTTGAAGCTCACCCGGCCCAGTTCCATCCGGCTGATCTTCGACTCGGATGCGCGGATCGAGTAACCCGCCGCCTCGCGCGTGATCCCCCGTGCTTCACGCAGCCGCCTGAGTTGCGAGCCGAGCAGCATCCGCCGCACCACCGATCCGGGCTCTCCCGCGCTCACGTTCGCCAGCCTCCCCAACCGTCTTAGGGCCCGCAGTCTGCCACTAAAACGCTTCGCGCAGTACTCGTCCGGTTACGGAAACGGAAAGAGCTCGGCCGTTTCTGCCTGCGTCTGGCGGGAAGAGGTCAGGACCACTGGCGGCAATCGCCCTGAAGATGGCAGAAAAAATGGCCAAGAAGCGGTACGGGCAGTGCCATTTCGGTCGCGTGCACGTGCATCTGCCCTTGCATCTGCTCTGCGCATCCGAAACCATGGTGCCGCGCCACCGCTGCATCGCAACGACCGCGAACTCTCCGGGAGTGCCTCGCATGGGAACGAATGGATCGACCATGCTCAAGCCGTTACGGCAGGGCCTTCCGCCGTTGGATCCCGCAGCCGTGTCGGACGCCGCCTCCTGTGCCCTGCCCGCCCGCTACGAAGCGGTGCGCGAAGCGCGGCGCTTCACCCGCGCCACCCTCGGCCAGTGGGACGTCGGCGACCGCTTCGACGACATATGTCTCGTCGTCTCCGAACTCGTCACCAACGCCCTGCGGCACGCGGTGCCGACCGACACGGCGTGCTCCGCGCACGCCGCCCCGTCCGCCCGGCTGCACCTGATGCGCTGGACCGAGCGGCTGGTGTGCGCGGTGCGCGATCCGAGCCACGAGACGCCGACCCCGCGCGACTCGGACGACTTCTCGGCCGAGTCCGGGCGCGGACTGTTCCTGGTCGACTCCTTCGCCGACAGCTGGGGCTGGCACCCGCTCGCGGGCACGCTCGAAGGCAAGGTCGTCTGGGCGCTGTTCCGGCTCCGGCCGACGGCCTGACTCGGTGCAGCACCCTGCGACGCGCAGTTTCTACGCGCGTCGCCCCGGGTGCTCCGCCCGCCCCGACATCGTTGCCACCGCGCGCCGCACCGGCCCCGGCGCGTCAGCCCGCGATCAGATGGTCGAACTCGCCGTCCTTGATGCCGAGGAGCATGGCCTCGATCTCCGCGCGTGTGTAGACGAGGGCGGGCCCGTCCGGGAAGCGCGAGTTGCGCACGGCGACCTCGCCGCCCGGCAGCCGCGCGAACTCCACGCAGGAACCCTGCGAGTTGCTGTGCCTGCTCTTCTGCCAGGCCACTCCGTCCAGCTGCGTGGCAGCCATGCCGTTGTACACGTTGCACACGTCGTACCCCCCGTACACGCCGTCAACGTCGCGGTCCACAGGTCGCTCCCCGCTGATGCACTGGCTGGTGTGGCCATGGATGCTGTAGTCAACTGACCCGGATCATAACCCCGTTCACGTGCAGATGCATGAGCAAATGCACGTGCACGCGCGGTGTTCCCATGGTTACAGCTTTGACGTTCGCTTTACCCGCCGGGAAGACGCCTGTGTCACCGAAGCCGTTCGAGCGTCTGCCCCAGAGCAGGCAGGACATGCCCCCGCCATCCCCCGTCCATGATCTTCCGCGCCGTCATCTGAGCCGGGTCGTCCGGATCGAACCCTTCGTGCACTAGGAACAGACGCGTTCCGCGCCCTTCCTGTTCCAGGGTCCATGTGATCGTCCAGTCGGCCCGGTTGGCCGGATCGGCGTCCGCCCAGCGGACGGACAGCATCCGCTCGATGTCGTAGGCCAGGACCCGCACCTCCACGACGCCCGAGAAGTTGGAGTTGGGACGCGGGACGGAGGTCATCCGGTACACGTGCCCGACCTCCAGCCGGAAGCGCTCGGCTCCAGGCATCTGCCACTGCACGAGCAGATCGGGGTCGGTCAGGGCACGCCAGACCTTGGCGGGCGGGTGCGGGAAGAACTGGTCGACGCGGACGGTCGTCAGGTCGTCATCGGGTTCGGTGCTCATGACCGGTCATCGTCGGGCATGCGGTCGAGCAGATCGCCGAGGCCCTTCAACCTCTCGCGCCAGAACCGCTCGTACGGATGGAGCCAGTCCTGCACCTCGGCGAGCGGGGCGGCTTCGAGGCGGTAGATGCGCCGGCGCCCGGAGCGCTGCTCGGAGACGAGGCCGGCCTCCCGGAGCACCCTGAGGTGCTCCGAGAGGCTCGGGCGGCGCATGTCGAAGTGGTCCGCGAGGTCCTGGACCGGCTGGGGCCCGCGCTCGCGCAGCAGCCGCAGCACCTCGCGGCGGGTGGCGTTGGCGAGCGCGGCGAAGACGCGGTCCTCGGCGGCCGCGGCGGTCCCGTTCATCGACTGGTCAGAAGCCTTCCTTCTCCGTCAGCAGCATCAGACCGTTGCCGTCGGGGTCCGCGAAGGAGGCCATGCGCCCCCAGGGCAGCTCGTCCGGCCCCTGCACGGGGATCCCGGCCGCGGCGAGCCGGGCGCAGTCCGCGTCGACGTCGGTCGTGACCAACATGATCCCCCGCGCCGAGCCGGGCTCGAAATCACCCATGCCCGGGCCGGAGAGCGTGAAGACGGTCTGCGCGCCTTCGGGGGCGACCTGGAGCCAGCGGCCCTGGGGCATGTCCCGGTCGACGGTGACGGCCAGACCGAGGACGTCCCGGTAGAAGCGCAGGGCGCGGTCCTGGTCGGCGACGGGGAGCGTGACGAATGAGGCGTGCGTGATGGTCATGCCCGAAGAATAGGTAGGCAATTCCCTACGCGTCAACCGTAGGGAATTGCCTACCCATAGGAGTCCATCTGCGGATTCACCTGCTGGAGTACGGCAGCAGCGCCATCTCCCGCGCGTTCTTGATCGCCTGCGCCAGCTGTCGCTGCTGCTGCGCCGTGACCCGGGTGACCCGGCGGCCGCGGATCTTGCCGCGGTCGGAGAGGAACGTGCGCAGCAGCTCGGTGTCCTTGTAGTCGATGTACGTGATCCCGGCCTGCTCCAGGGGGTTCGGGCGGGTGCGGGGCGTGCGGTCGGGCTTGCGGGACATCAGATCTCCAGCAGGGTGTCGAAGGCGGGCGGGAGCCGCTTCCAGGCATCGCGCCCGGCGGCGTACTCCGCGTCGGTGAGCAGGCAGGTCTCCAGCAGGTGCGCGAGCCCGTCGCGATCCAGGGCGGGCGAGGTGAAGACCAGGTGGTTGCAGCGGTCGCCGTGCTCCGGGTGCCAGTCCAGCGCGGCGGCGGCCCGGCGCACCGGCGGCACCAGCTCCCAGGCGGCGTCCGGCAGCGCCGCCAGCCACGGCCCCGCGCTCTCCACGCACAGCGCACCGCCCGCCGCGTCCCAGTGCAGGAGCGCGTCGGGCTTGTCGGCGAGCCAGAACCGGCCCCGGCTGCGGGCCGCGGCGCAGGTCAGGTCCTCCAGCGCCGCGTACAGCCGCTCCGGGTGGAAGGGCCGGCGCCGGTGCCAGACCAGCGTCGAGACACCGTGACCGTGGGCCTCGGCGGGCAGACGAGCACAGGCCGGATGCTGGGCCGCCGCGGCCGCCTCGACATCGAACCCGGCGAGGGCGGCGCGGACGAGGGGGGCCTGAGCGGGAGGCGCGGGGGTGAGTGGGTCCCGCGGCTGCTGTCCTTCCGGGGCTTGGGGCTCCGGTGCACGTGCAGCTGCTGGTTCCGTTGCAGGTGCGGCGCCGTCGGGCGGCAGGAGCGGAGGTGGGGGTGGGGTGCCCGCCAGGGCACCGTGGCCGATCGGGACCTGGCGGGCGGTCGGGTGGAGCTGTGCGAGCAGCTCGCGGTCCTCGTCGTCGGCCTCCGGGGAGTCGGCGACGGCGAGGACGGGGGCGTACTCCAGCTGCCGGGCGAAGGTGTCGGCGACCGTGCGCCGGTCGGTGGCCGCCGCGGCGAGCCCGGCCTCGGCGAGGTCGTCGCCGTTGCCGAGGTACGGCAGGACCAGCGCCGGGTCGACCGCGGTGATCACGGACGTGACGGTCAGCCCGCCGGACACGATCACCTCGGCCATCGCCTTGGGCTCGACCGAGTCCCACAGCTCCACGACGGCGAGCCGGGTCGTGCCGTCGGCGGCGAGCCGGCGCAGCTCGGGCACCAGGTCCTCGCGCAGCGCACAGCACGCGCAGTCGTCGACCAGCGGCGTCTCGCCCGAGGACAGGGCCCCGTCGCGGTCGCGGACCGTGCGGACGACCGTGCCGGCGGCGGCCGTCGCCAGGTCGTGGTGGAGTACGACACTGCCGGGCACGTCCGCAAGCAGCCGGTCGACGGCCGCCCTGCGCGCGTCGGCGTGCAGCCCGCCGACGACGGCCACCGCCAGGCTCACGCGCCGCCCCGCTTCCCGTACCGGCGCTCGAAGCGCTCCACGCGCCCGGCGGTGTCCAGCACGCGCGCGGTGCCGGTGTAGAAGGGGTGGCTGACGTTCGAGATCTCGACGTCGACCACCGGGTAGGTGTGGCCGTCCGTCCACTCGATCGTCTTCCCGCTCGCCCCGCCCACGAGCGTCGAGCGGGTGAGGAAGGCGTGGCCGGCGGCCCGGTCACGGAACACGACGGGCCCGTAGTCCGGGTGGATTCCCTTGCGCATGGCGGCGGCTCAGCGCTCCTCTCGGAAGTCGACGTGCCGGCCGGCGACCGGGTCGTACTTGCGCAGCGTCATACGGTCCGGGTCGTTACGGCGGTTCTTGCGGGTGACGTAGGTGAAGCCGGTCCCGGCGGTGGACCGGAGCCTGATGACCGGGCGGAGTTCGTTGCGTGCCATGCTGCTATCTTACTGAAAATGAAATCCATTACGAACTATGCCTGAGGAGAGCTGCGTCACCATGTCCGCGCACTGCATGCTCACCGGAGCCCGGCCGGGCTTCGGCAACCGCGTCTCCCACTCCCACCGGCGCACCTCCCGCCGCTTCGACCCCAACATCCAGAGCAAGCGCTACTGGCTTCCCGGCGAAGGGCGGTACGTCCGGCTGCGCCTGAGCGCGCGGGCCGTGAAGACCGTCGACGCGATCGGCGTGGAGGCGGCCGTGGCCCGGATCCGCGCCCGGGGGGTGCGGGTCTGATGGCGAAGAAGAGCAAGATCGCGAAGAACGAGCGCCGCAAGGAGATCGTGGCCCGGTACGCCGCCCGGCGCGCCGAGCTGAAAGAGGTCGTCCGGCGGCCGTCGTCCCCGGACGCCGAACGGCTCGCCGCGCAGCGCGAGCTGCGCCGGCAGCCGCGGGACGCGAGCGCCACGCGCGTGCGCAATCGCGACCAGGTGGACGGCCGTCCGCGCGGATACCTGCGCGCCTTCGGCCTGTCGCGGGTGAGTGTGCGCGAGCAGGCTCACAACGGATTCCTGCCCGGAGTCCGGAAATCCTCCTGGTAACGGCTGGTAGCTTGCTGCGGGCCACCCGGCCGAGGGCGGCCGGCCGCTACAGCTTGGGAGCTTTTCCGGTGACTTCTGCGACTGCAAGGGCTGCGAGGACCGCGAGGGCCACGAGGGTTGCGCCCGCAAGGGTGCGGACCGCCGTCGTGGCCGCAGGGCTGGTGGGTGCGCTCGCCGCGCTGACCGCGTGCAGCGGGGGCGGCAGCGACAAGAGTGCCGCCAAGACGACGCCGAGCGCCACCGCGACCCCCTCCTCGTCGTCGCCGTCGAGCTCCGCGGCCGTGACGGGCGCGTCCGGCAAGCTCCAGGGCAGCTGGGTGACCACGAACGGCGGCAAGATCGTGGCGCTGGTGATCAGCGGGAAGAAGGCCGGGCTCTTCGTGACCGGCCAGAAGGCGTGGTGCGCGGGCGTCGCGGGCGAGGAGTCGGGGATGCAGATGATCCATCTGACCTGCCCCGACGGCAGCAAGGACCGGGGCACCGGCATGGTCGACTCGGTCGACGCCAAGTCCCTGAAGGTGACGTGGTCGGGCAAGGCCGGCCAGGAGACGTACTCCAAGGCGGACGGCGGCACGCTGCCGACCGTGCCGACGCCCCACCCGAAGAAGAGGTGACCCCGACGGCGGGGCCGGTCCGGTGTGAATGCGGCGCGGGTCCGGTGCGTTGACTTCGGGCGCTCGACCCACCTGAAGTGGTGATTCCGGAGGGGTGGGCGAACAGGGCCGGGCCGCAGGCGCCATGATGCAGGGGCACCGTCACGACCTCGATGGGACCTGCTCATGCGCGCCATTCCGCTCACCGTCACCGCCCTCGCCGCCGCCCTGCTGCTGACCGCCTGCAACGGCGGCGGCAGCAAGAGCAGCGCCACCAGCGGCACAAGCGGCAAGAACAGCTCGGCCTGCGAGATCGGCAGGGTATCGGTGCAGATCGGGTCGGCGAGCGTGGCCCCGGGCGTCGGCGACACGGGCGAGATCCCCGTCAGCCTCACCAACCAGAGCGCCCCCTGCACCCTGGACGACTTCGCCGGTGTGGTGCTCGGCGCCGGCGGCACCGAGGCCAAGGTGCCCGCGCTCAAGGGCGCCAAGGCCCAGAAGCTGAAGCTCAACAAGGGCGACTCGGCGACCTTCACGATCACCTACGTGCGCGGCAAGGCGGGCGACAAGACCGGCCTGGACGCGAAGACCGTGAAGATCACCCTGCCCGGCACCAGCGCCTCCCACGGCTTCCCCTGGTCGTACGGCCCCGTCGCCGAGCAGGGCGGCGCCCCGAACGCCTCGGTGAGCGCCTTCCAGCAGGTCGGCGACTGACGGCTGCCCGCGCGCCCCGCCGGGAGGCTCACCCGCGCAGGTTCATTCGAGCCGGGGGCGGGAGCGGACCTGCGCCCGGTCGGCCGCTCGGGCGCCCTCCGTCCAACCGGCGGCGTCGCTCACCCCGCGCAGCCGGGTCGTGGTGGTCTGCGGGAACATCCGCTCCATCCGGTCCGTGACGGCTATCTCCCGGGTGGCCAGGACCGGCAGCAGGTCCTGGCCGACCTGGCTCTCGGCGACGGCCGCGAGCCGGTCACCCACGCGGTGGGCGTAGGCCGCGAGGAACGACTGCCGGAAGGTCTTCGTCCGCTTGCGCCCGCCCGCCCGCTGCGCGGCCTCCGCCCTGGCCATCGCGTGCGTGGCCTGCACCAGCAGCGAGGTGTAGAGCAGCTCGACCGCCTCCAGGTCCGCCTCGAAGCCGACGACCGTGGAGAAGCCCAGCGGTTCGTTCCACACCGAGCGGCAGTGGTTCGCGCCCGCCACCGCGTCCAGCAGCACCGCCTTGGCCTGCTCGTACGGCGGCTCGACCCCGATCCGGCAGGCCCCGGGCGCGTCCGGCGCGGGCGCCTCGGCGGCGAGCAGCGCCTCGTCGACACTGTGCCGGGCCATCAGCTCCTGCGCCTTGGCGCTCAGCGCCTCCGCCTCCTCCGGATACCCGGTCGCCTCGGCCTTGGCGAGCAGCGCGCGGATCCGGGCGAGCATGCGGGAGGCCTGCGGACCGGCCGCGCGGCGGGGCTCGTCCTGCAGCGGCTCCAGGGCGGGCAGCCGCAGCAGCAGGCGGTACAGCTCCAGTGCGGTCGTGGCCTGCGAGAAGCGGTCGGTGTCGCGCGCGGGCGCCTCGGGCAGCTCCGCCAGCTGGGCCGTCCACCGGCGCCCGCGCGCACGGTCCCGTCCGGCCTGCGCCCGGATCAGCGCGGCGGCCAGGCACACGTGTGCCTCCGCCAGCTCGCGCCGCACCAGCCGTACGACATCGGCGGGCTGCCAGCCGCGCTGCCAGGCCGTCGCGACGAACTCCTCGCCGCGCCGCGCCAGTTCGGCATCGGCGGAGGAGTCGGCGGCGAGCAGGGAGGCGCCCGTGTCGAGCCCGGTGTCGGTGTCGTCGTACAGCGCGGCCCGAAAGGCCCGTTCGACGGTACTGGCAGTGCTGGTCACGTCATCGATCGTGCCATGCCCCACCGACAGCGGACCGAGCATCGTCCACAGCCTGTGGATAAATGCCGGGGCGATGCCCGCACAGCCGGAGGTCACCGGAGGCCCGGAGTCGGAAGTCGGGCGGCTGGGCGGCTGGGCGGCTGGGCGGCTGGGCGGCTGGGCGGCTGGGCGGGACCACGGTAGTGGCCGAGGGGTGCCGGGGCCTGGAGGGCGCCACCCCCGTGCGCCCATCCGCCCGCCCGCCCGTCCATGGGAAAACCGGACTGTCAACCATCGGTTGACAGTGGGGGAGGCGCAACCTACGGTTGACACATGGCGACCAACCCGAACATCACGGCATTCGTGCGCCTCGACGACCTCATCGAGGCCATCAAGAAGGTTCACCCCGAACCCCTCGACCAGCTCCAGGACGCGGTGATCGCCGCCGATCACCTCGGTGACGTGGCCGACCACCTGATCGGCCACTTCGTCGACCAGGCCCGCCGCTCCGGCGCCTCCTGGACCGAGATCGGCAAGAGCATGGGCGTGACCCGGCAGGCGGCCCAGAAGCGCTTCGTGCCGAAGGAGTCCAACGACCTCGACCCCAACCAGGGCTTCAGCCGCTACACCCCGCGCGCGCGGAACGTGGTCGTGGCCGCGCACAACGAGGCGGCGGCGGCCCACAACCCGGAGGGCCGGCCCGAGCACCTGGTCCTCGGACTCCTGGCCGAGCCGGAGGGCCTGGCGGCGAAGGCGATCATCGAGCAGGACGTCCTGCTGGACTCCGTACGGCAGGCCGCGACCGCCGCACTCCCGCCCGCCTCGGACGACATGCCCGACCTGATCCCCTACGGCCCCGAGGCCAAGAAGGCCCTGGAGCTCACCTTCCGCGAGGCGCTGCGCCTCGGCCACAACTACATCGGCACCGAGCACATCCTGTTGGCGCTCCTGGAGCAGGAGAACGGCGAGGGCGTACTCAGCGGGCTCGGCATCACCAAGGGCGGGACCGAGAAGTACATCGCCAAGGTGCTGTCGCTGATGGCGGACCAGAAGATCCCGGGGACCGGCGGGGCGGCGGACGAGTCGCCCGCCACCGAGGACTGAGACCGCCGGCCTGTTCGAGGAGCGTCGGCCCGTCCGAGGACCGCTGCCGTCGACAGACCTCTGCCGTCGGCTCCTCGAAAGGATGAAACTGCAGGTCGGAGGGATTGTCAGACCCGCCTGTCAGACTCGCACCATGACCGACCGGTGGGCACTCGCTCCGGCCGAGGACGGTGGCGTGGACGTCGCCCCCCTCGGCCCGGACGGGCTGCCCTCCGGGCCGGTGCGGCGGGAGAGCGATCCCGCCGGGGCGGTGCGGAGCCGCCCGGAGGTGACACGCTGGGTGTGGCGGTCCACCCCCGAGGTCTACCCGCGTCTGCTCGCCACGGGGGTGCGAGTGGAGCGGTGCTACGACATCGAGGACGCCGAGACACTCCTGCTGGGTCACGAGGGCCGGCACGGCGAGCCACGCTCGGCCGCCGCCGCCCTGGCCCGCCTCCGGGGCGGCCCCGTACCGCCCGACCCACCACTGCGCGCGGCCGAACCGGGCGCCCAGTCCCCGCTGTTCGAGCCGACGGGCACCCCCTTGCCCCTGCCCGACCTCCTCGCGGTCTACGCCGAGCAGCTGCGGCGGCACGCGCGCACGGCCCACCCCGACCGGATGCGGCTGCTGACGGCCGCCGAGTCGGCCGGGATGCTGGTGGCCGCCGAGATGAACCACGCGGGCGTGCCCTGGAGCGCCGAGGTCCACCGCGAGCTGCTGCACGGCCTGCTGGGCGAGCGGTACGCGGGCGGGGGTGAGCCGCGCCGCCTCGCCGAGCTGGCCGACGAGGTGTCCGCGGCCTTCGGCCGCCGGGTGCGCCCCGATCTGCCGGCCGACGTGGTCAAGGCCTTCGCCCAGGCCGGGATCAAGGTGCGCTCGACGCGCCGCTGGGAGATCCAGGACGTCGACCACCCGGCCGTCGCCCCCCTGCTGGAGTACAAGAAGCTGTACCGCATCTGGGTGGCCCACGGCTGGTCCTGGCTCCAGGACTGGGTGCGTAACGGCCGTTTCCGCCCCGAGTTCCTCGCCGGCGGCACGGTCACCGGGCGCTGGGTGACCAATGGCGGGGGCGGGTTGCAGATCCCCAAGGTGATCCGCCGGGCCGTGGTCGCCGACCCCGGATGGCGGCTGGTGGTGGCCGACGCCGACCAGATGGAGCCGCGCGTGCTCGCCGCGATCTCCCGCGACCCCGGTCTGATGGAGGTCGCGGGCCGCGAGAGCGACCTCTACCAGTCGGTCTCCGAGCACGCCTTCTCCGGTGACCGCGACCAGGCCAAGCTCGCGGTGCTCGGCGCGGTCTACGGCCAGACCTCCGGCGACGGCCTGAAGAACCTGGCCGCGCTGCGCCGCCGCTTCCCAAAGGCCGTCGCCTACGTCGACGAGGCGGCCCGCGCGGGCGAAGAGGGCCGGCTCGTGCGCACCTGGCTGGGCCGGACCTGCCCGCCCGCCGCCGGCTCCGGCGAGGACGCGGCGGAGGAGGCGGGCATCCCTCTCGGCGAGGACGACGGCGAGCCGGCGCCGGCGGACGGCCAGGCCTGGGTCCCCGGCTACGCCTCGACCAACTCCCGCGCGCGGGGCCGCTTCACGCGGAACTTCGTCGTCCAGGGCAGCGCCGCCGACTGGGCCCTGCTGATGCTCGCCGCGCTCCGCCAGGCCTGCGCGAATCTCAAGGCCGAGCTGGTCTTCTTCCAGCACGACGAGGTGATCGTGCACTGCCCCGCCGAGGAGGCCGACACCGTCGTGGCGGCCATCCGCGCCTCGGCCGACCTCGCCGGACGGCTGACCTTCGGCGAGACACCGGTGCGGTTCCCGTTCAGCACGGCGGTGGTGGAGTGCTATGCCGACGCCAAGTGAGCGCTGGTCAGGACCCGTTGGGCCGGTCCTCCCGATCACCCCGGTCCGTTCAGTCCGTTCCGTCCGTTCGATCCATTCGGTCCGGTCGATCCTCGGCGAGCAGGGCGCGCAGTTCGCCGAGCACGGTCTGATCGTCCGTGCCGTCCAGCGCCGTGAGGGCCGCGCGCCAGGCGTCGTACGCCTCCGGCCACCGCCCCCGCTCGCGCAGCAGCAGCCCGTACTGGTGCCGGGCGAGACCGCCGATGTACCGGTCGGCGCGGGCGTCCGCGCGCCGCAGCAGCTCGGCGCACTCCCCGTCCGCCCGCTCGGTCTCCCCCAGCTGTCGCAGCGAGCGGACCAGCCCGAGCCGGGTCTGGGACTCGCCGTGCCAGTCGTCGGCGCCGCCGAGGATGCGCAGGCTCTCCTCGAAGTGCCCTGCCGAGGCCGCCGGTTCGCCCAGGGCGAGATGCGCATAGCCGATGTTGCAGTGCGCCGTGTGCCGCACGATGACCGCGCCGATCGCGTCCCCGATCGCCAGCGAGTGCCGGTGCTGCTCGATGGCGGCACGCGGGTCGGTGTGCTCGTAGAGGTTGCCGAGATGCTGGTGGGTGACGGCCTCGCCGTAGGGGTCGTTCAACTGCCGCGAGTACGCGAGACTCTGCCGCAGCGCCTCCTCGGACTCCTCGAACCGCCCGAGCCCCTCCAGCAGCAGCCCCCGGTTGTTCAGGCAGCGCCGGACCCGGGAGGCCGTGCCGAGCCGCCGCCAGATCTCCAGGGAGCGGTCGGTGAGGGCGAGGGCCTCCTTCTTCCGGCCGGTCAGAAAGTGCAGGCCCGAGAGGTCGCCGAGGGCGTACGCCTCGGCCGCCGCGTCCCCGAGCCGCCGCGCCGCCCCGAGCCCGGCCCGTCCCAGCACCTCCATCTCGGCGAAGCGCCCCCTGCGCTGGATACACGGGAAGAGCAGCCGCACGAGCACGGACAGATACGCGGCCCGGAGCGGGTCGGCCGTCTCCGCGTTCCGCGCCACCAGGGTGACCACGTTCTCCAGCTCCACCTCCCCCCACCCGAAGGCCTCCTCGGCGGACCCGAAATACCCCAGCTCCGCCACGTCGGACGCATGTTCCGCCGGCTGCGCGGAGGTCGCCCGCCGCCGATCCTCCAGATCGAGCCCGGGCTCCACGATCGCCTCGATCATCCGCTCGGCGACGGCGGCGTACCAGCGGAGGGCGGCCAGGTCGGGGGCGGCGGCAGCGGCAGCGGGTGAGCCGGTGTCCGCGACGGCGCCCGGTGTCCCGCCGTCGGCACCCCGTTCCAGGTCCGCGAGTTCGCGGGCGAAGTCGCGGACCAGGTCGTGCGGGGTGTAGCGGCCGTAGGCGGTCTCCTCCAGGAGGGCGACGTCGACCAGGCGGTCGAGGGCGGCCTCGGCACGGCGCGCGTCGGTGCCGGTGAGGCGGGCGATCAGCGGGGCGCCGTAGGTCGGCAGGTCGAGCGCGCCGAGGCGGCGCAGCGCGAGGGCCGCGTCCCGGTCGGCCTCCCGCCCGGCGGCGGCGAGCGCGTCGTGGGCGACGGCCAGGGAGCGCCGGACACTCAGGTCGTCGTATTCCAGGTGGTGCAACCGGCGGCCGGTCTCCGCCAGTTGACCCGCCAGCACCTCGGGGGTGAGGGCGCGGCGGGCGGCGAGCCGGGCCGCGACCACGCGCAGCGCCAGCGGGAGGCGCCCGGTCAGCTCGACGAGCGCGTGCCCGGCGTCCAGCCCGTCCCGCCCGCTCACCGCGCGCAGCAGCGCCGCGCTGTCCTCGCCGGTCAGCGGGGTGAGCGGGAACCGCCGGGCGCCGTCGAGCGCGGTCAGCGGAGACCGGCTGGTGACGATCACGGCACAGCCGGGCCCCGCCGGCAGCAGGGGCCGTACCTGGGCCGCGTGCGCCGCGTCGTCCAGCACCAGCAGGATGCGGGCCGGGGCGAGCAGCGAGCGGAGCAACGCGGCTGCCGCGTCCGGGTGTTCGGGGATGCTGCGGGGCTCGACGCCCAGGTCCCGGAGCAGCGCGGCGAGGGCCTGTACGGCGGTGAGCGGGGTCATGCCGGGGGTGGCGCCGTGCAGGTTGACGTAGAGCTGACCGTCGGTGAAACGTTCCCGCAGCTCGTGTGCGACGTGCAGGGCGAGCGCGCTCTTGCCCACGCCCGCCATGCCGCTGATCACGGCGACGGCGAGGGCCGGGGCGGGCGGCTCGGTGAGCGCGCGCCGCAGCTCGCGGAGCGCGTCCGTACGGCCGGTGAAATGGGCCGGCGGAGCGGGGAGCTGGGCCGGGCGCAGAGTCTGCCGAGCGGCGGGCGCAACTCCCGGCTCCCGCCCGTCCCCGAGCGCCCCCGCGCCCCCCTCGCCGCGCCCCTCTCCGTACGCCTCGCCCTGCTCCTCGTCCTGTTCGCCCTTCCCCTCCTCGGCGACGGCCTCGGCGGGCCTGTCGCCGTGCCCGTGCCGACGGACGTCCGTCACCGCGGCGTCCGCCTGCTCCCCCTGCCGGCCGCTCCCCCGCAGCACCTCGACGTGCGCCGCGCGAACCGCCGGGCCGGGCTCGATGCCGAGTTCCTCGATCAGGCGGGCCCGCAGATCGCGATGGACGGCGAGGGCCTCGGCCTGGCGGCCGGTGCGGTGCAGGGCGAGCATGAGCTGACGGTGGTACGCCTCGCGCAGCGGATGTTCGGCGACGAACGCGGCCAGCTCCGGTACGAGCGCCGCCAACCGTGCGCCACCGAGCGCGAGTTCGGCGTCGTAACGCCACTCCAGCAGGAGCAGCCGCGCCTCCTCCAGACGCTGCACCAGCGCGTAACCGCCGAAGTCGGCGGGGAGCCCGCTCAGCGGGGTACCGCGCCAGAGCGACAGCCCGGACGTGCACGCCCGCACGACGCCCGGCCACTCCCGCCGGGCGTGCGCGGCCCGCGCCTCGGCGACGCGGGTGTCGAAGACGTGCACGTCCAACTCGCCGGGTTCGACGCGCAGCACGTACCCGGGCGGTACGGCCCTGAGCCGCTCGGGGTCGTCCAGGAGCCGGCGCAGCCGGGTGACGTGGTTGTGCAGGGACGCCTGCGCGGAGACGGGCGGCGCCCCGCCCCACAGGGCGTCCTTCAGCGACTCGACCGACACGACCCGGCCCCCCTCCAGCAGCAACGCGGCCAGCAGGGCGCGCACTTTGGGGCTGCCGATGGCCCGGACACCACTGTCGGGGACGTCGTCGAAGGCCTCGCCGGAAAGACCGCCGGGAGTCTCGTACGACGACGGCTCGTGCGCCGTCTCGTATGGCGGCCGGTCGTACAGGACCGGCGGTCCCAGCAGCCCGAACCGCAGCCCGCACCGCCGCATCACGCCGCTCCACTGCCTTTCCGCGCGGTCGGGGCCGACCGCACTGCGTGGTGGGCGCACGCCCACCGTTCCCTGACGGAAATCCGCCCTGCCCACAACGGTTTCCCGCCACCTTCCGCCGACCGAACCCGCCCTGGGTCGGCCCGGGATCGGCTCACGGACCGGACGGTCCGACGGCCGGGCTCCCGTACGCTCGGCGAGCTCCGCCCACCCAGTTCGCGACCTTCCGGCGAACCGTTGGCCACATGTTAGCGATCCGTTGGCGAGTCCTGATGTGATCACTTCATCGGATCCGGCTCAACGGCGCGCGCGTGTGTCGCGTAACTCGGGGGAGTGTCGCCGCAGGCTGGATCCGGGGACGCGGGGGCCCCGGTCGGCGGAGGTGAACGACCGGGGCTCCGTCCCGTCATCTCGGAGGCTCCCGGCCGACGCCGCCCACCGCTCAGATCACGGGCGGGCGCCCCAGCCTGCTGAGCCGCCACACCGTCCGCCAGCGCATGGGCCGCCGCTCACCGGCCGGCTCCCGCAGGCCCTCCACGAACCCGGCGAGCCAGGCCTTCAGCCCTGCCGGGGAGCGGGTGCGGGCGAGAGTGAGGAGGGTCCACACCCCGAGGTGCACGGGGACGAGGGGCAACGGCAGCCGGCGGCGGACCAGCCAGACACGGTTGCGGGCGTTGACGCGGAAGTAGATGGCGTGCCGGGCGGGCGAGGTCTTGGGGTGCTGGAGCAGCAGCTGCGGGGCGTAGAGGATCTTCCAGCCGGCGTCCGCGGCGCGCCAGGCGAGGTCGGTCTCCTCGTGCGCGAAGAAGAACTCGGCGGGCCAGTCCCCGGTTTCGGCCAGCATCGCCATGCTGAGGGCGTGCCCGCCGCCGAGGAACCCGGTGACGTACCCCCCGCGCAGCGGGTCCGACTTCCCGACCCGGGGCACATGCCGCTGCTGCGTCTCGCCGTGCTCGTCGGCGATGCGGAACCCGACGATGCCGAGACGCGGATCGGCGGCGTACAGGTCCCGCACGCGGCGCAGCACATCGGCGTCGACGAGCAGTCCGTCGTCGTCCAGCTCGACGACGATGTCGACGTCCCCGAACGCGCGCAGCCGGGCGAGGGCCACGTTCCGGCCGCCCGGACAGCCGAGGTTCTCCTCGACGTCGATGGTGGTGACCGCACCGGGCAGCGAGAGCCGGCCGGCGAACTCGGGCAGCCGGCAGCCGTTGCCGACGACCACGATGCGGGCGGGGACGAGATCCTGCTTGGCCACGGACTCCAGCAGGGCGTCGACCTCGGCGGGCCGGTTGCCCATCGTCACCACGGCGACGGCGATCCTCGGCTCCACCACGTCCTTCACCCCATCCGGCCGACGGCGGCGCCGCACCCTGACCGCGCGGCGCTCCCCGTTCACCAAGATGTTGCCTCAGCTCCGCGGGTTCACCCGATCCGGATTCACTTTGCGGCCCCTTTGCCCCGAGGGCTGGCCAAGGCTTGCCGGCTGGTTCCGGACGGCGCTTCGGTGTCCGGAACCACCCGGTCCGGGCATGATCGCCGTGATGTGCGGTGCGGCTCGGTTGACACAGCGGCGAGCTGACGGGGAGTGACGCGGTTCGTCACCGGGACGCTCACACTGCCCACCAGGGCCTTCGTGGTTCTTACGTGACCTCGTCCAAACGCAGCCTCGTCAGATCCGGCATGCCACCGAGTGAAGTCAGCACAGATTGGTCTGGATTCGTCAGGTATACAAGGGTCGAATAGTCAGGAAAATCGGGCTCCGACTGGTTCCCTTCTTCGTCCGTCCAGTTCTCTTCCACGGTTGCCTTTTCGAACTGCGCGCTCCGCAGCAGAAAGTAGATGCCACCCGCGTACGAACTCTCGTGCTCCTCCAATTCGGCAGCAAGCGTTCGGGCCAGGTTCTCGCTGACTTCGGCGAGGTCTGCACCGGTCGAGCCGAAGAGGTAAAAGCGGTCGGGCACACCGTCCTCCGTCTGTCCGTCCGAAAATCCGAGTTCATTCTGGCCATCGTGCAACTTCGTCAGGAACTGCTCGTCCTGGGCGGTGTCCGAAAAGCCGCGCGGAATGTAAGGACTGGCTCCGCTGAGTGCCGGGTCATCGCCATGGGCCGCACCAGGGCCGAACCTTCGCGGTTGGGTCGTGGGAGATTCGACAGCGTCCTTTTCCCAGCCGGTCAGTCCGCCGAGGCCGGTGAGGAGGATCTGCTGGGTGAGTTGGTCGCAGCCCTGCCGGCGCAGCATTTCGGCCGCGCGGTAGAGGCGGCAGGCGGGGCGGACGGGGAAGTACTTGTCGATGAAGGCGCCAGCGCCGCCATTGCGGCCGGAGACGCCGTCACCGAGGTCGCCGATGAAGGTGAAGGGGAGTTCGGCGCCTTCCTTCAGGCCGCTGCCGATGGCTTTGAGGCGGCTGGTGATCGGATCCCACCAGCTCTGGCCCGAGAGGTCGACGGCGCAGGTCGGCCGGTCACCGGTGTACCTGGACGCCGAGGTGCAGGGCTCGGCCTGCTGCGGCTGGATGGGGTCGGTGGTGGTGAAGCGGCCGGCGGCGGGGGTCGTAGTTGCGGGCGCGAAGCTTGTAGCCGGCGGCCTTGGTGGTGGGTTCGGCGTACTGGCCGGTGGCCGCAGGCGGTGTAGGTCCAGGTGGACTGGAGGTCGCCGGTGGCGTCGGTGAGGTCGGTGGCGGAACCGAGTTGGTCGTGGTGCTGGAAGGACGCGTCTCCGCTGGGCAGGGTCTGGGACTGGATCTGCTCCAGCGGGTTGTACTGGTAGCTGCCGGTGTAGTCGGCGGCTGCCTGCGGAAGGGCGTTGTTGGGGTCCCAGACGGTGGTGCGCAGCAGGCCCGTGCCGGTCTTCGAAGCGGTGGGTGCTGGTGGTGGCGGTGGTCAGCTGGTCGGCCGCGTCGTAGGTGTAGTTGGTGGTGATGCCAGCGGTGACGGAGGTGCAGTCGTCGATCTCTTCGAGCGGCTCGTCGCGGCCTTCGGTCTCCCGCCGATCCGACTGCACGACCTCCGCCACGGCGCCGCGACGCTCGCTGCCGACATCGACATCGAGATTGCGTCGCAAGAAGCAGGCCCGGAGGAAGAAGCCCAAGGAGTGGGGCCGAGCCCCTCCGCTCACGCAAGCCACCCACTACACAGCGCCCTGGCCGTGTGACGCGCCATGCCCCGAGCAACAAAAACCCCAGGTCATCTACTATCTGACCTGGGGTTTCTCGGAGCCGCCTTCGGGATTCGAACCCGAGACCTACGCATTACGAGTGCGTTGCTCTGGCCATCTGAGCTAAGGCGGCGCGCCGTCCGCACTATGGTGCGATCGGCAACATCGGTAAGTCTACACAGTTTCCGAGGGTGCTCCGACCACGCCCCGGATGCGCAGGGTCCGGGGCCGGTGGCAGGGGGTGTGAGCAGGGGTTTCCCGGGTTACGAGCAGCGTTTTCCCGGGGTCGGCGGGGTGCCGTTCAGCAGGTAGGTGTTGATCGAGGTGTCGATGCAGGTGCTGCCGCGGCCGTAGGCGGTGTGGCCGTCGCCGACGTAGGTCAGCAGGTGTCCCGAGGAGAGCTGGCGGGACAGCGACTGGGCCCAGCGGTAGGGGGTCGCCGGGTCGCGGGTGGTGCCGACCACCACGATCGGCGCCGCGCCCTTCGCCTCGATGCGGTGCGGCTTGCCCGTGGCCTTCACCGGCCAGTACGCGCAGTTCAGCGCGGCCCAGGCCAGGGTGTCGCCGAAGACCGGGGACGCCTTCTCGAACGTGGGGAGAGCCTGGCGCACCTGGTCGGGGCCGGTGAAGGCGGGCGGCAGGTCCAGGCAGTTCACGGCGGAGTTGGCCATCATGAGGTTGCTGTAGTGGCCGCCCGCGTCCCGTTCGTAGTAGCTGTCGGAGAGCGCGAGCAGGCTCGCGCCGTCATGCTCCTTCATCGCCGACGTCAGCGCCTCGCGCAGTTGCTCCCACTCCCCCTGGTCGTACATCGCCGCGATCACGCCGGTCGTGGCCAGCGGTTCGCTGAGCTTGCGGCCGTCCGCGTCGCCCGTCGGGATCGGGTGCGCGTCCAGCGTGCGGAAGAACGCCTTGAGGTGGTCGCCGACCTGCGCCGGCGTCGTGCCCTTGCCACCGAGGGGGCAACCGGAGTGCCGTACGCAGTCCTTCGAGAACGCCTGGAACGCCGTCTCGAAGCCCGCCGTCTGATCGAGGTTCAGCGTGCGGGCGTCGATGGAGGGGTCCATCGCGCCGTCCAGGACCAGCCGCCCGACCCGGTCGGGGAACAGGCCCGCGTACGTCGCGCCGAGGAACGTGCCGTACGACGCCCCCACGTAGTTCAGTTTCCGGTCGCCCAGGACCGCCCGCAGGATGTCCATGTCCCGCGCCGCCTCGACGGTGGAGACGTGCCGCAGCAGTCGCGCCGAGTGCGCCCCGCAGCTCTCGTCGAACTTCTTGTCCGCCGCGACCAGCGCGTTCCGCTCCCGCTGGTCGTCGGGCGTCATGTCCGCCTGCGTGTACGCGTCCATCTGACGGCCGTCGAGACACTTCACCGGCTCACTGCGGGCCACGCCCCGCGGGTCCATCGCGACCATGTCGTAGCGGGCGCGGACGCCCGCCGGGTAGCCGACGCCCGCGTAGCTCTGGAGGTAGTCGATCGCCGAGCCGCCCGGACCGCCCGGGTTGACCAGCAGTGAACCGATCGGCCGACCCTTGCCGGTGGCGTTCTTGCGGGCGACGGCGAGCTGCACGTCACCGGCCCCGGGGTTGTCGTAGTCCAGCGGGGCCTTCATCGTCGCGCACTGGAAGCCCGGGGCACCGCAGCTCTTCCAGCGCAGCCGCTGGCCGTAGTACGACGACAGCGCCGGCGGCGTCGCCCGGGGCAGCGCGGCCAGCGCCGCGTCCGCCGTGTCGCCGGCCGGGGTGGTCGAACTGCCGGGGGAACAGGCGGACACGAGCAGGGCGGCGGCCGCCAGCAGGCTGGCGGCGAGGCGCGCCGTTGTCCGGCTGCGGGAGCCCCGGGTCCGGCGGGGGGATGGCCTGGTGTGCATTCGGCGAGCGTAACGCTGTGCTACGGATCGGGCGCGGCCCGTGCGGGTGATGTGCTCGTACGGGGGACATGCGGGACTGCGAGTGGTGTCACGGGCGTCCCGCGCCCACCCCGGCGGCACCCACCCGCCGCTCATCCCGTCTCCCGCGGCGCCCGCACGGCCGTCACCCCGCCCGCAGCGCCATCGTCATCGCCTCCACCGCCAGCAGCGGGGCCACATTGCGGTCGAGGGCCTCACGGCATGCTCCGATCGCCTCGATGCGGCGGAGGGTGGATTCCGGGCTGCTGCCCCGGGCCAGCCGGTCCAGGGCGTCCTCGGCGTCGGCGTTGGCGATCGCCACACGGGAGCCGAGCTGGAGGGCGAGCACGTCGCGGTAGAAGGCGGTGAGATCGCCGAGGGCGACGTCGAGGCTGTCGCGCTGCGTGCGGGTTCTGCGACGCTTCTGCATGTCCTCCAGGTCCTTCATCACGCCCGCCGTGCCGCGCGGCAGGCGACCGCCCTGGGACGCGCCGAGCGCCGCCTTCAGCTCCTCCGTCTCCTTGCCGTCCATCTCCTCGGCGAGCTGCTTGGCGTCCTCGGCTGCCGCGTCCACCAGCTCCTGGGCGGCACGGAGACAGGCACCGACCTCGTCGAGCCGCAGGGGCAGCTTCAGCACGGCGGCCCGGCGCTCGCGGGCCGCCGGGTCGGTGGCCAGGCGCCGGGCCCGGTCCACGTGCCCCTGCGTGGCGCGGGCGGCGGCGGCCGCGACCTGAGGCTCGATGCCGTCCCGCCGCATGAGCATGTCGGCGACCGCGTCGACGGAGGGCGTGCGCAGGGTCAGGTGGCGGCAGCGGGAGCGGATCGTCGGCAGGACGTCCTCGACGGAGGGGGCGCACAGGAGCCAGACCGTGCGCGGGGCGGGCTCCTCCACGGCCTTGAGGACGGCGTTGGCCGACTTCTCGTTCAGCCGCTCGGCGTCCTCGACCAGGATGATCTGCCAGCGACCGTTCGCCGGCGCGGTGAACGACTTGCGGACCGTGTCCCGCATGTCCTTGACCAGGATCTCGGAGCCGACCGCGGCGACCGTGTTGACGTCGGCGTGCGTGCCGAGCAGGGCGGTGTGGCAGCCGTCGCAGAAGCCGCAGCCGGGGGAGCCGCCGAGGGCGCGGTCGGGGCTCACGCACTGCAGGGCCGCGGCGAAGGCCCGCGCCGCCTGGTTCCGGCCCGCGCCGGGCGGGCCCGTGAACAGCCAGGCGTGCGTCATCCTCGACGCCTCGGGCAGCGGCTCGTCGGCCGCGGCGGCCGTGACGAGGGCGTCGGCGTCCCGCGCGGCGGCGCCGAGCACCGCGCTCACCTTCTCCTGCCCGACGAGGTCGTCCCACACGGTCATGGGTCACGCCGCCCTTCCGTCACACTCCGCGTTCCTGCCCTCCATTGTGCGGGCGGGCACTGACAACGCCGCCCGGCCGCCCCGGCGGCCGTCGGGAAAGCGCGAGGGCGGCGCCGGTCGATCCCTCCGACCCGTGCCGCCCTCCGCCTCGCCGGACCCCGCCGGGGCCTGCCGTCAGCCGCGTCGGCCCCGGCCCCGGCCCCGGCTGCCGCCCTGCTCCTCGTCCCGGTCGCCGTACTCCCGCTCGTCGTACGACCCCAGCAGTTCGTCCGCCAACGACGGCAGGTCGTCCAGCGGGGTCTCCTCGGCCCAGTCGGGGCGCGGGCGGCGGCGCGGTGTGCCGTCGGCGTCGAGCTGGGGCATCTCGCGGGTGCGGTCCTCGGAGCCGTCGGGACCCGCGCCGGGCCGTACGGGCGGCAGGACGGCCGTCTCGTCGACCGCGCCCGGGGTCACCGGCGGCAGGACGGCCGTCTCGTCCGCCGCGCCCGCAGCGGCGGCCGGCGGCTGCGGCAGCTCGGCGGTCACCTCGGACTCGGAGGCGGTGCCGGTCCCGGACTCGCGTGCGGGACGGGCGTCCTCGTCGGCACGACGCTCGTCCTTGCCGAGCGGCACCACCGGCGTCGGGACCGTCTCCTCGGCACCGCGCGGCGCCGGGGACACGACCGGCGTGGGAACCGTCGACGCCTCGGGCATGACACCCGGCGCCGCCGACTGGCGGGTGCTGGACCTGCGGGCCGCCGTGTCGGCCGCCGCCGCTGCCTCGGCCGCCTGACGGCGGGCCTCCTCGGCACGCAGCAGCGCCTCCTCGGCCTTGCGCTGCTTCTCCAGGCGCCGCGCCTCCTCCTCGGCGCGCAGCCGGGCCTCCTCCTCGGCCTGCTTGCGGCGCCGCTCCTCCTCGGCCCTGCGGCGGGCCTCCTCCTCGGCGCGGGCCTTCTCCTCGGCGAGCAGCCGCAGACGCTCCTCCTCCGCGCGCCGGGCGGCCTCCTCGGCCCGCTGCCGGGCCTCCTCCGCCTGCCGCTCGGCCTCGCGGCGCTGCGCCTCCTCCAGCTCGCGGCGCTTGCGCTCCTCCTCCTCGGCGCGCAGCTTGGCGAGCTGCTCCTGGCGCTCCCGCTCCAGGCGCTCCTCCTCGGCCTTGCGGGCGGCCTCTTCCTCGGCCTTGCGGCGGGCCTCCTCCTCGGCCTTCTTCCGCGCCTCCTCCTGGGCCGCGATCTCGGCCTCGGACAGCGGCAGCACGGTGTCGAGCCGGTGCCGGATCACGGTGGTGACGGCCTCGGGCTCCTGACCGGCGTCCACCACCAGGTAGCGGCCGGGGTCGGCGGCGGCCAGCGTGAGGAAACCGGCCCGCACGCGCGCGTGGAACTCCGCAGGCTCCGACTCCAGCCGGTCCGGCGCCTCGGTGAACCGCTCGCGGGCCGTCTCCGGGGAGACGTCCAGCAGGACGGTGAGGTGCGGGACGAGGCCGTCGGTCGCCCAGCGGTTGATGCGGGCGATCTCGGTCGGGGACAGGTCGCGGCCGGCGCCCTGGTAGGCGACGGACGAGTCGATGTAACGGTCGGAGATGACGACGGCGCCGCGCTCCAGGGCGGGGCGTACGACCGTGTCGACGTGCTCGGCGCGGTCGGCGGCGTACAGCAGCGCCTCCGCGCGGTGCGACAGGCCCGCCGAGGACACGTCCAGCAGGATCGAGCGCAGCCGCTTGCCGACCGGCGTGGCACCCGGCTCGCGGGTGAGCACGACCTCGTGGCCCTTGGCGCGGATCCACTCGGCGAGGGCCTCGGCCTGGGTGGACTTGCCGGCGCCGTCGCCGCCCTCCAGGGCGATGAAGAAGCCGCTCGTGGCCGGTGCCTCGACCGGGTCGTCCCCGCCGAGCAGCGCGTCCTTGAGGTCCTGGCGCAGCGGGATGCCGGAGCGGTCGTCGACCTTGGCGAGCACCAGCGCGGCGACCGGCAGCAGCAGCGCGCCGACCAGCATCAGCGTGAAGGAGGCTCCGCCGTGCGCGAAGACGAACCGGCCGTTCTCCAGGCGATGCCGGCCGATGAGTCCGGCGACGACGGGCGCGATCAGGACGGCGAGCGCTATGGAGACGCGCACCACGGCGTGCAGGTGCTCGGTGACGCGCGCCCGGCGGAAGTCCTCGGTCTCCTGGTCGAGCAAGGCGTGCCCGGTGTTCGCCGCCACGCCCGCGGTGACGCCGGCGCCGGCGACGATCAGCAGCACCGTGGTGACGTCCGGGACCAGGCCGGCGGCCAGCAGGGCGATGCCGGTGAAGGCGATCGCGAGGGCGAGGAGCCGGCGGCGCGAGAGCGAGGGCAGCAGCGCGGGGGCCGTACGGATGCCGACGGCGACGCCGCCGGTCAGGCCGAGGACCAGCAGGCCGTACAGGACCGGGCCGCCGCCCAGGTCGGTGGCGTGCAGCACGCACACCGAGACGGCGGCGGCGATGGCGCCGGCGACGGCGGCGCAGGCCGGGACCAGCAGCGGGATCGCGCCCGTACGGCCCTTGTCGACGCCGGTGCCGGTGCGCGGGCGGCGCAGGCCCTCCAGCGGGGACCGCGCGCGCGGGGTGCGCACGTCGGGCAGTTCGAGCGAGGTCAGCACGGACAGGGAGGCGGCGAACAGGCCCGCCGCGACGTACGAGCCGAGGGCCGCGTGGTGCTGGTCGAACCAGGCCACGCCCGTGCCCAGCAGGTTGTTGAGCAGTCCGGCGAGGACCAGGGCGGCGGCGGCCAGCGGGACGGCCAGGAAGCCGGTGCGCAGCGACAGCCGGCGCAGGGCGTCCATGTGGTCCGGCAGCGGCCGTACGGTGGCGCCCTCCGGGGGCGGGCCGGGCAGCAGGGCGGGGGCCGCGCTCTCCCGGCACACCGTCCACAGGCGCTCGGCGACGCCGGTGACGAAGGCGGTGACGAGCAGGACGGCCAGGGCGTTGTCCGGCGTCCAGTCGATCCACAGGGGCGCGACGATCAGCAGCAGGGCGCGCACGGCGTCGGCGCCGACCATGGTCCAGCGCCGGTCGAGCGGGCCCTCCTGGCTGGTGAGCGAGGTCAGGGGGCCGAGCAGGACGGCGCCGAAGAGCAGGGTGGCGAGTACGCGCGCGGCGAAGACGGTCGCCACTGCGAACGCCACGCCTCGGTATCCCCCGCCGAACGCGCCCTGGGCGATCGCCGCCTGGAGGACGAGGACGACCAGGACGAGAAGGGCGAGGGCGTCACCGGTGCCGCCGACCAGATGTGCGCTCCACAGGCGCCGCAGTTCCGGTCGGCGCAGCAGGGAGCGGACGGCGCGCTCGCGGGAGTCCGCGACCAGGGCTTCGTCCGGTTCTGTGGTGGGGGCCGTTGGCTGCTCGGCTCGCGTCATGCGTTCAGCCTATCGGCAGCCACCGACAGGACACGTCTCCTGTCCTGGCATGCGCACGCCCCGACACCAAAGTGATGCCGGGGCGTGGCCAAGTGACACCGGGCGGGCGCTTCGCGAAGCCGAACGGAAACCCGGAGGCGAAACCGTGCGGCGGATCAGTCCTCCGTGCCGGAAGCCGTCGCCTTGGCGGCGGTGGCCTTCTTGGCGGTGGTCTTCTTGGCCGCCGTGGTCTTCTTCGCGGCCGCGGTCGTCTTCTTCGCCGCCGTCTTCTTGGCCGCGGTCTTCTTCGCCGGGGCCGTCTTCTTGGCCGGCGCCTTCTTCGCGGTCTTCTTGGCGGGCCCCTTCGCGCGCTTCTCGGCGAGCAGCTCGAAGCCGCGCTCCGGGGTGATCGTCTCGACGCTGTCGCCGGAGCGCAGGGTCGCGTTGGTCTCGCCGTCGGTGACGTACGGACCGAAGCGGCCGTCCTTGACCACGACCGGCTTCTCGCTGACCGGGTCGGTGCCCAGCTCCTTCAGCGGCGGCTTGGCGGCCGCGCGGCCACGCTGCTTGGGCTGGGCATAGATCGCCAGCGCCTCCTCCAGCGTGATCGTGAAGAGCTGGTCCTCGGACTGGAGCGAGCGCGAGTCCGTGCCCTTCTTCAGGTACGGGCCGTAACGGCCGTTCTGCGCGGTGATCTCCTGGCCCTCGGCGTCGACGCCGACGACGCGCGGCAGCGACATCAGCTGCAGCGCCTCCTCCAGCGTCACCGTGTCGAGCGACATGGACTTGAAGAGCGAGGCCGTGCGCGGCTTGACCGCGTTCTTGCCGGTCTTCGGGGTGCCCTCGGGGAGGATCTCCGTGACGTACGGGCCGTAGCGGCCGGCCTTGGCGACGATCTGGTGGCCGGTGACCGGGTCGGCACCCAGCTCGAAGTCGCCGCTGGGCTTGGCCAGCAGCTCCTCGGCCAGCTCGACGGACAGCTCGTCCGGCGCCAGGTCGTCCGGGATGTCGGCGCGCTGGTGCTGCTCGGTGTCCTTCTCGCCGCGCTCGATGTAGGGGCCGTAGCGGCCGACGCGGAGCACGATGTCGTTGCCCACCGGGAACGACGACACCTCGCGCGCGTCGATCGCGCCCAGGTCGGTCACCAGCTCCTTGAGGCCGCCGAGGTGGTCCCCGTCGCCGTTGCCGGCGTCGGCCGCGGTGCCGTGGCCGCCCGCGGCGGAGCCGCTGTCGGACAGGGTCTCGCCGAAGTAGAAGCGCTTCAGCCACGGCACGGCCTTCGCCTGACCGGCGGCGATGCGGTCGAGGTCGTCCTCCATCTTGGCGGTGAAGTCGTAGTCGACGAGCCGCCCGAAGTGCTTCTCCAGGAGGTTGACCACGGCGAAGGACAGGAAGGACGGCACCAGGGCCGTGCCCTTCTTGAAGACGTAGCCACGGTCGAGGATCGTGCCGATGATCGACGCGTACGTCGACGGGCGGCCGATCTCGCGCTCTTCCAGCTCCTTGACCAGGGAGGCCTCGGTGTAGCGGGCCGGGGGCTTGGTGGCGTGGCCGTCGACCGTGATCTCCTCGGCGGACAGCGCGTCGCCCTCGGCGACCTGGGGCAGCCGGCGCTCGCGGTCGTCCAGCTCGGCGTTCGGGTCGTCGGCACCCTCGACGTAGGCCTTCAGGAAGCCGTGGAAGGTGATCGTCTTGCCGGAGGCGCTGAACTCGACGTCCCGGCCGTCGGCCGCGGTGCCGCCGATCTTCACGGTCACGCTGTTGCCGGTCGCGTCCTTCATCTGGGAGGCGACGGTCCGCTTCCAGATCAGCTCGTAGAGCTTGAACTGGTCGCCGGTCAGGCCGGTCTCGGCCGGGGTGCGGAAACGATCACCCGAGGGGCGGATCGCCTCGTGCGCCTCCTGGGCGTTCTTGACCTTGCCGGCGTACGTACGCGGCTGCGGCGGGAGGTAGTCGGCGCCGTAGAGCTGCGTGACCTGCGCGCGGGCCGCCGCGATCGCCGTGTCGCTCAGCGTCGTGGAGTCCGTACGCATGTACGTGATGTAGCCGTTCTCGTACAGCTTCTGGGCCACCTGCATGGTGGCCTTCGCGCCGAAGCCGAGCTTGCGGGACGCCTCCTGCTGGAGCGTCGTCGTACGGAACGGGGCGTACGGCGAGCGGCGGTACGGCTTGGACTCGACCGAGCGCACGGAGAAGCGGGTGCTCTCCAGGGCGGCGGCGAGGGCGCGGGCGGTCGCCTCGTCGAGGTGGAGGGTGTTCTCGCTCTTGAGCTGTCCCAGGGAGTCGAAGTCGCGGCCCTGCGCGACCCGCCTGCCGTCGACGGTCTGCAGGCGGGCGACCAGCGACGACGGGTCCGACGGGTCTCCCGCGCGGCCGGTCGCGAAGGTGCCCGTCAGGTCCCAGTACTCGGCGGAACGAAAAGCGATGCGCTCGCGTTCCCGCTCGACGACGAGTCGCGTGGCGACGGACTGGACACGTCCGGCCGACAGCCGGGGCATGACCTTCTTCCACAGGACCGGCGAGACCTCGTAGCCGTAGAGGCGGTCGAGGATGCGGCGGGTCTCCTGGGCGTCGACCAGCTTCTGGTTGAGCTGGCGCGGGTTGGCGACGGCCTCGCGGATCGCGTCCTTGGTGATCTCGTGGAAGACCATCCGCTTGACGGGGATCTTCGGCTTGAGGACCTCCTGGAGGTGCCAGGCGATCGCCTCGCCCTCCCGGTCCTCATCGGTGGCGAGGAACAGCTCGTCGGAGTCCTTCAGCAGGTCCTTGAGCTTCTTGACCTGTGCCTTCTTGTCCGCGTTGATGACATAGATCGGCTGGAAGTCGTGTTCTACGTCCACACCGAGGCGGCGGACCTCGCCGGTGTACTTCTCGGGCACCTCGGCGGCGCCGTTGGGAAGGTCACGGATGTGCCCGACGCTCGCCTCGACGACGTAGCCGGGGCCGAGGTAGCCCTTGATCGTCTTCGCCTTGGCAGGCGACTCGACGATGACGAGTCGGCGGCCGCCCTGTGCGGTCTCGCTGGTCGGGGACAACTTCGCTCTTCTCTCCGGTCGACGCTGTGGCCTCCCCAGGCCTTCGTCCCGGGGTCGCGGCGTACTGCTGGCACGTGTGACGCTGCGGAGTGTGACGGTACATCCCGCCCCCGTGTCAAACGGGAAAAGCCCACAACGGCCACTCGAACGGTAACCCGACTACCGGCATTCCTGCCGCCCGGACCGCCCCGCGGCCCCGTGCCCCATGTCCGGAGCGTAACGCTCCCCTTACTCCCGCGACAGGCCGTCGCGGGGCGCCTGCCGACGTCAGAGGCGGGTCAGGCAGTACACGCCGAGGGCGAGCGCGACCGTTCCGGCGACGCCCGCGAGGGTGGCCGATGCGACTCGGTTCACATCGTGGGCCACCGGTTCCCCGTGTCGGACCCGGGTGCCGGTCCAGGCCAGCAGGGCGCCTCCGAACAGGGCGAACACCACTCCCGCGAAGATCGCCGGCCCGCTCTCCATCCCTCGCGCTCCCCTTCCGTGTCTCCGCCTCCGCCCAGCGCGGGGAGGGTGGCACGCGCGGGAGACGGGCGGGCGACATCGGGGTGAACGGCGGACCGACTCGTTATCGAACACACGATCGAGTGCCGCTCGGCCACACATGCCATCCGCATTTTCCGGCCTTTTTGCATCCGCCCGCGCCGAGCGGCGTGCCGGGGCCCCGGCACGCCGCGGTCGCCACCCGGTGGACCCCGGTCTCCGGCTTCCGCCGACGGCCGGGACGCGCCGGGGCGGTGTCAGCGCACCGGCTCCAGGAAGCCCTGCTCCACGAGCAGGCGGATCTGGGCCGGGGTGCGGTCGCGGAGCAGGACCGCGTTCTCGTCCATGAGCTGGGCGATGGCGTCCAGGATCCGGCCCGCGCTGAGCGTGCCGTCGCACACACCCGCGAAGCCCGCGCCGATCGTGTCCACCTTCGTGGCCCGGCGCATGCCGCGGTGCTGGCGCAGCACCACGTGCTCCGGGTCCTCGGCGCCGGGCAGGCCGACCTGCTCCTGGACCACCTCGGCGGTCAGCCTGAAGTGGCCGTCGAGCAGCGCCGCGTCGTCGTGCTCGCGGAGATAGTCGAGGCGCTCGAAGTGCGCCAGGATCGTGTCCCCGAGAGGCTGCTCGACCGGATGCGGCCACTCCTCCACGGTGACGACGGGCTCGGCGGAACCCGTCCGGCGCAGGGTGATCCAGCCGAAGCCGACCGTCTTGGCCTTGCGCGCCTCGAACTCGTCGAGCCAGGCGTCGTAGCGCGCCTGGTACTCCGCCGGATCCCCGCGGTGGTCACCGGCGTCCCTCAGCCACAGCTCGGCGTACTGCGTGACGTCCTGCACCTCGCGCTGCACGATCCAGGCATCGCACCCGCGCGGCACCCACGACCTGAGTCTGTCCTGCCAGTCCTCCCCTGCCACGTGCTGCCAGTTGGCGAGGAACTGCGCGAACCCGCCCTCGTTCAGCCGTTCCCCCGCCTGCTGAACGAGCGAGCGGCACAGATCGTCCCCGCCCATCCCGCCGTCCCGGTACGTCAGCCGGGCGCCGGGAGAGATGACGAAGGGCGGGTTGGAGACGATCAGGTCGTACGTCTCGTCGTCCCGGACCGGCTCGAAGAGCGAGCCCTCGCGCAGCTCGGCCGCCGGCGCGCCGGACAGCGCCAGCGTGAGCGCGGTGATGTGCAGTGCGCGCGGGTTGAGATCCGTCGCAGTCACGCGCGTGGCGTGCTGGGCGGCGTGCAGCGCCTGGATGCCGGAACCGGTACCGAGGTCCAGGGCCGAGGCCACCGGGGTACGGACGGTGATGCCGGCGAGGGTCGTGGAGGCACCGCCGACGCCCAGGACGACTCCCTCGTCGTGCTGCCCGATGCCGCCCGCACCGCCCACCGCGCAGCCCAGGTCGGAGACGATGAACCAGTCCTCGCCGGCGGGGCCGCCGTAGGGCCGTACGTCCACGGTGGCGGCCACCTCGTCGCCGCCCACGCGCGTGAGCCACCCGGTGTCCACGGCCTCCTCGGCCGGCAGAACGGCGGCCACGCGCGCGTACGGCACCGGTTGCTGGAGCAGGAAGAGCCGTACGAGCGTCTCCAGCGGCGTGTCGCCGCGGGTCGCCCGCAGGGCGGGCACGGTCTCGCTGCGGGCCAGCGCCGCGTACGCGGGGGCGCCGAGCAGGTCGAGCAGCCCGTCGGCGGTGAAGGAGGCGGCCAGCAGCGCCTCCCGCAGGCGCGCGGCGGCGTCCGGCCGGTCGGAGGCGGGCAGGGGGGCGAGTCCGGTGTCAGTCACGCCCCCCATTGTGGCCCGCGACGGACGACTCAGCCGTTGGCGGACGACGGCGAGGCCGAGCTCGACGCGGAGCTCGACCCGGAGGTCTTCGTGCAGCCCGCCTGCTTGGCCACCGCCTCGTTGACGTCGCCCTTCTCCAGGTTCTTCAGGGCGGTGATCACACTGTCGTACTGCGTCAGCACCACCTTCATCCGGTCCGAGAGGTCACTCAGGCCGGAGGCGAACTTCGTCTGGTCCTTGGTGTCGAGCCCGTCCACCCGCTTCTTCAGGTCGGCGTACGCGGCCGACAGGGCCGTGAGCTTCTTGACGGCGTCCTGCTGCTTCTGCGCGCCGCCCTCGACGCCCGGAGGCGCCCCGGCGCCGTCCAGGGTGGCCGCGCGCGCCTTGAAGCCGTCGGCCAGGTCCTGGAAGGCCTGGGAGTCGGTCTGCTGGACGTCCTTCGGCGGCCCGTCCTTGGCGACCTTCGACAGCGCGTCGTAGGCACCCGAGATCTTCGCCTGCTGCGCGGGCAGCGGCTGGCACACGGACTTGGCCCAGGCGACCATCTTGGGGTCGGGCCCCTTGGCGCCACTGCTGCCGCTGCCGCTGCCGGTGCATCCCGTCAGCGCCACTACCAGTACCGCACCGCCGGACAGTGCGGCCGCGAGCTTCTTGTTCACCGGATCGGTCCCTTCCATGGCTCTCGGCCCACGGACCCTACACGTCGGGCGCACACCCCTCACATCCCGTACGCCCCCTAAAGCGCCCCTTATGACGCTTTGCACCAAGAGAGCCGAGAGAGAGAAGGCTCACCACGCGGGCGGGCCCGCAGCCGACCCGCGGACGCCCCGCACACGTCCCCGCAGACGCGGGTGGGCGGACGGCACGTCAACACGCGCCGCCCGCCCACCCGTTGAGCAGGGCTTCTGGAACGAACCAGCGGTACGGCTACGAAGCCACCGCTGTACTGGCCGAGTTGGCGACCCGCTCGGCACTCTCGTCGTCGCCCACGGCGATGCCGCGCCGCTTGGAGACGTACACGGCGATGACGATCACGGCGAGTGAGAGGGCCGAGATCAGGATCCGTACGCCGATGTTCTTGTCGGCGCCGTAGGAGAACTTGATCACCGCGGGCGCGATGAGCAGCGAGACCAGGTTCATGACCTTCAACAGCGGGTTGATGGCCGGTCCGGCCGTGTCCTTGAACGGGTCGCCGACGGTGTCGCCGATCACCGTGGCCGCATGGGCGTCGCTGCCCTTGCCGCCGTGGTGGCCGTCCTCCACCAGCTTCTTGGCGTTGTCCCAGGCGCCACCGGAGTTGGCGAGGAACACCGCCATCAGCGTGCCCGCGCCGATCGCGCCGGCGAGATAGGAGCCGAGCGCGCCGACGCCCAATGTGAAGCCGACGAAGATGGGCGCCATCACGGCGAGCAGACCCGGGGTGGCCAGCTCCCGCAGGGCGTCCTTGGTGCAGATGTCGACGACACGCCCGTACTCGGGCTTCTCGGTGTAGTCCATGATCCCGGGGTGCTCGCGGAACTGCCGCCGCACCTCGAACACCACCGAACCCGCCGAACGCGACACGGCGTTGATGGCCAGTCCGGAGAAGAGGAAGACGACCGCGGCGCCCGCGATGAGGCCGACGAGGTTGTTGGGCTGCGAGATGTCCAGCGACAGACTCAGCGGTGAACCGGGCCCGGTGAGCTTCTCCCCCACGTTCTGCACGTTGGTGGTGATGGCGTCCCGGTACGACCCGAACAGCGCCGAGGCCGCGAGGACGGCGGTGGCGATGGCGATGCCCTTGGTGATGGCCTTGGTGGTGTTGCCGACCGCGTCCAGGTTGGTGAGCACCTGGGCACCCGCGCCCGCGACGTCACCGGACATCTCGGCGATGCCCTGGGCGTTGTCGGAGACCGGGCCGAACGTGTCCATGGCGACGATCACGCCGACCGTGGTGAGCAGACCGGTGCCGGCGAGGGCGACCGCGAACAGCGCCAGCATGATCGACGTACCGCCGAGCAGGAACGCGCCGTACACGCTCAGCCCGATGAGCAGCGCGGTGTAGACGGCGGACTCCAGACCGAGCGAGATGCCGGACAGCACGACCGTCGCCGGGCCGGTGAGGGAGGTCTTGCCGACGTCCCGCACGGGGCGCCGGGTGGTCTCGGTGAAGTAGCCGGTGAGCTGCTGGATGACGGCGGCGAGCAGGATGCCGATGGCGACCGCGACGAGGGCGAGCATCCGCGGATCGCCGGCCTTGCCCCGGATCGCCGCGTCCGTCACGCCGTGCAGGGCGGAGTACGACGACGGCAGGTAGACGAAGACCGCGACCGCCACCAGCACGAGGGAGATCACCGCGGAGATGAAGAAGCCGCGGTTGATCGCGCTCATGCCGCTGCGGTCCGCGCGGCGCGGGGCGACCGCGAAGATGCCGATCATCGCGGTGACGACGCCGATGGCCGGCACGAGCAGCGGGAACGCCAGCCCGGAGTCGCCGAAGGCGACCTTGCCGAGGATCAGCGCGGCCACCAGGGTCACGGCGTACGACTCGAAGAGGTCGGCCGCCATGCCCGCGCAGTCGCCGACGTTGTCGCCCACGTTGTCGGCGATGGTCGCGGCATTGCGCGGATCGTCCTCCGGAATGCCCTGCTCGACCTTGCCGACCAGGTCGGCGCCGACGTCGGCGGCCTTGGTGAAGATGCCGCCGCCCACCCTCATGAACATGGCGATCAGGGCGGCGCCGAGGCCGAAGCCCTCCAGCACCTTCGGCGCGTCGGCCGCGTAGACGAGCACCACGCAGGAGGCGCCCAGCAGGCCGAGGCCCACCGTGAACATGCCGACGACGCCGCCCGTGCGAAATGCGATCTTCATCGCCGTGTGCGAGACGGTGGTGAGATCCTTTTCCGTCTCGCCCGGCGCCGGTGTGGCTTCCCGGGCGGCCGCGGCGACCCGCACATTGCTGCGCACGGCCAGCCACATGCCGATATAGCCGGTGGCCGCGGAGAAGACCGCGCCGATCAAGAAGAACACCGATCGTCCGGCCCGCTGATTCCAGTCGTCCGCGGGCAGCAGCATGAGCAGGAAGAAGACGACGACGGCGAATGCGCCGAGTGTGCGCAACTGCCGGGCGAGATACGCCTTCGCGCCTTCCTGGACCGCCTCGGCGATCCGCTTCATGCTGTCGGTGCCCTCGCCCGCGGCCAGCACCTGGCGCACCAGGATCGCCGCGACCACCAGCGCGGCCAGGGCGACCACGGCGACGACGGCCACGAGGATGCGGTTGTGGTCGGTCAGGACCGCGGCCGCGAGGTTGGTCGAGTGAACCGATGGAGAAGTAGAAAGCCCCGCCATTCGTCCTCCTTGACGCTTGGACTGAGCTCAAGATGTGGACGGATTCTAGGTACCCCGGAGTGATCTCAACAGAGCGCGGTAAACGGAATTAGCCTAACCGGCTCATCGGCAAATGATCGAGACCGCGCCAGACAACCCGAATGGAGTAATGCCCCCGGGGCATTGACGGTGATCGTGAATTCCTTCACGAATTCGGAAGGATCTCTGTTCGTGCCGGAAAAACACCGAGGGCCCTGCTCGGCAGGGCCCTCGTGAAGTGGTGCGACGGCTTTCAGAGCACGACCGCCGCCGGCGGTGTGGTCGGCCAGGTCATGCGGATCAGGCCGCCGTCCTGCCCGGTGGTGACCTCCACGTCGTCGACGAGGCCGCTGATGACCGCGAGGCCCATCTCGTCCTCCTCGACGTCCGCCTCGCCGTCCTGCGCCGCGCCGGGCGCGTCCGGGGTGGCGTGCGGGGCCTCGTCGCCGACCTCGATGGAGAACTGTTTCTCCTCTTCGATCAGCGCCACCTTCACGGGTGCCGAGATGCCGCTGTTCTGGTGCAGCCCGACGGCACGGGAGCAGGCCTCGCCCACGGCGAGCCGGACCTCGTCCAGGACGGCCTCGTCCACTCCGGCCCTGCGTGCCACCGCGGCCGCCACCAACCGGGCGGTCCGGACGTGCTCGGGCAGCGCGCTGAAGCGGAGTTCGACAGTGGCCATGCATCCCCCTCGCGGCTATGGGCGTGCGGTCGGGACGCGGGGACGCCAAGCGCCCGCACCCCAGATGTACGTCGGTGTCCGGGCCACGTCATCGGCCCGGACGGGACCGCCCGGCGCCGGACTCCCGGCAGGAGCCCGACGCCGACGGACGATCCAGGTCAGTCGGTGGCCGCCACCGCTTCCTCGACCGAGGTGTGGATCGGGAACACCTTGGTGAGGCCGGTGATACGGAAGATCTTGAGAATGCGCTCCTGGTTGCAGACCAGGCGCAGCGAGCCCTCGTGGGCACGCACACGCTTCAGGCCGCCGACCAGCACGCCGAGCCCGGTGGAGTCGAGGAAGTCCACGCCCTCCATGTCGACGACGAGGTGGAAATTCCCGTCGTTCACCAGCTCGACCAGCTGCTCGCGCAGCTTGGGCGCGGTATACACGTCGATTTCACCACCGACTCGGACGACCGTACGATCGCCGACGGTCTCGGTCGACAGGGACAGGTCCACGGATCCTCCAGCACCTTGCTATCGAGCGGGTCGCCCCTCGGGCACCTCGGCTTGCGGCCCCCGGGACGCTTCGCCAGCCGCGATGGCATTCAATCACTTACCGGCAGGCGTGCACGACGCCTTGGCTCCATTGTCCGTCACGCCAGTGACACACTCGGTGCCGATGGCCAAGAATCTCCGATCCGATCGATCCCCGGCGAACCCGGCGTCCCGCCCGTCTCCGGGCGTGGTCCTGGACCGGCTCGCCTCCGGGCCGAGCCGGGCTGCGCGCATCACTCATACGGAGCACTTGCCCCCGCGCGCGGGCCGCCATGCCGTCTGGCCTGACCGGATTCGGTCGGAAGTGATCGCGGCCGTGCGGGCGGCCGGGATCGAGCATCCATGGGCACACCAGGCGCTGGCCGCCGAGCACGCCCTGGACGGCGATTCGGTGGTCGTCGCCACCGGCACCGCCTCCGGCAAGTCCCTCGCGTACCTCGTGCCCGTCCTGTCCACCCTGCTGGACGGCTCCGAGGCCCCGAACGGGCGCGGGGCCACCGCGCTGTACCTGTCCCCCACCAAGGCGCTCGCGGCGGACCAGTGCCGGTCGGTGAAGGAACTTTCACAACCCCTTGGCAACGCCGTGCGCCCCGCCGTGTACGACGGCGACACCCCGGTCGAGCAACGGGAGTGGATCCGCCAGTACGCCAACTACGTCCTCACCAACCCCGACATGCTGCACCGCGGGATACTCCCGTCCCACCCGCGCTGGTCCTCCTTCCTGAAGTCGCTCAGGTACGTCGTCGTCGACGAGTGCCACACCTACCGCGGCGTCTTCGGCTCGCACGTCGCCCAGGTGCTGCGCCGCCTGCGCAGGCTCTGCGCCCGCTACGGCGCGTCGCCCGTCTTCCTGCTGGCCTCGGCGACCGCCGCCGAGCCGTCCGTCGCCGCCCGCCGGCTGACCGGTCTGCCGGTGGTCGAGGTCGCCGACGACGCCTCCCCGCGCGGTGAGGTCGTCTTCGCCCTCTGGGAGCCCCCGCTCACCGAGCTGCACGGTGAGAAGGGCGCCCCCGTCCGGCGCACCGCCACCGCGGAGACCGCCGACCTGCTGACCGACCTGACCGTGCAGGGCGTGCGCTCGGTCGCCTTCGTACGGTCCCGGCGCGGCGCCGAGCTGATCTCGGTCATCGCCCAGGAGCGGCTGGCCGAGGTCGACCGCTCCCTGGTCCGGCGGGTCGCCGCCTACCGCGGCGGCTACCTCCCCGAGGAGCGGCGCGCCCTGGAACGCGCCCTGCACTCCGGCGACCTCCTCGGCCTCGCCGCCACGACCGCCCTGGAGCTGGGCGTGGACGTCTCCGGCCTGGACGCGGTGGTGATCGCCGGCTATCCGGGCACGCGTGCGTCCCTGTGGCAGCAGGCGGGCCGAGCGGGCCGCTCCGGGCAGGGTGCGCTCGCCGTGCTGGTCGCCCGCGACGACCCGCTGGACACGTTCCTGGTCCACCATCCGGAGGCCCTGTTCGACCAACCGGTGGAGTCGACGGTCCTCGACCCCGACAACCCCTACGTCCTCGCCCCGCACCTTTGTGCGGCCGCGGCGGAACTCCCGCTGACCGAGCAGGACCTGGACCTCTTCGGCCCCGCCTGCGCGGACGTGCTGCCCCAGCTGGAGGCCGCGAAGCTGCTGCGCAGGCGCACCAGGGCCTGGCACTGGACCCGCCGGGAGCGGGCCGCCGACCTGACCGACATCCGCGGCGCCGGGGGCAGCCCGGTGCAGGTCGTGGAGGAGGGCACCGGCCGCCTGCTGGGCACGGTCGACGCGGGCTCCGCGCACTCCACGGTCCACGAGGGCGCGGTCCATCTCCACCAGGGCCGCACCTATCTGGTGCGCCGGCTGGACCTGGAGGACTCGGTGGCCCTGGTCGAGCAGGCCGACCCGCCGTACTCCACGGTCGCCCGCGACACCACCTCGATCTCCGTCCTGGAGACGGACACCGAGATCCCCTGGGGCGCCGGCCGTCTGTGCTACGGCTCGGTCGAGGTCACCAACCAGGTGGTCTCCTTCCTGCGCCGGCGCCTCATCACCGGCGAAGTGCTCGGCGAGACGAAACTCGACCTCCCTCCTCGCACCCTGCGCACGCGCGCGGTGTGGTGGACGGTCACCGACGACCAGCTGGACGAGGCCCGGATCAACCCGGAGATCCTCGGCGGCGCCCTGCACGCCGCCGAGCACGCCTCCATCGGCCTGCTGCCCCTGTTCGCGACCTGCGACCGCTGGGACATCGGGGGCGTCTCCGTCCCCCTCCACCCCGACACCCTCCTTCCGACGGTCTTCGTCTACGACGGCCACCCCGGCGGCGCGGGCTTCGCCGAGCGCGCCTTCCACACCGCCCGCACCTGGCTCGCCGCCACCCGCGAGGCCATCGCCTCCTGCGAGTGCGAGGCCGGCTGCCCGTCCTGCATCCAGTCCCCCAAGTGCGGCAACGGCAACGACCCGTTGCACAAGCGGGGGGCGGTCCGGCTCCTCACCGTGCTGTTGCGAGGGGCACCGGAGGAGAAGTCCGCGGAGCCAGCGGTGCGGACTGTGCGGGAGACGGGGGCAGAGGCGGGGACGGAGGCAGAGGCGGGGGCGCAGGAGCCGGGAGCGGCCCCGCGGGGCCCGCTCTCGACCTGACCTCCGCCGCGAACGGGCCTCTTCCCGAGGCCGCCGTCACGTCCGAGGTCTCGCCCACGATCGCGCACCGCACCAGCCGTACCCCCTGGGCCGCCGCCACCCGCCCGGCCCGGGCGCAGGCCGCCGCCCCGCCCTCGGCCCAGTGGTCCGCCGCCGCGAGCGCGGCCAGATCCGCGCCGCCGGCCGCGCGGTGCCGGACGACGACGGCGTGCCCGAGCGCGAGCACGGCACCGAACACCACGCACAGCAGGGCGATCACCCCGAGGCTCCACACGGTGGCGGACCCCCGGTCCCGGCCGGCGCAGGGCCGGTCCTCCGGGCAGTCTCTTCCCCGGCATCCGCAGGCAGGGCCGCCGGTTCGCCCGACCTTGCCTGTCACGGCCCCTCCTCCCGCGCTCCCACCGTCTCCTCGGCCAGCGCCATGGCCTGCTCGCGGACCTCGAAGGGCAGCCCGCCGAGCACCGGCGGTCTGGCCGTCACCGTCACCCGGACCTGGTCGCCCACGCGCTCCACGGTCACGCGTGCCCCGCGCGGTGCCGCCTCCCGGGTCACCGTCACCACCGCGTCGGCCGGGTCCTGCCGGGCGGCGGCCCGGGCGCCCGTGCGGGCCGCGTCCACGCACTGGATCTGCGCCGCCACCACGAGCAGCCCCCAGACCAGCGCCATCGTGAACGCCACCAGCACGCAGAGCACCACGGCCGCCTCGGCCGTCACGAACCCCCGGTCCGCCCCTCGCTCACATCCGCGCACTGAGGGCCCTCTTCACGATCGACTGGAGCTCGGCCCGGACCTGGCCGCTGGTGACGACCTCGTAGAGCAGCACCGCGAATCCGACGGCCGCCAGGATCCCCATCGCGTACTCCGACGTGACCATGCCGGCGTCCCTGCGGCCCCTGCCCCGCAGCCGCACCACGACTTCCTTGATCTTCCTGTTCATTCCAACCCCCGTGAGATTTCAGGTCTTTTGTGTTCATGCACGTCTAGTCGCTCTCGTTCGCCCCCGTACGCCTCACCTCCCTCCCCGCACGCCGCCCGCGAGTCCGATCACGACGGGGAGCACGCCGACGGCGATGAAGGCGGGCAGGAAGCACAGGCCCACGGGCGCCGAGATCAGTACGGCGGCGCGCCGGGCCCGGGCGGTGGCCCCGCGAGTCCACTGCGCGCGGGCGTCCGAGGCGAGGCGCGCGGCCGGGGCGGCCGCCGGCAGCCCGGACTCGTCGGCCCGCGCCAGCAGCCGCGCCAGCGCCGCCGCGCCGGGCAGCGCGGCCAACCGGCGCCACGCGTCGGCCGGTTCACCGCCGAGCCGGACCTCCGCCGCGCCCCGCGCCAGCGCCTGGCCGACGGGCCCGCCGAGCGCCTCTCCCACCGCCTGGGCCGCGATCACCGGACCGGCACCGGCCGCGATACAGGCGGCCAGCAGATCGGCGGCGAGCGGGAGTCGGCGTGCGGCCTCGGCCCCGTCCGCCGACTCCACCCCGGCGGCCGCCGCCCGCCGGCTGTGCCACCGCCACAGCCCCGCACCGACGGCCAGCCCCAGGCCGGCCCCGGGCAGGCCACCGACCAGCGCCCACGCGCCGCACCCGGCCCCGGCCGGCGGCAGCCACCGCCGCAGCGCGCCCGCGACCTCGAAGGAGCGCCTCGACACCGGCACGTCCAGCCCCAGCAGCTCGGCCATTCGACGCCGCGACCGGCGTCGCCGCCGCGCCAGCTCCAGCCGTCGGACCGCCCACCCGACGCCCAGCACCACGACCACGGCCATCCCCACCCTGTGGACAACTTCCGCGCTCATACCGCCCGTTCCCCTCGCCTCTCCGCGTCTCTCCGCGTCTCTCGCCTTCCTGGCCTCCCCCTCACACCGCCTCCGCTCCCCGCACGATCCGGGCCGCCCACGCCGTCCCCGCCGCTTCGAAGGCCGCGCCGACCGTCAGGCAGCCCAGGCCCGCGCCGGTGTGGAGCAGGACGTGGAGCGGGTCGGCGCCCATGGCCGTGCCGAGGAGCAGGCCGAGGGCGGGGAGGGCGGCGAGCAGTACGGCGGTCGCCCGAGCGCCCGACAACTGCGCACGCAGGTCGGCGCGTTGGTCCCGCTCGGCGCGCAGAGCCGCGTCCAGCCGGTCCAGGCCGACCGCGAGTCCGGCGCCCTGGTCCACCGCCACCCGCCAGCACGCGGCCAGCCCCAGCAGTCCCTCGGCACCCGGCTGCCGGGCCGCCGTGGCGAGCGCGCCGGGCACGTCCCCGCCGAACCGCGCCGCCGCGACCACGGCCCCCTGCGCGTCGCCGAGCCCTCCGGTGTCCCGGGCCGCCTGTGGCAGCGCCTCCCCCGGCTGTCGTCCGGCACGCACCTCCCCGGCGAGGGAGCCGCACAGGGCGATCACCGCGTCGGCCCGCCGCTCACGGTCGCGTGCGGCCTGCCGCGCCCGCCGGACCCTGCGCAGCACCGGCACCCCGGCCGCCCCCGCGACGACCGGAATCAGCGAGGCACCCAGCACCGCCAGCAGCAGTCCGGCCGCGAGCGCCCACCACTCGGCCCCCAACCTGCCGCCCAGCCGCCGCAGTTCCCCGCTCAGCCGGTCCCACGGAGGCGGCCCGGTCGGCACGACTCCGCCGCCCGCGAGCAGCAGCCGCGCCCGCCGCATCCCGTAGTGCCGCCCGCCCAGCAGCCAGACCAGCGCGACGAGGCAGACCAGCGCCGCACCCATGGACATCCCGGACAGCCCACCGGTCCCGCCGATCCCGCCGATTCCTGCGACCCCACCGACCACGTCCGTCCCCTCCCTCACCGGTCCCCCTCTCGCTCGTCTCCGAGGTCGCCCTCGAATTCGTCTGCCGCGCCGAGCAATTGCCGCAGTCGCCCCCAGCCCCGTTCGCGGACGAACGCCCGCTCTCCCCAGCGCAGCGCGGGTACCGTCCGCACCAGGCCCGCGCCGTCCCGCTCCAGCACGTGCACCTCGGCGATCCGGCGCCGCCCGGACCGGTCCCGTACGAGGTGCAGGACCACGGAGAGCGCGGCCGCCAGCTGGCTGTGCAGCGCGGCCCGGTCGAGCCCGGCGGCCGTGGCCAGCGCCTCCAGCCGGGCCGGGACGTCCGCCGCGGCGTTGGCGTGCGCCGTGCAACAGCCGCCTTCATGCCCGGTGTTGAGGGCCGCGAGCAGGTGCACGACCTCGGGGCCGCGCACCTCCCCGACGACCAGCCGGTCGGGCCGCATCCGCAGCGCCTGCCGGACGAGGTCCTCCAGGGTGACCAGGCCGGCGCCCTCCTGGTTGGCGGGCCGGGTCTCCAGCCGAACGACGTGCGGGTGGTCCGGCCGCAGCTCGGCCGAGTCCTCGGCGAGGACGATGCGTTCGCCGGCTCCGACCAGGCCCAGCAGGGCGCTGAGCAGGGTCGTCTTGCCGCATCCGGTGCCGCCGCTGATCAGGAAGGACAGCCGGGCCGCGAGCAGCGCCCGCAGGATCCGGTCGCCGCCGGGCGGCACCGTGCCGGCCGCGACCAGCTCCTCCAGGGTGAACGCCCGGGGCCGTACGACCCGCAGGGACAGGCAGGTGCAGCCGACGGCGACCGGGGGCAGCACCGCGTGCAGCCGGGTGCCGTCGGGCAGCCGGGCGTCCACCCACGGCCGGGCGTCGTCCAGGCGCCGTCCGGCGACGGCGGCCAGCCGCTGCGCGAGGCGTCGTACCGCCGCGGGATCGGGAAAGGTCACCGAGGTCGGTTCCAGGCCGCGGCCGCGGTCGACCCAGACCCGGTCCGGGGCGCAGACCAGGACGTCGGTGACGTCCGGGTCGGCGAGGAGGGGCTCCAGCGGGCCGCTGCCGACCAGTTCGCTCCTCAGGTGTGCGGCCGCGCCGAGGACTTCGGCGTCGCCGAGCACGCGGCCCTGTTCACGCAGGGCCTGGGCCACGCGCGCGGGAGTGGGTTCGCCGCCGCTCTCGGCGAGCCAGCGCCGGACGCCGTCGAGCAGGGCGGCGCCGTCGGCCCGGGCGAGTCCGGGGAGTGTCATCGGGCGCCTCCCGCCTCGACCAGCGCGCGCTCCCAGAAGGCCGTGCAGAAGCGGGCGAGCGGGCCGCGACCGGTGGCCCCGGGCGGTTTCGCGCCGCCCTGGGGACGCAGCAGCGCCGGCTCGACCGGGACCTCGCCGGCCAGTGGCAGGCCGAGCAGCCGGGCCACCTCACGGCCGTCCAGGCCGGGCGCGTACGGCCCGCGGACCGCCACGCGCACGTCGCGGACGACCATGCCGACGGCGGACGCCACCCGTCCGGCGGCCGCGACCGCCCGCAGGTCGGCGGGGACGACGAGCAGGGCCAGATCGAGCTGGGCGAGGGCTTCGGCGACGCCGTCGTCGAGGCGGCGGGGCAGATCGACCACGACCGTGCCGCCGCGCCGCCGGGCGGCGGCGAGCACCGCGCGCACCGCCTGGTGCGGGACGGCGACACAGTCGCCGCGGTCCCAGCTGAGCACGCGCAGCGCGTGCAGTTCCGGCAGGGACTCCTCCAGCGCGCCGCCGCCGACCCGGCCGCGCGAGGCGGCGAAGGCCGGCCAGCGCAGCCCTTCGGCGCTCTCCCCGCCGAGGAGGACGTCGAGTCCGCCGCCGAGCGGATCGGCGTCCACCAGGAGGGTGCGCAGGCCCTCGCGCGCGGAGGTGACGGCGAGGGCGCACGCGAGCGTGGAGGCGCCGGCCCCGCCCCGGCCGCCGATCACCCCGACGGTGAGGGCCGGGCGGCCGACCCCTTCGGCGACGTCGGCGATGCGGTCGACCAGCCACTGCTCGCCGTCGGGGAGCATCAGGACGTGGTCGGCGCCGATCTGCACGGCGCGTTTCCACACCCCCGAGTCGTCCTGGTCGCGGCCGACCAGGACCACTCCGCGTCGGCGCGCGGCCCCGCCGACCCGCCGGGCCGCGTCGTCGCCGACCAGGACGAGCGGGGCCGTCTCCCAGCCGTCGCCGTGGTCCGGCACCCCGTGATGGACCTCGGGTGTGGCCCCGGCGGCCGCGCACAGGCGCAACAGGTCGTCCAGAAGTTCGGCGTCCTCGGTGACGATGAGCGGCCGTCCCGGTCGTCCCGGCGCGCCGGGCGGTGGGTCGTGGGTGACGGTTCCGGTCACGGGTGTTCCCCCTTCGCTGCATGGGCCGCGCAGCCCCTGCGGCCCCGCGATTCCCAAAGATGCGGAGAACCGACAAGCGGCCCCCCATATGAACGGCCGACGGAAACCGGCCATACGCGCTCCGACAATCGGATCCGGCCATGAACTCGCCACGGCCGCAGCGCGCTGGAATCACGGTGCAGCGGTCCGCGAAATAATGTGGATCTTGGTGGAAAACTGTGGACAACTCAGGGCCTGTGAATATCTCCATCACCCATACCGGTGATGCCCGTACTGATCCCTGTGCGACTTCCACAGAGCAGCGCAACGATTACCCTGAGTAACGAATCATGGGCGCACGGAAGCGGCGGCCGCAGCGGCGCGAGGGCGGCCGCACGGTCGCGGAGCGAGAGGAGAGGCGGACGAAAAGGCGTCCGGACATGCGACGACCCCCGCCGGGGGGGAGAGCGGGGGTCGTCCCCACGGCCGACTCGGGGGGGGAGGAGTCGGACCGGGTTAGCACGGTCGCGAACGATCCGTGACTTCCATGGTGTACCCGAGAGCCCTCTCAGGCAAACCCACACGCCCCACCTTACGCCGAATGGTGGGCGCCTATGCTCAGGGGCGTGGAAAACCACTCCTTGCCCCGCGCAGCGGCGTTCTTTGACCTGGACAAGACGGTCATTGCGAAGTCGAGCACGCTCACCTTCAGCAAGTCCTTCTACCAAGGCGGGCTGATCAACCGCAGGGCCGCGCTGCGTACCGCATATGCCCAGTTCGTCTTCCTGGCCGGCGGCCTGGATCACGACCAGATGGAGCGGATGCGCGAGTATCTGTCCGCCCTGTGCCGCGGCTGGAACGTGCAGCAGGTACGGGAGATCGTCGCCGAGACCCTGCACGACCTGATCGACCCGATCATCTACGACGAGGCCGCCTCCCTCATCGAGGAGCACCACACGGCCGGGCGGGACGTGGTCATCGTGTCGACCTCGGGCGCCGAGGTGGTCGAGCCGATCGGCGAACTGCTGGGCGCGGACCGGGTGGTGGCCACGCGCATGGTCGTCGGCGAGGACGGGTGCTTCACCGGCGAGGTGGAGTACTACGCGTACGGCCCGACCAAGGCCGAGGCGATCCGCGAGCTGGCCGCGTCCGAGGGCTACGACCTCGACCGCTGCTACGCCTACAGCGACTCGGCGACCGACCTGCCGATGCTCCGGGCGGTCGGACACGCGCACGCGGTCAACCCGGACCGCGCGCTGCGGCGCGAGGCACTCGCGCGCGGGTGGCCGGTCCTGGAGTTCCGCCGGCCGGTCCCGCTCAAGAAGCGGCTGCCCTCGCTCTCCGTACCGCCCCGCCCCGCGCTCGTCGCGGCGGCGGCCGTCGGAGCGGCGGCCGCGACCGCCGGCCTCGTCTGGTACGCCAGCCGACGCCGCAGCACGGCCTGAACTTCGCCCGTTTCACCCCTGTTTGAACCTGAAAGTAAAGAAGTGCAGGCAGGGGTTCCGCTTCCTCCGGGCTCGCGGTAGAAAGAACCTAGGCCCGCGAGACCAAAGGACATCCGAGAGGATCACCTTTCACTACGCACTTGGCCCACGGACCCCGCATGGACACCGGGCACCCACGCGACGTCGACCCGTCGATTACGGGCCAGCCGCACCAGGTGACGGGCAAAGTCCCCGACCTGATGGGCACATATCGAGGACGCTTGGTAACCGGGTGAGCATGCCAGCGGCGGTACGAGAATTCGTACCGCCGCAACCCTGTCCGGCGCCTCTCGCGCACTTCCGGCGCCCGGGTCGCCGCCTCGCGCCGCCTCAGGCCGCGCCGCGCTGGAGCGCCTCGCACACCGCCGTCGACTCGCGCACACCCAGCTCGACCGCCTTGCCGCAGTGGGCGATCCACGCCGCCATGCCCTCGGGGGTGCCGGAGACGTAGCCGTCGAGGGCCGCCAGGTAGGCGGCGCGGCCCAGCTCGGCGTATCCGACCTCGGCCGGGCAGATCGCCTTCGGGTCCAGGCCGCTGCCGATCAGGACGATCCGCTCGGCCGCGCGCGCGACCAGACCGTTGTGCGACACGAAGGGCCGCAGCGCCAGCAGTTCGCCGTGCACCACGGCTGCCGTGACCAGCGCGGGCGCGGACGTCCCGGCGATGATCAGGTCCGCGAGCCCCTCCAGCCGGCCGGAGACCTCCGCGGCGTCCGGCAGCGGCAGCTCGATCAGCGGCTCGTCCACCGCCTCGCCCGCCAGGCGCGGCCGGCCGACCTCGTCGCCGCTGCTCGCCGCGGCCACCAGGTGCAGCCGGGCCAGCACCCGCAGCGGCGACTGCCGCCAGATGGACAGCAACTGCCCCGCCTCGGCCGACAGCCGCAGAGCCGCGCCCATCACGCGCGCCTCGGCGTCACCGCTGAAGTCGGTACGCCGCCGCACCTCCTCCAGAGCCCAGTCGGCGCCGGACAGCGCGGCGGAACCGCGGGCGCCGCGCAGGGCCGCCTCGGCGGTGATCTCGGTGCTGCGGCGCCGCATGATCCGGTGTCCGTAGACCCGGTCCACGGCCTTGCGCACGGACTCCACGGACTCAGCCACACCCGGCAGCGAGCCCAGGGCGGAGAGCGGATCGGCGGTCGCGCCTGTCGTACTCATGAGTACGACACTACGCACCACAGTGCCCCACCCCTCGAAGGAGTGGTCTTCTTCACTCGGACCGCCACATGCAGCTATCAGCTGACTACCGTTGGTGAACATGAAAATTGCTTTCGTCGGGAAGGGCGGCAGTGGCAAGACCACGCTCTCCTCCCTCTTCATCCGCCACCTCGCGGCCGCCGGTGCCCCGGTGGTCGCCATCGACGCGGACATCAACCAGCACCTCGGTCCCGCACTCGGACTCGACGAGGCGGAGGCGGCCGCGCTGCCAGCCATGGGCGAGCGACTGCCGCTGATCAAGGACCATCTGCGCGGCGCCAACCCGCGCATCCCCTCAGCCACCACGATGATCAAGACGACCCCGCCCGGCGAGGGCTCGCGCCTGGTCCGGGTGAGCGAGCCGAACCCGATCTACGACGCCTGTGCACGCCCGGTGGAACTCGACGGCGGCGCCGTCCGTTTGATGGTCACGGGCCCCTTCACGGACGCCGACCTGGGGGTCGCCTGCTACCACTCCAAGACGGGAGCGGTGGAGCTGTTCCTGAACCACCTCGTCGACGGCCCCGACGAGTACGTCGTGGTCGACATGACGGCCGGTTCGGACTCCTTCGCCTCCGGCATGTTCACCCGCTTCGACATGACGTTCCTCGTCGCCGAGCCGACCCGGAAGGGAGTCTCCGTCTACCGCCAGTACAAGGAGTACGCCCGCGACTTCGGCGTCGCCCTGAAGGTCGTCGGCAACAAGATCCAGGAACAGGACGACATCGACTTCCTGCGCGCGGAGGTCGGGGACGACCTGCTCGTCACGGTCGGTCACTCGGACTGGGTGCGCGCCATGGAGAAGGGGCGACCGCCCCGGTTCGATCTCCTGGAGGAGGCCGGCTCCCGCGCCCTGCACACCCTCAAGGACACCGTGGACGCCACGTACGCCCTGCGGGACTGGGAGCGCTACACGCGCCAGATGGCGCACTTCCACCTGAAGAACGCCGAGGCGTGGGGCAACGAACGCACGGGAGCCGACCTGGCCGCTCAGATCGACCCCGGCTTCGTGCTCAGCGAGAGCGCCGGTGCGGGCGTGGCGGCTCCCGCCTGACAGCATCCGGCCGGCAACTCCCGCCTGCCGCCTACTGCCTGACCGCCGGCGCCCCGGGTACGCCCTTGGGCGCCGGAGCCGGACGACCGGAGAGGAAGGACGCCCAGCCCTGGCGGGGCGCCTCGCCCACCGTCAGGGTGCGCAGCTTCTCCAGGGTCTTCGGGTCCTGCGCGTCCAGCCAGTCGGCCAGTTGGTGGAACGACACACAGCGCACGTCGGGCTTGTTGCACACCTCCTTCACCGTGTCCTCGACGGCACGCATGTACGTGCCGCCGTTCCAGGACTCGAAGTGGTTGCCGATGATCAGCGGCGCCCGGTTGCCGTCGTAGGCCCGGTAGAAGCCCTTGACGAGGCCGTCGCGCATCTGGTCGCCCCAGTAGTCGAACTTGTCGGGGTCGCCCTGGGTCTGGGTGCCGGACTGGTTGACCATGAAGTTGTAGTCCATGGTCAACTGCTCGAAGGTATGGCCGGGGAAGGGGACCAGTTGCATGGACAGGTCCCACAGGCCGTCCTTCTTCTTGGGCCAGACCTGGTTGTCGACGCCGCTGGAGTCGTAACGGAAGCCCAGCTGACGGGCCGCCTCCGTGAAGTTCTTCTGACCTTCCAAGCAGGGCGTGCGGGCGCCGATCAGCTCCTTGTCGTAGTCGAAGGGCAGCGAAGCCGAGTTCTTCATGCCGGTGTTGGTCTTCCACGTCTTCACGAACTGCTTGGCCTGGGCGATCTCGCTCTTCCACTCGTCCACCGACCAGGTGCCGACGCCGCCGTCGGGCCCGCAGAAGTGGCCGTTGAAGTGGGTGCCGATCTCATTGCCCTCCAGCCAGGCCAGCCGCGCCTGCTTGACGGTGTCGGCGATCCCCTTCTGGTCGTTGAAGCCGATGTCGGAGCGGCCCGGCGAGTGCTGCGGGGGCTTGTAGAGGTCACGCTTGGCCTCCGGCAGCATGTACACGCCGCTGAGGAAGAAGGTCATGGTCGCGTGGTTCTCCTTGGCGACCTTACGGAAGTGCGAGAACAGCTTCTGGCTGTCCTCGCCGGCGCCGTCCCAGGAGAAGACGACGAACTGGGGCGGCTTCTGACCGGGCTTCAGCCGCTCGGGCCTGGGCAGATGCGGCTGTGCGCCGGTGTACGCGGTGGACCCGTCGCCGATCAGCCGGACGAGGCTCCGGGGCGGCGGCGCCGCCTTCTGGGGGCCGGGCGCCCCTTCCTTCGAACCGTGGGAGCCGGTCGCGCAACCGGCGAGTGACGAGGCGCAGGCCGCGGCAGCCACGACGCCGACGGCGATCCTCTGGGTGGCGGTCATGTGTTCCGCCCACCTTCTTCCTTCTCTCAGGTAAACGCTGGCGAGGTCGTTTTCTGGCGATCTGCCGGGCTTGAACCGACAGCGCGGCCAACGTCGCACGGGACCGAGAAGGAATTAGTACGACAAGCCGATCAAATGATTACTTCGCCCATCCGAGGGATCTCATGAGTCATTTGCCCCGCAAAGCTATACCGCTTCTTTACGTTGCGTTACTCTTCATTTACTGAGAGTGCCCCATCCCGCCCCAGTCCGCGACCACGCCGCCCCGGAGGAGACGGGACCATGCCCACCTGCGCATCCCCTCACGCCCAGCACCCCGCCGACCTGTCCGCGTCGACGTCGACGTCCGTCGCGGTCCTCCTGATCGCCCTGTCCCCGTCTCTCGGACTCGGCTGCGCGGACCTCGTCGCGCCCCTCGCAGTAGCTGCCGTGCTGCTGACGGTCCCGATCCTGGAGGAGATCCCGCTCGTCCCCCTCGCCCGCATCACGCATGGCCGGCAGAAAGGAGCCCATCACGGAGGAGTCCACGACCAGTTGACCTTTCTCGCGGTGCACCGACCCGGCGGGGCCTTCCCGCTCATGCCCCAAGGCGCCCACGCCGTCACGAACGCCCGCATCGCGCGAGGCGGCACGGCCGACCTGTCGGGCCGACGCGGCACACCCCGGACCGTCGCCGGACCGAACCCGCCTGCCGCCGGGCCGACTTGGCCCGGCACCGAGTCGGCCAGAGCCAACGCCGAATCGACCGGAGCCGCCACCGGGCTGATGGCGTCCACCATCCGGTCGGCCGGCTCCAGCGCCAGATCCGTCACCGGCTCGGCCCGGTCCGGGCTCTGCCGGTGTCGGCCCTGGACGCCGTGGCGTGACCACCAGGACTGCGTCACGGGTGCTCCGGCCTCTCCGGCAGGACAGGAGACGGCGGGAGAGGTGGCGGCGGCGAGGGAACTCGCGCGTGGCATCAGCTCGTTCCAGCGTCACACCGCGCCGCTGGTTCGAGCGGAGCTGGCGCGGCTCGCCAGGGACGGCCAGCGGCCCGCACAGCTCTTCCTGACCTGTGCCGACTCCCGGCTCGTCACATCGATGATCACCGCCAGCGGCCCCGGCGACCTGTTCGTCGTCCGCAACGTCGGCAATCTGGTGCCGCCACCGGGCGAGGAGCACGGCGACGACTCGGTGGCGGCGGCCATCGAGTACGCGGTGGAGGCGCTCGGGGTGCGCTCCATCACCGTGTGCGGCCACTCCGGATGCGGGGCGATGCAGGCGCTGCTGTCCGGCGAGTGCGGGGACGGGGGCGGGGACGGCGGCAGGGGCGGTGATTCCGGAACGGCGGGGGCCGGGACGGCAGCCGGTGCCGCGGGCGCCGCCGAGGCCGTGGTCACCCCCCTGCGTCGCTGGCTCCGGCACGGGCTGCCGAGTCTCGCGCGGATGGACCGGGAGGACTGCTGCGCCCGGCCCCGGCTGACCGGGCGGTCCACGGTGGACGCCGCGCACGCCATGGACGCCGTGGAACGACTGTGTCTGGTCAACGTGGTCCAGCAGTTGGAGCACCTGCGGGCGCACGGGCCGGTGGCGCGGGCGTTGGCCAGGGGCGAGCTGGAGCTGCACGGGATGTACTTCCACGTGGCCGAGGCGCGGGCGTATCTGCTGGTGGAAGCGGAGGGCGGCCGGGTGTTCGAGGACGTCGCCGAGGGCGTCGTCGCAGGAGAGGAGGCACATGGTGCCGTGTGAGTCCCACGTCGTCGATAGGTCTACACCAATTTCGTCGACGACTCTTGTCACCGGGCCCCCGCGTCTGATGAGCTGTGGGCTGGGACACAACGGACACCCTTCGAAAGGGAGATGTCGTGAGCAACGAAAGCCTGGCCAACCTGCTCAAGGAAGAACGCAGGTTCGCGCCGCCCGCCGACCTGGCCGCGCACGCCAACGTCACCGCGGAGGCGTACGCACAGGCCAAGGCTGACAGGCTCGGCTTCTGGGCCGAGCAGGCCCGTCGGCTGACCTGGGCCAAGGAACCGACCGAGACGCTGGACTGGTCGAACCCGCCGTTCGCGAAGTGGTTCAAGGACGGCGAGCTGAACGTCGCGTACAACTGCGTGGACCGCCACGTCGAGGACGGACTCGGCGAACGGGTCGCCATCCACTTCGAGGGTGAGCCCGGCGACAGCCGCTCGATCACCTACGCGGAGCTGAAGGACGAGGTCTCCAGGGCGGCCAACGCCCTGCTGGAGCTGGGTGTCCGCAAGGGCGACCGGGTCGCCATCTACATGCCGATGATCCCGGAGACCGCGATCGCGATGCTGGCCTGCGCCCGTATCGGCGCCGCGCACTCGGTCGTCTTCGGCGGCTTCTCGGCCGACGCGCTCGCGACCCGCATCCAGGACGCCGACGCCAAGGTCGTCATCACCTCCGACGGCGGCTACCGCCGCGGCAAGCCCTCCGCCCTCAAGCCCGCCGTGGACGAGGCGATCGACAAGGTCGACAACGTCGAGCACGTGCTGGTGGTGCGCCGTACCGGCCAGGACGTGGCCTGGGACGACACCCGGGACGTCTGGTGGGACGACCTCGTCGGCCGGCAGTCCGCGGAGCACACGCCGGAGGCGTTCGAGGCCGAGCACCCGCTGTTCATCCTCTACACCTCGGGGACCACGGGTAAGCCGAAGGGCATCCTGCACACCTCCGGCGGCTACCTCACCCAGGTGGCGTACACCCACCACGCCGTCTTCGACCTCAAGCCCGAGACGGACGTGTTCTGGTGCACGGCCGACGTCGGCTGGGTCACCGGGCACTCGTACATCGTCTACGGCCCGCTGGCCAACGGCGCGACGCAGGTCATGTACGAGGGCACCCCGGACACCCCGCACCAGGGCCGGTTCTGGGAGATCGTGCAGAAGTACGGCGTCACGATCCTCTACACCGCCCCGACGGCGATCCGGACGTTCATGAAGTGGGGCGACGACATCCCCGCGAAGTTCGACCTCAGCAGCCTGCGCGTCCTCGGTTCCGTGGGCGAGCCCATCAACCCCGAGGCGTGGGTCTGGTACCGGAAGAACATCGGCGCCGACAAGACCCCTGTCGTGGACACCTGGTGGCAGACCGAGACCGGCGCGATGATGATCTCGCCGCTGCCCGGCGTCACCGAGGCCAAGCCCGGTTCCGCGCAGACCCCGTTGCCCGGCATCAGCGCGACCGTCGTCGACGACGAGGCGCACGAGGTGCCCAACGGCGGCGGTGGCTATCTGGTGCTGACCGAGCCGTGGCCGTCGATGCTGCGCACCATCTGGGGCGACGACCAGCGGTTCATCGACACCTACTGGTCACGCTTCGAGGGCAAGTACTTCGCCGGTGACGGCGCGAAGAAGGACGACGACGGCGACATCTGGCTGCTGGGCCGGGTCGACGACGTCATGCTCGTGTCCGGCCACAACATCTCCACCACCGAGGTGGAGTCGGCCCTCGTCTCGCACCCTGCTGTCGCGGAGGCGGCCGTCGTCGGTGCCGCCGACGAGACCACCGGCCAGGCCATCGTCGCCTTCGTCATCCTGCGCGGCACGGCCTCGGAGGACGACACGCTCATCGGCGCGCTGCGCGACCACGTGGGCGCCACGCTCGGCCCGATCGCCAAGCCCAAGCGGATCCTGCCGGTGGCCGAGCTGCCGAAGACGCGCTCCGGCAAGATCATGCGCCGCCTGCTGCGCGACGTCGCCGAGAACCGCCAGCTCGGAGACGTCACGACGCTGACGGACTCGTCGGTCATGGACCTCATCCAGACCAAGCTGCCGGCCGCCCCCGGCGAGGACTGACCCGCACGGTCCGAGGACTGACCCGCACGGTCCGAGGACCGACCCGCACCGCCCGCGAAGGGGCACCCGGCCGACGCGCCGGGTGCCCCTTCGGCGTCCGGTGTGAGGATCACCGGTCCCGGACCGCATCCCTCCCCCCCCTTGGGTAAACGAGCAATCTTAGGTAAGCTAAGTAAAGCGTCAAGAACGCGGCAAGGGTGTGCCGGGAAGTCTGGTCGGCGAAGTGAGCCGTCCTGCCTACCCACCGGAGGTCCCCCGTGACCGCGCCCCGCGCCCGCACCAACGCCCGCAAGGTCCTCGGACGCCTGTCCCTGCCCGAGCGGTCCTTCGTGGCGGACGCGCTGCGCACCGAGACCGTCGGCGGCATCCTGCTGCTGATCGCCGCCGTCACGGCCCTGGTCTGGGCGAACGTCCCCGCCCTCCGCCACAGCTACGAAGCCGTCAGCCACTTCCGGCTGGGCCCCGGCGCGCTCGGCCTGAACCTCTCCGTGGCCCACTGGGCCGCCGACGGCCTGCTCGCGGTCTTCTTCTTCGTCGCCGGCATCGAGCTGAAGCGCGAACTGGTCGCCGGGGACCTGCGCGACCCGAGGGCGGCCGCGCTGCCCGTGGTCGCCGCGCTGTGCGGCATGGCCGTACCGGCGCTCGTCTACACCCTCACCAACCTCACCGGACACGGCTCGACCCAGGGCTGGGCGGTGCCCACCGCCACCGACATCGCCTTCGCGCTCGCCGTCCTCGCGGTCATCGGCACCTCGCTGCCCAGCGCCCTGCGCGCCTTCCTGCTCACCCTCGCGGTCGTGGACGACCTCTTCGCGATCATGATCATCGCGATCTTCTTCACGGACCGGCTGAACTTCGCCGCCCTCGGCGGGGCCGTCGCCGGGCTGGTGGTCTTCTGGCTGCTGCTGCGCAAGGGCGTGCGCGGCTGGTACGTGTACGTGCCGCTCGCGCTGGTGATCTGGGCGCTGATGTACAACAGCGGCGTGCACGCCACCATCGCCGGTGTGGCGATGGGGCTGATGCTGCGCTGCACCGCCCGGGACGGCGAGGAGCACTCGCCCGGCGAGCACGTCGAGCACCTGGTGCGCCCCCTGTCGGCAGGGCTCGCCGTGCCGGTGTTCGCGCTGTTCAGCGCCGGGGTGACGGTCTCCGGCGGGGCGCTCCAGGACGTGTTCACCAGGCCGGAGACGCTCGGCGTGGTGCTCGGGCTCGTCATCGGCAAGACGCTCGGCATATTCGGCGGCACCTGGCTGACCGCCCGCTTCACCCGCGCCTCGCTCAGCGACGACCTCGCCTGGGCCGACGTCTTCGCGGTGGCCTCGCTCGCCGGCATAGGCTTCACCGTCTCGCTGCTCATCGGCGAACTCGCCTTCGCCGGTGACGCCGTCCTCACCGACGAGGTGAAGGCCGCCGTCCTCACCGGATCGCTGATCGCGGCGGTGTGTGCGACGGTGCTGCTGAAGATACGCAACGCCAGGTACCGCAGGCTGTGCGCGGAGGAGGAGCGCGACGACGACCTCGACGGCATCCCGGACGTGTACGAGCAGGACGACCCGGCGTACCACCTGCGCATGGCCGAGATGCTTGAGCGCAGGGCAGCCGAACACCGGCGCATCGCCGCCGAGCGGGCCGCAGCGGCCCGCCACGGGCTTGCGGAAGTGGCGGGCGGGGCAGGCGAGGAGGACGACCGTCCGGCATGATCTGACGAGACGGTACAAAACAAGACGGCCACACAGCAGGACGGCCGGGCCGGACGGCCGCACGAGCGGGGTGGCCGGACCGGGCCCGACGCCTGCGGCACGTCAGACCTTTGAGGGAGAACGCGATGAGCGCACCCGACGGCAGCCCGGTCGGCGCCGAACGCAGCGTCGGCCAGCTGTTCGCCTCGGCGACGGCCGAGATGTCGGCGCTGGTGCACGACGAGATCGCGCTGGCCAAGGCCCAGCTGAAGCAGGACGTGAAGCGCGGCGCGGTCAGCGGCGGCGCCTTCACGATGGCGGCCGTGGTGCTGGTCTTCTCCCTGCCGATGCTCAACTTCGCCCTCGCGTACGGCATCCGGACCTGGAGCCACTGGAACCTGGCGATCTGCTTCGTGCTGTCCTTCGCGGCCAACGTGTTCGTCGCGATCCTGCTCGGGCTCATCGGCCTGGCGTTCGCGAAGAAGGCCAAGAAGAGCCAGGGCCCGAAGAAGGTGGTCGCCTCGGTGAAGGAGACGGCGGGCGTCCTGCAGAACGCCAGGCCGCACCCGCGCGCCGAGCTGCCCGAGGACCGTACCCCCGCCGCCATCGAAGCTGTGGCACGCTCGTCGTCATGACCGACCCCGCCCCCTCCGCCGTACGGATCGACGTCCCCCACGGGAAAAAGGTGAGTCACCGGGACGTCGCCGCCAACGGCGCGCGCTTCCACATCGCCGAGCTCGGCGACGGCCCGCTGGTGCTGCTGCTGCACGGCTTCCCGCAGTTCTGGTGGACGTGGCGGCACCAGCTGGTGGCGCTCGCGGACGCCGGCTACCGAGCGGTGGCGATGGACCTGCGGGGCGTCGGCGGCAGCGACCGCACGCCCCGCGGGTACGACCCCGCCAACCTGGCGCTGGACGTCACCGGCGTGATCCGCTCGCTCGGCGAGCCCGACGCGGCGCTGGTCGGCCACGACCTGGGCGGCTATCTGGCGTGGACGGCGGCGGCGATGCGGCCCAAGCTCGTCCGCCGGCTGGCCGTGGTGTCGATGCCGCATCCGCGGCGCTGGCGCGCGGCGATGCTGCGCGACGCCCGGCAGACGGCCGCCAGCTCCTACATCTGGGGCTTCCAGCGGCCGTGGATCCCGGAGCGTCAACTCACCGCGAACGACGGTGAACTGGTGGGGCGGCTGATCCGGGAGTGGTCCGGGCCGCGCCCGCCGGAGGACGAGGCGGTGGAGACGTACCGGCGGGCGATGTGCATCCCGTCGACCGCGCATTGCTCGATCGAGCCGTACCGCTGGCTGGTCCGCTCGCTGGCCCGCCCGGACGGCATCCAGTTCAACCGCCGGATGAAACGACCCGTTCGGGTGCCCACCCTGCATCTGCACGGCTCACTCGACCCGGTGACCCGCACCCGCAGCTCGGCCGGCTCCGGCGAGTACGTCGAAGCCCCGTACCGCTGGCGGCTGTTCGACGGTCTCGGCCACTTCCCCCACGAGGAGGACCCGGTGGCCTTCTCCACGGAACTCGTCAACTGGCTGAAGGACCCCGAGCCCGACCGGTGAAGGCCGCGGCCCGCCCGGTGACGTGTGCCGGTGACGGTATGCCAGTGACCGTACGGTGACAGGTCCGATGCGTGGAGTATCCGGTTCCTGAACACTTGTCCCTCGAACGGCCACATGCCTGCCGCATAGGCCAATTGGGGGGCGCGGAGGCGGTTATCGACCTTCTGGCGGGGCACACGTCGGGGTATGGGCTGGACGCACGACAGTGACGCACCCCGCAACCGCCGCTCGGCCGCCGGTCCGGGCACGCCTCAGCGAGGCGCCCCGCAACTCGCGGAAGCGGACCTGCGCGTAGGGATCCCGCGCATCCTGCGCCGCCGGGCCCGCTGGGTCTCGGTACGCCTTCGCCACCCGCGCGGCTGACCCCTCGGGCACCTCTCGGCGCACCTCTCGCCGAGGCGCACCGGGGCTCACAGGGCGCAGCTGTCCGTCCCCACCTCTTCGGTCGCCGTGCGGCCGCGGTCGGCGTCGGAGCGGATCTCGTCCGCCGTGAGGGCGTAGCCGGTCTCGGCGTCGTCGAGGGACTTGGCGAACACCACGCCGTACACCCGGCCGTCGGGGGTGAGCAGCGGGCCGCCCGAGTTGCCCTGGCGCACGGTCGTGTACAGCGAGTAGACGTCGCGGCTGACCGTGCCCCGGTGGTAGATGTCGGGGCCGTTGGCCGTGATGCGCCCGCGCACGCGCGCGGCGCGCACGTCGTACGAGCCGTTCTCGGGGAAGCCCGCGACGATCGCGCCCTCGCCGCCGGACGCCTCCTGGCCGGAGAACCGCAGCGCGGTCGCCCTCAGGTCCGGTACGTCGAGTACCGCGATGTCGCGCTTCCAGTCGTACAGGACGACCTTGGCGTCGTACTTGCGGCCCTCGCCGCCGATCTGCACGGTCGGCGCGTCGACCCCGCCGACCACGTGTGCGTTGGTCATGACGCGGCGGTCGGCGAAGACGAAGCCGGTGCCCTCCAGGACCTTGCCGCAGCTCTGCGCGGTGCCGGTGACCTTGACGATGGAGCGCTGGGCCCGGGTGGCGACCGGGCTGCCGGCGAGGGCCGGGTCGGGCGGCCGGACGTCGTTGATCGGCTCGTTGGCGAACGGGCTGAAGACCTGCGGGAAGCCGTTCTGCGCGAGGACGGAGGAGAAGTCCGCGAACCAGGTGTTCGCCTGCGCGGGCAGCGCCCGGGAGACGCCGAGCAGCACCTTGGAGCTGCGCACCTCCTTGCCGAACGTCGGCAGCGTCGTACCGGCGAGGGCGGAACCGATCACCCACGCGACCAGCAGCATCGCGACGACGTTGACGAGCGCGCCGCCGGTGGCGTCCAGGGCGCGGGCCGGGGACCAGGTGATGTGCCGGCGCAGCTTGTTGCCGAGGTGGGTGGTCAGGGCCTGGCCGACGGAGGCGCAGACGATGATGACGACCACGGCGACCACGGCCGCGGTGGTGCCGACGTTCGCCTTGTCGGTCACGGCGTCCCAGATGACGGGCAGCGCGTACACGGCGGCGGCACCGCCCCCGAGGAAGCCGATCACCGACAGGATGCCGACGACGAAGCCCTGGCGGTAGCCCACGATCGCGAACCACACGGCCGCGAGCAGCAACAGGATGTCCAGCACATTCACGGACGACACCCTGTCATGACCGCCAGTCGAGCGGGACCCGCTTCTCTCTGTCCCAGGCGCGCTCCCAGCCCGCGTAGTGCAGCAGACGGTCGATCACGCCGGCCGTGAAGCCCCACACGAGGGCCGATTCGACCAGAAATGCCGGGCCTCGGTGCCCGCTGGGGTGGACGGCGGTGGCGCGGTTGGCGGGGTCCGTGAGATCCGCCACGGGGACCGTGAAGACCCGTGCCGTCTCGTTCGGGTCGACGACGCCGACCGGGCTGGGCTCGCGCCACCAGCCGAGCACGGGCGTGACGACGAAGCCGCTGACCGGGATGTAGAGCGCGGGCAGCACGCCGAAGAGCTGGACGCCGGACGGGTCGAGGCCGGTCTCCTCCTCGGCCTCGCGCAGCGCGGCTCTGAGCGGCCCGTCGGCGCGCGGATCGCCGTCCTCGGGGTCGAGCGCGCCGCCCGGGAAGGACGGCTGCCCGGGGTGCGAACGCAGCGAGCCCGCGCGCTCCATGAGCAGCAGCTCGGGCCCTCCCTCGCCCTCGCCGAACAGGACCAGCACGGCGGACTGCCGCCCCGAGCCGTTCTCCGGCGGCAGGAAGCGGCTCAGCTGGAGCGGCTCGACCGTCTCGGCCGCCTTCACCACCGGCGCCAGCCACTCCGGCAGTCCGTCCTTGCTGAGCGTCACCGCACCGCCCCGCGCCTCACCGGCCGTCGTCATCGCCACCCCCTCGCCCCTGCCCGATACAACGCCCGAGGGCCCCGAGATCGTTCCGCCACGCGGCGGGATCGCTCCGTCACGCGGCCCCCAGCGGCGGGGCCGGCCGCCCGCCCGCGTCGAGGTAGGCCTGCGGAGGGTTGAGGCGCTGGCCGGGGAAGCCGCCCTTCTCGTACTTCAGCAGCTTCTTCGCCTTCTCCGGATCGGTCTCGCCCTCGCCGTAGGCCGGGCAGAGCGGGGCGATCGGGCAGGCGCCGCAGGCGGGCTTGCGGGCGTGGCAGATCCGGCGGCCGTGCCAGATCACGTGGTGGGACAGATCGGTCCAGTCGCTCTTCGGGAAGAGCGCGCCGACCTCGGCCTCGATCTTGTCCGGGTCGGTCTCCTCGGTCCACCGCCAGCGCCGTACGAGCCGCTGGAAGTGGGTGTCCACGGTGATCCCGGGCCGCCCGAAGGCGTTGCCGAGCACGACGAACGCGGTCTTGCGGCCGACTCCGGGCAGTTTGACGAGGTCTTCGAGGCGTCCGGGCACCTCGCCGCCGAAGTCCTCGGCGAGGGCCTTGGAAAGGCCTATGACCGACCGGGTCTTGGCCCGGAAGAACCCGCAGGGGCGCAGGATCTCCTCGACCTCCTCCGGGTTCGCGGCGGCGAGGTCCTCGGGGGTCGGGTACGCGGCGAAGAGCGCCGGGGTCGTCTGGTTGACGCGCAGGTCGGTGGTCTGGGCGGACAGGACCGTGGCGACGAGCAGCTGGAAGGGGTTCTCGAAGTCCAGCTCCGGGTGGGCGTACGGGTACACCTCGGCCAGCTCGCGGTTGATGCGGCGGGCGCGGCGGACCAGGGCCGTGCGGGACTCCTCCTTGGTGACGGGCTTTACAGGGATGACCTTTTTGACCGTTTTTCCGGTTTTCTTGCTGCCGCCGGAGCTCTGTTCGCCCACAGCGGAATCACGACGTACAACCACCCGCTATGCCCCCTTGGCCTGTGCTCTCACCGGTGATTTGGACACCCGGCCAGCCTAGAGCCCGCCACCGACATCCGCCCCGGACCCGGAAGATCGGCCCCCGATTGGACCCCTGACGCTTACCCGGGCACACCTGTGCGGCATCCTTGTGACAGATCACACTGTTTGGACCGTCCGGCAAAATGGGGAGCACGGTCCCCTGGTACACGGGGGAGCAAGATCCCCTGAGCAGGTCGACAAGGGAGAGAACTCGTGGACGACGTTCTGCGGCGCAACCCGCTCTTCGCGGCGCTCGACGACGAGCAGGCCGCGGAGCTCCGCGCCTCCATGAGTGAGGTGACCCTCGCGCGCGGTGACTCACTGTTCCACGAGGGCGACCCGGGCGACCGGCTGTACGTCGTCACCGAGGGCAAGGTCAAGCTGCACCGCACCTCCCCCGACGGCCGGGAGAACATGCTCGCCGTCGTCGGCCCCGGTGAGCTGATCGGCGAGCTGTCGCTGTTCGACCCGGGCCCCCGTACGGCCACGGCGACCGCGCTGACCGAGGTCAAGCTGCTCGGCCTCGGCCACGGCGACCTCCAGCCCTGGCTGAACGCCCGCCCCGAGGTGGCCGGTGCCCTGCTGCGTGCCGTCGCCCGCCGGCTGCGCAAGACCAACGACGCCATGTCGGACCTGGTCTTCTCCGACGTCCCCGGCCGCGTGGCCCGCGCCCTGCTGGACCTCTCGCGCCGCTTCGGCGTGCAGTCCGAGGAAGGCATCCACGTCGTCCACGACCTCACGCAGGAGGAGCTGGCCCAGCTGGTCGGCGCCTCGCGCGAGACCGTGAACAAGGCCCTGGCGGACTTCGCCCAGCGCGGCTGGCTCCGCCTGGAGGCGCGGGCCGTGATCCTGCTGGACGTGGAGCGGCTCGCCAAGCGCTCCCGGTAGGTCTCGTGGGTGTCGGGTGCCGGACAGGCGGTGTTCACCGTCCGGTACCCGAAAATCAGCTGCCCCGGACAGGGACGCGCGCGACAGTGGCCGCATGGCTGAAACGATCCGTCGTCCCCGTCTCGACGCCCTGCGTCCCGGCCTCGACGACCTGGGCTTCATCGCGCGCGAAGGCTCCCTCGCGCGCGTGCCCGGTGCCTTCCGCCCGGTCGTGGCCGACGCGCGCGACCGGGTGCTGGACCTCTTCGGCACGCGCCTGCACAGCGCGTACCTCTACGGGTCGATCCCGCGCGGCACCGCGCGCGTGGGACGCAGCGACCTGGACCTGCTCGTCGCCCTGCGGGACGAGCCCGGCGAGGCCGACCGGGCGGCCGTACGGGCGCTCGGCGAGGCCGTCGACAAGGAGTTCCCGCAGATCGACGGGGTCGGCACGCTGCTGTACGGCCGGGACCGGCTGCTGAGTGAGCTGGAGCGGTACGACCTGGGCTGGTTCGTGGCCTGTCTGTGCACCCCGCTGCTCGGCGACGACCTCGCCGAGTACCTGCCGCGTTACCGGCCCGACTCCCTGCTCGCCCGCGAGACCAACGGCGACCTGGCCCGGTGGCTGCCCCGCTGGCGGGAGCGGATCGCGGGCGCCGAGGACACCGAGGAGGCCCGGCGCCCCCTCGTGCGCTTCATGTCCCGCCACCTCGTGCGCACCGCCTTCACCCTCGTCATGCCCCGCTGGAACGGCTGGACCAGCGACCTGCGCGAGATGGCCGACGCGTTCGGCGGCTACTACCCGCAGCGCGCCGCACAGCTGCGCACGGCGGCGGAGTACGGCTGCGAACCCGTCGGCGACCCCGAGGTGCTGCGCACGTACGTGGACGACCTCGGCCCCTGGCTCGCCGCCGAGTACACACGCGTGCACGGCGTCAAGGCACCCCGGCCCGACTAGCTGGGCCGGGGACGGGACTAGATCAGGCCGTGTTCGGTCAGGTAGTCCAGCTGGGCCCGTACCGACAGTTCCGCCGCCGGCCACAGGGAGCGGTCCACGTCGGCGTAGACGTGGGCGACGACCTCGGCCGGGGTGCGGTAGCCGTCCTCCACCGCCGTCTCCACCTGGGCGAGCCGGTGGGCGCGGTGGGCGAGGTAGAACTCGACGGCGCCCTGGGCGTCCTCCAGGACCGGCCCGTGGCCCGGCAGGACCGTGTGGACGCCGTCGTCCACCGTCAGGGAGCGCAGCCGGCGCAGGGAGTCCAGATAGTCGCCCAGGCGGCCGTCGGGATGCGCCACGACGGTCGTACCGCGCCCGAGGACGGTGTCGCCGGTCAGGACCGCCCGGTCGGCCGGGAGATGGAAGCTCAGCGAGTCCGCGGTGTGCCCGGGGGTCGGGACGACCCGCAGCTCCAGGCCGCCGATGGTGATCACGTCCCCGGCGCCCAGGCCCTCGTCGCCGAGGCGCAGCGCCGGGTCGAGGGCACGCACGCGCGTGCCGGTCAGTTCCGCGAACCGGGCCGCGCCCTCGGCGTGGTCCGGGTGGCCGTGCGTGAGCAGGGTCAGGGCTATGCGCCGGCCGGCCTGCTCGGCGGTGTCGGCCACCGCGCGCAGATGGCCGTCGTCCAGCGGGCCCGGGTCGATCACCACGGCCAGGTCGGAGCCGGGCTCGGCGACGATCCAGGTGTTGGTGCCGTCCAGGGTCATCGCCGAGGCGTTGGGCGCGAGGACGTTGACGGCCCGCTCGGTGGCGGGGCCGGAGAGCACCGCGCCCCGGGGCTGGCCCGGCAGCGTGCTTGCGTCGGTCATGCGGGGCCTCCTCCGGGCGGACCGGGGGTCGTCGGGACGTGCTTGGTGAACTCCTCGTGCCCCGGCCAGGACAGCACGATCTCGCCGTCCAGCAGACGCGCCGTCGCCATCACCGGCGTCATGTCGCGCGCGGGGGCCGCGCCGAGCGCCTCGGCGGCGGTGCCGTACGGCAGCAGCTGGCGCAGGGTGGCGATGGTGGGCGGCATCATCAGCAGCTCGCCCTTGTCGTAGCCGGCGGCGGCCTCCTCGGGGCGGATCCACACCGCGCGGTCGGCCTCCGAGGAGGCGTTCCGGGTGCGCTGCCCCTGCGGGAGGACGGCCACGAAGAACCAGGTGTCGTAGCGGCGGGACTCGAACTCCGGGGTGATCCAGCGGGTCCAGGCGCCCAGCAGGTCCGAGCGCAGCACCAGAGAGCGCCGGTCGAGGAACTCGGCGAAGGACAGCTCGCGCGCGACCAGCGCGGCCCGGTCCGCCTCCCAGTCCTCCCCGGTGGTGTCGCCGACGACCGAGTCCCCGTCAGGCCCCGCGAGCAGGACGCCCGCCTCTTCGTAGGTCTCGCGCACGGCCGCGCACACGATCGCCTGGGCGCCCGCCTCGTCGACACCGAGCCGCGTCGCCCACCACGCGCGCGTGGGGCCCGCCCAGCGCACCTGACGGTCGTCGTCACGCGGGTCGACACCGCCCCCGGGATACGCGTACGCGCCTCCGGCGAAGGCCATGGAGGCGCGTCTGCGCAGCATGTGGACGACCGGACCGGCCCCGGTGTCTCTCAGGAGCAGCACCGTGGCCGCGCGCCGGGGGGACACCGGGGTGAGGGTGCCGTCCGCGAGCGCGCGGATGCGGTCCGGCCACTCCGGGGGGTACCACTGACCGTTCGCCATGGCCGGAGGCTATCCCGTGTAGGGCGAATGTTCGAGAGGTACCCGAGGTCAGCGGGCCTACGGAAGCAGCTCGACCTGGATCTCGACCTCGACCGGCGCGTCCAGCGGCAGCACCGCGACACCGACCGCGCTGCGCGCGTGCACGCCCTTCTCGCCGAGCACCTCGCCGAGCAGTTCGCTCGCGCCGTTGACGACACCGGGCTGCCCGGTGAAGTCGGACGCGGAGGCGACGAACCCGACGACCTTCACCACGCGCGCGATGCGGTCGAGGTCACCGGCGACGGACTTCACGGCCGCCAGCGCGTTCAGCGCGCACACGCGGGCGAGGTCCTTGGCCTCCTCCGCCGTCACCTCGGCGCCCACCTTGCCGGTGACCGGCAGCTTGCCCTCGACCAGCGGCAGCTGGCCCGCGGTGTACACGTACACGCCGGTCCGCACGGCCGGCTGGTACGCGGCCAGCGGCGGTACGACGTCCGGCAGGGTCAGGCCCAGTGCGGCCAGCTTGGCCTCGACCGCGCTCATGCCTGCTTCACCCGCTTCAGGTAGGCCACGAGCTGCTCGGGGTTGGGCCCGGGCACGACCTGGACGAGCTCCCAGCCGTCCTCGCCCCAGGTGTCCAGAATCTGCTTCGTGGCATGGACGAGCAGTGGCACGGTTGCGTATTCCCACTTGGTCATGGGGCCGACTGTAGCCGCTGTGCCGGGAGGGGCCGTGACCTGCGTTATCCACAGCCTCTCGCGTGAGTGTCGGCCGGACTGGTTAGTCTCGAAGGCGTGAGCAGGCTCCAGGTCGTCAGCGGCAAGGGCGGGACCGGCAAGACGACGGTCGCCGCCGCACTCGCGCTGGCCCTCGCGACCGAGGGGAAGCGGACGCTTCTCGTGGAGGTCGAGGGCCGGCAGGGCATCGCCCAGCTCTTCGAGACGGAGGCGTTGCCGTACGAGGAGCGGAAGATCGCGGTCGCTCCGGGCGGCGGGGAGGTGTACGCGCTCGCGATCGATCCGGAACTGGCCCTGCTGGACTACCTCCAGATGTTCTACAAGCTGGGTGGAGCCGGCCGGGCCCTGAAGAAGCTCGGCGCCATCGACTTCGCCACCACCATCGCGCCGGGCATCCGGGACGTCCTGCTGACCGGCAAGGCGTGCGAGGCGGTGCGCCGCAAGGACAAGAGCGGGAGGTTCGCGTACGACTACGTCGTCATGGACGCCCCGCCGACGGGCCGCGTCACCCGCTTCCTGAACGTCAACGACGAGGTGGCGGGCCTCGCGAAGATCGGCCCGATACACAATCAGGCGCAGGCCGTGATGCGGGTGCTGAAGTCCCCGGAGACGGCCGTGCACCTGGTGGCGCTGCTGGAGGAGATGCCGGTCCAGGAGACCGCCGACGGCATCGCCGAACTCCGCGCGGCCCGGCTCCCGGTGGGCCGCGTCATCGTGAACATGGTCCGGCCCGAGCTGCTGAACGCGGCCGACCTGGAACTCGTACGGACCGTGGGACGTTCTTCCGTCGCACAGGCACTCTCGGCCGCGGGGCTCGGCGGGGCCCGGCGCGGCGGTCACGCCGAGAAACTGGTGGACCCGCTGCTGCGGCAGGCGTCGGAGTACGCCGAGCGGTACGCGCTGGAGCAGGAGCAGCGCACGGTCCTCGGCGAGCTGGGCCTGCCGCTGGGCGAACTGCCGCTGCTGGCCGAGGGCGTGGACCTGGCGGGGCTGTACGAACTCGCCACCGAGCTGCGGAAGCAGGGGTTGTCATGAGTGCGGACCCGGCCGAGGCCCCCGAGACGGCTCCCGAGGCGCACGAGACCGCCGAGGGGCCCGACAGGGCCCACCGTCTCGCCCCCGCGCGCGTGCTGGACGTCGACCCGCTGCTCGACGACCCGAAGACCCGGATCGTGGTGTGCTGCGGCTCGGGCGGCGTCGGCAAGACGACGACCGCGGCGGCGCTCGGCCTGCGGGCCGCCGAGCGGGGCCGCAAGGTCGTCGTGCTGACCATCGACCCGGCCCGCCGGCTGGCGCAGTCGATGGGCATCGACTCCCTCGACAACGTCCCGCGCCGGGTCAAGGGCACCGAGGGCGACGGCGAACTGCACGCCATGATGCTCGACATGAAGCGCACCTTCGACGAGGTCGTGGAGTCGCACGCGGACCCCGAGCGGGCGGCCGCGATCCTGTCCAACCCCTTCTACCAGTCACTCTCGGCGGGCTTCGCGGGCACGCAGGAGTACATGGCGATGGAGAAGCTGGGCCAGCTGCGCGCGAAGGACGAGTGGGACCTGATCGTGGTCGACACCCCGCCGTCCCGCTCCGCGCTGGACTTCCTGGACGCGCCCAAGCGGCTCGGCTCCTTCCTGGACGGCCGCCTCATCCGCCTGCTGACGGCCCCGGCCAAGCTGGGCGGCCGCGCGGGCATGGCCTTCCTCAACGTCGGCATGTCGATGATGACCGGCACGCTCGGCAAGCTGCTCGGCGGTCAACTGCTGAAGGACGTCCAGACGTTCGTGGCCGCGATGGACACCACCTTCGGCGGGTTCCGCACGCGCGCGGACGCCACGTACAAACTGCTCCAGGCGCCCGGTACGGCGTTCCTGGTGGTCGCGGCGCCGGAGCGGGACGCGCTGCGCGAGGCGGCGTACTTCGTGGAGCGGCTGGCCGCGGAGCGGATGCCGCTGGTCGGCCTGGTGCTCAACCGCGTCCACGCGAGCGGGGCCGACGGGCTGTCGGCCGAGCGGGCGCTCGCCGCCGCGGAAAATCTTGAGGACCCCCGCATTGTCGATCAGGGGGGCGGGAAAGCTGGACTTCGTAACTCTCCCGACACGTACGGCAGTTCACAATCTCCCGCATCATCTCCCGCGCCCGAGGCCGCGAGCGGCACCCCTGCTTCCGAAGAAGGCTCCCCCGCCGACGCGGAACGCCCCGTCGACCGGCTCACCGCGGGTCTGCTGAGACTGCACGCCGATCGCATGCAGCTGCTCGCGCGCGAGCGGCGCACGCGTGGCCGTTTCACCGCCCGTCACCCCGAGGTGGCGGTCGTCGAAGTACCCGCGCTGCCCGGCGACGTCCACGACCTCACGGGCCTGCGCGACATCGGCACGCGGCTGGCCGCGGGTGCGCGGGGCGCCGAGGGTGAGCGGTGAGGGAGCGCGCGACAGGGGTCGTACACGCGCAGACACGTACACGCACAGGCAGATGAGCACATACGGATGTTGTGGCGTGGGCCCGCAGGACACCCCGGCGAGACCGCGAGCCGTGTCCGCGGACGCGCGGGACCACACGTCAGCCACGCGAGGCGTCTCTCACGGCGAGGCGGGCCGCAGGCCGATCGCGGTGTCCCCAGGTCCAGGCCCGATCGGCGCTTGCCGGCCCTATGCCTCGTAACCTTCCGGCCCCGTAGCCCTGTAGCTCTCTGGCCCTACAGCCCCCCTGGCAGTGGCCATGGCCGCGGTCCGACGCTGTTCCTCCGGGCGTGTGCCGGAGGGACATGCCCTCAGCTGACGGCCGCGTAGTGCTCGTACACCTCGTCGCTGTCGAGGGGCACGATTCCGGTGCCGCGCTCGTACTCCGAGCGGGCCGTCTCCAGCAGCCTGCGCCACGACGTCACCGTGGGCCGCCGACGCAGCAGTGCGCGGCGTTCCCGCTCCGTCATGCCTCCCCACACGCCGAATTCGACGCGGTTGTCCAGCGCGTCGGCCAGGCACTCGGTGCGTACCGGACATCCGGTGCACACCGCCTTGGCCCTGTTCTGCGCTGCTCCTTGAACGAACAGTTCATCCGGATCGGTAGTGCGGCAGGCAGCCTGCGCACTCCAGTCGGTTACCCAGCCCATACCGGCGCCGTCCTCTCCCGAATCGAGGCTCCCCCACGGCGGCAGCGGCATATTCACCGCCGCCAGTTGAGGACGTTACGGAAGGTGGGGACAGCGCAACACCCCCTTCGGGCCCAATCTTGAATGGCCCGAACGGACTATGGGTAAGCGGCAGATCACCCGCGGGAGTGAGCTGGCGACATACGCGACTCTCCCGGCAAACCGGGACAGCTGCGGTGCGCTACATCGGGCACCGGATGACACACGAGGCGGATTCGGACACGTGCCCCTCAGAGAACCGGGCACGCCCCCGTGGAAGAACCGGGATACGACCGGAACGATTCGGGGTCGCCGGACGTATTGATACGTGACCGCACTGCTGTGACAGTTGAGAGCAGCTTAGGCCAAGGCCTGCGCGCGTGTCCGGCGATTGAGAAGGTAGACGTCTCGCTTTGCCGTGCCGTGACGCGGGTGCTCCATCGGAACGCTCAGAAGTACGGATTAGGCTGCCCTCATGCCAAAGAAGCGCTCGGGCGGTGGTCTGTCGCCAACGCAGCAGGCCGCCAAGTTCCTCGGTGTCAGTGTGCTCGCCGGAGCCGTGATGGCGGGCATCGCGCTGCCCGCGGCCGGCGCGCTCGGCCTCGTGGCCAAGGGGTCGGTCCAGAGCTTCGACGAGATCCCGGCCAACCTCAAGAGTCCCCAGCTGAGCCAGCGCACGACGATCCTGGACAACCAGGGGAACCAGATCGCGTCGGTCTACTCCCGCGACCGCACGGTGGTCGACCTCAAGGACATCTCGCCGTACATGCAGAAGGCGATCGTCGCGATCGAGGACTCGCGCTTCTACCAGCACGGCGCGATCGACCTGAAGGGCGTGCTGCGCGCGCTGAACAAGAACGCGCAGAGCGGCGGGGTCGCCCAGGGCGCCTCCACGCTCACCCAGCAGCTGGTGAAGAACTACTTCATCGAGGAGGCCGGCGACGACCCGACGAAGGTCGCCGAGGCCACCCAGCAGACCATCGGCCGCAAGATCCGCGAGCTGAAGTACGCGATCCAGATCGAGGACCAGCTCGGCAAGAAGAAGATCCTCGAGAACTACCTGAACATCACCTTCTTCGGCGAGCAGGCCTACGGCGTCGAGGCCGCCTCCGAGCGGTACTTCTCCAAGCACGCCAAGGACCTGAGCCTCCAGGAGTCGGCGCTGCTCGCGGGCATCGTGCAGTCCCCGAGCCGCTACGACCCGGGCAACGACGAGGCGGAGGCCACCAAGCGCCGCAACACCGTCCTCCAGCGCATGGCCGAGGTCGGCGACATCTCCCAGAAGGAGGCCGACCAGGCCAAGGAGGAGCCGCTCGGGCTGCACCCGAGCCAGCCGAAGAACGGCTGCATCACCGCGGTCCGCGGCGCCGGCTTCTTCTGCGACTACGTGCGCGACGTCGTCCTGACCGACCCGTCCTTCGGCAAGACCAAGGAGGCCCGCGCGAAGCTGTGGAACCAGGGCGGTCTGACGATCCGTACGACGCTCGACCCGCAGGCCCAGGACTCCGTACAGGCGTCCGTCAGGAACCACGTCTACCAGACCGACCCGGTGGCCACGGCCGCCACCATCGTCGAGCCCGGGACCGGCAAGATCCTGGCGATGGGCCAGTCCCGCCCGTACGGCTTCGGCAAGAACGAGACGCAGATCAACCTGTCCGTCAACCAGGGCATGGGCGGCGGCGCCGGCTACCAGCCCGGTTCGACGTTCAAGCCGATCGTCGCGGCGGCCGCGATCGAGGGCGGCAAGCCCCCGACGCAGCAGTACTCGTCGCCGTACGAGATGCCGTACCCGAGCCCCGTGCAGGCGTGCGACGGCAAGGTCTGGCGCACCGACCCGAACAACCCGGACAAGCTCACGAACGAGAACAAGTCCGAGCACGGCCCGATGGGCATGAAGGAAGCGACCGCCAAGTCGGTCAACACCTACTACGTGCAGCTGATCAGCGACATCGGCATCTGCCCGGTGACGCAGATGGCGCAGAAGATGGGCGTGGCCCGCGCCGACGGCCGCAAGATCGACCAGGCCCCCTCGATCGCGCTCGGCACCCAGGAGATGTCCCCGCTGACGATGGCGAGCGCGTACGCCACCTTCGCCTCGCGCGGGACGTACTGCACCCCGGTCGCCATCATGTCGATCACCCAGAAGGTCGGCAGCGAGGTGAAGTCGCTGCCGGTGCCGAAGACGGCCTGCTCGCGCGCGATGTCCCAGAAGACCGCGGACACGGTCAGCACGCTCCTCAAGGGCGTGGTCGAGGACGGCACCGGCCAGGAGGCCGGCCTCGGCGACCGCCCGAGCGCGGGCAAGACGGGTACGACGGACCAGCGCTACGCGGCCTGGTTCGTCGGCTACACCCCGAACATGGCGGGCGCGGTCTGGGTCGGCGACCCGGCCCACAAGCGCCAGATGACCAACATCACCATCGGCGGCGTCCCGTACGACAAGGTCTACGGCGGCCAGGTGCCCGGCCCGATCTGGCGCGACATGATGACCGGCGCGCTGGCGGGCAAGCCCGCCCCGGACTTCAACCTGATCGACATCCCCGACGACAACAAGGGCAAGGGGGACGGTCAGGGAAAAGGCCAAGGGGGGGCCAACGGGGGCAAGAACGGGGGCAGCACGGGGGGAATCGGCGGCCTGATCGGCGGACTGACAAACGGCGGCGCGGCTGACGGCGGCACCACGGGCGCCACGACCGGCGGCCCCGTCCCCACCCCGACCTTCTCCCTCCCCGGCGGCTTCATCCAGGGCCAGGGCAACGGCGGGAACAACGGAACCGGGAACGGCGGCGTCTGGCCCTAGGCGGCCGTGACCGGCAGGTACGGGCATGCGTACGGCGGCGGGGCCGCACCCTGTGGGAAAGGGGTGCCGCCCCGCCGCCGTATTCGGTCACTCGGACATTCGGCCCCGGTCCGGCCGGCCGGCTCAGCCCTGGAGCAGCTGCTGCTTGACCACGGCGGCGACGCGGCCGCCCTCGGCCTGGCCGGCCACCTTCGCGTTCGCGATCTTCATGACGGCACCCATGGCCTTCGGGCCCTCCGCGCCGGCGGCCTTCGCCTCGGCCACGGCCGCGGCGACGATCGCGGTCAGCTCCTCGTCCGACAGCTGCTTGGGCAGGTATCCGGCGAGGACCTCGCCCTCCGCCTTCTCCCGCTCCGCCGACTCGGCACGGCCGCCCTGCGCGAAGGCGTCGGCCGCCTCACGGCGCTTCTTCGCCTCGCGGGTGATCACCTTGAGGACCTCGTCGTCGGACAGCTCACGCTTCTCCTTGCCCGCGACCTCCTCCTTGGTGATCGCGGCGAGCGTCAGCCGGAGCGTCGAGGAGCGCAGCTCGTCACGCTCCTTGATCGCGGCGTTGAGGTCGTCGTGGAGCTTCGACTTGAGCGTGGTGGTCATGAGGTCGATTGTCGCAGGTGTGCGGCGGCGAACGCCCGTTGTTTTAGCCGCCCGCCCGTCTTCCGGCCCTCCGCGGGTCTGACACGATGGGCGTATGCGCGCGCGATACGGAGTACCCCTGGGAATCATGGCGGCAGGCGCCGCCGGTCTGGCGTACGCGGCGGGCTTCGAGGCCCGCTCCTTCCGCCTGCGACGGGTGACGGTGCCGGTCCTCCCGCCGGGCATGCGCCCGCTGCGCGTGCTCCAGGTCTCGGACATCCACATGGTCGGCGGCCAGCGCAAGAAGCAGCGCTGGCTCCAGTCGCTGGCGGGCCTGCGCCCGGACTTCGTGATCAACACCGGCGACAACCTCTCGGACCCCGAGGGCGTCCCCGAGGTCCTGGACGCACTCGGCCCCCTGATGGAGTTCCCGGGCGCGTACGTCTTCGGCTCCAACGACTACTACGGCCCCAAACTCCGCAACCCCGCCCGCTACTTGATGGAGAAGACGAACGGCCGGCACGGCCTGAACGGCAACAAGCCGGCGGTGGGCGCCATCCACAACCCGTGGGAGGACCTCCGTGACGGCTTCGACTCGGCGGGCTGGCTGAACCTGACGAACACGCGAGGCGTGCTGAAGGTCGAGGGCGTGTCGATCGAGCTGACGGGCCTGGACGACCCGCACATCAAGCGCGACCGCTACGCCCGGGTCGCCGGCGGCCCCTCGGGGACGTACGACTTCTCCTTCGGCGTGGTCCACGCGCCGTACCTGCGCGCACTGGACGCCTTCACGGCGGACGGCTACCCCCTGATCCTGGCCGGCCACACCCACGGCGGCCAGCTCTGCATCCCCTTCTACGGCGCCCTGGTCACCAACTGCGACCTCGACACGGACCGCGTGAAGGGCCTGTCCACGCACACGGCGGAGGGCAACACCTCCTACCTCCACGTCTCGGCGGGCTGCGGCACCAACCGCTACACCCCGGTCCGCTTCGCGTGCCCACCGGAGGCGACCCTGCTGACGCTGGTGGGGCGGGAGCGGGGGTAGCAGCCGGTGGGGCTGGGGGGACGGGCGGGGCCGACGGGGTCCCGGCCGTCCGGCCGTGGCGGTGTAACCCGACCGGACCAACCCGCATGGTCCGCCCTCGCCCCCGCTCCTAGCGTGAGGGCATGACCGCACCGATACCCAGGGACATCCCGGACCTGCCCGCGGTCCCGGGCCCGCCCCTGCTGCTGCCCGCCCCGGTCCCGGCGACGGCGGTGGTGGCCCCGGTCCGCCGCCCCGTGGTCGCACTCGTCCGCCTCCTGATCGCCCTGGCGGCGGGCGGCGGCGTAGCCCTGGAGCTCCTGCTGGGGAGCCCGGCCCGCGTCCTGAGCTACTTCAGCGTCCAGACGAACATCCTGCTGGCCGTGGTCATGCTGCTGTCGGCGACGCGGACCTGGCGGGCACGCCGCCCGCTGCCGTCCGCAGTGACAGGCGCCACACTTCTCTACGCCGTGATCGCGGCGCTGGTCTACCACCTGCTCCTGGCCCACACGACGCCCCCGTTCTCCATGACCGGCGCGACGACGGCACCGGCACGCTGGCACGGCCAGTGGGCGACCCTCCAGATCCTCCACACGGTGACCCCGGCGGCGGTCGTGCTGGACTGGCTGCTGCTCACCCCGTCGGCCCGCCTGCACCTCCGCCAGGCCGCGGCCTGGCTCCTCTACCCCCTGGCCTACCTGGCCTTCTCCCTGATCCGAGGGATGTTCCTCGCCCCCTCGAACCCCGCCCGCTACCTCTACCCCTTCCTCGACGTCGCCGCCCACGGGTACCGCAGCACCCTGGCCAACGCCCTCCTCCTGGGCCTCGCGATCTACGGCCTGGCCGTCCTCCTGGTAGCCCTGGACCACACCCGCCCGACCCCGGTCCGCCGCCGCGTCTAAACCGGATTTCGTCTACAGCCACCGGTGGGCTAAAGTAAACGACGTCGCCGCGGGAAGCAGCGACACCGGGGTGTAGCGCAGCTTGGCAGCGCGCTTCGTTCGGGACGAAGAGGTCGTGGGTTCAAATCCCGCCACCCCGACGCTGGTCAGAGACCACATACGGACTTCCGTATGTGGTCTCTGTCGCGTTCGGGGGGCCAAACAGGGGGCCAAACGAATTTGATCAGGCCACCGCGTCGCCCTCCTCCGGGGCCTTCGTCTCGCCTCCTTTCTGATCTTCGGCGAAGATGTCATCCATCGCTTCGGCACCCTGCGTGATCACGGGCCGGAGCTGCTTCCGGTAGACCGCCTCTGTGGTCGCCTGGCTGCTGTGACCGACCAGGAGCGCGATCCGCTCCAGGGGGATGCCGTGATCGGAGAGCAGGGATACGAAGCTGTGCCGGAGCTCCCGCGGCGTCCACTCGGGCTTCAGTCCGGCCTTCTTCACGATGGCCTTGAAGTCTCGCCGGACGTTGGCTGCGTCCAGCGGCTCACCGCTCCGAGTCGTGAAGACGCGGCCGGTCGGGTTCCACTCCATCCCCCTCGACGCCCGCTCCTGCATCTGCCATCGCATGTGCTCTTCGAGGACATCAACCACCTGCTTCGGCAGCGCTATGGTCCGGCGGCTCTTCCTGGTCTTGGTCTCACCGTGCTTGCGCACCGAACGCCACACCGCGACGTGAGGCGGGATGCCGGCCGTTGTCTCCAGGAAGACGTGATCCCAGGTGAGGGGCCGCGCCTCTTCTGTGCGGACACCGCTCAGGAGCGAGAGCACGAGGTAGGCGTAGAGCCGTGACGGGCGCGCGGCGGTGAGCACGGCCTTTGCCTGCTCCAAGTTCAGCGCCTTGCTCGGACGGCCGGGGCGCCCCTCCGGTGCGGTGACGAGTAGGGCGACGTTCCGAGCAGCCTTGTCCCTGCGCTGAGCGTGCGCGATGGAGCGGCGCAGGATGGCAAGCAGGTCACGCAGACTTCGCGTCGCGAGGAATTCGGCCCGTCCGTCCAACCAGTCGTCGACATCGTCCGCGCTGAGTTCCTTCAGCTTGGCCTTGCCGATGAACGGGATCAGGTGCTTGTTCGCCATCGAACGGTTCTTGCCGATGGTGCCCTTTGCGTCGCGCCCCTTCAGTCCGCGCTCCAACCAGTCATTCACTGCGTCGGCCACGGTGTAGTTGGCCGGCGCCTTGACGCCGGTCTGCACCTCCTTCTTCAGGTCACGGATCTTCTGGCGTACTTCGGTCTTCGTCTTGCCGTACACCTTCGGTCGACGGCGCTTGCCGTTCGGGGCGAACCCCAGTGAGACGGCTCCGACGTAGCTCTTCTTGGCGGGGTCCCAATAGATCGTGTCCGCACCGTGACCAGCCCTTTGGGCACGCTTCGGGGTCTCGGTCATCTTCTGTTGTGCCTCCATAGGACAGGGCCGCGCCCTGAAGGGCGCGGCCCTGTGAAACTGGGGTGATGGGAAGTTCAGGCTGTAGCTTCCGCCTCACGCTTGAGGAGTTCGACGTACTGAGCGATGTACTCCGGCGGCACAAGTCGGCGACGGCCGATGCGGACGGTCTGAAGGCGTCCGAGGCGTATCTCCTCGTAGACCATCGAGCGTCCGATCCTGAGAGCCTTGGCCGCCTCTTCGGGGCGGTAGAGAAGCTGTTCGGCGGGTTCAGCAACCGTGGTCATGCGGCGGTGCCTCCTCGGCAGGGCTCCGGGGGTGGTGGCCCCCTTCCTGTCAGGTCCGCTACTTCCGCTACCTCCGCTACCGCCCTGGTCAGGGGCATGATCGAGGTAGCACATAAGGGCGCGGGTAGCGGATGGAGCTGCTACCGCCCCGGGTTCGTGGCCACGGGGCGGGTAGCGGATGGGTCGGCGCGGTAGCGGATGCGGAAGCGCGATCCGCTACCGGTTTTAGGGCTCTGACCTGCCCGGTAGCGGAGGTAGCGGAAGTAGCGCACTTTCCGCGGGGGGCGGGCAATAGCGCTGCCACGCGTCGTGTAGATCGCTCGCGTAGTAGCCCTTCATGACGCTGCCCCCGGCCTTGATGTTGCGCGCCGCGATCGGGGTGTTGTCCGCGGTCATGTACTCCCGCAGCATCCGTGACAGCCCGCGGGCATCGAGCGGCTTGCCACTCATGTCCGCCCACGGCGCCTCTTCGAGGCTGTGGAGCCGGTCCAGGATGGCGACGGTGGGCAGGCGATCGATCCCGTTGAACACGTAGTCACGCAGGTCGGTCAACAGACGGATGCCGATGCTGCCCTTGTCGCTGGTCTTGGCCGCGTTCACCAGCTCGACGCACGCGGCGCGGGCCCGCTCTGGCCACGTACCGCCCGCCGCGTCGGCCACGGCGAGCAGGGGTTCCCACACGTCCGCGGGCCGGTCGCTGATGCCCTCCGGCAGCTCCGGGAACACCCCATCGACAACGTGACGCACGGACTGTGCCCATGCGGCGAGCCGGTCGCGCAGGGCATGCCCCTCCTTCTCATGGATGCGCTGGCGGAAGGGCTCCACGCGCTCGTTCGGCGCACGGCGGCGCATGCGGACGATGACCGAACGGGTCAGGATCGTGTCCGGCAGCGAGCCAAGACCAGCGACCGCGACCCCACAGAACGACGGGAACTCTTGTACCTGCTGATTGGCTCCGTCACCGACGCAGCGCCACATGACGCCGGAGCGGCGGTGTCCTGCGTTCAGGAAGCCGCGGAGCTGTTCGTTCTCTCCGGCCTTGGGCCCGAAGACGGTGTCGATCTCGTCGAACAGGATCGTGGGTCGCCCCTCCATCCCTGAGACCGCGCGGAAGAGCGCGGAGGCCGACGCGTTGACCGCGACCATCGGTTGCGGCACGAGAGTTTCCACGATCTCCAGCGCGCGGGACTTGCCCGAACCCGGCTCCGGCGACAGGAACGCGAGCCGCGGTGTGGAGTCGAAGCAGTCGAGCAAGTGCGCGTGTGCGTCCCACAGCGTCACGGCGACGTACGCGGCATCGAGGGGGAAGATGTTGAAGCGCCGGTGGAAGGACTCCACCTCATCGAGCAGGGCGGAGCCGTCCATGGCGGGTGCCGGCGGATTGGCGCTCATGCCGCCTGCCTCCCTTCCTGGTTGGTGCGGAGCGGGCATGCGTCACGGTGGACGGTGTGCTCTTCGATCAGTGCGAGCACCTTCGAGTGGCCGACGGCGCTGCGGTCCCTGCCGCACAGGCAATTCGATGTGGCCGTAGGGACGGCACCGCGCGGTGCGGAAATGCGCAGCCACGCGACCGGGAACCGCCCGTCAACCTGGTGCGGGTCAGGACGAAGAGCAGAAGGGGCGCCCTTACGGGCGGCGCCTTTCGGCTCGCCCACGGCCGGAGGGGGCGCGGCTTGTGCGGCGGCGCACGGTCCGGTCGGGGTGGCGGGGAGGCTCTTCAGTGGGGGACGGGGCGGGGTGCTCATGCCGCCCTCCGCTGACCGTTGTGGGCAATCGACCAGTTCAGACCGCTTCGAATGGTCGCCTCACATGACCGCGGCGACAGACCCACCTGCTCCCCCGCCCACTGAAGAGCCTCCTCAACCTGCTCCCTGGGAAGGTCGCCCCAAGCGATGAAGCGCCCCAGGGCTCGCGCCGCCCGCAGCAAGGTGGCGTTGCGCTCGCCCTCCGGAGCCTGCCGTACCGACGCGGTTTCCGCGTTCAAGCCCGCAGCCGCGTAGCGAGAGGCTCGAACGGCCGACGGTGCAGCCATCAGTGCCCGAGAAGCCTGACGGCCGGTCAGGCGGGCGCTGAGCCATTCCGGCAGAGGTGCGGGCGGCACGTCGTTGACGACCGCGTAGGCGCCCGTGGGAGTGAGGCTGCCGGGGGCGACGACGTAGCCGCCCCATGCGCGGGTGTCGATGCGCTTGCCGAGCCGTCCGGCCGTGTTGCCGAGCCGGACGCCGGACGGGGCGGTGAAGTACAGGTGCACCCCACCGCTCGCAGTCCGCACCGTGCGGGTGGTGGGCACGGCATGCCCGGCGCGCTCGCAGAGCGCCGTAAAGGTCGTCACGCCGTTAGGCGTGTCCGTACTGCTCTTGCGCTTGGGCATGTCGAGGTCGACGACCACCAGCCCGGACGGCCCGGTCGCGATACCGACGTTGAACGGCAGGTCGCCCCACGCACGGCGGATGCGGTCGGGGTCGATAGTGGCGCGCTCTTCCCACTTGCGGTGACCACCCGCGCAGTCCCCGATACCGGGGCAGACGTCCTCACCGTGCAGGGCCGGACGCTTGTCACCGGGGCGCAGGGGGAGGACGGCCCATCCCCGCTCCGCCGCATCCAGGGCGGCGAACAGAAGGTGACGGTTCATGCCGGCACCCCCGACGTGCTCGATGGGATGGCCTGGGCCGGACGGCCCTCGCCGAATGGCGCTCGTTGGGTCATGCTGGATGTCTCCTGCTCTCTTGGAGGGACTGGAGAACCGGGGCGGGCGCAGGCTTGTGGTGAGACGGCGCCCGCCTCGGGCGTAGCTAGCCGTGGAAGTGGTTGCGCTTGAAGACGGCCTTGCGGATATTGACCGTGGTCCCGCTACGGTGGCCGCTCGCGCTGAGGACCTGCACGGCCACCCAGCCGCCGAAGATGACGGCGGCGAGGGTGATGAGGTGAGTGATGAGCGCGGTCAGCGCGGTGATGAACGCGGTCAGCAGGAACAGTCCGCCACAGACGGCACCGAACCCGATGCCCCCGAGCGCGATGTTCACCGCCGCGCTGGAGACAGGCAGCTTGGCCGCGACCGGCTCGGGCTTGACAGGTTCGAGGGCGTAGCCGGTGACGACGCGGCCGTCCGGCAGGACGACGCTCGTCACCGCCGGGATCGTGCCCGGCTGCACCGGTACGACCGGCGCCGACCGCACCGGGGCGAGCGGAGTAGGTCGGTGGACTTCCACGGTCGCCTCACGACGGCTGGGGGCGAGGGGCTTGACGGGTTCGTTCATGGTCGCGGTCTCCTGTCATCCGAGGTGGCCGAGAGTGTCGGCGCACGCCTGCACGAGGTTGTGGATGGGTCCGTACGCGCCGGTCCCGGCGACGAAGAAGCCGAACAGGAACAGGACGATGGCCGAACCCGCTCCGGCGGACCTGGTCTTGATGGCGAGGGCGGAGGCGGCGCCGAACAGCAGGACGGCGGAGATGTTGAGGACCATCGGGAGCCTTCCGGTCAGGGGGTGTCGGTGCCCGCGCGGTAGATGCGGGCCCAGCGGTTGTAGAGCCAGCGACCGACGCGTATGCGCTTGCCCGTGGCGTCGCAGCGGCGGCAGTCCTTGCCGCGCTTCATGCGCCCCTTGCGGTCGGTCTTCATCGCGAAGCCCCAGCCATTGCACTTGCGGCAGTTGCCGAACGGCGAGGCGGCGCACACGGCGACGTAACACAGCGTTACGCCGAGAATCAGGGTGATAGCGAGCAGGACAGGGGTCATGACAGGCCCTTCCAGGCGGGTTTCAGGGGTTTCCGCAGATGGGCCGCTATCTGCTAGCGGCCTGATCAGAGCGGGTTTAGGGCGCTAGCGGGGCCGCTAACGTTAGCGGGGTGTGCCGCTAGCGCTAGCGGCCCCGGAGCCTCAGCCCGCGTCCCGCTTTCCATCACGCTCCGCGACCGCGGCGACGATGTGGGAGCGGTCGATGCCACGCCGGTTCACGACCTTGCCCTTCACGCGGCGGCCCACCTGGATGGTGGAAACGCCGTGCGGCTTCAGGGCCGCAGCTAGCCCCTCGGGGTCCCAGCCGTCGTAGACCTCCTCGCGCAGCTCTGCGAGCCGGACGACGACGGTCTCGGACCACACTTTGGGCTCATCGGCCGGCACAACGGCGAGGATGTCGCGCAGCAGGTCATACGTGCTGGTGACCGGCTCGGGTGCCTCGCCAAGCGCGTGGCCGGACAGGGTGCCCGCTTCCTCACGCAGGCGGCGAGCACGGGCGCCGATGGCATCGGCGTCGCGGCCGTCGACGTAGATGGCGCGCACGATCCGGGCGTCCGAGCCTTCACCGACGAAGTAGTGAATGCCCTTGTCCCCCCAGGCGAACATGGTCGCCCGCACGCCCCGCTTGTAGGCGGACGTGCCGAGCACCATGTCGTTTTCGAGCTGGCCCATGACCTTCAGGCACCAGCGTGCCGAGGCATTCGCGCTGATCCCGGTCGGGAGTGCCTTGGCATCCGGGCGCTGCGTGGCGAGCAGCAGCACGATGCCGGTGGCCGGACCACGCTTGACCAGGTCAGTTGCGATCTCCTCGAACTCCTTGGCGTGCTCGGGGTGCTCAAACAGCACCTGGCACTCGTCCACCCCGATCACGATCGGGTGCAGCCCCAAGGAGCGCTTGTCGGCAAGGGCGCTGGTCACCTTCGACTCCGGGCAGACATCGCGCGGCAGGGAACGGATCACCTTGGTGCGGCGCCGCAGTTCCTCGCGCAGCGCCCGGAAGTCGTTCAGGCAGTACTCGATGGACTCGTCATCGTCGCCCGCCGCGTGGCGGTGCGAGACGGCGTCGCCGACCGGGTCCAGGTCGCCCGTGCCCTTCATGTCGTAGGTGTGCAACTCCGCCCGCGGGTCCAGCGCGGCAATGAGCAGCAGCAGACGCAGCAGGAACGTCTTGCCCATGCGCGGGATGGCGCCGATGACACCCGCGATGTACATCAGCGTCGCTTCGACCCAGCGCCCACGCTGGTCGGTGCCGTAGGCGACCGGCTTGAACAGGTCCACCGAACCCGACTTGAGCAACGGCCACTTGGGCTGCTTGGCGCGAGACATGTCCTGATCACCCACCCAGAGCACGAGGTGACCGGTGTGCTCATCGGGCACCGCCTCGGGCCACACACACCCGAGCGGGCGGCGCAGACCGGAAGCGAGCCGGTCGCGACGCTCGATGACATCGGTCACCGTGACGCCGTAGGGGAGGTTGCCCTCCGCACGCCAACCGGGGCCATCCCGGGTGATCGGGGCGGTGAACTCGAACCCATCCCGGCCCTTGGCCTGCGCCTGGTTGATCGCCGGGATACCCAGAGCGCCGAGCGCCCGCAGCACGATGTCACTGGTGAGCTTGGTCGCCTTGGGCAGTTCCACAGCCCTGTGGATGACCGGGTCATCCGCGCGGCGCCCGGCGAACCCGAGCGCCATCACGACCGCGCTCACCGACACCGCCTGAAGCCATTCGGGCGCGAGTACGTACATGGCGAGCGCGGCGCCGAGCCCGACGAACATCGCGAGCACGGCCACGAGGGTGCGCAGTCGGACGCGGCCGTCGCGTTGCCGCGACAGCTTCAGGTACTCGGCGGCGTCTTCGCGGCGAACCGCGGCGAGTCGGACCGGTTCGCCCTCGCGGTCGGCCACCCACCGCATAGTGCTGCCCACGAACTTCGCGGCGCCGGAGGGGGCTTGGAGGGTGAGGCGGGCGGCGTAGACCGGGGCCCGAAGAGCGTGGTAGCCGATCGCGTGGGCGTAGTGGCGGGCCACCCACGCCGCGGCGGTCCGCAGCTCCGCCATCGACCGCAGCCACTCGGGAACGACCGCACGGCGCTGGGCACCGAGCAGCCGACCGAGGTAGCCCGGACCGGTCGCGGTCGGGGTTGGTTGGTCGACCATCACGCGGACGGTCGGGTCGGCCGACTCGGCACCCGACCGCGCGGTGTCGGAGTCGGCCGACGGGTCGGAGCCGAGTCGGGCAGTCGAGTCGGTACGGGCCGACCGTGCCTTGTCGAGGTCGACTACCTCGCCACCGGAGTTGGCGCTCATCTCTGCTTCGAGTCGGTCGAAGAGTTCGTTGTCGTCGTCGGGGTGCTTCACTGAAGGTCCCTTCCAATGGGAGGAAAGGCGGGGTCCGGCCGTCGCTGTAGGAGGTGGGCGGACGGGCCCCGCCGGATCGTGGTGCGGTGTGTTCAGGCGGCGCGCTGTTCCTCGGGGTAGGCGCAGGGCACACACATGCCGAGCGAGGTAGGGATGACGTATCCGGCGTCCTGTCGGCAGGCGGGACAGATACGGCGGGCCCGGTTCGCCTTGGCGAGCGCGGCCCACTTGCCCGGCGTCATCGGCCGGACGGGTTTGGCGCGGTCGACGCGGTAGAGGTAGGCGACCAGCGGGCCGCGCCGGTAGCGCGGGCGCATGATCTGCGCCGCGATCGACTGCCCACCGGGCCGTAAGCCGCAGGCCCGTAACTGCCGTTTGGTAGCGAGCCCGTCGGGGGCACAGCGCCACGGGTAGGTGGGCAGTCCGTGCCTCGCTCCGGTCGGGTCGAAGCACTTGGCGAACATCAGGCAGCCTCAGCCGTCGTGCCGTCGCCCTCCGGGTCGTCCACGGAGTACAGCGCACGGCCGTCGGCACGCTCGCCCTTCAACTGCTCGCGCAACTTACGGGCGTTGGCCTGCGAGACGTGCACGACGGTACGGATACGGTCGGCGGTCAGCTCCGCCTCGGTCCACTCGGTGGTGAGCGCGCGTGCCTCGGTCAGCAGCTCCTCGAAGGTGCGCTGCGTCTTGGCCTTGCCCTTGGCGGGGGTCCGGCGGCGCGGTCGTGGCTTGGGGTCGACCGGTGCCGGCGGATTCTCCACCGGGGGCGGTTCGGGTGTCTCCTGCTCGGTGACGGGGGCCAGTTCGCCCATGCGCAGCATCACCCGCTCGCGCCGCGGGGTCTTCGAGCGCCACTTGCGGCCGTAGCGTTCGCGCAGGTCCGCACGGGTCAACTGTCGCTCCTTCTCCCGTGCCAGCGCCTCGGAGTAGGAGGTGACCTCCCACAGCGTCATGCGTCGCCACAGCGCGAAGGTGGAGGGGAAGGCGAGCAGCCAGCGGGAGAACCGGATCTTCTCCATGCGGCGACCTGTGGCGGCGCCGATCCGCACGGCGTAGACGTGCGCGCCGATCTCGGAGAACACCACCCACAGCAGCGGCATCGTGCCGTGCGCGACCTTGGCCGACAGGGAGTGTCCGGCCGCGATGTTCAGCCCGCACGTGATCAGCGTGAGCGCCCAGGGCACGAACCGCACCCACGCGAGCGCCATATCCATGCGGATCAACAGCAGGTTGGCCACGGTGAACACGGGGATGGCCACGTCGATACCGACCGGCAGCGTCCATGGCTCGCCGAAACCCCAGCGGGCCGCGGCAGCGGAGACCGCGTCGAAGGAGGAGATCAGACCCAGCGCGCCGACTCCGGCGGCGGCGAGCGCTCCGAGTCCGGCAAGCCCCATTTCCGGGCGGGTCAGCGGCGGCACAGCCGGACGCTCGATGGTGTGCGTCGTCATGCCGCCACCGCCTTGCGCGTCGCACGGCGCCGGGCGGGGCGCGGCAGCGGAACGATGTCGAAGAGCTCGGGGTGCGTGTCGATGACTTCGGCCGCGATGCGGGCCACGTCGTCGGCAAGCTCGGGGTTGTCGGCGAGGATGTCGCGGGCCGCATCGAGGCGGGCCGCGCGCTCCTGCTCGCTCTCGCCCTCAACTCCGAGCCACAGCTCAATCGGGGTACCGAGGGCCAGTTCGATGAAGTCGTTCGCGGAGACGGCCTGGTGACCGCCGATGTAAGTGCGCATGGCAAGGCTCCTGAGTTGGAGGGACTGAGAGCCGGAGCAACCGCAGGCGTTTGGTGAGACGGCGATTGCTCCGGAGGCACGCGAGCCGCGGCGCGGCAGGTGCGGCGGCTCTAGCGGTCGTTGACCTCGCGGATCTTGACGCTCCGGCCGTACCCGTCACGGAGGCGGACGAGGGTGAAGTAGCTACCGCCGACATCAGTGATCCGGTGCAACTCGCCCTTGTACTCGACGTCCGTGCCGACCTGTCCGACGTTGGGGTGACGCGGGTTGGTGATCCGGCGCATGGGTTCTCCAAGGAAGTAGTGGAGGGGGTGTTCCGGCTCCCCTCAGCCCCGCTCGTACGAGACGAGCGGAGGAGGCAACCGGCCGCAGCACCGCAGCGCTGCGGAGAGGTCGAAGAGTGCGCGGGTCGTGCTCCGCGCGGGCCGCCTTCTTGTCGCTGAGGACAGGCGGTAGATCCTCGGTCCACTGTTGAGTTCTCAAGGTGCATCAGCGCGGGGCCCGCGGCGCGCGGCAGAAGCCGCCTTCCAGCCGCCGCAAGCGGCAGCCATACGGGCAATCCCGAGCCATTCGTGCAGGTCAAGCGGCCGTTATCCCGAAGTTCCGGGCGACCTCTCGCTGACTAGCGTGCACTAGTCTGCTGTGGTGCACAACCCCTGTGAGGTGATGCGCGCTAGTTCGCTGTGGTGGGTACGCTCAGAGCATGACTGCCACAGGAGGGCCCAAGCCGAAAGCGGTGCAGGTCGCGGACGCGCTACGCGCCGACATCAAGAAGATGAAGCCGGGGGACAAGCTCCCGTCGCAGCGAGAGCTGATGGACCGATTCGGGTACGCAAGCCAGACCATCCAGAACGGCCTGGCTGCACTCCGTGCCGAAGGGCTCATCGTTTCGGCCGGCAACCTCGGTAACTTCGTAGGCGACGGGTCGGCCCCCACCGGCGACGTACGCGACGACATCAAGGAAATCCGCTCCCAGATTCAGGCATTGGCTGAACGGGTCGCAGCGCTCGAAGAACGCTCCGTCCCGGGTGGTGCGTGATCTGCAACCAGCATGGGAGTAACGGAGGGTGTGACGTAAGTGACAGCCAGGGGACGGCAAGGCGGAGGTGGGGACATGTCCAGTGACACCCCTCTGTCCCCTTCCCTGTCCCCCGGGCGCGCGGGTGAGACTCGGAGTACGCACTCGGAGGAGGGCACATGACCGACGACAGGCCCGCATGGGCGCGGCGCATCGCTGCCGAACGAGCGGCCCGTGACTGGTCGCAGCGAGATGCGGTGAGGGCGTTGCGGGCGCACGCTCCCACGGAGCTGCCCGCGGAGGAGAGCATGATTCGCCAGTGGAAGCGCTGGGAGTCAGGCCAGATGCCAAACGACTTCTACCAACCGATCATCGCGGCCCTCTTCGGCACCGTGACACACGCGCTGTTCCCGGCGCCCTCACGGCGGGATGGGGACGGGGAGATCTTGGCAGCGTCCGGCATGGAGACGCTGGAGATCGTGAGCCGCCTCAACCGGTCCGACGTCGACAATGCCACGCTTGATGCCCTGCGGATCACGGCAGACCGGCTCGCCTCGGAGTACCCGTTCATGCCGAGCGAGCAGCTTCTCATCGAGGGGCGGCAGTGGCTGCGCCGTGTCGTCGAACTCCACACGAAAAGCCTCACGCTGGCGCAGCACCGCGAGGTGCTCGCACTGTCTGGTTGGCTCGCCCTGCTGGTCGGCTGTGTCGAGTACGACACGGGTGCACGCCACGCGGCTGAGTCGACGCGACAAGCGGCGCTCTCGCTCGCGACCGAGGCTGACCATGCGGAGGTCGCCGGGTGGGCGCACGAGATGCGGGCGTGGTTCGCTCTCACGACCGGCGACTACCGCGGCGTCATCGCAGCGGCGCGGGCCGGAGCTGAGACCGCGCAGCACCACGGCGTGGCCGTGCAGCTCGCAGCCCAGGAGGCCAAGGCGTGGGCGCGGATCGGGGACCGCCGGCAAGTCGAGGTCGCCTTGGACAAGGGGCGGCGGTTGCTCGAAGGGATGCCGTACCCCGAGAACCTGGACAACCACTTCGTGGTGGACCCAGCCAAGTTCGACTTCTACGCGATGGATTGCTACCGCCTGGTCGGCGAAGACAAGCTTGCACGGACGCTCGCCGAAGAGGTGCTGAGGGCGGGAACGGACTTCGACGGCATCGAGCGCTCGCCAATGCGTAACGCGGAAGCGCGCGTCACGCTCGGAGTCACCGCGGCGCGTGAGGGCGACTTGGAGCAGGCTCTCATCATGGGTGAGCGGGCTCTCGAAGGGGACCGCCAGTCGGTGCCGTCGCTCATCATGACCAGCCGGGAACTGGCTGCGGAGATGAAACGCCATTACGGCTCAGAACCTGCGGCTCAAGAATACCTTGCTCGACTGCAAGCGCTGGGAAAGGAAAAGCCGGGCTTCCTACCTCAGTGAGCATCATCGGAGATATTTGTGAGTGATCCGATCGGACCAAAGATCCAGTCGCAACATCTGACTGGCAACGCAGGGGAAGCTCGTGTACGCCTAACATTCCTTGAAGCTGGCGTGCCGATGATCAGCGTGGACCAAGGGGACGACTACGGCACTGACTTAATCGCACAGGTTCCCCACGACGGGACGAATCAACTGTCCGGTGCTCTGGTGAGAATCCAAGTCAAGTGCGGAAAGTCCAAATATCATAAAAGCGATGGAACTGGCCGATGCCAGCTTGGCGCCGAACATCGAGCCTACTACGCAGACGGCCCTATTCCATCGGTTCTGATCACAGTGGACCCAGACAGTAAACGGATGCACTGGGGGAACATTACCGAGCAATTGCAGCGAGACCGCGACTTGACAGTAGTAAGCGCGCCTCACCCATTCGATGCAGAGACAGTCCCTCAGATTCTTAGAATCGCCAAACAAGCAGGCCCAGGCGACTGGGCTTTGGCTCTCCCAAACAGCGACCCAATAGCAAGAAGAATTGCAATCGAGGGCTGCTTGCTGACGGCGCACCAAGACAGTAGAGTCCTCGAAATTCTCAGAGCGTACACCATCCGAATGAATATCGAGGATATTTCCTTCCTGGCGGCCAGGATTAACGAAGAGGAAAGCAAGCACGTCGGGCAGCAAATCTTAGTCGATTACAGCCATCACTGGGGTGATGGGCTTGAAGAACTACTCCCCGCGCAGCGCTCATACCGGGATCGACCGCCGTACCCCAGAGACCTAATCATGCAGCTTGTCAACGCATTTGAATTCAGCAAGAACGAATTGCTTGAGATCATAGAGAGAAATGAAGATAAATTCACAACCGGCCCCATCGGACATGGCCTGCTAGAGTCCGCGGCTTCCATTCTCGATTCACACCCAGCAGAACACGCTGAGCGATTGACCGAAATAGCTATCTCCAGCATCGAGCCGACCGCAGCAGACGGACCCGCCCATATATTGTTCATGAAAGCTCTTGAGCTCGACCCAATACAGGTGGAGCTTACATGTGAGCAGCACGGAATCCGCGTGATGGACGTCATTTGCGCGACCTTGCACGAGGAGCCGGAGCTAGCAGCCGCAATGTGGGCAGCATGGACCAATTAGTGATCTATGAACTGCGCCTAGCACGCGAATCTCAGGTTGTCCTGGTTCCCGACGCAGTCTCGCTCGTCGATCCCGTGGACTGCTGAGAAGCGCCCTGACTAGCATCTTGGCTAGCCCCGGTCACAGGCGGTGTCATAGCACTCAGAAGACGGCGAGGCGACATTTCCAGCCTCTTACTTCCCCAAAGCGTGGCAGGCCCTAGCAGAAAAACCAATGCTGCTGGAACGGCGGCTGCCAGGGGGATGCCCAGAGATGCGGCGGCACCAAGACCTATAGCTGCGATAGTAGAGCCAGTCACTACGATCCAGCCATCTCTCCTGTCGCTTTCTTCCTCCAGGGAGTGCGACATGGATTGCGACTCATCAGTAACAGGCAGATCAAGGAGGCTAAGCCAACGCTCTTCGAGGAGACGCTCAACCAATGTACCCAAAATGGCAACAACTCTGGGGATCTCCGCCTTCCCATTAGTCAGTAGGGTGCCGGAGCAGCGCATCAACTCTGCCTGCACCCGCGCCACGTGTTGCGAGACAAGCGCCCTTCTTCCAGGGCCAGAAAAGCTCGAAGAGGAATCGGCGAAGTCGCCCAACTCGCCACAAAGGACGGTCATCGCCTCATCAATCTCTAGCGGCTTCGATCTACCCTTTTCCATTTCTGCGCATAGATGAAGTACCAGGAAGCTTGACCGGACGGCTTCCCAATCGGAATTCTGGCGATGGGCGATTCTCGAAAAAGTAGCGATCCGAGCAGATGCCGAAAACATGGCGAGAAATGCGCCCGCGATCAGCGCTAGATTTTGGAGATTGCGAGGGGTGAACGACTTGTCGTCGTAACCTTTAAAGAAGGCTACATAGATGAGAATAAATAAAAATAGCGCCAATATGAGCAACCAGATAGCCGCGAAGGTATCTTCAAGCGCTTTGCAATTTCGGCGCGCTTTGCGGTATTCGGCCAATATCCATTGATAAGGAAGAGAGATGGGTCGACCGTAGGCACGGCATACGGCTACCACTCTTCGCGTCCTGCGTCTCACAAACTCTTCATCAACACTCGCTTGCCTGCGAATGATTAGCCACTTCTTCCCCTCCCTCCATGGCGCATCGCGCGAAAGACTCTTAAGTCTAGGATTGACCCACCAAATAGCCAGAGCTGGGTACGCCGTGCAACAGAGCGCCGCCGTGCCAATGGCGGACAGCCAAGGTCCGTGATACACAATCCCCCCTCAAATTAGCGGACTGCTCACCTGATAGTAACCAGAATCACCGCCAGTCAGGGGCAAGTCGTCGGCACTTAGCTGAGCTGTGATTCACCCGCCCGCGAAGGGCTGCTGGGCCGACCGCCCACTGGGCCACGCCACCGCCACCAGGCCCGCTGTGCAGTCCGGCGCGTACGGGCGAAGCGACCTGAGTCCGTGCCGCGCTGGGCGGTACCACGAGAGCAGGGCTCTGGGACCCAGCGAAGGCAGCCAGCGGAAGACTCCCGGCAGCCACTCGCCTCAGCCCCCGCGCCCTGCTCAAGGCGCGAGACGCCTACGGCGTCTCACCAGGCCAGATCCGTGCCAGCGTGCGACCTGTTCGGGGGCCAAACGGGGGGCCAAACGTGGCAGCCACACGGGAACCGCCCCGGACAGTGGTGGACAGTGCCGGAGCCGAACGGGCAGTACGGTGCCCCTGAAGCAAGGCCATAGAGGGTCGGATCGCGTTCGGGACGAAGAGGTCGTGGGTTCAAATCCCGCCACCCCGACAGCCGTAACAGCAGGTGAGGCACCTACTAGTCACTAGTAGGTGCCTCACCTGTTTGGTCTGCGTGTCTGACTGCGTGACTACCGCTTTTCGCGTGTCTACGGGCGCCGCTCCTGCGCTCCGAAGATCCCGGCCATGACCACCGCACCGGTCTGGATCACAGGCCGGATCTGCTTCCGGTGCACCTCCTCGGTCACGGCCGTCCCGGAGTGCCCGACAAGCCGGGAGATCTCCTCCAGCGGGACGCCCCGGCCGGACAGCAGGGACACGAAGCTGTGCCGCAGTCCGACGCCGGCCGAAGAGGCCGACGGCCATGAACACCGAGCCGAGCAGCAGCGGAACACCCGCCCCGATCCGTCCGCCCATGAACCCGCACTCCCTTGTCGCCCGGGCCCATTGCATCACGCGTCTTCAGTCGGTGGATCGGCTGTGTGCGCCCCCCTGGCCGTCAGCCCGTGCTGAGCCAGGTCGCGGTGAAGTCGCGGCCGCCGCCCGAGAGGGGTCTGCCGTTGACGGTGGCGTCGGAGAACGTGACGGAGCCGAAGTCGGTGACGTTGCCGGACGGGCCGCCGTGCCGGAGCCGGCCTCGACGATGACGTGCGCGGAGGTCGGGGTCCCTCCCGTGGCGGCCTGAGTCTCGTTCTCCGTCCTCGTCCAGCACCGGGTGACGTCCTTGAGGGTGAGGGTGAAGGCGTTGTTCCCGTCGTAGGTGACCGAGGCCCGCACGTGGTCGCCGGGCTCGGTCGGCACGGTCATCGGGACGAGAAGCCGGTCTGCTGGTCGCCCCCGCGGCAGGTGGCGGCCGGCTGGGTCCAGTTCGCCGAGACCGAGGTGTAGGTCCCGTTGATCGCCGAATAGCCGGAGCCGAAGTTGTAGGGCGGCTCGGCCCCCCCGGTGCCGGTCGCCGCGATGCCGGTCGCCGGCGTGTCGGTGGAGGCGTTGGCCAGGCCGGCCGGCGCGCCCAGGAGGACGACGGCCGCCTCGCCGCTGACGGCCGCGCGCCGGGAGGGGCGGCGGCCTCGGTGCTCTGTACTCGTGGGACGTGTTCCTGCTTCGGCCGACGGTGTGCCGGAGCGGAGCGGTCCGTACGACGGTGCCGGCCCGCTCCGCGGTGAGGTGGCCGCCGGTGCGCAAGAAGGCTGCCGCGAAGGGTGCACCCCCTGTTTCCCGTCCTCCCCTGTTTCCCCCAAGTTTCCCCCCGCCCCCTGGACACTCCCTTACTCGTCGGTAAGGCTCGCCCAGGCGTATCCGCCGCTCCCGCTCGCGCCTCGGGCGGGAGTCTCAAGTACCGGAATCGACAGGGGGATTCATGAACGGGATGAACCGGCGGCGGTTCATGGCGGGGCTCGGGGCCGCGGGGCTCGGGTCCGTGGTCATGTCCGGGCGGGCCGTGGCGCGGGAGCGGGCGCTCGCCGAGAGTGCCGCGCGGGCCGTGCGGGTCGAGGGGACCACGCTCCAGCAGGCCGCGACGGCCGTCGGGGACGGGGCGTACAAGCGGCTCACGGCCGGGCCCGGTTGGCCGTTGGTGGTGCGGGAGGAGCTGCGCGGCGCCGGGGGCGGGCGCGACGGGCGGCGGACCGGGCTCGCGTCCTTCGTGCAGTTCACCGACCTGCATCTGACCGACACCGAGTCGCCGGTGCGGTTCGAGTACCTGGCGCGGCTCAACGACAGTGCGCACCGGCCGCAGGAGACCCTGACCGTGCGTGGCGCGTCGTCGCTCGTCGAGCGGGTCAACGCGGTGCGGCAAGGGCCGTACACGGGGCTGCCGTTCCGGTGTGTCATGGCCACCGGGGACAACACCGACAACCACGAGCGGATCGAGCTCGACTGGTACCTGAGCGTCATGAGCGGCGGGCGGATCGTGCCGAACAGCGGGGATCCCGGGCGCTACGAAGGCGTCCAGAACTCCGGGAGCGGGCTGTACTGGAATCCCGGATCCCCGGCGTCGGACGCCTACAAGGCCAAGGGGCTGCCCGAGATACCGGGGCTGCTCGGCGGTGCCGTGCGGCCCTTCGACGCGCCCGGACTGAGCGTCCCCTGGTACACCACCGTCGGCAACCACGACGACAGCATCGAGGGCAGCCTGCCCGACCTCGGGCTGCTGAACGACCTCTACACCGGGTCGCGGAAGCTGGAGGGGTGTGACGACGCCACGGCCGCCCGGCTCGCGGACGCGCTGGTGCGTGATCCCGCGCAGGCCGTCCTGCTGCTCGGCGAACTGCTGGCCGGCGGCGGTGCCGTGCGTACCGTCACGCCCGACGAGCGGCGGCATCCGTTCACGCCTGCCGAGTTCGCCCGGGCCCATCTCGACGCGAGGTACACCGGAGCCGGGCCCGTCGGGCACGGGTTCGGCCAGGACTCCGTCGACAGCGGGCGGCTCTACTACACCTTCGACCTCGCCGACGGCGTCCTCGGGATCAGCCTCGACACCACCAACCGCGCCGGATTCGCGGACGGTTCGCTCGGCACCGCGCAGCTGAACTGGCTGGAGTCGGTCCTCAAGGGCAACAGCGGGCACTGGTACGACGCCGACGGGCATGTGGTGCGCGGCGGGGCCGACGGCCGGCTCGTCGTGGTGTTCAGCCATCACACCAGCACCACCATGGGCAATCTGCTGCCGGACCCCTACCGGCCCTTCGAGGGGCGGCACGGCGGGGCGGAACTCGTCACCCTGCTCCAGCGCTTCCCGAACGTCGTGGCCTGGGTGAACGGGCACACCCACACCAACCGGATCGTCCCGCACGGGCACAGCGTCCCCGAGCGCGCCTTCTGGGAGATCAACACCGCCTCCCACGTGGACTATCCGCACCACGCCCGGATCATCGAGATCGCCGACAACCAGGACGGCACCCTCTCCCTGTTCACCACCCTCATCGAGTCCGCCGCCCCCTACCGGACCGACTTCGCGGACACCTCCGACCCCGGCCTCGCCGCCCTGTACCGCGAACTCGCCTACAACGACCCCTACGCCACCCCCGCCACCCGCATCGGCGCCGCCGCCGACCACAACACCGAGCTGATCCTCACCGCGCCGGCCAGGTAGGAGCACGACACGTTCGGGCCCTGCACACGCGGGTTCATTTGCAGATTTACGCAACTGCGCAGCTATTATTCCGGCACGGACAGCCAGCCAGACCGCCGGAGGCAGCTGACATGACCAGCGTGAAGAGCTTCTCCGTCTCGGGGTACGGGCCCGAACGGTCCCGGCTGACGCGGCTCTTCGCCCGGGACTCGCCGCTGCGCCGGCTGGACTGGCCGATACTGCTGGCGGCCCTCGCGCTGTCCTTCATCGGCTCGCTGCTCGTCTACTCGGCGACCCGCAACCGCACCACGATCAACCAGGGCGACCCGACCTACTTCCTGGTCCGGCACCTGATGAACCTCGGCATCGGGTTCGCCCTGATGACCGCCACCATCTGGCTGGGCCACCGCGTCCTGCGCAACGCCGTGCCGATCCTCTACGGCGTCTCCGTCCTCGGTGTGCTGCTGGTGCTCACGCCGCTCGGCGCGACCATCAACGGCAACCGCAACTGGATCGTGCTGGGCGGCGGATTCTCGCTCCAGCCCTCGGAGTTCGTGAAGGTCGCGATCGTCCTGGGCATGGCGATGCTGCTGTCCGCCCAGGTCGACGCGGGCGACCGGACGCACCCCGACGGCCGGGCCGTGATCCAGGCGCTGGGGCTGGCCGCCGTACCGATCATGGTCGTGATGATGATGCCGGACCTCGGTTCGACGATGGTCATGACCGTCACGATCCTCGGTGTGCTGCTCGCCTCGGGCGCGTCCAACCGGTGGATCTTCGGTCTGCTCGCCATCGGGGTCGCGGGCGCCGTCGCGGTGTGGCAGCTCCATCTGCTGGACGCGTACCAGATCAACCGGTTCGCGGCCTTCGCCGACCCGAATCTGGACCCCTCCGGCGTCGGCTACAACACCAACCAGGCCCGGATCGCCATCGGGTCCGGCGGGCTGACCGGGCAGGGGCTCTTCCACGGGGCGCAGACCACCGGGCAGTTCGTGCCCGAGCAGCAGACCGACTTCGTCTTCACGGTCGCCGGCGAGGAGCTGGGCTTCGCCGGCGGCATCCTGATCATCGGCCTGATCGGGGTCATCCTGTGGCGGGCCTGCCGGATCGCGCGCGAGGCGACCGAGCTGTACAGCACGATCGTCGCCGCCGGGATCGTCGCCTGGTTCTCGTTCCAGTCGTTCGAGAACATCGGCATGGCCCTCGGCATCATGCCGGTGGCCGGCATCCCGCTGCCCTTCGTCTCCTACGGCGGCTCGTCCATGTTCGCCGTGTGGGTGGCCGTGGGACTCCTCCAGTCGATCAAAGTCCAGCGCCCCGTCCAGGCCTGAGCGCATCTGCGGCGCCGACGTGGCCGGTCGCGCCCACGCGGCGGAGCCGCATATCGGTGGAGCCCCGCGCCCCTTCGGGGCGTTGCCGAACCGCGGCGGACTTCGCCGGACCCGCTTGGCCAGTGCGCGCACCGAGCCCTCACGCAGAGCCCTGGGTGTTCTCGGCCAGGGTCACCGCCACCGCACCGGCCCGGCCGGTCCCGGGCGCGGACGCCGCGTGCGTCCAGCCCCGGTCCGACGCGGTACTGGTCCAGCGCCGGCCGTCGAACGTCACGGACGTGGCGTGCAGGGCGGTGGCGTGGCAGACCAGCCACAGGGCGAGGGACCAGCCCGTGGCCGCCCGGCCGGGCGCGATCGGGTAGCTGACGCTGCCGCTGCCGGCCACGGACACGGCGGCCGGCGCTCCGCCGAACTCCCGCCGGACCGCGGCCTCGACACCGGCCTCGCTGTCCGGCACCGAGCCGGCCGCACCGCCACCGGCACCTCCGCCGACGGCCACCGTCCCGCTTCCCCCGCCGGAGGCGCCCGCCTCGCCGGAGGCCGCCGTCGCCCCGCTCACCGTGCAGCTCAGCGCCGGCCCCTCCCGGCCCGTCAGCACGTCGGCCAGCGTCGCCGCCATGTCCTCGTGCTGGGCGTACGCCTGCGGGTAGCCGCTGTGCTGGACCTGCTGTGCGGCGACGGTGACCGGCAGGCCGAGGTAGTCCGGCACCTTGACCAGCGCGTCGAAGAACCTGCCCGAGGCGTAGACGGGATCGCGGATCTGGGCGGGGGTGCCCCAGCCCTGGGACGGGCGCTGCTGGAACAGGCCGAGGGAATCCCGGTCCCCGTAGGCGAGATCGCGGAGTTTGGACTCCTGGATCGCGGTCGCCAGGGCGATGGTGACGGCCCGTTCCGGCAGGGCGCGCGCATGGGCCACGGCCGCGATGGTCGCGGCGTGGGACGCCTGGTCCAGGTCGAGCGAGACGGCCGTACCGTCCGGGCCGTGCGCCGTGCACTCGTCGGAGGCCGTCGAGTGGATGAAACGGACGGCGAGATAGCTCACGAGCGCCAGGACCACGCCCAGCCCGGTCACCACCGCCCACGCCTTGCGGCGCCCCCTCCCGCGTGCCGCCACGCCGACCCTCCTCTTACCCGCCCTCGGCTACAGTTCAGTTGCGTTATTGCGCAACCATATAACTCTGATCGCCGGGCCCCGGAGCGGGATGCGGGGCGGCGGACCCGATCAAGGGGGAAGGCATGACTGGTCGGCGTGGGCCGGCGAAACTGGCCGTGCGGCCGAGCCGGTCAGGGCGGCTGGGCGACCGGGGGCTGGAGCTGGCCCTCCTGCTCGGCGCCGTACTCATATGCGTGTTCGGCTACGCCGAGACGGCCCTCGCGCTCACCGGGAAGCTGCCGCCCGGCATGGCGCTGACGTGCGTGGCCGCGGCCGCACTGCCCCTGGTGTGCCACGTCGCCGTACGCCGGTTCGCGCCGCACGCCGATCCGCTGATCCTGCCGCTGGCCACCCTGCTCACCGGCCTGGGGCTCGTCCTGATCCACCGTCTCGACATCGCCTACTCGACCCACTACCACCACGCGCCGCCCGCGGCGTCCGGGCAGCTGATGTGGTGCGGCATCGCGGTGGCGGTGTTCGCCGGGGTCGTGGCGCTGCTCAAGGACCACCGCAGGCTCCAGCGCTATCCGTACGTCACGATCGCCGTGGGCATGGTCCTGCTGATGGCGCCCGCGTTCTATCCCGGCGACGTCTACGGCGCCAAGCGGTGGATCTTCATCGGGCCGCTGTCCTTCCAGCCCGGCGAGTTCGTGAAGATCGTCATCGTGGTGTTCTTCGCCGGGTACCTGACGATGCGCAGGGACGCCCTCGCGCTCGCCGGACGGCGGCTGATGGGCATGTACCTGCCGCGCGGGCGCCAGCTCGGCCCGGTCGCGGCCGTGTGGATGCTCAGCCTGCTCGTCCTGGTCTTCGAGCGGGACCTCGGCACCTCGCTGATCTTCTTCGGCCTGTTCGTGATCATGCTGTACGTCGCCACCGAGCGGACCAGCTGGGTGGTGTTCGGCGTCGTCATGTTCGCCGTCGGCGCCTTCGTCGTCGGCTCCTTCGAACCGCACGTGCACGGCCGGGTCGTCGCCTGGCTGCACCCCATGGATATCTTCCTGCCGCCCGACCAGCGCCCGGCCGGACTGGTCTCGGACCAGGCCGCCCAGGCCCTGTTCAGCTTCGGCTCGGGCGGCATGCTCGGCACCGGCCTCGGCGAGGGCCACCCTGAGCTCATCGGCTTCGCCGGGCGCAGCGACTTCATCCTGACCACGGTCGGCGAGGAACTCGGCCTCGCCGGGGTGACGCTCGTCATCCTGCTCTACGCCCTGCTCGCCGAGCGCGGCCTGCGCACGGCCCTGACCGTCACCGACCCGTTCGGCAAGCTGCTCGCCGGCGGCCTGGCCTCGGCGCTCGTCCTCCAGGTCTTCGTCGTCGTGGGCGGCGTCACCGGGCTCATCCCGCTCACCGGCAAGGCGCTGCCGTTCCTCGCCCAGGGCGGCTCGTCGATGGTCGCCAACTGGCTGCTGGTCGCCGTCCTGCTCAAGGTCAGCGACACGGCCCGCCGTCCCCCGCCGCAGCCGGCCGCCGACGTCAGCGCCGCCGAGACCCAGTTCGTACGGCCGGTCTGAGACCCCCGTCCCCCCTCGGTGACGGAGCGGAGCCACTGATGTTCCCCGGCGTGAGTCCCCTGGACCTGCTCGCCCTGCGGACGGTGCGCGCGTTCGCCGACAGCGCCGGGGACGAGGTCCGCGCGGAACTCGGCCCCGAACTCAAGGAGTTGGCGGAGATCCGCTCCGCCCTGGACCCGAGGGCGGAGCTGTCGGAGGTCGCCGCCGCGGTGCACGGCGACCCCGACGCCACCTGAGGCGGCCCCGCCTCAGGCCAGCGTGAAGTACGCGAGGCTGCCCAGGCCGGCCACCGAGCAGTAGACGGCGAACGGGATGAGGGTGCGGTGCTCGAAGTAGCGGACGAGATAGCGCGTGGCGAGGTAGGCCGCGACGAACGCGGCCACGCTGCCGGCCAGCAGGGGGCCGCGCAGGCCGTTGCCCTGCGCCCCGAGCAGCGGCGGGAGCTTGAGCAGCGCGGCGCCGCCGATGACGGGGGTGGCGAGGAGGAACGCGAAGCGGGCGGAGTCCTCGTGGCCCATGCCCTTGAAGATGCCCGCGCTGATGGTCGAGCCGGAGCGGCTGATGCCGGGCAGCAGGGCGAGGATCTGGGCGGCGCCGATCGTCACGGCCTGCCGGATCGTCAGCCGGGTGATCCGCAGGTCCGACTGCTCGTCCGCCGACAGGTGCTCCTCGCCGGGAGCGACGGCCGCCCCGGCCCGCCGGCGGCCGGTCCCGCCGCGCCGCAGCTGCTCCGTGACGAAGAGCACGATGCCGTTGAGCGCCAGGAAGATCGCGGTGGGGACGGGCTTGCCGAGCGTCGAGCGGAAGACCTTGTCGAGCGCGACACCGGCGACCGCGACCGGGACGCAGGCCGTGATGATCAGCCAGGCGAGCTTCTGCTCCACGGTCTGGATGCGGCGCTGGGTGACCGACGTGAACAGACCGCGGACGATCCGCACCCAGTCCCGCCAGAAGTAGACGACCAGCGCGAGGGCGGTGGCCAGGTGAAGGCCGACCAGCTCGTTGAGGTAGAGGGATCCGTCGGCGGAGACGTCCAGGTCGTGCTTCCAGTGCCCGCCGAGCAGCGCGGGTATCAGGATGCTGTGCCCCAGGCTGGAGACGGGGAACAGCTCGGTGACCCCTTGCAGCAGGCCGACGCCCACGGCTTCGGGATAGGTCAGAACGGACATCGGCCGGCCTTCGTCTCCAGGTGCGCGAGGGGAGCGGAGCCGGGGACCCGCGCGCGGCGGACGGCTCCGGCGGCGCAAGGTACTACACGCGAGCAAGAATCAGGACAGGTCGCGCGAAGCACCCGGCCGGCTGCCCGGACCGGCGAGCGGGAATCACCTGATTCACCCCGGATCGCCCTCGCCGAGCAGGTTCCGTTCGTGGCGCTTGCGGGCCAGGACGAGCCCGGCGGCGTACAGCGCGAGGACGATGGTGAGAAGCAGGTAATACTCCAGCGGGAGCGTGGTGAGACCGAGCAGCGGGCCGAGCGGGGACGGCGGCAGCACCAGGCCGATGACCGCGAGGGCGGCCGCGGTCCAGCCCACCGGGCCGGGCGGGCGGTCCTCGAAGAGCCGGCGGCCGGTGCGCAGCAGCAGCATCACCAGGCTCTGGGTGATCAGGTTCTCGGTGAACCAGCCGGAGTGGAAGACCGCCTCGTCCTCGGCCGGTCCCGAGCCGTGCAGGGCGAGGGCCAGGACGACGAAGGTGGCGAGGTCGGCGGCCGCGTTGAGGACGCCGAACCCGGTGATGAAACGCAGCAGGGCGCGCGGGTCGAGGGTGGCGGGGCGGCGCAGCAGGGCCGGGTGGGGGCGGTCGTAGGCGAAGGCGAGCTGCACCGTGTCGAAGCACAGGTTCTGCACCAGCACCTGCGCCGGCAGCATCGGCAGGAAGGGCAGCAGCAGACCGGCGGCGAGCATCGCGATGACGTTGCCGACGTTGGACGACAGGGTGATGCGCAGATACGTGGCGATGTTGCCGCCGCTGTGCCGGCCCGCGGAGATGGCGTGGTCGACGGCGGTGAGGTCCTTCTCGGCGAGCACCACGTCGGCGCCCTCCCGGGCCACGTCGGTGGCGTCGCGCGGGGCGATGCCGACGTCGGCCGCCCACAGGGCCGAGACGTCGTTGACCCCGTCGCCGAGGAAGCCCACCGTGTGCCCGCCGGTGCGCAGCGCGGCGCTGATCCGCGCCTTGTGCTCCGGGGTGCAGCGGGCGAAGACCGTCGTACGGCGGGCCAGCTCGGCCAGTTCCGCGTCGGTCAGGGCATCGGTGCGGTCGGCGATGACCACCTGGTCCGGGCCCAGTTCGATGCCCAGGTCGCGGCAGGCGCGGGCCGCGGTGCCGGGGTGGTCACCGGTGAGGATCTTGATGGTGACGCCACGTGCGGCGAGCGCGGCGAGGGCGGGCGCGGCGGTGGGCGCGAGCGCGTCGCGCAGGGTGACGAAGCCGCGGAAGTCCAGGCCGCGCTCGTCGGCCGGGGTGTAGTCGCGCAGCCGGGCCGGGCGTTCGGCGGTGGCGACCGCCAGCACCCGCAGGCCGTCCCGCGCGGCCCGGTCCGCGAGGTCCGCGAGCCGGTCCGCCTCCGCAGGCTCCAGGGCGCAGCGCTCCAGGACGGCCTCCACGGCGCCCTTGACGACGAGCGTGTGCGAGCCCAGCCGGCCGGGGGTGCGCACCACGGCCGTGGCCAGCCGGCGCACGGGGTCGAACGGGAGCGCCGCGAGCCCGTCGTACGCCATGAGGTCGTCCTCGTCGGCCGCGTCCAGGACCGCCTCGTCCAGGGCGTCGGGCTCGGGCAGTTCGGCGAGCTGGAGGGTCCACCAGGCGTTGACGGCGGCCCAGCGGACCACCTCGGGATCGTCGGCGCCCGCCGCGTCCAGGCCCCGCTCGACCACCGGCCGGTCCTGGGTGAGCGTGCCCGTCTTGTCCAGGCACAGCACGTCGACCGCGCCCAGGTCGTGCAGGGCCGGGAGCCGTTTGACGATCACCCCGTGCGTGCGGGCCAGCAGCGACGCGCCGCGCGCCAGACAGGTGGTGACGACGACCGGCAGCATCTCCGGTGTCAGCCCGACCGCCACCGCCACCGCGAACGGCAGGGTCTCCAGCCCCCGGTCGCGCAGCGCCGCGTTGGCCATCAGCACCAGCGGCGGGGTGAGCAGCATGAACCGGATCAGGATCCACGAGATGCCGTACACCGAGCGGTCGAAGGCGCTCGCCTCGCGCCGGCCGACCGTGCGGTCGTGGGCGGCCGCGAACCGGGTGCGCCCGCCCGTCTCCAGCACGACGGCGGTGCCGCTGCCGGTGGCGACGCTGCTGCCCTGGAAGCACAGCTGCGGCCGCTCGAAGAGGGCGGTGCCGGCCGGCCCGGCGGCCGCTGCGACGTCCGCCGCGTGTTTCGGGACCGGGGCCGACTCCCCGGTCAGCGCCGACTGGTGCACGGTCAGGCCCCGCGCGCGCAGCAGCCGGACGTCCGCCGGGACCAGGTCGCCCGCGCCGAGCTGGACGATGTCGCCGGGGACCAGGTCCTCCACCGGGACCTCACGGGCCTCGGGCGCCGCTTCCTCGTCCGCCCGGCGCAGCACGGTGGAGGTGGTGGCGACCAGCTCGCGCAGCTGGGCCATGGACCGGTCGGCGCGGTACTCGCCGGAGGCCCGCAGCACGCTGCTGGTCACGACCAGGGCGAGGATCACGCAGGCGGTGGACCAGGCGAACACGGCGGCGGAGACCAGGGCCAGACAGAGCAGCACTGCGGTGAAGGGGTCGCGCAGGCCGCGCACCAGCAGGCGCGGCCAGGAGGCGTCCTTGCGGGCGGGAAGCGTGTTGGCGCCGCAGCGGGCGAGGCGCAGCGCGGCCTCGTCCTCGGTCAGTCCGCGCGGCCCGGTGTCCAGCCGCCGCAGCACCTGCAGCGCGGTGCCCGCGTCCGGCGCGCCGGCGGCCGACTCCGGCCCGGTGCCGCCGGCCGCGAGCGTGCCCGGTACGGCCCCGGCGACCGGCGCCTCGGCGCCCTCTCCCCAGGCCGGGGCGCTCCTAGGCACCGGTCCCCTGCAGCCCGGCCACCGGCGCGTGCGGCTCCCCGGCGCGCTGGGCCAGCCGGCCGACGAGCACGCGGACGACCGTGACGACATCGGGGTCGCCGACGTAGTAGATCTGCCGCCGGCCCTCCCGGCGGGAGCGGACGAGTCCCGCGAGCTTCAGCTTGGACAGGTGCTGGCTGACGGCGGGCAGCGCCCCGCCGACCCGGTCCGCGAGCGCGCTCACGTCGCTCTCGCCCTGGGCCAGCGCCCACATGATGTGCAGCCGCGGCGCCGCGGCCAGCAGCCCGAAGGCGGCGGCCGCCGCCGAGAGCACCTCGGCGGACGGATCCTCGAAGCCGTGGGTGATCTGCGCCACGGTCCCCTCCCTTTCGCCACCCGTCCACCGGTCGATGCGGACCTCGCACATGTGCTCACCAGTCTAGGCGGCACCTGCGGAACATCCCGGGCGTCGGGGGAGGGCAGGGTCTAGAGGCCCACGTCCCGGCTGCGGATGTCGTCCAGGGACTCGCGGCGGACCAGCAGGCGTGCCTGGCCGGCGCGTACGGCGGCCACCGGCGGGCGGCCGACCAGGTTGTAGCCGGAGGCCATCGACAGGTGGTAGGCGCCGGCCACCGGTACGGCGAGCAGGTCGCCGGGGTGCACGTCCCCGGGCAGCTCGACCCCGGCGGCCAGGACGTCACCGGCCTCGCAGTGCCGGCCCACGACGGTCACCGGGGCCGTCGCCGCCGTGCTGGGCCGGCCCACCAGCCGGGGCGCGTACCGGACGCCGTACAGCGCCGGGCGCGGGTTGTCGCTCATGCCGCCGTCGACGGCCACGAAGACCCGGCCGCCGGTGTGCTTGACGGACAGCACGCGGTACAGCGCGACGCCCGCCGGGCCCGCGATGGCCCGGCCCGGCTCGATGATCAGGCGGGGCACCGGCAGCCCGGCGGTGGCGCAGGCGTCGGCCAGTTCGGCGCGGACCTTGCGGGCCAGCGCCGTCAGGTCCAGGGCCGCCTCGCCGGGGCGGTAGGCGATGCCGTGGCCGCCGCCGAGATCGAGTTCGGGCAGCACCAGCCCGTGCTGCTCGTACAGCCGGGACATGAGCCCGACCATGCGGCGCACGGCGACCAGGTACGGCTTGACGCCGGTGATCTGGGATCCCAGGTGGCAGTGCAGGCCGGCGAGTTCGAGCTGCGGCTGGTCGAGGATGCGGGTGATGGCGTGCTGGGCGTACCCGTCGGAGATGCTGAGCCCGAACTTCTGGTCCTCGGTGCCGGTGCGGATCTTGTCGTGGCCGCCCGCGCTGATGCCGGGCACGACCCGGACCATCACCTTCTGGTGCCCCTCCGGTCCGACGGCGGCGGCGAGCCGGGCGATCTCGGACGGGCTGTCGATGACGACGCGTCCGACGCCGAGGCGCAGCGCGGTCTCCAGGTCGCGCGGGGACTTGGCGTTGCCGTGCAGCACGATCCGCTCCGCCGGGAAACCGGTGGTGACGGCGAGTTCGAGTTCGCCGGCCGAGCAGACGTCGAGGCCGAGGCCCTCCTCGTCCATCCAGCGGGCCATGGCCCGGCACAGGAACGCCTTGGCGGCGTAGAGGACTTCGGCGTCGGGGAAGGCGTCGCGGTAGGTGCGGCAGCGGTCGCGGACCTCGGCCTCGTCGAGGACGTAGACGGGGGTGCCGAAGCGGTCGGCGATCTCCGCGAGCGGTACGCCGCCCACGGCGAGGTCGCCGTGCGGGAACTCGGTGGTGGAGGCGGGCCACACCGACAACTCGGCGGCCCGGGTGGTGGGTTCGTGAACCGTGGTCATCGAGACTGCCCCTCTCAGGCGGCGAACGCGGGTGCCGGTGCGGGCGCCGGCCTGGTGGCCGGGGCGGTGAACTGCGGGTCCACCGTGAGGGCGGTGACGCCGAGCGGGGCGGTCAGCGCGCGCAACGCGGGCTCGGCGAGACGGATCCAGGGCTGGCCGGGGCCGAGCGTGGCGGTCAGCCGGAGCGCGGAGGTGAAGCCGACGGCGGTGCGCTCGCCGAGGGGGGTGCGAAAGAGCCGGGCCGCACATCCCGAGGGTCCCGGCCGGACCGGCACGTACAGGGGTCCGGCCGGGGACGGATCGGAGGGCTCGGGGTCGTCGCCGAAGAGAAGTGCTGCCATGGGGTGCCTCCCGAAGGGCAGGGAGCGAGTGGTCCGAAGGGCCCCGGACGCGGGGAGGCGGACCGGGGCTCGCCGTCGACGTTATGCCCGCCGTCCGGGGGGTTCCGGCGGGCCCTGACGGGACGCTGACGACGATCCCGGTGACCTTGACGCGCCGCTGACGGGTCCGGCCGAAGGGGTGGGAACAGGCCGTCAGAAGCCCGCCAAGAACTGACGTACGGGCTGTTCGAAGGGCGGGAACGGCGGTGTGATGGACGTGGTTTCCGCTGACGAGGAGGATCCGATGTCCGAGTACCGCCCGCCTTCGGCCGCCCGGGTCGTGGTGGGAGTGAACGGCACGCCGGGCGGCGCGGCCGCGCTGGCGCGGGCCGCCGTCGAAGCCAGGCGCCGGGGGGCCGAACTCTGGCCCGTGCTGGCGTGGGAGCCGCCGGAGGGCGATCTGGCCTCCCGCCGGTTCCCGGCCACGAAAGCCCTGGTCCCACGGTGGGAGCAGCTGGCGCGCGAGCAGTTGGCCGCGGCGCTGTGCGACGTGTTCGGCGCCGCGGACACCGGGCTGCCCGGGCAGGCGCTCGTCGTCCGTGGCACCCCCGGCCGGGCGTTGGTGCGGACAGCGGGCCGGGAGGACGACGTCCTCGTCGTCGGCACCGGCGGCCGCGGCCTGCTGCGCCGCTCCCTGTGGCCGTCGGTCAGCCGCTACTGCCTGGCCCATGCCTCCTGCCCCGTGCTGGCGGTACCACCGTCACCGCTGGAGGCGGAACTGGCGGCGGTGCGGCGCCGGAACACCTGGGGACTGCCGTTGCTGCCGCCGACCGCGACCCCCTGAGGCGGGATCAGCCCCCGCTCACCCGCACTCGCCCGACGCGACCAGCCCCGCGCCCCGCTCGCGCGACGGTGCCGTCCGTACGGCCAGCACCATCGTCAGTCCCCCGCCCGGCGTGTCCTCCGCGTGCAACGTGCCGCCGATCGCCTCGGCGAAGCCCCGCGCGACCGCCAGGCCCAGCCCCACACCGACGCCCCGCGGAGCGTCCCCGTAGCGCTGGAAGGGTTCGAAGATGCGGTCCTTGGCCTCGTCCGGTACGCCCGGACCCCGGTCCACGACCCGCAGTTCCACCCGGTCGGCGAGGGCGCTCGCAAAGACCAGTACGGGCTCGTGCGCCGGGCTGTACTTGACGGCGTTCTCGACCACGTTGGCCACGGCCCGCTCCAGCAGGCCCCGGTCGACCGCGACCATCGGCAGGGTCTCCGGGATGTCCAGCTCCACGCTGTCCTCCGGCACCCCGCCGAGCGCCATCGGCACGACCTCGTCCAGGTCCGTCTCGCGGATGATCGGGGTCACCGTGCCGGTCTGCAGGCGGGACATGTCCAGCAGGTTGCCGACGAGATGGTCGAGGCGGTCGGCGCCCTCCTCGATGGCCGCGAGCAGTTCCGCCCGGTCCCGCGGGGACCACTCGACGTCGTCCGAACGCAGCGAGGTGACCGACGCCTTGATGCCCGCGAGCGGGGTGCGCAGATCGTGGCTGACGGCGGCCAGCAGGGCGGTCCTTATGCGGTTGCCCTCGGCGAGCTCCTTGGCCCGGTCGGCCTCGTGCTGGAGCCTTTGGCGGTCCAGGACGACGGCGGCCTGCGCGGCGAACGCGGCCAGCACCCGGCGGTCGGCGGCGGGCAGCACCCGGCCGCTGAGCGACAGCGCCATGTGGTCGCCGACGGGCACGTCCACGTCGGCGTCCTCCGGGATCGCGGCCGGGCGCGGGCCCACGCTGCCCGCGCAGGTCCAGGGTGCCGTCTCGGCCGAGCGCTCCAGCAGCGCGGCCGACTCCATGCCGAAGGTCTCGCGCACCCGTTCCAGCAGCTCCTCCAGGCCGGTCTCGCCGCGCAGCACGTTCCCGGCGAGGTAGGACAGGATCTCCGACTCGGCGCGCAGCCGGGCCGCCTGCTGGGTGCGCCGGGCCGCGAGGTCCACGACCGAGGCGACGGACACCGCGACCCCGACGAAGATCGCTATGGCGACGATGTTCTTCGGGTCGGCGATCGTGAGGGTGTGGACGGGCGGCGTGAAGTACCAGTTGAGCAGGAGGGAGCCCACGACCGCGGAGGCCAGCGCCGGGTAGAGGCCGCCGAGCAGCGCCGCCGCGACCGTCAGCGTCAGGAACAGCAGCATGTCGTTGGCGAGGCCGACGTCCGGCGTGGTGCTGGTGAGCAGCCAGGTCAGCAGCGCCGGTCCGAGCACGCCGACCAGCCAGCCCCGGATGACCCGGGAGCGGCCGAGCCGGGCGCCCCGGGCGGCGGGCAGCCCCGGGCCGCGGCCCTTGCCCGCCTCGTCGTGCGTGATGAGGTGCACGTCGAGGTCGGGACCGGACTCGACGGCGACCGTGGCGCCGACGCCCGGCCCGAAGACGTACTGCCAGCCGCGCCGGCGCGAGACGCCGAGGACGATCTGGGTGGCGTTCACACCGCGCGCGAAGTCGAGCAGGGCGGCCGGTATGTCGTCGCCCACGACATGGTGGAAGGTGCCGCCGAGGTCCTCGACCAGGGTGCGCTGGTCGGCGAGTTCCTTCGGCGAGGCGGCGCTGAGGCCGTCGCTGCGGGAGATGTAGACCGCCAGCACCTCGCCGCCCGCGCCCTTCTCGGCGAGCCGGGCCGCACGCCGTATCAGCGTGCGCCCCTCGGGGCCGCCGGTCAGACCGACCACGATCCGCTCGCGCGAACCCCAGATCGTGGAGACCCGGTGCTCGCTGCGGTACTCGGTCAGGTACTCGTCGACCCGGTCGGCCACCCACAGCAGCGCCAACTCCCGCAAGGCGGTGAGGTTTCCGGGCCGGAAGTAGTTGGCGAGGGCCGCGTCGACCTTGTCCGGCCGGTAGATGTTGCCGTGCGCCATGCGGCGGCGCAGCGCCTCCGGGGACATGTCGACCAGCTCGATCTGGCCCGCCCGCCGGACGACCTCGTCCGGCACGGTCTCCTGCTGCCGGACGCCGGTGATCGACTCGACGACGTCGCCCAGCGACTCCAGGTGCTGGATGTTGACCGTCGAGATCACGTCGATCCCGGCGGCGAGCAGCTCCTCGACGTCCTGCCAGCGCTTGGCGTTGCGCGAGCCGGGGATGTTGGTGTGCGGGAGTTCGTCCACGAGCGCCACGCGGGGGCGGCGGGCGAGGACGGCGTCCACGTCCATCTCGGTGAAGACGCTCCCCCGGTACTCGATCTCCTTGCGCGGGATCACTTCCAGGCCGTGCAGCATCACCTCGGTGCGCGGCCGGTGGTGGTGTTCCACGAAGGCGACCACGCAGTCGGTGCCCCGCTCGATACGGCGGTGGGCCTCCGACAGCATCGCGTACGTCTTGCCGACGCCGGGTGCCGAACCGAGGTAGATCCGGAGCTTGCCGCGTGCCATGTGGTTCCTCGGGGTCATTCCTCGAAGCGGTAGCCCATGCCGGGCTCGGTGATGAGATAGCGGGGGTGGGACGGGTCGGTCTCCAGCTTCCTGCGCAACTGGGCCATGTAGACCCGCAGGTAGTTGGTCTTGTTGCTCTGCGAGACCCCCCAGACCTCCTGGAGGAGGTGCTTCTGGGTGATCAGCCGGCCGGGGTTGGTCACCAGGATCTCCAGGAGGTGCCACTCGGTCGGGGTCAGCCGGACGTCCCGCCCGGCCCGTACGGCCTTCTTGGCGAGCAGGTCGATGCTGAAGTCCGCCGTCTCCACCAGGGTCAGCTCGGGGACGAGCGGGGTGTCCTCGGTGCGGCGGACGGCGGCCCGCAGCCGGGCCAGCAGCTCGTCCATGCTGAACGGCTTGGTGACGTAGTCGTCGGCGCCGGCGTCGAGCGCGCCCACCTTCTCGTCGGAGGCCTGCCGGGCGGAGAGCACCATGATCGGCACCCGGGTCCAGCCGCGCAGCGCCTTGATGACGTCGACGCCGTCCATGTCGGGCAGGCCGAGGTCCAGCAGCACCACATCGGGCTGGCGCGCGGCGGCGAGCCGGAGCGCGGTGGCTCCGTCCGGGGCCGCGTCCACCCCGTAGTGACGTGCCTGCAAGTTGATGACGAGGGCCCGTACGAGCTGCGGGTCGTCCTCCACCACGAGCACCCGGGTCATGGGTGTGTGCCTCTCCTGTCATGCCTGCGGGAGCCGGCACCCGGGGTGTCCCGAGGTGCCGACTCCCGGCGCGAATCGCGTAAGACCGTCACTTCTTGGCCACGAGGTCCTTGAGCGCGATGTTGAGTTCCAGGACGTTCACCTGCGGCTCGCCGATGAAGCCGAGGGTGCGGCCCTGGGTCTGGTCCTTGACGAGCTTGTCCACCGCGGCGACGGACAGTCCGTTCTTCGCGGCGACCCGGTGGACCTGGAGCTCGGCGTACTCCGGGGAGATCGCCGGGTCCAGTCCGGAGCCGGAGGAGGTGACCGCGTCGGCGGGGACGTCGGACGGCCTGACGGTGTAGCCGGGCACGGAGTTGTCCTTGACCACGGCGTCCCTGGCGGCGAGCACCTGGGCGCAGAGCGTCTTGTCCGCGGGCTGCGCGGGGCATTCGCCCTTCACCGCGCCGCTGTCCGCGGCCAGGTTGGTCGCACCCGAAAGGATCAGGCTGTAGCGGGTGTTGACGGTGTTGGTGCCGAGGCCGTTCTGCGGGCGGCCCTGGAACCACTTCAGGTCCGGGTCCGCGCTGGTCTGCCCCTTCTTCAGCGGCAGGTTGTACGACTGCCCGATCAGGGACGAGCCCACGACCCTGCCGTCCGCCTTGATCTCCGAGCCGTTCGCCTTGTTGTTGAACAGGGCCTGGGCGACACCGGTGACGACCAGCGGGTAGATGACGCCCGTCACCAGGGTCAGCACGAGCAGGGCGCGCAGGCCCGCCCCGAGCAACCGGACGGTGTTGGTAACCGAGTTGTTCATGGCGATCAGCCGATTCCGGGGATGAGGGAGATGAGCAGGTCGATGATCTTGATGCCGATGAAGGGCGCGATCAGGCCGCCGATGCCGTAGATCCCGAGGTTGCGGCGGAGCATCTTGTCCGCGCTCATCGGCCGGTAGCGCACGCCCTTCAGGGACAGCGGCACCAGCGCGATGATGATCAGCGCGTTGAAGATGACGGCCGACAGGATCGCGGAGTCGGGCGAGGACAGGTGCATGATGTTCAGCTTGTCCAGGCCCGGGTAGACCGCCGCGAACAGCGCCGGGATGATCGCGAAGTACTTCGCGACGTCGTTGGCGATGGAGAAGGTCGTCAACGCCCCACGGGTGATGAGGAGTTGCTTGCCGATCTCGACGATCTCGATGAGCTTGGTCGGGTTGGAGTCGAGGTCGACCATGTTGCCGGCCTCCTTGGCGGCCGACGTGCCGGTGTTCATGGCCACGCCGACGTCCGCCTGGGCGAGCGCGGGCGCGTCGTTGGTGCCGTCACCGGTCATCGCGACGAGCTTGCCGCCGGCCTGCTCCCGCTTGATGAGGGCCATCTTGTCCTCGGGGGTGGCCTCGGCGAGGAAGTCGTCCACGCCCGCCTCCTCCGCGATCGCCTTGGCGGTCAGCGGGTTGTCACCCGTGATCATGACCGTCTTGATGCCCATGCGGCGCAGCTCCTCGAACCGCTCCCGCATGCCCTCCTTGACGACGTCCTTCAGGTAGATGACACCCAGGATCCGGGCGCCCTTGTCGTCGTTGACCGCGACGAGCAGCGGGGTGCCGCCCGCCTCGGAGATCCGGTTGGCGATGGCGTCGGCGTCCTCGGCGACGGTGCCGCCCTCGTCCTTCACCCAGGCGATCACCGAGGCGGTGGCGCCCTTGCGGATCTTGCGGCCGTCGACGTCCACGCCCGACATACGGGTCTGGGCGGTGAACTCGATCCACTCGGCCCCGGCCAGCTCGCCCTGGTGCCGCTCGCGCAGCCCGTACTTCTCCTTCGCCAGGACGACGATGGAACGGCCCTCGGGGGTCTCGTCGGCCAGCGAGGACAGCTGGGCCGCGTCCGCGACCTCCGCCTCGGTGGTGCCCCTGACCGGCGCGAACTCGGCGGCCTGCCGGTTGCCCAGGGTGATGGTGCCGGTCTTGTCCAGGAGCAGCGTGGAGACGTCGCCGGCGGCCTCGACCGCGCGGCCCGACATGGCGAGCACGTTGCGCTGCACCAACCGGTCCATGCCCGCGATGCCGATCGCGGAGAGCAGCGCGCCGATGGTGGTCGGGATCAAACAGACCAGCAGGGCGACCAGCACGACCATGGTCAGGTGCGTGCCCGCGTACGTGGCGAACGGCGGCAGCGTGGCGCAGGCCAGCAGGAAGACGATGGTCAGCGACGCCAGCAGGATGTTCAGCGCGATCTCGTTCGGCGTCTTCTGCCGGGCCGCGCCCTCGACCAGGTTGATCATCCGGTCGATGAAGGTCTCGCCGGGCTTCGTCGTGATCTTGATGACGATCCGGTCGGACAGCACCTTCGTACCGCCCGTGACGGCGCACCGGTCACCGCCGGACTCGCGGATGACGGGCGCGGACTCGCCGGTGATCGCCGACTCGTCCACGGAGGCGACGCCCTCGACGACGTCGCCGTCACCGGGGATGACGTCCCCGGCCTCGCAGACGACCAGGTCACCGATGGTCAGCGCGGTGCCGGGCACCTCCTCCTCGGAGGTGCCGTCCGCGAGCAGCCGGCGCGCGACGGTGTCGGTCTTGGCCTTGCGCAGGGTGTCGGCCTGCGCCTTGCCGCGGCCCTCGGCGACCGCCTCCGCCAGGTTGGCGAAGATCACCGTCAGCCACAGCCAGGCGCTGATGGTCCAGCCGAACCAGTCGCCCGGGTGCTGGAAGGAGAAGACGGTGGTCAGGACCGAGCCGATCCACACCACGAACATCACGGGCGACTTGACCATCACCCGCGGGTCGAGCTTGCGGAAGGCGTCCGGCAGTGACTTGACCAGTGCCTTGGGGTCGAAGAGGCCCGCGCCGACACGGCCCTCGGCGGGCTTGTGCCCGGTGGGGACGTCGCTGTGCGGCGCCCGGGTGGGAGTGGCTGTGGACATCGAGTCCTCTTGCTTGTCTATGCCAGTGGTCATGACGCCAGTCCCTCCGCGAGCGGACCCAGGGCCAGGGCCGGGAAGTAGGTCAGACCGGTGATGATCAGGATCGCGCCCACCAGCAGGCCGGTGAACAGCGGCTTCTCGGTGCGCAGGGTGCCCGCCGTCTCCGGGACCGGCTTCTGCTCGGCGAGCGAGCCGGCCAGCGCCAGGACGAAGATCATGGGCAGGAAGCGGCCGAGGAGCATCGCGAGTCCGGTCATGGTGTTGTACCAGTCGGTGTTCGCGTTCAGACCGGCGAAGGCCGAGCCGTTGTTGTTCGACGCGGAGGTGAACGCGTACAGCACCTCGGAGAATCCGTGCGCGCCGGAGTTCAGCATCGAGTGCGGCGGGGTCGGCAGGGCCATGGAGGCCGCCGTGAAGACCAGCACCAGGGCGGGGGTGATGAGGATGTAGCAGGCGGCGAGCTTCATCTCGCGGCCGCCGATCTTCTTGCCCAGGTACTCGGGCGTACGGCCGACCATCAGGCCGGCGATGAACACCGCGATGACCGCCATGATCAGCATGCCGTACAGACCCGAGCCGGTGCCGCCGGGCGCGATCTCGCCCAGCATCATGCTCAGCATGGTGATGCCGCCGCCCAGGCCGGTGAAGGAGGAGTGGAAGGAGTCCACCGCACCGGTCGAGGTCAGCGTCGTCGCCACCGCGAAGATCGAGGAGCCGCCGACGCCGAAGCGGGTCTCCTTGCCCTCCATCGCGCCGCCCGCGGCCTGGAGCGCCGGGCCGTGGTGGGCGAACTCGGTCCACATCATGAGGACGGTGAAGCTCAGCCAGATGGTGACCATCGTGGCGAGGATCGCGTAGCCCTGCTTCACGTTGCCGACCATCACGCCGAAGGTGCGGGTCAGCGCGAACGGGATGACGAGGATCAGGAAGATCTCGAAGAGGTTGGTGAACCCGGTCGGGTTCTCGAAGGGGTGGGCGGAGTTGGCGTTGAAGTAACCGCCGCCGTTGGTGCCCAGTTCCTTGATGGCCTCCTGGGAGGCGACCGCGCCGCCGTTCCACTGCTGCGAGCCGCCCATGAACTGGCCGACCTCGTGGATGCCGGAGAAGTTCTGGATGGCGCCGCACGCCACCAGCACGATCGCGGCGACGGCCGCGCCCGGCACCAGGATGCGCAGTGTGCCGCGCACCAGGTCGGCCCAGAAGTTGCCCAGCTCACCGGTGCGCGAGCGGGCGAAGCCGCGCACGAGGGCGACGGCGACGGCGATGCCGACGGCGGCCGAGAGGAAGTTCTGCACGGCCAGACCGGCGGTCTGCACGACGTGCCCCATGGTCTGCTCGCCGTAGTACGACTGCCAGTTCGTGTTGGTCACGAACGAGACGGCCGTGTTGAACGACTGCGCCGGGTTGACCGCGGAGAAGTGCAGCGAGCCCGGCAGGACGCCCTGGAGCCGCTGGAGGAGGTAGAGGAAGAGGACGCTGACGGCCGAGAAGGCGAGGACGCCGCGCAGATACGCGGGCCAGGTCATCTCGGCGTCGGGGTTGGCGCCGATGGCCTTGTAGATCCACTTCTCGATGCGCAGGTGCGTGCGCGATTCGTAGACCTTGGCCATGTAGTTGCCGACGGGGACGTAGACGAGCGCCAGCGCGCCTATGAGGGCGAGCAGCTGGAGCACGGCTGCGAGTACGGGACCCATGTCTGTTCTCAGAACCTCTCCGGGAAGATCAGGGCGAGGACGAGATAGCCCAGCAGGGCGACGGCCACGACGAGGCCGACGATGTTCTCGGCGGTCACAGCTTCGTCACCCCCTTGGCGACGAGGGCCACCAGCGCGAAACCCGCGAGCACGGTGACGACGAAGGCCAGATCGGCCATCGCGAACTCCTGGAGTGAGGTTCGGTTGAAACGGACGTGTACGAGGAAAGCGCCTGTGTGGCCGGATCCGACCCCCCGTTGACGGCTCTCATACGGCCGCGCCGACGCCTTTGACGGCTCTCTTACGACCCCCGGCCCATACCGGTGGGTAGCCCTGTGATCACAGCCGGAAGCGCAGCCGGCAGATCACCGCGTCCGTCTCCCGGCGTACGGCGTGGGCGACGACCGCGCCCCGCTGGTTCTGCAGCAGCCGCTGCCACAGCCGCTCCGGCTCCGCCTCCGGGATCAGCACGGTGACCCGGGTGCCCGGTTCGGCGGCGGCCACCTCGCGGACGTACGCGGCGATGGGCCTGCCGAGGCTGCGCCGGGCGCAGGACAGCCGTACCAGCTCCACGCCGGGGTCCCAGTCGGCCCAGGCGCGCTCCAGGGCGTGCAGGTGGGCCCGGTCCTCGGGGTCGGGGTAGCAGACGGTCACCGCGCGGACCTCGTCGCCGAGGGAAACGGCCGCGGTCAGCGCCTCGGAGGTCAGCCGGGACAGCGTGGACACCGGCACGACCACCAGCGAGCGGTCGCGGTGCGGGGCCTGCGGGATCCGGCCGAGCCCGAGGCGCTCGCCGATCCGGCCGTAGGCGCGGTGCACGGTCTCGAAGGCGACGACCAGCAGCGGCAGCGCGATGACGATCAGCCAGGCGCCCTCGGTGAACTTGCTCGCCGTGACGACGACGGTCGCGACGCCGGTGAGGACGGCACCGAAGCCGTTGAGCAGCGCCTTTCCGCGCCAGCCCGGGCCCTGCTGGAGCCACCAGTGCCGGACCATGCCCACCTGCGCGATGGTGAAGCCGACGAAGACGCCGATCGCGAACATCGGCACCAGGGTGTTGGTGTCGCCGCCGGAGAAGACCAGCAGCGCGGCCGAGACGACGGCGAGCGCGAGGACGCCGTGCCGGTGCACCTGGCGGTCGGCCTTCAGCGCGAAGACGTGCGGGGCGTAGTTGTCGCGGGCGAGCAGCTTCAGCAGCACCGGCAGCCCGCCGAAGGAGGTGTTCGCGGACAGGGCCAGCAGGAGCATCGTCGCGAACTGGACGACGTAGAAGGCCCAGTTGTGGCCGAAGGAGGCGTCCGCGAGCTGGGCGAGGACGGTGACGCCCTCGACCGGCTGGAGGTGGAAGCGGCCGATCAGCACCGACAGGCCGATCAGCATGAGCCCGAGCACGGCGCCGAGCGCGACCTCGGCCCGCTGCGCCCGCCGGACGCGCGGCACCCGGAAGGAGGGCACGGCGTTGGCGATGGCCTCCACGCCGGTCAGCGCGGCACAGCCGGAGGCGAATGCTTTCAGCAGAAGCAGCGTGCCCACGGAGGAGGCGTTGTCGGCGAGGACCGAGGCGTGCCCGGCCGCCGTCGCCGTGCTCACCGGGTGGGAGCGGAACAGCCCCACGGCGATGAGGACGAAGATCGAGCCGACGAAGACGACGGTCGGCACGATGAACGCCTTCGCGGACTCCACGATGCCGCGCAGATTGACGCCCGTGATCAGGACGAGCACGGCCAGGCACAGCCACAGCCGGTCGGCGTAGAGGGAGGGGAAGGCGGAGGTCAGGGCCGCCACGCCGGCGGTGACGGCGACGGCGACGTTGAGCACGTAGTCCAGGACCAGCGAGGCGGCGGCCACCAGGCTCGTCCGCGCGCCCAGATGCGTCTTCGCCACGGCGTAGGAACCGCCGCCGTCCGGGAAGGCCGCGATGACCTGCCGGTAGGACGCCACGAGCACGGCCAGCAGGGCGGCGATGGCCAGCGTGACGGGCATCGTGAAGCCCAGTCCGTGCGCACCGGCGGCCGCGAGGACCAGCACGATCGCCTCGGGGCCGTAGGCCACCGACGCCATCGCGTCCAGCGAGAGGGCGGCGAGCCCCGTGACGGCCGTCAGCCGGTGGCGTTCGCCGGTATCAGGCGGCTCCTCGCCGGCGGGGACGGCATCCGGCTGCTCGGTGGTCAGGACGGACATGGGCGTGCTCCTTGTTCGTGCGCGGCCTTGCGTGCGCGGGCGCACCCAGGTTCTGTCTGTTTCCGGCCGCATCCGACCGGTCCTTGCGGGATCTTCGCGCCCAACCGGCCCGTCTTGACGTGTCCTTGACGGGGGTCCGCGTCAGAGCCGTGTCAAGGTGCGCGAGGCGGCTTCCGCAGGTCAGTACCGTGAGCGGCATGACGGGCTCCGGCGCGACGGCGAACGACCAGAACTGGACACGGGAGCGGTGGAGCGCCGTCCGCTGCGCCGCCCTGCCCCTCGTCCTGCTGCTCCTGCTCGACTGGGCCACCGGCCGTGCCGCCCTGTGGCGTACGGCGCTGTGGCTGGCGCTCTCCGTCCTGCTGTTCGCCGTGCTGTGTCCCGCCCGTGTCACCGCCGGCCCGAACTGGCTGTCCTCGCGCCGGCTGGGCCGCGAACACCGCGTCCGCACCGACCTGCTGATCTCGGTCCGCGTCCTGGACGGCGTCTCCCAACGGCTGCTGCTGCGGGACGCGTGGGACGGCCGGGTCGAGATCGACCCCGAGGTCCTGCTCCGCAACCCGCGCCTGTGGCACCACCTCGCCCAGGGCGCACGGCAGGCCACGGCCGACGGGCTGCTGCTGTGCGGCGAGACCGCGCTGCACCGCCTGTCGTCCCGGGTGGAGAGGGAGACGGCGCTGGGGGTGTTCAGGGTGTCGGGGCTGGAGTAGGGGGCCGCAGCGGGGCCGGGGTCCGGTGCCGTGCACCATGTCCGGCATGAACGTACGGACGGCTCGCCCCCGCTGGTGGCTGGGGCTGCGCGGCTTCGGCTGCTTCCTGCTGGGCGGCGGCCTCGGCTTCCTCGCCTACGCGGCGCTCACGCACCGGCCGGGCGGGCCGCCGTGGGGCGGCCTGCTCCTCGGCGCGCTGGTGTGCGGGGTGCTCGGTGCGCTGTTTCCTGGACGGCGCCGCCGGTGAACCGGGGCCGGGGGTGAGCAGGAAGCCGCGCAGGCAGTGGCCGTTGCCGTAGGCGCGCCGTTCGGTCTCGCCCGCCGGCCGGCACCTCCTACACGCTCTGTTCGGAAGGTTCGGCGCCCACCGGCACCGCCGCGAACGGCAGCGAGACCACCATCGTCAGTCCGCCGCCCGGGGTGTCCTCGGGGCTGAGGGTGCCGCTCATCGCCTCGGTCAGGCCGCGGGCGAGGGCGAGGCCCAGGCCGAGGCCGGTGGTGTTGTCGGTGTCGCCGAGCCGCTGGAAGGGCTCGAAGAGGCGGTCGCGGCCGTCGGCGGGCAGGCCCGGTCCCCGGTCGATCACCCGTAGTTCCACCCGCCCCGCCAGCGCGCTGGCCGTGACCAGCACCTTCCGGCCGGGCGGGGTGTGGCGGGCGGCGTTGCCGACCAGGTTGGCGATCACCCGCTCCAGCAGCGGCGGGTCGGCCAGGACCGCCGGGATCGCCTCGACGTCCGCCACCTCGACGTCCGGCACGTCCGCCAGCGCCGGCGGCAGCACCTCCTCCAGGGAGGTGGCCCGCAGGTTCAGGGTGAGGGCGCCCGCCTCCAGGCGGCTGAGGTCGAGGAGGTTCTCCACCAGGCGGTTGAGCTTGGCCATCGACTCGTCGGCGGTGGACAGGAGTTCCTCGCGGTCCTCCGCCGTGAAGGTGACGTCGCGGCTGCGCAGCGAGGTGACGGCGGCCCAGCCGGCGGCGAGCGGGGTGCGCAGGTCGTGGCCGACGGCCCGCAGCAGCGCCGTACGCAGCCGGTCGGCCGCCTTCACCGGCTCCACCTCGGCCGCCGCCTGTGCCAGCCGGGCCCGCTCCACCGCCGAGCCCACGTGCGCGGCGAACGCGGCCAGCACCCGGCGCTCGGAGGAGGAGAGGGTACGGCCGTGCAGGGCGAGCCAGGCGCCGGCTCCGGCGGGCACCGCCGTCAACCCGGGCGCCGCGTCCGGGGGTTCGTCGACCAGGTCCGCCGACTCCATGCCGAAGGTCTCGCGGGTGCGCTCCAGCAGGGCCGGGATGGTCGCCTCGCCGCGCACGATGCTGCCGGCCAGGGACGACATGGTCTCCGCCTCGGCCGTGGCCCGGGCGGAGCGGCGCGACAGCCGCAGGGAGCGGTCCACGACCGCGGCCACGGTGGCCGCCACGACCGCGAACACCGTCAGCGCCACCAGGGCGTTGGGATCGTCCAGGGTGAAGGCGCCGATGGGCGGGATGAACCAGTAGTTGAGCAGCAGGGACGCCGTGATCGAGGCGATCACCGCCGAAGCCACGCCGCCTATGCAGGCCACCCCGACCACCGCGAGCAGGAACAGCAGAGCCTCGCTGGTCAGGTTGAGCGTGCCGCGCAGCTGGGCGAGCAGGGCCGTGATCAGGACCGGCAGCACCAGTCCGGCCACCGGGCCAGCGATCAGCCGGGCCGTCGAGAGCGTACGGCGGCGGGACGGCAGCAGGGTGCCGCGGCCGGCCCGTTCGTGGGTGACACGGTGGACGTCGATGTCCCCGGACAGCTCGGTGACCGTCTCGCCGGTGCCGGGTCCGGTGAGGAAGCGGGCCAGCCGGCCGCGTCTGCTGGTGCCGAGCACGAGCTGGGTGGCGTTCTCGGCGCGCGCGAACTCCACCAGGGCGGTGGCCACGTCGTCACCGACGACCGAGTGGTAGCTGCCGCCCAGGTCCTCCACGAGCCGGCGCTGCCGGGCCAGGGAGGCGTGCGAGACCCCGCCGGCCGCGAGCCCGTCGCTGCGGGCCACGTGGACGGCGAGCAGATCCCCGCCGGCCGACCGGTCGGCGATGCGGGCGGCCCGCCGGACGAGCGTGTCGCCCTCCGGCCCGCCGGTCAGGGCCACGACGACCCGCTCCCGGGTCTCCCACACCCGGCCGATGCCGTGCTGCGACCGGTACTCCTGCAACGCCTCGTCCACCCGGTCGGCCGTCCACAGCAGCGCCAGCTGCCGCAGGGCCGTCAGATTGCCGGGCCGGAAGTAGTTGGCGAGCGCGGCGTCGATCTTCTCGGGGGCGTAGATGTTCCCGTGCGCCATCCGCCGGCGCAGTCCCTCCGGCGGCATGTCCACCAGCTCGATCTGCCAGGCCCGCCGCACCACCTCGTCCGGCACGGTCTCGTGCTGCGGCACCCCGGTGATCTTCTCGACCACGTCGTTGAGGGACTCCAGGTGCTGGATGTTCAGCGCGGTGATCACGTCGACACCCGCGTCCAGCAGGGTCTCGATGTCCTGCCAGCGCTTGGGGTTGCGGCCGGCGCCCGGGATGTTGCTGTGCGCGAACTCGTCCACGATCGCCACGTGCGGCCGCCGGGCCAGCACCGCGGCCAGGTCCATCTCCTCGAACTGCCCGCCCCGGTACGAGCAGGACGCCCGGGGCACGGCCTCCAGGCCGTCGAGCATGGCCTCGGTCTGCGGCCGCCCGTGGCACTCCGCGAACCCGATCACCACGTCCGCCCCGCGCGCGGCGCGGCGCCGTCCCTCGTCGAGCATGCGGTAGGTCTTGCCGACTCCCGGGGCCGCCCCGAGGTAGACCTTCAGTCGTCCGGGCCGTACGTCACTCATCGCCGCCGACGCGCTCCGCTCGCTGATCCAACTGATTCGACTGATTCGAAGGTGCTTCCTCCAAGGAAGCCGCTTCCCCCGACCCGCCCGCGCGCTTGTTAGCGCTTCCTTGGCGGGGGCCCCGGGGACCTTGACACTGTCTTGATGGGGCCTGGCCCGATAGGGTGAGGCCAGGTGTGCCGGGAAGTCTGGTCGGCCGGGGGCCGGAGCGGCTTCCGCAATCCCCTTTCGCATCCCCGGGGGACGGCATGCGCAGCGTCGGTACGGTTCTCGCCCTCGTGGTCCTCGCCACGCTGGTCGCCACGTTCGCGCGCCGCTGGCGGATCCCCGCGCCCTCACTGCTGGTGGTCGCCGGTCTCGCCGTGGCCCTGCTGCCGGGCACCCCGCAGATCGCGATCAGCCCCCAGATCATCGGTCTCGTCGTGCTGCCCCCGCTGCTGTACGCGAGCGCCGAGGACATGCCCTGGCGGGAACTGCGCGCGGTGTGGAAGCCGGTCGGGATCCTCGCCATAGGGCTGGTCCTCGCCTCGGCGGCGGCCGTCGGCGCGGTCGCCGTGTACGTGACACCCCTGTCCTGGCAGATGGCGTTCGTGCTGGGCGCGGTGCTGGCCAGCACCGACCCGGTGGCCGTCACCGCGCTGGGCCGCCGGCTCGCGCTGCCGCCGCGGGTGCAGGTCCTGGTGCAGGCGGAGAGCCTGTTCAACGACGCAACCTCGCTGGTGCTGGTCCGGGTGGCGGCGGGCATCGCCGTCGCCTCGGCCGCCGCCCACTGGGACTCGGCGGGCGGCGAGTTCTTCCTGCTCGCGGGCGGCGGCACGGTGATCGGCGCGGCGGTCGCCGGCGTGATCACCCTGATCCGGCGGCGCACCGAGGACCCGGTCCTGGAGACGGTGATCGCGCTGGTCACCCCCTACGCCGCCTACCTCCTGGCCGAGGTCGCGCACACCTCCGGCGTGACGTCGTGCGTGGTCGCCGGGGTGGTCCTCGGCGGCCGGGGCGACCGCCTCACCAACGCCCGCATCCGCCTCCAGCTGCACGCCGTCTACGGCACGGTCGTGTTCCTGCTGGAGAGCGTGGTGTTCAGCCTGATAGGGCTGGCCCTGCCCGCCCAGGTGCGGGCCCTGGCCCACGGCGACCGGGCCTGGCCGCTGTACGCCCTCGCGGTCGCCGCCACCCTGATCGCCGTACGGCTGCTGTGGCTCGCGCCGCTGTCGGCGGTCGTGCAGCGCAAGGGCGGGATCAGCCGCATGAACTGGCGGATCCCGGTGGTGCTGACGTGGGCCGGCACCCGGGGCGTGATGCCGCTGGCCGCCGCGCTGTCCATCCCGGTGGCCATGAAGGACGGCACACCGCTCGACGGCCGCCCGCTGGTGCTGGTCCTGACCACGTCGGTCGTGGTCGTGACCCTGGTCGTCCAGGGCTTCACCCTCGCCCCGGTCGTGCGCGCCTCCGGCATCGCCCTGGAGCCCGCCCACACCGCCCGCGAGGAGGCTCGCGCCCGCTCCCACCTGGCCCACGCCGGCCTGGCCCGCCTGGAGGAGCTGGCCGAGCTGGAGGTCGTCTCCGACGTCGTCCTGGACCGCCTGCGCCGTGGCCTCACCGCCCGCCTGGAGGACGCCCGGGACCGGCTGGCCGAGAGCAACGGCGCGGAGGGCACGGCGACCGAGTCGGCCGACCTCGTCTACCGGCAGCTGCGCCGGGACCTGATAGCGGTGGAGACGGCGGAACTGCAGCGGCTGTACGACGGCCACGCCATCAGTGACACCACCCGGCGCCGGCTGCAGCGGGCGCTGGACCTGGAGGAGGCTCGGCTGACGGACGTCTAACGGAACTCCGCCAGCCTCGGGCGCAGGCCCAGGACCGTCAGGGCCAGCACGGCCGACAGACCGCCGCCCGCCCACGGCAGCAGATCGCTCACCGCCGCCCGCCCCTCGTCCACCGACGCGTCGAAGTGGGCGCGGTTGATGCCCGTGACCTTGTCCAGCGCGACCATCCAGGCCTCGAAGTGGGCGTTGGACGTGCCCGGTTCCCAGCCCGTGCAGAACTCGGCCGCCTCGCGTTCCTCGCCGGCCGCGAGCAGCGCGCGGATGCTGCGGTCGTCGCGCTGGTAGACGGCGTAGGTCTCCACGGTCCTCTCGGCCGCGGCCCGCTCGCCGGGGAAGGTGATGTTGTCCAGCTCGCGCCGGAACTCGCCGGTGAAACGCAGGTCGTGGTGGTCGGACCGGTACGCCTGCCACGTGGTGGCCAGTTGTGCGTCGTACGTCGGCAGGGTCGCGCCCGTGAGGCCGTACAGCTGCTGGGACTTGGCGAGGAAGGCGTCCGCGTACCGGTCGCGGCGCTGCGGGTCGAGCAGGTAGCGGCTCTCGTCGGCGTTGGCGTCGTAGGCGAGGGCGCGGGCGCGGGAGAGGGCGACGACGGAGTCGAAGGCGTCGTGCCGGGCCACCCGCAGGTGGGACGACGAGGCCGACAGCAGGTGGGCGCCGAGGATCACCGCGAGCAGAGTGCAGCAGGTCGCCGCCAGCAGCCCGGGATTGAGGACACGGCGGAAGGTGCGGGCCACGTACCACTGGAGGACGCCGAGCACGGCGAGCAGCGCCGCGCCGAGCGCGAGGACGGCGGCGAACTGCGCAAAGAGGGCGGAGCGGGCGGTCGTGTACTCGGCTTCGAAGGCCGTGTCGTTCGACGACACCAAAGCGCTTGCCGCGGGCAGGAGTTGGCCGCGCAGCAGGTCGGTGGCGCGACGGTGGTCGGCGAGGGCGGCCGGTCTGCCGCCGTGGTGGCCGTCGTTCTCCAGAGCCCGGCCGATCAGCTCCTGGTACTCGGCGAAGCCGTCCGTCAGCGACTCGACCGTCTTCTCGTCGGCCCGGCTGCCCTGCGCCGCGACGGCGAGGGTGCGCAGGTCGTGCCCGATCTCGCGCCGGGCGTCGGCGTAGTGGCCGACGGCCTTCGTGTACGGCGTCGTCAGGCGCCCCTGTCCCGCGTCGCCGTTGGACAGCAGGATGTTGGCGGCCTGGGCGTCCATGTCGTTCAGGGCCAGGTCGAGGTCGGCGGCGCTGGTGGTGCGGGGCGCGTCGCGGTCGGCCACGGCGCCCCATGTCCCCGTCAGGGCCAGGCCCGCCACCAGCAGAAGTCCGGCGAGGGCGGCCGCGAGCAGGACCGTGGCCACGCGCAGAAGGCGCAGCCGTGCCGGCACGGTGGCCCAGTAGCGGCGGCGCAGAGCGGCCCGCGCGGCCTCGGCCTGTCGCCGCAGGCGCAGCCCCGGACCCGGTCCGGCCGTCCGCGAACCCCCTCGCTGGCCCGGTCCGGGGCTGCCCCCGCGCGGGGCGACCGCCGCTCTCCGTGGCGGAGTGTTCTCCCCGGCCTCCTCTTCGGTGCCAGGACTCTGCGCTGATCCGGCCGTGAGAGTCACGGTCCCTCCAACGTCACGCCACGGACGGTGTCGCCCGTCCCCCGTTGACGATCAGTCTGCGACCGGATCCGGCCACCCTTGGCCGGCGTTGACGGTTCCCTGATGCATCCTCAGGTCGGTTTGACGGCCTTTTGACGGCGTCGGCGGCGAAGCCGTATGAGTGCCGCAAATTCCCCGCTGAGCAGGGCGGACCGTGCGGCGGGCGCGGTTAGATTCGCTGCCTCTGTCACCCCCCTCCAGAAGGCACGAAGGTGTCCATGCTTCCCGCCGCCCCCGAGCAGACCCCGTCGGCACACCCCGAGCGCGCAGGCCGGGCGAGACCGGCGCGCGGGGCGCGGCGCCGGGCGCCGAGCGGGCTGTTCGAACCGGCCCAGCTCGTCCGCTCCCTGCCCGAGGCCCTGCACAAGCTGCATCCCCGGGTCCTGGTGAAGAACCCGGTGCTCTTCGTCGTCTCCGTCGGCGCGGCCCTGACCACGCTGTCGGCGCTGCTGCACCCGGACGTCTTCACCTGGGTCATCAGCCTCTGGCTGTGGCTGACGGTCGTCTTCGCCAACCTCGCCGAGGCCGTCGCCGAGGGCCGCGGCAAGGCGCAGGCCCAGGCGCTGCGCCGGGCCCGCACGGACACGGTGGCGCTGCGGCTGGAGCACTGGAGCTACGGCACGAACCTCGCCACCGCCCGCACGGAGGCCGTCGCCGCCACCGACCTCAAGCCCCTGGACGTCGTACTCGTGGAGGCGGGCGAGCTGATCCCGGCCGACGGCGACGTCATCGACGGGGTCGCGGCCGTGGACGAATCGGCGGTGACCGGGGAGTCCGCGCCGGTGATCCGGGAGGCCGGCGGCGACCGCAGCGGGGTCACCGGCGGTACGACGGTGCTGTCCGACCGGCTCCTGGTACGGGTCAGCGCCCGGCCCGGGCACAGCTTCCTGGACCGGATGATCGCCCTGGTGGAGGGCGCCGCCCGGCAGAAGACCCCGAACGAGATAGCGCTCAACATCCTGCTGGCCTCACTCACGGTCATCTTCGTGCTGGTCGTGGTCGCGCTCCAGCCGATGGGCGCGTACGCGGGCGCCGCCCAGTCCACGACCGTGCTGGTCGCCCTCCTCGTCACCCTCATCCCGACCACCATCGGCGCCCTGCTCTCGGCGATCGGCATCGCGGGCATGGACCGGCTGGTGCAGCGCAACGTGCTCGCCATGTCGGGCCGCGCCGTCGAGGCCGCCGGCGACGTGAACACCCTGCTGCTCGACAAGACCGGCACCATCACCCTCGGCAACCGCGAGGCCGCCGCCTTCGTCCCGATGCCCGGTGTCCGGGAAGCGCACCTCGCGGAGGCGGCCCAGCTGTCGTCGCTCGCCGACGAGACCCCGGAGGGCCGCTCCGTCGTCGTCCTCGCCAAGAACCGGCACGGCCTGCGCACGCCGGAGCAGGGTGCGCTGGCGAACGCCCACTGGGTCGCCTTCAGCGCGCAGACCCGGATGAGCGGGGTAGACCTGCGCTGGCCGAACGGCGCGGTGTGCGCCGTCCGCAAGGGCGCCGCCGGGCAGGTCATCGAGTGGGTGCGCCGGTACGGCGGCCACGTGCCGCCCGAGGCCCAGCGGTACTCCGACGCGGTGGCCGCCGGCGGCGGCACGCCCCTGCTGGTGGCCGTGCACGACTGGGACGGGCCGCGCGTGCTCGGCCTGATCCACCTCAAGGACGTCGTCAAGGACGGCATCCGCGAGCGCTTCGCCGAGCTGCGCCGCATGGGCATCCGCACAGTGATGATCACCGGCGACAACCCGCTGACCGCCCGCGCCATCGCCCAGGAGGCGGGCGTGGACGACTACCTGGCCGAGGCGACCCCCGAGGACAAGCTCGCGCTGATCAGGCGTGAGCAGGAGGGCGGCAAGCTCGTCGCGATGACCGGTGACGGCACCAACGACGCGCCCGCGCTCGCCCAGGCGGACGTCGGCGTGGCCATGAACACCGGCACGTCGGCCGCCAAGGAGGCCGGCAACATGGTCGACCTCGACTCCAACCCGACCAAGCTCATCGAGATCGTCGAGATCGGCAAGCAACTCCTCATCACCCGCGGCGCGTTGACGACCTTCTCCATCACGAACGACGTCGCCAAGTACTTCGCCATCATCCCGGCGATGTTCGCGGGCACGTACCCGGGCCTGAGGTCCCTGAACGTGATGGGCCTGCACAGCCCGACCTCCGCGATCACCTCCGCGATCATCTTCAACGCGCTGATCATCGTCGCCCTGATCCCGCTGGCCCTGCGCGGCGTGCGCTACACCCCCGCCTCCGCCCACGACCTGCTGCGCCGCAACCTGCTCGTCTACGGCCTCGGCGGACTCGTCCTGCCCTTCGTCGGCATCAAGGTCATCGACCTGGCCGTCTCCCAGGTGCCCGGCCTCGGCTGACCCGCGCCCGCGCGGCTGACCCCGTCAAGGACACGTATGCGCACGTCAGGGCCCCGTCAGGGAAGGCGTTTCCGGCTTGCCCGGCCCGAGCGGCGCGGCTTCCATGGAGGGCGTGAACAGCGCCTGGCCCCTTTCCGACCGGCCGCCGAGTCCCTCCCCCAGCCTTCGGCCGGGGGTGCCCCCATCTCGCTTCGCTCGGCCGCCGCGTCGTACGCCGCGCTGAACGGAAGCGCCCGCGCCGCGCCGGCAGCGCGTCCCGCCGACGCCCGCCGTGCCGACGCCGCGTCCGCCGACGCCGCTTTCCGTGACCCGAGGGGCGCCGTGACCGGCTCCGGCGCCCCTCGCTCCTCCCTCTCCCTCTCCTCCCTCATCTCCTCCTTCTCCTCCATCCGGACAGGATCATGACCCAGGCACCCCTTTCATCCCGAACCGTCCTGATCACGGGCGCCACTTCCGGCATCGGCCACGAGACGGCACGACAGCTCGCCGAGCGCGGCGCCACCGTGCTGCTGCACGGCCGTACGGCGACCGAGGCGCGCGCGGCGGCGGACCGGCTGGCCGCCACGGCAGGCATCGCGCCGGCCCAACTGTGTTCGTACGGCGCCGACTTCGCCCACCTGGAAGAGGTCGAGGCCCTCGCCCGCGCGGTCGTCGCCGAGCACCCGCACCTTGACGTCCTCGTCAACAACGCGGGCATGGCGGCTCCCGAGCGGCACACCGTCACCGCCGACGGCAACGAGATCGCCTTCCAGGTCAACTTCCTCGCCCACTACCTGCTCACGTGCCTGCTGGAGCCGGCGCTGACCAGCGACCCCGGCGGCCGGGTGGTGAACGTGTCCTCCTCGCTGCACCGCACGGCCTCCATCAGCTGGGCCGACCCGAACCGCGCCCGCCGCTACTCGCGCCTCGCCGCCTACGCCCAGTCGCAGCTCGCCCTCACGGTCTTCGCCGCCGACCCGCGCGTCACCGCCGTCTCCGTCCACCCGGGCGTCTGCGACACCGCGCTGCTCCCGCTCTACGCCCACGAGGGCACCACCCCCGCCGAGGGTGCCGCGCACGTGGTCCGGCTCTGCGACCCGGCCGTCGAGATCGTCAACGGCGCCTACTACGACCGCGCCGAACGCGTCGACCCGGCCCCGGCGGCCGGCGAGGACCGCACGGTACGGCGCCTGAACAAGCTGGCGGACCTGCTGGTCGGCCGGACCGTCTGAAGTGCGCACCGCAGAGAACTCCCGCGAGGCGTCGACGCTCAGGAGGGCCCGATGATCGAGATCCCGCCGCCGGACGCACGGGCGCTGGCGCGCTGGTTCCCCACCGGTGCCCCCGGTCCCGCCACGATCGGCGAGCACGCGCTGGCCACCGGCGTCGGCCGGTGGTGGGCCGACCGGCCCGTGCAGCCGCGCGCGGTCGCCGTCTCCTGCGCCGGGCACGTCGTCCTGCGCGGCAGCCCGCAGCGGCTGTCGCCGGAACTGCTCGCCCCGCTGGCCGGCAGCCGGATCGAGGCCCCGGACCGGTTCCTGCCCGTCCTCGGTGCCGCCTTCGACCGGCTCACCCCGTGGGAGCGCATGGTCTGGACGCTCCAGGCACGGCCCCAGCCCGCGACCGTCCCGCACGCCGTGACCGTGCGGCGCCTGGAGCCGGCCGACACCGGCGCCCTGGACGCCCTCGGCCCGGACGCCTCCTGGCTCTCGGCCAGCTGGGGCGGGCCGCTCGGCCTCGCCGCCTCGGGGCACGCCTGGGCCGCGGTGACCCGCGCCGGCCGGATCCTCGCCGTGGCCTGCACCTACTTCCGCGGCACCGGCCACGAGGACGTGGCCGTGTACACCGTCCCCGACCGCCGCCGCCTGCACCTCGGCCTGGCCTGCGTCACCGCCCTGTGCGCGGACGTCGTCGCCCGGGGCCACACCCCCGCCTGGACCTGCTCCCTGCACAACCGCGCCAGCCGCCTGCTGGCGTGGCACGCCGGGTTCCGGTTGGTCCGCGAGTACGTCCACCACGCCGTGGGCAGCCCGGTACGGCCCGCCCGGCCGAGCGCCCTGGCAGGCGGCGCGTAAGGATTCCGTCAGGATCGGGCCGTACCCCGTCAGGGGAGCGTCAGCAGCGGTCGCCGGACCGCGCGGCCGTGCCTAGCGTCGGCACCATGCGACGCAGCACAGCGGCCGGGACCGCCCGCGACCGTCACTGGCGTGGCAGTGCCCGGCTCGCGGCGAGCTGTGCCCTCCTCTTCGGCACGCTCGCCTTCCTGGTCGACTGGGACGCCGGCACCCTGACCGGGCCGCGCGCCCTGCTCTGGGCCGCCCTCGCGACAGCGGTGGGCGTGGTGCTGCTGCCGCAGCGGGTGAGCGCGGGCCCCGGCTGGCTCGCGGTGCGCACCCCCTGGCGCCGGCGCGTCGTCCGCACCGACGCACTCACGGCCGTACGGCAGTACGACGGCGTCTCCTCCCACCTGGTCCTGCGGGACGTCCACGGCCACCGGCTGGAACTGGACCCCCGGATCCTCGCGGCCAACCCGCTGCTCTGGCACGAACTCGACACCGGGGTGCGCCGCTCCCTGGAGCGCGGCACGCTGCGCCAGGGCGCCGACGTGCTGGACCGGCTCGGCCACCGCATCGACGGCGAGGCGGCCGAGGGCGTACTGCGCGCTTCGGGCCTGTCCTGACCCTCCCGGCGCGGCCCCCGTAGGCTTTCCTCGTAGCACCCCGCAGGAACGTCGTGGAGCCGTGAGAGAGGTCCCGTTGAGCTTCTGGTCGATCTATCAGCACGGCCTCGCACGTGTCGCCGCCTGCACCGGCCACACCGTCATCGCCGACCCGCCCGCCAACGCCGCCTCCGTCCTGCGCCACGCGCGCCGGTGCGACGAGGAGGGCGTCGCGGTCGCCGTGTTCCCCGAGATGTGCCTGTCCGGGTACGCGATCGAGGACCTGCTGCTCCAGGACGCCCTGCTGGACGAGGTCGAGTCGGCGCTCGCCACCGTCGTCGCCGGGTCGGCCGAGCTGCTGCCGGTGCTGGTGGTCGGCGCCCCGCTGCGCCACCGCGGCCGGGTCTACAACTGCGCGGTGCTGGTCCACCGGGGCCGGATCCTCGGCGTCGTACCGAAGTCGTACCCGCCGAACTACCGCGAGTTCTACGAGCGCCGCCAGATCGCCGCGGGCGACGACGAGCGCGGCGGAACGATCCGCCTGGCCGGTGCCGACCTCCCCTTCGGCGTGGACCTGCTCTTCGCGGCGGACGACGTGCCCGGACTGGTCCTGCACACCGAGATCTGCGAGGACATGTGGGTCCCGGTGCCGCCGAGCGCGGAGGCGGCGCTGGCGGGCGCGACCGTCCTGCTCAACCTCTCCGGCAGCCCGATCACCGTCGGCCGCGCCGAGGACCGCAAGCTGCTGTGCCGCTCGGCCTCCGAGCGCTGCCACGCCGCCTACGTGTACGCGGCCGCCGGTCTCGGCGAGTCCACCACCGACCTGTCCTGGGACGGCCAGACCCTGATCTACGAGAACGGGGTGCTGCTGGCCGAGACCGAGCGCTTCCCGGCCGGAGAGCAGTACGCCGTCGCCGACGTCGACCTCGACCTGCTGCGCCAGGAGCGCCAGCGGACGGGCACCTTCGACGACAACCGCCGCACCCACGCCGCCCGCACCGCCGACTTCCGCACGGTGTCCTTCGAGCTCGCCCCGCCCACCACCACCGACCTGGGCCTGCGCCGCCGCCTGGAGCGCTTCCCGTTCGTGCCCGCCGACGCCGAGCGGCTCGCCCTGGACTGCTACGAGGCCTACAACATCCAGGTCGCCGGGCTCCAGCAGCGCCTCGCCTCGATCGGCGGCCCCAAGGTCGTCATCGGCGTCTCCGGCGGCCTGGACTCCACGCACGCGCTGATCGTCGCCGCGCGCGCGATGGACCGCGCCGGCCGCCCGCGCAGCGACATCCTGGCCTTCACCCTGCCCGGCTTCGCCACCAGCGACCACACCAAGGACAACGCCCACAAGCTGATGCGCGCCCTCGGCGTCACGGCGTCCGAGCTGGACATCACGCCGACGGCGCGGCTGATGCTGAAGGAGATGGGCCACCCCTTCGCCGCCGGCGAGCCGGTCTACGACGTCACCTTCGAGAACGTCCAGGCGGGCCTGCGCACCGACTACCTGTTCCGGCTGGCCAACCAGCGCGACGGCATCGTCCTCGGCACCGGCGACCTCTCCGAGCTGGCGCTCGGCTGGTGCACGTACGGCGTCGGCGACCAGATGAGCCACTACAACGTCAACTCCGGCGTGCCGAAGACGCTGATCCAGCACCTGATCCGCTGGGTCGTCAGCAGCGGCCAGTTCGACGACGAGACCGGCAAGATCCTCACCGCGATCCTCGACACGGAGATCAGCCCCGAACTCGTACCCGGCGAGGAGATGCAGTCCACCGAGTCGAAGATCGGCCCGTACGCGCTGCACGACTTCACCCTCTGGCACGTGCTGCGCTACGGCTTCCGCCCCTCGAAGATCGCCTTCCTGGCCTGGCACGCCTGGCACGACCAGGAGGCCGGCGCCTGGCCCCCCGGCTTCCCCGAGGCCGAGCGCCGCGCCTACGACCTCCCCGAGATCCGCCGCTGGCTGGAGGTCTTCGTCCGCCGCTTCTTCGGCTTCTCCCAGTTCAAACGCTCCGCCATGCCGAACGGCCCGAAGGTCTCGGCCGGCGGCGCCCTCTCCCCGCGCGGCGACTGGCGCGCCCCCTCGGACGGCAACGCCCAGGCGTGGCTGCGGGACCTGGAGCGCTTCGATCTGACCGGGGCGTAGGCGGGTCGCGCGCGTCGGCGGGCGTTCAGTTGTTCCACGTCTCGTCGTACGGATCGTGCGGCACCGGCACCGGCTGTGCCGAGCTGACCTTCAGGAACGGGATCGGCCCGTTGTTGACGGGGTCGCGGCCCAGCCGGGGGCTGTACGCACCGGTCACCTCCAGCCACGCGTCCGGCCGCAGCACCGGCGGCAGTTGACCGGTCAGCCCGATCTTGACCGGCTGGGCGTCCGCGGCACAGCAGTTGAGGGCCATCCGCACCAGATACGGCTGCCCCGAACCGTCCAGCGCGAGGAACCCGGTGACCTGGACCGTCCGTCCGCTCAGGGAACGGCCGTTGCCGTAGGCCGCGCGGGAGGCGTAGTCGACCACGGACAACCGCGCGGGCCCGCTGCCGCCGGGCAGCGGCCCGACGCCGTACGGCTTCTGCAGCGCCGTCCCCGAGCGCAGCGCGCTGTACGAGCCGAGGGCGGGCGGCGCGACGAGGATGAGCGCGAGGAGAGGCAGCAACAGAAGCCAGGAGACCCGGGGTTCGGGGTGAGCATGCCCCTCGTGAGCATGCCTCTCGTGAGCATCACCCTCGTGGGCCTGGCCCTCGTTTGTCCGCTGCCGCAGGCGATGCCGCCCGCGCTCGTACCAGACGGTCGCCAGCGCCCCCACGATCAGTACCGCGCCCGACGCCAGCAGCAGCGGCTGCAGGCCCGCCTTGACGTAGCGCAGATACAGACCGGTGCTGCCCGCGTGCAGCAGCGCGGCGCCGAGCAGGAACATGACGGCGGCCTGGGACTGGCGGTTCACAGCAGCACCGTCCCGACCACCACGGCACCCGCGACGGCCATCGCGAAGGTGGCGGGGGCGAAGCGCAGGGCGAAGCCGCGGCCGAAGGTGCCGGCCTGCATCGCGAACAGCTTGAGGTCGATCATCGGGCCCACCACCAGGAACACCAGCTTGGCCGTCAGGGAGAACTGGGTCAGGGAGGCCGCGACGAACGCGTCCGCCTCCGAGCAGATGGACAGCAGTACGGCGAGGACGGCGAGGGCGAGGATCGCGACCAGCGGGTTCGCGGCGGCCGTGCGCAGCCACTGTGCGGGGGCCACCGCCTTCAGGGTCGCGGCGGCCATCGCGCCGAGCACCAGGAAACCGCCGGCGTGCACGGTGTCGTGCCGGACCGAGTTCCAGAACGCCTCCCACCTGGTCGCGCCCTCGTGCGCGCCGTGGGCCGGCGGGCGCAGCCAGTCGGTGCGGCCCAGCCGCTGCCACAGCCAGCCCATCACGCACGCCACCAGCAGGCTCGCGGCGAACCGGCCGAGGACCATCTCCGGGTCGCGGGGAAAGGCCACGGCGGTGGCGGTCAGCACGATCGGGTTGATGGCCGGGGCGGAGAGGAGGAAGGCGAGGGCGGCGGCCGGGGTGACGCCCCGGCGCACCAGCGCGCCCGCCACCGGCACCGACGCGCACTCGCAGCCCGGCAGGATCGCGCCCGCGACCCCGGCCACCGGGACGGCGAGGGCGGGACGGCTCGGCAGGGCGCGCGCGAAGAAGGACGGCGGGACGAACGCCGCGAGCGCCGCCGAGAGCAGCACGCCGAGCACCAGGAAGGGCAGCGCCTGCATGGTCACCGCGACGAACACCGTCATCCAGCTCTGCATCAGCGGGGTGCCGAGAAGTCCGCGGATCGGGGACTGGGCGAGCACGGCGAGGAGCAGGGTCAGGACCAGCACCAGCGGAGAGCTGAGCCGACGGCCCTCCTGATCCGACGACGCGTCAGCGGGGCGTTCCTGCGCACCGGGTGGGGCGTCTTCGGTGATGGCCACGCGGTTACCTCCGGCTGGTGTGCTCCCTCCCCCTCGGTACGCGCATGCTTGCGCAGGTGTTCACACCGTTGCTGGAACCACTCTTCTTCTTGGGGCACTCTTTTCCCTCGTGGTGAGCGTTCCGAATCAGGGAGGCCAGGGTGCCGCGCGCGGCGGGCCGAGGGCCCCGCGTGCGCACATGGTGGTGTGCGGTGACGACGGGCTCGCGCACCGGCTGGCCGCCGAGTTGCGCGGGGTCTACGGCGAGCAGGTCACCCTGGTCGTACCGCCGGACGAGCGCACCGCCCGCCCGCCGGTGGTCGGCCGGGCCCGGGCGGCGTCGGCGGCGCTGTTCGACCGCGTGGTGAGCGCGACGGTGGGCCGGGCGGGTGCCGTCGCCGGGGCCACGACGCCGCCCGCCGCGAGCGGCTCCGGCGGTGCGGACGGGCAGGACGGACCCCGGGTGCTGGAGGCCGTCGGCCTCGGCGAGGCCGTGCTCGCCGAGGCCGGGGTGGAGCGGGCCGCCGCGCTCGCCCTCGTCTTCGACGACGACGAGACCAACATCCGCGCCGCCCTGACCGCCCGTCGTCTCAACCCGCGGCTGCGCCTCGTCCTGCGGCTCTACAACCGCCGGCTGGGCCAGCACATCGAGGAACTCCTCGACCAGGCCGCCGCGTTGGCGACCGGTGACGGCGAGGGCGCCGCGGACGCCTCCACGACCGTGCTGTCGGACGCCGACACCGCCGCGCCCGCGCTCGCCGCGACCGCGGTCACGGGCACCAGCAAGGTCGTCCAGACCGAGGGCCTGCTGCTGCGGGCCGTGGAACGCCCGCTGTCCGCGGACGGGCGGCCCGCCGGCTCCGGCCTGTACACGCTGGCCCTGCTGTCGGCGGGCGACCGGGCCGGCGGGGAGGGCCCGGACGGCAACGGGGAGCAGGAGACGCGGCTGCTGCCCGACGACGAGGAGGTCGCCCGGGCCGGCGGGCGCACGGCGCTGGTGCTGGAGCAGGCGTCGGCGGCGGGCGGCCCGGACGCGGACACGGCCGGCCGCCGGGCGGGCGGGCGCGGGATGGCCGGCCGCGGGGTGGGGGGCGTGCCGCCGCTCGCCTCGCTGTTCTCACGCCGGCTGCGCTGGTCGCTGGCGGGCATGGTGGCCTGCGTCGTCGCGCTCGCCGTCGCGCTGTGGCTGGTCAGCGGGATCCAGCCGCTGCGCGCCTTCTACTACACCCTCCTCGATCTGCTCGCGATCGACGACCCCGCCAAGGAGGCGCCCCTCGGCCGGCAGCTCCTCCAACTCCTGTCCGCGTTGGTCGGGTTGCTGCTGCTGCCGGTGCTGCTGGCGGCCGTGCTGGAGGCGCTGGGCACCTTCCGCACCGCCTCCGCCCTGCGCAAGCCGCCGCGCGGCCTCGGCGGGCACGTGGTGCTGCTCGGGCTGGGGAAGATCGGCACCCGGGTCATGACCCGGCTGCGCGAACTGAACGTCCCCGTCGTGTGCGTGGAGTCCGACCCGGAGGCCCGCGGCCTCGCGACCGCGCGCCGCCTGCGGGTGCCGGTGGTCCTCGGCGACGTCACCCAGGAAGGCGTCCTGGAGGCCGCCAAGATCCACCGCGCGTACGCCCTCCTCGCCGTGACCAGCGCCGACACCACCAACCTGGAGGCGGTGCTGTACGCGCGCACCGTACGGCCCGATCTGCGGGTGGTGCTCCGGCTCTACGACGACGACTTCGCCACCGCGGTCTACCGCACCCTGCGGGCCGCGTACCCGCACGCGCTGACCCGGAGCCGCAGCGTCACGCACCTGGCCGCGCCCGCGTTCGCCGGGGCGATGCTCGGCCGGCAGGTGGTGGGCGCGATCCCCGTGGGCCGCAGGGTCCTGCTCTTCGCCTCCGTGGACGTGGCCGGCCATCCCCAGCTGGAGGGCCGCACCGTACGCGAGGCCTTCCAGGCGGGCTCCTGGCGGGCCCTGGCCCTGGAGGGCCGCACCGACACGGCCCCGGACCATGTGCTGGAGAAGGGGGACCGTGTCGTCGTCGCCGCCACCCGCAGAGGCCTCGCGGAACTGCGCTGACCCGTACGGGGGTTACGCCTTGGGCAGGTGCCGCGCCGCGAAGTCCATCTCCAGCCGGACCTGCTTGATGCGCTCGTCCACGACCAGGGAGCCGTGGCCGGCGTCGTAGCGGTAGACCTCGTGGGTGGCGCCGCGGGCGTCCAGGCGCTTGACGTAGTTGTCGATCTGGCGGATCGGGCAGCGGGGGTCGTTGACTCCGGCCGAGATGTAGACCGGGGCCTTGACCGCGTCGACGTACGTCAGCGGGGAGGACGCCTCGAAGCGCTCCGGGACCTCCTCCGGGGTGCCGCCCAGCAGGGTGCGGTCCATGGCCTTCAGGGCCTCCATCTCGTCGTGGTACGCGGTGACGTAGTCCGCGACGGGCACGACCGCGATGCCCACCGTCCAGGCGTCCGGCTGGGTGCCGATGCCGAGCAGGGTGAGATAGCCGCCCCAGGAGCCGCCGGTGAGGACCAGGCGCTCGGGGTCGGCGAGGCCGGAGGAGACCGCCCAGTCGCGGACCGCCGCCACGTCCTCCAGCTCGATCAGGCCGACCCGGTGCTTGAGGGCGTCGGTCCAGGCGCGGCCGTATCCCGTGGAGCCGCGGTAGTTGACGCGGATCACCGCGTACCCCTGGTCGACCCAGGCGGCCGGGCCCGCGGCGAAGGAGTCGCTGTCGTGCCAGGTCGGGCCGCCGTGCAGGTCGAAGACCGTGGGCAGGGGGCCGGTCGCGCCCGCGGGCTTCTGGATCAGGGCGTGGATGCGGCCGCCGGGGCCCTCCACCCAGGCGTCCTCCACCGCCACCGACGGCGGGCACAGCAGGCCCGGGGGGTCCAGGACGACCCCGCCGGACGTGGAGCGCACGGCCGGCGGCTCCTCGGCCGACGACCACAGGTACTCCACGCTGCCGTCGGGGCGGGCCGTGGCGCCCGACACCGTGCCGGGCGGGGTGGGGATGCGGGTCAGCTCGCGGCTCGCGAGGTCGAGGCGGAACAGCTCGCTGCGGGCCTCGAAGCCGTGCGCGACGAGCAGGGCCGAGCCGTCCGGGTACCACTCGGCACCGACGTCGCCCGGCAGCTCCAGGGCGAGGTCGGTCTCCTCGCCCGTCACCACGTCCCACACCATGGGCTCCCAGCGGCCCCGGCGCTGATGGCCGATGAGCAGCCGGGTGTCGCCGTCGACGGGGGCGAAGCCGAGCACTTCGAGGCCCAGCTCCTCGGTGCCGCCCTTGGTGTCGTCCAGCTCGGCGACCGTCGTGCCGTCCGGGCGCAGCACGCGCAGCGCCGCGTGCATGGCGTCGCCGTGCTCGGTGTGCTCGACGGCGATCAGGGAGCCGTCGCGCGAGAGGTCGCCGACGCCCGCCGACTCGCGGTGGCGGTAGATCTCGGCCGGGGCCTCGCCCGCGCGGGCGAGGTGGATCGTCGTACCGTCCTCGTCGGTGGAGCGGCCGACCACCGCCGTGCGGCCGTCGCGGGCGAGGGCCAGCCCGGCCGGGTAGGAGGGGGCGAGGCCGGGGACCGCCGGCTCGGCCGCGCCGCCCGCGAAGGGCTGGCGGCGCCAGACGCCGAACTCGTCGCCGTCCTTGTCGTCGAACCACCAGATCCAGGCGCCGTCCGGGGAGAGCACGCCGTCCGTCGTGCCGTTCGGCCGGTCCGTCGCCTGGCGCTGCTCGCCCGTCGCGCGGTCCCAGGCGTACAGCTCGTACGTCCCCGTCGCGTTCGACACGAACAGGGAGCGGTCCGGTGCGTCCTCCGCCCAGTCGGGCAGTGACACCCGCGGCGCCCGGAAGCGCTTCTCCCAGTCCGGCAGGTCGTGCATGTCGTGCATGTCGCTCTCGCTCATCGCCCCAGTCATGCGCCCATACTGCCTGGCCGCGCCGACAATTGTGTGGCGAGTGTCCGCAGCCTGTGGATAACTTTCGGCTCCTGACCGCACAGCGCCCGCCGGTGTCCGTCCCGCCGAACCGACGAGAGGACAATCGCGCCATGTGGGACCGGTCGGGCAGGTCGCTATCGGGCGCCCCGCGGGCGGGGGTCCGGCGGCGGCGCCGTACCGTGGAGGGCGTGTACCGCTTTCTGCTGACACCCCGCTGGTGGGGCATCAACGTCTTCGTGCTGCTCGCCATCCCGTTCTGCGTCTTCATGGGGTCGTGGCAGCTGAGCCGGTTCGAGGGGCGGGTGCACGACAGCCGCGCCGCGACCAAGCAGGCCGCCTCCGACCAGCGGGAGACCGCGAAGCCGCTGGACACGATGCTGCCCGTGGACCAGGCGACCTCCGGCCGCCGGGTCAGCGCGCACGGCCGGTACGGCACCCAGCTGCTGGTGCCCGGCCGGCAGCTCGACGACAGGAACGGCTTCTACGTCCTCACGCTGCTGCGCACCGACTCCGGCAAGGCCCTGCCGGTCGTACGGGGCTGGCTGCCGGGCACGGCTGACGCCGCGAAGGCCCCGGCCCCGCCGACCGGTGAGGTCACCGTCACCGGCGCGCTCCAGGCCTCCGAGACGCCCGGTGACAACGGGGTCAGCGCGGCCGGCGGGCTCCCGGCGGGCCAGACTGCGGCGATCAGCTCGGCGTCGCTGGTCAACCTGGTGCCGTACAAGCTGTACGACGCCTGGATCACCCTCGACACGGCCGACTCCGGCATGAAGCCCGTCCCCGCGACCGCCCCGTCGGGCAGCGGCCTGGACCTGAAGGCCTTCCAGAACCTCGGCTACACCGGCGAGTGGTTCGTCTTCGCGGGCTTCGTGGTCTTCATGTGGTTCCGCCTGCTGCGGCGCGAGGCGGAGGCGGTACGGGACGCCGCGCTGGGCCTCCTGGTGCCGGAGGAGGAAGAGACCCCGGCCGCGGTGAGCGCCCCGTAGGAGGCGCCGCCGGGGTTATTACGGCCCCGCCAGCACCCCGGTGTAGTACACGGTCCCGGCGCACGCCTGCGGCACCGTCGCCGAGGCCGTCGGCGAGCCGCCCTGGGCGGTGTGCGTGACCACGACACTCCCCGGGGCCGTGCCCCCCTCCGTGCCCAGCTGGGTCGTCGTGCCCGACGTCGTGCCGCCCGTGTCCGAGCCCGCGGTGCCGGAGGCGCCGGCCTGCGGGGTGGGCGTCGGGTCCGGCGACGGGCCGCCGGTGGAACCGGCGGTGGAGCCGCCCGTGGCGGTGGAGCCGCCGGAGGTGGGGCAGGACTGCGAGGGCACGAAGGCGAACTTCTCCTCGTACGCCGCGCCGGGCTGCAGCACCAGTCCGGAGACCTCCAGCGACGGGTCGGGCAGCCCGGTCGCCGCGTCCCCGGCCACATGCCGGGCGGTGACGATCTTGGCCGGGTCGGCCGCGCCCTGAGCGGCGGGGGTGACCTTGCCCGCGCCGCCGACGGAGCACGCGACGGAGGAGGTGTTGGTGACCTGGAACGTGCCGTAGACGACGCCCGCGGTGTCGGGCGCGGCGGCACTGCCGGTCGCGGACCCCAACTGCGCGGCCTTGCACACCGGGGCGCCGCCCGCGGAGAGCGTGGCGCTCGGATCGGCGCCCGCGGAGCTGGTGGCGCCGCCGCCGCTCCTGCCCTTCTCGCCGGTCCTGCCGGGCTGCCGGCCGGGCTCGGCGCTCGCGCTGCCCCCGCCCTTCTTCCCGGAGGTGCCGCCGGCCGGGGCCGGGTCCTGCCCGGTGCCGCCCTGGGCCTGGGAGGACTGGCCGGCCATGGCGGTGTCGGGGTCGGTGCCGCCGGCGTCCGAGACGTGCACGAGGGCCGGGATCGCCGTGCCGAAGAACAGGGCCGCGGCGGCCACCCCGACGACGGCCTGCCGCTTGCGGGCCCGCCGGGCCGGCACCGCGCGCCGCAGCCGCTCCAGCGAACCGGACCGCGGCTCGATGTCGTCGACGACGGAGTGCAGCATCCGCCGCAGCGCGAGCTCATCGTCCCCGAGGCCGCCGAGCTCCGCACCGAGCCCGTCGGGATCCGGGCCGAGCCCCTCGGCGTTCTTCTCGTCGGGGCCGTGGTTCACAGTTCCGTTCCCAGCGTGCGATTGCTTGTGCTCGTCCTCGTCGTGCCGCCTCATGCCGGCCCTCGCTCACTCATGCCGGTGCCTCCATGGCCACCCGCAGCGCGGCGATGCCGCGCGAGCCGTACGCCTTCACCGAACCCAGGGAGATCCCCAGGGTCTCGGCGACCTGCGCCTCGGTCATGTCCGCGAAGTAGCGCAGCACCAGGACCTCGCGCTGGCGGCGCTGGAGGCCCTTCATCGCCTTGATGAGGTCGCGGCGCTCCAGCTGGTCGTAGGCGCCCTCCTCCGCGCTGGCCATGTCGGGCATCGGCTTGGAGAGCAGCTTCAGGCCGAGGATGCGCCGGCGCAGCGTGGAGCGGGAGAGGTTGACGACCGTCTGGCGCAGATAGGCGAGGGTCTTCTCCGGGTCGCGCACGCGTTTGCGGGCGGAGTGCACGCGGATGAAGGCCTCCTGTACGACGTCCTCGCAGGAGGCGGTGTCGTCGAGGAGCAGCGCGGCCAGGCCCAGCAGGGAGCGGTAGTGCGCGCGGTAGGTCTCGGTGAGGTGGTCGACGGTGGTCCCGGCGACCGCGTCCGCCGCGGCCCCCTCGGCTCCGGCTTCGTCTCGCTGACTGGGTATGCGGGCGGGCCGCGCGGCGGGCATGGGCGCGATCACCGGCATGCCGCCGGGCGTGCGGGGCCGCAGCGCCGCACGGGGCGGCCGGAGTGCCGCGGTGCCGCGGGCCGCACTGAGTTCGAGTACCTCTGCCACGCCTGTTGGACACGCCTCCCCCCGCCAGGGTTGTACGTGCCGGACGTCACATATGCGACAACCGACGGTGCTTCGAGAGCCGTCATGCGTCCCGCTCTTCCCCTATGTCCGATGTGGAGCAGGCGTCCCCACGCCCGGTCCGCTCACGGCGTCCCCGCGCCCGAAGAGTGACCGCAAAGACGCTCCCCGCCCCGCGCACGGTTGCGGGGGCGGGGAGGGAAATCCTCTGTCGCCGTGATCCAGTGGATCAAGTGGTTTGGACCATGCTTCCGGCCACATTCCTTACACGGATCCTATAAACCTCTTGCCGTTTTTCGGACTCGGTGGCCGAATCTCTACGCCGTGCTCTCCGCGGCTCTCTCCGCGGCGACCAGTTCGGCGATCTGCGCGGTGTTCAGCGCGGCGCCCTTGCGGAGGTTGTCGCCGCAGACGAACAGCTCCAGCGCGGTCGGGTCGTCCAGGGCGCGCCGCACCCGCCCGACCCAGGTCGGATCGGTGCCGACGACGTCGGCCGGGGTCGGGAACTCACCGGCCTCCGGATCGTCGTAGAGGACGACCCCCGGCGCGGTCGCGAGGATCTCGCGGGCGCCGTCGACGGTGACCTCGCCCTGGAAGCGGGCGTGGACAGTCAGGGAGTGGGTGGTCACGACCGGCACCCGGACGCAGGTCACGGCGACCGGCAGCTGCGGCAGCCCGAGGATCTTGCGGGCCTCGTCGCGGACCTTCATCTCCTCCGAGGACCAGCCGTCCTCACGCAGCGACCCGGCCCACGGCACGACGTTCAGCGCGACCGGCTCCGGGAACGGGCCGGTGTGCTCGCCGACGGCCCGCCGCACGTCACCGGGTTTCGTCCCCAGCTCGGTACCGGCCACCAGGGACATCTGGGCCCGCAGCGTGTCCACACCGGCCTGCCCGGCCCCGCTCACCGCCTGGTACGACGACACCACCAGCTCGCGCAGCCCGAACTCGGCGTGCAGCGCGCCCAGGGCGACGATCATCGTCAGGGTCGTGCAGTTGGGGTTGGCGACGATCCCGCGCGGCCGCATCCGAACGGCGTGCGGGTTGACCTCGGGCACCACGAGCGGCACCTCGGCATCGAGCCGGAAGGCGGCCGAGTTGTCGACGACGACCGCGCCGCGCGCGACGGCGACCGGCGCCCACGCGGCGGCGACCTCGTCCGGCACGTCGAACAGGGCGATGTCGACCCCGTCGAAGGCTTCTTCGCTCAGGCCCACCACCTCGACCTCCGCCCCGCGCACGGCCAGCTTGCGGCCGACCGAGCGCGGGGAGGCGATCAGGCGGATCTCGCCCCAGATGTCCGCGCGCTGGGACAGGATCTGGAGCATGACCGCGCCGACGGCCCCGGTCGCTCCCACGACCGCGAGCGTCGGCCTGCCGGTCGGTGCCATTACCGGCCCGTGCCTCCGTAGACGACGGCCTCGTCGGTGTCGGAGTCGAGTCCGAAGGCGGTGTGCACGGCGCGCACGGCCTCCGGCACGTCGTCGGCGCGCGTGACGACCGAGATGCGGATCTCGGAGGTCGAGATCAGCTCGATGTTCACGCCGGCGTCGGACAGCGCCTCGAAGAAGGAGGCCGTGACGCCCGGGTTGGTCTTCATCCCGGCGCCGACCAGCGAGATCTTCCCGATCTGGTCGTCGTAGCGCAGCGAGTCGAAGCCGATGCCCGGCCGGTTCTTCTCCAGCGCGTCGATGGCCTTGCGGCCCTCGGTCTTCGGCAGCGTGAAGGAGATGTCCGTCAGGCCGGTCGCGGCGGCGGACACGTTCTGCACGACCATGTCGATGTTGATCTCGGCATCGGCGATGGTCCGGAAGATCGCGGCGGCCTCACCCGGCTTGTCCGGCACACCGACGACCGTGATCTTGGCCTCGGAGGTGTCGTGCGCGACACCGGAGATGATGGCCTGCTCCACCTGCTTGTCCCCAATCGGCTCACTGCTGACCCACGTGCCCTGCAGCCCGCTGAAGCTGGAGCGGACGTGGATCGGGATGTTGTAGCGGCGGGCGTACTCCACACAGCGGTGGAGCAGCACCTTGGACCCGGACGCGGCCAGCTCCAGCATGTCCTCGAAGGAGATCCAGTCGATCTTCTTCGCCTTCTTCACCACACGCGGGTCGGCGGTGAACACGCCGTCGACGTCGGTGTAGATCTCGCAGACCTCGGCGTCGAGCGCGGCGGCCAGCGCCACGGCCGTGGTGTCGGACCCGCCGCGGCCCAGCGTGGTGATGTCCTTCTTGTCCTGGCTGACGCCCTGGAAACCGGCGACGATCGCGATGTTGCCCTTGTCGAGCGACTCCCGGATCCGCCCCGGCGTGACGTCGATGATCCGGGCTTTGTTGTGGACCGAGTCGGTGATGACGCCTGCCTGGCTGCCGGTGAACGACTGGGCTTCATGCCCCAGGTTCTTGATCGCCATCGCCAGCAGGGCCATGGAGATCCGCTCTCCGGCGGTCAGCAGCATGTCGAACTCACGCCCGGCAGGCATCGGAGAAACCTGCTCGGCGAGATCGATCAGCTCGTCCGTCGTGTCGCCCATCGCGGAAACGACGACGACAACCTGGTTGCCGTTCTTCTTCGCTTCCACGATCCGCTTGGCGACGCGCTTGATGCCCTCGGCATCGGCTACGGAGGAGCCTCCGTACTTCTGCACGACAAGGCCCACGTGCGCTCCTCGCTCGGTTCGTTTGTGTCGGCTCAGTCTAACGAGCGCCCGAATTCCACCACCCTGGTCCCGCATGGTGAGACGTCGGACGTCCGCGTTCCGCATCTGCCCAGACTCCGCCGTGCCACGCGGAAAAGTGCGCCGCGTCACAGCGGAGGAGCGGTGACGGCGGGCGCCGTGAGCGGCCCCCCGGTGATCGCGCCGGCCGCTACTTCCCCCGCCGGATCCCCAGCGGCTCGCCGATCTCCTCGGCCATGACGCGGCCCGCCTCGAACTCCAGGGTCTCGTCGCCCATCGTGGCCTGGTCGGTGTCCAGGCCGTCGAGTTCCTCCAGGGGCTGGTTGAGGCGGACGTGGATGAGGACCGACTGGAGGGCGCGCAGGACGGAGGAGGCCGTGGGACCCCAGTTGGAGAAGTACGAGAACTGCCACCACCACAGGGCCTCGGTGGTGCGGCCCGCGCGGTAGTGGGCCATGCCGTGGCGCAGGTCGGTGATGATGTCGGCCAGGTCGTCGGAGATGCGGGCCGGAAGCGGGGCCTTGCGGGGCTGGTAGGGGTCGAAGACCTCCGAGTAGACGTCGACCGGTTCCAGCAGGCGGGCCAGGTTCTCGCGGAGTTCGTCGACGTCCGGCTCCGGGCCGAGGTCGGGCTCGTAGCGCTCGTCGGGGACGATGTCCTCGTGCGCGCCCAGGCGGCCGCCGGCCAGCAGGAGCTGGGAGACCTCCAGGAGGAGGAAGGGCACGGTCGAGCCGGGTTCGTCGCCTCTCGCCACCTCTGTGACGGCCACCAGGAAACTCTCGACCTGATCCGCGATCTGGACCACGAAGTCGTCCGGGTTCTGCGTCGAGTCGTGCAGTGTGGCGTCAGACATCTAGGAGTCGTCTCCCCTCGAAGGCGCGGCCGAGCGTGACCTCGTCCGCGTATTCCAGGTCGCCACCCACCGGGAGGCCGCTGGCCAGGCGGGTGACCTTCAGGCCCATGGGCTTGATCATCCGGGCGAGGTAGGTCGCGGTGGCCTCGCCCTCCAGATTCGGGTCCGTCGCCAGGATCAGTTCCGTGACCGTCCCGTCGGCCAACCGCGCGAGAAGTTCTCGTATACGCAGGTCGTCGGGGCCCACACCCTCGATCGGGCTGATCGCGCCGCCGAGCACGTGGTAGCGCCCGCGGAACTCGCGGGTGCGCTCGATCGCCACCACGTCCTTCGGTTCCTCCACCACGCAGATGACCGACAGGTCGCGGCGCGGGTCACGGCAGATGTTGCACAGCTCCTCCTGTGCCACGTTGCCGCAGGTCGCGCAGAAGCGGACCTTCGCCTTCACCTCCAACAGGGCCTGGGCGAGGCGCTTCACGTCCGTCGGTTCCGCCTGGAGGATGTGGAAGGCGATCCGCTGCGCGCTCTTGGGACCGACGCCGGGCAGCCGCCCCAGCTCGTCGATGAGGTCCTGGACCACGCCTTCGTACACCGGACTGCCTTTCCTGGAGACCTTTCGGTACGTACCGTAGTTGGCCCGGGCTCAGAACGGCAGACCGGGGATGCCCGTGCCGCCGCCGAGCCCCTGGGCCAGCGGGCCGAGCTTCTGCTGCTGGAGCGACTGCGCGTTCTCGTTGGCCGCGTGCACGGCCGCCACGATCAGGTCGGCGAGCGTCTCGGTGTCGTCCGGGTCCACCGCCTTCGGGTCGATCTTCAGTGCGCGCAGTTCGCCCGCGCCGGTCACGGTGGCCCGCACCAGACCGCCGCCCGCCTGCCCGTCGACCTCCGTGTTCGCCAGTTCCTCCTGCGCCCGCTGCAGGTCCTGCTGCATCTTCTGGGCCTGCTGGAGCAACTGCTGCATGTTGGGCTGGCCACCACCGGGGATCACGATCAGCTCCTCTGCGCTCTTCTCGGAGTCGTTCTCGGATTTCTCCGCTGAGCATGAGCCTACGTGGTCCACACTGCCGCCGCCCCGCCACTCTTTCGAGTGAGAACCCCGGCAGCCCTATACCTGATCAAGGCCCTCTTCCGGGCGGAAAACCTGGGAAAGGCCCCTCTTCGCCACCCATTGGGCGGTAGGAAGGGTGCCGCGCGTCGGCAGAGATCGGCAGGAATTGTCACGCAACGTAATCAACCGTGGTCAGTAGGGTCAGTAGGGAGTGCCGGGTGGGTCAGCCGGATATGCAGCCCGAGGGTCCTCCTCAGGACGGGCGGGGCGAGGGTGCGGCCGGGCTGCGGCCGGGCGACCTGACCGGGCGGCCCTTTCCGCTCGGGGACTGGGGCGAGCCCGCCGAGCGGCTCGACGAGCTGTACCGGTGGGCGGAGCGCGGGGCGCTGCGGACGGCGTCCTGGTATCTGCGCGACCGGGTGTGGAAGCGGCGGGGCGCGCGCATGCTGCGGGTCGGCGCGGCGGCGGGCGTGGCGGCCGGTGCGGCGCTGCCGCTGCTGGATCTGACCAAGGTGGCGCACGGGGTGGCCCCCTGGGGCTGCCTGGCGCTGCTCGTCGCGGTCGCGTGCGTCGGCATCGACCGCTACTTCGGCGTGACCTCGGGCTGGATGCGGGACGTCGCCACGGCGCAGGCGGTCGCGCGGCGGCTCCAGGCGTTCCAGTTCGACTGGGCCTCCGAGAGCATCCGGGAGGTGCTGGGCCCGGCGGAGGGCACGGCGGGCGAGGCGGCCGAGCGGTGCCTGGGCGTGCTGCGCCGGTTCTCGGAGGACGTCACCGAGCTGGTGCGCACGGAGACGACCGACTGGATGGTCGAGTTCCGCACCGGGTCCGCGCCGCTGGGCATCCAGACGGCGGCGCCGGCGGCGCCGAGGACGGAGACGGGGGGCGCCGGCGGCCGCTTCCCCCTGCCCCCGGCGAACGGCTCGCGCCCGAACATGCCCAGGCAGCGCCCCCCGGAACCGCGATGACCCGCTGACCGCCCACGACACCCCCTAGGCGCAGAGTTTCATCCCCTCCGGCGTCCAGCACGGCACGTGCCCGTGCGTCCGTACGACGTCCTGTCCGGTCCCCCGGGTCAGATACGTCAGGAAGCTGGAGGCCAGGGAGTCGGCGGGCGGCTGGCCGTAGGTGTACGCGTACTCGATCTCCCGGTACGGATACGCGCTGTTCCCGTGCTCGATGGCGTCCACCGACGGCGCGTTGTGGTCGAGGTCCAGCACGCGCACCCCCTTCGCGTCGTCGGCGAGGTTCAGCTCGCTGTAGCCGATCGCGCCGGGCAGCTGGGCGACCTCGGTCAGCACCTGCCCGGTGGAGTCGAGTTCGCAGCGGGTCACCGGCGCCGTCGCGTCGTCCTTGTGGGCGCAGTCGACGGAGGAGTTCGCCATCTCGCCGCGCCCCAGGACACGGCGCTGGAAGACCTGCCGGGTACCGGAGTTGGCGTCCCGGCTGACCAGGCGCACGGGCAGCGAACGGCCGCCCAGCTGGCTCCAGTCGGTGACCTGCCCCTGGTACAGCCGCCGTACGTCCGCCGTCGACAGGTTCGTCAGGCCCACGTCCGCGTTCACGACGAGGGCGAAGACCGACACCGCGACCCGGTTCTCCCGCAGTTCGGGCATGTCGTCCGGCTTGGGCCCGTCGGAGAGGGCCACCAGCGGCGGCGACCCCTGCGCCTTCGTCTGCTCGCCCTGCGCCGCCAGCTGCCGTACGCCCGCCGTCGATCCGTGCGCGTCCACGGTGACGGTCGACCCGGCGCAGTCGTGCTCGTACTTCTTCGCCACCTCCTGCGCCACCGGCGCGAACGCGGTCGACCCGGTGACGGTCAGCTCGCCCTTGGCGCAGCCGATCGGGGGCGGCGTGCCGTCGCGGGCCACGACGATCCCGGCCAGGGTGACCACGGACAGGGTGAGCATGACGGTGATGAACCGGGTGGCGCGGCTGAACACCGGCGGTTTCTCGTCCGGCGTGGCGCTGCGGTTGGGATGGACCTCGCCCTCCTTGATCCCGCCGTGGATCCGGATGTCCCGGCCGACGCCACCGCCGGTCAGCAGCACGAGCAGCTTGAAGTGGTCGCCCTTGTTCAGCGGGACGCGCGGGATGCGCAGGGTGCTGCCCTCGTAGCCGAAGCCGCGCTCGGCGGTGAAGTGGTCCATCAGATGGTCGCGTTCGGTCGCCTGGGTCACCGAGACGCCGCGCACGATCCGGTCGGTGAACACCGCGTTCAGGCCGTGCAGTTCAGGGCTGGTGTAGTCGTCGCGGTCGATGCCGAGCGAGCCGTCGTTCTCGACGCGGAGCAGCACGAGCGTCGCGTCGCTCATGTCCGGCGCCCCGTCGAAGTCGAAGAGCAGGAGACCGAGCCTGCGGTCGGCGCGGCCCGAACGGATGTCGTCGCCTATCGCGTTGTCCATCTGTACGCGGTAGCCGATCCGCTTGCGACGCGGCACCCGGCGCTCGTACATGACCATGCCCGCCGACGCGGCGATGCCCAGCAGAGCGGTGCCGACCGCGACGACGTTCTCCGTGCTCAACCACGACATGTGGTGCCCCCGCCACTCCCCCGAGCCGGATCGTGCGGACACGGTACGCGGGCAGGGGCGCGGAGAAGGGGACGAAGCGGACAGCGTCCCCGAAGTTCGCCGAGCGTTCAACTGCCCCGGGGGAAACGGACGTTCCGTCACTGCTTGGTGTACGTCAGGCTCTCCCCGCCGCCCGCCTGCTCCCGCTTCAGCGCGTCGCCCGGCAGCAGGGTGATCTCGGTGGCGGCGCCCGGTGTGCAGGAGGAGGCGGGTGCGCCGGAGCTGACGGTGGACGGACCGATCTCCAACGGGCCGCTGCCACTGGGCTGTTGGGCGAGCTTGGCCTCGAAGACACAGTGGTACGTCCCGCCGCCGTCGGTCGGCCCGTCCGCGACCAGGGTCAGCACGGTGTCGCCCACCCGCCCCTGCCGGATGGTCAACTGGCGGATGTTGGGTCCGTTGGCGCTGTCGATGCTCGTCCGCCAGGTGCCCAGATAGCCCGCCGGGACCGCCCCGTCCGAGGACGCGGAGGAGGAAGAGGAGGGGGAGGACGGTGTGGAGGTGCCGGGGCCGGACGAGCCGGACGTCCCGCCGTTCGCGGCCGCCGAGGTCGCGGGCGGCGAGGAGCTCCCGCCGCCCTTGGCGTGCCCGCCGCCGTTCATCAGCGCGTACACCGAGCCACCGGCCCCCAGCGCCACGATCAGCGCGATCACGACGAGCAGCGCGGTGGACCGCCCGCTGCGGCGCTCCGCCTCGTCCTCCGGGGCGGCCCCGGGCCCGCCGCCGTACGTGCCGTAGGCGGGGTACGGCGGCTGCGGGTATCCGTAGCCACCGGGGCCCTGGTGCTGGGGGTACGTGGGAGCCGGCTGAGGAGGCTGGGGGTACGGCGGCACGGGCTGCGGGTGCTGATGTGCCTGCCCGTGGCCGGACTGCGTGGGCGCGGACGGGGCCCCGGGCACCGGCGCCCCGCCCGCCACGACGGTGGGCAGCCGGTCGGTGCCCCCGCCGCCGGCCTCGCCCCCGTCCCCCTCGTCGGAGGCGGCGGCATGCTCGGGCGAGCCGCCGCGGCCCCCGCCCTCGGCCGCACCGCCCGCACCCGCCGGGGGCGAGGCCGGGGCGGCGCCCCGCGTGGGCTCCTCCACCTCCAGCAACCGCACGGCGTGCCTGCCCAGTTGAGCGACCAGCACCCCCGGCAGCCAGGGGTCCCGGGACCGCCCCCCGGACACGGTGTCCTCCGCCCCGGTCCGCTCCAGGATCACGTCCAGCGACGGCCGGGCCGCGGGGTCCTTGCGCAGGCACTGCCGCACCAGGTCGGCGATCCCCTCCGGCACCCCCGTGAGATCCGGCTCCTCCTGGGCGATCCGGAACAGCAGCGCGTGCCCACCGCTGCCTGCGGTCCCGAAGGGCAGGGCGCCGGTCGCCGCGTACGCCAGCACGGACCCCAGACAGAAGACGTCGCACGCGGGGGTGATCCGGTCGCCCCGCACCTGCTCGGGCGCCATGAACCCGGGCGAGCCCACCAGCGCCCCGGTCCGGGTCAGGCCCTCCTCGCCCCCGCCCGGCGAGGCCGTCTCCAGCGCCCGGGCGATCCCGAAGTCGATGACGCGCGGCCCGTCGATGGTCACCAGCACGTTCGACGGCTTGAGGTCCCGGTGCACGATCCCCGCCGCGTGGATGTCCTTCAGCGCGTGCGCGAGCCCGGCCGCGAGGATCCGTACCGACCGCTCGGGCAGCGCCCCGTGGTCGTGGCCGACGACCTGCTGGAGGCTGGGCCCGGCCACGTACCCGGTCGCCACCCACGGCACGGCGGCCTCGGTGTCCGCGTCGAGCACGGGCGCGGTCCAGTACCCGCCGACCCGCCGCGCTGCCGCCACCTCCTGCCGGAAGCGGGCCCGGAACTCCTCCTCGCGGGCCAGTTCCGCACGGACGAGCTTCACGGCGACGGTACGGCCCCGGTCCGACCGGGCCAGATACACGTGCCCCATCCCACCGGCGCCCAGCCGCGCCAGCAGCCGGTACCCCCCGATGAGCTGCGGATCCCCGGGCCCCAGCTTCTCCATACCTCGCGCCGCCCTCCCCATGCGCCCCTGATGGGCAACGGACCGAGAATAATGCGGTCGCACAAGGAGTCGAGCAGGCCCGCCTCCACGGTTCCGTAACGGGCCGGCCGCCCTGTTCCGGCACCTCCGGGAGCTCCCCGTTCGACAATCTGTCGCGGAAACCCCCGTCCCACGGAACAAGACGCCGATAGGCCTTCCGCATCGCGGACATTTACGCTCGGCCGCATGACCCCTCAGCCCCATCCCGAAGCCGGTGCCGCAGTGAAGGCCGCGGACCGCGCGCACGTCTTCCACTCCTGGTCGGCCCAGGACCTCATCGACCCGCTCGCCGTCGCCGGCGCCGAAGGGTCGTACTTCTGGGACTACGACGGCAAGCGCTACCTGGACTTCACCAGCGGGCTCGTCTTCACGAACATCGGCTACCAGCACCCCGAGGTCGTCGCGGCGATCCAGGAGCAGGCGGCGAGGATGACCACCTTCGCGCCCGCGTTCGCCGTCGAGGCGCGCTCGGAGGCGGCCCGGCTGATCGCCGAGCGGACCCCGGGCGACCTGGACAAGATCTTCTTCACCAACGGCGGCGCCGACGCCGTCGAGCACGCGGTGCGCATGGCGCGCCTGCACACCGGCCGCCCGAAGGTCCTGTCGGCGTACCGCTCGTACCACGGCGGCACCCAGCAGGCGGTCAACATCACCGGCGACCCGCGGCGGTGGGCGAGCGACAGCGCCGCGGCCGGCGTCGTGCACTTCTGGGCGCCGTACCTCTACCGCTCCCGCTTCTACGCCGAGAACGAGGAGCAGGAGACCGCGCGCGCCCTGGAGCACCTGGAGACGACGATCGCCTTCGAGGGCCCCGGGACCGTCGCCGCGATCATCCTGGAGACCGTCCCGGGCACGGCCGGGATCATGGTCCCGCCGCCCGGCTACCTCGCCGGTGTCCGCGAGATCTGCGACCGCCACGGCATCGTGTTCGTCCTGGACGAGGTGATGGCGGGCTTCGGCCGCACCGGTGAGTGGTTCGCGGCCGACCTGTTCGGTGTCGTGCCCGACCTGATGACCTTCGCCAAGGGTGTGAACTCGGGTTACGTCCCGCTCGGCGGTGTCGCCGTCTCCCAGAAGATCGCCGAGACCTTCGGCAAGCGCCCCTACCCCGGCGGCCTGACCTACTCCGGCCACCCGCTGGCCTGCGCCGCCGCCGTCGCCACGATCAACGTGATGGCGCGGGAGGGCGTCGTCGAGAACGCCCGGCGCCTCGGCGCCACGCTCCTCGGCCCCGCGCTCGCCGAGCTGGCCGAGCGCCACCCGAGCGTCGGCGAGGTCCGCGGCACCGGCATGTTCTGGGCGCTGGAACTGGTGAGGAACCGCGAGACCCGCGAGCCGCTGGTGCCGTACAACGCGGCCGGCGAGGCGAACGCCCCGATGGCCGCCTTCACGGCCGCCGCCAGGCAGCACGGCCTGTGGCCCTTCGTGAACATGAACCGCACCCATGTGGTCCCGCCGTGCAACGTCAGCGAGGCCGAGCTGAAGGAGGGACTGGCCGCCCTCGACGCCGCGCTGAGCGTGGCAGACGCGTACACGGTGTAACCGAACCGCGGCTGCCGCCGGGAAGACTCGAACGCGTAAGGTGACGTGCTCGTACGTAAGCAGACGAGTACCGAGTACGTCACCGACCGCGTGAGGAGAGGCCCGACCATGTCCGGCAACGCCGCTGTGACGCGCAGCACGCTGCGCCAGCAGATCGCGGACGCGCTCCGTGACGAGGTGCTCGCGGGGCGGCTGCGACCGGGCCGGGCGTTCACGGTCAAGGAGATCGCCGACCAGTACGGCGTCTCCGCCACCCCTGTCCGCGAGGCGCTGGTCGACCTGTCCGCGCAGGGCATCCTGGAGGCCGACCAGCACCGCGGCTTCCGCGTGCCGGAGTACTCCGTCACCGACTACCGGAACATGATCGAGGCCCGCAGCCTGGTCACCGACGGCATGTTCCAGGCCCTCACCACCGGCCACCCCGCCTTCCGCACCCCGCCGGACGACCCCCGTACGACGGCCGCGCTGACCACCGTCCGCCGCCGCGGCGAGGAGGCCGCGCGGGCCGCGACAGCGGGCGACCTGACCATCCTCATCGGCTACGACCTGCGCTTCTGGCGCGAGCTGAGCGCCCTGTTCGGCAACCCCTACCTCGGCGACTTCCTGCACCGGCTGCGCGTGCAGTCCTGGGTCTGCGCGGTGCAGCACCTGCTGCGCCTGCCCGATCTGCGCGGCCGCCTGTGGGCCGGGCACACCGAGCTGGTCGACGCGCTGGCCCGCCGCGAGGCCGACACCGCCCGCCGGATCGTCGCCGCCTCCAACGCCCACTCCCTCGCCCTGCTGGAGCACCTGACCAACGGGTGATCGAGCAGTACCCTTCCCTGACCACCTTCAGTGTGCGAGTGATGTGTGCGAGGAGCCCTCTTTGGCCTGTGACCTGTGGCTGGTGCCGCTCGTGGATGTGTTGTGCCACACCCCGGACAATCCGTTCGCCGACGAACTCGCGCAGTACAACAAGGCACTGGCGGAGGCCGGCCTGCCACCCGTGCCGGTGTACCAGTACATGCCGGGCCTGAACGGCGAGGTCGCCCCGGTGGCCGGCTTCGACTACGACGCCCTGCACTTCCTGCGCCGCGCCTACCTCCTCCAGGCGTGCGGCCTGCCGGTGACCCCGGTCGGCGAACTGGGCAGCGACTACGAGCAGTTGCTGGAGATGTTCGAGTCCACGGCCCAGCAGTCGCACCTGGTCTGGCACTACGACCACGCGGGCGCGTACGTCCCCGTCGACTTCCCGCACCCGCTGTCCAACGAGGAACTCCTCGCGGGCGGCGGCCCGTTGGGCAGCTCGCAGAGCCTGCTGCGGGAACTGGAGTACGTGGCCCCCTCGCTCGGCATCGACCCGGCCAACCCCCCGGCCGCCCCGGCCGCCCCCGCGGCCCCCACGGAGCTGGAGGAACCGGCGGTCCCGGCGCCCTACGACCCGAGCCCCTTCGCCCGCGAGCGGCACGTCTGGCTGGGCCTGCACGCGGCGGCGACCCGCTCCCTCGCCCAGGGCTCGATGATCGTCTTCAGCTGACCGGCGGGCCACTGCCCGCGGGAGCAGTGACCCGCCGGTGCACGGCAGGGTGGTCGCGGTGGTCTAGAAGACCGGCGTCCCCGCCTGCGTCAGCTTCCAGTTGACCTTCGCGAAGTCCGCCGGGTCCAGCGTCTTCTTCGCCGTCACGTAGTCGATCATCAGCTGCCGGATCTCGTTGGTCGAGCTGTAGGCGATCGGCGCCGAGGCGATGTGCGGGTAGCCGGAACCGCCGTTCGCCCGGTAGTTGTTGACGGCCACGACGAAGACCTGGTCGGCGGCGACCGGGGCGCCGTTGTAGGAGAGGTTCTTGATCCGGGACCCCTCGGGCTGCGCGATGTCGATCTCGTAGTCGACGCCGGCGGCCACGTCGTACATGTAGTCCCAGAAGCTGTTGGCGTTGGTCAGCGTCGCGGTGTCGACCTTCGTGCCGGCCGGGACCTGGTGGTAGTACTTCGCCGCGTACTCCAGGTAGTCCTTGAGCTGGGCGCCCGTCAGCTTCTTGCCGTACAGGGTGTTGTCGTAGATGTAGAGCCCGGCGATGTCCTTGATGGTGACGTTGCCCTTGGGGATGTCGGCGGTGCGGCTGAACGGCGCGGCGACGGAGACCAGCGGCAGGGCGGCGTCGGCCGCCGAGAGGCCCGCCTTGACCGTGTCGGCCTGGACCTTCTGGATGAAGTCCATGATCGGCACGTCCTTCCAGCAGGACTCGGCCGCCGAGAGGTCCTCGGTGCAGGTGCCGACCGCGGTGTTGACGTACTTCACGACCAGCTCGTGGTCGGCCTCCAGGAGCTTCTTGATCTCCGGGTCCTCGTCCACCGTGTTGGGGTTGAGGGTCTGGGCCTTCTTGCCGACGACCTTCCAGCGGCCGTGCTCCAGCTCGACCTCGAAGTCGAAGACGCTGAGCCGGTAGCCCCAGCAGTACGGCTCGGAGAGGAGGACCTCCTCGCCGGTCTCCGCGTTCTTGACGGTGTAGGAGGGCACCTCGACGTGGGTGTGGCCGACCAGGATCGCGTCGATGCCGGGGACCTGCTCGGCGACGATGTTGGAGGCGTTCTCGACGTACGGCAGCGCGTCGCCGTACGAGGACGAGCCGTCCAGGCCCGAGTGGTCGGTCAGGAAGACCACGTCGCAGCCGAGCGCCCGCAGCCGGGGCACGTACTTCTTCGCCTGCTCCACCAGCCCGGGGAAGACCATCTTCCCGCTGACGTTGTCCTTGTCCCACAGGGCGATCCCGGGGTTGGTGAGCCCGAGGATGCCGACCTTGATGTCGGGGGCGCCCGGCACGCAGATCCGCTTCACGGTGTACGGGTGGAAGGCGGGCCGGAGCGTCTTCGCGTCCAGCGCGTTCGCGCCGAGCAGCGGGAAGTGACACTGCTTCTCGAACCTGCGCAGCGTCTCGATGCCGTAGTTGAACTCGTGGTTGCCGAGGGCGGCGGCGTCGTAGCGCATGTGGTTCATGGCCACGGCCATCGGGTGCCGGGGGCCCTTCTTGCCGTCGGTCCCGGTGATCGGGTCGACGCGCGCGAAGTAGTAGGCGAGCGAGGTGCCCTGGATGATGTCACCGGCGTCGACGAGGAGGACGCGGTGCTCGCCCTTGGCCTCGCGCTGCTGCTTGATGAGCGTGGCGACCCGCGCCACACCCACGGAGTTGCCCGCCTTGTCGCTGTAGGCCGCGTCCTTGTAGTAGTCCCAGTCGAAGACGTGGCTGTGCAGGTCGGTGGTGCCGAGGATCGAGAACGACCAGGTGCGCGGCGTGTGTCCGCGCTGCTGCTCGGCCGCCCGGGCGGGCGCGGCGGCGACGGTCCCGGCCGCGGCGACGGCCGCTCCGGTGACGGCCGACTTCTTCACGAACTCCCGGCGGTTCATGGGACTGACGGGCATTCAGGGCTCCTGGAGCGAGGATGAGAGGAAGGAATGGGTGGAACGCGGCGGCAACTACCCGCGTAGATGCTTGCCTTGGACTCTTCCCCTGAGAACCACGAACAACCCAAGGGCCGGTCAAGGAACTTCATGTCCATGACCGGCCCGTGACGTGGGGTCGAACTGTGGGGAACTACCAGGAATTACGGAACCACGAACTACAGGAACGAGTTGATCTCGATCGTCTCGTCCCGGCCCGGGCCCACGCCGATCGCGGAGATCGGGGCGCCGGACATCTCCTCCAGCGCCTTGACGTAGTTCTGGGCGTTCTTCGGCAGGTCCGCGAAGGACTTCGCCTTGGTGATGTCCTCGCTCCAGCCCGGCAGCGTCTCGTAGACCGGCTTCGCGTGCCGTACTCGCCGTCGGCCTGGTCGCCCTCACCGCCGTACGGTTCCCCGGCACCCTGCGTTCCGGTGGACGCCCATACCTCGATGGTGCATCACGCCTGACGACGGAGCACCCGCCGATCGTACGGCGGGGAGACATCGGTCACCCGCAAGGGGACGCGCAGCTCAGGGCGAGAGGTCGCCCATCCAGACGCGCCGCCCCAGCTCGTCCAGCTCCGCCTTGATCTGTCGGCACTCGGGCAGCGCCCGGCCCAGCAGCCGCCAGTAGTCGAGGCCGTGGCCGGACACCCTCACGTGGGCGAGCTCATGCGCGATCACGTAGTCGACCAGGTGGATGGGCAACTGGAAGGTGGCCCAGTGCAGAGACATGACCCCGTGTCCCGGCCCGGTCCGGTAGCTCCCCCATCGATGGCCGAGATCGCGCACACGGACCTCCGGCTCAGGCACATCCATCCGCGCAGCCCACGGCTGAAGGCGTCCTCGCGTCCATCGCTGCCCGGCCCGGGTGTACCAGTCCGCGAGAGCCGCACGAATGAGTACCGGGTCCTCGCCGACCGAACCGTCGACCTGCAACCGTCCTGCGACCAGTCGCACCGGGGGCACGTCGACTCCGCTCCCCGGTCGCGACGGCTGCCATCCGGCTGACCGCTCCCCGTCGACGAAGAGCAGCCGGTAGTCCCGCCCGAGGTACCGGTGAATCTCACCGTCCCGCAGCGTGCGGACCGGGTGCAACTGGCGGCGTTCCTCGCTGAGCCGCGTCTTGTCGTCGATCCAGGCGCTGCTGCCGCGTACGAACTCCCTGACCCGCCGGAGTTCGCATCCTCGGGGAACGTGCAGGGTGAGGGTCCTGTCGCGCTCCACGGTCAGGCCGATGCGGCGGCGCCGTGCACTGATCCGCACGCGCAGCTCGCACCCGTCCACCACCAGGGAGCCGTCCTCGGTGAGGACGGGCTCGCCGGGGCGGTTCTCCAACGGCTCGGGATGCTCTGGCACGGGTCTATTCTCGCCGGGCCTCCGTCCGGAACTCCTCCAGGTGGTCCACGGCGTAGCCCGCGAGTGTCGAGGCCAGTCGCTTCACCTCCTGGCGGCCCTCACCGCCGAGCCGGTACCCGGCCGCGCGGAGGCGCTCGTACAGGCGTGCCTCCAGCTTCGTCACATGTGCCTCGCCGCCGCCGAAGGACGCCAGCCGGACCTGGCCGGTGATCTCGTCGTGCACCTCGGCCACGAGTCGGCGCAGGTCTTCCGGGGTGGGGTCGTCCAAGATCTCGCTCTCCGTCAGCTTCTCGCCGAGCAGCACGTACAGCCGCCGCTCCATGGGACTCAGGTCGGCGACGGCGGGATCGCTCCGCTCCGCCTGCCGGGCACGTTCGACCAGCGGACCGATCCTGGTGCTGATCTCGTCCCAGCGCCCGGCGAACTCCTCCAGCACCCGCTCCAGCTCCTTCGAGAGCTGGGTGTAGACCGGCCGGTCCTCCACCGCGCGCCGTTCCTCCAGGTGATAGCGGAGTGCCTGCACCTGCTCCGCGGCGGCCTCGCGCACCGGGAGGGTTCCGACGACCTCGTCGAAGTCGGGGGCGAGAATCGACACCGGCGGGATCTTCTGGATCACCTCCTGAGCCTCAAGGTGGTCGGCGATCAGCGCCCGCACCTTCCGGCCGTAGCCGCGCATGGCAAAGCCGCCGCCGGTGTCGTCCCGGTAGTGGCGTCGGACCCGCATCTGCAGCACGCTCCACGCCCTCAGATCCGGCAGATACTCCAGGGCGTCCTGGTGCGGCAGGACGCGGTTCACGGCGTCCAGGAACGCGCCGAGGGAGGCGTCGAAGCCGGCACGCTGCTCCGGGTCCTCCAGGGCCAGTACGGCACGGGCGAGGGCGGCGGGGGTAGTGAGGCCGTCCGGGTCGATGCCCAGCCGGCCGAGGAGAGCCCGGAACTTCTTCGCCGTCCGCTTCAGCTGCGGGATCTCCTCCTCCATGCTGTGCAGCGAGTCCAGGGCGGGCGGGTTCCCCCGGTACGCGGCCAGGGTGACGCCCAGGTTGTTGAGCACGCCGTAGTAGTCGACCACCAGGCCCTCGGTCTTGCGGCGGGCGGTGCGGTTGACCCGGGCGATGGCCTGGAGCAGTTCCGCGTCGCGGATGGGCCGGTCCAGGTACAGGGCTTGCTCGATGGGTGCGTCGAAGCCGGTGAGGAGCATGGACTTCACGATGAGGAAGGCGATCGGCGGCTGCTCGGCCGGCTTGTTCCCGCCCCACACGAGGTCGCTCCACGGGTTCATCCCGCCCACCGACCCGGCGGGGACGGGATCGGGCTCGGTGACCGGTTTGGTGACCCACGGGTTGTCCGGCGGCAGCTCGGGGAAGGGCGCCAGGAAGCGTGCGATGTGGTCCCGCTGCCGGTCCTCGTCGGTCCACTCCCGCCACAGTCCGTCCTTCTGCTCGGAACCGGCGGAGATCACGGGTACGAAGTCGATGCGGCGCAGCAGCTCCTGGTACTGCCAGGCCCGCAGCAGCAGCGTCTCGTCCCGGGTGTACGTCTCCGGCGCCCGCTCGCGCAGGCCTTCCCGTCGGCCGCTGGCGTCGAACTCCGCCACCCGGTGCAGCAGTTCGGCCCGCGCGTCCCGCAGCGCCTCCCGGTACAGCACCGCGGCACGCCTGCTGACAGCGGCCACCTGCGCCTTGAATCCGCCGGTCAGCGGCCCGATGACGTAGTGCTCCAGCATATCGGCGGCCTTGCGGCGGATGAGCGGCACGGACTCGGCGACGGCGCGCGCGGACGGCGTGCCGTACTTCTTGCGCACCCGCTCGCGCTCGGCGTCGTCCAGCGGCTCGATCAGGTCCTCGAAGCACTCGTCCATGTGCTCCCGGTCGCGCACTTCGGCGGTGGTGGCCCGTCCCTCGTAGCGCACGGGGACAACGACCTTGTCCCGCTCGGCCTCGGTCATGCGGTAGGTGTCGAGGTACTCGGGATCCCCACCGGGCCGGCTGCTCGGTTCCAGTCCGAAGATGCGCCCGGTGTCGTCGAGCCGCCCCCGCATCAGCGGGGTGCCGGTGAAACCGATCCGGGCGGCGTTGGGCAGAGCCTTGCGCAGGCAGGCATGGAGGACGGAGGTGTGGGACCGGTGCGCCTCGTCGACCAGGACGACGACGCGGTCCTCGTCACTGCACTCGGGGAAGATCCGTTCGGCACGGCGCAGCGTCCGCTCGTCCGGGGCCGGGTCGGCGACCTCCTCGGCATCCTCCCCCGCTGCCACACGTTTGCGCGCCTCCTCGAAGTCCTCGGCCAGCGCCTGGTCCTCCCCGTTGGCCGTGTCACCCGCTCCGTCGCCGGAGCCGGGCGCCAGGTCGCCGAGGAACTTCTGGATCGTGGCGAAGACCACCATCCGGCCGCCGGGCTTGCCCGCCTTGGTCAGCAGGCGCTCCAGATCAGTACGGGACTTCGCCTGCACCACCCTGGTGTCGCTCAGTTCCACAGCCTTGCGCAACTGCCGCTGGAGGTCGGTGCGGTCGGTGACGGCGACGAGCGTTATGCCGTTGAGCGCCGGGTCCTCGCTCATGTGCAGGCGGCGGGCGAGGAACTGCATGGTGAAGCTCTTGCCGGCGCCCTGGGTGTGCCAGACGACTCCGCCCCGCCCGTCGGGGTCGCGGCCGGTGACGCGTCGGCTGGGGCGGGTGCGCAGCCGGTGGACGATCTTCTCGGTGGCCCGGTACTGCTGGTGGCGGCAGACGACCTTCGCCGTCCCGGTCTTCCGCTGCGCCTTCTTCCCGGCCTGGCGGCCGTCCCGGCCGTCGTCGTCGTTGAGCGGCTTCTCGAACACGTAGTGCCGCACGATGTTCAGCAGATTGCCGGGCCGGAGGACCATGGCCGTCAGGCGGTGCTGAAGCGTGGGCTGCTCCTCCGGCCCGAGCAGGCCCCAGCCACGCAGTTCACGGCGCAGCGCCTCGGCTCCGTCGTCGCCGGGTACGGCAGGGTCGGCGTAGTCGGGGGCCAGGCTGCGCCACAGCGCGTAGTGCTCCTCGGAGGAGGAGTACGTGCCGAGAGCGGCATCCTCCCCGTCGGCGGCCACGAGCAACTGCACCGGCGCGAACAGGTGCGGCACGCCACGCGGGGCGCCGGTGCCCTGCCGGGTGTCGTCGTCCAGGGGGCGCCCGGTGTAGGCACGCAGGTCTCGGATGGCCCGGCCGACCGGATCACGGACGTACGGCGACTTGCACTCCACCACGACCAGGGGGATGCCGTTGACGAACAGCACGAGGTCTAGCACGGCCGGCCTGCCGTCCGCGTCGTGCACACGCAACTGGTCGACGACGACGTAGTCATTGCGGGCGAGGATCTCCTCCCGGCTCCCCTCCATCGCCTCCTGCGACCAGTCCACGAACTTCGTCTTGACGTCCTTGTCTCCCGGTCCGGGTTGCAGGATGCCGTGCAGAAGGAGGGTGGTGGTGTCCCGGTTGGCCTGGGCGAGCGATCCGGCGGTCACATGACGGGCGGTGCCACGCAACCGGATGACGGCTTGTTCGGCCTGCGTATCACTGGTCATCCAGGGCGAGTTGCGCCGTACGGCCGCGCGCAGCCGCTTTTCCAGCAGCACCGCGCGAAAGTCGTCCCGCTCGCCCTCGTCCCGGAGCCGCGCACCCTCGATGTGCTGCCACCCCATCGCCATGAGGTGTTCCAGGAGCGGCCGTTCAACCTCGTCCCTCTCGGCCGTTCCCCCAACCGCTCCGGCAGCCATGCCCGCGCCTCCCCAGCGTCACGGTGATCCGTAGAAGACCCATTGTGACCACTGGTGGCGCGCACGCCCAGAAACCCGTGCGCCGGGGGAGGTTGACGCACGGGTTTCGGCCAGCGGGGCGCTCAGCGGGGACAGGTGTTTCGGCCGGGTTCGGTACCTCTGGTCCCTACAGGCTCCCGTGGCCGGTGGCCACCTCCCTGCGGCAGTCGGGCCGCTTGCTCTCCGGCACGATGAGGGCCGCGGTGTCGTCGTCGAGGGCGTAGCAGAGTTGGGCGTGCAGCATCTCGGCTTCGGCGGGAGTGAGGCACAGTGCCGCGTCCGAGTCGAAGACTCCGTCCCGGGACAGCCAGAGGTCGATGGTCAGGGTCCCGTCATCCTGCCGGCGGACAGGCTTGCTGGGTACGCGGTTCACCTGGACCCGCGCGTTCGGCGTCGCACCCATCAGGCCGCCACCTCCAGGGACACGGCGGGGGCGCCGATGCGGTGGCCATGAATGACCCACGGCCCGATGTCGATCCCTTCGAGGGCGAGGACGAGGGCCGCACGGCGTTCGGTCTGTTGCTGCTGTCGTTCGTGGGCGAGGAGGTAGGGGCGGACAAGAGGGCCGGTGTCGTGGATGGGGGTGGCGAGTTCGATCCGCTTTGCAGTGCGGGACTTCGCCCTCGCCAGCAGGGCTTCGCTCAGGGCGGGTACGGCAGCGCGGTGGACGAACAGCCGCAGGCCGGAGAGGGTGCGCGGGGCCGCGTGGGCGCACCTCGGCCGACCCGGACACCGACGCCGGCCCGTGGCGGGAAGGAGGAGGGCGAGGACCGGGGCAAGTGTTCGTTCGAGGGCATGCCGGATAGGCTTGGACATGCTGACGCTCCTATGCAGCGTTGGCCCGCCCCGGGGTGCTGGAGACACCGCCGGGGCGCTTTGCATCAGGGGGTAATCGGGTGACTACCGCCCGAGACCAGGCTAGCGCCAACAGTGCGGATGCATCAACGTTGATGCGAAGTTCGCTCTGACAGTCCCGGGTCAGAGCAACTCGTCGAACTCGCCCGCCTTGGCCCCAGCCAGGAAGGCCGCGAGCTTGGCCTGGGTAGTCCTGACGACGATGTCGGGCTCGTCGCTCTCCCTGACCAGCACCTGGCCGTCGACCACCGCCAACTCCAAGCAGTTGCCTGCCTGCTCGGAGTACGACGACTTGCGCCACTGAATGTCCATCTGATTCACGCTTTCACAGTTCGTGCAGCACCTTGCGTATGAAGTCCCGCGAGGGTCCAGGCTCCAGGGACCGCTGCTCCATACGGTCCAGTACAGCGCGGTAGTTCGTCAGATGCGTCTCCGAGTCCAGGAACGTCACACCGCTCGGCACGTCGATCTGCACGGTGTCGAGCTGCCGGACTGGACCACAGGCGTACATGGTCGAGCTGCCCGCACTCGGGAACCCGCCTGCCGAGAACGGCACCACGCGGAGGGTGACGGCATCGCGCTCCGACTGCTCCAGCAGATACTTCAACTGCCGCTTCACGATGGCCGATTCCCCGAAGAGCATCCGCAGAGCGGCCTCATGGAGGAGGAAGGAGCATGCCGGAGGGTCCGTGCGGTCCAGCAGCGCCCGGCGACGCATGCGGAAGGCAACCTGGAGGTCCAGTGCCTCCGAGGACAACGGCGGTACGGCCTCCCCGAACACCGCACTTGCGTAGTCCACATACTGAAGCAGGCCGGGAAGATGCGTGATCTGTACGTGCCGAAGAGCCACAGCATGATGTTCCAGCTCGGCCAGATCGAGCATGTACGAGGCGATGGAGTCCCTGAACTCGTCCCACCAGTTGGAGCCGGCACGCTCCTTGGCCATGCTCGCGAGAGCATCGACGTAGGCGGGATCGGGACAGGAGTAGTTGGCCGCCCACACACGCACCCGATCAGGGCTCACGCCGAACCGAGCGGACTCGGTGTTACTAATCGCCGTCTTGTCCACGCGATGCAGCGCGGCAGCCTCGGTGAGGGAGAGCCCGACATGCTCGCGCATCCGCCGAAGCTCAGTCCCGAGGCGCCGTTGTCTGACTGTTGGCGGCTTTCGGACGGGCATACCCCTCCTTCACCTGGCCGAATTCTTTGCACGCCCCGGTCGAGAATGCCGGTGACTATTTTTGTCACTCAACAAATACTCCGCAACAGCTTCTTGCAGCAAACTAACTTTCTCAACTTCATCACGAGAAGCTTCACATTCTTCTTGCCATGCTCTATAAAATCGCACAACACGAAGCTGGTCATCCAGGCTGAAATTGGGAACTGGCACACCCGCGATTGCAGCCTGAGTAATAAGAGGCTGACCAGTTTGACTGCGAAGCTTCCGAAGGTTAAACCACTTCAAATATACCGCAATGAATTCAGGATTCCAGCCAGGAGAAAAATCTCGCACCCAGAGTGCATTGTCTGTAACCCACGCCTGCTCGCCCACGAAACGAACAGAACCAACTCCCCCCTCGCCAACTCGCCCGATCACGATCGTAGGCCCACCGGTAAGCCGACAATCCCCTCTACCTGCGAAACCGCTACTTCCTACAATCGGATAACGCCCCGTCGGGTTTACGCCTGCCCGCTCCATCGGAAGGCCGCCGGACATTTTGATTACGTCACCGCAAACGCTATACCCCCCACTCCCCTGCGGATCACAGGACAGCATCTGCGTTAGAGCACTGTCCGCTACAGATTTCCTCTTAGCGAGGCCTTCTTCAGTGACACGCTTCAAGTCAGACAGGGTTTTCAGTCTTTCAACAATTTCCTCCTGCCTTGAAACGGGGATCCATGGAAACAGAATCCTGGCAAATCTACTTCCACCCAGATGAGAGATGCTCGTCTTCTCGGCTACGCGGGCAAATACGCCCCGCCGACGCCACTGCACAAATACCGCTTGAGCATACTCTGGAATGACTTGACTTCCCGGCCTAAAGCGGATCAAGGTATTCTGGAAACAGAAAGCGCCGAAACCTCCATCATAGATGGCACTTCTTCCAACGTTAAGCAGGCTTTCCTGCCCTTCATTCAGAAGAAGATCACCCGGGCGCAGTTCGTAGACACGCCTCTCTGCGTCCGTGAACCCCATAGCCTTTACGTCGCTGTAGTCGATACGCCCTTCAAACACATTGGCAACTCGTAGATAAGGCATCTTTCCATGGGCACGACTGCTCGCCGGCGAAAGCTGCTTACCCATCCGCACCTCGCCGACCTCGCCGACCGGCACCCAACGGACTTCCGGCTCAACCGACATAGCCCAGCTCCTTCAGGAAGCCGTTCAGCCGTTCTTCGGCCTCCATGCGCCGCTTCTCGATGTCGCGCAGCGACACCAGGTACTTCCGCTCCCAGCCCACGTATGCGTCGACCAACTCTCGGCGCCGACGCACCACATGCCCCTCCAGCTTGGACGCCAGGTCGTCACGAAGAATGCCCAGCACGATCTCGCGGGCTCGGTCATCACTCAGGTTCTTCCGAGCTTCGTGCAGCCGAGGCGTCGGGCGGTTCGCAGGCTCGTCCTCCACAGCCACAGCCAACTCGGTCTGCCCCGAAGAGCTTTCCGCCACCTTGGGCTTCTTCTTCGTGGTGGCCACCGACGCACCCCCCATCCCGTCGAAGGGATAGAACTCCTCCTCCAGCGTCTTCACCGCCTTGTTCGCCGCCGTGCGGTCCCGCTTCAGCTTCTTCAGGTCCGCCTCGCTTAGCAGCGCCTCCGCGATCGCCGGGTCGAGGGCCGACCCCTCACCGTCGCCGTCGGCCTCGGCGCCGTCGGGCAGCTCGCCGTCCTCCGTCACCCCCGCCGCCGCAGCCGCCCGCGCGGCCTCCGCCTCCTCCGCGGCCTTCACCTTCGCGTCCAGCTTCGCCTTACGCTCGTCCGCCGCCGCGAGTTCCTTCAGGAAGTCGGGGACGAGCCGCGCCACCACCTTGTGCGCGTACGCCTGGCGTCGCTCCGCCGCCGAGCGCTTGCGCGCACCTCCGCTCCACGGGTCGGGCTCCGGCTCCAGCATGGTCTCGACCGTCTCGACCCAGCCGTCGACAACTCCCCGGAAACCGTTTCCTGCCAGCGCCTTCAGCTCGTTCTTCGCGTCCTGCCACCACCCGGCGACTGCCCCCGCGAGCGCGAAGCGGTCCAGTACGCCGACGCCGAGCAACGTGTCGCGGAAGGAATCAATGAGATCGGCTCGCAGCCGGGCCAGCTGCGCCCGCTTCTCGAACTCGGTCCGGTCGTCACCCTCGCAGGGAGCCAGCGCGGTGATCTTCTCCGTCTCCGTCGCCCACCACTTGTCGAAGGCCTGCCACAGATCCTGTTCACGACCCCTGGCCAACGCGGTCAGGCGGTCGGCGTCCGGGCGCTGCTCCTCCGGCAGGAAGTCCACGTACGCCGGATCGTCCGGACGCTCGGCGAACAGGTCGGTCAGCTGGACGCCGTATGCCTCCAGCAGCTGCTTCTTCTCTTCCGCCTCGATCTCCGCGCGCGGCACTCCGCCCACCAGGTGGGCCCGTACATCCTGCGGCTCGGGTGGCGGGGTGTTGTCGACGTACCGCCGGATGTTGAGGTTGTAGGCGTTGTCCCGCAGTTCCTGCCGCTCGACCCAGCGGGCGAAGCGCGGTACCTCCTCGCCGCTATGGAAGGTGGAGACGATCTTCTCCACGTGCTCCGGCAGCAGGATGTTCTGCGCACGCTCGGCGTGGAACTCTCGGTCGGCGTTGATGAAGAGGACCTTGTCGTCGCGACCCGCCCGCTTGCGGCCGTGGGAGCGCAGCACCAGGACACAGGCCGGGATGCCGGTGCCGTAGAAGATGTTCGACGGCAGGCCGATGACCGCCTCCAGCAGATCGGCCTCGATGAGCTTCGCGCGGATCCTCTCCTCCGCGCCGCCGCGGAACAGCACCCCGTGCGGCATGACCGTGAAGACCGAGCCGCCCCGGCGCACCACCATGTGCAGCATGTGCTGGAGGAACATCAGGTCGGCCTTGCCCTTCTCGGACGTCTGGCCGTACGGCATCCGCTCCTCGATGTCGGAGATCTGGGCGGCCTTGTAATCCATGGAGAACGGCGGGTTGCTGAGCACGATGTCGTACGACTCGTCCAGGTGCGCGGGGCTGGTGAGGGTGTCTCCGATGCGCAGGCTGAAGTCGGCGGCTCCGTGGAACAGCATGTTCATGGTGGCCATGACCCAGGAGCCGTTGTTGGCGTCCTGCCCGGCAAGCGCAAGGTCCTCGGTGTCGCCGCCGTGCTCCTCGATGTACTCTTTGGCGTGGATCAGCATGCCGCCCGAGCCGACGCACGGGTCGTACACCCGCTGTCCCGCACGGGGCCGCGCCAGCTCGACCATCATCCGCACCACCGCGCGCGGGGTGTAGAATTCCCCGCCCTTGGCGCCGGCCGAGTCGGCGAAGTCCTTCAGCAGGTACTCGTACGCGGCGCCGATGACGTCCGGGAACTCGAAGTCCTCACCGCGCAGCCGCATGCCGCCGAAGTGCTCGATGAGCCCTTGGAGCCGTTTGTCGGCAAGCTTGGCCGCCGCCGTACCGGTGCCCCCGCCGCCACCGATCCGGTTGAAGTTGACGTGGTCGAAGAGGTGGCGCAGCCGGGGGTTGTCGGCCTCCATCGCGTCGAGCGCGGGCTGGAGGTGCTTCGTGGCCACGTCGTCCACCGCACCGGCCAACCGCGCCCAGCGGGCAACCTCAGGGACGTACATCACACCGCGCGCCGTATACTTGGCCGGCTCGTCGGCCTCCTCCTCCGCCTCCTCACGCGTGGCGCCCGCCGTCATCTCCTCGGCGACGACCTTCTCCCAGACCGCCTCGAACTCGTCGTTGGCCCGCTTGAGGAAGAGCAGGACGAGCAGGAAGTCGCGGTACTCGGCGGCGTCCATGGTGCCGCGGAGAATGTCCGCGGCGGCGAAGAGGTGACGCTCCAGTTGTTCGAGCGTGATCCTGGCCACGTTACGGCTCCCTGTTCACGTGTGACGAGCGGTGGGGGGGGCAGCGGCCGACGGGTGGTGCCGTCGGTCCGCTGCGCGTACATCAGTGCAGCCTAGTAGCCGCTGAGAAGCAGTCCATCCTCCACGAAACGCCACATGTCCGTGTAGGGGTCCCAGTCGTTGGGATTGGCCGTGGAATGACCATCGTTGATCTTCTGGGCGTGCTTCTTGGCCGTCCTGTAACGGCTGAGGTCATCATCAGTGGCAGGGGTCAGTACCTGTCCCTCACGAACGTGCTTCGACTGCTGCTCGGTGACCGTCCGCACACCGCGTCCGTACGTCGCGGCAAAGCCGGGGCGGGAGCGCAACCGGCTGTTGGCGTCGCCGCACGCCCCGCCGAAGGTGGACGTGTAGTTGGTGTAGTGCAACAGCCGCCACAGCTCGAAGCACGGATGCGAGTAGGCGACGTGGACGCCCTCCTTCTCCGCGAGGTCCCGGGCTTCACGGATGCCCTGGTGGTCGTCGCGGTCGAAGAGAACCCACACCTGGGGCCAGTTCCAGTCCTTACCCCGCCTGATCCCGGCGTCCTCGGCCTCGCGCTCGACCTTGCGCAGGGTGCGGACGGCCTCCTGGACCATCCGTAACGGCTTGCGGTGCTTGCCCTCGGCGTTGGGGTTCGCGATGTGGTGCTGCACCGTGCGGCCCGGCTCGGCCCACGTGCCGCTGCGGACGATGATGTCGATGTACTCGGGCTCGGTCACCTCGCCCTCGGTGTAGACGTACACCTGACGTGCCCGGCCGGCCCGGCCCTTCGCGCCGCCGCCCTTCCTGCGGGAGACGCTGTCCCCTCCCCGTGCCCTCGCCATCAGAGCCCTTCCGTCCCCGTCCGTACGTCGTCGTCCGCTGTTTCGGCGTCCAGCGCGGCCGTCTCCTCCGTGCGCAGCAGTCGTCGGCCGACCTGGCCCTCCGACATCCTCGGTACGGCTCCGAAGGATCCAGCCAGGTAGGACGTCATCAGGTCCTCCTCCGCCGTCGGCTCCCAGTCGGCGACCGGGGTCAGGCTGGTGGCGCCCCGCTCGTCCTTCTCGGTGAGCCAGATCTGGCCCGGGTGCAGCAGCCGGCCGCCGCCCGGGGTCCGCAGGAGGGAGAGGTCGTGGGCGGTGAAGACGAGTTGCGCGCCCTTGCGGTTGAGCCAGGGGGCCTGGAAGAGGCGCACGACCTCGGCTGCGAAGCGCGAGTGCAGGCTGGCGTCGAGTTCGTCGACGAGGAGGACCGCTCCGGTGTCGAGGGCGAGCAGCAGCGGGCCGATCAGGGCGAACCAGGAGCGGGTTCCCCATGACTCGGCGTCCCAGTCGAGCGCGGTTCTCTCGCCGCTGCCCTCGTGGACGAGCCGTACCAGAGGCCTGTCGGAGGACGTCTGCTCGACCTCCACTCCGGCGATGCCCAGATCGGCCACCTTCAGCAGCTCCTCGGCACGTTTACGGAAGCCGTCGTCGCGCAGCAGCTTCAAAGCCGTGTAGTCCTCGCGCTGAGTCCGCTCGGTCTCGGGAGTGACATCCCAGAGGTTGTTCTTGAACCAGTCGAAGACGGGCGTGAGCTGGTCGTGTCCGTCGTTCGCGGCGCGGGTCAGCAGCAGGGCGTCCGGGCGGGTGGTGCGGGCCAGGCGGGTGCGGTCGTGGAGCCGCTCGCCGGGGAAGTCGAAGTCCTTCTCGCGGGTGGCGTCGCGCTCGAACCACACCTGGCGGCGGCCTTTGGGATAGGCGTAGAGCCACTCCGCTTCCACGCGTCGCTGCCCGAGTTCGAAGCCGTACGTCCAGCGCACCCCACCGGCGAGGACGAAGTCAGCCTCGTACAGCGAGGTCTCGGCGACCGCCTTGGGGTCCAAGGCGAACTCGTCACGAGGGATGCCGTCGTATGAGGTCCAGTCGGCATAGGACCGCAGTACGCAGTGGCGCATGTTCCGCAAGGCGGCGATCACGTTCGACTTGCCGGAGGCGTTGGCGCCGAAGACGCCGAGGACGGTGTGGACAGGGAGCCGCCTGCCGTCGGAAAGTTCCGTCTCGCGCGCCGTGGCCCGCTCGGTCTCGTCGTCCTCGGGCGCGACGAACGACAGTTCCTGCTCATCGCGCAGGGACCGGACGTTGGCCACTCGGAATCTCAGCAGCATCCCGCTTCCTTCACGACGGACAGAGTGGTCGTCTTCCCCATCCCGCTCGGCGCTGTAGACAATGGGATGGCCGGTCGGGTTCACCGCACCGGCCATCCCATCAGATCCCCGGGCCTCGGGAAAGGGACTCTCAGAGGAACGAGTTGATCTCGATCGTCTCGTCCCGGCCCGGGCCCACGCCGATCGCGGAGATCGGGGCGCCGGACATCTCCTCCAGCGCCTTGACGTAGTTCTGGGCGTTCTTCGGCAGGTCCGCGAAGGACTTCGCCTTGGTGATGTCCTCGCTCCAGCCCGGCAGCGTCTCGTAGACCGGCTTCGCGTGGTGGAAGTCCGTCTGCGAGTACGGCAGTTCCTCGACCCGCCTGCCGTCGATCTCGTACGCCACGCAGACCGGGATCTGCTCCCAGCCGGTCAGCACGTCCAGCTTGGTGAGGAAGAAGTCGGTCAGACCGTTCACGCGGGTCGCGTAGCGGGCGATGACGGCGTCGAACCAGCCGCAGCGGCGGTCACGGCCGGTCGTCACGCCCCGCTCGCCGCCGATCCGGCGCAGCGCCTCGCCGTCCTCGTCGAACAGCTCGGTCGGGAACGGGCCGGCGCCGACGCGGGTCGTGTACGCCTTCAGGATGCCGATGACCCGGCTGATCTTCGTCGGACCCACGCCGGCGCCGGTGCAGGCGCCGCCGGCGGTCGGGTTGGAGGAGGTGACGAAGGGGTACGTGCCGTGGTCGATGTCGAGGAGGGTGCCCTGACCGCCCTCGAACAGGACGACCTTGTCGTCCTCCAGCGCCTGGTTCAGGACCAGGACGGTGTCGGTGACGTACGGCTTGATCTGCTCGGCGTAGCCCAGCAGCTCCTCCACGACCTGGTCCACGGCGATCGCGCGCCGGTTGTACAGCTTGGTCAGGAGCTGGTTCTTGACGTCGAGGGCCGCCTCGACCTTCTGGGTCAGGATCGACTCGTCGTAGAGGTCCTGGACCCGGATGCCGACGCGGTTGATCTTGTCGGCGTAGGTGGGACCGATACCGCGCCCGGTCGTGCCGATCTTCCTCTTCCCGAGGAAGCGTTCCGTCACCTTGTCGACGGTCACGTTGTACGGCGTGATGACGTGCGCGTTACCGCTGATCAGGAGCTTGGACGTGTCGACGCCACGCTCGTTCAGACCGCTCAGCTCGGAGAGCAGGACCGACGGGTCGACGACGACACCGTTGCCGATGACCGGCGTACAGCCGGGGGAGAGGATTCCGGAAGGGAGGAGGTGGAGCGCGTACTTCTGGTCGCCCACGACGACCGTGTGGCCGGCGTTGTTGCCGCCCTGGTAGCGCACTACATAGTCCACCGAGCCACCGAGCAGGTCGGTCGCCTTCCCCTTGCCTTCGTCACCCCACTGAGCACCGAGCAGCACAAGTGCGGGCACGCGCGTACACCCCTTCCGGGCGGGGCATGTCCAAGGTCGGGGGCGTGGGCGTAAGGTTCACCGCCGCGTGCCACAGCGACCGCCGTTGGTCGCACAACCGTCGGACCGGATGCCCCGGAATAGACGAAGCCCCTGGCGCAATAGCGCAAGGGGCTCTTGCACAAAGATGCTACCCGAGGAAGCGAGGCAGGACCGAGGTGGCGACTTTCGCGATGTCCGACCAGCTGCTGGTGATCATCGATCCGGCGGCACGGCAGACGGACGGCGAGTCCGTTCGGATCGCGAAAGACGTGCTCAGCGCGGGTGCGGCGGCGAAAGTGTGCCTCCCGGACGGCCCCGAGGAATTCGCCCGGGCGCTGGGCCGAAGGGGTTCGCGGCGGCCGGTCGTCATCGGCGACGACCACGCTCTGCTACGGGCCGTCACGCTGCTGCACCGCGAGCGCGAACTGGCCGGATGCGGTCTGTCGGTGGTGCCGGTCGGCGGGGCGGGAGACACGTCCCTGACGGAGTCGCTGGGCGTGCCCGGCGGCGCGGTGGCGGCGGCCCGGGCGGTCCTGGAGGGCACCGAACGGCGGCTGGACCTGCTGGTCGACGACAGCGACGGGGTCGTCCTGACCGGGCTGGCGATCCCGCCGGCCCGGCGCGTCCCCGCGCCCGTGCCCGAACCGGTGGCGCCGGCCGCCGGCCGCTGGTACCGCACCCTGCTGGCCCGCACGCTGCCCGCACGCCCGCCCCGGCTCCCGTCGGTCCCCTCCCCCGGCCCCACCCGGCTGCGCGTCCAGCTCGACGGCGAGACGCTCGTGGACCTGGACGAGCCGCTGGAGTCCCTGACGGTGACTCCCGGAGCGCCGGGAGCACCCGGAGCGCTCGGCGCACCCGGGGCGCCCGGCGCCGGCACGGCCGAGGTGGAGTTCCGCCCCCTGTCGGTGGGCGCCGAGGCGACCCCGCTGCGGGCCTGCGGGCGGACGGTGACGGTCACGGGCCCGGACTTCCGCTACCGGGCCGACGGGACCGTCTCGGGCCCCGTACGCAGGCGCACCTGGAGGGTGGCGGAGGCGGCCTGGGGGCTGGTGCTGCCGTCCTGAGGGACCCCCACGAGCCGCCCCTAAAGGTCTGGTGACAAATATTTAACCCGGCCGACCCCTTCCCGCGGCCCCCGCTCGTCCACCATCCTGCTCCATCAGGACCCACCAGGACTCACGGACCGGACACGGAGGGGGCCACCCGATGGCAGTGGACGAGGGCGTTGCCCCGACGGCGGAGGCGGATGGCTCGGATGCGGTTCACCGGCTGAAACCCAACGCGGTCGGGTTGCTGGGGGTCGTCTTCATGGCCGTGGCGACCGCCGCGCCGATCACCGCGATGACCGGGAACGTGCCCTTCATGGTGTCGTCCGGCAACGGGATCGGGGCGCCCGCGAGTTATCTCGTGGCAATGGTCGTCCTGGCAATCTTTTCCGTCGGTTTCACCTCGATGGCGAAGCACATCACGTCCACGGGCGCCTTCTACGGGTTCATCTCGTACGGGCTGGGGCGGACCGTCGGGCTCGCCTCCGGGCTGCTCGCGACCTTCGCGTACGTCGTCTTCGAGCCCGCGCTCATCGGGATCTTCTCGACCTTCGCGACCACGACCCTGAAGGACCAGACGGGTGCGCACGTGCCCTGGTGGGCCTTCGCCGTGCTGATGCTCGCGATCAACGCGACCGGCACCTGGTTCGGGGTCAGCGTCGCCGAGAAACTGCTGGTGGTGCTGCTGGCGACCGAGGTGACCGTGCTGGCCGCGATGGCGGTGTCGGTCGCCCTCCACGGCGGCGGCCCGCACGGGTTCACCTTCGCGCCGGTCGACCCGGTCAACGCCTTCAAGGGCACGTCCGCCGGGCTCGGGCTGTTCTTCGCCTTCTGGTCCTGGGTCGGCTTCGAGTCGACCGCGATGTACGGCGAGGAGTCCCGCGACCCGAAGAAGATCATCCCCAAGGCCACGATGATCAGCGTCCTGGGCGTCGGCGTCTTCTACGTCCTCGTCTCCTGGATGGCCATCTCCGGCAACGGCGAGGCCGAGGCCGTGAAGGCGGCCTCCTCCGCCAACCCGCTCGCGATGTTCTTCAACCCCACCGAGCGCTACGTCGGGCACTGGGCCGTCGACGTCATGCAGTGGCTGATGATCACCGGCTCGCTGGCCTGCGGCATGGCCTTCCACAACTGCGCCGCCCGCTATCTCTACGCCCTGGGACGGGAAGGCGTCCTGCCCTCGCTCCAGCGCACCGTCGGCCGCACCCACGCCCGGCACGGCTCCCCGCACATCGCCGGGCTGGTGCAGACGGCGGTCACCGCGGTGTTGCTCGGCGCGTTCTGGGCCGCGGGCAAGGACCCGTACACCGGCACGTACGTCCTGCTCGCCATCCTCGGCACCATGGCGATCCTCGTCGTGCAGGCCGTGTGCTCCTTCGCGGTGCTGGCCTACTTCCGCTCCCACCACCCCGAGAGCCGCCACTGGTTCCGCACCTTCACCGCGCCGCTGCTCGGCGGCATCGCGATGCTCGCTGTCGTCGTGCTCCTCGTGTCCAACATGGGCGCGGCGGCCGGTCCCGAGTCCGGCTCGCTGGTGCTGAAGGCGACGCCGTGGCTGGTGGCCCTGGTCGCGGCGGCGGGGGTCGGGGGCGCGCAGTACCTCAAGCGGCGGGCGCCCGAGCGGTACGCGCTGCTGGGGCGGACGGTGCTGGAGGAGACGAAGGAGCGCTGAGCGGGCTCAGTCCCCGAACCTCTCCTGCCGGTACACCCGCCACCGCTCCATCATCAGGGCCACGTCCTGCTCGATGAACTCGAAGAAGGCCAGCGTCTGCGCGAGCCGGCGGCCCGAGGGGGTGTCGGCTCCGAGGCTGGCGACGCCCTCGCGCAGGGCGTCCTCCCAGCGCTTGATGATCGCCTCGCGGCTGGTGAGCGCCTCGTACCACTGGTCGCTGTGCACCCGGTAGCGCTCCCGGCGCGAGCCGGGCTCCCGCTCCCTCGACACCATGTGGACCTGGGCGAGATAGCGCACCGCCCCGGAGACGGCGGCGGGGCTGATCCGCAGTTGCTCGCTCAGCTCGGCCGAGGTCAGGGTGCCGGTGTCGGAGGCGAGCAGGGCCGCGAAGACACGGGAGGGCATGCGCTGCATCCCGGCCTCGACCAGCTGCGCCGCGAACCGCTCCACGAACCGCGAGACCGCCTCGGGGTCCCGCGCACTCCCTGACTCCGTCCCGTTCCCTGGCTCCGTCATGCCGCTCACCCTATCCGGCGTTCATGCATTTCCTTAACTTCACAAATTTCTGAAAGAAGCGTACGTTCTGATGCATGACCAAGGCAATCACGGTCTCCGGGCTCCACAAGTCCTTCGGCCGCACCCACGCGCTGGACGGCCTCGACCTGGACGTCGAGGCCGGTGAGGTGCACGGCTTCCTCGGCCCCAACGGCGCCGGCAAGTCGACCACCATCCGCGTCCTGCTCGGACTGCTGCGCGCCGACGCGGGCGCCGCCCAGGTGCTGGGCCGCGACCCCTGGCGGGACGCGGTCGAGGTGCACCGCCGCATCGCGTACGTCCCCGGCGACGTCACCCTGTGGCGCAACCTCTCCGGCGGCGAGGTCATCGACCTCTACGGCCGGCTGCGCGGAGGACTCGACCAGCGGCGCAGGGCTGAGCTGATCCAGCGCTTCGAGCTGGACCCCACCAAGAAGGGCCGCACCTACTCCAAGGGCAACCGGCAGAAGGTCGCCCTGGTCGCCGCCTTCGCCTCCGACGTCGACCTGCTGATCCTGGACGAACCGACCTCGGGCCTGGACCCGCTGATGGAGGAGGTCTTCCAGGCTTGCGTGGAGGAGGAACGCGACAGGGGCCGCACGATCCTCCTCTCCTCGCACATCCTCAGCGAGGTGGAGGAGCTGTGCGACCGGGTCAGCATCATCCGCAAGGGGCGCACGGTGGAGAGCGGCTCGCTCGCCGACCTGCGCCACCTCACCCGCACCAGCGTCAGCGCCGAACTCGCGGGCCCGCCCGACGGACTGGCCCACCTGCCGGGCGTGCACGACCTGGACATCCAGGGCCACCGGGTCCGGCTCCAGGTCGACACCGACCGGCTCGACGCCGTCCTGCGGTCGTTGAGCGCCACCGGAGTGCGCTCGCTCACCTCGACCCCGCCGACGCTGGAGGAGCTGTTCCTGCGGCACTACACGGAAGAGACGGCGCGGACCGAGGGGGCGTCGGCCTGATGCCCCGCCAACTGGCTGGCACCGGAACCCTGTTGAGGTTCGCGCTGCGCCGCGACCGCGTCATGCTGCCGGTCTGGGTCGCGGTGAACGCGCTGATGGTCCTCTCCATGCCGAACACCCTGAAGACCCTGTACGCCACCCCCGCCCAGCGCGCCGACCTCCGGCACCAGATGACCGGCAACGCCTCGCTGCGCGCCATGGTCGGCCCGGTCTTCGACGACTCGCTCGGCGCGCTGACCGCCTGGCGCGTCGGCGTGTACGCGGGCGCCCTCGCCGCCGTCATGAGCCTCCTCGTCGTCGTCCGGCACACCCGCGACGAGGAGGAGAGCGGGCGGCATGAACTGCTCTCCTCCGGGGCGGTCGGGCGCCGGGCGCCCCTGACGGCCGCCCTGCTGGCGGCGGCCGTCGCGAACACGGCCCTGTGCGTCCTGATCGTGGCCGGACTCGCCGGGCAGGGCACGGCCGGCGCCCTGGCCTTCGGGCTCGGGGTGGCGGGCGCGGGCATGGTCTTCGCCACGGCGGCGGCGATCGTCGCCCAGCTGACCGAGAGCGCCCGGCTGGCCCGGGGGCTGACGGCGGCGGTGCTCGGCGCGGCCTTCGTGCTGCGCGCGGCGGGCGACTCGGCCTCCTCCGACGGCTCGTCCGTCCTCACCTGGCTGTCCCCGCTGGGCTGGCTGGAGAACCTGCGCGCCTTCGCGGCCGAACGCTGGTGGGTGCTGCTGCTGTTCGTGGCGGCGACGGCCCTCCAGGCCTTCCTCGCCTACGCGTTGGCGGGCCGCCGGGACATCGGCATGAGCTTCCTGCCGACCCGGCCGGGACCGGCGGCGGGCCGGCTCGGCACCGCCGGCGCCCTGGCCTGGCGGCTGCAGCGCGGCAGCGTCCTCGGCTGGTCGATCGGCTTCTTCCTCGCCGGGGTCGTCTACGGCGGGCTGACCGACGGCGCCGCGAGGCTCGTCGGCGACAACGCCCAGGCGCGGGAGATCTTCCAGCGCATGGGCGGCCAGTCGGGGCTGACCGACGCCTTCCTCGCCGCGATGGTCGGCATGCTCGGCCTGGTCGCCGCGCTCTACGTCGTCTCCTCCGTGCTGCGGCTGAACGGCGAGGAGAGCTCCGGCCGCGCCGAACCGGTCCTGGCCGGCGCGGTGGGCCGGCTGCGCTGGGCGGCCGGCCACCTGCTGATCGCCTTCGGCGGCTCGGCCCTGATCATGCTGCTCGCCGGCCTGGGCTTCGCCGTCGGCTACGGCCGGCAGATCGGCCCGGTGCTGGGCGCGTGCCTGCTCCAGGTCGCCGCCGTCTGGGTGATCGGCGGCCTCGCCGTCCTGCTCCACGGCGTCCTGCCGCGGGGCGCGACGGCCGCCTGGGGCGTGGCGGGCGCGGCCCTGCTGATCGGCTGGATCGGCCCGGCGCTGAACGTCCCCCGTGCCGTCCTGGACCTCTCCCCCTTCGGCCACCTGCCGAAGCTCCCCGGCGGACACCTGGACTGGACTCCCGTGGGCGTCCTGCTGGCCCTGGCGGCGCTGCTGGTGGCGGGCGGCCTGGCGGGCCTGCGCCGCCGGGACCTGGCCGGCTGACCGCGCTGGTCAACCGGCCACCACGGGCAGCGCTTCCAGTCCGCGCATGACGAAGTGGGGCTTCCGCTCCGGTTCCGCGGCCAGGGCCAGGCCGGGAGCCCGCTCCAGCAGGGCCCGCATCGAGGCGCCCAGCTCGATCCGGGCCAGGGGAGCGCCGATGCAGTAGTGGATGCCCGCGCTGAAGGAGATGTGCGGGTTGTCCGCACGGGTCAGGTCCAGGCGGCCGGGGTCGGTGAAGACCGCCGGGTCATGGTTGGCGGACCCGAAGAGCATGGCGATCTCCGAACCCCTCGGGATCGTCGTGCCGCCGATCTCGATGTCGTCCAGCACCCAGCGCTCGAAGAGCTGGAGCGGGGTGTCGTAGCGCAGCAGTTCCTCGATCGCGGACGGGATCAGCGAGTGGTCGGCGCGGAGCGCGGCGAGCTGGGCGGGGTTCCGGAACAGCGCGAACCAGCCGTTGACCGTCGCGTTGACCGTGGCCTCGTGTCCCGCGTTGAGCAGCAGCACGGCCGTGGAGATCATCTCCTGCTCGGTCAGCCGGTCGCCCTCGTCGTGAGCGGCGATCAGCCCGGAGATCAGATCCTCCCCCGGCTCCCTCCGCCGCGCCGCGATCAGCTCGCGCAGGAACTCCGAGAACTCCACGGAAGCCCGGACGGCCCGGGCCGCGGTCTCCTGCGACGGGTTGAGCTCGTACATCCCGCAGATGTCCGCCGACCAGGGCCGCAGCGACGCCCGGTCCGCCTCCGGAATGCCCAGCATCTCGGCGATGACGGCGACGGGCAGCGGCTCGGCCACCTCCGCGAGCAGATCCCCGCCGCCCTCCCGGACCAGCCCGGCCACCAACTCGTCCGCGAGCCGGCGCACATACGGCGTCAGCCGCTCGACCGTCCTCGGCGTGAACGCCTTCGACACCAGGCGCCGGATCCGCGTGTGGTCCGGCGGCTCCAGATCGAGCATCCCGTGATCGTTGAGCGTGTGGAACGGCTCCTGCTCGGGCGGGGGCGCGCCGCGCCCGAAGTCCTCGTGCGAGAACCGGGGCCGGTACGTCCGCCCGAGCCGCCGGTCCCTGAGCAGCGCCGAGACGTCCGCGTGGTGCGGGACCAGCCACTGGTCGGTCGCCTCGTACCGGATCACCCTGCCCCGCGCCCGCAGCTCGGCATAGGCCGGGTACGGGTCGGCGAGGAACGCCGGGTCCCAGGGATCGAAGGTCACATCGGTAGCGCCAGCCATGCGCGGACGCTAACCCGCCGAGCGGGCCCGTGACCAGGGCGACCGGCGGAGCGATACGAAGCGATCAGCCCCGCTCCCCGTGCCGGACGCCGTAGTAGTCCCTCCCGCCCACGAGGACGGACGTGACGCACGACGGCAGACCGCCGGCGTCCCGGGGAACCTCCTGGGAGGTCTGCCGGGTGGAACCCAGCGACACACCGGGGATCACCGGGTACTCGGGCGCCGCCGTGCCGACTTCGTCCACCGGGTATGCGTAGCTGCTCTGGTTCGCAAGAATCACGTCGAGTTCCGGCAGGGCGTCGAAGCCCAGGTCGTTCTCCTCGATGGTGTGGCCCCGTTCCGCGAGCTGTCCGAAGAGGTCCTCGCCCGGAGTACGGAAGACGTCCAGTCCGTCGAGCAGCACCCGCACATCGGCGGCCTCGTTCCAGAACCGGTACAGCTCCACACCGCTCAGCGCGCCCTTGGTGAACCCGAGCACGACGTTCCTCTCGGATCCGTCGTGCGTGAGCACGATCTGCCCCGGCTCCTCGTCGCTCGAAACGGTCCGGAAAAGACCCCCCTCCGCCACCGCGGCGCGCGCGTCCTCGACCGACATGCCGAACCGGAAACGCCCTGTGCCGACGTGCGGCACGAGTTCCAGTTCCATGTTCACTCCCTTGGTTACGCGTCCCCGGCCCTCAGGCCAGCAGGGCGTTCGTGTCGCCTCCCCGTTGCCGCAAAAACCCTCGCACTTGCGCAGCTTCAGATGCGCATGTTCGAACATCAGGCGATGCAAGGCCTGTTCATGAGCAACGTGACGCAGCGTCAGGCCGGCGTGACCAAACGTGCCTCGTACGCGAAGACCGCTGCCTGGGTGCGGTCTCTCAGGCCCAGTTTCACCAGGATGCGGCTCACATGGGTCTTGATCGTCGACTCCGCCACCACCAGTCGCTCGGCGATCTCGGCGTTCGACAGGCCCTGGGCGATCAGGATCAGGACCTCCGTCTCGCGTTCGGTCAGTTCGCCGTAGGTCGCCTGGGCCGCCGGGATCAGGCGCGGAGGTTCCGAGAGGCGGGAGAACTCCGTGATCAGGCGTCTGGTGACCGAGGGAGCGAGCAGGGCCTCGCCGGCGGCCACCACCCGGACGCCGTCGGCCAGTTGCCGGGCCGAGGCGTCCTTCAGGAGGAAGCCTGAGGCGCCGGCGCGCAGGGCCTGGTACACGTACTCGTCCAGGTCGAACGTCGTCAGGACCAGCACCTTCGCCGCCGCGTCCGCCGCGACGATCTCCCGGGTCGCCTCGATGCCGTTCAGCTCCGGCATCCGGATGTCCATCAGCACGACGTCCGGGGCCAGCTCGCGAACCCGGTCCACCGCCTCCCTCCCGTTGACGGCCTCGCCGACGACCTCGATGTCCGGCATCGCGTTCAGCAGGACCGAGAAGCCCTCGCGGACCATCATCTGGTCGTCCGCGATCAGTACGCGGATGGTCATGCGTCCCCTTCGCTCGCGGCGGCCGGCACCGGCAGGAACACCGTCACCTCGTAGCCCCCGTCGTCCGTCGGGCCCGCCGTCATCTCGCCGCTCAGCATCGAGACCCGCTCCCGCATGCCCGTCACCCCGTGCCCGGCACCGGGCGAGGGATTTATCAGGTGGGGGGCCGGCGGCGGGGCGTTGACGATGCGCAGGCCCAGGCCACCGAGAACGTAGCCTATTTCCACCCGGGCGTCCGCTCCGGGGGCGTGCCGCAGGGCGTTGCTCAGCGCCTCCTGGACTATTCGGTACGCCGACAGCTCCACGCCCTGCGTGAGTTCGCGGACCGCGCCCGTCACCGCCTTGTCCACCACCAGGCCGGCCTCCCGCACATTGGCCAGCAGCCCGTCCAGGTCCGCGAGCGTGGGCTGCGGGGCCTCCGGCGCCTCGTAGTCCTCCGCGCGGACGACGCCCAGCACCCGGCGCAGCTCGGTCAGGGCCGCGACCGCGTTCTCCCGGATGGTGGCGAACGCCTTCTCCAGCTCCGGCGGCGGATTCTCCACCCGGTACGGCGCCGCCTCCGCCTGGATCGCGACCACCGACATGTGATGGGCGACCACGTCGTGCAGCTCGCGGGCGATGGTCGTGCGCTCCTCCAGCAGCGTGCGGCGCGAGCGTTCGTGCGCCGTCACCGTCTGCTGCGCGGTCATCTCCTGCTGGGCCTCCCTGCGTATGTGCCGGACCGTGACGATCAGCAGGAGCAGCGCCGACAGGAACAGCATCGGGGCGGTGTCCGTGCCGTACTCGTTCCCGCCGAGGACCATGTCGCAGAAGACGCCGAACACCGCGGTCAGCGCCCACATCCAGGCCGCCGTGCGCGGGCGGGTGCGCAGCGCGACGACCGTCAGCACCAGCAGGTGGGAGAGGAAACTGGCCGGCGCCCACGGCCAGCTGCCCTCTCCCCGGCCGATCACGGACATGACGACGGTGCCCGCGAGGGACGCCCAGAACGCCCCCACCGGACGCACCAGGGTCAGCAGCACCGGCACCAGCGCGCAGAGCCCGCACAGCAGGGCGAGCAACGGCGCTTCCTCGTCCGCCATGGCGACGAACAGGGCCACCGCACCGCCGAAGGCCACCAGCAGGTGCCGGGACCAGGCGCCGTACTCCCGCATCCGGCCCGGCAGGCGCCGGGTGAGCGGGCCCGCCTCGCCCGGCCGGGGCAGCGGGTCGTATCTGAAGGCGTCCTGGAACAGTTCCTGCCGCAGACCGCGCAGGGCGTCTGCGGCCAGCCACATCTCGGGGCTGCGCCGCCGGCCGGCCCGGCCCGGCGGTGTCGTCTGCGTGTGCGTCGTCTCGGTCACGTACAGAACGGTAGGCCGAGGCCATGGTCGCGGTCGTCCCCTTGGAGAGGGGTCCTGCGGGGTCCCTCTCAGGTACTACGGGTCGCCCCTCCCGGGCGGACCAGGCCCGACTCGAAGGCGAACACCGCCGCCTGCGTGCGGTCGCGCAGCCCCAGCTTCACCAGGATCCGGCCGACGTGCGTCTTCACGGTCTGCTCGGCCACGACCAGCCGCTCGGCGATCTCCGCGTTCGACAGACCCTGTGCGATCAGCGCCAGCACCTCCGTCTCCCGTTCCGTCAGATCGCCGACGCGCTGCTTGAGCGGGGCCCGGTTCCTGCCGTCCATGCGGGAGAACTCCGCGATGAGCCGCCGGGTGATGCCGGGCGCGAGCAGGGCGTCGCCCGCGGCCACCACCCGCACCGCCTCGGCCAGCTTGTCCGCCGAGGCGTCCTTGAGCAGAAAGCCGGAGGCGCCGGCCCGCAGCGCCTCGTACACGTACTCGTCCAGGTCGAACGTGGTCAGCACCAGCACCTTGACCGCGGGGTGCTCGACGGTGATCCGCTGGGTCGCCTCAAGGCCGCCCATCTCCGGCATCCGGATGTCCATCAGCACGACGTCCGGGGCCAGTTCGGCGGTACGGGCGATCGCGTCCAGCCCGTCCACCGCCTGCCCGATCACCTCGATGTCGGGCTGGGTGTTGAGCAGCACGGTGAAACCCTGCCGGACCATCTCCTGGTCGTCGGCGATGAGTACACGGATAGTGCCGGCACCGCTCGTCATGGGGACTGCTCTCCTGTCGGGGGCTCGGGACTGTGCGGGTCGGGGTCGGGGTCGAGCTCGGGGCCGGGGCCGGACGCGGAGGGGCGGGCCGGGTTCGCCGGCTGCGGGGTGCCCTCGCGCGGCAGGAACGCCGTCACACGGAAGCCGCCGTTCCGGTCGCCCGTCGCGACGACGTGTCCGCCCAGCATGGCCGCCCGCTCCCGCATCCCGAGCAGACCGTGGCCGCTGCCGGGGGACGGCGGGGCCGGGCGGGTGGGGCGGGAGTTGGTGACGTCCAGGCATATCCCGTGCGGGTAGTGGAGGACCTCCACGGTGGCCGACGCGCCCGGGGCGTGCCGCAGGACGTTGCTCAGGGCCTCCTGGACGATCCGGTACGCCGACAGCTCCACACCGGGCGGATAGCCGCGCGGCTCGCCCTCCGTCTTCATGACGACCTCCAGACCGGCCGCCCGGGTGTTCTCGATCAGCGCGTCCAGCCGGGCGAGGTTCGGCTGCGGGGCGTCGGGGGCCGGGCCGGTGCCGGGGGCGGACAGCCGGTAGGCGTCGTCCAGGGCCTCCGGGTCGTCCGGGCCCGCCGACCGCAGGACACCGAGCACACGGCGCAGCTCGGTCAGCGCCTCCAGGGCGTTGTTGCGGATGCCCGCCAGGTTCTCCTTCAGCTCCTCGGAGGGGTTCTCGACCAGGTGGGGGGCGACCTGGGCCTGGATCGAGATCACCGACATGTGGTGGGCGACCACGTCGTGCAGCTCACGCGCGATACGGCTGCGCTCCTCCAGCAGGGCGCGGCGGGCCCGCTCCTCCGCGGTGATCGTCGTCTGCTGGGCCAGCTCCGCCCGAGCCTCGCTGCGGCTGCGCAGGGCGGTGCCGATCAGGACCGCGACGGCGAAGAGGGCGACGGCCACGACACCGGTCGGGGAGTATCTCCGGGCACCGATGGGGGCCTCCAGCACCCACGTCACCACGACGGTGATGCCGAGCGCGGCGAGCGTGCCGCGCAGGCGGGTGCGCAGGGCGAGGAGGGCCAGCACGACCATCTGGGCCAGCAGGGCGGGCGTCGTCCAGGGCCAGCCGGAGTTGGCGGTCGCGTCCGTCGCGAGATGCGGACGGGCGAGGAGGGCGGTGAGCACGGCGGCGGCCAGGGACGCGGCCCAGGCGGGGACGGGGCGCCAGATCGCCACAACGACGACGGCCCCCTGGACGAGGCCGAGGAGCCAGCCGACGACGGCCGTCAGCCCGTACTCGTTCGCCAGCTGGTCCCCGCCGCCCAGGCCGATCCCCAGCGCGGCGTACGCGACGAACAGGTAGATGAGGAAGCGGAGCCAGCGGTGCCGGGCGAAGGGGGGTGACTGGGAAGAGGGGTTCTCGCCCAGCCAGGTGCGCAGGCGGCGGCGCCGGGTCGGGGTGGGCGTGACGGGTTCGGGTGTGGGGCGGCGCTGTCGGTCGTTCTCGTCGTCGGCGGCCGCGGGCTTCACGAGGTCAACATTAGGCATTGCGCGGGGTCTTTGCTGGGGGCAGGTGGCGGCGGACCACGTGCGACGTGCGGTCCCGGGGGCGGCGCGGGCCCTGTTCGTGGTGGCGGAAGGCCGTCCAGCACAGGGCCAGGACCAGAGCGAAGACGGGGAGCCAGGCGAGGCGGTACATCACCCAGTCCGGCGAGTCCGGTGCGGTGTGCAGACCGGGCAGGCGGCCCGCGGTCAGACCCGTCGCGGTCGTGGCCATCATGGCCGTCTGGTGCCACAGGTAGATCGTCATCGCCGAGAGGTTGACGAGGGCTGTCGCCGACCAGAGCAGCGGGCGCGTCATCGCGCGGCGCAGCCGGTCGCGCAGGAGCAGGGCCAGGCCGCACTGGGCGAGACCGAAGGCGACGGCCGCGAGCGTCGGCGGGTCGAGGTTGGAGATCCTCGCTCCGGGGACGCCGACCATCGACGCCGGGTAGCCGGCGAAGCCGACGAGCAACGCCGTCGCCGTCGTACCGCCGAGGAGCAGGACCCAGGCCGCGCGGCGGGTGTCCAGCTCGCCCCGGGTCCAGGCCGCGCCCAGCGTGTACGGCACGAGCCAGCCCGCCGGCAGGTTCAGCCAGGCGAGCCAGGCGGGGCCGAGGTGCAGGCCGAAGCGGAGCAGGTCGACGTGCAGGACGACGGCCAGCGGCCAGAGGGGGTTGAGGCGGGTGAGGAGCGGGGTGGCGGCCGTCAGGGCGGCGAAGACCAGCAGGAACCACAGCGGGGACAGGGCCAGTTTGACCAGGGTCTCGATCGTGGCCGGCGGGGTGCCGGTGAGGAGGAGGGCCGTGGCGGCCACCGCCCACAGGCACAGCAGCGCGGCCACCGGGCGCAGCAGCCGGGTCAGTCGGGCGCGCAGCCAGGCGCCGTAACTCTCGCCCCGGGCCCGGGCCGAGGCGAGGCTGCGCGTGGCCACATGGCCGCCGACCAGGAAGAACACGGCCAGGGTCTGGAACAGCCAGGAGACCGGGGCCAGCCACGGCATGTGCTGGAGCGGGCTGGTGGTGTGCAGGCCGCCGTCCCTCGCCACCAGCGCGGTCACCAGCCAGTGGCCCAGGACGACGCCGAGGATCGCGAAGGCCCGCAGGGCGTCGACCGCACGGTCGCGGTCGGCCGGAGTGGCGGAGTCCACCTGGTGGGCGCCGCGGCGAAGAGCGCGGACGGGGTGAGGGACGTGCGGAGGGCGGAGCAGGTGGCGTCGCGAGGGGTGGACAGGGTCGTGAACGGGGTGGAGTACGGCTGGCTCAGGCACGGGTCACCTCCGAGGTCTCGCCGAGGGTGATCCGGGCCAGGTTGGCGAGGGAGGCCGAGCCCGGGGTGAAGTAGCCGCTGTGCTGGGCGTCGCCGGCGTCGAAGACCCGGGCGCCGAAGGCGCGGGAGACCGGGTCGGTGCCGAAGCCGATGGCGGTGCCGAACAGGTGGACGCTGGTGTGCGGGACGTGCGCGATCCAGTCGTCGCCGCCCCGGGCCGCCCAGACGCGGGCGCGGGTGTGCAGGGCGGCGGCGGAGCCCGCTCCGGCGCCGGGGCTGCCGACCAGGGCGATGTCGTCGGCGTCCAGGCCGGGGGCGGCCCGGCCGCAGACGACCGAGCCGTAGGAGTGGCAGAGCAGGGAGAGGTGGGCGTGCGGCTCGGTCGCGGCCCGCAGGTCGCGTACGAAGGTGCGCAGGTGGGGAGCGGCTTCGTCGGCCCGGGTGGTCGTGGTGACGGTGGTGCTGACCGTGGCCGGGGTCTCGTAGCCGAGCCAGGCGATGACGGCGACGCGGGTGCCGTGGGGGGCGCGGTGCGTGAGGTCCGCGTACAGCGCCGCGGCGGTCTGGTGGAAGCGGGCGTAGGTGTCGAGGGAGGTGTCCGAGCCGGGGACCAGGACGGCGATGTGGTCGGCACGGGAGAGGTCGCCGAGGACCTCGGTGGCCCGGCCCGCGCCTCGGCCGTCGAAGGAGAGGAGGTTGCGGGAGGCGAGGGTGCGGTCGGCGGCGGCGCGGTCGGTGTCGCCGTGCTCCGCCGCCATGGTGGCCGCCGCGGTGGCGTCGGCCCGGTTGGCCTCGTAGGTCTTCTGAAGGGTGCTCGCCGTGAGTGGGGGCAGGGCGGAGGGGCGGGGGGCCGGGATCCGGGGGTGGGTGGTCGCGGCGGAGAGGGGGGCGGCGATGGCCGTGGTGAGGAGGGCGGCGAGGAACGCGCGACGCCAGTGTCTGCGACGCCTCGGCGGGAACAGGCCGCGCCTCGGCTTCGCCGTCGGCGCCGTGCTTCCCGCCCGCGCCGTCGGTGACCGCTGCGTCGCCGGGTGCGGGCGGCCCTCGTGGGGCGCACTCGCCATCGGCGGCTGCGGGTGGGAGGAGAGGCAGGGGTCGGGGGTGTGCGGGGGATGCTGCCCCATGGTCGGCTTCCTTTCAGAAAGCCCGGCCATCGGGCCTTTCTGACAAGGAAGTTATGGATCGGGTCCTGTCGTCGGCGTCCCGCCTGAGAGCGGTCCTTCGGGGTAGCTCTCAGGTACTACGGGTATGACCGGGGGCGGCCCCCAAGGGGCGGGCCGCGGCTGCCCCCCCCCAGGGAGCAACCACCCACATCACCAGGCCAGTTGGGCGATCTCCTCCGCCACCACCGCGCACGCGTCCGCCGCCGGGTCGATCAGCGGGAAGTGGCCCACGTCCTCCAGCAGGGTCAGGCCCGCCACCTCGCCCGCCTTCGCCGCGGCGTCCGCGTACGACTCGGCCACCGCCTGCGGCACCACCAGGTCCGTACGCCCCTGGACGAGCGTCGTCGCGATGCCCGTCGGGAGGAGGAGCACGGGGTCGGCGTACGGGCGGCGCGCGGCGAACCCCTCGTGGCCGCCGAGGAGTTGCAGGCTCGCGTTGCCGCAGACGTCCAGCTTCTCCGCCACCTCGAAGTCCGCGATCGGGGCGAGGGCGACGACGCCGCGGAGCAGGGCCGGGCCGGTGGTGCGCCACGGGGCGTCCGCGGGCAGGACGTGCCGGGCCGCCGCCCACAGCGCCAGGTGGCCGCCCGCCGAGTGGCCCGTCAGCACCGTGCGGCGCGGGTCGGCCTGCGGCAGCGCCGTGCGGACGAGGTCCGGCAGGGCGTCCAGGGCCGCCGCCACGTCGTCGAAGGTCTCCGGCCAGCGGCCCGCCGAAGGGGTGGCGCCGTCCCCGGCGCCTCCGTCCGCCGCCGTGCCCTGCCCCGGGATCAGGGGAGGCTCCCCGCCCCGGCGGTACTCGACGTTCGCCACCGCGAAACCCCTACGGGCCAGGTAGTCCGCGAAGGGGGTGATGTGCCGGCGGTCGTAGCGGGCCCGCCAGGCGCCGCCGTGCAGGACCACCACCAGCGGGGACGGGGAGTCCGGGGCGGTGGACCGGGGGGCGTAGAAGTCGATCACCTGGTCGGGGTGGTCGCCGTACGCGGAGCTGATGTCGGGGTCGACCGGGGGGTGCGAGAAGGCCGACTCCTCTTCGGCGGCGGCGCGGGCTGCTGCTGCGTCGTCCGGCATGCTCCAACCTCTCAGCGATGGAACGTTTTTGGCGTGTGACGGACCAGAGGGGGGAACTCCGCGTCCACCGTTGGCGGGGACGGTATCAGGCCGGTGACGTGCGCGGACATGGGGTTGTCACGCAGGGTGAGGGCGGAGCGGTCCGCACGGTGCCCCACGGCTCCCAGGGGGAGGGACCGGCTGTCCCGGACCCCTCCCCCGGACCCCTTTCCCGGGGCCGTCGCCTACGCCAGCTCCTCCCCCAGGATCCGCGCCGCCCGCTCCGCGTCGGCGAACCCGACGTACAGCGGGGTGAAGCCGAAGCGGAGCACGTCAGGGTGCCGGAAGTCACCCACGACACCCCTGCTGATCAGGCGTTTCATCACCTCGCCTGCGTCCGCGCAGCGCAGCGCGACCTGGCTGCCGCGCTCCTCGTGGCGCTCGGGCGTCACGGACTCGACGCGGCCCGGCTCCGTGTACGCCCGCACGCAGCGCAGGAAGAAGTCCGTCAGGGCGAGGGACTTCGCGCGGACCGCGGGGACGGAGACGTCGTCCCAGACCTCCAGGGCCGCCTCCAGGGCGAGCATGGAGAGGATGTCCGGGGTGCCCACCCGGCCGCGCAGCGCGCCCGGTGCCGGTGTGTAGGACGGGCTCATGCCGAAGGGTTCGGCGTGGGAGTTCCAGCCGGGCAGCGGGGAGTCGAAGCGGGGCTGGAGCTCCCGGCGGACGTAGAGGTACGCCGGTGAACCCGGGCCGCCGTTCAGGTACTTGTACGTGCAGCCGACCGCCAGGTCGACACCGTGCTCGTCCAGCCCCACCGGCAGCGCGCCCGCGCTGTGGCACAGGTCCCAGACGGCGAGGGCGCCCACGGCGTGGATCGCGGCCGTCAGGCCGGGCAGGTCGTGCAGCCGGCCCGTGCGGTAGTCGACGTGGTTCAGCAGGACCGCCGCCGTACGGGTGCTCAACGCCCCCGGCACCTCCGCCGGGGTCACCGGGCGCAGGGTGCGGCCGGTCAGGCGGGCCGCCGACTCGGCGATGTAGCCGTCCGTGGGGAACGTCGTCGCGTCGACGAGGATCTCGCTGCGGCCCCCGCCCGCCTCGTCCGCCATCCGTGCCGCCGCCACAAGTGCCTTGAATACGTTGACACTTGTGGAGTCGCCCACGACGATCTGGCCGGGGGCCGCGCCGACCAGCGGGGCGATCCGGTCGCCGATCCGCTCGGGCGCGGTCCACCAGCCGCTCTCGTCCCAGGAGCGGATGCGCAGCTCGCCCCACTGCCGGCGCACGACGTCCGCCACCCGGTCGGGGACGTGGGCCGGGAGCGCGCCGAGCGAGTTCCCGTCCAGGTACACGCCCGCGGCGTCAGCCGCGTGATCGGACACGGTGTCGAGGACGAAGCGGTCCCGCAGCGGCGCCAGCTCGTCCGCTGCGTCCAGTTTCTCCGCCTCCAGCGCAAGCTCAGACATGGGACCTCGCCGTCCACAGCTCCGGGAACACGTTCTTGCGGGCGCGCTTCTCCAGCCAGGCCACACCGGCCGAGCCGCCCGTGCCGGGCTTGGCGCCCATCGCGCGGCGGGTGGCGACCAGGTGGTCGTTGCGCCAGCGCCACACCAGTTCGGCCACGTCGGTCAACGCCTCGCCCAGACGCGCGAGTTCGGTGTCCGGATCGTCGGAGTAGACCGCCGCCCAGACCTTTTCGACCTGGTCGGAGGGCTCGTAGCGCTGGGAGACGTCCCGGTGCAGGACGGTGGCCGGGACGGGGTGGCCGTGCCGGGCCAGCAGGCGCAACACCTCGTCGTACAGGCTCGGCTCGTGCAGCGCCTTCTCCAGCTCCGCGTGGGCGCGCGGGGCGCCGCGGTGCGGTACGAGCATGGACGCGGACTTCTCGCCGAGCAGGAACTCCATGCGCCGGTACATCGCCGACTGGAAGCCGGAGCCCTCGCCGAGGGCGGAGCGGTAGGAGTTGAACTGGGCGGGGGTGAGCTGGGCGAGCGGGGTCCAGGAGGCGTTCAGGGCCGCCAGTTCCCGCACGGAACGCTTCAGGGCGGCGATCGCGGTCGGGACGTCGTCGGCGCGCAGGGCCTTGGCGGCGGTCTCCCACTCGTGCACGATCACCGTGAACCACAGCTCCATGACCTGGGTCGTGACCAGGAAGACCATCTCTCCGGGATCGTCGGAGAGGGTGTGCTGGAGGTGCGTGAGGACGTCCGCGCGGACGTAGTCCTCGTACGGCGTGGTGCCCTGGAAATCGAGATGCGGGGTCTCGGGCTCAGCGGCCTCGTGGGGGCGAGCCTGTTGGGACATCGCTGTCTCCTGTTGTACTCCGGGTAGCGGTCCGCCCCTGCCGATTCCGGCACGGGGGCCCCGGTCCCCACCCGCATCCTCTGTAATCGGCTCCTGTACGGCAAGGCCCGTCCATTGCGGGACGGGCCACACCGGCCCCGTCCGGGAGGTCGGCCCAGGGTCTGGGCGGCCGCCGGCGAGGAGTCCTTCAGGAACTGCGTGCAGGGCGGCGTGGATGTGGTCGAGCATGCGGTTCAGAGCCGCGCCGACCTGCCCGACCTCGGTACGAGGGCCGGTCTCCGGTTCGGAGACCGGCTCGCTGCGAGAGCGGTATGGCTCGTCGCAGACCGTCGGTGCCGTAGGCAAGACCACCTCGCTGCGCCAGGCGGGTGAGGTGACAGAGCCTCTCGTGGTCGGCGTGGTGATCTCACTCGTCACACCGGCGACCGAGGGGCTTTGGTGTCTCACCGCCTTCACGGGCGGCGAGCCGCTGTCGGAACGAACTGCCGGCCAGTCCGATACGAGGTCTCCATTCTGAGCGAGGGCCTTTGTGGCTTGGTCCCGAGGGGCTGCTGGTCAGTAGGTCAGTGGTGCTGGATTCCCAACTGGTGCGGACCGGAGGGAGGCGTCGTTGGTCGGCCGGGCCGCAGGCTGTCGTCAGTCGTCCAGCCAGCCGGCCCGCCGGGCGTAGCTGCCCGCCTGGAAGCGGCTCTGGGCGCCCAGTTCGGCCAGGAGCTCCGAGACATGGCGGCGGTAGGTGGTGGTGGACATGGAAAGCCGGCGGGCGGCCATCTCGTCCTTCATGCCGGACTCCAGCATGCGCAGCACCTCCCTGCGCACGTCGTCCTTGGGGGCGGCCGAGGGGTCCCCGTCGGACGCCGTGAAGGGCCGCCCGTACTCCCACATGCTCTCCCAGGAGCGGTACAGGAAGCGGACGAGCGAGCGGTCCCGCACGACCAGCGCGCCTCGGTTCGGGGGCTGGTCGGGATCGGCCACGACGGCCGTGTCCGCGTCGAAGAGGATGATCCGGTCCGGTATGTGGCCGATGGTGCGGAACTGCACGCCCGCTCCGGCCGCCGTGCCCATGTGCTGCCGCATGTAGGGGTGGGACAGCACGGAGTGCGGGTACAGCGTGCGGAGCCGGAGGCCGCGCTCGGCGGCCTCCGTGGTGCGTCCCCGGCCCTCCTCGATCACCGGCTGGGCGGGCAGCGAAGGGTGAGCGGAGGCGATCTCGACGCCCGCGGTCAGTGTGAGCCGTTCCAGGACGCTGCGGATCGCGTCGATTCCGGTCAGCCGCTCCACCCCGGTGCGGGTGACGTGGCTCTGCCACGCCTCCTCGAACACGCCACGCATGGTCATCACGTGGTTGTTGACCTGGTCCGAGCGCTGTCGCAACTGCCGTATCCGGGCCTCAACGGGGCCGTTGAGATGGGCCGTGGCGACATCGGGGCTGTTGGCGGTATAGGTGGGGGACGACCCGGGGTCCTCGCCCGAAGCGTCGGCGCCGGCCTGCGTGGGATGCAGCAGATGGAGGGCCGCGAGGTCGCGCACCGCCTCCGCGATCTCGGCGATCGGCCTGTCGAGTTCCCGCGCCACGAGCGCGGTGTGCAGGATCCCGTTCTCCAGTGCGATGCGATAAAGACTCTGGTGCAGTTCGAGCAGCTGCGGCAGCTTCGGGTCCGCCCCCACCCCCGTACCGGTGTCCATCTTGCCCACTTTTCCTATGCTCTACGCGGATTGCCTGTGACAATAACTTGTCAGTGACTTTTCATCATCGGCTTTCAGTGGCCACGGACACTCCCGCTCCGGCAAGATTTCTGTCGGGCGAGGGAAAACCCTTCACCCATAAAACTGGGGGAGAAAAGCGTGAGCACCAGGCGTTCCACAGTCGCACTCATCGCCGCAATTTTCCTTGCCGGAATTCTCGGAACGGCGACGGCGGCCGGCGCGGACACCGCCACGAACAGCCACGTCAGCGCGGATGACATCATCTGGGGCGCCGTCGAAAGATGACGTCACGCCCATACGTCCCCCTCCTCCCCGCACTCGTTCACCCTTTTCGAAATCGCGATCAATGGCGACCGGGTAATCAGATGAACTGTACCCGACAGGGTCGCGGGGTGGCGGGAGGGTTGGGCTGTGCCGACCCAGGTCGGCGGCGAACCAGGCAGGGGAAACCCCCGAGTGCCGGACAACAGCAGGCGAAATCTGAGCCACAAGCGAGGAAAGAATCGTGAAGATTGCCATAGTCGGCGCGGGGGGCATCGGAGGGTTCTTCGGAGGCCGGCTGGCCGCCGCCGGACACGATGTGCGGTTCGTAGCCCGGGGCGCCCACCTGGAGGCGTTGCTCCGGGACGGGCTCACCGTGCGCGGACCCGCCGGCGACCTTGTCGTCGAGGGGGTGCGGGCGACCTCCGACGCCCGGGAGATCGGCGAGAGCGACTTCGTGCTCCTGTGTGTCAAGACCTGGCAACTGACCCCCGCCATCGAGGCGTTGAAGTCCCTGGTGGGACCGGAGACCGGCGTGGTGACGCTGCAGAACGGCGTCGAGGCACCGGAGCTGGTCGCCGCGGCCGTCGGCCGGGAGGCGGTGCTGCCCGGCGTCGCGAAGGTCATCGCGCGGCTGGCCGGGCCCGGCCTCATCGAACACGTCGGCGGCGAGGGATCGCTGACCTTCGGCGAGTGGGACGACCGGGTCACCGACCGCGCCGTACGGCTGCGGGACGCGCTCTCCGGTGCCGGGGCGACCGGTGTCGTCGCCGACCGGATCTGGGCCGAACTGTGGGCCAAGTTCCTGTTCGTGGTGCCGTTCGGCTCGCTCGGCGCCGTGACGGACGCGGGGTTCGGCGAGTTGCGCTCCCGTCCCGGCACCCGCCGGCTGCTGGCCGACGGCATGGCCGAGGTGGAGCGGCTGGCCCGCGTCGCGGGCGTCGAACTGCCCGACGCCATCGTCGAGTCCACGCTCGCCTTCATCGACCGCCAGCCCGCCCAGGGCACTTCCTCACTCCAGCGGGACATCCTGGCCGGCCTGCCTTCCGAACTCGACGCCTGGACCGGCTCGGTGGTGCGTCTCGGCGCCCGCCTCGGCACGCCGACGCCCGTGCACGACGTGCTGTACGAGGTGCTGAGCCTGCGCGAGGAGCGCTCGCGTGCGGAGCGCACGAAGGATGACGGCGACGACGGTGGAGACGGTGGAACCGAGGGTGGCCGGCGGTGACCCGAGCAGCCGAGACCACCACGGACACAGCCGGCGCGCCGGCGAGCACAGCCGACACACCCGGCACACCTGATCCGGCTGACGCGGCCGACACAGCCGACATAGCCGTCATCGGCGCTGGACCCTCCGGCCTCCACGCCGCCTACTACTCCGGTTTCCGCGGCCTGACCTGCGTCGTCATCGACGCCCTCGACCATCCCGGCGGCCAGGTGGCCGCGCTCTACCCGGAGAAGGCGCTCTACGACATCGCCGGGCACCCCGCGATCAAGGGCCGCGAGTTGATCGACAACCTCGTCGCGCAGGCGGCCGTCTTCGAGCCGCGGTATCTGCTCGGCCACACGGCGACGACGCTCACGCGACGCGCCGGGGGCGGCTGGACCGTGTCCACCGACCGCGGCCGGCTCGTGCACGCCGGGGCCGTCGTGATCGCCGCGGGCCTGGGCCGGTTCACGCCCCGCGCCCTGCCCTGCGCTCTGCCGTACCTGGGCCGGGGCGCCGCGTACCACGTGCCGCGCCCCACGGACCACGCCGGGCGGGACGTAGTGATCGTCGGCGGCGGGGACAGTGCCGTGGACTGGGCGCTGGCCCTCGCCCCGATCGCCCGCAGCACCACTCTGGTGCACCGGCGCGGCTCCTTCCGGGCCCACGAGCACAGCGTGAAGCAGCTGTACGACGCCCCCGTTCGGATCCTCACGGACGCGCAGGTGACGGCCTGTCACGGCGAGGGCCGGCTGGAACGCGTGACGGTCACCCACGGCGAGCAGTCGGCGCAGGCGCCGGCGCAGGCGCTGGTCGCCGCGCTGGGCTTCTCCGCGAACCTCGGCCCGCTCGCCGACTGGGGGGCGCGGCTGGAGCACCGCGCGTTTCAGGTTGATCCCGCCACCCAGCGCACCAGCCTGCCAGAGGTGTACGCGGTCGGCGACGGCTGCGCCCGCCCCGGCCGGGTCCCACTGATCTCGGTCGGCTTCGGCGAGGCGGCCACCGCGGTCAACCACGCCGCCGTGGCCCTGCGCCCCGGCAGCCGGCTGGCCCCCGAGCACTCCTCCGACGTCCCCCCACCTGGCCGCGCCGCGCGAAAAGGCTGGTGACGCCGTGCTGTTGAAGAAGCTGACCGTGCTGCCCCACGGGCTGGACATCATGCTGCCCGCGGGCTCCCCGCTCACCGACATCGAGTTCGAGACCCCCGAGCGCGTCATCCCCTTCGGCTGTCGCTCCGGCGCCTGCGGTGCGTGTGTCGTCGAGGTCCTCGACGGCGCCGACGCGCTGGGCGAGAGCGACGACGAGGAGCTGGACTTCCTGGCGGACCTCGGCAGGTCCGAGGGCTCCTACCGCCTGGCCTGCCAGTGCCGGCTCCACGACTCGGCGACCATCCGTCTCGCCGACTGACGCCGCCCCCTCACCCTTCCTGACCCACCGCGCACAGCACGCCGTACCGCCGTGGCCCGACGGCCCGCGGTGCCGGCCGCGTGCGCCCCCGAACCATCCCCGTCCCGGAACAAACCTGCCCGACAGGGCACAGCAAAGGGAGACCCATGTCCAACCGAGTGATCAACGTCGGCTACGAGAACCGCCGTCCGTTCCTGAACGCGGCCGCCTCCGCCGAGCTGCGCGCCGAGATCGACGTGCAGATCGACCGGCAGATCGAGGAGTGGTACGAGACCGTCCCGGCCGCCGCCCACCTGGAGGGCAAGGACGTCAACTCCGCCTATTACAAGCGCAACCTGGTGGAGACCGCCTGGCGCATCCGCCTGCTGCGCGTGGCCGAGTCCAAGGCGCTCACCGAGATAGCCAAGCGCAGCCCGGAGGCCGCCCAGGTGTGGGCGAACTACGAGCAGGAGGAGATGCTCCACGACGAGTTGTTCATCGACGACCTCGCCAAGGTCGGCGTCAGCCGCGAGGAGTTCCTCTCGATCGAGCCGTACCTGTCGACCAAGCTGCTCACCGGCTACTTCTCGTACCTGCTGGACCACGAGGGTCCGCTCGGCGTGGTGGCGTACTCGTACCTGGTCGAGTACGTGAACGTGAAGCTGGAGCCGCGCAAGCTCGTCGCCCTCAAGGAGTCCGTCGGCGAGGGCAACATCGGCGGCCAGATCAGCCACTCGCACACCGACATCAATGACGACCACCCCGGCGAGGTGTGGGCGGCGCTGCGCTTCCTGATCCGCGGCGAGCAGGACGTCGAGGCGCTCAAGCGGTACCTGCAGGAGCACCAGCGGCTGCTCGCCCTGTACTTCGAGGAGCTGTACGCCAACACCCTCGGCACCGGCGAGAAGGCGACCCTCGCGGCCTGACCCGCCCCTGACGCTCCTCGCTCCCCTCCCTCCCCTCTTTCCCCGTGCATCCGAGGAGGCGGAGGGAGGAGCACCCCGCACCCGCCCACACCGAAGGGACCGCACAGTGAGCCACCCGGCCACGGCACACGGCGAGGGAGTCCTGCTGCTCAGCCACGTCGGCTTCTCCTTCATGGAGGATCTGATCGCCGCGCTGGACGCACGCGGACTGGCGTCCTACGTCCTCAGCTCCCTGCCCGAGCCGGAGCACGTGCCCGCCCGGCAGGCCGACCTGGAGGCGAAGGCGAGCCGCGTCCGGTGCACCGACGACCATGTGCTCACCCGCGCCGACGTGGAGTCGTACCTGGCGGAACTGCGCGAGCGCGGCGAGCGTGTCCTGGCCTGCGTCACCGTGTGGGAGGGCTACCGCCATCTGATGGCGCACGCCAACGCCCTGCTCGGGGCGCCCGACCTGGACCCGAAGCAGGTGCTGGCGCTGCGTGACAAGCTGACGCTGCGCCAGGAACTCGCGGAGGCCGGCCTGAGCCGGGTGCGCGCGGTGGCGCTCACCGAGGAGTCGCTGGCCCTGTACCGGCGGCGCCCGGGGCGCTACTTCGTCAAGCCCGTGAGCGGCATCGCCTCCTACGGCACCTTCCCGCTGTCCGCCGCCACCACCTGGGCCGGGATCCAGCGGATCACCGAGGAGTCCCGGGACGACACCGTGTACGCCTCCGCCTTCGGTGACGGCGGGCTCTCCTTCCTGATCGAGGACTACCTGCCGGGACGCGAGTTCAGCTTCGAGGTGCTCGTCGGCGACGGCGAGGCGTTCGTGGTCGCCGTACACGAGAAGCGCGAGGTGACCGAGACCGACGGGGCCGTCCTGGAGAACGCCTGCACCAGCCCGCCCGTCTCCGTCGGCCCGGAGCAGACCGCCGCCGGCCTCGCCTGGGTCACCGGTCTGCTGGCCCACCTGGGACTGCGCTGGGGCTGCTTCCACGTCGAGGCCCGGTACGACGGCTCCCGGTGGGACCTGATCGAGGTCAACCCGCGCGTCGGCGGCAGCCTGATCTCGCCCAGCGTGCGCGAGCTGAACGGCGAGGCCGGGCTGCTCGACCTCTGGCTGGACCTGCTGCTGCGTCCCGCGGACCGGGACCGGCTGCGCCGGCTGTCGTTCCGGGCCGACGGCACCACCCCGGCGCCGAACGCCACCTTCTTCCGCGTCTTCTTCGCCGAGCCGGGCCGGATCGACCGCATCGGCGTCGCGGACGACCTGCCGCTCGCGCCCGCGCTCGCACAGATCCTCCTCAGCGAGGGCGACACGGTCGAACCCCGCGCCCGCGAGGTGTTCCTCGGGCAACTGCTGTGGCGCTTCCCGCTCACCGAGCGGGACCGCCTCCTGCCGGAGCTGGAGCGGGCCTCCGCACACGCCCTCGACGTGCGCTACGGCCCCCTGCCGCGCTGACCGCCAGACCGCCTACCTCAGGAGACGACCCTCATGCCCACCGCACCGCCCAGATTCCTGATCGTCGACTACAACCTGAGCCGCGTCGACGACGTACGGCACATGCGCCGGTACGCGCGGGAGCGGCACGGCGCGCTCACCACCCTCGTCCGCGCCCGGCCCACCGAGACCGACACCCGGATCAGCGACGAGGTGATCGACCTCGACCCGCTCGACGCGGACTTCGCCGGGAAGGGCGAGAAGCTGCTGGGCCCGCGCAGAGCGGAGTTCGCGGCGGGCATCGTCTTCTCGGACAACGCGGTGCACAGCGGTGCCGAACTGCTGCGCCGGCTGGGCCTCAGGGTCGACGCGCCGGAGCCGGCCGCGGCCGCGTACTGCAAGCTCACCTACCGTGACGCGGAGAGCACCAACGGCGCCCTGCTGAGCGCCCAGCGGGTCCTGGTGCCCGACTTCGCTCGGGTCGAATCCGTCGCCGACCTGCGGGAGTTCGCGCTGCGCCACCCCGACGGCTTCGTCGTCAAGCCGGCCAAGGAGGGCAACAACCGCGGCGTCGTCCTCGTCCGCCCCGGCGACGATCTGGACACGGCGTTCGCGGAAGTGAGGCCGTATGTCCGCGACGGCGTGTTGTGCGAGCAACTCATCCCCTACCGGCGCGAGTTCTCCTACGACGGCCTGGGGAGTCTGTCCTTCGTCACCGAGAAGCTCAGCGCGGCCGGCCGCTACCCGGTGGAGGTCGCCCAGGTGCTGCCCGCCCGGGTGAGCCCCGCCGGACACGCCACGCTGCGCCGCGCGGGACGGCTCGCGAACTGGCTCGTCGGCCAGTGCGACGGCCCCTACCACAACGAGATCAAGCTCAGCGACGACGACACCCACGCCGCCGTCGTCGAACCCAACCGCCGTCCGGCCGGCATGAAGATCTGGTCGCTGGCAGCCTGGGTGCACGGTGTCGACCTGTACGAGAAGTGGGTCGACGCGGCCTTCGGCCTGCCGGTGGACACCGAGCTGCCCGCCGCGGACCGCTCCGCCGCCACCGTGATGCTCGGCGTCGGCTCCGACCGCGGCTTCGCCCCGTCCGACGTGCTTCCCGACGCGGTCCCCTTCGAGGACGCCCTGGCCGCCACCCGCGCCCGCCACGGTCTCGCCGCCGACGAGCTGACCGCGACCGAGTTCGGCTGGCTCGCGCACAGGCGCCGCGACGTGCATGCCGTGCCCCACGACAACGCCGACTTCGCCGCTCAGTGCTGTGTGCTCCTGCACTGCGCGCACGCCGACATCCGGGACGTCGTGCACACCCTGCGCGAGGTGTGGCCGGCCGCGCTGGACGCCGCCTGCGACGCCCCGGGCACCCACCGCGGGAGCACCTTGCTGGAGGCTTGCTGATGAAGATCCTGATACTCCACCGCATTCCCTATCCGAAGATCGAGTACCACCGGGGAATCGACCACGAGCGGCACGACGTCACCTACCTCGGCACCGCGGCCGCTCTCGCCACCCTGCCCGCGGACCTGCGCGCCACCCGCGTGGCCCGCCCCGGGCACGGATCCGCGTACGACGAGGCCGTGGCCTGGCTCGACGGACAGGACGGGCAGGACGGGCAGAAGGTCCGGGAGGGGCACTTCGACCGGATCATTTCCATGTCCGAGTACGAACTGCTGGACGCGGCCCGGCTGCGGGAGCGGCTCGCAGTGCCCGGCGCCCCGGTGGAGAGGGTCCTGCTCGCACGCGACAAGGTGCTGATGAAGAGCGCCGTCGAGCGGGCCGGGCTGCGCGTCCCGCGCTTCCTGCCGCTCGGCGATCTGCTGAAGCGGGGCGGCGCCGCGCCCTGGCCGGGCCGGACCGTGCTGAAGCCGCACCGCGGCGCCTCCAGCGAGAACGTCGTCGTCTTCGGCACCCCGCGCGAGGCATACGAGGCCGTCACCTCCCGGCGCTCCTCGGCGGCCGATCTGGACGCGCCGGACGACAACGGCGAGGCGGTGGCCTCGTACGAGGTGGAGGAGTTCGTCGACGGGCCGGTGCTGCACTTCGACGGACTGGTGCAGAACGGACAGGTGCTCGCCCTGACCGGCAGCGAGTACCTTGGCACCTGCCTCGGCTACGCCCAGGGCCGGCCGCTGGGCTCCTTCCAGATCGAGCTCGCGGACGGCGCCGCGTGGTGGGTGGACCGCGCCCTGGACGCCGTCGGCATCCGCGACGGCAGCTTCCACCTGGAAGCCATCCGGGACGGCGCGGGCGAGCTGGTGTTCCTGGAGGTCGGCAACCGAGTCGGCGGCGCCGACGTGGCCGACACCTTCGAACGGCGCACCGGCGTGCACCTGCCCTCCTGGGAGCTACGCGTCCTGCTCGGCGAGGACGTGGCCGGCCGGCTGCCCGAACCGCCTGCCGACCGCGCCTGGTACGGCTGGTTCGTCCACCCCGGCCACCACCTCGGCGCCGGTGTCCTGGAGCGCCTCGACGGCACGGACGGGTTCCGGGCCGAGGCGCTGACCTGGCACGAACTGCCCGCCGGGGCACCGCTGCCCGACCACATCACCTACGGCGCGCACGAGACCGTCCTCACCGGGACCGTCGGCGCCGCCTCCCCGGACCGGACCCGGGACTGGATGACCCGCCTGTTCGGTTCGCTGCGCCTGCGCACCGCGGCGCACCCGCACGAAGGAGCAAGGACATGACCGAGCTGAGGTTCCACTGGGGATCGGCGCTGGACAGTGGTCAGAAGAAGTCCACCGAGAAGTACCGCTCGGACGTCCTCGACCTCGACGGCGCCCTGGACTTCGCCCGGGAGGCCGACACACTGGGGGTCGAGTCCCTGCTGATGGCGCAGAGCTACAGCCTGCCCGATCCCGTGCCGCTGCTCGGCGCGATGGTGCGCGAGACCCGGCGCGTGAAGTACATCCTGGCGTACCGCCCCGGCCTGCTGTCCCCGACCCTGTTCACCCAGATCGTGAACACCGTCTCCTGGATGTCCGAGGGCCGCATCGCGCTGAACCTGGTCGCCGGCATCTCCCCGGTGGAGCAGGCGTACTACGGCGACTTCCTCGCCCACGACGACCGGTACGCGCGCGCCACCGAGTTCCTGGACGTCCTGCACCGCTTCTGGCGGGGAGAGACCCCGCTGACGTACGAGGGCGCCCACTACCGTCTTAAGGACGCCCAGCTGGGGCTGGCCCCCTATCGGGGACGGCGTCCCGAGATCTATGTCAGCGGTGCCTCCGAGCCCGCCCAGCGGATGGCGCTGGCGTACGGGGACTGCTGGTTCCGCTACGGCGATGTCCCCGAGGAGATCGCCAAGGCGACCGGGCGGTTCCTGGAGCGGGGCCGTGAGGTCGGCCTGCGCATGCAGGTGTTGGCGCGGCCGACCCGCGAGGAGGCCCTGGCCGACCTGGCCGAGGTGATGAGCGAGACCGACGAGAACCACCGGGAGTTCGTGGCCCGCTTCGTGGCGGCCGCCGACTCGCAGGCCGTGCGCAACTCCTTCCGGCTCGCCGAGGAGGCGGACGGCGGCTGGCTCTCCCCGCTGCTGTACTCCGGCGCCGTCGCCTACCGCGGTGGCCCCGCGTTGTGCCTGGTGGGCAGTTACGCCGAGGTGGCCGCATACCTCATGGAGTACAAGGCGGCCGGCGTGGGCCAGTTCATCTTCTCCGGATGGCCCGCCCGGGACGAGATGAGGCACTTCTTCACCGGTGTGCTGCCGCTGGTGCGCGAGTCGGAGGCCGCGCACCGGCACGCCGTGGCGGCCGGGGGCACGCGGTGAAGCGGACCCGTGCCGAGCGCGTGCGCCGGTTCCTGTTCGGCACCGGAGTGCTGGCTGGGCTGATGGCGGAGCAACTCGTCCTGTTCGCCGTCCCGTTGCTCATCTACCAGGAGACCGGGAAGGTCACCACGCTGGGTGCCTCCTTCGCCCTGGAGTGGCTGCCCGCGCTGGCGATGTACCCGTTCGCCGGGTTGCTGGCCGACCGGGACGGCGGCACCCGGCTGTTCACACGCGCCAACTCGGCCCGCGCGGCCGTGCTGGTGGTGACGCTGACGCTGTGTCTGGCCGTCCCCTCCTGGACCGTCGGACTGCTGATGGCCAACGGGGCGCTGCTGGCATCGGTCATGCCCGCCGTCCGTATGTCCGTGGAGAAGGTCGTGCCGCGGCTCGCCCAGGGCGACGACCTGCCGCGCACCCAGGCCCTCTTCCAGAACATGGAGCTGCTGGCCCAGGCCCTCGGCCCCGGCCTCGCCGTGCTGGCCGCGGCGGCGCTCGGCAAGATCTGGCTGCTGGGCCTCGCCGCCTCGCTGTTCGCCATCGGCGCCGCCTGCTGGCTCGGCCTGCCGCGCCTCGCCGGCTCGGGCGACGGACCCGGCAGCGCGCGGGTGATTCTCTCCGACCTGGGGCTCGGCTGGCGGCTGCTCGTGACCAACCGCCCGGTGCTGCTGCTGGCCGGCCTCAACTTCGCCATCAACCTGGCCTTCGCGACGATGCTGAGCGCCAACGCCGCGGTGGTCACCGGCGAACTGGGCGCCCCGGAGTCGTCCTTCGCCCTGCTCAACACGCTCGTCGGGATCACCGGACTGGCCAACCTGGCGCTCACCCCGCTGCTGGTGCGGCGGTTCGGCGTGCCGTTCCTCGGTGTGGTCGGCTACGTCGTCCAGTGCGCCGCGCTGCTGCTGCTCTCCTTCGCCCCGACCTTCGCGCTCTACGCCACCGGGTTCGTGGTCGCGATGGGCGGGGTGGCCTACTTCAACGTCTTCAACCGCACTGAACGCGTGAAGATCATCCCCGGTGAGCATCTGGGCAAGGTCATGGGTCCCTTCTTCCTCGTGGGTCTGACGCCCTACCCCGTCGGCGGCCTGCTCGTCAGCACCCTGGGCGCGACGGTGGGACCGCAGCACCTGGTCGCCGGGCTCGCGGTGCTGCTCGCCGCCGTGGGCGCGATCGCCCTGCCGGTGACCCTGCGCAGCTTCCGCTCGGCCCTGACGGCGTCGCAAGCGCCGGACGCCCACGCGGACGCGCTGTCGACTCCAGCGGAGGCATGAGCATGACCGACACCTACGCTGAAGAGCTGCGGCGCACCGGTCCGGTGGACGGTGGTCCCGTGGGCGGCGCCACTTTCCGTGCAGCGATGTCACTGCTTGCCGCGCCGCTGACGGTGGTCACCACCACGGACGCGGCGGGGCGGCGCTGGGGGTTCACCGCGAGCTCCGTGACCTCCGCGTCGCTGGAACCGCCGCTGGTCCTGGTCGGCATGTCCCACGACTCCAGCTGCCGGCCCGCGTTCGAGGGGGCGGTCGAGTACGTGATCAACATTCTCGCCGAGCGGCATGCGGGCGTGGCCCGCGCCTTCGCCGCCCGAGGCGTCGACCGGTTCGCCGGGCATGTCTTCGAGGACTGGCCCGGCAGCCGGCTGCCCCGCCTCGTCGGAGCACAGGCTGCCCTGCGCTGCCGCCTCGTGGACCGCGTCCCGGTCGGCGACCACCAGTTTCTCGTGGGCGAACTGACCGGCCTGCACTGCGGTCCGCCGGCCCGCCCGCTGCTCTGGCACCGGCGGGACTTCTGCACGGGCACGGAGGCCGGCCAGGACATGGAAGAACCGGAGAACCCCTTGCGATGAAAGCCCGACATGTGCTCCTCGCGGTGGCGATCACCGCGATCTGGGGATTCAACTTCTCGGTGACGAAGATCGGCCTGGAATCGGTGGACCCGTTCCTGCTGACCGGCATCCGCTTCACGCTCACCGCCTTTCCCGCGGTGCTGGTGGTCCGGCGCCCCGACGTGCCCTGGCGCTACCTCGCCGGATACGGCCTGGTCTTCGGCGTCGGCCTGTGGGGCGTGGTGAACCTCGCGGTGAAGGCGGGCGTGTCCGCGGGCATCGCCTCGCTGGTGCTGCAGCTCAGTGCGTTCCTGACGATCCTCCTCGGCGCGGTCGTCTTCCGGGAGAAGCTCGCCCGTCACCAGATCGCCGGCACCGTCATCGCTCTCGGCGGCCTCGCCTGCACCGCGTTCCTCACCGACGGCAGCGTCACCGCCGCGGGCCTCGCCCTGGTCGTCCTCGGCGCGTTCTCCTGGAGTGCGGCCAACGTCCTGCTGAAGAAGGCGGCCCCCGACCGGGTCGCAGCGTTCCTGGTGTGGTCCTGCCTGTTCTCGCCGATACCGCTGTTCCTGCTGGACCTCGCGGTGGGCGGCGTCTCCGGCTTCGAGCGCCTCGGCTCCGGGCTGGACCTCACCGCCGTGGCCTCGATCCTCTTCCAGGCATATCCCAACACGCTGTTCGCGTACGCCGTCTGGAACTGGCTGCTGAAGGAGTACCCGGTGTCCACCGTCGCCCCTCTGTCCCTGCTCGTGCCCCTCTTCGGCATCACCGGCTCGGTGCTGATCTTCGGTGAACAGCTGCCCGCGCTCAAGGTGCTGTCGGGTCTGCTGATCATCGCCGGGCTGGTGGTCAGCCTGTACGGCGGCCGCCTTCGGGCCGCCGTGTTCCGGCCCCGCTCCGCCCAGGCATCCGGCGCCGCGTCCCCGTCCGAGGAGGCCACGGCATGACGACGCCCTCGATGATCCCGGGGGTGGTGGACGGAACGGTGACGGCGTCGACAGAAGTGGACGGAACCGTCTCGTTGCGCATCACCATCGGCGACCGCACCGGTCACGGTGACTACGTGGAGCTGATCATCGCGGGCGAGCACGCCGGCCGTATCGCCGCGACCCTGCTGAGCCCAGCGGACACCGCCGCGCCCACAACGGCACCCTGCTCGGTCGGAGTCCGCCTCACCACCGGTACTACAAGGGCGCTCTGGAGGTGAAGGTGGCCCCCGCGACAGCGCGACGGCTTCGAGCCGCAGATCGTCAAGAAGCGCCGGCGCTGGGACGAGGCATGGACCGCCGGGCGTGAACGAACGAAGCCGGATCCCCGACCACAACGGGGACCCGGTTTCCCCTTGTCACCTGAGCACCGGCTCGATGTCCGCCGGGTCGAAGATCGGCCCGTTGGACGCGGGCTTGACGATGACCGCGCGGAAGACCTTGAGGACGGCGGCCCGCTGCTGCTCGATCGCCGGCTTCTCCCACCTGCCGCGTATGTCGACGGGGCCGGCCACGAAGGTCGCTGCTTCGGCGCGGTGCAGGGCCCGTTCCCGGTGCAGTTCCGCGATCTGCTTCTCCAGGTCCTCGGTGAGCGCGATGCAGCGGGCGGCCGACATGCGCTTCTCCTGCCACGCTTGCCCGAACTCGGCCATATCCCTTTCCAGGGAGGCCAGTTGCGCCTCCCTGGTCCATTCCGGCGCCCGCTCGCGGACGTTCGCCAGTGCCCTGTCCGAGCTGAGGAACACGGCGTTCCTGATGAGGCGGTCGACGGGTTCGGCGGCCCTGGCCACTCCCCCGCATCCTCCGTCGTCCTTGCCGGGGCACGCGTACGTGAACTGTGATGGCGTCTTCGACTTCCGGTACGACGGGAAGGCCCGCATCTTCGTACCGCACCGCCCGCACCGGGCTGTCTCCCGCCGGACCTTCGCCGTGAGCAGATGCCACTCCTCCGGGGTGATGATCGGCTCCCAGTCTCCGACGACGGGCTCACCACCCTCGTCCAGGAAGTCCTTCACCGCCTTACGGAGGTGCTCGGCCTTCTCCGGCGCCAGCGTCCTGCGGTCCTCGCGGTTCCATCCGTACGGTGCCCGGCCGCCGGGGAGCTTGCCCTGCGCCGCCAGTTCCAGGTGCTTGCGCTGCGTACGCCGTGAGGTGTCCGCCGAGGACTTGTCGGCGATGGTGGCCTCGATCCTCGCGATGAACCGGCCGTTCTCCGTGGACAGGTCGATGTCCGACGCGGACACGGAGTCGAAGACGAGCCGACGGCCTCGGCGCTCGGCCTCTTCGTACTCGTCGATCCACGCCTCCAGTTCGCGCGGCTGACGCGAGGAACGGCCGATGTCCCAGGCGACCACCCCGTCGATCCGCCCGGCCTTCAAGTCCTCCGGCATCTGCCGGAACTCGGGGCGTACCGTCCTGCGCTTGTACGCGGAGAGGTCGTTGTCCTCGTAGACCTCGGCGACCTCCCACCCCCGGGCGGCACAGTGCCGTCGGCAGTCCTCCTCCTGCCGTGCGACGCCGAGCCCCTCCGCCTCGTCGTCCTTGCCGATCCGGGTGTGGATGCCCACCTGAATGGCCCCGGAGGACTCCCGTCGTGCCGCCCTGCGCCGGATCGTCGCAGATCCCGAAGCCCCGGCCACAGGTGGCAGACTGCTTCCATGACGACGCACAAGAACCTGCTCGGCGGCCCGGAGCCGACGTACCTCCCGGAGAACGAAGAGGCGTACCGCCTGCTGGGCGAGGAGTCCCAGCCGCCGACCGAGGTCGCGGCGAAGTACCCCACGTTCTCGCTCGCCTGGGCGATGCTCGCGGACGACGCCTTCGAGGCGGGGCGGGTGGTCGAGTCGTACGCGTACGCGCGTACGGGCTATCACCGCGGTCTGGACGCGTTGCGTCGGGCCGGCTGGAAGGGGCATGGCCCCATCCCTTGGGACCACCGGGCCAACCGCGGGTTCCTTCGCTGCCTCGCCGCCCTCGCCCGCGCCGCCGGCGAGATCAACGAGAAGGACGAGACGGAGCGTTGCTGGCAGTTCCTCAAGGACAGCAGCACCGAGGCGTACGCCGAGCTGAAGCGGTAGTCACCACGGCAGAAAGGACTGTGCCGCCGTCCCTCAACAGGAGACGGCGGCACGGGATGCACGTAGGCGTACGACTCCACGACCGCGCCGCGCGTGAACGCCTCGTCGGGGAGGTGCGTCGGGGGCGGGCCGCCGAGGAGGTTCTCGTGAATCGTCATGGAGTCCGGTGCGGCTCACCGGGCGGCGCCGTGGCGCACTGAAGGGGCGCGGTGCACTGCGCGAGCACGCCGCCTCGACCCGCACCCGGAAGACCGGGCCCGGTCACCGCTCCCCCTCCAGCGGCGGCACCGTCACACTCCCATAGGTCCGGCATTCCGGTCGCGCACAGCCCGGACCCGGTCGGCGGACCAGCGCGAAAGCCAACGCCGAGCCCAGCAGCAGCGTGCCCGCGCAGATCGGCATGGCGCGCCGGAACGCCGCGTCGAACGCCGACGGCAGCCGGTACGCCTCCGGGCCCATCCCCGCCAGCAGCGGCAGCGCCGCCACCGCGATCAGGCCGGCGGCCCGCGCCGCCGCGTTGTTGATGCCGCTGGCCAGGCCCGCGCGGGCGGTGTCCACCGAGGCGAGGACCGTCGCCGTCAGGGGGGCCACCAGGGTGACCATGCCGGCGCCCATCACCAGCAGGGCGGGCAGGACGTCCGTCAGGTAGTCGGCGTGCGGCCCCACCCGCAGCATCAGCAGCATCGCCGCCGCGCACAGGAGCGGACCGACCGTCAGGGGCAGCCGGGGGCCCGTGTGGTCGGCGAGGGCGCCGGAGCGGGCCGAGAAGAGCAGCATCAGGGCCGTCGTCGGGAGCATCGCCGTACCGGCCGCGAGCGGGGAGTAACCCGCCACCACCTGGAGCTGGAGCGCCGTCAGGAAGAAGAACCCGCCGAACGCGGCGTACACGCACAGGGTGACCAGGTTGACCGCCGTGAACTGGCGCGAGGCGAACATGTCCGGCGGGAGCATCGGGTCCGGACGGTGCCGTTCGACGTACCCGAAGGCCACCGCCGCGGCCAGCCCGGCCGCCGCGCTCACCGCCACCACCGCCGAGCCCGCCCGCGCCTCGATCAGCGCGTACGTCAGCAGGGCCAGGGCCAGGGCGCCCAGCACCGCGCCGAGGACGTCGAAGCGGCCGTGCTCGACGCTGTCCCGGGACTCGGGGACGTGCCGGAGGGCGACCGGTACGCACAGCAGGGCCAGCGGGACGTTGAGCAGGAACACCCAGCGCCAGCCGGGGCCGGTGACCAGCCAGCCGCCCAGGAACGGGCCGATGGCCGCGCCGATGCCCCCGAAGCCCGACCACAGCCCGACCGCCCGGCTTCGGTCGTCGGGGTGGAAGGAGGCCTGGATCAGCGCCAGGGAGCCGGGCGTGAGGAGCGCCCCGCCGATGCCCTGCAGGGACCGGGAGGCGATCAGCACGGCGGAGTTCGGCGCCAGGCCGCACAGCAGGGACGCGGCGGCGAACCAGACCACGCCCAGCACGAAGATCTTCCGGCGCCCGTAGTGGTCGCCGAGCGAGCCGCCCAGCAGGATCAGGCCGGCCAGCGTGACCATGTACGCGTTGACCGTCCACTGGAGTGCGGCGAGGCTCGCGCCCAGGTCGCGGCCGATGCGCGGCAGCGCGACGTTGACGACGGTCGAGTCCAGCAGGGCCATGCTGGAGCCGAGGACCGTGGTGAGCAGGATCCACTTGCCGCGGGTCGAGGCCAGCCGGACATCGGGCATGTCCTCAGGTATACAGCGGGCCCGGCGCCGTAGACAGCCGCCGGGCCCACCGAAAGGTGCCGCTTACTTGATCTTGTTGCCCGCCGAGCGCAGGTTCTGCGTCGCCTCGACGACACGCGCGGCCATCGACGCCTCGGCCAGCTTGCCCCAGGTGCGCGGGTCGTAGGCCTTCTTGTTGCCGACCTCGCCGTCGACCTTCAGGACGCCGTCGTAGTTGGCGAACATGTGGCCCGCGACGGGACGGGTGAAGGCGTACTGGGTGTCCGTGTCGAGGTTCATCTTCACGACGCCGTTCTCCAGCGCGGTGGCGATCTCCTGCTCGGTGGAGCCGGAGCCGCCGTGGAAGACGAAGTCGAACGGGGACTGCTTGCCGAACTTGGCGGCGACGCCGTCGTTCAGCTCCTTCAGCAGCTCGGGGCGGAGCACGACGTTGCCCGGCTTGTAGACGCCGTGCACGTTGCCGAAGGACGCGGCCAGCAGGTAGCGGCCCTTCTCGCCGAGGCCCAGGGCCTCCGCCGTGCGGATCGCGTCGTCGACCGTGGTGTAGAGCTCGTCGTTGATCTCGTGCGAGACACCGTCCTCCTCACCGCCGGTCGGGGTGATCTCCACCTCCAGGATGATCTTGGCGGCCTGGGTGCGGGCCAGCAGTTCCTGGGCGATGGCGAGGTTGTCGGCGAGGGTCTCGGCCGAGCCGTCCCACATGTGCGACTGGAAGAGCGGGTTGCGGCCGGCCTTCACGCGCTCCTCGGAGATCGCGATCAGCGGACGTACGTACCCGTCGAGCTTGTCCTTCGGGCAGTGGTCCGTGTGCAGCGCGATGTTGACCGGGTACTTCTCGGCGAGGATGTGCGCGTACTCGGCGAGCGCGACCGCGCCGGTCACCATGTCCTTGCTGTACTGACCGCCGAGGAACTCGGCACCGCCGGTCGAGATCTGGACGATGCCGTCGCTCTCCGCCTCCGCGAAGCCGCGCAGCGCCGCGTTCAGGGTCTGGCTCGAGGTGACGTTGATGGCCGGGTAGGCGAACTTGCCTGCCTTCGCCCGGTCGAGCATCTCGTTGTAGACCTCGGGGGTTGCGATGGGCATCTGTCCGCTCCTTGTGTTGCGGGTTGGCGTTGTGCGTTAAGGCCCTGACCTAGACCTGGGGGGTTCGACGCCGTCGTCGGCCCCATCTTTCCAGACCTGGCGCCGTCGTCGGCGCACCGGTCAAGTCCAGGTCGAACCGCCCGTTCAGTCCAGACCCAGTTCATCCTTCGAGAAGGCGAACCGGTACGGAACGCCCGCGCCGGCCTCGATCTTCTCGGCAGCGCCGGTCGCCCGGTCCACGATCGTGGCGACGGCGACGACCTCCGCGCCCGCCTCGCGCACGGCCTCGACGGCGGTGAGCGGGGAGCCGCCGGTGGTGGAGGTGTCCTCGACCACGAGCACGCGGCGGCCGGTGATGTCCGGGCCCTCGACCCGGCGCTGCATGCCGTGCGCCTTGGCCGCCTTGCGGACGACGAAGGCGTCGAGCCGCTTCCCGCGCGCGGCGGCGGCGTGCAGCATGGCCGCCGCGACCGGGTCGGCGCCCATGGTCAGGCCGCCGACCGCGTCGAACTCCAGGTCGGCCGTCAGATCCAGCAGCACCTGCCCGACCAGCGGGGCGGCCTCGCCGTCGAGGGTGACGCGGCGCAGGTCGACGTAGTAGTCGGCCTGCAGCCCCGAGGAGAGCGTCACCTTGCCGTGCACCACGGCCTTGTCCTTGATCTGCTGCAGCAGCGCGCCGCGTACGTCCGTCATGCCGACCAGCTTAGAGGCGCCGCCAGCTCCAGGTCGTCGACGCCTCCAGCGGGTCCACGGGGGTGACCAGGCGTGCGGCGGTGTTCAGGCCGTTGGGCGGGCCGGTCTGCGGCTCCACGCACACGGCCTCGGCCTGCTCGTCGTAGACGACGACCCACTCCTCGCGGCTGGTCACCCTCAGCTCCAGCTGTCCGGGCCAGGTGAGGGTCACGTCGACGCCGCCGGGCATGCCGAAGCAGTCGTCCCAGGGGCCGGGCGTGCGGTCGATGCGCTTGCCGGTGGGCAGGTGGTCCGCGCCGCGCTCCTCCTGCCAGGCGGGCTCGAAGGCGAGGGTCGCGCCCGCGCCGACCACACCGTCCTCGCCCGTGAGGGTCCGGTTGAACCAGGGGTGCCAGCCGATCTGCGCCGGGAAGGAGTCCGCCGTCGCCTCGACGCCCATCGTCAGGGTCAGGCTGTCCTCGGCGATCTCCACGAGCTGGGTGACCCGGCCGGGGTAGGGCCAGGGGGCGACCAGGTCGTACGTGATCGCCGCCGTGTCCTGCGTGACCTTGGCGACGCTCCAGTCGCCGTCGCGGGCGGTGCCGTGGATGGCGTGCGGCGGGGAGTTGAGCGGCATCTGGTGGACGGTCCCGCCGTCCAGGAAGCGGCCCTCCCTGATCCGGCCGCACCAGGGGACCATCGGGAAGCAGCCGAAGCGGTCCCCCTGGCGGAGCAGTTCCGTGGAACCGACCTTGAGGCCGCTGATCCGGCCGCCGTTGGCAGGGCTGACGCGTACCTGTGCGTCGCCCGCTGTCAGCGTGATGTCTTCGTTACTCACGGGATGACAGTACTGGGCGCCGCCCCGGGGTCTTCCGGGCTCACCGGCGTTTGCGCAGTGCCCGGGTGACGACGATCGCCGACGCCACGGCCAGCGCCGCCGCCGGGGCCGCCCAGCGCAGGGCCTGGCTGCCCGCGACCGTCTGGGGGGCCGGGACCGGGGCGTAGCGGCCGCGCGGCGGGGCGTGGTCGACCTCCTCGGCGCTGCGGCCGATCATCGTGCGACGGGCGTGCGCGGCCTCGGCGGGGGGTTCGCCGGTGTCGGCGAAGTCCTCCGCGAGCCGGTCCGCCTCGGGGTCCAGGGACGGCGGCGGCACCTCGGTGTCGAAGACCGAGGTGTGCGCCTCGTCCCCTGACTCCGCCGGCTCCCCTGTTTCCGCCGGCTCCGGTTCCGGCTTTTCCGGCGACGGCTCCGCTCCCAGGTTCTCCACGAAGCGGCCGAGCAGGCGCACGGCCGCCGAACTCACCGCGTCCGCGGGGAGTTCCGTGATCCGGCCGGCCGCGTCCGCCGTGCCCTCGGCCTTGACCGTCGTACCGCCCTCGGTGTCCGCGAGGCGCAGGGTGAGGGCGAGTTGGACGGTGCCGGTGCCGCGGGCCTCGGTGGCGTCGCCCGTCACGTCGTACCCGCCGTCCTCGCGAGGCGTGATCCGGACCGTCCCCCGGTAGGTGACGGAGTGACCGCCGACGCGCAGTTTCAGGCGGCCGGCGACGGGTTCGGCACCGGCGTCCTGCTGAAGGCCGGGGATCGCGCGGGCGACGCGCGCGGGGTCGGCCAGCGCGGCCCGCAGTCGCTCGGCGGGGACCGGAACGAAGACCTGGTGCTCCATGTCGGCTGAGCCTACCCACGCGTGGCCGGAACGTACCCTCGCATCGCGGTCCCCGCCCGCCCCACCGTCAGTAGCGCGGATGGACCAGCGTCGACGCCGGCAGTCCGGGGATCCGGGTGCGCCGGGCCGCCGCCGCGTCCGCCGTGAGACCGGCCTGGGTCAGGGTGTGCGGCGGGCCGGGGTCCAGGCGCAGCGGCGGCGGGGCGGCGGGGGCCGGGGCGGCCAGCAGGAAGCCCCAGTCGTGCGGGGCGCGGGAGGCACCGGCGGCCGAGCGGTCGGGGCCGGCCGCGAAGCCGGAGTCGCGGCCGAGGACCCGGTAGGCGGAGGTGGCGAAGCCGGCCGCGCGCAGCGTCGCGGCGACCGTCCAGAAGCCGCGGGGGCGGGTGCTGACCGCTCCGGCGTGGACGACGAGCCGGCCGCCGGGGGCGAGGACGCGGCGGGCGAGGCCGTAGAACTCCTGGGAGTACAGCTTGGTGCTGGCGGTGATGCCGGGGTCGGGCAGGTCGGCGATCACGACGTCGTACGCCGCCGTGGGCGCCCCGCGCAGCCAGTCGAAGGCGTCGGCCGTGACGACGTGGACGCGCGGGTCGTCGTAGGCGTGGCCGTTGGCCGCGGCGAGGCCGGGGTCGTGGCGGGCCAGCCGGACCAGGCCGGGGTCGATCTCGACGAGGTCGACCCGGCGCACCCCGCGCTCGTCCAGCGCCTCGCGGGCGGCCAGGCCGTCGCCGCCGCCGAGGATGAGCACGCGCGCGTGGGCGCCGCCGGACAGGGCGGGATGGACGAGGGCCTCGTGGTAGCGGCGTGCGTCACGGCCGCCGGCGCGGAGCCGGCCGTCGAGGAAGAGGTCGAGGGGCCTGCCGTCGGTGCCGCCGGCCAGGACGACCTCCTGGACGCCGGTGCGCACGGCGACCCGGACGTCCTCACCGTAGACGGCGTGCCGGGCGGCGCGGTCGAAGTCGCCGGTGAGGGCGGCGGCGGAGGCGAGGACGCCGAGGACGGTGAGGCCGACGAGGAGCAGGGTCCAGCGGGCCCGGCGGGACAGGTCTCGCCGGAAGAGGCCGAGGACGAGGGCGCCGCCCGCGACCACGTTGACCGTGCCGGTGACGAGCGCGCCGGTCAGCTGGCCGAGGAAGGGCAGCAGGAGGAAGGGGAAGGCCAGACCGCCGACCAGCGCGCCGACGTAGTCCGCGGCGAACAGGTCGGCGACCGCGCCGCCCGCGTCCTGGCGTCGGATGCGCTGGATCAGCTCCATCAGCAGCGGGACCTCGGCGCCGATGAGCAGGCCGATGGCGAGGGAGAAGGCGACCAGCAGGAAGCGGGGGCCGTCGGCCCACATCCCGCCCCAGCCGCCGGTCCAGGCGAAGACGGCGTACAGCGTCATCGCGCTGCAGCCGCCGACGAGCGCGAGGGCGATCTCGATCGCGCCGAAGCCGGCGGCCGCGTGCCAGCGCAGCCGCTTGGCGGCGAGCGAGCCGATGCCCATCGCGAACACCATGACGGACAGCACGACGGATGACTGGGTGACCGAGTCACCGATCAAGTACGAGGCGAACGCGACGAGTTCGAGTTCGTACACGAGTCCGCAGGCCGCGCAGACGAAGACGCACAGGAGGACCAGGAACCGCCCGGTCCCGGGCCGCACGGGCAGCCGGGCGGGGCCTGTCCAGTGGGGCGGGGCGCCCGGGGGCGCGGGGGCGTGCGGTTCGATCACGGTGCGACGTTACGTCACGCGCTCGGCACGCTTCGTCACCCACACGTGTGGATCTGGGGCGAGTTGGGGCCGATCATGTTTATCCGCCTCACGCGGTCGGCGTCGACACCCGCACGCCCACGCGGGTGCGGGTGGCCACCAACTGGCCGTCCTGCGGGTAGGCGTGCCAGGTCCGCCAGTGCACCTGGCCCTCGTGCCGCTGGGCGAGCATCGCGGTGAAGGCGTGCGGGCTGCCCGGGAAGACGCCCGCGAGGCCGTGCGGATGGTCCGAGACGAGAGCGAGCAACTCCTGGGCGCGGCCCGCGAACGAGCCCGGCGTGAGCAGTTCGACGCGGGCGGCGAACTCGTACTCCCAGTCGCCGACGCGTTTGGCGACGCCGAGCGGCAGCGGGGTGCTGGAACCGGGGATGCATGCGACCGTCTCCGAGCAACTGCCGTGCTTCTCCTCCAGCAGCACTTGGTGGGACGCGCCGAGCAGTCTCAACTGGAGCTGTGCACCGGTCAGTTCGAGGTCGAGCGTGGCCAGGGCGGGCAGTGGCTCGCGCCCCAGGGCCCAGGCGAGGTCGGCGGCGCGCGTATCGGTGTAGGAGGTGTTCAGGGTCGTGAGCATGGATCGGCTCCGCTAACACACGATGAGGGGGAGATCAGCCATGGCAGACAGGTCGGCGCCCCGGCCGTCCCGGCCGGAGGAGGGGTTCTGCGGGACGTCCGAGGGGCTGCGTTGGCGATTTAGAGGGAATCATGAACAGAGCAGCCGCCACAGCGTTTTTACCCAACTTCGTGGGCTTTCCATCCCTCAGAGGGCTCCACTGCTCAACTGTTCAACCATGGCGTACGCCTGGCGCGCACGAACAACGGCCGGGCGCCCGCCGGCCGCCTTCGCCGACGGGCGCCCGTGATGCGGCCCGTCCCCCGATCCCCCCGGCCCCCCGATCCCCCCGATCCCCCCGGGGAAGCTCAGCTGCCCCGTGTCAGCTGCCTCCCCCGCATCCGCCCCCGCCGCACGAGGAGCCCCCGCCGCAGGAATGCCCGCCCCCGCAGGAGTGGTGGCCGCCGCCGCACGAGTGGTGGCCACCGTGGTGTCCCCCGTGACCTCCCGAGGACGACGAGCCCGAGTCACCGGCCCACCAGCTCGCGCCGCCGCCCGCGTACCCGGCCGAGGACGACGACGCCGACGAGCGGATCGACCGGGACCGGCCGCCGCGCTTGCTCAACGACACCTGCGCCCGCCGGCTCCTGCCCCGGCTCCGCAGCGCCCCGATGGTCATGAACCCGACGACTGCCAGCACGACCACGATGACGATGCCCATGGGCGTCACCTTCTTTCCGTTCCCCCGGATTTTCCGTTGCCCCGCGCAGGCCCCCGTGGACCGCGGTGAACGGGGGATGCCCGGCCGCCCGGGGGCTCAAAGCAGAGTTGAGGAACTCCAGAGCTTGGGCGCAGGATGACCGGCATGACCTCCACCGCGCGCCCCCACCTCAATCGCCGCCTCGCCGAGTTCGGGACGACGATCTTCGCCGAGATGTCCGCGCTCGCCACCGCGACCGGCGCGATCAACCTGGGCCAGGGCTTCCCCGACACGGACGGCCCCGAGGAGGTCCGCGAGGCCGCCGTACGGGCGCTGCGCGAGGGCCGGGGCAACCAGTACCCGCCGGGTCCGGGCATCCCCGAGCTGCGCACCGCGATCGCCGCACACCAGCAGCGCCGCTACGGGCTGTCCTTCGATCCCGACACCGAGGTGCTGGTCACGGCCGGCGCGACGGAGGCCGTCGCGGCCTCGATGCTGGCGCTGCTGGAGCCGGGCGACGAGGTCGTGGCCCTGGAGCCGTACTACGACTCCTACGCGGCCTCCATCGCCATGGCGGGCGGCCGCCGCGTCCCGGTGACCCTGCGCCCGGACGACACCGGCTTCCGCCTCGACCTGGACGAACTCCGCGCCGCCGTCACCGACCGCACCCGCCTGCTGCTGATCAACACCCCGCACAACCCGACCGGCACGGTCCTCACGCGCGCGGAGCTGACCGCGATCGCCGAGCTGGCGGTCGAGCGGGATCTGCTGGTGGTGACGGACGAGGTCTACGAGCACCTGGTCTTCGACGGCGCCGAGCACCTGCCGCTCGCCACGTTCCCGGGGATGCGCGAGCGCACGGTCACCATCGGCTCGGCCGGCAAGACGTTCTCCTTCACCGGCTGGAAGGTCGGCTGGGTGACGGGCTCGCCCGAACTGGTCACCGCCGTGCGCTCGGTGAAGCAGTTCCTGACGTACGTCTCCTCGGGCCCCTTCCAGTACGCGGTCGCCGAGGCCCTCGCCCTCCCGGACTCCTACTTCGAGGACTTCCGCCGCTCCATGCAGACCCGCCGCGACCTCCTCGCCGAGGGCCTCACGGCGGCCGGCTTCCGGGTCTTCGCCCCGGCCGGCACGTACTTCATCACCACCGACATCCGCCCCCTCGGCGAGAAGGACGGCTTCGCCTTCTGCCGCGCCCTGCCCGAACGGGCCGGCGTGGTGGCCATCCCGAACGCGGTCTTCTACGACGACCGGGACGCCGGGGCACCGTTCGTACGGTTCGCGTTCTGCAAGCGGGAGGACGTGCTGCGGCAGGCGGCGGAACGCCTGCGCGCGATGTGAGCAGCCCGGCCCGGGCAGCCGCGCGGCACGCCACGGCGGGCCCGCAGACGGGCGACGGCGGGTGGACCCTCGGCGCGTCACCGCACGGCCGAACGGCACTGTCGCGCAGGGTGCTCAGATGTGACCACCGCCAGTCCCGTCCGCACCGTCAGCACCGTCCTCGCCATGCCCAGGCAGGCGCAGCGTCTCGTCGCCGTAGGCCTCTTCCTCGGTGCCCGGCTGGTCGGCGCGGCCGTGCTCACGCTCGTCGCCCAGCACGCCGGCCGGCACCCGCTCGCGCTGCTCGGGCGGTCCTGGGACTCGGTCTGGTACCTGGGCATCGCCGGGCACGGCTACGGCCACGACCTGCCCTCCCCGGCGCCGGGGGTGCACAGCGACCGCGCGTTCTTCCCGCTGTACCCGGCGCTGGTGCGGGCGCTGACCGCGGTGCTGCCGCTGAGCGGGGGCGCCGCCGGGCTGGTGATCTCGTGGGCCTCGGCCATGGTGGCCGCCGCCGGGATCCACGCGGTCGGCGCGCGGCTGTACGGCCGGGCGACCGGGATCGCGCTGGTGCTGCTGTGGGGCCTGCTGCCGCACTCGGTGGTGCTGTCGATGGCGTACACCGAGCCGGTGCTGACCGCGCTCGCGGCCTGGGCGCTGTACGCCCTGCTGGCCGGGAACTGGCTGTGGGCGGGCGCCCTGGCGGCGCTCGCGGGGCTGGCCCGGCCGAACGGGTTCGCGGTCGCCGCCGCCGTCCTCGCCACCGCCGGCTGCCAGGTGTGGCGGCGGCGCGGTGAGCTCCCCCGGGTTTCCCACAGGCTGTGGACGGGCGCGGCGCTCGCCCCGCTGGGCTGGACGGCGTACGTGCTGTGGGTCGGCCGGTGCGAGGGCGACCTGCCGGGCGGCTACTTCGAGGTGCAGCGGGCGTGGGGCTCGACGTTCGACTTCGGGCGGGGCTCGCTGCACTCCGTGCATGTGATGCTCACGCACGGCAGCCGGTTCGAGTTCACGACGGCGCTGCTGACCGTGGCGGCCGCGGCGGTGCTGTACGCCCTGCTCCTGCTGGACCGCGCCCCGCTGCCGCTGCTCGTGCTCAGCGGGGCGCTGCTGCTGGTCGCGCTCGGCGGGTCGGGCTTCTTCGAGTCCAAGCCGCGGTTCCTGCTGCCGGCGTTCCCGCTGCTGCTGCCGCTCGCCCGGGGCCTGGCACAGATGGCGAAAACCCGGCCCTGGCACGCGACCGTGCTGGTCGCGACCCTGGCCGGGTTCAGCTGTCTCTACGGCGCGTACCTGCTGGTGTACGCGGACGCGCCGCTGTAGGACCCGCCGGAGGACTACTCCGCGTCGCCCTCGGGCGTCTCGCCCTGGTCCGCCTGGCCGGCGTCCGGCTCCAGGCCGAGCTGCTCGACGAGCCACTTGTCGAACTCGATCGCGGCCCGCACCCAGCTGACCGTCGAGGAGACGAAGTGGTTGATGTCGACGCCCGTGCCGATCAGCATCTGCGCCTCGCCGATGAGGCGGACGGTGCCGTCGTCGTGGGTGTGGGTGTAGACCTTGGGCCACAGGGTGCGGCGGTTCCAGTCGTCGACGGACTCCAGCAGCTGGGCCTTCTCGTCGATCTTGTGCGGGCGGTCGTAGAAGGTCCGCACCGAGAAGACGGCCTGGTCGGCCTCCCCGCGGAACATGAAGTACGTGCGGAACTGCTCCCACGGGGCCGCGAGGTCGCCCTCCTCGTCGACGACGTACTTCAGCTCCATCTGGTCGAGGAGCTGCTTCACGAGGTCCTGATCCGGGAGGACGGGGCCCGCCGGTCCCTGGGGCTGCGGTTCGGGCTGGCCCCCGAAGTTCGGAATCGAGGACGGGTCGATGCTCACCGTGAATTTCCCTTCATTGGATTCCGCCATCCTCCCCCATCCGGGGAGGGGGGAGGCAAGCCCCGGCGACCCCGTGTCAGCCCAGGGCCGACAATCCACCTCACTGGAGCGTCTTGCCGGTGGCCGGGCCCACCAGCAGGCCCTCGCCGAAGCGGTCCACCCGCACCGTGTCACCGTCCTTGACCTCGCCGGACAGGATCTCGCGGGCGAGCCGGTCGCCGATGGCGCTCTGGACCAGGCGGCGCAGCGGCCGGGCGCCGTACGCCGGGTCGTTGCCCTCCTCCGCGAGCCAGGCCAGCGCCTCGGGCGTGACGTCCAGGGTGAGCCGGCGCTCGGCCAGCCGCCGGCCGAGGCGGTCGATCTGGAGCTGTGCGATCCGCTCCAGCTCGGACTTGTCGAGCGCGGAGAAGACCACCAGGTCGTCCAGCCGGTTGAGGAACTCGGGCTTGAAGGAGGCCCGGACGGCCTCCAGGACCTGCTCCTTCTTCACCTGCTCGCTCGTCGTCGGCTCGACCAGGTACTGGCTGCCCAGGTTGGAGGTGAGCACCAGGAGGGCGTTGCGGAAGTCGACCGTGCGGCCCTGCCCGTCGGTGAGCCGGCCGTCGTCCAGGACCTGGAGCAGGATGTCGAAGACCTCGGGGTGGGCCTTCTCCACCTCGTCCAGCAGGACGACGGTGTACGGGCGGCGGCGGACGGCCTCGGTGAGCTGGCCGCCCTCCTCGTAGCCGACGTAGCCGGGGGGCGCGCCGACCAGGCGGGCCACGCTGTGCTTCTCGCCGTACTCCGACATGTCGATGCGGACCATGGCCCGCTCGTCGTCGAAGAGGAAGTCGGCGAGGGCCTTCGCGAGCTCCGTCTTGCCCACGCCCGTCGGGCCGAGGAAGAGGAAGGAGCCGGTGGGGCGGTCCGGGTCGGCGATGCCCGCGCGGGAGCGCCGTACGGCGTCGGAGACCGCGCGGACGGCCTCGCTCTGGCCGATGAGGCGCTTGCCGATCTCGTCCTCCATGCGCAGCAGCTTCTGCGTCTCGCCCTCCAGCAGGCGGCCGGCCGGGATGCCGGTCCAGGCGGCGACGACGTCCGCGATGTCGTCGGAGCCGACCTCCTCCTTGACCATGGTGTCCCTGGCGGCTTCCTCCTCGGCCTCGGAAGCCTCCTCCAGCTCCTTCTCCAGCGTCGGGATCTCGCCGTACAGCAGCTTGGCCGCGCGGTCGAAGTCGCCGTCGCGCTGGGCGCGTTCGGCCTGGCCGCGCAGGTCGTCCAGCTTCTCCTTCAGCTCGCCGACCCGGTTGAGGGACTGCTTCTCCTTCTCCCAGCGGGCGGTCAGGCCGCGCAGTTCCTCCTCCTTGTCGGCGAGGTCGCGGCGCAGCTTGTCCAGGCGGGCGACGGAGGCCGGGTCGGTCTCCTTGGCGATCGCCAGCTCCTCCATCTTCAACCGGTCGACGGCGCGCTGGAGTTCGTCGATCTCGACGGGGGACGAGTCGATCTCCATGCGCAGGCGCGAGGCGGCCTCGTCGACGAGGTCGATGGCCTTGTCGGGCAGGAAGCGGGAGGTGATGTAGCGGTCGGAGAGGGTCGCGGCGGCCACCAGCGCGCTGTCCGCGATCTGCACCTTGTGGTGGGCCTCGTAACGGCCCTTCAGGCCGCGCAGGATGGCGATGGTGTCCTCGACGGTCGGCTCCGCCACCAGCACCTGCTGGAAGCGGCGCTCCAGCGCCGGGTCCTTCTCGATCCGCTCGCGGTACTCGTCCAGCGTCGTGGCGCCGACCATGCGCAGCTCACCCCGGGCGAGCATGGGCTTGAGCATGTTGCCCGCGTCCATGGCCGAATCGCCGCCGGCGCCCGCGCCGACCACCGTGTGCAGCTCGTCGATGAAGGTGATGATCTGCCCGTCGGAGTCCTTGATCTCGGCGAGCACGGACTTCAGCCGCTCCTCGAACTCGCCCCGGTACTTGGCGCCGGCGACCATCGCGCCGAGGTCGAGGGAGACCAGCCGCTTGTCCTTGAGGGACTCGGGGACGTCGCCCTTGACGATGCGCTGGGCGAGGCCCTCGACCACGGCGGTCTTGCCGACGCCGGGCTCGCCGATGAGGACGGGGTTGTTCTTCGTACGGCGGCTGAGCACCTGCACGACCCGCCGGATCTCCTGGTCCCGGCCGATCACCGGGTCCAGCCGCCCCTCGCGGGCGGCGGCGGTGAAGTCGGTGCCGAACTTCTCCAGGGCCTTGTACTGGCCCTCGGGATCGGCGGTGGTCACGCGGCGTCCTCCCCTGGCCTTCCTGAAGGCCTCCAGCAGCTTCTTCGCCTCGGCGCCCTGCGCCCGGAGCACCTCGGCCACCCGGCCGCCCCTGGCGGCGATGCCGATGAGCAGGTGCTCGGTGGACAGGTACTCGTCGCCGAGCTCCTTGGCGCGCTCGCCGGCGTCGGCGAGCACGGCCAGCAGTTCACGGTCGGGCTGCGGCGGCGCAACGGTGGATCCGGCCACACTCGGCAGCGAGGCGAGGATCTTCTCGGTCCCGGAGCGCACGGCGGCCTGGTCGGCGTCGACGGCCGCGAGCAGATCGACGATGTTCTCGTTGTCCTGGCCCTGGAGCAGCGCCAGCAGCAGATGGCCAGGGGTGAGGTCCGGGTGTCCCTCGGTCACGGCCCGCTTGCTCGCCGCGTTGATCGCGTCCCGGCTCCTGTTGGTCAGCTCGGCGTCCACGTGTCCGTTCTCCTCCTGCGCGACTCTTCTCTCCAGTGCTGACTTAGTCAGCGTACACAAAGTTGAGTCTATTCCGCTCAAGGTGCACGGGGAGACCGTGCGGGGACTAGGTTGCGGGGCATGGCGAAGCACTCTGAGGAGTACCTGACGTTCTGGCGGGAACGCCACCTGTGCACCCTGACCACGCTCCGGCCCGACGGCAGCCCGCACGTGGTGCCGGTCGGTGTCACGTACGACGCGGAGGCCGGGCTGGCCCGGATCATCACCAACGGGACCAGCGCGAAGGTGCGGCATGTGCGCGCGGCCGGCACGGCGGGCGCCCGGGTGGCGGTGTGCCAGGTGGACGGCCGGCGCTGGGCCACCCTGGAGGGGCGGGCCCGGGTCCGGACGGAGCCGGAGCGGGTCGCGGAGGCGGTACGGCGCTACGCCGAGCGCTACGAGCGGACCCCGGGGCCGAATCCGGCACGCGTGGTGATCGAGATCGAGATCGAGCGGGCGCTGGGGCACGGGTGAGACGCGGGACCCCGGCGGTGAGCGGCGGGGCTTTGACGGCGGGACGCGGGGCTCGGACGGAATGGGCGAGATGACCGAGCATTTTCAGCCACCGTGGAAGCGCGCCCATACCCCGAAATGTCCCCAAAAACTACAGCGGCGTCACCGTGTTCAGGTCACGGTGACGCCGCTGCGGGGGGAAGCACCTGAGCGATCTTTTACGACGGGGGAATCGCGTCAGGCACTGCGGGGGGTGGCCGAGATGGTTCGCAGGTCAGGTTCCGCCGGCTCGGCAAGCCGGTGGTCCCGCTGGTCCAGGTTCACAAAGATCATTCCGTACCGGATGGCACAGCGCACCGGCTGGGGCGCGCCACGCGGCTTGCGCAGGCACCGGTACGCCCGCAGATCCCCGTCCTCGTCGCGCGTCACGACCACCGGTTCTCCGAACACCGTCACCATCAACGAGTCACCACTGTGGGGGATGGCGGTGACCAGGTCGATGAAGTGCCAGCCGGAGCGGTAGGCCGTGGCCATCTCGCGGCGAAAGGATCGGTCGTCGGGTGGAGTGGTCACGTCAGCTCCCGGCTCCATCGGTCGCGGAATCGGTACTGCTGGTCGCGGAGCTCGCGACGGGCCACGTGCTGTTCGCGGGGTTCGCAACCACCGCGGGCCAGGTGCTGTTCGCTCGAACCTCGCTCTTTCCTGCGGCGGCGAAGCCACTCAGCGCACCGAGGGCTGCAACGGCGGAGAAGGCGGCGACAAGCACCGAGCGAAGCAGTCTGTTACGCATAATCGGCTTCGTCCTCACTTGAAGGTCCCCTTTTCCCCCGTCACGTACGACGATGGCTCATTCGGGCACGTCATGGCCACACAATCGGTGCATCATGTTCCTGCATGTTCAGGACCCTGGGGGGTGGAGATTTGACAACGAATCACTCAAAAGCGACACATCCCCACCCCGTGAACGAGCTGTGTGAGGAAGGCAGTCGCCTGTATGCGGCCGCGCTGCGGGCGGGACGGATCGCGCGCACGGAAGCGGAGCCCGCTCCCTGCCTGATGGACTTCGCCCTGCTGCATCCCGATCCGGACGATCCGGACTGGCTGCGCCCCGTGCCGCCGGCCCTCGCCCTCGCCCAGCGTCTCAACCCCCTCGAACGCGAGATCACCGAGCGCCGCCAGCTGGCCACCGACATCTCCACCGCCTTCGAGCCGTTCATGTCCATCAACGGCCAGTCGGCGCCGGGCGGCGGCTCGATCACGGTGCTGGAGGGCGGCGAGCGCATCAACACCGCGCTCAACCTGGCCACGGCCCAGTGCCACACGGAGATGCTCACCGTCCAGCCGAGCGACCGCGTCTCCGAGCGCAGCGTGCTGCGCGGGCTGGAACGCGACAGGCCGCTCATAGAGCGGGGCGTGCGGATCCGGACGCTGTATCAGCACACGGCCCGCTACAGCCCGGAGAAGCTGGCCTACGCGGCGGAGCTCGCCGACGGCAAGGTGGAGTACCGCTCCATCGACGAGCTGGTGGAACGCCTGATCATCTGCGACGAGACGGTCGCCTTCATCCCGACCCGGGACGACCAGCAGGTCGCGCTGGAGCTGCGCCATCCGGGCCTGGTCCGCTACCTCATCAAGGTGTTCGAGTTCATGTGGGACCGGGCGGTCCCGCTGAGCGCCGGCGGCCGCTACGAGACGGCGCCCGACGGCATCACCGAGATCCAGCACTCCATCGCCAAACTCCTCGTGGAGGGGCACGTGGACGAGGCCATCGCCCGCCGCCTGGGCATGAACGTCCGCACCTGCCGGGCCCACATCGCCAAGCTCGCACAGGCCCTCGGCAGCGGCAGCCGCGCCCAACTCGGCTATCTCATCGCCCAGTCCGGCATCCTCGACCGGGAGCGGTGACGGCCGGCAGGAGCGCGACCCGGCCCGCTCAGCGCACGGTCGGGGATTCCTGGTCGGGAGTCGTGAAGGCCGCGGGCGCCGACGGCGGGCCGGGCCGGTGGACGTCCAGGCCCACCTGGGCGATGCGCACGCCCAGCTGGGTCCGGCTGGCCGCGCCCAGGGTCTCCGAGAGGCGGGCGATGTGGGCGCGGCAGGTGCGGACGCTGATGCCGAGGCGTTCGGCGATCACCGCGTCCTGGTGCCCCTCCGCCAGCAGGGCCGCGATGGACTGCTCGCGGTGGGAGATGCCCTCGATGCCGGTGTCGGGGAGCGGGGCCGTCAGGGGGATGGCGAGGCGCCACAGCCGTTCGAAGACCGTGACCAGGTATTCCACCAGCGCGGGATGACGCAGCTCCAGGGCCATCGTGCGGTCTGCGTTGGCGGGGATGAAGGCCACCGTGCGGTCGAAGAGGATCAGCCGGTCGATGACCTCGTCCAGGGTGCGGGCCTCCACCGTGTCGCCCATCAGCTCCAGGTAGTTGAGCAGGCCCTGGCCGTGGCGGGCCACGTGGGTGTAGAGGTCGCGCATGCGCACGCCCCGGCCGCGCAGGGCCAGGGCGCGGTGCAGGCCCTCCGTCAGTTCCGCCTCACGGCGGATGCCGCCGGGCTGCACGGTGAGCACCTCGGCCGTGCACGCCTCGGTCGCCTCGTCCATCGCCGCCTGGATCCGGGAGAGGCCGTCCAGCACGCGGATCGCACTGCCCTCGGCGGGGCCCCTCAGCGCGTGCAACTGACGGCCCAGCCCGGCGTACCACTCGAACGCGGCCACCGCCGAGCCCATCCGGCGCTGGCTCGCGCTGACCTCGTCGTAGACCCCGCGCAGCAGCCGGGTCATGACCTCCTGCGGGGAGGTCGGCACCAGCCAGTCCATGTCGTCGGGGTCCGGGTGCAGCAGGGCCAGCTCCAGCAGGCAGGGCACCGTCTCGACGTCACCGCGGGGCACCCGCCCACGGCGTACGGCCCGGGAATACAACCGGTCGCCGGCCGCGCACAGTCGGTCGGCGCCGTGTGGATGCTCCTCCGCCCCGCGCCCGGCCATCGCCCATTTCACCCCCGGTGTGCTGCCACTTCCGCAGCGCAACTATGCGCGGCGCCGACCGGGTCCGCAACACGGCTCTCTCCGACAGGGCTGCCATAAACGGACGTTATGCCCGGATATCGACCGGGCTCCGGCTCTCGCCTGCGCAGGAAGACGAACGGGCGGACGATGAACGGGCGGAAGGCGAACGGGCTGAAGGTGAACGCCGGCGCGGGGCCCGCTACTTCAGACCGATCGCCGTGCACGCCGCCTTGAACTTCACCGTGCAGATGTCGCCCACGGTGTAGATGCCGTCCGAGATGACCGTGGACTTGATGTTGCTCTTGGTCAGCGCGATCGGCTGGATCAGCTTGGCCGGGATGTTCTTGGTGGTGGGGCTGTCGGCCTTGTCCTGGGTGAGGGCGTCGAACTGGATGTCCTTGCCCTGGACCTTGGCGACGGCCATCTGGGCCGCGGCCTGGGCCTCGTCCGGGTAGGACTTGTAGACGCTCATGTACTGCTCGCCGGCCACGACCCGCTGGACGCCCTCCAGCGAGGCGTCCTGGCCGGTGATCGGCGGCAGGGAGGTGACGCCGGCCGCCTCCAGGGCCTTGATGACGCCGCCGGCCATGTCGTCGTTGGCGGAGTAGACCGCGGCGATGTTGTTCTTGCCGATCTGGCCGATCGCCTTGGCCATGTTGGCCTCGGCGTTCTCCGGCTTCCAGTCGGTGGTGTCGTACGACGCGGCGATCGTCACCTTGCCGTTGAGCTCGGAGAGCGCGCCCTGCTTGAACTGCTTGGCGTTCGGGTCGGTGGGCGAGCCGTTCACCATGACGATCTTGTCGGAGGTGTCGGCGTGCGAGCCCAGCGCCTCCAGCAGGCTGCGGCCCTGCACCTCGCCGACCAGTTCGTTGTCGAAGGAGACGTACGCCTCGATCGGGCCCTCGGCGAGCCGGTCGTAGGCGATGACCGGGATGCCCGCGTCCTTGGCCTTCTGCACCTCGGGGGCGATCGCGTGCGCGTCGACCGCGTCGAGCAGGACGACGTCGACCTTGTCGTCGATCATCGTCTGGAGCTGCTGGGCCTGTCTGGACGCGTCCGCGCCGGCGTTGGCGTACTCGACCTTGCCCCGCTTGTTGGTGAGCTCGGCGACCTGGGACTTGATGATGGGGTAGTCGAACTTGTCGTAGCGGGTGTTCGTCGTCTCCGGCAGCAGCAGGCCCACGGTCAGGTCGTTGCCCTTGCTCGGGCTCGCGCTCGCCCCGCCCCCCGTCGCGTTCAGCATGCCGCAGCCGGCAAGCGAGAGGGTCATCGTGGACGCGGCCACGGTTATGGCGATACGGCGCATGCGAGGGCTCACTTCAGGTGCGTTTGAGGTGTCTGAAAAGACAACGCGGAGGGCATACCCGGCGTCAAGAAGAACTACTTAACGAGTGCGCAACACCACGCTCCGCTGCACCTGTGAAGGAGCAGCGGAATCACCTTCAAACGCCCTTTACGGACCCTCCATCCAAGGGGAGTTCATGAGAGGGCAAAGAAAGGGGCCCGGAATCCGGGCCCCTTTCGGAGATGTCTGCGTGCGGACGCGTCAGTCGTTGCGCTGCCGCTTCGGCCGCCACACCACCAGCGCGCTGGTCTGCTGCACCTCCTGGTACGGCACCAGGTCGCGGCGGTAGGAGGCGTGGACGGCGGCCTCGCGCTGCTGCATCGCGGCCGCCGCGCCGTCCAGGGCCGCCTCCAGCTCCGCGACGCGGGACTGGAGCGCGACGACCTGGTTCTCCAGTTCGATGATGCGCTTGATTCCGGCCAGGTTGATGCCCTCGTCCTGCGACAACGCCTGCACCTGGCGGAGCAGTTCGATGTCGCGGGCCGAGTAGCGGCGGCCCCGGCCCGCGGTGCGGTCCGGGGAGACCAGGCCGAGCCGGTCGTACTGGCGCAGCGTCTGCGGGTGGAGTCCGGAGAGCTGGGCCGCCACCGAGATGACGTAGACCGGGGTCTCCTCGGTCAGTTCATACGGGTTACGTCGACGGCCGTCCATCTCTCTCAGTCTCCCTTCGCCGCCTCGAACAGCTCCGCCCGCGGATCCTCGCCCGCGGTCGCCTCGCGATACGCCTCCAGCGCATCACGAGCCTTCCCCGACACGTCCTTCGGGACACGCACCTCGACGGTGACCAGCAGATCGCCGCGGGTGCCGTCCTTGCGGACCGCGCCCTTGCCGCGGGCGCGCATCGTCCGGCCGTTGGGCGTGCCGGGCGGCAGTTTCAGGGTGACGGCCGGGCCGCCGAGGGTCGGCACCCGGACCTCGCCGCCGAGGGCGGCCTCGGCGAACGTGACCGGCACGGTGACCGTGAGGTTGTCGTCCCTGCGCCCGAACACCGGGTGCTCGCCGACGTGCACGACCACGTAGAGGTCGCCCGCCGGTCCGCCCCGCTCGCCGGGCGCGCCCTTGCCGCGCAGCCGGATCCGCTGCCCGTCGGTGACACCCGCCGGGATGCGGACCTGCATCGTGCGGGACGACTTCGCCCGCCCGCTGCCCTTGCAATCCGCGCAGGGGTGCTCGGCGATCAGACCGCGGCCCTTGCAGTCGGGGCAGGGGTCGGTGAGCGAGAAGCCGCCGCCCGAGCCCCGCGCGACCTGGCCGGTGCCGACGCAGGTCGGGCACACGCGCGGTGTGCCGTTCTTGTCGCCGGTGCCCGAACAGGCCTTGCAGGGCGCCTGGGAGGACATCCGCAGCGGCACCGTGGCGCCCTCGATGGCCTCCGTGAAGCTGAGCGTCACCTCGGTGTCGATGTCCTGGCCGCGGCGCGGCTGAGTGCGGGTCGCACCGGTGCCGCCGCGGTTGAACAGGCCCCCGAAGACGTCACCGAGCCCGCCGCCGAAGCCTCCGCCCTGGGTGGTGGTGCTGCCCGCGCCTCCGAAGAGGTCGCCCAGGTCGAAGTTGAAGGAGCCGCCGGCGCCCGGCCCGGGGCGGAAGCCGCCGTTGCCGAACAGGGCGCGCGCGTCGTCGTACTCCTTGCGCTTCTTCGGGTCGCCGAGCACGTCGTTCGCCTCGGAGATCTCCTTGAAGCGCTCCTCGGCCTTGGCGTTGCCCTTGTTGGCGTCCGGGTGGAACTCGCGGGCGAGCTTCCGGTACGCCTTCTTGATCTCGGCCTCGGTGGCGTCCTTGGGGACGCCGAGGACCTTGTAGAAGTCCTTCTCGATGAAGTCCTTGGTGCTCATCCCCGACGTCCCTCCTTCCTGTCTGCGGTGATGACGTCAGCCCTCCTCCGGGCCACCGTTCTCCTTGTCGTCGCCGGCACCGGCCTTCTTCGCCTCGGACGTGTCCTCGGCTCCGTCGGCCTTGACGGTCTGCGCGCCGGGCTGCGGCTCGGCGACGGCCACCCGCGCGGGGCGGATGGTGCGCTCGCCGATGCGATACCCGGGCTGGAGAATCGCGACGCAGGTCGTCTCGGTGACGTCCGGCGCGTAGGAGTGCATCAGGGCCTCGTGGATCGTCGGGTCGAAGGGCTCGCCCTCCTTGCCGAACTGCTGGAGGCCCAGCTTGGCCGCCACGGTCTCCAGCGACTCGCCGACCGACTTGAAGCCGCCGACCAGTTCGCCGTGTTCCCGCGCGCGGCCGATGTCGTCGAGCACGGGCAGAAGCTCGGTCAGGAGGTTCGCGACGGCGATCTCCTTGACCGTGATCCGGTCCCGCTCGACCCGGCGGCGGTAGTTCTGGTACTCGGCCTGGAGGCGCTGGAGGTCCGCCGTGCGCTCGCCGAGCGCCGTGCGCACCTGGTCCAGCTGGGCCACCAGGCCCACGTCTGCGGTTCCGTCCCCGGCCGGGGCCGCCCCCTTCTCGGGGGCGGCCTTCGGCTCGGCGTCGTCGGGGGTCGCGCCGGAGGGGACGTCGGGCTTCTCCTCGAAGCCCGGGGTCTCCTCCGACATCACGCGGCACCCTTCGGCTTCTCGTCGTCCACGATCTCGGCGTCGACGACATCGTCCTCGGCCTTGGCCTGCTGGGCGCCCTCGGCACCCGCAGCGCCCTGCGCGGCCTGGGCGTCGGCGTACATGGCCTGGCCCAGCTTCTGCGAGACGGCCGCGACCTTCTCGGTGGCCGTGCGGATCTCGGCGGTGTCGTCGCCCTTGAGCTTCTCCTTCAGCTCGGCGACGGCGGCCTCGACCTCGGTCTTGATCTCGCCCGGGACCTTGTCCTCGTTGTCCTTGAGGAACTTCTCGGTCTGGTAGACGAGCTGCTCGCCCTGGTTGCGGGACTCGGCGGCCTCGCGGCGGCGGTGGTCCTCCTCCGCGTACTGCTCGGCCTCCTGGCGCATCCGGTCGACCTCGTCCTTCGGCAGCGAGGAGCCGCCGGTGACGGTCATCTTCTGCTCCTTGCCCGTGCCCAGGTCCTTGGCGGTCACGTGCATGATCCCGTTGGCGTCGATGTCGAAGGACACCTCGATCTGCGGGACACCGCGCGGGGCCGGCGGCAGACCGGTCAGCTCGAACATGCCGAGCTTCTTGTTGTACGCCGCGATCTCGCGCTCGCCCTGGTAGACCTGGATCTGCACCGACGGCTGGTTGTCCTCGGCCGTCGTGAAGATCTCCGAACGCTTCGTCGGGATCGTGGTGTTGCGCTCGATCAACTTGGTCATGATGCCGCCCTTGGTCTCGATGCCGAGGGACAGCGGGGTCACGTCGAGGAGCAGGACGTCCTTGACCTCACCCTTGAGGACACCGGCCTGGAGCGAGGCGCCGATGGCGACGACCTCGTCCGGGTTCACACCCTTGTTGGCCTCCTTGCCGCCGGTCAGCTCCTTGACGAGCTCGGCGACGGCGGGCATACGGGTGGAGCCACCGACGAGGACGACGTGGTCGATCTCGTTGATGGAGATGCCGGCGTCCTTGATGACGTTGTGGAACGGCGTCTTGCAGCGCTCCAGCAGGTCGGCCGTCAGCTGCTGGAACTGGGCGCGGGTGAGCTTCTCGTCCAGGTGCAGCGGGCCCTCGGCGGACGCCGTGATGTAGGGCAGGTTGATCGAGGTCTCGGTGGACGAGGACAGCTCGATCTTGGCCTTCTCGGCGGCCTCACGCAGGCGCTGGAGGGCCATCTTGTCCTTGGACAGGTCCACGCCGTGGCCGGACTGGAACTGCTTGACCAGGTAGTCGACGACGCGCTGGTCCCAGTCGTCACCACCGAGGTGGTTGTCGCCGTTGGTGGCCTTCACCTCGACGACGCCGTCGCCGATCTCCAGCAGGGACACGTCGAAGGTGCCGCCGCCGAGGTCGAACACGAGGATCGTCTGGTCGTCCTTGTCGAGGCCGTACGCCAGCGCGGCGGCGGTCGGCTCGTTGACGATGCGCAGGACGTTCAGGCCCGCGATCTCGCCGGCCTCCTTGGTCGCCTGACGCTCGGAGTCGTTGAAGTACGCCGGGACGGTGATGACCGCGTCGGTCACCTTCTCGCCCAGGTAGGCCTCGGCGTCGCGCTTCAGCTTCTGCAGGATGAAGGCGCTCATCTGCTGCGGGTTGAACTGCTTGCCGTCGAGCTCGATCTTCCAGTCCGTGCCCATGTGGCGCTTCACGGAGCGGATGGTCCGGTCCACGTTCGTGACCGCCTGACGCTTGGCGACCTCGCCGACGAGCACCTCGCCGTTCTTGGCGAAGGCGACGACGGACGGCGTGGTCCTGGCGCCCTCGGCGTTGGTGATGACGGTGGGCTCGCCGCCCTCCAGAACGCTGACGACGGAGTTAGTCGTGCCCAGGTCGATGCCGACCGCACGTGCCATGGTTGATTCCTCCAGCTGACTTGAGTGGAACGGACTCAAGTGTGCACGACTCCCCGCGCACGGTCAACAGACCTGAGTCGAGAGGGCTCAAGTCTTATCCGTTCCTTACACGCAACTGGCCGCTGACCTGCATGGTTTCCGTCCCCCGGGACCGCTGGACAGGGATACGAAGGAGTACGCCGACGACGAGCAACGCCCCTCCGGCCACCCACAGCGCGGCCTCCTCCCCCGTCCACCCGGTGTGCACGAGCACCCCCACGAGCACCGTGGAGAAGGAACCGGCGCCCAGCAGCACGACGGAGCCCGCCGGGGTGAGCCCGAGCCGGCGCAGCCGGTGTGCGAGATGGTCGGGGCCGCGCCGCAGCAGCGGCCGGCGGGCCAGCAGCCGGGCGAGCGCGACGAGCAGCGCGTCGGCGACGGCGACGGCGCCGAAGCACGCCGTCACGGCCGAGCTCGCCGCGAGGCCGTAGCCCGCGCGCGTGAGGACGAGCGACGACGCCAGCAGGAAGCCGGTGAACAGCGCGCCGCAGGAGCCGAGCCCGATCCGCGCGGGCGGCCAGTTGTGCATCAGGAAGCCGGTCAGGGCGGCGGCGAACACGCTCAGCAGCGCGGCGAGCCCGTCCAGCACCTCGGCGGCGGCACAGGCCCCGGCCCCGAAGGCGGTGATGACCCCGACGGTCCCCGCCAGCCCGTCCACGTGGTCGAGGCCCTTGAAGGCGAGGGAGGCGGCGACGATCCAGCCGATGGCGAGGAGCCCGCCCGCCGCGCCCGTCTCCTCGTACGGCACGACACAGACCGCCGCCACGGCCGTACCGGCGACGAGCACGCGCGCGCGTAGCCGCCACACGTCGGCGAACAGGCCGAGCGCGGCGAGCGCGGCGGCGACGACCAGCAGCCGGCCGACCCCGTCCCCGAGCGGGGCGATCCGGGTCGACTCCCCGACCCAGGCGACGAGACACGTGACGGTCACCACGGCGAGCCCGCCGAGCAGCGGCATCCGGCGCTGCATACGCCGGTCGACAATGCCCGCCCGCAGCGCGACCCCCCGCAGCAGCGCCGTGAGCACGGCGGTCAGCAGGAGGGCGGCGGTGGCGGCGGCGATCCCGTAGAGCACTGCACCACGGTAGGGGCGAAAGTATCAAATCGGTATGAATAACACGATCCGATTGCTGCTCGGCGACCCAGATCACCCCGTGCTGTACTGCATCCCGGCGGAAGATGGAGGTAGTCTCGGACGGACTCCATAAGTTACCGCTTAGTAATGTTGCCCAGCTGACTCAGGCCGCCTCAGGAGCCCCAATGCAACTCGCCGCGATCATCGTGTCGCTGGTCCTGATCGTGGTCGGCGTGGCACTGTTCGGCCGCGCCCTCCTCCAGATCTACAACTTCATGCGGCTCGGCCAGCCGGTGCCGGCCGGGACGCGGACCGACGACCCCGCTCAGCGCACCCTCACCGTGGCCCGGGAGTTCGTCGGCCACACCCGGATGAACCGCTGGGGCGTCATCGGCGTGGCGCACTGGTTCGTGGCGATCGGCTTCTACACGCTGCTGCTGACGATCGTCAACGCCATCGGCCAGCTCTTCAAGGCCGACTGGATCCTGCCGGTCATCGGCGACTGGGCGCCGTACAACGTCTTCGTCGAGTTCATCGGCACGACGACGATCCTCGGCATCGCGATCCTGGTCGTGGTCCGCCAGCTGAGCAAGGCGAACAAGCCGGGCCGCAAGTCCCGCTTCGCCGGCTCCAACACCGGCCAGGCGTACTTCGTCGAGACCGTCATCCTCATCGTGGGCGTCTGCATCTTCATGCTGCACGCCCTCGAAGGCGCCCAGCACCACGTCGACGGCTACGAGGCCTCCTTCTTCGTCTCGTACCCGGTCGTGGCGTGGCTGAAGGGCATGGACGCCGCCACGCTCCAGAACCTCACCTACTTCTTCGCCGGCCTGAAGATCGCGACCTCCTTCATCTGGATGATCGTGGTCGGCCTGAAGACCGACATGGGTGTCGCCTGGCACCGCTTCCTCGCGTTCCCGAACATCTGGTTCAAGCGCAACGCCACCGGCGAGACCTCGCTGGGCGCCCTGCTCCCGATGACCTCCGGCGGCAAGCCGATCAACTTCGAGGACCCGGGCGAGGACGACGTCTTCGGCGTCTCCCAGATAGAGCACTTCTCCTGGAAGGGCCTGCTGGACTTCTCCACCTGCACCGAGTGCGGCCGCTGCCAGTCGCAGTGCCCCGCCTGGAACACCGGCAAGCCGCTCTCCCCCAAGCTGCTGATCATGTCCCTGCGGGACCACGCCCACGCCAAGGCGCCGTACCTGCTGGCCGGCGGCGGCAAGAACGCGGAGGGCGAGGAGAAGGCGTCCGAGGAGCAGCTCAAGGACGTCCCCGCGTCGGCGCTCGCCGAGGCCGAGCGCCCGCTGATCGGCACCGCCGAGGAGAACGGCGTCATCGACCCGGACGTCCTGTGGTCCTGCACCACCTGCGGCGCCTGCGTCGAGCAGTGCCCCGTCGACATCGAGCACGTCGACCACATCGTCGACATGCGCCGCTACCAGGTCATGATCGAGTCCGCGTTCCCGTCCGAGGCGGGCACGATGCTCAAGAACCTGGAGAAGAAGGGCAACCCCTGGGGCCTGGCGAAGAAGCAGCGCCTGGAGTGGACCAAGGAGGTCGACTTCGAGATCCCGGTCGTCGGCAAGGACATCGAGGACCTCACCGAGGTCGAGTACCTGTACTGGGTCGGCTGCGCCGGTGCCCTGGAGGACCGCGCGAAGAAGACCACCAAGGCCTTCGCCGAGCTGCTGCACATCGCGGGCGTCAAGTTCGCGATCATGGGCGGGGACGAGAAGTGCACCGGTGACTCCGCCCGCCGCCTCGGCAACGAGCCCCTCTTCCAGGAGCTCGGCATGGAGAACGTGATGGCCCTCAACACCGCGTTCGGCGAGGAGCTGGACGACGAGGGCAAGGTCACCGCCGAGTCGAGGAAGCCGAAGTCGGCGAAGAAGATCGTCGCCACCTGCCCGCACTGCCTGAACACCATCGGCAACGAGTACCCGCAGCTCGGCGGCGACTACGAGGTCATCCACCACACCCAGCTGCTCCAGCACCTGGTCGACGAGGGCAAGCTCGTCCCCGTCACCCCGGTCGAGGGCATCATCACCTACCACGACCCCTGCTACCTGGGCCGCCACAACAAGATCTACACGCCCCCGCGCGAGATCATCGGCAAGGTCCCGGGCCTGCGGAACGAGGAGATGCACCGCCACAAGGAGCGCGGCTTCTGCTGCGGCGCCGGCGGCGCCCGGATGTGGATGGAGGAGCGCATCGGCAAGCGCATCAACAACGAGCGCGTCGACGAGGCCCTCTCCCTCAACCCGGACATCGTCTCCACCGCCTGCCCGTTCTGCCTCGTCATGCTGACCGACTCGGTCAACGGCAAGAAGAACGAGGGCAAGGCCAAGGAGTCCATCCAGGTCGTGGACGTCGCCCAGCTCCTCCTCGACTCCGTCAGGACGCCGGTCGACCCGGCGGGCGAGCCGGAGAGCGAGAACGAGCCGGAGCCCGAGCCGGTCAAGTAACAGCGGCTCGCTGACGTACGGCGCCCCCTGCCCGCACGGGCAGGGGGCGCCCTGTTTCACTCGCGCGGTGTGCCGTTCAGGTAGGCCAGGACGGCCAGCACCCGGCGGTTGGTCTCGTCCGAGGCGGTGATGCCGAGCTTGGCGAAGATGCTCGCCGAGTGCTTGCCGACGGCACTCTCGCTGACGAACAGCCGGGCGGCGACGGCCGCGTTGGAGTAGCCCTCGGCCATCAGCGCCAGCACCTCCCGCTCGCGCGGGGTGAGTGTGGCCAGCGGATCGTCGCGGCGCCGGCCGCCCAGCAGCTTGGCCACGACCTCCGGGTCCATCGCCGTACCACCGTCCGCGACGCGCCGTACGGCCTCCACGAACTCGGCGGCGCCGAGCACCCGGTCCTTGAGCAGATAGCCGACCCCGCCGGTGCCGTCCGCCAGCAACTCGCGCGCGTACAACTGCTCCACGTGCTGCGACAGCACGAGGACGGGCAGCCCCGGGCGGCTGCGCCGGGCCTCCAGCGCGGCCTGGAGGCCCTCGTCGGTGAAGGTGGGCGGCAGGCGTACGTCCACCACCGCGACGTCCGGCTCCTCCTCGGCCAGCGCCCGCCGCAGCTCCGGCCCGCTGGCCACGGCGGCGGCGACGGTGAACCCATGGGCCGTCAGGAGGGTGCAGAGCCCTTCCCTCAGGAGGAAGAGGTCTTCCGCGAGGACAACACGCACGGCAGCTCCATCGTCACCAGGGTGGGCCCTCCGTCCGGGCTGTCGATGCCGAGCGTACCGTCGAAGGCCGACAACCGGCGGCGGATGCCCCGCAGCCCGCTGCCGCCCGCCCCGAGCACGGGCCCGTCCTCCTCGTGCGCGCCCCCGCTCCCGTCGTCCCACACCGTGCAGCGCAACACCCCGCCGGTGTGGGCGAGTTCCACGCGCGCGTGCGTCGCGTCCCCGTGCCGGGCGGCGTTGGTGAGCAGTTCGGCGACGGCGAAGTACAGCGCCGCCTCGATCGGCCCCTCCGGGCGCCCCGGCAGCCCGTCGGCGTCCACCTCGGCCGCCAGCGGGGCGTCCAGGGCGAGCGCCCGCAGCGCGTCGACCAGCCCGCGCTCGGCCAGCACCGGCGGATGGATGCCCCGTACCAGCGCACGGAGTTCCGTGAGGGCGCGCGCCGAGCTCTCGCGCGTCTGCCGCACCAGCTCGCGCGCCCGCTCCGGATCGGTCTCCATCAGCGTCTCCAGCGCGCCGAGGGCGAGGCCCATCGCGACCAGCCGGGCCTGTGCGCCGTCGTGCAAGTCCCGTTCGATACGGCGTAGTTCGGCCTCACGGCTGTCCACGGCGGCCAGCCGGGTCTCGGTCAGCTCCGCGACCCGCTCGGCCAGCCGGCGCCGTTCCGCCTCGGCGGCGACCTCGGCGGCGACGGAGGGGGCCGGGCCGAGCAGCACGGGCAGCCAGCGGTCCGCGTGCAGCCGGGAGGCCGGACCGGACAGCCGCAGCGCCGCGTAGTACAGCAGCAGGCCGCCGGGGATCCCCACGGCCGGCCGGCTGGGCACGGGCCCGTCGAACAGGCCGCGATGGCTGTCGAAGAGCGCGGCGATGCCCGGGGCGAGCAGGCCGAACAGGCCGTACCAGGCCATCGCGGAGGGCACGAGCAGCAGCACCAGCGCGACCCAGGGCTCCAGCGCGAGGAAGACCAGGTCGCGGCGGTTCGCGGGGTCCTCGCGCGGCGGGCGGCCGGGGAGATAGGGGCTCGGCACCGCCGTACCGCCCCACCGTCCGGGCATCCTGCGGTAGTTGACGGTGAGCTTGCGCACGGCGCGCAGCGGCCCGCGCTCCGGGTCGTCTCCGCCGAGGAGCCGGACCGGCAGGGCGACACAGGCCACCGCGAGGGCCGCCAGGCCGCACCAGCCGATCGTCCAGCAGTACCCGAGCTGCCGGTGACGTCCGCCGAGGCGGCGCAGAGCGGCGGCACCGACGCGTCCGGCTGTGGTGGTCATGGGCCCAGTGTGGCGTGCCCGGCGGGCGGACGGGGTGTGCCCGGGCCCAGCGGGGGGTGGGCCTGGCCCCACCCCCGTTCGGCAGTTGGACACAAGGTCCGCGCGCCTCCTGCTCCGTAGCGTCGAAGACATCAAAACGCGAACGCGGAACTCGCAGGAGAGGGGAAGGACATGAGCGCGACGGACATGAACGCGGCGGAGGCGGCGGTGAACGAGCACGCGGGTTCCACGGGGGCGGGGTCCATCGGTGCGGGGTCGCCGAACAGGCTGCTGGTGCAGAGTCTGCTGCTGAACGTCGCCGCGCCGCTCGCCCTGTTCTACGGCCTGCGCGCGGCCGGCGTCGGCCTGTGGTGGGCGGTGGTGGCGAGCGCCGTACCGCCCACGGCGGAGGCGCTGCTGACCGTGGCGCGCGAGCGGCGCGTGGGGATGCTGGGCATCCTGGTGCTCAGCATGGTGGCCCTGGGCGCGGTGCTGTCGGCGGTGACGGGAAGCCCGCGGTTCATGTTCGCGAAGGACGGCTGGATGACGGGCGTCGTCGGGCTGGTGTTCCTGGGCACGCTGCTGCGCGGACAGCCGGTCATCTTCCGGCTCCTGTCATCCGTGGCACGCGGGGACCGGCGCGCCGAGCTGGAACGCAACTGGCGGACGTCACCGACCTTCCGCCGTCTGATGCGGCTGCTGACGGCGGTCTGGGGCGTGGGCCTGCTGCTGGACTCCGTCGTCCGGGTGGCGCTCGCCTACACCCTGCCGATCGACTCGGTGATGCTGGTCACCACGCTCCAGTACGTGGCGCTGTTCGTGGGCCTGGAGATCTTCAGCAGGCGCTACGGCCGGGCACCGTCCCGCATCGCCGCCATCCGCGACGAGGCCGCCACGGCGGCAGCGGCGTGAGCGGGGTGAGCGGGGTGAGCGGCAACCGACGAGAGAGGTCCGCGGACATGGCACAGGTGGTGGTGGTCACCGGGGCGGCGAGCGGGATCGGCGCGGCGGTCGCCCGGCACTTCGGCGGGCTGGGCGCGCGCGTGGTCGTCGCGGACGTCGACGAGGCGGGCGGCAGGGCCGTGGCTCGTGAGGTGGACGGCCTGTTCGTCCGCACCGACACCACGCGGGAGGCCGACAACCTCGCGCTGATCGACGCCGCCGTGGCGGCCTACGGCGGGCTGGACCTGGTGCACCTGAACGCCGGGATCGGCGACGGCGGCGGTTTCGGCGAGGACGACTACGACCCGGCACGCCAGCACCGGGTGCTGGCGGTCAACCTGCACGGCGTGATGTACGGCCTGCACGCGGCGCTGCCCGCGCTGGCCGCGCACGGCGGGGGCTCGCTGCTGGTGACCTCCAGCATGGCCGGGCTCGGGGCGGCACCCTTCGACCCGGTCTACGCGGCGACCAAGTACGGCGTGATCGGGCTGGTGCGCTCGCTCGCCCCGGCCTGGCAGGACAGGGGCGTGCGGATCAACGCGATCTGCCCGGGCCTGGTCCGCACGCCGATCCTGCGTCCGGAGGCCGTCGCATACGTCACCGGCCAGGGTCTCGCCCTGGCCGAGCCCGCCGAGATCGCGGCGTCGGTCGCCGGGATCACGGCGGGCGAGGAGACGGGACGGGCCTACGTCCTGCAAGCGGGCCGGTCTCCCGAGCCGGTGACCTTCCCGAAGCTGGAGCTGGCACGCGCCGACGACTGACCCGGGCCCCGGCCGGTCGCTTACGGCCTGTCGCTTACGACTGGTCGCGTGCGGCTAGTCCTGCTTGGGCCCCGCCTGCTGCACCACCTCGAAGGACCACAGGGTGGAACCGGAAGCAGCCGGCCGGGGCCGCTCGGCGCCCTCGCCGCCGCCCTGGTGCGCGGCCTTCATCGGCCCCTCCATCCAGGCCTGGAACGACGCGTCGTCCCGCCAGCGCGTGTACACGAGGTAGGTGTCGGTGCCCTCGACGGGCCGCAGCAGCTCGAACCACTCGAAGCCGTCGGAGTTCTCCACCGCGTGGGCGCGCGAGGCGAACCGCTTCTCCAGCACCTCCCGCTGCTCGGCGGGCACGGTCAGCACGTTGATCTTCACTACGCTCATGGCACCATCCTGGCCCAGTCCGCCCCGCCCGGCCCGGCCGGGGCGCCCTTCTCGGCCCCCGCCGGCCCGCCCCGCGGCGGTCCGGGGCCGGGCAAAACCGGGGGAACCCCTGATGAACCCCGGGACCGGTCCGCTGACGGCCCCTTAGGGGATGTCACAGGTCGGCCGCAAAGGCGGGCCCGGACGCCCGGGCCGGGCACGTCACTCTCCGGGACCAGGTACGTTCGATGACGTGGCTGGATTCAGGATCGGACGCGGGGGCCGGGACAACCGCACCCCCCAAGGACAGCAGGTACCGCAGGCACCGCAGGGGGCGCCGCACGGCCGCCCGGGACCGCGGTACGGGCAGCCGTCGGGGCCGTCGTACGGCTACCCGTCGGCGCCGCAGCCGCCGTACCCGCAGGCGCAGCAGTACGGCCGCCCGGGCCCGTCCCACGGCTACGCCGGCCCGGGCGAGGACGGCCCGGAGTACTTCGGCGACGGCGGCTACCAGAGCCCGCCCGGTGCCGGCCGCAGGGCGCCGCACGATCCGTACGCGGCCGACAACCCGGGCCACACCCAGGCGTTCTCGGTCGACGAGGCCGCCGACTACACCCGGGGCTCGACCTACCAGGCCGGCTCGGCCGCCGCGCCCGCGGCCCCGCTCGGCCCGCCCCTGCACTGGAAGGAACTGCTGAAGGGGATCATCACCTCCCCCAACCAGACCTTCCTGCGCATGCGGGACTACACGATGTGGGCGCCGGCCCTCATCACGACGTTCCTCTACGGCCTGCTCGCCGTCTTCGGCTTCGACACCGCCCGCAAGGACGCGATCGACTCCCCGTTCTCCACCACGGTGCCGATCGTCCTGATCACGGCGGTCGTGATGGTGCTGGGCCTGTTCGTCCTGGGCGTGGTCACCCACACCCTGGCCCGCCAGCTCGGCGGCGACGGCGCCTGGCAGCCGACGGTCGGCCTGTCCATGCTGATCACGGCCGTCACGGACGCGCCCCGCCTGCTGGTCGCGATGTTCGTCGGCGGCGACGCGAGCTTCGTCCAACTCCTCGGCTGGGCCACCTGGATCGGCGCGGGCGCCCTGCTGACCCTGATGGTCTCCCGCTCCCACGACCTGCCCTGGCCGAAGGCACTGGGCGCGTCGGCGATCCAGCTGATCGCCCTGCTGTCGATCGTGAAGCTGGGCACGTTCTAGATCCCGGGAACGGCATGCGAAAGGGCCCCCGGCACTGCCGCCGGAGGCCCTTTTCCGTACCCGGAACCGAACGGGTCAGGCGTCGAGAACCTGCCCGGCCCGCTTCACGACGGGCGGCAGGACACTCCACGGGAAGTTGATCCAGTCATCCGTCCGCTTCCACACGTACTCGCACTTCACGAGGGAGTGGGACTTCTCATAGATCACCGCGGAGCGCACCTCGGCGACGGTGTCGAGGCAGAAGTCGCGCACGAGCTTCAGGGTCTTGCCGGTGTCCGCGACGTCGTCGGTGATCAGCACCTTCTTGTCGGAGAAGTCGATCACGTTGGGGACGGGCGCGAGCATGACCGGCATTTCCAGGGTGGTCCCCACCCCGGTGTAGAACTCGACGTTCACGAGGTGGATGTTCTTGCAGTCCAGCGCGTAGGCCAGCCCACCGGCGACGAACACCCCGCCCCGGGCGATGCTGAGCACGATGTCGGGCTCGTACCCGTCGTCGGCGATGGTCTGCGCCAGTTCGCGCACGGCGCCGCCGAACGCGTCGTACGTCAGGTTCTCCCGCACGCCCCGGGTCTCCACGCCCTGCGTCTCACTCATGCTTCTGCTGCCCTCACACCTGGGTCCGATGGAAATTGACGTAGGACCGCGAGGCGGTCGGCCCGCGCTGCCCCTGGTAGCGGGAGCCGTAGCGCTCGCTGCCGTACGGGAACTCGGCGGGCGAGGTCAGCCGGAACATGCACAGCTGGCCGATCTTCATCCCCGGCCAGAGCTTGATCGGCAGCGTGGCGAGGTTGGAGAGCTCAAGCGTGACGTGACCGCTGAAGCCGGGGTCGATGAACCCGGCGGTGGAGTGCGTGACCAGCCCGAGCCGCCCCAGCGAGGACTTCCCCTCAAGTCGCGACGCGAGATCGTCGGGCAGGGAGATGACCTCGTACGTCGAGGCGAGCACGAACTCCCCGGGATGCAGGATGAACGGCTCGTCGCCCTCCGGCTCGACCAGCCGGGTCAGATCGGGCTGCTCGACCGAGGGGTCGATGTGCGGGTACCGGTGGTTCTCGAACACCCGGAAGTACCGGTCCAGCCGCACGTCAACGCTCGACGGCTGCACCATGGATTGGTCGTAGGGATCGATCCGTACCCGCCCGGCGTCGATCTCGGCCCGGATGTCCTTGTCTGAGAGAAGCACGTAGCGAGGATACGCAAGGCGCGCGGAGCCGTGACAATCGTGACGACTCCGCGCGCCAGGGTTACCGCCCGCGCCGCCTCCACGACGGCGCCCCTGCCTCTTCTGTCGCTTTCCTTCGCTACCGCTGCTTCTCCAGGGCGACCGGCACCACACTGCGGAGCCGGGTGCACCGGGGACACCTCATGAGCCGACCGGGGCCGAGCCGCTCGGCCTGCTGCATCGGGAACGAAGCGGCGCTGAAGACGTGCCCGTCCGCACAACGGACGACGGTGCGTTCCATCAAGTCCCTTAAGTCCCTTCCCCAAGAGCCCCGTCGGGCGTGACCGACCCGACGACAAAAGGCACATTACGGGATCAAAGAGACGACTCTCCAGGCGGCGCTCCGGCCCCGCCCGCGCCCTCCTCCAAGCCTCCACGGTACGCCCCAACTCCGGCCACCCGCAGCCGGATCCCACCCCTGAAACAGACTCAGACCCCTGGGCCCGGGCACCAGGGGTCTGCGATGTTGTACAGTGAGCATCGTCCGGACCTCGACTCCCCGAGCCGACCCGTCCGTACTTACGCGGGTGTAGTTTAATGGTAGAACATCAGCTTCCCAAGCTGAGAGCGCGAGTTCGATTCTCGTCACCCGCTCCACGCAAAACCCCCAGGTCAGAGACCCGGGGGTTCTTTGTTGTCTAGACCGGTGGGCGGGGGTTGCACCATTAGCCCGCCGATGACTCCGGCTTGTGGTGCAGGCCGTTGCCCTTGTGGTGCTTCGCACGCTCGGTGCGGACCATGCCGTCGAGGCCGGCGCGGACGATCGTGTCTTTCAGGGTGGCGCCCGATCGAGTCGAGAGCGTGTGTCCGGTGTGACGAAGGTCGTAGAAGCGGAAGCCGTCCGGCAGGCCGACGGCTAGACGCGCCCGCCGCCACTTCCGTCCGAAGGAGGTACGGCGGAAGGGCGCCCCCTCACCGACGAACAGAAGGCCGGCCGGTCCCTTCTCAGCGAACCAGTCGAGGTGCCGCCTCACGTCCTTGTGGAGGAAGGCCGGGAGGACGACGGTACGCACGCCTGCATCGGACTTGGTCTCGCCAGGAGCCCGCTTGCCGTTGGTGCGTTCCGGCTCGGCGACGCGGACGCGCATCACCAGATTGTCGAGGTCGACATCCCGACGGCGGAGGCCCGCCAGTTCCTCCGGGCGCATCGGGCCGTACGCGCCGAGGTGGGCCATGAGCCGCCGGCGGATCCCGGTCGCATCGGCGAGCGCATCAACCTGGGCGACGGCGGCGATACGGCGTTCGGTAGCCGACTCCTTGCCCGCGCCCTTGATCCGGCGCGGGTTGCGGCTGATCAACTCGTCACCGACGGCCGTCTCCATTTCAGCGGGCGATCGAGAGCGCCCGTCGCGGTCTCGGAACCCTTTCTGGCGTACTTGGCGATGTACGCCGCCACGGCTCGCGCGGTCAGCTCCTGGCCGTCGCTGAACTCGGCGGACCGGATGGTACGGACGTCGAGTTGGTGGCCGAAGGCGAAGGTGCGGGGTCGGCTGTCGATCACCGGGCCCTCGACGTGAACCTTGGCGGCAGCGGCCTTGATGAGCATGGTCAGCACGATCGCTCACCGGGTCGTGGTCCACGACAGCGACGGCGGCCACACGGTCACCGCGGAACTCTTTGCGCAGCCGGGCCCAGAGGGACGGCCATGCTGACGTCGGCCCTTGCTGAGGGCCTACCTGCGGGCGGGCAGTACGGCTCGTATCAGTGCTGGGCCGCCGCCTACCCCTTGCCCGAAGTCCGCTCCATCACGCTGGGGTCGCACGCGGCCGTGTCCGTAGTGGCGTACGGGATGGGAGCCGGGGGGCGTGGTGGGCTAGGGGGGCGACGCGGAGTTCTGCGCGGCTACTCCGTCCACTCCGTCAGGGTCCCGCCGGTCGCGGCGACCGTCCGGAAGTTGCTGCCATCCGCGTTGACCGCGTAGATGCCCTGTACACCGGCGTTCGGGTCGTAGCCGGAGAAGGCGATCTGGCTGCCGTCCGGGGAGAAGACGGGGGTCTGGACGTCCGTGAGCCCGGTGGGCCAGGTTGTGGGGTCGACGAGGTTCGTCACCTGTCCGGTGGCGACGTCGATGGCGTTCAGGCCGTTCTGCGTGGCGTACACGATGCGCGTACCGTCCGGGGACCAGGTGAGCGGTGTCGACCATGCCTGGTGATCGGTGGTGACCTGGACGACGGCCCGGGTGGCCAGGTCCATGACGTACACGTCGGGGCCGTACTGCGTGCTGCCGTCCGCTGCCACGTACGAGGTGTCGCGGATGAACGCGATCTCACCGCCGGCGGGCGAGAATTTTCCATCCCCGCCGTCGGTCAGCGTCTGGAGTCCGGTGCCGTCGGTGTTGACCATGCCGAGGCCGTGGGGGGAGTCGAAGATGATCTGCTTGCCGTTCGGCGACCAGTCCGGATGGATGACGTAGTCGTCTGTGGCGTCGCCCTCGCCCTGGATTGCGTGGACCAGGAGCTGCTGGTTGGTGCCGTCCGCGTTGGATGTCATCAGATCGGGTTGCCACACGCAGCCGCCTTCGGGCTGCTGGACGCATGGGCCGTTGTCGTAGAGGTAGGCGATCTGTTTGCCGTCGGAGGAGTAGACGGCTTGCTGGCCGTTCGCCACGGTGCCGGTCACCGAACCGCCGGCAGGGTTGATCGCGACGGTCGTCTGTCCGGCCGACACGATGAGACTGCCGTTGGTTGTCGAGTCGAGCGTTGCCGCCGATGCGCTGCCGATGACGGGCAGGCTCAGAGCGATTGCCAGGCTGATCGACAGCCCAGGGCGTGAAAGCCGCATGTGCGCTCTTTCTCTGAAGAGGCCCGGAGGCCTCCGGGTCTGGAGGGCCGATGTTTCGAACCCTCATACGATGAGCGCGACGGGACTCGCTGACGTCACACCATTCGCACAGGCCGCCGCTCCGACCCACTCCAACAGTGGCTATGTCTGCTTTGGTGTCCGTCCTCAAGGGGTGGTCAGCGATGGTGCTGTACAGCAGCGGAGTACAGCAACCACGGCAACCATCCATGGCCGGCAGTGATTTTGAGGGACCTCACAGCGACCTGCAGGGCCCGGTCGACCGATCTCTGTAGAGCTACGGATCAGATGGCGCTCGCGCCCTGCCCACCCGTTGCATCGCCCCCGGTCTTCGACCATCCGAGGAATTCGGCTCATCGGTTCGGGTGACTATCTGCGGCTCCTTCACCTCTCAGGCATATGCCGCGCGTGAACTGAGCCCTGTAACACGATGAGGCGGTCAGCCGGTCACCACAGCCGACCGACCGCCCCCACGCGGCGCCTGTCGGCGCCGGAAGAGAAAGGGAGACCGGATGCGCGTACTGCGCGCTTTCGTGGGGAGCGTCCTCGCTTCGCTCCTCCTGCTGGTCGGCATCTCACCGGCCACGGCCCACGCAGACCACCTCCGGGCGGGGAACGAATCCCACTGCCCGACGACGCACCGCAGCCGCGGGAACAACTCCGCGCCGACGACGGCGTACCAGCGCTACTACCTCAACGACTGGCGGCTGGGGCCGACTTACCTCCCCCGGACAGGCGCCCTCGGCAAGATGCTGAGGGGCTATCACCGCACGGACGGCACCTCCGCCTACTGGTTCCTCGGATGCTACTGGCAGACGGATCCCCAGACAGGGAAGTCGGGCTGGTGGTATCCCGACAACAACGGGTTCGTGCTGAAGAACGGCAAGCCGGTGAAGCACTCCGTGACGCTGCGCAAGGGCCAGCTGGTCGACCTCTTCGGCAGCGGCTTCGGCAACTTTCTCGCCCCCGCAGGCACGCCGTACGCCAAGCGCGCGATCCCGCCAAGCAATCTCGACACCTACGTCAACACGTACCCGTTCAGCTACCACCTCTACAAGGTCCTCCAGCCGTTCACCGTCGACGCCGGCCCGATCAGGCCCTGGTTCGGCCAGCCCGGCCTGGGCCTCCAGTACGTGACAAAGCCGACTATCCCCATGCTCATCAACGCGTACAAACTGGAAGAACTGCATGTGACCTGACGAGACCAGGCCCGGGGTGGCCGCGGATCTACCCGGTCGGTGGCCACCTCTGAGGCAGACGATGGGACGGACCTGATGGACAGCGCAGAACTCGTTGAAAGGCTCCGCGAGGCTGACGTTCCAGAGGCGTTCTACGACATCCCTGGTGTCCACGACGCGCCCATCCAGCTGGATGCCTACTACTTCCTGTGTCGTGAGGTCGATGGCTGGACCGTGGGGCTGCGCCAACGCTCACAGGACAGCGTCATGCGGAGTTTCGCCACCGAGACCGAGGCATGCGCGTACCTCTACGACACGCTCGTCCAGTTGCCGCCTCCCCCCTCCGGGCCGGCGCAGCCCCTGGAGGAACTCCTTGCGAACTCCGAAGAGATCCAGCGGCAGGCGTGGGAAGACTTCGATCGTCACCGTGGGGCAGCTGACGACGGTTGAATCCTGAGCCGTCGAGAAGCGGCGCAGCACGAGCCACGGCCCGGCTGGCGGGCTTCCATGATGGACCTGCCGGAGAGGCCGGACACCGACACCGCTCCACCCCAGGTCAGCAGAGCGATCGGCCCCGGATCACCTGAGCTTCCCAAGCTCAGGTCTCGTTGTCTTGCTCAGGGCGAGGGCGTGAAGCCGGCAGACAGGTCCAGGCAGAACGGTGCGCCAGGCTCAGTTGGGGTCTATCCCTCGCGAAGGGCGAGGTCGACGGCGTGGGCGACGTCGGAGGGCAGCACGGGCTTGGCCTCACGTCTCAACCAGCCACTCGGATGCGGCTGGTTGGTGATGACCACGAGTGTCGTCCCCTGGACCTCTGGAAGCTCGACCGCGAACGTGCAGCAGACCCTCCGTCCCGTTCAGCACGTCCACGGCCGTTCAACAGTGGCCCCTCAGTGGATCACAAAGGCACAAGCCGGGACATAGTGAGGGACACGAGGACACAAGCGGGGACACGTGTGTGGGGACAAACATGCCAACAAGCAGCCACACATGCCGCCGAGCAGGGAGAACGCAGGAGGCCACCCGCGTGTCCGTAGGAAGAGGCGCGGGTGGTTGATGGCCCAACCTCTCGGTGGCCAGAATGACCGCCGCTGACCGATCTCTGTAGAGCTACGGATCAGATGTTGCCCGTGCCCGATGGCACAAGAAGCCACGAGGAGCATCGGGCAGTCGCGGCAGCGGATCACGAGAATGGCCCTCGGCCAAATACCCAGGTCAGGGGCCATTCTCCAGGTTCAACTCCGCTGAGCAAACGACTACGAGACGCGTATCCGACTGTCACTGAGGACGTCCGAAGCCGCAGCGCGGAGGCCTTTCAAGGCCTGGTACAGCAGGTGTTCGCGCTCAGCGGCGGGCGCGGTGTCCGCAGCCTTGCGGGATGTGTCGGCCGCATGGGCGTCACGCACCATCCGCCGCATGACCTCGGCTAGGTGGTCGGCTGCATGCACCGCACGGTAGAGCGCTCCACCACGGACGGCGGACCTTCGAGGATCACGAACTCGGCAGCCCGGTGAACGCCGCGGACCTGGGCGTCGAAGCGCTCCATCTTCTGGACGCGTACGGAACTTTGTGTAAGTCCTCGGATTTCACTTGGTGTTGAGCCGGTCCTCGAAGAAGAGTGAGAACTGGTTCAGTGCCTTCTTCCAGTGTGCCGCGACGTGGTTGACATCGCGTGCTCTGGGGGTGATCTGCTCGCGGACGGCGAGGTAGAGCACCTTCAGCGCGGCTTGTTCCGAGGGGAAGTGGCCGCGGTTGCGGGTGGCCTTCCGCAGCCGTGCGTTGATCGATTCGATCAGGTTCGTCGAGTAGACGACCTTCCTTATCTCCGGCGGGAAGGCGAGGTAGGGGGTGAATTCGCTCCACGCGGCCTGCCAGGTCCTCACGATCGCGGGATACCTCTGGCCCAGCTCGCCCGCGGCGAAGTCGGCGAGGGCCTGCTCGGCCGCCTGCTCGGTCGGGGCGGCATAGATGGCCTTCAGCTCCGAGACGAGCTTGGTGTGGTGCTGCTTGGAGGCGAACCTCAGCGAGGCACGGATCAAGTGGATCACACATGTCTGGACGGTGGCTTTGGGCCAGGTCGCGGTGACCGCGTCGGGCAGGCCCTTCAGCCCGTCGCAGGCCACGATGCACACGTCCTCGACGCCGCGGTTGCGGAGCTCGGACAACACGGTCATCCAGGTCGTGGCGCCTTCGCCCTCGTCGCCGGCCCACAGGCCGAGCACGTCCTTGCAGCCGTCCATGTCCACCCCGACGGCCAGGTAGACCGGCCGGGAGGCCACGGACCCGGAGCGGATCTTCACCCACAGCGCGTCGATGTAGATGATCGGCCAGACGGCGTCCAGCGGTCTGTTCTGCCATGCGTCGAGCTCGTCGGTGACGGCGTCGGTGACCTTGCTGACCAGGTCCGGTGAGACCTGGACGCCGTACAGGCCGGCCAGGTGCGAGCGGATGTCGCGCACCGACATGCCGCGGGCATACAGCGACAGGACCTGCTCGTTGAAGCCCGCAAGTCGCCTGGCGTGCTTGGGTACCAGCTGAGGCGCGAAGGACCCGTCACGATCCCTCGGAACGGCCAGCGTGACCGCGCCGGCATCGGTCAGCACCGTCTTCAGCGATGTGCCGTTGCGGCTGTTGCCCGAGCCGCGGCCCGCGGGATCGTGCTTCTCGTATCCGAGGTGATCGGTCATCTCCGCGTCCAGGGCCCGCTCCAGCACGGCCCGGGTCACCTCTGTCAGCAGCCCGCCGTCACCCAGCAGGGCTGCGCCCGAGGCGTCGGCGCGGTCCAGCAGCCGCTCGACGACCTCATCCACGAGCTTGTCCTCGGCCGGTTCGACGGCCGGGATCTCGTTGTCGTTCATGTCCGTCCGTCCCGGCTGGCCAAAGGCCCCAGGTCAGAGCCCTGACCAGCCTGTCACATCACGGACTTACACGATCTTTCAGACACGCCCCATCTTCTCGTCGACTTGGGGAATGCGGCGAGAGGGGCCGTTTCTCATGTGGTTCACATGGTCAGGCGCCGGGCCCTTCCCGGGGCGCGGGTCGGGGCCGGCTCGGTGAGGGTGGCACGCAGGGCCTGGGCCGGGAGTTTCGGTTCGACCCGGAGCAGGCTGAGGCTGCCGACGAGGACGCCTGCGGCGAGCAGGCTCCAGGTCAGGGTCGCCGAGTGGGCGAGGAGTGCCGTGAAGAGGGCCGGGGCGGCGGACTTGGCGACCGACCAGGACAGGAAGTACGTCGACAGATAGCGGCCACGCGTTTCCTCGGGTGCGGCGTCGGCGGCGAGGGCGCCGGAGGTGGTGCTGTGCAGCAGTTCACCGCACGTGTAGAGGAGGGTGGCCACCGTCAGGCCGACGTACAGCCAGGGGCCCGTGCCGGCCTGGCCGAGCAGGGCGAAGCAGCCGAAGGCGGCGGCGAAGACGGCTCCGCCCGCGGCCGCGGCGCGGGTCCTGCGGGTGCGGACGAGTGCCTTGGTGACCAGGACCTGGGCGAGGGCGACGACCACAGTGTTGAGGGTGAACAGCAGCCCGGGGACCGAAGGCGACGCGTGCAGGGACTGGGTGACGTAGACGGGCAGGATGACGCTCAGCGAGGAGTAGCACAGGGCGAGGGGGACATTGGCCGCCGTCAGCCGCAGATAGGCGCGGTCGCGCAGGACGGTGCGGTAACCGGAGGGGGTGGGCGCCGTGCGGTCCTGCCCGGTGTGGCGCTGCCGGTGCGGCAGCCGCAGGGTGGCGATCAGCAAGGCTGCCACGGTCAGACCGATGCCACTGCCGAGGACCACGCTCTGGTAGGCCCAGTCGGCGCCGGCGCCGAGGACCAGACCAGCCAGCAGACCGCCGGTGCCCATCCCCGCGTTGCGCACGCTGTACTGGGCGGCGCGCAGCCGGTCCCGTTCCGCGCCCTGGGCCATCTCCGCGACCAGCGCCTGCACGCAAGCCTGGAAGGAGCGGTCGCCGATCGCGACCAGGGTGGCGGCGAGCAGGACCTGCCAGAAGGTGTGGACGAGCGGGTAGCACAGAAAGCCGACCGCGCGGACGAGGAAGCCCGTGACCACTGCGGTGCGGGCCCCGAAGCGGTCGATCGCCGTACCGGCCAGCAGGCTGACGGCGAGACCGAGGAGGGCGGCGACCGTCATTGCGGTGCCGATACGCGGCATCGACATATGAGTGACGTGGTGGAAGTAGAGCAGCGAGACGGGTACGTACAGGCCGCTGCCGACAGCCTCCGCGGAGATCGCCGCGAGATAGCGGTACCGGCTGACCGGGCCCGGGGTGGGAACTTCGTGGGGCAAGGCTTCTCCTCGGCTCTACGAGTGGCGAATTTTCGACGTCTCGCAGACTGCCGTGCCGGGCTCCTGTTCATGTCCCGCGTTCATACCGTAACGCTGAGTGATCGGTTAGGATCCCTGCTGCAAGCCTCTTACCTGGGGTTTTGAAATTGGGCAGGGGGCTGGCGATGTCCGGAGCCGCGCCGCACACGGTGCACTTCAACATCCTCGGTTCGCTGGAGATCTGGGCCGGACGACACCGGCTGCGTCTCGGTGGGCCGATTCAGGAGCGGATTCTGGCCGCTCTGCTGCTGGAACCGGGCCGGGTGATACCGATGACCCGGCTGATGGAGGCGGCCTGGGACGAGGACCCGCCCGCCACGGCCGTCCATCAGGTTCGCAAGGCCGTCGCGGATCTGCGTCGCCGGGTGCCGGACGGCAGCTCGCTGTTTCTCACCGAGGGCCGCGGCTACCGTGCGGTGGTCGCCGAGGATCAGATCGACGTGGGCCGGTTCGCCCGGCTCACCGCGCAGGCGCGCCGGGAGCTGGCGGCCGGGGCCTCGGCCGGGGCGGCGGAGCTGCTGCGGACCGCGCTCGCGCTGTGGCGAGGCCCCGTCCTGGCGGATCAGGCGAGCCGCACGATCACGGCGGCCGCGCTTGCACTGGAGGAGCGTCGGCTGGCCGCGGCCGAGCAGCTCTTCCAGCTCCGGCTCGACGGGGGCGAGGCCGGCGAGCTGGTCGGTGATCTGCGGGAGGTGATCGCCGACCATCCACTGCGGGAGACGCTGCGCGAGCAGTTGATGCTGGCGCTGTACCGGTCCGGCCGGGCGGCTGAGGCGGTGGAGGAGTACGGCAGGGTGAGGGACCTGCTCGCGGAGGAGCTGGGCATCGACCCCGGGCCGCAGCTGGTCAGGCTGTATGAGGCGATCCTGCGCGACAGCGTCGAGCCAGCCGTACCCGAGCCGGAACCGGAGCCCGAGGCGGAGGCGGCACCGGCGTTGTCGCCGTGCACGCTGCCGTACGACCTGTCGGACTTCACCGGCCGTGAGGAGGAGTTGCAGCAGCTCCTCGCGTATGCGGCCGAGCCCGCCGACGGCACCCGGATCGTGGCCATCGACGGCATGGGTGGCAGCGGGAAGACGTCCCTGGCGGTGCGGGGCGCGCACCAGTTGGTGGACCGGTATCCGGACGGGCAGCTCTACTACAACCTGCGTGGTTATTCGCCCGGTGAGAATCCGCTGGCACCGTCCGCGGTGCTCGGTGCGCTGCTGCGCTCGCTGGGTGTGCCGGACCAGCGGATCCCGGAGGACGAGGGCGGCCGGTCGGCGCTGTGGCGGGCGACGGCCGCGGGCCGCAGGCTCCTTCTGCTGTTGGACAACGCGCTGGACTCGGCGCAGGTCCTGCCGCTGCTGCCGGCCTCGCCGGGCTGTCTGGTCGTGGTGACGAGCCGGGCCCGGCTGGTCGATGTGGACGGTGCGGACTGGATCTCGCTGCGGGTCATGTCGCCGCAGGACAGCACGGCGCTGCTCATGGAGACGCTCGGTGAGCAGAGGATGGCGACCGAGCCGGAGGCGGTCGCGGAGCTGGCCGAACTGTGCGGCCGACTGCCGCTGGCCATGCGGATCGCCAGCGCGCGGCTGCGCAACCGGCCCCGCTGGACGGTGCAGTACCTGGTGGACCGGCTGTGCGACGAGACCCGGCGGCTGGACGAGCTCAGCAGCGGCGAGCGCAGTGTCGCGGCGACCATCCAGCTGTCGTACCAGGCGATGGAGGAGCGGCACCGGGTCGCGTTCCGGCTGCTCGGTGTGATGCCGGGCAAGGAGATCGACGCCCACGCGGGTGCGGCGCTGTTCGGCACGGACACCCGTACGGCGGAGGACATCCTGGAGCGGCTGCTGGATGTACACCTGGTGCTCCAGCAGAAGCTGGGCCGGTACTGCCAGCACGACCTGGTACGCGGGTTCACGCAGAGCCTGCGCTCGGCCGACACGGAGGCGGCCGACCGGGCCGCGGTGGAGCGGCTGCTGGACTACTACGTGGCCGCGTCCGAGCAGGCGTGCGCCCTGCTGTTCCCGAGCCGGTCGGGCCGTGCGGCACAGCTTCCCGCGAGTGCGGCAACATTGCCGCCGGTGCGGGACGCGGGGCAGGCGCAGGAGTGGCTCGGCCGGGAGCACCGGGCGCTGCTGTCGGCGGTGGGGCTCGCCCATGAGCGGGGGCTGGACCGGCATGCGGTGCATCTCGCCCGTGATGTGATCTTCTATCTGAATCTGCGGGGGTACTTCGAGGAGTACGAGCAGGTCGCCCAGCTCGCAGTGGACTCGGCGCGGCGGCAGGGCGATCCGTCGGTGCTGCGTTCGAGTCTGTCGAATCTGACGTCCTCGCACTGGAAGCTCGGCCGGTTCCGGGACGGTCTGAAGTCGGCCGAGGAGTCGCTGCAGATCGCCTGTGCGCTGGGCGACCGGCACGGTCAGGCCGTCAGCTTCGACCAGCTCGGGCTGCTGCACAGCTATCTCGGCAATCTCCGGGAGGGCAGCGATCATCTGGCACGCAGTATCGACCTGCACGAGAACGTGATGCGCAAGGCGATGGCTTTGTCCAACCTCAGCACGGTGTGCTGCTGGCTCGGTGAGTACCGGAGGGCGGCGGAGGCGGCCGAGGAGGCAGTCGCGCTGCATGGCCGCGGGGGCGAGCACGTCAGCCAGATACCGGCGCTGAACGATCTGGCCATCGCCCGGCTCGCGCTGGGTGAGCCGGAGCAGGCGAAGGCTTGTCTGGAACGGGCGCTGGCCGTGGGCGACGAGTCGTCGATGCCCGAGGACGTGGCGCTCGCGCTGGCGCTGTCCGCCGACGCCGAGCAGCGGACCGGCCGGCGGGTTCCGGCGTCCGCGCACGGGCGGGAGGCGAAGGCCCTGGAACTGGTGCGGGCTCGCGGCACGACGGTGCGGTGCTGCGAGGTGGAGAACATCGTCGGCCGGCTGCACCAGCGCCGTGGCGCGTACGCCGAGGCGCTGCGGCTGCATGAGAGCGCCCTGCTGCGGGCGGACTCGATCGAGTACCGGGTGGCGCTCGCGCACGCCCACGACGGGATCGCGCGCGCCGCGCTGGCGCTCGGTGACACGTGCTTGGCGCTGAGGCATCGCAGCGAGGCGGACGGGCTGTTCGACGCCATGGGGATGCCGGCCGACGTGCACTGAACCACGGACGACGGTGCTCCGCACCAGGGCCGGGTACGGAGCACCGTCGTCGCGGCCACGGCGTCAACCGGCCTACTCGGGGCCGCCGTCGCTGTATGCGACCGCCGACGGGGCGGCGGCCAGGTTCCCGGACTCCGGCCCGCCGTCGGACGCCGTCGTGACCTTCGGTGCCCAGGCGTGTCCGGTGTGGCTGGTTCCGGCTGCCCCGAGGACGAGTGCGGTGATCGCGATGATGATGCCGATCGGCCGGGCTGCCTTGCTGCGCATGATGTCTCTCCCCGTGATGTTGTGTCACTGTCGTGATGTCGTCGCGCCCTGCCGGGTACCGCGGCCGACGTCACTCATCGTGGAGACCACCGCTACCGAACTCATCCTGCGGAGATACCTCGGCCGCGGGAACAGGTGCCGCATCCGCCGTCGGCCCGTTCCGCCCGGTCCCACAGCGCCCGTACGGCTGTGATGCGGCGGCCCGCCTCATCGGGAGAGCCGGCCTCGACGGCGACCCGGCCAGGCTGCCCGGTGCCCGGCCGAGGAGTGCGGAAGTACCGTACGTACGGCACGGATGCGAGGTCTGCCGTCCCGATCCCGGCAGGCGGTGGAACCTCCGTCGCGGCGGCCGCCCGCTGCGGCACCGGACGCGGAACCGGCTCTCCGGCCAGCGCCCGGAAGAGCCACAGCTCGGGGTCGTATCCGGCGCCGATGCGCAGCAGGTCGGGCCCGGCACCCCGGAGGCCGTCCTCGGCCGCCACGACGCGTGCACCGTGCGGGGTGAGCACCATACGGGTGCAGGTGACGCCGAAGCGGTAGTCGGCCAGGTCGAGCAGGGCCGTGGCGACCGCGCGCAGCTCGGCCCGCTCCCGACTGTCGAGCGGTGCCGGGTAGACCTCGGTGACGGTGCCTCCGTCGTCCTGATGAGCGGTGATGGCCAGGACATGGTGCATGCTGTCGGCCGTCAGCGTGTGCACTGCGAAGACCGGTCCGGTGAGGAACTCCTCCAGCAGGTACGGTCCGACGGCGGGGTCCGCCTGCCGTCGGGCCGTCCAGGCCGTCAGCTCGGCCGGGGTGCGGATCGGTGTGACGCCGGCACCGCCGTCGGCGCCGGTGTGCTTGACGACCAGTGGCAGCGGCCAGTGCTCCGCCAGTTCCAGGACCTCGGTGACGGTGCGGGCGTGCCGGGCGCGGACTACCGAGCGGCCGCTCTCGTTGAGCAGACGGCGCATCGCGGTGGGGTCAGTGATCCGGTGCACGGACCGGGCGCTGGTCAGCGACAGGCCGGCCGCGTCGACGGCGGCCAGGGCGGCGGACCGGCCAGGCCGCTCGCCCAGATACAGCGTCAGGCTGAGTCCCGCACTGCGGGCGGCGTCACGGAGCAGCGCGGCCAGGCCCGCCGGTTCACGGGTGTCGGTCAACAGCAGCCGCTGCGAGAGCCGTTCGGCCTCGGCGAGACAGAGCGGGTCGTCGTCCGTGTCCCGGTCGCGGACCGACCAGACGTGGAAACCGGCCGCCACGGCCTTTCGCACGGACTCGTGACAGGGCTGGACGAGCAGCAGCCGCCGAGTGCCGTCGGAAGGGGACATGAGAGGGCTCCTCCGGGCCCGGGCCGTCAGGTACCGGTTCCCGGCTGCCGCTGCGCGAGGATGTCGTCGGCGAGGATGCCTCCGCTGCCCCAGTGGTCGTGCGCCACGTCCCGGACGAGGACGGTCACGGCCTCCTTGGGGCAGCCGGCGACGCGCGCGGCGGTGTCAGTGAGTTCGGCGACCAGTTCGGCGCGGGCGGCACGGTCGTTTCCCTGCCACCAGTCCACGGTGATCACAGGCATGTTCTTCTCCTTGCACGACAGTTGTGTACGAGCGATGTGTACGAGGGGGTGTCAGTTCTGCGTGTTGTGGTGCCACAGGCTCATGTAGCGCTCGCCGGAGTCGGGCAGCACCGTGACGACGACCTTGCCCGCGTACTCGGGCTTGGCGGCGAGTTCGGTGCAGGCGTGCACAGCGGCCCCGGAGGACACCCCGGCGAGGATGCCCTGGTTCCGGGCGAGGGCCCGTGCCGTGGCCATGGCGTCCTCGTCGGAGACGGTGACGACCTGGTCGATGAGGGAGACGTCGGTGGTCTCGGCGACGAAGCCCCCGTTGAGGCCGGGGATGCGGTGCAGGCCGGCGGTGCCGCGCGAGAGGACCGGGGAGTTCTCCGGCTCCACCGCGACGACGTGCACCGAGGGCTTCTGCTCCTTCAGGTACCGGGCAATGCCGGTGAGCGTGCCACCGGTGCCGACACCGCAGACCAGGACGTCGACGGCGCCTGCGGTGTCCCGCCAGATCTCCGGGCCGGTGGTCGCGTAGTGCGCCCGAACGTTGTCGGGGTTCTGGTGCTGGCGGGGAAACCAGGAGCCGGGGGTGGCCGCGTGGATCTCCTCGGCCTTGGCGATCGCGCCCTGGTAGCCCGCGTCGCGCGGGGTCCGGACGACCTCGGCGCCGAGTGCCTGAAGCAGCGTCACCCGCTCACTGGTGGCGCTGTCGGGCAGCACGATCACGCAGCGGTGGCCGCGCGCGGCGGCGAACGCGGCCAGCGCGATGCCGGTGTTGCCCGAGGTCGCCTCGACCACGGTGCCGCCGGGGCGCAGTTCGCCGCGCTCCTCGGCGGACCGCAGCATGAACAGCGCCGCCCGGTCCTTGACGCTGGACAGCGGGTTGGCGGACTCCAGCTTGGCGAGCACCCGGACGCCCTCGGCGGCGCCGTCCGTACCCAGGCGGACGAGCGGGGTGGCGCCGACCAGGTCGGCGATGCTGTCGGCGGGAACAGGGCTGGTCATGGCGGTGTCCTTCACTGGGCGGGGGCGGGCGGCAGATCCTTGAGCACCAGCTCGCCGAGGAACCAGGACTCGACCCGGCGCAGCCGTTCCTCGACCTCCGCGCGGCTGCGGCCCGAGACCAGCACGGTGCACAGGAAGTCGGAGGAGGTCCGGGCGGCTTCCATCGTCCGGCCAGGTCCGGTGAAGACCCGGAACCGCTCGATCCACGGCCAGTCCGGCGGGGCCTGTGGTACCGCCACCACCCGGCCGGGGCGCTTCATCAGCACCATCTGCCCGGTCATGGTGCGCGGCCGGGGCAGCCCTGAACCGGCCGGCTCGGGCAGGGACACCGGCAGGCCCAGTTCTGCGCGCAGCCAGCTGCGGGTCGGATCGGCGCCGAACAGCAGCGTCATCACGTCACGGATCGCGGCTCCGCCCGTGCGGCAGGCGATCTCGCACAGCACCAGTTCGTCGTCCGGCGTGTGGAAGACCTCCGCGTGGAAGGCGAAGTTCTCCGGGCCGGGCAGCGCCTCCAGCAGCAGCCGGGTGAACTCCAGCAGCCGCCCGGCCAGTGGGTCGGAGGGGTCGAGCGTGAGGTCGATGCGGGGCCCGGTGTCGGTGGCGTAGGTGGCAAGTGCGTACTGGTACTGCGACGGCCAGGCGAACACGGTCCGCCCGCCCAGGACGAGCCCGTCGACATGGCACAGGGGTCCGGGCACGAACTCCTCGGCGATCAGGTTCGGCCGGCCGCCGTCGTACAGGTCGAAGTCGTCGGCGAGGTGGGCGTCGAGGTCCTCGGGTCCGCGCAGGATCCGCAGTCCCACCGAGCCCGCGCTGTCGCGGGGCTTGAGGACGACCGGGTAGCCGTACTCGGCAGCGAAGTCCACGATGTCGGTGGCGGTCTCGATCTCGCGGTGGGCCGCCACCCGCACCCCGGCCGCCGCAGCGAGCCGCTTCATCAGCGCCTTGTCCCGGAACGGCAGGACACTGTCCGGCCGTTGCCCGGGCAGGCCGAGCACCTCCCGCAGCACGGCGGCCCGTTCGAGATCGCGCTCATGGCTGGCGACGACGTACCGGACACCGTGCTCCCGGGCCAGCTCCAGCGCGCGGGCCTCCAGCCCGCCACCGGTGTCGTAGCCGTCGAGCGCCTCCGTGCGGGCGTATCCCGCGCCGGCCGGCGGGAGATCCTCACCGACCCGGTCGAGGTTGTCCCGGGAGGTGAGCAGCAGGATGTCGCCGGGATGGTCGGCGAACCACTCGTCGTACGGCACAGCGTGCACCGAACCGACCTGATGCAGCACGAGAACACTCACTCAGACCGCCTCCATGCTCTCGCGGTGCGGCAGTTCGGCAGGCAGTCCCGCCTGTGCGCGCACCCGTTCCCGGCCAGGGCCCAGGTGGCCCTCATAGCGGACGCTGTCCACGCGCCACACGCCCCGCTCGTCGCGTACGGCGGCGACACCGAGCGGATGGCCCGGCCCGCCCGGCAGCACGGCGAGCGCGGCGTCGGTGGCCGGGGTGCCCAGGCCGTGGTGCCGTGGCCCGGCGGTCAGCGGTTCGACGGTGAGCCCGGCAGTGGCCGTCGGATGCCCGGTGGCGAGGCCGTCCCGGGCGAAGACGCGCAGGTCGTCCTCGTCGGAGAGTTCGGCCACGACGGGCCGCTCGGCACCCCGTAGCGGCCGTATCACCAGCGGGTATCCCCAGCTGTGCGCAGCCCGGTACAGGTCGGGGACCCGGCCGGCCGCTGCCCGGCGTACGACGGGTACGCCGGCGCTGCTCAGCAGTTCGTCTGCGCGGAGCGTGTCGGCACCGACCAGCGCCTCGTCGCGGCTCTGTCCGGGCAGGCCCAGATGGCTGCGGAGCGAGCCGGCCCGGACCTGGTCGCCGGGGTGGAGGGCGACGACCGCCGACACCTGGCGGCGCACGGCCACGGCGAGCACGGTCCGTTCCGCCTCGGCGGTGACGGCGAACCGCGGGACGACATGCGTCTCGGCCCATGCGCCGCGCTGCCCTCCGAGCAGGTCCACTGCCTCCGGCTCGGTGACCAGGACCAGGTCCCGGCCGGCGTCGGCGAGCCAGCGCCCGTACGGCAGGGCACCGAGCGCGGCGCGGTGCAGCACGATCAGCGTCATGACCGGTCCTCGCCCTCGGCCGGCCACCAGCTGAGGTAGCGCTCGCCGGTGTCCGGGAAGACGGTCACGACGGTGGCGCCGGACAGGTCGTGGCGGCGGGCCAGTTCCGCGCAGCCGTACGCAGCTGCGCCCGCGGAGATGCCGACGAGCAGCCCGTGGCGGGCGGCGATCGCGCGGGTGGCGGCGGCCGCGTCGGCGTCGGGGGCCACGATCACCTCGTCGATCAGGGCGACGTCGGTGACGGGGCTGATGAACCCTCCGTTGAGGCCCGGGATGCGGTGCGGTCCGGGCTCGCCGCCGGACAGCAGCGCGGAACCGGCCGGCTCGACCGCGACCACCTTGAGGTCCGGGTTGTGTTCGCGCAGGTAGCGGGCGGTGCCGGTGAGCGTGCCGCCGGTGCCGACGCCGCACACCAGGTAGTCGACCCGGCCCTGACAGGCACGCCATATCTCGGGGCCCGTGGTCGCGTAGTGGGCCCGGACGTTGTCGGGGTTGGTGTGCTGGCTCGCATACCAGGAGCCGGGGATGTCAGCGTGCAGCTTCTCCGCGCGCTCCACGCAGCCGGCGAAGCCGAGGCTGTGGTCGGTGAACTCGACCTCGGCACCGAGCATGCGCAGGGTCAGGACGCGTTCGGCGGTGGCATTGTCGGGCAGCACGATCACACAGCGGTAGCCGCGGACGACGGCGAGGGCGGCCAGCGCGATACCGGTGTTGCCCGAGGTCGACTCGACCACGGTGCCGCCGGGGCGCAGTTCGCCGCGCTCCTCGGCGGACCGCAGCATGAACAGCGCCGCCCGGTCCTTGACGCTGGACAGCGGGTTGGCGGACTCCAGCTTGGCGAGCACCCGGGCGTCGTCGGGGGCGTCGTCCGGGCGCAGCCGCAGAAGCGGGGTCGAGCCGACCAGGTCGGTGATGCTGTCGACTATGGCAAGGGGCATGGGCTGTCCTCGTCGGGAGCGTTCGGGAATGGTTCGTCATGCGGGCGGTCACCGGGAACAGGCGGGCGGGGTCACCAGGACCCGGCCGAAGCGGTCACCGCGAACAGGTCTTCCATCAGCCGCGGTTGCTGTCCCTCGCCGCGGATCACCGCAGTGGGCGCGAGGACCTTCGCGTAGGCGGGCACGTCCTTGTTCACCAGCGCCTGGGCCCCGATGACGGCGTGGTCGGCGATGGTCACGGGGCCGAGCACGGTGGCGTTGGTGCCGAGGACGACCCCGTTGCCGACCCGCGGGTGCCGGCGTTCGCCCTCGGGACGCTTGACGTCGTTCCACCAGCCGACCGCACCGAGCGTCACCTGGTGATAGATCGTCACATCGTCCCCGACCTGCGCGGTCTCGCCGATCACGACGGCCGCGCCGTGGTCGATGAAGACCCGCCTGCCCAGTTCGGCACCGGGATGGATCTCCACGCCGGTGACGGTACGGGCGGCGAGAGCGAGCAGCCGGGCGGTCAGCCGCCGTCCGCGGCGGTGCAGCCGGTGCGCGATCCGGTGGGTCCACAACGCGGGCAGCGCGGGGTGCAGCAGCGCCTCACGGCGGTTGCGGATGGACGGGTCGCGCTCGATGACCACGTGCAGGTCTTCACGGAGGGTGCTGAGGATGCCTGTCTGTGCCGGCATGGGCGGTGTCCCCTGTCTGTCACATCGGTGTGGCGGAGGTCGGCCGCGGGTGAGCCCGCCGCGCGGGGCGTTCGCGCGTTCAGGCGTGCGCGGCGGCGGGCCGGGCCGGCAGTGCCGCGAGGGTGGCGTCGACGAGGCCGGTGAGGGCCAGGAGGACGTCGGAGTCGGTGAAGACACCGTTCGCGGTGCTCAGTTGGTAGGCCTTGCCGACGGCGACCGGATCGTGGGCCACCACCTGGGCACCGCAGCGGGTCAGTACGCCGGCCAGCGCGGCCTGTGCGTCCACCGCGCCGCGCGCTCCGGGCGAGGCGCTCGCCAGCGCGACCGTCTTGCCGGTGAGCGGGCTGTTTCCGCCCGGGCGCGAGAGCCAGTCCAGGGCGTTCTTGAGGACGCCCGGCATCTCTCCGTTGTACGAGGGGGTGCTGATGAAGAGCGCGTCCGCGTCCCGCACCAGCTCCTTGGCCGCGTGCACCGCGTCGGTGCCGCCGGCCTGCTCGACATCCCCGTCGTAGAAGGGGAGGTGCCCCACCGACAGGGTGTCGATGTCGTACTCGTCCCCGTCCGGCCGCTCGGCCAGCAGCCGACGCACGGTAGCGAGGACGGAGGCGTTGAGCGAGTCCCGACGGATGCTTCCGGGGACGAGGACGATCTTGGTCACAGTGGCCAGCCTTCATGGTGTCACGGGTGTCGCGCTGTGCCTCTCAAGCGGACGGCGCGAGGTGCTACGGATCCCGATCGTGTCGGCCGCCGTTCCCGAACACCTCCCGCGAACGTCCCGTGCCGGGCCCGTACCAGCCCGGGAGATCTTCAGGAGCCCGCCGCCCGAGGCTGGCCGTCGCCACCCACCGAGCACAACCACGCGGGGACGATGCAATGAAGACTGCGAGCGCACTGATATCCGGCACACCCCTCACGGGCCTGTGTCTGCCCGATCTGCTGGCCCGGCAGGCCGCTTTGCGTCCAGAGGCCACGGCGGTCACCTTCCGCGACGAACGGCTCAGCTACCGTGAACTCGACCGGCAGAGCCGGCACCTCGGTGCCCGTCTCGCCCGGCTCGGCGTCGGCCCCGACACCTGCGTCGGTCTGTTCACCGAGCCGTCCCTGGACCTGATGACCGGCGTGTGGGGCATCCTCGGCGCAGGCGCCGCCTATCTGCCGCTGTCCCCGGACTACCCCGAGGACCGGCTGCGCTACATGATCGAGGACTCCGGGGCGCAGGTCATCGTGACCCAGGAACACCTGCGCGAGCGTCTGGCCGCCCTCGCACCGAGGGACGTCCTGATACTCACGCCGACGGAAGCGACGCCGGGCCCGGGCGACCGCATCTCCGTACCCGGGCGGCAGCCCGGCCATCTCGCGTATGTCATCTACACCTCGGGCAGCACGGGCCGGCCCAAGGGGGTGGGGATCGAGAACCGGGCCGTCGAGAGCCAGCTTCGCTGGCTCGCCTCCCGCGGCTATCTGGGACCGCAGGTCACCATGCTGCAGAAGACGCCCATGAGTTTCGACGCCGCCCAGTGGGAGATCCTCGCCCCGGCCGCCGGTGCCCATGTCGTCATGGGCACCCCGGGCATCCACCGGGACCCGCAGGCCATCGCCGAGGCCGTGCGCGCCCACGGTGTCACCCACCTGCAGTGCGTGCCGACGCTGCTCCAGGCCCTCCTGGACACCGAGGAGTTCGCCTCCTGCACCTCGCTGCGGCGTGTCTTCTCCGGCGGCGAGGCGCTCACCCACAAACTGGCCCGCGACTTCTTCCACGGGCTGCCGGGCGCGTGTCTGGTCAACCTCTACGGGCCGACCGAGACCACCATCAACGCCACCTTCCACGAGGTGGACCCCGCGGCCATCGACGGCGGCACGTCCTGCACGGTGCCCATCGGCGTACCGGTGACCGGCGTTACGGCGTATGTCCTGGACGAGAACCTGGCACCGGTCGACATCGCTGTGGCCGGCGAGCTGTATCTGGGCGGCGCGCAGCTGGCCCGTGGCTATCTGGGCCGCCCTGGGCAGACGCTGGAGCGCTTCGTCGCCTCGCCGTTCGAGCCGGGCGAGCGCCTGTACCGCACGGGGGATGTGTGCCTGTGGAACCCGGACGGCACCCTGCAGTTCGCGGGCCGCGCCGACAACCAGGTCAAGCTGCGCGGCTATCGCGTGGAGCTGGAGGAGGTGGCCTCGCGCATCGAGGAGCACACCTGGGTGCGCCGCGCCGCCGCGATCGTCACCGACGAGGTGCGCACCGGCCATCCGGCGCTGGTCGCGTGTGTCGAGCTGAACCCCCGTACGGCTGCCGTCATGGACCAGGGCTCGCACGGCGCCCACCACCAGTCCAAGGCGTCCAAACTCCAGGTCAAGGCACAGCTGTCCAACCCGGGCCTGCGCGAGCCGGCCCAGCTGGCGGGCCGCCCGGCCATCGCCCTGCCGGGCCGTGCGGAGACCGCCGTGCAGCGCCGGGAGACCTTCGCCCGCAAGACGTACCGCTTCTACGACGGCGGCCCGGTCACCCGTGAGGACCTCCTCGCCGTGCTCGCACCGCGCCCGGTTCCGGAGTCCTCCCGGCCGCTGAGCGAGCTGAGCCCGGCCGAACTGGGCCGGATCCTGCGCTGGTTCGGCCAGTTCCACAGCGAGGAACGGCTGCTGCCGAAGTACTCCTACGCCTCACCGGGCGCCCTGTACGCCACCCAGCTGTACGTCGAGTCCGGCGGCGTCGCGGGCCTCGCGCCCGGCGTGTACTACTACCACCCGGTCGACCACAGCCTGGTCCGCGTCGGTGACGGCACCGGCCGCTGCCCGGACGGCGGGCTGCTGGTGCACTTCCTCGGCAAGCGGCAAGCGATCGAACCCGTCTACCGGACCAACATCCAGGAAGTGCTGGAATTCGAGACCGGCCACATGCTCGGCGTGTTCGAACGGGTGCTGCCCGCCCACGGCCTGACCATCGCCCCGCTCGGCCACTTCCCGCCGGTCAAGGACGTCCTGGACGTCGCCGAGGAGGACCACTACCTCGGCACCTTCGAGATCACCGCGAACGACGGCCGGCCCCGCCAGGACCCCACCGAGCTGTATGTCCAGGCCCACCCGGGCCGCATCCAGGGCCTGCCCGGCGGTCAGTACCGCTACCGCGACGGGGCGCTGGAGCGCATCGGCGACGAGCTGATCGAGGCCCGGCACGTCATCGCCATCAACCAGGGCGTGTACGCCCGCGCGAGCTTCGCCATCAGCGCGGTCAGCCGGGCCGCCGAACCCTGGCTGGAGTACATCGCCCTCGGCACCCGACTGCACCACTTCCAGCGCACGCCGGGCTTCGGCTTCATGTCCTCGGGCTACTCCTCCAAGTCCGGGCACCCGCTGCCCGCCGCCCGCCGCCTCGACGACATCCTCGGCTCGGCCGGCATCCCCGCCGGCCCGTCGTACTTCTTCCTCGGCGGCCGCGTCAGCGACGAGCAGGTGGCCGGCGAGGACATGTACGAGGACGCGGTCCACACCCAGGGGCCCGCGGAGATGATCCGCGACGAACTGGCCCGCTCCCTGCCCGACTTCATGCTCCCGAACCGGGTCCTCGTCCTCGACGCACTGCCGCTGACGGCCAACGGCAAGGTCGACACCAAAGCCCTGGCCGCCTCCCCCGAGGTGACCGCCGCCCGGCAGCCCGGCGTGTGCGTGGCACCGGCCACACCGACCGAGCAATGGCTGGCCGAGGTCTGGGGCACGGCGCTGAAGTACGAGGACGTCTCCAGCGAGGACGACTTCTTCGCCTGCGGCGGCAACTCACTGATCGCCGTGGCCCTCGTCAACCGCATCAACAAGCACTTCGGCACCCGCCTCCCGCTCCAAGTCCTCTTCGAGACACCGAAGCTGCGCGACCTGGCCGCCCGCGTCGACGACAACGCGACCGCAGCGGCCTCCCGGATGATCCCGCTCGCCCGGGACGGCGGCTTCGCCCCGGTCTTCTGCTGGCCCGGCCTCGGCGGCTACCCGATGAACCTGCGCCTGCTGGGCCAGCAGGCCAACCTGGACCGCCCCTTCTACGGCATCCAGGCGCACGGCATCAACGCCGGAGAGATCCCGTACGACACCATCCGCGAGACGGCCGCCGCGGACCTCGCGGAGATCCGCCGCATCCAGCCCAGCGGCCCCTACACCCTGTGGGGCTACTCCTTCGGTGCCCGCATCGCCTTCGAGACGGCCTGGCAGCTGGAACAGGCCGGGGAGAAGGTCGAGCGCCTGTTCCTGATCTGCCCCGGCAACCCCAAGGTCCGCCAGGAGAACGGCAACACCCACGGCCGGGAGGCGTCCTACGACAACCCGGCGTACGTCACGATCCTCTTCTCCGTCTTCACCGGCACGATCCACGGCCCCGCCCTGGACGCCTGCCTGGAACGGACCCACGACGAGGACAGCTTCGTCACCTGCATCCACGATCAGCTGCCGTCCCTGGACGAGGACACGATCCGCCGCATCACCCGCATCGTCACCATCACCTACGAGTTCGACTACACCTTCCGCGAACTGACCGAACGCACGGTGCAGGCGCCCATCACCCTCTTCAAGGCCCAGGGAGACGACTACTCCTTCATCGAGTCCCACACCGCATACTCGGCCACGCCGCCCACCGTCGTCCCACTGCAGGGCGACCATTACAGCGTCCTGAAGTCCCACGGCCTGCCGGAACTGCTCACCGCGACACGAACGGCAATGAGCCACTAGCCCCACCCCAAACCCCCCTCTGCCCAGCGTCCCCCACGGGGCAGGCAGAGGGGATCCACGGGCGTGCGGACCGGTGGCCGCTCGGACCGCCTACGCTGCCGCTGGAGTGTGCATCTGCAAGCCGACGCGTCGGGGACATCCCGCACCCGCAGGTGCAGCACCGCGACAGAGCGGTAGAGCCCCGCACGGCATCCCCGCGTGGCTTCGTGCCCAAAGCGTGCCCATAACACCGGACAACCACGGTAAACAGCGGGGCGAAGCCAGCTCCCGACGCCACGCTGGAGGGGACGTATCCCCAGGTCAGCGACCTTCGGTTTAGCTGTTGCCGGAGAATCTCCACCGAAACGCGCCTCTGGCCTGTCAAGCCGAGTCACGTGCCCCTCCACCTGAAGGCTACGGCTGCCCAGGTCCCTTCTACGGCTGGCGACTTCAGCGACCGGACGTTCGCGTCGAAGCGGCAGACCGGTGGGCAGTTCCCGGAACGCCTTGTAGCGGCCCAGGGGGCGCGCGGCCCGGAAGTCGCGCCGGTCCAGGTCTCGACCGCTGTATCGGATACGGACGGGCTGCGCAGCGCCCAGATGGCCCTCCGTGATCTCCGGCACGGCGACGCGCCGCCGGCTCATCCGGCGGCGGAGGCCGTCGATCGCGCTGCGCCTGTCCGAAGCCGAAGCCGAAGCCGAAGCCGAAGCCGAAGCGACGAGTACGGTGCTCACGTCCCCGGAACCAGCACCAGAACCCGGAACGGGCCGGGCGGCACAGCCGTGAGGGTGTCGTCCCCGGCGCTCCGCCACCCCCAGGACCGCAACGCCTCGACCGCCCTGTGGTCCCGGGCGTCCACCAGCGTGACGCCGAGTACGGCGCCGTGGTCGGCGAGCAGTCGCCGCTGGAAGCGCCGGGCGAGATTCCAGGCACGGTCCGGCTGCTCCCGGCGCACACGGGGAGGGACGACGATCCCGGAGACGACGAAGAGCCGCCCGGAGGCGGCGCGGCGGAACAGGCTCTCTGGCAGATGTCCGTCGAAGCCCTCCCACCACGGACCGGCACCGCCCGCGGGAAAGCCGTAGGCGCATCCGGTCAGGGCGGTGGTCTCCGCGATCAGCAGCGAGAACCCCGGTCGTCGCACGTCGGCCGCGAGATGCCGCAGGAAGGCGCCGCGCGCCTGGTTCCACGCCCATGGGCCGTCACCGGACACCTTCGCGTACAGATCGCCCAGCTCTTGCAGGCGATCCTCGACCTGCCCGCGGGTCAGCGGGCGGAGGCGTTCTCCCTCGTACGGTGAGGCTCCCCGCTCCCACCGCGGTCGGCCCGGCGTGCGCGAGTACGGGTGCGGGTGCGGCTTGGCCGGTGCGGGCCGGGCCGCGGGGACGTTCCACGGCGTCGGGGTCGTCGGGGCGAACATGTGCGCGGTCATGGGGCGACCCTGCTCCGGGCGCGGACGAGGACCGCCCCCGTGTCGTCGATCACCGAGGGCGGCGCCGGTGTCGGAGCCGGTGCGCGGATTGCCCTCGGTCTCTCCACCGTACTCCCGGCCGGACCGCCGGTCGGGCGCGGTACGCACGGCCGCCCTTGCCCGGCATACCCTTCAGAAGAGGGGTGCCACGGAAACACGGCGCAGCCCCGTCACCCCGTCACCGCCGCTCGGCGGCTCGGGCAGCGACCGCGTTCTTGGTGTGTACCCGTCGCCCGCCAGGAGGTCCGTATGAATCACGAGTCCTTGCCCTCCGAGAGTCACGCCGAGGTCCGCATCGTGGCCGCGACCCCGGAGGTCGCCCGGCGCGTGGCCGACGTCCTCCGCCGTTGCTTCGCCTCGACCGAGCAGCGCAGCTACCCCGCCGGCCGCGAAGGAGGGACCCGGCTCCACCTCACCCTCGACACCGCGAACGCCGCGGAACCCGCACGGTCCTGGCTCTCGACCAGTACATCGACGCAGCAGGCACAAGCACACGTCGACGAGGTGTGATCCGGGTCCCTGAGGCCACGCAGATCCACCGTCGCGTCCGTCCCCGCGCGGCCGTCAACACCTCGGAGAACGACAGCCATGACGAAACTCCGCGAACGCAAGAACATCCGGAAGACGATCCTGGAATCCCTGTACGGGGCCGTCGAACACAATCGCCCCGAGGTCAGCGGATCGGTGCTCCGTGCCGAGCTGGACCTGCCCGACGAGGACCTCTCCGCCGCGTGCGTCTACCTGGCGGACGAGGGCCTGATCAACGTGGAGTGGACCTCGCACCGGACCCCGGCCGCCGTCTCGCTGACACACGTCGGCGTCTGCCTGATGGAAGAGCTGGAGGAGGAGCAGGAGGAGCAGGACGACCGGGGGAGGACAGAGCGGTCGCAGTCGGGCGACTGACCCGGCCGCCTCTCGTCGGCCAGGAGTAGCCTGACCGTACCGAGAGCTCTTCGCGCAGCGCTTCCGGCGGTGCCGTTCCCGGCGAGTGACCAGACGGGCAGTCGCCCCACGGCTCCCGGGACGGGACCGCACGATGGAACCGAGCAGTACGCCGGCCGGAGGCGCGCCCGCGGCCGGCGCGCACACGTACCGTATGCCCCCGCCGCGCCTGGCCCTCACCCCGGAGGCCGGCCACGGCCCGCTGGACGGGGCCTGGTGGCCGCGCTGCGCCGCGCTGGAACTCGAACTGCCCTCGTTGGTCGGCTCGTTGGAGCCGGACCCGGACACCACGGTGCGGGTCACCGTGGACCCCGCCGAATGGCCCGACGCGCCGCACACGGTCATGTCACCCGGCCGGGAGATCGCCGTGGAGCCGGCCGGCGCCGGAAGTGCCGCGCACGTCATCACCCTGGACTGCGGCACCGTGGGGCGCTGGGTGCTGCTGGTCGTCCCGCCCGAGGCGCCCGCCGGAACAGCCGCCTGGCTGCTGGCCGCGGCAGCCGATCCCGAGAACCCGCTGACCGCCGGGCGCATGCTGACGCTCGCCGAGACCGGGCTCCTCGGGCGCACGACAGGGGAGACACCATGAGGCACGCCTCCCCGTGGGCACCTTGGGCAGCGAACGTCGGCCGGCCTCACGTGCCGTCCTCCGTGAGCCGTTGACCAGGCAGGGCGAAGTGCCCGAGCTCTTCGAGGAGTGCCGTATCGTCCGCGCCCACGGCGAGCTGGACGCGCAGACCGTGGCGCCGCTGGTCCGCGCCCTGGCCGAGGCCCGCGCCGCCCGGCCCGGACGGCTCCGCCTCATCGTGGACCTGAGCCGGGTGACTTTCTCCGACGGCAGCATCCTGGCGCCTCTGTGCGAGGCGTGGTCCGACTGCCGTGGCCGGGGCGGCTGGATACGCGTCGTCTACGACAACCACACAACCGACCTGGTCTTCCGCTGCACCGGTCTCCTCGACCGCTTCCCCGCCTACGCCAGCGCGCAGGACGCCTGGGAGGGCCGCACGGCCGGCACCGGCGCGCCACAGGCACCCGGACGGCACAGCTGACCGCGGCGATCCGGGCCACTGCGTCCTCCGCCTGCGCTCTCCCGGCGGCCGAGGCACACCGTGCGGCCGGGACCCGACGTACCGCGCCGAACCACTCGACAGGACACCTCATGACGAGCGACCGGCTACGGCCCCCGCCGCCCGCCCCGCCTCTCCTGCGCCTGTGCCTCGCGCCCGAGAGCACCGTGCCACGCCGTATCGACGGGGCCTGGTGGCCGCGCACCTTCGATCTCCCGGCGGAACTTCCGCCGCTGCTCTCCGGTCTGCCCCGTGTCTGGGGGCAGACCGTCGGCGTCCTGGCGAACGGCACGGCGGGGACCGGGGCACCGGGCCTCATCTCGTCCGCGGCCAGGTCGTCCGGCTGCGCGGGGCCACCACGGCGCACGCGCCGGGCACCGTCGTCCTGATGGCACCCGGCCAGGGGGGCAGGGGCCTGCTGGTCGTCCCGAGGGGATGTCTGTTACGGCGGGACCACATGTCCGTGCCCGCCGGAGTTAGGGTTGTCGCACGAGGCGGATGGCGCGAGGGCGGATGGCGCCGAATCCTTCGCAGCACGGGGTGCCACGCACGCCCGGGTCCCTCGCCGCGCCCCCGAAACGAAGGTGCCATGCCCGCTGAGAACACCCCTGTCGCCGGCAACCTCGACGACGACGACTATCCCGCCTACACCATGGGGCGGGCCGCCGATGTTCTCGGCACCACCCCCGCCTTCCTCCGGGCCGTCGGCGAAGCCGGGCTGATCACCCCGCTGCGTTCGGAAGGCGGCCACCGCCGGTACTCCCGCCGCCAGTTGCGCATCGCCGCCCGCGCCCGGGAACTGGTCGGCCAGGGCACCCCCGTCGAGGCCGCGTGCCGCATCATCACCCTGGAGGACCAGCTCGACGACGCCCTCCGGCTGAACCGGGAAATGCGCCGGAAGCTGGACGAGCCCGGTGCGGATACCTAGTCCCGCCGATATAGAAATGCACACTCCAGCGGGACGACAATTACCGGACCGGTCCGAAAACTCATGGCTGCTGCCACTCGCTCTGTGTTAACGTGATAGCTGTTGCGGTTTTGGTTGCCAGAGATTTTTTCTTTGCAGAGCTTTCCGGGATCTTTCCGGAGGTGTGATCATCGCGGCGACTCGGCTCCGCAAAGTGCGGAGTCCGACACTGCCCCTCCAAAGGAGATTCAATATGGCATCTGGCACCGTGAAGTGGTTCAACGCGGAAAAGGGCTTCGGCTTCATCGAGCAGGAGGGTGGCGGCGCTGACGTGTTCGCCCACTACTCGAACATCATCAGCAACGGTGGCTTCCGCGAGCTTCAGGAAGGCCAGAAGGTCAGCTTCGACGTCACGCAGGGCCAGAAGGGCCCGCAGGCCGAGAACATCGTTCCCGCCTGACGCTGACGCGAACCGTCGCGAGCCACTGGTTCGCGCATCATGTGGCTGGGGCCCGCGCTCTCGGGGTGCGGGCCCCAGCCCATTTCTTTTCTGCTCCCGCAAGGCCGTAAGGAACGTAAGGAACGTCAACCCAAGGTCTTCGGATTTCACTCGGCTCAGTCCTGTGATTCCTCCTCAAGGAATTCCTCGATACGTGCCGCATCGAGGAAGGCCCCGTCGTGGACCGAACCCGTTCCGCTCGTTCCAGTAGCTCCAGTCGTTCCAGCCGCTTCCGGGCGCAGGAACCGCACCGTCGAAATTCCGGTCCCGGCCCCCGGCACAAGAACGGTCAACGAGCACGCCCCACCGCACGCCGACAGGAGTTCGCCCTGCCGGTCACCCTCACCGAGCCGCTCCCCGCGGTCGAGTCGTTCGCCGAACTGGACATGCCCGTACGGCTGCTGGCCGCACTCCGCGCCGAGGGCGTGACCGTTCCCTTCCCGATCCAGGCGGCCACCCTGCCGAACGCGCTGGCGGGCCGGGACGTCCTGGGCCGGGGCCGGACGGGCTCGGGCAAGACGCTCGCCTTCGGCCTGCCGGTCCTGGCCCGCCTCGACGGGCAGCGGGCCCAGCCCAAACAGCCGCTCGCCCTCGTCCTCGTCCCCACCCGGGAACTGGCCCAGCAGGTCACCGACGCGCTCACCCCGTACGCCCGTGCGCTGCGCCTGCGGCTCGCCACCGTGGTGGGCGGCATGTCGATCGGCCGGCAGGCGAGTGCGCTGCGCGGCGGCGCCGAGGTCGTCGTCGCCACGCCCGGCCGCCTCAAGGACCTCATCGAGCGAGGAGCCTGCCGGCTGGACCAGGTCGCCGTCACCGTCCTGGACGAGGCCGACCAGATGGCCGACATGGGCTTCATGCCGCAGGTGACCGCGCTGCTCGGCCAAGTCCCCGCCCGCGGCCAGCGGTTGCTGTTCTCGGCCACCCTGGACCGCAACATCGACCTCCTGGTACGCCGCTACCTCCACGACCCCGTCGTGCACTCGGTCGACCCGTCCGCGGGAGCCGTCACCACCATGGAGCACCATCTGCTGCACGTGCGCGACGCCGACAAGGACACCGCCGCGACCGAGATCGCCGCCCGCGACGGGCGCGTGATCATGTTCCTGGACACCAAGCACGCGGTGGACCGGCTCGCCACGCACCTGCTGTCCGTCGGGGTGCGCGCCTCCGCCCTGCACGGCGGCAAGTCCCAGCAGCAGCGCAACCGGACGCTCGCCCAGTTCAAGGACGGCCACGTCACGGCGCTGGTGGCCACCAACGTCGCCGCCCGCGGCATCCACGTCGCGGGCCTCGACCTCGTCGTGAACGTCGACCCTCCCGGCGACCACAAGGACTACCTGCACCGCGGCGGCCGTACGGCACGCGCCGGCGAGTCCGGCACCGTCGTCACCCTCGTCCTGCCGCACCAGCGGCGCGCCGTGGACCGTCTGATGGCCGACGCCGGCATCACTCCGGGCACCGCCCGGATCCGTCCCGGCGAGGCCGAACTGCAGCGCATCACCGGCGCCCGGACCCCCTCCGGCACGCCCGTCACCCTCACCGCCCCGGTCGACGGACGAACCGGGGGCGGGCGCGAGGGCAAGGGATCCGCCGGCCGGAATCGCAGGGGCCGGGCCGCCGCCCGCGCCCGTCGCCCCGCCCCGGGGAACACCCCGTAGCCCCCGTACGGGGATGCACTCCCAGCAGTCAGGCAGATCCGTCGCCCGTCCCGCCCGCCCCGACGAAGAGGAGAAGCCCTTGACGCAGTACCCGTCCCGAACACAGCAGGCCGGCAGCGCCGACGGCGTCGGTCTGACCGCCTGCGACGCCATGCACGCTCCCGGGCCCCAGGTCGACGACCACATGACGGTCGACGTGGCCCTGTCCGTGCTCATCGGTGCCCGCGTCCCGCACCTGCTCCTCCGGGACGAGGACGGGCGGTGCGCGGGACTGGTCACCCGGGCCCAGCTCGCCGCGCACCGCGGCGGCTCGTGGTACAGCGACCGGACCCGGCTGCGGGACATCCCGCTCGACCGCGGACCGTTCACCTCGTCCGTCGCCGCACTCGGCGAGGCGGAGGCCGCCATGCGGGACCGGACCCTGGACGTGTCCCCCGTGATCGACGAACACGGCTACGCCCTGGGCATCCTCGCCCTCACGTCCTGAGCCATCACTCCCTGACCGCCCTGTGGAGGCATCCATGCGCTGTGTCATCGCCCGGTTCCCCTTCGACCTGACCAAGTTCGAGGTCGAGCAGTCGATGAGCGGCATCACTCCCGAACCCGCCACCGGCGTGTGCGTGACCATCGAACGCCGCGTCTACCCCGTGATGCAGGTCGGGGAAGTGATCACCAGGCAGAACCGCCGCGACTTCACCTCGGTCGAGATGCACCGGGCGCTGACGCGTCTCGGCTTCACCTGCCGCGAAGCGCGTCCGGTCACGCCGGACCGGGACGCGCGAGCCGACGAGCGTGCGTTCGACTGGTGACGTCTTCCAGTTGGACGGCAGCGGCGTCACGAAGGACCGACAGCACCTCGGCGGGTCTTGCCGGCGCCTCACACTGCCCATACCGATGACTCCGTGCCCTCCGCGCACCCTGAGTGGCAGGCAGGTTGTGGCCCAGCCGGCGGGAACGCGTCCGAGCGGTCGCGGGTTCTGCCTCACCGGCCCGGACGGCTCGGCAGCGGCACGTTCATGATCCTCGGGTTCCTGGACGGGCGGGCCTGGCTGGACACCCTCGACGCCGCCCTGACCGCGCTGCCGAACGTCATCCGGACCGGCCCCGGCGCCCTGAGCGCCCCGCTCCGCGGCGGCCGGGAGGCGGCGGGCCGGGCGGTCAGGGCGCAAAAAGAAATCTGTGGCTCTTCGCGGCAACCTTTTCGGCCTCTCGGACCACTCAGTGTTGTCCGGCCAAGTGGTCCGGTCAGATACGACGGCTGAAAGAGAGCACCGACATGTCCCTTGAACGAGAGCACAGACATGTCCCCAGCCCACCCACGTCATCGGTGGCGGCCCGCGCCGACGGCCACGCCCGCGGTGGTCGCCCGAAGCATCGTGGCCGTCGGTTGCTCGCGCGTCGGGGTTTCTGGGCGGGCCTCGTCATGGTGGTCGTGGCCGGCTCCGCCGTTGTGGTCAGCCAGGCTTCGGCCCAGCAAACCCTGGACCTGAAGAAGTGGTACGTGCTGGTCAACCGCAACAGCGGCAAGGTGCTGGACGACCGCGCCTACGCCACGAACGACGGCGCGGCGGTGGTGCAGTGGGCGCGCCACGGCGGGGCCAACCAGCAGTGGCGGTTCATCGACGCGGGTGACGGGTACTACCGGCTGCAGAACCGGAACTCCGGCAAGGTGCTGGACGACCTCGGCTGGTCGAAGACCGCCGGCTCCGCCCTCGTGCAGTGGAAAGACCTGAACGGCACCAACCAGCAGTTCAAACTGGCCAAGTCGCCGGACGGCTACGTGCGTTTGGTCAATCGCTTCAGTGGCATGGCCGTCGATGTCCACAACGCCGCCAAGGCCAACGGGGGCGACGTCGTCCAGAACCGCGACCGGGGCGGCGCCGATCAGCAGTGGCAACTCGTCCCGGCCGGGAGCGTCGGCACGCAGCCGTCGTCGGCGCCGTCTCCGGCGGCCGGTGGCGGCAGTTCGACGACACGTTTCATGGGCAGCAGCACGGTGCTCGTCGGCGGCTCGATGTCCGACGCCTCGGCGGCCGCCGCACCGTTCGACGTGCGCTACGCCTACGTGCACAGCCAGCCCGCGCCCTCGTCGGACTACTACTCGGCAGCCCGCTGCCACGACGGGTGGTCGGGCTGGTGGGGCTGCTGGACCGGCAGCACCACGGCGCCCGGCACCTACGTGACCTATCGGGACACCGTGGCGGCCCAGGCGACGTACAAGGGCAGCCCGCGTCCGCAGAAGATGCTCTGGACCTGGTACTCCTTGCGCGACCTCGGGGATGCGGCAGGCCAGGGCGACGGTCCGGGCGAGGTCAAGGCCATCAACCGGACCGACCTGCTCACCCGGTACCTGAACGACTACCGCTTCTTCCTCCAGAAGATCGGCACGTCGCACGACGCGATCGACCTCGAACCCGACTTCTGGGGCTACGTCCGCTCGCTCGGCAATCCGCACCAGGTTCCCGCGCAGGTCACGGCCTCGAATCCGACGGACTGCGGATCGCAGGAGAACAGCGCCACCGGCCTGGCCCAGTGCCTGATCTCGATGGCGCACACGTACGCGCCGAACACCGCCGTGGGGCTGCACCTTTCCTGCTTCGACTGGCAGACCAACACCCAGGCATGCGTCAAGGACTACGCGAACCTCGGGGCGAAGAACGCCGACTTCCTGGTCACCGATGTGTCGGACCGCGACGCGGGCTGGTACGCACAGCCGGCCCACGGCGGCAGTGACCACTTCTGGACCGACCAGAAGGCCGCCGCCGCGCTGAACTTCTACAAGACGATGGCCGAGTCCGTGGGCAAGCCGGTGGTCCTCTGGCAGATCCCCGTGGGCAACATGGCGCAGAACAACACCCTCAACCATTACAAGGACGACAAGGTGGACTGGTTCTTCGGACACATGGACCAGGTGGCGAACGCCCATGTCGCCGGGCTGCTGTTCGGTCCAGGGCAGCAGGAACAGACCACGGCCGAGACCGACGGCGGAAACCTGATCAACAAGACGATCGCCTACCACAACTCGGGCGGTACAGCGCTCAAGTAGGCGGAGGTACGAATGCGCCCCCATCTCTTCGATGGGGGCGCATTTCGTCATCTTCGTCGGGCTGCGGACCTCTCGGCCAGGCGCCGGCGCCCACGCCGTAGACCGCTCGTCTACGCGCCGGCGCACCGCACCCGATCGCGATCACCGTGGATCAGGCGGGTCAGCGCTGCAGGGTGAGGAGACCCGGCCGCCAGGGCAGTCGGTCGTAGGGGCCGCTCGCGGTGGGTGACTTGCCCTGGTAGAGGAGCTGCAGGTGGCAGGGGTCGACGGTCATGGTCTGGTCGGGGTTGTTGCGGACCAGGTCACCGTGGCTGATGTCGTTGGTCCAGGTGGCACCGCTGTTGGCCTTGCCGGCGAAGGGGTTGCTCTCGCCGGCGGCCTGCGGGGTCCAGGAACCACTCAGGCTGGTGGCGGTGAACGAGCGGAAGTACCGCTGCTCGTTCGCGCCCCGAGCCTCGACGATCATGAGGTATTGGTTCTGGCCCTGCACCTTGTAGACCTGCGGCGCCTCGAACAGGTTCTTCACCGTGTCGCTCATGACCGTCGTGTACGACGAGCCGAAGCTGCCCGGGAAGTTCCCGATCGGCATGCTCGCCCGGTAGATCTTGCCGTTGTCACCGGCGAAGAACAGGTACATGTTCTGGTCGTCGGCGATCAGGGTCTGGTCGATCGGGGCGGCGCCGGGGATGCTGCCGGTGAACAGCGTCTGCGGCGCGGACCAGCCGTCGGGGTTGGTGGGGTCGCTCGACGTACGGTAGACGAAGGGCGACGCACCCCACTGGGACGCCAGCACCCAGATCTTCTTGGGCGCGAAGTAGAACAGCGTGGGCGCCACCGCGGACTGGCGCATCCCGGTCTGGCCGGCCGACGCCATGTCCGACCAGTTCGTGAAGGGCTTGAACATCATCGAGCCGTACGACGAGCCCGACACGCTCGACGCGTACACCAGGTGCTTGCCGTTGTACACCACGTCGGTGAAGTCCTTCACCGCGTCCCACCCGTTCGCCGGCTGCGCCAGCGCACCCGTCGACGTCCACCGGTATGTCGACGGAAGAGCACACGTGCTGCCCGTCGGCGCGGGCGTTGACGGGGTCGACGCCCTGAAGTTCCAGTGCTGGTTGGCGCCGCCGCCCGAGTCCCGGATCTGGACGGGAGTGCCGTTGGCGGTCTGGCCACCGGGGATCTCCAGCGCGCGGCCGCTGGCGACGTTGGTCAGCGTGTAGGACCCGTCGCCGTTCCGGCCGGCCCGCCAGTGCTGGTTGGCGCCGCCGCCCGAGTCCCAGACCTGCGTCCTCGTCCCGTTGCCCGTCTGGTTGCCCGGCTCGTCCAGTACCCGGCCGCTGGCGACGTTGGTCAGCGTGTAGGAGCCGTCGCTGTTCCGGCCGGCCCGCCACTGCTGGTTGGAGGCACCGCTGGCGTCCCACACCTGGAGCGGGGTGCCATTGCCGTTGTATCCCGCGGGCTCGTCGAGAACGCGTCCGGCGGCCACGTCGGAGAGCGTGTAGACCGTGCCGGAGGTGATGCCCCCGCCCGGCGTGCTGCCACTGGTGCCGCCCAGGGCGGTGAGTACCGCGCTGTAGGCGGGCTTCTTGTTGCCGCTCCCGTCGAACAGCAGCGGGTTCTCACCGGTGCGCCAGGAGTCGCTGTCGCGGATGCCCCACACCGTGATGCCCGTGCAGCGGGCGACGTTCATGCACGCCTTGACGGCGTTGGTGTACGCGGCGGCGGACGCCTGGGCGATGTCGAGCTCGGTGATCTGGACGTCCACGCCGAGCGCGGCGAACTTGGACAGAGTGGTCTGGAAGCCGGCCGGCGGGCCGCCGGCGCCGAAGTGGCTCTGGAAACCGACGCAGTCGATGGGCACGCCGCGGGACTTGAAGTCCTTGACCATCGCGTAGACGCCCTGCGTCTTGGCGTCGGTCCAGTTCTCGATGTTGTAGTCGTTGTAGCAGAGCTTGGCCGAGGGGTCGGCGGCCCGGGCCGTGCGGAACGCCTCCTCGATGAAGCCGTTGCCCAGCACGTCCTGGAAGACCGAGCTGCGGTGCTGACCGCTGCCGCCGTCGGCGAACGCCTCGTTGACCACGTCCCAGGCGTAGATCTTGCCCTTGTAGTGGGTCATCTCGGTGGTGATGTGGTGGTCCATCACGCTGCGCAGGGTGTTGGCGTCGGTGATGGACTTGACCCAGCCGGGCAGTTGGGAGTGCCAGACCAGGGTGTGGCCACGCATGCGCTGCCCGTGCCCGGTGGCGTGGCCGACGATCGAGTCGGCGGGGGCGAAGTTGAACGACCCGCGGGAGGGTTCGGTGGTGTCCCACTTCATCTCGTTCTCCGGGGTGATCATGTTGAATTCCCGGTCGAGAACGCTGGAGTACGTCGAGTCGCCGAGCCTGCCCGAGGACACTGCCGTACCGAAGTAGCGGCCACTGCCGGCCGCCGCACCGGCCAGGGTCGGCGTGCGGGCGTTCGGCGTGTGTGCGGCCTGGGCGACCAGGGGTACGGCAGCACCCGCGGCGGCGAGGACCACGGCGGCGGCGAGCACGCGGCGGGTAGCCGGACGGCGGCGATGGGAGCGGTTCTGATCTGACAACGGCATGCCCTTCTGGCACAACGGGCCTTGATCCGGCCTTGGTTACCCGCCAGTTGCCGCCACGCACACAAAGGTTGCCGCGATCGGGGGAAGAATTTTCACGGCATCGAGCGGTGCGGCAGGGGGACTCGTCCCCCTGCCGCACCGCGGCGTTCACCGGGTCGGGACGAACCCTCCCCGGACCGACGCGGGGCCGCCCGAACCCTGCGCGTCGACGCGGTAGCCGTCGCCCGCGGCACTGCGCACGCCGGTGGCGTGGTTGAACTGGGCGGCGAATTCATAGCTCCCGGCCGGCACGGTCAGGCCCGGCTTGAGGACCCAGCGGTAGACCAGCGTGCCGTCGGCCTCCTGGGCGGTGACGGTGAAGTCAGTGCTCGGCAGGGTCTGCCAGGTGCCGGTGATCTTCACCCCGCCGCTCTGCGCGATCCGCATCTCGATCGTGAGCGAGGTGAGCGGCTGGGTCGTCTTGAGGGCGAGGTTGCTCTGCGTCCAGTAGACGGTGCTGTGCGGGTCCACCGAGCCGGCCGACCACAGCGGCCCGTTCTGGCTCTCGCCGGCGGTCGGCGACGGGCTGGTGGCCGGCGGAGTCGGGCGGGCGCTGCCCGGGGTGGTGGCCGGGGCCGGCGCGACAGGGGCGGGACGGCCCGATGCCGGGTGCGGGGAACTGACGGTCGGGGACGGGGTGGCAGGCGTGGTCACGGTGGCCGACGGCGACGAGTGCGCGACGATGGCGGCGACGGCGAGGCCGCCGGTCGCCAGGATGCCGGTGGCGGCGAGCCCGGCGAGCGCGACCCTGGTCCCGGACCTCGCGAACGGCCGCGCGCGGTGACGGACGGCGGGACCGGCCATGCCGCGTTGAACCTGGGCCAGCATCCTCGCACGGTCGGGCCGGTGGGCCTCGGCGGCCTCGCGCAGCCGACGGGCGATCTCCTCGTTCACCGGTTCCTCCTCCCTGCCACCAGGTCCCCGACCGCTCGCGCGCCAAGAATCCTTTCCAGCTCGGCCATTCCCTTCGAGGTCTGGCTCTTCACCGTACCGACCGATATGCCCAGCGCCACCGCCGTGTCCTTCTCCGACAGGTCGAAGGCGTGCCGCAGCACCACACAGGCGCGCTTGCGGAACGGCAGCCGGGCGAGCGCCGCGCGGACGTCCAGCACGGCCGCCATGTCCGGCCCCTCCACCTTCTCGGGGCTGCGGGACCAGAACAGCGTGATCCGGCGTCGCTCGCGCACCGCGCTGCGGATCCGTCCGCGCGCCAGGTTGGCCACCACACCGCGGGCGTAGGCGAGCGGGTGGTCGGCCTGCCGCAACCGGTCCCAGCGCTGCCACAGGGCGACCAGGGCGTCCGCCGCGAGGTCGTCCGCCGCGTCGGTCTCGCCGGTCAGGAGGTGTGCCAGACGGGCGAGTTCGGCATAGTGGCGTTCGAAGAATTCGTGGAACTCCGCGGACGCGTCATCGAGGAGCATCCCCCGCCCTCTCCTGACAATGATGTGCGCGTTAGTTGCGCGTTTAACAATGGGGGCGCAGCCTAACAGTGCCCAGCCCGGGATTCGAACAGCGGTCGTGCTCGGTTGCGGGCCGGTGAAGGCTGACCGGCGGGCTGGTCAATGCCGGGCGAACTGGACGCAGGTCGGCTGCGCGCGGTCCGGCCGCACGGCGATGCCGCCGACGGTCAGCCGCTCCCGTAGATGTCGGTGATCCTGAGCGGCCCGCCGCAGCCGGTGCCATCGGCGGACAGGAAGTAGTGGTATTCGGTGCAGGACAGCCGCCGCCGGCCGCCGGCGGCCCGCACCTCCAGCGCGGCCACCGGGTTCCGGTGGCCGGCCCACCGGCAGGTCGGCGAGCTCGGCGAACGCCTGTCGACTGAGGTCGAGTTGCCCGCCCCGTACCGGTTCCGCTCCCGGTGAGGACGGTCAGGGCCGGGCACGCCGGCACATCGACGACCAGCAGCCCCAAGGGAATGCCCGTGACCAGTCCGCGCCTGCGCCGCCGTTGCGGCGCGGGTTGCGGCGCGGCGTGCTTCCTTGCCCTCATGCCCGTCCATCCGGTAGTTCGACTCGGCCTTCCGGCTCCCAGTCGCCGCAGGAGCCGAGAAGGTTGCCGCCCCGACGCCGATTTCCCGGCGACCGGTGCACGGCACGAAAGGGATCTTCAGTGCAGTCACTCCCCTCGCTGCCCACGGCCGCCCGGATCCGGGCGTCCTCCTACTCGGTACCGGCCCTGCTCGGTACCGGCCCTGCTCGCCCGCTTCGGGAGGCCCGGCTGCCGTGGCCGGGAGGTCGCCGCATCGGCCATCGGCGGACGGCGAAGCCGAGGAGCGCCGCGATGGTCATGGCCTGACGCACGACACCCATCCCACCCCGGTCGCCGCTCGTTCCTGCTCTCGCCGACCCGGGCTGCTACTCGCTCATGGACGCCGCGGAAGGACGCCACCTTCTGCGCCCGCTCCGGCTCCGCCGACGGGTCGCTCTCCCTGGAGTCGTACAACTGCCCGGGCCGCCACCTCCGTCACCGGGACAACCCCGAGCTCCGGCTCGACCTCTCCGAGAGCAGCGCCGCGTACCGGGCCGGCCGCTCCTTCGCCGTCGTCGCACCCCGTACCTGACCGTAGGCCGGGCCGGAATACTCCGCCCATGGCACCGCGGTCTTCCGGCAACCCGCGCGTCGGCGAAGCAGAAACCACCGAGGGTCTCAGGCCAGCTTGCGGATCACCGGGGTAAGCCATCGGCGGTACGCCGCCGTGTCCTCCCGCAGAGCCCGGCTCACCACCACACGCTTCTCCGAGACACACCAGCCGACCGCGCCGGCGACTGGCAACTCCAACACGTGCAGCTCGAACGGGCGGGCCTTGCGCCCCAACTCCGTCTCCACCGCACGGACGAGGTCTCCTTCATGGCCACGGCGACCACCGCGCATCATGGCCTCCGCGTACTCGCGGCCCCGGGCAGAACTCCACCGCACGGCGTCATCGAAGCACTCGCGCACCAGCACCCCGAGTTCCTCGCCGTCCCCGAACCTGGACTCCGGCGCAGGGAACCCGCGATCGGGCCCCTCGTGCCGCGTCAATGCGCGATCCCACCATCGAGCCCACTGCGCCGACGCCTCCGGGACCGCGAGAGGCACGAGGCTCGCCCGCGTCTCGACCGCCGGCACCAGCGGCGGCACGTCGATGCCGGCGCGCGGACGCAGACCAGCCGCGTCCCGCACGAACAACCCGATCACGAGCTCCTGCGAGGTCCCGCTTCGGACCTGCCAGCTGGGCGACCCTGCATATCGCATGACGGACATCCTCCGCCGCTGACGCCGCCCAGACCAGCGGATCCGGTCGGGCAGCCCGAGGGTGGGACTCCCCCGGGGCACCCGTCCACCCCGCTGACGCAAACGAACTCGCCACGCGGACACCCTCGGGCACGCCTCGGCCCCCGGTAACACAAACGGACTCGGGCGCGCTGGTTAACGCGCGTAGCGCGGGCCCGCACGCATGCCGTGCGCAGGGTCAAGTTTCAGCCAGACAACACCCATCCCCCACCCATTGATCAGTAAGCGCCCAACCCCCTTGAGCAATGCGGCGGTCAGGATTCCGCAAGGCTTCTTGTTGTTGCGTACTCAACAAAGCGATGGTCGTCGCGGGCCGCCGCCCCCACCGGTCACCCCATCGGTGGACCCCCACACCCGCAGGCCTCTGTCCACCACTTCCAGGAGGCTGTACCTTGCGTACGACCACCCCCAGCTCCCCCCACATACGCGGCAGATGGCGCCGCGTGGGCTCGGCGGCAGCGGCCACCGCCGCGCTCGTCATCGCCGGACTCGGCACCGCCGGCCACGCAAGCGCAGCCACCGCCACCACGAGCCACAAGGTGAGCTCCAAGGCGATCGCCGCCCAGGTCGCCAAGGCCCACGTGCAGTACACACGGGCATGCGGCGCCACCCCGAAGAAGGGCTACGCCGCCTGCAACGCCCTGCGCGTCACCGGCGGCACCACCGCCTTCATGGAGAAGCAGGCCGCCCTGAAGGGCATCACGCCCAAGACCATCAGGCCGAACGCCGCCTCCGATTCCCCCACCGGATTCGGCCCGTCGGACCTCCAGTCCGCCTACGGCCTGACCTCCGCGGCCTCCGCCAACGGCTCGGGCGAGACCGTCGCCATCGTCGACGCCTTCGACGACCCGAACGCCGAGTCGGACCTCGCGACCTACCGCTCGCAGTACGGCCTGCCGGCCTGCACCAGCGACAGCGGCTGCTTCAGCAAGGTCGGCCAGGACGGCTCGTCGTCCAACCTCCCCACCGCCGACAGCGGCTGGGCCGGCGAGATCTCCCTTGACCTCGACATGGTCAGCGCGGTCTGCCCGAACTGCAACATCCTCCTCGTCGAGGCCAAGTCGGCGTCCGAAGCCGACCTCGGCACCGCGGTGAACGAGGCCGTCTCCCTCGGCGCGAAGTTCGTCTCCAACAGCTACGGCGGCTCGGAGTCCTCCTCCGACACGACGTACGACTCCTCGTACTACAACCACCCGGGCGTCGCCATCACCGCCAGCGCGGGTGACAGCGCCTACGGCGCCGAGTACCCGGCCGCCTCGCAGTACGTGACCGCCGTCGGCGGCACCGCCCTCAAGACCGCCTCCAACAGCCGCGGCTGGACCGAGTCCGTCTGGCACACCTCCAGCACCGAGGGCACCGGCTCCGGCTGCTCCGCCAACGACCCCAAGCCCAGCTGGCAGACCGACAGCGGCTGCTCCACCCGCATGATCGCCGACGTGTCCGCCGTGGCCGACCCCGCCACCGGCGTCTCGGTCTACGACACCTACCAGGCGAGCGGCTGGAACACCTACGGCGGCACCAGCGCCTCCTCGCCGATCATCGCCTCGGTCTACGCCCTCGCCGGCACCCCGGGCAGCAGTGACTACCCGGCGCAGTACCCGTACGCCAAGGCCGGCACCGCCGCCCTCAACGACGTGACCAGCGGCAGCAACGGCTCCTGCTCCACGTCGTACTTCTGCACCGCAGGGCCCGGCTACGACGGCCCGACCGGCTGGGGCACCCCGGAAGGCACGTCCGCCTTCAGCGCGAGCTGAGTGACACCAGCACACATCACGCATGCAAGGACCGCCCCGTCGGGTCACGGGGAGCCGCCGGCGTGAGGGGGACGTGGGGTCTCCTCGGCGGCACGGAGAAGGAAAACGGGCCACGGCAGCCGGCCGCGGCCCGTTTTCCCTGTACTGCTTCGGTTCGGCTCGGGTTGAGGGACGCTGATCGCCACCGCCGACGCCCTGCTGGCCATCGCCGCCGGCTGCGTGCTGGTACGTCGCGTACGCCGCAGCAGGACTTCCCACCACTGACAGTTCCGTCGGCCCCGTTCGACTTGCCGGCGACACTCAGCGGGCGGCCAGCACCAGCGCCAGTCCGATCAGCGCGGGAACAGTCTGCACGAAGACGATCTTTCGGCTGGCCGTGGCGCCACCGTACGCGCCGGCCACGGCCACGCACACCAGGAAGAACACCTTCACCTGGAAACCCACCGGATCGGATGCCACCGCACCCCACACCAGACCGGCGGCGAGGAAGCCGTTGTACAGCCCTTGATTGGCCGCGAGTGCCTTCGTCCCGGAGGCGAACTCGGCACTGGTCCCGAAGGCTGCCCGAGCCCTGGGGCCGGTCCACAGGAACATCTCCAGGACCAGGATGTAGACGTGCAGAGCGGCGATGAGCAGTACCACGGCGGTTGCAATGATTGACATGAGGAACAGGTTCACACGACGCTCCCGGTCATCGTGCAGGTGCGGCTGCCGTTGGCCTCCCCCGTTGAGACCACGCCGCCCTCCGCCTACCGGTATTCGCGCTGATGATCGGTATCGTCCGCCCCGACGCACAGGGCCTTCAGTACAGCGGCCTGCAACGAGGAGGATTCACCATGGCCGATCACCGGCAGGGGACCGCGCCCGAGGACGGATCCCCATCGCGGACGCCGGACACCGATCATGCGGGCGCGCACGGCACGGTGCGCCTGGCCCTCGTGATCGGTGCTCTCGGCGTGGTCTTCGGTGACATCGGGACCAGCCCGATCTACACCCTGCAGACCGTGTTCGACCCGGGCGACCCGCACCCCGTCCCGGTCACCACTCAGAACGTCTACGGGGTGGTGTCCCTGGTGTTCTGGTCGGTGGTGGTCATCGTCCTGGTCACCTATGTGCTGCTGGCGATGCGCGCCGACAACGACGGCGAGGGCGGCATCATGGCGCTGATCACCCTGGTACGGCGATGGAGCTCACGGCGGGCCGGACGCACCGCCGCCGTACTGGCAGCGCTGGGCATCTTCGGCGCGTCGCTGTTCTTCGGCGACAGCATGATCACCCCGGCGATCTCGGTCCTGTCCGCGGTCGAAGGACTCAAGGTCGTCCAGCCGTCGCTGGAAGGCGCGGTCGTACCCGTCACCGCGGTGATCATCGTGCTGCTGTTCCTCGTGCAGCGCAGGGGAACCGCGGCGGTGGGCCGGGTCTTCGGACCGGTCATGATCGCCTGGTTCGCGGCCATCGGCGCCTGCGGTGTCGCCGGCATCGCCGACCATCCGGCCATCCTCAGGGCGCTGTCGCCGAGCTACGCCCTGGGCTTCCTGTTCGGCCATTTCGGCACGGCCTTCTTCGCTCTGGCCGCGGTTGTGCTGGCGGTCACCGGCGCCGAGGCGCTGTACGCCGACATGGGGCACTTCGGCCGCCGGGCGATCACCCGCGCCTGGCTGTTCCTCGTCTTCCCCGCCTGCATCCTGAGCTACTTCGGCCAGGGCGCGCTGATCCTCGCCGATCCGCACAACATCAGCAGCCCCTTCTTCCTGCTCGCACCGGACTGGGGACGCCTGCCGATGGTCGTGCTGGCCACGGCGGCCACCGTGATCGCCTCCCAGGCAGTGATCACCGGCGCGTACTCGGTGACCTCCCAGGCAGCCCAGCTGGGTTACCTGCCGAGGCTGCGGATCGCGCACACCTCCGAATCCACCATCGGCCAGATCTACGTCCCCTGGATCAACTGGCTGCTGATGGTCGCGGTCCTCACCCTGGTCTTCGCCTTCCGCAGCTCCGCGGCGCTGGCCTTCGCGTTCGGCATGGCGGTCACCGGCACCATCACCATCACCACCCTGCTGTTCTTCTACGTCGCCCGCGCGAAATGGGGCACGCCCAAATGGCTGGTCGCCATCGGCGCGACCGTGCTGCTCTTTGTGGACCTGCTGTTCGTGGCGGCCAACCTGACCAAGTTCGTCCACGGCGCGTGGCTGCCGCTGATGATCGGCGTCACCGCGTTCACCGTCATGACGACCTGGCAACGCGGACGCGAGGTCGTCACCGCCGAACGGGCGCGGCTCGAAGGTCCGCTGCCCGAGTTCATCGAAGACCTCCGCTCAGGGAAGCTGTCGACGCTCCGGATCCCGGGCACGGCCGTTTTCCTCAACCGGGGCAAGCAGACCGCGCCCCTGGCCATGCGGGCCAACGTCGAGCACAACCACGTGCGTCACGACCAGGTCGTCATCCTCTCCCTGGCGACCGAACCCATGCCCCGCGTACCGGCCGACCAGCGGATCGTCGTCGACGACCTCGGCTACACCGACGACGGGATCATCCACGTCACCGCAAGGTTCGGCTACATGGAGACACCGGACGTGCCCGGCACCCTGGCCGTGCTCACCCCGGCACAGACCGAGGGGCCGCTGGACCTCGACCAGGCGTCCTACTTCCTGTCGAAGATCGAGCTCCGGCGCGGCACGTCACCGACGATGGCGCCCTGGCGCAAGCGGCTGTTCATCGCCACCTCCTACATCACCGCCGACGCCGCCGAGTACTTCGGCCTGCCCCGCGACCGCACCGTCATCATGGGCTCCCACGTCGAGGTGTAGACGCGTGGGTCACCGAGGACAGATGCCCGACTCCGCTCGGACTTCCACCATCACCGTCTGGGCGGCCTCGGCCGACGCGGCTGCCTGGCGGTGAGCAGTCCGATGTCCTCGACGTCGGAGGTCAGGATCGTCACCCGGCCGGGGTGCTGGAGCGCGGTCGCGCACAGCATGGCGTCGATGGCGTGCTTGTGACCATGCAGCCCCGCTGCTCGCAGTGTCCAAGGCACCGCTCATACGGCCGCCCCGGCATCCGAGGTCCCGCCGGTGAGCGGAGCCCGCTTGGCCGCCGCCTCCAGGTACGCCGAGACGCGCCCGAAGTGCGGGCCGTGGACGCGGAGTCGAGCGAGGACGGATGTCATGTCCGGCGAAGTGTCCGACACCACGCGGGTTTTGAGCGGCTCCGTTTCCGGGGCGGCAGGACCTACTCTGATCCCCGTGAGGCAGGCAGGCGCTGGGAAGGACGATCGGCGATGACGCCCCTGAGCACCGGGGACCCGGAGTCCATAGGCGGGTACACCCTTCTCGGCCGGCTCGGGGCGGGCGGTATGGGAGTCGTCTATCTGGGAGTCTCCGCCTCGGGACGGCAGGTCGCGGTCAAGCTCGCGCACGGGCCGTATGCCCAGGAAGAGGAGTTCCGGACACGCTTTCGGCAGGAGGTCGCGGCAGCGCGCAGAGTGAGCGGCGCCTTCACCGCGCCTGTCGTGGACGCCGACCCGGACGCCGACCGGCCATGGATGGCGACGCTCTACGTCCCGGGGCTCAACCTCGCCGAAGTCGTGGAGCAGGACGGCCCGTTGAGCCAGCGGGAACTGCGCGCGCTGGGGCTGGGGCTCACCGAGGCGCTGCGCGACATCCACCGGGCGGGCCTGGTGCACCGGGACCTCAAACCGCGCAACGTCCTGATGACCGAGGACGGGCCGCGCGTCATCGACTTCGGCATATCGCGCGCCTCCGACAACCAGAGCCTCACCACGACCGGCCGGATGATCGGCACTCCGCCCTTCATGTCGCCGGAACAACTGTCCGCTCCCCGAGACGTCACCCCGGCCTCGGACGTGTTCTCGCTGGGGTCACTGCTGGTGTTCGCGGCCGTCGGCACGGGGCCGTTCGACAGCGACAGCCCGTACATCACCGGCTATCAGGTGGTGCACGGGACCCCGGACCTCGACGGGGTGCCCCAAGCGCTCCTGGGCATCGTCGAGCGCTGCCTGGACAAGGACCCGGCCGCCCGGCCGGAACTGACGGACATACACCGCATGCTCCAGGCGCTGCCGGAGTCCGACGTCACCGCGTCCCCGAGGACCGGGCGGTCCGCGCGGCCCCGCCGCCGGGCACGGTTGCTGCTCACCGGCCTCGGCGCGGCGCTGGCCGTCACGGGGCTGTGTGTCGGGGTGGGGGTCTTCGTGTCCGGTCCGGACACCACCGCCGCCTCCCGGGCCGCCGCCACGGCCACCGCCCGTGCCGCGTCACTGCCCGACGGCTGGCGGCCGTGGCGCACGGAGCTGCGGTACGACGTGAAGGGTGTCCCTCTCGACTACGACAGCCCGGGATGCGTGGCGGCGGGAAGCGCCCTGTTCTGCGGCGGCACGGGCTTCACGGCCGCCAGGATCGACGCGGCCTCCGGCCGCACCCTGTGGCGGACCGGCACCCGCCCTCAGGGGGTGCAGCCGATCGGCGTTCGCGACGGGCTGGTCTATGTGTACGAGGATCCGGACGACAGGACCCGGCGCGTGGTGGCCCTCGACGCCGCCACCGGGCACCGGCGGTGGCAACGCGACATCGACAAGGCCGAGGACGCGGTCCTGTACGACGGCGGGTTGCTGACCCTGTCTCCCGACCACGCGTCGTTCGTGGCCTACGGGCCTTCCGGCAAGGAACTGTGGCGGGCGCCCTCGCCGGCCGAGTACTGCACTCCGTCGGCGCTGGGAGGCGTCCCCCGTGCCCTGTGCTCGAAGGGCACCGAGCCCGGCCGGGCCCCGGTCGAGCTGATGAAGCCCGGACCCGGCAGCCTGACCGGAACCGCCACACTGCCCACGAAGGCGCAGGCGCTCGGCGCTGTCGGCGGGCAACCCCTGTTCCTCGCCCCCCAGACCGCGAAGGACGTGTACGAAGCCGGGTACGAACGGCCGTACAACGCGCTGCTGCGGGTGACCTCGACCGGGCAGGTCAGACGGATACCGCTGGCACGTCCGCTGACCGGCGCGGCCACCCTTGTGGACGGCGTCGTCTACTTCGTCCGGTCCGACGGGTCGGTCACCGCGGTGTCGGCGGACAGCGGCAGACAGCTGTGGCAGAAGGTGACGGACGTGGAGAGTCTGTCCGCGCCCGCGGTGTCAGCGACGTACGGGCGGGTGTATTTCTCCAACCGCTTCGGCCGTCTGCTGGCGCTGGACAGCCGCACCGGAGCGGAGGTCTGGCGCACGTCCGCGCTGGACGACCCCGGGGACAAAGCGCAGGACTATCCGCCGCGCGTACTGCTCGTCGAGGACGCGATCGTGGCGACGGCCGGCGACACGGCCTTCTCCCGAAGCCCGCACGGGCCCACCTGACCCGGACACGGTCCCCGATCACGTCGCGGATGGGGGCACGGCCTCGACGTGACACCCTCCGCCAGAGGTACGCCGCCTCTCACTGCGTGATCAACCTGCCCGAACGGGGGTCTCCCCTCGTTACTGAGGCAATTGGGCCTTTCGGAGGAGGCGGGGCGGCGGCGCCACCGAGAACGCGACGGATGGCCCCTACAAGGGACAGTCACGGATATATCCGTTCTTTGTAACGCACATCCTTTCGTCGATCCGGTCCCGTGCCGGCGGGCCACAGTGTGGGGCCTCGGCACAGAGCCGGGAATCTCGGATGGCACGCCCGGCCCCGGCCAGGGGCCGGTATGCACGAACGTGAGGTGACAGCTTCATGTCTGTTTCTCGTACGACGATCCGCCTGATCGCCACCTGTCTGGCCTCGGGCGCCCTCATCGGCGCGGCCGCCATGCCGGCCCTGGCCGCCGGGGGCGGTCATGACCGCGACCACGGAAGGAACTACTCGCACAGTCGCAGGGGCGACCGCGACCACGACGGCCGATTCGGCGACCGGGGCCGGGGCCACGGCTGGGACCGGGGCCGTGACCGGGACCGGGGCTGGCACCGGGACCACGGCCGGTACGACGACCGGTACCGGGGTCACGAGCGCTACCGCGGCCGCCGCTAGCCCGCCCCGCCGGAGGGCCGAGGGCCGAAGACCGTTCCACGCGGTCCTCGGCCCTCCGGCCGTGTTCCGCACCGTGCGGCGCTCGCGCGCCCCGTCCCGCATGCCGTGGCGGGTTCGTCCCACAGGGCGGACAGTGGAATCGGGAGCCTCAGGGCATCAAAGGGGGCAGGGGCGTCAGGGGCGTCAGGAAATCGGGGTGATCATGGACCGTTACCCGCCCATCGCCGATCACGGCCTCGTCGGTGACCTCCAGACCGCCGCCCTGGTGTCGTCCCAGGGGGTCGTCGACTGGTTCACGGCTCCCCGGTTCGACTCGCCCAGCGTCTTCGCCTCCCTGCTCGACCACGACCGCGGCGGCTCCTTCCTGTTCGCCCCGGAGAGCCGGAACACCACCTGCAAGCAGCTCTACTACCCCGACACCGCGGTCCTGGTGACACGGTTCATGTCGCCCGACGGAGTCGGCGAGGTCTTCGACTGCATGCCGCCGGACCGCACCGGAACCCCCACCGACCGGCATGTTCTGATACGCGGCGTGCGGGCGGTCCGCGGCACGGTGCGCTTCACTCTGGAGTGCCGTCCGCGCTTCGACTACGGCAGGGCCGCCCACCGCCTCGACCTGCGGGACGGTACCGCCACCTTCCGGGCACCCGGCGCCGCCGCCTGGTTGCAGAGCACCTTCCCCCTGCGACAGGACGGCACGGACGTGCGGGGCGAGGTGACCCTGCGGACGGACGAGGTGGCCGCGGCGGTGTTCACCGTCGGCGGGCCCGGTGGCGATCCCCCGCCGCCGGTCACCGCGGAGCGGGCGATGGAGCGGTTCTGGGAGGTGGTGGACTTCTGGCAGGACTGGGTGCGCTCCTCCCGGTACCACGGCCGGTGGCCGGGGGTGGTGCACCGCTCGGCCATCACGCTCAAGCTGCTCACCTACGCGCCCACCGGTGCGCCCGTCGCCGCCGCGACCATGGGGCTGCCCGAGCAGATCGGGGGTGAACGCAACTGGGACTACCGCTACACCTGGGTCCGCGACGGCTCCCTGTCCGTGCGTGCCCTGCTCGACCTGGGGTTCGCCGAGGAGGCGGCGCGGTTCACGCGCTGGCTGGGGGACCGCCTCCAGGCCCGGGAGGGCGCCGGCGGCGAGCCGTTGCAGATCATGTACCGCGTCGACGGCGACCCCGAGGTGCCGGAAGAGGTGCTCTCGCACTTCGAGGGCTACCGGGGCTCGTATCCGGTACGGCTGGGGAACGCGGCGGCCGGCCAGTTGCAGCTGGACATCTACGGGGAGGCGCTCTACGCCCTGTCGGAGGGGAGCGAGGTGACGGCGGGAGGCAGCTACCACGGCTGGAAGAACGTCGCGCGCACGCTGGACTGGCTCGCCGACTCCTGGGACCGCCCCGACGAGGGCATCTGGGAGACGCGCGGCGGGCGCCGGGACTTCACCTTCAGCCGGGTGATGGCGTGGGTGGCCTTCGACCGGGGGCTGCGTCTGGCGTGGGAGCACAGCCGTCCGGCGGACGCTCCCCGGTGGACCGCGGCGCGCGACGCGATCCTCGAACAGGTGATGGAGCGGGGCTGGAACGAGCAGGAGCAGGCCCTCGTCCAGCACTACGGCAGCGACGTCCTCGACGCCTCGCTGCTGCTCATTCCGCGCGTCGGGTTCCTGGCGCCGAGGACGGTGAGCTGGCTGTCGACCCTGGACGCGATGGAGCGCACGCTGGTGTCGGACAGCCTCGTCTACCGCTACGACCCAGCGGCCTCGCCGGACGGACTGCGGGGCTCCGAAGGCACCTTCAGCCTCTGCACCTTCCTCTACGTGGACGCCCTCGCCCGCGCCGGCCGGATCCGTCCGGCGCGCTACGCGTTCGAGAAGATGCAGACCTACGCCAACCACGTCGGCCTGTTCGCCGAGGAGATCGGCCCCAGCGGCGAGCAGTTGGGCAACTTCCCGCAGGCTTTCACGCATCTGTCGCTGATCATGGCCGCCACCACCCTGGACGACGCCCTCGACCAGCAGCGCGTCTGAGAACCTTGCGCAGGGGTGGTGTGGTGCCGTCGTACGCGAGAGGGGCAGGTCTTGTGGGGGCCGCCGTGGGGTGGGCCGGGGCTGGATAGGCTCCCCGCGTGCCGATTCCGCGCGAGTTGTCCACGAACGCAAATCAGCAACTTCGATTCGCTCTGCTCGGGCCGCTCCAGGCCTGGCGTGGCGAGGCGGGTCTGGAGCTCGGGCCGGTTCGTGAACAGGCCCTGCTCGTGGCCCTGTTGCTGCGACCGGGCAGGACGGTCGGCCGGCGGCAGCTGCTCGACGGGGTGTGGGGTGCGGAGCCCCCCGGCACGGGCGACCGGGTGATCCCGGTCTATGTGCACCGGTTACGGCGGCGCCTGGACGCTCCTGGAGAGGGCTCGGCGACCTCCGTGATCGACACCGTTCGCGGCGGCTACCGCTTCGCCCCGGGGACCGCGGGTGTGGACGAGGCGCGGTGGGCGGAGCTCGCCGCCGAGGGGCGTGCGGCGAGGGACTCGGGGGACCTGGACGCCGCGGCGGACACGTGGTCCCGGGCGCTGGCCCTGTTCCGCGGCGAGCCCCTGGCCGGGATTCCCGGGCCCTTCGCGGAAGGGGAGCGGCTGCGGCTGGCGGAGCAGCGGCTCCTGCTGACGCAGGACAAGGTGGACTGCCGGCTCCGGTCGGGACGGCACGCCGAGGCCGTGGGAGAACTGTTCTCCCTGACGACGGCCCACCCCCACAACGAGGCGCTGGCCGCCCTGCTCATGCGCGCCCTGCACGCCGCCAACCGGCAGGCCGACGCGCTGGACGTCTACGCCGCGGTGCGCCGCCGGCTGGTGGACGAGCAGGGGGTGGAGCCCGGCGCCGAACTGCGCCGGGTGCACGAGGCGGTCCTCCGCGGCGACGACGCGTTCCTGCTCGGCGACACCGCCGACAACGCCGTACGGCAGGGGCGGGCGGCGCGGCACCCGACGCGACGGCCGACCGGGCCCCGGCGTCCCGAACCCGCTGCCGCCACCCGCCGGATACGCCATGAACTGCCCGTCGAGACAGGCAGCTTCACGGGCCGGGACCGGGAGCAGCGGCTGCTCGTCGCGCCCGCCGACGCGCGGGCGGTCACCGTCCGGGCGGTCGACGGCATGGCCGGGGTCGGGAAGACCGCCCTGGTGGTGCGCGCGGCGCGGGCGCTGCGGGACCGGTACCCCGACGGCTGCCTGTTCATCGAGCTGCACGGGCATCGCGCGGACCGTGAGACGGCGGGGCGGCAGCGCGTACTGCGCCGGCTGCTGCGGGCGGTGGGGGCCGGCGAGGGGGAGGACTCCGAGGACCTGGACGAGCTGGCCGCGTCCTGGCGGGCGGCGACCGCCTCCCTCCGGCTGCTCCTCGTGCTCGACGACGCCTCGCGCGCCGAGCAGGTGCGCCCGCTGATCCCCGCCGGTGCCGGCAGCATGGTGATCGTGACCAGCCGCCGGCGCCTGACCGGGCTGGACGCGGACCGCAGGGTCTCGCTGTCCCCGCTCGGCATCGACGAGGCCGCGAGGCTGCTGACCCGTATCGTCGGCGGCGGCGAGGACGCCGACGGGCCGGGCGAGGACCGATCCGTCCGGGAACTGGCCGTGCTGTGCGGCCGGCTTCCGCTGGCGTTGCGGATCGTCGGGGCGCGCGTCCAGGACCGCCCGTCGTGGGCGGTGGCAGCCCTGGTGGCGCGGCTGACCGACGACGAGTACCGGCTCGACGAGCTGGCGGTGGAGGACCGCAGCGTCGAGGCCGCGTTCCGGATCTCCTACGACCGGCTGCCGGCCGCCGAGCAGCGCGCCTTCCGCGCCCTGGGCCTGTCGCCCACCGTACGGCTGGACCGGCTGACGCTGGCGGCCCTGCTCGGCTGCCCGCCCCCCGACGCGGCACGCACCCTGGAGAGCCTGGCCGACGCGAGTCTGGTGCAGCGGGTGACCGCCGACCGCTACCGGCTGCACGATCTGGTGGCGGTCTATGCCCGGCGCGTCGCCGCCGCCTCGCCCGACGAGGTCGCGACGGCCCAGGAGGGTGTGTTCCGGCTGTACGTGGTCGCCGCCCGCTGTGCCGGTGACTGGGGCACCACGTCCTTCCCGACCGGCCCGCGGGGCATCGGCCCCTTCGCGGACTGGGAGGAGGCCGCGGCCTGGCTGGACGAGGCGGGCGGTGAACTGGTCGACGTGATCGGCCGGGCGGCGGCCGCGGGCCGGCTGGACGAGGCCTGCTGGATCGCCGAGGGCCTGGTCGACTACCTCACCCGGCAGGGCCGGTTCCACGAGTGCCGCACCGCGCTGGAGACACTGCTGCCGCTGGTCGGCCGGGCCGGCGACCGGCGGATGGACTCCGCGCTGCGCACCGGCCTGGGCATCCTGTTCGGGCTCCAGGGCCGTTACGGGCAGGCCCGCACCTGGTTCACGGAGGCGCTGGACATCAGCCGCCGGGCCGGTGACCGGCATGAGCAGGCCAAGGCCGCGGCCGGTCTGGGCACCTTCGCCAACCTGGAGGGGCGGATCGCCGAGTCCATGGCCCATTTCGCCGAAGTCCTGGGTCTCGTAGGAGAGTTGACGCACGACGACTGGCTCATGGGCTCGGTCATGACGCGCGCCGGCGATGTGCACCACCAACTCGGCGAGTACGACAAGGCGTACGACCGCTACCTGGAGGCGATCGCCCTTGCCGAGCGGGCGGGCAGTCCCCGGCTCCTCGGCAAGACGCTGCTCCGCCTCGGTGGTCTCCAGCTCGACCTCGGGCGGCCGGCCGAGGCCGTGGGCACGCTCGGCAAGGCCGAGGACCTGGCGAGGCGTCTCGGGGACGTTCCCCTGCACTCCGCCGTCCTCGGCCGGCTGTCCGCGGCGGAGGCCGACCTGGGCAACCTGCGGGCGGCGGCCGAACTCCGCCGCCGGTCACAGGAGTTGCTGGACGAGCAGACCGGCAGCGCGCCGGAGATCGCGATACGCCATCGGCTGATCCGGCCGGGCGCCGTGGCGGAGGACCTGACCGGGGCGCGCGACTTCTTCGAGCGGGGCACCGCCCTGCCCGCCACCGACGCCAACCGTGCGCGCATCTCCCGGGTGCTGGACGACCTCGGCCGCCGCCGACGCGCACACCGGCGGCCGGACGCGGACGAGCCGTAGCGGCCCGGGTGGGTACGAGCGGGGCCGGGCCCGGCCGGGACGTGCCGGCCGGGCCCTTCTTCCCCCGTGTCCTCCCCTGCCCCCGTTGCCCCGTTCGCTCAGGGGTCCTACACGGGGTCTCCGTTCTCGTTCAGCCACTGGACGCCGTCTTGGCCGTCCTGGGTGAGGTTCTTGGGGATGACGAAGTCCGGGTACTTCCAGTGCAGGTTGACGTAGCCGGGGGCGTTCGTGAGGGACCTCAGGTCGCAGACCGGGTCGCCGACGATGCAGTACCGCCTGACCGGGATGCCGTTGAACTCCACCGGGCCGGCGCCGGGGGCGGTGGCCACCCCGGGGATGCCCAGCCCCTTGGGCAGGTGCGCCCCGAAGCCGGTGTCGGGCTGCATCGGGTCGGCGTAGAGCATGCCGTCGACCTGGGAGAGCGGGATGCCGGTGCTGCCGCTCGCGATCGTCTGGAGCACCCGGTCCGCGGCCTGTGCGCCCTGGGAGTAGCCGGTGATCGTGATGCGGGCGCCGGGGTGCGCCCGGTGGGTGTCCTGCGCCGCCTGCAGCCCCCGCTGGTAGCCGAGTTCGACGCTGGCGTCGTAGGTCGGTGCGGTGAGGGCCTCGGGGTTGACCTTCAGGGGGAGCTCGACGAGCCCGCCGGTGGGGCCGATGACGGGGCCGGCGGTGGCCGGGTAGCACACCTCGATCGCAGAGGAGCCGAGGCCGAGACGGTCGTTCGCGGTGGTGTAGGAGCGCGTGGTGGTGGGGCAGCCGTCCTTGTTGTCCGTGGGGCCGGTGCCGCCGATCTCGATGTAGTAGTGCCCCGCGTCGGCCGCGTGGGCGGCGGCGGGAAACGCGACGGCGGCACCGGCGGTCAGCGTCGCGGCGACGGCCGCGGTGCGCACGGCCCGTGCCAGCCTGCTCGTTTTCGACATGGCGTGATCTCCCCCTGGGATGGTGGTCGTGCCGGGCGACGAACGCACCAGACGCTAGGCACCGGTGTTCACATCGCGTTGACATACCGATGACTGCGCAGGTGGCAGGGCGCGCTCAGCCGCCGGCGGCGCGGCGTCGTACGAGGGCGAGCAGCGAGCCGAGAGCCAGCAGGACGCCGAGGGTCGCGTAGCCGTGGGTGAGGGTGGTGAGCGAGGCGACCGTGGCGACGAGCAACGGGCCGCCCGCGTCGCCGAGTTCGCGGCCGAGTTCGGCGGCGCCCATGGTCTGCCCGAGCCGTTCGGCGGGGGTGCTCGCGGCGAGGGCGGCGAAGCCGAGCGGGGTGATCAGGCCGGTCCCGGTCCCGGTCAGGGCGGCGCCGAGGAGGATGCCGGTCAGGCCCGGCAGCATGGCGCAGCCCATTCCGGCGGCGGCGAGCAGCAGCCCGGCCGTGATGCCGGACCGGGTCGTGAGCCGCCCGTCGTCCAGGGCCCGGCCGGCCCGTGGCTGGACCACGGCCGAGCAGGCGGCCAGCACGGACACCGCGGCGCCGGTGGCCACGGTGCCGAGCCCGGCCGCACGCCCGGACACCGGCAGGAAGCCGACCCCGACCGACAGGGCGGCCGTGGCCGCCGCGAGTGCGGACGTCGGGGCGAGGAAGGCCGGGTCGGCCAGACGTCGGGCGAGGTCGAGGACCGTCTGCCGGGCCTTGGGCAGCGGGGGTACGACGGGCACGGCGAGCGCGGCCCACCCGGCGACCGCCGCACCGAGCACCGCGAGTACGGCGAACAGCAGCCGCAGGCCGCCCGCCCACACCAGGACGCCGCCGAGCAGCGGGCCGAGGGTGTAGCCGATGGATTTGCAGAAGCCGTAACTGCCGAACGCCCGGCCGTGCCTGGCGGCCGGGTTGAGGCGGGCGACCAGGGCGGAGGCGGACGGGGAGAAGGCGGAGGCCGCGGCGCCCTGGCCGAGCCGGGCGGCCCACAGCCAGCCGGGGCGGTCGGCGACGACGTACAGGGCGGACGCGGCGGCGAAGGCGACGAGTCCGCCGAGCAGCACGGGCCGGGCGCCGATGCGGTCGGCGAGGGTGCCGAACAGCGGCTTGAGCAGCACCTCGGCACCGTCGTACAGGGCGAGCAGGCCGCCGAGCACGAGCAGCGAGGTGACCGCGCCCCGGCCGTGCCCGCCGAGGTTGGCCGCGATGCCGTGCGCGCCGAAGGCGGTGGTGAACCCGGCGGCGTACAGCGGCCACATCTGCCGGGCCGGAGCCGTCCGCGCCGTCGGCGTCGTGCTCACTGTTCCGCTTCCGTCCGCGGGGCCTGGTGCAGGGCGGCGAAGACGCGCTCGGCGTAGTCCTCGCAGACGGCCACGCACCGCCCCAGCCGCTCGCCGGCCTCGGCCGCCTCGGGAGTCCCGAACACGTCGCGTGCCGTCAGGTCCCGGTGCCGGCGCCGAAGCCGCTCCAGCGACCGCTCCTCCTCCTCCAGTTCGGCCAGCGTGAACGTGGCGACGCGGATCCCCTCGGCGATCTCCGCCTCGAACGTGCCGCAGTCGGCGAGGAACTCCGCCCAGTCCGCCGAGCGGGCGGCGTCGAACATCTCCTGGAGGAGGGTGGCGTCCTGGGCGCCGCGCCCGGAGGCGGCCAACGTCACGACCTGGCCCGCGGCCTGCTCGGTGAGTACGACCGCCCGCGCGATGCCGTCGGCGAAGACCGGCACGTCCGGCACGGCCCAGATCCCCTGGCCGAGCGAGAGCGCCCCGATCCTGCGCAGCTCCCGCCAGACGCCGACGCGGTGCCGCGACGGCTGGGCGGGGAGTCTGATCAGGAGGACGAGCCAGCGGCTCACCGTTTCGACGTTCGACACACCGCCGAATGTAGCAGCGGTTACATCCGGTGGTGTGCGGATGAGTGATGCGGCCGTCATCCGCCGGTCCGGGCGGAGGTGCGTTCAGCGGCCCGGCCGGCGCCGGGCAGGAAGAAGCCGGAGCAGGCCCGCCTCAGGCCAGCGTGAAGTACGCGAGGCTGCCCAGGCCGGCCAGTGTGCAGTAGACGGCGAACGGGATGAGGGTGCGGTGCTCGAAGTAGCGGACCAGGAAGCGCGTGGCGAGGTAGGCCGCGACGAACGCGGCCACGCTGCCGGCCAGCAGGGGGCCGCGCAGGCCGTTGCCCTGCGCCCCGAGCAGCGGCGGGAGCTTGAGCAGCGCGGCGCCGCCGATGACGGGGGTGGCGAGGAGGAACGCGAAGCGGGCGGAGTCCTCGTGGTCCATGCCCTTGAAGATGCCCGCGCTGATGGTGGAGCCGGAGCGGCTGATGCCGGGCAGCAGGGCGAGGATCTGGGCGGCGCCGATGGTCACGGCCTGCCGGATGGTCAGCCGGGTGATCCGCAGGTCGGACTGCTCGTCCGCCGACAGGTGCTCCTCGCCGGGGGCGACGGCCGCCCCGGCCCGCCGGTGGCCGGTCCCGCCGCGCCGCAGCTGCTCGGTGACGAAGAGGACGATGCCGTTGAGCGCCAGGAAGATCGCGGTGGGGACGGGCTTGCCGAGCGTCGTGCGGAAGACCTTGTCGAGCGCGATGCCGGCGATGCCCACCGGGATGCAGGCCGTGATGATCAGCCAGGCGAGCTTCTGGTCCACGGTCTCGATGCGGCGCTGGGTGACCGACGTGAACAGACCGCGGACGATCCGCACCCAGTCCCGCCAGAAGTAGACGACCAGCGCGAGCGCGGTGGCCAGGTGGAGGCCGACCAGCTCGTTGAGGTAGAGGGATCCGTCGGCGGAGACGTCCAGGTCGTGCTTCCAGTGCCCGCCGAGCAGCGCGGGTATCAGGATGCTGTGCCCCAGGCTGGAGACGGGGAACAGCTCGGTGACGCCTTGCAGCAGGCCGACGCCGACGGCTTCGGGATAGGTCAGGACGGACATGGAGGGCCTTCGACTCGGAATGCGGGAAAGTGAGGCTTCGGGCGACGCTCGCGGCGGCTCCGACCCGTCCGGAAACTACTACATCTTGTAAAACTTGATGGCCGGGGTGAGGGGGTGTTCATCTCGGCGTCCCGCAAGGTTCACCTTCCCCGGCCGGGCACGCGTCGACGGCGGTGACCTTCTCGCACCGCCCGACCGGGAGGGGCGCGCACCCGGGCGTCGGCGCTCTCCTGACCGCGCCGCGGAAGTTCCGGTCGGCCGGTCTCCTCGATGAGTACGACCATGCCCCGGACGACGCCGGAGACATCGCAGACGTCGTCGTCGGTCAGGGGCGATGCCGACCAGGAGACCGGGACCAGCCGTCCGTCACCACGCAGGCACCCGTCGTCGTCCACACGCCGTACGCCCCAGCAGCTGCTCCGCGGCCGGGTTGGCCGCGACGATCCGCCCGGCCGGGTCGATCGCGGCGACGGCCGTACCCAGCTGCTCGACGACCCGCTGCCACAGATCCGGCTTCGCCGCCGACGGCAGCCGTTCGTGCTCTCCGCCGGGCTTCGAGCCGTCCGTCACGCCGCCGCCCTTCCCGCACGGACCACACCGCCGCCGGGCCCGGGCCCCGGTCATGAAGGCGCCGGTGCCCCGACGGTCCCCCTGCGGGTACCCGCCCGCACGGCCGGCACGACGGCGCATGCGCGACACCGCTGTCCGTGGCAGTGTGATCCGTACCGGGCGTTGGGTCCTTCGGCCCCATGCCCGGGAACTGTGGCCCGGATCGGCCGAGGTCTCGCTGATCCATCCTGGTGGCGCTGGGTCGGTCGGCCGAGGGAAGTGATCGGCATGATGTGGTACGACGGCGGCTGGGGCTGGGGCGGCTGGATCGTCATGACGGTGTTCATGGTGCTGTTCTGGGCCGTCGTGCTCGTCGGGCTCCTGGCACTCGTGCGCCACCTCGCCGGTTCCCGTCATCATCAGCAGCCGGGCTCGCCTCCACCGCCCGGCGAGGGCGGGTGGCAGGAGCGGCGGGCCGAGAACCTGCTCGCCGAGCGGTTCGCACGCGGGGAGATCGACGAGGACGAGTACAAACGCCGGCTCGCGGTGCTTCGGGAGCACCGATGACTCCGCGTCGCCGCCGAGAGGTGTGGACGGCGCTCGCCATCGCCGCCGCGGCCTTGGTCCTGGGCATCGCCACGACGGGCCTGATGGCCGCGTCCGGCGCCTTCCACAGGGCGGGGCCGGCCTCCTGGAGAGCGCAGAGCACACGCTGTACGGCACCGGCCGCGAAAGGCAGTGCGGTCGACGTGACCGTATGGGACACGGGACGCATGATGCGGGGCCCGGACGGGCCCGCGCCGAACAACGGCCACCCCGGTTGGTACGGCATGGGCATGATGCGCCTGGCGGCCCGCCCCATGACCGTTCCGGCGGGCAGGGTGACCGTGCGGGTGGTCAATGCGGGAGCCCTCACGCACGAGGTGATCGTGTTGCCGCTGCCGGCGGGCCGGGCTGCCGGAGAACGTGCCATCGGCTCCGACGGCCGGGTGTCGGAGGCGGGCAGTCTCGGCGAGGCGTCCCGCACCTGTGGCGCGGGTGCCGGAGAGGTCATCGCCTCGGGTGCGGCGGCCTGGACCACGGTGACGCTGCGACCGGGCCGCTATGAGCTGCTGTGCAATGTCCCGGGCCACTACGCGGCCGGGATGTACGCGGAACTGGACGTCACCCGCTGAGGGTTCGGCCGCCGTCTCCACCGGGCGCGGGCTTGCCGCTGTACCGGGTAGGGGCACCGCGTCTGCCCTTCACTGTTTTTCTACGTCTCGTAGTAGCTTGAACGGGGCGAAGACGCGGCTTGCTGGAACAGGCAGAGGGAGGTGCTGGATGACCGGCGGTGCTGACGGCCGGAAGGAGTCCCGGCGCCGTGCGCGGGGAGAGCTGGAGGGACAGGTGCTTGCGGCCCTGTGGGCGGCCGGCGGGCCGGCGACGGCTGTCGTGGTGCACGAGAACCTGGGCGACGACGGCACGGCCCACACCACCGTCCTCACCATCCTGACGCGGCTGTGCGACAAGGGGCTGGTGACCCGGCGGCGCGAGGGGCGCAGTTACGTGTACACACCCGTGGACGACCGGCCGGGGATGGCCGCCGCCGGAATGCACTCGCTGCTCGACGACGGTGGAGACCGCGCCGTGGTACTGGCCCGGTTCGTGTCGGATCTGTCGGCGGAGGACGAGCGTCTGCTGGAGCAGTTGCTGCACGGTGACGGCCCCCTGCGGGGGTGAGGCGTGTTCTGGCCCGTCCCGATGCATCTGCCGCTGCTGGTGAGCGCGGCGCCGGCGCTGGTGGCGGCGCAGGGGCCGTGGTCGGTGAGCGTGCTCGCGGCGGAGGACCCGGTGAACCGGAAGGTCGCCGCGGTGTGCGCCGGGGTGGGGCCGGCCGTGGTGGCCGGTGTGACGGTGGCGTCCTGGCGGCGGGGACGAGCGCTGGTCGACGCCTGGCGGGAGTGCCGGGACAGCGCGGGGGGGGGCGGGGAGCTCGCGGTGGTCGACGATCCCGTCCCTGCGGCCTTCGCCGTGCTCGGCGTGCCGGGGCGCGTGGTGGTCTCCTCCGGGATGCTGCGGCTCCTGGACGCGCGCATCTGACGGCCATGATCGATCCGTTGCTGCGACCGATCCCTTGCTGCGACCGCTGGAGCGGTCGGCGGACGAGGAGGCGGGGGCCGAGGTGGCGGACCGGCGCCTGGTGGCGCGGGCCATCGCACGGGCGGCAGGACTCGAACTGCACCGCTCCGCTCCCGGCCCGGTGACCGCCATCGCCGCCACGCCCGGACGGCGGCGGCTGAGCCTGGCCGTCGCAGGTGCGGCGGCCACGGTGTCGCCGGGCATCGCCGTCCCGCTCGCCTGCACCGAAGCCCCCGCGCACCTGTAGTGCGGTGAGGGCCGGGCCGAGGGCGCCGTCGGGGTGAGCAACGGGCCGCCCGCGTCGCCGAGTTCGCGGCGGGGCGGCGGCGCGCCGCTTCCGGCTTCGGCGCGTCCGGGGATGTAGCAGGCGTTACACCCGCCCTGCGGGCGCATGGCACACTCGGACGACGGCGGCACGGACGCGGCCGTGGAAGTGGAAGCGGAAGCCGAACGGGAGGACGGTGGATCCATGAGTGCCCCTGCACGCGGACGCGGCCCCCGGCGGTCCGGCCCGGTGCGCGAGGCCGTCCTCACCTGCGTACCGTCCGTCCCCCGCGCCGAGTCGCCGCGCCGGCTGCTCGGCCCCGACCAGCACCCCGGCCGGTAGGACCGGCGGGAACCGGAAGAGGCCGCCCGGAATGCGCGTCGCCGTCTATGTGCCGCTGCTGCTCTCGCTCGTCGCCCCGCTCGGCGCACGCCCGCTGGCCGAACGCTGTGAGCCCCGCCTCGCCACCTGGCTGCTCACGGCCTCGGCCCTCGTGCTCGGCACGGCGAGCACGATCTCCCTGGGCCTGCTGGCCGTGACCGGTCTGATCCGCGTCCCGCGCCTCGCGGCCCTGGGCCACTGGTCGGCCGCCACCGCCCGGCACGACGACCCCGCCGCGCTGCCCGTCGCGCTGCTCGCCGGACTGCTGCTGGGCGTCGCCGTGCTCATGGCCGCCCGGATGCTGTGGCGCCGGACCCGGTCACTGGCCTCCGCCGCGTGGGACGCCGCCTGCATGCCCGCGCGCGAAGGTCTGGTCGTCCTCCCCGACGACGCCCCGGACGCCTTCGCCCTGCCCGGACTGCCCGGCCGGGTCGTCGTCTCCACCGGCATGCTGCGCACCCTGGACGAGACCGAACACGGCATCCTGCTCGCCCACGAACGCGCCCATCTGACCGCCCACCACTACGCGTTCGTCGCCCTCGCCCAGTTCGGCGCCGCCGCCAACCCGGTCCTGCGCCCCCTCGCGACGGCCGTCACCTACACGATCGAGCGCTGGGCCGACGAGAGCGCGGCCGCCCAGGCGGGCGACCGCAGGCGGGTCGCCCGTACGGTCGGCAAGGCGGCACTCGCCGCCCTCCGCGCCCCGGCCCCCGCCCACGCCGCCGGTACAACCCTCGGCATCCTCGGCATCCTCGGCCGCCGCGGCCCGCTCGCCTCCGCGGGCCCGGTCCCCCGCCGCGTCGCCGCCCTCCTGGCCCCGCCACTGGGACGCCACCCGGCTCTCACCGCCGCCACCGCGGCCGTCCTCACCGCCACGGCCCTCACCACCGCCGAAGCCGCCCACGACCTCCACCTCCTGCTCCGCACAGTCGGCGCCTGGTAAGGACCCATAAGCCGGAGGCCGGCCACGGCTCCGACCCAGCAACCCGGCCCAGCCCGGACCGATCCGGCCGACCGATCCCGCCCCGCCGCCCGAAAGGGGTGGACCCGCGCCGTCGCCGCGGCCGATCGTGAGCGGTATGGACGATCACCGCGACGCACCCGCCACGCCCGCTGACGCCACCGAAGCCGCCGAAGTCCGCCGTTTCTGGACCGGGCTCGGCCTTCCCGGGCTGGTCGACGTGCACACGCACTTCATGCCCGAGCGTGTCCTGCACAAGGTCTGGGACTACTTCGACACGAACGGACCGCTGATCGGCGGGCTGGAGTGGCCCATCACCTACCGGACGCAGGAGGCCGAACGCGCCGGTCTGCTGCGGGAGTTCGGCCTCCGGGCCTTCACCGCGATGCTCTACCCGCACAAGCCCGGCATGGCCCGGTGGCTGAACGACTGGGCGGCCGGCTTCGCCCGCCTCACCCCCGGCTGTCTGCACACCGCGACCCTCTACCCCGAGCCGGGCGTCGAGACGTACGTCCGCGAGGCCGTCGAGGCGGGCGCGCGCGTGTTCAAGGCACATGTGCAGGTGGGCGGTTACGACCCCGCCGACGAGCTGCTCCGGCCGGTCTGGGGGCTGCTGGCCGAGGCGCGGATCCCCGTGGTCGTCCACTGCGGCTCCGGACCCGCGCCCGGCAAACACACCGGTCCCGAGCCGATCGCCCGGGTGCTGGCGCGGCATCCGGGACTGCGGCTGGTCGTCGCGCATCTGGGGATGCCCGAGTACGAGGAGTTCCTCGGCCTCGCCGAGCGGTACGACCAGGTGCGGCTGGACACGACGATGGCGTTCACCGACTTCACCGAGGCATTCCTGCCGTTCCCCCGCCGCGCCCTGCCCCGGCTCGCCGCACTCGGCGACCGCGTCCTGCTCGGCACCGACTTCCCCAACCTCCCCTACCCCTACGTCCACCAGCTCCACGCCCTGGAACGCCTGGACCTGGGGCAGCACTGGCTGCGGGCCGTGTGCCACGACAACGCGGCACGGCTCTTCGGGCTCTGAGTCCCCCCTCCCTGAACAGCGGGGATTCCCGGCTCAGCCGGGGACGTCGCCGGGGGTGGCGTCCTTCCACACCGTGTCGAAGGCCAGGCGCAGACAGGTCGCGAGGGCGGGGTGCTCGATGAAGAGGGTGGTGGTGGAGCCGGCGGCCACCGGGTCGGGCATGTCGCACAGGACGAGGGAGGCGTCGGCGATGACGAGCTTCAGCGGCAGGTCGGGGGCGAAGCGGGCCTCCTCGCCGGCGGCGGCGAAGCGCCGTACGTGCTCCATGGTCTCGGGGTCGTCCCGGGCCTCGTCGAGGTAGAGGGCGCGCACGGTGCCGCCCGCCCGGTGGAGCCGGCGCACCACCGCGATGCCCTCCGTGTTCTCGGCGGGGGCCACGAACGGCGGTTTGCAGAAGGTGAGCAGCTCGTGCCGGGCCTGCCGCTGGATGTCGGCGAAGCGCTCGGCGATCGCCTTCGGGTCGCGCAGGATCTCGATGTAGTCCAGCGGGTCGGTGTGCTCCCGGCCCTGGGACCACAGCGGTTGCAGGACACCGGCCAGCCCCTGCGAGACCCGCTCCAGCCGGTCGACGGACTCCCGCTGCACGGCCATCAGCCGGGCGACGGCCAGTTCGGGCGTGACGGCGGAGTACGTGGCGACGCGGCCGGGATGGGCGGTGACCAACTGGCGTCGTACGAGCCCGTCCAGCACGTCGTACACGCGCTGGCGCGGCACGTCGGCCTCGCGGGCCGCCTCGGCGGCCGTGTAGGAACCACGCCTGATGAGCGCCAGGTAGACCCGCGCCTCGTACCGGGCGAGGCCCAGCGACATCAGGTCGTTGACCGTTGCATCTTCCAGCTCCATGGCTGCACAAGGTACCCGCCGCAGCCGAGGAGTTGAGGGCAAGGTTTTACCAATCGCCCCTGTTCTCTTCGGCAAATGTTCCATAACCTCGTCAACAGCCACCACTGACCGGGGTGGCACGACCGACAGCATGCCCGGAAGCGGGCTCCTCCACGGCACACCCCCAACGGAAAGCGCTTGTCATGCACTCGCCACCTCGCTGAGGCGGGTGCCACCGCAGCGCTTCCGCCCCGCCGTCGCGGAGCCCATCCATCCCCCCACGGAGGGCAGTTCATTGCATTCGCATCGCAGAAGGAATCCGATACGCCGCGGCATACCCGCCCTGCTGTCCGCAGCGGCCCTGATCACCGGCGGTTTCGTCGCCTCGCAGTCGGCGGCCTTCGCGACCACGACCACCTCTTCTTCCACGGCCTCCTCCGCCGCCACCACGGTGCACACCCACCGGCTCTGCTCGCAGCCGAGCAAGCCCGGCTACATGGCCTGTCAGGCGGAGGTCCGCACCGACCTGAAGACCCAGAAGTCCCTCGGCCGCCACGACACCCCCAAGGGCTTCGGCCCGGCCGACCTCCAGGCCGCCTACAACCTGCCCAAGGACGGCGGCAAGGGCGCGACCGTCGCGATCGTCGACGCCAACGACGACCCGAACGCCGAGAAGGACCTGGCGGCCTACCGCTCGCAGTACGGCCTGCCGGAGTGCAGCACCGGCAACGGCTGCTTCAAGAAGATCGACCAGGACGGCGGCTCCAACTACCCGACGGCCGACGCGGGTTGGGCGGGCGAGATCTCCCTCGACGTCGACATGGTCAGCGCCGCCTGCCCGCAGTGCCACATCCTGCTCGTCGAGGCCAAGTCCGCCAACATGGACGACCTCGGCGCGGCCGTGAACCAGGCCGTCAAGCAGGGCGCCAAGTACGTCTCCAACAGCTACGGCGGCGGCGAGGACACCAGCGACACCAAGGCGGACGACCAGTACTTCAAGCACCCCGGTGTCGCCATCACCGTCAGCTCCGGCGACAGCGGCTACGGCGTCGAGTACCCGGCCGCCTCCCCGTACGTGACCGCCGTCGGCGGCACCTCGCTCAAGAAGGACAGCAGCACCCGCGGCTGGTCCGAGTCGGTGTGGGGCACCTCCGCCGGCGGTGACGGGGCGGGCTCGGGCTGCTCGCAGTACGAGGCCAAGCCGTCCTGGCAGAAGGACACCGACTGCGCCAAGCGCAGCGTCGCCGACGTCGCCGCGGTCGCCGACCCGGCCACCGGCCTCGCCGTCTACGACACCTACCAGGCGAGCGGCTGGAACGTGTACGGCGGCACCAGCGCCTCCGCGCCGTTCATCGCCGGCGTCTACGCCCTCGCGGGCGCCCCGGGCTCCGGTGACACCCCGGCGTCCTACCCCTACGCCCACCCGGACAAGCTGAACGACGTCACCAGCGGCGCCAACGGGTCCTGCTCGAACTACCTGTGCAAGGCGGGCACGGGCTACGACGGTCCGACCGGCCTCGGCACCCCGAACGGCGTCTCGGCCTTCACCAAGTGACACCCGAGAGCTGAGCATCGGCGAGAAGGGCCCGGCACGCCATGTGCCGGGCCCTTCCCCTGTGTCCGGCACTCGGTGAACGAACCCGCGTCCCGCGTGAGCGCGGGCCCGCCCGATGCCCGTGCCGGCTGAGCGGCACCACATCGAGCGAGCAGGCCGGAATCTCCCTGTCCCAGGGAGAGCAGGTCAATTCAGCCCGATCGCGGCGCAGTCCGCCGCGTACGCCGGGGTGCAGATGTCCTTGACCGTGTAGACACCGTCCGCGATCACGGTCTCCTTGACGGTGTCCCGGGTGAGGGCGACGACCGGCACGAGCCGCGCGGGGATGTTCTTCTCCGTCGGGCTGTCGACCGTGTCCCGGGTCAGCGCGTCGAACTGGATGTCCTTGCCCTGGACCTTGTCCACCGCCAGCTGCGCGGCGTCGGTGGCCTCGTCCAGGAACGACTTGTACACGGTCATGTACTGCTCGCCCGAGACGACCCGCTGCACCGCGTCCAGGTTCGCGTCCTGCCCGGTCACCGGCGGCACCTGCGTCGCGCCCGCCGCCTTCAGCGCGTCGATGACCGCGCCCGCCATGCCGTCGTTCGCCGAGTAGACGGCGGCGATGTTCGCCAGCCCCACCGACCGGATCGTCTTCCTCATGTTCGCCCCGGCCACCGCGGGCGACCACTTGTCGGTGTCGTACTGCCGGACGATGTCGACCTGGCCCTGGAGTTCGCCGAGCGCGCCCTTCTTGAGCAGGGCCGTGTTCGGGTCGGCCGGGTCGCCGTTCATCACGACGACCTTGCTGCTCGCCGCCTTCGGTCCGAGCGCCTTGACGATCGCGCGGGCCTGCACCTGGCCGACGAGTTCGTTGTCGTGGGAGACGTACGCGTCGACCGGCCCCTGGGCGAGCCGGTCGTACGCGATGACCGGTATCCCCGCGTCCTTGGCCTTCTGCACGTCCGGCGCGACGGCCCTGGCGTCCAGGGCGTCCACCAGGATGACGTCGACCTTGCGGGCCACCATCTGCCGGAACTGCCGGCTCTGCGTGGCCGTGCTGGCCTCGGCGTTGGCGTAGACGACCTTGCCCTTGCCGTTCGTGAGGGCGGCGACCTCCTTCGCGATGATGGGGTGGTCGAACTTCTCGAAGCGTGCCGTGTCCTTGTCGGGCAGGAGCAGCCCCACCGTGATGCCGTCGCCCTTCGCCGAGGGCGTGGAGCTGTCGCTCCCGCCGCCGCCGAGGGCGCCGCACGCGGTGAGGGCGAGGGCCGAGGCGGAGGCGGTCACGGCAACTGCGAGACGGCGCGGGGGAGTTCCGTGGGGGGTCGGAGCGTTCACTGCAGGTGCCTTCCGGAATCAGGGAGCATCTGGGAACCCAGGTGGCGGAAGCAAACGCGGAAACGGCCCGGAACGTCAAGACGTCAGGACATCACGATAGTTGAGCCGCGTCGCCGCTGACGCCGCCGGCGAGGGCGTCGAGGGCGGTGAGGACGTCGGCGGGCTCGGCACGCCTGGTGTAGTCGGTGTCCACGAACGCCCAGCGGACGACGCCGTCGCGGTCGATGACGTACGTGGCGGGCAGCGGCAGGGTCCGGGCGTGGCCGCCGTTGACCCACTGGAGGTCGAAGCCGAACGCGTCGTAGACGGCGGCCAGTTCGTCGGTCAGGTCGAAGGCGAGGCCGTAGCGCGCGGCGGTGTCCGAGCCGAGGTCGCTGAGCACGTCGAAGGCCAGCTCGTGCTTCTCGGTCAGGGTGAGGGACTCGTCGGGGATCTGCGGGGAGACGGCCACGAGGCGGGCGCCGCGCGCGGCGATGGCGTCGTGGTGCCGCTGGAGGGCGCGCAGGGCGAGGTTGCAGTAAGGGCACCAGGCGCCCCGGTAGAAGGTCAGCACGACCGGGCCCGCGGCCAGCAGCTCGTCCAGGGCGACGGCCCGGCCGGTCGCGGAGGGCAGGGTGAAGCGGGGTGCGTCGGCGCCCGCGGACAGGGCGCGGTCGGCCTGCCCGGACGCGGCGAGCTCCTGGGCCGCGCGCCGCATGACCTCCCGGTGCTCGGCCGGGACCTCGGGGTAGCGGGACTCGAAGGAGGCGCGCAGGGCGCTCAGTTCGGCGTCGAGACTCATGGTGGGTGCCTTTCGTCCGGTGCCCGTCGCGGAAGATCTCGGAAGATCTCGGAACGACCGTTCCAAGTTCGCTTCAGCCTAGCGGGCGACGGGCGTATCTTGGAACCCTCGTTTCAGGATGATGAGGGAACCATGCCGGACATCAAGCACTTCGACCCGGACACGGCCCTGGACACGGTGGTACGGCTGTTCTGGCGCCAGGGCGTCGCCTCGACCGGGATCCAGGACGTCGTGTCCGCGACCGGCCTCAACCGCTCCAGCCTGTACGCGACCTTCGGCGGCAAGCAGGACCTCTACCTCGCCGCGCTGCGGCGCTACGTCGAGACCCACTCCGCGCCGGCGTTCCGGGGCCTCGCCGAGGACGGGCGGGGGCTGCCGGCCGTCGCCGCGTTCTTCGCCGGACTGATCGAGGTGCGCTGCTCGGGGCCGTACGCCCGGTGGGGCTGCATGGCCGTGAACGCGCACGCCGGCGCCGAGAACGGCGACGCGGAGGTCCGCCGCGTCCTCGAAGACCACCACCGCCGGCTGCGGGACGCCCTGCTCGCCGCCCTGCGCACCGCCCGGACCCTGGGACAGCTGTCCGCGACGACCGATCTCGACACCGCCGCCGAGCTGCTGGCCGTGCTCGCCTACGGGGTCAACCTGCGCTCCCGCACCGGCGCCGACCCCGCCGACCTGCGCCGGACGGTGTCCGCGGCACTGGCGCCCCTCGGCGGTGAGCCCGCCTGAGAGCCTGAAGCGCGAGGTCGCGAGCCGCTTACACCCGTGCCCTCGGCGGGCAGAATCGAGGTATGCGGGTTCTCGTCGTCACCGCCGGTTCGCGGGGGGACGTCGCGCCGTTCACGGGGCTGGGGCGGCGGCTGCTCGCGGCTGGGCACGAGGTCACCCTGGCCGCCCATGCCCCGTTCACGGCGCTGGTCGAGGCGTGCGGTCTCGCCTGCCGGGCGCTGCCGGGAGATCCGCAGGAGCTGATCCGCTCCCGGGACCGGACGGTCGCCCCGGCCGAGGCCCGGGCGGTGATGACGACGTTCCTGGACGACCTCGCCTCGGGCGTGGTGGACGCCGTGGCGGGCGGCGCCGATCTGCTGCTGACCGCCTTCGGCCCGTCGGCGTTCAGCCGGGCGGCGGGAGAGGCGTTCGGCGTCCCGGTGCTCGGCACGTATCTCGCCCCGGCCTTCGCCACCAGGGAGTTTCCACTGCCCGGCGCCGCGGCGGCCGACGCCGACCTGGGGCCGGAGGCCAACCTCGCCGCCGGCTGGGCGGTGCTCCGGCGCGGGGACCTGCTCTTCGCGGACGCCGCGGCCCGGCTGCGCGACCGCCTCGGCCTGCCCGCCGGACGACCGCCGGCACCGGGGCGGCCGTCGGCACCGCTCGCCCACCGGGGGCCGGTCCTGCACGGCTTCAGCCCGCTGGTGGTGCCGCGCCCCGCGGACTGGCCGTCCGGGGTCGGCGTGGCGGGCTACTGGTGGCCCTCCCGGCCGCGGGACTGGCGGCCGCCCGCCGGACTGGTCGACTTCCTCCAGGCCGGCCCGGCCCCGGTGTTCGTCGGCTTCGGCAGCATGGCGCCCGGGGAGGGCGAGCGGCTCGGCGCCCTGGTGGCCGCCGCGGCGCGGCGGGCCGGGGTGCGCGCGGTGGTGCAGGCGGAGTGGGCCGGGCCGAGCGGAGCGGGCGACGACGTCCTGGCCGTCGGCGACCTGCCCCACGACTGGCTGTTCCCCCGCACGGCCGCCGTGGTCCACCACGCCGGGGCGGGCACCACGGGAGCCGGGCTGCGGGCCGGGGTCCCCGCCGTACCGGTCCCGTTCATGGCGGACCAGCCGTTCTGGGCTGCGCGCCTGCACCGGCTGGGCGTCGCCCCCCGGCCGCTGCCGTACCCCGACCTCACCGCCGAGAGCCTGGCCGCCGCGATCACGGCGGCCGCCGCCGAGCCGCTCCGCCACCGCGCGGCGGCCATCGCCCGCCTGATGGCGACGGAGGACGGCGCCGGCGCGGTCCTGACCCGCATCTCCGAGGGCTTCGCCCCTTGACCTCCGTGACCGAAAGGCGCCCCCCGTTCCGCGAACGGCGCCCCTCGGTCGGCCCGCGCGGTGTCAGTCGGCCAGGGCGCCCATCGGGTCCCAGGCGGGGAGGACGATCGGGGGCTCGTCCAGGGCGGCGGCCAGGTGCGGGGGCAGGGCGGAGCGGCGGGCCGCGATCTCGAAGACGTGCTCGTCGAACCACGAGTCGTTCATGGTCCAAAAGCCCCGGTCGGCCTTCTCCTCGCCCCAGCTGTTCTCCACCCGCCAGCGGCGCGGGCCGCCGTCCACCACGTCGACGCCGGTGAACAGCATCGCGTGGGTCATCTGCGTGTCGTGGTGCAGCAGCCGGTCGGCCTTGTCCATGGTGAACGGGGCGTCGTAGACCGCCGCGTAGTCGAAGAGGGCGGCGTCCCAGACGCCCGCGTCCGAGCGCATCATCTTGGCCACGTCGCAGCCGAACCACACCGGCTCGCCGCCGGTGATCGACTCCATGGCCAGCCGCTTCAGCAGCTCCATCCCGACGTTGAGATAGACCACCGGCGGGCCGTCCACGACATTGCCGAGGTACTCGACGGTGAACGTACGGCCGACCGGGCTCGACGCGCGCGGGTCGTGCACCAGGCAGACGTACTCCTCCAGCGGGAGGTCCACGTAGGAGGCGGCGAACTCGGCCGGGGTGAGCCAGCCGTCGCGGTGGAACTCCTTGTCCTTGTCCTCCCACTGCCACAGGAACCGCTGCGGGGGCGTGCCGAGGTGGATGCCGAGCACGCGGTGGACGGCGGCCAGCACCTCCCGCTTGAGCTCCCGCTGCGCCTCGGCCCCCTCGCCGGCCTGCCCGCGCAGATCACGGGCGCCCTGGCGGAGCAGGGTCTTCAGGGCCCGGTTCATCGCCCGGGTCGCCGAGGAGCTGTCGGTCTCCGGCATGGCCGACTTGGGCACCAGGCCGTGCTTGGCGATCAGCGCCACGAACATGTTCCACTGTCCGCCGTCGCTGATCGGGTCCTCCAGCAGGTGCGCGACCGTACGGTCGTCGACCTCCCGGTCCGAGGTCTCTATGACCGCCTCCAGGAAGTGGTTCGCGCGCTCGAACTTGTCCCACCAGAGCAGGTAGTTCTGGGAGAACTCGAAGTCCTTCACGCCCAGCTTCCGCGCGGCGCCGACCCGCAGCAGATTGAGCCCGGCGAACATCCAACAGCGGCCGCTCTGCTTCTGGTTGGTGGCTTTCCAGTCGTCCAGGTGGTGGGAGACGGAGTGGTCGATGCCGGTCAGGATCCGCCGGTCCAGGGCGACGTCGTCCACCGGCGTCTGGGTGACGGCGTTCTGCATCAGCCGGTTCACCGGCCGGGCGGCGAACTCCTTGTCGAAGGACTCAAGTTGATCCGGGGTCAGGCTGCGGTCCATGCTCCTCACCGTCGCACGGCCGTTCACCCGCAGTCAACGGAACGTCGAACACCGGACGACAACACGTGACGACCATGATCGACATGTGAGGTGTGTCACACTTCACAGGGGGAGGGAAAGGCAGGGAGAGAGGGAAAGGGGGAGCGGGGGAAGGAAGAGGCGGTCATGGCGGAGCAGCCCCGGCGACCGGACGACCCCGGTGGCACCCACGTCTCGGGTCCCCGCACATCCAGCGTCGGCCTCCCCAGCATCACCGAGTCCGCGCGCTACACGCTCACGGAGATGGGGCCGAGGCGCGGCCTGCTGACGCTGCTGTCGGTGAACCACGTCGACGGCTTCGACTGCCCGAGCTGCGCCTGGGGCGAACCGGCCCCCGGGCACCGCAAGACGGCGGAGTTCTGCGAGAACGGCGTCAAGGCCGTCGCCTGGGAGGCGACGCGCAAGCGGGTCGACGCCACCTTCTTCGCCGCGCACTCCGTCGCCGAGCTGCGCGAGCGCGACGGCCACTGGCTGGAGTCGCAGGGCCGGCTCGCCCAGCCGATGCACCTCGCCCCCGGCGCCACCCACTACACCCCCATCACCTGGGACGACGCCCTCGCGCTCGCCGCCGCCCGGCTCCGCGACCTGCCCGATCCGAACCGCGCCGTCTTCTACACCAGCGGCCGTACGAGCAACGAGGCGGCCTTCCTCCACCAGCTGCTGGCGCGCCGCCTCGGCACCAACAACCTGCCGGACTGCTCCAACATGTGCCACGAGTCCAGCGGCGCGGCCCTGAAGGAGACGCTCGGCGTCGGCAAGGGCCTGATCGCGTACGACGACATCACCGAACACGCCGACCTGATCATCGTCGTGGGCCAGAACCCGGGCACCTGCCACCCCCGCATGCTCACCGCGCTGGAGGCGGCCAAGCGGCGCGGCGCCCGCATCATCGCCGCCAACCCGCTGCCCGAGGCCGGCTTCGGCCGCTTCCACAACCCGCAGACCGCGCGCGGACTGCTCGGCCCCGGCACCCGGCTCGCCGACCGCTGGCTCCCGGTGCGCGTCAACGGCGACCTCGCCCTGTTCGCGGGCCTGAACCGCGCCCTGACCGACCGGGAGGACGCCCGCCCCGGCACCGTGTTCGACCACGACTTCATCGACCGGTACTGCGAGGGCTTCGGGGCCGCCGTCGCGGCCTGGCGGGCCCTGGACTGGTCCCGGATCGAGGCGCTCAGCGGACTGTCCCGCACCCGTATCGAGGCCTGCGCGGACGACGTGCTCCGCGCGGACCGGGTGATCGTCTGCTGGGCGATGGGCCTGACCCAGCACCGCAACGCGGTGGCGACCATCCGCGAGATCGTCGACTTCCTGCTGCTGCGCGGCAACATCGGCCGCCCCGGCGCCGGGCCCGCCCCGATCCGCGGGCACAGCAACGTCCAGGGCGACCGCACCATGGGCATCTGGGAGCGGATGCCGGACGCGTTCCTCGACCGGCTCGGCGAGGAGTTCGGCTTCGACCCGCCCCGCGCCCGCGGCCTGGACACCGTCGACGCGATCAGAGCCATGCGCGACGGCGAGGTCGACGTCTTCGTCGGCCTCGGCGGCAACTTCGCCTCGGCCACTCCCGACACACCGGTCACCGAGGCAGCACTCGCCAACTGCGGCCTCACCGTGCACATCGCGACCAAACTGAACCGGTCCCACCTCTGCCACGGCACCGAGGCCCTGCTCCTGCCCTGCCTCGGCCGCACCGAGCGCGACCGGCAGGCGTCCGGCGAACAGTTCGTCACCGTCGAGGACACCATGGCGATGGTGCACGCCTCACGCGGCCGGCTCCGGCCCGGCTCCCCGCACCTGCGCAGCGAGGTCGCGATCGTCGCCGGCCTCGGCCTCGCGCTCTTCGGCGACGGCCTGGGCTGGCGGGCCATGCGCGACGACTACGCCGTGATCCGCCGTCACATCGAACACGTCGTCCCCGGCTTCCACGCCTTCGAGCAGCGCGTCCGGCAGCCCGGCGGCTTCATGCTGCCCCGCGCGCCCCGCGACTCCCGCACCTTCCCCACCGCCACCGGCAAGGCCCGCTTCACCGTCAACCCGCCGACGGCGGCCGACGTCCCGCCCGGCCATCTGCTGCTGACGACGGTGCGCTCGCACGACCAGTTCAACACCACGGTCTACGGCCTGGACGACCGTTACCGCGGCATCTCCGGAGGCCGCCGCGTCGTCTTCCTCAACCCCGACGACCTACGCCAACTGCGCCTGAAAGACGGTGACTTGGTCGACCTGATCAGCGTCAACCCCGACGGCGAACGCCGCGCCCCCGGCTTCCGCGCCGTCCGCTACCCGACCCCGCGCGGCTGCGCGGCCGCCTACTACCCCGAGACCAACGTCCTGGTCGCCCTGGACGCCACGGCCATCACGAGCAACACCCCGGCCTCGAAGTCGATCGTCATCCGCGTCGAGCCCGCCGCACACCGGGAGCCCGGAACGTGACCCACGTCACATAAGGATCCCATGAGGTCTTGGGCAACTCTTTACGGTCGGCGAAGGTCATCTCTGCGCACACACCGCTCACTCCTGCCCTGAGGTTCGCATGAAGCTTCGCCGTTCCCTCGCCCTCGCCGCCGCGACGGCCGCCCTCGCCCCGGCCGTCCTGCTCACGGCCCCGCTCGCCCACGCCGCCGACGGCGACACTCCGACGACGCCCACGGCCTCCGAGACGACTCCCACCCAGGACGAGTCCACGCCCGCCGCGGACGAGACCACCCCCGCCGCCGGCGACACGACGCCGGCGCCGGCGGAGTCCAGACCCGCGGGCGAGGAGAGCAGCCCGGCGGCCGGCGCGTCGACCCCGGCCGCCGGCCAGTCCGCCCCGGCGTCCTCCGCCTCGCCCCAGCCCACCGCCTCGCTGTCGGCCTCCGCCTCGGCCCCCGCCTCGGCCTCGCCCTCCCCGTCGGCCTCCGGCTTCCCGGGCCAGTGCGCCGACAGCGACGAGCCGAAGTACGACGACAACCTGCACACCACCCTGAGCGGCCTGCCCTCGCGGATCGTCGCCGGCAGCGGCTTCCACGGCTTCAAGCTGAACGTGAAGAACACCGGCGGTCACGCCTACCCGCGCGTCGACCTCGGGGTGTTCGCCGCCCAGACGAACGACACCGACTACTTCGTCGACACCAGCCACCTCACGCTCCAGTACCAGGACCCGTCCTCCCGCAAGTGGATCGGCATCTCCCTGGACGAGAACGACGCGGGCGCCGGCTACCTCGGCTACACCGGCGTCAAGGCCAAGGAGTCGTTCTCCGTCAACCTGCGGGTGAGCGTCGACAGGACCGCCCCGGCCGGCCTCGGCTACGCCATCAGCATCGGCATGTACGCCGACGACCAGGGCAACTGCGTCTACTCCAGCGACGACAGCTTCTACCAGTTCGACATCCTCAAGGCCGGCTCCGCGCCCGGCCACCCCGGTGACGCCAAGCCGCAGGGCGGCAAGAAGCCGCTGCCGAAGCAGCCCACCGGCAACACCCGGATCGAGCCGCAGGGCCACCTCGCCGAGACCGGCTCCAGCTCCGCGCTGCCGGTGCTCGCCCTCGCGGGCGGCGCCGCGGTCGCGCTCGGCGCGGGCGCCGTGTTCGTCGTACGCCGCCGCAGGAACGCGGGCCCGGACGCCACCGTCTGACCGGGACGTACCGGAACCGGACGTACCGAACCAGGGCAGGCGGCGGCGCGGCTGCTCCGCTACTGCGCTGCCGCCTGGCGCGGGTTCGGCTTCAGGACGGCGAAGACCGCGCCCGCCGGATCCGTCAGCCAGGCCACGCGGCCGACGTCGGGGATGTCCGACGGCGGCATCAGGACGGTGCCGCCGTTGCCCCGGACGGCGTCGGCGGTCGCGTCCGCGTCGGACACCGCGAAGTACGGCACCCAGCGCGCCTCCTGGCCCTCCTGGAGCGGGGCCACGCCGCCGAAGGCACCCTCCTGCTGGTCCCCGTCGGCGATGCTGAGCACGCGGTACGTCATGCCCGGCGCCGACATCTCCGCCGCACGCCAGCCGAAGAGCCGCCGGTAGAAGGCGAGGGCGGCCTCCGGGTCGGGGACGTGCAGTTCCACCCATACCAGCGTGTTGTCCTGCGACACCCGCTGCAGCCCCGTACCGGACTGGATCACGGCGAACTCGGCGCCCTGGGGGTCGGTGAGCTGCGCCATGGAGGCCTCGCCCATGGTGATGGGCTCGACGCGCACCGCACCGCCGGCCGCGGTCACGGCGTCGACGGTGGCCCGGATGCCGTCGGTCCGGAAGTACGTCACCCAGGCGGGTTCCGCGCTCTCCTCGGTGAGCCGGCCCGCGGCGGCCACCGTCGCGCCGTCCTGCTGGAAGAAGCCGTAACCGCCGGTGTCGGGGCCGGCGGAGGTGAAGTGCCAGCCGAAGACGGCGCCGTAGAAGGCGGCGGTCCGGTCGAGGTCGGGACTGCCGAGGTCGAGCCAGACGGGTGACCCGGTGCGGAAGTCTGTGCCGAGCATGCGTTTCCTCCTGCCGATCCGGTGCGGAGCCGCCCGCCACTATGCCCACCGTCACGGGACGGGACGGCGCACCGACCGGGGCGGCCGACGGGTTTCACCCGGGTGCCGAGTGCCGACGGCGGACCGGACCGTGGCACATGCCTTCGGCGAAGAATCTGCGCAGGAGTGCCACACCGGCTGCACACAGCGTTTCGAAAGTCTCGTTAGCGTGTTGGGTCGCTCGATCTCCCGTACGAGCGTGACCAGGCCGTGGTCCCGGTGACCGACGGCGCAGTCAATCCAGGAAGACCGCAGATGGACTACTGCTCCTCGTGCCGCCGGCACCTCAACGGTGCCCTGGTCTGTCCCGGGTGCGGCGCCTACGCCCCGGACATCGCCCCGCCCGGCACCGACGGGTACTCCGGCGCGAACGCCACCGGCACCGCCTCTCCCCACATACCCTCCACCACACCTGCACCGGCACCGGCACCGGCACTCGACGACATCGCCTGGTACGACGGCGTGCCGGCCGCCGACCCGGCCGAGTACGGCGCCGAGGCCGCGGCCGGGGCGGCCGACATCACGGACGCGCCCCGGGCCCCGCAGGGACGGGCGGCCCGGCGGCGGCAACTCGCCCGCTGGAAGAAGAGCCAGCGCCGGGCCGTGGTGGCGACCGCCGTGGCACTCGTCGGGGGCGGTCTCGCCTTCTCCTCGATGGACCGCGGCTCCGGCGACCGCGCCCAGGCGGCCACCGCCCCGGACAACCGCAGCATGGGCCTCGGCGAGGAACAGCCCGCCTCGCCCGGCCAGCCGCCCGCCACGCCGACCCCGTCCGCCCCACGGCACGCGGCACCCAGCTCATCCGGCACACCCACCGGGTCCACGGACCGGACCCCGGCCGGTTACAGCTACGTACCCCAGCAGCAGTCCCGCACCTCCACACCCCACACGGCACGATCGGCGACCCGCCCGGACAGCGTCCCCACGACACCCCGCCCGACGGGTACGTCGACCCCGAGCACCGGCACCTCCACCAACTCCTCTACGGGAACAGGGAGTTCAACGGCTTCGACGCCGCCCCCGGCGCCCGGCACGAGCACCTCCTCAGGCTCCTCTTCCTCCTCAGGTTCCTCTTCCTCTCCTTCGTCCCCTTCCTCCTCTTCCTCCTCCAACCAGCTCTGCCTGGTCGTGATCTGCCTCGGCGGATCCTGACCCGCCACGGCCCTTCCATGGGCCTGGCCCTCGTCGGCGGGCCCGCCGGCGGGGCCGTGCTCCTCGGGGCCACCGGCGCGCTGCTGCGGCGCCGGGCCGGGCTGTGGGCGGCGAGCGGTGCGTTGCTGGGCACGCTGGTGATGTGGTGCGTCGCCCTCCACACCCTGGGAGAAGGTTTCCAGCACTCGAACGTCGACTTCTGACCGCATCAGCGGTCGCCGTCGCCACCCCGCACCCGCGTGATCGCCGACTCCACCGCCGCCACCCGGTCCGCCAGCAGGCCGAGGGCGGCGACGGCGCGGGTCAGGGGGTCGCCCTCGGGGCCGCCGAGTGCGTGGGCGCGGATGTGGGCGGACTTCACCTCGGCCCAGCGGGCGGACTGCTCCTCGTTCAGTTCGCCGCGCAGCTCCGCCAGTTTCAGCAGGTTGGCCTCGGCTCCCGTGGTGAGGGTCTGGGCCTCGGCCGTGTAGTGGTCGTGGACGACGGCCTCGCGCTCGGTGTCGTTCATGACCGGGCGCAGCCGCTGGGCGATCCTGTTCATGTCGCGGTAGGAACCCTGGAGGCGGAACGGGGGTTCCGTGCGGGCGGCCTCGGACTGGGCGGCGGAGGCGATGTAGGCCGCGTTGACCCGCAGGACCGTCTCGCGGACCGCGACGGCGTGGCGCAACACCCCGACGACGCGGTCGAGTTCGGCCGGTGAGAGCGGTGGGGTGAGGTGGTCGGCGCGGGCCGTCGGGTCGCCGGACGCCAGCCGGACCAGTTGGTCCAGGTCGGCCCGGTCGCGGGCGGCGAGCGGGGCGAGGACCGCGTTGGCGGTGAGGGCGTTCTCCAGGAAGCTGAGCGCGAAGACGTCCTCCCTGCCGGTGAGGACGTCGCCGAGGTTCCACACGTCGGCCCGGTTGGCGAGCATGTCGGGGATGCGGAAGCGCTCGCCGGACTCGGTGTACGGGTTGCCGGCCATGCACACCGCGAACCGCTTGCCGCGCAGGTCGTAGGTGCGCGGCTCGCCGTCCCGGACGCCGTCCACCCGGCGCGTCGCGTCGCACAGCGGGATGAACTTCTGGAGCAGCTCGGGCGAGGTGTGCTGGATGTCGTCCACATACAGGAGTGTGTTGTTGCCGGCCGCCAGCGCGAAGTTGATCTTCTCGATCTCGTGCCGGGCCGTCGCGTTCGGGGCGTCGGCCGGGTCCAGCGAGGTGACGTCGTGGCCGAGTGCCGGGCCGCTGACCTTGACCAGCATCAGGCCGAGCCGGTCGGCGACGTACTCCATGAGCGTCGTCTTGCCGTAGCCGGGCGGGGAGACGAGCAGGAGCAGGCCGCCGGTGTCGGTGCGCTTCGTCTCGCCGGTGGTGCCGAGCTGGCGGGCCAGGCTGTCGCCGATCAGGGGGAGGTACACCTCGTCGACCAGGCGGCCCCGGACGAACGCCGACATCACGCGGGGGCGGTGGTCGTCCAGGCGGAGCCGGTCGCGTTCGGCCGCCACCAGGGCCGTACGACGGCGCTGGTAGGCGCGGAAGGCGGGGACGTCCGTGGCGGTGAAGCGGGTCGTGCGGGAGAGGAACTCGTCGATGCGAAGGGTCAGTTGACCGGCGCTGACGCGCGGGTGCGTGCCCAGCAGGCCGTCCGCCGTGGCCGTGAGCGGGGCGTCGCCGTCGTAGCGGGGCAGGGCGGGGCACAGCTCGGCGGCCACCGCCTCCGCCAGTTCGCCGGGGCCGGTCTCGGTGCCGGTCGCGGCGGCGTACGCGCCGAGCCAGGCCGCGACCACCTGCCGGCGGGCGGCGAGCTCCGTCAGCCCCTCCAGGTCGGCACGGTAACTCCCGTCCGTGTGGCGGAACTTCTCCAGCAGGGTGCGCGCCACCGTCCCGAGCACGAAGCCCTCCGGGCCACAGGTCAGCTCCTCGAAGAGGTACGCGGCGGCCGGGCCGGCGGGCCCGGAGCGGTCCCACTCCCCGATCGCCGCCGCCAGCTCCCGCTCCAGCTCGCCGACGGCCGGTACGGCGCCGAAGGTGTCCCGGGCGCGGGCCAGCGACACCGCCCGCCGGGTCCAGGCCGTGCGGGCCTCCTCCGACGTGCCGTGCGCCCAGAACAGCTGGGCGGCGGCCCGGGCGGCCGGCTCGTGGCGCAGGGTCCCGGCGCCCTCGTACAGGGGCAGCAGCGCACGCAGCAGGACCGTCGCGTCGTGGTCGTGGACGCCGCGCTCGTACCCCTCGTCGTACGACTCCTGCGCCGCCCGGCGCACCAGGTCCGGCAGGTCGTCGGCGGCGGCGAGGGCGGCCGGGCCGTGCTCGGCGAGCAGGCGGGCGGCCAGGTGCTCGGCGCGGTACACCTCCGGTGACTCGGAGGGCAGATGGCGCTCCCAGTAGGGGCGGTACGCCGCGAAGTCGGGGTCGGTGACCGGGGCGCGGTAGTCCGTGCCGGTCACCGCGAAGGCGAGGGCGTCGCCGTGCGGGACGAGGGTGAGGTCGAGGGGCTGGGTGTTGACGGCGAAGCGGTGGCCGCCGAGCACCAGGGTGCGGCCGTCGTCCGCGTACAGGTCGGCGCGGTCGCGCAGGGCGCGGGCCGCCTCCTGGCGGGCGGACTTCAGGCGCCCGTCCAGCTCCTCGGCGCGCACGCTGTCGCCGAGGTCGCGCAGTTCGCCGGCGGTGCGGCGGACCTTGCCGACCAGCGGGTCGGAGGCGAAGTAGGTGGTGACCGCCTCCGTGTCGGCCAGCGTGGCCGCGCGGCGGGCGATGGTCTCCAGCATGCGCCCGGCGGAGACTGCGAGCTGTTCGGCGCGGCGGGCGCGGGCGTCGGCGAGGGACTGTTTGCGCGCGGCGAAGGCCTCGTAGACCTCGGCGCGCCGGTCGGCCAGTTCGGCGAGGAAGTCGTCGAACTCGGCGAACCGGCCGTCCAGGTCCTCCAACCGGCCGAGGACGGAGGTGAGTTGGTCGTCGCACTCCTGCGGGGTGGCGCAGACCCCGAGCGCGGCGGTGACGGCCTGGGCGAGCAGGGCGGTCTCGGCGGCGAACTCGGCACGCCCCTCGCTGTCCTGGAGGGCGCGGCGGCGGGCGTCGAGGGTGGCCCGGGCGCGGTTGACGCCGCCCAGCACGTCGGCGATCCGCTCCAGCACGGCGGTGCGGACGGTGGCGTCGGCGATGTCGAGGCCGGTGACGACCTCGGTGACCGTGCGCAGCCCGTCGGCGAGGTCGTCGAGGCGGGCGGCGACGGGTGCGGCCGCGGCGACGGTCGGGGCGGCCGCCGCGTCGGCGACGAGCCGCTCGACCTCCGCCCGCTGCCCGGTGAAGGCGTCCTCGCGGGCCAGGAACGACACCGCGCGCCGGCCGAACGCGGCGAGGTCGTCCTCGGCGGCGGACGCCAGTTCCGCCAGCCGGTCGGCGTCGACGTACCGCAGTTCCCGCAGGGTGAGCAGGTGGCCGTGCGCATGGCGCAGTTCGGTCAGCCCGCGCACCCAGGCGGCGGCCTCGCGCGGGGCCTCGCCGCGCAGCCGGCGCACGACGGCGGCGATCCGCTCGGCGGACTCGTCCAGCGCCTCGGCGGACTGCCGGGTCAGCTCCCGCACCGTCTCGAACTCGGCCAGCACCTGCTCGGCGGTGCCCCGGACGTCTTCCAACGGACCGGCCAGCTCGCCGAGTTCGGGATCGGTGAGCCAGTGGTGGGTGTCGGCGGCGCGCACGCAGGCGGCGGCCAGCGCCCGGTAGCCCGCGCCGGTCTCGATCCCGTCGGCGACCAGCCGGGCCACCGACAGACAGTCGGCGAGCCCGCGCACGAGGTCGGCGTTGCCGACGCGGGCGAGCGGCCCGGTGCCGGTGCGCAGGGCGGCGGCGTGGGTGTCGGAGACGTACGGCGAGGTCCACCACTGGAGGGGGTGGGTGTGCGCGGGTTCGTCGCCGCCCGCGCGCAGCACGGCGAGCGCGCCGTCGGCGAACAGCGCCCAGCCCCGGCACGGCAGCGGCGTCTCCACCTCCTTGCGCAGGGTGTTGTACGGCAGCAGCAGCGTGCGGCCGCCGGCCCGGTCGCGGAAGGCGTACAGCACGTCCTCGCCGTTCGGCGCGCGCACCTCGTGCTCGAACTCCAGCCCCTGCACGTCGAGTTCGTACGCCTTGTGGCCGCCGCCGGCCAGGCAGTAGCCGCCCGGGAAGACGATGCCCTGCTCCTCGGGGAGCCGGCGGCACGCCTGCCCGATGCCGTCGAGGCGGACCACCGTACGGGTCAGGGTGTCGAAGACCAGGTGCCGGTCGGCGTCCTCCTTGTACGGCCGCACGCGCAGCAGCACCAGCGGGCCGGCCTGGGCGTGTGCGACGGCCGCGTCGGCGAGGGACTGGAGCGGTTCCCGCACCGGCTCGGTGTGCAGCGTCTCCCCGTCCGGGGTGCGCACGACGAGGGCGCCGCCGACGGTCGTGACCCCGAGGCCGCCGGGGACGGCCACGTAGGGGTCGCGGCCGAGGACGTGGTCCTCGCGCGTGGTCTCCGTCCAGGTGACGTCCTGGCCGGGCGGGAAGACGTCGTCGCGGTCGCCGCGCGCGTCGAGGAACGCCGCCCGGCCGTCGTCGGCCACGCTCCAGCGCAGGACGCGCACGTCGTCGGCCTTCTCGCCGGTGCGGAACACCGCGAGGAGCCGGCCCTCGACCCGGCGCAGCCGCAGCAGGCGGGCCTCGCGGTAGTAGCGGTGCAGGGCGGTGAACTCCCGTACGAACGCCGGGTCGTCGAGCAGCCCGGGCACGGCGTCCTGCGGCAGGCGCTCGCCGGAGCGGTCGTACAGCCCGAGGACGTCGGCGACGGACACCTCGGTGCCGTCGGCCGGCCGGCCGGTGCCGCCGAAGAGGAGGACGTCGCCGACGGCCACGATGTCGCTCGGCACGCACGGGTGGCCGGTGCCGAGGCGGGCGGTGGTCGCCAGCCCGACCCGGGCCGAGCCGAACTCGTCGGCTCGGCGGGTGTTCAGCGTTTCTGCCCTGCGGGCCAGCTCGGCGGCGTGGGCGGTGAGGCGGGCGCGGAGGAGGTCGTAGGTGCCGGCGTCGACCTCCGGAGCGGTGGCCATGGCGGATGTTTTCCCTTCGGGACCGTGCGACTACGAACTCGGGGCTGCGGGTCGCGTGCCGGGTGCGGGTCGTGGTGGGCTGATCGCGCCCACGCGGCGGAGCCGCATGTCGATACGGCCCCGCGCCCCTTCGGGGCGCTTCAGTTCAGGGCGCTTTTCCGTTCAAGGCGCTCAACGGCGTCTCCGCCAGGCCCAGTTCGCCGGCCTTCTCCAGGAGTTCCTGGATGTCGGCCGACCGGGATCCTCCGCCGTTCATCAGCTTCATCAGCAGCGCCGACACCGTCAGGTTCTGCACGTCCGCCGTGCCCACGGATCCCAGGATCCGGCTCAGGTCGTCCGTGAAACTGGCCGAGCCGTCCAGCCAGGGGCCCGCCAGGGCCTGTGCCGTACGGGAGTTGTCCACGAAGCCGTCCACGCCCTTGCCGAGCGCGACCGAGGACACCAGCCGGTCGAAGAAGACGGACTCCCCGCCGACGATGTCGATGTCGGCGTTCTCCAGCCCGGTCGCGAGGACGGCCGCCTGCGCCTCGGCGACCTGCCGCTGGGTCTCCAGGCCGGCCAGCCGGATCTCCTTCTCCGCCTGGAGCCGCAGCCGGTACTCCTCGTGCCCGCGCGACGCGTCGTCCAACGCGGCCATCGCGGCGGCCTTCTCGGTGAGGCCCTCGGCCTCGGCCTTCAGCTTCTCGCCGATGGCGGCGGCCTCCGCGAGCGCCCTCGCCTTGGCGCCCTCCGCCTCGGCCAGGCCCTTGGCCCGCACACCCTCGGCCTCGGCCCGCAGCCGCGCCTCGGTGGCCTGCGCCGCCGCCTGCGCGCCCTGGGCCTCCGCGAGCCCCCTGGCCCGCGCACCCTCCGCCTCGGCCTTCAGCCGGGCCGAGGTGGCCTCCGCCGCGGCCCGCGCCGCCTCGGCCTCCGCGAGCCCCTTCGCCCGCGCGCCCTCGGCCTCGGCGAGCGCCCTGGCCTGGGTGCCCTCGGCCTCGGCGCGCAGCCGGGCCTCCGTGGCCTCCGCCTCCGCGCGCCCCGCCTTGACGGTGACCTCGGCCTCCTTGTCGCGGACCTGGACGGCGGCCAGTCCCTCGGCGGCGGCCTCCGCCTGCACGCCCTCGGCGAGCCGCAGCTTGGCGCGGGCGTCGAGGTCGGCGGTCTTCAACCGGGCCTCGGCCAGGGTGAGTTCCTCGCCGGCGCGGTGCGTGGCCGCCTGTTCCGCCGCCTCCGCCGCCTTGATGTCCTTGACCAGCTTCTCCTGCGCCTCCGCCTCGGCGGCGATGACGAGGGCCTGCCGCTCGCGCTCGGCCTCCTCGACCACGCGGAGCTTCTTGATGGACTCCTCCTGCTCGGCGACCGTACGGTCCACCGCGACCCGCTCCCGGATGACCTCGGCGATCTCCCGCTTCTCCGCCTCGACCTCCTTCTCGGCGGAGATCTTCGTCAGCTGGGTCTCCCGCTCCCGGGCGATGACCTCCAGCAGCCGGTCCTTCTCGATGCGCTCGTTCTCGACGGCGATGACCCGCTCGCGGTTCTTCGCGGCGACGGCGATCTCCCGGGCCTGGTTCTCGCGCTGCACGCCGAGCTGTTCCTCGGTGCGCAGGAAGGCGCCCTGGGCGCGCAGCCGTTCCTCCTCCACCACGCGGGCGGTCTCGGCCTCCTCGCGGGCGCGGGACGTCTCGATCTCCCGCTTCTGCTTGATCTCGGCGTCCGCCTGCCGGCGCTCCAGCTCCAGGATGGTCTCGCGCGCGTCGACGTTCTGCCGGGTGATCTCCTTCTGCTCGGTGCGCTGGGCCTCGTTGGTGCGCACGTGCTCGATCGCCGTCAGCTCGGTGATCTTGCGGATGCCCTGGGCGTCGAGGACGTTGGCGGGGTCGAGCTGGGTGAGCGGGGTCTGCTCCAGGTAGTCGATCGCGGCGTCCTCAAGGTGGTAGCCGTTGAGGTCGATGCCGATCAACTCGATGACGTGGTACCGGAGTTCCTCGCGCTTGGTGTAGAGGTCGGTGAAGTCCAGCTGCTTGCCGACGGTCTTCAGCGCCTCGGAGAACTTCGCGTGGAACAGCTCCTGGAGGGTGTCCTGGTGGCTGGCGCGTTCGGTGCCGACGGTCTGGGCGACCTTGATGACGTCCTCGACGGTCTTGTTGACCTTCACGAAGAACAGGATCCGGATGTCGGCGCGGATGTTGTCCCGGCAGATCAGCCCGTCCCGGCCGGCGCGGCTGATCTCGATCGTCTTCACCGAGATGTCCATGACCTCGGCCTTGTGCAGGATCGGCAGCACGACCTGGCCGGTGAAGGACACGTCCACCCGGCGCGTCTTCGACACGATCAGGGCCTGGCTCTGGTCGACCTTGCGGTACAGCCGCGAGAACCCGAACACCGCGAGCACCACGACGACGAGACAGACGGCGGCGAGCACGCCGAGGGCTTCCATGGCATACGTCCTTGCCTCAGACGACAGATCGGAGCCCCTGGCAGTCGCAGTTCCCGGTGCCGGACCTCGGCACGCATACCGGCGTCCGGCACCGGAAACCCCCCGTAGTGCTCCCCACCGGCAATGGTGCGACGGGGCGCGTGCCGGCGCATTGCCGGTTTCCGGCAGTGTTCACTAGGGTCTTTGTGCCGGACATGCGCTAAGAAGGCGTCACCGGCGCGTCAAGATCACGGGGGCGGGGGCGGACGGCGTGCGGGATCGCCATGACATATCCGGGCATTACGAGGACTATCTGGACGGTTTCGCCGACACGCTCGCCGAGGTCGCGGCCACCGGGCGCCGGCTGAGCCGGGAGGAGCTGAAGGCCCGCCGCACCCTGGGCGAGCAGGCCGCCGAGGCCGGACACGGCCTGCGCGCCCTGGTCGTCGCCCACCTCGCCGCCGCCCGCGGCGCCTGGCCGGTCGGCCCGGGCTCGGCCGAGAGCACGCTGGCCGCCCTGGCCGCCGTGGAGCAGGCGGTGGACGCGTTCGCCGAGGGGTACGAGCGCGCCCAGCGGCTCACCGTGCGCCGCGAGGAGGCGGCCCGCCGGGAGTTCATCGACGACCTGCTGCACGGCCGCGGCGGCCTGGGCCGTCTGGCCGAGCGCGCCGAGCGTTTCGGCCTGCGCCTGTCCCGGGCGCACGCGGTGGCCGTGGCCGAGGGCCCGACGGCGTACGTCGAGGGCGGCGGGGTGGCCCGCACGGTGGAGGCCGCCGTACTCGGCCGCTTCGAGACCCGCAGCGTCCTGTTCACCACCAAGCACGGCCGGCTGCTGTGCATCGCGCCCGGCGACGAGGACGAGGTCCTCACCTACTTCGCCCAGCAGGCGTACGCGGCGACGGACGGCGGCCGGGTCGCCGTCGGCCGCGCCCAGCCGGGCCCCGGCGGCGTGGTCCAGTCGTACGAAGAGGCCCTGGCCGCGCTGGAGATGGCCGAGCGCCTCGGCCTCGCGGACCCGGTCCTGCGCGCCGCCGACCTCCTCGTCTACCCGGTCCTGGCCCGGGACCGCCAGGCGATGGCCGACCTGGTCTCGCACGCCCTGGGCCCGCTGACGGAGGCGAGAGGCGGCGCGGGCCCCCTGCTGGAGACCCTGACGGCGTACTTCGACGTGGGCTGCGTGGCGGCGGAGGCGGCCCGCCGCCTCTCCCTGAGCGTGCGGGCCCTCACCTACCGCCTGGAACGCATCCACCACCTCACCGGCGCCAACCCGGCCGACCCGGCCCACCGCTACATGCTCCAGACGGCCGTGATCGGCGCCCGCCTCCTGGACTGGCCGAACCGGCCGCTGTGACACACCGGCACACCCCTCCGGGCCGCTGCCCGGGCAAGCGGCGACGGCCAGGCGGGCCGCCGGCTCCCGCACCAACGACCCGTCCGAGGCGGGCAGTTGACACGTCCCCCGGCGGCCCCCTGACATTCCTCCCCTCCCGGGCTAATCGCCGTTGACGGTCCGCACCGGAGTCGACTCCCCGGGCTCCAGCGGCTCGTCCAGCTTCGCGCGCAGCAGCAGGACGTCACCGATGAACAGGTCGTAGACGACGATCCCGATCACGCCGCCGATCAGCGGGCCGACGATCGGGATCCACCAGTAGTGGCTGAACGAGCCGGACACGCTGCCCGGGAAGGCCAGGCTCTGCCAGCCCTGGGACCAGATCAGCAGCCGCGGCCCGAAGTCGCGGGCCGGGTTGATGGCGTAGCCCGCGTTGGCGCCGTAGGACATGCCGACCGCGGCCACGACGAGGCCGACGACGAAGGGGGCGAGGTTGGACTGCACGGCCTGGTTGCGGACGTCGAGGACGGCGGCGATCAGCATGAGCAGGAACGCCGTACCGACGATCTGGTCGATCAGCGGGCCCCAGACGCCGCCGTGGAAGTACGGGGCGGGGAAGGTCGCGAAGATGGAGAAGGTGGCGTTGGTGTGGCCGTTCACCTTCGGGCCCGTCGCCGCCTTGTCGTAGGCGTGGATCGCGTCGTGGTAGACGAGGTAGACCAGCGCCGCGCCGGCGAAGGCGCCCACGACCTGGGCGAACCAGTACGGCACGACCCTGGCCCAGGAGAACCCGCGGCGCACGGCCATGGCGAGGGTGACCGCCGGGTTGAGATGGGCGCCGCTGACTCCGCCGCCCACGTAGACACCGAAGGTGACGCCCATCGCCCAGCCCCAGGTGATCAGCAGCCAGTCCCCGGCCGCGAGGAAGATCGTGGTGGGCGTGGCGGCCCGGCCGGAACCGGGCAGCGCGGCGACCGCCATCGCGACCACACCGCAGCCGAAGGCGATGAGGACGAAGGTCCCGAGGCACTCGGCGAGGCACTCGCCGAGGAGCCCTCCCCGGCTTCTGAGCCGGGACGGCTTGATGATCGTGGGGATTTCGACAGCCATGCCAAGCCCCCTCGAAGAGAGCATTACGGCCAACGTCACCATATTGGCCTACAAACCGGCACCGCGCAGTTCAGCTGTCGAGGTCGTCGGCGAAGTGCCGGAATCCGTGCCGTTCCCGGTGCAGGCCCCACAGCACCTCGGCGAGCACGTCGGGGTCCTTGCGCGCGTGCCCGGGCGTGATGGCGCCGGGGACGACCAGCTGGGCGACGTGGATGCCCTCGCCGGCGAGCCGGTCGTGCAGCAGATGCCCGTACGCGCTCTCCGCCGCGAACGCGATCGAGGTACCGGCCCGCTCAGGATGCGGTACGGCGGCGGTCCCGCCGTTGACGAGGAGGATCGTCCCGCGCCCGAGCCGCCGCATCCCCGGCAGCACCTGCTGCACGGCGGCGACGACCCCGTAGACGGAGAACTCGATCGGCCCGACCAGCTCCCGGTGCCCGGTCTCCAGCACGGGCCGCATGAAGTCCCGGTGCGGCACCGGGCTGTACTGGAGCACCTCCACCGTCCCCAGCTCCCCGGCGGCCCGCTCCAGCGCCGCGGCCAGCTCCTGCGGCCTGCGGACGTCGGCGGTGAACCCCGCGGCCCGCACGCCGCTCGCGGCGAGGTCCTCGACGAGCCGGTCGAGGTGGTCCCGCCGCCGGGCGAACAGCGCCACGGCGAACCCCTCCCGCCCGAACCGCCGCGCGACCGCGGCCCCCAGCCCGGTCCCCGCACCCACGATGGCGATACTGCTCATGGGGGCCATCCGTACCGCACCCGGCGCCGCTCCACACCCCCGCCGGCCCCGGGACCGCCCGGGGAACTACGCCGCCCCGGCCTCCCGCATCCGCTCCGTCTGCGCGGCGGTGACGGCCCGTACGGCGAAGAACCCGGCGATCGCGGCGCCGACCACGGCCGCGTCGGACGTCAGCAGCGGCCAGACCTCGTGGTAGGCGCGGGCGATGATCTCGTCGGTGGAGTCGCTGTACACCAGCCCGACGCCGCTGAGCATGCCGATCACCCACAGCACCCACCACACGTTCACGGAGACGGGCACCCGGCGCCCGGGCGCACTGCCGCGGAACGCGTCCACGACGATCCCGCGCGGGAACCAGAGGTTGACCAGGGGCACGACCCACCCCAAGTACACCCAGATCCCCGCGTACTTCGGCTCGTTCCCCGACAGCGCGCGGGCGTTGTCGCGCAGCTGCCACAGCCAGGAGACGAAGAGCAGGGCGCACAGCGCGACGGCCGCACCGCCGACCGACGTCACCAAGTGGTACGAGTTCTCCAGGGAGTTGAGCGGGCGGTGCACGCCGTCGCCCTGCTCGGGCGGGCCCGCGGCCGGTTCCCCGGCGGCGGCGAGCCGCAGTTCCCACACCCCCCGCACCACCCAGGCGAGCCCGGCCAGCAGCAGTCCCCCCGAAGCCAGCCACCCGGAGGCCCTGATCGGCCGGAGCGCGAACGGGCGGGCGGAGAGCACGTTCATCTGTTCGGTCACCTGATCATCCTGTCCCATGGAAGGCGCCGCTGCGCCATCCGTGTGCATCCGTCATGCGATCGGCCGTGCGCGGGCCGTTCCGGCTCTCCCGCACGGCGTCCGCGCGGCAAGGATGACGAGGAGCATGACGAGGCGCGGACGTCTTGGCGTGCGCGGAGCGCGAGCAGCGGGAGACAGACGACTTGTGAGCATCATCGACGAACCCCACGGTGCCGCCGCGGCCGCCGACTCGTACGAGAGCGAGGTGCCGCTCCGGGGCAGACAGCCCGGCGGCGTCGTGGTGAAGTGGCTGACGACCACCGACCACAAGACGATCGGCACGCTGTATCTGCTGACGTCGTTCGCGTTCTTCCTGATCGGCGGCGTGATGGCGCTGCTCATGCGCGCCGAGCTGGCCCGGCCGGGCCTGCAGCTCATGTCGAACGAGCAGTTCAACCAGCTGTTCACCATGCACGGCACCGTGATGCTGCTGATGTTCGCGACACCGCTGTTCGCGGGCTTCACCAACTGGATCATGCCGCTGCAGATCGGCGCGCCCGACGTGGCGTTCCCGCGGCTGAACATGTTCGCCTACTGGCTGTACCTGTTCGGCTCGCTCATCGCGGTGGCCGGCTTCCTCACCCCGCAGGGCGCGGCCGACTTCGGCTGGTTCGCCTACTCCCCGCTGACGGACGCGATCCGCTCCCCTGAGGTGGGCGGCGACCTGTGGATCATGGGCCTGGCGTTCTCCGGCTTCGGCACCATCCTCGGCTCGGTCAACTTCATCACCACCATCATCTGCATGCGCGCCCCCGGCCTGACCATGTTCCGCATGCCGATCTTCTGCTGGAACGTGCTGCTGACGGCCGTCCTGGTCCTGCTCGCCTTCCCGGTCCTCGCGGCCGCGCTGTTCGCCCTGGAGGCGGACCGCAAGTTCGGCGCCCATGTCTTCGAGGCGACCAACGGCGGCGCGCTGCTGTGGCAACACCTCTTCTGGTTCTTCGGCCATCCCGAGGTGTACATCATCGCCCTGCCGTTCTTCGGCATCGTCTCCGAGATCATCCCGGTCTTCGCCCGCAAGCCGATGTTCGGCTACATGGGACTGATCGCCGCGACCATCTCCATCGCCGGTCTGTCCATCACCGTCTGGGCGCACCACATGTACGTCACCGGCGGCGTGCTGCTGCCGTTCTTCTCCTTCATGACGTTCCTGATCGCGGTGCCGACCGGGGTGAAGTTCTTCAACTGGATCGGCACGATGTGGAAGGGCAGCCTGTCCTTCGAGACCCCGATGCTCTGGTCGGCGGGCTTCCTCGTGACGTTCCTCTTCGGCGGGCTGACCGGGGTCATCCTGGCCTCGCCGCCGCTGGACTTCCACGTCTCCGACTCGTACTTCGTGGTGGCCCACTTCCACTACGTCGTGTTCGGCACCGTCGTCTTCGCCATGTTCGCGGGCTTCCACTACTGGTGGCCCAAGATGACCGGCAAGATGCTGGACGAGCGGCTCGGCAAGATCACCTTCTGGACCCTGTTCGTCGGCTTCCACGGCACCTTCCTGATCCAGCACTGGCTGGGCGCCGAGGGCATGCCCCGCCGTTACGCCGACTATCTGGCGGCCGACGGCTTCACCGCGCTGAACACGGTCTCGACCATCAGCTCCTTCCTGCTCGGCACGTCGATGCTGCCGTTCCTCTACAACGTGTGGAAGACCGCCAGGTACGGCAAGCCGGTGGGCGTCGACGACCCGTGGGGCTACGGCCGTTCGCTGGAGTGGGCCACCTCCTGCCCGCCGCCCCGGCACAACTTCGTGACCCTGCCCCGGATCCGCAGCGAGTCCCCGGCGTTCGACCTGCACCACCCCGACATCGCGATGGCGGAGCACGAACACCAGGTCCCGGTGCGGCCCGACCGAGGGCAGGCGTGACCGGCACGGCCGGGCACGGAGCCGACGGCACGCTCGCCAACCAGGTGGAGGGTTACCTCCTCTGGCAGGCGCGGATCGCCGAAGCGGAGCAGCGCGCGCGGGAGTTCACCGGTCCCCTGGACTGGCTGACGACCGCGCAGCGCGAGGAGATCGAGCGGCGCTACACCGCCGACAGCCTGCGCCGGGCCCGCGCGGACCTGGAGCGCGTCGCGGCCCGGTGCCGGTCGCTGCGCACCGAGTACGAGCACCGCTACGCCGAGCTGCGCCGCCGCTGTCTGGCCGTGACCGTCGCCACCGCCGTCGCCGTGTGCGCCGGCTGCACGGCCGTGGCCGCGCTGTTCCTGGTCCTGTGACCGTGCCGTACGGCTCTCACGCCATCCAGAAGAAGACCGCCGTCATGCGCTTCTCCTCCAGGGTCCTGCCGGTGTAGTCCGTCGCGCTGTGCACGAGGTTGGCGTTGTAGAGGAGCAGCCGGTTGTACTTGTGCGGGACGCGGACGTCCTCCTCGAAGTGGTCACCCGGGACGTAACGCGTGCCGAGGGCCTCGACGAGGTTGTTGTGCGGGGCCTGGACGATGTTGCCGCCGAGCCGGCCGCCGGGCAGGGACTGGCGGTAGAAGGCGGTGCCGCAGTTCTTCGGCACGTGGGGGTTGAGGTAGAGCACGGCCGCGTACCGGCACAGGGCGCGTGAGTCGGTGTGCGGGCGGGGCTCGCTCTCGCCCTCGCCGACCACCTGGACGCAGTTGTGGTTCAGGGTGCCGCCGCCGGGCGCCTGCTGCACCCACAGCTCCTTCGCGCCGGTCGCCTTCTTCACCAGCCGCTCGATGACGGCGAGTTCGCCCGGCTCCAGCCCCGGCATGGCGCGCAGTCCGGGCCAGGTCTCGGAGGTGTACGGATACCCCCGCACCCAGTCGTCCTTGGCCAGACACCGCTCCCGTACGGCGTCGACGTCCGGCAGGACGTCGTCGAAGACCCAGTAGTCACGGCCCTTGGTGGGCTTGCGGTAGGGCAGCACCGGCAGCGCGGCGGGCGTCCTGGGGGGTGGCTGTGGGGGCATGCGGCGAATCTATGCCAGCGTTTGCCCCGCTCTCTCCCGAGGAATGGTCAACTCTTCTTTACCTGTCGAACAGATACGAACGGCTTCCGCATCCGTACTGCTGTGTGTCCGAGCCGCCCCGCACGCCGTCACGCGGGCGGCACCCCGACCGGGCAGGAGGCACGGTGCGCTTTTCGCGGAACGCGACGGGAACTCTCTTCGTGGGCGGTGCGATGGCCGTGACCCTCGTGTCACTGGCCTACCCGAGCATGCTCGGCATCACCAAGGTCACCACCGCCCAGGACCGCGTCATCGCCAACACGCAGTGGGGACCGCTGACCGAGCAGGACCGGGACTTCGTGGTGAAGGTGCGGGCGGCCGGTCTGTGGGAGTACCCGGTGGGGCAGATCGGACTCCAGAAGGGGACCACGCCGGCGGTCAAGACGGCCAGCGAGCACCTGGTCGACGGGCACGCGGCGCTGGACACCACGTGCCGCAAGATCGCGCCGATGCTGAACATCACGCTGCCCAACATCGCGAGCCCGCAACAGGAGGGCTTCGTCCGGCAGTTGCAGGCCGACAGCGGGACGAAGTTCGACAGCGACTTCGCCAACATCCTGCGGATGACGCACGGCGCGATCTTCAACACCATCTCGAAGATCCGCTCCACCACGAAGAACACACTGGTGCGGGCACTGGCCGACCAGGCCAACAACACCGTGCTCGACCACATGACGGTGATGGAGAAGACCGGCTTCGTCGACTTCGACCAGACGATCTTCCAGCAGACGACCCCGCCGAAGCTGCCGAACTCGGACCTGACCCCACCGCCGCCCCCTGCGGGTCAGCCACAGGTGGTGCTGACCCCGCCGCCGAACGCGACGTCGACTCCGGTGGACATCAACGGGATCGCCGGGGGCGGGGGCGGGGGCGCGGCCGGGGCCTCCCCGGGAGCGAGCCCCGCGCCGACCGCCGGTTAGGTGCGTCGGCGCCGCTATCCCAGCCACACCGTCGTATCGGGCGGGAGATCTCCGCTCCCGCCGAGCGGCCCGCTCGCCAGCAGCACTTCCGCCCGCGGCAGCGGGACCGGCGCGTCCCCGAGGTTGGTGACACACCGCCAGCCCGGCGTGCGGGCGAAGTCCAGGACGTCGGCCGCGCTGCCGGCCGACCACGTCAGCGTCTCCCCCTCCAGCAGCTTGCGGCGCAGGCGCAGGGCGGCGCGGTACAGCTCCAGGGTCGAGCCGTCCGCCCCCGTCTGGGTCTCGACGGCGTACGACGCGAAGGCCGGCGGCTGCGGGAGCCAGGCGGGGCCCGGACCGAAGCCGTACGACGGGCCCGTCGCGGTCCACGGCAGGGGGACGCGGCAGCCGTCGCGGCCCTTGCGGGTGTGGCCGGTCTGTTCCCAGACGGGGTCCCGGAGGGCCTCGGCGGGCAGGTCGGCGACCTCGGGGAGCCCGAGTTCCTCGCCCTGGTAGAGGTACGCCGAACCGGGCAGCGCCAGCATCAGCAGGGTCGCCGCCCGGGCCCGGCGCAGTCCGGCCGCGGTGTCCAGCGCGGGGGTCCTGCCGTCCGACAGCAGCCAGGCTTCCGCGTCCGTGCCGGGCGGCAGCAGGAGCCGGGAGGCGTGGCGGACGACGTCGTGGTTGGACAGCACCCAGGTGGCGCAGGCACCGGCGGCCCGGGCGCCGGACAGCGACGCGGTGATCAGTTCACGCAGTTCGTCCGCGTCCCAAGCCGCCTCCAGGTACTCGAAGTTGAAGGCCTGGCCCAGCTCGTCGGGGCGGGCGTACGCGGCGCGGCGGGCGCCCGGCACCCAGGCCTCGGCGACGGCGGTGCGCGGCGGGGAGTAGCCGTCGAGGACCGTGCGCCAGTCGCGGTAGATCGCGTGGACCTCTTCGCGGTCCCAGTACGGGTGGCTGCCCGGCGCCACGCGCAGCAGCGACTCCTCGCCGGTGGCGCCGATGTCCCCGGTGTTCCGCAGCGGTTCGGCGAGATCCTTGGCGAGGCCGTGGGCGACGTCGACGCGGAAGCCGTCGACGCCCCGCTCGGCCCAGAAGCGCAGGGTGGTGCGGAAGTCGGCGCGGACCTCGTCGTTCGCCCAGTTCAGGTCGGGCTGCTCGGGCGCGAACAGATGGAGGTACCAGTCGCCGTCCCCGGTGCGCCGCCAGGCACTGCCGCCGAAGACGGACTGCCAGTCGGTGGGCGGGAGTTCGCCGTGCTCGCCCGTGCCGGGGCGGAAGACGTAGCGGTCGCGGGCCGCCGATCCGGGTCCGGAGCGCAGCGCCTCCTGGAACCAGGGGTGCAGACGGGAGGTGTGGTTCGGGACGATGTCGACGACGACCTTCAGGCCCAGGCGGTGGGCCTCGGCGACCAGCGCGTCGACGTCGTCCAGCGTGCCGAGGCGGGGGTCGACGTCCCTGTGGTCGGCGATGTCGTAGCCGCCGTCGGCGAGTTCTGACGGGTAGAAGGGGCTCAGCCAGAGCGCGTCGACACCGAGCGCGGCGAGGTGGTCCAGCCGCCCGGCGGCGCCCCGCAGATCGCCGACGCCGTCACCGTCGGCGTCGGCGAAACTGCGGGGATAGACCTGGTAGACGACGGCCTGCCGCCACCAGTCGGGGTTCTTCGCGGAGAGGTCGGGGGAACGGGTGGCCATGCGGGCTCCTTCCGACAGCGGGCTCCGCCGTGTCCGGCGTACCGCGCCCTACCTCTCTACCGTGTCCAGATAGAGCTTCACGTACCGCTGCACGTCCACCTCCAACGCCACGTCCACCAGCGCCTGTTCGCGTCCGCCGCCGTGGATCTCGGACTCGCCGGGGCGGGGGCGGCGGTCCACGATCGTCTGGCCCCGGGACGGGCCGGGGGCCAGGGAGACCTCGACGGGCAGCCGACGGGTGGTGAGGCCGCCCGGGTCGGCGACCGCGCACACCGCGCCCGCGTCGCCGAGGCCGCCCGCCTCCTCCGCCTCCGGCTCCTCGCCGATCGTGGTCGGCCGGTGGGCGAGCAGGTCACCGGCCAGCCGGGTGCCGGGGTCGGCGCTCGCGCGCAGCCGCCGGACGTCCGGGGTGTCCACGGTGACCTGCATGAAGACGTCGAGGCCGTACATCGTGATCGGCACCCCGGCGGTGAGCAGGATCGCCGCCGCCTCCGGGTCGTGCCAGACGTTGAACTCGGCGACCGGGGTGGCGTTCCCGCTGCCCACCGCCCCGCCCATGAAGACGATCCGCTCGATGTTGCGGGTCACCTCCGGGTGGGTGCGCAGGAGCAGGGCGATGTTGGTCAGCGGCGCGGTGGGGACGAGCGTGACCGGGCGCGGGCAGGCGAGGATCTCGCGGCGCAGCAGGGCCACGGCGTCCAGCTCGGACGCGGTCCGCTTCGGCGCGGGCAGGCCGAGGTCGCCCATGCCGTCGCTGCCGTGCACGTGCTGGGCCGAGCGGGCCGGTTCGATCAGCGGGCGGGCGGCACCCCGGCCCACCGGGATGTCGGGGGCGCCCGCCCGCTCCAGCACGGTCAGCGTGTTACGGACCACGCCGTCGACGTCCGTGTTCCCGGCCACGCAGGTCACCGCCCTGAGGTCGATCCCGGGGTGGCGCACGGCGAACAGCAGGGCGAGGGCGTCGTCGACACCCGTGTCGCAGTCGATGATCACGGGGGTGGGCTGACCGGTCACAGTGGACTCCTTCCGTCGAGGCGACCCTAGAGCAGTACGGTCACTCCCACAGCGCGGTGCCGCGCGCCGCGACCCGGTCGGCGATCCGGCGCAGCAGTTCGGGCACCGGCACCTGCCCGGGGCGCCGCCCGTCGCGCAGCCGTACGGCGGCCAGCCCCTCGGCCGCCTCCCTCGCACCGATCACCGCCTGGTACGGCACCAGCCGCGCGCCCCGGACCCGGGCGCCGAGGGTGCCTTCCCGTGGCCCGACGACCTCGGCACGCAGCCCCCTCTCCACCGCCTCCCGGACGACCGCCGCCGCCTGCTCCGCCTGCTCCTCCCCGACCGGCAGCACCGCCAGCTGCACCGGGGCCAGCCAGGCCGGGAAGGCGCCCCGGTGGACTTCGACCAGGTGGGCGACGGCCCGTTCGACGCTGCCGACGATGCTGCGGTGGACCATCACCGGGCGGTGTCTCGCGCCGTCGGCGCCGATGTAGTGCAGGTCGAAGCGGGCCGGCTGGTGGAAGTCGATCTGCACGGTGGACAGGGTGGACTCGCGGCCCGCCGGGTCCGCGATCTGGACGTCGATCTTCGGGCCGTAGAACGCGGCCTCGCCCTCGGCCTCCTCGTAATCGGTCCCGGACTCGTCCAGCGCCTCCCGCAGCAGCGCGGTGGCCCGCCGCCACAGCTCCGGGTCGGCGACGTACTTGCCGCCCTCGCCGGGCAGCGACAGCCGGTGCCGTACGGCCTCGATGCCGAGGTCGGCGTAGGCGCGGGCGATCAGCCGCAGCGCGGCGCGGGCCTCCGCCACGGTTTGCTCCAGGGTGCAGAAGACGTGCGCGTCGTTGAGCTGGATGGCGCGGACGCGGGTCAGCCCGCCGAGCACGCCGGAGAGTTCGGCGCGGTGCATGCCGCCCAGTTCGGCGATGCGCAGCGGGAGTTCGCGGTAGCTGCGGGAGCGGGAGCGGTAGATCAGGGCGTGGTGCGGGCACAGGCTCGGGCGCAGCACGACCTCCTCCGCACCGAGCCTCATGGACGGGTACATGTCGTCGCGGTAGTGGTCCCAGTGCCCGGAGATCTCGTACAGCTCGCGTTTGCCGAGCACCGGCGAGTACACGTGCCGGTACCCGGCCCGGCGCTCGGCGTCGCGGACGTACTCCTCCAGGGCGTGCCGGACGACCGCGCCGTCCGGGAGCCAGTACGGCAGCCCGGCGCCCATCAGCGGGTCGGTGTCGAACAGGTCGAGTGCGCGGCCGAGACGGCGGTGGTCGGGGAGGCGGTGGTCGGGGAAACGGTCGTCGCTCATGGTCCTTGGTCCTCTCCTCGCTGCGGAGGGAGGCGAACGCCCCGCGACGCGCGAAAGCCCCGGGGCGTTCGCCCCGGGGCTTCGTTGCTGCTGGTCAGGTGTCAGCGCGCCGGGACGGTCTCCGGCGTCGTCGTGCTCGACGGGCACTGCTGGGCGCGCTGCATACGGCGACCGTAACAGCAGCGGAGGCGGCGGGGCGAGGCAATTTCGCCGCGCCCGCTCTCTCTTCCCCCCGGACTCCCGCCCGGCCCCTCACCCGTACGGACCGGAGCGCTGGTGGGGTGGGCGGGGCGGTGGTGCCGTGAGAACAGGACCCCACCGGCCCGCAGTCCAGGAGGCAGCCCGATGCCGTCGATGCCGTCGTTGCAGTCGATGACCTCGTTGACCGAGGCGATACGCTCCCGCCCCCGTCTGCGGCTCTCCCTGATAGCCGCCGGGCTCATCGCCGTCGGCGGCTGCGCCGCCCTCGGACTGAACCACCCGGCGACCGCGCCCCAGCCCCTGCCGACGATCGACCGGCCGACCCCGATACCGAAGGCGCCCGGACGGCCGAACGGGTCCGCGCTCACCGACGCGCAGGCACAGGCCGCGCTCCTGACCCCGACCGACCTCGGCGCCCCCTGGGCGGCGACCGGCGGGTTCGCCACCTGGCGGGACGGGATGCTGAAGGCGACCAGCTCGGCCGGGGAGTGCTCCCGGCTGCTGAACGCGCTCTACACCGACGAACTCCTCGGCGGCCCGCCCCGCGCCGCGATCGGCCTGGACGACACCGACACCGGCGCCCAGCTGCGCTACCAGATCGGCGCCCGCCGCCCCGCCGACGTCGACGCGGCGCTCGGCTGGCTGAAGTCGCTGCCGGCGCAGTGCGCCCGGTTCACGGCCACCACCGACAACGGGCTCCAGGAGGACGTGCGGGTCGACACGGCCGCGCTGCCCGAGGTCGGGGACGCCCGCCAGGGCCTGCACATCACCATCGCCACCACCACCTCCGACGGCCGGAACCGTCTGCTCACCCTGGACGTGGCCGCCGTCCGGGTCGGCCAGGACGCCTTCGCCCTCACCAACGGCGGCCTCGGCGACGTACCGAACGCCGCGACCCAGGCCGCCGTCCAGGTGGGCGCACTGCACCTGACGGACGTCCACCGGCGGGGGCGCGCCCAGGTGTGACCTGCCCGGGCACGGCCCGCACGGGTGTCACAGCGGTGGCTGGGCCGGGGCCGGGCCCAGCGTCGTCGTGCCCGGGGCGGTGCGGTGGCCGAGGCCGGTGCGGTAGGCGTCCAGGGCCGCCTCGGTGCGGCCGGTGCGGCGCAGCAGGTCGCCGAGGAGGCGGCACAGATCGGCCAGGTCGCCGGCGGCGCCCGCGCGTTCCAGCAGGCTGAGCGCGCGGACGTAGTGCTCCTCGGCGGCCTCGGTGTCGCGGGTGTCCTCGGCGATGATGCCGAGGAGGCGGTGGGCCGCGGCGGCGTGCACGGCGCCGCGCTCCGAGGAGAAGTCGCCGAGGACCTCCTGGAGCAGGACGGCGGCCTCGTCGGACTTGTCGCGCCGGTGCAGCACGTCGGCGAGCTCCACGGCCGCCTGGCTGCGGTACAGGGCGGCCCGGCTCTCCGAGAGCATGGTGTACGCCTGCTTCAACTCGGCCTCGGCTCGGTCCAGTTCGCCGTTCTGCGCGCAGACGTAGCCACGCATCCAGTGGCAGTTGGCCAGTTCGGTGCGCAGCCGCAGCCGGCGGTACAGCTCGGCGGCCTTGGCGAGGGAGGCGTCGGCCTCGGTGAGGCGGCCCTCGGCGAGCAGGGTGCGGGCCACCGAGCGGTGCATCCGGGCGATCAGCGCCGGGTCACCGGCCTGCGGGGCGAGCGCGAGGGCGAACTCGGCGGCCTGGGCGGCGCGGGCGTGCGCGCCCATGTCCATGTACGGGCCGATCGCGCTGGCGTAGAGGAGGAGCAGGGCGTCGGGGTCGTGCAGTCCGCCCCGGTTCAGTTCGTCGAGGGCGGACTCCAGCAGGTAGACGGCGTACCGGAGCTCACCGGCGAGGTAGTGCGAGACCGCCCGGCCGCGCAGCGCGGGCACGCGCACCGGCAGCGACTCGCCGTCCAGGCACCGCTCGGCCCGCTCGAAGCGCTCCCGGGCCTCCGTCAACTCCCCTGTCTCCAGAGCGCATTCACCGAGCCCGAGCAGCGCGGTGGCCTGCTCGGCGCCCAGCCCGTAGCCCTCCGCCTCGGCGAGCAGCGCCTCGTACCGCCCGGCGGCCTCCTCGGCCCGCCCGTCGGCGAGCACCCGCTGGGCCTCGGTGAGCCGCAGCCTGAGGTCGGTGGCGAGATGGGCGGGCTGCCCGACGGCCAGTTCCTCGAAGGCGACGCCGAGCCGCCCGGCGATGTGCCGCAGCGCCTCGTCGGAGGCCCGCACCCGGCCGGCCTCCACGGTGGAGATGTAGGCGGGCGTGTAGGCGGGCTCCGCCAACTGACGTTGCGTCAGCCCGCGTTCCGTACGAAGTTGCTGTACGCGCCGCCCCACGACCGCCGGATCGTCCCGTTCCCGCATCCGTTGGATCCCCCCAACTCCCTTGGCGCCCCTTGCCGTTCGCATCGGGCAGCCCTAGGTTAAACGGCGGATTAAGCGTGCTTAATACGTCGCTGTTGTGTTCGTCGTTGTGTTCGTCGTTGTTGTGTTGCGAGGTCGCCGTGCAAGGACGTACGCCCGCCCCCTACGGACCCCCCACCCCCGCACCCCTGATCCCTGCCCGGATTCGCCTGAGCGCAGCCACCCCGACCGTGCGGGGTGTGGCGGCGGCCGTGATCGCCGCGGCGGCCCTCATCCTCGCGGCCAACGCGGGCCCGGCCCACGCGGCGGACGGCACCCGGGCCCCCACGGCCGTCCAGCAGCACGTCCACCACCACTGAGGACGCGCCGCCCGACCGGCCTCCGGCGGCCCTCTCCCCCCTGCCCCCGCCGGAGGCCTAGTCTTGCGCCCGTGACCTCCGCCGCCGCGCGTACCGCCCTGGACCTGACCGCCGACCTCCCGGTCCCGGACCTGGAGGATCTGTACCGGGATCTGCACCGCCACCCCGAGCTGTCCCTGCGCGAGCACCGCACCGCCGGGCTGCTCGCCGGGCGGCTGGCGGACGCCGGGTTCGAGACCGCCGAGGGGGTCGGCGGCACCGGCGTCGTGGCCCGGCTGCGCAACGGCGACGGGCCCACCGTCCTGCTGCGCGCCGACATGGACGCGCTGCCGGTGCACGAGGAGACCGGGCTGCCGTACGCCTCCCGGACGGACGGCGTGATGCACGCCTGCGGACACGATCTGCACGTCACCTGGCTGGCCGGGGCCGGCGCGGCACTCGCCGCCGGCCGGGACGCCTGGCGCGGCACCCTGCTGCTCGTGGGCCAGCCCGCCGAGGAGACCGGCCAGGGCGCGGCCCGCATGGTCGCCGACGGCCTGTACGAACGCTTCGGCCGCCCCGACGTGCTGCTCGGCCAGCACGCGGCCCCCGGCCCGGCGGGCCTGTACCCGCACTCACCCGGCCTGATCATGTCGGCGGCGACGGACGTGGACATCGTCGTGCACGGCCGGGGCGGACACGGCTCACGCCCGGAGGCCACCGTGGACCCCGTGGTGACGGCCGCCTACCTGGTCACCCGCCTCCAGACGGTCGTCTCGCGGGAGCTGGCGGCCGGTGAGTCGGCCGTGCTGACCGTGGGCCGGATCGAGGCGGGCACCCGGCACAACATCATCCCCTCCGAGGCGCGCATCTCCCTCAACCTCCGCAGCCAGTCCGAGGAGGTCCGCCGGCGGATGCTCGCCGCGATCGAGCGCATCGCGCGCGGCGAGTGCCTGGCCGCCGGCTGCCCGCGCGAGCCGGAGGTCGTCGTCGGCAACACGTTCCCGGTGACCGTGAACGACGCGGCCACCGACACCGCCGTCGCCGCCGTGCACGGCGAGGTCTTCGGCCCCGGCACGGTCTTCGACCCGGGCCCGGCGATGGGCAGCGAGGACTTCCCCCAGCTGGCCCTCGACGGCACCCTCCCGTACGCGTACTGGTTCGTGACGACCACCCCCGCCGAGGTGTGGGAGAAGGCCCCCGGCGACACCCTCCCGGAGAAGTTCGCGGCCGTCCCGAGCAACCACAGCCCGCACTTCGCGCCCGACCTGTCGGTGATCGCCCCGGGCGTCCGCACCCTCGTCTCCGGGGCCCTGGCGTTCCTGCCGACCGCGTGACTACCGGGCTGCCGCCTGGAGTTGGCTCAACTGCCGCTGGACGTTCTCCAGCGCACCCTGCCTGCGGCCCGGTACCCGCAGCCGCAACTCCGCGAGCGCGGGGCCGAGTTCACGGGCCCGCGCCGAGTCCCTGATCCGGCCCCACTGGTGGTGCGCCCGGTCCGCGGCCGCCTCCACGGCAGGCGCGTCCACGGCCTGCCCGGCGGCCAGCCGCACCCCGGCCACCGCGAGCCACGCCCGGCAGCTGCCCACCGCGTCCCCCGCGAACATCGCGAGATCGGCCCGCACTTCGGCCCAGTGCAGGGCCGTGTCGGAAGCCGGCCCGTGCGCCCGCACGGCCGCCGCCTCGTACCGGGCCGCCAGATCGGCGGCCTCGGCGTGCCGGCCGCTGCGCACGGCGGTGCTGATGACCGTGTGCGGGTCCTGAGGGGCGGGGTGCGCGGGGCGCGCGGGGTGAGTGGTGGTGAGGTGGGCGGCGGGGGCGGCCGGTGGGGCGGCCGGGGTGCCGGGGCGGGGGTTCTGGGGGTGGGGGTAGAGGTGCGGGGAGGCGCCCGGTGGGGGTGGGGTCGGGGTCTGCGGGCGGGGGAGGCCGGTGGGCGGGTGCGCGAAGACCAGGTCCCGGCCGGCGCCGGACTCGGCGACCCGGGCCAGCGCCTGCTCGTGCAACCGGAGAAGCGGCGGCCGATGCCCGCTGCGCAGCAGTGTCGCCACCGCCTTCATGTACGCCGGCTCCGCCGGGCCCCGCCGCCCGGACGCCGGAGCCACCCGGCCGTACACCGCCGCGTTGGGCCCGCAGTCCAGCCCCCGCTCGGCGACGTACCGCCACGCCTCCGCGTCCGCGTGCAGATCCACGACCAGCGCCGCGTCCGCCGCGGAGCGCAGCCGCAGCTCGTCCCGGATCCAGTGCCACGGCAACGCGGTGTAGCGCACGGTCGCCGCGGTGGTGCGGGCCAGCGCCACGTGCGGCAGATGCTGCTTGCGGTCCAGCTGGAGCTGCCCGGCGAGGTACACGGTCAGCGGCCCGGGCGCGGCCGCCGCGGCCCGCAGCCGGGTCAGCACGGCCTGCGGATCCAGCGGATCGGCGAGTTCGACCACGTTGGCCGTCTCGGTGCCGGACAGCACGGCCGGGGCGACCGCGGCCAGCACCGGCAGCACGGCGGCCGCGTCCACCAGGCGCCCCTTGCCCAGCGGCGAGGCCGCGAGCAGCAGTACGGTTCCGGGCATCGTCCCTCCCCCTGTCGACCGTCGACCCCGCGCAACCCGTGGTCACGGCTTGCTTCCAGCCAGCACCGTAACCGCTGCGGCTGCACACGCGCGCCTCAGGACCGCGGACAACCCCGTTCGGTCGCTTCGTCCCCGCCCGCACCGGCCGGCTCCTCCGCCCCCGGCTCCGCCCGCGCCTCCGCCTCCGCCAGGCGTCGTACGGCGAACACGGTGGTGTCGTCGCCCAGCCGCCCTCCGCTGTGCCGCAGCACCCCGTCCCGGACCCGGCGGACCAGGCTCAGGGGCTCGGCGCGCAGGTCCGGTTCGGCGGCGACGGCGCGGGCGACGTCCGGGGCCAGTGCGTAGAAGACGCCGCCGCGGTCACGGGCCTCGGTCACCCCGTCGGTGACCAGCAGCAGCGTCTCGTCGGCGGCCAGCGGCACCCGGTGCACGGGCGGCGGTCCCGCCGCCAACTCCCCTAGTCCGAGCGGCAGCCCGTCCCCGCTCGGCAGCTCACGCACCCCGTGCGGGCCGACGGCGAGCGGCGCCTCGTGCCCGAAGTTCACGGTCTCGACGACGTCCGGGCAGTCGTCGCAGAAGCCGATCAGCACGGCGGTCGCGAACCGGTCCCCGTCGTCCCGGCCGAGCGCCGTGGAGAGCGTGCGGTGCCGCAGCATCCGGATCTCCAGGCGTTCGGCGACGGTCGCGAGATCCTTCTCGTGGTAGCCGGCCTCGCGGAAGGTGCCGAGCAGCGCGGCGGCGGCCTCCACCGCGCCGAGCCCCTTGCCCTGCACGTCACCGACGAGGACCCGGGTGCCGTGCGGTCCGGGCTGGATGTCGTAGAAGTCGCCGCCGACCCGGGCCTCGACGTCGGCGGCCAGGTACACGCCCGCGTGCTCAAGCCCGGCCCAGCGCGCCGGCAGCGGGCGCAGCACCGTGCGCCGGGTGGTCTCGGCGATGTCCAGGATGTGCAGGGTCTGCCGCTCCTTGCGCTCGCGTACGGCCGCGGCCAGCGTGGCGAGGATGCCGCCGAGGCCGACCAGGACGAAGTCGCCGAGCCCGGCCCGGTACTCGCCGGGCCAGGCGCTGTCGACGGCGAAGTACGTCACCACCGCGAGCACGGCGAAGGCGCCCGTCGTCCACACCCCGCAGATCGCCGCGGCCGTGCCGGGGACCAGCACGATCCAGGAGATGATCCGGAACCGCTCGGTGGTGTTGAGGTCCACCAGCACGATGCCGACGAGCAGCAGCAGCGACGGCACCCAGGCGACGCTCCGGCCGCGGACCCGCAGCAGCTGACGCCCCCGCCCGTACTCCGTCTCCGTCACGGTGGGCAGCCCTCCATGCGCCCAGCGAAACACGCCGGGTATCCGCCCGCATCCGGGCACCGCCCGGGCGACTTCACCCGTCCGGCCGACTTGCCGGGCCGCGGTCCCAGGTGTGCTCTGGAAGGCGGGGGCGAGGAGAGAGAGGAGCGCTCTCATGGCTCAAGCGGCACCCGCGCCCGGCGGCATGTCCCGCCCCGGGCGGACACCGGAGGTGGAAGCTGCCCGGCACACCCGCCCGCCCGACGTCTTCGACGCGCGCACCCACCGCGTCGCCCACATCGCCGGCCCGGTCGTGCTCGGCCTGGTGTACGGCTACTGGGTCGCGGCCGACAACCGCGCCGGCGGCGCCATCACGGGCTGGAACCTGCTGCTCGGGTTCGTCAGCGCGCTGGTGTTCGCGGTCGTGTCCATGGCGCTGCTGACGCTGGCCCCGCGGATGCCGCGGGAGGTGCACGCGCTGCTGTGGACGGTGTTCGCCGGCTGCGCGTTCGGCTTCCTCTACAGCCAGACCGGGCACTCGATCTGGCGGTCGACGGTGATGTCGCTGGTGGTGTCGGGGGCGACGTTCGCCACGTTCTTCTACCGCTACTACACGCGCGAGGACGCCTTCGGGCACCGCATCCGCTGAGCGGGCCACCGCGTGGCGCGTGTGTGCGTGGGCCCCGTCCGGCGGGTCGTCGGACCGGGGCCCACGCACTCCCCTGTTTCCCTCTACCCACACCGGCCCCATGAGCCGGTTTCCGTCTCCCCAGCACCAGGAAACACCCGTTCGGCCGAACCCTCCACCGGAGGAGCCGAAGCCCCAGGTGCGCGCGGTGCGGCCCACGGCGGGGCGCACGGTGGCCGCACGGCGGGGCGCACGACGGGGCGAAGACCACCCGAACGCCGCGCCCGGGTCGCGCGCCCCGTCCGAAGGCCGTTGCCTGGAAACGTGCCCCCACGTCTCAGGAGCGCCCTGTCGGCCGCACTGATCACCCTGTCCTGCCTCCTCGTACCGTTCGGCACGCTGGCGGCCTGGGCGGCGTACGGGCTGGTGGACACGGGCCGCTACGTCACCACGATGGCGCCGCTCGCCGCCGACCCGGCGGTGCGGGAAGCCGTCGCGAACACGGTCGGCGACGGCCTCTGGCGCGTGGTGGACGAGCACATGACCGTCCGCCCGGCCGGGGGTACCCCCTCCGGGGGAGGCTCCCTGCGTCCCTTCGTGCACGACGCGGTGCGCTCCTTCACCCAGACCGAGGCGTTCCGGCTGGCCTGGGACACCGGCAACCAGGTCACCCACGACGCGGTGCTGCGCGCCCTGCGCGACGAGCAGGACATGACGGCCGGGCAGCCGGTCACCGTCGACCTCGCCTCCGTCACCGACCCGGTCAAGCGCCGGCTCACCGAGGACCACGTGCCGCTGGCCGCGCGCATCCCGGTGCAGCACACCCCGGTCGCCGTGCTCCCCGGGGACGAACTGGCCGCGTACCGGAAGGGGTTCCACGTGCTGGAGGTAGCCGGCTTCTGGCTGCCGGTCGCGGCGGTCGCCTTCGCCGCGACCGGCATCGGCCTGGCCGTCCACCGCCGCCGGGCCATCACGGCGACCGCCCTCGGCACGGCTCTGGGCGGCGGCCTCCTGGCCCTGGCCCTGTCCATCGGCCGCGCCCTGACCCTCGCCGACCTGCCCGCCGACGTCCCCCACCCCGCCGCGGCCGCGGTCTACGACGCCCTCACCGCCACCCTCCGCACCACGGCCTGGCTCCTGCTGGCCCTCGGCCTGACCGCGGCCGCGGTCACCTGGCTGACCCGCAACGTCCGCCTGAACCGCCCGGGCCGCCCCTCCCGCCGCCGGCCGCCGGCCCCGGCGCCGACACCGGAGACACCCCGGTCCCGGGCACAGGCCTGACCCGACCTGACCTGACCTGAGAGGAAGCCGGAGCGGAACCGGATAATGGGCCCATGTCCCGAGAGTTCCCCATCGGCCTCACCCCTCCCGACTGGCTGGTCCGGAACCTCCAACCCCAGCAGTCCCCCGTCAACCGGCCCGCCGTGGCCCGCGCCGCCATCGCCCTGGCCCTCCCCCTCGCGATCGGCCTCGCCACCGGCCACCCGGCCTACGGCGCCCTCGCCTCCATGGGCGCCCTCTCCGGCGTCATCGGCGACACCGCCGACGCCTACCGCATGCGCATCCTCAACATCGCCGTCCCCCAGCTCCTCGGCGCGGTCGGCGTCACGCTGGGCACGCTGGTGTACGGCCACGGCTGGTACGCGGTGGCGGCGGTCACCGGTGTGGCCCTGCTCTCCGGCATGATCTCGACGATCGGCGCGGTCGCCTCGGTCTCCGGCCTGCTCCTGCTCCTGAACTGCGTGGTGGGCGCGGGCCTGCCCCTGCCCCGCCCCTGGTGGCTCGCCCCGGCCCTGATGAGCGGCGGCGGCCTCCTGGTCCTCCTCCTCGCCCTGCTCGCCTGGCCGTTGCGCTCGGGCGTACCGGAACGCGCGGCGGTGGCCGCCACGTACCGCGCGGTCGCCGCGCTCCTCACCGTCTCCGGCACCGACCGCATCGAGGAGTACGACCAGGCCCGCCAGGCGGTCACCCAGTCCCTGAACCAGTCGTACGACCTGGTGCTGGCCCGCCGCGCCCGCCAGCACGGCCGCAGCCCCGAACTCACGCGTCTGCTGGCCCAGTTGAACGCCGTCACCCCGATACTGGAGGCGGCCCCCGCGGCCCACTGGGCGGCCCGCCCGCTGTCCCCGCAGATCCCGGAGGCCGTCCACCGCCTGGCCCACGCCGTCGAAACGGGCGCCACGGGTCCGACGGCGCTCGACCTCCCGGTCCCGCTGACCGAGACGGCCCGCGCGGTGGACCACGCCCTGCGCCACACGGCCGAGGTGGTCGCCTGCCCCGACGTGGACCCGCGCGGCATCGACGACCGCCTCGGCCGCCCCGCCGCCCTGGGCATCCGCACGGCACGGGCGACCCGCAACGTGATCCTCTCCGCCAACTCCTGGCGCTACGGCCTGCGCCTCGCTGTCTGCATCGGCATCGCCCAGGCCCTCGTCTCCCTGATCCCGGTCCCGCGCTCGTACTGGGTGGCCCTGACGATCACCTTCGTCCTCAAGCCCGACTTCGGCTCGGTCTTCTCCCGCGCCCTGCTGCGCGCGCTCGGCACGGTGGCGGGCCTGGTGATCGCGGCGGTGGTCCTGGCCGAGGTCCCCCTGGGCTGGTGGGACGTCCCGGCGATGCTGTTCCTGGCCCCTTTGATCCCGGCCCTGACCCCACGGGGCTACGGCTACCAGACCGCCGCCATCACCCCGGTGATCCTCCTCCTCTCGGACATCCTGAACCACCAGGGCACGGCCCTCCTCCTGCCCCGCCTGACGGACTCCCTCCTGGGCTGCGCGATCGCCCTGACCGCCGGGTACCTCCTGTGGCCGGAGAGCTGGCGCACCCGCGTCGGCGACCGTCTGGCGGACGCGGTGGCGGACACGGCGGCCTACGTGGAGAAGGCGTTCGCCCCGGGCACGGCCCCGGACCCCGCCGCCCGCGCCCGCATGCGCCGCCGCCTCTACCGCGATCTGTCGGTCATCCGTACGGAGTTCCAGCGGGCCCTGACCGAACCGCCGCCGACCGGCCGCCGCGCAGCGGCCTGGTGGCCGCTGGTCGTCGCCGTCGAGCGCATCGTGGACGCCACGACGGCGGCCCGCGTCCGCGTGAAGCACGGGGCGCAGCCGCCGTCGCCGGCCGAGGTCGCGCAGATCGCGCTGCAACTGCGGGAGCTGTCGGAGGGCGTGCGCAACGCCGAAACGTTGACCCCGGTTCGCACGGATCTCACCGGCCCGGCGGGCAGCGTTCTGGAACCCCTGCGCCAGGAGGTCGCCGCGGCCCGGTCGATCGCATCTCCCCACTGAGCGCTTCGCTAACCTTACGTGTCCGTCCTGGCCAGGGATCTACGGGCATCAACTCACGCGAAGGGTTGCGCACATGGGCATTCTCACTCTCCTGCGGAACGCATTCGGCCGCTCACGCAAGGGACGAGCCGCCGAGGCGGAGGGTGCGAGCCGTCTCGCGACCCGACCGACCGAGCCCCCCACAACGGCCTCCGGCCCGACCGCCACGGTCCCCGAACCCCGCCAGGAAAACCCCGGCACCCACGACCTGGTGGCAGCCGCCTTCGACAACGTCAAGGTCCCCCACCCGACCGAGCCGGAGGCCCTGACCGAATCCAGCACCGGCCCGGAGACGAAGGCTGAGGCCGAGACGAAGGCCGGGGGCGAGGCGACGGCTGAGGCGACGGCCGAGGCTGAGGCCGGGGGCGAGGCGACCGTCGAGGACGAGGTCGAGGCCACGGCTGAGGCTGAGGCCACGGCTGAGGCCGAGGACAAGGCGACCGTCGAGGACGAGGCGGCGGCCGAGGCTGAGGCCGGGGGCGAGGCGACCGTCGAGGGCGAGGTCGAGGCCACGGCTGAGGCTGAGGCGACGGCTGACGGCGAGGTCAAGGCAACGGTCGAGGTCGACACCGAGCCCAAGGCGACGGTCGAGGGCGAGGCAACCGTCGACACCGACGCCGAGCCCGAGACGACGGCCGAGGTCGGGGGCGACGCCGAAGCCAACTCGCTGGTCGAGGCTGACATCGAGGCCGACGCCGACATCGAGCCCAAGACGACGGCAGAGGCCGAGGCTGGCACCGAGCCCGAGACGACGGCCGGGGTCGAGGCTGGCGCCGAAGCCGAAGCCAAGGCTGACACCGAGCCGGAGGCGGAGCCCCGGAACGAGGAGCCGCAGGCGGCGGACGGCGCCGAGCCGGGCCCGCAGGAGACGGCCGAGGCCACGCCCACCACCGACGTGGACCCGACGCCGGAACCGGAAGCGGCACGGACCGAGCCGGAGGCCGCACCGGAACCCACCACCGCGGAAGCGGCCGAGCCGCAGACGGCCACGGAGCCGACGGCCGAACCGGAGACCGAACCCCAGCCGACCGTCGAGCAGGTCGCGCAAGAGCCCACCGAACCGGAGACGGAGGCGGAGCCGGAAGCCACTGCCCCCGCCCCGGAGGCGACCGCCCCCACGCCCGAAGCCGAGCCCGAGGCCGAGCCGGCGCCCGTCCCCGCCGCGCCGGAGGCAACCGCCGCCACCCCGGAAGCCGAGCCCGAACCGGAGGCAGCGCCCGCCCTTGTCGCGCCGGAGGCCCCGGCACCGGCCCCCGAGGCCGACGAGACGACCGCCCCCGCGGACAACGCCGCCGCGGCGGCCGGGGAGCCGGCCACCGTGCCGCAAGCCGCCGACGGCGAGGACGTCCCGCAGGGGCCACCCGCGGTCGACGACGAGAGTGGTACGGGTGGTGCGGGTGGGGGCACCGGTGCCGAAGGCGAAGCCGAGGCGCCGACTCCCGTCGCGCCGGAGGCAACCGCCACCACCCCCCTGCCCCACTCCCTCACCACCGCCCACAAGGCCGCCGCGGACGCCCTCGCCACCGCCGGCCTCACCGGCACCCGAGCCAAGCTCTACCTCGTGCTCGACCGCTCCGCGAGCATGCGCCCGTACTACAAGGACGGCTCCGCCCAGGCCCTCGCCGACCAGACCCTCGCCCTCGCCGCCCACCTGGAGCCCGAGGAGACCTCGGTCCACGTCGTCTTCTTCTCCACGGAGGTCGACGGCACCACCGACCTCACCCTCACCCCGGACCACGAGACGAAGATCGACGACGTCCACGCCGGCCTCGGCCGCATGGGCCGTACCAGCTACCACGCCGCCGTGGAAGCCGTACTCGCCCACTACGACCGGCACAACGACGCCAACGACAACGACGGCCCCGGCACGCCCGCCCTCGTCGTCTTCCAGACCGACGGCGCCCCCGACGCCAAGACCCCCGCCACCCAGGCCCTCACCGCGGCCGCCGGCTCCCACCCCGCCGTCTTCTTCTCCTTCGTCGCCTTCGGCGACCACGACAACAAGGCCTTCGACTACCTCCGCAAGCTGAAGACCCCCAACACGTCCTTCTTCCACGCGGGCCCGGCCCCCCGCGAGCTGACGGACACCGAGCTGTACGACGGCGTACTGATCGACTGGAAGCCGTAACCGACAGTAGTCACCCCGTCCCCACCGGGCCGCCCCCTTCCCTCCGGGTCCCACCCTGCAAAACGGGAAGCGGGCGGCCCACCCCTGTCGGCTACGATTTCAAGGTTCGAAACCGCAGAAAAAGCAGCGACCTGGGAGCAGCCACGATGGCTCGACACCTCATCACCAGCGCCCTTCCGTACATCAACGGGATCAAGCACCTGGGCAACATGGTGGGGTCCATGCTCCCGGCGGACGTGTACTCCCGGTACCTGCGCCAGCGCGGCCACGACGTCCTCTACATCTGCGCGACGGACGAGCACGGCACCCCCGCCGAGCTGGCCGCCAAGGAGCAGGGTCTGCCGGTCGCCGAGTTCTGCGCGCAGGCGCACGACGCCCAGAAGGCGGTCTACGACGGCTTCGCGCTCGCGTTCGACTACTTCGGCCGCAGCTCGTCCCCGGAGAACCGCGAGATCACCCAGCACTTCGCCCGTCGGCTGAACGAGAACGGCTTCATCGAGGAACGCGCGATCCGGCAGGTGTACAGCCCCGCCGACGGCCGCTTCCTGCCCGACCGCTACGTCGAGGGCACCTGCCCCCACTGCGGTTACGACAAGGCCCGCGGCGACCAGTGCGAGAACTGCACCCGCGTGCTGGACCCGACCGACCTGATCAACCCGCGCTCGGCGATCTCCGGCAGCACGGACCTCGAAGTGCGCGAGACCAAGCACCTCTTCCTCCTCCAGTCCAAGCTGGAGAACGAGGTCCGCGAGTGGGTCGCCAAGCACGACAAGGACTGGCCGCAGCTGGCCTCCTCGATCGCCCACAAGTGGCTGACCGAGGGTCTGCACGACCGCGCGATCACCCGTGACCTGGACTGGGGCGTCCCGGTCCCGGCCGACACCTGGCCGGAGCTGGCCGCCGAGGGCAAGGTCTTCTACGTCTGGTTCGACGCGCCGATCGAGTACATCGGCGCCACCAAGGAGTGGGCGGACCGGGACCCGGAGAACCGCGACTGGAAGTCGTGGTGGTACGAGGCCGAGGACGTCCGCTACACCGAGTTCATGGCCAAGGACAACGTCCCCTTCCACACGGTGATGTTCCCGGCCACGGAGCTCGGCATCCGCGAGCCCTGGAAGATGGTCGACTACGTCAAGGCCTTCAACTGGCTGACGTACTACGGCGGCAAGTTCTCCACCTCGCAGAAGCGCGGCGTCTTCACCGACCAGGCCCTGGAGATCCTGCCCGCCGACTACTGGCGCTACTTCCTGATCGCCAACGCGCCCGAGTCGGACGACTCGTCCTTCACCTGGGAGCACTTCACCGCCACGGTCAACAAGGACCTCGCCGACACCCTCGGCAACTTCGTCAACCGCGTCCTGTCCTTCTCCAGGAAGCGCTTCGGCGACGCGGTCCCGGAGGGCGGCACGCCCGGCGAGGCCGAGACGAAGCTCGGCGAGCAGATCGCCGAGCTCCTCGCCGAGTACGAGGGCCACATGGAGACCCTCCAGTTCCGCAAGGCGGCCGCCGCCCTGCGCGCCCTGTGGTCGGCCGGCAACTCCTACCTGGAGGAGAAGGCCCCCTGGCTGGAGATCAAGACCGACAAGGACGCGGCCGCCCTGACGCTGCGTACGGCGATGAACCTGATCCACCTGTACGCGGTGGTCTCCGAGCCGCTGATCCCGGCCACGGCCAAGGCGATGCGCGAGGCCTTCGCCCTGACCGAGGACACCGCGACCTGGGTCACCCCGGACGAGGCCAGGTCCCTCGCCTCCGTCCCGCCGGGCACCGCCTTCACCGTCCCGCCGGTCCTGTTCGCCAAGCTGACCGACGAGGACCTGGCGGCGTACAAGGAGCGCTTCGGCGGCGACGCGGGCTGACCGGGTCGTACTCCGTAGCGCAGAGGGCGCCGGGTTTCAGCACTCGGCGCCCTCGCGCATGCCCGGGTCCGGACGGCCTCCTTCAGGACGCCGGTGCCGTCGCCGCTGAGCAGCGCCGCGACCTTGCCGCCGCTCGGCACCCTCCAGAAGTTGTTCTGCGCCACGACCTGCGCCTTGACGCGGGAGTCGATGCTGTACAGGGGCGCATAGCCGTCGTCGACGGTGACCAGGTCCGAGCCCTTGGTGATGTCGAAGTCGCCGTCGTGGATCTGGTACTGGCGCCCCCTCAGTGGCCGCCGCGCCGCGAAGAGTTGCCCGCCTGCCCGGAATTTTCTCTGGCAGAGTCCGATGTCGTGAACCACCACGTCCACCTCCCCGAATCCCACCGCCGGCTGCTCGCCGACGTCGTCACCGCGGGCGGCCCCCACGGGCTGGTGCTCGCCGGCGGCTACGCCCTCCAGGCGCACGGTCTGCTGCACCGGCCGCACGCGAACCTCGACTTCGCCACGGAGAGCCCCGAGGACCTGCCGATGATCGCCGGTGCCGTGGCCGCCGCGCTGGAGGCACGGGGCCGCCGGGTGCGGACCGGGACCGTCGGCGTGCTCACCGCTCAGCTGACGGTCACCGACCCCGAGAGCGGCGAGCAGTGCGCGCTCGCGCTGCACAAGGAGGCGCTCTGGCGGCCGCCGTGCCTCACCGAGTACGGCCCCACGCTGTCCCTGGCGGACGCGGTCGGTACGAAGATCCGCGCGCTGTACGACCGGGGCGCCGCCGTCGACCTGGTCGACGCGCGGGCCGCGGCCGCCCGGTTCCCGCTGCCCGGCCTGGAGGAGCTGGGCCGCCGGCACGCCCATGACCCCTTCGACCTGCCCACCCTCCAGTCCCGGCTGACCGGCACGGACTTCTACGCCGACCGGGACTTCCTGCGCCACGGGCTGGACGAGAACGAGGTCGTCGCCCTGCGCGCCTGGGCCCAGCACTGGTCCGACGACATCGCCGAACGGCTGCTGGAGGACGGCGCGTCTCCCGACGAGGAGTTCCCCGACAGCGACGACGAGGACAACGACGACACCGGCAACGGCTGAGGCCCGGAACCCACCTCGGGGTTCCGGGCCTCAGCCGCACGCACTGTCTACTTCGGCTGCGGCTTCCTGATGTTCAGGTGCAGCTCGCGCAGCCGGGCCTCCTCCAGCTCGGTCGGCGCGCCCATCATCAGGTCCTGGGCGTTGCCGTTGAGCGGGAAGGAGATCGTCTCGCGGATGTTGGGCTCGTCCGCGAGGAGCATGACGATGCGGTCCACGCCGGGGGCGATGCCGCCGTGCGGCGGGGCGCCGAAGCGGAACGCGCGGAGCATGCCCGCGAACTTCTCCTCGACGGTCTCGCGGTCGTAGCCCGCGATCTCGAAGGCCTTCAGCATGATCTCCGGCTCGTGGTTCCGGATCGCGCCGGAGGACAGCTCGACGCCGTTGCAGACGATGTCGTACTGCCAGCCCAGGATGTCCAGCGGGTCCTGGGTCTCCAGGGCCTCCAGGCCGCCCTGCGGCATCGAGAAGGGGTTGTGCGAGAAGTCGATCGCGCCGGTGTCCTCGTCCTTCTCGTACATCGGGAAGTCGACGATCCAGCAGAACCGGAAGACGTTCTCCTCGAAGTGGCCGGCGCGCTTGGCGGCCTCGACACGGACGGCGCCCATGATCTTGGAGACCTCGTCGAACTCGCCCGCGCCGAAGAAGATCGCGTGGCCGGGGGCGAGCGAGAGGCGCTTGGTCAGCTCGGCGACGTTCTCCTCGGTGAGGAACTTCGCGATCGGGCCGGACAGCGCGCCGTCCTCGCCGACGCGGACCCAGGCCAGGCCCTTGGCGCCGAGGGAGACGGCGAAGTCGCCGAGCTGGTCGAAGAACTTGCGCGGCTGGGCGGAGACGTCCGGCACCGGCAGGGCGCGCACGTGCTTGCCGGCGAAGGCCTTGAACTCCGAGCCCTCGAAGACGTCGGTGATGTCCACCAGCTCCAGCTGGGCGCGCAGGTCCGGCTTGTCGGAGCCGTACTTCAGCATCGCCTCGCGGAACGGGATCCGCGGGAAGGGGGAGGTGACGTGGCGGCCGCCGCCGAACTCCTCGAACAGCTCGGTCATCAGCCGCTCGATCGGCTGGAAGACGTCCTCCTGCTCGACGAAGCTCATCTCGACGTCGAGCTGGTAGAACTCGCCCGGCGAGCGGTCGGCGCGGGCGTCCTCGTCGCGGAAGCAGGGCGCGATCTGGAAGTAGCGGTCGAAGCCGGAGATCATCAGCAGCTGCTTGAACTGCTGCGGGGCCTGCGGCAGGGCATAGAACTTGCCGGGGTTGAGCCGGGAGGGGACGACGAAGTCGCGGGCGCCCTCGGGGGAGGTCGCGGACAGGATCGGCGTCGCCATCTCGTTGAAGCCGAGCGCGGTCATCTTGTGGCGGATCGCGGAGATGACCGCCGTACGCAGCATGATGTTGCGGTGCATGCGCTCGCGGCGCAGGTCCAGGAAGCGGTACTCCAGGCGCCGCTCCTCGTTGACCCCGTCCTCGGCGTTGATCGTGAAGGGCAGCGGGGCTGCCGCGCCGAGCAGCTCGACCTCGGAGACCTCGACCTCGATCTCGCCGGTGGGCAGCTCGGGGTTGATGTTCTCGGTTCCACGTGAAACAACGCGGCCGTCGACGCGGACCGTGGACTCCTTGGAGATCGTGTCCAGGGCCTCGTACGCGGGCGTGCCGGGGCGGGCGACCAGCTGCGTGATGCCGTAGTGGTCGCGCAGATCGATGAAGAGGATGCCGCCCAGGTCGCGCCGATTGTGCAGCCAGCCACTCAGCCGGACGTCGGTGTCGACGTCAGAGGCGCGGAGCTGGCCGCAGGTGTGGGACCTGTACCGATGCATCGTCGTTCATCGTCCTTCGTTCGTGGTCCGCCAGGGTGCTCTCCCTGACCGAATCGGGCACGGGGCCCGGACCCATCAAGGGTACCGGGCACCCCAAGATCGGCTCTCCACCCTTTTCCGCGTCCCCGACTGGAGGATCCTCCGTATGCGAGGGCGGGCAGGTTCCTCCCGTTCCTACGGTGGCACCCTCCGCTCGGACCTTCCTAAAGTGGGGCAATGCGTACACGCGAGCCGCTTCCGTCCGTCGGGGACGTCCTCGCCGCCCTCGCGACCGGGCTGTGGCACTGGGACACGGCCACAGGACTGGTCACCGTCGACGCGGAGGCGGCGCGGCTGCTCGGGCTGCCCGCGGAGCCCGCCACCCTCACGGAGGCCCAGGCGCGGGCCCGGCTGCACCCGGCCGACTGGAACGAGATCACCGGGGTGGTGCCGCTGGCGGTCGCCGAGGGCACGCTCGCCGAGGTACGCATCCGGATCATGGACGAGCGGGGGAACGTCCTGCGGGTCGTGCGCAGCCGGTCGAAGCCGTCCTACGACCGTGAGCGGCAGGCCTTCGAGCTGATCGGCACCCTCCAGGAGGTCACCGAGCCGGCCCCGGGCACGCCGGCCGGGCGCAGCGCGGTCACCGGGGACTGGCGGCGCTCACGGGAGGCGTTCCTGCTGGACGCGGGCCGGGCGCTGGCGGAGGCCCGGTCGACCGAGGAGGTGCTGCGGGTGGCCGGCGGTCTGTCGATGCCGGGCTTCTCCCCGGACGGGCTGGTGGTCTTCGGGGTCCAGGGCGACCGGCTGACGATCACCGGCCAGCACGGGCACGAGCCCGGCGACATGAACCCGTTCTCGGACATGCCGCTGGCCACCGACTACCCGGCGGCCGAGGTCGCTCGCACCGGCCGGGCGGTCTATCTCTCCTCGCCGCAGGAGTACAAGGAGCGCTACCCCGTCACCTGGCCGCTCGCCCAGCCCTTCGGCCGCCGGTCCTGGGCCTTTCTGCCGCTGACGGTCGCCGGGCACACGATGGGCGCCTGGCTGGCCGCCTTCACCTGCCCGGTGGCGTTCACGCCCGACGAGCGCGCGGTGCTCACCACGGTCGCCCGGATGCTCGCCCAGGCGCTGTCCCGGGCCAGTGCCGTCGAGTCCGAGCGCGAGCTGACGGAGGGCCTCCAGCGCTCCATGCTGCCCTCGCTCGGCCCGAAGATCCCGGGCATGCGGGTGGCCGCCCGGTACATCCCGACCGGCGGCGGACTCCAGGTCGGCGGCGACTGGTACGACATGATCCCGCTGCCCTCCGGCCGCTTCGCGCTGGTCGTCGGGGACGTCCAGGGCCATGACGTACGGGCGGCGGGCCTGATGGGCCAGCTGCGCATCGCCCTGCGGGCGTACGCCTCCGAGGGCCACCGCCCGGACGCCGTGCTCTCCCGTGTCTCCCGCTTCCTGCACGGCATCGCCCACGACGGCCACGACACCCGCGACGCCCGTGCCGACCACACCGACCAGTCGGCCGACCTGCGCTTCGCGACCTGCGTGTACATCGAGGTGGACCCGGCAACCGGGATGCTGGAGATCGCCCGCGCCGGACACCCACACCCGGCGATCCGGATGGCCGACGGCACGGTGATGATGCGGCCGACGGCGGGCGGGCTGCCGCTCGGCATCGACCCGGACGCCGACTACCCGACGACCCGCTTCGCCCTCGAACCCGGCGAGACGATGATGCTGTGCACCGACGGCCTGCTGGAGACCGGCGGGCACGACATCGACAGCGGCTGGCTGCGGCTGCGCGCGATCCTGGAGGACCACCCGGCGGACGCTCAGCAGGGGGCGGCCGGCCTGGAGTCGCTGGCGGACGCGCTGGTGCAGGGCGTGCACGGGCCGTCCTCGCACCACACCACCGGCCCGCTGGCCGACCGCCGCGAGGACGACATCGCGCTGGTGCTGCTGTGCCGGACGCCGGAGCGCACCGCCCGGCCCGCGGTCCGGCGCACCCTGCTGTCGGTGGCGCAGGACGAGCCGGACCGGATCACCGAGGCCCGCCAGCACCTGCGCGAGCTGCTGCACGACTGGGCCTCGCCGGACCAGGTCGACTCGGCGGTGCTGCTCGTCTCGGAGATGGTCACCAACGTCCTCGTCCACACCGACACCGACGCGCTGCTGCTGGCCGAGGTGACCGGCGAACCGGGGGCGCGCCGGCTCCGGGCGCAGGTCACGGACACGGGCGACGACCTGCCCCACCGGCGCCGCCCCGGCGAGCTGGCCTCCTCCGGGCGCGGCCTGATGCTGGTCGAGCTCCTCGCCGACGCCTGGGGCGTGGACCCCCGGGGCGAGGGCAAGAGCATCTGGTTCGCGCTCTACGAGTCCGGGGGCGGGGCCGACGGGTCCGACGGCGTCGGGGAGGCCGAGGCGGCCGCGGAGGGCGGCGCCGCGTAACGGCCGCGCAGCTCCTGCACCACCCCGAAGGCGGCCGCGGTCAGCGGTACGGCGAGCAGCATGCCGAGGATGCCGGCGACGGACGCCCCGGCGGTGATCGCGAGCATCACCACCGCCGGATGCATCTGCACGGTCCGGCTCTGGATGACCGGCTGCAGCACATGCCCCTCCAGCACCTGCACGGCGAGGACGACGCCGAGCGCCCACAGCGCGATGACGAAGCCGCGGTCGGCGAGGGCGACCAGGACGGCCACCGCGCCGGAGAGGAAGGCGCCGAGATAGGGGATGTAGGCGCCGACGAAGACCAGCGCGCCGAGCCCGATCGCGCCGGGCACCCGCAGGACCAGCAGGCCGACGGTGATGCAGACGGCGTCGATGAGCGCGATGAGCGTCGTACCGCGCATGAACCCCTCCACCGCCTCGAAGGCCCGCCGGGCGATGGCCTCCACGGTGTCGGCGGTGTCCCCGGGCGCAATGGCGCGCAGGCCCTCGACGGCCCGGTGGGAGTCGCGCAGGAAGAAGAAGACGAGCAGCAGGGCGAGGACCGCCATGGCGATGCTCTCGGCGGCGACGCTCACCCCGCTGATCACGTTGGAGGCGGCCGTCCCGCCGAACTTGGCCAGCAGCTTGCGGGAGTTGGCGGCCAGGTCGTCCAGCCCGGTCCCGGCGGCCCCGAAGTGCTGGGACACGCTCTTGGCGGCGGCCCGCAGCGAGGAGATGATCTGGTCCCCGGTGTCGACGAGCGCGGCGACGACGATGTACACGGCCCCGCCGACCACGGCCACGACGGCGACGCAGGTCAGGGCGGCCGCCACCGACGGCTGTACCCGCGCCGCGACGAGCTGCCGGTACAACGGCCCGAGCAGCGCGGTCCCGAGCAGCGCGAGCAGCACCGGCGTGACGGCCGTACGGAACTCCCCGCACAGCCGCACCCCGACCCAGCCCACTCCCGCGACGAGCAGCAGCACGGCGCACCAGGCGGCGAGGCGCCGGACGGGATCGGGGAGCAGATGCACACGTCCAGCGGATCATGACCGCCGGACGTGTGCCCTGTTTCCTTGAACCAACCGAGTCAGCCCTGCGGTCCGCCCTCGGTCATGCCGTGCACCGCCGGGATCGTCCCCAGCCGGCCCTTCTGGAAGTCCTCGAAGGCCTGCTGGAGCTCGTCGCGGGTGTTCATGACGAACGGGCCGTAGTGCGCCATGGGCTCACGGATCGGCTGTCCGCCGAGGAGGACGATCTCCAGGTCCGGGGTGTGGCTGTCCTGCTTCTCGTCCGCGCGGACGGTCAGCGAGGACCCGGCGCCGAACACCGCGGTCTGGCCCAGGTGGACCGGACGCCGCTCGGCACCGACCGCACCGCGCCCCGCCAGGACGTACGCCAGGCCGTTGAAGTCCTCGCGCCACGGCAGGGTGATCTCCGCGCCCGGCGCCAGCGTCGCGTGGATCATCGTGATCGGCGTGTGCGTGATCCCGGGGCCCTGGTGGCCGTCCAGCTCGCCCGCGATGACGCGGAGCAGCGCGCCGCCGTCGGGGGAGGTGAGCAGCTGGACCTGACCGCCGCGGATGTCCTGGTAGCGCGGAGCCATCATCTTGTCCTTGGCGGGCAGGTTCACCCACAGCTGGAGGCCGTGGAAGAGGCCGCCGGACACCACGAGGGACTCCGGCGGGGCCTCGATGTGCAGCAGGCCCGAGCCGGCGGTCATCCACTGGGTGTCACCGTTGGTGATGGTGCCGCCACCGCCGTGGCTGTCCTGGTGGTCGAAGGTGCCGTCGATGATGTAGGTGACGGTCTCGAAGCCGCGGTGCGGATGCCAGGGGGTGCCCTTGGGCTCGCCCGGCGCGTACTCCACCTCGCCCATCTGGTCCATCATGATGAACGGGTCGAGGTGACGGTAGTTGATCCCCGCGAACGCCCGACGGACGGGGAAACCCTCGCCCTCGAAACCGCTCGGAGCGGTGCTGACAGCCAGCACCGGACGCGCGACGGCGTCGGCGGGTGCGGTCACGCGGGGCAGCGTCAACGGGTTCTCGACGGTCACTGCAGGCATGGTCGGTACCTCCTTGTGCGCCCACTTTAGTTGAGCGTTGAACTTTCTGCCACCCCCAACGCGAAGAGCCCGGAGGGCATTCCCTCCGGGCTCTCTCGGTCGAGACGGCGCGCGGCTCAGCCGCCGTACATCCGGCGCATCGCGAAGTCCACCATCTGCTCGACGGCCTTCGCGTCGAACACCATCCGGTGCTCGCCCTCCATGTCCAGGACGAAGCCGTAGCCGGTCGGCAGCAGATCGATCACCTCGGCGCCGGTGATCACGAAGTACTTGGACTCCTTGCCCGCGTACCGGCGCAGCTCCTTCAGCGAGGTGAACATCGGGATCACCGGCTGCTGGGTGTTGTGCAGGGCGAGGAAGCCGGGGGTGTCACCGCGCGGGCAGTACACCTTCGACGTGGCGAAGATCTGCTGGAAGTCCTCGGCGGCCATCTGCCCGGTGGTGAAGGCGCGCACCGCGTCCGCGAGGGAGGGCGGGGACGGCTCCGGGTAGAGCGGCGGCTGCTGGCCGTACCCGCCGGCTCCGCCCTGCATCTGCTGCTGCGCCGAGCCGTACTGCTGCTGAGCAGCACCACCGTCCATGGGCTGGCCGTATCCGTACATGGGCGCAAGCGTACCGAGGCCCGGGGCGGGGCAGGGGCAGAGCGGCAGAACCCCCGCGGAGTAGACCCTTCTCACACTCGGGCCGAGAGGGGTTGCGTCTTATTACCGACGGGTAGCATCATCGTAGCTACTTGTTGGTATGTGAATTAGGCTGCGAGGAGTCAGTGCCTCGCCGATCCCTCTACGGAGCCGTCGCCATGGGGCACTACAAGTCGAATCTCCGCGACATCGAGTTCAACCTCTTCGAAGTACTGGGGCGCGACAAGGTGTACGGCACCGGCCCGTTCGAGGAGATGGACGTCGAGACCGCCAAGAGCGTCCTGGAGGAGCTGACCCGCCTCTCCGAGAACGAGCTGGCCGAGTCCTTCGCCGACGCCGACCGCAACCCGCCGGTCTTCGACCCGGAGACCAACACCGCGCCGGTCCCCGCGTCCTTCAAGAAGAGCTACCAGGCCTTCATGGACTCCGAGTACTGGCGCCTCGGCCTGCCCGAGGAGATCGGCGGCACCACCTCGCCGCGCTCCCTGATCTGGGCCTACGCCGAGCTGATCCTGGGCGCCAACCCGGCCGTGTGGATGTACTCCTCGGGCCCGGCGTTCGCCGGCATCCTCTTCGAGGAGGGCAACGAGGTCCAGAAGCACATCGCCAAGATCGCCGTGGAGAAGCAGTGGGGCTCCACGATGGTGCTCACCGAGCCCGACGCGGGCTCCGACGTGGGCGCCGGCCGCACCAAGGCCGTCCAGCAGGAGGACGGCTCCTGGCACATCGAGGGCGTGAAGCGCTTCATCACCTCCGGTGAGCACGACATGTCGGAGAACATCCTCCACTACGTCCTCGCCCGCCCCGAGGGCGCCGGCCCCGGCACCAAGGGCCTGTCCCTCTTCCTCGTGCCGAAGTACGAGTTCGACTTCGAGACCGGCGAACTGGGCGAGCGCAACGGCGTCTACGCCACCAACGTCGAGCACAAGATGGGCCTGAAGGCCTCCAACACCTGCGAGATGACCTTCGGCGACCGGCACCCCGCCAAGGGCTGGCTCATCGGTGACAAGCACGAGGGCATCCGCCAGATGTTCCGCATCATCGAGTTCGCCCGCATGATGGTCGGCACGAAGGCGATCTCCACGCTCTCCACCGGCTACCTGAACGCGCTGGAGTACGCCAAGGAGCGCGTCCAGGGCCCCGACCTCGCGCAGTTCATGGACAAGGCCGCGCCCAAGGTCACCATCACCCACCACCCCGACGTGCGCCGCTCGCTGATGACGCAGAAGGCGTACGCCGAGGGCATGCGCGCCCTCGTGCTGTACACCGCCTCCGTCCAGGACGCGATCCAGGTCAAGGAGGCGAACGGCGAGGACGCCGCCGCCGAGCACGCGCTGAACGACCTGCTCCTGCCGATCGTCAAGGGCTACGGCTCCGAGAAGGCCTACGAGCAGCTCGCCCAGTCGCTCCAGACCTTCGGCGGCTCCGGCTTCCTCCAGGAGTACCCGATCGAGCAGTACATCCGGGACTCCAAGATCGACACCCTCTACGAGGGCACCACGGCGATCCAGGGCCAGGACTTCTTCTTCCGGAAGATCGTCCGCAACCAGGGCGCCGCGCTGAACTCCCTCGCCGAGGACATCAAGAAGTTCCTGGCGCTCGGCACCGGCGGCGAGGAGCTGTCCGGCGCCCGTGAGCACCTGGCCAAGGCGGCCGTCGAGCTGGAGGCCATCGTCGGCCTGATGCTGACCGACCTCGCGGCCACCGAGCAGGACACCAAGAACATCTACAAGGTGGGCCTGAACACCACCCGCCTGCTGCTGGCCTCCGGCGACGTCGTCATCGGCTACCTGCTCCTCAAGGGCGCCGCCATCGCCGCCGAGAAGCTGGCCACCGCCTCGGCGAAGGACCAGGCCTTCTACACCGGCAAGATCGCCGCGGCGAAGTTCTTCGCCGCGAACGTCCTGCCCGGCGTCACCCTCGCCCGCAAGGTCGCCACGGGCGTCGAGCTGGACCTGATGGAGCTGGACGAGGCCGCGTTCTGATCCCGTAGGTCCGTCGCGCGGGCCCGCTTCCCTTCCGGGGGGAGCGGGCCCGCGCCCGTCGTTAAGGTGAACCCATGAGCGCACCCGCTGCCCGCTTCGACCGCGGCCACACCGACGACCTGATGTCCTTCCTGGCGGCCGGACCGTCGCCGTACCACGCCGTGGCGACCACCGCGGCGCGGCTGGAGAAGGCCGGCTTCCGCCAGGTCTCGGAGACGGACGCCTGGGACGCGCGGACATCGGCGGCCTCCGCCGCGGGGAGCGGCGGCAGGTACGTGCTGCGCGGCGGCGCGATCGTCGCCTGGTACGTCCCCGAGGGCGCGGAGCCGCACACCCCGTTCCACATCGTCGGCGCGCACACCGACTCCCCGAACCTGCGCGTCAAGCCGCAGCCGGACAGCGGTGCGCACGGCTGGCGCCAGGTCGCCGTCGAGATCTACGGCGGCCCGCTGATGAACTCCTGGCTGGACCGCGACCTGGGCCTGGCCGGCCGGCTGACCCTGCGCGACGGCTCCTCGGTCCTGGTGAACGTGGACCGTCCGCTGCTGCGCGTCCCCCAGCTGGCGATCCACCTGGACCGCTCGGTGTCCACGGAGGGCCTCAAGCTCGACAAGCAGCGCCACCTCCAGCCGGTGTGGGGCCTCGGCAACGACGTGCGCGAGGGCGACCTCGTCTCCTTCCTGGAGCAGGAGGCCGGGCTCGCGGCCGGCTCGGTGGCCGGCTGGGACCTGATGGTGCACCCGGTGGAGGCGCCGGCCTACCTCGGCCGCGACCGGGAACTGCTCGCCGGCCCGCGCATGGACAACCTGCTGTCGGTGCACGCGGCCGCCGCCGCCCTCGCCTCGGCCGCGACCTCCGGCGCCGCCCTCACCCGCATCCCGGTCCTCGCCGCCTTCGACCACGAGGAGAACGGCTCCCAGTCGGACACCGGCGCGGACGGCCCGCTGCTCGGCTCGGTCCTGGAACGCTCGGTGTTCGCCCGCGGCGGCTCCTACGAGGACCGCGCCCGCGCCTTCGCCGGCACGGTCTGCCTGTCCTCCGACACGGGCCACGCCGTCCACCCCAACTACGCCGAGCGCCACGACCCCACCCACCACCCCCGGGTCAACGGCGGCCCCATCCTCAAGGTCAACGTCAACAACCGCTACGCCACGGACGGTTCGGGCCGGGCGGTCTTCGCCGCGGCCTGCGAGAAGGCGAACGTCCCCTTCCAGACCTTCGTCTCCAACAACTCCATGCCCTGCGGCACCACGATCGGCCCGATCACCGCGGCCCGCCACGGCATCCGCACGGTCGACATCGGCGCGGCGATCCTGTCGATGCACAGCGCCCGCGAACTCTGCGGCGCCGACGACCCGTTCCTCCTGGCGAACGCGCTGACGGCGTTCCTGGAGGGCTAGCCGGCGACTCGGGGGCGCCACCGCGGCGCCCCCGGCCCGTCACGGATCCAGGAGTGCCGCCCGGCTCCGGCACCGGGTCAGGACAGGGCGTGTCCCGTGGTCGCGTCCACGTGGTCCGGCACCTCCTCGTGCCGGTCGCCGACCGAGAGGGTGCCGGTGGGCTCGAAGAGGAGGACCTCGGCGCGCCGGGGCGCGGACGGCTTGTGAAAGGTGCCGCGCGGGACGGTGAACACCGACCCCCTGGTCAGGACGACCGTGCGCTCGCCGGCCGGTTCGCGCAGCCCCAGGTGCACCTCGCCGTCGAGGACCAGGAAGAACTCGTCGGTGTCCTCGTGCACGTGCCAGACGTGCTCGCCCTCGAACTTGGCGATACGGACGTCGTAGTCGTTGACGGCGGCGACGATACGGGGGCTCCAGCACGCGTCGAAGGAGGCGAAGGCCTTGTCCAGCGAGATGGGTTCGATGGGTTCCATGCCGTCATCGTGCGGGTGGCCGGGCTGCTCGTACGAGTGCCAGGAATCGCATATGCCGCAAAGATCCTCTCAACACCGGGTCGTCGTGATCGTCGACGAGGGCACCAACCCCTTCGAGGTCGGCGTCGCCACCGAGCTGTTCGGCCTGCCGAGGCCCGAACTGGGCTTCCCGGGGCCCCTGTACGAGGTGACGCTGTGCGCGCCCGGCTCCGCGGCCCGGATGAACCACGGCTTCTTCACCCTGACCGGCGTGTCCGGCCTGGAGGCGGTGGACGAGGCCGACACCCTCGTCGTACCGGGCCGCCCCGACAACGTCGTACCGCGCGGCGCCGACGTCCTCGACGCCATCAGCCGCACGCACGCGCGTGGAGCACGGATCATCAGCTTCTGCACCGGCAGCTTCGCCCTCGCCGAGGCGGGACTGCTCGACGGCCGGCGCGCCACCACGCACTGGATGTGGGCGGAGAAGTTCCGGGAGCTGCATCCCAGGGTGCTGCTGGAGCCGGACGTGCTGTTCGTGGACGAGGGCGACCTGCTCACGGCCGCCGGCAGCGCGGCCGCGCTCGACCTCGGGCTGCACGTCTGGCGCCGCGACCACGGCGCCGAACTCGCGAACGCCGTCTCCCGGCGCCTCGTCTTCGCCGCCCACCGGGACGGCGGCCAGCGGCAGTTCGTGGAGCGCCCGGTGCCCGACGTGCCCGACGAGTCGCTCGGCCCGCTGCTGGCCTGGGCGCAGGAACGGCTGGCCGAGCCGCTGACCGTGGCGGACCTCGCCGCCCGCGCGGCCGTCAGTCCCGCCACGCTGCACCGCCGCTTCCGCGCGCAGCTCGGCACGACCCCGCTGGCCTGGCTCACCGGCGAGCGCGTGGCCCTGGCCTGCCGGCTGATAGAGCGGGGCGAGGAACGCCTGGACGCCGTCGCGGCCCGCAGCGGCCTCGGTACGGCGGCCAATCTGCGGGCACGGCTGCGCCGGGAGACGGGGCTCAGCCCATCGGCGTACCGCAGGCGCTTCGGGCCGGCGGTACGGTGATGATCAAGGAACGGCGGGGAACGGTACCCGCATGAGATTCCTCGTACGCGACCGGCTCCTCGGCATCGGTGAAGACTATTGGATCGAGGACGAACACGGCCGGAAGGTGTTCCTCGTCGACGGCAAGGCGATGCGGCTGCGGGACACCTTCGAGCTGAAGGACGCCCACGGACGCGTCCTGATCGACATCCACCAGAAGATGTTCGCGCTGCGCGACACGATGGTGATCGAGCGGGACGGCGAGGGCCTGGCCAGGATCCGCCGCAAACGCCTGTCCCTGCTGCGCAACCACTACCGGGTCGCCCTGGCCGACGGGAGCGAGCTGGACGTCAGCGGGAAGATCCTGGACCGCGAGTTCGCGGTCGAGTACGACGGCGAACTCCTCGCGGTGATCTCCCGCCGCCGGCTGCACCTGCGGGAGACCTACGGCGTCGACGTCGTCCGCGAGGACGCGGACCCGGCCCTGCTGATCGCCGTGGCGGTGTGCGTGATCCACCTCGCGGAGAAGGAGCGCGAGGAGGACTAGGCCGCTGGTGGGGCTAGGCCCTGTCGTGCGGCGGGCGCAGGCCGAGGACCCGGTCCTTCAGGGCGGGGAACTGCTCGCGGGTGGCGGCCACCTTCGCCGGGTCGAGGTCGACCGTTAGGACCTCCTCGCCCGGGCCCGCCTCGGCGAGCACCTCGCCCCACGGATCCACCACGATCGAGTGACCGGCCTGGGGAACTCCGGCGTGCGTCCCGGCCGTTCCACAGGCGAGCACGAACGCCTGGTTCTCCACCGCCCGCGCCTGAGCCAGCAGCGTCCAGTGCGCGCGCCGCCGCTCGGGCCACCCCGCCGGGAGGACGAGGATCTCGGCGCCGGCGTCGACCAGCCCGCGGAAGAGTTCGGGGAAACGGAGGTCGTAGCAGGTGGCCACGCCCAGCGTGGTCCCGGGCAGCCGGACCGTCACCAGCTCCTGCCCCGCGCCCATCAGCACGGCCTCGCCCTTGTCGAAGCCGAAGCGGTGGATCTTGCGGTAGGCGGCGGCCAGTTCACCGGAGGGGGAGAAGACGAGAGAGGTGTTGTAGAGCGGCCCGTCGCCCGAGGCGGAGCCGCTGTCGGATGCGGCGCGCTCCGGGATCGACCCGGCGTGCAGCCACACGCCCGCGTCGCTCGCGGCCTTGGCCATCGCTTCGTACGTCGGCCCTTCGAGCGGCTCGGCCTCGCGGCCGAACTCCTCGTAGGCGAAGGCGCCGGTGGTCCACAGCTCGGGGAGGACCACGAGATCGGCACCGGCCTGTTCCCGGACCAGCCCGGCCACCCGCTGCCGCCGGGAGTCGACCGATTCGTCCTCGTTCACGGCGATCTGGATCAGCGAGGCGCGCACACTACCACCGTCCTGGCATTCGAGACGTCCACACAGGCCTACGATCGTCACACGAAAGCACTGCCGGGGTGACTGATTGCAGCGTAACTTGGGGGTCCCCCCGATTCGAGCGCAGCCGAGAATTGGGGGAGACCCAGACACCCACCGCCGTGCCGCCGCCGCCCGCTGGCAACGCCGCCACAACCTGCCCGTGTACCGACCGCCGAGGGGTCCCGTTCCGTGAGTCTGCATCCCACCCTCCAGCCCTACGCCGACGCCTGGACACACTCCGTCGAAGCGATATCCGGGATGCTGCAGCCGCTCGTCGAGAGCGAGTGGAACCGGCGGACCCCCTGCCCCGGCTGGTCGGTCCGCGACGTCGTGTCGCACGTCATCGGCCTGGACTGCGAGATGCTCGGCGACCCGCGCCCCATCCACTCCCTGCCGAGCGACCTCTTCCACGTCAGGACCGAGCACCAGCGCTACATGGAGATGCAGGTCGACAGCCGCCGCCATCACACGGCGCCGGAGATGACGGCCGAGCTGGAGTACACGGTCATCCGGCGCAACCGCCAGCACCGCAACGAGTCCCGCGACCCCGGCACCACGGTGCGCGGCCCGCTGGGCAAGGACGTGACCCTGGAACAGGCCTACCGCACCCGGGCGTTCGACGTGTGGGTGCACGAGCAGGACCTGCGCACGGCCCTCGGCCTGCCCGGCAACCTCGACTCGCCGGGTGCGCACGTGGTCCGCGACGTCCTTCTGGACGCGCTCCCCAAGGTCGTCGCCAAGGGCGCGAACGCGCCGCGCAGCTCGGCGATCGTCTTCGACGTGCACGGCCCGGTGGAGTTCCTGCGCACGATCCGCGTCGACATCCAGGGCCGGGGCACCCTGGAGACGGCCCCGGCCCTCGGCCCCGCCGCCACGCTCACCCTCGACTGGGAGACCTACGTCCGCCTGGCCTGCGGCCGCGTCACCCCGGAGGCGGTGACGGACCGGGTGAAGACCGAGGGCGACCCGGACCTGACGGCGGCGATCCTGCGCAACTTCACGGTGACGCCGTAGCCGATGTCGTGGCGGGCGGCCGCCGGTGAGCGCCACGGCAGGTTGTCACAGCAGGTGGGGGCGGGGGCTACGCCGCGGGCACGTGGACCGTCTCCACCCGGCTGGCGACGAGCCGCTCGCGCTCACGCCGGGCCGCCCGCCCCCGGAGCCGCAGGATCTGGCTGACGCCCAGCGCCTGCAGCACGAACACCGCCGAGAACGCGATGTCGTAGTCGTCACCGGTGGCGTCCAGCAGCACCCCGATCGCGAGCAGCGTCGTCATCGAGGCGATGAACCCGCCCATGTTGGTGATCCCGGACGCCGTCCCCTGCCGCTCGGGCGGATTGGCCGGCCGCGCGAAGTCGAAGCCGAGCATCGACGCCGGCCCGCAGGCCCCGAGCACCGTGCACAGCACCACCAGCAGCCACATCGGCGCCCGCTCCCCCGGGTAGACGATCGTCGCCGCCCACATCAGCGCCGTCGCCCCGACCGTCCCGAGCGCCAGCGGCAGCCGCGCCGCGTGGTGCCGGGCGACGATCTGGCCGTAGACGAGCCCGATCACCATGTTGGACAGCACGACCAGCGTCAGCAGCTCGCCGGCCGTGGCCCGGCTCAGCCCCTGCGCCTCGACCAGGAACGGCAGGCCCCACAGCAGCAGGAACACCATCGCCGGGAACTGGGTGGTGAAGTGCACCCACAGCCCCAGCCGCGTCCCGGGCTCCCGCCAGGAGGCCAGGATCTGCCGCCGCACATAGGCCGCGCCCCGGTGCGGGGACGGCTCCGGCTCGTACCCCTCGGGGTGGTCCTTCAGGAACAGCAGCGTCAGTGCCAGCACCACGGCACCGGCGAGCGCGCTGCCCGCGAACGCCGGGGTCCAGCCGATGCTGTGCAGCAGGCGGGCGAGGACCAGCGTGGAGACCAGGTTGCCCGCCATGCCGACGAGCCCCGCGAGCTGCGCGATCAGCGGACCGCGCCGGGCCGGGAACCACCGGGTGCCGAGGCGCAGCACGCTGATGAAGGTCATCGCGTCGCCGCAGCCCAGCAGGGCCCGGGAGGCGAGCGCGGTGCCGTACGACGGCGAGAAGGCGAAGCCGAGCTGCCCGGCCGTGAACAGCACCGCGCCGATGCTCAGCACCTTCTTCGTGCCGAGCCGGTCGACCAGCAGGCCGACGGGTATCTGCATGCCGGCGTAGACCAGCAGCTGAAGTATGGAGAACGTGGACAGCGCGGAGGCGTTGACGTGGAACCGGTCGGCGGCGTCCAGACCCGCGACGCCCAGTGACGTACGGAAGATGACGGCGACGAAGTAGACGGCGACGCCTATGGACCATACGGCGGCGGCGCGTCGGCCGCCCGGCGGGTCACCCGGGAGGGTGGCCTTGCTCGTCGTGGCGCTCACCGCACCTCACCCCGCGCGAGGTGCTCGAACCAGGACACGTGCCGGTGCACGACCCCGACGGCCGCCTGCGCGTCCCCGGCGCGCAGCGCTTCCAGGATCTCCTCGTGCTCGGCCAGGGTCTTGGCGATCCGGTCCGGGTGCGAGTGCATGACGGCCACACCCATCCGCAGCTGGCGGTCGCGCAGTTGGTCGTAGAGCCGGGAGAGGATCTCGTTGCCGCCGCTGCGCACGATCTCGGCGTGGAAGGTGCGGTCGGTCACCGCCGCACCGGCCAGATCCCCGGCGGCGGCCTGCGCCTTCTGCTGCTCCAGCAGCACGGCGAGCCGCTCCAGCAGTGCGGGCGGCGCGGGTACGGCCTTGCGCGCGGCATGCTCCTCGACCAGCTGCCGGGTCTCCACGACATCGGCGATCTCCTGCGCGGAGACGGGCAGCACGAGGGCGCCCTTCTTCGGGTAGAGCCGGATCAGGCCCTCGACCTCCAGTCGCAGCAGCGCCTCGCGCACCGGGGTGCGCGAGACCCCGACGGCTTCGGCCAGCTCGCCCTCGGTGAGCAGGGTCCCGCCCTCGTAACGACGGTCGAGGACACCTTGTTTGACGTGGGTGTAGACGCGGTCGGCGGCGGGTGGCTGCTTGATCGGGGGCGCTGGCTGCTGGACGGCCGTTTTCATGCCCACAGGATAGATACAACACGTACGCATGCGGCGCCGGCGTCCACGATCCGGACGAGACCGAGATCCCCGGGCAGCAACCGCACAACCTTGTGTGCTACTTACGTGTCACACGTGTGCGGCCCTCCACTCTTGCCACCTCAACTCGGCCGCGCTTCAGGGGCATTCAAGACAATCGGGGTACTTCACTTTGATTACCGGCATTCACGGCACCCGCAGGACCCGTATCCGCAGAGGCGCCGCCGTCGCCGTCACCTCCGGCGCGCTGCTCGCGACCGGTGCCCTCACCGCGGTGCCCGCGCAGGCCGTCACGGCGCCCTCGATCGTGGCCGCCGGCGGCTACGTGATGAACAACGCGAACGGCGCGTCGCTCTACACCAAGGCCGCGGACACCAAGCGGTCCACCGGATCCACCACCAAGATCATGACCGCCAAGGTCGTGCTCGCCCAGTCGAACCTCAACCTCGACAAGAAGGTGACGATCCAGAAGGCGTACAGCGACTACGTCGTCAAGAACAACGCCTCCCAGGCCCACCTGATCGTCGGCGACAAGGTCACCGTCCGCCAGCTGCTGTACGGCCTGATGCTGCCGTCCGGCTGCGACGCCGCCTACGCGCTCGCCGACACCTACGGCTCCGGCACCACGCGCGACGCGCGCGTGAAGAACTTCATCGGCAAGATGAACAGCGCCGCCAAGAGCCTTGGGCTGAAGAACACGAGCTTCGACTCGTTCGACGGCATCGGCAACGGCAACAACTTCTCGACGCCGCGCGACCTGACGAAGATCGCCAGCAGCGCGATGAAGAACGCCACCTTCCGGGCGATCGTCAAGACGACGGCGTACACCGCGAAGACGATCACCAAGACCGGCAGCACCCGCACGATGCAGACGTGGACCAACACCAACACGCTGCTCTCCAGCTACAGCGGCACCATCGGCGTGAAGACCGGCTCCGGCCCGGAGGCCAAGTACTGCCTGGTCTTCGCCGCGACCCGGAACGGCAAGACGGTCATCGGCACCGTCCTCGCCTCCTCGTCCATCGCGCAGCGCGAGTCGGACGCCAAGAAGCTCCTCTCCTACGGCTTCACCAAGCTCGGCTGACGCCTGGTCGGACAGACATCCACGGGCCCGTCGCGACCAGCGGCGGGCCCGTTGCCGTTCCCGGACGCGGGCCGGAGCACGGACACGGACACGGACACCACCTGGACGATGCCCGGTGACATGAGATGAAGTGAATGGTGCTAGTGTCATTAGCACCATGCTGCTGCGTCTGGACAAGACCGACACCCGCCCCCTGCACGAGCAGGTCGCGGCGGCGATCCGGCGGGCCGTCGCCGAGGGCGAGTGCCGCGCCGGTGACCGGCTGCCCTCCGCCCGCGATCTCTCCGAGGCCCTGGACATCAACGTCAACACCGTCCTGCGCGGCCTGCGCGAACTGCGGGACGAGGGCCTGCTGGAGTTCCGCCGGGGCCGCGGGATCACCGTGGCCGAGGGGGCCGACCGGCGGTCCGGACTGCAGCTCAGGGTGCGGGAACTGGTCGCCGAAGCCTCCCGGCTCGGCTACAGCCGCACCGACCTCATCGACATGATCCGGGGGATCTCATGACGGACGGGGACGACATGAAGAACGGCAGCGGTCCGGCCGCGCACAGCGGTTGGCGCGGTGGGCACGCCCCCCGCTGGGGCACCGCGGCGTGCGTCGCGGCCGTCGCCGCACTGCTCGCGGGCCTGCCCTGGGCCGCCCACGGCCGGCTCCCCGGCCGCCTGGCCACCCACTGGAGCGGCGACGCCGCCCCCGACGGGTCGATGCCGCTGTGGGCCGCCGCCGTGTTCCCGGCCGGGATCTGGCTGCTGATCGCCCTCGCGGTGTCCCTGAGCCGGCGCCGTGCGCGGGCGGGCGCCCGCCCCTGGCGGGGGCTCGTCCTGGCCCCCACGGGTACCGTCCTCGTCGGCGCGCAGGCGTCCGTCGTCCGGGCCAACCTCGACCGCACGGACTGGCACGAGGCCCGCCAGCCGGTCTGGGCCATCGTGCTGATCCTGGCCCTGACGGGGGCCGCCCTCGCCGTCGCCTGGCGGATCGCCGTCCACGTCGCCTCCGCCACGCCCGCCATCGCACCGCCCGAGCTGGACCTGCCCGAGGGCGAACGGCTGGCGTGGTTCTCCCACGCGGCCAACCCCTGGCTCCAGTTGCTGTCCGCCGCCGCATGCCTGGTCGCCGCCGGCACACTGGTGGCCCTCGGCGTCGGCCTGGCGAGCCCTGAGGCCCTGTGGCCCGTGTTCGCGGTCTGCGGCGTCATCGCCCTGGCCGGCGGCGTGTTCTCCTCGGTCCGCGCGAAGGTGTCGGAAGCGGGTCTGGAGGTGGCGTTCGGCCCCCTCGGCTGGCCCGCCCGCCGCTGGTCCCCCGCCGCCATCGAGTCCGCCCGCGCCGAGCAGCGCCGCCCGTCCGAGGTCGGCGGCTGGGGCTACCGCCTCAGCGGCCACGGCACGACGGTCATGCTCCGCGCCGGCGACTGTCTGGTCGTACGCCCCCGGGGCCGCCGCAGCGACTTCGCGGTCAGCGTGGACGACGCCGAGCGCGGCGCGGCCCTGCTGAACGCCCTGCGCCGACGGGACCGAGCGGGCATCGGATGAAGCGGTCTCAGCGCAGACGTCGGCCCTCCTTCACCGCGAGCTGGTCGTAGGTCTTGAAGGTGTACACGGCGTCGTAGGTCATCAGGTTTCCCTTGGCCGCCGGCACGCCGAGCCGGTGGTTGAGGGGGCCGGTGAGCGGGCCGCAGTCCTCGGCGGCCGGGGCGGTGAACGTGTCGTCGTACGCCGAGAAGGCGATCACGGGCGGGTCCTGGGAGATCCACGTGGAAGGGCCGGACCGCTTCAGCTGGAAGTCGACGGGGGCGCTCGCCCCGACGGCGCACCCGTGCGGCAGCAGCGGGCTCAGGAGCCGGAAGCGGAGGCTGAACCGGCCGGTGTAGGCGTCGAACCAGCCGCCGTACTCCGCCTGTATCGCCAGTCCCAGGGCCGCCGTGCGATCGCCCGCGGGGGTGCCGGTCAGTCCGCCCGGTACAGCGGTCGGCGTGCTGTGCATCGCGCCCCACACCTGCCCGTTGACACCGTCCGGCATCGGACCCTCTGCGTGCGTCAAGGTGATGGGGGCGAACGCCACCGTGACCTTTCCCATCGTCAACCGCGGTGCCGCGGTGTGCACTTCGCATCTCCAGCGGGCCGGGTCGACGCCGTCGGGAAGGGATGGGCAGTCGCTGAAGTCGGTCGTGGACGCGGACGGGGGAGCGGCGCGGGGCGCGGCGTACGCGGCAGCCGGCGCGCACACCGCCGCCGTACCGGCGAGGACGGCGGCGCCCGCGACGGCGGCGACACGGCGGACCGGAGAGGAAGGAGAAGGGGGAGCAGGGGGAGCGGAAGGAGAGGAACCGGGGCGGGCGGCAGTCGATTTCTTCATGGCACCAGCGTCCCGCCGGCGGCCGCTCCGTCACTATCCGTGACACCCCCCACTCCACCCTGAGGAACCCCTGAGGCAACGTCCTGAACACACCCTGAGGCGACGTCGGGGATCCGCACAAAACACCTGCTGGGACGGCCTGTTGGAGGGGCCGAGGTCAGCGGAGTCCCGGCAGCCGCCGCAGTTCGCCGACCTTCAGCAGCCGCGCCAGCAGAAGGAAGACGAGCGCGAGGGCGAGCGTGCCCGCCACGGTCGCCAGGGCCGCCCCCGCCGTGCCGTCCCCGAGCACGCCGGCGCAGCCCCGCGCCGCCGCCCAGCCCGCCACCGCGCCCCCGGCACCGGCGCACAGCAGGGCCGAGGTGCAGCCCGCCGAACCCGGTGCTCCCATCGCCTACGCCATGCCGGAGCAGGTGGCGGAGGCCATCGTCCGGCTGGAGGCGCACAACCTTCAGGTGGACGAGGAGCTTGCGATCGCACAGCGCGAATCAGTGGTCGTGCAGCGGGAGTTGCTCGCCACGCAGAAGGCCGCGCCGGCCGTGCAACAGGCCATGGTCCGGGCGATGGAACGCATCGCCGACCGCCTCGACCTCCTGGCCCTCGGCCGTCCCGTCCCGCCGCCGGACGCTTCCACGGCTCTGCCCACGACGGCATCCGTCCTGGCGGACTGGCGGCAGCGGCTGTCCGTGACGGAGGACGTGTGGGCCGTGGCCGTCGTCATCGCCCCCGTTCTCGTGGACAAGGGCGAACTGCGCGAGCCCCTCGAATCCATCGCCGCCCGGACGGGGCTCTCGGTGCGGCGTGTCAATGAGTGCCTACAGCTGCTGCGGCGGCGGCACGCCTGCATCCGCCCTCACGGCGGGGCCGAGGACGGGGCGCCGGTGTACGCGCTGAACCGGTGAGCTCCTGGCAGCAGGGAAGGCGGCCGCAAGTCGATGTTGCGGCCGTCCTCCCTCGACTCCGAAGATTAACCACTCAGCGGCGTCACGCCCAGCTGATCAGCCTCTTCGGCTGTTCCAGGATCGCGGCCACGTCCGCGAGGAACTTGGAGCCCAGTTCGCCGTCGACCAGGCGGTGGTCGAAGCTCAGCGCCAGCGTGGTGACCTGGCGGGGCTTGACCTTGCCCTTGTGGACCCACGGCTGGAGCTTGATCGCGCCGATCGCGAGGATCGCCGACTCACCGGGGTTGAGGATCGGCGTGCCGGTGTCGACGCCGAAGACGCCGACGTTCGTGATGGTGATCGTGCCGCCCTGCATCGCCGCCGGGGACGTCCTGCCCTCGCGGGCCGTCGCCACCAGCTCGCCGAGGGCCCCGGCCAGCTGCGGGAGCGTTTTGTCGTGCGCGTCCTTGATGTTCGGCACGATCAGGCCGCGCGGGGTGGCCGCGGCGATGCCCAGGTTGACGTAGTGCTTCTGCACGATCTCCTGGGCGGCCTCGTCCCAGGAGGCGTTGATGTCCGGGTTGCGCTTGACGGCGACCAGCAGGGCCTTGGCGATCAGCAGCAGGGGGTTGACCCGCAGGCCCTGGAACTCGCGGTCCTGCTTCAGCTCCTCGACCAGCTTCATCGTGCGCGTCACGTCCACCGTCACGAACTCCGTGACGTGCGGCGCCGTGAACGCCGAGCCGACCATCGCCGTGGCCGTCGCCTTGCGGACGCCCTTGACGGGGATGCGGGTCTCGCGCGCGGTGTCGTACGACGCCACGGGAGCCGGCGCCGGCGTCACGGGGGCGGCGGTAGCAGCGGGAGTGGCGGTCGCCGGTGCGGCCGTCGCGGGCGTGGCCGCCGCGTGGACGTCCTCGCGCGTGATGACGCCGTCGGGGCCGGACGGGGTGACCGTGTCCAGGTCGACGCCGAGGTCCTTGGCCAGCTTGCGCACCGGCGGCTTGGCCAGCGGGCGGGGCCTGTCCACGGCCGGGGCGGCGTGGCCGTTCAGCTCCGCCTGGATCGCCTGGGCCGGTGCCGGGACCGTGACCTCGGAGCCCTTGCGGGGGCGGCGCTTGGTGGAGGACGTCGCCACGCCGTAGCCGACCAGGACCGGCTGGCGGCCCTCCGGCTTCGCCTCCTCGGCCGGGGCCTCGGCCGGCGCCACGGGCTCCGCCTGCGTCGGGGCCGGCGCGCCGCCCGCCACGTCCACCGCGATGATGGTCGTGCCCACGTCGACCGTGGTGCCCTCGGGGAAGTGCAGTTCGCGGACCACGCCGTCGTAGGGGATGGGCAGTTCGACGGCCGCCTTGGCGGTCTCGACCTCGCACACCACCTGGCCGTCGGTGACCGTGTCGCCCGGCTGGACGTACCACTTGAGGATCTCGGCCTCGGTGAGTCCCTCGCCGACGTCCGGCATCTTGAACTCGCGTACGGACGCTTCCGTCATCGTCGTCACGAACCTCTCCTCAGTACGCCAGCGAGCGGTCGACGGCGTCGAGCACGCGGTCCAGGTCCGGCAGGTACTCCTCCTCCAGGCGGGCCGGCGGGTACGGGGCGTGGTAGCCGCCGACCCGGAGCACCGGGGCCTCCAGGTGGTAGAAGCAGCGCTCGGTGATGCGGGCGGCGATCTCCGCGCCGGAACCGAGGAACACCGGCGCCTCGTGGACGACGACCAGGCGACGGGTCTTCTCGACGGACGTCTGGATCGCGTCGAAGTCCAGCGGGGAGACCGAGCGCAGGTCCAGGACCTCCAGGGACTTGCCCTCCTCGGCAGCCGCGTTCGCGACCTCCTGGCACAGCTTCACCATCGGGCCGTACGCCGCCAGGGTCAGGTCGGTGCCCTCGCGGACGACCTGCGCCCTGTGCAGCGGCGCGGGGATCGCGTCGACGTCCACCTCGGCCTTGTCCCAGTAGCGGCGCTTGGGCTCGAAGTAGATCACCGGGTCGTCGCTCTGGATGGCCTGCTGCATCATCCAGTACGCGTCCGAGGCGTTGGAGGGGCTGACCACCTTCAGGCCCGCCACGTGCGCGAAGAGCGCCTCGGGGGACTCGGAGTGGTGCTCGACCGCGCCGATGCCGCCGCCGTAGGGGATGCGGACGACGACCGGCATCTTGACCTTGCCCAGCGAGCGCGCGTGCATCTTCGCGAGCTGGGTGACGATCTGGTCGTAGGCGGGGAAGACGAAGCCGTCGAACTGGATCTCCACCACCGGGCGGTAGCCGCGCAGGGCCAGGCCGATCGCGGTGCCCACGATGCCGGACTCCGCGAGCGGGGTGTCGATGACCCGGCTCTCGCCGAAGTCCTTCTGCAGGCCGTCGGTCACCCGGAACACACCGCCGAGCTTGCCGACGTCCTCGCCCATGACCAGGACCTTGGGGTCGGTCTCCAGGGCACGGCGCAGCGACTCGTTGATGGCCTTGGCCATCGCCATCTTCTCGGCCATGTCAGTGACCCCCTTCAGATGCGTCCGCGAACGACGCCTGGTAGGCGGCGAACTGGGCGCGCTCCTCGTCGACGAGCGCGTGCCCGTCCGCGTACACGTTCTCGAAGATGGCGAAATGATCCGGGTCGGGCATGGCACGGACCACTTCGCGCACTCGTTTGCCCAACGCCTCGGACTCGGCCTCGAGTTCCGCGAAGAATCCCTCGTCCGCGTGGTTTGAGGCTTCCAGGTACCGGCGAAGGCGCAGGATCGGGTCCTTGGCCTCCCAGGCCACGCGCTCGTCGTCGGCCCGGTAGCGGGTGGGGTCGTCCGAGGTGGTGTGGGCGCCCATCCGGTAGGTGAACGCCTCCACCAGGGTGGGGCCCTCGCCCCTGCGGGCGCGCTCCAGCGCCCACTTGGTCACCGCGAGGCAGGCCAGCACGTCGTTGCCGTCGACGCGGACGCCGGGGAAGCCGTAGCCCTGGGCGCGCTGGTAGAGCGGCACCCGGGTCTGCTTCTCGGTCGGTTCGGAGATCGCCCACTGGTTGTTCTGGCAGAAGAACACGACCGGGGCGTTGTAGACCGCGGAGAAGGTGAACGATTCGGCCACGTCGCCCTGGCTGGAGGCGCCGTCGCCGAAGTAGGCGATGACCGCGCTGTCCGCGCCGTCCTTGGCGATGCCCATCGCGTAGCCGGTGGCGTGCAGCGTCTGGGAGCCGATGACGATCGTGTACAGGTGGAAGTTGTTGCTGTTGGGGTCCCAGCCGCCGTTGTTCACACCGCGGAACATGCCGAGCAGGTTGGTCGGGTCGACCCCGCGGCACCAGGCGACGCCGTGCTCGCGGTAGGTCGGGAAGACGTAGTCGTCCTCGCGGGTGGCCCGCCCGGAGCCGATCTGGGCGGCCTCCTGGCCCAGCAGGGAGGCCCACAGGCCCAGCTCGCCCTGGCGCTGGAGGGCGGTGGCCTCGGCGTCGAAGCGGCGGGTGAGCACCATGTCGCGGTACAGGCCGCGCAGGTCTTCGGGGGTGATGCCGGCGACGTAGGCGTCGTACTCGGCGTTCTTGACCCGCTTGCCCTCGGGCGTCAGGAGCTGGACGAGCTCGGGCTCGGCGCTCTTCTTCGCGGCGGTACGGGTGGTGCGGGTGGTGCGCTGGGTACCGGTGGCTCCGGACGCGGTGCCGGACCTGCCGGACTTCGCTCCGGTACCGGTCTTGCCGGCCTTGTCTGCGGCGCTGCGTCGCGGCTGGCGCGCGGCACTGCTGTCCACGGTCACGTGTGCTCCTCCGTCGTTCCGGCCCCCGGGGTTGCCGGTAGGCCAGTGCGGCTCACCTGTTTCGACCACGGGGCACGGGGTGGGTGCCACTCGGCCGGGAACAGGCGTGACAGGTGCCCCGGCGAGCGCCCTGCAACCAACACGTTACCCAGTGCCTCACATTTCTGTGAAACCCCATCTGACCTGCGACTTTGCTTGGATTTCCAAGTAAAGTCGAAGGGAGGGAGAAGCGTGCTGGTCACAGCCTCGCGAAAGGCCGGAGCAAGCGCACGTTATCCCGCGCACCCAGGTCACGGGAAGAGTTTGCGTGGGAGACTCCTTCCGTGCACGAGGGCGGAAAAATCGTGGCATTTCTCCTCGATGGCCGCCGGACGGCAGCGGGGCCGAGGTGCGCCGGGAGGCGATCCCCGGCAGCGAGCCGCTCCGGATCGGCGAGCGTTTGCATCCCGCCTTGCATCCCGCCGAGAAGACGATCAAGAATTACGTTTCGCGTCCGCTTTCCAAGCTCGGCAGGCAGGTGGAAAAGAGCGGAAGCGACGGAAATCTCTGATAAAGCCTGGCGCGTGACCGAAAGCGATCATCGTCGACTGCTTGTGACAACGCCCAGCTCACGGGCGCTTTTCGTGCCCTAGCATCTGCGGCGTGCCGCGCTCTTGTGTACCACCCCTCGTACCCCAAGCGCCCCCTCTGGGCGACTTGCTCCGCATGTACTCCGCCGGTAGCGCTCTCACCTGTGAACCGGTCGTGCAGGGCCTCCTCAATCGCGCATACCGGGTGTGTACCACCCGCGGCAGCTATTTCCTGAAGCACCATTTCGACCCCGACACGGCCGACCCGGCCGCCATCGAGCGCCGTCACCTGGCCACCCGACGCCTGGCCGACCTGGGCGTCCCCGTCCCCGTGCCGCTCGCGTCCCGCGAGGGCCGTACGGTCGCCGTCGTCGGCGGCCACGCCTACGCCCTGCACCCCTGGATCGACGGCCGGCACCGCCACGGCGGCCAGCTCACCCGGCCCGAGAGCGCGCGCCTGGGAGCGGTCCTGGGCGCCGTGCACGCCTGCCTGGAGCGCGTGATGCCGCCCAAGGGGCGCACCCGTCCGGCCACGAGCCCCCATCCCGTGGAGAGCGCCGACCCGGACGACACCTTCGACCTCATCGACGACCTGCTCGGCCGGGTCCGCCGCCACCGTCCCGCCGACGCCTTCGACGAGCTGGCCCGGCACCGGCTCCTGGAACGCCGCGCGCTCCTGGAGCAGCACGCGGACCGGCGCCCCCCGCGCGGGGGCTCGGTGGGCTGGGTGCACGGCGACTTCCACCCGTTCAACCTGCTCTACAAGGACGGCGTGCCCGCGGCCATCGTCGACTGGGACCGGCTCGGCGTGCAGCCCCGCGCGGAGGAGGCCGTACGCGCCGCGGTGATCTTCTTCGTACGCCCCGCGGGCGCCCTGGACCTGCCGAAAGTACGCGCCTACGCGCGCGCGTACCGGCGCGCGGCCGGGGCCACGCCCTCGGAGCTGTCGGCGGCCGTGCACCGGGTGTGGTGGGAGCGGCTGAACGACTTCTGGATGCTGCGCTGGCACTACGAACGCCGTGACACGCGCGCGGACTGTCAGTTCCCGGCCGCGTCGGCGCTCGTGGTGTGGTGGACGCGGGAGTACGACGCCGTCTGCGAGGCGTTCACCGGCTGACGGCGCCCGCGCCCGCCCCGGGCGCCGGTCGGCTCACGGGGAGGCCGTCACGGGGATGCGGCCACGGGCGCCGGAGGTGTCCTTCAAGCGGTGGGGTCGCCCGTCACGCCGGACGTCACGCCCGCGTCCGTGCCGCCGTTCGTGGTGCCGGTGGTCGTCCCGCCGTTCGTGCCACCGTTGGTCGTCCCGCCGTTGGTCGTGCCGCCATTGGTCGTGCCACCGTTGGTCGTGCCACCGTTGGTCGTCCCGCCGTTGGTCGTGCCACCGTTGGTCGTGCCGCCATTGGTCGTACTCGTGCCCGTGGACTGCGACGGCGTGGTCTGCGGATCCGTCGGGCGCGTGGTCTGCGACTGCGTGGTCTGCGGATCCGTCGGGGTGTAGCCGGTGCCGCCCGAGCCGGTGTCCGAGCCGTTGTCCGTGCTGGAGCCGGTCGGCTGGTCGGAGGTGCTGTCCGACGGCGACGGGGACGTCGAGTCGTCCGTCGTGGACTGCGAGGGCGTCGTCGTCTGATGGGTGTCGCCGCCGGTCTTCCCGCTGCCGCCCGCGTTGTTCAGCGCGAACGCGACGCCCGCCGCGATCGCGATCACCGCGAGGACCGCGACGATCCACAGCTTGCCGCGCCCGCCGCCCCTGTTGCCGTGCCCCTCGAAGCCGCCGTCGTCGCCGTTGCCGTACCGGGAGGGCAGGATCGGCTGCGGGATCTGCGCGGTGCCGGGGCCGAAGTCGCCCGGGTGCTGCATCGCGGTCGTCCCCGTGAAGCCGCCCGCCGGGGTGTGCCGGCCGTCGTGCGACTGCACCGGGCCGGTGTTCCAGGTGCCGGTGTGGCCGCCCGCCTCGTAGAGCATCTGCAGGCCGTACTGGATCAGCCCGCGCATCTCCTCGGCCGTCTGGAACCGGTCGTCCGGCTCCTTGGCGAGCGAGCGCATCACCAGGCCGTCCAGCTCCGGCGGGCAGCCGTCGGTGACCTGCGAGGGCGGGATCGGCATGTCCTGGACGTGCTGGTAGACCACCGACAGCGGGGTCTCACCGGTGAACGGGGGCCGCAGCGCGAGGAGTTCGTACAGCAGGCAGCCGGTCGCGTACAGGTCGGAGCGGTGGTCGACGGCCTTGCCGAGCGCCTGCTCCGGGGAGAGGTACTGCGGCGTGCCCATGACCATGCCGGTCTGCGTCATCGTCGACTGGGCGCCGTGCAGCGCACGCGCGATGCCGAAGTCCATCACCTTGACGGCGCCGCTGTTCGTGATGATCACGTTGGCCGGCTTGATGTCGCGGTGCACGATGCCGTGCTGGTGCGAGTAGGCAAGCGCTTCCAGCACGCCGGAGACGATGATCAGGGCCTGCTCGGGGCCCGGCGCCTCGGCGTTCATCAGCAGGTCGCGGATGGTGCGGCCCTCGACCAGCTCCATCACGATGTACGGCACGGACTGGCCGCCCACGAAGTCCTCGCCGGAGTCGTACACGGCGACGATCGCGTGGTGGTTGAGGCCGGCGACGGACTGTGCCTCGCGGGTGAAGCGGGCCTTGGAGACCGGGTCCTCGGCCAGGTCGGCGCGCAGCAGCTTGACCGCGACGGTCCGGCCCAGCCGGACGTCCTCGGCCGCGAAGACCTCGGCCATGCCGCCCCGGCCCAGCCGGTGGGTCAGCCGGTAGCGGCCGTCGCCGACGAGCCCGCCGTTGCCCCACAACTCCGGCGCGTCCGACATGCCGCCGCCACTCGCCTCGGGGTCGGACGGGCCCTGGGCGCGCTGCGTCTGTGCCATCAGTCCTCGCCGTCGTTTCTGCCCGCGGTGCGCGCGGTGTTGTCACGGTCTCCGTCGGCCACGCTACAGCCTTCGTGGGGGCCACCGGTTCGGAACGGGAACCGGGACCAGCCACGAGCGTGACCGGCCATGAAACCTCTAGCACGCGCTGTCGTGCAAATTCTGTGTGCCGGTCGTACGCCCCCTGTAACGCTTGCGCGACGCTTCTTGCGCGTACGGTCACGGAACGGGCACCGAGCTTGACGTGTCAGTGCCCTGGGGCAGACTTGGCCGGTAATGACACGTTCGATCAAGGCCCTGCGATGAGCGAAGGTGCCGGACGGCCGGTGGGGGACGGGGAGAGATGAGCCAGGACGGCGCGCACGGCCGGTATGCGGGACAGGCCCTCGCGGGCGGCCGCTACCAGCTGCGGGACCTGCTCGGCGAGGGCGGCATGGCCTCGGTGCACCTGGCGTACGACGCCGTGCTCGACCGCCAGGTCGCGATCAAGACACTGCACACCGAGCTCGGCCGGGAACAGGCGTTCCGTGAGCGTTTCCGCCGCGAGGCCCAGGCCGTGGCCAAGCTCACGCACACCAACATCGTCTCGGTCTTCGACACCGGCGAGGACGATCTCGGCGGCACGGCCATGCCGTACATCGTCATGGAGTACGTCGAGGGCCGTCCGCTGGGCTCGGTCCTCGACGAGGACGTCCGGCAGTACGGCGCGATGCCCGCCGACAAGGCCCTCAAGGTCACCGCCGACGTGCTGGCGGCGCTGGACATCAGCCACGAGATGGGGCTGGTCCACCGCGACATCAAGCCGGGCAACGTGATGGTGACCAAGCGTGGTGTGGTCAAGGTCATGGACTTCGGCATCGCCCGCGCCATGCAGTCCGGGGTCACCTCGATGACCCAGACCGGCATGGTCGTCGGCACCCCGCAGTACCTCTCGCCGGAGCAGGCCCTCGGCCGCGGCGTGGACGCCCGCTCGGACCTCTACTCCGTCGGCATCATGCTGTTCCAGCTGGTCACCGGACGGCTGCCGTTCGACGCGGACTCGCCGCTCGCCATCGCGTACGCGCACGTGCAGGAGGAGCCGGTCGCGCCCTCCACGATCAACCGGTCCCTGCCGCCGGCGGTGGACGCGCTGGTCGCCCGCGCGCTGAAGAAGAACCCGAACGAGCGCTTCCCGACCGCCGAGGCCATGCGCGACGAGTGCCTGCGCGTCGCCGCCTCCTTCCAGGCGGCCGCGCCGAGCATCGTGCCGGGCACCGCGACGCAGAGCGGCTCGGGCGTCGGATCCGCGGTGTTCCCGCCGGTCGACCAGAGCGCCCAGTCGGCCCCCGGCCCCGTGCAGACGCCGTACCAGCCGGGTCCGTACGGCGCGCCGCAGACCCCCGCCCCGGCCGCCTACGGCTACCCGCAGCAGGGCGGCTACCAGACACCGCCCCCGGCGGGCTACGCCCCGCAGGCCGCGCAGGCGCCGACCCCGCCGCCGTACGGGGTCACGGCGCCGACCGCCCAGACGGCCGCGCACACCGCCGGCTCCGGCGGCGGCAAGGGCAACAAGCCGGTGATCATCGGCTCGATCGCGGTGTCGCTGGTCGCGGTCGTCGGCCTGATCGTCGCGCTGACCCTGAACAGCGGCGGCAACGACGGCAACGCGGGCGGCGGCGGTGCGAGCGCCTCGGCGTCCACCTCGCACCAGGCGGGCTACCGCGGCCCCGACACCACCCGGGTCATCGACAAGACCAAGTGCACCGAGCCGACCGAGGCCTACAACGACACGAAGAAGGTCGAGCTGCCGGACTTCCGGTACAAGGACATCAACTCGGTGAAGGCGTGTCTGCAGGCCGCGAGCTGGAGTTACGAGGTCACGCCCGTGAACGACAACACCTGGGGGGACGGCACAGTGCTGGACGAGTTCCCCGCCGCGGGAACGCCCGTCGACCCGAAGAACGCGGGCACCATCCAGCTGAAGGTGTCGAACGGCAATCCCGCCTGAAATCGCCGCGAACTGAGAGAAGTTGACGCTTCTCGCTTCTCCTCGACGACGGCAACGGTTCGGCGGAACGAAGACCGGGGCCCGGCACTTTCCGTGCCGGGCCCCGGCCGTTCGCGGTACAGGCCGCATCGTCACGGGTGCGGCCCGCATCCTCGCGGGTGCGGGCCGGTCGTCACGGATGCGGGCCGCTCGTCACAGGTACAGCCCGGTCGTCACAGGTACGGCCCGCCTGCTCGGCCGCCTGCGTGCGGGTCGTCGCCCTCGTAGCCCGTGACACCGGGCGGCAGCGCGCGGCGCATCTGCTCCAGTTGGGCCCGCGCGGCCATCTGCTGGGCGAAGAGCGTCGTCTGGATCCCGTGGAAGAGGCCTTCGAGCCAGCCCACCAACTGCGCCTGCGCGATCCGCAGTTCCGCGTCGCTCGGGGTGGCGTCGTCGTTGAACGGCAGGGAGAGCCGCTCCAGTTCCTCGACCAGTTCCGGCGCCAGGCCGTCCTCCAGCTCCTTCACCGAGCTGGCGTGGATCTCCTTCAGCCGGACCCGGCTGGCCTCGTCCAGAGGAGCCGCGCGCACCTCCTCCAGGAGCTGCTTGATCATGCTGCCGATCCGCATGACCTTGGCCGGCTGTTCCACCTGCTCCGTCACCGGGATCTCGCGGGAGTCCTCGTCCCCGTTGCCGCCGCCGAGCGCCATTCCGTCCTGGCCCACGACAAGGATCTGAGGATTCTCCGGCGACCGTTCGTTCCTCGGCATCTCCATGCCGCCATTCTCTCGCACCCGTATACCTCACCACCGTGGTGCCCCCTCCTGGGAGTGATCCACCGTTTCGACCCGACGGAGCATTCTGAAATGCCCTGATTGTCAATGAATGTGAGGCTTGTTTCTGTCGGTCATCCATCGATCACCGCATCCGGGCTCCGGGAGGTCACCGACGTGACTCCATGGCTGCGACTCATCCTCCGCTCCGTACGCCTGCTGCTCGCCCTCGCCGTGACGGCGGCCCTGCCGGCGTACGGCACCGGCACCGCGTACGCCCTGCCCACCTGCGCGGCCGACCCCGGCCCCGGGACCGCGGCCGGCCAGAACCGCCCACACCACTCCGGCTCCGGCTCCGGCTCCAGTCACGCGAAGCATCCCGGCCACTCGGCTCAGCCGAACGGCTCCGGCGGCTCGGACGGCTCGGTCAGTGGCCGGCCGGAGGGCCCGGGGCACCGGCCGGAGGCACCGGATCACGGTGACCGGGGTGACCGGGCCTCCCCCAGCGCCGCCGCCTCGCCCGTCCCCATGCCCTCCGACTCCGCCTCCGCCTCGTACCACCCCGGGGCCGCCGACCCGACCCGGGCGGGCAGCCTGGCGGGCGAGGGGCGGCTGCGGCCGGGCCGGCCGGACGGGCCCGCCGCCGAGGTGGAGGGCGGCGACGCCCCCGTGCCCACCCGGGCCCCCGGCACGGGCCGGGCGGAGGAGCCGGAGACCGCGGACCTCCCCGCCGTGACGCCGACGGCCCCGGAGGCCTCCGGCAAGGCCGGTCTCGACCGGACCCCGGCCCGCCACGCCGCCCCCCAGGGCGAGAGCGCCGCCGAGCCGGTGCTCCAGCTCCTCCCGCTGGGCAGCGGCCTGGTCCTCATCGGCCTGGGCCTGGCGTTCCTCGGCCTGAGACTCCGCAGGGGCTGACGGCGGCGGGTGGCCGCACCGGCGCGGCGAGGTGTCCAGCCGCGCGGGCGCGTCGATCGGGCACCGCTCCCTACGGCGCCACCAGCAGCACCTTGCCCACGTGACCGCTGGCCTCCAGGACCCGGTGCGCCTCGGCCGCCTCCGGCATGGGAAGTTCGCGGTCGACGACCGGACGGACGTGTCCGGAGGCGATGAGGGGCCACACGTGCTCCCGTACGGCGGCCACGATGGCCGCCTTCTCGCCGAGCGGCCGGGCGCGCAGCGAGGTCGCGCTGATCGCGGCCCGCTTGGCGAGCAGGGCGCCGATGTTCAGCTCACCCTTCACCCCGCCCTGCATGCCGATGATGGCGAGCCGGCCGCTGACGGCGAGCGCGTCGACGTTGCGCTCCAGGTACTTCGCCCCCATGTTGTCGAGGATCACATCGGCCCCGGCACCCCCGGTGGCCTGCTTGACCTCGGCGACGAAGTCCTGCTCGCGGTAGTTGATCAGGATGTCCGCGCCGAGCTCGGCGCAGCGCTCCAGCTTCTCCTTCGTCCCGGCGGTCACCGCGACCTTGGCACCGACGGCCTTGGCGAGCTGGATGGCCATGGTGCCGATGCCGCTGGAGCCGCCGTGCACGAGCAGCGTCTCGCCGGGCCGCAGGTGGGCGATCATGAACACGTTGGACCAGACGGTGCAGACCACCTCGGGCAGCGCGGCCGCCCGCGTGAGATCGATGCCCTCGGGCACGGGCAGCAGCTGCCCGGCCGGTACGACGACCTTCTCGGCGTAGCCGCCGCCCGCGAGCAGTCCGCACACCGGGTCGCCGACGGCCCAGCCGGAGACGCCGGGGCCGAGCGCGGCGATCCTGCCGGAGCACTCCAGGCCGGGGTAGGGCGAGGCGCCGGGCGGCGGGGTGTAGAAGCCCTGCCGCTGCAGGACGTCCGCACGGTTGACGGCGCTGGCCACCACCTCGACCAGCACCTCGCCCTCGCCGGGCACCGGATCGGGGACCTCCGCCCACACCAGCGCCTCGGGACCACCAGGTTCGGGAATCGTGATCGCATGCATGCCGGTGACGCTACTCCCCGTGGGTGCCCTGTCCCGGGCAGGCTCCCCAGACGTGCGCCCTCGGGCCCGGCGCTCAGTCGAGCGGCCGCGGCCGGATGCCCGGGGTGGCCCGGTTGCCGGGGGACACGCGGACGATGGTGATGAGCCGGTCGGTGAGCTGGAGGACGCCGACGGCCGGGTCGTCGTAGCCGAGCAGCCGGTGTCCGCGTACGACGCTCACCACGAGGTCGTCGGTCTCGCGCGGCCGCTTGCCCACCTCGCCGCGCACCACCGGCCGTTCGACGAGGTCCAGTCCGCTGCCCTGCTGGATCAGGTCCTCCATGACCATGCCGGCGGCGGGGCTGAGCACGGACAGGCCGAGCAGCCGGCCGGCCGCGCTGGCGCTGGTGATGACCGCGTCGGCGCCGGACTGCTTGAGCAGCGGTGCGTTCTCCTCCTCGCGCACGGCGGCCACGATCTTCGCGCCCCGGTTGAGCTGCCGGGCCGTCAGCGTGACGAGGACGGCGGTGTCGTCGCGCTGCGGCGCCACGATGATCTGCCGGGCCTTGTGCAGCTCGGCCCTCTTGAGCACGTCACTGCGGGTGGCGTCGCCCATGACCCCGGCGTAGCCCTCGGCGATCGCCGCGTCGACGGCCTTGGCACTGGGGTCGACCACGACCACCTGTTCCGTCTTCAGCCCGGTCGCGCAGACGGTCCGGACCGCCGACCGTCCCTTGGTGCCGAAGCCGATGACGACGGTGTGATCCCGCAACGTGTGCCTCTGAGTCATCAGTGGGTGATCCCATGCTTAATACGGAAGCCAAGGGCAACAATGCTGGAGCGATCTCCAGCGTCACGATGTCGTACAGCAGAGGAAACGCGCAATGAGTGCCCCGAGGCAACCCGGACCCGGCTCGGACAGAACCCGCCTTCCACTCCTGCGGTCCCTGCGGTACTGGTCCAGATCCGAGGACGGGCAATCGGTCCGCTTGCCGGCCGGGGCGACGGTGCCGCCCCTGCAACAGGTGCTCCGGCGCCTGGCCCTGGCGCTGCTGGTGCTCGCCCTCACGACCCTGCTCGTGTGGCTCGACCGTGCCGGCTATCGAGACAGCGCAGACGGCACAGTGGACCTGGTCGATTCGGCGTACTACGCGACCGTCACCCTCTCCACCACCGGTTACGGCGACATCACCCCGGTCAGCCACGGCGCCCGGCTCACCAACATCTTCGTCGTCACACCCCTGCGTGTGCTGTTCCTGATCATCCTGGTCGGCACCACGCTGGAAGTCCTCACCGAACGCACGCGGAACCAGGTCCGGATCGAACGCTGGCGCACCCGCATCCGCGATCACGTGGTCGTGGTCGGGTACGGCACGAAGGGCCGTCATGCCGTCGAGACCCTTCTGGGACAGGGGACCTCGAAGGATCAGATCGTCGTGGTCGATCCGCAGAAGAAGGCGGTGGACCTCGCCACCAGTGACGGGCTCGCCGCCGTCCACGGCGACGCCACCCGCGCAGAGACTCTGAGCAGGGCCGAACTGCACCAGGCAGCTCACGTCATCGTGGCTCCCCAGCGCGACGACACCGCAACGCTGGTCACCCTCACCGCTCGGCAGCTCAACAAGAGAGCCTCGATCGTCGTCGCCGTCCGAGAGGACGAGAACGTGCCGCTGGTGAAGCAGTCCGGCGCCGACGCCGTGATCACCAGTTCCAGCTCGGCCGGCCGTCTGCTCGGTGTGGCCATGTCCAGTGCACGCAGCGCGGACGTCCTGGAAGACCTCATGACGTACGGGAGCGGGCTTGATCTTGTGGAGCGAGGGGTGTCCCCGGGCGAGGTGGGGCACTCTCCACGTCAGAGCCCCGATCTTGTCGTCGCCGTCGTGCGGGGCAAGGAGATGCTGGACCATGCCGATCCCCGAGCGGAAACCCTCCGGGCCGGGGACCGGTTGATCACCATTCAGCGTGCGGCACCCCGCCACTGATCCGGCACCGCGTCATGGCCCGGACGTTTCACGTGAAACACACCCCGATCCCGGCGCTCGCCCACGGCAGATCCAGCAGCTCGGTCTGCGCGTTCTGCGGCGCCCCGCCGGACGGTACGACGGCCAGCGCGTCGGCGGCGGCGACCCCGCGGAGCATGGCCGGGCCGTTGTAGTGCAGCGGTACGGCACGGTCGCCGCGCAGCACCACGGGGACGAGCCGGGTGTCGTCCGGGTGTCCCTGGACCGCCTCGGTCAGCGGCAGCGCGTACCGCTCGGGGGCCGGGTGGGCGGCGAGGGTGCGCAGCAGCGGCTCGGCGAGCGTGAGCAGGCCGGAGACGGCCGCGAGGGGATTGCCGGGGAGGCCGACGAGATGCTGGTCGTCCTTGGTGCGGGCCAGCAGCATGGGGTGGCCGGGGCGCACCGTGACCCCGTCGACGAGGAGTTCGGCGCCGATGCGGTCCAGGATCGGGTGCACATGGTCGCGCGGGCCTGCGGCGGTACCGCCGGTGGTGACGATCAGGTCGGCGTCGGAGCCGGTGACGGCGCGGTGCAGGGCCTCGGCGTCGTCGCCGATCCGCCGCACCGCGACGACCTCGGCGCCGAGCGCGCGCAGCCAGGGCGGCAGCAGCGGGCCGAGCGCGTCCCGGATCAGCCCGTCGTGCGGCAGGCCCTCGGTCAGCAACTCGTCGCCAAGGACGAGGACTTCGGCGCGCGGCCGGGGTACGGCGGTGACGGTGTCGTATCCGGCTGCGGCGGCGAGGCCGAGGACGGCGGGGGTGACCAGGGTGCCGATGGGCAGCAACTGGTCGCCCTTGCGGCACTCCTGGCCGCGCGGGCGGATGTCCTGGCCGTGCGCCAGGTCCCGGGTGGCGTGCAGCCGGCCCTGTGTGTCGGTGTGGCCGTGCTCGCCGCGCAGGACCGCGGTGGTGTCGGCGGGGATGCGGGCGCCGGTCGCGATGCGCGCGGCCTCGCCGTCGGTGAGCGGCTCAGGCAGGCCGTGGCCGGCGAGCACGCCCTCGTCGCGCACCTGCCAGGGGCCGGGTCCGGCGACCGCCCAGCCGTCCATCGCGGAGGTGTCGAAGGAGGGCAGGTCGGTGAGGGCGTCGAGGGGGGCGGCCAGGACCAGGCCGAGGGCGTCGTCGAGCGGCACGGAGACGGGGGCGCGGCGGGGGCGGGCGCGCGCGGCGCGGGCGGCGGTCTCGCGGGCCTGGTGCCAGGGCGTGGCCCGGCGCCGTTCGCCGTCTGCATCAGGATCCGGAGCGGGCGTCTGGCCCGCGTCGTGGTCCCTGGGTTCTCTCACGAGGGCGAGGGCCACCTCCAGGTCGAGGTCGTCGCTGTCCTGCGCGGGCGCCCCGTTCCGGGTGTCGGGGGCGGTCATCCGGCGTCCGGGGTGTCCGGGCCGCTGCCGTCCCCACCCCCGTCCTTCGCCTCGTTCTCCTCTTCCCAGCGCAAGGCCAGCGCGGTGGCCTTGCGGGCGGCCTCGGCGACGGCCTCGGGGCTTCCCTTGCCCTGGGCCGCGGCGTAGCCGACGAGGAAGGTGGTCAGCGGGGCGGCGGGCCGGGCGACGCCGTGCGCGGCGTCCCGGGCCAGGTCGAGCAGGACGCCGGTGTCGACGTCGAGGTCGATGCCCAGCTCGTCCTTGACTGCGGAGATCCATTCATCCAACACGTGCCCATGCTCCCTGATGCGTGCCCTGGCGTCGGCGATGTCGTCCCAGGTGTCGCAGTCGAAGGACGCGAGCGGGTCCGGGACACGGGTGAGGCGGAGGGCGCCGGTCAGCCGGCGCAGGGGCAGTCCGGTCAGGCCGTCGGATCCGGCCGCGAGGGTGCCCAGTTCGCGGCGCAGTGCGCCGGTGCGGTAGGCGGCGACGAGCGGCTGGTCGCGGCCGCCCGCGTCGGTGAGCAGCGCGCCGTCGGCGCCGCTGTCGCGCAGGGCGGCCAACAGGCGCTGGAGGGTGGCCGGTTCGAGGAAGGGCAGGTCGGCGGAGAGCACGACGGCGTGCTCGGCGGTGGTCAGGCGCAGTCCTGCCGCCAGCGCGGCGACCGGTCCGGCACCGGGCGGCTCCTCGTGCGTCCACAGCACCGGCCGCACGGTGGGCCGCCGGGCGGCCACGACGACCGTCGTACGGGCACCCGCGCAGGCGGTGAGCACCCGGTCGAGCAGCGCCCGGCCGCCGACCCGCAGCCCGGGTTTGTCGGCCCCGCCGAGCCGCCGGGCGGCGCCGCCGGCCAGCACGACGGCGTCGTACGGCGCGGGCGGCCCGGGCGCGGCGGGGGCGTTGTGGCTCATCCCCCGAGTATGTCCCGCCCGGGCCTGCCTGTGTGCGCCGTCCGCGGGGACCTTGTGCCGGGCCCCGCGGGTGTCACAGGGTGCGCAGCAGCACCGCCGGCTGTTCCACGCAGTCCGCGACGTACCGCAGGAAGCCGCCCGCCGTGCCGCCGTCGCACACCCGGTGGTCGAAGGTGAGCGAGAGCTGGACGACCTGGCGCACCGCCAGCTCGCCCTCGTGCACCCAGGGTTTGGGGACGATGCGGCCGACGCCGAGCATGGCCGCCTCGGGGTGGTTGATGATCGGGGTGGAGCCGTCGACGCCGAAGACCCCGTAGTTGTTCAACGTGAAGGTCCCGCCCGTGAGTTCCCCGGGCGTCAGGGTGCCGGTGCGGGCGGCCTCGGTGAGCCGGGCGAACTCGGCGCTCAGCGCTTCGGCGTCGCGCGCGTGGGCGTCCCGGACGACCGGCACGACCAGCCCGCGGTCGGTCTGCGCGGCGAACCCGAGGTGGACGTGGTCGAGCCGGACGATCTCGCGGGCGTCCGTGTCGACGAAGGAGTTCAGCTCGGGGAAGCGGGCGAGGGCGGCGGTGCAGATCCGGGCGAGCAGCGCGAGCACGGAGATCTTCGGGCCTCCGGCTGCGTTCATCGCGGCACGCGCACGCATGAGCTCGGTCGCGTCCGCGTCCACCCAGCAGGTGGCGTCCGGGATCTCCCGGCGGCTGCGGGAGAGCTTGTCGGCGACGGCTCCGCGGACGCCCTTGAGGGGGACGCGGACCCCGGCGGCGCGCGGGGCCGGGGAGGCGGGGGCGGGCGCGGCCGGGACGGCGGGTGCCGCCGCCGCGGCCGGTGTCTCGGCCCAGCCGCTGCCCTGGGCCGTCCTGGTCCGCAGGGCGCCCTCGACGTCCGCGCGCAGGATCAGTCCGTCCGGGCCGGAGCCCGCCAGCTGCCGCAGGTCCACGCCGCCCTCACGGGCGAGCCTGCGCACCAGCGGGGAGATCACGGGCACGGGGCCCTCGGCGTGCAGTGCGGTCACGGGCACGGCGGCAGCGGCGAGGGAGGCCGGGGTCCCGTTCCGCCCCGCCGCCGCGTCCGGGACGGGTGTGCCGCTTCCGGCGGTCCTCGCGCTCGCGCCGTCGGCCGCCATCGGCGCCGGCCGCAGCCTACGGCGTCGCGCGGGTGCTTCCGACGTGCCGTATCCGACCAGGACGTTGCCGGAGCCCTCGGGCTCGGTGTGCGGCGCCGCCTCGCCCACCGCAACCGTCAGCAGCGGGGCGCCGACGGGCAGTTCGGTGCCCTCCTCGCCGAAGCGGGCGGTGACCACGCCGCCGTAGGGGCAGGGCACCTCGACCATGGCCTTGGCCGTCTCGACCTCGACGACCGGCTGGTCGACGGCGACGACGTCACCGACCTGGACGAGCCAGCGGACGATCTCCGCCTCGGTGAGTCCTTCGCCGAGGTCGGGGAGCTTGAACTCCAGCACCTGTGCCATCAGCCCTCGGCCTCCCACTGCAGCCGGGCCACGGCGTCCAGGATGCGGTCGACGCCGGGCAGGTGGTGCCGCTCCAGCATGGGCGGCGGGTAGGGGATGTCGAAGCCGGCCACGCGCAGCACGGGCGCCTCCAGGTGGTGGAAGCAGCGCTCGGTGATCCGGGCCGCGATCTCGCCGCCCGGTCCGCCGAACCCGGTGGACTCGTGGACGACGACCACGCGTCCGGTGCGCCGGACGGCCGCGCAGACCGTCTCGTCGTCGAACGGCACCAGCGAGCGCAGGTCGACCACTTCCAGGTCCCAGCCCTCGGCCCGGGCCGCCTCGGCGGCCTCCAGGCAGACCGGCAGGGAGGGGCCGTAGGTGACGAGGGTGGCGCTGCGGCCCGGCCGGCGCACCACCGCGCGGCCGATGGGCTCCACGTCGGTCGGGTGCTCGGGGTTCCAGGAGTCCTTCGACCAGTACAGCCGCTTGGGCTCCAGGAAGACCACCGGGTCGTCCGAGGCGATCGCCCGGCGCAGCAGGCCGTAGGCGTCGGCGACGGTCGCGGGCGTGACGACGTGCAGGCCCGGGGTGGCCATGTAGTAGGCCTCGGAGGAGTCGCTGTGGTGCTCGACGCCGCCGATGCCGCCGCCGTAGGGCACGCGGACGGTGATCGGCAGGGGCATCCGGCCGCGCGTGCGGTTGCGCATCCGGGAGACATGGCTGATCAGCTGCTCGAACGCCGGGTAGGCGAAGGCGTCGAACTGCATCTCCACCACCGGGCGCAGGCCGTACATGGCCATGCCGACGGCGGTGCCGAGGATGCCGGCCTCGGCGAGCGGGGTGTCGGTGCAGCGGTCCTCGCCGAACTCCTTGGCGAGGCCGTCGGTGACCCGGAAGACCCCGCCGAGCGCGCCGACGTCCTCGCCCATGACGTGCACGGTGGGGTCGGCGGCCATCGCGTCGCGCAGCGCGCGCGTGAGGGCCTGCGCCATGGTGGCGGGCTTGACGGCGACGGTGGTCATCGGGCGCCGCCTTCCGGCTCGCCGTGCTGCTGCTCGGCGTCCAGCTCGGCCTGCAACAGGGCGCGCTGTTCCCGCAGTTGGGCGGTGGTCTCGGCGTAGACGTGGTCGAAGAGGGCCATGGGGTCCGGTTCGGGATCGCGGTTCATGCGGGCGCGCAGGGCGGCGGCCATCTCCTCGGCGTCCTGCCGGGCGGCCTCCTTGCCGGCCTCGTCGATCAGCCCCCGCGCGGTCAGCTCCGCCTCCAGCAGTTCGATCGGGTCGTGCGCGCGCCAGGCCTCGACCTCGGTGTCGCCGCGGTAGCGGGTGGCGTCGTCGGCGTTGGTGTGGGCGTCGATGCGGTACGTCACCGCCTCCACCAGGGTGGGTCCGCCGCCCGCACGCGCGTGCTGCACGGCGTCGGTGAGGACCTCGTGGACGGCCGCCGCGTCGTTGCCGTCGACCAGTCGGCCCGGCATGCCGTATCCGACGGCCTTGTGGGCCAGGGAGGGCGCGGCGGTCTGCTTGGCGAGCGGGACGGAGATGGCGAAGCCGTTGTTCTGCACGAGGAAGACGACCGGTGCCTGCCAGACGGCGGCGAAGTTCAGCGCCTCGTGGAAGTCGCCCTCGCTGGTGCCGCCGTCGCCGACCAGGGCGAGCGCGACGACGTCGTCGCCCTTGAGGCGGGCGGCGTGCGCGAGGCCGACGGCGTGCGGCAGCTGGGTGGCCAGCGGGGTGGACAGGGGGGCCACGCGGTGGGCGTGGGGGTCGTAGCCGGAGTGCCAGTCGCCGCGCAGCAGCGTCAGCGCCTCGACGGGGTCCACGCCCCGGGCGACGACGGCGAGCGTGTCGCGGTAGCTGGGGAAGAGCCAGTCGCGTTCCTGGAGGGCCAGCGCGGCCGCGACCTGGCAGGCCTCCTGGCCGGTGCTGGAGGGGTAGACAGCGAGTCGGCCCTGCTTGGTGAGTGCGGTGGCCTGGGTGTTGTAGCGGCGACCGCGGACCAGCTGGGCGTAGAGCCGGCGCAGCAGGTCGGGGTCGGCCTCGGCGGCCGACCGGGTGCCGAGGACGCGGTAGGGCTCGGCGTCGGGCAGCAGCGGCGCGGGGTCCATACGGGGCTGCCAGGCGGGCGGCGGCGATGGCCGGTACGCGCCTCGCTGCTCCATGACCGTCATGACGGCACCTCCTCGTGGGAGCGGCTACGGGAGGCGGGTCGACGGTGACCCGTCCCACCTACCGATTGTTCGGTCGTCGGCACATTTTGGCTACAGGCACCTTCAGGCTGTGGACAAACGGTTCTCCACAGCCTGGAATGAACGCAGGACGTCCACGGCGAGGGAGCGGGGGGACATGGCAGCTGAACAATTGGCCGAGGGACCGCAGGATGGCATCCCGCTGCCGCCCCCGCGACCGCTGGACGCCATCGATCAGGACATCCTGAAAATCCTCCAGGGTGACGGCCGCGCCTCGATACGTGCGGTCGCCGAACGCGTCCACGTCTCGCGCGCCAACGCGTACGCGCGGATCAACCGGCTCGTCGAGGACGGGGTGATCCGCGGGTTCGGCGCGCGCGTGGACCACGAGCGGGCGGGGCACGGCACCTCGGCGTACGTGACCCTGAAGATCGTCCAGAACACCTGGCGCACGGTCCGCGAGCAGCTCAGACAGCTGCCCGGCGCCTCGCACATCGCTCTGGTGGGCGGCGACTTCGACGTCCTGCTGCTGGTGCACACGCCCGACAACCGGGCGCTGCGCGAGCTGGTCCTCACCCGGCTCCAGGCGATCCCCGAGGTGCTCAGCACGCGCACGCTGCTGGTGTTCGAGGAGGAGGACCTGGAGCCGGAGGAGTAGCGGCCCTGCCGGCTCTCAGGCGCTGCGCAGGCCCGAGAAGACGAGCCGGGCGACGGCGTCGGCCACCTCGCGCTCGCCGGCGCCGCGCGGGTCCGGCCGGTACCACTCCACGATCGAGTTGATCATGCCGAAGACCAGCCGGGTGGCCAGCCGGACCTCCACGTCGCCGCGGACGTCACCGTCGGCGGCCGCGGCCTTCAGCAGCTCGGCGACCCGGTGGTCGAAGTCGCGCCGCCGCTCCAGCGCCCACCGCTCGGTCTCGGTGTTGCCGCGCACGCGCAGCAGCAGCGTCACGTACGGCAGCTCGCCGATGAGCACCTCGACCATGCGGCGCACGACGTGCTCCAGACGCTCGACGGACCTCCCCACGCGCGCGTGCTCCTCGTCGAGGATGGCGAACAGTCCGTCCAGGGCCCGGCTGACGGCCCGGCTCAGCAGTTCCTCCTTGCCGCTGACGTGGTGGTATATCGACGACTTGGAGATGCCGGCCGCCTTGGACAGGTGCTCCATGGAGGTGCCGTCGTAGCCGCGCTCGTTGAAGACCTGCACGGCGACGGACAGGAGCGTCTCCGGGGTGTACGTGTCGCGTCTGGCCGTGGTCACGAGGCGCCCTCCCGCTTGTCGACGGCGTATGCGTGGCGGTAGAGCGCGAGTGAGGGCGCGTAGCGTCCGGACGGGTCGCGCTCGTGCATCTCGTCCAGGACGTCGATGGCGAAGTCGCGGCCGAGCTTGCGGTCCCACGCGAACGGGCCGAGCGGGTAGTTGACCCCGAGGCGCATGGCCGTGTCGATGTCCTCCTCGGTGGCCACGCCCTTGGCGACCGCGTCATGGGCGAGGTCGATGATCCGGGCGACCGTGCGCGCGACGATCATGCCGGGGACGTCGCCGATGACGCTGACGTCCTTGCCGAGCGCCTGGAACAGGCCGGTGGCCTCGGCGAGGGTCTGCGGCGAGGTGTCGTGGACGGCGGACAGGGCGATGCGGGTGGCCGTGCGGTAGTCGAGGGCGAGGTCGAAGTAGACGACGTCCCGGAACTCCACGGAGGTCTGCCCGTCGGCGAGGACCAGCTGGCCGCCGCCGGGCAGCACCAGGCGGGTGCCGTTGTCCTCGTCCTCCTCGCGGACCTGGATGCCCGCCTCGCGGATGAGCGCGAGCAGACCGGCGGCGGGGCCGAGGTCGCCCTCGGCGATGACGTACGCGGGCGGCCGCTCCTCGTCGGCGGTGTGCGGCTCGGCCGGCTCGGCGTCCTCGGCGTAGTCGTACCAGCCGTGCCCGCTCTTGCGGCCGAGGCGTCCGGACTCCACCAGCCGGCGCTGCGCCAGGGAGGGCGTGAAGCGCACGTCCTGGAAGAAGGCCTGCCACACCGAGTGCGTCACGGACTCGTTGACGTCCTGCCCGATCAGGTCGGTCAGCTCGAAGGCACCCATCTTGAAGCCGCCGGAGCCGCGCAGCACCGCGTCGATGGTGGCCGGGTCGGCCGCCTGGGCCTCGTAGACGGCGAACGCCTCGGCGTAGAACGGCCGGGCGATCCGGTTGACGATGAAGCCCGGGGTGTCCGCGCAGGCCACCGGGGTCTTGCCCCAGGCGCGGGCGGTCTCGTACGCGCGCGTGGCCGACGTGACGTCGGTGGCGAACCCGGAGACGACCTCGACCAGGGGCAGCAGCGGGGCCGGGTTGAAGAAGTGCAGGCCGACGAAGCGGCCGGGATGGCGCAGGGCGCCGCCGATCGCCGTCACCGACAGCGAGGAGCTGTTGGTGGCGAGCAGGCAGTCCTCGGTGACGATGTCCTCCAGCTCGCCGAAGAGCTGCTGTTTGACGTCCAGCCGTTCCAGGACGGCCTCGACGACCAGTCCGCAGTCGGCCAGCCCGGCGAGGCCGTCCACCGGCTTCAGCCGGGCACGGGCCGCGTCCCGGTCGGCGGCGCCGAGCCTGCCCTTCTCCACGAGCCGGTCGAGCCGGGCGCCGATCGCTTCGGCCGCGTCCCGGGCCCGTCCGGCGACGGCGTCGTACAGCCGCACGGGGTGGCCGGCGACCAGCGCGACCTGGGCGATGCCCTGGCCCATGGTGCCGGTGCCGACGACGGCCACGGGGCTGCTGAGGTCGAGTGCTGTCATGTGCGCGATCCTCCCGCACGGGGTTTTCCACAGATGCGGCGGTCCCCCTTGTCCCGACCGATCGTTCGGTTACTCTAGCTCTGACGATCCCATCCCGCTGCTCTTTCTGCCAGGCCGTGAACTCGATGGAGAGTTCCCCAGACGAGGAGTTGGTCCCGCATGGCCGCCGAACTGACCGCGCCCGAGCTGATCGCGAAGCACCGGCCCACCCTGGACCAGGCGCTGGAAGCGATCCGTACGCGCGCGTACTGGTCCCCGCACCCCGAGCACCCCAAGGCCTACGGCGCGAACGGCAGCCTGGACGCGGAGGCGGGCAAGGCCGCCTTCGACGCCGTGCTGAACACCCGCCTGGACCTCGGCCAGCCCGGCACGGACGACTGGACGGGCGGCGAGGTCTCCCCGTACGGCATCGCGCTGGGCGTGGAGTACCCGCACGCGGACGTGGACGTGCTGCTGCCCGCGATGAAGGCCGGGCAGCGCGCCTGGCGGGACGCGGGCGCGGAGACGCGCGCGGTGGTCTGCCTGGAGATCCTCAAGCGCATCAGCGACCGGACCCACGAGTTCGCGCATGCCGTCATGCACACCAGCGGCCAGGCCTTCATGATGGCGTTCCAGGCGGGCGGCCCGCACGCCCAGGACCGCGGCCTGGAGGCGGTGGCGTACGCCTACGCGGAGCAGGTCCGCACGCCGGAGACGGCCGAGTGGACCAAGCCCCAGGGCAAGCGCGACCCGCTGACCCTCACCAAGCAGTTCACCCCGGTCCCGCGCGGCATCGCCCTGCTCATCGGCTGCAACACCTTCCCGACCTGGAACGGCTACCCGGGCCTGTTCGCCTCCCTCGCCACCGGCAACGCGGTCCTGGTCAAGCCCCACCCGCGCGCGGTGCTGCCGCTCGCGCTGACCGTGCAGGTCGCACGCCAGGTCCTCACCGAGGCCGGCTTCGACCCGAACCTGGTGGCGCTGGCCGCCGAACGCCCCGGCGAGGGCATCGCCAAGCCCTTGGCCACCCGCCCCGAGATCCGGATCATCGACTACACCGGGTCGACGGCCTTCGGCGACTGGCTGGAGGCCAACGCCCGCCAGGCGCAGGTCTACACGGAGAAGGCCGGCGTCAACACGGTGCTGGTGCACTCCACCGACGACTACAAGGGCATGCTGTCCAACCTGGCGTTCTCGCTGTCCCTGTACAGCGGCCAGATGTGCACCACCCCGCAGAACCTGCTCGTTCCCCGGGACGGCATCCGCACCGACCAGGGCTCCAAGACCTTCGACGAGGTCACCGCCGACCTCGCCCGCGCGGTCGACGGCCTCCTCGGCGACGACGCGCGCGCGAACGCCCTGCTCGGCGCGATCGTCAACCCGGACGTCAAGGCCCGCCTGGAAGCCGCGGCCGGCCTCGGCGAAGTCGTCCTCGCCTCCCGGGAGATCACCCACCCGGACTTCCCGGACGCGGTCGTGCGCACCCCCGTCATCGTCAAGCTGGACGGCGCGCGGAAGTACTGGGAGGGGGCGGACGACCAGGCCGCCTACATGAGCGAGTGCTTCGGCCCCGTCTCCTTCGCCGTCGCGGTCGACTCGACGGCCGACGCGGTGGAGCTGCTGCGCCGCACGGTCCGCGAGAAGGGCGCGATGACGGTCGGCGCCTACACGACCGACCCCGAGGCCGAGCGGGCCGTCGAGGAGGTCTGCCTGGAGGAGGCGGCCCAGCTGTCGCTCAACCTGACCGGCGGGGTGTACGTGAACCAGACGGCCGCCTTCTCCGACTTCCACGGCTCGGGCGGCAACCCGGCGGCCAACGCCGCGCTGTGCGACGGGGCGTTCGTGGCGAACCGGTTCCGGGTCGTCGAGGTGCGCCGGGAGGCCTAGGAAGGGGCCCGGACAGCGGCCTGGGAAGCCGAGGGCGCGCCCCCGGTGACGCTCCAGTGGTACAGCGTCATCGCCACGCTGGTGGCCAGGTTGTAGCTGGAGACCTGGGGGCGCATCGGCAGCGCCAGCAGGTGGTCGGCACGCGCGCGCAGCTCGGCCGACAGCCCGCTGCGCTCCGAGCCGAACGCCAGCACGGCGTCGTCGGGCAGCGTGGTGCCCCGGATGTCCTCGCCCTCGGGGTCGAGGGCGAACAGCGGCCCGGCGGGCAGCTCCTCGACCCCGAGGCGCTCCACGGCGGTCGCGAAGTGCAGCCCTGCGCCGCCGCGCACGACGGTGGGGTGCCACGGGTCGAGCGTGCCCGTGGTGACCACCCCGGTCGCCCCGAAACCGGCGGCGAGCCGGATCACGGCCCCGGCGTTGCCCAGGTTCCTCGGGTTGTCCAGGACCACGACCGGCGCGGTGCGCGGCGTGCGGGCGAGCGCCCGCAGATTGGCCTCACGGGACGGCCGTACGGCCAGCGCGGCCACCCCGGTCGGGTGGGGCCGCGGCACGAGCGAGGCGTACGTCCGCGCCGGCACCTCGGTGAGCAGGGCGTCCAGCGCGGCCCGGACGTCCCCGGCCAGCTCCTCGGCCAGGGCGAGCGCGGCCGCCCGGTCGGTGGTGACCGCCACCGGCACCTCCGCCCCGAAGCGCACCGCGTGCTTCAGGGCGTGGAAGCCGTCGAGCAGCACGGCGCTGCCGGCGTGCGCGCGCCAGCGGGTCAGCGGGTCGGTCATGCCGTGAACCCTACGCGGCGCCCACCGCGCCCGGAGCGTCCTGCTCCGCCCCCTCCGGCTGCTCCTGCCCCGGCTCCGGCTCCGGCGAAGAGCGCGGTGCGGGCACCGCACGCTCCCCGCGCCCGGCGATCCGCGCACGCGCGCGTGCCACCAGGGCGCCCAGCCGGCGCAGGAAGGACGTCGGCAGGAAGACCGCGTCGGCGGTGATCATCGCCAGCGAGAAGAACGGCAGGCCGAGGACGACCGCGATCACCGCGTGCTCAAGCATCATCGCGACCAGCAGGACGTTCTTGACCCGCCGGTTGAACAGGGTGAACGGGAAGGCGACCTGCACCATGACCGTCCCGTAGGCGGCGATCATCATGATCGTGCCGCTGGAGGACATCAGGTCGGCGAGGCCCGGCCAGGGCGAGAAGTAGTCCAGGTGGAGCGGGTAGTAGACGGCGGTGCCGTCCTGCCAGCGCGAGCCCTGGATCTTGTACCAGCCGGCCGTCGCGTAGATGAGGCACGCCTCCGCCATGATCACGGCAAGAGCGCCGTTGTGCAGGATGTTGGCGACGACGTCCAGCAGGATCTTCGGGTCCCGTGCCGTCGCCCAGCGGCCGACGGCCCACCACAGGCCGAGCCCCGCCAGGACCGTCCACAGCAGGGCGGGGATCAGCCAGCCGTTGTCGAACCGGCCGGTGACCGTCACGAGGACGAGCGCCAGGCCGAGCACCGCCCACAGGGCCGGCCCCAGCCGGTCGGCGGGAAGCCGCTCCCCACGCGCGCGTGCCGCCTCGGCGCGCTCCGCCCGCCGCGCGTCCAGCGACCACACCTGTCCGCAGCGCGTGAACACCAGGTAGATCGACATCAGGTGCAGGACGTTGTCCCCGCCGTCGCCGACGAAGACACTGCGGTTCTGGAGCGACAGCACGCCCACCATGAACAGCACGGACGCCGTCCGGGTGCGCCAGCCGAGCAGCAGCGCGACGCTCGCGAGGACCGCCAGCACGTAGAAGCACTCGAACCAGAGCTGCCCGCCGGTCCACATCAGGGCGGTGAAGGCGCGGTTGTCGGCCGTCAGCTCCTTGGCGAGGCTCCAGCTCCACGGTCCGGCCGGGCCGTACAGCTCCTGGCGGTGCGGGAACTCCCGCAGCAGGAACAGCAGCCAGGTCCCGGCGAACCCGATCCGGATCACGGCGCTCTGGTACGGCCCGAGCGCCGCCCCGGTCACCCGGGCGATCCCGCGCGAGAGGGTCAGGGAGAGACGGGTCAGAGAGGAAGAGCCGTTCACCGCACACCCCCGGCGGCCTCATCGGCGGTCACGGTCCACCAGGGCAGCAGACGGTAGACGGGCTGGTCGGACACGCGCTCGGGGCTCCACTTCGGCGGCTGCACATTGGTGGTGCAGGAACGGATCTGCACCTGCTGGATAACGCCCAGCCGGTCGGGCGGCTCGTTCCGGTACAGGCGCATCACCACGATCCGGCGCAGGTACTCCTCGGAGAGGGAACCGCGCATGCCGACGGGCCGGTTGTCGGTGCCGTGCGTGGCCGTGAAGAAGTCCCAGGCCCGGCGCAGCTCGTTCTGCTCGGTGTGGCTGGGCGCCAGGTTGCCGTCGATGGCGGCGCCGTCCTCGGCGGACAGATCGGTCCACCCGGTGGTCCGCAGCTCACCGCTCTTCGTCCGCACCTCGGCACGCACCTGCACGGCGATGTTCTGCTGCAACGGGTTCGGGGCGAACAGCTTCCAGTTCTGCTCGAACTCGGGGTACACCCACTCCTCGACGGCCTTGCCGTGCTGCTTCGTCACGGTGTTCGCGGGGGCGAGGCTGAGGAACACCATCAGCACATGTACACCGGCGGCCACGGCGACCGCGGCGAGGGCGAGTGCCGCGGCGATCTGGTAGCGGGGGGAGAGAGCGGCCACACCGGCACCGGGCGCGGCGGGCGGCACGGCGGCAACGCCCACCCCAGCGGCCGGCCCCGCCTCGGCCTCCTCGGTCTCGGCTCCCGGCTCGGCCACCGGGCCCGCCTCCTCCGCCCGGCCGGGCCGGGCCGCCCAGCCAGGACCAGCCGCCCGGGCCGACTCGCCACGTCCCGCGTCGCTGTGTCCTGCGTCGCTATGTCCCGCGTCGCTGTGGCCCACGTCGCTGTGTCCTGCGTCATCGGGTCCGGAGTCGCCGGATCCCGAGGCGCCACGTCCCGGCTCGCTGCCGCCGGGGCCAGTCCCTCTGGCGCCTACGGCCGCGGTGTCGATGTCGGTGCCGGTGTCGGTGCCGGCCGGAGGTTCGGCCGGGAGACGCGCCCCGGTCGACCCGTCGGGGCCTGGCTCGGCCCCCGGGTCCTCGTCGTACGCGTCCATTCCGTTCCCGTCCCCCGTCTCGGCTCGGTCATCTCGGTTCAGTCGGCCGGCCCCGCGGCCGGCTCAGGTGTACGGCGCCCGTCCCGGGTGCCCCACGGTTCCCGCACACCACGGTGCGGCGTCCGCACGGAACGGTACTCAGACCCGGCCGCCGAGCGCAGCCCCGGGTACGGGCCCGGCCCCGTGGTCCTCGCCACGCCGTACGGCACCGGACCCCGCCGTACCCGCCTCCGCTCCGGTTGTCCACAGGCCGCCCACCGGAGTTTTCCACAGCGGTTGACACTCCACAGCGCCCCGGCACACCATTGACACCACACGGACCGAACGATCGGTCGGGACAGTCTCCGCCGCAGAACCCGAGGTCAGGGGGACCGCAATGGCCACACCAGCCGCGCAGCGCACGGCCCGCACGGAGCCGGACGGCACGCCGGACACCGTCGACACGACGGCCTACCAGCGCGCTTTCGACGCGGCCGTGGCCGCCGACGAGCGCGTCGAACCACGCGACTGGATGCCCGACGCCTACCGCGCGACCCTGGTCCGGCAGATCGCCCAGCACGCGCACTCCGAGATCATCGGCATGCAGCCGGAGGCGAACTGGATCACCCGCGCCCCCAGCCTGCGCCGCAAGGCGATCCTCATGGCCAAGGTCCAGGACGAGGCCGGCCACGGGCTCTACCTGTACAGCGCTGCCGAAACCCTCGGCACCAGCCGCGAAGAACTGCTCGACAAACTCCACAGCGGCCGCCAGAAGTACTCCTCGATCTTCAACTACCCGACCCTGACCTGGGCCGACGTCGGCGCGATCGGCTGGCTGGTGGACGGCGCCGCGATCACCAACCAGGTCCCGCTGTGCCGCTGCTCCTACGGCCCCTACGCCCGCGCCATGGTGCGGATCTGCAAGGAGGAGTCCTTCCACCAGCGCCAGGGCTACGAACTGCTGCTGGCCCTCAGCAAGGGCACCCCGGAGCAGCACGCGATGGCCCAGGACGCGGTGAACCGCTGGTGGTGGCCCTCACTCATGATGTTCGGCCCGCCCGACGACGCCTCGCAGCACTCCGCTCAGTCGATGGAATGGAAGATCAAGCGCCACTCCAACGACGAGCTGCGCCAGCGCTTCGTCGACATCTGCGTCCCCCAGGCCGAGTCCCTGGACCTCACCCTCCCCGACCCGGACCTTCGCTGGAACGAGGAGCGGGGGCACTACGACTTCGGCCCGATCGACTGGGCGGAGTTCTGGGAGGTCCTCAAGGGCAACGGCCCCTGCAACGAACAGCGCATCACCCAGCGCCGCCGCGCCCACGACGAGGGAGCGTGGGTCAGGGAAGCAGCCGCGGCCTACGCCGCCAAGCACACCGGCCACACCGACAGCACCCGAACCACCGGACCCCGGACGACCGGACACCGGACAGGTCACGAGACGGCTCACGAGACAGAAGCGGAGCGAGCATGAGCACCACCGACTGGCCCCTGTGGGAGGTCTTCGTGCGCTCCCGGCGCGGCCTCTCCCACACCCACGCCGGCAGCCTGCACGCGCCCGACGCCGAGCTCGCCCTGCGCAACGCCCGCGACCTGTACACCCGGCGCGGCGAAGGCGTCTCGATCTGGGTCGTCCCGGCCGCCGCGATCACCGCCTCCTCCCCGGACGAGAAGGACCCGTTCTTCGAACCGGCCGCCGACAAGCCCTACCGCCACCCGACCTTCTACGACATCCCGGAAGGGGTGAAGCACCTGTGACCGCCACCGGCCCCGCCACCGTCCCCGTGACCGCCGCGCTCGCCCTCGGCGACGACGCCCTGGTGCTCTCCCACCGCCTGGGGGAGTGGGCCGGCCACGCCCCCGCCCTGGAGGAGGAGGTCGCCCTCGCCAACATCGCCCTGGACCTGCTCGGCCAGGCCCGGGTGCTGCTCTCACTCGCCGGCGACGAGGACGAACTGGCCTACCTGCGCGAGGAACGCTCCTTCCGCAACCTCCAGCTGGTGGAGCAGCCGGGCGGCGACTTCGCCCACACCATCGCCCGCCAGCTGTACTTCTCCACCTACCAGCATCTGCTCTACGCCGAACTGGCCGCAGGCGACGGCCCCTTCGCCCCCCTGGCCGCGAAGGCGGTGAAGGAGGTCGCCTACCACCGCGACCACGCCGAGCAGTGGACCCTGCGCCTCGGCGACGGCACCGAGGAGAGCCACAGGCGGATGCATGACGCCTGCGAGGCGCTGTGGAAGTTCACCGGGGAGATGTTCCAGCCGGTGGCGGGCCTCGACGCGGACTGGACCCGCCTGGACGAGCGCTGGCGGGAGTCCGTTGAGGACGTCCTCCGCCGTGCCACCCTGCCCGTCCCCGAGGGACCGCGCACCGGCGCCTGGTCGGCGGGCGCCGGCCGGCAGGGCCTGCACACCGAGCCGTTCGGCCGGATGCTCGCCGAGATGCAACACCTGCACCGCAGCCACCCGGGGGCGACATGGTGACCGCCACCGCCCTGGAGGCGGAACTGCTGGAGCTGGCCGGCGCGGTGCCCGACCCCGAACTTCCCGTGCTCACCCTGCGGGAACTGGGCGTCCTGCGCGCGGTGCACGTCCAGGGCACCGACACGGTCGACGTCGACCTGACCCCCACCTACACCGGCTGCCCCGCCATCGAGGCGATGTCCCTCGACATCGAACGGGTCCTGCGCGCCCACGGCATGCGCGAGGTCACGGTCCGCACGGTCCTCGCACCCGCCTGGTCCACCGACGACATCACCCCCGAAGGCCGCCGCAAACTCCGGGAGTTCGGCATAGCTCCCCCCCGCGTACGCGACGGCTCCGGCCCGGTGCCCCTGCCCCTCGGCCCGACCCGCACGAGCGCGACGCACGCCGCGGCCGACCCGGACCCCGTCCGCTGCCCGCACTGCGGCTCGGCCGACACGGAGCTGCTGAGCAGGTTCTCCTCCACGGCCTGCAAGGCGCTGCGCCGCTGCCTGGCCTGCCGTGAACCGTTCGACCACTTCAAGGAGTTGTGATGGCGCGCTTCCACCCGCTCCAGGTGGCCGCGGTCGACCGGATCACCGACGACGCCGTCGCCCTCACCCTCACCGTCCCGCCCGCCCTGCGCGCGGAGTTCCGGCACGCACCCGGCCAGCACCTGGCGCTGCGCCGCAGAGTCGACGGCACGGAGATCCGGCGCACCTACTCCATCTGCTCCCCCGCCCCCGACCCGGCCGGCCCGGGCCCGGACACGCTGCGGGTCGGCGTACGGCTCGTGGAGGGCGGCGCCTTCTCCGCCTACGCGCTGAAGGAGATCAACGCCGGCGACGAGCTGGACGTGATGACCCCGGCCGGCCGCTTCACCCTGGACCCGGCGCCGGGACTGTACGCGGCGATCGTCGGCGGCAGCGGCATCACCCCGGTGCTGTCCATCGTCACCACACTGCTGGCACGCGAGCCGGAGGCCCGGTTCTGTCTGATACGCGGTGACCGTACGGCCGCTTCGACGATGTTCCTGGAGGAGGTCGCCGACCTGAAGGACCGCTATCCGGAGCGGTTCCAGCTGGTGACCGTGCTCTCCCGGGAGGAGCAGCAGGCGGGTCTGCCGTCCGGCCGGCTCGACCGGGAGCGGCTGACCGCGCTGCTTCCCGTGCTGCTGCCGGTCGAGCAGGTCGCGGGGTGGTTCCTGTGCGGGCCGTACGGGCTGGTGCAGGGCGCGGAGCAGGCGCTGCGCAAGCTGTCCGTGGACCGCTCCCGGATCCACCAGGAGATCTTCCACGTGGACGCGGGCTCGCCCCCGGCCGCTTCCGCCCAGTCCCCCGCGCACAGCACGGTCATCGCCCGGCTGGACGGACGCGGTGGCACCTGGCCGGTGCGTGACGGCGAGACGCTGCTGGAGACGGTCCTGCGCAACCGGCCCGACGCGCCCTACGCCTGCAAGGGCGGAGTGTGCGGTACCTGCCGCGCCTTCCTGGTCTCCGGCGAGGTCCGTATGGACCGCAACTTCGCCCTGGAGTCGGAGGAGACGGAAGCCGGGTATGTGCTGGCCTGCCAGTCGCATCCGCTGACGGAACAGGTGGAGCTGGACTTCGACCGCTGAGGGCTGCCCGGGCCGAATCGGGGGGTGGGGAGGGAGGGGGGGAGGGGGGAGGGCCCCCAACACACCGAGAACCAACACCTCTCCACCCCTCCCCCCCCTCCACCCCCATTCCCTTCTCCTAGAACCTGTTCTATCTTGACGCAGCGTCAGATCACCGGACCCGCCGGAGGGACAGGCCGTGGACTTCACCTTCACCGAGGAGCAGCGGGCGGCGGCAGAGGCGGCGCGCGGCGTGTTCGCGGGCGTCGTGCCGGACGCGGTGCCCAGTCCGGCGCTCACCACCGGCGCCGTGACCGAGGGCTTCGACCGGGAGCTGTGGGCCCGGCTCGCCGAGGCGGACCTGCTGAGTCTGCTGCTCGACGAGGCGCACGGCGGCTCCGGTCTGGACGCGATCGCACTGTGCCTGGTGCTGCGCGAGTCCGCCCATGTGCTGGCCCGGGTACCGCTGTTGGAGCACAGTGCGGCGGCCGCGGCCGTACAGACCTATGGCGGGCCGGAGTTGGCGGAGCGGCTGCTCGCGCGGGCGGGGCGGGGTGAGCTGGTGCTGACCGTCGCGGCGCACGGCCGCAGCGGCCACGATCCGGCCGAACTGGCCGTGGGCGCACGGCGGGACGGGTCGGCGTGGGTGCTGGACGGGGTGCAGACGGCGGTGCCGTGGGCGTACGACGCGGACCTCGTCGTCGTGCCGGCGCACGTCGAGGGGACGGCGGCCGAGCGGACCGTGCTCGCGCTGGTGCCGCGCGAGCGGGACGGGGTGGTACTCGCCGAGCAGGTGTCCACCAGCGGGGAGCGGCTGGCCGAGGTACGGCTGACGTCGGTCCGGGTCGAGGCGGACGAGGTCGTCGAGGCGGACGGGGCGTGGGAGTGGCTGCACGCGCTGCTGGCCACCGGTACCTGTGCGCTGGCGCTCGGGCTGGGCGAGCGGGTGCTGAGGATGACGGCCGAGTACACCGGACAGCGCGAACAGTTCGGGTACCCGATCGCGACGTTCCAGGCGGTGGCCGTGCAGGCCGCGGACCGCTACATCGATCTGCGCGCCATGGAGGCCACCCTCTGGCAGGCCGCGTGGCGGATCGCCTCGGGAGCTCCGGGTGCGCTGCCCGCCGCCGGTGACGTCGCGGTGGCGAAGATCTGGGCGGCCGAGGGCGTGCGCCGGGTGGTGCAGACGGCACAGCATCTGCACGGCGGGTTCGGCGCCGACACCGACTGTCCGCTGCACCGCTATCACGCCTGGGCCAAGCACCTGGAGCTGGCGCTCGGCCCGGCGGCGGCGTACGAGGAGAGGCTCGGGGATCTGCTGGCGGCCCATCCACTGGGCTGACCGCGCCGGACCCGGCTCACGTCGGCCGAGCGGGCACGGGCCGAGCAGACACGAACCAAAGCCGGCACGAGCCAGGCGGGCACGGGCCAAAGCCTGCACGGGCCAAAGCCTGCACGAGCCGAGCGGGCACGGCCGAGCGCAGGTGAGCCGGGCTCACATAGGCCGACGGCGTGGGGGCCAAGGGCGTAGGAGCCGAGCGCCCGCGGGTGAGCGCCCGCGGGTCGGTCGCGTGGCCCGGGGAGGAGTCGTCCCGGCAGAGATGAAGCCCGGGCAGAGACGGCGGGGAAAGCTACAGGACCTGGCCGGGCTTGCCCTCGTCCGTGAACACCGGGCGGCCTGCGGCCTGCCAGATCTGCATGCCGCCGTCGACGTTGACCGCGTCGATGCCCTGCTGGACCAGGTACATGGTGACCTGGGCCGAGCGGCCGCCGGAGCGGCAGATGACGTGGACGCGGCCGTCCTGCGGGGCGGCCTCGGTCAGCTCGCCGTAGCGGGCCACGAAGTCGCTCATGGGGATGTGCAGCGCCCCCTCGGCGTGGCCCGCCTGCCACTCGTCGTCCTCGCGGACGTCCAGCAGGAAGTCGCCGTCCTTGAGGTCCGCGACCTCGACCGTGGGCACACCAGCTCCGAAACTCATGTACCCGACGCTACCCGAAGCTCCCCGGTGCCAACCGAGGCACCTGCGCGGCTACGACCGGGCCCGGTGGCGGCTCCGGTCCGGTGGCGGCTCAGGCCTGGCCCAGCAGGGCGGCCAGTTCGCTCTCCCGTTGGGCGATGTCCGCGCGCAGCCGGCCGGCGATCTCCTCAAGCAGGGCGTCGGGGTCGTCCGGGGCCAGCCGCAGCATGCCGGCGATCGCGCTCTCCTCCAGTTCACGGGCGACGTGGGTGAGCAGCTCCTTGCGCCGGGAGAGCCAGTCGAGGCGGGCGTACAGCTCCTCGGCGGCGCTCGGCAGGCGTTCGGGCGGCACGGGGCCGGCCGCCCACTCCTCGGCCAGTTCCCGCAGCAGCGCCTCGTCGCCGCGGGCGTAGGCGGCGTTGACGCGGGTGAGGAATTCCTCACGCCGCTTCTGCTCCTCTTCCTCCTGGGCGAGGTCGGGATGGGCCTTGCGGGCCAGCTCGCGGTAGAGCTTGCGGGCCTCCTCGCTGGGCCGCACCCGCTCCGGGGGGCGTACGGCCTGGTCGGTGAGCATGGCGGTGGCCTCAGGGAACAGGCCGTGGCCGTCCATCCAGCCGTGCAGCAGTTCCTCCACGCCGGGGATCGGCAGGACGCGGGCGCGGGCCTCCTCGGCGCGGCGGATGTCCTCCGGGTCGCCGGTGCGGGCCGCCTTGGCCTCGGCGATCTCGGCGTCCAGCTCCTCGATGCGGGCGTAGAGGGGGCCGAGGCGCTGCTCGTGCAGCCGGGAGAAGTTCTCGACCTCGACGCGGAAGGTCTCCACGGCGATCTCGTACTCGATCAACGCCTGCTCGGCGGCCCGTACGGCCCGCTCAAGCCGTTCCTCGGGCCGGGGCGCCTCTTCGGCTTCCGGGGTCGTCATCCGACCAGAGTAGGTGGTGAGGATGCGGCATCCCGCCGTAGGGCTGAGGATCGTGCGCCTGCTGCGGGTTCGTGGGGGATCCCACGCCCGGGCGGCGCAGCCGCACGCCGGCACGGACGCACGCCCCTTGCGGGGTGCTGCCGCATGTCGACACAACCGCATGCCCCCCGACGGCGGCCACCGCACATCCGCACAGCCCCACGCCCCACAACGACCGCCACCGCACATCCGTACAGCCGGGCGTCCCTTGGGGCGCGGTCACACCGTCTCTGTTCACACCCCCGACTCGGCCGCGATCCGCCCCGCGCGGACCGCTGTCACCAGTGCCGCGTGGTCCGCCTCGGTGCGGTCGGCGTAGGCGACGGCGAACGCGGCGATCGCCTCGTCCAGTTCCGTGTTCTTGCCGCAGTAGCCGGCGATCAGCCGCGGGTCGGCGCTGTGGGAGTGGGCGCGGGCCAGGAGGGCGCCGGTCATGCGGCCGTAGTCGTCGATCTGGTCGGGGGCGAGGGCGGCGGGGTCGACGCTGCCCTTGCGGTTGCGGAACTGGCGGACCTGGAAGGGTCGGCCGTCGACGGTCGTCCAGCCGAGCAGGATGTCGCTGACCACCTGCATGTGTTTCTGGCCGAGGACCACCCGGCGCCCCTCGTGCTCCGCCGGCGGGGTCTCGAAGCCGGCGGTGGCCAGGTGCGGGACCAGGGCGGACGGGCGGGCCTCCTTCACCTGGAGCACCAGTGGCTGTTCGCGGTGGTCGAGGAGCAGGACGACGTAGGACCGGGTGCCGACGCTGCCGGTGCCGACGACCCGGAAGGCCACGTCGTGCACGGCGTGCCGGGCGAGCAGCGGGTGCCGGTCCTCGCTGAGGGTGTGGACGTAGTGCTCCAGGGAGGCGGCGACCGCGGCGGCCTCGGCGTCGGGGATCCGGCGCAGTACCGGAGCGGCGTCGATGAAGCGGCGTCCGCCGTCCTCGGCCACCTGGGTCGACTTGGCGGCGAACCGGCCGCTGGTGTTGGCCCGTGCCTTGTGCGAGACGCGCTGGAGGGTGCCGAGCAGATCGTGGGCGTCGGTGTGGGAGACCAACTCCTCGTCGGCGATGGCGTTCCAGGCGTCCAGCACCGGCAGTTTGGCGAGGAGGCGCATGGTGCGCCGGTAGGCGCCGACCGTGTCGCGTGCCGCGGAGCGGCAGGTGTCCTCGTCGGCGCCGGCTTCGCGTCCGGCGAGCACGAGGGAGGCGGCGAGCCGTTTCAGGTCCCACTCCCAGGGGCCGTGTACGGTCTCGTCGAAGTCGTTGAGGTCAATGACGAGGTCGCCGCGGGGGTCGCCGTACAGGCCGAAGTTGGCCGCGTGCGCGTCGCCGCATATCTGGGTGCCGATCCGGGTCATCGGTGTGCGGGCGAGGTCGTGGGCCATCAGTCCGGCCGAGCCGCGCAGGAAGGCGAACGGGGTGGCGGCCATGCGTCCGACGCGGAGCGGGGTCAGCTCCGGGATGCGGCCGGCGTTGGACTCGACGACCGCGGTGACCGCGTCGGGGCGGGCGGGGTCCGGGTCGAGGGTGCGGTGTGCGTCCCGCGGCACGCTCGTCCGCAGTGCCTTGCCCTCGTCCTTGGGCGAGCCCTGCCGTGGCCATGCGGCGAAGCCGCGCACCCGGGGCAGCCGACGGCTCCCCTGCGCCACCACGTGCCCGCCCGTCTCCGCCACCGCGTGACCGTCCGTCCCCGCCTCCGCGCTCACACCCGCGTGACCGTCCGTCTCCGTGCCCGCGTCCGCCATCACTTCCACACCGGTCAACGCGACCGCCTCCCCCGAACACCGAACGCCGAACATCGCGGCCCGGACCGCAGAGCGAGCAGCGGGCGCCGAACGATCCTCCGCACGAACATCAACTCGTGCAGACCGTACAGCCGGTGGCCGTCACGCGTCAGACCCTGTGGATAACTCCCTGTGGGCAACCGCGCCGTGGGGCGCGCGCCGTGGAGCACTGCGAGAAGAGAGCTTCCTCACACGACGCACACAAAATCAGGCAGCCGTACAACGGCCGTACATACGACTACGGGCCCATCGTTTTCACGATGGGCCCGTAGCCTCTGTGTGCGCGAGGGGGGAGTTGAACCCCCACGCCCTTGCGGGCACTGGAACCTGAATCCAGCGCGTCTGCCTATTCCGCCACCCGCGCATTGGGTGTGTCTTCCGGTTCCTTCCCTTTCGGGCCGGCCCCTTCCGACATCCAGAACATTAGCACGTCGTACGGGGTGGGTTCACATCCCTTTCCGCGGCCCCGGCCCACGCCCCTGACCACCGGTTCCTGCCTGCGCCGGCGTCCCGTCCACGCCTCGTACGCGCGCCACCCGCGCCCCGTGCGGACCCCTTGCGCCCCGCGCGTCGTCGCACGTATCAGCGAGACCCGGTTCACGTATCAACCTCGTACCGGTACCCGCCGTCTGCCCAGGAGGCGGGCCGGGTCCACAGCCGGGTGCGGGACACTGGTCTGCGCGCGCCTCTACGATCCATGGCAGGAACCGGCTGATCGCCGGGCGCGTAGATACGATCAGTGAGCAGAGCGCAGTAGTACAGAGCACGGCAAGGGAAACGGCAGGGACGGAGGAGGTGCCCCATGGGAGTCCTGAAGAAGTTCGAGCAGCGTCTCGAAGGCCTGGTGAACGGCACCTTCGCCAAGGTCTTCAAGTCCGAGGTCCAGCCCGTGGAGATCGCGGGCGCGCTCCAGCGTGAGTGCGACAACAACGCCACGATCTGGAACCGCGACCGGACCGTCGTACCGAACGACTTCATCGTGGAGCTGAGCGCGCCGGACTACGAGCGGCTCAGCCCGTACTCCGGGCAGCTCGGCGACGAGCTGGCCGGGATGGTGCGCGACTACGCCAAGCAGCAGCGCTACACCTTCATGGGACCGATCAAGGTCAATCTGGAGAAGGCCGAGGACCTCGACACCGGTCTGTACCGGGTGCGCAGCCGCACTCTCGCCTCCTCCAGCAGCCAGGCGGCCCCGCAGGCCCCGCAGGCGGCACCGGGCGCCGGTGGCCACGGAGGGCAGCCGGCCATGCCGGCCGGTGCGCCCCCGATGCCGTCGTCGCCGCCGCCCGGCGGTGCCCGCCCCGGCGGTTACGGCTACCCGCAGCCCGCCGGACAGCGGCCGGCGGCCGCTCCCGCGAGCGGCGGGCGCACCCGCTACTGGATCGAGATCAACGGCACCCGCCACCAGATCTCCCGCCCGACGCTGGTGCTGGGTCGCAGCACCGACGCCGACGTGCGGATCGACGATCCCGGCGTCTCGCGCCGGCACTGCGAGATCCGGACCGGAACGCCCTCGACGATCCAGGATCTCGGCTCCACCAACGGCATCGTGGTGGACGGGCAGCACACCACCCGCGCTACGCTCCGCGACGGCTCGCGGATCGTCGTGGGCAGCACCACCGTTATCTATAGGCAAGCCGAAGGGTGAAGCGGGGGCAATGTCAGAGCTGACCCTCACGGTCATGCGGCTGGGTTTCCTGGCCGTACTGTGGCTGTTCGTGATCGTGGCCGTGCAGGTCATCCGCAGCGACCTGTTCGGTACGCGCGTCACCCAGCGCGGATCGCGTAGGGAGGCCGGGCGCCAGCAGCAGGCGCCCCGGCAGCAGGCCGCGCCGCCCCCGCCGCAGCGCGGCCAGCAGAGCGGCGGCAGGCGCGGGCGCGGCGCCCCCACCAAGCTGGTCGTGACGGAAGGCACACTGACCGGCACCACGGTCGCGCTGCAGGGCCAGACGATCACTCTGGGCCGGGCGCACGACTCCACGATCGTGCTGGACGACGACTACGCCTCCAGCCGTCATGCCAGGATCTACCCGGACCGCGACGGCCAGTGGATCGTCGAGGACCTCGGCTCCACCAACGGCACCTATCTGGACCGGTCCCGGCTGACGACCCCCACACCGATCCCGCTGGGCGCGCCGATCCGCATCGGCAAGACCGTCATCGAGCTGCGGAAGTAGTGCTACGTCATGAGTGAGCGCGAGCGGAGCGAGCACGCAGCGGCAGGCCGCCACCCGGCCGCCGGCGCGCTCCCGACCGGAGGGTGGGCAGTGTGGCTCGACACGACCGGCTGTACCCGGAACCGACGGGCGAGGTGGGCATGAGTCTGTCACTGCGCTTTGCCGCCGGATCGCACAAGGGCATGATCCGGGAGGGCAACGAGGACTCCGGTTACGCGGGGCCCCGGCTGCTCGCGATCGCCGACGGCATGGGCGGCCAGGCCGCCGGTGAGGTCGCCTCCTCGGAGGTCATCTCCACCCTGGTCTCGCTCGACGACGACGTGCCCGGCTCCGACATCCTCACCTCGCTCGGCGTCGCCGTGCAGCGCGCCAACGACCAGCTGCGCGCCATGGTCGAGGAGGACCCCCAGCTGGAGGGCATGGGGACGACGCTGACCGCGCTGCTGTGGACCGGGCAGCGGCTCGGCCTGGTGCACGTCGGTGACTCCCGCGCCTATCTGCTGCGCGACGGGGTGCTGACCCAGATCACGCAGGACCACACCTGGGTGCAGCGGCTCGTGGACGAGGGCCGGATCACCGAGGAGGAGGCGACCACGCATCCGCAGCGCTCGCTGCTGATGCGCGCCCTCGGCAGCGCCGAGCACGTCGAGCCCGACCTGTCGATCCGCGAGGTCCGGGCCGGCGACCGCTACCTGATCTGTTCCGACGGGCTCTCCGGCGTCGTCTCCCACCAGACGATGGAGGAGACCCTCGCCAGCTACCAGGGCCCGCAGGAGACCGTGCAGGAGCTGATCCAGCTCGCGCTGCGCGGCGGCGGCCCCGACAACATCACGGTCATCATCGCGGACGTGCTGGACCTGGACACCGGCGACACCCTCGCCGGGCAGCTGTCCGACCAGCCGGTCGTGGTCGGCGCGGTCGCCGAGAACCAGCACCATCTGCACGACAACGGCATCATGCAGACCCCGGCCGGCCGCGCCTCGCACCTGGGCCGCCAGGGGCACGGCGGCGGCGAGTTCGGCCCGCCCGGCTCCGGCGACCCCGACGGGTACGTCCCGTCGGGCGGCTTCGCCGACTACGCCGACGGCGACTTCACCAAGCCGCGCCGCCGCGGCTGGCTGAAGGGAACGCTGTACGGCGCCCTCGCGCTCGCCGTGATCGGCGGCGGCCTCTACGGCGGCTACCGCTGGACGCAGACGCAGTACTACGTCGGCACCAAGGACGAGCACGTGGCGCTGTACCGCGGCATCAGCCAGGATCTGGCCTGGGTGTCGCTGTCGAAGGTGGAGAAGGACCACCCCGAGATCGAACTCAAGTACCTGCCGCCGTACCAGCAGAAGCAGGTCAAGAACACGATCGCGGCGGGCGGTCTCCAGCAGGCCGAGACGAAGATCGAGGCGCTGTCGGTGCAGGCCTCCGCGTGCAGGAAGCAGGCGGAGCGCACGGCCGCGGAGTCGCAGAAGAACGCGAGGACGGGCCAGGGCCAGGCCGGGGGCACCACGGGAACCACCCGTACCTCCCTCGCGTCCAAGGCGACACCGACGCCGCACCCATCCGGTTCGACGTCGGCTTCGAAGAACCCTTCGAAGCCGCCGACCGCGTCCGCCACTCCCAACCCCGGCCCGAGCCTCTCCGAGGATGAGCAGAAGGTCGTCGATCAGTGCGGCAAGCAGTAACCCCGCCGCGAGAGGCCCTGTCACACGATGAGCAGTACGACTAACCCGCCGACGCATCACACGTCCACGATCGGCGCGATCGGCGCGCCGAGCCGCCGCAACACCGAGCTGGCCCTGCTGGTCTTCGCCGTGGTCATCCCGGTGTTCGCCTACGCCAACGTGGGTCTGGCCATCGACGGCAAGGTGCCCGCCGGGCTGCTGGCCTACGGTCTCGGGCTCGGTCTGCTGGCCGGTGTCGCCCATCTCGTCGTACGGAAGTTCGCGCCGTACGCCGACCCGCTGCTGCTGCCGCTGGCCACCCTGCTCAACGGGCTCGGCCTGGTGTGCATCTGGCGGCTGGACCAGTCCAAGCTGCTCCAGCAGATCCATGTCGCGGGCGGCAAGGCCACCAACCAGCTGCTGTACACGGCGATGGGCATCGCGCTGTTCGTCGTGGTGCTGATCTTCCTCAAGGACCACCGGGCGCTGCAGCGCTACACCTACATCTCCATGGTGGGCGCGCTGATCCTGCTGCTGCTGCCGCTGGTGCCGGGTCTGGGCGCGGACGTCTACGGCGCCAAGATCTGGATCTCGGTCGGCAGTTTCACCATCCAGCCCGGTGAGTTCGCCAAGCTCGTGCTGGCGGTGTTCTTCGCCGGCTATCTGATGGTGAAGCGGGACGCGCTGGCGCTGGCGAGCCGCCGTTTCATGGGGATGTACCTGCCGCGCGGCCGTGACCTCGGGCCGATCCTCGTCGTCTGGGCGATCTCGATCCTCATCCTGGTCTTCGAGACCGACCTCGGTACGTCGCTGCTGTTCTTCGGCATGTTCGTGATCATGCTGTACGTCGCCACCGAGCGGACCAGCTGGATCGTCTTCGGTCTGCTGATGTCGGCGGTCGGCGCCGTCGGCGTGGCGAGCTTCGAGCCGCACATCAAGGTGCGTGTGCAGGCCTGGCTGGACCCGATGCACGAGTACGTGCTCAGCCGCACCCCCGGCGTCACCGGTGTCCACTCCGACCAGCTGCAGCAGGCGCTGTGGGCGTTCGGCTCGGGCGGCACCCTGGGCACCGGCTGGGGCCAGGGCCACTCGGAGCTGATCCGGTTCGCCGCCAACTCGGACTTCATCCTCGCCACCTTCGGCGAGGAGCTGGGGCTCGCGGGCATCATGGCGATCCTGCTGGTCTACGGCCTGATCGCCGAGCGCGGCATCCGTACCGCCCTGGCCGCCCGCGACCCGTTCGGCAAGCTGCTGGCCGTCGGCCTGTCCGGCGGCTTCGCGCTCCAGGTCTTCGTCGTGGCCGGCGGTGTGATGGGTCTCATCCCGCTGACCGGTATGACGATGCCGTTCCTCGCCTACGGCGGTTCCTCCGTGATCGCGAACTGGGCGCTGATCGGCATCCTGATCCGGATCAGCGACACCGCGCGCCGCCCGGCGCCCGCCCCCGCCGCCAACCCCGACGCCGAGATGACCCAGGTGGTCCGCCCGTCATGAACAAGCCCCTGCGCCGGATCGCGATCTTCTGCGGCATCCTCGTGATGGCCCTGCTGCTCCGCGACAACTGGCTCCAGTACGTCCAGGCCGACTCCCTGCGCACCAACACGAACAACCGCCGTGTCGCCATCGAGCGGTACGCCTCCCCGCGCGGCGACATCGTCGTCGACGGCAACCCCATAACGGGCTCCGCCGAGGCCAAGCACGGCGACTTCAAGTACAAGCGGACCTACAAGGACGGGCCCATGTGGGCCCCGGTCACCGGCTACTCCTCGCAGGCCTTCGGCAGCACCCAGCTGGAGAGCATCGACGACGGCATCCTCAGCGGCACCGACGACCGGCTCTTCTTCCGCAACACCCTGGACATGATCACGGGCAAGCAGAAGCAGGGCGGCAACGTCGTCACCACGCTGAACCAGGCCGCGCAGAAGGCCGCGTTCGACGGTCTGAAGGCGCAGGGCGGCAAGGGCGCGGTCGTCGCGCTGGAGCCGTCCACCGGCAAGATCCTGGCGCTGGCCTCCTACCCGTCGTACGACCCGTCGTCCTTCGCGGGCAACAGCACGGACGTCGACTCCAAGAACTGGACCAAGCTCCAGAAGAGCAACGACCCGGCCGACCCGATGCTGAACCGGGCGCTGCGCGAGACGTACCCGCCGGGCTCCACCTTCAAGGTGGTCACGGCGGCGGCCGCGCTGGAGAACGGGCTGTACACCTCGCCCGACACCGCGACGAACTCGCCGCTGCCGTGGATCATGCCGGGCACGACGACGCCGCTGAAGAACGAGGGCAACATCCCCTGCAAGAACGCCACGCTGCGGGCCGCCCTGCAGTACTCGTGCAACTCGGTCTTCGGCAAGATCGGTGCCGACCTCGGCAACGCCAAGATGCTGGAGGAGGCGAAGAAGTTCGGCTTCGACTCCCCGCAGGACACGCCGGTCCGCGCCTACCCCTCGGTGTTCTCCGACAAGATGAACTCGTCGCAGACGGCGCTGTCCTCCATCGGCCAGTTCAACACCGCCGCGACCCCGCTGCAGATGGCGATGGTCGCCTCGGCGGTCGCCAACGACGGCAAGCTGATGAAGCCGTACATGGTGGACAAGCTCCAGTCGTCCAACCTGGACACGCTCTCGCAGACCCAGCCGCAGGAGCTGAGCCAGCCGCTGTCCTCGAAGAACGCGCAGATTCTCCAGGACATGATGAAGACGGTGGTCGAGCAGGGCACCGGTACGAACGCGAAGATCAACGGCATCACGGTCGGCGGCAAGACCGGTACCGCACAGCACGGTGTGGCGAACAGCGCCAACCCGTACGCGTGGTTCATCTCCTTCGCCAAGATGCCCGACGGCAGCTCGCCGGTGGCGGTGGCCGTGGTCATCGAGGACAACAGCGCCAACCGCGACGACATCTCCGGCGGCGGTCTGGCCGCGCCGATCGCCAAGAACGTCATGCAGGCGGTCATCCAGTCGAAGAAGTGACCCCCATCACGTCTTCTTCACAACGTTGCACGTTGCGATACCGGTCCTGTATCGGGTTCCGGGCTTGGCCAGGTCACACAAAGCGAGCCGGGTACGGTAGGCCCGGACGGCAGCCTCCGGCGGCGCACGGACGTGCGCGGCCGGGACCGACGGAGAGGGCTGGTAGGTAGCTATGGAAGAGCCGCGTCGCCTCGGCGGCCGGTACGAACTGGGCCAGGTGCTCGGTCGTGGTGGCATGGCGGAGGTCTACCTCGCGCATGACACCCGCCTCGGCCGCACCGTGGCAGTGAAGACCTTGCGCGCCGACCTGGCACGCGACCCTTCCTTCCAGGCCCGGTTCCGCCGGGAGGCCCAGTCGGCCGCCTCGCTCAACCATCCCGCGATCGTCGCGGTCTACGACACGGGCGAGGACTACATCGACGGGGTCTCGATCCCGTACATCGTGATGGAGTACGTCGACGGCTCCACGCTCCGTGAGCTTCTTCACTCCGGCCGCAAGCTCCTGCCGGAGCGGGCGATGGAGATGACCGTCGGCATCCTCCAGGGCCTGGAGTACGCCCACCGCAACGGCATCGTGCACCGTGACATCAAGCCGGCGAACGTCATGCTGACGCGCAACGGCCAGGTCAAGGTGATGGACTTCGGCATCGCCCGCGCCATGGGCGACTCCGGAATGACGATGACGCAGACGGCGGCGGTCATCGGCACGGCCCAGTACCTCTCGCCGGAGCAGGCGAAGGGCGAGCAGGTCGACGCCCGCTCGGACCTCTATTCGACCGGCTGTCTCCTCTACGAGCTGCTGACGGTACGGCCGCCGTTCGTCGGCGACTCCCCGGTGGCCGTGGCCTACCAGCATGTGCGCGAGGAGCCGCAGTCGCCGTCGGTCTTCGACCCCGAGATCACGCCCGAGATGGACGCGATCGTCCTGAAGGCGCTGGTCAAGGACCCGAACTACCGCTACCAGTCGGCCGACGAGATGCGCGTCGACATCGAGGCGTGCCTGGACGGCCAGCCGGTCGGGGCGACGGCCGCACTGGGCGCGGTGGGCTACGGCGGCTACGGCGACGACCAGGCGACCACGGCCCTGCGCCCGGACGCCGGCGGGCCCGCGGGGGCGACGACCATGCTCCCGCCGATGAACCCGGACGACGGCGGCTACGGCTACGACGACTCCCCGGGCCGGCGGCGCCAGCAGCCGAGGAAGTCCCACACCTCCACGGTCCTCCTGGTCGTCGCGGGCGTGCTCGTCCTGATCGGCGCGATCCTGATCGGCAAGTGGGCGTTCAGCGGGAAGTCCGCCGACACCTTCGACGCCCCGAACTTCGTCGGCTCCACCTACGCCGACGCCCAGAAGATGGCGGTCAACTCCGACCTGAAACTGGGCCCGCCCACCCGCAAGCCCTGCGACAACCAGCCGAAGAACTCGGTCTGCTCCCAGGACCCGACGGCGGGCACCCAGGTGAAGAAGGGCGACACGATCACACTGGTGGTGTCGACGGGGGCGCCGAAGGTCCAGGTTCCGGACGTCCGTGGCATCCAGTTCGACCAGGCCGAGTCCCAGCTGAAGGACAAGGGCTTCGAGGTCGACCGGAAGGACGTGGTGTCCTCCCAGCCCGCGGGTGTCGTCACCGCGCAGAACCCCGACGGCGGCACGGAGAAGGAGAAGGGCTCCACGATCACCCTCACCGTCGCCAAGCCGGAGGAGAAGGTGACCATCCCGGGCGACCTGGTCGGCAAGTCCTGTGACGACGCGAAGTCCGAGCTGACCCAGCTGGGCCTGGCACCGAGTTGCAACGACAGCCCGACCACCGACCAGACCCAGGACGGCAAGGTCCTCTCGACCAACCCGGCGGCGGGCACACAGGTCGTCAAGAACACCGGCGTGGTGATCAACGTCGGCAAGTTCCAGGGCGGCCAGCCGACGCAGGGCCAGGTCCCGAACGTCACGGGTCAGAAGCTGTCGGACGCGACGAAGATCCTCCAGCAGAGCGGCTTCACGAACATCCAGGTCAACGGCGCCAACGATGACAACGCCCGGGTCCTCGGCCAGTCGCCGGCACAGGGCACCCAGGCTCCGACCAACACCCAGATCGTGCTGACCACCATCGACGTCGGTGGCGGCAACGGCAACGGCGGCATCTTCGGCGGCAACAACGGCTGACCGGCACTGCCCCGCTCACCGCGAAGGCCCCGCAGCTCTCCGAGGAGCAGCGGGGCCTTCGTCGCGCTCAGCCCCGCAGCTCCGCCGGCGGCGTCCGCTCGCTGTCCACCTTCTGCACCCGGACCAGTTCGCCCCACACCACGTACCGGTACTCCGAGGTGTACACGGGGGTGCAGGTCGTCAGGGTGATGTAGTGGCCCGGCCTGGTCTTGCCGGATTCCTTCGGGATCTGGGAGATGACCTTGACGTTGTACTTCGAGGTCTCGGGGAGGATCGAGTAGACCTTGTAGACGTACCAGTCGTCCCGGGTCTCGAAGACGATCGGGTCGCCGTTCTTCAGCTTGTCGATGTTGTGGAACTTCGCGCCGTGGCCGTCCCGGTGCGCGGCGAGGGTGAGGTTGCCGTCCTTGCCGGTCATGGGCAGCGCTGCCTTGACCGGGTCGGTGTAGTAGCCGGCCACGCCGTCGTTGAGGACGTCGGTGCCGGTGCCCTTCTCGACCAGCACCTCGCCGTTCTTCATCGCGGGCACGTGCAGGAAGCCGATGCCGTCCTTGGTGTCCAGCGCGCCGGGGCCGGAGTCCTTCGCCCCCTGGGACTGCGCCCAGTGCTGACGTACCTTGTCGGCCTGTTTCTCCGCTTTGCGGTCCGCTATCACGTTCGTCCACCACAGGGAGTAGACGACGAACAGGGCGAGCAACAGCCCTGCGGTGATGAGGAGTTCACCGAAGACGCTGACCGCCGTCGCGATCCGTCCGGGACGCCGGCGGCGCGCGGCGGGCTCCGGCTCGGACGCGTCCGTGTGCTCTTCGGTCTCGTCGGCGGTCGCTGCCACTGTTCCCTCTGCCCCTGTGTGATGAACCCTGCTCGATGAGCCCTACTCGATGAGCGCGTCCGGCTTGCCCTCGCTGCGCGGGCGTTCCTGGACCATCTTGCCCCAGACGATCAGCCGGTACTTGCTGGTGAACTCCGGCGTGCAGGTGGTGAGGGTGATGTAGCGGCCGGGCCGCGTGAAACCGGAGCCCCTCGGGATCGGGTCCAGCACGCTGGTGTTGGACGGCGAGGTCACCGGAAGCGTCGACGTCACCTTGTACACGTAGTACGTGTCCTGCGTCTCGACCACGACCGCGTCGCCGGCCACGAGCCGGTTGATGTACCGGAACGGTTCGCCATGGGTGTTGCGGTGCGCCGCGAGCCCGAAGTTGCCCGTCCTGGCGTCGGGCATCGCCGTCTTCAGCGGCGCCTCGCCGTAGTGCCCGACCATGCCCTTGTCGAGCACCTTCGCGTTGCTGACGCCCTCCGCGATCGGCGCCACCACGTCCAGCTTGGGAATGTGCAGGATGGCGAAGCCCTGGCCCGGCGCGAACACGCCCGGGTTGCGCTTGCCGCTCGCCCAGTCGTCCTGGAGCTGGTGCGCCTCGCTGCCGGCCTGCGCGTGCGCGCGGACGTTGGTCCACCACAGCTGGTAGGTGACGAACAGCAGCATCAGCACGCCGGTGGTGATGAACACCTCGCCGATCGCCCGGCTCGCGATCACGCCCGGGGACGGCTTGCGCAGCCGCGCCTGCCGCCGGGCCTCCACCCGGGACAGCGGCCGGTCCGGCTCTTCCGGCGGCGCCGTGGCGGACGCGCTCTCCCGGCCACCCCCGTGCCGGCCGCCGCCACGCCCCCCGCCACGGCGCTTGGCGGCCTTTCTGCGGGCCGCACGCCCACCGGTCGCCACTGCGGACACGGCAGGGGCCGAAGAGGCCGCAGAGCCGCGTACAGGCTCGCCCTGCGGGCCCGACAGTGGATCGAGGGCCGGATCGGGAACCCGCAGCGCCATCGTCTCGTCGTCGAGGGGGTCGCGGTACGGCTCCCCGTAGGGCTCCCGCGCCTCCTGCCCATCCCACGACCCGAGCGCACCGGAAGCCTCGTACGACTGATCCCCGTACGAGGCATCGGTCTCGCGCTCCGGGCGCAGGGCGGTCACGCCGTGGCCCTGCCCACCACCGGGGCGAGCCCCGCCGACCTCGCCACGGCACCCTGGTCGCCGCACTCCACCAGCCAGTTGGCCAGCATCCGGTGCCCGTGCTCGGTGAGCACCGACTCGGGATGGAACTGCACGCCCTCGACCGGGAGTTCACGGTGGCGCAGGCCCATGATGATGCCGTCGTGGGTGCGGGCGGTCACCTCCAGCTCGGCCGGGACCGTGTCCGGCTCGGCGGCCAGCGAGTGGTACCGGGTCGCCGTGAAGGGGGAGGGCAGGCCCGCGAAGACGCCCTTGCCTCCGTGCTCGACCGGCGAGGTCTTGCCGTGCAGCAGCTCGGGCGCCCGGTCCACGACACCGCCGTAGGCCACCTGCATCGACTGCATGCCGAGGCAGACGCCGAAGACGGGCACGCCGGTGGCCGCGCAGTGGCGGACCATGTCGACGCACACCCCGGCCTGCTCCGGCGTGCCCGGGCCGGGCGAGAGCAGCACGCCGTCGAAACCGTCCTGGGCGTGCGAGGTCGACACCTCGTCGTTGCGCAGCACCTCGCACTCGGCACCCAGCTGGTACAGGTACTGGACGAGGTTGAAGACGAAGCTGTCGTAGTTGTCGACGACGAGAATCCGCGCACTCACTGGTTGTTCACCGTCACATCGTTGAAAGGCAGCAGCGGTTCGGCCCACGGGAAGACGTACTGGAAGAGGACGTAGATCACGGCCAGAACCAGTACGAGCGAGACGAGCGCCTTCAACCACGCGTTCCCCGGCAGATGCCGCCAGATCCAGCCGTACATGCCGTTCCTTGCCGTCCCTTCCGAGTCCCTACGGCACCTGACGCACGCCGTAACGCCACCAGACTAACGGCGACTACCGGCGCAGGGCCGCCGGTTCGCCCGCCTCCACGGACTGCGTGGAATCCAGGTGCGCCCAGACGATCAGCCGGTGGCTGTGCCCCCATTCCGGATCACAGGTGGTCAGCGTCAGATACCGGCCCGGACGCGTGTAACCCGACGTACGTGGCACAGGGTCGATCACCTCGACGTCCGTCGGCACGGTTTTGTAGGGCCCTTTGTCGATCCGATACGTGAACCAGGTCGTCCCGTCCGTGAGCACCACCGCGTCGCCCGGCCGCAGCTTCGGAAAGTCCAGGAACGGGTCGCCGTAGGTGCGCCGGTGGCCGGCCACCGCGAAGTTGCCCTCCTGGCCGAGCCGAGCAGTGCCCCGGTAGTGGGCGAGCCCCTTGGCCAGCACGTCCCGGCCGGTGCCCTCCGCCACGGGCTTGTTCCACGTGAAACCGAACCGCGGGATGTACATGATCGCGAACGGCTCTCCGTAGTGGTACGGCGCCGGGTCCGACACGGTCACCGTCGTCGTGGTCGTCGTGCCGTCACCCGAGGTGTGCACCGCCGACTGCACACTCCCCTTCGACCACTGCCGGTGCAGCTGGTCGATCTGGTCGCTCATGGCACCGTCGGCCCGCACACCCGTCCAGAACAGGACGTAGGCGACGAAGAGCACGATCAGGGCGCCCACGGTGATGCACAGTTCGCTGAAGGTCCTGACGATCACACGCACCGGCGCCTCCGGAACGGGCGGCTGACGGACGGCTGCTGCCCGTGCTGGTGCTACCGCTACTGCACGGGCTTCGCGTAGTGCAGATCCACTGTGCCCGAGTAGCCGGGAAGAGTCACCGTCCCGTCGTCGGTGACTTTCCAGCCGAGGCCGTAGACGTTGACGTACACCATGTAGGTCTGGATCGCCTTGCTCGCGGCGAGCGCCTGCTGGAGCCTGCCCGGGTCCCCGACGGCCGTGATCTTGTACGGCGGTGAGTAGACGCGGCCCTGGAGGATCAGGGTGTTGCCGACGCAGCGCACGGCGCTGGTGGAGATCAGCCGCTGGTCCATGACCTTGATGCCGGTCGCACCGCCCTGCCACAGGGCGTTCACCACGGCCTGGAGGTCCTGCTGGTGGATGACCAGGTAGTCGGGCTGGGGCGCGGGGTAGCCGGGAAGCTTGGCGGTGGCGTTGGGCGGGGCGTCGTTGAGGGTGACGGAGAGGCCGTGGCCGGTGAGCGGCTGGGTCCCGGCGCTCGACTCCAGGCCGCTGAGCTCGCGGTCCTGGGCCTTGCTGGTGCCGCCGTCGCTCTTGGCGAGGGATTCGACGCTCTCGCGCAGGGTCGCGTTGGACTCGTCCAGGCCCTTGTTCTTGCGGCTGCGCTGCTGGATCAGGTCGGACAGCTTCAGCAGGGAACCGTCCTGGCGGATGTCGGTGCCCTTGGCCGTGTCGAAGCTGGTGAAGAAGATGAGCCCCGCGAGAGCGAAAACGGCGGCCGTGAGGACGCGCACCGGACGCGGTCGGCGTCCCGTGCCCGAACCCGTTGATCCCGTCCCGGGGGAGTCGGCAGAATTGCTCAACGTACCCTTGTCTCTTTCGGCGCCACGGAAGCACTACGCTAACGGACGCGCCCGACCCAGTTACCTGCGCGGCCACGCAGCGCATCGACAGGAGAGACCCTCGTGCCGAAGTCACGTATCCGCAAGAAGGCCGACTTCACGCCGCCGCCGGCGAAGCAGGCACAGGCGATCAAGCTGGGCAGCCGAGGCTGGGTAGCCCCGGTCATGCTGGCCATGTTCGTGATCGGCCTGGCCTGGATCGTCGTCTTCTACGTGACCGACGGCTCGCTGCCCATCAACGCCCTGGGCAACTGGAACATCGTGGTCGGCTTCGGCTTCATCGCCGCCGGCTTCGGTGTCTCCACGCAGTGGAAGTAACGCTCCCGTAGCTCTCCCCAGGGCTGTCCACTGAGTTATCCACAGGCGTTGTCCACATGGGGAAAAGAACGACGATCTGTGGATAACCCATCGAGCGTTGACGCCGGTATGACTGCCCCGGCGACTCCCATACACCAGTTCGCCCCCTGTCCGACCTGCGGAAACACATCCGAGCGACAGGGGGCACAGCTGTGCCCGTACGCGGTGCACAAGATCCGGCACACGCTGTGGACAACGGTTCGGTATCAGGTTCGCCGGCAGGTCCGGATCAGGTGAGCTGAGCAGTCCTGATCAGAGTGAGCACCACCACGGCGACGAGGACGACCGCGCAGGCGCCGCACTGGATCAGCGTCCGCTTCTCGCGCGGGGCGTGGACCATGGCGTAGCCGACGGCGACACCGGCGACCAGGCCGCCGATGTGGGCCTGCCAGGCGATGTTGAAGCCCGGGGTGAAGGTGATGACGAGGTTGATCACCAGCAGGGCGACGAGCGGGCGCAGGTCGTAGTTGAGGCGGCGCATCAGTACGCCGGTCGCGCCGAAGAGGCCGAAGATCGCCCCGGAGGCGCCCAGCGAGGGCGCGTTGGGCGCGGCGAGCAGATAGGTGAGCGCGCTGCCGGCCAGGCCCGAGACCAGGTAGAGGGAGATGTAGCGGGCCCGGCCCAGGGCCGCTTCGAGGGGGCCGCCGATCCACCACAGGCTGAGCATGTTGAACAGGATGTGGGTGAAGTTCGTCGGCGAGTGCAGGAACATCGCGGTGAGCAGGCGGTAGTACTGCCCCTCGGCGACGCCCTCCATGGGACCGAACTGGAAGTACTGGGCCCGGCCGATCAGCTCGAAGTGCTCGGTGACCGTGTCGCCGATGGCCTGCTGTGCCAGGAAGACGGCGACGTTGATGCCGATCAGCAGCTTGGTGAGCAGCCGGGGGTCGGCCGTCATCGTGCCGCCGGCGATCGTGCGCGGGGCGGACGCTTGCGGCGCGTGCCCGGTGCCGGAGCCGCCGCGCACGCATTCGGGGCACTGGAAGCCGACCGAGGCGCTGATCATGCACTCGGGGCAGATGGGGCGGTCGCAGCGGGTGCAGCGCACGCCGGTCTCGCGGTCCGGGTGCCGGTAGCACACGGGCACGCTGTGGGCGGCGCCCTGCGTGCTGCCTTCGGCCTGGTCCATCGGTTCCCCTTGCTCGTCGTAGGCCTGCGCCCGGCAATGCCCCGCCCCGCTCACCCTTGGTACGGACGAGCGGGGCGTTTGGTTCCCCACGAGGGGACGGCCTTGATCAGCCTTCGCGCGTCTCGATGACGACGGACTCGATGACGACGTCGTCGGCCGGACGGTCGTTGCGACCAGTCTTGACGTCCGCGATGGCCTGGACGACGGCCTGGCTGGCCTTGTCCGTGACCTCACCGAAGATGGTGTGCTTGCGAGTCAGCCATGCCGTCGGGGAGACGGTGATGAAGAACTGCGAGCCGTTGGTGCCCGGGCCGGCGTTGGCCATGGCCAGCAGGAACGGCCGGTCGAAGGACAGGTCCGGGTGGAACTCGTCCGCGAACTGGTAGCCGGGGCCGCCTATGCCGCTGCCCAGCGGGTCACCGCCCTGGATCATGAAACCGCTGATGACGCGGTGGAAGATCGTGCCGTCGTAGAGCGGCGTGGTGCTCTTCTCACCGGTCTTGGGGTGCTTCCACTCGCGCTCACCCTTGGCCAGCTCGACGAAGTTGCGGACCGTCGCGGGGGCGTGGTTCGGGAAAAGCTGGACCTCGATGTCGCCGCGGTTGGTCTTCAGGGTGGCGTACAGCTGCTCAGCCACGATCTGCCTTCCGTTGTCTTCGTGTGACCCCCAGATCCTCGCACGACCCTGCGGTGGGCACCCATATGCCTGCCCTCGCATGCCGGGCAGGCCGTTGGCAGGCATGATCCGTAAAAGGGTGGAAAGTCGAAATACCGTACGCCACCGATGGAGGAGGATCCCGTGACCCGCATCGACAGCGTGCGCGCCGCGACCGGCTCGGCGAAGGACAGCGTGCTGCACGCCGCGGAAGTGGTGGCGCCCTACGCCGACACGGCCAAGGAGCGTGCCGCGCTCTACGCCCAGGAGGCACGCGTACGGCTGGCGCCGGTGATGTCGCAGGCCGCCGAACAGGCCCGCGTCCAGTACGACGCCCGGCTCGCCCCGCGTCTGGAGCAGGCCCGTGCGCATGTGCCGCCGAAGGTGGACCTGGCCGCACAGGAGGCCGCCGTCCGCACCCGCAAGGCCGCCCGGCAGGCCGCCGAGTACTCGCGCCCGAGGATCGAGCAGGCCGTGGCCGCGGCCGGCCCGGTGTACGACGAGGCCGCTGCCCGGGGCGCCGCCGCCCTGGCCGCGCTGCGCGGGCAGGTCTCGGCCGAGGACATCCACAAGCTGGCCCGCAGGAACGCGCGCCGCTGCCGGGGTGCCCGTGCCCTCAAGGGGCTGGCCGTGCTGGCCCTGCTGGCCGGTGGCGCCTTCGCGGCCTGGAAGTGGTGGGACAAGCAGGCCAACCCGGACTGGCTGGTCGAACCGCCGGCCGCGACCGAGGTCCCCGAACCGGTCCACCTCACCTCGGTGGACAACGACGGTTCCGCCCTGGACCCCGAGGTCCGTGCCAAGCAGGCCGACGAGGACAAGGGGAACGGGGAGGACCACGACTAGCCCGTCGCCCCCTCTGTAACGGGCCGTGGGACGGTGAGCCGTACGCTCGCCGTCCCACGGCCCGTTTCACGTGAAACCACGGCGGGAGACACCCGGCGCCAGCCGTCCGGCGGAACAAGGCGACCGGCAGCGGGAGTTCGCACCGGCGTAGGCGACGACCACGAACGGGATACCGACGGCGAACGGGCGCTCGGCGGACAGCCGCAAGGAGACCAACAGCCTCACCAGGAGGAGCGGCGCCCCCGTGAGCACCGCGAGATCGCGCTGGGGGCGGCACCTGCTCTCCGGCATCGGCCTCCCCTGTCCGGCGCCGCGCGGCAGCCACCGGCTCACCGGCCGACGGGTGCCCGGCCTGTGGCTCGCGGGCGGGCAGCGGCCGCATCGCCCGGGCCACTGACGACACGGACGCCGGGCGACTGCCACGAGGGACGAAAAATGCCCTCCGAAACCGCGTTTTCGCAGATCAGAGGGCACTTACCGAGTGGAGCCTAGGGGAGTCGAACCCCTGACATCCGCCATGCAAAGACGGCGCTCTACCAACTGAGCTAAGGCCCCGGAAAGCAGCGCCCGGCCGGAGCAGTGCTGCCCGGCGGGTGCCGCAGACCAGAGTACCGGGTCACCCCCGGGTTCCCGCAAAAAGATTGGGGGTCCCCGCGCATGACCACGCTCCGTAAGATGCTCGGCGTGGTTCGCTACAGCGAACCGCGGTATTCAGGGGAAGCGATGGGGAGACGCAATGGACGCCGCACAGCAGGAAGCCACCGCGAGAGCGCGGGAGCTCCAGCGGAACTGGTACGGAGAGCCGTTGGGGGCGCTCTTCCGTAAGCTCATCGACGATCTCGGCCTCAACCAGGCCCGTCTCGCGGCGGTCCTCGGCCTGTCCGCTCCGATGCTGTCGCAGCTGATGAGCGGCCAGCGGGCCAAGATCGGCAATCCTGCCGTGGTCCAGCGGGTGCAGATGTTGCAGGAGCTGGCGGCCCAGGTCGCCGACGGCAGCGTCAGCGCCGCCGAGGCGACCGACCGCATGGAAGAGATCAAGAAGTCGCAGGGGGGATCCGTGCTCAGCAACACCGCCCAGACCACGAGCGGTTCGGGTGCGCCGACGGTCAAGCGGGTGGTCCGCGAGATCCAGTCGCTGCTGCGCTCGGTGGCCGCCGCCGGCGACATCATCGACGCCGCGGACAGCCTCGCCCCGGCCCACCCCGAACTCGCCGAGTTCCTCCGTGTCTACGGCGCCGGCCGCACCTCCGACGCCGTCGCCCACTACCAGTCCCACCAGAACTGAGCCGCGGGCACAGAGACGGGCGGGGCGGGGGATAGCGGGAGCGACAGGGGGGTAGTGGGGGCGTAACACCGGGCGGGGGACACCGGGCGGGGGACACCGGGCGGGGGACATCGCGGAGCCAGGGGGAGGAGCGGCGGGCTGCCATGGGTGAGGTCTTCGCGGGCCGGTACGAGCTGGCCGACCCGATCGGACGCGGCGGCGTGGGCGCCGTCTGGCGTGCCTGGGACCACCGCCGACGGCGATATGTGGCGGCCAAGGTGCTCCAGCAGCGCGACGCCCACTCCCTGCTGCGCTTCGTGCGCGAGCAGGCCTTACGGATCGACCATCCCCATGTCCTCGCCCCGGCCAGCTGGGCCGCCGACGACGACAAGGTGCTGTTCACCATGGACCTGGTCGCCGGCGGCTCCCTGGTCCACCTGGTCGGCGACTACGGCCCCCTGCCGCCGGGCTATGTGTGCACCCTGCTCGACCAGTTGCTGTCCGGTCTCGCCGCCGTCCACGGCGAAGGCGTCGTCCACCGGGACATCAAGCCGGCCAACCTCCTCCTCGAAGCCACCGGCACCGGCCGGCCCCGGCTGCGGCTGTCCGACTTCGGCATCGCCATGCGGCTCGGCGAACCCCGCCTGACGGAGACCAACCTCGTGGTGGGCACGCCCGGTTACCTCGCGCCCGAGCAACTGCTCGGCGCCGACCCCGACTTCCCGGCCGACCTGTTCGCCGTGGGTCTGGTCGCCCTGTACCTCCTCGAAGGCGCCAAGCCGGACGCCAAGGCGCTCGTGCGGTACTTCACCGAGCACGGGACGCCGGGACCTCCCAAGGGCGTACCCGAACCGCTCTGGCAGGTCGTCGCGGGCCTGCTCCAGCCCGACCCGGCCACGCGCTTCCGCACCGCCACGGGGGCTCGCAAGGCGCTCGCCGCGGCCACCGAACTCCTGCCGGAGCCGGACCTCGACGACGAGTTGATCGAGATCTTCGACCAACTCGGCCCGCTGCCCCCCGGGTTCGGCCCCGACGGCCCCCTCACCAGGGCCTCCGGAGTGGCCGTCGAACCGGCCCAGGACACCGACACCGACACCGGCGCCGGCGGTCCGTCCGCGGACACCGGCTCCCTGTCGGACACCGGGAGCTTCCGGCTGCCCCCGCCCCAGGAGACCCGCGGGACCCCTGAAGCCCCTGATATCCCGGAAACCCCGAAGACCCCCGCTCCCCAGCCGTACACCCCGGCCCCCGAGCCGTACGCCGCTTCCCCGCACGCTCCGGCAGCCCCGCCCCCGCCCCTTCCTGCCCAGGCCCGGCCCGAGTCCCCCACCCCGCAGCCGTACCCGCACCCCTATCCGTACGGGAACCCGGCCCCGGACCCGGAGCCGTACGCCATCGATCCGTCGGTCACCGCGTCGTACACCGCCCGGGACCCGGCTCCCCCGGTGCCCGCCCCCGCGCACGGTCGTCGTGGGCGCCGGGCGCGGCGCAGCCGGCCGCGGCCCGGGCCGTCGGCCAGGGTGGCGGTACCGATCCTGCTGCTGGCGCTGGCCTGTTACGCGGTGGGTTTCTGGGCGCTGGCCCGCGTCTGAGTGCGGCGGGCCGCCAGCGTCCACCCGCCGAGCACCGCGAGCAGCAGGGTCCCCGTGCCGATCCCGCCGGCCGCGACCAGCTTCAGCACGGGATCACCGCCCCCGCCGCCCGCGCCCCCGGTGGCCCCGGTGGCCCCGGTGAGCGCGGCCGCCCGGTCCTGTCCCGTGACCGTGAAGACGTCCCCCGGCACGGGCCGGCCGGCGTACTGCGGGCCCGCGTGCGCCTGACCGGACACCTGGACCCGCAGGGTCACGGCGAACGGCCCCCTCCCGAAGGTGCCGCTCAGCCGCTCGCTGAGGTGCAGCACCAGGTAGTAGTCCCCGGCGAAGCGGACGGAGGTCACCGCGGCCGGGACGGCGTAGCGGTTGGCGTACTCCACGGGCGGGACCGGGGCGAGGACGGCGGGCCGGGCGGTGCCGGTGTAGCCGAGGGCGGTGTCCTCGACGGTGCCGCGCACCGGGTTGTGGAGGGAGAGGTCCAGGGCGCCGCCGACATAGCCCTGGCCCGCGGCGGCGCCCAGTTCGGCGGAGGCGTGCAGTTGCCGGCCCCAGTCGAGCGGCACCTTGTAGAACCGGGTCTCGCCCGGCACCAGTTCGGTGCGCCAGACGCCTTGGCCGAGCGCACGGGCGGAGGCGAAGCCCGTGCCGCCGGACCGCTCCCGCGGGGTGCCGGCGAGCGGCTCGGGGGTGGCGGAGTCCCAGGTCCGCGGGGCGGTGGTGGCCTCGGCGCGCGCCGTGCGCGGTTCCGTCGCGGGCGCGATCTCCAGGTCCCAGGGCCGGTCCGGACCTGCCGTGGGCGTCGTACCGGCCGTCGTACCGGCTATTGCACCGGTGGTCGTACCGGAGCCGCCGGTGCCGAGGCGCTGGACGATCACGTAGTACGTGCCGCCGCCCTGGCACAGCGACCTGCCCGTCTCCCGCTCCCCCAGTGCCGTGACCGGGTGCGGACTGAGCGCGGCGCCGAAGCGGGCGGAGGCGAAGGAGCACTGCGTGCCCGCCGCGTCCTGGACCGTCACGCTGATGCCGTCGGTGCTGGAGACGGTGGCGTCCGCCGGAGGTACGGCGGTGACGGGGACGTACGCCGTGTCGCCGGCCGTCAGCCGGATCCGGTAGGAGAGCCTGCCGGCGACCGGCAGGGGGCTGCGGTAGACGTCGCCGGGCTCCAGCCGGCCGGCGTCCGCGCTGCCCTGGCCGCCCGCGACCGTACGCGCGCCGGGCGCGAAGCCGTACGACGTCTCGCCCGCGGCGGCGGCCGCCGGCACACCGGGCGGCGCGAACAGGGCGAACGAGGCGAGCACGACGCTCAGCCCCGGCAGCAGCGCCGCCCGCCCCACCGTCCGCCGCCTTCGCCCCCGCACGTACCGGCCTCCCCAGTCGTCGCTAGCCGTACCGGACCACGGCCCGCCCTGAGCCGTACCGGACCGTGGCCCATCCTGCCCCGCGCGGCCCCACGCCATCCGGGGAACGCGTACGGCCGTCCGAAACGCCCCGCATCGCCCGGCGGTCGGCGTGCGACGACACGACGGGGTGCACGGAACGCCTACCGCACCCCGCGCGCCCCCGCAAACGCAGAACCCCGGCCGCTTCGGCGACCGGGGTCTGTCCAGATTCTGGTTTCGGCACTCACGAACCCGTGGGCACGGAGTCAGTCGCCTCCGTCCACAGGTCCTGCTCGGCGCGATCCGCCTGGATCTGGCGGTACACGAGGAGCCCGCCGATGGCGGCCAGTGCGACCAGGAGCAGCTTCTTCACCGCGCGACCTCGTCTTTCCTTGACGTAGGGGACCTCTGGCGCCCGACTATACACACCGGCCGATATCGATCGGTGACCTGCGCCGGAGCTCAACTGCCGCTCCCGGAGCCGCAATAGACCAGGTCCGGGGCCGATCCGATCGGAGGGTGATCACACCTCCACGGTCCGTTACTTTGCTCCCTCTTCGCTCACCCTCACCGGCTTTTGGGAGTCTCCGACCCTCTTGCCGCCATCCGGGTGGTGTTCATCGGAACATCGACGCGCCACGGGCGGGGGTCCACCACTTCGCGTCGCTCATACACATCATGAGGAAAGTACGCAAATCGCCCAACCCGAAAGTGAGGGGCCATGACCCAGAACAAGGTCATGAAGCTGTGGACCGCCTTCGTCACCGCCTTCCTCGCGCTGTGCACGGCGCTCGGACTCGTCACCACCGCGACCGCCACGACCGCGGCGGCCGCTCCCCGCACCGAGACCCCGAGCAAGGACAGCGCGGAACAGAACGTCCCGACGATCCCGGCGCAAAGCCACTGGGCCTGGTCCTACGGCAGGGCACTGCCCCCCACGATGAAGCAACGGATCCGGGCCGAGGCCCACGGCAAGACCCCGGCTTGCCGGCACCGGCCCCTCGACACGACGGAAGCGGAGAACGCGGCCGCGGCCCCCGACCATCCCTCGTCGGCGTCCCTCGACTGCTGACCCGCCGTTCTCCCGCCGCTCGACGCGGCGCACCAGCACCGCAGCCGTCTCGACGACACAAGGGCGACTTGCGTACCCCAAGCAGTCAGTCGAGACGGAAGAACCCCCGGCCGGGCGGGCCGGGGGTCTCGCGCTGTCGTCATCCGCGCCGCCTGCGAGGATGACCGGCAACGCTCCCGAAGAGGTAAAGGGGTGAGTGCTGCCGTGACCCGGCGCGTCACCGTTGTCACCGCTGTCCACGGCCCGTCCGCCCGGTTCCTGCCGGACGCCTACGCGTCCCTGAGCGCACAGAAGCTCCCCGCCGGCTGGGAGTGGGAGTGGCTGGTCCAGGAGGACGGGACGACGGACGAGGTCCGCCCCCACGTACCGGACGACGCGCGCGTGAGCTTCCGTCAGGGCCGTCCCGGCGGGCCCGGTACGGCCCGGACGATCGCGCTGGCACGCGCCGAGGGCGAGTACGTGAAGGTGCTGGACGCCGACGACCGGCTCACCCCGGGCGCGCTCGCCCGCGACCTGGCCGTGCTGGAGGCCGACCGCACCGTCGCCTGGACCACCTCCCGGGTCCTCGACCTGCTGCCCGACGGCTCCACGGCGGGTTTTCCCGGCGATCCGGCCGAGGGCCCGCTCGAACGCGGTGTCGTGCTCGACCACTGGAAGCGGGGCGGCTTCCGCCCGCCCGTCCACCCGGCGACCCTCTGCGTCCGCCGGGACCTGCTGACCGCCCTGGGCGGCTGGATGGCCCTGCCGGCGTCCGAGGACACCGGTCTGCTGCTCGCGCTGAACGCGGTCGGCCGCGGCTGGTTCTCGGCGCAGGTCGGCCTGCTGTACCGCAAGTGGGAGGGCCAGATGACGGGCCAGGCGTCCCACGTCGACCCCGCCGAGCGCGCGGCCCGGACGGCGGTGGTGGAGGCCAGGGCCCGCGCACTCGCGGACCTCGGCTGGACCTATCCGCCCGACGCGGTGAGTCCCGCCGTCACGCCCCTTCCTGGAGCCTGATCGCCTGCGAGGGGCACCGCTCGGCCGCCTCCCGGACCTCGGGGGCGTCCGCGGCCTCCGCGCGGCCGGGCCGTACGGCTCCGTACCCGTCCTCGAACGCGAACACGTCCGGCGCCCGGTACGCGCACTCGGCGGAGCCGTAGCACAGGGAGCGGTCGACGGAGACCTTCATGCGTCCTCCAGGCGTCAGCTGGCTTCCAGGACGTCCCTGCCCCGCGGACCGCGCCCTGAACCCGGCCGACCCGAGCGGGGCCGTGGGGCCCCTCCCGCGCTGGGGCCCCTCCCGCTCGACCGAAGCCGAGAGTGGGGGAGAAGCCGAGAGTCGGAGAGAAGCCGAGCGCGGGGAGCGTGCAGCTGCGAGGCGGAGGAGCGAGTCGGCGCCCCGCGCCGCCGGCACGGTCCGAACGACACCCCCTACGGCCGGCCGGCCGCGGCCGAGAGCCAGTGGGCCACCCGGCGCACCGTCGGCTCGTCGAGCAGGTCGGCCAGTACCCGGACCGCCTCGCCGTCCTCGGCGCTCAGATCGTGCAGGCCCGCCTTGCCCAGGCCGGCCATCAGGACCTGGTGACGGCGGTCCGTCATGCGTTCCGCGAGCACGGCCGGTGCGGCGGCGCCGGGCGCGGGCCCGTCGGCGGGAGCGGCGGGCGCCCGGCCGGCCGGGGCGTCGAAGAGGCGCCAGGCACCGTTCTCCGGCCCCCACAGCGCGACCGTCACCTCCTCGCCGCGCGCCCGCACGGTCCGTGTCATGTCCGCGACGGCGTACAGCACGGGCCCCCGGTCCGGGGACTCGGCCCCCACGGTCCAGGAGTCCTGTGCGGGCGGGCGGAACATCGCGACCCAGCGCGGAGCACCGGGCGGGCACGGGGGACGTTTCTCCATGACTCTCACCCCTTCGGGAACAGCCGGCGGAGCGCACACTATCTGACGGAGCGTCAGATAACCATGCCCGTCCGGAGCGCACGCACACGGCAGCCCCGCCCCGGGCGACACGTGCAGGGCCGATTCGGGTGATCTGTGAGCATGTCCGCGCAACGGCGAACCGTGTGAGTCCGGTATGAGTTCGCCGCCCGCTCGGCACCGGTCCCTCCCCTCGTGGGGACCGGTGCCGAGCGGTGCGGGGCTGACGACCCGTGGCGCGTCGGCTCGCCACGGGCCGTGGACGGGAAGCCGGTTGCCGGACTGGTCGCGGGAACACGCGACGCTCCACAGCCGCTCCCTGCCTACTGCGGAGCCCGCTCGCCCGCTCTCGGTGGAAGTTGGCCGAGATCCTTCGGCGACCCGATCCGTATCTCCGGATATCAGCCCGATGGCCTGTCCGGACGGTGTGTGACGGCTCCGCTACCCGGTCCGGATCCTGCCATCTGTTGTCCCCCGGGAGGAGGCTGCGGCGTCCGGTGCAGTGCTTCCGCGCAGGTCAGGCGTATAGGGTGAGTTTTCCGGTCCGGACATCCAGATGCGGGGGGAAAGAAAAGGGGAGGGACCTTGAGTTCCGACTCAGGGACACGCACAGCTTTCGCCGAGCGCCTCGCGCTGCTGTACAAGGAGGCCGGAAACCCTCCCCTCAAGAGCGTCGCCGAGGCGGTCGTACGGCTCCAGCGGGTCGACGAACGCGGCCGGCCCGTGCGCGTGTCCGCGCAGCGGATCAGCGACTGGCGCCGGGCCAGGAACGTACCGGCCCAGTTCACCGCCCTCGCGGCCGTGCTCCACATCCTGATCCCGGAGGCCCGCCGGCTGCGGCCCGCACCGGTCTCCACCGGCCTGTACGACCTCACGCACTGGCAGCGCCTGTGGGAGCGCGCGCTGGCCGACCCGGTCGGCGACCGGCCCGCACCGCCCGCCGAGGAGGACCAGCGGCCACCGGCCCAGGCCCCGCCGGTCACCGGCGGCGTCTGCCCCTACCGAGGGCTGGCCCCGTACCGGCAGGAGGACGCCCGCTGGTTCTTCGGCCGGGAGCGCAGCACGGGCGCGCTCGTCGAGCAGCTGAACGCCGCCGAGCGCACCGGCGGCCTGGTGATGCTCGTGGGTGCTTCGGGAGCGGGCAAGTCGTCGCTGCTCAACGCCGGTCTGGTGCCCGCGCTGCGGGACGGCGCCCCGGTGGCGGGCCGGCCCGGACGAGCGCAGCGGGACGGGGGCTCTGCCGGACGAGGTCCGGGGGAGGGCACCGTGCTCCAGCTGGTCCCGGGCGCCGATCCGCTGGGCGCGCTGGTCGACCGCGTCCCCGAGCTGGGCCAGGTCGCCGCCACCGCGCGCGAGGCCGAGCGGGAGGCGACGCGCAACCCCGCCGCCCCCGGCTGCGACACGCCCCGGATCGCCCGGGCGGCACGCGAGGCGGCCGCGGCCTGGGCACGCCGGGAGACACACGGAGAGGCGCCCGCCGAGGGGCTGCCCGACGGCGAGCCCTCGGGCGCTCCGGCCCCGGGCCCCCGCCCGGTCGTCATCATCGACCAGTTCGAGGAGGCGTTCACCCTCTGCCCCGACGAGGCGGACCGCCGTACCTTCATCCAGCTGCTGCACGCCGTCTGCACCTCGCCCGCCGGGGCGGACGGCCCCGCCCCGGTCGTCGTCGTGCTCGGCATACGGGCCGACTTCTACGAGCAGTGCCTCGGCTATCCGGAGCTCGCCGACGCCCTCCAGCACCGGCACATGGTGCTCGGCCCGCTGACCAGCGGCGAGCTGCGCGACGCGGTGACCGGCCCGGCCAAGGCGGTCGGCCTGGAGCTGGAGCCGGGGCTCGCCGAGCTGATCGTGCGCGAGGTGAGCGCCGACGGCCCGCGCGGAGCGCACGACGCGGGCGTGCTCCCGCTGCTCTCGCACGCCCTGCTCGCCACCTGGCAGCGCCGCAAGGCCGGACGGCTGACCCTGGCCGGCTACCGGGCGGCCGGCGGGATCCAGGGCGCGGTCGCGGCGACCGCCGAGCGCGCCTGGTCCGGGCTCGACCCCGCGGCCCGTACGGCGGCCCGGCTGCTCCTGCTGCGCCTGGTCCGGCTCGGCGAGGACACCCAGGCCACGCGCCGGCGCGGCACCCGGCGCCAGCTCGCGGCGGAGTCGGCCGACCCCGGCAAGACGGAGGAGTCGCTGGAGGCCCTGGTGCGGGCCCGGCTGGTGACGCTGGACGCGGACACCGTGGAGATCACCCACGAGGCGCTGCTGCACGCCTGGCCCCGGCTGCGGCACTGGATCGACGACAACCGCAACGACCATCTGCTGCGCCAGCGGCTGGAGGAGGACGGCCGGTCCTGGGAGGACTCGGGCCGGGACAGCTCGCTGCTCTACCGGGGCTCCCGGCTGGAGCAGGCCCGCGCCTGGGCCCGCTCCGCCGGTGACACCGTCCTCACCCGCAGCGCGGTGGAGTTCCTGGCCGCCTCGGTCCGGCTGCGCCGGCGCTCGGTGTGGCTGAGCCGGGCCGCGGTGGCCGCGCTGGTCGTGCTGGCCCTGGTGGCCGGCGGGTCGGCGGTCATCGCCCGGCAGCAGCGGGACGACGCCGTCTTCGAGCAGATCCTCGCCGAGGCCGACCGGGTCCAGCACACCGATCCCTCCCTGTCCGCCCAGCTCGACATGGTCGCGCACCGGCTGCGCCCGGGCGACGAGGGGACGTACAGCAGGCTGATCTCGATCGTGAACGCCCCGCTGGCCACCCCGCTGACCGGCCACACCGGCGCCGTCTACCTCACCACCTTCAGCCCCGACGGCAGGACCCTGGCCACGGCCAGCTACGACCGGACGGTGCGGCTGTGGAACGTGGCCGACCGGAGCCGACCGAGCCCCCTGGGCAAGCCGCTGACCGGCCACACCAGCTGGGTGAGCAGCGCGGTCTTCAGCCCCGACGGCAAGACCCTGGCCAGCGCCGGCGACGACGGCACGATCCGGCTGTGGAACGTCGCCGACCCGGCCCACCCGGTGTCGCTGGGCAGGCCGCTGACCGGCCACAAGGGCACGATCTACCTGATCGCCTTCAGCCCCGACGGCCGGACGCTGGCCAGCGCGAGCGAGGACCACACCGTACGGCTGTGGGACGTGGCCGACCCGCACCGGCCGCGGCAGACCGACGTCCTGCGCGGGCACACCGCCGCCGTGCGCAGCGTGGCCTGGAGCCCCGACGGGCACACCCTGGCGGCGGGCGGTGACGACGACAGGATCCTGTTGTGGGACGTGTCCGACCCGCGCCACGCACGGCAGTACGGCACGGCCCTCGAAGGCCACACGGACCTCGTGCACTCGGTGGCGTTCAGCCCCGACGGGCACACCCTCGCCTCCGGCAGCGCGGACGACACGGTCCGCCTGTGGAACGTCACCGACCCCGCCCGCCCCTCCTCGCTCGGCGCGCCGCTGACCGGGCACACCGGTCCGATCTGGTCGGTCGCCTTCAGCCCGGACGGCAGCCGGCTCGCCGCCGCGAGCGCGGACAGCACGGCCAGCCTGTGGAACCTGACCGATCCGTCGTCACCGTCCCAGGTCGGGGAGCCGCTCGCGGGCAGCAGCGGCGAGATGTACGCCCTGGGGTTCAGCCCCGACGGGCGGACCCTCGCCACCGGCAGCGGTGACAGCAGGGTGCGCCTGTGGTCGCTGCCGACCTCGGACATCATCGGCCGCGGCGGCGCGTTCCGGCCGGACGGACAGGTGCTGGTCACGGCGGCGCGGGACGGCAGGCTCCGGCTGTGGAACGTGATGCGGCCCAGCCGGCCGGTGCGCCTGAGCGCACCGTTCATGCCGGGGGACGGCGGCCATCGTGCGATGCGGTTCTCCCCCGACGGCCGCATCCTCGCCGTGCTGACCCACGACCAGTCCGTATACCTGTGGAACGTCGCCGACCCGGCCCACCCGGTCGCCGCCGGACCGCACATCGCCCTGCGGACACGCTTCGCGGGCCCCTTCACGCTCTCCTTCAGCCCCGACGGCCACACCCTGGCCACCGCCTACAACGACACCACCATCCGGCTGTGGAACATCACCGACCCCGCGCACCCGGTCGCGCTCGGCAAACCGCTGACCGGCCACCGGGGCTTCATCAACTCGATCGCCTTCAGCCCCGACGGCCGCACACTGGCCTCCGGCAGCGCGGACGACACGATCCGCCTGTGGAACGTCACCGACCCGGCCCGCCCCTCCTCGCTCGGCCTGCTCAGGAAGCACTCCGGTCCGGTCAACACGATCGCCTTCAGCCCGGACGGGCACGTTCTGGCCAGCGGCAGTGACGACGACACGGTCCGCCTGTGGAACGTCACCGACCCGGCCTCGGCGACCGAGCTGGGCGCGCCGCTCACCGGCCACACCGAGGCGGTCAAGCTGCTGACGTTCAGCCCGAACGGGCACGCGCTGGTCAGCGGCGGCAACGACAACACGGTCCGCCTGTGGAACGTGGTCCGCCCCGCCTCGGCGACCCCGATCGGCCAGTCGATGAGCCCCAACGCCAGATCGGGCACGTTCCTGTCGTTCAGCGCCCGGGGCAACGTCCTCGGGGTCTCCAGCGGCACCGACACGCTCCGCCTGTGGAGCCTGGACGACGACGCGGCGATCAGCCACATCTGTGCCGTCACCCGGGGCGTCCTGACCCCGCAGAAGTGGCACGAGTACCTCCCGCGCCTCTCCTACGACCCCCCGTGCGGTCGATGATCGGCCAACCTGCCTGATTCCCGGCCGACTTGGCCCCGTAATCCGCTCAACCTTGTTATCCTTGGCCATAACCCGATCGCTGGTGCATCCCCCGTCGCCAGCGGTCGGGTCTTTTTCGTTCGCGTTCGTTCACCTTCGCTCACGCGGGGCGCCCCCACCACACCCGGGAACGCCGAAGGCCCCCGGTCCAGTGGACCGGGGGCCTTCATGCTGGTGGGGCTAACAGGATTTGAACCTGTGGCCTCATCCTTATCAGGGATGCGCTCTAACCAACTGAGCTATAGCCCCGCCGCGCTTTGCGGTGTGTGTCCCGCGCGCTGACTCCTGAAGATTAGCGCACGACCACGTCAGTCCCAAAATCGGTTGTCGGGGGACCGTCACAAGCGTGCTGCCGGGCGGATCACTCGTCCTCGGCGAGGGTCAGCTCGATGCCGCCCACGAAGCCCGCGGAGAGGTTGTAGATGAACGCGCCGAGCGTCGCGAGCGCCGTGGCCAGCACCACGTCGATGACCGCGATGATCGTCGTGAACGTCAGGACGTGCGGGAGGGACAGGAACGACTGCAGGTCGAAGCCGTTCGCCTCGTTCGACCCGGTCGCCTCCGAGATCGTGCCGCCGACCGTCGAGAACACGCCCATCGCGTCCATGACCATCCACAGCACCGCCGAGGCGACGATCGTGCAGATGCCGAGCGCGATGGAGAGCAGGAAGCTGACCTTCATCACCGACCACGGGTCGGCCTTGGCGACCCGCAGCCGCGCCTTGCGGGTGCGCGGCGTCGTCCGCACCCCGGTGCGCGGCCGGCGCACCGCACCGGCGGGCGCCTGCGCCGGGTAGGCCTGCGGCGGGTGGTACGGCCCCGAGGGCTGCTCCGGGGTGCGCTCGTGAGGGAGCGGCGACGCGGGCTGCGGCTCGCCGACCGGGGCCGGGCCTCGGGTGTCCGTCACAGTTCCCCCCTGGGGTGCCGACGTGCCGGAAGAAGCCCTGCCCGGAGTCCCGGAGTCCTTCACCGGCTTCAGGTTGGTCGTGTGCGGGTCGCTCGCGCTCCCGCCACGCGCGGCGGAGCCACGGCCGCCGCCGTCCGATTCCGTACCCGTGGAGGTACCGGCCGATCCGGCGCCCGTGGCTCCGCTCACGATGACTCACTCCTCGTGCCTACTCGGCCGAGGGCGCCTCACCCTCGTCCGTGCCGGTGGCCTCGGCACCCTCGGCGGTCTCGTCGACGACGTCCTCGCCGTCGACCTCCTCCGCCTCGCGTCCGGCCTCGGCGTTACGTGCGATACCGACCACGGCATCGCGCTTGCCCAGGTTGATCAGTTGGACGCCCATGGTGTCACGGCCCGTCTCCCTGACCTCGCTGACTCGCGTACGAATCACACCGCCGGAGAGCGTGATCGCGAGGATCTCGTCGCTCTCCTCGACGACCAGCGCCCCGACGAGCGAGCCGCGGTCCTCCACGATCTTGGCGGCCTTGATGCCGAGGCCGCCGCGGCCCTGGACGCGGTACTCGTCGACGACGGTCCGCTTCGCGTACCCGCCGTCGGTGGCAGTGAACACGAACGTACCGGGTCGCACCACATTCATCGACAGAAGTTCATCGCCCTCGCGGAAACTCATGCCCTTGACACCGGAGGTGGCGCGGCCCATCGGGCGCAGCGAGTCGTCGGTGGCGGTGAAGCGGATCGACTGTGCCTTCTTGCTGATCAGAAGCAGATCGTCGTCGGCCGAGACCAGCTCGGCGCCGATCAGTTCGTCGTCGCTGCCGTCCTCGCGCTCGCGCAGATTGATCGCGATCACGCCGCCGGAGCGGGGCGAATCGTAATCCTTCAGAGGCGTCTTCTTGACCAGACCGGACTTGGTGGCGAGCACCAGGTACGGCGCCGCCTCGTAGTCCCGGATGGCCAGGATCTCGGCGATCGCCTCGTCCGGCTGGAAGGCGAGCAGGTTGGCCACGTGCTGGCCGCGCGCGTCCCGGCCGGCCTCGGGCAGCTCGTACGCCTTCGCCCGGTACACCCGGCCCTTGTTGGTGAAGAACAGCAGCCAGTGGTGCGTGGTGGAGACGAAGAAGTGGTCGACGATGTCGTCTTCCTTCAGCTTCGTGCCGCGCACGCCCTTGCCGCCGCGCTTCTGCGCCCGGTAGTCGTCCGTCTTCGTGCGCTTGACGTAGCCGCCGCGCGAGACGGTGACGACGATGTCCTCCTCGGCGATCAGGTCCTCGATGGACATGTCGCCGTCGTAGGGCACCAGCATGGTCTTGCGGTCGTCGCCGTACTTCTCGACGATCGCGGCCAGTTCCTCGCTGACGATCCCGCGCTGGCGGACCGGCGAGGCCAGGATCCCGTTGTACTCGGTGATCTTCGCCTGGAGTTCGTCGTGCTCCTGGACGATCTTCTGCCGCTCCAGGGCCGCGAGGCGCCGCAGCTGCATCTCCAGGATCGCGTTGGCCTGGATCTCGTCGATCTCCAGCAGGCCCATCAGGCCCGTGCGCGCGACCTCGACGGTCTCGCTGCGCCGGATCAGCGCGATGACCTCGTCGATCGCGTCCAGCGCCTTCAGCAGACCGCGAAGGATGTGCGCGCGCTCCTCGGCCTTGCGCAGCCGGAAGCGGGTGCGGCGGACGACGACCTCGATCTGGTGCGTCACCCAGTGCCGGATGAACGCGTCCAGCGAGAGGGTGCGCGGGACGCCGTCGACCAGCGCCAGCATGTTCGCGCCGAAGTTCGTCTGGAGGTCGGTGTGCTTGTACAGGTTGTTCAGCACGACCTTGGCGACCGCGTCCCGCTTGAGGACGATGACGAGCCGCTGGCCCGTGCGCGACGAGGTCTCGTCACGGACGTCCGCGATGCCGCCGATCTTGCCGTCCTTCACCAGGTCGGCGATCTTCTGCGCCAGGTTGTCCGGGTTGACCTGGTACGGCAGTTCGGTGACGACCAGGCACTGGCGGCCCTGGATCTCCTCGACCTCGACCACCGCGCGCATCGTGATCGAACCGCGCCCGGTGCGGTACGCCTCCTCGATGCCCTTGCGGCCCACCACCAGCGCGCCGGTCGGGAAGTCCGGGCCCTTGATGCGCTCGATGAGGGCGTCGAGCAGCTCCTCGTGCGAGGCCTCCGGGTTCTCCAGGTACCACTGGGCGCCGGCCGCGACCTCGCGCAGGTTGTGCGGCGGGATGTTGGTCGCCATGCCGACCGCGATGCCTGCCGAGCCGTTGATCAGCAGGTTCGGGAACCGGGAGGGCAGGACGGTCGGCTCCTGGGAGCGGCCGTCGTAGTTGTCCGTGAAGTCGACGGTCTCCTCGTCGATGTCGCGGACCATCTCCATCGACAGCGGCGCCATCTTGCACTCGGTGTAGCGCATGGCGGCCGCCGGGTCGTTGCCCGGGGAGCCGAAGTTGCCGTTGGAGTCCACCAGCGGCATCCGCATCGACCACGGCTGGGCGAGGCGCACCAGGGCGTCGTAGATCGAACTGTCGCCGTGCGGGTGGTAGTTGCCCATGACGTCGCCGACCACGCGCGCGCACTTGTAGAAGCCGCGCTCGGGGCGGTAGCCGCCGTCGTACATCGCGTACAGCACGCGCCGGTGGACGGGCTTGAGGCCGTCCCGGACGTCGGGCAGCGCGCGGGACACGATGACGGACATCGCGTAGTCCAGGTACGAGCGCTGCATCTCCGTCTCAAGCCCGACGGGCTCGACGCGCAGTACGGCGTCGCCGGCCTCGGTCTCGGGAGTCTGCGGGGTGTTCTCGTCGGCCATTGCTGGTGAAGATCCTTCCTGGTGCGGTCAGCTGAGACCGACTCAGATGTCGAGGAAGCGGACGTCCTTGGCGTTGCGCTGGATGAACTGGCGCCGGGCCTCGACGTCCTCGCCCATCAGCACCGAGAACAGGTCGTCGGCCTGGGCGGCGTCGTCGAGGGTGACCTGGCCGAGGACCCGGTGCTCCTGGTCCATCGTGGTCACGCGCAGCTCCTCGGCGTTCATCTCGCCGAGGCCCTTGAAGCGCTGGATCGAGTCCTCCTTGACGCGCTTTCCGCGCTGACGGCCCATCTCCAGCAGCGCGTCGCGCTCGCGGTCCGAGTAGGCGTACTCGACCTCGTCCCGGCCCCACTTGATCTTGTAGAGCGGAGGACGGGAGAGGAACACGTGCCCGGCCTCGACCAGCGGCCGCATGAAGCGGAACAGGAAGGTCAGCAGCAGGGTGTTGATGTGCTGGCCGTCGACGTCGGCGTCCGCCATCAGGATGATCTTGTGATAGCGGAGCTTCTCGATGTCGAAGTCCTCGTGCACACCCGTGCCGAAGGCCGAGATCAGCGCCTGGATCTCCTGGTTCTGCAGGATCTTGTCGATCCTGGCCTTCTCCACGTTGAGGATCTTGCCGCGGATCGGGAGGATCGCCTGGTACTGCGGGTTGCGGCCGGACTTGGCCGAGCCGCCGGCGGAGTCACCCTCGACGATGAAGATCTCGCACTTGATGGGGTCGTTCGACTGGCAGTCGGACAGCTTGCCGGGCAGGGACGCCGACTCCAGCAGGCCCTTGCGGCGGGTCAGGTCGCGGGCCTTGCGGGCCGCCACGCGCGCGGTGGCCGCCTGGATGCCCTTGCGGACGATGTCCGCGGCCTCGACCGGGTTGCGGTCCAGCCAGTCGTTGAGGTGCTCGTAGACCGCCTTCTGCACGAAGGTCTTGGCCTCCGTGTTGCCCAGCTTGGTCTTCGTCTGGCCCTCGAACTGCGGCTCGCTCAGCTTGACCGAGATGATCGCGGTCAGACCCTCGCGGATGTCGTCACCGGTGAGGTTGTCGTCCTTCTCGCGCAGCAGCTTCTTGTCGCGCGCGTACTTGTTGATGAGGCTGGTGAGGGCCGCGCGGAAGCCCTCCTCGTGCGTACCGCCCTCGTGGGTGTGGATGATGTTGGCGAACGAGTACACGCCCTCGCTGTAGCCGCTGTTCCACTGCATCGCGACCTCAAGGGACAGGCTCTTGTCCTTGTCCTCGGCCTCCAGGTCGATGACGGTGTTGTGCACCGCCTCTCCCTTGCGGGAGTTGAGGTACTTCACGAAGTCGACGATGCCGCCCTCGTAGTGGTACGTGACCGCCTTGACCTCGGCCTTCTCGTCCGCACCCGCCTCGTCCGCGCCGGACGTGGCCTTCGCCGACTCGCGCTCGTCGGTGAGCCGGAGCGTCAGGCCCTTGTTGAGGAAGGCCATCTCCTGGAAGCGCCGGGACAGCGTCTCGAAGGAGTACTCGGTGGTCTCGAAGATGTCCGGGTCGGCCCAGAAGGTGACCGAGGTACCGGTCTCGTCCGTGGCCTCGTGCCGGTCGAGGGGGGCCGTCGGGACGCCGAGCTTGTAGTCCTGCGTCCAGCGGTACCCGTCGGTCTTGATCTCGACGGAGACCTTGGTCGACAGGGCGTTCACGACGGAGACGCCGACGCCGTGCAGACCGCCGGAGACCGCGTAGCCGCCGCCGCCGAACTTGCCGCCCGCGTGCAGCACGGTCAGCACGACCTCGACGGCCGGCTTGCCCTCGGAGGCCACGATGCCGACCGGGATGCCGCGGCCGTTGTCGACGACGCGCACGCCGCCGTCGGGCAGGATCGTGACGTCGATGGTGTCCGCGTAGCCCGCCAGCGCCTCGTCGACGGAGTTGTCGACGACCTCGTACACCAGGTGGTGCAGACCGCGCTCGCCGGTCGAGCCGATGTACATACCGGGTCGCTTGCGGACCGCGTCCAGCCCTTCGAGCACGGTGATGGCGCTGGCGTCGTAGGAGGCGGAGGCCGCGCCGGAGTCGGTGGCCTCGCCGCTCACAGGGGCCTCGGGGGCCTCGCCGTGCACGCCGGCGTCGGTGGACGGGATGTTCTCGTTGGGGTTGCCGGAATCGGCCACGAAGCGCCCTTTCTGGCACAGCACGAACCAAGCTCGTCGGCGGGTTGCCGGAGCGGCTGCGGCATGTTGCGTTGGTAAGCCTTGATCAGCGTTGCTCAGCTTTTCCCGGGCGGTCCCCACGTTGGGGCGGGATTGGCTCCCAGTCTACCGGTAGCGCTGACATCGATGGGGGTTTGCCGGTACCTGAGTCCCCATGTGCCGCCCTGAACCATCCTCGGCCGGGTCCCGATATACGGATGGGGGCTCCAAGCGGCTCACAGCGGCACTCAGCGCTTCGGGCCGTCAACCCTTGGCTACTGGGGGGTCAGAAGGCGTGGCACACGCGCGCGTGGAGGCACGACAAGGGGCGCGGCAGGGGTGCGACCGCCCCGCCACGGAACCTCAAGACGTGAGGTACGTCACCCGTACGTATCGCCGGGTCCGGTGCTCCCCGGAGCCCTCAGCGGCCCGTAGCGGCGGGCCGGACCGCCCGGATTGAGCACTTTGATCATCCGTACGGTGCCGTGCCCCAGATCCTCGTTGAGCCGCGCGACCAGCGCGGGCGCGAGATGGCGCAGCTGGGTCGCCCAGGCCGTCGAGTCACAGGCCACGACCAGCACGCGCTCGTCCTCGTCGTAGCGCTGCGGCACACAGTGCTTGGCCAGGTCCTCGCCGACGATCTGCGGCCAGCGGCCCATCACCCCGCCCACCGCCGCCGGGGTCTCCCAGCCGCGCTCGGTCAGCAGCCGGTTGATCGCGGCACCCAGCGCCATCGGGTCCCGGCCGTCGGCACGCGCGCCGGAGCGCAGCCCGCCGCCCCGCCGGGCCTGCTTCTTCTGCCGGGCCGCGTCCCCTCGCGCGCGTGCCTGCTCCTTCGCCGCGCGCAACGCCACGCGCGCGAGGTCGACGCCGGAGGGTTCCTCCGCGCTCTTCTTCGGCGCCTTCGGGCCGGGCTCCCCGGTGCTCATACGCGCTCCACCGTCCCGCCGGACACCACGTACCGCGCGCCCACCAGGACATCCGGTACGTCGTCGTCCACGGCCGCCGTCACCAGCACCTGCTCGCCCGGCGCGACCAGTTCGGCCAGCCGCTCCCGCCGGCGCGCGTCCAACTCGGCGAAGACGTCGTCCAGCACCAGCACCGGCTCGTTGCCCTCGGCGCGCAGCAGGTCGTAGGAGGCCAGCCGCAGGGCGAGCGCGTACGACCAGGACTCGCCGTGCGAGGCGTACCCCTTCGCGGGCAGCTCGCCGAGCTTGAGGACGAGGTCGTCGCGGTGGGGCCCCACCAGGGTCACCCCGCGCTCGATCTCCTGCTTGCGGGCGTCGGCCAGCGCCGCCATGAGCTGGGCGTACAGCTCCTCGCGCGTGTGCGCCTCACCGGGCGCCGACGGACGGTACTCCAGCGCGAGCGGCCCGCCGCCGGGGGCCAGCTGCTCGTACGCCTTGTCCGCGAGCGGCTGGAGCGCGGCGATCAGGTCCAGCCGCCGGGCCAGCAGCTCGGCACCCTCGTGCGCGAGATGCTGGTCCCACACGTCCAGCGTGGACAAGTCCATGGACCGCCCGCCGTGCCGCCGCGCGAGGGCGGCGCTCTTCAGCAGCGTGTTGCGCTGCTTGAGCACCCGCTCGTAGTCGGACCGCACACCCGCCATCCGCGGCGACCGCGCGGTGATCAGCTCGTCGAGGAAGCGCCGCCGCTCGCCCGGGTCGCCCTTGACGAGGGCGAGGTCCTCGGGCGCGAACAGGACCGTGCGCACGATACCGAGGATGTCGCGGGGCCTGACCTGCGAGGACCGGTTGATGCGGGCGCGGTTGGCCTTGCCGGGGTTCAGCTCCAGCTCGACCAGTTGCTGCCGCTCGTCCTGGCGGACCTGCGCCCGTACGACGGCCCGCTCGGCCCCCATGCGGACCAGAGGCGCGTCGGAGGCGACCCGGTGGCTGCCCAGCGTCGCCAGATACCCGACGGCCTCGACCAGGTTCGTCTTGCCCTGGCCGTTGGGGCCTACGAAGGCGGTGACGCCCGGGTCGAGCGGAACCTCGGCCCGGGCGTACGAGCGGAAGTCGGCCAGCGAAAGATGCGTGACGTGCATGATCGTTCCGCCGGCCTTCCCGATCCCCGGATCCCTGAACTACTTCTTCTCTACGGCGTGACCGCCGAACTGGTTGCGCAGCGCGGCGATCATCTTCATCTGCGGCGAGTCCTCCTGGCGGGAGGCGAACCGCGCGAACAGCGACGCGGTGATCGCGGGCAGCGGCACCGCGTTGTCGATCGCGGCTTCCACAGTCCAGCGTCCCTCACCGGAGTCCTGTGCATAACCGCGCAGGCCCTGAAGGTGCTCGTCCTCGTCGAGCGCGTTCACGGCGAGGTCGAGCAGCCAGGAGCGGATGACCGTGCCCTCCTGCCAGGAGCGGAAGACCTCACGGACGTCCGTGACGGAGTCGACCTTCTCCAGCAGCTCCCAGCCCTCGGCGTAGGCCTGCATCATCGCGTACTCGATGCCGTTGTGGACCATCTTCGCGAAATGGCCCGCGCCGACCTTGCCGGCGTGCACCGAGCCGAAGTCGCCCTCGGGCTTGAGCGCGTCGAAGACCGGCTGCACCTTCGCGACGTGCTCGGCGTCGCCGCCGTACATCAGCGCGTAGCCGTTCTCCAGGCCCCAGACGCCGCCGGAGACGCCGCAGTCGACGAAACCTATGCCCTTGGCCGCCAGCTCCTCGGCGTGCTTCTCGTCGTCGGTCCAGCGGGAGTTGCCGCCGTCCACGACCACGTCGCCCGGCTCCAGCAGTTCGGCGAGCTGGTCGACGGTCGACTGGGTCGGCTCGCCGGCCGGCACCATCACCCAGACCACGCGCGGGCCGCTGAGCTTGCCCACAAGCTCTTCCAGGCTGTGGACGTCCGCGAGGTCCGCGTTGCGGTCGTATCCGATGACGGTGTGACCCGCGCGGCGAATCCGCTCGCGCATGTTGCCGCCCATCTTGCCGAGGCCGACGAGACCGAGCTCCATCAGTTGGTTCCTTAGGTTGCTGTGTGGCGTGAGGGGCACCTGCGTACCCGGTCCGAGCCTAGTCCCGGCCCCTCGTGCACAGCTGTGGGCATACGCGCTCACCTGCGGAAACCCCGGCCGCCGTCCTCGCCGGTCACCAGCGCCGGGTACCCACAGGGGCACCCGGCGCTGTGGACGACGGTCAGCCGCTGAGCCGCACCGGCATGATCAGGTACTTGTACGCGTCGTCCGCCTCCGCGTCCAGCGCCGGCTTGCCGCTGAGCAGCGCCGGCTTCGTGGACGTCGTGAACGACAGCTGGGCCACCGGGGAGTCGATCGCGCTCAGACCGTCCAGAAGGAAGGTCGGGTTGAAGGCGATCGAGATGTCGTCGCCCTCCAGCTGCGCGTCGACCCTTTCCACAGCCTGTGCGTCGTCGCTGGAGCCCGCCTCCAGGATCAGCACGCCCTGCTCGAAGCTCAGCCGCACCGGGGTGTTCCGCTCGGCCACCAGCGCCACACGCTTGACGGCCTCCACGAAGGGCGCGGTCTCGATCACGGCGACGGAGTTGAACTCGGTCGGGAACAGCGTGCGGTACTTCGGCAGGTCGCCTTCGAGCAGACGCGTGGTCGTACGCCGCCCCGCGCCCTCGAAACCGATCAGGCCCTCGCCCGCGCCCGAACCGGACAGCGCCAGCGTGACGGTGTCACCGGCGCCGAGCGACTTGGCGGTGTCCAGCAGCGTCTTGGCCGGGACCAGGGCGACCGCCGAGGCCTCGGGGTTCTCCGGCTTCCACAGGAACTCGCGGACCGCGAAGCGGTAGCGGTCGGTGGAGGCCAGGGTGACCGTGTCGCCCTCGATCTCGATGCGCACACCGGTGAGGACGGGCAGCGTGTCGTCACGGCCGGCGGCGATGGCCACCTGGGACGCGGCGGCCGCGAAGACCTCGCCGGGGACGGTGCCGGTGGCGTTCGGCATCTGCGGCAGCGCCGGGTACTCCTCCACCGGCAGGGTGTGCAGGGTGAACCGGGAGGATCCACAGACCACGGTCGCCCGTACACCGTCTGTGGAAATCTCCACCGGGCGGTTGGGCAGAGCGCGCGAGATGTCGGCGAGCAGACGGCCGGAGACGAGGACCGTGCCCTCCTCCTCGACCTCGGACTCGACGCTCACGCGAGCGGAGACCTCGTAGTCGAAGCTCGACAGGCTCAGCTGGCCGTCCTCGGCCTTGAGGAGAAGGCCGGCGAGGACAGGCGCCGGCGGACGGGCCGGGAGGCTGCGTGCCGCCCACGCCACTGCCTCCGCGAGTACGTCGCGTTCCACCCGGATCTTCACCGTAAGCCGCCTCCTGCTGCTGTTGCTTCTGAGTCCTCCGACTCGGTGTCACCGCCCACTGCGGAGGGCAGGACACCGGGGACCAGTCTGACGCACCGCACTGACAGTAGGTGCCCGTCGGGGTCAAGTCGCTCCGAGAGGCAGCCGGGCTCGAGACAGCGAGTTGTGCACAGAACCCGCTTCAAAACGATTCCCGAGCTCTCTCTAGTCGGGAGTAGTAGTAGGGCCTGTGGATACCGTGGATAACCACGTTTGCCCAGCTCAGAGGCGAAATTTTGTCCACTGGCCCTGTGGGCGGAGGCGGTGGACAACCAGGTGTCTCTGTGGAGAACAGAAAGTTCTGCACACACCGCCCACAGCCCGGAGGCAGTTCTCCCCAGCTGCGTCCCCAGGTTTACCCACGTTTCCCACACCCGAATCCGGCACCTTCGTGTGACGCCTTTCACTCGACGCGGTGACAGGGTGCGTCGCGTTGCCGAACAGTGGACAGCCATGTGGAGAAGCCGACGATCACTGGGGACAACCGCGCCAAGCCTGTGGGTCGTCAGTGGAAAACCTCGTCCACAGCCTGTGGATCTTCTTTTCCTCCACAGCCTGTGGAGATCGTTCGTCCACGATTCCACAGGGTCTTGAGCTGGGCGAATCCCCAGGAGACAGACTCCCTGTGGATGCCGTTCGGGACAACTCCACCGTCCCCAGTGTGTGGACGGAAGAAACTCAGCGAATCTGTGGAGAGTGGCCGTAACCCGGCACGTAATCGAACACCAGGTGCCAATCGGGCAACGCTCCCAGCCTGCCAAAGCTCTCGCGTCCGCCACCGGGCCCCGGCATCGAGCCCCGCCACCGGGCCCCGCATCGGGCCGGCGACAGCCGACGGGAACACAGAAGGGCGCCCCCAGGATGTGGATCCCGAAGGGCGCCCTCGAACTCCGGCTCAAGCCCGGCGCAGCCGCCGGCAGCCGCTCTCAGCCGTTCTTGATGCGGTTGGTCAGCTCGGTGACCTGGTTGTAGATCGACCGCCGCTCGGCCATCAGCGCACGGATCTTCCGGTCGGCGTGCATGACGGTCGTGTGGTCCCGCCCGCCGAACTGCGCGCCGATCTTCGGCAGCGACAGATCCGTCAGCTCACGGCACAGGTACATCGCGATCTGCCGGGCCGTGACCAGCGCCCGCCCGCGCGAGGTGCCGCACAGGTCCTCCACGGTCAGCCCGAAATAGTCCGCGGTGGCCCCCATGATCGCCGTGGCCGTGATCTCCGGGGCGGAGTCCTCGCCGCCGGGGATCAGGTCCTTCAGGACGATCTCGGTCAGGCCCAGGTCCACCGGCTGCCGGTTGAGCGAGGCGAACGCCGTCACGCGGATCAGCGCGCCCTCCAGCTCACGGATGTTCCGCGAGATCCGCGAGGCGATGAACTCCAGCACCTCCGGCGGGGCGTTCAGCTGCTCCTGCACGGCCTTCTTGCGCAGGATCGCGATCCGCGTCTCCAGCTCGGGCGGCTGGACGTCGGTGATCAGTCCCCACTCGAAACGGTTCCGCAGCCGGTCCTCCAGCGTGACCAGCTGCTTGGGCGGCCGGTCGCTGGACAGCACGATCTGCTTGTTCGCGTTGTGGAGCGTGTTGAAGGTGTGGAAGAACTCCTCCTGCGTCGACTCCTTGTCCGCGAGGAACTGGATGTCGTCGACGAGCAGGATGTCCATCTCGCGGTAGCGCTTGCGGAAGCTGTCGCCCTTGCCGTCGCGGATGGAGTTGATGAACTCGTTGGTGAACTCCTCCGAGCTCACGTACCGCACGCGCGTGCCCGGGTAGAGGCTGCGCGCGTAGTGCCCGATCGCGTGCAGCAGATGCGTCTTGCCGAGCCCCGACTCCCCGTAGATGAACAGGGGGTTGTACGCCTTCGCCGGCGCCTCGGCGACCGCCACCGCGGCCGCGTGCGCGAACCGGTTGGAGGCGCCGATGACGAACGTGTCGAAGAGGTACTTCGGGTTCAGCCGCGCCGTCGGCTCGGCCGGGCCGCCCGCCGGCGCCGGCTTCGCGGACAGCGGACCCGGTCCGCCGGACGTGGGCATGTCCGGGCGGCCGTGGCCGCCCCGGTGCGCCGGGCCGCCGCCGGCCGGCTGCTCGGGCAGCTCCCGGCGGACGGGGTCGCGCTGGTCGTACTCGGCCCGGGAGGAGGAGTCGTACTCCGGGCGCCCCGAGTCGTACTCGGAGCGCGGGGCGTCGTAGTCCGGGCGGGACGGTTCGTAGTCACCACGGTCCCCGCGGTCGCCGCGGTCCCCGCGCGGGGCGTCGTAGTCGCCGTACTCGCCGCGCTGCTGCTCGTACTTCGGCCGGTCCATGCCCTGCGGGCGGTAGTCCTGGGACGGCGGGCCGTACGCGTCCGGTCCGGAGCCGTAGGCGTCCTGGGACGACGGCGAGGCGTAGGGGTCGCGCTCGGGAAAGCCGAGGCGCGGCTGCTGCCAGCTGTACTCGTCCTGCGCGGGCCGCGGCCAGGCGCCCGGCTCGCGCCGCTGGAACTCGGAGGGGTAGGCCGGGCGGACGACGGGGAGCTGGTCCCCGCGGTCCCCGCGGTCCCCGCGGTCGACGCGGTCCCCACGGTCTCCTCGGGAGTGCGGCCCGTCGGCCGGGGGCTGGTCCGCGGCGCGGTGGCGGCCGTAGCCCTCGTACGGCCGTTCCTCGTACGACGACGGGCCGGAGGGCAGCTCCGGCTCCTCGTAGCGCGGACCGGGCGGCTGCTGCACGGGCGCGGGAGCCGACGGCTCGCCCGCGGAGTCGTCCACGGTGATCGCGATGCGGATGGGGCGGCCGCACTCGCGGCTCAGCGTCTCGCTGACGATCGGCGCGAGACGGCCCTCCAGTACGTTCTTCGCGAATTCGTTCGGTACGGCGAGCAGGGCGGTGTCCGCGACCAGCGCGAGCGGCTGGCAGCGCCGGATCCAGTGCTCGTCCTTGACCTCGACACCCTGTCCGCGCCCCTCCCCGAGGAGCTGCTCGAGTACTCGCGGCCACACTGCGGCAAGATCGGCAGGTACGTCAGCCACAGGGCACGCTCTCTCACAGGTCCCACGAACGTGTGACGCGGGACGGGTCGGGGTGTACTTCGGGTGTTCGGTGGGGCAAACCCGCCGGGGCGGGGGACAAAAGAACGAATGGGAGTTCAGCCACGGTAGTCAGCGCGGCGGCTACGGTTCAAGTTGTTGTCCCCAGCCTGTGGATAGTGTCTCTCCGTGACCCTCGGTTTGACCGGATGGCGTAGCCCCGCGTACCGTAACCAGGTCGAGTTGTCGATGGCTGCTGCCGCCTGCCTCCGATGGGCACAGATCACTCCAGGTGATCGGGAAGCGGTGCACTCGGGCGTGACGCGAGCTACTCGTGGGCGCACGGTGACAGCCAGGACGGCACCCGCCACACCGATTTGATTTCTGGAGCCCCCGAGTGAGCAAGCGCACCTTCCAGCCGAACAACCGTCGTCGCGCGAAGACCCACGGCTTCCGCCTGCGGATGCGTACCCGTGCCGGCCGCGCGATTCTCGCGAACCGTCGTGCCAAGGGTCGCGCCAGCCTGTCCGCCTGATCCCGATCAGGTCATGACGTCGTGCTGCCCACCGAGAACCGGCTGAGGCGGCGCGAGGACTTCGCGACCGCGGTACGACGAGGACGCCGGGCAGGACGCCCGACTCTCGTCGTCCACCTTCGTAGCGGTGCCACGGACCCGCACGCGCCTGGGGAGAGCGCTCCCCCGACGCGTGCGGGTTTCGTCGTGAGCAAGGCCGTGGGTGGCGCGGTTGTGCGCAACAAAGTGAAGCGCAGACTGCGCCATCTGATGCGTGACCGAGTCGCCGCTTTTCCCCCCGGTAGCCTGGTAGTCGTACGAGCGCTGCCCGGATCGGGCGACGCAGACCATGCACAGCTGGCCCGAGACCTCGATGCCGCAGTTCAGCGGCTGCTGGGAGGGGGCGCGCGATGAAGTACCCACTACTGGCCCTGATCAAGCTGTACCAGTGGACGATCAGTCCATTGCTGGGGCCGGTGTGCAAGTACTATCCGTCGTGCTCCCACTACGGCTACACGGCCATCGACCGGCACGGTGCGATCAAGGGAACGGCACTCACCGCCTGGCGCATCCTCCGGTGCAATCCGTGGTCGCTCGGCGGTGTGGACCATGTTCCGCCGCGTAAGCGTCCGCGGTGGCACGAACTGCTGCGCAACGCTTGGCGCGCACGCAAGGGCGGGACCTCCGCCGCCGAACCGGCCACCGAAGCGGAGCCCGGGAGCCCGTCTTCCGAGCTTCCTCCGAGCCCGGCCGCAGAGATCTCGTCCCATGCCCAAGGAGCATGATTAGTGGACACGATTGCCAGCCTCTTCAGTTTCATCACCTGGCCCGTTTCCTGGGTCATCGTCCAGTTCCACAAGATGTACGGCGCGATCTTCGGTGCCGACAGCGGGTGGGCCTGGGGCCTGTCCATCGTGTCCCTGGTGATTCTGATCCGCATCTGCCTGATCCCGCTCTTCGTGAAGCAGATCAAGTCGACGCGCGCGATGCAGACGCTCCAGCCGGAGATGAAGAAGATCCAGGAGCGCTACAAGAACGACAAGCAGCGTCAGTCCGAAGAGATGATGAAGCTGTACAAGGAGACGGGTACCAACCCGCTCTCCTCGTGCCTTCCCATCCTGGCGCAGTCCCCGTTCTTCTTCGCCCTGTATCACGTGCTCAACGGCATCGCGACGGGCTCGACCATCGGCGTCATCAACGAGCCGCTGCTCGCCAGCGCCCGTAAGGCGCACATCTTCGGGGCCCCGCTCGCCGCGAAGTTCATGGACAGCTCGGACAAGGTCGCGGCGCTGGGCGCCACGCTGACCGACGTCCGGGTCGTGACCGCGGTCATGATCGTCCTGATGTCGTTCTCGCAGTTCTACACGCAGCGTCAGCTGATGACGAAGAACGTCGATACGACGGTGAAGACGCCGTTCATGCAGCAGCAGAAGATGCTGATGTACGTCTTCCCTGTCATGTTCGCCGTCTTCGGCATCAACTTCCCGGTCGGTGTCCTCGTCTACTGGCTGACCACCAACGTGTGGACCATGGGTCAGCAGATGTATGTCATCCGCAACAACCCGACGCCGGGTTCCAAGGCCCAGGCCGCCTACCTGGAGCGTCTGACCAAGCACGTCACGCACCACGGCAAGGTCAGCCGCCGCAGCGAGAAGACCATCGTCAAGGCGATCGTCGCCAAGGGCCGCGAGCGCAACGAGTTCGAGCGCAAGTTCATCAACGGGCTGAACAAGGCCGGCCTCGCCGCCCAGGCCGACGGCACCGTGGTGCAGAGCACTGCCCAGGCCGCGGCGCAGACCGAGGACGGCGCGACGGTCACCGCGGCCGGTACCGCGGCCGCCGGCAAGCGCCAGCAGCCCAAGCGCCAGTCCAAGTCTCAGCGCCAGTCCGGCGGGCCGAAGCCGGCCGACGAGTCCACCACGTCGCTGGAGAAGGCCGACGAGCCGGAGGACACCAAGTCCTCCGCTGCCGAGCAGCAGCCCTCCAAGCCCGGCGGCACCCGTAGCAGGGCCCAGTCCGGCCAGCGCAAGGGTGGCCCGCAGCGGCCCAAGTCCCCGTCCAAGAAGTAAGAAGGAGCCCATCCCGTGACGGAAGGCACCACCTCCGCCGATGCCGAGGGTGCAGACACCCTGACCCGCCTGGAGCAGGAGGGCGAGATCGCGGCGGACTACCTGGAGGGTCTGCTCGACATCGCCGACCTCGACGGTGACATCGACATGGACGTCGAGGCCGATCGCGCCTCCGTGTCGATCATCAGCGACAGCGGCGGCCGCGACCTTCAGAAGTTGGTCGGCCGGGACGGCGAGGTGCTGGAGGCGCTTCAGGAGCTGACGCGTCTGGCCGTGCACCGGGAGACCGGTGACCGCAGTCGGCTCATGCTGGACATCGCGGGCTACCGCGCCAAGAAGCGCGCCGAGCTGTCCGAGCTGGGGGCCAAGGCCGCCGCCGAGGTGAAGAGCACCGGCGAGCCCGTCAAGCTCAAGCCGATGACCCCGTTCGAGCGCAAGGTCGTGCACGACGCGGTCAAGACCGCGGGACTGCGCAGCGAGTCCGAGGGCGAGGAGCCGCAGCGGTTCGTCGTCGTGCTGCCCGCCTGATCGGTCCCCCGCGTTTTCCGGCCCCGTCTGTTGAGCAGACGGGGCCGAACTTTGTCAGCCTGGTAGTTCTGGTGGCCGGTGTGTGAAGCACCGGCGCTGTACGGAAGGACGGTCCCCGTGACGGAGGCAGCGGAGCTTCCCCCCGCGCCCGAACAGGCGCGGGAAGTGTTTGGTGATCGCTTCGCCGATGCGGTCCGCTACGCGGAGCTGCTCGCCGAGGCGGGCGTGCAGCGCGGCCTGATCGGCCCGCGCGAAGTGCCCCGCCTGTGGGAGCGGCACATCCTCAACTGCGCGGTGCTCTCGGAGGCCGTTCCCGAGGGCGTGACGGTCTGCGACGTCGGCTCCGGCGCAGGGCTGCCCGGTATTCCCCTGGCCCTGGTCCGGGAGGATCTGAACATCACCCTGTTGGAGCCCCTGCTGCGGCGCACCAACTTCCTCACCGAGGTCGTCGAGCTGCTCGGCCTGGACCACGTCACGGTCGTGCGCGGCCGTGCCGAGGAGGTCCTGGGCAAGCTGTCCCCGGTCCACGTGGTGACCGCCCGGGCCGTGGCCCCGCTGGACCGGCTGGCCACCTGGGGCATTCCGCTGCTGCGTCCCTACGGCGAGATGCTCGCCCTCAAGGGGGACACCGCGGAGGAGGAACTGAAGGCGTCGGCCACAGCCCTCAGCAAGCTCGGTGCAGTGGAGACGTCCATCCTGCATGTGGGCGAGGGCATCGTGGACCCGATGTCGACGGTGGTCCGGGTGGAGGTCGGCGAGAGCCCGGGCGGTGTGCGGTTCGCGGCGAAGCGAGCAAAGGCGGCCCGGGCCGGCCGGGCGCGCCGTCGTCGCTGAACAGTCGAACGAGGTCGCCGTGGTCGCGTCTCGTCCGTGGTGACGTCTCGTCCGTCCTGACGACGAGACGTACTCCACACAAGCTGCCCGAGCTACGCAAGCCGGAGTGTCGCAGAGGTCCGGTCGCAGCCGCTGTGCATCGTGTTTCACGTGAAACGTCGCTCACTGCTGCACGGCATCATCAGTCGTGGCCGCGCCGCGGCCGAACCGCGCGACCGCAAGCCTCTCGGCTCACTCGGAGGGGCAGCGGAGTTGTCCACAGAGGTGGATTTCTCCACAGAACACCAGGCCTCACTGGTTCGCGACCCCGAAGGCATGGGAGGCTCTGTTCATTGCGAGCCTGAAGTCGAGGAGAGTGAATCCTTGCGGTCCGACGCCAACATCGCGGGACCGATGACCGATCCGGTCCCCGGTCCCCGTACCGAGTCGATGGGGGCGGATGTTTCACGTGAAACACCGCCTCCGATGGACGACACCCCGATCGGTCGTGCGGCCCAACTGGCGGTGGAGGCGCTGGGCCGCGCCGGCGAAGGTCTGCCCAGACCGGAGCAGACCCGAGTCATCGTGGTCGCCAACCAGAAGGGCGGCGTCGGCAAGACGACGACCACAGTCAACCTTGCCGCTTCCCTGGCGCTCCACGGCGGGCGCGTCCTGGTGATCGATCTCGACCCCCAGGGCAACGCATCCACCGCTCTCGGGATCGACCACCACGCCGAAGTTCCTTCCATCTACGACGTGTTGGTGGAGAGCAAGCCGCTCGCCGAAGTCGTCCAGCCCGTCCCGGACGTCGAGGGCCTCTTCTGCGCTCCCGCCACCATCGATCTCGCCGGTGCAGAGATTGAATTGGTCTCCCTCGTGGCCCGGGAAAGCCGGCTTCAGCGGGCGATCCAGGCCTACGAGCAGCCGCTGGACTACATCCTCATCGACTGCCCGCCCTCACTCGGCCTGCTGACGGTCAACGCACTGGTGGCGGGCCAGGAGGTCCTCATCCCGATCCAGTGCGAGTACTACGCGCTGGAGGGCCTGGGCCAGTTGCTCCGCAACGTCGACCTGGTGCGGGGGCACCTCAACCCCACACTGCACGTGTCGACCATCCTGCTCACCATGTACGACGGCCGGACGCGTCTTGCCTCCCAGGTCGCGGAAGAGGTGCGCACCCACTTCGGCGACGAGGTGCTGCGGACGAGCATTCCCCGCTCGGTCCGTATCTCCGAGGCGCCGAGTTACGGACAGACGGTGCTGACCTACGATCCCGGATCGAGTGGCGCCCTGTCCTATCTTGAGGCGGCCCGAGAAATCGCGCTGAAGGGCATCGGTATCAGCTACGACGCGAGCCAGGCCCATCTCGGCGCTCAGAACGACCCGAGCATGGTGGAGGGGATCCAGTGAGTGAACGACGGAGGGGGTTGGGTCGTGGTCTTGGCGCACTGATCCCCGCTGCCCCGACCGAGAAGACGCCGGCCCCGGCCGCGCTGGGAGGCGGAGCCTCCGCCTCTCCGACGGCCGTTCCGGTACTGACGACCGACCGCGGGGTGGCTGCGGCGAAGGTGGCCACGCTGCCGCCCGTCGCGCAGGAGACCGTCGTGGAGCCCTCGGTCTCGGAGCTGCCGGCTGCCCCAATGGGTGCCCACTTTGCCGAGATCCCCCTCGACGCCATCTCGCCCAACCCGCGTCAGCCGCGTGACGTCTTCGACGAGGACGCTCTCCAGGAGCTGGTCACCTCCATCCAGGAGGTCGGTCTCCTCCAGCCCGTCGTGGTACGGCAGTTGGGGCCTGCCCGCTATGAGCTGATCATGGGTGAGCGCCGTTGGCGGGCCTGCCGTGAGGCCGGCCTGGAAGCCATCCCGGCGATCGTCCGGGCCACCGAGGACGAGAAGCTCCTTCTCGATGCGCTGCTGGAGAACCTGCACCGTGCGCAGCTGAACCCGCTGGAAGAGGCGGCCGCCTACGACCAGTTGCTCAAGGACTTCAACTGCACGCACGACCAGCTGGCCGACCGGATCGGGCGGTCCCGCCCCCAGGTCTCCAACACGCTGCGGCTGCTGAAGCTTTCGCCGACGGTCCAGAAGCGGGTCGCCGCCGGAGTGCTCTCCGCCGGACATGCCCGGGCGTTGCTGTCGGTGACGGATCCTGAGGAGCAGGACCGGCTGGCGCACCGCATCGTCGCCGAGGGGCTGTCGGTGCGTGCCGTCGAGGAGATCGTGACCCTCATGGGCTCGCGTCCCCAGAAGCCCCAACGTCCCAAGGGTCCGCGTGCCGGCTCCCGGCTCTCACCGGCGCTGGACGAGCTGGCGACGCGGCTGTCGGACCGCTTCGAGACTCGGGTGAAGGTGGACCTCGGTCAGAAGAAGGGCAAGATCACGGTTGAGTTCGCCTCCGTGGATGATCTCCAGAGGATCCTGAGCACTCTCGCTCCGGACGAGGGGCCGGTGCTCCAGCACGAGCTCCAGGAGGGCGCGGCGGAGGACCAGGACGACTGACCCCCGGTCCAGTCATCTCGGTCGTGCGGGAAGCGGGCCGTGTCCGGTGTGTACCGGAACACGGCCCGCTCTTTTGCTTTGAGGCGGTATCGAGTGAATCGCTTCGTGGATACGATGCGAAATGGTATGGCACATCCACCGGACAGCACATGCATCTCTGAGTGGGGAGACAGGGGCCATGCGATCGATAAGCCGCACCGGACTGGTGAGCGCGGGTCTGAGTCTCGGAGTGGTCGGCGGATTCGTCGCCGGCCTGCTCAGGGAACGCAGCGCTCTGGCAGCCGCGCGTGATGCGGCGGGCGAAGGAAGCGAGGATCAGCCTTCATGGGGCGTCGGCTCGTGCCGCTCACACTGGACAACCTTCAGGACCTTCCCCCACGTTGCCGCTCCTGTGTCTTCTGGGAACTGGACCCCGTCAGCGGAGAAGCGGCCGTAAAGGCGGGCACCTCCGCGCTGGAGAAGGAGTCCTGGATCTCCGCCGTCCTGCTGGACTGGGGGTCGTGCGGCCGCGTGGTGTACGTGGACGACCTGCCGGTGGGGTTCGTACTCTACGCACCTCCCGCCTATGTCCCGCGCTCGACGGCCTTTCCCACGAGCCCGGTCTCACCCGACGCCGTCCAGCTGATGACGGCCTTCGTCCTGCCCGGTTACCAGGGGCAGGGGCTGGGCCGGGTGCTGGTGCAGACGGTTGCCAAGGATCTGCTGCGCCGGGGCTTCAGGGCGATAGAGGCTTTCGGGGACGCCCGCTGGAAGGAGCCCGCCTGTCTGCTGCCGGCGGAGCATCTGCTGGCCGTGGGGTTCAAGACGGTACGGCAGCATCCGACGCATCCCCGGCTGCGGCTGGAGCTGCGCTCGACGCTCTCCTGGAAGGAAGACGTGGAGATGGCGCTCGATCGGCTGCTGGGGGCGGTGCAGAAGGAGCCGGCGCTCAGGCCGCTCTAGTCGCTGCGCCAGCGGCGAGACATAAGCGAATGGGCCGCCCCTCGGGAGGGGCGGCCCATTCGTGTTTCACGTGAAACGTCACTCGGCGATGAAGTCCTCAAGGTCGCGAACGATCGCGGCCTTGGGCTTGGCGCCGACGATGGTCTTGGCGACCTCGCCGCCCTGGTAGACGTTCAGGGTCGGGATCGACATGACGCCGTACTTGGCGGCCGTGGTCGGGTTCTCGTCGATGTTGAGCTTGACGATCTCGATCTTGTCGCCGTGCTCGGCGGCGATTGCCTCGAGGGACGGGGCGATCTGGCGGCACGGACCGCACCAGGCGGCCCAGAAGTCCACCAGTACGGGCTTGTCGCTCTTGAGGACGTCCTGCTCGAAGGAAGCGTCGGTCACGTTCTTCAGGGTGCCGGCCACGGCGGGCTCCTTAACTCGTTCGTGGGGTGGGGCGGGGGAAGGGGAAGGTCAGACGGCGGCGGTCTCGGACTCCGTCGAGTCCTCGTCCGCGAGGGCGGACAGGAAGCGCTCGGCATCCAGGGCGGAGGAACAGCCGGTGCCGGCCGCGGTGATCGCCTGGCGGTAGGTGTGGTCGACCACGTCACCGGCGGCGAAGACACCGGTGACATTGGTGCGAGTGGAGGGCGACGCCACCTTCAGGTAGCCCTCCTCGTCAAGGTCCAGCTGGCCCTTGAACAGCTCGGTGCGCGGATCGTGGCCGATCGCGATGAACAGACCCGTCACGGCCAGGTCGGACAGTTCGCCGGTCTTGACGTTGCGCAGCTTCAGACCGGAGAGCTTCTGCTCGCCCTGTACCTCGGCGACCTCGCTGTCCCAGACGAACTTGATCTTCGGGTCGTTGAAGGCGCGCTCCTGCATCGCCTTGGAGGCGCGCAGGCTGTCCCGGCGGTGGACGATCGTCACGGACTTGGCGAAGCGCGAGAGGAAGGTGGCCTCCTCCATAGCGGTGTCGCCGCCGCCGATCACGGCGATGTCCTGGTCCTTGAAGAAGAACCCGTCACAGGTGGCGCACCAGGAGACACCGCGGCCGGAGAGGGTGTCCTCGTTCGGCAGGCCGAGCTTGCGGTGCTGGGAGCCGGTGGCGACGATGACGGCCTTCGCCTGGTGGACCGTGCCCGCGGTGTCGGTGACGGTCTTGATCTCACCGGTCAGATCGACGGAGACGATGTCGTCGGGGATCAGCTCGGCGCCGAAGCGTTCGGCCTGCGCACGCATGTTGTCCATGAGCTCGGGGCCCATAATCCCGTCCTGGAAGCCGGGGAAGTTCTCCACCTCGGTGGTGTTCATCAGGGCGCCACCGGCGGTGACGGCGCCCTCGAACACCAGGGGCTTCAGCGATGCGCGCGCGGTGTAGAGCGCCGCCGTGTACCCTGCGGGCCCGGAGCCGATGATGATCACGTTACGGACGTCGCTCACGGCTTGATTCCTCGTCTCTGGTCTGTGTCAGTCGACCGGTGGGAGCCCCTTTCAGAACTCTCACCCCACCCAACGGATCCTACGGGGCGCGCATTCCCAGTGTGTCGGGGCACACGCATACCGGGTGGGGGTGACCGATGGACCGCACCGGGAGACTCAGGACCGGGTGAAGGAGTCTTTCAGAAGCACGGCCCCGGCGGTGCCGGGCTGCTGGCGAATACAGGCCGCGTCGACGACGTAGGCCGTGACACGAGTGCTGTCACCGGGCTCCGGCAGCACGACCAGATAGGCGCTCTTCCCACCGTAGCTGCCGGTCTTCGCCGCCAGAGCCTGGTCGCTGCGCGGGATCGCCCGCCGCACACAGTCAGGGATGGGGATCTCCGTCTGCAGCAGGGTGTTGGCGCTCTCGGTGCCGGTCGGCGTGCTCTGGTTCTCCGTGATCCCGGACCGTGGGTGCTGGCTCTTGTAGCCCGGCTGCTCCGGCCTCTTTGCGGCGAGCAGGTCGTGCACCTGGTTCTGGACGCTGGCGCCGGAGAACACGCTGATGGACGGGCTCGGCGTGCCGTGTGCCGTCGTGGTGGAGCTGCCGCCGGTGAACGATTGGATCACCAGGGTCCCGGCTCCCAGCACGGCGGCGGTGAGTACCGTGCCCAGCACGAGGGCCCTACGGCGCCGGGCGCGGCCGCTCTTCTTCCGTCCGGGGCCCGTCGTCGCTTGGGGGCGCCCAGCGGGGCGGTCGGCCGGGCGCTCGATGGCGACCGATGTTTCACGTGAAACATGCGCGTCGATGTCGTCACCGGAAGTGCCGGTCTCGTTGCCGGAGGACTCGGTGCCGTCGCCGGAGAAGGCGAGGAGCGCCTCGACGGCAAGGGCGGCGTCGATCCGGGCGGCCACGTCGGCCGGCATGGGTTCGACGTCCGGCACGGACACCAGCAGTCCGCGGATCTCCTCCAGCGAGGCGTGGACATCCGCACACGGCTCGCACGTGTCCAGGTGCCGTCGTATGTCCGTGCTGCGGTCGGGAGGGAGCAGGCCTTCGGTGAGGTCGGAGATCTCCTCGACGTCCGGGTGTCCGGCCGTGTCAGTCGTGGAAGTCACGCTCGCCCACCTCCGCCCTTCACTACGGCTGAGTCGCTCGGTCCCGTGTCCGTGGGGCTCTCGTTGGCAGACCCCGTTGCCGGTGGGACGGATGTCCCCTGCACCCGGTTCCGTCCCGGACCGGGTTCTTTTCCGCCTCCGCCGCTTTCGGGCCGCAGATGGGTGAGCAACGGCAGGAGTCTCGCTCTGCCTCGGGCGCAGCGGCTCTTCACGGTCCCCGTGGGCACGTCGAGAATCCGCGCGGCCTCGGCCACGGGGTAGCCCTGCATGTCGACCAGGACGAGCGCCGCCCGCTGCTCCTGCGGAAGCGTGCCGAGCGCCTCGAACAGCTGGCGTTGCACGTCGTTGCGTTCAGCCGGCGCCGAGGCCGACTCGTGCGGCTCCAGCAACTGCTCCAGCCGCTCGGTGTCGTCGACCGGTGACGTCTTCCGGGAGGCGGCCTTGCGGGTACGGTCCACGCAGGCGTTCACCGTGATCCGGTGCAGCCACGTCGTGACAGCCGACTGCCCCCGGAAGGTATGGGCGGCCCGGTAAGCCGACACCAGGGCGTCCTGGACCGCGTCGGCGGCTTCCTCACGGTCCCCGAGCGTCCGCAGCGCCACCGCCCAGAGCCGGTCCCGATGCCGCCGCACGAGCTCACCGAACGCCTCGGGATCGCCCTCCACGTGGCGAGCGAGCAGGTCCTTGTCGCTCACCTCGTCGTATCCGGCGCCCTCCGCCATCTGCCCCCTCCGGTCCGGGTGAGACGTCAGCCCGCGAACTGCACTTCGCCGATGGCCTGCTTGAAGCCGGCACCGGAGTACAGAGTGGGGTCGTACCCCGAGTTCGGTACGGCTGTCAGCCAGACGAGGACGTACTGCGTCTTCACCGACTTGGTCACCTTCACCGTAGCGGTGTTGTCCGTCGTCGTGACCTTGCCGATCTGGGTCATCGAGTCCAGCGATGCCGGCGTCAGCGAGTCGGTCGCGTACAGCTCGACCGTCGTGTGGTCACCGCCGTAGCGCAGATCGATCGTGGCCGTGCTGAGCTGCTTGGCCGAACCCAGGTCGTAGACGATGCCGACGCCCGGCTTGTAGGGGGCGATGACCGGACCCGAGTTGAAGGTCCTGGTCCTCCAGTACGTGTTCTTGTCGCCGTCGTAGGTCTTGGGGACGTCGCCGGGGTGCTGGGGGTCGCCCTTGGCGACGAACTCCTGGCCGCCCTGGATCTTTATCGGCGTCGGCTTCGTCTTTGCGGTGCCCTTGTCGCCGTCGTTCGTCTGCTGGCTCTTGTTGGTGTCGTCGGACTTGCCGCCCTGGTCCATCAGCGCGTCCGCCAGCTGCCAGCTGCCCAGGCCGAGCGCTGCGATGAGCAGTGCCGACACCGCCCACTTCAGGGCCTTGCCGGTGCGGCTCTGGAGCGGGGGCGGCGGAGCCGCGATCGGCTGCGTGGCGCCGGCGTGTGGCGCCGGGCGGCCGTACGTGCCCTGCTGGTAGGTCGTGCGCTGGTACTCCGGCGGGGCGGCGAACGCCGGCTCCGGCGGGCGGATGCGAGGCATCTCGCCGATGGCCTTCACCAGTTCCTCCGGCGTGGTGCACGCGGCCTCGTGCCGGGACGCGGTGGCCCCGTCGTTGGCGAGCGCGCGCATGGCCAGCTCCGAGAGGCCTCGGTGGACACCGGCGCGCACCTGGTCGGGCGCGATGAGGCCGACGCCCTTGGGCAGCCCGGACAGGCCGTACGCGTCGCTCTCGTACGGCCAGCGCTGGGTCAGCGCCGCGTACAGCAGGGCGCCGATCGCCTCGGTGTCCGTGCGCTGCGGGGTGTCGGAGCTGATGCCGCGCAGCGCGGCGTTCACCGCGAGGCCGCGGATACGCCACTGCCCGGTCGAGGCCCGCAGCACGGCGTTCGGGTTCAGCCGCAGATGGGCGAGACCCTCACGGTGTGCGGCAGCCATGGCCGAGGCGATCTGACTGACCATCTGGTAGGCGTCGTGCGGCTCCAGCGGTGCCGCCGCGAGCAGCGCGGTCAGCTCGGTGGCGTCGGGCAGCCACTCGTGCACGACGTAGACGAGGTCGTTCTCCTCGACAGCGTCCAGGACCTGGACGAAGCGCGGGTCGCCCAGCAGGGCGGAGGAGCGGGCGGCAGCCAGGACGGAACGGGCCCGGGTGTGCTCCGCGGGCAGGATGTGGACGCCGACTGCACGGCGGAGTTTCTCGTCGACCGCACGCCAACTGCTGAATCCGTCCAGACGGGTGACGCACTCCTCCAGTCGGTAGCGTCTGGCGAGCTTGTGACCGCTGTGCAGTTCGGGAGGCGACGTCTTCTCTCCAGGACCGTCGATTCCGCTGCTCCCCTGCGCCTTGTCGCTGCCCTTGTCCCGCTCCGGGTTCTTGGCCACCCCGTCGGCCGTGGACTGGTCCGCCTTGGCGGTCAGCGGCTGCTCGCCGCTGTTGTCTGCCACGTCGACGGCAGCCGTGCTCCGTTCCGCCACCGTCGTCCCTGCCTCCCCATCCGTTGCACGCTGTCCGACGCCGAAACCAATTGTGCCCACAGTCCGCCGCTATGCACGACACGCGGCGGCGGACGATGGTTGTGCGCCTACCCCCGCTTCAGCGGCCCAGACGTCCGCGGACCATGCCCACGAGCGAGTTGAGTTCCTCGATGCGCATGCGCCGGGCGGCGACGAAGAAGACACCGAGCAGGACGGCACCGCCGACGAGCAGCGCGGCGAAGGAGCCGACGACGCCCTGGCCGAGGCTGTGGCCGATGCCGTAGCAGGCCGCGCCGCTGAGCAGGGCCGCCGGTACGGAGGCGATGCACAGCCGCGCGTACGTCCGCAGCACCCGGGCGCCGTCCATGTCGCCGCCGAGCCGCTTGCGCAGCCGTCGCCAGGCGACGCCCACACCGATCGCGTAGGCCAGGCCGTAGGCGGCGGCCATACCGGCGACCGCCCAGCGGGCGGGCAGCACGAAGTAGCACAGCGCCGAGGCGCCCGCGTTGACGACGGCGACGATGACGGTGTTGTAGAAGGGCGTGCGGGTGTCCTCGTAGGCGTAGAAGGCGCGCAGGACGACGTACTGCACCGAGTAGGGGATCAGGCCGAGGCCGAAGGCCATCAGCATGTAGCCCATGTTGGTGGCCGCGTCGGTGCCCGAGGAGCCGAAGATCAGCGTGCACATCGGGATGCCGAGTGACAGGAAGCCGAAGGCGATCGGGACGATGGCGACCGCGGTGGTTCGCAGGCCCTGCGAGATGTCGTCGCGGACCGCGCCCGCGTCGCCCTCGGCCGCCGAGCGCGAGATGCGCGGCAGCAGGGCGGCCATCAGGGACACCGTGATGATGGCCTGCGGCAGGCCCCAGATCAGCTGGGCGTTGGCGTAGGCGGCGAAGCCGGTGCCCGCGACGCCGGAGTCCTTGCCGGACGCCGTGGACAGCTGGGTGACGATCATGGCGCCGGCCTGGTTGGCCAGCACGAACAGGACCGTCCACTTGGCGAGCATGGCGGCTTTGCCGAGGCCGTGGCCCCGCCAGTCGAACCGCAGCCGGATCCGGAAGCCCGTCTCGCGCAGATACGGGATCATCGCCAGTGCCTGGACGACCAGACCGAGCAGCACACCGATCCCGAGCAGGCGCTGGCCCTCCGCCGGGATGTTGGTGACCGTCATGTGGGAGTGGGAGGCGGTGCCGTAGACCCAGATGAACATGCTGAGCGTCACGATGATGACGATGTTGTTCAGTACCGGGGTCCACATCATCGCGCCGAACTTTCCGCGCGCGTTGAGGATCTGGCCCATCACCACGTGGACGCCCATGAAGAAGATCGAGGGCAGGAAGTAGCGGGTGAAGGTGACCGCGACGTCGTTGGCCGCGGGGTTGGTGGCGACCGGGTTGGACAGCATGCGCACCAGCAGCGGCGCCGCGAACATCGCGAGACCGGTCAGTGCGGCCAGCGCCACCATCACCAGGGTCAGCAGGCGGTTGGCGAACGCCTCGCCGCCGTCGTCGTCCTCCTTCATCGCCCGCACCAGCTGCGGTACGAAGACCGAGTTGAGGCCGCCGCCGACGGTGAGGATGTAGATCATCGTCGGCAGCTGGTAGGCGACCTGGAAGGAGTCGCCGAGGAAGTAGAGGCCGAGCGCGGAGACGATCAGCGCGGAGCGGACGAAGCCGGTCAGGCGGGAGACCATCGTGCCCGCCGCCATCACGGCACTGGACTTCATCAGGTTGGCCGCCTTGCCGCCCTTCTTCGCGGCCGTGGCGGGCGCCTCGGAGTCGGGGACGGCGGTCAGGGCCATGGTGGAGGCAGAGGCCTCCGGCTCCCCGCCGCCGTGCGGCCCGGCGGGCGCCGGTGCCGCGGCAGGGGCGGGCACCGGGGGCTGCGCGGGGTTGCCGGTCCCGGCCGGGTAGGCGGTCCCGGCGTACGGGTCGCCCTGCTGCGGGCTCTGCCCGTATCCCTGCGGGTACTGGCCGGCCTGGCCGTACCCGGCGCCCTGGGTCGCGGCCGGCCCGGGGTAGGGCGAGGGATCGGCGGGCACGTGGCCGCCGCCCTGCTGCTGGTCCTTGAAGAGATGCGCGAAGGCGTCCGGCTCGTGGTGCTGCTCGCCGGAGTGCGTGACCAGGTCGTCCACTCCCACGAACCGGGTCGTGCGCGGGTTGTCGCCGTGGGGCAGGTACGGGCCCGCGCCCTCCGGCTCCGGCGCCGGGGTCTGCGCCCACACCCGGGGGTCGGGGGCGTGCGGCGACTGGTCGGGCGAGGCGTACATCTGCTGCTGACCGTAGCTGCCCGGCGGGGGCGGCGGGTGTGCGGCGCGGTCGTAGAGCGCCTCGGCGACCGGGTCCTGGGCGGCCAGGTCCTGCGCCCGGTAGGGGTCCTGGTCGTAGGCGTCCTGGAGGTACATGTCCGCAGCGTGCTGCGGCGGTACCTGGCCGGGCTCCGGCGGCGTCTCGGGGTAGCCCGAGCCGGCCGCGCCCTGGCCGCGATCACCGTCGTACGGCGCGTTCATGCTTACCCCACCTCATCGTCCCGGGCCCACCGGCCACGACATCGCTCAACGGTCCACTCTCTCACCCGTCCCGGACGGGTCGGCGTTTTCCGCAGCGGTGTCCGGCGCAGGGTCACTCGGCTGCTCCGGGTCGTCTGCCCCTGTGCCGAGGCCGGAATCACCGGGTTCCTGCGGGAGACGATCCGAGGGTGCGTCGGGGTTCCCGGGCTTGTCACCGGCCTCCCCTGCCGCGTCCGGACCGTCCTCGTCGGCCTGCCGGGCGGCCGCGCGCTTGCGCTGGGTGTACATCCGGAATCCCGCGAGGACGAGGAGCAGCACGCCGCCGCCGATGACCAGCATCACGGTGGGCGTGACCTCGGTGACCTTCACGTCGAAGCTGACGGCGTCGCCGTACTCCTGACCGTCCTCGGTGTACAGCTGGGCGACGACCGTGACCCGGCCGTTGGCGTTGGCCGCGGTGGCGAACTTCACGGACTGGCTGTGCCCGCCGGAGATCTCCACCGGCTGCTCGGAGTAGGCCTTGCCGCCGATCTTCAGACGCGTCGGGTTGGACGAGGTGAGGCGCAGGATCAGGTGGCCGACGGGCTGGACGAGATTGTTCTGGACGGTCACCGGGATCGTGGCGCTGCGGCCGGAGAGCTTGGTCTCCGACTTGTCGATCAGCTTGACCTGGGCGGCCAGATCGTCGAGCCACCCCTCCACGCCGTTGCGGAAGCTGCCCGCGTCCCCGCTCCTGCCGCGCCACGACGTGGACATCTCACGGTTTATGGCCCGCCCGAACGGCGTGACGACGCGAGAGCGGTCGGTGAGGATCACCTGGAAGTTGTCGAGCTTGTCCTGGGTGCGTGCAATCTGCTGGAACGCCGACACGGGCAGTTCCTGCTTGCGCAGCGAGGACGGGTAGTACTGCGTGGAGGGGATCTGAGTGGTGGCGTTCGGGTCCGGCTTGTCCTTGGCCGCCGAGGTGAGGTCCTGGGACTGTGACCAGTTCGCACCGTCGAGCGCCTTCAGCGCCGCCGCCATCGCCTGGGCCTGGCTCGCCGCGGGCATCCGCTGCGGGGCGACGACGATGCTGCGCTGCTCGTCGGTCTGGGCGTTCACCTCAAGGCTCTGGGCCAGGAACTGCTGCACGGCCAGCGTCGAGGTGTCGGCCTTGGTCAGGTCGCCCTCGAAGGCCGTGGACAGCCGGGCGTCGGAGACCACCGCCGTGGTGCCGCCGCCGACCGGGCGGGCGGCGGAGGGCGTGTACGACAGCCCGGCGGTCTCCTGGAGGCTGTCGCTGCGGGCGATCACCCGGTCGGCTCCCGCGGACGTCGCGACCTTCATGATCGACGGGTCCACGGCGCCCTCCACCGGCCAGGCGAAGTCCGTGGTCGGTGTGACGTGGAGCACGGTCTTGACGGTGATGGCGGCGACGTCGGTGGCGTCCTTGAGGTGGCTGAGCGAGCCGGTGACGCCGGTGCCGTTGTGCGCGAGGGACGCCAGGTCCGGGTCGCCGAACGGCAGCGCGACGACCTCCTTGCCCGCCACCGCGTTCTGGAGGTCCGCCAGCCACTGCTTGGCGACCGCCTGGTGCGCCTTCGGGCCGGGTGTGGTCGTGCCGTTGTCACCGGGGAGCCGGTAGTTGCCGGTCGCCATCGCGTCCACGGAGGCCAGCAGGTCCGGGTCGATCACCCAGGTGACGTCGAGGTCCTTGCCGAGATCCACCATCTGGGCCAGCCGGCCGCCCGGAGCCAGCTCCTTGGCCAGGTCGTCGTTGAGGAACACCGGCGTCTGCAGCTCGCCGGCGCCCGTCTTGGCCGTCATGTGGACCGTGGAGATCAGCGGCCACAGGAACGTCGTCTTCGTCTTGCTGCCGGCGTCGGACGGCTGCCACGGCAGGAACGTCTGCTGGACGCCGAGCACCTGGTCCCAGGCCTGGGCGGGGGTCTGGCCGGACAGGGAGACGCCGAATTCGTAGACACCGTCCGCGCCGAGGTCGAGCTTGTCCACCGGGACGGAGATGCTGAAGTGCTCGGCGACGCCCGGGTCCAGCTTGGCGAACTTCTCCACGTACTTCCCGCCGACCTCGGACCCGGCGGCGCTCTGCGGGTCGTCGGAGTGCTGGGCGATGCTGTCGATCTCCGAGCGGGTGGTCACCATGGGGCCCACCCGCAGGCCTACGTGGGCGCTGGTGACGGGCTGCTTGCCGTTGTTGGTGACCGTGCCGGACACGGTCAGCGTGTCGCCGTCGGTGGGGGCGCTCGGGGTGAGCGTGTCCAGGGCGACGGACACCGTGCCCGAGGAAGCAGCCTGGGCGGGCGCGGCAGCGGGCAACTGGAGCAGACCGGCCAGCAGTGGCGCTCCGGCGAGCAGCGCTCCGGCGCGCCGCACCCAGCGGCGGGCAGGGGAGGCACTGGTTGCCTGGAAGTCAGCCGCCTCGGCCACGCTCGCCCGTCCCTCGTCGTCAGTGGTCGTCGGAATGTGCGTCCACGCATGGTAACGAGGCGCGGAGAGCGGAAGTGCCGCGGTGCCCGTCACAAGATCGAAGAACTCCGGCGACCTGTCCTCTATATCCAGTATCGAGTGGAGAGCTTCCCAACGCCGCAAGAGCAGCTCTTGCACGGGTATGCCGGAAGCTGTCCGGGCCCGCTTTCACCGGGCGGTCCCGTGATCTTCACCGGGCCGCCCCGGGATAAAATCGAGGACACCCCTGGTCGCCGGTGCACGTACCCTCTTCTGTTGTGCCGAACCCCAACGAAGACACTCCCTCCGCCCTGAGCCAGGCGCAGCAGCGCGCGGTCGCCGAGCTGCTGCGGGTGGCCCCCGTCGCCGACGATCTCGCCCGCCGATTCCAGGAGGCGGGGTTCTCCCTCGCCCTGGTCGGCGGATCGGTGCGCGACGCGCTGCTCGGCCGGCTCGGCAACGACCTGGACTTCACCACCGACGCCCGCCCCGAGGACGTACTGAAGATCGTCCGGCCCTGGGCGGACGCCGTCTGGGAGGTGGGCATCGCCTTCGGCACGGTCGGTGCGCAGAAGGACGGCTACCAGATCGAGGTGACCACCTACCGGTCGGAGGCGTACGACCGCACCTCACGCAAGCCCGAGGTGTCGTACGGCGACTCCATCGAGGAGGACCTGGTCCGCCGGGACTTCACGGTCAACGCGATGGCCGTGGCGCTGCCGCAGAAGGAGTTCATCGACCCGCACGGCGGCCTGGAGGACCTGGCCGCGCGGGTGCTGCGGACGCCGGGCACGCCCGAGGAGTCGTTCTCGGACGATCCGCTGCGGATGATGCGGGCCGCCCGGTTCGCCGCCCAGCTGGACTTCGCGGTCGCCCCCGAGGTCGTCGCCGCGATGACGGACATGGCCGAGCGTATCGAGATCGTCTCGGCAGAGCGGGTCCGGGACGAGCTGAACAAGCTGATCCTCTCCACGCACCCCCGCGAGGGCCTGGCCCTGCTCGTCGAGACCGGGCTGGCCGACCATGTGCTGCCCGAGCTGCCGGCGCTGCGCCTGGAGCGGGACGAGCACCACCGGCACAAGGACGTCTACGAGCACACGCTGATCGTCCTGGAACAGGCGATCGCGCTGGAGCAGGAGGGCCCCGATCTCACGCTCCGGCTCGCCGCGCTGTTGCACGACATCGGCAAGCCGCGCACCCGTCGCTTCGAGAAGGACGGCCGGGTCTCGTTCCACCACCACGAGGTCGTCGGCGCCAAGATGACCAAGAAGCGCATGACTGCTCTGAAGTACTCGAATGAGCTGGTGAAGGACGTCTCGCGGCTGGTCGAACTGCACCTGCGCTTCCACGGCTACGGCGCCGGTGAATGGACGGACTCCGCGGTCCGCCGCTATGTCCGTGACGCGGGGCCGCTGCTGGACCGTCTGCACAAGCTGACCCGCTCGGACTGCACCACCCGCAACAAGCGGAAGGCGGCCATGCTGTCCCGGGCCTACGACGGTCTGGAGGAGCGCATTGCCCAGCTCCAGAAGCAGGAGGAGCTGGACGCGATCCGCCCCGACCTGGACGGCAACCAGATCATGGAGATCCTGGGCGTCGGCCCCGGCCCGGCCATCGGCAAGGCGTACAAGTACCTGCTGGAGTTGCGCCTGGACAACGGCCCGATGGAGCACGATGCGGCGGTGGCGGCGCTCAAGGAGTGGTGGACCGAGCAGAGCTGAGGGAGCAGAGCGGGGTCATGTTTCACGTGAAACATGACCCCGCACGGCCTTCAGGGAACGGTGTGGGGCGGTGTTTCACGTGAAACACCGCCCCACCGCACGTTCGCGTGTTACTTGTTGCTCCCCAGGCAGAGAACGAAGGAATCGCTGCCTTCCTTCCACTCGATGGCAGCGGTCGTTCCCTGGACCGACTGGCAGGCGAGCATGGCCAGACTGGTGCTGCCGTCCTTCTTGAGCACCTTGTAGTCCGCCTTCGGGTCGCTGCAGCCCAGCTTCTGGATCTGCGGGTCCTTGTCGCTTCCCTTGTTCGTCAGGCAGTCACCGACGGCCAGTTTCTGAGTGTCGTCGGCCTTGTTGAAGTACCAGCCGCCGACGATGACGATGAGGCCGACGACGGCGCCGATGATGCGGATGTACTGCCGGACGCCGCGCTTCGGCCGCTGAGGAGGCACCGGTGCGTACGGCGCCATGCCCTGCTGGGGGAACCCGGGCTGGCCCGGCTGCTGCGGGTAGCCGCCCTGCGGAGGGTAGGGAGCCTGAGGCTGGCCGCCCTGCGGGGGGTACGGCGCCTGAGGCTGACCGTACGCCTGCTGGCCCTGCGCGAATGGGTTCTGGCCCTGGGGCGGAGTCGTCACGTGTGGGTCCCCCTATGAAGAAAGAGATGAGTGAGCAGCGCACATAAGTGGCGCGTAAGACGCACGTAAGCTACCGGGCCGCACTGACACTCCTGTAGCCCGGGGGAACTCTGTGGCCCTGATGTGACACTCACCGGCGTTCAAAGCGGCCCATAGCGACAGCAACCGCTCCGTAGAGGAGAGAGACGGTGACGACCAGCGTCGCCGAACGGCCGTCCGGGGGCAGCATCAGGGCGGCCACTCCGGCCGCCCCGACGAATGCCACGTTGAACAGCACGTCGTACACGGAGAACACGCGCCCGCGGAAGCCGTCGTCCACCGAGGACTGCACGACCGTGTCGGTCGCGATTTTCGCGCCCTGGGTGATGAGGCCCAGCACGAAGGCGGCGACCAGGAGCGGCCCGATGGCGAAGGGGAGGCCGAGAGCGGGTACCAGGACCGCGGCCGCGGCGGAGCACGCCACGATCCAGCGACCGGGGCCGAGCCGTCCCGCCGCCACGGGGGTGACCACGGCCGCCGCGAAGAATCCCGCCCCTGAGACCGCGAGCACCAGCCCTAGCAGCCGGAGCCCCTCCTCGGGGGTGCTGGAGAGGGCGTACCGGCAGAGCATGAGCAGCAGGACCAGCAGGGCGCCGTAGCAGAAGCGCATCAGCGTCATCGCGGCCAGTGCCCAGGCGGCTTCTCTGCGCCGGGGTGCGGCGAGGTGCCGGACGGCCGCCACCAGATCCCGTGCCGTGTCGGCCAGCGCGCTGCGCAGCCGTGGCCGCGCCGGATGGCGGTCGGGCCCGAGAAGCGCCCGGGGCAGGCTCAGGGAGGTCAGGCCCGCACAGAGATAGAGGAGTGCGCCCAGCAGGACCACCGCGGCGTCGGAGTCCGACGCCACGAGCCGTACGGCGAAGGCGAGGCCGGCGCCTGCCGTCGCGGCGAGCGTGCCGGCCGTCGGGGACAGGGAGTTGGCCAGCACCAGGCGCTCGGCGTCCACCACGCGGGGCAGGGACGCGGACAGCCCGGCGAGGACGAAGCGGTTGACGGCCGTGACGCACAGCGCGGAGACGTAGAAGAGCCAGTTCGGGACATGGCCGAGCATCAGCACGGCGGTGACCGCTGCCAGCAGGGCGCGCAGCAGATTGCCGTACACGAAGACCTGCCGGCGTCGCCAGCGGTCCAGCAGGACACCCGCGAACGGACCGACCAGGGAATAGGGGAGCAGCAGCACGGCCATCGCCGAGGCGATCGCCGTGGCCGAGGTCTGTTTCTCCGGCGAGAAGACGACGTACGCGGCGAGCGCCACCTGGTAGACGCCGTCGGCGCCCTGGGAGAGCAGGCGGACGTACAGCAGGCGTCGGAAGTACCGAAGACGCAGCAGGACGCGCAGGTCACGCACGACGGGCATGCCGCCCAGCCTCACATATGCGGAAGGTCCCCGGGTCGGGAAACCCGGGGACCTTCACAGCCCTGGCAGGAGCGTTTGCGTGCGAGCGGTCGCGTCGGCGCCTTTAGCGCTCGACCTCGCCGCGGATGAACTTCTCGACGTTCTCGCGGGCCTCGTCGTCGAAGTACTGGACCGGCGGGGACTTCATGAAGTACGAGGACGCCGACAGGATCGGGCCGCCGATGCCGCGGTCCTTGGCGATCTTCGCGGCGCGCAGGGCGTCGATGATGACACCCGCGGAGTTCGGGGAGTCCCAGACCTCGAGCTTGTACTCCAGGTTCAGCGGGACGTCACCGAAGGCGCGGCCCTCAAGGCGGACGTAGGCCCACTTGCGGTCGTCCAGCCAGGCCACGTAGTCGGACGGGCCGATGTGGACGTTCTTCTCGCCGAGGTCCCGGTCGGGGATCTGGGAGGTGACGGCCTGCGTCTTGGAGATCTTCTTGGACTCCAGGCGCTCGCGCTCGAGCATGTTCTTGAAGTCCATGTTGCCGCCGACGTTCAGCTGCATGGTGCGGTCCAGGATGACACCGCGGTCCTCGAACAGCTTCGCCATGACGCGGTGCGTGATGGTGGCGCCGACCTGGGACTTGATGTCGTCACCGACGATCGGCACACCGGCCTCGGTGAACTTGTCCGCCCACTCCTTGGTGCCGGCGATGAAGACCGGGAGGGCGTTGACGAAGGCGACCTTGGCGTCGATGGCGCACTGGGCGTAGAACTTCGCCGCGTCCTCGGAGCCCACGGGCAGGTAGCAGACCAGGACGTCGACCTGCTTGTCCTTCAGGATCTGGACGACGTCGACCGGCTCGGCCTCGGACTCCTCGATGGTCAGGCGGTAGTACTTGCCGAGGCCGTCGAGGGTGTGGCCGCGCTGGACGGTGACACCGGACGTGGGCACGTCGCAGATCTTGATGGTGTTGTTCTCGGAGGCGCCGATCGCGTCCGTGAGGTCGAGGCCGACCTTCTTGGCATCGACGTCGAACGCGGCGACGAACTCGATGTCACGCACGTGGTAGTCACCGAACTGCACGTGCATCAGGCCGGGGACCTTGGCCGCCGCGTCGGCGTCCTTGTAGTACTCGACTCCCTGCACCAGCGACGCGGCGCAGTTGCCCACGCCGACGACGGCTACGCGAACCGAACCCATTCCGGTTGCTCCCTGTGTGTACGAGTGAGGCCCTGACTGGGACTCACGTGGCGGTGTCGCCGGGCGTATCCGTCCGGGGGGTGTCCCCGGCACGGGGCAGGCCGCCCGTCGATCCAGTGGTGGTGTCCTGCGGAGCGGTCCCCCGGGACGTGGAACCCTTCAGGTCCCGCCCCGCCCGCTCGCTCTCGATGAGCTCGTTCAGCCAGCGCACTTCGCGCTCCACGGACTCCATCCCGTGGCGCTGGAGCTCAAGTGTGTAGTCGTCGAGGCGCTCCCGCGTGCGCGCCAGGGAGGCGCGCATCTTCTCCAGGCGCTCCTCCAGGCGGCTGCGCCGGCCCTCCAGCACGCGCATGCGCACATCGCGCGACGTCTGCCCGAAGAAGGCGAACCGTGCGGCGAAGTGCTCGTCCTCGTAGGCGTCGGGGCCGGTCTGCGAGAGCAGCTCCTCGAAGTGCTCCTTCCCCTCCGCCGTCAGCCGGTAGACGATCTTGGCGCGGCGTCCGGCGAGCGGAGCGGCGAGGGCGTCCTCATGGGTGTTGCCCGGTTCCTCGATCAACCAGCCGCTCGCGACCAGCGTCTTGAGGCAGGGATACAGGGTCCCGTAGCTGAACGCACGGAACACCCCCAGGGACGTGTTGAGGCGTTTGCGCAGCTCGTAGCCGTGCATCGGGGACTCGCGCAGCAGACCGAGCACGGCGAACTCGAGGATGCCGGAACGTCGGCTCATCGTCGCCTCCTCTCGGTCCCGCAGCTCTCTCCCGCGGGTCTCGCAGTGCCTCTCAGCGTCTTTATCTCGTGCTGATGTATCGACTCGATACATCAGCACGATAGAACGGCCGTCGGCGGGCGACAAGAGGGACGACGGTGAACGGGATCACATCACCGATTCATACGATGCAGGTTGCCTGTTTTGGGGTGAACTTCAGGGCTCAGCGGGTTTTGGCGGTGCGTAGTCTGTGCGGCATGCACATCGCCGGGAACCAAGTGACGTCTGGGGAGCGTCGTCGTCCCCGGTGCGGTACGGGTGAATGCAGGACCGACCACATCCGTACTCCGGGGGGACCGGAAACCAGCCGCCGTTCCAGGCGCGCACGGGTGCGCCTGCCCGAGGAGTAATCGTTCGATGAGCGAGCACCGTCGCAAACCGCCGCAGCCGCAGGGAGGCGGACGTGCCGCGGCCCGACGTGGTCAGTCCGGCTCGTCCTCCGGCCGCCGTGCGGCACCGCGTGGCGCCACCGGGTCTCCTGCCGACTCCTACGAGTCCAGTTCCCATGGGTCGGACAGCGGCCCGGGAGGCGAGGAGCGTTCCTACGGCGGCCGGGCCGAGGCCCGCCGCGCGGCACAGAGAGGCAGCCGCCGCAGAGGCGCCGACAACACAGGTCCAGGCGGCCGGGGAGGCGGCCCGGGCGGTCCCAGCGGTCCCGGGCGCGGCAGAGGCCGCGCATCGACCGCGCCCGGCAGGAAGAGATTCATCGACTACCCCCGGTCAGGCAAGTACGGATGGCGCCGCTGGATGCCTTCCTGGAAGCTCGTCACCGGGATGTTCATCGGCTTCGTGGGGAGCCTGGTCGCGCTGGTCGGCGTCGGCTACGCGATGGTCTCCGTGCCCGACGAGAACGCGGCGGCCAAGTCCCAGAACAACGTCTACTACTGGGCCGACGGCACGCAGATGGTGGCCACGGGCACCGGCGTCAACCGGCAGAACGTCAACATCGCCCAGATTCCCGAAGCGATGCAGTGGGCCGTGATCTCGGCCGAGAACAAGAGCTTCTACCAGGACTCGGGCGTCGACCCCCAGGGACTCCTGCGCGCCGTGGTCAACATGGCACGGGGCGGCCAGACCCAGGGTGGCTCGACGATCACCCAGCAGTTCGTGAAGAACACCTACCTGAGCCAGCAGCAGACCCTCACCCGCAAGTTCAAGGAGATGTTCATCTCCATCAAGGTGGGGACGAAGCTCTCCAAGCAGCAGATCCTCCAGGGCTACCTGAACACCTCGTACTTCGGCCGCGGCGCCTACGGCATCCAGGCGGCGGCGCAGACGTACTACGGCAAGGACGCGAAGGACCTCACGCCGAGCGAGTGCGCGGTGCTCGCGGCGCTGCTGAAGGGCCCGACGTACTTCGACCCGGCCGGCAACGCGGACCTCGACCCGTCGGCGACCCAGCAGGCGAACACGCAGCGCTCGAAGGACCGCTGGGGGTGGATCCTCGAGCAGATGCACAACGACCACCACCTCACCGACGTGCAGTTCCAGCAGGCCACCAAGCAGTACCCCGTGCCCGACGGCCGCAAGGCGACCAAGGGCATGACCGGCCAGATCAGCTACCTGGTGGACACGGCGAAGAAGTACGTCCTCGCGCACTCCGACATCACCGAGACGCAGTTCGACCAGGGCGGCTACCAGATCCAGACGACCTTCGAGAAGGACAAGGTCAACGAGCTGGCAGCGGCCGTGAAGAAGGTCCAGAAGGACCGCATCGACCCGAAGAAGCGTGATCTGGACAAGTACGTCCAGTTCGGTGCGGCGTCGGTGAAGCCCAAGGACGGCGCGATCGTCGCTCTGTACGGCGGTGACGGCTACGAGAACGGCCACTTCACGAACAACGCCGACACCTCCGGCGTCCCGGTCGGTTCGACGTGGAAGCCGTTCGTGCTCGCCGCGGCGATGGAGTACGGCACGTACCGGACCGGTGGGGAGGGTCTCTCGCCGCTGAGCAAGTACAACGGCAACGACCATCTCAAGGTGCTCAACAACGACGGCAGCCCGGTGCTGACGAAGGACAACTCGATCTTCTACCAGCGCAACGAGAGTGACTACAAGTGGGGCTACATCTCGCTGCGCAAGGCGATGGAGCAGTCCGTCAACACGCCGTTCGTCCAACTCGGTATGGATGTGGGGCTGACGCATGTCCGGGACGTCGCGCAGGCGTCCGGCATTCTCAGGGACAGCTTCTCGACGCTCAACCCGTCCTTCTCCATCGGTACCTCGACCCCGAGCGCGATCCGCATGGCCGACGCGTACGCGACGTTCGCCGCGTCGGGTCAGCACACTGACCCGTACTCGGTGACCGCCGTGAAGAAGGACGGCCAGGAGCTGCCGGGCTTCACCAAGCCGAAGGTGAGCACGGCGATTCCCGAGAACGTGGCGAACAACGTCACGGACGTCCTCCAGAACGTGATCCAGAACGGTACGGGTGTGAACGCCAAGGCCCTGGGCCGGACGGCGGCAGGCAAGACCGGTACCACCGACAGCAACAAGTCGGCCTGGTTCGTCGGCTACACCCAGCAGTTGTCCACCTCGGTGGCGATGTTCCGTGAGAACCCGAAGGACCATGAGCTGCTGTCCATGAACGGCACGGCCGGGGTCGAGTCGATCCACGGTGGTGACATCCCGACGTCGGTGTGGACCGAGTACATGAAGGGCGCGCTGAAGAACGCCAACGACAACGGCTTCCCGGCCGCCACCGAGATCGGCAAGGTCCAGGACGAGGCGGGCGCTCCGACTCCGACCCCGACCCCGACCGTCACGCCGAGCCCGAGCGCGACCCAGTCGCCGAGCCCGACGCCGAGCGCGACGAACACCTCCCCGTCCCCGTCGGCGAGCGACACCTGTCAGTGGAACTGGGGCAACCCCTGTAACGGCAATGGCAACGGCACCGGCGGTACGGACACGGGTGGCACCACCGGAGGAACCTCTCCGTCACCCACGCCCACCGATACGACCGGCAACGGCAACACACGAGGCAACGGCAACGGAGGCATCTTCGCCGGCGCCAATGGCTAGCCGCCGCCCCGGACCGGTTGGCGACCATTTCGTCCGCCGCGGGTGTTTCACGTGAAACATGGGCCGCCGCACCCACGAGGTGCGGCGGCCCTCGGCTTTTTCCTAGGCACGTACGGCAGGATGTGCCCCATGCCCAGTGCAGAGATGACGCCTGCGGGCGTGCACGAGCCCGAGCCCGTGCGGCCCGCCACGGCAGAACCGGTGCCGCCGACCAGGGAGGACGAGGTCGCCGCGGCCGGCAGCGAGCTGATCGGCGGTCCCATCGGACGGCGAGCCCTGCTCGGCACGTCCTGGTGGACGCCCGTACGAGTCATCGCGCTCGTGGCGATCGGCATGTTCGCCCTCGGTCTGGTCCAGAAGGCGCCCTGCTACCACAGTGCCTGGTTCTTCGGCGCGAGCAGCCAGTACACGAAGGCCTGCTATTCGGACATCCCGCACCTCTACCAGGGGCGCGGGTTCGCCGACCATCTCGTGCCGTACTTCGACAAGCTCCCGGACGACATGTCCGGCGGCATGGGCTATCTCGAATACCCGGTGCTGACCGGCGTGTTCATGGAGGTGGCCTCCTGGCTCACCCCGCACAGCGGCACCATCCAGTACCAGGAGCAGTGGTACTGGTTCGTCAACGCCGGGATGCTGCTGGTCTGCGCGGTCGTCATTGCCGTCTGCGTGGCCCGCACCCACCGCCGGCGCCCCTGGGACGGCCTCCTGGTCGCCCTGGCGCCCGCCGTCCTGCTGACCGCCACCGTCAACTGGGACCTGCTGGCGGTGGCGCTCACGGCCGCCGCGATGCTGATGTGGTCCCGCAGCCGGCCCGTCGCCTTCGGTGTCCTCCTGGGCCTCGCCACGGCCGCCAAGCTCTATCCGGTGTTCCTGCTCGGCCCCCTGTTCGTGCTGTGCTGGCGGGCCGGCAAGTGGCGGGAGTTCGTCCAGGCCACGGTCAGTACGGTGCTCGCCTGGTTCGTGGTGAACCTGCCGGTGATGCTGTTCGCATTCGAAGGCTGGTCGAAGTTCTACACGTTCAGCCAGGAACGGGGCGTCGACTTCGGTTCCTTCTGGCTGATCTGGGCGCAGAACTCCAGCAACCCGCCCTCGACGGGTTTCGTGAACACCGCCGCCACCGTGCTGGTGGTGCTGTGCTGCCTCGGTATCGCCGTGCTGACGTTCACCGCCCCGCGCCGGCCGCGTTTCGCGCAACTGGCCTTCCTGGTGGTCGCGGTGTTCATCGTCACCAACAAGGTCTACTCCCCGCAGTACGTCCTGTGGCTGGTGCCGCTGGCGGCGCTCGCCCGGCCCAAGTGGCGCGACTTCCTGATCTGGCAGGCGTGCGAGATGGCGTACTTCCTGGGCATCTGGATGTACCTCGCGTACACGACCAGCGGAGACGCCCACAAGGGACTGCCGACGCTGGGCTACCACTGGGCGATCGTGCTGCACCTGGCGGGCACGCTGTACCTGTGCGCCGTCGTCGTACGGGACATCCTCATGCCGGAGCGGGACGTGGTGCGCCGGTCCGGCGACGACGACCCCTCGGGCGGGGTGCTCGACGGAGCGGAAGACGTCTTCGTGCTCGGAGCGGCGACCTACGAGCCGCGTCACGCCGCTCACTTCGAGGGGCCTCAGGTGGACTGGGGCAGGCCGGTGCCGCCCTCCCCCGAGAATCGTTCGCTCTGAGCGAACAACCCTTCAGGAGCTGACGCAGAAGGCCGTACCCGGGTGCTCCGGGTACGGCCTTCTCGCTGTCCTGAAAGGGACTCGGTGTCCTGGGTGCCGGCTCAGCGGTCCATGATGCGGTCGAACTGGGTCGTGGTGTGCCGCAGATGGGCCACCAGCTCGTCCCCGACCTTCGGCTCCGGGGCGTCCGAGGGCACGAACAGGATCGACACCTGCATGTGCGGCGGCTCGGCGAACCAGCGCTGCTTGCCGCCCCAGACGAATGGAGAAAGGTTCCGGTTGACGGTGGCGAGGCCGGCCCGCGCGACGCCCTTGGCGCGTGGCATGACGCCGTGCAGCGCCTTCGGGGCCTCCAGACCCACCCCGTGCGACGTACCGCCCGCCACGACCACCAGGAAGCCGTCCGAGGCCGCCTTCTGCTGGCGGTAGCCGAACCGGTCGCCCTTGGCCACGCGCGTCACGTCCAGGACGGCACCGCGGTACTCGGTGGCCTCGTGGTCCCCCAGCCACAGCCGCGTGCCGATGCGGGCGCGGAACCGGGTCTGCGGGAACTGCTGCTGGAGCCGGACGAGTTCGTCGGCCTTGAGGTGGCTGACGAACATCGTGTGCAACGGCAGCCGGGCCGCGCGCAGCCGGTCCATCCAGCCGATGACCTCCTCGACGGCGTCCGAGCCGTCGGTGCGGTCCAGCGGCAGATGGATGGCGAAGCCCTCCAGCCGGACGTTCTCTATGGCCTGGTGCAGCTGCGGCAGGTCCTGCTCGCTGATGCCGTGCCGCTTCATCGAGGACATCACCTCGATGACGACACGGGCGCCGACGAGGCCGTACACGCCGTCGATCGACGACACCGAGCGCACCACCCGGTCGGGCAGCGGCACCGGCTCCTCGCCGCGCCGGTACGGCGTCAGCACCAGCAGGTCCCCGCCGAAGAAGTCCTTGATGCGTGCGGCCTCGTAGGTCGTGCCGACCGCGAGCAGGTCGGAGCCCAGCCGCGTGGCCTCCTCGGACAGCCGCTCGTGCCCGAAGCCGTAGCCGTTGCCCTTGCAGACCGGGACGAGTCCCGGGAACTGCTCCTGCACGTGCTTGTGGTGCGCCCGCCAGCGCGCGGTGTCGACGTAGAGCGTGAGCGCCATGGCCGGACCCGGGACCTTTCTCGTGGCTGCGGTGGATCAGAGGTGTCTGAGCTGTGAAGGCTATGGAATCAGACGGCCGCGGCTCAACGGCGCGACATGTAGATGTCGAGCGCCTTGTGGAGCAGCTTGTTCAGCGGGAAGTCCCACTCGCCGAGGTACTCGGCGGCCTGCCCGCCCGTGCCGACCTTGAACTGGATCAGGCCGAACAGGTGGTCCGTCTCGTCCAGCGAGTCCGAGATGCCGCGCAGGTCGTAGACGGTGGCACCGAGTGCGTAGGCGTCGCGCATCATCGTCCACTGCATCGCGTTCGAGGGCCGGACCTCACGGCCGATGTTGTCGGAGGCGCCGTAGGAGTACCAGACGTGGCCGCCGACGATCAGCATCGTCGCGGCGGAGAGGTTCACGCCGTTGTGCCGGGCGAAGTACAGCCGCATCCGGTTCGGGTCCTCGGTGTTGAGGGCCGACCACATGCGCTGGAAGTACGACAGCGGGCGCGGCCGGAAGTGGTCGCGCACGGCCGTGATCTCGTACAGCCGCTGCCACTCGGCCAGGTCCTGGTAGCCGCCCTGGACCACCTCGACACCGGCCTTCTCGGCCTTCTTGATGTTGCGGCGCCACAGCTGGTTGAAGTTCTTGTGGACCTCTTCCAGGGAACGATTCGCCAGCGGCACCTGGAAGACGTAGCGGGGCTGGACGTCACCGAAGCCGGCGCCGCCGTCCTCGCCCTGCTGCCAGCCCATACGGCGCAGCTTGTCGGCCACCTCGAAGGCGCGCGGCTCGATGAAGTCGGCCTCCATGTCGCGCAGCCGCTTGACGTCCTGGTCCTGGATGCCCTTCTTGATGGTCTCCGCGTGCCAGCGACGGATGATCACCGGCGGGCCCATCTTCACGGAGAACGCGCCCTGCTGCTTCAGGTGCGCCAGCATCGGCTGGATCCAGTCGTCCAGGTTCGGCGCGAACCAGTTGATGACCGGCCCCTCGGGCAGGTAGGCCAGGTAGCGCTTGATCTTGGGCAGCTGCCGGTAGAGGACCAGGCCCGCGCCGACCATCTCGCCCGTGCGCTCGTCGAACCAGCCGAGGTTCTCCGAGCGCCACTCCGCCTTGACGTCGGCCCAGGCCGGGACCTGCATGTGGCTCGCCGCCGGCAGGCTCTGGATGTAGGCCAGATGCTGCTCGCGGCTGATGGTCCTCAGGGTCAGGCTCATTCGGGGCGCTCCTCGGGCTGGTGTGTCCCCATGGGTACAGGGGCTCCGGCTCTCGCGCCGAAGCCTACTGCGCCGTGCGAGCGCCCCGACTGGGCGTACTGCCCTTAATCCCGGCGGGCCGCCTCAGCTGCCGATGAGTCCGCCGAAGAGACCGCCGTGTGCCATGCCGATCAGGAAACCGATCCCGGAGGCGCCGAGCCCCAGGATCAGGGCGAAGCGCTCACGCGTGGTCACGGAGATCCACTGTCCGTAGATGCCGACGAGCAGGCCCACGAGACCCGCCCACGACGTCAGCAGATGGAGGCCGTGGAAGAAGGACGTGATGAAGGACAGCAGACCCAGGACGAGCGTGGTCGCCGCCAGTGTGTCCTGGAGCGGACGGGCCTTGCCGTCCGTGGCGAAGAGGGAACCGGCGACGTTGGGATGCATTACCTGTGCCATGGGCACCTCCTGCGGAAGGCGGCGCATAGTAGCGCCGTACACACCCGACGTGTACAGAGTGACCGCCTCCACGCCCGGATTTCAACCGGAAGCGGGTGTGCGGGTAGTCTGTACCGTCTGCACCGGTGTCTGCCCACTGCCTGCCCAGGTAAGACTGCGGGAGCCTCAGCGCCCCCGATTGTCAGTGGTCGCGGATACCGTTGCGTACGCATCACAACCCTCCTGCCACGGAACGACCGTGGCCGTTGAGTCCAAAGGAGGTGGGTTCCACATGCGTCACTACGAGGTGATGGTCATCCTCGACCCCGATCTGGAGGAGCGCGCTGTCGCCCCCCTGATCGAGAACTTCCTCTCCGTCGTCCGTGAGGGCAACGGCAAGGTGGAGAAGGTCGACACCTGGGGCCGTCGTCGTCTCTCGTACGAGATCAAGAAGAAGCCCGAGGGCATCTACTCGGTCATCGACCTTCAGGCCGAGCCTGCGGTCGTCAAGGAGCTCGACCGCCAGATGAACCTGAACGAGTCGGTCCTCCGGACCAAGGTCCTCCGCCCCGAGACCCACTGAGCCCTCCCGCTCAGCTGATCTCGGGATCCGAGTAGCAAGCAAGCAGCCAGAGCAGCAAACCCGCCGAGAGGTTCCCCCATGGCAGGCGAGACCGTCATCACGGTCATCGGCAATCTTGTCGACGACCCCGAGCTGCGCTTCACCCCGTCCGGTGCGGCGGTCGCGAAGTTCCGCGTCGCGTCCACTCCCCGCACCTTCGACCGCCAGACGAACGAGTGGAAGGACGGCGAGAGCCTCTTCCTGACCTGCTCGGTCTGGCGTCAGGCGGCGGAGAACGTCGCCGAGTCGCTTCAGCGAGGCATGCGCGTGCTCGTGCAGGGCCGGCTGAAGCAGCGGTCCTACGAGGACCGGGACGGCGTCAAGCGCACGGTCTACGAGCTGGACGTCGAGGAAGTCGGCCCCAGCTTGCGCAACGCGACGGCCAAGGTCACCAAGACCTCCGGCGGTGGCGGGCGCGGTGGCCAGGGCGGTTACGGCGGCGGTGGCGGCCAGCAGGGCGGCGGCTGGGGCGGTGGCCCCGGTGGCGGTCAGCAGGGCGGCGGCGCTCCGGCCGACGACCCGTGGGCGTCCGGCGCTCCCGCTGGTGGCAACCAGCAGGGTGGCGGCGGCTGGGGCGGTGGCTCCGGCTCCGGCTCCGGCAGCGGTGGCGGCTACTCGGACGAGCCCCCCTTCTAGGGGCTCGTATCCACACTTCTTGATCACACAGGAGAAACACCATGGCGAAGCCGCCTGTGCGCAAGCCGAAGAAGAAGGTCTGCGCTTTCTGCAAGGACAAGGTCACGTACGTGGACTACAAGGACACGAACATGCTGCGGAAGTTCATTTCCGACCGCGGCAAGATCCGTGCCCGCCGCGTGACCGGCAACTGCACCCAGCACCAGCGTGACGTCGCCACGGCCGTGAAGAACAGCCGTGAGATGGCGCTGCTGCCCTACACGTCCACCGCGCGCTAAGGGAAGGGTGACCGACACATGAAGATCATCCTCACCCACGAGGTCTCTGGCCTCGGTGCTGCCGGCGACGTCGTTGACGTCAAGGACGGTTACGCTCGCAACTACCTGATCCCGCGGAACTTTGCGATCCGCTGGACCAAGGGTGGCGAGAAGGACGTCGAGCAGATCCGCCGCGCCCGCAAGATCCACGAGATCCAGACCATCGAGCAGGCCAACCAGGTCAAGGGCCAGCTCGAGGGCGTCAAGGTCCGCCTGGCTGTCCGCTCCGGCGACTCCGGTCGTCTCTTCGGTTCCGTCACCCCCGCCGACATCGCTTCCGCGATCAAGGCGTCCGGTGGCCCCGAGGTCGACAAGCGTCGTATCGAGCTGACCTCGCCGATCAAGACCCTGGGCGCCCACGAGACGTCCGTGCGTCTGCACCCCGAGGTTGCCGCCAAGGTCAACATCGAGGTCGTCTCGGCCTGATCGCCGAGTCATCGCCGCGCTCGTTCGAGCCGGTGAGAGGGGCCGCACCCTTGCGGGGGTGCGGCCCCTTTCCGTTGTCCGGAATGGTCACCGGGCCGTGTTTCACGTGAAACCGAGGCTGCTCCGAGATCGGCGGCCCTAGGTCAGCGGGTCGCGCCCGTCACGATCCAGCGACCCGAACGGGAGCGCAGCCACAGGGTCAGCAGGCGGATCGTCATCATCAGCGTCATCGCCGTCCACAGCGCGGTGAGACCGCCGCCGAACACCGGGACCAGCAGAGCCACCGGGGCGAATACGGTGAGGGTGACGACCATGGCCCCGGCCAGATACGGCCCGTCGCCGGCACCCATCAGGACACCGTCCAGGACGAAGACGATCCCGCAGATCGGCTGCGAGAGCGCCACCATCAACAGGGCGGGCAGTGCCGCGTCCTTCACCACGGAGTCGCCGGTGAACAGCGGGAGGAAGAGCGGACGGGCGGCCACCACGAGAGCACCGAGGACGACACCGGTCGCGATGCCCCACTGCACCATGCGACGGCAGGCCTCTCGCGCGCCCTGGGCATCGTCCGCGCCGAGATAGCGGCCGATGATCGCTTGCCCCGCGATCGCTATCGCGTCGAGAGCGAAGGCGAGCAGGCTCCACAGGGACAGAACGATCTGGTGCGCGGCGATGTCGGCGTCGCCGAGACGTGCCGCGACCGCCGTGGCGATCATGAGGATCGCCCGCAGGGAGAGCGTGCGGATCAGGAGGGGAACGCCGGCCTGGGCCGAGGCCCGGATGCCGGCGGCGTCCGGGCGGAGGGAGGCGCCGTGCCGACGGGCCCCGCGTACGACGACGGTCAGGTAGACGGCTGCCATTCCGCACTGGGCGATGACGGTTCCCCAGGCCGAACCGGCGATGCCGAGCCCGGCGCCGTAGACGAGCCCCGCGTTGAGGGCGCCGTTGGCGACGAAGCCGCCGACGGCGACGTAGAGCGGAGTTCTGGTGTCCTGGAGTCCGCGGAGCACACCCGTGGCGGCGAGGACGGTGAGCATGGCCGGGATGCCCAGTGCGGAGATACGCAGATACGTCGTGGCGTACGGGGCCGCTGTCGCGGAGGCGCCGAAGAGGTCCACGATGCCAGGTGCCAGAGGAAGGACGACGGCGATGACGCCGATGCCGAGCAGCAGTGCCAGCCAGATGCCGTCCATGCCCTGTCGGATGGCCGCCGGCAGATCGCCGGAGCCGACGCGCCGGGACACGGCGGCCGTGGTGGCATAGGCGAGGAAGACGAAGACGCTCACGGCGGTGGTGAGGAGGGCGGAGGCGACGCCGAGACCGGCGAGCTGGGCGGTGCCGAGGTGGCCGACGATCGCGCTGTCCGCCATGACGAACAGAGGCTCGGCGACGAGTGCGCCGAAGGCCGGGACTGCCAGAGCGACGATCTCTCGGTCGTGCCGGCGGCGGGTGGCCCGGGGTATCGCGGGAGCCTGTGTCATGAGCGCCAATCTAATCGTCCACAGGTAAGAGATGCAACCAAGTTGTGCCCCTTACTCGTCGTGGTGAGGCGTATCCTTTCGTGCGGTGTTCGAAGCGATCTTGGTCCGGCTGGGGAAGTTTTTCTTCTGCACAGCCAGTGGATGCTAAACGCGCAGGTCACGGCCCTCTGCCGGAGAGGCTAGAGGGCTTTTTCACAGAGCTGTCCACCGGGTCGTGCACAGGTTTCCGGGAGTTCTCCACAGCATCGGGGCTGTCGTCCACATGGCCTGTGGATAACCAGATTGGCTGACGGTGCCGAGGGGCCTACCGTGGTCCGGCGCCCGCTCCTTCTCTTGGCTGGGGAAGCGTCTTTCCCGCGGTCCTGGAATCGTCACAAACCCGACGCGTAAGAATCGGAGTTGGGCCTCTCATTTGTCAGTGTCGTGCCGTACAAAAGAGGACACGGCGAGGTCCGCCCTGCGGACGGGAGGAGGTGGCTCGGTGAGCATTTCCGAGCCCTTGGACGATCCATGGGCCGACAGCGGACCCAGTGATCGTCTGCCCGCCTCGCGTCGACGCGGCGACGGAGGCCGGAGTCGTGGCGAGCAACACGACCGGGGCCGGGAGAACGGCGACTGGGACGGCGGCGGTTCGTCCTTCGAGCGGGTGCCGCCGCAGGATCTGGACGCCGAGCAGTCGGTGCTGGGCGGCATGCTGCTGTCCAAGGACGCCATCGCCGACGTCGTCGAGATCCTCAAGGGCCATGACTTCTACAAGCCCGCGCACGAGACGATCTACCAGGCGATCCTCGACATCTATGCCAAGGGCGAGCCGGCCGACCCGATCACCATCGCCGCTGAGCTCACCAAGCGTGGCGAGATCAACAAGGTCGGCGGGGCGTCGTATCTGCACACGCTCGTCCAGACGGTACCGACGGCGGCGAACGCCGAGTACTACGCGGAGATCGTCCACGAGCGCGCGGTCCTGCGTCGCCTGGTCGAGGCCGGCACCCGTATCACGCAGATGGGATACGCCGCCGACGACGACGTCGACGAGATCGTCAACCGCGCCCAGGCCGAGATCTACGCCGTCACCGAGCAGCGCACCAGTGAGGACTACCTGCCGCTCGGCGACATCATGGAGGGTGCCCTCGACGAGATCGAGGCGATCGGCTCGCGCAGCGGCGAGATGACCGGTGTGCCGACCGGGTTCACCGACTTCGACTCGCTGACGAACGGCCTGCACCCGGGCCAGATGATCGTCATCGCGGCGCGCCCCGCCATGGGTAAGTCGACGCTCGCGCTCGACTTCGCGCGGGCCGCCTCGATCAAGCACAATCTGCCGAGCGTCATCTTCTCCCTCGAAATGGGCCGCAACGAGATCGCGATGCGTCTGCTGTCTGCCGAGGCCCGGGTCGCGCTGCACCACATGCGCTCCGGCACGATGACCGACGAGGACTGGACCCGGCTCGCCCGCCGTATGCCGGATGTCTCGGCCGCGCCGCTGTTCATCGACGACTCGCCGAATCTGTCGATGATGGAGATCCGCGCCAAGTGCCGCCGTCTCAAACAGCGGAACGACATCAGACTGGTCGTCATCGACTACCTCCAGCTGATGCAGTCCGGTGGCTCCAAGCGCGCCGAGAGCCGTCAGCAGGAGGTCTCGGACATGTCCCGTAACCTCAAGCTGCTCGCCAAGGAGCTGGAGATCCCGGTCATCGCGCTGTCACAGCTGAACCGTGGTCCCGAGCAGCGCACCGACAAGAAGCCGATGGTCTCCGACCTGCGTGAGTCCGGCTCCATCGAGCAGGACGCCGACATGGTCATCCTGCTCCACCGCGAGGATGCCTACGAGAAGGAGTCCCCGCGCGCGGGCGAGGCCGACCTGATCGTGGCCAAGCACCGAAACGGCCCGACGGCCACGATCACGGTCGCTTTCCAGGGTCACTACTCCCGCTTCGTGGACATGGCCCAGACCTGACCCTGATGTGCGCAGGGGTCAACCAACCCGCGGTCGGGCCGTCTCCGGATGGGGGCGCGTCGTGAGCGCGCGGCCCCAGTTCGCCGACCTCGATCCTGCGGTGCACAGCATCGTGGCCCGGCTCACTCCGTCAGGGGACAGGCACTCGGCGAGCAGGTCGACGACGTCGTGTCGGCCTCGCTTGTGCGTGGTGCGGGTGGTGGAAACCGTGGCGGGGTCCGCCGTAGACCACGAGGCGCCAGTCGACGCCCGCGGCCTGCTTCTCGGCGGCCCGTGGTCAGTGCGTCGACCGTCCCGATCGCGTGCAGGTTGACGCCGTCGCGTCCGAGTTCCAGCACGATTGCGCCCCCGGTGCCGTAGCCGACAGCGGCGATCCGGTCGGGGTCGGCGAGCAAGGGAGTTACGCGCGCCAGCATCTTCTGTGGATCGGTGACCAGCGCCCGCCGCGGAGGTCGAAGGCCGGCGCCACGTACCCCAGTTCGGCGAGGGCGTCGGTCCGGCGGCGCTGGAAGTCGTTCAGGCGCGGCCCCTCGGGCCCGATCATCGTGAGGCCGTCGGCCGGGTATGCGACCGTGTGCGTGGTGACCGGGGAAATGGATTCGACGCCGGCCACCGGACCGGGTGGACTGGCCCCATGACGACACCTCAGGAAGACCTGCTCCCCGCCACCCGGCGAGCTCTGCTGCACCGGATCGCCGTCGCGCAGGCGGAAGGGCGGGCGCCGTCGCTGGTCGCAGCCGTCGTACGGGGTGGGCGGACCGTGTGGCACGGGGCGCGGACCTCGGTGGACGGACATGCCCCGGACGAGACCGTGCAGTACCGGATCGGGTCCATCACCAAGACCTTCACCGCAGTCCTGGTGATGCGACTGCGCGACGAGGGCCTGCTCGATCTCGGTGACCCGCTGGAGAAGCATCTGCCGGGTACCGGGGTGGGCGAGGCGACGATCGCCGAGCTGCTCGCGCACAGCGCTGGGTTGGCTGCCGAGTCACCCGCGCCTTGGTGGGAGCGGACCCCCGGCTCGCTGCGCCCCGAGCTGAGCGATGTGCTGGGCGAGCGCCCGCTGCTGCACCCTGTGGGCCGCCGGCACCACTACTCCAACCCCGGCTACACCCTGCTCGGTGCACTGGTGGAGGAGTTGCGCGGCGCTCCGTGGGAGGAGGCGCTGCGCGGCGAGATCCTTGAGCCGCTCGGCCTGCACCGCACGTCCGCGCAGCCGCTGTCCCCGCACGCGGGCGGATGGGCGGTGCATCCGTGGGCGGACGCGCTGCTGCCCGAACCACTGGAGGACCTGGGCCGGATGGCGCCGGCCGGGCAGCTGTGGTCGACCACGGGGGACCTCGCGCGGTTCGCCGCGTTTCTGGCCGTAGGAGACGATCGGGTCCTGAGTGCGGAGTCGGTCCGCGAGATGCGGACCCCCGCGGCACCCGCCGAGGTGTCGGACGTGCTGGACGGGGTCACCTACGGCCTCGGGATGCAGCTCCAGTCCCGAGACGGCCGGCTCCTCGTCGGCCACTCGGGCTCGCTCCCGGGTTTCTTGGCGAACCTCACCATCGGCGTGGAGGACGATGTGGCAGCGGTGGTGCTGGCGAACTGCACCAGTGGGCCGCTGCTGGGAGCGGTGGGCGCCGATCTCGTCCGTATCGTTGCCGAGGCGGAACCGCGGATCCCCGAGCCCTGGCGGCCGTTGCGCGAAGTCGATCCGGCGGTCCTGGACCTTGCGGGGCAGTGGTACTGGGGGACCTACGCCTACGGCCTGCGGGTGACCGCCGACGGCCGGCTCGCCCTGGGGCCGCTGACCGGCAACGGGCGGCGAGCCCGCTTCCGGTCCAACGGTGATGGCACCTGGACCGGCTTGGAGGGCTACTTCGCCGGAGAGCTGTTGCGGCCCGTGCGACGCCCGGACGGATCCGTCAGCCACCTGGACCTCGGATCGTTCGTCTTCACGCGGCAGCCGTACGACACGGAGGCGCCGGTGCCGGGCGGAGTGGACCCTGATGGCTGGCGGGGCATCGGCTAGGTGAAGGACGGCCGGGGGTGTGTTTCACGTGAAACACACCCCCGGCCCGTCTGGTCGTCCTCTGCCGTCAGAGCTTCAGCTTGAAGCCTTCGTGTGAGGCGCTGAAGCCCAGCCGCGCGTAGAAGCGGTGGGCGTCGGTGCGGCTCTTGTCGGACGTGAGTTGCACCATCGCGCACCCGAACTGCCGGGAGGTGTCGATCGCCCACTGGATCAAAACCGTGCCCAGCCCGCTGCCCCGCTCGTCGGCGTGGATGCGGACGGCTTCGATGAGCGCGCGGGTCGACCCCTTGTGGGAGAGCCCGGGGATGATCGTGAGCTGGAGGGTGCCGATCACACGGTCCTCACGGACGGCGACGACCAGGTGCTGGTTCGGATCGGCCGTGAGGCGTTCCAGCGCGGCCAGATACGGGGTCAGGTCGTCCGGTGATTCGCGCTGGCCACCCAGCGGGTCGTCGGCGAGCATCGCGACGATCGCCGGAAGGTCGTCGGCGGTCGCGTGGCGTATCTCAAGATCTCCCATGTTCGCACCCTATGCGGGCACGTTCAGGGACTCCACGACTCGGACCAGCGGGGTCAGCTCGGGGTTCTTGGAGGCGTCGTCCAGGGCCTCGCGCAGGGCAGCGTCGTTGGTGGGCCGCGCCTCCTCCAGTAGACGCAGGCCCGCCTCGGTGACGTTGGTGTAGATGCCACGCCGGTCGGTGGGGCACAGGTAGCGCTCCAGGAGCCCGCGGTCCTCCAGTCGGGTCACCAGACGGGTGGTGGCGCTCTGACTGAGGACGACCGCGTCGGCGACCTGCTTCATCTGGAGATGGCCGCCCTCGCCGTCGTGCTGTCGGCTGAGCACGTCCAGCAGGGAGTACTCGCGCACGCTCAGATCGTGCTGTGCCTGGAGGGCGCGCTCGATGTGCGCCTCGATCCTGCCGTGCAGGGCAGAGAGGGCGCACCAGCCCTGGGCAAGGGCGGTGAGCGCGGGGTCCGTCGCTGTCATTGGCGTTTTCCTCCGTCCCGGAGCGGCTGCCTCAAGGATAGAGCAACCTCGCAATAGTGCGCGGTTGCCATTAGCCAGCGTCTGCAATTATTGTGGACGCACGCAAAGCGCTCCTGCAATCGTATGGGAAGGTTCACCCCTCATGCCTCTCGCGCTCCTGGCCCTCGCGATCGGGGCCTTCGGAATCGGAACGACCGAGTTCGTGATCATGGGACTGCTGCCTGAGGTCGCAGGCGACTTCGGGGTCTCCATCCCCACGGCAGGCCTGCTCGTGACCGGCTACGCGCTGGGCGTGGTCATCGGCGCTCCGCTGATGACCGTGCTCGGCACCAAGGTCCCGCGCAAGCGGATGCTGATGTTGCTGATGGGCCTCTTCATCGTCGGGAACCTGGTCTCCGCGGTGGCCCCCGTCTTCGCCGTCATGGTGATCGGACGAGTGATCGCCTCGCTCGCCCACGGTGCCTTCTTCGGCATCGGCTCCGTCGTCGCGGCCGAGCTGGTGGCGCCCCACAAGAAGGCCGGGGCCATCGCCATGATGTTCACCGGCCTGACCGTCGCCAATGTCGTCGGCGTCCCGCTGGGCACCCTCATCGGCCAGCACGTCGGCTGGCGCGTCACCTTCGGCGTCGTCGCCGCTCTCGGTGTCGTCGGCCTCGCGGGCATCGCGAAGCTGGTGCCCGAGCTGCCGAAGCCGGAGGGTGTGCACCTGAGGCACGAACTGGCCGCCTTCAAGAACGCCCAGGTCCTCCTCGCCATGGCGATGACGGTCCTCGGTTTCGGCGGTGTCTTCGCGGCCATCACCTACATCGCGCCGGTGATGACCCACATCGCGGGCTTCGCCGACGGCTCGGTCACCTGGCTGCTGGTCCTGTTCGGCCTCGGCATGGTCGGGGGCAACCTCATCGGCGGCAAGTTCGCCGACCGCGCCCTGATGCCGATGCTGTACGTCTCCCTCGGCGCCCTGGCTGTCGTCCTGGCGCTCTTCACGCTCACCGCGCACCACAAGATCGCGGCGGCCGTGACCATCGCCCTGATCGGAGCCCTCGGCTTCGCGACCGTCCCGCCGCTCCAGAAGCGTGTCCTCGACCAGGCCCATGGCGCCCCGACCCTCGCGTCGGCCGTGAACATCGGCGCCTTCAACCTCGGCAACGCCCTGTCCGCCTGGCTCGGCGGCATCGTGATCGCGGCCGGCTTCGGCTACACGGCCCCGAACTGGGTCGGTGCCACCCTCGCCGCGGCCGCCCTGGTCCTCGCCGTCCTCTCGTCGGCCCTGGAGCGCCGCGGCGGACCGCGGAGCACCGTGATCGCCACCGGAACGCCAGTCGGGCAGCAGACGCCCGTCCATCACTGAGCACTCCGGACAGCGGCCCCGCCCGCCGGGCCTCACCGGCGGGCGGACCCATGACCACCAAGAACCCCAGCCACATCCAGGACCTCAGCACGTCCCGAGGTCTCTGCACCACCCAAGGAGAACACCCCATGAGCACCACCTCCGTCGCCCCGCTGTCCATCGAGGACGCCGAGCTGCTGGTTGCCACGGCCCGTCGTGCGGCCGAGGCGGCCGGAGTCACCGTCAGCGTGACTGTCCTGGACGCGGGCGGGCACCTGCTCGCCTTCCGCCGGGACGACCGGGCGGTGCTGATCTCCGGCGAGACCAGCACTCGCAAGGCCTACACCGCGCTTCAGCTGAACGCGCCCACCGCGGACCTGGTCGACGCCGTCCAGCCGGGCGGCCTCTTCCACACCCTGCCCACCGCCCTCGACCGGCCCCTGCTGTTCATCGCGGGCGGTGTACCCGTGCACCGGGGCGGCCGGCTGATCGGTGCCATCGGTGTCGGCGGCGGTGCCCCGGAGCAGGACCACGGCTTCGCCACGGAGGCTGCGCGGACGCTCGCCTGATCACGGCCCGCACGCATCCCCCCGACGGACGGACGCCGGCCCCGCCGCATCATCGGCGGGGCCGGCGTCCGTCGCATGTCGGCGTATTCCACAACCGAACTTCAGGTCCGCCCGGCGTACGCGCCTCAGCCCGCCGCGACCGTCAGCGGGGCGAACCGCCGGGTCCAGTCACCCGGGAGGTCCGGGATGCCGTACGTCATCACGGAGTTGAACGCCACGGAGGCCAGCCCGCGCGCCTTCGCCCAGGCCAGCAGCTCCTCGTGGCGTACGTCGATGTCGGTGCGCAGCGGACGGTCGGTACGGTCCGCCAGTGAGGCGATGAGGGCTTTGGCGGTCTCCGTGTCGCGGGCGATCAGCGGGCCGACGACATGCGTGTCCATGTTCGGCCACGCGGCTGCGTAACCGGTGAGTGTGCCGTCCTCCTCGGCCACCCGGAGCTGGTCGGCGAAGGCGGGCAGCCGCACGAGGAGAGGGGTACGGTCGCTGCCGAACACCTCCTCGTCGAGCCGCAGGATCGAGGGAAGGTCCTCCGCGGTGGCAGCGCGAGTGGGGACCCCGGACTCCGGCCCACCGCGAGTGAAGTGGCCGCTGAGCATCTCGGCCCGGCCTGTCACCTTGAAACCCAGTTCCTCGTACAGGGGGCGGCCGTTCTCCGTTGCGTGCAGGGTCAGCGGAGTGGCTCCCATGGTCGACACGACATGGCGCATCAAGCGGCGCCCGACGCCTTGGCGGGCATGTCGTTCGGCGACCAGGACCATCCCGATGGCGCCAAGATCCGGAAGCCCCCACGACCCGTACTGCGTGACGACGCACGCGGTGACGAGACCACCCTGCGGGTCGTCGATGCCGAAGCCGTTTCCGGCCGTGAGGAGAAAGCCCCACTTGTGTTCCTCGCGTGGCCACCCCCGGTCTTCGGACAAGTCGGCGCAGGCGGTGAGATCGCGAAGCGTCAGACGGCGGATGGGTAGAGCGGCGAGGGAAGGAGTCGGCACGCAGGTCAGGCTGTCCGACGGGCACCCCTGGCGTCCACCCGTTTCGACGGAGACGTACGTGCTTTTGGCCATGCATGGGCCCGTGTAGCGCCGGCGGGCGGCCTGGGAGTGTTTCACGTGAAACATCGGCAGCCCGTTAGCCTCGGGCCATGGCGAGACTGCATCTCTTCGATCTTGACGGCACGTTGCTGCACGGCACGACCGCCCCGGTGGAGATTTCGCGCCAGCTGGGGCGGGAGGCGGAGACGGTGGCGCTGGACCGGGCGATCGCCGAGGGGCGGATCGGTCCGCCGGAGTATGCGGCGCGGGTGTACGAGCTGTGGGGTGATCTGACCGACGCGCACGTCGACGTCGCGTTCCGGGCGGCGCCCTGGCTGGCCCGGATCCGTGAGGTCTGGGCGGAGATCCGAAACGCGGGCGAGTACTGCGCGGTGGTATCCCTCTCGCCGTCCTTCTTCGTGGAGCGCCTGCTCGACTGGGGCGCTCACGCGGCTCATGGATCGCGTTTCCCGGCCGTGCCGTTCACCGAGCCGGTCGACGCGGCCGGGGTGCTCAGCGCAGCGGCCAAGGTCACTGTCGCCGACCGGCTCTGTGCGGAGTTCGGGGTGGCGCGGGCGGACTGCGTGGCATACGGCGACTCGTCCTCGGACCGGGACCTGTTCGCCGCCGTGCCGGTCTCCGTGGCGGTCAACGCGGACGCCCGCCTGGCCGGCCTCGCGACCCACCGCTACACGGGGCGGGATCTGTGGGACGCCTATGAACTGGTGGCCGCTGAGCGGTAGTTGTCGGACCGCGCGGCTCTGCTGTCCTGCCTGGTGCGTGCGAGCGGAAGGGGGGATTTGTATGCGGGACGACGGCCGGTAGGGTCGGGGCGGGTGCTACGGCTGGCCGCCCGCCGGGGGAACATGCATCTTCCGAGGGGAGGTGCGCTGACCGACCGCAAGACGTTCGAGGCGAGGGCACACCATGGACGCTCCGACCACCACGCCGGGGGAGAACGGCACGTCGGACGGGGACGGCTGGTTCACGCCGCGCAAGGTGCCCTCGGCTCCACCGCCGGACGGTGCCCGAGCGTCGGCCGCCGACGGCAGCACCAGGCACGGCCTCCCCAGACGCTCCGCCGAGGCACCGGCCGGGCGAGCCGCGGAGCCACTTGCCGGGCCGGCATCGGACATGCCGGCCGCGCCGGCCGCGGAAGCACTCGCCTGGCCGTCGACGGACGTCGAGCGGGTGCCGGTGCAGCGGTCGGGACCGACGGCCGGGCAGGGTTCTCCGGACGCCCTGCTCATCCGTCGCACGATGGCCGAGATAGCCCCGATCGCCGACCAGGTCACGTCCTACTTCTACGCTCTGCTCTTCGTCCGCCACCCCGAGCTCCGTGAGCTGTTCCCGGCCGCGATGGACGTCCAGCGGGAACGCCTGCTGAAGTCCCTGCTCAAGGTGGCCGAGCACGTGGACGACACCGAAGTCCTCACCGACTACCTGCGGAACCTGGGCCGGGGCCACCGCAAGTACGGGACGCGCGCGGAGCACTATCCGGTCCTGGGGGAATGCCTCCTCGGCGCGCTGAGCGCGTACGCCGCCGCCGTCTGGACCCCCGAGACCGAGGCCGCCTGGGTACGGGCGTACACGAAGATGTCCCAGGCCATGATCGACGCGGCCGCGATGGACGAGCTGCGGGCCCCGGCCTGGTGGCACGCCGAGGTGGTCTCGCACGAGCTCAGGACCGCCGACGTCGCGGTCCTCACCGTCCGCCCCGACCAGCCCTACCCCTTCCTGGCGGGCCAGTACACGAGCGTGGAAACACCCTGGTGGCCGCGAGTATGGCGGCACTACTCCTTCGCCTCGGCGCCCCGTTCGGACGGACTGCTGACGTTTCATGTGAAGGCCGTACCGGCCGGCTGGGTCTCCAACGCGCTGGTGCACCGCGCCCGGCCCGGAGACGTCGTACGGCTCGGCGCCCCGGTCGGCTCGATGACCGTCGACCACACGACCGACAGCGGACTGCTCTGCCTGGGCGGCGGCACCGGCATCGCGCCCATTAAGGCCCTGGTCGAGGATGTCGTCGAGCACGGAGTGCGGCGGTCGGTCGAGGTGTTCTACGGCGCCCGCAGCGACCACGACCTGTACGCCATCGACACCCTGCTCGGCCTCCGGCAGATCCACCCCTGGCTCGCGGTCCGGGCGGTCACCGACCAGCAGACCCCTCTTCGGTTCCCCGACGCCGTCCGGGAGTACGGCCCCTGGAACGAGTACGACGCCTATCTCTCGGGGCCGCCCGGAATGATCCGCAGCGGCATCGACGTACTGCGGGACATCGGCGTCCCGTCACGCCGAATACGGCACGACGCCGTGGAGGAACTGCCCACTGCCGGGAGCTGAGGAATCGGGGAATAGGGGAGCGCTATCCGAGGTCGGGGGCGTGCATGGCCCGTACGCCCTCGATATTGCCGTCCAGGTAGTGGCGCAGCGACAGCGGGACGAGATGGACGGAGGCGATGCCGACCCGGGTGAACGGGACGCGCACGATCTCGTACTCTCCGGCGGGCTCGTCCACTTCGGGGCCGTGCCGCAGGGACGGATCCATGGACTCCAGGCGGCAGACGAAGAAGTGCTGCACCTTCACGCCGGTTGCGCCGCCGTCCTCGCCGATGTGTTCCACCGTGTCCACGAAACACGGCACGACATCGGTGATCTTGGCGCCGAGTTCCTCGTACACCTCGCGGTGCAAGGCGTCCACGACGGTCGGATCCCCGGGCTCGACCCCGCCACCGGGAGTGACCCAGTAGGGATCGACACCGGGCTTGGTGCGCTTGATCAGGATCAGGTCGTCACCGTCCAGGAGGACGGCACGCGCGGTGCGCTTGACCACGGGTCGGACGGTCATGGGAGAAATGTGGCCCAGCCGGTTCCACGTGAAACATCTGGCTTCCACGTGAAACCTCTGCCCGCGCGAACGCCTTGGTGCGCAGGTCAGCCCCAGCCCGTGGCCGCCCGCTGGAGCCACTCGTGAGCCCGTGCCACATGGGGCATGGCGAGGGTTCCGGTGCGCACCACCAGGAAGTACGTGCGCAGCGGCGGTACCGCCGGATCGTGCAGCCTCACGATCTCGCCCTCGGCCAGGGCCGGGGCGCACAGATAGCGGGGCAGCACCGCCATCCCGGCACCGGCGATCGTGCAGGCCAACACGGCTCGCAGATCCGGGACGACGACCGCCCCCGAGGCGGCGGGGCGGGAGTCGAAGACGGAGGCCCAGTAGTGCGAGACCAGGGGCAGCGACTCGTGGACCTCGACGACGGGCAGGTCCTCCAGCGCCGACGCCCCCTTCAGGCGCAGTTCCTCCGCACCGATCCGTTCCACCCAGCGAGGAGCGGCGACCAGCACGTGCTCCTCGTCGCAGAGCGGAGTCGCGCTGAGCAGAGCGCCGCGCGGCCGGGCCGTACTGATGGCCAGATCATGGTGTCCTGCTGCCAGGCCTTCCAGGGTTTCCTCGGCCGTGCCGAAGGAGGCGCGCAGCGCGAAGCCCTGACCGTCGTCGCCGGTCAGCTCGGTGAGGGCGGGCAGAGCGCGTTCAGCGGTGAACTCGGGCGGGCCGGCGAGGTGCAGGGTTCTCAGCGAGGAGTCGTCGTCCAGGCCGCTCTCGGCTATCTCCACCAGGGCGTCGAGGTGGGGCGCGGCCTTGTGCGCGAGTTCGTCGCCGATGGTCGTCGGGGTCACCCCGCGTGCCTGCCGGAGGAAGAGCGGCTTGCCCAGCTGGCGTTCCAGCGTGCGGATCTGTGAGGTGACGGCGGGCTGGGAGAGGCCGAGCAGTGCCGCGGCGCGGGTGAAGGAGCCGGCCCGGTGCACGGTGACGAAAGTGCGCAGCAAGGCCAGATCCACGGTTTCCCCTCTCCTGTCCCTGCCCTCCTCCGGTGCCCCCAGGCAGGCACCAACTATAAATATGTCGATACGTTGCTGTCGCTAGCGTGATTGGACACTGACAGAGAGTCAACTAGCCTTGTTCGCGCGGTTCTTCGCGCGGAGAACCGAAGACGGTCCGAGCCAGGAGGGGGGAGGCTCGGACCGTCGTGCGGTTCAGGGGGACGCGGGTTCCTCACTCGGCGGACTCGTCCAGGGCCCGCAGCACGTCCGCGATCAGGTCCTCGGGGTCCTCGGCGCCGACGGACATCCGGATGAAGCCCTCCGGCACGTCGTCCCCGCCCCAGCGGCGCCGACGCTCGGCAGTCGAGCGCACCCCGCCGAAGCTCGTCGCGTCCTCCACCAGCCGCAGGGACGCGAGAAAACGCTCGGCACGCGCGCGCGTGGGCAGGGTGAAGGAGACCACGCACCCGTAGCGGCGCATCTGCCGCGCGGCTACCTGGTGCGCCGGGTCGCCGGGCAGCCCGGGGTGGCGCAGGCCGGACACCTCGGGCCGCTGCTTCAGCGCCTCGGCGAGCGCGACGGCGGTGGTGTTCTGCCGTTCGACACGCAAGGCGAGCGTGGCGATGGACCGGTGCGCGAGCCAGGCCTCCATGGGCCCGGAGATCGCCCCGACGATCTTGCGCCAGCGGCGTACGGAGGCCATCGCCTCGGCGTCCCGGCCGGCGACGTAGCCGAGCAGCACGTCCCCGTGCCCGGTGAGCTGCTTGGTGCCACTGGCCACGGAGAAGTCGGCACCCAGCTCCAGCGGGCGCTGGCCGAGCGGGGTGGCGAGGGTGTTGTCGACGGCCACCAGGGTGCCCTGTGCGTGGGCCGCCGCCACCAGCCGCCGGATGTCGCACACGTCCAGCCCCGGGTTCGACGGGGACTCGATCCACAGCAGCCGGGCGCCGTCCAGGACCTCCAGCTGGCGGTCCCCGCCGGTGGGCGCCGTGCGCACCTCGATGCCGTACGCCTCCAGCTGGGCGCGGACCAGAGGAAGCACCTGGTAGCCGTCGGAGGGCAGCACCACCGCGTCCCCGGCGCGCAGCTGGGAGAACAGCACGGAGGAGATCGCCGCCATGCCGGACGCGAAGACGAGCGTCTCGACGTCGTCCCGCCCGGGCGCCTCCAGCTCGCCGATGGCCCGCTCCAGCAGCGTCCAGGTCGGGTTCTCGTCACGGCCGTACAGGTACGGGCCCGTCGCCTCGCCGGGCAGGTGGAAGTGCGCCGCGAACACCGGCCCGGGCAGGGTCGGTTCGTGCTTGACCGGCTCGGGCAGTCCCGCGCGCACCGCGCGCGTGCTCTCGCCGGCCCGGCCTGGGTCCTCGGCGGCCTCGCTCATGCGGCCCGCCCTTCCAGGCGCCCCCGTACGGCGGCGAACAGCCCGGTGCTCGCCGCCTCCACCATGGCAAGACATTCCTCGAAGCCGTCGCGGTGTCCGTAGTACGGATCCGGTACGTCGAGGTCGTCGCCCGCGGCGGGGTCGTAGGAGCGCAGCAGGCGCACCTTCAGGGCGTCCTCCTCGGTGGGGGCGAGGCGGCGCAGGGCCTTGAGATGGCCGTTGTCGAGGGCGATCACGAGGTCGAGGCGGGCGAACCACGACGGCTGGAACTGCCGCGCGACGTGCTCGCCGTCGTAGCCGTGCTCGGCGAGCACCGAGACGGCGCGCGGGTCGGCGGGATCGCCCTCGTGCCAGCCGCCGGTACCAGCACTGCCGACCTCGACCCGGTCCTCGAGCCCGGCCTCGGCCACCCGCGCGCGGAAGACGGATTCGGCCATCGGGGAGCGGCAGATGTTGCCGGTGCACACGAAACAGACGCGGTAGGTCATGGCGTGCTCAGTCCTCGTCCGGCAGGACCATGTGCAGGGCCCAGGAGACGACGGAGATGATCAGACCGCCGAGAACGGCCGTCCAGAAGCCCTCCACATGGAAGCTCAGCGAGAGCTTGCCGCACACCCAGGAGGTCAACAGCAGCATCAGCGCGTTCACGACCAGGGTGATCAGGCCGAGGGTGAGGATGAACAGTGGGAAGGTGAGCACCTTCACGATCGGCTTGACCAGCCAGTTGACCAGACCGAAGATCAGCGCGACCACGATCAGCGTGCCGGCCTTCTTGGCGGTGTTGTCACCGGTCAGGGTGATCTTGTCGAGCAGCCACACGGCGACTGCGAGGGCGCCTGCGTTGGCGATCGTCTTGACTACGAAATTCTTCATGTGTCTGATCGTGGCAGACCCGATCGGAACCGAGCAGTGAGACGAGGGCGACAGCGGCGATGAAGGCATTCCGGCTGGACGAACTGGAGGCGGAGCGCGCCGCCAACGAGGGGGCCTACCTTCAGTTCCTGCGGGAGCGGAACATGTCGGTCGGTCTGTACGCGCTCAACGCGGGCGAGCACGACCCGCAGAAGCCGCACAACCAGGACGAGGTGTACTTCGTGGTGAGCGGCCGGGCGTCGATCACGGTCGGCATGGAGACGACCGAGGTGGCACGGGGCAGCGTCGTCTACGTCCCGGCCGGGGTCGCCCACAAGTTCCACCACATCAGCGAGGATCTGAGGGTTCTCGTCGTCTTCTCTCCGCCGGAGGCGTGAGACCGGGCCTCGGGGTTCCCTAGGGGACGGGTCAGGGGAGGACAAGGGACGACAGACCCCCGCAGGGCCCCCTCGCGGCTCTAGCATCGAATGCGGAACATCAACGGCGTACGAGAACGCAGACGTACGACGACGCATACGACATACGACAACGCAAAGGAAAAGGCGATGCGAGAGATCTTCGCGGGACTGCCGTGGTGGGTGAAGTGGGTCGCGGTGCCGGTCATCGCCCTGGTCGTGTTCGGCAGCCTGATAGCGACCGTCGTCGGGTTCGTGATCGGCCTGCTGTTCAAGGCGCTGGTCTTCGTCGCGCTGGTCGGCGGACTGATCTACATCGTGCGCAAGTTCATGTCGAACTCCTCGTCGCGCAGCGACTGGTGACGGCACGCGGGGACTGGTGAGCGAACCACGCGATCACCGGTCCCGGCCGGGGTGACGGGTTCCCTCGGGGGAGGGAAGTTTCCCCGCGAGGCCGTCTGCACGCGGTGGCGGACGGTTAAAGTCCGGAACTCCCCGCGGGGTCAGGCCCCGTGGGTGGCGCAGACCCCTCCGTGCTCTTCCCCGGCACGGGCTGCCCATCGCGCTCCGGGAGTACCTCTTGGCCACGGTCGACACCGCACCGGCAGAATCCCACGTACCCCCCAACCCGCCGCGTCCCTGCGTACCTCCCACACGGCGCGCGCCCACCGTGGCCGTCCCCGGACAGCCGCACTCGGCGGACATCGACTCCGCCACCGCCCTTCCCGCGGACTCGCCCCGTCCTCCCCGCTCCCCTGACGCCGCCGGGCCACCGCCGCCCGGCGACTCGAACCGGCCGCAATCCATGGCCGGTTCCGGCCGACGCCCCTCCGCGGGGCTGCTCGTCCAGCCGCGCTCCGCGGACGCCCCGGAGCCCGCGACCGCCGCGACGCTCATCGGATCCGTCCAGCGCGCGATGCGCCTGCTGGAGACGGTCGCCGAGCATGTCTACGGCGCCCCCGCCAAGCAACTGGCGCGCGAGACCGGCCTCGCCCTGCCGACGACGTACCACCTGCTGCGCACACTGGTCCACGAGGGCTATCTGCGCCGCGAGAAGGGGCTGTTCTTCCTCGGTGACGCGGCCGAGCGGCTGGGTAGCAGCGGAGCCCAGCAGAAACGTCGCAGCGCGGTCGCGGACACGCTCGCGCACTGGCGCGATTCCATCGGTGTGCCGGTGTACTACGCGATGTACCGGGACGGCGAGATCGAGGTCATGTGCGTCTCCGACTCCCCCGAGGTGCCCGCGGTCGAGGAGTGGGCCGACTTCCGGGCAACCGGCCACGCGCACGCGATCGGGCAGTGTCTGCTCTCCCAGCTGGACGAGGACGCCCGCCGCGACCATCTCGACCGCTACCCCGTGCAGCCCATCACGCCGTACACGGTGCGGGACAACGACGCCCTGCTACGGCGGCTGGCCCGGACGAGGCGGATGGAGCCGGTGGTGGAGCGCCAGGAGTACGTGCTCGGGACGGTCTGTGCCGCGGTCCCGATCACGGTCGGCACCACCGTGGCCACGATGGCCATGTCGCTGCCTGTCAGCCAGGCCGACCGGCTGCTGCCCGCGGCTCATCGGCTTCAGGCGGAGATCGGGCGCCACCTGGGGACCCTCGGTCTCTCTATCAGTATCTGAAAACTTACTCCTTGTGATGTGCTGTGTACGTTCAGCAAGATTTGACCCACGCTTAGAGGGCCACTCCCAGCCAGTCGATGTCATATGACGGGGTAGACGATGCGCGAGTCCGTACAGGCAGAAGTCATGATGAGCTTTCTCGTTTCGGAGGAGCTCTCCTTCCGCATTCCGGTGGAGTTGCGCTACGAGACCGATGATCCCTATGCCGTGCGGCTCACCTTCCATCTGCCCGGTGACGCTCCGGTGACCTGGGCTTTCGGGCGAGAGCTGCTGATCGACGGCGTGGGCCGGCCGTGCGGGGAAGGGGATGTGCACATCGCCCCCGCCGATTCCGAGGCGCTCGGCGAAGTGTTGATCAGGCTTCAGGTCGGTGGCGACCAGGCGCTGTTCCGCTCGTCGACGCCGCCGCTCGTGGCCTTCCTGGACCGCACCGACAAGCTGGTGCCGCTGGGTCAGGAGGGTGCGCTCGCCGATTTCGACGCGCACCTGGAGGAGGCCCTGGACCGCATCCTGGCCGAGGAACAGAGCGCCGGCTGAAGCGTTACGGCAGGGGGGCTCAGGGCCTCCGCGTGGTGCGTGGAGCTATGCAGGAACGCTTCTCTGGGACATCCGGCGTGGCCGCTGCCTGACCTCCGCAGGGGCTGACGCCTCACCGCTTCCGGCGCCGGCCCCGGCCGCCGCGTGCCGGGGCGGGCTGGGCGCCGTTTCCGGCCGGGGCGTCCGGGCCGGGGCGGTCGGCGGAGACCACCAGCGCGGCGAGCGCAGTGGTGAGCGGGACAGAGGCGACCAGACCGATCGAGCCCACCAGGGTGCGCACGATCTCCTCGGCGACCAGCTCGCTGTTGGCCACCGTTCCGACGCTGCTCTGCGCGATCGAGAACAGCAGCAGCAGCGGCAGCGCGGCGCCGGCGTAGGCGAGGACGAGGGTGTTGACCACGGAGGCGATGTGGTCGCGGCCGATGCGGATGCCCGCCCGGTACAGCGCGCGCCGGCCGAGAGAGGGGTTGGCCTCGTGCAGCTCCCAGACGGCCGACGTCTGCGTCACCGTCACGTCGTCCAGGACGCCGAGCGAGCCGATGATGACGCCGGCGAGCAGCAGACCGCTCATGTCGATCTTCGGGTAGAGGCCGTGGATCAGGCCGGTTTGGTCGTCGGTGTTGCCGGTGAGCGCGGCCCAGTCGATGAACTGTGAGCCGAGGATGCCGATCAGCGCCAGTGAGGCGAGCGTGCCGAGCACGGCCACCGATGTGCGGGCGGACAGGCCATGGCACAGGTAGAGGGCGATCAGCATGATCGTGCTGGACCCGATCACCGCCACGAGGAGAGGGTTCGACCCTTGCAGGATTGCGGGCAGGATGAAGAAGTTCAGCACCATGAAGCTGATGGCCAGCGCGACGAGCGCCATGACGCCGCGCAGTCGGCCCACGACCACGACGGCGAGGGCGAAGATCCCGGCCAGCAGGCCCATCGGGAAGCGGCGGTTGACGTCGGTGACGGAGTACTGCAGGTCCTTGGGCGCGGAGGGTTCGTATGCGACTACGACGGCCTCGCTCTGGTGCAGCTGCCGTGGCTGGTCGGGCTGCACGATCTCGGTGAAGGTGCGGCCCTTGTCCTTGCCGGTGTCGATCCGGATCGTGGCCTTGTGACAGGTGCCGTTCGCCTCCTGCTGGGCCGAGTTGCCCTCGGCGGTGGCGGTGTCGCCGGTGGGGGTCTCGCCGGAGGCGTTCACCGACTTGCAGCTGACCTCGACGACCTGGGTGACGGTGGCCTGCTGGGTCTGCTGGTCGAAGCCGACGCCGGTGCGCTTGTGCGGCGGCGCACCGCCCGGCCACAGCACCACGAGCCCCACCACGACCGCGGCGGTGAAGGGGATCAGGATCGCCGCGATGACCTTGCGCAGGTGCCGGGAGACCGGCGCGGCAGGCCCATGGCTGTGGCTGTGACCGTGGCCGTGTGCGTGACCGGGGGCTTGCGGCTGACCGTGCCCGTGTGCGTGGCCGCGGTCGTGGCGATGGTCGTCGTCCCCGCCGGATCCCCGGCCTGGGCCGTGCCCAGAACCGTGCCCGGGGCCCGGCGTCGTGACGGCCTGGCCGTGGCCGTCGCCTGCCGCTGAGCCGTCCCGGCGGCGCGGCTCGGGGGGCTGGTACGGGTACTGCTCGGTCCTGGTCACCGCCCGATCATTGCAAGAACGCCCGGGGGCCCACTGTTCAGTACGCCACATATGACGCTAGCGTGGAGGCACCTTTGCACACGCGGGAGCTCGGAGCACCGGGCTGAGAGGGCGCTGACCTCCGTATTCGCGATGTTTCACGTGGAACGACGTCCGTTTCACGGGATACACCGGCAGACGGAAACCGCTGCGTCGACCGCCGAACCTGTTACCGGGTAATGCCGGCGTAGGGAGTAGGTCTCATGACCAACAAGGACGCACGCACGCCTGTCTCCGTTCAGGACGAGAAGTCCCAGGAGACCGGGAAGTCCATCGGCTGGCACAAGGCGTACGTCGAGGGCTCGCGCCCCGACCTGCGCGTGCCGGTCCGCCAGGTGCATCTCACCAACGGGCAGTCGGTCACGCTGTACGACACGTCGGGCCCGTACACCGATCCAGTCGTCGACACCGATGTCCGCAGGGGACTGTCGCCGCTGCGGGAGAACTGGATCATCGCTCGCGGTGACACCGAGGAGTACGCGGGCCGTCCCGTCCGCCCCGAGGACGACGGGATCAAGCACACCTCGCCGCGCGGCGGGCTGCGCAACCTCGACGCGGTCTTCCCGGGACGGCCGCGCCAGCCGCGCCGGGGCCGCAGCGGCCAGGCGGTGACGCAGCTCGCGTACGCGCGCCGGGGCGAGATCACTCCGGAGATGGAGTACGTGGCCATCCGGGAGAACGTTTCACCTGAGGTGGTCCGCGAGGAGATCGCGGCCGGCCGCGCGGTGCTGCCGGCCAACGTCAACCACCCGGAGATCGAGCCGATGATCATCGGCAAGCGGTTCCTGGTGAAGGTCAACGCCAACATCGGCAACTCCGCGGTGACCTCCTCCATCGAGGAGGAGGTGGAGAAGATGACCTGGGCGACCCGGTGGGGCGCCGACACGGTCATGGACCTGTCCACCGGCCGCAACATCCACACGACGCGCGAGTGGGTGCTGCGCAACTCCCCCGTTCCCATCGGCACGGTGCCGCTCTACCAGGCCCTGGAGAAGGTCGACGGCAGGGCCGAGGAGCTGACCTGGGAGATCTACAAGGACACGGTCATCGAGCAGGCCGAGCAGGGCGTGGACTACATGACCGTCCACGCGGGCGTCCGGCTGCCGTACGTGCCGCTCACCGCCAACCGCAAGACCGGCATCGTCTCGCGCGGCGGCTCGATCATGGCCGCATGGTGCCTCGCGCACCACAAGGAGTCGTTCCTGTACGAGAACTTCGAGGAACTGTGCGAGATCCTCGCCGCCTACGACGTCACCTACTCGCTGGGCGACGGCCTGCGGCCGGGTTCGATCGCGGACGCCAACGACGAGGCGCAGTTCGCGGAGTTGCGCACGCTCGGGGAACTCAACACGATCGCCAAGCGTTTCCACGTACAGACCATGATCGAGGGCCCGGGACACGTCCCGATGCACAAGATCAAGGAGAACATCGACCTTCAGCAGGAGATCTGCGATGAGGCTCCGTTCTATACGCTCGGCCCGCTGACGACGGACGTCGCTCCGGCGTACGACCACATCACCTCCGGCATCGGTGCCGCGATGATCGCCTGGTGGGGCACGGCGATGCTCTGCTACGTCACGCCCAAGGAGCACCTGGGCCTGCCCAACCGGGACGACGTCAAGACCGGCGTCATCACCTACAAGATCGCCGCCCACGCGGCCGACCTCGCCAAGGGACACCCGGGCGCGCAGGAGTGGGACGACGCGCTGTCCGACGCCCGCTTCGAGTTCCGGTGGGAGGACCAGTTCAACCTCGCGCTGGACCCGGACACGGCACGGGAGTTCCACGACGAGACCCTGCCGGCCGAGCCCGCCAAGACGGCCCACTTCTGCTCCATGTGCGGGCCGAAGTTCTGCAGCATGAAGATTAGCCAAAGCATCACAGAGCGGTTCGGTGGCGCGGCGGCTGAGGGGGCGTCGGCGGAGGAGGTCGCTGAGGGGATGCTCCAGAAGTCGAAGGAGTTCGCCGAGGCGGGGAACCGGGTGTATCTGCCGATCGCGGACTGAGTTCCGGCTGCAAGCGGTCCGCGTTTCCGAGTCGACGTGAGGGCGTCACGCGAAGCGCGGACCATGCCGGTTGCTTGGTGATCGAGTCGGTCACGGCACAAGGACGATCTTGCCCATGGTGCGCTTGGCCTCGATGGTGCGGTGAGCCTCCGATGCTTCGGCCAGCGGGTAGGTCTGCTGCACCGCGACCCGTAGCCGACCTGCCTCGATGCGTTCGGTGATCCGATCCAGAAACTCACCGGAGGGCTCGGACGCGACCCATGCATAGCGCAGTCCGCGGGTGGCTGCCTGCCGCTCGTCCGTACCCGGGTCGATCGACGCGCCGATGAGCAGACCATCCGGCCGGAGCACATCGAGGGAGCGCGGCCCGTAGGAACCGCCGACCAGGTCCAGGACCGCGTCGACCGGAGCCACGGCCGTCCGGAAGTCGGTGGTGGTGTAGTCGATCAGTTCGTCGGCACCCAGTTCGCGAAGGAGGTCATGACGGGCCGCCCGTGCGGTACCGATGACGTACGCCCCCAACTCCTTGGCCAGCTGCACCGCGACGTGACCGACGCCGCCCGCCGCCGCGTGGATCAGTACGCGGTCGCCGGGCCGGACCCGGGCCAGCACGGCCAGCGCCTGCCAAGCGGTGAACGCGACCAGAGGCACAGCCCCCGCGTGCACCAGGCCGAGGTTCTTGGGCGCGAGAGCCAGCGCGTCGGCCAGCACGGCAGTGAACTCGGCGTACGCGCCGCGTCGGGTGACCGACAGCATGCCGTACACCTTGTCGCCCGGTGCGAACCGCGTAACGCCTTCTCCGACCTGCTCGACGACACCGGCCACGTCGTTGCCCGGCGTCCACGGCAGGGTGACCAGCTCCGGCACACGACCAGCGCGGAGCACCGCGTCACCCGGGTTGACTCCGGCACCGGCGACCCGCAGCAATACCTCACCGGGGCCGGGCTCGGGCACGTCGGTCTCGGTGTAGGTGAGCTCCTCGGGGCCGCCGAACGCGGACTGGACGATGGCATGCATGCGGGCGGACATCAGAACTCCTTGTCAGTGGGTCGCGGTGCGTCCCATGGTCGGCCCGAGTGACAACAGTGCGGAAGAAGGCACTTATCTGATATCGAGGTTCCTCATGGATACCGGCTTCGACCTGAGGAAACACGGTGGCGTGGACGTCTTCCTGCGTGACTGCCCCACGCGTGCCGTGCTGGAGCTGATCGCCAGCAAGTGGACCATGCTGGTACTGGTGGCACTTGAGGACGGCCGACCCATGCGGTTCGCGGAACTGCGGCGGCGGCTGGATGGCGTGACCCCGAAGGTGCTGACGCAGACCCTGCGCGCGCTGGAACGCGAAGGCCTGCTGACGCGGACTGTGTTCCCGACCGTGCCGCCGCGCGTGGAGTACCAGCTGACCAAACTGGGCCAGGAGGCAGGTGGGCTGGTGCAGAGCATCACCGACTGGTCGCAGGCGAACATCGCCGCATTCCAGATGGCCAGGAAGACATTCGACGAGCGTGAGACTCAGGGCTGATCATGTCCGGCATGAAGATCTCGCAGAACATCCGCCGCGAACACGGCGGCAGCCGGGTCGAGATCGAGGAGGGCATGGCCCAGAAGTCGAAGGAGTTCGCGGCGAGCGGCAACAGGGTGTACCTGCCGATCGCCGACTGACGGCTCCCCGGAGCGGTGCTCACAGGTGAAGGGCCGTGAGCACCGCCCGGCCGCGCTCACAGGTGCTCGGGCGCCCACGGCCCCGTCCTCGGCCCGTTGTCAGAGGCGGACGCTACGGTCGATTGCAGCGCAGCAACCTGTCAGGCGTGGAGGGGGAATCGACATGGCCGACGACGGACGCACCGCGCTGGTGTCGTACGCCAAGGGGTGGGATCTGTCCTCGTGCAGCGCCCTGGAACCGCTCACGCGAACCGAGGCCGAGGCCCGGGACCGGGCGGAGCAGCCGTATGTGATGGTCCATCGGGTACCGGGGCGGACCGTGCCCGTCGAGGTCCATCTCGTGGCCTGGGCGGACCACTACGTGGGGGTGTGGGCGTACGACGAGCGGGGCCGCCGTACGCAGGAGCTGGACTGGCGCCTGCTCGAACCGGGGAGCCTGTTCCTGCGCCACCGGTCGGAGTGGCGCTATGAGTCCCAGGAGCAGGCCGAGTTCGCGCAGGACGCCTGGCGCACGACGACGGACCTCTACCCGGGCGGCAGGGGCCGCACGGTGTCCGAGCCGCAGGGTGTCCTGGGCCCGTCACGGCACGGACGCCCGGACGTGCCCGAGGCCGAGCGCCGGCGGGACCGGGCGCAGTTCGGCGTGGCAGGCGTCGGAAGCCCGCTCCTGGCCGCACCGTCCGTGCGCGGCCGGCACGCGGACGCCCCGGTGGCGCCCGCCGCTGACGGCATACCCGTGACGCCGTCCCGCTGGCTGCCGCCGCGCCCGACGGCACCGTCCCACCTGAGCGAGTTGTTCCGGCCCGGCACACGGCTGGCCACGAAGGACGAGCCGGAGATGACCGTCGCCGACGTGCGGGAGATCGCGGTGCTGCGGGTGCCGAGCGGCAGACTCGCCGTCGACTGCCCCCTGACGACGGACGACGGCGGGCAGCGCGAGCTGCTGGAGCGCATTCCGCCGGGCGCGTACCCGGTGCAGGAGACCGTGCTCAGCTACGAGTTGGAGTACGACGACGAGGTGTTCCCCACGGAGGAGGGCGCCGCCGTCCGGCTCCTGATCGACACCGAACCGGCGGTCACCTGGGAGCCGGCGCTCGCCGAGGGCGAGGACCCGAGGCTGCTGCGGCACCACGAGGCCTACGGCTTCGCCACGGATGCCGCGCTGGGCGGCTTCGCCGACTCCGCCGCGTGGGACGTGCTCGCGGACAAGTACCGGCGCTACAGCATGGACGGGGAGGAGCACGCGGGCGAGCGGGTCGGCGACAGCTACTGTGTGCGCACCTCGGACAGCGCGAGCGGCGCTGACCTCATCCAGTTCGCCACCGGAGGGGACGGGGTGTGGCCGGTCTGGCTGGGCCGCTCGGCGTCCGGGAAGCTGGTCTCCGTCGTGGTCGTGTGCGTCTATCTTCTGGACCTCAGGATCCTGTGAGCCGTGCGATGAGTTCGTCCACCTCGTGGCGGAGGGCGGTTTCCGCAAGCCGACGGCTTCGCGGACCTCGTCCGCGGTGCCGGTTCGGAGACCGAAGCGACGGAGACGACAGGAACGCGAGCCCGGAGCTGATGCCGGGCGAGGGCGCCGACAGTGTGCGCGCCGCTCTGCCCGGACGCCGAGCGGGCCCGGATCGACGGCGAGCGGCGGGCCGCCGCCGCCCTCGTACGGCACCGCCGGGACGCAGCCCCGGTGAACTCGCCGCCCCGAGCCGGTCGTTCGAGACGGCGGCGCGGCGGACCACCGGGCACCGCGAAGCCGCGCCCGGGGCCCCCGGGCCGCCGGCCGCCCCGGGGGCGCCTGGGCTGCCGGCTGCCGTGGGGCTACTCGGGGCGGTGGTCCGGGCCGCCGAAGTCCGGGCTCGTGTAGTCGGGGCTGGTGAAACCCGTGCGGCCGGACTCGGTGCCGTTGTCGGGGCTGCTGAAGCCGGGACGGTCGTAGCCCAGGCGGGGCATCCGGCCGGTCGGGGCTGACGGGGTCGTGCGCAGCCGCGCGGGGGCCGGTCCGGGCTCGGCGAGCGCCTCGCGCAGAAACGGCAGGATCCCGCGCTCCAGCAGGGCGCTGCGCCAGGCCTCTCTGGCCCTGTCCAGCTCCTTGTACGCCGCGTTCAGCGTCTGGGCCTGGGCCGAGGAGCTGTTGCGCAGGGCGGTGAGGAGCAGTCCGACGGCGGCGACGAGGATCGCGGCCGCGGTCACGGCGCCGAACACCCAGCCGGCGGTGAGCATGGTGTCGCCGAAGGTCTGGCCGGGATTCAGCGTCTTCAGGATGTAGCCGATGAGGAGGAAGATCGCCGCGGCGGTCCCGGACAGCACGGGAGCCAGTACGGCGACGACCGCGATGGCGCCCGCGCCGGTGTTCTCGGCCGGCTCGCCGAAGGCGGTCGTGAGCCCGGCCGTGGCCGGACCCGGCTCCGCGGAACCGGAATCGCCGCTGACGGCAGGGGCCATCGCCGGGTGGCGCAGTTCGTCGCGGACCTCGATGTAGTGCTCGTACTCGCTTGCGGCGGCCTCCGTGATCAGGGCGGTGGCGTTGAGCGCCATGGTGCGCAGCTGTTCGGAGTTGAGCCGCTGTCCGACAGCGGCCAGTTCCGGTCGGTGTGGTGCGGAGCGCAGCGCCTCATCGAGGAGCCGCTCGAATTCCTGGCGGTCCTCACTCAGCAGGTGCTGCGGAACGCTGTTCATGTGCATCCCCCGATGCTCCGTAGGGCTTGGGGCTCGCACGCCGGCGAGCCGTCGGGCAGAAACGGAGGGGAGCCTGCTACGGATAAGCCGATGGTAGAGCCGTGACGGTGCGCGGTGACAGGGGGTTGCGGAAATTGCGTTCCGGCCTGCGCGTACTCCGCCGGGGGGACGCCTTCCCGGAGAACGGTCAGTTATCCAGAGGAAGTTGCCGGACCAGTAGCTTTCCGGCCATGGTCACGCCGCCGTCCATCGCGATGGCGAGCCCGTCGGCGTACACGTGCGGTCCCTCCACGACCGGGCCGCTGCCCTCCTCGCCGTCCTCGGAGCCGACTTCGCCGAGGAGGTAGGGAATCGGGCTGTGACCGTGAACGATGCGGGTACCGCCGTACGTATCGAGGAGGGAACGGACGGCGTCTGCACCCCCCTCGTCACGGAAGGAGAAGCGCTTGGTGAACTTGCGGAACAGATCCCAGCACTCGTCCGCGTCATTGCGGGTGAGGGTCTCGCGGACCGTGTCGTTGACCGCCTCGATCGAGTCGCCGTAGTCGAGGTAGGCGGTGGTGTCCGAGTGCACCAGCAGATAGCCGTCGACCTCCTCGACGGCGTCGAGGCGGGCCATCCACTGGAGGTGGTGGTCCTGGAGGCGGTCCATGTCGGTCTTCTGGCCGCCGTTGAGCAGCCAGGCCGCCTGGAAGGTGGCGGTGCCGGCACCGGAGTTGACGGGGGTGTCGCCGAACCGCTTGGCGCCGAGCAGCAGCAGCTCGTGGTTGCCCATGAGGGCCTTGCAGTAGCCGCCCGCCGCGGCGGCCTCGGCGGACAGCCGCATCACGAGGTCGATGACTCCGATGCCGTCGGGTCCGCGGTCGGTGAAGTCGCCGAGGAACCACAGCCGGGCGTCGCCCGCGCACCACTGGCCCGAGGCGTCGACGAGCCCTTGCTCCTGGAGCGCGGTCATCAGTTCGTCGAGGTATCCGTGCACGTCGCCGACGACGAAGAGCGGTCCGGAGCCGGACGCGGGCTGCGGCGCCGGGGCCGCGGGCGCCGGCTCGACCTGGACCTGGACGGTGTCGGTGCGGGTGATGACCGGCAGGTCGCGCCGGGTGGGCGTGTAGCCGTCGGGGTACGCCTCGTCGGCGGGCGGCACGGCGTCGCCCGGACGGGGCTGCGCGGCGTCACCCGGGTCGGCGGTGCGGACGTACGGACCGGTCTCGTGGACGTACGCCGGTACCCGGAAGTCGCGCAGCGTCGCCGTCCGCTCCACCTCGGGTCCCTGACCGGCCCCCTGAGTCATCAGACCCCTCCACCATCGCGCCGCAGCTGCACCGCTTCGGACTGCCTGGTCGCAGCGGTCCGCGGTGTCGTGGGCCCATCATAGGAATGCGCGTCGCGCCGTGTGATGACCCAGGGGTGGTGAATCGGAACAGGACTCCAGTTCACCGCCGCTTTCGCCCCGTTTCGGCAGGTGTTCGGCCTGGTTCGCGTCGGCCGGACCCCCGGCAGGCGGGCCGGTCGCCGACCCGCCGGGTGTCCTCCACCCGCCGCCGAGAGTACGGGGCGCGCGCCCCGTACTGTGCGGCCCTAGGCCCTGTCCGGTGACCGCGGCGGGCTCACCGTCGTGCGCGGGGGACGCCGCTGGGAGGAGGTGCGCACGATCAGCTCGGTCGGTATCACCTGCTCGACCGGATGGTCCGACTCGACGCCCTCGATGGCGTCGATCAGGAGCTGGATCACCGCGGTGCCGATGCGGCGCGGCTTCAGGGAGAGCGTGGTGATGGGCGGCTCGGTGCTGGCGTAGACCGTGGATTCGCTGCAGCACACCAGCAGCAGGTCGTCGGGGACGCGCAGCCCGTAGCGGCGGGCAGCGGCGAGCAGGTCGGTGCCGTTGGGGTCGAACAGGCCGTAGACCGCGTCGGGCCGGTCGGGGCGGGCCAGGAGCCGGTCCGCGGCGACGGCGCCCGCGCACGGGTCGTGCGCCGGATAGGCCTCGTAGACCGGGGTCTGGCCGACCCGTTCGCACCAGCGCAGATAGGCCGTGGTCGACAGATGCGTGTACGTGTCCGTCGAGGTGCCCGTGAGCAGGCCGATACGGCGGGCGCCGGCGTCGGCGAGATGGTCGAGGATCCCGAGTACGGCGGCCTCGTGGTCGTTGTCGACCCAGGCGGTGACGGGCAGCGCGCCGGCCGGGCGGCCGTCGGAGACGACCGGGAGCCCCTGCCGGACCAGCTCGCTGACCACCGGGTCCTGGTCGGAGGGGTCGATGACGACCGTGCCGTCCAGGGCGACGTTGGACCACACGTCGTGGCGGGAGGTCGCGGGCAGGATGACGAGGGCATAGCCGCGGGCGAGCGCCGCCGACGTGGCGGCCCGGGCCATCTCCGCGAAGTAGGCGAACTCCGTGAAGGTGAAAGGTTCATCCCCGTACGTCGTCACGGTCAGGCCGATGAGGCCCGACTTGCCGGTACGGAGGGTGCGGGCGGCGGCCGAGGGGCGGTACCCGAGCCGGTCGGCGACCTCGCGGACATGGCGCCGGGTGGCATCCGGGAGCCGGCCCTTGCCGTTGAGGGCGTCGGACACGGTCGTGATGGAGACTCCGGCGGCGGCGGCCACGTCTCTGATGCCCGCCCGGCCCGGCCGACTGCCTCGACGTGAGGTTTCCGCGCGGCTCACCTGGTGCTTCCCTGCTGCTGTCATGGCGAGCCGATAGTAGGGCTCATGCGGTGGGGTAGTGCGGACGCATATGCACGCGTTGACAGGCACGTTTCTGCATGGTCATTCGGGGTCAACTGCCTTAGAAAGAAAGACAGTTGAACGATCCAGGGGTAAGACGTGACGCGGCGACGCGTGTGGGCCTGCTAAGTGCCTGATGTCTCGAAGAGGTCTCAACTCACCTGGACGGGGGATGCGCGCCACGGCGCAAGCCACCGGCGCATAGATATATGTACGGCGCGCCCCCGGAAACGTACGCCTTCGTGCCGGGATGCCCGCGATGGCGCCGAGGGGGGCGAGGTTCTCCTGTCGCCGTCCCGGCAACCTGTACGCACCGGGGCCGAATCCTCATAAGGTGTGGAGTATTGGAAGCCGGCGGTGTCGACGGTCCGCCGGCGGTCGCGAGGAGGACTGCGGTGAGCGAGACGAGCCCGAAGCTGCGCGCCGAGCTGGAGGGTATCCCTACCTACAAGCCGGGCAAGCCCGCCACGGCCGAAGGGCCGGTCGCCTACAAGCTGTCCTCCAACGAGAACCCGTACCCGCCGCTGCCCGGCGTGATGGAGAGCGTCACGGCGGCCGCGGCCGACTTCAACCGCTACCCGGACATGGCCTGCACCGGGCTGATGAACGAGCTGTCGGAGCGTTTCGGCGTTCCGCTCTCCCACCTGGCCACCGGCACCGGCTCCGTAGGCGTCGCCCAGCAGCTCGTCCAGGCCACCAGCGGCCCCGGCGACGAGGTGATCTACGCCTGGCGGTCCTTCGAGGCGTACCCGATCATCACGCAGGTCAGCGGTGCCCGGTCGGTGCAGGTGCCGCTCACGCCCGGTGATGTGCACGACCTGGACGCGATGGTGGAGGCGATCACCGACCGGACGCGGCTGATCTTCGTCTGCAACCCCAACAACCCGACCGGCACGGTGGTGCGGCGGGCCGAGCTGGAGCGGTTCCTCGACCGGGTGCCCGGCGATGTGCTGGTGGTGTTGGACGAGGCCTACCGGGAGTTCATCCGCGACCCCGAGGTGCCCGACGGTGTCGAGATCTACCGGAACCGCCCCAACGTCTGCGTCCTGCGCACGTTCTCCAAGGCCTACGGGCTCGCCGGGCTGCGGGTCGGTTTCGCGATCGCCCATGAGCCGGTCGCGGCGGCGCTGCGCAAGACGGCGGTGCCCTTCGGCGTCAGCCAGCTCGCACAGGAGGCGGCGATCGCCTCGCTGCGGGCCGAGGACGAACTGCTGGGCCGGGTCGGCTCGTTGGTGGGTGAGCGCACACGCGTGGTCGACGCGCTGCGCGGCCAGGGCTGGACGGTACCGGAGACGCAGGCCAACTTCGTCTGGCTGCGCCTCGGGGAGGGTGCGGTCGCGTTCGCCCAGGCCTGTGAGCAGCACGGAGTGGTGGTCCGGCCGTTCCCCGGCGAGGGTGTGCGGGTCACGGTCGGCGAGACCGAGGCGAACGACATCTTCCTGAAGGTGGCGGAGTCGTTCCGCAAGGAGCTGTAGCCCCCGGCAGGAGGGTCAGTCCTGGTCTCCGGTCAGCTCCACGCGGACGGGGTCGCCGTCCCGTACGGTCGCCAGGGCCCGGGGGTCTCCGTCGAGGCGCCCCAGGATGTTGCACGGACTCGCGAGGCGGCACTCGTCGCCTCGCGAGATCGGTGTGGGGCCATAGGGGAGGGCGAGCGCGTCGCCGTCTGTCCAGAAGGCCACGGTGCCCGGCTCCACGACCTGCCGGGCGTCCGTTTCACGTGAAACAGAGACACCTGTGTCGAAATACACCTCCTCGCCCCAGGTGTGGGCGCTGGAGGAGAACGGCAGTGCCTTGGCGAGGGCCTGCGTGGTCGGTGTGGCTGCGTCGAGGGTCGCGGTGATGTGCCCCGCGGGCCAGGAGATCCGTATCTGCATGGCGCGCAATTCAACAAGATGTTGAAGTCGCTGCCAAGGTCTTGACTTCGTGGCACTACAGCCACCCCGCCTCGCCAGGCTGAAAATCAGTGCGTCATAATGGCTTGTGAATGTGAACGCGTTCACAAGCGCGTCCCGATTGCTCCCATGATGTGTGTGGCAAAAGGGGCAAACTGCCGCTACCACGGCGAAGTAAGGAGCTGACGACGTGGAATTGGCTTTGGCGCCGGAGACACTGGCGCGATGGCAGTTCGGCATCACCACCGTCTACCACTTCCTGTTCGTCCCGCTGACGATCTCCCTGGCCGCCCTCACGGCCGGGCTTCAGACGGCCTGGGTGCGCACGGAGAAGGAGAAGTACCTCAGGGCGACCAAGTTCTGGGGCAAACTCTTCCTGATCAACATCGCCATGGGCGTGGTCACCGGCATCGTGCAGGAGTTCCAGTTCGGCATGAACTGGTCCGACTACTCGCGGTTCGTCGGTGACATCTTCGGTGCGCCGCTCGCCTTCGAGGCGCTGATCGCGTTCTTCTTCGAGTCCACCTTCATCGGCCTGTGGATCTTCGGCTGGGACAAGCTCCCCAAGAAGATCCATCTGGCCTGCATCTGGATGGTCTCGATCGGCACGATCCTCTCGGCGTACTTCATCCTCGCCGCCAACTCCTGGATGCAGCACCCGGTCGGTTACAAGATCGACAAGGCCAGGGGGCGTGCCGAGCTGACCGACTTCTGGGCCGTGCTGACCCAGAACACCGCGCTCAGCCAGGCCTTCCACACCCTGACGGCGGCCTTCCTGACGGGTGGCGCCTTCATGGTCGGTGTCTCCGCCTACCATCTGGCCCGCAAGAAGCACATCCGCGAGATGAAGACCTCGCTGCGGCTGGGCCTGATCACCGTGGTCATCGCCGGCATGCTCACCGCGATCAGCGGCGACACCCTCGGCAAGGTCATGTTCAAGCAGCAGCCCATGAAGATGGCAGCGGCCGAGGCGCTGTGGGACGGGCAGAAACCGGCGCCCTTCTCGATCTTCGCCTACGGCGACGTGCAGAAGGGCCACAACACCGTGGCCATAGAGATCCCCGGCCTGCTGTCCTTCCTGGCCAACGACGACTTCACCTCGTACGTCCCCGGCATCAACGACGTCAACAAGGCCGAGCAGCAGAAGTTCGGCCCGGGCGACTACCGGCCCAACATCCCGGTCGCCTTCTGGGGCTTCCGCTGGATGATCGGCTTCGGGATGGCCTCCTTCGCGATCGGCCTGGCCGGGCTGTGGCTGACCCGCAAGAAGTTCATGCTGCCGCAGCATCTGCGGGTCGGTGAGGACGAGGTGCCGCACCTGGTGCTGTTCAAGAACAAGGCACTCGGCTCGAAGCTGTCCCCCTGGTACTGGCGCATCGCGACCTGGACTTTGGCCTTCCCGCTGATCGCCAACTCCTGGGGCTGGATCTTCACCGAGACGGGCCGCCAGCCGTGGGCCGTCTACGGCGTCCTCCAGACCCGCAACGCGGTCTCCCCCGGGGTCTCCCAGGCCGAGGTCCTCACCTCGATGATCGTCTTCACGTCGCTGTACGCGATCCTCGCCGTGGTCGAGGTCAAGCTGCTCGCGAAGTACGTCAAGGCCGGTCCGCCCGAGCTGACCGAGGCCGACCTCAACCCGCCCACGAAGATCGGCGGCGACACCCGTGACGCCGACAAGCCGATGGCCTTCTCTTACTAGGCCGGGGGAACAGTTATGCATCTTCACGACGTCTGGTTCGTCCTGATCGCCGTCCTGTGGACCGGCTACTTCTTCCTGGAGGGCTTCGACTTCGGGATCGGCATCCTCACCAAGATGCTGGCCCGCGACCGGCCGGAGCGCCGGGTGCTGATCAACACCATCGGGCCCGTGTGGGACGGGAACGAGGTGTGGCTGCTCACGGCCGGCGGTGCGACCTTCGCGGCCTTCCCGGACTGGTATGCCACCCTCTTCTCCGGTTTCTATCTGCCCCTGCTGGTCATCCTGGTCTGCCTGATCCTCCGGGGCGTCGCCTTCGAGTACCGCGCGAAGCGGCCCGAGGAGAACTGGCAGCGCAACTGGGAGCACACGATCTTCTGGACCTCGCTGATCCCGGCCTTCCTGTGGGGCGTGGCCTTCGGGAACATCGTGCGGGGCGTGAAGATCGACCAGCACTTCGAGTACGTCGGCACCGTCTGGGACCTGCTCAACCCCTACGCCCTGCTCGGCGGCCTGGTCACGCTCACCCTCTTCACCTTCCACGGCGCGGTGTTCACCGCGCTCAAGACCGTGGGGGACATCCGGGTGCGGGCACGGAAGCTGGCCCTGCGGGTCGGTCTCGTCGCGGCCGTCGTGGCTCTCGCCTTCCTGCTGTGGACGCAGGACCACAGCGGTAACGGCAGGAGCCTGGTGGCCCTGATCGTGGCCGTCGCCGCGCTGGTCGCCGCTCTGGTGGCCAACCAGGCCGGGCGCGAGGGATGGTCGTTCGCCCTGTCCGGCCTCACCATCGTGGCCGCCGTGGCGATGCTCTTCCTGTCGCTCTTCCCGAACGTCATGCCGTCCACCCTGAACGGGGACTGGAGCCTGACGGTCACCAACGCCTCGTCGAGCCCGTACACCTTGAAGATCATGACCTGGTGTGCGGCGATTGCCACCCCGCTCGTCATGCTCTACCAGGGCTGGACGTACTGGGTGTTCCGCAAGCGGATCGGCACGCAGCACATCGCCGATATCGCGCACTGAGTCCGCCGAGGGTGTGTTTCACGTGAAACACGCCCTCTGGGCCGAAGGGCACGTTTCACGTGAAACCAATCGATCCGCGTCTGCTGCGCTACGCACGCGCCACCCGGTTCTTCCTCGTGGCGGTCGTCGGCCTGGGAGCCGTCGGTGCGGGGCTGGTCATCGCCCAGGCGATGCTCATCGCCGAGGTCGTCGTCGGTGCCTTCCAGCACGGGGGGTCCGTCGCTGAACTGCGCACTCCCCTGCTGCTGTTGGTGGCCGTGGCGGTGGGCCGTTCGGTCGTCGCCTGGCTCACCGAACTCGCCGCCCACCGGGCGAGCGCGGCGGTGAAGTCCGAACTGCGCGGTCGCCTTCTGGACCGGGCGGCGGCGCTCGGTCCTGGATGGCTGGGCGGTCAGCGGACCGGCTCGCTGGTCACCCTGGCCACGCGGGGCGTGGACGCCCTGGACGACTACTTCTCGCGCTATCTGCCGCAGTTGGGGCTCGCGGTGGTCGTGCCGGTGGCGGTGCTGGCGCGGATCGTCACCGAGGACTGGGTCTCGGCGGCGATCATCGTCGGCACCCTGCCGCTCATCCCGCTCTTCATGGTCCTGATCGGCTGGGCCACGCAGTCCCGGACGGACCGTCAGTGGCGGCTGCTGTCCCGGCTGTCCGGCCACTTCCTGGACGTGGTCGCGGGTCTGCCCACACTGAAGGTGTTCGGCCGGGCCAAGGCGCAGGCCGAGTCCATCCGCCGGATCACCGGCGAGTACCGGCAGGCGACCATGCAGACCCTGCGGATCGCCTTCCTCTCCTCCTTCGCGCTGGAACTGCTCGCCACGCTGTCGGTGGCCCTGGTCGCGGTGACGGTCGGCATGCGGCTCGTCCACGGCGACATGGACCTGTACATCGGTCTCGTGATCCTGGTGCTGGCGCCCGAGGCCTACCTTCCGCTGCGCCAGGTCGGGGCGCAGTTCCACGCGGCGGCCGAGGGGCTCGCCGCCGCGGAGGAGATCTTCGCGGTGCTGGAGACGCCGGTCCCGGCGTCCGGCACGGGTGCGGTGCCCGAGGGCGCGGTGGCCTTCGACGGGGTCACCGTCCGCTACCCCGGCCGCTCCGGCGACGCGGTGAGCGACGTGTCGTTCACCGTCGAGCCCGGCGAGACCGTGGCGCTGGTCGGGCCGAGCGGTGTGGGCAAGACGACACTGTTGAACGTGCTGCTGGGCTTTGTGGAGCCCGCCGAGGGCCGGGTGCGGATCGGTGGCGCGGAGCTGGCCGGCCTGGACCTGGAGGAGTGGCGCTCGCGGATCGCCTGGGTGCCGCAGCGGCCGCACCTGTACGCCGGGACCATCGCGGAGAACGTACGGCTGGCCCGGCCCGACGCGGACGACGGTGCCGTACGGCGGGCGTTGCGGGACGCGGGCGCGCTGGAGTTCGTGGACGCGCTGCCCGAGGGGGCGGAGACCGTGCTCGGCGAGGACGGGGCCGGGCTGTCGGCGGGGCAGCGGCAGCGGCTGGCGCTGGCTCGGGCGTTTCTCGCCGACCGGCCTGTGCTGTTGCTGGACGAGCCGACGGCCGCGCTGGACGGGGAGACCGAGGCGGAGGTCGTGGCAGCGGTGCGACGGCTGGCGGTGGACCGGACTGTGCTTCTTGTGGTCCATCGGCCTGCGCTGCTGGATGTGGCCGACCGGGTCGTTCGGTTGACCGGCCGTGAGCATGCCGGGGAGCTCCACTCCCTGGACCCTCGCCCTTGCCTGCCCACCACCCGCCATTCTCGGCTGGAGAGTGACCCGACAGCCGCGACAGACCTGCCGGAGCAGACCCCCGCCCAGCCCCGCAGCCCCCTTGCCCGGGTTCGCGGGCTTGCCCGGCCCCTGCGCGGGCGGCTCGTGCTGGCGCTGGTGCTCGGGGCTCTCGCGCTCGGCAGTGCCGTCGGGCTGATGGCGACGTCCGGGTGGCTCATCTCGCGGGCCTCGCAGCAGCCGCCCGTGCTGTATCTGATGGTGGCCGTGACGGCGACGCGGGCCTTCGGGATCGGGCGGGCCGTTTTCCGGTACGCCGAGCGGCTGGTGTCGCACGACGCCGTGCTGCGGATGCTGGCCGACACCCGGGTCGCGGTCTATCGGCGTCTGGAGCGACTCGCGCCTGCCGGACTGCGCAGCGCCCGGCGCGGTGATCTGCTGACCCGGCTGGTCGCGGACGTGGACGCCTTCCAGGACTACTGGCTGCGCTGGCTGCTGCCCGCCTCCGTGGCCGTCCTCGTCTCGGCCGGTTCCGTCGGCTTCACGGCGTGGCTGCTGCCCGAGGCCGGGGCCGCCCTCGCGGTCGGTCTGGCGGCGGCCGGGGTCGGTGTTCCCCTCGTCACCGCCTCCGTGGCCCGGCGCGCCGAGCGGCGGCTGGCGCCCGCGCGGGGCGTGCTCGCCACCCGCGTCACCGATCTGCTCACCGGCACCGCCGAACTGACCGTCGCCGGTGCGCTGCCCGCCCGTAAGGACGCGGCCCGGCGCGCCGACGGCACGCTCACCCGGATCGCTTCGCGCGCCGCCGTGGCCACCGCGCTCGGCGACGGGCTCACCGCGTTGATCTGCGGCCTGACCGTCGCTGCCACCGCGCTGTTCGGCGCCCAGGCGGTGGCCGCGGGCCGACTCGGCGGCGTGGCGATGGCCGTGGTCGTCCTCACCCCGCTGGCCGCCTTCGAGGGCGTCCTGGGGCTGCCGCTCGCCGTGCGCCACCGGCAGCGGGTGCGGCGCAGCGCGGAGCGGGTGTACGAGGTGCTGGACACCCCGGAGCCCGTACGTGAGCCGGAGCGGCCGCGCCAGGCGCCGGCCTCGCCGTTCCCGCTGGTGGTCAAGGGGCTCGCCGCGCGGTACGAGGGGCAGCGGCGGGAGGCGCTGGCCGGGTTCGACCTCACGCTGGAGCAGGGCAGGCGGATCGCCGTGGTCGGGGCCTCCGGTGCCGGCAAGACGACCCTCGCGCAGGTGCTGCTGCGGTTCCTCGACCCGGAGGAGGGCGCGTACATGCTCGCCGGTGTGGACGCGTACGCGCTGGCCGGTGACGACGTACGGCGGCTCGTCGGGCTGTGTGCGCAGGACGCGCATCTCTTCGACAGTTCGGTGCGCGAGAACCTGTTGCTGGCCGGGAAGGAGGCCACCGAGGACGATCTTCGCCGGGCGCTGGCCCGGGCCCGGCTGCTGGACTGGGTGGACTCGCTGCCGAACGGCCTGGACACGCTGGTCGGCGAGCACGGGGCGCGGCTGTCCGGCGGTCAGCGCCAGCGGCTCGCGCTGGCCCGTGCGCTGCTGGCCGACTTCCCCGTCCTGGTCCTCGACGAGCCCGCCGAGCACCTGGATCTGCCGACGGCCGACGCGCTCACCGCCGATCTGCTGGCCGCGACCGAGGGCCGTACGACGCTGCTGATCACCCACCGGCTGGCGGGCCTGGACGCGGTGGACGAGGTGATCGTGCTCGACGCGGGCCGGGTTGTGCAGCGGGGCGGGTACGCGGAGCTCGTCGCCGTGGACGGGCCGCTGCGGGCGATGGCGCTGCGGGAGGAGGCGGCGGAGTCGCTGGTGGCGGCGCGGTGACCGTCACCCGGGCCGTCGAGCCCGCCCTGCGGATGCCGCAGTTGCCGGCGGCGATGCGGTCCGTGGGCAGCGGGCTGGAACGGCACACCACGCTGGACCGGAGCGGTGAGACGGCCGCTGCCACCGACTTCCGGATGCTGCAGTTCGCCGCGCAGATCAACATGGCCGCCGTACCGCCGCGTTCACGCCCTCGCACCGCTTCCTCGGCCCTGTCGACGCGGCCGTCGGCGACCTCACCGGCGAGAACCTGAGACGCCGGGCCGGCAGGACCTAGAAGCGGTCCGCCAGAAGCTGTTCGATCACGACCGCCACACCGTCCTCGTTGTTGGCGACCGTGCGGCCCGACGCGGCGGCGACGACGTCGGGGTGGGCGTTGCCCATCGCGTACGAGCGGCCGGCCCAGGTCAGCATCTCGACGTCGTTGGGCATGTCCCCGAAGGCGACGACCTCGTCGTGCGAGATGCCGCGCTCGGCGCAGCACAGGGCGAGCGTGCTGGCCTTGGAGACGTCGGGGCCGCTCAGTTCCAGCAGGGCGCTGGGGCTGGAGCGGGTGACGTTGGCGCGGTCGCCGATCGCGATCCGGGCGAGGGTGAGGAAGGCGTCGGGATCGAGGTCCGGGTGGTAGGCCAGGATCTTGAGCACGGGCTGGTCGGCGTCCGGACCGTCGGGGGCGAGGAGCCGCTCGGCGGGCTGGAGGTTGTCCGGTATCTCCAGGTGCAGCTTGGGATAGTCGGGCTCCTGGTGGAAGCCGTAGGTCTGCTCGACCGCGAACACCGTGCCGGGCGCCGCCTCGCGCAGCAGCCGTACGGCGTCCAGGGCGTTCGGGCGGGCCAGTTCGCGCACCTTCACGAACCGGTGGGCGCCGGGGCCGCCGTGCAGGTCGACCACGGCGGCGCCGTTGCCGCAGATCGCCAGGCCGTGGCCGTGGACGTGGTCGCTGACGACGTTCATCCAGCGGGCCGGGCGGCCGGTGACGAAGAAGACCTCGATGCCCGCCTCCTCGGCGGCGGCCAGCGCCGCGACGGTCCGTGGGGAGACCGATTTGTCGTCCCGCAGCAGCGTGCCGTCGAGGTCGGTGGCGATCAGCCGCGGCCGTAGGGCGGCGGACGGGGTCCCGGGCTGTCTGGTCGCTGAGGTCACCCGGCCATTCTCGCGCATATGCCCGCACGCCCGTGCGGGACTCCGCACAGATGAGACGCAGATGACGCTCAGCGGCACGGACGGCATCCGGTGCACCGGAGGGCCTTCCGCGTCAGCCCAGTTGAGCGAGCGCCTCCATGGCGATCTTCTCGAAGACCTTCTCGTCCGCGGCGAAGTCGGAGTCCGGGATGGGCCAGTGGATCACGATCTCGGTGAAGCCCAGCTCCCGGTGCCGGCCGGCGAAGTCCACGAAGGCGTCCACGGACCGGAGGGGCTGGGCACGGTCCGGGGTGAAGCCGGTGAGCAGGATCTTGTCCAGCTCGGCCACGTCCCGCCCGGCGGCCGCGCAGGCCTCGGACAGCTTGCCCAGCTGGCCGCGCAGGGCCTCGACGGACTGCTCCGGAGTCCCGGTCTCGTAGAGCTTCGGGTCGCCCGTGGTCACCCACGCCTGTCCGTACTGCGCGGCGAGCTTGAGACCGCGCGGGCCGGTGGCCGCCACCGCGAACGGCAGCCGGGGCCGCTGCACACAGCCGGGGATGTTGCGCGCCTCGTCCGCCGAGTAGAACCGGCCGTCGTGGGTCACCGCGTCCTCGGTGAGCAGCCGGTCGAGCAGCGGCACGAACTCGGCGAAGCGGTCGGCGCGCTCGCGCGGGCTCCACGGCTCCTGGCTGCTGTTCAACAGCGCCGTCGCGTCGAAGCCGGTGCCGCCGGCGCCGATGCCGAGCGTGATCCGGCCGCCGGAGATGTCGTCGAGGGAGATCAGCTCCTTGGCGAGGGTCACCGGATGCCGGAAGTTCGGCGAGGTCACCAGCGTGCCGAGGCGCAGGGTCTCGGTGACGCCGGCGGCCGCGGTCAGGGTCGGGACCGCGCCGAACCAGGGGCCGTCACGGAAGGTGCGCCAGGACAGGTGGTCGTAGGTGTACGCGGTGTGGAAGCCCAGCTGCTCGGCCCGTGTCCAGGTCGAACGGCCGCCTTCGCTCCAGCGGCGGTGGGGCAGGATCACGGTGCTCAGACGCAGGCTCATGCGTTCGAGAGTAAGCGGCCCCACGGACAACGACCCAAACGATCAGCGGACGTTCCGGCTCAGCCACGGGCTCAGCAGGATCATCGGGACGTACTCCGTGTGCGTACGGTCGCCGGGCAGCGGGACGACCAGGCGGTAGCCGGGCGGGAAGCGGCGCGTCCTGACGTGGGCGAGGCCGTCGAAGACGGAGCGGAGGAAGGCCGGGACGTCGTCGCGCGCGATGTCGGGGCACTCGACGCCCTCGACGGTGATCAGCGCGTCGTCGTCCGGATAGAGCCGCACGCTCACCTGGGGCAGGCCGCCGAACTCGACGTACGCCTCGTGCGGCAGGGAGCCGTCGGGATCCGTGATCACTCCGATCCCCGCGGCGTCGCGGCGGGAGGTCCGGTCGGCGCCGATGTCGTCGTTGACCTCGATCTCGCGCGCGTAGCGGGCGGCGAGGGCGCGCAGGGCGTCGACGGCGGCCTGGGTGGTCGGCAGGTGTACGGGCGAGTGGTCCATACCACCGAGGACGGCGGCACGCGCGCGAAGGTTCCTCGGAGGGAGGGAAAGAGCGCAGGTCACCAGGGGTCAGCGGGAGCCGGGGAAGCGCAGGTGTCGCGGCGGTACGGCCTTCGTCAGCCAGACGCCGTTGGCGCTGACGTGGAAGACGTGGCCGTCACGGTGCATGGCGCCGGCGTCCACGGCGAGCACGACGGGGCGGCCGCGGCGGGCGCCGACCCGGGTGGCGGTCTCGCGGTCGGCGGACAGGTGCACGTCGTGCCGGTTCATGGGCCGCAGTCCCTGTGCGCGGATCGCGTCCAGGGCGCGGGCGACGGTCCCGTGGTAGAGGTACGGCGGCGGGGTCGCCGGGGGCAGGCCGAGGTCGACCTCGATGCTGTGGCCCTGGCTGGCGCGGATCCTGTCGCCGTCGACCGCGAAGCGCTGTTTGTCGTTGGCGGCCACCACGTGGTCCAGCTCCTCGCGCGTGACCGGGAACCCGTGCGCGGCGGCCGCGGCGATCAGCGCGTCGATCTCCACCCAGCCGGCCGGGTCCGGGGTGAGCCCGATCCGCTCCGGCTGGTGGCGCAGGTGCTTGGAGAGGTATTTCGACACCTTCACGGTGCGTCTTTGGTCATGCTCTTCCTTCATGTGTCCAGCGTGCGCGAGAGACGCGGATCACGCAGGTCTTTTTTGTCCCCAGGTTTGATCCACAACCAACTGTGGTTATCCACAGGGGAATTGGTGAAACTGTGGATAAGTGACGGGCGGTTTATGATGGTTCGGGAAGTTCCTTGTCCGCAGTGGAGACTGAGGCCAACTGGTCCAAGGACCGTGCCCTCGCCTCCCGTTCGGCCGCCAGCGCGATGAACTCGGCGACATGCCTCGGACCAACGAGCCTTTCCACGGCGGAGATCGTCTCGGTCGGCAGGGGCACGGAACGGGTGGCGGACGCCTCCGGCGCCGGCTTCTCGGTCACGAGGTGGGTGCGCAGATGTCTGGTCGCCAATGTGCGCATGGCCCGGGCCAGTTCGGCCTCCATCGTCTGCTGGGCCAGCGGTCGCAGCCGGCGCACGAGCGAGGCCGCCTCCGCCGCGTGCGCGTCCGTGCGCCGCCCGGGATCGTCCAGGTAGCGCGCGAAGACGTACTCGCTGGTGAACTCCAGGAAACGGGCGGCGATGTGCTCGACCTGGCCCCTCAACTCCCGCAGGTGGTCCGAGATCGCGGACAGCGGCACCCCGGCCGCGTGCAACTCGACGGCCACGGCCAGCTCTTGGGGGCTCGGCACCGAGAACGTGTCCGGGTCGCCCTCGATCCGCTCCAGGACGCCCAGCTCGACCGCCTCCGCCACGGCGTCGTCGTCGGGCGCGGCGCCGAAGCGGGCGTCGAGCTCGGCCCGGGTGACCCGGGCGGGGCGCTCGTCCGTCCACGGGCCCTCCACCTCGGTGACCAGGCCGAGCACCCCGCCGAGGCCCCGGCCGGTGTCCCAGGCCTCCAGCAACTCCTTGATGGACGCCAGGGTGTAGCCGCGGTCGAGGAGGTGGGCGATCTGGTGCAGCCGGGTGAGGTGCGCCTCGGAGTAGAGGTTGGCGCGGCCCCGGCGCTCGGGCCGGGGGAGCAGACCGCGGTCCTGGTAGGCGCGGATGGTCCGCACCGTCGTGGCCGTGTGGTGCGCCAGGTCCTCGATGCGGTACGTCCGCGCGGGCGGCGGTCCGGTCATCTCACAGCCTCGGCTCCACGCGCGCGATGCGCCGCAGCGCCCCGGGCAGGAATCGGGACATGAGGTGGGCGCCGCGCGCCTCCGGGGTCACCGGGACGACCGCCTTGTCGCCGGTCACCGCGTCCAGGATCGCCTCGGCCACCTTCTCCGGCGGGTAGTTGCGCTTGCCGTACAGCCGCGCCGACTTCTTCTGCCGGCGCCGCTCCTCCGTCTCGTCGACCCCGGCGAAGCGGGCCGTGGAGGTGATGTTGGTGTTGACGATGCCGGGGCAGATCGCGCTCACCCCGATGCCCTGACCGGTGAGTTCGGCCCGCAGGCACTCGGAGAGCATCAGCACCGCCGCCTTGGAGGTGCTGTAGGCGGGCAGGGCCCGGGAGGGCTGGAAGGCCGCCGCCGAGGCGATGTTGACGATGTGGCCGCCCTGGCCGCGCTCGCTCATCCGCGCGCCGAAGAGCCGGCAGCCGTGGATCACGCCCCACAGGTTGACGTCCAGGACCTTGCGCCAGTCGTCGGTCGTGGTGGCGAAGAAGGAGCCGGACAGGCCGATGCCCGCGTTGTTGACCAGCACGTCCAGCACGCCGTACTCGCGGTGCACCTTCTCGGCGAGCTTCTCCATGGCCTGCTCGTCGGAGACGTCGGCCGTCTCCGCCCAGGCCTCGGGCGCGCCGACGAGCCGGGACAGCTCGGCGGTGCGGGCCGCGGACTCGGCGTCGCGGTCCACGGCGACCACGCGCGCGCCGGCCTCCGCGAAGGCGAAGGCCGTGGCCCGGCCGATGCCGCTGCCCGCGCCGGTGACCAGCACCAACTGCCCGCCGAACCGGGCCGCGTGGCGGCCGGTGGCCTTCGGTTCCGGCCGGCCGCCGTCGACGGACATGATGAATTCCTCGATCCAGGAGGCGACGTGGTCGGGCCGGGTGCGCGGCACCCAGTGCTTGGCCGGGAGCGTGCGGCGGGTCAGCTGCGGTGCCCACCGCTCCAGGTCGTCGTAGAGCCGCTCGGACAGGAACGCGTCCCCCTGCGGCGTGATGAGCTGCACGGGCGCGTGTGCGTACGCGTCGGGGCGGGGCCTGGTCAGCCGGGCGCGGACGTTGTCCCGGTACAGCCAGGCGCCGTGCGCCGCGTCGGAGGACAGGGACGCGGTCGGGTAGTCGCCGCCGGGGACCTGCTCGACGCGCTCCAGGATGCGCGGCCAGCGCTTGCCGAGCGGGCCGCGCCAGGCCAGCTCGGGCAGCACGGGCGTGTGCAGCATGTACACGTACCAGGACTTGGCGCCCTGGCCGAGGAGCTGGCCCACCCGGCGGGGCGTCGGCCGCTTCACGCGCGCGTTGATCCAGTGTCCGAAGTGGTCCAGGGACGGGCCGGAGATCGAGGTGAAGGAGGCGATGCGGCCCTCCGTGCGGCCCACCGTGACGAACTCCCACGACTGCACCGAGCCCCAGTCGTGCCCGACCAGATGCACCGGCCGGTCCGGGCTGACCGCGTCCAGCACGGCCAGGAAGTCGTCGGTGAGCTTGGCCAGCGTGAAGCCGCCGCGCAGCGGCTGCGGCGCCGTCGAGCGGCCGTGGCCCCGGACGTCGTACAGCACCACGTGGAAGCGGCCGGCGAGCCGGCCGGCCACCTCCGACCAGACCTCCTTGCTGTCCGGGTAGCCGTGCACCAGCACCACCGTCGGCTGCTCCGGATCGCCCAGCTCGGCCACGCACAGCTCGACCCCGCCGGTCGCGATCCGGCGCTCCCGCGCCCCCTTCAGCGTCACGCCCGCCCTCGCCTCTCCCGCGCCGTCCGCCGTCACTTCTCCTCCGCCCAGCGCCGCACGTGCGGCAGATCGTCGTCCAGCCAGAACGCGCTCTGCTCGGGGTCCCCGGAGTCGGTGACCACGAGGATCTCCTCGAACTTCGCGCCCGTACCCCGGAAGCCGAGGTGGGGTTCGACCGCCCACAGGCCCGGCTGCGGCGGGTGGTCGGAGAAGCGGTACGGCGACCACAGGGGCGACCAGCCCTCGCGGTGGCCGTGCAGCGCGTCGGCGGCCAGCCCCTTCAGGGACTGCGTGCCGAACCCGAACAGGTGCGGGGAGAAACGGCGCTGCTTCACCCGGTCCACTTTGTGGGCGATCACGCCGAACGGGTACGCGCGATGCCGGTTGGCGTAGCCCTGGCGGACCATGAGGCGGTCCACGTCCTCGTAGATCTCGCGCAGCGGGCGCCGCTCGCGCACCTCGCGCAGGATCAGCTCCCGGTGCGCCTCCAGGTCGGCCATCAGCCGGTCCTGCACCGGGTTGACTCCGAGGGAGCCCGAGTAGCCGATGTCCGCCGTGTACCCCTCGTAGACCGGAGCCATGTCCAGGATGAACGGCATCCCGGGCGCCAGGGCGCGGTCGGTGGGGAAGAACTGGAGCGGGACGCGGAAGTTCACGAACGCCGTGCGGTCGCCGAACCAGGCGAAGGGCAGATGGAACCAGTCCCGCACCCCGCGCTCGCGCAGCCACTCGCGCTGCATCCGCGCCGCCTCGCGCTCCGTCACACCCGGCTCCAGGCGCGCCGCGACCGCCTCCGCGCACTCGTAGGCGAGGCGCTGCACCCGCCTGAACCCCCGCAGCTCCACGGAGAGTTCGCTGCTCACTGCCGTCGTCATGCCGCCCCGTCCCGTCGTGCCGCCGACTCGACGCGTCGCCTCGCCGACTGCGGTACGCGTCCGTAACTTGACATTGGTGAATGTGACAGTTGTTAGAGGCGGCGTCAATAGGAGGGACGACAGGCTGTGGAAAACCCGCGGTAACCCTTAGGCAGGGCATCCCTTAGGGCCCCGTAATACCTGGGACTGACACGAAGACGGCTCTGAGGTCTGACGACCGGCGTGGCCCGCATCACTACGGTCGTATGCGTGACTGTGATCGCGACCGAAAGCCTGAGCAAGCGGTTCCCCCGGGTGACCGCTCTCGACCGGCTGTCCGTGGACATCGGACCCGGTGTGACCGGACTCGTCGGAGCCAACGGCGCCGGCAAGTCCACCCTGATCAAGATCCTGCTGGGTCTGTCCCCCGCCACGGAGGGCCGCGCCGAAGTGCTCGGCCTGGACGTCGCCGCCCCGTCGTCGGGCCGCGCCATCCGCGAGCGCGTCGGGTACATGCCGGAGCACGACTGCCTGCCGCCCGACGTCTCGGCCACCGAGTTCGTCGTCCACATGGCGCGCATGTCCGGCCTGCCGCCCGCCGCCGCCCGCGAGCGCACCGCGGACACCCTGCGCCACGTCGGCCTGTACGAGGAGCGCTACCGCCCCATCGGCGGCTACTCCACGGGCATGAAGCAGCGGGTCAAGCTCGCCCAGGCGCTGGTGCACGATCCGGAGCTGGTCTTCCTGGACGAGCCGACCAACGGCCTCGACCCGGTCGGGCGGGACGACATGCTCGGCCTGATCCGCCGCATCCACACCGACTTCGGCATCTCCGTCCTGGTCACCTCCCATCTGCTGGGCGAGCTGGAGCGCACCTGCGACCACGTCGTCGTCATCGACGGCGGCAAGCTCCTGCGCTCCAGCTCCACCACCGACTTCACCCAGACCACGACCACCCTGGCGATCGAGGTCACCGACAGCGAGACCCACCCCGACGGCACCCGCGCGGTCCGCGAGGCGCTCCACGCGCGCGGACTGGACACGCAGGACGAGGGCGCCGGACTGCCCGGCGCGGGCCACGTCCTGCTGCTGACCGCCGAGAGCGAGGAGATCTACGACCTCGTCCGGGACGTCGTCGCCGACCTCGGCCTCGGCCTGGTGCGCATGGAGCAGCGCCGGCACCACATCTCCGAGGTGTTCACCGACGACGGACACAGCAGCGACAAGCAGCGGAAGGAGGCCGTCGGACATGGCGGTTGAGCGCCCCCTGCCGGCCCCGGCCGGCGACCAGACCCGCATCCACGACATCGGCTACCGCGGCTACGACGGCCCCCGCCTCGGCCGCGCCTACGCCCGCCGCTCGCTGTACGCGCAGTCCCTGCGCGGCTCCTACGGACTCGGCCGCTCGGTGAAGTCCAAGGTGCTGCCGATGGTGCTGTTCGCGGTGATGTGCGTGCCCGCCGCCATCATGGTGGCCGTCACCGTCTTCACCAAGGCGCACGAACTGCCCGTGACGTACACCCGTTACGCGATCATCATGCAGGCCGTGATCAGCCTGTACGTCGCCGCGCAGGCACCCCAGTCCGTCTCCCGCGACCTGCGCTTCAAGACCGTGCCGCTGTACTTCTCGCGGCCCATCGAGACCGCCGACTACGTCCGCGCCAAGTACGCGTCGCTGGCCTCGGCGGTCTTCATCCTGACCGCCACTCCCCTGCTCGTGATGTACGTGGGCGCGCTGCTGGCCAAGCTGGGCTTCGCCCACCAGACGAAGGAATTCGCCGAGGGACTGGTCTCCGTGGCGCTGCTCTCCCTGCTGTTCGCCGGCATCGGCCTGGTCATCGCCGCCGTCACCCCGCGCCGGGGCTTCGGTATCGCCGCCGTGATCGCCGTGATGGTCATCTCCTACGGCGCGGTCTCCACGCTCCAGGCCATCGCCAACGTGCAGAACCACACGTCCGCCATCCCGTGGATCGGCCTGTTCTCGCCCGTCACGCTCATCGACGGCGTCCAGTCGGCCTTCCTCGGCGCGACCGCCCGCAACCCCGGCGCGATCAACCCGTCGGCCGGACAGGGCGTGGTCTACGTCCTGGTCGTGCTCGCCCTGATCGCCGGCAGCTACGGCCTGCTGATGCGCCGCTACAAGAAGGTGGGACTGTGACCACGCTCAGCATCGACCACGTCTCCCGCTGGTTCGGCAACGTGGTCGCCGTCAACGACATCACGATGACGATCGGCCCCGGCGTCACCGGCCTGCTCGGCCCCAACGGCGCCGGAAAGTCCACCCTGATCAACATGATGGGCGGCTTCCTCGCCCCCTCCACCGGCACGGTCACCCTCGACGGACAGCCGGTGTGGCGCAACGAGGCCATCTACCGGCACATCGGCATCGTCCCCGAGCGCGAGGCGATGTACGACTTCCTCACCGGCCGCGAATTCGTCGTGGCCAACGCCGAGTTGCACGGCCTGGGCGCGGGTGCGGCCCAGAAGGCCCTGGCCACGGTCGAGATGGAGTACGCGCAGGACCGGAAGATCTCGACGTACTCCAAGGGCATGCGCCAGCGCGTGAAGATGGCGAGCGCCCTCGTCCACGAGCCGTCGCTGCTCCTGCTGGACGAGCCGTTCAACGGCATGGACCCACGCCAGCGCATGCAACTGATGGACCTGCTGCGGAAGATGGGCGACGAGGGCCGCACGGTGCTGTTCTCCTCGCACATCCTCGAAGAGGTCGAGCAGCTCGCCCGGCACATCGAGGTCGTCGTCGCCGGCAGGCACGCGGCCAGCGGCGACTTCCGCAGGATCCGCCGCCTGATGACCGACCGCCCGCACCGCTACCTCGTCCGCTCCAGCGACGACCGCGCCCTCGCGGCCGCGCTGATCGCCGACCCCTCGACGGCCGGCATCGAGGTGGACCACAGCGAGGGCGCGCTGCGCATCCAGGCCGTGGACTTCGGCCGCTTCACCGCCCTGCTGCCGAAGGTCGCCCGGGACCACGGCATCCGGCTCCTCACGGTCTCGCCGTCCGACGAGTCCCTGGAGTCCGTCTTTTCTTACCTGGTCGCGGCGTAGGAGGCCGAAGATGTACGACCCCACTGTCGCCCGGCTCACCTACCGGGCCCTGCTCGGCCGTCGCCGGGCCCTCATCCTCGGCGCGCTGCCGGTGCTGCTGATCGTCCTCGCCGTGGCCGTGCGGGCCCTGACCGGCGCCGACGACCAGACCGCGGCCGACGTCCTCGGCGGCTTCGCGATCGCCACGATGGTGCCGATCATCGGCGTCATCGCGGGCACGGGCGCGATCGGCCCGGAGATCGACGACGGTTCCGTCGTCTACCTGCTGGCCAAGCCGCTGAAGCGGCCCACGATCATCTTCACCAAGTTGATCGTCGCCATCGCCGTGACCATGGTCTTCTCGGCGCTGCCGACCCTGATCGCGGGCCTGATCCTCAACGGCAACGGCCAGCAGATCGCCGTCGCCTACACGGTCGCCGCGCTGGTCTCGTCCATCGCCTACTCGGCGCTGTTCCTGCTGCTCGGCACGGTCTCCCGGCACGCCGTGGTCTTCGGGCTCGTGTACGCACTGGTCTGGGAGGCGCTGTTCGGCTCCCTGGTGCCCGGCGCGCGCACGCTCAGCGTCCAGCAGTGGTCGCTGGCCGTCGCCCACAAGGTCGCCGGCGGGGACCTCGTGACCTCCACCGTGGGCCTGCCGACGGCCATGGTGCTGCTGGTGGCGGTCACCGTGCTGGCCACCTGGTACGCCGGCCAGAAGCTGCGGGCGCTGAAGCTCGCGGGCGAGGAGTAGACCTCCGGCGGCTTGACGGGGGCTTCACACCGGTCCGGGCGAACTGAGCAAAGCGGATGCACGGCGAGGAGGTCGTCGATGACGGAGGAGATACCGGAGAACGACGGGCGCGGACGGTCCGGGGGCGACGCCGGGGACAGACTGGACGAACTGGTCCTGGACGAGGCCTTCATACGCGGCGCCGAGACCTCCGAGCCGTCCGCGCGGGCCCGTATGCTCGCCGCCCGCTGGCGTGCCGAGGCGCCCGAGCCGCAGCCATGGCGCTCCGACGAGCCGCCGGCGGGCTGGTTCTTCGGCAAGGCCCGGCGCCGCAGGTGGCGCCGCCGGTAATTCGGTGGCGCCCAACCGGGCTGCGGGGCAGAGTGGTTGTGCCCCATCCGCCGGGAACGTCCCGGCGCCCTGATCCGGGAGTGGAGGTGGGCGATGCCCATGCACGGCAGTACGCCCGGCTCCCGACAGGACAGCCCGAGGCCGGCTCCGGTGTAGTTACCCCGCCGTGGAGCCACAGGAGCTGTCCGGGGCGGCCGCGAGGCGCTGCCGCTGTGGTACGGCCGGTCTTCAGCAGGGGTTGGTCATGTCGGCGCCCCGCGCTGCAGGCTGTGCCCACCCGTTCCGTTCTGCGGAACGACGGCCCACAGCGGTTGGCCGCGCGGCCGCCTCCCCGGCCCTCAGCCCAGCAACCGCTCCAGGACCACCGCGATCCCGTCGTCCTCGTTGGACGTGGTCACCTCGTCGGCCACCTCGCGCAGCGCCTCGTGGGCGTTGGCCATGGCCACGCCCCGGGCGGCCCAGGCGAACATCGGGATGTCGTTGGGCATGTCGCCGAAGGCGATCGTGTCCGCGGCCTTCAGGCCCAGGCGGCGGGCCGCCAGGGACAGGCCCGTGGCCTTGGAGAGGCCGAGCGGGAGCAGTTCGACGATGCCCTCGCCCGCCATGGCCACGGTGACGAAGCCGCCGGCCGCGCGCTCGGCCGCCTGCGCCAGGTCGTCGTCGGACAGCGTCGGGTGCTGTATGTAGATCTTGTTCAGCGGGGCCGTCCAGAGGTCGGACGCGTCCGTCAGGGGGACCGCGGGCAGCGTGCCCGTGACCGCGTAGCCGGGCCCGACCAGCACGTCGCCGTCCAACCCGTCCCGGCTCGCCGCCAGGTACAGCGGGCCCACCTCGGCCTCGATCTTGGCCAGGGCGACCCCCGCCAGCTGGCGGTCCAGGGTGACCGAGGTCAGCAGGCGGTGGGCGCCGGCGTCGTAGACCTGTGCGCCCTGGCCGCAGACGGCGAGACCGTCGTAGCCGAGGTCGTCCAGGATGTGCCGGGTCCAGGGGACGGCGCGGCCGGTGACGACGATGTGGGCCGCGCCCGCCGCGGTGGCCGCGGCGAGCGCGTCACGGGTGCGCTGCGCGACCGACTCGTCGGAGCGCAGGAGCGTTCCGTCGAGGTCGGTCGCGATCAGCCGGTACGGAAAACCCGTCACTGCGTGACCGGCTCCAGGACCTCGCGGCCGCCCAGGTAGGGGCGCAGCACCTCGGGGACCCGGACGGAGCCGTCGGCCAGCTGGTGGTTCTCCAGGATCGCCACGATCGTGCGCGGTACGGCGCACAGCGTGCCGTTGAGCGTGGCGAGCGGCTTGACCTGCTTGCCGTCCCGCATACGGATCGACAGCCGGCGGGACTGGAACTCGGTGCAGTCCGAGGTCGAGGTCAGCTCGCGGTACTTGCCCTGGGTCGGGATCCACGCCTCGCAGTCGTACTTACGGGCGGCCGAGGAGCCGAGGTCGGCGGAGGCGACGTCGATCACGCGGAACGGCAGCTCCAGCGAGGTCAGCCACTGCTTCTCCCACTCCAGCAGGCGCTGGTGCTCGCCCTGGGAGTCCTCGGGGTCGACGTACGAGAACATCTCGACCTTGTCGAACTGGTGCACCCGGAAGATGCCCCGCGTGTCCTTGCCGTGCGAGCCGGCCTCGCGGCGGAAGCAGGGCGAGAAGCCCGCGTACCGCAGCGGCAGCCTGTCGGCGTCGATGATCTCGTCCATGTGGTACGCCGCGAGGGCGACCTCGGAGGTGCCGACCAGGTACAGGTCGTCCTTGTCGAGGTGGTAGACGTCCTGGGCCGCCTGGCCGAGGAAGCCGGTGCCCGCCATGGACTGGGGGCGGACGAGGGCCGGGACGAGCATGGGGGTGAAGCCCGCGGCCGTGGCCTGGGCCATCGCCGCGTTCACCAGGGCCAGCTCCAGCAGGGCGCCGACACCGGTGAGGAAGTAGAAGCGGGAGCCGGAGACCTTGGCGCCGCGCTCGACGTCGATGGCGCCGAGCAGCTGGCCCAGCTCCAGGTGGTCCTTGGGCTCGAAGCCCTCGGCACCGAAGTCGCGGATCGTGCCGTGCGTCTCCAGCGTGACGAAGTCCTCCTCGCCGCCGACGGGCACGTCGGGGTGGACGAGGTTGCCCAGCCGGAGGAGCAGTTCGTGGGTCTCGGCGTCGGCCGCGTCGCGGTCGGCGTCGGCGGCCTTGACGTCGGCGGCGAGCTGGCCGGCCTTCTTCAGCAGCTCGGCCTTCTCGTCGCCGGTGGCCTTGGGGATCAGCTTGCCGAGCTGCTTCTGCTCGGCACGCAGCTCGTCGAAGCGGACGCCGGAGGACCTGCGCCGCTCGTCGGCAGACAGGAGGGAGTCGACGAGCGCGACATCCTCTCCACGGGCGCGCTGGGACGCGCGCACACGGTCGGGGTCCTCACGAAGCAGGCGAAGGTCAATCACGAGGCCAAGGCTACCGGTGCGGGCTCGCCGCTCACGAATCACTATTCCGTGGAGTTCCGATGCGCCACTATTTGTCACTTACGTTCCGTTATGGACGAATTGCGGAACGTGTCGGAACAAGTCAAGGGAAAGTGTCTCACTCCCTGGGACGAGGCATGCTTTCGGCGCCGGGTTGACCGGATTCCCTTGTGGAGAACGGGACTTCACGGCCCCGCTGTCCACAGAAATCCACACCCTTCCGAGAGTTATCCACAGGCTGTGTGGAAGGTCTGTGGACTTCGGAATTGATCACTCCGGAACTTCGTGGCCGAGTGAAGAATTCCCAGGACAAACCTGGGTGACACCCACTTTCGAGTGGAAAGCGGTCGCTCCAAAAGATGAATCAAAGGAAACGGGTGGACGAAGGGTGAGGTGCGGCTCGATGGCCGCATCGGGGGCGTGAGGGGCGATTTATCGACCGACTCATGCACTCGTGTCGACTTGTCCCCAGGTCGAGAAGCGGACCTGTGGATAACTTCTGTGGATAACGACGATATGCAGGTAGGACTGGCTCGAAGCGAGTGTCGACCGGTCCTGCGGCCCGATCAGAACCGGCCGTCCTGGCAGCGCGCCACCCAGTCCGAAGCGGCCATGAACTCCTCGTCCGAGGCCCATGCCGGCGTCGGCCGGGCCCCGGCCGGCGCGATGTCCGCGCGCGGGTAGGAGCCCAGGAAACGCACCTGGAGGCAGATCCGCTTCAGCCCCATCAGCGCCTCCGCCATCCGCCGGTCGGAGATATGGCCTTCGGCGTCGATGCAGAAGCAGTAGTTGCCGATCCCGGCGCCGGTCGGCCGGGACTGGAGCAGCATGAGGTTGATCCCGCGCGAGGCGAACTCGCCGAGCAGGTCGCGCAGGCCGCCGGGGTGGTCGTCGCGCTGCCACAGCACCACCGAGGTCTTGTCGGCACCGGTCGGCGCGGCGGGCCGGGCCGGGCGGCCGACCAGCACGAACCGGGTCTGCGCGTTCTCCGCGTCGTGGATCCCGGTCTCCAGGGCCTGAAGTCCGTACCGGGCGGCGGCGAACTCGCCCGCGAACGCGGCGTCGTAGCGGCCCTCCTGGACCAGGCGGGCGGCGTCCGCGTTGGAGGCGGCCGACTCCCAGACCGCGTCCGGGAGGTGTGTGCGCAGCCAGTTGCGCACCTGCGGCTGGGCCGCCGGGTGGGCGGAGACGGTCTTGATGTCGGTGAGCTTCGTGCCGGGCCGGACCAGCAGGGCGAAGGTGATCGAGAGCAGCACCTCGCGGTAGATGGTCAGCGGTTCGCCCGCGACCAGCTCGTCCAGGGTGGTGGTGATGCCGCCCTCGACGGAGTTCTCGATCGGCACGAACGCGGCCTCGGCCTCGCCCGCCCGCACCGCGTCCAGCGCGGACTGCACCGACACGTACGGGGTCAGCTCCCGGGTGGCCGCTTCCGGGAGTGTCCGCAGGGCGACTTCGGTGAAGGTGCCCTCGGGGCCGAGATACGCATAGCTCGCTGGCATGTCCCTCACCCTAATGGCCGCAGGCCGCCCCGGCCCGGCGGTCTCACGAGAGCCACTCGACCGGATGGTTTGAACCCGGAAAGCCCAGCAAAATCGGTAAACCCCGTAACCTCGCCGCATCCCGGACCGACCGGGTTCCGGGCCGACCGCATTCCGGACCGGCCCGGTCCCGGGCTAGCCCTCCAGCAGCCGCTGCCCCACGTACTCGCCCTGCGCCGCACCGCCCGGCACCGCGAACAGACCGCTCGCCTCGTGCCGGATGAACGCTGACAGCGCGTCGCCCCGGTCGAGCTTGCGCTGCACCGGGACGAAGCCGCGCAGCGGGTCCGCCTGCCAGCACACGAAGAGCAGACCGGCGTCGGGCGTGCCGTCCGCGTCGAAGCCGTCGTGGTACGAGAACGGGCGCCGCAGGATGGCCGCGCCGCCGTTCTTGTCGGGCCGGGTGATCCGCGCGTGCGCGTTGAGCGGGACGACGTAATTGCCCTGGGAGTCGGTCTTCTCCAGGTCCATCGGGGTCGTCTCGTCGCCCCCGGACAGCGCCGCCCCGTTGGCCTTGCGACGCCCGATGACCTGCTCCTGGGCGGCCACCGACAGCTTCTCCCAGTCGTCCAGGAGCATCCGGATACGGCGTACGACGGCGTAGGAGCCGTTCGCCATCCAGGCGGGCTCGCCCGAGGCGGGCACGAAGATCCGCCGGTCGAAGTCGGAGTCGGCCGGCTTCGGGTTGCGGGTGCCGTCGAGCTGGCCCATGAGGTTGCGGGCCGTCATGGGGTGCGCGGTGGCGCCCGGGCTGCGGTTGAAGCCGTTCATCTGCCAGCGCAGCCGGGCCGCGCCGCCCGCGTCCTTCTGGATCGCGCGCAGGGCGTGGAAGGCGACGAGGGCGTCGTTCGCGCCGATCTGCACCCACAGGTCGCCGTCGCTGCGCGCCTTGTCCAGGTGGTCCGAGGAGAAGTCCGGCAGCGGGTCCAGCGCGCCCGGCCGCTGCTTGTCCAGGCCGGTCTTCCCGAAGAAGCCGTACCCGAACCCGAAGGTGATCGTCAGCGAGGAGGGGCCGGCGTCGCGGGCCACGTCGGTGTCGTCGTGGGGCGCGGCCTCGCCCGCCATCAGCCGCTCGGCCGTCGCCGACCAGCGGCGCAGCAGGGCCGCCGCCTCCTTGCGGCCGGCGCCCGCCGCCAGGTCGAAGGCGACGAGATGACCGCGCGCCTGGAGGCCCTCGGTGATGCCGGGCTGATGTTTCCCGTGAAACATCGCCCGGTCGGAGCCCACCGAGGTGAGCGGGGTGGCCGAGGCGGGCGCGGTGGCGTAGCCCACGGCCCCGCCGGCCGCGCCGAGCACGAGCCCGGTGGCGCCGGCGGTGCCGAGCAGCGCGCGCCGGGAGACACCGTGGCCGCGTGCGGACTCGGGGGTCTGCGGCACCTCGGCGGAGGTGCGGGCCTGCGGGACGGACTGGTCGGTCATCGTGTGGTTCAGCCGATCTGCGCGTTCTTGGAGACGGTCACCTGGTCGATGTCGGAGGTCCGCACGGTGACGGCGATCTTCCAGTCGCCGGCCAGGGGGATCTGCACTCCGCTCGCCGACCAGTGGCCGGTGGTGATGTGCTCGGGGGTCACGGGAAGGGGGCCGATCTTCTTCGCCTCAAGGGTGAATTCGACCTTCACCTCAGGGATGTCGAAGGGCTTGCCGCTGGGGTTCTGGACATAGAGGTGCATCTCGTTCGCGCCCACGCCCGCGGGGTCGAGGTCGACGCTGATGACACCCTTGCCGTTGGTGCCGCCGGTGTCGAAGGGCATGTCCAGGGTCAGCGCGCCGTTCGTGGGCGCGGTGGCGGCACCGGCCGAGGAGGAGGTGGCGGCCTTGGCCTCCAGCTCGGTGCGGCCGGGCTCGGTCTGGGTCAGCCAGGTGGTCACGGCGAGCAGCACGACCGCGACGCCCGCCTCGGCGAGCACCGAGCGGCGCAGTCCGAAGCGGTGGGCGTCGCCGTCGCGCAGCCGCTTCTGCCGGGCGGCGGCCATGGCGGCCCGCTGCCGGGCGAGCTGCTCGGCCCGCTGCGGGTTGCCGCTCGTCCTGCCCTTGCCGGGGCTCTTACCGGCGCTCTTGTCGGCGGACTGCTTGGCCGCGCCGGTCGTCACCCGCTCCTTCTCGGCCTCCGTCGCCTTCTCCGCCTCGTCGGCGGCCGCCTCCTCCGCCTCGGTCTGCGCCCCCGCGACGGTGACGCCGGCGAGCCGCCGGGTCCAGCGCCGCGACACCGACGCGATGGCGACCATCACGGCCACCAGACCGATCTTGACCAGCAGCAGCTGGCCGTACCGGGTGTCGGTGAAGGCCGACCAGGAGCCGAGCTGACGCCAGGACTGATAGGTGCCGGTCGCGGCGAGCGTGACGACGGAGCAGAAGGCGAGCCGGGAGTAGCGGCGGACGGCGGCGGCCTCGACCGGTGTCTCGGCGGGCGCCCGGTACAGGGCGACCAGCAGCGCGGTGAGCCCGCCCAGCCAGGCGGCGACGGCGAGCAGATGGAGGACGTCGACGGGCATGGCGATGCCCGGCTGGAGACCGACCGAGGCGTGCTCGGCCATGGCCCAGCTGGTCGCGAGCCCGGCCGCCACGACCACTCCGCCGATCGCCAGCCCGAAGGTCAGATCGCGCTTCTCCTGGCCCTCGTCCCGCTTCGTGTAGGCGCCGAAGAGGACGGCGATGAAGAGCGCTGCGGCCGCGAGCAGCAACAGCCGGGAGACCAGGGCGGCGCCGGTCTTCGTCTGGAGCACCGGCCCGAGCAGCCCGAGGTCGAAGACGTCGCCGAACTTCCCGCTGGTGGTGTACGCGCCGCGCAGGAGCAGCAGCCACAGGGTGGCCGCGGTGAGCGTGAGCCAGCCGCCGACGACCAGGCGCTGCACGGGCCGTACGCCCGCGCCGCGCTGCCAGCAGGCGAGCACGAAGGCGGCGCCGCCCGCGAGCACGATGAAGCCGGCGTACGACGCGTACCGCCCGATCGCGTACAGCGCGCCCACGGTGCCGCCGCCCGCGGTCGGTCCGGTGCCGCTGACGACCGTCGGCGAGGGCGCCCCGACGGAGAAGGTGTAGGCGCCGGAGACGGGGTGGCTGTCGGCCGAGACGACCTGGTAGGTGACCGTGTAGGTGCCCTTGCCCAGCCCGCTCCTGAGCTTGACGGCGTACGTCGTCCCGCTCAGGTTGGCGGGCCTGCCGGTCTGCACCGGCTTGCCGCGGGGGTCGAGGACGCGCAGGGAGTCGTCGTTCATCGCCACCTTCTCGGAGAAGGTGAGCGCCACCTGGCCGGGTGCCTGCTTGACCACCACCCCCTGCGCCGGGTCGCTGCCGGTCAGCGCGGCGTGGGCGGAGGCCGGGGCGGCGCCCGCGAGCAGCACGCCGGCGACGGCGAACAGCAGCAGCACCAGGCTGCGCAGGGCGCCGCTCCTCCCCTTGGGGGTGATGGTCCGCGTCAAGGTGGTCCCTCCCTCAGTGGCCGGTCGCCGGGTTGTACGTGGCGGACCTCACCGGCATCTCGACGGTGAGGGGTCCGGACGTGGCGAAGGTGAGCTTCACGGTGACCGTCTGGCCCTGCTTCGGCCGGCGCTTCAGCTTCTCGAACATCAGATGGTTGCCACCGCTTTTGAACACGAGTTGACCGTGGGCGGGTATGGCGAAGGAGGTCTGCTCCTGCATGGTGCCGCCGGTGGTGCTGTGCATGGTGACCTGGCCGGCGACCTCGCTCGTCACCGAGGTCAGCTCCTCCTTGGCGCCGCCCTTGTTGGTGATCGTCAGAAAGCCGGCCGCCATGTCGGCGGCGACGGGCTGCGGCATGTACGGCCCGCTCACCGACAGTTCGGGCTTCGAAGAACCGGATCCGGAGCCGGACCCGGAGTCCGAGCAGCCGGCGAGGGCCAGCGCACCGGCGAGGGCGGCGGCCGTGCTCACCAGGGCGGAGCGGCGCGTCACGGGACGGTTCACGGATTGGCTCCCTTGACGAGCTTGGGCAGGTCCTTGGTGTAGTCGTCGACGGTGGCGTCCTCGCCGTAGAGGACGTAACCGCCGTTCGTCTTCGGCGAGAACGCCATGACCTGGGTGCCGTGGACGGAGACGAGCTTGCCGTTCTTGTCCTTCGTCGTCGGCTCCACGGAGATGCCGAGGGAGCGGGCGCCGGCCTGGATGGTGGCGAAGTCGCCGGTCAGGCCGATGAACTGGGGGTCGATGCCCTTGAGCCACGTGCCCAGTTCGGCGGGGGTGTCGCGGCCGGGGTCGGTGGTCACGAACACGACCCGGAGGTCGTCCTGCTCGGCCTTGGGCAGCGCCTTCTTGGCGACGGCGATGTTGCTCATCGTCGTCGGGCAGATGTCGGGGCAGTGCGTGTAGCCGAAGTAGACCAGGGTCGGGTGGCCCTGGGTCTCCTTGCGGAGGTCGTACTTCTTGCCGTGCGTGTCCGTGAGGACCATGTCCGGCTTGGCGAAGGGCTGGTCGAGCACGGTGGCGGGCTTGCCGGAGTCGGACTCCTGCGAGACCGCGGTGACCGGCGACTTGTCGTCGCCGCTGCCGCACGCGGAGAGGGCCAGGCCGGCGGTGGCGGCGAGCAGTACGGCCGCTGCGAACGTCTTCTTGCGCATAGAGAAATGTCCCAGATGTAAGAGCTCCGGTGCGCACCGGGGCCGGACGGGCGGGTCCTGCGGGCGGGCCGTACGAACCTGTCGTACGGCCCCGGTGCGCGCTCCGGAAGGAGGGGGGCTAGGCGGTCCGGCGGCGGCCCGCGAAGACGCCGTAGGCCACGCCCGCGGCGCCGACGACGATGCCGATGATGCCGAGCACGCGCGCGGTGGTGTCGGTGTCGTGCGCGCCGGAGTCCGTGGCGGCGGTCGCGGTCCCGGTCTTGTCGGAGGTGTCCTTGGCGTTCGCCGAGCCGCCGTGGCCGTCGGTCGCGGCGGACAGCTGGAGGACGGGGGCCGGGTTCTCCGGCTCGTCCTGGCCCGCCTGCGGCACCTCGATCCAGCGCACCACTTCCTTGTCGGAGTAGGTCTGGAGCGCCTTGAACACGAGCTGGTCGGTGTTGTCCGGCAGGGCGCCGAGAGAGAGCGGGAACTTCTGGAAGTAGCCGGGCTGGATGCCCTTGCCGTCGGCGGCGGTCCAGGTGACCTGGGAGACGGCCTCGTCGATCTTCTCGCCGTGCATGGTCAGCGGTTTGGCCAGCTTGGACTTGGTGACCTTCACGTTCCATCCGGCGATCGGCTCGGGCATGACCGAGGCGAGCGGGTGGTCCGTGGGGAAGGTGACCTCGACCTTGGTGGTCGAGGCGTTGTCGCGTTCGTTGGGGACCTTGAAGTCGACGACCGCGTAGCCGCCCCTGGCCGCGGCGCCCTCCGGCTGCACGGAGACGTGCGCGAAGGCGGGGGCGGACAGGGCGAGGACGGCCGTGCCCGCGACGGCGGTGGCGGCGGTGACCCGAGAGGCGATACGAGAAGCCTGCATGGCAGGAGCACTCCACTGGTGAGAGTTCCGGTGACGAAGAGAGGCACGCGTGCGTGCCGCGCGACGGCGGCCTCTTCACGGTCGGAACCGGGTTCCCGGTCGGAACCGGGGCGGAGTGCGCGCGTCGCGTCAGGCGGCGAGGAGGAAGGCGGCGGCGGGCGGGCCGCGCCGGATCACCGCGTGCCGGAGTGCGGTGGTGTGCGGGTCGGGTGCCTCGTCCCGGGCGGTACGACGGCCGCGCGGGAAGGGACCGGCGGCGGGCAGCAGCCCGGCACACAGGGCGCACGCCAGCGCGAGCGCCGCGCGCAGGGACCGTACGAGCGCTCCCTCGGCGACCCCGTGCGCCGACAGCTCGATCAGCCGCACCAGGGCCAGATCGCCGCGGCGCAGCAGCCAGCCGGCGGCGACGGCCGCGAGGACGTGGCCGAGCAGCATCGGCAGCGAGGGCAGCAGCCCCGCGGCGGAGCCGGTGGCACCGTGCGCGCCGGACAGGACGTGCAGGGCGGCGACGGGCCGGCCGGCGCGGTCGATGAGGCGCGCGTCGAGCAGCAGGTGGAAGGCGTGCCCGGGGGTGAGCGCGGCGGCGTTCGAGCCGCACAGCAGCCGGGCTGCGTTCTCGACGAGTGCGGTGTCGCTGAGCGACGAACCCGGCGCGCCGGACGCCCCCGGAGCGGTCATCACCATGCCGCCGGAGGCCATCGCGGCCCCGTGCTGGCCCAGCCCGAACAGCGCGTGCAGCGCGGTCTGGCCGAGCGCGAGCAGCGCGGCGATGCCGGGCAGCGAGCGGGCCCGCCCGGCGAGCGGCACCACCACCAGCAGACAGCCCAGGAACCCGGCCCCGAGCGTCCACAGCGGCACGCTCGCACAGGAGGCCAGGGCGTGTCCGCACGCGGCCAGCACGACACAGACCGCGGCGAACACCGCGGCCCGCAGGATCCGGAGCCCGGCTCCGGGGTGCGCCGTGCGCGCGTTTGGGGCAGTCATGGCGGCCTCATCATCGCACTGCCCTTGTCGGCTTCCTACGGCAGGGCGCGGGAGCCGGCCGGAGGCAGGACGCGGGAGCCGGCCCGCGCCAGCGCGCCCCGGCCGTCCCTCATACACCGATTCCTCCCGACGCGCATCGGCTGTATGGGCGGTGTCACGTCAACGATGTGCTTACGGCCCCCTATGGGCGGCAATAGGTATCGGTATGTCGAGCCGCGGCCAGGAGGCTGGAGCATGAGCATCTGGTGGTCACTCCATCTGCGTCGCGAAGCAGCGAGCGTGCCGCTCGCCCGGCGGTTGCTGATCGGCACCATGGAGACGGCGGGCGTCGACCCCGAGATCTCCTACGACCTGTCCGTCGCCCTGAGCGAGGCCTGCGCGAACGCGGTCGAGCACGGCGGGGACGGATCCCGGGACGGCTCGGTGGAGGCGTACCGGGTGACGGCGTACCTCGACGGCGAGAAGTGCCGTATCGAAGTGGCCGATTCGGGGCCGGGGTTCGGCCCGGGGTTCGGCCCGGGATTCAGCCGCACCCAGGACATCCGGCCCGCCCGCGCGGACGCCGAGCACGGCCGAGGGCTGTGTCTGATCCGGGAGCTGGCCGATCACGTGCACATCGGCGCCAAGCCGGGCCGGGGCGGGACGGTGGTCAGCTTCGACAAGATCCTCAAGTGGACGAAGGACCCGTCACTGCTGACGGCGTGACGGGTGGGCGCGCCGCAGCCGCCCGTCAGCCGTCCAGCACCTTCGCCAGCGCCTCCAGCGCCTCCGGATACGCCCGTTCCCGCGGTGTGCCGTAGCCGACGACCAGGCCCCGGGGGCGGTCGGCGGGGGCGCCGGGGGTGTGCCAGTGGTCGCCCAGGACGCCGAGGGCCAGGCCCTGCGCCTGCGCACGAGCGAGGGCCTCGGCCTCGTCGGGCACGTCGATCAGGGCGTGCAGTCCGGCCGCGATCCCGCGCACGCCCCGGCCCGTCCCCAGCCGGTCCAGCAGCTGGTCGCGGCGGCGCCGGTAGCGCAGCCGGCACGCGCGTACGTGCCGGTCGTAGGCGTGGCTGTCGATCAGCTCGGCGAGTGCGAGCTGGCCGATGGTCTCGGTGTGGTGGTCGCTGTGCAGCTTGGCGTCGGCGACCGCGTCGACCAGGTGCGCGGGCAGCACCATCCAGCCGAGGCGGAGAGCGGGGCCGAGGGTCTTGGAGGCGGTGCCCAGGTAGACCACCTGGCCCGGCGCCATGCCCTGGAGCGCGCCGACCGGCTGGCGGTCGTAGCGGAACTCGCCGTCGTAGTCGTCCTCGACGATCAGCCCGCCACGCGCGCGTGCCCAGTCGCCGAGCGCCCGCCGCCGCTCGGGGTGCAGGGTGACCCCGGTCGGGTACTGGTGTGCCGGCGTGACCACCACGGCGGCCGCCTCGCCCAGCTCCCCGGGGCGCACCCCGCGCGCGTCGACCGGCACCGGGCGCACGGTCCCGCCATTGCGCCGCACCACCTCCCGGTGGAACGGCAGCCCGGGGTCCTCCATGGCGACGGTGGCGCCGTCCAGCACACGCGTGAGGAGCGCGAGGCCCTGGACGTACCCGGAGGTGATGACGATCCGTTCCGGGGGCGCGACGACGCCGCGGGCCCGGCCCAGGTAACCCGACAAGGCCGTGCGCAGTTCGACGCGGCCGCGCGGGTCGCCGTAGTCGTACGCCAGGGACGGTGCCGTAGCGATGGCGCGGCGCAGCGCGCGCAGCCAGGCTGCGGCCGGGAACGCGCCGACGTCCGGGCTGCCCGGGCGCAGGTCGAAACGCGGCGCACGCGCGTGTGCGGCGGCCTGCGGGCCCGTGGCGTCCAGGGCGGGCGGCAGTGCGGCGACCCGGGTGCCCGAGCCCTGCCGCGCCGTCAGATAGCCCTCCGCCACCAGCTGGTCGTACGCCGCCTTCGCCGTGCCCCGGGAGACTCCGAGGTCGGCCGCGAGGCGCCGGGTGGCCGGCAACCGGGTCCCGGGCGCGAGCCGTCCGTCGCGGACGGCGTCCCTGAGTGCCCGCTCCAGCCCGATCCGACGGCCGTCCCCCGCGTCGGTCTCAAGATGCAGGTCCACACCCGCACCGGACCAGAAGTCGTCCACGAATACCCTCCCCCTAGGCATGCCAATGGCCGGGCGCCTCCCCGGCACCCGGCCATTGAAACGCAGATCAGCCCTTCAGCGAGGCCATCCACGCCTCGACCTCGTCGGACCGGCGCGGCAGCCCGGCCGAAAGGTTTCGGTTGCCGTCCTCGGTCACGAGGATGTCGTCCTCGATGCGGACGCCGATGCCCCGGTACTCCTCCGGCACCGTCAGGTCGTCGGCCTGGAAGTACAGGCCCGGCTCGACCGTCAGCACCATGCCCGACTCCAGCACACCCTCCACGTACGTCTCGGTGCGCGCGGCGGCGCAGTCGTGGACGTCCATGCCGAGCATGTGGCCGGTGCCGTGCAGGGTCCAGCGGCGCTGCAGGCCCAGCTCCAGGACGCGCTCGACCGGGCCCTCGACCAGGCCCCACTCGACGAGCTGCTCGGTGAGCACGCGCTGGGCGGCGTCGTGGAAGTCGCGGTACTTGGCGCCCGGCTGCACGGCCGCGATACCGGCCTCCTGGGCCTCGTAGACGGCGTCGTAGATCTTCTTCTGGATCTCGTTGTACGTGCCGTCGACCGGCAGCGTGCGCGTGACGTCGGCGGTGTAGAGCGTGTGGGTCTCCACGCCGGCGTCGAGCAGGAGCAGGTCGCCGGAGCGGACCGGGCCGTCGTTGCGGACCCAGTGCAGGGTGCAGGCGTGCGGGCCGGCGGCGCAGATGGAGCCGTAGCCGACGTCGTTGCCCTCCACGCGCGCGCGGAGGAAGAACGTGCCCTCGATGTAGCGCTCCGAGGTGGCCTGCGCCTTGTCCAGGACCCTGACGACGTCCTCGAAGCCGCGGACGGTCGAGTCGACGGCCTTCTGGAGCTCGCCGATCTCGAACTCGTCCTTGACCAGCCGGGCCTCGGAGAGGAAGACGCGCAGCTCCTCGTCGCGCTCGGCGGTGACCTTGTCGGTCAGGGCCGCCTCGATGCCGGCGTCGTAGCCGCGCACGACACGCACCGGGCCGGTGGCTTCGCGGAGCTTGTCGGTCAGCTCACGCACGTCGGCGGCCGGGATGCCGTAGAGCGCCTCGGACTCGGTGAGGGAGTGGCGGCGGCCGACCCACAGCTCGCCCTGGCCGGAGAGCCAGAACTCGCCGTTCTCGCGGTTCGAGCGGGGCAGGAGGTAGATCGTCTCCCGGTGGCCCTCGGCAGTGGGCTCCAGGACCAGAACGCCGTCCTCGGTCTGGTTGCCGGTGAGGTACGCGTACTCGACGGACGAGCGGAAGGAGTACTCGGTGTCGTTCGAGCGGGTCTTCAGGTTGCCCGCCGGGATCACCAGACGCTCGCCCGGGAAGCGGGCGGAGAGCGCGGCGCGGCGGCGCGCGGTCTCGGCGGCCTGCGCGATCGGCTTCAGGTCACGCAGCTCCGTGTCGGCCCAGCCGGACTGCATGTTCTCGGCCAGCTCGTCGGAGACGCCCGGGTACAGGCCGTTCTTCCGCTGCTTGATGGGCTCCTCGGACGCTTCTTCCGGGGTCTCCGGGTTGAGCTCGTCGGACACGTGATCCTCCTCGGTACGGCGTGTGATCTCCCCCGGCGGCCCACGTCGCTCGCGATCGTCTCCGAGCGGGGGCCTCCATCATCGTACGGTCGTACCGCGGGCGGACCAGGGTCGGATGACCTGCTATGCCCGGTCATGCATTCCGGACGCTCAGTCGAAGCGGGCCGCCAGCAGGACCACGTCCTCCTCGCTGTCGGCCGCGTCCAGGCCGTCCGGCAGGACGGTGCGCAGGACGTGGTCGGCGACCGCGTCGGGGTCGTGGCGCAGCGCGCGCGGGATGCTCGCGGCAGCCGTGTGCAGCCGGGCGAAGGCGCGGTCCATGGGGTCGCCGGTACGGTGCAGCAGTCCGTCGGTGTAGAGCAGGACCGTCTCTCCGGGCTCGGCCTGGATCTCCACGCTGGGCGCCTCCCAGCAGGCGAGCATGCCGAGCGGGGCGGAGACGGAGGTCTCGGCGAACTCGGTGCGCCGCCGGCCGATGAGCAGCGGCGGGCTGTGTCCGGCGCCGGCCAGGGTGACCTTGCGCAGGGTGGGCTCGCAGTAGGCGAACAGGGCGGTGGCCGAGCGGGCGGGTTCGGTCAGCCGCAGCAGCAGCTCCAGGTCGGACAGGACGGCGACCGGGTCCTCGCCCTCCATCACGGCGTACGCGCGCAGGGAGGCGCGCAGCCGGCCCATGGCGGCGACCGCGCTCGGGCCGGAGCCGGTGACCGAGCCGACGGACAGGCCGAGGGCGGCGTCGGGCAGCGGCAGCGCGTCGTACCAGTCGCCGCCGCCGCGCGGGCCGGTGCGGTGCCGGGCGGCGAGCTGGACGCCGGGCACGCGGGGCAGCCGGGCGGGCAGCAGTTCCGCGGTGATGGTCGCCACGCGCGCGCGTGCGCGCTCCACCTCCAGCAGCCGGGCCAGGTGCTCGGTGGCGTGCCGGACGTAGAGGCCGGTCAGGTGGCGCCGGCGCTCGTCGGGCTCGGCGGGTTCGTCGTAGAGCCAGACGGCGGCGCCGAGGCGGCCGGCGGACTCGCCGGCGAGGGGCAGGGCGTAGCTGGCGGCGTAGCCGAGGCGGGCGGCGACCTCGCGGTGGCGGGGGTCGAGGCCGTCCTCGGCGAGCAGGTCGGGGTGGGCGATCTCGGTGCCCGCGCCGGTGTCGTAGGGCAGGGCGCCGCGCGGGACGGTCTCGATGTGGCCGAGGTCGGCGCGGCCGAGGCCGAGGCCGAGGGTGGTGTGCGGGCCGAGTCCGTCGGCGGGCTCCAGGACGACGAGGCCGCGGCGGGCGCCGACGAGGGTCGATCCGGCGCGCAGCAGCTCGTGCAGGGCGGGTTCCAGCCGGTCCGTGCGGGACATGCGCTCGGTGAGTTCGTGCAGGGTGGTGAGGTCCGAGACCCAGCCGGCCAGCCGGTCCTGGAGGAGGGTGCCGGGGGCGGGGGCGCCCGGGGCGGGGGAGTCGGGCGCGGGGACGGAAGCGGCGTCCGTGGAGGAGGGGGCGTCCGGGGCGGGGGGAGTGGGCGCGACAGTGTGTGTGGGCGTCGGAACCGTTGAATCGATTCCAGCCACTTTCGGAGGGTGCGGGGCACTCATGGTGTCCGGCTTCCAGACCGGTGCGTATTGCTCAGAAGCATCGCAAACCCCCATGTCATTCTGCGCCGCTAGCAGTGTCTCCACATGTACACGCACTCGTGAGGGGATGTCCAGCATTGTCCTGCGGGGATTCCTGGTGTCCATGAGTCTGACGAGGTTTCCCCCGAACCCCTTGCCTTACTGCCAAGTTGGCTGAAAACTACCTCGGGTATCGGTTCATTGCGGTCGACTGGCCTTGCTCCACAGAGCGTCACAGCGGTCGTGATGGGTACGTACTCGGAGAAGGCCAGGGGTGGTTGGGGGCTACCCGGAACCTGGCGACGGACCCGGGCGTCATAGCCACCGACGGCCGAGCCCCATCCTCCCTGGCGGAGGCGGAGAGAAATACGCGCGACGGCAAAAACGCCATACTTCGCCACCCCTCACGCCGCAGCCGTGCTTTTGACCGACGCACTACGGACGCGGCCCATGCTCGACCCCTTGGGGATCCCCCTGCCGTGCGCGGGGGTGTGATGCGCCAATAGGTACGCACAGTGAAGTGATCGACACATGGTGTGATGTGGACCACGGTGTTGCCAGCGGTGCAACGGAAAGGAACGAGCGCTCATGCGCGAGATCCTCGGAAGGCGACGCAGGCTCCTGTCCAGGCGGAACGGCGGGGGACCTGAGCTGATCGACGCGGCCCTGACCTTCGCGACCGAGTGGCAGTGGCCGGTACTCCCGGGTGTGGCCCCGGCCCCGCGGGGGCGGGCCCGCTGCGGCTGCCCCGACCCTGAGTGCACAGTGCCCGGAGCGCACCCCTTCGACCCCGGCCTGCTCGCGGCCACCACCGACGCTCGCATGGTGCGCTGGTGGTGGACCAACCGGCCGAGCGCGCCGATCGTCCTCGCGACCGGGGGCAGGGCTCCCTGCGCGGTGAGCCTGCCGGCGCTCGCCGCCGCACACGCGCTCGCCCTGCTCGACCGCCGGGGCATGCGCCTCGGCCCGGTGATCGCCTCGCCCACCCGTTGGGCGCTGCTGGTCAAGCCGTACTCCATGGAGCAGCTGGGCGAGCTGCTCTACGCCAAGGACTTCGTCCCCGGCTCCCTGCGCTTCCACGGCGAGGGCGGCTATCTCGCCCTGCCCCCGTCCGAGACCGGCGAGGGCGCCGTCCGCTGGGAGCGCGCTCCGCTGCCCGGCTCGGCCGCACCCTGGGTGCCCGATGTGGAGGCGGTGGTCGACGCCGTGGTCGACGCCCTCACTCGTACGGGTGTGAGCGCGCCCGAGTTGTAGGGCTGTCGGCGCGGGTGCGGTGGTCGGGCCCCGCTCGCTCGTTATCTTCCGCACATGCTGCCAATTTCCGGGGGAAACCGACCATCCGGGGGAAACCGACCATCCGGGGAACACCGACGCCGCCCGCCACAGCGTGGCCGGCCGGACCCGCATACGCTCCGTCTGCTCGCCCTCATGGGCGTCGTGACGGCCGCGGTCGCGCTGCCGCTGGCCGTGGCGTCCGCCGGGCAGGTGGACGAGAAGGCCCACCACGTGGCGGGTGACCAGTCACAGGACGCCGGGCACCCGCCGGTGCCGGGACAGGACGACGCCCTGCGACGCTCCGGGAACGGGCATGCGGGCGGGTCCGCGCACGCGGGAGGGGACGGGGACGCCAAGGTCCCCTCCTCCGACGTCTCTCCCCGGCTGCTCGGGCTCGGCCTCGCCACCGCCGCCCGCTGCGGCCCCGCGCTCACCTCGCCCGACGGCATCGAGGCGCAGACCTGTGTGCTGACCCAGGGAGCGGAGACCTGGGCGCGCACCTACTACCGCAACGCCACCGGCACGTCGCTCGACTCCGTGCTGAGCCTGATGGGCCCGGGCGGACACAGTCTTGAGATGCGCTGTGTCACCGGCGCCGACGACGAGCCCGCCACCTGCGAGACGCCCCGTGAGCCCAGCCGGGGCGGAGCGGACGCCTACACGGCCGTCACCGAGTTCGCGAAGCACGGGGACGACGGTGGCCTGCTGCTGCGTTCGGGCAGCGATCCGGCGAACTCCGGGGACGGGTCCGCGGGCGACGCCGCGGCCGACTCCGGGGATCCGACGGCGAGTTGATGCCCGGCTGCGGAACGTCCGCCGCATGCGGACGGAGCGGCCGGGATCACGCGGACATGGAAAGACCCGGTTGCTGGCGACGGGGGATGCACCAGCAACCGGGATACGGGAACGGTAACAAGAGATCGCCGGTTCGCAAATTCCGGCTGGGGCATTCGGCCACCGATTCCCCTGCTGCGACGGCGAGTTGTGACAGGAGTCACCCGTGCCGGAGGTCGTCGTCACGGCTGACCGACCAGTCAGCCGTGACGCCCGCGAGGGGGGCCTCAGCTGAGCGTGACCTGCCGGTTGGTCAGACCGCCGCGGGCCCGGCGCTCGTCCGCGGTGAGCGGTTCGGCGGTGGCGAGGGCGGCGGCGAGCCGCTCGGCGAACTCGGCGGCCGGCTTCTCCACGTCCTCGGCCGACATCCCGCTCGGCAGGTCCCAGACCGGAACCGTGAGCCCGTGAGCACGGAAGGAGCCCACGAGCCGGGTGCCCTCGCCCAGGCTGGAGCGGCCCGCGGCGTGCAGTCGCGCGAGAGCGTCCAGAAGCTGCTCCTCGGGATGCGGCATCACCCACCGCAGATGGTTCTTCTCCGGCGTTTCGCACCAGTACGCCGCGTCCACGCCGGACAGCTTCGCCGTCGGGATCGCGGCGGCGTTGGCCCGCTCCAGGGAGGCGGCCACGTCCGGGGCGGCGTTCTCCGCGTCCGGCACCCAGAACTCGAAGCCGCTGTGCACGACCGGCTCGAACGGCGCGTCGGCGTCGAGCAGGTCCTGGAGCCGGGGGCCCTCGGCGGGGGCGCGGCGGCCCTGCACGGGCGTGCCCGGCTGCGCTTCGAGCGCCCGCAGGAGCGTGTCCGCGAGGTCGCGGCTGATGTCGCCGGACGCCGTGTCGTTCTGCAGGCCGAGCAGGATCGAGCCGTCGTCGCGGCGCAGCGCGGGCCAGGCCATCGGCAGCACCGTGGCGAGCGTGACCGACGGAACGCCCTCGGGCAGGCCGTCCTTGAGGGTCAGCTCGACCGTCGCGGCCGGGACCAGCTCGCGCAGTGCGACCCAGTCGCCCTCGCCCCCGAGGCCCTCGAAGGGGCGGTGCACCAGCTCGGTCACCGCGTGCGCGGCGGCCCGGCCGTGGCACGCCTTGTAGCGCCGGCCGCTGCCGCAGGGGCAGGGCTCGCGGGCGCCGACAACCGGGATCTCTCCGTCCGTGATCTGTGGCTTGGCCTTCGTCTGGGGTCGCTTCTTGGCCATCGTGGGTGTCTCCCGGTTACGGCTGTTCTCGTACGGGCGCGAGCCTAGCCTCTTCGGCCATCGCCGACGGGAACCTGTGGACAACGCACGCGCGCTCGACGCCAGTGGTGTGAACCTGCGGAGGGCCAAAGGGACCTGACGGGCCGGATCCCGGTCCGCGGCTCAGTCCAGATCGTCGAAGGCGTCCGCGAAGTCCAGGCCGGCCATCTCCATGTCCATGCCGGTGAGTACGGGGGCCGTGACGCGCGTAGCGAAACCGCCGCGCCGGCACCCGGCATCGGGATCGTGGACGTCCTCGTGGACCACCACCCAGACCGTCACCTCGCCCCGGATGTCGTCCCGTACGCCCCAGTCGTCGGCGAGGGCCGTGATGATGTTGAGCCCGCGGCCGCCGTGCGCCGTCACCGACGGCGTGGCCGGTGCCGGGCGGGTCGGACCGCCGCCGTCCGTCACCTCGACGGTGAGCCGCCCGCGCGGATCGACGCGCCACGCGGCACGCACGTCGCCGTCACCGGCCGGTGCGTCACCGAGGGGCCGCCCGTGTCTGCAGGCGTTGCTGAGCAGTTCCGAAAGGATCAGTACGGCGTCGTCGATGACCGACTCCGACACGCCGCCGCTGCGCAGCTGCGCGCGCATCCGGTGCCTCGCCTTCCCCACGCCCGCAGGGCCATGGGGTACGGCCATGCTCGACGACGTGGGCACCTCCTGTGCCACCACCAACGCCACCCCCGAGACCTCCTTCGCCCCACGCCACGGTGTGGATGCCCCTTGGACCTGTGGGGGAAACCGGCCAATCCCCTTCCGGTGACGCATTCGTAACGCTCACGTACGGAGCGAATGCGCCGGTGCACTCCCTGTGACGAAGGCGTCCGGGGTCACCTGCGGTTCAGCTGTCGCAGCACCGCGCGCGGGCGGTTGGTGATGATCGCGTCGATGCCCAGCTCGACGCAGAGGTCGACGTCCTCGGGCTCGTTCACGGTCCAGACGTGCACCTGGTGGCCGGTTCGTTTCAGCCGCTCCACGTACGCGGGGTTGTTGCGCACGATGCGGATCGAGGGACCGGCGATCCCCACGCCCGCGGGCAGCCGCCCGTCGCGCAGCCGCGGTGTGAGGAACTGCACGAGGTAGACCGTCGGCAGTGTCGGGGCGCCGACACGCACGCGATGCAGCGAGCGTGCCGAGAAGCTCATGATCCGCACCGGGGACTCGGCGGCGGAGACCGGCGCGTCCAGTCCGAACCGCTTCAGCAGCGTCAGCAGCCGCTCCTCGACCTGCCCGGCCCAGCGCGTGGGGTGCTTGGTCTCGATGGCCAGTTCAACCCGCCGCCCGGCGTCCGAGACCAGTTCCAGCAGCCGCTCCAGGGTGAGCACCGAGGTCTCCGCGCGGTCCTCCGGGCTGTGCTCCCAGTCGGGCTCCTCGCTGTCGGCGGCCCGGCCGCGCCAGGTCTCGCGGGTCTTGCGGGAGCCGAAGTCGAGGGTGGCGAGATCGGCCAGCTCCAGGGCGGAGACGGCCCCGCGGCCGTTGGAGGTACGGTTCACCCGGCGGTCGTGGACGCAGACCAGGTGGCCGTCGGCGGTCAGTCGTACGTCGCATTCGAGGGCGTCGGCGCCGTCCTCGATGGCCTTCTTGTAGGCGGCCAGGGTGTGTTCGGGCGCGTCCTCGGAGGCGCCCCGGTGGGCGACGACCTGGACGGAGCGCTGTGGTGCGTGGGTCACCGCGTCATCGTGCCACCGTCCGGTGGCGCTCGGGGTGGTGAGGGAATCCCCAATGCAGGGCTATGTAACTTTTGTCGGAAAAACCTTATATAAAGACTGGCCCTGGACCCACAGCCACCGCTTATGGTGCTCTGACGGCCCGTGGGAAAAGCTGTCTCCATACAAACGGAACAGCGAAGACCGAACACAGCACCACGCAAAGCTGCCGAGCGTGACCGAGTGCGACCGACAACACCAGCCGTGGATCGAGGAGAAGAGCTGTGAGCACCGAGAACGAGGGCAACGAGGTACCCGCGGCCCCGTCCGCACCTCCTGTGCCGGTGGCCTCTTCCGCCGCTTCCCCGCAGAGCCCCGCGCCCGACGGGAACGCGCCGACCACCCCCCTCCCGCCGCTCCCCGGGGACGCCCCGGCCGGCCCGGCCCCCGAAGCCGCCGCGGCACACCCCTCCGGCCCGGCCCCCGACGGCTCCTGGCCGCCCCCGCGGCCCGCCGCCCCACCGCACCCCGAGACCCCGTCCTACGGCGACGCGGGCGCGGGCGGTGCCGGCGGCTTCGGCGGCCCGGGTGCCCCCGTCTGGGGCGCGGCGTACCAGCAGCCCGCCCCGAAGCCGCGCGGGCGCGGCGGCCTCGTCGCCGCGGTCCTGGTGGCCGCGCTGGTCGCGGGCGGCCTGGGCGGCGGCCTCGGCTACACCCTGGCCAAGAACCACGACGACAGCGGCTCCACCACCGTCTCCGCCTCCGACAGCGGCGGCGCCACGCAGGTCAAGCGCGCGCCCGGCACGATCGCCAGCGTGGCCGCCAAGTCGCTGCCCAGCACGGTCACCATCGAGGCCCAGGGCACCAACGGCGACGGCGGCACCGGCACGGGCTTCGTGTTCGACACCCAGGGCCACATCATCACCAACAACCACGTGGTGGCGGACGCGCTGAACGGGGGCAAGCTGACCGCGACGTTCCCGAACGGCAAGAAGTACGACGCCGAGGTCGTCGGCCATGCCCAGGGCTACGACGTGGCGGTCGTCAAGCTCAAGAACCCCCCGTCGGACCTCAAGCCCCTCCCGCTCGGCGACTCCGACAAGGTGGTCGTCGGCGACGAGACGATCGCCATCGGCGCCCCCTTCGGCCTGTCCAACACGGTGACGACCGGCATCATCAGCGCCAAGAACCGCCCGGTGGCCTCCAGCGACGGCAGCTCCAGCAGCAAGGCGTCGTACATGAGCGCCCTCCAGACCGACGCGCCGATCAACCCGGGCAACTCCGGCGGACCGCTGCTGGACGGCTCGGGCGCGGTCATCGGCATCAACTCCGCGATCCAGTCGACCAACAGCGGCGGCGGCTTCGGCGGCTCCGGGCAGTCCGGCTCGATCGGCCTGGGCTTCGCCATCCCGATCGACCAGGCCAAGTACGTCGCCCAGCAGCTGATCAAGACCGGCAAGCCGGTGTACGCGAAGATCGGCGCGTCCGTCTCGCTGGAGGACTCCAGCGACGGCGCGAAGATCACCGACCAGGGCACGGCCGGTTCCGCCGCGGTCGAGTCGGGCGGCCCCGCCGACAAGGCGGGCCTGAAGCCCGGCGACGTGATCACCAAGCTGGACGACATGGTGATCGACAGCGGCCCGACCCTGATCGGCGAGATCTGGACCCACAAGCCCGGCGACAAGGTGACGATCACCTACAAGCGGGGCGGCCAGGAGCACACGGTGGACCTGACCCTGGGCGCCCGGGCGGGCGACAGCTGACCCACCGCCGGCACCGGCACGCGCGTGTGACCGCCTCCCGGGCCCGGTACCGGACCACGGCGCCCGCCGAACGCCCGCTCCCGGTACGCTGTTACCCGCTCCGTCCCAGGTGGACGGCGCGGGGAGGCGTGCCCGAGCGGCCGAAGGGAACGGTCTTGAAAACCGTCGTGGCAGCGATGTCACCGTGGGTTCAAATCCCACCGCCTCCGCACAGTTCGTAGATGTGCAGGTCAGAAGGGGCGCCCCGGTGCGGGGCGCCCCTTTTCCGTGCCCGGTTCACGGCTGGTTCACGGTCGGTGTCCCGTCATCCGGGCCGCCGAGGCGATCGTCGCGCGGGCCTCGCGTTCCGTCAGGCCGGTGCCCCGGGCCGCCTCGGTCAGGGCGTCCGTGAGGGCGGGGCCGAGGCCGTTCTCGTAGGCGCGGCAGGCCGCCCAGAACAGGCGGGTGTTGCGCTGGCCCTCGTGGGCGGAGAGGACGAACTGGATCAGGCCGCGGCCGTGGTCGCCGGGGACGGCCGGGGCCGGGTGCGGGGCGCGCGGCGGGGGCAGGAGCAGGCGCAGGAGGGACGGCGGGCAGGGGGCCGGGGCCAGGTGCGCGGTGCCCGGCGCGGCGGTGTAGACGCCGTGGTCGGTGCGTGAACCGGGGCCCACGAGGTAGCCGCCGGCGCCCCGGATGTCGATGCCGGGGGCGAGGCGGCCGGCCGAGTTGGGTACGACGGCGTCCGGCGGGCCGGTGAGCCACAGATGGCGGCCGCCGCTCGGGGTCCGGACGACGACCGTCTCCGGAATCGTGAACAGATGCCGCAGGGCCAGTTCGCGCAGGGCGGCCGAGGAGTCCGTGCCGGACTTGGTGTCCAGGTCGACGCCGATCAGGTGGTACGGGGGCAGCCCGCAGGCGATGCCGTAGCCGGTGGCCCAGGGGGCGGCGGCGAACAGCGCGCGGATGCGGGCGGGGTCGGCCGAGGCGTCGTACACGCCGTGGCCGAAGCGGCCGCACGCGCCGTGGCAGCGCGCTCCGGCCGGGTCGGGGTCGTCGCGGTGGGGGGAGCGCAGGGCCGGGAGCTTCGTCCGGGACAGCGGGATGACGGCCAGGCCGCGTTCGGCGGCGGACAGCGCGTGTGCGAGGGCCAGGGTCGTGGCCTGCCGGTCGGTGGTGGCCATGGATCCATGTTCGTACGTGCGTTCGAAAAAGGGAAGGGGGTGCGTTCGGTGTGCGGGCGGAGCCGGTGGTGGGGCGCGGCGCGCGGCGGAACGGTTCACCCCTTGTGCCGCTTGGGGTGTGAAAGTGCCGACGCGCGCCTCCTGGGTGGAGAGGAGACGAATAGTGGCGATAGGGGTTTATCGACTTGTCCTCACGCTTGCGTGCTAATCGGGGCTTCCCGGGTGGTTCGCCGGGGATTCGGTGGGCAACTCTTGATTCGCGACGTCGTCCACGAAGTCGAGGCAGTCGGCCAACTGCCCTGACACCAGCCACAGTTCACAAACGTCCGGCCTCTCGGGCCGCTTTCTGGAGGAACAAGATGGCAAGCATCCGTACCGCCCGCGTTGTCGCCGCCGTCGCTGCTCTCCCGCTCGCCGCCGCCCTGTTCAGCGGTGTCGCCGCCGCAGACAACGGCGCCATCGCGGGTCACGGATCGAACGCCGGTGTGGCGAGCGTCATCGGCAGCGGTGTCGGCCACGACAACTTCGGCAACTCGTCGACCACCCAGCAGAGCGCGGTCGGCGACGGCGCGTCGAACCGGAGCAACACCGCTCAGGTCAACGGTTCCGCCTTCACCGCCCTCCAGCAGGGCAATGACGACGTGTCCGTCAACTTCGCCAACCTCTGGTGAGCCCGGGACGAGGTCCCTCCCGGTGAGGGCCCTCGTGGGGTGTGCTTCGGGGTCGTAACACGTCGCGCGGCGGCACTTCGGTGCCGCCGCGTCGGCGTTTCCCGGGGAGTCGGGAGTCCGGGCCCGGGCTGTGGCGTCGGCGACCTTGACACCTCCTCGTATCTGACGGACAGTCAGAAACCTTCCCGGGAAGGTCCGCGAGGCAGGGAGGCCCGCCGTGCACCTCGCCCCCACGGAGCGACAGCAGCGCCTGCGCGCCGAACTGCGCGCCTACTTCCGGACCGTGCTGCCCGAGCGCGGCGAACCCGCCGACTCACGCGCCCTGTTGCGCCGCATCGGCGCCGACGGCTGGCTGGGGCTCGGCTGGCCGGTCGAGTACGGGGGACAGGGGCGGGGCGCGGACGAGCAGTTCGTGTTCTTCGACGAGGCCCACCGGGCCGGCGCCCCGGTCTCCATGGTGACGCTCAACACCGTCGGGCCCACTCTCATGCGGTACGGCAGCGCGGAGCAGAAGGCCCGCTTCCTGCCCCGGATCCTCAGCGGCGAGGCCGTCTTCGCGATCGGCTACACCGAGCCCTCGGCCGGCACCGACCTCGCCTCGCTGCGCACCCGGGCCGTGCGGGAGGGCGACGGCTGGCGCGTCGACGGCCAGAAGATCTTCACCTCGGGCGCCCAGCACGCCGACTGGATCTGGCTCGCCTGCCGCACCGACCCCGAGGCGCCCCGGCACCGGGGCATCTCGATCCTCCTCGTCCCGACCGACGAGCCCGGGTTCTCCTGGACGCCGATCGAGACGGTGGGCGGGCAGACGACGACGGCCACCTACTACGACGGCGTCCGCGTCCCCGCCCGGAACCTGGTCGGCACCGAGCACGAGGGCTGGTCGCTGATCACCGGCCAGCTCAACCACGAACGCGTCGCGCTCGCCGCGCTCGGCATGCAGGCCGAGGAGTGTCTCGAAGCCGCGCTCGCCGCCGCCCGTACACCCGATCCAGTGAATCTGCGCCGCCGGATCGACGAGCCCTGGGTGCGTCTGCGGGCCGCCGAGGCACATGCCCGCCTGGCGGCGAACCGCCTGCTCAGCTGGCGTTTGGTGGCGGACGTGGGGGCGGGCCGACTGGCTCCCGGCGAGGCGAGCGGCGTGAAATTCGCGGGAACGGAATCGACTGTCGCGACGTATCGCATGTGTCAGGAGATCGCGGGCGAGGCGGGACTGGTCCGCGCGGGTTCCCCGGGGGTCTTCGGGGACGGCGAGCTGGAGCGGCTGAACAGGGCGGCACAGATCAACACGTTCGGGGGCGGGGTGAGCGAGGTGCAGCGGGAGATCGTCGCGACGACGCGGCTCGGGATGGCACGGACGGCGCGAGCGGCCGGGACGCGGAGGGGACAGCGGTGAGCGCGCGGGTCCCGGAGGGGACGGAGGCAAGCGCGCGGGTTCCGGAGGCGGACGAGCTGGGCGCCCGGCTCGCGGGGTACGCAGGGCGGGCGGCCGCCGTCGCCGCCGTGGGCAAGGACCCGGTGAACCTGCCGATGATCCGGCACTGGTGCGAGGCGATGGGCGACACCAACCCGGTGTACGCGGGCCCGGGCGCCGTCGCCCCGCCCACCATGCTCCAGGCCTGGACGATGGGCGGCCTGTCCGGACACGCGGGGCGCACGGGCGCCTACGACGAACTGATCGGCCTGCTCGACGCGGCGGGCTGCACGTCCGTGGTGGCCACCGACTGCGAGCAGGAGTATCTGCGGCCCCTGCGCCCGGACGACGAGGTGGCCTTCGACACGGTGATCGAGGCGGTGTCGGAGCGGAAGACGACGAAGCTGGGCACGGGCTACTTCGTGACCACCCGCACCGACGTCCGGGTCGCCGGCGAGCTGGTGGGCACGCACCGCTTCCGCATCCTCAAGTACGCCCCCGCGCACCGGAATCCGCCCGCTCCGCGCCCCCGGCGCCCGCGCCCGGTGGTCAACCGGGACAACGCGGGCTTCTGGGAGGGCGTGGCCGGGCACCGGCTGCTGATCCAGCGCTGCACGGACTGCGGCACCCTGCGCCACCCCTGGCTGCCGGGCTGCAACGCCTGCGGCTGCCCGGAGTGGGACACGGTCGAGGCGAGCGGCGAGGGCACGGTCCACTCGTACGTGGTGATGCACCATCCGCCCTTCCCGGCCTTCGATCCGCCGTACGCGGTCGGCCTGATCCAGCTCGCCGAGGGCGTGCGGATGGTGAGCAACGTGGTCGGGGTGCCGTACGACAAGGTGCGCATCGGGCTGCCGGTCCGGGTGGAGTTCCGCCGCTACGAGGACGCCGGGGACGCCGGGAACGCCGGGGGCGACGAGGGCGCGCTGGTCCTGCCGGTCTTCCGGATCGTCGAGGGAGAGGGCTGACATGGACTTCACGCCCACCGAGGCCCAGGCCGGGGCCCGTGACCTGGCCGCGCGGATCTTCGGCGACCTGGCCGGCCCCGACCGGCTGAAGGCGGCCGGGACCGGCAGCGACCCGGAGCTCTGGCAGGCCCTGTGCGTGGCGGGCCTGGTCGGCGCGGTGACGGACCTGGGCCTGCTCGGGCTGGTGCTGCTCCTGGAGGAACAGGGGCGGACGACGGCCCAGGTGCCGTACGCGGCGAGCTGTGTGTACGGCCTGCTGGCCCTCACCGCGCACGGCAGCGACGCGCAGCGCGGCGCGCTGCTCCCGGCGGTCGAGGACGGCTCGGCCGTGGTGGCCGGGGCGCTTCCCGCGCAGGGTGCGGTGCATGCCTCGGCGCGCGGGGAGCTGACCGGCACGGTCCCGGTCGTGCCGTGGCTGCGGGACGCCACCCATGTGCTGGTCGCCGACGCCGGCCGCGGGCTGTGGCTCGTCCCGCTCGGTTCGGGCACGGCCGTCACCCCGGTCGAGCTGACGGCACCCTGGTCGGCGGGGAGACTGACCCTCGACCGGGCACCCGCCGAGCCGGTGGGCGGCCCGGAGGCCCATGCCGACGTCCTCGCCACCGCCCGTACGGCCTTCGCCGGGCTCCAGGCCGGGGTGTGCGCGGGCTCGCTGGCGCGGGCCGTGGCGCATGTGGGCGCCCGTGAGCAGTTCGGGCGCCCGCTCGCCACCCGGCAGGCCGTCCAACTGCGCGCCGCCGACGCCCACATGGACATCGAGGCGATCCGGGTGACGGCCTACGAGGCGGCCTGGCGGCGGGACGCCGGGCTGCCGTACGCCACGCACGCGCTGACCGCGGCCTGGTGGGCGTCCGAGGCGGGACACCGTGTGGTCCACACGGGCCAGCACCTGCACGGCGGGGCGGGAGCCGACCTCGACCATCCGGTGCACCGGCACTTCCTGTGGGGCCGGCAGCTGGACGCGTATCTGGGCTGCGGGACCGAAGTGCTCCAGGAACTGGGGGAGTTGATCGCGCATGGCGAGTGAGGGCGCGGCGGCGCCGCGGGTGGGTGCCGAGCTGCCGCCGCTGGAGATCCCGGTCACGCGCACGCTGATCGTGGCGGGGGCGATCGCGTCCCGCGACTACCAGGACGTGCACCACGACGCGGAGCTGGCCCGGCAGAAGGGCTCGCCGGACATCTTCATGAACATCCTGACGACGAACGGCCTCGTCGGCAGATACATCACCGACCACTTCGGGCCGTCGGCGGTGCTCCGCAAGGTCGCCATCCGGCTGGGCGCGCCCAACTACCCGGGGGACACGATGGTGTTGACGGGCCGGATCGAGGAGCTCGTCGAAGGGGACGACGGCGACACGGCGACCGTGCGGGTCGTCGGCGCCAACGGCATCGGCAGGCATGTGACCGGGACGGTGACGGTCACCCTCCCCGGCGGGGGCACGTCTCCCGGCGCGGGCACGTATCCCGGCGGAGGTGCGTCATGAGCGCGCGGACGCGGGACACCCTGGGCGGCCGTGCGGCGATCGCCGGGATCGGGGCCACCGCGTTCTCCAAGGACTCGGGGCGCAGTGAGCTGCGGCTGGCGGTGGAGGCGGTGCGGGCCGCGCTGGACGACGCGGGCCTGGCGCCGGCCGACGTGGACGGGATGGTGACGTTCACGATGGACACGAGCCCGGAGATCACCGTGGCCCAGGCCTGCGGGATGGGCGAGCTGTCCTTCTTCTCCCGGGTCCACTACGGCGGCGGCGCGGCCTGCGCGACCGTCCTGCAGGCGGCGCTCGCGGTGACGACGGGCGTGGCGGAGGTGGTGGTGTGCTACCGCGCCTTCAACGAGCGCTCGGGCCGCAGATTCGGCGCGGGCGTGCAGCACCGGGAGCCGTCGGCGGAGGGGGCGGCGCTCGGCTGGGTGCTGCCGTTCGGGCTGCTCACCCCGGCCTCCTGGGTGGCGATGGCGGCCCAGCGGTATCTGCACACGTACGGACTGACGCCGGAGGTGTTCGGGCACGTGGCCGTGGTGGACCGCATGTACGCGGCGACCAACCCGGCGGCGTACTTCCACGGCCGTCCCCTCACCCTCGCCGAGCACGCCGCGTCCCGCTGGATCGTGGAGCCGCTGCGACTGCTCGACTGCTGCCAGGAGACCGACGGCGGGCAGGCGCTTGTCGTCACCTCGGTGGAGCGGGCCCGGGACCTGCGGCATCCCCCGGCCGTGATCACGGCGGCCGCGCAGGGAGCCGGGCGGGCACAGGAGCAGATGACCAGCTTCTACCGGGACGACCTGACCGGCCTGCCGGAGATGGGCGTGGTGGCCCGCCGGCTGTGGCGGGCCTGCGGCCTCGGCCCGGCCGACATCGACGTGGGGATCCTGTACGACCACTTCACCCCGTTCGTGCTGATGCAGCTGGAGGAGTTCGGCTTCTGCGGGAGGGGGGAGGCAGCCGGTTTCGTCGCCGAGGAGCGGCTGCCGCTGAACACACACGGGGGCCAGCTGGGGGAGGCGTATCTGCACGGTATGAACGGCATCGCGGAGGCGGTGCGCCAGTTGCGCGGCACGGCGGTCAACCAGATACCGGGCGCGTCCCGCACCCTGGTGACGGCGGGCACCGGGGTTCCGACGTCGGGGCTGGTCCTGACGTCGGACGGGTGAGCCGAGGGACGTCGGCGACCGCGGGCCAGGGCGTCGGCGACGGCAGCCAGGGCGCCGGTGACCGCGGGCCACGGGGGGCGCGGGGGCGCGGGGATCGTCGAGCCCCGGCGGCCGCCCACGCCCCGCCTCAGGGTCCGACTCAGGGTCGAACCCGCAGACCGGGTGTAGTCGTACTCCACCTTCAGGAGGTGGAGCCCGCCCCACCCCTACAACCTGAGGGGGACGCCGCTTCGGGACCTGCGGGCGATCCGCCGGGGCGGCTCCCGCTCATAGCGTGGAGCCATGACCACACCCGTCTGCACCAGCGCCTCGGCTGCCGCCGCACCAGCGGGACAGACCCTCCCCCACGCCCGAGTGCGCCAGGGCGGCGCTGCCCCCACGTACCCGTCGTTCGCGTCGTACGTCCGGGCCCGCCAGCCGGTCCTGCTGCGCACCGCACGCTCGCTGACCGCGAACCCGAGCGATGCCGAGGACCTGTTGCAGACCGCGCTCGCCAAGACGTACGTGGCCTGGGACCGGATCGAGGACCAGCGGGCGCTGGACGGCTATGTGCGCCGTGCGCTGCTGAACACCCGTACCTCGCAGTGGCGCAAGCGCAAGGTGGACGAGTTCTGCTGCGACGAGCTGCCCGAGCCGGAGCCGGTGCCCGGCGACGACGACCCGGCCGAGCGGCAGGCGCTGCGCGACGCCATGTGGCGGGCGATCATGAAACTGCCGGCGCGGCAGCGGGCGATGGTCGTCCTGCGGTACTACGAGGACCTCAGCGAGGTCCAGACCGCCGAGGTGCTCGGCGTGTCGGTGGGCACGGTGAAGTCGGCGGTGTCGCGCGCGCTCGGCAAGCTGCGCGAGGACCCGGAGCTGGGCCTCGCCCGCTAGCCCGGCACCCCACCCGCACCCTCACCGGCGTCGAGTTCCCGTTCGCGTGGTGACGTACTCCCTAGTGACATACCGCGCGGTATGTGAGCAGAATCTGCCCTACCCCTACTGCCGCGCAGGGCAACGCCGCCCCGGGAGGACCGCCGTGCTGAGCACCATGCAGGACGTACCGCTGACCGTGACTCGGATCCTCGAACACGGGATGAAGATCCACGGACAGTCCCGGATCACCACCTGGACCGGCGAGGGCGAGCCGCAGCGCCGCACCTTCGCCGAGGCGGGCGCCCGCGCCGTACAGCTGGCGAACGCCCTGCGGGACGAACTGGGCGTCCGGGACGACGACCGGGTCGCGACCCTGATGTGGAACAACGCCGAGCACGTCGAGGCGTACTTCGCGGTCCCGTCCATGGGCGCGGTGCTGCACACCCTCAATCTGCGGCTGCCCGCCGAGCAGTTGGTGTGGATCGTCAACCACGCGGCCGACAAGGTCGTCATCGTCAACGGCTCACTGATCCCGCTGCTCGCGCCGCTGCTGTCCGAGCTGCCGACCGTCGAGCACATCGTGGTCTGCGGCCCGGGCGACCGTTCCCCGCTCACCGGTGCCGGCGCGCGGGTGCACGAGTACGAGGAACTGATCGCGGACCGGCCGACCACGTTCGACTGGCCCGAGCTGGACGAGCGCCGGGCCGCCGCCATGTGCTACACCTCCGGCACGACCGGCGACCCCAAGGGCGTGGTCTACAGCCACCGTTCGATCTACCTGCACTCCATGCAGGTCAACATGACGCAGTCGATGGGCCTGACCGACCAGGACACCTCCCTGGTGGTGGTCCCCCAGTTCCACGTCAACGCCTGGGGCCTGCCGCACGCCACCTTCATGACCGGCGTCAACATGCTGATGCCGGACCGCTTCCTGCAGCCGGCGCCGCTCGCCGAGATGATCGCGCGCGAGAAGCCGACCCACGCGGCCGCCGTGCCCACCATCTGGCAGGGCCTGCTCGCCGAGCTGACCGCCAAGCCCCGCGACGTCTCCTCCCTCACCCAGGTCACCATCGGCGGCGCGGCCTGTCCGCCCTCCCTGATGACGGCCTTCGACCGGCTCGGCATGCGGGTCTGCCACGCCTGGGGCATGACGGAGACCTCCCCGCTCGGCACGGTGGCCCGCCCGCCGGCCCATGCGGTCGGCACCGACGAGGAGTTCGCCTACCGCCTCACCCAGGGCCGCTTCCCGGCCGGCGTCGAGGCCCGGCTCAGCGGCCCCGGCGGCGAGCGCCTGCCCTGGGACGGGGAGTCGGCGGGCGAGCTGGAGGTGCGCGGCAACTGGATCGCCGGCGCCTACTACAACGGCCCGGACGCCGAACCGCTGCGCCCCGCCGACAAGTTCAGCGAGGACGGCTGGCTGAAGACCGGCGACGTCGGCACCATCTCCCCCGACGGCTTCCTCACCCTCACCGACCGCGCCAAGGACGTCATCAAGTCCGGCGGCGAGTGGATCTCCTCCGTGGAGCTGGAGAACGCGCTGATGTCCCACCCGGACGTCGCCGAGGCCGCCGTGGTCGCCGTACCCGACGAGAAGTGGGGCGAGCGCCCGCTGGCCACGGTCGTCCTCAGGGAGGGCGCGCACGCCGACTTCACGACCCTGCGCACGTTCCTCGCCGAGGAGGGCCACATCGCCAGGTGGCAGCTCCCCGAGCGCTGGACGATCGTCGAGTCGGTGCCGAAGACGAGCGTGGGCAAGTTCGACAAGAAGGTGCTGCGCCGGCAGTACGCGGACGGCGCCCTGGACGTCACCCGCCTCTGACCCCGCAGGGCGGGTGCGCCGGCCGGTCGGGAACGAGCGGTTCCTGACCGGCCGGTGACGTGTGGGGGCGTTACGTCAGTTGGTGCCGATCCGCGCCAGCAGGTCCACGATCCGGCTCTGCACCTCGGCGCTCGTGGACCGCTCCGCGAGGAACAGGACCGTCTCGCCCGAGGCCAGCCGGGGCAGGTCGGCCTGGTCGACGGCGGCGGTGTAGACGACCAGCGGGGTGCGGTTGAGCCGGCTGTTCGCCCGCAGCCAGTCGATGATCCCGGCGAACCCGGCTCCGGGCTGCCGCCGCTGCACCTGCATCAGGTCCATCACCACGAGGTTCGGCCGGAACTGCCCCGCGAGCGTCACCGCGTCGTTGTCGTTCGCGGCGCGCGCCACCTGCATGCCGCGCCGCTCCAGCGTCGCGGTCAGCGCCAGCGCGATCTCCGCGTGCTCCTCGATGAGCAGGACGCGCGGCGGGTGCTGCTCGCTGTCGCGCGGCGCGAGCGCCTTCAGCAGCACGGCGGGATCGGCGCCGTACGCCGCCTCGCGCGTCGCCTGCCCGAGCCCGGCCGTGACCAGCACCGGCACCTCGGCGGCCACGGCGGCCTGGCGCAGCGACTGGAGGGCCGTGCGCGTGATGGGCCCGGTCAGCGGATCCACGAACAGCGCGGCGGGGAAGGCCGCGATCTGCGCGTCGACCTCCTCACGGGAGTGCACGATCACCGGGCGGTAGCCGCGGTCGCTCAGCGCCTGCTGGGTCGTCACGTCCGGTGCGGGCCACACCAGCAGTCGGCGCGGGTTGTCCAGCGGCTCCGGGGGCAGCTCGTCGTCCATCGGCTGCGGCCGCGGCGGGTCCGCGACCTCGACGGCCCCGCCGGGACCGTCGAGCGGCTCGGGCCCCTCGGCGGCGTCGGCGTCCGGGGCGCCTATGGCGTACGACCGTCCGGCGCCCTCGGTGCCCGGCGCGGGCCGGGACTGCCCGCCGAGCGACGGCTGCGCCACGGCGGGCTGCGCGGGCGCCCCCTCGGCCGCCTCCGGGCGGGTCGCCGGGTCGGGAGGCGTGCCCAGCTTGCGCCGGCGGCCGGAACCGCCGGGCGAGTGCGGCGGCGGGGTCTGCGTCTGTGTCGGCTGCTGCACCTGCGCCGCCTGTCGCGCGAACGGCACGCCCTGTCCGAGAGTACGGACGCTGATCGCGCGCCCCTGCGTGGAGTTCGGGTCGGCCGCGGCGTCGTCGGCGGGCAACGGCTGGGCCGGCCGTGCCGCGGCGGCCACGGGAGTGCCCGCGCCCGACGTGTCGTCGGCACCGGGCCACTGCTGCGGGACCGCGGTCGCGGGCGCCGGGGCCCGTCCGGCACCGGCGGCGACGGCCGCCGCGGCGGCCTCGGCGGGCAGTGGCTGCGCGGCCGGGGTACCGCCGGGCGGGGTCGACGTCTGCGCCGGGGCCGGGGCCTGTGCCTGGGCCGTCTGGGCGGGCAGCGGCTGTCCGGGTACGGCGGGCGCGGCGGTGGCGGCGCCGCCCTGAGCCGGTGCTGCGGGCTGGGCACCGGGCGCCGTCTGCCCCGGAGCGACCGGCTGGGCCGGCACCGGCACGGGACCGGCCTGCGCGGGGAGGGGGACACCCTGACCGGCCGTACCCTGCGCCGGAACGGCGGCGGGAACAGGCTGGGCCTGCGCGGTCTCCGGCGCGGGCGCACCCTGGGCCTGCGGGGCCACGGCACGGCGGCGCCGGCCGGTCGGCGCACTGGTGGGGTGCGGCTGCGGCGGGGTGTGGTCCTCGGACTGGTCGAGCGGTACGGCGTCGTGCCGGCCGGTGTCACCGGGCGCCGCCTCGACGGGCGCCGGGAGCTGCGGCGGTACCTGTGCCTGCGGTTGCGGCCGGGCCTCGGGGCTCACCGGCTCGGCGGAGCGCGGTGCGCGGTCGGCCTCGGCCGGCGGCAGGGCGAAGACCGGACGCGGCCCGGCCGCCTCCTGCGCGGCGGCGCGCTCGGCCGCGGCGGCCAGCGCCCGTCGGCGCCGCCCGGTCGGCTGCGCGCCCTCGCCCGGGGCGTCCTGCGCACCCGGAGCGTCGCCCGCGGTGTTCTGCCCGGCCGGGAGGGCGGCCGGCAGCGCGGCCTGGGCCGGTGCCCCGGCGTCGGGGCGGACCGGCACGCCCTGCGGCGGCACGGCGGCGCCGAGTCCCGTACCGGCGGCGGCCGCTCCCGCGGCATGCTCGGCCGCGGTCACCACGGCGCCCTCGCTGACGCCCGCACCGTCACCGGCGTCACCGGCGCCGTTCTCGGCGGGCCGGCCGCGGCGCCGTCCGGAGCCGCTGGACGATGCCGATGCCGTCCGCTCGCCCTCGGCCGGGACCACGGCGACGGCGGCCTCCTCGGCGGGCGCGGCGGCACGCCGGCGCCGCCGCCCGGTCGGCGCGGGCGCCTCCGCCTCACCGGTCTCGCCCCCGCCGGGCCCGTCACCGCTCTCCAGGAAGGCGTCCGTGGAGGCCCGCCGGGCCCGCCGCCGTCCGCCACCGCCGAACGTGTTCCCGCCGGCCGTGTGCCCGTCCGCCGTGTGCCCGTCGGCCGCGCCGCTCTCGTCCGCGCCGGCCTCGGCCACGGCCGGCAGGGCGGCCACGGACCCGGCGCCCCCGCCGATCGGGACTTCCAGCACGTACGCGCTGCCGCTCATCCCCGGCACCTCGTGCGTCTGGAGCACCCCGCCGTGGGCCCGCACGATCCCGCGCACGATCGGCTCGTGCACCGGGTCTCCCCCGGAGTACGGCCCGCGCACCTCGATGCGGACGACCTCGCCGCGCTGGGCGGCGGCGACCACGACCGTGTTGTCCAGGTAACCGCCCGTGGAGGCGGGCGCGTTGCCGGTGGCGTCGACGCCGGCCACGTCCGCCACGAGGTGAGCGAGCGCGGTCGCGAGCCGCTGCGGGTCGACCTCGGCCTCGATGGGCGGCGCGTGCACGGCGAACTGCACCCGGCCGGGACCGATCAGCTCCACCGCGCCGTCGACACCGGCGGCGACGACGGCGTCCAGCATCACCTTGGTACGGGTGATGCTCTCGCTGCCCGTGTCCAGCCGCTGGTAGCCGAGGACGTTGTCGATGAGGGTGGTGATGCGCGCGTACCCGGCGGACAGGTGATGCAGCACCTGGTTGGCCTCGGGCCACAGCTGTCCGGCGTCGTCCGCGGCCAGCGCGGACAGCTCGCGCCGCAGCTCGTCCAGCGGCCCGCGCAGCGACTGCCCGAGCAGGGTCAGCAGTTGGTCGTGCCGGCCGGCGAGCGCCTCGTACCGGTCCTTCTCCCGCTCGCCGAGCGCCGCGTACCGCTCCTCGGCCGCCGCCGTCTCCTCCGCGTGCGCCTCGCGCAGCTCCTCGACCTCGGTGACGTGCTTCTGGCGCAGCGCGGTCAGATCGGAGGCGTGCTCCTCGGAGAGCCGCTCGATCTCCTCCGCGTGCGTCTTCTCCTGGGCGGCCTTCTCCTCGGCCAGCGCCTCGTACGGCCGCCGGTCGGTGAAGGTCATCACGGCGCCGACCAGCTGGTCCCCGTCGCGCACGGGAGCCGTGGTGAGATCGACGGAGACTTTTTGCTCACCCTTGGACCACATCACCTGCCCGCGCACCCGGTGCTTGCGCCCGGAGCGCAGGGTGTCGGCGAGCGGCGACTCCTCGTACGGGAAGGGCGTGCCGTCGCCGCGCGAGTGCAGCACGAGGCCGTGCAGCTCCTTGCCGCCCAGCTCACCGGCCCGGTAGCCCAGTATCTGCGCGGCGGCCGGGTTCACGAGCACGATCCGCCCGTCGGTGTCGGTGCCGACGACACCCTCCGAGGCCGCGCGCAGAATCATCTCGGTCTGCCGCTGCGAGCGCGCCAGCTCCGCCTCGGTGTCCACGGTCCCCGACAGGTCCCGTACGACGATCATCAGCAGCTCGTCGCCGGTGTAGCCGTAACCGTCGTACGCCTGCTGCCCGTTCTCCAGGTTCGCGCTCGTGACCTCGACGGGGAACGACGAGCCGTCGGTCCGCCGGGCGATCATCCGGGTCGGCTTGGTCCGGCCGTGCGGGTCCATGTGATCGGGCCGCCGCATCGAGCCCGGGATCAGCCGCGAGTCGAACTCGGGCAGCAGATCGAGCAGCCCACGCCCCACGAGAGCCGTACCCGGCGCCTCGAATGCCTCAAGCGCGATGGTGTTGGCGTTGACGACGGTTCCGTTGGCGTTGACCAGGACCAACGCGTCCGGCAGAGCGTCGAGTATGGCTGCGAGGCGAGCAGCGCCTCGGGATGGCCTGCTGCTCACGAGACGCCTTCCTCCCTGTTACCGCACCTTGCCGACCGCTCGGGCCATCTTGCCAACCGGCCCGCGACGTGTCACGCGAGGGAGTCTATGCGCACGTGTTGCGCTCGCGGCGCCGGATGAGAGGGAGGTCCCACGAGGAAGTGACACCGAACCTGTGCACGACCACCGGCCACGGCGCCGGTTCCGGCCCCCGTTCCGCCCCGTGCTCCGCAAGACCTTCGCGGGACCTTTACGGCCTGGGTGATGCGGGAGTGATCCGGCCGGCAGGCACCGGAGAGACTTCCGGGAACCGCCCGCGCGCCGGGCGCGCCGGGCGCACGGGCGGACCGGGTGGATCGGGCGCGCCGCGCGGACCGGGTGGACCGGCCGGGGGCCCTAGGCCGATCCCGGAGCGGGCAGCAGCGGCACCATCCGGTCCCACCGCCCGATCTCGCACCCGTTGCTGCGGTCGTACACGGCGTCGACGGGGCGGCCGGCCCAGGTGCCGGTGACATGGGCGGTGGCCGGACCGCCGTAGATCATGGTGCAGACGGAGTCGGGGGGCACCGGGGCGAAGAGGTCCCGCCCCCATTGCGTGGTCCCGTCCAGTGCCCGGCAGGCCCCGGCCGGGTCCGGGTGGGTTCCGCCGTCCGGATGACAGAACAGCTCGTACGCCCCGTCCTTCCCGGACCCGGCGTGCTGCACGGCGACGGTCAGGTGATCGCCGGCCCGGTCCTCGGGCCGCACGGGCGGCGGCCCGGCGGGCGCGGCGACGGCGGGTGCGGCGGCGAGGGAGACCAGGGCCGAGACGGCGGCGAGGGAGGACACGGCGAGGACGGTGTGCTCGCCGTCGCGGCGCCCGTGCCGGAGGGGGACGCGTACGGACCCCCGCTGAGAGAGAAAGACCATGCCCTGCCCAACGGCTCCGCCGTCAGGACGTTGCGCCCCGCCGGGTGGAAGCCCTTTGCCCTGCGGCCCCCGTGCCTAGTACCGTGGAGCTCGATTGGTGACGGGCCGCGAGGCTGTGTCATCATCTGCACGCACCACTCACGCGCTCGCGTGAGCGGTTGTGCTGGAGGCGTCGCCTAGTCCGGTCTATGGCGCCGCACTGCTAATGCGGTTTGGGCCTTAAAGCCCATCGAGGGTTCAAATCCCTCCGCCTCCGCACCGATCCCGAAGCCCCGGTCCCCAGGACCGGGGCTTCGGCGTTCCCGGATCATCGCCGCCCACTGCCCCTGTTTGGTGTTTCCGCAGGTCAGATGGGGTTTGGGGAACGGATTTCACATGGCGGCGGCAGTCATGTAATGTTCTTCCTGTCGCCGGGACGGGCCGAAAGGGCCGAAACGAAGACAAGAACAAAAGAACAAGCACTCGTAGCTTAACGGATAGAGCATCTGACTACGGATCAGAAGGTTGCAGGTTCGAATCCTGCCGAGTGCACAACAGATCAGAGGCCCTGTGGAGTGATCCACAGGGCCTCTGGCTTTTGCTTTGACGGCAGTGTTTGACGGCAACCGCTGCCGGGGCCGATGCGAGGCAACGGCGGCCAGCTCATGCTGGGTGGAAAACGCCGAGTCTCCCTCACCCAACAACGGTGAGGGAGGCTCGCAAGCTCAGCAGCTACGTCCGAGGGCGCGCTGACTGCAGCAGTGGTGTCCTGGAAGTCAGTCGCCGAGGTCGTCCTGGATGTCATCGAGAGACTGCTGGCTCTGCTGCTGCCTCTGCTGCTGCTGTTCACGGACCTTGTCCTGCGTCTGCTGGCCGCGCTGCTGAGCCTGCTGCTTGGCCTGCTGTGCCTTCTGCCTGGCCTGCTGCGCCTTCTGCTGCATCTCGTCCTTCATGCCCATGGGGTCACTCCTTGAGTGGGCGGGGGGATTGCGCCCAGGCTCGCAGTCGGACTCGGACGCTGCATTTCGGACCGGCACGCTGTGTAATACGGTGCTGGTCGCTCCCCTGCTGTTGTGAGCTGACCGGGTGATCCGTCTACAAGATCACTCGAGTCCCGCTGCCGACTCGCCCTCATGCACTATCGCCCCCTGGCCGAGGTACCCGGCATCGAGGTGCGGACCCATGCCACCACGCTCTACAACTCGATCTACCGTGCGGATGACCAGGCGCTGGTCAATGCCCATGTCTGGGGCGTGAACGCCCACGGTGCTCCCGTGTGGCATCTTCGGCGCAACGGAGAGGGCGGCATGTTCGACACCTACGCCAGCAGCTTCGACGCGGTGTGGGAGACCGCGACGCCAGTGGGAGAGGGCTGACCATGGCACGGACCGAGTACTACGACGACCCAGCGGCACCTGAGCCGAACAGCCTGGTGGTCGCCGCGTCCGCCGTGGTCACCGACGATGAAGGGCGCGTACTCCTTCAGCGCCGACGGGACAACGACCTTTGGGCGCTCCCTGGTGGCGGCATGGAGATGACCGACTCACTCCCGGGAACGGCCGTTCGCGAGGTGAAGGAGGAAACGGGCCTGGACGTGGAGATCACCGGGCTCGTGGGCATGTACACCGATCCTCGCCACATCATCGCCTACTCGGACGGTGAGGTGCGCAGACAGTTCAACGTCTGCTTCACCGCCCGTGTGGTCGGGGGCCAGCTCGCGATCTCGGATGAGTCCACGGAGCTGCGGTTCGTCCAGCCGGAGGAGATCGATCAACTGCCGATGCACCACACGCAGCGGCTCCGGATCCGTCACTTCCTGGAGCACCGGGAGCGGCCCTACCTCGGCTGATCGAACCTGCGACAACCGCTTTAGGAGTTCGATCCGGAGTCCGTGGGCTCGGTGATGCCGGCCGTCTTCCCAGCTGCATGGAGACGCCTGCGTGCGCCCCTGCCTGGTGTCGTTGATGTCAGGCATGGATGTCAGCGGGCCGTTCTGGGGCCAGCGAAAGCGGCCAGCCGCTAGGGTCGCCCGCATGGGTGCCACGACTGCCGCCATGGTCACTGCCGTCGTTGGAGTACTCGGCACGCTCCTGGCGCCTGTGATCACGACTTGGACGACGAAGCGCCAGCGGGCGGAAGAGAGGCAGGCTGAGGAGGGAAGACGGATCTTTGAGGAACGGCGCGCTGCGTACAGCGCTATGAACCGTGCGTCCCGTCACTTCCACACCATGCTGAAAGACGCCCTCCATCGCATGCGAGACGGTGTCTACACCGACGACGACCGTGCCCAGGTCGAGGAGGCGCGACGGGACTACCGGGATCGCTACGCCGAGGCTCAGATGATCGTCCCTGAAGCGGTACTCAGGGTTTCTCGCGAGTTGAACGTCGTCCTGGCCGCGATCGACGCTACTGCCAAGCGCATTGATCGGGGTCTGGCTCGGGAAGGGGAGAGCGCGGATCAGGCACTCATCGACCTGAAGGCGGCAGAACCCGCACTGACTGCCATGCGCCGGATCATGCGTGAGGACCTGGGCGTGCCTGACTGACCCTGTCTTGCCTACGGGACCGCTTCGTCCCGAAGCAACTGGGACGGGGTGCTGACTTGGGCTGCTGCGCGTTTCACCTGCGCTGATGGTCCACAGACGTTCGCGCTCGTCCGCCGATGTTCGTCAGCGTTGTCACGCAGTCAGACCGCCGCGGCTCCGGCTCACTTCTTGCGGCGCTTGCTCGCCCTCTTCTTCAACTCGGCTTGGCCGCGCTTCGTCCAGTCACCTTGGTGGAGGTAGCAACGCGATGTGCCCTTGACTGTCTTGTTCTGGCAGCGACCGCCGACCGCCGTTGGCCAACCGCACTTCCCTTGCTTCCACTCGCCCACCGCCCACCCCCGGCAGTCCAGCTCGCCTGTCGACAACCAGCGTGCGTGACCGTGCAGACGTATGGGAGGGCGCATGGCAGGCGGCACCCGGGGTCCCACGCGCACGCGGTCAGTACATCCAGGGCTGTTCACCTGCGTTCATGGGTGGCCTGGCTACGGGAAGGACCCGGCATACGGTCTCGTCCGAACGACGGTGAACGGGGCTGAACGAGACGGAAACTGTGACGGCCGCACTTCTCACCGCGGCACACGAGATGGCCCCTGCCGGTTGCCGGAGCCACCATCATTGGTGGAGCTAAGCCGCCTTGGGTCGTGCCGCCCGCATGCCCGGGGCGGGCTCCTGTGCGTCCTCAAGGGGCAAGGTCTCGTCTTCCCCGAAATCAGGGGCCTGGAAGGGGTTGGTCGCCGGAGGCGGCGATGCTGCAGTGGAGCAGCGGGGTTGCCCTTCCAGGGCGGAGAACAGCGATGTCAGATCGATGAGAGGACTCTCTTTCGTTACAGGCCCCTGAAGGGTCCTGGTGTGCCGTGACCGGGCACAGCGGTCCTACAGCTTGGTCATCTTGGCGTACGGGCTCAGAATCCGCTGTTGCGCCGAGCCGAAATCCACGAGCGCCGCGACCCCGTCCTCGATGCCGATCACTCGGCCGAGGCCGTACATGTCGTGCGTGACCTGGTCGCCCAAGGCGAAGTGCTTGGGAGCCGGTGTCGCCGGGGCCTTGAAGGGGCTGGTAGGCAGATGACGCTTCGGCGTAGCAGGCTTTGTCATGGCTCAGTATGCGCCCACATCCGTCCCGTTCGCTGTGGCCGTCGGCACAGATCCGGACGGGAACAACCGCTTCATGCCGCTGACCTGCGGTTTCGAGACCCGGTGAGGCGAGACTGGACGAGGCACCCGCCCAGGCCGCCGTCGTCATGTCGGGGAGATGAAGCCCTGGTCGGTGAGCCATCGGTCCAGGGAGTTGCGTTCGACCTCCCGCAGGGCCCGCGCGGTGTCGGACCTTCCGGGTCTGAAGGCGGCAAGGGTGCGGTTGGCGGCCCACATGCGGATCTGGGCGACGGTGAGCGGGTCGAGTTGTCCGCTCTCGCGCCAACGCGGGCCGGCCGCCTCGTACACGGGCAGACCCCGGTCGAAGAACTCGTCGATCAGGCCATGTGCCTGGAAGTCGCGGTCGTCCATGACGACCTCCCTTGCCGATCTCTTCAGGCTGGTCGGTCCCGGGCCGGGGCGATAGGGCCGAACGGCACTGCCACAGGGCCGAACGGTCACCGGCGCCGACGGCCCCGGAGGGAATCCGGGGCCGTCGGCGCCGGACGGAACGGTTCGGCGGACTAGTTCGGCGGACTAGTTCAGCTGGAAGGCCGCCTCGACCGGGTAGTGGTCGCTGGGGGCGTTGGTGTCGGTCTGGCCGCTGGTCCAGCCGGACTGGGGGTCGAAGTCGACCTTGACCGCGGACATCGCGGCCGGAACCGGGCGGCCGTCGGCGTTCAGGTAGCCGATGTAGTCGAGGTCGTCGCGGTAGTCCTTCGGGAAGGACTCGACGCCGGACATGTACTGGCACCAGGCGGAGACCGGGCAGTCCATGGTCCGCAGGGTCTGGGAGGAGTCGGTGGCGGGGGTGCCGAGGACGCCGTTCACCGCGCTCTGGGCGTGGGCGTAGTCGCCGCGCGACTGGCCGCCGTAGTACTCCACGTTCATGTCGCCGCCGATCAGCACCGGGCCGCTGGTGCCGGCGATGCCGTCCGCCCAGGAGCGGATTTCCCCCAGCTGGGCGAGGCGCGTGGCCTGGGTGGTGTCGGTGGAGGTGTCGGACTCGTCGGCCTGGAGGTGGGTGCCGACGACCCAGCTCTTCACCCCGCCCTTGTCGATCTGCGCCAGCGCCGCGCCCTTGTTGGCGTGGTAGTCCCAGGTGCCGTAGGTCGAGTTGCTGAAGACGTGGGCGTACTGGGCGGTGATCGGGTACTTGGAGAGGATCATCGTGCCGCCGTTGATGACGAACAGCGAGTTGGAGCAGTCGCCGCTGATGCCGTTCCAGCCGCCGCCGGAACACGTCTGGCCGACGACCGGGGTGTGGTACGGGTACAGGTCGGCGAGCTTGCTGGTGATGTCGGCGGTCGAGGTGTTGTTGAAGTCCTCGTCCAGCACGACCACGTCCGCGCTGTGCTTGCGGATGACCGACTCGATGACCGGGGTGCGCTGGGCCGCCTTCTCGTTCTGGGTCGTGTCGACGACCGGGGTGCCGAGGTCGACGTTCCAGGCGAACACCGACAGCTCGGTGCCGGTGGCCGCGCTCGCGGCGGGGGCCGTGTAGCCGCCGGCGCCGAGCAGCAGGGCCGCCGCCGCGGAGGTGAGGGCGGTAGCGGTACGACGCGAGACCATGCGCTCTCCAGAAGGAAGGGGGAGGAGGCCCCGGCCGGCCGGTGCGTGGCCGACGATCGGGGCGCGTCCATGACAGCGCGACAGACTCTAGATACTCGCCGGTACGGCGGAAAGAACATCGACGCGAACATCGATGGATCGATCCGTGGAGAAAAGGTGTCTGGACAAGTTGGGGTGCTGGCGGGCTGATCCACCGGTCGTCACGGGGTCGGTTGCTCGAACGGTGTGCGCACCGCGTGCGCAGCGCGTGTGGTGCCGCCGGCCACCCGCCCGCTCAGCACTCCTCGTCGGGGTCGTTCCGGTTCAGCTTCTCCAGGTACGCGTGCGCGAGGTCCGTGGCTCGGGAGAACCAGTCGGTGATGACCGCCAGTTCCTCGGGGGAGTAGGCGGAGAACAGGTCCGTCAGCCGCTTGTAGTGACCCCGGTACACCGCCTCGACGCGCGTGACGGCGTCCGGTACGGCGGCCACGCGGACCCGGCGCCGGTCGCTGGGGTCGGGGCGGCGCGTGACGTAGCCGGCCCGTTCGAGGCGGTTGAGGATGCCGGTCACCGCGCCGGTGGTGACGTGGGCCCGGGCGGCCAGGTCGCCGGCGGTCAGCAGTGCGTCGCCGGCCTCCAGGACGAAGGCGAAGCAGGTCAGGTCGGTGACGTTCAGGCCCAGTCGCCGGGCCAGCTCCTGCTGTCCGATCACATGGGCGGCGATGAGGTGGTCCATCGCCGACAGTGCCATGGCCGGGGTGGCGGACGGTCGCGGCGTGCCGTGCATCTTTCGTGATCCCTTAGTTCGTGAGATATTCGGCGGCGTAACTTCTTAGTTCGTGAGAGAGTTCGGCTCGTCTCTGGAGGCGGCTATGAGTCTGTACGACGAGGGTCACACGATCGCCGGCTGGACCGGCTTCGGCGTCGCGACCGTGGGCGGCACCGTGGTGGGGCTCGGGGTGTGCGCGGCCTCGCTGCCGGTGGTCGGGGGCGGGCTGGTCGTGGTGGCGGTGAGCGTCGCCGTGACGTGGGTGCTGCATCTGTCCGGCTGGGGGAAGCCGCCGGGGGTGCGGCCGCGGGACCAGTGGGGGATGCGGGTCCGCGACACGCGGGCACGGGAGGGGCATCCGGGGTGTGTGAGCTGCCGGTTGGCGGGGCGCGGCCGGAGCGTCGCCGCGGTGGCCGCGCGCTCGGCGGCCGAACCGGTCGCCCCGGCGCTCGCCGAGTGAACACCCTCGTCCGCCGCTCCCGGCCCGCTGTCAGACCCTCCCTCTACTCTCGGAAGGGATGGCACGCGAATGGAAATGCTCGGGACTGCGCTGGTCGGCGGACGGGCCGGTGCTGGTCTGGGACGGCGGGCGGCGCAGCGCGCCGGCGTGGGGGAAGCGGATCGCCTTCGCCGTGCCCGGGGGCGGGGTGCGGACCTGCGTCGGGGCGCGGGGGAACAGCTGCCCGGTGCGGGCCGGCGTGCCGGGCAGGAGTACGGGGGCCCGGTGCGAGGAGTGCGCCCGGCTGGACCGGGCGCACTCCGTGGCCGCCGACACGATCGCCGACGACCCCCGGCCGTACCGGGTGTATCTGGCGTGGTTCGGGCCCGGGCTGGTCAAGGTCGGGATCACCGCGGTCGAGCGGGGGGACGCCCGGCTGCTGGAGCAGGGTGCCGTCTGCTTCAGCTGGCTCGGCACCGGCCCGCTGATGGCCGCCCGGCGCACCGAGGAGCTGTTGCGAGCCGCGCTGCGGGTGCCGGACCGGATTCCGTACGCCGAGAAGCGGGCGGTGCGGGCGGCGCTGCCCCGGGCCGCGGCGGAGCGCGCCGCCGAGGTGCGGGAGCTGCATGCGCGGGCCGTGGCGCTCCCGGCGTGGCCGGAGTCCCTGCGAGCCGCCGAGTGCCATGTCACCGATCATCTCGGCGTGTTCGGGCTCGACCGGGCCCCGGGCGCGTTCGGCGAGGTCCTGGAGCTGGTGCCGGGCGGCGCCGTGAGCGGTGAGCTGGTCGCGGCCGCCGGGCCCGATCTGCATCTGGCGGTCGGCGGGCGCGGGGTCGTCGTGCTCGACACACGGCTGATGGCGGGGTGGGGGCTGGTGCCGGGCGAGTCCGGGGAGGGCCGACTCGGCTTTCCGGTGCGGGAGTTCAGACAGGAGCCGGACCTGTTGTTCTGACCGGACGTAAAGAATCGGATCCCGGACGGATCCCCTTCGGCAAGGTCCATGGACGCGCGGCAGGGCGTTGGCCGACGGTGGTCGTCATGAGCGAGCAACCGGACACCACTGTCGTTCCCACTCCCGCCCACGAACCCCCTTACTACGCCGTCGTGTTCACCTCGGTACGCCGCGTCGACGACGAACCCGGTGCGTACGAGCGGACCGCCGCCCGGCTCTCGGGTCTCGTCCGGGAGATCCCCGGCTTCCTCGGGGAGGACTTCGCCCATGGCCCCGGTCCGGACGGACTCGCCATATCGGTGGCCTACTTCCGGGACCTGGACGGGATCGAGCGGTGGCGGGAGCATCCCGAGCACCTCGACGCCAAGCGGCGCGGACGGGAGCGGTGGTACGAGCGGTACGTGATCCACATCGCCCGCGTCGAGCACAGCCACGCCTTCAGCCGGCCGGCGTGAGGCCGGGGCGCTTCCCAGGCGCCGCCTGAGAGCCGCCTGTGCGTTTCTCAGGGAAATCACAGAGTGTGGAAAGCGTCTTCTCAGAGGGCCCGGACAAGGTGTGCACCATGACCACGACCTCGCCCCAGGGGCGCACCGAACTGCTGAGGCCGGACGGGAGCCCCGTCCGCGTGCTTGTGGTGGACGACGAGCTGTCGATCACCGAACTGCTGAGCATGGCCCTTCGCTACGAGGGCTGGCAGATCAGGAGCGCGGGCGACGGACAGGGCGCGATACAGACCGCCCGGGAGTTCCGGCCCGACGCCGTCGTCCTGGACATGATGCTGCCCGACATGGACGGGCTCGCCGTCCTCGGCCGGCTGCGCCGCGAACTGCCCGACGTGCCCGTCCTGTTCCTGACCGCCAAGGACGCCGTCGAGGACCGGGTCGCCGGGCTCACCGCGGGCGGGGACGACTACGTCACCAAGCCGTTCAGTCTGGAAGAGGTCGTGGCGCGGCTGCGGGGGCTCATCCGCCGGTCCGGTGCCGCCGACCGGCGCTCGGACTCCGTGCTCGTCGTCGGGGACCTGACCCTGGACGAGGACAGCCACGAGGTGTCGCGGGCCGGTGCGAACATCCACCTCACCGCCACCGAGTTCGAGCTGCTGCGCTTCCTCATGCGCAACCCGCGGCGCGTGCTCAGCAAGGCGCAGATCCTGGACCGCGTGTGGTCGTACGACTTCGGCGGTCAGGCCAACGTGGTCGAGCTGTACATCTCGTATCTGCGGCGGAAGATCGACGCCGGACGCGAGCCGATGATCCACACGCGGCGTGGGGCCGGTTACCTGATCAAGCCCGCCGTGTCATGAGCGGACGACGACGGCCGGGTTCCCGCAAGCAACAGAAACGACCGAAGCGACGGCCCGGACAGCCGCGCACCCTGCGGACCCGGCTCGTCGTCGCGTCGGTGGTATTGATCGCCGTGGTGTGCGCGGTGATCGGCACGGTGACGACGCTGGCGCTGCGCTCGCATCTGTACAGGCAGCTTGAGGGCAAGGTGGACGAGACCGCCGCGCGGGCGGTCGGCCATCTGCAGGCTCCGGCTGGTCTGAGGCCCGGTGCGCTCCCGGACCCGTCGGCGTCGGACGCTGTGACACCGAGCGACAAGGTCGACAACCTGCTCACCAAGGGCCCGACGCAGCCCCGTACCGTCGCGGCGTACGTGCAGAACGGCTCGATCAGCTCCGGCGCTGTCGCCCAGCAGCAGAACGACGACTACGGCCTCTTCAAGCGGATGCGCGCCGACGACCTCACCGCCGCGCAGAAGAACGCGCTGAACGCCGTGCCCAAGGACAACAAGGCGCACAGCGTGGAGATCCCCGGGCTCGGGGACTACCTCGTGAAGTACGTGACGAGCCGGGACAGCAGCGACGCGTACTACATCGCCCTGCCGACCAAGGACGTCGACGACAACATCGACACCCTGATCCTCGTCGAGATCAGCGTCACCGCCGCCGGTCTCGTCGCCGCCGGCATCGCCGGTTACGTGCTCGTCGGTGTCGCCACCCGCCCCCTGCGCAAGGTCGCGGGCACCGCCACCCACGTCTCCGAACTCCCGCTGCACACCGGCGAGGTGAGGCTCAGCGAGCGGGTCCCGGAGTCCGAGTGCGATCCGCACACCGAGGTCGGCCAGGTCGGCGCCGCGCTCAACCGCATGCTCGACCATGTGCACGGCGCCCTGCACGCCCGGCAGCAGAGCGAGATGCGGGTACGGCAGTTCGTCGCCGACGCCAGCCACGAGCTGCGCACGCCGCTCGCGTCGATCCGCGGCTACGCCGAGCTGACCAGGCGCGGGCGCGAACAGGTCGGGCCCGACACGCGGCACGCCCTCGGCAGGATCGAGTCCGAGGCGGGCAGGATGACCCTCCTCGTCGAGGATCTCCTGCTGCTCGCCCGGCTCGACGCCGGACGGCCGCTCCAGTTCGAGCAGACCGATCTCATCCCGCTCGTCGTGGACACCGTCAGCGACTCCCGCGCGGCCGGCACGGACCACAACTGGCGGCTCGATCTGCCCGACGAGCCCGCGCTCGTGTCGGCGGACGCGGCCCGCGTCCAGCAGGTGCTGGTCAACCTGCTCGGCAACGCCCGTAAACACACGCCACCGGGGACGACCGTCACCGCGCGCGTGCAGCGGCGCGGGCCCTGGATGTGCGTCGATGTCGAGGACAACGGGCAGGGGATACCACCCGAGTTGCTGCCGCACGTCTTCGAGCGGTTCGCGCGCGGCGACTCCGCGCGCTCGCGCTCCACCGGGTCCACCGGGCTCGGGCTCGCCATCGTGCAGGCCGTCGCGACCGCGCACGGCGGTGCGGTGACCGTGGACAGCGTTCCCGGGCGGACCGTGTTCACCGTGCATCTGCCCGCCCTCACTCCCGTCGTTCCCCGACCGGCCCCCGAAACCGACCGGCAATCGCACTCACAGGCACAGCACAGTGCCACCACATGGGCGCAACAGGGGGTTTGAGTTGAGTCGGTCCCATGCGAACCGACTCTTCTCCCGGCACTCTGCCGGCGCGGGAGCACCTCCCGGCCACAGACGCCGGTACGCCTGTCCTGGACGTAGTGATCCCCGTCTACAACGAGGAGAAGGACCTCCAGCCGTGCGTCCGCAGACTGCACGACCACCTCAAGCGCACGTTTCCGTACGCGTTCCGGATCACCGTCGCGGACAACGCGTCGACGGACACCACCCCCCAGGTGGCGGCGCGGCTGGAGCAGGAGATCCCCGAGGTCACCCACTTCCGCCTGGAGCAGAAGGGCCGCGGCCGGGCCCTCGCGACCGTGTGGTCCACGTCCGACGCGCCGATCCTCGCCTACATGGACGTCGATCTGTCCACCGACCTCAACGCCCTGCTGCCGCTGGTGGCGCCGCTGATCTCGGGCCACTCCGACCTCGCGATCGGCTCCCGGCTCGCCCGCAGCTCGCGTGTCGTGCGCGGCCCCAAGCGGGAGTTCATCAGCCGCACCTACAACCTGATCCTGCGCGGCTCGCTCCAGGCCCGCTTCTCGGACGCGCAGTGCGGCTTCAAGGCCATCCGGCGCGATGTGGCCCAGGTGCTGCTGCCGCTGGTGGAGGACACCGGCTGGTTCTTCGACACCGAGATGCTGGTGCTCGCCGAGCGCGCGGGGCTCAGGATCCACGAGGTGCCGGTCGACTGGGTCGACGACCCGAACTCCACCGTGCACCTCGTGAAGACCGCGACCGACGACCTCAAGGGCGTCTGGCGGGTCGGCAAGGCCCTGGCCACCGGTTCGCTGTCGCTGGACCGGCTCACCCGGCCCTTCGGCGACGACCCGCGCGACCGTGACATCCAGGACGTGCCGAAGGGGCTGGCCCGCCAGCTCGTCGGCTTCTGCGTGGTCGGCGGCCTGTCGACCCTCTTCTACCTGGTGCTCTACAGCCTCTTCCGGCAGTTCTCCGGCTCCCAGGTCGCCAACGCGCTGGCCCTGCTGGTCTCGGCGGTCGCCAACACGGCCGCCAACCGCCGGCTCACCTTCGGGGTGCGCGGCCGGGGCGGCGCCGTCCGGCACCAGGCGCAGGGCCTGGTCGTCTTCGGCATCGGTCTCGTCCTGACCAGCGGCTCGCTGGCCGCCCTGAACGCGGCCGGCTCCAGCCCGGCGCACTCCACGGAGCTGGCGGTGCTCATCGCCGCCAACCTCGCCGCGACCGTGCTGCGCTTCCTGCTCTTCCGCGCCTGGGTCTTCCCGGACCGCGGCCACTCCGGCCCGGGTTCGGGCCCTGGCGCCGGCCCCGGCCCTGTTTCGACCGTGGTCGCCGGGCACACCCCGTACGCACCGTCGCCGCACCAGCGGTCGTACGAAGCCGGGGACGGCACCTGGCGGGACGCCACCCTGCGGTTGCAGCCGGCGCGCCCCCACGACACCGATCCGAGGGACCCCCGATGACCGTCGACCAGCACAGCGGCACGGCCGCGTGGGTGCCGTCCGCCGCGGCTCCCCCGCCGGCCCCGCGGGCCGGTGAGCCCCAGCGGCCCTTCTTCCCCAGGCTGTGGCGCGGCCGGCCCGAGGACCCGCGCTGGGCGCGCCCGGCCCTCCTCGCCCTGCTGACCGCCACCCTGCTCCTCTACCTGTACGACCTCAGCGCCTCCGGCTACGCCAACTCCTTCTACTCGGCGGCCGTGCAGGCGGGCAGCAGGTCCTGGAAGGCGTTCTTCTTCGGCTCGCTGGACGCGGGCAACGCCATCACCGTGGACAAGCCGTCGGCGTTCCTGTGGCCGATGGAGCTGTCGGTCCGGATCTTCGGCCTGAACTCCTGGGCGATCCTCACCCCCGAGGTGCTGATGGGCGTGGGCTCGGTCGCGGTGGTCTACGCGGGCGTACGGCGCCGGTTCAGTCCCGGGGCCGGTCTGATCGCGGGCGCCGTCCTCGCGCTCACACCGGTGGCCGCGCTGATGTTCCGGTTCGACAACCCGGACGCGATGCTGGCCCTGCTGATGGCTCTGTCCTGCTACTTCGTCGTACGGGCCGTGGAGGACGGCCGGACGAGGTGGCTGGTGTGGGCCGGGACCGCGATCGGCTTCGCCTTCCTCGCCAAGACGCTCCAGGCGTTCCTGATCCTGCCGCCGCTGGCGATCGTGTACGCGGTGTGCGCCCCGGTCCCGGTGAAGAAGCGGTTCGGCCAGCTGGCCGCCGCCACCCTCGCGCTCGTCGTCGCGGGCGGCTGGTGGGTCGCGGTCGTCGAACTGTGGCCGGCCTCCTCGCGCCCCTACATCGGCGGTTCGCAGAACAACAGCTTCCTGGAGCTGACCTTCGGCTACAACGGCCTCGGCCGGATCAACGGCGACGAGACCGGCAGCGTCGGCGGCATGGGCGGCGCGGGCGGCACCGGCCGGTGGGGGGCGACCGGCTGGGACCGGATGTTCAACTCCGAGATCGGCAGCCAGATCTCCTGGCTGCTCCCGGCCGCGCTGATCCTGCTGACCGCCGGCCTGGTGGCCACCCGCAAGCTGAAGCGGACCTCCGTCACCCGGGCCTCGTTCCTGGTCTGGGGCGGCTCGCTGCTGATCACCCTGGTGGTCTTCAGCTACATGGCGGGCATCTTCCACCAGTACTACACCGTGGCCCTCGCCCCCTGCCTCGCGGCCGTCATCGGCATGGGCGCCGGGCTGCTGTGGGAGAAGCGGCAGGAGCTGTGGGCGTCGATCACGCTGGCCGCCTCCGTGGTCGCGGCCGCGGTCTGGGGCTACGTCCTGCTCAACCGCACCGCCGACTACCTTCCCTGGCTGAAGCGGCTGGTGCTGATCGGCGGTCTGACCGCCGCGCTGGGCCTGGTCCTCGCGGGCCGGATCTCCCGGCAACTGGCCCTCGGCGCCGCGGCGGTGGGCCTCGTGGCCGCGCTCGCAGGTCCGACGGCGTACACCCTCAGCACGGTGGACTCCGCGCACACCGGCTCCATCCCGACGGCCGGTCCGGCGGGCGCGAGCATGATGGGCTTCGGCGGCGGTCCGGGCGGCGGCAAGGGCGGCATGCGCGGCGGCTTCGGCGGCGGCACGCCCGGCGGGCAGGGGCAGCAGGGCCGGGGTCAGCAGAACGGCAACGGCTTCCCGGGCGGTGGCACCGGCGGCTTCCCGGGCGGGGGCATGCCGGGCCGGAACGGCAACACCCAAGGCCGGCACAACGGCAACGGCTTCCCCGGCGCGGGCCGGACCGGCGAGGGCGGCATGGGCGGCGGCATGGGTGCCGGCGGCCTGCTGAACGGCGCGGACGTCTCCTCCGCCGCCAGGAAGCTGCTGGCACAGGACGCCTCGAAGTACACCTGGGTCGCCGCGTCCATCGGCTCCCAGAACGCGGCCGGCTACCAGCTGGCCACCGGTGACCCGGTGATGGCGATCGGCGGCTTCAACGGCACCGACCCGTCCCCGACACTGGCGCAGTTCGAGAAGTACGTGGCGGACGGCAGGATCCACTACTTCATCGCCGGCGGCGGCATGGGCGGAGGCATGGGCACCAGCAGCAACGGCTCCGCCTCGCAGATCAGCTCGTGGGTCCAGAGGAACTTCGAGAAGGTGACGGTCGGTTCGGCCACCTTCTACGACCTCGCGCGGAAGAAGAGCGGCTGACACACCGGTACCGATAACGCGTTGTACACCGTATAGTGACCGCTATACGGTGTACAACATGTCCACCCCCCAAGGTCATCAAGGCCCCCAGGGCCACCCCCAGCGGTGGCTGATCCTCGGCGTCATCTGCCTCGCGCAGCTCACCGTGCTGCTCGACAACACCGTCCTGAACGTGGCCATCCCCTCGCTGACCCGCGAGCTGCACGCGGCCACCTCGGACATCCAGTGGATGATCAACGCCTACTCTCTGGTGCAGTCCGGTCTGCTGCTCACCGCGGGCAGCGCCGCCGACCGCTACGGCCGCAAGAAGATGCTCATGGCCGGTCTCGCCCTGTTCGGCATCGGCTCGCTCACGGCCGGACTCTCCCACTCCACCGGGCAGTTGATCGCCGCGCGGGCCGGCATGGGCATAGGCGGCGCGCTGCTGGTGACCACCACGCTCGCGGTCGCGATGCAGATCTTCACGCCCGAGGAGCAGCCCCGGGCGATCGGCATCTGGAGCGCGGTCAACGCCCTCGGCTTCGCGACCGGCCCGCTGATCGGGGGCTTCCTGCTCGGCCACTTCTGGTGGGGCTCGATGTTCCTGGTCAACATCCCGGTCGCGGCGCTGGCCCTGGTCGCCGTCGTGGCCCTCGTGCCGGAGTCGAAGGACCCCCGCGGGGACCGTCCGGACCTGTTCGGCGCGCTGCTGTCCACCGTCGGCATGGCCGCGGTCGTCTTCGCGATCATCTCCGGCCCGCTCCACGGCTGGACCTCGCCGCGGGTGCTCGCCACCGCGGCCGTGGCGGTGCTGGTGCTCGGGGCCTTCGCCTTCTGGGAGAGCAGGGCCGAGGAGCCGATGCTCGACCTGCACTTCTTCCGCGACCGCCGGTTCACGGGTGCGGTCGCGGGGGCCGTGCTCCTCAGCTTCGGCATGACCGGTTCGCTGTTTCTGCTCACCCAGCACCTGCAGTTCGTGCTCGGCTACGAGCCGTTGGAGGCCGGGCTGCGCACCGCTCCGCTGGCGCTGACGGTCGTGCTGCTCAACTTCACCGGTGTCGCGGCGAAGTGGTCCACGAGGCTCGGCACGCCGGTGTCGATCGCGCTCGGCATGGTGCTGATGTCGGCGGGACTGGTGACCATCGCCGAGATCGACACGAACGGCTATGCCGGTACGCTGCTGGGCCTGCTGCTGATCGGCGCGGGCTGCGCGGTCGCCAACCCGGCGATGGCCCACGCCATCATGAGCGCGATCCCGCCGGAGAAGGCGGGCGTGGGGGCCGGGATCAACGGCACACTCGCCGAGTTCGGCAACGGTCTCGGCGTGGCCGTTCTGGGCGCGGTCCTCAGCTCCTCCGTCGCGTCGGGGGCGTCCTTGTCCGCCGGTCTGGGCGCCGGTCAGCTGGTGGGCGCGGTGGCCGTGCTCGTCGGGGGGTTCGTGGCGGCGGGGCTGCTGCGCAGGGCGGAGCGGGCGGCGGCGTAGGCCGCGCCCCTAAAGTTGGACCACTTGGCCGGAGTCCGCGGAGGGAGAGGCGCCGATGGTGGAGCAGGGTGCGCGGTCGGCGCGGGGCAGCGTCTGGTTCCAGGGGGAGAAGGCACAGCGCAGCGGACGCGGCGGCCAGCCCTCGGGGCTGGACCGCAAGAGGATCACCGACGCGTCCGTACGGCTGCTGGACGCCGAAGGGCTGGCGAAGTTCTCCATGCGCCGGCTGGCCGCCGAGCTGAACGTCACCGCGATGTCCCTGTACTGGTACGTCGACACCAAGGACGACCTGCTCGAACTCGCCCTGGACGCCGCCTTCGGGGAGCTGCCGCTGCCCGATCCGGACGCCGGGGGCGAGGACTGGCGCGAGCAGCTGCGCGCGCTGGCCGCCGAGTACCGGGCGCTGCTGGTACGGCACCCCTGGCTGTCGCCGCTCGCGGGGAGCTATCTCAACATCGGCCCGAACTCGCTGGCCTTCTCCCGCGTGGTCCAGCGGGTCGTGCGCCGGGCCGGGCTGCCCGCGCACGGGGTGATGGGGGCGATCTCGGCGGTCTTCCAGTTCGTCTACGGCTACGGCACGATCGAGAGCCATTTCAGCGCCCGGATCGCGGACTCCGGGCTGACCGCCGACGAGTACTACCAGCAGGCCATGGCCATGGTGGCCGAGACCCCGGAGACCGCCGGGGCCATCGAGGAGTCCAGGGACCTCGTGGCGGCCCGCGGCGGTGACACGGTCGCCGAGATGCTGGACCGCGACTTCACCTTCGCCCTGGACCTGCTGATCGCGGGCATCGAGGCGATGGTCAGCCGCGGCTGACCCCCTTCACCCCTCGCCGGCCAGCCGCGCCGGAAACCCTCCGGTCGCCACCGGGCCCCAGCGGTCGGGGGTGACGCGGATGAGGGACTTGCCCTGTCTCAGCATCGCCTCGCGGGCCCCTTTTGTCGGCGCCTCTCGCACTGCTTCGCAGGCTTCGAGGCGCTGTGCCGGACTCCGGCCGTCGGGTGGGGCCGAGCGGTGTCTATCGGTCGTCGGCCAGCCGCGCCGGAAACCCTCCGGTCGCCACCGGGCTCCAGCGGTCGGGGGTGACGCGGATGAGGGACTTGCCCTGTCTCAGCATCGCCTCGCGGGCCCCTTTTGTCGGCGCCTCTCGCACTGCTTCGCAGGCTTCGAGGCGCTGTGCCGGACTCCGGCCGTCGGGTGGGGCCGAGCGGTGTCTATCGGTCGTCGGCCAGCCGCGCCGGAAACCCTCCGGTCGCCACCGGGCCCCAGCGGTCGGGGGTGACGCGGATGAGGGACTTGCCCTGTCTCAGCATCGCCTCGCGGTATTCGTCCCAGTCGGGGTGTTCGCCGGCGATGTTGCGGTAGTACTCGACGAGCGGCTCCACGGAGTCGGGGGTGTCGAGGACCTCGGCGGTGCCGTCGATCTGGACCCAGGGGCCGTTCCACTCGTCGCTCAGGACGAGCAGGCTGACCCGGTGGTCGCGCTTGGCGTTGCGGGTCTTGGCGCGCTCGGGATAGGTGGAGACGACGATCCGGCCCGCGTCGTCGACCCCACAGGTCAGCGGGGAGGCCTGCGGCCCGCCGTCGGCGCGGCGCGTGATGAGCAGCGCGCGATGGCGGGGGCGTACGAAGTCCAGCAGCTCGGCGAGCGATACACGGGTGTTGGTCGCGATGTTCGGTGCCATGGCACGCCAGCCTAGGGGCAGCAACGGCGGTTGTGGCTGACCCTGCTGTGCCTACGCCTGGGGCAGTGAATCCCCCTGGACCGCCTGGATGTCCAGCTCGACCTTCAGCGTCGTGCCGATCGCGGCGATGCCGGCCTGGAGGACCTGGTTGTAGTTCATGGCGAAGTCCTCGCGGCGCAGCTCCGCCGTCGCGCGGAACGCGGCGCGCGTGCCGCCCCAGGGGTCGGCGCCGGTGCCGAGGTAGGCCAGGTCCAGGTCGACCGGCCGCACGATGCCGTGCATGGACAGCTCGCCGTGCACCGTCCAGCGGTCGGAGCCGGCCGGCGACAGGCCGGTGGAGCGGTAGGTGATCTCCGGGTGCTGCTCCACGTCCAGGAAGTCCGCGGACTTCAGGTGCGTGTCGCGCATGCCGTTGCCGGTGTCGACGGACGCGGCCTTGATCACGGCCTCCACCCGGGACTTGGCGATGTCGTCGGGCGCGATCTCGATCGTGCCGCCGAACTCCGCGAACCGGCCGTGCACGCTGGAGATGCCCAGGTGCTGGGCGACCGCGGCGACGGAGGAGTGCACCGGGTCGATCGTCCAGGGGCCGGGCGGCGGCAGTTCGGTGCCGCCCTGCCGGGCCAGTGTGACCGTGCCGACCTCGGCGCGGCCGCTCGCGGTGACGATCGCCGAGGAGGCCGCGGGCGCGTAGCCCACGGCGGTCACGATCACGGTGTACGCCCCCGGCGCCAGCTCGGTGGTGTCCCGCACGGCCCCCTCGGCATCCGTCTCGGCGCGCAGCACCTGCGAACCGGTCATGTCGGTCACCGTGACGACCGCGTGCGACACGGCCCACCCGTCCCGCGTACGGATCTTCGCGGTCAGTCCCATCCCGTTTTCTCCCTGCAAAGCCTTGCTCATCGGTCTCAAGCGAACCGGCCCGTGGCACACGCACGACGGGTACGACCGTACGTGCGCCACGGGCCGGGGTGGAACTACTCGCCGGGGTGAGCGAGTTCGATCTGGTGCCCGTCGACCCCGGAGCCGGCGACGGTCAGAGCCGTCGCCACCGGCGGGTAGCCCGTCGCGATGACGGTGTACTCGCCGCTGTCCAGGTCGGTGAAGGCGTACGCCCCGTCCGTACCGGTGGTGGAGGTGCCGACCACGTTGCCGGCCTGGTCGACCAGGGTCACCCGGGCGTCGGCCAGCGGGCCGTGCGGGGCCCGGACGACACCCTGGAGCCGGGCACCGGCGTCCAGGTCGATCTCGATCCGGGTGAGCCCGGTGGTGCCGACCTCGACCGGCAGGGCGCGCGGCCGGAAGCCGCTCGCGTTGACGGCCAGCGTGACCGTGCCCGGCACCAGGTCGGCGAAGGCGAACTGGCCCTGCTCGCCGGTGGCGGCGGTGGCCAGCAGGTCACCGCGGACGTCGGTGACGATCACCATCGCGTCCTTGACCGGCAGCGCGCTGCCCGCGGCCCGGACCACACCGGTCAGCCCGCTGGTGCCGCTGAGCAGGATGTCGTACGACAGCGGCTCGCCGCCCACCACGATGGTGGAGGCCTGCGGCTGGTAGCCGTCGGCGGAGGCGATGAGGACGTACGAACCCGTGCCGGGGGCGTCGACGGAGTAGGAGCCGTCGCCCTGGGCGACCGCGCGGCCCAGCTGGCGGCCGGTCAGCGAGATCAGGGTGACCGCGGCCTGCGGGACCGGGGCGCTCTCGGCGCCGCGGACGAAGCCGTGCACCGGGGTGCCGCCACTGCCGCCCGAGCCGGGCTCGGCGAGCGCGACGGCGGTCGCCACCGGCGCGGCGGCCGCGGCGACAGCCGGGGAAGCGGCGGAGGTGTCCGACACGACGGGCGTGGCCCAGCTGGGCACCTTCTGCTGTGCGGGCTCCTGCACGGTGTTCTCCACAGTGGTCACAACGCTCTCCACGGGGGCGGCGGCTTCCGCGGCCGCCCCGCTCTTCTCCTGCGCCGCCTGGGCCAGCGCGCCGGACGTCCGCAGCGGGACCTCCTTGATGAACAGCACCGTGATGAGCGCGATCAGCGCGAACGGGGCCGCGTAGAGGAAGACGTCCGCGATGCCGTGGCCGTAGGCGCCCTCCAGCCAGGTGCGCACCGGGGCCGGCAGGGCGTTCATGTCGGGCAGCTGACCGCTGCCGACGGCCTTGGCCGCCGCCTCCTGCGCCTTCGGGCTCAGCTCGGTGATGGTGTCCTTGGCGTGGTGGGTGATCCGCTCGGACATGACCGAGCCGAGCACGCCGACGCCGACCGCACCGCCGAGGGAGCGGAAGAAGCTCACCACGGAGGAGGCGGCGCCCAGCTCGTGCGGGGCGACCTGGTTCTGCGTGGACAGCACCAGGTTCTGCATCATCGTGCCGACGCCGATGCCGAGCAGCGCCATGTAGATCGACAGCTCCCAGTACGGGGTGTCGTAGCGCATCAGACCGAGCAGGGCGAGGCCCGCGGTGAGGGAGACACCGCCGCCGACCAGCCAGCCCTTCCAGCGGCCGGTGCTGGTGATGAAGCGGCCGGAGACCATGGACGCGACGAACAGGCCGCCGATCATCGGGATGGTCATGACGCCGGACATCGTCGGCGACTTGTCGCGGGCCAGCTGGAAGTACTGCGAGAAGAACACGGTGCCCGCGTACATGCCGATACCGACGAACAGGGAGGCCAGCGACGCCAGCGTGATCGTGCGGTTGCGGAAGAAGCGCAGCGGGATGATCGGCTCGGCGGCCTTGGTCTCGGTGAACACGAACAGCAGCGCGAGCACGATCGTGCCGCCCACCATCGTGTACGTCTGCCAGGACAGCCAGGCGTACTTGTCGTTGGCGAAGGTGACCCAGACCAGCAGCAGCGAGGCGGCCGCGGTGATGAAGAAGGCACCGGTCCAGTCGACCTTGACCTTCCGCCTGGCGACCGGCAGGTGCAGCGTCTTCTGCAGCACGACCAGCGCGATCAGCGCGAAGGGGATGCCGACGAACAGGCAGTAGCGCCAGCCGAGCCAGGAGGTGTCGGTGATGACACCGCCGAGCAGCGGGCCGCCGACGGTGGCGAGGGCGAAGGTGGCTCCGGTGTAGCCGGAGTACCGGCCGCGCTCGCGCGGGGAGATCATCGCGGCCATGATGACCTGCACCAGGGCGGACAGACCGCCGGCGCCGAGGCCCTGGATGACACGCGCGCTGATCAGCATCGCCGGGTTCTGCGCGAGACCGGCGACGACCGAGCCTATGACGTAGATGACCAGGGATATCTGGACGAGGGCCTTCTTGCTGACCAGGTCGGCGAGCTTGCCCCACAGCGGCACGGAGGCGGTCATGGCGAGCAGTGCCGCCGTGACGACCCAGGTGTAGGCGGACTGGCCGCCGCCGATGCTCTTGATGATCGTCGGCAGTGCGTTGGTGACGATCGTCGAGGAGAGGATGGCGGCGAACAGGCCCAGGAGCAGGCCGGACAGCGCCTCCATGATCTGCCGGTGCGTCATCGGGGCGTGCTCGGCCGAGGAGCCTCCCCCGTGCTTGGCATGAGCCCGCACACCGGCTGGTGTGGTCGTTGCCATGGGCTTCCTTTTCTTACGTGCTTGCGGGTGTACGGGTGGTCTTTTCGAGTACGGGGGCGGGGATGCGGCACGCCGAGGAGGCGGACCGGCAGTCGCCGAACGAGTCGCGCAGGCGGGTCATCAGCCGGATGAGCTGGGCGACCTCTTCGTCGGTCCAGTCGGCGAGCCGCTCCGCGAGCAGGTGCGTGGTGCGCCGGGACAGCTCGTCGAGCTGTGCCAGCCCCGCGGGCGTCAGGCGCAGGATCCGCGAGCGCTTGTCCGCGGGGTCCGGCAGCCGTTCGATCCAGCCGCGCGCCGCGACGTGCGCGACATGCCGGCTGGTGACCGACATGTCCACGGAGAGCAGCTCCGCGAGCTTGCTCATGCGCATGTCGCCGTGGCGCCCCAGCAGGGTCAGCACGGCGGCCGAGCCGGTCGGGCAGTCGGGCGGAAGGATCCGTCCCAGGTCCCGTTTCACGGCTCCGACGGCACTGAGCTGACGCGCCAGCTCTTCGAACTGCGCCTGCTCGGCCATCACACCTCCCGTATTCGTTGCTTGGGGCAACCATAGGGGTGTTTGGTTGCTGCAGGCAAACAAATCGGGGTCCGGCGGTGCAAAAACTTGGCAAAGGCATGTATTGCAAACGTAAATATGCAGGTGGGGGTGGGTGGCGTGCCCCCCTCTGTCCCGGTGGGGCCGTGGTGGACCCCACTTGGGCGGCCGGGGCCGTCTTCGCTAAGGTCTCGGGCCATGGCTAACACCCAGGGCCCCGAGGGCAACTACGACCCCGCCGGCAGCACCCAGATGTTCCGCGCGTTCGTCGACGAGGCCCCCCAGGGGCGTCAGGCGCAGACGGCCGCGACCTCCTCCTCCGGCGGTCCGCGCGTCGGCCTGATCATCGGCGTCATCGTCGCGATCGCCGTGGTGGCGGGCGTGGCCTGGCTGGCGCTCAAGTAGTTCTCTACGCCGGGATCACTTCCACTGGACGGAGACGTCCCGCGTCTCGATGTGCATGCCGAGCGGCACGCGCCAGGCGTCGACGCACACCGTCCAGGCGGGCTTCACCCGCGTGCCCGGCGCGATCGGCACCGGGAGGCCGGCCGCCGAGTCGATCGTCCCCCAGTCGATGCCGAGCGCGCCGATGACGTGCGTCCCGAACGTCACCGACCCCGAACGCACCGCCGTGCCGCCCGAGTTGCGGAACTCGACGGTCACCTTCTGGCACCAGCGCTGATCGGTGTCCTTCGTCGCCGGCTTGCCCCAGGAGAGCTCGGCCGGGCCGGCGGTCGTGCCGGCGCCGGGAGTTGGGGTGGGGGAGGTGCCGGAGGCGGACGGTTCGGGAGGCGTGGGCGTCGTGCCGGGCGGGCCGCCCGCGCCGTCCGAGGGACCGGATGTGGCCGGCGCCGGTGTGCTCTGCCCCGGGCTGCCGGGGGAGCCGGAAGCACCGGGAGCGGCTGACGTGGCGCTCGGGCGCGGTGAACCGGGCGGGCCCGTAGGCGAGTTGCCGTCGAGCGGGGTCAGCGAGACCGAGCCCGTCGGGGTGACCGCCGCCGTACCGGCCCGGTCCGGACCGCCCACCGCGCCGACCGCGACGTAACCGCCGCCCGGGCCCCGGTCCGCGCACGCGGCGAGCACCCCGCCCAGGACGACGACGGCCGCCGATGCTGCCGTAACGGCGCCTCGGCGGCCATGCGTCCATGTCGCACGGGTTGTTGGAGCGGTGTCGTCCGGCCCTGTCGCGCGCAGCATCGGGCCAGTGTCGCTGACGAACCGTCAGAAATGAACCCTCAGTCGGTTCTCAGTCCGAGATCAGCCCTTCCCGCAACTGCGCCAGCGTCCGCGTCAGCAGCCGGGAGACGTGCATCTGGGAGATGCCGACCTCCTCGCCGATCTGGGACTGCGTCATGTTGGCGAAGAAGCGGAGCATGATGATCCGGCGCTCGCGGGGCGGGAGTTTGGCCAGCAGGGGCTTCAGGGACTCGCGGTACTCCACGCCCTCCAGGGCCGTGTCCTCGTAGCCGAGGCGGTCGGCCAGCGAGCCCTCGCCGCCGTCGTCCTCGGGGGCCGGGGAGTCGAGGGAGGAGGCGGTGTAGGCGTTGCCCACCGCGAGGCCGTCGACGACGTCCTCCTCGGAGACGCCGAGCACGGCGGCCAGTTCCGTCACCGTCGGGGAGCGGTCCAGCTTCTGGGAGAGTTCGTCGCTCGCCTTGGTGAGGGCGAGGCGCAGCTCCTGGAGGCGGCGCGGGACACGCACCGACCACGAGGTGTCCCGGAAGAACCGCTTGATCTCGCCGACCACCGTCGGCATCGCGAAGGTCGGGAACTCCACGCCCCGTTCGCAGTCGAAACGGTCGATCGCCTTGATCAGGCCGATGGTGCCGACCTGGACGATGTCCTCCATCGGCTCGTTGCGGGAGCGGAAGCGCGCGGCCGCGTAGCGGACCAGCGGCAGGTTCAGCTCGATCAGGGTGTCCCGGACGTAGGCCCGCTCGGGGCTGTCCTCGCCGAGGGCGGCGAGCCGCAGGAACAGCGAGCGGGACAGGGTGCGGGTGTCGATGTCCCCGGTGGCCGGCAGGACCGGGACGGGCGCGGCCTCCTGGGCAGGCGGGGACGGCACGGCGTCGAGGGCCGTGACGGCCTCGATTCCGTCGAGGACGTCGAGAGCGTCGAGCTCCTTGGGCGCTGCCTCGCTCGGCGCGGGCGTCAGCACCTTCGAGCTGCCCTGGTCTGCGGACATGCCACCCCCTTTGGGTCGCGGGACGGTCGTGGCGGCGCTGTCTTTCGAGCAACGCAGCCTTCACCTGAATACCGGAGCCGAGGGCCCGGCAAACGCGTCTCCCGCAGAATGTCACATGTCGGCAACACGCTGTAGTGACATGTCGACATGAGAGATCCGAATCGGCCCTGGAGAGAAGGGGTCTGACGCTATTTCGGGCCCCAACTGCCGGCATCGGCCCAGGTGAGCGATTCGCCCGCGACGGTTACCGCTCGCTCGGGTATGCGATGCAGAACCGCTTGAGGCGTGCTTCCGTGCGCCCGCTATGCATCGACCGAACGCCCCCCACGCTTCGGTCCGTACCGATTCTTATCGTGCCCTTAGGCGCAAGCCCCTTAAGCGCGAGCGCTTAGGGGCGGAGCCCTTACGCGCGGAGCCCTTAGGCGTCGATGCGATTCGCGGAGCGCAGCCGCTGGAAGCTGCGGGCGAGGAGCCGCGAGACGTGCATCTGGGAGACGCCCAGCTCCGCGCTGATCTGCGACTGGGTGAGGTTGCTGTAGTAGCGCAGGAGGAGGATGCGCTGCTCGCGCTCGGGGAGTTGGACGAGCAGATGCCGGACCAGGTCGCGGTGTTCCACGCCGTCGAGGGCCGGGTCCTCGTAGCCGATCCGGTCGAGCAGACCGGGCAGTCCGTCGCCCTCCTGCGCGGCCTCCAGCGAGGTGGCGTGGTACGACCGTCCCGCCTCGATGCAGCTCAGTACCTCGTCCTCGCTGATCCGCAGCCGCTCGGCGATCTCGGCGGTGGACGGGGAGCGGCCGAAGAGCGTGGTGAGATCCTCGGTCGCGCTGTTGACCTGCACCCACAGCTCGTGCAGCCGGCGCGGTACGTGGACCGTGCGGACGTTGTCCCGGAAGTACCGTTTGATCTCGCCGACGACGGTCGGCATCGCGAAGGTCGGGAACTGCACGCCCCGGTCCGGGTCGAAGCGGTCGATGGCGTTGATCAGGCCGATGGTGCCGACCTGGACGACGTCCTCCATCGGCTCGTTGCGGGAGCGAAAGCGCGCGGCCGCGTAGCGCACGAGCGGGAGGTTCGCCTCGATCAGCGCCCCGCGCACCCGGTTGTGCTCCGGCGTGCCCGGAGCGAGCTGCTTCAGTTCGGCGAAGAGCACCTGGGTGAGGGCTCGGGTGTCGGCGCTGCGCCGCTTCTCGGGGGGTACGGGCACGGGATCGGGCGCAGGGGGTGCCTCCTCCTCCTGGGGTGGCGCAGTACTGGCCGACACGGTCAACGCCACCTCTTCGTCGCTCAATCATCGGTCAAAAGCGGTCATAGCATCACAAGACATGTGCACTGTGTGCAAGCACCGCATAACGCCGTGTTGTGTTCAAATTTCGACAAGTTGGGGCGTGCGACACACGAAAGCCCCCCGCCGGTCCGGCGGAGGGCTCGGGTGGAGCGGGGATCAGAACGCGTAGTCGGCGATCACCCACGTGGCGAACTCGCGCCACAGGGCGACGCCCGCCTGATGAGCCGGGTGCTCCAGGTAGCGCTGGAGGGCGGCGGTGTCCTCGACGGCCGAGTTGATCGCGAAGTCGTAGGCGATGGGCCGGTCGGTGATGTTCCAGGCGCACTCCCAGAACCGCAGCTCCTCGATCTGGTCGCCCAGGGCCCTGAAGGCCTCCACACCGGCGACGACCCGCGGATCGTCGCGCTCGACGCCCTCGTTGAGCTTGAAGAGGACCAGGTGCCGGATCATGCGATGTACCTCAGCTCTTTCCCCCGTTGGCGAGCCACGTCATGAAGTCGCCCACGGACTTGGCGGCGTCCGATATGCCCTCGAAGACTATCTGGACGTAGTGCGCCGCCTTGGGCGGGTCAGTGATGATCACGTACAGCGCGAAGACCACGAGCGCGTACACGGCGATCTTCTTGGCGTTCACCGCCACCGCGGCCTCCCCTGTGCCTGTCCCTGTGGGCCCCTGTTGCCGGCCGCGAGTGTAACCTTCACGCCTCGTTCGAGGACCAACGGCCCGCCGCCGGGGGCCCTTTGCCGGCCCGCGCGAGCGGCGCGCACGTGCGGGGTCCGTAGACCGGATCCGTACGACGAGAAGGGCCCCGTCTCACGACAGGGCCCTTCTTCGAAGCGGTAGCGGAGGGATTTGAACCCTCGGTGACTTGCGCCACACTCGCTTTCGAGGCGAGCTCCTTCGGCCGCTCGGACACGCTACCGAGGGAGACCCTACAGCACGGCGGGGCATGGTTCGAAATCGGTATTCAGCGGTCCCGGAAAAACTCCGTGAGCAGCTGGGCGCACTCCGTCGCGAGGACGCCCTCGATCACCTCGGGCCGGTGGTTGAGCCGCCGGTCGCGGACCACGTCCCACAGCGAGCCCGCTGCGCCCGCCTTTTCGTCCCGGGCGCCGTAGACGACCCGGTCGACGCGGGACTGGACGAGCGCGCCGGCGCACATCGTGCACGGCTCCAGCGTGACCACGAGCGTGCAGCCGGTCAGCCGCCACTCCCCGAGCCGTGCCGCGGCCCGCCGGATCGCGAGGACCTCCGCGTGGGCCGTGGGATCACCGGTGGCCTCGCGCTCGTTGTGCCCGGCGCCGAGCACCGTCGTACCGTCCGGGGACAGGACGACGGCGCCGACGGGGACGTCGCCGCCCCGGACGGCCCGCTCGGCCTCGTCCAGGGCGAGCCGCATCGCGGCCCGCCAGCGGTCGCGTACCGGGTCCGCCACGGCTGCCGGACTCTCGGAGTTCTCGGTGGTCAGCGGACGGTCTCCAGGACCTCGGCGGCGCCCAGGGCCTCGGCGATCGAGCCCAGCGCGTCCTCGGCGTCCAGGATGCGCAGCTCCTTCTCGCCGATGCCCAGGTCGTCGAGGATCCGGCTGTCGCCCACCGGGCTGTGCGGGACGGCGTCGGCGCCGCCGCCGGCAGCGTCGTCGTCGTCATCCTCCTCCGACTCGCCGTCCTCCGTGCCGTCGAGGTCCAGGGAGTCCAGGTCGGGGCCGTCGTCCGAGCCGGGCTCCCGGCCGAGCAGTTCGTCGGTGAGCAGCAGCTCGCCGTACGCGCTGCGCTGGGCGGCGGCGGCGTCCGAGACGTAGATGCGAGGGTCGTCCTCGCCGTCGATGCGGACGACGCCGAACCAGGCGTCCTCCTGCTCGATCAGGACGAGCACCGTGTCGTCGTCGGGAGAGGCTTCCCGGGCCAGGTCGGCCAGATCCGACAGGGTCTCCACATTGTCGAGCTCCGTGTCGCTCGCTTCCCACCCGTCTTCGGTGCGCGCGAGCAGTGCGGCGAAGTACACCGTGACTCTCCCACTGGTCATAGGTGTGCCGGTTGGGGGTCCCCCCGGCGGAGGTATGTGGGTGGAGAGAGCTGGGCTCCGAGCCCCACCCACTCGGAATCGTGGCAGAAACAAGACGTTCAGGGGACGTCTTCGGCTCCCTGTGTCTCGCAGCCGCCTTGCGGATCGTACGCGGCTTTTCCCAGCGCTCACGCACGCCCACCACGCAAACACCGCCGTGGACGTGGATCTTCCTCACCGAGAACTTTCTCACCGGGCCCCGCTCCTGATGCCTCCTCCTCGCGGGCGGTTCCACCCTGTGCGGGTACGGCGGACCACGGACGGCCTACCAGCGGAATGTCCGCATGCGCTGTGCGTGGCGCATGCGGGCGGCCTTGGCGCGCCGCGGCTGGACCCGGGCGCGCAGCTCGCGGGCCTCGGCGAGATCACGCAGGAACTCGGCGCGTCGGCGGCGCCGTTCGGCGTCGGACCCGGGGACGCCGGCGGCGCGTATCGGGGGCTCGCCACGGTCCCCGGTGCCGCCGGTGTCCCCGGGCGCGTCCTCAGGAAGGTCAGGCAGGTCAGGCACGTCGCACCACCCCGGTTCCGTCCCTCCCACTTTCCCCCGTACGGCCCCTTCGACGCCAGGGCCGGAGGGGGTTCGGTCGCAGGTACCGTTAGGGGCATGCGTCTCCACGTCGTCGACCACCCCCTGGTCGCTCACAAGCTCACCACGCTGCGCGACCGGCGCACCGACTCCGCGACCTTCCGCCGGCTGGCCGATGAACTGGTCACCCTGCTGGCCTACGAGGCCACGCGGGACGTGCGCACCGAGGCCGTCGACATCGACACCCCGGTCGCGCGGACCACGGGCGTCAAGCTCGCCCGCCCCCGCCCGCTGGTCGTGCCGATCCTGCGCGCCGGTCTCGGCATGCTGGACGGCATGGTCCGGCTGCTGCCGACCGCCGAGGTGGGCTTCCTGGGCATGATCCGCAACGAGCAGACCCTCCAGGCCTCCACGTACGCCTCGCGCATGCCGGAGGACCTCTCGGGCCGCCAGGTGTACGTCCTGGACCCGATGCTGGCCACGGGCGGCACGCTCGTCGCGGCGATCCAGGAGCTGATCAGGCGCGGTGCGGACGATGTGACCGCCGTGGTGCTGCTCGCCGCGCCCGAGGGCGTCGCGGTGATGGAGCGCGAGCTGGCGGGCACGCCGGTGACGGTCGTGACGGCGGCGGTGGACGACCACCTCAACGAGCACGGCTACATCGTGCCGGGGCTGGGCGACGCGGGAGACCGGCTGTACGGCGCGGCGGAGTAGCTCCGGCAGCCCTGCGGGGCGCTTTTCAGCACCCCTTCTTCGACGTCGCCGCCGACTGCGGCGCCGTCAGGGCCGTCAACGCCTGCTGGGCGTCCGCGGGCTTCGCCAGTGCCGTGAAGCCGTCGCCCAGGATGAGGTCCAGGTCGGCGCCCTTGCGGCCGGCGTCGGTGCGGCGCTCGGCGCCGGCCAGTTCGGTGGCCAGCACCGGCAGGGAGCTGTCCTGGGCGGCGGCGGGGCCGAGGAGTACGCCGGTGCCCTTGACCTTCTTGTCGTAGTCCTTGCTGGCGTTGCCCACGTCACCGATCTTGAAGCCGCGCTTCTTGAGTTCGTCGGCGGTGGCCTTGGCGAGCCCGCCGCGGGCGGTGGCGTTGTAGACGTTCACGGTGATCTGGCCCGGCTTGGGCAGGGTCTTCGGCTGTGCGGCCGGCGTCGCCGTGGCGGCGGCCCCGGGCCGGCAGGCGGTCTTCGCACCGGTCGCCGTGGTCTTCTTGGTGCCGCCGGAGAAGACGTCGATGAGCTGCAGGGTGCCCCACGCGATCAGGCCGAGCGCGCAGGCGGACGCGACCACGGCGGCCACGAGCCGGGCGCGGCGCCGCGGCGGACGCATCCGAGGGTATTTGTCCCCCGTGATCCGGTACTGGCCGCCCATGCCAGGGGGAGTCAGCATGCTCATGGGCGCAGCGTAGTGCGCCCGAGCGGCGATGCCTATTAGATGATCAGTCGATCCCGCTCAGCGGAACCCGAAAGGGTCAACGGCCGTGCCGGGCCGGGTCAGTCGAGTTCGAGCACGCGCGCGTGCAGCACCTGGCGCTGCTGGAGGGCGGCGCGGACCGCGCGGTGCAGGCCGTCCTCCAGATAGAGGTCGCCCTGCCACTTCACGACGTGCGCGAAGAGGTCGCCGTAGAACGTCGAGTCCTCCGCCAGCAGGGTCTCCAGATCGAGCTGCTGCTTGGTGGTCACGAGCTGATCGAGGCGGACCGGGCGCGGCGCGACGTCCGCCCACTGCCGGGTGCTTTCCCGGCCGTGGTCGGGGTACGGCCGGCCGTTTCCGATGCGCTTGAAGATCACACGGAAAGCCTACCGGCCCAGACGTTCCGGGCGCAGCCATGGCGGCTGAGTGCGCCCTTTTGAAAGCCCTGAAAAGATGGAGCGAAACGGGCAAATGGGCTGGTACCGGGAACGGGGCCTGCGTTGAGTGACCGCGGGACCACGCCGTCCACGCAAGCGCCGCGCGCTCCACGAGCGTTGTGCACAGGCTGTGGACCGCGAGTCGGCGCACGAGAAGCCGGCCGCCGCCGCGGCCCGAGGCGCCGCCCGCGCCCGCGCCTGTGCCCCGGGAGGTCGCCGGCCCGCTCCGTGGGCACGCGGCCGGGCCGTGAGATCACCCGCTCCCTGTTGGCACGGCCCGGCGGAGACGGCGGCCCCGCCGGGCCGGTGCGTTCAGCGGTCCCGTTCCTCGGGCTTCCGCTGCGGTTCCGGACGGTTCTCGTCCGGCTTGCGCGCCGCGGCGCGCCTCGCCTCCGCGCGCAGCAGGGCGCGCAGGACGGCGTACGGATCCTGGGGCATGGCTGTGCTCCTTGCGTCGAGCCGACTGACCTTGCGTGGTGTGGGGACGCGGGTCTGTCAGCAGCGCAGGACCACCGTGCGCAGCAGGGGTGTCGCGTACGGCGCCCGGAGCGCGGCGGGGCACGGGCGGCGCGCCGGCGCGGCCGGGCCGGGCAGGGGCGCGGGGCACTCGGGAGCGTCGGCCCGGTGGACGGCACGGGCGGCCGGCCGCAGGAGGAGGTCGAGGCCGTCGAGGGCGTCGGTGACGTCGTGGCCGTCGTGGTGCTCGGAGGTGTCGGCCGAGACGGCGCAGACGGGGGCCGCGTGGGCCTGCGCGTGCGCGACCGGCACCCACAGGGCGAGGAGCAGCACGAGCACCCGCAGCCAGGTACGGCTACGCGGGCGGCGCGAGGTCCTGCTCACGACAGGTTTCTCCCCGGCGCGGGCGGTGTGTGCAGCACCGGGGGCCGCAGATCCGCCCGGTCGGGGGAGGAGAGGGGCATCGTGTTGACGCAACGGGGCGACGGGCCGGGACGACGGCTCAGACGGTCTGACGCTCAGGCGGTCTTCGGGATCCGCTTGGCCCGGCCGCGGATGCCGAACGCGGTGATGATCTCCGTGATCCCGACCGCGACCAGCCAGATGCCGCCGACGAGGGTCAGGACGGCGACCGAGTGGAACGGCGAGTCGATGAGCACGATGCCGGCGATGAAGGTGAGGATCCCGAGGAAGACCTGCCAGCCCCGGGCGGGGGTGCGCGGGTCGGAGGCGGCGGCCAGGGTCTGGGTGATGCCGCGGATCAGCCAGCCGATGCCGATCCACAGGGCGAGCAGCAGGATCGACTGCATGGGCCCGCGGAAACTGAGCAGGCCGAGCAGGATCGACAGGGCACCGCTGATGAAGGCCAGCACGCGCAGCGAGGTCGCCATGTGCGTGCCGAACGCGGCGCCCAGCTGGAAGATGCCGCTGATGAGGAGGTAGAGGCCGAAGAGGACGCCGGCCGCGCGCAGCGAGGGGCCGGGCCAGACCAGGACCAGGATCCCGAGGATCAGCGAGGCGATCCCGGTGACCAGGACCACCTGCCAGGCGGCCCGGGACAGGGCGTGCAGCGGGCCTTCGAACGGCGGCTCGGGCTCGTGCCGCCTGCCCGCCGCCCCGCCCGCCTGCCGGGCCGCGTGGACGTTCCGGTCGTCGTACCCAGGGCCCTGGTCGGAGCCACTGCTCGGTGCCTCGGTCATGGTTCATGCTGTGACCGGCGGGGCCGGGCGTGCCATCAGGGAGGGCCGGTCGGGTGAACGGGCCTACGTGCCGGAGGCCTTCGCCGCCGCCTTCATCTCCTGCTTGTGCGCCCGCACCTTGGCCAGTGACTCGGGGCCCGTGATGTCGGCGACGGAGCGGTAGGCCTTCGGTTCGCCGTACGCGCCGGCCGCCTCCCGCCATCCCGGGGGCGTGACGCCGAGCTGCTTGCCGAGCAGCGCGAGGAAGATCTGGGCCTTCTGTTTGCCGAACCCGGGCAGCGCCTCCAGCCGTTTCAGCAGCTCGGCACCGGTCGGCACGTCCCGCCAGACGGCCTCGGCGTCCCCGTCGTAGTGCTCGGCGAGGTACTGGCACAGCTGCTGGATCCGCTTGGCCATCGAGCCGGGGTAGCGGTGCACCGCCGGCTTGTCGGAGAGCAGCGCGGCGAAGTCCTCGGGGTTCATCGCGGCGATCTCGTGCGCGTCGAGGTCTCCCTCGCCCCCGGCGCCGAGCCGGTCGGCGATGGTGCGCGGGCCCTTGAACGCCCACTCCATCGGAACCTGCTGGTCGAGCAGCATGCCCACCAGCGCGGCGAGCGGGGAGCGACCGAGCAGCGCGTCGGCCTCGGGGTCCTGGGCGAGGTGCAGGGTGACGTCCATGGCTCGATGATCGCCCGGCCGCGCGCGGGCCGCAGCCGGGGGTGCCCCGCCCCGGCCGTCGTCCGTCGCCGCCGGAGTCGCCGTGAGGGCTCTGCGCAACGCGCCTCCTTGAACGAGACGAACGAGATGGGTGCGGGACGAACGAGACGGGCGAGACGAACGAGGCGAACGGAGCGGGCCCAACTCGCCGTCCCGGAACGGACGGTGCACCCCCTAGCCTTCTCCCCGTGACGACGCCCGAAGAGCTGATCGCCCACTACGGACTCGAACCCATCCCCCGCGAAGGCGGCCTGTACCGGCGTACCTGGGCGGGACCCGTCCGCCCGGACGGCCGCCCGGCGGGCTCCGCCATCGTCGCCCTGCTCACCGCGGACGACTACTCCGCCCTGCACCGCCTGCCGACCGACGAGATCTGGCACTTCTACCTCGGCGACCCGCTCCGCCTCCTGCTCCTCGCCCCCGACGGCACCGCCCGCACCGCCGTCCTCGGCCCCGCCCCGCTGTCCGGCCAGCACGTCCAGCTGACCGTGCCCGCCGGCACCTGGATGGGCGGACGGGTCGCCCCGGGCGGCGCCTGGACGCTCTTCGGCACCACGATGGCCCCAGGATTCACCGAGGCGGACTACGAACACGGCGACGCGGCGGCCCTGACGGCGCGTTACCCCGCCGAGGCCGCCCGCATCACGGAACTGTCCCGCCCATGACCACGCACACCCTCCTCGAAGGACAGACGGCGCTGGTGACCGGCGCGGGCGGCGGCATCGGCCGCGCCATCGCCCTGCGCTTCGCCGAGCGGGGCGCGGCGGTGGCCCTGCACTGCCGTACGGCGGTGGCGGCGGCCGGTGAAGTCGCCGACCGCATCCGGGAGTCGGGCGGCGAGGCCGTCGTCCTGCGGGCGGACCTGACGGACGAGGAGGCCTGCCACCGCCTGATCGGGGAGACGACGCGATGGTCCGGCGGCCGCCTCACCGCGCTCGTCAACAACGCGGCCGTCCAGCCCGTGCAGCCCCTGCCCGGGATGACGGCGGCCGACTGGCGCGCGGTCGTCGACACCGACCTCACCAGCGTCTTCGCCTGCACCCAGGCCGCCGCGGCCCACATGCGCGCGCACGGCGGCGGCACCGTCACCCACATCGCCTCCATCGAGGCCGACCGCCCCGCCCCCGGCCACGCCCACTACAGCGCGGCCAAGGCGGCGGTGGTCATGCACGCCCGCGCGGCGGCCCTGGAGTACGGTCCGGACGGCATCCGCGTCAACACGGTCTCGCCGGGCCTGATCGACCGGGAGGGCCTGGCCGACGCCTGGCCGGACGGCGTGCGCCGCTGGCTCGCCGCCGCCCCCACCGGCCGCCTGGGCCGCCCCGAGGACGTGGCCGACGCCTGTGTGTTCCTGGCCTCGCCGCTCGCGAGCTGGATCACCGGGCACGACCTGGTCGTGGACGGCGGCGTCTCGGCCCGCCAGACGTGGTGAGCAACGGAGCCGAACCCTCCGTACCTATAGGGAACATGACCCACGGGGAACACGGCGGGCCGACGGAGGGGACCAGGTGCAGCTGCGCGACCGACACCGAGGGCCGGGCGGACGGCTGAACCGTCGGCCGAACGGCGCCCGGCCGAGCTGTTGGCCGCGCCGCCTGGCCCTGCTCTGCACCGGTCTGCTCCTGCTCCTCCTCGGCGCGGCGGCCCCGGCCGCGGCCCACGCGGCCGTGCGCGCGACGGACCCCGCCGACGGCACCGTCCTGCGTACGGCCCCCCGTCAGGTGACCCTGACGTTCACCGAGTCGGTCGGCCTGCTCACCGACTCGTTCCGGGTCTACGACCCCGCCAACCACCGCGTGCGCACGGGCGCCGCCGGCCACGCCCCCGGCCGCCCGGACACCGCCCGCGTCCCGCTGCCCGCCAGGCTCGCCCAGGGCACCTACACGGTCGCCTGGCGGGTGGTCTCGGCGGACAGCCACCCGGTGTCCGGCGCGCTGACCTTCTCGGTCGGCACCCGCACGGCGACGGCCGCGAGCACGGCCCCCGACACCACGGAGAACCCGGCGACGGCGGCCCTGTACAACATCGCGCGCTACCTCGCCTACCTCTCCGTGGCGCTCCTCCTCGGCACGGCCGCGTTCGTGGCGTACTGCCGCCCGCCGAAGGCGGCCCCGCTGCGCACCCCCGTCCTGGCGGCGGCCTGGACCCTCATCGCGTCCACGGCGGCCCTGTTCGTCCTGCGCGCACCGTACGAGGAGGGCGCGCCCCCGACGCAGGCACTCTCCCTCGCCGCCCTCGCCCGTACGGCGACCACCCGCCCCGGCGAACTCCTCCTCGCCCGGCTGGCGTTGCTGCTGCTGGCCGCCACGGTGGTGCTGGTGCTGCGAGCCCGCCGCACCCGTCTGCCCCGCCGCGCGACACTGGCGGTGGCCGCGGCCGTGTCCGTCCCCCTGGCCCTGACCTGGGCGGCGGCCGAACACGCCGCGGCGGGCATCCAGGTCCCGCTGGCGATCACCTCCGCCACCCTCCATCTGCTGGCCATGGGCACCTGGCTGGGCGGCCTGGCCGCGCTCCTGCGCACCCTGTCCCGCACCCCGGCGCTCCCGCTCTCGGTCCCGGCCCGCTTCTCCCGCCTGGCCCTCGCCTCGGTGACGGTCCTCGCGGTGACCGGCGTGTACCAGTCCTGGCGGGGCCTCGGTTCCTGGCAGGCCCTGACGGACACGGCGTACGGCCGCACCCTGCTGGCCAAACTGGCCGCGGTGGCCGCCCTGCTCCTGGCGGCGGCCTGCTCCCGCGCCTGGACGACCCGCACGGCAGGGGCCCGGACCCGGCCGCAGGTACGGACGACAACCCCGGCCCGCATCCCCGAACCGGCGACGGGCCCCCCACTCCCCGAGCAACCGTCCCCTCCCGCCCCCACCCCCGCTCCGCCCCCGTCCCTCCCCCTCCACCACCTGCGCCGCTCGGTACTGGTGGAGGCCGCCGTGGCCGCGGTGGTCCTGGCCCTGACGACCCTCCTGACCAGCACCGTCCCCGGCCGCACGGCGACGGAGGCGGCGCAGGCGACGGCGACCGGCACGGCGGACGCGGGCATCCCGACGGCATCGGTGACGACGATCCCCTTCGACGTCGGCACCCCGGGCGGCCGGGGCAAGGTCCAGATCACCCTGGACCCCGGCCGGGTCGGCACCTGCTCCGTCCAGGCGGTCGTCTACGGCCCCGACGGCGGCCTGTCCACCGTCCCCGAACTCCGCATCACCCTCACCCTCCCCGCCCGGCGCATCGGCCCCCTGGACACCAGGGTCACCGACCGCGGCGGCTACTGGGCAGCCGACTCCTTCACCCTCCCCCTCCCGGGCACCTGGACGATGAAGGCGACGGTGCGCGTCTCGGACGTGGACCAGGTGACGGTGTCGGCACCGGTGCGGGTGGCGCGGTAGACAGCACCCAGGAACTCGGGCCGCCGCTCGCGCCGCACGCCACTGTGCTCCACCTCACATGCCGACCGGCTCACGCCCGCTCCTGCCCGTATCGGACCTCGGACCCGGAAACGCGAAAGGCCCCGACCGGCGAACCGGTCGGGGCCTTCAACTGCCCTGTCGGGCTGAGGCGGAGGATACGAGATTCGAACTCGTGAGGGGTTGCCCCCAACACGCTTTCCAAGCGTGCGCCCTAGGCCTCTAGGCGAATCCTCCGCCGGAAACATTACATGACCGAGGGGAGTGCTCGCGAACCCGTTCCCGCAGGCCCGGATCGGGAGTGACCCCGGGCGGTGATCGGGTACTGAACGCGGTCCGCGATCGGGTACTGTGGGGCGCAGCCCCTCACGTGGCGCTATCTGACTGAACTCCCCCAGGGCCGGAAGGCAGCAAGGGTAGGTCGGCTCTGGCGGGTGCGTGGGGGGCCCTTGTTTTCCCGGGTTGTCAGTGGGCGCCTATAACCTCGTATGCGTGTCGTCTCTCGCGCTGTACCGCCGCTATCGCCCGGAGGCCTTTGCCGAGGTCATCGGGCAGGAGCATGTCACCGACCCGTTGCAGCAGGCGCTGCGGAACAACCGGGTCAATCACGCGTACCTGTTCAGCGGGCCGCGCGGTTGCGGGAAGACCACCAGCGCGCGCATCCTCGCCCGCTGCCTGAACTGCGAGCAGGGCCCCACCCCCACCCCGTGCGGCGAGTGCCAGTCGTGCCGGGACCTCGCGCGCAACGGCCCGGGCTCCATCGACGTCATCGAGATCGACGCCGCGTCCCACGGCGGTGTGGACGACGCCCGTGAGCTGCGGGAAAAGGCCTTCTTCGGGCCCGCGAGCAGCCGCTACAAGATCTACATCATCGACGAGGCCCACATGGTCACGTCGGCGGGCTTCAACGCGCTGCTGAAGGTCGTCGAGGAGCCGCCGGAGCATCTCAAGTTCATCTTCGCGACCACCGAGCCCGAGAAGGTCATCGGGACCATCCGGTCGCGTACGCACCACTACCCCTTCCGGCTTGTTCCGCCCGGCACGCTGCGGGACTACCTCGGCGAGGTGTGCGGGCGGGAGGACATCCCCGTCGAGGAGGGCGTGCTGCCGCTGGTCGTGCGCGCCGGTGCCGGGTCCGTGCGTGACTCCATGTCCGTCATGGACCAGCTCCTCGCCGGTGCGGGAGAGGAAGGTGTGACGTATGCCATGGCCACCTCCCTCCTCGGCTACACCGACGGCTCGTTGCTCGACTCCGTCGTCGAGGCCTTCGCCACCGGGGACGGGGCCGCGGCCTTCGAGGTCGTCGACCGCGTCATCGAGGGCGGCAACGACCCGCGCCGTTTCGTCGCAGACCTGCTGGAGCGGCTGCGGGATCTCGTGATCCTCGCCGCCGTTCCGGACGCGGTGGACAAGGGGCTCTTCGACGCCCCGGCCGACGTCCTGGAGCGGATGCAGGCGCAGGCCTCCACGTTCGGCGCCGCCGAGCTGAGCCGCGCCGCCGACCTGGTCAACGAGGGCCTGACCGAGATGCGCGGCGCCACCTCGCCCCGCCTCCAGCTGGAACTGATCTGCGCGCGCGTGCTGCTCCCCGCCGCCTACGGCGACGAGCGCTCGGTGATGGCCCGCCTCGACCGCCTCGAACGCGGTGTCAACTTCTCGGGCGGTGCCGGCGCGCCCGCCATGGGGTACGTCCCCGGCCCCGAGGCCCACGGCCAGGGCGGCGGTGCGCCGGTCGCGCCGATGCCGCCGGTCCCGTCGGGCGGCGGTCCCGCCGCGGCCCGTGCCGCCGTCCGCGCGCCGGGGGCTCCGGCAGCACCGGCCCCCGCCCCCGCTCCCGCCCCGACCGCCCCCCAGCCCGCACCCGCGCCTGAGCCCACCCCCACCCCTGCCCCCGAGCCTGCCGTCGCCCAGGCTCCGGCGCAGCCCCCGGCCTCCCCTGCGCCCGCCGCCGGCGCCTGGCCCACGGCCGCCCCGGCCGGTGGCGGCCGGCGTCCCGGTGGCTGGCCCACGGCCGCCCCGGCCGGTGGCCAGGGACAGCAGGCCCCGGCCCCCGGCAGCGCGCCCGCGCAGCCGCAGCACCAGGCGGCCACGGCCCCGGCCCCCGCGCCGACGGCCACGGCAGCACCGGCTCCCGCCCCCGCACCCGCCACCGCGGGCGGCCTCGACCCCCGCGTCCTGTGGCCGAACATCCTGGAGGCCGTCAAGAACCGCCGCCGCTTCACCTGGATCCTGCTCAGCCAGAACGCCCAGGTGGTCGGCTTCGACGGCACGACGCTCCAGCTCGGCTTCGTCAACGCGGGCGCGCGGGACAACTTCTCCGGCAGTGGCAGCGAGGACGTGCTGCGGCAGGCGCTGGCCGAGCAGTTCAACGTGCAGTGGAAGATCGACGCGGTCATCGACCCCTCCGGCGGCTCCGCGCCCCCGGCCCCGGGCGGCTCCGGCGGGGGCTACGGCGCCCCGGCCGCGCCCCGCCCCGCGACGCCCCAGTCCGCCCCGCAGGCCCCCGCGTCCCCGCCCTCCGGCCCCGCGGCCGCTCCGGCGGCACCCGCCCCGGCCTCGCGGCCCACGCCCGCCCCCGAGCCGCCCCCCGTCGCGCCCGAGGACGACATCCCGGAGGACGACGACCCCGACCTGGACGAGTCGGCCCTCTCCGGCCACGAACTGATCGTGCGGGAGCTGGGGGCGACGGTGGTGGAGGAGTTCTCGAACGAGTAGCCCGGCGGCCGGCCCACGGGCGTACCTCGTTCGAGTAGCGCGTCCTCGGGAGTGCCCTCGGGAGTGTCCTGGGGATCGTTCCCCGGGTCTCCTCGGGGTCTATTTGGAGGAAACTCCAGCAAACCCGGCCCCCGGTCTTCGGCAACCTTGCCATTAGGCTGACCCCCGTGAAGGTCCTCGTCATCGGCAGCGGCGCCCGCGAACACGCCCTGTGCCACTCCCTGTCCCTCGACCCCGACGTCACCGCGCTGCACTGCGCCCCCGGCAACGCCGGCATCGCCGAGGTCGCCGAGCTGCACGCGGTCGACGCGCTCGACGGCAAGGCGGTGGCCGGGCTGGCCGCGCGCCTCGGCGCCGAGCTGGTCGTCGTCGGCCCGGAGGCCCCGCTGGTCGCCGGGGTCGCCGACGCCGTCCGGGAGGCGGGCATCCCCGTCTTCGGCCCCTCGAAGGAGGCCGCGCGGCTGGAGGGGTCCAAGGCCTTCGCCAAGGACGTCATGGCGGCGGCCGGGGTGCCGACCGCCCGCTCCTACGTCTGCACGACCGCCGAGGAGGTCGCCGAGGCCCTCGACGCCTTCGGCGCCCCCTACGTCGTCAAGGACGACGGCCTGGCCGCCGGCAAGGGCGTCGTCGTCACCGAGGACGTCGAGCAGGCGACGGCGCACGCCGCCGGCTGCGAGCAGGTCGTCATCGAGGAGTTCCTCGACGGCCCCGAGGTCTCCCTCTTCGCGATCACCGACGGCGAGACCGTCGTACCGCTCCAGCCCGCCCAGGACTTCAAGCGCGCGCTCGACGGCGACGAGGGCCCCAACACCGGCGGCATGGGCGCGTACTCGCCGCTGCCGTGGGCCGACCCGAAGCTGGTCGAAGAGGTGCTGGAGACGGTCCTGCAGCCGACCGTGGACGAACTGCGCCGCCGCGGCACGCCGTTCTCCGGTCTGCTCTACGCCGGGCTCGCGATCACGAGCCGCGGCGTCCGGGTCATCGAGTTCAACGCCCGTTTCGGCGACCCGGAGACCCAGGTCGTGCTGGCCCGGCTGAAGACGCCGCTGGCCGGTGTCCTGCTCGCCGCCGCGAACGGCACGCTCGCCGATCTGGCGCCGCTGCGCTGGAGCGAGGACGCCGCCGTGACCGTCGTCGTCGCCTCGCACAACTACCCGGGCACGCCCCGCACCGGCGACCCGATCACCGGCCTGGCCGAGGTGGCCGCCGAGGACACCCCGCACGCGTACGTGCTGCACGCCGGGACCAGGCGGGACGGCGACGCCGTCGTGAGCGCGGGCGGGCGCGTGCTGTCCGTCACGGCAGTCGGCGAGGACCTGTCCGAGGCGCGCGAGCGCGCGTACCGGGCGGTGGGCCGGATCGGGCTGGACGGCTCCCAGCACCGCACCGACATCGCCGCGAAGGCGGCGCGCGAAGCCGCGGCGGCCCGCGCCTGACCTGGTCGGCCGTCCGCCCGTTCGCCCGCAGGACCCACCCGGGCCCCGGATCCACGATCCGGGGCCTGATCTTTGCTGTCTGTCACCCACCTCTGACCAAAGCCATTCCATCGAGTGAGCAATCGTCTATACGGCTGACGGGGGCCGAGGCCCCAACTAGGGTGCCGCGCAAGCGTTCCGGCACATGGCCCACCGGCATTGCGATGTCAGTGGCGGGTGCCACAGTGGGGGAGTGAGCACCACCAGGCAAGCACGGCAACGGCAGCGAGGGGGTGAGGTCGGCACGTGAGCGGAATCGGTGTGGAAGTGGGCGCGGAGGCCGCGCGCTCCCGGGCCCTCGCGGTCCTGCGGGTCCGGGGCCGGGCACTGGCCGCGGCCCTGCTGCCCGCGGGCGCCGCGGTGATCCTGCTGACCGGCGGCTCCACGGGCCACCTGGTCGGCCCCGGCTGGGACGCCGCCCGGGTGGCGGTGAGCGCGCTCGCCCTGCTGGTGCTGGTGGCCGCCGCCGGCATCGCCCTGGTCGTGGCCCGCGCCCGCCCCGCCATGACGCCCACGGTGGCGATCCCGGAGACGTCCGCCCCGGACCTGTACCGGCTGGTGCGCGACCTCGCCGACCGGCTGGACGTGCCGGCCCCCTCGGCCGTCGCGCTCACCCCGGACTGCGACAGCTGGCTGGAGGACCGCACGCACGCGGCGCACGGCCCGCCGGCCCGCTCCGCGCCCGACGAGATAGGCGGACCCCCCGGCTCCCCGCCCCAGCGTCGTACGCCGGTCGCGCCGGTCCTCGTGATCGGCTCCCCGTTCCTGTGGTGGATGCGCGTTGGCGAGCTGCGCGCGGTCCTCGCCCCCGTCGTCGCCGGTACGGGCCCTTCGGCGCACCCCGACATAGCGGCCGCCCGCCGCTTCGTACGCGGGCTGGACGCGGCGCTCGCGGTCGCCTCGGCGCCCGGCCGCGGCCCGCTGGCCCGGCCGGCGTGCGCGGCGCTCGGCTGGGTGGCCCGGCTGCTGCTGAGCGGCTGCCGGGAGCACGCGACGCAGATGGAGCGCGGGGTCGCGGCAGCCGCGGCCGAGCGCGCCCAGGCGGTCGACTACGGCCTCAGGATCGTCGCCCAGGAGCAGGTCGGCCTCGCCTACGCGGGCTGGGACCGGCTGCTGACCCGGGTCGCGCTGCCCGCCTGGCGCATGGGCCGCTGGCCCGCCCGGCTGGACGCGGGCGTGGTCGCGGCGCTCACCGAGCTGTCCCGGCGCGACCGGCTGGCCGAGGGCTTCGCCTCCCGGCTCGGCGAGCGCCCCGCCTGCGACCTGCTGGAGGAGCCCGGCACGGTGGACGAGGCCGCCTCGCTGCTCGCCGCCCGTCTGTTCCACGGCGGTCCCGCCGAGACCGGCCCCGACTGGGCGCCGGTGGACTGGCAGGCGTATCCGGAGGAGGTCGTGGACCGCACCTGGCGCGCCGAGGCGGCCCGGCTGCACCGCGTCCTGGACTCGCTCGGCGTGCGCCCCCCGGTCGACCCCGCGGCTCCCGGCCCCTGCGGCCCCACCCTGGCCCGCGTTCTGGACCACCTCGCCGAGCCCGCCGACGCGCTGCCCCACCGGGCCGCTCCCCGCGCGGCCGACGAGCTTCCGGAGGCCGACGACGCCGAGGGCGGCACGGAGCGCAGCGCCGCCCTCGCCGCCCGGCTGAGCGCGGAGCTGGCCCGGGAGGAGGCCGTCGCGCCGAGCGGGGCGAGCCCCGCGGGCGGCAGCCCGGAGAGCGCGCTGTGGGACGACGGCGCCCTGCCGCTCTTCCCGCTCCAGCCCCCGCGCAGCGGCCGCGACCTCCTCGCCGACCACGTCACGGCGATGGTGTGCTGCGCGGCCGTCGACACCGCCGGCGCGGCCCCGGCCCTGGACTGGCTGGACGGCCCCTCCCTGCTGCTGGACGGCGAGCGGGCCGCCGATCTCACGCCCAAGGTGCTCAGCCTCATCGAGGAGGGGGACCCGGGCCCGCTGCGCGACTGGCTGGCCGCGACCGGAATACGTCCGGAAAAGCCCGTACGGCTCGTCTGACGGACCTCGTCCGACGGGCGTCCAATGGGAGCGCTGACTTCCACTTCAGGTCAATTCGCGACGACCAGTGACCGAGCGCGTGCGTTATGTGATGTGCTGGGAGCGACCACGCACCTGGCAAAGGCGTGCGACATACGACAGCACGGCCGAGCACAGCGAGCTCCACTGAGCACGATCGAGCACACCGAGCACAGCGAGCACCACCGAGACAGGGCCGACACGGGGGACCTGAGGGAGGGGAGCGATCATGGCCTCGGACCATATTCGTCGCTGGGAGTCCGGAGCGCTCGCGCACGCCGTCACGGACCCGTTCGGCCAGGGCCCGGTGCCCTGGCTGCGCGGCAGTGAGACGTACTTCGACGACACAGGTCACGTCGTGCCCTGGTACGTCGACGCCACCACCCAGCAGCACACCACGGGGGCCGCGCGCGTCCCCGCGCCGCGCACCTCCCCCGGCGGCCCGCGCTCCGCCGACGACGTGCACCGTCAGATCAAGGGCTTCACCTCCACCGGCGCGGTCGCGCCCGGCGAGGCGATCGACTTCCGCATCACGGTCGACCCGCCCCAGGAGTTCAGCGTCGACATCTACCGGATCGGCCACTACGGCGGCGACGGCGCCGCCAAGATCACCACCAGCCCCCGGCTGTCCGGCATCGTCCAGCCCGCCCCGCTGACCGCCGACCGCACGGTCTCCTGCCACCACTGGTGGCTCTCCTGGCGCCTCCAGGTGCCCGTCCACTGGCACATCGGCGCCTATGTGGCCGTCCTGACCACCGCCGACGGCTACCGCTCCCACGTGCCGTTCACGGTCCGCGACGACCACCCCGCCGACCTGCTCCTGCTGCTGCCGGACATCACCTGGCAGGCGTACAACCTCTACCCGGAGGACGGCCACACCGGCGCGAGCCTGTACCACGCCTGGGACGAGAAGGGCCGCCTCCTCGGCGAGGCCGACGCGGCGACCACGGTCTCCTTCGACCGCCCCTTCGCGGGCGCCGGTCTCCCGCTCCACGTCGGCCACGCCTACGACTTCATCCGCTGGGCCGAGCGCTACGGCTACGACCTCGCCTACGCAGACGCCCGCGATCTGCACGCCGGCCGCGTCGACCCCACCCGCTACCGGGGCCTGGTCTTCCCGGGCCACGACGAGTACTGGTCGGCGGCGATGCGCCGGGCCGTCGAGGACGCCCGGGACCGGGGCACCTCGCTGGTCTTCCTGTCCGCCAACACCATGTACTGGCAGGTCGAGTTGGGCCCGTCCCCGTCCGGCGACCCGGACCGGCTGCTGACCTGCCGCAAGCGCAAGGGCCCCGGAAAACCGGTGCTGTGGCGGGAGATCGACCGGCCCGAGCAGCAGCTCGTCGGCATCCAGTACGCGGGCCGGGTGCCCGAGCCCGCCCCGCTGGTCGTCCGCAACGCCGGGCACTGGCTGTGGGAGGCGACCGGCGCGCACGAGGGCGACGAGATCGACGGCCTGGTCGCCGGCGAGGCCGACCGGTACTTCCCGCGCACCCCGCTGCCCGAGTGCGACGAGCGCATCCTGCTCGCCCACTCCCCCTACACCGACAACGACGGCGCCCTGCGCCACCAGGAGACCTCCCTGTACCGCGCCCCCTCCGGCGCCTGGGTCTTCGCCTCCGGCACCTTCGCCTGGTCCCCGGCCCTGGACCGCCCCGGCCATGTGGACCCCCGCATCCAGCGCGCCACGGCGAACCTTCTGGACCGCATCTGCAAACGCGACTGACCCGGCCGACCGGCATGCCGACCCCGCGACCGACCCCCCGAACGCGGTGGACCACCCCATACGGGAGAATCGAGGCACTTGGACAGAACCACGGGGAGGAACCGTGTCCGGATTCGTAGAAAAGCCCGAGCCGATTCAGGTTCCGGGCCTGGTGCACCTGCACACCGGCAAGGTGCGCGAGCTGTACCAGAACGAGGCGGGCGACCTCGTGATGGTCGCCAGTGACCGCATGTCCGCCTACGACTGGGTGCTGCCCACCGAGATCCCCGACAAGGGCCGCGTCCTCACCCAGCTCTCCCTGTGGTGGTTCGACCAGCTCCGCGACCTCGCCCCCCACCACGTCCTCAGCACCGAGCTGCCCGCGGGCGCCCCGGCCGACTGGGCGGGCCGCACCCTGGTCTGCAAGCAGCTGAAGATGGTCCCGGTCGAGTGCGTGGCGCGCGGCTACCTCACCGGCTCGGGCCTGCTGGAGTACGACGAGTCCCGTACGGTCTGCGGCCTCGCCCTGCCCGAGGGCCTTGTCGACGGCTCGGAACTGCCGGCCCCGATCTTCACCCCGGCCGCCAAGGCCGAGGTCGGCGAGCACGACGAGAACGTCTCCTACGAGGAGGTCGCCCGTCAGGTCGGCGCCGAGACCGCGGCCCAGCTGCGCCAGGCCACCCTCGCCGTGTACTCCCGCGCCCGGGACATCGCCCGCGACCGCGGGATCATCCTGGCCGACACCAAGTTCGAGTTCGGCTTCGACGGCGACACCCTGGTCCTCGCCGACGAGGTCCTCACCCCGGACTCCTCCCGCTTCTGGCCGGCCGACACCTGGCAGCCGGGCCGTGCCCAGCCGTCGTACGACAAGCAGTTCGTGCGCGACTGGCTGACCTCGGCGGAGTCCGGCTGGGACCGCAGGAGCGAGCAGCCCCCGCCGCCGCTGCCGGCCGAGGTCGTCGAGCGGACCCGGCAGAAGTACGTGGAGGCGTACGAGCGGCTGACGGGTCACACCTGGTCGTAACGGCCGTCACGCGAAAAGGCCCCCGGAGAACCGGGGGCCTTCTTCATGGAGCGGACGACGAGGCTCGAACTCGCGACCTCAACCTTGGCAAGGTTGCGCTCTACCAACTGAGCTACGTCCGCAGTGCGCCGTGGCGCGAGAGCAACTATACCCAACCTCGCTCGCGTGCGAGACGCACTGCCGCATGACGGTTCTCGGCGCCGAGCTTGGTGACGGCCGAGGAGAGGTAGTTCCGCACGGTCCCGGGGGACAGTGCGGCCCGCTCGGCGATCTCCGCGACCGGCGCCCCGTCGGCCGCCAGCTCCAGCACCTCGGCCTCCCGCGCGGTCAGCGGGGAGTCCCCGGCGGAGATCGCGTCGGCGGCCAACTCCGGGTCCACGTAGCGGTTTCCGGCGTGCACGGTGCGGATGATCTCGGCGAGCCGCTGGGCGCTGACGGTCTTCGGGACGAACCCGCGCACACCGGCCGCGAGCGCCCGTTTCAGATGGCCGGGGCGGCCGTGGCCGGTGACGATCAGCACCTGGCAGCCGGGCAGTTCGGCGCGCAGGGATGTGGCGACCCTCACACCGTCGGCGCCCGGCATCTGGAGATCCAGTACGGCCACGTCGGGTGTGTGGGCCCGGGCCATGGCGAGGGCCTCGGGTCCGGTCGCCGCCTCCGCGACGACGAGGAGATCGTCCTCCAGCGACAGCAGCGCGGCCAGGGCGCCCCGGATCAGATGCTCGTCGTCGGCGAGCAACAGCCGTACCGGACTGCTCACAACGTGACTCCGCTCACTTCTCTCGTCTCCTGTGTCAGCGGCACCTCGGCCGCCAGCCGGAACCGGTCCTCGCCGACGCGCCCGGCCCGGAGCGTGCCGCCGACGGCGGCCAGCCGCTCGCGCAGCCCGGCGAGACCGGAACCCCCACCCCCGTGAGGGGTTCCGGCCACTCCGTCGTTCTCCACCGTCAGCACCACACGCCGCTCCCGCACCCGCAGCCCCACCTCGCACCGGCGCGCATCGCCGTGCCGCAGCACGTTGGTGGTCGCCTCGCGCACCACCCAGCCGAGCACCGACTGCACCTCGGCGGGCAGCCCCGCGGTCCGGTCGCCGACCTCGCAGTCGATCCCGGCGGCCGCCAACACGCCCTGTGCGCCCACCAGTTCGGCGCCGAGGTCGGCCTCGCGATAGCCGCGGACGACGGCCCGCACCTCGCGCTGGGACTCCTGCGCGACGCGCTGCACCTCGATCATCTGCTCCACCGCCTCCGGCCGTCCGCGCCGGGCGAGCTGGACGGCCAGCTCGCTCTTCAGCGAGATCACGGACAGATTCCGCCCGAGGACGTCGTGCAGGTCCCGCCCGAACCGCAGCCGCTCCTCGGCGACGGCGAGCCGGGCCCGGGTCTCGCGGGCCTCGTCCAGCTCGTACACGGAGTCGAGCAGCCACACGGAGAAGAGGCAGGTGACGGCGAGGAATCCGGCGGACAGGAACACCAGGAACGCCGTGACCACCGCGATGGGCCAGGCGGCGCCCAGCGGCAGGGACAGCACTCCGGCGCCGACGGCGAAGCCGGAGACGATCGCGAGCATCTGCCGCCGGCCGCGGAAACCGAGCGTCAGCAGGCCCCCGCCCCAGGACATCAGACCGCCGTAGACCGTGCCGACGGCCTGTCCGGTGCCCCGGCCGACCGGCCCGTACTGGTGCACCGCGAGGACGGTCACCGCCAGGACGACGGTGACGGTGCCCAGCGCCCACAGGGCCCGCACCGGCCGGGCCCGACGGCCGCGGGTCCAGTCCAGGGCCTTGGCGGAGGTCACCGTGGTCACCACCGCGTGCCCGACGATCATCGCGAGCAGCCAGCCCGCGAGCCACGGCGGGATCTTCCCGCTCAGGGGCCCGCTCATGCCGGTGATCTCCACGACGGAGAAGAAGTAGAACGACCAGCGTGTGTACGTCTCCACCTGCTGCGGTCGGCTCTTGCCCCGCCACCAGCCGCGTGGCCCTCTCATCCCCGGATCCCCCCGTCACGCCTTGTACCTCACCGCCGCGGCTCCCAGCGGAACCACCGGCGTCCAGCAAACACCGCCACGATCGCCCAGGCCAGCGCGGTCCCCAGGGCGCCGAGGGCCTCGTACCCGCTCAACTGGCCGCTCCAGCCGCCCCGGACGAGCCGGATCGGTGCGGACAGCGGGAGCAACTCGCAGACGGAGGCGAGCCGTTGCGGCATGACCTCGGTCGGGAACATGATCCCGGAGCCGAGCATCGACACGAACATCAGCGGCAGCGCGGTGACCTGCCCGCTCTCCACGGTCCGGGTGAAGCCCGCGGTGAGCGCGGCGAGCCCGGCACCGATCACGAACCCGGCCAGCACGCCCGGCAGCAGCAGGTACGGCGCCTTGGGCGCGCCGGTGTGCAGCAGCGCGGCGCACGCGGCGGACACCACGACCGCCTGGGCGAGCCCGATGCCGACGGCGGGCAGCGCGGTGCCGGCGAGGATCTCGGCGTCGGAGAGCTCACCGGTGCGCAGCCGCTTGAGGACGAGTTCCTCGCGGCGGGCGACGTAGGCGTTGACCAGGGAGGTGTAGACGGCGAAGAGGAAGGAGAAGCCGATCGCGGCCGTCAGCATGGTCGTGCCGACGGTCAGGCCCTGCTTCTTCAGGTCGACGTGGTCGAGCGCCGGCCGCACGCTGAACGGCAGCAGCAGCGGCACGGACAGCGCCGTGAACACGACACCCCGGTTGCGGGCGAGCAGCGCCAGCTCCGCCCGGCCCAGCGCCCGCAGCCGCCCTACGGCCGTCGTCCGGGACGCCCCGCGTGCCGGTGTGCCCGTGACCTGAAGCGTGCTCATGCCGCCACCCCCTGGGCCTGCGCCTGCGCCCGCCCCTGTGTCTGCTCACGCGCGATCCCGAGGAACGCCTCCTCCAGCGAGGCGGAGCGCACGTCCAGGGCCCGCAGTTCGACCCCGGCCCGCTCGGCCCAGGTCAGCACCCGGGTCGCCGTCAGCTGGAGTTCGGCCGTCCGCAGCCGTACGACCCTGCCCTCCACCTCATGGCCGCTGACGCCGAGTTCGGCGAGCGGCGGCAGGTCGCCGAGAAAGTAGCCCTGGGGCAGCTCGAAGGACATCCGGGAGGGCCGGCCGGCGGTCACCTCGGCCGGGGTCCCGGAGACGGCGATCCGGCCCTCGTGCAGGATGGCGAGCCGGTCGGCGAGGCCCTCGGCCTCCTCCAGGTAGTGCGTGGTGAGCAGCACGGTCGTGCCCGTGTCGCGCAGTGCGCGCACCAACTCCCAGGTGTCCCGGCGCCCTTCCGCGTCGAGCCCGGTCGTCGGCTCGTCGAGGAAGAGCACCTCGGGGTCGTTGAGCAGCGCCAGCGCGAGGTCCAGCCGTCTGCGCTCACCGCCGGAGAGCTGCTTGACCCGCACCGCGTGCTTGTCGGTGAGCCCGACCAGCGCCAGCACCTCGGCCTCCGGCCGGGCCCCGCTCGTGCACCCGGCCCACATGCGGGCGGTCTCGGCGACGGTCAGCTCGGCCGGGAAGCCGCCCTCCTGGAGCATCACCCCGGTGCGCGGCCGTACGGCGGCCCGTTCGCGGTAGGGATCGTGGCCGAGGATCCGGATCCGGCCCGCGGCGGGTGCCGCGAGTCCTTCCAGCAGTTCGACCGTCGAGGTCTTGCCCGCGCCGTTGGTCCCCAGCAGGGCGAAGATCTCCCCGCGTGCCACGGAGAAGGAGATTCCGCGTACGGCCTCGAACCCGCCCCCGTAGACGCGTGTGAGATCGGCGACCTCAATCACGTGTTCGTGTTCGTCGTAGTCCATGCCCTCAGCGTCCCGGCGGCCGGAGCGGTTCGGCAGTGCGCGGTGTCATCACCCCGCATGACAAATGTCAGAAGGCAGATCGGCGGGCAACGAAAAGACCCCGGTCCAGAAGGACCGGGGTCTCATTACCGAGCGGACGACGAGGCTCGAACTCGCGACCTCAACCTTGGCAAGGTTGCGCTCTACCAACTGAGCTACGTCCGCACTGCCCCCGACCGGCTCCCACCGATCGGTGCGAGCACCAGCCTACCTGATCCACAAGAGTGGTCGTGACCGGTGCCAGAGCGGGTGACAGGAATCGCACACTGCGCCTTCCCCCTGGAAGGGGGATGTTCTACTACTGAACTACACCCGCAAGATCCTCGGGGTTCCGGCCTTTCGGCCTCGCCCCTCGGCGTGCTCCAGACATTAGCTGATCAACGGGGGGGTTGCGCAAGTCGGCTCCCCAGAGCCCCCCGCGGCGGCCCGCCGCCACCCAAGTGCACAGCCCCCAGGGCCCGCTGACGGACCCTGGGGGCTGCCCCTTCGCGGGCTCACTGCGCGGCGCTGAAGGCCTCGTACACCTTCTTGGGGATGCGCCCGCGGGCCGGTACGTCCATCTTGTTGGCCTGGGCCCAGGCGCGGACGGCCGCCGGGTCGGGGGCGACCTCCGTCTGCTTGTACGCCTTGCCGGACCGTGACCGCTTGCGGCCGGCCTCGACGTAGGGCGCGAGCGCCTTGCGCAGTTTCTTGGCGTTGGATGCGTTGAGGTCGATCTCGTACGACTTGCCGTCGAGTCCGAAGGCGATCGTTTCCGCCGCTTCCGAGCCGTCGATGTCGTCAAAGAGCGTGACCACGACCTTTTGCGCCACGAATATCGGTCCCTTCGTGCGGCACGTCATAACAGCTCAACGCCGATGACATGCCGAGTATCGGCTATTGCCAATTCATTTGTACAGTGCCCGGCAATGCAAAGTGAAGCCCGACTAAATCCGTCTGCGTGTCCCAGTGCAATAGGCGGACCGGGCGGACTGTGGAACTTTCCCAGAACTTTTCGCGACCGCACGGCTTCGACACCCGATCGTGATGCGCCTCACGTACTTTCCTCCAACTCTACTCGCGTAGAAATTTTGTGCGGGTAGTCTGAAGGAACCTGCTCAGCACCACACACCGGGAGTGCCAGTGGCACGCGTCGTCGTCGACGTCATGCTCAAGCCGGAGATCCTCGACCCCCAGGGCCAGGCGGTCCAGCGTGCGCTGCCGCGCCTGGGTTTCGAAGGGATCTCGGACGTACGTCAGGGAAAGCGTTTCGAACTGGAAGTTGACGGGCCGGTCGACGAGGCCGCGCTCGCCCGCATCCACGATCTTGCGGAATCCTTCCTCGCCAACACCGTGATCGAGGACTTCACCGTCAAGGTGGAAGAGGCCGCGGAAGTCGCGGAGGCGGCGAAGTGACCGCTCGTATTGGCGTCGTCACTTTCCCCGGCAGCCTGGACGACCGGGACACCCAGCGCGCGATCCGCCTCGCGGGCGCCGAGCCCGTCGCCCTGTGGCACAAGGACAAGGACCTGCACCAGGTCGACGCCGTGGTGCTGCCCGGCGGCTTCTCCTACGGCGACTATCTGCGGGCCGGTGCCATCTCCCGGTTCTCGCCGGTGATGGAGTCCGTCATCGAACAGGCGAAGGCCGGCCTGCCGGTCCTCGGCATCTGCAACGGCTTCCAGGTCCTCACCGAGGCCCATCTCCTTCCGGGCGCGATGCTCGGCAACGACCACCTCCACTTCATCTGCCGCGACCAGAAGCTGCGGGTGGAGAACGCGGAGACCGCCTGGACCGGCGACTACCGCACGGGCCAGGAGATCCACATCCCGCTGAAGAACATGGACGGCCGGTACGTCGCCGACGCGTACACGCTCGACAAGCTGGAGGCGGAGGGCCGGGTCGTCTTCCGCTACGTGGACTTCAACCCGAACGGGTCGCTGCGGGACATCGCCGGCATCACCAACGAGGCCGGAAACGTCGTCGGCCTGATGCCGCACCCCGAGCACGCCGTCGAGCCGCTCGTCGGCACGGGCCGCACCGACGGCCTCCCCTTCTTCACCTCGATCCTCAAGAAGCTGGTCAACGCATGAGCCGGACGCCTCTGGACACGGTCGAGCACGCGGCCGCGACCCCCGACGTCGAGCTGCCCTGGGCCGAACTCGGCCTGAAGAAGGACGAGTACGAGCGGGTGGTGGAGATCCTCGGCCGCCGCCCGACCGGCGCCGAGCTCGCCATGTACTCGGTCATGTGGTCCGAGCACTGCTCGTACAAGTCCTCCAAGGTCCACCTGCGCCAGTTCGGCGAGAAGGCGCCCGAGAGCGACGCGCTGCTCGTCGGCATCGGCGAGAACGCGGGCGTGGTGGACGTCGGCCAGGGGTACGCGGTCACCTTCAAGGTCGAGTCGCACAACCACCCCTCCTACGTCGAGCCCTACCAGGGCGCGGCCACGGGTGTCGGCGGCATCGTGCGCGACATCATCGCGATGGGCGCCCGCCCGGTCGCCGTGGTCGACCCGCTGCGTTTCGGCGCGGCCGACCACCCCGACACCAAGCGCGTCCTGCCGGGCGTCGTCGCCGGCATCGGCGGCTACGGCAACTGCCTGGGCCTGCCCAACATCGGCGGCGAGGTCGTCTTCGACGCCTGCTACCAGGGCAACCCGCTGGTCAACGCCGGTGCCATCGGCGTGATGCGGCACGAGGACATCCACCTCGCCAAGGCCTCCGGCGCGGGCAACAAGGTCATCCTGTACGGCGCCCGGACCGGCGGCGACGGCATCGGCGGCGCCTCGATCCTGGCCTCGGAGACCTTCGACGACGCCAAGCCGTCGAAGCGTCCCGCCGTCCAGGTCGGCGACCCCTTCCAGGAGAAGCTCCTCATCGAGTGCACCCTGGAGGCCTTCCGGGAGAAGCTGGTCGTCGGCATCCAGGACCTCGGCGCGGCGGGCCTGTCCTGTGCCACGTCCGAGCTGGCCTCCAACGGCTCCGGCGGCATGACCGTCACCCTGGACGACGTACCGCTGCGCGACTCGACGCTCTCGCCCGAGGAGATCCTCATGAGCGAGTCGCAGGAACGCATGTGTGCGGTGGTCGAGCCGGAGAAGGTCGACCGCTTCCTGGAGATCTGCGAGAAGTGGGACGTCATCGCCACCGTCATCGGTGAGGTGACCGACGGCGACCGGCTGGAGATCTTCTGGCACGGCGGCAAGATCGTGGACGTCGACCCGCGCACGGTCGCGCACGACGGCCCGGTCTACGAGCGCCCGTACGCCCGCCCGGACTGGCAGGACGCCCTCCAGGCCGACGACGCGAACAAGCTGCCCCGGCCCGCCACGTCGGACGAGCTGAAGGCCCAGGTCCTGAAGCTGGTCGCGTCCCCGAACCAGGCCTCCAAGAAGTGGATCACCCAGCAGTACGACCACTTCGTGCAGGGCAACACGGTGCTGGCCCAGCCCGAGGACTCGGGCATGATCCGGGTGGACGAGGAGAGCGGCCTCGGTGTCGCCATCGCCACCGACGGCAACGGCCGCTACGCCAAGCTCGACCCGTACACGGGCGCGCAGCTGGCGCTGGCCGAGGCGTACCGGAACGTCGCCACCACGGGTGCCAAGCCGCTGGCCGTCTCCGACTGCCTGAACTTCGGCTCGCCCGAGGACCCGGCGGTGATGTGGCAGTTCGCGGAGGCCGTGCGCGGTCTGGCGGACGGCTGCAAGCAGCTGGGCACGCCCGTGACCGGCGGCAACGTCTCGCTCTACAACCAGACGGGCGAGGCGGCCATCCACCCGACGCCGGTCGTCGCCGTCCTCGGCGTGATCGACGACGTGGCCCGCCGCACCCCGGTCGCCTTCCAGGAGGAGGGCCAGCTGATCTACCTCCTCGGCGACACCCGTGAGGAGTTCGGCGGCTCGGCCTGGTCCCAGGTGGTCCACGACCACCTCGGCGGTCTGCCCCCGCAGGTCGACCTGGAGCGTGAGCGGCTGCTGGGCGAGATCCTGATCTCCGCCTCCCGCGACGGCATGATCGACTCCGCGCACGACCTGTCCGACGGCGGTCTGGTCCAGGCCGTGGTCGAGTCCGCCCTGCTGGGCGGCAAGGGCGCGCGACTGGTCGTACCCGACGGCCTGGACGCCTTCACCTTCCTGTTCTCCGAGTCGGCCGGCCGCGCCGTCGTGGCCGTCCCGCGCTCGGAGGAGGTCCGCTTCAACGACATGTGCGGCGCCCGGGGGCTGCCGGCCACGCGCATCGGTGTCGTGGACGGGGAATCGGTGGAGATCCAGGGCGAGTTCGAGCTGTCGCTGGCCGAGCTGCGCACGGCGCACGAGGAGACGATCCCGGCGCTGCTGGCGTAGACCCCGCGTCGCCCGTCCGGGCCCGGCTCCCCTGCGACCGGGCCCGGACGGGCATGCTCACGCGGGGATGCCGTCGAACTGCCGCACCCAGTAGGGCGGGGCGTTCTGCGTGCCGTTCCACTGCGACACGATCAGCGTCAGCGAGTTCGCGCCCGCGCTGCCGGGGTGGATGTAGCCGCCGTAGAGGTTCGGCACCTGCAAGCCGGTGATCCGCGGGACCGGCACGCTCCACGGGGCGTCCGGGCGGGGCGCGTTGCGCGTGAAGATCGTGCCCAGGACCACGTCGAAGTAGCTCATGCAGTACGTGTCGCCGATCCGCTTGACCGAGAACTCACCGGTGTTGTTGCCGGAGAGGATCACCGAGGGCGGGGTCGAGGCGTCGGTCCAGGTCCAGGAGCCGTTCACGTAGGCCCAGTTCTGCTGCAGGTCGAAGCGGCCCGCGCGGAAGTCGTCGGGGCGGTACCGGAACAGCTGGATCGCCCCGCCGTCGGCCGAGTTCCTGTGCGTGCCGTTCCAGTGCTTGGAGTAGATGTACAGCCAGCCGTCGGGGTCGATGCCCGCGAACGACCACATGCCGTACATGTTCTGGTTGATGCCCCGGTGGTCGCCGTCCCAGTGGTAGTCGTAGTCGGTCCAGGTCACGCCGTAGTCGTCGGAGTAGGCGACCCCTGACATCAGGGAGCCGTCGTGGCCGTCCACCCACTGCGGGTCGTCCGGACCGCCCCAGGTGTGGACCGAGGTGTACTGGAGGTAGGTGCGGCCGCCGAACTCGATGCAGTCGTTGGGGATCCGGCTGATCTCGAAGCCGTACCCGTTGTCCGCGCGGTGCGTGTAGTCGAACAGCTGGCCCGCCCGGCCGCCGGTCGGCATGGCCCAGGTGAAGGAGATCGGGGCGGCGCCGGAGGCGTCGAAGCGGTCCTGGTTCAGGATCACCGGGGAGCCGATGTACTCGCCGGTCTGCTGGATGCCGCGCCACGAGTCGCCGAAGACATAGCCCCAGGTGTCGTCGTGTTCCCGGTGGTACGGGATGCACAGGTCACCGGAGCCGAGTCCCTGCCCGCTCGCCGAGTCACCGGGGTTGTCGCACAGCGGGGTGCCGTTCTGCCCGGCGGCAGCGGCCGTGGCGGGAGCGGCGGTGACGAGTCCCGTGCCGGACAGGGCGATGCCCATGCCCAGTCCGGCCTTCAGCACGGACCGACGGGCTAACCGGGGCGTGGTGGTGAAGCGTGGTGTCATGGCGGCCAGCCTAGAGCCGTCCGAAATGTCATTCTAGAAAAACGCTCTAGAAACATTGTGAATGAATCGTGGGCGGGCACGGCATAGGCTCACCGCCATGCCTCCCGCCCAGAAGCGCGCCCGCACCTACGACTCCGCCAGGACCCGCGCCGCCGTCCTCGGCCAGCTCGGACACGTGCGGGAGGCGGCCCGCGGTCTCGACCCCGGGCAACTCGCCCTGCCCACCCGGCTCGACGGGTGGACCGTACGGGACCTGATCGCGCACATCGGCATGGCGGTCACCGCCGTGCACCGCGCCCTCGACCACCCGGCCCCGCCCCGGCAGGACGTGACGGTCGTGCAGTGGCCCTTCGCCACCGCGGCCAGTGCCCCCGCCATCGACGCGTTCACCCGGGGCCTCGCCGCCGAACACCCCGACCTCGACGCCTATCTCGCCGACGTCGACGCGTCCCTGCGCACGCTGCTCGCCGAACACCCCGGCAGCCGGCTGCTCGCGACCAACGCGGGCGCGCTGCCCCTGGACGACTACCTCGTCACCCGCACCGTCGAACTCGTCGTCCACACCGACGACCTCAACGCCGCCGTGCCCGGCCTGGACGTGCCGTACGACCGCCAGGCCCTGGCCGCCGCCACCCGGCTGCTCGCCGACGCCCTCGCCGCGAAGGCGCCCGGCGGCTCCACCGAGGTGCGCGTGCCGCCGTACGCCGTGGTGCAGTGCGTCGAGGGTCCGCGGCACACCCGTGGCACCCCGCCGAGCGTCGTCGAGACCGACCCGCTGACCTGGATCCGTCTCGCCACCGGCCGCGTGGGCTGGCGGGACGCCCTGGCGGAGGCCGCGGTGAGCGCGAGCGGGGAGCGGGCGGACATCGGGGGTCTGCTGCCGCTGATGTCGTAGCGGAACCGACGCGACCGGTCCGGCGTCGAATCGCCATGAACCGGTACAAGCAGCGCATGATCCTGACCGCCGCCGCCGTGCTCGTCCCGCTCACGGTGGCCTGCGGCGCCGGAAAGGCGGACAGTGGTGCGGTGAGTTCCCAGCAGCCGGGCCCTCAGCAGCCGAGCTCCCAGCAGCCGACGTCCCGGCAGTCTCGGCAGCCGATGTCCCGGCAGCCGGTCACCGGGGTCGACTGGCGGGTCGACTCGCTCACCGTCGGCGGCAGGACCCGGTCCGCGCCCGCCGCCGCCCGCCTGCGCATCGACGCGGACGGCCGGGCGGCAGGCAACCTCGGCTGCAACCGGTTCAGCGCCCGGGCCACCGTGCAGGGCGACCGGATCACCCTCGGCGGCCTGCGCACGACCCGGATGGCCTGCACCCCGGACCGCATGGAGTTCGAGCGCGCCCTGGCCGGCGCGCTCACCACCGGCACGCTGGTCGCCAGGGCCGACGACGGGAGCCTCACGCTCACCGACGGCAACGGCGACCTCATCCGCCTCAGCCGTCACGCCCTCGGATGATGTGCGACACCTCACTCGCGCATACGGCAAAAGCGGTCGACGTTCCCTCGCTGACCTGCGTAAATCAGAAAACCGACAAGGCGATAGGTGCACCGTGACCCGTTACGGTCGCGTATCCCCAATTCGGACCAGTGGTCGACCTCGCCTACACTCGGTGCCGTGCCACGTGGTGACGGTCGACTCAATCACGATCTGCTTCCCGGCGAGAAGGGCCCCCAGGACGCTTGCGGCGTCTTCGGCGTCTGGGCTCCGGGCGAAGAGGTCGCAAAGCTCACGTACTTCGGGCTCTACGCCCTCCAGCACCGGGGTCAGGAATCCGCGGGAATCGCGGTCAGCAACGGCTCCCAGATCCTCGTCTTCAAGGACATGGGCCTCGTCTCCCAGGTCTTCGACGAAACCTCGCTCGGTTCGCTCCAGGGTCATATCGCGGTCGGACACGCCCGCTACTCGACCACCGGCGCGTCCGTGTGGGAGAACGCCCAGCCGACGTTCCGTGCCACCGCGCACGGCTCCATCGCGCTCGGCCACAACGGCAACCTGGTCAACACCGCGCAGCTCGCCGAGATGGTCGCCGAGCTGCCGAACGACAACAACAGCCGCTCCACCCGGGTCGCGGCCACCAACGACACCGACCTGCTGACGGCGCTGCTCGCCGCCCAGGTCGACGAGGACGGCAAGCCGCTGACCATCGAGGAGGCCGCGCACGCGGTGCTCCCGAAGGTGCGCGGTGCCTTCTCCCTCGTCTTCATGGACGAGGGCACCCTCTACGCCGCCCGCGACCCGCAGGGCATCCGCCCGCTGGTCCTCGGCCGGCTGGAGCGCGGCTGGGTGGTCGCCTCCGAGACCGCCGCCCTCGACATCACCGGCGCGAGCTTCGTGCGGGAGATCGAGCCGGGCGAGTTCGTCGCCATCGACGAGAACGGTCTGCGCGCCTCACGGTTCGCGGAAGCAAAGCCCAAGGGCTGTATCTTCGAGTACGTGTACCTGGCCCGCCCGGACACGGACATCGCCGGCCGGAACGTGTACCTCTCCCGCGTGGAGATGGGACGCCGGCTCGCCAAGGAAGCGCCCGTCGAGGCCGACCTCGTCATAGCGACCCCGGAGTCCGGCACTCCGGCCGCCGTCGGCTACGCGGAGGCCTCCGGCATCCCCTTCGGCAACGGCCTGGTGAAGAACGCCTACGTCGGCCGGACCTTCATCCAGCCCTCGCAGACCATCCGCCAGCTGGGCATCCGCCTGAAGCTGAACCCGCTGAAGGAAGTCATCAAGGGCAAGCGACTGGTCGTCGTCGACGACTCGATCGTGCGCGGCAACACCCAGCGCGCCCTGGTCCGCATGCTCCGCGAGGCCGGCGCCGCCGAGGTCCACATCCGGATCTCCTCGCCGCCCGTGAAGTGGCCCTGCTTCTTCGGCATCGACTTCGCCACGCGCGCGGAGCTGATCGCCAACGGGATGACCATCGAGGAGATCGGCACCAGCCTCGGCGCCGACTCGCTCGCGTACATCTCCATCGACGGCATGATCGAGGCGACCACCATCGCCAAGCCGAACCTGTGCCGCGCCTGCTTCGACGGCGAGTACCCGATGGAGCTGCCGGACCCCGAGCTGCTCGGCAAGCAGCTCCTGGAGACCGAGCTGGCCGCCGGGCCCGCCGCCACGGCCGCGGCCGACGCGATCCGTCGTCCGTAAGCCCGTCATCAGCCCCGTCATCAACCCGAAAGATCCCAGGCAATGTCTGAGAGCCAGTCCGGTGCTTCCTACGCGGCTGCCGGTGTCGACATCGAGGCGGGCGACCGCGCCGTCGAGCTGATGAAGGAGTGGGTGAAGAAGACGCAGCGCCCCGAGGTCCTCGGCGGCCTCGGCGGCTTCGCCGGCCTCTTCGACGCCTCCGCCCTGAAGCGCTACGAGCGCCCCCTGCTCGCCTCCGCCACGGACGGCGTCGGCACGAAGGTCGACATCGCGCGCCGGCTGGGCGTCTACGACACCATCGGCCACGACCTGGTCGCCATGGTCATGGACGACATCGTGGTGTGCGGTGCCGAGCCGCTGTTCATGACGGACTACATCTGCGTCGGCAAGGTCCACCCCGAGCGCGTCGCGGCCATCGTGAAGGGCATCGCGGAGGGCTGTGTGCTCGCCGGGTGCGCCCTGGTGGGCGGCGAGACGGCCGAACACCCGGGGCTGCTGGGCGAGGACGACTTCGACGTCGCCGGCGCCGGTACGGGTGTGGTGGAGGCCGACCGGCTGCTCGGCGCGGATCGCATCCGCACGGGTGACGCGGTGATCGCCATGGCGTCCTCCGGGCTTCACTCGAACGGGTACTCCCTGGTCCGCCACGTTCTGCTGGACCGCGCCGGTCTCGCCCTGGAGGCGGAGGTCGCCGAGCTCGGCCGCACCCTCGGCGAGGAGCTGCTGGAGCCCACGAAGATCTACTCGCTGGACTGCCTGGCCCTGCTGCGCACCACCGAGGTGCACGCGTTCTCGCACATCACCGGCGGCGGTCTCGCGGCCAACCTGGCCCGCGTGATCCCGGACCACCTGCACGCCACGGTCGACCGCTCCACCTGGACCCCGGGCGCGATCTTCGACCTCGTCGGGCGCACCGGCAAGGTCGAGCGCCTGGAGCTGGAGAAGACCCTCAACATGGGCGTCGGCATGATGGCGATCGTCCCGCAGGAGTCCACCGAGGTGGCCCTCGCGACCCTGGCCGACCGCGGGGTCGACGCCTGGGTGGCCGGCGAGATCACCGAGCGCGGCGCGAGGACGACCGGCGCCGAGCTGGTCGGGGACTACTCCGCCTGATCCTGACCGGATCCGGCGGGCGGTGACCGTGCGGACAGCACAGAAACCGGTCGGTGGCTCTGCCACCGACCGGACTGGTCACTGCAAGGTCAAGCGCCGCGACGGTGCTGTTGGTGAGGATCCTTGTCGTCCTCTTCCTCGTCGTCGTCCTCGTAGAGGTCCGCGTAACGAGAGTAGAGATCGTCCTCGTCGTTCTCATCGTCCTCGAACGGCTCGCCGTTCGGCGGCTGGCTCGAAGTCGATGCGCCCAGTTCACTGGCCAGACGTGACAGATCAGTCCCACCGCTGTTGTACTTCAGCTGGCGGGCGACCTTTGTCTGCTTGGCCTTGGCCCGGCCGCGCCCCATGGCTCGACCCCCTCGGTGACAGGGGCTCGACGGCCCCAGAGTCTGACACGCGTTCATGATCTGGAACGGACTCTCAGTAGAGAGGCCGGTCCGTAGGGCTTCCACGGTACCTGAGCCCGCGCCCATACGGTACGTCGCCCGCACCACGCGCGTGTGCACAGGACCTTCGAGGCGCCCTGTCCTCGCTGGTCAGTGGCGATTTTAACCACTTATCGGGGAACGACCCGCCGGGGGAAGTGAGAGTTCTCTCGAAGTTCCCGCCGACGGGTACCGCTCATGTGTGCGAACGGGTCAGTGTGCGACGTGTCCCGCGCGGGCCTCGGCCATCCGCTGCTCGGCGATCCGGTCGGCCGCGGCGGCCGGCGGAATGCCATCAGCCTTCGCACGTGCGAATATGGCCAGCGTGGTGTCGAAGATCTTCGACGCCTTCGCCCTGCACCGGTCGAAGTCGAACCCGTGCAGCTCGTCGGCGACCTGGATGACCCCGCCGGCGTTCACCACGTAGTCCGGGGCGTAGAGGATCCCGCGGTCCGCGAGGTCCTTCTCCACACCCGGGTGCGCGAGCTGGTTGTTGGCCGCGCCGCACACCACCTTCGCGGTGAGCACCGGGACGGAGGCGTCGTTCAGGGCGCCGCCGAGCGCGCAGGGGGCGTAGACGTCCAGCCCCTCCACCCGGATCAGCTCCTCGGTGTCCGCGACGGCCGACACGCCCTCGGGGTACTGGTCGAGGATCCGCTGGACGGCGTCCGCGCGCACGTCCGTGATCACGACCTCGGCGCCCTCGTTCCGCAGGTGCTGGACCAGGTGGTGGCCGACCTTGCCGACGCCGGCGACGCCGACCTTGCGGCCGCGCAGCGAGGGGTCGCCCCACAGGTGCTGCGCGGAGGCGCGCATGCCCTGGTACACGCCGAAGGCGGTGAGCACGGAGGAGTCGCCGGCGCCGCCGTTCTCGGGGGAGCGGCCGGTGGTCCAGGCGCACTCGCGGGCCACGACGTCCATGTCGGCGACGTACGTGCCGACGTCGCACGCGGTGACGTAGCGCCCGCCGAGCGAGGCGACCATGCGGCCGTAGGCGAGGAGCAGCTCCTCGGTCTTGTCGCGCTCCGGGTCGCCGATGATCACGGCCTTGCCCCCGCCGTGGTCGAGGCCGGCCATGGCGTTCTTGTACGACATGCCGCGCGCGAGGTTGAGGGCGTCGGCGACGGCCTCGGCCTCGGTGGCGTAGGGGTAGAAGCGCGTCCCGCCGAGGGCCGGGCCCAGGGCGGTGGAGTGGATGGCGATCACGGCCTTGAGGCCGCTGGCGCGGTCCTGGCAGAGCACGACCTGCTCATGGCCGCCCTGGTCCGAGTGGAACAGGGTGTGCAGGACATCAGCAGACGCGCCGGTTACGTCGGTCACTGTGGTGACTCCTGTGTACATAGCGGCGAGTGGGGCGGAACCCCGTACAGGTGGCGGGGCGCCGTGCCCTGAGCGTAGAGCTTCGGTACGACCACCATCTGCGCAGTGTTCAGGATCACTCTCGCGGGCCTCTCGTGCACGCATGTCCGTGGGACGATTTGCAGTGGTTTTGCAGCGGTTTTCGAGCCGGGCCCGGTGGGGAGGGAGCAGGCGTGCCGAAGGTGTCCTCCGTGGTCGTCCCCTATGCCGCGTACCTGCGCGTGTACGAGCCGCTGGGCGCCTTCCCGGAGCCGGAGCGCGGCCACTGGGCCCGCTACGCCCGCCGCCCCGACCGCCCCTCGTACCAGGACGAACTGCGGCGCTCCCTCGCCGACTTGCTGCCCACGCCGCCGGTCGCGGTGCCGGTGCACGAGAGCAGCGACGCCTTCGTGCTGGAGGTCGACGGGGTGGTCTGCGTGTGTCCCTGGCGCACCCGGCTGCGCGGCTGGCAGGCGCTCGGCGAGCTGGCGGAGGAACTGCCCGCGCCGGTGCTGGACGCGGTGCTGCCGTCCCTGGTGCGCCACCAGGCCGCCCAGGACTACGAGCGCTGGCTCGCCCGCAACCCCGACGCCCGGCCGTGGATCCGCACCGCGACCTGGCAGGTGCCGCTGAACTGGTTCGTGCTGGTCTCCGACGAGGAGCGGCGCTACGAGAAGGGCACCGCCGACGTGCCCCCGCTGCTGCGCTACCGCACGCCGATGGTGCAGTCCCGGCGCCGGGTGGCGCGGGCCCTGCGCACGCTGAAGGACACCGTCGAGGAGGGCCCGCTGATCGACGGCCTGGTGGACGTCGGCCGCTGGCTGGAGGAGTTCCACCCGCGCTCGGTGGTGGAGCTGGACTACGGCGGCCTCGTGCACGTCCTGCCGGCGGGCGAGCTGGAGGGCGACCACTCGGCGGCGGACGTGGCCGACGGCATCGAGGCGCTGCGCCGGGGCGACGGGACGGCGGCCGGCGAGGCGTACGCGAGGCTCGTGGAACGCTGGCGCTCGGTACGGGACCGGCGCTCCGCGAACTGAGGAGCCGGATGGGTGACGCACGTCACGCTCCACAACACCCCCGAACGGCATACGGTCTACCGCACTTGACCAGGTGACGGGACGTTGGTCCCGATCCGGGCGTTTGTGTCAAGGATGACTGAAGCGTGATGGACCGCACGTACAGGGCCCTTGCGTCTCTTGCCCCTCCTCATGCCAAAATAGGACAAGGAGCCCGGGGAAGGTTCCTTCCGCCCAACTGTGCTCCATTATGGGTGGATTCTCCGCATTGCACGCTTTGGGGGGTCTGGTGACTCCTGATCGTCCTGTGACTGATCGTCACAGTGGCGTGACTGTCCGCTATGGCATGGTCCATCGGCTTCCGTCGCTGATGAACACCTGGGAGGGCAATTCCATCGGTTTGGCCGACGCGGCTGGACGGATGGTGTAGTTGTAGTGCCGAGGACAAGCCGTTCGTCCTATAACCGACTCGACTCGCGTCCACCATTTCGGGCAACGCGGGTCAAGGTGCAGAATTTAGAGGAAAGAACCGAGAAGGTTCGGTTCTCCCGAGGAGGCCGCTCATGACCGCTCGCACCCCTGATGCCGAGCCGCTGCTGACCCCGGCTGAGGTCGCCACCATGTTCCGTGTCGACCCCAAGACGGTCACGCGGTGGGCGAAGGCCGGCAAGCTCACTTCGATCCGTACGCTCGGCGGGCACCGCCGCTACCGCGAGGCCGAGGTCCGCGCTCTGCTCGCGGGCATCCCGCAGCAGCGCAGCGAGGCCTGAACAACTGCATAACCGGGCAGAACGGCAGGTCCCCCAACATGCCGAGGCGCCCGGAACAGTAGCTCCAAGCGACGCGGGATCTGCCCCAACAGACCCCACGCCCAAGCCGAACAGACCGTTGTTGGCAGCGACACAGGGTGCGTCGTAGATCGCGCTGGACTCCGCCGGGTCCAGCGCGATCTTTTTTGTGCGCTGGCCGGAACTCCGGGGGCGGTCCCGTGAGCGGCCTTGTCGGAGTCTGGGGAGGGCTGTCGGAACCGCTGTGCACGACCTCGGGGACAGGTGCAATTGCACATATTAAATTGACCTGTTGTAGGCCAGGGGTAAGTACCGCCCTTTTGAAAACTCATGCGGTGACTCCCGTCACATGCCCGGGCAGTTGTTGCCGATGGCATGTGTGCGCTATTGGAACGTCATGTTCCAGCGTCCCACGCACGGTGGGGTGTTGGGACCGGCGTCGGTCACGCGAGCCGAGGACTTTCGTCCCGGAGCCCCTCAAGATCCTCGACACCGTCGGCACTGTCGATGTCCTCGACGGCGACGTCCCCGTCCTCGGCCTCCTGCCCCCGTGAGCCGGCGTCCATCGCCAGTCGCAGGAGGTGATGGCAGACGGGGCAGTGGCGGGTGAGGTGCCGGTAGGGCGACGCGGCTGCCAGATGCGCCCTCAACAGCGCCCGCGTCTCGTGCCTGGCCGATGCCCCCATACCCACCTCCAGGGGCCACAGCGGGAAAGCAGGCCCTGTCTTCTGGGTACCGAGGGAATGTGACGCCGTCAAGGGAGCGGGCGGAACGGACACCGGCGCGCGACGCGGTCCCGACGGGATGTGCTGCGTCTGATCGCGACTGCCGCCGCGGGCGCGGGCCCCGCATGCCGAAGGCCCCCGTCCGGGTGGGACGGGGGCCTTCTTCGATGCGGTCCTGACGGGATTTGAACCCGCGGCCTCCACCTTGACAGGGTGGCGAGCACTCCAAACTGCTCCACAGGACCAGGTTTCGCGGCGCCTTGCTCAGTGCGTTGCGCTGCGAGATGAGACTGTACAGGAGGTGGGGCCGCCTGGTCGAACTCACCCCCTGTACACGTGCGACTACGCCACGATCGCGTCGATCGCCTTCACGATCCGCTTGTCGGAGACGGGGTACGCGGTGCCGAGCGCGTGGGCGAAATAGCTGACCCTCAGCTCCTCCAGCATCCAGCGGATGTCCAGGACGGCCTGCGGGACGGGGCGGCCCTGCGGGAGCTGTTCCAGGAGCCAGGCGTACTCGTCCTGCATCTCGTGGACCTTCTGCATGCGCGTGGTGTCCCGCTGCGCGCCCGTCGGCATCTGCTGCAGCCGCCGGTCCGCGGCCACCAGGTAGCGCACCAGGTCGGGCAGCCGGCGTATGCCGGCCCAGGTCACGAAGCCCGGCTTCACGAGGGCGTCCAGCTGTCCGCGGACGTCCGTCAGGTTCGCGAGCAGCGCCGTGCTCCGCACGGCCTTCAGCCGGCGTTCGGTGGCTTGCCAGGCCGCGAGGACCTGCTGCACCTGCGCGACCGTACGGACCGTCGTGTCGACGATCTCCGCGCGGACCTTGTCGTACAGCTTCCGGTACGACGCCTCGTCCCACACCGGCCCGCCGAAGTCCGCGATCAGCTTGTCCGCCGCGGCCGTCGCGCAGTCCTCGAAGAGGGCCTGGACGGAGCCGTGCGGGTTCGCCGACAGGGCGAGCTTCTGGGCGTTCGTCAGCTTGTCCGAGGCGAACTTCGCCGGGTTCACCGGGATGTTCCGCAGGATCAGGCGCCGGGTGCCCTTCCACATGGCCTCCGCCTGCTCGGCCTCCGTGTCGAAGAGCCGTACGGACACCGTGTCGCCGTCGTCCACCAGCGCCGGGTACGCCTTCACCGGCTGGCCGGCCCGGCGGGTCTCGAAGACCCGGGTCAGCGTGCCGATCGTCCAGTCGGTCAGCCCCTTGCGCTCCAGGGACTCCCCGCCCTCGCGGGACGCGGTCGCCGCGGCCGCCTGCGACAGGGCCTTGCGTGCCTCCGGCTTCAGCTGGAGCCTCAGCGTCTCCAGGTCCTTGTCCTCGGCGAGCTTGCGGCGCCGCTCGTCGACGATCCGGAACGTGATCTTCAGATGCTCGGGGACCTTCGACCAGTCGAAGTCCTCCGCCTCGAAGGGGACGCCGACCATGCGCTTCAGCTCGCGCGCCATCGTCACGGTCAGCGGCTCCTGCAAGGGCACGGCCCTCTCCAGGAACGCCCTCGCGTAGTTCGGGGCGGGCACGTAGTTGCGGCGGATCGGCTTCGGCAGGGAGCGGATCAGCTCCGTCACGACCTCCTCGCGCAGGCCGGGGATCTGCCAGTCGAAGCCCTCGTCGGTGACCTGGTTGAGCACCTGGAGCGGGACGTGGACCGTGACGCCGTCGGCGTCCGCGCCCGGCTCGAACTGGTACGTCACCCGGAACTTCAGCTGTCCCTGCCGCCAGGAGTCCGGATAGTCGGCCTTCGTCACCGCCTCCGCCGACTCCCGGATGAGCATCTCCCGCTCGAAGTCCAGGAACTCCGGCTGCTCGTGCCGCTTGTGCTTCCACCAGGAGTCGAAGTGGGCGCCCGACACGACGTGTTCGGGGACGCGCTGGTCGTAGAAGTCGAAGAGGGTGTCGTCGTCGACCACGATGTCCCGGCGCCGCGCCCGGTTCTCCAGCTCGGCGACCTCGCTGAGGAGCCTGCGGTTGTCGGCGAAGAACTTGTGGTGGGTGCGCCAGTCGCCCTCCACGAGCGCGTTGCGGATGAACAGCTCGCGACTCGTCTCCGGGTCGATCCGGCCGTAGTTCACCTTCCGCTGGGCGACGATCGGGACGCCGTACAGCGTGACCTTCTCGTACGCCATCACGGCCGCCTGGTCCTTCTCCCAGTGCGGTTCGCTGTAGGTCCGCTTCAGCAGGTGCTCCGCGAGCGGTTCGACCCACTCGGGCTCGATCTTCGCGTTGACCCGGGCCCAGAGCCGGGAGGTCTCCACCAGCTCCGCCGACATCATGAACTTCGGCTGCTTCTTGAACAGCGACGAGCCCGGGAAGATCGCGAACTTGGCGCTGCGGGCGCCCAGGTACTCGTTCTTGTTGCCGTCCTTCACGTCCTTCATCCCGACGTGGGAGAGGAGGCCGGCGAGGAGGGAGATGTGGACGCGGTCGCCGGGGGCGTCCTCCTCGTTGAGGTGGATGCCCATCTGCTTGGCGACCGTCCGCAACTGGATGTAGATGTCCTGCCACTCGCGGATGCGCAGGAAGTTCAGGTACTCCTGCTTGCACATGCGCCGGAAGGAGCTGGAGCCGCGTTCCTTCTGCTGCTCGCGGACGTACCGCCACAGGTTCAGATAGGCGAGGAAGTCGCTGGTCTCGTCCTTGAAGCGGGCGTGCTGCTGGTCTGCCTGGGCCTGCTTGTCGGCCGGGCGCTCGCGCGGGTCCTGGATGGACAGCGCGGCGGCGATGACCATGACCTCGCGGACACAGCCGTTCTTGTCGGCCTCCAGCACCATGCGGGCCAGGCGCGGGTCGACCGGCAGCTGGGCCAGCTTGCGGCCGGTGTCGGTGAGCCGCCTGCGGGGGTCCTTCTGGGCCGGGTCCAGCGCGTGCAGCTCCTGGAGCAGCTGGACGCCGTCGCGGATGTTGCGGTGGTCCGGCGGGTCGATGAAGGGGAACTTCTCGATGTCGCCGAGGCCCGCGGCGGTCATCTGGAGGATGACGGAGGCCAGGTTCGTCCGCAGGATCTCGGCGTCCGTGAACTCCGGCCGGGCGAGGAAGTCGTCCTCGCTGTAGAGCCGGATGCAGATGCCGTCGGACGTACGGCCGCAGCGGCCCTTGCGCTGGTTGGCGCTGGCCTGCGAGACGGGCTCGATGGGCAGCCGCTGGACCTTGGTGCGATGGCTGTAGCGGCTGATCCGGGCGAAGCCGGGGTCGATGACGTACTTGATGCCGGGGACGGTCAGCGAGGTCTCGGCGACGTTGGTCGCGAGAACGATCCTGCGCCCGGTGTGCGGCTGGAACACCCGGTGCTGCTCGGCGTGCGACAGCCGGGCGTACAGCGGCAGGATCTCCGTGAATCTGTACTTCTTCCTCTCCAGCGCGTCCGCCGTGTCCCGGATCTCGCGCTCGCCGGAGAGGAAGACGAGGATGTCGCCCCGGCCCTCGGCCTGGAGTTCCTCGACCGCGTCGCAGATCGCGGTGATCTGGTCCCGGTCGGAGTCCTCGGAATCGTCCTCCAGCAGCGGCCGGTAGCGCACCTCGACCGGGTACGTCCGCCCGCTGACCTCGATGATCGGCGCGTCGCCGAAGTGCCGCGAGAAGCGCTCGGGGTCGATGGTGGCGGAGGTGATGACGATCTTCAGGTCCGGCCGCCTCGGCAGCAGCTGGGCCAGATACCCGAGCAGGAAGTCGATGTTGAGGGACCGCTCGTGGGCCTCGTCGATGATGATCGTGTCGTAGGCGCGCAGCTCGCGGTCGGTCTGGATCTCGGCGAGCAGGATGCCGTCCGTCATCAGCTTGACGAAGGTGGCGTCCGGGCTCACCTGGTCGGTGAAGCGGACCTTCCAGCCGACGGCCTCGCCGAGGGGCGTCCGCAGCTCCTCCGCCACGCGTTCGGCGACGGTCCGGGCGGCGATACGGCGGGGCTGGGTGTGCCCGATCATGCCGCGCACGCCCCGGCCCAGCTCCATGCAGATCTTCGGGATCTGCGTGGTCTTGCCGGAGCCGGTCTCACCGGCGACGATGACGACCTGGTGATCACGGATGGCGTCCGCGATCTCGTCCTTCTTCTGGCTGACGGGCAGCTGCTCGGGGTAGGTGACGGCGGGCACACGGGCACGCCGTTCACCGATCCGGGCCTCGGCCTTGTCGACCTCCGCCTCGATCTCGGCGAGGACGGCGGCGCGGGCCTCCGGCTTACGGATCTTGCGCGCGCCCTCAAGCCGCCGGCCGAGCTGGTGCGCGTCACGCAGCGACAGCTCGGTCAGACGGGGGGCGAGGGTGCCGAGGGCGGGGGCGGGATGCGTAGACATACGCGGTCCAGGATCTCACCCCGGCCGAAAATCACGCGAATGATTTGCGTGCGCTGTTCAGGAGCCGCGCTGCGCCGGCGCGGAGGCGGCCGGCGCCGAGGCCTGCGCGGCACTCTGCGCGAGCGACTTCGCCGTGTTGGAGATGGCCTTGATGCCCAGGTAGGCCGTGGTCATGCTGCTCACCGCGGTGAACGCGGCGGTCAGGATGCCGACGATCACCGCCTTGTCCCCGTGGAGCCGCCACACACCCACGATCGCGACGACGACGATCGCGAGATTGCCGGCGATGATCGCGAGCAGCCCGTACCGCGCCCGGATCCTCTCCAGCTGGTTGTCCGCTGTCATGGCGACGGACTGGTGCTGGCTCATCTCCCCGATCCCCTGACGACGAAGGCCCCGTTCGACGAACGGGGCCTTCTGGTTGTGGCTGGGGCCGGGGTCGAACCGGCGACCTATCGCTTTTCAGGCGATCGCTCGTACCAACTGAGCTACCCAGCCACGGTGTTTCACGTGAAACACCAGCGGTCCTGACGGGATTTGAACCCGCGGCCTCCACCTTGACAGGGTGGCGAGCACTCCAAACTGCTCCACAGGACCAAGCTTGTGCGTGCAACAGTGTCGCACACGATCTTGCGTGCCCCCAACGGGATTCGAACCCGTGCTACCGCCTTGAAAGGGCGGCGTCCTAGGCCGCTAGACGATGAGGGCTATCGGCCCGCCTGGGCGCTTCTCAGCGCGTCGGGGACGTGAGAAGCATATGGGATGCCGAGGGCTATCGCCAAAACGGTTTACGGCGACGGGGTGGAGGGCGACGGTGTGCCCGTGGCGGAAGGCGCGGGACCGGGCTTGACGGGGGTGGCCAGATGGCGGCTGACCTCGGCTGTCGCCTCGCCCAGCCCGCCCAGCCTGATCGCGTCCCAGGCCTGCAGGCGGCGGCTGTCCCGGTCGAAGTAGAGGATCGAGGCCTCGATCGGGGCCGGGTACGCGCCCTCGACCGCGCGCAGCCCGCTGCCGCCCGTGGAGCCCTCCATCCGCAGCCGGGTGCCGTAGGGGAGGATCTCGTCCCCCTCGTGGTGCAGATGGCCGCACAGCACCAGCGGCACCTCGCCGTCCGTCTCGCGGGCCGCCGCCGGCTCATGGGCGACGGCGACGTCGACCGGGGTGTGCCGGGCCTTCTGGTCGCGCAGGTCGGCGGCCAGCCGGTCGCCGGCCAGCTGCTCGGCCGCGTCGCCGCCGGGCACCGCCGAGCGGTCCGGGGTGAACTGCGGATCGCCGATGCCCGCGAAACGCAGTCCCGCGACCGTCTGCGCGTGCCCGTCGTCCAGGACGTGCACGTTCTTCATGCGCCCCAGGTAGCGCTGGGTGATCCGCGAGTCGTGGTTGCCGCGCACCCAGACGTACGGCACGCCCAGGTCCCTGACCGGGTCCAGGAAGCCGTTCTCGGCCGCGATGCCGTGGTCCATCGTGTCGCCGGAGTCGACGATCACGTTCACGTCGTACTGCTCCACCAGCGAGGCGATGATCTTCCAGCTCGCGGGGTTGAGATGGATGTCCGACACGTGCAGGACCCGGATGGTGGAGGGGTCCGGCTGGTAGGCCGGGAGCGTGGAGGTGACGTCGTAGAGCTTCGTCACGTTCGTCACCAGGCGGGCCAGTTCCTTCTGGTAGACGTCGAACTCGGTGACGATGTTGCGCGCGTTGCCGACCACGGACGGTGCCGAGGACAGCAGGCCCGAGTACTTCGGCTCCAGCACCGACCTCGGGTTCCAGGTGGCGTACGCCGACGCGCCCGAGGCGGCGAGCAGCGTCAGGGCCAGTCCGCCGGCCGCGAGGGCCCGGCGCGGGCGGCGGTAGACGGCGAGGCCGAGGGCGGTGGCCCCGGCGACCACGGCGACACAGGAGCGCACGGCCAGGTCCAGCGTGCCGTGCTCGACGTCCTGGGCGACCTCCTGCTGGAGGCCGGAGATCCGCTCCGGGTGGTCGACCAGGGCCTGGGAGCGCAGCGGGTCGAGCTGGTCGACGTTGACGTCGAGGCGGACCGGGGCGACATGGCTGTCCAGGGTGAGCGCGCCCAGCGGAGAGATGTTGATCTTCGTGCCGCCGCTCAGCGAGGGGCGCAGCGCCATCGTCGTGTTCATCGGGCCGACCGGCGCCCGGACGTTGCCGACGACCAGCAGGCCCAGCCAGGCGCCGAAGAGCACGACGGCGGTGAGCCCGAGGGCGCTCAGCCAGGGGCGGCCCGGACGCGCGTCCGGGCGCGGGGCGGGGAGCGTGCGGGTGCCCCTGCGGGCGGGGCGCGGGCGTACGCGGTTCGTCAGCGTGCGGAGGGCTGCGACGGGGACGCGGGCCATTGGTCCCGTATGCCCATGTACGGATGTGGATATGCGGCGTACGGCTGCGGATGTGCGGCGCCGCGCCACTCTCGTACGAAGCTCTCGTACCGGACAATGACCGTGTGCTGGAGATGACGCGCGAGGAGTTCGAGGAGCTGGTCGCCGAGGCGCTCGACCGGATCCCGCCGGAGCTGACGCGGCTCATGGACAACGTGGCGGTGTTCGTGGAGGACGAACCGCCCGCCGGCGACCCCGAGCTGCTCGGCCTGTACGAGGGCACCCCGCTGACCGACCGGGGCGAGTGGTACGCCGGTGTGCTGCCGGACCGGATCACGATCTACCGGGGGCCGACGCTGCGGATGTGCGCGACCCGCGAGGACGTCGTCGCGGAGACCGAGGTGACCGTGGTGCACGAGATCGCCCATCACTTCGGGATGGACGACGCACGGCTGCACGCCCTCGGCTACGGCTGAGTGCGGGCTGCGCGTGCGGGGCGCGTGTCCTCTTGCGGGCGGCGGGAGTTGGGGAGGTTGACTCCTTTCCCTTGCCCCCGGAGGTGGCCGCCGTGCGCCCCTTGTACGTACCCGTCCGGCTCGCCGTCACCGTGCTGGCCGTCAGCGCGGCGGCGGCCGGCTGCGTGAACGTGGGTGACGACGCCGGCCGGGCCCGGCCCTCGCACTCGGCCGGGCAGCACGGCGGTGCGGCGCCCGACGGCGGTCCGGTGGACGGTGTCGGGGGCCAGGGACACGGAGGCCCGCGGGCCGACGGCAAGCACGGCAAGGGCGGCGGGGCGAAGCCGGGGGAGTCGCCCAGCGCCTCGGTCACCCCGTCGTCCGGCGCGGCCGGCGCGTCCCCGACCCCCGCACCGTCCGGCAAGCCCGCCAGGCCCGGGAAGCCGGTCGAACCCGGGGACCCGGCGCCGACCAAGGCCCCACCGGCCCCGCCGGTCACTTCCGCACCACCCCAGCCCCCGGCCTCCACCCCGCCCGCGGCCACCTCCGAGCCCCCGACGGCCGAGCCGTCCTCCTCGGCGCACGAGGGCACCGGAACGCAGCTGGCCCAGCGTGAGCCCGCCCCTACGGCGGGTGTGCCGGCGTGAGGCTGCGACCGGGTCCGACCTGCGGTTTCAAGGACCGGTTTGCCTTCAGGGGGGATGGGTGCGTATGGTGGTAGATCGTTTGATCCCATTTGCCCGGCGCCATCACAGAGCGCGCCGTGTGGCGCGTACTCTCCCTTGCCGTGGCGGACCGCATTGAGGCGGTCGTGAGCGAATCACGGAGTTGACGGGCGCGTGCCGACGAGACTCCGGAAGGTTTCGCATTCGCATGTCCGTGTCCAGTACTGATCAGTTTGTCGTGTCCGAGAACGAGCTCAGCGAGCTTGAGAACGAACTCGTCGACGAGACGAACGAGATCACCGAGGCCGACGAGGCCGCTGACACCACCCCCCAGACCACCTTCGCCGACCTCGGCCTCCCCGAGGGCATCGTGCGCAAGCTTGCGCAGAACGGCGTGACGACCCCCTTCCCGATCCAGGCCGCGACCATCCCGGACGCCCTGGCCGGCAAGGACATCCTCGGCCGTGGCCGCACCGGCTCCGGCAAGACCCTCTCCTTCGGTCTGCCGACCCTGGCCACGCTGGCCGGCGGCCGCACCCAGAAGCACAAGCCCCGCGCGGTCATCCTCACCCCGACCCGCGAGCTGGCCATGCAGGTCGCCGACGCCCTCCAGCCGTACGGCGACGTCCTCGGCCTGAAGATGAAGGTCGTCTGCGGCGGCACCTCGATGGGCAACCAGATCTACGCCCTGGAGCGCGGCGTCGACATCCTCGTCGCCACCCCGGGCCGGCTGCGCGACATCATCAACCGCGGCGCCTGCTCGCTGGAGGACACCCAGATCGCCGTCCTCGACGAGGCCGACCAGATGTCCGACCTGGGCTTCCTGCCCGAGGTCACCGAGCTGCTCGACCAGGTCCCGGCCGGCGGCCAGCGCATGCTCTTCTCCGCCACGATGGAGAACGAGATCCAGACCCTCGTCGACCGCTACCTGAACAACCCCGTCTCCCACGAGGTGGACGCGGCCCAGGGCGCGGTGACGACCATGTCCCACCACATCCTCATCGTGAAGCCCAAGGACAAGGCGCCGGTCACCGCCGCCATCGCCTCCCGCAAGGGCCGCACGATCATCTTCGTCCGCACCCAGCTGGGCGCCGACCGCGTCGCCGAGCAGCTGCGCGAGGCGGGCGCGAAGGCCGACGCGCTGCACGGCGGCATGACCCAGGGCGCGCGCACCCGCACCCTGGCCGACTTCAAGGACGGCTACGTCAACGTCCTGGTCGCCACCGACGTCGCCGCCCGCGGCATCCACGTCGACGGCATCGACCTGGTCCTGAACGTGGACCCGGCCGGCGACCACAAGGACTACCTGCACCGCGCCGGCCGCACCGCTCGCGCGGGCCGCACGGGCACGGTCGTCTCCCTGTCCCTGCCGCACCAGCGCCGTCAGATCTTCCGGCTGATGGAGGACGCCGGCGTCGACGCCGCGCGCCACATCATCCAGGGCGCCGGCGCCTTCGACCCGGAGGTCGCCGAGATCACCGGCGCCCGCTCCATGACCGAGGTCCAGGCCGAGTCCGCGAACAACGCCGCGCAGCAGGCGGAGCGCGAGGTCGCCCAGCTCACCAAGCAGCTGGAGCGCGCCCAGCGCCGCGCGGCCGAGCTGCGCGAGGAGTCCGACCGGCTGGTCGCCCGGGTCGCCCGCGAGCGCGGCGAGGACCCGGAGGCCGCGGTGGCCGAGGCCCAGGCGACGGCCGCGGAGGAGCTCGCGGTCGCTGAGGCGCAGGCCGCTGCCGCCGCCGAGCCGCGGGCAGAGCGCGAGGAGCGCCCGGCGGCCTCGGCGCCGTACGAGCGCCGGGAGCGGCGCAGCTTCGACCGGGACCGTGACGAGCGCCGTGACGACCGTGGTGGCCGTGGTTTCGAGCGCCGCGACGACCGTCGTCCGTTCGACCGGGACCGCAACGACCGCAACGACCGTGACCGGGGCTTCGACCGGGGCGGCGACCGTGGTGGCCGTTCCTTCGAGCGCCGTGACGACCGTGGTGGCCGTGGTTTCGAGCGCCGCGACGACCGTCGTCCGTTCGACCGGGACCGCAACGACCGCAACGACCGTGACCGGGGCTTCGACCGGGGCGGCGACCGTGGTGGCCGTTCCTTCGAGCGCCGTGACGACCGTGGTGGCCGTGGCTTCGAGCGCCGCGACGACCGTCGTCCGTTCGACCGGGACCGCAACGACCGCAACGACCGCAACGACCGCAACGACCGTGACCGGGGCGGCCGTTCCTTCGAGCGCCGTGACGACCGCGGCGGCTTCCGCCGGGACGAGCGCGGCGGGCACCGGGGCAGCGACCGTCCGTTCAACCGCGACCGCCGTGACGACCGTCCCGGCTTCCGCTCCGCCGGTCACGACCGCCCCTTCGGCCGCCGTGACGACCACCGCGGCACCGGCTCCTTCGGCCGCCGCGAGGACAAGCCCCGCTGGAAGCGCAACGGCTGACGCCGGGTGAGCCTGGCCGAGTAACCTGAGAAGGGCCCGTACGACACCGTCGTACGGGCCTTTTTTGGCCATAGCGTGACGCATGTCACCCCTCGGGTGGGGGAATTGCTGGGGGCATGACAGAAGACGCGAGAGCGAACGGGGCGCACGGCCTGTCGGACGAGGAACGACTGGCCCAGCTCGGCTACACCCAGGTCCTCGCCCGCCGGATGTCGGCGTTCTCGAACTACGCCGTGTCCTTCACGATCATCTCGGTGCTGTCCGGCTGCCTGACGCTCTATCTCTTCGGCATGACCACCGGCGGCCCGGCGGTGATCACCTGGGGCTGGGTGGCCGTCGGCCTGATGACCCTGTTCGTGGGCCTGTCGATGGCCGAGATCTGCTCGGCGTACCCGACCTCGGCCGGCCTCTACTTCTGGGCCCACCGCCTCGCGCCGCCCCGCTCGGCGGCGGCCTGGGCGTGGTTCACGGGCTGGTTCAACGTGCTGGGCCAGGTCGCGGTGACGGCCGGCATCGACTTCGGCGCGGCCTCCTTCCTCGGCGCGTACCTGAACCTCCAGTTCGGCTTCGGGGTGACCCCGGGCCGCACGGTCCTCCTCTTCGTCGCGATCCTCGTCCTGCACGGCCTGCTGAACACCTTCGGCGTGCGGATCGTCGCGTTCCTGAACGACGTGAGCGTGTGGTGGCACGTGCTCGGCGTGGCCGTCATCGTCGGCGCGCTGACCTTCGTCCCCGACCACCACCAGACGGCGTCCTTCGTGTTCACGAAGTTCGTGAACGAGACCGGCTGGGGCAGCGGCCCGTACGTGGTCCTCCTCGGCCTCCTGATGGCCCAGTACACCTTCACCGGCTACGACGCCTCCGCGCACATGACGGAGGAGACCCACGACGCGTCCACGGCCGGCCCGAAGGGCATCGTCCGCTCCATCTGGACGTCCTGGATCGCCGGCTTCGTGCTCCTCCTCGGCTTCACCTTCGCGATCCAGTCCTACGACAAGGAGCTGGCCTCCCCGACCGGCGCGCCCCCGGCGCAGATCCTCCTGGACGCCCTGGGAGCCACGACGGGCAAGCTCCTGCTCCTCGTCGTGATCGGCGCCCAGCTCTTCTGCGGAATGGCCTCGGTGACCGCCAACAGCCGCATGATCTACGCCTTTTCGCGCGACGGCGCGCTGCCCTTCTCGCGCCTCTGGCACACGGTCAGCCCGCGCTCGCGCACCCCCGTCGCCGCCGTCTGGCTGGCCGCCCTGGCCGCTCTCGCCCTGGGCCTGCCCTACCTGATCAACTTGACGGCGTACGCGGCGGTCACGTCGATCGCGGTGATCGGCCTGTACATCGCGTACGTCATCCCGACCTTCCTGCGCGTCCGCAAGGGCGCCGCCTTCGAACGCGGGCCGTGGCACCTGGGCCGCTGGTCGGGGGCGATCGGAGTCGTGTCGGTCCTCTGGGTCGTGGCGATCACGATCCTCTTCATGCTCCCGCAGGTCTCCCCGGTCACCTGGAAGACCTTCAACTACGCCCCCGTCGCCGTCCTGGTCGTCCTCGGCTTCGCCGCGGCCTGGTGGCTCGCCTCGGCCCGCCGCTGGTTCCTCACCCCGGACCGCGTTCCCGCCCCGCAGACGGCCGAAAAGTGACCATCCCGCCCCTTCCTCCCCCCGCGACGCGGCCGGTCCACCGATACCCGATCGGAGACACGGCCGCGTCCGGCTATGCTCGGACAGGCAACATCGCCTGGGCCCTTAGCTCAATTGGCAGAGCAGTGGACTTTTAATCCATTGGTTGTGGGTTCGAGTCCCACAGGGCCTACGGCTGGTAGGCGGGGGATATGGCCCCTGACCTGCTACGCAGCGTCCGAGCCGGCGTCAGCTGGCTCGGACGCTGCTTCGTTTCCGGGCTCCTGCGTGAGCGGGAAGCGCGGCCACCTGCGGCGGTTTTGTGTGAGACCGCCCTCAGCGGATACCCGGCGGGCGTGAGGTACGGCAGTGTGCCCCACGAGTGGGCCGTCTGCCCCGGATGTCTCCATGAGCCTCGGCAGGCGGTGCGCTCCTTACGGGCCTTACGGGTGAGCCCGTCCGGTGCTGCGGGTCGAGTCGGCCGGCGGCGTACGGTGGAGATACCGAGGGCATCACGCACTCCGGCCGTCTTGCCGGGTCGTCCTCGGCGAGAGACGAACCCCGGGCCGTCCGAGCGGCGGTGCGGAGACGGGTCGGCAATCATGCCCGCCGCGATCACAACAACTCCGCACCCTTCCCTGGTCGTTGCGTTTCCCTGCCGAAGGGCGGGGTGATGGCCGTGCAGCGCCTGGACATCCATCGGCGTGACCGGGGGGAGCGGGCCCTCGTCACGCTCGTCGGCGACATCTGGCCGGCCTCGGCGCCCCTGCTGCGGGCCGCGCTGGAGCAGTGCCTGCGCGACGGCATGACAGCCATCGACGTCGATCTCACCACGGTCGGCTCCTGTGACGCCAAGGGCCTGGACGTCTTCCTGACGGCGTCACGGCATGCCGGCCGCGTGCACTCCTGCCTGCACCTGCACCATCCGTGCGCGCAGATCACCCGGCTCCTCGCGGGCACCGGCTCCGCGCCCCTGCTCCGCGATCTGCTGGACCCGTCCGCGGCGGGTCCGTCGGCCGGCGGGACGCAGACGTCCGGCGACCGCGCCGGTGCGCCGGTCGTCAAGGACGGGATCCGCCTGCGCAGGCTGACTCGCCGGCAGGTGGAGGGGATGAGCGAGGACATCGCCGACCTGGCCGTGGCCGGCCCCTTCATGCGGGACGACTTCCTGCGGCGGCTTGCCGTCAGCGCCCGACGGCCTGGCTTCGCGCTGCTGGTGGCCGAGACGACGGTGTTGGTGGGGTGCGTCTTCGGGTTTCCGGTGAGTCCCGTCAGCCGGTCCGAGCAGGGGTTGCAGGAGAGCGTCCAACGGCTCACCGGCTGTGCCCGGTTCCTGCTCCTCACTCAGGTCGTGGCGCACCAGCACCCACAGCGCCGCGACATCGGCCGCCGTCTGCAACAGCGTCTGCTGGCCGATGAGCGCACCGAGCTCGGAGTGGCCTTGCTGATTCCTGCCGACCGGGCCGGACAAGCCGCCTACGACTCGTGGGGCTGGCGGAACCACGGGGAGATGGTCGGGCTGCCCGGTCGGGGCGCTCCTTGCGTGCTGACCCTGTTCCGGGAGAGCAGATCTTCGCTGCCTGCGCCTCGGGCCGCCGTTCCAAGCCGGGCGTAGCCTTGAAGACACCGAGAGCATGTCGGGCGCATGATCAGGACAGCGCCGTTCCCGGCGAGTGGCGAACGAGGGCAGCTCCAGGCCGCCCGGACGGGATCGCACGATGGACTCCCCCACACCGCCCGCAGGAGACCGGCCGCCGAGTGACGCGCACACGTACAGGATGCCGCTGGCCCGGCTGAGGCTCAGGCCGGAGGCCAGCCACGGCCCGCTGGGCGGAGCGTGGTGGCCGCGTTGCGACGCCCTGGAACTGGAGCTGCCCGCGCTCGTGGGCTCGCTCGACCCCGGCCTTGGCACGGTCACCCGCGTCACGGTCGGCGCTGCGGCCTGGCCTGACGCGCCACTGACCGTGTCGGCGCCGGACCACGTGATCGAGGTCGTCCTGAGCGACGCCACCGCCGAGGAGCATGCCATCACCCTGGACTGCGGCACCCTGGGGCGCTGGGAGCTGCTGGTCGTCCCGCCCGACGAGCCGGCCGGAACCGCCGAACGCCTGCTGACCGCCGCCGCCGATCCGTGGAATCCGCTGTCGGCTCAGCGCACCTTGGCACATGTCGAGGACGGCTTCGGCCGGGAGGGCGCGGGGGAACAGCACGGCCCATGATGGAGTGATGGGACGGGTAGTCCTTTCGCCGGTCGACCCCGCCGCCGGTGTCCGTGTGGATCACGGTGGGTGAGCTGATGACGGCCGAACCGGGCACGGACCGCTCCGAGAGCTTCGGGGAAGCGCTTCTGGGGGCGGTTCTCGACCGGGCGCACGAGCTCCCGCCCCACCTCATCGGACCGCTGGTCGCCGACGTGGTGGAGCGGCTCGGCGGCCGCCGTCCGCAGGTGCTGCTCCAGGACTACGGCCAGTTGCTGCTCGTACCTCTGCGCGGTGAGGGCCTCACGGGCGGGGATCCGCAGGACATCGACGCTTCCGTCGCGGGCCGGTGCTTTCTCGATGCCCAGCCCGTCGAGGTGCCCGAGGCCGACGGCGTACGGGTCCACCTGCCGCTGCTGGACGGCGGCGACCAGGTGGGCGTCATGGCCGTGACGCTGGACCGGGTCGATGACGACGACCGGCGGCTGCTGGCCAGGCTCTCCGGCCTGGTTGCCGACCTGCTGGTGACCAAGCACGGCTACTCCGACCTGTTCTTCTCCACCCGCCGCGGTGAGCCGATGAGCGTCGCCGCCGAGATCCAGTGGTCCCTGCTGCCGCCTCTGGCCATGGTCATGCCGCGGGTCGCCGTGGCCGGGATCCTGGAGCCCGCCTACGACGTGGCGGGGGACAGCTTCGACTACGCGCTCAACGGTGACATCCTCCACGTGGCCATGATCGACGCGATGGGGCACGGCCTGGGCGCGGCCACCATGGCCACCGTGGCCATCGGCGCCTACCGTCACGCCCGCCGCCTCGGCACCGGCCTGTCGGAGATCTACGCCGCCATGGACGTCGCCGTGGTACACCAGTTCGGCCCGGACCACTTCGTCACCGCCCAGATGATGCGGCTGGACACAGCCACGGGGCGGATGCACTGGGTCAATGCGGGACACCCGCCACCGGTACTCGTGCGCGATCACCGCGTCATGTGTCGGCTGGACGTCCCCACGACCCTCCCGGTCGGCATGGGCGGCGCGGAGCCAGAGGTCGGCGAGCTGGACCTGGAGCGCGGAGACCGCGTCCTCTGCTTCACGGACGGACTGATCGAGGAACACGCCGTGGGTGAGGAGCAGTTCGGTGAGGACCAGCTGATCGACTGGGTGAACCGGCTGGAGAGGACCGGTCGCGGGGTCCGGGCGGTGGCGCGCTCCCTGTCGCACACCCTCAAGCGGGCGCGGGGCGGACACACGACGGACGACGCGACGCTGCTCCTCGTGGAGTGGCGCGGCTGACCGCACCACCGGCTACGACAGGGGTCAGCCGGACGGCCTCTGCCCGCTTCCCGTGTCGATGAGGATCTGCTCCGCCTCGCTGACGTTGCCGGCCAGGACGGCCTGTGCCATCGCCGCGCGGGCGGCCTCGGGCGGCGTGTCCGGTGGGACCACCAGCAGCGAGAAGAGGTCCCGGTCGCCCCGGGTGATCAGGACCGTGTCGTCACCCACCGGGAAGGAGTCCACGTGTACTACGTGGTCGCCGACGACGATCCGGGTCGGCAGCCCCTCCCAGGCCGTGGCATCCAGCCCGACGCGGGTCAGAGGTCCCAGATGCTCGGTGAGGGCGCTCAGCAGCGCGGGCAGCTCGGCACCGATGTCGCGCGACCGTGGCCACCACGCCCCGTCGAGGACGCCTTCGCGCGATGCCGTCGTCTCCAGCCGGAGCAGTGCACTCCCCGGCCGCACGGCATGGTGCACACCGCTCGGCAGGTGCCTGGAACCAGGGGATGTGTCGGAGCCGGTCATGGAGGACCACCTGTCCGGGATCCGGTGCGAACACGGGATCCGCCTCGCTTCTGACCACGCTACTCCCCATCACCGCGAGCATCGGCGTCGCCGGGAATCGCCGGGACGCCCGCATACAGCCAGGGCAAGCCGCATGAGGAGCTACGCAGCGGGGCACCCGGGCGGCGGAGGCTGTGTGCGAGGCCGTAGGGTCGGCTGCCTGTCGGCATCAGCAGCCTCGGAGACCAGCCTGAGAGCGCCAGCCATGACGACACTCCGTGAACGCAAGACCTACCGCAAGGCCATCCTCCGGCAACTCTACGGAGCCATGGAGCACAACCGACCTGAGGTCAGCGGGGCGGCACTGCGCGAAGAGCTCCGGTTGCCCGACGACGATCTGTCCGCAGCCTGCGCCTACCTGGCCGACGAGGGCCTGATCACCGTTGAATGGACGTCGCACAAGACGCCCGCCACCGCCTCACTGTCCCATGACGGCATCCGGTTCATGGAGGAGGAAGAGGAGTGGAGTGGCTCCAGGCAGAGCGAGTGACACGAACTCAACGCCCGGCCGCCGCTTGTCGGGCCGGGACTTCAATCCCCGAGTGACGCGTGCGCGGATGGGCTGGCGGCCTGCGGATCGGACGCTGCAGGGGCGGACGGTTCGGCGGCGGCCGGACGTGACCGAGGGATCAGCTTCGCTGCCTTCTCGGCGATTTCGCGGTCCAGCTCCGGGAGCAGGCTCGTGTACGTGTCCGAGGTCAGCGTGATGGTGGAGTGCCGGAGCGTCTCCTTCACGGTGTGGATGTCACCGCCGCCTCCGTGCGTGAGCGTCGCGGCCACGTGGCGCAGGTCCCGCAGGGTGATGGGCGGCAGGTCGGTCGTGGCGAGGATGCGGCGCAGAGTGCCCGGAGCCGCCGAACTCGCCCGTCGTGCACGCGAAGTACTGGCCTAAGCTGCCCACCAACCGGCCGACGAAGGGACACAACCGTGGCTCAGCGGACAACTGACGACCAGCCCAAAGCCCTCATGCCCGCCCTCGAATCCATGACTCTCCTCGTCGCCGCCGTCATCGTCCACGACAAGGCCACCAACCGCGTCGTCCTCCTCCAGCGCAGCCAGAACGCCAAGTTCGCCAAGGGCATGTGGGACCTGCCCGTCGGCAAGAGCGAGCCGGGCGAGCCGATCACCGAGACCGCCGTACGCGAGCTGTACGAGGAAACCGGCCTAACAGTGAAGCCTGAGTCCCTGAAGGTCGCCCACATCATCCACGGCGCCTGGGGCGTCGAAGCTCCCAACGGGTTCCTCACGGTTCTCTTCGCCGCCCATGAATGGACCGGTGAACCGGAGAACCGCGAGCCACGGAAGCACGCACAGGTTTGCTGGACGGACGCCGACGCCATCCCGGAAGACTTCGTGGACACCACTGCCAGTGCCCTCCGCCGATATCTCACCGGCGGCCCCCAGGTATCGCTGGACGGGTGGAAGTAGTGACCAGCACGGCGTCACCGTGGCCATGCGACCCGGAACAGGCCGGCCAGGAGTGAGCTGGAGTGGGGGACGCGCAACTGCTGTGACTACGACGGTCAGCTGGGGAACAGCGTCAGCACCTCGGGGGCGGTCGGCTTTTCGCTCTCGTCGGATGCATCCAGTGCAAGACGCGGCCTCGTCATGGTCGCGGTGGCGTAGACCTCGTTCGCCAGCTCGAAGGGCAAGCCCGAGCGGGAGACAAGTTCATCGAACGAAACGCCTGTCTCCTCGCAGAGGCGGACCGCCTTCTCAAGCAAGAGTGGCGCTTCGCGAGGGCCGAGGTCACACGGCTCCGGATCGCCGTGCTGAGACAGCATCATCATGGCTCGCTTGTACGTTGTCTCCCGGAAAGCACCGAGGGCATGGGCACGGTAGACGAGGGCTTTAAGGGAAGTACCCCAGCGTCGCTTCAGCGCGTAGAGCGCTTCCCAGTCGAGTCTCTGCGGCAGTTCCTCAAGGACCTCGGCGCCTGGCATCAAGAACTCGGCGGCGAAGTCATGCGCCTGGTTCTCGACGATGCGGCTTCCAGGCTCAGCATCAAGGTGCATGACCAAGTGTCCGGCCTCGTGAGCTGCGTCGAATCGCGACCGAGCCTTGTCGTTCTTGGCAGGATTCCGGAAGATCAGCGGCCTGCTCCCGTACCAATGGGAGAAGGCATCCACCCGTTTGGACATGGCTGGTAGCTCCAGGACCACGACGCCATGGGCTTCGAGTAGTCGGGCCACATGGGGGATCGGTCCACTAGGAACGCCCATGGCATCGCGAGCATCGCGAGCTATGGCCGCGATGTCAGCCCTGCTCGGCTCGGCCGGCAGGGCCAGGCGCGGCAGTCTTGCAGGGGGAAGCTCCACGTAGTGCTCGACCGTCGTAACGAGCCGCCAGACGATCTTGCCGAATGCGACAGCCTGATCCCGTTGCAGCTGTGTCGTCGCCCTGAGGCTTCGGAAGTGGGCGGCGCTGGGCATCGTTGGATGCGGGTGCCCCGTAGCGAAGAACGTGGCCGGCACACCCAAAGCAATGGCCAGCTGCGCAACGACCGAGGCTGAAGGCCGACTCTGGCCCAGCTCGTACTGGCTGACCGCTGCTGGTGTAAGCCCAACCTTCCTGGCGAGCTCGTTCTTCCGGAGTCCCCGAAGCTGACGGGCTGTGGTCAGAGCTTCAGGTTCGAAGGAGCGGGAGGCGAATTCAGCGCCTCTCGATCCTCGAAGCGGTGTCGGCATGGATTTCTCAGTCTGTGTTCTCGCGCAAGTCGCGCGTCTCGTCAGTGCGCCGGCGAAGCGGCAGCTCGTTCTCTTCGAGGTCGGTGTAGTCCAGAGCCTTCGGCGCCTTCCCTGTAACGGGCCGACCCTCGTTGGAATCCGTTGCAGACGGCAGCTCGCCGTCTCGATCCGGAAGTCCCGCTGAGGGCAGACCGACCTGGTAGACGAGTGCGTCCTTTGCCGACCGCGGAGCCGGGAGGCTCAGCTGGAGATCATTATGGATCTCGAGTGTGCCATCAAGCCAAGGCGAACCGCCTTCTCGGTTGTCGCGCGGAAGGCCCACTTCGATGACGCAGTTTCCCGTCTCCGGGTCACCCGTGTGCATGATCCGAACATGCCCCTGCCGAACAACTTCAGCGAAGCTGTCAGCCCAGTCCGGGTCATGGTCGAACGCCAGCTGCCCCTTCATCGAGCTGTTCAGCACGGCACCTCGGAGCCGAGCGGCACTGCCGTCCCAGCTGAGCTGTTCGAGCTTGTCCCGCACCTTGTCAGGTGCGGTCAGCGGGAACTTGTAGATCCTCACGACCCACGACCCGGAGATGACCTCGATGGCCCCACCGGCCACCCTTCGGACCGGAATCCCTGCTTGGTTGAGCCTCTGGAAGGAGAGGTTGGCGATGTTCCGCCAGACCAGCTGAGCGAAGGTGCCGTTGTCGTCCCCGTGTGACGGGTCATGACGGTCGGCATTGGTCGCGTATACCTCGCGCGCGACGTCCCGGACGATCTCCAGCACCTGCTGGAGCTCACTCACTGCCTGCTGCAGAGCGATTTCCAGCCACCAATTCTGTGTGGGAATCAAGTGATTGGGCGTGATGGTGCTCGCACTTCAAGTGCATAGGTGCGCCTGCCTCAAGTCGCCGCTCGCTGCGACTACCTACGGCAGGCGGCAAGAGTGGCGCAGGCAGGCGGAGCTCACCTTGGTACGCAGAGCACTCCCCGCACGTCCCGTCTGTCTCTTTCCCTGCCGACACTTCCGCAGAGGCTTCCCGGCCGGAGTAGGTGTTTGCCTACCCCGGAAGTAGGTTTCGGCCCATGGTGCTTGCCGGTTCCCGCGCAGCAGCATGATCTCCAGGCCACAGCGCGTGGCCGGGGAGATGAGACGAGGGGCGGATATGTGGCCGTTTCCGGTTCCGGTGAACGGGGCGCCCTGGCCGGGGGGCGTGCTCGTGGCGTTGACCACGGTCTGTGTCGTGCTGGCCTTCAGGGCGGAGCAGGTGTGGGACCGGCCGACGCGTGGCGCGCGACCGGTTGGGCGGATCGGCTGGCCGGTCGTGGCGGGGTTGGTGGGTACGGCCGCGTACGGCAGTGTGCCGGCTCTGGTGCTTGCCCTGCACAACACCGAAGGAACGGGCGGCTACGTCGTCACCGTGCCAGATCTCCAGCCCGACGGGCTGCTCGCGTCGGCGCTGCTGATGGCCGGCCTACTGGCCACCACGCTGCTCTCCTCGGCGCGCGTGCCCAGGCGGTGGGTACTGCCCGTGGTCGCGGCGGTGACCGGCGAACTGCTGGAATGGACGTACTGGCTCACTCATGCGGTCACGCGTTCCTCTGTTTCCTACGGCCTGACACCCCTGAATATCCTGGTGGGCTGTGTGAGCATCCCGGTGCTCGCCGCCTTCGCCGGTGCGGCTCTGCGCCGGCCGGCGAACGGTAGGCCCGAGCGCCTTGCCGGAGCCGATGCGCTCAGGTCCGCGCGCTGGGCCCTGCTGCTGCCCGCCATCGTTGTGATGACCGGCAACCTGTTCGGCCTCGATCTGTGGCAGTCCGCGCCGCCGGGCACCGGGATCGGACCGGCAGTGGTGAGTTACCTGGTCGGGCTGGCACTGCTGGCGGCCGTCGTGGCCGGGCTGGTGCGGTGGCCGAGGGCGGCGGCGAACCTGGCTGTCCTGGGGCTGGTGGGGATCGGGGTGTACGACATCGCACAGAGCGGGTTCGGGCAACACCTGGTGGAAGTACGGAAGTTCGGCTCCCCAGGCATGCCGGCGCCGTCCCTCAACTTTGAGATGGTGGCTCACCATGCGTCGGTCCTCGGCGGCATCCAGGGGGCCGTGCTGCTGGCCCTCGGGCTGTGGCTGCTGCCGAGGACCGTGCTGGCGGATGCCGGTCGGCTGCTCGGTCGGGGGCCGGACCCGGCGCTGGCCCGACGGGTGCGGGAGCTGACCGAGACACGGGCCGACGCGGTCAGCTCCGCGGCCGCGGAGCTGCGCAGGATCGAGCGAGACCTGCACGACGGCGCACAGGGACGGCTGGTCACCATCGGGATGAACCTCCGGGTCGCGGAGGAGATGATCCACAGCGATCCGCACGAGGCCGCCGCTCTCGTCGTGGAGGCCCGCGTCGCCTCTGCGGCGGCACTGGAGGAACTGCGCGGCCTGATCAGAGGGATGCACCCGCCGATGCTGGCCGACCGGGGTCTGGGGGAGGCGGTCCGGGCGCTCGCGCTGGACCTGCCCCTGCCGTGTGAGACCGAGATCGAGCTGCCCGGGCGGCTCGCCGCCCCGCTGGAGTCGGCCTGCTACTTCGCCGTCGCCGAGGTGGTCACCAACGCCGTCCGGCACGCCTCGGCGCACGGCCTGCAGATCCGCATGGCCCGGACGGGCGGGCTGCTGCGCATCGAGGTGGTCGACGACGGGGTGGGGGGCGCGGATCCCGCCCGGGGCACCGGGCTGGCCGGGGTGGAGCGACGGCTGGCGGCCTTCGACGGCATCCTGGCGGTCAGCAGCCCGCCTGGTGGGCCGACGATCGTGGTCATGGAGGTGCCGTGCGCGTAGTCGTCGCGGAGGATCTCTTCCTGCTCCGGGAGGGGCTGGTCCGGCTCCTCAAGGCACGTGGGTTCGAGATCGTGGCGGCCACCGACAGCGCGCCGGGTCTGCTCGGTGCGCTGCTGGAGTTCCGGCCGGACCTGGCGATCGTGGACATCAGGCTGCCGCCCACCCACACCGATGACGGACTCCGTGCGGCGCTGTCCGCCCGGGAACGGATACCCGGGCTGCCGATCCTGCTGCTCTCGCAGTACGTCGAGCAGATCTACGCCGAGGAGCTGCTCGCCGACCAGGCCGGAGGGGTCGGCTACCTGCTCAAGGACCGGGTCTTCAGCGACGACCAGTTCGTCGACGTGATCCGTACGGTCGCCGCGGGCGGCACGGTCATGGACCCCGAAGTGGTCACCAAGCTGCTCGGCCGCCGCAGCCGTGGCGAACGCGAACCCCTCTCCAGGCTTACCGAACGGGAAGGCCAGGTGCTGGAGCTCATGGCCGAGGGACGCTCCAACAGCGCCATCGCGAACCGGCTCTTCATCAGCGAGAAGGCCGTGTCCAAGCACAGCACGAGCATCTTCACCAAGCTGGAGCTCGCCCCTTCTGACGACGACAACCGCCGGGTGTTGGCCGTACTCGCCTACCTCATGTCCGCGCCGGGGGACGGCCGCACTCCACCGAGCCACTGAGCTGATCAAGACCGGAACAGTGCCGCCTGGGGCCGACGGCCCAGGCGCCGCGCGTAGCTCACTGCTGCCCAGAACCCAGGGAGGGTCCATGACAACCACGCCGTTCATGAACCGAGAAGGAATGACGCGCCGCCGCATGCTCGGAGCCGCGCTGGCAGTCGGGGCCGCCATGCCGATGGGCATCGCCCGCCCAGCGTGGGCAGCTTCGAACGCCCCGGGCCCGGTGCAGCTCACCCTGCCCGTGCCCACCGGACCGTACCCGGTCGGCACGGTGCCCCTGCACCTCGTCGACACTTCACGTCCGGATCCCGTGGCCGGCCCCGGGCATCACCGCGAGCTGATGGCCGCCGTCTGGTACCCCGCCCGGGGCGTCAAACGGGGCCCATTGGCCTCCTGGACGTCCCCCGCCGTGGTGCGGGCACTCCTCACGGCGCAGGGCTTTCCGGCCGATGTCGCGGTGGCACCGCTCACGGCAGGCCACGAGGGCGCCCCGGTACTGCGAACAGGCCGCCGACTGCCCGTCGTCGTCTTCTCGCACGGCGCGCACGATCACCGTGCGGACGCCACCATCGTGGTGCAGGAGCTCGCCAGCCACGGATATGTGGTGGTCACGGTGGACCACACGTACGACGCGTTCAGCGTGTTCCCCGACGGCCGGCTCACGGTCCCGCTCGACATACCCAACCTGACACCACGGGACTTCGCCACCGACATACGGTTCGTGCTCGACCGCGTCGAGGACCTCGCCGCCGGGCGCAACCCCGACGCCGAACAACGACTGCCGCCGGCCGGCCTGCTCGGCGCCCCCGATCCGCAGCGCATCGGCATGTTCGGCTGGTCGAAGGGCGCGTCGGCGACGGCGTTCGTGATGAGCGAGGACCCGCGTGTCCGGGCCGGGCTGAGCTTCGACGGGCCGATGCAGCCGACGGTCACCACCGACCTGGACCGGCCGTTCATGCTGATGACCGCCGAGTACCCCCGGGCCACGCAGCCGAGCGTCGCCGAGTTCTGGTCGCACCTGCGGGGGTGGCGGCTCAACGTCCAGGCGGAGGGCGCGGTTCACTCGTCGTACTGCGACGTCCAGTTCCTGATCCCACAGCTGGCACAGGCCGTCGGGATGAGCGACGCGGATCTTCAGTCCTGGATCGGCACACTGGATCCGGCCCGGGCGGTGCGGATCCAGCAGGCCTACCCGCTCGCCTTCTTCGACCTGCACCTGCGGCACCGGGGGCACCTGCTCGACGGCCCATCCCCGGCCTTCCCGGAGGTGAAGTTCATCTCATGACGCGACAGACCGCGTCACTCAGGGCTCGCCGTCACGACAACCGACATCCGCTGCTGCCGCGGACTCGACGTCGGCGCTCCTGCGCGGTGGAGTCCTGCTTCGGGGCGCGTATCTGTGCTGGTCAAACCCATGGTCTGCGTGAGCGATGCGTGAGCGGACGGCGTGGCACGAGCCGTCATGAGGTGCACCGCGCATCACACCGCACATGCTCTGACCAGGTGGTTCCGGACACCCAAGCAGCGTCCGGAACCACCCGGCACACCCCGACCAGGACTTTTAATCCATTGGTTGTGGGTTCGAGTCCCACAGGGCCTACGGACGGCGGGCGGGGGATCTTCCCCTTCGGCTCGCCACGCGGCGCCCGGACCGGCTTCGGCCGGTCCGGGCGCCGTGGTGTTTCCGGGGCGGGCGGCCGGATCCCGCGCGTGGGTGCTTCCGGTCGTCAGCCGCTGCGGCGCGGTGCAGTGTGGATACATGCATCTCCGGCAGGGCGGGGCCGCCGGGCGGCGGCCATGGCGGTCGGGCCATGCGCTGCTGGCGGTTCCGGTCACGATCATCGTGGTGATCACGGCGGTGGACCAACTCGTCCCGGAGGACATCCATCTGGGGCCGTTGCTGGTCATCGCCCCCGCGATCACCGCCTACTTCGCAGGCCCCTGGCTGACCGCGCTGGTCGGGCTGCTGACCGTGGCGGCGCAGGCGTACATCGGCTGGCACTTCGGCGTGCTGCTCACCCGCAACGTGCTGGTGCAGATCCTCGCCCTGGCGGTGCTGTCGGCCCTGGTCGTGGTCTTCTGCGTGCTGCGTGAGCGGCACCGCCGCCAGCTGGCCCGGGTGCGTACGGTCGCCGAGGCCACGCAGCACGTGCTGCTGTGGCCGCTGCCCGACCAGCTCGGCTGTGTGCGGGTCGCCGTGCTGTACATGGCGGCCGAGGACGAGGCCCAGATCGGCGGCGACCTGTACGCGGCCACCCCCGTCGACGGCGGTGTCCGGATCATGATCGGAGACGTGCGCGGCAAGGGCCTGCCGGCCATCGGCGAGGCCGCCCTGCTGATCGGGGCCTTCCGGGAGGCCGCCCACCAGCACGCCGGTCTGCCGGCGCTGGCCGCCGCGCTGGAACAGAGCGTGACCCGGAACCTGGCCCAGCTGGCGCCCACCGGGGAGAGCGGGGAGCAGTTCGCCACCGCGCTGCTGCTGGAGGTCCCCGACGACGACCGCGTCACCCGGATCATCAGCTGCGGGCACCCCCCACCGCTGCTGCTCGGCCCGGACAGCGCGGTCACGGTTCCCCTGCACCCGGCGCCCCCGCTGGGGATCGGCCGGCTGGCGCCGAGCACGTACACCGTCGACGTGCTCTCCTTCGAGCCCGGCGACACGCTCCTGCTCTACACCGACGGCGTCATCGAGGCCCGGGACACCTCGGGTGCCTTCTATCCGCTCGCCGAGCGGGCCGTGCTGTGGGCCGGACAGAGCCCCGAGAAGCTGGTGCACTCGCTCCGGCGCGATCTGCTCGCGCACGTCGGCGGCCGCCTCGACGACGACGCGGCGGTCATCGCGCTGTGCCGCACACCCGGCCCGCACCACGGCCACCACCGGTGAGGCACCGGTGGGGAACCGGCGGGGCACCGGCGGGTCAGGTCCGGGTACGGCGGCCCTGCCGGTGCCCCCGTCTCACAGGCTGTCGTACGGCCCCTGCGGTTTGGTGCCGCGCCGGTCGTGCGCGGCGTGCCGGGGTCTGGTCACCTTGGACGAGACCTGGCCGACGATCTCCCAGAAACACACCAGTGCGGTGATCGGCGGAATTCCGAAGATGATCAGTGAAAGCAGTGAATGTGATGAATGGCTGACGCACAGGGCGACGGCCATCGCGGAGGCGCCCAGCAGAACGCACCAGGACCGCCGCGCGCTCCGATTCTGCACGGTGGCCCGCAGAATGGAGAGGGCAGCCACGAGCCACGGTCCGTACACCGTCAGCGGCCACCACCGTGCCAAGTGCATCGGCAATACGCCGGACGCGGTGGCACGGAGCTGTGCATAGGAATAAGAAAAAGACCAGCCCAACATGCACACCGCGCACACCGAGATGGTGGCGATCAGGATCGTGACGTGTGCCCCGCGCTGGCTGTCGCGCATCCAGCGGGAATCCGCGTGGACCCGCCGCCGGTTGCGCCGGTGACTGGAGCGTCCGGCCGGCGGAGCCTCGTCGGGTGTGGCCGTGGTGGCCGCTCCCGACAGCATCTGGGCCAGCTCCTCGACCGGATCCCACTGCATCTCGATCGTGCTGAACTCGGCGTCACAGAAGATGTCTTCATTGTGAATCCTGTCCATCAGATAAGTCCTACAGCCCCACCATCGCCCGCGAGTAATCACTTTCCAGCTGGCTGATCCTTCTCAGGAAATCGTCGAGAAGATCCGAACAACCGTCGATGAGCCCGTCGAGGAACCCGTCACGGTCGCTGGAGTCCAGCTGGAGTGTGATGGTCCCGTGAAGGTTGCCGGCTGCATGCCTTTCGGTGCGTGTCACGACCGCCTAACGAGCCCCTCATGAGGCGCGGGTGTCGGGCATTCGGGTATTTCTGTAACTCGAAAGTGTGCCCTGTGGGCCTAATGAAGCAATTGGCGAAAATGTGAGTGGGCAGGAAATTGCATTCCGTGAATATAGCGGGGATGCCCCGCTTCTGGCCTAGTCCGCCCTCTCTTCCGGCCTAGTCCGAGATGACGATCCGTTCGACGGCGGCGGTCACCAGCTCGTCCCGTTCCGTCTCCGACAGGACGTCCGGCAGGGTGAGCTGTTCGACGATCAGCCAGTTCAGCGAGAGATAGAGCAGTTTTACGGCCGTGGCGTCGCCGGGCAGGCCGGAGGACTCGTGGTAAGCGACGTTGGCGGCGAGGTCGGCGCGCACGCGCTCGGTGAGCACCGCGCGCAGTTCGGGGCGGCGGGTGGCCTCCAGGCGGAGTTCCAGCAGCGCGAGGTAGCCGGTGCGGAAGGAGGCGATCCGGCCGACGAGTTCGCGCATCAGCAGCGCGTACGTCTCCCGGTCGCGGCCGGCCGTGCGCTGGCGGTCGATCGTCGCCTCGTCGGGCTGGAGCCGCTCGTAGACGCGAGCGCCGGCCTGGGTGAGCAGGTCGTCCCGGCTGCCGAAGTAGTTGGACGCCGTGCCGGTGGGCACGGCCGCCTCGGCGTCGACCGCACGGAAGGTCAGCCCCCGCGCGCCCTCCCGGGCCAGCACCTCGATCGCGGCGTCGACGAGCGCGGCCCGCCGCTGGTCATTGCGTCTCACCATGAAATCAGGCTCCCGTGTGGGGTACGTCCGTACCGGGTCGGCTTACCACTCCAGGGAGAGTACTGCGTATGGAGTTGTGCGGCACGGAGACCGGGGTGGGCCGGGGCAAGGATCGGTGCGGGTGCGGGTGCGGGTGCGGGTGCGCGTGCGGGTGAGGGTGTGACGGCCGGGCGGCCGTATCCCGCTCCCGCGTGGGCCGACCCGGTTCCGCTGGGCGTACGCGGCTCCGCTGCCGGAGACCGACCTGGCCGCCTTCCGGTGAGCCCGTCACGCGGCAGCACGCGCGGCCGCGCGGTCGTCGGCGCGATGGATGTCCGCCCGTGCGCGCCTGCCGACGCGGTGGGCATCGACCCGAAGGCGGCCGTCGGCGCTGCCGCCACCATCCCCCGGCCGCGGCCCCCCGGCCGTCCCCTCCTGGCCGCCCCCAGCCGTCGCCTTCGGTGGCCGGTCTTCGAACCGGGTTCGCCCCTCCCGGAGTTCAGGGGGCCGCCCCGTAAGGGTGGCCGTTCGCCGTGGCCGGGTTCCGGTTGCCGGAGTGGGGGAGGTGGGGACGTCGATCGCCCGTGTGGGTCTGGGCGCGTTGGGGGAGGCCGAGCCGGCGTAGATCCGGGACCGGCAGCGGAGGGGGCTCGGCGGGCTGATGTTCAGCCGGTGGGGCCGGCCCCGGCCCGGCCGTAGGCCCGCAGGAAGGCCGCGACCCCGCCGCCGATCAGGCGGTCGGTCTCGGCCGGCGGCAGGGGCAGGACGCCGTAGTGGCTGAGCTGGGTGATCGTGTGCGTCGTCAGGGCCATGAAGTGGGCGGCGGACATGGCCGGGTCGCCGTGCAGGTCGAGCAGGCCGGCCCCGGCGAGGTGGGTCATCGCCTCGGCGACGGCCCGGCCGACCGGCGCCGGTCCCTCCTCGTGCCAGGCCGTCAGGACCTCCGGCGGTACGTGGTCGGCCTCGGCGTGGATGTGCCGGACGAGGGCGAAGTGGTTCGGGTGCTCGGTCATGAGGCCGACGAACGCGCGGGCCAGGGCGACCAGGTCGCGCTCCAGGTCCTCGGCGTGCGGGGGTCGCGCCGGGTCCAGCATCTCGCGCAGCCGGGCCAGTTGGGCGTCGCGGACCTCGCCCGACGTCCAGGTCACCACGGTCTGGAACAGCTGTGCCTTGCCGCCGGGGAAGTGGTTGTAGAGCGTGCGCGTGGAGACGCCGGCCTCGGCGGCGAGCGCGTCGACCGAGGCGCGCGCGTAACCCTCGCGCCCGAAGACCGTGCAGGACGCGCTCGCGATGGCGATCTGCTTCTCCAGTTTGCGCGGGGAGACCTCGCGCCGTGCCCGTTCCAGTCTGGACTTGTTCGTTTCGCTCACGCCCGCCTCCTTCTGTGACCGTCACTCTAGCCGACTGACAACGTTCGTTGTAATTATTACAACGAACGTTGTACCTTGCTGGAGCGGAAGGCCGCAACGGGTGGCCCACCGCAGGAAGATGGGGGACATCTGTGTCTGTGACCAGCAACGAAGCCGTATCCCCGGCCCATGACGCACCGCTGCGCGTCGCCGTCGTCGTCGGCAGCGTCCGCGAGGGACGGGCGGGCCGGGCCGTCGCCGACTGGTTCCTCGGCGCCGCCGCCGGTGACGCCGGCCTCCACCTCGAAGTCATCGACCTCGCCGAGGTGGACCTGCCGCTCGTGCTGCCCGGCTGGGGCGGCGGGCCGGGCCCGGAGACCGCCGCCGTACTGGGCGGCATCTCGCCGCGGCTCGCCGCCGCCGACGCGTTCGTCGTCGTCACGCCCGAGTACAACCACAGCTTCCCGGCGTCCCTGAAGAACTTCGTCGACTGGCACTACACCCAGTGGCAGGCCAAGCCGGTCGGCTTCGTGTCGTACGGCGGTCTCGGCGGCGGGCTGCGCGCGGTCGAGCAACTTCGGCTGGTCTTCGCCGAGTTGCACGCCATGACCGTGCGCGACTCGGTCAGCCTGCACGGGCCCTGGTCCGGCCTCACCGAGGACGGCACCCCGCGCGACGCCGACGTCTGCACCGGTGCCGCCAAGGGCATGCTCGGTCAACTCGCCTGGTGGGGACGGGCGTTGCGGGCCGCGCGCGCCGAGCGTCCCTACGCGGGCTGAGGGCGGGGACGGAGATGAGCAGCAGCGGTACCCGGTCCGTCGCGGCACCGACGTACCGGCCGGCACCCGATCCGGCCATCGCCCTGCGCCGCACGCTCACCGTCACCGTCATCGGCTCGGTGATGTCCGTGCTCGACGTGACGATCGTGAACGTCGCGATGCGTTCGCTCTCGGAGTCCTTCGGCGCCCCGCTGGAGACCGTCCAGTGGACCGCCACCGCCTACGCGCTCGCGCTCGCCGCCGTCGTCCCGGTCGCCGCCTGGGCGATGGCCCGGATCGGCGCCCGGCGTACGTACACGACCGCGCTCGTCCTGTTCACCCTCGGCTCCCTGCTCGCCGCCTGCGCCTGGGACGCGGGCAGCCTCATCGCCTTCCGCGTGGTGCAGGGGCTGGGCGGCGGGCTGCTCCAGCCGGTCGCGATGACGATGGTGCTGAGGGTCGCCGACCGGCGCCGGCTCGGCCGCGCGATGGCCGTCGGCGGACTGCCTGTCCTGGTCGGGCCGGTCGTCGGCCCGATGCTGGGCGGCTGGCTGGTCGACGCGGCGTCCTGGCACTGGATCTTCCTGGTGAACCTGCCCGTGGGCCTCGTCGCCCTGGCCCTCGCGCTGCGGCTGCTGCCGCGCGACGAACCGGACGCGGCGACGCGTGCCGCCGCCCGCCTGGACGTCCCCGGCCTGCTGATGCTCTCGCCGGGTCTCGCCCTGCTGCTCTACGGCCTGGCCCGGGGCGGCGAGGGCGGCGACTTCACCGCCCCCGGCGTCCTGCTGCCCGCCCTCGCCGGTGCCGCCCTGACGGCCGCCTTCGTCCGCCGGGCGCTGACGATCAGTGCACCTCTCCTGGACCTGCGGCTGCTGCGCGACCGCACCTTCGCCGCGGGCATCGCCACACTCGCGCTGTTCACCTGCGGCTACTTCGGCTCGGCGCTGCTCGGCCCGCTGTACTGGCAGCAGGAGCGGGGCCTGAGCGCGACGGCGGCCGGGCTGCTGGGCGCCCCGACCGGGCTTGTCGTCGGTACGGCGATGCAGCTCGCGGCGCGGTGGGTCGACCGGGCCTCGCCGCGCCGGCTCGTCCCGGCCGGCATCGCGCTCGCCGCCCTCGGGATGGCGCTGCTGGCCTGGCAGGCGGGCGTGCCGGGGGTCGCGACCTGGCGGTTCGTCGCCTCGGCCATGGTGATGGGCGCCGGCATCGGCATGGTGCTGATGCCGACGACGGCGACCGCGAGCCGGGACCTGCCCGTGGACCGGATGCCCGCGGCGAGCACCGCGCTCAGCATCAACTCCCAGCTCGGGGCGTCGGTGGGCACGGCGGTGCTGTCGGTGGTGCTCGGCGCGGCGGGCCAGGATCCGGCGGGCTTCCGGATCGCCTACGCGGTGGCGGCGGGCCTGCTGGCCCTCTCCGCTCTGCCGGCCCTGCGCCTCCCCGGCCGCCGCCGGGCGTGAGGCCGGCCCGTGGTCCGCTCCCTCAGCCCGCGGTCCGCTCCGTCAGCCCCGTCCGCTCCGTCAGCTCGGCCAGCGGCAGCGTGTGCTGGGTCTGGAGGACCTTCGCGCGCAGGTAGCGGACGTTGTGGGCGGTGGTGAAGACGCCGGTCGGCACCCGGTCCCGGACGACGACGCCCAGCGACCTCAACTGCTCGGCCTTGTCAGGGTTGTTGGACAGCAGGTCCAGTTCGCCGATGCCGAGGGCGGCGAGCATCTGCGCGGCGGCGGTGTAGTCGCGGGCGTCCTCCGGCAGGCCGAGCGCGGCGTTCGCCTCGTAGGTGTCGAGGCCCTGGTCCTGGAGGGCGTAGGCGTCGAGCTTGTTGTACAGGCCGATGCCGCGGCCCTCCTGGCGCAGGTAGAGCAGCACACCGCCCCGGTCGGCGATGCGCTCGACCGCCTCGCGCAGCTGGGGGCCGCAGTCGCAGCGGGCCGAGCCGAAGACGTCGCCGGTGAGGCACTCGGAGTGCAGCCGCACCAGCGGTACGGAGCCCGGGGCCGGGTCGCCGAGGACGGCGGCGACGTGTTCCTGGCCGTCGGCCAGGCCGTGGAAGGTGACGAGTTCGGCGTCGACGCTGTAGCCGTCGTGGAAGCGCAGCGGAACCCGGACGCGGGCGCGCGGCGTGGCGGCGGGGGTGTCGGGCATGCGGGTCCCTCCAGAGGCGGCTGCTTCAGATTTGAAGCAGTAGTGCACAGGGGACCCTACCTCATGCTTAAAAGTTAAAGCAATTGAATTCGGGAGCGACTCCAGCGATTCACGAGGAGGCGGACGGCGGCTGGGACGACGAACACGACGACCGGCGCCGCCACGGCACATCCCCCGTCCCGGCCTCGGCGTCCTCGTCCTGTAGTCCCCGCGCGACGCTCGTGAAGATGTCCTCCAGCTGCCCCACCTGCGCGGGCGTCAGCCGGTCGAAGAGGGTGCTGCGCACGGTCTCGACGTGCCCGGGCGCCGCGCGCTCCAGCACGGCCATCCCCTCGTCCGTCAGTACGGCGATGCTGCTGCGCCTGTCCCAGCGGCAGTCCTCCCGGCGCACCAGCCCGTCCCGCTCCAGCCGGGTCACCGCGTACGTCAGCCTGCTGCGCGTGATCTTCACCGTCTCGGCGAGATCGGTCATGCGCAGCCGTCGCTCGGGCGCCTCGGAGAGGTTGGCCAGCACCGAGTAGAAAAGGTGGGGCATGCCGGCGTCCTGCTGGAGCTGCCGGTCCATCGCGTCCTCCAGGAGGTGGGTCGCGGCCATGTACGCGCGCCAGGCGCGCTGCTCCTCGGGGCTGAGCCAGCGGGTCGTCATGCGGCCAGTGTAGGTTTGTTTCAAACTTGAACCAAGATCCCGGCTTCGCGGACCCGGACTCCGCAGACCTCGCAGACCTCGCAGGGAGAGTGCGCCCGATGTCGTACCCGTATGTGCTGCTGTCCGCCGCCGTCTCGCTCGACGGCTACCTGGACGACACCGGCCCCGAGCGCCTGCTGCTGTCCGGCCCGGCCGACTTCGACCGGGTCGACGAGGTGCGGGCCGCGTCCGACGCCATCCTCGTGGGGGCCGGCACGATCCGCGCGGACAACCCGCGACTGCTGGTCAACTCGGCCGAGCGCCGCGCGGCCCGGGTCGCGGAGGGCAAGCCCGCATACCCCCTCAAGGTGACCGTCACCGCCTCCGGCGACCTCGACCCGGCCGCGAGGTTCTGGCACACCGGCGGCGCGAAGGTCGTCTACACGACCGACGCCGGTGCCGAGCGCGCCGCACGGCTCCTCGGCGACAGCGCCGAGGTCGTCCCGCTCGGCCCCGGCCTCGACTGGCCGGCGCTCCTGGAGCACCTGTACGTCGTGCACGGCGTGCGGCGCCTGATGGTCGAGGGCGGCGGCACTGTCCACACCCAGCTCCTCCAGCAGGGCCTCGCCGACGAACTCCAGCTGGTCCTCGCCCCGCTCCTCGTCGGTGACCCGGCCGCCCCGCGCCTGTTCGGCCCGGGCGGGTACCAGGCCGGCCGCCTCCGCCTCACCGAGACCCGCCGGATCGAGGACGTCGTCCTCATGCGCTACGAGCCCACCGCCCCCGGCACCGGAGCCGCCCCGGTCGCCGCCGACCGCCACTGGCTGCGCATCGCCTGCGAACTCGCCGCGCTGTGCCCGCCCTCGAAGACGGCGTTCAGCGTCGGCGCGGTGGTCGTCGCGGCCGACGGCACGGAGCTGGCGCGCGGCCACTCGCGCGAGGGGGGCGACCCGGTGGTCCACGCGGAGGAGGCGGCGCTGGCCAAGATCGACCCGGCCGACCCGCGGCTGGCCGCCGCCACGGTCTACAGCAGCCTGGAGCCGTGCGCCCGCCGCGCGTCCCGGCCCGCGCCGTGCGCCGAGCTGATCCTGCGGGCGGGAGTGCGCAGGGTGGTGACGGCGTGGCGCGAGCCGGACACGTTCGTGGAGGCGGCCGACGGGAGCGGGGTTCTGGCGCAGGCCGGGGCCGAGGTGGTCGTACTGCCGGAGTACGAGGCGCGGGCCAAGGCGCCGAACGGGCATCTGGTGCGGTGAGCCGCCGCGCCCCTTCGGGGGCGCGAAACACTCAGGGCCCGGAATCCACTGGATTCCGGGCCCTGAGTCTTCAGTAGCGGGGACAGGATTTGAACCTGCGACCTCTGGGTTATGAGCCCAGCGAGCTACCGAGCTGCTCCACCCCGCGTCGTTGTGTCTCAAGAGTACCCCATGCGAAGGGGTGCTCGCACACCGCTTGATCGCGGGGCCCGCTGCCCGGTGATTCCGGGGCCCGCGATCACGACGCCTTCACCGACGGTGACCGAGCGACCGCCGTCCGCATAACATCTGAGACACCATCAAAAACGCCGAGACCCCTGAACCGTGGCCAACTCGACCGATTTGATTTGGTATTGGCGTATGTGTCCGGCCGGAAAGCATTAACGATCAAGCCGAACGGCTTGGAAAGTGCCTCGCGGGTCTATTAACGTTCGATAACGCAGCGCGGTCGTCCCAGCCGTCACAAGAGGCGGCTCCGTGCGCACGCGCCGAATCCCGCGAGGGAACCGGGGAACCACCACCTTGGGGTGAATCACGCGGACGCCGACGTGAACTCACTGAGTCCACGCCCGGTATACGCGCGTAGGAGACCTTCCTGCTCCGAACCCGTCAGCTAACCCGGTAGGCGACGGAAGGAAAGGAGTACGCCCGCGTGGCGTCCAACCGGCTTGCCCCCGAAGCCCCGTCCATACCGGCGTCCGACGAGCCCGAACCCTTCGGCTACGGCTCCTACCACGCCGAAGAGGGCACGTGGGAGGAGTGGAACCCCACCGAGGACTCCGTCGACCGGGTCCGCGGCCGGCACCGGGTCGCCAAGCAGCGCAGCGGCTTCGCCCGCAGCTCCACCGTCCTCGGCGTCGGCGTCGTCGCCGCCGTCGGCGCGGGCGGCATGGCCAGCGCCCACACCGGCAAGCCGCCGGTCTCCATCTCCCTGCCGGACTCCGTGAGCCACCTCTTCGAGGGCGGCTCCACCGAGGCACCGAAGTCCACCACCGCCACCGGGCTCTCCGACGTCGGCATGCACACCGAGAGCGGCAGCAACGGCGACGCCGGCGAGGCCCTGCGCAACCGGATCATGGCCCAGGCCGAGCAGCAGCGGAGCAAGGCCGACAGCCGGGCCACCGCCGCCAGGCTCGCCACCGCCGAGCAGCAGACCGCCGACGCGGCCGCCAAGGCCGAGAAGGACGCCGCCGCCAAGGCCACGGCCGCCAAGGCCACGGCGGAGGCCGACGCCGCGAAGGCCGCTGAGGCCAAGCGCCTGGCCGAGCTGGCCAAGCAGTACACGCTGCCCGTCGTGTCGTACACGATCACCGGCACCTTCGGTCAGCCCGGCGCGATGTGGTCCTCCGGCTACCACACCGGTCTCGACTTCGCCGCCCCCACCGGCACCCTCATCAAGGCCGTCCACGGCGGCACCGTCACCCAGGCCGGCTGGGCCGGTGCCTACGGCTACCGCACCGTCCTGACCCTGGACGACGGCACCGAGCTGTGGTTCTGCCACCAGTCCTCGATCGGCGTCTCGGTCGGCCAGAAGGTCTCGACCGGCGACGTCATCGGCCGGGTCGGCGCCACCGGCAACGTCACCGGCCCGCACCTGCACCTGGAGGTCCACCCGAACGGCCAGGCCACCGCCATCGACCCGGCGCCGTGGCTGCGGGACAAGGGCCTCAACCCCTGACCCGTCCGACCTTCCGGGTGATCGTGGCGCCGGTGGCGGAATGAGATCATCCGTCGCCGGCGTTGACGTGAAGCATGACTTCCTTGCGCACACTCGGCAGTTCGGATCTCCAGGTCTTCCCCCTCTCCCTCGGCGGCAACGTCTTCGGCTGGACCGCCGACGAGGAGACCTCCTTCGCCGTGCTCGACGCCTACGCGGCGGCCGGCGGCAACTTCATCGACACCGCCGACGCCTACACCGCCTGGATCGAGGGCAACAAGGGCGGTGAGTCGGAGACGATCATCGGCAAGTGGGTCAAGGCCCGCGGCAACCGCTCCGATGTCGTCATCGCCACCAAGGTCAGCCAGCACCCCGAGTACCAGGGTCTGTCCGCCGCCAACATCAAGGCCGCCGCCGACGCCTCCCTGCACCGCCTGGACACCGACTACATCGACCTCTACTACACCCACTTCGACAGGCCTGAGGTCCCGGTCGAGGAGATCATCGGCGCCCTCGACGAGCTGGTCAAGGCGGGCAAGGTCCGGCACATCGCCGCCTCCAACATCAGCGCCGAGCGGCTGCAGGAGTCCCTCGACTTCTCCGCGCGCGAGGGCCTGGCCCGGTACGTCGCCCTCCAGCCGCACTACAACCTGGTCTCCCGCGACACCTACGAGGGCGGGCTGCAGGAGGTGGCCGCCAAGGAGAACCTGGCCGCGGTGCCGTACTTCGCGCTCGCCTCGGGCTTCCTCACCGGCAAGTACCGCCCCGGCACCACGGTCGACAGCGCCCGCGCCGGCCGGGTGCAGGAGTACGCGGACTCCGAGCGCGGCCAGAAGGTCCTCGCCGCCCTGGACGAGGTCGCCGCCGCCCACGAGGCCCCGCTCGCCACGGTCGCCCTGGCCTGGCTCGCGGCCCAGCCGACGGTCACGGCCCCGATCGCCTCGGCCCGCACGGTCGAACAGCTCCCCGCACTGCTGGGAGTGGCGGACCTGAAGCTCACGGACGAGGAACTGACGAAGCTGACGGCGGCGTCGGCCTGATCCCTCCCGGCGGCGCCGGGCCCCGCGCGAGCCCGACGGCCTACGACTGGTACGGGTTGTACGCGGGGTATGCGGGGTACGGCGCCGCCGGATACCCATACCCGTACGGGTACCCGTTCTGCGGATGCGGGGGAGCCCAGCGCGCCGGAGCCGGGGCGGTGGCCCGGGCGGCGTACTCCAGGGCCGGCCGCGCCGCGTCCCTGCGCCGCCAGAGCGCGTCCAGCAGCTCGCCCTCCCGTACGACGAAGTCGGCCCCGGCCCGCCCCGTGCGCCCGCGGTGCCGCAGCAGCGCGAGCGTCGTGGCGTACTCCTCGTAGCGCGCCACCTCCCGCGCCGCCGGCTTCCCGCCGTGGTGGCGGGCGTAGTCGCGCGCCGCGCGCCGCGCCCGCATCGACCCCAGCGCGTCCGGCTCGGCCGGCCCCAGCCACCCGGCCAGCACGTACACGGGCAGCTCCGCGCGCACGGTCCGCAGCTCCCGCTGCCGCGTCCAGATCGCCAGCCAGGTCAGCAGTCCGAACACGGGCACCATGAAGCAGCCGTAGACGGCGAAGAACCCGAACTCGCCGAAGGTCGAGGAGCCGTTCCAGAAGGCGTGCATGCTCATCGCGAGCAGCAGCCCGCAGAACGGCAGCAGCACCCGCCGCGCGCGCTGCCGTGGCGCGGAGAACGCGGAGAGGCCGAAGCCGAGGCCGGTCATGGTGGTGAACAGGGGGTGCGCGAACGGCGACATCACGATGCGCACGAAGAAGGTGGCGGCGGTGACGGAGGCGATGCCGCTGTCGCCGGAGAGCTGGTCGGCCCCGAAGGCCGTGCCGAGGTAGAGGATGTTCTCGGTGAACGCGAAGCCGGTGGCGGTGATCCCGGCTATCACCATCCCGTCCACGATCCCGGTGAAGTCGCGTCGGCGGAAGAGGAAGACCAGCAGCACGGCCGCGGCCTTGGCGGACTCCTCGACGATCGGCGCTATCACGGTGGCGCCGAGGGTGTCGGCGCCGGCCGGATCGGCGGTGGCGGTGGCTATCCACCTGGTCGCGAAGCTGTTGGCGACGATGGCTATGAGCGCCGCCGCGCAGGCGCCCCAGGCGAACGCGAAGACGAGGTTGCGCCGGGGGCCCGGCGCCACCCGGTCCAGCCAGCGGAAGGCGGCGGTCAGCCAGGGCACGGGCAGCACGGCCAGCCCGAGGCCGACGAGGAACCCCTCGGTACCGGTCTGCCGGCGCACGAGCGCGAGGATCACCAGCCCGGACAGCGCCAGGAGCGTGATCAGCGCCCCGTACCGCACCGATGCGCGCTGCCACCAGTGCGGATGGCGGAGCACGGGACCGCCGGGGGCGGGCGGATACGCGGGATACGGGGGACTGGTCGGACTGATGGCCACGGCATCGACCCTAACGGTGACGGGACGAGGGGCTGGAGCGGATTACCGGACCGGGAAGGTCCGGCTCGGTCAGGCGCTCTTGTGCGGTACGCGCCGGAACAGCAGGTCGTTCACCACATGACCCTTGTCCAGTCCCTGCCCCTCGAAACGGGTCAGCGGCCGGAACGCGGGGCGCGGTGCGAAACCGCCGTCCGCCTGCGTGTTCTCGAAGTCCGGGTGTGCGGTGAGGACGTCGAGCATCTGCTCGGCGTACGGCTCCCAGTCGGTCGCGCAGTGCACGAGCGCGCCGGGGCGCAGCCTCGTCGCGGCGAGGGTGAGGAACTCGGGCTGGATGAGCCGCCGCTTGTGGTGCCGCTTCTTCGGCCAGGGGTCCGGGAAGTAGACGCGCAGCCCGTCGAGCGCGTCGGGCGTGAGCATCTCGCGGAGCAGGATGATCGCGTCGCCGTTGGCCACCCGGACGTTGGCCATGCCGCCCTGGTCGGCGAGGTTCAGCAGATTGCCCTGGCCCGGGGTGTGCACGTCGACGGCGAGGATGTTGGTGTCCGGGTCCCCGGCGGCCATCTGCGCGGTGGCCTCGCCCATGCCGAAGCCGATCTCCAGCACGACGGGCCGGTCGTTCCCGAACAGCTCGCCGAGGTCGATGACCTGCTGCCCGTCGATGTCGAGCCCCCACACGGGCCACAGCCGCTGGAGCGCGTCGGCCTGCCCGGCCGTCACCCGGCTGCGCCGCGGCTGAAAGCTCCGGATCCGCCGCTCGAAGTGCGACCCGGCGGGATCGGCCTTGGGCCCGTCGGGAAACCGCGGTTCGCCCTTGGCCCGGGTGTGCCGGATGGACGAACCGGGTGCGTGGGGGTCGGCCGGAGCGGGGGCGTCGGGGGTGTTCAGCGAGTCAGACACAGTAAGACCGATTTTACGGCGCTCCGCAGCCACCCTCGGCTCCCGCCGGGGCTCCCCGCTCGGCCGCTCGGCACGCCCCCGGTCGCCGAGGCCCGGCGCACCGGCTCCCGCCGCGGCCCGGATCCGAGGAGCCTGCCGGGGTCCCGCCCTGTCGCCCGGCCCGGCGGGCGCGTCCTCGTTCGGTGTGTGCGCGGCTCTCGTGTTTTCCCGGGCGAGGTGGCTGTCTGGGGCGGTCAGCGCCCTCGGCTCCCGTCCGGCCAGGGGTTTGCTCAGTCGACCGTGCCGAGCATGTCCAGCACGCGGCGTCCCACTTCCCGGCCGATGGGCAGGGAGGCGGTGGCCGCGGGGGAGGGTGCGTTCAGTACGTGGACGGCCCTCGCGCCCTCGCGGATGAGGAAGTCGTCGACCAGCGTCCCGTCCCGCAGCACCGCCTGCGCCCGCACCCCGGCCGGGGCACGCACCAGGTCCGCGGGCTCCGCCCCGGGCAGCAGTCTGCGCACGGCATCCAGGAACGCTCCCTTGGACACCGACCGCCGCAGCTCCCCGGCGCCGTATCTCCAGTGCTGCCGGGCGATCGCCCACGATCCCGGCCAGGCCACGGTGCCGGCCAGCTCCCGGGGCCGCACGACTCCCCAGCCGTATCCCTCCCGGGCCAGCGCCGGCACCGCGTTGGGCCCGATGTGCACGCCGCCGTCGATGCCCCGGGTCAGATGCACGCCGAGGAACGGGAACGCCGGGTCCGGCACCGGGTACACGAGGCCGCGCACCAGCTCGGGGCGCGCCAGCTCGTAGTACTCCCCGCGGAACGGCACGATCCGCACCTCGGGCTCGTCCCCGGTCAGCCGGGCCAGCTCGTCGCAGTGCAGCCCGGCGCAGTTCACCAGCACACGCGCCCGTACGACGTCACCGGCCGCCGTGAGCACGGCCACGCCCCGCTCCGGGCGCCGGTCCACCCGCACGACCCGGGCGCCGTAGCGGATCTCGGCCCCCGAGGCATGCGCGAGCTGCCGGGCGACGCCGACGTAGTCGCAGACGCCCGTCGTACCGACGTGTATGGCGGCGAGTCCGCGCACCTCCGGCTCGTACTCGGTGATCTGCGCGGGGCCCAGCTCGCGGACCGGGATGCCGTTCTCCCGGCCGCGCTGCACGAGTGCGTGCAGCCGCGGCAGCTCCTCGCGCTCGGTGGCGACGATCAGCTTGCCGGTGACGGCGTGCGCGATGCCGTACTCGGCGCAGAACTTCACCATCTCGGCCGCGCCCCGCACCGCGTACCGCGCCTTGAGGGAGCCCGGGCGGTAGTAGATCCCGCTGTGGATCACCCCGCTGTTGCGGCCCGTCTGGTGCCGGGCCGGGCCCGGCTCCTTCTCCAGCACGGTGACCCGCGTCCCCGGCGCGGCCCGCGTGATCGCATACGCGGTCGACAGCCCGACGATCCCCCCGCCGACCACGAGAACATCACAGTCGTACGCACCGACCGGCACCTGCACCACCTCCCACCTCGATAGTGCACTGCGCCACTGACAATGCCTTCAAACGCGGCAGGTGTCCGATGTCACGGCTCAGGCGGGCGCCATCAGCAGGGGCCGGGCCCTCTCCCGCAGCTCCACCACCCGCGGCTCGTCCCCGTAGGGCTCCAGCCGGTGCAGCAGATCCTTCACGTACTCGGTCGTCCGGGCCGAGGAGATCCGCCCGGCCACCTCCACGGCCCGCACGCCCTGCTCGCACGCCGCGTCGAGGTTCCCGGACTCCAGCTCGGCGACGGCCGACACCACCAGCCGCAGCCCGTGCGAGCGTACGAACTCCTCCGTCGGCTTCGACAGGGCCTGTTCCGTGAACCGCCGCACCTGCCGAGGCGCCTTCAGATCGCGGTAGCACTCGGCGGCGTCGGCGGCAAAGCGGTCATAGCCGTAAAAACCGAGCCAGGACGGGTCGTTGTCGCCCTCGCGGGACCGCTCCAGCCATCCCTCCGCCGCCTTCAGTGCCGCCCCCGCGGCCTGTGCGTCCCCCGCGCGCGCGTGGGCCCGCGCCTCGACCAGCCGGAAGAAGCTCATCGTCCGCGCGGTCGCCAGCCCCCGGTTGCGCTCCAGGGCGGCCTGCGCCAGGTCGACGCCCTCGTCGCCGAAGCCGCGGTAGGTCGCCTGCAGCGACATGGAGGCGAGGACGTAGCCCCCGAGGGGGACGTCCGCCGCCGCGCGGGCGAGGCGCAGCGCCTGGATGTAGTACCGCTGCGCTGCCTCCTGCTGGCCGGTGTCGAAGGCCATCCACCCGGCGAGGCGGGTCAGTTCGGCGGAGGCGCCGAACAGGGCGCGGCCCACTTCGTCGGAGTAGGCGCCGAGCAGCAGCGGCGCCGCCTCCACCCGCAGGCACTCCGGCACCATCGACGAACGCCAGTCACCGCCGCCGTACTTGGAGTCCCAGCGCCGGGCGTCCTCGGCGGCCTCCCGCAGCTTGCGCACATCGCTGTGGCCGACTTTGATCGGTGCGCCGGAGCCCTCGACGGAGCCCGCCTCGCGTGCGACCGAGGTGTCGGCGGGGGTTATCAGCCATCGTGAGGCAGGCGTTGCGTATGCGCTCACTGCGAACGATCCGGCGAGCGACTGCCAGATGCCGCCGGTGCCGGCCCGGCGCCCGGCGAGGTCGAGACGGTACAGCTCCGTCGCCGACTTCACCGCCTGTGCCACGTCCCGGGGGAAGGCGAGGCCGACTTCGGGAGCGGGATCCGCGTCCGCCAGGCCGATCTCGTGGAGCGGCACCGGACGGCCGAGCTTCTGCCCGATGGCGGCCGCGATGAGGTGCGGCGCGGCGCCCTGCGGCACCATGCCCTTCGACACCCAGCGCGCCACCGAGGTCTTGTCGTAGCGAAGAGTCAACCCGCGTTGGGCGCCAAGGTCGTTGACGCGTCGTGCGAGTCCTGCGTTGCTGATTCCCGCGAGGGCGAGAACGGCGCCGAGCTTTTCGTTCGGCCCGCGTTGCTCCCTGGACATGCGCCACCCCTCGACACAGACGGCTGCCGCGCTGGCATAACCACGCGGCATTCGTAAACCCAGCGTAGTTCGCCGCATCCCAAGCGTTAAGGGGCATTGTTCCGGATGGCGGGATTGTGGTCCGTACGGAAGCGCCGCCCTGCACGCACTGTGCACGGTCTGTCGCCGCGTGCCCCCGCGTGTGTGGCCGTGCGCCCGTCCGTGCGCTCTTCTCCGGCCATCGGGGGAGCGGTTCCATGGCTCTTGCGTGGGTCGGCCCGCTGTACTGGATCCAGTGGGCTGGGGGACACCGCCACCTTCATCCCCGCGGGTGGCGGACCGGTCCGGGAGGCGATGCCCGCCTCCCGGACTGTGCGCGTGCCCGCACCGCCGCCCGTTTCGCGCGCCTGTACGGAGCGTGCTCAACTCGGGCTTCGCTCTCCGTATTTGGCTGAAAATCGCCCCGGCCCGTCGCGGTGGATTCCTGCTCCGACCATGCAACTTGAGGGCGCGAAGGGCGTCTTGGGGGAGCGTACAGGGGGCGCATTCGAGTCGAGCTCACCACCCCCCTTCCTCGCCCCGCCGCCGAACTCCGCGCGCGTTTCCCTCGATCGAAGCCGGTGCCGCCGCCCCTCCACAGCGCGTCCTTCATGGCAGCATGGGGACCGGTTCGTACGGTGCACTGTTGTCCACAGCCTGTGGAGGCGTCGATGCGGTGGTTGGTGGGTTGGAGCAGCACCGCCGCGGGCATCGCCGGAATCGGCTCCGCGGGTGCCACCGGTTACGACGGCGAGACCCTGCACCCGGTCGGCTCCCACCTCCTGTGGGGCGACCCGGATCCGCTGTGGGCCGTCGGCGACTGGCGCCCGGACGAGGTGCGCGTGGTCAAGGCCGACGCGGACAACCGCATCGCCGTCCTCGGCATCTGCGGCGCCTCCGACGAGGAGCTGCGGCGCGCCCTGTTCACCGCGCGCGGGGGCGCACTCCGGCATCTGACCGCCTGGCCCGGCAGCTACACGGCCGTCGTCCAGGTCGGCCGGCGCATCACCGTCTGCGGCGACCTCGCGGGCGCGCGCCCGGTCTTCCACACCCCCTGGGCGGGCGGCACCGCCTACGCCACCGCCGCGCTGCCCCTCGCCGACCTCATCGAGGCCAACCTCGACTTCGGCCACCTCGCCGCCCTGCTCGCCGCCCCCGACGTACCGGCCGCACTGCGCGACACCACCCCGTACGAGGGCGTACGCCGTGTTCCGCCGGGGCACGCACTCGTGCTGCGCGCCGGAGCACGCGAGATCGCCGGGTACGAGCACGTCGCCTCGCTCGCCGTGGCCGCGCCCGCCGCCGACCCCGACCACGCCGTGGACGCCGTACGCGACGCCCTCGTCGAGGCGGTACGCGCGCGTCTGGCGGCACCGCGGCACGTGCCCGACCTCGATCCCGGGCCGGTGCCCGGCATGGGCCCGGCCGAGCGGCGGGCCCGGCGCGGGATGCCCGTGCCCGGCATCGGCGCCGACCTCTCCGGCGGCCCGGCCTCCGGCACCCTCGCCCTGCTGGCCGCCGGGCTGCCCGGCCGCCCCGGCACACTGCTCGGACACGGCACCGGCGCCGGCGAACGGCTCCTCGCCGTCACCTTCAACGACCTGGCCGTCGGCGGCCGCGAGGCCGAGGTGGAACGCGCCGGGGCCCTCGCCGCGAACCCCCGCCTGCACCACGTGGTGGTCACCGGCGCCGAGGAGACCCTGCCGTACGCCGACCTCGACGGCCCCCTCACCGACGAACCGGGGCCCGCCCTGGTCACCGCCGCCCGGCACCGCGCCCGCCTGGCCTCCGGCAGCGCCGACCACGTCACCGGACACGGCGCCCGGCAGGTCCTCGACGCCCACCCCGCCCGCCTCGCCGACCTCCTCATGGACCGCAAGCGGCGCCATCTGGTCCGCCCGGTCGCCGCGCTCGCCCGGGCCGACGGCTCGGTGATGGTCCCCGCGCGCGTGTACGGCGCGGCCCGGCGCCTCGCCCGCACGCCCTACCGGGCCGGGCTGGAGGCGCTGGCGGAGCGGCTGATGCGGCGCCGCTTCGACGAGCCCAAGGGGGCGGTCGGCGCGTCCCTCGCCGCGCTGACCTGGGCCAGACCGGGGCCGGCCGCCCGTTGGCTGACGGGAGAGGCGCTGGCCGAAGTATCGGTTCTGCTCCAGGCCGAGGCGGACCGCTCCGGAACCGGCGCGCTGCGCCCCGGCGAACACCGCGCGCGTGCCGCGCTCGCCCGCGGCGCCGCCGACCTGCGCGTCCTGGAACAGGCCGCCGAGATCCGCTCCCAGCGCCTGCACGCACCCTTCCTCGACAACCAGGTGGTCCGCGCCTGCCGCGCCCTCCCCGAGGCCCTGCGCGTCCAGCCTGGCGCACGCGCCTCGATCCTGCGCACCGTCCTGGAGGGCGCCGGCGTCACCGACCTCCCGCCCGGCTGGGGTGCCCCCTCCCACGCCTCCTCGGCGGCGGCCACCCGCGCGGGCCTGCGCATGGCGGCCGACCCTCTGCTGGACCTCTTCGCGACGCCGCTCCTGGCCGACGCCGGACTGGTGGAGGCCCGCGTGGTCCGCGAGGCCCTCCAGTCGGCGGCGGCAGGCGCCGCGCTCCCCCTGGACGGCCTGGCCGACCTGATCTCCCTGGAACTCTGGCTCCGCCGCCTGCTGTCGCGCCGAGGCACCTGCTGGACGGGAACACCGGCACGCGCGCGTGCGGTGCCCTCCGGGATCCAGCCGAGAAGGGGCGCTTTGGCCTCCGGCGCCTGAGCAGCGGGGCCGGGGGTGGTCCAGCCGTACGCCGCCTGCGACCCGGTGGGGAGCCGTTCGCGCAGTTCCCCGCGCCCCCGGGGCAGCCGCGGGGCAGGGAGTCGATCCGTGCCGCGCACGAAACCCCCGTGCCCCGTGTCCCCCGACCCCGCGACAATGGCCCGATGCGGTACAGAATCCTGGGCGTAACCCAAGCAGAGGACGACCAGGGCACCCCCGTACCCCTCGGCGGCCGGCGTCTGCGCACGCTGCTCGCCGCCCTCGCGCTGCGCCCCGCCCGCACCGCCACCTCCGAGACCCTGATCGACGAGATCTGGGCGGACGACCCGCCCCAGGACGCCCCCGCCGCCCTCCAGGCGCTCGTCGGCCGCCTCCGCCGTGCCCTCGGCCGCCACACCGTCGTCTCCACCCCGGGCGGCTACCGCCTCGAAGCCACCGAGGACGACATCGACCTGCACGTCTTCGCCCGCCTGACCCGTACCGGCACCCAGGCCCTCGCCGCGGGCGACCCGGCCACCGCCCACCGCACCCTCACCGAGGCCCTCGCCCTCTGGCACGGCCCCGCGCTCGCCGACCTCCCCGACCGCACCGCGGCCACCCGTCCCGAGGCCCTGCGCCTGGAGGCGACCCGCGCCCGGGCCGCCGCCGCCCTCGACCTGGGCCGCGCCCCCGACGTCGTACCGGAACTGCGGGAACTGACCACGGCCCACCCCCTCGACGAGCCCCTGCACGCCCTCCTCGTCCGCGCCCTGCGTGACACGGGCCGCCCCGCCGACGCCCTCGCCGCCTACGAGTCCGCCCGCCGCGCCCTGGCCGACACCCTCGGCACCGACCCGGGCCCCGAACTCAGGTCCCTGCACGCCTCGTTGCTCGAACAGCCGGAGACACCACCGGCCTCAGCGGTGCCGGCCGACCCTGCCCGGCCCCCTGAGCGCACCGGCAACCTCCGCCCCCGTCTGACGTCCTTCGTCGGACGGGAACCAGAACTCGCGGCCATTCGTTCCGACATGCACAGGGCCCGCCTGGTCACGCTCACCGGACCGGGCGGTTCGGGAAAGACCCGCCTCGCCGAGGAGGCCGCCGCAGGGCTGCCGCAGGCATGGCTGGTCGAGCTGGCCCCGCTCGACCACCCCGAGGCGGTCCCCGGCGCGGTGGTCAGCGCCCTCGGTCTGCGCGAGACCGTGCTGCTGACCAACGAGCTGACGACCCCGCAGGCCGACCCTGTCGCCCTGCTGATCGAGCACTGCGCGCAGCGCAGCCGACTCCTGATCCTTGACAACTGCGAGCATGTCATCGGCGCGGCGGCGGACCTCGCCGAGACCCTCCTCACCCACTGCCCCGGGCTCACGATCCTCGCGACCAGCCGTGAACCCCTGGGCGTCCCCGGCGAGTCGGTGCGTCCGGTCGAGCCCCTCGCCCCGGAGCAGGCGCACCGCCTCTTCACCGAGCGCGCGAAGGCCGTCCGTCCCGACGCCGACGCGGCGCTCGCCGACGCCGGGGCCGTGGCGGAGATCTGCCGCCGCCTGGACGGGCTGCCGCTCGCCATCGAGCTGGCCGCGGCCCGGCTGCGGCTGCTGTCCCCGCGGCAGATCGCCGACCGGCTCGACGACCGCTTCCGCCTGCTCACCTCCGGAAGCCGTACGGTCCTGCCCCGCCAGCAGACCCTCCGCGCGGTCGTCGACTGGTCGTGGGACCTGCTGGACGAGCGCGAACGCACGCTGCTGCGCGAGGTGTCCGTGTTCGCCGGCGGCTGGGACCTCACGGCGGCCGAGGCGGTGTGCTCGGGCCCGGCGGCCGACCTGACGGGCGCCCTCGTGGACAAGTCCCTCGTCGTGGCCACGCCCACCGGCCCCGACGGCTCCGGCGGCATGCGCTACCGCATGCTGGAGACCATCCACGAGTACGCCACCGAGCGCGCCGCCGAGGTCCCCGGCCTGCGCGCCGCCGCCGAGCGCCGGCACCGCGCGTGGGTGCGCGCGCTGGTCGAGGAGGCCGACCCGCTGCTGCGCTCGGCGGCCCAACTGCCGTGGATCTCCCGCCTGGAGACCGAGCTGGACAACGTCCGGGCGGCACTGGACCGCGCGGTGCGCGTCGGCGACGAGGCGGAGGCGGGCGCGATCGCCCTCGCCATGGGCTGGTTCTGGTGGCTGCGCAACCACCGCCAGGAGGCGGTCGCCCGGGTCCACCTGGTCCTGCGCCTGGGCGTGGCCCTGGACACCCTCGCGGCGCCCGGCATGTCCGACGCCCCGCGCACCGGCGGCGCACTGGCCGGGCTCGTGGAGGCGGCCGACCCGGTCGGGGCGTTCGTCGCCGCCCCGGACGGCGAGGCCGGGCATCCGCTGCGCGAGCTGCGGTCGGACCTGCGGATGCTCTACCTGTTCCTGACCTCCGAGTCCGGTGCGGGGCTCCACCTCGCGGCGGACCCGCGCGCCCCGCAGTACGTCGCGCGCGTACGGGCCGCCTACGAGCACGGCGGCCCCCAGGCGGCGCGGCTCCCCGGCATCGTCTGGCCGCTGACCGCCTACTACCTGGGCGGCCCGGCGGACGTCGGCCCGGACATGGCCGCCGCCGTCGCCAACTGCCGCAGATACGGCGGCGACTGGGAGATCGGCGTCGCCCTGATGTACCGCACCCACGTGACCGTCGACTCCCCGGGCAACCTGCGGGGCGTGGACGAGGACCTGGCCGAGCTGCGCACGCTCAGCCGGCGTGTCGGGGACCGCTGGATGCGGGCCCAGGTGTGCAGCGCGGCGGGCGAGGCGGCCATGGCGCGCGGCCGGTTCGAGGAGGCCCGCGGCGAGTACGAGGAGGCGCTGCGCCTCGCCCACGAGGTGGGCGCCCACGCCGAGGCGCCGTTCCTGATGGCGCGGCTCGCCGAGATCGCCTACCGCTCGGGCGACCCGAAGACCGCGCTGACCGCCCTGGAGGAGGCGGAAGCGGCCGCCGACCGGTACACGGTGCGCGAGCCGAAGGCCTTCGTGCTGCTGCTGCGGGCCCAGATCGCCCTGCGCGAGGGGCAGACGGCCTGCGGCCGCGCGCTGTACGAGGCGAGCTGTGAGGCGGCGCGCGGAGGCACCCCGCCACCGCAGTTCGCGGCGGGGCTGCGGATGGTCGAGGCGCTCGTCGTCGCCGCCGAGTCGGGCCCCGCGCACGGGCTGCCGATCCTCGCCGAGGCGCTGCGCGAGGCCGTGGCCCAGCGGTGCGCCGAGGCGATCACGGCGGGCCTGGTCGACACCGCCGCCGGTCTGCTGGCCCGGCACGGCGATCTGCCGCGCGCGATCCGGCTGTACGCCGCCGCGGACCGCTGGCGCGCCGGCACCCGGCGCCCCGAGCCGGAGCACATCGAGGCCGCCCGGGTGCACGCCGGCGCCCGCGCGGCCCTGCCCGTCGACCGCTACGCGGCAGAGCGCGCCCTGGGCGCGTCCCTCGGCGTGGCCGAGGTGCTGCGCGAACTGACCACCGCGGAGCCGCCGGTCGAGAGCCGCTGAGGACCACGACCGGCGGACGGGCAGGGCTACCGGCAGGTGAACCGGGACTGTGCCCAGTCCGCGAGCGCCGCCTGGTCGAAGACGTTGCTGTGCGGCTCCACGACGAGCCGTACGGTTGTGCGCCCGGTCAGGTCCACATGGACGGGGACGGCCTGGTCGCGCCCCTTGACCATGCCGGACCGCCACAGCCGGACCCCGTCGGCGTACACCGAGAACGACACCTTGCCGAGGCCGAGCGTCATGTCGTCCACACCGGCCTGCGCGTCGTACGCGGTGCACTGCCGGTTCAGGGTGATGGTGACGGAGGACTCGCCGTTCACGGTGACCCCGCGCGCGTACCGCACGCCGCCGATCGACATGCCGTAGCGCTGCCACACCCAGCTGCTCTCGCCGAGCCGGATCTCGGGCCGGGTGCCGTCGCCGTCGACGTCGTAGCTCAGCTCGTTCATCTCGTAGACGGTGGGCGCCAGCGGTGGAGTGGGCGTCGGGGTCGGTGTCGGCGTGGGCCTCGGCGAAGGCGTCGGAGTCGGAGTCGGTGTGGGCTTCGGCCTGGGGGCCGGCGTGGGCGTGGGCTTCGGCGTGGGGGTCGGTGTCGGGGTCGGTTCGGCGGCGGGCACGACCGGCGGCGGGGCCGGCGTGTGCCTCGACGGGGTCGGCCGCGGCGCCGGAGGCCGTACGGCCGGCGCGGACGGCGCCGGTCTCGCGATCTCCTTGGTCGGCGGGTGGCTGTCGTTGGCCAGGGCCAGCGCCACCGCGGCGGCGGCCACCGCGACGACACCGGCCGCGATCCCCGCCTTCACCGGCGCCCCGAGCCCCTCCGACGCCGCGGCCCCGCCCGCGCCGCCCGCCCCGCCGGACGAGCCGGTGGCCGCGGCGGCGACCCCGGCGGCCCCGGCCGAGGCGCTGCCGGCCACGATGCCGAGCGCCTTGGCGTACCCGGCGGTGGCGAACCAGCCGATGACCGCGACCGGGACGACACCGGGGATGCCGCTCGCGACCTCTTCGATCTGCGCGGCGGCCAGCCGGCACTTGGCGCACTCCTCCAGGTGCTTGCGCAGCCCCCGCTCGGCGCGGATGCGCAGCTTGCGGCGGGCGTACGTGCCGAGCTGGTCGGCGTAGCGGGCGCACTCCTCGTCACCGGCGAGGGTGGCGCTGACGTGGGCCTGGAGATAGGCCTGCTTCAGCCCCTCGCGCGCGCGGCTGGCGAGCACCCGGGTGCCGTTGGCGTCCAGCCCGAAGAGCACGGCCACCTCGCTCGGGGACTCGTCCTCCACCTCGGTGTGCCACAGCACGGCCTGCCAGCGCTCGGGCAGCGAGCGGAACGCCCGCATGGCCATGGACTGTTCGGCCTCCCGCATGGCGCGCACGTCGGCGCCCAGGTCCAGGCCCGCGCCGAAGGAGCCGATGGACGAGGCGTCGTCCGGCACCTCGGACGCGCGCGAGGCGTGCTGGGCGAAGACGGCGAAGTCGTCGACGAGGTGCTCACGCCGGGCGGACTTGGTCCAGTTCGCGGCGACGCGGCGTACGGAGGTGAGCAGGTAGGCCCGTACGGCGTGCTCGGGCCCGGCCCCGCCGCGCACGGCCTGCAGCATGCGGGCGAAGACCTCGGCGGTGAGGTCGTCCGCGGTGTGCCCGTCGCGGCAGCAGGTCCGCGCGTAACGCCGTACGGCATCGGCGTGCCGCCGGTACAGCTCCTCGTACGCGGAGTCGTCGCCCCCGCGCATCCGCTCGATCAGCTCGGCGTCGCCCGGCGGCATCCCCCGGGGCGGCGGCAGGACGCTGCCCTCACGCTGGGCCGGCACGCTCCCGGCGGCGGTGCGACCGCCCCGGCTCGGACCGCCCTGGCTCGGTACCTGGGGCGGGGTCTCCGCAGTGGTCTCCGCGGCCGCCGCGCCCGCGTCGTCACCGCGTGACTCGTCCTGCCCCTCAACGCCCATCGCGGAAAGCCCCCGACGCCGGCCCAGCCCAAACCGTCACCGGCACAGAGTGCCACACTGTCTTTTGTTCAACGACCCCCGTGCACGGCATCCACTCATCCGAGGGGCATGGTCAACCCGCCCCCTCGAACATCATCCGAACGGGCGAACCCGACGCGCCCGCACCCGCCCGTGAAACCGTCACGGGCGGGTGCGGGCGGCCGAACGCAACCGATCTACGCGGGCCGCGACCGCAGCCCCTCCAGCAGGATGTCCAGCAGCCGCGCCGACGCCGCCGCCTGCTGCGCGGCATCCGGCAGGGACGGTGCCGCCGTGGCGATCACGAGCAGTACGTCCCCGACGGACACGTCCGCCCGCAGCTCGCCCGCGGCCCGGGCCCGGTCGACCAGCCGGCCGACCACGTCGAGCAGTGCGCCGACCCCGCCGTCGTCGGACCCGCCGGCTCCCGCGGACTGCCCGGACACCAGCCGCAGTTCACCGGAGGCCGGCTGCACCCGCTGCTGCGGCACCCGCGGCTCCTCGGCAGGGCCTGCGGAAGCGCCCCCCTCGGCCGAACCGGCGGAGCCGGCGAGCACCTGCGGCGGCAGCAGCCGCCCCGCCCCGGACGCCACCGACGTCCGCAGGAAGCGGGACAGCGCCGACCACGGCTCGTCCTCCTGCCCGAGCGCGGTGCGCGCCTGATCGGTCAGGCGCGCGGTCTCCTCCTCGGCTATCCGCCGGACCAGTACGTCCTTGCTGGGAAAGCGCCGGTACACCGTGCCGACACCGACCCGCGCGCGCCGCGCCACGTCCTCCATCGGCGCGCCGTAGCCCAGCTCGCCGAAGACCTCGCGCGCCGCACGCAGCACGTGCTCCAGATTGCGCTGTGCGTCCACGCGCAGCGGTGTCGTACGCGACGCGTCCGCGCGTCCGTTGCCCACCGCGGCGCTCACCGCCCCGCCGCCGGGTGCGACGACGGCTGCGGTTGCCGATGACCAATGATGCGTGTCCTGAACATGCATGTTTTTCCCCCGGTAAATGACGTCTCCCCCCGGAGACTCCCCGTCACTGCATCCGGAGTGCGCGGAACCCACTTCGATCTCGACCGGGTCCGCCCGTCGCGAGCCCCGTTCGAGCACATTCCCTACACCCCGTCGACACACGAACATAGTTGAGAGGGAGTCAATTCAGAAGGGGCAGGTTCCGCTCGTCGCGCCCCCCGATCGGAGTACGCGTCATATCCGCCCCGATTCCCCACCTTCGCACACTGTGACCCGCCCCCGCTGACCTGCCCCCTTTCGTCCACCCCGGCGACCGCCCCCGGCGCACCGCACACGCGCCCGCCGGTCACACAAATTGCCGGGACTGTGGACAAACAACAGCGCCGGGTGCGTCATGGGATGGTGAAGGAACGTGCGCGCATTCTGGTTGTCGGCGGTGGCTACGTCGGGATGTACACGGCCCTGCGCCTCCAGCGGAAGCTGAAGGCCGAGCTCAGGCGCGGTGAGGTCGAGATCACCGTCGTCACGCCCGATCCCTACATGACGTACCAGCCCTTCCTCCCCGAAGCGGCCGCCGGTTCGATTTCCCCTCGCCATGTCGTCGTACCGCTGCGCCGCGTCCTGCGCCAGTGCCATGTCGTCGTCGGCGAGGTGATCTCCGTCGACCACGCGGTGCGCACCGCCGCGGTCTCCACGCCCGCCACCACCGAGGAGGGCACGGCGGCCGACCTCCTCGCGTACGACGAGATCGTCCTCGCCCCCGGTTCCGTCTCCCGCACGCTGCCCGTGCCCGGCCTCGCCGAGTACGGCATCGGTTTCAAGACCGTCGAAGAGGCCATCGGCCTGCGCAACCACGTCCTCGAACAGCTGGACATCGCCTCCTCCACCCGCGACCCCGCGATCCGCGACGCCGCCCTGACCTTCGTCTTCCTCGGCGGCGGCTACGCCGGCGTCGAGGCGCTCGCCGAACTGGAGGACATGGCCCGCTACGCCGTGCGCTACTACCACAACGTCCGCCCCGAGGACATGAGATGGATCCTCGTGGAGGCCTCCGACCGCGTCCTCCCCGAGGTCGGCGCCGAGCTGGGCCGCTACACCGTCACCCAGCTGCGCCGCCGCAACATCCAGGTGCTGCTCGAAACCCGCCTGGACTCCTGCGCCGACCGCGTCGCCGTCCTCAGCGACGGCCAGCGCTTCCCGACCCGTACGGTCGTGTGGACCGCCGGCGTCAAACCGCACCCCGTGCTCGCCGCCACCGACCTGCCGCTGACCGCGCGCGGCCGCCTGAAGTGCACGGCCGAGCTGACCGTGGACGGCGCGGCGCACGCCTGGGGCGCCGGCGACGCGGCGGCCGTCCCCGACGTCACCGCCGCCGAACCCGGCACCGACACCGCCCCCAACGCCCAGCACGCCGTCCGCCAGGCCCGCACCCTCGGCGACAACATCGCCCACGCGCTGCGCGGCGAGCCCCTGGAGACGTACGCGCACCGGTACGTCGGCTCGGTCGCCTCCCTCGGCTTCCACAAGGGCGTCGCCCAGGTCTACGGGCGCAGGCTGAAGGGCTACCCTGCCTGGTTCATGCACCGCGTCTACCACCTCAGCAGGGTGCCCACCTTCAACCGAAAGGCCCGCGTGCTGGCGGAATGGACCCTCGCAGGGCTCTTCAAACGGGAGATCGTCTCGCTCGGTTCGCTCGAACATCCCCGAGCGGAGTTCGAACTCGCGGCCGGTGGAAAGCCTCCTCACAATCCCTCGGACGACCCGTTGGGGTCGTCCTGACCGGACCCAGGAACTCCACGGCCCGCTCCGGCGTCTGACGGATGTCGCCGCGGCCCGCCCCCGCAAGACCCTGCGCTCCCGACAAGACCCTGCCAGACTGCCCCACGTCCGCGGACGGTTCACCCGCCCGCCCACAGCACCCACGAGGCTCTTCCCACAGTGAACTTCACGCGCTGGAGCGCCCGGCTCCCCGGAACGCAGCGCCGCGCCGCCGCGCGGACCGAGACCCCGGTCCCCACGGACCGGCGGGGAGAAGGCTCGGTGCCCGCGGCCCGCGCCGAGCAGTCGGCCGACGGCACAACCCCGGTGCCTGCCGTCGACGAACTGCCCGCGCGCGACGTCCTCGACCGCGTCCCCGCACTCGTCGCCCTCGTGCACGGCCCGGACCACCACCTCGCGTACGTCAACGGCGCGTACACCGCGGCCTTCGGCGCACGACCGGCGGGCGCGCCCGCGCGGGAGGCGCTGCCGGAGCTGGCCGAGCTGGGCCTGCTCCCGCTCCTCGACCAGGTGCTGCGCAGCGGCAAGCCCCGCACCCTGAAGTCCCGCAAGGCCGTCGACGGCCGGTCGTACACCTTCACGTGCACCCCCGTCGCCGAGGACGGCGACCGCGACGGCGGCGTGCTGGTCTTCGCCACCGACGTCACCGACCACGCCGAGGCCGCCGAACGCCTGCGCGCCAGCGAACGCCGCCAGCGCGAGACCGCCGTCACCCTCCAGCGCTCCCTGCTCCCACAGGAACTGGAACAACCCGACGACCTGCGCATCGCCGCCACCTACCAGCCCGGCGGCACCGAGGCCGCGGTCGGCGGCGACTGGTACGACGTCATCACCCTCGGCGGCGGCCGCACGGCCCTCGTCATCGGCGACGTCATGGGCCGGGGCGTGCGCGCGGCGGCGGTCATGGGCCAACTCAGGACAGCCGTCCGGGCGTACGCCCGCCTCGACCTGCCGCCGCACGAGGTGCTCCAGCTGCTGGACGGCCTGGCCGCCGAGATCGACGCCAACCAGATCGCCACCTGCGCCTACGCCGTCCACGACCCCAACGAGGGCCGGCTGGTGTACGCCTCCGCGGGCCACCTCCCGATCCTCGTCCGCGACGAGAACGGCTCGGTCTCCCGCGCCGACGAACCCACCGGCCCGCCGCTCGGCACCGGCGGCTGGATGCACGCGTCGGGTTCGATCGCGCTCGGCCCCGGATCGACGGCCGTCCTCTACACGGACGGCCTGGTCGAACGCCGCGACGAGGACCTGGACGAGGGCATCGCGGCACTCGAACGCGCCCTCGCGGGCGCCACCGGCACCCCGCAGGTCGTCTGCGACCGCCTGGTCCGCTCGGCCGGCGTCACCGCCGACCACGACGACGACGTCGCGGTCCTCGTCCTCCAGCACCCGGCCCGTACGGGCCCCGCAGGCGAACTCTTCCGCAACGCGGCCCTGGAACTCCTCGGCGGCGTGGAAGCGGCCCCACGCGCGCGTGCCTTCGCCTCCGGCGTCCTCACCAGCTGGCGCTTCCCTGCCGAACTGCACGACCTCGGCGTCCTCGCCACCAGCGAACTGGTCGCCAACTCCCTCCAGCACGGCACCCCGCCGATGCGCCTGCGCCTGCGCCGCACCGACCGCCGCCTGATCGTCGAGGTCACGGACGGCGACGACCACCTGCCCCGGCGCCGCCGCGCCGAACCGGCCGACGAGTCCGGCCGCGGCATCGCGATCGTCGCGACGATCGCCTCGAACTGGGGCTCGCGCCGCACTCCCGGCGGCGGCAAGGCGGTCTGGTGCGAATTCCTCCTGCCGAAGGGAAAACAGGGGACGCAGGGGAAGCACTGACCCATGGCAGACACGCCCCTGACGGACGTACACCGCGCGAGCCACGGCCCGGAGCAGTACGCCGCCTACAGCGCCCCGATCATGCGCCCCTTCGTGGCCGAGCTGCTGGACGCCGTGGACCTCGGCCCCGGCTCCACCGTCCTCGACCTCGCCTGCGGCACCGGCTTCGCCGCCCACGCGGCCGCCGCCCTCACCGGCCCCACCGGCCGCGTCTGCGGCGCCGACATCGACGAGGGCATGATCCGGGTGGCCCGGGAACAGCACCCCCGCCTCTACCCCGACATCGACTTCACGGTGGCCCCCGCCGACCTCCTCCCCTACGACACCGCCGCCTTCGACGCCGTCGTCTGCCAGCAGGGCACCCAGTTCTTCCCCGACCTCGGCGCCGCCTTCGCCGAGACGGCCCGCGTCACCCGCCCCACCGGCCGTTTCGCCACGACCGCCTGGGCCCCCGTCGACCGCCAGCCCTACTTCCTCGCCCAGCAGCGGGCCCTTGAGGAGTACGGCGGCCCCGACGCGCCGGGCTACTTCGCGCGGGCGTTCGCCCGCACCGCCGACCAGCTCACCGAGGCCCTCCGCACGGCCGGCTACCACGACACGGCCCACCGCGAGGTCACCTTCGCCATCACCCTGCGCCCGCTGGACACCTACGCCCCCGGCCACCTCACCGCCCTCTGGGGCGGCCTGATCACCCGGGCCGGCGGCAGGCGGGCCCTCACCGCCGCGGGCCGCCTGGTCCTGGACCAGCTCGCGGACCGCACCGCCCCCGACGGCACGGCGACGCTCCCCTTCACCGTGACGCTGGTGACGGCAACCCGCTGACCGGTACGCGCGACGGCCGCCACCCGAAGGCGACGGCCGTCGCGAACCGCTGCGGGACCGCGGGGCTACGCCTCCGCCGCCACCGGCTCTGCCGGCGCCCCGCCGCGCGTGACCACCCGGCTGCCCTGCGCCGACCACGGCCGGTCCTGCACCGTGGTGAGCCGCCGCCCGAGCCGCAGCGCCAGGAAGGTGATCCCGAGCGAGAACAGCAGGAACGTCACGATGTACGGCGCGTGCAGCGAGGCACCCATGGGCCCGCCCACCGCCGGACCGACGGCCAGCGCCAGCTGCTTGACCAGCGCGAACGCAGAGTTGTACTGCCCGGCCATGCCCTCCGGCGCCAGATCGGCGACCAGCGGCGCGACGGTCGGCGACAGCATCGCCTCACCCAGCCCGAACAGCGCGTACGTCGAGACGAACGCGGCCGTGGCCATCTCCTGGCTGCCGTGCCCCAGCCCCGCGTACCCGGCCGCGACCCACGCCACGGCCCAGATCAGGCCTACCCCGGCGATCACGCGCGAGCGCCGACGCCGCTCGACGAACTTCAGCACGGCGAACTGGGCGATCACGATCATCAGCGTGTTCGCGGCCAGGGCGGTCCCCAGCGCGGACGTGGATATCCCGGCGGCCTCGACGCCGTACGCGCTCAGACCGGACTCGAACTGGCCGTAGCAGGCGAAGAACAGCACGAAGCCGAGCACGCACAGCTGCACCATCGCCCGGTTCCCGAGCAACTGCTTCCAGCCGCCCTTCGCCGACGGCGCGGGCGCGTCCGTCAGCCGCGGCGCGTGCGGCATCCGCACCGTCGCCATCACCACGACCAGCAGCAGGAATATCGCCGCCTCGATCGCGAACAGCAGCGTGAACGAGGACACGCGCGTGGTGTCGACGAGATGGCCGCCGATCAGACCACCGACACCCAGCCCCAGGTTCTGCAGGAAGAACTGCATCGCGAACGCACGCGAGCGCGTGTCCGCCGTCGAGCAGTCCACGATCATCGTCGCCAGCGCCGGCTGCATCACGGCCTGCCCGGCCCCGAGCGCCGCGGCCGACAGCAGTACGGTCGTGGCGTTGCCCGCCAGCCCCAGGCTCAGCGCGCCGAGCGCGGCGGTGACCAGGGCGGCGAGCAGGACCGGCAGTGGGCCGCGCCGCACGATCGCCCGGCCGGCGAACGGCAGCACTATCAGCGCGGCCACGGCGAAGACGGCGAGGACGAGCCCCGCCGTCATCGACCCGAGGCCCCGCACCTGCGCCACATAGACGTACAGGTACGGGACCGTGAAGCCGAGCCCGAAAGCACTGAGTGCGTTACCCACGTGGATCCGGCGCATCGCTGCGCCCATCGCCCTGGTCACGTTCACCTCTCTCAACCACTGAGATCCGAAGAAGTTAGATCTGAAGACTTCGAAGCTAAAGTTCGAAGCTAAAGACTACACAATCAAGGACTTCAAGGCAAAGGAGCTGCGTGCGATACTGCGGCCATGGCCGACACCCCCGGCGTCACAGAGCCGACCCTCGAAGAACAGATCGCCGCCTACCAGCGCGAGTTCCACGATCTCGACCCCCAGGTCGAGAAGATCGTCTCGGCACTGTCCCGGCTCAACCGCCGCATGAACGTCGCTTACGGCCGCCAGACCTCGGCCCTCGGCATCAGCAACGCCGAGTGGGAGGTCCTCAAGGCCCTCGTCCTCTCCGGCGTGCCCTATCGCATGGGCCCCAGCGACCTCGCCAAGCGCCTCGGCCTCACGCCGGCCGCGATGACCCACCGGATCGACCGCATGGTCGCCGAGGGGCTCGTCACCCGGGAGCGTGACGAGTCGAACCGCGTCCGGGTGATCGTCGAGCTGACCCCCGAGGGCCGCGAGAAGTGGCTGGAGGCCATGCGCCTGGCGACCGTCTTCGAGGAGGACCTGCTCCAGGACCTCACTCCCGCGGAGCGCGCGGTGCTGGGAGAGGTCCTCACCCGTCTGCTGCGCCGGGTGGAGCACGCCCAGCCGGACGCCGGCGGCCGCCTCACCGACCTGGACTGATGCCGCCCCGTCAGGGCCGCGGAAAAGATCTTGACAGCGAAGGTTGACGCTCGCCTGCCGGATCCGTAAAGTTCTCCGGGTTGCCGCCGAGCCGTAACGGTTCTCCGGCAACACTCCGCCGCTTCACGCGGCACCCCCTCACACCATCAGCACGATCTCCCGTCCGGGTCGATTTCGGCATGCCCGAATTCAATTCGAATGGAAGCCCGGCGCCCCGATTGGGAATCGCCGAGCGGATCCGCTAAGGTTTGAGACGTCGGAACGGCCCAACGGCCGGGAAGACAAACCCCCCTGACTGGGAGTCAGACACCGAAAGGATCTGATAGAGTCGGAACCGCCGGAAAGGGAAACGCGAAGCGAAAGCGGAGCGGGAACCTGGAAAGCACCGAGGAAATCGGATCGAGAAAAGATCTGATAGAGTCGGAAACGCCGAAGGGAAGCCCAGAGGAAAGCCCGAGAGGGTGAGTACAAAGGAAGCGACCGTTCCTTGAGAACTCAACAGCGTGCCAAAAATCAACGCCAGATTAGTTGATACCCCGTCTCCGGTCATCACGACCGGGGCGAGGTTCCTTTGAAAAACACAGCGAGGACGCTGTGAACCGGGAGGACTATTCCTCCTCCTGGTTCCGCTCTCGTGGTGTTCGACCGGATTACCGGTAAACATTCACGGAGAGTTTGATCCTGGCTCAGGACGAACGCTGGCGGCGTGCTTAACACATGCAAGTCGAACGATGAAGCCCTTCGGGGTGGATTAGTGGCGAACGGGTGAGTAACACGTGGGCAATCTGCCCTTCACTCTGGGACAAGCCCTGGAAACGGGGTCTAATACCGGATATGACCGTCTTGGGCATCCTTGACGGTGTAAAGCTCCGGCGGTGAAGGATGAGCCCGCGGCCTATCAGCTTGTTGGTGAGGTAATGGCTCACCAAGGCGACGACGGGTAGCCGGCCTGAGAGGGCGACCGGCCACACTGGGACTGAGACACGGCCCAGACTCCTACGGGAGGCAGCAGTGGGGAATATTGCACAATGGGCGAAAGCCTGATGCAGCGACGCCGCGTGAGGGATGACGGCCTTCGGGTTGTAAACCTCTTTCAGCAGGGAAGAAGCGCAAGTGACGGTACCTGCAGAAGAAGCGCCGGCTAACTACGTGCCAGCAGCCGCGGTAATACGTAGGGCGCAAGCGTTGTCCGGAATTATTGGGCGTAAAGAGCTCGTAGGCGGCTTGTCACGTCGGGTGTGAAAGCCCGGGGCTTAACCCCGGGTCTGCATTCGATACGGGCTAGCTAGAGTGTGGTAGGGGAGATCGGAATTCCTGGTGTAGCGGTGAAATGCGCAGATATCAGGAGGAACACCGGTGGCGAAGGCGGATCTCTGGGCCATTACTGACGCTGAGGAGCGAAAGCGTGGGGAGCGAACAGGATTAGATACCCTGGTAGTCCACGCCGTAAACGGTGGGAACTAGGTGTTGGCGACATTCCACGTCGTCGGTGCCGCAGCTAACGCATTAAGTTCCCCGCCTGGGGAGTACGGCCGCAAGGCTAAAACTCAAAGGAATTGACGGGGGCCCGCACAAGCAGCGGAGCATGTGGCTTAATTCGACGCAACGCGAAGAACCTTACCAAGGCTTGACATACACCGGAAAGCATTAGAGATAGTGCCCCCCTTGTGGTCGGTGTACAGGTGGTGCATGGCTGTCGTCAGCTCGTGTCGTGAGATGTTGGGTTAAGTCCCGCAACGAGCGCAACCCTTGTTCTGTGTTGCCAGCATGCCCTTCGGGGTGATGGGGACTCACAGGAGACCGCCGGGGTCAACTCGGAGGAAGGTGGGGACGACGTCAAGTCATCATGCCCCTTATGTCTTGGGCTGCACACGTGCTACAATGGCCGGTACAATGAGCTGCGATACCGTGAGGTGGAGCGAATCTCAAAAAGCCGGTCTCAGTTCGGATTGGGGTCTGCAACTCGACCCCATGAAGTCGGAGTTGCTAGTAATCGCAGATCAGCATTGCTGCGGTGAATACGTTCCCGGGCCTTGTACACACCGCCCGTCACGTCACGAAAGTTGGTAACACCCGAAGCCGGTGGCCCAACCCCTTGTGGGAGGGAGTCGTCGAAGGTGGGACTAGCGATTGGGACGAAGTCGTAACAAGGTAGCCGTACCGGAAGGTGCGGCTGGATCACCTCCTTTCTAAGGAGCACTTCTTACCGGGCTCTGCTCGGTCAGAGGCCAGTACATCGGCGAGTGTCCGATGCTGGTTGCTCATGGGTGGAACGTTGATTATTCGGCACGGTCCAGGACGGACCAGGCGCTAGTACTGCTCTTCGGGGCGTGGAACGCTGATCTGGTCGGCTGGTCGTGCCGGGCACGCTGTTGGGTGTCTGAGGGAATGATCTGATCTTCTCCTCAGTCGCCGGCCCCAGTGCACTCGGACCTTATGGGTTCGGGGTGATGGGTGGCTGGTCGTTGTTTGAGAACTGCACAGTGGACGCGAGCATCTGTGGCCAAGTTTTTAAGGGCGCACGGTGGATGCCTTGGCACCAGGAACCGATGAAGGACGTGGGAGGCCGCGATAGTCCCCGGGGAGTCGTCAACCAGGCTTTGATCCGGGGGTTTCCGAATGGGGAAACCCGGCAGTCGTCATGGGCTGTCACCCGCTGCTGAACACATAGGCAGTGTGGAGGGAACGAGGGGAAGTGAAACATCTCAGTACCCTCAGGAAGAGAAAACAACCGTGATTCCGGGAGTAGTGGCGAGCGAAACCGGATGAGGCCAAACCTATGGCGTGTGAGACCCGGCAGGGGTTGCGTCGTGGGGGTTGTGGGATCTCTCTTTCACGGTCTGCCGGCCGTGAGACGAGTCAGAAACCGTTGATGTAGGCGAAGGACATGCGAAAGGTCCGGCGTAGAGGGTAAGACCCCCGTAGTCGAAACGTCAGCGGCTCGTTTGAGAGACACCCAAGTAGCACGGGGCCCGAGAAATCCCGTGTGAATCTGGCGGGACCACCCGCTAAGCCTAAATATTCCCTGGTGACCGATAGCGGATAGTACCGTGAGGGAATGGTGAAAAGTACCCCGGGAGGGGAGTGAAATAGTACCTGAAACCGTGTGCCTACAAGCCGTGGGAGCGTCGGAATGTGCTTGCACATTCTCGTGACTGCGTGCCTTTTGAAGAATGAGCCTGCGAGTTTGCGGTGTGTTGCGAGGTTAACCCGGGTGGGGAAGCCGTAGCGAAAGCGAGTCCGAACAGGGCGATTCAGTAGCACGCTCAAGACCCGAAGCGGAGTGATCTAGCCATGGGCAGGTTGAAGCGGAGGTAAGACTTCGTGGAGGACCGAACCCACCAGGGTTGAAAACCTGGGGGATGACCTGTGGTTAGGGGTGAAAGGCCAATCAAACTCCGTGATAGCTGGTTCTCCCCGAAATGCATTTAGGTGCAGCGTCGTGTGTTTCTTGCCGGAGGTAGAGCACTGGATAGGCGATGGGCCCTACCGGGTTACTGACCTTAGCCAAACTCCGAATGCCGGTAAGTGAGAGCGCGGCAGTGAGACTGTGGGGGATAAGCTCCATGGTCGAGAGGGAAACAGCCCAGAGCATCGACTAAGGCCCCTAAGCGTACGCTAAGTGGGAAAGGATGTGGAGTCGCACAGACAACCAGGAGGTTGGCTTAGAAGCAGCCACCCTTGAAAGAGTGCGTAATAGCTCACTGGTCTAGTGATTCCGCGCCGACAATGTAGCGGGGCTCAAGCGTACCGCCGAAGTCGTGTCATTCACACAATAGGGCCAACGCCTGTGTGGATGGGTAGGGGAGCGTCGTCTGCCGGGTGAAGCGGCACTGGAAGGTAGTCGTGGACGGTTGACGAGTGAGAATGCAGGCATGAGTAGCGATACAAACGTGAGAAACGTTTGCGCCGATTGACTAAGGGTTCCTGGGTCAAGCTGATCTGCCCAGGGTAAGTCGGGACCTAAGGCGAGGCCGACAGGCGTAGTCGATGGATAACCGGTTGATATTCCGGTACCCGCTGTGAAGCGTCAAACATCGAGCATCGTGATGCTAAGGCCGTGAAGCCGTTCCGGACCCTTCGGGGAATGGAAAGTGGTGGAGCCGCCGGACCAAGCGGTTAGTAGGTGAGTGATGGGGTGACGCAGGAAGGTAGTCCATCCCGGGCGGTGGTTGTCCCGGGGTAAGGGTGTAGCCCGAGTGGTAGGCAAATCCGCCACTCATGCAGGGTGAGACCTGATGCCGAGCCGATTGTGGTGAAGTGGATGATCCTATGCTGTCGAGAAAAGCCTCTAGCGAGTTTCATGGCGGCCCGTACCCTAAACCGACTCAGGTGGTCAGGTAGAGAATACCGAGGCGTTCGGGTGAACTATGGTTAAGGAACTCGGCAAAATGCCCCCGTAACTTCGGGAGAAGGGGGGCCACGTCTGGTGACGGCACTTGCTGCCAGAGCTGGGGGTGGCCGCAGAGACCAGCGAGAAGCGACTGTTTACTAAAAACACAGGTCCGTGCGAAGCCGTAAGGCGATGTATACGGACTGACGCCTGCCCGGTGCTGGAACGTTAAGGGGACCGGTTAGCTCCATTTCGGTGGGGCGAAGCTGAGAACTTAAGCGCCAGTAAACGGCGGTGGTAACTATAACCATCCTAAGGTAGCGAAATTCCTTGTCGGGTAAGTTCCGACCTGCACGAATGGCGTAACGACTTCTCGACTGTCTCAACCATAGGCCCGGTGAAATTGCACTACGAGTAAAGATGCTCGTTTCGCGCAGCAGGACGGAAAGACCCCGGGACCTTTACTACAGTTTGATATTGGTGTTCGGTTCGGCTTGTGTAGGATAGCTGGGAGACTTTGAAGCGGGCACGCCAGTGTTCGTGGAGTCGTCGTTGAAATACCAGTCTGGTCGTGCTGGATGTCTAACCTGGGTCCGTGATCCGGATCAGGGACAGTGTCTGATGGGTAGTTTAACTGGGGCGGTTGCCTCCTAAAGAGTAACGGAGGCGCCCAAAGGTTCCCTCAGCCTGGTTGGCAATCAGGTGTTGAGTGTAAGTGCACAAGGGAGCTTGACTGTGAGACCGACGGGTCGAGCAGGGACGAAAGTCGGGACTAGTGATCCGGCGGTGGCTTGTGGAAGCGCCGTCGCTCAACGGATAAAAGGTACCCCGGGGATAACAGGCTGATCTTCCCCAAGAGTCCATATCGACGGGATGGTTTGGCACCTCGATGTCGGCTCGTCGCATCCTGGGGCTGGAGTCGGTCCCAAGGGTTGGGCTGTTCGCCCATTAAAGCGGTACGCGAGCTGGGTTTAGAACGTCGTGAGACAGTTCGGTCCCTATCCGCTGTGCGCGTAGGAGTCTTGAGAAGGGCTGTCCCTAGTACGAGAGGACCGGGACGGACGAACCTCTGGTGTGCCAGTTGTTCTGCCAAGGGCATGGCTGGTTGGCTACGTTCGGGAGGGATAACCGCTGAAAGCATCTAAGCGGGAAGCCTGCTTCGAGATGAGGACTCCCACCCACTTGATGGGGTAAGGCTCCCAGTAGACGACTGGGTTGATAGGCCGGATCTGGAAGCACCGTGAGGTGTGGAGGTGACCGGTACTAATAGGCCGAGGGCTTGTCCTCAGTTGCTCGCGTCCACTGTGTTGGTTCTGAAACCACGAACAGCCAACGGTTGTTGATTGTTTCATAGTGTTTCGGTGGTCATAGCGTGAGGGAAACGCCCGGTTACATTCCGAACCCGGAAGCTAAGCCTCACAGCGCCGATGGTACTGCAGGGGGGACCCTGTGGGAGAGTAGGACGCCGCCGAACAAATTTTGGGAAAGGCCCACGCCATCAGGCGTGGGCCTTTCTGCGTTTTCAGAAGGTCAGGGTGGAGCGGATGCACGCGTCGGTCTGTGCGCCAGTGACGATGAGCCGGCCCACCTTGAGCTCCGACAGCACGGACTCCAGCTCGGTGTCCTCGAAGGAGTCCATCCAGTTCTTGGGCACGAGGGGCTCGGTGTCCTGCCGGACCAGCTCCGGGACGTACTGCCAGTTCTCGCTGCCCTCCTTCAGCTCCTCGTCGGAGTGCTGCACCCAGATCACCGGAAACGTCGGCCGCGCGGGCCTTGCCGACGAGTGTGCTGATGTTGGCGATGACGTCGTCGCGGTGGGGGGAGCCGGCCATCACGCCGTTCTGTACGTCGATGACCAGCAGGGCGGTGTGCGGGCGTTGAGGGAGTGTTGTCATGGCGACCACAATATGAGATGCCACTGACAGCGGGCCGAACTACGGTGGCCCCATGAGCAGCAATCATGACTACGTCATCCGCGCCATACGACGCGACGACTGGCCCCTCGTGAAGCAGTTGCGGCTTGAGGCGTTGCGGGATCCGTTGGCGGATCTCGCCTTTCTGGAGTCGTACGAGGAGGCCGCGGTCAAGGCGGACGCCTTCTGGCAGGACCGGGCCGAAGGGTCGGGTGAGGGGTCCGCTGCGGCCCGGCAGTTCGTGGCCGAGGCGCCCGACGGGTCATGGGCCGGCTCGGTGACCGTGCTCATCGAGGAGGCCGGGACGAAGGACTGGGCCGGGACGCCGGTCGAGCGGCGGCAGGGGCATGTCGTCGGGGTGTACGTCCGGCCCGAGCACCGTGGGAACGGGCTGATCAAGGCCCTGTTCGACGCCGGTGTGGCCTGGGCGTGGGAGCGCGGTGCACAGCGGGTGCGGCTGCTGGTGCACGAGAAGAACACGCGGGCGCAGGGGGCGTACCGCAAGGCGGGCTTCGCGCCGAGCGGGGTGACGGTGCCGTTCGTCAAGGACGAGGAGCAGGACGAGTTGGAGTTCGTGCTGGGGCGGCGGTCCTAGACCGGCAGTTCCTGGTGGGGCCAGCGGGAGCGGGCCTGTTCGCGGGAGCGGAGCAGGGCGAGGGTGGGCAGGCCGCGGTCGGAGCCGGTGGTGAGCAGGTCCGGGAGTTGGGGCAGGGGCGCGACGGCCGCGATGTCGTCCAGGACCAGGGTGAGTGGTGGGTCGAGCCGACCGGAGGATGACCGTTCGGCCATGCGCCGGCCGCGCTCGACCACGCTTGAGACGAGGGCCGTCAGGAGCGGCATCGCGCCGGGGTTGCTCCGGGGGTCCTCGATGGATTCACCGACCACATAAAGCGTGCCCCCTTCGTGGACAAAGGAATCCAAGGCGAGCGCATCAGTTCGGTTGGGAGTGCAGGCCTCGCGGATGTTGACCGTGAAGAGGGCGGCGAGGGCGCGCGTGATCAACTCCTGGGCGATGTCCCGGCGTTCGGGGTGCGCGGTGAGGGCTGCCTCGAGTTCGCCGGCGGAGCCGGCCGCGGCCTTGGGGTGGGTGCGGAGCGTGCGTACGGCGTCCTGGACCTGGGTGCCCTGGGCCCAGCGGTGGACGTGGCGGATGGTGCGGGATTCCAGGGCGGCGGCGTGGAGGTAGCTGCGCAGGAGCGTGGTTGCCGTGTCCGTGACGGTCTGGTCGAGCTTGGCCGTGGGCTGGACCGGGGTGAGGAGTGCCGTCGCTCTGCTCAGGGCCGTCGGCTTGTCCTCGCAGCCTGCCGTGGGGGACCAGTGGAGGCGGGCCGGCGTGTCGCAGAGGTGCGCGGGGTCGTAGAGGAGGATGGGGCCCAGTTTGGCCCTGGCGTCCTTGGTGTCCGCCCAGAGGGCGGGGTTCGAGGTGACGACGAGGGCGGGGCCTTCCGCCTCGCGTAGGGCGTGGGTCGCGGTCGGCCGGCGTTCTTCTCTGGGCGCGACGAGGATTCCGTTCCGCCGGCCCACCGGTTCGCCGTTGACCGGGAGGCCGGGGGGCGCGACTTCCGGCACCGTCTCCCGCAAGATCTCCGTCGGCTCCGGCTCGGGCGCCGGCTGAGCCGGAGCCGGTACCGACTCCGACCTCGGTACCGGCTCCGGTCTCGGTTCACCGCGCGGCACCGGTACCTCGTGGCGTGGCTCCGGACGCGGTTCCTCGTGTCCTTCCGCCTTCCGCCTCGCCCTCCCCGCCCGCCATCGCGCGGCCGCGCCTATCACGAACACGGTGAGGACGAACAGGATCATCAGCTGGCCGAGGAACAGGCCCCAGAACAGGCCCCAGCCGGACAGCTGGTTCGCGGGGGTGTCGGGCCAGGCGCCGGCGATGTCGTGGGGCTGTCCGATGAGGTGGCGCATGGCCAGGGGAGTGCGGGTGAAGACGACCCCCGTGGGCCAGGCGCCCTTGGTGAAGAGCGCGGCCAGCCCGGTGGCCGTCCACACCAGCAGGGTCATGCCGAGGAGGAACGCGAGTATGCCGACCAGGAGGCCGTCGGGGATGCCGCCCTGGCCCTCCCGCCGGTCGGTGCGGCGGTCGTCCGGTCTCACGCCTGTGCCCTTCCTCTACGCGCCTCTACGCCACCGTCGACTCGGAGTCGCCCAGGTGCTGTTCCACGAAGGCCGCCGCCCGCTGTTCGGCCTCCAGCTCGGCGGCGCGCAGCACCTCGTCGGCGACGAGGTCGCTGGAGGACTCGGTCATCGCGCGGTCGGTGAAGACCAGGGGGCGTTCCGTCTCGGTGACGAGGTGTTTGACCACCTGGACGTTGCCGTTGACGTCCCAGACCGCGATGCCGGGCGTGAGAGTGGGGATGATCTCCACCGCCCAGCGGGGCAGGCCCAGGACGCGGCCCGTCGACCTCGCCTCGTCGGCTTTCTGGGCGTAGATCGTCCTGGTCGACGCCATCTTCAGGATCGCGGCCGCTTCCTTCGCCGCCGCTCCGTCGACCACGTCGGACAGGTGGTGGACCACGGCGACGAAGGACAGGCCCAGGCGCCGGCCGAACTTCAGCAGGCGCTGGAACAGCTGGGCCACGAAGGGGCTGTTGATGATGTGCCAGGCCTCCTCGACCAGGAAGATGCGCTTCTTCCGGTCGGGGCGGATCCAGGTGTGTTCCAGCCACACGCCGACGATCGCCATGAGGATGGGCATGGCGATGGAGTTGCGGTCGATGTGGGACAGGTCGAAGACGATGAGGGGCGCGTCGAGGTCGATGCCGACCGTGGTCGGGCCGTCGAACATGCCGCGCAGGTCACCGTCGACCAGGCGGTCCAGCACCAGGGCGACGTCCAGGCCCCAGGCGCGTACGTCGTCTATGGCGACGTTCATCGACTCGGCCGACTCCGGCTCGGGGTGCCGTAGCTGCTCCACGATGTCGGTGAGGACCGGCTGGCGGTCCACGATCGACTCGTTGACGTAGGAGTGCGCGACCTTCAGGGCGAAGCCGGAGCGTTCGTCGAGGCCGTGGCCCATCGCGACCTCGATGATCGTGCGGAGCAGCGCCAGCTGGCCCGTCGTCGTGATCGAGGGGTCGAGGGGGTTGAGGCGGATGCCGTGGTTCAGGGCCGCCGTCGGGTCGAGCCGGATGGGGGTTATCCCCAGCTCTTCCGCGATGAGGTTCCATTCGCCGACGCCGTCCTCGCCCTGGGCGTCCAGGACGACGACCTGGCGGTCCTTGAAGCGCAGCTGGCGCAGGACGTAGGTCTTCTCCAGGGCCGACTTGCCGTTGCCGGACTCGCCGAGGACGAGCCAGTGGGGGGCCGGCAGTTGCTGGCCGTAGAGCTGGAAGGGGTCGTAGATGTAGCCCTTTCCGGAGTAGACCTCGCGGCCGATGATCACGCCGGAGTCGCCGAGGCCGGGGGCGGCGGTGGGCAGGTAGACGGCCTGGGCCTGGCCCGTGGAGGTGCGGACCGGGAGACGGGTCGTCTCGACCTTTCCGAAGAGGAAGGACGTGAAGGCGTCGGTGAGGACGGACAGCGGATCCCGCATCGGTGAATCAGCCCCTACCGTCGGATGCCGGTGGCGAAGGGAAGTGTGTTCACGAAGGCGCGGTGGTGCTCTCGGTCGCACCACTCCAGCTTGAGGTACGACTTGCCGGCGGAGGCCCTTATCGTGCGCTTGTCGCGGGCGAGGGAGTCGGGGGTGCGGGCGGAGACGGTGATGTAGCCGACCAGGTTGACGCCGGCGGCGCCGCTGGCGAGGTCCTCGCCGCGCTGGTCGAGGCGGTTGTGGGCGGCGATGTCCCGGGGGTCGACGGTCCGGTTCATCTTGGCGGCGCGGGACGCCTCGGCCTCGTCGTTGGTCTTCTCGGTCAGCATACGTTCGATGGCGATCTCGGTGGGTTCGAGGTCCATCGTGACGGCGACGGTGCGGATGACGTCGGGGGTGTGGACGAGGAGGGGGGCGAGGAAGTTCACGCCCACCGGGGTCATCGGCCACTCCTTCACCCAGGCGGTGGCGTGGCACCAGGGGGCGCGGGTGTTGGACTCGCGGGTCTTGGCCTGGAGGTAGGTGGGCTCCATGGCGTCCAGCTCGGCCGGCCAGGCGTTGCGCTGGGTCATCGCCTGGATGTGGTCGATGGGGTGGTCCGGGTCGTACATGGAGTGGATGAGGGAGGCCAGCCGTCCCTGACCGAGCGGCTGGCGGACGCGGATGTCGGCCTCCTGGAGGCGCGAGCAGATGTCGGTCAGCTCGCGGGCCATGACGACGGCGAGCCCGGCGTCGCGGTCGAGCCTGCGGCCGGACTGCGGGCGGGCGGCCTTGGCCATGGCCTGGGCCTCGGCGGCCAGTTCGCGGGTGAAGTGCATGCAGGCGACGAGGTAGGCGCGGTGCTGCTCGCTGCTGGTGGACACCATGGACTGGAGCTGGTCGTAGGAGCGGGACAGCCAGTCCGGGGCGCGGTCGTCGCCGCGCAGGGCGACGTCCTTGGCGTGGGCGTCGGGGTCGGCGGGGAGGGTGCGGGCGAGCATCTGCAGCCGGGTCACGAAGCCGTCGCCGTTGGCGACATGCTTCAGCAGGGTGCCGAAGCGGTCGACCAGGGCCTCCTGGTCCTCCGAGTCGCGCAGGCCGACGCCGGGGCCCTCGATCTCGATGGCGGCGGTGACGGTCTTGCGGTCGGCGTGCAGCAGTACGGCGATCTCGTCGGGGCCGAAGGGTGCGGCCAGCCAGGTGATCCGCCCGATGCCGGGGGGCGGCCCCACCTCCACCTCCCGTCCGCCGATGCTGGTGCCGGCCTCCATGGCGGTGGAGCGGTAGACGGCGCCGTTCTTGACGGTGCGCTTGTAGCTGCGGTTGATCTCGAACCACTTGTAGAACGTGCGGCGCTTGTACGGCACGTAGACCGCGGCGAGCGCGATCAGCGGGAAGCCCGTGAGCAGCACGATCCGCAGCGAGAGCACCGGGACGAGGAGGCCGCACATCATGCCGAGGAACGCGCCCGCGATGATGAGCGCGATCTCGCCGGACTCACGGTTTCGGCCGACGATCGCGTTGGGCCGGGCGCGGCCGATGAGATACGTACGGCGGGGCGTGACCGGATGGGACAGGTGGGACTCGGTCGTCAACGCCCTTCACCTCCTGAACGGTTGTTGCGGGCGTTGCCGGCGTGCGGGGTGTTGGCCGGGCTGGGCGCGCGGGGCGCGGGAGTGGCGGAGGGGACTGCTCCGCCGCCGCCGGAGGGGCGGCTGCTGTGCGCGGCGACACCGCCGGTGGCGGGGTTGGCCGGGCGGGGGGTGCTGCTGCTGGTGCCGCCCGCGCCGCCGTTGTTGTCGGCGCGGGAGCTGTGGGTCTTGATGCCCTGGGCGACGAGGGTGGCGGGGGAGCTGATGACGGCGGCGGCCTTGCTCTCGGCGCCCTGCATGATGCGGTTGTTGCGGCCGTTCGCGATCTCGTCGCCGAAGCCGGGGACGAAGCGGTAGATCATCGCGCTGGCGAAGATGGCGAGCAGGATGATGGCGAGGCCGGAGACGACGGCGGAGAAGGAGTCGGGGCCGTTGCCGCTCGACAGCGCGCCGGCGAGGCCGAGCACGATCACGATGACGGGTTTGACGAGGATGACCGCGATCATGATGCCGGCCCAGCGCCGGACGTGTCCCCACAGGTTCTTGTCGACGAGGCCGGCGTAGACGACGGTGCCGAGGAGGGCGCCGACGTAGAGGAGGGCGGCGCGGATGACGAGCTCCAGCCACAGGACGCCGGCGGCGAGGATGCTGACCAGGGAGACGACGATCAGCATGATCGGTCCGCCGCCGATGTCGGTGCCCTTGCCGAGGGCGCCGGAGAAGGTGCCGAAGAAGACGTCGGCCTGGTTGCCGGTGGTCTTCGCGAGGACGGCGCTGACACCGTCGGTCGCGGAGACGACGGTGTAGAGGATCAGGGGGGTGAAGGCGGAGGCGAGGACGGTCAGCCAGAGGAAGCCGATGGCCTCGGAGATGGCGGTGGTCAGCGGGACGCCGCGGACGGCGCGCTTGGCGACGGCCAGGAGCCACAGCAGGAGCGTGAGGATCGTGGAGGCGGCGAAGACGACGGCGTACTGCTGAAGGAACTTCTCGTTGGTGAAGTCGACGTTGGCGGTGTTCTTCACGGCCTTGCTGAGCTTGTCGATGGTCCAGGAGGCGGCTTCGGCACAGCCTTTGGCGAGGGAGGAGAGGGGGTCCTGGGCAGAGGTGTCCGGGGTGACGGCACCGCCGGATCCGCTGGAGGTGTTGCCGCGTTCGCAGTACTTCTTGGCCTCGCCGGAGATGACGCCGCAGTTGTACTTGCCCGACGGCGAGGGCGACGGGCTGCCGGAGGCGTTGGGCGTGGGCGACGGCGCGGCGACGGCGCGCGTGGCCAGCAGTACTGCCGTGGTCTGCACGGCCGCCACGATTCCGGCGAGCTTCAGCGCACGTTGCGGGCTACCGGGCATACGTGAACCCTCCGTACTGTTCGATGGCCTTGCTGATCTCGTCGGAGGTGGCGGCCTTGTCGTCACCGGGGACCGGGGCCGGGCCGTCCTTCTGGCTGTCGGAGGCGATCTTCCAGTCGCCGCCGGTCCATTGCAGGTCGAACGTCCAGGTCTTCCACGACGAGGTGACGGGGTCGGTGGAGGAGCTGCCGGCCATGCCGATGAGCCCCACGTACCAGACCGCGACCCGGGCGCCGTTGTCCGCGTAGTTCAGCACTGTCGCGCCGGCCGGGACGATCCGGGAGACGAACGTGCTGCCCTGGGGCGGGTTGCCCGCCGCGTCGAGGCCCATCTTGGCGAGAAAGCCGGCCGAGTAGGCCTGGTCCATCGCGCTCTGGAGCCGGTCGGCCGCCTGGGAGGTGTACAGGAGGCTGAGCAGCCTGTCGCGGCTGTCCTTGTTGAACATGCCCGTCGAGCCCAGCGCCACGGCGTAGTTCGAGGCCGCCGACTGGGCGCCCTGCTCCGTGTGGGCGAATCCCGTGGGGACGCCGCTGGCCTTGGTCTGCACCGGTTCCGTTCCGCTGGCCGCCGTCGAGGACGTCGTCGGCCTGTTGCCCTTGTCGGAGGCGGTGTCGGCGGACGGGTGGTCTCCCCGGTTGGCGAATGCGATCGCTGCGATCAGCAGGACGACCACGCCCACCACGGTCACCAGGCTGCGGGAGGAGGAGCGGGTGGGGCGGCGGGGGGCGCCGCCGTAGGGGTCGTTGTCGGGGAGGCGGGTGCGGGTTTGGCCCGTGGGGCTGTCGTAGTCGGGGTAGGGCCCATCGTCTCCGGGATTCATGCCGTGTACGCCCCCTCACCCTCGTAGGCATACGACGGTAGCCGTGCTGGTTCCCGCGCGGGCGCGGTGTGGTGACTCGACATCAGGGAAACGCAACCTCAGCCGGTGGGCACGACGGACGGGTGGAGACGGGGGGACGGGGGACGGAGGGGCGGGAGGTGTGGCTAGACCGCCATGCCGTACACGATCGTGAACAGGGTGCCGAGGGAGCCGATGATGAAGACTCCGGTGAGGCCGGCGATGATGAGGCCCTTGCCCTGTTCCGCGCTGAAGGTGTCGCGCAGGGCCGTGGCGCCGATGCGCTGTTTGGCCGCGCCCCAGACCGCGATGCCGAGGCACAGGAGGATGGCCACCGCCATCACCACCTCGATCATCACCTTCGCCTCGTTGCCCAGGCTGCCGAAGGGGCCCCAGTTCGGGGCGATCCCGCCGATGATGGTGTTGATGTCACCCTTGCTGGCCGCGAGAAGCATGTAAGTCACCGCCCCTGGTGGGTAGTTCTGTTGGCCCCCTGCGGGGTGCAGAGGTCAGGCCTCATTGTCGCCGACATCGGCGCCGACGTATGTCGACTTGACGTCATTGACTGGCGGGTTTCGTACGTATCGCGCGTACGGTCACTCTGTGTATCACGGCAGGTCACCCCGGGCAACGAGGTCAGACCGGAACCTGTCGTGTGGTTCTGTCGTTGTCCCTCTTTACGACCTGGCACGGTTTCTGACGGCCGGTCGGGTGAGGCTTCGGGACGATGTTCTCATGAGGGACGGGCGGGAAATGGACAAGGCCCCGGCGGCCGGGTGCCGTCGGGGCCTGTGACGTGCGAGGCGGTGGTGCGGTCAGCCGGTGAAGGCCGCCGTGCCCTCGGGGGTGCCCCAGCCGGTCGGGCCGTCGTAGCCCGTGCCGGCGGTGCACAGGTAGCTGGGGGAGCAGGAGCCGTTGTTGCCGCTGGTGACGTCGTTCAGCGCGGAGGTGCCGGCCGCGGTGTACGGGAACTTGGCCGGGTAGCTGCCGCTGGACGGGGTGCCGGCGAGGGCGTACACGGAGGCGATGATGGGCGAGCTGGCGCTGGTGCCGCCGAAGGTGTACCAGCCGGCGGTCACGCCGTAGGAGTCGTAGACGGAGACGCCGGTCGCCGGGTCGGCCACGGCCGCCACGTCCGAGATGGTGCGCTTGGCGCAGCCGGTGTCGGTCTGCCAGGTGGGCTTGGCGTCGTACGCGGAGCAGCCGGAGCCCGTTCCCTCCGTGCTGCTGGTCTTCCAGACGGACTCGGTCCAGCCGCGGGAGGCGGAGGAGGACTTCGACAGGGCGGTGCCGCCCACCGAGGTCACGTACTTGGAGGCGGCGGGGTACTGGGCGCCGTAGGCACTGTCACCGGCGGAGACGGTGATGGCGACGCCCGGGTGGTTGAAGTACGAGGTGTCGTACGACGTGTCGGAGGAGGATTCCGAGCCGCCGTAGCTGTTGGAGACGTACTTCGCGCCCAGGGTGACGGCCTCGTTCACCGCCTTGCCGAGGTTGGCCATGGTCGCGGAGGTGGCCTCGACGAGCAGGATGTGGCAGTTCGGGCAGATGGCGGAGGCCATGTCGAGGTCGAGGGACTCCTCCTCGGCCCAGCCGCTGTCGGCGGTGGGGAGCGAGGTGGTGGAGCCGGTCTGGCCGACCTTCTTGAAGCAGCCGTTGGAGGTGGTGCAGGACGGCAGGCCGTAGTGCGAGCGGTATGTGGCGAGGTCGGCGGCCGCGTTCGGGTCGTCGTAGGCGTCGACGATGGCGACGGTCTCGCCGGAGCCGTTGGCGGAGGCGGCGGAGGTGAGGCCGTAGGCCGACTGGAGGTCCGAGGGGCCGTAGCCGGAGGGGGTGGAGGCGTCGGCGGCCTTCGGGGTGATGCCGGTCCGCGCCGCCTGCTGTTTCTGGAAGGCGGTGAGCCCGCCGGTCACGCGGAAGGAGTGGCAGGCGAGTTCGCCCTTGTGCTTGGGGGTGGCACAGGGGGTGGCGGTCCAGGTGGCCTTCGCGGTGGGGGCGGCGGCGTCGGCGTGGGCCGCGGTGCCGAGGCCGGCGAGGGCGAGTGCGGCGGTGGCCGCGAAGGCGGTGCCGAGGCGGCGCCACCGTCTGTGAGTCGTACGCATGTGTGCAGCTCCTGGTTTCCGGGTGGGGGGTGGGAACAGGGCTGTGCGGGTGCGTGCGGCGGTGCGTGGTACGCGGTAGACGATGACTTGTTGAGTACGTGACAACCAGGGGGGTACTGGAATCCTGGCGTCCGCCTTGCCGAAGCATTCCGTTCACTTGACCCAACTCATAGACAGCGCATGGGAGTTGGACAGGAAGGAGAGGCGCTGGGCAGGGAAAACGGGCCGCGGCCGGCTGCCGTGACCCGTTTTCCTTTCCGTGCCGCCGAAGGGACCCCACGTCCCCCTCAAACTGGCGGCTCCCCGTGACCCGACGGGGTGGATCCTTGTGGGGTCAGCCCGCGCTGAAGGCGGACGTGCCCTGCGGCGTGCCCCAGCCGGTCGGGCCGTCGTAGCCGGGCCCGGCGGTGCAGAAGTAGTCCGTGTCGCAGGTGCCGTTGCTGCCGCTCGTCACGTCGTTGAGGGCGGAGGTGCCGGCCGCGTTGTACGGGTACTGGGCCGGGTAGTCACTGCTGCCCGGGGTGCCGGCGAGGGCGTAGACCGAGGCGATGATCGGCGAGGAGGCGCTGGTGCCGCCGTAGGTGTTCCAGCCGCTCGCCTGGTAGGTGTCGTAGACCGAGACGCCGGTGGCGGGGTCGGCCACGGCGGACACGTCGGCGATCATGCGGGTGGAGCAGCCGCTGTCGGTCTGCCAGCTGGGCTTGGGGTCGTTGGCCGAGCAGCCGGAGCCGGTGCCCTCGGTGCTGGAGGTGTTCCAGACGGACTCGGTCCAGCCGCGGCTGCTGGAGTCCGTGGACAGGGCGGTGCCGCCGACGGCGGTGACGTACTGGGAGGCGGCCGGGTACTCGGCGCCGTAGGCGCTGTCGCCCGCGCTGGCGGTGATGGCGACGCCAGGGTGGTTGTAGTACGAGGAGTCGTAAGAGGTGTCGGAGGAGGACTCCGAGCCGCCGTAGCTGTTGGAGACGAACTTCGCGCCGAGCCTGACGGCCTCGTTCACCGCGGTGCCGAGGTTCGCGTCGGACGCCGACTTGGCCTCGACGAGCAGGATGTTGCAGTTCGGGCAGACCGCGCTGACCATGTCGAGGTCGAGGGACTCCTCACCGGCCCAGCCGCTGTCGGCGGTGGGGAGCGAGGTGGTGGAGCCGGTCTGGCTGACCTTCTTGAAGCAGCCGTTGGACGTGGTGCAGGACGGCAGGCCGTAGTACGACCGGTACGTCGCGAGGTCGGCCGCCGCGTTCGGGTCGTCGTAGGCGTCGACGATGGCGACGGTCTCGCCCGAGCCGTTGGCGGAGGCCGCGGAGGTCAGGCCGTAGGCCGACTGGAGGTCCGAGGGGCCGTATCCGGTGGGGGAATCGGAGGCGGCGTTCGGCGAGACGGTCTTCGGTGCGATGCCCTTGAGGGCGGCCTGCTTCTCCATGAAGGCGGTGGTGCCGCCGGTGACACGGAGCGCGTTGCAGGCGGCGAAGCCCTTCTTCGGGGTCGCGGCACACGCCTTCGCGTAGCGCACATGGGCCTTGGCGACCTGGGCGGCGACGGCCTGGGCGCTCACCTTGGTGGCCGCCGTGTGGCCGGTGGTGGCGGTGGTGGCGCTCGCGTGGGCCGCGGTGCCGAAGCCGGCGAGGGCGAGCGCGGCGGTGGCCGCGGCCGCGGTGCCGAGGCGGCGCCATCTACCGCGTATGTGGGGGGAGTTGTGGGTGGACGTACGCAAGGTACAGCCTCCTGGAAGTGGGTGACAGAGGCCTGCGGGTGTGGGAGTCCACCGGTGGGTGACCGGTGGGGGCGGCGGCCCGGGTTCGACCCTTGCTTGTTGAGTACGCGACAACAAGAAGGGTCTTGGAATTCTGACTCCCGCGTTACTGAAGTCGGGCGGAGGCTTACTGATCAATGGCCGTGTGCTGGCTCTGTGCTGGGAGTGGCTTGACCTGGGGCACAGGGCGGGCACAGACGGCGGCCGAAGGGTGCGGCTACGCGCGTAACTGACGGGTGGCGAGAGCGTGTTACCGCGGCCGGAGTCCGTTCAGCAGCAGATGGACGTGTTCGTCCAGGCCGCGCACGGCCTCCTCGGCGTCGAGCGCGCAAGCGGCGATGAGGGCGGCGAGGCCGTGCAGGCTCGCGGCGGCGACCATGGTGATCCGCTCGGGGTCGCCCGCGACGATCTCCCCTCGCTCCTGGGCGTCCGCGATCATCCGCGTGATGGAGCCGAGGGAGAGGTCGACGGCCGTGGCGAGCAGTTCGGAGCTGTCGGAGCGGGCGGAGTCTTCGGGGGCGTGCTTGCGCGCGAACATCAGCTCCAGCAGCTCGGGGTTCTCGACGGCGAAGCCGAGGTAGGCGCGGGCGAGTGCGGCCAGCCGTCCCTCAAGGCCGAGGCCGGGGTCCTCGACGGCGGAGTCCAGCGCCCGGTTCAGCCGCTCGTACCCGTCCAGCGCGAGGGCGTCGAGCAGGGCCTGCTTGTCCTTGAAGTGCCGGCCCGGGGCGGCGTGACTCACGCCGATGTCCCGGGCCAGCTCGCGCAGCGAGAGCGCGCCGACGCCCTTCTCGCGCAGGGTGCGCTCGGCGCTCTTGAGCAGGGCGGTGCGCAGGTCTCCGTGGTGGTAGGGACGGCGGGAGGGAGACGGCGAGGAGGAGGACAGGCGCGGCATGCCCACCATGGTAACGGGATGTTGTCGTTGACAGCTTTGTTGTCGATGCCTACATTCGGGGTATGGCTACTCACAAGTGGAACGTGACCGACCTCCCCGACTTCAGCGGTCGTACGGCTGTGATCACCGGCGCCAACAGCGGCCTCGGCCTCGTGACGGCCCAGGCGCTCGCCGGGGCCGGAGCGCACGTGGTGTTCGCCGTACGGGACCTCGCGCGCGGCGGCGCCGCCGCGGCGCGGGCCGGCGGCAGCACGGAGGTGCGCCGGCTGGACCTGGCCGACCTCGACTCGGTGCGCGAGTTCGCGGCCGGCTGGGACCGCCCGCTGGACCTGCTGATCAACAACGCGGGCGTGATGATGCTGCCCGAGCAGCGCACGCAGCAGGGCTTCGAGATGCAGTTCGGCACGAACCACCTCGGGCACTTCGCGCTGACGAACCTGCTGCTGCCGTATGTGACGGACCGCGTGGTCACGGTCTCCTCCGGTCTGCACCGCGGGGGCGACGGGGTGATCAGCTTCGAGGACGTGAACCTGCGCGGCCGCTACACCCCGACCCGCGCCTACGCCCAGTCCAAGCTCGCGAACCTCCTGTTCACCCTGGAGCTCCAGCGCCGCCTCGCCGAGGCCGGCTCCCCGGTGCGGGCCCTGTCCGCCCACCCCGGCTACGCCGCCACCAACCTGCAGAGCCACCACGGGAGTGCCCTCATGAGGGGAGTCATGGCGGTCGGCAACAAGGTGTTCGCCCAGAGCGACCGGGCCGGCGCCCTGCCCACGTTGTTCGCCGCGAGCCAGGACCTGCCCGGCGCGGCGTACGTCGGCCCGGACGGCCTCGGCGAGATGCGCGGCGCCCCGACCCTGGTCGGCCGCAGCGCGGCGGCGAGCGACCCGGCGGCGGCGCGACGGCTGTGGACGCTGTCGGAGGAGATGACGGGGGTGGCGTGGGGGCTGAAGCCGGTGAGCTGACGGCTCACGGCGGCTGCAACTGCCACTCGTGGGCGCCTTCGCTGACGGGCGCCGGCTTCTTCTTGAGGGCGGCTATCAGGGTGCCGAAGGCCGCCGGGGAGTTGCCCTCGCTGCAATAAGAGGACTTCTGCCAGTTCGGGTTCATCGGTGGTCCCTCACAGCTCTCGCATCAGGTCGTGGATGTGGTCACGGGTCTTGTCCGGGCTGAGTGCGACGGCGTCGATCCGGTCAAAGAGCGTTCGGCACTTGTGGAGTTGGGCGTCGGCATCGAGGAATGAGACGCCGTGGGACTGATCGAGCTGGATGGTGTCCAACTGCGGCACCGGGCCGTGGGTGTAGAGGATGGACTGGCCAGGGCCCGGGCAGGCGCCGACATCGAACGTGATGGTGCGCAGGGTGATGTGATCGCGTTCGCCCTCGCCGCGCACGACTTCTCCCCGGCCCCCGGGTCCCGCCTGGCTCCGCCGCCGACGCCGTACCCGAGCCCGCGCCGGCGGACGACGCGGAAAGCGGGCGCGGCCTGCACCTCGTACGGGCCTGTGCCGACTCCTGGGGTGTCTCCGTGCTGCGGGAGCTGGGTGCGTCCAGAGGCGGGAAGCTGCTGTGGGCGGACTGTCAGAGCCGTGGCTTACTGTAATCGTGCCCGATCGGAACGTGAGGAGGTGTGTGCTCATGGTGACGGTGACTGTGCGTGACGTGGAGGCGCGACAGGAGGTCGCCCAGTACGGTGGTTCCAAAGCCGAGCGGGACGTCGGACCTCCCACCGAACCCGCTCGCGCGGCCGAAGACGCCGGCAAGGCGGAAGAACGGAGGCAGGACGAGAACTGGCTTGCCGACCCCGAGGACGCCGCACTCGCCGTCGAGGTCATCTCTCCCTCTGAGAAATCCCGCGACATCCGCGACAAGGCCGACTGGTACGCCGTGGCCCGCGTCCCCGTGCTGCTCGTCATCGACCCGCGCAAGGCCACCTGGACCCTGCACACCCGGCCTGACGACGGCGCCTACCAGGACGTGCTGCCAGGTAAGTTCGGGGAGCCGGTACCGTTGCCCGAGCCGCTGCACGGTGATGTCGCGACGGGTGACTTCCCTGTCTACGGGTGAGGCTCTGGGCCCAACCGGAGGTTTCACAGGAAAATCTCAGTTAAGTCTCAGAGGGATTCTCACGATCGCGGGGCAGAGTGGAGGCTGATGAAGCGCATCTCACGCATCACGCTCACCTCGCGCCCCGCACTGCTCGGCGCGGTGGTGATGCTCGCCCTGACCTCGGCGTCCGTGGCGGCCGCGGATGAGGCGTCGGGGCCCCTCGGGGTCACCGCCGATGCCTCGGTGAACCGGCACACCGCACGGATCGGTGTGCTCGTCGGCGCGGACCACGCCGGTGATCTCAAGGGCGGCCACTACTGCACGGCCTCGGTCGTGCACAGCCCCGGGGGCGATCTCGTCGCCACGGCGGCGCACTGCGTGAGCAGCGCCGACGACAAGCTGCTCTTCGTGCCCGGCTACCGGGACGGACACGCGCCGTACGGGGTGTGGAAGCTGGGCAGGCGCTACCTGCCCGACGGATGGGCCAAGGACCAGGACGAGGACAGCGACCTCGCCTTCGTCACCGTCGAGAACGCGAACGGCCGGCGCCTGGAGGACGTGGTCGGGGCCAACCGCTTCACGCCCGGTACGGCCACCGGTGCCACCGCCGTGACCGTCGTCGGCTACCCGGACTCCCGCGAGGTGCCGATCAGCTGCACCAACAAGCCGACCCCGCACAGCAGGACCCAGCAGCGCATCGACTGCCCCTCCTTCACCGCCGGCACCAGCGGCAGCCCCTGGGTCAACGGCGACAACCAGGTCGTCGGCATCCTCGGCGGCCACGAACAGGGCGGTTCGACCGACGACGTGTCGTACAGCGTGGTGCTGGGCAGCGAGGCGACGGAGCTGTACAAGGACGCCACGGCTGGTTGATCTTCATGGCAGGGCCTCGCGGCCGTCCATGAGCAGGGAGTCACGCCTCGGGACCTGAACCGCGGAACGTGATCCTCGCTGCCCGGGATCCCGGCTCATCATCAGCGTGAAACCGCCGCACAGCATCGATCCGGCCACCGCCCGGTGACTACACCCCCGTCACGTGCCGTGGTGTCACTGTGAAATGACGCCACATCACGCAAAAAGAGCCTTGAACCGCTCGGGCATGGGGGAAAGTTGGACCGTGCGGAAGGTATGGGTGTTCGGTGGGGCGGCCGTCGGGCTCGGCATGAGCTTCGTCGCGCTGCTCGTGGTCGGGGTCTACGTCGTCGCCGGGAACCTCGCGGGCGGGGTGGCCTCGGCAGGCCGGGCGCTGGCCAAGGGCGCCGTACCGGCCGCGTACCAGGGGCTCGTGCAGAAGTGGGGCAACCTGTGCCCGCAGCTCACCCCGGCGCTGCTCGCCGCCCAGTTGTACCAGGAGAGCGGCTGGAACCCGACTGCCGTCAGCCCCGCCAACGCGCAGGGCATCGCACAGTTCATCCCCGGCACGTGGGCCATCTACGGCATCGACGGCAACGGCGACGGCAAGCGGAACGTCTGGGACCCGGGCGACGCGATTCCTTCGGCGGCTTCGTACGACTGCCAGTTGGCCAAGGACGTGAAGAGCGTGCCGGGCGACGTCTCCGACAACATGCTCGCCGCCTACAACGCCGGTGCGTACCGGGTGATAAAGGCCGGCGGGGTGCCGGCCATCAGCGAGACGCAGGACTACGTCAAGAGCATCCGCAGCCTGTCGCAGAGTTTCGCCGCCCCCGTCACCCGCATCGATCCCAGTCAACAGGCCGCCGGGGCCATCGCGTTCGCGCAGAGCAAGCTCGGGACGCCGTATCTGTGGGGTGGGGAGGGGACCGCCGAGCAGGGTGGGCGGTTCGACTGTTCGGGGCTGACGCAGGCCGCGTACGCCAAGGTCGGCATCACGCTGCCGCGCGTGGCCAACGACCAGTACAACGCCGGACCGCATCCGTCGCGGGATCAACTGCTCCCGGGCGACCTGGTGTTCTTCTCCACCGATCCCAGCGACTCGCGGGCCATCCATCACGTGGGGATCTACGTCGGCGGCGGGTACATGATCGACGCGCCGCGTACGGGTGCGGTGATCCGGTTCGATCCCATCGACGCGCGCGACTACTTCGGTGCCACCCGCGTCACCGCGGATGGCGCAAAAGCGCTCCCCACGGCGGTCTGAGACGGAGCGTGAACCCACCCCCTGAGCTGCGAAGACGAGTCTCTCTTCGATAACGTCTGCGTGATCTTTCAGTGGAGAGTGGAACGTATTGGGGAGGGCTGTGCGTTCCTGTTGACGTAGCCGAGCGGACGTGCAGCGGAAGCGGATCTACGCACCACGGGGGGCAGGAGCGGCGCACATGAGGTGCGTCCGGTAGACGACGAAGGGGCCGCAGCACCATGGCTGTACTCGCCGAATCCGGATCGAACCCCGACGTCGGCCTGCTCTACGACATCAACGGCCTTGCCAAGGACGCTCCGCACTGGTTCGACCGGGTGATGGAGTTCGTCGGGGAGTACGGGCTGCTGCTCGCCATGGTGCTGCTGGTGGTGTGGTGCTGGTGGTCCGTGCGGCGCCGGGGCGGGGAGGACGCCGTGTCGTCCGTCGCCGCGCTGGTGTGGGCGCCGCTCGCCGCCGGCCTCGCCGTACTCGTCAACATCCCCATCCGGGGGTTCGTGGGACGGCCCCGGCCCTTCGTCGATCACCAGGGGCTCGACGTCCTCGTCCCCGGCAAGACCGACTTCTCCTTCGTCAGCGACCACGCCACCATCACCATGGCCCTCGGCGTCGGCCTGTTCGTCGCCAACCGCCGCTTCGGCATCGCGGGGATCGGGCTCGCACTGCTGGAAGGGTTCTGCCGGGTGTACATGGGCGTGCACTATCCGACGGACGTCGTCGGCGGCTTCGCCCTCGGCACGGCCGTCGCCCTGCTGCTGTCCCCGGCGGCCATGGCCCTGCTCACCCCGCTGATGCGGGCGGTGGAGCGGTCGCCGCGAGCGGGGTGGATCGTGCGGAGCCGGGCCGCGCGGGACGGCGGGCGGGACGGGGCGCTGCTGCCCGGCGCCCGCCACTCCGTCGAGAACGAGGAGCGGGATCTGGCGGCGTAGGAGCCGGGTCCGGATCCCGCCCGGGGTTCCTCAGAGCCCCTGCGCGTAGGAGAAGAAGCGCTGTGGGTCGTAGCTCTGCTTCACCTTGCCCAGGCGGCTCGCCGCGTCCCCGTAGTAGGCCTTGCGCCAGTTGCTCAGGGTCGGGTCCGTGTAGTTCTGGTACGCGGCGCCGGAGGCGTACGGCTGCATGGCGCCGTGTGCCGACGTCAGCCAGGACTGGGCCGTGGTGCCGGAGGCGCCCGCGCCCCAGGACGCGATGTACTGCGCCAGCATGCGCGAGCGGCGGTGGACGAAGGCCGTGGCCGTGGGGCTGACGCGGTTGACCGCGCCGCCGAGGGCCGTGAAGGCGATGCTGCCCGCGCCGCCCCGGACCGAGGCGATCTGCCGCAGCACCGTCTGGATGCCCGCCGCGGACAGGGAGCGGTCGAAGAAGTCGGAGCGGGCCGCGTAGGTCTCCCGGCCGAGCGCGCCCTGCGGGGAGCGGCCCGGGGTCGAGCCCGGCAGGTGGCACTGGGCGTCGGAGGAGAAGGACGTGCAGCCGGCGTAGGCCTCCATCGCCTCCTCGTAGCCCTTGCGGCGCAGGGTGACCGAGGAGGCGTTCGCGCCTGCCAGGTGGGCGAGGCGGTCCACGGCGTTCTGGAGCTCGCCGTACGTTCCCATCGAGAAGCAGGCCACCGAGATGCCGGGCGTGCGGCCCGGGGAGCACTCCAGGTGGAGGGAGGACCAGATCTCGTCGGGCTGGGTCGGGCCCCACTCCTGCCAGGCCTTCAGGACCGCCGCCGCCTTCGACCACGGCCAGGTCAGGTACGCCGTGACCGCCTGCGGTGCCGCGTGGGTCCTGAACTGGAGCTCGGTGACGACGCCGAAGTTGCCGTTGCCCGCGCCGCGCAGCGCCCAGAAGAGGTCGGAGTGCGACGACGCGTTCGCCGTGACCTGGGTGCCGTCCGCCGTGATCACGGTCGCCTGGGTGAGACTGTCGCAGGTCAGGCCGTAGGCGCGGGAGGCCACGCCGTGGCCGCCGCCGAGGACCAGGCCGGAGACGCCGACCGACGGGCAGGAGCCCGCGGGTATGGTCACGCCCTTGGCCGCGAGCGCCCGGTAGACGTCGATCAGCTTGGAGCCGGCGCCGACGACCGCCTGGCCGCCGCTGACTCGGATGCCGTTCAGCCTGGAGACGTCGAGGATGAGACGGCCCGTGCCCGAGGAGTAGCCGGCGTAGGAGTGGCCGCCGTTGCGTATGGAGATCCGGATGCCGTGGGAGTGGGCGTAGGCGAGAGTGGTGCGTATGTCGTCGGCGTGCGCGACGTAGGCGACGGCGGCGGGCTTCAGGGTGTCGAAGCGGGTGTTGTAGAGCTGGTGCGCCGTCTTCCAGGCCGCGTCGCCGGGGCGGACCAGGGTGCCGTCCAGGTCGCGGGCGAGGGCCGTCCAGTTCGCGGCGGCGCTCTGGCTGGTGGTCATCAGCGCCGTGCGCGAGGATGAACCCGTGTTTCCCGCGCTTGCGGTCGTACCCGAGCCCGTGCTGCACCCGGTCAGTGCGGTCGCGGTCAGTGCGGCCGCGCCGCCCGCGATGAACGTACGCCGTTCCATGCCCATCGTCGTCTCTTGCCTTTCCCCGGTCCCCCCGGACCCCCTTGGTCCTTCCCGGGGTGAGACGGCATCCTGGGCGGGAAAGTTCGTAACAGTTCGCACACAGGGATTCGAACGCCGAAGACGCGTGGGTGTAACCCTGCGGTCGGGACCGGCGCGTGCCCTCCCCGTAAGCATTCCGTGACCTAACCAGGCCGATGGCAGGGGTTCACCCCGCGTTCACTTAGGGCCATCGGCGGCTTCACCTGTTCTGCCTAATTTCGGCCGTACCCGATGCGGAGTGCGGCCCTGGATGCGCTGAGCTCCCGCGTCTCACAACCTCGCACGCCGCCGCATGCGGCGGCTCCTGGAAGGAACTCCCGAAAGTGATGCTTCAGCGCAAGAACCGGCTCCGCGCCATCTCCCTCGGCGCGATCGCCGTCTCCGGCGCCCTGGCCCTGACGGCGTGCGGCTCCGACAACACCGGTGGCGGTTCGAACGCGTCGGGCAACCCGTCGTCGTCCACCAACGCCTCCGCGATCAAGTGTGACGGCGCCAAGGGCCAGCTGCTGTCGGACGGCTCTTCCGCGCAGAAGAACGCGATCGACGCCTGGGTGAAGAACTTCTCCCAGGCCTGTGGCGTGCAGATCAACTACAAGGCCGGCGGCTCCGGCGCCGGTGTGACGTCGTTCACCCAGGGCCAGATCCCGTGGGCCGGTTCGGACTCCGCGCTGAAGCCCGCGGAAGTCGCGGCCTCCAAGAAGGTCTGCTCCGGCGGCCAGGGCATCGACCTTCCGATGGTCGGCGGCGCCATCGCCATCGGTTACAACCTGAACGGCGTGGACAACCTCGTCCTCGACGCCCCGACCCTCGCCAAGATCTTCGACGGCAAGATCAACAACTGGAACGACCCGGCGATCGCGAAGCTGAACCCGAAGGCGAAGCTTCCCGACCTGAAGATCCAGGCCTTCCACCGCTCGGACGACTCCGGCACCACGGACAACTTCACCAAGTACCTGAAGGCCTCCACCCCCGACAACTGGAAGTACTCGGGCGGCAAGACCTGGCAGGCCTCCGGCGGTCAGTCCGCCGCCCAGTCCTCCGGTGTGGCCCAGCAGGTCAAGCAGACCAACGGCGCCATCGGCTACTTCGAGCTGTCCTACGTCGGTGACGGCGTCAAGGCCGCCAGCATCGCCACCGGTGCCGCCCAGCCGGTCGCCCCGAGCACCGACAGCGCCACCAAGGCCATCGCCGCCGCCAAGGTCGTCGGCACCGGCCAGGACCTGTCGCTGAAGCTCGACTACAACACCAAGGTCGACGGCGCCTACCCGATCACCCTGGTGACGTACGAGATCGCCTGCGACAAGGGCAACAAGGCCGACACCCTGCCCACCGTCAAGTCCTTCCTCAACTACATCGCGTCCGAGGACGGCCAGAAGATCCTCAGCGGCATCAGCTACGCGCCGATGCCCGACGAGATCATCAGCAAGGTCCGCACCACCGTCGCGGGCCTCAGCTGACCTGATCCGAGAGTGCGGCCCGGTTTTCCCGCCTCCCCGCGGGCCGGGCCGCACCGTCCGGTGCACCGCCGCCACGAGCCACGCACCCCACCGGGTGCACGGCTCCGCAGACCGGAGAACCCGATGGACATATCGACCAAGACAACTGACGCATCTCCCCCCACCCCCCAGCCGGCCACGACCGGACGGAAGAGCAGCTCGCGCGGCACGGCCCGCGCCGGTGACCGCATCTTCCTCGGCCTGTCCCGCGGCTCGGGCATCCTGCTGCTGGTGATCATGGCCGCGATAGCGGTCTTCCTCACCTACCGCGCGTCCCTCGCGATCAGCAAGGACCACGGGAACTTCCTGACCACCTTCGAGTGGAACACCAACCTCATCCCGCCGTCGTTCGGCATCGCCGTCCTGGCCTTCGGCACCGTGGTCTCCTCGGTGATCGCCATGGTCCTGGCCGTGCCGGTGGCGGTCGCGATCGCGCTGTTCCTCACCCACTACGCCCCGCGCAGGCTGAGCGGTCCCGTCGCCTACGTGATCGACCTGCTCGCCGCCGTGCCGTCCATCGTCTACGGCCTGTGGGGCGCCCTGATCCTCGTACCGCACCTGAACGGCCTGTTCGGCTGGCTCAACGACTACCTCGGCTGGACCGGGATCTTCTCCTGGCAGGGCGGCGCCCCCCGCTCGATGCTCACCGTCGGCATCCTGCTCGCGATCATGATCCTGCCGATCATCACCAACGTGAGCCGCGAGGTCTTCCGCCAGGTCCCGCAGATGCACGAGGAGGCCGCGCTGGCCCTCGGCGCCACGCGCTGGGAAGTGATCCGCATGGCGGTCCTGCCCTTCGGCCGCTCCGGCGTGATCTCCGCCTCCATGCTCGGCCTCGGCCGCGCCCTCGGCGAGACGATGGCCGTCGCCACCGTGCTCTCGCCGACCTTCGACATCCAGTCCAGCCTGCTCGACCCGGGCGGCGGCACCTTCGCCCAGAACATCGCCAGCAAGTTCGGCGAGGCCACGCAGGACGGCCGTGACGCGCTCATCGCCTCCGGTCTCGTCCTGTTCGTCATCACCCTGCTGGTCAACGGCGCGGCCCGCGCGATCATCGCCCGCCGCAAGGAGTACTCGGGGGCCAACGCATGAGCACCGCAGCCGTCACCGACAAGCTGCCCAACAGCCTGCGCAGCGCACGTCTGCCGAAGTGGTCGCCCTGGGCGATCGCCGCCGGCTCCGTCGTGGTCGCCGTGGGCATCGGCGCGGGCGCGGGGCTGAGCAGCAAGGTCGAGTGGGGCCTGATCGCCGCGCTGCTGTTCCTCTTCGCCACGTTCGCCATCGCGACCAAGGTCGAGGGCAAGCGGCAGGCCAAGGACCGCATCGCCACCTCCCTGGTCTGGGTGGCCTTCCTGCTCGCCCTCATCCCGCTGGTCTCGCTGATCTGGACCACCGCCAAGCGCGGTGTGAAGGTCCTCGACCCCTACTTCCTGACGCACTCCATGGGCGTCGTCGCCGACTCCGAGCCGGGCGGCGGTATCTACCACGCCATCATCGGCAGCCTGGAGCAGGTCGGTCTCGCCACCCTGATCGGCGCCCCGGTCGGTGTGCTCACCGCCGTCTACCTGGTGGAGTACGGCCGTGGCGGTCTCGCCAAGGCGGTCACCTTCTTCGTCGACGTGATGACCGGTATCCCGTCGATCGTCGCGGGTCTGTTCATCCTCAGCCTGATGCTGATGTTCGACATGCAGCCCTTCGGCTTCGCCGGCTCGCTGGCCCTGGCCATCCTGATGATGCCGGTCGTGGTCCGCTCCACGGAGGAGATGCTGAAGCTCGTACCGAACGAGCTGCGCGAGGCGTCCCTGGCGCTCGGCGTGCCCAAGTGGCGCACCATCCTGAAGGTGGTCCTGCCGACCTCGATCGGCGGCATCACCACGGGCATCATGCTGGCGATCGCCCGTATCGCGGGCGAGACGGCGCCGATCCTGCTGCTGGTGTGGGGCAACTCCTTCATCAACAACAACCCGTTCTCGGGTGCGCAGCAGGCGCTGCCGCTGTACATCTACCAGCAGTACGCGAACAGCTCCGGTTCGACCGCGGCCTACGACCGCGCCTGGGCGGCTTCGCTCACGCTGATCGCCTTCGTGATGATCCTCAACCTGGTGGCCCGCGGCATCGCCCGCTGGAAGGCCCCGAAGACCGGTCGCTGACCCCCAGACTTGGAAGTAGTGAAGTAGTAATGGCCAAGCGAATCGACGTAAGCGGACTGACCGCCTACTACGGCTCCCACAAGGCGATCGAGGACATCTCGATGACCGTCGAGCCGCGCTCGGTGACGGCGTTCATCGGCCCCTCCGGCTGCGGCAAGTCGACGTTCCTGCGCACCCTGAACCGTATGCACGAGGTCACCCCCGGCGGCCGCGTCGAGGGCAAGGTGCTGCTGGACGACGAGGACCTGTACGGCACGGGCGTCGACCCGGTGTCCGTGCGCCGCGAGGTCGGCATGGTCTTCCAGCGCCCCAACCCCTTCCCCACGATGTCGATCTTCGACAACGTGGCGGCGGGTCTGCGCCTCAACGGCAGCTTCAAGAAGTCCGAGCTGAACGACATCGTCGAGAAGTCGCTCAAGGGCGCCAACCTCTGGAACGAGGTCAAGGACCGCCTGAACAAGCCGGGCTCCGGCCTCTCCGGCGGCCAGCAGCAGCGCCTCTGCATCGCCCGCGCCATCGCGGTGGAGCCGAAGGTCCTGCTGATGGACGAGCCCTGCTCCGCCCTGGACCCGATCTCCACCCTCGCCATCGAGGACCTGATCGGCGAGCTGAAGGAGCGCTTCACGATCGTCATCGTGACGCACAACATGCAGCAGGCGGCGCGTGTCTCGGACCGTACGGCCTTCTTCAACCTGGCCGCCGTCGGCCAGCCGGGCCGGCTGATCGAGATCGACGACACGGAGCGGATCTTCTCCAACCCGTCGGCGCAGGCGACCGAGGACTACATCTCCGGCCGCTTCGGCTAGGCCGAGCCGGTCTCATAGGACCCCTCGCGGTGCTGCATGGCGGTGCCACCGCGAGGACGCAAGAGGGCCCGCCCCTGGCTCCCGGGGGCGGGCCCATTGCGTTTCCCGGCCCACCCGCCCACCCGCCCACCCGACTCGGTCGGCTGGAAGGTGCTGTCAGGCGCCCACCTCGAACCACAGCAGCTTCCCGGCGCCTCGGTCCAGCGGACTGTCCCCGAGGGTGAGTCCGCCCCATGAATCGGCGTATTCCTGTACGAGGTGCAGTCCGCGTCCCTGCTCCGCGTTCACCGGCGCATGCGGTACCCGATCCCAGGGAGGCTCCCCGAAGGGGGCGGGGATGTTCGGGTGCCTGTCCCACACTCCGATCCGAATCCGGCCGTCGGCGAGCGCGGTGAGCCGTAGCGAGGCGGGCCCGTTGGTGTGCTGATAGGCGTTGCCGACCAGCTCGGACGTCAACAGTTCGACCCGGTCCAGGACTTCGTGTCTGCCGTGCCCGTTCAGGACGGCCCGCACGGTCGTACGTGCGACGCGTGCCGCGCGGGGATCGTGGGGCAGACGAAGGGCGTACACCCAGGTGTCGGGCAGGGATACGGTGCCCATGAAGACCTCCGACGAGAGAAGGGGCTTGGGTTCGCTCAACTGACCACGTCAAGGCGGTGGCTCTGCCTGGGGTAGGTGCGCTTCCGGCTTAGAGGTGGAGGGAGTTGAGCGGTACGTGATTACGGTAGAGCAGATGGTTAGATGCATCTAACGGAATAGGTAAGATCCGTCCACTCTTCACTCGTGTGAGGGAGCGTTACGCCGCGCCGCGGCCAGGAAGGAGACTCCGTGCCGCCCACCAACAGTCCGTCGCTCCGACAGCGCCGGCTGGGCGCAGAGCTGCGCAAACTCCGGGAGCGAGCAGGACTCACCGCTACCGGCGCCGCCGAACTCCTAGGCGTCAACCAAGCGCGCGTAAGCATGATCGAGACCGGCCGCACTCCCATCAGCGCCGACTGGCTGCGCTCCATGGTCCATGTTTACGACTGCGTGGACGAAGCACTCATCGACGCTCTTGCCGCGATGACAGGACGGCGCGCCCGTGGCTGGTGGGAGGAGTACCGCGGGCACGTGCCGGTGGCTCTGGTCGATCTGGCGGAGCTGGAACATTACGCGTCCGCGCTTCGCGTGGCGCTGATGATCCATATCCCGGCGCTGCTCCAGACGACCGATCACGCCCGCGCTCTCTTCCAGTCGGCGGCGCCGTCGATGCGCCAGTACGAGATCGAACACCGTCTTACCCACCGAATGAAACGGCAGGGGGTTCTGCACAAGGCAGATCCGCCTCCGTATACGGCGATCATTCATGAGACGGCACTCCGCATGAACTTCGGTGGCCCCGCCGTGGTTCGTGGCCAGCTCAAGCACCTGCTCGACATGAGTGAACTGCCGCATGTCACCGTGCGGGTGATCCCCTTCGAGGCGGACCACTTCCCGGCCACCGGTCAGCCCTTCGACTACGTAGAGGGTCCTGTCCCACAGCTCGACACCGTCCAGTTGGACTCCTACCACGGTGCCTGTGAATTCATCGATGCCGAAGCTCAGTTGAACAAGTACCGCGCGGTGCTGAACCGCATGGAGTCCTGTGCGCTCAGCCGCGCCAGGACGCGCGACTTCGTCAGCCACCGCATCCAGGACCTGTGAAGGAGTAACCATGCCATCCCTCACCTGGCGGAAATCCACCTACAGCCCCGACGGCTCGAACTGCGTCGAGATAGCCACCACCCCCACCGCGATCCACGTCCGCGACTCGAAGGACACCGGTGGCCTCCAGCTCACCATTACCTCCTCCACCTGGACGGAGTTCATCCGCTACGCGGCAGGGGGCAGAGCCTCGTAGAAGTTCGTGCAAGTTCGTGGTGGTGGCGGCGTTCTGGCCTGCAAGCTCGTTCAAGCGATCGCCCATCACGGTCAAAGGAGGCCAGGCATGACGTTGCGCAAGCTGGGCAAGGACCCCGAGAGTCCTGAGGGCAAGTCGCCGACCGTGTACCTCGACGATGAGAAGGACACCTACCTGGTCCAGGGCTGGAAGGTGACCGATGAGGACAGGCGCTCGCAGTTGGATCTGCCCGGTCACGAAGACGTCGTAGAGATCCCCCGACGCATGGTGCAGTTCTTTCTGGAGGTGAACAGCGGTGGCGATGCCGACGCTTGAGGAACGGCTTCGGCGCTGCACCCGTGCTGCCGTGCACCTGGAGATGCGCGACGGCTACATGCGTTCCGATCCCCGTTTCGTTGCCTGGCAGCAGGGCGTCAGGAACGACCCGGCCGACAGTGACCCTGAGCGTCGGCCGTGGTTGCGACTGATCGCCGACCTGGTGGGCCAGGGGGTCGAGGTGCGGAGGGCGCGGATCGTGTCGGAGCCGGTGTCGGACTACATCAGCTTCGAGCACCACCTGACCGGTCCCACCCTCGCCGCAGGCGAGCAGGTTCGCTGGTTGCCCCGCCGCCGTGCCTCCGGGCTGGCCTTGCCGGGAAACGACTTCTGGCTGTTCGATGACAGCTCATTGGTCTTCCACCATTTCGCTGGAGATGGTGAACTCGCGCCTGATGACGAGGAGTTCACTGACGATCCGGCCGTGGTGAAACTGTGTGCGGACGCGTTCGAGGCCGTCTGGTCCCTGGCAGTACCGCACGCGGACTACCCGCTGACCTGAGCCACCATCTCCAGCGTGTCCTCATCCAGCGTGAAGCAAGCACGGCAGGCTCTGGGCCGGCGTCTGCGCGAGATCCGCAAGGACGCCGGCCTCACGTCGCGGGAACTGGCACGACGTGCCGGCTGGCATGAGTCCAAATGCTCGCGTCTTGAGAATGGGCACACGCTGCCGTCCGATGCTGACATCCGCACGTACACCGCCCACTGTGCTGCCAGGGGTGAGACGGCCGACCTCATCGCCACTGCACGCGGTATAGAAGGTGCGTACATCCAGTGGCGGCGTATGGAGCGGGCGGGACTGAAGCGCGCCCAGCAATCAGTGGCGCCTCTGTTCGAGCGCACGCGACGCTTCCGCGTCTACCAGTCGTGGGTGATCCCAGGACTGCTCCAGTCGGACGCGTACACGCGAGCCGTGCTGAGCACCGTGGCCCAGCTGCGGGACGTGCCCGACGACATCGATGACGCCGTAGCCGTCCGTATGGACCGCCAGCGCATCCTGCGCTCCGGTGACCGCAGGTTCGCGATGCTCGTCGAGGAGTGGGTACTGCGAACGGTCATCGGCGACAGCGACACCATGGCCGGAGCACTCGGCCATCTCATCTCTGTCGCTTCGCTGCCCTCGGTCAGCCTGGGCGTCATTCCACTCGGCACGCCCCGCGGTGCCGGTTGGCCCGTCGAGTCGTTCACCATGTACGACGACGCCCAGGTCAACGTGGAACTCGTCTCTGCTCACCTGACGGTCACCCAGCCTGGTGAGATCGCCGAGTACTCCAAGACGTTCGCGGAGCTGTCCGCCATCGCTTTGTACGGCGTACGGGCCAGAGCGCTCATCACTGCTGCCATCGATGCCCTTGCGTAACCACCGCGCAAGTCCGTAGAAGTTCGTCGACCCCAAGGCCCCCACCGTTCCAGCCTGGGCGCCATGGCCAGAATCCGGCAGACCTACCCCGACCCGCGTCCCGTTGATCTTCCCATCGGCTTCCATGCCTGGCTCCTGGACTGCGCTCCTGTCGCTGACTGCGAGACCTGCCAGTCCGAGTGGCAGCGCCTCAACGCGGCCAAGGGGCTCGGCGACATCACGCAAGCCGCCAAGCACGCCACGAACATCCGCGATCACGCGTCCGACGGTCACTCACAGCGGCAAGGCGCAGTCGCGCAAGAGAGGACTCCCAAATGACCATGGCACCTGAAACGCCGACCGTCGCCCTGCGGCACGGCCGGGACCTTGTCACGCCCGAGCTGTTCGCGCGGCTGGCCGACTTCTGCGCCGAGGAATACGGGCACGAGCGGTCCATGGCCGAGCGGATCATGACCGAGGCCCTGGCGTTCGTGGACGTCATGGGCCGGACTGGCGAGGGCATGTCGCCCTCCGCCGTCGTGGACCCGGGGTGGCATACGTTCATGCTCCACACCGAGGAGTACGCCGAGTTCTGTCACACGCGTTACGGCCGGTTCATCCACCACGCCCCGAAGTCCCGATACAGGGACAGGGCCACGATGGCGGACGTCGTGGCCAGGATGCGCGCCCACGGCTACAAGGTCGACGAGTCCCTGTGGGGCACCAAGGCCGACTGCAATGAACCGACGTGCTGCGGCGACGGTCCCTGCTGCTGATACCGGCCACTGTCAGTGCCAGCTCCTGGAGTCCCCGTTCTCGCGGTCGGGGACTCCAGGGGGCGAAAAGGGAGTTTTCATGGCAACTGCTGAAGGAACCAAGGGCCGGGGACGGGTGACCGTCTTCTCCCTCTTCGGGCCCGTCTTCGGTTACGCGACCACGCTCGTGGACGATCAGCAGCTCGCCTACGTGGGGCCACTGACTCCCGGTGTCGGGTGGCGCCTGCTCTGGAGGATGGCGGAGAGGTGTCACAACGACGGGGCGACGGAAATCAGGAAGGCCGAGTGGATCGTCTCGCAGGCGTCCCGGGCGTTCATCTGCGGGAGCGGTGTCGTGGTGAAGCTCTCCGACGCCGATTGGGAGATGGAGGCCGGCGGCTGGTCCGTGGAGCTGAGCGGCTCCTGGTGCAACCAGGACGTGCTGGTCACCGGCAATCTCACGGTGCCGGCGCTCACCGACGAGCAGACCGCCCCGAAGCCCACCTGCTACCCGCAGTACGCCGACTGACGCCCCGCCCGATCCGCAGGGCGCACCCCTCGGCCGCAGACCAAGACGGGTTTCGATGCCGGCGATTGGCACGTCTGGGCCGGCCCGGACGGCCGTGACAGGGGCTTCGCCGGGCGTCACTGGCCCAGATCGGCCAACCGTCGGCCGACCGGCACTGATCCGGCCGCGTCCCGGACAGCGAACCGCCCACCCTCTTGGTCGGCTTGTCAGCTGACCGAGACGGGTGGGCGGGTGGGCGGGAAAGGAACTACAGCGCCACCAGCTTGACCACGCCGAAGGCCAGCGCGGCGACCAGCGCGGCGGCCGGCATCGTGATGAACCAGCCCAGGACGATGTTCTTGGCCACGCCCCAGCGGACGGCGTTGACGCGCTTCGTCGCGCCGACGCCCATGATCGCCGAGGTGATGACGTGGGTCGTGGAGATCGGCGCCTTGAAGAGGAACGCCGTGCCGAACATGATCGACGCGCCGGTGGCCTCCGCGGCGAAGCCCTGCGGAGGGTCCAGCTCGATGATCTTGCGGCCCAGGGTGCGCATGATGCGCCAGCCGCCGGCGTAGGTGCCCAGCGACAGCATCACCGCCGAGATGATCTTCACCCAGACCGGGATCGGGTCGCCGAAGGTCTCGTTGCCGGAGATCACCAGGGCCATCACCACCACACCCATGGTCTTCTGGGCGTCCTGGAGGCCGTGGCCGAGGGCCATTCCGGCGGCTGACACCGTTTGCGCTATGCGGAAACCGCGCTTGGCCTTGTGCGGGTTGGCCCGGCGGAAGATCCACATGATCGCCAGCATGGCCAGGTAGCCGATGATCAGGCCGACCACCGGGGACAGCACCATCGGGATGATGATCTTGTCGATCACGCCGTTCCAGTGCACACCGGTGCCGCCCGCCAGCGCCGCGCCCACCAGACCGCCGAACAGGGCGTGGGAGGAGGAGGACGGCAGGCCGTAGTACCAGGTGGCGAGGTTCCAGACGATCGCGCCGATCAGGGCCGCGAACAGGATGCCCATCCCGGTCCCGCCGCTGGGCGTCTCGATGAGGCCCTCGGAGACCGTCTTGGCGACGCCGGAGCCCAGGAAGGCACCGGCCAGGTTCATCACCGCGGCCATCGCCAGGGCCGCGCGCGGGGTGAGGGCGCGGGTCGACACCGAGGTCGCGATGGCGTTCGCGGAGTCGTGGAAGCCGTTCGTGTACGTGAAGAAGAGCGCGACCAGAATGGTCACGATGAGGGCGAAGGTGTCCATCGACGCCTCAGGACTCCTTGACGGCGATGGTCTCCACCGTGTTCGCCACGTGCTCGAACGCGTCCGCCGCCTCTTCCAGGACGTCCACGATCTGCTTCAGCTTGAGCACCTCGATCGCGTCGTACTTGCCGTTGAAGAGGTGGGCCAGCAGCTTGCGGTGGATCTGGTCCGCCTGGTTCTCCAGCCGGTTGACCTCGATCCAGTACTCGGTGAGGTTGTCCATCGTGCGGAGGTTCGGCATCGCCTCCGCCGTCAGGTCCGCCGCCCGGGCCAGCACCTCGATCTGCTGCTCGACGCCCTTCGGCAGTTCCTCGACGTTGTAGAGGACGACCAGGTCGACGGCTTCCTCCATGAAGTCCATGATGTCGTCGAGGGACCCGGCGAGGGCGTAGATGTCCTCGCGGTCGAACGGCGTGATGAACGAGGAGTTCAGCTGGTGGAAGATCGCGTGAGTGGCGTCGTCACCCGCGTGTTCCGCGGCCCGCATACGCTCTGCGATCTCGGCTCGGGCAGGTCCGTCCGCCCCGAGCAGTTCCATCAGGAGTTTCGAGCCCGTGACGATGTTGTCCGCGGATGCGGCGAACATGTCGTAGAAGCTCGTCTCCCTGGGGGTCAGACGAAAGCGCACGTGGGGTCCTCGGGGTGCTTCGGTTTCGGTCAGGCTGATGCTAGGCGCATCATCCGGCCACGGCTATCGGGCCGCATCCCAGTGTCGCCCATCAGGCACAGTGATCAGCACGGGGGCGTACCAAGGGCCCCATACCCAGCAAAATTCGTTACCATATACCCAGTAGGGGTATGTGAACGCAATTGTGACCAAGATCGTGACCCAGACGGAGGCCAGCGATGACGACGACCGAGGCCGGCGCCCCGGCTCCCGCCGAGGGTACGGCCGCCGAGGGAACCTGCCACGACGCCCCTGCCACGCACGGCTACCACAAGCAGAAGGACGAGCACCTCAAGCGGCTGCGCCGGATCGAGGGGCAGATCCGCGGGCTGCAGCGGATGGTGGACGAGGACACGTACTGCATCGACATACTCACCCAGGTCTCGGCCTCCACCAAGGCCCTCCAGTCCTTCGCGCTCCAGCTGCTGGAGGAGCATCTGCGGCACTGCGTGGCCGACGCGGCGCTCAAGGGCGGTGACGAGATCGACGCGAAGGTGGACGAGGCGACGAAGGCGATCGGCCGCCTCCTGCGCACCTGATCACCCGCGCTCGCGCTCACGCTCCTCGTACACCCGCAGCACCTCGTCGATGCTCTCCAGGCTGAGCCGGTCCTCGGCGGCCGACGCCGCGATGATCAGCTCTCCGCACAGCTCGATCTCGGCGAGGGCCACGTGGTCCTGAACCGCCGTCCCGCCGACCGGAGCCACCCGCCTCACCTCTTCTCTGCCGTCACCGACTTCCTAGAGTAGGCAGCGCTCTACACACCGCGCATGGCACGGACGGGCTAGTCCCCGGATGGCCCGGCGGGCTAGTTCGAGGGTTCCCGGGTGGCTTCCCGGGATGGCTTGTTCTCGCCGGTGTCCGTGCCGGCCTCCTCCGCGATCCGGCCGGCGTAGATGTCCTGCGCGTGCGGCAGCCGCACCTCGGCCGGGGTGCCGAAGTCGTACAGCAGCGTCGTCGAGGCGACCGCCACCGGGGTCTTCTGCCGGCCGTTGACGAAGCTGAAGCGCTGCCGGAGCTTGCGGATCCGGCCCTGGTCGTCGAGATAGACGTCGAACGGGACCTCGGCCGTGGCGAACCCCTTCGCTGCCGCGCCCAGGGCCGCCCGGTTCGCGGCGGAGGCGCTGCGGGCCGCGTCGGCCAGATTCGCGGTGCCCCGGTAGTGCCGTACGGGGGTGCCGCCGACCTCGGTGCGGCCCGCGTAGGCCGCCGTACGGGTGCCGCGCAGCACCTCGGCCGCCGCGTACGGGTCGGTCGCGCCACCGGTGACCAGGTTGCCGTCGGCCACAGAGGCGGTGGCCACCCGCACCCACTTGTCGGCGGGCACGCCCGCGCCCCGGTTCTTCATGAACAGGGCGCCGGGTGCGAGCAGTTCGGTGATGGGCTGGTGCTCGGCGGCGCCGGCGGGATCCTCGGGCAGGACGACGGTGAGCCGGCCCAGCCGGTGCCGGTAGTCGTAGACGCCCTTGCCGCGGATGGTGACCCGGGTGCCGCCGGCGGCCATCTCCATGGAGGTGGTGGCCTTCGAGGTGCCCGCGCCGCCCAGGGTGTCGGCGGTCCGCCGCAGCAGGGCGACCGGATCGCCCGCGCCCTTCACGTCGTCGGCGGCGGCCCGGCTGTCCGAACAGCCCGTGGCACCCGCCGCGAGGCCGAGCAGGACCCCGACCGCGACGACCGTCCCGCCCAGGTGACTGTGCTGTTGCTGCCGCCGATCCATCGCCTGCCTACCCCCAAGCCGGTACGTCCGTCACGGGCCCCAGTCGTTCCGGTTAACGACGGGTAGGGGGGCACCGTCACGCGCGAGGGCGGGCGCACGGAGGGCGTAAGGGAAGCGCGGGAGTACCGTTGACGTCGTGGCGCAGCAGGATGGGCCGGAGCGCGTCCGGCGGGAGCACCTCACTTCTACGACGGAACAGGGCCGCTTCTGCCTGGCCCGCTGCGTCTGCGGCTGGCGCGGCCCGGCCCGCAGAGCCCGCAGCCAGGCCCGTACCGACGCGGAGGCTCACACGGCCAGTGCGTGAAGGGCGTCCGCCACCAGGTCCCGGTCCCGCGGCTGGGTGAGCCGGTCGCGGGCGGCGGCGGGGGAGAGCCACAGGATGCGGTCGACCTCGGCGTTGGGCGTGAAGCGGCCGGACACCGCCCGTGCCGCCCAGTAACGCACCTGTTTCGGGCGGCCGTTGGCCAGATAGCGCATGGTGGGCAGCTCGGCGCCGGGCTCGGCCGTGTACCCGGTCTCCTCGGCGACCTCGCGCAGCGCCCCGGCGAGCGCGTCCTCACCCCGCTTGAGCTTGCCCTTGGGATGGGACCAGTCGTCGTACTTGGGCCGGTGGACCAGGCAGATCTCCAGGTCCCCGGCGACCGGCGAGCGGCGCCAGAGCACGCAGCCGGCCGCCAGGACCAAGGTGTCGTTCACACCGCCTCCAAGCGGGATGTCAGGGCGTGCCGACGGTCTGCTGCTGCCAGGCCTGCTGGAAGGCGAACCGGGCCGCCTCCACCTCGTGCCGCTGGTCGGCGTGGAGCACCCCGAGCGCGTACGCCGTCGCCGGCGCGATGCGCGGGGTACGGGCCGCCTGCGCCGCCGCGGCCGCCGCCTCCGAGGCGTCCCGGTGCCGGTTCAGCGCCTGCCCCGCCGACAACAGCCGCACGTCCACCGGTGAGTTGCCCCCATGCAGCACCTCCTGGGCGTACCGGTGCAGGCGCAGCAGCAGCCGGACCTGGTGCCAGGGGCCGTCCTGGGGGTGCGGGGACGGGTCCGGGGACAGGCCGTGGACCAGGGCCTCCGCGTTGTACGGGTGGCCCGCGGTGACCAGGGGGAGTGCGCCGATGGCGGCCGTCAGCCGTTCCTCCGCAGCGGCTGCCGGCGGGCGCAGGTCGGTCGTCGCGGCGGTGCGGGTGAGGGGCACCTCGCTGGCGAGTACGGCGACCTTGTCGGCCACGGCGTGAAAGCGGCTGGACCCCAGTGCCTGGAGCGCGGTCGAGTGGGCGCGGGTCCGGGCCAGGGTCAGCTGGCGCTCCAGCAGGGCGCCCGCCTTGGCCGCGCCCACGGTGAGGTTGCCGCGCTCCTGTGTGGCCGTCGTGCCGGCCGCGCCACCGGCCGGGAGCGGCGCGGCGGCCAGGGCGGCGTCCACCGCCTGGGCCGGGAGCACGGTCGCCCCCGACAGCCGGTGCAGGGCCAGCAACAGCCGTTCCAGACGGGCCTCGTAGGAGTGCTCCAGGCCCAACGTGCCGGACAGCCAGGCCAGTTCGGGGCGCATCTCCTCGGACCAGTCGGGGTCGAGGAGGGGCCGGAAGGTGTGCAGGTTGCCGCTGATGCGGCGGGCAGAGCGGCGCAGCAGCCGTGCCGCGTCGACGGACTCCTCCGCGCCGTTCGCCTGGTGGCTGCCGCCGGTCTCCCGGTGCAGGCGCAGGGCGCGGAGGAACTCCGTGGCCTGGGCGCGCAGATAGGCCGCGAGGGACTCTCCTGTCGCCACGTCCGCCGCGGGGTCCGTCGGGTCAAGGTGTTGCTGTGCCACGCCGGCGCCTCCGGGCGTCTATGAGCATCTCCTGGACGTTGCGCAGGGGCTGTCCGTCCCCATCGGTCGCGTGCCGGGTCCACTCGCCGTCGGGGCCGAGGTGCCAGGAGGCCGTGGTGTCGGACATGCCGGTGTCGAGCAGCCGGTTCAGGGCCGCCCGGTGGGCCGGGTCGACGACACGGACCAGGGCCTCGATCCGGCGGTCGAGGTTGCGGTGCATCATGTCGGCGCTGCCGATCCACACCTCGGGCTCCCCGCCGTTGCCGAAGGCGAACACCCGCGAGTGTTCGAGGAACCGGCCGAGTATGGAGCGGACCCTTATGTTGTCCGACAGGCCCGGGACGCCGGGGCGGATCGCGCAGATGCCGCGCACCCAGACGTCGACCGGCACGCCGGCCTGGGAGGCCCGGTAGAGGGCGTCGATGACGGCCTCGTCGACCATCGAGTTGACCTTGACGCGGACGAAGGCCGGACGGCCCGCGCGGTGGTGCTCGACCTCCTTGTTGATCCGGGAGATCAGGCCGTCGCGCAGGGACTTGGGGGCCACCAGCAGGCGGCGGTAGGTCTCGCGGCGGGAGTATCCGGACAGCCGGTTGAACAGGTCGGACAGGTCCGCGCCGACCTGCGGGTCGGCCGTGAGCAGGCCCAGGTCCTCGTAGAGGCGGGCGGTCTTCGGGTGGTAGTTGCCGGTGCCGACGTGGCTGTAGCGGCGCAGGGTGTCGCCCTCCTGGCGGACCACCAGGGACAGCTTGCAGTGCGTCTTCAGGCCGACCAGGCCGTAGACGACGTGGCAGCCGGCCTCCTCCAGCTTCTTCGCCCACTTGATGTTGGCGTGCTCGTCGAAGCGGGCCTTGATCTCGACCAGGACGAGGACCTGCTTGCCGGCCTCGGCGGCGTCGATGAGCGCGTTGACGATCGGGGAGTCGCCGGAGGTGCGGTACAGGGTCTGCTTGATCGCGAGGACGTCCGGGTCGTCGGCCGCCTGCTCGATGAAGGCCTGCACGGAGGTGGAGAAGGAGTCGTACGGGTGGTGCAGCAGCACGTCCCGCTGGCGCAGGGCGGCGAAGATGTCCGGCGCCGACGCCGACTCGACCTCGGCGAGGTCGCGGTGGGTGCCCGCGATGAACTTCGGGTACTTCAGCTCCGGCCGGTCGAGGCTGTGGATGCGGAAGAGGCCGGTGAGGTCCAGGGGGCCGGGGAGCGGATAGACCTCCGCCTCGGAGATCTTCAGCTCGCGGACCAGCAGGTCGAGCACCTCGCGGTCGATGGACTCCTCGACCTCCAGGCGCACGGGCGGCCCGAAGCGGCGCCGCATGAGCTCCTTCTCCAGGGCCTGGAGCAGGTTCTCGGCGTCGTCCTCCTCGACCTCCAGGTCCTCGTTGCGGGTGAGCCGGAAGGCGTGGTGCTCCAGCACCTCCATGCCCGGGAACAGCTCCTCCAGGTGCGCGGCGATGACGTCCTCGACGGGGACGTAGCGGCCGGGGCTGCTCTCCAGGAAGCGGGACAGCAGCGGCGGCACCTTCACGCGCGCGAAGTGCTTGTGGCCGCTGACCGGGTTGCGCACGACGACGGCGAGGTTGAGCGAGAGACCCGAGATGTACGGGAAGGGGTGCGCGGGGTCGACGGCGAGCGGGGTCAGGACGGGGAAGATCCGGTGCCGGAAGAGGGTGAACAGGCTGGCCTGTTCCTTCTCGGTCAGCTCCTGCCAGCGGACGAGGTGTATGCCCTCCTCCGCGAGTGCGGGGGCGACGTCCTCGTGGTAGCAGGCGGCGTGCCGGGCCATCAGCTCGCGCGAGCGGGCCCAGATCATCTCCAGGACCTCGCGGGGCTGGAGGCCGGACGCGGAACGCGTGGCGACGCCGGTGGCGATCCGGCGCTTCAGGCCGGCGACGCGGACCATGAAGAACTCGTCCAGGTTGCTGGCGAAGATCGCGAGGAAGTTCGCGCGCTCCAGCAGGGGCGTGTTCGGGTCCTCGGCCAGCTCCAGGACGCGCTCGTTGAAGGCCAGCCAGCTGCGCTCGCGGTCCAGGAACCGGCCCGCGGGCAGGGGGGTGCCGTCCCCCGGCGCCTCCTCGTAGTCGTCGAGGTCGGCATCGAGGTCGGGCTCCAGGTCGGAGACCGTGGCGGCGACGGTGTGCGGGCGGTGCGCGGCGATGGAGCCCACGGGGGGCTGCGTCTGCTGGACAGGTGCCTGGGCGTCTGGCTGACTCATGACCCCATTCTTCCGCGCCATGGGCGTGACGGGCGCGTCGGAACGTGCGGGCGGGAGCGTCACGGCCCCGTTCGGCGCGGCCCTCTCGGGGGGCGGCGAAGGCTCTGGCACGGCGGGCTTCATTGGCCGAGCGTCGCAAGTCTGGCTGAATCAATGGTTACGGAGACATGACGTGCGGGATAGCGCGGGGCGGCTCCCAGGGGGGAGCGCCCCGCCGGAGACCGGGCGGGGGTCCCGCCTGGCCCTACGACACCTGTCGCCGCAGCACCCGGAAGCACGCGAGGGCGAGCAGCCCGGTGACGGCCAGGAGGAGGGCGCTGGCGGTGAGCTGGAGGGGCCAGTAGTGGGAGTAGGGGTGGTAGGTGTTGTAGAAGCCCGCGGCCTTGGCGTAGGCCGCGTCGCAGGCCGCCTCGGAGTCGCAGCTGGGCATCGGCAGGTGGCCGCCGGTGCGGGTCAGCAGGCCGTGGTCGACGCCGAGCCCGGTCCCGAGGTCGGCGTGCTGCTGTGTGACGGGGGCGGTCCGGGTGACCGCCGGCCACAGGTGGGGCAGCAGTTGCTGGGTCGTGCCCCAGACGCCCGACATGAAGACCACGCCGAGGACCAGCGCGGGCAGCGCTCGGCGCAGCAGCAGGCCCGCCAGGGCGCCGGCCGCGAGCCCGGCGAGGGCCAGGGCGGCGGTGGTGGGTCCGTTGGCGTGGAAGGTCCCCGTGTCGTACCAGGTCTTGGCCGTGTCGATACGGCCCCGGCCCGCCGCCCAGGCGCGGTGGTGCAGCCAGAACAGCAGGCTCGTGCCGGCGGTGAGGGCGAGGGCGGGGACGGTCAGCCGGGCCGCGAGCCAGCGGGCCGGGGAGGCGCCCTGGGTCCAGGCCAGCCTGGCCGTGCCGGACTCCAGTTCGCGGCCGGTCAGTGCGGCCCCGGCCCAGGCGGCCACCAGGAAGGGCAGCACGTTCAGGGCGTAGGTCGTGTAGTTGTACCAGCTCTTGTAGCGCAGGATCGCGGTCTGGTCGTAGCTGCACGGCCGGTCGAAGTCGCAGGCGTCGTAGTGCCGCCAGCCCTGGGCGGCCGCGTCGGCCCACGGGCCGGCGAGGGTGATCAGCAGGCCGGCGACCACGGCGAACAGGCCCGCCCACGCGAACAGCGCGGGCCGGTGCAGGCGCACCACCCAGCGGGTCATGCGCGGCCTGCCGGCGGCCGCCACGGCGTCGACCGGTCCGGTCAGAACAGTCACGCGGCACTCTCCTCGGTGACGGCTTCGGTGGTTTCGGCGGTGTCGGCGCCTTCGCCGGCTTCCGCGGTGGCCAGGGCGGGGGCCCCGGGGTTGCGCAGGTGGGCGAGGACCAGCTCCTCCAGCGAGGGCACCGAGGTGCGCCAGTCGCCGGGGAGCGGTCCGGCCGGGCGGATCAGCGCGGTGAGCTGGCGGCCGGTGGTGCGGGACTCGACCACGGTGTGCGGGGCGAGGCCGGTGCCGGCCTCGGCCGTGATCCGGCGGTGGGCGGAGCGCAGGTCGTCGATGTCGCCGGCCAGCCGGACCCGGCCGTCGCCGACGAGGAGCAGGTGGTCGCAGGAGTCCTCCAGCTCGGCGACCACGTGCGAGGACATCGCGATCGTGGTGCCGTGCTGGGCGGCGTCCGCCATCAGCGTGCCCATCAGCTCGTGCCGGGCGAGCGGGTCGAGGTCGGCCATCGGCTCGTCCAGGAGCAGCAGTTCGGGCCGTTTGCCGAGGGCGAGGGCGAGCGCGACCCGGGTGCGCTGGCCGCCGGAGAGCGTGCGGACACGGGCCTCGGGGTCGAGGGCGCCGCCCGCGACGACCCGCTCGGCGTAGGCCGCGTCCCAGCGCCCGGGGTTGAGGTCGGCGCCCATGCGCAGCGTCTCGGCGACCGTGAGCTGGGGGTGGAGCGGCTTGTCCTGGGCGACGAAGCCGACCCGGGGGCGGGCCTGCGCCGGGCTGGTGCCGAGCACGGTCAGCCGGCCCTCGGTGGGCGGGAGCAGCCCGGCGGCGAGCGCGAGCAGCGTCGACTTGCCGGCGCCGTTGGGGCCGACGACGGCGCACACCCGCCCGGCGGGCAGCCGGAAGCCGCACTCCCGCAGCGCCCGGCGCCCCCGCCGGCCGAACCGTTTCCCCAGTGCCTCGGCCCTCAGCGCCGTGTCGGTCATGACGGGTCTCCCTGCAAGTTCGCGGTGTGCTGGGTGTGCTCGGTGTCGCGTCGAGTGCCGTACGCGGTGACGTGCGTGCCGGGTTCGGCCGCGTGCGCGTCGGGTACGGCGAAGCGCTGGTCGAGTACGGCGGTGAAGAGCGCGGCCACGTCCTCGCGGTCCAGCCCCGCCTCGCGCGCCCGGTCCGTCCAGGTCTCCAGCTCGGCGCGGAGCGCGGCGTCGGCGGTCGCGGCGCCGAGCGAGCGCCGGACGAAGGTGCCGAGCCCGCGCCGGGCCTCCACCAGCCCCTCGCGCTCCAGCTCCCGGTACGCCTTCAGGACGGTGTTGGGATTGATCGCGGTGGCCTCCACGACCTCGCGGGCCGTGGGCAGCCGGTCGCCCGGCCGCAACAGGCCCATGCGCAGGGCCTGCTTGGTCTGCTGGACGATCTGGACGTAGGTGGCGACCCCGCTGTGCCGGTCGATGCGGTACTCGACCACGCCCTCACCACCCTTTCACTAATTGAGTAGTGAAAGGGTGGTGCAAGCCCGGCCGGGAAGTCAAGCGAGGATCCGCAGAACCGATCGAGGATCCGTGAACCGATCGTGGGCCCCGGTCCGATGAGGAGACGTGAGCGAGAAGAGAAGCGACGGAGAGCTGCTGCGGGCCATCGCGGCGGACCGGGACCGGCGCGCCTTCGAGGAGCTGTACCGGCGCTACGCGCCGTGGCTGACCGCGCGCCTGCGCGGCCGGTGCGCCGACGCCGGGGTCGTCGACGACGTCGTACAGGAGACGTTCCTCGCGATCTGGCGGGGCGGGGCCCGCTACCGCGAAGAGGGCGACGTGGCCGGGTGGCTGTGGCGGATCGGCTCGCGCCGGCTCGTCGACGCGCTGCGCGGCGACGGGGCGCGCGGCCGGCTGCGGCAGGCGCTGGCCCGGCTGCGGCACCGGGACGAGGCGTCCGCCGAGGAGCGCGTGCTCGCGGGGGTGGAACACGGGGACCTCGCGGGCGCGCTGGTCCGGCTCTCGCCCGAGCTGCGGGCGGTGCTCCAGGCGACGGTCGTCGACGGCCTGTCCACCCGTGAGGCCGCCGTCCTGCTCGGCATCCCGCCGGGCACGGTCAAGACCCGGGCGATGCGGGCCCGGAAGCAACTGCGGGAGGCACTGGCATGACCTGGCATGTCGCCGAGGACGATCTGCGGGCCTACGCGCACGGGGAACTGGCGCCCCCGCTGCTGTGGTCCGCCGACACGCACCTGACCGGATGCGCCGACTGCCGGGAGCGGCTCGCCGGGGTCTGGGACCCCGGTGCGCTGGACGCGGCCTGGGAGCGGCTGGACGCCGAACTGGACGTGCCGCGGCCGGGCCCGTTCGAGCGGCTGCTGCTCCGCTGCGGGGTGGCCGACCACACCGCGCGGCTGCTGGCCGCCACGCCCGTGCTGCGCCGCTCCTGGCTGACGGCGGTGTCGCTGCTGCTGGTGCTCTCGGTGCTGACGGCCCACGGCGGTCACTCGGACACGTTCTTCCTGGCCGTGGCACCGCTGCTGCCGCTCGCCGGGGTCGCGCTGTCGTACGGGCCCGCGCTCGATCCGACGTACGAGATGGCGGTCGTCTCACCCGTGCACGGCTTCCGGCTGCTGATGATCCGTACGGTCGCCGTGCTCGCCGCCGCGCTCGGCCTGTCGGGCCTGGCCACCCTCGCGCTGCCCGGGTACGGGCTCGGCGCGCTCGGCTGGCTGCTGCCCGCGCTCGCGCTCACCACGGCCGGGCTCGCGCTGACACCCCGGCTCGGGCCGGTCGTGGCGCCGTCCGCCGTCGGCGGGGGCTGGGTCGTCCTGCTGCTGGCCGCCCGCGCGCACCAGGGCGGCGGCGCCGGGGCGCTCGTCCCCTTCACCGCGGCCGGCCAGGCGGTGGCGGCCGGGGTCGCCGCACTCGCCGCCGGGCTGCTCTTCGCCGCCCGCGACCGCTTCGACCAGTCCCACCCGTCCCACCACTCGTACCGGAGCGCCGCATGACGACCGTCTCTGCCCCCGTCACCGTCTCCGCCTCCGGGCTGACCCTGCGCTACGGCACCACCCGCGCCCTCGACGACGTGTCGCTGCGGCTCAGCCGTGGCGTGACCGGACTGCTCGGGCCCAACGGCGCCGGAAAGACGACCCTGTTGCGGGTGCTCGCCACCTCCGTGCCGGCCGGTTCGGGCGCGTTCACGGTGCTCGGGCACGACCCGGCCACCGCGCGCGGCCGCCAGGAGGTGCGGCGCGCGCTGGGCTATCTGCCGCAGACGCCCGGCTTCCATCCCGACTTCACGCCCTTCGAGTTCGTGGACTACGTCGCGATCCTCAACGAGCTGACCGACCGCGCCGCCCGGCACCGGGAGGTGCGCCGGGTGCTGGACGAGGTCGGGCTGGCCGAGGTGCGCGGCAAGCGGATCAAGAAGCTGTCGGGCGGGATGCGGCAGCGGGTCGCGCTGGCGGCAGCGCTCGTCGGCGACCCCGGGTTCCTGGTGCTGGACGAGCCGACGGTCGGCCTCGACCCCGAACAGCGCATGCGTTTCCGGGAGCTGATCGCCCGGGCGGGCGAGGGCCGCACCGTGCTGCTGTCCACCCACCAGACCGAGGACGTGGCGATGCTCTGCCACCGGGTGCTGGTCATGTCCGGCGGCCGTATCCGCTTCGACGGCACCCCCGCCGAGCTGGCCGCGCGGGCCGCGGGCCGGGTGTGGAGCAGTACCGCCCGCGACCCCGGCGCGAAGGCCGGCTGGCGCACCGGCACCGGCAGCTACCGCAACGTCGGCGACCCGCCCGAAAACGCCGACCTGCTCGAACCCACCCTGGAGGACGGCTATCTGCTCGCCCTCGACGGCCATCACGACGGCCGGGCGGAGGTGACGGCGTGACCGCGACCACCCTCACCCAGCGGGCGGCACCCGCCGCAGCTCCCACCGGCACCCGGAACACCCGGGCCGCCGTCCTCGCCCTGGCCGCGTTCGAGGCCCGCCGTCTGTTCCTGCGCCTGCCCGTGCTGCTGGCCTTCGCCCTCCACGTCACCTGGATCGTGTGGCGCACGCTGCGGCCGTCGGACGACTACCCCGTCCTCCAGGACGCCGACCGCGCCACCCAGGGCGGCCCGCTGCTGGTCGGCCTCGCGGTGCTGCTGTGCGTGAACCAGGCCGTGCTGCGCTCCCGGCGCCGGGACACCGAACGCCACTTCGCGGTGCTGGCGCTCGGCGCGTGGCGCCGTACGGCCGCGCACGCGCTGTCCGTCGTCCCGCTCGCGCTGCTCACCGCCCTGGCCGTGACCGCCCAGTTCACCTGGGAGGCGCTCAAGTCCGGTGCGGTCGGCCGGGGTTCGGTGGCCGAGCTGCTGACCGGACCGCTGACGGTGCTGCTGTTCGGGACGATCGGGGTGCTGCTCGCCCGGCTGGTGACCTCGGCCGTCGCGGGACCGCTGCTCACCGTGGTGTTCCTGCTGTTCTTCGGCGGCGGCGCGTTCCCCTACACCGGGCAGGAGACCGGGGCCGTGTGGCTGGGCCCGGTGGTCACCACGATCGGCGTCCACCCGTACCCCTCCGACCTGCTGGGCCGCCCCGCCGGCTGGCACGCGCTCTACCTCGCCGGGCTGGCCCTGACCGCGGCGCTGCTCGCGGTGCTGGTCTCGGGCGGCCGCCGGAACCGGGCCGTGCAGGTGGCCTTCGCCGGTGCGCTGGCCCTGGCCGTGCTGGGCGGGGTCGTACAGACCGGCGGGGTGCCGGCGCGGACGGTCGCGGCCCGTACCCGCGCCTCGGTCGCTCCGGAGAAGGTGCAGACGTGCGTGCGGCGCGGGCAGGTGCGGTACTGCGCCTTCTCCGAGTGGATGCCCCGCGTCGCCGACTGGGCGCGGGTCGCGGACCGGGTGCAGGCCCTCGCGGGCGGCACCGCGCGGGGGCGGGACCTGCTCGTACGCCAGCGGATGGACGTCCGGGGCGGGCTCTCCGACGACGCCGCGCTCGCCCCCTCCACCCGCCCCGGCCAGGTGACCGTCGGCACGTCCTGGGGCGGCAACCGGGTGCCGGAGTTCTCCACCGCCGTGGCCGGTGTGCTGGTCGCGGGCGACGAGAGGGCGGCGAGCGCGTTGTGCGACGGCCGGATGGTCACGGTGATGTGGCTGTCCCTCGCCTGGCAGCCCGACCCCGAGTCCGCCCTGCGCGATGTCCGCCTCGACGACAGCCTCAAAGGCTCCGCGATCGTGCTCTCCCGCACCGAGCCCCTGCTCATGACGGCCGGTCAGACCAAGGTCGTCCGCGCCCTGCTCGACCGCCCGTTCTACGGCGTGGCCGCCAGGGTCAAGTCCCACTGGGCCGAGCTGACGACCCCCGGGGTCACGACGGCCCGGGCGGCCGAACTGCTGGGCGTGCGGGCGTCGGTGGGGGCGGACAAGTGCGCGCCGTGACCCCGGACCCGGACTCCCGCCCGAGCCGGGCACTGCCGATCCGGGCACTGCCGGGTGCGCGGGTCGCCGCGGCCCTGGTCGTCCCCCTCTGGCGCACCCTGCCCTGGCGGACGCTCGGTGCGGCCGCGGCGGTGGGGCTGCTGGTGGTCGGGGCCGGCCGGGCGGCGGGGGCCGGGCCGGTGGAGACCCTGTACCTCCTGCGGGGCGCCGGTCTCGCCCTCGCCCTCGGGGTCGCGTTCCTGCTGGACGACCCCGCCCGGCACACCACGACCCCGGTACCCGTCCGGCGGGCGGTGCGCACGCTGCTGCGGGCCGCGCTCGTGACGCCCGTCGCGGGGCTGTGGTGGGTGGCCGTCCTGCTCCTCGTGCCCGGTGCGGACCGGCCCCCGGCCGGGGACCTCACCCTGGAGGCGGGCACCGCCTTCCTCCTCGCCCTCGCCGGGGCCGCCGTCGCCGTGCGCTACGGCGACGCCCCCGAGCCCGGCCGGCCGGTCGCCACCGCGCTGCTCGCGACCGCCGTCCTCGCCCCCCGGCTGCTGCCCGACCACTGGGCGCTGTTCGTCTCACCGACCGACCCCGGATGGGCCGCGGGACACGAACGCTGGGCATGGCTCCTGACGGCCGCGGCGGCACTCTGGACAGCCTCACTCCACGAACCACGCCCCCGCCACTCCAACCGAGCCACCCCCCACACCCCCGCGTGACCGCCGGCCCGGGTGGCCCCCGCCGTCGAGGCCTGCGGCTGGTGGTCGGCCGGTGTCGAGGGTGTCGGCTGCGGCTCGCGTCTCGGCCGGTCCTGCCGGGCCGGTGCCGCACGCCTCCGCGTAACTGCCGGCTCCCGCTCGGGCCTCTGGTGGGTGGCCCCCGCCCAGGGCTCCACCCGGTAGGCGGTGTCCGCTCGGAGGTCCGGTCGGTGGCCACCTGGCGCCGAGGCGCCCGGCAGGTGGGCACCCGCCGCCGAGGCTCACGTCAGGTGGTCGGTCACCGATGAGGGCGGTGGTCGGTGCCGCTCGTGCGTCCGCCCGCCGGGGAGCTCTCGGTCACGTCTCCGTCCGGTACATCAGGTCCGTCTCGTACGTCGTGAAGCCCAGGCGTTCGTACACGGACACGGCCGCCTGGTTGTCGGCGTCGACGTAGAGCATCGCCGTCGGCAGGCCCTGTGCGGCCAGGTGGCGCAGGCCGATCGTGGTGAGGGCCTTGCCGAGGCCGCCGCCCTGTTCGCCGGGCCGCACGCCGAGGACGTACACCTCGCCGAGCTGCTCCTCCGCGTGCACCTTGGTCCAGTGGAAGCCGACCAGCTCGCCGCTCCGCTCGGCGAGGAAGAAGCCGGCCGGGTCGAACCACGGCTCGGCCTTGCGGTCGTCGAGGTCCCGCTGGGTGAGCGAGCCCTGCTCGGGGTGGTGGGCGAAGGCGGCCGCGTTGACCGTGAGCCAGGCGGTGTCGTCCTTGCCCGGCACGAAGGCGCGCACGCTCACGCCCTCCGGCAGCTTCGGGTCGGGCAGTTCCAGGCCGGTCAACGGCCGCCGCATCTGACGCAGTTCACGGAACAGGGTCAGGCCGAGCACCTGGGCCAGGTGCCGGGCGGCGGGATGTCCGCCGTGCGCCCACACCCGCAGCCGCTTGCCGGACGCGCCGAGCAGGGCGGAGCCGAGCGCCCGGCCGTGCCCGTGCCCGCGGTGCACGGGGTGGACGACGAGTTCGGCGGCCGGCGCCTCCACCGGGTCGGTGTCCTCCAGCTGGGCGTAGCCCACGAGTTCACCGTCGACGGTCAGCAGCAGATGCGAGACGCCCTCCCGGGTGCCCCCGCGCAGTTGCAGCCGCCCCTGCTCGGACACCGGTTGCTGCCCGTCGGCCCGGACGACCTCGGCCAGCAGGTCGAGCACGGCCTCGGCCTGGTCCGGGGTGAGCGCGGAGTAGGTCTCGATGGAGCGGGTTGGGAAGGCTCGTACGGTGTCGTCGCTGCTCATGGGTACGAGGGTACGGGGCGGGGGTCGCCGCCGTGCGGCAGAACGTTCGACACGCGCCATAAAACCTGTGTGAACACCGCTGCGGTTCCAGAATTCCCCTGTGAATTGCGCACAGGGGTATTTCATTCAGGTCTCATCGGAATCGGCTTTTCCTGGCTCGCGAATCCCGTAATGTTTTCCATGTCGAAAGCGAAAGGCGCTGACGGCAGCAAGACGGCAACGAAGAGAGAGGTCACAGTCGTGAGCTTCCACAAGATCGTCCCGGTGAAGAAGACCCGCAAGCCCGCCCCGGCGCCGAAGCCGCAGCCCCGCAGGCACCAGCCGAAGAGGCACGAGCCCAAGCGCCCGGTCGGCCACAAGTAATTCCCGGACGGCACAGGAAAAAGAAAGGGAAATTCCATGTCTTTCCACAAGCTCGCTCCCGTCAGGACGCACTGCAAGCCCGGCCCCGAGCGGAAGAAGCCGGCGCCGAAGAAGCCCGAGCCGCGCCGCCGCCCGATCGGCGACAAGCGCTGAGACAAGCGCTGGGGCATGCGCTGGGACAAGGGCCGGGACAAGGCCTGAGTCAGTCCGTCGTGAGGCGGGGTCACCGGTCACCGCGTGGTCGCACCGGTGGCCCCGCCTCGGCCGTGTCAGCTGCCTCAGCTGTGTCAGCCATGTCCACAGCTGTGGAAAGGATCCGCCGATGCTGAGGGAAGCGCGTGAGGCCTTCCGCCGGTTCTGGCCGCTGACCCGCGGGGACCGCGGATGGCTCGCGGCGATCGTCGCGTGCGTGGTCGTGGCCGCGCTCGCCGAGACCGCCGCGATCCTGCTGTTCGCGCAGCTCACCGACCACGCATTGAAGGCCGGTTCGCTCGCCGCCTTCTGGGGTCCGGCCGGCGCCTGGCTGGGCGTGGCCGCGCTCGCCGCGCTCGCCGGTTATCTGGGCAACTCCCTGGCCACCCGGACCGCCGAGAGATTCGTCCTGCGCCTGCGCGCGTCCGTCTTCCGGCACGTCCAGGACCTGCCCCCGCACTTCTTCCAGCGTCATCGCCAGGGCGACCTGGTCGAACGGCTCACCGGAGACGTCGAGTCCATCGAGCGGCTGGTGGTGTCCGGCGTCGTGGGAGCGGTGTCCGCGGGGTTCTCGGCCGTCTTCTACGCCACCGCCGCGTTCTGGCTGCGCTGGGACCTGGCGCTGGCCACCTTCGTCCTCGCGCCCCTGTTCCTGCTCGCCGCCCGCCGCTTCTCCGGCCGGATCGGCGAGGCCTCGCGCGCCGAGCGGGTCGCGGACGGCGCGATCACCTCGGTGGTGGAGGAGTCGCTCGGCAACGTCGTGCTCACCCAGGCGTACAACCGGCAGCGCGACGAGGAGTGGCGGCTGGAGCGTGAGGCCCGCGCCTGGATGCGGGCGAGCGTGCGCGGGGCGCGGCTGAGCGAGATGTACGAGCAGTGCGTCGAGATCGTCGAGACGCTGTGCGTGATCGCGGTCATCGGCCTCGGCGTCTGGGAGATCTCGGCGGGCCGTATGACCCTGGGACAGCTCCTCGCCTTCGCCGCCTTCCTCGGCTACCTCTACCCGCCGATCCGCAGCCTCGGGCAGCTCGGCCTCACGGTCACCGCGGCCACCGCCGGCGCCCGCCGCATCGGCGAGATCCTCGACGCCGAGCCCGCCGTCACCGACCCCGCGCGCCCCGTCCCGGCCTGGCCGGTGCGCGGCCGGCTCGCCTTCCACCGGGTCTCCTTCCGCTACCCCGACGCCGTCCGCTCCTGCCTCCGCGACATCGAACTCACCGCCGAGCCCGGCGAGTTGGTGGTCGTCACGGGCCCGAGCGGTGCCGGAAAGTCCACCCTCGCCGCCCTCCTCACCCGCTTCTACGACCCCACGGCCGGCGCGATCACCCTCGACGGCGTGCCCCTCACCGACGTGCCCCTCCGCTTCCTCCGCGAGCAGATCACCCTGCTCCCGCAGCAGACGCTGATCCTGAACGGCACCATCCGCGAGAACATCGCCTGCGGCCGCCCCGGCGCGACGGACGCCGAGATCGAACGGGCGGCGAGGAGCGCGGCGGCCCACGACTTCGTCACCGCGCTTCCCGACGGCTACGACACCCGCATCGCCCCCGGCACCGCCGCCCTCTCCGGCGGCCAGCTCCAGCGGATCGCCATCGCCCGCGCGATGCTGCGCGCCTCGCCGGTCCTCGTCCTGGACGAGCCGACGGCGGGCCTGGACGCGGTGGCCGCCCGCCAGGTGGTGCGGCCCCTGCGCCGCCTGATGTCCGGCCGTACGACGATCATGATCACCCACGACCTGTCGCTCGCCCCCGACGCCGACCGCATCCTGGTCGTCGAGCACGGCCGGCTGGTGGAGACGGGAACGCACGCGGAACTCCTCGCCCGGGGCGGCGCGTACGCCCGGCTGGCGGCCCCGCTGCCGGAGACGGCCGTCGAGGCGCCGACGCCGCAGGACACGATGATCCTCAGGCGGTGACCGTGTTCAGTTGGTCTTCTTCCGGTCGAACGGGATGGTCAGGAGCGTCGGCATCAGGCCCGCCCAGAACACGATCCGCGGCACGCCCCGCTCGGTCCAGGGCACCTGGCTGACCAGCAGCGCGCACAGCACGGCCCAGGCGGCCTGGCCGAGCACGATGCGGGGCCAGCGGCGGCGCCGGAGCACGGACCGGAGGTTGTACCGGACGCCCGTGCGCAGCCGTCGGTAGCGCAGCAGGGCTCCGACGGTCCACAGGGCGCCGATGGGTACGAAGTACCACAGCTGTTGCCCGAGCGGGACGGGCAGCTCGCGCGGGGCCTGCCCCTCCTTGGTCCACAGGTCGAGCATCGTGGCGGCGAATCCCAGGCTGAGCACGGCGATCAGGCGCACCCCGCGCAGCAGCCGGTACGTCGCGTGGTCCAGGCCCTGCTGAAGGGCCGCGGAATCCGGGGTGACGGCGAGCGCGTCGGCGTAGAGCGCGGCGGCCTCGGCGGCCTTGACGCCCGGCGCGGTGGCGGCCTGCTCGGTCTGCCGGGCGAGGGCCTGCGGGTGCTGAGGATCGCGCCGCAGGATCTCCCGGACCATCTCGTCGGCGAGAGCCCGGTCGCCGCCGATGTCCGCGATGCTCCAGCGCACCTCGTACGGGAAGACCTCCTCGGGTGCCAACCGTACGGCGGTGAGCGCCAGTTCGTCCGACTCGCGCTGGAAGGCGGTCGTGGCCTCCTGGGTGACCGGGCCGCCCGCGTGGCCGAGCCGCAGGGTGCGTATGCGCCACAGCCAGTGCCCGAGCAGCGCGTAGCCGTACCAGTAGTCGGGGGCCAGGCGGATGACCTCGCGCAGGGGGGCCTCGGCGTCCACGATGCGGGCGTTGGACTGGAGGGCGCGCGCGTGCTGGAGGAGCGCGCCGATGTGCTCCGGGGCGATGGCCAGCGCCCGCTCGGTCGCCTCCAGGGCCTCGGCCTTCTCGTCCTGCGCGCCCAGGCAGCGGGCGAGCCGGACCCAGGCGCCGACGTCCTCGGGATCCTCCGCGAGCCGTCGCCCGAGCAGGGCCTTCGCCTCGTCGTGGCGGCCCAGCTCGTGCAGCGCGTCGGCCCGCTCCAGGGCCGGATGCGTACCGGTGGCGCTCACAGCTTCCGCCGCTTCTTCAGATAGGTGACGAGGTCGTCGTACATCCCGCCCTCGTTGGCGAACATGGCCACGTTGCGGGCGGCGGCGAACCACGGCTCGGTGGACGGCACGACCTCCTTCGCGGCGGCCAGCAGGTCCTTCATCCCGATCATCCGCACGGTCCCGGTCCGGGCGGAGTCGAGCAGCGCGCGCTCGGAGGCCGCCTCGCAGACATGGGCCAGATCGGCGCCGGAGAGCCCGTCGGTGACCTTGGCGAGCTTGGCCAGGTCGATGTTCTCGACCGGCCGTTCCCGCAGGTGGTAGCGGAGGATCGCCTCACGGGCGGGTCCGTCGGGAGGCAGGACGAGCAGCGTCCGGTCCAGCCGCCCGGGCCGGCGCAGGGCGTTGTCGACGTCCCAGGGCACATTGGTGGCGGCGAGCACGAACACGCCCTCGTTGGCGGCGGATTCGACCCCGTCCAGCTCGGTCAGCAGCTGGTTGACGGTGTTGCGCATGCCGCCGTGGAGGGTACGGCTGCGCTTGCCGCCGAGCGCGTCCAGTTCGTCGAGGAAGACGACACAGGGGGCCTGCCGCCGGGCCGTCTGGAAGATCTCGTGCATGTTGCGCTCGGAGTTGCCGGTCCACATGTCGAGCACGTCGTTGACCGACACGGACAGGAAGGACGCCCCGAGCTCTCCGGCGACGGCCCGCGCGATGAAGGTCTTCCCGCACCCCGGGGGCCCGTACAGCAGCAACCCGCCGCGCAGGCTCTTCCCGTACAGCTTCCGCAGCTCGGGATTGCGCAGGGGCGCCAGGAAGGCGGCCTCCAACCGCTCCTTGACCTCCCGCATCCCTCCGACGTCGGCGAGCCGCACACCTCCCGGCCGCTCGACGTCCCAGGCGTCGACGTCCCCCGGATCCCCCTGCCCGTCCGCCCGCAACGGCTCCTCGGCCTCCGGTTTCCCTTCCACGAACCGCGGCGGCACGACATCCCCGACCTGCTCCTCGGCAGCCCGCCAGTCGAAACCGGAGCGAACGGAGGGCGCCTGCGGGAGCTGCTGTTGCTGTTCTTGCTGCTCCGGGACCCCCATGGCCCGCGCCATGAGCCGCCGCGCCTGTTCGTCCCCCGGCGCGTTCTGGAGCGCGACGGCCACCTCGGCGACGGCAGCCTCCGACTGCCCCTCGTCCAGGAGGAGTTCGGCCAGGTGCAGGCGGAGCGGTACATCACGCGGCGCGGCGGCAACGGCCGCACGCAGGCTGCGTATCAGAGGGGAGTCTTCCGGCATGGACCCCACCCTACGGAGCCGCTGTGCGGCTACTTCCGCTTGGGCCCCGTGATGGCGGCCCTCGCCCCGGCCGGGATTGCCGACGGTGACAAGCTGATTGCGCACGATGTCCTGGCCGACGGCTATAGCCTCGTCGCACACCTGAATGACGGACGGTCTGCATCGACCCGGGGGTTGAGCAGCCCGGCAACCGTTGAGATGTGGGTGTGCGTCGTGAAGGACTCGTTCGGAGGGTCCTCTTTCGGGAGAATCACGCCGTTGGTTCCGGCGGCGGCGTAGGTGCCCCCGGCAGTCGTACCGTCGCCACCGTGCCGCCGCCTTCCGCGTGGGCCAGGATGACCTGGCCGCCCGCCTGCTGGACCGTGCGGGCCACGATGGACAGGCCGAGGCCCGAGCCGGGCAGGGCGCGGGCGCCGGGGGAGCGCCAGAAGCGGTCGAAGACGTGCGGGAGTTCGTCCGCGGGAATGCCGGGGCCGTGGTCGCGGACGGTCAGCTCGCCGTCGGCCAGCCGCACCTCGACCGTGCCGCCCTCGGGGCTGAACTTGACCGCGTTGTCCAGGATGTTGACGACGGCCCGTTCCAGCGCGGAGGGTTCGGCGCGGACGTACCAGGGCTTCAGGTCCGCCGTGATCGTCAGCTCCGGCCCGCGCAGCCGCGCCCGGCGCAGGGCCGCCTCGACGGTGTCCAGCAGCGGTACGACCTGGACGCGTTCGCCGTGCTGGCCCTCCGAGCGGGACAGCTCCTGCAGGTCGCCGATCAGCGAGGCCAGTTCGGTCATCTGGGCCTTCACCGAGGCGAGCAGGGCCCTGCGGTCCGCCGGCGGGATCGGGCGGCCGGTCTCCTCGCTGCGGGTGAGCAGTTCGATGTTGGTGCGCAACGAGGTCAACGGCGTGCGCAGTTCATGGCCGGCGTCGGCGATCAGCTGCTGCTGGAGCTCGCGGGAGCTGGCCAGCGAGGCGGTCATCGAGTTGAAGGAGCGGGACAGCCGGGCCACCTCGTCCTCGCTGTCGTCCTCCACGGGGATGCGGATCGTCAGGTCCTCGGTCCGGGCCACGTGCTCCACGGCCTCGGTCAGCTTGTCGACCGGGCGCAGGCCGGCCCGGGCGACGGCCAGTCCGGCGGCGCCCGCGCCGATCACTCCTATGCCGGAGACGAGGAGCAGGACGAGCGCGAGGTCGTTGAGGGTCTTCTCGGTGTTCCGCAGCGGTACGGCGACCAGCACGCCCACGTTCGGACCACGGGTCCCGCTCGACGTCGACGTGGGCAGCAGGGGGCGGGTGAGCACGCGCAGCTCGTTGCCCTGCTCGTCCACTCCGTTGCGGAAGTAGATGTTGCCGGTGTCGAGGTTCCTGATCTCGTTCTTGTCGGCCTCGGTGACCTTGATCCTGCCCGATGCGCCCGCGATGAGGCAGACCTTGCCCTGCTCGGTGACCACCTGGGAGTACCGGTCCTGGAGGATCGTGTTGGTGGCGGGAGTGTCCGTGCAGTTGTTGAGCGTGAACTGGAGCTGGTCGAACTGCGACGTGCCGCGCAACGACTTCTGCAGGTCGTCGTCCAGCTGCGAGTACAGCTTCCCCTGCACGATGAACCAGCACGTCACCGACACCGCCGCCACCGCGAACGCCACCGCCGCCGCGACCAGCATCGCCAGCCGGGCCCGGATGGGCAGAGCCCGGTACCGGCGGACCAGCCTCCTCACTCGGCGCCGCCCTGGCGGAGCACGTACCCCACGCCCCGGACCGTGTGCACCAGGCGCGGCTCGCCGCCCGCCTCGGTCTTGCGGCGCAGGTACATGACGTAGACGTCGAGGGAGTTGGACGAGGGCTCGAAGTCGAAGCCCCAGACCGCCTTCAGGATCTGTTCGCGGGTGAGGACCTGGCGCGGGTGCGCCATGAACATCTCCAGGAGGGTGAACTCCGTGCGGGTCAGTTCGACCTGGCGGCCGCCCCGCGTGACCTCGCGGGTCGCGAGGTCCATGCGCAGGTCGCCGAAGGCGAGCGCCTCGTCCTCCTGGATGTCGGGTGACACCGCGGCCGCGTACGAGCTGCGGCGCAGCAGGGCGCGGATGCGGGCGAAGAGCTCGTCCAGCTCGAAGGGCTTGACGAGGTAGTCGTCGGCACCGGCGTCCAGGCCGGTCACCCGGTCGCCGACGGTGTCCCGGGCGGTGAGCATGAGGATCGGGGTCGTGTCGCCCGCGCCGCGGATGCGGCGGGCCGCGGTCAGGCCGTCCATGCGCGGCATCTGGATGTCGAGGACGACCAGGTCGGGCTTGTAGGCGGTGGCCTTCTCCAGCGCGTCCGCGCCGTCGACGGCCACCTCCGTGTCGTACCCGTCGAACGCGAGGCTGCGCTGCAGCGCCTCGCGTACCGCCGGCTCGTCGTCGACGATCAGGATGCGCTGGGGGTCACGGTCGCCTTCGGCGGGGCTCATCGCTCGCGGTTCCTCGGGGTACGGGTCCTGTCCGGACGGGGGCTGTCTCTCAGCGTGCCACGTTCAGGCCCGTACCGCGGTCAGGCGGTTCAGCGGGACCTTGCGGCGGTGGGTGCGGACGGCGGAGGTGCGCAGGCCCATCAGCTCGGGGACCGGTGTCACGACGACCTCCGGGGCGCGGGGCTTGGGGATCGGCAGGTGCAGATCGCGGGCGATGGTGAGGGCCAGGGTGATGTCGGCGGCGTGGCGGCCGGTGATCTGGTGCGCGTGCGAGACATGCGTGATCATGACGTACTCCCTGCTGACGTGCCGGTGCTCGGAGCTGGTGGAGCTGTTAGCCGGTGGCGCCCGACCGGAGCTTGGCCAGGTCGGACTTGACGGTGTTGATCGGGATCGCGAAGCCGAGGCCGATGCTGCCGGCGTCGGAGGACGACGAGGACTGCTGGCTCGACGAGTACATCGCGGAGTTGATGCCGATGATGTTGCCGCTCGCGTCGATCAGCGCACCGCCGGAGTTGCCGGGGTTGAGGGACGCGTCGGTCTGGATGGCCTTGTACGTCGTCGTGGACGAGCCGGTGTCGCCGTTGAACTGGCGGCCGCCGAACTGGAACGGCCAGTTTCCGTCGCCGCCCTGGTTCTGGCCCTGGTTCTCGTCGGTGGAGACGGTGACGTCCCGGTTCAGGGCGGAGACGATGCCGCTGGTCACGGTGCCGGTCAGGCCCTCGGGGGAGCCGATCGCGACGACCGTGTCGCCGACCTGGACGCCGCTGGAGTCGCCGAGCGAGGCCGTCTTCAGGCCCGAGGCGCCCTGGAGCTTGAGCAGCGCCAGGTCCTTGGAGCTGTCGGTGCCGACGACCCGGGCGGTGTATCTGCTGCCGTCGCTGGTGCGCACCTTGATGGACTGCGCGCCGGAGATGACGTGGTTGTTGGTGACTATCTCGCCGTTCGACGTGATGACCACGCCGGAGCCGGTGGAGGAGCCGCTGTCGAGGGTCGCGTTGATCTCGACCACGCTCGGGCTGACCGCGGAGGCGATGGCGGCGACGTCACCGCGCTTGCTGGAGGGCACCACGTTGGTGGCCGTGCCGCTGGAGGCGACCGTGTCCTTGCCGGTCAGCTCCTGGAAGGCGTAGGCGGTGCCGCCGCCGACGGCCGCCGCGACGATCGCGACCGCCGCGAGGAGGGCGACCGGGCCGCGGCTGCGCTGCTTCCTGTCTTCGCCCGGCTGGTACGGCGGCGGGGGCGGCCACTCGGGGTTCACGGAAGCGGAGTGGTCCGCAGGAGCGGAGTAGTAGTGCTGCTGCGGGTACTGCTGCGCGTCGTTGCCCTGGCTCTCGGTCATGTCATAGAGAGTCCCCCGCGAACGTGAGAGCTTCCTGAGTGCTTGCTGAGAAGCCCGGCAGAACCTCGTTTGCCCGATATAAAGAACCAGCGGGGCTACTGGCAGCCGCAGCTCGTGCGCACCACCAGCCGCGACGGGAACGTCTTCAGCCGCTCCCGGCGCGAGCCCGCCACCCTGAGCCCGTCGTCCAGGACCAGGTCGACCGCCGCCCGGGCCATCGCCGAGCGGTCCGAGGCGACCGTGGTCAGCGGCGGGTCGGTGAGCGCGGCCTCCTTGATGTCGTCGAACCCGGCCACCGCCAGCTCGCCGGGCACGTCGATGCGCAGCTCGCGCGCGGCCCGCAGCAGGCCGATCGCCTGGTCGTCGGTGGAGCAGAAGATCGCGGGCGGCCGGCGGGGCCCGGACAGGACCTCCAGGGCCACCCGGTAGGCGTCGTAGCGGTTGTACGGAGCCTCGAACAGCCGGTCCTCGGTGCTCAGGCCCGCCTCGGCCATGGCCCGCCTCCAGCCCTCGACGTGGTCGGAGACCGGGTCGCCGACGGCCGGCGTCTCCGCCGTACCGCCCAGACAGGCGACGTAGTCGTGCCCGTGCTCCAGCAGGTGGCGTACGGCGAGCTGGGCGCCGCCCAGGTCGTCGGTGACCACGGCGACGTCGTCGATGGCCTCGGGCCGCTCGTGCAGCAGCACCACCCGGGCGTCCCAGGCGTCGATCTCGGCGGCGGCCAGGTCGTTCAGCGCGTGACTCACCAGAATCAGGCCGGAAACACGCATGCCCAGGAAGGCGCGCAGATAGTGGACCTCGCGCTCGCCGATGTAGTCGGTGTTGCCGACGAGGACCATCTTTCCGCGCTCGGAGGCGGCCTGCTCGACCGCGTGCGCCATCTCGCCGAAGAACGGCTGGCGGGCGTCCGGGATGATCAGGCCTATGAGGTCGGTGCGGCGCGACGCCATGGCCTGGGCGACCCGGTCGGGCCGGTACCCCAGCTCCTTGATCGCCGCGAGGACACGCTCGCGCGTGGCCGGGGCGACCGGCCGGGGTCCGTTGTTGATGACATAGCTGACCACGGCGGTGGACGTCCCCGCCAGCCGCGCCACATCATCCCGAGTCACCTTGGCCACGCGCGGAGTCTACGCGGATGGACCCACTCTGGGCAGGGCGTATCAGTGCTCGGATGGTGCCCCCGAGGCGCGGGGACTACACGTCGGCGTGGACGTCGGCGCCGTCCCGGACGGCCGCCTCGGCCGTCTTGTCCGGATCCTCCGCCTTTGCCTGTCCGGCCTTGGCCTTGGCCTCCTCGGCCGCCTTCTCGGCGGCGCGGTCGACCTTCTCCGGGGTGACGAACCGGTAGCCGACGTTGCGCACGGTGCCGATCAGCGACTCGTGCTCCGGGCCGAGCTTGGCGCGCAGCCGCCGTACGTGCACGTCGACCGTGCGGGTGCCGCCGAAGTAGTCGTAGCCCCAGACCTCCTGGAGCAGCTGGGCGCGGGTGAAGACCCGGCCCGGGTGCTGGGCGAGGTATTTCAGCAGCTCGAACTCCTTGAAGGTGAGGTCGAGCACCCGCCCCTTGAGCTTGGCGGAGTACGTGGCCTCGTCCACGGAGAGATCGCCGTTGCGGATCTCCATGGGGGAGTCGTCGCCCACGATCTGCTGGCGCCCCGTCGCGAGCCGCAGCCGCGCCTCCACCTCCGCGGGGCCGGCGGTGTCGAGCAGGACGTCGTCGATGCCCCAGTCGGCGGTGACGGCGGCGAGCCCGCCCTCGGTGACGACGAGGATCAGCGGACAGCCGGGGCCGGTGGACCGCAGCAGCTGGCACAGGCTGCGCACCTGCGGCAGGTCGCGGCGGCCGTCGACGAGGATGACGTCGGCGCCCGGGGTGTCGACCAGGGCGGGGCCCTCCGCCGGGGCGACCCGCACGTTGTGCAGCAGCAGGCCGAGTGCGGGCAGCACCTCCGTCGAGGGCTGGAGGGCGTTGGTCAGGAGCAGCAGAGAACTCATACGTCTGGTTCCTCCTCGGGTCCCCGCGAGGACTGTGCGGACGGGCACTGCTCTGCGATCCCGAAGGCCCCGTACACGGCCACGGGCCACCTGGGGTTTCCCGTTTCGTATACAACGCTTCCGAAAGCACAAAAGGACCCGGGGGCTTCGCTGCCCGAGTCCTCTGCCCAGCAGAATAGCCCACATGAGGAACCGTTCGGCAGGTCAAGTGGCGCATTCCACCGTTCGTCCGAATCCCGAGACGCCCAGACAGGAAGCTTTCCGGACGTTCCTGCGCACGGCCGACGGAATTCCGGTCGATTCCGTATACGATCCGGGCGCCTTCGTATACGAAAGCTCGGAATCCCTTCCCGACACCTCGGGTACGCCCGTCCGTGACCTCGTGTTCGTGATCGCCCACGGGTTCACCGGGGACGTGGACCGGCCGCACGTACGAAGGGTGGCGGGCGTGCTCGCGCGTTACGGCGCGGTCCTCACCTTCTCCTTCCGCGGCCACGGACGCTCCGGCGGCCGCTCCACGGTCGGCGACAAGGAGGTGCTCGACGTCGCCGCCGCCGTCGAGAGGGCCCGCTCCCTCGGGCACGCGCGCGTGGTGACCGTCGGCTTCTCCATGGGCGGCTCGGTCGTGCTGCGCCACGCGGCCCTGTACCCGCGCACGGCCGACGCGGTCGTCGCGGTCAGCGCCCCCGCCCGCTGGTACTACCGCGGCACCGCCCCCATGCGCCGGCTGCACTGGCTGGTGACCCGCCCCGAGGGCCGCCTGGTCGGCCGCTACGGCCTGCGCACCCGCATCCACCACCGCGACTGGGACCCGGTCCCGCTGTCCCCGGTGGAGTCGGTCCCGGGAATCGCCCCGACGCCCCTCCTCGTCGTCCACGGCGACCAGGACGGCTATTTCCCCCTCGACCACCCCCGGATGCTCGCCGAGGCGGCCGGTGACCACGGGGAACTCTGGGTGGAGCCCGGTATGGGCCACGCCGAGCACGCGGCGGACGACGCGCTGCTGGCCCGGATCGCGGACTGGGCTGTCGGCGCGGCGGGCTAGCCTGAGGGCACTCTTATTTCTTTCCTGCCGTCGATTGAGGAACGAGATGCCCAAGGTCACGGTGCGCTACTGGGCCGCCGCCAAGGCCGCGTCCGGCGTCCCCGAGGAGCCGTACGACGCGGACACGCTGGCCGACGCGCTGGCCGCCGTGCGCGCGCGGCACCCCGGTGAGCTGTCGCGTGTGCTCCAGCGATGCTCCTTCCTCATAGACGGTGACCCCGTCGGGACCCGCGCGCATGAGACGGTACGGCTGGCCGAGGGCGGCACGGTCGAAGTGCTCCCGCCGTTCGCAGGAGGATGAGGCGCGATGAGCGACCAGCCGCATGAGGGGTACGGGCCCTACGACCCGTACCAGCAGCAACAGCAACCACAGCAGCAACCACAGCAGCAGTGGCAGGCCTACGACCAGCACGGCCCGTACGACCAGTACGGCCACCAGTCGGGCTACGACCCCCAGTCGACCCAGCAGTGGCAGGGCCAGACGTGGGACACGCAGACGCACGCGCACACGTACCCGCCGGCGCAGCCGTACCAGCAGCCCCAGCCCCAGCCCTATCAGCAGCAGTACCAGCAGCCGGCGTACTCCGGTCCGTACGCACAGCCGCAGCCGCAGCCGCAGCCGCAGCCCCAGCCGCAGCCGGTACCCGAGCCCGAGCCGAAGGCCGCGCCCGCGGCCGAGCCGGAGGCGCAGGAGGAGGGGGAGCCGGAGTACGGCCCGGCCACGCTCGGCGGGAACGCCCGGATCACGGACGCCCAGCGGGCGCGCCTGGAGGGCCGTTCGCCGGTCATCGAGCCCGGCATGCAGCCGGCGCTGCTGACCGCCGTCCTCGGCCTGCTCCTGGCCGCGACGGCACCGATCGCCTCGTACGCCCTGGTCGTCCCGCTGGTCGTGCTCCAGGCCGTGACGGCGGCGGGCTGGTTCCGGCTGAACGGCATGTGGCCCGCCCGGCAGGGCATCGCGCTGGCCTTCGCGGGCGGCCTGACGGCCGACGCGGCGGTCCTGGTCGCGGGCCGCGACAACGCGCCCGCCGCGATCCTCGGCCCCCTCGGCGTCTGGGTCCTGCTGTCCCTGGTCCTCCAGCTGCGCTCGCACGCCTCGCCGGACGAGCGGATGTACGGCCTGATGGCGACGGTCGCCTCGGCGTCGCTGACCGTCCTCGCCACCGGCTACCTGGGCGCCGACACGCACGCGGTGTCGGTCGGCGCGGCGGCGGTGGCGGTCGCGGTCCTGGCCCGCGCGCTGCCCCTGCCGACCCCGGTCTCGGTCGTGGTCTCCCTGCTGGCGGCCGCGGGCGCGGGCATCGCGGTGGGCCAGATGACCCACTTCGGCACGCAGGGCGCCGCCCTGGGCGCGGCGGCAGCGGCCTGCGCGCTGATCGGTCACCGCGTCGCCAGCTACGACTACCCGTCCCGCTTCGTGCACTTCACGGCCGGCGTCGCACTCCCGCTGTCGGCGGCGGCCCCGGTGGTGTGGGCCCTGGGCCGCGCGCTGGGCTGAGCAGGCGGAAGCAGACCGAAGGGCCGTACCCCCATGGCGTCCAACCCCGGGGTACGGCCCTTCTGTCCGTCACTCAGCCGTCACTGAGTCCTCGGCTCGCTCAGACCGCGATGGCGACCTCGGCGAGCCCGCCCTTCTCCGCCACGACGACCGTGCGGTCGGCGGAGCCGCCCGGCACCAGCGCCCGCAGGGTCCACGTGCCCTCGGCCGCGTAGAACCGGAACTGACCGGTCGCCGAGGTCGGGACCTCGGCCGTGAACTCGCCGGTCGAGTCCAGCAGACGGACGTAGCCCGTCACCGGCTCGCCGTCGCGGGTCACCTGGCCCTGGATCGTGGTCTCACCGGGCTTGATCGTCGAGGCGTCGGGGCCGCCGGCCTTCGCTCCGCACATGTCGTCTCTCCAGAAGAAGGGGGATGTCTTACTTGTTGGCGCCGAGCTCGATCGGCACGCCGACGAGGGAGCCGTACTCGGTCCAGGAACCGTCGTAGTTCTTGACGTTCTGCACGCCGAGCAGCTCGTGCAGCACGAACCAGGTCAGGGCCGAGCGCTCACCGATGCGGCAGTAGGCGATCGTGTCCTTGGCGAGGTCCACGCTCTCCTCGGCGTAGAGCTCCTTGAGCTCCTCGTCCGACTTGAAGGTGCCGTCGTCGTTGGCGTTCTTCGACCACGGGATGTTGCGCGCGCTCGGCACGTGGCCCGGGCGCTGCGACTGCTCCTGCGGCAGGTGGGCCGGGGCGAGCAGCTTGCCGCTGAACTCGTCGGGCGAGCGCACGTCGACCAGGTTCTGCGAGCCGATCGCGGCGACGACGTCGTCACGGAAGGCGCGGATCGAGGTGTCCTGGGCCTTGGCCTTGTAGTCGGTCTTCGCGCGCTCGGGGACCTCGTCGCCGGCGACCAGCTCGCGGGCGTCCAGCTCCCACTTCTTGCGGCCGCCGTCGAGGAGCTTGACGTTCTCGTGGCCGTAGAGCTTGAAGTACCAGTAGGCGTACGACGCGAACCAGTTGTTGTTGCCGCCGTAGAGGATCACCAGCGTGTCGTTGGCGATGCCCTTCTCCGACAGCAGCTTCTCGAAGCCGGCCTGGTCGATGAAGTCGCGGCGGACCGGGTCCTGGAGGTCCTTGGTCCAGTCGATGCGGATCGCGTTCTTGATGTGGTTCTTCTCGTAGGCGGACGTGTCCTCGTCCACCTCCACGAGGGCGATGTTCGGGTTGTCCAGGTTGTCCTGGACCCAGTCGGCGTCTACGAGGACGTCGCTGCGGCTCATGCTCTTTCTCCTCCGGGGCAGTCGCGGCGGGGCGTGCAGAAGTAGAGAGGGCGCGCGCCCGGAAGGGCCGGGCGGCGCACGGGTGCCCTTACCAGCAGGGCGGCTGAGGGATGCGGAAGTGGATTACTTCCACTCAGAAGGGGCGACAGAGCATGGCGGCAACGCGGCACAGGTCCACTGCCCGCCGCTTCGTGAGATCCGCCTGTCGCTTCATGGCCCCGATCGTAGGGACGTCCGGGCGCGCGTGTCACCGGTGTGTCGTATGGCGAGATGCGATCGTCCGAATGTTGGGACGAGAAGAGCGCCCGGGGCAGGCGGCGGTGGCCTCCGGGCGCTCGTGCGGGTGACGCAGCTACGGTACGGACGTGGCCGTCTCGCCAGTCGGACGAAGTCTGTCCATCGCCGGTGTTCCGCGGGTGTCCCTACCCTGCCAGCCTGACGTCCGAACCCTTCACGCTGATCTGCACGCCGTCCGGCGCGGCCTGCACCTTGTCCAGCTTGATGCCGCCGGGCAGCCGGTCGATGGCCTGGTTGAAGTCGGTGATGTCGCGGACGCGGTTGTCGGCGGCGGCGACGGCGGCCAGCTTGGGCAGGGAGTCGGCGTGGACCTCGACCTTGTTGTTCACGACGGCCACGGAGCTGAGCACGGACGTCGTCTGGTCGACCGGGATGGACAGGAACGAGCCGGTGATGCGGATCGCGACCTTGATCTTGCCGTTGCCGCCGTCGGACAGCCCCACGACCTGGGCCTGGACCCCGGGTACGACCTCGGTCGGCTGGGACTTGGCGGTCTTCAGCAGCTCGGCGTAGGAGACGGTCGCGGTGCCGGTGGCGCTGTCCGCGGTGGCGGAGCTGTAGTCGCCGGAGAAGGAGACGCCCTTCATGTCGGCCTTCAGGTCGTCGATCCGGATCGTCTTGCCGTCGGTCCCGGTGGCCGCCTGGTAGTCCTTGATCCCGACCTGTACGTCGTCCAGCGACCCGCCCGCCAGCTGGGTGAGGAACGGGAACCCCTCGATGCTGACGTCCGGTGTCGAGGCGAGGTTCTCCGTCGACTTCAGCTTGTCGGCGGCCTGCCCCTCGGCGAAGTGCACGGCGACCCGGTCCACGATCACGAACAGCCCGCCCAGGATCACGACGAGGATCAGGAGTATTCGCAGGGCGCGCATGTGGTGGTTCTCCCCGGGGGTCGGTGTCGTTCGTCCGCTGCCGTACGCCACGGTAACCCTGCGGGGCGGGGGCGCCGGGAGTTTGTGGATCAGTTGTGACAGGGGCCGCTCGGAGCCCCGCGACCTACTCTGGACGTATGTACGCGCGGCGGCGGCACGTCTACTTCGCGATGATGGGCGTCTGTATCGGGCTTTTCGTTCTGGCCTGGGGAGTCGTCCGGATCTGGTCTGTGCCGGCGGCCGTCGGCATGTGCGTGGTGGCCATGGTCATTCCACCGGTCGCCGCGATGATCGCCAACCGCCGGGGCCCCGAGGACCGTTGGTGGGACGATCCGTCGGGGGACCCGAAGTCCGACGAGTGGTGGGACGAACTGGACGGCAAGAAGCGCCCCAGGCAGTGATCCGGCAGTGACCTGTCAGTACACGAGGGCCTGGGTGTCGTCGGCGAGGGCCTCCTGGACGAAGACCTGCGCGCCCGCGATCCGTACGCCCTCGATGACGTCCTTCTCGGTGATCTCCCGCCGGGCCGCGCACTGCGTGCACAGCGTGAGGCGCCCGGCGGCCAGGACCGACTCGATCAGGTCCGGCAGCGGCGCGGAGTGCGGCAGCTCGAACTCCGCCGCCCGCCCCGGCAGCGCGAACCAGGACGACTCGCCGGTCAGCCACAGCGAGACCTCGACGCCACTGGCCACGGCCACCGCCGCCACGGTGAACGCCTGCGAACAGCGCTCGGGCGCGTCGGCCCCGGCCGTCACCTTGATCACGAGCTTCTTGGTCATGAGGGAAGCGTAGCCGCGACGACGACGGTGACGATCAGCGTGGCCAGGCAGAGGACGGTGAGGACGCCGCTGACGGTGGCGCCGTCCACCGATCGCCGCGGGCGCCGTCGCTCCCGGGCCCGCTCGGCGAAGTACGGGTGGAAGGGCGGCACCGCGTACGCGGGCGGGACGGACTCCGGGTCCCGGGGCGTACGCCCCTCCTCCTGCCATCGCTTGCACTCCTCGTACGGCAGTCCCGTCATGCCTGGTGCTCCCTGCGCTGGTGCTGGCGCAGCAGGACGTTGGCGTCCACCTCTGCGCTCCGGTCGTACGTCGCCTGCGCGGCCTCCCGTTGGCCCGCCAGCTCCGCGCAGGCGGCGCAGCCGGGGACGGGGCTCGGTGGCCGGGTGATGTCGTTCATGGGGTCGGCTCCTTTCTCCGCACGCCTGCGCACAGCGCGAGGGGAGCGCTACGCTGCGTGTTCGGGTGGCGTGATGAGCATGGCGCAGAGAAACGGCATCTGGGCTGTTGAGAGGCTCAACTTCCACGCTGGGCCTGCCAAATTCAACAAATTCAACAGGAGCGCGATGCCGCAGCGGCTGGTGATCACGGGACGGAGTCAGGAGCCACGGGGACGCTTCGCCGAGGAGTTACGGCGCCTGCGGAGCGAGCGCGGCCCGAGCCTGCGGGACCTCGCGAAGGAAGTGGGCTGGGACGCGTCCCTGTTCAGCAAGATGGAGAGCGGACGGACCCTGGGCGGCCCGGAGGTCGTCCAGGCGCTGGACCAGTACTACGGCACACCGGGACTGCTGGTCACGCTGTGGGAGTTGGCGGTGGCGGATCCGACGCGGTTCAAGGAGCAGTACCGGGGTTATATGGAGCTGGAGGCAGAGGCCATCAGCCTCTGGCACTACGGATGCGGCACCCTTCACGGACTCCTTCAAACCCCGGAGTATGCACGTGAGTTGCTCGCGGCAGGCGGCAGCAAGGGCGATGAGCTGGAGCGGCAGGTGGAAGCGCGCATCGGGCGACGCCAGGTGCTGGAGGGGGATGACGCGTCGCCGTTCCGCGCCCTCCTCTCCGAGGGCGCTCTGCGGGCTTCATTGCAATGCCCCCGTGAGTGGCGGGAGCAGTTGGCGTATCTGGCGGAGGTTTCGGAGCGCCCGAACATCACCCTCTACGTGCTGCCGTTCGGCACCGGGCTGCACGGCCTGATGGACACTGCTGTGACCTTCCTGCGGTTGCCGGACGGCCGTACCGTGGCCTACGTGGAGAACGACGCACGCGGTGAACTGATCGAGGAAACAAGCAAGGTTGAGGGATTGCAGCGCAGATATGATGCGATTCGCGACCTGGTGTTGAACCCGGCCGAATCGCTGAAGTTCATCTTGCGAGTGTTGGAGGAAGTGCCGTGCGAGCCATAGACCTGAGCCACGCGACATGGCGCAAGAGCAGCTACAGCAACTCGGACGGCGGCGCCTGTGTCGAAGTCGCCGACAACATCCCTTCCGTCATCCCTGTCAGGGACAGCAAGGACACCACCCGCACCCCCCTCCTCTTCGGCGCGGGCGCCTGGGGGGCGTTCGTGGACGACGTCAAGCGCTGAATCGTAATCAAACCGCGCTACAACTCCGTGTGCATGCCATGAGTCTCCTGTGGAGCGCGGGTGGGCAACCCGCGCTCCCATCCTGTAGGGAGACGTCTTGGAATCACCTGAAAGACCGGGGCGCCGGGGCCGGACCGCCGCGCTGATCGCGGGGACCGCCGGTCTCGGTGTCGTCGCGGGGCTCTGCACCGGTTACGTCGTCCAGGCCGGTCGGCCGCCCACGAGGCTGCCCTCGCTGTCGCAGCCCGTCGTCCCTCAGGGCAAGGGCACTGTCGAGCCTCTGTCGGCGGCGGACGACCGCCGGGTGAAGACCGACGGCGACCTGCGCAAGCTGCTGCTGAAGCGGCCCAAGGGCGCGCGGGCCACCGACTTCGGGAGTGCCGACGGCTGGATGGACCTGGCCGACTACGCGAGCGCCTTCAAGAATCCGACCGGGGCCTTCAAGGACGAGCTGAAGAGCGAGTTCCGGCGCGCGGCCCAGACCACCTGGCAGACCGGCACGTACGACGTCGAGATACGGCTCGTCCAGTACCACCAGGTGTCGGCGCCCGGCGCCGCCAAGCACGTGGAGGAGCAGCGGTACTGGGCCGAGCGGGATCCGGACACCGGCAGCTCGCCCATCCCCGGCACGGGCGACGGCATGGTGTTCGCGCACCGCACGCCCAAGGCCGAGAGCGGCTACCTGCCGGTGTACTCGGCCGAGGCGCTCGCCTCGCGCGGTGACATCTACATGGACATCTGGATCACCGACACCAAGCCGATCCCCGAGAACGAGATCATGGAACTGGCGAAGCGGCAGGTGGCCCAGCTGTGAACGAGGCTGTGAACGAATCCGCCGAGCCCGAGACGCCGCCCGCACCGCCCGCACCGGCCCCCGCCAGGCGGCCCGTGGGCCGGATCGTCGCCGTCGCACTGCTGGCCCTCGCCGTTGTCGGCGGGCTCGGGTTCACCGCGGTGACGGTCGCCGGTGCCGACCGGGATCCCGGCAAGCCCGTCTTCACGTTCCCCAAGGCCTCCGAGGGGGGCGACAAGGGCGAGAACCCCCAGGACGACCAGCAGGGCAAGGACGTCTCGGGGCTGCGCGGCATGCTGATGCCGTACGAGAAGGGCGTGTCCTACGGCTACGGCCAGGGGCCGGACATCGGCGAGTTCGGCCCCGACGTCGCGCTCGACGGACGCGAGGCCACCGCACTGCGCAAGCAGGAGATCCACGGCCTGCCGCCGGCGACCCGGCGGGCACTGGACCAGGTGATCGACAAGGAACACATCCAGGGCATGGCGATGCGCAGCTACGCCCCGTTCGACAGCGAGTACGGAGGCCTCGACAAGCCCTTCACGCTCACCTTCGAACTGGTCCGGCTGGCGAACCGCGACTCCGCACGCGAACTCTCCACCAGCCGGAACGAGGTCTTCAAGGCCCTCGGGGTCTTCCCCAGGGGGCCGGAGATCCAGGGCCACACGGACGCGGCCTGCTTCCGGATGCCCAAGACGGGCGACGAGAAGACCGACCGCATGGTCTGCTCCGCCTCGGTGGGCGACGTGCTCGTCACCGTCAACGCGGCCGGGACCCGCCCGCTCGACACCGACCACATCGCCGTCTTCGTCGGCAGAGAGCTCGACCGCATCAAGGACAAGGACCCGGGGAAGGCCGTATGAGCGAGCAGCAGATTCCCGTCGCCCCCGTGCTGCCGGAGCCGGAGCCGGAGCCGGAGCAGGAGCCCGCGGCGCCCGCGGGCAAGGACCGCCCGGTCCTGCGGGCCGTCCTGCGCTGGACCGCGGCCCTCGCGGTCTTCGCGGTGGCCGGCACGTCGACGGCGTACGGCATCACCCGGGTGGAGCGCACCGACCTCCCCGGCCTCGCCACGCGTCCGGACGGCCGCTGGGACTACCCGCGGATCGTCCGTCCGCCACTGCCCGCCGGCCGCCCGGCCCCCTTCGCCCGCAACAACGCGGCGGACATCCACTACGCCGACCTGCGCACACTGGTGCTGTCCGCGCCGAAGGGCGCCAAGGCCGTCCCGGCACTCGCCGGCGACCGCGGATGGACCAACCCGAAGGTGTTCCTCGCGGAGTACGCGAGCAAGGACGACCGGGACGCTCTCCAGGGCGAGCTCACCGACCACGGCCTGCGGCACATCGCCGCCCGCGGCTGGACCATGCCGGACGGCACCCGGACCCGGATCTACCTGCTCCAGTTCGAGACCGGCCTGATCGCCGGCGAGGTCCAGCAGGACGAGTTCACCGGCTACGACGACCCGCCGCTCGCCCTGCGCGGGGCTGCCGACAACGCGATGGACGAGTCGTACCCCGCGGCCGCCACCGCCGACGGGAACAGCCTCGTGGAGGAGTTCGCCGAAAAGCAGCCGTACGGTGCCGAGCAGGTGCGGCAGGCCTACATCTCCTCCGGCGACGTCATCGCACTCGTGGTGCAGTCCCGCGCGGGCGGTGCGAAGGAGATCCCGTTCCAGCAGACGGTGGTCCTGCAGCAGCAGCTGCTCGGCTGAGGACCCGGACAGCGCACCTCGGCAAGAGTGCCGGGTCCCGGCCGCGTAAGCTGAGCCCCGGCTCTGTCGTACGCCCACCCTCGCTCAAGGAGCACCCGTGGAGATCTTCTTCGAAACCCTGCTGGTCCTGGTCTGCGTCGGCGTGCTCGCCTTCGCCGCTCTGGCAGTGAAGAAGCTGTACCAGGGCCAGCGCTGAACCTCACCTAGGAAAGCTTTCCGCTCATGATCGAGATCCCGTCCGACCTGCACAAGGACCTCGTCCCGCTCGCCTTCCTGCTCGGCAACTGGGCCGGCGCGGGCGTGCACGACTTCCCCGGCGCCGAGAAGTGCAACTTCGGCCAGGAGGTCAGCTTCACCCACGACGGACGGGACTTCCTGGAGTACCACTCCCGCACCTGGGTGCTGGACAACGACGGCAACAAGGTCCGCCCGCTGGAGTCGGAGTCCGGCTTCTGGCGGATCGACGCCGACCGCAAGGTCGAGGTGACGATGACCCGCGACGACGGTGTCATCGAGATCTGGTACGGCGAGATGGCCGACAAGAAGCCGCAGATCGACCTGGTCACGGACGCCGTCGCCCGCACGGCCGCCGCCCGGCCGTACAGCGGCGGCAAGCGGCTCTACGGGTATGTGAAGAGCGACCTGATGTGGGTCGGCGAGAAGCAGACGCCCGACGTCGAGCTGCGCCCCTACATGTCGGCCCATCTGAAGAAGGTCGTCACCCCCGAGGACGTCGAGCGCTGGGCCAAGGCCCTCCCCGACGACATGCCGGACGACGGCATCGCGTTCTTCAAGTGACCAAGGCCGGGTAAGGGCCTTTCCTGATCACACGCGGCTTCACACGCGTCCCAGCAGCCCACCCGCGAGACCGCCGACGAGACCGTCCTCCGCGTCCATGTCGTCGTCGGCGGACTTCGGCTTCGGGTCGTGCCCGGGGTGGTTGCGGTGGTTGTCGGGCCGGGACCAGATGTCCCCGGCGGCGGGCTGGCCGGCGGCCGTGGGCCCGGGACGGGCGGACGCCGCGGTCGCGCCGAGCGTGGCGAGCAGGACAGGGGTGGCGACCGCGAGGGCCAGGATTCTGCGGACGTGCATGGATACCTCCGTGTTGGGGGCGACAGGTCGCCGCGAAGCTACCCACGGAATTCATCCTGAATAACGAATTATCGAGCTAACCACTCATGCGGCCGAAGAGGACCGGCTCCCGGTGTGACGGGCGTGGTTCTAGACTCGTCGGTGTGGTGAGCACCGACTGGAAGAGTGACCTCAGGCAGCGTGGCTACCGGCTGACGCCGCAGCGGCAGCTCGTGCTCGAAGCCGTGGACACCCTTGAGCACGCGACCCCCGACGACATCCTCACGGAAGTGAAGAAGACGGCGTCGGGGGTCAACATTTCCACCGTCTACCGGACGCTGGAGCTGCTGGAGGAGCTGGGCCTGGTCAGCCACGCCCACCTCGGGCACGGGGCGCCCACCTACCACCTCGCCGACCGGCATCACCATCTGCATCTGGTGTGCCGGGACTGCGAGAGCGTGATCGAGGCCGATGTGGCGGTCGCGTCGGAGTTCACCGCCAAGCTGCGGGCGCAGTTCGGGTTCGACACCGACATGAAGCACTTCGCGATCTTCGGCCGCTGCAAGGACTGCTCCCTGAAGAGTTCAACTACCGCGTCGTAGGCTGGCCGTATGAAGAGCCCTCTGCTGTCCCTGCCCGGCGCCGTCCCCGCCGAGGGCGTGGACGAAGGTGTCGCCGCCCACTACGGCGACCTGTTCCGTGAGCAGCGTGCCCTCGCCGAGGGCAGCGGCTTCGTGGACCTGTCCCATCGCGGCGTCGTCACGGTCACCGGTGACGACCGGCTGAGCTGGCTGCACCTGCTCCTCACCCAGCACGTCAGCGAGCTGCCGCCCGGCGAGGCCACCGAGGCGCTGATCCTGTCCGCGCACGGGCACATCGAGCACGCCCTGTACCTGGTCGACGACGGTACGACGGTGTGGGCGCACGTGGAGCCCGGGACGCGGGAGGCGCTCCTCGCCTACCTGGAGTCGATGAAGTTCTTCTACCGGGTCGAGGTCGCCGACCGGACGGACGACTTCGCGGTCGTCCACCTGCCCGCCGGGTCCATCGCCGAGGTGCCGGACGGCGTCGTCGTACGGGAGACGGCGTACGGGCGGGACCTGTTCCTGCCGAGGGCCGACCTGGAGTCCTTCGCGGCCTCCCACGGACCCGCCGCCGGGCTGCTCGCGTACGAGGCGCTGCGCGTCGAGCAGCACCGGCCCCGGCTCGGCTTCGAGACCGACCACCGGACCATTCCGCACGAGCTGGGCTGGATCGGTACGGCGGTGCACCTGCAGAAGGGCTGCTACCGGGGGCAGGAGACCGTGGCCCGGGTGCAGAACCTGGGCAAGCCGCCGCGCCGGCTGGTCTTCCTGCACCTGGACGGGAGCGACGTCCATCTGCCGGGCGCGGGAACCGAGATCCGCCTCGCGGACGACGGGCCCGACGGGCGCAGGATCGGGTTCGTGACGACGTCCGTACGCCACCACGAGCTGGGGCCGGTGGCACTGGCGCTGGTCAAGCGCAATGTGCCGGTGGACGCGCGGCTGATCGCCGGTGACACCGCCGCCGCGCAGGAGGTCGTGGTCGAGCCGTAGGCCGGCCCTGGGGCGTCGTCACATCTCCAGCAGCACCGTGAAGGGGCCGTCGTTCGTCAGGGACACCCGCATCCGCGCCCCGAACCGGCCCGTCGCCACCGTCGCGCCGAGGGCCCGCAGTTGGGACACCACCTCGTCGACCAGGGGCTCGGCGACATCGCCCGGGGCCGCCGCGTTCCACGTGGGGCGGCGGCCCTTGCGGGCGTCGCCGTAGAGGGTGAACTGGCTGATGACCAGCAGCGGGGCGTCGACGTCGCTGCACGACCGCTCGTCCTGGAGCATGCGGATCGACCACAGCTTGCGGGCCAGCTGGGCCGCCTTCTCCTTGGTGTCCTCGTGGGTCACCCCGACCAGGACGCACAGCCCCTCGCCCTCGATCGCGCCGACCGTCTCGCCGTCCACGACGACGCTCGCGCCGTCCACCCGCTGCACCACCGCTCGCATGCGGACCATCATGCCGCGTGTCCCGCTCGTGGTCACAGGCGGCCCATTATCAATCCTTACCGCCCATCTGGGGCTGTTCGGGGGCACTCGGTCACATTGCGGTCGGTCGGGGTGGCACGATGCTTACCACACGCCGGTCGAGGGGACGGTCAGAACCACGATGAGCACACCTAGTACCAGCGGGCGGCTGGAGCTCCAGGGGGTCCAAGGGGTCCAGGGGATGCCGGAGGTGACGTACCGGGCGCCCACGCAGCGCGCCGACAGTCCGTCGAGCCCCGTGCTGCCCGCCGAGCCCCGCGAGCGCGAACTGGCCCGGCTCGGCCTGCCCGAGCTGCGCACCCTGCGCCGGGACGCCCAGCGCGACGAGGCGGACCTCAGCTATGTGCGGCGACTGCTCCAGGGGCGGATCGACATCCTGCGCGCGGAGCTGTGCCGGCGCGGCCGGGCCTCGGTGCCCGCGCCGGCCGACGGCTCGGTGGTGGACCGGCTCCCGGAGATCCTGAAGGACGCCCCGGCCCGCTACCGCTCCTCGGCCCGCCATGTCACGCTCGGCACCCCGCACAACGAGGAGTACCGGCAGCTGGCCGCCGAGATGCTCGGCGAGGTCGAGCTGAGCGATCTCGCGGCGCGGACCGATCTCGAACTGAGCAGTGCCATGGGGCGGTTGGTGCGCTACGAGCAGGAGGTCTCGCAGCGCCGGCAGCGGCTGCAGCAGACCACCGACGAGTGCAGCGGGGAGATCGCCCGCCGGTACCGGGTCGGCGAGGCCACGGTGGACGACCTGCTGAGCTGAAAAGGGGGCGACGCCCGGCGGGGCGTGTGCCTATCGTGAGGTGATGAGCGACCTGGTGATACGCGCTGTCGGCGAGTCCGAGTACGAGAACTGGCTGCGGGCCGTGAGCACCGGGTTCCTGAGTCCGCCCACCGTGAGCGCGGACCAGCTGGAGCGCAGCCGCCGCACGGACGCCGAGGCGTCGGCCCGGCGGACCGGCGCCTTCGACGGCGACCGGTGCGTGGCGACGCTCTGCTCCTTCCGGCAGGAACTCACCGCCGTCGGCGGCGCGTTCGTCCCCGCGAACGCCGTCTCGGGCGTCACCGTGAGTCCCACGCACCGGCGCCGGGGCCTGCTCACCCAGATGCTGGGCCGGGACCTCGCGGCGGCGAAGGAGCGCGGTGACGTCGTCGCCACGCTGATCGCCGCCGAGTACCCGATCTACGGCCGCTACGGCTTCGGCCCGGCGGCCTGGTCCGTCAAGTGGACCGTCGAGGCGCTCCGGGCGGGGCTCGACCGGCGCTGGGCCGGGCCCGAGGACGGGGGCCGGATCGATCTGGCCGACGGCGCCGAGGTGCGCACGCTGGGGCCCGCGCTGCACGAGCGGTTCCGGGCCGCCACGCCCGGCGCGGTCAGCCGTGTCCCGGTGTGGTGGGACCTGACGACCGGCGTCCTGCGCTCCGGCCCGGACTGGACCGAGCCGTACTACGCGGTGTACCGCTCCGCCTCCGGCGAGGTCGAGGGTCTGGTGTCGTACCGCACGGCGGAGCACGACTGGCCGGGCAACCAGCCGGGGGACACCCTGGCCGTGAACTGGATGCTCGCCACCACCCCGGCCGCCGAGCGCGCCCTGTGGCACTTCCTGTGCTCGATCGACTGGGTGGCCCGGGTGACCAGTGACCGGCGCGCCCCGGACGACCTGCTGCCCCAGTTCCTGCCCGACCCGCGCGCGGCCCGCCTCACCGAGCACACGGACTGGCTGTGGCTGCGGATCCTGGACGTCGTACGGGCCCTGGAGGCGCGGACGTACGAGGCGGCGGGGTCGGTGGTCCTGGAGGTCGCCGACCCGGAGGGGCCGGCCGGCGGGCGGTTCCGGCTGGAGGCCTCGGCGGACGGGACGGCCTCCTGCACGGTCACGTCCGCGAGCGCCGATCTCACCCTCGGCGTCGGCGAGTTGAGCAGTGTGTGGCTCGGCGGGGAGTCGCTGCGGCGGCTCGTGGCGCTCGGGCGGGTGCGGGAAGAACGAGAGGGCGCCGCCCGGAAGGCCGACGCCCTGTTCCGCTCGCCCGGGCTCCCGTGGTGCCCGGAGCTCTTCTGACGGGTCCCTTCTCCCGGCTGCCCTGACTGTTCATGGCTGTTCATGACTGCTGTCCGTAGCGAGCTGTTCAGTTGTGGCTGTGCTGTGCGGTGTTCAGTTGTGGCTGAGCTGTTTGTCTCATGTCCTGTTCAGTTGTGACTGTGCGCTTCGGTGGCCGTCCCCTGCCCGGGCTCCCGGCTCCCCTCCGGAGGGAAGCCCGGTCGGCCAACCACTGGGGAAGCTCGACCATGTCCTGCAAGTTGGCAGCCAACTTCACTGTACTTATCTCCGCGCGGAAGCGGCTCATAACCAGCTGTCGACGAACTGCCGGAAGTTGGCGGGAAGTTGTAGTGTTTGTCCGTGGACCCGGAGCACGTCTTGTCCCATGGACGGACGAGGCCACAGCGGCCCCGCTCGTCCCACCGCGACATCGCCGACGAACTGCGCAGCCGGATCAGGTCCGGCGTGCTGCGGCCGGGCCAGCGCATGCCCACGCAGGCCAAGCTGGCCGACGAGTTCGGCGTCGAGCGCGGGGCCGTACGGGAGGCGCTGCGCATCCTTCAGGCCGAGCAGCTGCTCATCAACGTGTCCAAAGGCAGTCCGGCGACCGTGGCCCCCGCGCTCGGGCCTGTGCCTTTCGTGTCCGGGCCGGCCGCCGCGCCGCAGCCCACCATGGTCGGGCTCACCCCGCGCATCGCGGCCGCCTTCGCCGCGCCGCACGTGCGGATCGACGCGCTCTGCCTGACCTCCGTCTCGCTCACGCTGGCCGTCGGCGAGCCACTGCGACAGATCCACGCGGGACGGCTGAAACCGGCCAAGATCGACGTCCGGGTGCTGCTGCCCAGCCGGGACATCGACCTCGCCTTCCCGGCGCCGGTGGCCGCCGACGACGGGGGTCTGCTGCACCGCCGCTGGCTGGCCCAGCGCAACGCCCAGGGGCAGGTGCTGCGGCAGAACCTGCTGGCCCTGCTCACCACGCACGGCATCGACGTCCGGGTCTCCTTCCGGGCGCTGCCGTTCACCCCGCCCGTGAAGCTGTATCTGCTCAACGACGCGGAGGCGCTGTTCGCGTACTACACGCTCAAGCGCCGTGAGCGGGAGATCGAGCACGAGCATCTGGAGCTGTACGACGCCGACGGCACGCGCTCGGTGCTGTTCGCCTTCGAGGGGGACGCCGGGGCGCGGGACGCGGCGTTCGTGGAGCAGTCCCGGCGGTGGTTCGACGCGCTGTGGGGGACGATCAGTTCGGAGCTGCGGTTCGGCGCGTAGCCGGCGGGCGCGTGGGTGGCAGCCAACTCCGGCCAAGTTGCCGGTGCTTGGCAGCTATGGGCGAACAACTTCTGGGCAACTCTCCCTGGATGGATCAGAGTTGTAGCGTTTGGTCGTGACTCGGGAGTATGTGGCAGTGAACGGCAGCAGAAGGCGCACGCCCCAGGAGATCGCCGACACCCTGCGCGAACGCATCCGCACGGGTGCCCTGCGGCCCGGTGCGCGGCTGCCCACGCAGGCCGTGCTGGCGGGGGAGTTCGGGGTCGAGCGGGGTGCCGTGCGCCAGGCGCTGCGCGTGCTCCAGGAGGACGGGCTGCTCAGCGACGTCAGCAAGGGCAGCCCGCCACGGGTCGCCGAGCGGGGCGAGGGCCGGGAGGGGCCGCAGCCGACCATGGTGGCGCTGGCGCCCCGGCTCACCGAGGCGTTCTCGGCGTCGCACGTGCGCATCGACGCCGTCTGCCTGACCGCGCAGAGCCTGATCCCGGCGCTCGGCGAGCCGCTGCGGCTGATCCACGAGGGGCGGCTCAAGCCCGACCGGATAGACGCCCGGGTGCTGCTGCCCGGCCGGGACATCAACCTCGCCTTCCCGGTCTCGGTCGACGCCGGGAGCGAGGAGGACGACGCCGTGCACCAGCGCTGGCTGGCGATGCGCAACGCCCAGGGCCAGGTCCTCCAGTACAACCTCCAGGCGCTGCGCGGCACCCACGACATCGACGTCCAGGTCACCTTCCGGGCGCTGCCGTTCACCCCGCCCGTGAAGCTGTACCTGCTCAACGGGGCGGAGGCGCTGTTCGCGCACTACATGATCAGCCGGCGCGAGGAGCCGACCGACAGCGGGACACTGGAGATGTGGGACACCCTGGGTTCCGAGTCGCTCCTCTTCTCCTTCGAGCGGCGCTCCGGGCAGCGGGACGCCGCCTTCGTGGAGCAATCGCAGAAGTGGTTCGACGCCCTCTGGGAAACCATCACGTCGGACCTGACACTCTCCTAGTGACTTCTGATGCGACTTCTGATGCCAGCGAGATCGAAAAGCTTCGGGAACTGATCACACCGGCCCGCTTCGTGCTGTGGGACTTCGACGGGCCGATCTGCCGGCTGTTCGCCCGGCGCCGGGCCTCGCGGGTGGCCGCCGACCTGGTGGAGTGGCTGGAGCGCCAGGGCCTGCGCGGGCTGCTCACCGACGCCGAACGGGAGACCCTGGACCCGCAGGTGGTGCTGCGCGCGGTCGGCCGCCGGCGCCCGGGCAGCGACCTCGTCGCCGGGCTGGAGGAGCGGCTCACCCAGGAGGAGCTGCGGGCCGCCGCCTCGGCCCTGCCCACCGCCTACGCCGATCCGCTGATCCGCACCTGGACGGCCGTCGGCGCCCGGCTGGCCGTCACCACCAACAACTCGCCCCGCGCGGCCCGCACCTACCTGGACTCCCGCGGCCTCACCGGCTGCTTCGCCCCCCACCTGTACGGCCGTACCGACCAGTTGCACCACCTCAAGCCGCACCCGCACTGCCTGCACCGGGCGCTCGCCGCGATGGGCGCCCCGCCCGGGGCCGCGCTGATGATCGGCGACGCCGTCTCGGACCTGGCCGCCGCGCGCGAGGCGGGCGTCGCGTTCCTCGGCTACGCGCGTAACGAGGGCAAGGAGCGGACGCTGCGCACGGCGGGCGCCGACCTGGTCGTACAGTCGCTCGAACCCGTCCTGACGTTGCTCCGGAGCGGCCGTCCGGTGGGCTAGCATGCCGACGAGTCCGGGCCACCGCCCGGACTCGTGCGCACTCACGGCGGCGCGAGCGGCCGGGTGTGCCCGCGCGCGCAGGGAACGGGTACGAGCCGGTCCTCGGCGGCCGACTCGTGTGTTGCTGGTTCCCTTCCCTTTTGCGCGATCGACCTGGAGCGGCCCGTGGGCGCACCGCCTGTCCCGCGAGCCACGAACCTCGCCGTCCGGGAGCTTGTGACCCGCGCGCTCGCGACACCGCCGGCGCGTTCCGGACACCACCACGACGACCACGTCCTGCCGCTGACCGAACCGGCGGCCCGGCTGCTCGGCCGGGCGCCGGGCACACCGGTGACCGTACGGGTGCGGCGGGCCGGTGCGCCGGCGGTGGTGATCCGCACCTGGCCGGGCGAGCCGGAGATCCTGCGGGCGGTCGGGGCCGTACTGCCGCAGGTGCCGCACGTGCTGCTGGAGGGAGCGGACTTCACCGTCCTCAGCCATGTGGCGGGCACCCGTCCCGCGTTGCCCTCGGCGACGGACGTGGCCGGGCTGCTGGCCGCGGTGGTGCAGGTGCGCGGGTCGGCGCTGCCGCCGCTGCCGGCCGGCCGGCCCGGCGACCACACCGATTCCCAGGGGTTCCTGCGCGCCCTCGCCCACCAGGCCGACCAGCAGATCCGCCGCCCCAACTGGCGCCGATACGGTGGCCTGTTCGTGGCGCTCGGGGTGCCCGAGGACGCGTTGCTGCGGTTCGCCGAACGCGTCCCGGCGATGACCCGGCGGCCGTACGGCCTGCTCCACGGCGACCTGCACGGCGGCACGCTGCTCGTTCCCGCCTCCGGGGCCGTGCCGTTGACGTGCGTGGACTGGGAACTCGCCGGGTACGGCGACCCGTTGCACGACCTCGCCGTGCACCTCGTGCGGATGCGGTACGCCGAGCAGCGGTGGCGGGAGGTCGTCGAGGCGTGGGAGGCGGCCGTGCGCCGGGTGCGGCCCGGTGCCGTCGCCGGTCTCGGCAAGGACCTGCGGCACTACGTCGCCTTCGAGCACGCGCAGTCGTTGTACGCCGCCGTGATCCGTGCCGCGCGCTCCCTGGAGGACTCCTTCGACCGGGGCCGTCTGGAGGAGGCGACGGCGGATGTCCGTACGGCCCTGCGCCGGGGCGCGGCCGCGCTGCGGCTCGGCCGGGTGCCGGAGCGGGCCGAGATCGAGAGGGCGCTGTTCCGCCGGGGGGTTTCGAGCACCGCCTCGGCTTCGCCGCCGGCGGCTGACAGTGGTGCCCGTGCGCGCGGGATCGGGTGGATTCCCGATCGGCGGGTGCCCGAGCATCCCGGGTTTCCGCGTTCCGCCGTGCTCGACGCGCTCGCGCTGGAGGGCACCGCGCCGGCCGGGCGGGTGTTCAAGGGGGCCGCTCATCTCAACACCGTGCTGCGGGTGCCCGGCATCGGATTCCCCGTGGTCGTGCGGCGTGCGGTGACCGTCGTGCTGCGGCGTGAGCCCAGCTTCCTCAGTGAGCACGCCGTGCTCGCCGCCATCGAGCGGTCGGGGGCGGCGGTGGCGGCGCCCCGGGTGCTGGCGCTCGGCGAGTCTCACGCCACCGATCCCGCCCATCGCTATCGCGGGGACCGGTTCGCGGTGCACACGTACGAGGGCGGGCGGGATCTCGGGCGCCGGCCCGAGCACCCGGTGCACGGGCTGCGGCCGCACGAGGCGGACTGCCTGGTCGACCAGCTGGCCGAGCTGACGACGGTGGACTACGCCGAGGTCGACCCGGTGGCCGGCCGGTCCGGGTTCCGCGACGGGCGCCGGTCCGGCTTCTACGACTGGCTCAGCGGCCAGCTCGTGGCGCTGGTCGCCGCCCTGCCGAAGGAGTCCCAGCAGGCCGCCCGCTTCCTCGGCCTGCCCGATGCACCCCGGCTGCGCGAGATCCTCGCCCGGCACCGGGTCACCGACCGCGACTCAGCCCTGCTGCACGGCGACCTCAACCCCTGGAACCTGGTCCGCCGCGACGACGGCCCGGCCCTCACCCTGATCGACTGGGAGCTGGCCGTGGTCGGGGACCCGCTGTACGAGCTGGTCCGGCACATGCACCTCACCCCGACCCGGCCGGAGATCCGCGACCGCATGTTCCGCCGCTGGGAGGCCCGGCTGCCCGCGCGGTTCACGAAGAACTGGCAGGAGGACTGGCGGGTGTACCGCTGGATCGAGCTCGTCCGCTCCGCCTACGTCGACCTCGACCGCCTGGTCACCGGCGCGGGCCTCGACGCCCCCAACGTCCGCCGCGCGCTCGACTCGTACGGCATGACCCTCGCCGCCGCCATCGCCTCCCTGGGCCTGTCGTCCCGGCGGCGCGGCGATCCGCGGCTGCCGCCCGCCCCGGCCCGGCCCGCCCGCCCCGGCGGTCCCGCATAGGCTCGGCCCATGGGAGAGATGGGCCTGCGCGAGCGCAAGAAGCAGCGGATGTACCAGGACGTGTCGGACACCGCCGTACGGCTGTTCCTGGAGCGGGGCTTCGACGCGGTGTCCGTGGCGGAGGTCGCGGCGGCGGCCGGGATCTCCAAGCCGACCCTCTTCCGGTACTTCCCGGCCAAGGAGGACCTGGTCCTGCACCGGATCGCGGACCACGAGACGGAGGCGGCCCGGGTGGTCGCCGGGGCCGCCGACCCGGTGGACGCGCTGCGCCGGCACTTCCTCGCCGGGCTGGAGCGCCGCGACCCGGTCACGGGCCTGAACGGCCACCCGCAGGTGCTCGCCTTCCACACCCTGCTCTACGGCACCCCGTCCCTGGTGGCACGGGCGTACCGGCACCAGGAGCGGTCGGAGGCGGCGCTCGCCGAGGCGCTCGGCGGCGATCTGGACGCGCGGCTCGCGGCCGGGCAGATCATCGCCGTCCAGCGGATCCTCGCCCAGGACAACTGGCGGCGGATCGCGGCGGGGGAGGCCGTGGAGGACGTGGCCCCGGACGCCGTGCGGGCGGCGGAGCGGGCCTTCGCGCGGCTGGCGGAGGGGCTCCCGCAGCTGAGAGGCGCTGTGTGAGACCGGGTTAAAAATGTAACTCGGTAACGTTATGGCGGTACGCTGGCGCCATGACGCCACCCGACCCCGCCCTCACGGACACCCTCCACGCCGAGCGCGCCCACCACGACGCCTGTCGTGCCGCCCTCACCGCGATGATCGAGGGCGCCGCCGAGCAGGTCGTCATCGGCGAGGACGTCTCCGCCTCCGGCGCCGACGCCGAGGTCCTCGGCTACCAGTTGCGCAGCCAGGCCAAGGCCATGCGCGAACTCCCGCCGGGCCCGCTCTTCTTCGGCCGCCTGGACTTCGCCGGGCACCACCCCGAGCACGGCGGCATGGCCTACCACGTCGGCCGCCTGCGCATCACCGAGGACCCGGCCACCCCGCCCCTCGTGGTCGACTGGCGGGCCCCCGTCTCCCGCGCCTTCTACCAGGCGAGCGCCCGCGATCCCCAGGGTGTGGAGGTGCGCCGCCGGTTCGGCTGGGCGCCCGGCGGCGCGGGCGACTCCGCCGACCTGACCGGGCTGGAGGACGAGTACCTGGGCCGGGGCGAGTCGCGGGCCAGCGACATCGTCGCCCGCGAGATCGAACGGCCCCGGGTCGGGCCCATGCGGGACATCGCCGCCACCATCCAGCCCGAACAGGACGACCTCGTCCGCGCCGCCCTCGCCGACTCGGTGTGCGTCCAGGGCGCCCCCGGCACCGGCAAGACCGCCGTCGGCCTGCACCGCGCCGCCTACCTCCTCTACACCCACCGCAGGCGCCTCCAGCGCGCCGGCCTGCTGATCCTCGGCCCCAACCGCACCTTCCTGCACTACATCGCCGAGGTGCTCCCGGCCCTCGGCGAGAGCGCGCGGCGCGGCGCGACCGACGGGGGGTACCGGCAGACGACGCTGCCGGAGGAGATCGCCCGCCACCCCGTCACCGGCGCCGACTCCCCGGCAGCCGCCGCGCTCAAGCACGACGCCCGCATGGCCGAGGTGTTGCGCCGGGCGCTGTACGCGCGCGTGAGCACCGACGGCCTCACCGACCTCGCCGTGCCCGACGGCTCCTACCGCTGGCGGGTACCCGCCGCCGAACTGGCCGAGATCGTCGCCGAGGTGCGCGCCGAGGAACCGCCGTACGCCGTCGGGCGCGAGCGGGTGCGCACCCGGGTCGTACGGCGCCTGCGGGAGCGGGCCGAGCGGCGCGCCGGGGTGCTGCCCGCCGCCTGGGTGCGCCGCATCGAGCGGGCCCGGCCGCTCACCGCCTGCCTGGACACGGTGTGGCCGAGGATCCGCCCGGAGGAGGCGCTCACCGAACTCCTCGCCGACGCGGGGGTGTTGGCGCGGGCGGCGGACGGTCTCCTGGACCCCGCCGAACAGTCGGCACTGCTGTGGCCCAGGCCGCCGCGCTCGTACAAGTCGGCCCGCTGGTCGGCCGCCGACCTGGTGCTGCTGGACGAGCTGTCCGGGCTGATCGAACACCCCGAGGGATACGGGCACATCGTGGTCGACGAGGCGCAGGACCTGTCGCCCATGGAGTGCCGGGCGATCGCCCGCCGGGCGGCCTTCGGCTCGCTGACCGTCCTCGGCGACCTCGCCCAGGGCACCACCCCGTGGGCCGCCCGCGACTGGTCCGTCCAGCTCCGCCACCTCGGCAAGCCGGAGGCGCGCGTGGTGCCGCTGACCACCGGCTTCCGGGTACCGGCGGCCGTCGTGACCCTGGCCAACCGCCTCCTGTCCCGGCTGGACGTCGCGGTCCCGGCGGCCCGGTCCCTGCGCACCGACGGCGCGTTGCGGCTGCGGCCGACGACGGACGTGCCCGGTACGACGGTGACGGCGGTCCGCGAGGCGCTGGCCCACGAGGGCTCGGTGGGCGTGGTCGCGGCGGACGAGGAGGTGGCCGGCGTGGGGGAGGCACTGAGCGCGGCCGGCATCGCCACGTCCGGGCCGGACACCCTGGGCGCCCGGGTCACGCTCGTCCCGGCGAGCATGGTGAAGGGCCTGGAGTACGACCATGTCGTGGCCGTGGAACCGGCGTCGGTCACGGCGGCGGAGCCGCGCGGCGCACACCGCCTGTACGTGGTCCTGACCCGGGCCGTCTCCCGCCTGGACGTCGTCCACTCCCGCCCGCTGCCGTTCTGACGGGGGTGGCGTGCGCCCTGGCCGGCGGCAACCGTGCGCTCTGTCACGCCCCCACGTACGTGGCCAAGTGCTTCCCGGTCAACGTCGAGCGCGCAGCGACGAGTTCCGCCGGTGTCCCCTCGAACACCACCCGGCCCCCGTCGTGCCCGGCGCCCGGGCCGAGGTCGACGATCCAGTCGGCGTGGGCCATGACGGCCTGGTGGTGCTCGACCACGATGACGGACTTGCCGGAGTCCACCAACTGGTCGAGCAGGCCCAGCAGATGCTCGACGTCGGCCAGGTGGAGGCCCGCCGTCGGCTCGTCCAGGACGTAGACGCCGCCCTTGTCGGCCATGTGCGTGGCCAGCTTCAGCCGCTGGCGCTCGCCGCCGGAGAGGGTGGTGAGGGGCTGGCCGAGGGTCAGGTAGCCGAGGCCGACGTCGGTCAGCCGCTGGAGGATCCTGTGGGCCGCCGGGATGTGCGCCTCGCCCGTGGCGAAGAACTCCTCCGCCTCGGTCACCGACATCGCCAGCACCTGGGCGATGTCCCGCCCGCCGAGCGTGTACTCCAGCACCGAGGCCTGGAACCGCTTTCCCTCGCACTCCTCGCACGGCGTGGCGACCCCGGCCATCATCGCGAGGTCGGTGTAGACGACCCCGGCGCCGTTGCAGGTGGGGCACGCGCCCTCGGAGTTGGCGCTGAACAGGGCCGGCTTCACGCCGTTGGCCTTGGCGAAGGCCTTGCGGACCGGCTCCAGCAGGCCGGTGTACGTCGCCGGGTTGCTGCGCCGGGAGCCACGGATCGGGGCCTGGTCGACGGAGACCACGTCCGCACTCCCGGGGCCCTTGGGCACCGAGCCGTGCACGAGCGAGCTCTTGCCGGAGCCCGCGACGCCGGTGACCACGCACAGCACGCCGAGCGGGATGTCCACGTCGACGTCCTGGAGGTTGTGCGTCCGCGCGCCCCGGATCTCCAGCGCGCCCGTCGGCTTGCGCACGGTGTCCTTCACGGCGGCCCGGTCGTCCAGGTGGCGGCCGGTGAGGGTGCCGCTGCCCCGCAGCGCCTCGACGGTCCCCTCGAAGCACACCGTGCCGCCCGCCGTACCGGCGCCGGGGCCGAGGTCCACGACGTGGTCGGCGATGGCGATGACCTCCGGCTTGTGCTCCACGACGAGGACCGTGTTGCCCTTGTCGCGCAGGCGCAGCAGCAGGTCGTTCATGCGCTGGATGTCGTGCGGGTGCAGGCCGGTGGTGGGCTCGTCGAAGACGTACGTCACGTCGGTCAGGGCGGAGCCCAGGTGGCGGATCATCTTCACGCGCTGCGCCTCGCCGCCCGACAGCGTGCCCGCCGGCCGGTCCAGCGAGAGATAGCCGAGGCCGATCTCCACGAACGAGTCCAGGGTGTGCCGCAGCGAGGCGAGCAGCGGCGCCACCGTCCCCCGCGCGTGGCTGACGCCACTGTACGCGCGGGTGGTACCCCCAGGCTCGGCCAGCCCGCGCACCCACGCGGCGAGGTCGCTGATCTGCATCGCGCACGCGTCGGCGATGCTCACACCCGCGATCTTCGAGGAGCGGGCCGCCTCGGTGAGCCGGGTGCCCGCGCACTCGGGGCAGACGGCGAAGGTGACCGCGCGGTCCACGAAGGCCCGGATGTGCGGCTGCATGCCCTCCTTGTCCTTGGCGAGCATCGACTTCTGGATGCGCGGGATCAGACCCTCGTAGGTCATGTTGATGCCCGCGATCTTCATCCGGGTCGGTTCCTTGTGCAGGAAGTCCTGGAGTTCGCGCTTCGTGTACGTGCGGATCGGCTTGTCGGGGTCGACCAGGCCGGACTCGGTGTAGAGCCGGTAGTTCCAGCCGCCGGACTTGTAGCCGGGGATGGTCAGCGCGCCCTCGTTGAGGGAGAGGGAGTCGTCGTAGAGCTGGGTCAGGTCGAGGTCGGAGACCGTGCCCCGGCCCTCGCAGCGCGGGCACATGCCGCCGGTGATGCTGAAGCTGCGCCGCTCCTTTACCTGCTGTCCGCCGCGCTCGACGGTGACCGCGCCGGCGCCGCTGACCGAGGCCACGTTGAAGGAGAACGCCTTGGGCGAGCCGATGTGCGGCGTGCCGAGCCGGCTGAAGAGGATGCGCAGCACGGCGTTGGCGTCGGTGGCGGTGCCGACGGTGGAGCGGGGGCCGGCGCCCATCCGCTGCTGGTCGACGGTGATCACGGTGGTCAGCCCGTCGAGCACGTCGACCTCGGGGCGCGCCATGTTCGGCATGAAGCCCTGGACGAACGCGGGGTACGTCTCGTTGATCAGCCGCTGCGACTCGGCGGCGATCGTGTCGAACACCAGTGAGCTCTTGCCGGAGCCGGAGACCCCGGTGAAGACCGTCAGCCGGCGCTTGGGCAGCTCGACGTCGACGTCCTTGAGGTTGTTCTCCCGGGCGCCGTGCACCCGGATCAGGTCGTGGCTGTCGGCGGCGCGCGCCGGGGTGAGGTCCATGCCGGCCAACCTAACGCCGCCCGCGCCGCCGGCGCTTCTCGAATCCTGACGGCTTCGAGAGGCCCTAGGCGGGACCCGAGGTGTCGGCGGCCAGGGAGAGGGCGAGTCCGCCGAGCACCGTGCCCATCACCCAGCGCTGCATCCTGAGCCAGGAGGGGCGGCGGGCGAGGAAGACGGCGATGGTGCCGGCGGCGAGCACGATGGCCAGGTTGACCGCGATGCTCACCACGATCTGGACCGAGCCGAGCAGGAGCCCCTGGAGCAGCACGTGGCCCTTGCCCAGGTCGATGAACTGGGGGATCAGGGAGACGTACATGATGGCGATCTTCGGGTTGAGCAGATTCGTCATCAGGCCCATCGTGAAGAGCCTGCGCGGCGAGTCGTGCGACACGTCCTGCGGGGCGAAGACCGGGACGCCGCCCGGCTTCAGGGCGTTCCAGGCGAGGTACGCGAGGTAGGCGGCGCCGGCCAGCTTCACCGTGACGTACAGCCCGGGTACGGCGGTGAAGACGACCGACAGGCCCAGGTTCGCGGCGAGCAGGTACACCAGGAAGCCGAGGGCGACCCCGCCGAGGGAGATCATCCCGGCCCGGCGGCCCTGGGTGATGCTGCGCGAGACGAGATAGATCATGTTCGGGCCGGGCGTGAGGACCATGCCGAGCGCCACCAGGCCCACGCCGAACACTCCACTTGGTTCGATCATGCGGCGAGCGTAGGTCAGTTCAATACCTCGGTGCAATCAAAAGATTGCGCTCGGTGCAATGGTGTGGTGGGGTGAGTGCCGTGAAGGACTACCGGAGCGTCGCCGACGCCGTGGCCGAGGAGATCCGCGCCGGCACCCTGCGACCCGGCGACCGCCTGCCCCCGCAGCGCGCGTTCGCCAGGCGGCACGGCATCGCCGGCTCCACCGCCACGCGCGTGTACCGGGAACTGGCCCGGCGCGGCCTGACCGTGGGCGAGGTCGGCCGCGGCACGTTCGTGCGCGCGACGCCCGACGGCCCCGCCCCCGCGCTCACCGAACCGGCGCTCGCCCGGATCGACCTGGAGCTGAACCACCCCGTCGTACCCGAGCAGAGCGCCCTGCTCGCCGAGGGGCTCGGCGGGCTGCTGCGCCCGGACGCCCTCGCTCACGCGCTGCGGCCGGTCGGCGCGGCCGGGCTGCCCGCCGTCCGGGAGTCCGCCGCCGCCCTCCTCGCCCGCGGCGGCTGGCGCCCCGACCCCGCGCGGATCCTGTTCGCGGGCAACGGCCGGCAGGCCGTCTCGGCCGCCGTCGCCGCCCTGGTGCCCCCGGGCGGCCGCCTCGGCGTCGAGGAGCTGACATACCCCGTGATCAAGGCCGTGGCGGCCCGGCTCGGCATCACCCTCGTCCCGCTGGCCATGGACGAGGACGGGCTGGTCCCGCAGGCGCTGGCGCGGGCCCACGCGGCCGCCCCGCTGCACGCCGTCTACGTCCAGCCGCGCGTGCACAACCCGCTCTCGCTCACCCTGCCCGAGCGGCGGGTCGTGGAGCTGGCCGAGACCCTGGAGCGGCTCGCCCTGCCGGCCGTGGAGGACGCGATCTGGGGGTTCCTGCGCGACGAACTCCCGCCGCTCGCCGCGTACGCGCCCGAGCGGACCGTCCTCGTCGACAGCCTGTCCAAGCGGCTCGCCCCCGGTCTGACCCTGGGCTTCGCCGTCGCCCCGGCCGCGCTCACGCCGACCCTCTCCGCCGCCCTGCGCGCGAGCGGCTGCACCCCGATGCGCTTCGCGCTGGAGGCCGCCCACCGCTGGCAACAGGACGGCACCGCAGCGGAGTTGGCGGCCGCCAAGCGGCGGGAGGCGGTGGTGCGGCAGGAGATCGCGGCCCGGCGGCTCGCCGGGTTCGACGTGCGCGGCGAGGACCGCTCCTTCCACTGCTGGTGGCGGCTGCCCGGCGGCTGGCGCGCGGACACGTTCGTCGCCGCCGCGGCCCGGCTCGGCATCGGGGTCGTGCCCGCGGCCGCGTTCACCGTCGGCGAGGCCCACGCCCCGGCCGCCGTCCGCGTGGGCCTCGCCACGCCCCCGCGCGACGTCCTCGCCCAGGCGCTCGGCACACTCGCCGACCTGGCCCGCACGGCACCCGAGGACGCGGTCGCCGACTGATCCGGGCCGGGGTGTCACATCCCGGATCCCACCGGTGTCTTCATGGCGACAAGCCCTTCGTACCGTTCGTACCGGGAGAAGACGATGACACTGCGTGTCCCGAAGGCGGACCTCTCCGCCGAGCTGAGCGAGAGCATGATCGAGCAGTACGGTCTCGTGCCCGAACCCCTTGAGGCCACCGGCCACCACCCCGACGTCTTCCGGGCGAGCTCGGAGATGGGGGCGCGGGTGACCGCGTGGGACATGGCCGACGACAGCCTCAAGACGTTCGCGCACATGGCCGTCGCGGCACAGGTCGGGTGCAGCTGGTGCCTCGACATCAACTACTTCCTCGCGCAGCACAAGGACCTGGACCTGACCAAGGCGAGCCAGGTGCCGCGCTGGCGGGAGTCGGACGTGTTCACGCCGCTGGAGCGGGACGTGCTGGAGTACGCCGAGGGCATGACGGACACCCCGCCGACCGTCACCGACGCGCTGGCCGCGCGCCTGCTGGACCGGCTCGGCCCGGCGGCACTGGTCGAGCTGACGGCGGCGATCGCCTTCGCCAACTTCTCGACCAGGAACAACGCGGCACTCGGGGTGAAGTCGCAGGGCTTCTCGGACGCCTGCGAGATCCCCCTGGCCGGCCGCCCGGTGACGTCCGGCCCGGCCCCGACGGCATGACGGCGCAGGACCCCTTCGTCGCCCACCGCAGCCTGCTCTTCACGGTCGCCTACGAGATCCTCGGCTCGGCCGCCGACGCCGAGGACGTGCTCCAGGAGTCCTGGCTGCGCTGGGCGGGCGCCGACCGGGCCGAGATCCGCGACCCGCGGTCGTACCTGGTCCGCACCGTCACCCGGCAGTCGCTCAACCGGCTGCGCACCCTGGCGCGCAGACGCGAGGAGTACGTCGGCGAGTGGCTGCCCGAACCCCTGCTGACCAGCCCGGACGTCGCGGAGGACGTCGAGCTCGCGGAGAGCGTGTCGATGGCGGTGCTGACCGTCCTCGAAACCCTCGGGCCGACCGAGCGCGCGGTGTTCGTGCTGCGCGAGGTCTTCGACCTGCCGTACGGCGAGATCGCCGAGGCCGTCGGCAGGCCGGCCGCCACCGTACGGCAGATCGCCCGCCGGGCCCGCGCGCACGTGGCGGCCCGGCGGCCCCGGGTGACGGTGAGCCGCTCGGAGCAGCGGGCCGTGGTGGAGCGCTTCCTGCTGGCGCTGCGCACCGGGCGGCTGCAGGAGCTGCTGGACGTCATGGCGCCCGACGTGGTCATGATCACCGACGGCGGCGGGGTGGTGGCCGCCGGGCTGACGCCGTTCCACGGCGCCGAGCTGGTCGCGGGGCTGCTGGCGCGCGCCAGCGAGGTCACGTCGGACTTCGCGCCGGTGTGGCTCAACGGCGCACCGGCGATCCGGATCGACCTCGACGGGGAGCCGTGCGCGGTCAGCGTCACGGTGGCCGACGGCCGCATCACCGGCCTCTACGTCGTCCGCAACCCGCACAAGCTGACCCGCCTCGACGAACCGGCGCAGCTGTCCCGGTGACCGGCCGGCCCCCGTGCCTCACCCCGCGACACACTTTTGCAAGCAAGGTGCTTGCAATTGTTAGCAGGGGTGGGGCACAGTGGGGGCATGGCATCGCTGAACGTCGGCAACCTCGGTGAGTACCTGCGCGAACAGCGGCGGAACGCCCAGCTGTCGCTGCGGCAGCTCGCCGACGCCGCGGGGGTGTCCAATCCGTACCTGAGCCAGATCGAGCGCGGGCTGCGCAAGCCCAGCGCGGAGGTGCTCCAGCAGGTCGCCAAGGCCCTGCGCATCTCCGCCGAGACGCTGTACGTGCGCGCCGGCATCCTCGACGCGGAGCGGGACGGGGAGGAACGCCTCCGGGAAGGCGCGACGCGCGCCGGCATTCTCGCCGACCCCTCGCTCAACGAGCGGCAGAAGCAGGTGCTGCTCCAGATCTACGAGTCCTTCCGCAAGGAGAACGGATTCGGGGGCGGCGAGCCCGACGCGGCCGAGGACGGCCCGGCGGGCGCGGACCACGACACCGGCGGCACGGACGGCGCCGGCGCCGCGGCCGGCAGAAGCGATGTCGATGCCGGTCCGCGGCGGACGGCCGGATAACCGGACCAGGGCGCCGGCCGCCCCACCGCGGACCACACCAACCCTCAGCCGAACGCGAATCCGGGAGGACCAGATCACCATGGCCATCACCGACGACCTGCGCAAGACCCTCAGCGACCCGACTCCGCTCTACTTCGCCGCCGGTACCGCCGACCTCGCCTACCAGCAGGCCAAGAAGGTGCCCGCCCTGGTCGAGCAGCTGCGCGCCGAGGCCCCGGCCCGCATCGAGGCCGTCCGCAACACCGACCCCAAGGCCGTGCAGGAGAAGGCCGCCGCCCGCGCCAAGGAGGCGCAGGAGACCCTGCAGACCAAGGTCAACGAGTTCCTCGGCACCCTCGACGTGGACCTGAAGAAGCTCGGCGAGCAGGCCCAGGACCTCGCCCTGCGCGGTGTCGGCGTCGCCGCCGAGTACGCCGTCAAGGCCCGCGAGACCTACGAGAAGGTCGCCGAGCACGGCGAGCAGACCGTCAAGACCTGGCGCGGCGAAGCCGCCGAGGACATCGAGGACTTCGCGATCGCCGTCGAGGGCAGGCCCGAGCCGGTCGGCGTCAAGGAGGAGGAGCCGAAGCCCGCCGAGGCCGAGGCCGCGCCCGCCGAGAAGAAGCCGGCCGCCAAGAAGGCCCCGGCGCCGCGCAAGAGCACCACCGCGAAGAAGACCACGCCGCCCGCGAAGTGAGCGCGCGCGACGAGCCGGCACCGGGCCGGGCACCTTCGGGGTGTCCGGCCCGTTGTATGGGTACCGTGGCTGTACGGACGACTCGACTCGGGTGGTGGGTACTGTGCTGACAACGGCAATCGGCGGAGTGATGTGGCTGATCTTCACCGCCATGCTGGCGCTCGCCATCGTGGCGTTCGTGATGGCGGCGATCTTCCGCGAGGACGCCTACCGCGCCGCGAACAAGAACAACAAGGGCTTCTGGCTGATCATCCTGGGACTCGCGGTCGCGGTGAACCTCTTCGTCCCCTGGCTCTTCCTCCAGCTCGCGGGCCTGGTCGCCACGATCGTCTTCTTCGTGGACGTCCGCCCGGCCCTCCAGCAGGTCTCGGGCGGCAGGGGCGGCAAGGGCTTCCGGAAGCGGGGCCGCGGCAGCAGCAGCGACGGTCCGTACGGGCCGTACAACGGCGGCCGCTGACAAGCACACCCCGACCGGCAGCCGGCGACGGAGCGGTACCTCCTACGGGGAGGTACCGCTCATACCGTCCGGTCCAGCAGCACGACCGCCACGTCGTCCGTCAACTCGCCCCCGTTGAGCTGCCGGACCTCGGCCACCGCGGCCCGCAGCAGCGCCTCGCCCCGCAGCCCCTCGGACAGCTGCCGCCGGATCATCGACACCATGCCGTCCTGACCCAGCCGCTCCCCGCCGTCGCCGACCCGCCCCTCGATCAGCCCGTCGGTGTAGAGCATCAGGCTCCACTCGGCCCCCAGCCCGACCTGCATCCGCGGCCAGCGCGCCCCGGGCAGCAGCCCGAGCGCGGGGCCGTTGTTGTCGTAGGGCAGCAGCGTCGCGTCCCGCCCGGGACGGGCGAGCAGCGGTGCCGGGTGCCCGGCCAGGCACAGGCCCGCGCTGCGGCCGTCCGGCGCGATGTCGACCGTGCACAGCGTCGCGAAGATCTCCTCGTCGGCGCGCTCGTGCTCCAGCACCTGCTGCAGCGTGCTCAGCAGCTCGTCCCCGCACAGCCCGGCCAGCGTCAGCGCCCGCCAGGCGATGCGCAGCTCCACACCGAGCGCGGCCTCGTCCGGGCCGTGGCCGCAGACGTCACCGATCATGGCGTGCACCGTGCCGTCGGGCGTGCGGACGGCGTCGTAGAAGTCGCCGCCGAGCAGTGCCCGGGAGCGGCCGGGGCGGTAGCGGGCGGCGAAGCGCAGCTCGGAGCCGTCCAGCAGGGGCGTGGGCAGCAGCCCGCGCTCCAGCCGGCGGTTCTCCTGGGCGCGCAGCCGGCCCTCCGCGAGGCGCCGCTCCGCGGTGTCGGAACGTTTCCTCTCCACCGCGTACCGGATGGCGCGGCTCAGCAGCCGGCCGTCCAGCTCGTCCCGGAAGAGATAGTCCTGGGCCCCCACGCGCACGGCCTCGGCGCCGCGCTCGGGGTCGGCGGAGGCGGTCAGCGCGAGCACGGCGTGCCGGGGCGCGAGCCGGAGCACGTGCTTGAGCACGGCCAGCTCGTCGTCGGCGTCGTCGCGGGCGGGCGCGGACAGCGCGAGGTCCAGCAGGATGCAGTGGACGTCGTCGGTGAGCAGCCGCTCGGCCTCGGTGAGGTTGCGGGCGGTGCGCACGCGGATCGGCTTGCCGGCCGAGTCCTGCAACTCGTGCGCCAGCGGCGAGCCGGCCGGATCGTCCTCGATCAGCAGCAGCGTGAGAGTGGTGCCGGCGCCGCTGGCGGGCGTGGCGTCGCGGTGGGCCTCTTCCTTGAGGGGGCCGCCGACTGCGGTGGCGGCCTCCTGCGCCTGACCACTCTCCACGGCCGGGATCGCTCTCTGCCGCGGTACGGGTACGGGCATGGTGTCGGGTTCCTTCCCTCCCCCCGAGGGCGTGACGGCGCCGAGGGTCTCGGGCCGTCGACGGGTGACCATAGCGGCACTGCCCGCCCTGATGGAATGGTGTGAGCCGCGTCGCTCCCGCGCAGGCCGCTGTCATATGCCGCGTTCCCTACCGCAGTTGGACAGGGCGCCCCGGCCCGCGGGATGACGAAGCTCACGTCTGCCGGGGTTCGGGCGGGGGTTGGGGTGCGGTGGGTCACATGGCGTGGGTCACGCGCAGGGTGTGGTGTGGAGGGCGATGTGCGGGTGGGGTGCGGGGTGTGTCCCGGCCGTGAGGCCTACGCGTCGGGCCGTACGACGCCCAGGATCGCCATCGAGCCGGCGCCCGCGATCGTGACGTTACGGCCCGGGCGGGGGGCCTGGATAATGGCGCCGTCGCCGATGTAGATGGCGACGTGGCTGGCGTCCGTGAAGTAGATGATGAGGTCGCCGGGCCGCATGTCCTTGATGTCGACGTGCTTGAGCTGCTGCCACTGCTCCTGCGAGGTGCGCGGGATGGGCCGGCCGGCCGCCGCCCAGGCCTGGGAGGTCAGGCCCGAGCAGTCGAAGGAGCCGGGGCCCTCGGCACCCCACACGTACGGTTTGCCGAGCTGGGCGGTGGCGAACGCGACGGCCTTCCTGCCCTGCTCGGAGGCCTTGGCGTTGATCTCCTTGAGGACGCCGGTGTCCAGCCAGGCGGTCTGGGCCTTCAGCGCGGCCTGGTTCTCCAGCTGGTCCAGCCGCTCCTGGTCCTTCTTCGCCAGCTCGGATTCGAGCTTCTTCGCGGCGGAGATCTGCTGCTCGATCTTCTTCTGGGCGTCGGCCTTGGTCTTGCGGTCGGCGTCCAGCTTCTGCCACCGGTCGGCGGCGTCGACGGCGTAGGCCTGCAAGTCGTCCTGTGTGCCGGTCAGTTCGCCGATCAGCTTCTTCGTCGCCCGCTGGCCCTGGAGCACCAGCCCGGCGCCGTCCAGGAACTGGCCCGGGTCGTCGCTGAGCAGGAACTGCGCGGTGGGCGGCAGGCCGCCGGTGCGGTACTGCTCCCGGGCCGCCGCGCCCGCCTGGTCCTTGAGCCTCTCCAGCCGCTGCTGCCCCGTGGCGATCTTCTTGGCCAGCGCGACGATCTCGGCGGACTGCTTCTTCGTCCGCTCCTCGGCGGCGTTGTAGGCGTCGGTCGCGACGGCCGCGTCGTGGTAGAGCTTGTCCAGCTGTTCTCGGACCTTCTCAAGGTCCTTGCCGGGCGCGGGAGTCGGGGACGACACGGGGGAGGGGGTCGCGCTCGGCGTGGGTGCCGGAGCGGCGAAGGCCGTGCCGGGTGCCGACAGCGCGGTCACCGCGCAGACCACGGTCACGGCGGCCATCAGCATGCCGCGCTTGCCCCAGCCCATCACACGTCCCCCAACCTGATTTACCGTCAGTAACTTACGGTGCCCGGGGATCGTGTCACGTCATGGCGCAAAACGACAGAGGCAATGACAGACCCACGGAAACGACACAGGAAGCAATCCCCCCGCACCCGCCGCCGTACGACGATCCCCCGCCGATGTGACGAACGACGCACGGAGATCGTTCCCCTCCCCTCCACGCCCGGCCGTCCCACCGGACACCGGGGTCAGCCGCGCGGCGCCAACGCCCCCCACCTGACCGTCACTTCGCCCTGCCGCCAGCGGGCCGGGGAGTCCGTCACCGGCCAGTCCGCCGTCAGGTCCCGTACCGCGCGCAGCCAGCGCTGGCGGGCGCCGTAGGAGGCGTAGGGCGCGGCGGCGGCCCAGGCGCGGTCGAAGTCGCGCAGGAAGGCGTGCACCGGCTCGCCGGGGACGTTGCGGTGGATGAGCGCCTTCGGCAGCCGCTCGGCGAGGTCGGACGGCCGCTCCAGCGAGCCCAGCCGCGTCGCGAAGGTCACGGTCCTCGGCCCCTCCGGGCCGAGCGCCACCCACACGTGGCGCCGCCCGATCTCGTCGCACGTCCCCTCGACCAGCAGCCCGCCGCGCGAGCCGGCGCCCGCCGGGGCGAGCCGCGCGCACAGCCGCTCCCAGACGGCCGCGACCTGGTCCTCGTCGTACTGGCGCAGCACATTGGCGGCCCGGACGAGCAGCGGGCGCCCGGCGACGGGGATCTCGAAGCCGCCGTGCCGGAAGACCAGCCCGTCGCGTTCGTACGGCCTGGCCGCCGCCACGCGCTCCGGTTCGATCTCGACGCCGACCACACGCGCGCGGGGCGCGACGGTCCGCAGCCGGCCGAGCAGTTCGACGGCGGTCCAGGGCGCGGCGCCGTAGCCGAGGTCGATCGCGAGCGGGTCCGCGGCGCGCCGCAGCTCGGCGCCGTGCGTGGCCGCGATCCACCGGTCCATGCGGCGCAGCCGGTTCGGGTTGGTCGTCCCGCGCGTCACCGTTCCGACAGGGCGGGAGGCTGCGCGGGCTGTCATGCCTACGAGGGTAAGCGGGCGCCCGGCCGAACTCGGTCGGCCGGGCGCGTGGGGTCGGGGGTCAGCGGGAGCGCTGCGCGGCCTTGCGGCGCAGGACGAGGACGATGCCGCCGCCCACCACGACCAGCGCGGCCGCCGCACCGGCGATCAGCGGGGTGCCGCTGGACGCACCGGTCTCGGCGAGGCGGGTCCCCCCGCCCGCGGGCGACGGGGCGCCGCTCGCCACCGGCGAGGCGGCCGGGCTGCCGCTGCGGGCCGGGGCCGGGACGGCGGAGGCCGCCGAAGAGGGGCGCGCGGACGGCGCCGCCGAGGACGCGGGGGCGGACGGCGTCGGGGAGGCCGAGGGGACGGAGCCGCCGGCGGGCGTGCAGGTGAAGTCGTCCGGGACGACCACCGGGGGCTTGAGGTCCTCGTCGACGCTGTCGCCCGCCTTCACGTGGACCACGAAGGTCTGCCCGGCGTGCCAGTCCAGGGGATGCAGGTCGACGCTCGCGCCCTGCGCGGTCGGGTGCCCGATGGTGCCGGTGTCGACGTCCCGCTCCCCGCCCGGCATGCTCAGCTCTATCTTCAGGGTGAGCGTGGCGGGGGTGCCGGAGGCGTCCTTGTCGGTGACCCGGACGACGGGCTTGCCCGCGCTGTCGCAGGCCGGGGCGGCGGTGAAGTCGGCGATGTCGCAGGCGAGCGCGGACTGGGCGGCGGCGACGGAGAGGGCGGCCGCGGCGGCCGACGTGCCGATGGCACGCGCCGCCCTGGTGAGGTGACGGGAACGGAGCACGAGGAAGCGTGTACATGCCCCGCGCAGATGCTGTCAAAGGTTGTATCGCAGCAGGTCAAGCCTTGTCCTAAGAGGTTTCCGCCACGAGTAAAGAGGCGCCGCGTGCGGGTCTGGCGCCCACCCCGATGGTTGACCGCTGGAAGGTCATGATTGGGTAAAGCGGTCCGATCGGGAAATGACAGCGCCCCCGCCCGCTGTTGCACCCCCTTGGAGGGCGCGGCAGGCCCTCCGGCAGGCATGCCCGCAGCCCAGGAGGAACGCCAGGTGAGCCAGTACGTCAGCAGGCTCGGGCGCCGCTCTCCGGCGACCGCCCCCCGGCTCCGGCTGCACCGCAGGCCGCGCCGGGTCGCCATGCTCTCCGTGCACACGTCCCCGCTCCACCAGCCCGGCACCGGCGACGCCGGCGGCATGAACGTCTACATCGTGGAGCTGGCCCAGCGCCTCGCCGCGCAGGGCATCGAGGTCGAGATCTTCACCCGCGCCACCTCCGGCGGCCTCGAACCCACCGTCCAGCTGGCCCCCGGCGTCCTCGTCCGGCACGTGGACGCGGGCCCCTACGAGGGGCTCAACAAGGAGGACCTGCCCGCCCAGCTGTGCGCCTTCACGCACGGCGTGATGCAGGCCTGGGCCGGCCACCGCCCCGGCTACTACGACCTCGTCCACTCCCACTACTGGCTCTCCGGCCACGTCGGCTGGCTCGCCGCCCAGCGCTGGGGCGTGCCCCTGGTGCACGCCATGCACACCATGGCCAAGGTCAAGAACGCCAGCCTGGCCGCCGGCGACACCCCCGAGCCCGCCGCCCGCGTCATCGGCGAGACCCAGATCGTGGCCGCCGCCGACCGCCTCGTCGCCAACACGGCGGAGGAGGCCGACGAGCTGGTCCGGCACTACGACGCCGATCCCGCCAAGGTCGCCGTCGTCCACCCCGGCGTGAACCTCGACCGCTTCCGCCCGGCCGACGGCCGCGCCGCCGCCCGGCTGCGCCTGGGCCTGCCGCAGGACGCCCTGATCCCGCTCTTCGCGGGCCGCATACAGCCCCTGAAGGCCCCCGACGTGCTGCTGCGCGCCGTGGCCGTCCTGCTGGACGAGCGCCCCGAGCTGCGCTCGCGCATCCTCGTGCCGATCGTCGGCGGCCCGAGCGGCAGCGGGCTCGCCAAGCCGGAGGGGCTGCAGAAGCTCGCGGCGCGGCTCGGCATCGCGGACGTCGTACGGTTCCGCCCGCCGGTCGGCCAGGAGCAGCTCGCGGACTGGTTCCGGGCCGCGTCGATGCTGGTCATGCCGTCGTACAGCGAGTCCTTCGGGCTGGTCGCGATCGAGGCGCAGGCGGCCGGTACGCCGGTGCTGGCCGCCTCGGTCGGCGGGCTGCCGGTGGCCGTGCGCGACGGCGCGACCGGCTTCCTGGTCCAGGGCCACGACCCGGCCGACTACGCGCGCGTGCTGCGCCGGTTCGCCGACGAGCCCGCGCTCACCGCCACCATGGGCCGGGCCGCCGCCCGGCACGCGCAGTCCTTCGGCTGGGACACGGCGGCCGCCGCCACCGCCGAGGTCTACGCGGCCGCGACCCAGTCCCACCGCCGTCGCGTACGCTCGCCCCATGGGTGATGTGGACAAGACCGCGCAGGTCCTGGAGGGCGTCCTGGAGGACGCCGAGCTGGAGTGGGAGAGCCCCGAGCCCGGGAACTACGTGGTCAAGCTCCCCGGCACCCGCAAGCTCTCGACCACGGTCTCCTTCCTCGTCGGCCGCCACTCGCTCTCCCTCAACGCCTTCGTCGTCCGCCACCCCGACGAGAACGAGGCGGGCGTCCACCGCTGGCTCCTGGAGCGCAACCTCAAGCTGTACGGCGTGAGTTACGCCGTCGACCGCCTCGGCGACGTCTACGTCACCGCCCGCCTGCCCCTCGCCTCGGTCACCCCCGACGAGATCGACCGCATCCTCGGCCAGGTCCTGGAAGCGGCCGACGGCGCCTTCAACACCCTCCTGGAGCTGGGCTTCGCCTCCTCGATCCGCAAGGAGTACGCCTGGCGCGTGTCCCGGGGCGAGTCGACGCGGAACCTGGACGCGTTCAGGCATCTGATCGAACGCCCTGCGGACTGACGCTCAGCGCGCGCTGAGCCGGTAGCGGCCGGGGGTGACCCCGACCAGCCTCCTGAAGTGCCGGGTGAGATGGGCCTGGTCGAAGAATCCGGTGACGGCCGCCACCTCGACCGGCGCGAGCCCGTCCAGCAGCAGCCGCCGGGCCCGCCCGACCCGCCGCGACATGAGGTACTGGTGCGGGGCGATGCCGTACGCCCCGCTGAACGCCCGCACCAGATGGGCGGGATGGGCGTGCAGCGACCGCGCGGCCTCCTCCAGCCGGATCCCGTCGACGACCCGGGCGTCGAGCAACTCCCGCAGCCGGCGGGCGAGTACCGGATCCGGACGGTACGGGGGCACGTCCGTGCGCCGCCGCAGATGGTCCCGCAGCCGCTCCCCGACGAGGGTCAGCCGGCTCTCCGCCTCCAGTTCGTCACCGGGCCGGGCGAGGGCGGAGTGCAGTCGCCCGACGCGCTGCCGCAGCACCGGATCGCGCAGATCGGGCGTGTCGACGGCGGCCCCGATCAGGTCCTCGCCCAGCAGGGTGCTGTCGAGGTAGACGACCCGCTTGCGGAAGCCGTCCGGGGTGGCGGGCGAGCCGTTGTGCGCCACGTGCGGCGGCAGCAGCGAGACGGTGTCGAGCGGGGTGCCGTGCTCATGCCGGTCGAGGTCGTACCGTACGGCCCCGTCGTCCACGATGAGCAGCGTCCAGGCGTCGTGGACGTGCATCGGATAGGCGTACTCGGTGAAGTGGGCGTGGAAGACCTCCACGACACCCGGGACGCGCGGGCGCCAGGCGGAGACTTCCTGCCGGTCGGCCACGTTAGGAACGTACAAGACCCGCGGTCCGGCCGCCCGGCAGTCTCACTGCATGAACACCGAACCGATCAGTCCCGGGCCCGTACGCTTCGACACGAAGATCGCCGTGCTGCTGCGCGAGGACCTGGAGCCCTGGCAGCGCCTCAACGTCACCGCGTTCCTGGTCAGCGGCCTCGGCAGCCAGGTTCCCGAGGTGATCGGCGAGCCGTACGAGGACGCGGACGGGGTCGGGTACCTGCCGATGTTCCGCCAGCCGGTGCTGGTCTTCGAGGGTACGAAGGAGACGTTGAAGGCGGCCCACACCAGGGCGCTGAGCCGCGCCCTGCCCAGGGCCGTCTTCACCGCGGACCTGTTCACGACGGGCAACGACCGCGACAACCGGGCGGCGGTGCGTGCCGTGCCGACGGCGGAACTGGACCTGGTGGGGCTGGCGGTGCACGGCCCGCGGAGCGGGGTGGACAAGGTGCTGAAGGGGGCGCGGATGCATCCGTGAGGTGCGTCCGTGCGGTCCGTCCGCGAGGTGCGCCCGCGCGGGCGGGGCGCCCCCTCCGGCACCCTCGGGTGACTACTTGAACTGGCCCGGCTGGTAGTCGCCGGCGGGCATCCGGACGATGACGTTCAGCCGGTTGTAGGCGTTGATGAGGGCGATCAGCGTCATCAGGCCGAAGAGCTGGTTCTCGTCGTAGTGCTTGGCGGCGTTCTCCCACACCTCGTCCGGGACGCCACCGGCCGCGTCGGCGATCCGGGTGCCCTCCTCCACCAGCTCCAGGGCGGCCCGCTCGGCCTCGGTGAACACCTTGGCCTCCCGCCAGGCGGCGACCAGGTGCAGCCGCTGCGCGGTCTCACCGGCGGCGGTCGCATCCTTGGTGTGCATGTCGGTGCAGAATCCGCAGCCGTTGATCTGGCTGGCCCGGATCTTCACCAACTCCTGCGTGGCGGCGGGCAGCCCGGACTCCGCGACCACCGTGCCCACCGCGTTGAGGTGCTTGATCGCCTTGGTGGCGAGCGGGTTGCCGAAGAGGTTCAGACGCGCTTCCATGATCTGCTCCTGTGTGGTCGTCGATGACTGCACACCTCTGACGGGCGGGCTCGCCGAGATGTGACACGAGCGAATGTGACGCCCATCACTGCTCCCGCGGTCCGGCGCCGAATCTGCACAGCGCGCACGCAACTGCCGGGCGGGCGGCCTGCCTCGGTTCCCCTTGGTGCGGAGTTGTCGTGGTTGGCGCGGCGGTGGCAAGAGCTGTGCGGTGCCTGTGTGACGGGAGGTGTGGAGAAACCGCCCGCGTCGCGTGAGCGCGCCCGCACGAATGAGACGACGGGAGCAGCCAATTGGCCAGGTGGGAGCGGTGATTGACTGGCTGCTCCGGCGCGCTCCGTGGTTGTATCGCTGGCACCGTCGGGACCGCGCCGAGGTGCCCTGAAAAGGCCGGCGCACGCCCGCGGCCGCGGCTCACCGTCTGTCCCCAGCGGCGCCGCTTCCCCCTGTGGACCATCCATGCGAAGGGCAGTTTCCCCATGAACTCCGCTCACCAGGTTCAGACCGCCGAGATCTCCGACGCCGACCTCGACTCCGTCGCCGGCGGCCTGAGCCCCGAGGCGAGTGCCTCCCTCGGCGCCACGACCGTCACCAGCACCGAGGTGCTGTCCCAGCTCAGCGGCGTCACGGGCGAGGTGCAGGGCGTCCTCGGCCAGTACGGCCACGTCGGCGTCAACATCTCCCTCTGATCACCCAGATCGCCACACCGAGCCCCCTGCCCGCGCCTGACCGCGCAGCCAGGGGGCTCGACGCGGTGCGGCCCTACCCGTACGGCTCAGGCGGCGCGAGCCTCGGCGGCCGCGCCTCCGGCCGTCGTGGTCGTGGTCGCTGTGCCTTCGGCCCTGACCTCCTCGCCCTCTGTGCCCCCGACCGCCGGGCCCCGTCCGCCGGGCCTCAGGTGTCGGGCCCCAGCCGCCGTGCCCTCGGTCCCTGTGCCCTCCCGCGCCCTCGGGCCTGACGGGGGCGGCCGTTTCCCCGGCCTGCCCAGACCGCCCGGCCCGCCGAGACCACCCGGTCCGCCCGGACCGCTCAGGCGGCGCGGACCTCGGTCGCCGTGTCCTCGGCGCCCGCGCGCTCGGTGCTTATGTCCTCGCGTCCCGGGTTCCCGGGCGGCGGTGCAGGTGCTGTCGGGGTCTCCTTCGGCAGTCCCCGCATGAGCACCCCGTACCCCAGGCCCGCGACCGTTCCCACCGCGGCGCACGTCGCCCACAGCCACTGCGCGCCCCAGCGGTCGATGACCGCGCCGGACATCAGCGGGGCGACCAGCGCGGCGACGGACCACGACAGGGTGTAGACGCCCTGGTAGCGGCCGCGACCGTGGACCGGCGAGAGCCGGACGACGAGGCCGGTCTGGGTGGGCGCGTTGACGATCTCGGCGAGGGTCCACACGCACACGGTGACCATGAAGACGCCGACCGATCCGGCGAAGGCGGTGAGCCCGAAGCCGTACCCGGCGAGGACCGAGGAGAGCACCAGCAGGGTGCGTGGGTCGCGGTGCTCGATGAACCGGGTGACCGGGATCTGCAGGGCGACGATCAGGACGCCGTTGACGGCGACGGCGAGGCCGTAGTCGGCGGGCGAGAACCCGGCCCGGCCCATGGCCACCGGCAGTCCCACGGCCCCCTGCTGGAAGATCAGCGCGACGAGGAAGGACAGCCCGACGACGGCCATGTACCGCCCGTCGCGCAGCACGGTCCCGAGGCTGACGGCCTCCTCCGCGTCCTCGCTGTCCGCGGTCTCCGGCCGGGACTCGGGCACCTTCAGGAAGACGACGAGCGCGCAGGCCAGGGTCATCCCGGCCTCGATCAGGAACCCGGCGAGATAGCTGAACTCGGCGATGAACCCGGCGGCCGTGGAGGAGACGGCGAACCCGAGGTTGATGGCCCAGTAGTTGAGGGAGAACGCCCGCACCCGGTCCTCGGGCCGGACGAGGTCGGTCATCATCGCCTGCACGGCCGGCCGGGAGGCGTTGGAGGCCATGCCGACGAGGAAGGCGACGGCCGCGATGGCGACCGGGTCGGTCATGAAACCGAGCAGCGCGACGGAGGCGGCGGTGGCCGTCTGGGCGATGAGCAGCGTCGGCCGCCGCCCCAGCCGGTCGGCCATGACGCCACCGCCCAGCGAGGAGACGACTCCGCCGAGCCCGTGCAGCGAGGCGACGAGACCGGCGTACGAGGCGGAGTAGCCGCGGTCGAGCGTCAGGTACAGGGCCATGAAGGTGGCCACGAAGGCGCCGAGCCGGTTGACCAGGGTGCTGGTCCACAGCCACCAGAACTCACGGGGGAGCCCGGAGACGGTCTCCCGGGCGGCACGTCTGAGACTGGTTGCGGGCATGACAGCGGACCCCCGTGGATGGACGACGCCCCGGACGTGAGGGCGATGTAAGCGGCGCAAGCGGCAGGCACAAGTTACAGAGCCGGTCCGTCGGTTGCCACTCGATTAACAGACCCCGTCAACCGTCCACCCACCGGCCGGGCGGGGCGGCGCCCCGAACGGGTGGATTACGCTCTTTCCCATGGCCGACGCACCGTACAAGCTGATCCTCCTCCGCCACGGCGAGAGCGAGTGGAACGCGAAGAACCTGTTCACCGGCTGGGTGGACGTCAACCTCAACGAGAAGGGCGAGAAGGAGGCAGTCCGCGGCGGCGAGCTCCTGAAGGACGCCGGTCTTCTCCCCGACGTGGTCCACACGTCCCTCCAGAAGCGCGCGATCCGCACGGCGCAGCTCGCCCTCGAAGCCGCCGACCGCCACTGGATCCCGGTCCACCGCAGCTGGCGCCTGAACGAGCGCCACTACGGCGCCCTCCAGGGCAAGGACAAGGCGGCCACGCTGGCCGAGTTCGGCGAGGAGCAGTTCATGCTCTGGCGCCGCTCGTACGACACCCCGCCCCCGCCGCTCGCGGACGACTCCGAGTTCTCGCAGGCGCACGACGCCCGCTACGCCTCCATCCCGCCGGAGCTGCGCCCGGACACGGAGTGCCTGAAGGACGTCGTCGTCCGGATGCTCCCCTACTGGTACGACGGCATCGTCCCCGACCTCCTGGCCGGCCGCACGGTCCTGGTCGCGGCCCACGGCAACTCGCTGCGCGCCCTGGTCAAGCACCTGGACGGCATCTCCGACGCCGACATCGCGGGCCTGAACATCCCGACGGGCATCCCGCTGGCCTACGAGCTGGACGAGAACTTCAAGCCGATCACCCCGGGCGGCACCTACCTCGACCCCGAGGCGGCCGCAGCCGCGATCGAGGCGGTCAAGAACCAGGGCAAGAAGAAGTAAGGCGAGAAGTGGGGCGACCCCTTACACCACAGGGCCGGTGTGAATTCGATTCACACCGGCCCCAGGTGTTTGTGCCCTATTCCGGGTGGTCCGTCAGCCGCACTGGCAGGGATTGCCCGACTGGCAGCCGCAGCCGCAGCCCGAGCCGCAGCCGCACGCACCGAACAGCGGAAGGCTCCTGGTCTCGGCGGGCTGGTCGGTCTCGCGCTCCTGAGTGGGGTCTGGCGTGGTGCTGGGGGATTCGGCCATGGGTCCCTCCTGGACGCTGGGGCAGGGATGCCCTCGCCCATTTCATGCCCGCTTCCCAGGGCGCATCAACGGCGCACAGTGGCGCTCGCACGCTCCCGCCGGTCACCCCCGCAAGCCCCGGAGGGCCCCGGTCAGGCGCCCTCGACGCCCGTCACCGGCTGGATGTCCGGCTGGAGCTCGTCCGCGTGCTCGCCCGTGACCAGGTAGACCACGCGCTTGGCGACGGCCACGGCGTGGTCGGCGTAGCGCTCGTAGTAGCGGCCCAGCAGGGTGACGTCCACCGCCGTCTCGATGCCGTGCTTCCAGCGCTCGTCGATCAGGTGCTGGAAGAGCGTGCGGTGCAGCAGGTCCATCTCGTCGTCGTCCTGCTCCAGCTGGAGCGCGAGGTCGACGTCCTTCGTGATGATCACCTCGGCCGCCTTCGCCATCAGGCGCTGCGCGAGCTGGCCCATCTCCAGGATCGTGGCGTGCAGGTCGTTCGGGACCGCGCGCTCGGGGAAGCGCAGCCGGGTCAGCTTCGCCACGTGCTGGGCGAGGTCGCCGGAGCGCTCCAGGTCGGCGGACATGCGGAGCGACGTGACGACGATGCGCAGGTCGGTCGCCACCGGCTGCTGCCGCGCCAGCAGGGCTATCGCCCGGGCCTCCAGGTCGTGCTGGAGCTCGTCGACCTTCTGGTCCGCCTCGATGACGCTCTCGGCGAGCTTCAGGTCGGCGTCCAGGATGGCCGTCGTGGCGCGCCCGATCGCCGACCCGACCAGCCGGGCCATCTCCACCAGACCATCGCCGATCGAGTCAAGTTCCTCGTGGTACGCGTCCCGCATCAGGGTTCCCTCTCATAGGTGTGCTTGGTCCCACGCTCCCACGTTCCGGTCCGCACGCGTCCGTTTCCGCCATCTCAAGTGAACCAACACTGGCTCCAAGGTGAACTCTGGGCGACGAGTGTTCGAGGTCGCCCTTGGACGGCTGTGGGTATGTCGTACGCCCTGCTTAACCTGGATGCATGGACGTGAACGCGGCGGTCGCCGCAGCGGCAGCGATCGCCGGGGTGCTCACCGGCGTCATCGCCATGCTGGCGTTCCGCTGGAGCGAACGCGACCAGAAGCGACCGACCAGGACTTCCTTGCACACCGATCCCGTACTCCCGCCCGGCGTGGACACCGTGCTGTCCGTGCTCCGCTCCTCGGCCGTCGTCCTCGACGAGGCCGACGCCGTCGTCAAGGCCAGCTCCGCCGCGTACGCCCTCGGGCTGGTGCGCGGCGGCAAGCTCGCCGTGGAGCCCATGCTCCAGATGGCGAGGGACACGAGACGTGACGGCGAGATACGCCAGGTCGAGCTGGACCTGCCCCGGCGCGGCACCGGACGCGGCGAGGCCCTCGCCGTCTCCGCGCGCGTGGCCCCGCTCGGCTCTCGTCTGGTCCTGCTGCTGGTCGAGGACCTGACCGAGGCCCGCCGGATCGAGGCGGTCCGGCGTGACTTCGTGGCGAACGTCAGCCATGAGCTGAAGACGCCCGTCGGCGCGCTGTCCCTCCTCTCGGAGGCGGTCATGGACGCCTCCGACGACCCCGAGGCCGTGCAGCGCTTCGCGGGCCGCATGCAGATCGAGGCGACCCGGCTGACCAACCTGGTCCAGGAGCTCATCGACCTGTCCCGCGTGCAGAACGACGATCCGCTGGAGGACGCCGAGCCCGTCCGTGTGGACGAACTCGTCGCCGAGGCCGTCGACCGCTGCCGCCACCAGGCGGGTACGAAACAGATCACGATGGCCGCGGGCGGCACCGCCGACCTGCACGTCTGGGGCAACCGCGGCCAGCTGGCCGCCGCCCTCGGCAACCTCGTCGAGAACGCCGTGAACTACTCCCCGGCCCGCACCCGCGTCGGCATAGCCGCCCGCCGGGTCTCCGCACCCGGTGGCGACATGATCGAACTCGCCGTCACGGACCAGGGCATCGGCATCTCCGACAAGGACAAGGACCGCATCTTCGAGCGCTTCTACCGCGTCGACCCCGCCCGCTCCCGGGCGACCGGAGGCACCGGTCTGGGTCTCGCGATCGTGAAGCACGTGGCCGCCTCGCACGGCGGGGAGGTCACGGTCTGGAGCGCCGAAGGCCAGGGCTCCACGTTCACCCTGAGACTGCCGGAGGCGGGCGTGGCCCGTGATCGTGCCGGTCAGCACCCGGACCCCGACCTCGATGACGAGGCCGGCGGCTCCACCGAATCATCCCCGTACGAACCGCTTCCCGCCCCGGAGGTCCTTCCGTGACCCGAGTGCTCGTCGTCGAGGACGAGGAGTCCTTCTCCGACGCCCTGTCGTACATGCTCCGCAAGGAGGGCTTCGAGGTCGCTGTGGCGGCCACCGGGCCCGACGGACTCGACGAGTTCGAGCGCAACGGCGCCGACCTCGTCCTCCTCGACCTGATGCTGCCGGGCCTGCCCGGTACGGAGGTGTGCCGTCAGCTGCGCGGCCGCTCCAACGTCCCGGTGATCATGGTGACCGCCAAGGACAGCGAGATCGACAAGGTCGTGGGCCTCGAAATAGGAGCCGACGACTACGTCACCAAGCCCTTCTCGTCCCGCGAGCTGGTCGCCCGCATCCGTGCGGTGCTCCGCCGCCGTGGCGAGCCGGAGGAGGTCACCCCGGCCGCGCTGGAGGCGGGCCCGGTCCGCATGGACGTCGACCGCCACGTGGTGACGGTGGCCGGCTCCAAGGTCGACCTTCCGCTCAAGGAGTTCGACCTCCTGGAGATGCTGCTCCGCAACGCCGGCCGCGTCCTGACCCGCATGCAGCTGATCGACCGCGTCTGGGGCGCCGACTACGTGGGCGACACCAAGACCCTCGATGTCCACGTCAAGCGTCTGCGCGCCAAGATCGAGCCGGACCCGGGCGCCCCGCGCTACCTGGTGACGGTCCGCGGCCTGGGCTACAAGTTCGAGCCGTAAACCGCCGGCTCGGCCCCATCGGTCGTACGGTCCTCCCCGTGTACGGCCTTCCCCGTGCACGACGAAGGGCGGCACCCCCGGCAGGGGTGCCGCCCTTCGTGCGTGGCGCGGTGCTCAGTGGCCGGCGACCGACTGGGACGCCGAGTCGCTCGGGGTGGCGTGGGTGCTCGCGGAGGACGACGGGGTCGCCTTGCCGCCCTTGCCCTTGCCCTTCTCCGGCTTGCCGCTGGTGGAGGCCGAGGCGCCCGGGGCGCCCGGGGCACCCGTGGGGGTCGCCGGGGCGGACGGGATCGTGCTCGGGCCCCACTTGTCGAAGTAGCTGGTGGCCGGGACCACGAAGGCGCTGAGGCTCACGGCACCGGTCGTGCTGAAGGTGAAGGTGACCTTCTGGACGTTGCCGTCCTGGACCGCCGTACGGCCGCCCGGCACCTCCGCGGAGGCGTTGCCCTGACCACCGATGATCAGGGAGCCGTGCGCCGGGACGGTGAGGCTCTGGCCCTTGGCGGCGGTCAGCTTGACCGTGCCGCTGGTGCCCGGGATGGCGACCGACTGGAGGGTCTCGTCCGAGACGCCCTGGTTGAAGAGGGTCGCGGAGATGACGGCCGGCCCGGTCGACTGAAGATCGGGCTGAGTGATGATCAGCGCGTTCTGGACCTTGATGTTGCCGACCTTGGTGGCAGCGTTGTCCGGCTTGATCTCCAGGGTCTGCGAGCCGTTGCCGGCGCCGCATGCGGCGAGCGAGGCGATCGAGAAGACGATGGCGGAGGCGGCGAGGGCGCCGCGTCGAAGGCTGCTGCTCACGGCGGCGGCAACTCCTTGAACGCGCGGGCGGCTCCCCTTATAAAGCCACCCTAAGTGTCTGTCAGCGGCCTTAGGTTACCGAGCCGTTCCGGCGCCGCCGCACCCGACCCTCCCCTAGCGTCCCGCTTGCCTCCGGCTGGGGGTACCGCCCGCGGCCTCGTCGCTGCGGGCACAGGCGCCTCTTCCGCGACTTTGCCGAGTGCTCGTCCGCCATTCACATAACCGCGCGCAAAATTTCCGTGAAGGAATGCGGGCCCTCTCGGAGGCGGTCTTGAAGCTCTCTCGATGACCGCTCGGCGACCGTCCCGGAATTGATCACCGAGCACCCCTCGGGCGGTCGTTGATCAATTCCGGATTCTCGTCGCGGCCGCCTCCGGATCGCCCTCCGGATCCGCCTGTACGCACCGAACGGAGTAGCGGAAGTCGTACGCTTGGAACAGGACAAATCGGGATGTTAAGCCACCCGGAGAGGGTGCTCGGAGTGTGTGACGCACGTGTTTCACCCCGCCCGAAGAGCCCCTCCGACCTGCGAATACCCGCTTGCGCAGGCCTCTCGAAGCACGTTCCTGTTGCTGTTGTCAAGCCCCGAGATATGCCCTGACCTGCGAAAACGCCATTCAGAAGACGCCGTATCCGTGTTACCCTGGATAGCCACGGAAGGGGTACCTGTCACATGACGTTCAAGGTTGGCGACACCGTGGTCTATCCCCATCACGGGGCCGCGCTGATCGAGGCCATCGAAACTCGCCAGATCAAAGGCGTGGACAAGACCTACTTGGTGCTGAAGGTCGCCCAGGGTGACCTGACGGTACGTGTGCCAGCGGACAATGCTGAGTTCGTGGGCGTGCGTGATGTGGTCGGTCAGGACGGGCTGGACCGGGTCTTCGAGGTGCTGCGCGCGCCGTACGCCGAGGAGCCCACGAACTGGTCCCGTCGCTACAAGGCAAACCTGGAGAAGCTCGCCTCCGGCGATGTCATCAAGGTCGCGGAAGTCGTGCGTGACCTGTGGCGTCGTGAGCGCGAGCGCGGACTGTCCGCCGGTGAGAAGCGCATGCTCGCCAAGGCCCGCCAGATCCTGGTGAGTGAGCTGGCCCTCGCGGAGAACACGAACGAGGACAAGGCCGAGGCTCTGCTCGACGAGGTGCTCGCCTCCTGATGCGCCACGGCGGCGATCTCTCGCTGCCGGTTCGCGCAGCACACTCTGCACAATGAAATGCGCACAGTGAAATGCCGCGGTGCCCGATGACACGGATTCGACACTGACCCTGTCGGATCCCGTCGCCGGGCGCTGCGGCATGTTCGTATTCGCTTCGTATCCGCGCGTCGGTCGGGCGACTTTCTGACCGGAAAGACCCCCGATATTTTGATGTGCCGGGCCCGGGCAGTCGGCCTCGACCAGGGTCACGGAAGGGTCCGGTCAAGGCAGCGCGCCCGGCACTCCTCCAGGCCATACCCACCTAGGTCGAGCACACAAACCTGACAGGAACCGATGTCTGACGAATCGCGCCCCTCACCTGCGCAGACCCCCGTCGCAGCCGTGATTCCCGCCGCCGGCCGGGGCGTACGCCTCGGTCCGGGCGCCCCCAAGGCGCTGCGCGCGCTGAACGGCACGCCCATGCTCATCCACGCGGTCCGCGCGCTCGCCGCGTCCCGCCGTGTCTCCCTCGTGATCGTCGTCGCCCCGTCCGACGGCACCGAAGAGGTCAAGTCCCTGCTCGACGCGCACGCGCTGCCCGAGAGGACCGACTTCCTGGTGGTCCCCGGCGGCGACACCCGCCAGGAATCGGTCAAGCGGGGCCTGGACGCCCTGCCCCCCGAGTACGGCGTCGTCCTCGTGCACGACGCGGCCCGCCCGCTCGTGCCGGTCGACACCGTCGACGCGGTCATCGAGGCCGTCGGCGCGGGCGCACCCGCCGTCGTCCCCGCGCTGCCGCTGGCCGACACCGTCAAGGAGGTCGAGCCCGCCGCCGAGGCCGGCGCCCCCGAGCCGGTCGTCGCCACCCCGGAGCGCGCCCGCCTGCGCGCCGTCCAGACGCCGCAGGGCTTCGACCGTACGACCCTGGTCCGGGCGCACGAGACCGTCACCGACGACGTGACGGACGACGCGAGCATGGTCGAGCAGCTCGGGCTGCGGGTCGTGACCGTCCCCGGTCACGAGGAGGCCTTCAAGGTCACCCGCCCCCTCGACCTGGTCCTCGCCGAGGCGGTCCTGGCCCGCAGGAGGCTGAACGATGGCTTCTGAGGCCGGCTTCGTGCTGCCCCTGCCCCAGGTCGGCATCGGCACCGACATCCACGCCTTCGAGGAGGGCCGCGAGCTGTGGTGCGCGGGCCTGAAGTGGGAGGGCGAGGGGCCGGGCCTGGCCGGGCACTCGGACGCGGACGTCGTCGCCCACGCCGCCTGCAACGCCCTCTTCTCCGCCGCCGGGCTCGGTGACCTGGGACAGCACTTCGGCACCGGGCGCCCCGAGTGGTCCGGTGCCCCCGGGGTGACCCTCCTCGCCGAGGCGGCCCGGATCGTCCGCGCGGGGGGCTTCACCATCGGCAACATCGCCGTCCAGGTGATCGGCCCCCGTCCGAAGATCGGAAAGCGGCGCACCGAGGCCCAGAAGGTCCTCTCCGAGGCGGCCGGCGCCCCCGTCTCCGTCTCCGGCGCGACGACGGACGGCCTCGGCTTCCCCGGCCGCGACGAGGGGCTGATGGCGATCGCGACGGCACTGGTGGTCCGTACGGGCTGAGGCCGGCGGCGGCCGTCGGTCGTGGTGCGGGTGGACGGAGAGCGTGCGAGGGTATCCGGAGAGTCACCGCCGACCCTAGGAGGCACCCATGCCCGCCACCCTGCCCGACCGGCTCAAGTCCGTGCTCGACGGTCCCGTCTTCATCGTGGTCGGCACGATCCAGCCCGACGGCCGGCCCCAGCTGTCCCCGGTGTGGGTGAAGCGGGACGGCGACCAGGTCCTGTTCTCCACGACCGTCGACCGCCGCAAGAAGAAGAACCTCGACCGCGACCCCCGGGTGAGCGTCGTCGTCCAGGATCCCGAGATGCCGTACGTCTACGCCGAGATCCGCGGTACCGCGGAGTTCGCCGTGCAGGGCGCCAGGGAGCTGATCGACGAACTGTCACTGAAGTACACCGGCAAGAAATACGCGGAGTTCAACCCCGACTCCGTCAACGACGCCGACCGCGTGATCGTCAGGATCACCCCGGAGAAGGTCGTGGGGATGTTCTGAGCCGTGCGGCACCGGGCACCACGCCGCGCCCACTACCCTGGAGTGGTGACCATTCGCCTGTACGACACCAGCGCCCGGCAGATCCGTGACTTCACCCCGCTCGAGCCGGGTTGTGTCTCGATCTACCTGTGTGGCGCCACCGTGCAGGCGGCCCCCCACATCGGGCACATCCGGTCGGGGCTCAACTTCGACATCATGCGCCGCTGGTTCACCTACCGCGGCTATGACGTGACGTTCGTCCGCAACGTCACGGACATCGACGACAAGATCATCGCGAAGTCCCGTGAGCAGGGCCGCCCGTGGTGGTCGATCGGCTACGAGAACGAGCGCGCCTTCGACGAGGGCTACACCGCCCTCGGCTGCCTCCCGCCGACCTACGAGCCGCGCGCCACCGGCCACATCACCGAGATGGTCGAGATGATGCAGCGCCTCATCGAGCGCGGGCACGCCTACGCGGCGGACGGCAACGTCTACTTCGACGTGCGCTCCTTCCCGCAGTACCTGGCCCTGTCGCGCCAGGAGCTCGACAACCTGCTCCAGCCGTCCGGCGAGGGCGAGACCGGCAAGCGCGACCCGCGCGACTTCGCCATGTGGAAGGCGGCCAAGCCGGGCGAGCCGACCTGGCCGACGCCGTGGGGCGCGGGCCGTCCGGGCTGGCACCTGGAGTGCTCGGCGATGGCCCACAAGTACCTGGGCTCCGCCTTCGACATCCACGGCGGCGGCCTGGACCTGATCTTCCCGCACCACGAGAACGAGATCGCCCAGGCCAAGGCGTACGGCGACGAGTTCGCCCGGTACTGGGTGCACAACGCCTGGGTCACCCTGGCCGGCGACAAGATGTCCAAGTCGCTGGGCAACAGCGTGCTGGTGTCCGAGATGGTCAGGCAGTGGCGGCCCGTCGTGCTGCGCTACTACCTGGGCACCCCGCACTACCGCTCGATGATCGAGTACAGCGAGGAGTCGCTGCGCGAGGCCGAGTCGGCGTTCGCGCGGATCGAGGGCTTCGTGCAGCGGGTCACCGAGCTGGCCGGCAAGACCGTCGAGCCGGCCGCCGAGGTCCCGCCGGCCTTCGCCGAGGCGATGGACGACGACCTGGGCGTCCCGCAGGCCCTGGCGATCGTGCACACCACGGTCCGGCAGGGCAACAGCGCGCTGGCCGCCGACGACAAGGAAGCGGCCGTGGCCCGGCTCGCCGAGGTGCGGGCCATGCTCGGCGTCCTCGGCCTCGACCCGCTCGACGAGCACTGGGCGGGCGAGTCCGACCGGAGCGAGGACCTGCACGGCGTGGTCGACAGCCTCGTCCGCCTGGTCCTGGACCAGCGCGAGGCCGCCCGCGCCCGCAAGGACTGGGCGACCGCCGACGCCATCCGCGACCAGCTCACCCAGTCCGGCCTCGCCGTCGAGGACAGCGCCCAGGGCCCCCGCTGGACCCTCAAGGCCTAGCCGAACCCGAAGATCGACTGTGCCGCCCGGCCTTGCGGGCGGCACACTGCACAGGACGCGGACGCACAGGACGCGGACGACGCAGACACAGAAGACGTACGTACGAAGCTCACGGAGACGAGTGACTCATGGCCGCGAACAACCGCCGCATGTCCGGCAAGAAGGGCGCGCAGGTCGGCAGTGGCGGCCAGCGGCGCCGGGGCCTGGAGGGCAAGGGCCCGACCCCGCCCGCCGAGATGCGCAAGGGGCACAAGAAGAACCGCATCGCCACCGCCAAGGCGAAGCAGGCCGCGCGCCGTCCCGTGGCCCGGGGCCGCGGCGGCAAGTCGGCGTCCGAGATGGTCGTCGGCCGTAACCCGGTCGTCGAGGCGCTGCGCGAGGGCGTGCCCGCCACCACCCTCTACGTCCAGCAGTTCATCGACAACGACGAGCGTGTCCGCGAGGCCCTCCAGCTCGCCGCCGAGCGCGGTGGCATCAACCTGATGGAGGCCCCGCGCCCCGAGCTGGACCGCATGACGAACGGCCTCAACCACCAGGGCCTCGTCCTCCAGGTCCCGCCGTACGAGTACGCGCACCCCGAGGACCTGCTCGACGCGGCGGCCGACGGGGGCGAGGACCCGCTGGTCGTCGCGCTCGACGGGGTCACCGACCCGCGCAACCTGGGCGCGGTCGTCCGCTCCGTCTCCGCCTTCGGCGGCCACGGCGTCGTCGTGCCCGAGCGCCGCTCGGCCGGCATGACCGCCGGCGCCTGGAAGACCTCCGCCGGTACGGCGGCCCGTACCCCGGTCGCCCGCGCCACCAACCTGACCCGCACCCTGGAGCAGTACAAGAAGGCCGGCGTCGCGGTCGTCGGCCTGGCGGCGGACGGCGAGGTCGAGCTCGGCGAGCTGGCGGCCCTGGACGGCCCGGTCGTCATCGTGGTCGGCAGCGAGGGCAGGGGCCTGTCCCGCCTGGTCGGCGAGACCTGCGACTTCCGCGTCCGCATTCCGATGCCGGGCGGCGCCGAGTCGCTGAACGCCGGTGTGGCGGCGGGAATCGTGCTGTACGAGGCGGCGCGCAGGCGGGCCTGAACGGCCGTCCGAATTCTCACCTGTTCGGGTTGATTCCGGTGTTCCTGCAGTGCTCCGGGCCCCTTTGACGGGGTCCGGACACATCCGACCGGTCAAAGACGTGTCCTAACTCCACGTCACTCGGTTAGATGAGTGTGGACACCAGAACACCCCGCACACCCACGGGGGACCGCTCGTCGGGATTCAAGTCCGGATTCTCGTCCGGTCCCGAAGACGCTCCCGCGCTGAGCATGGTGAAGGTGCCGAGCGATCCGGCGCAGGTCATCGTCAATCACGCCAGCTTCCGCGTGCAGCTGAGCGCGTCGGCGAAGCGGACCCAATCCCCGCGGATCGCCCGGCATCTGAGTGCCGCCCATCACACCGCCGGGATGCCCGCCATGAGCCCCGAGGGCCGGGCGGGCGCCGTCGGCCGCCGCCGCCCCGTCGTGTGGAGCGGCAAGTCCGCCCCCGACGACACCGGCGCCCACCGGCTCCTCCAGGCCGTGCGGGGCAGCGTCCGCCAGACCGAGGAGCCGGAGGGCGGCGCCACCCAGGTCATCCCGCGCGTCGGCACCGGCTACGACGACGGCTACGACGCGCTGGACCAGACGGTCGAGACCCCGGTCGTGGGCCACCAGCGCACCGCCCCGGACGCCGACGGCACCCGCCTGCTGCCCCACATGGGCACGGCCGGCGGCGCCTACGACGAACCCCCGTACCAGGAAGCCGACTTCGGACGCCCCCACGGCTACGACGGCTACGGCGGCTACGACGACCACGACGGTTACGACGAGTACGCGGATCACCCGGGCCGCCGGGACCGCGCCCTCGACGACCTCGCGCGCCCCGTGCGGCGCCAGGGCGAAGACCTCGCCCGGCACGCCTACTACCCGGGCCGCCGGATGAACCTCGGCGTCGTCCTGCTCCCGCTGCGCATCTTCCTCGGCTTCATCTCCATCTACGCCGGCATGGGCAAGCTGTGCGACCCCGTCTACTTCGACGGCGGCAAGCGCGGCTCCATGGTCAAGTGGCTCAACACCCTGCACCCGTGGGACGTGGCCGAGCCGCTGCGCCAGTTCGCCCTGCACCACCCGGTCGGCTCCGGCCTGGTCATCGCCTTCCTCCAGGTGGTCGTGGGCGTCCTGACGATCCTCGGCTGCTGGCAGCGCGTGGCCGCGGTCGTCGGTGCCCTGCTCTCCGCCGCCCTGATCGTCACGGTCAGCTGGAAGACGGTCCCCGCCTACGACGCGCCCGACATCATCTACCTCGCCGCCTGGTCGCCGCTGATCATCGCCGGTGCGCCCGTCTACTCCGTGGACGGCCGGCTCGCGGCCGGTGCCTGGCGCCGCCTCGGCCCCCGCTCCGACATCTGGGAGCTGCGCCGCTACGTTCTGCGCCGCGGCGCCCTGATCACGGCCGTCACGGCCGGTCTCACCCTGCTCGTCGGCTCCCTGCTGGGCGGCGCCGTACGCGACTCCAGCCGCGTGGTCGTCCCCGGCCCCGGCGAGGCCCCCCGCAACAACCTCCCGGGCTCCCCGCTCCCGCAGGAGCCGGGCCGGCGGCACAGCACCACCCCGTCGGCCTCCACGCCCCCCAGGGGCGGTGCGAGCCCCTCCGGCGCGGCGACGACCCCGGGCGCCACGCGCAGCGCGGCCGGTACGACGGTGCCCAGCGAGACCCAGGGCACCTCGGGCCAGCTCCCGCGTCACCACTCCTCCCCGACGGGCGGCACCCCGAGCACCACCGCGGGCCCGACCAGCACGGGCGGTACGGCGACCGGCGGCCCGACGTCCTCGGGCGGCTCGGGCAGCTCCGGCGGCACGTCGTCCTCCGGCCAACCGGGCCTGGTGGGCGGCTTGTTGGGCTAACCGGCAGCCGGTAGCCGGTCGTCGGCGCAGCGAAAGGCGCGCGAAAGGCAAGGGCCCCGCATCATGACGATGCGGGGCCCTTTGCCGTCAACGGCCCAGAGCCGCCAGCTCCTTGGCGGCCTCCGTCAGGTCCTTGGCGGTGTCGATGGCCCGCCAGTAGGCCCCCTGCGGGATGGGGAATCCGAAGAGCCGCTCTTCCCGGGCCAGCCGGGGGAACGTGGTCCGCTCATGGTCGCCCCGCTCCGGGAGCATCCCGGCGAACTCGGGCGAGAAGACGTACACGCCGGCGTTGATCTCGAACGTCGACGGCGGCGCCTCGATGAAGTCGGTGATGTGCCCGAACCCGTCGGTCCGCACCGCGCCCCACGGGATACGGGGACGGGCCAGGGCCAGGGTGGCCGTGGCGTCCCGCTCGGTGTGGAAGTCGGCCATGTCCCGCAGGGAGAAGCGGGTCCAGATGTCGCCGTTGGTGGCGTACCACGGCCGGTCGGGGCGGGGGAGGTGCGCGGCGGCGTACTTGAGGCCGCCGCCGCGGCCGAGGGGCTCGGTCTCCACGACGGTGGTGACGGAGACCGGCAGGTCGGCGGAGTCCAGCCACTTCTGCAGGACTTCGGCGAGGTGGCCGCAGGAGACCACCACGTCCGTGACGCCTTCCTCGGCGAGCCAGGACAGCTGATGGCCGATGATCGGAGTGCCCGTGCCGGGGATCTCGACCATCGGCTTGGGCCGGTCGTCGGTGTACGGACGCAGCCGGGAGCCCTGGCCACCGGCCAGGACCACGGCTTGGGTGGGGCGCGACGCGGCGTTGGGATGGGTCATGCCCGCACTGTACGTGGCGCTCCGCCCGGGCCGGCCGACAACGACGCGGGCCCGGGCTCCGGCTCAGCTGTGCGCGGCGAGCACGCCCGAGGCGAACGACGTGTCGCACACCGGGCGGGCGTAGGACTGGGCGTGCGAGGCGCCGTAGATGCGCGCGGCGGCCTGGCCGAGGGCGCGGGCGATGGACGAGCAGTGCTTGGCCAGCGACGGGTGGTCGTTGACGGCCTGCTGGAGGTGGGTGAGGACCACCCCCGGGTTCTTGTCCTGGAGCTCGCTGATCAGCCGGTCACGGAGCGCGTCCTGCGGGGTCTCGGGAGCCTTCTCGGCGGACGCGGGGGAAACCTCCGCCGGGGAGACGTCCGAGGCGGCCAGCACCGAGCTGCGGGGGCTCCCGGTCCAGTTGACCCGCGTGACCGCGAGGGTCCCGGAGAGCACCAGGACGACGGGCAGGACGAGGGCGAGAGTGCGGCCGATGTGGCGGGCAGGGCCGCCCCGGTGGCCGCGTCGCGTCTGAGGGTTGGTGGAGTGCTTCACGCGTGTGAGGGTAGCGCCCGGTAATGATTTGGCGACATTGAGTCACTCTTACGGGGGATGAGGCCGTGCCTTTTTCTGGGTATGCGGTTGACGCCGCTCACCCGAAATGATCGCTGTGCCGGGGTATTTCCGGCGGTGCATACGACGCGAATGGGGCCCCGCGGCACTCCGCGGGGCCCCATTCGTCAACTCCGGCGCAAACGCCCAGCTCAGTCGGAGAGGCGCTCGCCCGTCGACGTGGAGAACACGTGGATCTCGCCCGGCCGCGGCACGACGTGCAGCGTGGAGCCCTTCTCCGGCACCTGGCGGCCGTTGACCCGGACCACCAGGTCCTTGACCTCGTCGCCGACCTCGGCGGTGCCGTAGACGTAGCCGTCGGCGCCCAGCTCCTCGACCACGTTCACCGAGACGGCGAGACCGGCCGGGGCGTCCGCGCTGTCCTTGGAGAGGGACGCGGCCGCGCCCCCGCCCAGTTCGACCACGTCGAAGTGCTCGGGCCGGACGCCGACGGTCACCGTGCGGTCGCCCTTGTCGGTGGCGGCCGTCAGGGCCTCGCGGTTGACGGGGACGACGCTGTTGCCGAACTTCACGCCGCCGTCGGTGACCGGGACCTCGATCAGGTTCATGGCGGGGGAGCCGATGAAGCCGGCGACGAAGAGGTTCGCGGGCTTGTCGTACATGTTGCGCGGCGAGTCGACCTGCTGGAGCAGGCCGTCCTTGAGGACCGCCACGCGGTCACCCATCGTCATGGCCTCGACCTGGTCGTGGGTGACGTAGACGGTGGTGATGCCGAGACGGCGCTGCAGGGACGCGATCTGCGTACGGGTCGAGACGCGGAGCTTGGCGTCCAGGTTGGACAGCGGCTCGTCCATGAGGAAGACCTGCGGCTCACGGACGATCGCGCGGCCCATCGCGACACGCTGGCGCTGACCGCCGGAGAGGGCCTTCGGCTTGCGGTCGAGGTACTCGGTGAGGTCGAGGATCTTGGCGGCCTCCTCGACCTTCTGCCGGATCTCCGCCTTGTTGACGCCGGCGATCTTGAGCGCGAAGCCCATGTTGTCGGCGACGGTCATGTGCGGGTACAGGGCGTAGTTCTGGAACACCATGGCGATGTCCCGGTCCTTGGGCGGCAGGTGGGTGACGTCGCGGTCACCGATGCGGATGGCGCCGCCGTTGACGTCCTCCAGGCCCGCGAGCATCCGCAGGGAGGTGGACTTTCCGCAACCGGACGGGCCGACCAGGACGAGGAACTCGCCGTCCTCGATCGCGATGTCGAGACCGTCGACGGCGGGCTTGGTGGAACCCGGGTAGATCCGGGTCGCCTTGTCGAACGTGACTGTGGCCATGGTGAGGGGCCCCCTTCTACCGGCAGGAACGTGCCGGACGATCCGTTGTAGGAAGGTGGTGGGTGCAGTCCACGCGGTGTGGTCCACGCGGGTGAACTGGATCAGGACGGTACCTGGCGTTCACTCGGTCTGTCAGTACCCGGGCGACGGTGAACTTCGCGGAAATTTTCGACAGGACCCGGCGCGGAGATGGGTACACTGCACGGGCGCCCATGCGCACGCCTCCTTAGCTCAGCTGGTCAGAGCGCCGCTCTTGTAAAGCGAAGGTCGTCGGTTCGAATCCGACAGGGGGCTCTGGCTCTACCGGCTCCACCTGGGGCGATGCCCTCACGATCCATGATCGTGAGGGCATCGGCGGTAGTTCTCGACAGTTCTCGACGGCGATCCGCCTCCGGTGGAGCCGGCCTCACTCCACGCGGGCGGCGCCCGGCGCCGTGGAGGTCGTGGAAGCCGCCGGTGCCGTGGCGCCGCCGCGGGCCGCGCCGGCTCCCGGCACCACCTGACGCACGCTCACCAGTGCCGCCAGTGCGATCGCTCCCGCCACCGCCGGAACGCCCGCCGCCCCGATCGTGGACAGGGTCACGCCGCCGAGCGCGCCGGCGACGGCGACGCCCAGGAACTGCGCGGAGAAGTGCAGGCCGAGGGCCTGGGAGCGCTGCTCGGGGGCGAGGCCGGCCAGGCGGGTCTGCTGGCTGATGCCGCCCGACCACCAGGCCATGCCGAAGGCGAACAGGAGCGGGAAGGCGATGATCCGCGCCGTCGTGTGCAGGTGCGCGACGGTCAGCAGGGTCAGTACCGCGAGGAACGCGGTGATCAGCAGCAGCGCCGTGCGCAGGACGTTCGCCAGCGCGTGCTTGGCCAGGACGGAGCCGATGATGCGGCCGCCGGTGAACCCGCCCGCGCCGAAGACGACCATCAGGGCGGCCACGCCGGTGCTGCCCAGGCCGGTGGAGCGCTGCGCGATGGGGGCGAGGTACGTGTACATCGTGTAGGCGGCCAGGAACAGGCCGAACGTGGTGACCAGGCCCCAGCGGACGGCGCCGCGGCGCAGCAGGTTGAGCCGGCCGGCGGTCGCGCCCGCGGTGCCCGGGACGTCCGGGAGCCAGGCGGCGATGGCGACGGCGGTGACGAGGGCCAGGGCCGTGACGAAGCCGAAGGAGGCCCGCCAGCCGAGGGCCGCGCCGACGACCGTGCCGATGGGGGCGCCGAGGGTGAGGGCGATCGCGTTGCCGCCGGCCGTGACGGCGATCGCGCGCGGCAGCTCCTCGGGTTTGCTCAGCGCGGCGGCGGCGGCCGCGGCGGGCGCGGCGAAGAGGGCGGCGCCCAGCGCGGCGAGGACCCGGGCCACGGCCAGGGTGACGAGGTTGGGGGAGACGGCGGCGAGCACGTTGGCGGCGGCGAAGCCGACGGCCGCCCAGATGAGCAGCTTCTTGAGCGGAACGTGCTGGAACTGGCCGATCAGGGGCGGACCCGCTAAGGCGTAGACGACGGCGAAGACCGTGACCATCTGCCCGCACATCGACACCGTGGAGTGCAGGTCGTGGGCCACGTCAGGGAGGACGCCGGCGATCACGTAACCCTCGGTTCCGACCGTGAAGGTGCCAAGGGCCAGGAGGTAGATCCTTGGATTCATGGTCCAACGGTACAAGAGTTGTTGAACCATTGGAAGGGGCGGCGCGGCGCAGTAGGGTCGTAGGCATGCGCGACAGGTTTCATGCCGAACTGGACAACGTCAGCCTCGCCCAGGCGATGCACGGGCTGAGCGACCCGCTGCGCCTGCGGATCGTCGCCCTGCTGGCCGAACGCGGCGAGACCGAGTGCTCGGTGATCTACAACGACCTCGGCATCAGCAAGTCGAACGCCTCGCACCACTTCCGTGTCCTGCGCGAGTGCGGGCTGATCTGGCGCAGCCACCAGGGGCAGCAGCAGAGCGCCCGGCTGCGTGTCGACGAGTTCGAGGGGCGGTTCCCGGGGCTGCTGGCCGCCGTGATCCACAACATGGAGGCCGGTGAGCCGGGGCCCGAACGGCGACGCGAGGCCGGCGAGCCCGAGGGCGCGCCGGCCTCGCGTTGACCGGGGCCGGTGCCGGCGGGGAGCCGGGACCGGCCGGTTCAGCAGGCGAAGGGGGTGGTCAGGCTCAGGCCCGAGTACGTGTCCCGCATCGCGATGACGTCACCGTCGCGCAGCTCGGCCCCGTCCTTGTGCGAGCTGATGCAGGAGCCCAGCAGGAGATACACGACCGTGCCGGCCTCGAACAGGCCGCGCCGGTGCAGCAGCAGCCGTTCCAGGACGCGCGGGGAGTAGAGCATCTCCCGCCTGCCGAGGGCCCCGTCGCGCTGCCACACGACCCGGCCGTCCCGGCTGATCGACGCGCTGACGGCGCTGGTCGGCGGCAGTTCCTCCAGTACGGCCTCGGCGGCGACGACCGTCGGCTGGAGCTTCGACAGGTTGGCCAGGTTCCGGCGGGCGTGCCTGAGGCCCGCGTCCGAGAAGTCGTTGGCCAGCGTGAAGCCGAGGTAGACCGGCTCGCCCTGCTTGTTCACGCAGTAGGCGGCGCAGTACTCGACCTCGATGCCACCGGACGTCAGCGGCACCGGGCTGGTGAGCCGGTCGCCGTCGGTGCGCAGGAGGTCCCCGGTGCCCTTGTAGTAGAAGTCCAGCCGTCCCTTCTCCACCTTCGCCCCGTTCACGACGGAGTGGGTGTAGCCGAAGCTGTAGACGGCGGCCCGTGACCGGTCGGCGGGCAGGAAGGGCACCTGCCCGGCGGGGAGGGGCTGTTCGGGCCGGCCGTCCAGGAACTCCGGCCAGGACAGCCCGCTGTCGGCGTACTCGACGGCGAGTTCGTACGATCCGGCGGTCTTCCGCGTCATGGTGATCACTTCTTCCTGAACACCTTGTACTGGTTTCCGGCGAGGGTCAGGTCGGCGGTCTCGACGAGGTTGTCGGGGAGCGGGCCGCCGCCCGGCAGGTCGCGGACGTCGCTGACCAGGAGGCCGCCCTGGAGCAGGGTGCGCTCCAGCTCGGCGAACGGGACGACCGTGGTGCCGGGGGCGTGCTCGCTGATCGTGAGGTCGTAACCGGTCCGCTTGTTGTAGTGGAAGTGACCGGCGGTCTCGAAGGGCAGCGTGGCGCCGGTGAGGTCCGAACGCACCCGGACGCGCAGGGCCTTGTGGTCGCCGGCCCACTGGAGCACGTGGGGCGTGAGGGCCGGGGAGTGCGTGGCGATGTCGAGACGGGCCTCGGCGAGCAGGGGCACGAGGCGCAGGGAGTCCGGCTTCAGCAGCAGGGTGCGCATCCGCGGGTGCCTCAACTCAGTTGTGAGCTCGACGAGTTCGGACAGGTCGTCGCCGGAGCCGAGCAGCGGGCCGCTCTCGGCGGCGTAGGTCCGCAGCCAGTCCGCGTCGACCTTCCCCCAGTCGGAGATCCGCAGCACCTCCTCCACGCTCAGCTGGAACCGGCCGAACAGGAAGGCCTTGAACGGCTGGTACTGGAGGATGCGGCCGTGGTCGCCGACGATGGAGTAGTCGCCCACCCAGCTGTTGATGAAGGACCGGGTGCCCACGACGCTCGCCAGGCCCAGATAGTCGCTGTTCCAGCCGACCATGGCGTCGCGTCCCACCCATGCGTAGTCCCGCAGGACGACGCCCGGCTGGTCCGTCATGGAGACGGTGCGCGCCCCGATCGAGGGCCGTCCGTACGCGCTGTGGTCCTGGCGCAGCAGCAGGCTGCCGGGGGACAGCCAGGCGCCGTCGCCGATGGTGATGTCGCCGCCCGCGTTGATCCCGCTGCCCTTGCCGAACCGGACGTACCGGCCGATGTCGATGCGGGGTATCTGGTGCGCGGCCAGGGCGTACTGGTGGTCGGCGTGCGGGGCGCTGAAGTAGGCGCCGCCCTCGAAGTGGGTGGGGAGGATCCAGTGCTGCCCGGCACCCTCCTTGACGAGCAGCGGATCGCCCGAGGTGTCCACGGAGAAGTGCTCTTCCGGAAGCCCGAGTTCCGCTCCGAGTTCCCGGAGTGATTTCTCGACGAGCCGACCGAATTCCACCTGCTGCCGCTCGTTTCCGATGCCGGCCGACTGCTTCCGGAGTTCCTTCAGGACCTGGGTGTACCGAACAATCGGGTACGGCTCGGGGCCGGTCCCCACGTCCAGCTTTTCCAGCAGGTTTCCCAGGCTTACTCGCTCTACGGTGGTGCGCGCGTCGAAGTATTCGGACTTGTTCACTGAGTCCCCCTGAAAGGCCCGGGAATGGGTGTCCGGGCACATCGATGGCTGCCACGCTGGCTGTTCAAAACCCTAGGTGAAGCCTCAACGGGTCGGCCAACAAGAATTGGTTATTGGTTCAATAATTCCCGCTTATCGATGGATCGGTGTAACTAGAAAAGGTCTTGCCAAGATCCCGTCAAGATAGGGTGATGCGCGGACTTCCTGGGCAGGCGGCCTTGTTGGTGAAAATGCAAGCCCCCCACACACCGAGGTAGTTATGTCTCGCAATCTGGATGTCGGTCAGCTGCGTACCCTCGTTACCATTCTGGAAACGGGAGGTTTCCATCGTGCTGCCGAGCGACTTTCGCTCACACAGCCCGCGGTGAGCCAGCACATACGCAAACTCGAATCCCTGCTGAACGGTCCGGTGTTCACCAGTACCGGGCGCCGGCTCCGGCTCAGTCCGCGGGCCGAGGAACTCGCCGGATACGCCCGGCGGATCGTCGCCCTCAACGACGAGGCGGTCGGCCGCGTCAGCGCCGTACCGCGCACCGAGTTACACCTCTCGGTGGGCGTCTCGCAGCAGTTCGAACCCGCCATGCCGGAACTGCTGGCCACGCTCACCCGTCTGCTGCCGGACGCCCGGATCGCCCTGCGCACGGGGCTGAGCGCACCGCTCACCGCCCGTGTCGGCGACGGCGAACTGGACCTCGCGGTGGTCTCCGCGCCGCCGCGCGGCAGCCGGGACCTGTTCCTGGGGCGCGTCCAACTCGCCTGGTTCGGCCGTCACCTGATCGAGGCGGGCGCTCCGCTCCCGCTGGTGCTGTGCGTCGAGCCGTGCAACCTGCGGGTCCATGTGCTGAACTCCGTCGCCCTGGGCGGGGTGCCCTGGAGAAGCGTGTACGAGGGCCCCGATCTGCCCGGCGTCCGGGCGGCGATCCGCGCCGGACTCGGCAACACCTGCCTGCCGGCCAACGCGGACGAACTGTGGGGGCTGCGCAAGGCTCCCGAGGAGTGCTTCCCGCCGGTCGAGCCGGTCGAGGCGTCGCTCGTGCTCGCCCCCAGCGTCGGGCCGCACGTCATCGAGGCGGCCCACCGTGCGGCCCGGGACGCCCTGCGCTGCTTCCCCTTCTCGTACGAGGGCTCGTACAGAATGGCGTCCTGACGCGAGGGAGGTCCTCGTGCGGACTCCAGTCGGGCTGGATGGGTTATACGCGGTGACTTACGGCCGTGTACCCCATCCAGCCCCACACAGGGCGGGTGCGGCTCAGGGCACGTACGACCGTGTGTTGCTCGCCCACAGGGCGCCGCCCTTGCCCGTGCCGCCGGTGGCGGTGTAGACGACGACGTTGCCGTCGTTCTGCATCACCGCGTACGCGCCGGAGTGGCCGTAGGTGTGGGTGGACCACAGGGCGGTGCCGGTGCTGGAGTAGACGACCAGGTTGCCGTCGGCCTGCATGTACGCGTAGGCGCCGGAGTGGCCGGAGGTGCCGGTGGACCAGATCGCCTTGCCGTCGCGCTTGCGGTACAGCACGAGGTTGCCGTCCGGCTGCATCGCCAGGCGGGTGTACCGGGCCTGGGCCCACCAGCCGGCCGTGAGCTTCTGGCCGGAGCCGATCGTCGCCGAGTGCACGTTCGTGCCGTCGGCCCACAGCGAGCCGCCCGTGCTCGGGCCGCCGCCGGAGCCGTAGACCACCAGGTTGCCGTCGTCCTGGACCAGGAAGTAGGCGCCGGAATGGCCGGAGGTGTGGGTGGACCACAGGGCGGTGCCGGTGCTGGAGCAGACGACCAGGTTGCCGTCGGCCTGCATGTACGCGTAGGCGCCGGAGTGGCCGCTGGTGTGGGTCGACCAGATCGCCGGGCCGCTGCCGCTGGTGCCGTTCGTCTTGAGGTACGCGACCAGGTTGCCGTCGCTGCCCATGGTCAGCGTGATGTTCGCGCTGCTCAGCCGGTGGCCGGAGGTGAGCTTCTGGCCGGGCTGGAGGGAGTTGACGCCGGTCGCGCCGAAGGCGAAGGCGGCGGTGCCGTTCGGGGTGCCGAGACCGGTCGGGCCGTCGTAGCCGGTGGCGGCGGTGCACAGGTAGCTCGTGGAGCAGGTGCCGTCGCTGCCCGTGGTGACGTCGTTCAGGGCGGACGTGTGCCCGTAGGCGTACGTCGACGGGTAGCTGTTCGCGGCCGGGGTGCCGGCGAGGGCGTAGGTGGCCGCGACGATGGGCGAGGAGGCGCTGGTGCCGCCGTATACGTTCCAGCCGGCCGAGCCGCCGTAGGTGTCGTAGACGGCGACGCCGGTGGCCGGGTCGGCGACCGCGGAGACGTCCGCGACGGTGCGGTGCGAGCAGCCGGTGTCGGTCTGCCAGGTGGGCTTGGCCTCGTCCGCGGAGCAGCCGGACCCGGTGCCCTCGGTGCTGCTGGTGGACCACACCGACTCGGTCCAGCCGCGGGTGTTGCCCGAGCGGCTGAGCGAGGTGCCGCCGACCGCGGTGACGTAGGGCGAGGAGGCTGGGTACTGGACGCCGTAGCCGCTGTCGCCCGAGCTGACCGTGATGGCGACGCCGGGGTGGTTGAAGTACTGGACGTCGGCGGTGGTCTCGCTCGGGTCCTCGGTGCCGCCGAAGGAGTTGGAGACGTACTTGGCGCCGAGGGCGACGGCCTCGTTCTCGGCGGTGCCGATGTCGCTCGTGCTCGTGGAGGAGGCCTCGACGAGCGTGATGTGGCACTGCGGGCAGACGGCGCTGACCATGTCGAGGTCGAGGGAGATCTCGCCGGCCCAGCCCGCGTCCGCGGTGGGGTACGTGGTGCCGCCGGTCTGGTTCACCTTGTGGAAGCAGCCGTTGGCGGTGGTGCAGGCGGGCAGGCCGTACTGGGCGCGGTAGGCGGCGAGGTCGGACTCCGCGTTCGGGTCGTCCAGGGCGTCGACGATCGCGACGGTCCGGCCCGAACCGGCGCTCGCCGACGGCAGGTTGTAGGCGCTCTGGAGGTCCGCGGGGCCGTAGCCGGACGGCGGGGTGTGCGGGCTCACCGTCAGACGCTGGAGGACATCGGTGCGGGCCTCGGCGAGGCACGCCACGTGGCCCGGCGCGGTGGGGTGGGCGCACAGGTGCTTGGCGTGGGCCGCGCCGCTCGCCGACGGAGCGGCGGAGGCGGCGGCCGTGAGCCAGCCGGTGGACAGCGCGGTGGATATGAGCGCGCTGGTGGACAGGACGGCGGCGGCGGATGCCGCCCGACGTCTCCGTGAGTGCAAGGAAGTGCCCTTCTGATGGTCCGTTGTGATGACTGGGGGGCGGACGAAAAATAGCCACGCCGTTCACCGGGGACAAGGAGAGGGTGGTAAATCCTTGATCATGGTTTCCCCGGTCGGGGCCGGGGAAGCAGCTGGCGCGCGATCTCCGACTGGCGCTCCTCGACCGGACGGCCGTCCGTCACGTCCCACACGGCGTTCTGCAGCAGCCGGCCCAGCGTCCAGGCGCGGGCCCGCTCCCGGTCGAGGCCGAGGACGTCGGTCATCGCGTCGAAGCGCCAGACGACGTCGGCCGCCTCGAACCGGTTGACCAGCGCGGGCCACAGCTCGAAGCCCGGGTCGCCGGCCAGCGGCTTGGGATCGATGGCGAGCCAGTCGGCGCGGCCGGCCGCGAGCACGTTCTCGAAGTGCAGGTCCCAGTGCAGCAGCCGGTCGCCGGGCTCGGCGACGACCTCCCGTACGGCCGCCGCGCAGTCGGCGACCGTACGGCGGGTCCCGGGGTCGGGGATCCGCGCCAGCGCCCACGGGGTCCGCTCCAGCAGGGCCGCGGCGATGTCGCCGAGCCGGCGCAGCTCGGGCGGTGCGGGGAAGGAGGTCAGCCGGGCGAGCAGCCGGGCGATCACGAGAACGGCGGCGCGGGTGTCGGCCGTCGAGGACAGCATCCGGGAGGCGTCCAGGCGCTCCAGGAGCATGGTCCCGGTGGCCGGATCGTGGTCGAGGAGCCGTACGGCGCCGTCGCCGTCCCAGACCCGCAGCGCGACCGGTTCGCCCTCGGTCTCCTCGTCCGGCAGCTGGAGCTTGAGCACGGCCCGGGTGCCGTCCGCGCCGGTGACGGGCAGGACGAGCGCGCTGACGCCGTTCATGGCCGGCCCGTCGAGCCGCAGCCCCCAGCGGTCCAGGAAGCGGGCCGCCAGCCCGGGCAGCGCGGCGACGAAGGCCCGCCCCGCCGCGCCGTTGTACTTCGCCTGTGCCTCGGCCAGGCCGTCGGGGATGTCGATCACGGACGGGACGATACTGGCGTGCGTGAATCGGCTCATGCGAATCAAGCGGGGCCTCACAGTGGTACGGGCCGCGGTGTGGTCGTGGATCCGCAGCGCACCCGGCACCTACGTGTGGCTGCTGGTCCTGTTCGTCACGACCGTCGCCCTGCACCGCATGTCGCCCGACTTCGAGCAGCACTTCCTGCGCCGGCGCTCGACCAACATCCACGAGCTGTCGCACAACCCGGTGCGGGTGCTGGTGGCGAGCGCGTTCTGGATCGACAGCGGCCACTGGATTCCGTACGCCTTCCTGTACACGGTGTTCCACGCGCCCGCGGAGCGCTGGCTCGGCACGGCCCGCTGGCTCGCGGTGTGCGCGCTGGCGCACGTGTTCGCGACGCTGACCAGCGAGGGCGCCCTGCTGATCGCGATCCGCGACGGCATCGCCCCGCACCGCGCGGTCAACACCCTGGACATCGGGGTGAGTTACGCGCTGGCGGGGGTCATCGCGGTGCTCACGTACCGGATCGCGCCCCCCTGGCGGTACGCGTATCTGCTGGTGGTGCTGGTCATCTACGGGCTGCCGCTGGCCGAGGGGCGGACCTTCACCGATCTGGGCCACTTCGTCTCGGTGCTGATCGGGCTGGCCTGCTATCCGCTGGTCAGAGGGCTCGGAAAAGCATGGAATCCGAAGGAGACACTGGCCGGGACGAGGGGCTAACGTCCCGGCCATGAGCAGCTCGGCAAGCAGTGCGGCCCCCGGCTTCGCGGGCGGCGTCGTCAACGGCGGGATCTCCTACTGGTACACGGACGACGGCCTCCCGGCCGTACGCGAGCCGCTGTCCGGGGACGCCACGGCCGACGTCGTGATCGTGGGCGGCGGATACACGGGCCTGTGGACGGCCTACTACCTGAAGAAGGCCGCCCCCTTCCTGCGCATCACGGTCCTGGAGCAGAAGTTCTGCGGCTACGGCGCCTCCGGCCGCAACGGCGGCTGGCTCTACAACGGGATCGCGGGCCGCGACCGGTACGCGAAGCTGCACGGCCACGAGGCTGCCGTGCGCCTCCAGAAGGCGATGAACGACACGGTCGCCGAGGTGATCGCGGTGGCCGGGGCCGAGGGCATCGAGGCGGACATCCACCGCGGCGGCGTCCTCGAAGTGGCCACGACACCGGCCCAGTTGGCGCGCCTGAAGGCCTTCCACGCGCACGAGCTGTCGTACGGCGAGACGGACCGGGAGCTGTACGGCGCCCGCGAGACGGCCGAGCGGATCCGGGTCGCGGACGCGGTGGGCTCGGCCTGGACCCCGCACGGGGCCCGGCTGCACCCGGTGAAGCTGGTGAAGGGCCTGGCGGCGACGGTCGAGGCGCTGGGCGTGGTGATCCACGAGTCGACGCCGGTGACGGAGATCCGCCCCAAGCACGCCGTCACGCCCTACGGCACGGTCCGCGCCCCGTACGTGCTGCGCTGCACGGAGGGTTTCACGGCGCGGTTGAAGGGTCAGAAGCGCACCTGGCTCCCCATGAACTCCTCGATGATCGCGACCGAGCCGCTGACCGAGGAGCAGTGGGCGTCGATCGGCTGGGAGGGGCGCGAGACCCTGGGCGACATGGCGCACGCGTACATGTACGCGCAGCGCACGGCCGACGGCCGGATCGCGCTGGGCGGCCGCGGAGTGCCGTACCGCTTCGGCTCGCGCACCGACAACGACGGCCGCACACAGGCGGCGACGGTCGAGGCCCTGCACGAGATCCTGACCCGCTTCTTCCCCTCCCTGGCCGGGGTGCGCGTCGAGCACGCCTGGTCGGGCGTCCTCGGCGTCCCCCGCGACTGGTGCGCCACGGTCACCCTGGACCGCTCGACGGGCCTCGGCTGGGCGGGCGGCTACGTCGGCTCCGGCGTCGCCACGACCAACCTGGCCGCCCGCACCCTGCGCGACCTGGTCCAGCGGGACTCCGGGCAGGGCGGCCGCACCGACCTCACGGACCTGCCCTGGGTGAACCACAAGGTCCGCAAGTGGGAGCCGGAGCCCTTCCGCTGGCTGGGCGTCCACGGCATGTACGCCACCTACCGCACCGCCGACCAGCGCGAACGCCTGCACCCCGGAACCGAGTCCTCCCGTCTGGCGAAGGCGGCGGACCGGGTGGCGGGGCGCCACTGAACCGGTTCCCCAGGGGACGCCGGGCGCGCCTCGGGCCCGGTCGAGGCCGAGCGGCGGCCGGGGTGAGTGTCAGTGGCGGGGTGCAGCATGGGGGCATGGCGAGGAGAGCGACGGGTGAGGGCGGGAAGCGGGCGAAGGGCGCGCGGCGGCCGGAGGTGCGGCTGCCGCCGCTGACCCCGTGGTCCGGCGGCGGGCTGGAGCCGGACGGGGACTACGACGGGCTGGAGTTCCAGGACGCGGACCTGAGCGGGCAGGACGGCTCGGGCGCCCGCTTCCTGGACTGCGCGCTGACGGCCTGCGCCGTGGACGGTACGGCGCTCGGCCGGGCCAGAGTGCTGGACTCGGTGCTGACGGGGCTGCGCGGGGTCGGCACGCATCTCGCCGAGTCCACGTTCCGGGACGTCGAGGTGGTCGACGCGCGCCTCGGCGGCACCCAGCTGCACGGCGCCGTGCTGGAGCGGGTGGTGGTCCGGGGCGGCAAGATCGACTATCTCAATCTGCGCGAGGCCCGCCTCAGGGACGTCGTCTTCGAGTCCTGTGTGCTGGTCGAGCCGGACTTCGCGGGGGCGAGCCTGGAGCGGGTGGAGTTCGTCGGCTGCGCGCTGAAGGGGGCCGACTTCGGCAGCGCGACGCTGAAGGACGTGGATCTGCGCGGAGCCGCCCCGCTGGAGATCGTCCGCGGCCTGGACCGGCTGTCCGGGGCGGTGGTCAGCACGGGACAACTGCTGGATCTGGCACCGGTGCTGGCGGCGGAGCTGGGGATCAGAGTGGAGTAGTCGTTACGGCGCCATGGTTCACGGCAGACGGGGGAAGCGGGCCTGGAGGGTCCAGATCGCCGGGTTCTCCGCCAGGTCGTCGTGGAGGTCGGTGAGGTCCGCGATCAGATCGTGCAGGAAGTCGCGGGCCTCGCGGCGCAGCTCGGCGTGGCCGAAGCTGAGCGGGGCCTCCTCGGCCGGCATCCAGTCGGCCTCGATGTCCACCCAGCCGAAGCGGCGCTCGAACAGCATCCGGTCGGTGGACTCGGTGAAGTCCAGCTCCGCCTGCTGCGGGCGCGCGGCGCGCGAGCCCATCGGGTCCCGGTCCAGCCGCTCCACGATGTCGCACAGCGCCCACGCGAAGTCCAGCACCGGCACCCATCCCCAGGCTGTGGACAGCTCCCGGTCCGACTCGGTGTCCGCGAGATAGACGTCACCGCAGAACAGGTCGTGCCGCAGCGCGTGGACGTCCGCACGGCGGTAGTCGGTCTGCGGCGGGTCCGGGAACTTGTTGGAGAGGGCGTAGCCGATGTCGAGCACGCACCGATGGTGTCACGGGTCCCTGCCCGGCCCTTAATTTCCGGTCCCATAAGTAAGACCGGTGCCCCATAGGATCGCTGCCGTGCCCCGTTCCGTACGCCTCGCCGTGGCCGTCCCGGCCGCCGCGGCCCTGCTCACCTTCAGCCTGGCTCTTACCGGAACGGCGGCCGAAGGCGGTGTGCACGGCACCCCGGGCAGCCCGGGCGTGCACGACCCGTACTTCCCGCAGGCCGGCAACGGCGGCTACCACGTGGAGCACTACGCCCTCACCCTCGACTACACCCCCTCCGGCCACCGGCTCACCGGTACGGCGGTCATCACCGCCCGCGCCCTCCAGGACCTGTCCGCCTTCGACCTCGACCTCGCCGGACTGCACGTCGACTCGGTCACCGTCGAGGGCAGGAGGGCCCCCTTCGGCCGGTCCGGGCAGGAGCTGACCGTCCGCCCGCACACCGACCTGAACGCGGGCGAGACGTTCCGCACGACCGTGCGCTACTCGGGCGTCCCGCGTACCCTCACCGACCCCGACGGCTCCAAGGAGGGCTGGCTGCCCACCGCCGACGGCGCTCTCGGCCTCGGCGAGCCCGTCGGCTCCATGGCCTGGTTCCCCGGCAACCACCACCCCTCCGACAAGGCGGCCTACGACATCACCGTCACCGTCCCGAAGGGCCTCCAGGCCGTCTCCAACGGCGAGTTGGCGGGCCAGAGCACCCGGGGCGGCCGCACGTCGTACCACTGGCACACCGCCCAGCCCATGGCGAGCTATCTGGCCACGGTCGCCGTCGGCCACTTCACCCTCACCCGCACCACCGGCCCGCACGGGCTGCCGATCCTCACCGCCGTCGCCCCGGACCAGGCGAAGGACAGCGCGGACGTGATCGCGCGGCTGCCCGGCATAGTCAAGTGGGAGGAGGACACCTTCGGGCCGTTCCCCTTCTCCTCCGTCGGCGCGATCGTCGCCGGGGAGGGCGCCGCCGGATACGCCCTGGAGACCCAGAACCGGCCGACCTTCCCCGGCGCCCCGGACACCGGGACGGTCGTGCACGAACTGGCCCACCAGTGGTACGGCGACTCGGTCACCCCGAAGTCCTGGCAGGACATGTGGCTCAACGAGGGCTTCGCCACCTACGCCCAGTGGCTGTGGCAGGAGGACCACGACGGCGACTCGGCCCAGAAGATCTTCACCGACCTCTACGACGGCGACGACGACAGTATCTGGGCCTATCCGCCCGCGAAGCCGTCCGGCGCCGCCCACATCTCCGACAGCCCCGTGTACGAGCGCGGCGCGATGGTCCTGCACAAGATCCGCCAGAAGGTCGGCGACAAGGGCTTCTTCGCCCTCCTGCGCAGCTGGCCCGCCTCCCACCGGTTCGGCAGCGCCGACACCGCCGACTTCACCGCGTACGTGGAGAAGCAGTTCCCCGGCACGGACTTCACCGAGATCTGGAAGGACTGGCTGTACGGCAACGGCAAACCGGCCCACGCCTGACGCCTCGCCACTCCGGGCCCGACCGCCTCAGGGGCCCGACTGCCTCAGGGGTGGAGTGCCTTGCGCAGGACGGCGCAGGGGCGGCCGTGGGTGCGGTCCGTGCGGTCGGCGAGGTGGACGTAGCCGAGGGCGGTCCAGAAGGCCAGGGCCCTCGGGTTGGCGGCCAGGACGGCGAGGCGTACCGCCGTGCGGCCCTGGGCGCGGAAGCGTTCCTCCACGGCGGTCGCGAGGGCACGGCCGTGGCCCCTGCCCTGTGCGTCCGCGTGCACCATCAGCAGGCCGATCCACGGGTCCGGGTCGGCGGGGTCGGGATGGCGGGCGAGAGTGACCGCGATGCCGACGAGGCGTTCGCCGGCGGCGGTGCGTGCCGTCAGCGCCTCGGCGCCCGGCGTGGCCAGTTCCTCGGCGAGCACGGCCGCGACCTGGTCCGGGCGGACGTCGTCCGGGTCGGGGAAGTCGCCGCTGATCCGGTGGAAGGCCCGGTTGGACGCGAACAGCCCGGTCAGTTCGGCCAGCAGCGGGGCCGGCAACTCCTGGTCGGGAGGCAGGGGTTCGAGGAGCATCCGGGGAATCTACCGCCGGAACCCACCGCCCGGCGGGCACACCGCCCCCCGGTACGGCTCCCGGTGCGGCGGGGGCCCCGCGCCGCGGCCGTGTGCGCCGTGGCTCGGGGCCCCGCTCGGCGGTGCGGCGTCCGTCAGACGTTGACGCCGAAGTCCTGGGCGATGCCGACCAGGCCCGAGGCGTAGCCCTGGCCCACCGCGCGGAACTTCCACTCCGCGCCGTTGCGGTACAGCTCGCCGAAGACCATGGCCGTCTCGGTGGCGGCGTCCTCGGAGAGGTCGTAGCGCGCGATCTCGGCGCCGCCGGCCTGGTTCACGATGCGGATGTACGCGTTGCGGACCTGGCCGAAGTTCTGGCCGCGGTTCTCCGCGTCGTAGATGGAGACCGGGAAGACGACCTTGTCGATGTCGGCCGGGAGCGCGGCCAGGTTGACGTTGATGGCCTCGTCGTCGCCCTCGCCCTGGCCGGTGGTGTTGTCACCGGTGTGGACGATCGAGTTGTCCGGCGTCTGCTTGTTGTTGAAGAAGACGAAGTGGGCGTCCGAGTAGACCTTGCCCTGTGCGTTGACCGCGATGGCGGAGGCGTCCAGGTCGAAGTCCGTGCCGGTGGTGGTGCGGACGTCCCAGCCGAGGCCCACGGTGACGGCGGTCAGGCCCGGAGCCTCCTTGGTGAGCGAGACGTTGCCACCCTTGGACAGGCTTACAGCCATTCTTGGGAGTCCCTTCCTTTGGTTCGGTACGGCGGAAAAGGTACAGCTACCCCTACCAACGCCGAGGGAGCCCGGGAAGGTTCCAGCTCGCTTTACTTTCTTTACTTCCCGTCCCCGGTTCCACCGCCCCGGGTATTTCGGGTGACGTGGACGGGCCGGTCGCGCGACCATGGTGGGCATGTCCGGTCCCTACCTCATCCGTGGCTCCGTCTCCCTTCCCGAGGCCGAGCTGATGTGGCGTTTCTCCAGGTCGTCGGGGCCCGGCGGACAGCACGTCAACACCAGTGACTCGCAGGTGGAGCTGCGCTTCGACCTCGCGCGCACCGAGGCACTGCCCCCGGTGTGGAAGGAGAGGGCGTTGCAGCGGCTGGCCGGCCGGCTCGTCGACGGAGTCGTCACCGTCCGCTCCTCCGAGCACCGCTCCCAGTGGCGCAACCGCGAGGCCGCCGCCGTACGCCTCGCCGCGCTCCTCGCGGAGGCCAGCGCGCCCCCGCCCAAGCCCCGCAGACCGACCCGCATCCCGCGCGGTATCAACGAACGCCGGCTGCGGGAGAAGAAGCAGCGCGCGGACACCAAGCGCGGCCGCTCGGGCCGGGACTGGAGCTGAGTCCGTCACACTTCCGGGCCGCCGTACGTCAGGGTCGTGAAGACCCTGTACGGCGACGGAGAGGCCGGCACCACCGATGAGCGAGCACGACGCGCACCAGCACCAGGACGACACCGGCGGCAACGGCGGCCTCGACGTCCTCGCCGAGCGGTTCGAGGCGTACCGGGGGCATCTGCGGGCCGTGGCCTTCCGGATGCTGGGCTCGGCCGCGGAGGCCGAGGACGCGGTGCAGGAGACCTGGTTCCGGCTGAGCCGGTCCGACACGAGCGAGGTGGCCAACCTCGGGGGCTGGCTGACGACCGTCGTCGGCCGGGTCTGCCTCGACCTGCTCCGCTCCCGCCGCACCCGGGGCGAGCAGCCCCTGGACACCTGGGAACCGGTGGCCTCCGCCACACAGGACCCGGCACAGGACCCCGCACAGGACGCCCTGCTGGCCGACTCGGTCGGCTCGGCCCTGCTGGTTGTTCTTGACCAGCTCAACCCGGCCGAACGGCTGGCGTTCGTGCTGCACGACCTGTTCGGGGTGCCGTTCGAGGAGGTCGGCGGCGTCCTCGGGCGCACCCCGGCCGCCGCGCGGCAGCTGGCCAGCCGGGGCCGGCGCCGGGTGCGGGGCGCGGATGCGCCGGAGACCGACCTGGTACGGCAGCGCGCGGTGGTCGACGCCTTTCTGGCGGCGGCGCGGGACGGCGACTTCGAGGGGCTGCTGGCCGTCCTCGACCCGGACGTCCTGGCCCGCGGCGAGGCCGGTACGACCATCGGCGCGACCGGGGTGGCCTCCGGCGCGAAGAGCTTCGCCCGCCTGGCCGCCGAGTCCCGTCCGGCCTTGGTCGACGGCGCCACGGGCCTGGTCCGCTACGTCGACGACCGTCTGGAGCGCGCGCTGACCTTCACCTTCGTCGCCGACCGCATCGCCACGATCGACATCGTCACGGACCCGACCCGCCTCGCGGAGCTGACGATCGAACCGACGGAGGCGTGACGGCCCGGCGGGGGTGTGACGGCCCGCGGCTCCGCCGTCATCCGGCGGGGGTGTGACGGCCGTCGGCTCTGTGACTGTCCGGCGGGGGTGTGACAGCCGCGGGCTCTGCCACGGTCCGGCGGGGGCGTGACGGCCCGCGGCTCCGCCGTCATCCGGCGGGGGCGTGACAGCTGCCGGCTCTGTGACTGTCCGGCGGGGGCGTGGCAACCCGCGGCTCTGGCGCCAACCGGCCGGGTGCCTGACAGCCCGCGGGGGCGCCGCCCGCTGCCCGACGGTGGTGGCTCCGCCGCCCGCTGCCCGACGGGTCGGTGCCGGGCTCAGCCCAACTGTCGGTACCGGCCCCGGAAGTACAGCAGCGGCCCGCCCTCGGCGCTCGGCACCTGTGCCGTGAGCACGCGGCCGATGACGAGGGTATGGTCCCCGGCGCTCACCCGCTGCTCGGTGCGGCACTCCAGCGTGGCCAGCGCGCCGCCCACCAGGGGCGCGCCGGTCACCTCGCCGCGGTCGTAGGGGATGTCCGCGAAGAGCAGCCGGTCGCTGATGCGGCCCTTCATCGCGAAGCGCCCGGCGATGTGCCGCTGGCTCTCGGTGAGCACCGACACGGCCCACAGGGGCTGTTCGGCCAGCAGGTCGTCCATCCGGGAGCCCTCGCGCAGGCTGACGAGGACGAGCGGCGGGTCGAGGGAGACCGACAGGAAGGCGGTGGCGGTCATGCCGACGTCCTCCACGTCCGGCGCGCCCGGGTCGTCCGGGTCGAGCGGCGGTTCCTGCGCGGTCACCAGGACCACGCCCGCGGCCAGCCGGGACATCGCGGCCCGGAACTCGTCGTTGCTCACCCCCTCAGCATGCCCGGAAGCGGTGAGGGTGGCGGGAGAGGCAGTCTTCAGCACGCCTGGAACGCTAGCCTCCGCCCTGCACGGGCCACATCGGGCCTCCGCCCGAGCCGGGTCCTAGGACCAGGGGACGACCATGCGGCACTTATGGGCATCATCTGCGCACGCCCGCAAAGCTTGCGTTCAGTATTCGCACGTGCCAAATGCAGAAACTCCACTCAATTGTTCACGTTCACCTGTGACTTGAGTCACAAGGGGCAAGAATTGTTGACCCTGTGTACCGAGTGAGCAGCGCGCTGTGATTCAGTGGCGTGGAAGCTGAGACAACCCTTGATTCGCTGCGACGTCGCGGGGGGGAGGGCGAGCATGGAGACTGAGTCGGAGCCGTATGTCCGTCTCGCGTCCCTGCGGCAGCTCCACCAGGTCATGGCCGACATGAACACGGCGCGCAGCCTGGCGGACACCTTGCAGACGGTCGCCGACGGCGTCGTACAGGCCCTCGGATACGAGCTGGCGTGCGTGAACCTCGTGCGCCAGGACGGCGACCTCGTCGTCGCCGCCCTCGCCGGGAACTCCGCCGCCGAGGCCCTGATCACCGGCCGCGTCGGCTCCCGCGAGTCCTGGGACCGCCGGCTGCACATGGGCGAGCGCTGGGGCGACCTGATCTTCATACCGCACACCGAGGGCTGGGTGCTGGACGACGACGACGTCCCCCAGTGGTACACCGACGGCCCCGCGCCCCGCTTCGAGGACGAGTGGCACCCCTCGGACCGCCTCTTCGCCCCCATGTACACACCGGGCGTGCAGGGCGGCTCCTGCGGCGAGCTGCTCGGCGTCCTGTCCGTCGACCGGCCGCGCAACGGCCGCCACCCGGGCGCCTGGGGCCGCGAGGCCCTGCAGATGTACGCCTTCCAGGCCGCCATCGCCATCAGCAACGCCCGGCTGCGCGCCAACATGCAGCGCGCCCTGGTCCGCCTGGAGCGCGAGCAGCAGGCCCTGCGCGCAAGCGAGGAATCCTTCCGGCAGGCCTTCGAGTACGCCCCCTCCGGCATGGCCATCGCCGAGATGGGCGGCGACCAGCACGGCCGCATCCTGCGCACCAACGACGCCCTGTGCCGCCTGCTGGGCCGCCCGGCCTCCGCGATGCGCCGCTACTCCTTCTCCGACCTCGTCCACCCAGATGACATCGGCACGCTGCTGCGGACCTCCGCCGAGGGCGGCCGCGCGGAGCTGCGCCTCGGCCGCCGCGACGGCACGTACGTCTGGGTCTCCCTGCGCAACTCCGTCGTCGCCGACGCCGCCGACGGCCCCCGCTTCCTCCTCACCCACGTCGAGGACATAGAGGAGCGCAAGCGCCGCGAGCTGCAGCTCGCCCACCGCGCCTCGCACGACTCGCTGACCGGCCTGCCGAACTCCGCCGAGCTGCGCTCGCGCCTGTCGGCCCGCCTCTGTCATCGCCCCTCCCAGCCCGGCGACCTGGAATCCCTGGACGCGGCCTACGGCCTCCCCGTCTTCGACGCCCCGGGCAGCCACGGCGGCAGCCACGGCGGCAGCCACGGCGGTTTCGACTTCCGGCCGGGCACGGAGGGCTACGACGCCTTCGACCACCACGTGCACACGGTCGCGCCCGAGGAGGGCCGCGACGACGGCACCAAGGGCCTCGCGGTGCTCTTCTGCGACCTCGACGGCTTCAAGTCGATCAACGACCGTTTCGGCCACAACGCCGGCGACGCGGTTCTCATCGAGGTCGCCCGGCGCCTCACCCGCGGTGTCCGGGACGGCGACACGGTCGCCCGCCTCGGCGGCGACGAGTTCGTGATCCTCGCCGACGGCCTCGGCCGGGCCGACGCCCAGGACCTCGCCGTACGGCTGCGCAACGAGATCATCCAGCCGATCCGGGCCGAGGGCCGGGCCATGCGGGTGGGCGCGAGTTTCGGCATCGGGTGGGCACACTGCGGCATGACCGCGGACGAGGTGTTGAAGTCAGCCGACGAGCGGATGTACGTAGAGAAACGATCTCGTCCCAAACAGCACCGACGCGCGGGATGATCCGCAGGTCAGCGAGTTGATGCGGTTCGAGCCACCCGTTTGGCTCAGTGAGAGCGGGTAGGCTCGCTCATCCATGCCCCCTATCGCATCCGCCCGCACCTGCTGAGGAGTACCAGGGATGACGCCCGGCGACAACGGCGCGAGCACGCCCGAGGAAGACGACCCCTTCGGCTATCTGTACGCCGACGGCCAGGCCAGAGGAGCCCAGCCGCCGTCCGGCGGTTACGGCTACCCGAACTCGGTCAGCAGGGTGCGTGCCGTCGGCGAGCGCCAGTACGGCCAGCAGCAGCCGCCCGCCTACGGCCAGGTGCCGCAGCAGGGCGGCTACGGCCAGCCGAACACCCACTACCAGGCCCCGGAGACCCTCCCGGGCGGCCCCGCCTCCACCACCCGCACCCCCCAGCCGGCCCCGCCGCGCCGCGGCCCCAACACCAAGGGCCTGCTGATCGGCGCCATCGCGGTCGTCGCGGCGGTCGTCATCGGCATCAGCGTCGCGATGCTGAACGGCAACTCCTCGGACAACAAGGCGGGCGGCGGCGCCTCCGACGCGCCGTCCGCCTCGCAGAGCTCCCAGCCCAGCCAGTCGGCGAGCAGCAGCGCGTCGGGGGACCTGCCGAAGACCGACGCGAAGGACCTCCAGCTGGGCGGCGGCGCGTCCGCGGCCTCGGCCGTCAAGGGGGCGTCAGCGGCCGGCGGGACCTATGTGGCGGGCTTCAACCAGGTCGGATCCTCGGTCACCTGGACCGTCAACGGCATCCCCGATGCCGGCAAATACAGCGTCTACATCGGTTACAGCGTTCCCGGCAAGGACGCCACCGCCACCCTCACGGTCAACGGGACCGCTTCCGATTCGCCGGTCGGCCTGAAGAACTGGTCGCACGGCGCGGCGGGCAGCTACGAGAAGGGCTGGACGAAGACCTACAGCTGGGTCCAGCTCAACAAGGGCTCGAACACCATCAAGCTCTCGTGCGAGCAGGGCGACCAGTGCGACGCCCTCATCGACCAGATGTGGCTGGTGAAGGGCTGGGTCAACTCCGGCGGCTGAGCCCCGAAGCGGTGCGGCGACCTCGGCAGCCGCCGAGGTCGCCACATCCGCTGTCAAGGCCGCGGCACTACTGCGCGTAGACCTCGATCCCCGTAGCGGTGCCATGGAGGTTGTCCGAGTAGGTGCCCGGCTTCAGCGTGAGCAGCTTGGTGCCGATGGCGCAGCCGGTGCCGGGGGTGATGGCCCAGAACACGATGCGGTAGGGCGTCTGGTTCGAGACGGACCGGGCGGGGTTGATGGGATCGCAGCCCGGCGTTTCGGAGTAGACGGTCCTGGTGCCGGTCCTGTTCGTCCCCGACCAGCCGCAGACCTTCCCCTTCGGGCAGGTGTTGGGATCGGCCGCCGCGGCCGGTGTGGCAGAGACGCCGGCCAGCAAGGCACCGGCCACGGCCACCGTCGTCAGGCTCTTCTTGAGCACGCTCATATAAGGCTCCCCCTATGTCCATCGCTGCTGGTCGACGCAGCGAACCGGCGATCATGGGATCATCCGGCCGACGTGAAGGGAAGGGCGTTTTTCGGCCAAACTTTCGACTAGGTCTTCACGTCGCCGTCACCGACACCCGCGCCAGGAGTTTCTCGTAGGCCGCGTGGTCGAACTCGCCCGCCGCGGCCGCCCGTACCGTCGCCGCCGACAGCGCGACCGCGCGGGTGAGGCGGTCCGGCCAGGGGAGTTGGTCGACGAGCCCCGACAGCAGGCCCGCCACCGCCGAGTCGCCGGCGCCCGTCGGGTTGCCGTGTTCGGGGTCGGGCGGGACCGCGTGCCAGCGGCCCTCCGGGGTGACGGCCAGGAGGCCCTGCGGGCCGAGGGAGGCGACGACCGCGTGGGCGCCGCGCCGGCGGGCGTCCTGTGTGGCGCGCAACGGCTCGTGGGAGCCGGTCAGTTCGGCCAGTTCGTCGGCGTTCGGCTTGACGATGTCGGGGCGGGCGGCGACTGCCCGGCGCAGCGGCTCGCCGCTGGTGTCCAGCAGCACCGGCACACCGTGGGAGCGGGCGTCGCGCACGAGGTTCGCGTAGGCGCCGACCGGCACGCCCGGCGGCAGGCTGCCGCACAGGGCCACCGCCGAGGCGCCGGGCAGCAACTCCTCGTAGCGGTCGAGGAAGGTGCCCCATTCGGTGGGGCTGATCTGGGGGCCCGGCTCGTTCAACTGGGTCGTGTCGCCCGACAGTTCGTCCACGACGGCGATCGTGCGCCGCGTCGCCCCGGCGGCCGGGAGCAGCGCGTCCGTCAGCCGGGGAACGGCGGAGAGCCGCTCGCGCACGGCCCGCCCGGTGCCGCCGCCCGCGAAGCCCGTGACCGTCACCTCGTGCCCCAGCGCGGCCAGCACCCGGGCCACGTTCACGCCCTTGCCGCCCGGCCGCTCGATGACCTCCGAGACCCGGTGCGAGGCGTGCGGCCGCAGCGACCGGACGCGATAGGTCAGGTCGAGAGCGGTGTTCAGCGTGACCGTGAGGATCATCCGGGCCGCCTCCCTCGAAGTTCCCCGCGCCTGTCGTCGCGCCCGTCATCGTCCGCCGGGGCCCGATCATGCCAAAGAGTCGGCGGCCGGCCCAGTCAGGAGTCGGCCGCCGTTCGGGGAAAAGACGGGCAGATCACGCCAGTTGGGGCGGTACCACCACCCATTCGCCGCGCCTCATCACACCCTTGAGGGCGAAGTCGGCGTCGAACACGACCAGGTCCGCGTCCTTGCCGGGCTCCAGCGAGCCGATGCGGTCGGACAGGCCGAGCAGCCGGGCCGGGTTGACGGACAGGGCCGTCACCGCGTCCTCGACGGACAGCCGGTCGATCGTCACCGCCCGCTGGAACGCGCGGTCCAGGGTCAGTGTGGAGCCCGCGATCGAACCGCCGTGCACCAGCCGGGCCACGCCCTCGCTGACCTCGACCTCCAGCGGGCCGAGCAGGTAGCGGCCGTCACCGGAGCCGGCCGCGTCCATCGCGTCCGTGATGAAGGCGACGCGGGAGGCGCCCGCGTGGTGGAAGGCCAGCTCCAGGGCGGCGGGGTGGAGGTGCGTGCCGTCGTTGATCAGCTCGACCGTGACCCGCTCGTCCTCCAGCAGGGCCGTGATCGGGCCGGGGGAGCGGTGGCCGACCGGGGGCATCGCGTTGAAGAGGTGGGTGGCGACCGTGGCGCCCGCGTCGATCGCCTCGACCGTCTGCTCGTACGTCGCGTCCGTGTGTCCGACGGCCGCGATCACGCCGTGCTCGGCGAGGAGCCGCACGGAGTCGACGCCGCCGGGCAGTTCGGTGGCGAGGGTGACCATCTTCGCCTTGCCGCGTGCCGCGTCGATCAGCTTGCGGACCTCGGCCGGGTCCGGGTCGCGCAGCAGCTCCTCGGAGTGCGCGCCCTTGCGGCACGGCGAGATGAACGGCCCCTCGAAGTGGATGCCGGCGATCTCGCCCTGCTCGGCCAGCTCGCTCAGCAGCCCGGCCTGCGTCGCCAGCAGGTCCATCTCGTCGGTGACGGTGGAGGCCACCAGGGTGGTGGTGCCGTGGGTGCGGTGGGCGTGGACGGCCCTGAGGATGTCCTCGGCCGTGCCGGAGAAGGAGGCTCCGCCGCCGCCGTGGTTGTGGATGTCCACGAAGCCGGGGAGGACCCAGTGGCCGGTGAGGTCGACGGCCCGGGCGCTCTCGGCGGCCGTCGCCGTGATCTTCGTACCCTCCACGGACACGCGCCCGTCGTCCACCACTCCGCCGGGCAGCACCACCCGAGCACCTGTGAGAACCAAGCTGGGAGCCATCAGGCGCCTACCTCCGGAGTCGTAGAAGTGGTGGTGGTGAGCAGGTCGCGGGCCAGCAGGCCCGCGCCCAGGCAGCCCGCCGTGTCGCCGAGGGCGGCGGGGACGACGGCCGGCAGTCTCTGGAAGGTGACCCGGCGCCGGACGGCGTCGCGCAGCGGTGAGAACAACACTTCCCCCGCCTCGGCCAGACCGCCACCGATGATCAGCGTGCCCGGGTCCAGCAGGGTGAGCGCGGTGACCAGGCCGTCGGCCAGGGCGTCCACCGCCCGCTGCCAGACCCGGACGGCGTTCGGGTCGCCGGACGCGACGGCCTTCGCGCAGTCGGCCGCGTCCGCGTCCGGGTCCCCGCAGGCCGCCGCCCAGGCCTCGCTGACGGCGGACGCGGAGGCGTACCGCTCCAGGCAGCCGTGCTGCCCGCAGGGGCAGGGGGTGCCGGAGGGCCGTACGACGATGTGGCCGATCTCGCCGGCGAAGCCGTGCGCGCCCGCCTCGACCCGGCCGTCGATGCCGATGGCGCCCGCGATCCCGGTGCCGAGCGGCACGAACAGGAACCGGTCGGCGCCCTTGCCCGCGCCGATCCGGCCCTCGGCGAGCCCGCCGGTGCGCACGTCGTGCCCGAGGGCGACGGGGATGCCGAGCCGCTCGGCGAGCAGGGCGCGCAGGGGTACGTCGCGCCAGCCGAGGTTGGCGGCGTAGGCGGCGATGCCGCGCTCCTCGTCGACGATGCCGGGGACCGCGATGCCGGCGGCGCGCGCGGGGGTGCCGTAGTGCTCGACGCCGTACGCGCGCAGTTCGGCGGCGAAGTCGAGGATCGTCGCCACCACCGCGTCCGGTCCGCGCTCGCGGCCGGTGGCGCGGCGGGCGCGGTGGAGCAGCTCGCCGTCGTCGCCGACGAGGGCGGCCTTCATCCCGGTACCGCCCACGTCGAGGGCGATGACATGTCTCACCACGGCCCTAGTGTGGCCCTCGTACCCGCGAGAGGTCTAGTCCACTCACGTGGTGTAGACCTTATGTGTCCATATATTGAACGGTCAGACGGCAGGGTTGGGGCGTTGAGGGTGCGTCGGGGTACGGCAGGAACGGTCGCGGTAGTGTCTGCCATGGGCATGACAGTGCTCTTGGGGGGCTGCGGGAGCACGGGTTCGTCCGGCGTGACCCTGAGACTCGTCGCCGCCGACTACGGAGACTCCCCCGCGAACAGCTCCAAGAAGTACTGGGACAGCGTTGTCCAGGCGTACGAGGCCCAGCACTCCGGGGTGAAGGTCGAGGTCAGCGTCTACTCCTGGAACGACGTCGACGCCAAGGTGAAGGCGATGGTGGCCGACGGCCACGCTCCCGATCTCGCCCAGATCGGCGCCTACGCCGACTACGCCGCCGCCGGCAAGCTCTACCCGGCCTCCGACCTGCTCTCCATCCGCACGCAGGCCGACTTCCTCTCCCAGCTCTCCGACGCGGGGCAGTGGAACCACACGCAGTACGGCATCCCCTTCGGGGCCTCCACGCGCGTGCTCTTCTACAACAAGACCCTCTTCGCCAAGGCCGGCATCACCACCCCGCCCACCACCTGGGACGAGCTGGCCTCGGACGCCAAGGCGCTCAAGGACAAGGGCGTGACGTACCCGGTCGCGCTGCCGCTCGGGCCCGAGGAGGCGCAGGCGGAGACGATGCAGTGGCTGCTGAGCGGGTCCGGCTCCGAGAACGGCGGCAACGGCTACACCGACGACGTCGGCACCTACACCATCGACTCCGCGCAGAACGTGGACACCTTCACCTGGCTCAAGGACGACCTGGTCGGCAAGGGCCTGACGGGGCCGGTCGCGCCCGGCAGGCTCAACCGCGCGGACGCCTTCGCCGCGTTCGCGAACGGCCAGGTCGGCATGCTCAACGGGCACCCCACGCTGATCCAGCAGGCACAGCAGAAGGGCGTGCAGTTCGGGATGGTGCCGATGCCGGGGCGCACCGGTAAGCCGCGGGCCGCGATGGGCGTGGCCGACTGGATGATGGCGTTCAAGCAGAACGGCCACCGCGACCGGATCGGCGACTTCCTGAACTTCGTGTACAACGAGAAGAACGTCCTGGCCTTCTCCCGCGACTACGGGCTGCTGCCGGTCACGGGCTCCGCCTCGACGGCGATGAGCGAGTCGGACGCCGCCCCCGACAAGGCCCTGCACCCCTTCCTGGAGCAGCTGCCCACCTCCGAGCTGTACCCGGTCGGCAAGACGTCCTGGGCGGCGGTCGCCGCGGCCGTGAAGCAGAACATCGGCCAGGCCGTCGCCCCCAACGGCGACCCCTCCGGCGTCCTCACCCGGCTCCAGGCGACGGCCACGGCGGCGGACAGCAGCGCCAAGAACTGAGCGCTACGGTGACTCCATGGAACTGGGCACCCGGGAAAAGTCGATCCTCGCCCTGGAGCGCCGGAGCTTCGCCGGCCCCGGCGCTAAGGAACGGGCCATCCGCGAGGAACTCGACCTGGCCCCGGTCCGCTACTACCAACTCCTGAACGCCCTCCTGGACGACGAGCGCGCCCTGGCCCACGACCCGGTGACGGTCAACCGCCTGCGCCGAGTCCGCGACCAGCACCGCTCGTCCCGCTGACTTCTGCCCACCCACCCGCCGGACTCGGTCGGCCGAGAGGTGAGGGGCGTGGGGCTGTGTCTGACATGCGGCTGCCGCCGCGTGGGCGCGACCAGTCACGACGGACCCGCGGTCGCGTGCGGTCCTGGCAGGCTCGGCGGGTGGGCGAGGCGGGGTGCCTTTCCGGCCGACCGAGTCGGGATGGGGGTCCCCCCGCGCGAGCGCAGCCGAGCGTGGGGGAGGGTGGGCGAGGCGGGGGCCAGGGACGGAGCCCGTGGCGGGGTCTGGGGCCGAGTCCCAGGAGTGAGGGCGGGCCGAGCTGGATAGTGTCGGTCCATGGACCCTCTGCCGACCCCGCAGACCCAGCTCGGCCGGGACGGACTCGCCGCTCTGCTCGCGAAGCCGCGCACCGCGATCGTCGGTCTCGACTTCGACGGCACCCTCGCCCCCATCGTCGCCGACCCCGAGCAGGCCCGCGCCCACCCCGACGCCGTACCGGCCCTCGCCCGGCTCGCCCCCAAGGTCGCCTCCATCGCCGTGATCACCGGCCGCCCCGCCGGCGTCGCCGTCCGCTACGGCGGCTTCGCCGGTGTCCCGGGACTGGACCACCTCACCGTCCTCGGCCACTACGGCGCCGAACGCTGGGACGCCGTCACCGGCACGGTCACCGCCCCCGCCCCGCACCCCGGCGTCGCCGCCGTCCGCGCCGAACTGCCCGGCGTCCTGGACCGCGCCGGTGCCTGGCCCGGCACCTGGATCGAGGAGAAGGGGCGGGCCGTCGCCGTGCACACCCGCCGCGCCACCGACCCGGAGTCCGCCTTCGAGGCCCTGCGCGCCCCCCTCACCGACCTCGCCGCCCGCCACGGCCTGGTCGTCGAACCCGGCCGCCTGGTCCTGGAACTGCGCCCGCCCGGCATGGACAAGGGCGTCGCCCTCGCCGAGCACGTCCGCAGGACCGGCGCCGGCCCGGTCCTCTACGCCGGCGACGACCTCGGCGACCTGCCCGCCTACGCCACCGTCGAACGCCTCCGCGCCGACGGCGTCCCCGGCCTGCTGGTGTGCAGCGGCAGCACGGAGGTCACGGAACTGGCGGAGCGGGCCGACCTGGTCGTCGACGGCCCCGCCGGTGTCGTACACCTGCTGCGCGCCCTCGCCGACCAGCTGGGCTCCGATCAGCCGGGTGCCGATCAGCCGGGCTGAAGCTCCTCCAGCGCCCGCAACTGGTCCATGAACCACTGGGCCGGAGGCAGCGCGGTGGCCGCCGCCGCCAGTCTCTTGGCGCGCTCCGCCCGCTCCTCCGGCCGCAGCGACAGCGCCTCGTGCAGGGCGCGCGCGGTCTCCAGCACGTCGTAGGGGTTCACCGTGAACGCGTCCGCGCGCAGCTCCTCGTACGCCCCGGCCTCCCGCGACAGCACCAGCGCGCAGCCCTCCTCGGAGAGCACCGGCACCTCCTTGGCGACCAGGTTCATGCCGTCCCGGATCGGGTTGACCAGAGCCACGTCGGCGAGGCGGTACGCGGCCAGCGAGCGCGCGAAGTCGTCCTTGACGTGGAGCACGACCGGGGTCCAACCGGGCGTCCCGTAGCGGGAGTTGATGTCGTCCGCGACCCGCCGCACCTCGGCCGTGTAGTCCCGGTACACCGCGAGGTCCTGCCGGGACGGGTACGCGAACGCCACGTGGACGACGTTCTCGCGCCACTCGGGGTGGTCGTCCAGCAGCTGCCGGTACGCCAGCAGCCCGCGCACGATGTTCTTGGACAGCTCGGTGCGGTCGACGCGCACGATGGTCCTGCGCCCCGCGCCGATCTCCGCCCGCAGCGCGGCCATCCGTTCGGTCACGTCCGGCCGGTGCGCCCGCTCGCGCAGGAAGTCCGCGTCCGCGCCGAGCCCGTGCACCCCGATCGCCGTACCCGAGAGGCTGTCCGGACCCAGCACCGCCGTGCAGCACGCCGTGAACGCGTCCGCCCAGCGCCGGGTCAGGAAGGCCGCCCGGTCCGCGCCCAGCATGCCGTGCAGCAGCGCGGCGGCGATGTCGTCGGGCAGCAGGCGGAAGTAGTCCGGCGGGGCCCAGGGGGTGTGCGAGAAGTGGCCGATGCGCAGGTCGGGGCGGAGCGCGCGGAGCATGCCGGGCGCGAGGCACAGGTGGTAGTCCTGCACCAGCACGGCCGCCCCCTCGGCGGCCTCCTCGGCCAGAGCCTCGGCGAACGCGCGGTTGTAGGCCTCGTACGACGCCCACTGCCGGTGGAACTCCGCGTCGAAGACCGGTTCCAGCGGGGTCTGGTACAGCATGTGGTGGACGAACCAGAGCACGGAGTTCGCGATGCCGTTGTACGCGTCGGCGTGCACGGCCGGGTCGACGTCCAGCATCCGCACCCGCTGCCCGCCGGTGTCCTCGGCCGGCAGCAGCCCGCCGCCCGCCCGCCGTACGGCCTCCCGGTCGCCGTCGCCGAGCGCCGCGCACACCCATACGGCACGGGCGTCCGGGCCGATGGCCGACAGCCCCGAGACCAGCCCCCCGCCGCCCCGCCTGGCCCGCAGCGAACCGCCCTCGCCGTCCGCGTCGAGCGTGTACGAAACCGGGCCGCGATTGGACGCGACCAACACCTCGGCACCGTGCGTGGAAGCCATGGTCCTCAACCTAGCCCGGCCCGGAAACGCTCAAACGTACGGCCACGCACGACGCCCCGCCCGTATACGAAGTCCGGCGAAGTCACGCCACCCGGCGCTCGGCGTACTCCGCGATCTCCGTCATCGGCGGCCGTTCCTCCGTGTCCACGGAGTACGTCCGGGGCGCGAAGCCGTCCTCGTCCCGCTCGAACTGGGTCAGGGCGGGGCGGATCAGATGGCCGCGGGCCAGCCGGAGCTGGGCGGTGCGGTAGATCGCGGCGGCCATCCGGCCGAGCGCCTGCCCGTCCTGGTGCCGGTGCTTGCGGACCCCGACGTCCACCTGGGCGAGGGCGTCCAGGCCCACCAGGTGCAGCGCGTCCACCAGCATGCCCAGCTCCACGCCGTAGCCGACGGGGAAGGGGAGCTGTTCCAGCAGGCCGCGCCGGGCCGCGTACTCGCCGCCCAGCGGCTGCACGAAGCCGGCCAACTGCGGCCAGTGCATGTTGAGCAGCGGGCGGGCCATCAGCTCGGTGACCCGGCCGCCCTGCCCGGCGGCACCGGCGAGCGGGCGGTCGTACATGGCCTTCACCAGCGAGATCCCGGGGTCGGTGAGGAGCGGGCCGACGATGCCGGAGACGAAGTCGGCGGAGAACTCGCGCAGGTCCGCGTCGACGAAGCAGATGATGTCGCCGCGGGTCACGAGGAGCGAGCGCCACAGGACCTCGCCCTTGCCGGGAACGGCCGGGATGCGCGGCAGGATCGCGTCACGGTGGACGACCCGGGCGCCCGCGGCGGCGGCGACCTCGGAGGTGCGGTCGGTGGAGCCGGAGTCGACGACGACGAGCTCGTCGACGAGCGGGACCCGCTCCATCAGCTCGCGGCGGATGACCGCGACGATGTCGCCGACGGTCTCCTCCTCGTCGAGCGCGGGCAGCACGACGCTGATCGTCTGTCCCGTGCGCTGCTTGGCGGCCAGTATCCGCTGGAGCGGGCGATCGGTCACGGACCAGGAGCGGGTGGCCAGCCAGCGCTCTACTTCTTCCAGCACGCTCTGCGGCTCCTCACTGTTCGTGATCACAGGTGGTGACTGTGTGATCCATCTCGCGGTTCGGACGACTATCTCAACTGTCCTGGCCTTCGGTTACAGTCTTGAACAACGCCGGTGACCATCGCATGTCGGGGGGCGCGGGCGCGCACGACTCGTGCGTACAACTGCTCATACAACCGCATACCGCTCATCCAGAGGGGCAGAGGGACACGGCCCGATGAAGCCCCGGCAACCCTCCAGTCGGTTCTTGTCACGTTGACGTGGCGAGGCTCCCGGCTAGGGAAGGTGCCAAATCCGTCTCACGGCGAGATGCGTCGTGAGGAAGATGAGGAGAAAGGGCCTCGCCTCCATGGCTGTGCAGACAGTTGCAAGCACCTCCACCTCCCCCGTCGACCTCGGTCCGGCCGCGGCCCTGAGCTGTCGCGAGTGCGGTCACCGTGTCCCGCTCGGCCCGGTCTTCGCGTGCGAGGAGTGTTTCGGCCCGCTGGAGATCGCCTACGACTTCTCGGCCTACGACACCGAGGAACTGCGGGCCCGCATCGAGGCCGGCCCCGCGAACATCTGGCGGTACGCCCCCCTGCTGCCCGTCCCGGCCGACGTGGCGGACAAGCCGAACATCAACCCCGGCTGGACCAAGCTCGTCAAGGCCGACAACCTCGCGCGTGAACTGGGCGTCACCGGCGGCCTGTTCGTCAAGGACGACTCCGGCAACCCGACGCACTCCTTCAAGGACCGCGTCGTCGCCCAGGCCCTGGAGGCCGCCCGCGCCTTCGGCTTCACCACCCTGTCCTGCTCCTCCACGGGCAACCTGGCCGGTGCCGTCGGCGCCGCCGCCGCCCGCGCCGGCTTCCGCTCCTGCGTGTTCATCCCGCACGACCTGGAGCAGGGCAAGGTCGTCATGGCCGCGGTCTACGGCGGCGAGCTCGTCGGCATCGAGGGCAACTACGACGACGTGAACCGCTTCTGCTCCGAGCTGATCGGCGACCCGGCCGGCGAGGGCTGGGGCTTCGTCAACGTCAACCTGCGGCCGTACTACGCCGAGGGCTCCAAGACGCTGGCGTACGAGATCTGCGAGCAGCTCGGCTGGCGGCTGCCGGACCAGATCGTGATCCCGATCGCCTCCGGCTCCCAGCTGACGAAGATCGACAAGGGTCTCCAGGAGCTCATCAAGCTCGGGCTGGTCGAGGACAGGCCGTACAAGATCTTCGGTGCGCAGGCCGAGGGCTGCTCGCCGGTGTCGACGGCGTACAAGGCCGGGCACGACGTGGTCCGCCCCCAGAAGCCGAACACCATCGCCAAGTCCCTCGCCATCGGCAACCCGGCCGACGGGCCGTACGTGCTGGACATCGCACGCCGCACCGGCGGCGCGGTGGAGGACGTGACGGACGAGGAAGTCGTCGACGCGATCAAGCTGCTGGCCCGCACCGAGGGCATCTTCGCCGAGACGGCGGGCGGTGTGACGGTCGGCGTCACCCGCAAGCTGGTCAAGGCCGGCGTCCTGGACCCGGCGAAGACCACGGTCGTCCTCAACACCGGCGACGGCCTGAAGACCCTCGACGCGGTGGCCGGCACGGGTCTCACCGCCACCATCCGTCCGACCCTGGACTCCTTCCGAGAGGCTGGCCTCGCATGAGCGTGACCGTTCGCATCCCCACCATCCTGCGCACCTACACCGGCGGTCGGGCCGAGGTCGCCGCCGAGGGCGCGACCCTCGCCCAGGTGATCGAGGACCTGGAGAAGAACCACACCGGTATCGCCGCCCGCGTCCTGGACGACCAGGGCAAGCTGCGCCGGTTCGTGAACGTGTACGTCAACGACGACGACGTGCGCTTCGAGCAGGGCTTGGAGACCGCGACCCCCGACGGCGCGGGCGTCTCCATCATTCCGGCGGTCGCCGGCGGCTGATCATTACCGTCGGTAATCTCGGTTACCGATTGTTCATCGAATGGCCTCCCCCGTGAGAGAAACGGAGGGGGCCATTCAGTGTGATTGAGCGCGGTACAGTTGGGGAACGCGTTCCGGACCTGAAGGTCGCGGTTCGGGATTTCGCACCGCGAGCCCGATAAGAAGTAGCCAAACTATGCGGGCTTTCTGCGGCTTTTGTTCCACTTTGTACGGCCCGACTTGCCCTGAATTCGGCCGTATTTTAGGCAGATTCCGGACCGTCGTCGTCCAGATTTCTCGTCCGATTGACCTGTTGCAGACGGCAGTTGGACAGATACATTCAGCCGCGGTCGACGCGTTCCGGCGCACGCCCCCGACCGATGGGGGGTGAGGTCTGACCCGGGTCCGCGAAGTGTGGATCTGTGCAAGGGCCAGTAATAGGGGAGTTAGGCATGGCTCAGGGCACCGTCAAGTGGTTCAACGCGGAGAAGGGGTACGGCTTCATCGCGGTCGACGGTGGTGCGGACGTCTTCGTCCATTACAGCGCCATTCAGATGGACGGCTACCGCACCCTGGAAGAGGGGCAGCGGGTGGAGTTCGAGATCTCGCAGGGCCAGAAGGGCCCGCAGGCCGACATGGTTCGCCTCAGCGCCTGAACGTTTCTTGTCCGAAGGGCCTGCACCTCGCGAGGGGTGCGGGCCCTTCGCCGTGCCCGGCTGCCCCGTACCGCCGCGCCCGGATCCTCTGTTCGCGGGCGGCTGAGCGCGCGCCCCGACCCCCCGAAGGCGCTTGCACTCGACAGGGGCGAGTGCTAATCATTGGCGTTAGCACTCTGAAGGTGAGAGTGACAAAGAAGGACCGGGTCGGTGAGGCCCGCAGGCCACGTGGGGCAAGGAACCACAGGCCGGCGAGCCGTCCGTCGCGGGCGCGGGCGCGGTCCGAAGGAATCACCCCCAGTCCTGGAGGGACCACTTCACATGGCCAAGATCATCGCGTTCGACGAGGAGGCGCGGCGCGGCCTCGAGCGCGGCATGAACCAGCTCGCGGACGCCGTCAAGGTGACGCTCGGCCCCAAGGGCCGCAACGTCGTCCTCGAGAAGAAGTGGGGCGCCCCCACGATCACCAACGATGGTGTCTCCATCGCCAAGGAGATCGAGCTCGAGGACCCGTACGAGAAGATCGGCGCCGAGCTGGTCAAGGAAGTCGCCAAGAAGACGGACGACGTCGCCGGTGACGGTACGACCACCGCGACCGTGCTCGCCCAGGCCCTGGTCAAGGAAGGCCTGCGCAACGTCGCCGCCGGTGCCAACCCGATGGCCCTGAAGCGCGGTATCGAGAAGGCCGTCGAGGCCGTCTCCGCCGCCCTGCTGGAGCAGGCGAAGGACGTCGAGACCAAGGAGCAGATCGCCTCCACCGCGTCCATCTCCGCCGCCGACACCCAGATCGGCGAGCTCATCGCCGAGGCCATGGACAAGGTCGGCAAGGAAGGCGTCATCACCGTCGAGGAGAGCAACACCTTCGGTCTGGAGCTTGAGCTCACCGAGGGCATGCGCTTCGACAAGGGCTACATCTCGGCCTACTTCGCGACCGACATGGAGCGCATGGAGGCGGCGCTGGAGGACCCGTACATCCTCATCGCCAACTCCAAGATCTCCTCGGTCAAGGACCTGCTCCCGCTCCTGGAGAAGGTCATGCAGTCGGGCAAGCCGCTGCTGATCATCGCCGAGGACGTCGAGGGCGAGGCCCTGTCGACCCTGGTCGTCAACAAGATCCGCGGCACCTTCAAGTCCGTCGCCGTCAAGGCCCCGGGCTTCGGCGACCGCCGCAAGGCCATGCTCGGCGACATCGCCATCCTCACGGGCGGCGAGGTCATCTCCGAGGAGGTCGGCCTCAAGCTGGAGAACGCGACCCTGGACCTCCTGGGCCGCGCCCGCAAGGTCGTCATCACCAAGGACGAGACCACCATCGTCGACGGCGCCGGCTCCTCGGAGCAGGTGGGCGGCCGCGTGAACCAGATCCGCGCCGAGATCGAGAACAGCGACTCGGACTACGACCGCGAGAAGCTCCAGGAGCGCCTGGCCAAGCTCGCGGGCGGCGTCGCGGTCATCAAGGCCGGTGCCGCCACCGAGGTGGAGCTCAAGGAGCGCAAGCACCGCATCGAGGACGCCGTGCGCAACGCCAAGGCGGCCGTCGAGGAGGGCATCGTCGCCGGTGGTGGCGTGGCCCTGCTGCAGGCCTCCTCGGTCTTCGAGAAGCTGGACCTGGAGGGTGACGAGGCGACCGGCGCCAACGCCGTGAAGCTCGCGCTGGAGGCCCCGCTGAAGCAGATCGCCGCCAACGGTGGCCTTGAGGGCGGCGTCGTCGTGGAGAAGGTGCGCAACCTGGCCGTCGGCCACGGTCTGAACGCCGCCACGGGCGAATACGTCGACATGATCGCCGAGGGCATCATCGACCCGGCGAAGGTGACGCGTTCCGCGCTGCAGAACGCGGCCTCCATCGCCGCGCTGTTCCTCACCACCGAGGCCGTCATCGCCGACAAGCCGGAGAAGGCCGCCGCGGCCGCTCCGGGCGGCATGCCGGGCGGTGACATGGACTTCTGATCCGTCCGGATCACCTGTCCTTCTCCGAGGGCGGCACTTCCAGCTTCCGGCTGGGGGTGCCGCCCTCGGGCGTTTCCGGAGGCGGCACCAGGACGTGTCCTGGATCACACAAGCGTAGATCGCGGACCGGAATGCGGGCCCGCGCACAGGCCGTTTACTTAAGGAGCTGCAACAATGCGTGCTCACATACCGACCGGTTAACTCCGCTGCCCCCGAGGAGCCCCTACGTGACCGCCACGACGACCCCCGCCTCCCGCGCGGCCCAGATCCTGTCCCGCCCGATCACCCTCAACGGCCTCACCGTGCCGAACCGGATCGCGATGGCGCCGATGACCCGGATGTTCTCCCCGGGCGGCGTACCCGGCGAGGACGTGCGCTCGTACTACTCCCGCCGTGCCGCCGCCGGAGTCGGCCTGATCGTCACCGAGGGCACCTACGTGGGCCACGACTCGGCGGGCCAGAGCGACCGCGTGCCGCGCTTCCACGGCGAGGAGCAGCTGGCGGGCTGGGCGAAGGTCGCCGAGGACGTGCACGCGGCGGGCGGCACCATCGTCCCGCAGCTGTGGCACATCGGCATGGTCCGCAAGGACGGCGAGGCCCCCTTCCCGGAGGCCCCCGCGATGGGCCCCTCCGGCCTGGTCACCGCGGGCGCCGAGGCCACCGGCCGGGCGATGACCCAGCAGGACCTCGACGACGTGATCGCCGCGTTCGCCCGGGCGGCGGCCGACGCCGAGCGCATCGGCTTCGACGGCGTGGAGCTGCACGGCGCCCACGGCTACCTCCTGGACCAGTTCCTGTGGGAGGGCACCAACCGCCGTACCGACGCCTACGGCGGCGACCCGGTGGCCCGTGCGAAGTTCTCCGCGGAGATCGTGGCGGCGGTCCGTGCGGCCGTCTCCCCCGAGTTCCCGGTCATCTTCCGCTACTCGCAGTGGAAGCAGCAGGACTACACGGCCCGCCTCGCCGAGACCCCCGAGGAGCTGGAGGCCATCCTGACCCCGCTGGCGGCGGCCGGCGTCGACGTCTTCCACGCCTCCACCCGCCGCTACTGGGTGCCGGAGTTCGACGGCTCGGACCTGAACCTGGCCGGCTGGACGAAGAAGATCACCGGCAAGCAGGTCATCAGCGTCGGCTCGGTCGGCCTCGACGGCGAGTTCATCAAGGCGTTCCAGGGCGAGGGCTCCGGGACCAAGAGCATCGACGACCTCCTCGACCGGCTGGAGGCCGAGGAGTTCGACATGGTCGCCGTCGGCCGTGCGCTGCTCCAGGACCCGGAGTGGGCGGCCAAGGTGCTCGCCGACCGCTTCGACGAGCTGAAGCCGTACGACGCCGCGTCGCTGAAGACCCTCAGCTGACGCCGTCCGTCGCTCCGTTCGGGCACTTGTGATCGTCGCCGCACGTTCCCCTGACGACCGGTGAGACCGACGTCAGGGGAGCGAGCGATGACGAAGAGCGAGTCCGGGCCCGTGGTGCGCACCGCCTCCGGGGCGGTGCGCGGGCTGCGCGAGCAGGGGCTGTCGGTGTTCCGGGGCATTCCCTTCGCCGCGCCCCCGGTCGGCCCGGACCGCTTCCGGGCACCGCGCCGGCCCCACCCCTGGGAGGGCACCCGGGAGGCGTACGCGTTCGGCCCGCCGCCCCCGCAGGAGACCGGCTTCCTCGGCCGCACGGCCCAGCCCCGGCAGCCGGAGGGCGACGACTGGCTGACGCTGAACGTCTGGACCCCGGACCCGGATCCGTCCGCCGCCCGTCCGGTGCTGGTGTGGATCTACGGCGGTGCGTTCAAACTCGGCTTCAGCGGCCAGCCGGGCTACGACGCCCAGCAGCTCGCCCGCACGGGCGACGCGGTGCTCGTCACCTTCAACTACCGCGTGGGCATGGAGGGTTTCGCCCTCTGGGCCGACGCCCCCGCGAACCGGGGCCTGCTGGACCAGGTGGCGGCCCTGGAGTGGGTCCAGGAGAACATCACGGCGTTCGGCGGCGACCCCTCCCAGGTCACCGTCTTCGGCGAATCGGCCGGCGCGGGCTCCGTCGCCTCGCTTCTGTCCATGCCGAGAGCCCGGGGCCTGTTCCGCCGCGCCGTCGCCCAGAGCGTGCCGGGCACGTTCTTCTCCGCGGACCTCGCCCGCGACATCGCCGGGTCCCTGGCGGCGCGGGCCGGCCGCACCCCCACGGCGGCCGACCTCGCCGCGACGGACCCCCGCGAGCTGACCCGGGCGGGCCAGACCCTGGGCATCGAGATGCCGGCGTACACCGACCGCTGGGGCCGGGCGGCACCGACCTCGGTGCCCTTCGCGCCGGTGGTGGACGGCGACGTCCTGCCCACGACTCCCTGGGAGGCGCTCTCGTCGGGCGCGGCGCGGGACGTGGACCTCCTGGTCGGCCACAACCGCGACGAGTACCGCCTCTTCCTGGTCATGGCCGGCATGTCCGGCAAGATCACGGACGACCTGGCGGCCCGGACCCTGCGGCTGTACGCACCGGGCGGGGAAGCGGGCGAGGCGGCGTACCGCTCGGCCTTCCCGGAGTGGGGCGCGGAGCAGCTCTTCGAACGGGTCCAGACGGACTGGCTGTTCGGGCAGCCGAGCCTGCGGCTGGCGGAGGCCCAGCGGACGGGCGGCGGCCGCGCCCACGTCTACGAACTGACCTGGCCGGCCCCCGACTCCGCGGGCGCGCTGGGCGCCTGCCACGGCCTGGACATCCCGCTGCTCTTCGGCACGTTCGGCGCCGACCTGGGCGCCCTCCTCTTTCCCGGCGGCAGACCCACACCGGAGGCGGAGCGGCTGTCGGCCTTCGTCCAGCGCGCCTGGACGGCCTTCGCCCGCACCGGCGACCCGGGCTGGCCGGCCTACGACCCCCGCTCCCGCCTGGTCCAGGTCCTGGACGCGGAACAGCGGGTGGCGCCGTACCCGGAGGAGGCGAGCAGGCGGATCTGGGAGGGGTACGCGTTCGGCGCGTTGCCGCTGCTATAGGTTGCCCAGCGGCTCGATGTCGACGCGCACGGGGGTGCCCCACACGCGGAGCACCTCGTAGTCGGTGAACTCGTGCACGAGCCGGTACGCCATGGCGGGCCGGGACGAGCGGCGCTGGGCGGCGAGATACGCCTCGGCCTCGCGCTTGTCCCGCCGGGGCGTGCCGCACAGCTGCCACTCCTGGCCGTTCCACGCCTCCGGCAGCCAGCGCTGCTGCGGCTGCGGCCGGTCGGCGCGGACGCCGTAGCGGGAGGGCGCGGTGGCCGCGGCCGCGGCTTCGGTCCTGCCGCCGCCGTGATACTCCGACCGGCGTGCGGCCCGGCGCCGGGTCTCGCACAGCAGGCACAGGTCGGGGGCGCTCTCGTCCACGGGGCCCTGCGGATGCTCGGGACACCGGGTGGCGGGCGCGCCGGCGGCGACACTCTCGTCCAGCAGATCGAGCGCTCGGCGCAGATCGGCCTTGATCTCGTGCAGCCGGGAGTCCGGGGTGTCGGCGCCGAGCGCCTCCCCGTGCTCCCCGACGAGCCGCAGGGCCCGTCCGAGGGCGGTGAGCTGGGCGTGGTTCATGTCAGTCCGCGTAGTCCTTGAGTTCCTGGGTGTCCAGTGTGAAGCCGACGGGGGCGGGCAGCTCCACCGAGGATCCCCAAGGGTACGAGAGCGACTGCTGATAGCGGCCTTGTCGGCTCGCTGAAGACGGTGAGGGTCTGGTTGTCGTGGTCGATGAGGAGGCAGGCCGGCGGTCAGGGTGTGGAGTACGGCCTCGTCTGTGGTCCCCCGGGCGAACCACTCCGCCACCAGCGGGGCGAGTTCCGCACAGTCGGCGGCGGAGAGGGACAGGACGGGCCCGGTCCTCCGGTGGCGGCTCCGGCGGCGGTACGTCGCCGCGCGCGAACGTCGAGTCCGGTGACCGGCGCGAGTGACGAGCCGTTTGCGTCGGTCGATCCGGGGCGCTGCAATGTCCGTACCGCCGAGCGGCCGGCGGACGTGCTCAAGGCGATGTCCGTCGGTGAGGAACTGCGGGTCAAGGTGCGGCAGGTGAACCGGGAGAGGCGCAGTCGTTGAGCAGACTGATCGAGGCACTGCACGGCTTCAACGCCGCCCACCCCTGGGACCACAACGCCCGCTATCACCGCTGGCTGCTGCGGCAGTTGCCCCGCGGGGCCGGGCGGGCCCTGGACGTGGGGTGCGGCAGTGGGGAACTGGTGCGGCGGCTGGCCGGGCGGCGGGCGGAGGCGGTCGTCGGAGTCGATGCCGACGCCGGGATCCTGGAGCGGGCGCGGGAGGCCACTCCCGCCGACGCCCCCGTCGCCTACACACTCGCCGAGGTGCCCGATCAGCTTCCCCCGGGACCCTACGACGTCATCACCTGCGTCGCCGTACTCCATCACCTCCCCCTCGCCGAGAGCCTCGTCCGGTTCCGGGAGGAGTTGGCGAGCGGTGGCACGCTGGTCGTGGTCGGCTGTGCGCGGGCGGAAGGGGCTCTGGACCACGCGGTCGGGCTGGCAGCCGTAGCGCTCAACCCGCTCATCGGCTGGGTGAAGAACCGGGGGCGGGTCGCGTCGCACCGGCCCGTTTCCATGACCGCCCCTGTCCGGGATCCGGAGATGACCTTCGCCGAGATCGGTCGTGAGGCCCGGCGGATCCTTCCCGGGGTCCGGCTCCGCCGCCGGCTCTTCTGGCGTTACACGCTCGTGTGGCGCGCACCGTAAGGCCCGACGAGCCCTCCTGAGGCCCTCAGCGGTTGCCGTGCGGGCCCTGGTGGCCCCGGTGGCCGGGGCGGATCAGGCTGCCCTCGCCGCACGCGGTGGTGTTCTCGCGCACCTGCAGCGGCGAGACCTCCTTGAGGACGGGGACCACGGCGAGGGTGTCGGCGCACTTCGCGGTGTCGGAGATCGTCCACTGCGCGTTGTCGTGGGCGGCCTTGGCGGTGGGCGTGGTGCCCGTGCCGGCCAGGGTGTCGGCGTGGGCGGGGGCGGCCAGCGCGGCGGCGGAGGCGGCGGTGAGGGCGGCCGTGGCGAGGAGCTTCATCGTCGTCATGCTGAGGCAACGAGCGGCCACCGCCGTGCGTCACGTGGCGGCGCTCGGCCGGGGGGCGCGCGGAAGGCCGAAGAGGTACGTCGCCGCGAAGCCCACCACGTAGCCGGTGAGCAGGCCGCCCGCGTAGACGGCGACGGCCGCGCCCGCGCCCCTGTTGCCCGTCAGCAGCGGGAACAGGGCCCAGCCCGACGGGCCGATCGCGGTCGCGCCCACCGTGGTGCCGAGCATCGCGAAGAAGCCGACGAACGCCCCGCCCGCGGCCCCGCCCGCGCAGGCCGTCAGGAAGGGGCGGCCCAGCGGCAGGCACACGCCGTAGATCAGGGGCTCGCCCACGCCGAGCAGGCCGGCTGGGAGGGCCGAGCGGATCGTCGTCCGCAGTTCGCCGTCGTGGCGCAGGCGGACGTACACCGCGAGCGACGCGCCCACCTGGCCCGCGCCCGCCATGGAGAGGAGGGGGAGGAGGACCGTGTAGCCCTGCTGGGAGATGAGGGTGGTGTGGATGGGGATCAGGGCCTGGTGCAGGCCCAGCATCACCAGGGGGAGGAACAGGCCGCCCAGCACCAGGCCCGCCGCCGCGCCGGCCGTGGTCAGGAGCCAGTTCGCCGCGGTGCCGATCGCCGTCGCCACCGCACCGGCCGCGTACATCAGGCCGTACAGCGTCACGAGACCGGGGACGAGCACGGTGACCGTCGGCGTGAGCAGGACGTCCAGAGCGCCCGGCACCCGGCCCCGTACCCACTTCTCCACGCGGGTGGCCAGGAGCGCGGCGGCGAGGGCGCCGAGCACGCCGCCCTGGCCGGGGGACAGGTGGGCCCCGAACACCGTCACCTTCGCCACGCCCGGGTACACGACGACGGCCGCGACGGCACCGCCGAGCACCGGGGTGCCGCCGAACTCCCGCGCCGTGTTGATGCCGACGAACACCGCGATCAGCGCCAGGAAGGCGGAGGCGATGGCGGACAGGGCGGGGGAGAGGGAGGAGAGCCGGCCGGCGTTCAGGAGAAGGCCGTTGAGTCCGGAGAGGATGCCGCAGCCGATCAGGGCGGGGATGAGGGGGACGAAGACGTTCGCCACCCGGCGCAGGGCGGTCCTGACGCCCGTCTCCTGCTCTGAACTCCCTTGCTGCGAACTCCCCTGCTTCGAGCGGCCGTCGGAAGGCTCCGCTCCCCCCTCCGCGGCCCGTGCCGCCTCCGCCACCGCCCCTGCCACCGCCTCCGTGACCTCCTCGACCACCCCGGGCCCGAGCACGACCTGGCAGTGCGGGCCGTCGCAGACCAGGCCCAGCACCTCCGGGACCGCCCGCAGGCCCGCCTCGTCCAGCGCCGTCGGGTCGGCGAGGGCCAGCCGGAGGCGGGTCATGCAGTGGGTCACGGAGGTGACATTGGCCGGGCCGCCGACCAGGGTGAGGACGGCGGTCGCGGTGGAGGCGGGGTCGATGCGCACGCCCCGAGCGTGCGGGTCAGCGGGGCGCGTGCGCCAGCGCGGCACGCAGATGGCCGCCGGACTCCTCCAGAAGGCGGGCGGCCGTGGGGCCGTCGACGCCGGCGAGGAGGGCCAGGATGGCGTTCTTCACCTCGCCGCCGGACTCGGCGAGCGCCCGCTCGATCTCGTCGTCCCCCGCGCCGGTGGCGAGGGAGACGATGCGGCGGGAGCGGGCCCGGAGCTTGTCGTTGGAGGCCCGGACGTCGACCATCAGGTTCCCGTACGTCTTGCCGAGCCGGATCATCGTGATCGTCGACAGCATGTTCAGGACGAGTTTCTGGGCCGTGCCGGCCTTCAGGCGGGTCGAGCCGGTGATCAGTTCCGGTCCGACGACGACCTCGATGCCGTGCTCGGAGGCGGCCGCGAGCGCGCTGTGCTCGTTGCAGGCCAGACCGATGGTCAGGGCGCCCTGCGCGCGGGCGTGTGCGACGGCGCCGATCGCGTAGGGGGTGCGGCCGGAGGCGGAGATGCCGACAACGGTGTCATCGGGCGTGAGCTTCAGCGCGTCCAGGTCCTGGCGGGCCAGCTCCGTGGAGTCCTCGGCGCCCTCCACCGAGGTGACCATGGCCGTGGGGCCGCCCGCGATCAGGCCGACGACCTGGGCGGGGTCGGTGTTGAAGGTGGGCGGGCACTCGGAGGCGTCCAGGACGCCGAGCCGGCCCGCCGTACCGGCGCCGGCGTAGATCAGCCGGCCGCCGCGCGCCATCCGTGCGGCGACGGCGTCGATGGCGGCGGAGATCTCCGGGAGGCGTCGGGCGACGGCCGTGGGCACGGCGGCGTCCTCGCCGTTCATCAGGCGGGCGAGGTCGGGGGTGGGCAGGCGGTCGATGTCGGCGAGTTCGGGGCGGAAGGCCTCGGTGGTCAGGGAGGCCAGCTGGCTGCGCAGGTCATGGGAGGTCATGAGGGGAGCGGCTCTCTCAGGTTCGGGATCGCGTGCGGTTACTCACCTGGGGTTGGTGCGATGCCGGTGAGCCAGCGCCTCGTACGACGCGGCCAGCGCGGGCGCCGCCGTCTCGTACGTCCGCTGGGCCACACCCACGAACAGGCAGTCCACCACGAGCAGTTGACTCGTCCGCGAGGACATCGCGGCGGGGCGCAGCTCGCTCTCCCGTGAGGTGGACGTGGTCAGTACGTGGTCGGCGTACTGGGTGACCGGCGAGTCGGGCCGGCCGGTGATCGCGACGGTCGCCGCCCCGTGTTCGAACGCGACCCGCAGCGGCTCGATGACGTCCCCCGTCGAGCCGGAGTGGGTGATCGCGATCGCCACGTCGCCCGGGCGGAGCTGCACCGCGTTGGTCACGGCGAGATGCGGATCGCTGTGGGCGTGGGCTATGAGGCCGATGCGCAGGAGCTTCTGGGTGAGGTCCTGGGCGACGAGGCCGGAGGCGCCGATGCCGTACACGTCCGTGCGGCGGGCGCCCGCCAGCGCGGTGACGGCGGCGCCGAGCTGGGCGGTGTCGAGCCCGGCGGCGGTGTCGGCGAGGGTCTGCTGCTCCTCGTAGGCCAGCTTGGTGACGACGTCGGCGATGGGGTCGTCCACCGCGATGTCGGTCGTGATGGCCGGTGCCCGGCCCGACTGCTGCTGCGCGGCCAGCCCGGCGAGGGCGAGCCGCAGGTCCCGGTATCCCGGGTAGCCGAGCAGGCGGGCGGTGCGCACGACCGTGGCCTCGCTGGTGCCGGTCAGTTCGGCGAGGCCGGTGACCGTGAGGGCGGCGCAGCCGGCCGGGTCGTTCGCGACGGCCTCGGCGACGCGGTGCATGGACCGGGTCATGGAAGGGGCGAGGGTGCGCACCTTCGCGGCGAGGGATCCGCCCGGACTGCCGAAACTTTCCTTCACGTCCTGGGTCACATATGAAAGATATTTTCGGTTCGGTGTGGTGGTCAAGAGTGCGCACAATGGGTTCCATGGACCCCGTCGATCCCGCCCACCCGGCCCGTCCCGTCACCCCCCTCGAACAGGCCCTGCACGCCGCCCGCGCGCGGGTGCTGGCCGATCTGGTCGCGGGCGAGGTCGCGCACGCGGACGTGGTCTCGCTGGTCGAGGACTCCGTGGCGGAGCGGCGCTGGTGGGTCGAGCAGTGGCCGGACGGGGCGGCCTTCGTCGCGGGGCTGGTCGCGCAGGACGTACAGGACGCGCTGCTGGAGCGGTACGGCCGCTGGCCGCTGTGCCCGGTGTGCGGCTCGGGCGATCCGCACGCCCTCGACGTGGAGCCCGAGCTGGGCCCCGATCCGCACTGGGTCTGCCACAAGGCGGGCGTGAAGGTCGCGGCGGTCGGCTCCCTGGGCTCGGCCGCCGGCCCGGCGGCCTCGTCGTGAGGCGTGAGGCGCCGGTGACCCTGTGACCCTCTACATCGACCCGCCCGTCTGGCCCGGGCACGGGCGCCTGTGGTCGCATCTGGTCAGCGATGTGTCGTACGACGAACTGCACGCGTTCGCCGCGAAGTTGGACATCCCCCACCGCGCCTTCGACGGCGACCACTACGACGTCCCGGAGCGCCGGTACGCGGACGTGGTGGCGGCGGGGGCGGTGGAGGTCAGCAGCCGCACGGTGGTGCGGCTGCTGCACGCCTCGGGGCTGCGACGGCGTAAGCGCAGGGGGGATCAGGCGCGGCGGAGGTAGAGCCCGAGCCCCTCCTCCATGCCGTGCTCGGTCCGGGCGGTCCGCTCCTCCTCCGGCGTGGCCCGGGTGAAGCCGGCCCGGGAGACCACCCGCTGCGAGGGGATGTTGGTGTGCTCGATGGTCGCGACGACCATCGAGACGTCGTCCCGGGCCAGCGCCCGCTCGGTCAGGGTGCGCAGCGCCTCGGTGGCGTAGCCGTGTCCCCGGGCGCCCTCGGCGAGGTCGTAGCCGACCTCGACCCAGCCCTCCTCGTTCGGAGCGCCGTGGAAGCCCATGCCGCCGATGGCGCGGCCGTCCTCGTGCCGGACGAGGGCGAAGACCCCGAACTCCGGCCGGTGCGTGCCCGCTTCGTACGCCTTCACCAGGAAGCCGGAAGCGTCCCGGGTGCCCTCGTAGGGGCCGCCCTCGATCCAGTCGAAGCCGCCGTCGCCGCCGAGGCGCAGGTCGCGGGCGGCGGCCGGGCGGATGCCGACCAGGTCGAACCGCTCGGCCGGGACGACCAGGTTGTTGTGCCAGCGCCAGTCGGTGACCGGGGCGCGGCCGGGCAGCTCGCCCCGGCCGGTGGCCCACAGCAGGGTCGGCCAGGGCGCGGGGCCGGGCTGGACCTGCGGGAAGATGCAGGTCAGGACGGATTCGGCCAGGTCCTCGTCCGGTGCGTAGGGGAGTCCGAGGCCCTCGGCGATGTCGTGGGTGTGCAGCAGCACCTCGGCGATGCCCATCGCCGCGAAGCCCTCGCGGTCGGCGCTGCGGAACGGGTAGGGGTGGAAGGCGCGCACGCCGGGCGGGGCGGTGTCGACGGTGGCGGCGAGCAGTGCGCCGGTCGTCTCGATCACGTGCAGCAGGCCGGTGTTGTCGGTGCCCTCTTCGAGGGTGATCTCGAAGGGGACGTACGCGTCCCGGGCGCGTCCGGCGAGGTTGCCCGCGTAGCCCAGGCAGTCCTCGGCGATGTGGAACGCGGTGGCGTGGCAACTCCACTCCACCCGGCCCGCCTTGACGGCCGTCCAGTCCCGGTCCGCCGCCTGCCGCAGCGCCGCCGTGCAGCTCGCTACGGCTCGCTTCACATCATCCCCGCTGATCGTTCGCATGGGGCGCACTGTAAGCGGGAGCGCCGGCTCAGGTCGACAGCAATTCCAGCTCGGATCCGAGGTTGTAGCGGGCGGTGGCCTCCCAGTGCGCGCGGCCGTACGGGGTGTGGAACAGCCGTGGCAGTGCGAGGAGTTGGCGCAGGATCGCGCAGCGGCCCTCCCGGAAGGCGTCGTTCGGCACGAAGTGGTACTCCTCGCGCACCTCGGCGGCGTAGACGGCGTACGCCGACGGGGGCGCGGCCAGGATCGCGAGGTCCGCGTCGCACAGCACCTGGCCGTCGCGGTCGTCGCCGGCCGGGTCGTGCGTGACGGTGAGCCGGACCAGCCGGGCCACCTCGGCGGTCTTCTCCGGTGACACCCCCGCCTCCGGGAGCGCGCGCTCGGCGAGCCGCGCCGAGCGCTCCTCGTTCTCGGAGCGCTCGGGCAGGTAGACGGCGTCGTGGAACCAGGCGGCCAGCCGTACGACGTCGGGGTCGGCGGCGTGGTCCGCGAGGACGTCGACGTGGTCGAGCACCGCCGTCAGGTGGGTCACCGTGTGGTACCGGCGCTGCGGCTCCTGCCAGCGGACGAGCAGGTTGTCGGCGTACGGCGCGGGGTCGGGGCCGCCGGGGGCGCGGGCGGCTTCCAGGGCGCGGGCGAAGCGGAGGCGCAGGGCGTCGAGGTCGGCCATGGGCCCATTGTGGCGTGCGGGTGGCTCGTCGCCGGTGCGGTCGGCCACGGGGTGGGGCAGGGCGTACCCTTTGGATTGGACTAGACCTCTAGAGCTGTACTTGGATACCTGGACCTGTAGCCGCGATGAATGGGGTGCCATGAGCAAGCGTGCAGTCCTGGAGGTGATCGCGCTCGACGTGGCGGACGCGGTCGCCGCCCAGGCGGGAGGCGCGGATCGCCTGGAGCTGGTCACCGAGATGGCGGCCGACGGGCTCACCCCCGCGCCCGCCACCGTCGCCGGGATCCGGGCCGCCGTCGACATCGACCTGCGCGTGATGCTGAGGCTGTCGGACGGGTTCGCGGCGGGAACCGCCGAGGACGTCGCCGCTCTGGTCCGGGCGGCGGGCGAGATGCGGGCGGCCGGCGCCGACCAGTTCGTGCTCGGCTTCCTCGACGCGGACGGCGCGGTGGACCTGGCCGCGGTGGAGCGGGTGGTCGCCGCCCTGGACGGCTGCGCCTGGACCTTCCACCGGGCGATCGACCGCGCCGCCGACCGTGACGCCCTGCGCAAACAGCTCGCCGACCTGCCCGGCCTGGACACCTACCTCACGGCGGGCGCCGCCGGCGGCGTGGACGAGGGACTGGCGACGCTGGTCGCGGAGGCGGGACGCCGCGGCGAGCCCGGGTACGACCAGACGGTCCTGGTCGGCGGCGGGCTGCGCCTGGAGCATGTCCGCCCGCTGCGGAACGCGGGGATCGACGCGTTCCACATCGGCGGCGCGGCTCGCTCCGCGGGTTGGGCCGGGCCCGTTTCCGAGGAGGCTGTGCGGGAATGGCGGACGGCGGTGGACGGGGAGTAGGACCTGCCCCGCCCACCGGTGTCACGCGGTCGCGAGCGCGACCAGGACGAACAGGAACACGAGGACGAAGCCGCTCAGCGGGAGCAGGCCGAACATTCCCGCCGGGCGGCGCAGGACCGGGCTGCCCGGGTCCAGGCCGGGGCCCATGGGGGCCACCGGGGCGGGGAGCTTGCGGATCTTGGACAGGGCGAAGAGGTTGATCAGCAGCGTGATGGGCGTGATGATCACCGACATCGGGCCCCACCAGCCCTGCACCATCGTGTCCGACTGCATCTTGCGGAACACGGCGAGCGCGCAGGTCTGGCAGAAGGTGCCCTTCCGCCACAGGTTCCGCATCACGATCAGGAAGCCCTGGTGGCCGCGGATCGTCACCCGCGTGGCCGGCCCGGCCCCGCACACGTCGCAGCCGGGTCCGGCGGGCGCCTGCTGGTAGGGAGCCTGCTGGCCGTAGCCGCCGGGTCCCTGCTGGTACGGCGCCTGGGGCTGGCCGTAGCCGCCGGGCGCCTGCTGGGGCTGGTACGGCGCGGGGGCCGCCTGCTGGTACGGCCCGGGGGCGGGCTGCTGGTACGCCCCGGGCGCCTGCGCGTAGGGCCCGGGAGCCTGCTGGTACGGACCCGGCTGCTGCGGATACGCACCCGGCTGCTGCTGGTACGGACCCGGCGCCTGCGGGTAACCGGGATGCGGGGACGGCGGTGTGCTCAACGGAGGCCTTTCCATGGGGACGTGGCGGAACGGAGCAGAACCCTACTCACCGTTCCTCTCGGCGAGTTGCGCAGGCACCGGTGCAGCGTGCGTCACGATCAGCCCGGACACCGCTCGCGTGAGCGCCACGTACAGCCGCCGCAGGCCCGTCCGTTCGTCCGGCTCGCCGTCCACCACGGCCTGGGGCTCGTCCAGGGCGACGTAGTCGTACTCCAGGCCCTTGGCGAGGGAGGCCGGGACCAGGGTGAGGCGGGTCTCGCGGGTGGTCTCCTCGCCGGGGGCGAGATACGTGATCCCCGCCGCCGTCAGGGCCTCGGCCAGGGCCGGGATCCGGGCGTCGGCCGCGATCAGGCCCGTCGAGCCCTCGTTGCCCAGCAACTCCTCGCACGCGGCGACGACTTCGGCGGTGTCCGTGATCGCGCGGACCTCGAAGAAACCGGGGTTCTCACGGACCGAGGCGACCGGGGTGAGGCCGGGCGCGATGTGCGGCAGGAGCCGGGAGGCGTACGCGATGACGTCCGTCGGCACACGGAAACCGGCCGTCAGCTCCTCGATCACGCCCTCGCGCTTGCCGAGGTGGGCCAGCGCCTCGTCCCAACTCCGGGTCGCCCACGGGGTGGTGCCCTGGGCCAGGTCGCCGAGGACGGTCGCGCTGCCGGTGGTGCAGCGGCGGCCCACCGAGCGGTACTGCATCGGGGACAGGTCCTGCGCCTCGTCCAGCACGACATGGCCGAGCGAGTGGGTGCGCTGGATCAGGTCGGCCGTCTCGTCGATCAGCACCGCGTCGGCCGGAGACCACCTGGCCGACTTCACGCTGCGCACCGGCCTGTCCCACAGGATCGTCTTCTGCTCGTCCTCGTCGAGGATCCCCTCGGCGTGCTCGGCGAGGAAGTCCGCGTCCGTCAGCAGGCGCAGCACGAGCTTCGCCGGGTCGACCACCGGCCAGAGAGCCTTCACCGCCGCCTTGACCGCACTGTTGCGGGCCACCGCGTCCTGCACCCGGTCGTCCGGCGCCTCACCGGCCCGCTCCATCTGCACCAGCACCGCGTGCGCGATCCGCTGCGGCAGCGCCTCGCGGGCGGCGCCGTACCGGATGTCGCGCTCCAGCAACTCCCGTACGACGTCTTCCAGTTCGTACGCCGGTACGCGCCAGCGACGGGAGCCGCGCACCACCACGACCGGTTCCGTCGGCATGCTCACGTGCGCGTACAGCGCCCGGCGCAGCACCTCGGCCATCCGGGCGTCGCCCTTGATCACGGCCGCCGCCGCCTCGTCCGCGCCGCGCACCTCCACGTGCGCCACCAGGTCGTCCACGGTGGCCTGCTGCACCGCCAGCTCGCCCAGCGCGGGCAGCACCTGCTCGATGTAGTGCAGGAAGGACTTGTTCGGCCCGATGACGAGGGTGCCGGTGCGGGCCAGCCGCTCCCGGTGGGCGTAGAGGAGGTAGGCGACCCGGTGCAGTCCGACGGCGGTCTTTCCGGTACCGGGCCCGCCCTGGACGCAGACGGTGCCGCCCAGCCCGGAGCGGACGATCTCGTCCTGCTCGGGCTGGATGGTGGCCACGATGTCCCGCATGGGGCCGACGCGCGGCCGCTCGATCTCCTGCTGGAGGAGCTTGCTGGTCTTCGCGCTCTCCTCGGGGTCGGACAGGTGCTCGTCCTCGTACGCCGTGAGCTCGCCGCCGGTGTAGCCGAAGCGGCGGCGCAGCCCGACGTCCATCGGGTCCTTCTTGGAGGCGCGGTAGAACGGCTGCGAGACCGGTGCGCGCCAGTCGATGACCATGGGGTCACCGTCGTGGTCGTGCACATGCCGGCGCCCGATGTAGAACTGCCCGCCCGTCTCCCACCGCCGCCCTTGCAAGGAAGGCGCTTCGCGCCTCTTTTTTGATTCCTCCGCGCCCTCGGCCCGGTCCGCGCCCGGCGCGTGGAGGTAGTTCAGCCGGCCGAAGAACAGCGGGGTGTCGCTCAGGTCGGCCAGCGCCTTGATCCGGTCGTCGATCTGGCGGGCCAGCACCTGGGCGTTGACCCAGTTCGCGGCGACGTCCTTGATGTCCAGCGCCTCCACGTCCTCGCGCATGGCGCGCAGCGCGGCACGGGAGGACGTCAGATGGGCGCGCTCCCGGGCGAGCGGGTCGTCGGCCGGGGCGGCGGACGGGGCGTCGAGCGGCTCTTGGGCGGGCGTGGACAAGGGGGTGCCTCCGGTAGACCTGCTGGGTGGCTACGACGATGCCGCACGGTTACCGACCGGGCGGCGGCACTCCGCTGAGGGGAGGCGGGCAAGAGAGGGGATTTTAGTCGGGGCGGGGAGACGAGCGCCAATGAATTTCCGCCGCCGGGAACAGCCCACGCGCCAGGGCCTCGTCCAGCAACGCCCGCACGCTTCCGGGCTCGTGCAGATTCAGGTACTCCCGGTCCGGCAGACGCATCGCGGCACCCTAGGGGACCCGTCCCCCTTGGAGTAGGGGGCGAGGTCCACCCGGAGGTCTAGTCCGAGCCGCCCATAACTGGCCCTGGAGACCGATGCGGGTCAGGTGTCCGCGGAGCCACCATGGAGACATGAGCGCAGCAAGCATCTCTCCGGCCCCCGCCCGGCCCCCGTCGGGTGCCACGGCGACGGACGGCCCCCACCACCACCCGCTCGGCAACGCCCTGCGCGCCCTCAAGGTGTTCGCGGAGGCCGCCTTCAACGTGATCATCCTTGGCGAGTACGGCGAGGAAGCGGGCATACGCCGTCGGTGACGGCCCCGAACCCGCCGGTGCGCCGTCGCCTCAGCCCTCCGCGAGGATCTCGTCCGCGTCCATGATGCGGTAGGCGTAGCCCTGTTCCGCCAGGAAGCGCTGGCGGTGGGCGGCGAAGTCCTGGTCGATCGTGTCGCGGGCGACCACCGAGTAGAAGTGGGCCTGGTGGCCGTCGGCCTTCGGGCGCAGCACGCGGCCGAGCCGCTGTGCCTCCTCCTGCCGCGAACCGAACGTGCCGGACACCTGGATCGCGACCGTCGCCTCCGGCAGGTCGATGGAGAAGTTCGCGACCTTCGAGACGACCAGCACGCTGATCTCGCCCTCGCGGAAGGCGTCGAAGAGCTTCTCGCGCTGGGCGTTGGAGGTCTCGCCCTTGATGACCGGGGCGTTCAAGTGCTCGCCCAGCTCGTCGAGTTGGTCGATGTACTGCCCGATGACGAGGATCTGCTGCCCGGCGAACCGGCGCACGATCGCCTCGGTGACCTTCCGCTTGGTGTCCGTCGTCGCACAGAAGCGGTACTTCTCCTCCGTCTCGGCGGTGGCGTACGCGAGCCGCTCGGAGTCGGTCAGGTTGACCCGCACCTCGACGCAGTCGGCGGGCGCGATGTAGCCCTGCGCCTCGATCTCCTTCCAGGGCGCGTCGAACCGCTTGGGGCCGATCAGCGAGAAGACGTCCGACTCGCGGCCGTCCTCGCGCACCAGCGTCGCCGTCAGGCCGAGACGGCGCCGGGCCTGAAGGTCCGCCGTGAACTTGAAGACGGGAGCCGGCAGCAGATGCACCTCGTCGTAGACGATCAGCCCCCAGTCCCGGGAGTCGAAGAGCTCCAGGTGCGGATAGACGCCCTTCCGCCGCGTCGTCAGCACCTGGTACGTGGCGATGGTGACCGGCCGGATCTCCTTGCGCGTCCCGCTGTACTCGCCGATCTCGTCCTCGGTCAGGGAGGTCCGCTTCACCAGCTCGTGCTTCCACTGCCGGGCCGAGACGGTGTTCGTGACGAGGATCAGGGTCGTCGACTTCGCCTGGGCCATCGACCCGGCCCCGACCAGCGTCTTTCCGGCACCGCACGGCAGGACGACCACACCGCTGCCGCCGTGCCAGAAGTTCTCCACGGCCTGCTTCTGGTACGGCCGCAGCGCCCAGCCGTCCTCCAGCAGCTCGATCGGGTGCGCCTCGCCGTCGACGTACCCGGCGAGGTCCTCGGCCGGCCAGCCCAGTTTCAGCAGTACCTGCTTGATCTGCCCGCGTTCGGACGGGTGCACGGCGACGCTGTCCGGGTCGATCCGGGCGCCCACCAGCGGGACGATCCGCTTGGACCGCAGCACCTCTTCCAGCACGGGCCGGTCGGTGCTCGTGAGGACCAGTCCGTGGGTGGGGTGCTTGGACAGGGTCAGCCGACCGTAGCGGTCCATGGTCTCGGCGATGTCGACCAGCAGCGCGTGCGGCACCGGGTACCGGCTGTACTGCACGAGCGCGTCCACGACCTGCTCGGCGTCGTGCCCGGCCGCCCGCGCGTTCCACAGCCCGAGCGGCGTGACCCGGTAGGTGTGGATGTGCTCCGGCGCCCGCTCCAGCTCGGCGAACGGCGCGATGGCCCGTCGGCAGTCGTCGGCCCGCTCGTGGTCGACTTCCAGGAGCAGGGTCTTGTCGGACTGGACGATCAGCGGTCCGTTCACGCGCGGCACACCCTTTCCACTCAGGCCGAGTACATGTCGGCCAAACGTCCAGTGTGCCGCATCCCCCGCAGAACCGGGTCAGTCCTCCGCCAGCTCCGCCACCCCCGTGATCCGGTGCAGCGGGTACGTCCGTACCTCGTCCGCCGTGTGGTCGTACGCCGTGACGAAGCCGCCCTCGACGCGGACCGGGGCGATGACCCGCTGGCTGGCCGAGCCCTCGGCGTTGACGTAGCCGATCCAGAGGGATTCGCCGGTCAGGACGGCGGCCTGCATGGTGGCCAGAGTCTCGGCGGAGGAGGTGCGCGGCAGCTCGCCGCCCGTCAGCGGGGCCCTGCTCCCGGTGCCGGTCTCGGAAGCGGCGGGCTTGCGTGGCGCGGTGGCGGCCAGGTCGCCCGCCCGGATGGCGCGGATCGCCGCCGCGAGGAGCGTGGCGTCGGGCGGCGGCGGGCCGTCCGGGACCGGCTCGGGTGCCGTGCGCGGCGGGGTGCGGTGGGCGTGCGCGCGGGCGATCAGGACGTCGCCCTCGGCGGACTCGGCGGCCGGTGCGAAGCCCATCGCGCGCAGGCCCTCCAGCAGGGCCGCCGGGTCGGACTGGGCGGCCAGCACGGTCGGGGCCAGCCGGCGCAGCCGCAGACCGGCGGCGCGCTTGTCGGCCAGGATCTCGTTCAGCAGGGCGTCGTCGTCGCAGCGGACGTACGCCGAGGCCGCGCCGACCCGCAGATGGCCGTGTTTGCGGGCCACGTCGTCGATCAGATAGGCGAGCGGCTGCGGGACCGGCGTGCGGGAGTGCTCGGTGAGGAAGGCGTGCAGGTCGGAGGCGGTGCGGCCGGCGTCCAGGGCGCGGCGCACCGAGGCGGGCGTGAAGCGGTAGACCGTCGCCCCGCCCTTGGACTCGACGTCCGCGAGCACGTCCAGCGTGTCGGCGAGCGGTCGCCGGAGCGGGCCCGGCGCCACCGCCGTCAGGTCGGCCTGGAGCAGGACGTGGTCCAGGGGCTCGGGCAGCAGCGGGGCGAGGACGCGAGCGGCGGCCGCCGTCGCCGCCGCCTGCTCGGCGGGCGAGAGCGGCGCCGGGGCGGGGCCGGGCGCGTGGTGGTGGACCGGCAGCCTGGCGCCCGGCCCCGCCGGAACCTCGGCGACCGGAGTCGGCGCCGGCGCCGGCGCGCCGAGCAGCGCCCGCCCCTGTGCCGACAGCGCGCCCCGTCCCGTGATCCCCAGCAGTTCCGCCTCCGACAGGGTCCAGCGGGCCAGCCGGGAGCGCAGGTCCTCCTCGCCGCCCTCCTGCCGGGGCCCGCGCAGGGGCCGTTCCCAGCGCAGCCGGTTCAGCACCGACCCGGTGTCCGGTGCCGTGCCGGTCGGCAGCCCGGCCAGCAGGGTCAGCACCCGGTGCCGTACCTCGGCGGCGGCCGAGCGGTCCAGGCCCGGGCCGAGCGCGGAGAGCGTACGGTCCTTCGCGTCCCGCCCGCCGACCAGCCCCGGCGTGCGGGTGCCCGCGAGCCAGGCCTCCGCGAGGGCGGACCAGCGCTCGGCGGCGGGCCGCTCCAGCCACTCGTCGTAGCCGGGCGTGGCCGCGTACCGCTCGTCGGCCTCGCCGTCGGAGGCGATCAGACCGGCCGCGTACGCCAGCTCCACCCAGAACGCGGCGACCGGCTCGGAGACGTCCAGGGCGACGGCCGTCCGCTTCAGATCGCGCACGCTCAGACCGCCGGCCCGCAGCACGCCCGGCCCGCCCTCGTCCCAGTCCTTCAGCAGCTCCTCGACGGTGGCGAGCGCGGTGTACGCCTGCCCGGCCGCCGTCGCGTCCACCACCTGCGGGCTGTGGGCGGCGGCCGGTTCGACGGCGGGCGGCAGCGGCTCCGGCGTGCGGTGGGCCCGGCCCTCGCGCAGGTGCAGGGCCACCTCACGCGGGAGTACGACCGTGCCGGGGGTGGTCGGCAGCAGCAGGCCCCGGTCCAGCAGCCAGCGCAGATGGGCGGCCGGATCGGCGGTGACCTGCCCGTACGGCGGCCCCCACACCAGCCGGTGCAGCACGTCGAGGGCGGCCTCCGGGGCCCCGGCGAGCAGCCTGGCCATCTTCTTGCGGTGGCCGAACAGGGCGGTGAGCCCGGCCACGGCGGACACCGCGTCGTGGGTCGACGGCAGCCCGGCCGTCGTCACGATCTCCTGTATCCGGCCAGGCGACATGCCCGACGTCGCCTCCTGCACGGACGGGCCGAGCCCGGTCGGGGAGGGGTGCTGCGGGGCGGGGGCGAGGAGTTCACGGGCGGTCCGCACGAGCCGCAGCCGCTTGTCGTCGCCCCACACCAGGGCCTGCTCGCGCAGGGTGGCGACGGCCCTCGGCAGCGCGGCGGTCACGCTCTCGTCGGCCGCGTCGCCCGCCATCAGCCCGAGCAGCGTGGTGTACGACGCCGGGTCCGGGGCCACGGCCAGCGCCTCCGCCGTCTGGAGCGCGAACCGGTCCAGCCGCTCCAGCGCGCGCAGCACCGAGGCGCGGGTGCCGGCCCGGGTGGCGAGCTGGGTGAGGTCGGTCGGCACCGGCGTGATGAGGTCGGGACGGCTGCGCAGGAGCGCGGACAGCGAGGCGTCGTCCCTGGCGCGCAACGCTTCCGCGAGGGAACGGGGAGCTGGTCGGGCCGCTTGGCTCATCTGACCCACGGTAGCGGGTGCGTCCGTTCCCGCCGAGTGAACCGGGGGAGGGCGGCCAGGCGGTACCGTCCTCAGCGGGGTTTCCACACCGTCGCCCCGGAGGGGTTCCGTTGGGGATCGAGAGTGACAAGGTCGTCTACGAGTACCTGAGCCGTGTCGGAGACATCGCTCAGCAACGGCAGTTGCCGTCGTCCACGCGCATGCGGCTGGTCTCGGAGCTGCGCAACGAGATCGACCGGCACCGGGCCAGGGTGACGGTGGACTCGCCCGCCGCCGTCCGCCGCATCCTGGACCGGCTCGGCAGCCCGGACGACGTGGTCGAGGCGGCGGGCGGAACGTCCGGCGGCGCCGGCGGTATGCCGCAGCCGCCCGCCGCCGCCGTACCCGTACAGCCCGCGCCGCGCGAGCGGAAGCGGCCGCCGAAGCCGGCGGCCGGGGACGGCGCCGGTGGTGCCGCAGAGGGCGCGGGACGGCCGAAGGGCCTGCGCCGGGTCGTACCCCGCCCCCGCTCCCGCCCCCGCCCCGCCGACCCCGGGCCCGAGGGCCCGTCCGTCCCGCGCGAGGCACCGTCGTCCCCGGCGCGCCCCGGCCCGGCGTACGACTTCGGGGACGACCTCCCCCAGCCCGAGTGGTGGCGGACCGGCGACACCCCCTTCAGCGGCGCCGGGACCGACTCCGTGCCGGGGTTCGTGGGCGGTGTGGAGATCCCGGAGATGCTCCGGCGGCCGCAGAAGGAGACGGCCGCCGAGGAGTCGAAGAAGGAGCAGGAGGCCGAGGAGGAGGCGCCGGAGGCCGCCGAGGAGGATGCGTCCGCCGGGCGCCGCCGCCTGCTGCCCCTGGGCCCCGCCGCCGGCTGGACCAACCCCCTCCTGCTGCTGGCCGCCGCCGCGCTGGTCGCCGGCGCGGTGCTCGGCAACTGGTTCGCGCTGCTGCTCGGCTGGGTGATCGCCTACGGTTCGCGCAGGCTGACCGCCGCGGAGACGAAGACGGCCGTGATGATCCTGCCGGGCGCGGCGGTGGCGGCAGGCCTGGTGTGGCTGTGGGGGCGGCAGGACGGCCGCTGGGGTCAGCCGATCGCGCAGGGGCACATGGGGGACGCGGTCGCGGGGACGTGGCCGTGGGTGGTCCGGGGCGCGGCGGTGGCGTCGGCGTTGTTCCTGGTGTGGCGGTCGCAGCGGCGCGGCTGAGTTCCCCTCGCCCCTTCGGGGCGCTCGTACGCACCCGGCACAATGGGCGACATGACTCTCGCCGTCGGCTTCGACCTCGACATGACGCTCATCGACTCGCGCCCCGGCATCCGCGCCTGCTACCTGGCGCTGGCGGAGCGGACCGGGACGTACATCGACGCCGACCTGGCGGTGACGCGGCTCGGGCCGCCGCTCGCGGAGGAGCTGGTCAACTGGTTCCCCGAGGAGCGGATCCCGGCGATGGCGGACCTGTACCGGTCGATGTACCCGACGATCGCCATCGCCGCGACCCCCGCCATGGCAGGCGCGAGGGAAGCGATGGAGACCGTACGGGCGGCCGGCGGGCGGACCATGGTCGTCACGGCGAAGTACGAGCCGAACGCCAAGCTGCACCTCGCGCACCTCGGCATCGAGCCCGACGTGGTCGTGGGCGACCTGTGGGCCGAGCGGAAGGCGGAGGCGCTGCGCGAGTACGGCGCGCATGTGTACGTCGGTGATCACGTCGGGGACGTGCGCGGAGCGCGCACGGCGGACGCGCTGTCCCTCGCCGTGGCCACCGGGCCCTGCTCGGCGGAGGAACTGCGCGCTGCGGGCGCGGACGTCGTCCTGGACGACCTGTCCGCGTTCCCGGAGTGGTTCGACGGCTACCGCTCGGCGGCCGCGGCCCGCGCCTGACGCCGGCCGACCGCCACCGACCGCACCAGACCGGCGCCGGCGAGCAGGAATCCGACGCCCATGAGCATGCTCAGCAGGTACATGTAGGTCGGGAAAGGCGTCGCGCCGAGGAACAGCGGGGTCACCGTGACGAGGGTGGCCAGCGCGCCGATGAAGAACACGACGGCACCGGCCCGGACCAGTCGGTCGCCGGGCCCGGCGGAATTCGTTTGGGTTTTGTCACGCACCGGACCAGGGTAGTTCCCAGCCACGGTGAACAACCGGGGGACGTCTTGTCACCCGCCCGAAGAGCATTAGCCTTGGTAGCACTTGGTATCGCTAGGTAGCAGCGGGTCACGGTCGACCCGCTCGCGTGCTATCGAGAGCCGTTTCCGAAGTAGTTTTCCCGACGAGATACGAGGACGAGGACAGACGTGCCTACCGGCAAGGTCAAGTGGTTCAACAGCGAGAAGGGCTTCGGCTTTCTCTCCCGCGACGACGGCGGTGACGTCTTCGTCCATTCCTCGGTTCTCCCCGCCGGAGTCGACGTACTCAAGCCGGGACAGCGTGTGGAGTTCGGCGTCGTCGCCGGTCAGCGCGGTGACCAGGCGCTCTCGGTGACGGTGCTCGACCCGACCCCGTCGGTCGCGGCGGCCCAGCGCAAGAAGCCGGACGAACTGGCCTCGATCGTGCAGGACCTGACGACCCTTCTGGAGAACATCACGCCGATGCTGGAGAAGGGCCGCTACCCGGACAAGGTCTCCGGCAAGAAGATCGCCGGCCTGCTCCGCGCGGTCGCCGACCAGCTGGACGTGTGAGACCTCGGGGAAACCTCAGGGAACCTCAGGGAAAAGCGAGCGCATCCGGGCCGAGGGGCGGAACAAGCCCCTCGGCCGCCGCACGTGTGAGCGGTCCGCGGATCGCGGCGCCGCTTTCGTCCGCCGCCCTTGCGCCGCTGCGGGGGCCGCGGACGGCTGTGCCGGACTCCGTCGCGGCCGTGCGTCAGGGAAAGTCGTGCGTCAGGGGAACGAGAGCGCCTCGGGCGGGAGTGCGGGCAGCAGCCCCTCGGCCGCCGCGCGTGTGAGCAGGCCGCGGATCGCGGCGTAGCCGTCCTCGCCGAGGTCGGCGGTGAACTCGTTGACGTAGAGGCCGATGTGCTGGTCGGCGACGGCCGGGTCCATCTCCTGGGCGTGGGCCATGACGTACGGCCGGGAGGCCTCGGGGTCGTCCCAGGCGGCCCGCACGGAGGTGCGCACGGACCCGGCGAGCCGCGTCAGCGTGTCCGCGCCCAGCGAGCGCTTGGCGATGATCGCGCCCAGCGGGATGGGCAGCCCGGTGGTGTGCTCCCAGTGCTCGCCCATGTCGGCGAGCTTGTGCAGCCCGTAGTTCTGGTACGTGAAGCGGGCCTCGTGGATGACCAGCCCGGCGTCCACCTTGCCGTCCCGCACGGCCGGCATGATCTCGTGGAACGGCATGACCACGATCTCGCCGACCCCGCCCGGGAGGGTGTCCGCCGCCCAGAGGCGGAAGAGCAGGTACGCCGTCGACCTCTCGCTCGGGACCGCGACGGTGCGGCCCGTCAGGTCCGCGTCCGCCTCGCGCGTGAGGACCAGCGGCCCGCAGCCCCGGCCCAGCGCGCCGCCGCACGGCAGCAGGGCGTACTCGCCGAGGACGTACGGCAGGACGGCGTACGACACCTTCAGCACGTCGAACTCGCCGCGCTCGGCCATGCCGTTGGTGATGTCGATGTCGGCGAACGTCACGTCCAGCGCGGGGGCGCCGGGGACGCGGCCGTGGGCGAGGGCGTCGAAGACGAAGGTGTCGTTCGGGCAGGGGGAGTACGCGATCTTCAGCGTCTGCTGCTGCTCACTGGTCGTCATGTCGGTTCCAACTCTCCAATGCGGGGGCGAGCTTCCCGAACGCCTCGGTGAGGGCGGCGAGGGCGTCGCCGATGCGCCACGCGGCGCGGTCGCGCGGGCCGACCGGGTTGGAGACCGCGCGGATCTCCAGGACGGCCGTCCCGTGCGCGTCGGCCGCCTCCGCCACCCCGAAGCCCTCCATGCCCTCGGCGAGCGCGCGGGGGTGCCGGGTGCGCAGTTCGGCCGTGCGGGCGGCGGAGCCGGTGACGGTGGAGACGGTGAGGATCGTGCCGGCGGGGGCGCCGGTGGCCTGGCAGGCAACCCGTACGAGTGATCTCGGCGGGTCGTGGTGGATGGTGCCGAAGCCGAGTTCGGTGACCGGGAGGAAGCCGTCGGCGGTCTGGGCGCCCAGGTCGGCGACGGTGATCCGGTCGGCGACGACGAGCGAGCCGACGGGGGCGCCGGGCGGGAAGCCGCCGCCGATCCCGGCCGAGACGACCAGGTCGTAGGGGGTGCCGGCGAGCCGGGCCGCGGTGAGCGCGGCGGCGACGGAGGCGGCGGCGCGCGCCGGTCCGACCCCGGCGGCGAGCAGGTCCCAGACTCCGGCCGTACGCGCCGAATGCGCCGTACGCGTCAGCTCCGCGCCGGGCAGGCCGAACTGCTCGACGGGGGAGTCCGGCGGGCGGAACGCCCGTGCCACCGCGTCCCGTTCGGCGGGGACGGCGGTGGCGACGAGGATGCGCGCGGCAGGCGTGGAAGACGTGGTCAGGAGGCCTTCTTCAGCTTGAAGGCCCACAGGCCCTTGCCCGGGCTGGTGGCACCCATCTGGATGGAGACCGTGTTGGTGTCGCCCTGGGTGCCGTACTGGGCGTTGAAGAACGCGCTGCCCGGGATCGTCCGGTACGTCTTCTTGCTGGAGTCGGTGAACTGGCGGCCGTTCACCAGGATGACCCAGCCCGCGTCGGCGATCTTCGGGTCGACGCCGAAGCGGACGGTGTCGTCCGTGTCGACCGTGATCGACTTGACGTCGTTGATCTTCTTGGCGCACTTCGCGAGCGACTTGTTGTCCAGCGTGTTGCCGTCGTTGTAGCAGAGTGCCTCGGAGTTGACCGAGCTTCGTCCGACGGTGATCGTCGCGACGGGCGTCGGCTTCTCGCAGGCCGTCAGCAGAAGCAGTCCGGCGGAAACGGCGCCGGCGGCGGCGACGGCGCGGCGGCGTCGCACAGCGGATTGCAGCGTGGTCATGGCCGAAGGCTATCGGGCGCCCGGAGCCGTCCGGCCACGTGGGGTACGGCGTGCCCGGTTCGTTACGCCACGCGGGCCCTGGGACGGCCTCCGTGGCGGGCGGAGGCGAGCAGTCCGCGCAGCGTGGTGAGCCAGCCGACGGCGACGAACGCGGCGCCGATCAGCAGGCCGACGGTGCCGTCGAGCGGCAGCACGATGCCGACCGCGCCGCCGAACACCCAGGCCATCTGGAGCAGCGTCTCGGAGCGGGCGAAGGCCGAGGTGCGCACCTGCTCGGGCACGTCCCGCTGGATCAGCGCGTCCAGGGCCAGCTTGGCGAGGGCCTGGGCGAACCCGGCGACCGCGGCGAGGCAGGCCACCAGGAACGCGCCGAAGAACACGGCGGCCACGACCGCGGTGCCGAGCACCACGGCGACGACGGTCACGATGATGATCTCCGGGGCGCGCGATCTCAGCCAGTTCCCGACCGCCGTTCCGAGGGCATTGCCCACGCCGGCGGCGACGCCGACGATGCCCAGCGAGACCGCCGCGCTCTCCCCGGTCAGCGGGTGCTCGCGGAGCAGGAACGCGAGGAAGAAGATCAGGAAGCCGGACAGACAGCGCAGGGCCGCGTTGGCGCCGAGCGCGTGCGTGACGGCGGGGCCCACGGTCCGCAGCCCCGGCCGCTTCGCCCGCTGGTTCCTGAGCGGCCCCCGCAGATGCTCCTCGTCGGCCGCGAGCAGCGCCCGGTCCTCGCCCTTGGCCGAGTCCACCTTGTGCGGCAGGGTGAACGACAGGAACGTTCCCGCGACGAAGATCACGAAGGCGCCGTAGAGCGGCCAGGGATCCCCGATCCTGTGCAGCCCTGCCGCCACCGGCGCGGCGGCGCCGGTGGCCAGCAGACCGGCGAGGGTGACCCGGGAGTTGGCCTTCACGAGCGAGAAGCGGGGCGGCAGCAGCCGCGGCACGACGGCGCTGCGGACCACGCCGTACGCCTTGGACGCGACCAGCACGCCCAGTGCGGCCGGGTACAGCTCCAGGCCGCCGCTCGCCACCGCGCCCGAGATGATCAGCGCGAGCAGGGCGCGGGCCAGCATGGCCGCGGCCATCGCGGCGCGCCGGCCGTGCGGCAGCCGGTCCAGGAGCGGGCCGATGACCGGGGCGAGGACGGTGAAGGGCGCCATGGTGATGGCGAGGTACAGCGCGACACGCCCGCGTGCCTCGTCGGTGGGCACGGAGAAGAACACGGTGGAGGCGAGCGCCACGGTGACCATCACGTCGCCCGCGCCGTTCACCGCGTGCAGCTCGATCAGCTTGCCCAGCCCGGACTCGCCCGCGCCCTGGGCGTGCGTGGCCCGGCGGATGCCGCGGGCGGCACCGGTGACGGGGAAGTGCAGGGCACGCCCGACGGAGCGGGCGGCCCCGCCGACGCGGGCCGCTCCGCCGCCACGACCACTCGCCTTGTCCGCGGCTGCCACGACGTTCATAGTGCCCCGAGAAGCGGGCCGATAGTGCGAGGCCGGGCGAGTCGGGTGTGTGGACGGGGGGCCGGGTGTGCGGGCGGGTGGGAAAAACCCACGAATCCCGTTCGGTGTAGCGTGCGTATCTCAGCCATAACGCAGAATGGATGGCAGAGGTGCGCCCAGCGCGCGGATGCAGACGTCGATGCGGTCCTACGGTCCGCTCCGTCGGCAGGCCCGCCGGAGGCAGGCCCACACGTGAGACGGCGTAGGAGAGAAGCGATACCTGTGAGCGCAGCGACAACGCGAAGCCGCACCCCCGACCGTCTGTGCGCGGAGGCGGTCGACCTCGCCCGCGCCGCCGCCGAGGAGGCCGCCGCACCCGGTGTGGTCGGTGAACACACCGGCCTGGTGTCCGAGGGCGACCGCGTTGTCACCCACTTCTTCGAGTGCAAGGAGCTGGGCTACCGCGGCTGGCGCTGGGCGGTGACCGTGGCCCGCGCCTCCCGTGCCAAGATCGTCACACTCGACGAGGCCGTCCTGCTCCCCGGCCCCGACGCCCTCCTCGCCCCCGAATGGGTGCCCTGGAGCGAGCGGCTGCGCCCCGGCGACCTCGGCCCGGGCGACCTGCTGCCCACGGACCAGGAGGACCTGCGCCTGGAGCCCGGCTACACGGCCGAGGAGGAGCCGCCGCCGAACGCGCTGGTCTCCCACGAGATGGAGGAGCTGGCGGACGCGGAGGACGCCGAGGTCACCCCGGGCGCCCCGGCCGTCCAGCTCACGGTCCCCTCCCGCGGCTCGATCGCCTCGGTCGCCGAGGAACTGGGCATGCGCCGCGCCCGCGTCCTGTCCCGCTACGGCCTGCACACCGCGGCCGACCGCTGGGACGAGGCCTTCGGCGCGCGGACCCCGATGGCCCAGGCAGCCCCGGCCACGTGCATGACCTGCGGCTTCCTCGCCCCGGTCGGCGGCTCGCTGGGCCAGGCCTTCGGCGTGTGCGCCAACGAGTTCGCCCCGGCCGACGGCCGCGTGGTCTCCCTCGCCTACGGCTGCGGCGCCCACTCCGAGGCCGCGGTCATGCCGAAGCCCCCGCAGGTGGCCCCGCCGGTCATCGACGAGACGAAGGTCGACGCCTTCCCGCTGCGCCCCGCCCGCGACTCGGGCTCGGTCCCGGAGACGTCCGACGAGGAGACGGCGGAGCTGGGCCACTCCTGATCCGGGCGGCTCCTGATCCGGGCCGCTGCTGATCCGGGCCGCTCCTGCCCCGGGCCGCTGCTGATCCGGGCGCTGCCCAACGGCGGCCTCCGGGGACGCAGTTGTTCCCGGAGGCGAAAAGTGACGAATCGATCGCTTACGGTCGCTCTTTCCGGGCGCTGACCGGATGAAACGCGCTGCTCCATAAGGGGTGACGTGTCCGCTCCGGCCCTCCGCGGGGCGCCCCGCTCTTCGATCATCGCCGCGTCGGCACTCGGCCGGCCTTGAGGCGAGGAGTGGTGCAATGCGGCGCATCAGGTGGTCGGCGGTCGGTGCGGGGCTCGCGGCCCTTTCGCTGGCCCTGGGTCTTCAGGGGACGGCGGCCGCGGCCGCCGGGCCCCCGCCCCCGGCACCGCACGGGCGGCTCCTCGCCTTCCCGCTGGCGGCGATCGAGGGGCTCGTCCGGCCGGAGTCGCCGCCGGCCGGCGCCGACGACTGGAGCTGCAAGCCGACGCGCACGCATCCGCGCCCGGTCGTCCTGGTCCACGGGACCTGGGCGAACGCCCATGACGACTGGGGCCTCATGGCCCCGTACCTGAAGCAGCTGGGCTACTGCGTCTTCGCCGTCAACTACGGCGGGGCACCGGGCAGTCCGGTCAAGGGCACCGCGCACGTCCCGGTCTCCGCCGGGCAGATCGCCGCCTATGTCGACCGCGTGCTCAAGGCCACCGGCGCCGACCAGGTCGACCTCGTCGGGCACTCCCAGGGCGGCGGTCTGACGCCCCGCTGGTACCTGCGGTTCGCGGGCGGCACGGATCCCGCGCATCCGCGGCGGAACAAGGTGCACAGCCTCATCGGACTGGCGCCGTCCAACCACGGCACGACCGCCTCCGGACTCGGCACCCTCACCACCGAGCTGGGCCTCAACCAGCCCGTCTCGCTCCTCCTCGGCCAGGCCTACGCGGACCAGATGGTCGGCTCCGACGTGAACACGGCCCTGGACCGGGGCGGGGACACCCAGCCCGGCGTCGCCTACACCGTCATCACCACCCGGCTCGACGAGGTCGTCACCCCGTACACCCACCAGTTCCTGACCCCGGGACCGGGCGCGACCGTCAAGAACATCCTGATCCAGGACGTCTGCCCGCAGGACCTCTCCGAGCACGTCTCGCTCGCGTACGACGCCAACGCCGCCCAACTCGTGCGCGACGCCCTCGACCCCGCCCACGCGCGGCCCGTCGACTGCCACCTCTCCCTGCCCGTGCTCGGCGGCTGAGGCGACCGGCCCGGGCCCGCCGCCCTGCCGCCCGCCACCCGGGCCCCGGCCACCCCGTGCGCGCTGTACCTTCGTCCTCACAGCGACGAGGTGGAGAGTGAACGTGAGCAGCAAGTACGTGCGGCCGGCGGCCGAGGGCGCCGACCCCTTCGGCACCGCCCGGCTGCGGCGCGGTGTGCTCGACGCCTGGGCCACCAGCCCCGCCCGGTTCCGGGAGGACGCCAACGCCGAGGAGGACCTGGTCCTGGGCGGCTACCGGGACCGGCTGGTCGTGGAGCTGGCGCAGAACGCCGCCGACGCCGCCGCACGTGCGCACGCCCCGGGCCGGCTGCGGCTCACCCTCCAGGGCGGCGTCCTCGTCGCCGCCAACACCGGTGCCCCGCTGGACGCCGCCGGTGTCGAGTCGCTGTCCACGCTGCGGGCCTCCGCCAAGCGGGACGCCGAGGGCGCCCGCAGCGCCGTGGGCCGGTTCGGCGTCGGGTTCGCCGCCGTCATCGCGGTGACGGACGAGCCCGCGATCGTGGGACGCCACGGCGGGGTGCGCTGGTCGCTCGCCGAGGCGCGGGAGCTGGCCGCCGAGACCGCCCGGCACAGCCCGGGGCTGGGCGACGAGGTCCGGCGCCGCGACGGCCATGTGCCGCTGCTCCGGCTGCCGTTCGCCGCCGAGGGCACCGCGCCGGAGTCGTACGACACCGCCGTCATCCTGCCGCTGCGGGACACGGCCGCCGCGGACCTCGCCGAGCGGCTCCTCGACGCCGTGGACGACGCGCTGCTCCTCGCCCTGCCGGGCCTCGCGGAGGTCGTCATCGAGGTCGACGGCCGGGAGCCGCGCGTCCTGCGCCGCCGTACCAGTGCCGCCGACGGCGCCGTCACCGTCGTGGAGGACTCGCGGGAGGGCACGACGCGGTGGCGCAGCGTCTCCGCCCACGGCGCGCTCGCCGCCGACCTGCTCGCCGACCGGCCCGTGGAGGAGCGGCTGCGGCCCCACTGGTCCGTGACCTGGGCGGTGCCCGAGGACGAGGCCGGGCGGCCCGTGCGGCCGCGCACCGCGCCCGTCGTGCACGCGCCCACCCCGAGCGACGAGCCGCTCGGCGTCCCGGCCCTGCTCATCGCCTCCTTCCCGCTCGACACCACCCGCCGGCACGCGGCCCCCGGCCCGCTCACCGACTTCCTGGTGCAGCGCGCGGCCGACGCGTACACCGAACTCCTCGCCGCCTGGCGGCCGGTGACGGACGGGATCATCGACCTCGTGCCCGGCCCGCTGGGCAAGGGCGCGCTGGACGGTGCCCTGCGGCAGGCCGTGCTGGAGCGGCTGCCGCGCACCGCCTTCCTGCCCCCGGCGCTCGCGCCGAGCGGCGAGGACGAGCTGCCCGAGGTGCTGCGGCCCCGGGACGCGGAGATCGTGGAGGGCGCCGGGGCGGACACCGTCCGGGTGCTCGCCGAGGTGCTGCCCACCCTGCTGCCCGCGGGTCTGGAACGACGTTCCGAGCTGCGCAGCCTGGGCGTCGCCCGGCTGTCCCTCGCCGACGCCGTCGACCGCCTCGCCGGGCTGGAGAAGGACCCCGACTGGTGGTGGCGGCTCTACGACAGCCTCGCCGGGGTCGACCCCGACCGGCTCTCCGGGCTGCCGGTGCCGCTCACCGACGGCCGTACGGCCATCGGCCCCCGGCAGGTCCTCCTGCCCACCCCGGACGCCGCGCGGATCGACCCCGAAGTCCTCGGCCGGCTCGGGCTGAAGGTCGCCCACGAGGGCGCCGCGCACCCGCTGCTGGAGAAGCTGGGCGCGCTGCCCGCGAGCCCGCGCGCGGTGCTCACCACCCCGCAGGTGCGGGCCGCCGTCGCCGCCTCGCTGGACGAGGAGGGGGCACTGGGCTGGGAGGAGGACGCGCCGGACGCCGAGGAACTGGCCGACACCGTCCTGGCGTTGGTGCGCGACGCGGGGCTGGAGCCCGGTGACGAGCCCTGGCTCGGCGCGCTCGCCCTGCCCGACGAGGACGGCGAACTGGCCCCGGCCGGTGAGCTGGTCCTGCCCGGCAGCGCCTTCGCCCGCGTGATCCGCGAGGGCGAACTCGCCGCCGTGGACGCCGACATGGCGGACAAGTGGGGTGAACAGCCGCTGACCGCCTGCGGGGTGCTCGCGAACTTCGCGCTGGTCCGCGCCGCCGACGTCGTCCTCGACCCGGACGAACTGGAGCCCCGGGACGGCGACTTCGCCGAGCCCGACGACGCCGGGCTGCTCGACGCCGTCGACGTGTGGTGCGAGGACATCCTCGACCGCTTCCCCGACAGCCCCGTCCCGCCGGTCGCCACCGAGCTGATCGCCGTGCGCGACCTGGACCTCGTGGACGACGCCCACTGGCCCGAGGCCCTCGCCCTCCTCGCCCAGCCGCCACTGCGGGACGCCCTGACCCAGCCGGTCCGCATCCTGCTGCCCGACGGCACGCACGAGGTCGTACGGCCGTACACGGCGTGGTGGCTGCGCGGCCACCCCGTGCTCGACGGCCGTCGCCCCGCCGGCCTCCTCGCGGCCGGCGGCGACCCGCTCCTGCACGGCCTGTACGACGAGGCCGACGCGACCGGGTTCGAGGACGAGCAGGTGCTGCGCGCCCTCGGTGTACGCACCTCGGTCGCGGCCCTGCTGGACGAGCCGGGCGGTGCCGCCGAACTGCTGGACCGCCTGGCCGATCCCGAACGCCCCGTCTCGTCCGCCCAACTGCACGGCCTGTACGGCGCGTTGGCGGACCTGGACCCCGAGCAGGTGACCCTGCCGGACGAGCTGCGGGCCGTGGCCGACGGGCAGGTGGAGGTCGTGGACGCCGCCGACGCCGTGGTCGTCGACTCCCCCGACCTGCTGCCCTTCACCTCCGGCGTGCCCCTGCTGCCGGTCCGCCCGGCCCGGGCCGCCGAGCTGGCGGAGCTGTTCCAGGTGCGGCGGCTGAGCGAGTCCGTCACCGGCGCGGTCCACTCGGAGGGCACCGAGCACGACGTACCGGACCCGGTGCGCGTCCTGCTCGGAGCACGCACCCCGCAGACGTACGTCGAGCACGAGGAACTCCTCGTGGACGGCGTGGAGATCGACTGGCGGCTCACCGACGACGGCGTGCTGCACGCGGCCACGCTGGAGGGCGTGGCGGCCGGCCTGGCGTGGGCGTCGGGCCAGTGGCCACGCCGCTTCGAGGTCGCAGCCCTGCTGGAGGACCCGTCCAGGACGGAGGAACTGGCGAGGGACCGCTGGTTCGACTGAGCATGCCCCACCCGCCGGCGTCGTGCGGGACGCCGACGGGACGGGCGTTCTGTGGACGCGACCCTGACCCTGCGGTCGCGATGGGACCCCGTCTGCCGGGGGCAAGGCTGTTCTCGTGCGCTTCTCAGTACCTTGACGACCAGCAGCGGCACTGGCTGCCACGGGGGCGTGCGGGCGTCTCGGCTCCAGCGGACTCAGCCGGCGACGATGGCGGTGAGCTGGGCCAGGCTGTCGATCCGCCAGTCGGCAGCTGCGACGACGTCGGCGTCGTCCGCCCACAGGTGTCCCCACGGGCCGCGGCGGATGTGCCCGGCGCGCAGCCCGGCTGCCTTCGCCGGGAACACGTCGTTGACGGGATGGTCACCGACGTACAGAGTCGCGTCCGGCGCGGCGTGCGCCACCTCCAACACCCGTTGGAAGAACTCCGGTTGAGGTTTTGCGACACCCCACTCTCCGGAGGTGACGACGAGGTCCGCCGGGAGATCCAGGCCGCGCAGCAGCTCCCCCGCGCGAGGCGTCTGGTTCCCGGCGACGATCACCCGCACGCCCTGCTCCCGAAGGGCCGACAGCGCGGGCCGGACATCTGGATACAGGTCGGTCTCGTCCAGGTGTTCACCGTGACCGGCTGCCTCCCGGGCGCGGTACTCGGCGGCGACGTCGATCCCCGGGCGCAGCATCCGTAGTGCTTCTGCGTTGTCCTGGCCTCGCGCGACGACAGCGCCGACCAGAGCGGACAGTGTGTGTCTCGGGACATCGAGCCAGTCCGCCCACGAGCCCCAGTAACGGTCGTCCCGAGTGATCGTCTCTCCGATGTCGAACACGATGGTCTCCATCACCCTGAGAGCCTATGCGCCCCACGTGCGGCCCGGTCACACGAAAACCCCGCCGCCTACGTCTATACAGGAAACCGCCGGTCCACCCACTTCCAGATCCACTCCAGGGCGGCCGCCGCCACCACCGCGATGCCGACGGCGGTCCACGGCATGGCCACGCCCACCAGTTTCAGCGCGAAGAAGCTCTGCAGGGCCGGGACGACCAGGACCACCAGGAACGCCACGCCCATCGCGGCCACCAGGGTCACCCGCCACCAGGTGTAGGGCCGGGCGACGATCGCCAGGATCCACATGGAGATCAGGAACAGCGTCAGCGTGGCCGCGCTGGTCTCGGCGCCCAGCTCGCCGCTGCCGCCGTAGTGGTGACGGGCGATCAGATACGTCACGAAGGTCGCCGCGCCGCACATCACGCCACCCGGGATCGAGTACCGCATCACCCGCCGGACGAAATGGGGTTTCGCGCGCTCCTTGTTGGGGGCGAGGGCCAGGAAGAAGGCGGGGACGCCGATGGTGAGGGTGGAGAGCATGGTCAAGTGGCGTGGGAGGAAGGGGTATTCGACCTGCCAGCAGACCACGAGCACCGCCAGCAGCACGGAGTACACGGTCTTCACCAGGAACAGCGTCGCGACACGCGTGATGTTGCCGATCACCCGGCGCCCCTCGGCGACGACCGACGGCAGGCTCGCGAAGCTGTTGTCCAGCAGCACGATCTGCGCCACCGCGCGCGTCGCCTCCGAACCGGAGCCCATGGCGACCCCGATGTCGGCGTCCTTCAGCGCGAGCACGTCGTTCACGCCGTCGCCGGTCATCGCGACCGTGTGCCCGTCGGACTGGAGCGCGCCCACCATGTCCCGCTTCTGCTGCGGGGTGACCCGCCCGAAGACGGTCCCGGAGTCCAGCGCCCGCGCCATCCCCGCCGCGTCGCCGGGCAGCCGTCGCGCGTCCACCGCCGTACCCTCCAGGCCCAGCTTGGCTGCGACCGCGCCGACCGAGACCGCGTTGTCCCCGGAGATGACCTTGGCGCGGACGTCCTGCTCGGCGAAGTAGCGCAGGGTGTCGGCCGCGTCCGGCCGCAGCCGCTGTTCGAGTACGACGAGGGCGGCGGCGCGGGCGCCGCGGGCCGGCTCGGTGTCGTCCAGGTCGCGCGCGGCGCGGGCCAGCAGCAGCACCCGCAGCCCCTGCTCGTTGAGCCGCTCGGTGTCGGCCAGGGCCGGGTCGCCGTCGGTGAGGAGGACGTCGGGGGCGCCCAGCAGCCAGGTGCTGGTCTCGCCGTCGCCCTCGCTGAACGCGGCCCCGCTGTACTTGCGGGCCGAGGAGAACGGCAGCGACTCGACACAGCGCCACTCCTCGCTGTCGGGGTAGGCGTCGATGATCGCCTGGAGGGAGGCGTTGGGGCGCGGGTCGGACTCGCCGAGCGCGCCGAGGACCTTGCGCACGTACGTCTCGTCGTAGCCGTCGAGGATCCTGAGCCGGGTGACGTCCATGCCGCCCTCGGTGAGGGTGCCGGTCTTGTCCAGGCAGACGGTGTCGATGCGGGCCAGCCCCTCGATGGCCGGGAGCTCCTGCACCAGGCACTGCTTGCGGCCCAGCCGGATCACGCCGATCGCGAAGGCGACGGAGGTGAGCAGCACCAGTCCCTCGGGGACCATCGGGACGATGCCGCCGACGGTGCGGGCCACCGCGTCCTTGACGTCGTTGCTCTTGACGACGAGCTGGGTGATGACGAGCCCGACGGCCGCCGGGACCATCATCCAGGTGACGTACTTGAGGATCGTGGAGATGCCGGTGCGCAGCTCGGAGTGGACCAGTGTGAAGCGGGAGGCCTCCTCGGCGAGCTGGGCGGCGTAGGCCTCGCGGCCGACCTTGGCGGCCTGGAAGGCACCGCCGCCCGCGACCACGAAGCTGCCGGACATGACCGGGTCGCCGGAGCGTTTGACGACGGGGTCGGCCTCGCCGGTGAGCAGCGACTCGTCGATCTCCAGCCCGTCGGCCTCGGCGCACACCCCGTCCACGACGATCTTGTCCCCGGGGCCGATCTCGATCAGATCGCCGAGCACGATCTCGCCGGTCGCGATCTCGACGGCCGCCCCGTCCCTGCGCACGGTCGGTCTGGCCTCGCCGATCACCGCGAGCGAGTCGAGGGTCTGCTTGGCCCGCCACTCCTGGACGATGCCGATGCCGGTGTTGGCGAGGATCACGAAGCCGAACAGGCTGTCCTGGATCGGCGCGACGCACAGCATGATCACCCAGAGCACGCCGATGATCGCGTTGAACCGGGTGAAGACGTTGGCCCGCACGATCTCGCCGAGCGACCGGCTGCTGCGCACGGGAACGTCGTTGACCTGCCCGCGCCTGACGCGGTCCGCCACCTCGGCACCGGTCAGCCCGGCCGGCCTGGTCATCGGCAGGGCCACCGGATGCACGGGGTCGAGTTCGGCGCCCGCGTCTATGTGGGTCATGTCATCGACGGTACGGCTACTTCGGCGTCGTCGCCTTCAGCGCCGCCGCCCGCTTGATCGCGGCGTCGCGCTTCCTGACGTACCAGATCCCGATCAGCCCCAGTCCGCCTCCGGCCAGGCAGGTCCACAGCCACCACAGGTGACCGTGGTCGTGGAACCAGCCGTAGAACGGCAGCTGGACCAGGAAGAGCACGAACCACACGATCGTGCCGCCGGTGATGGTGGCGACCACGGGGCCCTCCAGGGGCTCCGGTGCCTCGTGCTTCGGGGTCCATTTGGCCATGCGCACAGCTTAAGCGCCGCCGGTGTCTACGCGCGGAGATAGCGATCTAGCACTCATACGTTCATACTGAAACCGTTTGTCTTTGTCCACTTCTGCTCGTATGAAACTCCAACGCGGCTCGGGGGAACCCCGTCGGAGATGAGGTCCCGCATGTCCACCTCGGCTCCTGCCAAGGCCCCCACGCCCGAGAAGGGCGCGCCGAACAACGCGCTCGACCGCTACTTCAAGATCTCCGAGCGCGGCAGCACCGTCGCCCGCGAGATCCGGGGCGGTCTCGCCACCTTCTTCGCCATGGCGTACATCATCGTGCTGAACCCGATCATCCTCAGCAGCGCGAAGGACATGTACGGGCATCACCTGGACAACGGCCAGCTGGTGACCGCGACCGCGCTGACGGCCGCCTTCACCACCCTCCTCATGGGCGTCTTCGGCAACGTGCCGATCGCGCTCGCCGCCGGCCTCGGTGTGAACTCCGTCGTCGCCCTCCAGCTCGCGCCCCGTATGACCTGGCCGGACGCCATGGGCATGGTCGTGCTCGCCGGTGTCGTGGTCATGCTGCTGGTCGCCACCGGCCTGCGCGAGCGCGTGATGAACGCCGTGCCGTTCGGCCTGCGCAAGGCGATCTCGATCGGTATCGGCCTGTTCATCATGCTGATCGGCCTGGTCGACTCCGGCTTCGTCACGCGCATGCCCGACGCCGCCCAGACCACCGTCCCGCTCCAGCTCGGCGTCGGCGGCCATCTGCACGGCTGGCCCGTGCTGGTCTTCATCCTCGGCGTGCTGCTCACCTTCGCGCTGCTCGTCCGGAAGACCCCGGGCGCGATCCTGATCTCGATCGTCGGCATGACCGTCCTCGCCGTGATCATCAACGCCGTCACCACGGTCTCCTCCTGGGGCCTGACCGTCCCGAAGTGGCCGGGCAACCCGGTCTCCACCCCCGACTTCGGCCTGGTCGGCCAGGTCAGCCTGTTCGGCGGCTTCTCCCGGGTCGGCCTGCTGACCGGCGTCCTGTTCGTCTTCACGGTCCTGCTGTCGTGCTTCTTCGACGCGATGGGCACGATCATGGGCGTCAGCGACGAGGCCAAGCTGACCGACGCCCAGGGCTACATGCCGGGCATCAACAAGGTCCTCTTCATCGACGGCCTCTCCGTCGCGGCGGGCGGCGCCAGCTCCTCCTCGGCCACGACCGCGTTCGTGGAGTCCACGGCCGGTGTCGGCGAGGGCGCCCGGACGGGCCTCGCGAACGTCGTCACGGGCGGTCTCTTCGCCGTCGCGCTGTTCCTCACCCCGGTCGCCACGATGGTCCCGTCCCAGGCGGCCACCCCGGCGCTGATCGCGGTCGGCTTCCTGATCCTGTCGAACTCGATCAAGGAGATCGACTGGGCGGACTACACGATCGCCATCCCGGCCTTCGTGACGATGCTGATGATGCCGTTCACCTACTCGATCACCAACGGCATCGGCATGGGCTTCATCACCTTCACGGTGCTGCGCCTGGCCGCGGGCCGGTTCCGGGAGATCCCGGTGGCGATGTACGTCGTCTCGGCGGTCTTCGCCTTCTACTACCTGATGCCGGCCCTGGGTCTCACGTGATCGGCCGGGGCTCGGAGACCCCGTAGAACTTCTCCGTCTCCTCGACGGCGGCCTGGAACCGCTCGTCGAAGTCGTCGCGAATGAGCGTCCGGATGACATAGTCCTGGACGCTCATTCCTCTTTTCGCCGCGTGGTGCCGGAGCCGTTCGAGCAGCTCCCCGTCTATCCGCAGGCTGAGCACACTGGTCCCCATGCCTACGAGGGTCGCCACATCCGGCCGCCCCGTGCGTCACTTTCCGGAATCGACTCACTCGTACGGGTGATGGAGAGGTTCAGTGGCCGGGGTCACGGGCAGCCTGTCGGTGTCACGGTGGTCTTTAGAGAGAGTAATGAGTTACTCTAAGGACATGCCGGACCTGGATCTCACCCATGGCGACGACGCAGCCGCCGTGAACTCCCTCCGCTCCGCCGTGATGCGGCTGAGCCGTCGGCTCAAGCACCAGCGGGTGGACGAGTCGCTGAGCCCCACCGAGATGTCGGTGCTCGGCACGCTCTCCCGCTGCGGCTCGGCCACGCCGGGCGAACTCGCCCGCAAGGAGCACGTCCAGCCGCCGTCGATGACCCGCATCGTCGCGCTGCTCGAAGCCAAGGGGCTGGTCCGGCTGGAGCCGCACCCCGAGGACCGGCGCCAGAAGGTCGTCACCCAGACCGAACAGGCCGAGGCGATGCTCGAAGAGAGCCGCCGCAAGCGCAACGCGTTCCTGGCCGGACTGGTCGAGGGCCTGGACGAGGACGAGTGGGCGTCCTTGCGCGCCGCCGCCCCCGTGCTGGAGAAACTCGCACACCTGTAAGCCGCTGTATGGAGGAGGCGAACTCGTTTGAGTACGGGATCCGGAACACCTTCCGCCCCCGCACCGACCGCTACTACCACCCCTGTCTCCCGTAAGACCTCCTCGATGTTCAGCTCGCTGAGGATCAGGAACTACCGCCTCTTCTTCCTGGGCCAGGTCGTCTCCAACACGGGCACCTGGATGCAGCGCATCGCCCAGGACTGGCTCGTCCTCAGCCTCACCGGCTCCTCAGCGGCCGTGGGCATCACGACGGCCCTCCAGTTCCTGCCGATGCTGCTCTTCGGCCTCTACGGCGGTGTCCTGGTCGACCGTCTCCCCAAGCGGCCCACGCTGCTGGTCACCCAGTCCTCGATGGCCCTGTCCGGCCTGGCGCTCGCCGCGCTGACCCTGTCCGGCCACGTCCAGGTCTGGCACGTCTACCTGGCCGCCTTCGCCGTCGGCCTCGCCACGGTGGTGGACAACCCGGCCCGGCAGTCCTTCGTCTCGGAGATGGTCGGCCCCGAGCAGCTGCAGAACGCGGTCAGCCTGAACTCGGCGAACTTCCAGTCCGCCCGCCTGATCGGCCCGGCCGTCGCCGGCCTCATGATCACCGGTGTGGGCACGGGCTGGGCGTTCCTCGCCAACGGCCTGTCGTTCGCGGCCCCCATCGCCGGCCTGCTCCTGATGCGCGCCCGCGAGCTGCACGTCGTCACGCGCACCCCGCGCGGCAAGGGCCAGCTGCGCGAAGGCCTGCGGTACGTGGCCGGGCGCCCGGACCTGATCTGGCCGATCGTGCTGGTCGGCTTCATCGGCACCTTCGGCTTCAACTTCCCGGTCTGGCTCTCCGCCTACGCCGAGCACGTCTTCCACGCGGGTGCCGGCGGCTACAGCCTCTTCAACACCCTGATGGCCGTCGGCTCCCTGGTCGGCGCCCTGCTGGCCGCCCGCCGCGGCACGGCACGGCTGCGCGTCCTGATCGCCGCCGCGGTGGCCTTCGGCACGCTGGAGACCGTGGCCGCGCTGGCCCCGTCGTACTGGCTGTTCGCGCTGCTCATGGTCCCGATCGGGGTCTTCGGCCTGACGGTGAACGTCACGGCGAACACCTCGGTCCAGATGGCCACCGACCCGGCCATGCGCGGCCGGGTGATGGCGCTGTTCATGATGGTCTTCATGGGCGGCACGCCGCTGGGCGCCCCGGTCGTCGGCTGGGTCACCGACACCTACGGCCCCCGTGTCGGCTTCGTCCTCGGCGGCGTCGTCTCGGCCGCGGCCGCCGCGGCCGTCGGCCTCGTCCTGACCCGCATCGGCGGCCTGCGTCTGTCGCTGGGCTGGCACCACGGCCACCCGAGAGTCCGCTTCGTCCCGCGCGAGCGGGAGGAACTGGCCACGGCGGCGTAGGCCTGCCGGCCGGGGGCGGGCGGTGGTGAGCTGCCCGCGCCCCGCGCCCCGTGCCCGCGGGGGTCTGCGAAGGTGAGGGCATGAGACTCTTCGCCGCGGTGCTCCCGCCGGAGCACGTCGTCCACGAACTCGCCGCCGAGGTGGCCGAGTTGAAGAGGCTGCCCGGCTCGCAGGGGCTGCGCTGGACCAACCGGCCGGGCTGGCACTTCACGCTCGCCTTCTACGGGGAGGTCGCCGACGACGTCGTACCGGCCCTGTCGGACCGCCTGGCCGTCGTGGCCCGCCGCACGGCCCCCTTCGACCTGGCCCTGTCCGGCGGCGGCCAGTTCGGGCACGGCAAGGCCCTGTGGACGGGTGCCTACGGCGAGGTGGAGTCGCTGCGGCTGCTGGCCGAGCGGGCGGAGGCGGCGGCACGGAAGGCGGGGCTGCCGATGGAGGAGCACCGCCGCTACCGGGCGCACCTGACGGTGGCGCGGGGCCGGGACTCGGTCGACGTGCGACCGTATGTGGATCTGCTGCGCGGCTTCACCAGCACGACCTGGACGGTGAGCGAGGTGGTGCTGGTCCGCAGCAACCTGCCGAGGTCCGGGGTGCCGGGGGAGCAGCCGCGGTACGAGGCGGTCGCCCGCTGGGCACTCGGCGGGGCCCGTTAGGCTCGTTGCCGTGGACCCGAAAACCCGGAACCGGATCATGGCCGGTGTACTTGTGCTGATGTTCGTGGTGGTGGCCTTGGCCTCGGCCATGAAGTAGTCACATGAAGGAGTCAGGGGCGCGGGAGTGCTCCCCGCGCCCCTGCGGTGCTACCAGGCGAACGCCTCCGGCGACGGACCCGGGCCCGGGAAGACCTCGTTCAGCCCCGCCACCAGTTCCTCGCTCAGCTCCAGCTCGACGGCGCGCAGCGCGGAGTCGAGCTGCTCGGCCGTGCGCGGACCGACGATGGGCCCGGTCACCCCCGGCCGGGTCAGCAGCCAGGCCAGGGCCACCTCGCCGGGCTCCAGGCCGTGCTTGTCGACCAGGTCCTCGTACGCCTGGATCCGGGCGCGGGCGGCCGGGTCGGCCAGGGTGTCGGCGGCGCGGCCCGAGGCACGGCGACCGCCCTGCACCTCCTTCTTGATGACCCCGCCGAGCAGACCGCCGTGCAGCGGGGACCAGGGGATGACCCCGAGGCCGTACTCCTGCGCGGCCGGGATGACCTCCATCTCGGCGCGCCGCTCGTGGAGGTTGTACAGGCACTGCTCGCTGACCAGCCCGATGGTGCCGCCGCGCCGGGCGGCGGCCTCGTTGGCCTGGGCGATCTTGTAACCGGGGAAGTTGGAGGAGCCGACGTAGAGGATCTTGCCCTGCTGGACCAGGGTGTCGATCGCCTGCCAGATCTCGTCGAAGGGGGTGTCCCGGTCGATGTGGTGGAACTGGTACAGATCGATGTGATCGGTCTGGAGCCGCTTCAGGCTGGCGTCCACGGCCCGCCGGATGTTCAGCGCGGAGAGCTTGTCGTGGTTCGGCCAGGCCGGCTGTCCGTCGGCGGCCATGTTCGCGTAGACCTTGGTGGCGAGGACGACCTTGTCGCGCCGCGCGCCGCCCTTGGCGAACCAGTTGCCGATGATGCTCTCGGTGCGGCCCTTGTTCTCGCCCCACCCGTACACGTTGGCGGTGTCGAAGAGATTGATGCCCGCGTCCAGCGCCGCGTCCATGATCGCGTGGCTGTCGCCCTCGTCCGTCTGCGGCCCGAAGTTCATCGTCCCGAGAACGAGCCGGCCGACCTTGAGTCCCGTGCGTCCTAGCTGCGTGTACTTCATGGTCCCCAAGCCAACGGCTTGAAGTGCGCTCGAAGCAAGCGGGGTTGGGCTAGTCGCGGGGGAAGGCGTCGGTCTTGAGGGTGAGGTCGATCACCGTGCCGGTGAGGTCGATGTCGGTGCCGAAGTCGAACGGCGTCCTGCTCTCGTAGTCACCGTCCTTGGGGTCGGTGTAGACGTAGCAGCGGCCCTGGTACGGGTCGGCGACGATGTAGAGGGGGACTTCGGCAATCGCGTAGGCGGTCTTCTTGGGGCCGTAGTCATTCTGGGCCGTCCCCACGGAGATGACCTCGGCGACGAACTCGACGTCCTGGTATCGCCAGTGGCCTGTGTCGTCCTTCTTCGCCGACTCGCTGAGCAGAGCCACGTCCGGGCAGAAGCCGTTCTCGTGGCCCGGGAAGTCGATGCGGACGTCCGAGAACACCTTGACCTCCCTCCCGAACCTGTCTTCGAGGGCCCAGAGGAACTCGCGGATGACCATCCAATGTGTGTCGCGCTGCGGCGTCATGAAAACGTTGCCCCCGACGATCTCGACCCTGAATCCTTCGGGGACGGGCATACGCTCAAGCCGCTCGAACCACTCGTCCAAACGCTCGGTGTTGGCGTCGGCGTCGGCCATCTCGATCCTGTCTTCAAGGACGGTCATCGTGGCGCTCCTCCCCGGCCGCCCCACGGACAGGTGCGGCCGCGCAGTACAACGATACGCACGGTGACCAGGACTCGCCGGATTCAGATCAACCTGTTCCAGCCACGTACGCCTGTTCCCCCCGCATCGCCCCAGCCCGCCAGGTGCCGGAACTGCACTGATGCGTTTTCCGCATCTCTGATGCGCGCCGGACATTGGTGCAATGTCCAAGCATCTGGATCTACTTCCCGTACCGCAATCAGCACGACGGTGCCCACCGGCACCGCAGCACGACAGTACGGGGGTACGGCCATGCACGAGGCCATGTACGAAGACTTCCTGGCGCAGAAGCTGGAAGAGCTGCGCAGCGGCGGACAGTACCGGGAGTTCGTGGACATCAACCGGCGCGCCGGCGCCTACCCGAAGGCGGACCGCCGGACCGCCGACGGCCGCACGCAGCAGGTGACGGTCTGGTGCAGCAACGACTACCTGGGCATGTCGCAGCACCCGAAGGTGCTGGAGGCGATGCACCGGGCCGTCGACGAGTACGGCGCCGGCTCCGGCGGCTCGCGCAACATCGGTGGCACGCACGCCCATTACGCGCGGCTGGAGACAGCACTCGCCGAGTGGCACGGCAAGGAGGCCGCGCTCGTCTTCCCGACCGGGTACGGCTCGAACGACGCGACCCTGCAGTGCCTGCTGCGGGTGCTGCCCGACCCGCTCGTCGTCTCGGACGAGCTGAACCACGCGTCGATCATCAACGGCATCCGCAGCACCCGGGCCGAACGCGCCGTCTTCCGGCACAACGACGTCGGCCACCTGGAGGAGATACTCGCCGCGCAGCCGCTGGACCGGCCGAAGATCGTCGCGTTCGAGTCGGTGTACTCGATGGACGGGGACGTCGCCCCGATCGAGGAGATCATCAAGGTCGCCCATCACCACAACGCGCTGACGTACCTGGACGAAGTGCACGCCATCGGCATGTACGGGCCCCGGGGGGCCGGCCTGGCCGCGCAGCTCAACGTCGACCACCACATCGACATCATCCAGGGCACGATGGCCAAGGCGATCGGGGTGATCGGCGGCTACATCACCGGCTCGGCCACCCTGATCGACGCCGTGCGCAGCTTCGCCTCCGGCTTCATCTTCACCACCTCGCTGCCGCCGGCCGTCGTCGCCGCCTGCCACGCGAGCATCGAACACCTCAAGACGTCCGGTGCCGAGCGCGACGCACTGCACCGCAAGACCGCGCTCCTGCGCGACGCGCTCCAGCGCGCCGGCATCCAGGTGATGCCGTGCAGCACCACGCACGTCCTGCCGGTCCTGGTCGGGGACGCCGCGCTGTGCAAGAAGTCGGCCGCCCGGCTGCTGGACGAGTACGGCGTGTACCTGCAGCCCATCAACTCCCCGACCGTCCCGGTCGGCACCGAGCGCTTCCGCGTCAATGTCACGCCGAACCACAGTGACGAGGACATCGCCCATCTGGTGCAGGCGCTGAGCGAGGTCTTCGCGTACTTCGGCGTGGCCGGCGCGTCCGAGGAGCGGGCGGCATGAGCGCCACGAACCGAGCGGCGGACGTACCGGTGCGGCCCGCCGGCGTCGGCGACATCGACGAACTGGTGCGCCTGCGCGCCTACCTGCTGGAGGACGCCGGCTCGTCCGAGGTCCCGTACGCGGCCACGTCCGCCACCGCGAGCGCGGCGTGGCGCAGCAGCTATCGCACCTGGCTCGCCGAGCGCCTGCCCCGCGACCCCGACCTGCGTGCGGCCGTCGTGGACGGACCCGGCCGGCTGCGAGCCTGCGCGATCGCCGTCGTCGACCAGCGGGCCCCGTCGCCCGTGTGCCCGAGCGGCCGGGCCGGGTGGATCCAGTCCGTGGTGACCGACCCCCGCGACCGGGAACAGGGCCTGGGCGCCGCCGTACTGGACCACCTCGCCGACTGGCTTCGCTCGCGCGGCGCCGACGAGATCGTCCTGCAGACCACCGCCCGCGCACGGGACTTCTACCTCCGCTCGGGCTTCCTGCCCACCGGCGAGGACCTGCTGTACAAGCCGCTGCACACCACGAAGGAGGCCGCTGCCGCATGAAGACGGCACGTGTACTGATCGCGGGCATGGGATACGCCGGCTCGCGCTTCCTGAGCGCGCTGCGCTCGCTCGACGGGCCGGACGGGGTCGGGGCCAGGCTGGAGTTCGCCTACCACGCGCGTCACCGCACCCGCGAGGACATCCCCTACTTCGGCTCGCTCCCGCAGGCGCTGCGCGACTTCGCGCCGGACCTCGTCATCGTCGCGGTCACGGACTCGGCCCACGCCGAGATCCTGACGGCGCTGGACGGCTACCGCGGCTTCGTCCTCGCCGAGAAGCCGCTGACCTCGCGTCAGGACGACCTCGCCGCCGTGGCCTCGGCACTGCGGCACACCTCCGGGTTCGCGATGGATCTGGTCGAGCGCCACTCCGACGTCACCATGGCGCTGCGCGACTACGCCGGCCGCCATGAACTGCGCCTGGTCCGCGCCCACGCGACCTGGGGCAAGGACCGCATCAACGACCACCGCCCGACGGTCGGTGTCACGAGCGAGGTCATCCACTCGCTCGATCTGCTGCGCCTGATCGGCCCGCGGGACCACGCCGTCGAGCCGGTCGACGTCATCGGCGTGGCATCCGACTTCTCGGTCAGCGGACCGGAGGTGCTGGACAGCGTGGCCCTCACCGCGACCCTGGGCGGGGCGCCGGTCACCGTCTACAGCAGCTTCACCAACATCACCCGGCAGCGCACCGTGGACTGCACGTTCCGCGCCCCCGACGACTCCCTCGTGCACGCCACGGCCGTCTACGACACGCCCGTGTGGGACGCCGACCGGCTGCGGATCTGGCGCCGCACGGACGCGGGCGAACAGACGCTGAGCGTCGTGGACACCCGGGAGGATCCGGTCCCCCAGGAGCTGCGCGGCATCGTGAAGCTGCGCCGGCTGGTCGCCGACGCCCTGCGTTTCGTGGTGCACGGCACGGACCCGCTCGTCGGCTTCGCCGGCCTCGACGAGTCGATCGCCCTGCAGCGACTCCTCAACCGCATCGAGGACATGGCACGAGTCGCCGGCCCCGCCCGGTACTTCCCCCACGGGCGGACCGTCGCCACCGAGGTGGACTGGGAGCGGCTGGGATGACCGCCACCACGACCCGGCCGCCGCGGCACGGCAGCAGCTTCATCCTCCTTCTCGCCCTGGGCGCCTTCGCCCTCGGCCTCGACGCCTACGTCATGGCCGGGCTGCTGCCCCGCGTCGCGGACGACCTGGCGGTGTCGGAGGCCTCGGCCGGCCAGATGGTCACCGTGTTCACGCTCTGCTACGCGCTGGCCGCGCCCGTCTTCGCCACCGCGCTGGCCGGGCGCCCCGCCAAGGTGGTGCTCGCCTGCGCGCTCGCCGTCTTCACGGTGGGCAACGCGCTCACCGCGCTGGCCCCCGGGCTGCCCGTCCTGCTCGTGGCGCGCGCCCTGGCCGGCATCGGCGCGGGCCTGTACTCGCCGATGGCCGCGGCGACGGCGGCGGGCCTCGGCGGGGCGGAGCGCCGCGGGCGCAGCCTCGCCCTGGTCATGGGCGGGATGAGTATCGGCACCGTCATCGGCGTGCCCATCGGGGTGCTGCTGGCCGAACACGTGGGCTGGCGCGGCACCCTGTGGCTGATCACGGCACTCGGCGTGGTCGCGCTGGGCGGCATCGCGCTGCTCCCGCGCACCGAGGCCGGGCCGCCGCCCGCGCTGCGCGACCGGGTACGGATCCTGACGGACGGCCGGGTCGCCTCCGTCGCCGTCGTCTCGCTCCTCGGCGGCGTCGCCAGCCTCGGCCTCTACACGTATCTGGCGCCCTTCCTCTCCGACGCGGCCGGTCTGCACGAGACGGTCGGCCCGATGTGGGCCTGGGGCGCGGGAGGCGTGCTCGGCAGCCTGCTCATCGGCCGGGTCGTGGACCGTACGAAGCGGCCCTTCGCCGTCGTCGCGTGCGTGCTGACCCTGCTGACCGCGGCTCACCTCGTGATGCCGGCGGCCGCCCGGTTCTCCTGGGCGCTGGCGGTCCCGCTCGTCGTCTGGGGAGCGGCGGGCTGGGCGCTCCAGGTGCCGCAGCAGCACCAGTTGATCGCCGCGCAGCCGGAGCAGGCCCCGGTGGCGGTGGCGCTGAACAGCTCCGCCGTCTACCTCGGCAGCGCGATCGGCTCGGCACTCGGCGGCACCGTCATCGCGGCGGGCGTGGCCCCCCGCGCCCTGCCGTACTGCACGGCGGGACTCGCCCTGCTCGCGCTCGTCCTGCACCTGAGTGCCGTACGGCACTTCACCCGGCGCGCGCAGCGGCGGCCCGCACCGCCCGCACCCTCGGTCACGGCCCCGACGGTACGGTGACTAACCTGGCGAACATGGACATCGGCATACACCACCTGCGGTGCTTCCTCACCCTCGCCGAAGAGCAGCACTTCACCTGGGCGGCCGACCGGCTCGGGGTGTCCCAGCCCACCCTGAGCCGGCAGATCCGGCGCCTGGAGGAGACGCTGGGCCGCTCCCTGCTCGACCGCAGCACCCGCCACCCCCGGCTCACCGCCGAGGGGCGGCGGCTGCAGGGCGAACTGCACGCGCTGCTGCCGCGCCTCGAAGCGGCGCTGCGCCCGCCGAGACCCGAGGCGGCCTTCCGTCTCGGCTACGCCTGGGGGTTCCCGGTGGCGCTGGGGCGAGCGGCCATGGAGCAGATGGAGCGGGAGCACCAGCTCCTGATCCAGCCGGTGCGCGCCGACGACCGCACCGCCGGGCTCCAGGGGGGCCTCGTCGACGCCGCCCTGTTGTGGGGCGGCGTCGACGACCCGCGGCTGACCTCCGTGGAGATCCTGCGCGAGGAGCGGGTCGCCGCGGTGTCGAGGCGCTCCACCCTCGCCGTCCGGTCCACCGTCACCTGGCGTGATCTCGGCCGCCGTTGTCTGGTGCTGAACACCGTCAGCGGCACCCTCACGCCGGACGACTGGCCGCGCTCCGCCACCCCCGAGATCGGTGCCGAGACCACGAACATCGACGAGTACCTGCACGCGGTGGCCGTCCGGCGCGGCGTGGGCGTCCTGCCCGCCTCCGTGGCCGCGCAGCACCCCGATCCGGACGTGCTCTATCTGCCGCTGACCGGAGCGCCCCCGGCCACCTTGCACTGCGTCTATCCGCGCACCGACCCGCACCCGCACGCCGCCGTGCTGGCGAAGACGCTGCTCCGGCAGCGCACCGGGCGTCCGTCCTGCCCCGCGCGGTGAGCAACGGCGGCCGTCGTCACGTCAGTTCAGCCCGCCCGCGTACGCCTGTCCGACCCCCCACGCCTGCCACATCGCCCCGGCGAACGCGCCCGCGATCCGGTGCTCCCCGCTCGCGTTGGGGTGCGTGCCGTCGTAGGTGTCGGCGTGGATGTCGTACGCCTTGGGCGGCGAGGCCAGCAGCAGCGGGGAGCGGGGCTCGTCCAGGTCGGCGACCGTCTTCGCGAGCAGGGTGTTGAAGAGGTCCACCTGGGCCGCGAACGGCTCGTCGGCCGCGGCCCGGATGTTCGGGATCACCGGGAGGACGACCATGCGTATGCGCGGGGCGGCCTCCCGGGCGCCGGCGACGAACGCCCGTACGTTCTCCGCGGTCTGCTCCGCGTTCGTGTAGAAGCCCAGGTCGATCAGGCCGAGGGAGACCAGCAGCACGTCCGGGCGGTGGGCGCGCACCGTCTCGCCGATCAGCGGGGCCATGTGCAGCCAGCCCTCGCCCCAGCCCGCCAGGTGGCGGCGCGGGAAGTCGGGTTCGGCGTAGGCGTACGACGTCGGCGCGTCGGACGACTTGTCGTACAGCTCCTCGCGCGGGCCGACGAACGTGAACGGGCCGCCGTGCGTCTCGCACAGGTGCCGCCACAACCGGTAGCGCCAGGTGTGCTCGCCCGCGCTCCCGATCGTCATGGAGTCACCTACGGGCATGAATCTGAGCATCCGCTCATGATGGACGATCACGCACAGCGGTGGGGTGTGAGGCCCACCACGTCCGAGCAGGTCCAGGTGGGGATGGCAGGCTTGGGGGATGCGCCGATCGTTCGCCGTCCTCGCCCCCGCGCTGCTCGTGGGTGCCTGCGCGCTGCCCGCCTCCGCCGCTGAAAACGGCGCCGGCGACCGGGGGTTCACCCTCAGGGACCCCCGGATCACCGAGTCCAGCGGTCTGGCCGCCTCCCGGCAGCACCCCGGCATCTACTGGACGCACAACGACAGCGGCGACGGCCCGTACCTCTACGCCGTGGACAGCCGGACCGGGAAGACCGTCGCCCGGATCACCCTGCGCGGCATCGGCTCCCCGCGCGACGTCGAGGCCGTCTCCATCGGCCCGGACGACCAGATCTACGCCGGCGACATCGGCGACAACCTCGACGGCTCATGGCCGTACGTGTGGATCTACAAGCTGCCCGAGCCGAAGGTGCTGAAGGACCGGACGGTCACCGCCACGCAGTACGTCGTGAAGTACGCGAACGGACCCCGCAACGCCGAGTCGCTGGTGGTCCACCCGAAGACCGGGCGCGTCTACATCATCGACAAGAAGGAGGACGGCGGGCACCTCTACGAGGGCCCGGCCACCCTCTCCGCCTCCGGCACGAACGTCTTCCGGCCCGTCGCCGCCGTCGACCTGTGGGCCACGGACGCCGCCTTCTCGCCGGACGGCCGGCAGCTCGCCGTACGCGGGTACTTCGGCGGGATCTACTACGACTGGAACGGCGGCCGCATCAAGCGCGCGGGCCGGCTCGACGTGCCCCTGCAGGGGCAGGGTGAGGGCATCACGTACTCCGCCGACGGGACCAAGCTGCTCTACAGCTCCGAGGGGGCGGGCACCCAGGTCGAGACGGAGGACGCCCCCGGCCGGTCCACGGGCACCACGTCACCTTCCGGCGGCGCGAGTTCGACGGCCGGACCGGCCGGCGGCAGCGGCGACTACAAGACGGGCGCCGCGATCGTCGCCGCCGTGGTGGCCGCCCTCCTCGGGGTGCGGTGGCTGCGGCGCAGGGCCTGAACGGTCACCGGTCGCCGGGCTCCGCCCACTTCCCCGGCGGTGTCTGCGGGGGCGCCTCCTCCACCGGCCGTACCTCGTAGTGCAGCGTCGTCGCCCGCATCACCTTGTGCGAGAGCGGCACCAACACCCCTTGCACGAGCGGGTACTTGTGCCGCAGCAGCCGCGCCGCGTGCCGGTCCTCCGCGCTGCCGTGCTCCAGCAGCCGGGCCCGCGCGTGGATCTCCGGTCCGGTGGGAGCCCCGCGCACGGTGGCGGGAGCCAGCTCCACCTCGGGGTTGCCGCGCAGCCGCTTGACCTTCCAGGTGGTGCCCGGGGTGCGGAAGTAGGCGTGGTCCCCCTCGACGGCGATGTTCACGGGGGTGCCGACGCCGGTGCCGTCCCGCTTGTGGGTCGTGAGCAGGGCGGCGTACTGCTTGACGAACGGGGCGAGCGCGGGGCTCGTACGCACACTGGCCATGTCTCCATGGAGACACCGGACGCCCGGCTTCTCAAGTGCGGGGTGCGTGGGAGCGCTCCCGTGAGCGCGGAGTCGACCACGTCGTCGTAGAGCCCGACCCGCAGGACGCCTCAGTGGAGGCAGAGGCAGAACGGGTGGCCGGCCGGGTCCGCGTAGACCCGCCAGTTGGCCCCCGCGCGGACCTGGTCCGTTCGCTCCAGCACGGTCGCGCCGAGGGAGAGCGCCCGCTTCTCCTCGCCGTCGAGGTCGTCCACGTCGAAATCCAGGTGGAGCTGCTGCGGGCGCTCCTGGCCGGGCCATTCGGGCGCCCGGTAGCCCTCCACCCGCTGGCAGGCCAGCGGCGTCCCCTCGAAGCCGTGCACCTCGACCCAGTCGGGATCCTCCGGATGCGCGACCACGCGCCCGCCGAGCAGTTCCGCCCAGAACTCGGCGAGCCGCACCGGATCTGCGCAGTCCAGCGCGACCGCCTGCAACTTTCGAATCACTTCCGGCACCCCTCGCTCTTCAGCCGCTTCCGCGACGCCCCTGTACGGGAGGTGTCGTACCCGCCGCTGCGGCAGGCATGCGCGGCGGGTACGCCGGCCCGCGCTCCGTCCGAGCGAAGGGCGCCCGGTGATGTCCCACCGGGCGCCCTTCAGCGTGCTGGCTGCCGAGAGGTCAGAGCTTCTCGATCACGAAGTCGATGCACTTCGTCAGGGCCTCGACGTCCGCCGGGTCGATCGCCGGGAACATCGCGATGCGGAGCTGGTTGCGGCCGAGCTTGCGGTAGGGCTCGGTGTCCACGATGCCGTTGGCGCGCAGGACCTTGGCGACGGCGGCGGCGTCGATCTCGTCGGCGAAGTCGATCGTGCCGATGACCTGCGAGCGCTTGGCCGGGTCGGTGACGAACGGGGTGGCGTACTTGGATTCCTCGGCCCAGGTGTAGAGGCGGGTGGAGGAGTCCTTCGTGCGGCCCGTGGAGAAGGCGAGGCCGCCCTGGCCGTTGAGCCACTCCAGCTGCTCGTTCAGGAGGAAGAGGGTGGCGAGGGCCGGGGTGTTGTACGTCTGGTTCTTGCGGGAGTTGTCGATCGCCGTGGGGAGGCTGAAGAACTCCGGGACGTGGCGGCCGGACGCGTGGACGCGCTCCGCGCGCTCGATCGCGGCCGGGGAGAAGACGCCGATCCACAGGCCGCCGTCGGAGGCGAAGGACTTCTGCGGGGCGAAGTAGTAGACGTCCGTCTCGGACACGTCGACCGGCAGGCCGCCCGCGCCGGACGTGGCGTCCACGAGGACGAGCGCGCCCTCGTCGGCGCCGGCCACGCGCTTGATCGGCATGGCGACACCGGTGGAGGTCTCGTTGTGGGTGAAGGCGTAGACGTCGACGCCCGCCTCGGCCCGCGGCTCGGGGTGGGTGCCGGGGTCGGTGGCGATGACGGTGGGCTCGGCCAGCCACGGCGCCAGCTTGGCGGCCTTGGCGAACTTGGAGGAGAACTCGCCGAAGTTCAGGTGCTGCGACTTGTTCTCGATCAGACCGTGGGTGGCGATGTCCCAGAAGGCGGTCGAGCCGCCGTTGCCGAGAACCACCTCGTAGCCCTCGGGCAGGGAGAACAGCTCGGAGATGCCTTCGCGGACCTTGCCGACCAGGTTCTTGACGGGCGCCTGGCGGTGGGAGGTGCCCAGCAGGGACGAACCGGTCGCGGCGAGGGCGTCCAGCGCCTCGGTGCGCACCTTGGAGGGGCCCGCGCCGAATCGTCCGTCGGCGGGCTTGATGTCAGCGGGAATCTGGATGTCGGCCACGAGTCGGAGGGTATCCGGTGGGCGAAACCGGGCGGAACCGTGTCCGTCCGATGAGACGAGATCGTCCGGCGGCAGAACTCGTGAATTAGTACGACGATATGGGCGAGGCTGTGGAAAACTCTCGGTGACGGTGCGTGATCGGATGGATGCTGGACGCATGACAGATCTCGCCGAGGCGCTGCGCAGGTCCGTCCGGGGAGAGGTGGGCTTCGACGTCACCTCCCGGGCGCTGGTCACGATGGACGCGTCCAACTACCGACGCGTCCCGCTCGGCGTCGTGGCCCCGAGAGACGCCGACGACGTGGCCGCCGTGCTGGCGGTGTGCCGGGCGCGCGGGGTGCCGGTGGTGGCGCGCGGCGGGGGCACGTCGATCGCCGGGCAGGCGACGGGCACGGGCGTGGTGCTGGACTTCACGCGGCACATGAACCGCCTGCTGGAGCTGGATCCGGGCGAGCGCACGGCCGTCGTCCAGCCCGGCCTCGTCCTCGACCGGCTCCAGGAGGCCGCCGCCCCGCACGGCCTGCGTTTCGGCCCGGACCCGTCCACGCACAGCAGATGCACGCTCGGCGGAATGATCGGCAACAACTCGTGCGGCTCCCACTCCGTCGCCTGGGGGACCACCGCGGACAGCGTGCGCGAGCTGTCCGTCGTCACCGCGCGCGGGCAGTTCCTGCGGCCGGGGCGGGACTGGGCCGGGGCGCCGGACGGCCTGCGGGAGCTGGCGGCGGGCGAGCCGGCCCGGCTGCGCACCGGCTTCCCCGACCTGCCCCGCCGCATCTCGGGGTACGCGCTGGACGCCCTGCTGCCCGAGAAGGGCGCCGACGTGGCCCGCTCCTTCTGCGGCTCGGAAGGCACGCTCGGCATCCTGACCGAGGCGGTCGTACGGCTGGTGCAGGCGCCGCGCGCGCGTGCGCTCGCCGTGCTGGGCTACGGCGACGAGAGCGCGGCGGCCGAGGCCGCGGCCGGACTCCTGCCGCTCGGCCCGCTGACGGTGGAGGGCATGGCGGCCGATCTGGTCCGTTCGGCGGCCGGGCTGCCGAAGGGCGGCGCCTGGCTGTTCGTGGAGACCGGCGGGGAGTCGGCGGGCGAGGCACGCGCGCGTGCGGAGCAGATCGTCCGCGCGGCCGACGTCGTCGACGCCCTGGTGGTGACGGACGCGGGTGCCCAGCGGGCCCTGTGGCGCGTCCGCGAGGACGCGAGCGGCACGGCGACCCGCCTGCCCGACGGCTCCGAGGCCTGGCCCGGCTGGGAGGACTGCGCGGTGCCGCCCGCCCGGCTCGGCGCCTACCTGCGCGACTTCCGCGCGCTGCTGTCCGCGCACGGCCTGCGCGGCACGCCGTACGGCCACTTCGGCGACGGCTGCATCCACGTCCGCATCGACTTCGACCTGCTCACCGAGGCCGGCGTCGCCCGCTTCCGCCGCTTCTCCGAGGAACTGGCCGACCTGGTGGTGGAGCACGGCGGCTCGCTGTCCGGGGAGCACGGCGACGGACAGGCCCGCGCGGAGCTGCTGCCGCGCATGTACGGTGCCGAGACGGTCCGGCTCTTCGAGCGGGCCAAGGCGCTCTGGGACCCCGACGACCTGCTCAACCCCGGCATGCTGGTCCGCCCCGCCCCGCTGGACACCAACCTTCGCTTCTCGGTGCTGCCGGGACGCCCCGTCGACGTGGAGTTCGGCTATCCGGCCGACGGCGGCGACTTCCGCGCGGCGGTCCGCCGCTGCGTGGGCGTGGCCAAGTGCCGCACGGCCACGGTGTCCGGCCCGGCCGTGATGTGCCCGTCCTTCCGGGCGACCGGCGAGGAGGAGCACTCCACGCGCGGCCGGGCCCGGCTGCTGCACGAGATGCTGGCGGGCGAACTGGTCACCGACGGCTGGCAGTCCGCCGAGGTCCGCGACGCCCTCGACCTGTGCCTGTCCTGCAAGGGCTGCCGCTCGGACTGCCCGGTCGGCGTCGACATGGCCACCTACAAGGCCGAGTTCCTGCACCACCACTACGCCGGCCGGCGCCGCCCCGCGGCCCACCACAGCATGGGCCGGCTGCCCGAGTGGCTGCGCTGGGCGGCCCGCACGCGCACGGCCCGGCTGCTCAACGCGCTGGCCTCGCTACGGCCGTTCGCCGCCGTCGGCAAACGCCTGGGCGGGATCGCGGCGGAGCGGGACATCCCCCGGCTGGCGACGCGGACGTTCACCGGCTGGTGGCGCACGCGGCGGGCGGCATCCGCGCCCCGGTCCGCGCCTGAGCCCGCGCCCGAGTCAGCGCCCGCGGGGAAGCTGGTCGTGCTGTGGCCGGACACCTTCACCGAGCACCTGTCCCCGGCCGTGGGCCGGGCCGCCGTCCGGGTGCTGGAGGCCGCCGGACTGCGGGTGGCCCTGCCGCCGACGCTGCTGCCGCGCGAGGCGGCGCTCGGCACGGGGCGCAGCAGATCGGCCCTCGCACTCCTCACCGCCCGCCGGGCCCGGGTCTGCTGCGGCCTGACGTACGTCTCCACCGGCCAACTGGACCGCGCCCGGGCGGTGTTGCGCCGCACGCTGGACCTGATGGAGCCGGTGCTGCGGGCACGGGTCCCGGTCGTCGTCCTGGAGCCGAGCTGCGCGGCGGCGCTGCGCACCGACCTGCCCGAGCTGCTGCCCGACGACCCGCGGGCGGCCGAGCTGTCCGCAGCGGTCCTCACCTTCGCCGAGGCCCTGGAGCGGCACGCCCCGCACTGGACGCCGCCGGCCGTGGACCGCCCGGTCGCCGGCCAGACCCACTGCCACCAGCACGCGGTCCTCGGCGACAGTCCCGACCGCCGGCTGCGCGAGGCCGCGGGCCTCACCGGCGAACTGAGCGGCGGCTGCTGCGGCCTCGCGGGCAACTTCGGCTTCGAGAAAGGCCACTTCGAGGTGTCGAAGGCCTGCGCCGAGGACCAGCTCCTGCCCTCGCTGCGCGCCGCGCCCGAGGAGGCGCTCGTCCTGGCCGACGGCTTCTCCTGCCGCACCCAGCTGGCGCAACTGGCCGGGGTCCGCGGCAGACACCTGGCGGAGGTACTGGCGGAGGCGCTGGAGGCCGGTTCCGGTTGTTCATAAGGGAGTGCTCAGGTTCATAAGAGAATTCCCAGGTTCGAGTGGCTCTCTCAGGAACCGCCAATGTTTTCACAGCGCCCCTTTGCCAACTTTGCCGTTCAGGGTCTGTGGTGGCGTGTAGGTTCTTCGATGTCGGGAGCCGGACGCGGAATTCTCGAAACCACAAGAACTGCGAAACACCAGGAGTAGGAAATGGGCTTCAACAAGCTTGTCCCGCTGCCCCCCAAGCCCAAGAAGCAGCTCCCCCCGCCGCCGCACCCGAAGCCGAAGCCGCGGAAGCACGAGCCGAAGCCGCTGCCCAAGCCCTTCCCCGGCCGGGACCAGTAACCCCGAGCTGATCCGAAAGGGGTCGATGGTGCACCGTCGGCCCCTTTTCTTTTTTCATTCCGGAATCTCCGGAGCCGTAGAAATTCCAGAAATTCCAGGAATTCCAGGAAGGGGGTCGGATGACCGACGACGGTGCAGAATTCGAGGACGACGCGTACGAGACCCCCACGATTCCCGCCCGAGCGGCGTTCCGCCGGTTCTGGCCGCTGACCCGGGGACTCAGAAGATGGCTGCTCGTCGTCTGGGTGTGCACGGTGATCGCCGCGCTCGCCGAGACCGAGGCCGTCCTGCTGTTCGGCGACCTCACCGACCACGCCCTGGAGAAGGGGTCGCTGGCCGCGTTCTGGGCACCGGCCCTGAAGTGGCTGGGTGTCGCCGTCGTCGGCGCGTTCGTCGCGTACGCCGGCAACTCCCTGGCCGCGTGGGCCACCGAACGCTTCGTGATGCGGCTGCGCGAGCACGTCTTCGACCATGTCCAGCAGTTGCCGCCGCACTTCTTCCAGCGCCACCGCCAGGGCGATCTGCTCTCCCGGCTGACCAGCGACGTCGAGGCGATCGAGACGCTGGTCGTGTCCGGCCTGGTCGGCGCCGCCTCGGCCGCCTTCTCCGCCCTCTTCTACGCCGCCGCCGCGTTCTGGCTGCGCTGGGACCTGGCCGCCGCGACCTTCGTGCTCGCGCCCCTGTTCTGGCTGGCCGCGCGCCGCTTCTCCGGTTCCATCAAGGACGTCTCGCGCGCGGGCCGGGCCGCCGACGGCGCCATCACCTCCGTGGTCGAGGAGTCCCTCGGCAACATCGTGCTCACCCAGGCCTACGACCGCCGCGACGCCGAGCGCCGCCGGCTGGGCGAGGAGGCGAACGCCTGGTTCCGCGCCTCGGTCCGCTCCACCCGCCTCAACGAGGCCTACGAACAGCTCGTCCAGGTCATCGAGACGGTCTGCGTGCTCGCGGTGATCGGCATCGGCGCCTGGGAGATCTCCACCGGCCGCATGACCCTCGGCCGGCTCCTCGCCTTCGCCGCCTTCCTCGGCTACCTCTACCCGCCCGTGCGCGGCCTCGCCCAGCTCGGCCTCACCGTCACCGCCGCCACGGCGGGCGCCGAGCGCCTCATCGAGATCCTCGACGTCCGCCCCTCGGTCACCGACCCCCCGCGCGGCACGGAGACCGGCCGCCCGGACGGCACGGTCGAGGTCCGGCAGGCCACCTTCACCTACCCGGGCGCCGAGAAGACCGCCCTCGAAGGCCTCTCCTTCACGGTCAGCCCCGGCGAGCTGGTGATCGTCACCGGCCCGAGCGGCGCCGGGAAGTCCACGGTCTCCAAGCTCCTGCTCCGCTTCTACGACCCCGACGCCGGCGAGGTCCTGCTGGACGGCGTCCCGCTGCGCGACTTCCCCCTGGCCCGCCTGCGCGAGTACGTCACCCTGCTCCCGCAGGAGACCCTCGTCCTGCACGACACGGTCCGCGCCAACATCGCCTGCGGCCGCCCCGGTGCCAGCGAGCAGGCCATCGAGGAGGCGGCGAGGGCGGCCGACGCCCACGAGTTCATCGTCCGCCTCCCCGACGGCTACGACACCAGGGTCGACCCCAACTCGGCCCGCCTGTCCGGCGGTCAGCTCCAGCGCCTGGCCATCGCCCGCGCGATCCTGCGCGACGCCCCGGTCCTGGTCCTGGACGAGCCGACGACGGGCCTGGACGCGATGGCCGCCCGCCGCGTCGTGAAGCCTCTGCGCCGTCTGATGGCGGGCCGTACGACGATCATGATCACCCACGACCTCAACCTGGCCCCCGACGCCGACCGCATCCTCGTGGTGGACCGCGGCCGCATCGTCGAGACCGGCCGCCACGACGAACTCCTGGCCAGGGGCGGCGCGTACGCCCGTCTGCACCGCTCGCAGAACAACGCGGTCATGGACACGGGCGAACTGCGCATGCCGCTGTGGGAGGACCACCGGCCGGCCCCGCCCCGGCCCCCCGCCCCCCAGCCCCACGCCCAGTCATGGCAGCATCCCCAGGCCTGGCAGGACCCTCAGACCTGGCAGGCCCCCCAGGGCGGCTGGCCCCCGGCGCAGCCGGGCCAGGGACCGTACGCGTACGGACACCACGCACCGATGTCCCTGGCCGACGGCCGCCCGCTCTTCCGGGACGAGGAGGGAGCGGACCGGAGGCCGGATCCCACGATGCGGGACAGCTACTAAAGGGGTTCACGCTCCTGTCGAAGTCCATTACCCTGAACTTGTTAGTACATCGGGATAGACATACTCGATCAAGTCCAGGACAGCCCGTGACCGCCGCCTCCAGCACCAACGCCTCCCACACCACCACGCCGGCCGCGACCCCGGCCGCCCCGTCCGGCGCACCGCGCCGCTTCGGCTCGCCCCGCTCACTCGGCCCGGTCGGGCTGGTGCTGGCCGGCGGCATCTCGGTCCAGTTCGGAGGCGCGCTCGCGGTGACCCTGATGCCCCGCGCCGGCGCGCCGGGTGTCGTCACCCTGCGCCTCCTCGCGGCGGCGATCGTCCTCCTCGTGGTCTGCCGCCCCGGGCTGCGCGGCCACTCGCGCGCCGACTGGGGCACGGTGGTCGCGTTCGGTATCGCCATGGCCGCGATGAACGGGCTCTTCTACGAGGCGGTCGCCCGTATCCCGCTGGGCCCGGCGGTCACCCTCGAAGTCCTCGGCCCGCTCACCCTGTCCGTCCTGGCCTCCCGCCGCGCGATCAACGCGGTGTGGGCGGGTCTGGCCCTGCTCGGCGTGTTCCTGCTGGGCGGCGGAGGCTTCAGCGACCTGGACCCCACAGGTGTCGGATTCGCCCTGGGCGCAGGCGCCATGTGGGCGGTCTACATACTCTTCAGCGCCCGCACGGGCCGCCGCTTCCCCCAGGCGGACGGCCTGGCCCTGGCCATGGCGGTGGCGGCGCTCCTCTTCCTCCCCCTGGGCGTCACCTCGGCGGGCACCCGTCTGCTGAACCCCACCACCGTCGCCCTCGGCTCGGCCGTGGCCCTGCTCTCCTCGGTCCTCCCCTACACCCTCGAACTCCTGGCCCTGCGCCGCCTCCCCGCCTCCACCTTCGCCATCCTGATGAGCCTGGAACCGGCCATCGCGGCCACGGCGGGCTTCCTCATCCTGGGCCAGTCCCTGTCCTGGACCGAGGCGGCCGCCATCGCCCTGGTCATCGCCGCCAGCATCGGCGCGGTCCGCACCCAGGTGGGCCGCGGCAAGGCCCGGGTGGAGCCGGCACCGGAAGCGTGACGGCAGGGGCGTCGGAGGTCTCACGTTCGACCCGCTGGCTCTCGGCGGCGGGACGCGGCTGACGACGGAAGAGGACGTGGTGCGCAGGTGGCGGGTGGTCGGCGCGGAGTGAATTCGCCGACGGCGGCGATCGATCACGCAGCGCATCCCGGCCCCGGCCGCTTCCGGCCGGGGCTGATCAGTCGCTTCAGCCCTTGACCGACTGAACGAAGGCCGACCAGGCGCGGGTGGGGAAGAGGAGGGCAGGCCCCTGCTGGTGCTTGGAGTCACGGACGGCTGTGGCGGGGGTGAGATCGGCGACCTCGACGCACTGGCCGCCCGTGTCGCCGCTGTAGGACGACCTACGCCATATCGCGCCCGACAGCTCCCGGCTCGTCTCCATAGCGCTCCTCCATCACGCGGGCGATCAGCGCTGCCGAGTCCTCGGCGGAGAGGGCAGCAGCCTGAAGTTGATCGTAACGGACCGAACCTTCCTTGACCGCTTGTGGATTGGCCGTCATGTGCCCCTGGACGAAGTCCTCCGTGTAGACGATGTCGGGTTCCTTGTCGAAGCGCAGCAGGGCGTATGACCCCATCAACCCGGTATGCGCCCCCGCCGTGAACGGCAGCACCTGAACGCTCACCCACGCGCGCTGCTGCATGGTCAAGAGGTGCGCGAGTTGCTCCCGCATGACTGCCCGGCCTCCGACTTGCTGATGCAGCACCGCCTCGCTGAGCACCACCCAGGTGGCCGGCGGTTCTTCGCGCTCCAGGATCCGCTGCCGCTCCAATCGCGCCGCCACCTTGGAGTCGAGACCCGCGTCGTCACGCAGACCCAGCACGGTGCGGGCGTACGCCTCGGTCTGGAGCAGGCCGTCCACCAACTGCGCCTGGTACGTGGAGATGTATGCCGCCTTCGCCTCCATCTCCGCATACGGCTGAAACCAACTGGGCAACTGGCTCCGTAACACCAGCCCGACCAGACGCGAGAACAAGCCGTCCGTCCCCAGCGCCGCATCCACCCGCTCGGAGAACTCCCGCTGCGGCACCCGCGCGGCCGTCTCGATCATGCCGATGAACGACCCCGTGCAGAACACGATCGACCCCAGTTGGGCCAGCGTCAGGCCGGCCGCTTCCCGTGCCCTGCGCAGCTCGTAGCCGTAGTAGTCCAACGGTGACGCACTGGGATCGAGTTTGCGGATGTTCACCGTCACCACCTCCGTTCACCGAGGGTAGCGACCCGCGTGCACACAGGAGTTGCCCTGTGGAAAACAAATTCATGCAAGCGTGCTTGATTGTTTCTGCCCTCACTGCCATGCTCCCCCCATGGCCGACCCGACGCCCGTCATCGACGACCTGCGTGCCGAGAGCGAGGAACTCGACCTGCTCGTGGCCGAGTTGAGCGCCGAGCAGTGGGCACTGCCCACCCCCGCCCCCGGCTGGACCCTCGCCCACCAGATCGCCCACCTCGCCTGGACCGACCGTTCGGCCCTGCTCGCCGTCACCGACGCGGACGCCTTCCGGGCACTGGTCGAGAAGGCGCTCGCCGCCCCCGACTCCTTCGTGGACGAGGGCGCGGAGGAAGGCGCCCGGCTCGTGCCCGCCGAGCTGCTGTCGGCCTGGCGCGGGGGACGCACCGCCCTCGACCAGGCCCTGCGCGCCGCGCCGCCCGGCGCCCGTTTCCCCTGGTACGGCCCTCCGATGTCGGCCGCCTCCATGGCCACCGCCCGCCTCATGGAGACCTGGGCCCACGGCCTGGACATCGCCGACGCCCTGGGTGTGGTGCGCCCACCCACCGACCGGCTCAGGCATGTGGCCCGACTCGGGGTGCGGACACGCGACTTCGCCTACAGCGTCCACCAGCTGACCCCTCCCGCCGAAGAGTTCCGCGTCGAACTCGCCGCGCCGACGGGGGAGACGTGGGCATACGGCCCCGAGAACGCCCCGCAGCGCGTCACCGGCCCCGCCCTCGACTTCTGCCTCCTCGTCACCCAGCGCGCCCACCGCGCCGACCTCGGCCTGACCGCCGTGGGCCCGGACACCGACCGCTGGCTGGACATCGCCCAGGCCTTCGCGGGGCCGCCCGGCGGCGGCCGCCCGCCGAAGGAGGGCGAGCGGTGAACCCCCTGCGCATCGGCAACTTCTCCGGCTTCTACGGCGACCGCGCGAGCGCCCTGCGCGAAATGCTCACCGGCGGCGAACTCGACGTCCTCACCGGCGACTACCTCGCCGAACTCACCATGCTGATCCTCGCCCGCGACCGGCTCAAGGACCCCGGCGCCGGTTACGCCCGTACCTTCCCGCGCCGGCTGGAGGACTGCCTCGGCCTCGCCCATGAGCGCGGGGTGCAGATCGTCACCAACGCCGGAGGGCTCAATCCGGCCGGACTGGCCAGTGCCATAAGGGAGTTGGCCGACCGGCTCGGCATCCCGGTCACCGTCGCGCACGTCGAGGGCGACGACCTCACCGCCGCCCACCCCGGCACCCTGGCCGCCCACGCCTACCTCGGCGGCTTCGGCATCGCCGAGTGTCTGCAAGCCGGTGCGGACATCGTCGTCACCGGGCGCGTGACCGACGCGGCCCTGGTCACCGGGCCCGCCGCCGCCCACTTCGGGTGGGCGCGGACGGACTACGACCGGCTCGCGGGCGCCGTCGTCGCCGGGCACGTGCTGGAGTGCGGGACGCAGGCGACCGGCGGGAACTACGCCTTCTTCCAGGAGGGCGACGTCCGGCGGCCCGGGTTCCCGCTCGCCGAGATCCACGCCGACGGCAGCAGCGTGATCACCAAGCACCCCGGCACCGGCGGCCTGGTCGACGTCGGCACCGTCACCGCGCAGCTGCTGTACGAGACCGGCGGCGGGCGGTACGCCGGGCCCGACGTCACCGCCCGCCTGGACACCGTACGGCTGAGTCCGGACGGGGCGGACCGGGTGCGGATCGAGGGGGTGCGGGGCGAGGCACCGCCGCCGGACCTCAAAGTCGGGCTCAACCGGCTCGGCGGCTTCCGCAACGAGGTCGCCTTCGTCCTCACCGGGCTCGACATCGAGGCCAAGGCCGCGCTGGTGCGGGAGCAGCTCGACGACGCGCTCGCCACGTCGCCGCCCGCCGAGGTCCGTTGGGAGCTGGTGCGGACCGACCGGGACGACGCGGACACCGAGGAGACCGCCAGCGCCCTGCTGCGGCTCGTCGTACGGGACGCGGACGAGCGGGTCGTCGGGCGGGCGCTGAGCGGGGCCGCCGTGGAGCTGGCGCTGGCCAGCTACCCCGGGTTCCATGTGCTCTCGCCACCGGAAAAGGCCGCGCCCTATGGGGTCTTCGAGGATGTGTACGTCCCCCATGGCGCCGTCGACCATGTGGCCGTCCTCCACGACGGACGTCGTGTCCCTGTGGCGCCGCCCCAGGAGACCCGGCCCCTGGACGCCGTACCCGAACCGGCTCTGCCCGCGCCCCTGCCGCCCGGGCCGACCCGCCGCGCGCCCCTCGGGCTGGTCGTCGGCGCCCGCAGCGGGGACAAGGGCGGGAACGCCAACGTGGGGGTGTGGGCCCGCAGTGACGACGCCTGGCGGTGGCTCGCGCACGAGCTGACCGCCGAAAGGTTCCGGCAACTGATCCCCGAGAGCCGGGACCTGCCCGTCACCCGGCATCCGCTGCCGAACCTCCGCGCGGTCAACTTCGTCGTCGAGGGCGTCCTCGGCGCCGGCGTCGCCGCCCGGCACCGTTTCGACCCGCAGGCCAAGGCCCTCGGCGAATGGCTGCGCTCCCGCCACCTGGACATCCCGGAGGCCCTGCTGTGACCACCCTGACCTCGGCCCTGGACCCGGCCGCCCCCGACCACCGGGCCAACCGCGAGGCCATGCTCGCCAAGCTCGCCGAACTGGACGCCGAGCACGCCAAGGCGCTCGCGGGCGGCGGCGAGAAGTACGTACAACGACACCGCCAGCGCGGCAAGTTGCTCGCACGGGAGCGGATCGAGCTGCTCCTCGACCCGGACACGCCCTTCCTGGAGCTGTCCCCGCTCGCCGCCTGGGGCAGCGACTACACGGTCGGCGCCTCGATCGTCACCGGCATCGGCGTGGTCGCGGGCGTGGAGTGCCTGATCACCGCGAACGACCCGACCGTGCGCGGCGGCGCGAGCAACCCGTGGAGCCTGAAGAAGGCCCTGCGGGCGAACGACATCGCGCTCGCCAACCGGCTGCCCTGCATCAGCCTGGTGGAGTCCGGCGGCGCCGACCTGCCGTCCCAGAAGGAGATCTTCATCCCGGGCGGCGCCATCTTCCGCGACCTCACGCGCCTGTCCGCCGCCGGCATCCCGACCGTCGCCGTCGTCTTCGGCAACTCGACGGCCGGCGGTGCGTACATCCCCGGCATGTCCGACCACGTGATCATGGTCAAGGAGCGGGCGAAGGTCTTTCTCGGCGGTCCGCCGCTGGTGAAGATGGCCACCGGCGAGGAGAGCGACGACGAGTCCCTGGGCGGCGCGGAGATGCACGCGCGCGTGTCGGGTCTGGCCGACTACCTCGCCGTCGACGAGCCGGACGCGCTGCGGCAGGCGCGGCGGGTCGTCGCCCGCCTCAATCACCGCAAGGCGTACCCGGATCCGGCGCCCGCCGAGCCGCCCAAGTACGACCAGGAAGAACTGCTGGGCATCGTCCCCGGCGATCTGAAGATCCCCTTCGACCCGCGCGAGGTCATCGCCCGGATCGTGGACGCCTCCGACTTCGACGAGTTCAAGCCGCTGTACGGGACCAGTCTGGTCACCGGCTGGGCCGCCCTGCACGGATACCCGGTCGGCATCCTCGCCAACGCCCAGGGGGTCCTGTTCAGCGCGGAGTCGCAGAAGGCCGCCCAGTTCATCCAGCTCGCCAACCAGCGCGACATCCCGCTGCTCTTCCTGCACAACACCACCGGCTACATGGTCGGCAAGGAGTACGAGCAGGGCGGGATCGTCAAACACGGCTCGATGATGATCAACGCGGTCAGCAACAGCAGGGTTCCGCACCTGTCCGTGCTCATGGGGGCGTCGTACGGGGCCGGGCACTACGGCATGTGCGGGCGCGCCTACGACCCCCGGTTCCTGTTCGCCTGGCCGAGCGCCAAGTCCGCCGTGATGGGGCCGCAGCAGCTCGCGGGCGTGCTGTCGATCGTCGCCCGCCAGTCGGCGGCGGCGAAGGGGCAGCCGTACGACGAGGACGCGGACGCCGCCCTGCGCGCGATGGTGGAGCAGCAGATCGAGTCCGAGTCGCTGCCGATGTTCCTGTCCGGGCGGCTGTACGACGACGGCGTCATCGACCCGCGCGACACCCGCACCGTCCTCGGCCTGTGCCTGTCCGCGATCCACACCGCGCCCTACGAGGGCGCGCGTGGCGGCTTCGGCGTCTTCCGGATGTGAGGGATTCCGTGATCTCTGCGATTTCGACACTGCTCGTCGCCAACCGGGGCGAGATCGCCTGCCGGATCTTCCGCACCTGCCGTGAGTTGGGAATCCGGACGGTCGCCGTGCACTCGGACGCGGACGAGAACGCGCTCCACGCGCGCGTGGCCGACACGGCGGTACGGCTGCCGGGCGCGGCGCCCGCCGAGACGTATCTGCGCGGCGACCTGATCGTGAAGGCGGCCCTCGACGCCGGCGCGGACGCCGTGCACCCCGGCTACGGCTTCCTCTCCGAGAACCCCGACTTCGCCCGCGCCGTGCTCGACGCCGGCCTGACCTGGATCGGCCCGCCCCCGGAGGCCATCGAGGCGATGGCCTCCAAGACCCGCGCGAAGGAGCTGATGGGTCTCGCGCCCCTCGACGCGGCGCAGGTCACGGAGGCCGAGCTGCCGGTACTGGTGAAGGCGGCCGCCGGGGGCGGGGGGCGCGGGATGCGGATCGTACGCCGTCTGGAGGAGCTGAGCGCCGCACTGGAGGCCGCACGCGCCGAGGCCGCGAGCGCCTTCGGCGATGGCGAGGTCTTCATCGAGCCCTACCTGGAGCACGGCCGCCACGTCGAGGTGCAGATCCTCGCCGACACCCACGGCACGATCTGGCCCCTCGGCACCCGCGACTGCTCCCTCCAGCGCCGCCACCAGAAGGTCGTCGAGGAGGCCCCGGCGCCCGGCCTGTCCGAGGGGCTCACGCAGGACCTGTACGCGCTGGCCGTGCAGGCCGCGCGCGCCGTCGCCTACGGGGGCGCGGGCACCGTCGAGTTCCTCGTCGCCGACGGCCGCGCGCACTTCCTGGAGATGAACACCCGCCTCCAGGTCGAACACCCCGTGACCGAGGAGGTGTTCGGCATCGACCTGGTCGCCGAACAGATCCGGATCGCGGAGGGCGGGGCCCTCGAAAAGGACCCGCCACGCGCGCGTGGCCACGCGATCGAGGCCCGCCTGTACGCCGAGGACCCCGCCCACGACTGGGCCCCGCAGACCGGCACCCTGCACCACCTCGCCGTACCGGCCGGCGTCCGCCTGGACACCGGCTACACCGACGGCGACACCGTCGGCGTCCACTACGACCCGATGCTCGCGAAGGTCGTCGCCCACGCAGCCACCCGCGCGGAGGCGATCCGCACGCTCGCCGGAGCACTGGAGCGCGCGGAGATCCACGGGCCGGCCACCAACCGCGCCCTGCTGGTCCGCTCCCTGCGCCACGAGGAGTTCACCGGCGGCCGCATGGACACCGGCTTCTACGACCGCCACCTCACCGCACTGACCGAGCCCGCCCCCGACCCGTACGCCCCCCTCGCCGCCCCCCTCGCCGCCGCCCTCGCCGCCGCCCACGGCCGCTCCCGCTTCGGCGGCTGGCGCAACCTGCCCTCACAGCCGCAGGTGAAGCGGTACGCGGTGGCGGGGGAGGAGCAGGAGGTCCGCTACTGGCACACGAGGGAAGGCCTGGCGGCGGACGGGGTACGCGTCGTGCATGCCGACGAGCGCGCGGTTGTACTCGAAGTGGACGGTGTGGAACGGAAGTTCGTGATCGCTCGCTACGGCGACGAGGTGTACGTGGGCACCACCCGCCTCACCGCCCTGCCCCGCTTCCCCGACCCCACCGCCCAGCTCGCCCCCGGTTCCCTGCTCGCGCCGATGCCGGGCACGGTCGTCCGCGTCGCAGAGGGCCTGGCGGAGGGGGCGGCGGTTCGGGCCGGCCAAGGCCTCATCTGGCTGGAGGCGATGAAGATGCAGCACCAGATCTCGGCGCCGGTCACCGGAACCCTGACCGCGCTGCACACCAGGACCGGCCAGCAGGTGGAACCCGGAATGTTGCTCGCCGTAGTGCAGGAAACCTCTTCTTAGGAGCCTCATGTCTCCCGTCATCGAAACCGAAGAGCACAAAGCCCTCCGCTCAGCGGTAGCCGCCCTCGGCAAGCGCTACGGACGCGACTACCTCGTCCAGGCGGTCGCCGCCGGAAAGCCCCCCACCGAACTCTGGTCCGAGGCAGGAAAACTCGGCTACCTCGGCGTCAACCTGCCCGAGGCGTACGGCGGCGGAGGCGGTGGCATCACCGAACTCTCCATAGTCCTCGAAGAGCTGGGTGCCGCAGGCTCGCCCCTGCTCATGCTCGTCGTGTCCCCGGCCATCTGCGGAACGGTCATCTCCCGCTTCGGCACCGAGGCCCAGAAACAGGCCTGGCTCCCCGGAATCGCCGACGGCACCCGGCTCATGGCCTTCGGCATCACCGAACCCGACGCCGGCTCCAACTCCCACCGCATCACCACGACCGCGCGCAAGGACGGCACCGACTGGCTGCTCACCGGCCGCAAGGTCTTCATCTCCGGTGTCGACATCGCCGACGCCGTCCTCGTCGTCGGCCGCACCGAGGACGCCCGCACCGGACGCCTCAAGCCCTGCCTGTTCATCGTCCCGACGGACGCCGAGGGCTTCGACAGGCGCCCCATCGACATGGAACTGAGCGCGGCCGAGAAGCAGTTCGAGCTGGTCCTGGACGACGTACGGCTGCCCGCCGACGCGCTCGTCGGCGACGAGGACGCCGGTCTGCTGCAACTGTTCGCCGGACTCAACCCCGAGCGGATCATGACCGCCGCGTTCGCCATCGGGATGGGCCGGTACGCGCTCGCCAAGGCGATCGAGTACGCCCGCGACCGCACCGTCTGGAAGGCCCCCATCGGCGCCCACCAGGCCGTCGCGCACCCCCTGGCCCAGGCGCACATCGACCTGGAGCTGGCCCGGCTGATGATGCAGAAGGCGGCCCACCTCTACGACGCCGGCGACGACATGGGCGCGGGCGAGGCCGCCAACATGGCGAAGTACGCGGCCGGTGAGGCCTGTGTGAAGGCCGTCGACCAGGCCGTGCACACCCTCGGCGGCAACGGCCTCACGCGCGAGTTCGGCCTCGCCTCGCTGATAACGGCCGCGCGCGTGGCTCGTATCGCGCCGGTGAGCCGGGAGATGATTCTCAACTACGTCTCCCACCAGACGCTCGGCCTGCCCAAGTCGTACTGAGCCGGGCCGACCGAGCCGCCGCTTCCGCCTGGAGGAACCGTGTTCCGCAGCGAGTACGCAGACGTTCCGCCCGTAGAACTCCCCATCCACGAGGCCGTCCTGGGCCGGGCGGCCGAGTTCGGCGACCTGCCCGCGCTGATCGACGGCACGGACGGCACCACGCTCACGTACGAGCAGGTGGACCGGTTCCACCGGCGCGTCGCCGCCGGGCTCGCCGACGCCGGCGTGCGCAAGGGCGACGTCCTCGCCCTGCACAGCCCCAACACGATCGCCTTCCCGACCGCCTTCTACGCGGCCACGCGCGCGGGTGCCTCCGTCACCACGGTGCACCCGCTCGCCACGCCCGAGGAGTTCGCCAAACAGCTCCGCGACAGCGCCGCCCGCTGGATCGTCACCGTCTCGCCGCTGCTCGGCACCGCCCGCCGGGCCGCCGAACTCGCGGGCGGCGTACGGGAGATATTCGTCTGCGACCGCGCGAGCGGGCACCGCTCCCTGGCCGACATGCTCGCGACCACCGCCCCCGAGCCGCAGCCCGTCCTGGACCCGGCCGAGGACATCGCGGCCCTGCCGTACTCCTCCGGCACCACCGGCGTCCCCAAGGGCGTCATGCTCACCCACCGGCAGATCGCCACCAACCTCGCCCAGCTGGAGCCCGCCGTCCCGGCCGCCCCCGGCGACCGCATCCTCGCCGTCCTGCCGTTCTTCCACATCTACGGCCTCACCGCCCTGATGAACGCGCCGCTGCGCAAGGGCGCCACGGTCGTCGTACTGCCCCGCTTCGAGCTGGAGACCTTCCTCGCGGCCATCCAGAACCACCGCATCACCGGCCTGTACGTCGCCCCGCCGATCGTCCTCGCCCTCGCCAAGCACCCGGCGGTCGCCGACTACGACCTGTCCTCGCTGAAGTACGTCATCAGCGCCGCCGCCCCGCTGGACGCGCACCTCGCGCGCGCGTGCGCCGAGCGGCTCGGCCTGCCCCCGATCGGCCAGGCCTACGGCATGACGGAACTGTCCCCGGGCACGTACGTCGTACCCCTCGCCCGCCTGCACGACGCCCCCGCCGGCACCGTCGGCCGCCTCGTCGCCGGCACCGAGATGCGGATCGTCTCCCTGGACGACCCCGGCAAGGACCTCGCCGCCGGCGAGCCGGGCGAGATCCTGATCCGCGGCCCGCAGGTGATGAAGGGCTACCTCGGCCGCCCCGACGCCACCACCGCCATGATCGACGCCGACGGCTGGCTGCACACCGGAGACGTCGGGCACGTCGATGCGGACGGCTGGCTGTACGTCGTGGACCGGGTCAAGGAGCTCATCAAGTACAAGGGCTTCCAGGTGGCTCCCGCCGAGCTGGAGGCGCTGCTCCTCACCCACCCCGGCATCGCCGACGCCGCCGTCGTCGGCTCCTGCAACGAGGACGGCAACGAGGTCCCGCACGCCTTCGTCGTCCGCCGGGCCGACGCCGCCGAAGACCTCACCGAGAACGAGATCATGCTGTACGTCGCCGAACGGGTCGCGCCCTACAAACGCGTCCGCCGGATCACCTTCCTCGACACCGTCCCGCGCGCGGCCTCCGGCAAGATCCTGCGCCGCGAACTGCGGGCCCTTTAGGGAGCACCCGTGAGCACACCGATCGGCCGCACGCGCACGCGTGGCGTCGAGACCCTCAGCCTCGACGCCAACGGCACCCGCAACGCGCTCTCCGCGGCCCTCGTCTCCGGCCTGGCGGGCGCGCTGGCCGACTGTGCCGCGGACGAGGACGTACGCGCCGTCGTCCTCACCCACAGCGGCAACACCTTCAGCGCGGGCGCCGACCTGCGCGACCCTCCCGACCCGGACGCCCTCGTCGGCCTGCTCCGGCAGATCGTGGAGCTGCCCAAACCGGTCGTCGCCCGGGTCACCGGGCATGTCCGCGCGGGCGGCCTCGGCCTGCTCGCCGCCTGCGACCTGGCCGCCGCGTCCGCCACGGCCACCTTCGCCTTCACCGAGGTCCGCATCGGGGTCGCCCCCGCGGTGATCTCCCTGCCGGTGATCCCGCGCACCGACCCCCGCGCCCTGGCCCGCTACTACCTCACCGGCGAGCGTTTCGACCCGGCCGAGGCCGTCCGCCTGGGCCTGCTCACCACGGCGGACGAGGACGTGGACGAGGCCCTGGCCCCGATCCTCGACGGCCTGCGCCGCTCCTCCCCCCAGGCCCTGGCCGAGACGAAACGGCTGCTCACGGCTAGGGTGCTGGAGACGTTCGACCGGGACGCGGCGGAGCTGACCGCGCTCTCGGCCCGGCTGTTCGCCTCCGGCCCGGCCCGGGAGGGGATGACGGCCTTCCTTCAGAAGCGGGACGCGGCATGGGTGGTGTGACCGGATGAGCATGACGGCGGAACGCGACCGCGCGCCCAAACAGGACCGCAGCCGGGCCACCCGGCAGCGGCTGCTGGAGGCCGCCGTGGCCTGCCTGGCCGAGCACGGCTGGGCGGGCTCCACCGTCTCCGTCGTCGCCGAACGCGCGGGTGTCTCCCGGGGCGCCGCCCAGCACCACTTCCCGACCCGGGAGGACCTGTTCACGGCGGCCGTCGAGTACGTCGCCGAGGAGCGCTCCACCGCGCTGCGGGAACTCTTCCCGGGCGGCGCCGCCGACGACCGCCGGGCCGTCGTCGCGGCCCTCGTCGGCCTCTACACCGGCCCCCTCTTCTGCGCCGCCCTGCACCTGTGGGTCGCCGCCTCCAACGAGGACCAGCTCCGCGCGCGCGTGACCGAGCTGGAGGCCCGCGTCGGCCGCGAGACCCACCGCATCGCCGTCGAACTGCTCGGCGCCGACGAGAGGCGCCCCGGCGTCCGGGAGACCGTCCAGGGCTTCCTGGACATGGCCCGCGGCCTCGGCCTCGCCAACCTCCTGACCGACGACACCGCCCGCCGCGACCGCGTCGTCGCCCAGTGGGCCGACCTGCTGGAAGGCGCGCTCGCCTGAGCCGGTGAAGCGTGAAGCGGGCCACATCCGTATCCCGTGCGGCGCAGTACTCTTGCCGCATGCTTCCGATGCTCGTTCGCCGTCGCCACGTGGACTTCGTGCGCGTCACGAGCATGGGCTGTCGCCTTTCGGCCTGATTCAGCCCCTTTCTTCTCCCTCTTCTTACGGCATCCTGGGCGCCGCCCTACCCTCGGCGGCCTGCCCGTGGCCCACACACCCCTGTGGACGCACCCATGACTTCGCACACCGCGACGAAACCGTCGTACGACCAGCTCCCGATCATCGACCTGTCGGCCGCCGACCGCGGCTCCCAGGCCCGGGCCCTGCTCCACGCCCAACTGCACAGCGCCGCGCACGACGTCGGCTTCTTCCAGCTCGTCGGACACGGCGTGACCCGGGCCGAGACCGACGCGCTGCTCACCGCCATGCGCGCCTTCTTCGCCCTCCCCGAGGCCGACCGGCTCGCCCTCGACAACGTCAACTCCCCGCATTTCCGCGGCTACACCCGCACCGGCGACGAGCGCACCGCAGGCGCCCGCGACTGGCGCGACCAGCTCGACATCGGCGCCGAACGCCCCGCCCGCGTCCCGGGCGCGGGCGAGCCGCCGTACTGGTGGCTCCAGGGCCCCAACCAGTGGCCCGCCGCCCTGCCCGAGCTGCGCAGCGCCGCCCTGACCTGGATCGACAGGCTGAGTGCGGTCGCGGAGCGCCTCCTGCGTGAACTGCTGACGGCGATCGGCGCCCCGGCCGACTTCTACGCCCCGGCCTTCGGCGAGCACGCCCATCCGCACCTCAAGCTCGTCCGCTACCCCGGCAGCGCGGGCGACGGCACCGACCAGGGCGTCGGCGCCCACAAGGACTACGGCTTCCTGACCCTGCTCCTCCAGGACACGGTCGGCGGCCTCCAGGTCCAGCGCGAGGACGGCCTCTTCCACGATGTCCCGCCCGTCGAGGGCGCCTTCGTGGTCAACCTCGGCGAACTGCTGGAAGTGGCCACCAACGGCTACCTGGTGGCCACCAACCACCGCGTGGTCAGCCCGCCCGGAGCGACGGAACGCTTCTCGGTGCCGTTCTTCTACAACCCCCGCCTGGACGCGAGGATCCAGCCGCTGCCCTTCCCGCACGCGGCAACGGCTCCCGGCATCACGACCGACCCCTCGAACCCGCTGTACGCCGAGTACGGCTACAACGAGCTCAAGGGCAAGCTGAGGGCACACCCGCTGGTGGCGGAGCGGCATCACGGGAAGCTGCTGACACCGGCGGCGTGAACCCCCTCAGGGGCACGGGGGCGTACCCCTCAGGTATGAGGTACGCCCCTCAGTGGGCGATGTCCGCGTACCCCTCGACGTCCTGCGGACTGCGCACCCCCGGCCCCACGTACCGCGCGGAAGGCCGCACCAGGCGACCCGTGCGCTTCTGCTCCAGGATGTGCGCCGACCAGCCGGCGGTGCGGGCACACGTGAACATCGACGTGAACATGTGGGCCGGCACCTCGGCGAAGTCCAGCATGATCGCCGCCCAGAACTCCACGTTGGTCGCCAGCACACGATCCGGGCGCCGGCTGTGCAGCTCGTCCAGCGCGGCCTTCTCCAGGGCCTCCGCGACCTCGAACCGCGGTGCCCCCAACTCCCGTGCCGTACGCCGCAGTACGCGCGCGCGTGGGTCCTCGGCCCGGTACACCCGGTGCCCGAAGCCCATCAGCCGCTCACCCCGGTCCAGGGCCCGCTTCACGTACCCCTCCGCGTCCCCGGTGCGCTCGATCTCCTCGATCATGCCGAGCACCCGGGACGGCGCGCCCCCGTGCAGCGGACCGGACATCGCGCCGACCGCCCCCGACAGCGCGGCGGCCACGTCCGCGCCGGTCGACGCGATCACCCGCGCCGTGAAGGTCGACGCGTTCATGCCGTGCTCGGCGGCGGAGGTCCAGTACGCGTCCACGGCCGCGACGTGCTTCGGGTCGGGCTCGCCCCGCCAGCGGATCATGAACCGCTCGACCACCGACTGCGCCTTGTCGATCTCCCGCTGCGGCACCATCGGCAGCCCCTGCCCGCGCGCGGACTGGGCGACGTACGACAGCGCCATCACGGCGGCCCGCGCGAGGTCGTCGCGGGCCTGGCGCTCGTCGATGTCGAGCAGCGGCCTCAGCCCCCACACCGGGGCGAGCATGGCGAGCGCCGCCTGCACGTCCACCCGGATGTCACCGGAGTGCACCGGGACCGGGAACGGCTCGGCGGGCGGCAGGCCGGGGGTGAAGGCGCCGTCGACCAGCAGCCCCCACACGTTCCCGAACGAGACGTGCCCGACCAGGTCCTCGATGTCGACGCCCCGGTAGCGCAGGGCGCCGCCCTCCTTGTCCGGCTCGGCGATCTCCGTCTCGAACGCGACGACTCCCTCGAGTCCGGGTACGAAATCGGACATCAGGCGGCTCCTCGTGATGTGTCGGGGTGGTCACCCCGGTGATGCCCCGATCGGCCGGTGGTCACCCGGTGGTCACCCGTACGCAGGGCCCACCGGCGGGGAACCAGCACGATATCCCTCAGTGCCAGATATCGGGAGACCGAACGACACTGAGTGCCACGACTGTTCGAGACGTCTTCGGTGGCGGGTGCGGCAAGATGACCGCGTGACCGACCGCGAATTCCGCCTGGAGCCCCTCGACCCCGCCCTCGATCCCGCCGCCATGCGCAAGCAGTACCGGGTCGACGGCCTCGCCGAACAGGACCTCGCCTCGCATCCCATGGACCAGTTCACGCGCTGGTTCGAGGACGCCGCGCGCACGGCCCTGCACGGCACGCTCTACGAACCCAACGCCATGGTCGTCTCCACGGCGGACGCGACGGGCCGCCCCAGCTCACGCACGGTCCTGATGAAGCAGTACGACAGCGACGGCTTCGTCTTCTACACCAACTACGACTCCCGCAAGAGCCGTGACCTCGCGGAGAACCCACACGTCTCGCTGCTCTTCCCCTGGCATCCGATCGCCCGCCAGGTCATCGTCACGGGCACCGCCCGCCGCACCGGCCGCGACGAGACCGCCGCCTACTTCCGCACCCGCCCGCACGGCTCCCAGCTGGGCGCCTGGGCCAGCACCCAGTCCGCGGTGATCGCCTCCCGCGCCGAACTGGTCACGGCCTACGCCGACCTCCAGGCCCGCTACCCCGAGGGCGAACAGGTCCCGGTCCCCCCGCACTGGGGCGGATTCCGCGTCGTCCCCGAGACGGTCGAGTTCTGGCAGGGCCGCGAGAACCGACTCCACGACCGCCTGCGCTACGTCTCCCGGCCGGACGGCACGTGGGCGGTGGAACGCCTCAGCCCCTGAGGA